>NZ_QAOW01000001.1 GCF_003051005.1 Rhodococcus sp. OK519
GTGGTGTCGATCTCGAACTCGAAGCGCTTGGTCATGTCCTCGGTGACGTTCTCGACGTCGACGTAGAACTGCTGGTACCAGCGACGCAGCTGGTAGACCGGGCCGTCCTCTTCGGACAGCAGCGGGTTGTCGATGGGCGCCTTGTTCTTCCAGATCTCGACGTCCTGCTCGAAGCCCAATTCGACGCCCTCGGCGAACTGCGCGGCCATACTCTCGGCATCTTCGCTCGACAGGCCCGGAAGCTTCTTGACGATCGCGCCGTACTGCAGCACGAACTCGTTGTTGCTGACCGGGTAGTGGCAGTTGATGAGGACGGTCTCGATCTTCTGGCCGTTGGCGTCGGACTCGAGCCAGTCGATCATGTACGCCGGGCCGAAGTACGAGGCATCGGAACGCAGTTCCGCGTTGGGATCGTCGTAGCTGGTGCCGGTGACCATGTCCTCGCGGCCCGTGGACTTCATGTACTGAGTGGCGATGTGGCCCTCGAAGACGTTCTTGAAGTAGCGCGGGAACGAGTAGTGGATGTAGAAGAAGTGCGCCATGTCGACGACGTTGTCCACGATCTCGCGGCAGTGCGAACCCTTGATGCGCAGAGTCTTCCAGCTCCAGTCGGTCCACTCGTCGGAGCCGTAGCCCTCGATGTCCGGGATCGTGACGTCGGCCGGAGGCTTGTTGCCCTCCGGGTCGTTCCAGACGTACAGCTGGCCGTTCTTCTCGAGCGTGGTCCACGCGCGCGTCTTGGCGAGCGGGGGCACTCGGCGGGCGTAGGGGATGTCGGTGCACTTGCCGTTGCCGCCCCAACGCCAGTCGTGGAACGGACACGCGATCGAATCGCCCTTGATCTCGCCCTGGCTCAGGTCACCGCCCATGTGCCGGCAGTATGCGTCGAGGACCTTGAGGTCACCCTTGCTGTCCGCGAACACGACGAGCTTGGTGCCGAACGCCTCGATCGAGTGGGGCTTGCCGTCCTTGAAGTTCCGGGTGAGTCCGATGCAGTGCCATCCGCGCGCGAAGCGGGTGGGCGGTGCGGCGGCCTCGATCTCGCGGATCTCGTCGTTGTCGGCGGCTGAGCCGTTGGTGGGAGCGGTGTCGAGTGACATGTTTCCTCCGTGCCATCAGGGGGCTGTCCTGTGATGCGCCTCATAGAACTCTGCGGCGTGTCGCGCGGGAAGGGCTTCTCCCGCTGGATGGAACACCTCGAAAGTTGTGGTATAGCCCCAGGTCGCGGCGCGGGCGGTCGCGTCGATTTCGGCGAGCTCTCCCATCACGCGGGACGATCTCTGCCGCCGCGTCCATTCCGCTGGCTAGCGTCGCCACGGGCGAAAGGACTGACCATGACACGAATGGCAGGCAAGGTCGTGCTCATCACGGGCGCAGGTAAGGGCATGGGGCGAACGCATGCGGTTCGTCTCGCCGAGGAGGGCGCGGACATCCTCGCGATCGACCTGCCCGGGCAGCAGCCCGAGGCCGACCTGGCCGAGACCGCGCGCCTCGTGCGGGAACTGGGGCGGCGTGCGGTGATCGGCACCGCTGACATCCGCGACTTCGACGCGGTCACCGCGGCCGTGCAGGCGGGCGTGCGTGAACTGGGACCGCTCGACACCGTCGTCGCCAACGCCGGCATCTGCGACAACCCCGGGCCGTCGTGGACCATCGACGATGCGATCTGGAACCGGTCGATCGACGTCAACATCACCGGCACGTGGCACACCGTGAAGGCGGGTGTGGCGGAGCTGAATCCGGCCGGTGGATCCGTCGTCATCGTCAGTTCGACCGCGGCGATCAAGGCGGTGCCCGGCGCATCGCACTACTCGGCCGCCAAGCACGCGATCACCGGTCTCGCCAAGACCCTCGCGAACGAATTGGGCAAGCGGTCGATCCGGGTCAACACCATCCATCCCGGCGCCGTCGCGACACCCATGACGATCAATCCCGCCACGTTCGCCCGCCTGCGGCCGGACCTGGAGAACCCCACGGAGGCGGATGTCGCGGAGGTGCTCTCGCAGCGGATGCTGCTGCCCGTGCCGTGGGTGGAGTCGATCGACGTGAGCAACGCGGTGCTGTTCCTGGCATCGGACGAATCCCGCTACGTCACAGGCCTGCAGATGGTCATCGACGCCGGTCAGACTCAGAAGGTGGCGTGATGAGCGGGCGTCTCGAAGGCAAGGTCGCGCTGATCACCGGCGCCGCGCGGGGAATGGGCCGCGCGCAGGCGGTGCGGTTCGCGGAGGAGGGCGCCGACGTCATCGCCGTCGACGTGTGCGCGGCCGTCGAACATTCGACCACCCCCGGCGCGTCCCCGGAGGATCTCGCCGAGACGGTGCGGCTCGTGGAGTCGCTCGGCCGCAAGATCTGCGCGTTCGAGGCCGACGTCCGCGACCAGCAGGCGCTCGACGCCGCGGTGGCGGAGGGCGTCGAGGCGCTGGGCCGGCTCGATGTCATCTGCGCGACGGCGGGCATCAGCTCGTCCGGCGCGGCCGTCGAGATGGGCGAAGAGCGTTGGCAGACCATGCTCGACGTCAACCTCACCGGCGTGTGGCGCACCTGCAAGGCCGGCATCCCGCACATCGTCGACGGGGAGCGCGGCGGTTCGATCGTGCTGATCAGTTCCATCGCGGGCCTGCGTGGCCTGGTGAGCGTCGGGCACTACACGGCCGCCAAGCACGGCGTCGTGGGGCTCATGAAGTCGCTCGCGAACGAGCTTGCGCCGCACAGCGTGCGAGTCAACACGATCCATCCGGCGAACACCCGGACCACGATGATCCAGAACCCCTCCACGATGCGGACCTTCTGCCCGGGGGTCGAGGAGCCGACGCAGGAGCAGTTCGAGGCGGGAACGCGGTCGATGCACCTGCTGCCGGTGGCGATGATCGAGCCCGAGGACATCGCGAACGCCAGCCTGTTCCTCGCGTCCGACGAATCCCGCTACATCACCGGTGTCACGCTGCCGGTCGATGCCGGTCACTGCGTGAAGTAGGAGGAGACCCATGAGGCTCGAGGATCTGCGGGGCCGCACCGCGGTCGTGACCGGTGCCGGCAGCGGTATCGGCGAGGGCGCCGCGCGCCAGGCGGCGTCGCTGGGCATGAACGTCGTGCTCGCCGACATCTCCGCCGAACGGTGCGGCGCCGTCGCCGACGATCTGCGGTCGGCCGGTCACGCCGTGCTCGCGGTGCCCACCGACGTGCGCGACGCCGCCGCGGTCGACGCCCTCGCCGACGCCGCATACGACGAGTTCGGTTCGGTGACACTGCTGCTGAACAACGCGGGCCTCGAGTCGCTCGGGTTCACGTGGGAGGTCCCGGCCGACGAGTGGCGCCGCGTCGTCGACGTGAACCTCAACGGGGTCTTCCACGGCATCCGGTCGTTCGTTCCGCGCATGGGCGCCGACCCCCAGCCGTCGCACATCGTCAACACCTGTTCGGTGGGCGGCATCGCGATCACGCCGCGGATGACGGCGTACGCGGCGACCAAACACGGCGTGCAGGCGCTCACCGAGTGCGTGTATCTCGAGTGCGCGGAGGCGTTCCCGCAGATCGCGGTGTCGGTGTTCAGCCCCGGCCAGGTGGCAACCCGCATCTTCGAGGACGCCCCTGTCCACGACGGGACCACCACCGACGCCGGGTTCTGGCGCGACCAGATCCGGGAGGGCATGACGCCGGACGAGGCCGCGAAACTGTTGTTCGACGGCGTCGCGCGCGACGAGTTCTGGATCCTCACCCACCCCGAGGCGTTCGAGCGCCTGGCGTCCAAACGTGCGCGGGTGCTGAGCGAGAAGCTGCGCCCCGACGCATTGTTCGACGGGCGCAACTGAGCGGCTCCCTTTTCCCGCGTTTTGCGCACTCGGCGCGAGTTCTCGCGCCCTGGAAGCGCGATAAGTGCGCAAAACGCGAAGGGGTGGGGGTGAAGCCGAGCCGGTGTAACAGGTTCCAGTTGCACTGAAATCCGGTTATCGTGTCGGTGACCCGGGCCACACCGGCCGACCCGGCGCGACGGGCGCGCGCAGCGCTGCCATCGCCTTCCGTGCACGCAGAAGGAAACACACATGACCGACGCTTCCGCCGATCTCCTCCACCGCCCGCGTTTCCTGGCGGACCTGCTGATCACCGCGCTCGACCGCAACGCCGACCGGCCGGCGCTCTACCTCGGCGACGTCGTGCTCACCGGTGGCCAGATGCGCGATCAGATCAGCTGTTTCGGGCAGGCCCTGGAGTCGCTCGGCGTCGGTAAGGGCTCCACCGTTGCGATGCTGTCGAAGAACCGTCCCGAGGTGCTCATCAGCGTCGGCTCGCAGATGATCCTCGGCTGCCGCAATACCGCGCTGGCGCCGATGGGCTCGGTCGACGATCACAGCTACATCTTGGGCGACGCCGAGATCGAGACGCTGATCTTCGATCCTGCCGCGTTCGAGGACCGGGCGGCCGAACTGAAGGCCTCGGTGCCGTCGCTGAAGAACCTGTTCTCCCTCGGCCCGTCCGAGGTGGGCACCGATGTGCTCGCGCTGGCGGCGACGTTCACCCCCGAGCGTCTCGTGGCCGCCGACGTCGACGGCGACGACCCGTCGAGCATGGTCTACACCGGTGGCACGACCGGCAAGCCGAAGGGCGTCGTCAACACGTTCCGCTCCGGCGTCACGCTGCCGCAGATCCAGATGGCCGAGTGGCAGTTCCCGGACGAGATGCGCTTCCTGGCCTGCACTCCGCTCTCGCACGCCGGGATGGCGTTCTTCGTGCCGACGCTGATGCGCGGCGGTTCGCTGGTGGTGCTTCCCGGATTCGAGCCGGGCGCCGTGCTCGAGGCGATCGAGAAGTACAAGATCACCTCGACGATGCTGGTGCCCACCATGATCTACATGCTGCTCGATCACCCGGACCTGAAGACCCGGGACGTGTCGAGCCTGCAGACACTGTTCTACGGCGCCGCCGCGATGTCGCCGTCCCGCCTGCAGGAGGGCATCGCGAAGATCGGCCCCATCTTCTTCCAGTACTTCGGTCAGAGCGAGTGCGGCATGACGATCTCCGTCATGCGCAAGGAGGAGCACGATCCGGACAACGTCGAGCGCCTCGCGTCGTGTGGACGTCCGGTGCCGTGGCTCGACGTCCGACTGCTCGACGACGACCTGAACGAGGTGGCCCGCGGCGAACTCGGCGAGATCTGCGTCCGCGGACCCCTCGTGATGAAGGGCTACTGGAAGAAGCCGGACGAGACGGCCGAGGCGCTGCGCGGCGGGTGGCTGCACACCGGCGACATCGCGCGCGCCGACAAGGAGGGCTTCCTCTACATCGTCGACCGCAAGAAGGACATGATCGTCACGGGCGGCTTCAACGTGTTCCCGCGCGAGATCGAGGACGTCATCTCCGGGCATCCCGCGGTGGCGTCGGTCGCCGTGGTCGGTGTGCCGGACGAGAAGTGGGGCGAGGCCGTCAAGGCATGCGTCGTGCTGCGCGACGGCCAGACCGTCGAGGTGGCCGAGCTTGTCGAACGTGTCCGGACGGCAAAGGGTTCGGTGCACGCCCCCAAGTCGGTCGACTTCGTCGACGCACTGCCGCTCACCCCGCTCGGCAAGCTCGACAAGAAGGCGCTGCGCGCGCAGTTCTGGCAGGGGTCCGCCCGCTCAGTGTGACACCGACCCGCCGTGAGAGTGCAGCTCGCCCCGACCCCCCATGCAGCCGGGGCGAGCTGTGTTCGGCCTCCGGCTACGCCGAGCCGGCCTGTTCACGTGCCGCGATGTTCTCGGCCATCTCCTGTTCCCAGCGCGTCGCCGAACGCGCGGTGTCGATCTCGAACTCGTACCGGTTGACCATGTCCGGGGTGATGTCGGCGACGTCGACGTAGAACTGCTGGTACCAGCGGCGCAACTGGTAGACGGGACCGTCCTCCTCGCACAGCAGCGGATTGTCGATGGACGCCTTGTTCTTCCAGATCGCGATGTCCTGCTCGAACGTGGCCTCGGTACCCGCCCCGAACCCCTGGGCCATCTCCTCGGCCTGCGCGCGCTCCATGCCGGGCAGGCGCTTGACCATCACGCCGTACTGGAGCACGAACGACGTCGGCGTCACCGGGTAGTGGCAGTTGATGAGGACCGTCTCGATGGTGCCGTCCGGGGTGTCCGTCCACAGCTGGTCGATCATGTAGGACGGCCCGAAGTAGGACGCGTCCGAGCGCGAGACGTTGTCGACACCGAAATCGATGTCGAGCACGACGTCGGTGCGCGGCGTGAAACTCATGACCTGGCTGGCGATGTGGCCCTCGAAGACGTTCTTGAACGAGCGCGGCATGTTGTAGTGGATGTAGAAGAAGTGGGCCATGTCCACGACGTTGTCGATGATCTCGCGACAGTTCGACCCCTCGATCAGGACCGCGTTCCAGGTCCAGTCGCTCCACTCGTCGGAGCCGAAGCCCTCGATGTCGGGAATGGTGACCTCGGCCGGCGGCGGATTGCCTTCCGGGTCGTTCCACACGAACAACTGACCGTTCTTGTCGAGGGTCGTCCACGCGCGGGTCTTCGCGACCGGCGGAACCCGGCGGGCGTAGGGGATGTCGGTGCACTTGCCGTTGCCGGCCCAACGCCAGTCGTGGAACGGGCACGCCACGGTGTCGCCCTTGATCTCGCCCTGGCTCAGATCGCCGCCCATGTGCCGGCAGTAGGCGTCGAGAATCTTCAGATCGCCCGTGCTGTCCGCGAACACCACCAACTTGGTGCCGAACGCCTCGATCGAGTGCGGCTTGCCGTCCCGATAGGTGTCGGACAGGCCCAGGCAGTGCCAGCCGCGCGCGAATCGGGTGGGCGCGCCGTCCGACTCGATCTCGCGGATCGCGTCGCCCTCGGTCGCCGAATCCTGTTGCAGTGTCATGGTTCCCTTCGTCTCTGGTCCGGGTGGACCGAATCGATGCGTCTCGAATCGTGTCCACGCAGGCGCAATCAGCGGAAGATGCCCTCCCATTGGGCGAACGATTGGTCGGTTTTGTGATCCGAACGTGACGCCGTAGGCCTACGGGCGGGTTTCAGAACGGGTCGGCGAGGATGGCGTCGGCGGGGGTTCCGGTGGCGATCAGACGGTCTCGGGTGGTCTGCACCATCGCCGGCGAACCGCACACCAGCACCTGGTGGTCGGTGAACGGGCCGTGCCCCGCGACCACGTCGGCGAGGGTGCCCTCCAGCAGGTCGTCCTCGTGGAAGTTGACGGGTCCGACCTCGGCGACGATGCGGTCGTACCACTCGTCGCCCGTTCCCGGATCGGTGACGTCCTCGACGACGGGAACCGTGGTGAGCCACGGCAATTCCTGCGTGAGAATCCACAGCATGTCCGACGCGTAGAGGTCGGCCGCGGTGCGTCCGCCCACGAACAGGTACACCTGCGGCGGGTTCTCGACCTGCGTGAGATTCAGGATGATCGACCGCAGCGGGGCCAGCCCCGTTCCGCCGGCGACCATCACGACGCTCGGCCCGACCACGTCGACCGCGAGATCGCCCCGCGGCGAGGAGATCTGCCATTGATCGCCGGGGAGCGTGTCCTCGACGATGCTGCGGCTCACCCACCCGCCCGGCACGGTGCGCACGTGGAACTCGAACCTGCCGTCGAGCGACGGCGGCAGAGCCGGCGAGAGCCGTCGGGGCAGCCGTGGATGCTGCGGAACGGTGACGTCGACGTACTGTCCGGCGCGGAACGGGACCGGCTCGCCGATGAGGCGCACGACCGCCAGATCCTTGCGGAGACGGTGATGTTCGACGACGGTCGCGGTCCAGGAATCCTGCTGCATGTCGCTATTGTCCCCGGTGGTGCGGTTCGCCGCTGTCACGGAGCCGGATCGAAGGTGCGCCCCGCCCAGTCCGCGAACGACGTCCATCCCACGTCCGGGAACTCCGAATGCAATCCGGCCAGGTCGACCTGGTAACCCGGGCCGTTGAGGAACCACCACATCGCGTGCATGTCGGGGCTTTCGATCGAGCCCAGTGGCAGCTGCTCGTACCGGATCGGCGAGCCGATCGCCTCGGTGAGGGCCGCGGCCATGGACTCGGGAGTGGGGGCGTCGCTCGCCAGTTCGATGCGGCGTCCGACAAAAGGTTCGGGGGAGACCAGGACGTGCGCGGCGAAGACGCCCAGGTCCCGGCGATCGAGCTGCTGCAGCGGCCGGTCGGGGGGAAGCGGCAGATCGAGCACGCCGTCGGTGCGGATCCGGTCGGCACCGCCGAGGGCGTTGTCGAAGAAGTACGTCGGGCCGAGGATCGTGTGCGACAGACCGCTGGATCTCAGTTCGGCCTCGATGACGGCCTTGCTCTCGAAGTGCGGGACACCGCTGTCCTGGTTCGCACCCGCGACCGAACTGAACACGAGGTGCGGCACCCGTGCCCGTTCGGCGGCGGTGACGATCGTGTGTCCCTGCTCGATCTCGGCGTCCACACCGGACTCGAACGGTGTCGTCATTGCGAAGACCGCCGCAACGTCCGTCATCGCGGCGGCCAACGAATCCGCGTCGTCGAGTGACCCGGTGACGATCTCGGCGCCGCGCTCGACGAGGGTTCGTGCGCCGGCGGAGTTCGGATTGCGCACCAGGGCGCGTAGCGGAGCATCTCGTTCGAGCAGTGCGGTACCGACTGCACGGCCCTGCCCTCCGGTGGCAGCGAGAACCAGAATCGGACGATCGGGCATCGGATCTCCTCCGGTCGGCGACACGGGCTGCTTCCGCAGCGAGCGTACCGCCGACCGGTCTCAGTACGAGTGGAACCAACTGCGGTCGCGTCGGACCGCCACCTCGCTCCGGTGCGCGATCCGCCATCCGTCCGGTGTGCGCCGATATCGCACCGTGTAGTGCCCCGCGACGTGTGCGTGACGCGTCTCGTTGCCCGACGAGGCGCCGGATCGGAACTCGAAATGAACTCGGGCCGTCGCCTCGTCGCCGTCGAGCACGATGGACGGCGTGTTGAGCAGGTGGATGCCCGACGTGTGGGCGGTGAAATCGACGCAGAATTGCCGGAGCGCGTCCCGGCCCCGGATCGTCGTGCCCGGGATGCCGCCCACCTCGACCAGTTCGAATTCGCCGTCGTCGGTGAACAGGCCCGCCCATGCGGCGGCATCTCCGGAATCCCAGGCCGGCGAGTAGGCCCCCTCGAGTTGCAGGATGGCGAGGGTGTCCTCGACCGCCGCGAGCCGATCTTCCAGTGGGCCGTCGGGGGCGGGCCGCGCCGCGTGCAGTGGTCGGGTCGTCATGGTCGGTGTCCTCCTGTTCATGCGGCGGGATTGCCGTATTGGCCGTTGAGCAGCTTGCTCGGCGGCACGAAGCGGTATCCGTCGTCGCCGAGGTTGGGCGCGTGCGACTCCGACGTGTAGTGGTAGCGGGGGAGGAACGCCGTCGCGGCGTCGTCGAGCACCTGCTGGTCCTCGAGCGCTTCCGCGAGCTTCTGGGGATCCGACGTCGAGCCCACCTTGTCGGCAGCGGCCGCGACGAGACCGAACGGGTCGTAGTTGTCGGCCAGGATCAGCGTCGACGGAATGGAGCCCATCGCGGCCATGGAGTTCACCATCGTGTTGACGGTCGTGTCGGCCGGGTCGTACACGGTGCTCGGGAACACCTGCATGACGAGGTTGGAGGCCGCGCGGGTGCCCAGTGCGACGTCGGGCGCGGGCTTCGCGACGAGCGCGGTACCCGAGACGGACGTGTTGCCGATCAGTGGAATGTTCCAGTCCAAGCGCTCGAGGCTCGACAGGAGATAGCCCAGGGGCGCCCCGTAGGCGTCGACGACAAGCGCCTGGGTGCCCTTGTTCTTCAATGCCTGCAACTGGGCGGACATGTCGAGGGCGGCGACGTCGTACTCCTCGGTACCCGACTGGCTGACACCCTCGTCGGACAGCGTGGACTCCATGGACTTGCCGAACGCCTCACCGTAGGCGCTGCTGCCGTGGATGACGCCGACCTGCTGATAACCCTTGCTCTTCGCGTACCGGGCGATGGACACCGCGTATTCGGTCGGGGACGGCGACAGGTCGAAGTTGAGCGGGAACTGCCCCGGGTCGGACGAGTCCGCGGTGGGTCCCACGTTGAACGAGAGGATCTTGTTCTGCTTCAGAATCGGCAGCGTCGCGGCCGAGACCGTCGACGGACCCGAGTTGAGGTAGAGATCCGGCTTCTTCCCGGAATTGACGGCGTCCCGCAGGTTCGACACGGCCTTGGTGGCGTCACCGCCGTCGTCCGTGACGGTGAGTTCCACTTGGCGGCCACCTATCCCGCCGCTTTTGTTGATCTGCTCCGCGCCCGCCTTCGCCGCGAGGATCGAGGTTTGCGCGTTGGCGGCGAGTGAGCCCTGACCGCTGATCGCTCCGGTGACGAGGACGCGGAACGGCCCGGTGTCCGACGCCTCGTCGCCGGATGCCGAGCCTGAACAGCCCGCGACGGCGAGGGCGGACACCGACAGGGCCGCCACGAGCGCAGAGTGCCGAATCTTCATGTCAGTTTCCTCCAATGGAGACACGACGGATGGCAAGCGAATGCTTGGATGCGCCGACACTAGGGCTGTGACATGGATTACGTCAACGATGTAGCCCGGCGGGGCGTCGAATGAATGAAACTGTGCGGCAGTGTTTTTCGACGCCAATAGTCTTGCCGGGGCGGGGAAGCGACAGCCTCTCCCGCTGAGTGGTCCGTTTCGTCAGCGCAGCGGATCGTACGAGATCGCCTCGACCGGCGTTCCCGCTCGCTGCAGCGCGTACGCCGTGGTCTTGACCATCGAGGGGGATCCACAGATCTGGATCTGACGATCGGCCCACGAGCCGAAGCTGCTCACCACCGCGCCCATCGGCCCGCGCAAGCGCTGGTGCATTCCGTGCGGTGGCTCCGGGCTGGGATACGGGTGCCACCACGGGTTCTCGTCCTCCTCGGTGACGGGGACGACGGTGAGCCACGGGTTACTCAGCGACAGGTGCCAGAGCGTCTCGATGTCGTACAGGTCGCACGGGTAGGCGCCGCCGACGAACAGGTGCACGCGTGGATTGATGCCGCGGTGGGCCATGTCCATGACCTGGGCGCGCAGCGGGGCCAGGCCGGTGCCGCCCGCGATCATCAGCACGTCCCGATCGCTCTGCAGATCCACCTGCAGGCCGCCCAGTGGCGAGCTGAGCTGCCAGCGGTCGCCGACCGCGGTCTCGTTGACCATCGCCGGGCTCACCCAGCCGCCGGAGACTCGTCGCACGTGGAACTCGATCTGGCCGAACGGGTTCGTCGGCATCGCGGGCGACAGATACCGCCACATCTGCGGGCGCTGCGGAATCTGCACGCTCACGTACTGGCCGGCCGCGTACGGGATGGGTGAGTCGCACTCGAGCCGGATGACCGCCAGATCGCGCAGTACCCGCTCGTGGCTGACGACCGTGGCCTCCCACAGTGCGGGGAAGTCGTCGGCGTCGGCGGCGTCGGACATCGTGGTGGTGATCAGCGCGACCAGTTCGCGCCACGCCGAATCGGCCTGCGGGGTCCACGGTTCGTCGGAGTCCGCCTCGCGGATCGCGTCGAGCAGGGCATTTCCCGCGGCGGCGTAGTGCTCGCGTTCCACGCCGTACTTGCGGTGGTCGCGGCCGAGCTGCGCGAGGAACGGCAGCAGCTGATCGACGTCGTCGAGGCCGCGCACGATGAACTCGACGGCCGAGACCAGCTTGGCGCGCTGCGCGTCCATGCCGGCCGGAAACAGGGACCGGCATTGGGGGAGGCGACCGAAGAACTGCGTGTAGAAGGTGCGGGCGAAGCGGTCACGGTGCTCGGGGGACGCGGTGACGGTAGTGAAATGTGAGCGGATGAGCCTGATCTCGGCCGTGTCCACGTCGTCCTCCCTCGCGTGTTCCGTGGTCCTCGGCGGCGAATCGTGCCGGGGACACCGACAAGTGTGCACCGAAAGTCCGACCGCGCTGTTCGAGGGGTTGTCGGCCTGGGGGAAATCTCTCCGATATTGTCGAAGTTGAGCGGAACAGACTCAAGGTTTCGTTCGTTGAGGAGAACGACAGCCGCGCGGATCCATCCGCCGCGGCACAATGCTTACGTTCGTTCGTTGCAAGGAAGGTGACTCGTGGACTCGTTCTCTCCCACCACCAAGACCCAGGCCGCGCTGACGGCTGCGCTGCAGTCGGCGTCCGCGGCGGGCAACCCCGACATTCGTCCCGCGCACCTGCTGGTGGCGCTGCTCGACCAGACCGACGGCATCGCCGCGCCGCTGCTCAAGGCCGTCGGCGTCGACCCCACGGTGGTGCGACGCGAGGCGCAGGTCTTGGTCGACCGGCTGCCGAGCGCCTCCGGCGCGACCACGCAGCCACAACTGGGCCGCGAGGCCATCGCCGCGATCACCGCCGCCCAGCACCTGGCGACGGAGTTGGACGACGAGTACGTCTCCACCGAGCACGTCATGGTGGGTCTCGCGTCCGAAAGTTCCGATGTCGCGAAGCTCCTCGTCGGCCACGGCGCCACCCCCGAGGCGCTGCGTGACGCGTTCACTTCCGTCCGCGGCAGTGCCCGCGTCACCAGCCCGGATCCGGAGGGCTCGTACCAGGCGCTCGAGAAGTACTCGACCGACCTCACCGCCCGGGCGCGTGAGGGCAAGCTCGACCCGGTGATCGGCCGCGACACCGAGATTCGCCGCGTCGTGCAGGTGCTGAGCCGCCGCACCAAGAACAACCCGGTGCTGATCGGTGAGCCCGGCGTCGGCAAGACTGCGATCGTCGAGGGCCTCGCGCAGCGCATCGTCGCCGGTGACGTGCCGGAGTCGTTGCGCGGCAAGACCGTCATCTCGCTCGACCTCGGGTCGATGGTGGCCGGTGCCAAGTACCGCGGCGAATTCGAGGAGCGGCTCAAGGCCGTGCTCGACGACATCAAGAACTCGGCCGGCCAGGTCATCACCTTCATCGACGAGCTGCACACCATCGTCGGCGCCGGCGCGACCGGCGAGTCGGCGATGGACGCAGGCAACATGATCAAGCCGATGCTCGCCCGCGGCGAACTGCGGCTGGTCGGCGCCACCACGCTCGAGGAGTACCGCAAGTACATCGAGAAGGACGCCGCGCTCGAACGACGCTTCCAGCAGGTGCTGGTCGGCGAACCGTCCGTCGAGGACACCGTCGGCATCCTGCGCGGCCTCAAGGAACGGTACGAGGTGCACCACGGCGTGCGCATCACCGACTCCGCACTGGTGGCGGCCGCGACCCTCTCGGACCGCTACATCACGTCGCGCTTCCTGCCGGACAAGGCGATCGACCTCGTCGACGAGGCCGCGTCGCGCCTGCGCATGGAGATCGACTCGCGCCCCGTCGAGATCGACGAGGTGGAGCGGACCGTGCGTCGCCTCGAGATCGAGGAGATGGCGCTGTCGAAGGAGACCGACGCCGCGTCGAAGGATCGGCTGGTCAAGCTCCGCGAGGAGTTGGCCGACGACCGCGAGAAGCTGCGTCAGCTCACCGCCCGCTGGCAGAACGAGAAGACCGCCATCGACTCGGTGCGCGAGGTCAAGGAGCAGCTAGAGACGCTGCGCGGCGAGGAGGAGCGCGCCGAACGCGACGGCGACCTCGGCAAGGTCGCCGAGCTGCGCTACGGCCGGATTCCCGAGCTGGAGAAGGAACTCGAGGCGGCGGCAGCCACCTCCCAGGGCGCGTCCGACGGTGCCGTCATGCTCAAGGAGGAGGTGGGCCCCGACGACGTCGCCGACGTCGTCGCCGCGTGGACCGGCATCCCCGCCGGCCGCATGATGGAGGGCGAGACCGCCAAGCTGCTGCGGATGGAGACCGAACTCGGCAAGCGAGTGGTCGGGCAAACCGAAGCGGTGCAGGCAGTCTCGGACGCGGTGCGCCGCGCCCGCGCCGGCGTCGCCGACCCGAATCGGCCCACCGGATCGTTCCTGTTCCTCGGCCCCACTGGCGTCGGCAAGACCGAGCTCGCGAAGGGGTTGGCGGACTTCCTGTTCGACGACGAACGCGCGATGGTGCGTATCGACATGTCCGAGTACAGCGAGAAGCACTCGGTCGCACGACTCGTCGGTGCACCTCCCGGCTACGTCGGCTACGAGTCGGGCGGCCAGCTCACCGAGGCGGTGCGGCGACGCCCGTACAGCGTCGTGCTGTTCGACGAGGTCGAGAAGGCACACCCGGACGTGTTCGACATCCTGCTGCAGGTGCTCGACGACGGCCGGCTCACCGACGGACAGGGCCGCACGGTCGACTTCCGGAACACGATCCTGATCCTCACCTCCAACCTCGGGGCGGGCGGTGACCGGGACCAGGTGATGGCGGCGGTCCGGTCGAAGTTCAAGCCGGAGTTCGTCAACCGGCTCGACGACGTCGTCGTCTTCGATCCGCTGTCGGAGGAGCAGCTCGAGTCGATCGTCGACATCCAGCTCGACCAGCTGGCAACCCGGCTCGCGGCGCGGCGGCTCACGCTGGAGGTGTCCGACGGGGCGCGGCTGTGGCTCGCGGTGCGCGGCTACGACCCGCAGTACGGCGCGCGTCCGCTGCGTCGGCTCATCCAGCAGGCGATCGGCGACCAGCTGGCCAAGCTGCTGCTCGCGGGCACTGTCCGCGACGGCGACACCGTGCCGGTGACCGTCTCCGAGGACGGCGATCACCTGGTGCTCGGCTAGCAGTGATGCTCCGCCCCCTCACCGGACTCCGGTGAGGGGGCGGAGTCGTGTCAGCCCGTGAACGGCGGGACGAAGAAGCACGGCACCGGACGTGGATGCGCCGGGTCGAGCGCGTTGAGGACGTGCGTCGCAGCGATCGGATCGGCTGCGATGCCCGCGTGCTCGGCGTAGTCGAGCGCACACCCGTCCTGCACGACGATGTTGGTGGCGTTGGGCGCCTCCACGAAGCCCGCCGTGTACGGCACGACGGCCTCGTCGTAGCGGGTCATGATGTTCGTGTACGTCACCTGCGGCACGTACGGCCCGCCCTCGTTCATCTTGTTCATGAAGTCGGTGCCCTTGGCCATCTGGAAGCAGGCGCCGCACAGCTTCTCGACCGTATCGGCCTGCACCTGCTGAAGACCCGCCCGCTTGACCGCCGGTGCCAGCTGCGAGACGCCGAGCGCGTCGACGCCCTTCCACAGTGGGGCGAGGGAGACGTACTTGTCGATCTTGTCGGCGCCGCCGAGGAACTTGACGTAATAGCTGGGCATCAGCGTGCCCTGCGAATGCCCGATGATGTTCACCTTCTTCGCCCCGGTGGCGGCGAGCACGCGCTCGACGAAGTCGCCGAACTGCTGCGCGCTCTGCTCCATCGGAAGCATCCCGCCGATCGCAGTCAACGGCCACGGCACGCCGGGCGCGGTGCCGTACGTCAGGGAGAAGACGCAGTAGCCCTCGTTCGCGAGCAGCGGCGCGTACTTGCCCCAATTGGTCTGCTGCCCACCACCGGTGCCGTGCACCAGGATCACCGGCTCGGGATGCTCAGCCGTCGGCCTGCACGAGAAGTCGTTGGAGCCCGGCAGTGATCCGGCGGGGTTGACGAGCTCCGGCAGGATGCCGGAGAAGAACCCGTCCGGTACCGGCAGCGGGGGAGCAGGCGCGGCCTGGGCCGTGCCGCCGACCAGTAACGCACCCGATATCGCTATGACCAGTCCTGCGAACAACTTTCGCACGCGTGAGCCCTCTCGCCCGGTATGACGTCCCGACTGCTCGAGGAACCTAACACGAGCGGTACCGGCCGTAACGCGAAAACCGGACCGAAACGTTTGCGCGCTCGCCGGCGACAGAACAGGTGAATCGACTACTGAAGGGTGGCAACGATGGGTTCGGCTGCAGACATCACCTCTTGGCTCGCCGAGGGATACCTCGCGGGTGATCCGATCAGGTATTCGCTCTACGTGGGCTCGATGTTCCTGGCGATGCCGTTCCAGCTGCTCGCGGTGATCATGGGGCATCCCTTCTGACGCGATCCGGACGCGGTTTCCGCTGCGCGCGGTGCTGATTTCGCCGATACTCGGGTGAACCCGGACAACTCGACGAGAGCGACCGACGACCATGGCCAAGAGCGGTTCGACGAACGACACCGGCGGACTCGCGCCGTCCGACCTGATCGATCAGCGCATCGAGGAACTCGGTGACTGGCGCGGTGAGAAACTGGCGCGGATCCGGGAGTTGGTGAAACAGGCCGACCCCGAGATCGTCGAGGAATGGAAATGGCGCGGGGTGCCGACATGGTCGCACGCCGGAATGATCTGCACCGGTGAGACCTACAAGCAGGTCGTCAAGGCGACCTTCGCCAAGGGGGCGTCGCTGGACGACCCGTCGGAGATGTTCAATTCGAGCCTCGAGGGCAACACCAGACGCGCCATCGACTTCCACGAGGACGACGAGATCGACGGCGACGCCTTCATCGCGCTCGTGCGCGCCGCGGTGGATCTCAACCTCTCCAAGTAGTACAGACGGCGTCGGCCCGGCACCTCACCACAGGTGCCGGGCCGACGTCGTCATACGGCGATCACCCCTCCAGGATCGCGAAGCCCTTGTAGCCGGAATCCGCTACCGCGGTGATGATGTCGCGGTAGGCCGCGAAGCCGCCGAGGAACGGCATGAACACCCGTGGACGGCCGGGGATGTTGGCACCGAGGTACCACGAGTTCGCCGCGTTGAGCAGCGATGCTTCGGCGCGGGTGCGGCACTCCTCCACCCAGTCGGCGACGGCCTCGGGGGTGCCCTCGATGCCGGCGGCGCCGCGGGCATCGAGGTAAGCGATGGCGTCGGCGATCCAGTCGATGTGGAGTTCGGAGTGCAGCACCATGTTCGCCAGCACGGACGGGCTGCCCGGGCCGGTGAGGTTGAAGTAGTTGGGGAAGCCCTCGATACCGAGTCCGAGGTACGTCTCGGGGCCGGCCGCCCACTTGTCCTTCAGGGCAAGGCCGTCTCGTCCGACGATCTCGAGCTTGTCGAGTGAACCGGTCATGGCGTCGAAGCCGGTGGCGAGGACGATCGCGTCGAGATCGTAGTGGGCGTCGGTGGTGTTGATGCCGGTCTCGTCCATGCCGACGATCGGTGCGGCCTTGAGGTTCACGAGTTCGACGTTGTCGCGGTTGTAGGTCTCGTAGTAGCCGCTGTCGGTGACGATGCGCTTGGCGCCGATCGCGTGGTCGTTGGGGATCAGCAACTCGGCGACCGCCGGATCATCGATGACGGCGCGCACCTTTTCTTCCCAGAACTCGCGGGCGGTGTCGTTCGCGGCCAGGTCGGTCATCTGGTCGGGGAAGGTCTTGGAGTAGAGGACGCCGCCGAGCTTCCAGCGCTCCTCGTAGGCGGCGCGGCGTTCCTCTTCGGACGCCTCGAGGGTCTTCTTGGGGTGGGCGCGGTGCGGGGATCCGCCGCCGGACTCACGGGACAGGCGCCGGCGCTCGGGATAGGTGGCCTTCTGCTCGGCGCGGATGGCGTCGTCCAGCGCGGCGTTGCCGGCGGGAACGCTGTAGTTGGCGGACCGCTGGAAGACGAACAGCTTGTCGGCCTGCTCGGCGATGAACGGGATCGACTGGATGCCTGAGGATCCCGTGCCGATCACGCCGACCCGCTTACCGGTGAAGTCGACGTTCTCGTGCGGCCACCGCGCAGTGTGGAAGACGTCGCCGGCGAAAGTGTCGAGCCCGTCGAACGGAGGCGTGTTGGCGTTCGACAGCGGGCCGACGGCAGTGACGAAGAAGCGGGCCGAGACCACATCGCCGTGGTCGGTGCGGACGGTCCAGCGCAGGGTCTCCTCGTCGAGGGTCGCGGAGGTGACGCGCGTGTCGAACGCGATGTCGCGCTTGATGTCGAAGCGGTCGGCGACGTGCTCGATGTAGGCCAGGATCTCCGGCTGGGTGGCGTACTTCTCGCTCCAGTTCCATTCCTGCTCGAGTTCGGGTGAGAACGAGTAGGAGTAGTCGACGGACTCGACATCGCAGCGGGCGCCGGGGTAGCGGTTCCAGTACCAGACGCCGCCCACACCCGACGCGGCCTCGAACGCGCGGACCGTCAGGCCCTGCCGGCGGAAGCGGTGGATCGCGTAGATGCCGGCGATACCCGCGCCGACCACGACCACGTCGCACGACGCGGTGACCTCTGGTGCCGAATCCTGTCCGTTCACGAAACTGTCCTTCCACGAGCGTGAGGCGCCCGAGCCCCGAATCGGACCGGACCTCACGGTTCTTGCGATGAATTCACGCTATGGCGGTGTGAACCACGCGGCAGCGGACTCTCCCGCCCAGCGGGTCGTTTCCGCGGATCGGGGACTTTCAGCAGGCCGTGAAACCAGCCTCTTGCAGGGCGGATCGTTCCTCGGGGGGTTGCACGCCGGGTTCCCACCACGAGGGACGATTCCGGTCGGCGGCGCTCTCGGTAGCCTGGGCGACGTGCCTACCCCGACACCCGATCCGACGAGCGCCCGCCTCGACAGCTGGATGTGGGCCGTGCGCCTGTTCAAGACCCGCTCGCAGTCGGCGTCGGCGTGCCGGTCCGGGCACGTGCGCGTCAACGGTTCTGCGGCCAAGGCGTCGGCGCAGGTCAAGCCCGGTGACGAGGTGCGCGTCCGGATCTCCGGCCTGGAACGGATCGTCGTCGTGGTCCGCCCCGTCGCCAAACGCGTCGGCCCGCCGGTCGCCGCCGAATGTCTGCAGGACAACAGCCCGCCGCCGCCGTCGCCCGAACTGATCGCGGCGATTCCCCGGCGTGACCGCGGTGCCGGCCGCCCCACCAAACGTGAGCGGCGCGACATGGAGAAGTTCCGGGATCAGTAGGCCATCCGGATCGTCACCCGCGTGAGCGTTGACACTTCCGGAACAGTAAGACGGTTTCGGTGGGCCGGCGCAGGCGTTACCTGGGACAACGTCGGGTTTTCGGTTCTGCGATAGTAATCTGTGAGCATCATCGGGAGCATCCCGTCCAAACCCGAACACCGACCGCATCGACGACCGCCGGCCGATCATCGCTTCCTCGGACTCGACACACGCGTGTTTCCGCATGCCGTCGCGATCCTGGCAGTGTGGCTGCTCTGGGTCGTGATCGTTCCCGCCATCGATTCGGCTGTCTCCTCGGAGGACCCGACGGTGGCCGGCGATCGACTGGCCGTCACCGCAAACGTGTCGTTCACCGCGACACCGGGCTGGAACATCGACAGCGGGTTCCGCATCGACGATCACGGCGCATCCGATTCCCTGCCGCCGGTGCAACTGACCAGCAGCACCGTCACCGTCGCTGCCGACGCCGACACCTTCACCGGAACTGCCGATGACCTCCTCTCGCAAGTCGACGCGGTGAGTCTCGCAACGAACGGAAGTTCAGTGCTCGCCGTCTCCGGCGCGCGTCACCCCGTCACCACAGATGGTGGTTTGACCGGTGTCCAGGTGAACTTCGATACCCCGCGCGCGGCGGGATCGGTGACGACGTTCGTCGTCGACGGCAAGGGAATTCGTGTCCAGGTAGTCGGTCCACCCGATCAGATCGCAGTCCGCAGTCAGGAAATCGCCGACATGATCGCGTCGATCGGCACCACCGAGGGAGACACCAAGTGAGCACCGACCTGCTCGAAAATCGCTCCCGAGCACTCGAAGCGACAGCCTGGGGGGAGAAGTTTCGATTCTTCCAGCCTCGCAACGTGGTGTTTTGGATATATCTGTGGATGTGCGGCGCGGGCGTGGTCAAGGCGTGGCAGATGTTCACGCCCTATTCGGGCTACTTCGGGCAAGCGCTTCTTGTTGCCGGCGTCGTCGGCGTCATCAGCGCGGCGGTGTGGACGTGGTGGTTCCGGCACGTCGACCGGTATGAGCGCCAACCGGTGGGATTGGTGCTGGCGGGATTTGTATGGGGCGCCACCGCAGCAACATTCACCATTGCGATCTCCGGGAACAGTGCGCTCGGGTCGCTCTACACGAAGCTGTTCGGGCAGGTGTGGGCTCAGGATTGGCATGCCGGACTCTCGGCGCCATTCGTGGAGGAAACTGCCAAGGGCATCGGCATCGTCGTGCTCCTCGCACTTGCGCCGCGACTGGTTCGCACCGCCACGGACGGTCTGCTGCTCGGAGCATTCATCGGCCTGGGATTTCAAGTCAGCGAAGACTTCCTGTACTCGGTTTCCGGTGCGACGCAGGGTTTCGGTGCCCACCAAACCGACGGGCTGATCGGTTCCATTGCCACCCGCACATTTTCCGACATCGTTTCGCACCCTCTCTTCACCGCACTCTTTTGTGCCGGCGTGATCTATCTGATCGGCACCCCTGCGCAACCCCGCAGAATTGGACGGGGGCTGGCGCTGATCGTGGTTCCGATCCTGATTCACGGCGTGTGGGACTCGATGCTGGCGCTCGCCGGTGGTAACTCGTCGCTCGTGTTGGTCATCATGGTCGGTGACTTCGTCTTCGCGCTGACGGCGTTGTGGATCGCGTTCGTCTGGGTCCACCCACGCGAATCGCACTTCGTCCGTGACGTTCTCGCGCCGGAGATCGGGTCCGGAACGCTGACCGATGACGAGGTGACCGCTGCGGGTGGTTGGCGGCAACAGCGCGCTTACGTCAAGGCGGCGCCGAGTCGCGCCGAGCGGCGCAAGCGCCGCCGCATCGTTCGCGCTGCGTTGGATCTGTGTGGGGACCTCGGAGTCAGCAAGGGCCTGGACAGTCCGGATGTCGTCGAAGCACGCAATGAGATCACCCGCCTTCGGAATGGAATCGCTGCGGATTCCCAGTCCTAGCTGACCGTCCGGAGAAGAAGGCTCCACGCGCGCAGAACCGCGTTGGGCGTCCGCTCGAGAGAACAAATCGGCCGGGTTGCTTGCCGCCTCCATCGGCAGGCAACCCGGCCTACCGTCAGGGTGACGGAGTTCGTCGGACGCGGTATACCGCTCGATCGGCGTTTCAGACGCATCTCAGAATTCGGCTCTACGCTGTGGTGTCGGTTGGAAGCAGCCACATCGACCTGTCGACATCAGCCTCCGGAACGGGAGCAGGCCCGCCATGACGAACCACGACGATCCGCGTACCCCACAGGAACGTGCGTACGACCCTGCCGAGCAGGCATCGGACGAGACCGTCCAGTGGTCCCGCCCGGGCGACGACCCGACCCAGCAGATCGGTCCCGTCGGGGCACCGATCCCGGACCAGGCGACGGAGCAGTACTACACGGCCGACCCCTACCAGGCGTACGGCGCGCAGGCTCCCAATCCGACGCAGGCCATCCCGACCTACGACCCGCGATTCGATCCGCAGGCCACTCCGGCCAACGCGACGCAGGCGTATCCGACGTACTACGGCGCAGGTGGTTACCCGCCGGGTGGTTACCCGCCGCCCGGACAGCCCCCGACCGGCGAGGTCCCGCCGGTCGACAACACGCCCGCCCCCAAGCCGGGACGCAAGATCGGGATGTGGGCCGCGGTCGGTGCCGGCGTCGTGCTGCTGGGCCTCGGCCTGATCGTCGGGTTGCTGCTCAGCGGGAACGACTCGAACGACACGAACACGGCCGCCGCCCCGTCACCACGCACGTCGGCGCCGGTGGTGCCGCCGCGCGCCGGTGCCCCGACTCCCACGGACGAACCCGACATCACCTCGCCGCTGGAGGGCCTGCCCGGCGGCGTCGGCGATCTGATCGGTAAGGCCGGCACCGCGATGGGCACGATCACGGCCAACAACGGCGGGACACTGACCATCGACGGTCTCGGCGGCTCGAAGATCACCGTCCGCACCACGTCCGACACCACGCTGATCTCCCTGACCGCAGACAGCATCGCGGACCTGAAGCCGGGCGAATCGGTGCTGGTGCAGGGCGACAAGGTGGAGAACGACACGGTCACCGCGAAGCTGATCATCGGCACGACGCTCCCCGAGTTCGGTAACTGACGCGCGGCACCGGATGCCCGGAACTGCGCCGGGAGTGGCTAGGCTGACCCTCGATGACGGCTATGTGGTTCGGATTGGCAGTGATAGCACTCGCGGGTGCTGTCGCGCTGCTCTATGTAGATCGCTCGCGGCGCGACCAGACCGGTCGCGTGCGGCAGATCTGGGCGAAGGCGCAGGGATACACCTACAACAGCGCTGACGAGCACCTGCCGTCGCAGTGGCATCGTGCAGCACTCTCGCGGCAGGAATACCTGGGTGCCGTCGACGTGGTGCGTGGTGTTCGCCGTGGCGAGCAGTTCGTGTTGTTCGATCTCGAGGAGACGGCGACCATCGTCGCGGTGCACCGGGAGGTCGGCTCGGACGTCGACATCGACCTGCGCCTGAAGTCGACGCCGCCGCCGCGTGACACCGACCTCAACCTGCTGGGCGCGATCGGACCGCGCGTCGTGTTCGCGACCGATCTCGAGATCGCCCGCCGCGTCTGCGATCAGCGCATGGTGGCGTTCACCGAGTCGGTGCCGCCGCAGCTGCAGATGCTGTGGAGCGAAGGGGAATGGACCCTCGGGTCCATCCCGATCGGCAGCACCGGGCGCGACTGGGACGCAGCGATCGAGGTCGTCGCCCGGCTGTCGGGCATGCTGCGAGTCCTGCCGCCGGCCGTCGAACCTCCGGCGATGCAGTTGGCCGTCCACGATCCCCGTCGTCCGATCGCCCCCGAACCGCTCCCCGAATAGCGACGGAGACGCTTCCGCAGTAGATTCCGCACCTGTGGTTGTTGTGTCGGGTGTTGTTCTTGTTGTTGCTGTGACTCTTGTGGTGTGGGTTTCGTCGGTATACCGGCAACTGCGCCGAGCCGAGTCGAACCTGCGGACGGCGCTGTCGTTGATCCACGTGGAACAGGACCGGCGATACGAGTACGTGCCCGGTCTCGTTCTCGCGGTCGCGTCCACCGTGGGGCGTGAACTGGTGAGCACTGTGACCGGGGCGCGGTCCCTGGCAATGCGAGTGCGTGCGGAAAACCTCGACCTCAGGCGGCAGGCCGGAGCGGAGAATGCACTGTCCGCCGCGCTCGCGTCGCTCGTCGGAACCGCGCGCAGCTATCCCGCCCTGCGCCGCGACTACGCGTTCGTCCGGCCCGCGCACGAGATCGATCAGACCGAGGCCCGCCTCGCGGGAGCCGTCACCGTCTACAACGATCTGGCCCGCAAGCAGAACGACTCGCTCCGCACGTTCCCCACCTCGCTGCTCGCACGGCCCGCCGGAGTCGGCGCGGCGCCGCTGTTCGAAGCGACGATTCTCGAGATGCCGGTGAGCGAGGGCAGCGACGACGCCGAGCAGGCCGCCTGAGGGTCGCCAACGCTGTGACCTGGCCGCCTCGCTAGGCTCGACGGGACGAAAAGTCACTGACTTCGAACGATGATGGGAGCGGCCGATGACGGATCGCGACGAGCTCGCCACGCTGGTGCGCGAGCTGGCGGTGGTGCACGGAAAGGTGACCTTGTCCTCCGGCAAGGAAGCCGACTACTACGTGGACCTGCGCCGCGCGACCCTGCATCACCGGGCCGGGCCGCTGATCGGCAAGCTGCTGCGCGAACTGGTCGCGGACTGGGACTTCGTGTCCGTCGGCGGTCTCACGATGGGCGCCGACCCGGTCGCCATGGCCGTCATGCACGCCGAAGGACGTCCGATCGACGCGTTCGTCGTCCGCAAGGCTGCCAAGGCGCACGGCATGCAGCGCCAGATCGAGGGCCCCGACGTGGTCGGCAAGCGCGTCCTCGTCGTCGAGGACACCACCACCACCGGCAACTCGCCGCTCACTGCCGTCAAGGCACTGCGTGACGCCGGTGCCATCGTCGTCGGTGTCGCCACCGTCGTCGACCGCGCCACGGGCGCCGACGCCGTCATCGCCGAAGAAGGACTCGAGTACCGCTCGCTCCTGGGCCTCGGCGATCTGGGTCTGAGCTAGGCCAGATCCTCCCGGTGAAGGGACCTTTCGTGCGCTGCCGGCGCCTGAAGGGTCCCTTCGACCGTTCCGGGGTGACGATCTAGCGGGTCGGAATTGCCCCGGTCGCCTAGTCTCGGCGAATGGATGCGAGGACAGCAGTCTGGGAGGTTCCGGCGTCGTGGTGGCGTCGAGCCGAGGCTTTCCGGGGCCGCAGCCCCCGCCGTAAGGTCTCGCCCGCGGCGGGTGCGTCGGACGCCGTCGACCGTCTGCTCGAGCGGACCGCAGCCGACTTCGATGCGGTGCTCCACCACGACTCCACCCCGTCGGCGCTGGCGGACGCGGCGGCCCGCTACATCGAGTCCGGGCGGTCGGGGGACGGGTCCGTCACGGCGCTGGGTGCGGCGGCCGTCTGGGCTGTCGTCACCTCGTACTCGGACGCCCGGTTGTACGGCGCGCTCCTCGACGATCTCGTGGCCCGCCACGGCGTAAGGATCGCCGCCGAGGCCGCGGTACTGCAGGCGGGCTTGGTGATTCGCCATCACGGGATGGATCGACGTGGTCCCCTCCGCTCATTGGGCATTCGATCGGGGGCGGATCTCGGCAACTTCTGGGTCGTCGAACCGCACAGTCGATTGCGGTCGCTGATCGCCGCGCTCGACGACGCCGAGTACGAGGCACTCGGCGATGCCCTCGGCCGACACCGTGGCGGCGTGCTGTCGCGAAAGATCCTCTCGTCGTTCCTACTTCCGACGCAGCAGCAGTGGTTGGACGAGGATCTCGCCACCACGGCGGGACTGGGTCGTGATGCCAGCTGGCCCGCGGTCGCGTTGCTGGCCTCGGTCACGACCCTCGCGCAGACGGAGGCGGTGTTCGAGATGGTCGGTTCGCGCGAGCATGCCGTGTGGTCGATCGGACAGCGTATGGGTCTCGTCTGCAGCATGTGTGCCAACATCGGTCCCGGTGCGGAAGCGATTGTCGCGGAGCTGTTCGACGGCAACCTGTCGGCACAGAACAAGAAGCGGTGTGCCGGTATCCTCGCGGAGTTCGGGACGGATGCCGGATTGGAGCTGCTGCTCGATCGCTTGGATCGCAAGTACATTCGACCGGCGGTGCTCGGCGCGATGACGCAGGACCCTTCGCGAGTGATCGAACCCCTGGCCAGTCGCGCGGCGTCGGACCCTGCGGTGGAGGATCTGCTGCGCGCTCACCTGCGCGCTCACCCGGATCTCGCCGATCGTGTGCCGACGGGCGGCCCCGGTGGAGCCGTCGTCGCAATCGCCGCTGTCGGGGCCGAGCCCGATCGACGGCCCGATGTGCCGGGCGACCTGGTGCCGCCTGTGCTCGCCGACCCGCCGTGGAACCATCGCACCCGACGTCGTGCGCGAACGGTGCTGCCCGTCGAGCCCCTGACGCGGCCGGCGGTGACGGTGTGGGAGGACGGCGAACGGTTGGAGTGGCTGCAGTCCGGAGCGAACCGTGCGCCATGGCTGGGTGGCCGGACGTGGGACGAGATCGTTGCGGAGATCGCGGCAGGAAGTCCGTGGTGGCGGCTGGCGTCGCTCGCGTATGCGCCGGAAGCCCTGGTGCGACCGCTCATTCGGGATCTTGACCCGCCCAACCGCATCGGCTACGACAAGCAGAACCTACGTAGGATTCTCACGCGGTTCGATACGGACGCGGTCGACTTCGTGGTGCGAATCGTTGCGGCCCGACCGGCGCAGAACGCCGATGTGCTGATGCCGGTCGACGGCAGCGCGGTCGTTGCGGACATGCTGCGGTGGCGGGAATCGAAGTCGCTCAGGACGGTCGCGCAGCAGTGGTTTGACCGTCACATCGACACCGCCGCCGTTGATGTCGTCGCCGTCGCGGTCGGACCGCTGGGCGCCGAGCGGTCCCGGGCGGAAAGAACCCTGCGGGAACTCGACCGGCGAGGTCACCGCGAGACACTGCTGCGGGCGGCACAGGACTGCGACGATCGCGCCGTCGACGTCGTCACCGAGATTCTCGACGCAGATCCGCTTTCGGAGTTGCCGAATCGCATTCCTGCACTGCCCGAGTGGGTGGACCCGAGGTTGCTGCCACCGGTCACACTCGCCGAAGACGGCCGGGCACTGCCCGAGCAGGCCGTGCGCAACATCTGCACGATGCTCGCGTTGTCGCGTCCGGACGATGTCTATGCCGGTGTCGAGATCGTCCGGCACGTCGTCGACGCGGAGTCGTTGGCGGAGCTGGCGTGGGGGCTGTTCGAACGGTGGGCTGACGTCGGGTTCCCGAACCCGCAGGGTTGGGTGCTCGACGCGCTGGGGACGGTGGGCAACGACGAGACTGCCCGCCGCCTCGCGCCACTGCTGCTGACGTGGCCGCTGGAATCCGCCCACCGCAGGGCAGCTGCGGGCCTGGAGGCGTTGGCCGGCATCGGCACCGACGCGGCACTGGGGCGGTTGTGGAGCATCTCGCAGGGCCTGCGATTCCCTGCGCTGCGGAAGAAGGCGGACGCTCACATCCGGCAGGTGGCCGATGAGTTGGGGTTGTCCCCGGTCGAGCTCGCAGATCGGCTCATCCCCGATCTCGGTCTGGGGGCTGACGGAACCACAGTGTTCGACTACGGTGCGCGCTCTTTCGTGGTGTCGGTCGACGAACGCCTGCGTCCGGCGATTGCCGACGCCGACGGACGGAGCCTGCCCCGCCTGCCTCGCCCGAAGGCCGACGACGCAGACGGAGCGGCAGACGAATACAAGCGCTACAACGTCCTACGCAAGGAGCTCGCCGGGCTGGCGGACGAGTTGATCGCGCGCTTCGAGAAGGCGATGTTGTCGCAGCGCCGGTGGACGATGGGGAACCTTCGCCGCTATCTTCTCGGTCACCCGCTCGCGTGGCAACTGTGCAGCAGGCTGGTGTGGGCAGCCGAGCCTGTGGGTTCCGGTGCGGCCACGCTGCTGCGCTTCTCGCTGTTTCGGACGTCGATCGGGGTGGACGGCGTCGATATCGTGGTCGACGCCGACGCCGTCGTGACCATCCCGCATCCGGCTCAGATGGGGGAGTCGGTCGACACGTGGTCACGAGTGTTCGAGGAGTTCGGCATCGCGCAACCGTTCGAGCAGCTTCACCGCGGCGTGTTCACCGGGGATGTCACTGCCGCGCTTCGCGGGATGGAGGGCACCAAGACGTCCACCCGCGAACTCCTGTCGTTGAAGGCTCGCGGGTGGGAACGAGAACAGCCGCAGGAGCGGGGTGCACAGATCGCTCTCGAGAAGCAGCTCGACGAGCATCACGCGGCGGTCCTCATGGTGTTCCCCGGTTTCAACGTCGCGAATCCCCTGGAATGGGCCGAACAGAAGATCGTCCACGCCTTCGTCTCGGGCCTCGAGGAGGACGCGGCGCTCGATCCGATCGTCGCGTCGGAACTGCTTCGAGACGTGTCCACGATCGACACCCACCCGATCGTCGGTAGCGAACCGGATCTGGTGGGCGAGCCCTAGCGGCCGAAGGGGCCGTTCGCTCGCTCGCAGCGCACGAACGGCCCCTTTCAGCTGTTCGCTCGTATCAGGGGACGAGGAAGAAGGCTTCGATCCGTCCGTAGCCGGCCTGCGGGCGGATCTCGCCGAACCACGGGCCGAGCGGAGTCACCTGCATGACCACCGCGGCGAGGCCGGAACCGGGATTGATCTCGGTCCGGACCGTCTGGCCCGGGACCGCGAGAATCTCGATCTCCTTGACCTGTCCGGTCAGTACTCCGAAGTTCCATCCGACGGTGACCTTCATTCGGCAGACAGGGTTCTGTGCCCAGCCCGGGCCGACGCCGTTCAGGAAGCGCGGCGTGAACGCGATGGTCGCGAGGCCCGGCCGCGCCGGATCGGTCTCGACGACGGTGTCGACGAGGCCGTTGCAGAAGTCGTTCTGTCCGAGCACCGGCAGAGTGGGCCCGTTGAACGTCGTGTGGACGAGCGGAGCGGGCGCCGGTGCGGCACTTGCCGTGGTGACGACGCCGGTGATCGTGGCGGTCGCGATGGCCGCGGCGCCGAATGCGCGCACGGCAAAGCTACGTAGCTTCATGTGAATCCCCCGTTGTATCGATGTGTTTCGTTCCCCCGGCCGTCCGCGACTCCCCGTCACGGCCAAACAGCCTCGAGCATGCTCACACAGAACCCGTTATGACACCAAACCGGGTGGTGGCCGACGGAATCGGGGTTGTCGCATATCGTGTTCCGATGCCGATCCGGAAGACGCGGACGCACCTGTCCGACGGGCGCGACCTGCTCTACTTCGACGACACCGAACCGTACGTCGGGGGCGCCGCGACGCGGGAACTGCACGACAGGCGCGATCTCGCGCCGGTCGTGGCGGCGTCGACCATGCGGTACGACGTCCTGACGGGGGAGTGGGTGACCCTCGCGGCGCATCGGATGAACCGCACTTTCCTGCCGGCGACCGACGAGTGCCCGCTGTGCCCGACGCGGCCCGGACATCCGGCGACGGAGATTCCGGCCGACGACTACGACGTCGCGGTGTTCGAGAATCGTTTCCCTTCGCTGGGGTCGGCCGCCGCGGATGTTCCGGAACTCGTTGACGACGAATCCCTTTGGCCGCAGCGTGCCGCCGACGGCCGGTGCGAGGTGGTGTGCTTCACCAGCGATCACGATCGCAGTTTCGCGCAGCTGTCGGTTGCCCGGGTGCGCACCGTTCTGGAGGCGCTGCGCGACCGGACCCGGGAGTTGTCGGCGCTGCCGTCCGTCGCGCAGGTGTACTGCTTCGAGAACCGCGGCGAGGAGATCGGCGTGACGCTGACGCACCCGCACGGTCAGATCTACGCCTATCCGACGCTGCCGCCCCACACCACCGCGCTGCTCCGTCAGGCCGAGAGCCACCGAAAGCGCACCGGGCGTTCGCTTCTGCGCGACGTCCTCGACGCCGAGCGTCGTGTCGGCACCCGGGTGGTGGTCGAGGGCGCGCACTGGACGGCGTACGTCCCGGCGGCGGCGCGTTGGCCCGTCGAACTGCAGGTGGCGCCGCACCGCGACGTCGCCGATCTCACCGAACTGAACGACGCCGAACTCGACGAGTTGTCGCACCTGTACCTGGATTTGCTGGGCCGACTCGATCGTTTCTTCGACGGCGTCGAGAAGTTGCCGTACATCGCCGGCTGGCACCAGGCCCCGGTCGGTGCCGGGCGAGACCTGGGACGGCTGTACCTGCACGTGTTCTCGCTGATGCGCTCGCCGCACCGGATGAAGTTCCTCGCCGGATCCGAGTCCGGAATGGGCGCCTGGATCAGCGACACCACACCCGAGGCGATCGCCGCGCGGTTCCGGGAGGTGGCGCCGTGACAGTCTGGTTCGATGCTCTCTCCGACGCCGAACTCGCGGCCGCGGCCGCGAATTCGTTCCGCCGCGAGTTCGACACCGAGCTGGGCGGGGTGTGGGCGGCGCCCGGGCGCGTCAACCTGATCGGCGAACATGTCGACTACGCGGACGGTCTGTGCCTGCCGATCGCGTTGCCGCACAGCACCGCCGTCGCGGTGTCGCCCCGCACGGATGGACTGATCCGATTGCGGTCCACCGACGGCGACCCCTGGGACGGCCGTCTCGACGACGTCGGGCCCGGACGTCCGGCCGGGTGGGCCGCGTATCCGGCCGGGGTGATCTGGGCGCTGCGTGAGAAGGGTCTGATCGCAGACGATTTCGGGGGAGTCGACGCCGCGTTCGTGTCCACGGTCCCGATCGGTGCCGGGCTCTCGAGTTCCGCAGCGCTCGAGTGCTCGCTGGCGCTGGCGCTCGCACCCGACGCCGATCGGACAGAGTTGGCGGCGGCCTGCGTGCGGGCGGAGAACGACGTCGCGCTGGCTCCCACCGGCGGCATGGACCAGGCGGCGTCCCTGCGATCGTCGGAAGGTGATGCGCTGCTGCTGGATTCGGAATCCACGGCGGTGTCCCACGTGCCGTTCGCCCCGGAAGGGCTGTCGCTGCTGGTCATCGACACCCGAGCGCCGCACCGGTTGGTGGACGGCCGGTACGCGAAGCGCCGGGCGGCGGTGGAGCGGGCGGCCAGACAACTCGGCGTCGGCTCGCTGCGGCAACTCGCCGACCGTGGACGCGACGGGACGGACGCCGTCCGGTCACTGAAGGACGACGTCCTGCGCCGTCGGGCATGGCACGTGATCAGCGAGATCGCGCGCGTCCGGCTTGCCGTGCGGGCGTTGGAGTCCGACGACTTCGCCGAGTTCGGTCGGCTGCTGTACGCGTCGCACATGTCGCTCGCACGCGACTTCGAGGTGTCGTGCCCGGAACTCGACAACGCCGTCGAATCCGCGATGATCGCCGGCGCACTGGGAGCCCGCATGACAGGCGGGGGCTTCGGCGGATCCGCGATCGCCCTGTTGCCCGACGGCGGGGTCGATGACGCGATCGCCGCCGTCCGAGGCAGGGCTGTGGAACGGGGGCTGCCCGAACCCGCATTCGCGACCGTCTCCGCGTCCGCCCCTGCCCGTCGCCTCGCCTGACATTCCCCCTTCCCCTCGCGTTTTGCGCACTTATCGCGACTTTGGACGCCCCAAAAGCGCGATAAGTGCGCGAAACGCGGGGAAGGGCGGGGAAGGGCGGGGAAGGCGGGGAGGCGGAAGCGCGGAGCGTCAGTCCGCGTCGCCGACGGTGACGGCGGTGGCCTCCTCGAGGCTGTGCGGCTCCGGATCGTGATCGTCGACGTGCGCCAACACCTTTCGTCCGGTGGACAGGACGAGGATCGCGAGGACGGTCAGCGCGGCGCCCAGCCAGAACGGGGCGTGCACGTTGTGCTCACCGAGCTTGCCGGCGACGTACGGGGCGGCGGCGCCGCCGACGAACCGCACGAAGCTGTAGGCGGCCGATGCCGTCGAACGCTCGACCGGCGCCGAGATCATGACGGTCTCGGTGATGAGGGTGTTGTTGACGCCCAGGAAGAGTCCGGCGAGAACGACGCACACGACGAGTGCCGGCTTGGAGTCGGTGAACAGGCCCATTGCGGCGAGGTCGAGCGCGAACAGGGTGAGCGAGGCCATCATCATCGGCAGCGTCCCGAAGCGTCGCTGCAGACGCGGGGCGAGAAACACCGACGCGATCGCCAGCATGACGCCCCAGCCGAAGAAGATGAAGCCGATCGAGTACGCGCCCATGTCGAGCGGGAACGGGGTGTACGCGAGCAGCGTGAAGAAACCGTAGTTGTAGAGCAGCGCGGTGATCGCGACCGTCAACAGACCGCGGTGGCGCAGGGCCAGAAACGGTGCGGCGAGCGACGTGCGGTGCGTCGGCTTGGGCGCCTTCGGCAGCATCACCATGATGAGGATGAAGGCGATGGCCATGAGCGTCGCGACGCCGAAGAACGGTGCGCGCCAACTGATGCTGCCGAGGACACCGCCGGCAAGCGGTCCGATTGCGATGCCGATGCCGAGTGCGGCCTCGTAGAGGATGATCGCCTGCGCGACACCGCCGCTCGCGGCACCCACGATCGCGGCGAGCGCGGTCGCGATGAACAGGGCGTTGCCCAGGCCCCACCCGGCGCGGAAGCCGACGATCTGATTGATGGTGTCCGACGTGCCGGCCGCGGCCGCGAACACCACGATGATCGCCAGGCCCCACAGCAGCGTCTTCTTCGCGCCGATGCGGCTCGAGATCATGCCGGTGAACAGCATGGCGACGCCCGTGACCAGCATGTAGCTGGTGAACAGCAGCGACACCTGTGAGGGTGTGGCGTCGAGTTGCTCGGCGATCGGCTTGAGGATCGGGTCGACCAGTCCGATACCCATGAACGCGATCACGCTGGCGAAGGCAACGGCCCAGACCGCTCTCGGTTGTTGCAGGATGCTCGGCTTGGCGGCGCTCGCGGCCGGTGCGGTCGTGGTGCTCACGTATCCCTCCTCGGTGATGTCGTGATGCTCAGTTGTCTGCGGCGGCGGTCCGGATGATCGCCCGGAGTTCTCCCAGCCCGTCCGAGATCCGGGCGAGTTGCTCGGGCTCGAGATGCGTGAAGTGCGGCGTCAGCGCGTCGGCGACCTCGCGGCGGGCCTCTCCGAGCCAGCGACGACCGTCGTCGGTGATGCCGACGAGGACGGCCCGGCAGTCGTCGGGGTCCGTCTCGCGCGACACCAGCCCCTCTTCTCCGAGTCGCTTGAGCAGCGCTGTGGCGGACGGCTGGGAGCAGCGGTCGAGTCGCGCGAACGCGCTGATCCGCAGCGGGCCCTGCTCCTCGAGCAGCGACAGCGCGCGCATCCACGGCCGGGGTCGGTCGTCGGTGGAGAGCGCCGACGCGAGTCGGGTGAACCGGTGGGCGTTGCTCACCAGTTCGACGAGCAGGTCTCGGAACTGCGGATCATTCGAACTCACGGAAACTAATAATTACATAAGCTAACTATCTATGTAAACCCCGCGCTTTGCGCACTTGTCGCGACGGGGCGGTCGGTCGGGGCCGCGACAAGTGCGCAAAACGCGGGTTCCGGCACCCGGAAAGCGCGCCAAGTGCGCAAAACGCGGGGGAGGGGAGGGCGGCAGCGGTACGGTCGTGCCGAATCGGACACGAGGCAAGAGGGCACGAGGGAGTGGGCATGGCGTTCGCGAGCGGCAAGAAGTGGGGACTCGAGCACGTGGTGTTCGCCGGTGCGACGGCGGCGACGATCTACGGCGCGGTGACCGGGAGTGAACGCGTCCAGCAGGTGGCCAAGCCGCTCATCGCCCCGGCGCTCGCGACCCGCGTGCTGCGACGCCGCGACGACCTCGACACCGCCGATGCCGCGCTGCTGGTGGCGGGACTGGCGGCCGCGACGGTGGGCGACGTGTTCATGATCGAGCCCGACGTCGATGCCCGACTGCGCCGCGGGGCCACGTCGTTCGGCGTGATGCAGTCGGTGTACTCGTCGCTGCTCGTCCGTCGCGGTGCACGCCCGACACGCGCCGCCGCGCTGCCACGCCTCGGCGCATGGGCGGGCGCGTCGGGTCTGCTGCATGCCAAGGCGCCGACGGTCGCGAAGACCCTGACCGGCTACGGCGCACTGCTCGGTACCACCGCGACCCTCGCTGCCGATCCGGCGCTCGCGCCCGGTGCCTCCGATGTTGCGGGACTGCCGATGCCGAACCGTCGCGACCGCCGTAGCTGGCTGGGGCTGGGCGGGCTGTTGTTCACCGGCTCGGACGGAACCATCGTGGTGCGCAAGCTCTTCCTTCGCGGCGAGAAGTCGCGGGCGGTGGCCGAGGGTGCGATTCTCGCGTCGTATGCGGCGGCCCAACTGCTCCTGGTGGAGGGGATGATCGAGCTCGGTCGGCACGCGAAGGCGCGAATCGGCTAGGGGTAGATCATGATCCGGTCGCGGTTGCTCGGGTCGACGCGGATCGAGATCGTCTCACCCGGGACGAATCGTTCCCGGTTCTCCCGCGCCACCTCGTAGACGACGGTGCCGGTGTACGACTCGGATCCCGGCACGGTCAGCGCCAAGTCGAGTTCGGTGACCAGGCCGTTGTCGACCGTCCGGCGCAGTGGTTGCGCATGCCGGATCTTCGCCCACCCTTCGATCCCGTGCCTGGCGAGCTTGCGCTCGGATCGGGTGGGGCGGTCGGCCCACATCATCCCCAGCCCGAGCGCGGATCCGTACGCCGCGAGCAGTCCCCCGATCTGATAGGGGATGGTGCCCTCCGGGGTGTGCTCGATCAGCCATCCCAGCCAGATCGACAGGACGATCAGGTAGCTGACGGTGATGAAGCAGACGGTGCGGACGATGCGTGGGTGATTCATGGCCTCTTCTCGTGACGCCACCCAGCCTAGTCGTCCGATCCCGACCCGGCAGGGGGTCCGGCGGGCTGCGCAGAGATCGCTGGTGCGAGCCAACGCCGCAGGTAGAGGCGCAATTCGTCGTCGGAGCGCTGCGGGTCGCCGGGGGAGATGAAGAACGACTGCATCGTCCGCAGCAGGTGCTCGACGAGATCGCTCAGCGCCGCGTCGTCGTAGCCGTGCCGCTCCCAGTCGACGTCGAAGCGTCTGATCATGGTGAGCCCGAATGCCCGCGACTCCTCGGACGTGATTCCGTCGGTGTGCGAGGGCGTGCCTGCGAACATGATGCCCAGGTGCGGGGTGCGGCGGACATCGTCGAGCGTGTAGACGACGCCCTCGACCAGTGCGTCCGCCGGATCCTCCAGGCCCTGCACATGCTGGGTCAGGCGGTCGAGGAATGCGCCGACCGATGCGATCGCGGACGCCCGCATGAGGGCCTCGGAGCTGGGGAAGTAGCGGTACACCGTCTGGCGGATCACTCCCAGCGACTCGGCGACGTCCGCGATGCTGACCGCCGATCCGGTGCGAGAGATCGTCTCGACCGCCGCGGCGACGATGCGCCGCGCGGCCTCGTCGTCGTCGGCCGGCGGCTTGCCGCCCCATCCGCGTCTGCGTGCCACGGGCGGACGGTACCAGCAGCGCACGGCTTTCCGTGCAGGTGGCGGCGATTTCGTCGAAAGCAATCATACAACCGTGGCTCCGATCGTATGATTGCCGCGATCGTGGCCCCGGCCTGCGCGGACGGAGCCCCGCACCGACGACGAACGAGGTAGGGCGCATGACGGATCTCAAACCCCGGAAGATGGATTTCGGGTTCGACGACGGGGACGTGCCGTTCCTGTGGAACCCCGACAACCCGGCCTGGTCGAGCATGTCGAACGCGGTGTCGTTCCTGGCCATCGGCTTCGAGAAGATGATCGTGAAGCTGATCCTGCAGGCCAAGCCGCTCATCACCGACCCCGAGGTCGCGGAGGAGGCCGTCGCGTTCATGCGACAGGAGGGCCACCACTCGACCGCCCACCGCCAGCACGTGAACGCGCTCGTCCGGCGGTACCCCGGCCTGCAGAACACGCTCGACGCGGTGATCGGCGAGTTCGACCTGCTCACCGAGCGCACCTCGATCGACTATCGGCTCGCGTACACCGCCGACCTCGAGGCAACCTTCACCCCGGTGTTCAAGCTGATGCTCGACAACGAGGCGACGCTGTTCGCGCCCGGCGACGACCGGGTCGCCTCCCTGTTCCTCTGGCATTTCGTCGAGGAGGTCGAGCACCGCAGTTCCGCGCTGATCATCTACAACTCCCTCGTCGGCAACGAGCTGTACCGGATGCGGATGGCGCCGTCGATCTTCGCGCACGTGATGAAGTCGATCCGGATCGCGTGCGCCGGCTTCAACCAACACGTTCCGCTGTCCGAGCGGAAGGTCGACTCGATGTCGATGTTCGCCCGGCACCGCGTCAAGCAGCGGGTGCTCACCACGTTCGCGCCCTACCTGACGAAGGGCCCGATGCCGCGCGCGTTCGACGGACTGGCGCTCGGTGAGCAGCTCGTCGCTCTGCGCGGCGCCGTTCGCAGCCAGCTGCCCGGCCACGACCCGACACACGAGAACCTGCCGGTGCTCGCCGGTGAGTGGTTCGGCCGGTACGACGACGGATACGACTGCACGCGTTGGTACTCCGCGGAGTCGGTGTCGTCGAAGGCGGTGAACTGATGTCGGATCTGTGTACACCCACGTTCGAGGATCTGGCCACTCGGCTCGGCTTCTCGTGTGACGAGGCCGGGGGACTGGTCGAGTTCCGCAACCCCGGGGCGCTGGAGAACTGGACGCTGCCGGTCCTCGAGTGGACGATCGTTCTCGGCGCGGTGCTGGCGCTCGTGTACGCGATCCTGCGGCTGCGCCGGCACGGTGACCCGACCAACCTGGTGCTGTGGTTCGGTGCCACCGCGTTCCTGTTCGTGATCGAGCCGCCGATCTACTTCCCGGCCACGTTCGGCACCGAGGACTACCTGGGAACGATGTTCGCGCACAACGTGTTCACCGTGGACTTCCTGTGGGGCAGGCTGCCGCTGTACATCGTCGCGATCTATCCGCTCATGGCGACACTGGCATTCGAGATCGTCCGGATGCTCGGGGTGTTCCGCCGCTACGGGGTGTTCCTCGGCGCGGTGTGCGTCGGCTTCGTGCACCACGCGTTCTACGAGATGTTCGATCAGCTCGGGCCGCAGCTGCGGTGGTGGGAGTGGACGCTCGACAACAAGGTCAACCTGCCCTTCTTCGATTCGGTGCCGCTGCCGAGCGTCGTGGTGTTCGCGGCCCTGTGGCCGATGTCGCTGGCCCTGTGCGTGCAGTTCTTCGTCGGACGTCACGTCGACGAGGGCCGGCACTTCTCGGGGCTCGGGTTGGTGTGGCGCACGATCGTGATCGGTCTGACGGCGTCGGTCGGCGTGTTCGTCCTGCCGCTCCCGGCCACGGTCTTCGGCATGGGCAGCGACACGGTCCGCGGTGTCCTCTACGCCGCGGAACTCGTTGCCGTCACGGTCGTCGCGATCCCGCTCCTCTACAAGCAGTGGTCGCGGCTGCGCGCGGGAACGTCCGACACCCCGGCCTACTCCAACGACTTCGTCCGGATCTACGCCATCGTGTACATCGCGGTGTTGGGTGTGCTGTGGCTGAGCGCGTTGCCGGACTTCTTCGGGGCCGTCGACGGCGTCACCACCAACGGCGATCCGATCGGCAACCTCTGGTACACCGTCGCGTGCTTCGCGATCGCGATCGTGTGTGTGGCCGCAACGTTCACCGTGCCGCGCCCGACCGAGAACCGGGGCGCGGTGCCCGGGGAACGTCCGGTGACCAACTCGGCGTGACCGCCCCCGATTTCGTCCCGCAACACCTAGCCTGACGGCATGGCACCGACATCTCGACCCACCGTGTTCATCACCGGCGCAGCGGCGGGGATCGGACGCGCGACCGCCCTGCAGTTCGCGCGCCGCGGGTATGTGGTGGGGGCATACGACATCGAGGAAGAGGGGCTCGGCTCCCTGCGCGAGGAGATCCTCGCGCAGGGTGGCCGGGCCCGCACCGGCATCCTGGACGTTACGGACACCGACGAGTGGAGCGTCAGGCTGGCCGAGTTCGCCTCGGGGGGCAGCCGTCTCGACGTCCTGGTCAACAACGCCGGTGTCCTGTCGTCGGGCCACTTCGAGGACATTCCCCTGGAGGCGCACCGCCGGATGGTCGACATCAACGTCCTGGGCACCATCAACGGCCTGCACGCGGCGTTCCCGTATCTGAAGGAGACGCCCGGCGCCCACGTGGTGAACCTGGCGTCGGCGTCGGCGATCTACGGGCAGCCCGAACTGGCGACGTACAGCGCGACCAAGTTCGCGGTGCGTGGGCTCACCGAGGCGCTGGAACTCGAATGGCGCGGCCACGACATCCGCGTGCTCGACGTGTGGCCGCTGTTCGTGCGAACCGGGATGATCCGCGGAATGTCCATCGGCAGTACTCGTTCGCTCGGGGTGCGGCTCACCGCGGAGGACGTCGCGGAGGCGATCGTCGACGCCACGCAGTCCCGGCGACGGTTCCCCAAGGTGCACTACCCGGTCGGCGTCCAGGCGCGGGTGCTCGCGGCGTCGGCCCGGATGTCGCCCGGGTGGCTGGCGCGGTTGTCGAACAAGGTGCTCAGTCGCGTCTGAATCGAGTGCCGCTGCGGACGACTAGAGTTCGAGGACGACACATCGCGTCGGGAATCGGTCAGGAGTGGGTTGTGCGTCGGGTATCGCTGCCGTGGCTGGGAGTGGGTGCGGCGCTGACTGCCGTGCTCACGCTGACCGCATGCGGAGGTTCGACGGACACACCCGCCGCGGCAGGGTCGACGACCACGACGGTCGCCGCACCGACCACGACGGCCGCGCCGGCACTCACCACGTCGACGGCGCCGACCACCACCACGGCGGCGCCCACGACCACCACCACCGCCGCCTCCACGACGCTCACCGACGTGCAGTTCCAGCGCAACGAGTCGTACTTCTTCTCCTCGCCCGACGGCACGTTCACGTGCGGGATCGTCCGGCTGCCCAATCGCACCGAGGCCGGCTGCGAGGGCGCCACGACGCCCGTGCCGCCGCGCCCCGACGACTGCATGGTCAGCTGGGGCAACGGGATCCGGGTCGAGAACGCCGGCCGCGGTGCCTTCATGTGTTCAGGCGGCCAGGTCTACACGTCCGGCGCGGGAACCGAACCGGTACTCGCGCCCGGCACGCCGCTCGCCAAGCTCGGCTACACCTGCGGGACGACGGCGTCGTCGGTGACGTGTACCAACGACGAGACCGGGCACGGGTTCACCGTCGCCCCCGATTCGAACGAGACGTTTTGAGCACTGACGACCCCAAGATGCACACCCCGGCCGCCGACGACGCCGACGCGGCGGGTCCCACCGAGTGGGGCGAGCACCCGCACGGCGTCGGACCGTGGGCCGACGAGCACGGCACCCCCATTCCCGACGACCCGCGGTACGACCAGCAACTACTCGCCGAGGGCGATCGGCGCAACGTCGTCGACGCGTACCGCTACTGGACGCGGGAGGCGATCGTCGCCGACATCGATTCCCGGCGGCATCCGCTGCACGTGGCGATCGAGAACTTCGCCCACGACTCGAACATCGGAACCGTGGTGCGGACGGCGAACGCGTTCGCGGCGGCCGCGGTCCACATCGTCGGTCGCCGGCGCTGGAATCGTCGCGGCGCCATGGTCACCGACCGCTACCAGCACCTCGTGCACCACGACGGCCTCGACGAGCTGGCGGTGTTCGCGCGGGAGAACGGATTGACGGTCGTCGCCGTCGACAACACGCCCGGATCGGTGCCGCTCGAGACGGTCGAGTTGCCGCGGAACTGTCTGCTGCTGTTCGGGCAGGAGGGGCCGGGTGTCACCGAGAAGGGGCATGCGGTGGCGTCGATGACGGTGTCGATCGCCCAGTTCGGGTCCACCCGCAGCATCAATGCCGGTGTCGCGGCGGGCATCGCGATGCACGCGTGGATCCGTCAGTACGCGGATCTCGAGCGGGCCTGGTAGCCACCGTCACCTGCGCGTCCGCGCGTCTTGTAGCAAAAGCATCGATGCCCAGGCAAGATCGGTAGGCATGCAGCGCGAATGGTCTGCCCGGGCGGATGCCGCCGAGGAGGCGGTCATCACCCGGCACATTCGGCGCGTGTGGGGGATGCCGGGGACCTCGCTCGCCGTGGTGGCGTGGCCCGCCGTGCGCCGGGAGCGGATGTTCCTCAGCTGGCACTACTGGTGGCAGGCCAATCTCATCAACTGCACCGTCGATGCCGCAGAACGCAACCCCACCGCGAAACGCCGGCGCCGCCTCGGAAGACTCATCAGGGGCCACCGATTCCGCAACATGTCGGGCTGGACCAACAGCTACTACGACGACATGGCGTGGCTCGCGCTCGCGCTCGAACGCGCGCAGCGGATGCAGTTGATCGACAGTCGCAAGGCGCTGGTCACGCTCGAGTCGCAACTGTTCGATGCGTGGTCACCCGATTCCGGTGGCGGAATCCCGTGGCGCAAGCACTCCGACTTCTTCAACACCCCGGCGAACGGTCCGGCCGGGCTGGTGCTGGCGCGACTCGGCCGGTTGTGGCGGGCGCAGTCGATGGCGGACTGGATCGACGAGACGCTCCGCGATCCGGAGACCGGGCTGATCTTCGACGGTATTCGCGGCGACGGGGCGATCGAACGCAACTTCTACTCGTACTGTCAGGGCACGGTGCTGAGCCTCGAGACGGAGTTGGCGGTCCGGATGGGCGCGCCCCGTCACCGGCTCCGGGTGCACCGGCTGGTCGACGCGATCGACGAGCGGCTCACCCGGGGCGGGGTGATCCGCGGCGGGGGCGGCGGCGACGGTGGACTGTTCAACGGGCTGCTCGCCAGGTATTTGGCGTTGGTGGCGCTCATGTTGCCCGGTGACACACCCGAGGATGTCCGTGCCCGACAACTCGCCGCGCAGTTGGTCCTCGCGTCGGCCGAAGCCGCGTGGGAGAACCGGCTCCAGGTCGAGGAACTGCCGCTGTTCGGCAAGGACTGGAGCATCCCCGCGCAGCTTCCCGGTCTCGGCTCGGGCATCGCCGCGTTCTCCGGCGGGTCGGTGCAGCCGTCGGACATCGCCGAACGGGACCTGTCGGTGCAGCTCGGCGGCTGGATGTTGATGGAGTCGGCGTACCTGGTGTCGGCGGCGGGCTACCCGAAGCGGCGGTGAGACGTCGTCAGCGGTGGACGTCGTCGACGACGACATCCTCGACCGGCTTCGACATCTCCCGGCGGTAGCCCCACACGCCCGCTGCGGTGCCCACCACGAGCAGTGCCACCAGGGCGCCGAGCACCACGGGCATCAGCCACGGCACCCGCTCGAGCTGGGAACCGCAGTAGTAGCCGATGAGCAGCAGAACAGGTGCCCAGACGACGGCGCCGATACTGCTCGCGATCGTGTACCGGCGGTGGTCCATGTTCGCGGCGCCCGCGACCATCGGGCACAGCGTCCGGACCCACGGGATCCAGCGGGCGACCAGCACCGCCCAGAAGCCGTGCCGGTCGAGGAGAACGTTCACCTTGTGCAGGTTGCGCGCATTGACGTACCGGCCGTTGCGTCGCGCCACGAGATGGTGGCCGCTGCGTTTGCCGATCGCGTAACCCACCTGGTTGCCGGCGATCGCGGCACCCATCGCACCGGCCGACAGCGCCCAGGTGTGCTGCGCGCCGGCCTCGTGCGTCGCGAGCACGATGCCCGCGGTCACCAGCATGGAGTCACCGGGCAGGAACAACCCGATGATCAGTGCGCATTCGAGAAAGACGAAGGTCAGTACGACGATCCAGACGATGGCCGGACCGGCCGATTCGAGCGGTCCGAAGGTTCCGGCCGCGATGGTCATCGTCAAGCGGTCGGGTCGTTCGGGGCCGGGACGGGCTCGGTGGCTTCGACGCTGACGGGGCTCTTCGGGGCCTTACGGGACGCGAGGTAGCGCTTGCCGACCTCGATGACGATCGGGAGTACCGACACCAGCACGATGCCGATGAAGATGTAGTCGATGTTGTCGGCGATGAACTGGATCTGTCCCAGGAAGTAGCCGAGCAGTGTGACGCCGGCGCCCCAGACGATGCCGCCGATGACGTTGTAGGTGATGAATGTCGAGTACTTCATCTTCGACGCGCCCGCGACGAGCGGGGCGTACGTGCGCACGATCGGCACGAAACGCGCCAGGAAGATGGTGACGGGGCCGTGCTTTGCGAAGAACGCCTGCGACTCGTCGATGTAGCTCTTCTTGAAGAGCTTCGAATCGTCGGACTTGAACAGCGCCGAGCCGCCCTTCGCGCCGATGAGGTACCCCACCTGGTCGCCGAGGATTGCCGCGATCGGGATGGTCACCATCAGCACCCACAGCGGCGCGAACGGCTCCACCTCGGCGGACTTCGAGGCTGCGATGAGACCCGCGGTGAACAGCAGGGAATCACCGGGAAGGAGCGGGAACAGCAGTCCCGACTCGATGAAGACGACCAGCAGGAGTCCGATCAACATCCAGGTGCCGAACGAGTTCAGCAGGTTCACTGGATCGAGGAATCCCGGCAGCAATGCCAGATTCGTGGTCACGGACTCCGAGGCTGCCAGCACATTCACGCGCACCAGACTACCGGCGGCCGCTGAGAGACCGCTGAGTCCACCGGGTCGGTGAGCCGACACCGAGTCGGCACCAGGGGAGGCGGGGACGCGTCCGGGTTGCCATACTGCATAGACCACCGGTGCGCCGTCACAGTCGGCCGCGCCCCCGAACCGTCACATGGAGGACAGCCGCCGTGCCTATCGCAACTCCCGAGGTCTACGCCGAGATGCTCGGCCGGGCCAAGGAGCACTCCTTCGCCTTTCCCGCCATCAACTGCACCTCGTCCGAGACGATCAATGCGGCCATCAAGGGCTTCGCGGATGCCGGCAGCGACGGCATCATCCAGTTCTCGACCGGTGGCGCGGAGTTCGGCTCGGGCCTGGGCGTCAAGGACATGGTGACGGGTGCCGTCGCGCTCGCCGAGTTCGCGCACGTCATCGCCGCCAAGTACGACGTGACGATCGCGCTGCACACCGATCACTGCCCCAAGGACAAGCTGGACACCTTCGTCCGCCCGCTGCTCGCGATCTCGCAGGAGCGCGTGAATGCCGGACAGAACCCGCTGTTCCAGTCGCACATGTGGGACGGCTCGGCCATCCACATCGACGAAAACCTGGAGATCGCCCAGGAGCTGCTGAAGCTGTCGAAGGCCGCCAACATCATCCTCGAGGTCGAGATCGGTGTCGTCGGCGGTGAAGAGGACGGCGTCGAGGCCGAGATCAACGACAAGCTGTACACCTCGCGCGAGGACTTCGAGAAGACGGTCGACGCGCTCGGTGTGGGCGAGAACGGCAAGTACCTGCTGGCGGCGACGTTCGGCAACGTGCACGGCGTCTACAAGCCGGGCAACGTCGTCCTCAAGCCGGAGGTGCTCAAGGAGGGCCAGGAGGCCGCGATCGCCAAGCTCGGTCTCTCCGCCGGCTCTCAGCCGTTCGACTTCGTGTTCCACGGCGGCTCGGGCTCGCTGAAGTCGGAGATCGAGGACTCGCTGCGCTACGGCGTCGTGAAGATGAACGTCGACACCGACACCCAGTACGCGTTCTCGCGTCCGATCGTCGGCCACATGTTCTCCAACTACGACGGCGTCCTCAAGGTCGACGGCGAGGTCGGCAACAAGAAGGTCTACGACCCGCGTAGCTACCTCAAGAAGGCCGAGGCCGGCATGACCGCTCGCGTCGTCGAGGCCTGCAACGACCTCAAGTCCGCGGGACGTTCCGTCTCCGCCGGCTAGTCACCGGCTCTCGAGGGGGCGACCCCTCACCCCTGTTTCGCGTTTTGCGCACTTGTCGCTGGTTTCCGGTCCCGGGAACCGCGATAAGTGCGCAAAACGCGTTTCGGGGGTCTTACTCGCGGTCGCACACCTTCCATGTGCCGCCGACACGCTCGAGGTCGAGCGTGCGCGGCGACGCGTCGGACGGGTTGGCCTCGGTGTGTGCGATGACCTGAGCGATCGCGGCGTCGCCGGTGACCTGGACGCTGTCGATGCTCGTGACGACCGGCACGCCGCCGTGGGCGACGACGTCGCGGTGCACGCCGGAGAACTCGGCGGGCGGGACGTCGCGGTAGAAGTCGGCGAGCGCGCCGCACGTCGACGACTGCAGTGCGCCGAGGTTGCCGGAGTCGAGGGCCTGGGCGAACGTGTCGACGGCGTCGCGGACACGGGACTCGTCGGGGTCGTGTGCGCCGATGCGGGCGATGACGAACCCGGTCACGCCGAGCGCAGCCAGGACGCCGACCACGGCGAGCGTGGACGCGACGATCCAGCCGCGGTTCCGTCCCTGCCGTGGGCGGGCATGCGCGCCATCCGAGGTCGGCTCGATGCGCTGTGGACCAGCGGCCGGGCGAGTCGGAGTGTCGTTCTGGTCGTGCACGTGATGCCTCTCGGTCCGGGAACGAGATCAACTGGTGGGCAGCCTATCGGCCATCCGGGCGGTGGCGGCACAATGGACGCCATGACGTCATTCGGTGATCTTCTCGGACCACAGCCCACTCTGCTCCCCGGCGACGAGGACGCGGAGTCGGCGCTGCTCAACCACGAGGACCCGGCGAAGGTCGCAGCCGAGTACCCCACCGCGTCCATCGCGTGGGCGTACCTGGCCGAGGCGGCTCTCGAGCAGGGGCAGACCATCACGGCGTACGCGTACGCGCGCACCGGGTACCACCGCGGCCTCGACCAGTTGCGCCGCAACGGGTGGAAGGGCTTCGGCGCCGTCCCCTACAGCCATGAGCCCAACCGCGGATTCCTGCGCTGTGTCGCCGTGCTCGCCAAGGCAGCCAAGGCCATCGGCGAGAACGACGAGTACGCGCGGTGCCTGGACCTGCTCGAAGACTGTGATCCGCGGGCGGCCGAAGCACTTGGCCTCGGCTAGCCGCTTCGTTCCGGACCCGGCAGCGGGCCGAGCACGCGCAGCGGCGAACTTCCGTCGCCTGCGCGCCTCGGCGCTGCCGATTCTGCAGTGCGGCCTGGCGGCGGGCCTGGCGTGGTGGTTCGCGACCGAGGTCATCGGGCACACCCGGCCCTTCTTCGCGCCGATCGCCGCCGTCGTCTCGCTGGGGTTGTCCCTCGGGGCTCGGATGCGCCGGTCGGTGGAACTGGTGTGCGGTGTCACCGTCGGCATCGGTATCGGCGACCTGCTGATCGCGTTGATCGGAACCGGCGCGTGGCAGATCACGCTCGTCGTCACCCTCGCGATGGGGACGGCCGTACTGATCGGATCCGGCCCCATCTTCTCGATGCAGGCGGGGACGTCCGCGGTGCTGGTTGCGACCCTGCTGCCGCCGGGCGACGCCGCCGGATTCGAGCGCATGGTCGATGCGCTCGTCGGTGGGCTGGTGGGGATCGCCGTCGTCGCGGTCGTGCCCACGCATCCGGTGCGGCGGGCCAGGCGAGACGCGGCGGGAATCCTCGGTACCGCCGGCGAGGTGCTGCAACTGGTCGCCGACGGTCTCATCGAGAACGATCCCAAGCCGATCGAGAAGGCGCTGCACAAGGCCCGCGCGACGCAGTCGGCCATCGACTCGTTGCGCAGCAATCTGTCCGGAGGCAAGGAGATCAGCCGGATCTCCCCGCTGTACTGGGGTACTCGCGCCCGACTGGCGCGACTCACCGCGACAGCCGACCCGATCGACAACGCGATGCGCAACATTCGCGTTCTCTCGCGCCGGTCGCTCTCGCTGGTGCGCGACGACGAGATCCTCGACCCGCGGTTGGTCGACGAGATCGAGAAGCTCTCGCACGCACTCGACGTGCTGCGCCGGATGATCCTCGCCGAACCGGGGGAACAGCCGGATCAGGCCGAGGCGGCGCGGGTGCTGCGGACCGCGGCGTCCGGCATGAAGCCCGAACTGGTCGAGGGCGCGGGTATTTCCGCGACCGTCGTGTTCGCTCAGATCCGTTCGCTGATCGTCGATCTGCTGCGGGTCGCGGGGCTGGAACGGATCTCGGCGATCGCGACGCTGCCGCCGACCGTGCCCAAGCCTGCGTACCGCCCGGATCTCTGACCGCTTTCATATATGCGAATGTGTGCATATGATGGCCGAACCGACGAGGAGGTCGATCATGGGAGCCGGTCACGGGCACAGCCACGGCAACACCGCAGCCGCGAACGGGGTAGGTCCGACGCCCACGCGCATCCGCAAGATGGTGATCGCGCTCGGCATCCTGCTCGCGTTCCTGGTCCTCGAGGTGGTCGTCGGACTGGCGATCGGCTCTCTCGCGCTGCTCGCGGACGCCGGTCACATGCTCACCGACGTCGTCGGCATGTCGATGGGCCTGGTGGCGCTACTCCTCGCGAAGCAGGGGTCCAAGGCCGCGGCCCGCACGTTCGGCTGGCACCGCGCCGAGGTGCTCACGGCGATGGCCAACGCTGTCCTGCTGCTCGGCGTCGCCGTGTTCGTCATGTACGAGGCCATCGGCCGCATCGGTGACGCCCCCGACATCCCCGGCGTCCCGCTGATGCTCACCGCTGCCGCGGGCCTGGCCGCCAACCTCGTCGTCATGCTCATGCTGCGCGCCGACGCCAAGGATTCGCTCGCCGTGCGGGGTGCGTATCTCGAGGTGCTCGCCGACGCCGTCGGCAGCGTCGGCGTCCTGATCGCCGGCGCCGCGCTGGTGCTGTTCAACTGGACGTACGCCGACATCGTCGTCGGTGTGCTGATCTCCCTGTGGGTCGTCCCGCGCGCGCTCAAGCTCGCGGGCTCGGCGCTGCGGATCCTCACGCAGGCCTCACCCGCCAACGTCGATGTCGATGCGGTCCGTGCCGACCTGCGTGCCGTGCCCGGCGTCTCGGACGTCCACGACCTGCACGTGTGGACGCTGACCACCGGCATGGACGTCGCGACCGTGCATCTCGCGACCGATTCCGATTCGCAGCGGGTGCTGACGGCGGCCAAGACCGTGCTGGACGCGCACGGCCTCAGCCACGCCACCGTCCAGGTCGAGTCGGGTGTCGAGGGATCCCGTTGCCAGGAGGACCTCACGTGGTGATGGGATCAGCGATAGCCGTCGGTGTTCGCCGGTAGGTCGCGATCCTGCACCTCGACGAGGTACCGCCAGCAGTCGGGACGGGAGCCGTCGATGTCGGTGAAGCCGTAGCGCTGCGCCAGTTGTCCGCTCGAGACGACCTGGCCGCTGTAGCCGCCCGCGTCGGGTGCGGTGGCCAGTGCCGCGACTGCTCGGCCCACGAACGTCGGCGACTCCGATATCGCGAAATGCGGCACCCGGGCGAGGGCGTCGCGCCAGTTGTCCTCGGTGACGCCGAAGACCTCGAGCATCATCTCCGACCGCAGCCACCCCGGGGTCACCGCGACCGCCGCGCCGCCGTGTGGGGCCATCTCGTACGCCTGCGCGGTGGTCATCCGCTGCACCGACGCCTTGACCAGGTCGTAGTAGAAGCCGACGTGGTGCCGGTACGCGACGTTGTAGTCCGCGGTGCCGTCGGTCATCTCGACGACCAGACCGCCGGGCCGGCGGATCAGCAGCGGCAGCGCGAAGTGGCTGGTGATCACGTGGGTGTCGATGCCCATCCGCAGCATGCGCAGGCCACCGTCGAGGTCGTGCTCCCACAGCGTGGTGCCGAACTGGGCGTACCGGTCGCCGCCGAAGATGTCGTTGACCAGGATGTCGAGGCGCCCGTGCTCGGTGTCGATCCGGTCGATCAGGGCGCGCACCTGATCGGGTTCGAGGTGGTCGACGCGCAGCGCGACCCCGTTCCCGCCGGCGCGGGCCATGAGTTCGCCGGTCTCCTCGATGGTTTCGGGCCGGCCGATCTCGGACCGGCCGGCCACCCTGCTGCTGCGGCCGGTCGCGTAGACGGTGGCGCCCGCCCGGGCCAACTCGACCGCGATCGCCCGTCCCGCCCCGCGCGTCGCGCCGGCGACCAGTGCGACCTTCCCTGTGAGGTCCGGGGCGCTCACCGGCTGATCCTCGTGACGTCGGCGCCGGGCCGCCAGAGGTCGACGTGCAGGCGGTCGTCCGACACCGTGGTCAGCACCACCTCGTCGACGCCGAGTTCGAAGATCTGCGCGTCGTCGCCGGGGTTCTGCGGGTAAGAGTCGAGGATCGCCCGCTTCTCGGCGCCGGTCAGTTCGCGGGCGCGTCCGGAGATCTTGGCGTCACCGCCTTCCATCGTGTGGTGACCCGGATTCGAGTGCAGCGAGTAGCGCGGATCTCGTTGCAGGTCCCGGACCTTCCGCGCGCCCGGCATCGAACCGAGGACCAGCAGTCCGCGAAAGATCTCCACCTCGGTGCCGCTCACCCGCGGTGAACCGTCGGCGCGCAGCGTCGCCAGGACGTGGTGCTTGTGCGCGGTCAGCCGCGCCCGGACGGCCTCCGCGAGCGCCGGGGCCGCGTCGCCGAATTCCTGCCAAGTTGTCATGCACCGAGTGTGCACAACCATCACTGACATCTGCTGTCAGTGATTTTTCGTAGGCTGGGTGCGTGCGATCCAGTCGGCTGCTCGACCTCATGCTGCGCCTGCAGGGCGGGCCCGGGACCACCGCCGCGCGCCTGGCGGAGCAACTCGACGTCTCGGTCCGGACGGTGTACCGCGACGTCGCGGCGCTGCAGGCGGCGGGCGTGCCGTTGTACACCGAGAGCGGGCCCGGCGGCGGGATCCGGCTGCTCGACGGCTGGCAGTCCAAGCTGTCCGGTATGACGGGGGCCGAGACGTCGGCGCTGATGCTGCTCGGCATCCCGGGCGTCGCGCAGGATTTGGGACTCGGCGACGTGACGGCGCGCGCGGAGTCGAAACTGCTGGGGGCGCTGCCGCTTCCGCTCCGGGCCGGCGCCCTGCTGTGGCGCGAACGACTGCACGTGGATGCTCCTGGCTGGTTCGAATCGGCGCCGTCGGGCGAGTACCTGCCGGCGGTCGCATCCGCCGTCTTCGAGGGCCGACGACTGGTGATCCGATACCGCCGCCGGGGCGGCGACAGCATGCGCACCCTCGACCCCCTCGGCCTGGTCGCGAAGGCCGGCGTCTGGTATCTCGTGGCGCGGCACCGCGACCGGACGCTGTCGTATCGGGTGTCCCGCATCGACGCCGCCACCGTGCTCCCCGATCCGGTCCGGCGGCCCGACGGGTTCGACCTGTCCGCGTGGTGGGCGCAGTCGACGGCCGAGTTCGACCGGGCGCTGCTCCGCTTTCCGTGTCGGGTCCGCCTGTCGCCGCGTGCATGGCGGCGGCTGCGGTCGGTGGTGGGAGAGGAGGCGGCGCGGGTGGAGGCGTCCGATCCGGACGAACAGGGCTGGGTGACCGTCGATCTGCGTCTCGAGGCCGAAGACGTCGCGGTGGACCAGTTGCTCACCCTCGCCCCGGGCGTCGAGGTGCTGACGCCGATCACCCTGCGTCGGGCACTGGGGTCCGCGGCCCGGGACGTCGCACGGCTCAACGCGACGTAGCCTCCGCGCCGAAACTCGCTGTCGGCGCGCGGCGGCTTTCTCTACGATCCCGGCATGGCTGATCCGCATCCGCACGTGTATTTCGGTGATCGACTCGTCCCGGCCCGGGAGGCGACGCTCGGGGTCGCGACTTCGGCGATTCTGTACGGCCTCAGCGTGTACACGGTGTTCCCGGTGCACGTCGACGGCGGCGCCCGGTCCGCGTTCCGGCTGCAGGACCATTACCGGCGTCTCGTCGAGTCCTGCAAGATCATCGGCATCGACCGCTTCGCCGACGAGTGGAGTTTCGACCGGTTCGTCGCCGCGGCCACCGAACTCGTCGCCGCGAACGCACCGACGTCCGACGTCTTCGTCCGCGCAACCGTGCACGTCGACGAGTCGATTCCGGGCACCCGGGTGCGGGGCTGCCACACCGTGGTCTCGATGTTCGTCTACGACGCCGTGCCGATCGTGCCGCAGGACGGGATGCGGCTGGGGACCAGCACGTGGCGTCGCATCCCCGACTATGCGATCCCGTCGCGGGCCAAGGTCAACGGCGCGTATGTCAACTCGGTGCTGGCCAAGCAGGGTGCGATCGACGCCGGGTACGACGATGCGATCTTCCTCGACGGGGCCGGGCACGTGTGCGAGCTGAGCGCGGCCAACATCTTCCTGGTCCGCGGCGGCACGCTGATCACCCCGGACGTCTCGTGCGACATTCTCGACGGCATCAACCGGCGCACGCTGCTCACCCTCGCCGCGGAGGAGGGGATCCCGGTCGTGGAGCGGACCGTCGATCTCACCGAGCTGTACATCGCCGACGAGGTGTTCGCCACCGGGACGTCGGCCGGGGTGGCGCCGGTGGTCGAGGTGGACGGGCGCGCGGTCGGGGACGGCGCGACGGGGCCCGTGTGCGAGGTGCTGCGCAAGCGGCACGCAGCGGCGCTGCGCTCCGACGACGTCCACGGCTGGGTCTCCTACCTGCGGTGATGCCGGGTTCACGCGGCCTGTTCGAGATCGGGTAGTGAACTACCTACGTGCCTACGCGGACGCGTACCTAGCGTTTACGGCATGACCAGCGCACAGGTAACGAACATGTCGGCCACCCCCTCGGCAGACCGTCGATCGGACGTCGACATCGAGCAGCTTCGCAGCGAGATCGATCGCCTGGACGCACAGATTCTCGCGGCGATTCAGCAGCGCACCGAACTCTCCCGTCTGATCGGTGAGGTACGCATGCTCGGCGGCGGCACCCGCTTGGTGCACACCCGAGAAATGAGGGTGTTGTCGCGTTTCGACGACCTGGGGCCGGAGGGGCACACGCTCGCGCTGTTGCTTCTCAGGCTCGGACGGGGGCGTCTGGGTCATGCCATGTGACCGGCCGGCCTCGATCAGGAACCGATCGGGGCCGGCGCGGTCACGCCCAACCGATCCGGCGGATCAGCTGCGCCAGAACTGCATGAGGTAGTTGCCGAACATCGCGTAGACGTCGGGCACACCGGACAGTTCGAACAGCGAGTAGATCGCATCGAAGAAGACGGTGTTGATCTGTGGCACGAACAGCAGCGCGATCAGCACGAGCAGGCCGAACGGCTTGACCTTGTCGAGCGACGCCCGCGTGCTCGGCTTCAGGTGCGGTTCCAGGGCGCCGTAGCCGTCGAGGCCGGGGACCGGCAGCAGGTTCAGGACCGTCGCCATCACCTGCAGGAACGCCAGGAAACTCAGGCCCCACCAGAACACCTGGTGATCGCCGTCCATGCCGAACAGTCGGATGATCACCAACAGTACGGCTGCCGCCACCGCATTCACCGCAGGTCCGGCGAGGCTGACGCGGGTTTGCGCCCGCGGCGACATCAGTCCGGTCTGCAGGTAGACGGCTCCGCCGGGCAGGCCGATGCCGCCGAGCGCCAGGAAGAGCACCGGCAATCCGATCGACAGCAGCGGCTGGGTGTACTTGCGCGGGTCGAGCGTCAGGTAGCCCCGCATCACGACGTCGTGGTCGCCGTTTCGCCACGCGACGAACGCGTGCGCGAACTCGTGCAGACAGAGGGTGACGACCCAGCCCGCGACGACCAGCAGGAACACGCCGATCCGACCCGACGCCTCGTTGCCCGTGGCCCGCCACGCGAGGACGCCGCCGACCGCCGCGATCGCCACGATGCCCAGGAATACCGGGCTCGGTCGGACGAGGCTGCGGGGTCGCGCGTCGGAGTACATGCCCCCAGTATCCAGGCGCGGACGGCTCAGGAGCCGTAGACGAGCAGCCAGTCCTGGTCGTGGCGGTAGAACGTCGAACGCTTGACCGGGCGCGGGGTGCGGACGCCGTCGCGGGTGAGCACGGCGGCGGGGGAGCCGAGCTGGACGGCGCGGCCGGTCAGCCAGCGGTGACCGCCGAACCAGCGACGCTTGTCGACGGTGGCGCGCAGGCCGGGAAGTTCGGGGGTGGGCACGATGCGCATGCCGGGCACGGTGCCCGAGAAGAGCCGGGCGTCGTCGACGTACGCCTCGCCGACGAGTTCGCCGGCGTGCTCGGAGCCGTAGATGCGGGCCTCACCGACGAGCGCGATGCCGGCGTCGTCGCGGATCAGCGGTATCGGTCGGGCGACGCCCGACACGGCGATCGCGGCGGCCTTGGAACCAGTGCGCAGGCCGTAGGCGTGGGTGGCGTCCGTCCGCTCCTCGGCGACGTACGCGAGCTCGACGTGCAAGCGGTCGGTGCGCATCAGTCGGGTCAGCGCGGCCGCGAGGGCGGCGTCGTCGCCCACGACGATCAGGCGCGGCCTCTCGCTCGTCTCGATCTTGGCGAAGGCCTCGTCGAAATCGTCCTTGTCCGGCAGGGCCGGGACGTTCAGGACGTCGAGCGACCGCAGCGCCAGCGGTAGCGGCGCATTGCCGCACTTGAGCACTACGGGAACCATGACACTCCTTGCTTGTCTCCGACGCTGCGCCTCGGATCGTGGCGTTGCGGAGGGTGGGCGAGCACGACGCGACCACCGCACGCAAGGGCATTTCGATGTCTACCCGAACTCACGCGGCCGCTGCAAACAGTCGGGGCGCTCGGAAGCCGGCTTCGGGCACACCGGGACACCTAGTGGGCTGGACGATGGTCGGTCTCGGCTAGACTGTGCGTCCGGCCACTGCCTACACCACGGCAGGAACCATGCAGCCGTTCAAGGCTGTACGTCGACCGTAGGAGACAGGGAAATGCCGGCAATCGTCCTCATCGGTGCCCAGTGGGGCGACGAAGGTAAGGGCAAAGCTACCGATCTACTGGGCGGACGCCTGCAGTGGGTAGTGCGGTACCAGGGCGGCAACAATGCCGGCCACACCGTGGTCCTTCCGAATGGCGACAAGTTCGCGCTGCATCTCATTCCGTCGGGCATCCTCACGCCGGGCGTCACGAATGTGATCGGCAACGGTGTCGTGGTGGATCCGGGCGTTCTGCTGCAGGAACTGGCGGGCCTCGAGGAGCGCGGCGTCGACACCAGCGGGCTGCTGATCAGCGCCGATGCGCACCTCATCATGCCGTACCACGTGGCCATCGACAAGGTCACCGAGCGTTTCCTCGGTGCCAAGAAGATCGGCACCACGGGTCGCGGTATCGGACCCTGCTACCAGGACAAGATCGCGCGTGTCGGTGTCCGCGTGGCCGATGTCCTGGACGAGAAGATCCTCACCCAGAAGGTCGAGGCAGCCCTGGAGTTCAAGAACCAGGTGCTCGTCAAGATCTACAACCGCAAGGCCCTCGACCCGCAGCAGGTGGTCGACGAGGTCCTGACGCAGGCCGCCGGCTTCAAGCACCGGATCGCCGACACCCGTCTGCAGCTCAACGAGGCGCTCGAGCGCGGCGAGACCGTGCTGCTCGAGGGTTCGCAGGGCACGCTGCTCGACGTCGATCACGGCACCTACCCGTACGTGACGTCGTCCAACCCGACGTCCGGTGGCGCCTCGGTCGGCTCCGGTATCGGCCCCACCAAGATCGAGACGGTCCTCGGCATCCTCAAGGCCTACACCACGCGCGTCGGCTCGGGCCCGTTCCCGACCGAGTTGTTCGACGAGTTCGGTGAGTACCTGGCCGTCAAGGGCGGCGAGGTCGGTGTCACCACCGGTCGCGCCCGCCGCACCGGCTGGTTCGACGCCGTGATCGCCCGTTACGCGACCCGCGTCAACGGCATCACCGACTTCTTCCTCACCAAGCTCGACGTGCTGTCGAGCCTGGAGACCATCCCGATCTGTGTCGCGTACGACGTGGACGGTGTGCGCGTCGACGAGATGCCGATGACGCAGACCGACATCCACCACGCCAAGCCGATCTACGAGGAGATGCCGGGCTGGTCGGAGGACATCTCGGGGGCTCGCACCTTCGAGGAGTTGCCGGTCGCTGCGCAGAACTACGTGCTGCGGCTCGAGGAGCTGTCGGGTGCGCGCATCTCGTGCATCGGCGTCGGCCCGGGCCGTGACGAGACCATCGTCCGCCACGACATCCTGGCGTAGCTCTCCCCGCTCTCTGTATGTGTGGCCGAATGTCACATGCGTTCAGTTGGACTGAACGCATGTGACATTCGGCGTTTCGGGGCTGTGAGGTTCTCGGCGGTTAACATCGGGGCATGGCCCTCCTCTACGCGGCACAGCTCTCACCCACCAAACCGGAACTGATCGCGGCGTGGCTTCCGTCCGCGCCGTACTACTCCGGCGAGACGCCCACGATCGAGCCGATCGGGGCGTACCGATTCGACGACCCGGACGGTGAGGTCGGCATCGAGACGCACCTGGTGCGCGACGCCGACGGCGCGGTGTACCAAGTGCCGCTGACGTATCGGTCGGCGGCACTGCCCGGCGCGCGCCTCGTCGGCGAGATGGATCACTCCGTGCTCGGTCGCCGTTACGTGTACGACGCGACCACCGACCCGGTCTATGTGCAGCAGTTGCTGGCCACCGTGCACGAGGGCGGTCGCGAGGCCGATCAGTTCGTCCACGTCGACGGCGCCGAGCCCGAGAAGATCGACGGCACCGCCCACGTACGGGGCACCGGTTCGGCCGATGGCCGGACGCCGGCCGTCACGGACGTTCGAGTCGTCGCCGACGGCACCGACACCGTGATCGAGGCGGGCGAGGTCACCGTCGTCGTGCATCACCGGCCGGCCCAGGGTGAGCCGGACGGCCCGGCACTGCTCGGCGAATGGGATGGCGGCACCGGCGTGTTCGCCGCGGTGCGCTGACATTCGGCCGAGCGGATCAGCGCATCTCGCCGGCCCCGGCGTACGGGTGCAGGCTGACCAGGGGCTTGCCCTCGTCGAAGCGGCTGTAGCGGAAGTCGTTTCCGTCCACCGCGGCATCGCTGCTGATGCCGTCGAGCAGGAGGTCGGTGGCCAGGCGGCCGACGGCGGGGGAGATCTTGAATCCGTGGCCGCTGAACCCGACGGCCAGGAACAGTCCGTCGACGGGGGAGGGCCCGATGATCGGGTTGTAGTCGGGGGTGATGTCGTAGCAACCCGCGTACGACGACGCGAGTCGCGGATCCGGCATGCCGGGCAGGATCCGGTCGAGCTTGCCGATCGCGGTCTCGACGAAGCCGTCGGTCGCACGGTTGAGGTAGGCGTCCGGGTCGGCGATCTCGGGTGCCGAGTGGTCGCTGTTGCCGACCAGTAGATGACCGTTCGGTTCGCGTCGAATGTACTGCAGGTTCACCAGATCCGAGAACGTCGGGACGTCGGGGGTCGGCTCTCCCTGGTCCACGAGCACCAACTGCTCGCGCTGCGCGCGGATCGGCAGGTGCACGCCCACGGTTGAGGCCAGGGCAGGGCTCCACACGCCGGTCGCGAGTACGACGGTGTCGCACAGGATCTCGGTGCCGTCGTCGCACAGGACGCCGCGCACGCCGCCGAGTTCGTCGCTCACGAGTCGAACGACGTCGGTGGACTGCCGGATGCGCACTCCGAGTGCTCGAGCGCGGGTGCCGTACGCCATGCCGGTCATGTAGGCGTCGCCGTGTCCGCCGAGCGGTTCGTACGCGAAGCCGGCGAAGTCGTCGAGATGGATTCCGGGCCAAAGCGATCGGACGGTGTCGGCGTCGATCAGGTCGACGGGCACCCCCAGTCCGCGATGCATCTCGACATTGGCGTGCAGCGGCGTCAGGTTGTCCTCGTCGACGCCGACGATGTACCCGGTCTGCCGGAATCCGATGTCGGTTCCGAAGATCTCCTCGGCGCGGGTGAACACCTCGACGCCGTACCACGCCATCGCCGCCAAGGACGGAACTCCGTAGTGGCACCGAACGATTCCGCTCGACTTGCCGGTCATCCCGGCGCAGAGGGTGTCCCGTTCGAGCACCATCACGTCGGACTCGCCGCGTTCGGCGAGTTGCCACGCGATCGCCAGTCCCTCCAGTCCCCCGCCCACGATCACGATCCGTGCGCGCTCCGTCGCGTTGCCTGCCATCTCCGACCTCCGATCCCAGTGGTTTCTTGATGATGGACAGTGTTGCATGAAGTGAAACAGACGCAACCCCTGAATGCTGTGCGAACCCTGTTACGCACTGTTCACAGCAGCTACTTGCAGGCCTTACAGCCGCCGTTCACTCTCGGATGACCTCGATTCCCCGTGTAAGACGGGCCGACACAAGGGTGGGCAGATATGGAGCAGGCACTCGCGGCCGCCGATACCGCATGGTTACTGGCGGCGTTCACTTTTGTTGCGTTGATGATCCCCGGGCTCGCGCTTTTCTACGGCGGCATGGTGAGCATTCGCAACTCGCTCAACATGATGATGATGACGTTCGGCTCGTTCGCCGTCGTCGGTGTGCTGTGGGTGCTCTTCGGCTACTCCACGGTTCTCGGTAACTCGTTGGGCGGCTTGGGTATTCTCGGCGATCCCTTCGAGTTCGTCGGCCTCGGACAGCTCCTCGAACCGGCCGCCGAGCCCGGTCTGCCGCCCGCTCTGGTGGCGGGATTCCAGATGCTGTTCGCGGCCATCACCGTCGCCCTCATCTCGGGTGCACTGGCCGATCGCATCAAGTTCGGTTCCTGGTTGCTGTTCGCCGGCCTGTGGGTCACGCTCGTGTACTTCCCGGTGGCGCACTGGGTATTCGCGTTCGACTCCGACGACGGCAGCGTGATCGGCGGCTGGATCGCGAACAAGCTGGGGGCCATCGACTTCGCGGGTGGCACGGCGGTCCACATCAACGCCGGTATCGCGGCGCTGGCCATGGTGCTGGTGCTGGGGAAGCGTCACGCCTTCCCGAACATGCCGCGACCGCACAATCTTCCGTTGACGTTGCTGGGCGCAGGCATCCTGCTCTTCGGCTGGTTCGGCTTCAACGGTGGTTCGGCCCTGGCTGCCGACAACGCGGCGTCCGTCGTGGTCCTCAACACCGTGACGGCCGCGTGTGCCGGCATCTGCGGGTGGCTGCTGGTGGAGCGTCTGCGTGAGGGGCGGCCGACGTCGCTCGGTGCGGCGTCCGGTCTCATCGCGGCACTGGTCGCGATCACGCCGGCGTGTGGCGCGGTGTCCCCGATCGGGGCCCTGTTGATCGGTGCGGCCGCAGGTGGCCTGTGCTGCTTCGCGGTGTCGCTCAAGTTCCGCCTCGGCTACGACGACGCCCTCGACGTCGTCGGTATCCACCTGGTCGGCGGCATTCTCGGCACGCTGCTGATCGGCCTGCTCGCCACCGAGGATGCCCCCAACGGTGTCTCCGGACTGTTCTACGGCGGGGGTTTCGGTCTCCTGGGTAAGCAGGCGCTGGCAGTCGTTGTGGTGCTTGCCTACTCGTTCGCGGTGACGTGGATCATCGCGAAGGGTATTCAGGCCACGCTGGGTCTGCGGGTGCGGCCGGAGGACGAGCACGAGGGCCTCGACGTCACAGAGCACGGCGAGACCGCGTACGTCACCGAGACGATTGCCGTCACGGTGTCGGGTTCGGGCCCGGTGGATCCGACCGCCGTCGCGGATGCCGCCGAGGTGCTGGCCAGTCGGGTCGCGGCCACGGAGCAGCGCACGTAGCGGCGCCGCTCCCGTGAGTCACACGACCGTTGTCCGTCGTCATGCGGCGGACAACGGTCGTGTTGTCGTCGTATGCCTTCGCGTCGGCATAATGTTCGTCGGCAGGGTTGTGCGAGTGACGGGGTTTCGAGGCGGGCATGAGCGAGGGCGGCAACACCGACGGCGGAGGTCCCGCGACCGGTGAGGACTTCTCGGGGTGGTTCGTCGAGCGGTTCGCCGACTACTGGCAGTCGGTTGGAGCGTCCCGGATCGAGGGCCGCATCGCCGGATACCTGCTCATCGACGAGTCGCCCGGGGTGACGGCCGAGGAGCTCGCGACCCGACTGGATGCCAGTCGCGGGTCGGTGTCGACCTATGTGCGGCGGCTGATCGATCGCGGCTTCGTCAAGCTGATTCGCAGACCGCGCGACCGAACCCACTATTACGCAATGGATTCGGACGTGTGGGGCGGCTTCCTCGAGAACGAGCACGCGTACCTGGAGAACCAGCGCCGCCTGGCAACGGAGGCCCTCGCGCACACCGATCCGCAGGGGCCGGCGCACATTCGCGTGTTGAACATGCGGGACTACATGGGGTGGATCATCGACAACCGGATGCTCCGCAGCGAGTGGAACCGGTTCAAGGCCGAGCGCGACGGCGGAGCATCCGATCGTGACGGTGCCTGACTAGTTGGTCGCCGCGGGCTGGTCGAGCTTGGCGATCGCCTCGTCGATCATCGGGACGTAGCGCTCGAGCGTCCACGGGACGGTCAGCGGGTTGATGATCGACGATCCGGTGACGAACGATTGGTTCGTCGGCGCGACAACGGACCCGCGGGCGACGGCGGGGATCTGCGCGTAGACGGGCTGAGCCTCGGTCTCGGCGCGGTTGGCCGGGTCGGAGTAGAACGTGAACAGCAGGTCGGAGTCCTTCAGCAGGTTCGCGTTCTCGAGGCCGATCACCGCCGAGTCGGTGCCGTCGGTCTCGGGCAGGGTGTTCACGATCGGGTCGACCTGAAGGCCGAGGGCGCGCACCATCGCGACGCGCTGCTCGTCGGGGAAGAACACGCCGAGGGTGGCCAGGCCGGTGTTGTAGATGTAGGAGAACGAGACGTCCGCGTACTCGGGATGCGCGGCGGTGGCAGCGGCGAACTGCGCCTTGACCTTTGCGATCTCCTGGTCGGCCTCGGCGGACTTGCCCATCGCCTTGCCGATCACCTTCATCTGGTCCTCCCACGTGGTCGTCCAGGCCTTCTCGGCGTACGCGACGGTGGGGGCGAGGGCGCTCAGTGCGTCGTACTGCTGCTGCGTCACGCCCGACCACGGCGCGAGGATGAGGTCCGGATCGAGCTTGGCGACGGCCTCGATGTCGATCTCGCTGCCGCCGGTGAACTGCACCGGCAACTCCGCACCGCGTTCGGTGACCGCGTCGTGGATCCACGGGAGGTAGCCGGTGTCGTCGCTGCCCCACTCGTACGCCTCGATGCCCACCGGCACGGTGCCCAGGGCGATCGCGGTCTCCGCGGAGCCCTGGCCCAGCGTGACGATCCGCTCGGGCTGCTCGGTGATCACCGCCGTGCCGAGGGCGTGCTCGATCGTGACCGTCTCGAAGTCGGTGCTGCCCGGCGCTGCCTCCGGTTCGCTCGAACTGCAGCCGGTGAGTGCGACGGCCGCGGCCACGAGGCCGGACAACAGGGCGGACCGGCGGGCGGTCCGTGATCGAGCGAATCTCATGGAGGGGCCTTTCGACACGACGACGATGCGCCGGTGAGCATAGGCTTACCTTCGCTGAGATTTCAACTCAAATGAAAGTTCGTGCGGTCGTCACTCTTGGTGGTTGTCGGGATATGCGGTGACGGCGAGGAAGCGGATGGGTAGCTGGACCAGCGCGTTCGGGCCGTGCAGTCCCTCACCGTCGAGCAGCAGCGAGTCGCCGGGCTTCAGCCGGTACTCGCTCTCCCCGTGGCCGTAGACCATCTCGCCCTCGAGCATGTAGATCAGCTCGGTGCCGGGGTGCTGGAAGAGCGGGAACACCTCGCTGGCGTTGGTGAGCGTGACGAGCACCGGTTCGAGGCGCTTGTGCTGCCCGCGCAGCGCGCCCAGGAGTTCGTAGTGGTGGCCGACGCGGGTGCCGCGGCCCACGATCACCGCTCCGCTGCCGGACTCGACGAACACCGCGTCGCGCGTGGTGTCGGCGCCGCGGAACAGTGATGTCACCGGGACGTCCAGTCCTACCGCCAGGCGGGCGAGCGTCGACAGGCTGCATGACGTCTGCGCATTCTCGATCTTGGACAGCATCGCCTTGGAGATGCCCACCTTGGCGGCCATGTCGCCCACCGACAACCCGCTCGCCAGGCGCAGCTTGCGGACCTGTGCGGCGATGACGCGCTCGAGATCGACGCCCGTCGGGGTGTCGGCCGGCACCTCCCGCTCGGTGGTGTCGCGGTGCACGGGGCGCTCGGTCGGACTCATTGCCCCACAGTAGCGCCCCGTCCACTGGCAGTGGACGGGGCGCAGTGCCGAGCTAGACGAGCCAGGCGCGTTCGTCGCCGCTGAACCTGTCGATCGGGGCGGGGGCGCTCATCGCGCGGTTGTACATCCGGGTCAGAGCGCCGGTGAGCACGCTGTTGTCCGCGTCCAGCCGGTCCTGCCACGCGATGATGTCGGCGAGCCGCTCGTTCAGTTCGGCGCGGACCGCCGCTTCGTCGACGGTGGTGACCTCGCCGCCGTCCACGACGACACGGCCGGCCACGATGACCGTCTCGATCGAGGAACCGTTCTCCGAATAGACGAGCTGATGGTCGAGCTTCTGCCGGGGCGTGAACGCCATCGTCTCGAGGTCGTAGATCACCAGGTCTGCCTGCTTTCCGACCTCGATCGACCCGACGGTGTCCTGCAACACCGCGGTGCGGGCGCCGTCGATCGTGCCGGCGCGCAGTACCTCGTCCACGCGTGGCCATGCCGTGAAATCAGGTGTCGTCACCTTGTGCAGGAGAGCGGCGGTCTTGACGACGTCGAGCATCCGCGGTGAGTCACTGCTCGAGCAGCCGTCCGTGCCCAGCCCGAGGTTGACTCCTGCGTCGCGCAGCTTGCGCCACGCCGCGATTCCGGAGCCGAGTTTGAGGTTCGAGATCGGATTGTGCGAGATCGACGTTCCCGCATCGGCGACCATCGCCATGTCATCTTCGGTCAGCCAGATGCCGTGCGCCAGTGTCGTGTTGGGGGACAGCGCGCCGATCTCGTGCATGTACGACACGAGTGACTTCCCGTGCATCTCGGTGCCGGTGACGAGTTGGGTCTTGGTTTCGAGGACGTGGATGTGGCATTCGGCGCCGTATCGGCGCGCCAGCTCGGTGGCCCCCACGAGGACGTCCTCTCCGCACCGCTGCGGCGCGGACGGCGCGACCATGTAGCGCAACCGTCCGTCGCCCCAGCCGTGGTACTGCTCGAAGGCCTTGCGGCTGAAGTCGAGGTACTCGTCGGCCGTGGGTACCGACCGGGACCGCAGCTCGGTGACGATCGACTCGGGCAGGTACTCGGCCGCGAACGGCAGCGTATCGAGGTACGGCTTGCTGATGACGTGCCCGGAGATGTTGGCGCGGATGCCGATCTCCTCGTATGCGTCGAACACCGCGGAAAGTTGCGCCCAGTCCTGGCCGGGATTCTCGAGCACGTCGTCGACGACGGTGGTGACGCCGGCCTTGAGGGACTCGATGGCGAAGAGCGTGCTGCGCAGGCGCACGAGTTCGGGCTCGACGCGGCTGTCCCCGAGGACCGGGTAGGCCTGTGCCAGCCATAGTTCGAGCGGCAGATTGTCGTATCGCGCCTTGTAGAACATCTCCCAGGAGTGGGTGTGCGCGTTGACGAATCCGGGCGACACCAGCCGATCCCGTCCATCGATCACCCGGTCGCCGTCGACCGGGTGCAGATCGGACCCGATCGCGGTGATGACGCCGTCCTCGATGCGGATGCTGCGCACCACCGGCCCGGAGCCCGTGATGCCGTCCATGGTGATGACGTGTGCGTTGCGGATGAAGATTCCCATGTGACTTCCTGATTCGGATCGGGCGGGGGCGGCGGGACGGGTGTCAGGCGGTGGGTGCAAGGGGCGCGGGAGCGTTGTCGGGTGCCGTCGTCGCCTGGACTTCCTGTTGACGAATGATCCACTGCTTGTGTGATTTTCGGGCGAGAAGGTAGTAGGTGAGGCCGGCGGCGACGCTGCCCGCGAGCCACGAGACGTCGAATCCGCCCAATGCGCGCGACCCGAACCCCTGCAGCGCCGGCACCGCGCCGTTGAGGAACATCCAGGTGCAGACCACCCCTACCGCGAAGGCGAACAGGGCCTTGCCGTTCACGTCGGGCAAACGCTTCGAGCCCACCGCATCGAAGAGGTGATCGAAGCGTCGGGTCCGGCGCTCGAAGACGTAGTAGTGCACCAGCATGATCGCGCCCCACGTCGCGACCCAGCCGACGACGCCGACCAGCCACGAGTCGAGAGTCTGAGCGGCGTCCTCCTGGAAGACGAAGAACACTGCGGCGGCCAGGGCCAGCACGCCGACGACGAGGTTGAGCTTGCGGCGACCGACCTTGATGTCGAGAGCCTGTGCGGCGACGCTGAAGCTGTAGACGTTGAGCACATTCGTGGCGATGGGGCCGTGCAGCACCAACAACAGCACGGGGATGGCCATTGCGCCGAAGTTCTCGACGATCAACTGCCCGGGATCGACCGATCCGTTCTTCGTCGCCAGGGTCGCGCCGAGGACTCCGAGCCACACGACCGGGATGAACTGCCCGAGCGCGCTCACAAGGTACAGCTTCTTCCGCGGCACGCTCGTGCTGACGAACCGGGAGTAGTCCGCGGCGTACGTCAGCCAGGTCAGTCCCCAGCCGATGCCGATCGCCGTCATCACCCCGGACATCGCGACGATCCGCTCGGTGCCGCTCAGGGCAGTGCCTTCCGGACCTGCGTAGCTCCAGTCGATGTCGAGCTGGAACCAGGCGACCACGGACATCAGCACGAGAACGACCACCGTCGGCGGCACCGTCCAGCGTTCGAAGGCTGAAATGGCCTTGTAGCCGGCCATCGAGACGGCCACCTGGATCGCCATGATGACGAACGCGACGCCGATCTTCCAGCCGACGTTGGACGCGGCCGGATCGACCCAGCCGAGTTCACCGAACAGGGCCATGACCAGGTCGAGCACGATCCAGGTGTTGACGGCGCACCAGCCGATGACGACGACTGCCTGGATCGCCGACGGGAGGTAGTTGCCGCGTCGGCCGAACACCGATCGTCCGAGGAGCATCCCGGTGGTTCCGGTGCGCTGGCCGAGCAGGACGAACAGCCCGAAGACGGCCATGCCGATCAGATTGCCGAGGACCAGAACGGTGAGGGTGTCGGCCAGCCCCAGACCCATGCTGATCCCCAGCGCCCCGAGCACCCAGTTGATCGGGGCGATGTTGGCGCCCGCCCAGATCCAGAACTGACCGGACAGGTGCGTCGTGCGTTGGCCTTCGGGTATCGGCTGCAACGATTCCTCGACGTCGTGGGTGGTTGCACTCACGGTGGACTCCCTCGATGACGACGCCCGGGAATCCCGAACGTGGAGGCTTGGTTACCTACGGTCACGAGCCTGCGCGTCGACTGTTTCGCGGGACGTTACGCAATGTAAGTCGCACGTAACACGCGGTGGACAAAATGTCGTCATGGATCTTCGTGAGGCCCTGGACGACGTGTACCTGTTCGCGGCGCGGCCGAAGTTCGTCGCCGCCGCGGGTGCCGTCCACCGCAACATCCGTTGGGTGCACGCGACCGAGCAGATCGACATCGCCCCACTACTCAGGGGCGGTGAGCTGATCCTCATGGAGGGCGTCAACCTGGTCGGTTGTTCGGGAGACGAGTTGAAGGACTACGTCGACACCCTCGTCGCGGCCGACGTCGCCGGTCTCGCCGTCGAGCCCACGGAGCAGCTCGGGACCATTCCGGCGCCGCTGATCGAACATGCCGAGCAGATCGGGTTTCCCGTAGTTCTCCTGCGTCATCGGGTGCCGTTCGTGCAGATCTGCGAGAGCATCAACAGCCAGCTCTCCGACTCCTCACTACGCAGACTGCAGATTGCGGACCGGATGTCGCGGGTGCTGTCCGCGTCGATCGAGGAACCCGCAGCGGTGGACGCGATCCTCGCGGCGCTGAGCCGGGAAACGCGTTCCGAGGTGACGTTGAGGTCGATGTCGGGTGAGTCGATCGGCCGGGCCGGACCCGTGCTCGCGCACGACGCGGTCACCGCATTCGATGCACCCGTCGCGTTCGGCGGTACCGTCGTCGCGACGTTGACCCTGTTCCCGGCGCACGACGCCGACATCTATCTGATCAGCGCGGGAATCGAGCGTGCACCGGAGATCCTGGCCATCGCGCTGCTCAGCACCCGGCCGCCGACAACGGAGGAACGACTGCGCACGCGCTTCTTCTCCCTCCTCACGACAGCGGACCATCCGCCTTCCGACCTGTTCGTGCAGCTCGACGGGATCGCCGAACGGCTGGGCCTCGCGGCGGACAGCGCCTATCTCTCGCTGCTGGTGGAGTACGACGACGAGGTGTCGATCGGGATGGTGCAGGCCGCCGTCGAGGCGTCCAGCCGGACGCACATCGGCCAACTGGTGGGGAAGGAGTATCTGGCGGTTCTCGAGTTCGACCGATGGACCACGATGGAAACAGAACGGGCGCAGTTGATGTCGAGACTGGTGCGGGGCCCGTCGCGCGCTCGGTCTGTCGTGGTCGGCCCCGGTGCCAGGAACCGGCACGGAATCCGGCAATGCATGGCGGAGACCAGAACCACGCGCTCCTTGCACCGCGAGCACAGCGACGGCGCGGTGTTCGACGCCCGGGATTACGCTGTGGCGCGGCTGTTGACCGGGCTGCCCGACGACGGCACGCTCGCCGACTTCGTCGACGACCAGATCGGTGAGTTGCTGCGCCGCGACCGGGAGCGCCACGGCGAGCTGTTCGAGACGTTGCTCGCGTACGTGACCAACTGGGGGAGCAAGACCGAGACGGCGCGGGCACTCGGGATCCAGCGGCAGACCCTCTACCAGCGGCTGGACCGACTGCTCGCCGTGCTGGGACCGCTGCCTGCGGGATCGGCCCGTATCCCGGGCGTGGTGACCGCGGTGTTCCTCGAGCACGCCGCGCGACAACGCCGCGGGGCCCCACCGTCGCAGCGACGGCGGGGCGCCGGGCGAGGGTGAGGCGTCTCAGAGCTGTCCCGGAATCCAGGTCGTTCCGGCCAGGGGCACCCGAGCCATGGCCGACGCCTCGATGGTCAGCGCGACGAGGTCCTGCGGTTCGAGGTTGCGCAGGTGCGACTTGCCGCACGCGCGGGCGAGAGTCTGGGCCTCCATCGTCAGCACTCGCAGGTAGTTCGCGAGCCGGCGTCCGCCCTCGACCGGGTCGAAGTTCTTCTGCAACTCCGGATCCTGCGTCGTGATGCCGGCGGGGTCGAGTCCGGCCTGGAAGTCGTCGTAGAAGCCGGCCGACGACCCGAGCGCCTCGTACTGCTTCTGGAAACGAGGGTGGTTGTCGCCCAGCGCGATCAGGGCCGCGGTGCCGATCGCCACCGCATCCGCGCCGAGGGCCATTGCCTTCGCGACGTCGGCGCCCGAGCGGATGCCGCCGGAGACGATGAGCTGGACCCCGCCCGGTGTCCGGTGCACACCCATCTCCTGCAGAGCCTGCACCGCCTGCGGGATCGCGGCCAGCGTCGGGATGCCGACGTGCTCGATGAACACGTCCTGCGTGGCCGCCGTGCCGCCCTGCATGCCGTCGACCACGACAACGTCGGCGCCGGCCTTCACCGCGAGCTTGACGTCGTAGTACGTGCGGGTGGCGCCGACCTTGACGTAGATCGGCTTCTCCCAGCCGGTGATCTCGCGGAGTTCGATGATCTTGATGGCGAGGTCGTCCGGCCCGGTCCAGTCGGGGTGGCGGCACGCGCTGCGCTGGTCGACGCCGACCGGAAGCGTGCGCATGCCGGCGACCCGGTCGGTGATCTTCTGGCCCAACAGCATTCCGCCGCCACCCGGCTTGGCGCCTTGGCCCAGCACGATCTCGATGGCGTCGGCCTTGCGGAGGTCGTCGGGGTTCATGCCGTACCGCGACGGCAGGTACTGGTAGACCAGGTGCTTGGACTGGCCGCGCTCCTCGGGCGTCATGCCGCCGTCGCCGGTCGTGGTGGAGGTGCCGACCTCGCCGGCCCCGCGCCCGAGGGCCTCCTTCGCCCGCCCGGACAGCGCGCCGAAGCTCATGCCCGCGATGGTGATCGGGATATCCAGGTGCAGTGGGTGCTTCGCGTGCCGATCGCCGAGCACGATGTCGGTGTCGCAGCGTTCGCGGTAGCCCTCGAGCGGGTAGCGGGACATCGAGGCCCCGAGAAACAGCAGGTCGTCGAAGTGCGGGAGTCTGCGCTTGGCGCCCCAGCCGCGGATGTCGTAGATGCCGGTCTCGGCGGCGCGCTGGATCTCGTGGATGACGTCGCGGTCGAACGTCGCGGATTCGCGCAGACCGGGGGTGTGCGTGGTCATGGGGGCCTCCTGGGGATGGCGCGCGTCAGTACGCTGCGGCGTTGTCGACGTGGAAGTTGTAGAGCGTGCGGGCCGAGCCGTAGCGGGTGAACTCGGCGGGGTCGGCGTCGAATCCGGCGGCGTCCAGGAGTTCCCGCAACTCGGCCAGGTGTTCGACGCGGATCTCCTTCTTGATGCAGTCGGCGCCCAGCGAGGCGACGGTGCCGCGCACGTAGATGCGGGCCTCGTACAGCGAATCACCCAGCGCTTCACCGGCGTCACCGAGGACGACGAGCCGTCCGGCCTGGCCCATGAAGGCGCTCATGTGGCCGATGCTGCCGCCGACGACGATGTCGACGCCCTTCATCGAGATGCCGCAGCGGGCGGCGGCGTTGCCCTCGATGACGAGCAGACCGCCGTGTGCGGTGGCCCCCGCGGACTGCGACGCGTCGCCGGTGACGTGGACGCTGCCGGACATCATGTTCTCGGCGACGCCGACACCGGCGTTGCCGACGATCGTGACGCTCGCGTGCTGGTTCATGCCGGCCGCGTAGTAGCCGACGTGCCCCTCGACGCGTACGTCGATGGGTGCGTCCAGTCCGCACGCGAGGGCATGTGCGCCGGCCGGTTCGACGACGGTGACCGACACCGGGGCCGTGGTTGACTGCAGGGCCGCGTTGAGGGTGCGGGTGCCGATGGATGAGACGTCGTACATGGTGGTCGGGACGGCGGTCAGCGGTGCCATACGTAAACCTCTTCCGGTTCCGGTTCGAAGATGCGGGCGGCGGCGATACCGGGCAGTCCGGCGAGCGCGCGGTACTCGGACGCCATCGCGACGTAGTCGCGGTGTTCGGCGATGATCGCGGGCTTGCACGCGATCGGGTCGCGCACCACGGCGAACGAGTCCTGTGTGGACACGAGCAGTGTGTAGAAGCCGTCGAACCGTTCGCCGAGCAGACGCAGGGCCTTCTCCAGGTCGACGCCCTCGGCGAGTTGCTTCGCGACGAAGCGGGCGCCCACCTCGGTGTCGTTCTCGCTGTCGAACGCAACGCCCTCGGCCTCGAGTTCACGCTTGATGCTCAGATGGTTGGAGAACGAGCCGTTGTGTACCAGGCACTGATCGGGGCCCACTGCGAACGGGTGCGAACCCGCTGCGGTGACGGCGGATTCGGTCGCCATGCGGGTGTGCGCGACGCCCTGCCAACCCGAGGCGGCGGGCAGCCCGAACCGGTGGGCGAGGTCCACCGGATCACCCATGCCCTTGAGTACCGTGACGTCGTCGCCGAACCCGATGAGGATCGCGTCCGGCGCCTCGCCGAGTGCCGCATCCGCGAGCGCCGGCGCCGGAACCGGGGCGTGCAGAAGCGTGTTCGTGCCCACTTCGATGCCGGCCACGGCGACACCCAGCGCACTGCCGACTGCGGTGGCCAGCGACTCCGCCGGGACGCCGACGCCCAGCAGCGACACCGTCGCGTGCGCTGCCGGAGACCACGTCGGGTCCCCGTAGATGGCCATGCCGGCCGAGTCCGGTCCGCGGTCGACCATCTGGTCGAGCATCCCGGTGAGCAGCTCACCGAGATGCGGATACAGCGAAGGCTCCCGCAGATGGAGCCCGACGATTCCGCACATGTGTTGTCTCCCTTGATTCCTGTGGCTGTCAGAAGGCGGTGAGGTAGCTGTCCACCTCCCACGGTGTGACCGTGCTGTGCCATTCGAAGAATTCGTCCCGCTTGAGCGCGGCGAAGTAGTCGGCGACGCCTGCTCCGGCGGCATCGAGAGCTCCGGTGACGACGCTGTCCCGGGCCATCGCGTCCATCGCGTGCAACAGCGTCATCGGCAGGTCGTCGGGGCAGATGCCGCCGCCGGGCTCGCCCGGATCGGTGCCGCGGCGGATGCCGTCGAGCCCGGCCGCGATCGTCACGGCCGACGCGAGATACGGGTTGGCCGAGCCGTCCCCACCGCGCAGTTCGACGCGATTGGCGTCCGGCACCCGCAGGTAGTGGGTCCGGTCGTTGCCGCCGTACGTGGGCCGGCGCGGAGACCACGTCGCGCCGGTGCTCGTCGAGAGGGCGCCGGTTCGCTTGTAGGAGTTGACCGTCGGAGCGAGCACACCCTGGAGGCCGCCGGCGTGCTCGAGGATGCCGCCGATGAACGCATACGCGGTGGGGGACAGGCCCAGCCCGCGCGGGTCGGCGCGGTCGGGGAAGACGGGGTCGCCGCCGCGCCACAGCGACAGGTGCATGTGCATGCCGTTGCCGGTTCGGTCGGCGAACGGTTTGGGCATGAACGTCGCGGTCATGCCGCGCTGTTCGGCGAGCACCGAGATGAGGTAGCGGAGGGTGACGACACGGTCGGCGGTGGTGAGGGCGTCGGCGTACTGGAAGTTCTGCTCGAACTGGCCGTTGCCGTCCTCGTGGTCGTTGGCGTAGTTGCCCCAGCCCAACTGGTTCATCGCGGCCGAGATCGCGGTGAGGTGCTCGTACATGCGGGTGACGTCGCGGGCGTCGTAGCAGGGGCGGCGGGAGGTATCGAGAGTGTCGGCGGTGCGGAGGCCTCCGCGTTCGTCGCGGTCGACCAGGAAGTACTCGATCTCGGTGCCGACGTTGACATCCAGGCCGAGGTCGGCGGCCTGCTCGAGCACCGTCTTCAGGATCACGCGTGGCGCGAAGGGCCACGGCTCGCCCTGGACGTGCGGATCACAGTGCACCAGTGCGAGACCGGGGCGCACGAACGGAATGGGAGTGAACGACGCGGCATCGGGGACGGCGACGAGATCGGGGTCCTTCGGGACCTGGCCCATCGCCCCGGCCGCGTATCCGGCGAAGCCGACGCCGTCCTCCTGGAGTTCCTCCACTGCCTCGACGGGAACGAGTTTGGCGCACGGCTTCCCGGCGAGGTTGGTGAACACCGCCAGGATGAATCGGGTGTCGGTGGCGCGAGCGAGGGTCGCGAGATCGGGGGTGTCCGCGCCGGGCAGGCACATCACGGTGAGGTCTGCGGGGTCGAGCGCCATGTGAACTCCTCGTGTTCCGACGAACGTTTCCTTAAGTGAATCGGTGTTGCATGTCAGGAAACATAGCATCCGTGACGGATGCATTACGGCCGGGTGAGGTTGTCGTGACGTCTTCACGCGGGGTGCTGTTCTCGGAGGATCGTGCGGAAATCGCAGCGGGCAAGGAGGATTCGGTTACAAGGATTAACCGCCGCGTAACTGCGATGCGGGTTTCACCTCACTATCGTGCGTTTCACGCCAGCGATCGGCGTTCTCTCCCGACTTCCATCCGAGGAGCAGTCATGTCCGAGACGACCACCACGCCCGCGTTCCGGGTCACCGCCGGCTTCTGGAAGTCGCTCCCGCAGATGCCGCTGGACGAGTTCCCCGGCACCAGGGGCTACATCGCCGACGTGCACCCCAACCCCGAGGGTTCGGCGATGGCTTCCGGCTACTTCGAGCTGCTCCACACCGAGGCACCTCTGGACTACGTCTACGAATACGACGAGATGAAGGTGGTGCTGGACGGCGAGTTGCGCCTCGAGAATCTCGATACCGGGCAGGTCGAGGTGGCCGGGCCGCGGGACGCGATCTTCTTCCCGGCAGGTTCGCGGATCCGCTTCACGACGCCCGATCGGGCGCTGGCGTTCTATGTCGGCCTGCGTTCGTTCGCGCCGTAGGGGTCTGCGATGAGCGTGTGTATGGAGACCACGAGTGTGCCGCGGTGGGGCATGGGGACGACCGGGACCGCCGACAGTGGACGGTACGTCACCGTGCTGTCGTTCGGCGCCGCCGCCGAGCCGAGGGCCCGTGCGCTGGTCACCGGACTGAGCGGTCGTCGGGTCAGTTGGCTGCGGATGCCGCCTGGCTGGACCTCCGGCGCCCAGGCGGTGCTGGGCCGCGAACTTGCTGCCGCCCGCGTGGGCTGGAGACTCGCGCTCGTCGGCGATGAGGTGACGGTGTTGCAGGCGCGCGCGTGTGCGGTCGAGGCTGGAGCGCTTTCGGAGGAGATTCTCGCCGACGTCGTGGGCGTCGACCTGCGGCGTGTCTACTGCGCGCACTGCCACCGGATCCATGCGACCGGTGCCGTCGTAGGCGGGACCAGTGCGTGTCCGTCGTGCGGGACGAACCTGATGATTCATCACCACGTTTCGCGACTGCGCAGTGCCTACCTCGGCTACCTGTACGACGCGGAGGAATGCCGATGAGAATGCTGGTTGTCGATGCCGTCACCGATCTCACCGATGGCGTGCGACAGATCGGATTGACCGCCCCCGACGGCGGTTCACTGCAGTCGTTCACGCCCGGCAGCCACGTCGTGGTGTCCTGCGGGATCGACCGGCAGGGGCATGCGCGTCGCAACGCCTACTCCCTCACCGGCGCCGGAATCGTGCCCGACGCCTACTCGATCTCGGTGCGCCGCTGCGACGCCGGACGTGGCGGTTCGCTGTGGATGCACGGCCTCAGTGTGGGGGAGAGCGTCGAGGTCACCGGGCCGCGCAGCGGATTCGCACCAGTTCTCACCGCGCGCCATCATGTCCTCGTCGCCGGCGGCATCGGGGTTGCGCCGATCCTGTCGCACGCGCGGGCGGCGGCGCGGTGGGGCCGGTCGTTCGAGGTTCACTACGTGTCGCGGGGCGGCGACGGACCGCACCTGGCGGATCTCGCCGCGGTGTGCGCGGAGCGACTGACGACCTATCGCGACGCTGAGGCATTGTGGACTGCGCTCGGTCCGGCCCTGCTCGACCGTCCGCTCGGATCCCATCTCTACACCTGTGGGCCCGCATCGCTGATGGAGGAGGTGGACCGCCGCGCATCGTCAGCCGGCTGGCCTGGCGCTCGAATACATCACGAGCACTTCGGCATCGGCGACCTCGAACCCGGACGTCCGTTCGTTGCGCGGCTCTCCCGTTCGGGCCTCGACGTGGAGGTGCCGTCCGGGACGAGTCTGCTCGACGCCCTCGTACGGCGCGGGGTGAGCGTCCCGAACCTGTGCCGACAGGGCGTGTGCGGTGAGTGTCGCACCCCCGTCGTCGGGGGTGTGGTGGAGCACCGAGACCTGTATCTGTCCGATGACGAGAAAATGGCGGGCGACTGCATGATGCCGTGTGTGTCCCGCGCCGCCGGATCACGATTGGAGCTGGAACTGTGAGCACAGCAATGGATTACCGGGTGCCCGCTCGGGTCACGTCCTTTCCCTTTCCGTTCCCGCGGGATGCCTACCGCTACAGCGCCAACGTCGAACCTGCCGGCGAACACGTCGTCGACGTCGGGGTGAACTATCGGACCGAGATCGCCGAGCGGGAACGGATTCTCGCTGCCGACCCCACGCGCTTCCAGGCCCTGCCGCACATGGAGATCGCGCAGTGGGACGCGATGCTCGAGATCATGCAGCACCTCGCCGACGCGTACCCCCGCACCATGATGCTCGAGCGAGACGGTGGCATGTGGCGTTGGACCAACTGCGCGCTGGACGTCGAGCAGGCATTCGTCTACGGCGTGCGGTCGACGCTTCCTGAGTCGCCGCTGCGCTACATCGGTCGGCAGATCCAGGAGGACGTCGTCCTGCTCGATCAGCGCGAGGGGCAACTGTGGGGCGACGCCGGGCTGGTGACCTTCGCCGCCGACTGGTCGCTGCGGTTCGACGTCGGGATGAGCTTCCTGCAGATCCACGGCCCGGTGCCGCGAATCCACACGGAGGGCATCGTCACGCGTGCACAGAACTTCCTGATGCGACTCGAGACCGGGGAGCGTTACCGGCGCACCAACTGGACGCTCACCGTGGACGGCCGACTCGATACCTCCACCGAGACCTACCCGGAGTGGGGACGCGACCGGCGCACGCTCGCCGAGGGGCCACTCGCCGACGTGGGGGAGCGATTGCATTTGCGGGTCGAGGTGCAACACCTGATTCGGCTCGGGCAGTCCGGCGCGATCATGTTCCTCGTCCGCACGCACCTGCTGCCGTTCGCCGAGATCGCGCTGGTTCCGGAGTGGGCGCGGCGCCTGCGGTCGGTGCTGGTGGAACTGCCCGAGGACATGGCCGAATACAAGGGCATCACCCGCACCCGCCGCCCGGGCATCGACTGGCTCGACCGGTACGCCCCCGCCTGATCCCGTGGCCACCGAATGTCACATGCGTTCAGTCCGACTGGACGCGTGTGACATTCGGCCACGCAAGAGGATCAGTTGCCCCGGGCGATCCACTCCTCGAGGTGCGGCGACTCGGTGCCGAGAGCGGTGTCGTCGCCGTGACCGGTGTGGACGCGGGTCTCCGCCGGCAGGGCGAACAGCTTGTCGCGGATCGACCCGATGATGGTCGGGAAGTCCGAGAACGAGCGTCCGGTGGCGCCCGGGCCACCCGAGAACAGGGTGTCGCCGGAGAACAGCTCGCCCGCCTCGGGCAGGTACAGGCATGTCGAGCCGGGGGAGTGGCCGGGGGTGTGGATGGCCTGGATGTCGGTGCCCGCCACAGTGATCCGCTGTCCGTCCTCGAGCGCCAGATGGCGGACGCCCGGGTGGGTCATCTGCCACAGCACGTCGTCGGCCGGGTTCAGGTAGATCGGAGCGTCGAGCTTCTCGGACAGTTCCGGTGCGACGGTGACGTGGTCGTTGTGGCCGTGCGTGCACACGATCCCGACCACCTTGCGGCCGCCGACGGCGTCGATGATCGGTTGTGCGGTGTGCGCGGCGTCGATCACCACCACCTCGTCGTCGTCACCGACGAGCCAGATGTTGTTGTCGACGTCCCAGGTGCCACCGTCGAGCTCGAACGTGCCCGACGTGACGACCCGGTCGACCCGGAGACGGTTTCGATCCCCCGCCGTTCCGCTCGTCCCGCCGCTCACAGGACCACCACCGAACGCAGCACCTCGCCGCGGTGCATGGTCTCGAACGCCTGCTCCACGTCCTCGAGCTTGATCCGCTCGGTCACGAACTTCTCGAGCGGCAGACGACCCTGCTGGTACAGATCGACGAGCATCGGGAAGTCGCGCTCGGGCAGGCAGTCGCCGTACCACGACGACTTGAGCGAGCCGCCGCGCGAGAAGAAGTCGACCAGCGGCATCTCGAGCGTCATGTCCGGGGTGGGAACGCCGACGAGGACGACGGTTCCCGCCAGGTCGCGGGCGTAGAACGCCTGCTTCCAGGTTTCCGGGCGGCCGACGGCGTCAACCACGACGTCCGTGCCGAAGCCGTCGGTGAGTTCCTGGATGGCTTCCACGACGTCGTCGACCTTCGACGCATCGATCGTGTGGGTGGCACCGAGCTCGACGGCCCACTCGAGCTTCTTCGGGTCCCGGTCGATCGCGATGATCTTGTTGGCGCCGGCGAGGCGCGAACCCATGATCGCGGCGTCGCCGACGCCGCCGCAGCCGATGACGGCCACCGAGTCGCCGCGCGTGACGTTGCCGGTGTTCATGGCGGCACCCATGCCGGCCATGACACCGCACCCGAGCAGGCCGACGACGGCAGGATCGGCGGTGGGGTCGACCTTGGTGCACTGGCCGGCCGCGACCAGGGTCTTGTCGGCGAACGCGCCGATGCCGAGGGCCGGAGTCAGCTCGGTGCCGTCCTCGAGGGTCATCTTCTGCTTGGCGTTGTGGGTGTCGAAGCAGTACTGCGGACGACCGCGCTTGCAGGCGCGACACTTTCCGCACACCGCGCGCCAGTTGAGTACGACGAAGTCGCCGACCTCGACGGTGTCGACACCCTCACCGACGGCCTCGACGATGCCCGCGGCCTCGTGGCCGAGAAGGAACGGGAACTCGTCGTTGATGCCGCCGTCGCGGTAGGTCAGGTCGGTGTGGCAGACGCCGCACGCCGCGATCGCGACGACGGCCTCACCCGGTCCGGGATCGGGGATCGTGATGTTCACGAGTTCGACGGGCGCATCCTTCGAGCGGGCGATGACGCCCCGTACCTGCTGCGGCATGGTTTCTCCACTCCATTCGGTCGACGTGAACGCACGGGCACACACATGGTGGCGTGTGCATCCGACTACGAGGGTAGTCACCGGCGGTGCGCGTCGGGACTGGTCGACCGGAGAGGTGGACCTGGCCGAACGGTCAGGCGATGGGGCGGATACCGGCTTCGCCGCCCAGCGCGGCCGCTTCCGCGCGGGTAGCGACGTCGAGTTTGCGTAGGACGCCTGCGACGTGGAACTTCACGGTGCTCTCGCTGACGCCGAGACGTTCGGCAATGGCGCGGTTGCGCCGCCCCGCGACGAGGTGCCCGAGCACCTCTGCTTCACGCGGGGCCAGGTCCGCAAGCGCGTGATGCGATGTGGGCGTGGACGGTGCATGTGCTGGAAGAACCGCGACCACACGCGTGCCCCATCCGTCGGTGGCTTCGATTTCCACTGTTCCCGAGAGTGTTTCGACACGCGGGCGCAACTGTCGATCGAGATCGTCGGCGTCGGCCAGGCCATGGCCGTCACCCCGGACGTCGACGGTCAGGCCGGCCTCCGTACACGTCCACGCCACGCGGATGCGCGTGACGTCGGCTTGCCCCGACATCGCGAGAACCGCGCCCCGGGCGACGGCTCGCGCCGCGTGCGCCACTTCGCCGGGAACCGTGCTACCGGCCGAATGTGGCTCCACCAGAGTCACATCCAGGTCGCGGTGCCTCAGCAGGCCACGCAACTCGCCGCGCAGTCGCGCGAACGCGGTGACGACGGATTCCTCCGAGAACTCGCGGTGCGAGTCCACAGCTGTGCGCAGCTTGATCAGTGCCGACGACGCCGTCTCCCGTGCCGCCGTACGCGCACGTGAATCGTCGAGATCGTCGGATCGCAGTGTCGACAGCAGCGTCTCGAGCGTCGTGGCGTGCACCTCGGTGAGCTCGGCAATGGTGCGGGCACGCTCGGCTGAAGCAGCGCGAGACTCCGCGAGGTAGGCCGGGCTCGCGCCCTGTACCTGCAACTGGATGCCGGTCGCGACGATGCCGAACATCGACCGGACGGTCTCGAGTACCGGCGCCCGAGTCGGTGCGCCGGGCGGGACGATCACGAGCAGGGTGTCGGAGCGGTCCAAGATCGCGTACACCTCGCGCGGCCCGCCGGCGATCCCGGCACGTCCACGGAAGATCTGTCCATGCTCGAGACCGGCTCGCAGAGAGTCCAATTCGGCGATCGTGACGCGGTCGACGATGGCGGGGTCCCCGGCAACCTTCCGGGGCCGGCCCGTGCACTCGCGCGTGAAGATCACCAGCGCGGTATGCGGGACGGTGTCGGCGAGAATCGCCGAGAACCGGCGTCCGATGTCGGACAGACGGCCGACCAGCACGTTGCGCAGGCCGTCCAGTACGGCTTCGGTTCCGATCTCGCTCACACCGTCACGATATCGGCAGCGGCGGATGAGCCCCCGACGGTCCCATCCGCCGCTGCACGGTGTCAGGTGGTCACAGGCCGAGCAGCTGCTCCAGCGAGCCGAACGACACCGACTCCAGTGACCCGAACGCCGCACCGAGATCGGTGCCGGTGGCGTCGACGGTGACGTGATACTCGGCTGGCATCAACACGATCCGGGAATCGTCGGATCGAAAGGAGTTGTGGAACTGTCGCTCCGGCACACGCACTGGCTCGAACGGACTCGACATCGATACGGCGGGTGGGGTTCGGTGACCCACCAGCCGCGTCCCCCACGTGGGTCGATCGGAGCGAACTCGTTCAGGAGCCGAAAGCGAGTGTCAGCATGTCGAGCAGGCCGGCCAGGGGGTTCTCCGGAGTCGTGATCTCGTCTGTACCGCCGCCTGGTTTCGGCGTCTCCGTGCCCGTGCCCGTGCCCGTGCCCGTTCCCGTGCCCGGGTCGCCGCCGCCGGTCCCGGGATCGACGATCTCCTCCTCCTCGCCACCGTTCCCCTGCTGGCCGCCGCTCCCGCCGCCACCGGTCCCCGGGTCGGGGGTGATGACGCCGATCTCGGTACCGTCGTTCGGGGGTCCCCCGCACGTGCGGAGGGTGAAGCAGTCGCCCTTCGGGGGAATGATCACCGTCCCCCCTCCGTCGCCGGGCTCGGGTACGACGATGATGTCCTTCTCGGTCGAGGTGCCATTGTCGACGATCTCGTATTTGTCCCCGTCGCCCTTCTCGATCGCGCCGGCGGTCGCGGGCAGGAAGAGCGCGCCTGCTGCGATGGCGGACGCGATGGCGATTGTTCTTCCACTCAGTCTTCGCGGCATTCTTGACTCCTTCGCTGGGATGTGGTTTCGGTAGGGGGACATGGATTTGCCGCGAGGTGATTCGCCGACCTGGAGAAACAACTCTCTGAATCGAGAAAGTAGTGTGCACGCCGACTGCCCGGTAATTCCATGCCGGTAACTTTCAGTGCCTTCGACCTCGATGCACGGCCTGTGGCCGTGCGAATTCGGTACCGACAGAAAGTTTTGGCGATTCGGGTCGAGATGTCGATTTGCAGCGCAATTTCATCGACACGTGAATGCTCCTGGGTCTCGTTGTTTCGAGTGTTGGTAGGGGAAACAGTGATCACTAAACACCTGTCGACAAGGACATATGGGTAAATTCTCTCTGTATCGATAAAGTTCTTTCGACGGGCGAGTGGGGTCGCGTTTCGGTGGGACGCCCGAGCGGAATCAGTCCAGTGCGCGGCCTCGGGACCGTGCGTCCTCGGGTCGCATCGCGCCCGCCACGGGACGGCCGTCCGGTCCGGCAGTCTCCGGGCCGGTCCAGTTGGAAGGTGCTGGACTGTCGGTGTTCGTCGCGGCTTCCTCGGCATCGAAACCGGCGCGCCCAGGCCGGATCGGATACCCAGGCTCGTCGAGCACTCCTACGAAAGATGTTGCGGGACGGAACTGTTCGAGCCGGAACCGTTTCTGTGGCCGGTCGCGGGGCATGTACCAGTAAACGAACCCGGCCAGTGCGGACATGCAGGCGAGGGTGATTGCGGTGCTCATGTCAGCAAGTGTGGAGAACAAGTGGCCTTGAGATAAACGTCCAGAACTCGAATACTGGACCGCGTGATGATGCATGCTGTGGGCGCCCGGGCGGTGTCGCGCGATCTCGGCGGGTGGCGAGACGATGCCGGTCGGCGATCCGCCTATCGGGCGCTGGCCGACGGAATCCGGCTGCTCGTCCACGATGGGCGCATCCCGCTCGGCGCCGCGCTTCCTGGCGAGCGGGAACTTGCGGGGGAGCTGAACGTCAGTCGGACCACTGTCACGACCGCGTACTCGGTGCTGCGTGAGGAGGGTTACCTGTCGAGTCGTCAAGGCTCGCGGAGCACGGTCACGGTTCCCGTGATGTCGCGGGACGCCGGGCGCGTCGGGGCCCGGAGACGTGCGGCGCCCGGCGGCGACGCGGTGGACCTCAGCTACGCCTCGATGGTCGCGCCGGTGGCGGAGGTGCAGGAGGCATACAGTGCTGCGCTGCAGTCGCTTCCGCCGTTCCTCGACACGCACGGCATGGAACCGATCGGGATCGCCGTGCTGCGGGAGGCCATCGCGGCGCGTTACCGAGCGCGGGGTCTGGAAACGTCCCCGGACCAGATCATGGTCACCTCCGGTGCCCAGCACGCCCTCCGGCTACTCCTCGGCGTTCTCGCCGCACCGGGGGAGCGGGTGCTCGTCGACCATCCGACCTATCCCAACGCGCTCGCCGCGATCCGCCGTGTGGGGGCGCGGCCGATTCCGGTTCCCGTGCGTCCGGAGGGCGGCGTCTCCCGGTCCTGGGATCTCGGCGGAATCCGCAGTGCTGCACGGCAGACCGCTGCGCGCATGGCGTATTTCATCCCGGACTTCCACAATCCGACCGGGTTGTGTCTCGACGACGCGGGTCGCGCGGAACTCGCCCGCATCGCCCGTGACACCCGCATGACGCTGGTGGTCGACGAGACGATGGTCGACCTGTGGCTGGATGCGCCTCCACCGGCGCCGGTCGCGACCTATGCGCGGGGGCAGGGTGAGTCGGACGTCGTCACGATCGGCTCGGTATCGAAGTCGCACTGGGGTGGTCTGCGTATCGGATGGATCCGGGCGGAGCCCGAGTTGATCACCAGGCTCGTGGGTTCCCGGTCGGCGAGCGACCTCGGCACCCCGGTCATGGACCAGCTTGCCGCGGTCCACCTGTTGGGTGCGGGCGACGCGCCGATCGAGGACCGGCGCCAGGTTCTGCGTAGCCAGCGCGCGGTGCTGCTGGACGAGTTGTCGGCGCGGCTGCCCGACTGGGTTCCTACCGTCGGAACCGGCGGAATGTCGTTGTGGCTCAAGATGCCCGCGTCGGTGTCGACGGCACTCGCGGCGACCGCGCCGAGTCACGGCGTGGTGCTGGCCGCGGGCCCCCGGTTCGGTGTCGAGGGAGCGTTCGAGCGGTACATCCGGTTGCCGTACGCGCGGCCCGCCGACGAGTTGCGCCGGGCGGTGGCCGGCGTCGCGGCCGCCTACGACGCGCTCGGGGTCACCGTCGATCCCGCCGAGCCGACTCTCGTCGTCTGAGACTGAGACTGCGACGGGCCGGACACCGCGTGGCGTCCGGCCCGTCGTGGAAAAGGTTCAGCGCCAGAGAGAGTCGACATCCGTTGCCGAGCGCGCGGGCGGCTGCGGCGTCGTGGTGGGTGTGCGCGAGAAGCGCGGCGCCGGCGCGTGCTGCGTGACCCCTTCGAGTTCGATGATGCTGCCGCGGGCCGCGATGTGCGGGTCCTGCGGGGCCTCGGAGAACGTCAGAACCGGCGTCGTGCAGGCATCGGTCCCGTCGAAGATCTTGGTCCACTCGTCGCGGGTCTTGCCGAGGAAGCGGTCCGTGAGGATCTGGCGCAGTTCGGGCCAGCGGCTCCCGTCCTGCTGGCCGGGCAGTTCGGCGGGATCGAGTTCGAGGCCCCTCAGCAGTTCGGCGTAGAACTGGGGCTCGATCGCACCGACCGCCATGTACTTGCCATCGGACGTCTCGTAGGTGTCGTAGTAGGGGGCGCCGCCGTCGAGGAAGTTCACGCCCCGCTCGTCGGACCACATGCCGATACGGCGGAAGTTCCAGATGATGTGCGACAGCGCGAGCGTGCCGTCGATCATCGCGGCGTCGATGACCTGGCCCTTGCCCGACGTCTGACGCTCGATGAGCGCCGCGAGGAGGCCGAACAGCAGGAACATCGAGCCGCCACCGAAGTCGCCGACCATGTTCAGCGGCGGCACCGGGCGCTCGCCCTTGCGGCCCACGGCGTGCAGGATGCCCGTCAGGGAGATGTAGTTGAGGTCGTGGCCCGCGGACTGCGCGAGTGGGCCGTCCTGGCCCCAACCCGTCATCCGGCCGTACACGACGCGCGGGCAGCGCTCCAGGACGACGTCGGGGCCCAGGCCCATGCGTTCCATGACGCCGGGCCGGAAGCCCTCGATCAGGATGTCGGCGCGGCCCAGCAGGTCGAGGATCTTCTCGACGTCGGCCGGGTTCTTCAGGTCGGCTTCGACGACGCGGCGGTTGCGCGCCGTCTGGTCGCCCACCGTGCCCTCCGACGGGAGCATGCCCGAACGCTGGACCCGCACCACATCGGCGCCCAGGTCGGCGAGCAGAGTGGCGGCGTGCGGACCCGGTCCGATACCGGCGAACTCGACGACGCGGATGCCTGTGAGCGGGCCCTGCCGCTCAGCTCCTGCAGTGGTCACGTGATTCCTCCTGGATGATGGACGATGTCCGTTCCTGTGACGGTAACCCGCCCCATATGCCTCGTGTGGTCGGGGTCACTGCAGTGGGCGACTTGTCGCTGGCAGCCGTCGGGGCGCACAGTTGATGACATGGCCTTCCCTGGAGAACTCGTTGCGTTCCTGGCCAGTACCGACCTGGACGTGTCGTCGATGTTCTACGTCGACACGCTCGGTCTGGCCGTCACCGAGCGGACGCCGTTCGCGCTCGTCGTCGACGGCGGTGGGGGGACGGAACTGCGCATCACGCTCGTCCAGTCGAAGGCCGAGACCGGCTACACGGTGTTGGGGTGGCGCACGAACGATCTGTCGGCCACCGTCGAGGACCTTCGCGGCAAGGGCGTCGACCTCCTGCGCTACCAGGGCATGGACCAGGACGACTACGGCGCGTGGACGGCGCCCGACGGCACGCGCGTCGCATGGTTCCACGATCCGCACGGCAACGTCCTCTCGATCCACCAGCCGCCGAGCTGATCCGATGGGATACGTCACGGCCGCCGGTGCGCGGCTGCATTACGAGGTGCACGGAGACGGGGAACCGCTGGTGCTGCTGCACGGCAACAGTGAGAACCTCGGATACTTCGCGGCGCAGGTTCCGGTCTTCGCCGAGCGCTACCGGGTGCTCGCACTCGACACCCGTGCGCACGGCGAGTCGACGCGCGGCGACGGGCCGCTCGATTTCGCTCGACTGTCCGACGACGTGTGCGCCGTGCTCGACGCCGTCGGTATCGAGAGCGCGCACCTGCTCGGCTACAGCGACGGCGGCAACACCGCGCTCACTCTCGCGCTGCGCGAGCCGGGTCGGGTGCGGTCGCTGATCGTCAACGGCGCCAACCTCGATCCGCACGGGCTCGGCGCCCGGTTCCGTGTGCCGGCAACGCTCGCGTGGCTGGCGGGCGGCGTCGTCGCGCCACTGTCGGCGAAGGTGCGCCGGCAACACGAGCTGCTCGAGCTGATGGTCCGGCATCCGCACATCCCGGCCGCGGACCTCGCCTCGATCACCGTGCCGACGCTCGTCATCGTCGGCGAGCGCGATGCGATCCCGCGCCGGCACACCGAACTGATCGCACATTCGATCCCCGATGCCGAACTGATGTTCGTGCCCGACGCCGGGCACGCGTGCGCCGCGCAGCGACCGGAGGTGTTCAACGCGGCCGTCCTCGACTTCCTCGCGCACGTCGAGGCGCACGACTGACCGCTACAGCAGCTGCGCCGCCGCGAAGCCCGCCAGCAGCACCACGAACGCACCCACCTCGCCGACGATCAGTGCGATCATCGCCACACGCAACCCGGAGTCGGGATGCTCGAACTGGTTGGTGGTGTCGCGGCGGGCGCCGTGCGCGATGTAGCTGCCGATCGCGGCGACGAAGAAGAACACCAGGATTCCCGCACACGTCGCGTTGACGGCCGTGGGCCAGTCGCTCAGCTCCACGAACACCGACACCAACAGCGTGGCAAACGAATACATCAGCGCCGAGCGGTGCGCGATGTCGACGTACGGGTGGGCGACGTGCTCGGGAGACGTCGCCATCTGTCGGTACTTCCACACCCCGAGGAGCAGGGCCAGCAGGAAGATCAGCCCCGCCGCGAGCAGTGTCAGGCGGGTGTCGAGTCCCAGGGTCATCGCGACAGTATCGCCAGTGACAACCGCATATAGTCCGATTCATGCGCCGCGACACTCCCTCTGACACTCCTGCCCGAATCGGCACCCCGCTGAGCCCGAGCGCCACCCGCGTGATGCTGCTGGGCTCCGGGGAGCTCGGCAAGGAGGTGATCATCGCGTTGCAGCGTCTGGGCGTCGAGGTGATCGCCGTCGACCGCTACGCCGACGCCCCGGGACACCAGGTGGCGCACCGCGCCCACACGATCGACATGGGCGATCCCGCCGAACTGCTGCGGGTCATCGAGGCCGAGCGTCCGCACTTCGTGGTCCCCGAGATCGAGGCCATCGCGACCGAGGCGCTCGCCGACGTCGAGGAGCGTGGCGTGGCCGTCGTCATCCCCACCGCGCGCGCCACCCAGTTGACGATGAACCGTGAGGGCATCCGCCGTCTCGCCGCCGAGGAACTGGGCCTGCCGACGTCGCCGTACGCGTTCGCGGACTCGCTCGACGAGATGCGCGCCGCCACCGAGCGGATCGGCTTCCCGTGCGTGATCAAGCCGGTGATGTCGTCGTCGGGCAAGGGACAGTCCGTGGTCCGTAGCGCGGACGACCTCGAAACATCCTGGGAATACGCACTTTCCGGCGGGCGGGTGAACAAGGGGCGGGTGATCGTCGAGGGCTTCGTCGACTTCGACTACGAGATCACCCTGCTCACCGTCCGCGCCGTCGACGGCACCCATTTCTGCGAGCCCATCGGACACCTGCAGGATGCGGGTGACTACGTCGAGTCGTGGCAGCCGCAGGCGATGAGCCCGGCCGCGCTCGCCGCCGCGCGCGACGTCGCCGAGAAGGTCACCACCGCGCTCGGCGGCCGTGGCATCTTCGGCGTCGAACTGTTCGTCAAGGGCGACGACGTCTACTTCTCCGAGGTGAGCCCCCGCCCGCACGACACCGGTCTGGTGACGCTGCGCTCGCAGCGGTTCTCCGAGTTCGAACTGCACGCCCGCGCCATCCTCGGACTGCCTGTCGACACCACCCTCGCCGCGCCCGGCGCGTCCGCGGTGATCTACGGCGGCGTCGAGTCCGTCGGCGTCGCGTTCGAGGGCGTCGCCGACGCCCTGGCAGTGCCGGAGACGGATCTGCGTCTGTTCGGCAAGCCCGAGGCGTTCACCCGTCGTCGCATGGGTGTCGCGGTGTCCACCGGGCCCGACACCTCGACCGCGCGTGAGCGGGCCCGCGAGGCGGCGTCCCGCGTGCGCGTCGTCGTGCCGGAGTGAGCAGTCCGGCGTGAGTACCGGCGCCCTGGTTCTGCTCGGCCTGGTGATGCTGGTCGGGCTGGTCGGCATCGTGGTGCCGGTCCTGCCCGGCACGCTGCTGATCGCCGGTGCGCTGCTGGTGTGGTCCATCCTCGACGCCACCACGACCGGATGGGTCGTGTTCGCGGTGGCCACGTTGTTGCTGGTGGCGTCGGGTGTCGTCAAGTACACGTGGCCGGGCCGTCGGATGCGCGGCGCCGGCGTCCCGGGCCGGTCGGTGATGTTCGGCGGTCTGGTGGGGATCGTCGGGTTCTTCGTGGTTCCCGTCGTCGGACTGCTGCTCGGCTTCCTGCTCGGCACCTACGCCGCCGAGGCCGCCCGGCACCGCACCCACCGCGACGCGTGGGTGTCGACCGTGCACGCCACCAAGGCCGTCGGGCTGTCGATCCTCGTCGAACTGTTCGGCGCGCTGCTCGCGGTCGGACTGTGGCTGGGCGCGGTGCTGGCGCTCTGATTCAGGCGCCGCAGCGGTACCACTCGCGCGCGTTGCCGCCGAGTACGGCCTCGAGGTCGTCCCCGACGGCGTCGGCGATGATCTCGACGTCCGCGGCCTCGAACGCGCGGCGTGCGCGGGTGCCGGGCAGGTCGGTGCCGAACATCAGCGCATTCGGGTTGACGGCGTGGATCTGCCGGATGACGGCGGCGACGTCGCTGATCGAGGTGCGCCCGAACCCGGTCGCCTTCACCTTCGCGCCGCGATCGACGAGGTTGAGCAGATAGCGCAGGCCGCGCGTCGACATGCCCAGATGGTCGATGCTCACCGCCGGCAGTTTCGCGAACACCGGTTCGAGCGAGAGCAGCAGCGTCGCGTCCACGTAGAACTCGGCGTGCCAGCCGACCAGATCGTGCGCGCGCAGGGCCTGCGTGGTGAGGATCTGCACGTCCGTCGCGCTCCGTCGCAGGTTGAAGCGCACCCCGCGGACCCCGGCTCGATCCAGCTCGAGGATGTCCGCGTCGGTGACGTCGGGGTCGAGGTGGGTGACGCCCACCCAGCCGTCGCCCAGTTCCTTCAGCGCGGCCAGCAACTGCGGGCGACCGAGAGCGCCCTGGTACGACGCCGTCACCACCGCCCCGCCGTCCACCCCGAACCCGGCCATGCGGGCGCGGTAGTCGTCGATCGTGAACGGTTCGGGCAGGTAGCCGTTGTTCTCCACGAGCGGGAACCGCGGGTCGATGATGTGCACGTGCGCGTCAAACACGTGTTCATCATGCCCCGCGAAGAGCTGAAGGGACCGTTCATACGCTGACAGCGCACGAAGGGTCCCTTCAGCTGGAAGCCCGAGAATCAGGCCTTGCGCGGCTCGCTGGCGCGGAGCATGTCCTCGCGCTCGACGACCTTGATTCGCTCGCGGCCCTCGGGCTCGCCGAGGGAACGCTCGTGGGCGTCGAGGCGGTACCAGCCCTGCCACGTGGTGTACGGGACACCCTTGCCCTCGAGGAACTCGATCACCGCATCCGTGGCCGGCTCGGCGGCACCCGCGAAGGTGGGGGCGTCCTCGAGCAGGCACGCGATGGTCTCGTTGGCGTCGCCCTTGGTGTGGCCGATGAGGCCGACGGGGCCGCGCTTGATCCAGCCGGTCACGTAGGTGGCCGGCACAAAGCGCGATGCGTCGCTCGCGGCGTCATCGGAGAGGACGCGTCCGGCCTCGTTGGGAACGGTCCCGGCCTGCTCGTCGAACGGCAGCTGCGAGATGTTCTGCGACAGGTAGCCGACGGCACGGTAGACGGCCTGGACGTCCCAGTCGTTGAACTTGCCGGTGCCGCGGACGTTGCCGGTGCCGTCCAGCTCGGTGCGCTCGGTGCGCAGGCCCACGACCTTGCCGCCCTCGCCGAGCACCTCGGTGGGCGACTCGAAGAAGTGCAGGAACAGCTTGTGCGGGCGGTCGCCCTGGTCGCGGATGGCCCAGTCCTGCAGCGTGTTGGCGACCATGTCGACCTGCTTGGAGCTGCGGCGGGCGATCTCGGAGCCCTCGTCGTAGTCGATGTCCTCGGGGTCGACGATGACCTCGATCGTCGGCGAGTGGTCGAGTTCGCGCAGCTCGAGCGGCGTGAACTTGGCCTGCGCCGGGCCGCGACGGCCGAACACGTGAACCTCGACGGCCTTGTTGTTCTTGAGGCCCTCGTACACGTTCGCGGGGATCTCGGTCGGCAGCAGTTCGTCACCGGTCTTGGCCAGGACGCGGGCGATGTCGAGCGCGACGTTGCCGACGCCCAGAACAGCAACCTTCTCGGCCTCGAGCGGCCAGGTGCGCGGGACGTCGGGGTGGCCGTCGTACCAGGACACGAAGTCGGCGGCGCCGTACGAGCCGTCGAGCTCGATGCCCGGGATGCTGAGCGCGCGGTCCGCGTTGGCGCCGGTCGAGAAGATCACCGCATCGTAGAAGCGGCGCAGGTCCTCGAGGGTGATGTCGGTGCCGTAGTCGATGTTGCCGAGGAGGCGGACCGCGTCCTTGTCGAGCACCTTGTGCAGGGCGGTGATGATGCCCTTGATCCGCGGATGGTCGGGCGCGACGCCGTACCGGATCAGGCCGAACGGGGCCGGCATCCGCTCGAACAGGTCGATGCTCACCTCGGTGTCGGACTTCATGAGCGCATCGGCGGCATAGATTCCGGCCGGGCCGGCACCGACGATGGCTACGCGCAGTGGACGAGTCTGGTCAGTCATCTGAGGCGAACTACCTTTTCGATTGGACGGACGTGCGTGTGCTTGCGACACGAATGCGTGAGGCTCCCAGCTTAAACTGAGCCCCACCTAACTCGAGGTGTCACGGAGCGGGGTGGGGCGTGAATTCCCACGAATTCACGCGTCTCCGTCTTCATGCTAGAACCCGAAGACCGCTGACACCTCATGCTTCGAGGTGTGGAGGGGCCGGGGTACTGCGCCCGGAGTTGAGGGGGCACAAACGGCGTTTGTGCCTCGGGTTGTGTGGGACCCGGGTGCGCACAGCGGGCACGCACGAGCGAAAATCGCAGGTATGAGCGACGAACCCGCACCTGTCGACGATCCCCGGCGGACCACTGCAAAACCCTTCATCCTCGCTGTGTCAATAGTCGCGATCATGATGATCGGAATTGTCGTGTCGGCGATGCTGAGGCCCGCCGAAGAGGTCCGGTCCGACGCCGAGCAGCTCAACGCGTCCGCGAGCGACTTCGTCCGAGCGAGCAACAACGACGACGCCCAGGCCGTCGACCGCATGATCTGCGACGGGTTCGTCGAGGATCGTTCGCCCATCGCCGGGCGTGGGGGCGAGGTCCGCGTCGAGGAAGTCACGAACGCCGTCGTGAACGGCAACGACGCCACCGCCGACGTCCGAATCGATGCGGGCGACGACAAGGGCCCGGCGACGTCGACGTGGAAGTTCGTCCAGGGCGACGGCCGCTGGCTCGTCTGCACCTGAAGCTGACGCGCCCGGCCTCGGGTATCTCGGAACACCGGCTATCCGCGTGCTACGCCCGATTCGACTCTGTGGAAAGCTGGTGCGGTGAGCTACGCAGGTGACATAACGCCGCAGCAAGCCTGGGAGCTGCTGCGCGAGCATCCGGATGCCGTGCTCGTGGATGTGCGGACCGACGCGGAATGGCGATACGTCGGTGTGCCCGACACGTCGTCGATCGACCGCCGGACCGTGCTCCTCGAATGGGTGAGCTATCCCACGGGTGCGCGCAACGAGTCCTTCGTCGACCAGCTCGTCGAGGCGGGTATCGACAATGGGTCGGAGCGACCGGTGATCTTCCTGTGTCGTTCCGGGCAGCGCTCGATCGGTGCGGCCGAGGCGGCGACGGCGGCCGGTATCGGCCCCGCCTACAACGTGCTCGACGGGTTCGAGGGCGGTCTCGGCAGCGACGGGCGACGGGGTGTCAGCGGCTGGCGGGCCGTGGGCCTGCCCTGGACGCAGTCGTGAGCGCGATCCCGCAGGGCGGGTCGTTCCGCAAACAGCTCCCCGATTCCGTCCGCCCGGCCACCCTCGGTGTCCGCGGTGGCACGCTGCGCTCCGGTTTCGAGGAGACGTCCGAGGCGATCTACCTCAACTCGGGCTTCGTCTACCGGTCGGCCGAGGCCGCCGAGCAGGCGTTCACCGGCGAGGTCGACCACTTCGTCTACTCCCGCTACGGCAACCCCACCGTCAAGATGTTCGAGGAGCGACTGCGCCTCCTCGACGGCGCCGAGGGCTGCTACGCCACCGCGTCGGGCATGTCCGCGGTGTTCACTGCGCTCGCCGCGCTGCTCGGCCAGGGCGACCGCCTGGTGGCCGCCCGCAGCCTGTTCGGCTCGTGCTTCGTGGTGTGCAACGAGATCCTGCCCCGCTGGGGCGTGGAGACCGTGTTCGTCGACGGCGAGGACCTCGACCAGTGGGAGCAGGCGCTCTCGGTACCGACCACGGCCGTGTTCTTCGAGACGCCGTCCAACCCGATGCAGACCCTCGTCGACGTCCGCAAGGTGTCGGAGATGGCGCACGCCGCCGGCGCGAAGGTGGTGCTCGACAACGTCTTCGCCACCCCGCTGCTGCAGCGCAGTCTCGACCTGGGCGCCGACGTCATCGTCTACTCGGGCACCAAGCACATCGACGGCCAGGGACGTGTCCTCGGCGGTGCGATCCTGGGCCCGCAGGACTACATCGACGGCCCGGTGCAGCAGCTGATTCGGCACACCGGCCCGGCGCTGAGCCCGTTCAACGCGCACACCCTCCTCAAGGGCCTCGAGACGATGCCGCTGCGCGTGGGTCACTCGGTGGACAGCGCGCTGCGCATCGCGCAGTTCCTGGAATCCGAGGCCGCGATCCGGTGGGTCAAGTACCCGTACCTCGAGTCGCACCCGCAGCACGAACTCGCGAAGTCGCAGATGAGCGGCGGCGGCACGGTCGTCACGTTCGAACTGGACTCGGCCGACGGTGAGGGCAAGAAGCGGGCCTTCGAGCTGCTGAACAAGCTGCAGGTCATCGACATCTCGAACAACCTCGGTGACTCCAAGTCGCTCATCACCCACCCGGCCACCACCACGCACCGCGCGATGGGGCCGGAGGGTCGTGCCGCAATCGGTCTGTCCGACGGCGTCGTGCGGCTGTCGGTGGGCCTCGAGGATCCCGAGGATCTGCTGGAGGACCTGGCGCAGGCGCTGCGCTAGACGCACGCACGGGAGGGGTTGGACCATCGACGTCGTACTGCTGGGTACCGGCAGCGCCGACGGGTGGCCCAACCCCTTCTGCGTGTGCGCGTCGTGCCGCACCGCAGCCGAGCGTGGTGAGATCCGCGGGCAGACCGCGGCCCTGATCGACGGCGCGATCCTGCTCGACTGCGGTCCGGACGCGCCCCGCGCCGCCGTGCGTGCCGGACGTTCGCTGGCCTCTGTCCGGTACATCCTCCTCACCCATGCCCATCCGGACCACCTGAATCCGGCTGCGCTGCTGTTTCGGTCGTGGGTGCAGGCCGACCGACCGCTCGACGTGATCGGCCCGGCCGACGCGCTCGACCTGTGCCGCGACTGGGTGGGGCCCGACGATCCGGTGAACTTCGTCCCGGTCGTCCCCGGCGATCGAATTGCACTGAACGGGTACACGCTTCGGGTTCTCGAGGCCGCGCACCGAGTGTTCCGCGACGGGGACAGCGTCCTCTACGACGTCACGTCCCCCGCCGGATCCCGGCTGTTGTGGGCCACCGACACCGGGCCGCTACCGTCGTCCACGCTCGACGCCGTCCGGGACGCCCGATACGACGCACTGTTTCTCGAGGAGACCTTCGGCACGCGCACCGACCTCGGCGCCGGACATCACGACCTGACGACATTCCCGCGCACCCTCGCCGCACTGCGGGACGCCGACGCCATCACCGCCGCGACCGACGTCGTCGCGGTGCACCTGAGCCACTACAACCCGCCGACGCCCGAACTGTCGGAGCGCCTGGCGCCGTGGGGTGCTCGCGTGGTGGACGACGGGGCGACGGTGACAGTGGGTGTTGCGCGTCCGGTAGACGCGGCGCCGTCGACTCGAACACTCGTCCTCGGCGGTGCCCGGGCCGGCAAGTCGACGTACGCCGAGACGCTGCTGGCCGCCGAGCCCCGCGTCACCTATCTGGCGACCGGGGGAGTGCAGGAAGGCGACCGGGAGTGGGCGGAGCGGGTCGCCCTGCACCGCGCCCGTCGTCCTACGGGCTGGACGACGGTCGAAACGTCGGACGTCGCGGCGGTACTGCGGAACGTCCGCGAACCCGTGCTGCTGGACTGTCTCGGCACCTGGCTCACGGCGCGACTCGACCACCACCGTGTGTGGTCGGGCGGCGACTGGGCGGACGTCGACGCCGACATCATCGACCTGCTGGGTGCGCTGCGCCGGGTGGTGGTGCCCGTCGTCGCGGTCAGCAACGAGGTGGGCAGCGGCGTGGTCCCGCCGACCGCGGCGGGCCGACGGTTCCGGGATCTGCTGGGGCGGGTGAACTCCGCCGTCGCGGCCGAATCCGAGTCGGTGGTGCTCGTGGTCGCGGGTGTGCCGACGTCGCTGCGCTCGTTCTGAAGGATTGCTCCACGGGGCGCCGACCGTCGAGCCTAGGCTGACACGAGGGGCCGCCCGGGGGTACGCCTGATTCGAGGTGTTCATGACTTCTGTACAGGGCCATTGTGATTCGGCGTTCGACGGCGTCCGGGACGTGTTCGAGGAGAGCTTCGACGGCGGGCAGAACCTGGGGGCCGCGGTGGCGGTGTTCGCGGATGGACGGCCGGTCGTGGATCTGTGGGGCGGCGTCGCCGACCGGGGTACCGGGCGCGCGTGGGCGTGGGACACGCCGTGTGTGGTGTTCTCGTGCACCAAGGCGGTGACGGCGGCGTCGGCGCTGCTGCTCGCCGAACGCGGGTACCTCACCGTCGACGCCCCGGTGGCCGAGTGGTGGCCGGAGTTCGCGGAGAACGGCAAGGACGACGTCACGCTCGAGCATCTGCTGACACATCAGGCGGGTCTGCCGGCGTTCGACGGGCCGGTCTCCGTGGCCCAGGCCGCCGATCCGGTCGAGATGGCACGGCGACTCGCCCGGCAGGCGCCGGAGTGGGAACCCGGCACCGCGTTCGGCTATCACGCGCTCACATTCGGGTGGTTGATCGCCGAGGCGGTGCGCCGACATGCAGGGACGACGGTGGGCCGGTTCGTACGCGAGGAGTTCGGTTCGGACCTGTGGATCGGGGCACCGCCGGGCACGATCGAGCGGGCGGCACGGATCAGCGTCCCGCGTCGCGGGGAACCGAAATCGGCGCTCACGGACATCGCCACCCAGACCCGGATCGGTGCCGCGTATTCGGAACCGGCGTCGCTCATCTTCCGCGCTACCGCCAATCCGGCGGCGTCGTACAACGATCCGGCCCTGCTGGCGGGCGGTTGGCCGTCGGCGGGCATGGTGACAACGGCCCGTGCCCTCGCCCGCTTCTACCGGGATCTGGTGCACGGGGTGTCGCTGAGTTACGAGACGCTGTCCGACGCGGTCCGGGTCAGAGTCCGGGGACTGGACCAGGTGCTGCTCACCGACAGCGCATACGGTCTGGGGTTCATGCGTCCCGCACAGAGTTTCGAGCTACCCGAGGTGGCGTCCGCCGCGTTCGGGCATCCCGGTGCGGGCGGGGCGGTGGGACTGGGCGATCCGGACCACGGCCTGGCGATCGCGTTCGTGCCGAACCTCAAACGCGACTACTTCGCCGGGGACCGTCGCGCGCACCGGCTGATCGAGGCCGCGTACGCCTCGGTCATGTGAAACATTGTGGTTCAGAAGGGGTTCGCGGTGCGTCCCACCAGATCCGCGACCGACTCGAGCACCAGCGTGGGACGGTACGGGAACGTCTCGACCGTTGCGCGGGTGGAGATGCCGGTGAGCACGAGGATGGTCTGCAGACCGGCTTCGAGCCCCGACACGACGTCGGTGTCCATCCGGTCGCCGATCATCAACGTGTTCTCCGAGTGCGCGCCGATCGCGCGCAGCGCCGACCGCATCATCAGCGGGTTCGGCTTACCCACGTAGTAGGGTTCGCGACCGGTCGCGCGGGTGATGAGTGCCGCGACCGAACCCGTTGCGGGAAGCGAACCGTCGCGAGACGGACCGGTGGCATCCGGGTTGGTGGCGATGAACCGGGCACCGCGCTCGACGAGGCGGATCGCCGTGGTGATCGCCTCGAACGAGTACGTGCGGGTCTCGCCGAGCACGACATAGTCGGGATCGTTGTCGGTGAGGACGTAGCCGATCTCGTGCAGCGCCGTCGTGAGGCCGGATTCGCCCACCACGTAGGCGCTTCCGCCGGGGCGCTGGTTCTTCAGGAACGTCGCCGTCGCGAGGGCGGATGTCCAGATCGACTTCTCGGGGATGTCGAGGCCACTGCGTAGCAGGCGTGCCCGCAGATCGCGTGGCGTCCGGATCGAGTTGTTGGTCAGCACGACGAACGGCGTGCCGGCCTCCTGCAGCTCGGCGAGGAACTGGTCGGCGCCGGGAATGATGTGTTCTTCGTGGACGAGAACTCCGTCCATGTCCATGAGATACGTCCAGCCGGGGTTCCGCTCTTCGGTGCTCACGGGTCCAGTATCCGTCATGCCCCGATCGCCGGTCCGATCACCGCCCACGAGTCCCGCATCTCGGCCTCGAACACGCCCCACGTGTGGCTGCCGACGTCGCGGTAGACGACGGTCGCGGGGATCCCGAGTGACCGCAAACGGGCGTCCATCACCGCGGTGCAGCGCATCGTGATCGATTCCAGCAGGCCGCCGACGAGGCCCTGCGGAATCGCGATCAGCGGGTCGAGGCGATCGATGGCGCCCGGCATACCGGTCGCGGCGGACAGGAACAACACCTTGCCGCGCAACCGTTCTGCCTGCACCACGGGGTCGTGCTCGATCCACTGCGGCCCGCCGCCGGGGCCCCACATGTTGTTGACGTTGCCGCCTCCGCGGACCTCGACCATCGAGCGAACCATGGCCTGCCCGTTGAAGTCGCTGGTCCCCGCGCACCCGCTGTAGGAGCCGATGGCGCGGTAGACGTCGGGCGCCTGGATCCCGAGGTCGAGCACCGGGCCGGCCGCCATGGACACCCCGCCGAGCGCGTTGACGCCGGTGGTGCCGAACTGACGATCGATCACCGGCGGCAGTTCCCGTGTCAGGAACGTCTCCCACTTGTTGCGGCCCAGGACGGGGTCGTCGTTGTCCCAGTCGGTGTACATGGAGTACTTGCCGCCCACCGGAAGCACCACGTTGACGTGCTTGTCCGCGAAGAACTGCGTCACGTCGGTGTTGTTGTACCAGGAGACGCCGTCTTCGCCGCCGGTGATGCCGGTGAGTAGATAGAACGTGGGTGCCGGCCCGCCTCCGACAGGGTGGATCACGTCGCTGGTGACCACACGGTCCATCGACGGCGAGTACACCGAGATACGGGTCACGCGGTCACTCACCTGGACCGTCCCGGCCACGTACGCGGCACCCGACGGAGCCGCACGCGCAGTGAGTGCCCCGCCGAGCAGCGAGACGACGAGCACCCCTACGAGAGTGAGTGAGTGGAGGATCCAGTGCCTGGCACCGGCGGTTGCCCCAGAACTTCGCATCGCGCACCTCCGGCCGAATCGGCCTGAATTGCTTTCTGGCTGAGTGCAGCTCGGCTCAGCATATCCGCGCGACAGACGCCGAGGGACGGGATCGAAGCCCGTCGGGACCCGCATATCGACAATCCGGCCCGTTGCGTCTTGGATGTCTGTATGGACGGCAACCGAATACCCGATCCGGTCCGCGCGACGGCCGGATTCGTCGCGCTGCTCGGTGACGGCGCGAGACTCGCGGCGGGCACGGCACTGGACGTCGCGTCCCGGTTGCCCGGTGTCGGCACCGGTCTCACCGTGCTCGAGTCCCGGGGCGCCGAGGCGCTGCGGACGGCGGACGCGCTCACCGACCGCGTGCTGCGGGCCGTCGTTCGCCGCATTGTCGCGGCGGCGCTCGCGGAAGTGGACATCACCGCGGTAGTGCGCGATCACGTCGACCTCGACTCCATCGCCGAGGGCATCGATATCGAGCGGATCATCGACCGCGTCGACGTCGACGCGATCGCGGCGCGGGTGGACATCGCCCCCATCTTGGGCCGGGTGGACGTCGACGATGTCGCGGCGCGGGTGGACATCGAACGAATCATCGACCGGGTGGACGTGAACGCGATCGCCGCGAAGGTCGATGTGGACAAGATTGCGGCGGAGGTCGATGTGGACGCGGTGATCGGACGCGTCGATCTGGTCGGGCTGTCCAACGAGGTCATCGAGGGTGTCGATCTACCTCGGATCATCCGCGAATCGACGAGCTCGATGTCCACCGAGGCGGTGCGCGGTGCCCGGTCGCAGGGCATGGCGGCCGACGACGCCGTCGCCGGTTTCGTCGGTCGTCTGTTCAGTCGCGAAGGTCGCGAAGGTCGCGAAGGTAGTGAGGCATGATCGACGTTCGGCGCCCGGACCCTGAGCATCGCCCGGCAGGCATCGTCACGCGCGGTCTGGCCGCGCTCATCGACATCGGTGTCGTGCTGTTCCTGATGGGTGTGATCTACATGGGTCTCACGTTCACCCGATTGTTGTTCTCGCCGCAAGCGTTTCAGTTCCCACAGGCACAGATCCTGCTGTCGGCGACGACGTTCGTGGTGCTGTCCGTCCTGTATCTCACGGTGTGCTGGTCCACCAGCGGCCGCACCGTCGGGGCGATCGCGATGGGTCTGCGACTCGTCAGCCGCAACGGCCGTCTCGTCCGGTTCCCGCGCTGTGCGGCCCGCGCCGTGCTGTGCGTGCTGTTCGGTTTCGGGCTGTTCTGGGCAGCCGTGGATCCGCGGCGGCGCTCGCTGCAGGACATCCTGCTGCGCACGTCGGTGGTCTACGACTGGCGACCGGATCCGCACCTCGTCGAGCATCACTGAGACACCATGGGATACCACTGAGACCGGGGACTGCACCGGGAGAGTGATGCGGGGCATACTCGAAGCCACAGCGAATCAGGTAGACGATCGGAGAACCGGTGGTACAGGGATTGAAGTTGGGTTTGAAGGCGTCCGCGGAGCAGTTCGGCCCGCGTGACCTCGTCGAACTGGGTGTGATGGCCGAGGAACACGGCCTCGACAGTGTCACCGTCAGCGACCACTTCCAGCCCTGGCGGCACAACGGCGGTCATGCTCCGTTCTCGATCGCGTGGATGACGGCGGTCGGCGAGCGCACCCAGCGCCTCCAGCTGGGCACGTCGGTGATGACCCCGACGTTCCGCTACAACCCGGCAGTGGTCGCGCAGGCGTTCGCGACGATGGGTTGCCTGTACCCGGGACGCGTCATGCTCGGTGTCGGCACCGGTGAGGCGCTCAACGAGATCGCGACCGGGTTCAAGGGCGAATGGCCCGAGTTCAAGGAGCGTTTCGCCCGCCTGCGCGAGTCGGTGCAGCTGATGCGTGACCTGTGGACCGGTGACCGCGTCGACTTCGAGGGCGAGTACTACAGCACCAAGGGCGCGTCGATCTACGACGTTCCCGAGGGCGGCATCCCGGTCTACATCGCGGCCGGCGGACCGGTCGTCGCGCGTTACGCGGGCCGCGCGGGTGAGGGCTTCATCTGCACGTCGGGCAAGGGCATGGACCTGTACACCGAGAAGCTGATCCCTGCGGTCAAGGAGGGCGCCGAGAAGGCGGCACGCAACTTCGCGGACATCGACCGGATGATCGAGATCAAGATCTCGTACGACACCGACGCCGACGCCGCGCTCGAGAACACCCGGTTCTGGGCGCCGCTGTCGCTGACGGCGGAGCAGAAGCACAGCATCGACGACCCGATCGAGATGGAGGCCGCGGCGGACGCACTGCCGATCGAGCAGGTTGCCAAGCGCTGGATCGTGTCGTCGGATCCCGACGAGGCCGTCGCGATGATCAAGCCGTACCTCGACGCGGGCCTCAACCACCTCGTCTTCCACGCGCCCGGTCACGATCAGAAGCGGTTCCTCGACCTGTTCGAGCGCGACCTCGCGCCGCGTCTGCGCGCGCTGGCCTGACGCCGGTTCGCCCGGAACCGGCCTCTAGGCTCGTTCCCATGGAAGCGAGTGAAGAAGTCCGGGCGGCGGCACACCGAATCGGCGAGGTCTTCGGTGTGTCGCCGCAGGTGTTGCGGTTCCGGGCGCCGGTAGATCCGGACGGCGACGGTGAGGATCCGGACGAGGTGTCGATCGCGGTCGGCGACGGATGCCCCGGGCCGGGCTACGCGTCCTACGCGACCCTGGACATGTCTCGCTTCCCGACGAATGTCACCACCGATGACGGCCGGCCGATTCGCACCGAGCTGATCACCGTCGGCCGCAGCGGCTATCGGCTTCTGTCCGACATCCTGGCCCAGTGCGCGTTCCAGGTCGCGTCCGGCTCGCTGCACGTCACCCCGAACATCATCGTCCCCAACGCCGTTCACGCCGCCGATCCGGACCGATCCACCCGGCACGTGCTGCTGGTCGTCCCGTTCGTCTGGGCCGCGCTCGAGATCCTCGTCGAACGCGACGACGACGTGACCACCTGGCTGCAGGCGGTGCCGATCACCGACTCCGAATTGCGGTTCGCTTCCGAGTTCGGCACCGACGAACTGTTCAGGCGCCTCGAATCGGCGGGCGCCGACGTCTCCGACATCGATCGCGCCTCGGTGGTCTGATCCCCGGTGTCGGCGGGCCAGGGGGCCATCCGGCGGATCGTCCACGGCCCCAGCTCGGTGGATGCGAAGGCGGTGGCCGGACCCCGTAGGACGCCGATTGTGCGCGATCGTCACTAGGCTGTGGCTCATGGCTGTTCCGGGCACCGTGTCGAGCGTCTACATCGCCTCACCAGAGGGCGACACGGGTAAATCGACAGTGGCGCTGGGTGTGCTGCAGATGCTGTGCGCCTCTACCGCGCGGGTGGGCGTGTTCCGTCCCATCGCTCGCGCAACCGACGAGACCGACCACATCCTCGAGCTCCTGATCGACCACACGACGGCGGACCTCACCTACGAGCAGTGCCTCGGCGTGACGTACGAGCAGGTGCATACCGACCCGGACGGCGCGCTGAGCGACATCGTCTCCCGCTACCACGAGGTGGCGGCGGAATGCGATGCCGTCGTGATCGTCGGCAGCGACTACACCGACGTCGCGAGTCCCAGCGAACTCGGCTACAACGCCCGCATCGCGGCCAACCTCGAGGCTCCCGTGCTGCTGACGCTGCGGGGCCAGCACCGCAGCCCCGACGAGGTGCGGCAGTTGGCGCAGATGTGTGCGGTGGAACTGGCGTCGCAGCACGCGTACCTGGTGGCGGTCATAGCGAATCGGTGCGCGCCGGAGATGCTCGACGAGTACGCGTCGTCCCTCGACGGGTTGGGCGTGCCCGCGTGGAGCCTGCCGGAGATCCCGCTCCTGGTGGCGCCGACCATGGCGGAACTGCTGGTCGCGGTGGACGGCGAGTTGTACAGCGGTGACACGGCCCTGCTGCAGCGCGAGGCGCTGAAGGTGATGGTGGGCGGCATGACCGCCGAGCACATCCTCGAGCGTCTCGCCGAGGGCACCGTCGTGATCGTGCCCGGCGACCGCTCCGACGTCCTGCTCGCTATGGTGAGCGCGCATGAGGCGCAGGGATTCCCGTCGCTGGCGGGCATCATCATGAACGGCGGCATCGCGCCGCATCCCGCGATCGCGAAGCTCATGGCCGGGCTCAATCCGCGGCTGCCGATTCTCACCACCGAGATGGGCACCTTCGACACCGCGCACACCGCCGCACAGACCCGCGGCCGTGTCGCGGTGGGTTCGCTGCGCAAGGTCGACACCGCGCTGAGTCTGATGGAGCGGCGGGTGGACGCCCCGACGCTGATCGAGCGCCTGCGCCTGCAGATCCCGTCGGTCACGACGCCGCAGATGTTCGAATACCAGTTGATCGACCGCGCGCGCTCGGACCGCAGGCACATCGTGCTGCCCGAGGGGGAGGACGATCGCATCCTGCGGGCGGCCGGGCGCCTGCTGCGCCGCCGGGTGGTGGACCTGACGATCCTCGGCGACGAGGCGAAGGTCCGCGGACGCGCCGCCGAACTGGGTGTGGACCTCTCGACGGCCGTCGTGCTCGACCCGCGCCGCTCCGACTACGTGACGGAGTTCGCCACCGAATACGCCACGCTGCGCGCTCACAAGGGCATGACCGTGGAGCGGGCGCGCGAGATCATGACCGACATCTCGTACTTCGGAACCATGATGGTGCACAGAGGGATTGCGGATGGCATGGTGTCGGGCGCCGCGCACACCACGGCGCACACCATCCGCCCGTCCCTGGAGATCATCAAGACCCGCCCGGGGGTGTCGACGGTGTCGAGCATCTTCCTGATGTGTCTGTCGGATCGGGTGCTCGCGTACGGCGACTGCGCCGTGGTGCCCGACCCGACCGCCGAGCAACTCGCGGACATCGCGATCTCGTCGGCGGAGACGGCGTCCCGATTCGGGGTCGAGCCTCGTGTCGCGATGCTGTCCTACTCGACGGGTGATTCCGGGTCGGGTGCCGACGTCGACAAGGTGCGTACCGCGACCACGCTGGTGCGCGCGCGACGCCCGGATCTGTTGGTGGAGGGTCCGATCCAGTACGACGCGGCGGTGGAACCGTCGGTGGCCGACGCGAAGCTGCCCGGTTCGGAGGTGGCGGGCCGGGCCACGGTGTTCGTGTTCCCGGACCTCAACACCGGCAACAACACCTACAAGGCCGTTCAGCGCAGTGCCGGCGCGGTGGCGGTCGGGCCGGTGCTGCAGGGCCTGAACAAGCCGGTGAACGACCTGTCACGTGGTGCGCTGGTCCAGGACATCGTCAACACCGTCGCGATCACCGCCATCCAGGCGCAGGAGGATCATTCGTGACCGAACCCGTTGTGCTGGTCATCAACTCCGGGTCGTCGTCGATCAAGTTCCAGCTGGTGCATCCCGTCTCGGGCGAGTCGATGGGGACCGGGCTGGTGGAACGCATCGGCGAGCCGACGGGCCGCATCGTGTACCGCTACCCGGGGGGGGAGGTCGACCGTCAGCTGCCCATCGCCGACCACACCGCCGGCCTGCAGGCCGCGGAGGACGTGATCGCCGAGACCGGCCCGGCGTTGCGCGAGCGCGGCATCGTCGCGGTGGGGCACCGCGTGGTGCACGGCGGCGCCGTGTTCCACGAACCGACCGTGGTCGACGACGCCGTCCTGAAGGAACTGCGCCGGCTCTCGACCCTGGCGCCGCTGCACAATCCGCCCAACGTCGTCGGTATCGAGGTCGCGATGGCGCAGCTGCCCGACGTCCCGCACGTCGCGGTGTTCGACACGGCCTTCTTCCACACCCTGCCCGAGGCCGCCGCGACCTACGCGATCGATGCCGAGGTGGCCCGCGCGAACCGGGTGCGCCGCTACGGTTTCCACGGGACCTCACACGAGTACGTGAGCGGTCGGACAGCCGCCTTCCTCGGGCGCGACACCGCGGACCTGAACCAGATCGTGCTGCACCTGGGCAACGGGGCGTCGGCGTCGGCGATCCGCGGCGGCCGCGCGGTCGACACGTCGATGGGTATGACGCCGCTCGAGGGGCTGGTGATGGGGACCCGCAGCGGCGACCTCGACCCCGGGATCATCCTGTACCTCAACCGGAACGCGGGACTGGACGTCGACCAGATCGACGACCTCCTCAACCGGCACTCCGGGCTCAAGGGGCTGTGCGGCGAGAACGACTTCCGCTCGGTCCTCGGACTCGTCGCCGACGGCAACCCGGACGCGAAGCTCGCATACGACGTCTACGTGCACCGGTTGCGGCGCTACATCGGCGCGTACCTCGTCGAACTCGGCGGCGTGGACGTCATCACGTTCACCGGCGGGGTCGGGGAGAACAACGTGGACGTCCGCCGCGATGCCCTTGCGGGACTGGGGCGTCTCGGTATCGTGGTCGACGAGAGACTCAACCAGTCGCCCGATCGGGGCGAGCGACGCATCAGCGCAGACGATTCCGCGGTCGAGGTGCTCGTGGTCCCCACCAACGAGGAACTCGCGATCGCACGCAAGGCGGTGGCGCTGGCCTGAGGGTCGGCCGCGCGGGTGGCAAGCACATCGCGGCCCGGGACTGTCCCGGATCGGGAGAATTGGTGTCCGTCGGCGGGAACTGTCGGGACCTTAGGCCCTCGCGACGGAACCCTCGGACGTCCGACCATGTCGGTATGGTTGCCAACCCCGAGATCGATCTCGCTCCACCCCGAACGCTGACGCCGTCGCGACCGGCACCCGCCCGCAGCGGCGCAGCCGGGTCCAAGGGGTCGTTCATCTACAAGATGATCACCACCACCGATCCCAAGGTGCTCGGGATCATGTACCTGGTCACGGCGTTCGCGTTCTTCTTGATCGGCGGCCTCATGGCGCTGCTGATGCGTACCGAGTTGGCGATCCCGGGGATGCAGTTCCTCTCGAACGAGCAGTTCAACCAGCTGTTCACGATGCACGGCACGATCATGCTGCTGCTGTACGCGACCCCGGTCGTGTTCGGTTTCGCCAACTACATCGTCCCGCTGCAGATCGGTGCGCCGGACGTGAGCTTTCCGCGGCTCAACGCGCTGAGCTACTGGTTCTACCTGTTCGGTGGACTGATCGCGTCGGCCGGCTTCATCACCCCCGGTGGTGCCGCGGACTTCGGCTGGACGGCGTACGTGCCGTTGTCGAACGGCCTGCACAGCCCGGGCGTCGGCGCGGACCTGTGGATCATCGGTCTGGCGCTCGGCGGTGTCGGCACGATCCTCGGTGGCGTCAACTTCATCACCACCATCGTGTGCCTGCGGGCCCCCGGCATGACCATGTTCCGGATGCCGATCTTCACCTGGAACATCTTCATCACGTCCCTGCTGGTCCTGCTCGTGTTCCCGTTGCTGGCTGCCGCCCTGATCGGTCTGTGGGTGGATCGGAACCTCGGTGCGCACCTGTTCGACCCAGCAACCGGCGGGGTGATGTTGTGGCAGCACCTGTTCTGGTTCTTCGGCCATCCCGAGGTGTACGTGATCGCGCTGCCGTTCTTCGGCATCGTCTCCGAGATCTTCCCGGTGTTCTCGCGTAAGCCGATCTTCGGCTACAGCGGCCTGGTGTACGCCACCATGGGCATCGCGGCCCTGTCGATCGCCGTGTGGGCGCACCACATGTACGCCACGGGCGCGGTACTGCTGCCGTTCTTCTCCTTCATGACGTTCCTCATCGCGGTCCCGACCGGTGTGAAGTTCTTCAACTGGATCGGCACCCTGTGGCGCGGTCAGCTGACGTTCGAGTCGCCGATGTTGTTCGCCGTCGGCTTCCTCGTGACGTTCCTGTTCGGTGGCCTGTCCGGCGTGCTGCTCGCGAGCCCGCCGCTCGACTTCCACGTCACCGACACCTATTTCGTGGTTGCGCATTTCCACTACGTACTCTTCGGCACCATCGTGTTCGCCACCTACGCGGGTATCTACTTCTGGTTCCCGAAGATGACCGGCCGCATGATGGACGAGCGCCTCGCGAAATGGCACTTCTGGACGACGCTGATCGGCTTCCACGCCACCTTCCTGGTCCAGCACTGGCTCGGAGCCTCGGGGATGCCGCGTCGCTACGCCGACTACCTGCCCACCGACGGCTTCACCACGCTGAACACGATCTCCACGGTCGGCTCGTTCATCCTGGGCGCCTCGACGCTGCCGTTCCTGTGGAACGTCTTCAAGAGCTACCGCTACGGGCAGATCGTCACGGTCGACGATCCGTGGGGCTACGGCAACTCGCTCGAGTGGGCCACCAGTTGCCCGCCGCCGCGTCACAACTTCACCGAGCTGCCCCGGATCCGTTCGGAGCGACCGGCGTTCGAGTTGCACTACCCGCACATGGTGGAGCGGATGCGCGAGGAGGCGCACGTCGGACTCGGTCACGGCAACGGCAAGGGTGACAAGGGCACAGTCGCCGAACTGCACGAGACGAGGGTCTGACGATGGACGACGGCACGAGGTCCCGCAACTGGATGTCTGGGTCCGCCACCGCGGCGGATCATCGGCCCGAGCCGCGCCGGCTGCTGGCACCGCTGCTGACCGTGGCGCTCGCGCTCGCCACCCCGCTGGCACTGCCGATCCCCGTGGCCGTCGTCCTGGTTCTCGCCGCGCTGGCGTGGCTGGGCTCGCGGATTCAGGAAGCGGGCGGCGACCACCGCGTGACCGGTGAGTCGCTCAGAGCAGGCTCCGCGGGCGCACCGCATTCGCGAGATCGACCAGCGTATAGCGGTGAGTGGGTGTAGGCGCGCTGCGCGCCATCGCCCGCAGGGACGACTCTGTTCCCGCACGCAGGCCGCTCTCGGTGAACGGCACACCGAGTAGCGGCTCGCCTGCGGTTGTGGGGGTGTGTCCGGACAGGACCCATTCGAGAGCGGTGCCGAGGACGACGGTTCGCATCTGCGGTCCGCGAATCTCGGTGCGGGGCAGCGCCTCGAGTCGGCGAGCACACTCACGCAGGGCCGTCTCGTCGATGGCACTGATCGGGCGCACCGACAGGTAGGTCAGCACGGCCGTCATCCGTGCCGCACCGTAACTGCGGGAGCCGGGCGGAACCTGATCGAGCGCGGCGACGGCACCATGAACATCGCCGTCCGCAGACAGTCGCCGGGCCAGTCCGAAGGCGGCGCTGACGACGTTGCGATCGATCCGCCACACCGTCCGGTAGTACTCGCGGGCCGGCAGCCGCCAGCGTTCGATATCGCTCCCGTCGCTGTGCTCGAGCAGCAGTTCCGCGGTCGCGGCGAGCGCCAGCTTGGCAGAGACCTCGCCGGGCATCGCCGAGTAGACCGCGTCGAACGACGCGTAGGCGGTGGTCAATTCGCCCGACAGGAGCGCCGCGAGTCCGCGGTACCAGTCGATGCGCCACTCGAACGGCTGTGTCAGTGCCAACGTCCGGAGCAATTGCCGGGCGCGGCCGGGGTCACCGAGGTCGAGATGCGCGCGGATCTCCGCGAGTAGCAGTTCGGGTGATTCGGGAACGCGGCGATCAGGGCCGTCCCGAGCTCGTTCGAGAACGTCGAGCATCAGTTGCGGGTCGCTGTGCGCGGTCGCGTTGACCAGCGCGGCCCCCGGATCCTCGGTGTCGACGAGCGGCACCGCGAGCGACTGGGCGACGTTGCGTGGATTCAGTTTTCGTTCCCGCTCCACTCCGTCCGCGAAGACGTCCGTCTGCTCGACGAACTCCTCGGCCCCGAACGTGGCCCGTTGCCGCCCGAACACGGTGGACAGGTACGGGTGTTCCTGCTCGGACTCGCGGGACACGATTTCGTGCAGCACCCCGGTCAGCTGCGCGGCGAGTTCGGGTGCGGAACCGAAGCGTCGATCGGGATCGGGTTCGATGGCCCGCAGCAGGAGTCGGCGGTACGACTCGTTCTCGGCGAGCAGTGGCGCCTGCTCCGGGGTGGGGAGTCCGTCGACGTAGCGGCCGTTCTCCGACGGAAGGTCGAGCGTCAGCGCGGCGAGTGTGCGCCCGACGGTGTAGATGTCGGACGCGATCGTGGGGCCGGTCTCGGTGATCTCGGGTGCCTGGAAACCCGGTGTGCCGTAGAGGTATCCGTAGCTCTCGATCGGCGCCACGGCGCCCAGGTCGATGAGCTTGACCTGCTCGTCGGTCACCATGACGTTGTCGGGCTTGAGATCGTTGTACGCCAGGCCCAGTGAATGGAGATACGCGAGGGCGGGCAGGATCTCGAGAATGTAGGCGATGGCCTGTTCCACCGGCAGGCGCTCGGGCCGCGTATACGTCGCCAGGATGTCGCGCAGCGAACTGCCGCCCACGTACTCCATCACGAGGTAACCGGCGGGCGGATGGCCCTCCTTCCGGAACTCGACGAAGTTGTAGATCTTCACGATGCTCGGGTGCTCCACCTCGGCGAGGAACTGTCGTTCGGCGGCCGCGACGGCCTGCGCCTCGGCGTCGCCGAGTTGGAGCAGCCCCTTCAGCACCACCCAGCGGTTGTCGACGTTGCGGTCGATGGCGAGATAGATCCAGCCCAGTCCGCCGTGTGCGATGCACCCCTGCACCTCGTACTGTCCGGCGATCACCTGGCCCGGAGCGAGGAGCGGTGAGAACTCGAAGCGGGCGCCGCAGTGCGGACAGGTCCCCGACGTCGCTCCCGGCCCTTCCTCGGTGGACCGGCCCACTGGGCGGCTGCACTTCCAGCAGAACCGTTTACGTTCGGGCACATGGGGGTCGGACAGGACCGCGTCCTTCGGGTCGAGCTCGGGGACCGGGGGGACCTCCACCAGCCCGTCCGCGAGACGACGCCGGGAGAGCGTGCGGGTGCGCTGTGTCCGGGCGCGCCGACCCGTCGTGGCAAGGCTCTCGCGCGTCGGCATCGGTTCGTCGACGGGCGGCGGCGTAGCGCGAGTCTGGGCAACCTCACCCGTTTCGTCGGTATTACTCTCTCCCGCAACCTCTCTCGCCATGATGCTCCGTTCGTCTGCCACGTCAGTCCCGGTAGGTGGCCGGGGGCGGACCCGGAGGCGGGCCCAGTTCGGAGAGCCATCTGTCGTAGATTCTGTCCCACGTACCGTCCCGGCGGATCCTTTCCAGCGTGCCGTTCACCGCTCGTACGAGGTCGTCGTTTCCCTCCGCGACTCCAATTCCGTACCGCTCGTCGCCCATGCTCGGCCCCACCAGACGCGCATGGGGGTCCTGTGTTGCCAGTCCCAGGAGCAGGGTGTCGTCGGTGCTGATGGCGTCGACCTGGTTCTGCTGCAGCATCACCAGACAGTCCGACCACATCGGGGCAGTCACGATGACGGCGTCCGGTTGCTTGTTCTCGAGACGGTCGAGGGAAGTGGTGCCCTCGCCGACACAGACTCGGCGTCCGGCCAGATCCGCGACCCCGCTGATCGGCGATCCCGACATCACCAGAATCCGTTGCTGGGCGTCGTAGTACACGGTCGAGAAGTCGATCCGCTGTTGCCTTTCACACGTGATCGCCATCGTCTTGGCGACGATGTCCACCTTCGCGTCCTCCAGGGCCTGCTCGCGTTCGTTGTAGGTGAGGACACGGAACTCGACCTTGTCAGGGCTGCCGAGCAGATCGCGGGCGATCTCCCGCGCCACGTCGACATCGAATCCTTCGATCTCACCCGTCGTCGGATTCCGGAAGCTCATCAGGTTGCTTCCGGTGTCGAGGCCGACGATCAGGCGACCACGGTCCCGGATGGCGTCGAGCGCGGCGCTGTCGGGGGCCTGCCCGGCAGGGAAGGGGCGCAGACTCGCAGTGGGGTCGCCGCACTCGACCGGTGGCGTCGGGGACGCACTGACGACGGTGGCGCCCTGGGGGAGTGGGGCCAGGCTGTACGTCTCGGTCGGCGGGACCGTGTACGGCTCCGGTGCGGCCGTGCAACCGGTGACTGCCGCTGCGACACCGAGCGCCGTGACGGCCGCCGCGAGCGTGCTCGATACGGTCACTGATACTCCCGCAGTCGGGGCCACAGTCCCACCGGTATCGCCACGACCGCCACGGTCGTGAGAACCGCGGCGCCGGGGCCGAGGGCGGACAACACCCGTGACGACCGCGCCACATCGTCGCGCAGTTCCGTTCTCGCGGTGTCGGCGCCCGCGGCCAGCGCGGCATCCACGGTGTCGAACTGCGCGGCGGACGCGTCGGGTTCGGGACCGACCGTCGTCATGGCGGCCGCCGTCCAGTCTCCGGTCGCGAGCGCGTCGAGCATTCGCTGGTGTGATGCGGTCCAGTTGTCCATCGCCTGGTTCGCGCGGTCGATGTCGTCGTGCCCCACGCTGCCCGAGTAGCTGTCGAGAAGCTGTCGCAGTTCGCTCGTGTTCTCCTGGTACAGCTGCGCGTGCTCCTCCTTCTCCTCCCGCCGAACCAGTTGCAGGATCTCCTGGGTGCGCGCCTGCTGCGCGAGGATCCGCGCGGACGCGAACGTCGCCAGCGGCTCCGATCCGTCGCGTATCGCACGGTGCGCACTCGTGGCGGAGATGACCCCCACGATCAGCATCCACACCAGGAGTGCGGCCATGGCCGCCGTCGCGCAGAGCAGCCCGGGATTGAGGGTGCGACGGGTGCGTCTCGACATCACGGACTGGGTGGCCACCAGCCCGATCAGCAGCGCGACGAGCAGCCCGATGGCCAGCCACGGTGGCCGGCCGAATTCCGACTGGGGGGCGAGCGAAGCGGCGGATCGTTCGGTGTGCAGCGCCTGCGCCGCGGGCAGGATCTCGGTCTGCATCAGCGACGACGCCTCGGCGAGGTACGCCGTACCCACCGGATTGCCCACCCGGTTGTTGGTGCGCGCGGTCTCGACGAGTCCCGTGTACACCGGGAGTTTCGTCGCGATCTCGGTGAGCAGGCGTCGGCTCTCGTCGTTGCCGGGGAGGCCGTCGGATGTCGCGACCAGTTCGGACGACGCCGTCCCGATCGCCTGCGCGTAGCGATCACGGGCCGTGCTGGGTTCGACGCCGCCGGAGAGGAACGCGGTGGCGGCCGCAGCATCGGCGACCGACAGCGACGCGTACAGATTCTGGGACGACCGGGCCAGTGGCTCGGTCGTCGACAGCAGCGTGTCGATGTCCTGCTTGCGCTCGCTCGCCACCGTCGCCGCGATCAGGCCGACCGCCAGCGTGCCGAGCAGCAGTGCCACACCGATCGCGAGGAGTCTGGCCGGTGTGGATCGGAGCAGGTCACGATTGGTGATCTGGCGTGGCCGAGTACCGACGGCACCGTTGGCCCCCACGCCACCCCAGATCCTGCGGGCAGCGGTGGGCATCGCCTGTTCGTCGTCCGCCGTCTTCGTTTCCGGCAGTGCCACGGCTGGTACCTCGGTTCGCCGTCCGGACTGGTGCGCCGTTCCGCAGTTCCGAGCATATAAGCAGCACCGCGAGGATGTTCCGCCGTTTTCGGATGACGCGGGGAATACTGTGGGGACAGGTGAGCGGCTCGGCGGACAGGGCAGGTGAGAGGTACTCCATGCGCGGTGACGGAGACGGCTGGGCGACGACGCCCGACGGGGTGCGGCATTGGGGCCGCCACGGCGCGGCGGGCCTGCTGCTGCGTGCTCCGCTGGAGGACGGAACGCCCGCTGTCCTGCTGCAACACCGGGCCGCCTGGAGTCATCAGGGCGGCACGTGGGCCCTGCCCGGCGGTGCCCGCGACAGCCACGAGACCACGATCCACGCCGCGGTCCGCGAGGCCCAGGAGGAGACCGGAATCGACGCCGGCGCGGTCCGGGTGCGGACCGAGCGGGTCACCGCCAGCGTCGACGGCGGCTGGACGTACACGACGGTGATCGCCGACGCGGAGAAGACGCTGGCCCTGGTACCCAACGGCGAGAGCACCGAGCTGCGCTGGGTTCCGGAGGCCGACGTGGAGCACATGCCGCTGCACCCGGGATTCGCGACGTCGTGGCCCGGCCTGCAGACCACCGAGGTCCGGGTACTGCTCGACACCGCGAACGTCCTCGGCTCACGACCGACCGGTTGGTGGCGTGACCGAGCCGGCGCGACGAGCGCACTGCTCGACCGGATCGCCCAGGTGCTGCCGCGCACCATCGAACTGCCCGACGGCGGGTTCGGCTGGCTGCCTCGCATCGAGGCCGTGCTCGAGGGCGAGGCCCGTGCCGTCGATCATGTCGACGCGCGAGTCCCGGTGCACGCGGCGGGGGGCAGCGGGGACGACGAGGTGGCCCGCCTGGCGGCCGACGTCGGCGCGCTCACCGCCGTCGTGACCGCCGACCGCGGACTGCGCAGCCGGCTGCCCGGGTCGGTGCTGGCGCTGCCGCCGTCGACCGTGCTGTCCTGGCTGGACTGACTGGTTCGGTTCAGCCTCGATCGAGAACGAATCGCCGACCGTCACTCTCGGTCGGCCGGATCTCGACGAAGTTGTACTTCGCCGTGGGGACCCACGACTGCAGATCCAGGGCCTCGGCCGCGTTGATCTCGTCGAACCGCACGAGGGTGCGGGCGATGCCCCGGACGACGACGCTCCACGCCGCCGTTGCGTCCGCGTGATCCACCTGGAACGTCGTCATCGGCTTGAGCGTGAGTTCGGTGAGCTTGTCGCCCTCCGCGGAGCGGAAGTAGATCCTGCCGTCGTGGACCGCGTAGTTGACCGGGTAGACGTCAGGCCTGTCGTCGACGACGAGGATCAATCGTCCGAGCCGCTCCGTGGCCAACAGGTCCAGGCATTCCTGTTCGGTGAGTGTCGTGACGGGTCCGGTCCGATCCGGCATGTCTCCTCCGATCCTCGGTGAGCTTTCACCTCCGACTCTGCCCCTCGGATGCTGCTTGTGCCAGACAGTGCAGGTGTGAGTTGCGCGTCAGCGCGCGCCGCCGAGGATCCGGCGCAGCTGCCGCGCCTGGGCCGCGAGTTCGCCGTCGGCGGTGAACAGTTCGGTTTCGTCGACACACAGAGCCGACGTCCACCACACCGTGCGGTGCCGCAGCCGATGCCACTCCCCGCCGGGTCTGTGCACGCCCGGCGCGAAGTGCACCGTCAGTTCGACGGTCGGGATCGACACGGGCGCCGTAAGAGTCGCGAACAGCCCCGGTGGCAGGGCGTCGAGCAGGATGGCGGCTCGTTCGGTGCCGGTGACGTCCAGAGTGGGCCGGAGTCGGATCCACACGTCGAACTCGGGATCGGATCCACCGGCGAAGGGCCGTGCCGCGTTGATCGGTCGGATGTCGAGGTGTTGCGAGAACGGAACGAAGTCGATCGGAATGTCCAGGACTGCAAGACTGTCCGGATCGAAGTCGGCATCGACCGTCGGGGCGTGAGCGGCCGGAGAGGTGCTGCGAGACAGGCGAACCAGTGCGGTCGCGGCATCGTCGATCGAGACGTGCACGCCAGGGGTACGGCCGCCGGTGTCCGACCGCACGGCGGTGCGGATCGGTCCGGGGCGAACCGGGGAGTTGAAGTGCGCGGTCGCGGCAACCGGGACCGCGTCGGTCTCGACGGCCGCGGCCCGCAGCATCGATGCCAGCACCAGGCCGCCGTGGATGCCGTCGAAGGCTCGCCAGGTGTCGTCGAAGTGGGTGGGGAACTCGCTGGTGATCGCGGTCATGGCGAAACCTCCTGAGCGGTAACGGCGGGAGCGGTCGGCGGCCGCTCGGGGGTGCGGGGAGACATTCCGAGCGCGGTGACTGCGCCGACGGCGGCGAGCGCCGCGATCGCCCACCACGCCGCGGTGAATCCGGACGAGGCCAGGAGAGCGACGAGAATCGCGATACCGAGAACACTCCCGATTTGGCGACCGGTGTTGACGACGGCGCTGCCGGTCGCACCGAGCGCGGGCGGCAGGGTTGCGGTGGCTGTCGCGAGGATCGTCGGCAGCGCCAGCCCCACGCCGGCGCCCCCGATGATCCATCCCGGCAGCATCCCGGCCGCGTAGTTGGGGGCGGCGTCGACGCCGGCGAGCACGAAGACGATCCCGGCGCCCCAGAGCGCGCTGCCGAGCGCCGCCACCGTCCCGGACGAAAACCGCCGGCTCAGCAGCTGTCCGATCACCGCGAACACCGGGACCAGCATCGGTCCGGGCGCGACGGCGAGACCGGTGCGCAGTGCCGAGTACCCCCACTGGTTCTGCATCCACAGGATGTTCGCGAGCAGTCCCGCGGCGAACGACGCGCTGAACGCGATCGCGGTGATGTTGGACCACGCGAACGGGCGCACGCGTAGCAGCGCGGGATCGAGCAGGGGGTTGTCGTGGTGCATCGTGCGTCGGGCGAACCAGGCGAGGGCGACCACGCCGAGGATCGCGGCAGCGAGGGTAGCGGCGTGTGTCCAGCCCCATTCGGGGCCCTGGACCAGTGCCAGCGAGACCGCGCCGACGCCGAATGCGAGCAGGACCGCCCCCGGCCCGTCGACGCGTGCCGGATTCGGATCGCGTGACTCGGGGACCGTGCGCGCGGCTACCCACAGCAGGATGACGCCGATCGGGACGTTGATCAGGAAGATCCATCGCCACGACGCGGCCACCAGCAAGCCGCCGAGCACCGGTCCCAGCGCGGCGGCCGCCGCGCCGGTCGCGGCCCACAGGCGTACGCCGAGCGCGCGGCGCGCCTCGGGTAGCGCGGCAATGACGAGTCCGAGGCTTGCCGGCGTCAGGATCGCCGCCCCCGCGGCCTGGGCGAGGCGGAACGCGACCAGTGCCCACAACGACGGCGCGAGGGCGCACGCCGCGCTCGCGACGGTGAACAGCGCGAGTCCCACGAGAAAGGCGCGACGCCTGCCGACCCGGTCGGCCCACCGCCCGGCCGGAATCAACAGGGCCGCATAGACGATCGCGTAGCCGCTCAGCACCCAACTGAGCTGCGCGAGCGGCGTGCCCGAGTAGTCGGCCGCGATGTCGTCGAGGGCGACGTTGACGACGAAGAGATCGAGGTTCGCGACGAACGGTGCTCCGGCGAGGACGGCGAGCACCGCCCCGAATCTCTGACTTTGCTTTTGCATAGTCAGGAGTGTGAACCCTGGCTATGGATTTGACAAGTCAGCGCGTAGCCTGGGCGTATGGAGGCAGCACGACTCGACGGGTTTCTCGCGGACCGGGACGCGTGGCGTCCTACCCAGTGCTCGATCGCCAAGGCGATGGATGTGGTCGGGACGCGGTCGGCGATGCTGATCCTGCGCGAGGCGTACTACGGGACCACTCGCTTCGATCACTTCGCGGAGCGGGTCGGGATCACCGAGGCGGTCGCGGCGGCGCGGCTACGAGAACTCACGTCCGAGGGGCTGTTCGAGCGTCGGCCCTACAAGGAGCCGGGTCAGCGCACCCGTCATGAGTACGTGCTCACGGAAAAGGGGCGTGATCTGCTGCCTGCGGTGCTGGCGCTGATGCAGTGGGGCGACCGGTATCTACAGGGGGAGCGGGGCGGCCCGCTCGACCTCGCCGACGACACGAACGGCGAACCCGTGCACGTCGAGGTGCGCAGCGAATCGGGACGTCAGGTGCCGCTGGAGGAGATCCGCGTCGTCCCGAACGTCACCGAGGAACAGGCCCGCCGCGCGATGCGCCGACCCTGATACCTCCGCGTTTTGCGCACTTATCGACCTTTGGGGGCCTGAAATTCAGCGATAAGTGCGCAAAACGCGGGGGAGGGCAGGTCAGGCGGTGGCCTTCTTGTTCTTTTCCTTGCGCTCCGCGACCTCGTCCTTGAGCAGGAACATCGGCAGCAGGACGGTCGCGAGGGCGGTCACGAGCCACACGACGAGCGACGCCAGAATCCAGGTGCGCCAACCGCTGATCGACAGCCCGGTGATGACCGACGCGATGACGAGCGAGACGAACGTCGACACCAGGCCGATGCCGCCGAGGAAGGCCGGGGCGTTGCGGGCCGCGATCTTCATGATGAACGGCGACAGCAGGCTCTGCGCGACGGCGAACACGATGGCCGCGGTGATGAACCCGGTGGCAGTGACGTGCACGTCCGGCAGCAACCACACGGCCGCCAGGATTCCGATCGCGGCCGAGCCGAGGAAGATTGCCGTCCGGATGAGGAAACGAATCATGTTCGGGGCCTTTCGTGTCGACCGTGCCGGCGATCGTGTGAATCGGATGGTCGATTCTCGGCGGAGTCTATCCAGCCCGGCGCTCCGGACGGTGCAAGATGAGTCCGGTCGTGTTGCGGGGACGGTAACGGGACGAAGTGGCGATGCGACAACCGGATCGGGCTCCCGGTGACCGGATGCGGTTTCCGTCCGGCCGGGGTCATTGCTTAGTCTTGGTATCGAGGCTGTGGGTTCTGGGGCGGACCACGATCGGAAGGGCGAGTCGTGCTGAGGAAGGTTCTCGTCGAGGGGCGCGAGATGCCGCGTCGGACAGAGACTCTGACGATTCTCGCGTTGTGGGCCGTCGCCTCGGTGGTGTTGCTGTTCACGACGGTGCGGCCGTGGATGCCGAAGATCGGGCTCCTCGCAGGTGGCGCGGACCTCGACGTGTACCGCGACGGCGCCCGCCACGTCATGGAGGACCTCCCGCTCTACACCGAACCGGTGATCCACGGACTGCTCTACACCTACACGCCGTTCTCGACGCTGATGTTCCTCCCGTTCGGCCTGCTGCCCGGCGGGTACGACAAGTACCTGTGGATGGCGGCCAACGTCGCGCTGCTGATCGCGATCGTGGCGCTGTGCTGGCGGATGCTGGGCTACCGGATCACCCCGTACGTGGTGTCGGCGTCGGCGCTGCTGGCGGCGTCGTGCACGTTCCTCGAACCCGTGCGGACCACGCTGTTCTACGGGCAGATCAATCTGGTGCTGCTGGCCTTGATCCTGTGGGACGCCTCGCGCGGTGAGCGGAGCAGGCTCAAGGGTGTCGGTGTCGGCATCGCGGCGGGCATCAAGCTCACGCCTGCATACTTCGTCCTCTACTACCTGGTGTTGCGGCAGTGGCGAGCGGCCGCCGTCGCGGTCGGGTCCATCGTGGCCACGATCGGCGTCAGTTGGCTGGTGCTGCCGAACGATTCGAGGCAGTACTGGACGGAGACGTTCTTCGAATCCACCCGCATCGCGGAGGACACACATCCGTCCAACCAGTCGATCCGCGGTGCGATCGCGCACCTCACCGGCAAGCCCGCGCCCGTCGCACTGTGGCTGATCCTCGTTATCTGCGCGGTCGCGGTGAGCATGTGGATCGTGGTGCGGCTGCATCGGCGGGGCGAGACGCTGCTCGCGGTCACGGTCGCCGGACTGAGCGCGGCGGCGGTGTCGCCGTTCTCGTGGAGTCACCACTGGGTGTGGTTCGTTCCGCTGCTGGTCTACGTGGTGCACCGGACGCTGACCGACCGGCGGTGGTGGATCGCGGCCGTCGTGGTGTACGCCGCGGCAGGCGCGTGGCCGTACCAATGGGAAGCCGACAACGTCGTTGTGGGCCTGTTCCTGTTCCCGCCGTGGTGGACCCTCGCGGACGTCCTGATGAACGTATATCTGCTCGTCTATCTGGCTGTTCTCGTCGGTGCCGCGGTGATCGCGTTCCGCGGCGAACCGGACCGCGTCGAGGAGAAGCCGACACCGGTGCATGAGCCCGAACCGGTGTGATGCCACCATTCCGGGCATGCGTATTCGACATCTGATCGCCGCCGTCCCCGTAGCCCTGCTGGTTCTCACCGGTTGCAGTGACGGTGGCGACGCCGACTCGAAGGCTGACGGCAAGACGACCGTCACCGTCGATCCCTCCGCCGACGCGCAGGACTCCGCGGTCTCGGTGATGTGTGCCCAGGTGGTCGCCTACCTCGACGCGACGCAGCAGCAGGCCGAGGCGGCCGATCAGCCGTTCGACCGTGCGGCGAAGGGCAACGAGTTCCTCGACACGTTGAAGGCGAACGGCGGAACCGTGGTCGCGGCCTACAACCAGCAGGCCCAGGCGTCGGGTGAGCCGATGCTCGACCCGGCGACCGCGACGTGGGACGACGTGCCGGCCGAGGCCCGCGAGCTCATCGAGCAGTCGGTGCAGTCCGGGATCGCCGGGAGCTGCTGACGGGTCTCAGCCGCGCAGCGCGTCGGACAGCGCCTGCGCGGCACCCTGCGGGTCGTCGGCCGCGGTGATCGCGCGCACGACGACGATGCGGGTGGCGCCGGCCTCGAGGATCTCGGGCAGCCGCTCGTGGTCGACGCCGCCGATCGCGAACCACGGGCGGGACGGCTGCGCCTCGGCGGTGCTGCGAACCAGTTCGATGCCCGACGCGGCCCGGCCCGGCTTGGTGGGGGTGGCCCACACCGGTCCGGTGCAGAAGTAGTCGACGTCCTCTTCGATCGCGGCGAGGCTGGCCTGCGCGCGGTTGTTCGTGGAACGTCCGATCACGACATCCGGCCCGACGATCTGACGCGCGTAGTGCACCGGCAGGTCGTTCTGACCGAGGTGCAGGACGTCGGCACCCGCTGCGAGCGCGAGGTCGGCGCGGTCGTTGACGGCGAGTAGTGCGCCGTGACGGCGGGCCGCGGCGCCGATCACCGCCAGCGCAGCCAGTTCTTCCTTGACCTCCATCGGCCCGAACTCGCGTTCACCGGCCGAGCCCTTGTCTCGGAGCTGGACGATGTCGACACCACCGGCGAGCGCCGCGTCGACGAAGTGAGCCAGATCGCCCTTGTCGCGTCGGGCGTCGGTGCAGAGGTAGAGGCGCGCGTCGGCGAGTCGCTCGCGGGGCGTCAGGCGCTTGACGGACTGGGAGGCATGCACACCTCGAACGGTAGTCTCTAGTTCGGACGAATCAACACGGGAGTCCCAGGAGAGTAGGGGCTGAGAGGGGGCCTGCCGGCCCCGACCGTCATACCTGACCCGGATCATGCCGGCGCAGGGAGTGAGGTGGAGTGAATGACCCGATCGGTATCCGTCGTCGGAGGCGGTGTGATCGGCCTGTCGATCGCGTGGCGTGCTGCACAGCACGGGTGGGCGGTGACGCTGTACGACCCGGCGCCCGGTAGCGGCGCCTCGTGGGTGGCCGGCGGCATGCTGGCCCCGCTGTCGGAGGGCTGGCCCGGCGAGGAGATGGCGCTGGCGCTCGGTGCGGCGTCGCTGCAGCGGTGGCCGGACTTCGGCGCCGAACTCGAGCGGATCGCGGATCTGAAACTGTTCACCTCCGACGATTCGCTCACCGTCGCGCTCGACGCCGCCGACGCCGCGGACCTGCACACGATCGCCGACTGGGTGGCCGAGCAGGGACACGAACTGCACATTCTCAATCGCGCGCAGATCCGTGAACTCGAGCCCTCGCTGGGCCGCGGCATCCGGCTGGCACTGCGGGCGCCCACCGAACTGGCCGTCGACAACCGCTTGCTGGTGCGGGCGCTGCGGACCGCCGCGGTCGCGGCCGGCGTCGAGGTGATCGAACGGGTCGTGACGGATCTGGACGTGCTCGACTCCGACCAGGTGGTGCTGGCGGCCGGATCGAATTCGGCGCAACTGTGGCCGAACCTGCCGGTGCGCCCGGTGAAGGGCGAGATCCTGCGCCTGCGGGCCCGGCCGGGCGTGACGCCCGCCCCGCTGCGCACCATCCGCGGCAGCGTGCACGGGCGGCCGTCGTACCTGGTGCCACGCGCCGACGGGATCGTCGTGGGCGCAACACAGTACGAGTCGGGACACGACACACAGGTCACCGTCGCGGGCGTGCGCGATCTCATCGCCGACGCCGAGGCGTTGATGCCCGGGATCGGCGAGTACGAGCTGTACGAGGCGAAAGCCGGTCTGCGCCCGATGAGTCCGGACAACCTGCCGATCATCGGACGAGTGTCGGACCGTGTGGTGCTCGCGACCGGGCACGGACGAAACGGCATCCTGATGACCCCGGTCACCGCGGACGCGACGGTCGCGATCTTGGGCGGCAACCCCCTGTCGGAGGCGGAAAGTGCCACCGCCGCACGATTTTCACCCGCGAAGGCATGAGTGAGGTTCGAATGAGTGAGTTGATCGGAATCACCGTCAACGGGGAGGACCGCGAGTTCGACGGCCCCCTGACGGTGACGGAGTTGCTGGAGCGGCTCGAGCTGCCGCAGCGTGGTATCGCCGTCGCGGTGGACGGCGCGGTGTTCCCGCGCGGCCGCTGGACCGAGTCGGTGGGCCGCGGCTGGGAGATCGAGATCCTCACGGCGGTGCAGGGTGGCTGACATGGGCAAGCTGACGATCGCCGACCGCACCTTCGGCTCCCGCCTGATCATGGGCACGGGCGGTGCCGCGAACCTTGCGGTGCTCGAGGAGGCGCTGGTGGCGTCGGGCACCGAACTGACCACCGTCGCGATGCGCCGCGTCGACGCCGCGGGCGGCACCGGGGTGCTCGACCTGCTTCGACGTCTCGGTATCGCGCCGCTGCCGAACACAGCCGGGTGCCGCGGCGCCGCGGAGGCCGTGCTCACCGCTCAGCTTGCGCGGGAGGCGCTCGAAACTCACTGGGTGAAGCTCGAGGTGATCGCCGACGAGCGCACCCTGCTGCCCGATGCCATCGAATTGGTTTCCGCCGCAGAGCAGTTGGTGGACGACGGCTTCACCGTCCTGCCGTACACCACCGACGACCCGGTGCTCGCGAAGCGGCTCGAGGACGTCGGCTGCGCCGCGGTGATGCCGTTGGGTTCGCCGATCGGCACCGGTCTGGGCATCTCGAATCCGCACAACATCGAGATGATCGTCGACGCCGCGAACGTCCCCGTCATCCTCGATGCCGGTATCGGCACCGCGAGCGATGCGACGCTCGCGATGGAACTCGGCTGCGACGCGGTGCTGCTCGCGACGGCCGTCACCCGCGCGAAGGATCCGGCGCTCATGGCGTCGGCGATGCGCGGTGCGGTCACCGCCGGCCACGAGGCGCGGCACGCCGGCCGAATCCCCAAGCGGTTCTGGGCGCAGGCGTCGTCGCCGATGTAGGCGCGCCGCGGATCACGGAATGATTCAGATCCCAGGCCGAGCGCGAATTCGCGCTAGGCTCGGGACCGACTGCTCCGTTGGTTCGAGTGCCTGGGAGGGCATGCCATGACGACGTTGAGTGCCGATCTCCTGGACCTGCTCCGCTCGGACGTCGTGGCGTGGAATGCCCGGCGCGACCAACTGCCCGACGCGCCGGATCTCCACGGCCTCGATCTGTCGGGCGCCGACCTCGCCGGGGCCAATCTCACGGGCGCCAACATGGAGGGCACGGATCTCTCCGGGGCCGACCTGACGTCGGCCGAACTCGGCGGTGCCAACCTCACCGGCGCCGACCTGTCGGGAGCCGTCGCCGCGGACGCCGACTTCAGTAAGGCCTATCTGACCAACGCGAAGCTGACCGGGGCGGTGCTCACGCTGTCGTTCCTGACATCGACGTACCTCGCGCACGCGAACCTGGCGGGGGCGGACCTGTCCGGTGCCTACATGACGGGGGCACATCTCGAGGACGCCGATCTGACCGGGGCCAGGTTGCGTGGTGCGTACCTCGCGCACGCCGACCTGACCGGCGCGGTGCTGTCCACGGCCGACGTCAGCGGCGCCGACCTGACCGACGTGACAATGCCCGACGGAGCGGTCCGGGACTGACTCGGGGTGATCCCCGACATGGCTCGGGGTCGGTGTCATCCCACGGTATGACGCGCGAATAGACCCGAGGTCGATGCGCAGGTGGGGGCATTTCGGGCAGAGTGGTGCGCATGATTGAAGTGAGGGGACTGACGAAGACCTACGGGTCGACGAAAGCGGTGGACGATCTCACGTTCTCCGTGAAGCCGGGAATCGTCACCGGCTTCCTCGGACCGAACGGTGCCGGCAAGTCGACGACCATGCGCATGATCCTCGGCCTGGACACGCCGACGTCGGGTACTGCGCTGGTCGAGGGGGTTCCGTACCACCAGCTCAAGCAGCCGTTGCGCACGGTCGGCGCGTTGCTCGACGCCAAGTGGGTGCACCCCAACCGTTCGGCCAAGGCGCATCTGCAGTGGATGGCCGCGGCCAACTCGCTGCCGATGTCGCGCGTCGACGAGGTGCTGCGCCTGGTGGGCTTGAGCGAGGTCGCGGGCAAGAAGGCCGGCGGATTCTCGCTCGGCATGTCGCAGCGACTGGGCCTGGCGGGCGCGCTGCTGGGCGATCCGAAGGTCCTGTTGTTCGACGAGCCGGTCAACGGTCTCGACCCGGAGGGCATTGTCTGGATCCGCAAGTTCATGCAGAGTCTCGCCGCCGAGGGCCGCACGGTGCTGGTCTCCAGCCACCTGCTGTCGGAGATGTCGCTCACCGCCGAGCACCTCGTCGTGATCGGGCGCGGGCGCCTCATCGCCGACGTCAGCGTCAAGGACTTCGTCGACCGCGCCTCCGATTCGGCGGTGCGGGTGCGCAGCCCCCAGCTCGACGCACTTCGCGGTGTGCTCACCGCGCAGGGCTTCGCCGTCCACGAGGATCCGGGCGCCGATCACCAGCCCGCGCTGCTGGTGGCGGGTGCGCGCACCGACGAGGTCGGTGCCCTCGCCGGAGCCAACGGCATCGTGCTGCACGAATTGGCGTCGAAGCAAGGCTCGCTCGAAGAGGCATTCATGAAGCTCACCGGTGACGACGTGCAGTACCACGCGCAGATCGCCGGTCAGCCGGCCGCGCAGAACATGGGAGGTGCGCTCCGATGAGCGTGTTGAATGCAGAGCGCATCAAGCTCACGTCCACCAAGTCGCCCCTCTGGTGCAGCCTCATCGCCGTCGTGGTGAGCGTCGGATTCGCGGCGATCATGGGTGTGGCCTACAAGTCGACGGTCGAGTCGGGAGACACCTCGTTCGGCGAGTTCTCGGTAGCCCTGACCCAGGCGGGCGCCGCGCAGTTCGGCGCCATGCTCGTGATGATCATGTCGGCGCTGGCGGTCACCACCGAGTACCGGTTCGGCGTTATCCGCACGACGTTCCAGGCGATCCCCAACCGCACCCAGGTGATCGGTGGCAAGGCCCTGCTCTTGGCGATCGTCGCGGCTGTTCTCGGACTGATCATCGCGCTGCTGTCGTTCACGGTGGGTCAGGCGACGTCGGGCCTGTCGCTGTCGATCGGCGACGGCAGCAATGCTCGTGAACTGTTCGGCATTCCGATCTACTTTGCGCTGCTGGCGGTGCTCGCGGTGGGGGTGGGCACGCTGATCCGTCAGTCGGCCGGTGCCATCTCGTTGCTGCTGCTGTGGCCGCTGGTGATCGAGAGCCTCGCGACGATCATCCCGAAGGTGGGCAAGTACGTCGGCGAGTTCGGGCCGTTCAACAATGTGTCGTACTTCCTCGGCAGCGGTGGGGGTTTCGACTTCCACTGGGGTCCGTGGGGCGGCCTGCTCTACTTCGCGGCGTTCGTCGCGATCGTGTTCGGTGCCGCACTGTTCGTGGTGAACAAGCGCGACGCCTGAGTCTCCCGCTCGAAGCGCCCGGTCGAAGTCTTTCGGCCGGGCGCTTCGGCTATCTTCGGCCTTGACGACGGGAGGGTGACTCGATGCGGATCGGGGTGCTGGCCTACGAGGGCTGTCTGGCAGCGGAGATCTTCGTGTTCACCGACCTGCTCCGAATCGCCAATCGTGTTGCGCGCGAGACGGGTGTGGCGACCGAGGATCCGTTCCGGGTGTCGGTGATCGCAGCGTCGTCCGACCCTGTCGCGGCGGCGGGAGGCTTTCCGATCGGCGCCGAGCGTTGGCACCACCGGTTCGATCGGTTGATCGTTCCCGGCTTCGAACTGGTCCCGTCCGAGGATCTCGCCGTACGACTGGAAGCCCGACGACGCGAGACGAACTTCTTGGCGGCGGCAGGAGACCGGGGAACTCGGATCGCCTCGGTGTGCGTCGGCGCGTTCCTGCTGGGGGAGGCCGGCCTGCTCGACGGGCGGCGGGTCACCACGTCGTGGCTCTTCGCGTCGCACCTGGCGCGGCGCTACCCGCGGACGATCGTGTGCCCCGAGGCGCTGATCGTCACCGACGGGACGGTCACCACGACGGCGGCGTTCAGTGCCGCGCTGGATCTCGCGACCGCGCTGGTCCGGGAACATCTCGGCGACGACATCGCCCGCGCCACCGCGCGGATCACGCTGGTGGCCGAGAACCGGACCAGCCAGGCCCCGTACATCGTCGATTCGATGCTGCCGTCGGCGCGCAGACCGTTCGCGGACGAGGTGGGGGCGTGGCTGGTGGAGCGTCTCGCCGAACCGTACGACCTGGGCCGCCTCGCCGACGCGTTCCACGTGAGTACCCGGACGCTGCTGCGGCGCTTCGGGGCCGAGACGGGGCGCTCTCCCCTCGACTTCCTCCGTGGGGCACGGGTGCGGGCGGCGCGGAACCTGCTCGAGACCACCGACCTGCCGCTGGCCCGTGTCATCGAACGTGTCGGGTACCGGGATGCCGGCACGTTCCGGCGCCTGTTCGTCGAGCAGGTGGGGATGAATCCGGCCGACTACCGCCGCAAGTTTCGTGGCGATGCAGCCACCATGGGTGGCGATGTCGCCTCTCCCCGGCGAGCCGGGGCCCGGACAGACTGACCGGACCATCATCGATCAGTCACGGAGGACACCGGTGCCCCGACGCAGCCTGCACGAGGACGATCCGCTCGACGACTTCGAGCGGCGCCGCATCGAGGAGAACGGCGTCCCCAAGACCGTCTACGTCGCGGGTTCCGGTCCGGCGGTGATCGTCATGCCGGAGATGCCGGGGATCAGCCCGCACGTCGCCCGGTTCGGGCGGTGGGTGCGCGACGCCGGGTTCACCGTGTATCTGCCGTCGCTGTTCGGCCGGGACGGCGCCGTCCCCGGCGTCGAGGAGGGGGTGACGGTGCTCCGCCGGGCATGTGTGAGCGCGGAGTTCCGGGCGCTCGGCGCCGACGGGACGACCCCGGCCGTCGCGTGGTTGCGCGCGCTCGCCCGCCGCGCGCACGGGGAGTGTGGCGGACCGGGCGTCGGGGCGATCGGCATGTGTTTCACGGGCAACTTCGCGCTGTCGATGATGCTCGAGCCCGCGATGGTGGCGCCGGTGCTCTCGCAGCCGTCGCTGCCGCTGGACGATCCGGACGGAATCGACGGCGGCCCCGAGGAACTCGCGTCGGTGCGCAAACGTCTCGAGGAGGATGACCTGACGGTGCTGGCCTACCGCTTCGAGGGCGACAAGTTCTGCCGCGCACAGCGGTTCGCGGCGTACGAGCGGGCGCTCGGCGATCGGTTCGAGGCGCGGGTGTTGCCCGACAGTGCCGCCAATCCGGAGACGTCGCCGTTCTTCGAGCACGTGATCGCGAGCCCGCACAGCGTCGTCACGGCGCATCTGATCGACGAGGCCGGCCAGCCCACCGTCGCGGCGCGGGACGAGATCCTCACCTTCCTCGCCAAGCGGCTGAGGCACTGAGGATCCGGGTCGGAGCGGGGTACTCTGCCCGCATGCGGATCAGGGTGGGGTTGGTCGCAGGTCTGTCCGGTGCGCTGCTGCTCGCGGGATGCAGTGATCCCGACGAGGTGGGTCCACCCGTCGACGGCCCGGGCCTGGCCGCGGCGATCGACGCCGACGCGGTGATGGGCGATCTCGAGCAACTGCAGCGGATCGCGGACGCCAACGGCGGCAACCGTTCCGTCGGCACACCCGGCTACGACGCCAGCGTCGACTACGTCGTCGGACAGCTCGAGGGCGCCGGATTCGACGTCGAGACACCGGAATTCGACGTCGACAAGTTCGCCGCGCAGACTCAGACCCTCGCGTTCGCGGGGCGTGAGGTGCCCGTCGCGGCGCTCACGTATTCGCCGGGGACGCCGCAGGGTGGGCTCACTGCGCGTCTGGTGCCGGCACCGTCGGACGACACCCCGGGCTGTGAGGCCACCGACTACGACGGCCTGGACGTCACGGGCGCGGTGGTACTGGTCGATCGCGGCGCGTGCCCCTTCGCGCAGAAGCAGCAGGTGGCGGCCGATCGAGGCGCGGTGGCCGTGCTGGTTGCCGACAACGAGGATGCCGAGCTTCCCGGCGGCACGCTGGGGGCGAAGGCGGACGCGCGCATCCCCACCGGCGGCGTCAGCAAGGCCGACGGCGTCGTGCTGCGCCAGGGCGGCGACGTGACCCTCACGCTCGACACGACGGTCGAAACGGTCAAGTCCCGCAACGTGATCGCGCAGACGAAGACCGGCGATTCCGGCAATGTGGTGATGGTGGGCGCGCACCTGGACTCGGTGCCGGACGGCCCCGGCATCAACGACGACGGCTCGGGTGTCGCGTCGCTGCTCGAGACGGCCCGGCAGCTCGGCGCGAAGCCGAATACGGCGAACGCGGTGCGGTTCGCCTTCTGGGGTGCCGAGGAGGAGGGGCTGAACGGGTCGACGGCGTACGTCGAGGGTCTCGACGACGCGGCCCGCGCCGACATCGCGCTGTACCTCAACTTCGACATGGTGGGTTCGCCCAACGCCGGCTACTTCGTCTACGACGGCGACAACTCCGACAACGTGGGCGAAGGCCCCGGGCCGGAGGGTTCGGCCGGGATCGAGCGCACGTTCGCGGCGATCGTGCTGCAGTTGGGGGTGACGCCGGGCGGAACGGACTTCGACGGGCGATCGGACTACGGCCCGTTCATCGCGGCCGGCATCCCGTCCGGCGGCCTGTTCACCGGCGCCGAGGAGAAGAAAACGCCGGCTCAGGCACAGCAGTGGGGCGGTGCGGCCGACGCCATGTTGGACCCGAACTATCACACCGCGCAGGACACCGTCGCGAACATCGACCGCACGGCGCTGGCGCTCAACGCGGAGGCGATCGGGTACGGCATCGGGCATTACGCCCAGTCGACCGACGGCGTGAACGGGGTGCCGCCCGCGGGCGACGCTCGGAGCGCGGCCCGGGCCGATGTGGGCAAGTAGGCGCCGAAACCGGCGTCACGCGGCAGTTCTGCGAGACGACCCGGCCACGATTACTCTTGCCGGGGTGAGTGACGACCCGGAGGGCGACGCCACACCGGAGCCGGCCCTGACGGATTCCGGCACGGAGGGCGGCTACGCCAAGGTCACCGGCTCGGTGGCGAAGTGGGTACGCGACGCGGACCGGCAACCCCAGTTGGTCGACGCCGTGCGCCGGATCAGGCGCTCACTGCCCGGTGATCCCGCCTTCGGTGACCCCCTCTCGACGGCTGGTCCCGGCGGCGCGCGGGCCGCGGCCCGCATGATCGACACCGGATCGGGGGCGTCGCGCGAGGTGAGCATGGCGGCGCTGCAGGTGCTGCAGGCGGTGCTCGAGAAGACGTGGGGCAGCCCCGCGGACGGCGAGGTCACCATCGTGTTCACCGACCTGGTCGGGTTCTCCAGCTGGTCGCTGCAGGTGGGAGACGGCGCCACGCTGTCGCTGCTGCGGGAGGTCGCGGCCACCATCGAGCCGCCCATGATCGCGCGCGGCGGCCAGGTGGTCAAACGGCTGGGCGACGGGCTGATGGTGGTGTTCGACCACCCGGACCGGGCCGTCGAGGCGGTGTTCGCGGCGCGTGCGGCGCTCGCGACCCTCGGCCACACCGGCTACCGCCCCCGCATGCGCGTCGGATTGCACACCGGCGCCCCGCAGCCCATCGGCGCGGACTGGTTCGGCGTCGACGTCAATGTGGCCGCCCGCATGATGGAGCTCGGCGGGAACGGCAACGTCGTCGTCTCCGGCAACACGCACGACGCGATCGGCGAGGAGCGCCTCGGCGAGCTGGGCCTGGTCGCGCGGCGCTACCGGCGTGGGCTGCTGGCGGCGCCGCAGCGCGGGGTGCCCGAGGACCTGCGGGTCTACGTGCTGCGCCCGGCGCCGGCGGGGCGATGACGGCCTAGCGGACCATTCGGACGACTTCGGGAAACCGTTGCCGCCCCCGACACCCGGCGCGCACACTGGGGAACGTGACCGAGTCCGGGCATCCGCAGCGCACACCCTTCTACGGGGTGCTGATGATCATCGCGGCGCTGGCCGCGGCGATCGCGGTGAGCTACTACGGGCCCACGTGGCTCCGGATCACCGTCTACATTCTCGCGGTGCCGGTGGTGGCGGTCGGTTTCGTCATGACCCTGCGCGACTATTCGCGCTGATCAGGCGTTCTGTTACTTCTCGGGATCCAGTCGCCACAGCGGCGACACCGGACCGTGCCCGGCGCCCAGGTCGTACGACGCCTCGAGGCACTTGGTGACCCATTCCTTGCCGAACGCGACCGCGTCGGGCATCGCGTAGCCATTGGCGAGCGCGCACGCGACGGCCGCGGCGAGGGTGTCGCCGCCGCCGTGATCGTTGCCGGTGTCGATCCGCGGGCTGGTGAACTTGTGGAAGGTGTCGCCGTCGAACAGCAGGTCGGTGCTCGACGTCGACGAGCGCAGGTGTCCGCCCTTGACCATCGACCACTGCGCGCCCAGTGCGTGCAGGGCCTCCGCCGCGCGGCGTGCGGTGGCGTCGTCGACCACTTCGATGCCGGTGATGAGGCGCACCTCGTCGAGATTCGGCGTCACCAGCGACGCGATGGGGATGAGGGTGTTGCGGACGGCGTCGAGTGCCTCGGCGTGCAGCAGCGGATCGCCGTGCATGGACGCGCACACCGGGTCCACCACCAGCGGGATGGAACCGTCGCGGCCGATGCCCACCTCGGTGCACACCTGCGCGACGGCCTCGATGATCGCGGTGGACGCGAGCATGCCGGTCTTGGCGGCGGACACGCCGATGTCCTCGACCACGCAGCGCACCTGCGCGGCCACCGTCTCGGGCGGGATCTCGTGAAAACCGCTGACGCCCACCGAGTTCTGCACCGTCACCGCGGCGACCGCGACGCACGCGTGCACCCCGCACATCGCCATGGTGCGCGAATCGGCCTGGATGCCGGCGCCGCCGCCGGAGTCGGTGCCGGCGATGGTGAGGGCGCGGATCGGGGTCTGGCCGGTCGGCGTCAGGGGCAGGTAGTTCACGGCCTCGAGCCTACCCAGGCGAGGCGGGTGCGACGGACGGTGGTGTGAGTCGTGCGGCTGGGACACCTACGACGTGAGTCGTCCCGGTACCGGAGGGATACCGGCACCGGGACGAGGTCAGCGGTGGATCAGGGGATGCGGGCGGATCAGGACTAGAGCAATTCCCATCCGCCGACGTTGTAGACGGCGCTGGTGGTGGACAGGGAGTTACCGGCGCCCGCGGAGGGCAGGCCCGCCCGCAGGTTGACCGCCCAGTTCAGCGAGCCGAGCGGGCCGCAACCGGAGGCTCCGGGGACGGCGAAGTCGGTGGCGGTGTGGGGTGCCTGCGGCCAGACGCCGCCGGGCACGTCGGGGCCGTTGTCCGAGATCCATTCGGCCTGTCCGGCGCTGCCCACGAGTGCGAGGGACAGGTTGATCGGGGTGGCGGCGGAGCCGATGTAGCAGTTGTCGCCGAGGAGCGGATTGGAAAGCTTGAGCCGCACCGGAAGTTGCATGGCGAGGGTGTAGGGCTGTACGTCGGGCAGGGCGACGGCCTCGACGGTTGCCTGGATGGCGGTGGGGCCGAACGTCTCGGCCGAGGCGGCGCCGAATGCTCCGCCGGGAACGGTGATCGGGTTGGCGTACACGCCGAACTTGCCGTCGTCGGCGGCCGGGACGAAGGTTTGGATTGTGGGGTCGTCGGCGTCCTGGGAGACGCCGCCAGCGATCATCAGGCTGCCGTCGGGGACCGCGACGTCGAGGTTGCCGATGCGCATGGTGCCGTCCCTGACCACGACCGTCATACAGGTGCCCAGGTCGGTGACGGGGTTGTAGACCAGATCGAGCCGGCAGGTGTCCCAGTTCTCGAATTCGTATGGCGTGCCGGGTGCGGCCGACGATCCGGTCGAGGAGCCACTGCTGCCGGACGAGCCGCTGCTGCCTTCGGAACTGGACAGGCTGCCGCTGCTACCGGAGCTGCCTTCGGCCGATCCGGCGGCGTTCGCGACGCCGCCGCCGACCATGGCCAGCGCGGCCGTGGCCGCCAGCACGGCGGAGCGGGTGGTGTTCTTTCGCATGTACTTCCCCCATACGGATGTCGACTCGGCCAGGAGGTTCGGTCGAACCCAGCTGTGACTGCCCGAGTGCACTACTGACAGGTTGGCGCCGCCCTGGCAGGGGCCTTGGCGACGCCTGGCGTCGAGGTGAGTCGGGCGTGCCCCGGATCGAGATGGGGCGCAGATGCGCTCATCCGAATCCCCCGATGTTCCCCGTCCAGAGCCGGACCTTGTTGCAGTCCGACTGCGAGCGTGTAACAGATCGTCACACACACAGCGGATGTCATGTGCCGGTTTCGGGAGGATCGGCGAAATCTATCTGCGGTACACCAAAACTGTACTGCAGTACAAACTTTGGCATTGACCGAAAAGGCGACCTGAAAGGTCGGGTGTCGTCACGGCCAGGGCCGGCCCCTTGCTGGAAGTCGTGCGCCTAGGCGAATATCGGCCGACCGGTATCTCGGACTGTCGACCTGCGTGGATCTCGGAAATGGCAAGGGGCGCAACATTTATTGAACGCCCGTCCAGCTGAGGGCCTGCTTGGCAGCGGCCGGGGGAATTGTCGAAACTGTCACGCGAAGGCGTCGTGTGTGTGACGATCTGTTACGCGCACGCAGTCGGGCCGACATCAGGTCCGGCTCAGGATGGGGAATCTCGGGGGAGATCAGGAACGGGCACAACCCCGCTCGTTCCGGACTTACGCCAGCAGCGCACCCGACTCACCCCAACGTCATGCATCGTGCTCGAGGTGCAGTGCATATCGAGCCGATGCTCTTCCGTGAGAAATGCACTCGATCAGCGATGTCGAGTCTTGCTCGAATCGAATCTGGCCGGGTGTGTACCCGAATGGGGGTTCAACGTGAGAAAACTCATGACCCGCTCCGTGATCCTGGGTGCGGCAACAGCTTTGGCTCTGGTCGGGGGTGGTGTGGCGGACGCAGCCGCCCCGGTATCGGGGGCGAAGTACGACTTCAAGAATTGGGACACCTGCCAGCTGGACAAGGTCTACGACCCTGCCACCGACCTGGGCACCTGCATGACGGTTGTGGTCAGGGACGGCACTATGCGTGTCGGCAGCCTCAACGTCCAGATTGCGGATGGAAGCCTGATGATTGCCGGCGGCGTCAGTCAGCCGGATCCGACCCACCCGACCAATCAGGTCTTCGTTCCCGCCGCCAATGATGGCAAGTTCGGTGTGTACTCGAAGTCGATCAGTGTCCCCGGTGGCGCACTCGGAACGGGTTCGTCCGAGGACTTCGGCCCGACGGCCATCCAGGCGACGGTCGAAGCCGTGGCCTTGCCGTCGGTGCAGCCGTACACCCTCGGTGTCGAGCTTCCGGTTCGGTTGAAGTTGACCAACCCGCTCCTGGGGAACAACTGCTACATCGGTTCTGCCTCCAATCCGATCCGGCTTTCGTTGGCGCTCCAAGATGCTGGTGCTGCGCAGTGGATTTCGGACACGGTTCCCGGGGTCCCGGGCGGGGTCTGGCCCCAGGCGACGCACAAGGCCACCAACTTTGCGGTGCCCGGCGCCACCGGATGCGGTCTCTTCGGCTCGCTCAACTGGGCCGTCAACCAACGTGCCAACCTGCCGTCAGGTGGTTCGGGCAATTCCCTCTCCACCACCAGCTCCGTCTACAACGCCGCCGGATGGGAGCTGCTGTAGCGCCGCGATCGAATCGATTCATCGAAGCCTTTCCACTCGACCGTTCATCCGAACGGGGCTCCACCTCACACGAAGGAGAAACGAATGGCAACGAAAGTTCTCAACCGGGGTAGTGCGGTTCTGGCCGTCGCCGCGGTCGCGACGTTGACGGCAGCGGGGATGGCGTACGCGTCGACAACGATCACTCCCGCGAACACGCCGGTCACCGCAACCAGCAGCGATCTCCGGATTCTCACCCCGGGATACACCATGCGCTGCACGAATGTGTCAGGCACCGGAACGACCCCGGCTGCGCCCGGCAACGTCAACCCGTCCACTGGCGGGATCGACATCAACATCAGCAGTGTGAGTCTGTCGAGTTGCACGCTCAACGGCCAGCCGGTGACGGTCGCTGCCAGCGGGACGTGGAAGCTGAAGGTCGACCATGACGGTGCATCTCCACAGGGTTCACTGATCATTCCCGCAGGCGGCGCGGTGGTCACGGTGCCGTCGAGTGGTTGCTCGATCACGGTGGGGGCGAGCACCATCGGGCCGCTGCCGTACGCGAAGCCGTCGGTGACCGCCTCGAACTCCGGGACGGTCAACTTCAACTCCACCGGTGGCGGAGTGTGCCCGCCGGCAGGTCCCGGTACGGCCGCCCTGACAGGCAAGCTGACGTTCTCGCCGGGAGTCGACGTCACGCCGTGACGTTGATCTGACCTAGACCGTCCCGGTATCCACGTGGGTGTGTACCGGGACGGTCGACGGATCGGATCGAAAAGTATTCAGCTGAAGGCTTTTCGAGAAGCGACTGTACGGTGGTGCAGGGGATCAGCCGGGTGGCTCTTGTGTGATTGCCAATCTGTATCGGATGGCCGGGTGAATCGATTGTGTCGACAGCAAGAGGAACCGGTCGGGTGGTATCGATTCCTCTGCTGCATTCGGGATGCGTCTTTCGGTGCTTTGCGCCTGCGATCTGGAGGGCTCGGAATCGGAGTCGAACGGATTCGGTCAAATGCCTGACAGGTTGCCCTGAACGGCTGTACTAATAGTGGCGTGGATCACATTGTTGCATCGAAAGCGTCCCGAGGAGGTGTCGTGTTCGCAGATTCGCCCAGCGCCCACGTGACCGACAACGCCGACCAGAACCGCTTCGAGTTGCGGCTCAACGGTGACTTGGTGGGAATCGTCGGCTACTACGACACCTCACCTGCCCGTCGTCGCGGCGCGCGGAAACCCACTCCCGTCGTCTCGTTCATGCACACCGTCGTCGTCGAGGACTTCGGTCACCGCGGGCTCGCCGCCGTCATGGTGCGGCGCTCGCTGGACCGGGCCCGCGACTACGGCTGGCGCGTGCGCCCGGTGTGCACGTACGTGCAGCGGTTCGTGGAGGCCAACCCGGAGTACCTGGATCTGATGGCGCCGCCCGAGGCGTCCGACGCGATCTCGCTGAACTGATCGATGCGCGGCCACGCCGCGGTCAAGGATCGGCATCGAACCGCCCCACCCGTCCCGAAACGGACCCGGTGCCGGCGGTTCGGCCGGTTTCATGGGGAACGTGAACACCGAATCCCCACGAACAGCGGGCGCCGTCGCCGTCGCCGTCCGCATCGTCGACAGCCCGCCGCACGAGCGCTACGAACTCTGGGTGCGCGACGACCTCGTCGGCATCCTCGGCTACCGCCGCGACAGTGCCGGGCCGTCCGGTGACGTGCTCACCCTGCTGCACACCGTCGTCCGCGAGGACCGGAGCGGACGTGGTTGGGCGGCGGTACTGGTGCGGGCCGTGCTCGACCGCGCCCGCAGCGAGGGCGCCCGGATCCGTCCGGTGTGCACCTACGTCACGCGGTTCCTCGGCACCCACACCGAGTACCTGGACCTGCTCGACGAGCAGCCGGCCTGATCAGGCCAGATCCACCACGACCGGCGCGTGATCGCTCGCGCCCTTGCCCTTGCGCTCGTCCCGGTCGATGTGCGCGCCGGTGACCCGCGAGGCCAACGCGGGGGAGCCCAGTACGTAGTCGATGCGCATGCCCTGCCGCTTGGGGAACCGCAGCTGCGTGTAGTCCCAGTAGGTGTAGACGCCGGGGCCCGGCGCGAGCGGGCGCACCACGTCGGCGAAACCGGCCTCGGCGAACGCGTCGAACGCGTCCCGCTCCGGCTGCGACGTGTGCGTCTTGCCCTCGAAGAACGCCGGATCCCACACGTCCTCGTCGGTGGGCGCGACGTTCCAGTCGCCCATCAGCGCGATCTGCGCGTCCGGGTTGCCGGCCAGCCAGCCCTCCGCGTCGGCGCGCAGCTTCGCGAGCCACTCCAGCTTGTAGACGTAGTGCGGATCCGTCAGGTCACGGCCGTTGGGCACGTACAGGCTCCACACCCGCACCCCGCCCACCGTCGCACCGATCGCGCGAGCCTCCTGCGTGGCCTCCGCCTCGGGATCCTTGTTGAACCCGGGCTGGTCCGCGAACCCGACCTGCACGTCCTCGAGCCCGATGCGCGACGCGATCGCCACGCCGTTCCACTGGCTCAATCCGACGTGCGCCACCTCGTAGCCGGCCTCGGTGAACCGTTCGTACGGGAACTGCTCGTCCTTGCACTTGGTTTCCTGCATCGCCAACACATCGGTGTCGGTGCGGGCCAGCCAGTCCACGATCCGGTCGGTTCGGGCACGGACCGAGTTCACATTCCACGTCGCGAGTCGCACACCGCCGAGGGTAGTCAGCTACCCCGACAGTCACCGAACCCGGCCGTCGGACCGGCGCACCGGCTTGGGGCCCAGCTCCTTGAGTCGCACCACGTCGGCGCGCTCGATCTCGACCACCCGGTCGTCGGCGGTGCGGACCACCACCGTCGGCTCGAGCTGCTCGAGCGTCCCGATCACGTCGGTGAGCGGATACGAGCCTCCGGGTGGCAGGCGATACCGCACCACCACCCGGCCGCCGATCACCGGCGGACCCGACTCGCGACTCGTCACGGATCCTCGACTCAGTCTTCTTCGGAGTCCTCGTCGTGACCGAACGGGTCGTCGACCGTGCCCGGCGTCCAGCTCAGCCCCGGCACGCCCCAACCCTCGTACTTGATCGTCTTCTTCGCCGCGCGCTTGTTGCGGCCGATCAGCACGTCCACGTACAGGAAGCCGTCGAGGTGACCGGTCTCGTGCTGCAGCATCCGTGCGAAGAAGCCGTGGCCCTCGATCTCGATCGGGTTGCCGTCCTCGTCGGTGCCGGTGACCTTGGCCCAGTCGGCGCGCCCGGTGGGGAACTGCTCACCGGGAACCGACAGGCAGCCCTCGACGTCGTCGTCCTCGTCCGGCATGGTCTCCGGGATCTCCGACGTCTCGAGCACCGGGTTGACCACGCAGCCGCGGCGACGGGTCGACTTGCCGTTCTCGTCGACATCGGGGCAGTCGTACACGAACAGGCGCTTGGCGACACCGACCTGGTTCGCGGCCAGACCCACACCGTTCGCGGCGTCCATCGTCTCGTACATGTCGCGGATCAGATCGGCGAGTTCGGCGGGGGACTCGGTCACGGGCTTGGTCGGCTCGTGCAGGACGGGATCGCCGACGATCCGGATCGGAAGAATAGCCATGGTCACCAAGGATAATGGGCGTGATATTCGCGGCGCGTCCCCCTGGAACCCCGTCGCCCTCGCCGTGACCGTGGTTCAATGACCAGGAAGAACATCGGTGTAATTCGAACCGAAGCAGCGAGGAGTGAGATGGACGGCGCAGCAGCTCGGAACGAGTCCGAACGCAGCGACGGAGCGTCGGGCAACGAGGTCGGCGAGGACGGACTGACTCGCCGCGAACACGACATTCTCTCCTTCGAGCGGCAGTGGTGGAAGTACGCCGGGGCCAAGGAAGAGGCCATCAAGGAACTCTTCGCCATGTCGGCCACCCGCTACTACCAAGTGCTCAACGCGCTGGTCGATCGTCCCGAGGCGCTGGTCGCCGACCCCATGCTGGTCAAGCGCCTGCGGCGCCTGCGCGCCAGTCGCCAGAAGGCCCGTGCGGCCCGCCGTCTGGGCTTCGACCTCAGCACGTAGCCCTCACCACCTAGCCCCGCGCTCTACGCGCCGATTAAGGTCGTGAGTCGTGACCACCCCGAATCCAGAGTCGTCAGGCCCCCCACTGCGAGCGATCGCGATGGTGCTGATCGCTCTCGCGATCCTCTTCGCCGGCCTCGGCGCGGCATCGCTGGGTGGCTCCGATTCCGACGAGACGGCCACCGAGACGTCGCTGACGACGACGGCATCCGCCGCCGCCGCGCCCGCGGCAGCACGCACGACGACTGCGGCGCCCACCACGACCGCCGCCGAGTCCACCACCCAGACCAGCACCGCGACGTCGACTTCGAGTGCTGCAGCCGCCACGTCCGGGCGGGTCGACAAGTCCGTCCCGGTGCGGGTGTTCAACAACAGCACGGTCTCGGGGCTGGCCGCGCAGACCGCCGATGAGCTGACGTCCAGCGGCTGGAGCATCTCCGAGACCGGCAACTACAGCTACGGGCAGATCCAGAACACCACCGTCTACTACGGCAGCAGCGCTTCCGAGAAGGCCGCCGCGCAGGCCATCGCTGCCGAACTGGGAGTGAAGGCGGAACCCCGTTTCGCGGGAATCGACAGTGCGTCGCCCGGCGTGATCGTGATCGTCACCTCCGAATAGTTCGGCACGACGCGCTGGTTATGATCATCCGCAGATTTCAACCACCTCGAAGGAGCGGTTCGATGGCCTCGCAATTCTCCCGTCGCAAGTCCTGGCGTGTCGTGACCCCGTTGGTCGCGATCGCCGCGCTGGGCTTGACCGCATGCTCGAACAACGAGGAGCCCACCGACGTTCCCGGCACCACCCCGCCGGTGTGGACCGGCGCCCCCGCTCCCGCGGGCGAGCACGGTGAGAGCGGCTCCGAGCACGCCACCACCACCGGTTCCGCCGACAACGTCGCGGTGACGCTGAAGGACGCCAAGGGCGCCCAGGTGGGCACCGCGACGCTCGCCGCAACCGGCGGCTACGTGCAGATCACCGTCGATGCCCAGGGCCTCGAGCCCGGCTTCCACGGCCTGCACGTCCACTCGGTCGGCAAGTGCGAGGCCAACTCCGTCGCCCCCACCGGCGGCGAGCCCGGCAACTTCCTCTCCGCCGGCGGCCACTTCCAGGTCCAGGGCCACACCGGCCACCCGGCCAGCGGCGACCTCACGTCGCTCGAGGTCCGCGAGGACGGCAAGGGCTACCTGGTCACCACCACCGACGCCTTCACCCTCGAGAATCTGAAGAACGGCGGCAAGGGGACCGCGCTGATGATCCACGCGGACGCCGACAACTTCGGCAACATCCCCACCCGCTACACGCTGCCCGACAATGCGGCCGTGCCGGACCAGCAGACGCTGTCCACCGGTGACGCCGGCGGACGCGTGGCCTGCGGCGTCATCGGCGGCTGACGACAGCACCGGATCACCCGAACGGCGGGGCCATCACGGCCCCGCCGTTTCGCGTCTGCCAGCGGTTTCCGGACCCGTGCGGGGTATCGAACCCTGTGGTTGGATCGATTGCGTGGGAGTTCCTTTTGCAGATTCACCCCGTCCGACCCTCGGCGTGGAATGGGAGATAGCGCTGGTCGACAGGACCACCCGCGATCTGTCGAACACTGCCGCCGAGGTCCTCGGTGCCGTCGGCGGACTGGCCGACAAACCCCGCGTCACCAAGGAATTGCTACGCAACACCGTCGAGTTCGTCACCGGAATTTGTGACAATGTCGGCGAGGCCATCGACGACCTGTCGGAGACGATGTCGCTGGTGCGCCGGGCCGCCGACCCGCTGGGCGTCGACCTCATGTGCGCCGGAACCCACCCGTTCGCGCAGTGGTCCACCCAGCTGATCACCCGGACGCCGCACTACGACGAACTCATCGAGCGCACCCAGTGGTGGGGGCGGCAGATGCTGATCTGGGGTGTGCACGTGCATGTCGGGATCTCCTCCAAGGAGAAGGTGTTCCCGATCCTCAACGCGCTGCTGCTGAAATATCCTCACCTGCTTGCCCTTTCGGCATCCTCTCCGATGTGGACCGGCGTCGACACCGGGTACGCCAGCAACCGGGCGCTGATGTTCCAGCAGCTGCCCACCGCCGGCCTACCGTTCCAGTTCGAGAACTGGACGCAATTCGAGGGCTATGTCGACGATCAGCTCACCACCGGCGTCATCGACAACCTCGGCGGCCTGCACTGGGACATCCGGCCCGCGCCGCGCTGGGGCACCATCGAGGTGCGGGTGTGCGACGGCATCTCCTCCCTCACCGAACTGTCCGCGCTCGTCGCCCTCATCCACTGCCTCGTCGTGTATCTCGACGAGCGCCTCGACGCGGGGGAGACGCTGCCGTCGATGCAGCCGTGGCACGTGCAGGAGAACAAGTGGCGCGCGGCGCGATACGGCATCGACGCCGAGGTGATCCTGGGCGCGGACAACAGCGAACGGCTCGTCACCGACGACCTGAACGACCTTCTCGAGAAGCTCACCCCCACCGCCGTCCGGCTCGGCTGTGCCGACGAACTGGCCCGCGTCGCCGACATCCCGCGCCGCGGCGCGTCGTATCAGCGTCAGCGCAAGGTGGCCGCCGCCACCGGCGGTGACCTGCGCGCCGTCGTCGGCTCGCTCGTCAACGAACTGGACACGTAAGTTCGAATTCATTCGCCGTTTACTATGAACGGCGTGTTGGTGGACGGTGGCGCGCGTACGGAGCCTGTGCGGCTCACCGACCGAATCCGAAATCTCTTGATCGGTGGCGTGATCGCCGTCGGCATCGTGATTCTGATCGCGCTGCAGGTCTTCGCGTCGTCCCGGGGCTTCCAGGGGCCCCTCGAGAGTCTGCGCGACGATTTTGTCGGCACCCCCAAGTCGGCGTCCGTGCCGTGGGCCGGACTCGCGCTCGCGATGGTGGGGCTCACCAACCGGCAGCGGGTGCTGGCGCTGTCGAGCGCGGTGACCATCGACGTCGTGATTGCCGCGATCCGCTACCTCGCGGGTGGATCGCTCACGGTCGGTAACGGCGCGGTGATCGTGCTGACCGCGATCGGCGTCTGGGCCGGCTGGAAATGGCAGGGCGAGCAGCGCCGCAGCGCGCTCATGGGCGTTGCTCTCGGTGCGCTGCTGATCGTCGCCACCAAGTTCGGCGACGTGTGGCTGCACATCACCGTCCTCGCCGGCCCGGAGGTCCTCGACCAGTACGTCCAGCTCGCCGACCACGCCCTCGGCAACCCGTCGTGGGTGATGGGCAACATCGTCGACGCGACCGGGTCCGTCGGCTACGCCGTCCTGCACTGGGTGTACATCGAGCTGCCCGTGGCCGCGATCGTCGTCGCGCTGTACCAGCTGCGCAAGGGCTGGCCGTCGCACCACCTGGTCCGCACGTTCCTGCTGATCGGGCTGATCGGGCCGGTGTTCTACATCCTGTTCCCGGTGGTGGGCCCCATCTTCGCGTTCGGCGCCGACGGCAACGGCTTCCAGATGGGCGACTTCTGGCCGTCGGTCGTGCCGTTCGACCTGACGCCGTCGGCGATGCCGTTCGACGACGCCACCCCGCGCAACTGCATGCCCAGCCTGCACACCGCGTGGGCGCTGGCGCTGTTCCTGCACTCGCGGCAGGGACCCCGCTGGCTGCGCTGGGGCGGCACGTTCTGGCTGGTGTGCACGCTCAGCGCGACCCTGGGCTTCGGCTACCACTACGCCGTCGACCTCATTGCCGGCGCGGTCCTGACCCTGACGCTGGAATCCGCCCTGCGCGCTCCCGAGCGCGGATGGGGCTGGTTCCGGGTGCGCCTCGTCGCCGGTGGTGCAGTGTTGCTGGCCGCGCTGCTGCTGAGCTACCGGTTCCTGGCGGTCGAGATCGCCGAGTATCCGATCGTCTCCGCGCCGCTGCTCCTCGGCGTCCCCGCGCTCTCCGCCTACGGCTACTGGCGCACGTTCTACCGCGACCCCGCCTCCTCGCGTTTTGCGCACTTATCGCTCCCGGAGGACGCCCCGACCGCGCGCTAAGTGCGCAAAACGCGGGTCAGCGGAAGGTGCCTGGGTCGTCGTCGTGGTTCATCAGCAGCCCGTCACGCCCGCGCTGCTCGCGGTAGGCGACGCGCCCGACGCTGTGCGCGATGACGGGCGCGGTCAGCAGCGTGAACAGCCCGACGAGCACCAGCATCCAGATGTCGACGTTGCCGTGCAGTCGGATCACCGCGCCGACCAGCACCAGCACCAGGCCGACGACCTGAGGCTTGGTGGCGGCGTGCATGCGGGACAAGGTGTCGGGGAAACGAACGATGCCGATCGCCGCGGTCAGCGCCAGAAGCGATCCGGTGAGGATGCAGATTGCGGCCAGGACGTCGAGGAGGGTGTTCACGAGTCGTCACTCACCCGGAATCGGGCCACACTCACCGAGCCGACGAAGCCGACCAGGGCGAGCGCGACGATGGCGGGCACGATCGTGGTGTCGCCGCTGTAGACCGCCCACACCGACAGCCCACAGATCGCGGTCGCGATGAGGGTGTCCATCGCGACCAGACGGTCGAGGCTGCCCGGCCCTGCCAGCAGCCGGTAGGTGGTGAGCAACGCGGCCGCCACCAGCATCACTCCGGCGATGATCAGAACGGCCGTCATGCTCGATCCTCCCTGCCCTCTTCGTGGTAGTCGTAGTCGCGCAGATGCCACGGCGCCGGTTGCCACTCCGAGTCCCGCTCGAACGACGCGATGAACAGCCGCTCGAGCTGGCGGGTGGTCCGGTAGAACTGGTCGACGGCCTTGGTGGTGCCGACGTCGAGGACGTGCACGTACACCGCGCGCCGGGCCTGATCGACTTCGAGCACCATCGTGCCCGGGATCAGGTTGAGCACGTCGACGCACAGCGTCAGCACCAGGTCGGACTTGATGCCGAGCTTGCAGCGCAGCACCCCGGTGACCGGCGGCGGACCGGGCCGGACGGCCAACCATGCCACCTGCACGCTCGACTGCGCGGCGTAGAAGACGATCATCCACACCAGCTTGACCATGGACAGCAGATGCACGCGGCCTTCGACCGGGACCTGCGGCAGCGGCAGCAGCCACATGATGAGCAGGCCGACGACGATGCCGCCCAACACGTTCGCGATGCTGAAGGTGCCCCACAGCAGGATCCACACCACCGTCAGCCACGCGAGGATGCCGACGCGGAGTACGCGCTCGCGGGTCATCGGTCACCTCCCTCGCCGAGGACGGCCGTGATGTAGACATTCCGATTCTGCAGGTCCTGCGCGGCGCGGTCACTGATCCCGATCATCGGACCGGCGAAGAGCGTCAGTGCCAGGCCGACGCCGACGAGCCCGATCGTCGGCAGCAGCATGAACATCGGCATCTTTCCGACGTCCTCGCGGTCGACGAACGCGATGTCCTCCTCGGACTCGTCGATGAGCGCCGACGGGCTGACATCCGCGAGTCCGCCCTCGGGGGCCTCGGCGCGGGCCCGCCAGAAGGCCTTGGTCCACACACGGGCCACGACGTACAGGGTCAACAGGCTCGTCACGGTGCCACCGGCCACCAGCGTCCAGGACAGTGCGCTCGGGTGCGCGACACCGGCCTGCAGCAACGCGATCTTGCCGATGAACCCGGAGAACGGTGGGATGCCGCCGAGGTTGAGGGCCGGGATCAGGAACACGATCGCCAGCACCGGGCTGGCCGCGGCGAGGCCGCCGAGGCGGCGCAGCGACGACGACCCGGCCTGCCGCTCGATGAGCCCGACCACGAGGAACAGCGTGGTCTGCACGACGATGTGGTGCGCCACGTAGTAGACGGCACCCGACAGGCCCGACTGTGTCGACAACGCGACGCCGAAGATCATGTAGCCGATATGACTGACCAGGGTGAACGAGAGCAGACGTTTGATGTCGCTCTGCGCGATGGCACCGAGGATACCGACGATCATCGTGAGCAGGCCGCACACCATCAGCACGTTGTCGAGCTCGCCCTGCGGGAACAGCAGCGTGTGCGCGCGGATGATCGCGTACACGCCGACCTTGGTGAGCAGGCCCGCGAACACCGCGGTGACCGGCGCCGGGGCGGTGGGGTAGGAGTCGGGCAGCCACGTCGACAGCGGGAACACCGCGGCCTTGATGCCGAACGCCACCAGCAGCACACCGAAGATCGCCATGCGGGTGCCGACGGGGATGTCGTCGAACCGCAGCGCCATCTGGGCGAGGTTGAGGGTGCCCGTCGCGGCGTATGCGAACGCGATGCCGCACAGGAAGATCAGCGACGACACCATCGACACCATGACGTACGAGACGCCGGCCCGGACGCGGTCGGCGCTCGCCCCCAGGGTGAGCAGCACGAAGCTCGCGGCCAGCAGCACCTCGAACCCGACGTACAGGTTGAACAGGTCGCCCGCGAGGAACGCGTTGCACACGCCCGCTGTCAACACCAGGTACGTGGGCAGGAAGATCGAGACCGGTTGGTGTTCGTGGCCGTCGCGGATGCCCTGGCCGATCGAATAGATCATGACGGCGAGCAGCACGATCGACGACACCAGCAGCATCAGCGCCGACAGTCGGTCGACCACCAGCGTGATGCCGATCGGGGTGTCCCAGCCGCCCACCTGGATGGCGGTGGTGCCGTGCCGGTCCGCGAGGTACAGCAGCATTGCCGAGACGCCGGTGACGCCGATGAGTGCGGCGAGGGTGATCCAGCGCTGCGCGGTGGGCCGGCGGCCGACGATCAGGGTGGCCGCCGCGGCGATCATCGGGATCAGGACCGGCAACGGCGCCAGCGTGCCGATGAGTGCGGGGGAGAGCGTCATCGCTTACCTCCCGGTGTCCCTGATTTCCCTGATTCCAGTTCGTCGTCCCCGTCCTGTAACGACTCGTAGGCCGTGTAGTCCTCGGGATCCTCGAGTTGGTCGACGGGGATCGGATTGCCCTCCGAGTCGAAGGCGTCGCCGCCCTTGGACGGGGCGCCGGTGAGCGGATCGTCGGAGCGGTCGCGGTCCGGGGCCTCGGCCGGGGTGCGCCGCCTGGAGACCTTGGTGTCCTCGGGGTCGTCCTCGACCCGGTCCGCCGTATTGATCTTGAACGATCGGTAGGCGAGAGCCAGCACGAACGCCGCGATGCCCATCGTGATGACGATCGCGGTCAGGATCATGCCCTGCGCCAGCGGGTCCGCCATCTCCTCGTGCACCGAGTCGCGGCCCACGATCGGGGGATTGCCGGAGCGCCCCCCGACCGTGAGGATCAGCAGGTTGACGGCGTTGCCGACCAGCAGCAGGCCCAGCAGCATGCGGGTGATGCTGCGTTCGATCAGCAGGTACACGCCGGCGGAGGTGAGGACGCCGATGACGATCAGTGTTGCGAGGTCGGCATTCATCGGGCATTCACCTCCTCCTGTGCGTCGAGGCGGGCCCCGAGGCTGCGGAGCACGTCGAGCACCAGGCCCACCACGATCAGGTACACCCCCAGGTCGAAGAACAGTGCGGTGACAAGTTTGATGTGGCCGAGCAGCGGCAGCGTCACCTCGAACACCGCCGACGACAGCGGGGGGGCGCCGAGGAACAGCGACACCAGCGCGGTGCCCGCGGCCAGCGCGAGACCGAGACCGAGGATCTTGCCGGCATCGATCGGCACCGTCTCACCGAGTTCGTAGCGGCCACCCGCGAGGTAGCGCAACACCAGCGCCAGTCCGGCGGTCAGACCGCCCGCGAAGCCGCCGCCGGGCGCGTTGTGTCCCGAGAAGAAGAAGTAGACCGACAGCACCATGATCGTCGGGAAGATCAGGCGGGTGGTCACCTCCAGCACCAGCGAGCGATGGCGCGGATCGATCAGGTCGCCGCCGCGCAGCCACGTCGTCTCGGTGCTCGACGACGCCGCATCGAGCACGACGGACGGGGCATCGGACACGCGCGGCGCGATCCCGAACCGGCGGTGCCGGAACACGAGGCTCGCGACGCCGGTCGCGGCGACCAGCAGCACCGAGATCTCGCCGAGGGTGTCCCACGCGCGGATGTCGACGAGCAGCACGTTCACCACGTTGCGACCGTTGCCGAGCGCGTATGCGGCCTCGGGTAGCTGGAGGTGGATGGGCGCGGTGTTGCGGGCGTTCATCGCGTACGCGGCGAGCGTCGTGACGGCCGCGCCGACGCCGATCGCGAGCAGCGCGCGCGGCAGCTTGAAGCCGATGGCCTGCCGCTCGTCGATCTCGGCGGGCAGCTTGCGCAGCACCAGCACGAAGATCACCAGCGTCAGGGTCTCGACGAGGAACTGGGTGAGCGCCAGGTCGGGGGCACCGTGCAGCGCGAAGATCACGCCGCAGCCGTAGCCGCTGAGACCGACGAGAATCACCGCGGCCAGACGGTTGCGCAAGATTGCCGCGGCCAGCGCGGCCGCCATCATCATCAGTCCGACGGTGAGCTGTAGCGGCGACTCCCACAGCCGGATCTCGGGCCACACGTCGGTGCGCAGCGCCAGCAGGATGATCGGCAGCAGCACCAGTGTCGCGAGGATCGTCGACTGCGTCAGCGGCAGCGAACCGCGCTGCGTGAAACCGGTGAGACGCATCGACAGGGTGTCCATGCCGCGCAGGGTCGCGTCGTACACGCGGTCGGCGTTGCCGAGCGGCGGATGCTGGAACCGCAGCCGCTGGACGGCCCAGCGGTGCGCGGCGAACAGCACCCCACCGAGGACGACGATCGCGCCGGTGAGCAGCAGCGGCGTGTTGATCCCGTGCCACAGCGCCAGGTGGTAGTCGGCGTGCGGGCCCGCGGGCAGAGTCGTCGAGTACGGCGTGAGCAGCTTCTCGAGCTGCGGCGACAGCGGTCCGGCGACCAGTCCGGCGACGGCGAGCAGAGCGGGCGGTGCCAGGAACAGGACGCTCGGGGCGTGCATGTTCGCGACCGGCGGACTCGGCTTGCGCAGCCGCTTGCGGCCGAACCCGCCCCACACGAACCGGATGCTGTAGGCGACCGTGAGGATCGAGCCCAGCGCCATCGCCACGAGGATCGTGGTCTGCTGCCAGGGCGCGAGCATGTCCGCCTGCAAGATCGACTCGAGCGCAGCCTCCTTGCCGACGAACCCCAGGAACGGTGGCAGACCGGCCATCGAGGCCGCGGCCAGAGCTGCGATTGCGGCCAGCCACGGCGCCTCGGCGCCGAGGCGCGCGAGTTTGCGGATGTCGCGGGTGCCGGTGGAGTGGTCGATGATGCCGACCACCATGAACAGCGCGGCCTTGAACATCGCGTGCGCGACGACCATCGTCATACCGGCCAGCGCGGCGTCGCGGGAACCGACACCCACCAGCACCATCAGGAAACCGAGCTGGCTGACGGTGCCGAACGCGAGCACCAGTTTGAGGTCGAACGAGCGCAGCGCACGCCAGCCGGCGAGCAGCATGGACGCCAGTCCGAGCACGATGATCGTGACCCGCCACGGCGGTGAATCGGCATACCCGGGCGCCAGCCGGGCCACCAGATAGATGCCGGCCTTGACCATCGCCGCGGCGTGCAGATAGCCGGAGACCGGGGTGGGTGCGGCCATCGCGCCGGGCAGCCAGAAGTGCAGCGGCACGATCGCCGACTTCGACAGCGCACCGATCAGGATGAGCACGATCGCGACGCTCGCAAGCCACCCGCTTGCCGGGTTCGCGACGACGTCGGACAGGTTGTAGCTGCCCACCTGCTGGCCCAGCATGATGATGCCGACGAGCATCGCCAGGCCGCCCGCAGTGGTCACCAGGAGCGCCTGCGTGGCGGCGCGTCGACTGGTCGCGCGTTCGGCGTAATGACCGACGAGCAGGAACGACAGGACCGTCGTAAGTTCCCAGAACGTGTAGAGGATCAGCATGTTGTCGCTGGTCACGAGGCCGAACATGGCACCCGCGAACGCAACCATCTCGGCGGCGAAGATGCCGAGGCGGGGTTCGTCGTCCTTGAAGTACCGGGCGCAGTACACCAGGATCAGCGCGCCGACGCCCAGGACCAGCACCGACATGATCGCGGCGAGGGAGTCGAATCGCATGTCGATGTTCATCGACAGACCGGGCACCCACCGGATGCTCAGGCTCTGTTCGGTGCCCCAGTTCGCGATGACCCAGCCCAGGCTCGCGAGCGGTACCAGTGCGAGCGGGAAGAACGCATTGCGTCCTATTGATCGCACGACGAGCGGAGCCAGAACGGCGGCTATCGCGTGGGCGATCAATATGACAAGCAAATGGCACTCCGTCGGGTTGTGGGGCGGCGGGGTGACGAATCGGCGTGAACCGAGAGTCGAGCAGACCGTTCGCTAGCTAGCAAAGTGGACTACGAAGTACATCCTACTAAGTGGCAGAGTTGACGCCTCAACGGGTGCAAACGGACAAAAGGGTTGCAGGCGGCGGCGGGCTCACGACGGGAGTACGTTCCAACGGGTGTCAGACGAGAACCCCACCGTGATTCGCACCGCCGCCCTCGCCCACATCCGCGACCGCCGGATGCTGCAGGCGCGCTCGGCCGGCAAGACCGCTTTCTACATGGCGGGCGGCAAGATCGACCCAGGTGAGACAGCCGAGCAGGCCCTGCATCGGGAGGTCCGCGAGGAGCTCGATACCGGCATCGTGGACGGCACACTCGTCGAGTTGGGCGTCTTCGAAGCCCCCGCCTTCGGACACCGCCCCGGCACCCATCTGCACATGACCTGCTTCCTCGCCGAGCTCACCGACGAGCCCCGCGCCACCAGTGAGGTCGCCGAGATCCGCTACTTCACCGAGGCCGAGTACGCCGCGATGCCCGAGACCGCGCCCGGATCCAGACTCGTCTTCGCACGGTTGCGAGAGTTGGATCTCGTCGACTGACTTGTGCCCGACGCCGGGTTTCGGACGCCGGGTGTGTGACGCCGCTCCCGAACTGACCTCCCGCGGACGCGATCGCGCGGGCGGGAGGTCATTCCGGGCGCGGGGCGGACCGGTGCGTTCGGAGTCCCCGGATCGCGAGCGCGCAGAACACGACGACCAGCAGCAGGGCGACCGCGGCGGCGCGGTCGAAGGTGGTGGTCGGCGAGATCGAGGTCCAGCCCGTGGACAGCGGTACGCCGGGGAGCGGCTCGTACGACCCGCTGTAGATCACGAACGACGTGGTGACACCGACCACTTCGGTGAACACCAGCGCCAGTAGCGGTACCGCCAGACCCAGCGCGGCGGTGGCCGCGTGGTCGGGGAGCGTCGCGCCGAGAGCGAGTCCGATGCCGACGCCGAGGACCGCGAGTTGGACGAGCAGCCACGCCCGGTTATCGGTCGCGCCCGGGGCGATGAGGACCGACAGCGGAACGAGGGCGAGGACCGCGACAGCAATTGTGGGCGCCGGACGCCACCTGCTGATCGCGACACCGACCACCACGGCGACGACGCCTACCGCGACCGGCACCCAGGGGCGAATTCGAAGGTAATCCTGACCGAGCACCGTCGCGACGAACGGCGTGACGGCCGCGACTGCCGTCGCCGCGAGCAGGAATGGTGAGCTGAGGCGCCGCGCCCAGAACTCGGCGAGCGCGACGACCAGCACGAGGCACAGCGCGATGACGACCCACTGCCGGAACTGCGAACCGGTCTGCCGCTCGATCCACTCGCCGAGCACGCGGTGTGCGAGGGCGAGGGTCGCAGCGGTGGCGATCACCCCGATCGCGGTGTCCCGGTCGATGCGGTCCGGTACGGCGTCGTCGACCGCCGCGCATGCCACTGCGAGCACGAGTGCGGGGATCAGGATCCACCAGAACGGCTCGCCCAGGACCGACGTGCTCGGCGTCCAGGCGTCCGCAGTGTGCGCGACGACGAACGTCGATCCGGCCGCGGCGACGAGTACGAGCCGCGGGATCGGACGCGACCACACCGCGGCGACGGCCGCGCCGAGCAGGACGCCCCCGGCAAGGCACTTGGCGTAGTACAGCAAACGCAGCTGGTCGAGATCGCTGGCGCCTGGCACCATCATCCGGGCTGCGATCAGCACGGCCGTCGCGACAACGGCAGCAATCCAGGCAGGGCGCGCCGATGCCGCCCGCAGCAGCACCGCGCACGCTACGACGGCGAGGACGCAGCCGACGGCAACACCGGTGGGCAGAGTGCTGTTCCAACTGCCCAGCTGGCTCTCGGACGCCCTGAAGATTGCTTGCCACTGGGTCGGGTTGACGAGCACGAACGTCGCCAGAACCCCGGCGAAGGCCGCGGCGGCGGCGGACAGGGATGTGCGGACGGTCGGAGTCACCGACCCGACGCTACCTGGCGCGCAATGCGTTCCGGCGGCGACCACGCAATGCGTGATCGCCGCCGGGTCGGTTCGATGCGCCTGATGACGTCAGTGCGCCATCACGAGCTGACCCTCCTGGGCGTCCGTCGCTTCGGGTAGCTTGCCGCCGGGTAGCAGGAACGCCGAGATCACCGCTCCCGCAGCGAAAATCGCGGCCGACCACCAGAACGTCGTGGTGTAGCCGTGCACCGCGGCGAGCGCCTGCCCCTGCGGGCTCGGGGCCGCGTCGGACAGGTAATTCGTCGCGGCGGTCGCGGCGATCGTGCTCAACAGAGCGGTGCCGATCGAGCCCCCGACCTGCTGCATGGTGTTGACCGTCGCGGAGGCGACGCCGGCGTCCTCGGGCCGCACGCCGGTGACCGCACCCTGCATGCCTGGGGCGAACACCATGCCCATGCCGGCACCGAGCAGCACCAGTCCGGGCAGGATGTGCGGTGCGTAGGTGCTGTCCACCGTCAGCTGGGCGAGCAGCACCATGGCGATCGCGACCACGGTCAGGCCGGTGGTCATCAGCGGCCGCGGGCCGAACCGGGGCAGCAGCACGCTGGTCGAGGTGGTGGCCGAGGCGACCATGCCCATGACCATCGGCAGGTAGGCCACGCCGGTGACGATCGGGCTGTACTGCAGGACCGTCTGCATGTAGTACGTCAGGAACAGGAACACCGCGAACATGCCGGTGCCGGCGACGAACATGGCCAGGTAGGCCCCGCCGCGGGTGCGGTCGAGCACGACCCGCAGCGGCAGCAGCGGATGCGCGACGCGGGTCTCGATGACGACGAAGGCCGCCAGCAGGACCACGCCCGCCGCGAGCCACGCGATGGTGGCGCCGTCGGACCAGCCGTGCGACTCGGCGTGGGAGAAGCCGTAGACGATGCTGAAGAGCGCGGCGGACACCGAGACCGTGCCGGGGATGTCGAGCCGGGGCCGGTGTTCGGCCTTGTGCGGAGCCATCATCAGTAGCGCGCCGACGAGTGCGACGGCCGCGAAGATCAGGTTGACGTACAGGCTCCAACGCCACGACGCCCACTCGGTGAGTATGCCGCCGAGTAGCAGTCCCACGGCGCCGCCGGCGCCCGCGACCGCGCCGAACACGCCGAAGGCCTTGGCGCGCTCGTCGGGCTTGGTGAAGGTGACCGACAGCAGGGACAACGCGGCGGGGGCGAGCAGCGCGCCGAAGACGCCCTGGCCGGCGCGCGCGGCGACCAGCATCGGGAAGTTCACCGCGGCACCGCCGACGGCGGACATCACGGCGAAGCCGACGAGGCCGATGACGAAGGTGTTGCGTCGGCCGAATAGGTCGCTCAGGCGTCCGCCGAGCAGCAGCAGACTGCCGAAGGCCAGCGCGTAGGCGGTGATCACCCACTGCCGGTCGGCGTCGGAGAACTCGAGCGATTTCTGGGCGGCGGGTAGCGCGATGTTCACGATGGTGGCGTCGAGCACGACCATCAGTTGGGCCAGCCCGATGACGGCCAGGACGAGCCAGCGGAGGCGGTGCTCTCGCGTCTGCTCTCCCGGCACCGCTTCTGGCGGATCGATTGTGGTGCTGCTCATGAGAAACCCCTCTGGACGTGGGTCGTTGTTCGGGTCGCCGAAGTGGATCGAAGCGGAGGCGTAAGCTCCACTTAGGTCACCGTACGCCTAAGTGGAGGAGATATCTCCACTTGATTTTCTCGCACGGTGCGGTTTGTCTGGGTATGTCGCAATTTCTGGGATGGCAGAATGAAAATCGTGAGCACCGTCACAGGAGGTCGCCGGCTGCGCGCCGACGCCGAGCGCAATCGCCGCAAGATTCTCGACGCCGCCGCGGAACTCTTCGCGACCCGTGGCATCGACATCACGCTCGACGACGTCGCGCGGCACGCAAAGGTCGGTGTCGGCACCGTCTACCGCCGCTTCACCTGCAAACAGGAACTTGTCGACGGCGTGTTCCAACAGCACATGGACGACCTGGCCGACAGCGCCACTGCCGCCCTCGAACGCGAGGATCCGTGGGAGGGGCTGGTCGACTTCGTGGCCCTCACCTGCGAGAAGATGGCGCTCAACCGTGGCATGGCCGACGTCTTCTTCACCGGCGACGAGGGCCGCACGCAGGTCGCGTGCGCGCGTGAACGGGTGACGCCGGTCGTCGACGCGCTGATCACCCGGGCCCGGGACGCCGGCGCGCTGCGACCGGACGTCACCGTCAACGACCTCTTCGCCGTCAGCCGGATGGTCGAGTCCGTCATCGACTTCGTCCGGCCCGTCGCACCCGAGGCCTGGCGCCGATACCTCGCGTTGGTGCTCGACGGCCTGCGGGCGGAGGGTGCGGCGCGCACACCGCTGCCCGCGCCGTCGTTGACCGATGATCAGGTCGAGCAGGCCAAGGCGTCCTGCATTCGGCGGTAGTCCCTGGCCGGCGTGCCACGATGGACTTCCCACTCCGCGACGCGAGGACTGCACATGACTGCGATCACCCAGAAGGCGAACGATCTGCTGGCACTGCACCAGCCGGGGAACCCTGTGATCCTCCCGACCGTGTGGGACGCATGGTCGGCCAACCTGGCCGCCGAAGCCGGTTTCGCGGCGCTGACCGTCGGTAGTCACCCGGTCGCCGACTCGGTGGGCCGGCCCGACAACGAGGGCATGACGTTCACGGAGCTGACGACGCGCGTCGCGCAGATCACTGCGGCGGTGGAGCTGCCGGTCTCCGTCGACATCGAGGCGGGCTACGGCCTGCAGCCGCAGCAGCTGATCGACGGTCTGGTCGAGGTCGGCGCGGTGGGCCTCAATATCGAGGACACCGTGCACAGCGAGGGCGGCCGGTTGCGCGAGGCGCAGGAACACGCGGACTTCGTCGGCGGCCTGCGCAGTGCCGCGGACGCGGTGGGCGTGCACGTGGTGGTCAATGCGCGCACCGACCTGTTCCTGAAGCAGGTCGGGGACGAGGCGGATCGAGTCGAGCGCGCCATTGCCCGGCTCACGCTGGCGGCCGAGGCCGGGGCCGACGTGCTGTACCCGGTCGGGTTCCACAGCGACGAGGTGTACCGGGAGCTCACGTCGGCACTGCCGTTGCCCGTCAACGCAATTGCCGATCCGGTGCGCGGCGGCAAGGCCGACTTCGCCGCCCTCGGCGTCGGCCGCGTCAGCTTCGGCCCGCTGCTGCAGGCTGCCCTGGCCGTGCGGGCGAACGAGCTTCTCGCCCGCTGGCAGTAGGGCGGCTACGCGTCAGCGGTTGTCGGCGTAGGCCTTGAGGTGTGCCACCTGGTCGGGATCGAGTGAGGGACGCACCTTGTCGCGTGCCGCGGCGACGTCGGCAGCCGTGACGTCGGCGGCGTCGACACTGCGCCGCATCGCCGCGAGCGCCGCCTCCCGGAGGACGGCGGAGCAGTCGGCCGCGGAGTAGCCGTCGAGATCCTGCGCCAGGGCGTCCAGATCGACGTCGTCGGCGAGCGGCACCGCCTTGCCCGACGTCCGCAGAATCTCCTTGCGCGCGTCCGCGTCCGGCGGCGGCACGAACACCAGGCGCTCGAGGCGTCCGGGCCGCAGCAGCGCGGGGTCGATCAGATCGGGGCGGTTGGTGGCGCCGAGCACGACGACGTCACGCAGCGGTTCGACGCCGTCGAGTTCGGTCAGCAGTGCGGCGACGACACGATCGGAGACGCCGGAGTCGGAACTCTGGCCGCGGCGCGGGGCGAGGGCGTCCACCTCGTCGAGGAAGATCAGCGACGGCGCCGAGTCGCGGGCCCGCTGGAACAGCTCGCGCACCGCCTTCTCGGAGGCGCCCACCCACTTGTCCATCAGCTCCGCACCCTTGACGGCATGCACGCTGAGCTGACCCGAACTGGCCAGTGCTCGAACGAGATACGTCTTTCCGCAGCCGGGAGGCCCGTACAGCAGGACGCCGCGCGGCGGGTCGACACCCAGGCGCGCAAACGAGTCCGGGTGCTGCAGCGGCCACAGCACCGCCTCGGTGAGCGCCTGCTTGGTCTCGACCATGTCGCCGACGTCGTCGAGGGTGACGCTGCCGATCGCGAGTTCCTCGGTGCCCGAACGTGACAGCGGACGGATCACGTCGAGCGCGCCCACCAGGTCCTCCTGGGTCAGCCGTGGTTCCGACTTGGCGCTGCTTGCGCGGGACGCCGCCCGTAGCGCGGCCTCGCGGCACAACGCGGCGAGGTCTGCGACTACGAATCCCGGCGTCCGCGACGCGATCGCGGAGAGGTCGAGGTCGGCGGTGGGCACCTTGCGGAGCAGTAGTTCGAGCAACTGTCGGCGGCCTGTGCCGTCGGGCAGCGACAGCGACAGTTCCCGGTCGCACAGGTCCTGGGCACGCAGACGGTCGTCGAGACCCTCCGGGTGCGCGGTGGTCGCGACGAACGCCACCGACTCGGTGTCCACGGCGCGGCGCAACTGGTCGAGGATCAGCGTCGAGACGGGTTCGCGGACGGCGGGCAGCAGCGCGTCGATGTCGGTGACGAGCAGGACCCCACCGGAACGCACGGCGTCCACCGCGGCGGTGACCCGCTCGAGTCGTGACTGTGCTTCGGACGCACCGACCCCCGGCCCGTCGAGTTCGACGACGCGGCGCTTGGCGAGCACCGAGCGGGCCAGCATCGACTTGCCGACGCCGGCAGGTCCGGTGATCACTACACCGAGATGCGGTGAGGCGCCGAGCTTCTGGAGCAGTTCGGGTTCGTCGAGGGCCAGGGTGAGCCACTCCGCGAGCTTCGCGGCCGGCGCCTGGGCGCCGACCAGGTCCTCGACGGGCACGACGTCGGCGGTGTGGGGCTCGGTCACGGCCGCAACGGGTGTGGTGGGGGTGGGCCGGGCGTTCGGCACACCCGGCCCCCAGCCCACCGCCGAATTGGGTTGCACGCTCACCGGGCCGCCCGACGGGTCGACGCCGGTGACGGTGAGCAACTCCGATGTCCACTGGACGCCGAAGGTGCGCGAGAGCGCCTGGGTCGCCGGCGTGGTGCTGGTGCCGGGTCCCAGGTCGCGCGGTAGCAGGGACACCGCGTCGCCCACGGTGAGGACCTTGCCGAGCAGCGCCTGCCGCAGTGTGGTGTCCGAGATGGACTGCTGCGCCATCGCCGAGCCGCTCACCGTGACCGACCGGGCGCCGTGCACGGTGACAGGCGCCACCACCACGGTCGCGTTCTCGCGCAGTCCGACGTTGGAGAGGGTGACGTCGTCGAGCAGCGCGGTGCCCGTCGGCGTGCCGGCGGGTGCGATGCCCGCGACGGCGGCGGTGCGGCGGGCACCGATCAGCGCGATCGCGTCCCACTCGCGCAGTCCGAGCGCGGCGAGCGCCTCGGGGTGCAGGCGCACCACTCCGCGCCGGGCGTCCGCCGCGGACGTATTGAGCCGGACCGTGAGCGTCAGTTCGGGAGAGGTCACGTCAGCCAGCCTAGTGATCGGCGTCCGCGCCCCGCCGCCCCCGCGTTTTGCGCACTTGTCGCGGAACCGCGCCCCCTCTCCCCGCGTTTTGCGCACTTATCGCGCCCAGAGGGCCCCGGCCGTCGCGATAAGTGCGCAAAACGCGAGGGGCGGGGCTGTGGAAAACGTGCGGGGCTGTGGACAACTCGGCGTTCGGAGGGGTACTCGGTCGGGGTGGTAGGGCACCGTGACGGGGCATGAGGATGAGGAGACCCGAACTGCCCGAGGTGTTCGTCGGACGGGATGCGGTACGCGAGGGGGTGCTGACGGCGTCGGACCTGCGGGGCCCGCGAGTCCGCCGGCTGTATCGCGGCGTGTACTGCCCTACCGGGGTGCGCGTCAGCCACGAATTGCGGTGCAGAGCGGCCGCCCTCACCGGCGAGGGCGCGCTGGTGCTCACCGGCAGATCGGCGGCGGTGGTGCGGGGCGTCGAACTGGCGTCGGCGTCGGACCCGGTGGAGGTGATTGCGCTCCCCGGCTGTCGGGTCAATCGGCGTCCCGGCTTGAACGTCCGACGCGTCGCGATCGACGCCGGCGACCACGAGCCGTGGGAGACCATCTCGATCGCGCGCCCCGAACGGATGGCGTTCGACGTGTTGTCCACCGGACCGCTGATTCGCGCGGTCGCCGACGGCGACCGGGTCCTGCGGGCGAAGCTGACGACCGAGACACGCATGGCGTCGTACCTCGAAGGCCGTCACGACCATGGAATCGTGCGAGCGCGGGAGGCGTTGGCGTTGTGCGATCCGCGTGCGGAATCGCCGCCGGAGTCCGAACTGCGCGTGCGCATGCATTTCGCGGACCTGCATCCGGAGCCGCAACTGCACATCTACGCGGACGGGGAGTTCGTGGCGCGCGTGGACTTCGCGTTCGAGGAGGAACGCCTGGTCGTCGAGTACGACGGCGAGTGGCACGGACGGCGCTCGGCGCTCGCCCGCGACCGGGTTCGGCAGAACGCGCTCCGGAAGGCCGGCTGGCAGATCCACTTCGTCACCAAGGAGATGATGGTGAATCCGAATGCCGTGATCGACGAGATCTACGGTGCGGTCCTGCGGGCCCGGAGCGCCCGCCCCCGACACCTCTGACCCGCCGCGTCAAGTGCGCAAAACGCGAAAACCCGGCCCCACACCCCGCGTTAAGTGCGCAAAACGCGGGGAGGGGGCCGGGATTCGCGCGACAAGTGCGCAAAACGCGGGAAGTCAGCGCGGGCGGCGCAGACCCAAGCGGGCGGCGGACCGGCGGTTGTCGGGGGAGCGGCGGATGGCGCGACGCTCGGACGGCTTGAAGTCCCATGTCTCGGGGCGGGCGGCGACCCAGCGCTGCGAGCGGATCGCGAAGGGGATGTGCGCGAGGTACGCGCCGACGAGAACCATCAGCAGGATGTACGGGTACGTGACGAGCGCCGCGGCGCCGAGCGCGACGAGCACCAGCAGTGCGGCGGCCATGTGGCCGGGCACGGACACGGACTTCATTGCGAGGGTGGGGATGCGGCTGACGATGAGCGCCGCCGACAGCAGCGTCCACACCGTGACGACGCCGATCGACGACCACCAGCCGTCACCCCACTGGATGTAGACGGCGATGGGCGTGAGCGCGATGAGGGCGCCGGCCGGTGCGGGCACGCCGACGAAGAAGTCCTTCGTGTAGGCGGGCTCGGTGTCGTCGTCGAGCAGGGTGTTGAACCGCGCCAGCCGCAGCACGATGCTGACGGCGTAGAGCAGCGCGATGATCCAGCCGAAGTTGTTGCCGTCGAGCAGCGTCACGTACAGCACGAGCGCGGGCGCGACGCCGAACGAGATGGCGTCGGCCAGCGAGTCGAGTTCGGCGCCGAGCTTGCTGGTGGCGTCGAGCATGCGGGCGATGCGGCCGTCGAGCGAGTCGAGGACGGCGGCCGCACCGATCATCGCGAGCGCGGTCCCCAGTTCACCGTCGAGCGCGAACTTGACCGCCGACAGCCCGCTGCACAACGCGAGAATCGTGATCATGCTCGGCAGTAGCCGGACCGCGTTCCGTCCGCTGGGGCGGGGCGGTCTCACGACAGCTGCGCGAGGACGGTCTCGGCGCCCACGGTGCGCTGGCCACGCTCGACGAGCAGCGCAGTTCCTGCGGGAAAGTAGGTATCGACGCGGGAGCCGAACCGGATGAGTCCGTACGTGTCGCCGATGGTGAGCTTGTCGCCCTCCTTGGCCTCGCACACGATGCGACGGGCCAGCAGGCCGGCGATCTGCACGACGGCGATGTCGCGGCCGTCGGCGGTCTCGATCAGCATGCTGTTGCGTTCGTTGACCTCGCTGGCGTCGGCCAGGTCGGCGGACAGGAACTGGCCGGGCTGGTGCACCACCTTCTTCACCAGTCCGGCGACGGGCGTGCGCTGGACGTGCACGTCGAGCACCGACAGGAAGATGCTCACGCGCGGCAGCGGCTCGCTGCCCATTCCGAGTTCGGCGGGCGGGACGGCGGAGTCGACGAGCGCGACCTCACCGTCGGCCGGCGCCACGACGACGCCCGGACGGTTCGGCGGAACCCGGTGCGGATGCCGGAAGAACGTGGCGCACGCGGCCGCGGATGCGAGCCCGGCGCGACGCACCCACTTGCGGTTGCGTCCCACCGCGGCGACCGCGAGGGGTGCCAGCACGAACGGCAGACCGGCCGGATGCAGCGGCGGGACAGCCGCCTTGACGAGGCCGATGACGTGGCCGACGCCGGTGGGCTGGGGGGTGCCAGGGGGTGTCGGTCGACGTGCCACGAGCTCCTCTTACCTGTTCGGGTGTGACGGCGGCGAATGCCGCTCGTGCTGACTCAGGTTACGTGACCACCGAGAACCGGTGGGTCGCCATGTGCTACCGAGAGCCGACGGCGAGAGCTTCGGCCTCGTTCTTGATGCGGGCGAGGGTGGCGTTCATGCCGACGACCATGTCGGCCTCGAACGCGTCGGCGCCGCCGAGAACGGTCTTGATCAGGAACTGCGACACCTTGCTGGTGCCGGTGGGGGCCTCACGACGCTCGACGACGCGGGTGCCGGTCTCGGTGGCCTCGAGGGTGTACGACCAGACGGTGCGGTTCTCGTTGACGCGGAACGCGATGGCCTTGTTCGGCTCGAAGCGGACGACCTTCGACGTCGTCGGCCACACCAGGAAGCCCTTGCGGTTGATGTTGAACGTCTTGGTGCCCTCGCGGACCTCACCGGACACGCGCATCTTGCGGCACTGCGGGCTCCACTCGCCCATCCGCTCGAGGTCGGACACGATGGCCCACACGTCCTGGGGGGTGGCGGCGACATCGATGGTGGCTTCGAGAGTGTTCGTCACGGTCGGCTCTCCGGTTTCGGATTAGGTGGTACAGGAGGTCACGCGTACACGGGTGATCGTAGCGTCCACTGTGCGACGGGTCACTCCTCCGGCGGATTGCCGCGGTCGGCGGCACGGACCGGTCGCGCTCGTTACCCTCGAATCCATGAGCCGGGTCGAGGGCGTTCTGTTCGACATCGACGGCGTGCTGGTCACGTCGTGGCGTCCGGTGCCGGGGGCCGTCGAGGCGCTCGCGCAGGTGCGTCGTCGCGGTGGCCCGCGTGCCTTTCTCACCAATACGACGTCCAAGACGTGCGGGGAGATCGCGGCCGCACTCGACGCCGCCGGGTTCGACGTCCGGCCCGAGGAGATCGTCACGGCCGTCCGGCTCACCGCCGAGTACCTGCGGTCGACGTATCCGGGCGCGCGGTTGATGCTGCTCAATCACGGCGACATCCGGGCCGATCTGGAGGGCTTCGAGTTCGACGACGAGCACCCCGATGTGATCGTGCTGGGCGGTGCCGGCGAGGAGTTCACGCACGCGGCGCTGAGCCGGGTGCTGGACCTGATGGTCTCGGGGGTGCCGGTGGTCGCGATGCACCGGGCGCTGACGTGGTCGGAGTCGGACGGGCTGCGGCTGGACACCGGCGGCTACCTGCCCGGGCTGGAGGAGGCGTCGGGGTCGCGCGTGGTCGCGGTCGGCAAGCCGTCGCTCGCGGGGTTCCTCACGGCCGCGGAGTTGATGGGCAGCGATCCGGCGGCGACGGTGATGGTGGGTGACGACTTCGGCAGTGACGTGCTCCCCGCACAGCGGGTGGGCATGACGGGAGTATTGGTGCGGACCGGAAAATTCCGTCAGCCGATTCTCGATCTGGCGGTGGATCGGCCCGATCACATCCTCGACTCGGTCGCCGATCTACCTGCCCTCCTGAACCGGTTGGGGTGACGCGCCGACCTACTTCGGCCCGCTATCGAAATCCCGGGCATACCCGGCCCGGACGGGTACTGTCGCGAGCAGCTCAGCTCTCTGCCTTTCCCGCTCGTGAAGGAGTCTGCATGTCGACCATTTCCCGCTTCGGTGCGATCTCGAACCTCGGTCGACGGATGACTCGGACGGCCGCGGCCGCTGTCGCGGGAATCGGTCTGGCAGCAGGTATTTCGTTGATCGGTGCGGGTTCCGCGTCGGCTGCGCCCGTCGTGTGCACGTCGCCGGCGTCGCCCAACGACATCCAGATCTCCGAGTACGCGAGCTGCGGCGCGCAGGCGTTCGAGCAGGGTGTCGCCCGCTCCGCCGCGATGGACAGTGGCACGGCCGTCTCGGTGGCCCAGGGCCTCGGTTCGTCGAACAGCCTCGCGACCGGATTCGGCACCGCACTGAGCGCGTCGCGCGGCAACGGTCAGTCGCTCGCCCTCGCGATCGGCGGCGGTATTGCGCACTCGTGGGCCGACGACGGTTATGCCACGTTCGCGATCGCGGGCTGGGGTTCGGGCGCGACGGCCGAGCAGGGCGGCGTCAACTGCATGGGCCCGCTGTCGTTCGCGTGGAATCTCAAGACCGGTCAGACCTGCCTCGGCTAGGAGTCGGACGGCACCTGTTCGCCCTCGGCGGAGACCTCTTCGCAACGTTGCACTCGCCCTTCTCGAGTGCTAAAAAGGCACTTGGCACTCGCGACACGTGAGTGCCAGGTCGGGACGGTGAGACCGGGAACCATCGACACCCCTGGTCGTCCGTCGCGGGCACCGAGCCTGGCCGGAAGCGTAAATGGGGCGATCCGACGAGCGATCGCCTCCGTGTGTCACCCCCAATCCGGAGGATCACTTCGCAATGGCCAAGATCATCGCGTTCGACGAAGAGGCACGTCGCGGCCTCGAGCGTGGCCTGAACAGCCTCGCTGACGCCGTCAAGGTGACGCTGGGACCCAAGGGTCGCAACGTCGTGCTGGAGAAGAAGTGGGGCGCCCCCACGATCACCAACGACGGTGTTTCCATCGCCAAGGAGATCGAGCTCGAGGACCCCTACGAGAAGATCGGCGCCGAGCTGGTCAAGGAGGTCGCCAAGAAGACCGACGACGTCGCTGGTGACGGCACCACGACGGCTACGGTTCTGGCTCAGGCGCTCGTCCGTGAGGGCCTGCGCAACGTCGCTGCCGGCGCCAACCCGCTGGGTCTGAAGCGCGGCATCGAGAAGGCCGTCGAGGCCGTCACCGCCAAGCTGCTCGACACCGCCAAGGAGGTCGAGACCAAGGAGCAGATCGCTGCCACCGCCGGTATCTCGGCTGGCGACCCCACCATCGGCGAGCTCATCGCCGAGGCGATGGACAAGGTCGGCAAGGAAGGCGTCATCACCGTCGAGGAGTCCAACTCCTTCGGCCTGCAGCTCGAGCTCACCGAGGGCATGCGCTTCGACAAGGGCTACATCTCGCTGTACTTCGCGACCGACGCCGAGCGTCAGGAAGCGGTCCTCGAGGATCCGTACATCCTGCTGGTCAGCTCCAAGATCTCGACGGTCAAGGACCTGCTGCCGCTGCTGGAGAAGGTCATCCAGGCCGGTAAGCCGCTGCTGATCATCGCCGAGGACGTCGAGGGCGAAGCCCTGTCGACCCTGGTTGTCAACAAGATCCGTGGCACCTTCAAGTCCGTCGCCGTCAAGGCTCCGGGCTTCGGTGACCGCCGCAAGGCGCAGCTCGCCGACATCGCCATCCTCACCGGTGGCGAGGTCGTCAGCGAAGAGGTCGGCCTGTCCCTGGAGACCGCCGGCATCGAGCTGCTGGGCCGCGCCCGCAAGGTCGTCGTCACCAAGGACGAGACCACCATCGTCGAGGGTGCCGGCGACGCCGAGGCCATCGCCGGTCGCGTCAACCAGATCCGCGCCGAGATCGAGGCGTCGGATTCGGACTACGACCGCGAGAAGCTGCAGGAGCGCCTGGCCAAGCTGGCCGGTGGCGTTGCTGTCATCAAGGCCGGCGCTGCGACCGAGGTCGAGCTCAAGGAGCGCAAGCACCGCATCGAGGACGCCGTCCGCAACGCGAAGGCTGCCGTCGAAGAGGGCATCGTCGCCGGTGGCGGCGTGGCGCTGCTGCAGGCCGCTCCGATCCTGGACGACCTGAAGCTCGAGGGTGACGAGGCCACCGGTGCGAACATCGTTCGCGTCGCCCTCGAGGCTCCGCTGAAGCAGATCGCGTTCAACGCCGGCCTCGAGCCGGGCGTCGTCGCGGAGAAGGTTCGCAACCTGCCCGCCGGCAGTGGCCTGAACGCCGCCACCGGTGTGTACGAGGACCTGCTCGTCGCGGGCATCAACGACCCGGTCAAGGTCACCCGCTCGGCGCTGCAGAACGCTGCGTCCATCGCGGCTCTGTTCCTGACCACCGAGGCTGTCGTCGCCGACAAGCCGGAGAAGGCCGCTGCTCCGATGGGCGACCCGACCGGTGGCATGGGCGGCATGGACTTCTGATCTGACGATCGGAAAGCCTGAGCTCAGGTAAGACGCAGAAGCCCGGGACACCTTCACGGTGTCCCGGGCTTCTCGCATTTGTGCGTCACTCGCTGGGCATGATCATCCATGCCGCGAGGTAGATCAGCGCGACGGTGCCGAACGAGAGGAACGCTCCGAGGACGGCGGCGACCCGGACGAGGTTGGCGTCGATGCCGAAGTAGTCGGCGATGCCGCCGCACACGCCGGAGAGCATGCGCTGGCTGCCGGAGCGGACGAACGGGCGGGGCGATTCGCTGTAGGTCATGACATCGAGTCTGGTGCGCGTCGGGTCGCGAAACCATCGGGATTCCCCCGGATCTGCACCCTGATCTTCCGTCTCGGGGTGGTGTCGCGCGGTCCGTCGGCGCCACACACCTTCTGCCAGGGTCACACACGCTTTGCGCACCGAATCGGTGTGTGATGCGGACAAAGAATGTGTGACGCCGCAGCGTGAGCGGTGAGAGCGCCGAATGCCGGGTCCGACGCACCGCCGGGGCATAGGCTCGAACCGTGGTGGAGACCGTGCCGATCCAGATGCCCGACGGGACGACGACGCCGGTCCGGCTGTTCCCGGGCCCCGAGGGCGCGCCCGTCGTGGTGATCGTGCCGGGCTTGGGGATCCCGGCCGCCTTCTACGACAGGTTCGCCAATTCGATTGTCGAGCACGGCTTCTGCGCGGCCACGTGCGAGCTTCGCGGGCAGGGGGACAGTCGCCCGCGGCCCAGCGCGTCGAGCACGTTCGGGTATCAGGAACTGGTGTCGGTGGACCTGCCGGCGATGTTCGAGGTAGTCCGGGAACGGTTCGACGACAGCACGCCGTTCCTGCTGGGGCACAGCATGGGTGGGCAACTCGGGGTGATGTACGCATCCCGGATCCGCGGGCGGCTGGGCGGGCTGATTCTGGTGGCGTCCGGTTCGCCCTACTACCGAGGTTTTCCCGGAACCCGCTCTCCGGGTGTGCTGCTGGGGTCGGCGGCCATGTCGATCACCGCGAGCGTGGCCGGGTTCTGGCCGGGTGACCGGTTGGACGTGGGCGGTTTCGGTCGGCAGTCGCGGGTGTTGATCTCGGACTGGTCGCGCTTTGCGCGCAGCGGACGCATCGAGCCCGCGGGCGCGGACATCGACTACGAGGAGCGGATCGGACGCCTGAAGCTGCCGGTGCTGTCGATTTCGATCGAGGGCGACGACCTGGCCCCGCGTAGTGCATCGGTCAACCTGTTGGACAAATTGTCGGGTTCGGATGTGACCGTGTGGCACCAGCCCGAACCGTTGGGGCACAACGGGTGGATCAGCACCCCGGACACCACGGTGGACCGGATAGCGGAGTGGATCCGCGACCACAGTTGAGTTCACCCCCGATTTTCATCCCGTGTTAATACGTCAATCCGGTGCATTCCTGTATCCGCGCCGTTATATTGACCGCAGCGCTTCGCACTGGGGCGTACCACCACACAGCAATTGCAGGAGTCCTCATGGGTTCGTCTGAGATCATCACCTTCCTCGATGCCATCAAGTCCCTCGTGACCGCGCTCAACAACCTCAGCTCGGGCAGCGCCGGCGGCGGAGCTTCGGGCTCGCTCGACACCGGCTCGCTCAGCTCGCTCAGCGGCTAGTCCACACAGCTTCGAAGGCGGCGTCGGTGCAGATTGCACCGACGCCGCCTTTTGTTGGTTCCGGGAGCCCGGTTCAGATGTTCAGCGACGCCGCGAGTGTCGGCCACGACTTCGCCAGCTCCTCGCGCCAGTACGTCCACGCGTGCACACCCACCGGGTTGTAGACGATGGTGGCCGGGATGCCGACCGCGCGCAGCCGGTCGTCGAGCCGGCGGGTACAGAAGTTGGCGCCGGCCTCCACCGGCCCGCCCCGCACCACGTGCGCGACGAGGTCGGGGTTGTCGAGGGTCTCGTGCGGGCCGGGCACTCCGGTGCCGGTAGAGACGTACAGCGCGGTGCCGCGCAGCTTCTCGGCGCCCAGGAGGACGTCGTGCTCGGCCCACTTCTGGTCGTCGAACCGTCCCCACATGTTCTCGATGCCGCCGCGTTCGATGGTCACGGTCGACGCCATCTGCGCCTGGCCCAGGGGAGGCCGAAACGCCGTCGGGAGCTCATCGGGCGAGCTTGTCCCACAGGAATGTGTAGGTGAGCGCCGACTTGAACGCGGCCTGCGCGTTGTCCGCGGCGCCGCCGTGCCCACCCTCGATGTTCTCGTAGTAGTGGACGTCGTGGCCCTCGGCCTCGAGCCGGGCGGCCATCTTGCGGGCGTGTCCGGGGTGGACGCGGTCGTCGCGGGTGGAGGTGGCGATGAGGATCGGCGGATATACCGCTGTGGCGCTGGTGTTCTGGTACGGCGAGTACTCGGAGATGAACGCCCAGTCGTCGGCGTTGTCGGGGTCGCCGTACTCGGCCATCCACGACGCACCCGCGAGCAGCAGGTGGTAGCGCTTCATGTCGAGCAGCGGCACCTGGCAGACGACGGCGCCGAACAACTCCGGGTATTTGGTGAGCATGATGCCCATCAGCAGGCCGCCGTTGCTGCCGCCCTGCGCGCCCAGCTGCTCGGGCGTGGTGATGCCGCGGGCGACGAGATCGCGGGCTACCGCCGCGAAGTCCTCGTGCACCTTGTGCCGGCCGTCGCGCACAGCCTGGGTGTGCCATTGCGGTCCGTACTCGCCGCCGCCGCGGATGTTGGCGACCACGTAGGTGCCGCCGCGCTGCAGCCATGCGGTGCCGTTGATGCCGCTGTAGCCGGGCGTCATCGAGTTCTCGAAGCCGCCGTAGCCGTACAGCAGCGTCGGACCCGCGGGTGCGCCCTCGCGCCGCACCACGAAGTAGGGGATGCGGGTGCCGTCGGCGGATTCGGCGAAGTGCTGTGCGACGGCCAGTCCTGCGGTGTCGAAGAACGCGGGCGCCGACTTGAGCGCCTCGAGCGGTCCGCCGACGGTGCCCGAGAACAACGTCGCGGGGGTGAGGTAGCCGCTGGAGTTGAGGAAGAAGTCGTCGCTCTCGCGGGGATCGGTGTCGATGATCTCGGTCGAGGTCAGCTCCGGAAGCCCGTCCAGCGGTGTTGTCTCCCAGCCGTTCTTGCCCGGCGTGAGGACGTGGACGTGGGACTGGACGTCGGAGAGCGTCACCATCAGCAGGTGGTTCCGGGTCCACGAGTACTGCTCGAGCGACGTGTGCTCGTCGGGCTCGAACAGCACGGTGAGTTCGCGGGAGCCGGCGAGGAAGTCGTCGTACTTCGCGGCCAGCAACGACCCGGCGGGGTAGGTCGTGTCGCCGACGGTCCACGGGGAGCGCGGGCGCACCAGCAGCCACTCCCGGTAGGCGGAGATGCGGGCGTCCTCCGGGGTGTCGATGCGGACCAGTGTGTCGTCGCCGAGGAGCTGGAAGCGCTGCGAGGTGTAGAAGTCGACGGCGCGCTCGACGAAGCTGCGCTCGAATCCGGGGGTGCTGTCGTGCCACGCGGAGATCGCGACGTCGGTCTGCTCACCCTCGAACACCGTGACGGCGTCGGCCAGCGGGGTGCCGCGGCGCCACCGCTTCGCCAGACGCGGGTAGCCGGAGTCGGTGAGCGTGCCGTCGCCGAAATCGGTTCCGACGAAGACGCTCTCGGAGTCGATCCAGCCGATGTCGGTCTTGGCCTCCTCGATGCGGAAGCCGTCGCCAGAGTCCTTGAATGTCAATGACTCGAGATCGAATTCGCGCGCCACGACGGCGTCGGCGCCGCCGCGGGACAGGCTGATCAGCGCCAAGTCCTGCTCGGGGCGCAGCACCTGCGCTCCCGACCACACCCAGTTCTCGCCCTCGCGGTCGGCGAGTTCGTCGACGTCGACGAGGATCTCCCACTCGGGGGTGTCGCGGCGGAACTGGTCCATCGTGGTCCGCCGCCACAGCCCGCGCACGTGGTCGGCGTCGCGCCAGAAGTTGTAGAGGTACTCGCCGCGGCGGCGCGAGTACGGAATGCGCGCGTCGGTGTCGAGGATCGCGCGCACCTTCGACTCCAACTGCTCGAACGCGGTGGTGCCGGCAAACTCCGCGACCGTCTTGTCGTTGTGCTCACGGACCCAGGCGAGCGCGTCGTCGCCGGTGACGTCCTCGAGCCACAGATTCGGATCATCGGACGGGCTGGAGGTGACCGGATGCTTCGTCATAGGGACATTGTTGCCCGCCGCCGCTGGGCTGGGGCCATTGGTGCCGGTCGAAATCGGTGGCGAGCACAAAGTCGACGTTCACGATGGTGTTCAGTTGTTCGCCGAGCCGGTCGGCCGCGGTGCGGGCGGCGGCGATGTCCCGGTACGCGCCGACGGCAACGGCCGCTCTGCGGCCGGACAGCGTGTAGCACGTCCCGATCTCGGGGAAGCCGTGCAACTGACCGAACTTCGACGGCTCGACGGCCGCCGCGGCGCCTGATTTGATGCCGAAAATGGCGGTGACGGGCAGGCCGAGCGCTCCGGAGTCGACCAGCGTGGTGTAGCCGCGGATCACGCCGCGCTCCTGGAGCACCTGGAGGCGCTTGTGAACCGTGGACTTGGAGAGGTGCGTCTTCTTGGCCAGGGAATCGAGCGAGGCGCGTCCGTCCATCATGAGGACGTCGATCATGACTCGGTCCGTGTCCCGCAGCGCCGGGGCCGCCGAGGAGTCGGGTGACCAGACGGCGTCGCCGAACCGGGTCTTCAGGACGAAGTCGATGTTGACCCGGGCACCCAGGTCTTCCCTGAGCCGGATGGCCATGGACTCCGCTGCGTCCGGGCTGGTAAACCGGCCCACCGCAATGTTCGGACGATCGCCCGACATGGTGAAGCTCGCAGTGATCTCCGGCAGGCGGCGCAGCCTGTCGGCAATCGATCGCCTCGCGGGTGCCTGCACCCGCGGTTTGATGCTGAACAGGGCGGTAGTGGGATGTCCGAGCGCTCCAGGGTCGACCACGACGGTGTAGCGACGGATCACGCCGCGCTGCTCCAGCGCCGCGAGGCGCCGGCACACGGTGGTGCCCGAGACTCCGACCTGGGCTGCGAGGGTGGTGAACGGGACACGACCGTTCTGCACGAGGGCGTCAATCAGGAAGCGATCCACAGCACTCAGTGGCTCTCGGTGTGACGACGAGACGACCGATGCTCTCCCCATGCCGCATACGGTAGGCCGACTGGGCGTCTGTGTTCGGGTGTTTGATCAGAATTGCCGACTGATTGGACGTTCAACCTTTCACGACAGAACGTCACGGCCGGCGGCCCTCCTACCCCATACCGGACCGCCTGTTTGCGGGTGGCCAGGCGGGAGTGCGTCGCCGCAAGGTCGCGCCGCGGGGCGCGCCCGTCTGCCGGAATCCGTGCGGTGCTTGCCTTTCTGATCGAGCCACACGCTGATAGTTCCAGCCTCACCGCGGCGAGGCGAACACTGTGGTCGGAGGAGAGTCCGGGAGGGAGAAACCACCCTTCCGGCCGGTATCAGTGGGCAGCCACGCCGTAACCGATACGAGATTCACTCGCTACCGCCGGTCGTTTGTTGCGCAACCAGTCGGATGGTTTGCGCCGCTTTCGTGACCATCCGATCCGCTAGGCCGGGGTGGACAATCTGTCATTCGAGCGGGTTCGGCGGAGACGAACTGTCGTCTGACACGCGTACTGCGTTCATCCTTGTCGTTTTCGAAACGATTGCTGGGACGGCGGGATTTGTGGGGCTAGCGTGTGTCGCACTCCACATGGAGATCACGAAACAGTCTCTCGAAGAACAGATTTGGTCGATGTCGTGACCTAGTCGGCTATCGACCGAATACCCCTACCCGAGTGGAGGAACCGTTGACTCGGCTGGAGGCGACCAGAAGTTGGAAACCTCCGAGAGTCGGCGACGTCAAGGATCGATCACCAACCCACAATGAAGGAGATCGCATGTCCAAGATCAACCGGAAGCTGCCCATCGCACTCTGCGCCGTGGCGGCATCCGCCGGAATCGCTCTGAGCGTCGCCCCCGCAGCGTCGGCGACCATCGGATCGACCTATACGACGTTCTCCATCTCTTGCAACGGCACCGCCGTGGGGATCTCGCAGAATCAGGCCCAGACCTACGGAGCGACGGTCAACCATCAGCTGTCGGGTTCCAACCAGTCGTTCGCGACCACCTTCGACGCGCAGACCGTGCCCACCACGGCCTTCGGCTACACGGTGACCGGCCTCTCGAGCGTCAAGATCCGCGTCCAGATCGACGGCAGCACGTACGTGTCGCACTCCTTGTCGGGTGGATCGGGCTACACCGGAACCGCCACCGCGACCAAGACGACCAGCAACCCGACAGGGAACGCGATCATCGAGATCTCCATCCCGAACGTTGCCGCGGGTGCAACCTTCACACCGCCGACTCTGACCGTCATCCAGGGATCCACGGTTGCTCCCAAGTTCTCCACCGGCAACGGCGGAAACGGCACGGCGGCGACTCAGAATGAGGGGAAGTACGGCTACAACGCCGGGAACTTCTACGCCTTCAACTCGACTGTGACGGGGGTTCCCATCTTCGGGACGGTGACCGCGCCCACCAGTTGCCTGCCGACCAACGTCCAGTTCCCGGCTGTCAATGCGTTCCCGGTTCTGAACGCCGGCGCGGGAGTCCTGCACTCCTGAGCCGGCGCGGGCTGATCCCTAGCGGGTAGGCATGACGGGGTGCGGGTGCGGGCGCAGATCCGCGCCCGCACCCCGTCGGTGTCTCGCTCAACGATGTTGCGACGCCCTCCAATGTGAGTGTCGGAATCCTGGGCCGGTGACCGCCGTGTGTGGTAGGTCTTGGCGAGCCGATCGGCGGGCAGCGCACTTGGACGTCATCGTCGGACATACGTTCCCGTGAACGATTCTCCAGCGGAGGTGTGTTTCATGTGAGTTTGTTCGATCTTTGCGAAACGCTATCCAAGTGTGACCACCTCCACATAGATTCGTGTCCAGAGTGTGAGGCTTCGGTGGGTCGAAACTCGTACTGGTGCGGTCGCAGTGGCATCGCAACATGGGGTCGGTTCCGCGATTGGCAACGGCGTGCCGGAGGCGGAGTGGGAACGAGCAGGGGGTAGGGAACTGGCGGTAGATGCGCTGGAGCGAGAGCCTCGGGCGTTGTTTGCTTGGCCAATCGTCCGGACCGGAACGACCACCATGTTTTCGGCTGGTCCGTCGGCAATTCAGATGCGGTTTCGGTTGCCCAATGGGGGCTTCCATATTTTCTCCTGAGGTACGTTCTACTGCGTTAGTTCACCAGGATCTGCGATAGGAAGTTTTCTCCGAATAGTGGCCAATGTACGTTTCGGCTAGTTATGCTTTGTCGGCACTTCAACGCTATGCGCCCTGAGTGTCGTGGCTGGAGTGGGAGATTCGATTTCGAGGGCACCCTCGAAATCGTGTGAACAATCTAGGAGAGGAGAGTTACACCATGAGCGTTTCGTTCCTGCAGGCGGCGACTTCGTTTCTTCAGAATCTGGTCGACGCCGTCTTTACAGGTTCCGTGACACCAGGGTTCGTCGGGTTGTTTGGCTCGTTGGACGATGTCGTCAGCGGTAGTTGACCTCGCGGCGCCAAAATCCGGTCATTGACGCATCAGTTAGGAGTATGAAATGACGCTCGGTTCACTATCGCCCCTCCTCGGGCAGCTCGGCCCGCTCGTGGCGGGTCTTCTGTTCGCGCCGTTCGCCTACTCGGTGGATGGAACCTGGGAAATCTCCCCGATCTGACCACTTGACCCACAAGGAGAGGAAATACTGTGAATACAGGTAGCCTCGTCGATCTCCTCACGAGCGTCGACCTCAACCCGCTCTATCTGTTCAGCGTCGGCGAAACGGGCGACGGGCCTCTGCAGGTCCTCGTCGACTCGCTCTTCGACGTGATCGGTAATGTCATCGCGCTCTGGCCCGCAGGTTCGGCCGTCGTGGATGGCAGCTTGCAGGACGCCCTCGGATCTGTCAGCGGCGCGTAATTCAAAGGAGAATGGAATGGACCTGTCGTTGACCTACAGCTCCGAACTGATCGGCTTCGGATCGATCGACCTGGTGGGAGTCTTCGCTTCCTACCTCAATGCTCTGTCCCTCGCAGCTCCGCTGCCTGTCTAAAGGGGAACCGCGATGTTGCAGAAGTACATCAATCAGATGCTGAACTGGGCCGGTGGCATGTTCGGTCTTACCGCGCTCGGCAGCAAGGCGCTCGAAACCAAGTGAGCACAACCTGAAACGCCGAGACCGCAGGCACCCTCGAGGGCCTGCGGTCTCGGCGTTTCGTTGTGGGGGGTGCGGAGGAACGGCAGACCAGTGATGCAGGATTCGAGTCATGGATCGAACGGATGAAGCCTCGAGACGGGTGGTCCGTCTAATGAGTGCTATGGCACCTCAAGCATCTCGTCGTCTCAAATCTGTCCGACGAGGGCTATCTGCATTCCGCTCTGGTCGCCGACGTATCAAATTGTGAACGGGCGCGAGCCGGGCTGAGCAGCCGACGTATGTTTCCTCATCGATCGCGCCATCCCCACTCGGAATCGAGCATACGCATTGGGTGCCTGTGACAGATGTCGCCCTACGTAACCACATTCATGTTCGTGAGGCATCGCGGCCGGGCTGGGCGGACTCGTCTGTCCTCGAAGAGACGTCCGCCTCCGCATCGAGCTGTCCCCGACCGCGGTGGGCCTGCTCGTCGTCACAGGGATGGCCGGCCTCGACGCGAGGGCCCGGTGACGTCGGTTGCGCTCGAGGTCATGGACCTGGCCCACACATCGTTCTTCGATACCCACGGCCGGGCCCCTCGGTGCGTCGCGATCCAGCCCCCACAACGAGGACTCTGACGGAATCCGTTTGGCGTATGCCCGGACAATTGCGGACATTCGTCACGTCTGTTCCCGAACACCCGCGCCTTGGCACGAGCTGCCGAGCCTTCGCGGCCAGAGTCTGGCGCCAGCGGGCGAGGCGACCGGCGACCCAGTTCAATGCCGTGGCTGACGGGCGCACATCGATTCGCTCAATCACGCTGTTCTCCAAGCAGATTGCCTGCATCGAGAAGGCTCGTCATGCGTCACCATCGACGACGTCGTCATCGCTGTAAAACGGGCGGTGCGGTCGACCTCTATCTGCGCGAGCACGACGAGCAACAGGACTGTCCGCTAGTTGCGATGGCCCCGCGGTCGATGCGGAAGATCGAGGATCGGGAATCGGCGAACCAACTCGTCGGACTCGCCGTCGACATGCGCACCAGCTTCAGGATCCGATCGAGCGACTGATTGCCATCTCCCGGTCATCCAAGTTGGAAGCGGCGCGGACCTCACATCGTGGAGTGCGGCGCCAGTCCGCCTCTATGTTCGAATCCTCTTCTCCTCTGCGACTGTCTTCGTGGATCTACAAGCGGAGCCGAGATGAGCGCAACACGGCCCGTGTCATTCACACGACGGTGCGCAACATTCCACTGACCGTCGAAGGGCCTCGCCTTCGGTCGTGCTTGCGTGATGTGTTCTCGGGGCACAGTCGCCGTTCGGTGGGGATCGGTTGCGGCACTTCGTCGATGCGGGAACCGGTTGCGACCACACCAGCACCGGCATCGCCTATCCAGAGGCGGATCTCCCGCACTGCTTGGTTTGGAGTGGAGAGTGCCTGCCTGGGCTGGATTCGGGCGGCAGGTGCGCGCGGTGCGTGCTGTGTCGAGAACCGCGATGCGTGGCCGGCGCCCACCACGTGATCTTCTCGGTCCCGGCGTCCCGCAGGGGTGAGGGGACGGGTGAATTTCCCGGCATCCTGGACAGTTGACCAGTTGGTGTAACGAAAACGCGTACATGACGACGATACCTAGTTTATCTTTCGATCACGGTCGAATAAACCCGATCGTCTTCCCGGCCAGGAAGCAGGCGGCTGACACACCACGGTCACGCCGCGAGATCTGCGAAACGGCCGGGATGTCTAGGGGTTTCGAACATCCGGGGTAGCGGGGTCCCCCGGCGCTGGCGAAGTCCCGGCCCGGGCTGAACAAGATCACACAGCAATAACAAAGCACGACACAAATCTCCCCCGAAAGGCAGTGCAATGAACGCTGACGCCATCTTCGCCGCGCTCATCGGAGTCATCGGCAACCTGATCAACTTCGGCAGCGTGACCGAGCTCAGCTAGTTCGTCTCGTCTGTCACACGCAACACAACCACCACGAAAGTAAGGGAAAACCATGAACCTCGATGCCATCTTCGCTGCCCTGATCGGCGTGATCGGAAACGTTGTCAACTTCGGTTCCGTCACCGAGCTCTCCTGATCTGACACACCCAGCGCAGTAAGAAAGGCGATTGCTATGAATCTGGACGCCATCATGGGCTCGATGACCGGGGCAGCTACGGGCTCGATGTCGGGCCTGCTCGACATCTTCCTCAGCCTCAGCCGGGGAAGCGTCTTCGGCGGTAGCACCGTCGGTGACCTCGGGAGCGCCATCTCGTTCAGCTGACGCATTCGCACCTCCGACCCCAGTCGCCACAGGCGGCTGGGGTCGCAGGTGTGTGTGCCCAGTCACGACCGCTCAGTGGACCTTACTCACGAGTAAGCACCAACCCGGGACAGCCGATCGAGGCGGGGCTACGCTAGGGCCTCGTGACCTCACACTATGACGTCGTTGTCCTCGGAGCCGGTCCCGGTGGGTACGTCGCTGCTATCCGCGCGGCACAGCTGGGCCTCAAGACCGCCATCATCGAAGAGAAGTACTGGGGCGGTGTCTGCCTGAACGTGGGCTGCATCCCCTCCAAGGCTCTTCTCCGCAATGCCGAACTGGCGCACCTCTTCCACAAGGAAGCCAAGGTGTTCGGCATCTCGGGAGACGTGTCCTTCGACTTCGGCGCAGCGTTCGACCGCAGCCGCAAGGTGGCGGACGGCCGCGTCAAGGGCGTGCACTTCCTGATGAAGAAGAACAAGATCGACGAGTTCGACGGTCGTGGCACGTTCGTCGATGCCAAGACCATCTCGGTCGCCCTCACTTCGGGCGCCACCGAGACGGTGACCTTCGACAACGTCATCATCGCCACCGGTTCGGTGACCAAGCTGCTGCCGGGCACCTCGCTCAGCGACAACGTCGTCACCTACGAGGAGCAGATCCTCACCCGTGACCTGCCGAAGTCGATCGTCATCGTCGGCGCCGGCGCCATCGGCATGGAGTTCGGCTACGTCCTCTCCAACTACGGTGTCGACGTCACCATCGTCGAGTTCCTGGACCGCGCCCTCCCCAACGAGGACGAGGACATCTCCAAGGAGATCGCCAAGCACTACAAGAAGCTCGGCGTCAAGATCAAGACCGGTGCGGCCGTCCAGTCGATCGTCGACAACGGCTCCGACGTCACCGTCTCCATCAAGGACAACAAGTCCGGCGAGATCGAGACGGTCACCGTCGACAAGGTTATGCAGTCGGTCGGCTTCGCGCCGCGCGTCGAGGGCTACGGCCTCGAGAACGCCGGCGTCGCGCTCACCGACCGCGGTGCAATTGCGATCGACGAGCGCATGCGCACCAACGTCGCCGGCATCTACGCCATCGGTGACGTCACCGCCAAGCTGCAGCTCGCGCACGTCGCCGAGGCGCAGGGCGTCGTCGCCGCCGAGACCATCGGTGGCGCCGAGACCATGGAGCTGGGCGACTACCGGATGATGCCGCGCGCCACGTTCTGCCAGCCTCAGGTCGCCAGCTTCGGTCTCACCGAGGCGCAGGCCAAGGCCGAGGGCTACGACATCAAGGTCGCCACCTTCCCGTTCACCGCGAACGGCAAGGCCCACGGCCTGGGCGACCCCAACGGCTTCGTCAAGCTGATCGCCGACAAGAAGTACGGCGAGCTGCTCGGCGGCCACCTCATCGGCCCCGACGTCTCGGAGCTGCTGCCCGAGCTGACCCTGGCCCAGAAGTGGGATCTCACGGTCAACGAGCTGGCCCGCAACGTGCACACGCACCCCACGCTCAGCGAGGCGCTGCAGGAGGCCATCCACGGCCTCGCCGGCCACATGATCAACTTCTGACGGTTTACCGCCGGAAGAGCTAGTCCGCGAGAAGCCCGCACAGGATTGTGCGGGCTTCTCGCGTTTCGGCTCAGCCCGGGGCGCCGACGTAGGCGCGAATCAGTGCGGCCAGGCGTGGGCCGGGCATGGTCAAGCCCTCAATTGATTGCCCACGATCGATCATGGACACAAGGGAGTGCAGTGCTCGTACCGTATCGAGGCGCGTCCCACTCTTCGCGGTGGTGAGCTTCCATCTGTCCTTGTGTAGCTGATGTGCGTGAACGATTGCGAGTAGCGAGCAGAGGTCCGCGACGTCCTTCGGTGCTTGGCGGCTGTTCCATGCAAGGGCCTTCAAGACCACTGCGGGCTCGACGTCGGGTACTGGAATGCTGAACTTCAGAGGGTCTCCGTGATGCAACATCGCGTGAACTGTGACCTGGAGTGGTTCAGCCGCGAGGGCTAGAGACAGGCCAGGGATGGCGTCGAATGCGCGGCCGCCGTGCGGCACGGATTCCTGCAGTCGACTAGAACTGGACGGGATGTAGATCCACCGCGAGTGGGTCTGTGTCCCCAGACGGGGCCTCGTACCGGTTGCCAGCCACCGCGGTGTACCCGCGTTGCAGAAGGCGTTCATGCAGATCTTCGTTGGCCGCGACGACAGTCGATACCGGCATCTGCGTCGGCAGTCGTCCGGGCCGTGGCATCTGGAGTGGGGTACACCTGGCACAGGATGTGGACCATGTGACCGCCCACTACCCGGTAGTGGAGTCCTTCCGCAGCCGCCGCAAGATCGGCTAGTGCTCGCAAACCGAGATCTGCCGCGTTCGACGTCGCGACGATATGAACATCAGTCACGCCAAGTCCCGCTGATGATCGGCTGCCGGAGTCGTTCGGCGGCCTCCTCTGCGTCGGGACCTGGGCTGCGGAGAACATCGTGCAGCGTGATGATCGGGTCGGTGAGCGCCGTGGCCGTCGAAGAGACCGCGCGCGCCGTGCGCCAGATCGTCGGATCTGCCGGAACCGCCGCGACCAGCGTGTAGTCGTCAGCAGTGGCCGGGCTGAAGCCGGCGGGAACGAAATCCAGAAACTCGGACGTGTATATCGCGGCAGTCGAGGGGAGGCGCCATGGGGCGTAGGTATCGGCGGCGACATCGCCAGTCTGAAGGGTCTCGATCTGCATTTCCTCGCAGAACGTGAGCGCTGCTCTGGCCTGGTTCACAACGGGTTCCAGGCCGTACCAGTACGTCACCGCGCCTCCGGGGCCCGGATACTCGCCGAGATGTGCGTCGAGCAGTTCAACTCGTCGTGTCGTCGTCCAGCCGCTGCTGGTCCGCTCGGCGAACGCGTGACCGTGAAGAGCGTGCGAGACCGATTGTTGCGTCGTGGACAAGGCGGCCGCGATGTCCGCCTGCGTCATCGGCTCACCGAGCACGACGAGTCGTTCGATTGCCCACCGGACCCATGGAGGGCTACCTCTGCGGGGTCGCTGTTGGCTGCGGGGTTCGTGAGACGGATCGTCCAAGAACACCCGGCCATCGAAGATGATTAGTCGATCGCCGACCGCAATGAGGTCGACTTCTCCGGAACCGGCGAGTGCGCGCAAGGCGCTGGTGGCGTGGCGAGTCACGTAGAGACGTCGGTCTGCAGCTTGCCGCTCACTGTCTTCGTGCAGTTTGCTGGGCGGTGGAGCGGCGCGGCTGGCCTTTACGCTGACGTGCCTTGTCGAACCATCGGGAAAGCGGAGGTCGAGATCGTGGAGGTCTCCGGAGTTGATCTGGATGTTGGATCGGCGCAGCATCTGTAGACCTTCGGAGAGGATGTGACGATCTGAAGTGTCCACTTGTGCGCTCCTTCCACGCCTTTGACCTGGTGGTACAAGTTTAGATGACCTTGAGCGCTTATGTTTGTTTGATATATGAATTCTGTCGTGCTATCCGACCAGGAGCTGACACAATGTCGCCCGAGCCTTCCTGCCCTCCGGGATCGGGAGCAGCGGGTAGACGTGGATCATCTCCCGTGCCTCGTGGAAGTCGAGTGACAGTCCGGCCTCCGACGCCAGCGGGCGGAAGCGTCGGGCGTCGACGTTGAGGATGTCGCGGGTGCCGGTGAACAGCGTCATCGGGCCGAGGCCGGTCAGATCGCCGTTCAGCGGGCTCACCCACGGATGCTCCCGATCCAGTTCGCCGCGGTAGGCGTCGGCGGCGACGGTGAGGCTGTCCGGGTGCAGCCACGGATCACGCGGGGCAATCTCGCGGATCTCCGGGTGCTCCCCGGTCGCGTCCAGCCACGGCGAGATCAGCGCGGTGTGGGCGGGGGCGGCGGCGCCGCGATCGCGCAGCGCGAGGGCCACCGCCAGCGCGAGCCCGCCGCCCGCCGAATCGCCCGCGATCACCAGCGGCTCGTCGCGCTTCGCCAAACGTTCGGCGAGATCGGCCGACGCCGGCACCACGTGCGACGCCGTCCCGCTCGGCGCCACCGGATAGATCGGCACCGTCACGGACGCGCCCGCGGACGCCAACTGCGCCACCAGCTTCCAGTGGTGCCGGGTGATCTCCCGGATATAGGCGCCGCCGTGCAGGTACAGCACGCGCGACGACGGCGCGGCACCTCGCGGGGCCACCGTGAACACCGGCCAGCCCGCCGTCGACGTCGACGGCGTCACGTCGAGGCTGCGGCTCAGTGACGACGGCGGCGCGAACGGCTTCGGCTTGACCTGCAGGGCCGCGATCTCCCGGCGCATGTCGTCGGCGCTCGGCCGTCGTCGGCCCAGGGCTGCGATCGCCAACGGCATGGCCCTACTGGTCAGGCTCGGCATGGCCACCCCCGTCGTCGTCGGTCAGCGTGCGTCGTACCGAGTCTGCGCCGCGGTGATGTCCGGCATGTGCGATTCGAGCAGTTCGATCAGGCCGGTGAGTCGCCCGGCGATCTCCTCGCCGAGCGGGGTGAGGCTGTACTCGACGTTGGGCGGGATGGTCTCGCGGACCTCTCGGTGCACCAGGCCGTCGCGCTCGAGTTGCTGCAGCGTCTGCGCCAGCATGCGCTCGCTCACCCCGTCCACCCGCCGGCGCAGTGCGCCGAACCGGTACGGGCCCTCGCCCAGTGCAGCCAGTGCGAGCGTGCCCCAGCGTCCGGTGATGTTGAGCAGCGCGCTCCGCGAGTGGCAGTCGCGCGCGAAGACGTCGGACTCGAGGGTCGGGTCGTCGAAGTGCCGGTCGTCGCTGCTCACCACTCGAGGTTACTACCCGCCAAACGATCCGTGCTGACTCAAACTGTTGCACTTACGAAAAATAAGTGCATTATGGAGCGTGAACGAAGCATTGAAGGTTCAACACCGGGAGTTCTCATGACCATCGCAGTCACCGGCGCCACCGGGCACCTCGGCCGCCTCGCCGTCGAGGCGCTGCTGCGCCGCGGCGTCCCCGCATCCGACGTCGTCGCCGTCGTCCGTAACCCGGAGAAGGCCGCCGACCTCGCGGACCGTGGCGTGCAGGTGCGCACCGCTGACTACGCCGACCGGGCCGCACTCGAAGCCGCGCTGGCGGGTGTCGACAAGCTGCTGCTGGTCTCCGGCAGTGAGGTGGGCGCACGGGTGCCGCAGCACACCAACATCATCGACGCCGCGAAGGCCGCGGGCGTCTCCTTCATCGCGTACACGTCCATCCTGGACGCGTCGAACGACACGCTCCAGCTCGCGCAGGAGCATCAGGTGACCGAGCGGCTGCTCGCCGAGTCCGGCATCGACCACGCCCTGCTCCGCAACGGCTGGTACTGGGAGAACTACACCAACGATCTCGCCGGAACCGCCGAGCGCGGTGTCCTCGCCGGCAGTGCCGGGGACGGTCGCGTCGCAGGTGCGGCCCGCGCCGACTACGCCGAGGCCGCCGCCGTGGTGCTGACCTCCGGCGAGAACCAGGCCGGCAAGGTGTACGAGCTGGGCGGTGACGAGCGTGTCTCGTACCCCGAACTGGCCCAGGCCATCTCGAACGTCACCGGCAAGGCTGTCGAATACCGGGACCTGCCGGTCGCGGAGTACCAGGCCGTCCTCGAGTCCGTCGGCCTGCCCGCACCCGTCGCTGCCGTCCTTGCCGACGCCGACGCCGGGATCGCGACCGGCGCCCTCGACGTCACCAGCGGTGACCTGCAGCGGCTCATCGGCCGGCCGTCCACCCCGCTCGAGACCGTCCTGCGCGCCGCGCTCTGAGAACTTCCCTGAAACAGCTGAAAGGCCCGTTCAGGCGCCGGCAGCGCACGAACGGGCCCTTCAGCTTCCCGAGGGGGAATGGGGGATCAGTGCATCCCGACGGCGCCTTCGGCGGGCAGGTCGCCCTTCTTGGCGCGAACCAGGATCATCACGATCGGGCTGATGACGAGGATGAGCGCACCCGCCCAGCCGAACGCGTGGGCGTAGCCCGACACCTCGGTGCCGAACACCCAATCCATGACCTTGCCGACGAAGTCCTGCGCGGGCGCCGGCATGGCCGCGATCTGCTCGGCCGTGAGCGGCGTCGCGTTGGCCAGGTCGGTGGGGATTGCGTCGGCGGGGAAGCCGGGCGGGGGAGTGGGCGCCGGGTTGTCCGCCTGGAACGCGCTCTTGGCAGAGGCGTACACCGTGGTGAACAGCGCCGTGCCCAGTGCGCCGCCGATCTGCAGCGTGGCGTTCGCGAGGGCGCTCGCGGCGCCGGCGTCGTGGTTGGGGACGCCCAGCAGTGCCAGGTTCTGCATCGGCACCATCAGCAGGCCCAGGCCGAAACCGAAGATCGCCAGACCGGGGAACACGTGCGTCCAGTAGGAGGTGTCCACCTCGATCTGGGTGAGCAGGAACAGCCCGACGGCCGCGAAGATCGGTCCGACGACCATGAGCGGCTTGGGCCCGATGCGGGTGGTGAGCTGCGCCGCGATGGTGGACGCGATGACGATGAAGAAGGCCATCGGCAGCGAACCGACACCCGACATGACCGGGCTCAGGCCCATCACGATCTGCAGATAGAACGTCAGGTACAGCGTGCCGCCGAGCAGCGCCGCACCGACCAGCGCCGAGCCGATGAACGCCGCGCCGCGGTCACGATGCCACGGAACGCTGAGCGGCAGAAGCGGGTTCGCCGACTTCTTCTCCACGAGCACGAACGCGACGAGCGCGAGCAGGCCGATGCCGATGAACACCAGCGTCTGCGTCTCGAGCCAGCCGTGCTCGGCCTTGGTGAAGCCGTACACCAGCGAGCCCAGGCCGATCGCGATCAGAACGGTGCCCGGCAGGTCGTAGCTGGTGTCGCCGTGCGCCTTGGTCTCCTTGACGATGGGGAGCGTCACCGCGATCGCGAACAGCGCGACGGGGATGTTGACCAGCAGGCACCAGCGCCAGTCGACGTACTGCGTCAGCACACCGCCGAGCAGCAGGCCGATCGCGGCGCCGCCGCCGGAGATCGCACCGAACACGGCGAACGCCTTGGCGCGCTCCTTCTCCCCGACGAACGTCGTGGTGAGGATCGCCAGCGCAGCCGGCGCGAGCAGCGCCGCGAACACACCCTGACCGGCGCGGGCGGCGAACAACTGCATCCCGGTCTGCGCGAAGCCGCCGACGGCCGACGCCACCGCGAAGCCCGCCATGCCGACCATGAACGAGCGCTTACGACCCCAGAAGTCGGCGATGCGACCACCGAGCAGCAGCAGCGCGCCGAACGCCAGCGCGTAGGCGGTCACGACCCACTGCCGGTCCAGGTTGCTGATGCCCAGGTCCTTCTGGGCGTCGGGCAGCGCGATGCTCACGATCGTGCCGTCGAGGACGACGGTGAGCTGTGCCAGCGCGACGATGCACAGCACCAGCCAGCGGCGTTCGTGATTGGGATTGTCGTTTACGGGGGCGTCGGGACGCGAGGTCGCCTGGACGTCTTGGGACATGCAGTTCCTACCGAATCGGGGGCACGGACGTCTGTCGCGGCCGAACGTAGCGACGCTACCGGCGAACTCGATCCTGCTGCAATCGAATTCGGGGGCATCGTCGGAATCGTCACAACCGACGCCGCAAGTCTTGCCACGGGCGCGAAACTGTGAGCACTCGCGCGTCGGGCTGTCAGTCCTGCGGCCGCAGATCCAGCGCACCCAGCAACGGGATCGCGGGTTCGGCGTCGTCGGCCGTCCCCGGCTGCGCCTTGAGTTTCGCGAACTCGTCGTTGAGTCGCTCCATCTTGATGTCGAGCCGGTGCGCGGTCTCGGCCGCCTCGGTGAGCTCGGCCAGCAACTCGGCCGGCACCGCGCGGTTGAACTTGTAGTAGATCTTGTGCTCGAGGCTGGCCCAGAAATCCATTGCGATGGTGCGAATCTGGAGCTCGATCGGCACCCGTTGCACCCGATCACTCAGGTACACCGGCACCTCGACGATCAGGTGCAGGCTCTTGTAGCCGTTGGGTTTGGGGTTGGCGATGTAGTCCTCGACCTCGCGCACCTCGATGTCCGGCTGACCGGTGATCATGTCGGCGATGCGGTAGGTGTCGGAGATGAAGCTGCACGTGATCCGCACCCCGGCGATGTCGAGGATGTTCTCGCGCACGTCGTCGATCGTGAGGGGGCAGTCGATGCGCTGCGCCTTCCGGATGATGCTCTCGGGCGACTTGAGCCGCGAGGTGACGTGCTCGATGGGGTTGTAGAGGTTGATGTGGGTGAACTCGTCCTCGAGGGTGTTGACCCGGGTCATCAGCTGAGCGATGCCGAACCGGTAGGTCATCATGAAACGGGAGAAATCGGTTCGGAGTTGCTCGGGGTCCACGACACCAGTGTGCCATCGGTCGGAAATCAGAAGTCGGGCTGGATTCGCAGGGTCTCGATCGTGGTGGCCAGGCCGTCGTACTGGGTCACCAGCAGGCAGAACTCGACGAGCCGGCGGTCGTCGAGGTGCGCGGCCAGCGTGGCCCACGTCGCGTCGTCGACGTTCCTGGTGCCGACCAACTGGTCGGTGGCCGCCAGCATCGCGCGGTGCCGCGGCGCCCAGTCGGGATCGCTGGGGCCGACGAGGATGCGGTCGAGGATCTGCGGGGTGATCCCGGCCCGGCGGCCGAGCCGGATGTGGTGATCCATCTCGTAGCGGGATTCCCGCAGATGCGCGACGCGCAGGATCACCAGTTCGATCTCGAACCGCGACAGCTTGGTGCCGGGCAGCAGCATCAGCACCCCGGAGTAGTGCAGCCAGCCGCGGAACAGCCCGCCGGTGCGGCCGAGCGTGCTGAACAGCTTCGCGTCCCTGGTCCGCGATCCGAGCGAGAGCGCCCGCCAGGTGGCCCAGTTGACCGGCCCGAGTTCCTTGAATCGCCCCGGCGCGATGCGCGGCGTGGTGTGGTTGCCCGTCTTCTCGTCGTACGCGGTCACTCGGTCTCCCCGGTTCGCTTCGGCAGTTCGGTGGTGAGCCGGGCGTGCTCGGCCCGGGCGGCGTCGAGGGCTGCGGCCATCCTGGGCTGCGGGCGCAGCTCGATCAGTCGCTGGGCGACCATGCGCAGCCGCATCATCGGCGCCACCCACCTCGGCGCGTAGATCCGACGGGCGCGCTGGGCGATACCCCGCTCGAACGCGTCGACCCCGACCGACCGGGGCGCGACGCGGGTGAACGGGCCCAGTCCCTTGATCTGGCCGGCGGCCTCGGTGCCGAAGCCGATGGTGGTCATGTCGGTGTCGACCTCGGCGAGGTACCCGACACCCACCCGCAGCCCCTGGTGCCGCGTCTCGATGCGCAGCGTGTTGCCGAGCGCCTCCACGCCGGCCTTGGTCGCGGCGTAGGCGCCCATCAGCGGCAGTTGCACGCCGGCCGCGGCGGACGCGACCATGAGCACGTACCCGCCGGGGTGCGCGACGAGGGGCCCCGTCGTGCGCACGGTGTTGTAGGCCCCGATCAGGTTCACCTCGACGGTCCGCAGCATGACATCCGGGTCGCCGCCGAGTAGCGGAAGCTGTGCTGCGACACCGGCATTGACCACCACGACGTCGAGTCCGCCCAGCTCGTCGGCCAGCGCGGCGACCGCGTGCTCCACCTGCCCGAGGTCGCGGACGTCGCACACCTGCCACGGGGCGCCGCCGCACATGGTGGCGACCTGCTCGAGCAGTTCGGGTTCGAGGCCGAGCAGTGCGACACGTGCGCCGCGGGCGTGCAGGCGCCGCGCGAGTGATGCTCCGATGCCGCGGGCCGCCCCGGTGATCAGCACGCGTCGACCCTCCAGGCGCTGCTCGAGCGCCTGTCTCGTCCCTGTTCGTGCCATCGCGACTCCCACCCACCCTCGGTTACCGCACAGTAGGAAAAACGCTAACACCGCTGCTCGGATCTGTCGGTGAAGGCGGCAGGCCATGTACGATTTCGGGCGTCAAGCAAGCGTTCGATCGGGATGGGTCGACACTGCATCCGGTACCGACGAGGGGAGACGTCAGGTGGCATCGACCCGACGAGAAGAAATTCTATTCCACGCAGCGAAGCTGTTCAGCGAGCGTGGCGTCGCGGGCACCACCGTGCGGGACATCGCCGACGAGGTCGGCATCCTGTCCGGCAGCCTCTACCACTACTTCGGATCCAAGGACGCGATCGTCTTCGAGATCGTGATCGCGTTCGTCGACGATCTCAACGAGCGATACGAGGCCGCGCAGGTCCCGGGCGAAACCGGCCGGGAGCGTCTCGACCACATGGTGGCCGTCTCGTTCGAGGCCGCCGCCGATCACCCCTTCGCCACCGAGATCTATCAGAACGAGAGCGCCCTGTCGTCGCAGCCCGAGGACAGTCCCATCTCCGCGGCGGTCCGACGCGCCCACGACTACTGGGCCGAGGCCATCGCGCGAGGCGTCGAGTCGGGTGAGTTTCGCACCGACATCGATCAGCAGCACTTCCACCGCATGCTCCGTGAATCCGTCTGGTCGACGGTGCGATTCAACCGCGCCTCGCTCGCCCGTGACGCCGAGCGCCTGCGGCACGACCTCATCGCGGTGTTCCTCGACGGGTTCGCGGCCGGTGGCCCGGCGGGCTCGGCCTCGGCCAAGGCAGCGCCCGGGCCGGTGCGCCGGACCGAGGTGGAGGAGCGTGCCGCCGCCGCCGTCGCACCCGTCGTGAGTGCCGCGGCCGAATCCGAATACGACGATCTGCGGCGCGACGTGCGAGAACTCAAGGAAGCGATCCGCGAACTGCGCCTGTTGCGGGAGAACTGAAACCGCATATCACCGCTCGATCCGCCCCGCGTTGACTTCCCGATGTGACGCGGGGCATACTCCTGTCGCGCAAAGTCAATCAAGCACTTGCTTGATTGATCGAACGCTTGAAGGTCGGCGTGAGACGGGAGTCGGTTGTGAGAATCGGAAGGGTCGTCGCTGCGGCGGTGGCCGCCGCAGTGGCAACGCTGGGCGTCGCGGGATGCGGGTCTGCGGGTGAGATGTCGCCCGACGAGATCGTCATCGGGCTCGACGAGGACTCGACGGGCCCGGGCGCGTCGTACAGCACGATCGCCGGCAGCACCGTCCGCCTCGCGGTCGACCTCCTCAACGCCGACGGCGGGATCAACGGCAAGCCGGTGCGCCTGGTGGTCGAGAACGACGAGTCCAGCCCCACCAAGACGCCGTCGATCATCCGCAAGCTCGTCGATCACGGCGCGAGCGCAGTCCTGCTCGCCACCGGATCGGGATCGGTGATCCAGGCCAAGTCGGTGCTGCAGCAGTCCGAGATCCCGGCGATCGCGCCCGTCGTGCTGTCCGACGCGTTCGCGAACAAGCCCGACAACGGCTACTCGTTCATGATCCCGAACTCCCTCAAGCAGTACGCCGAGGTGTACTGCGGTGCGTTCGAGAAGATGGGCTACAAGACGCTCGGCATTCTCGGTGACGCCAGCGCCTCGATCGACGGCATCATCAAGACCCTGCGGCCCGCGCTCGAGAAGTGCGCCACCGTGACCGCGGTCGAGAAGGCGCCCGTCGACGCCGCCGACCTCACCGCGCAGGCCTCTCGGGTCACCGGCACCAAGCCCGACGCGATCCTCGTCGCCAGCATCGGCGGCCACTTCGAGATCCTCGCGCACAACACGCTCGCGAAGATCTACCCTGCCGCGCAGCGCTTCTCGCTCGCGTCGATCGGCAACCAGCCCAAGTCCTGGGCGCTGGCCGACCCGGGCGCCCTCACCGGCATGGTCTACATGGGCAGCCTCAGCGCGAACAATCCGCGCACCGCCGAGTTGACCGAGAAGATCCGCCAGGTCAAGGGTGCCGACTACCAACTCACCGCGTACGACGCGCAGGCCTACGACGCCGTGATGATGCTGAAGCGCGCCCTCGAGATCGCCGGCGACCACACCGACCGCACCAAGGTGCGCGACGCGCTGCAGCAGGTCTCGGGTGTGCCCTCGACGTTCGGGCAGGAGGGGCTGACGTTGTCGTACGGCCCCGACGACCATCTCGCCCCCGACAGCCTGTGTGGCCTGGTGCTGGTCGAATTCGGCGCCGACAACAAGCCGGCCGGTCCGTGGGCGTCCTACCAGCCCCCGTGCGGCTGACGAAGGAGAGAACGGATGACTGACCCTCAACTCTGGCTTGCCGCCCTCGAGATCGGCGCCTTCTTCTCGCTCATCGCCCTCGGTATGTATCTCGTGGTGGTGGGTGCGGACTTCTTCAACTTTGCGATGGGCCCGTACGCGATGGCTGCGGCGATGGCGTGCAGCTTCGTCGTCGTCGACCACGGTGTACCACTGTGGCTCGCCCTGCTGCTGGGCCTGGCTGTCGGCATGGCGCTGTCGGTGATCACCGAGAAGCTCGTCGTCCAGCAGGTCCAGAAGCGTTCGGGCCGTGGCGAACTGCCCGCGCTGGTCGCCGTCACCGCGGTGCTGTTCGCAGTGCAGCAGTTGGCCGGCACCATCTTCGGCCGCACTCCGCTGCCCGGCCAGAAGCTCTTCGACTTCCAGCCGGTCACCGTCGCCGGTGCCACCGTCGACAGTTCGTCGATCGTCCTGATCGTCGGCACCGCGGTCGTGTTCGTCGCGGTCGGCCTGTGGCTGCAGGCGTCACAGACCGGTCGTCTGCTGCGCGCCGTGGGCGACAACCCCGAGGCCGCGCGGGTTCTCGGTCTGCCGGTGAACAAGGTCCGCCTGGTCGCGTTCACCGTGGCCGGACTGATCGCCGCGATCGCCGGGTTGCTGTTCGCACCCAAGGCAGGCGTGCAGTTCACGAGTGGATTGTCGTGGACGCTCACGGCCTTCATCGCGCTCGTGATCGGCGGCACCGGACGCAGTTGGGCGCCGTTGATCGGCGGCCTGCTCCTCGGGTTCGTCCAGGTGTTCGCGCCGTACTACTTCGGTGCCAGCGCCGCGCAGACCGCGATCCTGCTGATCGCATTGGTGTTCTTCGCCTTCCGGCCGGAGGGCATGTTCTCGAGGAAGGTCCGCGTCTGATGTCGACCCTCACGTCACCCCCGCCGGAGACGGCCGCGTCGGCGAGGTCCACGCGAACCCGCCGCTCGCTCACCAATATTGCGGTCGAGGCCGGCATCACGCTCGTCGTCGTCACCGCCGTGCTGCTGTGGATGGGGCCCAGCCTGTACCGGCAGGACCTCGTGTTCCTGGCCGCGACGTACTCCCTGATCGCACTGGGCATGTACATCCCGTTCGTCATGGCCGGTTCGCTGTCGATGGCGTACAGCGCCTACGCCGCGATCGGTGCGTACGGGGTCGCCCTGATCTCGGTGAAGACCGGGTTGTCCATGTGGTGGGGCTGGATCATCGGTTCCCTCGTCGCGGCGGTGGTCGCGGTGATCCTGGCGCTCGCGACGCAGAAGCTGTCCGGCTTCTATCTCGCCGCCGTCACCTTGCTGTTCGGAATCGCGTTCGAGCACTGGCTCATCGACGGCCCCAGCTTCACCGGCGGCTCGGCCGGCATCTCCGGGGTCGAGGCCGTATCCCTGTTCGGTTGGCAGCCGCCGCGATACGCGCTCGTCGTGCTCGCGATTCTGTTCGTCTGCCTGATCGCGGTGATCGTCGACCGGCTCCGGAAGTCGGTGTGGGGACTGACCCTGCGTGCGGCGCGGGACAACAAGAATGCCGCGCGGTCGTCGGGCGTCAACCCGGCGCACCTGACGGTGATCGCCCTCGCGATCGGCGCGGCCATCGCGTCGACCGGCGGTTCGCTGTTCACCGTGTCGGTCCAGGCGGTCACGCCCGAGACCTTCACGCTCAGCATCGTGTTCCTCGCGATCTTCATGCCGATCATCGGCGGGCGCAACAGCGCGTGGGGCGCTCCGCTGGGTGCGCTCATCGTGGTGATCGTGACGCTCAACATGCCCGGCTACCAGGGCAGCGGGGAACTGCTGCTCGCCATCGCCGTGCTCCTGATCCTCGTCGTCGCGCCCGGCGGCGTGATCGGCTGGGCCGGTACAGCGTTCGCCAAGGTCACCGGCCGCGGCGGCTCGAACCAGCGAGGAAGTGATCGGTCGTGAGCGTGCTGCTCGAGGTCTCCGGCCTCACCAAGAACTACGGCGGCGTTCGCGCCGTCGACGACGTCTCGTTCACCGTCGCCCCCGGCGAGGTGGTCGGTCTCGTCGGCCCCAACGGCGCCGGCAAGACGACGCTGGTGGACTGCATCTTCGGTACCCAGAAGGCGGACGCGGGCACTGTGCGACTGGACGGCCGCACGCTGACCGGTGCGAGCGAGAAGCGGGCGCGGCAGGGGTTGTCGCGTACCTTCCAGCATCCGCAGTTGGCACTGGAACTGACTGCGGTCGAGAACATCGTGCCGGCCCTGTACGGCCGCCGGATGCGGACACCACTGCATTCGCTGTGGTGGGCGCTCAATGGGCCGTTCGAGAATTGGGACGCCACTGCGGACCGGGCGCGCGCAGTCGCGCACGAGTACGCGATCGACGACACCACGAGCGAGTGCGGCGAGCTGAGTCTCGGTGGGCAGCGTCTGGTCGAGGTGGCCCGCGCGATGGCGACGGATCCGCAGGTGCTGCTGCTCGACGAGCCGTTCGCAGGCGCCGACCACACCGGCATCGCGGCGATCGCCGGTGCCGTCCGCAAGATCCAGGCGCAGGGACGTGGCGTGGTGCTGGTCGATCACAACGTCGACCTCATCGCCGAACTCGCGACGACCGTCGTGCTGCTCGACTTCGGTTCGGTCGCCTTCCATGGCGCGCCCGCCGAATGTCTCGCGAGCGACGCGATGCGTGAGGTCTACTTCGGGGCAGGAGAGGAAGTGTCATGACCACGCTCGAGGTGACGGGCCTGAGGGTCCGGTACGGATCGGCAGTCGCCGTCGACGACGTCTCGTTCACGGCGCCGTCCGGAACGGTCACGGCGATCGTCGGCCCCAACGGCGCCGGAAAGTCCAGTCTGTTCGGAGCCGTCTACGGTTCTGTTCGCGGCACCGGACAGGTGAAGGTGGACGGCCGCCGCGTCGACGGAATGTCGGCGCTGCAGCGGGTGCGTGACGGCTTCGCCTACGTCCCGCAGGGTCGGCAGCTGTTCATGAAGATGTCGGTGCTCGAGAACCTCCAGGTGGGCGCCGACCTGATGGGCTTGAAGAAGGACGCCGTCGACTCGGCGTTCGACCGGTTCCCGGTGCTGCGCGATCGATCCCGCAGCTACGCAGGTGTCCTCAGCGGCGGCGAGCAGCAGATGCTGGTCCTGGGGCGCGCGCTGCTCGCCACTCCGAAAGTGCTGCTGCTCGACGAGATGATGACGGGCCTGGCGCCGAAGATCGTTGCCGAACTGCGTTCGCTGGTAGCGGGTCTCGCGGCCGAGGGTGTGACGGTGCTCGTTGCCGAACCCGCCCTCGCAGCACTGAAGTCGGTGGTCCAGCGCGGGTACGTGATGCAGCGCGGCCGGATCGTCGACATCAGGGACGACGCCGATTCTCTCGATGCTGCATACAAGCAGTCGATGGGCATGTTGGAAGCGAAAGTGGAGCAGTGACAGTAACCGGACGAATCTCGACCACCCTCGACGTCGCGGTCGGTGACTTCGCGACCGATCCTCGCAAGCTCGACGGCCTGAGCATCAGTGAACTGGTACGGCACTGGGCCCTCACGATAGGCGAGCGGATCGCGTTCATCACGCCCGATGCCCGCATCTCGTGGGCGAGCTATGACGCGACGACCGACCGGATTGCGTCCGCGCTGGCCGCGGTGGGCGAGGAGTCCGCCGTCGCGGTGTATCTGCCGGACACGATGGTCTTCCATGCCGCGCTGTGCGCGGCGTACCGCACCGGACGGATCGCAGTCGGTATCGGATCGCGTTCGGGCGTCAAGGAAGTGGCACACCTGAGTACCCGTGCCGGGTGCCGGACGCTCATCACCGCACGGTCGCTGCGCGGACAGGACACCGCCGCGCTCGTCGCGGAACTGCGCGAACGGACCGGCGGCCCCGACCACGTGATCTATGTCGACGACCTCGGCTCGGTCGAGGTCGAGAACGCTGCCGGTGAGCCGGTCGAGGTCACGGACCGCCGCTTCGATGCCACAAGCCCGCGGTTCGGCGTCGACGACGTGTCGATGCTCAACTCCACCTCCGGGACCACGGGTCTGCCGAAGCTGGTGACGCAGACCGAGCGTCGCTGGATCGGCTTCTCCGAGGTGGCCGTTCGGGCCGGGAAGATCACCGGCGACGACGTCTTCTTCGGTGCGGTTCCCGCGCCGTTCGGATTCGGGTTGTGGACCTCGCACTTCCTGCCGGCTCTGCTCGGCGCGCCGAACGTGGTGCTCGAACGCTTCAGTGCAGACACCATGATCGATCTGCTCGAGCGCGAGCGGGTCACGGTACTGAACTGTGTGAGCACGCAGTTCAAGATGCTGCTGCGGTCCGAGCGGGCCCAGTCCGCGGACCTCGGTGCCCTGCGCGCGATGTTCACCGGCGGTGAGGCCGTGCCGTACTCGGAGGCTCTCGCGTTCGAGCAGCGGACCGGGGCCGCGGTGCTCCAGTTCTACGGCTCCAACGAGACCGGCGCGGTGAGCGTCACGACGGTCGACGACGACACCGACACCCGTCTTCGCACGTGCGGACACGTGGTCGACGAAATGCGCGTCCGGGTGTTCGACGACGCCGGCGACGAGGTGCTCGGCGACGAGCGCCGCGGCCAGCCCGGCGTGAACGGCGCTCTGATGTGCCACGGCTACTGGGAAGACGACGACGCGAATGCCGAGTTGTACACCGCCGACGGCTGGATGCTGCTGGGCGACATCGTCGAGATCGACGCGATCGGGCGCCTGCGGGTGGTGGGCCGGAAGGCCGACATCATCATTCGTGGCGGCAAGAACATCTCGGCGGTGGAGGTCGAGGAGTACGTGCGCGCCCACCCGGCGGTCACGATGGTGGCCGTCGTGGGTGTGCACGACGCCCTGTTCGGCGAGAAGGTGTGCGCGGTGGTGGTGACCGCCGACGGCGCCGAACTGACCGCCGACGAGCTGTCGACGTGGCTCACCTCGCAAGGCGTCACGCGCGAGTACATCCCCGAGCACGTCGTCACGATCGACGAACTCCCCTTGGCGCCCGGTGGAAAGGTCGCCAAGGGGACGGTGAAGGTGCTCGCCGAGGAGCGGCTCAGCCGATGACGGCCAGCGGAGTTCCGGGCGCCACCTTGGCGCCCGGCTCCGCCAGTACCCGCAGCACGGTGCCGGCGATCGGGCACGGGACGGGCATCTCGAGCTTCATCGCCTCGAGGATCACAGCGGGGTCGCCGGCGGAGACTTGCTGTCCCGGTTCGAGTTCCACCCGCCATACGTTCCCGACCATCGGGGCCTCCACCACGACGGCGCCCGGCGGAACGTCCAGGGTCGTCGGCTCCGGCTCGGGGGACGGCGCGGCCTCGACGCGGTCGAACTCGCCGGCCGCGTGCCACGCGCGCTTCTCGGCCTCGAACGCCACGCCCTGGCGCTCTTCGAACTCGGCGATCGCGGCGGCGTTGTCGGCGAGGAACGTCATGTGCTCGGCCAGCGCGAAGGTACCCTCGCTGATGTCGGCGTCGAAGCGCCCCGCACGGGACTCCGCCCGTGCCTCCTCGAGTTGCTCGGGGGAGACCGGTTCCCACACGATGCGGTCGAAGAACCGGAACAGCCACGGCTTGCCCGCCTCGAACGGTGCATGCTGACGGTAGCCGGACCAGATCGGGACCGTCCGACCGATCAACTGGTACCCGCCCGGCGACTCCATGCCGTACACGCACAGGTACTTGCCGCCGATGCCGACCGCGTCCGACGGCGTCCAGGTGCGCGCCGGGTTGTACTTGGTGGTCACCAGGCGATGCCGTGGATCGAGCGGAACAGCCAGCGGCGCACCGAGATACACATCGCCGAGCCCGAGAACCAGGTATTCGGCGTCGAACACGGCCCTCCGCACGTCGTCCACGCTGCCCAGTCCATTGATCCGCCTGATGAACTCGGTGTTCGACGGTAGCCATGGTGCGGAGTCCCGCACGCCGCTGCGGTAGCGGGCCAGTGCCTCGTCGATCGACGGGTCGTCGAACGACAGTGGCAGGCGCACGGTCCGACTCGGCACCACCAGGTCGTGCGTCGCCGGCAACTGCCCCTCGAGTTCCTGTAGCAGTCCGAGCAGGCGGAACTGCGGCAGGACCTCCGGGTCGAAGTGCAGGTGCAGCGAACGCACACCGGGCGTGACGTCGATCAGCCCGGGCGGCTGCAACTGCGACAGTGCCTCCGACAGCGCGTGCACGCGCATCCGCAGTCCGAGGTCGAGGGCCATCGGGCCGTACTCGACAAGAATGTTGTCGTCGCCGCCGCGCAGGTAGGCCACCTCGGGGCGGTCGCCCCCGGCCTCGATCCGGCCCAGCACACCGCCGTCGCCGCGTGAGATTCGCACGGCTGGAACGTCTTTGGCGCGCAGCCGGTCCGATCGGCGCAGCGCGTCCGCGTCCGCGTCGGGCACGGGAACGAAGCGCACGGCGTCACCCGGGCGGATCTGTCCCATCTTCCAGCGATGCGCGCTCACCACGGTGAGCGGGCACGCGAACCCGCCGAGACTCGGCCCGTCCGGGCCCAGCAGGATCGGGGTATCGCCGGAGACGTTCAGTGCGCCCACGCTGTACGGGTTGTCGTGCAGGTTCGACGGGTGCAGTCCCGCGTCTCCGCCGTCCGCGCGTGACCATGTCGGCTTGGGTCCGTCCAGGCGGATGCCGGTCCGGTTGGCGTGGCTGCCGGTGGTCCAGGTGGTCTCGTAGAACTGGGTCATGTCCGTGTCGGTGAAATACGACGGGGACGGCTGCGGACCCTCGGTGACCGCGAGATGCCACGTGTGGGTCAGTTCGGGACGGGAGTCGGCGGGAACGGGCGCAGGTTCGGTGAGGGCGTCCGTGTCGGGGAGCAGGCCCAGGACATCGCCGGTCGCTACCGCGCGGCCCGTGACACCACCGAACCCGCCGAGGGTGAACGTCGAAGCGCTGCCGTGGAACAGCGGGGCGTCGAGGCCGCCTCGCACCGCGAGGTACGTGCGCAGGCCGGTGTCGGTGGGGGTGCCGATGTCGAGGACAGCCCCCTCGGCCACCACGATCGGTTCCCACATCGGCGCGGCCAGACCGTCCACGGTGACCGGGACGTCGGCGCCGGTGACGCACACGGTGACCGGTGTCGAGAACTCCAGTCGCGGGCCCTGCAGCGTGCATTCGAGACCCGGCGCTCCCGCCGGGTTGCCCACGGCGGTGTTGGCGAGGGCGAAGGACAGGTCGTCCATCGGACCGGACGGCGGAATCCCCACCTCCCACAGCCCGATCCGGCCCGGCAGATCCTGCACCGTGGTCATCGTGCCCGCCCGCAGGACGTCGATCCGGGGGCCCGAAGCCGGCAGGTCCGCGAGCGTGGCGGTGGTGTTCTCGCTCAACGGGGCGGCACAGATGTGCCGAAGCTGAGGCAGATTCGTCTGCAGTCCGTACAGATGAGTCTGCGACAGTGCCGCGCTGAGTGCCTCGAATGCCGCCGCGCGGGTCGCACCGCTCGTGATGATCTTCGCGATCATCGGGTCGTAGTGCGAACTCACCTCGGTGCCGGTGTCGACCCAGGTCTCGATGCGCGCGGCAGCAGGGAACTGCACCGATGTGAGCGTCCCGGCGCTGGGCCGGTAGTCGTGCGCGGGATCCTCGGCGTACACGCGCGCTTCGACGGCGTGCCCGGTGATCGTCGGCCCGGAGTCGGGCAGGCCGTCGAGCATCGACGAGTCACCACCGGCGAGACGCAGCATCCACGCCACCAGGTCGACGCCCGTCACCTCCTCCGTGACCGGATGCTCCACCTGCAGACGGGTGTTCATCTCGAGGAACGACGCCTCGCCGCGGTCCACGTCGTACACGAACTCGACGGTGCCCGCCGACCGGTACTGCACCGACGACGCCAGATCCCGCGACGAGCGCAGCAACTGCTCCACCACGTGGTCGGACAGTCCCGACGCGGGCGCCTCCTCGACCACCTTCTGGTTGCGGCGCTGCAGCGAGCAGTCACGGGTGCCGAGGCTCACGGTGCGACCCGCGCCGTCACCGAACACCTGCACCTCGATGTGCCGGGCGCGGGCGATGAAGCGCTCCAGGAAGACCCCCGACGACGAGAAGTTGGCGGCGGCCATGCGCTGCACCGTGTCGTACGCGGCGCTCAGTGCGGCGGGGGTGAAGCAGGCCTGCATTCCGATGCCGCCACCACCGCCCACGGCCTTGAGCATCACGGGGTAGCCGATCCGCTCGGCCTCGTCCAAGGCTTCTTCCACCGAGCCGAGCAGGCCACTGCCCGGAACCAGGGGGACTCCGACCGCGCGGGCCGCCTCCCGGGCGGTGTGCTTGTTGCCGAACACCCGAAGCTGATCGGGCGTGGGGCCGACGAACGCGATACCGGATCGTTCGGACGCGGCGGCGAACTCCTCGTTCTCCGAGAGGAATCCGTACCCGGGATGGATGGCGCCGGCGCCCGACGCGAGGGCAGCCTCGATGACCTTGTCGGTGCGCAGGTACGACTCGGCCGCGGGGGCCGGACCGAGCCGGACGGCGGCGTCGGCCATCTCGACGTGCGCGGCGCACGCGTCGGCGTCGGAGTACACGGCCACCGTCTTGAGTCCGAGTTCGCGTGCGGATCGGATGATGCGGCAGGCGATCTCGCCACGATTGGCGACGAGGAGGGTGTCGAAAGCGGGGAACACGAAAGGTCTCCTTCGATCGGGAGAAGGCGTGGGAAGTGCCGGTCGGGTATCCGGTCAGATGGCCATGGCGGTGCGCACGACGGCTTCGGCGTCTGCGCCTCCGGCGCCGCTCGAGGTGACCCGGCCGGCCTCGAGGATGTAGTAGTGCTGGGCGGACTGCAGCGCGAACCCGATGTGCTGCTCCACCAGCAGCACGCCGAGGTTGCCCCGCCGGGTGAGTTCGACGATCGCGGACTCGATCTCGGCCACCACCGACGGCTGGATGCCCTCGGTCGGCTCGTCGAGCACCAGCACGCGCGGCTCGGTGATGAGAGCCCGTGCGATCGCGAGTTGCTGGCGCTGCCCGCCGGACAGCAACCCCGCCCGTCGGTCGAGAAGCGACTCGAGCGCGGGGAAGAGCGCCAATTGTGCGTCGATGAGCGCCTTGCCGCGCCTGCGGCCGTCGGCGACCACCTGCATGTTCTCGAGGCAGGTGAGCTGCCCGAACGACTGCTGGCCCTGGGGGACGTAGGCGAGGCCACGGGCGACGCGGGCGCTGGGACGCAGCTTGGTGACGTCCTTGCCGTCGAGCAGGACCTTGCCCGACGTCGTCTTGGCCAGCCCGACCGCTGCCCGCAACAGCGTCGTCTTACCGGCGCCGTTGTGGCCCATGACCGCGGCGACGCCGTCGGCGGGCACCGTGACGGTGGCGCCGTGGATGATCTCGGTGCGGCCGTAGCCGGTCCGGATGTCGACGAGTTCCAGCATGATCAGGCCTCCTCGAGAACGTCTGCTGCCGCCGTTGTGCCGAGGTACACCTGCTGCACCATCGGATCGGCCTGGATCTCCTCGACACTGCCGTCCGCGATGACCTTGCCGCGGGCGAGGACGGTGACGGATGTCGCGAAGGCCCGCATGAAGTCCATGTCGTGTTCGACGACCACGACGGTCCGTTCGGCGCCGATGCGCCGCAGCAGGTGTCCGGTCTCCTCGCGTTCCTCGTGGCTCATGCCGGCGACCGGTTCGTCGAGGAGCAGGACGTCGGCGTCCTGGACGAGCAGCATGCCGATCTCGAGCCACTGCTTCTGGCCGTGCGGCAGGATGCCGGCCTTGCGGTCGCGTAGGTGCGACAGGCCGGTGGTCTCGAGCGCCTCCTCGATCTGCGGGAGCACCGACTTGCGGCGACGCAGCAGGGTCAGCGCGGAACGCCCGGCCCCCGCCGCGATGTCGAGGTTCTGCAGGACCGTGAGGTCCTCGAACACCGACGCCGTCTGGAAGGTGCGGCCCACGCCCTGGCGGGCGATCTTGTGGACCTTGCTGCCCAGCAGTTCGACACCCGACTTGGTGACCGACCCGGTGGCCGGCACCAGCCCGGTCACGGCGTCGACGAGGGTGGTCTTGCCGGCGCCGTTGGGGCCGATGAGGAACCGCAGATCTCCCTGCAGCAGTGTGAGGTTCACGCCGTCGACGGCGGTGAAGCCGTCGAACGTGACACGCAGGTCGCGGATCTCGAGATACTGGCTGGACATGCCGGCGTTGCCGCCGAGGGTGGGCTGAGGTTCGGGATGGCGGGGTTCGGTCATCGCACGACCTCCAATTCGCGGACGGATTCCGGTGCGGTGTCGGCGGGGTTGGCCCGCTTGCGTCGTCCGCGCAGTTTCGCCAGGCCCGCGATGCCGGCGGGGAAGAACCCGATGACGACGATGAACAGCAGACCCTGCGCGTAGGTCCAGGCGGAGGGAAAACTCTCCGAGAGCGTGGTCTGCGCCCATGCCACGCCGATCGCGCCGAGCACCGGGCCGAGCAGCGTGGTGCGGCCGCCGATCGCGACGCCGATGAGGAACGCGATCGAGGGGACGATGCCGACGTCCGCGGGGGAGATGATGCCGACGATCGGCACGAACAGTGCGCCTGCGATGCCCGCGAAGAAGGCGGCGACGGTGTAGGCGACCACCTTGATGTTCGCGGGGTCGTACCCGAGGAACCGGACGCGCTCCTCCTGGTCGCGGACCGCCACGAGCAGTTCGCCGTAGCGGGAGTTCATCAGCTGCCGGGTGGCGGCGACCACGAGGAGCAGCACCGCGCCGGCGATGAAGAAGAGCATCTTCTTGTTCGCCGGGTCGGCCAGATTGAAGCCGAAGAACGTGCGGAAGCGGTTGAGGCCGTTCGAGCCGCCGATGGACTGCTGGCCGATCAGCAGGATCGCGAAGGCCGCCGCGAGTGCCTGCGACAGGATCGCGAAGTACGCGCCCTTGACGCGTCGCTTGAAGACACCGAGTCCGAGCAGGAACGCGACCAGTGCGGGTACCAGGAGGATCGCCAGGATCGTCACCAGCGGCGACGTGAACGGGGACCAGTAGCCGGGAAGGGCCCGGATACCGGCGATCTGCATGAAGTCCGGGACGGCATCGCCGCGGAGTTCCGCGTCGGCGATCTTGAGGTGCATCGCCATGATGTAGGCGCCGAGTCCGAAGAACACGCCCTGGCCCAGCGTGAGCATTCCGCCACGGCCCCAGGCCAATCCGATGCCGACGGCAACGATAGCGAAGCACAGGAACTTGGCGAGCAGGTTGAGCCGGAAGTCCGACAGCATGGCGGGTGCCACACCGAAGAGTGCGACGGCGGCGATGGCGAATCCCACCCACGCCCGGTAGCGACTGAGCACGGTCATACGAGGCTCCTAGTCTTGGCCACGAACAGCCCCTGCGGGCGGACCTGCAGAAAGACGACGATGAGTCCGAACACGATCACCTTCGCGATCGACGCGGTCGTGGAGTACTCGATGAACGAGTTGAGGATGCCCAGGGCGAAGGCGGCCACCACCGCGCCCGACAGCCGGCCCAGACCGCCGATCACGACAACGAGGAAGGCGTCGATCAGATACGACTGGCCGATGGTCGGGCTCGTCGACCCGATCAGGGTCAGTGCCACACCCGCGACCCCGGCCAGCCCGGAGCCGATGAAGAACGTGGTCACATCGGTTCGGCGCGAGGAGATTCCACTGGTCTCCGCGAGATCGCGGTTCTGCACCACCGCCCGGATCCGACGCCCCATGGACGTCTTGGCCAGCGCGAAGGACAGGACCGCGACCGCCGCGATCGCGAGAACCAGGATGAAGATGCGGGTCTTGGGGACCACCGCACCGAGAATGTCCACGCCGCCCGAGAGCCACGACGGCGCCACGACGTTGACGGCGGGAGCGCCGAAGATGTCGCGAGCGAGCTGCTGAAGCACCAGGCCCACACCGAAGGTCACCAGCAGGGTGTCCAGCGGGCGGTGATACATCCGCCGGATCAGCGTGGCTTCGAGGGCGACGCCCATCAGACCGCCCACCACGAAGCCGGCCACCAACGAGATCAGCAGTGATGATCCGGCGCTCGAAATCACCTGCTGCACCACATAGGCGGTGTAGGAACCGGCCATGATGAATTCGCCGTGGGCCATGTTGATCACGCCCATCTGACCGAAGGTCAGCGACAGGCCCAGTGCTGCCAGAAGTAGAATCGACCCGATACTCAGGCCTGTGAACAGCTGCCCGATCACGACATCCATCGGTGCTCGCCCTCCCTCGTCGTCGGTATTCGCGAGCTAGCTGCCGGAACCGGAGAGGCTCTTCGCCCAGTCGTAGCTCTCGAGGTAAGGGTCCGGTTGGATCGGGCCGTCGGACTCCCAGACGGTGTAGATCAGTCCGTCACCGCGAATCTCGCCGATGCGAGCGGTCTTGGTGATGTGGTGGTTGTCGCCGTCGATCGTCACGAGACCCTCGGGCGCCTGGAAGGTGACGCCGTCGGCCGCGGCCTGGATATCGGCCACCCCGAACGAATTCGCCTTCTCCACAGTGTTCTTCCACAGGTAGACCGACGTGTACGCGGCTTCCATCGGGTCCGACGTGGGCTTGTTCGCGCCGTACTTCGCCTTGTAGGCGTCGACGAACTTCTTGTTCTCCGGGCTGTCTACGGTCTGGTAGTAGTTCCACGCCGTGAGCTGGCCGGCCACATTCTGCACCCCGATGCCGCCCACCTCCTCCTCGGCGATCGAGACCGAGACGACCGGCATGTCAGCGGCTTTGAGGCCCACGTTCGAGTACTCGCGGAAGAAGGCGACATTGGAGTCGCCGTTGAGGGTGTTGAACACGGCGTCGGCGTCGGCGGTGCGGACCTTGTTGACGATGGTCGAGAAGTCGGTGGAGCCGAGCGGCGTGTAGTCCTCACCCTTGATCTCGATGCCGTTCGCCGCCGCGTACGCCTTGATGATCCGGTTCGCGGTCTGTGGGAAGACGTAGTCGCTGCCCACCAGGTACAGCGACTTGACGCCCTTCTCCTTCAGGTAGTCGAGGGCGGGCACGATCTGCTGGTTCGTGGTGGCGCCCGTGTAGAAGATGTTGGGGGAATCCTCGAGGCCCTCGTACTGGACCGGGTAGTACAGCAGGGAATTGTTGTCCTCGAACACCGGCAGCATCGCCTTGCGGCTCGACGACGTCCAGCCGCCGAAAACTGCTGCGACACAATCGCTGCTGATGAGCTTCTCTGCCTTCTCGGCGAACACCGTCGGCTCCGACGCGCCGTCCTCGGCGACGATCTGGATCTTCTTGCCGTTCACCCCGCCGGCGTTGTTGATCTCCTCCACCGCGAGTGCGATCGAATTGCGAACGGTGACCTCGCTGATCGCCATCGTGCCGGACAGCGAGTTGAGCGAGCCGACCTTGACGGTGTCGCCCGAGGTGTCCACACAGGAGGCTGCGGACGTGGTACCGGTCGCCGAGCTGTCGGTGGCCTTGCTGCCGCAGCCGGTGAGGACCAGGCCGAGTGCCGCGAGGGCGGCCGGGGCGGTGAGTGCACGCTTCGAGAACGTGGGCATGGACGAGCCTTTCCGTCGAGAGGAATGACGCTGAGCTGCGGAGAGGTACGTATACGACGCTGTATCCGTGATTCGAGACAGTAGGCGGAAGTTGTTGCGCCAGAATGTCTGTGGATCACGAGTTCGTGTCGCGTATTACACGCACATGAACGGGAGCTCACGCGCCCTCGACGGAGAGGGTCGACTATCGGGGAAGGTGCAGGTGCAGGCGGGTCAGAGGATCGTGTACGGCGACACCGAGCTGCGATGCTCGTTGATGTCGAGTTCCTTGCCCAGGGGAGGGAAGGCGCGCTGCGGGCAGTTCATCCGCTCGCACACGCGGCAGCCGGCACCGATCGGGGTGGCGGTGCTGCCGCCGAGGTCGAGCCCGTCGGCGTACACGACGCGCGGGGCATGGCGCAGTTCGCAACCCAGGCCGATCGCGAACGTCTTGCCGGGCTGTCCGTACCGCTGCGCGCGCCGCTCCACCGTGCGGGCCACCCACAGGTAGTTGCGACCGTCGGGCATCTGCGCGATCTGCGTCATGATCTTGCCCGGGTAGGCGAACGTCTCGTACACGTTCCACAGCGGGCACGTGCCGCCGCTCGACGAGAAGTGGAAACCGGTGGCGGACTGGCGCTTCGACATGTTCCCGGCCCGGTCGACGCGAACGAACGACCACGGCACGCCGCGCTGCTTGGGGCGCTGCAGCGTCGAGAGGCGGTGGCAGATCGTCTCATAACTGATCGCGTAGAACGCCGACAGCCGCTCGATGTCGTAGCGGAAGTCCTCCGCGATCTCGTGGAACTGGCCGTACGGCAGCACCGTCGCCGCCGCGAAGTAGTTGGCCAGACCCAGCATCGCCAGCGAACGGGCCTCGTCGGAGGTGAAGTTGCCCTCGTCCACCAGCTTGCGGAGTAGGTCGCCGCACTCGAGGTACGCGAGTTCGGTCGCGAACTTGAACACCTGCTGCCCGCCGGACAGCGCAGGCGAGATCTCCAGCAACCGGGTCTCGGGGTCGTACCGGTGCAGGACGTTCTCACCCAGATCGATTCGCCGCACGATCTGGACGTCGTGCAGGTTCTCCAAGCGCCGCGCGATGCCGTCCGCGATGTCGCCGCGGTGGAAGCGCAGACGCGCGGTCAGGTCCTCGGCCGCGGTGTCGAGGTCGTGGATGTAATTCTGCCGCTGATAGAAGTAGTCGCGGACCTCCTCGTGCGGCATCGTGATCGACCCGCTGCCGCTGCCGTCGCTGAATCGGTCCTCGGTGGCCGCCGCCAGCTGAGCGGAGGTGTTGCGGAAGCGGCTGTGCATGTTGACCATCGCCTTCGCCAGCCCGGGGTGCGAGGACACCATCTCCGCGATCTCCTGCGCGTCCGCGTCGATCCCCATGTCCTTGTCGAGCGCGACCTCCCGCAACTCGGCGATCAGCCGGGTGTCGTCCTGCGACGAGAAGAACGTCGTGTCGACACCGAACACCTCGCTGATCCGCAGCAGCACCGGCACCGTCAGCGGGCGCACGTCGTGCTCGATCTGATTGAGGTAGCTGGCCGAGATGTCCAGCGTCTTGGCGAGCGCGGCCTGGCTCAGGCCGCGCTCGGTGCGGAGCTGTCGCAGACGGGCGCCGACGAAGGTCTTGGACATGCACGCCAGCGTACGAGCGACCTGCTAACCGTGCAAAGGATCGCATTAGCAGGTCGCCGATCGGAAGCCGCCGATAGCAGACCGATCGTGACGTTTCAGGAACAAGTCTTGACATCTCGGTGACGGTGACAAAAGCTGGGCGACAGTCATTGATCGATTGTGTAAAGCATTGGTTGCTAGGCAGTTTGGGGCGCGGGGCGAGGGCTCACGCGCCCTGAGCGAACAAGCGCGGGCCTCTCCGACGGATGGGGTCCCCGGACTCACGCCTGCCCTCCGAACTGGGCGTGGGCCGTCCTCAGTTCCGGGTGTCCACGGTCGGCGTCCGCCGGTCCGGCACGCGACCAGGAATCGTCAGAGGTCACGATGATCTTTACCTCGAAGCGCCGCGCACGCGCCGGACTCCAACCATCGGTGCTCTTCGCGCGCGCCGATGCCGTCGCGCCCCCCGATACCGCAGCGCCCACCGATGCCGTAGCGCCCACCGATGCAGCGGAGTCCGTCCACCACGCGCTCGGGCCGGTCGAGGTCGCGACCTCTGTCGGTGGGGAGTCGAAGGACGCTGATCAAGTGGCAGTGACAGCCCGGTGGCTGGTCCTCACAACCGACGTCACCCGCGGCTTCGCTCGCGCGCTTCTCCCGGAACCGTTCGCGCTGGCCGACCGGCCACAGCTCGCAGTGTGGATCGTCGAACCGCTGTCCGCCGACTCGACCGAGGTGGGCGTTCCGGTCGGTCGGTTGTTCGCGGGGATGTCGTGCAACTGCCTCTTGCCGGGGGAACAGGACGAGAGTGCGTACACGTCGGACTTCCTCGTGGGCGCGCCGATCGCGGACGGGGACCGCGACCCCTTCGCGTTGCCGGACCTGCCTCAGACGGCGCTGAGCCTGGTCAACGGGGTCGGCGGCATGGGCTTCTCGATTCCCCCGGTCGACGGCGGGGGCAGGGGAGTGGTGGGCCGCGTCGAGCTGTCGGACAGTGGCTCCGGCGAGGTCCAGTTGACGCCGGACTGGATGGCCTGCCAATCCTGGCGCCCGGACCTCGTGGGCGCATCTGGAGACGCCCCCGGGGGGCCCGACCTCGTCCATACGCAGTGGGACGTGACGCGGTTGTCGCCGATCGTCACGGGTTCGGCCGTCGTCGAGTGCGCCGAGTTCGGGCCGCACTCGTACGACCTGTCGGGGTCCGCGGCCGCGTTGGACGCGCGCTACGGCTTCGCCCGCGTCGCGATTCTCGGCCGGCAGTAGGCGCTTGTGCCCGAGGCGCGGAGCGCTCGGGGTATCTGTGACCCCAATTCCGGAGTGTTCCACTGTGCGGAACGAATGCCGGTCCTTGTGATTGCCCTCACAGTCGCACCCTCCCGGCGGTGAGGGCTGTCGGCGCGGGCCTCGTGCGCGTGTCCGATTTCACTCCCTGGGGGTCGTGTCCGGTTCCCCGGCGAATGTCGAGGTAGAGGCCTACTTGCGGGTAACTTTCATTGCTACTGACGGGTAACCCAAGCAACTGCTTGGCTGTATGGAAATTAGCAAGCTTCGCAGACTGATATGAAAAGCTAGCGAAGATTGGCATTAGCAACAGGTAGACGGCTGTTTTTCTCTGTGCCATTGTCGGTTTGTACATCCGAACGGCCTGGCAACGATGTGAAGCAGTACATCCGTACCGGTCGCAGCAGCAGAGAAGAAGTGGAGCTTTCGATGTCGACCACCGGCACCCCGAGGACCGCAGAGCAGATCCAGCAGGATTGGGACACCAACCCCCGTTGGAAGGGCGTCACGCGCAACTACACCGCGGAGCAGGTCGTCAAGCTCCAGGGCACGGTGGTCGAAGAGGCCACTCTCGCCCGCCGCGGTTCGGAGATCCTCTGGGATCTCGTCAACAACGAGGACTACATCAACTCGCTCGGTGCGCTCACCGGCAACCAGGCCGTCCAGCAGGTCCGCGCGGGCCTCAAGGCGATCTACCTCTCCGGCTGGCAGGTCGCCGGCGACGCCAACCTGTCCGGCCACACCTACCCGGACCAGAGCCTCTACCCGGCCAACTCCGTCCCGCAGGTCGTGCGTCGTATCAACAACGCGCTTCTGCGTGCCGACGAGATCGCCAAGGTCGAGGGCGACACGTCCGTCGACAACTGGCTCGCTCCGATCGTCGCCGACGGTGAGGCCGGCTTCGGTGGCGCGCTCAACGTCTACGAGCTGCAGAAGGCCATGATCGCGTCCGGCGTCGCCGGTTCGCACTGGGAGGACCAGCTCGCGTCGGAGAAGAAGTGCGGCCACCTCGGTGGCAAGGTGCTCATCCCGACGCAGCAGCACATCCGCACCCTGACCTCGGCTCGCCTCGCGGCCGACGTCGCCGACGTCCCGACCGTCGTCATCGCCCGCACCGACGCCGAGGCCGCCACGCTGCTGACCTCCGACGTCGACGAGCGCGACCGCGAGTTCCTCGACGGCACCCGTACCGCCGAGGGCTTCTACGGCGTCAAGAACGGCATCGAGCCCTGCATCGCTCGCGCCAAGGCCTACGCCCCCTACTCCGACCTCATCTGGATGGAGACCGGCGTTCCGGACCTCGAGGTCGCCAAGAAGTTCGCCGAGGCCGTCCGCAGCGAGTTCCCGGACCAGCTGCTGGCCTACAACTGCTCCCCGTCCTTCAACTGGAAGGCGCACCTGGACGACGCGACCATCGCGAAGTTCCAGAAGGAGCTCGGCGCGATGGGCTTCAAGTTCCAGTTCATCACCCTCGCCGGCTTCCACTCGCTCAACTACGGCATGTTCGACCTGGCGCACGGCTACGCCCGCGAGGGCATGACCGCCTTCGTCGACCTGCAGGAGCGCGAGTTCAAGGCCGCCGAGGAGCGTGGCTTCACCGCCATCAAGCACCAGCGTGAGGTCGGCGCCGGCTACTTCGACCGCATCGCCACCACCGTCGACCCCAACACCTCCACGGCTGCCCTCAAGGGCTCCACCGAAGAGGGCCAGTTCCACTAGGCCTCTCGAACTCTCGGGAGGGATCGACGGGGTGTCCTCCACGCCGATCCCTCCCGGGAATCCGACCTCCACTTCCGAAAAGGAGCTGACGTGACCAGCGAAAAGATTCAGCGCGTCGGCGTGATCGGCGCCGGCATCATGGGTTCCGGAATCGCCGAGGTGTGCGCCCGTGCACACGTCGACGTGCTGGTGTTCGAGCCGAGCCGCGAACTCGCGGCGGCAGGACGCTCGCGCATCCTGCGCTCGCTCGATCGCGGAGTGAGCAGTGGCAAGATCACCGAACGTGAGCGGGAGCAGGCCGCCTGGCGGCTGCGCTTCACCTCCGATCTCGGTGACTTCGCCGACCGGCAGCTCGTAGTGGAGGCCGTCGTCGAGGACGAGAAGATCAAGAGTGAGATCTTCACCGAACTCGACTCGATCGTGACGGATCCGGACGCGGTGCTCGCATCGAACACGTCCTCGATCCCGATCATGAAGCTGGGCATTTCGACCAACGCTCCTGAGCGTGTGATCGGTATGCACTTCTTCAATCCGGTTCCCGTCCTCCCACTCGTCGAACTGGTCACCACGCTCAAGACCAGTCCTGCGGTGTCGGAGCGTGCGGAAGCATTCGCGAGTGAGGTGCTCGGCAAGCAGGTAGTGCGTTCGGCGGACCGTTCCGGTTTCGTCGTCAACGCCCTCCTTGTGCCGTACCTCCTCTCCGCGATCCGCATGGTGGAGTCGGGCTTCGCAACCAAGGAAGACGTCGACAAGGCGATGGTGCTCGGATGTGCGCACCCGATGGGTCCGCTCGCGCTGACCGATCTGGTGGGACTTGACACCGTCAAGTCGATCGCCGACTCGATGTACGAGGAGTTCAAGGAGCCGCTGTACTCGGCCCCGCCACTGCTGCTGCGGATGGTCGAGGCAGGGCTCGTCGGCAAGAAGTCCGGTGCTGGCTTCTACGAATATGCCGACAACGGCCGTGCCGCCAAGAAGGCAAGCTAGACAGAACTTTACGGCAACACCAGCCAGCTTCTCGGCGCCCGTGTGGCTTCTCCGCATCCTCGGCAGCGGACAGGGCACACGGGCGCGAGGCGCTTGAAGGGAAAGGTCGATCCGCATGTCCGCCGCAAACACCGCCGGGTACGGATCCAGCGTCCTCGGATACCCCCGCATCGGGCCCCGCCGCGAACTCAAGCGGGCACTCGAGGCCTACTGGCACGGGACCGGCACCAAAGCCGACCTCGTCTCCGTCGCAAAGGAACTGCAAGAGCAGACCTGGAGCGAGCTGGCCGCCACCGGGTTGACCCAGGTCCCAGGCAACACGTTCTCGTACTACGACCACGTGCTCGACAACGCGCTGCTGTTCGGCGCCGTCCCCGAGCGGTTCACGCCGCTCGAGGGTGAACTCGACCCGCTCGACTTCTACTTCACCATGGCTCGCGGCCGGCCCGACTTCCCGCCGCTCGAGCTGGTGCGCTTCTTCGGCACCAACTACCACTACCGCCAGCCCGAGCTGTCCGAGACCTCCACCTTCGAACTGCATTCGGAGACACTGCTCGACGAGTTCGAACGCGCCAAGGCGCTCGGTATCGAGCTGCGTCCGGTCGTCCTCGGGCCCGTCTCGCTGCTGCTGCTGTCGAAGATCGCACCCGGGTCGGTCGCGGAGGGTTTCGCGACCCTCGATCTGCTCGACAAGCTGTTGCCCGAGTACGAGAAGCTCTTCGCGCAGCTCGCGAAGGCCGGTGCGACCTGCATCCAGTTGGACGAGCCCTGCTTCACCGAGGACCGCACTCCGGAGGAGCTCGAGGCTCTCGGTCGGGCCTACCAGGATCTCGCGCACGCGCCGCTGCGTCCGCGCATCCTCGTCACCGGACCGTACGGGTCCCTGGGGGAGGCTCTGCCGATCCTGGCCGCGACTCCGGTCGAGGCACTCGGCCTGGACCTGGTCAACGGACGGATCACCGCCGAGGAACTGGCGAAGGTGCCCGGCATCAGGCGTAAGCGGATCTACGCGGGCATCGTCGACGGCCGCAACGTGTGGCGCGTGGACCGGTTCAACACCCTCACCTACCTCAATCAGATCAAGGACGTCACCCCCGATCTGGTCGTCTCCACATCGTGCTCGCTGCTGCACGTCCCGTACGACGTGCTGATGGAATACGACGTGCTCGGTGACGTCGCGGACCGGCTTGCCTTCGCGAAACAGAAGGTGGGCGAAGTGGTTTCGCTCGCGAAAGCACTTACCGAGGGGCCGTCGGATCGGTGGCGCAAGAAGCCGACGTCGGTGCACTTCAAGCAGAAGCACGACGTCCGGTCCCGGGTGAACGCGATCAAGCCGGAGCACCGCGTCCGCGCACCGTACGAGGAGCGCCGGGTCGCGCAGCAGGCGCGACTGAACCTGCCTCCCGTGCCCGCGACGACGCTGGGATCGTTCCCTCAGACGAACGAGATCCGCCAGGCCCGTTACGAACTGGGCGAGGGACGGCTCGACTGGGCCGAGTATCACAAGCGGATCCAGGACGAGATCGCGAAGACCATTGCCTTGCAGGAGGACATCGGCCTGGACGTGTTCGTGCACGGTGAGCACGAGCGCAACGACATGGTGCAGTACTTCGCGGAACTGCTCGAGGGCTACGCGTTCACCCACAACGGGTGGGTGCAGGCCTACGGTTCTCGGTGCACCCGGCCGCCGGTGCTGTACGGCGACATCCGTCGTCCGAAGCCGATGACGGTCGAGTGGATCTCGTACGCGCAGTCCCTCACCGACAAGCCGGTCAAGGGCATGGTCACCGGTCCCGTCACGATGCTGGCGCGCTCGTTCGTGCGTCAGGATCAGCCCCTGCACGAGACGGCCGACCAGTTGGCGCTCGCGATCCGCGACGAGATCGCGGACCTCGAGGCCGCCGGCATCGCGATCATCCAGGTCGACGAACCGGCGATCCGGGAACTGTTGCCGCTGCGCGAGACCGGGCGCAAAGAGTACCTGGACTGGGCCGTCGACGCCTTCCGTCTCGCGACGGGCGGTGCCAAGCCGGCGACGCAGATCCACACACACCTCACGTACTCGGGCCAGCGGTCCGTCGTGGATGCGATCGAACGGCTGGACGCCGACGTCACCGCGATCGTGGCGACCCGTTCGATCAGCTGGGTGCTCGAGGCTCTCAAGGAGAAGGCGCTCACTCACGGCGTCGGACCCGGTGTGTACGAGAGTCGTTCGGCGCGAATCCCGGACATCGACGAACTCGACGCCCTGCTCACCGAGGCCGCCGAATCCGTCGATCTCGACCGGCTCTGGGCCAACCCCGACGGCGGACTCAAGACCCGTCACTACTGGCAGCTCGAGCCGTCGCTGCGCAATCTCGTCGCCGCGGCTCGTCGTTTGCGGCGGCGTGCCGCGCAGGGGTAGGCACGCCGACCCTTGCAGCACACCGGGATCGGATCGTTTGCGGATCCGGTCCCGGTGTGCTGTGTTCTAGGAACCGCTGCTGCCGAGTGATCCGCTGCTGCCGAGTGATCCGGAGCTTCCGGAACTAGCGCTGCTTCCGGGATTTCCGGAACTCCCCGAGGATCCTGTGGTGATCGGGCCGTCGGGGACGTCGATCCCCGGCGAACCGGGTCGGTTGATCTTCACCGTGACAGGGCCACTGCTGTCGGCGACGACCGTGACGATCCGCGCCCCAGGCGCCGACGTGACGTGCCCGCCGTCGACCGACACTTGGTACCCGTCGGGGTAGTGCAGGTCGGACACGAATATCTCGGTGGGCCTCGTCGCGGCCCGCGGTGTGTAGCGGTACGCGAAGTCGCCGTTGTCCGCGTCGAAGGCCATGCGACCGGGCGTGCCCGCCGTGGCCTGCGGATACGTGCGCACGAGTTGGCGTCCCACGTCGCCGAGGAACGGGTCCGTGGTGTTGCCGGCGCCGAAGTGCCAGTACTGCCAGCCGATGAACCGCTCGTCGGCGCGCGCGAGCGTGTTCCGCAACACCGTCGGATCGCCGTCACCGAATTCGGTCACGATGGTCGGGATGTTTGCGCGCTCGGTCATCTCGTCGATGTGGGACCACGTGAGGTCCTGCTGCGGAACACACAGCCCGCGCAGTGCCTGCGGCAGGCCGAGATAGATCGCAAGCTGGCTGGGAATGCAGTAGTCGTGCGGCGCGAAGACCGTGTCGGGGCCGGCGACAGCCGGCGTCGCAGGCGGGTTGAACAGGTTCGACGGCATCATCTGGTTCCACGTGACGTTCGGCTCCCAGTACACAGGAATCGTCGGGTTCTCGGCGCGGACCGCGTCCGTCAGCTTCTGCATCGCGGCCTGGTACTTGCGGTCGAAGTCCGGGCATCCGTTCGGGAAGCACGTCAGGAACGGTGAACCGGGCCAGGGTTCGTTCATCAACTCGATGCCCATCACACCGGGCTTGCCCTCGACCTTCGCGGCGAGTGCCCCGAGCGCGGTGCCGAGGTAGTCGAGCGCGCCGTGAGTGTTGTTCCACACCTCGTCCCAGCCGACGTTCATGCTCGGCATCAAGTTGTAGAGCGGGAAGCCCGGGTTCGGCTCCCATGTCGCGGGCCGGGACTCGATGGACCACGCGGGGAAGCCGTTGCCGCCCCAGGGTTTCGAGAGCCCGTCCTGGTGGTTGTCGAGCAGGACGTAGATGCCGCGGGCGGTCAGATAGTCGACCACACCGGTGAGGCGGTCGAGGTACGCCTCGTCGATCTGTCCGCGCTGCGGCATCAATGCGTCGAACGACGTGCCGAGTCGGACGGTGTTGAAGCCGTGCTCGACGAGGATGTCCATGTCCTGGTTCGTGAGAGTCTCGCCGGCGGGGAGGTACGGCGCGTCCTTGTCCACGTTGTTGACGCCGTGCAGCAACACCGTCCGGCCGTGGCCGTCGACCAACTCGGTGCCCTCGGCGCGCAGGGCGGTGATCGGAGTGGTCGGTGGGGCAGCGGAGGCGGCGGGAAGGGCGATCAGTGAGAACGCTGCGATCGCTGCGGCGATCGCGACACCATACTTGCGCATACGATTCCTCGGTTCGCGTCGGATGGTCCCGGCGGATATGGACACATGTTCAGTTGTCCGGGATGGTAGGTCGGCAGCCGACCCGCGCGGAGCATTTCGGGGGAAACGGTCTAATTCTCCCGGGCAGGTCAGGACGCCTTCTTTGCGTGTACTCGCCGGTAACGGGTAGGCATGTGTGCATGATTACCGCTTCTGCCTATGCGGCCACCTCCGCCGATTCGCCCCTCGTGAAGACCACGATCGACCGGCGCGAGGTCGGTCCGCGTGACGTCCTCATCGAGATCAAGTACGCGGGGATCTGCCACTCCGATATCCACACCGCCCGCAACGAGTGGGGCGGCACCGCGTACCCGGTGGTGCCGGGCCACGAGATCGCCGGCGTCGTCGCCGAGGTCGGCGCCGAGGTCACCCGTCACGCGGTGGGCGATCGCGTGGGCGTCGGCTGCTTCGTCGATTCGTGCCGCACGTGCGCCAGCTGCGAGGCCGGCGAGGAGCAGTACTGCGAGAACGGCGTCGTCGACACGTACAACACCGTCGGACGTGACGGAAAGCGCACGGCCGGTGGGTATTCCACCCATATCGTCGTGGACGAGGAGTTCGTGCTGTCCGTCCCCGACGGCCTCGCGCTCGACGTCGCCGCACCGCTGCTGTGCGCCGGCATCACGCTGTACTCGCCGCTCGCGCACTGGGGCGCCGGTCCGGGCAAGAAGGTTGCGATCGTGGGCATGGGCGGTCTCGGTCATGTCGGCGTCAAGATCGCGCACGCGATGGGCGCCGAGGTGACGGTGCTGAGCCAGTCGCTGAGCAAGAAGGACGACGGGCTGCGCTTCGGGGCCGACCACTACTACGCGACCGCCGAGAAGGAGACGTTCAAGGCGTTGCGTGGACAGTTCGACCTGATCCTCAACACCGTCTCGGTCAACCTCGACATGGACCGCTACCTGTCGATGCTCGCGGTCAACGGCACCCTCGTGGAACTGGGCCTGCCCGAGAACCCGATCAGTGTCCGCGGCTTCTCGCTGCTCAAGAACCGGCGCAGCCTGGCCGGTTCGCTGGTCGGCGGTATTCCGCAGACCCAGGAGATGCTGAACTTCTGCGCCGAGCACGGCATCGGTGCCGAGATCGAGGTTATCCCGGCCGACCGGATCAACGAGGCCTACGACCGCGTCGTCGGCAGCGACGTGCGGTACCGCTTCGTGATCGACGCCGCCACCTTCTGACGGGCTTCCCGCTCCCGAATTGACCTCCCGCGGATGCGATCGCGTCCGCGGGAGGTCAGGACGGGAGCGGGAGCAGTTGTCCACAGCCCGACGGTTGTCCACAGGGATGGTCGTGGACGTGGCTTCCCGGGGGCGACGCCGCGTGCTGCCGGTCAGAATCGCGGCATGAGCGAACCGACACCCACCGTCCTGCGCCGACGCGACGCCCTCGCGCGGGGCTATACCGACGGCGAACTCCGGGCGACGTGCCGCAACGGTGGGCTGCGACGTCTGCGGCCCGGGACCTATCTGAGCGGCGACGTGTTCGCCGCGCTCGACGCCGCCGAACTCCACCACGAACTGATCCGCGCGACGCTCCCCGGGGTGAGCGCCGACGCCGTCGTCAGCCACCAGTCCGCGGCCGTACTGCACGGGCTCCCGGTATGGGCGCTGCCGCTCGACCGCGTCCACGTCACCCGCGACAGATCCGGCGGTGGCAAGCGGACCCGCCATCTGCACTCGCACTCCGCGCCGCTTCCCACGGCCGATGTGGTGCGGCGAAACGGAATCGCCGTCACCTCGATCGCGCGCACCGTGGCCGACCTGTGCCGGACGATGCCGTTCGAGGCCGCGGTCGCCGTCGGCGATGCAGGCCTGCGCGCGGCGAAACTGCCGGTCACCGCTGCCGCCGACGCACTCGCCTACGCGGAGCGTCGGCCGGGTCACCCCGCGGCCCGTCGAGCGTTGGACTTCATCGACGCACGCAGCGAGAGCGTCGGCGAATCGCGCAGCCGCGTCGCGCTGACCGCACTCGGATTCGAGCCGGAGCTTCAGGCGTCGCTGCTGGACGCCGACGGCCGATTCCTCGGCCGCGTCGACTTCCTCCTCGTCGCCGCCGGTGTCGTCGGGGAGTTCGACGGAAAGATCAAGTACGGCAAGTACCTTCGGGACGGCCAGAGCCCCGGCGACGCGGTGTTCGCGGAAAAGCAGCGCGAGGACTCCATCCGCGACATGGGCTGGGAGGTGGCCCGCTGGACGTGGCGCGACCTGTCGAACCCGACGGTGATCGACGCGCGCATCCGTCGCGCACGCCGACGCCGGGAAGGTCGACCGCGGCCGCTCGGCACGGTGCTGCTCCCGTCCTGACCTGCCGCGGACGCGATCGCATCCGCGGGAGGTCAATTCGGGAGCGGCATCGACCGGTCGGTTTCTCGCCCCCCGCGTCTGCCGGGCGTAGCGTCGAATCACGGACCTCTATGCCGACGCCGAGGAGGTACAGCGAATGACTCTCAACGACTTCGCCGGGTGGGCCGGATACGGACTGGCCTTGACGGGCATCGCGGCAGCCGGGCTGTTCCTGGTGGCTGCGGGCGGGGGCTTCGCCGGATGGGCGGTCATCGCCGGACTGGCCTCACTGGCCGCGCTGTCCGGATCTGCCGCGATCTTCGGCGGCGTGACCCGACACGATCAGAAGATGCACCACAGCACCCCGCACATGCTCTGACGCCGTCCACCGACACGCCGTCAGGAGCGCGCCAACCGCGCCTTCTCGACGTCGATGTCGAACTCGGCCGCGGGCCAGTCCAGGTCGAGTCGTCCGAGTGCGTCGATGAGCAGCTCGGTGACGGCAATTCTGCTGTACCACTTGCGGTCACACGGTACGACGTACCACGGTGCGTGGTCTGTCGAGGTCTTGTCGAGCATGGCCTGATAGGCCTCCTGGTACTGCGGCCAGAGGGCGCGTTCGGTGACGTCCCCGGGGTTGTACTTCCAGTACTTGTCGCGTCGCTCCAGGCGTTCGGCCAGCCGGGACTTCTGCTCGTCGAGTGAGACGAACATCGCGACCTTCACGATGGTGGTGCCGCTGTGGACGAGTTCGCGTTCGAACTGGTTGATCTCGTCGTAGCGTCCGCCCCACACCTCCGGCGGGACCAGGTTGTGGACCCGGACCACGAGTACGTCCTCGTAGTGCGAGCGGTCGAACACCCCCAGCTGCCCGCCGCGGGGGAGTGCCTTGTTGATCCGCCACAGGTAGTGGTGGCGCTTTTCCTCGGGTGTGGGCACCCCGAACGCGGCATGGTCGACGCCCTGCGGGTCGACGTGCCCGATCACGTGCCGGACCATTCCGCCCTTACCGGCGGTGTCCATGCCCTGCAGGATGAGCAGCACCGAACGCTTGTCGCCCGAACGGCCGTTGGCATACAGCTTCTCCTGCAACGCCGACAGCGCCGCCCCGCGCTCCTCGAGCATCCGCTCGCCGTCGGCCTTGTTCCCGGTGAAACCGGGTGTGGCCTTGGGGTCGATCTTCGCGACCTTCGTGTGCGGCCCGGCGCGTAACACTTCGACGGCGGGGGTGGTCCACAGTTCGCCGTGCGCGTCCGCTGCTGACATGGACTGAACTGTGCCACACCCGCTGCCGTCGAGCAGGGATTCAGCGTTCCGCGCGCCAGCGTTCCTCCGCCGCACCGAGTTCCGTCGTCGCCGGCTCGCCGTACACCCACTCGCGGCCGATGCGGTGCCAGTTGGCGCCGGCATCGAGTTGGCCGAGGACGCCGAAGGTGAGGAAGTCGGCGCGCCGGGAGAACAGGTGCTCGGGCGGCAGGTTCTGACTCTTCATGCCCGAGAACTCCGACGCCCGTGGGTCGATCGCGAGCAGGAAACCGGTGCTCGCCATCTCGGGGGTGATCGCGATCTCTTCGTCCACCAGGTTCCACTCCGCCGCCGCGTACACGTACTCGAGGCACTCGTCCGGCGTGACGTCGGCGTCTGCGGAGATGACCCCGCGGCGCACCATGAGCGCGTACAGGTCGTCCCGGCGGCCCTCGGTTGCCGCACGAAGACAACTCTTCTCGAACTCGACGTGCTCGACATCCATGCTGTTGAACAGTCCGAAGTCGACGAATGCGACCCGGCCGTCGCGGCCGAGGAGGACATTGCCGGGATGCGGATCGCCGCAGAACTCGTGATAGCGGTAGAGCGATCCGATGTAGAAGCGGAAGATGATCTCGCCTATGCGGTTTCGCTCTTCCTGGGGTAGCTCGCAGATGGTGGTGAACGAGGTGCCCTCGAAGAATTCGCTCACCAGTACCCGGCGCGTGCTCAGCTCGGGAAGGCTGTCCGGAACGGCGATGAACGGATGGCCCGCATACAGTCCGGCGATCCGGTGCTGGGTGCGCGCCTCCCGTTCGTAGTCCAGTTCGCCTTCGAAGTTGAGCCGCAACTCGTTGAGTAGCGCGGGCGTCGACAGTGTCGGCACCGTCGACTTCCACACCTTGAGGAACATCGTCAGGTTCTTCATGTCGGCGCGAATGGCCGCGTCGATGCCCGGGTACTGCACTTTGACGGCGACGTCCCGGCCGTCGTGCAGGCGGGCGCGGTACACCTGGCCGATGGATGCCGCGGCGACCGGTTCCGGGTCGAACTCGGCGAACACCTCGGAAATCGGACGGCCGTAGTCGGTTTCGATGACGCGCCGCATCGCCTCGAACGACGCTGTGGGCGCCTGGTCGCGGAGCGCCGCGAGCTTGCGCTGGAACTCCTCGCGATGGTCCTCCGGGACCAGGTCGAGGTCGAGGATGGAGAGCATCTGGCCGAGCTTCATCGCGACGCCCTTCATGCTGCCCAGCACGGTCACGAGTTGGTCGGCGGCCGCGATCACCGAGTTCTCGGCGATCCGCGCGCGCACCTGATCGGAGCGCCCGATCATCGACACGCGCGTACCGGCGTTGCGGATGACACGCCCCGCTGCGACCTGCCCGAGCTTCGATCCCCGCACGAGGCGGGATGTGGGAACCTTGTCGGCCAACTGGACCTCCGGATGCGAGAAGCGACGAGGAACTGCTGCGAGGTGTGACCTGTGGCTGCGTGCCCCAGGTCACACTAGAGCAGTCCCTCGGTGTCCTCCATGAACGGGAACGGCGGCCGGGTCAGCCCGTCCACCATGTGGCTGCCCCACAGGTCCAGCCCACTGACGCGGGCGGTGCCGCTGCCGTCGGGCGTCGTGATCGTGAGGTCCGTGCCGGCGGGTGCGACGTCCCCGCCGACTGCCCGGGACAGCTCGCGGACGCGGCCACGCCACACGAAGCGGCCACTGATCGGTTCGAAATTTCCCGACAATTCGACGTCGACGATCACCGGGGCGTGCCGCCCGACGGTGACGTGTGCGGGGCCCCGGTAGCCGTCGGGCTCGTCGTGTCCGTGGTCGCTGTCCGTGAAGTCAGTCACACCACGAGAATACTTGTTACCGCCGGTAACACAAGAAGGTCAGGCGTCCTCGGCCGGCTCGGTGCCCTCCTCGATGAGGGGATGCGGCACCGACTTGAACCGCACCGGCGAACCGCTCGACGCCGCGATACCGGAGATGCCGCCCCAGGTCATCATCACGAGGTAGTCGATGAGGTCGTCCGTCGACATCGACTTGTTCGAGATCCACCAGTGGGTGGCGAGCTGCACCGCGCCGACGACGCCGTAGGCCCACGGCACCGAGCCGCCCGAGTCCATGCCCATGTTTCGCAGGCGCTCGCCGAGCACGGTCGCGAGCAACTCCGCGATCATCCGCTCCGAGTCGGCCACGACGTCGCGGTTCGGTCCCGCGCTGTTGGCCATCACGTAGAGGTAGACGTCCGGATCGGCCGCGACCGTCTCGACGTAAGCCGAGATCGCGACCCGCGTCAGGTCGTACTCGTCGAGGTCTTCGCCGATGACGGAGTACATCCGCGGCGCGAGGATGGTCTCGACGTAGCGCATCATCGTGGCGCTCGTGAGGTCGTTCTTGTCCGTGAAGTACCGGTACAGCACCGTCTTGGAGACGCCGATCTCCGACGCGATGTCGTCCATGCCGATGTCGCGGCCCCGCGCGCGGATGGCCGCGATCGTGCCGTCGACGAGTTCCTCGCGGCGCGCGATCTTGTGCTCACGCCACCGGCGCTTGCGACCGTCGGGCTTGCCGGTCTCGACTCGGTCTTCTTCGGTTGTCTGCTGCAGATCTGCGCTTTGCTTCGGCACTACGTTTCGCCACATCCGTTCGGGGTTGAACCAGAACGCCAGCTTAATCGGCCGGTGGCCTCGAGGTGATCTCTATCTCGGCAGCCGGGCCCGGTATCTGGGCACAATGTCGATGTGCAGCCAGTTCAGTCGCCACAGTCGCCCGCCCCCGCTAGGCCGCGGCCGCCGCAGCCGTCGTCGCAGTCCTCGTTCGCGGGGGTCTTCGACGATCCGGCGAAGCGCCGTGACCTGCGGAAGATGAAGATGATCGCGACAGGGTTCCTGGTATTCGCGACCGTCGTCTACCTGTTCTGTCGATGGCAGGAGTCTCGTGGCGCCGGCGAGTGGGTCGGCTACGTGCGTGCCGCGTCGGAGGCCGGCATGGTGGGCGCGCTCGCCGACTGGTTCGCGGTGACCGCGCTGTTCCGGCATCCCCTCGGGCTGAAGATCCCGCACACCGCCATCATCAAGCGCAAGAAGGACCAGCTCGGCGAGAGCTTGTCGAGCTTCGTCGGCGACAACTTCCTGGCCCCCGACGTCGTGTCCGCGAAGGTCGAGAACGCGCAGATTCCGCTGCGCGTCGGGACGTGGATGGCCGAACCGGTCCATGCGCAGCGGGTGGCCGCGGAGACCGCGACTCTGCTGCGCGGCGTCGTCGAGGTGCTCAAGGACGACGACGTCACCGCGATCATCGACAACACGATCGTCCGCAGACTCGCCGAACCCGACTGGGGTCCGCCGATCGGCAAGGTCCTCGCCGAACTGCTCCGCGAGAACCGACAGCTGCCGCTGCTGGACCTGCTGGCGGAGCGGGCCCATCAATGGGCTCTGGGCAGCCAGGAGACCATCGACCGGATCATCACTCGGGATTCGCCGTCCTGGTCGCCCAAGTTCGTCGATTCGATGCTCGGCGAGAAGATCTACCGCGAACTCGTCGAGTTCACGTGGAAGGTCCGGTCGAACCCCGAGCACGAGGTGCGCCTCGCTGCCAACCGCTTCCTGATCGACTTCGCGGACGACCTGCAGAACGACCCCACGACCATCGCCAAGGCGGAGTCGATCAAGGCCGAGATCATGGGCCGCGAGGAGATCACCGGTCTCGCCGCCGCGACGTGGAAGGTCGCCAAGCGTCTGATCATGGAGTCGGTCGACGACCCCGGCAGCACGCTTCGTCGCAAGGTCGCCGAGAACGTCGTCGCCTTCGGTGAGCGATTGCGCGACGACGCCGAGATGCGGGCCAAGGTCGACGGCTGGCTGCTCGCCGGCACCCGGTACGTCGCGGAGAACTACACCGACGAGATCACCGCGGTCATCACCGAGACCGTCGAGCGGTGGGACGCCGAGGAGGCGAGCCGCAAGATCGAACTCCAGGTGGGCCGGGACCTGCAGTTCATCCGGATCAACGGCACCGTCGTCGGCGCGCTCGCGGGCCTTGCGATCTACACGATCTCGCAGCTGATGTTCGGCTGATCTGCGCCGTTTGCACCCGTGCAAGCAATTGCTAGCAAAGTGCTTGCAATTGCTAGCGCCCTGTTCTACCGTGGCATTTGCGTACAGAACAGGGAGTACTGATGGTCGACGAGCCCGACGACATGAGCAGTGCCGCCCGAGTGGTCAGCAACGCCGCTCAGGACATCGGCAGCTACATCCGCTCACAGCGTGAGGCCGCGCAGTTTTCGCTACGGCAGCTCGCACAACTCGCCGGCGTCAGCAACCCCTATCTGAGCCAGATCGAACGCGGGCTGCGCAAGCCGTCCGCCGATGTCCTCGCTCAGATCGCGAAGGGTCTGCGGGTGTCGTCCGAGGTCCTGTACGTGCAGGCCGGGATCCTCGAGCAACGCCCGCACAGCCCGGTCCGGGACGCCCTGCTGGCCGACGGTGCCATCACCGATCGGCAGAAGCAGGTGCTCCTCGAGATCTACGAGTCGTTCTGTCGTGAGAACGACCCGCAACAGTCCGAATCCGCCGGTCAGGCCGACTCCTCGGACGAACAAGAGCACGAGATCGCAGATCCACCTGGACAGGAGATCCGAGAATGACCGATCCGAAGATCGTCGACAACATCAAGACCCCGTTCTACGCCGCCGTCGGCACCGGCGACCTCGTCGTCCAGGCTGTGGCCGACGTCGTGTCCCAGGTGCGCTCGCGCGCCGAGAACACCAACACCGACATGTCCGAGCGCATCGAGGAAGCCCGCGAGCGCTGGGCCAGCCTGCCCGGCGACGTGTCCGAGGGCGTCGAGCAGCTACGGGAGCGCCTCGCGGCACTGCCGTCCGAGCTGCCCGAGGAGCTCGCCGAGCTGCGCGAGCGGTTCACCTCCGACGAGCTGCGCAAGGTCGCCGAGGCCTACCTCAAGGTTGCGTCCGACCTGTACGTCGCGCTCGCTGAGCGTGGCGAGGAGGCCGTCGAGCGCATCCGCAAGCAGCCGGCCGTCGAGGAGCAGCTCGAGCGGGCCGAGGCCGCGTTCGGGGATGCCGTCGAGCTCACAGAAGAGGCGCTCGGCACGGTGGCGCGTCAGACGCGTGAGCTCGGTGAGCAGGCCGCCAAGCTTGCGGGCCGTGCCGCCGGACGTATCAGCGACGTCGCCGACGAGGCCGCCGTCGTGCTGTCCGAGACCAGCGACACCGTCGCCAACCGTCTGTCGGAGACCGGCGACTCGGTCGCCAGCCGTGTCGTCGACGCCGGCGAGCGGGCGGAGGCGACGTCCGAAGCCGCCGCCGAGCGTGTCGAGGCTGCGGCCCCGAAGGCTCCCGCCGCCACGACCTCCGCCGCCAAGGCTCCGGCCGCCAAGCCGGCGACCCCCGCGAAGAAGGCTGCGCCCGCCAAGGCTGCTCCGGCCAAGGCTGCCGCGACCACGCCGACTCCGGCGTCCGCTGCAAAGAAGGCGGCCCCGGCCAAGAAGGCTCCCACCAAGAAGGCCACCGACTGATCGGGAACCGATCGCGAACCACCATCGGGGATGGGCCCCCGCGCAAATCGTTGCGCGGGGGCCTGCGCGTATCTCCGCCCGATTCGTAGGATGGATACGTGTTCAACATTCACGGCGTCACCGGACTGATCCTTTTCGCGCTGCAGCTGCTCGCACTTGCAGGCGCGGTCTTCGCGATCTTCCATGCGGCGCGTCAGCGCAAGGACGCGTTCACCGCCGTGGACAAGCTGAGCAAGCCCATCTGGCTCGGCATCCTCATCGCCTCACTGCTGGTGGTGTTCCTGTTCGGTGCCGTCCACATGCTCGGCATCATCGCGGTGGTCGCGATCTGCGTGTACCTCGTCGACGTGCGCCCGCGCGTGGACGACATCCAGCGCGGGCCGCGCTGGTAGCGGCGGTCCGATCAGTGACCGGCTCGGGCGAGCAGCGCGGGTGCCTCGGCGCGGCCGTCGAGCACGCGCGACGTGCGCCGTTGGATCTTCCACTCGCCGCCGATCTTCGCTAGCTCGAAACGGTTCGCGGTCACCCGCCACACCCGGAACGAATCCTCGTCCGGGTTGCGGCGGAGCAGTTGCGAATGGCACGTCGCGACCGCACGGTCGCCGTCGACCGCAATCTTGATCGGGTCGAGCAGGTGGCCACAGCCGGAGTGGATGAGGCCCTGGTGGGCGTTCCCGCGCACCATGGCCATGATCTCGTCGCGGCCGTCCATGAAGTGGTTGTCGACGTCGTAGACGGCGTCCTCTGTCCACAGTGCGCCGACCTTCTCTGCCCGACCGGCGTCGACGGCCGGGCCGTACGAGGTGATCAGCTCCTGGATGGCCAGTTTGTCCTCGAGCAGTTCGATTCGTTCGACGAGCGACTGGACGAGCGTGGCGGTATCGGTCACCGGAGAACTCCTGTATGTGAAATGACGTATGTGAAATGGCGTTCTAGTTTTTCCGTGATGCTATCCGGGGGCGGCGCTCTGTCAAGAGCAGTTCTCGCTGCCGATGCCCACGTCCCGCGTCGCATTGCGTACGGCAAGTTACAGATAATCCTTGACAACGCTCATTGTGACGGTGTTATCGTCGAGACATGCCGGAAATGGGCATGACCTGCGTGAACACCCGTCGAGCAGGAGTTGACGATGTCGATCACCGATCGTGAGTCCGTCGAGGTTCCGCCGTCCCGCCATATGCGGGTGGGCGACCGACAGGACACCGCGGCGCGCCTGCTCGCCTCGGCCGCTCGCAAGTCCTACGACCCGCTCGTCGAGGTCGACTGGGCGGCGCCCGTACCGTCCGACCTCTACGGCATGACCCCTGAATGGTGCAGCCTCTACGGCACCGAACTGTGGGAGCGGATGACGCAGGAGCAGCGGATCACGCTCACCAAACACGAGGCCGCGAGCGTCGCCGGCACCGGCATCTGGTTCGAGATGATCCTCATGCAGATGCTGCTGCGCGACATCTATTCGCACGACCCGGCCACCCCGCACGTGCAGTTCGCGCTCAACGAGATCGCCGACGAGTGTCGTCATTCCACGATGTTCGCGCGCTCGGCCCAGCGCTTCGGCATTCCGTCGTATCGCCCCAAGCGGTGGATCCTCAACGCCGCCCGCCTGTTCAAGTCGACCGCATCCGGTTCACTCGCCTACGGCGGCACGCTGTTCGCCGAGGAGATCCTCGACATGATGCAGCGCGACTTCATGAAGGACGCCCGCGTCCAGCCGATCACCCGCACCGTCAGCAAGATTCACGTGCTCGAGGAGGCTCGGCACATCAAGTTCGCACGCGAGGAGACGGTGCGCAGGGTGAAGTCGCTCTCTCGCGCCAAAATCGCGTATCAGCGTCTGGTGCTGGGAACGACGGCGTACTTCATCGTCACGTGCCTCGTGAACGAGCAGGTGTACGCGGCAGCCGGACTCGACGTCGAGGAAGCGAAGCTTGCCGCGCGCAACAACGTCCACTATCACGACATGATCCGCGAAGGATGCCGCAAGACGATCGAGTTCCTCGACGAATGCGGGCTCGTCGGGGGCCCGTCGAAGGTGCTCCTGCGCAGGGCCCACGTCATCTAGTGGGCACACTCGCCGCGATAGAATTTCCCTCACCGTCGACCGCGCCGGAACCGCTGACGTCGTCGCGGTTCCAGTGGGGAAGGCGGAACATGAAGGAGTACCGCATCGACGACCTCGCTCGCGAGGCCGGCGTGAGCGTGCGGAACGTTCGGGTCTATCAGGATCGGGGTCTGCTGCCTCCGCCGCGCAAGGAAGGCCGCGCGGGTTGGTACAACGACGCCCATCTCGCGCGCCTCAACCTCATCGGCCGGATGCTCGACCGTGGCTACACATTCGCGACCATCAGCGAGCTGCTCACCGCCGCCCAGTACGGCCTCCACGTGCGCGATGTCCTCGAGACCGAGGACCCGGGCGGACGATGGAAGAAGTACCGCCGTGCCGCGAGGCTCACGATGTCGGAGTTGCGCCGGATGTTCGGGGATCAGACCACCGAGGAGAACATCGCCCTCGGCACCCAACTCGGTGTGCTCGCGAAGGCCGGTCAGGAGTATGCGGTCGCCAACCCTCGACTGATGGAGGCCGCGCAGGTCCTCGTCGATGCCGGGATCCCGCTGGCCGACATCCTCGAGCAGACCGAGGCGGTGCGCCGCGACCTCGGCGACGCTGCCGGACGGTTCGTCGAACTCGTCTCCGCCCGGTATCTCGCCCCCGAGGGCGGGACCCTCGACCTCGACGAGGCGAAGGTCTCGGAGGTCGCGACGCTGGTGAACCAGGTGCGCCCACTCGCGTACGACGCGGTGCACGCGTTGTTCGCCGAGGCGATGGAGGAAGAGATCTCGAAGGCACTCGCGAAGGCCGCGAGTCAGCTCGAACAGAGTGCGCCCGAGACGGGTTCGACGCGCGCCGGCTAGAGAACGGCAAGCTGGAACAAAAGGGGAGTGGAAGTGGCTGTACGGAAGTCGCACAGGACGCTGTGGACGTTGCTCGGCGTCGCGGGACTCGGAGCGGTGGTAGGTGGCGCAGTCGTCGCGGCCCGGTCGCGTGCCGCGACGTCCGGAGGCATCTTCGGTTCAGGTGACACCGAGGCGGAACTGTTCGCCACCCCGCGCATCGAACCCGAGATCGTCCCCGTCGTCAGCGCCGACGGGTCGGAACTGCACGTGCGCGCCTACGGGCCGCCCGACGCCGATCCGATCGTGTTCAGCCACGGCTGGACGTGCTCGGCCGACTTCTGGAATCCGCAGGTCAACGCGCTCGCGGAGAAGTACCGCGTCATCACGTACGACCAGCGCGGGCACGGCCGCAGCGGCATCGGGAACCTTCCGCTGAGCCCCGACGTCCTGGCCGACGACCTGTCTGCGGTCCTCGCCGCGACGGTGCTGGGCGGCCGCAAGGCCGAGATCGTCGGCCACAGTATGGGCGGCATGAGCATCGTCGCGTGGGCCGGCAAGTACCCCGAGGAGGTCGATCGGTACGCGGCGTCGGTGCTGCTGGCGAGTACCGGCACCGACAGTCTGGTCGCCGAGACCACCGTCATCCCACTGCCGCAGCGCTTTCCGCGGGTGCCGGTGCCGGTGGGCAGGGCAGTCCTCGGGTCGGCGATGCCGATGCCCGCGTCGCCGGTGACTACCCGCGCCATCAAGTACGTGGCGCTGGCGCCGGGCGCGACCCCGGCGGAGGTCGCGTTCTGCGAGCGCATCGTCAGCGAGTGTCAGCCCCGCACCCGCGGTGGGTGGGGCGCCGCGCTGAGCACCCTCGACATCAAGGACGGGCTCGAGAACCTGACGGTGCCGACCACGGTGCTGGTGGGCACCGCGGACCGGCTCACCCCGCCGTCGCACGCGCGTCGGGTTGCGCAGTTCCTCGACGACTCCGAGCACCTCGAGCGGTTGATCGTGCTCAAGGGCATCGGTCACATGACGTCGGTCGAGGCCGTCGCCGACTTCAACGCGGAGGTCGAACGCCTGCGCAGCCTGAACTGACGGGCGTCAGCTGAAGACGACGGTCTTGCGGCCGTGCACCTGGACGCGGTCCTCCAGGTGCCACCGCAGGCCGCGGGCCAGTACCAGCTTCTCGATGTCCCGACCCTGCCGGACCATGTCGGACACCTCATCGGTGTGGTCGACGCGGATGACGTCCTGCTCGATGATGGGGCCGGCGTCCAGTTCCGCGGTCACGTAGTGGCAGGTGGCGCCGATCAGCTTCACGCCGCGCGTGAACGCCTGGTGGTACGGGCGGGCGCCGACGAACGACGGCAGGAAGCTGTGGTGGATGTTGATGGCCCGTCCGGCCCAGTGGTCGCACAGCTCGGCGGGAAGGACCTGCATGAAGCGGGCCAACACCACCGCATGGGGGTCGTGCACGTCGACGAGCTTGCGGACCTGCTCGAACGCGGGGCCGCGCTCGGCGGGATCCTTCGGGAACGACACGTAGTGGAAGTCGACACCGTGCCGGGTGGTGACGCGCTCGAGGTCGGGATGGTTGCCGATGACGGCGGCGATCTCGCACTGCAGTTCGCCCGCCGCGACCCGGCCGAGAATGTCGTGCAGGCAGTGGCCTTCCTTACTGACCAGCAGCACGACGCGCTTGCGCTCGCCGGTGTCGGTCAGCGTCCACTCCGTCTCGGGCCCGAGTTCCTCGGCGACGGCCGCGAACTTCTCGCGCATCTCCTCGAGGCTCAGACTGATCGACGACGCCCGCACCGCTTGCCGGGTGAAGAACCAGCCGGTGTCGGCGTCGGCGTGGTACGCGGCCTCGACGATCCAGCCGCCGATCTCGGCGAGGAAGGCCGAGATGCGGGCCACGATGCCGGTGCGGTCGGGGCAACCCAGAGACAAGACGTAACGACGGTCGTCGGCCGAGGCAGCTGAACTCATGGGCTCAGTGTCTCAGGTCGGGCAAAATCGACGACGTCTCAGGTCAGGCAAACCCGACGACCTTCGCCGTACCGACGAGCGTCGTCGCGTCGACGGTGTGCAGTCCGCGCTCGGTGATCAGGCCGACGAAGTCGCTGCGCACCCGCTCGACGACGTCCGGTTCGAGTCCCGACAGGGTCGCGCGTAGCCCGCTGCCCACAATGAAGTTCCAGCAGAACTCCTCGGTCGCCGGGATCAGGTTCGACAACTCGTTGACCTCGACGTCCACGGTGTCGGCCGCGGTGAGCCAGTCGCGCATCTTGTCGGGGGAGTCGAGTCGCTGTGCGGGCGGCATCACGGCGGTGGGGTCAGGGAGGGGTTGCGGCAGGTGCGGGCCGAGTGCATCGAAGTAGATCGTCGCGTACTCGCGCAGCGCGCTGTCTCGCCAGGCGGTGACGGCGACGGTGCCGCCCGGCCTCACCAGGGTGCACAACCGGGCGAACGCGAGGTCCATGTCGGGAAGGAAGAAGACGGCATACGAGCTGAGCAGCGCGTCGTAGCCGGCGTCGGGAACCGTGCTCGGGGGTTCCCACGCGGTGGCGTCGGCGCACACGAACTCGATGTTGAGCAGCGCCCGCTCCGACGCCTTCACCCGGCCCCGCTCGAGCATCTCGTCGGAGAGGTCGATCGCGTGCACGAGCCCGGTGGGACCCACCGCCGACGCGGCAGAGAGCGCCGAAGATCCGGTGCCGCTGCCGACGTCGAGCACGGTGTCGCCGGGTCGCAGGCCGGCCTGGAACGCGAGCGCCTGGCCGGCCGGATTCCACACCTCCGGCGCGACACGGTCGAAGTCGTCGGCGGCCGCGTCGAACGTCGCGGCGACCTCCTCTGCGGGTGGGCCTGCCATGCGACCGATGCTAGCGAGCTGTGCCAAGCTTCGAGGCATGTCCGAGACAGCGCGCAACCGCACCGGCGTCGCCGGGATGGTCGACCACACCCTGCTCAAGCCGGAAGCGTCGGACGCCGATGCGCGCGCCCTCGTCGCCGAGGCCCGCGACCTGGGGGTTCTCGCGGTGTGTGTGTCGCCGTCGATGCTGCCGATGCGCTCGGTGGACCTGGGTGGACTGGTGATCGCGACGGTCGTGGGGTTCCCGTCCGGCAAGCATCACTCGCTGGTCAAGGGAGCCGAGGCGCGACTGGCCGTCGAGCAGGGCGCCGACGAGATCGACATGGTGATCGACGTGGGCGCCGCGGTGGCCGGTGAGTACAACGCGGTGCTCGCCGACATTCTGACTGTCCGCGAGGCGATCGGGCCGGGACCGGTGCTCAAGGTAATCCTCGAGTCGGCCACGCTGAGCGACGACGCGATCGTCGCGACGTGCCGGGCCGCCGAACAGGCCGGTGCGAACTTCGTGAAGACGTCCACCGGCTTCCATCCGGCGGGCGGCGCGAGTGTTCACGCGGTGCGGCTGATGGCGGACACCGTCGGCGGGCGGCTCGGCGTCAAGGCGAGCGGTGGCATCCGGACCGCGGACGCCGCGCTCGCGATGATCGAGGCCGGCGCCACCCGCCTCGGACTGTCCGGCAGCCGTGCCGTGCTGGACGGGCTGCCGGACCAGTCCTGATCCGTCAGAGCAGGCTGCAGTTGTTCTGCGCGTCGGGGTCGGCCGCCGGCATCACGTACTGACCGCCCTGCAGGCTCACGTCGATGCCGCTGTCCGTCACCGTCAGCGACCTCGGCTCCATCCCGAGCGGGTACTGCTGCAGGCTGTCGGTGAGGGTCTGGACGATGCCGTCGACGAGCGCGGTGGGCAGCCCCAGGCCGAGGATCGCGGCGCTCACCGTCTCGACGTCGATCTTTCCGTTCTGCGCCGTCGGGTGGACCGTCATGTCCGCGAAGCCGCCCACCGAGATCTTCAGGGTCCCGGCCGCCGGGTCGGCGGTCACCGCGCTGATCATGCCGCCCAGCGGCTGCGTCTGCAGCGTCGCCAGGATGCCGTCGGTGGACCAGTTGACGTCGGCGGACGAGCTGCCGATCGTGCCGCTGCTGTCGGCGGAGTCGGTGATGCGGATGTCGTTGGCGCGGGCATGGACCTCCATGCCCTGCGCGGGACCGAACGCCGAGCCCTTGCTGTCGATCTCCACGTACGGAACGTTCTTGCCGGTCATCTGGAGCAGAACCGGCTTCCAGCTGAGGCTGACGTCCACGGGGGAGCCGAGCTGGTTCTGGAACTGGGATTCCATGCAGCTCGTGGCGCGCTGCCGGAGGAACAGCTCGCCACCCACCAGGGCGACGACGAGCGCCGCGACGACGATCAACGAGATCGTGACCGCCTTGCGCCGCTTGGGTTTCGGAGGCGTGGGCATCTGGGGTGCGTTCACTGGTGCCGACATGACAGCGATTCTTCCGGAAGACTCTGAACGGTTTCTGTGAAAGGGGCGCGCGTTCGGACTCGGTATGGACACGGGGCATCCCAAAAGCTGTGATCCGGGGCACAGTCGCGCAGTAGGGTGTCCTCATGGCGGGCTGGACAGATCCGCGACGTGAACCCGCTCCCGACACGGGAGAGGATCTCCGTCGTCTTGCACTCCGGCAAGCGGGGTATTTCACGACCGGGCAGGCGCTGCGTCTTGGTTGCACTGCCGAGGATATCGGCGGCCGCCTGGCCGAGGGGTCCTGGTTGCGGATAGAACGGGATCTGTTCCGCCTGGCCTCGTTCCCGCGCAGCGACCTCGAGGAGTACGCCAAGTGGTGCGCCTGGTTCGACGGCGCCGCGGTGGTCTCCCACCAGAGCGCGGCCGAACTGCACGGCCTCGGTCACCTGCATCCCAGCTTCGTCCACCTGTCGACGACGGCGCCCGCACCCGCGCCCACCCGCAGACTCGCGCTGCACCGCCGCGAGTTGCGTCCCGACGAATGCGAACAGACCGGGACGTTCACCATCACCACGCCGCTGTGCACGGCCCTCGACCTCGCCACCGGCGGCATCGCGCAGGACCTGTTCGACGAGGTCGTGTGCGACGGCGTCGCGATCGGGCGGATCGACCCGGACCGGTTGCGCGCCGAATGCGACGGCCGGCCGCAGCAGGTGGCCGAGCGCATCGAGCATGCGCTGGGGTCGTGTCAGTAGCGAGCCGCCGCTACCCGGACGGTGCGACGTAACTCCACGGCACGGTGAGGACGCAGTCCCGTATCCGCCGCCGCTGCGGCGTGACGGGCACCTCCAGATCCGACAGCAGTCGCAGGGTTTCCCGCCACCGGATGCGGGGCCCGAAGGGTGCCAGCCCGGCGGCGGTCGCCCAGGCGCGGTCGGCGGTGACGAGCAGGTCGTGGATGCGCTCGCCGGCGACGTTGCGGTGGATCAGGGCCTTGGGAAGTCGTTCGGCGATGTCGCTGGGACGGTCGACGTCGAACGGGTCCCACGCGAGGGTCAGTGAGCGGGGGCCGTCGCGGTCGAGGAGGACCCACGCGCATCGGCGGCCGAGTTCGTCGCACGTGCCGTCGACGATCAGACCGCCCGGCGCGAGTCCGCTGCGCAGCCGTCCCCACGCGTCGTCGACGGCGTCCTCGGGATACTGCCGCAGCACGTTGAACGCGCGGATCAGGGTGGGACGCAGCCCGGCCAGCTCGAAGCCGCCGCGAGCGAAGCTGACGCCGTCGCGGCCCTCGACCACCCGGTCCGGGTCGATCTCCAGTCCGACGACGCGGATGTCGGGTCGGACGGTGCGCAGTCGCGCTGCCATCTCCAATGTGGTGACCGGCATCGCGCCGTAGCCGAGGTCGACTACCAGCGGGTCGGGGGCGTCACGCAGCATCCGCGTGACGACGGGGGTGTGGACGAGCCAGCGGTCGCTGCGACGCAACCGATTGATGCCTGTGGTGCCGCGGGTGATGACGCCGACGGGTTTTCCTTCGCGCACGCCGGTTACTGCTGAGCGAGCCAGGACGCCGTGACCTCGGCCTCCGTGCGGAACAGGTCGACCAGGTTGACCAGCATGAGTTGTTCGAGCTTGCCGCCGACGAACGGAAGGAACACCTTCGCCTCCGACGTCGTGCGCAGAGTGCACCCCGTGTCGGTGCCGAACAGTTCGATCGTCCCGGTGAGGCTGCCCGGTCCGCCCGGGATCGACGCCTCGTAGGTGCCGGTCACCGGCTCACCGAAGGCGGTGTACTTCTCCGTGCGTGTGATGATCAGGTCCTTCTTCAGCACGGTCTGCGCGATGTCCGGCAGGTCCTTGCGCGGCAGCACGTGGTGCAGCACCAGGTCGATGCCGTCGGCGGTGACCTCGAGCGATTCGACGTGGTTCTCGCTGTACTTGCGCATCTCCTCCATCCGGGCATCCCAGTAGTCGGTGTCGCCGAGGGCGGCGTACACCTTTTCGGCGGGATGCTCGAATCTGGCGGAGTAGTCGATGCGACGGGCCATGACCGGCAGATTACCGGCTGCCGGCCCGGCGGCTGGGGAAAGCGACTACCGGACCTGCGACACCCACTGCCCGGTGAAGTCCTCTTCGGCGTCGAGCAGTTCCAGCACCTGGCCGGCGATGACGGACTCGATCTTGCCGCCGATCAGCGGAATCTTGACCTCGACGTCACCATTCATGACCAGCGCAGATCCGCTTCCGTCCGCGCTGAGAGTCATAGTGCCGCGCAGTTGTCCGGGTGCGCCCTCGACCTCCGCGGAGAACGTGCCCTGCGCACGATCGCCCTGTAGCGGAGCCCACGATTCGGTGCGCCTGATGATCAGGTCACCCGGGCGGATCGAGGTCACCACGGACGGCAGGTGCTCGGCGGGCACCGACTGCTTCAGCACGACGTCGATCGTGCCGTCGCCGACCGCCACACTCTCGAGCACCGCGCCGGGGCCTCCGACCTCGCGCAGCCGGGACTGCCAGTAGCCCTCGTCGGTGAGCGCGGCGTGCAGCGTCGCGACGGGGCAGGAGTACTGCGCGGAATGCTCGATGTGGCGGGCCATGGACGGCACGCTACCGTTTGCACGTGTTGGATCCACTCATCCGGGGGCGCCTCGAAGAGGCCGGTGCGCAGTTGTCCGAGCAGGTACCGCTGGCGACCCTGACCACGCTTCGGCTCGGCGGTCCCGCCGCGCTGCTCGCCGACTGCCCGTCCACCCGGACCCTCGTCGACGTCGTCCGCGTCCTCGACGACGCACGGGTTCCGACGCTGATCCTCGGCGGCGGATCCAACCTGGTGGTCTCCGACGACGGTTTCGACGGGGTCGTGGTCCGTGTCGCGGACGCGGGCGTCGAACTCGGTGAGGCCACGGTGCTGGCGCAGGCCGGTGCAGTCTGGGACGACGTCGTCGCCAAGACCGTCGCCGCCGGGTTCGGTGGCCTCGAGTGCCTCTCCGGCATCCCGGGGTCGACCGGCGCGACGCCCGTGCAGAACGTCGGCGCGTACGGCGTCGAGGTGGGCTCGCTGCTGCGCCGCGTGCAGTTGCTCGACCGCACGACGGGCGAGGTGCGCTGGGCCCTGCCGTCCGAACTGGGACTCGGGTACCGGACCAGCATCCTCAAACATCGCAGCGACGCGCTGGTCCTGGCCGTGGAGATGACCGTCCGTCCCGACGGCACCAGCGCGCCGCTGGCCTACCGCGAACTCGCGTCGGCGCTCGGCGCGCAGGAGGGCGACCGGCGGCCCACCGCCGAGGTGCGCGACGTCGTGCTCGGCCTGCGCCGCAGCAAGGGCATGGTGCTCGACGCGGACGATCACGACACGTGGAGCGCGGGGTCGTTCTTCACGAATCCGGTGATTCCCGACGTGATCCTGCCCACTGTGCTCGACGCGATTGCCGCGAAGGTCGGTGCGGACGTGCGGATCCCGCAGTTCCCGGGGGCGGCCGGCACCAAGCTGACCAAGTTGTCTGCGGGTTGGCTCATCGAGCGCGCCGGGTTCGGCAAGGGCTACCCGGGCGACGATGCCCGGGTCCGGTTGTCCACCAAGCACACTTTGGCCCTCACTAATCGCGGGCACGCGCGTACGGGCGATCTGGTCGATCTGGCCCGCGATGTCCGCGACGGCGTGGAGCGGGCGTTCGGGGTGCGCCTGGAGCCGGAACCCGTGACCGTCGGCTGCACTATCTGACGCGGCCCCGATCGTGCCCGGATCGTGGCCTGATCGTCTCTGTGTGACGAAAGCCACTGTCGCGCTGCGAGTACCGTGGTTTTCGTGCGTGAACTGGGGATTCGGGTAAATCGGACGCGGCTGCTGATGGTGGTGGCCGCGCTGCTGGGCGTTGCCCTGCTCGCCGGGTGCACCATCCCGACCGGCGACGCGGCCGATGCCGATCCCGCCGCTGCCGCGCCCGTCGCGCAGGTGATCCAGTCGCCGGCCCCGGACGCGCAGAACGTCAATCCCGTCGAACCGATCGCGGTCCGCGTCGACCGCGGCACGCTCGAGAACGTCGCGCTCACCACCGTGGACGGCCGGGCAGTGCAGGGCGTGCTCAGCCCCGACCGGACGGCGTTCACCGTCACGGAACCGCTCGGCTACGACGCGAAGTACATGTGGTCCGGCACCGCACTCGGCAGCGACGGCAAGACCGTGCCGGTGGCCGGCAGTTTCACCACGCTCGACCCCGCCACGAAGACGTCGGCCCGCACCAACATCGGTGACGGCCAGATCGTCGGGATCGGTGCGCCGATCATCCTGCAGTTCGACGGCCCCATCGCGAACAAGGGTGCCGTCGAGAAGGCCCTGCGGATCACCACCGATCCACCGACCATCGGATCGTGGGCCTGGCTGCCCGACGACAACGGCGCGCGCGTGCACTGGCGACCACAGAACTACTGGGTCCCCGGCACCGCGGTGCACGTCGACGCCAAGCTGTACGGCCTCGACTTCGGCGGCGGCACGTACGGCGCCAGTGACGTGTCGATCAACTTTTCGATCGGACGCAGCCAGATCGTCAAGGCCGACGCGCCCAGCCACCGCATGCAGGTGGTCCGCGACGGCGTCACGACCATGGACATCCCCGTCAGCTACGGCGAGGGCAACGAGAACCGCAACGTCACCCGCAGCGGAGTCCACGTGGTGTCCGAGAAGCACGAGGACTTCTTGATGTCGAATCCGCCGTACTACGAGAACGTGCGCGAACGGTGGGCGGTCCGCATCTCCAACAATGGTGAGTTCATCCACGCCAACCCGCAGACCGTGGGCGTGCAGGGCGCGTCGAACGTGACGAACGGGTGCATCAACCTGTCTCTGTCCGACGCCGAGGAGTACTTCGGCACCGCGATGTACGGAGACCCGGTGGAGGTCACCGGCACCCGGATCGACCTGTCCGCAGCGGACGGCGACCTCTACGACTGGGCCATCGACTGGCCGACGTGGACGTCGATGTCGGCGCTGGTGTGAGTCTCGGGTGAGGCACAGCTGAGTCTCGGCTGCGCCGAACGAAACTGGCGCCCCCATCCTGCGTGGGAATATCCGAGGACTTCCCACGCGAGGAGATCTGCCATGAGAATGAGCAGGATTCGGACGTTGACGGCGATGTGCGTGCTCGCGCTCGCGGCGGTGCTGTCGGTGGGGGTGTCCCCGGCCGCCGCGAATCCGATGCCGACGGTGGTGCTCGTGCACGGCGCGTTCGCCGACACCACCAGTTGGGATCCCGTCGCCGCCGAACTGCGCGGCCGCGGCTACGACGTCGTGGTGCCATCGAACCCGCTGCGCGGACCGAGCTACGACTCGGCAGCGATCGAGAAGGCGCTCGCCGACATCCCCGGCCCGGTCCTGCTCGTCGGACATTCGTACGGCGGCGTCGTCATCAGCAACACGCACTCGCCCAATGTGGCCGGCATGGTCTACGTCGCCGCGTTCATCCCCGACCAGGGCGAGCCCGCGATGGCGGCGCTCAACCCGATCACGTTCCCCGGTAGCCAGTTGCTGCCGCCGGTGCTGCAGGTGAAGGTGGTCGACGACGCGACCACGCCGGTCGGCAAGAACCTCGACGGCTACATCGATCCGAGCCGCTTCCACGAGGCGTTCTGTCAGGACGTCTCCGACGCCACCGCCGCCGACATGATCGCGCACCAGCGGTCGATCGCACTGGCCGCGAACCTCGAGCCGACACAGGATCCGTCGTGGCGGAACTTGCCGACGTGGGCCGTCATCCCCGACCAGGACCGCGTGATTCCGCCGGCGTCCGAGCGGTTCATGGCCACCCGGGCGGGTGCGCAGATCACCGAGATCCCGGGGGCGTCGCACGCGGTGCTGGTGTCCCAGCCGGGCCAGGTGTCGGACGAGATCGAGCGGGCAGCGGCGGCACTGTGAGCCGCAGCGCCCAGTCTTCGCTCCCTCGGGCGGGGTCCCGCGCGCGGAGCGAACGAACGGGCGCTGACGACGATGGAACCGAACACCCGCGGGATGCGTCTACCTTCTCGTGGCTGTGCATTCGACGGGACCTGCGGCGTCCGGCAATCAGTGGCGGTTCACCGGCCTGGAATTCCAGATCCTGTGGCGACGACTCGGACTCGACCGGTTGCCGTATCCGCTGCGCTATCGGCCGATCGCGCAGACGCAGGACGACCTGGTCGGGCAACGTCGGGCCGCCTCGGAGGCGCTGCTTCCGCGGCTGACCGAGAGGCTCCACCGGCACCTGGTGGCGTTGGCGGAGCCGACGATCCGCATCGAGGTCTTCGGCTTGTTCGGATCCGGCGCCCCCACTCCCGTCCGCATGCATGCGGGAATCAGCGGAAGCACCGGGGTGCTCGCGATCCAACTCGCCGGTGCAGACCTGGACACGGGCAGCGACATCCTGCTGCACGGCATCGATCCGGCACGGGTACCCGACGCGATCGCGTCGGCGCTCCCCTCGGTTCCCACGGGATCGCGGTCGGTGATCCGGTTCCGGCGCGACGATCTGCGGCCCGGGCAGGGCTCGGTACTCGTGTCGGCCGGTACCGCCGGGATACGGGACGAGGCGCTCGCGCTGCTGGGACGTCCACGCCGCGGGATGGGGGAGATCACCGCCTTCGCGGGTGCCGCCTACGACAGCCGCCCCACCGACGACGGGATCGGACTGCACTGGCTCGACTTCGACGGCGACGGCCGCTACACCCTGAGGGGAGATCGCGATCTCGTGGTCCGGCCGACCGGTCCGGCGGACGTTGCCGCCGACGTCCGGGCACTCGTCGACGCCGTCCGGATCCGGGAGGTCTCGCACTGAACGACATCGGCCCGTCATGGAACCGATCCGCCGGCGCCGACGTCCAAGGATGCAGAGGGGTCGAACGGAGGGGGATCGATGAGCGACAACGGTGCCGGCAGCGAGCGGCGGGAGTCTCGGCTGCGTCTGCGGGAGAGAAACGCGCCGCTACGCGGTCAGGTGGACGCGATGCTCGAGCGGTTACACGAGCAGACCGCGGCGCTCGCGGCGGCGCAGGGGGCCGTCGCGAGCCTGACCGCGGAGGGTGCGTCGCCGGACGGGCTCGTCCGGGTGACCGTGGACGCGTCCGGCACGGTGGTGTCGACCCGGCTGGATCCCGCGGCCTTCTCGCGGACCACACCGGAACGTCTCGCGGATTCGTTCGCTTCCGCCGCGCAGGTCGCGGCGCACGAGGCGCGTTCCCGGACAGGCGAACTGATGGAACCGGTGGCGGCGATGGCCGCGGACTTCCCGGATCTGAGCGATCTCGTTCCGGGGGCGCCGAGCATCCGCAACCTCGTGCCCACGGTCGCAACCGAATTCGCGCCGGGTGCGCCGCAGGAAGGCTCGGTATCCGACACGAATGACCTGCACGACTGGCGTGCGCCGATCCTGCGGGAGGCGCATCGTGGCTGATTCGATGTGGATCGATGCGGACCGGGTACGTTCGGCCGCGCCTGGATTCGAGCGCTCCACCGACGACCTGGTAGACCTGCAACGTCAGCTTGCCCTCGTGCTCGACGCCGAGGGTGCCAGTTGGGGATCCGATTCGACGGGAAGCACATTCGCGGCCCGGTACGTTCCCGGTGCGGACGGCGCCGTCGCCGCGTTGCGCAACCTCACCGACGTCCTGGCCGGTATCGCGGGCGGGCTGCGGGACACGGCTGCCGCATTCGAGACCACCGACCGCGGATTCTCGGGCACGCTGGGGGGTGGCCACTGATGGGCATCGAGATACCGGGACCGCTGCGAACGGTCGCATCCCTTGCCTCAGGGCAGGATTGGCCCGAGGCCGACGAGACGTCGCTGCGGCGCCTGTCGGACGCATGGGAGGCCGCGGCGGGTGACGTCGAGCGGATCGGCGCTGGTGGCGACGCCGCGATGCAGGCGGCACTGGCGGGTGTGGCCGGCGCCGTCAACGAGGCGATGTCCGCCCACTGGGCGACCATCGGGGGCAACGACGGTGCGGTCGATCAGATCGTCGCGGTGTGTCGGGAGCTTGCCGACGCGTGCGAATTCACCGCGGCCGACGTCGAGGAGGCCAAGCTCGCCATCATCGCCGCACTGGTGGCGTTGGCAGCGCAGATCGCGGCGCTCGCCGCGTCGGCAGTCGCGACGTTCGGGGCGAGCACCGCTGCGATCCCGGCGGCCCAGCTCGCCACCCAGTTCACGATCCGGACGATCATCACCCAACTGCTGCAGCGGGTTGCGCGGGAGGTTGCGGTCGGCGTCGTCCGGGAGGTGGCCATCGCCGGCGGCATCCAGGTGTACCAACTCGCGCAGGGGGAGCGAGACAGTCTCGACTTCGGCGCACTGGGGAAGGACGCGATCGGGGCGGCGGCCGAGGGCGTGGTCACCGGGCTGCTCGGTAGGACAGGTGCCGGCGGAGTGGTGCTCGACGGCATCGAGAGTGCCGGACGCCGGACCGCGGCCGGGGTGGCCGTGGACCTGACCACGGGCGGCGTCGGCGCGGCCGCGGGCGATGTCGTCAAGGGCGAGGACGTGAGCGCCGAAAGTGTGCTGAAGGGCGCGATCTTCGAAGCGTCCGATGCCCTCCGCGGCGGCGGAGGGCGGCCCGAGCCCGCGGCCACGCCACCGAGCTCGCTGAACATGAACTAGAAGGAGCACCACATGATTCAGGCGATCCTGCTCGTCTGCGTGCCACTCTTCGTCGCCCTCGTCGGGCACTCGGCGTATCGGGTGCGCAAGGCGAACCGGGAGCATGCGGCGAGGATCGACGGCGTCCCGGTGCCGGCCGAGGATCCTTCGCCTACCGCGACCTACACCGAGTGGTGAGCGCGACCGCTCACCAGCGGTTGTGGACCTCCTCGGCGAAGCCGAGTAGGTCGGTCACCTCGACACGGGTGCCGTCGTCGAGGACGACGTGACCGGTGAACCGTCCGAACACCTGGTGCTGGATCGATCGCAGCACCTTGAAGTCCACGGCGGCCGCGCGATCGAGGAGGGGCTCGAACGCCATCTCGAAGCGACCGTCGTTGCTCCTGAACTTCCACGGTGCACCGTCGTACGTGCCTTCCGGCAGATGGAACGTGACCTGGTCGAGCTTGTGGGCGACACCGTCCACGAACACCATGTTCTCGCTGGCCGCGGAGGGGTCGCCGAATCCGTAGCCGATGTTGAAGCCGAACGGACGGCCGTCGACGACACCCGACGCCGACCCCCAGTACCACGTGTTGTCGTACGTCCACACGCCACGACCCCAGTCGAAGACGCCGAACGCGGACTCGGGCACGAACACGAAAGTGTCGTCCCCGACCGTGATCTCACCGGTCGCCGCCAGACAGTTGATCTTCTGGTTGTAGTAGAAAGCCTTGGGCGCCTTCGGGAACGGTGTCGCGATCACCATCCGGGCAGGAGCGGAGCCTGCGGAGTGACCAGAAGGTGCCACGGCGGGCTGCGAGAGACGCAGCTCGCCGCGTAGCCCGCGGCCACCGTCGAATCCGGGATAGTCGACGGACAACACTCGTCCGCCGTCATCGTGGCGGAAGGCGATCCGCATCTTCTTGTGATCGATCACCACGTCGCCGTCGTCGGCGCTCGCCGGCAACCCCATCCGGCCCATCGGGAACGGCAGCATCACGTTCTCGGTGCACTCGCGCCGGTGCCGGAAGTCGAGCCAGGAGACACCCAGCAGGCCCATGTACCCGTTGTCGGCGACCGTGAGCGCCAGACCGTTGTCCGGGGTGAGGACGCAGTAGTAGTCCCACTCCTTGATCCGCCACGACGGTGCGGCCAACGCCGATCGGTCGTAGCGACGGACCTCGGCGTCGGCCCACCCCGCCTCGGCGAGACGGCCGCGTGTGTCGAGGAGGGCTCCCGGCCGCAATCGGTGCTGCATGCCGCGAGATTAGCCGGTCGTGCGGTTGAATCGTCCGGTATCGGCCTGGTCGCGCGGCTTGACGATGATCTGGTCCAGGTTGACGTGCGGCGGGCGCGACGCGACAAACCCGATGATCTCCGCGATGTCCTGCGCGATCAGCGGGGTGATGCCCTCGTAGACCTTGGCCGCGCGCTCGGTGTCGCCGTCGAACCGCACCAGCGAGAACTCGGTCTCCACCGCGCCCGGCGCGATCTCCGTGAGCCGCACCGGCTTGCCGAGCAGTTCGCCGCGGAGCGTGCGGTGCAGAACGGCCTGCGCGTGCTTGGCCGACGTGTAGCCGGAACCGTTGTCGTACGCGGTGAACGCCGCCACCGACGTGACGGTGACGATCAGTCCGTCGCCGGACGCGATGAGCTTGGGTAGCAGCGCCTTGGTGACGCGCAGCGTGCCGAGGACGTTCGTCTCCCACATCCACCGCCAGTCGTCGAGGTCCGCCTCCAGCACCGGGGCCATGCCCTTCGCGCCGCCGGCGTTGTTGACGAGCATGTCGACCCGGGGGAGAACCGCGCAGAACGCGTCGACGGAGTCCTCGTCGGTGACGTCCAACTCGAGGGCGGTGCCGCCGATCTCCGCCGCGATCGCCTCGAGCCGATCGACCCGGCGCGCACCGAGTACGACGTGAAACCCCTGGCCGGCGAGGGTGCGGGCGGTGGCCTCGCCGATTCCGGAGCTCGCTCCGGTGACGACGGCGACGCGGGTGTCCTGTGGCAGGCTCATGACCCGATCGTAGTGCCGACACCCCCGCGTCATCGGGGACGGGCGGCCCTGGCGGCGTGCGGGATGCTAGCTTGATCGTCATGTCGTCCGGCGCCACCTCCGCTCCGCGGGTCACCTATGTGACCGCTGCGTTGGGTTCTCGGCTGCCGCACCCGCGGGAACTCTGTTGTCCCTGCCGTCTCTCACGCCGCTAGTTCCGCGCTGCTCGCACCGTAGTTCCGTGCCTCTCCTCCGACGTTCCCGTCGGTAGAGATCGACGTCGGCAGCGCGTCTCACAGACCGTGTCGACATCCGTCCCTCGGGACGAGGCAAGGACATGCCATGCTCACCGCAGCACCCCCCGTCACCGGAAGATCCGTGACCGCACGCACCTCCAGTACCCGCACCGTTCGTAGTTCGCCCCGGCCCGTGACCCGCTCGCGGATCGTCCCGCCGACCCTGGGTATCGCCGACGGCCCCGCCGCCGCAGTGTTCCGGGTGGCCGCCGCCGGTGGCCCCATCTCCCGGGACGAGGCCACTCGCGCAACGGGATCGAGCATCGCGACCGTCAACCGGCACGTGTCGGCGATGATCGCGGCGGGCCTGCTCCGCGAGCGGCCCGACCTCGTCGCGGCCGGCGCGGTCGGACGGCCTCGCGTCCCGTTCGAGGTGGACCACGACTCCCATCTGACCGTCGGCATCCACATCGGCGCCGTCGTCACCAGCGTCATCACCGCCGACCTGCGCGGCCGCATCCTCGGTGCCGTCGAGATCCCCACGCCGCGTGGGGCATCCGATGCCGCCCTCGCGACCATCACCGCCAGCGCGCGCGGATTCGCGGCCCGCTGGCACCGCCGCAGGCCGCTGTGGGTGGGTGTCGCGATCGGTGGCCGCGTCGAACCGGAGACCGGTTTGGTGGACCATCCGCGCCTCGGTTGGATGGGCGCCCGCGTCGGGGACGTCGTCGGCGCGGGTTTCGGCCTGCCCGTCTCGGTGGCCGCGCACGTCGAGGCGATGGCCGCGTCCGAACTGCTGCTCACCCCGCAGCGCGCCGAGAGTGCCGAGACGCGGGGCGGCGGCCTGTACTTCTACGCCCGCGAAACCGTCGGCCTGGCACTGACACTCGACGGCAAGGTGCACACGCCCACGGCCGGACCGGGTTCGATCGCGCACCTGCCGACTGTCTCGGACGCGCGGTGCGATTGCGGTGCTGTGGGGTGCCTCGAGGCGGCCGTCAGTGACCGCGGAGTGCTGCTTGCGGCGCGGCGGGCTGGCGTCCTGCCGGCGGACGGCCCGTTGCCCCCGATCGCGGTGGTCTTCCGTGCAGCGCGATCGGGATCGACTGCAGCGCAGGAGATTCTCGTGGAGCGGGCGCGCACGCTGGGGCGGGCGGTGGCGATGCTGCGCGACCTGTTCAACCCTGACCGGGTGATCCTGGGTGGGCAGGCGTTCACCGACTATCCGGAGGCCGCACCGCACGTCGCGCGGGCGCTGTCGGAGGCGTCGCGTGTTGCGGGCGCCGACGTGCGCATCACGGGGTTCGGCAACCGCGTGCAGGAGCACGCGGCGGGAGTGGTGTCGCTCAGCTCGCTGTACTCGAATCCGCTGGCCGCGATGCGGAAGGCCACCGTTCGGGTGTGACCCTCCGCATCGCGTGCGGTCAGAAGTATTGAGCCTGCGTGGTCCGGGCCATGGACAGCAGCATTTGCGGCAGTCGCGCCAGCGCACGCTGGTCGCCGATCTGCTGTTCCATCGGCTTGGACAGCGTCGCGTGCCACAGGTCGGGCTGAGTCTCCTTGAGAGCTCGGTACTTCGGCAACATCTGCTCGGTGATGTAGGTCCATCGCGAGTCGCGGTCCGACCAGTTGAACGCCGGAAGCGGGGTCTGCAGGCGCCACTGCGGGCCCTCGGCGTCGGCGCCGGTGAGGTGTCCGGCGGTAAGCACCAGCGGATCCGCCTCGCGCGGCGGAACGACACCGGGGATCGCGGGATCGGCCGCGACCGTGCTCAGGTAGGTCAGCGCCCGGCCCACCGGCCCCTTGTAATTGCGGGCGGTGTCCCACTGCGCACCGATCGACTGGTACTGCTCGCGGTAGAGCAGGTCGGTGTTGCCCTCGACGACCTTGTCGGGGTCGCCGGTGTCGATGCTCGTCCAGGCCCGGTAGGCATTTTCGTCGATCAGGCCGGCGTCGTGGTACTCGTCGATCGCGGTCATGCCGCCGGCGAGGTACGCCTCGTGCTGCGGAATCAGGTCCATGAAGATGTGCTTGCTCATCGCGATGACTTGCGTCTGGAAGTGCGCGATATCGTCGGCGGTGATGACCGCACCCACCTCGAGCACCGCCTGCACATCGGCGGGCAGGTTGGTGGTGGCCGGCGCCGCGGCGGTGTCGAGGGCGCCGACGATGGTGGCGATCGTGTCCCGCACCGCGTGCACGTCGAGCACGACGCGTCCGAGATCGACGTCCATGATGCCCGCGGCGAACGACGGCCCGGCCATGCCGCCCTGCCCGGTCCACAGGAAATTCGGGTTCTCGAGTTGTAGACGTTCGTAGTAGCGGAATGTGTTGGCGAGGTTCTGCTCGTTCGCGGCGAGGCCCCGGTTCGCGTCCCAGTTGTTCAGATCCAGGCCCGCCTTCCGGGTGGCCGTCGCCAGCCAGAACTGTTGCAGCAGAGCCTTGTACCGCGTCGGCTCGACGCCCTGGACGCGCGCGTGGTCGAGCAGTGCGCCCAGCTCGTCCGGGTTGGTCGAGAACGACGGGTTGACGCCGCCGTTGGCCTCGGCATTCTCGTTCGACAGCGGGGCGTCCAGGTATCCGTCGAGTTTCGTGTCGAGCGCGGGATCGGCGGTGGCGACCGCTGTAGGAACGAACAGGAGGGCGGCGGCGAGTGCGCCGGTGAGTAATTTCCTCATCGTGTGGTCTCCTCGAATTTGCCGACGAACCAGTCGACGTTCTGCATGCCGAGCAGTTCGGTGCCCACTCGGTAGGGGTTGGTCAGGATGTCGGTGACGCCGCACCGGCTGGGGTCGACCGTGACGTCGGTGCCGCCGGCTCGGTAGGCCGCGATCAGGTTCTCGACGTCGGAGTAGGGGACGAGGAAGTCGTCCCGGCACGAGGTGAGGAGGACCGGCGCCTTCGGGGCCTGCTGACCCATCCGGTTGTCCGCGTATGCGCGGGCGAAGACCGGATTGTCGGCCGGACGGCCGTGCGTGTACAGCGCGCTGAGCGGGAGGAAGGGCATCATCAGGTATGTCTGCTGGCATGTGCGGTTGAAGACGTCGGCGATCTGCTTGCCGAGCGGGGTGAGTTCCGCGTCGAGGTCGATCTCGGGGTAGCGGGCCGCGTAGCCGAGCGAGTTCGCGAACACGAAGCCCGCGCCGATCCCGGCGTCCGCCTTGCGTTCGAACGTGGCGCTGTCGATCACCATCGCCTGCAGCACCGTGCCTACGACGTTGAGTTCGGGTGCGTACGTCGCCTGCTTCTCGGCGGCGAAACCGGCCGCGACGCCACCGCCGGCGATGCCGTAGATGCCGATCGGGATGTCCCGCTCGAATCCGGCGTCGGGCAGTGCGATCGCGGCGCGCAGGCCGTCGAGCGTTGCGGCACCGGAGAACTGGCCGATCGAGAACCCGTTGGGTGCGGAATCGCCGTCGTTGGCCGTGTCACTCATCATGACGGCCCAGCCGTTGCCGAACATCTGCGCGACGGGTCCCAGCGCGGAGAACAGTGACGGATCGTCCTGGTCGCCGCCGGTCCACTGCGTGCTCGGCATGCAGCCGGGTCCGAGGCTGTCGTTGGCCTCGGAGTAGCCGATGAGCTTGCGGTCCTGCGGGCCGGTGCCGTCGTCCGGGATCATGAGCATGCCGGTGCTCACGACGCGAGAGCCGTCGAAATCCGTTGTGACGTACATGAGTTGGTAGCCGCGCACGTGCGCGGGCTGGACGCCGTACACCTGGACGGTCGCCGGACGGGCCTTGAGCAGCGTGCCCGGGGCGAGGCCGGCGACGGGCGGGGCCTGGTACCACGCGTCGGTGGTGGGGTGGCGGGGCTGCCACTGCTCCGGGGGAGCGATCCGGCCGTCCTGCAAGGTGCTGACGACGAACGGGCCGAACACCTCGTTCATGTCCACCGTGTCCGGTGCGGCCGCCGCGGTCGGCGTGCCGACCAGCAGGGCCGCCGCGGCGACCGCGGTCACCGCGAGTGTCGATCGAAGCCTGCGCAAGGATCCCCCCTCGAATTCTTCAGTTCTGTGTGTCCCCGTCCGCGCGTTCGCGCCGCCGGAGTTCGTCGTGCGCCCGAGAGATCCCACCCCACTCGAGCCCCGCCAGGTGTGATGCACCCGACAGGCAACATCGGCCATTGTTACTCACCGTTACAGACAACTTGCCGCCGAGGTGCTCCAGAGCGCCCGGCATGTTGCGGCGTTCGGCGGGCAACGGCACCGGAAGGACGTGCGCGTCGCCGCGCCGGGCCTCGCCCCGAATCTCGACCGACCAGCGGCGGCTACCCCCACTGAGCAGCCAGGATTCGTCGTCCACCTCTGCCCGCACCGGGGAGACGACCGGGTTGCCCACCCGGATCACCGTGCCGTCGGGTAGCGCCACGACCACCGCGGTCACCTCGGTGCGCAGCGGTCCGGCCGTGACGATGCCGCCCGCGAACGCGACGCACACCCGGGGGTCGTCGAACCCCTGCGCCTGACCCCACCACCAGGCATCCGGGAAACCGCCCCGGCCCCAGTTCTTCTCGCCGTACACCTGGGCGCCGTCGAGGTCCCACCGTTCGCCGTCGACGTCGGCCCAGCCCTCCACGCGGCCACCGAGCAGCCACGGGTGCCAGTACTGGTTGAGCGCCGGGACGGTGTGGAAGCCGCTGGAACCGCCGAACCGTCGTCGGGGCCACTCGAACCGGTCGGTGATCCGCGCATCGATCCGCGCGCCGGGGCCGAGGTCGACCCGCAGTCGATCCCGCGTGCCGTGGAAGGCGTCGCCCGCGAACGCGCCCAGATCGTCCGGATCGGCGCCGGCGACGGGATGCGCTGCGGTGCGCAGGAATCCGCCCGGATGCGCGCCCATGCCGAGCGTCGCCCACTGGCCGTCGGCGGCGCGGTTGATCCCCGCGAGGGCGATCAGCACCCGCCCGGTGTCGCGTTGGGTGAACCGCCAGAAATACCCCTCCATCGCGACGTCGTGCGCCGCGAGCGGGTTGCCGAACGGCACGTCGGCGCCGGTCCGTCGATAGCGCGCGAGGAGCCCGGGCATGTCGCGATGCTAGGTCGGGCCCCCGCCTATCCGCAGGAGGTTCACGTTTTTCGGCTACAGGGGTAGTGCCGTTTCCGCCAGGCCGGTCGGTGCGCCGCGGCGCCGGAACCACTCCTGGCCGAATGCGGCCTGCAGTAGTTCGTCGGGCATCTGCAGGAACGGTCCGAAGTCGCCGATCTGCGTCTCGTGCGCGAGCATCGCGGCGCGTTTCGCGGCGAGCGCTGCCGTGACGTCGACGACGGTCGTGATCTCGTCGTCGGACAGCCCGAAGGTGTCGAAGTCGGGAGGTGTGGCCTCCTCGCTCCACCCCGGGTTGGCGGCCATCATGCGCCTGATGTGGTCGCGGCTGACGGCGGCCTCGTACACGTGCGGCACGTTCGCCAGTTCGGCCGCGCGCACGCCGACGTGGTGGACCTGCACGTGATCGGGGTGGCCGTACCCGCCGTTGGGGTCGTAGATCGTCAGTACGTCGGCGGCTTCCTCGTCGAGGATCGCCGCCAGGCGTGCCGCCGCGGTCTCGATGTCGATGTTGCAGAAGGCATCGGGATTCGCGTTCTCGGGCGTGCCCGCCATACCCGAATCGGCATAGTGGAGCATCACCACCCGGTGGGCGCCGAGTGCGTCGGTCGACGCCTCGAGCTCGCGGCGGCGGCGCTGGGCGAGCGTCTCGCCGTCGGCGAGCAGGCCGGCCGGCACCTCGCCGAGTGCCCCGTCGGTGGCGGTGACCACCACGACGCGGTGCCCGGCATCGGCCGCCTGGCGCATCACTCCGCCGGTCACGAAGACCTCGTCGTCGGGATGGGCGTGGAAACACACCAGAACACTCATGCGGAGAATGCTTACACGCCGATCGAGCTCACAGGCAAGGTGCGAGACTTTGTCGGACAACTGGTTACCGGCCGGCGCGCTGCGCCCAGTCGTGGATGCGTCAGGAGACACCGGCACATGATCGGGACCTACCGGGAGATCTTCTCCGCTCGCGGATCCGCCGCGTTCTCCGCCGCCGGGTTCGTCGCGCGCCTGCCGATCGCGATGGTGGGTATCGGCATCGTGACGATGCTGTCCGAACTGCGCGGCGACTACGGAGTGGCAGGCGCGCTCTCGGCGGTGTTCGCCCTCGCGTATGCGTGCATCACGCCCCTCGTGTCCCGGGCCGCCGACCGGTACGGACAGCGGCGCGTGCTGCCGGCGGCGTCGGCGATCAGTGCCGTCGCGCTGGCCGCGATGTTGCTGTGCGTGCGCCTCGAGACGCCCGACTTCGTGCTGTTCCTGCTGGCCGTCCCCGCCGGCTGCATGCCGACGATCGGCGCGATGGTCCGCGCCCGGTGGACCGCGCTGTACCGCGGGCAGCCGCAGCTGCGCACGGCGTTCGCGTTCGAGTCCGTCCTCGACGAGGTCTGTTTCATCGCAGGCCCGGTGGTCTCGGTGGGTCTGTCGGTGTCGGTGTTCCCCGAGGCCGGCCCGCTGGTGGCGCTGATCCTCCTCGTCGTCGGCACGTTCGCCCTCGTCGCGCAGGGCAGCACCGAACCGGCGGTGGCAGACCGGGGTGCACACGGCGGCCCGTCGGTGGTCCGGAACCCGGCGATCTGGGCGCTGGTGGCAGTGATGCTCGCGATGGGCACGATCTTCGGCACCGTCGACGTCACGAGCATCGCGTTCGCGACCGATCAGGGCACCCGCGCCGCCGCGACCATTGCGCTGGCGCTGTTCGCGGGCGGGTCCGCGCTGGCCGGCATCGTGTTCGGCGCCATGCGACCCGGTTCGGCGCTGCGCCGCCAACTGGTGTTCGCGACCGTTGCGGTCGCGGTCCTGGTGTGGCCGCTCCTGTTCGTCGGTTCGATATCGACCCTGACCGCGGCCCTCGCGCTCGCCGGCATCTCGGTGGCCCCGACCCTGATCATCGCCACGACACTCGTCGAAACGGTCGTCCCGCATCACAAGCTCACCGAGGGCATCACGTGGACGGTGACCGGACTCGGGGTCGGCGTCGCGCTCGGCTCGGCACTGGCCGGACAGATGATCGACCACTTCGGCACGCGAGCCGGGTTCGCGGTGGCGGTCGGCGCGGGCGCGATGGCGATGATCGTCGCGTCGGCTGCTTACCTCGTGCACCGCGCGCGCAGCACCCCCTGACCGCTGCCCCTAGGGTGGCCGCATGGCCATCCGTGAAGCAGTCGGTGCCGACGGCACCACCCTCGTCTATCGAACGTTCGGTAACCCGGATGCCCGACCGCTCGTCCTGATCCACGGCTGGGCCCAGTCGTCGCGGTGTTGGGGCGACGACGTCCTGGGCGCCCTGTCCGCGCAGTACCGGGTGATCGCCGTCGATCTACGTGGGCACGGCTACTCGGACGTCCCGGCCGCGGGCTACGACGACTCCGCGAACTGGGCATCGGACGTCGACGCGGTTTTGACCGCCGAGCGGATCTCCTCGGGCGCGGTGCTACTGGGCTGGTCGTACGGCGGACTCGTGATCTGCGACTACCTCGCCGCGCACGGAACCGGCGCCGTCGACGGGGTGGTGTTCGTGGGTGCGATCACGAGCATCGGCCGCGGCGAGGCCGGCGGCGCGGTCGGCTCGGCGATGAAGGCTGCAATCCCCGCCGCGATGGCCGAGGACCCCGACGTCGCCGTCCGGGCGCTGGGTAGCTTCGAAACCGCCCTGACCGGTCCGATCGGCGACGACGCAGGTAAGGGTGCGTGGTCGCAGGCGCTGTTCGGGGCCAGCCTCGCCACGCCGCCGCGGGTCCGGTCGGCGCTCTTCCGGCGGGCCGTCGGCCACGACGACCTGCTGCGCAGCCTCGACGTCCCGGCCCTGGTGCTGCACGGCACCGCCGACACCGTCGTCGACGTCTCCGCCGGTGAGCACGCTGCGGCGTTGATCCCGCGCGCGACGGCGTCGTATTGGGAAGGCGGCGGGCACGGCGCGTTCATCGAGGATCCGGCGCGGTTCGTCGCCGAGGTCGGTGCCTTCCTGGTGGACGTCGACGGGGGCGTCCCGGTCGGCGAGAACACTGCAGGCGTAATTACCCCATGACACAGCGACAGGGCAGTATGGACGCGTGACACCCAAGCACAACGCGACGCCCCGACGGGTCGCCGTTCTCTCCGTACACACGTCGCCGCTGGCTCAGCCGGGCACCGGCGACGCGGGTGGAATGAACGTGTACGTGCTGCAGACCGCGATCCAACTCGCGAGGCGGGGCGTCGAGGTCGACATCTTCACGCGCGCGACGTCGTCGGCCGCTCCGGCGGTGCAGGACGCGGCGCCGGGTGTTCACGTCCGCAACGTCGCGGCGGGCCCGTACGAGGGGCTCGACAAGCATGAGTTGCCCACGCAGTTGTGCGCGTTCGCCGCGGGGGTGCTGCGCGAGGAGGTGCGGCACGAGCCCGGCTACTACGACCTGGTCCACTCGCACTACTGGTTGTCCGGGCAGGTCGGCTGGCTGGCCCGCGACCGGTGGGGCGTTCCCCTGGTGCACACCGCGCACACCCTGGCGGCGGTGAAGAATGCCTCGCTCGCGGAGGGCGACACCCCCGAACCTGCGGCCCGGCAGATCGGTGAGCAGCAGGTTGTCGCGGAGGCCGACCGGCTGACCGCCAACACTGCGGACGAGGCCGCGCAGCTCACCGCGATCTACGGCGCGTCGGCCGACAAGGTCGACATCGTCGCGCCGGGTGCCGACCTGTCGCGCTACCGGCCCGGCGATCGTCTCGCGGCCCGCACGGCGCTGGGGCTCGACCCGTCCGAGACGATCGTGACGTTCGTCGGACGGATCCAGCCGCTCAAGGCGCCCGACGTGCTGCTGCGCGCAGCGGCCGAGGTGGCCGCGCGACGCCCTGACCTGCCGCTGCGCGTCCTCGTCGTGGGCGGCCCCTCCGGTACGGGCCTCGAGCGGCCGGACTCCCTGATCGAACTGGCCGGCGCGCTGGGGATCACCGCGCGCGTGACGTTCCTGCCTCCGCAGCCGCCCGAGAAGCTCGCCGACGTCTACCGTGCATCGGATCTCGTTGCGGTGCCCAGCTATTCGGAGTCCTTCGGCCTGGTCGCGATCGAGGCGCAGGCGTGCGGAACGCCGGTCATCGCCGCGGATGTCGGCGGGCTGGGTGTGGCTGTGCGGGACGGGCAGACCGGTCTCCTCGTGCAGGGGCACCGGATCGACGACTGGGCGACGGCGCTGGAATCGCTTGTCGCCGTGCCGGACCGCCTGGACGAGCTGGCCGCGCGAGCGCCGCGGCACGCCGAGAACTTCTCGTGGGAGCACACCGCGGACGCGCTGCTCGCGAGCTATCGGTCCGCGACCGCGATGTACCACCGAGCCGAAGGCGGGGAACTCTGGCAACGTAGGCCGCGAGGATTGTGGAAGTTGCGTCGGACGAGCGGAGTGCGGGCGTGAGCGAACAAGAACCGACGGCGGACGTCGTCGCGGGGGTCATCGACGCGGCGCTGACGGAGCGCGAACTCGACTACACCCGTCAGGGCGAGAACCAGTTCGTCGTGGAACTGCCCGGCGAGCACAAGCTCAAGACGACGACGCTGCTGACGGTCGGCAACCACGGCGTCCGGGTCGAGGCGTTCGTGTGCCGCAAGCCCGACGAGAACTTCGAGGGCGTCTACAAGTACCTGCTGCGCCGCAATCGCCGGTTGTACGGGGCGTACTACACGATCGACAAGGTCGGCGACATCTATCTCGTCGGCCGCATTTCGGGGTACGCGGTGACCGGTGCGGAACTGGACCGCGTGTTGGGTTCGATCCTCGAGGCCGCGGACGGCGACTTCAACATGCTGCTCGAGCTGGGATTCGCGTCGTCCATCAGGCGCGAGTGGGCCTGGCGAGTATCGCGGGGTGAATCGCTCGCGAACCTGGAGCCGTTCAAACACCTCGTCGAGGGGGCCGAAGAGACTGCGAGTGGGCCCGGTTGGGCTGTCGATCCGGGGAATCACTGACGTTTCACGTCGCGTCCGGCCGTTATCCGACCGAGATTTCGTGACCCCGTTCACGAATCTTCTATGACCTGAGTCACATAACAGCTATGCAACGACGCGGGTAGTTCCCGTGGATTCCTTGCGCCTGAGCTGCGACTTCAGCCAGTTCAAGGCTCTTTTTTCGTACGGGCGTCTCACAAAATCGACCCGTGACCTTTCCGTGATCGGTGCCTACGGTTGTAACCAGCACGAGACGAACGAACTCGAGCAGGTAACACCGTAAGAGAGCAAGACTCCGACCCGCCGCCGCCGGCTCTGCCCCGCGGGATCGGACCAGCAAGACCTTCGAGGGGCAGAAGCGAGGCCCAACTCAGAGCCCGGATCGATGTCATTTCGTCCGCAGGCCGCCTCGCCCGCAATACGGAGAGGATCCACCCCCCCATGGCTAAGTTCAACATCAAGCGCACCATCGGTACCGTCGCCGCCACCGCAGCCCTCGTCGCCGCCCCGTTCGCGATGAGCGTCGGCACCGCCAACGCCGCGTCCGGCGACTGGGACGCCGTCGCGCAGTGCGAGAGCAGCGGCAACTGGGCCGCGAACACCGGCAACGGCTTCTACGGCGGCCTGCAGTTCACGCAGAGCACCTGGAGCTCCTTCGGTGGCTCGGGCTCGGCGCATCAGAACTCCCGCGAGGAGCAGATCCGCGTCGCCGAGAATGTCCTGGCCGGTCAGGGCCGCGGTGCATGGCCCGTGTGCGGTCAGTACCTCTGATTTCGACACCTCTGATTTCGACACCTCTGATTCGACGCTGATCCCCTCCGGGGGCACGGCTGAAGGGACCCTTCGAGCGCTACGAGCGCACGAAGGGTCTCTTCGTCCGTTTCGGGGGTAAAGTCGGGGCACTTGTGACAGGCATCACAGGCGTATATGTTTCTCTGCGTAACGGTAAGTCTGCCCCGCCCGGTTGCCACCCGAAGGAGAGCCATGAGCTTCCGCAGTCCCTTCCCCGACGTCGAGATCCCCGACCTGAGCGTGTTCGACTTCCTGTTCGGCTCGATCGACGGCGCGGACCTCGACCGCCCGGCGATGATCGACGGCGCCAGCGGCGCGGTCACCGACTATCGGACGCTCGTCGGGCAGATCGAGGCCGTCGCCGGCGCCCTCGCTGCCCGAGGTCTGCGTGTCGGCGACGTCGTGGGGCTGCACTCGCCCAACGTTCCCGCCTTCGCGGCGGTGTTCCACGGGATCCTGCGGGCGGGCGGCACGGCGACCACGATCAACGCGCTGTACACCGCGGACGACATCGCCAAGCAGCTCACCGACTCGCACGCGTCGTTCCTGATCACGGTCTCGCCGCTGCTGCCGCAGGCGAAGGAGGCGGCGACGGCCGTCGGGATCGACGACGACCACCTGATCGTGCTCGACGGCGCCGACGGTCACTCGTCGCTGCGGGACCTGCTCACACAGGGTGCGCCGGCGCCGCGGGTGTCGTTCGATCCGGCGACGCACCTGGCGGTGTTGCCGTACTCGTCAGGGACGACGGGACGGCCCAAGGGCGTCATGCTCACGCACCGCAACCTGGTGGCCAACGTGTGTCAGATCGATCCGCAGATGGGCATCAGCGCGGACGACAAGATCCTCGCGGTACTGCCGTTCTTCCACATCTACGGCATGACGGTGTTGCTCAACGCAGCCCTGTACGAGCGCGCGAGCCTCGTCACGATGCCGCGGTTCGACCTCGTGGAGTTCCTGCGGATCGTCGCCGAGGAGAAGTGCACCTACATCTTCGTTGCGCCGCCCGTCGCGGTCGCGCTCGCGAAGCATCCCCTCGTCGACCAGTACGACCTGTCGAGCGTGCACACGATCTTCTCGGGCGCCGCGCCGCTCGACGAGGAACTCGGCAAGGCCGTCGCGAACCGGTTGTCGTGCCGCGTCCGGCAGGGCTACGGCATGTCCGAGATGAGCCCCGTCTCGCATGCCATCCCGTTCGACCGCGACGACATCGCCCTGAGTTCGGTGGGCCCCACCATCGCGAACATGGAGTGCAAGATCGTCGATCCGGCCACCGGCGAGGAGGTCGAGTACCCGGCCGACGGCGTCAGCGCGCCCGGCGAACTGTGGTGCAAGGGCCCCAACGTGATGGTCGGCTACCTCGGCAACGCGCAGGCCACCCGCGACACCCTCGACGCCGACGGCTACCTGCACACGGGCGATATCGCGACGGTCGACGCGAGCGGCGTCGTCGCGATCGTCGACCGTCTCAAGGAACTCATCAAGTACAAGGGCTACCAGGTGCCGCCGGCCGAACTCGAGGCGCTGCTGCTCACGCACCCGCACATCGCCGACGCCGCCGTGATCGGTGTCCTCGACGACGAGGGCGAAGAGGTGCCCAAGGCATTCGTGGTCCGGCAGGCCGACGCCGACCTCGACGCGGACACGGTGATCGCGTTCGTCGCCGAGCGCGTGGCGCCGCACAAGAAGGTGCGACGCGTCGAGTTCATCGAGGTGGTGCCGAAGTCCGCGGCGGGCAAGATCCTGCGCAAGGACCTGCGCGCGAGCGAGGCCGAGCGCGGCTGACCGCCCGAGGCCGTTGCTCCCTCTCGGGTCAGCCGTGGGGGAGCAGCGTCCGATCCAGGTGCCGAACAAGTCCATCTACGCTCGGTGACTCGCTTCGGTGTCCGAGGTAGCCGTCCGGACGGATCGTGACGGCGGCGGGCGCCGCGCCCAGTCCGTATGCCTTCGCGAAGCGGGTCTCCGCGTCGCGGAGCACGGTGCCCGCTGCCGTGGCCGAGGCGTCGGGCGTGATCACGTACGGCCGCACCACCGGGCCGTACCGGTCGGTGATCGACTCCGCAATCATGCTGTGGGGGCGGATGTCCGACGTGGTCGGCGCCCACAACAACAGGGTGTGACCGGGATGCCGCAACAGGTCGTGCACGCGGATCGGCGACGCGACGGTGTCCTGCTGCAGGCCCGGTGCATCTGGGGCGCGGTCACCGGGAGCAGGCTCGCCCGGTCCACCGTCGACGAGCCTGCTGTCGCGATAGCCCACCAGCAGTTGCGCCTCGCGGAGCATCGTCCGCTGCGGATCCGTCTCGCCCGCACCGATTCCCGCCCGCGCATGGTGCACGGTGCGTCCCACGACCTCCTCGCCGACCGGCCGTCGTTCGGCGTCGTAGCTGTCGAGCAGACCGTCGGCGGCGCGGCCCTGCACCGCGAGTGCGATCTTCCAGCCGAGGTTGTAGGCGTCCTGGATGCCGGTGTTCATGCCCTGCGCGCCGGTGGGTGGATGGATGTGCGCGGCGTCGCCGGCGAGGAACACCCGTTCGGCGGAGTAGCTACCCGCGAGGCGGTGGCTGATCCGGAACACCGACGACCAGCGCAGGTTCCGGGCCTGCGTCGGCTCGGGGGAGAGCCGATCGAGCACCGCCTGGATGTGATCGAGCGTGGGCCTGCGTCCGGCCTCGAATCCGTGCGCCACCTCTCCGGAATCCTTCGGGGCGGTGGCGAGGTCGGGAGAGACCAGCGACGAGATCCGGTAGCGCCCGGTACCCGGCAGCGGGATACACACCATGATGTCGGTGGTCTGCCCGTCCTCGGTGCGCATGGCCCGGACGCCGTAGCCGTCCGGCATCGACCAGTCCACCTCGACGTCGGCGAGCATGTACTCCTCGGGGAACGCGTCGCCCTCGAACGAGACGCCGAGCCCCTTCCTGACGATGCTGTGCGCGCCGTCGCAGCCCACCAGATACCTGGCGGTGACGGTGAAGTCGAGGCCGCAGTGTCGCAGTGTCGCGGTCACGTCGTCGGAGTTCTGTGTGAAGCCGACCAGTTCGACGCCCCGCCGGATCGGGGTGCCCCGCTCGGTCAACGCCTCGGCCAGTATCCGCTCCGTCGCGTACTGCGGCATCGCGACGAAGCGGAACGGGACGTCGTCGGGGAGTGCGAGATCGAGCCTGGTCGAGAGTGTGCCGTCGACGTAGACGACCTGCCCGCGCATCGGGGTCGACGCGTCGAGTGCCGGGCGGAGCACGCCCATCGCGTCCCACACCTCGAGGGTGCGGGGCTGGATGCCGACGGCCTTCGCGTACTGCGGTGGTTCGGCGAGTCTGTCGACGATCGCGACGTCGATGCCGCGTCGGCGTAGTTCGAGGGCGGACGTCAGGCCTACCGGGCCCGCGCCCACCACCAGAACATCGGTGTCGAAGTGCATCGCATCTTCCCTTCCGCCGGGTCGGCACCATTGTCGGTGCCGTGGAGGTCGCGACGCGGGCAATTCGCGAGATCTCCGACGCCTCCCGTTCCGCGGGAGGGGGCCTGCCGCCACTTGTGTTGCGCCTCTTGTGGTGTGGCGAGATGTTCGCCCGACGAGAGGACGCAGCCGACGTGCACCCCCGCACGCCCGGGCCTTCCGGGACGAGTTCGGGGCGGTGATCGAACGGTGGGAGACGCATCACACCGTCGGGCTTTCCTGGCGACGGCGCAGCGTTCGGACGGACGGCTGTCGCGAGCGTGCGAGCCGGTCATGCCAGGATTAGGGGCATGAGTACCGGAACGCTTGTGCTTCTCCGCCACGGCGAGAGCGAATGGAACGCGCTGAACCTGTTCACCGGATGGGTGGACGTGCACCTCACCGACAAGGGCATGGCAGAGGGCAAGCGCGCCGGTGAACTGCTGGCCGAGCACGATCTGCTCCCCGACGTTCTCTACACGTCGCTGCTGCGCCGCGCGATCAGCACCGCGAACCTCGCGCTCGACGCGTGCGACCGCCACTGGATCCCGGTCGTGCGCGACTGGCGTCTCAACGAGCGCCACTACGGTGCTCTGCAGGGCAAGAACAAGGCGCAGACGAAGGCCGAGTTCGGCGAGGACCAGTTCATGCTGTGGCGTCGTAGCTACGACACCCCGCCGCCCGCGATCGAGGCCGGCAGCGAGTACAGCCAGGATCAGGACGCGCGCTACGCCGACCTGCCCGAGGTTCCGCTGACCGAGTGCCTCCTCGACGTCGTCGAGCGACTCATCCCGTACTGGGACGAGACCATCGCGGCCGACCTGAAGGCGGGTAAGACCGTCCTGGTCACCGCGCACGGCAACTCGCTGCGCGCGCTGGTCAAGCACCTCGACGGCATCTCCGACGAGGACATCGCGGGTCTGAACATCCCGACCGGCATCCCGCTGCGTTACGACCTGGACGAGAACCTGAAGCCGCTCAATCCGGGTGGCACGTACCTCGACCCGGCCGCTGCCGCTGCCGGCGCTGCCGCCGTCGCGAACCAGGGCGCCAAGTAGTCCCTGCGTCCGGACTTCACCCCGCGTTTCGCGCACTTGTCGCGACAACGGCCCCTGTGGGCCCGCGTCAAGTGCGCGAAACGCGGGGTTTTCTGCGTTCGGGGCGCGATACGTGCGCAAAACGCGACGGGGGTGGGAAACAAACGGTGAACAGGGGGATAACGCCAGCTCTCGGCCCTGTGACGTGCGAGAAAACGGTCACACCCGGCTTCGAACCCCGTGCGCACGAACGTACGATTCACGTGTGACTGTTGTTCAGGCCGTAATCTTGGCCGTCGCGACCGCGATCGTCGGTTACGTCGTCGGTGGGGTCGTCGTTCCCCGGTTGAGCAGGCGTCACGCCGAGCGGCAGCAGGCCCAGGCGGGTCTGACGATGTCGCAGGTGCTCGACCTGATCGTCCTCACTTCCGAGAGCGGCATCGCCGTCGTCGACAAGTTCAACGACGTCGTCCTGGTCAATCCGCGGGCCGAGGAACTGGGGTTGGTCCGTAATCGCATGCTCGACGACCGGGCGTGGGTCGCGGCCACCGAGGTGCTCGCGACCGGTGAACCCGTCGAGGTGGATCTGACGGCGCGCACGCCGCAGCGCGGACGCGACAAGATTGCCGTACGCGGCGTCGCTCGGCTGCTGAGCGAGGAGGACCGCCGCTTCGTCGTGGTGTTCGCCGACGACGATTCCGAGCAGGTCCGCATGGAGGCCACCCGACGCGACTTCGTGGCGAACGTGAGCCACGAACTGAAGACCCCGGTGGGGGCGATGGGTCTGCTCGCGGAGGCGCTGCTCGAATCCGCCGACGATCCGGACTCGGTGCGCTACTTCGGTCAACGGGTCCTCAGCGAGTCGGCCCGCCTGGGCAACATGGTCACCGAACTGATCGCGCTGTCGCGTCTGCAGGGCGCCGAGAAGCTGCCCGACCTCGAGGTGGTCGACGTCGACGACGTCGTCGCCGAGGCGCTGCGACGCTCCACCGTGGCCGCCGAGGCCGCACACATCACCGTCCACGCCGACGCCCCGAGCGGGCTCGAGGTGATGGGCGATCGCACCCTGCTGGTGACGGCGCTGTCGAACCTCGTCGAGAACGCCATCGCGTACTCGCCGAAGGGCACGCCGGTGTCGGTCAGTCGGACGGTGCGCGGCGACTGCGTCGCGATCGCGGTCACCGACCGAGGCATCGGCATCGCCAAGGAAGACCAGGAGCGCGTCTTCGAGCGGTTCTTCCGCGTCGACAAGGCACGCTCCCGTGCGACGGGCGGTACCGGGCTGGGGTTGGCGATCGTCAAGCATGTCGCCGCCAACCACAACGGATCGATCGACCTGTGGAGCCGTCCCGGCACCGGGTCCACGTTCACGTTGCAGATCCCCGCGCACTTCGAAGATGTCCCACCCGAGTCCGCTGATGCGGTGGGTGAGGCCCGTGAACCGGCAATGATCGACAAGAAGGCGACGGCGCGAGGCGCCGCCGCCACGAGCCTGGAGGCCAACCGTTGACGAGTGTGCTGATCGTGGAGGACGAGGAATCGCTGGCCGATCCGCTGGCGTTCCTGCTCCGCAAGGAGGGCTTCGAGACGACGGTCGTCGGTGACGGGCCGTCCGCGCTGGCAGCGTTCGAGCGTTCCGGAGCCGACATCGTCCTGCTCGACGTCATGCTGCCCGGCATGAGCGGGACGGACGTCTGCAAGCAGTTGCGCGCGAAGTCGTCGGTGCCGGTCATCATGGTCACCGCCCGGGACAGCGAGATCGACAAGGTGGTCGGTCTCGAACTCGGTGCGGACGACTACGTCACCAAGCCGTACTCGGCCCGCGAGCTGATCGCCCGAATCCGGGCGGTGCTGCGCCGCGGCGCCGACAGCGATGCGGTCGGCGATGCCGACGACGGTGTCCTCGCGGCGGGACCGGTCCGGATGGACGTCGAGCGGCACCTGGTGCACGTGAACGGCGATCCGGTCACGTTGCCGCTCAAGGAGTTCGACCTGCTCGAGTACCTGCTGCGCAACTCGGGCCGCGTGCTCACCCGTGGGCAGTTGATCGACCGGGTGTGGGGCGCCGACTACGTGGGCGACACCAAGACGCTCGACGTCCACGTCAAGCGGTTGCGCGGCAAGATCGAGGGCGATCCCGGCAAGCCCACGCACCTGGTGACCGTCCGCGGGCTGGGGTACAAGCTCGAGGAGTGACCGGTCCCGGGGCGCCCAGCACCTGGCCCCCGACGTTCCCTCGCGGGTCCGGCGTTGGCTCGGGGTTATCGCGGTCGGCGTGCGGACCCGGGCCCTGCCCGATCCCGAGTTCGTCTCGCGGGCAGTGGAATACCGCGCGCCGTCGACTCCGGCGGAGCAACTGGTGGCCGCGGTGTTCGCCGACGTGCTCGGTGTCGACCGTGTCGGCATCGACTGGGAGTCGACATCACCGGCCGCGATCGCCGAGATCGGACCGGTCCCGGGTGACCTTCTCGATGCGGCGCCGGCCCCCCACTGACCTCGGAGAGTGACCTCGCGGGGGAAGTCAGTCCTGCTGTGCCTTCGCCTGCGCGGCAGTGGTCGCGGGGTGCACCGCGATGAGGCCCAGCCCTGCGCGCCGCCGGCACAGCGATGCCAGCTCGTCGTACGCGGCCTTGCCCAGCAGTTCGGTGAGTTCCGGCGCGTACGACTGCCATACCGGCCGGGTGCCGACGTGTGCGTCCGGTGAACCGGAGCAGTACCACGTCAGATCCTCGCCGCCCTCGCCCCAGCCGCGGCGGTCGTACTCGGTGATGGTGGTCTCGAGGATCTGTTCGCCGTCGGGGCGGTCGACCCATTCCTGCGTGCGGCGGATCGGCAACTGCCAGCACACCTCGGGCTTCACCTCGAGCGGTTCGATGCCCTTGCGGAGCGCCATCTGGTGCAGCGAGCAGCCGATGCCGCCCGGGAATCCGGGACGGTTGAGGAAGATGCACGCGCCCTTGTACTTGCGGGTGCGCAGCGACGGCTCGTCCTCGAGGTCGTCCTCCTCGAGGTACCCCTTCTTCCCGAGCCCCTTCTCCATGAACTGCCAGTCGTCGGGTGTGAGCATCCTCACCGCGTTGTCGAGCTTCTCGCGGTCTTCCTCGTCGGAGAGGAACGCGCCGTGCGAGCAGCAGCCGTCGTCGGGCCGATCGGCTACCGTGCCCTGGCATGCGGGCGTGCCGAACACGCAGGTCCAGCGGGAAAGGAGCCACGTCATGTCGGCTTTGATGGTGTGCTCGGCGTTCTCCGGATCGACGAACTGCACCCACTCGCGGGGGAAATCCATATCGACTTCGGGCGCGGGAGCCAACTTGTGAGACCTGTCGGTGCTGCCTGCTGTCACAGTGCCCGACGGTAGACCCAGTACCGTAACCGTGTGCGCCTTGGGGTACTCGACGTCGGAAGCAATACCGTTCACCTTCTCGTGGTGGACGCACATCGTGGTGGGCACCCCACCCCGATGAGTTCAACGAAAGCGGCTCTGCGGCTTGCCGAGAACACGGACGGCCGCGGGGACATCACCGTGTTCGGTGCCGACCGGTTGGTCGCGACCGTTAACGACTTCTCGGGTATCGCCAGGTCGTCCGGGTGCGGTGAACTGATGGCCTTCGCGACGTCCGCGGTACGCGACGCGACCAACTCGGAGGCCGTCCTCTCCCGGGTACGTTCCGAGACCGGTGTGAACCTCGAAGTCCTGTCCGGCGTCGACGAGGCCCGGCTGACCTTCCTCGCGGTGCGCCGCTGGTACGGCTGGAGCGCCGGGCGCATCCTCAATCTCGACATCGGTGGCGGCTCGCTCGAGCTGACGTGCGGCGGCGACGAGGACCCCGACGTCGCGTTCTCGCTGCAACTCGGCGCTGGACGCCTCACTCGCGACTGGCTGCAGGAGGACCCGCCCGGCAAGCGTCGTGTCGCGGTCCTGCGGGACTGGCTCGACGCCGAACTGTCCGGCCCGGCGAAGCAGCTGCGCGCCTCGGGCGCCGCGGACCTCTGTGTCGGCACGTCCAAGACCTTCCGTTCGCTCGCGCGACTGACCGGCGCTGCACCGTCCGGAGCAGGTCCGCGCGTCAAACGGACCCTCACGGCAAGCGGTCTGCGACAACTGATCGCCTTCATTTCGCGGATGACGGCGTCGGACCGTGCAGAATTGGAAGGCGTGAGCTCCGACCGCGCCCAACAGATTGTGGCCGGAGCTCTCGTTGCGGAGGCCAGCATGCGCGCGCTGGGGATCGACACGCTCGAGATTTGCCCGTGGGCACTGCGTGAAGGTCTGATTCTTCGCAAGCTCGATACGGATATGGGTGGAGAACTGGTGGTGAGCGCTCGATGACTGAGCCCGAAGGCGACAGCCAAGCAATCTCGGTTGCAGAATTGCTGGCCCGCAACGGCCAGCGTGTGGGCGCCGGTGGCGGCGGCCGACGTCGTCGCGGCGTCAAGGGCGGCATCTCTGTCGCCGAGCTGACCGGTGAGTTTCCGGCGGTCCGCACCGAGCGGGCGACTCGCGCCGAGGCGTCGGAGGAGCCCGAGTCCCCGGCCGCCGAGACCCCGGTCGCCGAGTCCCCGGTCGCCGAGAAGGCGGTAGCCACCGAGGCCAAGGAGATCGAACCGAAGGAGCCGGAGCCGAAGGAGCCGGAGCCGAAGGAGTCGGAGCCGGAGGAGCCGGAGCCGAAGGCCACCGCGGCGCCGACGCAGGCCCCGGATCCCGCCGCCACTGCCGCTTTCTCGGCTGTCCAGAAGACCGAGGCCGTCGAGAAGACCGAGGCTGTCGAGAAGACCGAGGCCGCCGAGAAGGCTGCCGACAAGGCCGAGGAGAAGTCGGCTGCGAAGTCGGACGACAGCCCGACTCTGATCACCCAGGCCTTCAAGGCTGACGACCGCACGGCCGACGACCGCAAGCCCGCCGCCGGATGGCAGTCGGCGGCCACTGCTGTTCTCGCCCCGGTCGCGGCGAAGCCCCTCGCGCACAGCGGGCAGCCCGAACCGAAGTTGCTGTCCGGCCAGTCGGTCGCCGGCGACCTGCTCCGACAGGGCAGCGACCGGCCTTCTCATCCGAACGACGTCGATGCGGCGGATCCCGATCTCGCCGCCGACAACCTCGCCGCTGAGAACCTCGCCGGTGAGAATCTCGACGACGCGGACGACCGTGCCGAGGAATCCAGCGCCGCGAAGCAGTGGGCGGTCCTGCTGGGGCAGGGTGCGGTCGCCGTCGTCGCGGGTGCACTGATGTTCAAGGGCTTCGAGAAGCTGTGGGACATGCTGCCGATGGTGGCGCTGGTCCTCGCGGTCCTGGTGATCGTCGGCCTGGTCGCGATGGTTCGGATCCTGCGCCGCACCGACGACATCACGAGCCTGGTCATCGCGGTCGTCGCGGGTGTGTTCGTCACACTCGGGCCCCTCGCCTTCCTGCTCAGCACGAGCTGACCGGCCGGCGGACAAGAGTCGTGGGGAGGGCGCGCATGTCGGATCCCAAGATCCTCGTCGGGCTGTCCACGGCCTCCGTCTACCCGGAGAACACCGAGGCGGCCTTCCGCTACGCGGCCGAGGTCGGCTACGACGGCATCGAGTTGATGGTGTGGGCCGAGTCCATCAGCCAGGACATCCCTGCCGTCAAGCGGCTGGTCCGCAAGTACGCGGTGCCCGTGCAGGCCGTCCACGTCCCGTGTCTGCTGATCTCGCAGCGCGTGTGGGGTGCGGACCCTATCGCGAAGCTCGATCGCTCGGTGGAGGCCGCGGAGGCGCTGGGGGCGTCCAACGTGGTGGTGCATCCGCCGTTCCGCTGGCAGCGCAAGTACGCCGACGGGTTCGCCGACCAGGTGGAGAGTCTCGTCGAGAAGACGGGCACCGTCGTGGCGGTCGAGAACATGTTCCCGATGCGGGCGGACAGCTTCTTCGGTGGCCGTGAGAAGAGCGCGGAACGACTGCGCAAGCGCGGCGGACCGGGCGCGGCGCTGTCCGCGTTCAGCCCGTCGTACGACCCCACCGACTCCGGGCACCGGCACTACACGCTCGATCTCTCGCACACGGCGACCGCCGGAATGGACGCCCTCGATCTGGCACGCCGGATGGGCAGCGGGCTCTCGCACCTGCACCTCGCCGACGGCCGCGGGGCATCGATCGACGAGCACCTCATTCCCGGCCACGGCGGTCAGCCGTGTGTCGAGGTGTGCCGCCACCTCGTCGACAGCGGTTTCACCGGACAGGTTGTCGTGGAGATCAACACCCAGAACGCGCGCACCCGGACCGAGCGTGCGTCCATGCTGGGTCAGGCGCTCAGCTTCGCGCGCGAGAATCTGCGCTGAATGCCTGGAGTGCTGAATGCCTGGAGCGCTCGATATCTGGAGCGCGGAATGTCTAGAGGGCGGCCACGCCTGCGCTGATCACCGTGATTCCCGAGATCACCAGTCCCGCCACGAGGCAGACCGCGCCGAGCCAGATGGACGCGACCATCGGCCCCGGCTTCTGCGGATCCTGTCCGAGGACGGACAGGAAGAACCCGGCGGGAATGAAGATCGCCGCCACCAGCACCGCGATCGCACCGGCCGCCGCCCACCCTGGGCTGGCATCGACGACCGCGGTGAGCGTCGCGAGCAGGATGCCGAGTGTGACCAGGACACCCGCGTGGGCGTGCCCGGCGCGGAAGAAGCTCTTCTGCAGGGCGTTCGCGCCCTGGTGTCCGGTGTGGATGCGGAGCAGGAACGCGCCGCCGGACGCGATGCCGACCACCGTGAGCACGGTGATGCCGACGACGATCGTGAGTACGGGATCCATCATGGGGAGCTCCTGGTGTGCGGTAGGCTCGAACCCGGATTGGATAGTTGAACTATCCAGTTGGAGTTCCATAGTCGACCCGGCGGGGTCGGGTGTCAAGGAGTGGAGGATCGGGTGCGGGTGTCCGAGCTGGTCGCGGTCAGCGGGGTGCCGCTCGCGACCGTCAAGTACTACCTGCGCGAGGGACTGCTCATGCCCGGCGTGGCGAGTAGTGCGACGCAGGCCGAATACGGCGAGCAACACGTGCGACGCCTCGCGCTCGTCAAGGCACTCGCGGGCGTCGGCCTGCCACTCGGCAAGATCCGCACGATCGTCGGGCTCGTCGATCGCCCTGCGGACACCGTCTTCGACACGATCGGCCGGGCACTCGCCGCGCTGCCGCCGTATCCCACCGATGCGGAGGACGGCACCGGCGACTACCCGCGCGCCCGCGCCGTCCTCGAACGGCTGGGGCAGGTGTACGACCCGACGTACCCCGTTGTCGCGCAACTGGAACGGGCGCTCGCCGCCGCCGAGGACGTCGGCATCCCGATGACCGACGAACGGCTCGAGGTCTACGCGCGCCATGTTCGGGGGATCGCCGAGATCGACCTCGACCTCATGCCCACCGACTCGGCCGAATCCGCGATCGAGTACGCGGTGCTGGGAACCGCGATCTACGAACCCGTCCTGGCGGCGCTGCGCAGGCTCGCCCACCAGGACATCGGCGCCGCGCGATTCGCGGGCCGCCGCTTCGACGACTTCACCACCCCCGAAAGACAGGACGAACTGTGACTCGGCCCGCCCACTCGAACCCGCCGAACCTTCATCCGTTCCGGGACCTCACCGCCGTCATCCCGAGAGGTGACGGCCGGTACACCGCCCACATCGACCCGATCTGGACCATCGGGCCCAAGGTGCACGGCGGCTGCATGATGGCCATCTGCGCCGCCGCAGCCCGGCGGGAATTGACCGGGACCGCGCCGGCGGATCTCCCCGTCGATCCGGCCGTCCAGGCACTGGCCGTGAGCGCCAACTATCTGGCGGCGCCGGACCCGGGCGACGTCGACGTGGTCGCGACCGTCCGCAAGCGGGGCCGTCAGGTCTCGCTCGTGGACGTCGAACTGTCCCAGAACGGCCGGCCGGCCGTTCATGCCGCGGTCACCCTCGGCGCACCCGACGCGGGCGAACCGCACTACGCGCAGGAGCAGGCCCTCGCGCAACTTCCCGTCGAGCCCCCCGCTGAGGCCCATGCACTCGTCGCAGATCACCCGATGGCCCAGATCGTGCACGTGTCCCAGGGCTGCGATCTGAGGGTCGACGGCTCGACGGCGCACTTCCTCAGCGGCAAGCAGGGCGAGCCGCAGGTACGGATGTGGGCGCGGCCGTGGACGGCCGACGAGGAGGACCCGGCCACCGCGGCGCTGTTCGCGATCATGACCGGCGACATCTGCGCGCCCGTGACGATGAACCGTGGCATCTTCGGCTGGGCGCCCACCGTCCAGTTGACGACGTATCTGCGTCGGCAGCCGGCGCCGGGCTGGCTGCGCGTCATGGCGAGCTCGACGGTGCTGGGGGACACGTGGTTCGAGGAGGATCACACCGTGCTCGACTCGACCGGTGCGGTCGTGGTGCAGAGCCGTCAGCTCGCGATGATCCCGCGATAGGCGCCTGAGGCGCACAGGCACGGAGTGCCTAAGCTGTCCGCATGACGAGAATTGCGGTGATCGGCGGCGGCAAGATCGGTGAGGCACTGGTCTCTGGGCTGTTGCAGGGTGGTCACGCGACACGGGACCTGGTTGTCGCCGAGCAGTACGAGGCGCGGGCCCAGGAGCTGGCCGCGACCTACTCGATCCGGGTCACGACCCCCGCGGACGCGGCCGAAGGCGCGGACGTCATCGTCGTCGCCGTCAAGCCCACCGACGTCGACTCGGTGCTCGCCGCGCTGTCGAAGGTCGACCTCGATGGTGAGCAGGAGCAGATCCTGGTCTCGCTGGCCGCGGGCATCCCGACGGCCCGCTACGAGTCGAAGCTGCCGGCCGGGTTCCCGGTTGTGCGCGTCATGCCGAATACGCCGATGCTCGTCGGGCAGGGCGCCAGCGCAATCGCGCCCGGTCGTCACGTCAAGCCCGCGCACCTCGATCTGGTTCGCGGCATCCTCGCGGCGGTCGGCACCGTCACGACGGTGCCGGAGTCGCAGATCGACGCGGTGACCGCCGTGTCCGGTTCGGGCCCGGCGTACTTCTTCCTCGCGGTCGAGGCCATGATCGATGCCGGAGTGTCGCTGGGGCTGAGCCGGTCGACGGCGAGTGAGCTCGTGGTGCAGACGATGGTCGGTTCGGCGGCGATGCTCGCCGAGTCGGGGGAGAGCGCGACGGATCTACGGGTGGCGGTTACGTCGCCGGGCGGTACCACCGCGGCCGCAGTGCGTGCACTCGAGCAGGGCGGATTCCGGACGGCCTTCTACGACGCCCTGTCCGCAGCGCGCGACAGGTCGGCCGAGTTGGGTGTCGCAGCCGAGTAGATCGCGAACTTCGGATCGCGATTATCGATCTTGTTTGCAACACCCGTCGCATCAATCCCTCTGGTCCCGCTAAGCTCGGGGGCAGCACGTGCGTGTCTGGTCCGCCGGAGGGGAAGCCGGCGGCGCGACATGTGCCGGAGGTAATTGAAGAGATGGGATCCATCGACAAACCTGAAAGGTCCCCCAGGGGACAGCAGGAAGGGCAGCCCGGTCTCGGCGGGACGCAGTTCCTCACGGTCGCCGAGGTTGCGGCTCTGATGAGGGTCTCGAAGATGACCGTGTACCGACTGGTGCACAGCGGTGAGCTGCCCGCGGTCCGCGTGGGCAGGTCGTTTCGTGTCCATGCCAAGGCCGTGCACGACTATCTGCAGACCTCGTATTTCGACGCCGGCTGACCAGCCGGAGACGAAAGGATGGGGCTCGGTTTTTACCGAGCCCCTCCCCCCGGTACGATCGTGAGTCGTCGTACCAGCCAGCCGGTGTCGTCAGGCGCTGGGGTCGTGAAAGCGGCCAGTGGCAACGAGGCCTCAGCGCCAGAGGAAGACATCAGGCGTACGTGACCGGCGTGCGCTGAACGCTAGAGAAGACTGTGAGGGACACCCACCATGGGTTCAGTGATCAAGAAGCGCCGCAAGCGTATGTCCAAGAAGAAGCACCGCAAGCTGCTCCGTCGCACGCGCGTCCAGCGTCGGAAGCTCGGTAAGTAAGAACTTGCTCACGGATGCCCGTCACCTCGCGGTGGCGGGCATCCGTGTATTCGGGACCGGTTCGAACGACGTGTTGCCAGGGTGTAAAGGCTCGCGCGGAACCCTTGCCTCGCCCCCCGGATTCGTTAGGCTCCCGGTGGGGCGAATGGACGGGGGAATCGGTGAGTCCTGACGATCGCGGCGTGCAGCCGCCTCGGGTGGTGCTGGTGACCGGCGCGAGCCGGTTCCCCGGCGGCTTCCTGGTGTCGAGGCTGGTGCAGGACCCGGGCATCGAGCGTGTCGTCGCGGTGGACGCCGTCTCACCCAGCAAGGACATGATGCGACGGATGGGCCGCGCCGAGTTCGTGCGGGCCGACATACGTAACCCGTTGATCGGCAAAGTGATCCGGGGCGCCGAGGTGGACACCGTGGTGCACGCGGCGACCGTGGCGCAGGCCCCGCGGTCCGGCAGTCGGGCGGCGATGAAGGACATGAACGTCATCGGGGCGATGCAGCTGTTCGCGGTGTGCCAGAAGTCGCCCAGCGTGCGCAAGGTAGTGCTGCGGTCCGCGTCGGCTGTCTACGGAGGCAGCCCTGGCGATCCGGCCAAGTTCACCGAGGAGATGGGCGCGCGGCGCCCACCGCGCGGAGCCTGGGCGCGGGACTGCATCGACATCGAGGGCTACGCACGGGCCCTGGGACGACGACGTCCCGACATCGCGGTCTCCATCCTGCGGCTCGCGCCCCTCATGGGTCCCCACCGGCACGGATGGGTGGCGCGCTACCTGTCGTCCCCGATCGTGCCGAGCATCCTCGGTCGCGACGCCCGCCTGCAACTGCTGCACGAGGAGGACGCGCTCGCCGCGCTCCACCGGGCCACCGTGACCGGGCCCACCGGGACCTTCAACGTCGCCGGGGACGGGATCGTCATGATGTCGCAAGCCGTGCGCCGGGCCGGGCGCGTCGAGGTGCCGATGCCGTTCTCGCTGTTCCGCAGTGCCGGACGCGCCCTGATGGGATCGCAGATGCGGTCCTTCACGAAGGAACAGCTCGACTACTTCCACTACGGATGCGGACTCGACACGACGCGAATGCGCGCCGAACTCGGCTTCGAACCGCGCTGGACGACGGTGCAGGCGCTCGACGACTTCGTCCGCGGCACCGGACTGACCCCGGTGATCCGGCCGGAGTGGGTGGACCGCGCCGAGGCGACGGCGTTGGGACTCGTCGGGGCGGGTGGTCAGGGCGGGTGACCGGTCGGCGCGTCGAGTGAGCAGAGCGATCCGAACGAGCAGGGGGTCATGGTGAACGAGGTGGCGAAGGTGATTCCGTTGCACGCGGACGCGCGCGTTCGGTCTGCACGTGATCGAGCGACGGATCGACGTTCGTCCCGCCCGGTGCCCGACAGCGAGGCGACCCCCCTCCACAGCGACGACGGCTTCGCGGACGGGACGTCCGACGACGGCGCGGCCGGGACGTCCGACGACGGCGCGACCGGGACGTCCGACGGCTTCGCGGACGGGAGCGGCCTACGCGCCCGAGTCGCCGGGCAGGTGGCCGGCGCTGCCGGGTTCGTTCGCCGCCGACTGGCCGGCGACTACGAGGTGGACGAGTTCGGGTACGACCCGCACTTCGCCGACGGTGTCTTCCTCCCCGCGCTGCGTCCGCTGTTCGAGAAGTGGTTCCGCGTCGAGACCCGGGGCGTCGAGAACATCCCGGCACACGGGGGCGCGCTCGTCGTCGCCAACCACGCCGGGGTGGTGCCGATCGACGCGCTCATGACGTCCGTCGCCGTGCACGACCACCATCCGCAGCAGCGCGCCCTGCGGATGCTCGCGGCCGACCTGGCCTTCGAGATGCCCGTCGTCGGCAACATCGCCCGCAAGGCCGGCCACACGCTCGCGTGCCATCCCGACGCCGAGCGGCTACTGCGTGGCGGCGAGGTCGCGGCGGTGTTCCCGGAGGGCTACAAGGGCATCGGCAAACCGTTCTCCGAGCGGTACAAGCTGCAACGGTTCGGCCGCGGCGGATTCGTCTCCGCCGCGATGCGGGCCGGGGTACCGATCATCCCGTGCTCCATCGTCGGATCCGAGGAGATCTACCCCAAGATCGGTGACATCGCGCCGCTGGCCAGGTTGCTGAACATGCCGTACTTCCCGGTGACCCCGTTGTTCCCGCACCTGGGTCCGCTCGGCCTCGTGCCGCTGCCGTCGAAGTGGTACATCGAGTTCGGGACGCCCATTCCCACCGACACCTACGCCGCGGCCGAGGCCGACGACCCGATGGTGCTGTTCGAGGTCACCGACCACGTCCGCGAGATCATCCAGCAGACGCTCTACCGACTGCTGGCGCAGCGCCGCAACGTCTTCATGGGCTGAACCCGCGACGCTCCGCGGTCGGCGGCCAGTTCCGTCAGCAGGGCGTGTTCACGACGACGACTGAGAATCGCGCCCACCGCCCCACCGACCGCGCCGAGCAGCAGCGCCGTCGGGATGCCCACCTTCGCGGCCTTGCGCCCCGTGCGGAAATCCCGGACCGCCCAGCCCCGGTGCTTGGCGACTTCCCGGAGATCGGCGTCGGGGTTGACCGCCACGGCGGTGCCCACCAGCGACAGCATCGGGACGTCGTTGTAGCTGTCCGAGTACGCGGTGCAGCGCTTGAGATTGAGACCCTCGCGTACCGCGAGCGTGCGCACCGCGTGCGCCTTACCCAGCCCGTGCAGGATGTCGCCCACGAGCCGACCCGTGAACACGCCGTCCTCGCTCTCGGCGACGGTGCCCAGAGCGCCGGTCAGGCCGAGGCGCTTGGCGATCACCTGTGCCAGTTCGACGGGTGTGGCGGTCACGAGCCACACCTGTTGGCCCGCGTCGAGGTGCATCTGCGCGAGGGCGCGGGTGCCGGCCCAGATCTTGTCGGCGATCACCTCGTCGTAGATCTCCTCGCCGAGACGGGCGAGTTCGGCGGTGGAACGGCCCGCGACGAACGACAGCGCCTTCTCCCGGCCCTCCGCGACGTCCTCGCTGTTCTCCTTGCCGGTGATGCGGAACTTGACCTGCTTCCACGCGAAGTCGACCAGGTCGGAGGTCCTGAGGTACTTGCGGGCGGCGAGACCGCGCGCGAAATGGATGATCGACGCGCCCTGCACCATCGTGTTGTCGACGTCGAAGAACGCGGCGGCCGTGAGATCCCGCGGAACGGCGGGCTCGGCAGGGAGCCCTGGAACATCGGGAACCTCGACGCCGGGCGCGGCCTCCGGTTCGGTCGGTTCGAGCGAGGCTTCGGCCTCGAGGGCGGCGGCAGCTTCGGCGGCTTCGGCCTCTTGTATCGCGAGCGCGGCGTCCGCGCTCGCCTCGCCGGCGAGATTGGCGCGCAACTCGGCTTCGCTCGGACCCAGCAGATTGCGGATCCTGCGGCGGCCCGGACGCAGGATTCCGGACAGACCCACACCGAATCTCGCGCCGTTCGGCAGTGATCGTCCAGGCACTCGCACCTCCCGCATCGAAGACAGCTCCGGCTCACCTCTGGCTCACCCTAGCTCGCGTGATGGCACCGATCCTGCTGGATCGTCCCGCCGTCTGCGGCGTGTGATGTTCGTCTCGAAACGGAACGGTTCGGAACTGCCGTGGCGGGGCGCTCGCGAACGCCGCCCGGCGGCTCGAGGAAGACTGGAGCGCATGGATCAGTCGCGACACCGGATCACTCTGCTCACCCGCGACGGCTGCGGTGCGTGCCGCCCGGCGCGCGAGACGCTCGAGGGGATCTGCCGCGAGTTCGAACTCGAACTGACCTGCGTGGACGTCGACGAGGCCGCCGCCGAGAACCCCGATCTGCGTGCCGAGTACGGCGACCGGTTGCCGGTCGTCCTCCTCGACGACAAGGAGCACAGCTACTGGGAGGTCGACGAGGACCGGTTGCGCGCGGACCTCTCGGCAGGCTGATCCCGGGCCCGCGGCACCACTCGGATCGGCGAGTGGGAAGGGTCACCCCGGACCGTCGGATTCGATCGCTCTGCAGGTGAGAGCACGTCTGAGGGCGGTCGGGCAACTTTGTGCATGGCTTCACAAGCGGTTACCGTGGTGTGAACAAACGCCCCGGACCTTCGCGGAAGGCCGGGGTACACGGCCGACCGGACGAGGAGCCATCGACGTGAGTGAACAGCACCAGACGCAGGGGTCAGTGACCCGCGGCGTCGCCGGGGCTGCTCCCTCCGCGCCGCAGCACCGGGACATTCCCCAGGCTACGGTGACGCGCCTCGCGACATACCTGCGGGTCCTCGGATTGCTCGCCGACGAGGGCGCCATCATCGTCTCGAGCGAGGAACTCGCCGCGGCGTCCGGCGTCGGATCGGCCAAACTGCGCAAGGACCTGTCGTTTCTGGGCCCCAACGGTGTTCGCGGCGTCGGCTACGACGTCACCCGGCTGCGGGCGCGGATCGAGTCCGCGCTGGGCCTCGACCGTGGCCACCGTGTGGTGCTCGTGGGTGTCGGCAACCTCGGGCGCGCTCTCGCTGGATACGGCGGCTTCGACCGCCGCGGCTTCTCGATGGTGGGCCTGTTCGATCGTGACCCCGCACTCGTCGGCGCCGACATCGGCGGCCTGACGGTCCGGGACGTCGCCGAACTGGCCGACGCCTGCCGCGAACTCGACGCCACGATCGGCGTCATCGCCACCCCGGACACCGCCGCGCAGGACGTGTGCGATCAGCTCGTGGGTGCCGGACTGCGTTGCATTCTCAGCTTCTCTCCGCTCACGCTGGAGATTCCCGACCACGTCGAGATGCGCCGGGTGGATCTCGCCATGGAGATGCAGGTGCTCTCCTTCAACCTGGCTCGCAACGAGGAACAGTCTCCCCAGCAGGCCACCGCCGCACCAGTGGCGGTCGGCGCTTCGACCAGAAACGGATCGGTGATCAGGCCGTGAGTGTGCTTCTCGTCGGGATCTCGCACCGAAGTGCTCCCGTCTCCGTCCTCGAGCGGATCGCGGTCACCGATACGGACCGCCCGAAGCTGACGGACAAGATGCTCGCCTCGGCGCACATCTCCGAGGCGATGATCGTCTCGACGTGCAACCGCATCGAGATCTACGCGGTCGTCGACGCGTTCCACGGTGCACTCACCGAGATCGGCGACCTGCTCACCACACACTCCGGCCTCGACATCACCGAACTGCACAAGCACGCATACGTCCGGTACAGCGAGGCTGCCGCCGAACACCTCTTCGCGGTCGCCAGCGGCCTCGACTCGATGGTCATCGGCGAGCAGCAGATCCTCGGTCAGATCCGTGCCGCCTACGCCGCGTCCGACGCGCAGCAGGCCGCGGGCCGCGCGCTGCACGAGTTGGCGCAGCAGGCACTGCGGGTGGGTAAGCGGGTCCACTCCGAGACCGGCATCGACGCCGCAGGCGCATCCGTGGTGTCCGTCGCCCTCGACCGCGCTGCAGGGGTCCTCGGTGACGGTGGACTGGTCGGCCGTACCGCGGTCGTCCTCGGTGCCGGCGCGATGGGCAGCCTGTCGGTCGCGCACCTCACGCGCGCCGGTATCGGACGCATCCTCGTCGTCAACCGGACCCGCGAGCGCGCCGAGCACCTGGCGGCCACCGCGGCGGGCAACGGGGTCGACGCGGTCGCGATGAGCTTCGACGACCTGTCCGACGCGATGGCCCAGTCCGACGTCCTGGTCACCTGTACCGGCGCGGTCGGCTCCGTCGTCACCCTCGCGGACACGCACCGGGCGCTCGCCCGACCGGACCGCGAACCGGGCCGCCCGCTCGTCATCTGCGACCTCGGTCTGCCGCGCGACGTCGAACCCGCCGTCGCCGGGCTGCCCGAGGTGGTCGTGCTCGACATGGCTGCGCTGCAGCGTGATCCGGCCGCCGGTGCCGCCGCGTCCGACGCCGACGCCGCCCGCGAGATCGTCGCCTCCGAGCTCTCCCAGTACCTCGCCTCGCAGCGTCTCGCGGAGGTCACCCCGACCGTCACTGCGCTGCGTCAGCGCGCCGCCGAGGTAGTCGAGGCCGAACTGCTGCGCCTCGACTCCCGCCTGCCCGGTCTGGACGATCCGCAGCGCGACGAGGTGGCGCGCACCGTCCGCCGCGTCGTCGACAAACTGCTGCACGCGCCGACCGTCCGGGTCAAGCAACTCGCGTCGACCCCGGGCGGCGACACGTACGCCGCAGCGCTGCGGGAACTCTTCGAACTGCGTCCCGGATCGGCCGAGGCTGTCGCCGCGCCGATCGATCTCGGCGAATTCACCGCCGGACCCGACATCACAGGAAAGGATGCGCAGGCATGAGCACCGAAGCGGCCGCGTCGCCGGCCGCCGACCTGAACGTCGGTCCGGACACCCGCACCCTGCGGATCGGCACGCGAGGCAGTCTGCTCGCGACCACGCAGGCCGGCACCGTGCGCGACGCACTGATCGCCGCGGGACACCCCGCCGAACTGGTGGTCATCAAGACCAAGGGCGATGTGACCCCGGGACCGGTGCAGCGCATCGGCGTCGGCGTGTTCGTCGCCGAACTGCGTGAGGCGCTCGCCGCCGGCGAGGTCGATGTCGCGGTCCATTCCTACAAGGATCTGCCCACCGCGCAGCCCGACGATCTGACGATCGCCGCGGTCCCCGGTCGCGAGGACCCGCGCGACGCGCTCGTCGCCCGCGACGGCCTGGTGCTCGGCGAACTGCCGCCCGGATCGAAGATCGGCACGTCGGCTCCCCGTCGTCGTGCACAGCTTCGGGCGTTGGGTCTGGGTCTCGAGATCGAACCGCTGCGCGGCAACATCGACACACGGCTCGGCAAGGTCGCCTCGGGCGAACTCGACGCGATCGTCATCGCCCGCGCCGGTCTGTCCCGCATCGGCCGCGCCGCCGAGATCACCGAGACACTCGATCCGGTGCAGATGCTGCCCGCCCCGTCGCAGGGTGCTCTCGCCATCGAGTGCCGCTCCGACAACCCCGAGCTGATCGCGGTTCTCGCCGAACTCGACGACGAGGCCGCGCGCGCCGCGGTCGTCGCCGAGCGGGCCCTGCTCGCCGAGCTCGAGGCGGGCTGCACGGCGCCGGTGGGGGCGATCGCCGAGGTCGTCGAATCGCTCGACGACGACGGCAAGGTTTTCGAGGAACTGTCGGTGCGCGGCTGTGCCGCCGCGATCGACGGTTCTGATGTGATTCGGGCGTCCGCTGTGGGGTCGCCCGAGCGTGCAGACGAGTTGGGGCGTGCGGTTGCACGGGAACTCCTCGACCTGGGTGCACGCGATCTGATGACGATTGCCGAGGACGGTGATGCCGATGCTTGACCTGCTTGCCCTTCCGAGGCCCGATTTCACGCTTACTAATACCGATCGACATGAGACCGCACTGGAGAACTACCGATGAGCCGAGTCCGTAAGAACAGCCCCGGACGGATCCTCTTTGTGGGATCGGGACCCGGTGATCCGGCGCTGCTCACCGTCCGCGCCCACGACGTACTCACGTCTGCCGCGCTGGCGTACACCGACCCCGATGTCGACAAGGGCGTGACCGCTCTCGTCGGTACCGCGCTCGGCCGCGACCCGGAGACCGACCTGCCCGTCGCCGAGGTCCGTCCCGCCCTGGGTGAGCCCGCCGAGGTCGCCAAGACCCTGGTCGCGGAGGCCAAGAACGGCCACGACGTGGTCCGTCTCGTCTCGGGAGACCCGCTGACCACCGACTCGGTGATCGCCGAGGTCTCCGCCGTCGCCCGCACCCAGGTGGTGTTCGAGGTGCTGCCGGGTCTGCCGTCCGGTTCGGCGGTTCCGAGCTACGCCGGCATGGCGCTGGGCTCGGGCCACACCGAGGCCGACGTGCGCGGTGAGGTGGACTGGGCCGCGCTGGCCGCAGCCCCCGGACCGCTCGTGCTGCACGCGACGTCCGCGCACCTCGCGGAGACCGCGAGCGCGCTGGTCGAGCACGGCCTCGCACCGCAGACCCCGGCCGCGATCACCGTCCGCGGCACCACGCGTCAGCAGCGCACCGTCGAGGCCACCCTCGCGACGCTCAACGACGCCGGTTCCGAACTGGTGGGCCCGCTGATCGTCACGGTCGGCAAGGTCGTCGCACAGCGCAACAAGATGTCGTGGTGGGAGTCGCGTGCCCTGTACGGCTGGACCGTCCTGGTGCCGCGCACCAAGGAGCAGGCCGCCGATATGAGCGAGCGCCTCGTCACTCACGGTGCCATCCCGATCGAGGTGCCGACCATTGCGGTCGAGCCGCCCCGCAGCCCGGCGCAGATGGAGCGTTCGGTCAAGGGCCTGGTCGACGGCCGCTACCAGTGGGTCGTGTTCACCTCCACCAACGCGGTGCGAGCGGTGTGGGAGAAGTTCGAGGCGTTCGGTCTGGATGCCCGCGCTTTCTCCGGCGTCAAGATCGCGTGCGTCGGTGAGGCCACCGCCGAGAAGGTGCGCTCGTTCGGCATCACGCCCGAACTGGTGCCGTCGGGGGAGCAGTCCAGCGAGGGCCTGCTCGCCGACTTCCCGCCGTACGACGAGGTGTTCGACCCGGTCAACCGCGTCCTGCTGCCCCGCGCCGACATCGCGACCGAGACCCTCGCGGAGGGCCTGCGCGAACGCGGCTGGGAGATCGACGATGTCACCGCATACCGCACCGTGCGGGCCGCGCCGCCGCCGGCCGAGACCCGCGAGATGATCAAGACGGGTGGCTTCGACGCCGTGTGCTTCACGTCGTCGTCGACCGTGCGGAACCTCGTCGGCATCGCCGGCAAGCCGCACGCCCGCACGATCGTCGCGTGCATCGGACCCAAGACGGCGGAGACCGCGATCGAGTTCGGTCTGCGCGTCGACGTCCAGCCGGAGACTGCCCAGATGGGTCCGCTGGTCGAGGCGCTCGCCGAGCACGCGGCCCGGCTGCGCGCCGAGGGTGCGCTGCCGCCTCCGCGCAAGAAGTCCCGCGCCCGCCGCTGATCCACCTCGGGAGAGCCGTGTTTCCTGTTCACCGTCCCCGTCGTCTGCGCGGTACACCCGCGCTGCGTCGCCTCGTCGCCGAGACGTCGCTCGAGCCACGGCATCTCGTGCTCCCGATGTTCGTCGCCGACGGCATCGACGAGCCGCGGCCGATCTCGTCGATGCCGGGCGTCGTCCAGCACACGCTGGACTCGCTCCGGGAGGCGGCGACAGATGCGGTCGCGGCCGGCGTGGGCGGACTCATGCTGTTCGGAGTCCCGCGGGAAGAGGACAAGGACCCGGACGGCTCCGGTGCCACCGATCCGGACGGGATCCTCAACCGGGGCCTCGCGGCGCTGAAGTCCGAACTGGGTGACGCGACGGTCTTGATGGCCGACACGTGCCTCGACGAGTTCACCTCGCACGGACACTGCGGGGTGCTCACCGCCGACGGCCGCGTCGACAACGACGCGACACTCGCGCGGTACGTCGACATGGCGGTGGCGCAGGCCGACGCCGGTGCCCACCTGCTCGGACCGAGCGGCATGATGGACGGCCAGGTGTCCGCGATCCGCACGGGTCTCGACGCCGCCGGTCACACCGATGTCGGGCAGTTGGCCTACTCGGCGAAGTACGCGTCTGCGTTCTACGGCCCGTTCCGCGAGGCCGTCGGCTCGTCGCTCGAGGGCGACCGCCGCACCTACCAGCAGGATCCGGCGAACCGCCGCGAGTCGCTGCTCGAGGTGGACCTCGATCTCGCCGAGGGCGCCGACCTCGTGATGGTCAAGCCGGCGATGTCGTACCTGGACGTGCTGCGCGAGGTCGCCGACCGTTCGACGGTCCCGGTGGCCGCCTATCAGATCTCCGGTGAGTACGCGATGATCACCGCGGCCGCGCAGAACGGCTGGATCGACCGCGACGCCGCAGTTCTCGAGTCCCTGCTGAGCATCCGCCGCGCGGGCGCCGACATCGTGCTGACCTACTGGGCCGCCGAGGCCGCGGGGTGGCTGGCATGACCGGACAGTGGCCGCCGCCGCAACAACCGGGTCCGCACGACCAGTGGCCGGGCACCCCGCAGTACCCTGGCGGGCCTCCCCAGTACCCAGGTCAGCAGCCTGGCCAGTATCCGACGATGCCGCCGGTCCAGCAGGAGAAGCGGCCGGTCCCGGCCGACGTCGTGACCGCCTTCCAGTTGTGGTTCCTGGTCGCGGCGCTCGGCGTCGTGTATCTCGTCGCCGCTCTGCTGTTCGTCCACAGCGACCGCGCCTCGTTCGTCGACCAGTTGATGGACGAGTTCACCAAGCAGCAGATCGATCCGCTGCCCACGCGCGCCGAGGTGGACCAACTCCTGACAATCGGCCTCGTCGCCACGGGCGTGATCCTGACCCTGGTGCTCGGCGGGCTGACGATTCTGTTCGCCTTCAAGATGCGCAAGGGCAAGAACTGGGCGCGCATCCTGCTCACGATGGTCGGCGTGTTCACGATCTTCTCCGCGCTGCCGACGCTGTTCGGTGCCGGGCAGGGGAGCGGTTCGGCCGCGCTGCTGATGGGTGGCGCCGGAATCCTGCAGGCGGTCGCCGCGATCGGCGCGATCGTGCTGATGCACCGCAAGGAATCGAACGAGTACTTCCTCAACCTGCCGCCCACGCCTCCCGGGCGCTGACCGGTTGATCCGATTCGGTCTCGCCGACCGCGCGCTGTAGTGTGAAACGAATCACATGAATAGCGTGTCGGTACAGCTCAGGGGGTTGGAATGCGCGTCGAACATGGGACCGGTGGACGACGGGAACTGGTGTGGATCGGTGTGGTCGCACTGTTCGGTATCGCCACGTTGCTGCTCCTGATCCTTCCGGGCATCCTCGCTGCGTGAGGTCACCCGCGAGCTCGGACGTGTCCTCGGCGCCGCGGTGCCGCAGGATGGGCACGTGAGCGAACGTTCTCCGCGACCGGTCTCGGTTGCGTACTGGATCTGGGTGCTGTGCGCGGCCGTCATGGTGCTCCTCGGGCTGCTGGCCGCGACGGTGTCCGTCGATGCGATCCGCGGCCGTCTCGGCTCCGACGCCGACGCGTTCATGTGGTTACTCCGCGGGATCGGCATCGGATCGGTCGTGTTCGGTGTCGCGATCGGATTCCTCGCGGCACCGGTGCGCGCCGGGGATCGGCGCCTGCGGGCCGTCGTCGTGGTGCTGTGCGGGGTGTTCGCGCTGGCTGCCGTTGCGATGGTGGCGATCGGGGTTCTCGCGCCGGTGCTGCTGGTGGTTCCGATCCTGCTGTCGGTGGCGAGTGTTCTGGTGTATCGGGAGGGCGCGCGTGAGTGGTTCGAGCAGAGTGCCTGAGTCGAGCGAGGTCCCTGAGTCCGATGACGTCGCCGAGCAGACGCCGTTGTTCCACGAGGAGGGTGCGCGCTGGCGGGCGGTTGCGTACGGACCGGTCTTCTGTGTGATCGCGCTCGTGATCGAGTTGGTGACGGGCCCGGTGGTGCACTGGTTCGCGCTGACGCTGTTCGCGGCGATCCTGGCCGGCATCGTGTCAGTGCAGGTGGCTGCGGCCCGCCGGCACGTGAGCGTGCTACTCACCGACTCGTCGCTGCGGCAGGGTGCCGAAGAGATTTCCCTCGACGAGATCGACGAAGTCCTGCCGGTGTCCGATCCGTACGCCGACGACCCGCAACCGTGGGAGAGCGCCCGCACCCTCGGCGAACTGTCCGGGGTGCCGCGCCGCCGGACGGCCATCGGTCTGAGCCTGTGGGACGGCAGCCTCGCCCAGGCGTGGGCGCGCGACGACGAGGGCCTGCGTGCCGCGTTGATTGCCGCGCTGGCCGACGAGAAGCGCGCGGCCTCGTGAACCGGGCGATGCTGGTGACGGCGGGGGAGGCGGTCGGCGCCGTCGCGATGCTCGCCGTTGCAGCGTGGTGCTGGACGCGCGGGGTATCGCGCAGCGAGTTCGAACCCGTCGTGCCGGGCGCCCCGCCGTTCACGTCGGTCGACTACTCGGGCACGTGGATCGGGGTGGCCTTCGCTGCGGTGCTGGCAGCGGGTCTGCTGGCGCTCGATGCCGGCCGTCGACGCCGCCGCGCGAGTACCCATAGGGGGTATCATGGGTGACATGAACGGATACAGCCCGCAGCAGGAGGACCTGCTCAAGCGCCTGCGGCGCATCGAGGGCCAGGTGCAGGGGATTTCGCGGATGATCGCGGACGACCGCTACTGCATCGACGTCCTCACCCAGGTGTCCGCGGCCACGTCGGCCCTGCAGTCGGTGTCACTCAAACTGCTCGAGGCGCACCTCGCGGGGTGCGTCGTCGAGGCAGCGAAGAAGGGTGGCCCGGAGGCCGACGCCAAGGTCAAGGAAGCGTCCGATGCGATCGCGCGCCTGGTGCGATCCTGACTCCGGTGCGATCCTGAACGAAAGGAGGCCCCCGATGGAGCACACCTACCTCGTCAAGGGCATGACCTGTCAGCACTGCGCTGCCGCCGTCACGGAGGAGATCAGCGACCTGTCCGGAGTCACCGGGGTGGATGTCGACGTCGAGTCGGGCCGCGTCGTCGTGAGCAGCGAATCGCCGCTCGACACCATCGCCGTCGCGGCCGCCGTCTCCGAGGCGGGCTACGAACTGGTCGGCTAGTGACCACCACTGCGGCGCGCACCGTCGAACTCGACGTCGGCGGGATGACGTGCGCGTCGTGCGCGGCCCGGATCGAGCGCAAACTCGGCAAAATCGACGGTGTCAGCGCAACCGTCAACTACGCCACCGAGCAGGCCCACGTCGAGTACCCCGCCGGCTTGCCCGTGCAGGACCTCATCGACGTCGTCGAGAAGACCGGATACTCGGCCACGGTCGTCGAAGCAGAGGAACCTTCCGAACCGGACGAGACGCGCGATCTGCTCGGCATCCGGCTCGTGGTGGCGGTCGTCGCCTCGGCGCCGGTCGTCGCGGTGTCGATGATTCCGCGGCTGCAGTTCGACTACTGGCAGTGGGCCGCCTTCGCGCTCACCACGATCGTCGTCTTCTGGTGCGGGTACCCGTTCCACCGCGCCGCCGCCGTCACCGCCCGGCACGGCATGGCGACGATGGACACCCTCGTCTCGCTCGGCACCCTCGCCGCGTACGGATGGTCGACGTGGGCACTGGTGTTCGGCACCGCCGGGCACATCGGCATGACGCACGAGTTCACCTTCCGGCCCGGCGCACACGATCCGTCCGGGCAGATCTACCTCGAGGTCGCGGCCGGCGTCACCACCTTCCTGCTCGCCGGCCGGTATGCCGAGGCACGAGCCAAACGCCGATCCGGCGCCGCGCTGCGGGCGCTGCTCGAGGTGGGAGCCAAGGACGTCTCGGTACTGAGGGACGGCACCGAACAGCGGATCTCGGTGTCGGCGCTGCGGGTCGGCGACGAGTTCGTGGTGCGCCCGGGCGAGAAGATCGCGACCGACGGCAGGGTCGTCCGAGGCCGCGCCGCCGTCGACACGTCGATGCTCACGGGCGAGTCCGTGCCCGTCGAGGTGAGGGAAGACGACACAGTCGTCGGCGGCACCATCGACACCGACGGGCTGCTCACGGTGCGGGCCGAACGCGTCGGCGCCGATACTCGACTGGCGCACATCGCGAAACTGGTGACCGAGGCGCAGAGCGGCAAGGCGCACGCCCAGCGCCTGGCGGACCGCGTCTCGGCCGTGTTCGTGCCGGTGGTGCTGGTGATCGCCGCCCTCACGCTCGCAGCGTGGTTGCTGCTGGGACGCGAGGTGACCGAGGCGTTCACCGCGGCGGTCGCGGTCCTCATCGTCGCGTGTCCGTGCGCACTGGGACTGGCGACGCCCACGGCGCTGCTGGTCGGGACCGGTCGCGGCGCGCAACTGGGCATCCTCATCAAGGGGCCGGAAGTGCTCGAGCAGACCCGCCGCATCGAGACCGTCGTCCTCGACAAGACCGGAACCGTCACCACCGGCCGGATGGAGTTCGAGGACGTCGTCGCGGTGCCGGGGGAGGACGGCGACCGGGTGCTGGCGCTGGCCGCGGCCGTCGAATCCGGGTCGGAACACCCGGTGGCGCGGGCGATCGTGCGCGCCGTGCCGGATCCGCTGCCGGTGACCGGGTTCGTGAACCGCCCGGGCATCGGAGTCGAGGGCGTCGTGGACGGTCACGAGGTTCGTGTCGGACGCGTGCAGGGTGCGCTACCGGCGGAGCTGGAGGGTTCGGTCCCGGAAGGCCGGACGTCGGTGATCGTCTCGTGGGACGGCCGGGTGCGGGGTGCGCTGGTCGTCGCGGACGCCGTCAAACCCACCAGTGCCGCGGCGATCCGCGAGATCCGGGACCTCGGCATGATCCCGGTGCTGCTCACCGGCGACGCCGAGGCCGTCGCGACGGCGGTCGCGCGCGACGTCGGGATCGACCGCGTCATCGCGGAGGTGCTGCCCGACGAGAAGGCCGCGACGATCGCGCGACTGCGTGAGCAGGGCGCCGTCGCGATGGTGGGCGACGGCGTCAACGATGCGGCAGCTCTCGCGACCGCCGACGTCGGCATCGCGATGGGTACGGGAACCGACGCGGCGATCGAGGCGAGCGATCTCACCCTCGTGCGCGGCGACCTGCGCTCGGTGCCCGATGCGATCCGGCTGTCCCGGCGCACCCTCGCCACCATCAAGGGCAACCTGTTCTGGGCGTTCGCCTACAACGTCGCGGCCATCCCGCTGGCGGCGACGGGTCTGCTCAACCCGATGATCGCGGGTGCTGCCATGGCGTTGTCGTCGCTGTTCGTCGTCGGAAACAGTCTGCGGCTGCGGCGCTTCCGCTGACCGAGGATGACCCTGCCGGCACCACAGGTATGGATCTCGGCGATCGTGGGTAGTAGCGACATGCAGGGTCCGCGCCGTCGCTCTCGGCGGGGACCGTCGTCGTCCGTTCGGGAGGTTGCCGCCGATGAACTCGGCAAGAACGCGGGTCGCTGGTGATGGTGAGGTGTCGTGGGGCGAGGGATCGGCGGGGCACGAGGACCCGGCGTACTTGCCCGGGTGGATGCTGGGTGTGGCCGCGTCGATGGTGCCAGGAGCCGTGACGGTGATGCTGGGGCGCTCCGCACTCGAAGCCGTCACAGTTGTCGCGCTCACCGCCCTCGTCGTGGCGGCCTCGGTATTCCTGCTTCCGTCCCGTTGATCGACTTTCTGGCGTAGAAGAGTCTGGTACGCAATGCATTACAGTGTACGTGCGAGTCGCGTTCCGTTGCCCGGCGGAACTTCCCGAGCGGTGCCAGACTTGTAGTCATGAACAGGAACAGGATCGCCTCCGGAATCATGATTGCCGCTGCCACAATCGGTTTCGCCACGGCGTGCAGCAACGACGACAACGACTCGACCGATGCGTCGGTCACTGCCTCGGCGACGACCACAGCTTCATCGGCCGCAGACGATCTCGGCGACAAGGCTTCCGAGATGGCGTCCTCGGCATCGAGCGCGGCGTCCAGTGTGGCGGCTCGGGCCGGTGACGCCGTGGACAGCGCCAAGCAGGCGGCGTTCGTTGCGACCTTCCGCGCCTCGTACTCGGATTTGGCGACCGACCGGGACGACGACTCGATCGAGGCGATCACCGAGGACACGTGCGCGCTGCGTGAAAAGGGTGCGAGCGACGACGAATTGAAGGAGGCGATCAAGGGTCTGGCTGCCAACGGCACGACGGTTCCGTCCGACGAGCAGGCATCGCGGATCCTGGACATGGCCGTTGCGGCCTGCTCCTGACGGGCGCTCCGGTCATCTGACGGCTCCATCACAGTTCGTCGGTGGGCCCGCGTAGGGTGAGCGGCACATCACCAGTCGGCAGGGGAGGGTCCGATCATGCGTGCATCGGTTCGAGGGGCAGGGGTTGTCGCAACGGCGGCGGTCATCGGAATCGCGTTGGCGCCGACGGCGTGCGCGGAACCGCCCGCAGCCCTTCCTGAACTACAGGTCACCACGGTGATGGACGGTCTCGCCAAGCCGTGGGACGTCGTGGTCGCGCCCGACGGCGCAATCCTGACCGGCGAGCGCGCCGGCCGCTTCGTGGTCAAGCGCGCCGACGACACTGTCGGCGAGGTGACCGCGGACCTGTCGGATCTGTACGCGCAGGGCGAGACCGGCCTCATGGGGATCGCGCTCGCCTCCGACTTCGCGACCAGTCGCACGGTCTACACGTGCCAGGGACACCGAGGCGACGGCGGATCCGGTTCCCAGGGCGCCGGTTCGCTCGGCAGCGCCGGTGCCGACAGCGCCGACGTTCGGGTCGTGTCGTGGACGGTCGATCCGGGGTGGACGACACTGACGCGTACGGGTGATGTCGTGACCGGGTTGCCGGTCGGCCCCAACGGGCGCCACGGTGGTTGCCGCATCCTCGCGCACCCGGACGGCACGCTCTATGTCGGAACCGGTGACTCGGCGAGCCCCACAGCGCCGCAGGACCGGAACTCGTTGGGCGGCAAGGTGTTGCACGTCAACAGTGACGGTTCGCCGGCGGCCGGCAACCCGGATCCGAACAGTCCCGTCTTCACCCTCGGTCACCGCAACGTGCAGGGCCTGGCGCTGCAGCCCGGCACCGGCCGGATCTACGACATCGAGCAGGGCACCAGCCGGGACGACGAGGTGAATCTGCTCGCCGCCGGCAACAACTACGGGTACCGCCCGGACCGTGCGCCGTTCGTCTACGACGAGAGTGTGCCGATGACCGATCCAGCTCGTGTCCCGGGTGCAGTAGCGGCCGTGTGGAGTTCGGGCGCCCCCACCATCGCGACTCCCGGCGGGACGTTCGTGTCCGGTGCCGCATGGGGTGAGTGGGACGGTGCGCTGGCGGTCACCAGTCAGCAGGGCGAGAAGCTGTTGTTCCTGAAGCTGTCCGAAGACGGATCGACCGTCACCGAGACGCAGTCCGCGCTCACCGATCAGGGGCGCCTGCGTTCGGCCACCCGGATGCCCGACGGCAGCCTGCTGATCACCACCGACAACGGCTCCGGCGACAAGGTCCTCCGCGTCGCGCCGTCCGCGAACTGAGGGCCGCTGCCGTGTGTTCACCCGCCGTGATGGCGCATGTTCATCGGACGATCGGCGAGGCCGCGCCCGCGGTCAGTCGACGGGGGCTTCTCGGTGCCGCGGGTCTCGCGGTGCTCGGTGGGATGGTCGCTCCCCGTGCGGTTTCGGCCGCCCCGGCCGCCCCGACGATCTCGATCCGAGCGAGGTCGCTGGTCGACCTCACCCACACGCTCACACCGGACTTCCCGGTGTGGCCGGGCAGCGAAGCCTTCGCGATGGAGCCGGTCGTCGTGATCGACCCGAGCCCGTTCGGGTCGATCACCGGGTCGCTGGGCGGATCCGCGGGTCCGGCGCGCGGCGAATTCCTCGTCAACAGGCTGTCGTACTGCGAGCACGTCGGGACCCATATCGACGCGCCCGCACACAAGATCCCCGACGGGCGCACGGTCGAGGAACTGCCGATCGAAGACTTCGTCGCGCCGATCGCGGTCGTGGACATTTCCGACAGGGCCCGCGTCGATGCGGACGCGGTGCTCACCGTTGCCGACCTCGAGGCGTGGGAACGCGAGTACGGCCGACTGCCGGCGAGGTCGGTGGTCGCGATGAACTCGGGCTGGGATGCGCACGTTGCGAACCCGGGGAAGTACGTGGGGCTGGACGTGACGGGTACCCCGCACTCCCCGGGATTCGACCCCGACGCCGTGACCTTCCTGGTCGAGGAACGCGACATCGTGGCGATCGGCGTGGACACGCTGAGCATCGACGCGGCCCGCAGTCGTACATACGGCGCGCATGTTGCGGCGCTGGGGGCGGGGAAGTACGGCATCGAATCGTTGGCGAACCTGTCCGCCCTGCCGCCCGTGGGGGCGACGGTGGTGGTCGGCGCGCCCAAGCATCGCGGCGGGTCGGGTGGGCCGTGCCGAGTGCTGGCGTTCGTGGACTGACGTCTGCCAACTCGGCCAGGGCGCTCGCGCTGTCCGCTATGCGCGGCCTCGGCGCCACGACCAGACGGACAGTGCAATGCCCGCCGCCGACAACGCCGGAAGTACCCGCCGCAGTCGGTGCACTGTCGTGATTCGGTGGTACTGCTCGTTGGACAGGAACTGCCCGGACTGCGTGCCACCGAGGTCCCACCAGAAGCTGCCGGCGCCGGCGATGAACTGGTTCCCGGCGACGATCACGCCCACCGAGGCTGCCAGTGCGAAGCAGGTGAGCGGGAAGGCGACCCAGAACCACGGGAACCCGGGCGAGGTGTCCATTCGTGCTCGTCTCGGCAGGACCGCGCACGCCACCGCTGCCACGACACAGAGGGCGACGATCATCAACCAGGCCACGTATTCGACCGTACGGGCCGCGGATCGGTGCCGGGGGCATTCGGATCGGCGCCGGGGGCATTCGACTCGGCGGTAGACCATCGGCCGGTGACATGTGGCGCGGAGGCGCTCATACTTCGGTGATGGCATACCTGAAACCGCCGCTGCTGGTCCGCGAGGTGTTCAACCGTATCGCCCTCGCGACCGGTATCGGCGGCACCGAGAAGATCACTGTCACCGGTCGCCGCAGTCACGAGCCCCGGTCGGTTCCCGTCGTCCCCGTCGATGTCGAAGGCGTGCGGTATCTGGTCTCCACTCGGGGCGATTCGGAGTGGGTGCGCAACCTCCGCGCCAGCCCCGAGGTGGACGTGAGCCGACGCGGTCACACCACGCACTACACCGCCACCGAGGTCCCTGTCGGCAACCGGGAGCCGATCATCGCGGCATACCGGGCGAAGGCGGGCAAGACGGTGCAGGGGTACTGGGAGAAGCTGCCGAATCCCGCCGACCACCCGGTGTTCGCGCTCGCGGCCGGCGGGTAGTTGTCGCCTGTCCCTCCGGATTCCGAGAGGCTCGACGTGCACATATCCGAGAACATCCGGGCACCACTCACCGCTCGGACGGTCGCCGACACTCTGCGCGCCGCCGGGTGCGTCTTCGCCGAGGACGAGGCGCGCCTGCTGATGTCTGCGGCACCCACCCCCGCCGCGCTGTCCGACCTGCTCCGGAGGCGGACGGCGGGGATGCCGATCGAGCACGTGCTCGGCTGGGCCGAGTTCTGCGGCAAGCGAATCGACGTCGAGCCGGGCGTATTCGTCCCTCGTCGTCGGACCGAACTGCTTGTGCAAGAGGCCGTTGCGATGACCCGCCCGGGGGACATCGTCGTCGACCTGTGCTGCGGATCCGGCGCGATCGGAACCGTCGTGTCCTCTGCGCGGCCGGGCATCGAACTCCACGCCGCGGACGTCGACCCGGTCGCCGTCCGCTGCGCCCGGCGCAACGTAGAGCCGGTCGGCGGCCACGTGCACGAGGGCGACCTGTTCGACGCCCTACCGGACGAGTTGCGCGGGTGTGTCGACGTCCTGGTTGCGAATGTCCCCTACGTTCCGAGCCACGCCATCGCGCTGATGCCTCCGGAGGCCCGCGACCACGAACCACGCGCGGCACTCGACGGTGGACCCGACGGCCTGGACTTCCACCGTGCCGTCGCGGCGCACGCGCACCGATGGCTCAGCCCCGGCGGACATCTGCTCATCGAGGCCGGTGCGCACCAGGCGTCCACCACTGTCGACATCTTCACGCGTGCAGGTCTTCTCGCGCGCGTGATCCGGTCGGACGAGCTCGACGCGACCGCGGTGGTGGGAGCCCTGCCAGGGGTCTACTGATCGTCGGTACCGAGCATCGCCGCACCGGCGAGGGCGTCCGGCACGCCGAGGCCGTCGACGAGCGTCGCCACGTGCGGTCGCAGCGTGCGGCAGCGTTCGTTGATGCCGCGGCGCACGGCCTTGGCTCGTTCGACCGACAGGTGCCGGTGCTCCATGAACCACGCCTTGTCGTCGTCGATCACGGTGAGCGCGTACAGGTCGCAGAGTTCGTTCAGCAGATTGCGCGCAGTCTCGTCCACGCATTCGTCGATGCCGGCAATGAACGCCTCGAGCACCACCCGGTCGATGTGGGCGCGCGCGGCATGCAGCACGTGGTCCTGCACGAAGTTGAAGGCGTCGAAGGGGTCGTCCTCCCGCTTGCGGGCGCCCTGGAGGCGCCGCGCGGCGGTCGCGAGCAGGTACTCCTCGCGGTCCTCGATCATCGTCAGCTGGGTTCCGCGGTTGAAGAGGCTGCCGTCCTCCTCGTTGTCCTGGCGGGTGTCGAGGATCGTCTGGATGATCTGCTGCGCCGCGGTGCGCTTACGGACGGCGTCACCGAAGGCATTGGCGGCGAACGCCATCCATTCGACAGGGCTCATCCCGCGGACCTCGTCGGAGTACTGGGTGAGCAGCTCCTTCGCGACCAACTGGGTCAGCACCGTGTTGTCGCCCTCGAACGTGGTGAACACGTCGCTGTCGGCCTTGAGGGACGTCAGACGGTTCTCGGCGAGGTAACCGGCGCCGCCGCAGGCCTCCCGGCACTCCTGGATCGCGCGCGTCGCATGCCAGGTGTTGGCGGCCTTCAAACCCGCTGCCCGCGACTCGAGTTCACGCTGTTCCGTCGAATCGACCTCGTCGGCAGTCTGGATGTCGTGCATCTTCGCGACCAGTTCGTTCTGCGCGAAACCGAGCGCGTAGGCGCGGGCGACGTGCGGCAGCAGGCGCTGCTGGTGAACCAGGTAGTCCATGATCGGCACCTCGGGATCCGGTGTCGACTCGCTGCCGCTGGGTGCGCTGAACTGCCTGCGCTGCAGGGCATACCGGGTCGCGATCGTCAGCGCGACGCGGGCCGCGGCGGCCGCCGAACCGCCCACCGTGACCCGTCCGCGCACCAGCGTGCCGAGCATCGTGAAGAACCGGCGGTTCTTGTTCTCGATCGGCGAGGAGTACACGCCGTCGGCATCCACCGACCCGTACCTGTTCAACAGATTCGTTCGCGGCACCCGCACGTGGTCGAACACGATGCGGCCGTTGTCGACGCCCGGCAGACCGCCCTTGTAGCCGCAGTCCGACGTCGTCACCCCCGGGAGGTCGGCTCCGTCGGCGTCCCGGATCGGAACCAGCAGGCAGTGCACACCGTGTGACTCGTCGCCGACGATCAACTGTGCGAACACCGCCGCCGTCCGGGCGTGCTCCGCGGCTCCGCCGATGTAGTCCTTGCGGGACGACGCGGTGGGGGAGTGGACGACGAACTCGTCGGTGGCCGCGTCGTACGTCGCTGTGGTCTCGAGGCTCTGCACGTCGCTCCCGTGACCGGTCTCGGTCATCGCGAAGCAGCCGAGCAGTTCCAGGTCGATCATCGGGCGCAGGTATTCGGCGTGGTGGTGCTCGGTGCCGAGGTTTTCGATCGCGCCGCCGAACAGTCCCCACTGCACGCCGGCCTTGACCATCAGCGACAGGTCCGACATCGCCAGCATCTCGATCGCGGTCACCGCCGCGCCGGGGTCGGAGCCGCTCCCGATGTCGACGCCGAAACCGCGGTCGACGAAACCGCCGGCAGCCAGCACTCGCATCTGCTCGAGGGTCTTCGCCCGCGCCTGCTCGAGGTCGGGCGTGAAGTGGGGCCGGAACTCGTCCGAGGACAGATCGATCCGGGCCTTCTCGCGCACCTCCGCCCATCGGCCGTCGAGTGTCGTCCGCAGATGGTCCGCCGTGGTCGCCATGACCCGAAGGTAATGCGGTCCGGTGAGTCCTGCTGGGGAACTGTGGACCACCCGACCAGCGCGAACGGACACGCCGACTCGATGTGATTCCGGCCACCTCCTACACCCTGTCGTTGGCAAATTCGACAGAACTGGGACACTGGAAGTCGTGACTGCTGCCTCCAGCGGGTCCGGCCTGGGACCCGATCTTCGCGACGCCCGTTCTACCCAGCTCTTCGAGAGGGCGTCCAAGGTCATCCCGGGAGGCGTCAACTCGCCGGTCCGCGCGTTCGGTTCCGTGGGCGGCGCCCCCCGGTTCATCGAGAGGGCGTCCGGTTACACGCTCACCGACGTCGACGGCAACGACTACGTCGACCTGGTGTGTTCGTGGGGTCCGATGATCCTCGGTCACGCGCATCCCGCGGTCGTCGAGGCCGTGCAGAAGGCCGCGACCACCGGTCTGTCGTTCGGTGCGCCCACCGAGGGCGAGATCGCGCTCGCGGAGGAGATCGTCTCCCGCGTCGCGCCCGTCGAGCAGGTCCGTCTGGTCAACTCCGGCACCGAGGCGACCATGAGCGCGGTGCGGCTGGCTCGCGGCTTCACCGGCCGCTCCAAGATCGTCAAGTTCTCCGGCTGCTACCACGGTCACGTCGACGCCCTCCTCGCCGATGCTGGTTCGGGACTGGCCACGTTCGGCCTGCCCACCTCGCCCGGAGTGACCGGCGCACAGGCCGAGGACACCATCGTCGTTCCCTACAACGACCTCGAGGCGGTGCGGGCAGCGTTCGCCGCGAACCCCGGCGAGATCGCGTGCGTCATCACCGAGGCGGCCGCCGGCAACATGGGCGCTGTCGCGCCGCTGCCCGGCTTCAACGAGGGCCTGCGTGCCCTCACCACCGAGCACGGCGCACTGCTGATCATGGACGAGGTCATGACCGGGTTCCGCGTCAGCCGCTCCGGTTGGTTCGGTCGCGACGGCGTCGCCGGCGACCTGTACACGTTCGGCAAGGTCATGAGCGGTGGCCTGCCGGCCGCCGCGTTCGGTGGTCGCGCCGACGTCATGGCCAAGCTGGCCCCCGCCGGTCCCGTCTATCAGGCCGGCACGCTGTCCGGTAACCCCGTCGCGGTCGCGGCGGGCCTGGCGAACCTGCGCGCCGCCGACGACGCCGTCTACGCCGCGCTCGAGCGCAACGCGCAGACCCTCGGCACCCTGCTGGGCGACGCGCTGACCGCGGAGGGCGTCGCGCACCGCGTCCAGTACGCGGGCACGCTCGTCAGCGTCTTCTTCACCGAGAACCCGGTCACCAACTACGCCGAGGCCAAGGCCGCCGACACGTGGCGGTTCCCGAACTTCTTCCACGCCCTGCTCTCCCGTGGCATCTACGCGCCGCCGAGCGCGTTCGAGGCGTGGTTCGTGTCGTCCGCACTCGACGACGACGCCTTCTCGAAGATCGCCGACGCCGCACCGCACGCGGCGAAGGCCGCCGCTGCAGCCCAGAACTGACCAGACCGGATCGACTCGACCATCGGGCCGACCAACCGAAACGCAGGGACACCACCGTGACCGACGCCGACAACGCGAGCGCTGCCGACACCTCCGACAACTCCGATACCCGGACCATCGTCCACGTGCTGCGGCACGGCGAGGTGCACAACCCGAGCGGCATCCTCTACGGCCGTCTCCCGAACTTCCGGTTGTCGGGCAACGGTGAGTCGCAGGCACGCGCGGTCGCGTCGGCCCTCGCCGACCACGACATCACGCACGTCGTCGCGTCGCCGCTGCAGCGTGCGCAGGAGACCGCGTCGCCGATCGCCGAGAAGCACGGCCTGCAGATCGCGACCGACGCCAACCTCATCGAGGCGGCCAACGACTTCGAGGGCCTCAAGGTGGCCGTCGGTGACGGCGCGCTGCGCCGGCCGCGACACTGGTGGAAGCTGCGCGACCCGTTCACTCCGTCGTGGGGCGAGCCGTACCTGCAGATCGCACACCGCATGCTTGCGGCCGTCAATGCCGCGCGCGTCGCCGCGGTCGGCCACGAGGCCGTGTGTGTGAGCCACCAGTTGCCGGTGTGGACGCTGCGCCGCTTCCTGCAGGGCGAGCGCCTGTGGCACGACCCGCGCAACCGTCAATGCGGCCTCGCGTCGCTGACGTCGCTGGTCTACGAGGGTGACACCCTCGTCGACATCGTCTACTCCGAGCCGGCCGGATCGTCGGACCCGAGGGTGACCGGCGCATGAAGTTCCCCTCCCTGCGACTGGCGGCAGCGGCGTGCTCGCTGGTCGTCGCCGCGACCGTGGCAGGCTGCGCGACCGGTGACGACGCCGTCGTGCAGGGCGGCACGTTCGAATTCGTCTCGCCCGGCGGCAAGACCGAACTGTTCTACGACGTCCCGTCCGAGCGCGGCAAGGTGGGCAAGGTGTCGGGCCCGGACCTGATGACCGACGGCAAGACCACGTCGCTCACCGACTACGAGGGCCAGGTCGTGGTGCTCAACGTGTGGGGACAGTGGTGCGGTCCGTGCCGCGGTGAGGCCGACGACCTCGAGAAGGTCTACGAGAGCACCAAGGGCCAGGGCGTCCAGTTCCTCGGCATCAACGTCCGGGACTACACCAAGGACAAGGCGCAGGACTTCGTCGTCAACAACAAGGTGGGCTACCCGTCCATCTACGACCCCGAGATGCGCACCCTGCTCTCTCTGGGCAAGAACTATCCGACCAGTGTGATCCCGACCACGATCGTGCTGGACCGTCAGCACCGGGTGGCCGCGGTGTTCCTCAAGGAGTTGCTGGTCGAGGATCTTCAGCCGGTGGTCGAACGGGTCGCGCAGGAACCGCAGGACCAGGGATGACGGCCGATACCGTCGTCCTCGCCAACGTCGGCGAGAGCTTCCAATCGGTCACCGCGAGCGGTCCGCTGCTGCTCGCGCTCGGCGCGTGCGTGCTCGCCGGACTCGTGTCGTTCGCGTCGCCCTGCGTGGTCCCGCTCGTCCCGGGATACCTGTCGTACCTGGCGGGCGTCGTCGGCGCCGACGCCCCCGCGGTGACCTCGAGCGAGGCGGCCACGCGCACCAAGACGCTGCGTGACGGCCGAATGCGCGTCGCGGGCGCCGCCGGACTGTTCGTCGCCGGCTTCACCGTCGTGTTCGTCCTGGCGACGGTGTCGGTGTTCGGCGCGATCGAGGCGCTCGCACTCAACCGCGACGTGCTCCAGCGTGTGGGCGGCGTCGTGACGATCGTGATGGGCCTGGTGTTCATCGGCCTGGTCCCGGCGCTGCAGAAGGACACGCGGATGGCCCCGCGCCGCATCTCGAGCCTGGCGGGTGCCCCGCTGCTCGGCGGTGTGTTCGCACTCGGCTGGACGCCCTGCCTGGGCCCGACACTTGCGGGCGTCATCTCGGTCGCGTCCGGCACCGAGGGGGCGACCGCGGCGCGCGGTGTCGCGCTGATCGTCGCGTACTGCCTGGGCCTCGGGTTGCCGTTCGTGATCGTCGCGCTCGGTTCGGCGCGCGCGCTGCGCGGCGTCGGTTGGCTGCGACGCAACACCCGGACCATTCAGGTCATCGGGGGAATCATGTTGGTGGCTGTCGGCATCGCGCTGGTCACCGGAGCGTGGGACCAGTTCGTCGGCTGGGTTCGTGACGCATTTATCTCGGAGGTAACGCTGCCGATATGACGGTTCGAGACACAGTGAACGACGGCAGTACCCCCGCCGACGCTCCCAAGACTCAGTCGCCGCGCCCGCCGCGGCAGTCGCTGCCCGGCCGCGCAGCCGCACTTGTCCGCAACGCCTGGCGTGGCCTGACCTCCATGCGGACCGCGCTGGTCCTGCTGTTCCTGCTGGCACTGGCCGCCATCCCGGGTGCTCTGCTGCCGCAGCGCAGCCTCAACGAGGGCAAGGTCAACGAATACATTGCGGCCCGATCCACCCTGGGCCCGATCATGGACAAGCTGGAACTGTTCGACGTCTTCGGCAGCTTCTGGTTCACCGCGATCTACATGCTGCTGTTCATCTCGCTGGTCGGCTGCATCCTGCCGCGCTGCGTGGAGTACGCCAAGGCGCTGCGCACGCAGCCCGTCGCGGCTCCGCGCAACCTCGCACGACTGCCGCACCACCGCAGCGAGACCGTCGACGAGGATCCCGACGCGGTCGCCGCGCGAGTCCGCAAGCAGCTTCGCGGATGGCGTGTCGTCCAGCGGGCCGGTGGTGAGCGCGCCAAGCATCCCGGCGAGATCACGCTGTCCGCGGAGAAGGGTTTCCTGCGCGAGGCCGGCAACCTGGTGTTCCACCTCGGGCTCGTGGCGCTCCTCGTCTCGATCGCCGTCGGCAAGCTGTTCTACTACGAGGGGAATCGGATCGTCATCGCCTCGGGCGACGAGAGCTTCTGCACCACCTCCCCGGCCGCGTTCGATTCGTTCCGCTGGGGTCTCGAGGGCGACGGCACCGGCATCACTCCGCTGTGCGTGAAGGTCAAGGACTTCACGGCCGACTACCTCGAGAACGGCCAGGCCGAGATGTTCACGTCGAACATCTCGTACCAGGTGGGCGACGACCTGACGGACAACGTCTGGCGCGACACCCAGATCAAGGTCAACCACCCGCTGCGAGTCGCGGGTGACCGCGTCTACCTGCAGGGCCACGGCTACGCGCCGACGTTCACGGTGACCTTCCCCAACGGGGAGACCCGCACCGAGACGCTGCAGTGGCGGCCGGACGATGCGACGACCTTCCTGTCCAGTGGCGCGATGCGTTTCGACCCGCCCGGTGGCATGTACTCCGACGAGGACGAGCGCCGCAAGAACCAGATCGCGATCGAAGGTTTGTTCGCACCCACGGCGCTGTTCCACGGGAATCTGCTGTCGTCGAGCTACCCGGCGATGAACGATCCGGCCGTCGCGATCGATGTCTACAAGGGCGACACCGGACTCGACACGGGCAACCCGCAGAGCCTGTTCTCGCTGAACAAGGAACTGATCAACCAGGGCCGACTGGTCAAGCAGGAGCGGGTGAACCTGTTCCCGGGCGAGTCGAAGACCCTCGCCGACGGCACCCAGGTCCGGTTCGACGGTGCTGTCGACTTCGTGAACCTGCAGGTCTCGCACGATCCGGCGCAGCAGTGGGTGCTGGTGTCGGCGATCGTGATGATGGGCGGACTGCTGGTCTCGCTGGTCATCAAGCGACGCCGCGTGTGGGTCCGGATATATCCCACGAGCGGCCCCGGGGCACTCCCTGGAAAGGATGCCGACACCATGTCGGCTACATTGGCCGAGGGTGAACGACATACCGTAGTAGAGCTCGGCGGACTCGCCAGGACCGACCAGGCCGGTTGGGGCGACGAGTTCGATCGCTTGTGCACCCGACTGCTGGACGACGAGCGCACCACGCGCAGGAGATGACTATGACGATCAACGAGACACTCGCTCGCTACAGCGACTGGTCGTTCGAATCGGCCTTCGCGATCTACGCGCTCGCGACGGTGCTGCTGATCGCGCGGTACGCCTCGATGCGTGCCCGCGCGGTCCAGGACCGCGAACTCGTCGCGGCGGGTGGCGGTGCTGCCGATGCCGCGGCACGCGTGCCGGGCAGGGTGGCCGAAGAGCCCGGCAAGACCTGGTCCGAGAGGCTCGGCGGCATGGGCTACGCCCTGTTGGTCGTCGGCGCCGTGCTCCAGGTCGCCTCGATCGTGTTGCGTGGATTCGCCACCGAGCGATTCCCTCTCGGCAACATGTACGAGTTCGTGTCGATGGCGTGTGCTGCGGCTGTCCTCGCCGGTCTGGTGGCACTGCGCAAGACCGCCGACCTCTGGGCATTCATGATGGTGCCGGTCCTCGTCCTGATGTTCCTCGCGGCGACCGTGCTGTACGCCGACGCGGCGCCCGTGGTGCCCGCACTGCGTTCGTTCTGGTTGCCGATCCACGTGACGATCATCAGCGTGAGCAGCGGTATCTTCCTGGTCTCGGGCGTCGCCAGCCTGCTGTTCCTCTACCGCATGAAGCACCCTGCGGGCGACGAGGGCACGGGCGCGTTCGGCAAGATCGCGCAGCGTCTGCCCGACGCCGAGACCCTCGACCGGCTCGCCTACAAGTCGACGATCGTCGCTTTCCCGCTGTTCGGCGCCGGCATCATTCTCGGCGCGATCTGGGCCGAGGCGGCCTGGGGCCGGTTCTGGGGCTGGGATCCCAAGGAGACGGTGTCGTTCATCGCGTGGGTCATCTACGCCGCTTACCTGCACGCCCGTGCGACGTCGGGGTGGCGCGACACCAAGGCTGCATGGATCAACGTCGCCGGCTTCGTGGCGATGCTGTTCAACCTGTTCATCATCAACATGGTGGTCTCGGGCCTGCACTCGTACGCCGGACTCACCTGATCCGACCGGAGCCAACACTCACGGAGACAAGACTCACGGAGCCAACACTCACGGAGACAAACACTCCATGGGGACGAAATGGAACGGGCCGCTGTCATCGACAGCGGCCCGTTCCAATTTCATACCCTGTGCGGGTCACATCCTGCGCGGCCTAGTTGTCCGGGTCCGTCGGGGTATCGCTACCCGGCCGGTCGGAGTGCCTGCGGTGGTTCTCGCGATCCACGCGCCACAGGAACTCGGGGTCGTCGTCGGGGCCTACGGCTCCGCCGCCACTCCTGGTTCCACGACCGCCGCCGCGTGCTGCGGGGGTGGCAGTGGGCCCGAACGCCTTCCAGAACAGGACTGCAAGCGTCACCAGGCCGATGAACGCCAGTAGGTAGATCACGGTGCACCTCCTGACTACGAGGGTAACCGCGTCCGGGTCGTCCCGGTATCCACCCGACGTCCCGTCCGGACGTCCGGTCTAGCTGTGATGCGCCTCGGTGGTCAGCGAGGAGAGGAGTGCCATCACCTCGGCCTCCCGGAACCTCCGGTGGCCTCCGGGGGTACGCAGCGATCCGAGCCGGCCTGCGTGCGCCCAACGGGTGACGGTCTTGGGGTCGACATGGAACAGTGCGGCGACCTGGCCTGGGGTCAGCAGGGCTTCCTTGGCGCCGTTATAGGTGGGTGCGCTCATCGATCCTCCAAGGTTCGGGGCCCACCGTGGTGGTCGGCCGGGGGGAGATTCGGGACCGGTTCGTTTGTCGACCGGCTTCGACATAGTGGCACTCAACCCCCCAGGTACTCGAACGATCTAAAGTTGGTAAAGCGGAGGTAATAGACAAATCGGACTACTCGGGCCGCTAATGATCAAGGTGGTTCCGGTAATCGGCAATCCCGGGACGAACGGCGCTGGCTGCCCCTATGGTGAGCCCTGTCTGCCCAGGCCCGAGTAGGTCCGACCGGACATCCGACACCGTCACCGGATTCTGAATTCGGACGGAAGTCGAGCCCGACAGCTGGGGTGGAGCACCGAGAATCCGCGTGGGATCTCGCATCGCGGAACCGTCTGCTGTGGCTCGTGCTGCTGTGGCTCGTGCTGCGGAGGCTCGTGATTGCACGAGCCGGGAGGGGGATGTGCATGATCGCTGAGAATCTCGGTCCGTTGATCGGAACGAATGTCATCGACAGCGTCTACTGGGCGTTCCAGCAGGGCGCGACATTCGGAAACGCGATCATGACGGGCTTGACCAGTGGGCTCGTCAATGTCGTGACGACGATCGGAACCCTGAATCTCGGCTCGACCTTCAGCAACACCGTCCCGGTGGTACCCCCACCGGCATGAGGAGCACCCGTCGAGGAACGAAGGAGGACCCATGATCACCGGATTCATCGGCCCCAACGCCGGCGCGACAGTCATTCAAGCCCTGTATCAGGCGTTCCAGCAGGGCGCGACCATCGGCAACGCGGTGGTGACGGGCAACTGGGGCAACCTCATGGCGACGTTCGGCGTCGTCGACTGGGGGTCGACATTCAACAACCTCGGCCCCGGTGTCCTGCCGCTCGTCTTCTGAGGCCGGTGGCCTCGGTCGCAGTCAACCGGCGTTCCCGCAGGACGTCGTAGGGCGATCGGTACCCTGGTCGTGTGAGTGATGCAGCGCAGAACCGTCCCGACCAGGCTTCGACGACAGCCGGCGGCCCCGGCACGGTCACGACCGGACGCCTCGTCGGCGACGTCGCCCTCTATTCCGTGGCGCGACTCGGTCTGGTGGTCGTGCTCGCGGTCGTCATCGTCTTCGGCGGAAAGGCGTTCGGAGTCGACGTCCCGCTACTGGTGGGGGCCATCTTCGCGGTGCTCATCGCGCTGCCTCTGTCGCTCGTCCTCTTCGCGAAGCTCCGCAAGCGCGTCAACCTGGACATCGCCTCGGTCGACGCGCAGCGCCGAGCCGACAAGGCCGATTTGCAGGCCAAGCTGCGGGGTGAGGACCGGAACCGGTGACGACGGTCCTCGACCGCAGGGGCTCGCGGGCCTGGGTCGACAACGCTGTCCGTCTCATCGAGGCCGACGCACAACGCAGCGCCGACACCCATCTCTTGCGGTATCCGCTGCCGGCGGAGTGGAACGTCCAGCTCTACCTCAAAGACGAGTCCACTCACATCACCGGCAGCCTCAAGCACCGGTTGGCGCGCTCGTTGTTCCTCTACTCGATCTGCAACGGCTGGGTGGGCGAGAACACGACGGTGATCGAGGCGTCGTCCGGTTCGACGGCCGTCAGTGAGGCGTACTTCGCCAAGCTGCTCGGGTTGGAGTTCGTCGCGGTGATGCCCGCGAGCACCAGTCCTGCCAAGGTCGCACTCATCGAGGCCCAGGGTGGCCGCTGCCATTTCGTCGATGATTCGTCGCTCATCTACGCGGAGTCGCAGCGCCTGGCCGCCGAGACCGGCGGTCACTACATGGACCAGTTCACTCACGCCGAACGCGCCACCGACTGGCGTGGAAACAACAACATCGCCGAGAGCATCTTCACTCAGCTCCAGCAGGAAGATCATCCGATCCCGGAGTGGATCGTCGTGGGTGCGGGCACCGGTGGCACGGGCGCGACGATCGGGCGGTTCCTGCGGTATCGCAAGCTCGATACCGGATTGTGCGTCGTCGACCCGGAGAACTCCGTGTTCTTCGACGCATGGCGATGCGACGACTGCACGGCCGTCTCGACGTCCGAGCGCGGCTCCCGGATCGAGGGGATCGGTCGGCCGCGCGTCGAGCCGTCATTCATCGGCCAGGTCATCGACCGGATGGTGAAGGTGCCGGACGCCGGGTCGATCGCCGCGATGCGTCACGCCAGCGAGGTACTGGGACGCAAGGTGGGCGGCTCGACCGGCACCAATCTGTGGGGGGCGTTCGGGCTCGTCGCCGAGATGCTCGCGCAGGGTCGCAGCGGCAGCATCGTGACGTTGCTGTGCGACGGCGGCGAGCGCTACGCCGGCACCTACTTCGACGACGACTGGGTCGCGTCGGAGGGCATCGACCTGACCGGACCGGCCGCGGTGCTCGCCGAGTTCACCGCGACCGGTCGCTGGACGGACTAGCTGTCCTCGCGGTCCTCCGGGATCGCGGGGGCCGGTGCCTCGATCGGCACGTGGCGGGTCATCACGACCCGGGGCCAGCGGTCGAGGCCTCGTTCGGCTTCGGCTTCCCGGATCGCGCGCAGGCCGGGGCCGAGGTCCTCGTCCGCGACCACGGTGAACCCGAGGCGCGCGTAGTACGGCGCGCTCCACGGCACGTCACGGAAGGTCGTGAGCGTCACCTCGGGCAGACCCCGATCGCGTGCCCACCCGTCGAGGTGGTCGATCAGGGCTGCGCCGATGCCGCGTCGGGCGTGGCTCGGATCCACCGAGATCTGTTCGAGGTGCGCGGTGCCGTCGACCACGTCGACGAGGCAGAAGGCGGCCGGAGCCTGCTTGCGCCGACCCCACACCCAGAGATGGCCCTCCGCGAGATGCGACTCGAACAGCGCGAGCGGAGGGGGTTCGTCGTCGGCGACGGCCTCCATGCCCGCGTCACGGAACACCGCTCCCGCCGCAACATCGATCGCAGGCAGATACTGCAGGTCGGTGGGCTCGGCGAGACGGATCAACCCTCAGCTCCGAGGCGACTGCGAGATGACCTGCGACGCGATCGCGGTACCGGCCGCGACGACGCCGACGGACTGCCACGCGCCGATCTTCTTGGCCAGCGGGTGTGAGCCACCGAACGCGCCGACGTACGTGCCGAGCAGGGCTGCGGCGCGGCCGGGCCCCGAGCTCTTGGTCCAGTTGTAGGCGCAGACGCCGCCGACCGCTGCGAGCACCACTCCGCCGAGCTGGCGGTTTCCGGTCTGTCGTGCAACGGCATAGCCGCCGACGAGTCCGGCTGCGGCGAGGGCGGAGGTGGCGGTCTTGTTCAGCATCGTGGGGTTCTCCAGTTCAGTGTCGTGATCCTTCGATTCGAGGCTACGACAGCCAGCTTCCGGGCCCGTCGTGAGAACCCCCACGGGGCACGTTTCTCGATAGGCGGGAAAGCCCCTGCCCGGCTCGCCGCACCCGACCGATCATGGCCGAATGTCGCATGGGTCCAGTTCGACTGAACGCGTGTGACATCGGGCCAGGTGCCCGTTCGTCAATCGAGGAGGAATCGTGTCGTCAGAAGTCACGCAGTCGGGCCGGCCTGCGTTCAGTCCCGGGCCGCTGCTCGCGGGCCAGCGGGCGATCGTCACCGGCGGTGCGCACGGCATCGGCGCCGCGATCGCGCGTTCGTTCGCCGCACACGGGGCCGAGGTCCTGGTCGCCGACATCGACGTCGACGCGGTGCGCGCGCTCGAGTTCGACCCGGCCGCCGGTGGAGCGATCGAGGCCCTGTCCTACGACGTCCTCGCCCCCGTGGTGCCCGCGCGGATCGTCGAGTTCGCTCCCGACGTCCTGGTGAACAATGTCGGACACTTCCTGCGCCCTCCGCGCCCGTTCGCGGAGACGGACCCGGAGTTCTGGGCGGAGATCGGTGGGATCAACCTCGATCACGTCCTGCGCGTCACACACGCGGTGTTGCCGGGGATGGCCGAGCGCGGACGCGGCGGCTCGATCGTGAACCTCACGACGGTCGAGGCGCATCGGGCGATCCCGGGACACTCGGTGTACGCGGCGTACAAGGCGGCGGTCACCCACTTCAGCCGCAGCCTCGCGGTCGAGGTGGGGCGCATCGGCGTCCGGGTGAACGCGATCGCGCCCGATCTCATCGAGTCCGTCCAGGTGCCCTACACGGAGTGGCTGTCGGAGGAGGAGTGGGCGAAGTGGCCCATGTGGGCACCGCTGGGCGGACCCGGCCAGCCCGACGACGTCGCCGGCGCCGCGCTGTTCCTGGCCTCGGATCTCGGCCGCTACACGACGGGCACCACGGTGCACGTCGACGGCGGCACGTTCGCTGCCGGTGGATGGTTCCCGAAGCCCGAGGGCGGCTGGACCAACCGTCCCCGCAATCCGTGATCGAGAACCCTTGCCCTACTGCGCCGAAAGGTCGATCGTGTCTGTCGACAAGCCGACTCTGAGTATCAATGTCCCCAACTTCGGTTCCCTACTCGCACAAGATGATTACGGCCGGTTCGTAAGTTTTTGTGTCGCCGCGGACCGGGCCGGCGTCGACCGTGTCATGGTCACCGACCATGTGGTGATGGGCTCGGACACGTCGGGCTACACGTGGTCGGCGTTCCCTACCGAACCCGACGCGGTCTGGCTCGAGCCGCTGACGATGCTGGCGCTGCTGGCCGGCAAGACCGAGCGGGTGCGCCTGGGTACCGGCATCGTGATCGCGGCGCTGCGCGGCGGTGCGGTGCTCGCGAAGACCGCCGCGACGCTCGACCTGATCTCGGGGGGCCGTCTCGATCTGGGTGTCGGAACAGGTTGGCAGGCAAGGGAGTACGAGGCCGTGGGGCTGGACTTCGCGAAGCGTGGTCCGCTGCTCGACGACACCCTCGCGGCGTGCCGCGCGCTGTGGGCGGGCGGGCCGGCATCGGTGTCGACGCCCAGCCTGTCGTTCGACGACGCCTACTGCTCGCCCCGTCCCGCGCCGGGCCGGAACATCCCGATCTGGGTGTCCGGTTCGCTGTCGAAGCCGGTCGTGCGGCGGGTGACGACGTGGGGCGACGGCTGGATCCCGATCATGGGTGCCACCAACGAGGACGTCGCGGCGGGAACGGCGTTGCTTCGGCGCAGTTTCGGGGACGCCGGTCGCGACCCGAGCGAGTTGCAGGTGCGCGGCAGGCTCGTCGTGGAGCGGTCCGCGGACGGTTCGATCGACCTCGACCGGACGATGGACGGCGCTGCGGCGCTCGTCGCTAGCGGGGCGACAGACCTGATGATGGCGGTCGCCGGGATCGATCCCGATCCGGAGGCCGCCGAGGCCGCACTGCCCGCCCTCGTCGCGGCGTTCCGGGCACGACTGCACTGATCGCGCGCCCCAGCGGTACACAACCTACGGTTCCGTAGGTTGTGTACCGTTGGGGATCGGACGGGGGGCATCCGAACGAGAGGCGCGCCATGACCAGGCCCGAAGTGACGCTCGAGAATTACGAGACCGTGTATCGCTTCTACCTGGATCACCAGCAGAACCGGTTCCTCGCGAGCGCCGCGTACGCCGCCCTCGCGGCACGCTTCCGCCCGCAGATCCGCTACGCCGACGGCGCCCGACGCCAGTTGCAGGACCTGCTGCGGGCCGGGACCCGGCTGATCGTCGTCGCCAACCACCTCACGGACCGCGACCAGTACACGCTCGCGGCGACCGCGTGGCGGACGCCGTTGCGCCGCGCCATCGGCCGTACCCGGGTGCTCGCGAAGGACGAACTGTTCGTCGATCCGTCGATGCGCCGCAAGATCGACATGATGGGCTCGATCCCGGTCTTCCGGGGCAAGGACCACGGCATGCGGGCCGTGGCCGACGCGGGCCGCGCCATGATGGACGTCTCGGCAGAACGGCTACATCGAGGCGACGTCCTTGCGATCTTTCCCGAGGGCACGTGCAACGACGGTGATCCGGCGATCGTCCAGCGAATCAACAGCGGCGTCGGGCACATCGCGGTGAAGGCGCGCAAACTCGGGTCGGAACCGACGCTGCTCAGCCTCGGGATCAGCTACCGTCCGGACGCCCCGGCCGACGTCTTCGTCTCGTGCCCTGTCGTCGACCTTCCGGCGACGCCCATGGCGATCACCCGCGTCGTCGCAGCCGATCTCCAAGCCGCGGTCGACGGCGCGATCGCCGTCCGGTCGAGCGGTCAGCGCACGCCGTCGCGGTAGGACTCGAAACAGCCGTCGGCGAAGCGCTGACGATCGAGTTCCCCCACCTGAATGACGCCGCCCCGATACCAGATCTGGGTGTCGGCCGACAGTTTCGCGCCCTCGTGGCACCACTCGAGCAAGTCGTTGTCGCTCGGGTCGGCATGGTTGATCTGTCTGTACATCACGGCTTGATTCGAGCCGTACTCCCGGCCTGCCCGTGCGGAGGCGTCGTCCCCGACTGCGACTCGGCCGGCCACCACGCCGACCGAGATCAACAACACTCCCGCGCAGACGGCCATCAGCCAATTGGCGCGGCGCGCGGTCATGGCTGGATGTTATCCGGGCATTGTCGGGATTGGGTGGGATCTGCGTGATTTACGGTTCCCGGCATTGGTCACGTTTCGGTGTCGGTCGAACGGGTGCCGGGTCGGCCGGTTCCGCCGTTCGGTCCGGTGCGCTCGTGGCAGGCTGTGAGTATGGAGCAGGGGATGCACGCATTCTTCTCGGCGCTCGACCGACTCGTCGCCAGCGCGTCACTGCGCATCGACCGGCCCAGTGGCAGTGCACATCCGCGGTTTCCCGAGGTGGTTTATCCGATCGACTACGGGTATCTCGAGGGCACGGGTGGGGGCGACGGGGAGGGCGTCGACGTGTTCCGAGGATCGGCGTCCGGGGCGGGGATCGTCGGTATCGTCCTGACCGCAGACCTGACGAAGCGGGACGTCGAGGTCAAGATCCTGCTCGACTGCTCGGCCGACGAGATCGATGCCGTCGAGCATCTGCTGCACGAGCGTCTGCGCCTGAATGCCAGCCTCATTCGCCGAGAGTGACGACTGCGGCACGGGTTCTCCCGGTTGCGCGATCCGTGCCAGCATGAGGGCATGACATTCCTGATACGCCTGGTGATCAATGCGGTCGCCATCTGGCTCGCATCGCAGTGGGTGAGCGGTATCACCGTCGCCGATTCGGGCGAGGGCACCGGCACCGACATTCTGATCGTCCTCGGCATCGCCCTGGTCTTCACGGTGGTGAATGCGTTCGTGAAGCCGATCGTCCAACTGCTGTCGTTGCCGCTGCTCATCCTCACGCTGGGCCTGTTCACGCTGGTGATCAACGCACTGATGCTGATGCTGACGTCGTGGATCAGTTCGCAGACCGAGTGGGGCCTGAGCGTCGACGGGTTCTGGACCGCGGTGTGGGGCGCGCTCATCATCTCGGTGGTGAACTTCGTGCTCAGCGCTATCGTCCCCGACAAGAAGTGACATGACGATCAGGCGGGTCGTCCCCGACATCCACGCGCGGTCACTCGACGAGAGTCGTGAGTTCTACGGGGCCCTCGGGTTCGCCCTGGTGATGAACCAGGGATGGGTGATGACGATGGCGTCACCGTCGAATCCCACTGCCCAGGTGACGTTCCTGGTCGACGATGCAACCGCGCCGGTCCACCCCGACATGAGTATCGAGGTCGACGACGTGGACGCCGTTCATGCAGCGATGGTCGCCCGCGGTGCGGACATCGTCCATCCGCTGCAGGACGAGGAGTGGGGCGTGCGACGATTCTTCGTCCGCGATCCGGACGGCAAGGTCGTCAACGTGCTCGGGCACCGCGCCGGGCGCAACCAGGACTCAGCCGAGGCCTAGCGCGAGGCCGGTGGCCGTGGCCCACACCAGCATCGACTGTCCCGTCACCGCGAGGGCGGGGATCAGTGCCGGGCCGCGGCCACCGCTGCGCACGGGGGCGTTGGCCTTGACCGCCAACGGCAGCGCGAGGAGACCGACGAGGGCCCACGGCGTCCGCACGACGAGCGCGAGCGTTACCACGAACGGCACGACGAGCAGAACGAGGTGCAGCGCACGGGTGCGGGCGTCGCCCAGTGTGACTGCGAGCGTGATCTTCCCGGACTCGGTGTCGGTCGGGATGTCGCGCAGATTGTTCGCCACCAGCACCGCGCTCGAGTACGAGCCCACCGCGATCGCCGCGAGCAGTCCCGCCCAGTCGATGCGGTCGGCTTGGACGAACTCGGTGCCCAGCACCGCGACCAGACCGAAGAACACGAACACCGCGATCTCACCGAAACCGCTGTAGCCGTACGGCTTCTTGCCGCCCGTGTAGTACCAGGCCCCGAGGATGCACACCGCGCCGACGAGGATCAGCCACCACGCCGACACGAGCGCCAGGGCCACGCCGGCCACCGCGGCCACCGCGAAACAGCCCATCGCGGCGGCTTTCACCGAACCGGGAGACGCCAGCCCCGAGCCGACGAGGCGCAGCGGGCCCACCCGGTCGTCGTCGGTGCCTCGGATGCCGTCCGAGTAGTCGTTGGCGAAGTTCACTCCGACGATCAGCGCGAGCGAGACGATCAGCGCGAGTAGCGCCTTCCACCACACCGCGGCGTCGAGCGACGCGGCCGCGCCGGTACCGGCGAAAACCGGTGCGATCGCGTTCGGGAGGGTGCGCGGGCGCGCGCCCTCGATCCACTGGGACACAGATGCCATGGGCAGATCCTTTCACCCTCCGCCCGATCGGGTGGCCGCGCGTTCGGCAACTCCCATAGGCTTGGCGCCGGTGCACACCGTGACGAGCCTTTCCCAGACGTCGGCGCCCGCGGAGCCGCCGGTCGTGGTGGCGCTGCTGGGTGCGGTTTCCACGTGGCGCGACGACGCCCTGGTTTCGCTGCCCGGCCCGCGGGCGCGCAGCCTCCTGGTGGCCCTCGCGCGACGTCCGGGGCACAGTCGCAGCGCGGCGGCACTCGTCGAGGACGTGTGGGGCGATTCTCCGCCCCGGGCGCCCGCCAATGCCCTCCACACTCAGATCTCCCGGCTCCGTTCGGCGCTGCCCGACGGTGCCATCGAGGCCGGTCCGGCCGGCTACCGCCTGACGCTCGAGTCCGGGCAGGTGGACCTGGCGCGGGCCCGCGGGCTGGCCCGGGAGGCCGGACAGCGCCATGCGGACGGCGACCAGCGGGGCGCCCTCGACGCGGTCCGTCGGGCCCGCGCACTGTGGCGCGGCGAGCCCGGCGCCGACCTGCCCGAAGGCGACCTCGCGAACGATTTGGCGACCGAGGCGGCCGGGTACCGGGGTGCGCTCGACGCCGTCGAACTCGCGGCCCTCGTCGCCGCAGGTGACTACGACGGCGCATTGCCGATCGCGCGGGCGGCAGCGGGCGTGTCGCCGCTCGACGAGGGGGCACACGCGCTGCTCATGGAATGTCTGCACGGCGCGGGACGGGCGAACGAGGCGCTGGAGGTGTTCGCGGGCCTGCGTGCCCGGCTCGCCGACCGTCTGGGTGTCGACCCGTCCGCCCGGCTGGTCGATCTCAATGCCACGATCCTCCGCGGTGAACACCGGACTTCCACCACCACCACCGGTGACAGTGCGCCGCGCGAGGCCGAGCCGTCGATCCGGTCGCTGCCCAACACGATCGGACTCCGCGCTGCGCCCAACCGCCTGCTCGGACGCAAGACGGATCTCGCGGCGCTCGAACTGCTGTTGGTGTCGTCGCGTGTCGCGACGGTCCTGGGTCCGGGTGGCACGGGTAAGACCCGGGTGGCGCACGCGCTGGGTCGGGAGGTGGCGACCCGGATGCCGGTGACACTCGTCGAACTGGCGCCACTGCGCAGCGGCGAGGACCTCATCGCTGCGATCAGCGGCACACTCGGTCTCAGCGAGGCCGACCTCACGCCCGGAGCGCTCACCCGCACCCGTATCCACGACGCACGCCAACGCCTGCGTGACGCACTGTCGGCGCGCCCGTCCCTGCTGATTCTCGACAACTGCGAGCACCTGATCGACGACGTCGCGGACGTGGTGTCCGATCTGATCGCCGCGAGTCCTCACCTGACGGTGCTCGCTACCAGTCGTGCGCCGATGGCGATCACCGCGGAGGCGGTGTATCCGTTGCCGCCGTTGGCGATCGACGACGACGGTTCGCCGGCAACCGAGCTGTTCCGGTCGCGGGCCCTCGCAGTGCGCCCGTCGGTGCGCCTGAACAGCGACGAGGTGGAGCGCCTCTGCCGCACACTCGACGGCCTGCCGCTCGCCATCGAACTGGCGGCGGCCCGGGTACGCACGATGAGCGTCGAGGAGATCAATTCCCGACTCGTCGACAGGTTCGCGTTGCTGCGTTCGGGCGACCGCACGTCCCCCGAACGTCATCGCACGCTGCGCGCGGTCATCGACTGGAGCTGGGACCTGCTGGAGGAGCCACAGCGGGCGGCGTTGCGCCGAATGTGCAGATTCCCGGCCGGATTCACGTACGACGCCGCGATGACCGTCGCGCAATGGGGTGAGGTCGTCGATGTTGCCGATGCCCTCGAGGGCCTGGTCAACCAGTCGATGCTGTCGGTCGTCGAACCGCCGGAGGGTTCCGACGCGCTGGGGCTGCGCTACCACATGCTCGAGACCGTGCGGGAGTTCGGCGAGGAGCAGTCGGGCCCGGAGGAGACAGCCGAGGTCCTTGGGCGAACGGTCGACTGGGCGGAGCAGTTCTCTCGGGAAGTGTTCCACGACTTCATGTCCGGCCGCCAGGTGGCGGCGGCGCACCGTGTCGAGGCCGAGCACGACAACCTGCTCGCGGTGCTGCGATACGCGCTGTCGGAAAAGCTCGTTCGCGCGGTCTTCACGATTTTCCCCGTACTCGGCGGCATGTGGGCATTTCGCGGCGCGCACTCGGAGGTCTTCACCTGGGTTCCGCGGGTGCTCGAACTCGACGATTCCGGCCTCGTCTCCGAGGACGTACCCGGTGATCACCTGGCGTCGGCATACGTGCTCGCCGCCACCCATATGGCGATGGGAGGCAATCTCCGCTCGGTCGCGGTTGCCCGCACGCGGCTACGACGACTACTCGCCGCCCGCGACGACATCAGCGGGCAGTCGCGCGTCAACGTCGGCCTGATGCTCGTTCCCGGTTCGGGGCGCGGTCTGGCGCGGATGCTCGCGACGGCGGTGCGCTCGACCGATCCCGGCGCACGCAGCACCGCGTTGATCGCGCGCGCCAATCTGCGGGAGAACATCGGCGACCTGTTCGGCTCGGAGTCCGACGCACGCCAGGCGCTCGCCCTGGCGGAGGAACGGAACGACAGTTGGGGCCTGGCGATGGTGTGTCAGCACCTCGGCAGCCTGCACTCCCAGTCCGCGCGGTACGACGAAGCGGTGGCGTACTACAGGCGCTCCGCCGAGATCCTGTGGGGGATGCACCTGTACGACGAGAGCCTGCAGGTGCGCGGATACATGATTGCAGCGCTCGTCGGTGCAAACAGGATCGCCGACGCTCGCGCCGAACTCGCGGCGCTCGTCCCGCTGCACGCGAGCGCACAGGGCAGCAGTGCCAACAGCGATCACGCCACGAACAACCAGGCAGCGTTGTCGGCGAGCACCGCGGAGGCTGATCTGGCTGTGGGCGCCGTCGATCGGGGACTGGCCGAGTATCGCCGCGCGGCCGGGCAAGCCGGCGATCTCGAAGGTGATCTCCCGGCGGATCCGTTCGAGATCATGGTGGTCTCCGCCGCCGTGGATGCGCACGTGCTCGCGGGGCGTCCGGAACTGGTCGCCGATCTTGCACGTCGACTGGAGGCGACCGCGACGGCGCGCCTCGGCTCCCGCGGATACCCGGATCTGCCGCAGACCGGGGCGGTCGCGTGCGCCGTCGGTAGCTTCGCCGTCGCCACCGGTCGTGACGTCGAACGCGGGGTGAAGCTACTCGCGCTCGCGGCGAGAATAAATGCGCGCCAAGACTATCCATCGATGAGCTTGAAGCGACATCTGGCGCTGGCGACGGATGCGCTCGGCAAGGACGCCGTCGCGGCGGCGCTGACATCCGTCTCGGGGATGCCACGCGCCGCCGCACGTACGGAGATTCTCGAGCTTTTCTCGACGACCGAGAGGTGACGCGTCAGGCCTTGCGCATGTAGGTGTGCACCGTCAGCGGCGCCATGATCGCGACGATGATGGCCGCGCCGACCAGCGCATACACGGCGTGGATACCGAAGTGGCCGTCGTTCGCGAGTTCGCGGACCGCGGTCACCAGGTGTGACACCGGGTTGACGTCGACGAAGGCCTGCATCCACCCCGGCATCGTGTCCGAGGGGACGAAGGCGTTCGACATGAAGGTGAGCGGGAACAGGATCATCATCGAGACACCCTGAACCGCGGACGCCTTGCTCATCAGCACACCCATGAGGGCGAAGATCCAGCTGATCGCGAACGCGCACACCATGATCAGCAGCGCCGCGCACACCACGCCGACGAACCCGCCACTCGGGCGGTAGCCCATCGCGATGCCGACACCGATCGTGATGGTGGTCGCGATCGCGTACCGGACCACGTCGGCGAGCAGTGCTCCCGACAGGGGAGCGATCCGGGCTATCGGCAGCGATTTGAACCGGTCGAAGACGCCCTTGTCCATGTCCTCGCGCAACTGGGTCCCGGTGACGATCGATGCCGTGATCACGGTCTGGACCAGGATGCCGGGGATGATGATCGGCAGGTACGACTGCACGTCGCCGGCGACCGCGCCGCCGAAGATGTACGTGAACATGAAGGTGAAGATCACCGGCTGGATCACGACGTCGAACAGTTGCTCGGGGTTGTGCTTGATCTTCAGGATCCCGCGGTACGCCATCGTGAAGGTGTGCGCGACGGAGTCGCGGAAGGTGATCCGCTCGGTGGCCTCGACCGTACGAGTACCGGTCGAGCGCGTGGGTGAGGTGAGGGTGGTGGTCATGCGACGCTCCGATCGGATTCGCCGGCGTCGTGTCCGGTGATGGTGAGGAACACCTCGTCGAGGCTCGGCTTGGAGACGGTGATCTCATCGACCGCGATGCCGTGATCACGCAGGCGCAGAAGTAGATCCGCGGTCACCGACGGGTCAGTCATCGGGGCGGTGATGCGTCCCGACTCGGGGGTGACGGCCGCTGGCGTATCGAGCGCCGCAGCGATCACCGTGCGGGCCTCCTCGGTCCGAGTGCGGTCGGCGAGCGTGAGCTGCAGCGAGGACACGCCCACGGACGCCTTCAGTTCGTCGGCGGTGCCGTCGGCGATCACACGCCCGTGGTCGATCACCGCGATCCGGTCCGCGAGTTGGTCGGCCTCGTCGAGATACTGCGTGGTGAGCAGCACCGTCGAGCCCTCGGCGACGAGCCGACGGATGGTGTCCCACATCTGAGCGCGGGTGCGAGGGTCGAGACCGGTGGTGGGCTCGTCGAGGAAGAGCAGCGGGGGACGCGCGATGAGGCTGGCGGCCAGGTCGAGGCGTCGGCGCATGCCACCGGAGAAGTTCTTCAACGGCTTCGTCGCGGCCTCGGTGAGCCCGAATTCCTCGAGGAGTTCGACGGACTTGCGCCTGGCCTCGGCGCGCCCGAGGCCGAGGAGCCGCGAGAAGATCACGAGGTTCTCGGTGGCGGTGAGATCCTCGTCGACCGAGGCGTACTGCCCGGTGACTCCGACGAGGGAGCGGACCGCCGTCGATTCGCGAACGACGTCGCGGCCGAAGATGCGGGCCTCGCCGCCGTCGGGGCGGAGGAGTGTCGCGAGCATGCGCACCGTCGTCGTCTTACCGGCGCCGTTGGGGCCGAGCACGCCGTAGACCGAACCAGTGGGCACGGTCAGGCTGACGCCGTCCACCGCGCGCTGCTGCCCGAAGGTCTTGACGAGCCCGACGGCCTCGATGGCCGGGGGTGAGGTGTCGAGTTTCATGTCACCACCGTGCGGGTGCTCGCTTGCGGCGCCCTTGCACGACGCTTGCACGACGCGAAAGAGCCGCGGTGCGCATTGCACCGCGGCTCTTTCCTCAGAGGCTTCGGTCAGCCGAGCAGGCCGCCGAGCAGTGCGCCGAGATCGAGGTCGCCGAGGCTTCCGGTGAGGCCGCCGAGGTCGCCGAGGCTTCCGAGCGGGTTGCCGATCGTGACGAGCTGCGGGTCGCCGAGGGCGGGCTGCGCGGGATCGATCGCCGAAACGCATCCGCCGATGAAGGCGTAGATGCCGTCGCTCAGCGCCGGGGTGGTGTAGGTCTTGGTCTGGCCGGCCGTTGCGCCGTCGATGCCGCTGGTCCAGGACACGAAGCCGGGCTCGAAGAACTTGGCCGGATCATCCACCAGCGCAGGCATCTTGGCCGAGTCGATGGCGACTGCGGTGCACCCGCTGACCGGATCCAGGTTCGGGTTCGTGAGCTCGACGGAAACGATGTTGCCGTCGACCGTTGTCGCCATCGTCGGCGGCACGAGCGGTGTGGTCTCGGCCGACGCCAGCGAAGGAGCGGCGAGAGCGGCGGTGGCTGCAACCGCAATTCCGGCGGCGGCGCGAGTCAGGACGGCAGTGGCGTGGGTACGCATGGTCGGGGCCTTTCGGGGTGGTAGGGGAGAGGCGTTCGGACCGAAGGTTCGACAAACAAGCCCTCGATCAAGATCACCTGTGGGACAGCATCGACGGTGAACTCGTTTCTGGCAAGCAAATCGGAACAATCAGATCGGTACAAACGTACCGTTCTGCGGAAACGTCACTGCGGAAACAAGAATGCGCGGCGGTTCGGACATCCCCGACTGGTGTCCGACCCGCCGCGCACGACTGGGTGATCCCTACGGGGCGGGCTGCGAAGAGCCGGCGGCGAGGGCGTCGATCAGGCTGTCGAATGCGCCTGTCGTGATGAAATCGATGATGTTCTCGAACGCGCCGTTCTGGAGGCTGCCGAGGAAGGCGTCGCCCGGGAGCGTGACGACCTGAGCCTTGCTCACCGCGGCGTCTGCCGGGTTCGCGGTCGACGCGCACTCGGCGAGGGCCGCGTACACACCGTTGTTCAGGTCCGGCGTGGTGAACGTGGCGGTGCTGGACGCCGCGACGCGCTCAGAGGGTGGCGTCCGGTAGGCCGCGAAACCGGGAGTGAAGAGCTTCGAGGGGTCCGCCTCGAGTTCGCCGACCTTCGATGCGAGCACAACCGCCGCTCCGCACTTCACGGTCGAGTCGGTGTTGGTGTTCTGCACCGTGACCGCAATGGTGTTGCCGGTGACGGACGCCTTGACGCTCGGCGCCTTCACAGCCGGCGTGGCACCGGCCAGGCCTGGCGCCGCGAGCCCGACGGTGGCAGCAGCTGCCAGGCCGATGGCACTGCGGCTGAGCAGATTTCGTGCGCGGTGGTTCATTCACAACCCCTCGATCGATACGTTCATGCGAAGAGCGACCGCGGCGTCTGGTCCCCGACATCCAAGATCACTTGCGAAAGCATCTGGCCTCCGTCAACTTTCTGCAACAGGTAGCCCGTTCGAAAGTAAGCAATTGCTCAGGTGGGGGTTTGTTAAGAATAGTTCTTACCGGTCGGTAATATGAATTGATCAGCGGAAACCGAAGCCGTTTCGAGCCTTTGGGTCATTTATAACGATTCGGTCACGGTCTGCGTAGGGTCTGGACTTTTCAATTGCTTGTTCAACTACCTGTGCGGACTACGGAAGTTGGTGTTCGCTGAGCGAGAATCCGGCGTATTCCACGCCGATCGCAGTGCTTCGCGATCCACCTTTCCGGGACCCCGCAACGGCAGTGCGTCGACGAGTCGGATCTCGCGGGGGGCTGCAGTGGCGTCGAGCGTCGAACTCACGTGGGCGCGCAGTTCCCGCACCGTCGGTGTGTACCCGTCGGCGGGAACGATGGCCGCCACCACTCGTTGACCCAGGCGCTCGTCGACCACCCCGAGGACGGCGCATTCCCGCACCGACGGATGCTCGGCGAGCACAGCTTCCACCACCTGCGGCACGACGGTGAGGCCGCCCGTCGAGATCCCCTCGTCCAGACGACCGTGGATCGTGAGGACCCCGTCCGTGAGGCTGCCGGCGTCATCCGTCCGGAACCAGCCGGGCTCCGCGAACGCCGGGTGCCCGGGCAGCCCACGGTAGCCCGACGCGATCATCGCGCCGCCGAGCAGAACCCGGGAATCATCGGCGATCCGGACGTCCGCGCCGCCCAGCGGCACGCCGTCGTACACGCATCCGCCGCACGTCTCGCTCATGCCGTACGTGCGCACGACCCGAATCCCCGCGTCCAGCGCCCGCCGCAACAGGGGAGCCGGGGTGGCTGCGCCACCGAGCATGACGGCGTCGAGTTGGGCCAGCGCGGCGGCGGCCTCCGGGTGGTCCAGTGCCTTGACCAGCTGGGTGGGCACGAGGGACGTGTAGCGGCGCGAACCCTCCATCGACGCGACCGCGGCAGGCAGCGCCGCCGGATCGAACCCCTCCGTCACGTCGACCACCGCCGGTGCGGTGCCGGCCAGGATCCCGCGGAGCAGCACCTGCATCCCGGCGATGTGATGCGCGGGCAGTGCCAGGAGCCACGCGCCGGGGCCCCCGAGTCGGTGGTGCGTCGCCTCGGCGCTGGCGCGCAGCGCGCGGGCGGTCAGGAGCGCACCCTTGGGGACGCCCGTCGTACCCGATGTCGCCATCACCAGCGCGACGTCCTCGGCGTGGGGGACGTCGTCGATCGGTTCGCCGGGACGCAAGGCGTCGGTCAGTCGAGCCGTCTCACGATCGTCGTCCGCCGGCAGCGGCAACAGTGGCGGGCCGTCGCCGCGAAGCGTCTGCTCGAGTTGCGGAAGGATCGACTCCACGCAAGTACCGGACGGGATCGGGAGCGGATGCAGCAGCGAACTCACTCCCCGATGGTGTCACGGGGTTGCACGGCCGGCTCGAAAGGTCAGGCGAGCGGGGGGCCGGCGAGCGGCCAGCCACCGGCGGTGAGGTGTGAACGAACCCGGTCGACATCGGACTCGAGCGGCATCTCGTTGGTGATCTTGGTGATGAGGACCTGGATGTCGGTCTTCGAGATCGGGAGGTCGCCGTACTCGACGAGTGCTGCGGTCACCAGGTTGACCTCCTCCTCCGACAGTCGGCGGGTGAGGAGAGCGAACAGCGGGACGTAGTCCTGCTCGGGCACGCCGTTGGGGTACCCGGCGCGTAGCCAGTCGATGATCGAGGAGAGAAACGGAGGCAGGCTCAATGGTGCTCCTGAACTCGGTCCCGTCAGCTCCGGCTGTCCGGTGCTTCCTGGTCGGCGATGGGAGGTGTTCCCGTGTCGGTGGTGTCGGCGGCGTCAGGGTCCCCGGGGACCCCGGGGACCCCGGGGACCCCGGGGACGCCGGGGACCTCGGGGACTTCGGGGTGGTCACCCACGACGGGCCATCCACCCGCGACGAGGCGCTCGGTGACGCGGGTGATGTCGTCCTCCGTGGGTGCCTCGTGGATGACGCCCGCGATGATGCTCTTCAGTGCGTCGTAGTCGACGTGGCGATCGGGGTGCTCGTGCGCCGTGGCGATCGACAGGTCGACGATCTGCCCGATCTCCTCGTCGGTGAGGCGCCGTCCCAGCACGGCGAGCAGCGCGAAGTGGTCCTTGGCCGGAATGCCCTCCGGGTATCCGGCGCGGAGCCAGTCGAGAACTGAGCGGAGCGAATACTTGCTGTTCACGATGCGATCACTTTCACGAGGGAGCGGGGGGTGTGCCGGGTAGGGGCCCCGCTCAGAAGACGTGGATGCCGAAGCTGTCGGCCAGGAAGCCCTGCATCAGCATCAGTATCCCAGCGATGATCGCGATCAGCACGACGGAGAAGCACAGGACCGCGCCGGCCTTGCCTGCAGTGGTCGCCGTGGACGAGCCGTCGGGGTTCGTGTGTGCGCCCACGGACAGAGACTTCAGCCCCAGGGCGAAGATCGCCGGAAGCCCCGCGCCGAGGAGCAGTCCCACGAGGACGACCTGCCACAGCGAATTAGCGGTCTGTGTCACTACATCCATCGGTCGTCTCTTCTCAGGTGTTCCTGGTGGTGGTGTGGTCGGCGTCGGCGTCGGCGTCGGATCCGGCGAACGGGGTTTCCGCCGCGGGCGTCAGGCCGCCGTCCCATTCCGCGTTGACGTTGCTCGGATCGATCGGCTCCTGGCGTGAGCGCAGATACATGACCACTGACAGTCCGATGAGCAGGGCGAACACGACCAGGACGCCGGGGAGTCCGCCGATCAGGTGGGCGATCGCCCAGCAGATCGCGCCGACGATGCCGGCGGACGGGAGGGTGATCAGCCACGCGACGGCCATCCGGCCGGCAACACCCCAGCGGACCTCGGCGCCCCGACGGCCCAGTCCCGTGCCGAGGATCGATCCGGTGGCGACGTGGGTGGTCGACAGCGGCAGACCGAGGTGGCTCGACGTGAGGATGATCGCTGCGGACGACGACTCGGCGGCCATGCCCTGCGGCGCGGAAATCTCGACGAGGCCCTTACCGAGGGTGCGGATGATGCGCCAGCCGCCGAGGTAGGTACCGAGCGCGATCGCGACGGCGCAGCTGAGCTTGACCCAGAAGGGCATGTCGGCGTCAGGAGAGATCGAACCGTGCGCGACGAGGGCCAGGAAGATCACGCCCATCGTCTTCTGGGCGTCGTTCGTTCCATGGGCGAGTGACACCAGCGATGCGGTGCCGACCTGTCCGATGCGGAAGCCCTTGCTCTTGGTGTCGTCGGGAACGGCGTGTGTGATCCGGTAGATCAGCTTGGTGCCGACGGCGGCGACGAGAGCGGCGACGACGGGGGCCAGCAGCGCGGGCAGGATCACCTTGCCCATCACGCCGCCCCACTCGACGCCGTTCATGCCGATCGACGCGATCGCGGCGCCGATCAGGCCACCGAAGAGGGCGTGCGACGAGCTGGACGGCATGCCGAACAGCCATGTGGCGAGGTTCCAGAGGATGCCACCGACGAGGCCCGCGAACACGATCAGCAGGAGGTCTTCTCCGCTCACCGTTCCGAGGTTGACCACGCCTTTCGCGACGGTGGCAGCGACCTCGACGGACAGGAAAGCGCCGATCAGATTGAGGGTTGCAGAGAGTGCCACTGCGACCTTCGGTCGAAGTGCGCCGGTGGCGATGGACGTGGCCATCGCGTTTCCGGTGTCGTGGAAGCCGTTCGTGAAATCGAAAGCGAGGGCAGTGACGACCACTACCAAGAGAACGACGAGCTCTGCGGTCACAAGCGAATTGTGCGTATCGAACGCGCAAAAGTACAGCGAGCAGCCGACGAACAGACGGTGCGCATCACCACATTCTGCTATCACCTCGCAGGACGGTCGCCGGACTGTGTGAACACTCACGTTTTCGGCGGGGTGTGTCGAGCCTCACCGGTCGGTCTCACTCACCGGGATCGGTCGCCGAGGGGCGGTGTGACGCTCGTTACGGTCCTCGCCACCGGGAGCTCATCGTCCCGGTGTGTGGAGCTCGGAAGGTCGGTGGCGGGATTGCGGCAGCGGTCGGGGCGCGCTGGGTCCTCCTTTCTTTACCTAACGAAAGCATTTGCTTTACCAAGTATTTGCGAAAAGTCCGGGTCGGTTCGCAGGCAGCGAGTATCGCCGCAGGTCCGTCCAGGTTTTCGATCTGTTGGTTCGACCCCGGCCCGGTTGCGCGGGCACTGAGAAGGAGATACACCGACCGTGAAGAGAAACAAGACAGCCAAGCTGGTCGTGGCGCTCGCCGCGACGGCGGCCCTGGTCTCGGCGTGTGCCGGCGACCGTGGAGGCGACGCCGTCGTTCCGAGCAGTGGCGACTCGGGTAACAGCAAGTCCACCTCATCCGCCGACGTCGAGTTCGGCACGCTGGCCTCGCCGTGTGGTGCCGGTGACGCGAAGGGCGCCACCGACCAGGGCGTCTCCGACTCCGAGATCAAGATCGGATACGGCGACGACCGCGGCTACGCGAAGAGCCCGGGCCTCAACAAGGAAATGTCCGACGCCGTCACCGCGATGATCAAGTGGTGCAACGAGCAGGGTGGCATCAACGGCCGCAAGGTCGTCGGCACCAACTACGACGCCGCCATGACGCAGGCGAACGCCGTCATGCAGGACTCGTGCCGGTCCGACTTCATGATGGTCGGCCAGGGCTTCGCGATGGACGCGACGTCCGAGCAGACGCGCGTGGCCTGCAACATGGCCACCGTGCCGGGCTTCACGGTCTCCCCGGATGCCGCGAACGGCCCGATGTCCTACCAGGGTGTGCCGTTCCCGGTCGACATCGCCAACGCCTCCGCCTGGTTCCAGATGGGCGAGATGCACCCCGACATGAAGAACGACTTCACGCTCATCGGTTCGACGATGCCCGCGATCATCACGTCGCTCGCCAAGACGTCGTCGATGGCCAAGGCCGCCGGCTTCAACCTCAAGGACTGCGGCGTCGTCCTCAACTACGAGGGCGAAGCCAGCTACGTGCCGTTCGCCGAGAAGATCAAGCAGTGCGGCGCCAAGGGCATGTGGACCTCGCGGTCGCCGGTGCCCAACGAGTTCAACTTCTTCAAGGCCGTCGACCAGGCCGGTCTCGACCCGATCATCTTCGGTGAGGCCACCTGGTACGCCAACTCGGCGCAGGCCTTCAACAAGGACAGCGGTCTGCTCGACAACCTGAACGCCGGCATGGCCTTCCAGATGCTCGAGAACGAGAACGATCCGGCCGTCAAGCAGTACAAGGATCTCGTCACCGCGGGCGGCGGCAAGACCGCTCTGCTGGGCATGCAGGCCACGTCGTCGTTCCTGCTCTGGGCCAGCGCGGCCAAGGAGTGCGGCTCGGACCTGACCCGTCAGTGCATGATCGACGAACTGTCGCAGATCCACGACTGGGACGGTGGCGGACTGCACGCCACGATGGATCCGGGCGCCAACATCCCCGCGCAGTGCGGCCTGGTGGTGGCACTGAAGGGCGCGGACTACACGCAGGCGTTCCCCGCCGACAAGGGCGAGTTCAAGTGCGACCCGCAGTACCTGGTCAAGACCGACAAGGCCACGTGGGGCACCGACCTCAACGCGGACCGCGTCGCCACCAAGTACCTGAACCCCAACGTGATCACGCCCAAGGCCTGATCCAGTTCCACTGCCCGGTCGACACCCACAGGTGATCGACCGCCGGCACCAACGATCCCACCGATGAATGCGGCGTCCCGGGCCACCGCCCCGGGGCGCCGCGTCCATCCCGACTGGAATATCTGAGGGTTTCCAGATGGACACATTCGTGACGTTCACGATCCTGGGTCTCGTCCTGGGCTCGGTGTACGCAATCGCCGCCTCCGGGCTGGTACTCACCTACAACACGTCCGGCATCTTCAACTTCGCGCACGGTGCGCAGGCGATGCTCGGTGCATTCCTCTATTGGCAGTTCCGCTACGGCTGGGGCATGCCGACACCGCTCGCGCTGCTGCTGACGATCGGCGTCGCAGGTCCGCTGATGGGCCTGCTGCTGTACGCGCTGATCATGCGCGGACTGCGTGACACCGCCGAAGTCACCAAGATCGTCGTCACGGTGTCGATCCTTCTCGGTGGTGTGTCGCTCTCCCACTGGTTCTGGCATCCCGAGGACCCGCGGACCGTCCAGATGTTCTTCGGCGACGACACCCGCTTCTCGTTCTTCGGCGCCACTGTCCACATGCACGAGATCATCTGTCTCGTCGCGGCCGTGCTCATCGCCGTGGGCCTGCGCTTCCTGTTCACCCGCACCCGTCTGGGTGTCTCGATGCGCGGCGTCGTCGACGACCCGGATCTGCTGCGACTCAACGGTCACAACCCGGAGCGCATCGCCGCGTTCTCGTGGGCGCTCGGCTCCACGCTCGCGGTCGTCGCGGGCATCCTGATCACGCCGATCAGCGGTGGCACGCTCGAGGCGAACCTGCTGACCCTGCTCGTGATCGACGCCTTCGCCGCCGCGATGTTCGGTCGGCTGCGCAGCATCCCGCGCACGTTCGTCGGTGCGATCTTCCTCGGCCTCGCCGGCACCTACGTGCTCGGTTACTTCCCGTCCGAGTGGACCTGGACGTCCAACCTGCGTGTCTCGCTGCCGATGATCGCGCTGTTCGTGGTCCTCATCGTGCTGCCCCAGGACCGCTTGCGCGGCGCCGCGGTCCGCACCCGGGAGCGGTACACCGTCCCGACGGTGCGCAAGGCCGTCGCGTGGGGCGCGGCACTGCTGGTGATCGTCTACATGGTCCGACTGCTGATGGTCGAGTCCGCGATCACCACGCTCACGCTGGGGATGTCGTTCGCGATCATCGCGCTGTCGCTGACACTGCTCACCGGCTACGCGGGCGAGATGAACCTCGCGGTCGTCTCGTTCGGTGCCATCTCGACGATCGTCGCCTACCACTTCGGCACGTCGGGCAGCGGCCTGGCGACACGACTGACCCTGTGGGGCCTGATCATCGGCACCCTGGTCGCGGCCGTCATCGGCGGCCTGGTCGCGCTGCCGGCGCTCCGCCTACGGGGTCTGTACCTGGCCCTCGCGACGATGGCGTTCGGTGTGTTCCTCAGCAATATGGTGCTGCGTGACACCACCGAGCACGAGCTGTTCGGCGTCAAGTTCTCGCTGTTCACCGGCGGCAGCCTGTCGATCCCGCCGCTGAAGGTCGGCCCCCTCGACCTGAGCAACCAGACGACGTTCCTCATGACGGTCACGGCCATCTTCGCGGTCCTGGCGATCGGTGTCATCGCGCTCCGCAACAGCGGGTACGGCCGTCGACTCGCCGCGATGAAGGACAGCCCGGCCGCGGCCGCGATGCTCGGACAGAATCTCGTCAAGCTCAAGCTCAGCGTCTTCATGCTCTCGGCCGGCATCGCCGGGCTCGGCGGCATCCTGATGTCGAGTGCGATCGGTGCGGTCTCCAACGAGAACTTCTCGATCATGATCAGCCTGACGATCCTGATGCTCACCGTCGTCGCCGGTATCGGCTACGTGACGGGTGCGCTGTTCGGCGGACTCATGGCCGGCGTCGGCTTCGCCGTGATCATGGTGTCGTTCAACAACCTCGGCGCGGCTCAGCCCGAACTCGAGGGGCTGTGGACGTTCATGGGCCACCTTGCCGCCGTCAGCCCCGCGCTGATCGGTCTCGGCGTCGGCAAGAACCCGTCCGGCGTGGTGCACGACGTCCTCGAGGGCTACCGCCACCTGCGTAACGCCAAGCCGGTGCTGATCGGCGGCGCAGCGGTGGTGGGCGTGTCCTACGTCCTCTCGCTGACCGGAGTCCTCGGCAACTGGTGGTTCGCGACGATCACGATCGTCACGGTGTTCATGCTCCCGGTCGTCGGACAGATGTTCATGCCGGAGGCGGTGCTCGGCAAGGAAGCCGCAGAAGCTGCGAAGGGCACCCCGCCCGAGGAGATCGGCGTCGACCTGCCCTACACCGAGGATCGCCTGGCCGAACTCGACCGTGAACTGGGCCTGCCGGCCGACGTCACCGAGCACACCGCGGTGGCACAGTTCGGCGAGCCGTCGTCCGCCGTGAAGCCGAAGGAGGCGATCGTCCATGCCTGACACCCCCATCCTCGAAACGCGTGGGATCACCGTCAAGTTCGGCGGCAACGTCGCCGTGAACGACGTCAGCATCACCGTCGAGAGCGGCGCCATCACGGGCCTGATCGGGCCGAACGGTGCCGGCAAGACGACGCTGTTCAACACGATCACCGGCCTGCAGAAGCCGGCGTCGGGCAAGATCCTGCTCGACGGGCACGACGTCACCCGGCTCTCGCCCGCCAAGCGCGCGAACAAGGGTCTGGCCCGTACCTTCCAGCGACTCGAGCTGTTCCTGTCGCTGTCGGTGCGGGACAACATCCGGGTGGCCGGTGACATCCACCGGTCGAACACGCGCAACAAGATCGACGTCGACGCCGAGACCGACCGGATCCTCGAGCTCACCAAGCTCACCGATGTCGCGGACAAGGACGTCTCCGACATCCCGACCGGCCGGGCCCGCGTCGTCGAGGCGGCACGCGCCCTGATGACGTCGCCGCGACTGCTCCTGCTCGACGAGCCTGCCTCCGGTCAGACGGAGCAGGAGACCGAGGACTTCGCGGAGCTGCTGCTGCAGCTTGCGGCGGACGGCCTCGCGATCTGCCTCGTCGAGCACGACATCCCGCTGGTGATGAAGCTGTGCAAGCAGATTCACGTGCTCGACTACGGCGCTGTGCTGGCGTCGGGCAGCGCGGCCCAGGTGCGCGACGACCCCGCGGTGATCGCCGCCTACATCGGCACGGCAGAGGAGGCAGTGTGATGTCGACTGTGACCACGAACGTGACTGACACGGATGGCGGTCGTCACGAGGCGCCCACACCGTTGCTCGAAATGGCCGGTGTCCGAGCAGGATACGGTCCGATCGAAGTGCTCCATGGGGTGGACCTGGCCGTCGCGCCGGGCACCGTGATGGCACTGCTCGGACCCAACGGTGGTGGCAAGACCTCGACGCTCAAGATCTGTTCGGGCATTCTGCCGATCACGCAGGGCGAACTTCGTCTCGCGGGACGGTGCGTCAACGGCGTCGAGGCGTCGGACCTGTCCAAGCTGGGCGTCTGCTCGATCCCCGAGGGCCGGGGCATCTTCGCGAACCTCACGGTCCGTGAAAACCTTTGGATCGCAACGGGAACCGGGTCGGATCTCGCGAAGCTCGAGGAGGTCGCGTACACGCGGTTCCCGATCCTCGGCAAGCGCAAGAACCAGTTGGCGGGCTCGATGTCCGGCGGCGAGCAGCAGATGCTGGCGCTGTCCCGGGCGCTCGGCACCGACCCCACCGTGCTGCTGCTCGACGAGCTGTCGATGGGCCTGGCCCCGCGAATCGTCTCGCAGATGTACGACATCGTCGGCCAACTGGTCGCGGAGGGGCTGACGATTCTCGTGGCCGAGCAGTTCGCTCGCGCCGTGCTGCCGATCGCCGATCGTGCAGCGCTCATGCTCCACGGACGAGTGGTCCGCGTCGGTGCACCCGACGAAATCGAGAACGAACTTTCCAACAGCTACCTAGGAGGATGACGATGACCACTCTCGCAGATGAGCGTCGCGCCCAGTTCAAGTCCGACGTCGACGACCTCAAGCTCAAGACCGGCCAGTCCCGTGGCGACGGTGCCGCGCGTATCGCCGGCCTGGCGCTCATGGCCGTCGGTGTCGTCGCAGCATTCATCGTCTACATCTCGTCGCTGACGCAGAGCGACCTGCGCAACATCGCGTCGTACCAGATCCTGGCCACCGCGTTCCTCGCGTTGACCGTGATCGGTGCCGCCCTTTACCTGGCGGGCGCGATCGCCAGGATCCTGCGGCTGTGGCTGCTGCGCCAGCTGCACGAGGGCCAGGCGCAGGCCGATCAGATCGCGGCTGCGCTGTCGAAGTAGTCGACACCGGTGCTGCCGGGTCCGACACCTCCTCGGGGGAGGGGGGAGTCGGGCCCGGCTTCCGGCGTTTCGGGGTCGCGGGATCTCAGCGCAGGTCGCGGCGGATCGGATGATCCTCGGGGATCTGCACCAGGACGATCGGGATGTCGTCGGGGTCGGCGATCCACATCTCGTGCAGGCCCCACGGCTCCAGCCGTGCGTCGCGCACGATGGGCACCTCGGCCCGGACCAGTTCCTCCTGGGCGGCGGTCAGGTCCCGCACCTGCAGCCACAGTGCACCCGCAAATCGCGTTTCCAGATCCGTGCCGCCGTGCGCGCTCACCTCGATCAGGCCCTGCCCGGCGAAGAACACCGTGCCGCCCGGGTACTCGCGGGCGATGGCCAATCCCAGCACGTCACGATAGAACGCCAGCGTCACCTCGTAGTCCCTGGGACGCAGAATCGTTCTGCTGCTGAGTATCTCCACGTTCGTTCCTCTCGTCTCGCGCGCGGTCGGCGTCGCTTGTCCAGCTGTCGCTTGTCCAGCTGTCGCTTGTCCAGCTGTCACTTGTCCAGCTGTCACTGTTCTGGGGCGGGGCGGGCCTCGTGCCCGGCCCGACCCCGGGTCCGCCGCGCTTCCTTCATCTCGGCCTCGAACAGGTGCCGTCGTCCGTCGAGCAGCACTCCGCGCACGGCCTTCTCGTGCTCACGTAGCTCGGACCAGTAGCCGTCATCGAACTCCTCGACGACCTGGAAGGTCCAACGTCCCTCGACGACGTTGCGCCCCACCATCGCTGTCTGCAACCGATCCGCGGCCGCCGGATGCCCGGACGCGGTCAACTTCTCGACTGCGTCGCCGAGCTGCAGATCGGCCCGGCCCATCAACTGGTGAAACGCGTACAGGTGGCCGCGGGCCTGCTCGACCGTTTCGAGGGCTTCGGACAGTTTGCCGACGGCTTCGACGGTGGCATCCGTGACGCCTTCGGGGCGGCGGTGTTCGGGTTCGGGTTGCTCGCGGTCGACGGTCATGGGTACCAGTGTGCCGTCCGGTCCGCTCCGGCGTGGACTCCGTCGCGGGGCAGTCACGATCCGGACGCGTGCGCGACGAACCATTCGCGGGCGCGTTCGGCGACGACGTCGAGGGTGCCGGGTTCGGAGAACAGGTGCGTGGCGCCGGGCACGATCTCCAACTCGTGGTCGCACTCGAGCAGTTTCGCGGCCTGCCGGTTCAGTTCGATCACCTCGGTGTCGAGGGATCCGACCAGAAGCAGCGTCGGCGCCTGGACCATCGACAGGCGTGAACCGGTGAGGTCGGGGCGGCCGCCGCGGGACACGATCGCGCAGATGTCGTTGCCCCGTTCGGCGGCGGCGTGCAGGGCTGCGGCCGCGCCGGTGCTCGCGCCGAAGTACGCGATCGACGACGTGCGCTCGCGCAGTTTCGCGGTGACCTCGAGCAGTCGGCACGACAGCAGCGGGATGTCGAACACCAGCCTGCGGTCGCCCTCCTCCTGCGGGGCGAGCAGGTCGAACAGCAATGTGCCGAGGCCGACATCCTGCAGGAGTTCGGCGACCATCCGGTTGCGCGGACTGAACCGGCCGCTGCCGCTGCCGTGCACGAACACGACTGCGGGCAGCGGACCGACAGGGTCGGTCAGTGCCCCGGACAGGCGCACGCCGTCGACGTCGAACTCGACCTCGGTGCTCACCTGTCCATTGCACACCCGATCGCGTGCGCACCCAAGGGGAATCGGTGTATCCGTCGGGGCCTCAGCCGTCGCCGAGGGCACGGTCGGCGAGCGCGCCGATCACCGGGGAGAGCGCTTCGGCGTGTTCGACCGTGAGGTGGTTGTCGTCGCGGAACACCAGGCCGTTGCCGACGATGACGGGGCACAGCTCGGCCGTGCAGAACAGATCTGTGAGGTCGGCATACCGGCCGCCGCCCGCCGCGGTCGCCGCGGCCTCGGCGGCGACGCCGGACGCGTTCATCGCGGCCGCGCGTGTCGGCGTGCAGGCCGTCGCGTCGTCGAGGTGGGCGGACAGACACGTCGGAACCGTCGAATGCGGATCCGGCACCGGCCCGAGAACCAGCACGTCGGCACCGGTGACCCGTAGCCCGGCGACCATCCGGGTGAGGGCATCGAGCCATTCCGGACCGTATGTCGTGAATCCGAAATCGCCACCGTAGCGGCGGGACATGCTCAGCACGATCAGCCGCGGACGCTCGGCCTGCAGGCGGGCGACGACATCTCCGCGCCACTGTTCGCACTCGGTGTACCCGCGGCCCAGGTACGGGCTGGTCAGAGGCAGGTCCAGCAGGGGACAGGTGACCTTGCCGAGGGTCTCGAGTCGCCAGTGCCGTTGCTCGGCGATCGGTTCGAACGCCGGACTCCACATCGCGGCGTGCGAATCCCCCACGAGCACCGCCGACGTGCGCGAGGCGGTGTCGCCCGACGCGCATTCGTCCTGCCCCACCTCGAGCCACGAGCGCACGCAGCCGTCGAGGAACACCTCCGGTTTGCTCGCCGGGGCCTCGGCGAGCGGCGGGGACAGGTTCGACGGCACCGCGCCCAGGCCGGCAGAGGCGGCCACCGCCGCCTGCACCTGTGCGGTCAGTTGGTCGACCGCGACGTCGTCGGGATCCGCGGTGGCAACGGTGTCCACCGTCGGCGCGGAGACCGCCAGCGCCGCCGCCGCCTCTCCGTGGCCGACCGGCGCCGGGCGCAGCATCAGCAGCACCAGACACACGCACACTCCGGCTGCGGTCACGGCGCCACCGAGAGCGAGACTCCGCGCGGCCGAACCGCGGAAAGGGGTGGCGAATCGGACGGGGTTCTCCACCAGCTTCAGGGTCAGCACTGCCAGTCCGGCGGACACCGCGACCGTCGTCAGGCTGCCGACCGGCCCCAGGCTGTGGCCGACGGCGACGGGCACGAGGATCAGCAGCGGCCAGTGCCACAGGTACCACGAGTACGACAGGCGCCCGATCGCGCGCACCGGGGGCAGGGACAGCACACGGCCGCAACCGGATCCGGCTGCCGCGCAGCCGGCACCGATGACGAGCGCGGTCCCCGCCACCGGCAACAGCGCGGCCGTCCCGGGGTAGGGCGTCGTCTCACCCAGTCGCACCGCGGCGAACACGATCAGCGTCAGGCCCGTCCACCCCGCGCCGGCCGCGGCGAGTCGCGGGAGCAGGCGCCACAACGGGACCGAGAGTGCGACCAGCCCGCCGATCGCCAGTTCCCACGCGCGCGACGGGAGCGTGAAGAACGCCCACGGCGGCAGCGTGTCCGTCCACGTCAGCGACACCGCGAACGATGCGACGGCCACCGTCGCCAGCACCACCAGGTACGGCACCACAGACGGCGAGCGGTCCCCGGAGCGGCGCCGGACGAGCCACGCCGTCCCGATGATGAGCGCCGGCCACAGCAGGTAGAACTGCTCCTCCACGCCGAGGGACCAGTAGTGCTGGAAGGGCGACGGGGGAGCGTCCGCGGCCAGGTAGTCGGTGCCGTGCGAGGCGAACCGATAGTTGCCGACGTACAACGCGCCGGCGATCCCGTCGCGGAGGGCGTCTCGCGCCTGCAGCGGCGGCAGGATCAGCGCCGAACCGATCGCGGTGACGACCAGCACCAGCGTCCCGGCGGGTAGTAGTCGTCGGGCGCGGGCGCCGTAGAACCGGGCCACCCGGACGGTGCCGGTGGCGGTCACGTCCCGCCACAGCAACCCGGTGATGAGGAACCCGGAGACGACGAAGAACACGTCGACGCCGACGAACCCGCCGCGGATGCCGGGTACACCCGCGTGGAACAGCACGACGGCCAGCACTGCGACCGCACGCAGGCCCTCGATGTCGGGACGGAACGTGCCGGACCGGGCCGGGACGACATCCGGCGGGGTGGGTGCGGTGGACTGGCTGGTCGTATCGGCGAGGCGGATCGACGACGACATGGGCGCCATGATGCTCCCGGTGACTCACGTCACACGGGCGCCACGCCGCTCCGAAAACGGACGTGCCGCGTCCCCGATCGGGGACGCGGCACGACGAGAAGCGGAGCGGCAGGGGCTCGGGACGGCTCAGTAGTACCAGGGGTACGGCGACCAGTCCGGGTCGCGCTTCTGCAGGAAGGAGTCCCGGCCCTCGACGGCCTCGTCGGTCATGTACGCCAGGCGGGTGGCCTCACCGGCGAACAACTGCTGGCCCACCAGGCCGTCGTCCTGCAGGTTGAACGCGTACTTGAGCATGCGCTGCGCCTGCGGCGACTTGCCGTTGATCTTGGTGCCCCACTCGATCGCGACGTTCTCGAGTTCGTCGTGATCGACGACCTTGTTGACCGCGCCCATCTGGTGCATGTCCTCGGCGGTGTAGGTGTCGCCGAGGAAGAAGATCTCGCGAGCGAACTTCTGGCCCACCATCTTCGCGAGGTACGCGCTGCCGTAACCGCCGTCGAAGCTGCCCACGTCGGCGTCGGTCTGCTTGAAGCGGGCGTGCTCGCGGGAGGCGAGCGTCAGGTCGCACACGACGTGCAGGCTGTGCCCGCCGCCCGCAGCCCAGCCGTTGACAAGGGCGATGACGACCTTCGGCATGAACCGGATCAGGCGCTGCACCTCGAGGATGTGCAGGCGGCCCGCGCGGGCCGGGTCGACCGACTCGGCCGTCTCCCCGGACGCGTATTGGTAGCCGCTGCGGCCGCGGATGCGCTGATCGCCGCCCGAGCAGAACGCCCAGCCGCCGTCCTTCTCGCTGGGACCGTTGCCGGTGAGCAGCACGCAGCCCACGTCGGACGTCATGCGCGCGTGGTCGAGTGTGCGGTACAGCTCGTCGACGGTGTGCGGGCGGAACGCATTTCGGACCTCGGGCCGATCGAACGCGATACGGACGATGCCCTCGGTGACATGACGGTGGTACGTGATGTCGGTGAGGTCCTCGAATCCGGGGACGGGACGCCAGAGCTGCGGGTTGAAGGTCACGGACCGAAGGATATGCCCCGGCTGCCGGTGTGTCGGGGAGTGCCTCGCACCCGAACCGGCCCATCCCGGCGATAACGTGCAGGCATGAGTGAGTCAGTGCAGTCCGGAGTGCGGTCCGGCGACGACGTCCACGAGCACCACGGCGGATTCCCGGTATTCGTTCCGGTGAAGCCTGGTCCGAACTACGCGGAGTTCGTCGAGTCGTTCCGGAGGCTCCAGGATCTCGCGGTGTCGACGCACCTGCCCGACGATGTTGCGCAGCAGGCCATCGAGCAGGCCGGAGCACTGGCCGACCTGCTCGATCGGTACCGGGTCCCGGAGGGCAAGTCTCCGGCCGGCTTCAACTCGCAGTTGCCCGGTCGTGGCAGTCTGCTGTTGCTGCCGTGGCAGTTCGACAAGGTCGATGCCGACGGCGTCCGTGCGCGCGGGGTGTTCCGGCTCTATCACCGCGGTGGCAACAGCGCCGCGCACGGCGGCACCATCGCGCTGTTGTTCGACGACATGCTCGGCATGATCGTCCACGCGTCCGGCCATCCCATCGCCCGCACCGGGTACCTGCACGTCAACTACCGCAAGGTCACCCCCATCGAGACCGAACTGGTGGTGGAAGGGCGCGTCGACCGCGTCGAGGGCCGGAAGATTTTCTGCACGGCCGAGTTGCGGGACCTCGACGGCAACGTGCTCGCCGATTGCGAGGCGTTGATGGTTCAGCTGTTGCCGGGTCAGCCGTGACTCTCCCGCCACTCGCCGACGTCCTGGCCGGGGCCCGAGTGGTGAGCCTGCCGATGCGGGTTCGCTTCCGCGGCATCACCACTCGCGAGGCGCTGCTGCTCGAGGGTCCGGCCGGGTGGGGCGAATTCGCGCCGTTCCCCGAGTACGACGACGCCGAGGCGGCGCACTGGCTACGCGCCGGTGTCGAGGCCGCGTGGGTCGGTCCGCCGACGCCGCTGCGGGACCGTGTGCCGATCAATGCGACGGTCCCGGCGATCGGGCCCGACCAGGTGCCCGACATCTTGGCCCGCTTCCCCGGCGCCCGCACCGCGAAGGTGAAGGTCGCCGAGAAGGGCCAGAGTCTCGCCGACGACGTCGCCCGGGTGAACGCCGTGCGCGAGGTCATTCCGAACGTGCGGGTGGACGCCAACGGTGGCTGGTCCGTCGACGACGCCGTCGCGGCGCTCACCGCGCTGACCGCGGACGGCCCCCTCGAGTACGCCGAACAGCCGTGCGCGACGGTGCCCGAACTCGTCGAGGTCCGCCGCCGCCTGACAGCGGCGATGGACCGACTGGGTCGGCCGGGGGTGCCGATCGCGGCCGACGAGAGCATCCGCCGTGCCGAGGACCCGCTGAAGGTGGTGCGCGCGGGCGGCGCCGACATCGCCGTGGTCAAGGTGCCACCGCTCGGCGGGATGCGACGACTGCTCGCGCTCGCCGACGAACTCGCCGGCCACGGCGTGCCCGTCGTGGTGTCCAGCGCACTCGACACCGCCGTCGGGATGGGCGCCGGACTCGCGGCGGCCGCGGCACTGCCGAATCTGCAGCACGCGTGCGGACTCGGTACCGGGGGCCTGTTCGCCGCCGACGTCGCGCAGCCGCGGGAGATGTCGGGCGGCACGCTGGACGCCAGTCCCGTCACACCCGATCCGGATCGGCTCGCGACTCTCGCCGCATCGCCCGAGCGTGCCGACTGGTGGCTCGAAAGGCTGCGTCGTTGTCACCAAATGCTCGCGACCAGCGGCGATACCGACCTCGTATAGTCTCGTGCCCGGTCAGATACGGACCAGTCGATACGGAGGCAAGAAGTGGTTGCAGCACTGAACGACGCCCTGCTGGACGATGCACGGAAGCCCGCGGTCCTCGCGGACGTCAAGGCGCTCGTCGACGCGGAGGTCTCGGACAAGAAGGGTGCGTCCGGACTGGCGCTCAAGGGCGGCTACGGCGCCGTCAAGAAGGTCGGACCGTCGATCGTGTCGGACGCCATCGAGGGTCTGCTGCCGGCGTTCGTCGCGCGGCTCGAGCCGTTCTGGCAGGAATTCGCCGCGAGTGGTGAGGGCAGCTTCTCGGCGTTCCTGACCGCGCGCAGCGACGCCGCGGCCGACGCCCTGCTGGGTGTCACCGACGAGCGGATCGCGGGCTCCGACAAGGGCGCCATCAAGAAGGTCTACTCGTCTCTGCGCCCGTCGGCGAAGAAGCACGTGGTCGAGGCCCTTCCGCGCCTGGGCGATCTGGTGCAGAAGCACGCGGGCTAGTCGCACACAGCAGTGAGCCCGCCCGGTGTTCCGGGCGGGCTCACTGTCGTTCGGGGGCCGTCAGTACGCGGCGTGCCCGTGCCGCCAGTATCCGGTGAATGCGATGTCGCCCTTCGGCACGTGGCGGTCGTTCACGAGATGGCGGCGCACCCCGGTCGCGAGGTCGCTCTCGCCGGCGACGAACGTGTACGACGGGCCGTCCGGCAGATCGGCGGCCGTCACCGCCGCGAGCGCCAGTTCGCCGGGCTTCGCCGACGCATCGTCGCGCACCAGCCACTGCACCTCGATGTTGTCGCTCACCGGGACGTCCTGCCGGTCGTCGGCGTGCGGGATCTCGATGTACGAGCGCACCTGCAGCGCGGGATCGACCGAGCGGAGGATGCCGACGATCGCGGGCAGCGCGCTCTCGTCGCCGACGAGCAGGTGCCAGCGGCCACCGGGGGTGGGGTTGTAGATCAGGCCCTCGTCGAGCAGTCCCAGTGGATCTCCGGGTGCACACGAATTCGCCCACGCCGACGCCGGACCGAGGTCGCCGTGCGACGCGAAGTCGATGTCGAGTTCCGGTCCGTCGCCGAAAACGCCTCCGGTGGGACGGAATTCGCGCACCGTGTAGTTGCGCAGCACCGGGCGGACGTCCTTCGGGATCAGCTTGAACTGCGCGTACCAGAGGTTGCCGGCCGACGTGGGCAACCGGAACCCGCTCACACCCTGATCGGGGAGGAACATCCGGAACCAGTGGTCGAAGCCCATCGGGGTGAACCCGCGCAGGTCGTCGCCGCCGATCGTGACCCGCACGAAGCTGGGGCTGATCTGTTTGCTGCCCAGCACGTGGGCGGAAATGATGTCGCGATGTTCGGGCTTGACGAACTTGGGGCGTTTGGCCATGGCATTTCCGTCCGCGAGATCGGGTTGCAGTTAGCCAACCCTAATGCGGAGTGTCGGCGGGTGGTCAGCCAGGTCGGCCGGGGCGCGTGATCCGCCGGACCGGTGGGGTCAGTCCCCACTCGTCGCGTCCGAGCCTGCTCAGCGGCGCGATCGCGGCGAACGCGGGCAGACCGTCGTCGGCCAGTACGTCAGGTCGCACCGCCACCGCCAGAACGTCGCCCATCACGACGAACGAGTCACCGACCTCGATCACCTGCCGCAGTCGGCACTCGACCGCGACGGGGGAGTCGGCGACCCGCGGGGGCCGCACCCGCTCGCTCGGTTCGGCCGCGATGCCGAGGGCGGCGAACTCGTCGGCGCCCGGCTCGTACGGCGCCGAACTGGTGTTGACCTGGTCGATCATCGACTCGGTCGCGAGATTGACCACGAACTCGCCGGTCGCCTCGATGTTGCGCAGGCTGTCCTTGCGGGTGACCGACGTGAACTGCACGACGGGCGGATTCGCGCTCGACACCGTGAAGAAGCTGTAGGGCGCCAGATTCGGCACCCCGTCGGCCGACACCGTCGACACCCAGGCGATCGGCCGTGGCACCACCGAAGCGGTCAGCACCGGGTAGAAGTTGCCCGGACCCATCTCGGCGGGATCGAACACGGTACGCATCATCAGACCATCGTGGCACCGGCCCCTCGCGGCGCGTCGACCGCCGCATCTGCCAATCTGGAAGCGTGAATCCGTCCACTGCACAAGCCACCGCCGTCGTCGACGAACTGATCCGCGGCGGGGTCCGTGAGGTCGTGCTCTGTCCGGGTTCGCGCAACGCACCGCTGGCGTTCGCGCTGCAGGCCGCCGACGCCGCGGGACGGCTGCGTCTGCACATGCGGATCGACGAGCGCACCGCCGGATTCCTGGCGATCGGTCTCGCGGTCGCGAGCCGACAGCCCGTTCCGGTCGTCATGACGTCGGGTACCGCCGTCGCCAACCTCGGCCCCGCCGTGCTCGAAGCCAATTACGCGCGCATCCCGTTGATCGTGCTCAGCGCCAACCGGCCCTACGAGATGCTCGGCACCGGCGCCAACCAGACCGTCGAGCAGTTCGGGCTGTTCGGCAGCCAGGTGCGGGCCGCGATCAGCCTGGGCCTCGCCGAGGAAGCCGGCGACGAGTCTCTGCGGGGTATCCGCTTCGACGAGCAGAACAGCCAGTGGCGCAGCGCGGTGTGCCGTGTCCTCGCCGCCGCCCGGGGCACCCGCTCCGGCAACGCCGGACCCGTCCACTTCGACATTCCGCTGCGCGAGCCGCTGGTCCCGGACGTCCGAGCCCGGGGGCTGGTTCCCGAGGGCCGCCCCGGCGGTGGCGCGTGGACCACGACGGCGCATGCGACGCTCGACGTCCCGATGGAGCTCGACATCACCTCCGACACCGTCGTCGTCTCGGGACACGGCTCGGCCTACCGGCCGGAGCTGGCGAACCTGCCGACGGTCGCCGAGCCCACCGCCCCGCAGCACGGCATCCCGCTGCACCCGCTCGCGCTTCCGCAACTCAAGCCGCGCCAGGCCATCATCACCGGCCGGCCCACGCTGCACCGCCCGGTCTCGAAGCTGCTGGCCGATCCGTCGGTCGCGGTGTACGCGCTCACGACGGGCCCGCGCTGGCCCGACGTCTCGGGCAACGTCCTCGCGACCGGTACCCGGGCCGTCGTGACCGGGGAGCCGGATCCGGCATGGATCGCGCGTTGCCGACACCTGTCCGAACACGCCGACAAGGCCGTCCGTTCGCAGCTCGACGCGCACCCCGAGTCCACCGGACTGCATGTCGCCGCGACGATCATGGATGCGCTGTCCGACGGCGACCAGCTGGTACTCGGGGCGTCCAACCCGGTGCGTGACGCCGCGCTCGTGAGCTACCCGCGACCGGGCGTGACGGTGCTCTCCAACCGCGGTGTCGCCGGTATCGACGGCACCGTCTCGACCGCGGTCGGCGCCGCGCTCGCGTACGAGACGGCGGAGTCTCCGGGTCGCACCGTCGCCCTCCTCGGCGACCTGACGTTCCTGCACGACGCCTCGGGCCTGCTCATCGGCACCGGCGAACCGCGCCCGGCCGATCTGACGATCGTCGTGGCGAACGACGACGGCGGCGGCATCTTCGAACTCCTCGAGCAGGGCGACCCGCAGTACGCGGGCGTGTTCGAGCGGGTCTTCGGGACCCCACACGGCATGGATCTCGCCGCGCTCTGTGCCGCCTACCGCGTTCCGCATCGCCGGGTCGACGTGACCGAGCTGACAGCCGCCCTGGGGACGCCTGGCGAGGGCATCCGGGTTCTCGAGGTCGCCACCGAGCGGTCGGGTCTGCGCGAGTTGCACGCCGCGGTGCGGGCCCAGCTGTGAGCCCGCGCGTCGCACGCCGCGCGGCGGTGGCGGTCGTCGTCGTGGCCACCGGCATCTCGGTGCTCGCGGTCCTGCTGGTCCTCGCGGCGTGGCGCAACGACCGGACCATCGAGTCGGACATGGGCACTGCCACCGCGGAGGTCCTGTCCGCCGGTTCGCTGCGGTCGGCTGTCAGCTTCGTGACGCCCGACGGCGTCACCCACAATCCCAAGCTGGGTGTGCTCTACCCGACGAACCTCACGGCGGGTCAGCGCATCGACGTCGAGTACGCGCGCAATGAACCCGACCTCGTCCGCGTCGCAGGTAGGGACGCGAGCGTCGCGATCGTGCCCGCCGGATCCGTGATCGTCGTGACGTGGTTCCTGGCGCTTCCGGTGCTGCTGGTGCTGCGCCGCAGGGTCGGTTCCGGGAGTTCCTGAGAAGTTCACTCAGGAAGGGTTTCTATCCTCGACCGAATGCGAAGAAGTTCGGAGCGGGCCGGGATGATGCTCATCGCGGCGGCAGTCGTCGTGGTGGCCCTGTATCTGCTGAAGGATGTCAGTGCGGCGATCTATCGCGCGATCGTTCCGCACACGTCCGACCTTCCCGGCGTGGGCCTGATCGCCGACGCGGGCCTGCTCGCACTCGTCGCCCTGTTCGCGGTGCTCGCCGCGCAGATGTGGCGCACCCGCTCGCCGTACCTCGGAGACCTGCTGATGGGCGGCTTCGGTGTCGTCGTCGCGTACGGGCTCAGCGAGGTCGTCAAGGTCCTCGTCAGCGAGGAGCGGCCGTGCCGCGTCGAACTCGCCCTCGCGGACTGCCCGGCCGCGGGCGACTGGTCGTTCCCGAGCAACCACACCGTCATCGCGGTCGGCCTCGCGACGGCGATCGTGCTCGCGACCGAGCGGATGCTGTCGTCGCTGCAGCGCGGCCTCGTGATCGGTTCGGCCGTCCTCATCGGTCTCGCCCGCATCCTGCAGGGTGTGCACTACCCGCACGACGTGCTCGCCGGAGCCGTCGTCGGTTCGTCCGTCACGATCGCCGTTGTCGTGATGCTGATGCCGTGGGCGCGCACCAAGGCCCGCACGATCGGCCGCCGGCCCGCCGTCGACGAGAGGCCCGACGGCCCCGCGGTGGACATCGACGCGTGAGCAGGTTGGTAGCGTCTGACGCCGTGGCAGATACACAGGGATCGCGGGCCTCTCTCGACAAGAAGCCGCACGAGGTCGCGTCGATGTTCGACGGCGTCGCCAAGCGATACGACCTGACGAACACGGTGCTCTCCTTCGGGCAGGACCGCAGCTGGCGCAAGGCCACACGGGCCGCGCTCGCCCTCGAGCCGGGGGAGCGGGTCCTCGACCTCGCGGCCGGTACCGGCGTCTCCACCGTGGAACTCGGCCGCTCCGGCGCCTGGGTGGTGGCCACCGACTTCTCCAAGGGGATGCTGCAGGCCGGTGCCGGTCGCAACGTGCCCATGGTGGCCGGCGACGCGATGCACCTGCCGTACGGCGACGCCGTGTTCGACGCCGCCACCATCTCGTTCGGCCTGCGCAACGTCTCCGACTTCGATGCGGGTCTGCGCGAGATCGCCCGCGTCACCAAGCCGGGCGGACGCCTCGTCGTCAGCGAGTTCTCGACCCCCGTGTTCGGTCCGTTCCGCACGGTCTACATGGAGTACCTCATGAAGGCGCTCCCGCAGGTCGCACGCGCCGTCAGCAGCAACCCCGACGCGTACATCTACCTCGCCGAATCGATCCGCGCGTGGCCCACCCAGGAGCAGCTCGCCAAGCGCATCGAGGCGGCCGGGTGGCGCAACGTGCAGTGGCGCAACCTCACCGGTGGCATCGTCGCGCTGCATCGCGCGACCCGCTAGTCCGGCTCAGCTGAACGGCGGCCGCTCGTCCAGTCGCATCGACGCACGGCCCGTCGTCCGCCACGCACGCGCGACGGCGTCGACGTCCTCGTCGGTGACGAGGTTGCCCATCACCCGGACTGCGACGGTCATCAGTGCGCGCGAGCGCATCGCGACCGGGCCCGACGCCGGCAGGAACCGCGAAAGGGTCAGCAGCCCCGCCAGGCGGCGCGCGATCGAGAACGCGCGGCCGTAGCGGTCGCGCAGGATCGCGGGCCACACGTCGGTCAGATCCGCGTCGCCGAGCACCCGCGCCACCAGGCGTCCGCCCTCGAGCCCGTAGTCGATGCCCTCGCCGTTGAGCGGGTTCACACACGCTGCGGCGTCGCCGATGAGCGCCCAGTTGCGTCCGGCGATGTTCGACACGGCGCCGCCCATCGGGAGGAGCGCCGACGCCACCGAGTGCACGTGGCCGTCCAGTTCCCATTCGGCACGGCGCTGTGCGACGTACAGGTCGAGCAGCGGGCGCAACGCGCCGGGCGCCGGGCGCTTCGCGGTCGCGAGGGTGCCGACACCGATGTTCACCTCGCCGGTCGCGAGCGGGAACACCCAGCCGTAGCCGGGCTGCAGGATGCCGCCGTCGTCGCGCAGTTCCAGGTGCGACGTGATCCACGGATCGTCGCTGCGCCCGGACGTCGCGTACGCGCGGGCCGCGACGCCGTAGGCGGTATCGCGATGCCACTCCCGGCCGAGTTGCTTGCCGAGCGTCGAGCGGACGCCGTCGGCGACGATCAGCTTCTCGCAGGCGACGGTGTGGGTACCCGACGCGGTCTTCACGATCACCGCCCGCACCCGGTCGCCGTCGCGTTCGACGCCGACGGCCTTGACGCCCTGCACCATGCGGGCTCCGGCATCGGTCGCCGTGCGCCGCAGACGGTCGTCGAGTTCGGTCCGGGGGACCGCGCTCCCGACGGCGGGCAGCGCACCGCCGGGCCACGGCAGTTCCAGCTCGCGGCCCCATCCGGACAGTCGCAGACCACGATTGACGGTCCGCTCACGAACCCAGTCACCGAGGCCCAGATGGTCGAGTTCGGCGACAGCGCGGGGAGTCAGCCCGTCGCCGCACGTCTTGTCCCGGGGGAACGTGGCCGCATCCACGAGCAGAACGTCTCGTCCATCGCGTGCCGCCCACGTCGCTGCCCCGGACCCGGCCGGACCTGCGCCGACGACCAAGACTTCGGTGCGGGCGGGGAGGTTCGGGGCATCGTTGGACCCTGCGGTCGGGAAATGTTCGGCCACCACCCCAGTATCTTCTCAGGCTGAAGTAGTGCAACGCGGTGAGGGCAGGTGTCGTGGCGAGCATTGCTGACGCTAGGTTCACTACCGTGGTTTCTGCGTTTCCCGGGCCTACCGAGGCGTCACCGACTACAGGAATGAGTACTGACATCGTGAGCACTGACGGGTCGAGCACTGTCGTCGCCGGAGTCGATCTCGGCGACCAGCAGCTTGCGGACATCGTGCGCGACGGGCTCGTCCGCGTCGAGGAGCTTCTCGTCAGCGAACTGTCCGACGGCGAGGATTTCCTCACCGAGGCAGCGCTGCATCTCGCGAAGGCCGGCGGCAAGCGGTTTCGCCCGCTGTTCACCGTCCTGACGGCTCAGCTGGGGCCGAAGGGCTCCGATCCGGCTGTGGTCACCGCGGCCACGGTCGTCGAACTCGTGCACCTGGCGACGCTCTACCACGACGACGTCATGGACGAGGCTGCGATGCGCCGCGGTGCGCCCAGCGCGAACGCGCGCTGGGGCAACAGCATCGCGATCCTCGCCGGCGACTACCTGTTCGCGCACGCGTCGCGTCTGGTGTCGACTCTCGGCCCCGAGGCCGTCCGGATCATCGCGGAGACGTTCGCCGAGCTGGTCACCGGCCAGATGCGCGAGACCATCGGCGCCAAGGAGTCGCAGGATCCTGTCGAGCACTACCTCAAGGTCGTGTGGGAGAAGACCGGCTCGCTCATCGCGGCCAGCGGACGGTTCGGCGGCACGTTCTCGGGCGCCGACGCCGACCAGATCGCGCGCCTCGAGCGCCTCGGCGACGCCGTCGGCACCGCCTTCCAGATCGCCGACGACATCATCGACATCTCGTCGGCGTCCGAGCAGTCGGGTAAGACCCCCGGCACCGACCTGCGCGAGGGCGTCCACACGCTGCCGGTGCTCTACGCGCTGCAGGGGGACGGCGCCGACGCCGACCGGCTGCGGGTCCTGCTCGACGGCCCCGTCACCGACGACGACGCCGTCACCGAGGCCCTCGCGCTGCTCGACCGGTCGCCGGGTATGGCCGCGGCCAAGGCGAAGCTCGGCGAGTACGCCGACCGGGCCCGTGCCGAGTTGGCACAGCTGCCGCAGGGACCCGCGAACGACGCGCTCGTGCGACTCGTCGAGTACACCGTCGAACGCGTCGGATGACGCGCCGCTGAAGTAGCCTTCCAACCAGCCCGGGAACCTTGTTCCCGGGCTGGTTCGTTGTCAGGTCAGGAAGTCACGCGGGCGCCGCGGTGGTGAACAGGGAAGAGGCGAGTCGTGCACGGTTATGCAAACGGTGCCAAGACGTTCGGCCTGCTGGTCGGGATGTCGGCGCTGATCATCTTCATCGGCTCGTTGTTCCGGAACCAGACCATCCTGATCTTCTCGATCCTGCTGGCCGTGGGCACCAACGCGTGGGCGTACTTCAACAGCGACAAACTCGCTCTGCGTGCGATGCACGCTCAGCCCATCACCGAGGTGCAGGCCCCGGTCATCTACAAGATCGTCCGCGAACTCGCGACGGCCGCGCATCAGCCGATGCCGCGCCTCTACATCAGCCCGACGGCGGCGCCCAACGCGTTCGCGACGGGACGCAACCCTCGTCACGCCGCGGTGTGCTGCACCAGCGGCATCCTCGACATCCTCGACGAACGTGAACTGCGCGCCGTGCTCGGCCACGAACTGTCGCACGTCTACAACCGCGACATCCTGATCTCGTCGGTGGCGGGCGCGATGGCGGCCGTCATCTCCGGCCTCGCGAACATGGCGCTCTTCGCGAACATGTTCGGTGGACGCGGTGGCCAGAATGCCAATCCGATTGCGCTGCTATTGGTTTCGCTGCTGGGGCCGATCGCGGCAACCGTCGTCAGGCTCGCGGTGTCCCGGTCGCGGGAGTACCAGGCCGACCAGTCGGGGGCCGAGTTGACGGGTGATCCGCTGGCGCTCGCGTCGGCGCTGCGCAAGCTCGAACGCGGTACGCAGGCCGCGCCGCTGCCGCCGGAGCCGAAGATCGCGGCGCAGTCGCACATGATGATCGCCAACCCGTTCCGTGCCGGCGACCGGATGAGCAAGATGTTCGCGACACACCCGCCGATGGCGGACAGGATTGCCCGTCTCGAGAAGATGGCCGGTGGTGGCCCATCCGATGGTGGGCTCCCGCCTGGTTATCGCGAGTTGTGAGCCCGGCGCCGGACAGCGGGCCGCACGCCGTCCGTGGTTGCGGAGGACGCGCGGCCCGGTCGGTACTACCGGTAGTTCACGAACTGCAGGGCGATGCCGAAGTCCTCGCCCTTGAGTAGCGCGATGATGGCCTGCAGGTCGTCACGCTTCTTGCTGCTCACGCGCAGTTCCTCGCCCTGGATCTGGGCCTTGACGCCCTTGGGGCCCTCGTCACGGATCTTCTTCGAGATCTTCTTGGCGTTCTCGCTGCTGATGCCCTGGACCAGGGTTCCGCTGAGCTTGTAGATCTTGCCGGACTGCGCGGGCTCGCCGGCGTCGAACGCCTTGAGCGAGATGTCGCGGCGGATCAGCTTCTCCTTGAACACGTCGAGGGCGGCGGTGAGCCGCTCTTCGGTGTCGGCGGTCAGCGTGATGGTCTCCTCGCCGGACCACTCGATGCTCGCCCCGGTGTTACGGAAGTCGAACCGGGTGCCCAGCTCCTTCGCAGCCTGATGCAGAGCGTTGTCCACCTCTTGACGATCAACCTTGCTCACCACATCGAAGGACGAATCAGCCACGGCACACTCCTGAATTCTTGGCGGTAGACCCCACCCGGACGGCGGTGGGTAGCCCTGACGCTATCGGGTAGCTACCCCCCGTATCCACCCGGTTTGCGTATCTGGGGGGACTTCGATGTATTCTTCGATACGCGTCAGAGCGAGCAAGATACTCTGGGCGCAGCCTGGCAGATTGCCCGAGCGGCCAATGGGAGCGGACTGTAAATCCGTCGGCTTATGCCTACGTAGGTTCGAATCCTACATCTGCCACACATTCAGCCCCGACCTTGAAAAAGGTCGGGGCTGAACTGTTTTCGGGGTACTTCCTCTCCGGTCCGGCGGCCGCGATCGAGACTGTGATCCATCCCACTGATCGAGACCGAAGGGTCTTCTCCGCGACCTGGCTGTCTAGCGTCCGAGCCAGAGTGGCGCCCGTCACAGGGCGGGCGCGCTGGAGGCGCGAAGGAGCCATTTCTCGATGACAGGTCTGATCAACGCGAACGAGACGTCCGCGACAGTGCAGCACCCCGGCAAGTTGTTCATCGGTGGGCGATGGGTCGAGCCGTCGACCACGGCCCGATTCGACGTCGTCAACCCCGCCACCGAGGACGTGTTCCTCACTGTGGCCGAGGCCGACGCGCAGGACATGTCGCGGGCCGTCGATGCCGCCCGCGACGCCTTCGACCGCGGACCGTGGCCGCGCATGACCCATGCCGAGCGCGCGCCCTATCTGAAGGCGATCGGCGCCGGAATCCGTGAGCGCAGCGCCGAGCTGGGCCGCATCTGGACCAGCGAGATGGGCATCCTCGCCGCTGTGTCGACGTATGCCTCGGCCGGCTCCGGCGACGTCTTCGACTACTACGCGAGCCTTGCGGACAGCTACCAGTTCGTCGAGGAGCACCAGCCCAGCTCCGGCAGGGGAGTGGGCCTGATCGTCCGCGAGCCCGTGGGCGTCGTCGCCGCGATCATTCCGTGGAACAGCCCGCTCGGCCTGATCGCCAACAAGGTGGCCCCCGCCCTCATCGCGGGATGCAGCGTCGTCGTCAAGGCCTCGCCGGAGGCGCCCGGCGCCGCGTACCTGTTCGCCGAGATCGTCGAGGCGTGCGGACTGCCCGCAGGTGTCGTCAACGTCGTCACAGCCGAGCGGGAGGTGTCGGAACTGCTCGTGCGCAACCCCGGCATCGACAAGGTCACCTTCACCGGTTCCACTGCGGCCGGTCGCCGTATCGCGTCGCTGTGCGGTGACCGCATCGCCCGCTGCACGCTCGAACTGGGCGGCAAGTCGGCCGGCGTCATCCTCGACGACTACGACCTCGCTACCGCTGCGCAGTCCATCGCGCAGTCGGCGCGGATCATGACCGGGCAGGTGTGCGCGTCGCTCACCCGCATCGTCGTCAGCAGGCACCGCCACGACGAGTTCGCCGAGGCTCTCGGTGCCGCGATGTCCGCGATCCGGGTCGGCAACCCGTTCGACGCCGACACCGAGATGGGCCCGCTCGCGATGTCCCGCCAGCTCGACAAGGTCGAAGGCCTGATCGCGAAGGGTTGCGAGGAAGGCGCCCGCCTCGTGACCGGCGGTCGTCGCCCAGCCCACCTCGATCGTGGCTTCTTCATCGAGCCGACCGTGTTCGGCAACGTCGACAACGACTCCACCATCGCGCGCGAGGAGATCTTCGGCCCCGTCGTGAGCGTCATCGCAGCCGACGACGAGAACCACGCCGTCGACATCGCGAACGACACCATCTACGGACTCAACGCGTCGGTCTTCACGAACGACATCGAGCGGGCGTTCGCGGTGTCCCGGCAGTTGCGTTCAGGCACCGTCGGGCACAACGGCTTCCAGACCGACTTCGGTATCGCATTCGGTGGATTCAAGCAGTCCGGAATGGGACGTGAGGGCGGACTCGACGGCTTGCAGCCGTACCTCGAGGCCAAGACCGTCCTGCTCGACGCGATGCCGCCCAGCCTGGCCTGACGCGTGAGCGGTGGTGGTGCGCGGCCCGTCCGCGCACCACCACCGTCGGCACTCTTCGCCTCACCACCCGACGAAAGGCCCTCGATGATGTCCGTGACCACCACCGGCACCGATCTGACCACCACGCAGCGACTTGCCGAGTTCGCGGTCCGGACACGTTTCGAGGATCTTCCCGAAGACGTCGTCGACTACACGAAGCTGCTGATCCTCGATTCCCTCGCGTGTGGTGTCGGAGCGTCCCGCATGGAACGCACGCGGATGTCGCACCGGGTCCTCGAACGACTCGGCGGTCCGGAAGAGGCGACGGTCTTCGGTCTGGGGCGCAAGGTGTCGGCGACGAGTGCTGCGGCGGCGAACGCGGAGATCATGAATCTTCTCGACGCCGACGACACCTTCTTCAACTCCGCCCACTTCGTGATCATGAACGTCGCGGCCGCACTCGCCGAGGCCGAACGCACCGGGGCGTCCGGTGCGGAGATGATCCGAGCCGTCGCCGTGGGATTCGACCTGTCGGCACGGGTGAATCTCGCGAGTTCGTTCATGGCGTTCGAGGACGGACAGTTCCGTTGGTCGCAGATGTTCGGCAGCGGCTACGCGAGTATCGGCGCCGCGGTGTCCGCCGGGATCGTCGGCGGACTCGACGAGAGGCAAATGGCGAATGCGCTCGCGCTCGTTGCGGGCACCGCGCCGACGGCGCGCAACACGAACACGGCAGAGCGCACCGAGATCGCGTCGTACAAGTGGGCTCCGAACTATCACCTCGCGCACTGCGCGATGACTGCAGCGCTGATGGCGGAGGTCGGATACGAGGGCGAGCACGACCTGTTCGACCTCAGCCCGGGGTTCATCGAGGCACAGGGGTTTGTGGGTGTCGACGTCACGCCGCTCACCGAGGCGCTGGGAGAGCAGTGGTGGATCCTCGACTCGGCCGTCAAGTATTTCCCCGCCTGCCGCTACACCACGGCGCCGGCGGCGGTGCTGCAGTCCTATCTCCGTGAGCACGGTCTGGCGGCAGAGGACATCGAGCACATCGAGGTGCGACTGAACCCCGCTGCCTACGCGATGACGGTGTTCTCCGAGCCGGAACGCAACTTCGTCGCGGATCACCGCGCACCCATGAAGGCGCAGTTCAACATCCCCTACGTGCTCGCCCAGGTGGCGCTGGGGCGCACGCCGGGGCCCGACTGGTACTCCGACGAGGCGATGCGCGATCCGAGGGCCTGGAAGATCGCGGAGCGCATCACCACCGCGCCGGATCCGAGCCTGGCGGAGGAATGGAACGCACAGATCAACGATTCCCCGGAGGGGCGGCCGCGGCGTACCCGCGGGTCGTTGACGATCCGGGCCCGGGGACAGGAACTGGTCGCCGAGTCCGACTACGCACCCGGTGACCCGTGGTCCCCCGAGACGCGTCCGACGTGGAACGACGTGGCGACCAAGTTCCGGAACTTCGCGGCGGGCCTGCTCTCGGAATCGAAGATCGAGCAGGTCATCGCGGTTGTGCGTACGCTTGATTCGGCCGACGACGTCGCACGATCGCTCGCGCCCCTGCTGGGTTGCGGTGACTGACGGCGCGTTTTACGGCTGTTGACCAGCCAATTTGTATCTCGGGTGGAGGTCTGTGTAATCTTCTGGAGGCTTCAGCGCGCAGCGATGTGCGGGACAGCCACGCCCCCTTAGCTCAGTCGGCAGAGCGTTTCCATGGTAAGGAAAAGGTCGACGGTTCGATTCCGTCAGGGGGCTCGCTGGATTGTGGTGTCGCCGGCTTCGCGCGACACTCGACACCGAGGCGGTGTAGCTCAGTTGGTAGAGCAAACGACTCATAATCGTTGTGTCGCCGGTTCAAGTCCGGCCATCGCTACACAAGACGAATGATCCACCCTGATCTATCTCTGATCAGATTCACGCGAAAGAAGGCGTCCCCGTGGCCTCCTCGACTGATGTTCGGCCGAAGATCACCTTGGCATGTGAGGTGTGCAAGCACCGCAACTACATCACCAAGAAGAACCGCCGCAACGATCCCGATCGCCTCGAGCTGAAGAAGTTCTGCCCGAACTGCGGAACTCACCAGGCGCACCGCGAGTCCAAGTAGTTTCTCGGATCGGCGCTCGCGCGTTAGGTTCACTGTCAGACTGCCCTAACGAGGTTTGCGTCTACAGGGCAGGCAGGTATTTGCTGTGACAGAGACAGTCGTGAGGGAGCCCGAACTGATCTCCGATCCCGCCGCGCATGCGGCCTCGATGGTCGGACATCACTATCGGGTGACCGATTTCTACGAAATCGGCCGGGAGAAAGTCCGAGAGTACGCACGTGCCGTGCTCGACGATCATCCTGCTCATCACGACGAGGAAGCGGCGAGTGGCCTCGGCTACGACGGCCTCGTCGCGCCTCTGACCTTCGTCTCGATCGTCGGCATGCTCGCTCAGCGCAAGCTGTTCGAAGAGGTTGTGACCGGTTACGATCTCAGCCAGATCATGCAGACCGATCAGCGACTCGTGTTCCACAGGCCGCTGTTGGCGGGCGACCGTTTGATCTGCGATGTCTACCTGGAGTCATTTCGCCAGGCAGCGGGCAGTGACATCATCGTCACCAAGAACGTCATCACCGACGTGAACGGCGAGCTGGTTCAAACCACTTGGACCACGCTCGTCGCGCGTTCCGGTGGTGAGGTGGACGAGAACATTGCCCACGCGGTCAAGGATGTGATGATGCATGTCGCTCCGTAGGTTCGAGGACGTCGCTGTCGGCGACGAACTGCCCGAGCGCGTCGTCACTCTGACTCGCGGGAATCTCGTCAACTACGCCGGCGTGTCAGGTGACCCCAATCCGATCCACTGGAGCGATCACGTGGCCCGCCTGGCCGGCTTGCCGGACGTCGTGGCGCACGGCATGCTGACCATGGGCCTCGGTGGCGGGTTCGTCTCGTCCTGGCTCGGCGATCCGGGTGCGGTATCCGAATACAACGTTCGGTTCACCAGCCCGGTGTATGTGGCGGCCGACAAGGCTGCCGAAGTGGAGTTCACCGGCAAGATCAAGTCGGTGGATGCCGAAAGTAAGACCGCAGTAGTCGCGATCGTGGCGCGGTCCGAGGGTCGTAAGATCTTCGGTCGAGCCACCGCAACGGTCCGTTTGGCCTGAGTGCCGGACGGATTGGGTTTGTTCCGGGGCTTTGAAGTACACTAGAGTTTCTGGGGTTACTCAGGCGCTGCGCGCTGCCTTACGGTGCTGTTGAAACAGCCCGAACGGGGTGGCGCGCATGTCATGTAAACCTGGATAGGTCGACCAGTTCGATCGGTCGTCCAAAGGGGCGTAGCTCAATTGGCAGAGCAGCGGTCTCCAAAACCGCAGGTTGCAGGTTCAAGTCCTGTCGCCCCTGCACCCGGACTGGCTACTGAGAGGAACGACGGTGAGCGACGAGCGCGACAAGCGCGACGACGGCACTTCTGGATCCATGGATCCTGACGCCGTCGACGGATCTGTAGCCGGCGCGAACCCTCGCCCCGAATCCGAACATTCCGATACCGCGGGCAGTGGTCCCGCGAGTGTCGTTCCCTCGGGCAAGCCCAGCGGCAAGCGCGCTGTGCGCCGCGGCGCTGCCGACGTGCAGCCCGCAAAGAAGACGGTTGCAGCCTCCTCCGTGAAGTCTCCGGAGTCGAAGCCCATCGCCACGAAGTCCAAGGCTGACAAGCCCCGCGCGGAGAACATCTTCAAGCGGATTCGTCGCTTCCTGCGCGAAGTTGTTGCCGAACTGCGCAAGGTCATCTGGCCCAATCGCAAGCAGATGATCACGTACACCAGTGTCGTGCTCGTGTTCGTCGCCTTCATGGTGACGTTCATCAGCCTCCTCGACCTTGGTTTCATCAAGGGCGTTTCCTGGTTGTTCGGCTAGCCGGGGACGCCCGTCGGCGTTCCCGAACGATGTGATTGACGAGAGGAAGAGTGCCTCCAGTGAGCACCCCCGAGAACGACTCTGACGAGGCCCTGGCCGAGGAGCGTGTTTCGGCCGAGGCTGTTACCGAAGACGGTGTGGCTGCCGACGATGCGACTCTCGAGGACGACGCTGCCGTCGAGCAGGCCGAGGACGACGCTGCCGTCGAGCAGGCCGAGGACGACGCTGCCGTCGAGCAGGCTGAGGACGGTGTCGCGGCGGAGCAGGCTCCGGAGGTCGCCGAGGAAGAGGTCGATCCGGTAGCGGAGTTCAAGGCTGCGCTGCGCCGGGCCCCCGGCGACTGGTACGTCATCCACTCCTATGCCGGTTACGAGAACAAGGTCAAGGCCAATCTCGAGACCCGCGTCCAGAACCTGGACGTCGGCGACTACATCTTCCAGGTGGAAGTTCCCACCGAAGAGGTCACCGAGATCAAGAACGGCCAGCGCAAGCAGGTCAATCGCAAGGTTCTTCCGGGCTACATCCTCGTGCGCATGGAGCTCAACGACGAGTCGTGGGGCGCAGTCCGCAACACGCCGGGCGTCACCGGTTTCGTCGGTGCCACCTCGCGTCCGTCGCCGCTGACGCTGAACGACGTCGTCAAGTTCCTGATGCCGCAGGACGGCCAGAAGAAGCCGGCCACTGCTGCGTCCGGCGCAGGCGATGCGGCCACGTCGTCCGCGGCCAAGCCGATCATCGAGGTCGACTTCGAGGTCGGCGAGTCGGTTACCGTGATGGACGGGCCGTTCGCGACCCTGCCGGCGAGTATCAGCGAGGTCAATGCCGAGCAGCAGAAGCTCAAGGTCCTCGTCTCGATCTTCGGTCGCGAGACCCCGGTGGAACTGTCGTTCAACCAGGTCCAGAAGATCTAGCGGTCCCCGACCCGGGTACCCACACAAACTTGCACGCAGTACGCAAGAAACACACCCCGTAGGAACAAGGAACGAAGATGCCCCCCAAGAAGAAGAAGCTCGCAGGGCTCATCAAGCTTCAGATCCAGGCTGGTCAGGCTAACCCTGCCCCGCCCGTGGGTCCGGCGCTCGGTCAGCACGGCGTCAACATCATGGAGTTCTGCAAGGCTTACAACGCGGCGACTGAGTCCCAGCGCGGCAACGTGATCCCGGTGGAGATCTCGGTCTACGAAGACCGGACCTTCGACTTCAAGCTGAAGACCCCGCCGGCCGCCAAGCTGCTGCTCAAGGCTGCTGGTGTCCAGAAGGGCTCCGGCGAGCCGCACAAGACCAAGGTCGCGACCGTGACCATGGATCAGGTGCGCGAGATCGCGAAGACCAAGCAGGAAGACCTCAACGCGAACGACATCGACGCGGCCGCGAAGATCATCGCCGGCACCGCGCGTTCGATGGGTATCACCGTCGAGGGTTAATCCTCCACCGTGGGAGGGCCTGCCAGGCCCGTCACCACAACTGAACCATTCACCCGGGTCGAGCGCTCAGGGTGAGAAGTAAGGACAGAAGAAATGGCAAAGCGCAGCAAGGCGTACCTCGCCGCCGCTGAGAAGATCGACGCGGACAACCTTTACAGCCCCCTCGAGGCTGCGAAGCTGGCCAAGGAGACCTCGTCGAGCAAGATGGACTCGACCGTCGAGGTTGCCGTCCGTCTGGGCGTCGACCCCCGCAAGGCGGACCAGATGGTTCGTGGCACGGTCAACCTGCCGCACGGCACCGGTAAGACCGCCCGCGTCGTCGTGTTCGCTGTCGGCGAGAAGGCCGCCGAGGCCGAGGCCGCCGGCGCCGATGTCGTCGGCTCCGAGGATCTGATCGAGCGCATTCAGGGCGGCTGGACCGACTTCGACGCCGCGATCGCCACCCCTGACCAGATGGCCAAGGTCGGCCGCATCGCCCGCGTCCTCGGACCGCGTGGCCTGATGCCGAACCCGAAGACCGGCACCGTTACGCCGGACGTCGCGAAGGCTGTCACCGAGATCAAGGGCGGCAAGATCAACTTCCGCGTCGACAAGCAGGCCAACCTGCACTTCGTGATCGGCAAGGCGTCGTTCGACGATGCCCAGCTGGTCGAGAACTACGGCGCCGCGCTGGACGAGATCCTGCGTGCGAAGCCGTCGTCGGCGAAGGGCCGTTACGTCAAGAAGGTCACGGTTTCGACCACCACCGGACCGGGCATCCCGGTGGATCCGAACCGTACCCGCAACCTCCTCGAGGACGGCGAGTAAGTCGCGCAACCTCGCGACCTGATCGACCTCGAAGGCCGGCACAGAGTTTTCTCTGTGCCGGCCTTCGGCGTTCGCGGGGTCTCAGTTGTCGTCGCGGCGCCACGCGAGCATCGCTCCGCGGCCTGGCGCGGGCGCCCACGGCAGGAAGATCGCGACGACGACCGCACACAGCAGTACCGCGCTCGTCGCGACGAGCGAGGCCGCGTGTGCTCCCTGTAGGACCGCGGTCTTCATCGTCGTGATCAGTTGTTCGCGCTGCGGCTCGAGCATCGCGGGGATCTCCCGATTCCGGATCTCGAGGACGCTGAGGATCGTGGCGCGCGCGAAACCCTTCTCGTCGTCGTTCATGAGCGACGCGGGGACGCTGTCGATGATCGGGGCGATCTTCCCGACATAGAACGACGCGACGATCGAACCCAGGACGGCGACGCCGAGGGTGCCGCCCACCTCTCGGGTCGTGTCGTTGACGGCCGAGCCGGCACCGGCCTCGTCGAGCGGCAGTGAGGACATGATCGACTCGGTCGCCGGCCCCTGAACGATCGCGAGTCCGAGTGCCATCGACACCATCGATGGCAGGACGTCGGTGAGATAGCTGCTGTCGACGTCGACCAGGCCACCGAGATACAGGCCGAGTCCGGTCAGCAGCAGCCCGAATACGAGGACTGCCGTCGTACCCACCCGCTGCGCGAGCAGCGTTGCGATCGGGGCGCCCACCGCGACGGAGATCGCGAACGGCAGCGACGCGATGCCGAACTCGAGAGGCGTGTACTCGCGCACGCCCTGGAAATACTGCGTGATGAGGAACAAGAACCCGAACATCGAGAAGTAGGCGACGGCGATCGCCAGTGCGGGGAACGAGAATCGCCGGATCGCGAACAGACGCATGTCGAGGATCGGTGCCGGGGCACGGAGTTCCCACACCACGAAGCCGACGAACACGACGATCGACGCGGAGGCGGTGCCGACGGTGACGGGGGAGAGCCAGCCGTGGCGGGGAGCCTCGATGATGGCCCACACAAGGCCGGTGATGCCGACCGCGGACGCCGCGATGCCGACGATGTCGAGGCGGCCGACCGACGACGCCTTCGATTCGGGGACCAGGAGCAACGTTGCGAGCAGCGCGACCAGGGCGACGGGAACGTTGATCCAGAACACCGCATGCCATGAGAAGTGTTCGAGGAGCCATCCGCCCGAGATGGGCCCGATCGCGATGGCGAACCCGGCCATCGCCGTCCATGCCGCGATGGCGAGTGCCCTTTCCCGGACGTCGGTGAAGATGTTGATGATCAGGGCGAGCGTCGCCGGGAACACCGCCGCGGCGAACACCCCCATTGCAGCGCGGGCCGCGATGACCTGCCCGAGTGAGCCCGCCGAGGCCCCGACGACGGACATCACTGCGACGCCGACGAGGCCTATTGTCATGACACGTCGCCGACCGAGACGGTCGCCCAGATTGCCGCATGCGAGAAGCAGGCCGGCAAAGGTGAGGGTGTAGGCGTCGACCACCCACTGAAGACCGCTGACGTCGGTGCGCAACTGGACCCCGATCGAGGGCAGCGCCACGTTGACGATGGTGTTGTCGAGTACGACGAGCAGTTCCGCGAGGCAGATCACCGCGAGGGCGAGGAACCTGCGCCGGCGTCCGAGGCTGCTGCCGGCGACGGCGGGGATCGTGAGAGTCATGGCCGAAACCTAGCCCAATAAGTGTAACTGACAGTTACGTTCAAAAGTGTGAGCTCGAGCATGGCGGACATGCGAATATGAGCTGAATCACTATTGGATGGTTTGGTTGCACCCCGCTTTGCATCCGGGATGACGCTTCGCTAGGCTGCTCGTTGGAGTTCGGAGATCGATGCGAATTCCGCCCCGAAACATGTTCTACCAAAGACCGTTGGTCACCGAGATCATTTCTGAAATCGGTTGAAGGTCCGGGATTGCCCGGCGACCCACGCAGGAGGACGAGGTGGGGGATGTTTGTCTGCGTCCGGTTCCGGCCGGTTGGATGATCTCCTCGTGTACGCCCCGTGTGCCCTGCACCGGGGCGTTTTGCATGTCACGGCCCAAAGTGGAACAACGACTGTCACGAGAGGAGGCGAAGTATGGCAAAGCCTGAGAAGGTTTCTGCAGTTGCAGAGATCACCGAGCAGTTCAAGGACTCGACCGCCGCCGTGGTCACGGAATACCGTGGTCTGTCGGTCACGAGTCTGACGAAGCTGCGACGCGCTCTCGGAGAAGGTGCCACCTACTCCGTCGCCAAGAACACCCTGGTCAAGCGTGCCGCCGCTGAGGCGGGCGTCGAGGGCCTTGACGACCTGTTCGTCGGACCGACCGCCATTGCATTCATCAAGGGCGAGCCGGTCGACGCTGCGAAGGCCCTCAAGGCCTTCGCGAAGGACAACAAGGCACTCGTCATCAAGGGCGGGTACATGGACGGCGCTGCGCTGTCCGTGGATCAGGTCAACCAGATCGCGGACCTCGAGTCCCGCGAGATCCTGTTGGCCAAGCTCGCCGGCGCGATGAAGGGCAACTTGGCAAAGGCCGCTGGCCTGTTCAATGCTCCCGCTTCGCAGGTGGCCCGCCTGGCCGCCGCGCTGCAGGAGAAGAAGGCTGCGGAGGGTGGGGCCGTCGAGGCTCCCGCCGACGCCGCTGCCGAATAGCTGATCCGCACCTGCGCATCACAACCATCACCACCTGTCCGGTCGCGGATCGGCGACACAGGACTTAAGAGGAAGGACGCCACCATGGCGAAGCTCACCACCGAAGAGTTGCTGGATCAGTTCAAGGAGCTCACCCTGCTCGAGCTCTCGGAGTTCGTGAAGGCGTTCGAGGAGACCTTCGAGGTCACCGCTGCTGCTCCGGTCGCCGTTGCCGCTGCCGGCGCTCCGGCCGCCGCCGAGGCTGCTGAGGAGCAGGACGAGTTCGACGTCATCCTCGAGTCGGCTGGCGACAAGAAGATCCAGGTCATCAAGGTCGTCCGTGAGGTCGTCTCCGGCCTGGGCCTGAAGGAAGCCAAGGACCTCGTCGAGGGTGCTCCGAAGGCGATCCTGGAGAAGGTTGCCAAGGACGCGGCCGAGGCTGCCAAGGAGAAGCTCGAGGCTGCCGGCGCGAAGATCTCCGTCAAGTAAGACGGAAGTCAGCGCTGCTTCCTGACGAAGCATCGAGAAAGAGGGTCGTTCCCGTTGGGGGCGGCCCTCTTTCGTCGTTCGGTCAGCTGCCCGACAAATCGTGATCGCCGGGTTGTGATCCTTACTTACTCATGAGTAGTATCTGGTGTTACGGATAACACTTCGATGCGATAGAGTGACGCAACCCACAGTGGGCCCACTGGTTGGGGGGATGTTTTTCACGCAGGAGGTAATGGTGGGAGTCGAGGTTTCAGTCGAGGGACTTACCAAGTCTTTCGGCTCTCAGAAGATCTGGCAGGACGTGTCGCTCACGCTGCCGGCTGGTGAAGTGAGCGCGCTGCTCGGGCCTTCGGGTACCGGCAAGTCTGTCTTCCTGAAGTCGCTGATCGGTCTGCTCCGCCCTGAAGAAGGGTCGATCGTCATCGACGGGACCGACATCCTTCAGTGCTCCTCGCGCGAACTGTACGAGATCCGCAAGCTGTTCGGCGTCCTGTTCCAGGACGGCGCTCTGTTCGGGTCCATGAACCTGTACGACAATGTGGCCTTCCCGCTGCGAGAGCACACCAAGAAGTCCGAGTCCGAGATCCGCAAGATCGTGATGGAGAAGCTCGAGCTCAACGGCCTCGTCGGCGCGGAGGGAAAGCTCCCCGGCGAGATCTCCGGTGGCATGCGCAAGCGTGCCGGGCTCGCACGCGCACTCGTCCTCGATCCCCAGATCATTCTCGTCGACGAGCCCGACTCAGGTCTCGATCCGGTCCGTACGACGTACCTGAGTCAGTTGCTCATCGACATCAACGCGCAGATCGACGCCACGATCCTGATCGTGACGCACAACATCAACCTGGCGCGCACCGTGCCGGACAACCTCGGCATGCTCTTCCGTAAGCAGCTGGTCATGTTCGGTCCTCGCGAGGTTCTGCTGACCAGTGACGAGCCGGTCGTGCACCAGTTCCTCAACGGCAGCAAGATCGGACCGATCGGCATGTCCGAGGAGAAGGACGACGCGCAGATGGCGCAGGAGCAGGCACTCGTGGACGCCGGTCACCATCACGGGGGCACCGACGACGTCTACGGCGTGGTTCCGCAGATGCAGGCCACCCCCGGTCTGCCGGTCCGGCAGGCGGTCGGGCGGCGTCAGGCCCGCGTCCGAGAGATCCTTCATACTCTGCCGATCGAGGCTCAGCAGGGCATCCTTGCAAGCATGAACGATGACGCTACGCAGGTGATTCCGGCTTACGACGACGGAGGATTCGAGCAGAGCACGTTCGAGCGCGGGTAGGGGATCTGCGCGTGGGGGGTACTCGAGCTTCGCTGATGAAGCCGGTCAACGGAGCGTTGACGCAGGCCGGCAATATCGTCCAGCTTTTCGTCGACGTGGTCCGCAACACGTTCAGGCGACCGTTCCAGTTCAAAGAATTCATCGAACAGGCGTGGTTCATCGCGAGCGTCACGATCCTGCCGACCGCACTCGTCGCTATTCCGTTCGGTGCGGTCGTGTCGTTGCAGACCGGTTCGCTGATCAAGCAGTTGGGTGCGGAGTCGTTCACGGGTGCCGCCAGCGTGCTCGCCGTGATCCAGCAGGGCAGTCCCATCGTGACCGCCCTGCTGATCGCGGGTGCTGCCGGCTCCGCGGTCACCGCCGATCTCGGTTCACGGACCATCCGCGAGGAGATCGACGCAATGGAAGTCCTCGGGATCAATCCCGTGCAGCGACTTGTCGTCCCCCGTGTACTCGCGATGGTGCTGGTCGCGGTGCTTCTCAACGGACTCGTCTCGGTCGTCGGTATCGCGGGTGGCTACTTCTTCAACGTCATCCTCCAGGGCGGCACCCCAGGCGCCTACCTCGCGTCGTTCTCGGCGCTGGCCCAGCTTCCGGATCTCTACATCGCCGAGGTCAAGGCCGCGATCTTCGGTGTCATCGCCGGTGTGATCGCGGCGTACAAGGGACTGACTCCCAAGGGGGGACCCAAGGGCGTCGGCGAGGCCGTGAACCAGGCCGTGGTGATCACGTTCCTGGTCCTGTTCTTCGCCAACCTGATTCTGACCATGGTGTACCTCCAGATCGTTCCGGCCAAGGGGGCGTGACCAGATGACGATCTCCAAGGGGCGGGGCGACTATGCCCTGATGCGTGCGCGCCGCTGGGCCCGCAAACCGCTCGACGTGCTCGACCACGCCGGCGAGCAGATGTCGTTCTACTCGCGCGCCATCGCGTGGACGCCACGGACGCTGCGGCGCTACCGCAAGGAGATGCTGCGACTGCTCGCCGAGGTCACGTTCGGCAGCGGCGCCCTCGCCGTCATCGGTGGCACCATCGGCGTCATCGTCATGATGTCCGGCTTCACCGGCGTCGTCGTCGGTCTGCAGGGCTTCGCTGCGCTGGACCAGTTGGGCAGCTCGGTCCTCACGGGCTTCCTGTCCGCGTACGTCAACACGCGCGAGATCGCACCGATCGTCGCGGCGCTGGCCTTGTCGGCCACGGTCGGCTGTGGATTCACCGCTCAGCTCGGTGCCATGCGGATCTCCGAGGAGATCGATGCCCTCGAAGTGATGGCAGTGCCCAGCGTGCCGTTCCTCGTCACCACCAGGATGATCGCCGGGTTCGTCGCGGTGATCCCGCTGTACATCGTGGGCCTGCTGGCCGCGTATCTCGCGTCGCGGGTGGTCTCGACGGTCTTCAACGGACAGTCGTCGGGCTCGTACGACCACTATTTCAACCTGTTCCTACCGCCCGAAGACGTGCTGTGGTCCTTCGGCAAGGTGCTGGTGTTCGCGTTCGTCCTGATCCTCATCCACTGCTATTACGGCTTCCATGCGCGCGGCGGCCCGGCCGGCGTCGGCGTCGCGGTCGGCCACGCGGTGCGCACTGCCATCGTCACCATCGCCGTTCTCGACTTCTTCCTCAGCCTCGCGATCTGGGGTACGACGACGACGGTGCGGGTGGCCGGATGATCGAATCGACGTCGAAGCTTCGTCGCAGAGTCTTGGGAGTCGCGTTCTTTCTGGTCTTGGCGTTGTTCCTGGGGGGGACGATCGCGAGCTACAACAAGACGTTCAAGTCCGTCGTCAAGGTCGATCTGGTCACCGACACCGTCGGCAACGCGCTGCCGCGTAACGCCGACGTCAAGGTGCGGGGCCTGATCGTCGGTGAGGTGCGGCAGGCGTCGACCTCGAACGGCAAAGTCACCTCGGTCATGGCGATCGACCCCGACAAGGCCGAACTGATCCCGTCGAACACCACCGCCAGGCTGCTACCGAAGACGCTGTTCGGCGAGCGCTACGTCGATCTGGTGGTCCCGGAGAACCCGAGCCCCAACCCGATCGAGGCCGGCGCCACGATCTACCAGGACAAGAGCGGCAACGCGATCGAGCTGGGCAAGATGCTCGACGGCCTGCTGCCGCTGCTGCAGGCGATTCCGCCGGAGAGCCTCGCGTCGACGCTCGGTGCGTTGTCGCAGGCGCTCGACGGTCGGGGCGAGCAGCTCGGCGTCACTCTCGACCAGCTCGACACGATCTTCGGTGGCGTCAATACGCGCATGCCCGATCTGCAGGCGGGGCTCCGGAGTTTCGCGACGTTCACGCAGACCTATTCGGACGCAGCCCCGCAGCTGGTCGATGCGCTCGACAGCCTGCGCACCACCAACGCGACGGTCGTGCAGGAGCGCCCGTCCATCGACGCTCTCGTCACATCGGTGACGGCGACGGGGTCGAGCACGGCCGACCTGCTGACAACCAACCGCGACTCCCTGATCTCCATCGCCGCCGATTCCCGGGAGGCGCTCGAGATCCTGGCCCGCTTCTCGGGAACCTTCGGCTGCACCTTCGCCAACTTCGCCGACGTGATGGGGCGAACGGGCGCGATCACGGGCGAGAACTCCCCGAATCCGGGCGCGCGCGCCACGATCGAACTCGTCAACCCGCGCGGACGCTACCTGCCCAATCAGGATGAACCCCGACTGATCGACACCCGTGGGCCGCGCTGTTACGAGCCGCCGCCCCTGGGCACCGACATCGGCCAGTACCCCGGCGGATCGATCCACGACGGCTCCTACCAGGTGCCCACGCGCAACGCCGGTGACCAGAACATCGCCGACATGCCCGGCCCGCAGTACACGGTGACGCCGGCGTCCAGCGCGACGTTCGCGGGATCACCGCTCGAACGCGAGACCCTCGCGGTGGTGTACGGAGAAGCGACCGGGATGGCGCCGGAAGACGTACCCGGCTGGACGACCATGATCGGCGCGCCCGCGCTCCGTGGAAAAGAGGTGAGCGTCAAGTGAAGCGACAGTTGCGAGGGGTGGCTGCACCGCTCACCAAACTGGTGATCTTCGCGCTCGTGACGATTCTGGCGACGGGGGCGCTTGCTCTCACGATCGCGAACTCGGGATCCTCGGGAGGCACCACGTTCAGTGCGCGGTTCACCGATGTGACTTCGCTCAACAAGGGCGACGAGGTGCGCATCGCGGGTGTCCGTGTCGGTCAGGTGACGAAGATCGAGATCGTCGACGACCGCGAGGCGCAGGTGGAGTTCGCGGTCAGTGATCGCGACTGGCTACCGGCGAGCACGACGGCGACGATCCGCTTCCGCAACCTGGTCGGCCAGCGATACATCGCGCTCGAGCAGGGGACGGGGCAGCAGGGCTACAAGATGGCCGCGGGCGAGACGATTCCGCTCGACCGGACCAAGCCCGCAGTCAATCTCACGACGCTGTTCAACGGGTTCCGGCCGCTGTTCCAGACGCTCAGCGCCGACGACGTGAACAAGCTGTCGTACCAGATCATCCAGGTGTTCCAGGGGGAGGGCGGAACCATCGAGGAGCTTGTGGCGAACACCGCCTCGCTGACCAACACGATCGCCGACAAGGACACGGTGATCGGCGACCTGATCACGAATCTCAACCGTGTGCTCGAGACGGTGAACAAGCGGGACGAGCAGGTCGACCAGTTGATCGTGAACACCGAGCGTCTCGTCAGCGGGTTGTCCGCAGACCGCGGCGTCATCGGTCGATCGGTGCAGTCGCTGTCCGATCTGACGAGCGCCACCGCAGACCTGCTGGTACCGACGCGGCCGTCCATCCAGGGCTCGATCGCGGGCCTGAACACCCTGGGCGGACACATCAACGAGCGATCCGACGACGTGAACCAGGTCCTCTCGAATCTGCCGGTGAAGATGGAGAAGCTGGGCCGCGCCGGCAGCTACGGCTCGTGGTTCCAGTTCTATCTGTGCGGCATCGACGTCGTCGCCGGACCGGGCACCGCGCCGCAGCTCAACCTGCCGACCAACCTGCCCACGATCAACCAGCCGATCTACACCAACGCGGCGCCGCGCTGCTACGCGGACGGTGAGCAGCCATGACCAAGAGGCGCAATCCTGCGGTGACGGGTGCTCTGGGCATCGTCGTCATCCTGCTCGCGACCATGTCGGCGTTCTTCCTCGACAGCCTCCCGATCATCGGCGCGGGCAACCGGTACTCCGCCGAGTTCACCGAGGCCGCCGGACTCAAGCCCGGCAACGAGGTGCGCGTGGCGGGGGTCAAGGTCGGCAAGGTGTCGGGTGTCGACCTGGACGGTGACCGCGTCCTCGTGACGTTCCAGACCAAGGACGCGTGGATCGGCGACCAGACGACGGCGTCGATCCAGATCAAGACGATTCTCGGCCAGAAGTATCTGGCGCTGGATCCGCGCGGCACCGAGGTGCTCGATCCGAGCACCCGGATTCCGCTCGAACGGACCACGTCGCCGTACGACGTCATCGACGCCTTCAGTGACGCGGCCACCACGCTCGAAGAGATCGATACGACGCAGTTGGCGTCGAGCTTCGAGGTGCTCTCGCAGTCCTTCTCCGGCACGCCGGACGAGATTCGCGGTTCACTCGACGGCGTCGCGCGGCTGTCGGAGACGGTGGCCAAGCGCGATCAGGAGCTGAAGAAGCTGTTCGAGGCGACGAAGCAGACCTCGCAGATCCTTGCCGACCGCAACGATCAGTTCCAGAAGATCCTCGCGAACGGCGGCACCCTGCTCACCGAGCTCAACACCAGGCAGCAGGCGATCGGGCAACTGCTCACCAGCACGCAGACCCTGTCCCGGGAGCTCACGGGTCTGGTCGCGGACAACGAGGCGCAGATCACGCCGGCCCTGACGCAGTTGCAGGGTGTCATCGACATTCTCAACGCCAACCAACAGAACGTGAGCAAGGCTCTCGAACTGGCTGCTCCGTTCTACCGGATCTACGCCAACGTGCTCGGTAACGGTCGCTGGTTCGACTCGGTCGTGACCAACCTGACCCCGCCGGGACTGCCGGAGATCCCCGGATACCGTGAGCCGCTACGCACGATGGGGGGCAACTGATGAGCGAGGCGCAGGTACGCACCCGCAAATGGATTCCGGTGGCCCTGATCGCTGCTGTCGCAGTCGTCGCTATCGGTGTCCTGTGGTGGCTCTTCCAGAATGCCGGCACGACCAAGATCACGGCCTACTTCGACAAGTCGGTCGGGATCTACGAGGGCTCCGACGTGCGGGTCCTCGGGGTCAAGGTCGGGACCGTCAACTCGGTGGTGCCGCAGGGCGACCAGGTCCAGGTCACGATGACGGTCGACCGCGGCGTCGACATCCCCGCCGACGCGAAGGCCGCACAGGTCACGCCGTCGGTGGTTTCGGATCGCTACATCCAGCTCACGCCCGTCTACACGGACGGCGAGAAGATGGCGAGCGACGCGACCATCCCGCGTGAGCGCACGGCGACGCCCGTCGAGGTCGATCAGCTGTATGCCAGCGTGACCGAGCTGTCCGAGGCGCTCGGCCCCAACGGCGCCGACAAGGACGGCGCGCTGTCGAATCTGGTGGACACTGCGGCCGCCAACCTGGACGGCAACGGCGACGCGCTGGGCAACACGTTCACGCAGCTGTCGGCGGCGGCGCGCACGCTCTCCGACTCGCGCACCGACATCTTCGACACCGTCAAGAACTTGCAGGTGTTCGTGAGTGCGCTCGCCGCCAACGACACCCAGGTCCGCCAGTTCAACACGCAACTCGCCGACTTCAGCGGGTACCTGGCGGGGGAGAAGGAGAACCTGGGACTCGCACTCAGCCAACTCTCGCTCGCCCTCGGCGATGTGGCGCGGTTCGTCGAGAACAACCGGGAACTGCTCCAGGGAAACGTCGCAAGTCTGACGACGGTCACCCAGACGATCTCCGACCAGCGGGATTCGCTCGCCGAGGCACTCGTGACGATCCCGCTCGCGGTCAGCAACCTCGTCAACACCCACGACGCCGAATCGGGCACGCTGCAGATGCGAGTCGACCTGCCCGATCTTCAGGACCCGTTCGGTTTGGGCTGCAAGCTGATCGACATCGCCAAGCTCAAGCCCGGCGACCCGGAATTCGAGGCATTGGGCCGTCAGATGAAGCCGCTGGCCGACAACTGCAAGGTGGTGACCGATCAGCTGACCGCGGGCGTCAAGACGCCGACGCTCAACCTGCCCCTCGGCATCCTGAGCGGCGACAACCTGCAGCGCGGTGCCGTGCCGGGAACGGTCCCGGGGACCCCGTCGCCGCGCCTCGGCGGTACGCAACCGCAGGGGGGAACACCGTGAGGCCGATACGGGTGAGGACGGCAGCGATCGCGGCCGGCGTGTGCGTCACCGCGTTGACGATCGGCGCGTGTGGTTCGGAGGGGATCTACGCGATCCCGCTGCCGGGCGGCGCCGACATCGGCAGCGATCCGATACACCTGAAGATCCAGTTCGACGACGTCCTGGACCTGGTGCCGCAGTCGACCGTCAAGGTCGACGGCGTGCCGGTCGGTCGGGTCGCGAACATCGCGGTCGTCGACGACGGCTGGACCGCACAGGTGGAAACGTTGATCAACAACTCGGTGGATCTGCCGGCCAACGCGGTCGCCGAGGTCCAGCAGTCCAACCTGCTCGGCGAGAAGTTCATCGCGATCTCGGCGCCACCGGAGAACCCGTCGACGGCACGACTGGCGAGCGGCGACACGATCCCGGTCGACCGCACCCGCCATGCCACCGACATCGAACAGGTCCTCGGCGCATTGTCGCTGCTCCTCAACGGTGGCGGTGTCGCCCAGTTGCAGCCCATCGTGTCCGAACTGGAGACGGCGCTCGACGGCCGCGAGACCAAGGTGCGCGGACTGCTCGAGCAGGCGAACACGCTGATCGCCGGTCTCGACGAGCAGCGTGACTCGATCACCCGGGCACTCGACGGTCTCGACACGTTGAGCGGGCGGGTGGCGGACCAGACGGGCAAGCTCGAGAAGATCCTCGACGAACTCCCCGAGGGCGTCGAGATCCTGTCCGAGCAGCGCCCGCAGTTGGTGCAGATGCTCGGCCAGGTCGATCGGCTCGGGCAGGTCGGGGCAGACGTCATCAACCGCTCCAAGGACGATCTCATCGCGGACCTGCGTGCGCTGAGGCCGACGCTGCAGGAACTCGGCGCGGCGACGCCCGACATCATCACGTCCGCACCGCTGGTGCCGACGTTCCCGTTCCCGGACTCGATCATCCCGTCCATCCACGGTGGCCAGGCGAATGTGTTCCTGTCGATCGACCTGCAGATCGGGGACACCCTGTCGAACCTGGGCGTGGGCAAGCCCGACCCGGTGTACTACCCGCCGAAGTACGGTCCGCCGGTTCCGGTGAACCCGGACAACCCTTACTACAACGGCAACGGTCCGCGGCCGGGTTGGCCGACAGTGTCGATCCTGCCGATCCCGCCGATCGTGCCCAATCCGGTCCCGGCGCCGGGAACCTCGCAGGTGTCGGCGCCGGCGAATGCTCCGGTCAACCCGTTCGATGCGTTCCTGAAGCAGCTGGGGGTGGGTGAGTAATGGTCTCGCGTCTGGCCAAGTGGCAGTTGGTGGCGTTCATCGTCGTCGCAGTACTGGGGATCGGATACGTCGGTGCCAAGTACGTCCGGCTCGACACGCTGCTGGGGTTCGGTGAGTACCAGGTGGACGCAAAGTTCGCGCACTCCGGTGGCATCTTCACCAACGCGGAGGTCACCTATCGCGGCGTGCCGGTCGGACGGGTCGGCGATCTCGCGCTGACCGAGGACGGCGTGTCCGTGGCGCTCATGATCGACGACGGCGCCCCCAAAATTCCGGCGTCGGCCAAGGCCGTGGTGGCTAACCGGTCCGCGATCGGTGAGCAGTACGTCGACCTGCAGCCCGACACCGACGAGGGGCCCTTCCTCACGGACGGGTCGGTGATCCTCGCGACGAACACGGCGACGCCGATTCCTGTCGAGGACCTCATCGGCAGCGTCGATCGTCTGGCGCGGTCGGTGCCCACGGATTCGCTGCACACGACCGTCGTGGAACTCGGCAAAGCGCTCAGCGGCAAGGGGGGCGACCTGCAGGTCCTCGTCGATTCGCTGGGGCGATTCACCGAGACCGCGAACGAGGCGCTGCCCGAGAAACTGGCGCTGATCAGCGACGGCCGAACGGTGCTCGACACTCAGGCCGAACAGTCGGGCGCGATCCGCACGTTCAGCGACGGACTCGACCAGATCACGGCCCAGTTGAAGGCGAGCGATCCGGACGTGCGACGGCTGATCGGCACCGGTAGGGAGGCGACGGACACCGTCGGCAAGCTTGTTGCGAACAGTGGTGACGACCTCACGACCAACCTGACCAACCTCACCACGACGCTGACGACGATCTCGCCCACGTTCATCGCGCTGCAGCCGTTCTTCCAGTTCCTGCCCGCGCTGTCCGCGGGCGCGTCGGCGGTGGCTCCGGGCGACGGCACGATCCATTTCGGTCTGGTCCTCGAGACCAACAATCCAGTGCCGTGTACGCAGGGTTACGAGGGCACACAGGAGATCCTCGCGCAGATGAAGGCGGAGAACCCGAACTTCGACGACACGGTCGACAACTTCCCGTTCAACACCAACGCGCGGTGCACCGTGGAGCAGGGCAATCCTTCGGGTGTGCGCAGCGCCGAACGCATCATCTACGCCGACCCGGAGACCCCGCAGCCGTGGGACAGCACGCCCAAGACCGACCCGGACAAGCTGAACCTGAACCCCATCGCGACCCAGATCGCAACGCTGATGGGCGTCGTGCCGGTCCGGTAGCGTTCGGCAAGCATTCGTTACCCGAGAGTAAGGTTGCCGTGTGACGGACACCACCAAGAACAACAACACGCTCGTTGCGGCCACGGTTGCGGTGTGTGTGGTCCTCGTCGGCGCGCTCGTGGCGGCGGTGTGGTTCGGCTACGGATGGGCGCACGCCGCTCTGTCGGAGAAGCCGGCGGCCGATGCTCGCGAGTCGGCGCTGGCTGACGCCCGCCAGGCCGCCATCAATCTCAACTCCTTCGACGCGGCGAATCTCGACAAGTCCTTTGCCGACATCGAGTCGTCCATCACCGGTGGTCTGGTCGAGGACCTGAACGCAACACGCGACCAGCTCGCGCAGCAGACTGAGCAGACCGGTGCCCGCAGTGAATCGGAGGTGCTGGGCGCGTCGTTGACCTCCCTCAACACCGATGACGGCAACGCCGACGCCATCGTCGTGCTTGCCACCACGACATCCTGGCCCAATCAGACGTCGCGCAAGGTGCGCGTCACGATGCGCCTCACGATGGAGGAGGGCGACGACGGCGTGTGGCGGGCGTCCAAGTCCGTGAACCTCGGCAACGCGTCGGTGCTCGAGGAGTCGCCCGCGCCCCAGGCGCCGAGCGCACCTGCCCCCGCTCCGGAAGCGCCGGCCGGCGATACCGGCGGCCGGTAGCCGTCCCAGTCTCTCTGCACATCCCGGGCGGTTCCGATTCCAGACCGCCCGCCGGAAGGAGTTCCGCGTCATGCCTCCCATTCGTCGCAGCACCAAGCCCGCCTCGTCCGGTCGGCGCCCCAAGATCGCCGGGGCCGGGACGTCGCAGCAGGGGAGTGACGTTCGGCCGCCCGCGAGCGATGTCCCGTTGCTGGACGCCGACGGTGCGGCGGCCGTCGCTGTCGTGACCGTCGACGAGGGCGGTCCTGCGAAGGGGGACACGCCGGTGCGGCTCGAGAAGGTGGACGAGCCGGCGCCGGTCACGGCGGGCGGCGAACCGGGCCGTAGCGGGGCCCGATTCGGGGGCCCGAACTGGAAGCTCGTGGCCGGCCTGGCCGTCGCGGCGATCGTTCTGGCGGCGTTCGCCGTCGTGGCGGCCTTCAAGCCTGGTGTCGACGTCTCGAACACCGCCTACGTCGACGCCGGCGGTACCGCCGAGGTGACCGAGGCGGCCCGCACGGCGTTGAACACGCTCTACAGCTACAGCCCCGACACGATCGACGAGTATCCCGGCAAGGCCCGCGCCGTGCTCACCGAGAACATGCGTGGGGAGTTCGACAAGACGATCGATCCCACCGTGGCCGCAGTGAAGCAGGGTGGGACGTCGACAACTGTCCAGGTGACCGACGTCGGCGTGAAGGTCCTGGACGGCGACCGTGCCGAATTGATCGCCAATGTGACGGTGAGCGCGGAGTCGAACGGGGCCGCGCAGGACAGCGCATCGGGCCCGTTGATCGTTCGGATGGAAAAAGTGGGCGACGTGTGGCTATTGTCTGATATCGCGGATCAGTAGCCCGGCGTCCCACAGATCGGTCAGCGCCTCCTGTGGCCGGCGATTCGCATGCAATGCCTCACGCGTGGTTCGGCATCGAATCGCCGGGACTCAGGCTTGACGCGGCGATGATCTCGCGTCACTCTATCCCTGAACATTCACGCGTCTCACACGCGCGCAGCACCCTGACGGGTGTCCTTTCTGCTGCCCGGCTCGACATCTACTGAGTTTGGGTGTACTTTTGGACGTTGCGCTGGCTGCCTCCTGTCCACCTCTCGACCTCACTGCGGCGAAGTGATCTGCTTCCTGCTCCTGTGGCGAGGATTCGTTCGGGTTGTGACCAGCGAATTCGCCCCACATAAAGAAGCAGATACAGCGGCGGTCGCACCAGCACGAGCGGCCCGCGTGAGGTGCTGGAAGGACGCATCTTGGCAGTCTCTAGCCAGACCAAGGCAGTTGCCGGAATCCCCGGAGCCCCCCGAAGGGTTTCGTTCGCGAAGATTCGCGAACCCCTCGAGGTCCCAGGGCTCCTCGATCTACAGACCGATTCGTTCGAATGGTTGGTGGGCTCGCCGAGTTGGCGCGAGCGCGCGGCCGCACGGCGCGACGGAGCGGTAACCGGTGGTCTCGAAGAGATCCTGGCCGAGCTTTCGCCCATTGAGGATTTCTCGGGGTCCATGTCCCTGTCCTTCTCGGACCCGCGCTTCGACGAGGTCAAGGCCTCGACCGATGAGTGCAAAGACAAGGACATGACCTACGCGGCGCCTCTCTTCGTCACCGCGGAGTTCATCAACAACAACACCGGTGAGATCAAGAGCCAGACGGTCTTCATGGGTGATTTCCCGATGATGACGCCGAAGGGCACGTTCATCATCAACGGCACCGAGCGTGTCGTCGTGTCGCAGCTGGTCCGTTCGCCGGGCGTGTACTTCGATGCATCCATCGACAAGAGCACCGAGAAGACCCTGCACAGCGTCAAGGTCATCCCGGGCCGTGGTGCATGGCTCGAGTTCGACGTCGACAAGCGCGACACCGTCGGTGTCCGTATCGATCGCAAGCGCCGCCAGCCGGTCACGACGCTGCTCAAGGCGCTCGGTATGACCGACGAGGAGATCCGCGAGCGGTTCGGTTTCTCGGAGATCATGATGGCCACCCTGGACAAGGATCCGGCCAAGAACACCGACGAGGCCCTGCTCGACATCTACCGCAAGCTGCGTCCGGGCGAGCCCCCGACGAAGGAGAGCGCGCAGACGCTCCTGGAGAACCTGTTCTTCAAGGACAAGCGCTACGACCTCGCTCGCGTGGGCCGCTACAAGGTCAACAAGAAGCTGGGCCTCAACAGCGGTCTGCCGATCGAGGCGTCGACCCTCACCGAGGACGACATCATCACCACGATCGAGTACCTCGTGCATCTGCACGCGGGTGACACCGTGATGACCGCCCCGGGTGGTGTCGAGGTTCCCGTCGAGGTCGACGACATCGACCACTTCGGTAACCGTCGTCTGCGCACCGTCGGTGAGCTCATCCAGAACCAGATCCGCGTGGGCCTGTCCCGCATGGAGCGCGTCGTGCGTGAGCGGATGACGACTCAGGACGTCGAGGCGATCACGCCGCAGACCCTGATCAACATCCGACCTGTCGTGGCCGCGATCAAGGAGTTCTTCGGAACCTCCCAGCTGTCGCAGTTCATGGACCAGAACAACCCGCTGTCGGGCCTGACCCACAAGCGTCGTCTGTCGGCGCTGGGCCCCGGTGGTCTGTCCCGTGAGCGCGCCGGCCTCGAGGTGCGCGACGTCCACCCGTCGCACTACGGCCGTATGTGCCCGATCGAGACCCCGGAAGGCCCGAACATCGGCCTGATCGGCTCGCTCTCGGTGTACGCGCGGGTCAACCCGTTCGGCTTCATCGAGACGCCGTACCGCAAGGTCGACAACGGCCAGGTCACCGACCATGTCGACTACCTGACCGCGGACGAGGAGGACCGCCACGTCGTGGCGCAGGCCAACTCGCCCGTCGACACGTCGGGTCGCTTCACCGACGAGCGTGTCCTCGTTCGTCGTAAGGGCGGAGAGGTCGAGTTCGTCTCGTCCTCCGATGTCGACTACATGGACGTTTCGCCGCGCCAGATGGTCTCCGTCGCGACCGCGATGATTCCGTTCCTCGAGCACGACGACGCCAACCGTGCCCTCATGGGCGCGAACATGCAGCGTCAGGCCGTGCCGCTGGTCCGCAGCGAGTCCCCGCTGGTCGGTACCGGCATGGAGCTGCGTGCTGCGGTCGACGCCGGCGACGTCATCATCACCGAGAAGACCGGTGTCGTCGAGGAGGTCTCCTCCGACTACGTCACCGTGATGGCCGACGACGGTAGCCGCACCACCTACCGCCTGCGCAAGTTCGCGCGCTCGAACCAGGGCACGTGTGCCAACCAGCGTCCGATCGTGGACGAGGGTCAGCGTGTCGAGTCGGGCCAGGTCCTGGCCGACGGTCCGTGCACCCAGAACGGTGAGATGGCGCTCGGCAAGAACCTGCTCGTCGCGATCATGCCGTGGGAGGGCCACAACTACGAGGACGCGATCATCCTGTCGCAGCGCCTCGTGGAGGAGGACGTCCTCACCTCGATCCACATCGAGGAGCACGAGATCGATGCTCGTGACACCAAGCTCGGTGCCGAGGAGATCACCCGGGATATCCCGAACGTCTCGGACGAGGTTCTCGCCGACCTCGACGAGCGCGGCATCATCCGTATCGGTGCCGAGGTTCGTGACGGCGATGTGCTGGTCGGCAAGGTCACACCCAAGGGTGAGACCGAGCTGACCCCGGAGGAGCGCCTGCTCCGTGCGATCTTCGGTGAGAAGGCGCGCGAGGTCCGCGACACGTCCCTCAAGGTGCCGCACGGTGAGTCCGGCAAGGTCATCGGCATCCGCGTGTTCTCGCGCGAGGACGACGACGATCTGCCTCCGGGCGTCAACGAGCTGGTTCGCGTCTACGTTGCCCAGAAGCGCAAGATCCAGGACGGCGACAAGCTCGCCGGCCGCCACGGCAACAAGGGCGTCATCGGCAAGATCCTCCCGCAGGAGGACATGCCGTTCCTGTCCGACGGCACCCCGGTCGACATCATCCTGAACACCCACGGTGTTCCGCGTCGTATGAACATCGGTCAGGTCCTCGAGACGCACCTCGGCTGGATCGGCAAGACCGGCTGGAACGTCCAGATCGCCGGCGACGGTTCTCGTCCGGACTGGGCGGAGACCCTGCCCGAGGAGATGCTGGCGGCTCCGGCCGACTCCAACATCGCCACCCCGGTGTTCGACGGTGCCAAGGAGGACGAGCTCACCGGTCTGCTCGCTTCGACGCTGCCCAACCGTGACGGTGAGCGGATGGTCGGACCGGACGGCAAGGCGACGCTGTTCGACGGTCGCTCCGGCGAGCCGTTCCCGTACCCGGTGTCGGTCGGCTACATGTACATCATCAAGCTGCACCACTTGGTCGACGACAAGATCCACGCGCGTTCGACCGGTCCGTACTCGATGATCACCCAGCAGCCGCTCGGCGGTAAGGCCCAGTTCGGTGGCCAGCGCTTCGGTGAGATGGAGTGCTGGGCGATGCAGGCGTACGGCGCTGCCTACACCCTGCAGGAGCTGCTCACCATCAAGTCGGACGACGTCGTCGGCCGCGTGAAGGTGTACGAGGCCATCGTCAAGGGCGAGAACATCCCCGAGCCGGGCATTCCCGAGTCCTTCAAGGTTCTCCTCAAGGAGCTCCAGTCGCTCTGCCTCAACGTGGAGGTGCTGTCCTCGGACGGCGCAGCCATCGCAATGGCCGACGGCGATGACGAGGACCTCGAGCGTGCCGCCGCGAACCTGGGCATCAACCTGTCCCGGAACGAGGCCGCGACCGTGGACGATCTCGCGAATTAGTTTTCGGTCCCCGGGCTGTGTGTGAGCGCAGCCCGGGGGCGCTAGAGCACATTTGAATTGGCAGTCAGGAAAAGCGGATCTCACCCGCTGATCCACAATCCCTCTGGGGAAAGGAAGTTACGTGCTCGACGTCAACTTCTTCGATGAACTCCGCATCGGTCTCGCGACCGCGGAGGACATCCGCAACTGGTCTTACGGCGAGGTCAAGAAGCCGGAGACCATCAACTACCGCACGCTCAAGCCCGAGAAGGACGGCCTCTTCTGCGAGAAGATCTTCGGCCCCACTCGGGACTGGGAGTGCTACTGCGGTAAGTACAAGCGCGTCCGCTTCAAGGGCATCATCTGTGAGCGCTGCGGCGTCGAGGTGACCCGTGCGAAGGTGCGTCGTGAGCGCATGGGCCACATTGAGCTCGCCGCTCCGGTCACCCACATCTGGTACTTCAAGGGTGTGCCGAGCCGCCTCGGTTACCTGCTGGACCTGGCTCCGAAGGATCTCGAGAAGATCATCTACTTCGCTGCCTACGTCATCGTCGGTGTCGACGAGGAGCTGCGTCACAACGAGCTCTCCACGCTCGAGGCCGAGATGCAGGTCGAGAAGAAGACCGTCGCCGATCAGCGTGACGCCGACCTCGAAGCCCGCGCCCAGAAGCTCGAAGCGGACATCGCCGAGCTCGAGGCGGAGGGCGCCAAGTCCGACGTCCGCCGCAAGGTCAAGGACGGCGGCGAGCGCGAGATGCGTCAGCTCCGTGACCGCGCGCAGCGCGAGCTGGACCGCCTCGACGAGATCTGGACCACGTTCACCAAGCTGAGCGTCAAGCAGCTCATCGTGGACGAGGGCCTGTACCGCGAGCTGGTCGACCGCTACGGCGAGTACTTCACCGGTGCGATGGGCGCAGAGTCCATTCAGATCCTGATGCGCAACTTCGACATCCAGGCCGAGGCGGAGTCTCTGCGCGAGACCATCCGCAGCGGCAAGGGCCAGAAGAAGCTGCGTGCGCTCAAGCGACTCAAGGTCGTGGCGGCGTTCCAGATGTCCGGCAACTCGCCGATGGGCATGGTGCTCGACGCTGTCCCGGTGATCCCGCCGGAGCTGCGTCCGATGGTTCAGCTCGACGGTGGCCGTTTCGCGACGTCCGACCTCAACGACCTGTACCGCCGCGTCATCAACCGCAACAACCGCCTCAAGCGACTGATCGACCTCGGTGCTCCCGAGATCATCGTCAACAACGAGAAGCGGATGCTGCAGGAGTCTGTGGACGCGCTGTTCGACAACGGTCGTCGTGGCCGGCCCGTCACGGGTCCGGGTAACCGTCCGCTGAAGTCGCTGTCCGATCTGCTCAAGGGCAAGCAGGGTCGCTTCCGTCAGAACCTGCTCGGCAAGCGCGTCGACTACTCGGGCCGTTCGGTCATCGTGGTCGGTCCGCAGCTCAAGCTGCACCAGTGCGGTCTGCCGAAGCTGATGGCGCTCGAGCTGTTCAAGCCGTTCGTCATGAAGCGTCTGGTGGATCTCAACCACGCGCAGAACATCAAGTCCGCGAAGCGCATGGTCGAGCGTCAGCGTCCGCAGGTGTGGGACGTCCTCGAAGAGGTCATCAACGAGCACCCCGTGCTGCTGAACCGTGCACCTACGCTGCACCGTCTCGGCATCCAGGCGTTCGAGCCGCAGCTCGTCGAGGGCAAGGCCATCCAGCTGCACCCGCTCGTCTGTGAGGCGTTCAACGCCGACTTCGACGGTGACCAGATGGCCGTGCACCTGCCGCTGTCGGCAGAGGCTCAGGCCGAGGCTCGCATCCTGATGCTGTCGTCGAACAACATCCTGTCGCCGGCGTCGGGTCGCCCCCTCGCCATGCCGCGTCTGGACATGGTTACGGGTCTGTTCCACCTGACCCGCGAGGTCGAGGATGCGATCGGCACTTACGCGCCGGCCACCGACGACCAGCCGGAGCAGGGCGTCTACAGCTCGCCCGCCGAGGCTCAGATGGCCGTCGACCGTGGCGTGCTGTCGGTGCAGGCGGGCATCAAGATGCGTCTGACGCATCAGCGTCCGCCGCGTGAGGTCGAGGCGGAGCTGTTCCCCGAGGGCTGGCGCTACGGCGATGCCTGGACCACGGAGACGACTCTCGGCCGTGTCATGTTCAATGACCTGCTCCCGGCGGACTACCCGTTCATCAACGAGCAGATGCCGAAGAAGCGTCAGGCGACGATCATCAATGATCTGGCCGAGCGTTACCCGATGATCGTGGTTGCGCAGACGGTCGACAAGCTGAAGGACACCGGCTTCTACTGGGCCACCCGGTCCGGCGTGACGGTCTCGATCTCCGACGTCCTCGTGCCGCCGGAGAAGCCGCAGATCATGGAGAAGTTCGAGGCGCAGGCCGATCAGATCGAGAAGAAGTACCAGCGCGGTGCTCTCAACCACACCGAGCGCAACAGCGCCCTGGTGAAGATCTGGTCCGAGGCCACCGACGAGGTCGGTAAGGCCATGGAGGCCCACTTCCCCGACGACAACCCGATCCCGATGATCGTGAAGTCCGGCGCAGCCGGCAACATGACTCAGGTTCGCTCGCTCGCCGGTATGAAGGGCCTGGTGACGAACCCGAAGGGTGAGTTCATCCCGCGTCCGATCAAGTCCTCCTTCAAGGAGGGCCTGACGGTTCTCGAGTACTTCATCAACACGCACGGTGCTCGTAAGGGTCTGGCCGATACCGCTCTCCGCACCGCCGACTCGGGTTACCTGACCCGTCGTCTGGTGGACGTGTCGCAGGACGTCATCGTCCGCGAGGTCGACTGTGGCACCGAGCGCGGCATCCTCACCACGATCGCGGAGAAGGCAGCCGACGGCACGATGATCCGCGATGCGCACGTCGAGACCTCGACGTACGCACGCACCCTGGCTGCGGACGCGGTCGACGAGAACGGCAACGTCATCGTCGAGCGTGGACACGACCTGGGCGATCCCGCCATCGACGCGTTGCTCGCGGCCGGCGTCACGCAGGTCAAGGTCCGTTCGGTCCTCACCTGCACCACCGCCACGGGTGTCTGCGCAACCTGCTACGGCCGCTCGATGGCGACCGGCAAGCTCGTCGACATCGGCGAGGCCGTCGGTATCGTCGCCGCTCAGTCGATCGGTGAGCCCGGTACCCAGCTGACGATGCGTACCTTCCACCAGGGTGGTGCGGCCGGCGCGGCCGACATCACCGGTGGTCTGCCGCGTGTCCAGGAGCTGTTCGAGGCTCGTGTCCCCAAGGGCAAGGCCCCGATCACCGAGGTCTCCGGCCGGGTGCAGCTCGACGACGACGACCGCTTCTACAAGATCACGGTCGTCCCGGACGACGGTGGTGAGGAAATCGTCTACGACAAGCTGTCGAAGCGTCAGCGTCTGCGCGTGTTCAAGCATGACGACGGCTCCGAGCGACTGCTGTCGGACGGCGACCACGTGGATGTCGGTCAGCAGCTGCTCGAGGGCGCTGCTGACCCGCACGACGTGCTGCGTGTCATGGGCCCGCGTCAGGTGCAGATCCACCTCGTCAACGAGGTCCAGGAGGTGTACCGGAGCCAGGGTGTGTCGATCCACGACAAGCACATCGAGGTCATCGTGCGCCAGATGCTGCGTCGCGTCACGATCATCGATTCGGGTTCGACGGAGTTCCTGCCCGGTTCGCTGGTCGAGCGTGCGGAGTTCGAGGCGTCCAACCGTCGCGTCGTCGCCGAGGGTGGCGAGCCCGCGGCCGGACGTCCGGTGCTGATGGGTATCACGAAGGCGTCGCTGGCGACCGACTCGTGGCTGTCGGCGGCCTCGTTCCAGGAGACCACTCGCGTGTTGACCGATGCGGCCATCAACTGCCGCTCGGACAAGCTGATCGGTCTCAAGGAGAACGTGATCATCGGCAAGCTGATCCCGGCAGGCACCGGCATCAACCGGTACCGGAACATCCAGGTTCAGCCCACCGAGGAGGCGCGTGCCGCTGCGTACGCCGTCCCGTCGTACGACGACCAGTACTACAGCCCCGAGGGCTTCGGTACCGGTACCGGTGCTGCGGTTCCGCTGGACGACTACGGCTTCGGTAGCGACTACCGCTAACCCGTAGGAAAGTTCGATCCGAAAGTCCCGTCCCCACCAGGGGGCGGGACTTTCGGGCATTCTGGGGACAAGAAGAATGACGCTGGAACCGGACGATCGGACAATCCGGGCAAACGATCGGAGACCAGATGGCCGGCAAGAAGATCGATCGGGTGAAGGCAGAGTCGGCGCTCGAGGTGGTCAGGGAGAGTCCCGCAATCGCGATGATCGTCGCGGCGCCGGCCCTGGTCGTCTTCGGTGTGCTGTGGTGGCTCACCGGATTCGGAACTGCGCTGCTGGTGACGCTGCTGATCGCCGGCATCGCCCTGGTTGTGAAGAAGGTCCTCTAGCTACAGCCGACCGACCCGGGCAACTGCGCGGACCTCGCCTTCGACGAGGAACCACACGGAGAGCGACGAGTCGTCGGTCTCGGCGTGGAGGCGGACGTGGTCGCGCGCGAAGATCGGGCTCAGGTGTTCGACGACGGCCCGGTACGGCGCCGCGATCAGGTCGGGCCGATCCGCGAGGCATTCCTCGACTGCGTGCCAGTAGGTCGTGTTGTTGACGTGGTTGAACGGATCGATGTCGGTGGCCCTCAGATGGAACGCGCGTTCGCGATCCTCCCGATCGTCCGCATCGGGCGGGCCGGCCGGTAGCCACGGTTTCCATCGGAGACGATGTTCGTCGGTGCTGCGCCCCAGGCTCTCGAGGAGGCCGTCGCTGATCCGGGCGGGCATCCCGCTGTCGGCGCCGATGTTGATCCAGAAGCCCTCGGTTTCTATGAGGGCGTCCTCCTCGGTCGTCAATTGCACGCGCATTGCCGACCAGCGTGTGGAGTGGGCGGTGCACCAGCGGCGCAGGTGGATTCGATCGGGCCAGATCGCCGGGCGATGGACGTCGATCACCGTCCGTCGGACGATCCACAGTGGGTCGGTCTTGTCGAAGCCGTGCGCGGTGAGGTTGTCGGCTCCGATGTCCTGCAGGTAGCGGGCGATGCCGTCGAGGCGGAGCCGGTATTCGGCATCGACGTCTCCGGTCCGGATGGGCCGCGAGGACTCGAAATATCGCGTGGACGGCGGCGCGGGCGCGAGGACGTGTGTCGTGGAGACGGTCTGCGTTGCGGGGGCGATCTGCTCGGAAGCCACGGTGTTCCCTCGGTTCGGCGGTACTCGCCAGCGATTCTGACAGTTGGCGGCCCTGTAGTCAGCGGATTCGTTCGAGTGTGCTTGTTCGATCGTGCAGCGCCGCGTACAGTCCCGTAACTGTAACTCTTCGTCACATGAAGGCGGTCACACGAGTGGCGGCGGCGGGCGTGCATCACGTCTGGTGTGGCGCACAAGACGGGATATCGAACATGGCCTACGTCATCACCCAGGCGTGCTGCAACGATGCGAGTTGTGTCTCGGCCTGCCCGGTGAACTGCATTCATCCCACTCCCGAGGAAGCGGAGTTCGCGACCACGGAGATGCTCTACATCGAACCCGAGGCGTGCATCGACTGCGGCGCGTGTGTCGATGCGTGCCCGGTGAACGCGATCTTCCCGGAGGATCAACTGACCGAATCGCTGGAGCGGTACCGCGAGATCAACGCCGACTACTACACGCGGCACCCGCTGCAGCCGGACTGGATTCCGTTGACACCCGCGACGCTACCCGTCCGGGATCTCGGCACGCTGCGGGTCGCGATCGTCGGGGCGGGTCCTGCTGCCTGCTACGCGGCCGAAGAATTGCTCAAGCGTTCGGACGTCGAGGTCGAGATGTTCGAGAAGTTGCCGACGCCGTGGGGCCTCGTCCGCGCGGGTGTCGCACCCGACCATCCGGGCACCAAGGCCGTCACCGAGATGTTCGACTGGTCCCTCGACCGCGACGCGTTCCAGTTCCACCTCAACGTCGAGGTCGGCCGGCACGTCAGCCATGCCGACCTGCTGGCTCACCATCACGCGGTGATCTACGCGGTCGGCGCGTCGAGCGACCGCGCCCTCGGTGTTCCCGGCGAGGACCTGCCTGGCAGCCACGCCGCTACCGAGTTCGTGGCCTGGTACAACGGTCATCCCGACTACGCGGATCGCGCGTTCGACCTGTCGGGGGAGCGGGCGGTGATCGTCGGCAACGGAAATGTGGCGCTCGATGTCGCCCGGATCCTCACGATGAATCCGGACGATCTCGCCAAGACCGACATCGCCGATCACGCCCTCGAGGCTCTGCGGCGCAGCAACATTCGTGAGGTGGTGCTGCTGGGCCGACGTGGTCCCGCGCAGGCGGCGTACACCAACCCCGAGTTCCTCGCCCTCGGCGACCTGCCCGGCGTCGATGTCGTCATCGACCCGGCAGAGGTGATACTCGATCCCCGCTCGCAGGCACTGATCGACGGCGACGCCGCGGAGCCCACCATCGCGATGAAGGTGCGCCTCGCGCAGGAGTTCTCGCAGCGCACCCCGACGCCCGGCAACAAGCGGATCGTGTTTCGGTACCTGACGTCTCCCTCCGCGATCGTGGGCGACGGCCGAGCCGAGGGGGTGGCCGTTGTAGTGAACGAACTCGTCGAGGACGCCGCAGGAGGCCTGGCGGCGCATCCGACGCAGGTCACCGAGCGGATCGATGCCGCCCTGGTCCTGCGGTCGATCGGCTACCGGGGGCGTCCGCTGCCGGGTGTCCCGTTCGACGAACGACGTGGCGTGATTCCCAACGATCGTGGGCGCGTCGTCGTGGGTGCGGGGGAGACCGTCGACGGCGTGTACGTGACCGGGTGGATCAAGCGGGGCCCGAGCGGAGTGATCGGGACCAACAAGACCTGCGCAAAGGAGACGGTCGCCCGGATCGTGGAGGACTTCGAGGCCCGGCGCCTGGCCGATCCCACCGGTGGACGGAAGGAACTCGGAAAGCTCCTCGCACGTCGACAGCCCGAGCAGATCTCGCGGCGTGGCTGGGAAGCGATCGACCAGGCGGAGCGGAGTCGGGGTCTGCCCGGCGGACGGCCGCGGGTGAAGATGACCGACACCGGCGAGATGGTGGCGGTGGGGCACCGGCGTCGCGGACTGTTCGGCGGTTAGCTGCGGGGTAGCGTCACGGGCAGGGCGCAGCGTCCATCAGAGATGCCGGCCCGGGGGATTCGGAGGTGGAAAGTGCGCGCAGTCGTGATCACGGACCTGGCAGGGCCGTCGGCGATCGTGGTTCAGGACGTGGCCGAGCCGGACGCGTCGGGGCTCGTCCTCATCGACGTCAAGGCCAGCGGCGTGTGCTTCCCCGATCTGCTGATCAGCTACGGCAAGTATCAGATCCGGCCCGAGCCGCCGTTCGTGCCCGGAACCGAGGTCGCGGGTGTCGTGCTCAGCGCTCCGGAATCCAGTGGATTCGAGCCCGGACAGCGGGTGCTCGCGGTGTCGAGCCTCGGCGGCTATGCGGAGCGGGTCGCCGTCCACCCGAATCTGGTGTTGCCGATTCCGGACGAGTTGTCGTTCGAGGAGGCCGCCTCACTGATCATCAACTATCAGACGATGGAGTTCGCGCTGGCGCGGCGGGCCCGGCTGCAGCCGGGCGAGACCGTCGCGATCCTGGGTGCGGCCGGCGGGGTCGGGACGTCGGCGATCCAACTGGCCAAGGCGCACGGGGCGAGGGTGATCGCGGTGGTGCGCCGCGACGGGGCCGACGACTTCCTGCGCGAGATCGGCGCCGACGAGGTCGTCCGACTGGACGAGGGCTGGGACGGGCGAGTGCGTGAGCTCACCGGTGGCCGTGGCGTCGACGTCGTCGTCGATCCGGTCGGCGGCGATGCGTTCGACGACGCGGTGCGATCGCTTGCGCCCGAGGGGCGCCTGGTCGTCATCGGTTTCGCCGGCGGGGGTATTCCGTCGGTCAAGGTCAATCGCGTCCTGTTCCGCAACATCAGCATCGTGGGTGCGGCGTGGGGCGAGTTCCTGCGGCACGAGCCGTCGGCCCTCGCCGAAACGCATGCGGCGCTTGTGAAGCACGTCCGCGCGGGGCTGCGTCCGATCGTGAAGGCGCGGTATCCACTGGCGTCCGCGGCCGAGGCTCTCGTCGACCTCGAGGCCGGTCGAGTGCTCGGAAAGGCCGTCCTCGTCCAGGACTGATTGTGTTTCTGCTCACGTAGGGCCCGTGTCCAGCGAAAATCTGTTGCCGCTGGTAGGGGCGACGTGGTGTCGTGGATGGGTGCGGATCGGGGACTGCCGCCGGGAAGATTGCGTTTCCGCAATAGTTGCGACATCGCTACTATTCGACCCCGTGGCAGAAGTGACTCCAGACGAGGTCTACACGGTGCTCGAGGATTTCATCGTGCGCCTCATGGGCATGGGTGAGTCCGAGTCGATGGACACTCTCGTCGCGATGGACCTGTCGTTCTCGCAGGTTCGCGCGCTCTTCGTGCTGGCGCAGCACGGAGAGCCGATTGCGATCCACGAGGTCGCCGAGTGTCTTCGGATGTCGGTGGCGTCGACCGGTCGCAACATCGACCAGTTGGTGTGTCAGGAACTGGTGCTGCGCCGTGAGGACCCGGGTGATCGTCGGATCAAACGGGTCTCGCTGACGGAGTCCGGGCGAACGCTGGTCTCCCGTCATCTCGAGGACAAGCGTGACGAGCTCCGGGCGTTCGCAGGCCGGCTGGACCAGTCGGATCGCGAACGGTTGCTCGAGGCCCTTCAACCCATACTCGCGGGCGACGCCCTGCGGGCCCGAAGTCAGGAATTGTGTACATGACGACGCCCAACACGACGGCCGGACCCCCTTCCGGGGCGCCGAAGTCCGACAAGATCGACGGCGCGGTCCTCAAGATCGCCTCCGTGGTGGTGCTCGGCGCCATCATGTCCATTCTCGATGTCACCGTGGTCAGCGTCGCGCTGCCGACGTTCGCCAAGGACTTCGAGACCAGCTACGCAGTGGTCGCGTGGACCATGACGGCGTACACGCTGGCACTGGCCACGGTCATCCCGGTCACGGGTTGGGCGGCCGACCGGTTCGGCACCAAGCGGCTGTACATGTGGGCGCTGGTGCTGTTCGTCATCGGCTCGGTGGCCTGCGCCTTCGCGTGGGACATCACGTCGCTCATCGGTTTCCGCGTTCTGCAGGGACTGGGCGGCGGCATGCTGATGCCGCTCGGTATGACGATCATGACCCGGGCCGCGGGCCCCGAGCGCATCGGCCGCGTCATGGCAGTCCTCGGTATCCCGATGCTGCTCGGTCCGATCGCCGGCCCGATCCTCGGTGGCTGGCTGATCGACGCCGCGAGCTGGCACTGGATCTTCCTGATCAACCTGCCCGTCGGCATCGTCGCGCTCGTCGCGGCCGTCAAGCTGTTGCCGAAGGATGCGCCGAGCCCGTCGCAGACCTTCGACTTCGTCGGCATGCTGCTGCTCTCGCCCGGTCTCGCGCTGTTCCTGTTCGGTGTGTCCTCGATTCCCGAGACGGGCACCGTCGCGTCGGCGCGGGTTCTGGTCTCCTCCGGCGTCGGCCTGGCACTGATCATCGGCTTCGTGTTCCACGCACTGCGCAAGGATCACCCGCTGATCGATCTGTACCTGTTCAAGAACCGCCAGCTGACGTTCGCGGTGCTCACCACCACGCTGTTCATCGTCGCGTTCATGGGTGCGGGTCTGTTGTTCCCGAGCTACTTCATCCAGGTGCGGGGTGAGAGCACGCTCGCCGCGGGTCTGCTGCTTGCGCCGCAGGGTATCGGCGCCATGGTCACGATGCCGATCGCGGGCCGTCTGGTCGACAAGCTCGGTCCCGGCAAGATCGTGCTGACGGGTCTTCCGCTGATCGCGCTCGGCATGTTCACCTTCACCCAGCTGTCGGACACGACCTCGTACGGGTTGCTGCTCGGTTCGCTGTTCGTGATGGGTCTCGGCATGGGCTGCACCATGATGCCGCTGATGACCGCCGCGATGGTCACCCTCAAGCACGACATGATCGCGCGCGGTTCGACGCTGATGAACATCGTGCAGCAGACCGCCGGCTCGGTCGGAACCGCGATCATGTCGGTGGTGCTCACCAACCAGCTGTTGTCGCGGGACCTGAACAACGAGAAGGTCGCGATGGCGCATGTCCCCGAGCTCACGGGGCAGGACCCGTCGCTGGCCGAGAAGGTCCTTTCGGATGCCGCCGGCGCCTTCGGCAACACCTTCATGGTGGCGTTCGTCCTCGTGCTGCTCACGCTGATTCCGGCGTTCTTCCTGCCGCGTCGTCGTGTCGCCGCGACGACCGAGGATGTCCAGCCCGTCATGATGCACTGACATCTCGCACTCTGGAGAGCCCCCGAGCGACTACCTCGCTCGGGGGCTCTTCTGCGCGTTGTCCGAGTTCACGTCGGCGCGCCGCCCGGGACCTGTCGGGGGTCGGTTCTATCGTCACGACAGGAGCCTCGAGTAGGGAAGGGGCGCATCATGGCTGAAGAGCCTGGCGTCGCAGACAACCCGGACGGTACTTCGCACTGGCATTACTTCGCGGTGGTGGGCACCACCATCGGTGGCGGTCACACGCTTGCCGAGTTCGGCCCACACCGGACTGCGCTCGCGGCGCTGCAGACCGCCGTTCTCGCGGTCAATCACACCGCATTCTCACTTTTCGAGCAGGGTGTCAGAGGCAACATGCTCGCCGAGTCGGCGATGGTGGAGCGCCTGCCGATCACCAACTTCGCGGTCGAGCGGCACCATCCGGTGACGCGCTTGCCCGACGAGCGATGGTCCTTGCACGGCCGTCGGCGAGTCTGGGGCAGCGCGATCGATCTGACCGCCTGAACTGCAGCGACAGCCACTCCAGGGCGCGTCACCGGCCATAAACAATCATTCATGCTTGATTTTTAACTCTCCCGATGTGATGCTGATCTCAGCATCCGAGGAGGGTATGTGGCTGACCTGAACAAGATCGTCGACGACCTGTGTGCGGAGGGTGCGGCGCTCGATGCGCTCATTGCCGGCCTCCCCGACGACCGGTGGGCACGTCCCACGCCGGCTGCCGGGTGGACCGTCGCGCACCAGATCGGCCACCTCGCGTGGACCGACCGGGCGGCGCTCATGGCCGCCACCGACGAGAACGCCTTCGCAGCGCAACTCGCCGAGGCATGGAAGAACCCGTTCGGTTTCGTCGACGAGGGCGCGGCGGTCGAGGCACAGCGACCGCCCCGGGACCTGCTGGCCGACTGGCGGGACACCCGGGAGAAGCTCGCGGCGGTGCTGCGTGACGTTCCGGGCGGCACCAAACTGCCGTGGTACGGGCCGCCGATGAGTGCGGCCTCGATGGCCACCGCGCGACTGATGGAGACGTGGGCGCACGGTCGCGACGTCGCCGAGGCGCTCGACGTGGCGACGGAGACGACGGCGCGCCTCGAGCACATCGCGCGACTGGGAGTGCGGACCCGGGACTTCGCGTACAGCGTCAACGAGATCGCGCCCCCCGCCGACGAGTTCCGGGTGGAACTCGCGGCACCCGACGGCGGAATCTGGGCATGGGGTCCCGCGGACGCGACCCAGCGGGTGACGGGTCCGGCCGAGGACTTCTGCCTGCTCGTCACGCAGCGCGTGCACCGCCGCGACACCGCGCTGCGGGCGATCGGCATCGACGCCGAACGGTGGCTCGGGATCGCGCAGGCGTTCGCGGGTCCGCCCGGCGCGGGACGGGATTCGAATCAGACGGAGGCGGCCCGATGACCCACCTTCCGATCGCCCGCGAGCCGGTGCGCATCGGCAACTGTTCGGGCTTCTACGGCGACCGCATTTCGGCGATGCGAGAGATGCTCGAGGGTGGCGACCTCGACTACCTCACCGGCGACTATCTGGCCGAGTTGACGATGCTCATCCTCGGGCGGGATCGGATGAAGGATCCGTCGCGTGGATACGCCAAGACGTTTCTGCGCCAGGCCGAGGATTGTCTGGGTCTCGCGCTCGATCGTGGCGTGAGGATCGTGGCCAACGCCGGCGGCCTCAACCCGAGCGGACTCGCCGACGCCCTGCGTGAGGTGAACGACCGGCTGGGGTTGAACGCGACGATCGCGCACGTCGAGGGCGACGACCTGATCGCGCGGGCCGCCGAACTGGGGCTCGACAGCGAGACCGCACCGCTCACCGCGAACGCCTACCTCGGCGCCTGGGGCATCGTGGAGTGCCTGAACGCCGGTGCCGACGTCGTCGTCACCGGGCGCGTCACCGACGCATCGGTGATCGTCGGACCCGCCGCCGCGCACTTCGGCTGGGCGCGTGACGATTTCGACAAGCTCGCCGGTGCGGTGGTCGCCGGTCACGTGATCGAGTGTGGGACGCAGGCCACCGGCGGCAACTACTCGTGGTTCACCGAGATTCCCGACCTTTCCCGTCCGGGCTTCCCGATCGCCGAGATCGCGGGCGACGGGTCGTCGGTCATCACGAAGCACGCGGGCACCGGGGGAGCGGTGACCGTGGACACGGTCACCGCGCAGTTGCTGTACGAGATCACCGGCGGCCGGTACGCCAACCCCGACGTCACCGCGCGGATGGACTCGGTCGTACTGTCCGACGGCGGCCCCGATCGCGTCCGCATCTCCGGTGCCACGGGGGAGGCTCCGCCGCCGCAGTACAAGGTGTCGCTCAACGCGCTCGCCGGATTCCGGAACGAGGCGACGTTCGTGCTCACCGGCCTCGACATCGAAGCCAAGGCGAAACTGGTTCGGCAGCAACTGGAGTCGTGGTTGCAGGCCAAGCCTCAGGAGCTCGAGTGGACGCTCGCTCGCACCGATCACCCCGACGCCGACACCGAGGAGACTGCGAGTGCGCTGCTTCGGTGCACTGTGCGCGACACGGATCCGAACGTCGTCGGACGGGCGTTCTCGTCGGTGGCGGTCGAACTCGCACTCGCCAGCTATCCGGGCTTCACGCTCACGGCGCCGCCGTCGCACGGGCAACCGTACGCGGTGTTCACGCCCGCCTTCGTCGATGCCGGTCAGGTGCCGCACGTCGCGGTGCTGCCCGACGGTGTCCGCGTCGACATCGCGCCGAGCGCACAGACCCGGGCGCTCGAGGACGTTCCGGACCCTCCGCTGCCCGATCCGCGGGACTGGGACGACACGGTCACCGTGCCTCTCGGCGCGGTCGCGGCCGCACGTAGCGGCGACAAGGGCGGCAACGCGAACGTCGGGGTCTGGGTGCGCACCGACGAGCAGTGGCGCTGGCTCGTGCACGCGCTCACGGTCGACGAGCTCGAGCGGATGCTGCCGGAGGTGAAGGGGCTCAACGTCACTCGGCACGTGCTACCGCACCTGCGGGCCGTCAACTTTGTGATCGAGGGCATCCTCGGTCGCGGTGTCGCGTCGCAGGCCCGCTTCGATCCGCAGGCCAAAGGCCTCGGCGAGTGGCTACGTTCCCGCCATATCGAGATCCCGGTGGCACTCGTACCCAGGCAGCGTCCTCGGGTCGCTCCGCAGGCTCCGCTCTCGACCGACGAACTTCAGGAAGGGCACGCATGAGTGTGTGGGACACCCCCGAACGGCAGCAGCTGCGCAAGACCGTTCGCGGCTTCGTAGAGCAGGAGATCCTGCCGTATCTGGGCGATTGGGAGCGTGACGGCGAGATTCCGCGCGAGTTGCACCGTAAAGCCGCGGCGCTGGGACTGCTCGGCGCCGGGTTCCCGGAGGAGGTCGGCGGCGACGGCGGCGACCTGGTCGACGCGGTCGTTATCTGCGAGGAGATGCACCAGGCGGGTGCGTCCGGCGGGCTGTTCGCGTCGCTGTTCACGTGCGGGATCGCGTTGCCGCACCTCGTCGAGGCGGGTGATCCGAGCCAGATCGACCGCTGGGTCCGGCCCACTCTGGCGGGGGAGGCGATCGGCTCGCTCGCGATCACCGAGCCGGGCGGCGGCTCCGACGTCGGACATCTGCGTACGACCGCGGTGCGCGACGGTGACCACTACATCGTCAACGGTGCCAAGACGTTCATCACCTCCGCGGTCCGCGCAGACTTCGTCGTCACCGCGGTGCGCACCGGCGGCCCGGGTGCCGGCGGGGTGTCGCTGCTCGTGATCGAGCAGGGCACGCCGGGATTCGAGGTGGCTCGCAAGCTCGACAAGATGGGCTGGCGTGCGTCGGACACGGCAGAGTTGTCGTTCGTCGATGCCCGGGTCCCGGTGGAAAATTTGGTAGGTCGAGAGAATTCAGGCTTCGCGCAGATCGCGCGGGCTTTCCTCACCGAACGGATCGCGCTGGCCGCGCAGGCGTACGCGAGCGCACAGCGCTGCCTCGACCTGACGCTGCGGTGGTGCCGCGACCGCGAGACGTTCGGGCGCCCGCTGATCTCGCGTCAGGCCGTGCAGAACACGGTCACCGAGATGACGCGGCGCACCGACGTCGCCCGCGTCTACACCCGCACGCTCGTCGAGCGTTCGCTCACGTCGAGCGAGGACTTCGTCGCCGAGGTGTGCTTCGCGAAGAACACCGCTGTCGAGGCCGGTGAGTGGGTGGCGAATCAGGCCGTGCAGTTGTTCGGCGGCATGGGCTACATGGCGGAAAGCGAAGTGGAGAGGCAGTACCGGGACATGCGCATTCTGGGTATCGGGGGCGGGACCACGGAGATCCTGACCTCGTTGGCGGCCAAGCGATTGGGGTATCAGTCGTGACGATTCTGAAGTCGGTACTGGACACGAACTCGCCCGAGTACGCGTCGGCGTCCCAGTCGATGACGGCGAAGCTCGCCGAACTCGAGGTCGAGCACGCGAAGGCGCTCGCCGGGGGCGGCGAGAAGTACGTCGAGCGGCACCACAAGCGGGGCAAACTGCTGGCCCGTGAGCGCATCGAGTTGCTGCTCGACCCGGATTCGCCGTTCCTCGAACTGTCCCCGCTCGCGGCTTGGGGCACCGAGTTCCCGGTGGGCGCGTCGACGATCGTGGGCATCGGCGTGGTCAGCGGAGTCGAGTGCCTCATCGTCGCGAACGATCCGACGGTCCGCGGTGGCACCAGTAACCCGTGGACGTTGCGGAAGGGATTCCGCGCCAACGACATCGCGGTTCAGAACCGGCTTCCCGTCATCTCCCTGGTGGAGTCCGGCGGCGCCGACCTGCCCACGCAGAAGGAGGTCTTCATCCCGGGTGGACGGATGTTCCGCGACTTGACCAAGCTGTCGGCCTCCGGCATTCCGACGATCGCGCTGGTGTTCGGCAACTCCACCGCGGGCGGTGCCTACATTCCCGGCATGTCCGATCACGTCGTGATGATCAAGGAACGGTCCAAGGTGTTCCTGGCCGGCCCGCCGCTGGTGAAGATGGCGACCGGTGAGGAATCCGACGACGAGTCGCTGGGCGGTGCGGAGATGCATGCGCGGACCTCGGGTCTGGCCGACTACTTCGCCCTCGACGAGCAGGACGCGATCCGGATCGGACGGAGCATCGTCCGGCGGCTCAACTGGAAGAAGCAGGGGCCGGCGCCGCGGGCCGAGGTGATCGCACCGCTCGAGAATCCCGAGGAACTGGTCGGCATCGTGCCGGCGGATCTGAAGATCCCGTTCGATCCGCGCGAGGTGATCGCCCGGATCGTGGACGGCTCCGACTTCGACGAGTTCAAGCCGATGTACGGTTCGTCGCTCGTGACGGGCTGGGCCGAACTGCACGGGTACCCGATCGGGATCCTCGCGAATGCGCGCGGCGTCCTGTTCAGCGAGGAGTCCCAGAAGGCCACCCAGTTCATCCAGCTCGCGAATCGGTCGAACACACCACTTCTGTTCCTGCACAACACTACCGGTTACATGGTGGGCAGGGAGTACGAGGAGGGCGGCATGATCAAGCACGGATCGATGATGATCAACGCGGTCGCCAACTCGACGGTCCCGCACATCTCGATCCTGCTGGGGGCGTCGTACGGCGCCGGCCACTACGGCATGTGCGGACGAGCGTTCGATCCCCGATTCCTGTTCGCGTGGCCCAGTTCCAAGTCCGCGGTCATGGGCGGAGCCCAACTCGCCGGGGTCATCTCGATCGTCGGCCGTGCGGCGGCCGAAGCCCGCGGACAGGTGTTCGACGAGGAGGGCGACGCCGGGATGCGCGCCATGATCGAGAACCAGATCGAGGCCGAGTCGTTGCCGATGTTCCTGTCCGGACGCCTCTACGACGACGGCGTCATCGACCCCCGCGACACCCGCACGGTGGTGGGGATGTGCCTGTCGGCCATCGCCACCGCCCCGATCGAGGGCACCGACAACTTCGGTGTCTTCCGGATGTGAGGCCGACAGTGAGTACTTCCGACATCACGTCCGTGCTCGTCGCCAACCGCGGCGAGATCGCCCGTCGAGTGTTCGCGACCTGCCGCCGCGCGGGCGTCGGCACCGTCGCTGTCTTCTCGGATCCCGACGCCGCAAGCCCGCACGTCGCCGAGGCCGACGCTGCGGTGCGGTTGCCGGGCGCGACGCCGGCGGAGACGTACCTGCGCGCGGACGCGTTGATCGCCGCGGCGCGGGCCGCGGGCGCCGACGCGATCCACCCCGGTTACGGATTCCTTTCGGAGAACGCTGATTTCGCGCAGTCCGTCGAGGCTGCCGGGCTCACGTGGATCGGACCGCCCGCCAAGGCCATCGAGCTGATGGGCTCCAAGGTCGAGTCGAAGCGGATCATGGCCGAGGCCGGAGTCCCCGTACTCGCCGAACTGGATCCCGCCGCGGTCACCGAGGCCGATCTTCCGGTGCTCGTCAAGGCCTCCGCCGGTGGCGGTGGGCGCGGCATGCGCGTCGTGCGTGAGCTGTCGGCGCTGCCCCGCGAAATCGAGGCGGCTGCGCGCGAGGCGCAGTCGGCATTCGGTGATTCGACGGTGTTCTGCGAGCGCTACCTCGAGACCGGACGCCATATCGAGGTGCAGGTCATGGCGGACCGGCACGGCACCGTGTGGGCGGTGGGGGAACGTGAATGCTCGATCCAGCGCCGACACCAGAAGGTGGTGGAGGAGGCGCCGTCGCCGCTCGTCGAGCGCATTCCCCCCATGCGGGCCAGGCTGTTCGATGCTGCCCGGCTCGCGGCGAACGCGATCGGGTACGAGGGCGCGGGCACCGTCGAGTTCCTCGCCGACGAAGAGGGCGAGTTCTTCTTCCTCGAGATGAACACGCGTCTGCAGGTGGAGCACCCGGTCACCGAATGCACCACCGGACTCGACCTCGTCGAACTGCAGTTGCAGGTGGCATCCGGCGCGGAGCTGCCCGCCGAACCGCCGACCATCCGGGGCCACTCGATCGAGGTCCGGCTGTACGCCGAGGACCCCACGCACAACTGGCGGCCGCAGAGCGGCACCGTCGAGCGAATCGAGATTCCCGGAGCAACAGTCGAATTCGATCTCCTCGACCGGACCGGGGTCCGACTGGACTCGGGTGTCGTGGACGGTTCGGTGGTGAGCGTCTTCTACGATCCGATGCTCGCCAAGGTCATCTCCTTCGCACCCACCCGCGCGCAGGCCGCGCAGGTGCTCGCGTCGGCGCTGGCCCGCACCCGACTACACGGACTGCAGACGAACCGCGATCTCCTCGTGAACGTCCTGCGTCATCCCGCGTTCTCGGCGGGCGACACCGACACCGCGTTCTTCGACACGCACGGCCTCGACGTGCTGGCGCGACCGCTCGCCGACGAGAGGGTCGAGTCACTGTCCGCCTTGGCCGCAGCCCTCGCCGACGCCGCCGAGAACCGCGCCGCCGCATCCGTGGTCGGCGGACTGCCGAGCGGGTGGCGGAACCTGCCGTCGCAGCCGCAGTCCAAGCGGTACAGCGGGATACACGGGGAGTGCGATGTCCGCTATCTGCTCACCAGGTCGGGGTTGCGCGCCGAAGGCTTCGACGAGGTGTCGCTGGTGTCGTCGGCACCCGACCACGTCGTGCTCGACGTCGCCGGTCTGCAGCGCCGGTTCGACGTCGCCCGTTACGGCGATGCGGTGTGCATCGACTCGCCGCTCGGGCCGGTGACGCTCACGGTGGTCCCGCGTTTCGTCGATCCGTCGACGGTCGTCGCAGAGGGCTCGTTGCTCGCGCCGATGCCGGGCGCGGTCATCCGACTCGGGGCTGCCGAGGGCGATCACGTGGAGGCCGGCCAGCCGATCCTGTGGCTCGAGGCCATGAAGATGGAGCACACCGTCAAGGCGCCCATGTCCGGCGTGCTCACCGAACTTCCCGTCGTCGTCGGCCAGCAGGTCGATGTCGGATCCGTCCTGGCAATCGTGGAAGCACCGGCGTCGAACGAGGCTGGGGCAGAAGGAGAGAGCGCATGAGCAGCTTCATCGAGACGGACGAGCAGAAGGAGCTGCGGGCGGCGGTGTCCAAGCTCGCGAAGCGCTTCAACTACGTCGACTACGTGCTGCCGAAGGCGCGCAAGGGCGAACCTCTCACCGAGCTGTGGACCGAGGCGGGCAAGCTCGGTTTCCTCGGGGTGAACCTGCCGGAGGAATACGGCGGCGGGGGAGCGGGCATCTACGAACTCGCCCTCGTGCAGGAGGAACTCGCCGCGCAGGGTGCCGGGCTGCTGCTCGTCGTGGTCTCGCCCGCAATCTGCGGCACCATCATCGGCAAGTACGGCACCGACGCCCAGAAGCAGGAGTGGCTCACGGCGCTCGCCGACGGCTCCAAGATCATGGCGTTCGGCATCACCGAGCCCGACGCCGGTTCCAACTCGCACCAGATCACGACGACCGCTCGACGTGACGGTGAAGACTGGATCCTGCGCGGAAACAAGGTATATATCTCCGGCGTGGACCAGGCCGACGCGGTGCTCATCGTTGCGCGGACCGAGGACCACAAGACGGGCAAGCTCAAACCGGCGCTGTTCATCGTTCCCACCGACACCGAGAACTTCGTCGCGCAGCCGATAGAGATGGACATCATCGAGCCCGATCACCAATTCACTCTGTTCCTCGACGATGTCCGGCTTCCTGGGGACGCCCTCGTCGGCTCCGAGGACGCGGCGCTCATGCAGTTGTTCGCGGGGCTCAACCCCGAGCGCATCCTGGGTGCGGCGATGGCGATCGGGATGGGGCGCTGGGCACTCGAGGCGGGCGTGAAGTTCGCGAAGGAGCGCACGGTCTGGAAGACGCCGATCGGCGCGCACCAGGGCCTCGCCCATCCGTTGGCGCAGTGCAAGATCGAACTCGAACTGGCGAAGCTGATGATGCAGAAGGCCGCGGTGCTGTACGACGGTGGCGACGACTTCGGCGCGGCCGAGGCGGCCAACATGGCCAAGTACGCGGCGGCCGAGGCTGCGATCAAGACCCTCGACCAGGCGATCCAGACCCACGGCGGCGGCGGACTGACGAAGGAGTACGGACTGTCCGCGATGCTCGGCGCCGCTCGCATCGGACGGGTGGCCCCGGTGAGCCGCGAGATGATCCTCAACTTCGTCGCTCAGCACTCGCTGGGCCTGCCCAAGTCCTACTAGGGGTAGCGAAGATGACAGATCGTCAAGTTCGCCACGAAGTCGCTGATGGTGTCGCAACGCTGACGCTCGACTCGCCGCACAACCGCAACGCGATTTCGAGCAGGCTGGTCGCGCAGTTGCGGCAAGGATTGACCGACGCCGCAGCCGACAATCAGGTGCGCACTGTGGTTCTGGCCCATACCGGCGGGACGTTCTGTGCGGGCGCGGACCTGTCCGAGGCGAGCGCCGCGGGTGCCGACGTGAGCCCCTCGGAGCTCGCTGCGGAGCGGACTGGGCAGATGACCGCACTCCTTCAGGCAATCCTTCAGCTACCGAAGCCGGTGATTGCGCGCGTCGACGGGCACGTGCGTGCGGGTGGGATGGGGCTGGTGGGGGCGTGCGACATCGTGGTCGCCGGTCCCGACAGTACGTTCGCTCTCACGGAAGCGCGGCTGGGCTTGGCCGCGTCGATCATCTCGCTGACCGTGATCCCCAGGCTCACCTCGCGTGCCGCGAGCCGCTACTTCCTGACCGGCGAGAAGTTCGGTCCGCACGAGGCCGAGGCGATCGGGTTGATCAGCGAGGCCGTTCCGGACACGGAGGAGGCTGTGCGGGGTTTGATCGAGACGCTGCGGAAGTGTTCGCCGCAAGGACTGGCGGAGTCCAAGAAGCTCACCACCGCGAAGATGCTCGCCGACTTCGATGCCTGTGGGAAAACGCTTGCGGCGCAGTCCGCTCGACTGTTCGGCAGTCCGGAGGCGATCGAGGGGGTGACGGCGTTCCTGCAGAAGCGGCCGCCGTCGTGGGCGGCCGGGGGCTGACATGCAGACGGGGCCCGTTCCGTGGTCGGAACAGGCCCCGTCGTACGTCGGGCTGGGATCAGCCTCAGGCCGGGAGAATGCCCGAAACGGTCTCGAGCGAGCCCGCGAAGAAGCTCAGAGCGGCGAACAGGTCGCCCGCGGCGTCGGCGAAATCGGTCACGAACTCGAAGAAGCTGATGAACTCGGCAGATCCCATGAGGGCACTCCTGTGAATTGATGCGATGTGTAGGGAAGGTAACCCTTCCTTGCGAGAATTTGTAACGTGCCCGAGTCCATTTCGCAATGCGGATGTGATGAAGGTTACCCTAATTTGCGCAGTGTTTACTTGGAGGCCGCGATGAAGCCGCTCACGAGGCGGCCGACAGCGGTGGACAGCATGGACCGGAACACCGGAGAGGACGCCACGGGTATGGGCGCACCACAACAGGATCGAAGTCGCCTCACGCGGCACCGGCTACTGGAGGCCACGGTCGACTGCCTGGCAGAGTTCGGCTGGTCGGCCACCACGGTCGCGGTCGTAGCGCAACGCGCGGGGGTCTCGCGCGGAGCGGCGCAGCACCACTTCCCGACCCGGGAGGACCTCATCACCGCCGCTCTCGAGTTCATGTTCGACAGCCGGATGGAGCAGGCGCGCCGCGAGGTCACCGAGTTGCCGTCGCGGGAGGGCCGCACCGAGGCGGTGGTCTCCAGGCTCGTCGACTACTACACCGGCACGCTCTTCAAAGCCGCTCTCCAGGTGTGGACCGCGGCAGCCGCGGACCCGGAACTGAGGTCTCGGGTGCTGCCGCTCGAAGAGCGGTTCGGGCGCATCGCCCACCGCACGGCGGTCGAGAGTCTCGGCGTGGACGACTCCGACCCCGCCGTCCGTCGACTGGTGCAGGCGACCCTCGATCTCGCGCGCGGGCTCGGTCTGGCCGATGTGCTCACCGACGACTCGCGTCGGCGCGCCGACATCGTGCGCAGTTGGGCCGGCCAGCTCGATGCGGCGCTCGCACCTCTCGGGGCGGTCGATCCCGCGCTGTGAGATCCGTTCCGGGCGGGTTCGTGCCCGGTACAGTTCCGCGGCATGGCGGTGAGAAGGCGGGCACTCCCGATTGCGGCAGTCGTGGCGATCGCGCTGCTCGGCGCCGGCTGCGGCCGTGACGATTCCGGTGACCGCTCCGCTGCGCCGGAATCCGCTGCGGCAGAGGCGGGACCCTTCTTCGGTGAATGCGGTTCGGTGACCGACGCGGAGGTCGCCGAGGCGGTCGGGGTTCCGGGCTTCGCGGGCGTCGTCCGGAACTCGGTGGGCTGCGAGTGGCAGACGTCGCCGGTGCAGGACAAGAACGCGCCGCACTTCTCCTTCTCCTGGTACCGGGGCAGTCCGATCGGGCGCGAGCGGGCCGGCAGCGAACTGATCGGACGTCCCGCCGCCGACATCGAGATCGGTGGTCGTTCGGGGTTCGAGTCGGCGCTGTCGAGCCGACTGTGCGAGCTGGGGGTGCAGTTCGGTGACGACTTCGTGCACTGGTCGATCGCCTATGGCAAGTCCGACCCCACCGCGGACCCGTGCGCCGCGGCGCGGCATCTCGCCGAGTTGACCGTGGCAAGGGGGGAGTGAGATGTCGATGCGAGGGCGAGCCGCCCGGTTTTCCGGCGTCGGACTCGCTGCCGTACTCGTGCTGGGTGGATGCGGCACATCGGTGACCGGTACGGCTGTTCCGCAGGGATTCGGGGCGGGAGACACGGCGAACTACGCATCCCTGCTCACCGAGTGCGACGTCGTCGCTCCCGAGCGGATCGCCGAGATCGTCGGCGGGGATTCGATCGAACGCGGCTTTCTCGGCGCGATCTGCCGGTGGACCGTCGGCGGGGCTGCCGGTCCCGCCCGTGTCACCTTCAACTGGTTCGAGACCGGCGCCCTCGAGGTGGAGAGGTCGACGTCGGAGCGGCTCGGCTACGACGTCGAGGAGGTTGCTGTCGACGGCAGGCGTGCCGTGCTTTCGCGGCCCCCGGCTGATCCGGGCAGCTGCGGAGTCACGGCAGGGTTCCCGGCGGGGGGTGTCGTCGGTTGGTGGGTCCAGTACCGGGCCGGCAGTGGGGCCGATCCGTGCGCGGCGGCGTCGTCGCTGGTCGCGTCGACGCTGGACCTCGCGGCATAGCACGTTCGACCCGCTTTGACCTCTAACGGCGCCGCCGGGTATCGTTGGGGGTCGTGTCCGACATGATCGGGCCGATCTGTGTGCCTATGCGGGGCGTTGCCGTGCACGCACTTCTGCGGTTTCTGCAGGTGCGAGCATCCGGCTGCCTGTGTGGGGGTACGCGACACGCCCGACCTCGTGTGCACGAGGATGGGTGCGGGACAGTTGCTTTCTTGTCCCAACCGATGGATCCCTAATTTCAGAACAGCCAGGATTGCTCGACTGAGCAGACTGGAACCGAAGAAGAAAGCCGGTACATGCCAACCATCAACCAGCTGGTCCGCAAGGGCCGCCGCGACAAGACCGCGAAGGTCAAGACCGCGGCCCTGAAGGGCAGCCCGCAGCGCCGTGGCGTGTGCACTCGCGTGTACACCACCACCCCGAAGAAGCCGAACTCCGCGCTGCGAAAGGTCGCCCGCGTGCGCCTGACCAGCTCCGTCGAGGTCACCGCTTACATCCCGGGTGAGGGCCACAACCTGCAGGAGCACTCGATGGTGCTCGTCCGCGGCGGTCGTGTGAAGGACCTCCCGGGTGTGCGCTACAAGATCATCCGCGGCTCGCTCGACACCCAGGGTGTCAAGAACCGCAAGCAGGCCCGCAGCCGCTACGGCGCCAAGAAGGAGAAGAGCTAATGCCACGTAAGGGCCCCGCTCCCAAGCGTCCGCTTGTCGCCGATCCTGTCTACGGTTCGCCGCTCGTCACGCAGCTCGTCAACAAGATCCTGATGGACGGCAAGAAGTCCACCGCCGAGCGCATCGTCTACGGTGCCCTCGAGCAGGCTCGCGAGAAGACCGGCACCGATCCGGTCGTCACCCTCAAGCGCGCGCTCGACAACGTCAAGCCCGCCCTCGAGGTCCGCAGCCGTCGCGTCGGTGGCGCCACCTACCAGGTTCCGGTCGAGGTTCGTCCGGGTCGTTCCACCACGCTGGCCCTGCGCTGGCTGGTGACCTTCTCGCGTGCACGTCGTGAGAAGACGATGGTCGAGCGTCTCGCCAACGAGCTCATGGATGCGAGCAACGGCCTCGGTGCCGCTGTGAAGCGTCGCGAGGACACCCACAAGATGGCTGAAGCCAACAAGGCGTTCGCGCACTACCGCTGGTGATACCACGCCAGGCCGAGGGAGCCTTCGGGCACCGAATCCCTCGGCCTGGCGTTATCACTACTGTGTCGGCTCCGTCACCGGGCCGGCTGACAAGAAAAAGAGACGTGGCCCCAGAAGGGCCGACACGATCAACGAGCGGGGAAGAATCCTGTGGCACAGGAAGTGCTGACCGACCTGAACAAGGTCCGCAACATCGGCATCATGGCGCACATCGATGCCGGCAAGACCACCACCACCGAGCGCATCCTCTTCTACACCGGTGTGAACTACAAGATCGGTGAGACCCACGACGGTGCGTCGACGACCGACTGGATGGAGCAGGAGAAGGAGCGTGGTATCACCATCACCTCCGCTGCTGTCACCTGTTTCTGGAACAACAACCAGATCAACATCATCGACACCCCCGGCCACGTCGACTTCACGGTCGAGGTCGAGCGGTCGCTGCGCGTGCTCGATGGCGCCGTTGCCGTGTTCGACGGCAAGGAGGGCGTCGAGCCCCAGTCCGAGCAGGTCTGGCGTCAGGCTGCCAAGTACGACGTTCCGCGCATCTGCTTCGTCAACAAGATGGACAAGATGGGCGCGGATTTCTACTTCACCGTGCAGACCATCATCGACCGTCTCGGCGCGAAGCCGCTCGTCATCCAGCTGCCGATCGGCGCTGAGGACGACTTCGACGGTGTTGTCGACCTCGTCGAGATGAAGGCCATCACCTGGCGCGGCGTCGTGCCGACCGGTACCGAGCCGACCATCGAGGAGATCCCCGCGGATCTCGCCGACAAGGCTGCCGAGTACCGCGAGAAGCTGCTCGAGACCGTTGCCGAGTCCGACGAAGCTCTCATGGAGAAGTACTTCGGCGGCGAAGAGCTCACGGTCGAGGAGATCAAGGGCGCCATCCGCAAGATGACGGTCGCCTCCGAGCTGTACCCGGTGCTGTGTGGCTCCGCGTTCAAGAACAAGGGCGTTCAGCCCATGCTCGACGCGGTCATCGACTACCTCCCGAACCCGCTGGACATCGGTGAGGTCGAGGGCCACAAGCTGAACGACGAGGAGACCATCCTCACGCGTAAGCCGAGCAAGGAAGAGCCGTTCTCGGCTCTGGCCTTCAAGATCGCTGCGCACCCGTTCTTCGGCAAGCTCACCTTCGTGCGCGTCTACTCGGGTCGTATCGATCCGGGTGCCCAGGTCCTCAACGCGACCAAGGGTAAGAAGGAGCGCATCGGCAAGCTCTTCCAGATGCACGCCAACAAGGAGAACCCGGTCGACGAGGCCGTCGCGGGCCACATCTACGCGATGATCGGCCTGAAGGACACCACGACCGGTGACACCCTGTGCGCGCAGGACAACCCGATCGTCCTCGAGTCGATGACGTTCCCGGACCCGGTCATCCAGGTCTCGATCGAGCCCAAGACGAAGTCCGACCAGGAGAAGCTGGGCACCGCGATCCAGAAGCTCGCCGAAGAGGATCCGACCTTCTCGGTCGAGCTCGACGAGGAGACCGGCCAGACCGTCATCGGCGGCATGGGCGAGCTCCACCTCGACATCCTCGTCGACCGTATGCGTCGCGAGTTCAAGGTCGAGGCCAACGTCGGCAAGCCGCAGGTTGCGTACCGTGAGACCATCACCAAGAAGGTCGAGAAGCACGAGTTCACGCACAAGAAGCAGACCGGTGGCTCCGGCCAGTTCGCGAAGGTCATCATCGCCCTCGAGCCGTTCATCGGCGAGGACGGCGCGAGCTACCAGTTCGAGAACAAGGTCTCCGGCGGCCGCGTTCCGCGCGAGTACATCCCCTCCGTGGACCACGGCGCCCAGGACGCGATGCAGTACGGTGTTCTCGCCGGCTACCCGCTCGTGAACCTGAAGCTGACCCTGCTCGACGGCGCTTACCATGACGTCGACTCCTCGGAAATGGCCTTCAAGGTTGCCGGTTCGCAGGCGCTGAAGGAAGCCGCCCGCAAGGCCGGCCCGGTCATTCTCGAGCCCCTCATGGCTGTCGAGGTCACCACGCCCGAGGATTACATGGGTGAAGTGATCGGCGACCTCAACTCCCGCCGTGGCCAGATCCAGGCCATGGAGGAACGCAGTGGTGCCCGTGTCGTGAAGGCGCTGGTTCCGCTCTCGGAGATGTTCGGTTACATCGGTGACCTGCGGTCGAAGACCCAGGGTCGCGCGAACTTCTCCATGGTGTTCGATTCCTACGCAGAGGTTCCCTCGAACGTCTCGAAGGAAATCATCGCCAAGGCGACCGGCGAGTAACCTCGGTTTCGCCGGCCGAAGCACGACCAACGTAATAACCAACCGCACTGCTGCATACCGCAAGCACAATCAGTCCAGGAGGACATCCAGTGGCGAAGGCGAAGTTCGAGCGGACCAAGCCGCACGTGAACATCGGCACCATCGGTCACGTCGACCACGGCAAGACGACGACGACCGCGGCCATCACCAAGGTGCTCGCTGACAAGTACCCGACCCTCAACGAGAGCTTCGCGTTCGACCAGATCGACAAGGCTCCCGAAGAGAAGGCTCGTGGTATCACGATCAACATCTCGCATGTTGAGTACCAGACGGAGAAGCGTCACTACGCTCACGTCGATGCCCCCGGTCACGCCGACTACATCAAGAACATGATCACCGGCGCGGCTCAGATGGACGGCGCGATCCTGGTCGTGGCGGCCACCGACGGCCCGATGCCCCAGACGCGTGAGCACGTGCTGCTCGCTCGCCAGGTCGGCGTGCCCTACATCCTCGTCGCGCTGAACAAGGCCGACATGGTCGACGACGAGGAAATCCTCGAGCTCGTCGAGATGGAGGTCCGCGAACTGCTGGCCGGCCAGGAGTTCGACGAGGACGCACCGGTCATCCCGATCTCGGCGCTGAAGGCACTCGAGGGCGACGCCAAGTGGGTCAAGTCCATCGAGGACCTGATGGACGCTGTGGACGAGTCCATCCCGGAGCCGGTTCGTGAGACCGAGAAGCCCTTCCTCATGCCCGTCGAGGACGTCTTCACGATCACCGGTCGTGGCACCGTCGTCACCGGTCGTATCGAGCGTGGCGTGGTCAACGTGAACGAAGAGGTCGAGATCGTCGGCATCCGCCCGACCTCGACCAAGACCACGGTCACCGGCATCGAGATGTTCCGCAAGCTGCTCGACCAGGGCCAGGCCGGCGACAACGTCGGTCTGCTGGTTCGTGGCATCAAGCGCGAAGATGTCGAGCGCGGCCAGGTTGTCGTCAAGCCGGGCACCACGACTCCCCACACGGAGTTCGAGGGCCAGGCGTACATCCTGTCGAAGGACGAGGGCGGCCGCCACACCCCGTTCTTCAACAACTACCGCCCGCAGTTCTACTTCCGTACCACGGACGTTACGGGCGTCGTGACCCTTCCCGAGGGCACCGAGATGGTCATGCCCGGTGACAACACCGAGATGTCCGTCGTGCTGATCCAGCCGGTCGCCATGGACGAGGGCCTGCGCTTCGCGATCCGTGAGGGTGGCCGCACCGTCGGTGCCGGTCGCGTCACCAAGATCAACAAGTGAGCTAGCTCTCTCTGACGCCGATGGCGTCCACTCCTTCGGGAGTGGGCGCCATCGCGCGTTTTCGGGGCTGGAATTGGATGCGGGGTCGCCCCTAGGCTGGTTGGCACCCGGGACCGGAGACAAGCGCCGGCGTCCGCCGTCGGACCAGGAGCTGCGATGCCCTCTCGCGAATCCCTCACGGGACACGACACCGAGGTGCTGGTGGTCGGCGGAGGGCCGACCGGGATGACCGTCGCGGGCGATCTCGCTCGTGCCGGCCGTCAGGTCGTGGTTCTCGAACGCTGGCCGTCGATCAATCCGTCCAGCCGGGCTTTCGTCACCATGCCCCGCACCCTCGAGGTGCTGGACAGCCGCGGTCTGGCCGATGAGTTGCAGGCGGATGCCGGTACGGCGTCGCGAATCAATCTGTTCGCGGGCGCGGCACTCGATCTGCGCGGCCTGCCCTCGCGGTACCGATTCGTGTTGATCACTCCGCAGTACAACGTCGACCGAGCCCTCGAGCGCTACGCCGAAGCACAGGGGGCGATGGTGCTGCGCAACATGGAGGTGTCTGCTCTGGAGCAGGACCGGAGCGGCGTGACGGTCACCGCTCGTCCGAAAGACGGCGCCGACAGCGACGTGTGGAGAGCCGAGTACGTCGTGGGTGCGGACGGCGCGCACAGCACGGTCCGCCGACTCCTCGGGGTCGACTTTCCCGGAAAGACGGTGCTGTCGTCGGTTGCTCTGGCCGATGTCCGGCTGAGCGCGGGGCCCACCGGCGCAGGTCTCACACTCGGCACCACCCGCGATTGCTTCGGCTTCCTGGCGCCCTACGGCAACACACGCCCCGGATGGTTCAGGTCGATGACCTGGGACCGGGCGCGCGCTCTTCCCGACACCGACCCGGTGGAGCAGGACGAGGTGGTCACCGTTCTCGGCCGCGCGATGGGGCGGGACGTCGGGGTGGAGGAATTCTCGTGGTCGTCTCGCTTCCACTGCGACGAGCGGCAGGTGGCCGACTACCGGCACGGACGCGTGTTCCTGGCCGGCGACGCCGCGCACGTGCACTCTCCGATGGGCGGCCAGGGAATGAACACCGGCATCCAGGACGCCGCCAACCTGGGCTGGAAGCTCGATGCCGTGCTGTCGGGCGCGGAGCCCGGTGTCCTGAGTTCCTACCACCGGGAACGGCACCCGGTAGGGAAGCGGGTCCTCCTGCAGAGCGGCCTCATGATGCGAGCCGCCACCATGGGCGCCGCACCCGCGCGTGCCCTGCGTGACATCGTCGCGCCGATGATCTCGCGATTCGCGCCGGCGCGGGACATGATCGCGGGCAGCTTCTCCGGCGTGACACTCCGCTATCCCCGAGGCAGAGGTCAACACCGGCTGGTCGGCACGCGAGCTACCGAAGTACCCCTGCACGAGGGACGGCTGACCGCGGTCCAGAGGGAACACCCGGGCTTCGTCCTGGCCTGCGAGAACGACGCGGCCCCCGTGTCTTCCCATGGGTCCGGCCACCTCGTGCAGACCCGGCGCGCCGACAGTGGGCCGGCACTGCTCGTCCGGCCGGACGGATACATCGCGTGGGCCGGTCCGAGTGTGCAGGACCGGGGTCCGTCGGGCTGGGCTACCGCATACCGTGCCTGGACAGGGAGCCCGTGACGTCGAACCCTGCGGCGTCGGCGTCCAGGGGCGATGTCACGAGGGGACACCGTGCTCTCGGGGCCGGCCGACCGCGCCGAGCTGCTCCAGGAAGGAAAGTTCGTCCGCAAGTGCCCATACCTCGGTGATCCTGCCGTCGTGCACTCTCATGATCAGGACCTCGTCGAATTCGATCCTGCGGCCGGTTGCGGGAAGGCCGAGGAACTCGCCGGTGTGCGTGGCCACGAAGGTGGCTCGGGTGACCACGACTTCCCCCGCGGCAACCTGGGTGCCCACCACGAGCCTGAAGTCGGGGAAGGCCGCGTCCAGGATCGCTGCCATGTAGTCGAATCCGGTTTCGGACCCCTCCGGGACAGCGTCCGGGTCGCCTTCACCGGCTGCCAGCAAGTGCCGGACGGCTCCCTGAACGCCCATCCTGCGGATGGTCATCTCCGGATGGAACACGGTAGCCGCCAGATCGTGGCGCCGGTTGTTGACGATCTGCTCGAACTGGAAGTCGACCACGTCTTCGGGGTCCGCAGAAGCGGGGACGTCCGCCATGGATCTGCTCCTCACCAGGGGGTGCAAGCCACCCTCTCACGATACGGCGAGCGGGCGTCAGCGTGCCGGTGCTGCGCTGCGGTCCCCGAACGCGCGCCGGGTGTGCACCAGGAGTTCACGCAGCGCGGGCGAGGGTTGCTGCTTCCATACCAGTGCCAGCACGGCGTCGACGGTCACGTCGGAGACGACTATCGGGACCAGCCCGGGATATGCACCGGCCATCGACTCGCTCAGGACTGCAACGCCCAGTCCGCGCAGCGCGAGGTCGGCCACGGCGTCCGGTGCACTCGCCTGCAACGCGAGTTCCGGTGTGCAGTCGAGGGCGCGGCACGCCTGGTCGAGTACCGTCCTGATTCCCGTTCCGGGTGGCAACGAGACCAGTGGGTGTGCGCAGATGTCGGCCAGCGTGATCGGGCCCGACCGGGTCAGCGGATGGCCGTCGGGAACCGCCGCGACCAGGCGTTCGCGCACCACCGTGATCGATTCGAGGTCCGAGGGCGTGCCACCCGCGATCCCGACGAGAGCCAGGTCCAGCGTGCCACCGCGAACTCCGTCGACGAGACGGTCAGAATTCGCCTCGGTGAGGCTCGCCGCGACGCCGGGGTGCGCGCGATGGAAGGCGGAGAGCGCGTCGAACAGTGGCGTGACCGTGCACGCCGTCACCATGCCGACCTCGATGCGTCCGCGGACCACGCGGTTCACGGCGTCGACCGATTCGCGGACCGCCCGTGCCGAGGCCAAGGCATCCCGGGCGTGCACGAGGGCGGCCTCGCCCGCTGCGGTGAGCGTGGCGACGCGCGTGGAGCGATCGAAGAGCGGTGCGCCGAGTTCGTTCTCGAGCTGACGGATCTGTGCGCTGATCCCGGACTGGCTGACGTGGACACGGGCGGCGGCGCGGGTGAAGTTCGCTTCCTCGGCGACCGCGACGAAGTATTCGAGCTGACGCAGTTCCATAACTGAGAATTCTAGTTTTGATCAGAACTATCTGTTGGACTTCTGCTCTGTCGGGACGGACGCTGGGTCCTGTCGGTTTCCGCTCACGAGAGGACACATCAATGACGAAGGTTCAGCTCGAGAAGGCCATGACCCCGGAGGACCTCACCCGGCTGTTCGTCGAACGGTCGAACGCGGGCGATGCCGACGGTGTCGCTGCGCTGTACGAGGAGGAGGCGGTGATGGCCTACCCGCCGGGAGCGTTCACGGTGGGCCGCACTGCGATCCGGAACCTGTGGGCGCAGGTGCTCGAGCACTCCCCGCGGTTCGCACCGGAACCGCCGCTGCCGACGCTCGTCAGCGGCGATCTGGCGCTCACGTCGACCCCGCCACGCGACGGGGCCGGGGCGCGAGCCCAGGTGGTGCGCCGGCAAGCGGACGGTAGTTGGCTTCGAGTGCTCGATCAGCCGGAGTTCGTCCGGCCGACGTACAGCTAGTGTCCGGACACTCGTAGCCCCTGCGCCGCCGCGTAGCTCACGGCCTGGTGCATCTCGATGCGGGCGCCGGTGAGCCGCGCCGACGTCCACAGTGCGGCGTCCACGCGGGCGCCCTCGAGGTCGGCGTCGTCGAGGCGGAGGTCCCCGGTGCGCGCCCCGGTCAGGTCCGCGTCGCGCAGGATCGCCTTGCGGAGGTCGGCCTTGACGAGATTCGCTTCTCGAAGTCGGCAACCCGACAGGTCGACGCCGCGCAGATCGATCTCGCCGAGTGAGGCGAGCGTGAAGTCCACCTCCTCGAGCGTGAGCGGACGGATTCGCGAATCCCGGATGACCGATCCCAGGAAAGACGAGTGGCGGAATGTGCTGTCCCACATACGGGTGTACTCGAAGTGGCAGTTCCGGAACGCCGATCCGTTGTGTTCGGAGCCGGTGAGATCGGCGCCGGTGAAGTCGCAGTCGGTGAACGTCACCGACTCGGTGATCAGGCCCGACAGGTCGGCGTCGCGGAAAAGGCAACCGGTGTAGGAGCGTTCCCGCCAGGTCTCGCCGGCAAAGCATGCGTCGGAGAAATCGTCGCCCTCGAAGTCGGTGGTGGCGTTCGAGAGATCGGCATCCGTGTCGCGCATGTTGTCAGTCTCCTCCACCCTCGGGAGCGGGCTGCGATTGCGGTGCCGGTGCGGACGGTTGATCGGTGCGGTCGAGGTGGAGCAGGACGCGGACAGCGACGTCGGTGACCGACGTCCCGCCCAGTGCCGCGGTCGTCGTCGCGGCCACTCGCTCCGACGCGTGGGTCAGTGCCCCGATGTCGGTGTGCGGGTCGGCGTCGAGGGTGACCTGGACGGTGGCCAGGCCACGATCGGACAGTGCCCGCCCCCGCGCCCGCCGAACACCGGGCAGGCGGCTCATCTCCGCGGCGACGCCCTGCGCGATCGGCCCCAGATCGATCGATACGGCGGTGTCGGTGCTGGCTTCGAGCATGCCGGTGGGGGCGGTCCTGCGACGGCTGAGATCGACGGCCAGGACGACGACACCGAGCACGACGCAAACTCCGATGGTGGCGCCGAGAGCCCAGTGCCACCACGTCTGTTCGGGGACGGCGCTCACGCGATCACGGTCGAAGCGGCCGACCGCGTCGCGGACGGCCGGGACACCGCGGTCCCACGCGAGCGCCGTCGCACCGGCAGTGGCCAGAACGAGTCCGATCACGAGGACGAGGAGGCGGTTCAGCGCCGCTGGTCCGCGTTTCACGAACGCCGCCGTTCGCGACGGGTGCGGGCCTTCACTCGGAGTTTCAACGGGCGGTCGAGGAGCTCGAGACTCGGGCGGACGGAGTCGGTGACCGCTCGCTCGAGGTTTCGCAGGTCCTCCGGCCCGGTGATCGTATCGTCCGTGACCACGTGGACAGTCGCCCGTCGCCGATCCACCGTCGTGTGGGCGACGGACACCCGGGGGATCGTGCCGGCGCGGGCACTGCACATGCGTGCGATGTCGACCGGCCGCATCCAGGCGGTCGGGACGCCAGACGAGGTGCGGACGGCGACATGGGTGCGCGTGCGGGGCGCGAGCGCCAGTAGAACGCAGAGGACGCCCACCGCCAGGGCGGCGATCGCGGCCGGCACCAGCCACTCCTGCCAGTGCAGGCGGCCGACCCACTCGAACGTGTTCCGCAGCCATGGGGCGCCCGAGATCGTGCCACGCGAGATCAGCAGTTCCCGCGCCGCCACCGCGGCCAGTCCGAGCAGTCCGATCGAGATGACGACCGCGGCGGGGACCGCTGCGGGCGCGGCGGTGGGGGGACGTGGCGGTGTCACGGTGGCGGCGGGTGACGGCGTGGGGCAGGCGACGACGTCGGTCTCGTCCGGGCCGTGGGACCGGGTGCCGGCGACGAGGACCTCGAGCCTGTGCAGCGGCATGCCGGTCAGATTCTCGACCTGCTTGCCGACCTCGCTGTGGACCTGCCGGGTCAGTTCTGCGACGTCGCACGGCCACTGCACGCCGAGATAGAGGTTCACGGCGACAGCCCGGTCGCCGGTCGAGATGTCGGCGCGGGGGAGATCGCGCCCGGTGAATCGGGTGAGCCCGCCGCCCTGTGCGACGACGCCGGGCACCTGGAGCGCGGCGGTGGTCGCGATCTTCTCGTAAGCGCGGTCCTTGATGACGAGTCGTCCGCGCGTGCCGGGCTCGTCGGTGGTGCTCTCAGCCACGGCCGCGGGACCGGAGGATGGCGCCGAGGTCGAGATGTCCGTCGCGGTGTGCGCCGATCGCCATACCGACCGCGCCGAGCAGGACCGCGAACACGAATCCGCTGAATCCGCCGAGGATTCCGGCGAGGGCGAGGAGTAGTCCCGCGATCAGTCCCATGCTGGTGCTGCTCATGTTCGTGGTCCTGTCTCGTGGTGGGGGAGTTCGTCGGTGAGGTCCTCGATCGTCACGTCGACGGGGACGTCGACGACGGCGCGGACGGCGTCGCGTACGTGATCGGCGGTTGCGAGGAGGTCGGCCGGGTAGTGCAGGGTCACGTGGACCGCGCACGAGTCGTCGCGGAGGCTGACCCCGGTGACCCGCTTTCCGGGTAGGTACGTCGCGACGGTGCCGAATTCTCCGCCGTGCAGTCCGGACACCCCAGGCACCGAGAGCGCCGCCGCGGCGGCGAGTTCCGCAGTCGACGGCGGCTGTGCGGGGGCCTCGGTCACTGGACCCTCGGCTTGGCGTCTGCCTCGGTCCCGGGGTCGTTCTCGTCGAACAGGACGACGTCGAAGACGGTGATGTTGACCTCGGTGACCTCGAGTCCGGTCATGTTCTCGACGGCCGCGATGACGTTGCGGCGGATGCCGACGGCCAGTTCGTGCAGCGCGACGCCGTACTCGGCGACGATGCCGATGTCGATGGCCGCCTGCTTCTCGCCGACCTCGACGGCGACGCCCTGTCCGTGGTTGACCCGTGCGCCGGGGATGCGGTCGCGGAGCGCGCCGACGACCCGCGCGGTCCCGCCGCCGACGTCGTAGACACCGCTGATCTCGCGCGTCGCTATGCCCGCGATCTTCGCGACCACGGCGTCCGCGATGATCGTCCGCCCCTGCGAACTGATCAGGTCGGACGACGGCCCGGCCCCGAACTGCACCGGGGCACGGCCCGTACTCGAACTGCCTGAACCCGGATCAGTGGTCATCGTTGCTCCTCTTCCGGCGCCCTTTCCGAATCGGGGCCGGTTCGACGTCAACTCTAGTGACTGGAGGTGGGGCGCCGCCGAAGATGGCGACAGCCGGCGACGGGGTGTCGCACACCTCGGCAATTTGGTAGAACATGTTCTAGTTGAGTTCGAAGTGGCGAAGTGGCGAAGTGGCGAAGTGTCGGAGGGGATGGCAGGGATGAGCAGTACCGAGAACGTCGTCGGTCCTATCGTGATCGTCGGGGCCGGGCTGGCCGCTGTCCGCGCGGCAGAGGAACTGCGCCAGTCCGGGTACGACGGCGACCTGGTCGTCGTTGGCGACGAGGCGCACCTGCCGTACGACCGGCCTCCGCTGTCGAAGGACGTCGTCCGCGGTGAGAACGACGACACCACGCTGCGGCCGCAGGAGTTCTTCGACGAGCAGCGGATCGAATTGCGTCTCGGGTCCGCCGCGACCCGACTCGACCGTGAGGCGCGTCGGCTGAGCCTGGCCGACGGCAGTGAGATCGCGTACGGCGAGTTGATCGTCGCGACGGGCCTGACTCCGCGCCGCATCCCCGGGCTCCCGGATCTCGCGGGCGTGCACGTGCTGCGTTCGATCGACGAAAGCCGTGCTCTGCGAGCCGAACTCGGTGCGGGCAAGCGTGCGCTGGTGGTCGGGGCCGGGTTCATCGGCTGCGAGTTGGCGGCCAGCATGCGGGGGCTCGGACTCGAGGTGGTCCTGGTGGAGCCGCAGTCGGCGCCGCTCGCGTCGGTCCTCGGCGAACAGGTGGGCGCGCTCGTGGGCCGGATGCACGTCGAGGCAGGCGTCGACCTCCGCGCGGGTGTCGGGCTGGCGTCGCTCACCGGTGAGGGACGCGTGACCGGTGCCGTGCTGTCCGACGGCACCGAACTCGAGGTCGACGTCGTCGCGATCGGAATCGGCTCGGTGCCGGTCACCGAGTGGCTCGACGACTCCGGAATCGAACTGGACAACGGGGTGGTGTGCGACGAGGTGGGCCGTACCGGGGATCCGCACGTCTGGGCCATCGGCGACGTCGCGTCCTGGCGTCACGCGGCGGGCGGGCACAAGCGCGTCGAGCACTGGAGCAATGCCGGTGACCAGGCGAAGATCCTTGCCGGCGCGCTCACCGGTACGGGGGATTCGAACGCTCCCACTCAGGTCCCCTACTTCTGGAGCGACCAGTACGACCTCAAGATTCAGGCTCTCGGCACGGTGTCGGCCACCGACGACGTCCACGTGATCAAGGACGACGGCCGCAAGTTCGTCGTGTACTACTCGCGCGGCGGCGCGCTCACCGCCGTGGTCGGCGCGGGATCGGCCGGTGCGGTCATGAAGATGCGCGCCAAGATCGCGGCCGGTGCGCCCATCGGGGAACTGCTCGAGTCCGCCCCTGCCTGAGCGGGCTAGATTTGTCGGGTGATCGTTGCGCTCATCGACTCGGGTCTGGGACTGCTGCCGACGTCTGCCTGGCTGCGTCGCCTGCGTCCGGACCTCGATCTGATGCTGTCGCTCGATCCGGACGGCGCACCGTGGGGTCCGCGTGACGAACGGTGGGTGATCGACCGGGTCGTCGGCACCGCCCGCCGGGCGGTGGACCGTGGGGCCGAGGTCGTGGTGCTGCCGTGCAACACGGCGAGCGTCACGGCGCTCGACCACGTGCGTGCGGAACTCGGTGACGGGATCCCCGTGATCGGCACGGTGCCCGCGATCAAGCCGGCCGCGGCGGCGTGCGATTCGGTGGCCATCTGGGCCACGGCGGCGACCACGGCGAGCGACTACCAGGCCAATCTCGTCGAGCAGTTCGCGAACGGCAGTTCGGTGGTGGGCGTCGCGTGTCACGGACTGGCGGACGCGATCGACCTCGGCGACGTCGAAGCGGCACGGGCGGCGATCGCGGCAGCGGCCGCCCACACCCCGAGCGACGTCACCGGCGTCGTGCTCGGCTGTACGCACTACCCGCTCGTGGCCGACGAGATCGCTGCACATCTGCCGGAGGGTGTGGTGTTGTTCGACAGCGCGGAGGCCGTGGCAGCCCAGACCCTGCGGCGTATCGACGCGCTCGGACGCGACACGACCGGGCAGGGGACCGTCGAGGTCCTACTGAGTGGGACTCGCGGAAAACTGCCGATCAGTGCCGCGAGTTTCGACGCCGGACGACTGCTCCTCGCCGCGCCGTCACGCTGACGACCGACTACCGGGCGCGTCAGCCCAGTTGCACCATTCCCGCGGCAACGACCTCGGCCACGGGGTCGAGTTCGTCCCGGTGATGTCGGGGGATGTCGTCGAGGTCGCGCATCCGATCGTTGCTCGCCGCCGAGAACATCGCCGCGACCCATGCGTTCGCGCACGCACGCAGAGTTCCGGGACGTACCGGCGCTGCGGCGCTGGCCTCGAGGATCCGCACCGTCGCGTCGTGCAGGTACGACCGGAACCGGCGGAGCGAGTCGCGGACGTCGGGGTGGGATTCGGCCTCGCGCCAGATGATCACCCGCATCACCGACGAATGGTGGTCGCGCAGGTTGAGAGCGTTGTCGAGGTTCACCAGGCTGGTGGCGGGATCGCCGGGTGCGACGAGGTGGGTGAGGTCGTCGAGCGGTTCGGTGGGCAGTCGCTCGTCGAGCAGAGCGGTGAGGATGTCGGCCTTGGTGGGGAAGTAGTAGAAGATCAGGCCCTTCGGCACGCCGGCGGCCTGCGCGACGGCGGCCGTGGACGTCGCGTCGAACCCGCGGGCAGCGATGAGCGTTTCCGCCGCGTCGAGGATCGCCTCGCGAGCGTCCCCGTCGATCTTGGCGCTGCGCCGGCGGTGCGGCATGGGGTCCTCCGGTCGGACGGCGATGGGGCGAGGACACTCGGTCCCCGTCCCACCACGAAACGGGAAAGGGTCAGTGGGCCGCCACCCCTCCGTGCCCGTGCATCCGGGCGCTCATCGCCGGCATGCCGACGACGGAGACCACCACGGCGAGCGCGCCGACCACCCAGGCGGTCCAGGATGCCCCGGCCATGCCGTGGAAGTTCATCACCCATGGGGAGATGAACATCAGCACGCCGAGGACGCCCATCGCGTAGTCGGCGGCGACCATCTCGGGCCGGGCCATGTGAGCCAAGCCGGCCAGCGCGACGAGCACGCCGAGAACGATCAGCGACCACCGAGCACCGGTGTTGGTGTCGAGCCACAGTGGCGAGAGGGCTGCGTAGGCGCCGATGATGACGGCCGCGTAGTCCTGCCAACGAGTTGATGCCTTCATGTCCGGCCTCCTCAGGGAAAGGGTTGTGTCCTCCCCTTCAGTGTCACGCTGACTGACCGGCCGATCAATGCTGTCCGGATTGCACTCGTATCACGGGTTCGCGCAGTTCGGGCCACGTTTTTGTGGCCGAATGTCACATCCGTCCAGTCCAACTGGACCGGGGTGACATTCGGCCGGAGAAGGTGGGGCAACGCAAAGGGCCCGACCCCACCGGACGGTGGAATCGGGCCCTTCTAGGAACGGGTGCCGAGTACGGGTGCCGAGTACGGGTGCCGAGTACAGGTGCCGAGTATCAGAACTCGATTTTCAAGTGATCGCTCACCGGCTTGGCCTGGCAGCCCAGGATGTAGCCGTTGTCGATGTCCTCCTGGTCGAGCACGCCGGCGTGCTCCATGGAGACCTCACCCTCGAGGACGGTGCAGGCGCATGAGCCGCACTCGCCTTCCTGGCAGGAGTAGGGCACGTCCAGGCCCTTCGACAGCATGACGTCGACGAGGGTCTGCTTGCGCGGCCACGGGAAGCTGTGCGATTCGCCGTCGAGTTCGATCTCGACAGTGGCGGCGTCGGCGGCCTCCTCGTCGGTGACCTCCTCGAGCTCGACATCCTTGAAGGGATCGCCGGCGAGCGAGTTGAACACCTCGGCATGGACCTGTGCGCGCGGCATGCCTGCCTGAGCCAGTGCCTCGTGGACGGTGTCCATGAAGGGGCCGGGGCCACACATGAACGCCTCGTGCGAGGTGAAGGGCGCCGCGAGGGTCGCGATCTGGGCGGCGGTGGGCAGGCCCTGGATGCTCTCGACCCAGTGGAGGATCGTGAGGCGATCGCTGTGCTTGGTGGCCAGCTCGCGCAGTTCGGCCGCGAAGATCACGGACTTCTCGTCGCGGTTGGCGTAGACGAGGACGACCTTGCCCTTGCCCTCGGTCAGCGCCGACTTGAGGATCGACATGACCGGGGTGATGCCGCTACCCGCGCCGAAGAGCAGGAAGTCGTGGTCGAACGACTTGGGGGTGAAGACGCCGGAGGGGGGCAGCACCTCGAGCTGGTCGCCCACGGAGACGTGGTCGCACAGCCAATTGGAGCCGTAGCCGTCGGCGGTCCGCTTGACGGTGACCTTGGGGGCGTCGTCGGTGAACGGCGAGCTCGCGAGGGAGTAGCAGCGGGCGACCGAGCCGGTCTGATCGCTCGGGATGCGCAGCGTCAGGAACTGTCCGGGCTTGTACTGGAACTTGCTCTTCATGTCCGCGGGGACGTCGAAGACCAGCGACCGCGAGTCGGGGGTTTCCTCGATAACCCCGGACACGGTGAGTACCGCGGATCGAGAGCTGTGCGGCACGTCGATAGTGGTCATGCGAACTCTGGTCCTCTCGTGGATCAGGTTAGAACGTTTAGAACGTGTTCTAGTTTCAGCGTATCAGCGTAGCGACGCTACCGGGGGGATGGTAATTCTCCTCTTCCGGCTCCCGCTGATCGGGAGCATCCTCGAGAGTGGGAACCGCCTCTCGAGCGCTCAGGCCTCGAGGACGAGCCAGCCGCCGTGGTGCTCGAAGACCTCGAACGGGCGTCCCGTCGACATGCCGATTTCCTGCAGCTTACGTGCGTCGAAGGTGCGGACGTGCCCGTGGCAGGCGGTGGCCTCGTCCTCGTACGGCACCGCGATGACGACGCGTTCGCGCGCGATCCGCAGGGCCTCCGCGACGACGTCGGCGCCGGTCTCGGGGTCGACGTGCTCGAGGAGGTGGACCGCGGTCACGGTATCGGCGCTGTCGTCGGGCACCGGGACGCTCGCGGCGTCGCACACGAGCGTGTCGATCGGGACGCCGAGGCGGGGTGCGACGGCTTCGAGCAGCGTCATCGTGCCCGGCAGGATGTCGGTGGCCGTGACCGGAACGCCGGCGCGGGCCAGGCGCAGCGGCAGGAACCCGAAACACGAGCCCAGGTCGAGTACCGAGCCCCGGACCAGTTCGGCGGCCTTGTCGTGGATGGGGGCGAAGTCCGCGGTGCCGTTCTGGAGTTCTTCGAGCGAGTTCCGGTAGTAGACCGTCCAGGACTCGAGGGCGTCCGGCACCGTCGACCGGACCAGCCCGACCATCGTGAGTTCGAACTCGGCCTGGCCGAAGCTCGCATCCCCGATCGAGGAAGTGACCTCGGCGACCAGCCGCTCGCTGAGAGCGTCGGGACCCAGCGAGTGCCGCACATGCAACGAATCGCCTGTCCTGGTGAGCGTGATCGGCCCGCTCGGGATGCGTTCGACGGTGACGTGGTCGTGCGACCACCGCCCGGGGGCGCAGGGTGCCAGCGAGTCAAGCGTCATGGTGAGCGGGTCCCGTTCAGTAGTGGCTCGTGTAGTTCGGACAGCCCGGTGTAGAGCATGCGACTGCCCTTCGCGAGCAGGTCGATCAGGTCGAGTGAGTCGTCGGTCAGCCACGTCTCGTACGCGCCGAGCGCGACGCCGAGCATCATGTAGCCGACTGTTCGGGGCAGTTGGTCGGTGGGCTCGAGTCCGAGTCGGCGGGCGACGTACTCGGCGATCACCTTGCGCCAACCGTCGTACATCACCACCGAGTACGCCTGTAGTGCCGGAACGACGAAGATCAGTTCCATCCGCCGGCGATGGCCCTCGGCGACCTCGGGCGGGAAGGTGTTGAACGCCATCACCGCCGAGACGAGGGTGTCGAGGATCGACACGTCCTCGGGCATCTCCGCGAGCAGGGTGCGCATCTCCGACATGTGGGCGTCGAAGTCGCCCCACGGAACCGCGTTCTTGGACGGGAAGTACCGGAAGAACGTGCGACGCGCGATTCCCGCGGCCTCGGCGATGTCGTCGACGCTCGTTTCCTCGAACCCGCGGGCAGCGAACAGGTCGATGCCGACCGCGGCGATGCGGTCACGTGTCGTGGTCGGTCTCCTACCGATCCGCGACGACGGGTTCCTGCGAGTTCGCACGTGTGTGTCCTCCTTCACTAGTCATTGTGCACCCGATGCCATTACAGTGGTGAGTCGAGTCACAGTGAAGAAGTCACTATGACCGCAGATCCCGCTGTTGGGGTCCGATTTGGAGGAGGAATCGATGTCCGATCGCGACAACGTCACCGAGAGCCAGCTCGTCGAGGAGTCCCTCGTGGAAGAGGTTTCCATCGACGGCATGTGCGGCGTGTACTGATCGTGTCCGAACAGGCCCTCGGCTCCGGCTCGTCGGCCGGCACGATCGATCTCGACGCGGCGTGGAAGCTTCATCCGCAGGTGGCGCTGCGCCCCGAGCCATTCGGGGCGCTGCTCTACCACTTCGGGACGCGCAAGCTGTCGTTCCTGAAGAACCGGACCATCGTCGAGATCGTCGAATCTCTGCCCGAGCACCCGGACGTCCGGGCAGCTCTGCGGGCCCACGGCATCGAGGAGGATGCGGCACGGCCGTATCTGCGCGCCCTCGGCACCCTGGCCGACTCGCACATGATCGTGCCGTCCTGAACCCAGCCTCTTCTTCACGTTCTGTACCCAACCAGACATTTCAGATTTGAGGACACAGCCCATGACCTCAGTTCTCGAGCCGCCCGCGACTGCCTCGAGTGCCGTCGCTCCGCTCGTCCCGAAGGTCGGTCGTCTCGTAGACCAGTTCGAACTCGGTCTCGACGCCCCGATCTGCCTCACGTGGGAGCTCACCTACGCGTGCAACCTGTCCTGCGTGCACTGCCTGTCGTCCTCGGGGCGACGGGATCCACGCGAACTCAGCACCGAGCAGTGCAAGTCGATCATCGACGAGCTGCAGCGCATGCAGGTCTTCTACGTCAACATCGGCGGCGGTGAGCCGACCGTCCGCTCGGACTTCTGGGAGCTCGTCGACTACGCGACCGAGCACCAGGTCGGCGTCAAGTTCTCCACCAACGGCGTCAAGATCGACAAGAAAGTCGCCCAACGCCTCGCAGCGAGCGACTACGTCGACGTCCAGATCTCGCTCGACGGTGCCACCGCCGAGGTGAACGATGCCGTGCGTGGCCCGGGTTCGTTCGCGATGGCCGTGCGTGCGCTCGAGAACCTCGCGGAGGCGGGATTCAAGGACGCCAAGATCTCCGTCGTCGTCACCCGCGAGAACGTCAGCCAGTTGGACGAGTTCAAGGCGCTCGCCGACCGCTTCGGTGCGACGCTGCGCATCACGCGTCTGCGTCCCTCAGGTCGCGGTGCCGACGTCTGGGACGAGCTGCATCCCACGCAGGAACAGCAGCGCGAGCTGTACAGCTGGCTGGTCGCCAACGGTGACGGTGTGCTGACGGGCGACTCGTTCTTCCACCTGTCCGCGTACGGCGACGCACTGCCGGGCCTCAATCTCTGTGGCGCAGGTCGTGTGGTGTGCCTGATCGACCCGATCGGCGACGTCTACGCGTGCCCGTTCGCGATCCACGACCAGTTCCTCGCCGGAAATATCGTCTCCGACGGTGGGTTCCAGCAGGTGTGGCAGCACTCGGAGCTGTTCCAGGATCTGCGCTCGCCGCAGACCGGGGGCGCGTGCGCCAAGTGCGACCACTACGACTCGTGCCGCGGCGGCTGCATGGCCGCCAAGTTCTTCACGGGTCTGCCGATGGACGGCCCGGACCCCGAATGTGTCCAGGGCTACGGCGAATCCGCGCTCGCGGCGGATCGCAGCGTGCCGAAGTCCAGCCAGGACCATTCGCGAACCGGTAAGCGCGCCGAGCGTCGCACGCCGCAGGCGCCCGTCCCGCTTACCCTGCTCACCCGTCCGCCGGCCAAGATCTGCGACGAAAATCCGCTTGCCGGAATGGAATAGACGAACAGTTTCTACTGCAGTACGAGAGGTTTGACATGGCCAAGAGTGCCTGGTTCGAGACGGTCGCGGAGGCGCAGCGGCGGGCGAAGAAGCGCCTGCCCAAGTCGGTGTACGCCGCGCTGGTCGCCGGATCCGAGAAGGGTCTGACCGTCGACGACAACATTGCGGCCTTCACGGAACTCGGGTTCGCGCCGCACGTCGCCGGCCTCGCCGGGGAACGCGATCTCTCGACCACCGTGATGGGGCAGCCCATCTCGATGCCCGTGATGATCTCGCCCACTGGTGTGCAGGCTGTGCACCCGGACGGCGAGGTCGCGGTCGCCCGTGCCGCCGCCGCCCGTGGCACCGCGGTCGGGCTCAGTTCGTTCGCGAGCAAGTCCATCGAGGAGGTCGCGGCCGCCAACCCGCAGACGTTCTTCCAGATGTACTGGGTGGGCGATCGTGACACGCTGATCCAGCGCATGGAGCGGGCCCGCGCCGCAGGGGCAACCGGCCTGATCATCACGCTCGACTGGTCCTTCTCCAACGGCCGCGACTGGGGCAGCCCGTCGATCCCGGAGAAGATGGACCTCAAGGCGATGTTCCAGTTCGCGCCCGAGGGCATCACGCGCCCGAAGTGGCTGTGGGAGTTCGCCAAGACGGGCAAGGTGCCGGATCTGACGACGCCGAACCTGGCGGCACCGGGCCAGGCACCGCCCACCTTCTTCGGGGCGTACGGCCAGTGGATGGGCACGCCGCTCCCGACGTGGGAGGACGTCGCCTGGCTGCGTGAGCAGTGGGGTGGACCGTTCATGCTCAAGGGCGTCATGCGTGTCGACGACGCCAAGCGCGCACTCGACGCCGGTTGCTCCGCGATCTCGGTGTCCAACCACGGCGGCAACAACCTCGACGGCACTCCCGCACCGATCCGCGCGCTGCCGGCGATCGCCGAGGCCGTGGGCGATCAGATCGAGGTCGTGCTCGACGGTGGCATCCGGCGCGGTAGCGACGTCGTCAAGGCTCTCGCGCTCGGTGCCCGCGCCGTCATGATCGGCCGCGCGTACCTGTGGGGCCTCTCGGCCAACGGTCAGGCCGGTGTCGAGAACGTCCTCGACATCCTGCGTGGCGGTATCGACTCCGCGATCCTGGGTCTGGGCCACAAGTCGATTCACGACCTGAGCCCGAACGATCTGGTGATCCCGGACGGCTTCCGCCGCGACCTCGGCGTCGGCTAGAACGCCCGCGCCGGCGGATGCGCGGCAGTCTCACCGAGCAGTTCACCCTGGCCGGGCGCACCGCCCAGTCCAGGGTGCTGTTCGGTCCGCACGAGACCAACCTGGGGGACGGCCGCGCGCTATCGCCCCGGCACGTCGCGTACTACGCACGGCGTGCTCGCGGCGGTGCCGGGGTGATCGTCACCGAGACCGCGTCGGTTCACCCGAGCGACTGGCCGTACGAACGGGCCCCGCTCGCTGCCGATTGTGAAACCGGTTGGCGGCGTGTCGTGGACGCCTGCCGACCGTTCGGGACTCTCGTGCTCGCGGGTCTCGGTCACACCGGGCTGCAGGGGTCGAGCGCGTGGTCGCAGTCGGCGTTGTGGGCGCCGTCCCGCTTCCCCGATCCGGTGTCGCGTGAGCTGCCTATGGAGATGGAGTCGCGCGAGATCGACTCGCTTGTCGAGAGTTTCGCGAACGCCGCGCGGATCGCGGTGTCGGCGGACGTCGACGGCGTCGAACTCGACGTCGGCCCCTCCTCTCTTCTGCGTCAGTTCCACTCAGGTCTGACGAATCGTCGCTCGGACGGATACGGAGTCGACCGACTCCGGCTCACCCGTGAGGTGATTGCCGCGGTGCGCGTCGCGTTGGGTGATCGACTCCTGTCGGTGCGTCTCAGTTGTGACGAGCAGGCGCCGTGGGCGGGTGTGACACCCGACGAGGCGGCCGACCAGATCCGTGTGCTGGCGGATTCGGTGGACCTTCTGACCGTGGTGCGCGGTGGTCCGTTCACCACCGCCGGTTACCGGCCCGGCGGGCACACCGTGCCCGGATTCAACGTCGACCTGTGCCGATCGATGCGCGCCGCGGCGGATGGCCGAGTGCCGGTCGTGCTGCAGGGCAGCATCGTCGACGCGAGTGCGGCGCAGCGGGCGCTCGACGACGGAGTTGCAGACCTCGTGGAGATGACGCGCGCGCAAGTCGCCGACCCAGACCTGGTGACACGGGTACGTGACGGCGAGGCGCCGCGGCCGTGCGTGCTGTGCAACCAGACCTGCCTGGTCCGAGATCCCCGGAACCCGATCGTGACGTGCATCGGGAACCCGTCCGCCGGATTCGAGACCGTCGACCCGGAACCGGTCGAGGTCACCGGCCCGGCCTCCGCGCTGGTGGTGGGCGGCGGACCCGCCGGACTCGAGGCCGCCCGCCTGCTTGCTGTGCGCGGCTTCCGGGTGACGTTGGCGGAGCGCACTACTCGCCTCGGTGGAATGCTTCGCACCGCTGCCGTCGGTGTGGGCCGCGGACGCCTGGCGATGCTGGCGGACTGGCTCGAGGCGGAGTGCCGACGACTCGGGGTGGACGTTCGGACGGACACCGAGATCGGTGCAGCCGATGTGGAGCAGGCACACCGCGCCGGCGAAGCGGTTGTCGTTGCGGTCGGAAGTATCGCCCGTCCCGCGCCGTGTCCGGTCGACGGTGTGCAGGTGGTCACCGCCGCCGAGGTGTTGGCCGGCACGTCGCTCGACCCCGGCCCGGTGCTGGTGTTCGACCCGGTCGGCGGACCGGCCGCGGTGTCGGTGGCGTCGTGGCTCGCGGAACGTGGCCGGCATGTCACGATCGCCACGCCCGACCAGTTGATCGGATCGAGACTCGGTCCGACGGGTGATCTGGTGGGCGCGAACCAGCGCCTGCGACGGGCCGGTGTGGCGTCGTGTCTCGCGGTTCTCCCGGTGGCCGGGACAGATGGAGAAGTGTTGCTGCAGAACCGCTTCACCGGTGATCGTTTCGGCGTACCGTGCTCGGTACTGGTGGACTGCTCGCCTGCGCTGGCCAACGAACAGTTGATCGCAAACACGTCGAGGATCGGTGACTGCGTCGCACCACGGTCCGTTCTCGAGGCCGTCCGCGAGGGACGTTTCGCGGCAAGCTCGACGGTGCCGCGGCACCGGTCCACACCAGCCAACGAGGTTGTCACGGAATAGGAGATCACTGTGGGACAGTTCGACGGCAAGGTCGCCTTCATCACTGGCGCGGCACGCGGTCAGGGCCGCACGCACGCTGTGCGGTTGGCGCGGGAGGGCGCGACGATCATCGCGGTCGACGTGTGCAAGAGCGTCACAGACGACAACACGTACGACGCCGCGACGTCCGAGGACTTCGCGGAGACGGTGCGACTGGTCGAGGCCGAGGGCGCGAAGATCTACGCCCGTGAGGCGGATGTCCGTGACAGCGCTGCGCTGAGGGCAGTCGTCGATGCGGGCGTCGAGCAGTTCGGCCGCCTCGACATCGTCATCGCGAACGCCGGCATCTGCAACTGGAACCGCTTCTGGGAGATGTCCGACGAGCAGTGGGAGACGCTCATCGACATCAACCTCACCGGCGCGTTCAAGACGCTCAAGGCAGCGGTTCCGGCGATGATCGCTGCGGGTAACGGTGGCTCCATCATCGTCGTCAGTTCGGTGGCGGGCATGAAGGCCCTTCCGGGACAGGCACACTATGCGGCGTCGAAGTTCGGTCTCGTCGGCCTGACGCAGGCTGCCGCGAAGGAACTCGGCGAGTACAAGATTCGCGTCAACTCGATCCACCCGTACGGCGTCAACACTCATATGGGCACCGACCAGGGCAGCCTGGTGATCCTGCAGCAGTACCCGCACTACGGGCCGAATTTCGCGCCGATCCTCACCGAGAAGCCCATCGCCGATCCCGACGACATCTCGGATGCGGTGCTGTGGCTGGCCGGTGACGGTGCCAAGACGGTGACGGCCAGCCAGGTTGCGCTGGACCAGGGCAACACCAAGGTCTGACGCAGGCCCTGTCCATGCTGTATCCACGGTTGTCGTCCCCGCTCCGCGTCGGCGGTCGGACCCTGCGCAATCGGGTCGTGTTCACCGCACACCTGACGAACTACGCGCACGCGGGTCTGCCCACCGGGCAGCACGCCGCGTACTACGCGGCCCGTGCTGCCGGCGGGGCGGGGATGATCATCACCGAGGAGCAGTGTGTCCACCCGTCGGACTGGCCGTACGAGAAAGTGATTCACGGCTACCGGCCGGAGGTGGTGGACGGCTACCGCGGGATCACCGACGCCGTGCACCGGCACGGCGCGGTGATCCTCGCGCAGCTCAACCACAACGGTGGCCAGGGCTCGGGCCTGTACTCGCGCCGGCCGCTGTGGGCGCCGAGTCCTGTCCCGGACCCGCTGTTCCGGGAGGTGCCCAAGGCACTCGACGCGTCGGAGATCGCCGAACTTGTCGAGGCCTACGCCGTTGTCGCCGGGCGTTGCCGTGACGGCGGATTCGACGGCGTCGAACTGCAGGCGTCGCAGTCGTCGCTCATTCGGGGGTTCCTCTCGTCGGCAACGAACCATCGCGAGGATTCCTACGGAGGTTCGGTCGAGAGTCGAGCGCGGTTCCTCGTCGAGGTGATCGGCGCGGTACGTCGTGCGATCGGACCGGATCTGATTCTGGGGGTGCGACTCTCCGGCGACGAGCAGGTCCCCGGAGGCATCGTGCTCGACGAGGCGGTGACGGTTGCACGGATCGTGGAGGCGTCGGTCGCGGTCGACTACATCAACACCACGATGGGCGTCGCGACCGAGACGTTGCACCTGGTGGAGCCCTCGATGGCGACTCCCCGCGGTTACGCGCTGCACATCTCGGAGGCGATCCGGCGTGAGGTGAACCTGCCGGTGATCGGTGTCGGCAGGATCAAGGAACCTGCGGATGCGGAACGCGCCCTCGTCGACGGCCGCTGCGACCTGGTCGGTGTCGCGCGGGGACAGATCGCCGACCCCGACTTCGCGGCGAAGGCACTGCGCGGTGCCGACGATGAGATTCGCACGTGTCTGTCCTGCAATCAGGAGTGCGTCGGACGGATGGGCCTGGGACGGTGGCTGGGCTGCGTCGAGAACCCTCGTGCAGGAAAGGAATCGGTGGCGCTGCCGGATCCGCGATTGCCGGGTAGACGCGTCGTGGTCGTGGGCGGCGGTCCGGCCGGGTTGTCGGCGGCGGCGACGGCTGCGGAGCGCGGACATAGGGTGACGCTGTTCGAACGCTCGCCCGTCGTGGGCGGCCAGATCCGGATTGCAGCCTCGGCGGCGGGTCGCGGCGAGTTGGGTGATCTGGTGCGGAATCTCGAGCGCGAGTGTGTGCGTCGCGGTGTGCGGATCGAGACGGGCGTCGAGGTGACCGCGGAACGTCTGTGGGCCGAGGCTCCGGATGTCGTGGTGGTGGCGACGGGTGCGAGTCCGGTGCGTCCGTGGTGGGCGGGGGACTGTGCGCGCGTCGTGCATGCCCGGGACGTCCTCGAGGGACGCGCTCATCCCGTCGGCCGCGTTCTGATGGTCGACGAGCTGGGATTCCAGCAGGGCCCGTCGACGGCCGAGACGTTGGCTGTGCGCGGATGTGCCGTCACGATCTGCACTCCCGGGATGATCGTGGGACAGGATTTGGGAGTCACCCTCGACATGGAGCGGTGGCAGCAGCGTGCACATCGCGCGGGTATCGAGCAGTGGACCGATGTGACGGTCGGCGGTGTGGCAGTGAGCGAAGCGACGGGCGTTGCCGACCGGCTGCGGGTCACGCTGGACAACCACCTGAGCGGCGCGGCGAGGACCGAGGTGTTCGACTGGGTGGTATGCGCCACTCACCAGGAGCCCCGCGACGGGTTGTGGAAGGCGTTGACACACAGCACTTCCACGTCGTTCGAGGTGTACAGGGTCGGCGACGCAGTGACGCCCCGCCGCTCGCATGCCGCAGTGCTCGAGGGGCATCGGGTGGCGGTGTCTTTGTAGGCATGCGTCGACCGGGCCCACGGTCCTATGCCGCGCGCGTGGTCCGGCGCGGTTGTGTGCGGGGATCGGTTTCCGGTACGGGTCCAACGAGCCTGGCGGTGTGAACCACGGGTGATGGTCACGTCCGATGGCTATTTCCCAGTGGGAATGGTGGAGTAGTCGGTGGTGGTAGCGGCAGAGCAGGACGAGGTTGTCGAGGTCGGTGGGTCCGCCGTCGGCCCAATGCTTCACGTGGTGGCCTTCGCAGTGGGCGGGTGGTGTGCCGCAGCCGGGGAAGGCGCAGCCGTGGTCGCGGGCCACGAGTGCGCGGCGCTGTTTCTTGGGGACTGTTCGGCTGCTGAGTCCGAGATTGAGCGGCACTCCGTCGTCCATGACGATGGGGGTGAGGTGGCAGTCGCAGGCGAGGCGTCGTGGGGTGGCGATCGAGAGTGGCCCCATCCATGGCGTGTGGGCGATGTGAGCCATCAGGGGTCAGGACCGGCAAAGCTGCATGCGTCGCTCCGTCGAGTGGTGTCGGCTCCGTGTCGCCGAGTGCGTCCTGGGAGCACCTCGGCTCAGCGTCTTCCGGAGAAGCGATTGACCGAAAGACTGCGGTAGACGATCACGACAACTGTTGCGACACATACACTCGCGCTCATCGGCGTGAGAATGCCCCACGAAAACACGACTGGCAGGTCCCGGTCGCCGTTCGAGGCAGCGTTGGAAGCTAGTCCCACGGACGCGGCAAGGGTAGCCAGAACGATGTGGAATCGCAGCGACCTCCGGCGGAGCAGGATGCTGATCGACGTCACCACGAAGGTCGGCACAGCGGGTTTCGGGGGAGGTTCGGACAACTGGTGAATCGGGTATGGCGACTCCCGCCATGCGTGAAAACTCGCCGTCTGCTCAGCCCGGGGCGGCAGTGTTCGATCAGGCGCTCAGCACCCGCAGAACGATTGCCGCGACGGCGAGGAGACCGAGAAGGCCGGCTCCGCCGATGTTTCGATCTCCCGCGCGCAGGTGCATCACCGTGGCGCCCACGAAGTAGAGCGTGACGCCGATCGCCGCGGCGACTCCGATCCAGGGCACCCACAGTCCGACGACGAGTCCGATGGCGCCCAACGCCTTCAGTGCGGCGAGCTTCGGGAACCAGGAGTCGGGGACGCCGGCGTTGCGCATGCTCGAAGTCACCTGCTCGTTGCGGGTTGCCGTCATGACAGCGGAACCGGTGAGGGCGAGTGCAAGCAGGATGGCGACGACGGCGTAGGCGACGAACATGAGGAGCTCCACTTCGTTGGATTGATTGAATCGTTGAACAGTAACAATGATTCAACCGTTATAACAATAGGTGGACTGATACGGTGGCAGGATGACGTCGACGCGCGCAGCGGCAGGTCCCACCGAACGGCTGGGCTTTCTGCTCGCGATCCGGGGGGAACTCGTGGGTGGCCGGTTGCGGACGGCACTCGCCATCACCGGGCTGCGGCCGCGCCACGCAATGACGCTGCTGCATCTCGGGCACGGTTCGATCGGGCAGCGCCCGCTGGCCGAGGCGGTGGGTGTCGATCCGAGTCAGTTGGTCGCGATACTCAACGACCTCGAGTCGTCCGGGTTGGCTGAGCGCCGACGCGATCCCGCGGACCGGCGTCGACACATCGTCGAGATCACCGCCGAGGGGTCGAGGGCCGTCGCGCGCATCGATCAGGCCCTCGCCGGCGCGGAGAACGAACTCTTCGCGGACCTGTCGGAGAAGGAATCAGCCAAGCTGCAGGCTCTGCTCGAACGCGTCCGGGTGGATGTCAACGGACTCGAATGCACCGAGGACTGATGGACGGGTCGACGCGTCTGGCCTCCACCCCATGGCCCGAGGTCGCGCGTGACGAACTCGTCGTTGCGGTTCCGGTCGGCTCGTTCGAGCAGCACGGCCCGCACCTGCCGTTGGATACCGATACCCGCATCGCGTCGGCAGTGGCCCGAGCGATCACCGGTGTCGTTGCGGCGCCGGCGATCGCCTACGGGGCAAGTGGCGAGCACGAGGGTTTTCCCGGCACCATCTCCATCGGTTCGGACGTGCTCGAGACCGTGCTCGTCGAGTACGGCCGATCGGCGTGTCGGTGGGCGCGGCGTGTCGTGTTCGTCAACGGCCACGGCGGGAACGGGCCGGCGCTGGTGAAAGCCGTCGAACTCCTCCGATACGAGGGTAGGGACGCTGCCTGGCTGCCGTGCGCCGTGCCGGGAGCCGACGCGCATGCGGGCCGCACGGAAACATCCCTGCTGCTGCACCTTTCACCCGACGACGTCGCGATGGATCGTGCCGAGCCCGGTAACACCGCGCCCATCGTCGAACTGATGCCGCAACTGCGGTCGGGCGGGATGCTCGCGGCCACGCCCAACGGCATCCTCGGAGACCCCACCGGGGCCTCCGAGGAGGAGGGTGAGCGACTGTTCGCGGACCTCGTTCGCAGGGCCGACAAGGCGGTCGAGAACTGGGCGCCACGGCCCGACGGGAGGCTGGTGTGACAGGTGTGGCGGTTTGTCCCGGTTTTTCGTGGCAAGTTCGGCCCGCCGCAGCGCCGACCCTTACGATCGTCTGATGCGCAATGCTCGACTACCCGACGGGTTCGGAGTCCGCCTCGATCCCAAGGTGCGCGCCTACTCCGGGGGCCGAGTCCTCATCGGTGGGTCGCCCATGCGGATGCTCAAGTTGGCTCCCGCGGCAGCCGAGATGATCGGGGACGGATACCTCGAGGTCGTCGACTCCTCGACCGCCGTCGTGGCGAGGCGCCTGCTGGACTCCGGTGTCGGAAACCCCCGTCCCATGAGTACGCCGTCTCCCAGCGATGTGACCGTGGTGGTGCCACTGCGCGACAACGTCGAGGGAATCGCGCGCCTCGTTCCGGCGCTGCGGGGTCTCAACGTCATCGTCGTCGACGATGGTTCGGCGACGCCGCTCGAACTCCCAGACCTCTCCGGCTGCACCGCACACGTGACACTCCTGCGACACGAGTCCTCGCGCGGGCCCGCTGCGGCCCGCAACACTGGATTGCGTTCGGCCGAAACGCCGTTCGTCGCCTTCCTGGATTCGGACGTGATGCCGAGGACCGGATGGCTCGAACGTATGCTGGGGCACTTCAGCGATCCCGCCGTCGCCTTGGTGGCGCCCCGCATCGTCGCACTCGAACCGGAAGGGTCGATGCTGGCGCGGTACGAGCATGCGCGCTCGTCGCTCGACCTGGGGCGCAAGGAGGCTGCGATCCGCTCCGGCAGTCCGGTGTCCTATGTACCGAGCGCGGCGATGCTCGTCCGCCGCGACGTGCTGGTGGAGGCGGGCGGTTTCGACGAGACGATGCATGTCGCCGAGGACGTCGACCTGTGCTGGCGCCTGCAGGAGGCAGGATGGCGGCTGCGCTACGAACCGGTCTCCCAGGTGGCGCACGACCACCGTGTCACGTTCCGGAAGTGGTTCGCGCGCAAGCTCTTCTACGGCACCGGAGCCGCCCCCCTCGCGTCGCGACACGAGGGCATGGTGCCACCTGTCGCGATGTCGAAGTGGACCTTGTTCTCGCTGCTCGCGGCGGCGACATGCACGCGGATCGGTCTGCTCGGCAGTCTCGTGTCCCTGCTCGTGACGATGGCTCGGTTGCGGCGCACGTTCAGCGAACTGGATCAGCCGACGCGTATCTCGGCGATCCTCGCGGCCCGTGGCTTCGCGGGCGGCGCGTGGCAACTCGCGTCCGCGATGTGCCGCCACTACTGGCCGGTGACCCTGCTGGCGGTGCTGTGCTCGCGGCGAATTCGTCGGCTTGCGCTGATCGTGGCGGTCACCGAGGGAGTCGTCGACTGGGCAAAGTATCGGGAGCCTGGTGGGCTGGATCCTTTGCGGCACACAGCTTTCAAGAGATTCGACGATGTCGCTTACGGTGCGGGTCTGTGGCAAGGTGCCGTTCGGGCTCGTGATCTGCGGGCGCTGGCTCCACGTATCGGCAACTGATCATGGCTGTGGGCGACCCGCCGATTCCTGAGTCTGCCGATGTCGTGGTCGTCGGAGGGGGTTCGTGCGGAAGCGTTCTCGCAGGACGGCTCAGTGAGGACCCGAGTCGCCGGGTGATACTCGTCGAATCCGGTCCGGGACATCGCATTCCCTCGGAGTTTCCGCCCGAACTCGTCGACGCGGGTGTCCTGCCGGTCGGCCCCGACAGTCAGTGGGTGTGGCCGTATCCGGTGGAGTTGACCAGTGGCCGGTCGGGATGGATCGCGCGCGGCAGGGTGCTCGGCGGGTCCGGGGCGGTCAACGGCGGTTACTTCGTGCGGGCGCAGGTGGACGACTTCGCGCACTGGCCGGCGTCGTGGTCGTTCGACGACGTGCTGCCGTTCTTCACGAGAATCGAATCCGACGCGGACTTCTCGGGTCCGTGGCACGGGACCGACGGGCCGATCCCGGTGCACCGCGAACCCCGGGACCGCTGGCACCCGATCAGTGCCGCCTTCTCCGATGTCGCCCGCGCTGCAGGGCATCCCGAGGATCCGGACAAGAATGCGCCCGGATCCCACGGTGTCGGGCCGGTCCCGCTCAACATCCGCGACGGCGTCCGTGTGGGTCCGGCGTCGGCCTACCTGCTGCCGAATTTGGATCGGCCGAATCTCACTGTTCGTTCCGGTGCGACGGTGACGCGGGTGATCTTCTCCGGCGATCGTGTGGTGGGCGTCGAGGTCGCGACGGATTCCGGCCTGCGCACCATTCGTTCGTCCACCGTCGTTCTCACCGCAGGCGCGGTGGCGACGCCGCACCTTCTCATGCTGTCGGGGCTCGGCGATTCCCGGCACCTGGAGGGTCTGGAGATCCCCGTCGTCGCGGACCTACCCGCGGTGGGCTCGGAGTTCAGCGACCATCCCGAGGTGGTGCTGCCGTACCGCTACCGTCGGGCGGTCTCGCGGACCACACAGACGCCGGCGCTGCAGGTGACCCTCAACACCGACGACATCGAAATGCGGCCCTACACAGCATCCTTCGGAGATCTGATTCCCGGTTCGGGGATCGGTCAGCCCTGTCTTGGGGTGGTCCTGATGAAGCCGCGCAGCCGCGGTGAGATCCGCCTCGTCTCGGCCGATCCGGGAGACGCCCCGTCCGTGTCGTACCGCTACCTCGAGGCCGGCCAAGACCGGGAAGCGCTGCGGTCGGCGGTAACCCACGCGTCCGATCTGATGCGCAGCGGCGCGATGGCAGAACTACTGGAACCAGAGGAGATCGACACGTCGGACGCGTGGCTGTCCGATCATCTCGGCACGTCGCTGCACCTGTCGGGCAGTTGCCGAATGGGCTCGGACGCGACGACGTCGGTGGTGGACGAGCGGTGCCGGGTCCACGGTGTCGACGGCCTCTTCATCGTCGACACGTCGATCTTCCCCGCGCTACCGAGTCGCGGCCCGCACGCGACGGCGGTGATGGTCGCGGAGCGCGCGAGCACCTTCTTCTGAGCCGGGGCCCGGTGCCGAGCACGTGCGGCCGGGCATCCCCGGCCGCACGTGCTCGCGTGATCGGGCTAGCTCGACGCCGCGACGTCGGTGGCCCACCGGTAGTCGGCCTTGCCGGCCGGGGTCCGCTTGACCTCGTCCACGACGACGACGGCGCGCGGCACCTTGTATCCGGCGAGCGTCTTGCGGCAGTGCTCCTGGACGCCGTCGAGCGTGAGTTCCTGCGCGTCCGGGTACACCGCGATGACGGCCGCGACCCGCTGGCCCATCCGCTCGTCGGGCACGGGCACGACGAGGGCGTCGGAGATCGACGGATGCGCGTGCAGTGCCGCCTCGACCTCCTCCGCGAAGACCTTCTCGCCGCCGGTGTTGATGCACTGCGATCCGCGGCCGAGGAAGACGATGGTGCCGTCCGCGTCGATCGTGCCCATGTCGCCGAGTACCGAGATGCGCGTGCCGTCGGCGCGGGTGGGGAAGGTGCGGGCGGTCTTCTCCTCGTCCCGGTAGTAGCCGAGCGGGACGTTGCCGATCCGCGCGATGTAGCCGATCTCGTCGGAGCCCGCGGGAATCTGCTCGAGCCGCTCGTCGACCAGGATCAGGTTGGGCGACGGGGGCATGCGCAGGTTGCCGTTCTCGTCGATCGTGAACGCGCCGTCGTTGCCGGACTCCGATGCGCCGAAGTTGTCGCGCAGCAACAGTTCCGGCTTGACCGCGAGCATCCGCTCGCGCACGCTCAGCGACCAGATCGCGCCGCCCGACGTGATCGAGAACAGCGAGCTGAGGTCCACCTCTCCCTTGCGGCGTTCCATCTCGTCGACCAGCGGCAGGCCCATGCCGTCGCCGACGATGAGGATCACCTGGAGCTTCTCCTTCTCGATGCCCTCGACCACCTTCACCGGATCGAAGTCGCGCATGACCACGAGGCGGGCGCCGAGCGTGAAGAAGGTGAACAGCGAGTACGACGCGGCCCCGTGCATCAGCGGCGCCGCGATCAGGAACGTCATGTCGGGGAATTCCTTGGCCGCGGCCGCGACCTCCGCAAGATCCTTGCGGGCTTCCTCGCCGTAGGGGTTGCCGCCGGAGAGGGGCTTGCGGAAGAAGTCGTCGTGGCGCCACATGACGCCCTTGGGGTAGCCGGTGGTGCCCCCGGTGTAGAGCACGTACAGGTCGTCACCCGACCGGGCGGGGAAATCGGTGGCATCCGAGTGGGCCTGGGAATCGGCGAACGGCAGTACGGTCACCGACCGTGCTTGTGCCGCGGTCAGCAGCTCCTGCTCCGGTTCGCCGACGACGATCACTGTCCGGACCAGCGGGCAGTTGTCGAGGAGGCCGGCCAGGGTGCGCTGATGCTCGGGCAGTTCGACCACCACGGCGACCGAGTCCGAGTTGGTGAAGATGTACTCGAGTTCGGAGGGGGTGTATCGGTAGTTCACGTTGATCGGGACCGCGCGGATCTTGAGGATCCCCAGGAGCGACGTCACGTGCTCGACGCTGTTCTTCAGGAAAAGCGCCACGTGCTCTCCCGGCGCCACCCCGGCCTCGGAGAGGAAGTGCGCAACCTTGTTCGCTTCCGCGTTCAGGTTCGCATACGACAGGTGCTGTCCCTCGTACGTCAGCGCGATGCGGTCGGGCACGGCTCCCGCGACGGTCTCGAAGATATCGGCCAGGTTGAACTGCATCGACATTCCTTCCAGAGCAACGACTCATCCGGTGGAACACGTTCCACCTCTGATCCGCACCCTAGCCAGTCGAATGCCGGTTTCGGGACGAATTCGGACATCCGCCGAACTGGGGGACGGGTGCGTCGTCGCCCAGTTGTGACCACTTCGGCCCCGCAATCGCAACGTTCGCCTGTTTACGTCCTGTGTCACACCCCGAACGCGGTATTTCCCTCACCGACAGGAGTCTCCGATGAGCGTGTACGCCCGCCCCGGTTCGCCCGACGCCCTGATGTCCTTCGAATCGCGCTACGACAACTGGATTGGCGGGGAGTGGGTGGCTCCGGTCAAGGGACAGTACTTCGAGAACCCGACGCCGATCACCGGGCAACCGTTCTGCGAGGTCGCGCGGTCGACGGGCGAGGACATCGAACTCGCGCTCGACGCCGCCCACGCCGCGGCGCCGGCGTGGGGCACGACGCCGGTCGCGGAGCGCGCGCTGATCCTGAACAGGATCGCCGACCGGATCGAGGCGAACCTCGAGCAGATCGCGCTCGCCGAGTCCTGGGACAACGGCAAGCCGATCCGCGAGACGTCGAACGCGGATATCCCACTCGCGGTCGACCATTTCCGCTACTTCGCGGGGGCGATCCGCGCGCAGGAGGGCTCGCTGTCCGAGATCAACTCCGACACGGTCGCCTACCACTTCCACGAGCCGCTCGGCGTCGTCGGACAGATCATCCCGTGGAACTTCCCGATCCTGATGGCGACGTGGAAGCTCGCGCCCGCGCTGGCCGCCGGCAACGCCGTCGTACTCAAGCCTGCCGAGCAGACCCCGGCGTCGATCCTGTTCCTGTTCTCGCTCATCGGTGATCTGTTGCCGCCGGGCGTGGTCAACATCGTCAACGGGTTCGGCACGGAGGCGGGCAAGCCGCTCGCGTCGAGCCCGCGGATCAAGAAGATCGCGTTCACGGGTGAGACCACCACCGGCCGGCTGATCATGCAGTACGCGTCGCAGAACCTGATCCCGGTCACGCTGGAGTTGGGTGGCAAGAGCCCCAACGTCTTCTTCTCCGACGTTCTCGCTGCGAACGACGACTTCCAGGACAAGGCGCTCGAGGGTTTCACGATGTTCGCGCTCAACCAGGGCGAAGTGTGCACGTGCCCGTCGCGTGCGCTGATCCAGCGAGACATCTTCGACGACTTCCTGGCCCTCGCAGCGGTGCGGACCAAGGCCGTTCGGCAGGGTGATCCACTCGACACCGACACGATGATCGGCGCGCAGGCGTCGAACGATCAGCTCGAGAAGATCCTGTCGTACATCGAGATCGGGAAGAACGAGGGTGCACGGGTCATCACGGGCGGCCAGCGGGCCGAACTCGGCGGTGACCTGTCCGAGGGGTACTTCGTTCAGCCGACGATCTTCACGGGTACCAACGACATGAGGATCTTCCAGGAGGAGATCTTCGGTCCGGTTGTCTCCGTGACGTCCTTCGCCGACTACGACGAGGCCATCGCGATCGCGAACGACACCCTCTACGGGCTCGGGGCCGGGGTCTGGTCCCGCGACGGCAGCGTCGCCTACCGGGCCGGACGCGACATTCAGGCCGGCCGGGTGTGGACCAATACGTACCACCAGTACCCGGCGCACGCGGCGTTCGGCGGCTACAAGCAGTCCGGCATCGGCCGCGAGAACCACCACATGATGCTCGACCACTACCAGCAGACGAAGAACCTGCTCGTCAGCTACGCGCCCAAGGCCCAGGGCTTCTTCTGATCGCCCCCCGAAGTGGAGGTTCGTATGACCGAGACGATGAAGGCTGCGGTTGTCCGCGAGTTCGGCAAGCCCCTCTCCATCGAGGACGTGCCCATTCCGAGACCGGGCCGCGATCAGGCGCTCGTGAAGGTGCGCTCGAGCGGTGTCTGCCACACGGATCTGCATGCGGCCAAGGGGGATTGGCCCGTCAAGCCGACGCCCCCGTTCATCCCCGGACACGAGGGCTTCGGCGAGGTGGTCCAGGTAGGGGAGGGCGTCACCGAACTCGCGCTGGGCGACCTCGTGGGCAACGCATGGCTGTGGTCGGCGTGTCTCGAATGCCGGTACTGCCGCACCGGATGGGAGACGCTGTGCGAGAAGCAGATCAACGGCGGCTACAGCGTCGACGGCTCGTTCGCCGAGTACATGCTCGTCGATTCCCGGTTCGCCGCCCGGGTTCCGAAGGGCGCCGATCCGATCGAGGTCGCGCCCGTCCTGTGCGCCGGGATCACCGTCTACAAGGGCCTGAAGGTCAGTGACGTCACCCCGGGGCAGTGGGTGACGATCTCGGGCATCGGTGGGCTCGGCCACGTCGCGGTGCAGTACGCCACCGCGATGGGACTGCGCGTCGCCGCGGTCGACGTCGCCGACTCCAAACTCGCGCTTGCAGCCCGTTACGGCGCCGAACTCCTCGTCAACGCCTACGAGGAGGATCCGGTCGAGAAGATCAGGCAGGCGACCGGGGGCACCGACGCGGTGCTGGTGACCGCGGTCAATCCGGCGGCGTTCGGGCAGGCGATCGGCATGGTCCGACGCGGCGGCACCGTCACGTTCATGGGCCTGCCGCCCGGAGAGTTCCCGACGCCGATCTTCGAGACTGTCCTGAACGGGTTGACCCTGCGTGGGTCGATCGTCGGAACCCGTCAGGACATGGTCGAGGCACTCGACTTCTACGCGCGCGGCACGATCCACCCGACCGTCCACACGCGCCGCCTGGAGGACATCAACGACATCTTCGACGAGCTCGAGCGCGGCATGATCGACGGCCGTGTCGTTCTGGACTTCGCATGAGCGCCGCCCCGCCGCGGGCGGTGGTCACGGCACTCGCGGCGTCGCTGCTCCGGCACCTCGCCGACGTCCACGGACCGCTCATGCTGCACCAGTCGGGTGGCTGCTGCGACGGCTCCGCCCCGATGTGCTTTCCGTTGGGGGAGTTCGTCGTCGGCGATCGTGATGTCCTGCTCGGCGTGTTCGATCTCAGTTTGGGTGTGGGGGAGGTCGGCGTCTCGCAGCCACAGGACGACGACGCCGTGCCGCTGTGGATCTCCGGCCCGCAGTTCGACGCGTGGAAGCACACGCAACTGGTGCTCGACGTGGTTCCCGGCCGCGGGGCGGGGTTCAGTCTCGAAGCACCCGAGGGTGTGCGACTGCTCAGTCGCGGCCGGGTGTTCGACGCCGCCGAACTCGCGACACTCGAGGGTGAGGTGCCGGTCCTCGGTGGAGACTGGGAGCGAGGTGTCCGCCCGGCACCGGCCGCGCTCCCTCGCGTCGTGGCGGAAGCCGCCGACGCCTGCCCGACGCCCGGCCCCAGGCCGTGACCCGGCCATGACCCGGCACGGTTCCTCGAGCGGTAGGTTTCCTGTCGGACCTATCGCACACATGAGGAGAACACGATGGCCTTCGCGGGCAACGTCGACGAATTGGCACTGCTGCAGACGATCCGGTTGAAGGGGCAGGTGACGGCCGGCGTCCTCGCCGCGCAACTCGGGGTATCCGCAGCATCCGCGGAGGCGGCGCGCGACGCGCTGCTCGCGCAGGGCAAGGCCGCGGAGACCGGCGACGGGGCGTTCGCGCTGACCGCTGCCGGTGTCGCCGAGCTCGGTGACCAGCTCGACGCCGAGCGCGTGTCGATCGACGAGGACTCGATCGCCGAGATCCACGAGCGCTTCCTCGAGCTCGACGGGCCGTTGCGTGAACTGGTTGCGGCCGAGGCCGATGTCGAGGCGCTCGCGGCCCTCGACACCAAGGCGCAGGACGTCCTCGACGACGTGTCCGCGTTCGTCCCGCGCCTGTCGCGTTACCAGGATCTGTTCGCGGAGGCGCTGCGGAAGGCGCGGTCCGGGGAGCGCGAGTGGATCGCGGCCCCGGAGATCGCCTCGTACGCGACGGTGTGGGGCGAGATCGCGCTCGAACTGCGCGGCGCCTGCGGCCTCGACGAGAACGCGGCTGCCTGACCGTTCGACCGAGGACCGAACCCACCCGGGCAGTGCCCGGGTGGGTTTATCGTCTGAGGTGTGGTCGTCCACTACCCCCGGGGCGTGCTCGTCGTTGCGGTGTTTCTTTCCGGCCTGGCCGGATTCGTGGACGCAATGGGCTTCATCACGCTCGGGGGCTTCTTCGTCTCCTTCATGAGCGGTAACTCCACCAAGCTGGCCGTTTCTGCCGCCGACGGCCTGGTGACGACGGCACTGACGGGTGCTGGGGTCGTCGCGCTTTTCGTCGTCGGCGTCATGATCGGATCGGTGACCGGCCGTCGATTCGGCGACCGACACCGCCCCGCCGTCCTGACGCTCGTGACGTCGCTGTTGGTTCTCGCCGCGCTCGCACACCTCCTCGGATGGACCCCGGTGGCGATCTCGCTGATGGTCACCGCGATGGGTGCCGAGAACACCACGTTCGAGCGCGAGGGCGAGGTGAGCATCAGCCTCACCTACATGACCGGGACCCTGGTCAAGATGGGTCAACGCCTGGTCACCGCACTGTCGGGCGGCGAGCGGTGGGGCTGGATCCGGCATTTCCTGCTGTGGGTGGCGATGCTCGTCGGGGCGTTCCTCGGAGCGACCGCGTATCGCTTCGTCGGTCTGGATGCGCTGTGGTTCGCGGCCTTGTGGGGATTCGCGCTCACGCTCGCGATCGCGCAGATGCCGCCCGCCACCACCCACCGGCTCCCGTAAAGGCGGTCGAACTCCGAACAGTTGTCGCGAGCCTCGATCGTCGACTATGTCCTACATCACACTCGAGCGAGTACGTTGGGTTCGCTTGCACCGCCGGGCTTCCCCCGTGCGTGTCGAGTCGGCGACCGGAGAGGAAACGCGATGCCCACAACTTCACTGCCGGAATCCCTGCCGAGCTACGCGTCGGGCGCGGCGGACGCGCCCATGCTCGGCGACACGATCGGCGACAACTTCGACCGCACCGTCGCCGCACACGGTGACCGCCTCGCACTGGTCGACCGAGGGTCCGGGCGACGACGGACGTATACCGAACTGGCCGCAGACGTGAACACGCTCGCCGCCGGGTTGTTCGGGGCCGGGATCGCGAAGGGCGACCGCGTCGGGATCTGGGCGCCCAACTGTGCCGAGTGGACGGTGGTGCAGTACGCCACCGCGAAGGTGGGCGCGATCCTCGTCAACATCAACCCGGCCTACCGTTCTCACGAACTGCGGTACGTGCTGAACCAGGCGGGCATCGGCACGCTGATCGCCGCGCCGTCGTTCCGGGCGTCCGACTACGCGGCGATGATCGACCAGGTGCTGCCGGAGTGCGCGACGCTCGAACGGGTGGTGCTGCTGGGGTCACCCGAATGGAACCGACTGCTCGCCGACGGGCGGGCCGCCCTCGCAGAGGATCAGGACGTGCTGGTGCGGGCACAGGCAGCGCTTTCCGCGGACGACCCGATCAACATCCAGTACACGTCCGGGACAACAGGATTCCCGAAGGGTGCGACGCTCAGTCACCACAACATCCTCAACAACGGATACTTCGTCGGTGAACTGTGCGGATACTCCGAGCAGGACCGGGTGTGCATCCCGGTGCCCTTTTACCACTGCTTCGGCATGGTGATGGGCAACCTCGCGTGCACCAGCCACGGCGCCGCGATGGTCATCCCAGGACCGGCGTTCGAGCCCGGAGCGACCCTGGCGGCAGTGGAGGCCGAGAAGTGCACGTCGCTGTACGGGGTGCCGACGATGTTCATCGCCGAACTCGCCGACCCGGACTTCGAGAGTTACGACCTGTCGAGCCTGCGGACCGGCATCATGGCCGGCTCGCCGTGTCCGGTCGAGGTGATGAAGCAGGTCATCGAGCGGATGGGCATGACGGAGGTGTCGATCTGCTACGGCATGACGGAGACGTCGCCGGTGTCGTTGCAGACCCGCCGCAACGACAGCGTCGACCATCGGGTCGCCACGGTGGGCCGCGTCGGACCGCACCTCGAGGTGAAGATCGTCGACCCCGCGACGGGGCTGACGGTGCCACGCGGCGAACCGGGTGAGCTCTGCACGCGGGGGTACTCGGTGATGTTGGGGTACTGGGACGGTTCCGAGAAGACGGCAGGAGCGGAGCCCGCGGAGCGACCGTACAAGCTGGAGACGATCGATGCCGCGCGGTGGATGCACACCGGCGACATCGGGGTGATGGACGCGAACGGCTACGTCGCGATCACGGGCCGGATCAAGGACGTGGTGATCCGTGGCGGCGAGAATGTCTACCCGCGGGAGATCGAGGAGTTCCTCTACACCCATCCGGATATCCTCGACGCTCAGGTGATCGGTGTTCCCGATCCGAAATACGGCGAGGAACTCATGGTGTGGATCCGGATGCGTGAGGGGGCAGGGCCGCTCGACGCGGACAAGGTGCGGGAGTTCTGTGCCGGTCGGCTCGCGCACTACAAGATTCCGCGGTACGTGCACGTCGTCGACGAGTTTCCGATGACGGTCACCGGGAAGGTTCGCAAGGTCGAGATGCGCGAGAGGTCGCTCGAGCTGATCGAGCACGCCTGATCGAGTACGCCTGATCGAAGGAGGCAGTAGTGGAGTACGGTCTGCGGCCGGAGATCGAGCTGTCCTGGAAGCGTTCTCAGCTCAGCGGAATCGACCCGGCGCGGGTGCCCGAACCGATGCTGATCGATCCGTCCGACGCGGCGGGACGTCTGCTGCGCGCGGCCGGTCCGGTTCTCGACGAGCTCAGCGTGCAGTTGTCGGGAACGGGTTGCGGAATCCTGCTCGTGGACAGGGACTGTCGTGTCGTGTCCCGCGTGTTCGACTCTCGTCCGCTGAGACTCGCGATGGAGGGTGTCGGTGTGCTGCCCGGGGTCGCCCTCAGTGAGGAGAACTACGGTACGAACGCATTGGGCACGCCGCTCGAGGTGCGCCAGGGTCTCGTCGTCCACCGCGACGAGCACTTCCTCGAATCGTTCCAGCAGTTCAGTTGCTACGGCCACCCCATCGTGCATCCGGTCACGCGCCGGATCGAGGGCATCCTCGACATCACGGCGACGGAGAAGACAGCGAACCCGCTGTTCGTGCCGTTCCTCGTGCGGGCAGTGCGGGACATCGAAGCTCGGCTCCTCGAGGGGGCGCGGGAATCGGATCGACGCGTGGTGGATGCCTTCCAGATCGCGGCCCGGCAGCGTGGCGTCGCGGTGGCCGCGATGGGGCAGGACATCATGCTCACCAACAAGGCGGCCGTCGAGCTGCTCGAACCGGGTGACCATGTGGCGCTGCGGGCACTCGCGGGCGACGTGCCTCCCGGTGAGTCGCGGACCCTGGACTTCACGCTGTCCGGGGGCGGGCACGCCGGTCTGCGCATTGCGCGGGTGGCCGGCGCCGAGAGCGGTGTCCTGTTTCTGCTCGACGCCGACGGCGCCCGGCAGCCCGTGCGGCGCAGGGTCACCCCGCAGGGCGCGACGTCCCGCCTGCGTGCTCGCCTGAACGAGTTGCGGTCCACCGCGGGTGCCCTCGCGATCGTCGGAGAGTCGGGCAGCGGACGTGCCTGGGCCGCGCGCGAGTACGCGGCGGGGCCGATCGTGACGTTGGACGCCGCGCATGTCGTGGCGGAGGGTGAACGGGACTGGTGTGCCCGCTTGCTCGGGCACGTCGGGACCGCTCCGGAGCACATCCTGGTCGAACACGTGCACCTCGCGCCCGACGCCGTAATCGCCCTGCTCGCGTCGGTGGCTGCGCGTGCCGGCGGGCCACGGCTGGTGTTCACCTCCGATCCGCTCGACACCGTCCGCCCCGCGGTACGCGATCTGCTCGCCCGCTGCGGTGCGCAGGTGGCGGTACCTGCCCTGCGTCAACGAATCCGCGAACTGCCGTCGCTCGTCGCGGCCCTCGCGACCGAGATCGGCAGTGCCGGAATGCGGTTGGGTCCGAGCGCTCTGACGGCACTGTCCGAACACACGTGGCCGGGAAACCTCGTCGAACTGCGCGCGGTCCTCACGGGATTGCCCGACCGAGGCGGATCCGCGATCCGAGTCGAGGACCTGCCCGGCGAGTACCGCGCGTCGGGCCGGGTGGCTCGCCTCGGCGGCCGCGAACGCGCCGAGCGGGACGCGATCATCGAGGCATTGCAGGAGAGTCACGGCAACAAGGTGCATGCCGCGGCGCGGCTCGGTATCAGCCGCACGACCCTCTACAGCCGGATCCGCGCGTTGGACATCACCGTCTGACCGACACCGCTGTTCAAAGTTTGAACAGTTGACAGGCCGCTTCGGGGCGCACGATGGCTGTGTTGCGCTTCAAAGGCTGAACTTCAGGAGGTTCGGGCATGACGGTCGTTGTCGAGCAGATCGTGACACCGCGGGTGCGCGAGTTCCTCGCCGGCACCAAGCAGTTGTACATCGACGGTGAGTTCGTCGACGCGGTGTCCGGGCGCACGTTCGTCACACTCGATCCCGCGACCGGCGAACACCTCGCGGACGTCGCCCACGGCGAGTCGGCCGACATCGACCGCGCAGTCCGGGCCGCGCGCCGTGCCTTCGAGCCGTGGGCTGCGGTGAAGCCGAACGAGCGGGAACGCCTCATCTGGCGGGTCGGTGACCTGCTCACCGAGCGGGCCGCCGAGTTCGGTCAGCTCGAGTCGCTCGACAACGGCAAGTCCGCCGCCGTCGCGTCGTCGGTGGACACGGCCTGGGCCGCGGACGTGTTCCGCTACTACGCGGGCTGGGCCACCAAGATCGAAGGCAGCACCGTCAACGTGTCGATGCCGTTCGCGCCCGTCGGCGAGTTCCACGCCTACACGCTGCGCGAGCCCGTCGGGGTCTGCGGGTTGATCGTGCCGTGGAACTTCCCGCTGCTCATGGCGGCGCGGAAGCTTGCCCCGGCCCTCGCGGCCGGCAACACGGTGATCCTCAAGCCTGCCGAGCAGACACCGCTCACTGCCATCATGCTGGCCGAGGTGTTCGAGGAGGCCGGATTCCCGCCCGGCGTGGTCAACATCGTGCCGGGCTTCGGTGAGGCCGGCGCCGCGCTCGCGGCGCACGACGACGTCGACAAGATCGCGTTCACGGGTTCCGCCGAAGTGGGCAGGAAGATCGTCGACGCGGCCAAGGGCAATCTCAAGAGGGTCAGTCTCGAGCTCGGCGGCAAGAGTCCCAGCATCGTGTTCGCGGACGCCGACTTCGATGCGGCCGTGCAGGGTTCGCTCAATGCATGGCTGTTCAACCACGGTCAGTGCTGTGTCGGCGGCACCCGTCTGTATGTCGAGGACAGCATCTTCGAACGCTTCACCGAGGCCATCGCCGATGCTGCGAGCTACGTCAGACTAGGACCCGGACTCGACCCCACCGCCGAAATCGGCCCGCTGGTGTCGCAGGAACAGCTCGATCGGGTCACCGGTTACCTGGACGACGGCCTGTGCAACGGCGCCCGCGCGCTGACCGGCGGCAAGCGCTGGGGCGAGAGGGGCTACTTCGTCGAGCCGACCGTTCTGGTGGACGTGAAGCCGGAGTTCAGCGTCGTCCGCGAGGAGACCTTCGGACCCGTCGTCGCCGCGATGTCGTTCAACGCGGACGAGGGCATCGTCACCGCTGCCAACGACTCGATCTACGGTCTGGCTGCCGGCATCTGGACCCGGGACATCTCGAAGGCGCACCGCACCGCGCGAAGACTGAAGGCCGGTTCGGTGTGGATCAACCAGTACAACGGCTTCGACACCGCCATGCCGTTCGGTGGCTACAAGCAGTCCGGCTGGGGTCGGGAACTCGGTGCGTCGGGCATCGACGCCTTCACCCAGACGAAGGCCGTCAACGTCGCGCTCTGACCGGTGACGGACTCGCTCGCACAACGATTCGCGCAATCTTCTGCCCCGGCTCGGTCGAGGTCGTACCGTCGAGCCAGGGCGGAATCGTGTTCCGCGCATGGCGGGGGCGTAGGGAAGGAGCCCGTGATGGGCGAGATCATCGGCACGATCATCTTCGGCGCGGTCATCGGCGTCCTCGCCCGGCTGATCATTCCGGGCAAGCAGGCGATGGGCTGGATCATCACCGTCGTGATCGGCATCATCGGTGCCCTGCTCGGTTACTGGATCTGGGGCCTCATCAGCGACAAGGGAGACACGTCCGGAATCGACTGGTGGCGGTGGATCATCAGCATCGCGGCCGCGGCGATCCTGACGCTCGCATACACGTCGATCACCTCCAAGCGGACCTGACCTATCGGGCTCCGGTTGTGAGCGCGGCCAACGTCATTCGCCGCAGAACTTCACGCGTCACGTCCCCGTTCGTCGCCTCGACGGACGGGGACGCTGCGCTGTACGGGGTGGAGTTGATCAGGCCGAACGTCGCGTGTGCGGCGATGCGGGCGCGGGTAGCGTCCACAGCGGGGTCGAGCTGCTGCAGCACGCTCACCCAGATCTCGACGTATCGGCGCTGCGTCTGCCGGACACGGCGCCGGGCGTCGTCGGGGAGCGAGTGAAGGTCGCGATCCTGCACCCGGATCAGGTCGGGCTCGCCGAGCGCGAAGTCGAGGTGGAAGTCGACCAGTTCCTCGAGCGCCCGCTGAGGGTTCGAGACCCGCTCGGCGACGTCGGTGCCGCCCGCGAGCAGACGCTCGCTGATGTCGGTCAGCAACTCGACGAGCAGGGCGTCCTTGTTGGGGAAGTGCCGGTACACGGCCGGACCACTGATGCCGACCGCCGAGCCGAGATCCTCGAGACGGACACCCGGAAAGCCGCGCTCGGCGATCAGTCGCGCGGCGGCGCGGAGCAGGTCGCGGCGGCGGTCCGCCTTCGCCCGACTGCGCCTGCCGGGTGCCGTGCCCACTTCACCATCGACGTCGGTCATCGGTCATATTTTCCCGTTCGTGTGATCTGGACAACTCAGTTAATCACGCATAACCTGATTTCAGTTAGTCGAAATTAACCGAAGCTCATCGTATCCATCGACCTGCGAGGACGGTGACGTGACCACCGCTCGAACCGCATCAGCCACCTCCCATCGGGAGCAGCACATCGCGCTCGTGTCCGAGTTGCACGACAAGTTGGCTTCGGCAGCGCTCGGTGGCAGCGAGCGGTCGCGAGAGCGCCACATCGCTCGCGGCAAGCTGCTGCCGCGCGACCGCGTCGACGCCCTGCTCGATCCGGGAAGTCCGTTCCTCGAACTGGCCCCGCTCGCGGCGAACGGCATGTACGACGACGAGTGCCCCGGCGCCGGGGTGATCGGCGGCATCGGCCGGGTATCCGGCCGGGAGTGTGTGATCGTCGCGAACGACGCGACCGTCAAGGGTGGCACCTACTATCCGATGACGGTGAAGAAGCACCTGCGGGCGCAGGAGATCGCGCTGCAGAACAACCTGCCGTGCCTCTATCTCGTCGACTCCGGTGGGGCGTTCCTGCCGATGCAGGGCGAGGTGTTCCCGGATCGCGAGCACTTCGGGCGCATCTTCTTCAACCAGGCGACCATGAGTGCCAGAGGGATTCCCCAGATTGCGGCCGTCCTCGGGTCGTGCACCGCGGGCGGTGCGTACGTACCGGCGATGAGCGACGAGGCCGTGATCGTGCGCAACCAGGGAACGATCTTCCTCGGCGGCCCGCCACTGGTGAAGGCCGCGACCGGTGAGGTGGTCACGGCCGAGGAACTCGGCGGCGGCGACCTGCACTCCAAGATCTCCGGCGTCACCGACCACCTCGCCGACGACGATCGCGACGCGTTGCGCATCGTGCGGAACATCGTGTCGACGTTCGGTCCGCGGGCGCCGCGCCCGTGGGATGTGGCCGAGACGGTCGCGCCGGTCGCGGACCAGGACGAGCTGTACGACGTCGTCCCCACCGACCCGCGCATCCCGTACGACGTGCGCGAGGTGATCACGCGGATGGTCGACGGGGGCGTCGGCGGTGCCGGCAATGGTTCGAGCTTCCAGGAGTTCAAGGCCGAGTACGGCAAGACCCTCGTCACCGGCTTCGCTCGCATCCACGGCCACCCGGTCGGCATCGTCGCGAACAACGGCGTGTTGTTCGCCGAGTCCGCGATGAAGGGCGCCCACTTCATCGAGTTGTGCGACAAGCGCAGCATCCCGCTGTTGTTCCTGCAGAACATCACCGGCTTCATGGTCGGCCGCGAGTACGAGGCCGGTGGCATCGCCAAGCACGGCGCCAAGATGGTCACCGCGGTGGCGTGCGCGCGGGTGCCGAAGCTGACGGTGGTGATCGGCGGCTCGTACGGCGCGGGCAACTACTCGATGTGTGGGCGGGCGTACTCGCCGCGTTTCCTGTGGATGTGGCCCAACGCCCGCATCTCGGTGATGGGCGGCGAGCAGGCCGCGTCGGTGCTCGGTGCCGTCGGATCCGGTAAGGATTCAGGCCGGGATCCCGACGCGATCCGGGCCCAGTACGAGGCACAGGGCAATCCGTACTACTCGACCGCACGGCTGTGGGACGACGGTGTGATCGACCCTGCCGACACCAGAACCGTTGTCGGACTGGCGTTGTCTGCGTGTGCGAACGCACCACTCGAACCGGTCTCCTACGGCGTGTTCCGGATGTGAGGGCACACATGACGACGCAGTTCCAGACGATCCTGGTGGCCAATCGCGGCGAGATCGCGGTCCGGGTGATCCGTACCCTCCGGGAGATGGGCATCCGCTCGGTCGCGGTCTACAGCGAGGCCGACGCGGGTGCGCGGCACGTGCGTGAGGCCGACACCGCGGTGCTCATCGGACCCGCCGCGGCGCGCGAGAGCTATCTCGACATCGACCGAGTCCTCGACGCTGCGAAGCGCACCGGCGCGCAGGCGATCCATCCCGGGTACGGGTTCCTCTCCGAGAACACCGCTTTCGCGGCCGCGTGTGCGGACGCGTCCATCGTCTTTCTGGGCCCGTCGCCGCGGGCCATCGAGGTGATGGGCGACAAGATCACCGCGAAGAATGCGGTGGCAGCGTTCGGTGTTCCGGTGGTGCCGGGCATCGCGAGGCCCGGACTGTCCGACGCCGATCTGGTCGCGGCCGCCGACGACATCGGCTATCCGGTGCTGGTCAAACCGTCCGCCGGTGGTGGCGGCAAGGGCATGCGCCTCGTCGAGAACGCCGGAGACCTGTCCGCCGCGCTGGTCAGCGCGCGCCGCGAGGCAGCATCGTCGTTCGGCGACGACACGCTGTTCCTCGAGCGATTCGTGCTGCGACCCCGGCACATCGAGGTGCAGATCCTGGCCGATGCGCACGGCAACGTCGTGCATCTCGGCGAGCGGGAGTGCAGCCTGCAGCGCCGGCACCAGAAGGTGATCGAGGAAGCGCCGTCGCCGCTGCTCGACGCCGCGACCCGCGCCCGCATCGGCACCGCCGCCTGCGACACCGCTCGCAGCGTCGACTACACCGGGGCCGGGACGGTGGAGTTCATCGTGTCCGCGGACCGGCCCGACGAGTTCTTCTTCATGGAGATGAACACCCGCCTGCAGGTGGAGCACCCGGTCACCGAGATGGTGACGGGACTCGACCTGGTCGAGTGGCAAGTGCGGACCGCGGCCGGTGAGGTGCTCGGTTTCACGCAGGGCGATGTCACCCTCACCGGGCACGCGATCGAGGCCCGCGTGTATGCGGAGGACCCTGCTCGTGGCTTTCTGCCCACCGGCGGCACCGTGCTCGGTCTGCGTGAGCCGACCGGGACCGGGGTGCGCGTCGACTCCGGTTTGCGGCACGGCACGGTCGTCGGCAGCGACTACGACCCCATGCTCGCAAAGGTGATCGCACACGGCGACGACCGCGACGAGGCGCTGCGCCGGCTCGACCGCGCACTGGCCGACACCGCGGTGCTCGGTGTGGTCACCAACATCGGCTTCCTGCGGTTCCTGCTCACGGACGAGGACGTCCGTGCCGGACGACTCGACACCGGCCTGCTCGACCGCCGGGTCGGTGACTTCCACGCGGCCACCCCGACCGACGACGTCCTCGTCGCGGCGGCGGCGCACCACTGGATCGGGCTGTGGTCGGCGGCAACCTCGGACCCGTGGGACGCGCCCACCGGATGGCGGGCCGGTGGGGCCCGGCCCATCTCGTTCCGGGTGCGCTCGGGCGAGCGCACCGAGCACGTGCTGCTCGCCGGCATGCCCGACGATGGTGCCGTGCATATCGAGGGCGGCGAGAACCGCACGGTCGCAGCGCGACTCGACAACGGCACACTGGAAGTGGTGGTCGACGGCCGCCGCGACACCTACCGCGTCGCGGAGGACGACGGAACCCTGTGGCTGGCAGGGGGAGGCGGCACGTGGATCGTCTCGCAGTTGCGCGAGGCGAGTGTCCGCGACGACGATATCCACGCCGGCGAGGCAGAGCTGACCAGCCCCATGCCCGGCACCGTCATCTCCGTCCACGCCGCAACGGCGGACAGCGTCACCGCCGGTAGCGCCGTGGTGGTCGTCGAGGCCATGAAGATGGAGCACACCCTCACCGCGCCGATCGACGGCGTCGTCGAGATCCTCGTCTCCGTCGGCGATCAGGTCAAGGTCGACCAGCCGCTCGCGCGGGTCGGTCCCGCAACCGAATCCGAACAGTCACCCGAACTCTCGACGGAGGTTGCCGCGTCATGACCGACTACCTGTCCACCGGATCGCTGCCCGACGAGTACCGGCAGCTCGCGAAGACCGTCCAGGACTTCGCCCGGAACGTCGTGGCGCCCGTTTCCGCGGAACACGACGCCAACCACACCTTCCCGTACGAGGTGGTTGCCGGCATGGCCGACATGGGCCTGTTCGGGCTGCCGTTCCCCGAGGAGTACGGCGGCATGGGCGGCGACTATTTCGCGCTGTGCCTCGCCCTCGAGGAACTGGGCAAGATCGACCAGTCCGTCGCAATCACCCTCGAAGCCGGCGTCTCCCTCGGTGCGATGCCGATCTACCGCTTCGGCAACGAGGAGCAGAAGCAGGAGTGGCTGCCTCAGCTCACGAGCGGAAAGGCGCTGGCAGCATTCGGTCTCACCGAACCGGGTGCCGGCAGCGACGCGGGCGGCACCCGCACCACCGCCGAACTCGCCGACGGCGAATGGGTCGTCAACGGCAACAAGCAGTTCATCACCAACTCCGGCACCGATATCACCACGCTCGTCACGGTGACCGCGGTGACGGGCGCGACCGACAACGGCAAGAAGGAAATTTCCACCATCCTCGTGCCGACCTCCACCCGCGGGTTCACCGCCGAACCCGCATACGACAAGGTCGGATGGAATGCCTCCGACACCCATCCGCTGACGCTCCAGGACGTGCGCGTGCCCGAGGCGAATCTGCTCGGCACGCGCGGTCGCGGCTACGCGAACTTCCTCCGCATCCTGGACGAGGGCCGCATCGCGATCGCGGCTCTGTCGGTGGGCGCCGCGCAGGGTTGCGTCGACGAGTCCGTCCGGTACGCGAAGGAACGGGAGGCGTTCGGCCGTCCGATCGGCGCCAACCAGGCGATCGAATTCAAGATCGCGCGCATGGAGGTACGTGCCCACGTCGCGCGAACCGCGTACTACGACGCCGCGGCACTGATGTTGTCGGGCAAGCCGTTCAAGAAGCAGGCGTCGATCGCGAAACTCGTCGCGAGCGAGGCCGCGATGGACAATGCGCGCGATGCCACCCAGATCTTCGGTGGATACGGTTTCATGAACGAGTATCCGGTGGCCCGGCACTATCGCGACAGCAAGATCCTCGAGATCGGGGAGGGCACCACCGAGGTTCAGTTGATGCTCATTGCACGGGAACTGGGGGTCTGACGAGTGGTAGTGCGCAAGATCGTCCAGCGTGGGCTGTGGTTCGAGGAGTTCGAGACCGGCGTCGTGTACGCGCACAGGCCGGGACGCACCATCACCGAGGCCGACAATGTCCTGTTCACCACGCTCACCATGAACACGCAGGCACTGCACCTCGACGCCGCGTTCGCCGCGGAGACGCAGTTCGGTGAGCGCCTGGTCAATTCGATGTTCACGCTGTCCACGCTCGTCGGCCTGTCGGTGGCGCAGTTGACGCAGGGGACCATCGTCGCGAACCTCGGATTTTCCGAGATCGCGTTCCCCAAGCCGTTGTTCCACGGCGACACCTTCTACGCCGAGACCGTGGTGACCGATCTGCGCGAGTCCCGCAGCCGGCCGGGGGAGGGCATCGTGACGTTCGAGCACACCGGTCGCAATCAGCACGGCGACGTCGTGGCGACCGCGATCCGCAAGACGCTCGTGCGGAAGAAGCCGGCATGAGCGGTGGGCGGAGCATCGAGAGCATCTGGGCGGGAGTGATTCCCGGCCCCGCCTGGATGTTCTGCCCGGCCGACCGGCCCGAGCGCTTCGCGAAGGCCGCTTCCGTCGCGGACGTCGTCATTCTCGACCTCGAGGACGGCGTCGCGCCCGCAGACAGGGATGCCGCGCGCCGGGCACTGGTCGACGTCCCACTCGACCCGGATCACACCGTTGTCCGGGTCAACGCGCACGGTACCGACGACCACGCGCTCGACTGTGCCGCGCTGGACCGGACGCCGTACACCGCGGTGATGCTCCCCAAGTGCGAGTCCGTCGATCAGGTCCTCGATCTCGCACCGCTGTCGGTGATCGCGCTCGTCGAGTCGCCGCGCGGGGCGCTCGTGATCGACGAGGCCGCGCAGGCCGAGAACGCCGTCGGAGTCATGTGGGGTGCCGAGGATCTCGTCGCAGCGCTGGGAGGTACGTCGAGCCGGAACGCGACCGGCGCCTATCGGGATGTCGCAAGGCACGTCCGGTCGGCCGCGCTGCTGGCAGCGAAGGCCGCCGGCAGGTTCGCGCTCGACTCGGTGTTCCTCGACATCCCGAACCTGGACGGACTCGCTACCGAGTGCGAGGATGCCGTCGCGGTCGGCTTCGATGCCAAGGTCGCGATCCACCCCAGTCAGATCGGCGTCATCCGGGATGCCTACGCGCCCACAGCCGAGCAGTTGGGTTGGGCCGAAAGGGTTCTCGCGGCGTCGACCCGGGAGCGAGGTGTGTTCGCGTTCGACGGCCGCATGGTGGACGCGCCGGTGCTACGGCACGCGGAAGAGATCGTTCGGCGCTCCGGCATCGGACGGCAGAGGGAGAGGTGACTGCGTGACGGGCGAGCAGACGACCGAGACCCGACCCCAGTGGGTACCGAGCGACGCGGACGTCGACGGTGCCCGGATCACCGACTTCGCGCGCTGGGTCGAGCGGCGTACCGGGTTGACGCTTCCCGACTACCGAGCCCTGTGGGAGTGGTCGGTCGACGACCTCGGAGCCTTCTGGCAGTCGGTGTGGGACTACTTCGACGTCGAGTCCGCGACGGATCCCGGCCCGGCTCTCGCTGTCGACACCATGCCCGGTGCGGTGTGGTTTCCGGATGCGCGCCTCAACTACGTCGAGCAGGTGGTGCGGAACGCGCGCGGCGACAGGCCCGCCGTCGTGTACGAGAACGAGGCCGGCGACCACGAGGCGATCGACTGGGCCGAACTCCTCCGGCAGACGGGTGCTCTCGCCGCGACCTTGCGGTCGTTGGGCGTCGAACCCGGCGATCGCGTCGTCGGCTACCTGCCCAACGTCCCCGAGGCGATCGTCGCGTTCCTCGCGACGGCGAGCCTCGGCGCTGTGTGGGCCGCGTGCGGGCAGGACTATTCCGCCCCCGCGGCACTCGACCGCCTCGGACAACTCGAGCCGACCGTGCTGATCGCCGCCGACGGCTACCGCTTCGGCGGCAGGGAACATCCCCGGACCGACGAGGTCGAGCGGTTGCGCGCCGGGATGCCCACGCTCGCCGCGACCGTTCTGGTCTCGCGACTGCGGAACGACGCCGTCGAGGGTGCACTGGGTTGGTTGCAGGCCACCGCCGGCGACGCCGCCCTCGAACCCGTCCCGGTGCCGTTCGACCACCCGCTGTGGATCGTCTTCTCGTCGGGCACCACGGGCCTTCCGAAGGGCATCGTGCACGGTCACGGCGGAGTCCTGCTCGAGCATCTGAAAGCCGTTGCGCTACAGATGGACATCGGTGCCGAGGACACGTTCTTCTGGTACACCAGTCCGAGTTGGATGATGTGGAACTTCCAGGTAGCCGGACTGCTGGCGGGCGCCACCATCGTCTGTTACGACGGCAGTCCGGCCTATCCGGCGCAGGATCGGTTGTGGGAGTCGGCGGCCCGACTCGGGGTCACCGTGCTCGGTACGAGCCCCGGTTACGTCCTCGCGTGTCAGAAGGCGGGCGTCGTCCCCGTGAAGGATCACGATCTGCGTGCGTTGCGCGCGGTCGGGATCACGGGGTCCACGCTGCCGGCGTCCTCGTCGTGGTGGCTGTCCGAGAACGTGGGCGCGCACGTCCCCGTCGTGTCCATCAGCGGCGGAACCGACGTCGTGTCGGCCTTCGTCGGGGGAGCGCGGATCACCGCGGTGTGGCCGGGGGAGTTGTCGGCGCCGTACCTCGGGGTCGCCCTCGACGCTTTCGACGAGTCGGGGCGCCCGGTCCGCGGTGACGTGGGGGAACTTGTCATCACGCGTCCGATCCCGTCGATGCCCGTCGGGTTCTGGAACGACCCGGACGGCGCCCGCTACCGCGCCAGCTACTTCGACACGTTCCCCGGCGTCTGGCGGCACGGCGACTGGATTTCGATCACGGCGCGAGGTGGGGTGGTGATGCACGGACGCTCGGACTCGACTCTCAACCGCAACGGCATCCGGATGGGGAGTGCGGACATCTACCAGGCGGTCGAGCGGCTACCGGAGATCGCCGAGGCGCTTGTCATAGGCGCCGAAAGAAGTGACGGCGGTTACTGGATGCCGCTGTTCGTGGTTCTCGCCGATGGGTTCGAACTCGACGATGCTCTGCGCGAGCGGATCCGTGCGGCCATCCGTGAGCAGGTGTCTCCGCGGCACGTGCCGGACGAGATCGTCGCTGCTCCGGGGATTCCCCACACCCGCACCGGGAAGAAACTCGAGGTGCCGATCAAACGTCTGTTCCAGGGTGGTGACGCGGGGCGGGTGGTCGACCGGAGTGCTGTCGACGACCCGGGCCTGATCGACTGGTTTGCCCGATTCGGGACGCGGTGACGGGGTGGGGCTACTGATCGGTAGCATTGCTTCCACTCGTCGTTACTGACGGCATCGACCGATTGTGCCGTCGCGAGGGGAAGAAACAATTAAAGCCTTGTACTCTTCATCGGTACCGAGTCCTGGCGTCTGCCAGGACGGGAGCCGAGGAGATGGACAACGTGGCGGTCGGATCGAAGTCGACTGTGGTGCGGGTGCCCAAGGCGGGTGAGCTCGTCGCTGCGAATCTGCGTCGGCGCATCATCACCGGCGAACTCGGCGCGGGTGATCCGCTGCCGAACGAGTCGGTGCTCATGGAGCAGTTCGGTGTCTCGCGTCCCACCCTCCGTGAAGCGTTCCGGATCCTCGAATCCGAGTCGATCATCACGGTGCTCCGCGGCGCACGGGGTGGTGCCCGGGTCATGGCGCCGGACGCGTCCGTGGCCGCTCGCTACACCGGTCTGTTGCTGCAATACCAGGGAACGCCGCTGGTCGACGTCTATCGTGCGCGCGCCTCGCTCGAGGTGTCGGCGGTGGGCGTGCTGGCCGGCCCGGGCCATGCGGAGCAACTCGATCGTCTGGCCACGCTGATCGACGAGGGCGCCGCACTCGTGGACGATGCGGCAGCGTTCGCACACCACGACGTCCAGTTGCACCAGAGCCTGGTCGATCTGGCGGGGAACGAGACCCTCGCAGTGCTCGCGGGCATGCTCGTGCACATCATCGAGGCGCACAACGCACTGTTCATCGCGTCGCACGGGGACAAGCAGGACAAGCCGGCTGCTCGGGCGGCGCACCGCGCCTACACGAAATTGCTGGCCCATCTGCGCAGCGGTGACGCGATTGCGGCACAGGGCTTCTGGCGCAAGCATCTCGACGGGATCGAGAAGTACATGGTGGGCGACTCGGCAACGACTCTGGTCGAAGTCCTTTCCTGAAATGAGCCCGGTGCACTGCCGCCGACCCGCGTACTGTTCGACGGGTGAGCAGTCTGCGTGACAGTTTGCGTGACCCGGATGTGCGGGAGTTCCTGGCGCGGGGAACCCGAACGGGCAAGATCGGCTATCTCTCCGGCGACGGTCGACCGCTCGTCGTCCCGGTCTGGTTCGTACTCGATGGGGACGACGTGGTGTTCAACACGGGGGCGTCCACCGCCAAGGGACGTCACATTGCCCGGGATCCGCGAGTCACACTGTGCGTCGACCTCGAGGAACCGCCGTACGCGTTCGTGCAGATCCAGGGAGACGCCGCTGTGTCCTCCGATCCCGACGAGTTGTTGCGGGTCGCGACCGAGATCGGTCGCCGCTACATGGGGGAGGAGCGGGCGGAGGAGTTCGGGCGCCGCAACGGCGTGCCGGGAGAACTCGTGGTGAGGGTTCGTCCGACCAAGGTGATCGCTGCGCTCGACGTCACGGAGTGAACGTCTGACGAACAGTCCGGAAATGGGTTCTGGCGGGGTGACCCTGTAGATTGACCCGGTGTGCTCAACCCAGGTGAATCGGTGATCGACCGCAATAGGTGACCCCTCGGAAATGATCGGGGTTCGGCGAGTCTGCACGATTGCGATCCACGTGGTTGGCTGTCTCTCCCTGAACTCTGCGCCCGGCGTCGGCCGGCGCCCCCTGCTGTAACGAAGCAGGTCCGATCAGCAGATATATCCCGAGTGTGTGCGTTGTCGGCTGATCGTCCGGTCCCGTGTCGGGTGCGGCTGAACAGGATCATGTGTTGTGGTGTCCGCCTCGGGTCGCTCCGCGACGCGTGGGCGGGGGCGCGTGATGGTGAGAAGAGAGGCTCTGGGTTTGGACTCGCTAGGCGTCGGTGGACTAGAGGGTGACAGCTCGTTCGGCGGGGACGCAGGTCCGTTCCCGCTGTCTCAGGCACAGCTCGGCATGTGGTTCGCGCAACACGTCGATCCGTCCGTTCCTGCCAACATTGCACAGTATGTCGAACTCAGGGGATCGTTCGACATCGCTCGTCTCCACCGGGCCAGTGCCCGGGCAGCGGGGGAAACGGGCTCCGGCTATGTGCGTCTGCTCGAGATCGACGCGCAGCCGAGGCAGCTGGTGGACGCCTCGCTCGACGACACTCCCCAGTACGTCGATCTGCGATCGGAATCCGACCCGCGTGCGGCCGCCCTCGCCTGGATGCGCGCCGACTACAGCGCCCCGGTCGATCTTTTGCGCGACCGACTGGTCGTCGCTGCGGTTCTGCATCTCGAGGACGACCTCTACTACTGGTACAACCGCGCCCACCACGTCGTGCTGGACGGCTTCGGTGCCACCACGTTCGTGAACCGCGTCGCCGAGCTGTACACGGCGGAGACCGACGGCACCGACCCGTCGGCCAACCTTTCGTCGCCGCTGGAGAAGGTCTACGACGCCGACCACGCCTATCGGTCCTCGACGCGGTTCACATCCGACCGCGAATACTGGCTCGAGCGTGTCGCGGACGTCGAGGAGCCCACGAGCCTGGCCGGTCGCGCGGCGCCGCCGGCGGCGCTGAGCCGGATCGACAGTGCCGCCCTGCCGATCGGCACGACGACCCGGATGGACGCATTCCTCGGGCGTGAGGAGACGACGGTCGCGACGGTCGTCATCGCCGCGTTCGCCGCCTACCTGGCACAGATGACGGGCCGCGAGGACGTCGTTCTGAGCCTGCCCGTCACTGCACGCACCACCGCCGTCCTGCGTCGCTCCGGTGGCATGACGTCCAATGTGGTTCCGCTGCGTCTCACGGTCGCCGCCGGTACGACGGTGTCGGACCTGCTGGGCCGCGTCGCGACCGAGGTGTCGGGTGCGCTGCGTCATCAGCGGTACCGGCACGAGGACATTCGCCGCGACGTCACGGGAGTGGCAGGGCAGGCGTCGTTCTTCGGTCCCTGGGTGAACATCATGATGTTCCACACGGAACTGCGATTCGGCGACATGGTCGGCGAGCAACACATCCTGTCGACCGGTCTCATCGAGGATCTCGGCGTCAACGTCTACCAGGGCATCGCGGGCGCCACGACGCACGTCGACTTCGAGTCGAACCCCAACCTGTACGCCGACGACGAGGCTCGGCGCAACCACGAGCGCTTCGTCGAGTTCCTCGACCGCTACGTGGCCGCCGAATCGGATCAGCCGGTGTGGGAGATTCCACTCGGCACCGAACTCGAGCGTCGGACGATCCTGGGGGACTGGGTCCGTACCGGACACGAGATCCGTCGACGCAGCCTGGCCGAGGCGTTCGACGAGCAGGTGGCACGCACGCCGGACGCGACCGCACTCGTGTACGAGGGCGCGGCGCTGACATACGCGGAGTTGGATGCGCGGGCGAACGCGCTCGCTCGCTCCCTCATCGGACTGGGCGTCGGACCCGAATCGCTTGTGGGACTCTCGATCAGGCGTTCACTCGATCTGATCGTGGGGCTGTACGCGATCGTGAAGTCCGGCGGTGCCTGGGTGCCGATCGATCCGGACCATCCGGCCGACCGGACCGCGTACATTCTCGAATCTGCCAGCCCTGCCTGCGTTCTCACCACCGCGCGCGACGCTGTGGATCTGCCGGACGGCACGGTGACGATCGAGATCGACACCCTCGACCTCCCGGCGCTCGACACCAGGCCGGTCACGGATGCCGACAGACTTGCGCCGTTGCGGCCCGAGAGCACTGCGTACGTGATCTACACGTCGGGTTCGACGGGCCGGCCCAAGGGCGTCGCGGTCTCGCATGCAGCGATCGACAACCAGCTCGAGTGGATGTTGCACGAGTATCCGATGGTCGAGTCGGACGTCTACCTGCAGAAGACCGCCACCACGTTCGACGTGTCGTTGTGGGGATTCTTCATGCCATTGCGGGTGGGGGCGTCCATGGTGATCGCCACCCCCGACGGGCATCGCGATCCGGTGTACGTGGCGAACAAGATCGCCGAGCACACCGTTACCGTCACCGACTTCGTGCCGTCCATGCTTACCGTCTTCGTCGCGAATGCGCCTCAGGGAACGTGTGATTCGCTCCGCGACGTCTTCGTCATCGGTGAGGCGCTGCCGCCCGAGACGTCCGCAGAGTTCCGGGAGCTGTGCGCCGCCGGGCTCCACAACCTGTACGGCCCCACCGAGGCCGCCGTGTCGGTGACGTACTACGAGTCCGGTCCGCAGGACGTCACGAGCGTGCCGATCGGCATCGCCGAGTGGAACACCCGGGCGTACGTCCTCGACCATCGCCTCCGTCCTGCCCCGATCGGTCAGCCGGGCGAGCTGTACCTCGCGGGGGATCAGCTGGCACGCGGCTACGTGGGCCGCCCCGACATCACGTCGGATCGGTTCGTTGCCAACCCGTTCGGAGGCGTCGACGGTATCGGCTCCGCCGGTGAGCGTATGTATCGCACCGGCGACCTGGTTCGCTGGCGTGCCGACGGCACGCTGGACTACATCGGCCGCACCGACTTCCAGGTGAAGTTCCGCGGGCAGCGCATCGAGCTGGGCGAGATCGAGACGGTCCTGTTGGCGCACGATGACGTGTCGCAGACGGTCGTGCTCGTCGTGCCGACCGCGACCGGCGACCAGCTCGTCGCGTACGTCGTCTCCGTGCCCGGGCGTTCGATCGTCCCGGCCGAACTCGCCGAGTTCGCGGGCCGTTCGCTGCCCGCGTACATGGTGCCGGCGTCCGTGACGATCCTCGACGGCTTTCCTCTCAACACCAGCGGCAAGCTCGACCGCAAGGCTCTGCCCGAGCCGATGTTCCTGAGCAGCAAGGAATTCCGCGCCCCCCGCTCGGAGGCGGAGAAGACCGTCGCCGCGGTCTACTCCGACGTGCTCGGTGTCGAGAAGGTGGGCATCGACGACGACTTCTTCGACCTGGGTGGAAACTCCCTCGTCGCGACGCAGGTGGTCACCCGTGTCGGCGCGGCGCTGGGCGTCCAGCTCGGCGTACGAGAGCTGTTCGAGGCGTCCACGGTTGCCGCACTCGCAGCGAGGGCGGCCGGAAGCGTCCAGCGCGGGACCGGAGCGCCGGTGCTCGGCTCTGTGCCCCGCCCCGAGCGTCTGCCGCTGTCGCTCGCGCAGCAGCGCATGTGGTTCCTCAACCGATTCGACTCCGAAACCGCGGTGTACAACCTGCCGTTCGCGGTCCGGCTGTCCGGTGCGGTCGACCCCGCAGCGTTCTCCTCGGCGTTCGCCGACGTGGTCGAGCGTCACGAGTCGCTGCGAACGGTCTACCCCGAGGCGGACGGTGTTCCGCAGCAGATGATTCTGCCGGCGAGGGCCGTCGTGGCGGAACTCGAGCCGGTTCCCGTCACACAGAGTGACCTCGACGCCGCACTGCTGCGACTCGCGGGCCGCGGCTTCGACGTGACGACCGAACCCCCGTTCCGGGTGGAACTGCTGAAGCTGTCCGACAACGAGTACGTGGTCGCGATGGTGCTACATCACATCGTGGCGGACGGTTCGTCGTTCGGACCGCTCGCGGGTGACCTCATGATCGCGTACGCGGCGCGTGCCGAGGGCGCGCCGCCGGCGTGGGCGCCGCTGCCCGTGCAGTACGCAGACTACGCAGTGTGGCAGCACGAGATGCTCGGCGCGGAAGGCGACTCGAATTCCGTTGCCGGACAGCAGCTCGAGTACTGGACGCGGGCTTTGTCGGGGCTTCCGGATCAGCTCGATCTTCCGTCGGACCGGCCGCGTCCGGCGGTCGCGTCGAATGCGGGCGCCAAGTTCCGTTTCGACCTCCCGGCCCACACCCACGCGCGACTGCTCGAGATCGCTCGCGAGCAGGGCGCCACGCTGTTCATGGTGGTGCACGCGGCCTACGCGGTACTGCTGTCGCGGCTGAGCGGAACGTCGGACATCGCGATCGGTACCCCGGTCGCAGGGCGCGGCGACGAGGCGCTCGACGGACTGATCGGCATGTTCGTCAACACGCTGGTGTTGCGGACCCGAATCGATGCGTCGGTGTCGTTCGCCGACCTCCTGGCCGACGTCAAGGACTCCGACCTCGAGGCGTACGGGCACGCCGACGTCCCCTTCGAATGGCTGGTGGAGGCACTCGACCCCGCACGGTCGCCGGCCCGCCATCCGTTGTTCCAGGCGATGCTGTCGGCCGAGGTGGCCGGCGTACGTGACCTGAGTTTCGCGGGCGTGCGCGCCACCGCCGCGGAACTGGACGTGCCGATTGCAAAGTTCGATCTGCAACTGCAGATCTCGCAGAACTTCGACGATGCCGGTGCCCCCGCCGCGATCGCCGCGGTCTTCGAATACGCCACCGATCTGTTCGACGAGGCGACCGTCGCCACGTTCGCCGAGCGCTTCGTCCGGATCATCGACGCGATCGTCGCGGATGCCGGCCTCGCCGTGGGAGATGTGTCCCTCCAGAGCGATGCGGAGCGCTCCCTCGTCGTCGAGGGCTGGAACCGGACAGAGCACGCCGTTCCGGCCGTGACGCTGCCCGAGCTGTTCGACCGGCAGGTCGCGCGGACCCCGTCCGCGCGTGCCGTCGTGTTCGCGGACGGCGAGTGGACCTACGAGGAGTTCGCCGGCCGGGTCAATCGGCTCGCTCGATTCCTGGTGGGGCAGGGTGTGGGCCCCGAGACTGTCGTCGCGGTCGCGATGGAGCGCTCGCCGCACCTGCTCACCGCCCTGCACGCCGTTCTCGCGGCCGGTGGCGCCTACGTCCCCGTGGACCCGCAGCAACCCGCGGAACGGAACTCGCACATCCTCACGACGGCGCGTCCGACGTGTGTGCTGACATCCACTGGCGACGACGTGGCTCTGCCCGCGGATCTCGTGCGGATCGAGGTCGACGCCCTCGACCTCGCGGGCTTCTCGGCGGCGCCGCTCGTCGATGGCGAGCGACGAGGTCCCCTGCGGGACGCGAACACCGCGTACGTTCTCTTCACGTCGGGTTCGACGGGCCGACCCAAGGGCGTCGCGGTCTCGCACCGCGCGGTCACCAACCAGCTGCTGTCGATGCAGGACGAATACTGTCTGGGCGCAGACGATTCGGTGCTCCTCAAGACGCCGACCACCTTCGATGCGTCGGTGTGGGAGCTGTTCTGGCCCCTAGAGGTCGGTGCCCGTCTCGTCGTCGCGTCGCCCGATGGGCATCGTGATCCCGCCTACCTCGCTCGGGTGATCGCCGAGCAGTCGATCACGGTGGTGCAGTTCGTGCCCACCGTGCTCGACGCGGTCGCCGACCATCTCGAATCAGAGGGCTGTGTCTCGCTGGCGCACGTGTTCTGTGGCGGTGAAGCGCTCACCGCGGCGGTCGTCGCGCGTGTTCGCCGCATCTGCGGCGCCGCGATCCACAACCTGTACGGCCCCACGGAGACCGCGGTCCAGGTCACTCGTCGCACCGTCGACGAGGGCCGTCCGACGACGGTGCCGATCGGTGCACCTGTCTGGAATACCCGTGCTCGCGTACTCGATTCACGCCTCAATCCGGTTCCGGTGGGCGTCGTGGGAGAGCTGTACGTGTCGGGCCGCCAGCTGGCGACCGGGTACCACGGCCGTCCCGACCTGACGTCCGATCGCTTCGTTGCCGACCCGTGGGCGCCGGGCGAGCGGATGTACCGCACGGGTGACCTCGTGCGCTGGAGCGTCACGCTGACCGGTGCCGCGAGTGAGCCCGCCGGTGAACTCGAGTACGTCGGCCGCAGCGACTTCCAGGTGAAGTTGCGCGGCCTGCGCATCGAGCTCGGCGAGGTCGAAGCGGCCGTACGCGAGCATCGCGGGGTGGCCCAGGCCGTCGTCGTGCTCCATCACGACGCCCGGGCAGGCGATCAGCTCGTCGCCTACGTCGTACCTGCGAGCGGTGCTGTGGGCCCGCTCGATCCGACCGACCTCCGCGAGCACCTCGCGCCTCGACTGCCGTCGTACATGGTGCCGACCATGTTCCTCCCGATCGAAGCCCTGCCTCGGACCACGTCGGGCAAGATCGACCGACGCGCGCTGCCGGCTCCGGTGTTTGCGCTCAAGACGTTCCGCGCCCCGCGGACCCCGGTCGAGGAGATCGTCGCGGACGTCCTCGCCGACGTCCTGGGCGCCGACACCGTCGGACTCGACGACGAGTTCTTCGCCCTCGGCGGCAACTCGCTGATCGCGACGCAGGTGGTCGCGCGACTCGGTGCCGCACTCGACACGACCGTCCCCGTGCGTGTGCTGTTCGAGGCGTCGAGCGTCGAGCAGTTGGCCGTGCGGGTCGAGCAGCACGCGGGCGCGGGCGGACGGGCACCGCTCGTCGCGCGGCCGCGTCCCGAGCGCGTTCCGCTGTCGCTGGCACAGCAGCGGATGTGGTTCCTCAACCGACTCGAGCCCGAGTCCGCCACCTACAACCTGTCTTTCGGTCTTCGGCTGTCGGGCGACCTGGACGTCGTGGCGTTGCAGATCGCGCTCGTCGACATGCTCGATCGGCACGAGTCCCTGCGAACGGTGTTCCCGGATTCGCCGGACGGGCCGCACCAGGTGGTGCTCGACGCCGTCCGTGTCGCTCCGAACCTCATGCCGGTGGACGTACGGGCCCACGAGCTGGATCGGGCAATGACCGATCTGGCTTCGCGTGGCTTCGACGTCACCACGGATGCACCGGTGCGAGCCCGCCTGTTGCGGGTCGGTCCGTTCGAGCACGTGCTCGCCATTGTCGTGCACCACATCAGCGCCGACGGTTGGTCGATGGGCCCGCTCGCGCGCGACGTGATGGCGTCGTACGAGGCACGCATCCGTTGGGGGCAGCCGGTCTGGGGAACGCTGCCGGTGCAGTACGCGGACTACGCGCTGTGGCAGCAGGAAATCCTCGGCTCCGCCGCCGATGAGGCCTCGGTCGTCTCGAGGCAGGCGCGCTACTGGTCCGAGCATCTCGACGGTCTGCCGGACCAGCTCGACCTCCCGACGGACCGCCCGCGCCCGGCGCGCCAGTCGTACCGGGGCGGGGTGCTCGACTTCGCGGTGTCCGCCGACGTGCACCGCGCGTTGATCGCGATGGCGCACGAACGTAACGCATCGCTGTTCATGGTGGTTCATGCCGCGCTGTCGGTGTTGTTGGCGCGCATGGCCGCGACCGACGACATCGCCGTCGGTACCCCGGTGGCAGGGCGTGGTGAGCAGGCGCTCGACGATCTGGTCGGCATGTTCGTCAATACGCTCGTGTTGCGTACCAGCGTGGACCACGGCACGCGTTTCACCGATCTGCTCGCGCACGCTCGTGACGTCGCACTCGGGGCATTCGCGCACTCGGACATTCCCTTCGAGCAACTGGTCGAGATCCTCAATCCGGCCCGCTCGACGGCCCGCCATCCGCTGTTCCAGACCATGCTCTCGTTCGAGAACATGGCGGTCACTCGGCTCGATCTGCCGGATCTGATGATCGACAAGGTCGACATCGGCGCCGGCGTCGCCAAGTTCGATCTGCAGCTCGTGTTCACCGAGTCGATGGACGACGGCGTCGCCTCCGGCATGCGCGTCGAATTCACTTACGCGACGGATCTCTTCGACGAAGCGACGGTTCAGGGGTTCGGTGAACGGTTCTTGCGGATCCTCGACTGGATCGTCGCGGATCCGGACGCGGTGGTCGGCGATATCGATCTTCTCGGCGCCTCGGAGCGGCGAGCACTCACTTCTCCGGTGACGAGGGTTTCCCCCGCGCCTGTGCTGCTTCCGGATCTGCTGGCGGCGGCGGCCGACGCGGACCCCGACGCCGCCGCGGTGGTGTCGGGTGAGCGCGAGACCACCTACCGGGAGCTCGACGAGAGATCCTCGCGGCTGGCGCGTTTGCTCGTGTCGCGGGGTGCAGGTCCGGAGGACACGGTCGCGATCGCCCTGACCCGATCTCTCGAGTCGGTTGTCGCGGTGTGGGCGGTCGCCAAGGCCGGTGCCGCGTTCGTTCCGGTCGATCCGAACTACCCGGCCGACCGGGTGGCGCACATGGTGTCGGATTCCGGCGCGGTCCTGGGCATCACGATCGCCGAGCATGCCTCCGCGCTACCCGAGGGCCTGCCGTGGCTGGTCCTCGACGACACCGCCGTCACGTCGGCGCTGCAGGTGCAGTCGTCGGCGCGACTGCGTGACGAGGATCGGACCGGCTCCCTCACCCCGAGCCATCCTGCCTACGTCATCTACACGTCCGGATCCACGGGCGTGCCGAAGGGTGTCGTGGTCACGCACACCGGTCTGGCGGCGTTCGCCGCCGAGCAGGTGGAGCGGTACGGCGTCGAGTCCGATTCCCGGACCTTGCATTTCGCGTCGCCGAGCTTCGATGCGTCCATTCTCGAACTGCTGATGGCGTTCGGTGCCGGCGCGACGATGGTGATCGCGCCGACGTCGATCTACGGCGGACTCGAGCTGACGGAACTGCTCGCGGACCGAGGTGTGACGCACGCGTTCGTGACGCCTGCCGCCTTGGCGTCGGTCGACCCTGCCGGTCTGGACGCGCTGCGCGTCGTCGTGGTCGGCGGCGAAGCGTGCTCGGACGACCTGATGGCGCGCTGGGCCGTCGCCGGCCGTCGGATGTTCAACGCGTACGGCCCCACCGAGGCCACGGTCGCATCCAACATCTCCGACGCCCTCGTTCCCGGAGAACCCGTCACGATCGGTCGCGCGATCCGCGGGGCCAACACCTATGTGCTCGACCGTCGTCTGCGCCCGGTCCCGGCCGGTGTCGTGGGTGAGCTGTATCTCGAGGGCCCCGGTCTGGCTCGGGGCTACCACGAGCGGACCGGTCTGACCGCGCAGCGCTTCGTCGCCAATCCGTTCGGTGAGCCGGGATCGCGCCTGTATCGCACGGGCGACGTGGTGCGCACGAGTGTCGATCGCGTGATCGAGTACGTCGGGCGCGCGGACGACCAGGTCAAGCTGCGTGGCTTCCGGATCGAACTCGGCGAGATCGAGGCCGTCCTGCACCGGCTGCCGTCGGTCTCGCAGGCCGTGGTCGTCGTCAAGCGCGAGCAACTCGTCGCCTACCTCGTGGGCGCGGAGGGCGCGGCGATCGAGCCGGCCGCCGTCAAGGACGCTGTGGGACAGGCACTTCCGTCGTACATGATTCCCGCTGCGGTCGTCGTGCTCGATGAGCTGCCGATCAGCGGCAGCGGCAAGCTGAACCGCAAGGCGCTGCCGGAACCCGAATTCGAGGCGCGAGAGTTCCGGGCCCCGGAGACGCCGATCGAGGAGATCGTCGCCGGTGTGTTCGCGGAACTGCTCGACGTCGCTCGAGTCGGACGTGACGACGACTTCTTCGAGCTCGGCGGTAACTCGCTCGTCGCGACCCGCGTCGTGGCTCGCGTCGGTGAGAGCCTGGACACCCAGATCCCGGTGCGGGACCTGTTCGAGGCCTCGACCGTGCAGGCATTGGCAGGGCGGATAGAGCAGTCGGCCGGCAGCGGTCGCCGCCGGCTCGTGGCGACGGCACGCCCCGAACGGATCCCGCTGTCCTACGCGCAGCAGCGCATGTGGTTCCTCAACCGATTCGACATCTCGTCGGCCGGCAACAACATTCCGGTCGCCGTGCGACTGTCCGGCCTGCTCGACCGGACCGCGTTGCGCGCGGCCGTCGGTGACGTGATCGTGCGTCACGAATCCCTGCGCACCGTCTACCCCGAGATCGACGGCGTCGGCAGTCAGACGATCCGTCCGGCGTCGCAGGTCGCGATCACGCTGGACCCGATCGCCGTCGGCACGGACGAACTGGCCTCTGCTCTCAGGGATCTCGCGCGTTCGACGTTCGATGTCACGCGCGACGTCCCGCTGCGGGCGGCGCTGTACGAACTGAGTCCCACCGAGCATGTACTGGCCCTCGTGGTCCATCACATCGCGGCGGACGGCTTCTCGATGGGCCCGCTGACGCGGGACATCATGGTCGCGTACACGGCGCGCAGCTCCGAAAGCCTCCCTGCGTGGGAGCCTCTGCGGGTGCAGTATGCCGATTACACGCTGTGGCAGCGGGAGGTTCTCGGCGCCGAGGACGATCCGGATTCGCCGCTCTCGCAGCAGGTTGCGTACTGGATCGAACGTCTCGCGGGCGTGCCGGATCAGCTCGATCTGCCGTCCGATCGGCGCCGCCCCGCGGTTGCGTCCGGACGCGGTGCGACCCACCGATTCGCGGTGGCCGCGCAGACGCATCAGGCGATCATGGACCTCGCGCAGCGAAGCAGTGCGACGCCGTTCATGGTGGTCCACGCGGCATTGTCGGTACTGCTGGCACGTCTCGGAGGAACCTCCGACGTCGCGATCGGCACTCCCGTCGCGGGACGCGGCGAGGCTGCGATCGACGACGTCGTGGGCATGTTCGTCAACACGTTGGTGCTGCGCACCGAGGTCGACAGCGGTGGGTCCTTCGCGGATCTGGTCACGTCCGTTCGCGAGACGGATCTCGCGGCGTTCGCACACTCGGACGTGCCGTTCGAGCGATTGGTCGACGTCCTCGCCCCGGAGCGGTCGCAGGCGCGAAACCCGCTGTTCCAGGTGATGTTGGCTTTCCAGAACCTGGGACGGATGAGTCTCGAGCTGCCCGGCGTCACGGTGTCGGAGGTCGATTTCGACGAGGTGTTCTCGAAGTTCGACATCCAGGTCAGCGTCATGGAATCGATCGACGACTCCGGCGCCGCCGGAGGGCTCACCGTCGAACTGACCTACGCGACGGATCTGTTCGACGCATCGTCGATGCGGGTCTTCGCGGAGCGATTCGTGCGGGTGCTCGAGTCGGTGACGGTTGATCCTGCGGGGGCGGTCGGTGACATCCCGGTGCTGACGGCCGCTGAGCGGGCGCAGGTTCTCGGCGGCTGGAACGGCACCGATCAGGCTGTCGAGTGCTCGACGCTTGCCGAGTTGTTCGAGGCGCAGGTCGCCCGGACCCCGGATGCGCCTGCTGTGCTGTTCGCGGGCGAGGCGCTGACCTACGCGGAGTTTGCTGCGCGGGTGCGTCGTCTGGCGCGATTCCTGGTCGCGCAGGGTGTGGGTCCGGAGTCGCTGGTTGCGGTGGCCATGGGCCGTTCGGTGGAGCAACTGGTCGCGGTGCACGCGGTGCTGGCTGCCGGCGCGGGATACGTTCCGGTGGATCCGGATCAGCCTGCCGAGCGCAACGGCTACATCCTCGATACCGCTGTGCCGACCCTGGCGCTGTCCACGACTCGGGACGGATTCGAGATGGCGGGGGAGAGGTCTGTCCCCGTCGTGAACGTCGACGAGGTCGACGTGTCAGGGTTCTCGGAGGCCCCGATCGTCGATGTGGAGCGGCGTGGACCGCTCCGCGCGGGCAACACCGCCTACGCGGTCTTCACATCGGGTTCGACGGGTCGTCCCAAGGGCGTCGCAGTCTCGCACGGTTCGATCGTGAACCAGTTGCGGTGGATGCAGGACGAGTACCGGCTCGATGCGTCGGATCGTGTGCTGTTGAAGACGGTGTTCACGTTCGATGCTTCGGTGTGGGAGTTGTTCTGGCCGCTGCAGGTCGGCGCGACTGTCGTGGTGGCATCGCGGGATGCTCATCGGGACCCCGTCGAACTGGCTCGGGTGATCGGCGAGGAGTCGGTGACGGTGGCGCAGTTCGTGCCGTCGGTGCTGGAGGCGACGGTCGAGCACCTCGCTGCACGCGCGGGGTCCTTGCGCCGAGTGTTCTGTGGTGGTGAGGCACTGACGGGTGCGCTGGTCGAGCGTCTGCACCGGGTTACCGGTGCGTCGGTGCACAACCTGTACGGGCCGACCGAGGTGACGGTGCAGGCAACGCGCTTCGCTGTCGACGCCGGTGAGTCGGTGTCCGGTGTCGTGCCGATCGGTGCGCCGGTCTGGAACACCCAGGCCTACGTGCTCGACGGTCGACTCGAGCCGGTGCCGGTGGGTGTAGCGGGTGAGCTGTATCTCGCGGGCACCCAGGTGGCACGCGGGTACGTCGGTCGCCCGGATCTGACGGCCGAGCGATTCGTGGCGAATCCGTTCGGCGGCAGTGGCGAGCGCCTGTATCGCACGGGTGACCTCGTGCGGTGGAGTCGTTCGGGCGAGCTCGAGTACCTGGGCCGCACCGACTTCCAGGTGAAGGTGCGAGGTCTGCGGATCGAGCTGGGCGAGATCGAGGCGGCGCTCTCGGCGGTGCTGTCGGTCGCGCAGGCCGTCGTTCTGGTGCGTGGCGGGCAGTTGGTCGCCTACGTCGTGGCCGACGGTTCGTTCCACACGGATTCGGTGAAGGCGACACTCGCGACGACTCTGGCGTCGTACATGGTGCCGCAGGTCTTCGTCGTGCTCGACGAGTTCCCGCTGAATGCTTCGGGCAAGGTGGATCGGAAGGCGCTGCCGGAGCCGGCGTTCGAGGCTCGCGCCTTCCGGGCACCGACGACGCCGACCCAGGAGATCGTCGCGGGAGTGTTCGCGGACGTGCTCGCGGTCGAGCGTGTGGGCCTGGACGACGACTTCTTCGGTTTGGGCGGCAACTCGCTGATCGCGACGCAGGTTGCCTCGCGCCTCGGTGCGGCACTCGACACGCAGGTGCCGGTGCGGCTGCTCTTCGAGGCGTCGACAGTGGAAGCGCTTGCCGTGCAGGTGCAGTCGTTGTCCGGTGGTGGCGCACGGAAGGCGCTCGTAGCGCAGTCGCGTCCGGCGCAGCTTCCGTTGTCGCTGGCGCAGCAGCGGATGTGGTTCCTGAGCCGGTTCGAGCCCGAATCCTCGGTGAACAACATCCCGATGGGGATCCGGCTGTCCGGTGCGCTCGACGTCGAGGCCCTGCACGCCGCGGTGCGCGACGTGATCGCGCGGCACGAACCGCTGCGCACCGTGTTCCCCGACGTCGACGGCGTCGGAACACAGTTGATCCTGGCTGCCGACGAGGTGACGATCGACCTCGCGCCCCAGACGGTGAACGCCTCCGACCTCGGCGGCCGGATCGCGGCGCTGGCGTCGGCCGGCTTCGATCTGTCGACGACCGCCCCCGTGCGCGCCGCACTGCTCCGACTCGCCGACGACGAGTACGTCCTCGTGATCGTGGTCCACCACATCGCGTCGGACGGCTTCTCGATGGGACCGCTCACTCGCGACGTCATGCTCGCCTACACGGCACGTGCGATGGGCGAGGCGCCGACGTGGGCGCCGCTCGCCGTGCAGTACGCGGACTACGCACTGTGGCAGCGTGACGTCCTCGGTTCCGAGGACGATGCCGAGTCGGTGATCTCGCGGCAGGTGTCGTACTGGACCGAGCGTCTTGCGGGATTGCCTGCGCAACTGGATCTTCCCGCCGATCGCCCGCGTCCGCTCGTGGCATCGAATCGGGGTGCCTCGCATCGGTTCTCGATTCATCCCGATCTGTTCGGGGCCATCGAGTCGCTGGCCCGTTCGCAGGGTGCGACGCCGTTCATGGTGGTGCATGCGGCACTGTCGGTGCTGTTGGCGCGGCTCAGTGGCACCTCCGACATCGCGATCGGTACCCCGGTCGCCGGTCGTGGTGAGGCCGCACTCGACGACCTGGTCGGCATGTTCGTCGGCACGCTCGTCCTTCGAACCGAGGTCGACGGCGGACGCTCGTTCTCCGATCTACTGACTCAGGTGCGTTCGTCGGACCTGGCCGCGTTCGAGCACGCCGATCTTCCGTTCGAGCGTCTGGTCGAAATCCTCGATCCGGAACGGTCGCAGGCGCGGCACCCGCTGTTCCAGGTGATGCTGGCGTTCCAGAACCTCGATCGTGCGTCGCTCGAGCTTCCCGGACTGACGGTGTCCGCGGTCGAGTTCGACGCGGCGATCGCGAAGTTCGACCTTCAGGTCACCGTCGAACCGGTGGCATCGGAAGACGGCCTGTCGGTCGAACTGACGTATGCGACGGACCTGTTCGACGAGTCGTCGATAGTGATTTTCGGCGAGCGGTTCGTGCGACTGCTCGAAGCGGTGACCGCAGATCCCACGGGTGCGGTTGGCGACGTCGAGTTGCTGGATGCTCCCGAACGGGCGCTGGTCCTCGGTGGCTGGAGCGCCACCGAGCAGGCCGTCGAGGGCTCCACCCTGGTGGACCTGTTCGAGCGGCAGGTGGTTCGGACGCCGGATGCGACGGCGTTGGTGTTCGACGGCGATTCGCTGACCTACGCCGAGTTCGCCGCCCGGGTGCATCGGACCGCGCGGTTCCTGATCGCGGAGGGTGTCGGCCCGGATTCTTTGGTGGGTCTGGGGATTCGTCGTTCGCTGGACCTGCTGGTGGGCATGTACGCGGTGCTGGCTGCCGGCGGCGGCTATGTCCCGATCGATCCGGATCAGCCGGCGGAGCGCAACGCCTACATACTCGGCACGGTGAATCCGGCTCTGCTGTTGAGCACTTCGCGTGACAGGGCGGATCTGCCTGCCGCCGAGCACATCGTCTCTCTCGACCACATCCCCTCTCTCGACCACATCGACCTGTCGAGCTACTCGGACGCCCCGATCGTCGACACCGAACTGCGAACGCCGTTGCGTCCGGACAATGTCGCGTACGTGATCTTCACGTCGGGTTCGACTGGACGGCCCAAGGGCGTCGCGGTCGGGCACGCGGCGATCGTGAACCAGATCGAATGGCTGTGCGCGGAGTACGCGCTGTCCACCGATGATGTGGTGTTGCAGAAGACGCCGTTCACGTTCGACGTGTCGTTGTGGGAACTGTTCGGCACGCTCGCCGTCGGTGGCCGTCTGGTGATTGCGGCTCCGGATGGGCATCGGGATCCGGCGTATCTGAAGCGGATCGTCGAGGAGCAGGCGGTGACGGCGACGTCGTTCGTACCGTCGATGTTGTCGGCGTTCACGGCGGAGTTGGCTGCGGGAGAATGTGGTTCGCTACGTCTGGTGCAGGTGGCGGGTGAGGCGTTCCCGACCGCTGTGGCGGACGGGTTTGCCGCGGTGAACGATGCGGAGTTGCACAACCTGTACGGGCCGACGGAGTTCGCGGTCCATGCGACCGCGCGTCCCGTGGCGGGGGCCACGAGTGCAAGCGTCCCGATGGGTACGCCGGTGTGGAACAGTCGGGCGTTCGTGCTCGACAGTCGCTTGCGGGCGGTTCCCGCGGGTGTCGCGGGTGAGTTGTATCTGGCCGGAATCCAGTTGGCGCGCGGCTATTTCGGGCGTGCTGATCTGACGGCGGACCGGTTCGTGGCAAACCCGTACTCCGTCAGCGGTGAGCGCATGTATCGCACGGGTGACCTGGTGCGGTGGTCGACTGACGGTGAGTTGGAGTACCTGGGTCGCACGGACTTCCAGGTGAAGTTGCGTGGTCTGCGGATCGAGCTGGGGGAGATCGAGGCCGCCCTGCTGGCGCTGCCGGAGGTTTCGCAGTCCGTGGTGTTGGTGAAGTCCGATCAGTTGGTCGCCTACGTGGTGGCCGACCAGGGACTCGACGTGGGCCGCGTGAAGGCTGAGCTGTCGCGAACGTTGGCGTCGTACATGGTGCCGTCCACGTTCGTGGTGTTGGATGCGTTCCCGTTGAACGCGTCCGGCAAGTTGGATCGCAAGGCGCTGCCGGAGCCCGTGTTCGAGGTCAAGGCGTTCCGGGCTCCGTCGACCCCGACCGAGGAGATCGTCGCCGGCGTGTTCGCGGAGGTCCTCGATGTGGACCGCGTGGGTGTGGATGACGACTTTTTCGCGCTCGGCGGCAATTCGCTGATGGCGACGCAGGTGGTGTCGCGTCTGGGTCGCGCGTTGGATTCGCGGGTTCCGGTGCGGGAGTTGTTCGAGGCGTCGACGGTCGGGGCTCTCGCGGCCAGGCTGGGACAGCATTCCGGGGCTGCCCGTCAGCCGCTGGTGGCAGGGCCGCGTCCGGAGCGGATCCCGTTGTCACTGGCGCAGCAGCGGATGTGGTTCCTCAACCGGTTCGACACCGACTCGAGCGCCTACAACATCCCGATGGCGTTGCGCCTGTCCGGGGATCTCGACGTTGCAGCACTCGAACAGTCCGTGGCGGACGTGACGGCTCGGCACGAGTCGCTGCGCACGGTGTTCCCGTCCACCGACGACGGTCCGGCGCAGGCCATCCTGCCCGTGAGTGATGTCCGGATTGCGCTTCCGGTGATCGAGGTGGCGCCCGAAGACGTGGTCGAACGGCTCCGGGCACTCGCCGCGACCAGGTTCGACGTCACCGCGGACGTGCCCATCCGGGTCGAGTTGTACCGGGTCGGTGCCGGCGAGTTCGTGCTCGGCATGGTCGTCCACCACATCAGTGCGGACGGTGTGTCGCTGGCGCCGCTGACGCGGGACATCGTCACCGCCTATGCCGCGCGTGCCGGTGCGCAGGTGCCCGGCTGGGCGCCGCTCGAGGTGCAGTACGCGGATTACGCACTGTGGCAGCGGGAATCACTCGGCGACGAGGAGAACCCGGAGTCGGTCGCGGCCCGTCAGATCGCCTATTGGTCGGAGACGCTCGCCGACCTGCCCGACCAGTTGAACCTGCCCACCGATCATCCGCGTCCCGCGGTGCAGTCGTTCCGCGGTGGACTGGTCGAGTTCGAGATCGACGCGTCGACCCATCATGGTCTGCGTGACCTCGCGCGCGGGCAGAACGCGACGCTGTTCATGGCGGTGCACTCGGCGTTCGCGGTGCTGCTGTCCCGGCTCTCGGGCACCGACGACATTGCGGTGGGCACCCCGATCGCGGGTCGCGGTGAGGCGGCGCTCGACGATCTGGTCGGCATGTTCGTCAACACGCTCGTGTTCCGGACGCACGTCGACGGCAGAGATTCGTTCGCCGAGATGCTCGCCGGGGTCCGCAACGCGGACCTCGAGGCGTTCGCCAACGCGGATGTTCCGTTCGAGCGCTTGGTCGAGGTGCTCAACCCGACCCGATCGACCGCGCGACATCCGCTGTTCCAGGTGGGCTTCTCGTTCCAGAACCATGACCGTGGCGCTCTCGCCCTCCCGGGTCTCACAGTCGAGGCCGTCGAGGTGGAAACCGGTGTGGCGCAGTTCGATCTGCATCTCATCGTGGAGGACCGCTACGACGAGAGCGGCGACCCGGCCGGGATGAAGGCGTCGCTGACCTACGCGACGGACCTGTTCGAGGAGTCGACCGTCCGCTCCGTCGCAGACCGCTTCGCTCGATTGCTCACAACCGTCGTCGTCAAACCGACGTTGCCGGTCGGAGACGTCGATCTCCTCGGCCTCGACGAGCGTGCCCGGTTGCTGGTCGGGCGGAACGCGACCACCCGCGCCACCGAGCAGGGGACGCTGGTCGACCTGTTCGACGCGCAGGTTGCGGCCACCCCGGACGCGATTGCGCTGGTCAGTGGCGACGACCGAGTCACTTACTCGGAGTTCGACGCTCGGGTGAACCGTCTCGCACGTCGCCTGATCGCGGATGGCGTCGGGCCGGAGTCTCTCGTGGCCCTGGCGATTCGCCGGTCCGTCGACCTGCTGGTGGGCATGTACGCGGTCGCGAAGGCAGGCGGCGCGTATGTGCCGGTGGACCCGGACCAGCCTGCAGAGCGGACCGGCTACATCCTCGACGCGGCGCAGCCGGTGCGCGTCCTCACCACGTCAAGTGACGGATTCACGGCCGCGGGCTGGACGGTACTCGAGATCGACTCGATCGATCTCTCCACGTACTCGGGTGCGCCGATCGCCGATGCCGATCGACTGCGGCCGCTCGATGCCCGGAACACCGCGTACGTGATCTTCACGTCGGGTTCGACGGGGCGGCCGAAGGGCGTCGCCGTGGCGCACGCGGCGATCGTCAACCAGTTGTTGTGGATGCGTGATGAATACGCGCTGGGCGCCTCCGACGCGGCTCTACTCAAGACGGCGGCGACGTTCGACCTGTCGGTCTGGGAGTTCTGGTCGATGACGACATCGGGCGGACGTCTCGTGATCGCGTCGCCCGACGGACACCGTGATCCCGGCTACCTCCTGGACCTCTTGCGCGGGCAGCAGATCACGACACTGCACGTGGTCCCGTCGATGCTGTCGATGCTCATGACGACCGCGGACGGGGCGCTGTCGACGTCGCTGCGCCGCATCTTCGCGATCGGCGAGGCACTACCGGCGGCCACCGCGCAGACGTTCCGTGAACACAACACCGCGGAACTGCACAACCTGTACGGACCCACCGAGGCCGCGGTGTCGGTGACACACCATCGCGTGATCGACGCGGACACCGTCGTCGTCCCGATCGGTGTGCCCGAGTGGAACACCCAGGTGTACGTGCTGGATTCGCGCCTGAACCCGGTGCCTGCCGGTGTGACGGGCGAGTTGTACCTTGCGGGTGCGCAGCTGGCCCGCGGCTACCACGGGCGGCCGGACCTCACGGCCGACCGTTTCGTCGCCGACCCGTGGGCAACCGGCGAGCGCATGTACCGCACCGGCGACATGGTTCGTTGGAACAACTCGGACGAACTCGAGTACGTCGAGCGGGCCGACTTCCAGGTCAAGGTGCGCGGCTTCCGCATCGAACTCGGCGAGATCGAGGCGGCACTGCGGGAGTTGCCCGATGTTCGCGACGCCGCGGTCACGGCGCGCACCGACAGCCGCACCGGTACGCGTCTCGTCGCGTACCTGGTCGCCGACCCCGAGACCGACACCTCCGCGGTGTCCGACGCCCTGTCGCGGAGGTTGCCGTCGTACATGGTGCCTTCGGCGTTCCTGGTGCTGGAGGCGTTGCCGCTCAACACGAACGGCAAGCTCGATCGGAAGGCGTTGCCGGATCCGGTGTTCGAGTCCCGGGACTTCCGGGCCGCGACGACACCGCTCGAGGAGATCGTCGCCGGTGTGTTCGCCGACGTCCTCGGTGCCGAGCGTGTCGGCCTGGACGACGACTTCTTCGAACTCGGCGGCAATTCTCTGGTGGCGACGCAGCTCGTGGCTCGTCTCGGCGCTGCCCTCGACACTCAGGTTCCGGTCCGTGTGGTGTTCGAGGACTCCACCGTCGCCGGAGTCGTCGCCGCGGTCACGCCACTGGTCGGCCAGGGTGGGCGGCCCGCGCTCGCGGCGCGTCCCCGTCCGGCGCACGTCCCGCTCTCGCTTGCCCAGCAGCGCATGTGGACGCTGAACCAGGTCGACCCGGCGTCGGCGGCCTACAACATCCCGGTTGCGGTGCGGCTGTCCGGTGCGCTCGACGTCGCGGTGCTGCGCACTGCGGTGGCCGACGTCATCGCGCGGCACGAGGTGCTGCACACGATGTACCCGGACTCGGCCGACGGCCCGGCACAGGTGCTGGTTCCGGTAGCCGAGGCCGTGCCGGGGTTGACTCCGATCGAGGCCGCCGAGGCCGAGATCGTGGATCGGCTCACCGAGTTCCTCGGACGCGGATTCGACGTCACCACCGAGGTTCCCGTCCGGGCAGCTCTGTTCGCGGTGGGCGAGGGCGAGCACGTGCTCGCGTTCGTCGCTCACCACATCGCAGCAGATGGCTTCTCGATGGGACCGCTCATCCGGGACGTCATGGTTGCGTACGTCGCGCGCGTCGACGGCGGTGTGCCGGCATGGCAGCCGCTGGACGTGCAGTACGCCGACTACACGCTGTGGCAGCGCGAGGTGCTCGGCGACGAATCCGATCCCGAATCGACTGTCGCACGCCAGATCGCGTACTGGGCGGACGAACTGAAGGATGCACCGGAACTGTCAACGTTGCCGACCGACCGTCCGCGCCCGGCCCGTCCCTCGATGGCCGGGTCCATGGTCCCGGTCGAGATCGACGCGGGTCTCGCTGCGCGCGTCGAGAGGACGGCCCGCGAGCAGGGCGCGACGACGTTCATGATGTTCCATGCGGCGCTCGCGGTCCTGCTCTCTCGGCTCGGTGGATCGAACGACGTCACCATCGGCACGCCGGTGGCGGGCCGCGGCGACGCCGCCCTCGACCACCTGATCGGCATGTTCGTCGGCACCCTCGCGCTGCGCACCCGTGTCGAGCCCGGTGCGCCGTTCACGGACCTGCTCGCGCAGGCGCGGACCGCGGATCTCGGGGCGTTCGGCAACGCCGACGTGCCCTTCGAGCACGTGGTCGAGGCGGCGGGCGTACGCCGGTCGAGTGCGTACTCTCCGCTGTTCCAGGTGATGCTCACCTTCCAGAACATGGAGACGGGCACCCTCGCGCTGCCGGGTCTGGAGGTGTCGGCGCTCGACCTGGGTGCCGATCAGGCCAAGTTCGATGTGCAGCTCACCGCCGTGGAGCAGTTCGGCGAGGACGGCGTCCTCACCGGGATCCACGCGACGTTCACGTACGCGACCGAGCTGTTCGACCGGGAGACCGTCGAGGCCTTCGCCGAACGCTTCGTGCGGATCTTGGACGCCGTCACGGAGAACCCGGACGTCGTGCTGCGCGGCATCGACGTCACCACCGACGCCGAGCGGGAGGCCCTCGCGCCGAAGAAGCAGCTCACGGTCGAGGACCTGCCCGAGTTGGTGGCAGGTGCCGCACAGGTCACACCGGACACGGTGGCTATCTCGCACGCCGGTACCGACGTCACGTTCGGGCAGCTGCACGCGAAGGTCGATGCGACGCTCACCGCGATGGGCGGGGCGCTCAAGGCCGAGGCCCTGATGACCGTCGCGCTGTCGGGCCTGCTGCCGGGCATCCTGCCTGCGCTGGGCGCGGAGGGATACCAGTCGGCTGTTGCCGAGATGATCACCGCCGCATCAGCGATCATCGAGAGCGGACACGAGTGATCGCAGTCGGATGATTCGGGGGAGCCGCGCGGTCGGCCCCCCCCGAATCGGACGATCGAAGTTTCAGATGTCGGGAAGGACATAAGTACATGGCGGCCCAGCAGCCCGGAGTCGACGCGTTCACGATCGAGGACCTGCCTCGGCTCCTCGCCGGCGTGGTCGAGGTCGATCCCGAGCGGATCGCCCTGACCTCCGGTGACACCACCGTCACGTACGCGCATCTGAAGCAGGAGATCGAGACCCTCGACGCGGCGATGGGCGGGGTTCTCGGCATCGACGCGCTCGTCCCGGTCGTGTTGTCCACCGTCGCACCGGGTCTGCTGGAGACGCCGGAGACCGGGGGACTGTCCGGACTCCTGAGCGCCCTGTTCGAGGATGCCGCAGCAGTTCTCGGTGACTCGGCCACAGCCGGGCCCTCCGCCGAACCGGCCGCGACGCTGGTCTCGCTGTTCGACGAGCAGGTGGCACGCACTCCCGACGCGGTCGCCCTCGAGTTCGACGGCGTGACCCTCACCTACGCGCAGTTCGACGCCCGGGCCAATCGCCTCGCGCGCCACCTGATCTCGCTCGGCGTGGGACCGGACAGCCTGGTGGGTCTGGGGATCCGCCGTTCGCTGGACCTGCTCGTGGGCATGTATGCGATCGTCAAGGCGGGTGGCGCGTACGTGCCGCTCGACCCGGATCATCCCGCCGATCGTCTCGGCTACGTCCTCGACATCGCCCGCCCTGTCGCGATTCTCACGACGACCCGGGACGGGCTGACGCTCGACACCGGCACCCCGATCCTGAAGATCGACGAGATCGACCTGCAGGGTCACTCGGGTGAACCGATCGTCGACGCGGATAGGCGTGCTCCTCTCTCCGGGGACAACCTCGCGTACGTCATCTTCACCTCCGGTTCCACGGGCCGCCCCAAGGGTGTCGCAGTCGGGCACGGCGCGATCGTCGCCAACCTGCGCTGGCGCCAGCACATGTACCCCATGTCCGGCGCAGACGTGGTGCTGCAGAAGACGCCATTCACCTTCGACGTGTCGGTGTGGGAGTTCTTCTGGCCGCTGCAGGCCGGTGCACGCCTGGTGATCGCGGCACCCGACGGCCACCGGGACCCGGCGTACCTCGCCCGGGTGATGGTCGAACGCGGCGTCACCGTCGCGCATTTCGTGCCGTCGATGCTGTCGGTGTTCGTAACCGAACCGACTGCGGCGACCGTCACGACGCTGCAGAACGTGTTCGCGTCCGGGGAGGCATTGCCGCCGCAGACCGCCGCCCGCTTCCGGGCGATCTCCGGTGCCGCGCTGCACAACCTGTACGGACCCACCGAGGCCGCCGTCGACGTCACTTTCCACGAGGTCACCGCGGACGACGAGGCGACGGTTCCGATCGGTGCCGCGGTCGCCGACACCGACCTGTATGTGCTCGACGAGGGACTTCGCCGCGTCCCCGCCGGCACCGAGGGCGAGCTGTACCTCGCGGGCGTGCAGTTGGCGCGCGGCTACCTGCAACGGCCGGATCTGACGGCCGACCGCTTCGTCGCCGACCCGTACGGCGCCCCCGGCGACCGCATGTACCGGACGGGTGACCTCGTCAAGGTCAGTAGGTCAGGCGAGCTCGAGTACATCGGCCGCACCGACTTCCAGGTGAAGCTGCGCGGTCTGCGCATCGAACTCGGCGAGATCGAGTCGGCCCTTCTGGGGCATCCGGCGGTCTCGCAATCCGTCGTCGTGGTGCACTCCGACGCCGACCTGGGCGACCATCTCGTCGCGTACCTCGTCACCGACGGCGGCGCGGACGTCGACCGCCACGAGTTGGCGGCTGCCGTGAGTGCGCGTCTGCCCGAGTACATGGTGCCGTCGCTGTTCGTCGCGCTGGCCGAGTTCCCTCTCAACGCGAGCGGAAAGCTGGACCGCAAGGCCCTCCCCGCACCGGACTTCTCGTCACTGGCCAGTGAGTACCGCGCTCCCGGCACTCCCACCGAGGAGACACTCGCCGCGACGTTCGCGGACGTCCTCGGCACCGACCGCATCGGTGTCGACGACGACTACTTCGCGCTCGGGGGTAACTCGCTCAGCGCCACCCGCGTGGTCGCGCGCATCAACGCGGACCTCGGCATCCGCATCGACGTGCGCGACTTCTTCGATGCTCCCACCGTCGCGCGGCTCGCCGCCCTGGTGGACGGGGCAGTCGCAGCCGGTGGCGCCACCCGGGCACCGCTGGTGGCGCAGGACCGTCCCGATACCGTTCCACTGTCGATGGCACAGCAGCGGATGTGGTTCCTCAACCGCTTCGACACCGATTCTGCGGCAAACAATATCGTCGTCGCGATCCGGCTCACCGGAGCCCTCGACGTCGACGCCCTCCGCGTCGCCGTGTCGGACGTGATCGAACGCCACGAGTCGCTCCGCACCGTCTTTCCCGAGATCGACGGCACCGCAAGTCAAGTGATCCTGCCGGCCGACCGGGTCGCCGTCGATTTCACCGCCGAGACGGTGAGCGAATCGGAGGTTGCCGGTGCGGTGGCCGAGACGATCTCGCGGGGATTCGACGTCACCGCGGCCGTCCCGTTCCGGATGCGACTCCTCGCGGTCACGCCCACCGAGCACGTGCTGGTGGTGGTCGTGCACCACATCAGCGCCGACGGATTCTCGATGGGCCCGCTCACGCGCGACATCGTCGGGGCGTACGCCGCTCGGTCGGCCGGGGCCGCGCCGACCTGGGCGCCCCTCGCCGTGCAGTACGCCGACTACGCGCTGTGGCAGCGCGACGCCCTGGGTAGCGAGGACGACCCCGAATCGGTTGTCGCACAGCAGGTGGAATTCTGGCGAGAGGCGCTCGCGGATCTGCCCGACCGTCTCGACCTGCCCATGGACCGCCCTCGCCCTGTCGCGGCGACTAATTCCGGTGCATCACATCGCTTCTCGATCGATGCGGACGTATCCTCGCGGATCGATGCGATCGCGCGTGAACATGGCGCCTCGACGTTCATGGTCGTGCACGCGGCACTGGCGGTGGTCCTGGCGCGGCTCAGCGGTACCACCGACATCGCGATCGGCACTCCGGTGGCGGGTCGCGGTGAGGCTGCGCTGGACGACCTCGTCGGGATGTTCGTCAACACGCTCGTACTGCGCGCCGACGTCCGTGCCGATCGTCCGTTCGCCGACCTGCTCGTCGAGGTGCGGAACACCGACCTTGCGGCGTTCGGCAACGCGGACGTGCCGTTCGAGCGACTGGTCGAGGTGCTGAACCCGGCCCGTTCGCAGGCCCGCCACCCGCTGTTCCAGGTGGTCCTGTCGTTCCAGAACATGGACCGGACCGAACTCGCGCTCGGAGACCTCACGGTGTCGGGCGTCGACTTCGATGCGGCGGTCGCGAAGTTCGACCTGGCCGTCACCGTCGCCGAAACGGATTCGGCGACCGGGGGTCTGGACGTGGACCTCACATACGCAACCGACCTGTTCGACGCGTCGACCATGCGTACGTTCGCGGACCGCTTCATCCGCGTGCTGGACGCCGTCACCGCCGATGCCGCCGTCCCGGTCGGCGACATCGATCTGCTCGACGACGCGGAGACGTCCGCGCTGACCGCGAAGGCCGACGACGGAGGCACGGAGTCGCTGCTGCTGCCGCAGATCCTTGCCGCCGCAGCGAACTCGGATCCGGCCAGGACCGCTCTCGTCTCCGGCGACGACACCGTCACCTACCGCGACCTCGACGACCGGTCCTCGCGTCTGGCCCGCGCACTGATCGCGCGCGGCGCCGGGCCGGAGACCGTGGTCGCGGTCGCGCTCACCCGGTCGATCGAATCCGTCACCGCGGTGTGGGCCGTCGCCAAGACGGGTGCCGCGTTCGTGCCGGTGGACCCGAACTACCCGGCCGACCGCGTCGCGCACATGGTCTCGGATTCGCGTGCGCTCCTGGGCATCACCGTCGCCGCGCTTGTCGGCTCCCTGCCCGCGACGCTGCCGTGGATCGTCGTCGACGAGTCCGCGACCGTCGCCGAGGTCTCCGCGCAGTCCGCCGCGCCCGTGGTCGATGCCGATCGTGTCCGGCCGCTGCGTGTCGCCGATTCCGCGTACGTCATCTACACGTCGGGTTCGACGGGTGTCCCGAAGGGCGTCGTCGTGACGCACGCCGGCCTGGCGGCGTTCGCGGCCGAGCAGGTGGAGCGGTACGGCATCGGGTCTGATTCCCGGACCCTGCATTTCGCGTCGCCGAGCTTCGACGCGTCCATTCTCGAGCTGCTGATGGCGTTCGGTGCCGGCGCGACGATGGTGATCGCGCCGACCTCGATCTACGGCGGTCCCGAGCTGGCCGAACTCCTGCGTGCGCAGCAGGTCACCCATGCCTTCGTCACACCGGCCGCACTGGCGTCGGTGGACCCGGCGGGTCTGGACGCGCTGCGTACCGTCGTCGTCGGCGGCGAGGCATGCCCGCCCGAACTCGTCACGCGCTGGGCTCCCGGCCGAAAGATGTTCAACGCGTACGGCCCCACCGAGGCCACCGTCGCGTCCAACATCTCCGACGCCCTCGTTCCCGGGGAACCCGTCACGATCGGCCGCGCCATCCGCGGCGCCGCCGCCTACGTGCTCGATGCTCGCCTGCGTCCCGTTCCCGCCGGCGTGCCGGGGGAGTTGTACCTCGCCGGCGCCGGTGTGGCCCGCGGCTACCTCGGGCGTCCCGCCCTGACCGCGGAACGCTTCGTGGCGAATCCGTTCGGCGAACCGGGATCGTGCCTGTACCGCACGGGCGACGTCGTGCGCACGACGCTCGATCGCGTGCTCGAGTACGTGGGTCGCGCGGACGACCAGGTGAAGCTGCGCGGATTCCGCATCGAACTCGGTGAGATCGAAGCGGTGCTGTCGGCGCACGACACGGTGGCTCAGGTGGCTGCCGTCGTGGTGCGGGACCAGCTCGTTGCGTACGTGGTGGCTGCCGCCGGCCGGTCGATCGACGCGGCCGAGGTCACCGAGTTCGCGGCCCGCTCGCTCACCGCGTACATGGTGCCCGCTGTGGTGATGGTCCTCGATCGTCTGCCGCTCACCGGTAGCGGCAAGCTGGATCGGAAGGCCCTGCCGGAGCCCGAGTTCGAGGCGCGGCAGTTCCGCGCCCCGGCAACTCCGGTCGAGGAAACGGTGGCATCTGTGTTCGCCGATGTTCTCGGTGTCGACCGAGTCGGCCGGGACGACGACTTCTTCGCGCTCGGCGGCAACTCGCTCCTCGCGACCCAGGTCGCGGCTCGCCTCGGCGCAGCCCTCGACACGACCGTTCCTGTGCGCGTTCTGTTCGACGCGTCGACCGTCGAATCGCTCGCCGCACGCGTCTCCGGATCGACGGACGCCGCGACGACACCGCTCGTGGCCGGCCCGCGACCGGACCGGATTCCGCTGTCGCTCGCGCAGCAGCGCATGTGGTTCCTGAACCGCCTCGAGCCCGAGTCCGCGGTGAACAACATTCCGCTGGCCATCCGCCTGTCCGGTGACCTCGACGTCGCATCTCTTTCCGCGGCGATCGGCGACGTCCTGGACCGCCACGAATCGCTGCGCACCGTTTTCCCGGACGTCGACGGGGTGGGCTACCAGTCGATCCGCCCCACTGCGGACGTCGCGACAGCGGTCGCCTCGGAAACAGTCGCGGAGGCCGAGATCGCTTCGCGCATCGAAGATCTGGTGACGGCCGGATTCGACCTCACCGTCGATGTTCCCGTGCGGGTGCGTTTGTTCGCGACCTCCGCGACCGAGCATGTGCTCGTTCTCGTCGTCCACCACATTGCCGCCGACGGCTTCTCGATGGGTCCGCTGATCCGCGACGTCATGGCGGCGTACGCGGCGCGGGTCGACGGTCAGCTTCCGGCGTGGGCCCCGCTCGCGGTGCAGTACGCCGACTACACCCTGTGGCAGCGCGAGGTTCTCGGGTCCGAGGACGATCCGGAATCGGCGATCTCGCGGCAGCTCGGTTACTGGAGGCAGGCGCTCGCGGGTCTCCCGGACCAGCTGGACCTGCCCACCGACCGTCCGCGACCGGCCGTCGCGGGCTATCGCGGCGCCCGCCAAACCGTCGAGGTCCCGGCCGCCCTGCAGTCCGCCGTCGTCGAGCTCGCGCGTGAGCGCGGTGTCACGCCGTTCATGGTGGTGCACGCGGCGCTGTCGGTGTTGTTGGCACGCCTGAGTGGCACGTCGGACATCGCTGTCGGCACCCCGGTCGCAGGTCGCGGTGACGCCGCTCTGGACGACGTCGTCGGGATGTTCGTGAACACCCTCGTCCTGCGGACCGAGGTGGACGCCGGTTCGTCGTTCGACGAGTTGCTGTCGCAGGTGCGCTCGTCGGATCTCGCGGCGTTCGGGCACGCGGACGTGCCGTTCGAGCGGCTGGTCGAGGTCCTCGATCCGGCACGCTCACAGTCCCGTCATCCGCTGTTCCAGGTGATGCTCACGTATCAGAACCTGGGTCTCACCGCGTTCGAGCTCGGCGGGCTCGGGGTCTCGGAGGTCGACTTCGATTCCGCGACCGCGAAGTTCGATCTTCAGGTCACCGTCACCGAGTCCGACTCTGGTGCGCTGTCGATCGATCTGACCTATGCGACGGACCTGTTCGACGCCGATACGATGCGTGTCTTCGGCGACCGCTACCTGCGCATCCTGTCCGCGGTGACGTCCGCGCCGTCGGTGCTCGTCGGCGACATCGAGTTGCTCGACGACGTCGAGCGGTCACGGGTGGTCGAGGAGTGGAACGCGACCTCGCAGCCGGTCCCGGATGCCACGTTGGTGAATCTGTTCGAGCAGCAGGTGGCGCGGACTCCGGACGCGACGGCGTTGGTGTTCGAGGGTGGGGCGCTGAGCTACGGCGAGTTCGCGGCACGGGTGCACCGCACGGCCCGGTTCCTCATCGGGGAGGGCGTCGGCCCCGACTCGCTCGTCGGTCTGGGGATGCGGCGGTCGTTGGATCTGTTGGTGGGCATGTACGCGGTGCTCGAGGCGGGCGGCGCGTATGTTCCGCTCGATCCGGACCAACCGGCCGAGCGCAACGGCTACATCCTCGAGACCGCGAATCCCGCCCTCGTGCTGTCCACGTCGCGGGAGGCGTCCGACCTTCCGGCGGCGGCACGGATTGTCGAACTGGATTCCCTCGACGTGTCGGGGTTCTCGGATTCTCCGGTCGCGGACTCGGATCGTGTTGCTCCGCTGCGTGGTTCGAACGTCGCGTACGTGATTTTCACGTCGGGTTCGACGGGTCGTCCGAAGGGTGTGGCGGTCGAGCATGCGGCGATTGTGAATCGTCTGGTGTGGATGCAGGCCGAGTACGGGCTGACCGCTGGTGATGTGGTGTTGCAGAAGACGCCGTTCACGTTCGATGTGTCGGTGTGGGAGTTCTTCTGGCCGTTGCAGGTCGGTGCGCGTCTGGTGGTGGCGGCTCCGGACGGTCATCGTGATCCGGCGTATCTGGCGAAGGCCATGGTCGATCACGGTGTGACGACCGCGCATTTCGTGCCGTCGATGTTGTCGGTGTTCGTGGCCGAGCCGGCCGTGAAGAGTGTGTCGACGTTGCGGAACGTGTTTGCCTCCGGTGAGGCGTTGCCGGCGCAGACTGCGGATCGGTTCCGGTCGATCTCGGGTGCGGCGCTGCACAATTTGTACGGCCCGACCGAGGCTGCGGTGGATGTGACGTTCCACGAGGTCACGGCTGCCGATACCACGGGTGTGCCGATCGGTGCGCCGGTGTGGAATACGCAGTTGTTCGTGTTGGATGGGCGGCTGTCGCCGGTGCCGGTGGGTGTTCCGGGTGAGTTGTATCTGGCGGGTGTGCAGTTGGCGCGCGGGTACGTCGGCCGGAGTGATCTGACGGCGGACAGGTTCGTGGCGAATCCATTTGCTACGAACGGGTCTCGCATGTATCGCACAGGCGACCTGGTGTCCTGGAACAGTGCGGGCGAGCTCGACTACATCGGCCGCACCGACTTCCAGGTGAAGCTGCGTGGTCTGCGGATCGAGCTGGGGGAGATCGAGACGGCGCTGCTCGATCGGCCTGAGGTCTCGCAGTCGGTGGTGCTGGTCAAGAATGATCAGCTGGTCGCGTATGTGGTGGCGGACGATTCGTTCGACGCGGACGCCACGAAGGCAGCGCTGGCGACGAGTCTGGCGTCGTACATGGTGCCTGGGGTGTTCGTCGTGCTCGATGAGTTCCCGCTGAACGCGTCGGGCAAGTTGGATCGTAAGGCGTTGCCGGAGCCGGTGTTCGAGTCCAAGGCCTTCCGTGCGCCCACGACGCCGACCCAGGAGATCGTCGCGGGTGTGATCGCTGAGGTCCTGGGTCTCGAGCGGGTGGGTCTGGACGACGATTTCTTCGCGTTGGGTGGTAACTCGCTGCTGGGTACGCAGGTGGTGTCGCGTCTGGGTGCGGCGTTGGATGCGCAGGTGCCGGTGCGGGTGTTGTTCGAGGCGTCGACGGTGGAAGCGCTTGCCGCGCTGGTTCAGTCGTCGGCTGGTGGTGGTGCGCGGGCGGCGTTGGTTGCCGGTCCGCGTCCGGAGCGGATTCCGTTGTCGTTGGCGCAGCAGCGTATGTGGTTCCTGAACCGGCTCGATCCCGAGTCCACCAGCTACAACATTCCGCTCGCGATGCAGTTGACGGGATCGCTCGACGTCGGCGCACTGCACGCCGCCCTGCGGGACGTGCTGGTGCGCCACGAGTCGCTGCGCACCTTCTACCCGGAGGACGCGGAGGGGCCCCACCAGGCGATCGTCGCGGCAGACGACGTCGAGTTCGATCTCACCCCCGTCGCGGTGGACGCCTCGGCAGTGCACCGCCAAGTGATGGACCTCGTCGGGCAGGGCTTCGACGTGCGCAGCGCGGTGCCGTTGCGGGCCGGCCTGTTCCGGCTCGACGAGTCCACGCATGTCTTCGCGTTCGTCGTGCACCACATCAGTGCCGACGGCGTCTCGATGGCACCGATGGCACGGGATCTGGTCGCGGCGTACGCGGCACGGGTGCAGGGCGACATGCCGCAGTGGGCGCCACTTCCGGTGCAGTACGCGGACTACGCGCTCTGGCAGCGTGAGGTGCTCGGCTCCACCGATGAGCCGGGAAGCGTCGCGGCCCGTCAGCTCGAACACTGGGTGCGCGCCCTCGCGGGCGCACCGGATCAGCTCGAACTGCCGACCGACCGGGTCCGCCCTGCGGTCGCGTCGATGTGCGGCGCCGAGACCGAGTTCACGATTCCCGCCGAACTCCACACGGCACTCGAATCGTTGGCGCGCGCCGAGGGCTCCTCGCTGTTCATGGTGGCCCACAGTGCGTTGGCGGTCCTCCTCGCGCGACTGAGCGGCACGTGGGACGTCACGGTCGGTACGCCGGTCGCCGGTCGTGGTGACGCGGCGCTCGACGACCTCGTCGGCATGTTCGTCAACACGCTTGCGCTGCGCACCGAACTGGCGTCGTCCATGACGTTCACGGACGTGCTGGCGCGGGCGAAGGAGACGGACCTGTCCGCCTTCGCCAATGCCGACCTGCCGTTCGAGCGCGTGGTCGAGGCCGTCTCGTCGGACCGCTCGTCTGCCCGGCATCCGCTGTTCCAGACGGTGCTGTCGTTCCAGAACCAGCAGCAGGCGAACCTCGCACTGCCCGGCCTGACCGTCAGCAGCGTCCCGGATGCGGAGCGGGCCGCGAAGTTCGACCTGCAGTTGACGCTGATTCCGGCAGATTCGGGCAACCTCGAGGCGATCCTGACGTACGCCACCGACCTGTTCGACGAGGCGACCGTCGTGACGTTGGGACAGCGTTTCGTTCGGATCCTCGAAGCGATCGTCGACGACCGCAAGGCCGTCGTCGGTGACATCGAGATCGTGTCCGAGGATGAACGCGGAGTCCTGCCGGGGTTCTCCGCACCGCAGTCCGCCGCAGCGGATCCTGCGGGGGCGGTCGTACCCAGCACCAGCACCCTTCCGCAGGTACTGGCGACGGTGGTCGAGGCGGATCCGGAGGCCCCGGCGATCTCGGACGACGGAACCGAGATCAGCTACAGCGAACTCGACGAACGGTCGTCGCGGCTGGCGCGCGTTCTCATCGCGGAGGGTGTGGGGCCCGGCTACCGGGTGCCGGTTGCCCTCACACGATCCGCCGACGCCGTGATCGCGGCGTGGGCGGTGCTCAAGTCGGGCGCAGCACTCGCGCCGATCGACACTGCCATCACTCGGGAATCGTTCGTCTCCGATCTTCCGGCGAAGGTGGGGATCACCGATTCCCGCTACCGGGACGCCGACCACGAGGGCGTCGAATGGATCGTGCTCGACGACGCGGCCGACCTGGCGCGGATCGAAGAGCAGCCCGGCAGGCCCGTCTCGTACTCCGAGCGGACCCGCCTGCTCGAGGCGAGCGATCCGGCCGTCACCCTGGCCGACAACTCACTCGTCCTCAGTCACGGACACGCGGTGGCGCTGGCCGAACGGGACCGCGCCACGTACGAGGTCACCTACGAGTCGAGGACCGTATGCCTCGAACCGCTGACGAGTATCTGGGCCGTCACGGAGCTGCTGCTGGCGGCCACGACGGGCGCGGTGACCGTTGTCACCGAAGCCTCGGACAGTAACGTCACCGACGTTCTGGCCGACGAATGGGTGACCCACGCATTCGTGTCGAATGCCTGCGCACAGGCGCTCGACGTGGAAGAACTCGAGGACCTGGACGTCCTGGTGCTCACCGACGGCGAAGGCTCGGAGGGCGCCCCGGACGTCCGACGTGTCGTTGCCGGCGCGAACGCGTGGTCGGTGTGAGGCGATAATGATGGTTTGTTCTGGGCGATGTCGATGTGAGGAATGAGTCACTGTGGTGCGTTGTGAGATGCCGACGAGCGGTACACGAGGTGTTCGGAACGCATGAGCGAGCAGGGTCGGGAGCTGCAGGGAACGGACGGTAACGAGGGGAAGCGGGCGCGCCGCCCGCGCCCCGAGCGTCGGGAACGACCCGCGCGACGGAGTCGTACCCGGACACGGACGTTGCCGCAGTTGCTGGCAGCCGCCGTCGAACGGGCCCCGGCAGCGACCGCCCTGGTCGACGGAGACCGCTCCCGCAGCTACGCCGACCTCGACGCCTGGTCCTCGCGGCTCGCTCGCATCCTCATCGAGCGTGGCATCGGCCCGGGCGACTCGGTGGCCATCGCCGTACCCCGCTCGATCGAATCGGTGTCCGCGGTCTGGGGTGTCGCAAAGTCCGGTGCCGCGTACGTGCCCATCGATCCGAACTATCCGGCCGACCGTGTCTCCCACATGGTGGCGGACTCCGGAGTAGTCCTGGGCCTGACCACCGCCGAGGCTCACGCTTCCCTCCCCGGCGCGGTCGAATGGATGGTGCTGGGTGACGACTTCGAACGCGCCCTCGCGGAGCGCTCACCGGAACCGATCTCCTTCGCCGACCGCACCCGGACCCTGACCGACACCGACGCCGCCTACGTCATCTACACGTCCGGTTCGACAGGGCGCCCCAAGGGTGTCGTGGTCACCCAGGCGGGCCTCGGGGACTTCTGTGCCGAACAGGTGCAGCGGTACAAACTCACCCCGCAATCGCGGACCCTGCACTTCGCCTCGCCCAGCTTCGACGCCTCCGTCCTCGAACTGCTCCTTGCGGTGGGCGCGGGATCGACGATGGTGATCGCGCCACCCACGGTGTACGGCGGCGAGGAACTGGCAGCACTCATCACCACGCAACAGGTCACCCACGGATTCGTGACTCCTGCTGCGCTGGCCTCCGTCGACCCCACGGGTCTGGACACGTTCCTCGACGTCGTCGTCGGCGGTGAAGCGTGCCCTCCGGACCTGGTGGCGCGGTGGGCTGTCTCCGGCCGCAGGTTCTTCAACGGCTACGGTCCCACCGAGACCACGATCATGACGGCGATCTCGGACCCCCTCGTTCCCGGACAGCCGATCACGATCGGCGGCCCGACCCAGGGCATGTCGCTGGTCGTGCTCGACGATCGACTCCGCCCGACACCGGTCGGTGTCGCCGGCGAACTGTACGCGTGGGGCCCGGGCGTCGCGCGTGGCTACCACGACCGGTCCGCGCTCACTGCCGAGCGATTCGTCGCCTGCCCGTTCGGTGAGCCGGGCACCCGGATGTACCGCACCGGCGACGTGGTGCGGTGGAATGCCGAGCAGCAGATCGAGTACGTCGGCCGCTCCGACTTCCAGGTCAAGATCCGCGGTTTCCGCATCGAGCTCGGCGAGATCGAGACGGTCCTCGCCTCGCACGACGACGTCGACTTCGCTGCGGTCATCGCGCACGAATCCGACACGGGCAGCAAGGTTCTCGCCGCCTACGTACGCGCCGTTCCGGGGCGTTCGCTCGACACATCCGTGCTTCCCGAATTCGTGGGCCGGTCGCTGCCGCGCCACATGGTGCCGGCGACGGTGATGCTGCTCGACGAGATCCCATTGACCCCGGTGGGCAAGCTGGATCGACAGGCGCTGCCCGCGCCCATCTTCGAGGCGCGCGAATTCCGCGCACCGGTCGGGACCACCGAGGAACTCGTCGCGTCAGTCTTCGTCGACGTACTCGGCGTCGACCGCGTGGGCCGAGACGACGACTTCTTCGAACTCGGCGGAAACTCCCTCGTCGCGACGCAGGTGGTCTCCCGACTGTCCTCCGCTCTCGACGTGCAGATTCCGGTGCGTACGGTGTTCGAGTCCTCGACCGTGGAGGCGCTCGCAGCGCAGGTCGCGGGCGAATCCCGGGGGGCTTCCCGCAAGGAACTCGTGGCGGGCCCGCGCCCGGAGCGGATTCCTCTGGCGCTCGCGCAGCAGCGGATGTGGTTCCTCAATCGGTTCGAGCCCGAGTCGACGGTGAACAACGTTCCCGTCGCGATCCGGCTCACCGGATCGCTCGATGTCGCGGCGCTCCAGTCGGCCGTGACGGATGTCGTGAGTCGGCACGAGTCGCTGCGGACCGTGTTCCCGGACATCGACGGTGTCGGCTACCAGGTGGTCCGTCCGTCGACCGAGATCGGCGAACTGCTTCCCATCGAGAATGTCTCGGCGGACGGCCTTCTCGACCGGGTCGCCGCTCTGCTGGGGACCGGATTCGATCTCACCGTCGACATCCCGCTGCGGGCCGCGCTGCTCGCGGTGTCGCCGACCGAGCACGCGTTGGTCTTCGTCGTCCACCACATCGCGGCCGACGGCTTCTCGATCGGTCCGCTGACGCGAGACGTGATGGTGGCCTACGCTGCCCGCTCCGCGGGAGTCGAGCCCACCTGGGAACCGCTCGCGGTGCAGTACCCCGACTTCACGCTGTGGCAGCGGGAGGTTCTCGGTGCCGAGAACGATCCGGATTCGGCGATGTCGCGGCAGATCGGCTACTGGACGCAGGCCCTGACGGGCCTTCCGGACCAGCTCGATCTGCCCGCGGACCGTCCGCGCCCCGCGATCGCGACGAACCGCGGTGCCACGCACCGGTTCGGTCTCGACGCCGACCTGTCGGCAGCGATCGACGAGTTCGCCCGCCAGCACGCCGCCACGCCGTTCATGGTGGTGCATGCGGCGCTGTCGGTGCTCTTGGCGCGCCTGAGCGGGACGTCGGACATCGCGGTCGGTACTCCCGTGGCGGGTCGGGGCGAGCAGGTGCTCGACGACGTGATCGGCATGTTCGTGAACACCTTGGTGTTGCGCGCCGATGTGCAGCCGGGAGCGTCGTTCGACGAGTTGCTGACGCAGGTGCGATCGTCGGATCTCGCGGCGTTCGGGCACGCGGACGTGCCGTTCGAGCGTCTGGTCGAGATCCTCGATCCGGCACGCTCACAATCGCGTCATCCCTTGTTCCAGGTGATGCTCACCTTCCAGAACCTCGGGAAGGCTGAGTTCGCGCTCGGCGACCTCGCGGTCTCCGAGGTCGAGTTCGACTCCGCCACAGCCAAGTTCGATCTTCAGGTCACGGTGCTCGAGGCATCGGACGAGTCGGCCTACACGGTCGCGCTCACGTACGCGACGGATCTGTTCGACGCACCGTCGATGCACGCGTTCGGAGACAGGTTCGTGCGCCTTCTCGGCTCGGTCGTCACGGACCCCGAGATCCTCGTCGGCGATATCGAGTTGCTCGAGGATGCCGAGCGGTCACTGGTGGTCGAGGAGTGGAACGCGACGTCTCACCCGGTTTCGGATGACACGTTGGTGGGTCTGTTCGAGGCGCAGGTGGCGCGGACGCCGGACGCGACGGCGTTGGTGTTCGAGGGCGAGGCGCTGAGCTACGGCGAGTTCGCTGCGCGAGTGCATCGGACGGCCCGTCTGCTGGTGGATCGCGGTGTCGGACCCGACTCGCTCGTCGGCCTCGGCGTGCGGCGTTCGTTGGATCTGTTGGTGGGCATGTACGCGGTGCTCGAGGCGGGCGGCGCCTACGTTCCGATCGATCCGGATCAACCGGCCGATCGCAATGGCTACATCCTCGACATTGCTGCGCCCGCGTTGGTGTTGTCGACTGCGCGAGACGGGTTCGAGATTGTGGGGGAGAGGTCTGTCTCCGTCGTGAACCTCGACGACACCGATGTCTCGGAGTATTCGGACGCGCCACTGTCGGACGCGGATCGTGTTGCTCCGTTGCGTGGTTCGAATGTGGCGTACGTGATTTTCACGTCGGGTTCGACGGGTCGGCCGAAGGGTGTGGCGGTCGAGCATGCGGCGATTGTGAATCGTTTGGTGTGGATGCAGGCCGAGTACGGTTTGCGTGCTGATGATGTGGTGTTGCAGAAGACGCCGTTCACGTTCGATGTGTCGGTGTGGGAGTTTTTCTGGCCGTTGCAGACCGGTGCGCGTTTGGTGGTGGCGGCTCCGGATGGTCATCGGGATCCGGCGTATCTGGCGAATGCCATGGTCGATCACGGTGTGACGACCGCGCATTTCGTGCCGTCGATGTTGTCGGTGTTCGTGGCGGAGCCGGCAGCGAAGAGTGTGTCGACGTTGCGGAACGTGTTTGCCTCCGGTGAGGCGTTGCCGGCGCAGACTGCGGATCGGTTCCGGTCGATCTCGGGTGCGGCGCTGCACAATTTGTACGGCCCGACCGAGGCTGCGGTGGATGTGACGTTCCACGAGGTCACGGCTGCCGATACCACGGGTGTGCCGATCGGTGCGCCGGTGTGGAATACGCAGTTGTTCGTGTTGGATGGGCGGCTGTCGCCGGTGCCGGTGGGTGTTCCGGGTGAGTTGTATCTGGCGGGTGTGCAGTTGGCGCGCGGGTATGTTTCGCGGGCGGATTTGACGGCGGATCGGTTCGTGGCGAACCCGCTGTCGGTGTCCGGTGAGCGGATGTACCGCACGGGCGACCTGGTGAAGTGGAATGCTTCGGGTGAGCTGGAGTATTTGGGCCGCACCGATTTCCAGGTGAAGTTGCGTGGTCTGCGGATCGAGCTGGGGGAGATCGAGACGGCGCTCCTCGATCGGCCTGAGGTCTCGCAGTCGGTGGTGCTGGTCAAGAATGATCAGTTGGTCGCGTATGTGGTGGCGGATGATTCGTTCGACGCGGACGCCACGAGGGCTGCTCTGGCGACGAGTCTGGCGTCGTACATGGTGCCGCAGACGTTCGTGGTCCTGGATGCTTTCCCGTTGAATGCGTCGGGCAAGTTGGATCGTAAGGCGTTGCCGGAGCCGGTGTTCGAGTCCAAGGCATTCCGTGCGCCTACGACGCCGACGGAGGAGATCGTCGCGGGTGTGATCGCTGAGGTCCTGGGTCTCGAGCGGGTGGGTCTGGACGACGACTTCTTCGCGTTGGGTGGCAACTCGCTGCTGGGTACGCAGGTGGTGTCCCGTCTGGGTGCGGCACTGGATGCGCAGGTGCCGGTGCGGGTGTTGTTCGAGGCGTCGACGGTGGAGGCGCTTGCCGCGCTGGTTCAGTCGTCGGCTGGTGGTGCGCGGGCGGCGTTGGTTGCCGGTCGTCGTCCGGAGCGGATTCCGTTGTCGTTGGCGCAGCAGCGTATGTGGTTCCTGAACCGGCTCGAGCCTGAGTCCGCAGTGAACAACATTCCGCTCGCAATCAGGCTGTCGGGCGACGTGGATCCCGAGGCGCTCGCGCTGTCGGTGCAGGACGTCCTTGCCCGCCACGAATCGCTGCGGACGGTGTTCCCGGACATCGACGGAGTCGGAAGTCAGCAGATCCTCGGCCCGGACGCCGTCGACTTCGATCTCGGGATCGAGCTGGTCAGCGACGGCGCATTGGCCGGCCGTATCGAGGAGTGGGCGCTCTCGGGCTTCGACCTGACCGCCGAACTCCCGGTCCGGGCTCGGGCTTTCGCACTGTCGCCGACCGAGCTCGTCCTGGTCCTGGTGCTGCACCACATCGCGGCCGACGGCGTCTCGATGGGCCCGCTCGCGCGCGACGTGATGACGGCCTACGCGGCCCGCAGTCAGGGGGAGGCGCCCGGTTGGGCGCCGCTCGACGTGCAGTACGCCGACTACGCGCTGTGGCAGCGCGAGGTTCTCGGCAGCGAGGACGACCCGGACTCGGTGATTGCGGGACAGGCCGCCTACTGGACGTCCGCGCTCGCAGGCCTGCCCGATCAGCTCGACCTGCCGTCGGACCGTCCGCGACCCGCGGTTGCATCCAACGGTGGTGCCACGCATACGTTCTCGATAGATTCCGACCTGCGGTCTCGGATCGAGGACGTCGCCCGCACCCACGCGGCCTCGCCGTTCATGGTGGTGCATGCGGCGCTGTCGGTGCTGCTCGCACGGCTGAGCGGCACCTCGGACGTGGCGATCGGCACCCCGGTCGCCGGCCGAGGCGAGGCCGCGCTCGACGACCTGATCGGCATGTTCGTGAACACGCTGGTCCTGCGCGCCGAGATCGACGGCGGGCAGTCCTTCGCCGACCTGCTCGCGCAGGTTCGGTCCACCGACCTGGCCGCCTTCGAACACGCCGACCTGCCGTTCGAGCGCCTCGTCGAGATCCTCGACCCCGAACGCTCGCAGGCACGGCACCCGTTGTTCCAGGTCGCTCTCGCGTTCCAGAGCGGTGTGGCGGGGCAGGCCCTGGAACTGCCCGGGCTCAGCGTGTCGGGTGTCGACTTCGATATCGCGCTCGCCAAGTTCGATCTGCAGGTAACCGTCTCGGACGTCGTCGACCCCGATTCCGATCGCGCAGGGCTGTCGGTCGAAATGACCTACGCCACCGACCTGTTCGACCCTTCGACCGTCGTCTCGATCAGCGAGCGATTCGTGCGGCTCCTCGACTCGCTCGTCGCCGACGCCTCGGTGCCTGTGGGCGATGCGCTTCTGCTCTCGGATCCAGAACTCGGGGCCCTCACCGCCGTCGCCGGACCGGAGGTGACGCGACTCGAGACCCTGACCGGGATTCTCGGCCGCAACGTGGCGTCGGATCCCGACGCTCCGGCACTCAGCTGCGGCGACATCACACTGACGTACCGGAACCTCGACGAGCGTTCGAGTGTTCTCGCGCGTGAGCTGATCTCACGTGGCATCGGGCCGGAGAGCGTCGTCGCACTGTCGTTCCCGCGTTCCTGGGAGATGGTGCTGTGCGTGTGGGCGGTCGCGAAGACCGGTGCTGCCTTCGTGCCGGTGGATCCGACGTATCCGGAGGACCGAATCGAACATATGGTGACGGACTCCGCTGCGGCGCTGGGTATCGCCGTGGCCGACTCGATCACGGATCTGCCGGGTGCGGTCTCGTGGTGGTCGCTCGACGATCTCGAACGGGCTGCCGTCGAGGCCGGGCATTCCTCGCAGCCCGTCGCCGACCGTGACCGGACGCGACCCCTGCGGCTCGATCACGCCGCCTACGTGATCTACACGTCGGGTTCGACGGGCCGGCCGAAGGGCGTCGTGGTGACACACCGTGGCCTGTCGGGCCTGGTGGATCAGTCCGTGGAGCTGTACTCGGTGACCGCGTCGGATCGTGTGCTGCACATCTGCTCGCCGAGCTTCGACCCGTCGGTGTTCGAGTGGGCCCTCGCCGCGGCGGCGGGTGCGGAGCTCGTCGTCGTACCTCCGACGATCCTCGGCGGCGAGGAACTGCATGCTCTGCTCGCCGATCGCAAGGTGACCGTCGCGATCATCACGCCCGCCGTTCTCGGATCGATGAACCCCGAGGGCCTCGACGACCTGCGTCTGCTGTCCGTCGGCGGCGACGCGTCGACCACCGAACTCGTCGGGACCTGGGCGCCGGACCGGCAGTTCTTCAACGCGTACGGTCCGACCGAGACCACGATCATCTCGACGCGAGGAGAGTTGTTCGCCGGCAAGCCCGTCACGGTCGGTGGGCCGGTCCCCGGCGTGGGCGCACTCGTCCTCGACACCCGACTGCGTCCGGCGCCCCGTGGTGTCGCTGGTGAGCTGTACCTGACGGGGGGTGCGCTCGCGCGCGGCTACCACGGGCGCGCCGCGCTCACGGCGGACCGGTTCGTGGCCAACCCGTACGGCGCTGCGGGAGAACGGATGTACCGCACCGGTGACGTCGTTCGGTGGACCGCGTTGCCGAGCGGAGCGGCGGCGGGCGCCACCGACATGTCGATCGAGTACGTCGGCCGCTCGGACTTCCAGGTCAAGGTCCGCGGCTTCCGAATCGAACTCGGCGAGATCGACAGCGCGTTGACGGACTGCCCCGGAGTGTCGTTCGCGACCACGATCGGTTACCGGATGCCGTCCGGGCAGACCGCGCTGGTGTCGTATGTTCTCGCCGACCGGGTCGACACCGACACGATATCCGCGCACGTCGCGTCGCTGCTGCCGTCGTACATGGTGCCCGCGTCGATCATCGTCCTGGACGAGGTACCGCTCACCGCAGTCGGCAAGCTCGATCGTCAGGCCCTGCCGGCACCGACCTTCGAGGCGCGTGAATTCCGGGCCCCGGTGTCCGAGACGGAGGTGCTCGTCGCGCAGGCTTTCGTGGACGTGTTGGGAGTCGATCGGGCAGGCCTGGACGACGACTTCTTCGACCTCGGCGGAAACTCGCTCGTCGCGACCAAGCTCGTGGCACGGCTCGGGGCGGCCCTCGACACACGGGTCCCCGTCCGCGAGTTGTTCGATGCTTCCACCGTGGAAGCCCTTGCGGCACGCTTGGAATCGTTCACCGGTGCAGTCCGGCACGCACTCGTGGCACGACGTCACGAGGGCAGGATTCCGCTGTCGCTCGCGCAGCAGCGGATGTGGTTCCTCAATCGCCTCGAGCCCGAGTCGGCAGTGAACAACATCCCGATCGCCGTCCGGCTCACCGGAGACCTCGACGTCGAGGCGCTTCGAGAGGCGGTCGTCGACGTCGTGTCCAGACACGACGCACTGCGTACCCGGTATCCCGAGCACGGCGGTGTCGGGTACCAGTCGGTGCTCCCCGTCCAGGATGTGGTGGCCGACTGGGACTTCGGGCCCGAGCAGGTCGGCGCCGCCTCGTTGAACGAGCGGCTGAGCGCAATCGCGCTGACTGCATTCGACGTGACGGCCGAGGTGCCACTGCGGGCGCGTCTGTTCGAACTGTCGCCGTCGTCGTACGTGTTGGCGCTCGTCGTGCACCACATCTCCGCGGACGGCGTGTCGATGGGACCACTGGTTCGCGACGTCATGACCGCGTACGTCGCGCGGGCGACCAGGTCCGCTCCCGGCTGGGCTCCGCTGGACGTGCAGTACGCCGACTACGCCGTCTGGCAGCGCGAGACTCTCGGTTCCGAGAGCGATCCGGACTCGCTGATCGCGAAGCAGATCGCCTTCTGGAAGGCGAAGCTGGCGGGCATCCCGGATCAGCTCGATCTGCCCACGGATCTCCCGCGGCCGGCCGTGCAGTCGTACACCGGCGCGACAGTCGGAGCTTCGGTCGACGCCGAAACACATCGCGGCCTGGTGGAATTGGGCCGCAAGCACGGTGCGAGCCCGTTCATGGTCATGCACGCGGCTTTGGCGGTATTGCTGGCGCGACTGTCGCGCAGCAGCGACATCGTCGTCGGCACCCCGGTGGCGGGCCGCGGTGAGGCCGCGCTCGACGACCTGATCGGCATGTTCGTCAATACCCTCGCCCTGCGCGTCGAGGTCGACCTCGGGGACTCGTTCGTCGATCTGCTCGCACGCGTGCGCAGCACCGATCTCGACGCTTTCGCGAACGACGATGTTCCGTTCGAGCGTCTCGTCGAGGTCGTCAACCCGGTCCGCTCTCGGGCCCGACATCCGCTCTTCCAGGTGGGCTTCTCCTTCCAGAACATGAAGAACGAGGTCCTCGAACTTCCGGGACTCGCGGTTGCTCCGGTCGACGTCGACTTCGAACTGGCCAAGTTCGACCTGCACGCCACGATCGTCGACAACGTGGACGCGAACGGTGATCCGGCCGATTTCAGCGTCGATTTCACGTACGCGACCGACCTGTTCACCGAGGCGACGGTCCGCCGGTTCGCGCAGATGTATGCGCGGATCCTGCGCGGTGTCGTCGCCGATGCGTCGGTATCGGTCGGGGACCTCGAGATGATCGACGTCGACGAGCGTGACCAGGTACTCGGACGGTGGAATGAGACCCGGCATCCGGTCGGGAGCGACCTCACGCTGGTCGATCTGTTCGACGGCCAGGTCGCCGGCGCCCCCCACGCCCCGGCCCTCGTGGCGGCGGGCGAACGGCTCTCGTACGCGGAGTTCGACGCGCGGGTCAACCGGTTGGCCCGTCGCCTGATCGGGATGGGCGTCGGACCGGAATCCCGTGTCGCGCTGGCAATGCGGCGTTCGGTCGACCTGCTCGTCGGCATGTATGCCGTCGCGAAGGCCGGCGGCGCCTATGTGCCGATCGACCCGGACCATCCCGCGGACCGCACCGCTTATATCCTCGAGACGGCGCAGCCGGTCTGCGTGCTGGCCACCGCCCGCGAGGACGTCGAGATGCCTGTGCACCTCCCCGTGCTGCACGTCGACATCATCGACGGCACGGAACTCGACGCCAGTCCCATCACCGATCGCGAACGCACGTCACCGCTGCGACCGGCGAACACCGCCTACGTGATCTTCACGTCGGGCTCGACTGGCAGGCCCAAGGGCGTCGCCGTCAGCCACGCGGCGATCGTCAACCAATTGGAATGGAAGCGCGCCGAATACGGCCTCGACGCCTCGGACGCCGCGCTGCTCAAGACCGCGGCAACGTTCGACCTGTCGGTGTGGGAGTTCTGGTCCGCACTGACGTCGGGCGGACGCCTCGTCGTGGCGTCCCCGGACGGCCATCGGGATCCGGCCTACCTCAACGCACTGATGCGTCAGGAGGGCGTCACGACCCTGCACGCAGTCCCGTCGATGCTGCAGGCGCTGCTCGTCGAATCGGGGGACCGGCTGCCCGAGACACTGCGCCGGGTACTCGCGATCGGCGAGGTGCTGCCGGCCGACACCGCCGCACGCTTCGTGGCGGCGGGGACCGCCGACCTGTTCAACCTCTATGGACCCACCGAGGCCGCGGTATCGGTCACGGCACAGCGCGTCGAGGACACAACCGGGTCCGCGGTCCCCATCGGCGGACCCGAATGGAATACGCGACTGCTCGTCCTCGACGACCGACTGCGTCCCGTCCCGGTCGGCGTGCCCGGCGAGCTGTACCTCGCCGGTGCCCAGTTGGCGCGCGGCTACTTCGACCGCCCGGCGCTGACCGCCGACCGATTCGTCGCCGACCCGTACGGTCCGGCGGGGGAGCGGATGTACCGCACCGGGGACGTCGTCGCGTGGCGTACCGACGGCACCCTCGCCTACGTCGGGCGCGCCGATTTCCAGGTCAAGGTGCGAGGCTTCCGAATCGAACTCGGCGAGATCGAGGCGGCGTTGCGGGTGCGCACCGACCTCGCCGAGGCGGCGGTCGTCGTGCGGAACGACGGCCGATCCGGCGACCGGCTGGTTGCGTACATCGCGTCGACGGGCACCGCGCCGATCGACACCGCCGAACTTGCAGCAAGCCTCGCGGCCGCCCTGCCGTCCTACATGGTGCCGTCGGTCTTCGTCGAACTCGACGCCCTTCCGCTGAACGTGAACGGCAAGATCGACCGCAAGGCACTGCCGGCCCCGGTGGCCGAGACGCGGCAGTTCCGTGCTCCCGTGACGCCACTCGAAAATGCGGTGGCCTGTGCCTTCGCGGACGCGCTCGGGGTCGACGAGGTCGGTCTGGACGACGACTTCTTCGACCTCGGCGGCAATTCGCTCGTCGCGGTGACCGTCGTGTCCGCGCTGCGCGACGCTCTCGACGTCGCGTTGCCGCTGCAGTGGATGTTCGTCGATCCCACGGTGGAGAGCATCGCTGCGCGGATCGAATCCGGTGCGCACACCGTCGCAGACCTGGACGACGACGAGGCCGCCGGCCTCGGAGTGGTGCTGCCGGTGCGGGCCTCGGGAACCTCGGACCCACTGTTCTGCATCCACCCGGTTACCGGGCTGTCGTGGGGCTTCGCCGGATTGGCCGGGTACGTCCACGAGGACCGCCCGATCTACGGGATCCAGTCGCCCGCTCTGAGCGAAGACATTGAGCTGCCCTCGAGCATCGAGGACTGGGCCGCGCTGTACGTCGATCGGATCCGGCGAGTCCAGCCGAGCGGCCCCTACCACCTCATCGGTTGGTCCCTCGGCGGATCGATCGCCCACGCCATGGCGGTACTGCTGCGGGGCATGGGCGAAACGGTGCAGACCCTCGCCATGCTCGACAGCCATGTGGCAGATCCGGAGACGGGCGTCGCCGAGTACGAGGATCCGTCATTGGCCGACCTCCTCGGTGAGTTCGCGGCCGAACTCGCCGGCGGAGACGTCGCGCTCCGACAGTTGGATGTCGAGCGCGTCGACACCATCCTGCGCGGACTGCCGGCACCGTTCGACCGGATCACAGGTCAGGGTTGGGATCGCATTGTCGAGAGCATCTCGCATTCGTTCGGTCTCCTCGACCGCTACCGTCCGGGTGACTTCGACGGAGACCTGCTCTATTTCGGCGCGGACATGGGTGAAGCCGACGGCGTGGCAGGCTGGCGCGATTCCATCCGCGGATCGGTCGACGTGGTCCCGGTCGCGGTGGGACACCGGCAGCTGCTGTCACCGGCAGCACTCGAGGTGGTCGGACCGGAACTCGACCGATACCTGCGTCGCTGACCGGACGCACAGGTGACCGATCATTCCGGAGGGGAACCGGCCACCTGTGGGTTTCACGTCAGCAGTGGACCGCGCCGGGCAGGCTCGGGTCCAGTGCTCGCCGTACCAGGAAGACCGAGCGCGGATCGTCGAGGAGCCCCACATGCGAGACGCTCGCCGCCGGGCAACTGTCCTGGATCCATTGGTTGAGGACGGACGACCCGGGGGCGGGGACCAGGAACGACCCTTCGGGCGGCGTGACGACCGTGTCGCTGCGGGACGCGATGACCCGGTAGTCGATACCGGGCATCGTCTCGCGGCCGGCATTGAGGTCGGAGAGAAACTTCGATCCGATCATCTGCTGATACGTGGCCACCCCGAAGCCCACGCCGGCGAGCCATTCGTTGGTCGGCTCGTCGGTGAGTCGCAGCGAGGTGAAGGCGTCGACGAAGGTTTGCAGGCCGCCGAACGTCGTGCCGTGTGTCGTGGGGCCCAGCATCACCAGGCTGCGGATCTTGTTGCGCGACGGATCACCCTGATCTGCACCACCTTCGAACCGGAGGTACTGTCTCGTCATCGTTCCGCCCTGGGAATGGCCGACGACGTCCACCTGTGCGGCGCCGGTCCGTCCCCGGACCGCATCGACGAAGCCCGCCAGCTCACGCGCCGAGGCACGGATGTCGCCGCGACCCCACGCGCCCGTCGCCCGGCCGTAGTCCAGGGCGAAGACGCAGTAGCCCTCGCGTTGCAATGTGGGGGACAGCGTGCCCCAGCTGCGCATGTCCATGCCGGTGCCGTGGACGAGGATCACCGGACGTGGGTGTCGCGCGGTGGGGCGGCAGTTCCAGTCGTTGGCGCCGGGGGGAGGTATGGGCGAGGCGAGAGCCGACGGTAGGTCGGCTCGGCCCAGCCCTGGATTCGCTGTCGCGGCGGGCGGTGGAAAACCGAGTGCGCCGAGGAAGACCACAGCCGCGGCCGCGAGGAATCTCGCCGCCGGACGCCGCCGAAGAACCATTCGGATGCTCCTGGAGAACAGAAAAGGGGAGGGATGAAGCGCAGCGGACGAAAACCCAACCCTCTGAACTCACTGAAACAAATATCAGATGAAACGCACATCCGCGCCCTGGACGGGGCGAACGTGGAATGGATTCCGGACGGCCCGGTTCCCGGTACGGACCCAGATGCGAATGCCGGGGCGGATCAGCCGGTGGCCGCGGCGCGCCGGTAGCCGCGGATCGCCGGGTAGACGAACACCGCGATCATTCCGAGCGACCAAGCCAAGGTCTGCATCACGGGTATGAACACCGGTCCACCGAGGGCAAGCCCGCGCATCGCGTCGATCGCACACGACATCGGCTGCGCTGCGACCACCGGTTGCAGCCATGTCGGGTATGCCATCACAGGGACGAATCCCGAGTTGAAGAACATCAGGAGTGTGCAGCCGATCGAGACGAGCTCGACCAACGGCGCATCGCCGGAGACCGTCGCGAGAGCGGTCACCATCATGGCGAACCCCATCCCGAAGATGATCGGAAGGATGAGTAGCAGGACGCTCGGCAGGAAGCCTTGGGTGAGACGGAATCCGAGCGCAATTCCCACGATGAGGATCACGATGGTCGTCACCAGGACACGAATTGCCTCGGCCATCATTCGGCCGACCAGTCCGGCAGCCCGATGGATCGGCAGCGTCCAGAATCGGGACAGCAGGCCGGTCTTGCGCTCGACCTTCAGTCCGACCGCGCTGACGATCGACCCGAACATGGCGCCGATCAGGATGATCATCGGGACCTGGCCGTAGATGGCGGCCTGTCCGGTCGCCGCGGTGACGGTGTTGCCGATGACGATGCGGAACATGACGAGCGTCAACGCCGGGTACAGGAGTGCCTGGATCATCGTGGACGGATCGCGCGACCAGCGCGTCAACAGGCGTTTGCACTGGATGAGGCTGTGTCCCCACAGTGCTCGGAGCGACGACTCCGGCCACGGCTGGGTGGGCGCCGGAAAGTCGAACGCATCGGGTGCGATCACCGAAGTGTTCGTGGAGGTCATCGTCGATTCCTGGAACTCGCTCATTTTCGCCTCAAACTCGCCCACACGGCCAACGGTGCGAAGACCACGATCAGCCCCACACACCAGGCAACCGCGGGAAACAGGGTCGACGTATGGACCCCGCCCTCGGCCATGTCACGCATCGCGTACGAGAACTGGGAGATCGGCTGATTACGGACGAACGGACGGATCCATTCGGGGAAACCGGTCTCGGGCACGAAACCGCACGACAGCATGCCGAGGATCAGCTGAGGCAATGTCAGTGCCTGCGCGGTGGCCTCCGGCGACTTCGACAGCGTCCCGATCGCGTCGGCGCCGAGTGACAGGGCGAGGCTGATCGCCAAGGCGAAAAGGCAGAACAAGGCGGCCTGGGCCACGCCTGCACTGAAGCGGAACCCGATGGCGTAGCCGTAGCCCAGCGCGGCCGTCAGGGACAGTGCTGAGCGGACGAGGCCGCTCGTCATCCGCGACAGCAACGGAACCGGGCCGGCCACCGGCATGGTCTTCAAGCGCGTAGTCAGCCCGTGCAGCGCTTCCACCGAGGCGAGCTGGGACGCCGAGATCGCGGTGAAGGCCATGGCCTGCAGCACGATGATCGGCATCAGGAACTGGGCGTAGTCGATTCCCTGAAGCTTCATCACGAACTTCAGGGGAAGGTAGAAACCGATCGTGAAGATCAGCGGCGCGACGAGAGCCACCGCGAGTTCGCCCGTCTTCGCCATCGTCTTGAGGGTCCGGCCGGTCAGCGCGAGCCACTGCTGGAAACCGTTGGGGTCGGGTCGTCGATGTGAGCCGATCCGCCTGGCCGACACCGTCAGCGAGGACTGTCTGGCGCTCGCGGACATCGCGATTCCGTTGGCGGCGCTCTTCGCCGGCGAGGTCATCGGCTGCTCTCCGGCGCCGAGTGGCCGGTCAACGACAGGAAGACGTCGTCGAGCGACGGGCGGCGGAGCGCGATGTCGGCCAGCTCGATACCGGCCGCGTCCAGTCGGCGCAGCGCCTCGGACAACGTCGAGGCGCCGTCGGGTGCCGGGATCGACAATCGGTCGTCGCCCGGGGCGATCTCGGCCCGGGTCTCCGGAGGCACGAGATTGCCCAGCGCATGCACAGCCCACGGCAACTTCTGCGGATCGAGCGGGACAACCTCGCAGAAGCTGCCGCCCGTCCGAGCCTTGAGCTGGTCCGCGGTGCCCTCTGCGATCACCGCGCCCCGGTCGATGACGATGATGTTGTCGCTGAGCAGATCGGCCTCTTCGAGATACTGCGTGGTCAGCAGCACCGTGATGCCCTGTTCCTTGAGTGCGGTCACGAGCGACCAGACGCCCTGACGGCTGCGGGGATCGAGACCGGTGGTGGGCTCGTCCAGGAACACGACTTCGGGACGGACGACGAGGCCACACGCGATGTCGATCCGTCGGCGCATACCGCCGGAGTAGTGGCGGACGGCGCGCTTGCCGGCGTCGAGCAGATCGAACTCGTCCAGCAGCGCCTGGGCGCGCTGCTTGGCGGACCCGCGGTCCAGACCCATCAGACGGCCGAACAGTTCGATGTTCTCCCGCCCCGAGAGAGTTTCGTCGAGGGCGGCGTACTGGCCCGTCATCATGATCGACCGCCGGACCTCCGCAGCGTGCGCGACGACGTCGTGACCGGCCACCATCGCACGCCCGCTGTCGGGACGCAGCAGCGTCGACAGCACCTTGACGGCAGTGGTCTTGCCGGCTCCGTTGGGGCCGAGAATGCCCAGAACCGTTCCGCGTTTGGCTTCGAAGCTGACCCCTTGGAGGGCCTTGACGTCACCGAAGGATTTGTGGACGTCGTCGACCAACACAGCTGCGTCCTGGAATATGGGCATCGACACTCCGCTAGTTCACCTGGGTTGGATGGCTGACCGCCAATCAGGGTCCACGTGTCCATCCGTCCACGTGTACTCCCTCCGCTTCCCGGGAATGTTACCTGGCAGCCGAGCGTCGCGAGCCCCATGCGGCTTCGAGCCCGCCGGGCGGCACACGAGCAGGGGGCGAGACGTTCGACGCTGGTAGCCCGACGCGTCAGTCCCAGATTCCGACCGACTCCAGGTGTCGAACCAGGCGCGTTGCGCCGTCGTCGAAATGAGCACGGGTCTCGGCCGCGACTGCGGCGCGGTCGCCCGCGACCAGGGCGTTGATCACGCGGGTGTGACTCGCCACCGCGTCATCGCCCCACTCCCGATCCGACGAATAGAAGTGAACGGGCGTGTATCGGGTGGCGCCCATCAGGAACCAGGAGAGCTTCCGCGCGCCCGCGAGCCGGTTGAGGATGCGGTGGAAGGCGAACTCCAGCTCTTCGATTCGTGCGGCATCGCCGAGTTCCACCGCACGCCGCAGCTGATCGTTGACGTCGGTCAGTTCGGCGGCGACGTCGTCGTCCATGCAGTCGACGGCCCGGGTGGCCAACTCCTCGGCGATGCGGCCCTGCAGCCAGAACACGTCGTTGACGTCGTCCCGACTCAGAGGGGCGACCACGTATCCACGGTGGGGGACCAGTTCGACCAGTCCCTCGCCGCGCAGGGTCAGCAGTGCTTCCCGCACCGGGGTGACGCTCACGCCGAGCTCCGCGGCGGTCTCGTCGAGTCGGATGAAGTCACCGGGGCGAACCCCACCCGACATGATCACGTTCCGCACGTGCACCGCGACGTCGTCGGACAGCTGCGGTCGACGGCGGAGGTTGCCCGCGGATCGGGGGGAGACCGAGCGAGCTGCGGGCGGGGTCATGGGTACTCCTCTGCGGGGTGCGCGTGCCCGCCTCGGTCAGCCGCGACCGGACCTGGTGAATCCGACTCCGGTCCGGGCTGGTGTGATGCGCGCAACAATCGGATCGGATCAAATATATCGGGCGCCATGCGCGGGGGCGGCACGTGGTCGTGGAGGTCTGGCGGGGCTACCGGGGCAGCCCCGCGTCAGGCGGGGGTGACCCAGACGGTGATGTCGGCCCGTACGACTTCCGCGCCTGTGCGGTCGGTGATCGAGACCGGAATCGTCAGTTCCGTGCCCTCTGTGATCGAGGTGAAGTCCGGGATCGCCTCGAGCGTGGCGTACGCCCGCAGCCGTGACTCTGCCTTCGTGAGGTAGCGGACGTTCATCGACTTGGGGATCCATCGATGCGTCGATGGCACCGTTGCCTCGGCGAGCATGCCCATCGCGGCCTCGGCGAGATTGCACGCAGCGATCGCGTGGAAAGTCCCGATGTGATTGTGGACGCCCCACCACTTGGGGGCCGAGACCTCGCACCGGCCGGGCTCGAGGCGCTCCACCCTGGGGAGCACTGTCGCGAAATACGGGACCCGCACGCACATGCCGATCGAGAACAGTGCGCGCCCGAATCCGTTGGCGGGCAACTTCTGCCAACTTCGGTACGTGGCGGTGGGGGTCGTCGTCATGGCCGAAACCTTACTCTGCGGTAAGTTCCTGGTGTCGGATTTGGCGGCTGACCTCGGACGTCGAGGGGGCTGCGATTTGAACTCTGGGGTCCGCTACGGCATACTGATCGGGTTGCCTTGACCGGGACGCGATCCGTTGCGACCCGAGTCGGGCTGGATGAACGTCGAGCATCAGGTCGAAAGTCCTGGTCACGGCGAGTGCAAGACGGAAGCAGTACCCAAGCTTTGCACCCCTCGCGGGTGCATTCGGTCCGGGTTTCCGCGGCTCCTGGAAGATGATTCCGGGGCCCGGGAATGGACGGCCGGGCGACACGCCCGACCGCGTGGACCGGAGAACCATGACACATGAACAGCGGCAGCGGATCGAGTATGTCTCGGTCGCCATTCCAATGTTCGTGTCGTGTTTCAGCTCGAGGGCTGTGCAGACGAGGTAGCCCCCGGCTCGTTCGGGTTCTACGAAACGCGGCAAGAAAAGGACACTAAGCGTGGCGGGACAGAAGATCCGCATCAGGCTCAAGGCCTATGACCATGAGGCGATCGATGCGTCAGCGCGCAAGATCGTCGAGACGGTGACCCGTACCGGGGCCCGCGTGGTCGGCCCGGTGCCGTTGCCTACCGAGAAGAACGTGTACTGCGTCATCCGCTCGCCGCACAAGTACAAGGACTCGCGCGAGCACTTCGAGATGCGTACTCACAAGCGGCTGATCGACATCCTCGACCCGACGCCGAAGACGGTTGACGCGCTCATGCGCATCGACCTTCCGGCCAGCGTCGACGTGAACATCCAGTGAGCTTGGGAAGACGCAGCGGAGATATCAAATGACTAATCAGATCAAGGGAATCCTGGGCACCAAGCTCGGCATGACCCAGGTCTTCGACGAGAACAACCGGGTCGTCCCGGTCACCGTCGTCAAGGCTGGGCCGAACGTCGTCACCCAGATCCGCACCGAAGAGCGTGACGGCTACAGCGCCGTGCAGCTGGCGTTCGGCGCCATCGACCCCCGCAAGGTGAACAAGCCGACTTCCGGTCAGTTCGCCAAGGCCGGCGTCACCCCGCGTCGCCACGTCGTCGAGTTCCGCGTTGCCGACGCCTCCGAGTACGAGGTCGGCCAGGAACTCACGGCCGAGGTCTTCGAGGACGGCGCATACGTCGACGTCACCGGCACCAGCAAGGGCAAGGGCTTCGCCGGCACCATGAAGCGTCACGGCTTCGCCGGCCAGGGCGCCTCGCACGGTGCACAGGCTGTCCACCGTCGCCCGGGTTCCATCGGTGGCTGTGCCACCCCCGGTCGCGTGTTCAAGGGCATGCGCATGTCGGGCCGCATGGGCTCCGACCGCATCACGACGCAGAACCTCTCGGTCCACAAGGTGGATGCCGAGAACGGTCTGCTGCTGATCAAGGGTGCGATCCCCGGCCGCAAGGGTGGCCTCGTGATCGTCAAGACCGCAGTGAAGGGTGGTGCGTCGGCATGACCGAGACCGCAACCAAGCTGACCCTCGACGTCAAGGCTGCCGGTGGCAAGACCAACGGCACCGTCGATCTCCCCTCCGAGATCTTCGACACGACCGCGAACATCGCACTGATGCATCAGGTCGTCGTCGCGCAGCTCGCTGCGGCACGTCAGGGAACGCACTCCACCAAGACCCGCGGCGAGGTTCGCGGTGGTGGCAAGAAGCCGTACCGCCAGAAGGGCACCGGCCGCGCACGTCAGGGCTCGACCCGTGCGCCGCAGTTCGCCGGCGGTGGCGTCGTCCACGGCCCGCAGCCGCGTGACTACTCGCAGCGCACCCCCAAGAAGATGAAGGCTGCCGCACTGCGTGGCGCCCTCTCGGACCGGGCTCGCAGCGAGCGCATCCACGTGATCACCGAACTGGTTGCCGGGCAGGTCCCGTCCACCAAGTCGGCGAAGTCGTTCCTCGGCGAGATCTCCGACCGCAAGAAGTTCCTGCTGGTCGTCGGTCGCGAGGACATCGCAGCGTGGAAGAGCGTCCAGAACCTGGAAGGCGTGCATCCCATCGCACCCGACCAGCTCAACACCTATGACGTGCTCAACAGCGATGACGTCGTCTTCAGCCTCGAGGCTCTGAACGCCTTCATCGCGGGCCCGGCCAAGAACGAGGAGGAGAGCAAGTGACCACCATCGCCGACCCCCGCGACATCTTGCTGGCCCCGGTCATCTCGGAGAAGTCCTACGGACTGATCGAGGAAGGCACCTACACCTTCCTGGTGCACCCGGACTCGAACAAGACGCAGATCAAGATTGCCGTCGAGAAGGTCTTCGGCGTCACCGTGACCAGCGTCAACACCGCCAACCGTCAGGGCAAGCGCAAGCGGACCCGCTTCGGTTACGGCAAGCGCAAGGACACCAAGCGCGCGCTCGTGACCCTCTCGGCCGACAGCAAGCCCATCGAGATCTTCGGAGGCCCGGTCGCGTAAGCGTCTGGGACTTGACGAGATATAGAGGACGAGAAGACTCATGGCAATCCGTAAGTACAAGCCGACTACCCCGGGCCGGCGCGGCTCGAGCGTCTCGGACTTCGCCGAGATCACTCGGTCGACGCCCGAGAAGTCGCTGGTTCGCCCGCTGCACGGCCGTGGTGGTCGTAACGCCCACGGTCGCATCACCACCCGTCACAAGGGTGGCGGTCACAAGCGCGCCTACCGCTTGATCGATTTCCGTCGTAACGACAAGGACGGCGTGCCGGCCAAGGTCGCTCACATCGAGTACGACCCCAACCGCACTGCTCGTATCGCGCTGCTGCACTTCGCGGACGGCGAGAAGCGCTACATCATCGCCCCCAAGGGCCTGGTGCAGGGCGCCCCGATCGAGTCCGGCGCAGGCGCCGACATCAAGCCGGGCAACAACCTGCCGCTGCGCAACATCCCCACCGGTACCACGATCCACGCTGTGGAGCTGCGTCCGGGTGGCGGTGCCAAGATGGCCCGTTCCGCCGGCGCCAGCATCCAGCTGCTGGGCAAGGAAGGCCCCTACGCCACGCTGCGTATGCCGTCCGGTGAGATCCGTCGCGTCGACGTGCGCTGCCGCGCCACCGTCGGCGAGGTCGGCAACGCCGAGCAGTCGAACATCAACTGGGGCAAGGCCGGCCGCATGCGGTGGAAGGGCGTCCGCCCGACCGTCCGTGGTGTGGTCATGAACCCCGTCGACCACCCGCACGGTGGTGGTGAGGGTAAGACCTCCGGTGGTCGCCACCCGGTCAGCCCGTGGGGCAAGCCCGAGGGCCGCACCCGCAAGAACAAGGCGAGCGACAAGCTCATCGTCCGCCGTCGCCGTACCGGCAAGAACAAGCGCTAGGAGGGAGTGAAGGATGCCACGCAGCCTGAAGAAGGGCCCGTTCGTCGATGACCACCTCCTTGCGAAGGTGGACGTGCAGAACGAGAAGGGCACCAAGCAGGTCATCAAGACCTGGAGCCGTCGTTCCACGATCATTCCGGACTTCATCGGTCACACGTTTGCCGTCCACGACGGACGCAAGCACGTTCCGGTGTTCGTCTCGGATTCGATGGTTGGCCACAAGCTCGGAGAGTTTGCACCGACCAGGACGTTCAAGGGACACATCAAGGACGACCGGAAGAGCAAGCGTCGATGAGTACTGAAACCCAGAACCCCACCGCGAAGGCGGTCGCGCGCCACGTGCGTGTGACCCCCATGAAGGCGCGTCGTGTCGTGGACATCGTCCGCGGCAAGTCGGTTGACGACGCTCTGGCAATCCTCAAGTTCGCGCCGCAGGCCGCAGCCGAGCCGGTCGCGAAGGTGATCGCCAGCGCAGCTGCCAACGCGCAGAACAACCTGAACCTCGATCCCTCCACGCTCGTCGTCGCGACGGCGTTCGTGGACGAGGGTGCGACCCTCAAGCGGTTCCAGCCGCGCGCACAGGGCCGGGCCTTCCGGATCCGTAAGCGTTCGAGCCACATCACGGTCATCGTTGAGAGCCGGGCGAATGTGTCCGCTTCAGCGGGTCGTAACCGCCGGAAGGGAAGTGGTCAGTAGTGGGCCAGAAGATCAACCCGCACGGCTTCCGCCTCGGCATCACGACCGACTGGAAGTCGCGCTGGTACGCAGACAAGCAGTACGCGGAGTACGTCAAGGAAGACGTCGCGATCCGTAAGCTCCTCGCCACCGGCATGGAGCGCGCGGGCATCGCGAAGGTCGAGATCGAGCGCACCCGTGATCGTGTGCGTGTGGACATCCACACCGCACGTCCGGGCATCGTCATCGGTCGCCGCGGCGCCGAGGCCGATCGCATCCGCGCAGAGCTCGAGAAGCTGACCGGCAAGCAGGTCCAGCTGAACATCCTCGAGGTCAAGAACGCCGAGGCCGAGGCTCAGCTCGTGGCACAGGGTGTCGCCGAGCAGCTCTCGAACCGCGTTGCGTTCCGTCGTGCGATGCGCAAGGCCATTCAGTCGGCCATGCGTCAGCCGAACGTCAAGGGCATCCGCGTGCAGTGCTCGGGTCGCCTCGGCGGCGCCGAGATGAGCCGCTCGGAGTTCTACCGTGAGGGTCGTGTCCCGCTGCACACGCTGCGTGCTGACATCGACTACGGCCTGTACGAGGCCAAGACCACCTTCGGTCGCATCGGCGTGAAGGTCTGGATCTACAAGGGCGACATCGTCGGCGGCAAGCGTGAGCTGACCGCCGCCGCTGCGCCGGCCGAGCGCCCGCGTCGCGAGCGCCCGAGTCGTCCGCGTCGCTCCGGTGCCACCGGCACCACCGCGACCAGCACCGAGGCCGGTCGCGCTGCGTCCGCCACCGCCGATGCACCCGCTACGACCGAGCAGAAGGAGGGCTGACGCATGTTGATCCCGCGGAGGGTCAAGCACCGCAAGCAGCACCATCCGAGCCGTTCGGGTGCCGCCAAGGGCGGGACCCAGGTGGCCTTCGGTGAGTACGGCATCCAGGCTCTCGAGCCGGCCTACATCACCAACCGGCAGATCGAGTCCGCTCGTATCGCCATGACCCGGCACATCAAGCGTGGCGGCAAGATCTGGATCAACATCTTCCCGGATCGCCCGCTCACCAAGAAGCCGGCCGAAACCCGAATGGGTTCCGGTAAGGGTTCGCCCGAGTGGTGGATCGCGAACGTCAAGCCCGGACGGGTGATGTTCGAGATGAGCTACCCGAACGAGGAGATCGCCCGCGAGGCTCTGCGTCGCGCGATGCACAAGCTCCCGTGCAAGTGCCGGATCGTCACGAGGGAGGAGCAGTTCTGATGGCAACCACCAGCCCTGCTACAGAGCTCCGCGAGTTGACCGACGAAGAGTTGGTCACCAAGCTCCGCGAGGCGAAGGAAGAACTGTTCAACCTTCGTTTCCAGATGGCCACCGGTCAGCTGGACAACAACCGCCGGCTGCGCACGGTCCGTCACGAGATTGCGCGCATCTACACCGTCCTGCGTGAGCGTGAGCTCGGCCTGGCCTCTGGTCCGGACGCAGGTGACGCGGCATGAGTGAGGAAAAAGCAGTGAGCACCAACAACACTGAAGAGCGCGCGAGTCGTAAGGTCCGTGTCGGATACGTCGTGTCCGACAAGATGGAGAAGACGATCGTGGTCGAGCTCGAAGACCGCGTCAAGCACAAGCTCTACGGCAAGATCATCCGCCGTACGACCAAGGTGAAGGCGCACGACGAGAACAGCACCGCCGGCGTCGGCGATCGCGTTCAGCTGATGGAGACCCGTCCGCTGTCCGCGACGAAGCACTGGCGTCTTGTCGAGGTCCTCGAGAAGGCCAAGTAAGAGCCGAAGAGTGTATCCAGTACGATGGTGGGGTTGCCCTGCGAAAGCAGTGGTGGCCCCACCATCGGCGGGTACGGACCGCGCGCGTCGGGTCGGAAATCTGCCGCGCAAGATTTGGTGACTCGCGTGCGAGGTGCCACATCGAAACAAGCCAGGTCAAGGAGAAGTAAGTGATTCAGCAGGAGTCGCGACTGCGCGTCGCCGACAACACGGGTGCCAAGGAGATTCTCTGCATCCGCGTTCTCGGTGGCTCGTCTCGTCGCTACGCCGGGATCGGCGACATCATTGTCGCCACCGTCAAGGACGCGACCCCGGGTGGAAACGTGAAGAAGGGCGAGGTCGTCAAGGCCGTCATCGTCCGCACCACCAAGGAGCGCCGTCGTCCGGACGGCTCGTACATCAAGTTCGACGAGAACGCTGCCGTCATCATCAAGGCGGACAACGATCCGCGCGGCACCCGTATCTTCGGACCCGTCGGCCGTGAGCTGCGCGAGAAGAAGTTCATGAAGATCGTCTCGCTCGCCCCGGAGGTGCTGTGATGAAGGTGCACAAGGGTGACACCGTGCTGGTCGTCTCCGGCAAGGACAAGGGCGCCAAGGGCAAGGTCATTCAGGCCTACCCGGCGACCAACAAGGTCCTCGTCGAGGGCGTGAACCGCATCAAGAAGCACACCGCGGTCTCCGCTAACGAGCGTGGCGCCTCCTCCGGCGGCATCGTGACGCAGGAAGCCCCGATCCACGTTTCCAACGTCATGGTCGTCGACTCGGAGGGTAACCCCACTCGCGTGGGCTACCGCACCGATGACGAGTCCGGCAAGCGCGTTCGCATTTCCCGGAAGAACGGGAAGGACATCTGACATGACCTCCACTGAGAACAAGATCCAGCCGCGTCTGAAGACTCGCTACCGCGCGGAGATCCGTGACGCGCTGAACGCCGAGTTCGAGTACGCGAATGTCATGCAGATCCCCGGCGTCGTCAAGGTCGTCGTGAACATGGGTGTCGGCGACGCCGCCCGTGACGCGAAGCTGATCAATGGCGCGGTTGCCGATCTGGCTCTGATCACCGGTCAGAAGCCCGAGATCCGCAAGGCCCGCAAGTCCATCGCGCAGTTCAAGCTGCGTGAAGGCATGCCGATCGGTGCGCGCGTCACGCTGCGCGGCGACCGCATGTGGGAGTTCCTGGACCGTCTCGTGTCCATCGCGTTGCCCCGTATCCGCGACTTCCGCGGCCTGTCGGGCAACCAGTTCGACGGCAACGGCAACTACACGTTCGGCCTCAACGAGCAGTCGATGTTCCACGAGATCGACGTGGACAAGATCGATCGTCCGCGCGGTATGGACATCACCGTCGTGACCACCGCCACCAACAACGAAGAAGGCCGTGCGCTGCTCAAGCACCTCGGCTTCCCGTTCAAGGAGAACTGAGCCCATGGCTAAGAAGGCACTGGTCAACAAGGCCAACAAGAAGCCGAAGTTCGCGGTGCGCGCGTACACCCGCTGCCAGAAGTGCGGTCGTCCGCACGCGGTGTTCCGCAAGTTCGGTCTGTGCCGTATCTGCGTTCGCGAGATGGCACACGCAGGCGAGCTGCCGGGCGTTCACAAGAGCTCCTGGTAACCAGCCACAACAGACTTCCGGTCCGCATCCGCGGAACGGTGAAGGTAAGAACCACTTCGTTGTAGGCCCACGATCGGGCCGGCCCCGTTCCTTCCGACAAGTCGGGGGAGCGGGGTCGGTGCCGGTGTTGCATGGGAACCCCAACGAGAAAGGTGCACAGGTCAACTCATGACCATGACTGATCCGATCGCAGACTTCTTGACGCGTCTGCGTAATGCCAACTCGGCGTACCACGATGAGGTGAAGCTGCCGCACTCGAAGATCAAGGCGAACATCGCCGAGATCCTCAAGCGTGAGGGCTACATCGCGGAATACCGCACCGAGGACGCCGAGGTCGGCAAGACGCTGATCGTCGACCTCAAGTACGGCCCGAGCCGCGAGCGTAGCCTCGCCGGCATCCGCCGTGTTTCCAAGCCCGGTCTGCGCGTTTACGCGAAGTCCACCAACCTGCCCAAGGTTCTGGGCGGCCTCGGCGTGGCCATTATTTCCACGTCGTCCGGTCTGCTCACGGATCGTCAGGCGGCCAATCAGGGAGTGGGCGGGGAAGTCCTCGCCTACGTCTGGTAAGGGAGGCCACCAGAATGTCGCGTATTGGAAAGATTCCGGTCGCCGTCCCCGCGGGCGTCGACGTGACCATCGCCGGCCAGGATGTCGCGGTCAAGGGGCCCAAGGGCTCGCTGTCGCTGACCATCGCCGAGCCGATCTCGGTCGCTAAGGGTGAGGACGGTGCCCTCGAGGTCACCCGTCCCGACGACGAGCGTCGCAGCCGTGCGCTGCACGGTCTGTCGCGCACCCTCGTGCAGAACATGATCGTCGGTGTGACCGCTGGTTACACCACCAAGATGGAGATCCACGGTGTCGGTTACCGTGTGGCGCTGAAGGGGCAGGACCTCGAGTTCGCTCTCGGCTACAGCCACGCGGTCCCGATCGAGGCTCCGGAGGGCATCACCTTCGCTGTCGAGTCGCCGACCCGATTCTCGATCACCGGCATCGACAAGCAGAAGGTCGGCCAGATCGCGGCCAACATCCGCCGCCTGCGGAAGTCCGACCCGTACAAGGGCAAGGGCATCCGCTACGAGGGTGAGCAGGTCCGTCGCAAGGTCGGAAAGACGGGTAAGTGATATGAGCCAGACTGCAAACCAGAAAGCCAAGCGGATTCCGCTCGGCAAGGACGCGTCCACGACGCGTCGTCTGTCGAAGGCGCGTCGTCACTTCCGTCTCCGCAAGAAGGTCTCCGGCACCCCGGAGCGTCCCCGCCTGGTGGTGAACCGCTCCGCGCGGCACATCCACGTGCAGCTGGTGGACGATCTGGCCGGCAAGACCCTCGCCTCTGCGTCGACCATCGAAGCCGACGTGCGTGCGGTGGACGGCGACAAGAGCGCTCGCGGTGCCAAGGTCGGTCAGTTGATCGCCGAGCGCGCCAAGGCGGCCGGCGTGGAGACCGTGGTCTTCGACCGCGGTGGCCACACCTACAGCGGCCGTATCGCGGCCCTGGCAGATGCTGCTCGCGAAGGCGGGTTGAAGTTCTGATGACCAACATTAACAACGGAAGGAATGCCTGATGCCGGGACGTCAAAGGCGTGACGGCGGAAGCGGACCCGCCGGACAGAATGGCCCGAACCAGGGCGGCGACAACCGTGGCGGTGGCCGCGATCGTCGTGACAACCGTCGCGACAACGCGGCCGAGAAGTCGAACCACATCGAGCGCGTTGTCTCCATCAACCGCGTGTCGAAGGTCGTCAAGGGCGGTCGTCGCTTCAGCTTCACCGCTCTCGTGATCGTGGGCGACGGCAACGGACTCGTCGGCGTCGGCTACGGCAAGGCCAAGGAAGTTCCCGCGGCCATCCAGAAGGGCGTCGAGGAAGCTCGCAAGAGCTTCTTCCGCGTGCCGCTGATCGGCAGCACCATCACTCACCCCGTCCAGGGTGAGGCGGCTGCCGGCATCGTCATGCTGCGTCCGGCCAGCCCCGGTACCGGTGTTATCGCCGGTGGCGCGGTGCGTGCCGTGCTGGAGTGCGCGGGTGTCTCCGACATCCTCGCCAAGTCGCTCGGTAGCGACAACGCCATCAATGTTGTGCACGCGACGGTTGCCGCCCTCAAGGGTCTGCAGCGTCCGGAAGAGGTTGCAGCCCGTCGTGGCCTGCCCCTCGAGGACGTTGCCCCGGCCGGCATGCTCCGCGCTCGTGCACAGGCTGGGAGCGTGAAGTAATGGCACAGCTCAAGGTCACCCAGGTCAAGAGCACCATCGGTTCGAAGCAGAACCAGCGGAACAGCATGCGCACCCTCGGACTGAAGGGCATCCGTCAGTCCGTCGTCCGCGAGGACAACGCGCAGAACCGTGGTCTGATCAACGTTGTGCGCCACCTCGTCACGGTTGAGGAGGTCTAACCATGACCATCAAGTTGCACCACCTGCGTCCTGCCCCCGGCGCCAAGACCGACAAGACTCGCGTCGGTCGCGGTGAAGGCTCGAAGGGTAAGACCGCCGGTCGCGGTACCAAGGGCACCAAGGCCCGCAAGAACGTTTCGGCCGCCTTCGAGGGTGGACAGATGCCGCTTCACATGCGTCTGCCCAAGCTCAAGGGCTTCAAGAACGCGTTCCGTACGGAGTACCAGGTCGTCAACGTCGGCGATATCGCCCGTCTGTTCCCCGAGGGTGGACAGATCGGTGTTGCCGAGCTTGTCGCCGCGGGCGCCGTTCGCAAGAACGAGCTCGTGAAGGTGCTCGCCGAGGGCGACATCACGGTTGCCGTTCAGGTCACCGCGAACAAGTTCTCGGGCTCTGCGAAGGAAAAGATCGCCGCTGCCGGTGGTACCACCACCGAGCTGTGATCTCGTTCGTCTGATCGCAAGAATGGCCGTAACACCGTCCCTCGGGGCGGTGTTACGGCCATTCTTCGTTCAGCGGTATTCCGGTACAGGCATACTGGTGAGCGGACAGCCCGTGACGGGGCTGTAATTTCATGTGTCACTGTTAGAGTTCTAGAGTTCTGCAATCAACCGGACGGACCAATAGGTTCGCTTCCCTGTCAGTCGTGCGCCCAGGAGGATCTTTGCTTTCCGCCTTTGTCTCGGCCCTCAGGACGGTAGACCTGAGGCGGAAGATTCTCTTCACACTCGGTCTGGTCGCCCTGTATCGCCTCGGCGCGACGCTGCCGTCCCCGGGTGTCGACTACGGAAACGTCCGTGCCTGTATCGACCAGGTTTCCGGGGGTGAGTCGGCCGGCATCTACTCGCTGATCAACCTGTTCTCCGGCGGTGCGTTGCTGCAGCTGTCGGTGTTCGCGATCGGCATCATGCCGTACATCACGGCGAGCATCATCGTCCAGCTCCTCACGGTCGTCATCCCGAAGTTCGAGGAACTCCGCAAGGAGGGCCAGTCGGGCCAGGCGAAGATGACGCAGTACACGCGCTATCTGTCGATCGCGCTCGCGATCCTGCAGTCGACCGGCATCGTCGCGCTCGCGGCACGCGGTCAGCTGCTGCAGGGCTGTAGTCAACCGATCATCGCGGACGAGAGCGTTTTCGGCTTGATCATCATCGTGTTGGTGATGACGGCCGGTGCCGCGCTTGTCATGTGGTTCGGCGAGCTGATCACCGAACGCGGCGTCGGCAACGGTATGTCGCTGCTGATCTTCGCGGGTATCGCCTCGCGTATCCCGTCCGAGGGCAAGGCCATCCTCGACAGCCGCGGTGGCCTGACCTTCGCGCTCGTGTGTGTCGCCGCTCTGGCCATCATCGCGGGTGTCGTGTTCGTGGAGCAGGGTCAGCGTCGCATCCCCGTCCAGTACGCAAAACGCATGGTCGGACGTCGGATGTACGGCGGTTCCTCGACGTACTTGCCGCTCAAGGTGAACCAGGCCGGCGTCATCCCCGTGATCTTCGCGTCGTCCCTGCTGTATCTGCCGAACCTCATCGCGCAGCTCACCGGGTCCAACACGAGCACCGACCCGAGTTGGTGGCAGCGGTTCATCAACGAGTACCTGGTGAACCCGGCCAACCCGGTCTACATCCTGATCTACTTCGGCATGATCGTCTTCTTCACCTACTTCTACGTCGCGATCACCTTCAATCCGGAGGAGCGCGCGGACGAGATGAAGAAGTTCGGCGGGTTCATCCCGGGTATCCGCCCGGGACGTCCCACGGCCGACTACCTGAACTACGTACTGAGCCGTATCACGCTGCCGGGCGCCATCTACCTCGGCACCATCGCTGTCCTGCCGAATCTGTTCCTCGACATCGGCAATTCGGGCGGTGTACAGAACCTGCCGTTCGGCGGTACTGCGGTGCTGATTATGGTCAGTGTGGGCCTCGATACCGTGAAGCAGATCGAGAGCCAGCTTATGCAGCGAAACTATGAAGGGTTCCTCAAGTGAGACTTGTCCTCCTTGGTCCTCCCGGTGCCGGTAAGGGCACCCAGGCCGCGATTCTGTCGGAGAAGCTGGGCGTTCCGCACATCTCCACCGGAGACCTCTTCCGTGCGAACATCGGGCAGCAGACTCCACTGGGCCTCGAGGCCAAGAAGTACCTCGACGCCGGCGACCTGGTTCCGAGCGAGATCACGAACAACATGGTGAAGGCGCGCGTCGCCGAGCCCGACGCCGCCAACGGTTTTCTGCTCGACGGCTTCCCCCGTACGGTCGATCAGGCGAAGGCGCTCGAGGGCATCCTCGAAGGCCTGGACGCCAAGCTCGACGGTGTGCTCGCGTTCGATGTGGACGACGACGTCGTGGTCGAGCGGATGCTCTCGCGCGGTCGCGCCGACGACACCGAGGACGTCATCCGTAACCGCATGCGTGTCTACCGCGAGGAGACGGCGCCACTGCTCGACTACTACGCCGGCCAGATCGTCACCGTCGATGCTGTCGGCGCTGTCGACGAGGTCAACGCACGCGCCCTGGCCGCGCTGGGTAAGTAATGGCGTTCGGTCGCAAGCGCAAGGTCGTTCCGTTCCGCACGGCGGGTGAGCTCGACGCCATGGCGGCGGCGGGCGCGATCGTCGGTGCCGCCCTCGTGGCGGTGCGGGACGCGGCCAAGCCCGGAGTCAGCACGCTCGAGTTGGACCGGGTCGCCGAATCCGTCATCCGCGACGCCGGTGCTGTGCCGTCGTTCCTCGGTTACCACGGGTTCTCCGGTTCGATCTGCTCGTCGGTCAACGACCGAGTGGTGCACGGCATCCCGTCAGCGGACGACATCCTCGTCGAGGGTGATCTCGTGTCGATCGACTGTGGAGCAATCCTCGACGGTTGGCACGGCGATTCGGCGTGGACGTTCGGCGTCGGTCAGCTCAGCGAGGCGGATGCCCAGTTGAGCGAGGCGACACGGCTGTCGATGGAAGCCGGGATCGCGGCGATGGTCGAGGGCAATCGCCTCACCGACGTCTCGCATGCGATCGAGTTGGGGACGCGTGCCGCGGAGTCGGCGCACGGTCGTTCCTACGGCATCGTCGACGGCTACGGCGGTCATGCGATCGGCCGTGAGATGCACATGGATCCGTTCCTTCCGAACGAGGGTGCACCCGGCAAGGGCCCGCACCTGGTGATCGGATCGGTCCTCGCGATCGAGCCGATGCTCACGCTCGGGACGTACGAGACCGAGGTTCTGGGTGACGACTGGACCGTGGTGACCACGGACGGCAGTCGTGCCGCCCACTGGGAGCACACGGTCGCCGTCACCGAGGACGGTCCGCGAATCATGACTCTCCGGCCTGGCGGCAACTGAGCGGAACTTTCTCGATAGACACCGAGCGGGCAGCGACCAGTCGTTGCCCGCTCGGTGTTTTTGCGTTCCCGGCGTCAGCCCTCGAGAAGGACGGTCACAGGACCGTCGTTGACGAGGCTCACCCGCATGTGCTCGCCGAAGCGGCCGACCTCGACCATGGCGCCTAGTTCACGCAGCGCGGAACCGAACGCGTCGACGAGGGGTTCGGCGACCGCGCGCGGTGCGGCGGGTGACCACGACGGCCGTCGACTCTTGCTGGTGTCGGCCATGAGAGTGAACTGGCTGACGACGAGTACGGGTGCTTCGACGTCGGACGCGGACTTCTCCTCGTCGAGGATCCGAAGGCGCCACACCCGGCGCGCGAGGTTCGCTGCGGCGATGGGATCGTCGCCGTGTCCGACACCGAGGAGAACGAGCAGGCCCTGCCCGCCGTCGGGAGGCGAGATTCGGGCGACCTCCTCGCCGTCGACTTCGACGGCCGCCGATGTGACTCGTTGGACCAGGGCGCGCATCTGGTTGTCTCACTCCTTCGGGCTCTGACCGGGGGCGACTCGAGCCGTCATTTGGCCTGGTAGGCAAATGCCGGTAGGATGGATAAACGGTGCGCCCTGCGTATCGGTTGTTTGCGTGTCCGACCTCGTGTCGGAGAGTCGCTCTCGGCCGGAAACTTCCGCAGAGCCACCGCTGTAGCGGATACCGGTGACGGTAACCGATGCACCCATTACGCCACTCAACGGATCGCGGAGGACATGGCTAAGAAGGACGGGGCCATCGAGGTCGAGGGACGAGTAGTCGAACCGCTGCCCAATGCGATGTTCCGCATTGAGCTCGAGAACGGCCACAAGGTCCTCGCACATATCAGCGGAAAGATGCGTCAGCACTACATTCGTATTCTTCCCGAGGACCGCGTCGTCGTGGAGCTGTCGCCCTACGACCTGTCGCGTGGACGCATCGTTTACCGCTACAAGTAAAAGCTTCCCCGGCCACAACCGGCCGGGGACAACTGTGTCCGCCGTCCGGTGGACAGACAACAGGAGATCAGACGCACGTGAAGGTTCAGCCTAGCGTCAAGAAGATCTGCGAGAAGTGCAAGGTGATTCGCCGTAACGGGCGCGTCATGGTGATCTGCGAGAACCTGCGTCACAAGCAGCGTCAGGGTTAATCCCAGCAGCACACGGCTACTTCTAGATCTGCTTGGCAACAAGCGCAAAAGAAGACCTCTCAGCACCAACCACTACCCGGGCCCAGGGAATTGTCCCGAAGGCAGGTAGCGGTCTACCCCCGGCACGGAGGCCGGGGCCCCACTGCGATTCGAACGCGGAGTCTTATACGCAGGGGACGGACTGGGAGCAGACCTCCGAACACCGATAGGAATGCCACATGGCACGTCTCGCAGGTGTCGATCTTCCTCGCGAAAAGCGCATGGAGATCGCACTGACCTACATCTACGGCATCGGCCGTACCACCTCCAAGGAGATCCTGACTGCGACGGGTGTCAACCCGGATCTGCGCAGCAAGGATCTCACGGACGAGGACCTCGCGAAGCTCCGCGAGTACATCGAGGAGTCGGTGAAGGTAGAGGGTGACCTGCGCCGCGAGGTGCAGGCGGACATCCGCCGCAAGATCGAGATCGGCTGCTACCAGGGCCTGCGCCACCGTCGTGGTCTGCCCGTGCGTGGACAGCGCACCAAGACCAACGCCCGTACCCGTAAGGGTCCGAAGCGCACCGTCGCAGGGAAGAAGAAGTAATGCCTCCGAAGTCACGTAGCACCGGTCCCAAGAAGACCCAGAAGGCGCGTCGCAGGGAAAAGAAGAACATCCCGCACGGTGCCGCTCACATCAAGAGCACCTTCAACAACACGATCGTGTCGATCACCGACCCGGCCGGCAACGTCATCTCCTGGGCGTCGTCGGGCCACGTGGGCTTCAAGGGCTCGCGTAAGTCGACGCCGTTCGCTGCTCAGCTGGCTGCCGAGAACGCTGCCCGCAAGGCGCAGGAGCACGGCGTGAAGAAGGTCGACGTCTTCGTGAAGGGTCCGGGCTCGGGCCGCGAGACGGCGATCCGCTCGCTGCAGGCTGCAGGCCTCGAGGTCGGCACCATCTCTGACGTCACCCCCCAGCCGCACAACGGCTGCCGCCCGCCCAAGCGGCGTCGGGTTTAAGTAGCGGGAAGGATAGGTAAAAGAACATGGCACGTTATACCGGACCCATCACCCGCAAGTCGCGTCGTCTGCGCGTCGACCTCGTCGGAGGCGACCAGGCATTCGAGCGGCGTCCTTACCCGCCGGGCCAGCACGGCCGCGCGCGCATCAAGGAGAGCGAGTACCTGCTCCAGCTGCAGGAGAAGCAGAAGGCTCGCTTCACCTACGGCGTCATGGAGAAGCAGTTCCGCCTGTACTACAAGGAGGCGAACAACCGCCCCGGTAAGACCGGCGAGAACCTGCTTCAGATCCTGGAGTCGCGTCTCGACAACGTCGTGTACCGCGCAGGCCTCGCTCGCACCCGCCGTCAGGCGCGTCAGCTGGTCTCGCACGGCCACCTTCTCGTGAACAACAAGAAGGTCGACATCCCCAGCTACCGCGTGTCGCAGTACGACATCATCGATGTCCGCGACAAGTCGCTGGCGACCCTGCCGTTCCAGGTTGCTCGTGAGACCCAGGGCGATCGCCCGATCCCGGGCTGGCTGCAGGTCGTCGGTGGACGCCTCCGCATCCTGGTGCACCAGCTCCCCGAGCGTGCGCAGATCGATGTTCCGCTGCAGGAACAGCTGATCGTCGAGTACTACTCGAAGTAAGGCGTAATACCTGGTAGCGGCCGGCCTCGGCGGGCCGCTACCAGGTCCCAAGCCTTTCCCATCGTGGGCGTCATATGGCGGACGCCCGTACAGGAGGAAATCCAATGCTCATTTCTCAGCGACCCACGCTGACCGAAGAGGTCATCGCTGAAGACCGCTCGAAGTTCGTCATCGAGCCCCTCGAGCCAGGCTTCGGGTACACCCTCGGCAATTCGCTGCGCCGCACCCTGCTGTCGTCGATTCCCGGCGCTGCTGTCACCAGCATCCGTATCGACGGCGTCCTGCACGAGTTCACCACCGTTCCCGGCGTGAAGGAAGATGTCACCGACATCATCCTGAACCTCAAGGGCCTGGTCGTGAGCTCCGAAGAGGACGAGCCGGTCACCATGTACGTCCGCAAGCAGGGCCCCGGGGTCGTGACTGCGGGTGACATCGTTCCGCCGGCAGGCGTCACGGTCAACAACCCGGATCTGCACATCGCAACCCTGAACGACAAGGGCAAGCTGGAGATCGAGCTCGTCGTCGAGCGCGGTCGTGGCTATGTCCCCGCCGTCCAGAACAAGGCGTCCGGCGCCGAGATCGGCCGTATCCCGGTCGACTCGATCTACTCGCCGGTGCTCAAGGTCACCTACAAGGTGGAGGCCACCCGCGTCGAGCAGCGAACCGACTTCGATCGGCTCATTCTCGACGTGGAGACCAAGAACTCCATCACCGCTCGGGACGCGCTCGCTTCGGCGGGCAAGACCCTGGTTGAGCTCTTCGGCCTGGCCCGTGAGCTGAACGTCGAAGCAGAGGGCATCGAGATCGGACCCTCGCCCGCCGAGGCCGATCACATCGCTTCCTTCGGACTCCCCATCGAGGATCTGGACCTCACGGTCCGTTCCTACAACTGCCTCAAGCGCGAGGGTGTTCACACCGTCGGCGAGCTGGTTGGCCGTACCGAGTCCGATCTGCTGGACATCCGCAATTTCGGACAGAAGTCCATCGACGAGGTGAAGGTCAAGCTGCATTCGCTGGGCCTCGCCCTCAAGGACAGCCCTGCGTCCTTCGACCCCACCACCGTTGCCGGCTACGACGCCGCCACCGGGACGTGGAGCGACACGGATGCCGGTTCCTTCAGCGACGCTGAGGGCACCGAGCAGGACTACGCCGAGACCGAACAGCTGTAACCCGTATCACCCGGCACATGGGCAAATGTGCTGGGCGAGCCCAAGAGGAGCTCCAATGCCCAAGCCCAAGAAGGGTGCTCGTTTCGGCGGGTCGGCGTCGCACCAGAAGGCGATCTTCGCCAACCTGGCGACTGCTCTCTTCGAGCACGGCCGCATCACCACCACGGAAGCCAAGGCCAAGGCCCTGCGTCCGTACGCCGAGAAGCTTGTGACCAAGGCCAAGGGTGGAACCCTTGCCGATCGTCGCGAGGTTCTCAAGGTCATCCGCAACAAGGACGTCGTGCACGGCCTGTTCGCGGAGATCGGCCCGTTCTACGCCGACCGCGATGGCGGTTACACCCGCATCATCAAGACCATCCCCCGCAAGGGTGACAACGCTCCGATGGCGATCATCGAGCTCGTCAAGGAGAAGACGGTCACCTCCGAGGCCGATCGCGCTCGTCGCGTCGCGGCTTCGCAGGCTGCCGAGGACAACGTGGTGGAGGCCGTCGAGGCCGACGCCACCGAGGCCGAGGTCGAGAATGCTGACGCCGTGATCGAGGCCGTCGAGGACGAGACCGCGACCGCAGCCGACGCCGACGAGGCCAAGAAGGACTAGTCCACTTGGTTTCGGCACACGCTGAATCGCACGAACCCGTCGTTCCCGCTGGGGACGGCGGGTTCGTGCGATTGCGGCTCGATATTTCCTATGACGGCACCGACTTCTCCGGCTGGGCGCGGCAGCCCGGGCGCCGCACGGTGTGCGGTGAGATCGAGGAAAAGCTGGGCGCGATCATGCGCACTCCGGTGCTACTGACAGTGGCCGGCCGCACCGATGCCGGCGTGCACGCGAGCGGCCAGGTGGCTCACGTCGACGTTCCGGCCGACATGCTTCCGGGCGAACCGTCGCGTCTGGTGCGTCGACTGGCTCGGTTCCTGCCCAAGGATGTTCGGGTGAAGGATGTCTCGTTCGCACCCGAGCACTTCGACGCGCGGTTCTCGGCGATTCGCCGGCACTACGAGTACCGGCTGACCACGGCACAGTACGGCGCCGAGCCGCTACGCGCGCGGGACACCGTCGCGTGGCCCAAGAAGGTCGACATCGACTCGATGCGCGAGGCGTCGTCGCGTCTGCTGGGTCTGCACGACTTCGCGGCGTTCTGCAAACGTCGTGAGGGTGCGACGACGGTCCGCGAACTTCAACGGTTCGACTGGGAGGGTACTGGCGACGCCCTGACGGCCTTCGTCAGCGCCGACGCCTTCTGCTGGTCGATGGTGCGCAGCCTGGTCGGCGCGGCCCTCGCAGTAGGCGAGGGCCGGCGTACGGTCGAGTGGATGGCGGGTCTGCTCGGCGAGCGGGAACGGGCGAGCGCCGTCGCGGTCGCACCGGCCCACGGACTGTCGCTCGTGCGCGTGGATTATCCCGCGGACGAGGAGCTCGCGGCACGCAACGCCGCCACCCGGGAGATGCGCACCGCGATCGAATCGGGGGGGGCGGGCTGCTGCGGCAGCTGATCGGACGAGGCTTGCGCCCTCCGTCGCGGCTCTGCCGGCACGGCCTCCTCGAGATGGATTCGGACCGACTCCTGTTGTCGGTCGACTACCACTACGAGGACATGGCGGAGATCTCGTCCTGGTTCGACGGCGCTCTCATCAGCGAGAACGACCGCACCAAGATCGGGAGAACGAACGCCGAGCGTCTGTTTCGGTTGCCGGGGCCGCGCACTACGTGTGCGCCGCATCGATGCGGTCAACGTGGTGCGTCAGCCCGCGAGCTGCCGGGCGATGACCAGGCGCTGAATCTGGTTGGTGCCCTCGAAGATCTGGGTGATCTTGGCCTCTCGCATGTACCGCTCGACGGGGAAGTCCTGCGTGTACCCGTAGCCGCCGAACACCTGGACGGCGTCGGTGGTGACCTTCATGGCGGCGTCGGTGGCGACGAGCTTCGCGACGGATGCATTGCGCGAGTAGGGAAGTCCGGCGTCTCGGCGGCGGGCGGCATCGAGGTAGGTGGCGCGGGCGGAGTCGACCGCGGCCGCCATGTCCGCGAGCACGAACCCGAGGCCCTGATGGTCGATGATGCGCTTGCCGAATGCCTTGCGTTCCTTGGCATACGCGACGGCGTCGTCGAGTGCACCCTGTGCCAGCCCGACCGCGACGGCGGCGATTCCCAGGCGGCCGGAGTCGAGTGCGCTGAACGCGATGGGCAGGCCCTGGCCGGTCGCGCCGATGAGTCTCTCGGAGGGGACGAAGGCGTCGTCGTAGTGCGCGGCGGTGGTGGGGACGGCGCGCAGACCCATCTTTTCCTCGGGCTTGCCGAAGGTCAAGCCCTCGGTGTCCTTCGGTACGAGGAAGCAGGAGATACCGCGGGCGCCGTCGTCGCTCGTGCGGGCGAAGAGCGTGTAGAAGTCGGCGCGGCCGCCGTTGGTGATCCACGCCTTGCTGCCGTTGATACGGAAGCCGCCGTCGACCTCGGTGGCCCGGCACATCAGGGCGGCGGCGTCGGACCCGGCCTGCGGTTCGGACAGGCTGTAGGCGCCGATGGTCTCGCCGCCGAGCATGTCGGGTAGCCACCTGGCCTTCTGCTCGTCGGTGCCGTGCGTGGCGAGGGCGTAGCACGAGAGGCTGTGCACACTGGTCGCGACGGCGACGGCCGCCCAGCGTGCCGCGATCTCCTCGAGCACCTGCAGGTAGACCTCGTACGGCTGTTCGCCGCCGCCGAACTCCTCCGGGTACGGCAGGCTCAGCAGTCCGGCGCGGCCGAGTGCGGGGAAGACGCCGTCGGGGAACGTCTCGGTCTTCTCGTGCTCGTCGACATTCGGCGCCAAGACCTTGTCCGCGACATCGCGGGTGAGGTCGATGAGGTCGTGGGCTTCCTGGGTGGGCAGCAGGCGTTCGACGGGCACGGAGGTCTCCTCGCGGATTGACGAGATTCGAAAAGTAGTACTGAGAGCGATACTGCAGTACCGTTTCACGTATGGCAACCCCGGTGAAGATGACGGCTCGGCGCATCACGCTCTTCGATGAGCTCGTGGCCCTGATCCTCGCCGAGGGCTTCGCGCACCTCACCCTCGACGACCTGGCCGCACGCCTGCACTGCTCGAAGTCCACGCTGTACCGCCTCGCGGACAGCAAGGAACAGTTGGTCCGGGCTGCGACGGTGCACTTCTTCCGCGGCGCGACCGAGAAGGTCGAGGCGAGCATGGCGGGGGCCGTCGGCGCTCGTGAACGAATCCGGATGTATCTCGAGGCGGTCGGGGAGCAGTTGCGTCCGGCGTCGGCGCGATTCATGGAGGACCTGTCCGACGATCCTGCGGTGCGCGAGGTCTACGAGCGCAACACTCGGTTCGCGGCCCGACGCGTCCAGGAACTCATCACCGAGGGCGTCGCGACGGGAGAGCTGCGCGACGCGCATGCGGCGTTCGTCGGTGACGTCGCCGCGGCCGCGATGGTGAGGATTCAACAACGTCAGGTAGCGGCCTCGACCGGGCTCGACGACGCCGAGGCCTATCGGGAACTGGCGATCCTGCTGACCCGCGGACTCTGACCCGACGCTCTACTATCGGACCGGAGGGGAGCGTGCCGATGACCGAACCGCCACTGCCGATGCGTCCGTTGCGACTCGAGGTGATCGTCGGCAGCGTGCGCGCCGAGCGGTTCGCACCTGTCATCGTCGACTGGTTCGTCGAGCGCGCCCGCGCCCGCGAAGAATTCGACACCGCGATTCTCGACCTGGTCGACGCTGCACTGCCGCAGGATCTTTCGACTACTCCCGAGGTTGATGCCTTCACGGAGCGCATCGGCTGCGCGGATGCGTTCGTCGTGGTCACGAGCGAGTACAACCACGGCTACCCGGCTGCCCTGAAGACGGCGCTCGACACCGTCAAGCACGGGTGGCGCGCCAAACCGATCGGGTTCGTCGCGTACGGCGGAATGTCGGGTGGGCTGCGCGCGGTGGAGCAACTTCGTCAGGTGGTGGCGGAACTGCACATGGTCTCGGTCCGGGAGGCTGTCAGTTTCCACCAGGCGCGCAAACACTTCGACCCCGCGGACGGCGCGGCGAACGACGCGGCGCAGCGGATGATGACCCAGTTGGTGTGGTGGGCTGAGGCTCTCCGGATTCGTCGCGACCACGCCCCGTATCCGGGCTGACCTGTCAGCGGGCGCTGACGAGACTCGCAGGGCGCGGACGTCCGAGGAATGCCGTCTCCGGTGAGATGGTCACCAGCGTCAACTCGACGCTGTGTCGTCCGGCTGTGAGGATCACCCGGTCACCGGACGCGCCGGGCTGGACGATGGACAGGGCCGCTGCCGGCCGTGGCTGTGGAACCGAGGAATGGACATGCAGGGTGGTCACGCCGGGCCGGGCCTGCGGTGCCGGTACTCCGTCCACGACGAGTGTGTCGAATCCTGTTTCGGACCATGAGGATTCGTGGGCGACGCGGAGTCGTGTCGGCGCCCCGACCGCCTCGACCAACGTGGACCATGCGTGGGGCCGGTCGGTGTGGATCAGTACCCGCGCGCCGGTGGCGACTGCCCGGAATACCAACTGCTGGGCGAGGTACACCTCGCCGGCGACCAGGACGTCGCGCACACCGGGGCCGAAGATCCGTGCCGTGACCGCGTTGCCCTGGGAATCCGATCCGACCAGTTGCCCACAACCGGTGACCGGCAGGCACAGGTCGTCGAGCAGATCGCGGGCCCTTGCACGCAGCGGCGTGAGGTCGTCGAGGGCGGGCGACGCGATGGGCAGATGAGCGACGAGCGCGTCGCGGTGCGTGCCCTGCATCGACAGCAATCCCTTCCGCAGTGCGCGCCGGGTGGGCGCGGTCCGGATGGTCCGACGGAACGCGGCGCCGACCAGCATCGAGTCCTTGTCGCTGCCCGGGCGTAGACGCACCGTGACCGTCGTCCCGAGGCCGGGCGCGGCCCACACCGCCGTGAGCAGTTCTCGGCTCAGATGCCGCGGATCGATCGCGTTGCCGATGTTGCACACGCCCTGGAGCGGGACGTGGGACCACTGTTGACCCATCGTGTCGGGGTGGACTCCGCGGCAGATCCGAGCGGCCACCGACTCCACCTCCGATGCCGGCAGGATGCGCGACGGGCACCCCGCGTCGGCGAGAGCTCGGACGACACGACGTGCAGCTACGGAGACCGTACGTGCCGCACCGTCCTCACCCCCTCCACGTCGCGCGACGGACGCCCCGTTCGAGGCCGCATCGAATCGGAGCGCGATCCACACGGTCATGCGGGCCACCGCGGGCAGCGGCCCGATCAGGCTGTCGTAGACGTCGGCTGCGGGGGTTCCGGCGACGGTGCGGCACCCGTGCGCGAGGATGTCGATGCCGCTGAGAGCGACGTCGTGCTGGTTCAGGCATGCTGCGAGCGCCGCGACCGGAACCAGGTCGGGTGAGTCGACGGCGTCGAGGGTGACGCGAGTCCCGTTGCCGGGCGGCGGAATCAGCTCGACGAGCGCGATCACCTGTCCGTCGATCCAATGCAGCCCGACGGTCTCGCCGGGGGCGTGGAAGTCGGTGGTACGGCCGATGACCGGCCTACGGTCGGCGATGTAGCGCAGAGCCGTTGCCGCCCAGGTCACGGCGAACCGGCCTCCGATTCTGGTGAACAGCGTCCCTCCGAGCACCACGCCGACGACGACCGCCGCCCACAGTGGCAGTCCGGCGACCAGTGCGAGCAGACAGACCGCCGTGGCAACCAACTGTGCGACGACCACGGTCGTCACCAGAATTGCGGCAGCCGTGTTCGGACGGCGTCCAGCACGGAAATGGTCCACGGTTCCTCCCCGATACCTGAACCAGGCGGAGCGAGTGGCCGTCCGCCGAAGAGTGCGTTCGAGCGAACTGTACTGTGTCAATCCGAAGCGTGCGCCTCGTGGGGGAGGGAACATGGCTGCACAGCCGACTACTCGATGGCAGGTCAGTGGATATCGATTCCTGGTCCGTCGAATGGAGCATGCGCTCGTCCGCAAGGATGTGCGCATGCTCAGCGACCCCATGCGGTCGCAATCGCGGGCCCTCGGGGTCGGCGTCGTGGTGGCGTGCCTGGTCCTGGCGGGCTGCGCTGCGCTGGCACTCTTCCGGCCGCAGGACAAGATCGGTAACGCGACTGTCGTCGTCGGAAAGGGCTCGGGCGCAATGTTCGTCGTGCTGAACGACGCGCTCCACCCCGTGTTGAACCTCGCGTCCGCGCGGCTGATCGTCGGCGAAGCGGCGCGGCCGGTCACGGTGTCGGCATCGGAGATCGAATCGCGTCCGAGGGGCGCCCTCGTCGGCATCCCCGGCGGGCCTTCGGTGCTTCCCTCGGGTCCTCGCGGCGGTCAGCCGTGGACCGTGTGCGACACCGTCGGCGACGGCGGAACCGGCTCCGTGGCAACGACAGTGGTCGTCGGGGAGCCGGCGTGGAGTGATCGGGTTTTGCCCCTGGGGTCGGATCGCGCGCTCCTCGTGGCGCACGACGATGCCACCTACCTGGTCTATGACGGCCGGCGTGCTCGGATCGACCTCGGGGATCAGGCGGTGACGCGGGCGCTGGGACTCGAAGGGGCACAGCCTCGTCCGATCGGGCGGGGTCTGCTCAATGCGATCCCCGAGACGCCTCCGATCACGCCGCCGATCATCGACTCGCGTGGATCCGCTCCGTCCTACCAGATGGCCGGCCGCACTGTGGGTTCCGTCGTCAAGCTGATGCGGGGCGACGATACTCGCTACTACGTGGTCCTCCGCACGGGCGTCCAGGAGGTCAGTGCCGCGACGGCGCTCCTCATCCAGTTCGCGGATTCGCAGGGACAGTCCGAGATGACGATGATCAGTCCCGATGCGCTCGCGAAGGCGCCGTTGGCGGACGTGCTCGACGTGTCGACGTTTCCCACTACCCCGCCGCGCCTCGTGGACGCGTCGGACGATCCGGTCGGGTGCCTGACGTGGACGCCGCGCGCCCCGGTCCAGGGTGACGATTCCGGAAGCGTCGATGCGGTACTCACCGTTGCGGCGGGGCGTTCGCTGCCGATACCCGACGCTGCGCGCCCGGTACGTCTGGCTCAGGCCGACGGATCCGGTGACCATGCGGATTCGGCCTATTTCTCCCCGGGGAGTAGCGGTTTCGTCCAGACGACGGGCCTCGAATCAGGCAGCGCCCGCAAGGGCGGCCTGTTCTTCGTCGCCGATACCGGTGTCCGGTACGGCGTCAAGAACGTCGACGCGGCGAAGGCCCTGGGATTCGAGGTGCCGGGGGCGCCGGCACCGTGGAGGATCGTCGAACTACTCGCCCCGGGTCCGACTCTCGGTAGGGAAGAGGCACTGGTCGCGCACGATGGCGTCGCACCCGGCTCGGACCCGGCGCCGGTGGCGGCGGGTAATTAGCTGCGCCGACGTGCACGGCGGCGCAGGGGCAGCGAGGCGAGCACGCCGAGAGCCGCGAGTGTGATGATGCCTGCGGTCGCCGCCAGCGCCACGGTGCGTGGCCGAGTATCCGGCGGCGGTGGTGCCGGCGGCGGAGAAATCGACGCCGACGAGTAGCTCTGTTGTGCAACGCTGTCGGACGGAACATCGGCGGTCACGGCCGCAAGAGGATCGACGACACCGTGTCCGACGAACGGGTTCCACCCCTCTGCCGGTGCGTGCGCGGTGGCCTCGATCCTGGCAATCACCTGTCGGGCGCTCAGTTGTGGGTGCCGGGACCGCACCAGTGCCGCGGTCGCGGACACGAGCGGGGCGGCGAAACTCGTTCCGATGAACGGCATCTGCTGTCCCTGCCCGTTGAGCCAGCTGCGCGTCTCGCCGTTACCGTCGGGTGCGAGCGAGACGATGCCGCTGCCGGGTGCGGCCACGTCCACCCACGGCCCGCCCAGGCTGAAGTCGGACGCCGAGCCGTTGGGGTCGACGGAGCCGACAGTCAGGACGTAGTCGTCGTACCAGGCGGGAGTGGCGATGGTGGCCACCGAATCCGACAGATCCGCATCGGGGTTCAGCGGATCGAGCCCGGGGTTCTGCGCGGCGCATCCACCCGATCCGAAGTTGCCGGCCGCAGCGACGACCACCGCGTTCTTCACGGTGGCGGCGTACTCGACCGCGGCGCCCAGCGACTGATCTGCGATGCCGTCGGCGGCCGATCTGCACGCCACTTCGGAGATGTTGACGACGGTGGCGCCGTTGTCGACCGCTTGCCTGATCGCCATCGCCATGGTCTGTGTGTTTCCGTACCCGGAGGTGTTCTGGACGTCGTTCGCGCCGTCTCGGCGCCGGGCTTCCGAGAAATTCGCGCTGGACTGACGGATCGTCATGATCCGCGCGTCCGGTGCTCCGCCCGCGAACCCGGACGCGGGGTCCTGGGTGGCGGCGATCAGACCGGCCACGATGGTGCCGTGCGCGTCGCAGTCCCCGGTGCCGTCGCCGGTCGACACGTAGTCCCCGCCGGGGACCAGCCCGGGCAGGCGGGGATGCCGCCCCACCCCGGTATCGATCACCGCGACGGTCTGACCGACTCCCCGGGCGAGCGGCCAGACTGATTCGAATGCCATCGTGCTTTGTGGCAGAGGCATATTCGGTTCGTTGCGCGACGGCACCGTCGCCGCACATGCGTTGCGCTGCTCGGTGGGCGCGAGCGGGGCCGGACGCGCCGGGCCCGGCAGTCTGGCCGGATCGATCGGCGGGGGGACGGCCGCGCCGCCGAGGGCGCACAAGGACAGCGTCGCGGCGACGCTGAGGAGTGAAACGATCGTTGTCGAGCGAACCCGTCGATGCAGTGCAGGGGCCACGAGGTTCACAGCCCGCGCACGGCAGTGAACAGGCCGGACACCCAGCACACGAGCGGAATGACCGAGGCAATCGCCGCGTAGTCGACGAACTCGGCAGCCCGGCGCTGCACGGGTGAGAACGTGCGGTGGGGCACGACGATGCCCAGCACGCTCGCGGAGACCACGAGAAGCGAGGTCGCGGCGAACAGGGGGAGCGCGGTACTCGGAACCATGGCGGCTGTCGCGGCGGCCAGCAGTACCGGCACGGCGCTGCCGCCCGCGATGAGCGGAACGGCCTGTTCGGCCGAACTGTAGGTGCGTCCGCGGAAGGAGAGCACCGCCGAGGTCGCGACGGCCAGAGCCACACCGGGCCAGTAGATTCCGGTGACCTCGGTCGGGAAGGACACCAGGAGTGCGCCGCCGACAGCGAGGAGCGTCATGCCCGCGACCAGCCCGGTGAGGTAGCGCCGGGCATGGTCGGCGCGAAGCGCGACTGCCGCGAACGACGGTGTGCTTCGCGTGTCGTCGGGATCGTCCTCCGTCGGGTCGATCGACGTGCCCGGTGCCGGTACCGGAGGCAGTGGGAGCTTGGCGAGCATCATCGCGAGCCGGGGGGCGAACACGAGTCCGACGAGAGCGCCACCGATCAGCATCGACCCGACGGATCGCGCCGACTGCTCGGTGAGGACGGCGGTGAGCGTCGCGAGCGATCCGAGCAGCGAGAACGAGACGGCCGCCGAGAACACAGCATGCCCCACTCCTCCGGCGCGCAGAGCCAGGACCGCGCTCGCGCCGACCATGACCAGGCCGAACAGGACGTGCGGCGGCGCCAAGTCGCCGGGCACGGCCAGTGCCCCGGCGGCGAACGAGACCGGGAGCGCCGCGACCCCCAGCGTGACCGCGGCAGCGGCGTCGTCGTACACGCGGTTGGCGATCGCCCCCGCGACGAGGAAGGCCACCACCACGGCGAAGGCGCCGACCGCCCCGATCAGCGCTGCGGTTGCTCCGTCGGTGCGGAGCAGGGTGAACGCCCCCGCAGTGGCGGCCACGATCGCAATCGTCGAGCCCGTCAACCGCGCGATCCGCGGCGACCAGGGATGTGCGTGCCCGGTGTCCGCGACCGCGACGTTGTACATGATGTCGTCGAACAGGGGCTGGGGTGGACTGGCCTCGATGCTGTCGAAGACCAGGAGTTCGCCGTCGAGTACACCGTTGTCCTGCAGACTCGAGGTCGGTGACAGCGGGGGCCTGCCCACCCGGGACAGCGTCCACCGAGATGGTCGGATGCGATCGTCTGTGACAGCGAAGTCGTTTGCGGCACTGTGTCTTTCGACCATGTCGGCGATGCCTGGAACGAGGAGTTCGACCGGCACCGAGTTCGGGAGCGCGAGGTCGATCTGGGTGTGCGGCGCGAGAATCGTCAGTCGGCACAGGTCGGAGACGCCACGTGGTCGGGCGCCTGTCGTGCCGTTCGGCATCTGGTCGTCACGCAGCACTGTCACGATGTTCCCCCCGGAATCTGCGATTCGGATCCCCATCCGAACAAGTCGTTTCGCAAACACCGGCACTGTACCGAATTCTCCGGAGCACCTCACAGACGCCTCGGCTGGGGGCCCGGGCCACGGCCCGTCAGCACATTGTCGGGGGCGTGCGGTAGTTTCCTGTTCGCGAGTCCGAAGCCCGTGGGGGGTGACTCGGGGTGGCGGTTGCGTCGCTCCGAGCGGGGGACTTGCGGTCTTCTAGGGGTGGAAGCATGGGCACTGCACGTTTCGTGCGCAAGGCGCGACGGGAATCGCCGCGCACACCCGGTGGCGAGGTGAGCCTCCAGACGCCCCCCGAGATTCCCCGGATCACTCCCGGCAACCTGATGTCCAAGTTGCTTCCGATCGTCATGGTCGCGGCCATGATCGGGATGGTGGCCCTGATGTTCACGTCGGGCATGGCGGCCAGTCCGATGTCGCTGCTCTTCCCGGTGATGATGCTCGTGTCCACCCTCGGCATGCTCGCCGGATCCGGTCGTGGCGGGGGTGCGAAGGCCGGTGAGACGAACGAGGATCGCAAGGATTACCTGCGCTACCTCGACCAGCTGCGACGTGACGCTCTGGACACGGGTCGGCAACAGCGTGAGGCGCTCGAGTGGAGCCACCCCGACCCCGACACGCTGTGGACACTGTCGGGCACCTCCCGGATGTGGGAGCGCCGGAGCTCCGACGCCGACTTCTGCCACGTGCGGGTAGGGCGCGGCAGCCAGCGGTTGGCCACTCGCTTGATTCCACCCGAGACGGGGCCGGTCGAGGATCTCGAACCGGTGTCCGCGGTCGCGCTCCGGCGTTTCGTGCGTGCCCATTCGGTCGTCTCCGACCTGCCGACCGCGGTGTCGCTGCGGGGATTCGCGGCGATCGGTCTCGACGGCGACAGGGCTGCGGCGCGGGATCTGGCGCGCGCATTGTTGCTGCAGCTGTGCACGTTCCATGGACCGGATCTGTTGCAGGTCGCCTTCGTGTGCGGGCCGGACACGGGGAGCGAATGGGACTGGGCCAAGTGGCTCCCGCACGCGCAGCACCCGGACGCTGTGGACGGGCTGGGGACGGCCCGGATGATCTACGGCTCGCTCCTGGAACTCGATGCGGCGCTGGGTGCGCAGTTGTCGATGCGCGGGCGGTTCTCCCGCACCGCATCGCCCACCGCGGGTGTTCCGCAGGTCGTGATCGTGATCGACGGCGGAATTCTGGACGGTGACATCTCGATGGTCGCCGACGGCGGACTCGATTCGGTGACCCTGGTCGACCTCAGTGGATACTGCCCGCGACTCACCGCGACCCGAGGGCTGCAGTTGGTGGTGTCCGGCGGTGCGCTCGGTGCTCGTGGCGCCGCCGGCGTCGAGACCTTCGCGCGCGGAGACGCCCTCACCGCTCGAGAGGCGTTGTCCGCTGCGCGGCGCCTCGCGCCCCACCGAATCGCGGGCGTCGCTTCGGGGGACTCGGACGCCGAGACCGACGGACCGGCCGCCGCCGGGTGGAGTCAGTTGCTCGGTGTCGGCGACGTCGGGCAGTTCGATCCTGCGCGAGCCTGGGTGCCCCGGCAAGGGCGTGATCGGCTTCGGGTGCCGATCGGTGTCGGAGTCGACGGTAGCCCCGTCGAACTCGACCTCAAGGAAGCTGCCCAGAACGGCATGGGACCGCACGGGCTGTGCATCGGCGCAACGGGATCGGGAAAGTCCGAGTTTCTCCGCACACTCGTGCTCGGACTGCTCGCGACGCATTCGCCCGAGGCACTCAACCTGGTGCTGGTCGACTTCAAGGGTGGCGCGACCTTCCTGGGACTGGACGAGGCCCCGCACGTCGCCGCGGTCATCACGAACCTTGCCGAGGAAATCGCGATGGTGGACCGGATGCGGGATGCACTGGCGGGCGAGATGAACCGCCGACAGGAACTGCTGAGGGCGGCAGGCAATTTCGCGAACGTCACCGACTACGAGAAGGCGCGCATCGCGGGTGCCGACCTGGCTCCGCTTCCGGCTCTGTTCATCGTCGTCGACGAGTTCTCCGAACTGTTGAGCCAGCAACCCGAGTTCGCGGACCTGTTCGTCGCGATCGGCCGGCTCGGGCGGTCCCTGCAGATGCATCTGCTGCTCGCGAGCCAGCGCCTCGAGGAAGGCAAGCTACGCGGTCTCGACAGCCACCTGTCCTACCGGATCGGGCTGAAGACGTTCTCGGCCAACGAGTCCCGAACCGTCCTCGGAGTTCCGGACGCCTACCACCTTCCCGCGTCGCCAGGCGCCGGATACCTCAAGTGCGACTCCGCGGAGATCGTACGGTTCCAGGCCTCGTACGTGTCCGGGCCGTACGAGAGGGAGCACGTGCGCGGCGTGGCGAGCACCGCGGCGCCGGCCGCCGACCTCCAGCTGCGGGTGTTCACCGCGGAGCCTGTCGCGCTGCCCGCCCACGACGAGCCGCTCATCTCGAGCACTCCGGCCGTGCAACCCGAGGTGGAGGCCGCCGACGCGCGATCGCTCCTCGAGGTGCTGGTCGATCGGATCCGGGACTGTGGACCCGCAGCGCACGAGGTGTGGCTGCCGCCGCTCGATACGTCGCCCACGCTCGACAGGTTGCTGCCGTCCTCCCGATCGGGTGATCCGGCGCAGGCAGCCGAGCCGCTGCGCGCCCCGATCGGCGTGATCGATCGCCCCTTCGATCAGCGCCGCGACCTCCTCCTCGTCGACCTCGCGGGATCGACGGGCAACGTCGCCGTCGTCGGTGGTCCGCAGTCGGGCAAGTCGACGGTCATCAGAACGCTGATCCTGTCGATGGCGGCGACACACTCACCGCGCGAGGTGCAGTTCTACTGCCTCGATTTCGGCGGTGGCACCCTGGCCGGCCTGTCCGGGCTGCCGCACGTCGGATCCGTGGCGAACCGCCTCGACATCGACCTCGTCCGTCGTACCGTCGCGGAGGTCGCGACCGTGGTCCGTCGCCGCGAACTACGGTTCCGTGAACTGGGAATCGAGTCGATGGCGGAGTTCCGTCGTCGGCGTGCGGACGATACGTCCGCCGACGGGGTGCGGGGGGATCCGTTCGGGGACGTCTTCCTCGTCGTGGACGGCTGGCCGAGCATTCGCCAGGATTTCGAGGCACTCGAGGCGCAGATCGCCGCACTCGCAGGTCAAGGGCTCTCATTCGGCGTCCATGTCGTTCTCGCGACGCCTCGGTGGGCCGACATCAGACCTGCGCTCAAGGATCAGCTGGGCACGAGAATCGAACTGCGACTGGGCGACCCGGCCGACTCCGATGTCGGCCGGGCGAAGGCAATGCTGGTTCCTGCAGGACGACCGGGACGGGGCATGACGCGCGACGGCCTGCACCTGCTGTCGGCGCTACCGCGACTGGACGGTGTCGCGAGCGGTGGCGACCTCAGCGGGGGTGTCGCCGATGCGGTGGAGCGAATACTTGCGCTGGGGTCGGGGGAGTCGGCGCCGCCTGTCCGAATGCTGCCGGAACGGGTACCGCGCGTAAACGTACTGTCCGCGCTCGCCGATCGGTGGCCCGAGGAAGGTCCGTGCCTGTCAGTGCCGATCGGCATCGACGAGGCCGAACTCGCCCCGGTCCGTGTCGACTTCTCCGATCAACCGCACGTCCTCGTGTTCGGTGACAGCGCGTGCGGTAAGACGACGCTGTTGAGGGGAATCTGCCTAGGGCTGATGGAGTCGAACTCCCCGAAACAGGCGAAGCTGATCATCGGCGACTATCGCCGAACGCTTCTCGGGGTGGTGGAGGGCGATCACCTCGCGGGATACGCGGCTTCCGCGACGACATTCACGACGATGATGAACGACCTGGCAGCCATCCTCGCGAGCCGGATGCCGGGCCCGGACACCACGCAACAGCAGTTGCGTGAACGGTCGTGGTGGTCGGGGCCCGAGATCTACGTCGTGGTGGACGACTACGACCTTGTCGCGACGTCGAGCGGCAACCCGTTGACGCCGCTGCTCGACTACCTCGCCCATGCGAAGGACCTCGGGTTGCACGTGGTCATCGCGCGTCGTTCAGGCGGAGCATCGCGGGCGCTCTACGAACCGGTCATGGCACGCATCCGGGATCTCGTTCCGGCGGGCATCGTCATGAGCGGTAACCGTGACGAGGGCAACCTCGTCGGTACCGTCCGCCCGTCCGCCATGCCGCCGGGACGCGGGACGTTCGTGACGCGTGCGGGGACGTCGCTGGTCCAGTTCGCATGGTTACCTCCACTGTGACGGCGGAGGTGGCGACTGGCACGGTGCGCCTCCTCGTGCACTTCGCCAACGACGAAATGCGCGACTGTCTGGACGCCATCGACGACGAGTTCGTCAGTACGGGTTCGTATCTCGTGCCGACCGTCGAAGCGCTCGCCGCTGCGATCTGCCGGGCCGTCGAAAGCCGGCCCGGACACGACGGTGTCGTCGATGAACTGACCGTCACGTATCCATCGCACTGGGGAAACGCCCGCCGCGCAGTGCTCGAGGCTGCGGCGCGGCGCACCGCGAACGACGCGCGCGCTGTACCGATCGCGCTGGCCGTGCCCGGTCCGGTCGATGCGGTCGGTTGGACCGTCGTCGAGTGCGCCGAGACATCGACCACGGTTGTGGCCGTCCGTCGTGACACGCGCGGCGAGTCGAAAATCGTGGGGTGTGCATTGGCGCCGCGTACAGGGACCCTCGATCTGGGAGCCGATCCCGGCCAGGTCTCGGTGATCGACCGACTGATCGGTGAGGTGGGCGCGATCGTGTTCGTCGTCGGCGTCTCCGCGGACACGGTGGCCGATGCGCTGGCGAGGTGTGCGGGCCGGGACGTACGGGTGGTGCCGCAGGCGGCACTCGTCGCCTGTCCCGAACCTCCTCGATCATTCTCGGCCACAGCGGAATCCGATCCCATCGCGCCGACGTCGTGGCTCGACCGGGTTCCCGCGCAGGAGGACCTCGCGCGTACGACGCGGCGGCCGCGGCTGATCGGTGCGGCGCTCACGGTGGTGGGACTGCTCGTCGTCGCAGCATCGGCGATCTCGGTGCAGCAGGTGTGGGGATCGGATCCACCTCGCGACGCGGCGCCGCTGCGCCGGGTCGAAACCGGCAGGCTCAGTACGGAACTACCCACGTCGTGGCAGGTCCGCGACGACCGACGCGGACGCCTGGAGTTGGTGCCGGACGACGGGCAGGAGGGGCGAATCGTCCTCGTGCCGACCGACCTTCCGGACGGCTCCGGCCGCGATGCGGTGGTCCGCGGGCTCGAACGCAAGATCGGTGAGAGAGGAACCGAGGGGCCGTTCTCCGATTTCGCTGCCGACGTCGAGTTCGGAGGGCGGCTGTCCGTCGGATACGTCGAGTCGCCCGTCGACGGGTCTCGGGTGCGGTGGTTCGTGCTCGTGGAGGACGACGTGCAGGTGAGCGTGGGCTGTCAGTACCGGGGCGTCGCGTGGGAGGCGATTGCCGCAGTCTGCGAGCAGACGGTCCGCGCCGTGGTTGTCGCTCCGTCCCGGTGATACCTCTCGCCGTCAAGTCGTCCGAAAAAGTCTCGGGACGAATGGAACCGAACGCACCGGTCGATGCGTCGAACCATATGTAGGCGCGAACTGGTAGAGGCTGAGGCTGGCTGTGGCTGTTTCACGGGGGGCCGCCCCGCCCCGGGCCGGGACGCGGAAACGCGAAAACGATTCCGAAGGAGTCAGAGTGAGCGATCAGATGAAGACCACAGTCGCGACCATGGAGGACACGTCGCGTCGCGTCAGCGACGTCCGAGAGGAGATCGCAGGGCTGCTCGGAAACCTTCGTTCCGAGGTGGACGGGATCCGTGGAGCGTGGGAGGGATCGGCGGCGATCGCGTTCCACAGTCTCATGGAGCGCTGGGACGGCAGTGCCAAGAAGCTCAACGATGCCCTGCAGTCGATCGGCGAGAACATCAAGTCCAACAGTGCGACGTTCGATACCACGCAGCAGGACCACACGTCGTCGCTCAACAACGTCGCGGGCAGCCTGAACATCTGATTTCGCCGGGCCCCAGACATGCCGGGCCCCAGACATACCGGATCACAGACACAGAGGAGCAGCAGCACATGATGCGTTATTCGTTCGGTCAGATCGAGGCGCTCCAGCTTCGAATCGATGCTCTCCAGAAGGAGATGAACGGGAAGCTGGGCGATCTGAAGAGTTCCATCGCGCCGATGGTCGCGGAGTGGGACGGCGCAGCGTCTGCGGCCTACCAAGAGCACCAGGCCAAGTGGGATTCGGCCGCCGACGAGCTCAACCAGATCCTCGACGCCGTGGGCCGTGTCGTCGGCCAGGGCAATGCGGACATGCAGCAGGTGAACACCGCCGCTGCCAACAGCTGGGCGTAGCCTCCGCACTACGCCTGAACCGTGTGCCCCGACGGATGGAGAGCCGTCGGGGCACACGCGTGTCGGTAGGGATATCGGTCGAGAAGCATTGCCGCCGAGCATCCGTCGGCGGATACTGGCGTGATCCGAATGCGGTGGCGCCACGCGCCCGGCCGGGAGGCGGATCATGGCAGCAGTGAGTTCTCACGAGGGACCACGGCCCGAAGGCGCGCTCGTGCCGGTGACGGCGGAGACACAGGCGGCTCTCGCGCGGGCCGACGAGCACAGCGCCCACAACTACAGTCCGCTCCCGGTGGTGATCGAGTCCGGTGCGGGCGCCTGGGTGCGCGGGATCGACGGTGTCGAGTACCTCGACGTGCTGGCGGGCTATTCGGCGCTGAACTTCGGGCACGCGCATCCCGCGCTCGTGGCAGTCGCCCGCGAGCAAATCGGCCGGCTCACGCTGACCAGTCGCGCCTTCCAACACGACCGGTTCGCCGACTTCTGCTCCGATGTCGCGCGCTTGTGCAACAAGGATGCGGTCCTGCCGATGAATACCGGCGCCGAGGCCGTCGAGACCGCGCTCAAGCTTGCGCGCAAGTGGGGCTACGACATCAAGGGTGTCGAGCGTGAACGTGCGGAGATCATCACGTTCACGGGGAACTTCCACGGTCGGACGATCGGGGTCGTCGGGTTCTCCACCGATCCGGACGCGCGTGACGGCTTCGGGCCCTTCCCGCCAGGCTTCCCGTCGGTCGAGTACGGCAGCGCGGAGGCGTTGGCGGCGGCGATCACGGACGACACCGTCGCGGTTCTCGTCGAGCCGATCCAGGGAGAGGCGGGAGTCCTGGTTCCACCCGACGGCTACCTGGCCGCGGTGCGGACGTTGTGCGACGAGCACGGTCTCCTCTTGATCGCCGACGAGATCCAGAGTGGTCTGGGGCGCACGGGGGAGACGTTCGCGTGCGATCACGAGTCGGTCGTCCCCGACGTCTATGTGCTCGGCAAGGCGCTCGGCGGCGGCATCGTGCCGGTGTCCGCGGTCGTCGCGAACCGCGACGTCATGGACGTCATCCATCCGGGACAGCACGGCAGCACGTTCGGCGGCAACGCGCTCGCGTGCGCGGTCGGCAGTGCGGTGGTGCGATTACTCGAGACCGGCGAGTATCAGGAATTGAGCCGCGACCTCGGGGAGCATCTGCATCGGCTGCTGGCGGAACTACCCCCCGACAGGGTGTCGGAGGTCCGCGGGCGGGGGCTGTGGGCGGGCGTGCAGTTGGCGCAGGGACAGCCGTCGGCACGCGTGATCTGTGAGCGGCTGCTGGCCCGCCGGGTGCTGGCGAAGGACGCGCACGAGGGGACGATCCGAATCGCGCCGCCGCTGGTCATCTCCCGTGCCGATCTCACATGGGCTGTGGAGCAGCTGGCCGATGCGCTGGCGTGATCCCAGGGCGCTTTGACCCTGCCGGGCGGGAGCCGGTAGTCTTCTACGTCGGCGTGTCATCTCTCGCTGCGCATTCGTGTGCGGAGGGGAAATGGTTCTCGGGTCTCAACTGGCCGCCGAGAATCAGCCGTGCATTGCACGAGGCACGCCAGGCCAGCAGTTGAACCAACAGACGAGGAAGTTCTGTGTCTACGTATTCCCCGAAGGCCGGTGACGTGACCCATTCGTGGCACGTCATCGACGCCACCGACGTGGTGCTCGGTCGCCTTGCCGTGCAGGCAGCCAACCTGCTCCGTGGCAAGCACAAGCCCACCTTTGCGCCGCACATCGACGGTGGCGACTTCGTCGTCATCATCAACGCTGACAAGGTTGCCATCAGCGGCAACAAGCGTACGGACAAGTTCCTGTACCACCACTCCGGACATCCGGGTGGCCTGAAGTCCCGTTCGGTCGGCGAGGTTCTCGACAAGAACCCGGATCGCCTCGTGGAGAAGGCCGTCGTCGGCATGCTCCCGAAGAACAAGCTGGGCCGCGCCATTGCGGGCAAGCTCAAGGTCTACGCAGGCCCGACCCACCCCCACACCGCGCAGCAGCCGGTTCCGTTCGAGATCAAGCAGGTCGCCCAGTGAGCAACGAAGACTTCAACGAGGCCGTCGAGGTCGCGGCTGACGAGATCACGGAGTACACCTCGGAGTCCGAGGCCACCGAGGTTGACGAGGCTGCTCCGCAGGCTCCGATCGTCATCGATCGCCCGGTCCAGACCGTCGGTCGTCGTAAGGAAGCGGTCGTCCGCGTCCGCCTCACCCCCGGCACCGGCCAGTTCACGCTCAACGGCCGCACCATGGAGGATTACTTCCCCAACAAGGTGCACCAGCAGCTGATCAAGGCTCCGCTGGTCCTGGTCGAGCGTCCCGAGTCGTTCGACATCGTTGCACTGCTGCACGGTGGCGGACCGTCCGGACAGGCCGGCGCGCTGCGTCTCGCCATCTCCCGTGCGCTCATCGAGGTCACCGCCGAGGATCGCCCCGCGCTCAAGCGCGCCGGCTTCCTGACGCGTGACGCCCGCGCCGTCGAGCGTAAGAAGTACGGCCTGAAGAAGGCCCGCAAGGCATCTCAGTACTCCAAGCGCTGATGTGTCGCCGGAGCCGGCATTCGTGCCGGCTCCGGCACCTGTTCTTCCACGAGAGCAGGCGTTCGAAGAGCTCACTCGCTTCCGGACGCCTGCTTTCGTGTTTCACCTGAATGCTTGCCCAGATCTGGAGGGGTCGGAATCTATGGGTCGTATGTTCGGCACGGATGGCGTGCGGGGCTTGGCGAATGCCGAGTTGACCGCAGAGTTGGCGTTGAAGGTCGCCGCCGCAGCAGCGGAGGTTCTCGCGCCACCCGGATCCGGGTCGCAGCGACCTGTCGCCGTCGTGGGCCGCGACCCGCGGGCCAGCGGTGAAATGCTCGAGGCCGCCGTCACCGCCGGACTCACCGCGGCCGGTGTCGATGTCGTGCTGGTCGGAATCCTCCCGACGCCCGCCGTCGCGTACCTCACCGACGCATACGGTGCCGCACTCGGAGTGATGATCTCGGCGTCGCACAACCCGATGCCGGACAACGGCATCAAGATCTTCGCGGCGGGCGGGCACAAGCTCGACGACGAGATCGAGGACCGGATCGAAGCCGCGATCGCGGCCGGGCCGTCTCGACGGCCCGTCGGCGCCGGCATCGGCCGCGTCGACGTTGCGTTCGACGCAACCAGCCGATACCTCTCTCATCTCGCCCAGGCGCAGGGTGCCGGCCTCGACGGACTCACAGTCGTTGTCGACTGCGCGCACGGCGCCGCCTCGACGGTTGCGCCCGAGGCCTACCGCGCGGCGGGCGCGACGGTGATTGCGATCAGCGCCGAGCCCGACGGTCTGAACATCAACGACGGCTGCGGTTCGACGCACCTCGAGGTGCTGCAGCGCGCGGTCGTCGAGCACGGCGCCGACCTGGGTCTGGCCCACGACGGCGACGCCGACCGGTGTCTCGCGGTGGACGCAACCGGCGCAGTCGTCGACGGTGACGCGATCTTGACCGTCCTCGCGATCGGTATGCGTGACTCCGGCGAACTCGTCGAGAACACCCTGGTCGCCACCGTCATGAGCAATCTCGGCCTGCACATCGCGATGCGCGAGGCCGGCATCGAACTACGGACCACCGCGGTCGGCGACCGGTACGTGCTCGAAGAACTGCGCGCGGGCGGCTTCAGCCTCGGCGGCGAGCAGTCCGGGCACGTCGTTCTCCCGGGCCACGGCACGACGGGCGACGGCGTCCTCACCGGTTTGCGGTTGATGGGCAGGATGGCGCAGACCGGAGCGTCGCTCAGGACGCTCGCGGCGGCGATGACGTCGCTGCCCCAGGTTCTGATCAACGTGCGGGTCGCGGACAAGGCCGCCGTCGCGGTGGCACCGCAGGTCCGCTCTGCGATCGAGGTCGCGGAGGCCGAACTCGGCGACACCGGTCGGGTGCTGCTGCGGCCGTCGGGCACCGAGCAGCTGGTGCGGGTGATGGTCGAGGCCGCGGATCAGGACGTCGCGCAGCGAATCGCGGAGACCCTCGCCGGGTACGTCGCTTCGGCCTGACGGAACCGCACGACCGTCTGCTGCGTCGAAATGGGCATAGGAGTCCAGATCGACAGCGCAGAAGGCGGAACCGATGGCAGATGTGGTCGCGATCGACGTCGCGAGAGTACGGGCAGCGGCACGGTCGCTGCAGGCGAGTACGGATGGTTCCGGCGCCCTGGTGTGGCAGGTGGGCCAGTGCCAGTTCGGCACAGGTCTGGCCGATCCCGGTCGTGAGCGCGCGATCCGTGACGGCTACCTGCGGTTGGCGCGTGCGATCGGGGTGTTCACGACAGGCTCCGCGTCCATTGCGCGAGGTCTGACCGACACCGTCGACGCGTACGAACGCGGGGACGCCGACAATGTCGTCGCGCTCAGGGCGCTGTGATGGATGCCCTCCTGCGAGCATCCGCGGACGGACTGCAGTTCTTCGCAGTGTTCCTTCCCCGTGCGGCGTTCGTGGCCGAGCGCGCGGGCACGGGCGACCGGTTGCCGAACTGCGCCGAGATCGAGTCCCGGTACTACCAGCAGAGCGACATCCGGCTCGACGCCCTCGCGGCCGACCTCGACGTCGTCACGCGGGGCGCGGCAGACATCGAGCGGCAGTGCGGCGACCAGGAGCGGATCCGGTCCGAGATCGCGCAGGCGTGGCAGGGACAGGCGGCCGATTCCGCCTCGACCCATCTCACCGAACACCTGCGGCGCGCGGCGCGGCTGCGTCAGGACCTCGACGATGTGCGGTGCGCGCTGGTGGAGGCGGATCGTGTCCTGCGGGACGTGGCCGCCGGCAAGGCCGAGTGGCTCGCGAGCCTCGACGCGACTCGCGTCTGCGGCCGCACTGTGGCCGAGGTCGACGGCATCATCGAGACCGCGGTGACATTCGGTTCCGCCGCCGACGACGCCGCAGCCTGGGCGGTGGACGTGTTCCTCGCCCGGGTCCGGGACACCACCGCGCAGTTCGTCGAGCTGTGCGACGACGCGGAAGCCACCGTGGAGGAGGTCTTCCGGAATCTGGATGCCGCGTTCTGCGGCATCGACGACAGCGCCTGTCCGGCACCCACCCGTCTCGAGCAGGTGTGTTCCGGCTCGCTGCCGATACCGGCGCAGACGTGCCCGCAGTCGCCCACTCCGGCCGTGACGACCCCGGCGGCAGCGACGGCTCCCGCGGTCACCGCATCCGGCAGTCTGGCCGGGTTGGCTGCGACAGTTGCTGCAGCGTCGGCCGGCAGCGTGGCGCCCGCACCGATCATGTCGATGCCGCCCAATCCGCCGGCTCCGATGCCCGGCGTCGCGATCGGATCGGGGGGATCGCTCGCGATCGAGGGGACGGTCCGTGCAGTCGGGGCGATTGTCGGAGCGGTGGCCCAGATCGCAGTCGACATCGTCGGTGACGTGGTCGTCGAGGTGACGGAGGCCGTCCGGCAGCCAGGCAGCCTCAACCTGGACTCGGGCGCGGAGTGTGAATGCGACTGCGAGTGCAGTTGCGAGGTTGCGGCGTCCGCGCCGCCGCCGGAGACCAGTGCGCCGCCGGCGGAGGCGCCGCTGCCCGAGCCCGAGCCCACGCCCGCGGTGACCGAACCCGAACCCGAACCCGAACCTCAACCCGAGCCCGAACCTCAACCCGAGCCCGAGCCGCCGTGTCCGGAACCGCCGACACCGGCCCCGGTGCCCGCGGAGGTTCCCGAGCCGCCGGCCGACTACTGCGCACCGAGCGAGGACGGGGCCCCTGCCGCGTCACCGATCCCGGGTGCCTCGGCGTCGAACCCGGTGCGCGGCTCCAAGCCGTCGTCCACCGTGGACCCGACTCTCACCGAACTGGGACCGCAGCTCCCTCAGGCCGAGAACCCGGATGTCGCGCTCGCCGAACTGGGCGCGATGTGACGAGGCGAGGTCAGCTGCCGAGCAGCCTGCTGGCGCGGGTGCCGGCACGGTGCGCGGCGACGTCGCTGGGATCGAGGGGATGGTCGGCATCCTCGCGGACTGCGGGATGTGTGCCGGGGAAGTGGGTCTCCGTGTCCGAGAAGGCGGCGTACGACTTGTCGCCGGTGAGGCGGTGCAACAGGAACCCGGTGACCAGCGCGCGGCTGACGCGCTGGGCGTGATGCTCGGATCCGCCGATGCCGAGGAAACCGAGTAGGCGCCGACCCTCGACGAGCCCGGAATTCGATGCCTTGTCGACGACGCGCAGCAGGTGCTGGCCCCTCCAGGCGTCGTCGAGGGCGAGGCCATCGTTATTGAGGGAGTCGATGTCCTTCGCCCCGGCGAGGATCAGGCCCGCCGCCGAGACTCGGCCTGCCGCGACGGCCGCGGACGGTGACGTAGGCGCCGGGAACAGCGCGGCGACGGCCTTGATCGTCGTGTTCTGTGCGGCCGCGAGGACGGCGGCACCGGCGCCCATGCCGTGACCGGCGACAGCGATGCGTTCGGGCTGGACGCTGATCCGGCCGGGGCCCAACCGCACTCCGGTGCAGATGTCGAGCGCTGTGACGAGATCGGCGGCGAGGCCGAGATGTGAGGGCACCGGGCCGCGTTCGGTGCCGGGCGCCGCCACGACGATGCCCCACGAGGCGAGGTGTTCGAAGGTGCCCTTGTAGCTGTCGGGGCTCACCATCCAGTCGTGACCGAAGGCGACTGCGGGAAGGTTGAACCCCTCCGCGGGCGTGTAGACGACGCCGGGCTGCCCCGCGAGCGCGAGATCACCGCGCAGCACCTTGTGCGGGCCACGCTTGGACAGCTTGGATACCAGGGACTTCGGTGTCTGCGCCACGGGTGTGACGTTATCCGATCGTGGACCGAGTTCGCTCCACACGGTCACCCAAGTACCCTGGTGAACCATGTGCGGAATCGTGGGGTACGTGGGCCACCGCCAGGCTCTGGATGTCGTGGAGAAGGCGCTGCAGCGGATGGAATACCGCGGCTACGACTCCGCCGGTGTCGCGGTCCTGGACGGCGAGGGTGGCTTGGCGACCGAGCGCAAGGCGGGACGTCTCGACAATCTGAAGGCCGAGCTCGACGAGATCGGGCGGGGCTCGTTCGTCGGCACCACAGGCATGGGCCACACGCGGTGGGCGACCCACGGCAAGCCCACCGACCGCAACGCGCACCCCCACAGGGACGCGAGCGGCAGGTTCGCTGTCGTCCACAACGGCATCATCGAGAACTTCGCCCCGCTGCGCGGCGAACTCGAGGCGGCCGGTGTGGATCTGCTCAGCGACACCGACTCGGAGGTCGCCGTCCATCTCGTCGCCAAGGCGTACGAGTCCGGTGCCACGGCGGGCGACTTCCTGCAGAGCACGCTGTCGGTCCTGCGCCGTCTCGAGGGCGCGTTCACGCTGGTGTTCACTCATGCCGACCACCCCGACATGATCATCGCGGCGCGCCGGTCGACGCCTCTCGTCATCGGTGTCGGTGAAGGCGAGATGTTCGTCGGCTCCGATGTCGCGGCGTTCATCGAGCACACCCGGGACGCGGTGGAGCTGGGCCAGGACCAGGCCGTCGTGATCACCGCGGACGGCTATTCGGTCACCGACTTCTTCGGAAACGATGCGGCCGCCCAGACTCGCGCCTTCAGGATCGACTGGGACCTGCAGGCCGCAGAGAAGGGAGGCTACGACTACTTCATGCTCAAGGAGATCCAGGAGCAGCCGCAGGCCGTGGCCGACACCCTGCGCGGCCATTTCGTCGACCGGACGATCGTCCTCGACGAGCAGCGGCTGTCGGATCAGGAGTTGCGCGACGTCGACAAGGTCTTCGTCGTGGCGTGCGGCAGCGCGTACCACTCGGGCCTGCTCGCGAAGTACGCGATCGAGCACTGGACGCGGCTGCCCGTCGAGGTGGAACTCGCCAGCGAGTTCCGATACCGCGACCCGGTGCTGGACCGCTCGACGCTCGTCGTCGCCATCTCGCAGTCCGGTGAGACCGCGGACACGCTCGAGGCCGTCAAGCACGCCAAGGACCAGAAGGCCCGGGTGCTGGCGATCTGCAACACCAACGGTGCGCAGATTCCGCGCGAGGCCGACGCCGTCCTCTACACGCGGGCCGGTCCGGAGATCGCCGTGGCCTCCACCAAGGCTTTCCTCGCCCAGGTGACCGCGAACTACCTGGTGGGTCTGGCATTGGCGCAGGCGCGTGGCACGAAGTACCCGGACGAGGTGGCACGCGAGTATGCGGACCTCGCGGCGATGCCGGGCCTGGTCTCCCGCGTGCTCGAGACCGTCGAGCCGGTGCGTGCCCTGGCACGCCAGTTCGCGGACTCGTCGGCTGTGCTGTTCCTGGGTCGCCACGTCGGCTACCCGGTGGCGCTCGAGGGTGCGCTCAAGCTCAAGGAACTGGCGTACATGCATGCCGAGGGCTTCGCGGCGGGTGAGCTCAAGCACGGCCCGATCGCGCTGATCGAGGAGGGCCTGCCGGTCATCGTGGTGATGCCGTCGCCGAAGGGGCGTGCGGTGCTGCACTCGAAGCTGGTGTCGAACATCCAGGAGATCAAGGCGCGCGGTGCGACGACGATCGTCATCGCGGAGGAGGGCGACGAGGCGGTGCGGGCGCACGCCGACCACCTCATCGAGATCCCGGCGGCGCCGACGCTGCTGCAGCCGCTGCTCTCGACGGTTCCGCTGCAGGTGTTCGCGGCTGAGGTCGCGGTCGCTCGCGGGCTGGACGTCGACAAGCCGCGCAACCTCGCGAAGTCCGTCACCGTCGAATAGCCCGACGACTGCTCGGTGCGGTCGCGGTGGTCGGACAGCGAGTCAGATCACCACGACCACACCGAGCATGTCCGGGTGCAGCGAGCACGTGTAGTTGTAGGTGCCCGGTTCGGTGAACGTGAACTGCCACGTCCCGGTCTTGAGCAGCGGGCTGCGCAGGACGGGCTTCGCATTGCCGAGTCCGACGACGTCGTGGGCGACGCCTCGGTCGTCGAACACCCAGGTCACCGTCTGCCCGGCCTGGATCGTGATCGACGACGGCGAGTACGCCATGTTTTTCACCTCGACGGTGAGTTCTTTGTCCGACTTCCCCGGGCCGTCGGTCGGAGCTCCGCCTCCCGGATCGGAGGTGCAGCCGGAAAGGGTTGCAGCCAAAGCGATTCCGATGGCCATCGCGGTTGCCCGTACTCTCATGCAATTCAGCGTAGTCTGACGGCGAGTGTGTCCTCCGACACCTCCGTGACCTCGAATCGCACGAGGAGTTGCCATGCCTACCCGTGAATCCGCGCCGCTCGGTGCCCCTTGCTGGATCGATCTGCAGTCGTCCGACATCGACCGTGCCGCCGAGTTCTACGATGCTCTGTTCGGCTGGACCCACGAGGCGTCGGCGGAGGAGTACGGCGGCTATGTCATGTTCCATTCCGGCGGCAAGCCGGTGGCCGGGGCGATGCCGGGGCAGCCCGGTAATCCCTACGTGAACGTGTGGACGACCTACCTGGCGACCGCCGACGCGGATGCGACCGCCGAAGCCGTCCCGAAGGCCGGCGGCCAGGTGATGATGGAGCCGATGACGGTTCCGCAGCAGGGGCGGATGGCGATGTTCCTGGATGCGTCGGGTGGTGTGGTGGGCGCGTGGCAACCCGCCGAGCACAAGGGCTTCGGCGTGATCGGCGAGACCGGCACTCCCGCGTGGTTCGAACTGGTCAGCAAGAACTACGACGCCGCGCTGCCGTTCTACCGGGACGCCTTCGGCTGGGACCTCGCCACGCTGAGTGACACCGACGAATTCCGCTACTCCACAGGGAAGTTCGGTGGCGAGGACCTGGCGGGGATCTTCGATGCGAGCAAGGCTCTGCCTGACGAGGTTCCGTCGCACTGGCAGGTATTCGTCCAGGTAGACGACACCGACGCCGCCATCGCACGCGTCCGGGAACTCGGCGGGGCGGTCCTCACCCAGCCCTGGGACACCGAGTACGGCCGGATGGCGCAGGTGGCCGATCCGAACGGCGCGCGTTTCATGATCTCGGGCCCGGTGGCAGCCTGACGATGCGGCACTACTACACGACACAACAGGTCAAGGACGCGGAGGCGCCATTGCTCGCGAGCCTGCCCGACGGCACGCTCATGGGCCGTGCCGCCTACGGGCTGGCGCGGATCGCGGCCGACGAATTGCGGGCACGGACCGGGGGAGTGGTCGGGCGGCGTGTGACGCTGCTCGTCGGTTCCGGCGACAACGGCGGTGACGCCCTGTGGGCGGGTGCGCTCCTGCGCCGCCGGGGGGTCGCGGTCACGGCGGTACTGCTGAATCCGGAACGAGCGCACGAGGCCGGACTGGCCGCGCTGACGGCCGCGGGCGGACGGATCTCGCCGGACCCGGGCGATCCAGACTTGGCGCTCGACGGCATCGTCGGGATCTCGGGGAAGGGGCCGCTGCGTCCGGCGGCGGCCGCGATCGTCGCGAAACTCGATGCCCCGATCGTGGCGGTGGATCTGCCCAGCGGCGTCGATCCCGACACGGGGGCGGTGGACGGTCCCGCGGTGACGGCGGCGGTCACGGTCGCCTTCGGCGCGCTCAAACCGGTGCACGCTCTCGCGGCGGCGCGGTGCGGTCGCGTCGAACTGGTGACGATCGGCCTCGATCTGCCGGAACCCGATCTGCAGGCCCTCGATCCGTGGGAGGTGGGCGGGCTGTGGCCGGTTCCCCGCGCGAGCGACGACAAGTACACGCAGGGCGTCGTCGGTGTGGTGGCGGGCAGCGGACGTTATCCCGGGGCGGCGGTGCTCGCGTCGGGTGCGGCGGTGACCGCGACGGCCGGGATGGTCCGCTACGCCGGCCGGGCCGCCGCAGAGGTCCTCGGCCACTGGCCCGAGGTGGTCGCGGCACCATCGCCCGCGGACGCGGGACGGGTCCAGGCGTGGGTCGTCGGACCGGGCATCGGCACCGACGACACCGCGCTCGATGAAGTGCGGACCGTGCTCGCGTCGGATCTGCCGGTCCTGGTCGACGCCGACGGCCTCAACCTGCTGGCCGAGCACCCCGAACTCGTCAAGAACCGCACCGCTCCGACGCTGCTGACGCCGCACGCGGGCGAGTTCGAGCGACTCACCTGGGTCGCGCCCACGCCGGACCGGGTCGCGGCGACTCGGGCGCTGGCTGCGGAGTGGGGTGTGACGGTCCTGTTGAAGGGGCGGGCGACCGTCGTCGCGGATCCGACCGGCAAGGCGTTCGTCAACGACGCGGGCAGTTCGTGGGCGGCGACGGCAGGGTCGGGTGACGTCCTGTCCGGCGTGATCGGTGCGCTCCTGGCGACCGGGCTCGAGCCGGCGGTGGCGGCGGCCGTCGGTGCGCGGGCGCATTCCCTCGCGGCCAATCTGGGGGCACGGGAGGGCTCCGTCGAGACGGGCGACGCCGGCCTCGCTCCCATCTCCGCATCGACGCTGCTCGCGCATCTGCGATCGGCGATTCGGATACTTCGCTCACATGTGCCTGAATCGTGACTGGTCGGGTTGTACCCGTGCAGGCGTTTCGTCCTGACGAGTGGCAGGATCGAAGTTCGTGACTACTACCGCACAGGAGCCCGATTCCGCCCCGACCACGATGAGCGCTGCCTCTGCGGCGGATACGCCGCCACATGCGGCGGCGCCTCAGGCGGAAGCTGTGATCGACCTCGATGCGGTGGCCCACAACGTCGGTATCCTGCGCGAGCACGCGGGCGATGCCACGGTCATGGCGGTCGTCAAGGCCGACGCCTACAACCACGGTGCGGTCCCGGTCGCGCGCGCTGCGCTGGCAGCGGGGGCAGGCGAACTCGGTGTCACGACGCTCGCCGAGGGTCTCGAACTCAAGAACGCAGGCATCACGGCGCCGGTGCTGTCGTGGTTGCACACTGCGGACTCCGACTATGCCCCCGCCGTGGCCGCGGGGGTTGAACTCGGTCTTTCGTCGCCCCGGCATCTTGCCGCGGTCGCAGCGGCGGCCCGTCAGGCCGGGACGGCGGCCACCGTGACGATCAAGGTCGACACGGGGCTCAACCGCAACGGCGTCTCCCGTGAGGAGTGGACCGACTTCCTGAAGGACCTCGCCCGGGTCGAGGCGGAGGGTGCGATCAGGTTCAAGGGCGTCTTCTCGCATCTCGCACACGCCGATGAACCACACCACCCGGTCATCGACGAGCAGCGCGAGCGGTTCACGGGCGCGCTCGCGGACGCCAAGCGGCTCGGGCTGGTACCGGAGGCGGCACACCTGTCGAACTCGGCGGCCACCCTCACCCGCGCTGACCTGCGATTCGACATGGTTCGCCCCGGAATCGCGATATACGGACTGTCCCCGGTTCCGGATCTGGGGACGTTCGGCCTACGGCCGGTCATGACGTTCCGATCGAGGGTGGCTCTGGTGAAGAAGGTGGCGGCCGGAGACGGCGTTTCCTACGGGCACACGTGGGTGGCCCCACACGACACGACGGTGGCGTTGCTGCCGGTCGGGTACGCGGACGGCATCCCGCGAGCTCTGGGCGGGCGGTTCGACGTGCGGCTCGGCGCCGACCTGCGCCCCGGAATCGGCAGGGTCTGCATGGACCAGGTCGTGGTCGACCTCGGCCCGGACGGCGCCGGGGTCCGGGAAGGCGACACCGCCGTGTTCTTCGGCAACGGCGAGCACGGTGAGCCGCACGCGCAGGACTGGGCGGACGCCCTCGACACCATCCACTACGAGGTGGTGACGTCGGTGCGCGGACGCACGGTCCGAACCTATGTCGGAGGACCGGGCGGTCGATCGTGAACATCCTGAACCGGCTGGGCCTGTTCGGGGGTGTGGCGGGGGTCGCGGCCATCGGCACGCTCGCGGGACTGAACGTGGTGAAGGCCGCGACGACGCGCCGCGGGCCGGAGATCTACGCGTCCGAGGACTTCGCAGTGATGTCCCGCGACCGAAGTCGGGTCGTCGTGACCGAGGACGACGTGCCGTTGCTCGTCCGCGAGGTGGGCCCCGAGGACGCACCGTTGACCGTGATCTTCGTGCACGGATACTGCCTGCGGATGGAGTCGTGGCACTTTCAGCGGACCCAGCTCGCGGAGCGGTGGGGCGGCGCGGCGCGGATGGTGTTCTACGACCAGCGAGGGCACGGCGAGGCGGGGATACCGACCGCGGAGAGCTGCACCATCGCGCAGTTGGGCCGCGACTTGGAGGCCGTGATCGAGGCGACGGCGCCGTCGGGTCCGGTGGTACTCGTCGGGCATTCGATGGGCGGAATGACGATTCTTGCGATGGCCCGCCAGTTCCCGGAGTTGTTCGACGACAAAGTGATCGGTGTCGGACTGCTCGCGACGACAGCCGCGGGCCTGAACCAGTCGGGGCTCGGACGAAACCTCGACAATCCGGTGATCGATGCCTTCCGGCTCGCGGTGCGTACCGCGCCCGGCGTCGTGCAGCAGGCGCGCGGCGCGGCGCGGGCAATCATCTCGCCGATCCTGCGGGCGGCGTCGTACGGCACCGAGGTGAGCCCGCGGCTCGTCACGTTCTCCGAGGGCATGCTCAACGACATCTCCGTCGTGACGATCGTCAACTTCCTCGAATCCCTCGAACTGCACGACGAGTCCGAGGCGCTGCCCGTGCTGGGCGACATTCCGGCGCTGGTGCTGTGCGGTGACGCCGACATGATCATTCCGTTCACGAGTTCGAAGGCGCTCGCCGCGGCGCTGCCCCGCGCGGAGCTGGTGCGCGTGCGGGACGCGGGCCATCTCGTCGAGCTCGAATTCCCGCAGGTAACCTCCGATGCGATCGATCGGTTGGTCCGGCGCGCCGTGTCGAGACGCGAGGATCGCGTGAATTCGGCGCTGGTGGGTGGACTGGAGCGAACAGATGTCGGCTGACACGGGGACCGGGCGGGGCGAGGCGACGCTGCCGACGACCGAGGACACCGAAGCGCTGGGACGGGCGTTCGCCCGCGACCTCGGTGCGGGCGACCTCGTCGTCCTCGACGGTCCGCTCGGCGCCGGGAAGACCGCGTTGACCCGTGGCATCGCGGCCGGTCTCGGTGTCGAGGGACGCGTGACGTCGCCGACGTTCATCATTGCGCGCGAGCACCGTCCGGGAACGCGTCCGGACGGCGGAATCCCCGTCTCCCTCGTCCACGTGGACGCCTACCGTCTCGGAGAGGCCGGTGGCGGCGGCGCCGTGGACATGCACGATCAGCTCGACGCGCTCGACCTCGACACCGATCTCGCGAACGCGGTGGTCGTGGTGGAGTGGGGCGAGGGCATCGTCGAACATCTCGCCGACCGGCACCTGTTGGTGCGGTTGCGGCGGGAGCCGGAGTCGGACGTCCGCACGGCCATGTGGGAGTGGGTGTCCGGCCCCGCCGCGCGCTGATCCGTCAGCGGCGTACCCCGTCGATGCCGCGCACCTTGCGGTACGGGTGCGCGTCGACGTTCGACAGAATGTCCGCGATCAGCTTCTCGTAGGGCTTGTTGCGCCGGGCCGCGGCCATGAGCAGGCGGGTCGCCCGAGCGGCGCCGCCGAGACTCATCGGGCGGCCGGCGACCCCGAACATCGTGCGCGCCCACTCGGGCAGCAGCGCGATGATGCCGTCTTGGATCACCACCGACGACGCGACCTTGATCAGGTTGCCCTTCAGGGTCGGCTTGCGCAGTGCGACGGTGGCCTCGGCGGCGGGCAGCGTGACCGCCAGCCACTCCACCTGGGCATGGATGTAGGTGTCGAGTTCGGCGTGGGTGCCGGGCAGGGTGGCCGGGTCGATGCCGACAAGTTCGGCCGCCCGATGCTGCTCGACGACGAAGCGGTCGCGTTCGGCCGCAGTCAGGCTCGGACCGTACAGCTCGGAGCTGCGCAGGATGCCCCACACGAGAGTGTTGTGCGTCCAGGCGAGCCAGTCCGGGTCGTCGGCGATCAACGTCCGGCCGGTGCGCTCGTCGGTCCACTGAGCGTGCTTGTGCATGCGCCGCACCGCTTCGCCGGCCGCGAGCGCGTGCGCGGTGTCGCCGAAGACGGTGGTGTCGAGGTACTTGACAGTGCGCGCCGCCCGGCCGACCGGGTCACCGTAGTTGGCGGAGACCTTGCTGAACAGCGTCATCATGTCGGGGTTGAGGGTCTGGAGCAGGATGCCGCAGACGGCACCCAACGAGGACGCCGGATCGGCGAACAGGCGCCAGGTGACGCTGTCCGGGCCGAAGAGCCCGTCGTCCTGGCGAGCTGATGGGTCCTGCTGTTCGATGTTTCCGACTGCCTCGCTCAACGGTCGTCCCTTTCCTTCGGCTGTGACTGCACTGTGTGAGCCTGCCCGGAGGGGCATCGAGAGTGATCGTGCCTAAATTGGACATTTGTACCAAGCGTGACGCGCCGACGGGTTCCTGACGGATGCGGCGGCCGGTCCGGGAAGCCACTCGAAAGGCGAGTAGCCTGGTACATCGTGCTTGTGCTTGCCATCGACACCTCCACGCCCGCGGTCACCGCGGGAGTCGTGCGCTTCGACTCCGAGTCCGCAACCGGTGCCCCGCAGGCGCTGGCGACGCGGGCCACCGTCGACGCCCGCGCGCACGCGGAGGTCCTGACACCGCAGATCCTCGAATGCCTGTCCGAATCCGGGCACACCCCCGCCGATCTCGACGCCGTCGTCGTCGGAGTCGGGCCGGGGCCGTTCACCGGCCTGCGCGTGGGGATGGCGACCGGTGCCGCGTTCGGTGACGCGTTGGGCATCCCCGTGCACGGCGTGTGCAGCCTGGACGCGATCGCTGCGGACACCGCGGAGAGCCGGGACCTGTTGGTGGTCACCGATGCTCGCCGACGCGAGGTGTACTGGGCGCGCTACTCGGGCGGGCAGCGTGTCGAGGGCCCCGAGGTGATCAAGCCGTCCGAGCTCGACGGGGAACCGTCTGAGGTGATCGCCGGGTCGGCCACGCACGTGGACCTGTTCGATCTGCCGGTCCTGCCGGCGGAGACGCCGTCGCCCGCCGGGCTGGTGGCCGTCGCGGCTCAGGTGTTGCGCGTCGGGGTGGACCCGGAGCCGCTGGTCCCCATGTACCTGCGGCGGCCGGACGCGGTTGAGTTGGCGGACCGCCGCAAATGAGCTTTCGCATCGTCCCGCTCGCCGTCACCGACGCTGACCGGTGCGCGGAACTCGAGCGGATCCTGTTCCCGGGTGACGATCCGTGGAGCGCGCAGGCCTTCCGCTCGGAGCTGGCGGGTGGCCACAACCACTACTTCGCGGCACGTGACGACGCCGGCGCCCTGATCGGGTATGCCGGAGTTGCGTTGCTCGGGACGAGCGCCACCCCGGAGGCCGAGGTGCACACGATCGGTGTCGATCCGGCGGCGCAGCGCGGTGGCATCGGCGGCGCGCTGCTCGCCGAGTTGCTCCGGGTCGCAGACAAGTGGGGCGGCCCGCTGTTCCTCGAGGTCCGCACCGACAACCAGCCGGCGATCGCGCTGTACGAGCGTGAGGGCTTCGAGATCGTCGGCACCAGAAAGCGGTACTACCAGCCGAGCGGCGCCGACGCATTCACGATGCGCCGCCCGGCACCGGGTGAGGAGTGACGGCCATGATCGTGATGGGTATCGAGAGTTCGTGCGACGAGACGGGTGTCGGCATCGTCCGCTGGCACGCGGACGGCCGGTGCGAGTTGCTCGCCGACGAGGTCGCGTCGAGCGTCGACCAGCATGCCCGCTACGGAGGCGTGGTTCCGGAGGTGGCGTCGCGCGCGCACCTCGAGGCGATCGTGCCTACCATGAAGCGGGCGCTCGCGACCGCCGGGATCGACAGGCCCGACGCGATCGCGGTGACGATCGGCCCGGGACTGGCCGGCGCGCTGCTGGTCGGTGTGGCCGCGGCCAAGGCGTACGCGGCGGCATGGGGTGTTCCGTTCTACGCGATCAATCATCTCGGCGGCCACGTCGCGGTCGACACCATCGAGCACGGCCCGATGCCCCCGTGCGTCGCGCTGCTGGTTTCGGGTGGGCACACGCACCTGTTGCACGTGGAGGAATTGGGCCGCAAGCCGATCGTGGAACTCGGCACCACCGTCGACGACGCCGCGGGTGAGGCGTTCGACAAGGTCGCTCGCCTGCTGGGCCTCGGCTTCCCCGGCGGCCCCGCGCTCGATCGTCTTGCCCAGCAGGGTGATCGGTCCGCCATCACGTTCCCGCGCGGCATGACCGGGTCGCGGGACGCGCGTCACGACTTCTCGTTCTCGGGCCTCAAGACGGCGGTCGCGCGGTTCGTCGAGGCGAAGCAGCGTGCAGGCGAAGAAGTTCCGGTCGCCGATGTCGCCGCTGGCTTCCAGGAGTCGGTCGCGGACGTGCTGACGATGAAGGCCGTGCGCGCCGCGCGGGACGTCGGGGTCGACACTCTCGTGCTCGGCGGCGGTGCGACGGCGAACTCGCGGATCCGCTCGCTCGCGGAGGAGCGTTGTGCCGCAGCAGGTCTCACGCTACGTGTGCCGAGCCCGCGGCTGTGTACCGACAACGGAGTGATGATCGCGGCACTCGGCGCGCACCTCATTGCAGGCGGCGCTCAGCCGTCAGCGCTCACCTCGGCGACGAATCCGGGACTTCCGGTGTCGGTGAGCCAGATTCCGGGCTGACCTCGGGGGCAACTGCCTCGGGAGTGACTGCCTCGGGAGTGACTTCGGGAGTGACTTCGGGAGTAGTGACCTCGTCGGTCGACCCCGTGTCGGGATCGGCTCCGGGCGTCGAGGGCCCGTCGGTGCTCGGCGGGGAAATGCTCGGAAGATCCGGAATCCACGTAGGCAGTTCGGGCCACTTCGGCGGGATCCACGGCAGGTCGTCCGACGGCGTGGTCGTGGTGGTCGGCGGCGGCGGCGGCGGGGTCGTCGTTGTTGTCGCTGTCGGTTCGGGTGTCGGCGACGTCGTCGTGGTCGGTGCCTCGTACGTCGGGGCGTATGTGTAGGTGTACGTACTCGGATCCGGTGTGCGGTAGCCGTACGTCGGGACCGGGGACTGCGTGGCCGGCACCGGGACGGTTGTCGTCGGATACGGATCGTTCGACGGAATGGCGGTTTCCTCCGGCGCCGTCGCGGGCGGCTCGGGAGGATCGGTCGTGGGTGTCTCGATGACCTGACTACCGGTCGGGGAGTAGTTCTCCTCGCTGGTCGGCACCATCTCCTTGACGCCGTAGCCGAGCATCAGTCCACCGACTACGAGAGCGGCCACGAGTGCGCCGGGAATCCGGCCGCCGGAACCGGTGACCACCGGAAACTTCTGGCGCTCGGGCGATCCCGCCAGCAGCGCCGCGCCCTTGGCGGTCACGGCTTCGGGTTCGGTGACCTCGATGGTCGCCCCGTCGAACGTGGCTTCGATCGCGGAGGCGATTCCGGGTAACCGGGCGCCGCCGCCGACCAGCACCACGGCTTCGGGGCTGCGCAGCGAACGCGCGCGGACGTCCTCGATGAACTCCGCCACGCGAGAAGCGGTCTCGTCGTCCTGCTCGTCGACTGCTGCGTCGGAGCTGACGGACGCGGTGCGGTCGCGGAGGAATACGGTGCCGTCGGCCTGCCCGACGATCGTGACGGTGACGCCGGACGCGCCGATATCGACGACGGCGATGACGCCGTACTTCGCGACCAGCCCGGTGCTTCGCAGATAGCTGAGAGCCGCAGCAATTTCGGGGATCAGACGGATCGCCCGCCGCTGAGTCTTCGCCGCGGAGCGAACCGCAGCGGCCTGTGTCTCGGTGCGGTACGCGACTGCGATCGCGTCCGGTTCGATGCGGCGGTCCGGGACCTGGGTGGTCATGAGTCCGATCGCGGACAGTGCCAGATCCCCCGGATCGGTTTGGGTGCCGAGGTCGGCGGAGATCGTCCGGTACTCGATGTCTTGCACGCCCGTGTCGTCGGAGGAGACGAGTGCACTGCACACCCCGGCTGCTCCGGTGGAGATTCCGAGTGAGTTTCGCATTGTCCACCTCCTGCTTTCGGTGTTCGAGTTCGCTCGTGTTCCGTGCTGTCGGCGTCGGAAACTGAGATAATTCGTTGCCAGCCCGACGCGTCGTTATCCGAACGTTACCCAATGTCGTCCGGTGGCGCTCGGCGCAGAAGTGTCGTCGCAGGTCGGCTCGGACATTCGCGGTGGATCGGACCGCGACATAACGGGATCGACGGCTGCTGAAAACGACTTCGGAAGCGAGGGTTCATGTCCGACCCGGTCCGCCTGATCGATCTCGACCGTCACGAGCGGCGCCGGACGCTGCGGAAGGCTCTGCTGAGATCGGCGGGGAGCGTCGTGGTGTTGGTGACCGCGTACTTTGCGCTGCCGATGGATCGCCTGTCGAATGGGGGCGCTGTCGTGGTGCTCACGGGCGGGGCCGTGGCCGTCGTGGCGCTGTGTGCGTGGCAGGTCCGTCAGATCATGCATTCGCCCATCCCGGCGCTGCGGTCGGCGGAAGCCCTCGCCGTGACGTTGCCGGTCTACCTGTTGGGATCGGCGACCACGGCTTTCTTACTGTCGCAGATGGATACGGGGGCATTCAACGAATCCCTCACCCGGATCGACGCCCTCTACTTCACGCTCACCGTCTTCGCGACCGTGGGCTTCGGGGACATCGCGGCCGTGACCCAGCCGGCACGTGCGGTGGTGACAGTGATGATCGTCGGCAACCTGGTGATGCTCGCAGTGGGTGTCAAACTGCTGACGCAGGCCGTCAAGTGGCGCAGAGCACGGCAGGACACGCAGGAGGCCGGTGGCGGCGAGACGCCACCACCGGCCTCCGGTGACCGTTCCTAACGCAGTGTGGCCAAGACCAGTTCGACGTTGTGATCAGGCGAGCCGCCGAGCAGCTTCGGGTCCGCGTGAATGTCGTTGAACGAGAACTCGCGGTACATCGAGGCCAGGCCGGCGGGGGAGAAGTCGTCGTAGTCCGCCTGGTACGGGCTGTCGGCCTCGATCAGCGTCGCCAGGAGCGAGACGGTGCCGTCGTGGTTGTCGACGACCTCGATGATCCGGCCCTGCTGGGGAAAGTCGATGTGCGACGCCGTGTTGATCTCCCAGAAGCCCTGATCGGGAGTCTGGCCGACCTGCGGCGTGATCCGGTTCTCGTGGGTGTGGCCGTTGACCCAGGCGAGGACGTTCGGGAAGCGGTGCAGCAGATCCACCAGTTGTGCGCCCTTGATGCGCGGCTCGAGCGGGCGCTCGGGATCCGGCAGCGTGTTCGCCATCGTCGTGCTGGTGTGATGGCTGAACAGGACGAAGTAGGTGTCGGTGCGACTCTGCGTGACGAGGGCGCCATTGGTGTCGTAGTACTTGCTGCTGCCTTGCAGCAGAGTCTGTTCGATCCACCGGAACTGGGCCTCGCCGAGCGAGCCGTCGACGAAGCCGGCGCGGTTGGTCGAGTCCATGCTGATGCCGATGACGCCCGGCGAGATCTCGAAGGTGTAGTAACCGATTCCGGTCTCGTCGGCGTCCGGTGCGAAGCCGTGGCCCACCGGTCCCGGTCCCGCGTTGGCGGGATCGAGGTGCGCGCCGATGAATTCGCGCGGCGTGAACGGATGGCGGCGTGCGTCGGGCGTTACGGTGCGCGGCGGGGTCGTGATCGCCGAGAGCAGGTTGAGCACCGCGGTCGGGTCGGAACTGAGAGCGCTCGAGATGCGGGCTGCCTGGTCCGAGGAGTCGGGGACCTCGAACTTCTTGTTGCCCGTGTACATCTGCTCGAGGAAGGGGATGCCGCTCGGAAGCGTGCCCTCGACCGAGTCGTCGTGGTTGCCGAAGACGCAGTACCACTTGGTGTTCAGACCGGGGCTGACGACGGGCTGCAGGGCCGCGGACAGCAGGCCGGGGACCTCCGGGAACCCGGTCTTCTTGTAGATGTCCTGGATCGACGACTCGGGGTTCCAGTACAGGTCGGCGCCTGAGTTCTGCACGCCCTCGTAGCGGGTGGGGTCCCCGGTGTTGGCGACGATGGTGCCGCCGTTGAGAGCGGTCAGGAACCAGCCCAGCTCGACGAATTCCTTGTTGTCGGTGTTGTCGCCGGTGGTGACGACGGCGTCGAAGTCGCGCTGAGTGTGCGGTCCCTTGCGCAGCGAGTTGACGCGATCGATGAGGGACACCAGGCCCTGAGCCGTCATCGTCTCCTGCGGGCGGAACGCGGCGCCCTGGAAGGGATGGACGTACTCGAATCGAACCGGCGACTGGGCGTCGAGCACGTGGACGTCGGTGAGCTGGACCATCGAAGCCAGTGCGGTGCGACGGTCCTCGCGTCCGGACTGCGGCGCAGCCAGATCGGTACGGACGACGAGAGGCCAGCCCGGACCCGCGGTCAGTCGACGGTAGCCGCTCGAGCCGAGCGGCACGGCCACGGACTCGAGGGTGGTTCCTGCGATCGACGCCGGCAGCGGGGCGGCCGCGTAGGCCTGCGCTGCGAGCGGATTCCACGAGCGGTTGCCGACGAGCGGCAGTCCCGCGATTCCGAGCGCGCCGATACCGGCGGCGCCCAGGAAGGTGCGCCGACCCATTCCATTCATCTGCTGTTCACCCACGGCGGAAACTGTAGGCGACAATCTGTCCCATACGGTCCGTTTGCCGCCGATTCGACGAAAGTGTCGCCTGTCAGGCCGAGTCTTCGGCGAGCGGTCCGAACTGAGGGACCTGTGGCATCGTCGTGACGACATGCACGGTGGCTTCGGCGGTCGCCGCAGTGAGCACCCACGGGACATCGCTCGGGAACTGTACGAAGTCGCCGACGCCGAGGTCGGCGAGCTCGTTGGCCGGGCCGACTCGGACCTTGCCGCTGATGACGTACGCGTGGACGAGGGTCCCTGCGGAATCTGCCGGGCGCGCCAGTTCGTCGGGGTCGGCGTTCGGCACGGCCCCGAGACGCATGATGCTGGTGCGGACGTAACCGGAGCCGTAGATCTGGTCGAGAATCTTGGTCGAGCCGGCGCCGGGCTTGTCGTTCCAGGTGCCTTCGCCTGCGCGGATCACGAAGACGCGGGTGCCCCACTCGGTGACGAGGCGGCGCAGGGGCACGTCGAGCGCTTCGGCGATCGCGTCGATCGTCTCCACTGTGGGATTGCCTACACCCTGCTCGATCTTCGAGAGGGTCTGTTTCGACAGGTTCGCTCGCTTGGCGAGGTCGCCCATGCTCATCTGGCGCTCGTTGCGGAACCGCTGCACATTGCGTGCGATCAGCCCGTTGCTGTCCACGGACCCTCCATTCGGTCGGAGTGCTCGACCTCGTCCGGCGGCGTCGAATGAGCTGAATGCTCCACACGATTAAAGCGGACCCCGACGAGGTGTCACTTTTAATATGCATTTCGTCAATCTTGACATGCAAACGGCAGGTGGGCACACTCGGACACGGCGTTGGGTCGCGCCGGAGATGTCCGATTCGCAGAGTGAAGTGGTGGAATCGATGGGTGTGCAGGAGTTAGCCGATCTGTCTCGTTCGGGTTCCGGCCGCGACGGCCGCGCGGCCGTCGACAAGGCAATGAGTCTGCTCACCAGCTTCGGCCAGGAGGCGTACTCCGGGGTCGGTGTGAGCGAGCTCGCGCGACGCTCGGGACTGAGTAAGTCGACCGCCTTCCGGATCCTCGGAATGCTCGAACGCAACCATGCCGTAGAGCGCGTCGGGAGCGACTACAGACTCGGCTCCGAACTCCACAATCTCGGTGGCAGGGTGTACGCGCCGCAGCACTCCACGGTTCGCGACGTCCTCACTCCGTTCCTCGCCGATCTGTATGAGGCCACCCGTCAGACGGTCCATCTCGCCGTGCTGCACGGGTCGGATGTCCTCTACATCAACAAGCTCTACGGCCACCGGACCGTCGCCTCGCCGTCTCGGGTCGGTGGACGTGCGCCCGCACATTGCACTGCGGTCGGTAAGGCGCTTCTCGCCTATTCGGGTCAGGATGCGGAGGACCTGATCGGGTCGCAGTTGGCTGCTCGAACGCGCCACACGGTCACCGACATCGATCGTTTGCGAATCGAGCTGTCCCAGGTCCGCAGGACCGGAGTCGCGTTCGACCGGGAGGAGACGCGCGAGGGGCTCGTGTGTGTCGGCGGCGTCGTGACCGGTGCCGGGGGTCGCCCTGTCGCGGCGTTCTCGGTCTCGGGTCAGGCGGCTCGGTACTCGCCGGCGAGCGCCGAACCGGCACTGCGTCGCGTCTGCCTGGCGGCGTCGCGCGTCCTGAGCGTGTCCCAGGTCGCTCTCGCGTCGTAGTGACGTCCCCACGAACTCCCGGAAATCATTCAGGCCGAAGGAGCCTCACATGCCCGTTGCGCTGGTTGCGCTGTCCCATTCACCTCTGATCGGGCTCAACGATCCGGCGCAGGAGGTGCTCGACGAGGTCGATCACGCCATTGCCGGGGCACGGAAGTTCATCGAGGAGTTCGACCCCGAGTTGGTCGTGCTCTTCGCGCCGGACCACTACAACGGCTTCTTCTACGGAAAGATGCCTCCTTTCGCGATCGCGACAGGTGCGGTCGCTGTGGGCGACTTCGGTTCCGCCGAGGGCGAGATCCTGGTCGACAACGAGGCAGCGAACACGATCGCCGAGGGCGTGCTCGAGCGCGACATCGACCTGACGATCTCGGCCCGCATGGTCGTCGACCACGGATTCGTCCAGCCGCTGGAGATGCTGTTCGGCGGCATCCAGTCGGTGCCGACCGTCCCGGTGTTCGTCAACGGTGTGGCGGCGCCGCTCGGACCGGTGCGCCGCATCCGTCAGTTCGGCAAGGCGCTGGGCGAGGCAGCCGCCCGCCTCGACAAGCGTGTCCTGTTCCTCGCGTCGGGTGGTCTGTCGCACGATCCGCCGGTGCCGATCCTGGCGGGCGCCCCACCGCGCGTTGCCGAGGCCCTCATCCTCGGCAACCCGCCCACCCCGGAGCAGCGTGCCCGCGGCGAACAGCGTGTCGTGCAGTCCGGCATCGATCTGGCAGCCGGCACCTCGACCCGCAAGCCGCTGAACCCAGAGTGGGACAACGAGGTTCTCGACATCGTCGCGGCCGGAGACATCGAGCAGTTCGACGGCTGGACCAACGAGTTCTTCGAGGCCAACGGCGGCGGATCGTCGCATGAGGTGCGTACGTGGATCGCAGCGTACGGGGCTCTGGCGGCATCCGGATCCTACGAACTCCACTCGCGCTACTACCGCGCCATCCCCGAATGGGTGGCGGGATTCGCAGTGACCACCGCGAAGTAGTTCTCTCTCTTCGGCATCGGGCCGGGCATCTGTCGGGGATGCCCGGCCCTTGTCGTTCCCGGTGGCGGAGTGCTACCCATGAAGGACGCCTCAGGGGGAGGAGACGACATGGTGACGTCGACGTACCGCGCAGGATCTGGTGACCCGCTGCTGTTGTTGCACGGCTTCACGTTGTCGCACCACGTGTGGCACCGCGTGGTCGACGATCTGGCCGCGGACTACGACGTGCTCGCACTCACGATGCCCGGTCACTGGGGCGGTCCCCGGCTGAGGTGGCGTGATCTGGGGATCGCCGGCATCGCCGACGGCATCGAACGGGAACTCGACGCGATCGGTTGGGACACCTGTCATGTCGCCGGGAACTCGCTGGGCGGTCAGGTCGCGTTCGAACTGGCGCGGCGCGGCCGTGCCAGTTCGGTTGCGGGAGTCAATCCGGGTGGCGGGTGGAAGCGGTTCTCCTCCACAGAGTTCCGGACGGGTGCCGGCTTCGTCCTGCAGTTTCCGCTCATGGCGCTCGCTCGCGTGCTCGGGGACCGGGCCGCCGCCAGTCGGTTCTTCCAACGCCCCGTCATCGCGAACTGCAGCCACGACGTCTCCGCGGTCGATCCCGAAGACGCGACGAACACCATTCGGGCCGTGTCGCATTGCGCGGTGTACCTGCCGATCCTGCTCGCCCAGCGGCAAATCCTGCTGGTGGATGCATTCGTGGCACTGCTGCACGGAGAGTCCGCACTACCATGCACGTGCGCGAAGGCCGATTGTCCCAAACGAGGGGCCGCATCCATGCCGTCGCGGCGGAAACCTCTGGTGCAGATCACCGTCGACATCGCCACTCTGCTCGGACTCACCGCATCGCCCGCCCACCTGGACGGACACGGGCCGATCGACCCGGCGTTGGCGCAGATGCTGGCCGAGGACGCGACCTGGCAGGCGATGCTCACCGAGATGGTCGATCTGGCAACCGAACTCGGGTTGACGGCAGGGCCGGACGCAGAGCTGGATCCGGAGCAGGCCGGGCGGGGCGGTCCAGCCGACGAAGCCGACGAAGTGGCACCGCGCCGGCAGGGACTCCAGGTATTCCGTGCTCGTGGATCCCGGCACCGCGGTGGCGGGGTGCCGCGCAGCCTTCCGCGGCAGGGTCCGAGATCGGGGCCACCGCCATGCGGAGCGGGCAGGACGATCTCAGCGATGGAGAAGGCGCTCGATGCAGACCCGGCGATGAGGGATGGACGCAGACAGAACGGGCACGGTGGGCTGACGACCCCGCCCGACGGGGCGTTGTCGTACCGTCCGGACGCGGCCACGGCGGCGATGGTCCGTACCCGCGACGCGCACTGCCGATTCCCGGGATGTTCCGTGCCCGCGGCGCGCTGTCAGCTCGACCACGTCGTCCCGTTCTCCCATCGGGATCCCGAATCGGGTGGGTGGACGATCGTGTCGAACCTGCAGTGCCTGTGCCAGTTCCACCACAACCTGAAGACCATGAGCCGCGTCGGCGCAGCGATGCTCGGCGGTGGGGTGTTGGCGTGGACGAGCCGTTACGGCACCACAACAGTGACGCTGCCCGGAGGTGCCGTAGCGCGCGTAACGTCGGGGACACTCGTGCCTCGACTGACCCGCAGACGCGAGCGCCGGCGAATCACCGTGGACTACTGCGGCGAAGAACCGCCGCCGTTCTGATCGGTGCTCAGTTGCACGTCGGCGATCAGTCCGTGGTGGTCCGAGCCGACGACATCGATGCGCTCGATCGATGTGGCCTGCGCACCCTTGGTGAGGATGTGATCGATGCCGACGATCGCCGGATAACGCTTGTCCGTGGGATATGTCGGCAGAATGCCGGCGCCCAACTGATCTGCCGCGTCGACGTACCCGCTGTGCCGCAGATCCCGGAACTTGCGGTGCGCGTAGGTGGCATTGAAGTCGCCGCTCACGATCACGTTGTCCTGTGCAGCAGCGGAATCCATCGAATCGCGAAGGCGCTCGAAGTCCTCGGTCCAGTCGGCCGCGGGTGCGATGTAGGCCGGCACGGGATGCACGTCGTACAGCACCACCGGCCGCGCGAGCCCGGCATCCAACTCGACCATTAGATTCGTCAGCGCCATCCCGTCGACCATCCGGCCGTTCGACAGCGGCAGCCGGCTGTAGATGCCCGCCCCGTTGCCTCCGGAGCGTGGTTCCAGGAAGGTGTGCGGCAGAATCTCGTCCAGGCCGGCGGCCTCGAATGCCTGCACGGACTCCTCGGTCAATTCCTGCAGAGTGAGCACATCGACACCCCGATCGCGCACCTCCCGCACCAGTGCCGCCGGATCCGCGGAGCCGATCATGATGTTGGACTGCATCACCCGAAGCGACGGGCCCTGCGGTTGGGGACCGTCATTCGATGCCCCGCCCACCCACAGCGGCCCGAACGCCCACGCGCCCAGCGCCATCACCGACACGGAGATCCCGAGCAGAATCCACTGCCGCGACGCGGCGGTGACGATCGCACCCACGAGCGTCACCGCCAACAGCAGCGGCGCGAACGAGGCCGCCACGATGACCACGTTGTTGGAGGCTCCCGAGCGGAACGCGACGAGCGCGGCCAGTCCCGCGATGATCCCGGCACCGCCGACCACCGCCGCTGTCCGGCGAATCGTGGTCCTGCCGCTCATCGGATCCCCCTCCGTCATCGATCGAGAAGCCGCAGTTTATCCGTTTCGTCTGGTCCCGACCGGTGAAGACAGGCGAGCGTGGGTGAATCGGACCAGCTTCATCGGCTGCAATGCGTCGGATCGGTCCCAGAATCCGGCGGGCACGGAATCCGACTCTCCGACGGACTCGACGGTGGACCACCCCGCCGTGTCGAGCCAGTCTCCGAGAGCAGTGCGTGAGGGGGTGCAACGCCACGGCTCACCCTGCGCGCCGACCGCTGCGCCGACTGCTCGCGCGTATTCGGCGCCGCGGTCGTCTCGATCGGTCGGCGGGACGATGTGGTCGAACACCAACTCCGATCCTGGTGCGAGTGAACCGAGCGATTCGAATGTCCGCCGCACGGCGTCCGGATCGAGGTACATCGACACCCCTAGCCACGAGACGAATACCGGGGCGTCCGGGCGCAGTCCGGCGCGCAACAGTTCCGGAACCGGGTCGCTCGCCGCGAGGTCCACCGGCACGGGCGTGCCTCGGTCGTGAAGATCCGCAAGGAGCGACGACCGCCAGGCCAGTACCCCGGGCAGATCGACGTGCCAGACATTGCACGAATCCGGCACCCGCCACGCCGACGTGTCCAAGCCGGCGCCGAGGACGACGTACTGCCGAGAACGCGAAGCATTCAGCAGTCGCTCCGTGTACGCACTGCGGGCGGCGGTGGACAAGCGGGCCGCAGCCAGGACGGGTTCGCCGGGGTGGGCCAGGTGGAAGTCGAGCGGCGACGGACTGCCCGCGGCCTCGCACAGGCGTCGCGCGATCTCGTCGACGATCAGATGCGGGGGAGAGTCCACGATCGCGTGGGCGGCTCGGGCGGCGGCGGACATGAGGGCCGATGGGCTCGGCGTAACAGGTGTGTTCACCTCAACTAATTACCAGAGAAGCCGTCGGCCGTAGGGGAGGCTCGCCGCTGCAAGGCCCGAAAACGACTGAAGGACGGCCGGATTCGGGCGAATCGGGCCGTCCTTCGTGGGCCGGCGTACTCAGAGGGGTAGGTCGTCGACCGCGGTCGGTGCGTCCGCAACCCAGCCCGGTTCCCGCACCAGGAGTGAGAGTTCGGTGACCGCACCGCGCTCGCCGGGGACGTCGACGTCGACGACATACCGGAATCCGGCGTCCTCGGCGAGGCCGATGGCCTCGAGGTCACCCGCCGGGGCCGGCAGCACAATCCGCCGGCACTGCGGATTCTCGGTCAGGATTCGTCCTGCGAGATCGCGGAGAACGGCGGCGTCGTGCAGACCCCGTAGGTCGAGTTCCAGGTCGGCGATGCCCGCGGGATATGCACTGCCGAGGGGCCCGCGCACAGCGAACCGTGCGCGGACCTCACGCGAGGTGCCACCGTCGTCGGCGGCGTAGGTCAGTGGCCAACCCGGGATGCTCATCGGCTCAGCGAGCCGTGGCCGGCAGCTGCGAGCTTGCGCAGCGAAACCTTGTCGAGCTTGCCGGAACCGTTGCGCGGCAGCGTGTCCAGAACGAGGATCTCCTTGGGGAGCTTGTAGCGCGCGAGTCGCTCGCCCGTGAAGTCGCGGATCTCCTCGAGCGTCGGATCGGTGTCGGTGGACACCACCAGGACGGCGACGACGATCTCGCCCCACTTGGCATCGGGTGCTCCGACGACGGCCGCGTCCGTGACACCCGGGTACTCGACGAGCACCCGCTCGACCTCGGCCGGGTAGATGTTCTCACCGCCCGAGATGATCATGTCCTTGATGCGGTCGACGATGTAGAGGAAGCCCTCCTCGTCGAGGCAGCCCAGATCGCCCGAATGGAACCAGTCTTCCGCGTCGAACGCGGCATCGGTGGCGGCCTGGTTGGCCCAGTAGCCGGGGGTCACGTTCGGTCCGCGCACGCAGATCTCACCGGCCGCATCGGGTTCGGTGACCGTCGCGCCCGTCGCCGGATCGACGATCTTGATCTCGGTGAACGGCATCGGCAGACCCGCCGACGACGCCCGCTCGAGGGTTCGCTCGGGCGGCAACGACGTCGCGAAGGGCGCGGTCTCGGTGAGGCCCCACGCCTGCTGCAGCGCGACGCCGTGGTGGCCGTACTCCTTGACGAGGCTCGGCGGCACGGGCGCACCCGCGACGATGGCCGAGCGCAACTGCGACAGGTCCGCATCGGCGAACCCCGGCAGCTGGGCGACGGCCGAGAACATGGCCGGCACCGCGAAGATGGTGTTGACCTTGTACTCGGTCAGGTCGGCGAGGGTGCGCGCCGGATCGAACGTGCGCCGCACCAGCGTCGCACCGCCGCGAGCGAGGCTGCGCAGCGTGAACGAGTTGAGGCACCCGATGTGGAACAGCGGAGCAACCGCGAGGTTGACGTCACGGCGACTGGTGTCGACCACCGAGTCCACGTTGAACGAGTTCCACCAGATGTTGCCGTGCGTGAGCATGACGCCCTTGGGCCGTCCGGTCGTGCCCGACGTGTACATCAGCGCGGCCAGGTCGTCCGCGAACCGGGGGATCGGGTTGAGCTCGACGCCCAGGGCCGCCCCGCGCGCCAGAGCGTCGGTCAGACGCTCCCAGCGCTCGTTCGGTTCGTCGGTCAGCGGCACCGCGTCGTCGTTGTCCACGGCGAGCATCCGCGAGGGCAGACCGGACGGATCGATCTCGTCGACGACCGACATGTGGCAGGGCTCGACGATCAGGACACGAGGTCCGAAATCGCCGAGCTGGTAGGCGATCTCGGCGGCGGCGAGACGGAAGTTGATCGGCACGAACACCCCGCCCACCCACGCGGACGCGAGGTAGGTCGCGAGGAATGTCGGGCTGTTGAGGCCCAGGTAGGCCACCCGGTCACCGCGACGGACGCCCGACGCCTGCAGGGCCAGTGCCACGTCGTGTACGCGTGCGGTGAAATCGCGGTAGCTGAGCTCGTGGCCCTCGTAGATCAGCGCCGTGTTGGCGCCGTGCAGCCGGCCCAGCTGCTGCAGCGCACGGGCGGGGCTGATGTTCACGGGGTTCTTCTCGGTGCTCACAGGTCGTCTCCGCCCGCCGAGGTGCGGAACCCACGCGCGGCAATGCCGCCGTCGACGGGAATGATTGCACCGGTGATGTTGGAGCTGTTGACCGACGAGGCCAGCAGTACGTACGGCGCCGTGAAGTCGGCAGGGTCGACGCTCGCATCGTGCAGCGGCAGCAGTGGATTGCTGCCTGTCGTGGTGCTGCGGGCGAACGACGCCTCGATGGAGCGGTCTGCCATTCCCATCGATTCGGGGCCGCGCAGGTCGGTGCGCATGCCGCCGGCAGCGACACCGTTGACGCGGACCTTCGGGGCCAGCTCGTACGCCAGTTCGAGCACGAGTCCGCGGCAGGCGTGCTTGCTCGCGGTGTACAGCGGACCGCCTCCGTTCGGATAGAAGGCCGAGTTCGACAGCGTCATCACGACGCTGCCACGGGTCTTCACCAGTTCACGCCACGACGCCTCGACGGCCAGCAGGTAGCCCTTGACGTTGATGGCGAACAGTTCGTCGAACGCCGCCGCCAACGACTCGCCGTCGAAGCGGGTGATCGAGCGCTGGTAGTCCCAGATTCCGGCATTGGGCACCAGGGTGTCGAGTTTACCGAAGCGTGCGACGGCTTCCGAGACGGCGCGATGCTGGTCGGCACTCGACCGCACGTCCGCTTCCACCGTGTGGACGCGGTCGGCGCGATCGCCGGCAGCCTCCACCAGCTCCGCCAGCTTGGCGGGGTCGCGGTCCGCGACGACGACCGAGGCGCCCTCGTCGAGGAACCGCTCGGCAACGGCTCGGCCCAGCCCGGAGCCGCCGCCGGTGATGAGGGCAACGTTGCCCTCGAGCCAGCCGGTCACTGATCCTCCGTACAGTCCGCGAGGAAGTCGGTGACGAGCCGCTCGAACTCCTTCTGGCGCTCGACCTGGACCCAGTGGCCGCACTTGCTGAACGCGTGCAGCTGTACGTCCGGGATCTGCTTGAGCATCAGCTGCGATCCCTCGAACGTGATGGTGCGGTCCTCGGTGCCCCACAGCAGCAGCGTCGGAGCCTTGATCTTGTGGGCATCACGCCACAGCGGATCCATGCCGTGACGACGCGCGAACGCGGCGTTGTAGCGGTGGTAGAACTCGATGTGGCTCTCGTCCAGCGACGCCTCGTAACGGGCCTCGATGTTCGCGTCGTCGAACTGCTTGGGGTCGGCGACCATGGTGCGGACGAAGTCCTTCATCTTCTTCACGCTCGGGCCGCCGGCGTTGTAGTAGCGGAACATCGCCTTCTGGCCCTCGGTCGGCGTCGGTCCGAACGGCAGCCAGCCGCCACCCGGAGCCATCAGCACCAGCCGGGTCACGCGATGCGGGATCGCCAGTGCGAGGGCGATCGCGGCCGCGCCACCGAGGCTGTTGCCCATCAGGTGGAATTCGTCGATGCCCATCTCGTCGAGCGTCTGGATCAGCGCATCGACGGTGATCTGCGTGATGCTGCGCTCCTGGAGGTCCTCCTCCGTGGGGCGGTAGCTGCCGCCGAAGCCCGGCTGGTCGGGCAGCACGACGCGGAAGTGCGGCGTCAGGGCCGGCAGGTTCTGGCTGTAGTTGGCGATCGCCGACGCGCCCGGCCCGCCGCCGTGCAGCATCACCAGGACGGGGCCGTCGCCGGCCTCGCTCACCTTGATGGTGCCCAGCGAGGTCTGCACCTCGCGACTGGTCAGGGCTGTCTCCGCCGCTGCATTCGTGGTCACTGTTCACGCGCTCCTGTGTCTGGGAAGAGTCGGTGTCTGAAGGGGGCGATCAGAAGAAGGTGCTGATGTTCTTGGCCAGCAACACGTTCTGGTCGAGGAGGATCGTGCGGCGGGCGACCACCAGGTCCCCGTTCTCGGTCTCGCGGAGGATGTCCTCGCGCCCGCCCGAGTAGATGTCGACCTCGTGCTGGAGCCGGTTGCGGTAGACGAGGAAGTTCGATCGTGCGTACCACTGGCCGATCTCGCGCTCGTCGTCGTCGGTGTGCCGGACGATGACGTTGCTCACGAGGTGCCGGGTGCGCGACGGCGGATCCTCGGCCCACGCCATACCGGAGTCGAAGCGGCGGATACGCCAAGCCAGGCTCGCGCGGGTCTCGTCGAAGAAGGCGGCTTCGCCGCGCGCGGCCACCGCGAGCGACTGCTGACGGCGCAGCCGGTTCGTCCGCGTGGGGGCCCAGTAGTGCAGGTCCTCGGCGAGCAGGTCGAGCCAGTCCGTGAACCGGCCGTCGTCGAGAAGCTCGGCTTCGTGGAAGTACATCTGCTGGACGCGGAAGTGGGTGTCGGCGTCAGCGGCCTTCCGCTGTGCGGCGCCTGCCGCCGAAGTGGTGTCGGTTGCCATGAGTCAAGTCATCCTTTGGCGAGCTTGCGCAGGTTCACGGTCGGATCGGCCAAGGCGGCCGGATCGACGGGGAGAGCGCGGTCGATGATGATGCGCGCGGCCCGCACTGCGGGGCCGCCGTCGATGAACGCAGCTCCGACCAGGGTGTTGCCCCGGACCCGGAACGCCATCTGCGGGCGGGTGGCATCGTCGGGGTGCGGCCGGATCACGGTCTCGCCCTCGGCGGTCATCGATCCGACGCCCTGCACGTGGATGCCGTGCCGGTCGGACCAGAACCAGCCCGCGCACTCCGGGTCGGGCTCCTGGCCCAGGACCCGGGCGGCAACCGCGCGTCCGTTCAGTTGTGCTGCTTCCCAGTGCTCCTCGCGCCGATGCAGCGTGCCGTCGGCATCGCGTACCCGCGCGACGTCGCCGGCCGCGAAGACCGCCGGGTGGCTCGTGCGAAAGTTCTCGTCGACGAGGACGCCGCCGTCGATGTCGAGACCCGCTGTCTCCGCCAGTTCGGTCGACGGGATGGAACCGATGCCGACCAGGACCGCATCGGCGGGGAGCTCGTCGCCGGTCGAGAGGATCACGCTCACGCCGTCGGCGCTCTCGCGGATCTCACTCACGCCCTCGGTGTGCACCGCGATGCCGTGTTCGGCGTGCTGGTCGTGCAGGTAGCGCGCCATCTCAGGACCCACCGCGGGAACGATCGGCGGATCCAGGGGATCGACCAGTGTGACGGTCACGCCGAGCTGCAATGCCGCCGAGGCGGTTTCGGCGCCGATGAGGCCTGCGCCGATGACGACCAGTCGTGCGCCCGGCACGAGGCGTGCCTTGAGCGCGCGGGCGTCGTCGATGGTGCGCAGCAGGTGCACCTGCGGCAGATCGCCGCCGGGGATCGGCAGCGGCCGGGCGCCGGCACCGGTGGTCAGGATCGTCACGTCCGTGTCCAGACGGGATCCGTCGGCGAGTTCGACGACGCCCTCGTCGGGCTTCAAGGCCGTCACCGAGGTGCCGGTGCGCAGCGTGATCTGCTGCATGACATACCAATCCGGCTTCGCCAGGGCGAGATCCGACTCGTCGGCGGTGCCGAACATGAACGCCTTGGACAGTGGCGGTCGGTCGTACGGTGCGGGGCCGCCGTCGACGAGGGTGATCTCACCCGCGAAGCCGCGGGATCGGAGTTCGCCGGCGGCACTGACACCGGCGAGTCCGCCGCCGACGACGACGATGCGCTCAGGAGTGGTCATCGATGTGTCACTCCGCGGCAGCCTGGCCGGGGTACAGCCAGATCTCGTCGTCGGTGATCTCGACCTTGTGGGCCGCGACGTCTTCGGTGGCCGGCATGGAGAGTACCGAGCCCGTGCGCAGGCAGAACTTGCCCGAGTGCAGCGGGCACTCCACCTGGCCGCCCTCGATCCAGCCGTCCGCGAGGGAGGCCTCGCCGTGGCTGCAGCGATCGTTGAGCGCGAAGTACTCGCCGTCGTCGTGGAAGACCGCGATGGGCTCGCCCGTGCCGGTCTGCTCGGCGTCGACGACCAGCGCCTCGCCGTCCTCGATGTCGCCGACCGCGCCGACCTTGATCTTGGTGATGGTCTCGCTCACTTCGCACCCTTTTCGTGCCATGCCGGTGTGTTCATCAGTTCTGCCCAGCGCCGGTAGAAACCGCGGCCGGCAGCATCGCTGTACAGCTCGCTCGTCTTACCGGGGTAGACGCCGTCCTCGCGCTCGCTGCCCAGGCCCATCTGGTAGTTGAGCGGCACATTGTTGGTGATGAAACCGCCTGCGATGGACTGGCATTCGCTCCAGTTCTCTCCGTCGTCCTGCTCGAAGATGCCGCTGGGACCGAAGGTGCGCAGGTTGTAGAGACGCTGCGCCTCACGCACGTCCTCGGGCATCGACTTGTCGACGATCGTCCACGCCCAGACCTCCATCTTGTCCGGACCCTTCGGGTGCCAGACGCGGATGCTGCCGTTGACGGGCAGGTACGAGAAGTTGGGGAAGACCGTCGCATGGCCGGTGGTCATCGGACCCTCGACGCGCTCGTCGCCGAGACGCTCACGCAGGAAGTCGTAGTCGTAGTAATCGTGGACGGCCTGCGCGTCGAAGCGGCTGCGCGGATGCGTCGGGAACCCGGCGCCGTGACCCATCGGATCGCTGAACTGACGGCCCGGGGTGTTGACGATCTCCGACTTCGGTCCGCGGCCGGTGGGGGAGAGCACCATCAGCGCCGACGCGTGCGACATGTTGACGTGGTACCAGTCGGTGGCGAACTGCTCGGCCGCCAGCTTCCAGTTTCCGTCGAGCACCCACTTGTGGATGCCGCCGACGGCGACGGTGCCCTCGGGATCGCGGTCGAGCATCGCGTCCATGTAGTAGGTCATGCCGCCGAGTGCTTCCTTCAGTGGCGGGGCGGCAGGGTTCCACGTGGCGAAGATCAGTCCGTGGTAGGTCTCGAGCTGTGCGACCTCGACCAGGCCCCAATCCTTCTTGTCGAAGCTCTCCGGGTAGCCGGCCTCGTTCGGGACACTCACCAGCTGACCGGCGGTGTCGAAGCTCCAGCCGTGGTACGTGCAGGTGAAGTTCTTGGTGGCGCCGAAATCGGCGCGGCACACCCGGGCGCCGCGGTGGCGGCACGAATTGAGGAACGCACGGATCGTGCGGTCCTTGCCCATCGAGACGATGACCGGATCCTCACCCATGTAGGTGGTGAGGAACTCGCCCGGCTTCGAGATCTGGGACGTGTGGCCCAGGAACAGCCAGCTCGGCGCGAAGATGCGACGCAGCTCCTGCTGGTAGATCGACTGGTCGGTGAAGACCGCGCGGTCGACGTAGCCGTTGTCCGTGTCGACCATCGTCGACACGTCGACGAACTTGGTGAGGGCGGCCGGCCGCTGGATCGAGCCCGTCGTCGGGCTGCCTCCATCGGAGGTACACATGAGTCGTCTCCCTTGAACTTCGGCGATGCGGACGGTGCCCGTCGGGCAGGCCCGGCGGCCTACATCGAGGTGCGGAGACCTCGGCGTCGGCTGGTCTGCGTACAGGAGACCGTCGCGGCCACTTCCGATGCCAGCGGTCGTGCCGAGGTACGGAACACGCGCTCGCGTGGGATGTATCGCCAGGTCGAACATGGGTATTCGAACAGCCCTATCGCAGCCGTCGCACCCGACGGCTGTGTCCGACAGCACAGGAGACTCCATGCTCGCAGCCGTCGCCGTCGCCCAGAACGCGGCCGACCCGCTGAGTGGACTCGAACTCCGCGAGGTTCCCGACCCCGCCGTCCCCGACGGCTGGGCGAGGGTCGAGGTTCGGTCGTCCGCTCTCAACATGCACGACGTGTGGACGCTGCGCGGTGTCGGCCACCCGGCCGACCGGATCCCGATGATCCTCGGCTGTGACGCCGCGGGTGTCGACGAGGACGGCAACGAGGTGATCGTCTATCCCGTGATCGCCGACCCCGACGGCGGTATGGGCGACGAGACGCTCGACCCGGGCCGCGCACTGCTGTCGGAGCAGCACGACGGAGCGTTCGCCGAGTACCTCGTCGTGCCGCGCCGCAATCTGATCCCGAAGCCGGAGTGGCTGTCGTTCGACGAGGCCGCATGCCTGCCCGTCGCATGGACGACGGCCTACCGGATGCTGTTCACGCAGGCCCAGATCAAGGCCGGCGACCGCGTGCTGGTGCAGGGAGCCGGTGGTGGCGTCGCGACGGCCGCAATCAGCCTGGCCGCCGCCGCAGGAGCGAGGGTCTACGCCGCGAGCCGCAGCGCAGAGAAGCGCGCGACGGCCCTCGAGCTGGGTGCGCACGCCGCGATCGAGGCCGGTGCGCGTCTGCCCGAGAAGGTCGATGTCGTCATCGAGACCGTCGGCGAGGCGACATGGGCGCACTCGATGCGCGCACTGCGTCCGGGCGGCACGATCGTCATCGCCGGTGCGACGTCCGGGTCCAACCCGCCGGCGGATCTGACCCGGATCTTCTACCTGCAGCAGCGCATCCTGGGCTCGACCGGTTGCACCCGCGGCGAGCTGGTGTCGATGCTGCGGATGATGGAGGCCACCGGTCTGCGCCCCAAGATCGACCGCGTGATTCCGTTGCAGGACATCCACTCCGGCTTCCAGGCCATGATCGACGGCGACGTCAACGGCAAGGTCGTGGTGAAGGTCTCGTGAGCATCTGGATCGGTGATCCGTCTGTCGAGACCGTGAACAGCAAGGGTGTCGACACGCTCAACGAGAATCTCGGCATCGAGCTGACCGAGTTCACCGAGAACTCCCTGAAGGGCCGGATGCCGGTCGACGAGCGGACCAAGCAGCCCGCCGGAGTGCTGCACGGTGGCGCATCGGTGGCGTTCGCGGAGACGCTCGCGAGCTGGGCGTCGATCTTCGCGGTCGACCGCAGCACGTTCCATTGCGTCGGCATGGAAATCAATGCCAACCATGTGCGCCCCGTGAGTTCGGGATGGGTGTACGGCGAGGCGACGCCGCTCGCCTTGGGGCGCAAGGCGCACGTGTGGGAGATCAAGATCGTGAACGACGAGGGCAAGCTCGTGTGCGTGTCCCGCTGCACCATGGCGGTGCTGGAGATGCCGTCGCAGTACTGACGACCGACACGTCGGGTGCCAGCGCTCAGGTATGCCTTGAGTGCTGGCACTCGCATGTATAGAGTGCTAGTCGACACTGAGCGAGTCCCGGCACCCGCGACGACGGGGCGCGTGAAGAGTCACTGTGGTGACTGAATTGATCGTGGTCCGAGGAACAGCCTCGGGCCCAACGAACCCCTGAAAGTGGAGGGCTCATCGTGGCGAGCGTGAACATCAAGCCGCTCGAGGACAAGATCCTCGTCCAGGCCAACGAGGCCGAGACGACGACTGCCTCCGGCCTCGTCATCCCCGACACGGCGAAGGAGAAGCCCCAGGAGGGCACCGTCGTCGCAGTTGGTCCCGGTCGCTGGGACGAGGATGGCGAGAAGCGCATCCCCCTGGACGTCCAGGAGGGCGACACCGTCATCTACAGCAAGTACGGCGGAACCGAGATCAAGTACGCCGGCCAGGAGTACCTGATCCTGTCGGCTCGCGACGTTCTGGCTGTCGTCTCCAAGTAAGCCTCACGCATCCCGCCCCGGAGTTCCGTATCGGACCCGGGGCGGCGTGCGTTCCGGTGCAACCTGAGAAGTCCGTTTCGGGACGAAGCCCTGAAGTGCAGGAGAAGCTGAATCGATGTCCAAGCAAATTGAATTCAACGAGAAGGCCCGGCGCGCGCTCGAGCGCGGCGTCGACCAGCTCGCCGACGCAGTCAAGGTCACCATCGGCCCGCGCGGTCGGCACGTCGTGCTCGCCAAGGCATTCGGTGGCCCCACCGTCACCAACGACGGTGTGAGCATCGCGCGCGAGATCGAGCTCGAGGATCCGTTCGAGAACCTCGGCGCACAGCTCGTCAAGAGCGTCGCCACCAAGACCAACGATGTCGCCGGCGATGGCACCACCACCGCCACCGTGCTCGCGCAGGCCCTCGTCAAGGCGGGCCTGAAGAACGTGGCCGCAGGCGCCAACCCGATCTCGCTCGGCGTGGGCATCAGCAAGGCTGCGGACGCGGTCTCCGAGGCACTGCTCGCCGCCGCGACCCCCGTCGAGGGCAAGTCCGCCATCGCGCAGGTCGCCACCGTCTCGTCGCGTGACGAGGAAATCGGTGACCTCGTCGGCGAGGCCATGACTCGCGTCGGCGTCGACGGTGTCGTCACCGTCGAGGAGTCCTCGACCCTGCACACCGAACTCGTCGTCACCGAGGGCGTGCAGTTCGACAAGGGCTTCCTGTCGCCCTACTTCATCACCGACATCGACGCGCAGCGGGCCGTGTTCGACGATGCGCTGATCCTGCTGTACCGCGAGAAGATCGGCTCGCTGCCGGAGTTCCTGCCGCTGCTCGAGAAGATCGCCGAGTCCGGCAAGCCGGTCCTGATCATCGCCGAGGACATCGAGGGCGAGGCCCTGTCGACCCTCGTGGTGAACTCGATCCGCAAGACGATCAAGGCCGTCGCCGTCAAGGCACCGTTCTTCGGTGACCGCCGCAAGGCGTTCCTCGAGGACCTCGCCGTCGTCACCGCGGGCTCCGTCATCACCTCCGACATGGGCATCACGCTCAAGGAGGCGGGCCTGGACCTGCTGGGTTCCGCGCGTCGGGTCGTCGTCACCAAGGACGAGACCACGATCGTCGACGGCGCCGGCACCGAGGCCGACATCGAGACCCGTGTCGCACAGCTCAAGCGCGAGATCGAGAACACCGACTCCGACTGGGATCGCGAGAAGCTCGAGGAGCGCCTCGCGAAGCTGGCCGGCGGCGTCGCCGTCATCAAGGTCGGCGCGGCCACCGAGACCGACCTCAAGGAGCGCAAGTTCCGTGTCGAGGACGCGGTCAACGCTGCCAAGGCTGCGGTCGAGGAGGGCATCGTCCCCGGTGGCGGTTCTGCACTCGTGCAGGCCGGCCGGGGCCTCACCGAGCTCGCCGCGTCTCTGTCAGGTGACGAGGCCACCGGTGTCGAGGTCGTGCGCACGGCGCTCGAGGCCCCGCTCTACTGGATCGCCAGCAACGCCGGCCTCGACGGTGCCGTCGTGGTCAGCAAGGTGTCCGAGGCCCCCACAGGTCACGGGTTCAACGCTGCGACCCTCACCTACGGCGACCTGCTCGCCGACGGTGTCGTCGACCCCGTCAAGGTGACCCGCTCCGCGGTCGTCAACGCTGCGTCGGTCGCTCGTATGATCCTCACCACCGAGAGCGCTGTCGTCGAGAAGCCCGCTCAGGCAGTCGCGGACGCCGGACACGGCCACGCTCACTGAGTCAGCCGGCACCGCCGAAACGCGAAGGCCCCCGGACGTCACCGTCCGGGGGCCTTCGCGTTTCGAGAATCAGGTGAGGGGAATCGCGGCGAACATCGTTCCCGTCGGGTAGGTGGACCCGCCCGGTGGTTCCACCGTGAAGCCCAACTTCGTCGCGCCGTCGAGACCCTCGAGCACCGCGGTCGTGGTGGGAGCGACCTGGTCGGGCGCCATCGTGCCCGCCGGTACCGGTTCGGATCCCCGGACTAGCCACATCTGGTAGACGGTATCGGGCTGGGGCGGGGCGACGCCGTTCATCACGAGCATCGCGGCGTTCGTGTCCTTCGAGTACATCGCCGTCGCGGTGCCGCCGCCCGGGATCGCCGTCGACGACGACTGCATGTCGGGCGAGTCGAGGATCTGGGCTGTCACCGACGGTGCGGGCGGGGCCTCGGTGACCTGGCGACCGATCACGACCCCGCCGACGAGGATCACGATCGCCGCGGCCACCGATGTCATCGCGATCTGCCAGCGGCGCTTGCCGTTTCGGCGCTGAGCGAGTTCGTCGCCGGACACCTGTCTGAGCAGGTCACGGCGCAGCGACGACGGTGGGGTGACGGCGACGAGCGAACTCGCCGCAGCCATCGTCTCGCGGGCCAGGCGGACCGCCGTGTCGAATTGTGCGCGGGTGTCGTCGTCGGCGTCGGCCAACTTCGAGTCCAACGCGTGGCGCTCGTCGTCGTCGAGAGCGTGCAGGGCGTACGCGTGCGCCCACTCGATCAGGTCGTCATCCATCTCACATCACCCCCAGACATCCTCTGAGTCTTGCCAATCCGTCTCTGATTCGGGTCTTCACGGTGGGAACCGCGACTCCCAGTTCGCTCGCGACCTCACGATAGGTTCGGCCACCGTAGTACGCGAGCGTGACGGATTGGCGTTGGATCTGGGTGAGTGCCTCGAGGCAGTCGAGCACCGCCTGACGTTCGAAGCGGTGCGCAACCTCCTCCGTCACCTGATCGAATTCGTCCGTGCGGTTGGCGGTCTCGTAGACGATCTCGCGGTCGGTGTGCGACTGCTCGGAGCGCACGCGGTCCACGGCCCGACGATGGGCGAGGGTCATCAGCCACGACAGCGGTGATCCGCGATCGGGATCGAATGTGCCTGCCGACTTCCACACCTGGAGGTAGACCTCCTGTGTCGTCTCCTCCGAGAAGCCCGGGTCGCGGAGCACTCGCAGGACGAGTCCGTACACGCGCGGGCCGGTGCGATCGTAGAAGGTGGCGAATGCAGCCGCGTCGCCGCGCGCGGTTCGTGTCAGAAGCCCACGCAACTCGTCGGACTCGGCGCGCCGGGCGGCGACCAGTCGGGAGTTGTCCGCAGGGCACGACTCATCGCCACCGGGGGATCCGGCCGAACTCACACGTGCTCGCTCGGGTGCATAGAGGACAACCGTAGCGTCCATCGGCCGGATCCTCCCGGATTGGGGTGATTGACGTGCGTACTACTGCGGCATGAGGACCGAGTCGATCAGGTAGACCGTGGCATTCGCGGTCTGCACGCCGCCGCACACCACGCCGGCCTGATCGACCTTCAGGTTGTCGCCCGAGCCCGTCACCGTGACGTCGGCCCCCTCGACCGTCGTGTGTGTGCCGTCGACCTCGCTGGGCGGCAACTGTCCGGGAACCACGTGGTACGTCAGGATCTTCGTGAGCAGCGCGTCGTCGGTCTTCAACTGCTCGACGGTGGCGGGGTCGAGTTTCGCGAACGCCGCATCGGTGGGGGCGAACACGGTGAACTGGCCGCCGTTGAGGGTGTCGACGAGATTCACGTCCGGATTCAGCTGGCCGGACACCGCGGCGGTGAGCGTCGTGAGCATCGGATTGTTCGACGCGGCGACCGCGACCGGGTCCTGCGCCATGCCCGAGACCGAGCCGGGGCCGTCGGGGACCGTGGCCGCGTACTCGGCGCAACCCGGACCCACAAGGTTGCCGGCAGGGGCGGCCGAGCCGGAGGTCATCATGCCCGACTCGCTCGGCATCGACGAGGACATCGACGGCGTCGACGACGTCGTGCTGTTCGACGAGTCGTCGGAAGAGCAGCCGACCACTCCGAGCAACGCGATCGAGGCGGTAGCGGCGCCGACGAGGACGCGGGACGTCTTGGTGTTCATGGGATTGCCTTCCTGCGGGGTGTTCCGTGCACTGTCGATAAGTGCTTCGGAGCGGTGCGGCAGGAGGATGGGTCGTAATTCCCCGGACGCGACACAGCCCGGGGACCGCGTGATGCGGTCCCCGGGCTGCGCGGTACTCGGATCAGGCGATGCGTCGCCGTGACTGGCGGTTCAGGATCTCGCGCTCGGCCTCCGACATCCCGCCCCAGATGCCGTACGGCTCGCACACTGCCAGTGCGTGGTTCCGGCACTGCGCGAGGACCGGGCAGCGCCGGCACATTTCCTTCGCGTGGCTCTCCCTCTGAGCCCGGGCGCGTCCACGTTCCCCGTCCGGGTGGAAGAACACCGCGGAGTCGACGCCTCGACACAGCCCCCGCATCTGCCAATCCCAGATGTCGGCATTGGGGCCGGGTAGGTGGTTTGGAACAGGCATCAGTACTCCTCTGTCAGCAGGCTCGCGGTGAAGCTGCGAGCGGCCCGCCACCCCCCGGGTGGACGAGACCAATGAATCGGTCATGCCCAGCAACCGTAAAGGTGTCGACGAAATCACGTCAACACTTTCAGCCAGTGGCGATTTCCATATCTTCGGAGCGAAGAATTAACGCTCTGGACATTTACATCCGTGACGGCGTGTGATTACGTCCTGGTTGGGGGTGCGACGGCGTTCCCGCACGTTGCCGTGCGTGTCACCTGAACGGTCGTCCTGAATCTTCTCGCTCACCGGGTTACTCCCGGGTATTGTTCGGCCATTCTCGTTAACCGCGCCGCCACATATTCTTCAAAATTGAAGTAGGCCACTCCGGGCAAACTGGGATCGTGGTGCAGGAATGGTGTTTAACGGTCGTCCAGTTGGAGAATTGTCAACTTTTTTGCGGGCGCTCACGAGTAGCGATCGAGGCAGTGGGAAGATCGCCGGATGCTGCTCGACGTCGCCTTCGGGTCCACGCCCGGCCTCACTCCACTGCCCGACACGGCCGATCCGACGGGACGCTGGTTGCGTGCGGTCGCACTCGGTGGGCAGGGCCGGTACGCCCAGGCGCGGGCAGTGCTCGAGGACATACAGCGCACGCCGGGCATCGATCGCGCGCTGGCGTCGTCGGCGGCGAGCACGCGCGCCTCGCTGCTGCGACAACTCGGCCGCCATGCGGTCGCTGCCGGACACGACGGCGCCGCACTGGCGCTCGTCGGAACCGGTGACCCCGGCGGCCTCCGGTGGCACGAGGCTCGCTGCGACGCGCTGACAGGTCTCGCGGCCGACGCCCTGGGGTGCGGCAGGCTCGCGCTCGGTGAACGGCTACTCCAGCGGTGCGCCGGCTATCTGGCCGATGTGGGCGACGAGGGCGCCCTGTGGCGCCAGCACGTTCGTCTGGACTGGGTGAGCGCCGAGATCGCGCTGGCGTCCGGGGACTTCGTGACCGCGACGAGGCACACCGATGCGGCCGTCGCGCGGTCCGCGGACAGCCCGTCTGTGCGCCATCGCATCAAGTCGGCGCTGCTGTCGGCGGCCGCTGCGACCGGTCTGGCGACACCCGATCGCGCGATCGAGACGGCCGAGGGAGTGCTCGCAGAAAGTGGCACCCACGGATTGCTACCGCTCCGATGGGCGGCGGCGATGCTGCTCGACGGTGTCCGGCCGGATCCGGCAGTGCGGGTGGTGCGCGACGAGTGCGCGGCAGAGATCGCCCGCCGCGGCGGGCGGTTCGCGAATTGACTGTCGGATATTGCGACGATGCGTTGTCCGGTCGGGCTCTGTCGTTAGAGTGACAGATGTTCCGCTGTGAGGTGGAAGCACACCCGGCTGGGGGGACGTGCCACTGTAACGCCAGGATTCGCTCTGACGATGTCTAACACGGGTGAGGAGTTGAACTCCGCAGTCGCCGCTGCCGCGCAAGGTGACCGGAGCGCTCTGTCCCAGGTCCTGGCCAGTATTCGCCCATTGGTCGTGCGGTATTGCCGGGCCCGGGTGGGCGCTGCCGAACGCGGTCAGCTGTCTGCGGACGACGTGGCACAAGAGGTGTGCCTCGCGGTGATGACGGCATTGCCCCGGTATCAAGACCAGGGCCGGCCGTTCATGGCGTTCGTCTACGGAATCGCTGCGCACAAGGTTGCCGACGCACACCGAAACGCCGCGCGTAACAAATCCGATCCTGTTGCTGAAGTACCAGATGTCGTATCCGCGGATGACAGCCCCGAAGAACGGGCTCTCAGCTCGGAGACGAGCCGACAGGTGAACGCACTGCTGCAAACGCTTCCCGAGAAGCACCGCGAGATCCTCGTCCTCCGGCTCGTCGTCGGACTGTCCGCCGAGGAGACGGCGGCGGCAGTCGGTAGTACTGCCGGTGCGGTGCGCGTGGCTCAACACCGGGCTCTCGCGAAGTTGAAGAAGGAAGTGACGAAAGCAGGTGAGAGACATGGCTAGGGGAAACAGTGGCGAGCCGGGCGACCCCCACGCTGATCTCGCCGGAAACGGCATGCCGATCGATGTCGGTGCGGTGCGTCGCGACGACGCCCTGATCGACGCGATCTCCAGCGATGGGCCCGTTGCGACGGACAGCCCGGAGGAGTATCAGATCGCGGCACTTCTCTCGAACTGGCGCGCAGAGATCCTCGCGCAGCCGATGCCGGCCGAACCGGACCTCGACGACATCGTCGCGCGAGTCCAGGCCGAACTCGGCGCCCGGGAAGCTCTGGTCACCCGCACTCGCTCGGGTCGCAGCCACCTGCGTCTGCTCCGGCCGATCGCTGCCGCCGCGGCCGTCGTCGCGATCGCGATGGGCGGCATGACGATCTTCTCGTACAACGCCGAGCCCGGCGATCCGCTGTGGGGCGTCAAACAGGTCGTCTTCACCGAGCGCGCCGCGTCGACCGTCGCCAAGATCGACACCACGTCCAGCCTCGAGGAAGCCGAACGGCTCATCGCCTCCGGTGACGCTGCCGGTGCGAAGGCCAAGCTCGACTCCGCGGGCGCCCGCGCCAGCGCGGTCAACGAGGCCGGGACCCGGGACGAGCTCAACGTGTGGCGTGAGCGACTGCTCACCGAGTTGGACAAGTCCGTGCCGCCGCTGGTGCCGCTCGTTCCGGCTGTGCCGATCCTGCCGCCGGGTACCGCCGTCGATTCCTCGACGCCCGGCTCGGGGCAGCAGATGTCGTCGATGTCGTCGCCGCAGTCCACTCCGAATCCTGGTGTGATGGGTTCGATCCCGGGCAGCTCGACCGCACCGTCGTCGTCGGCAGCGGCATCCACCACGCCCACCCCGTCGGAGACCTCGTCGTCCGGCACGCCCTCACCGACCCCGACCACGACGACGCCACCCGTGACGTCGACCACGAAGGCGTCGAGCGGCTCTCTGGGCGGGCAGCCGCCACTCACGCCCTCCCCCTGACACGAACGACGACTACGGCCCGGCAAGTTTCCTTGCCGGGCCGTAGTCGTCGGTGAAGTTGTCGGCGGGCCGCAATATCGAACCCAGAGATCGAATTCAGAGATCGAACCCAGAGATCGAATTCAGAGATCGAAGCTGTCGCCGTGGAGTGCGTCGTTCATCGACGCGTCCGCATAGCCGCGGCAGTAGTCCCACGTGACGTACGCATCCGGGGACGGATCGTAGGCCGGCTCGTGCGGACGGACCGTGCCGTCGACGAGCAGCTGGAGAAGATTCGCGCGCAGCATGTCCCAGTCGTGGTAATGGTCCTGCTGGCAGTCGTCGCAGCACACCACGAGTCCGCGGATTCCGCGATGGCCCAGGAGGGCCTCGTACACCGCGAGATCCGCAAGGTCTTCCTCCACTGCGAGACGCTCGTGGGGGTCGAGCGGCTGACCCGGCTCGATCGCATCGAGCGCAGCGGACGGGTCGGCGGGGTCACCAGCGAAGGGGTCCGGGGGAAGGCCGGGAGGCAGTTGATCGCGCACAACACCACGGTACGCAGGTCAGTCCGGTCTGCGCTAGCTGATAGCGGCCCGGTGAGTCGCCGAGAGGGCTCGGGCGCCGCCCCGAACAAGTCGGTATCGGCGAGCCGATACCATGGACGGCGGGCGAGGGAATAGTTTCCGGCGCCCGTACCTTCTTCCTTTACCGATCGACGCTTCATGGAGGGCCCGAGCCGCATGAGTAGTTCCGCAGGGCACGTGCACACCGGGGGAGACGACCCGAACAAGGTTGCGATGCTGGGTCTCACCTTCGACGACGTGCTGCTGCTGCCCGCGGCATCGGACGTCGTCCCCAATCAGGTCGACACCTCGACGCAGCTGACGCGCGAGATCCGTCTCAACGTGCCGCTCGTCAGTTCGGCGATGGACACCGTCACCGAGGCGCGCATGGCCATCGCCATGGCGCGCGCGGGTGGCATGGGCGTCCTGCATCGCAACTCGTCCGTCGAGGCGCAGGCCGGACAGGTCGAGACCGTCAAGCGCTCCGAGGCCGGCATGGTCACCGATCCGGTCACCTGCAGGCCCACCGACACGATCGCCGACGTCGAGGCGACGTGCGCACGCTTCCGCATCTCCGGTCTCCCGGTCGCGAACGACGCAGGCGAACTGGTCGGCATCATCACGAACCGCGACATGCAGTTCGAGGTCGACCAGAACCGTCAGGTCGCCGAGGTCATGACCAAGGCGCCGCTGATCACCGCGCGTGAGGGCGTCACCGCCGAGGTCGCCCTCGGTCTGCTGCGCCGCCACAAGATCGAGAAGCTGCCCATCGTCGACGGCCAGGGCAAGCTCACCGGTCTCATCACGGTCAAGGACTTCGTCAAGACCGAGCAGTACCCGAACGCCACCAAGGACCGCGACGGACGCCTGCTCGTCGGTGCCGCGGTCGGCGTCGGCGACGACGCCTGGACGCGCGCGATGGCGCTGACCGAGGCCGGCGCGGACGTTCTCATCGTCGACAGCGCGCACGGTCACTCGCGCGGGGTGCTCGAGATGATCACCAAGCTCAAGGGTGAGATCGGTGACCGTGTCCAGCTCATCGGCGGCAACGTCGCGACCCGTGCCGGTGCGCTCGCGCTGGTCGAGGCCGGCGCGGACGCCGTCAAGGTCGGTGTCGGCCCCGGCTCGATCTGCACCACCCGCGTCATCGCCGGTGTCGGCGCCCCGCAGATCACCGCGATCCTCGAGGCCACGGCGGCATGTAAGCCGCTCGGTGTCCCGGTCATCGCCGACGGCGGCCTGCAGTTCTCCGGTGACGTCGCCAAGGCTCTCGCGGCCGGCGCATCCGCCGCGATGCTCGGATCGCTCCTGGCCGGTACGGCCGAGTCCCCGGGCGAGCTGATCCTGGTCGGCGGCAAGCAGTTCAAGAGCTACCGCGGCATGGGCTCGCTCGGCGCCATGCAGAGCCGTGGTCAGGGCAAGTCCTACTCCAAGGACCGCTACTTCCAGGACGACGTGCTCGCCGAGGACAAGCTCGTTCCCGAGGGCATCGAAGGCCGGGTGCCGTTCCGTGGACCGCTCGCACAGGTCATCCACCAGCTCACCGGTGGTCTGCGCGCGTCGATGGGATACACCGGCTCCGCCACGATCGAGCAGCTCCAGGAAGCGCAGTTCGTCCAGATCACTGCGGCCGGCCTCAAGGAAAGCCATCCGCACGACATCACCATGACGGTCGAAGCGCCCAACTACGCTGCCCGCTAAGCACACCTAACAATCGAGAAAGGGGCGCGCGTGCGCGACCTCGTCGAAATCGGCATGGGCAGGACTGCCCGACGCACCTACGAGTTGGACGACATCAACATCGTTCCCTCTCGCCGGACCCGTTCCTCCAAGGAGGTGTCGACGGCCTGGCAGATCGATGCGTACCGCTTCGACATCCCGGTGCTGGCTCATCCGACCGACGCGCTGGTGTCGCCGTCGTTCGCGATCGAGCTCGGCAAGGCAGGTGGCCTCGGTGTCATCAACGGTGAGGGTCTGTGGGGTCGGCACGCCGACATCGAGCAGAAGCTGACCGAGCTGGCCGAGATGGCGGAGAAGGAAGTCGATCCGGACGCCGCCGTCGCGCGTCTGCAGGAACTGCACGCCGCGCCGCTCCAGCCCGAGCTGCTGGCCGCTGCCGTCGCGCAGGTTCGCGATGCCGGTGTCACCACGGCTGTCCGGGTCAGCCCGCAGAACGCTCGCGCGCTCACCCCGGCGCTGGTCAAGGCCGGCATCGACCTGCTGGTCATTCACGGCACCATCATCTCGGCCGAGCACGTCGCCCACGGGGACAGCGAGCCGCTGAACCTCAAGACGTTCATCTCCGAGCTGGACGTCCCGGTCATCGCCGGTGGCGTGAGCGATCACCGCACCGCGCTGCACCTGATGCGCACCGGCGCGGCCGGCGTCATCGTGGGCTACGGCTCCACCGAGGGCGCCACCACCACCCGTGAGGTGCTCGGCATCGGCGTGCCGATGGCGACGGCGATCGCCGACGCCGCCGCCGCCCGCCGTGACTACCTCGACGAGACCGGTGGCCGCTACGTGCACGTCATCGCGGACGGCGACATCACCACGTCGGGTGACTTCGCGAAGGCCATCGCGTGCGGTGCCGACGCGGCGGTCATCGGTGCACCCCTCGCGGTGGCGCAGGAGGCTCCGGGTGGCGGCTGGTTCTGGCCGTCTGCAGCGGCGCACCCGTCGATGCCGCGCGGTTCGCTGTTGCCGGTGTCGTACGGCGAGCGTCCCAGCCTGGACCAGGTTCTCAACGGACCGTCGGACGACCCGTACGGCTCGCTCAACTTCGTCGGCGGCCTGCGCCGCTCGATGGCGAAGTCGGGCTACTCCGACCTCAAGGAGTTCCAGAAGGTGGGTCTGAGCGTCCGCGCCTGACCTCGGATCTCGGCGAGTGGCCCGGCACTTCGGTGCCGGGCCACTCGTGTCTTTCGGGGAACCGGGCACCTTTGGTGGAACCGGTAGTTACATTCAGGGCACCCTTGTGGCTCGAGTCACAGGATTGCGGTGCATACTGGCGAGTAACAATCCGGTTCATGGTGGAGGTGTCCCAATGGGCAAGCAGCGCGCAACCGACTACGACGTGCTCATCGTCGGCTCCGGATTCGGTGGCAGCGTCACCGCGCTCCGGCTCGTCGAGAAGGGCTACAAGGTCGGTGTGCTCGAGGCCGGACGCCGCTACGCCGACGCCGACTTCGCCAAGACCTCGTGGGATCTCAAGCGGTTTCTGTGGGCGCCCGCTCTCGGCTGCTACGGCATCCAGCGCGTCCACCTGCTGCGCGACGTCCTGATCCTCGCCGGTGCGGGCGTCGGCGGCGGCTCGCTCAACTACGCGAACACGCTGTACAAGCCGCCGGCGTCGTTCTTCCAGGATCCGCAGTGGAGCGGCATCACCGACTGGGACGCCGAACTGACGCCGCACTACGAGCAGGCCCGCAAGATGCTCGGTGTCGTCCAGAATCCGCACATGACGCCCGCCGACGAGGTCATCAAGTCGGTCGCCGAGGACATGGGTGTCGGCGAGACGTTCATCCAGACCCCGGTCGGGGTGTTCTTCGGTGAGCCCGGCGAGACCGTCCCGGACCCGTACTTCGGCGGCGCCGGCCCGGCCCGAACCGGCTGCATCGAGTGCGGCGAGTGCATGACCGGCTGCCGCCACGGCGCCAAGAACACGCTGATCAAGAACTACCTCGGCCTCGCCGAGAAGGCGGGCGCGACGATCGTCCCGATGACGACCGTCGAGTCGCTGCACGAGCGGTCGGACGGCACGTGGGACGTCGTGACCCGGCGCACCGGCGCGAAGGTCCGCAAGAACCACAAGTCGTACACCGCGAAGTTCGTCGTCGTCGCGGCCGGCACGTGGGGCACTCAGCATCTGCTGCACAAGATGAAGGACACCGGCGCGCTGCCGAAGCTGTCGCATCGGCTGGGCGAGCTCACCCGCACCAACTCGGAGTCGATCGTCGGTGCGGGCAAGTACAAGGTCGACCCGACGATGGATCTCACGCACGGCGTCGCGATCACGTCGTCGTTCCACCCCACCGCGGACACCCACGTCGAGCCGGTGCGGTACGGCAAGGGCTCCAACGCAATGGGCCTGCTCCAGACACTGATGACCGACGGCGGCGGCACCACCCCGCGTTGGGTCAAGCTATTGAAGGTGATCGCCGCGAATCCGGGGCAGATGCTGCGCATGCTGACCGTCAGGAACTGGAGCGAGCGGACCATCATCGCGCTCGTCATGCAGAACCTCGACAACTCGATCACCACGTACACCAAGCGCGGCGTCCTCGGTCGCCGCAAGGTCACCAGCAAGCAGGGCCACGGCGAGCCGAACCCGACGTGGATCCCGGCCGGCAACGAGGCCACCCGTCGGATCGCCGACAAGATCGACGGCGTCGCCGGAGGCACCTGGGGTGAGGTGTTCAACATCCCGCTCACCGCGCACTTCCTCGGCGGCTGCACCATCGGGTCGGATGCCGACCACGGTGTGATCGACCCCTACCACCGCGTGTACGGGTACCCGACGCTCAGCGTGGTCGACGGTGCCTCGGTGTCGGCCAACCTGGGTGTGAACCCGTCACTGACGATCAGTGCGCAGGCGGAGCGGGCGGCGGCGCTGTGGCCCAACAAGGGCGAGCAGGACAACCGGCCCGCTCAGGGCGCACCCTACGAGCGGCTGGCGCCGGTCGCGCCCAATATGCCGGTCGTCCCCGCGGGTGCGCCCGCCGCGCTGACCCTGCCGATCGTCGAGATCCGTGGAGGTCAGAAGGAGGACTCGGAGGCGGGTAGCGGGGTCGCCTAGGCCGGGGTAGGCGTCGGAGCTGCGCATATTAGACTGTGCAGGTGTCAGAAACCCAGCAGAACAGGCCGGTTCTCGTCGTCGACTTCGGAGCCCAGTACGCGCAGCTGATCGCTCGCCGCGTACGTGAGGCGAAGGTCTACTCGGAAGTGGTGCCGCACACCACGACCGTCGAGGAGATTGCGGCGAAGAAGCCGCTCGCGGTCGTCCTGTCGGGTGGCCCGTCCAGCGTGTACGAGGAGGGGGCGCCGAAGCTCGACGCCGCCCTGTTCGACCTGGGTATCCCGGTCTTCGGTATCTGCTACGGCTTCCAGGCGATGGCCGATGCGCTCGGTGGCACGGTCGCGCACACCGGCGCCCGCGAGTACGGCCGCACCGAGATGTCGGTCAGCGGCGGCGTTCTGCACGACGGCCTGCCCGCGATGCAGCCGGTGTGGATGAGCCACGGCGACGGCGTCACCGCCGCGCCCGAGGGCTTCGAGGTCACCGCGTCCAGCTCCGGTGCCCCGGTCGCGGCCTTCGAGGATCGCGCCCGCAAGCTCGCCGGTGTCCAGTACCACCCCGAGGTCATGCACTCCCCGCACGGCCAGCAGGTACTCAGCCGTTTCCTGCACGAGATCGCCGGCATTCCCGGTGCGTGGACTGCCGCGAACATTGCCGAGTCGCTCATCGAGCAGGTGCGCGAGCAGGTCGGCGACGGCAAGGCCATCTGCGGTCTGTCCGGTGGCGTCGACTCCGCCGTCGCGGCCGCGCTGGTGCAGCGTGCCATCGGCGATCGTCTCACCTGTGTGTTCGTCGACCACGGTCTGATGCGCGCCGGCGAGCGCCAGCAGGTCGAGAAGGACTTCGTCGCCGCCACGGGCGCCCGCCTGATCACCGTCGATGCTGCCGACACGTTCCTGCGCGAACTGGCGGGCGTGTCCGACCCGGAGACCAAGCGCAAGATCATCGGCCGCGAGTTCATCCGCAGCTTCGAGGGCGCGGTGTCCGAGGTGCTCGGAGAGAGTGCCGCGCACGGCGAGACCGTCGACTTCCTCGTGCAGGGCACCCTGTACCCGGATGTCGTCGAGTCCGGCGGCGGCACCGGCACCGCGAACATCAAGAGCCACCACAACGTCGGCGGCCTGCCCGAGGACCTGCAGTTCAAGCTCGTCGAGCCGCTGCGTCTGCTGTTCAAGGACGAGGTGCGCGCCGTCGGCCGCGAACTCGGCCTGCCCGAGGAAATCGTCGGACGCCAGCCGTTCCCCGGACCGGGTCTGGGCATCCGCATCATCGGTGAGGTCAACCAGGAGCGTCTCGACATCCTGCGCCACGCGGATTCCATTGCACGCGAGGAGCTCACGTCCGCAGGGCTGGACGGCCAGATCTGGCAGTGCCCCGTCGTGCTGCTCGCGGACGTCCGCAGCGTCGGCGTGCAGGGCGACGGCCGCACCTACGGTCACCCGATCGTGCTGCGCCCCGTCTCCAGCGAGGACGCCATGACCGCCGACTGGACCCGCTTGCCGTACGAGGTGCTCGAGCGCATCTCCACCCGCATCACCAACGAGGTCGCTGACGTCAACCGCGTCGTACTCGACGTCACCAGCAAGCCGCCGGGAACGATCGAGTGGGAGTGATCCCGCACTGACAGACGACAGCGCCCCGGCCACCACACAGGCCGGGGCGCTGTCGTTTCGTGCGGCTAGCGCCGCCGGCCGGGCGAGAACACCAGCACTGCACCGATCGCGACGGCCACGATCACGAAGACCCACCGGAGTTCGACGTTCGTGAAGAACTCGAGCGAGAACGGTCCGACCAGAGCCCACACGCTGGCGAACAGTGCGGCCAGTCCTGCGAGGAGCAGGCCGACCGAGGGGCGCCGGGATGTCGTGGTGGTCGGGTCATCGGTGTCGTCCAAGGGGATACCCGAGTTGGGGATGTCCGAGTTGTCGGCGAACTCAGCCATGCTGCACCTCCACACTTGCCATGGTTCCGTGGGCCTTGACGGTCAGCACGGGACTGTCGTCCGCGGCGTCGGTGCCGCGATGGATTCCGGTGTCGAGACAGCGGTTCGAGTCGCCCAATGTGACCGTGCAGATGTTCTCGACGCTCATCGCGGGCGGCACGATCACTCTGAATTCACCGAGCGTCGCGTCCACCTCGACGGTCTTGTTCTCCGTGAGCTGCATTCCGGTGAGGTCGAGGGTGAAGTTTCCGAACCCGCCGGAGTACGAAGGCTGGAGCTCGGCTGCTGTTGTCGGCCGCCATGTCCGTTCGCCTGACGCGTCGAAGTTCAATGGCCCGATCAACGATGCGAGGACGACGAAGCCGACCAGCGGGAACGTCACCACGAGCAGCCCGTAGCCGCGGCGGAGGAACGCACCGACAAGCAGGCCGACGGCGATCACGGCGAGGGAGATCGCGCCGATCCGGGCGGGGGACAACCACTCTGCGCCGACTGCGGCCGACACCGCCGCCGCTGCTGCGGCGGCCAGGACCGCAAGGCCGATGACGACCGACGTGAAGCGGCTGCGCGGCTTGCGTGGCACGTCCGCCGGCGGCTCCGGTGTGCGGGCGGGCTCGGGCAGGTCCCACGCGAACGGTGCGACGCCGAGTGGATCCCAGGCGGGGGGAGTGGGCTCCGTCCGTGCGTCGCCCGTGGCATCGAATTGCGGTGCGGGGGAGGATGGTTCGTACCGGTCGGGCAGTCGGGTGTACGGGCTGTACGCAGGTGGCGGGTAGGCGCCGGCCTGTGCGGTCTGGAACGGCGTGACCGGGTAGTTCGGAACGGCCTGCGCGACGCTCGCCGGAAGAGCTGGAGGTACCGGCTGCCGCTGGTACAGCAGCCACAGCCCGCCGAGCATGAGGGCGAAGCTGAGCACCACGGAGCCGCCCATGCCGAACCCGATGGGGCCGATAGTGCTGAGCGCGATCGCGAGCGCGACCACCAGCACCACGGTCTTGGTTCCGGACTGCGAGCTACGGCCGCGGCCGAGGAGCGATTCGGCGGGCGATACCTGGTCGCCGGGCTTGCTGAGGAGCAGCCAACCGGCGATGTACAGGATGATGCCGGCGCCGCCGAAGATCGTGGACACGACGAACGCGACCCGCACCAGGACGGGATCGACGCTGTAGCGCTGGCCGATGCCGGCCGCGACGCCGGCGATGTGCCCCTGCTGCGGCAGCCGGAGCGGACGGGTGCGCCACAGGTCGTGAAGCTGGTCGGAGAAGCTCCCAGTGGTCATGCATCCATCGTTGCGGTCGCGGCACTGTTCGCACATCGGGAACTACCCTGATCTTTCCCTGAACCCGAGTCCCGGCCGGGCCCGGAGCCCCCGAATCTCAGGGTCGGCCCCTGATGCCCGACGCGCGCGACCGTGCCAGGATCGAGACTGTGCAACCTGTGGTCGACCCGAGCCCGGCCGTGAGCCCCGCGCCTGCGGTGGCTCCTGCCTCCGTGGACGAAGCTCTCCACCCGAAGCTGCAACGCCGGGTCGGGGGCCGCATCGTGGGGGGTGTCGCCGGCGGTATCGCCGATCATCTGGACGTCGACGTGTTCAAGGTGCGCATCGCGTTCACGCTGCTCGCGGCGCTGGCCGGTGCCGGCATCGTCACCTACGGGCTGCTCTGGATCTTCACTCCGCCCGGCACCGACACCGAGAGGCCGAGTGCCGCCGAGCGTCGGCGTGCCCTGGGCCTGGCGGTCATGGGGCTCGCGTTGAGCGCCGGTCTGGCCCTGATGATCAGCGGGACGGCGGCGTCGGTGATCACGCCGTTCGTCGTGGTGTCGGTGGGCGCCGCGCTGGTGTGGAGGGAGTTCGATACCGACGGCTCGCGGTCGGTGCTGGGGCTGCCTCGCCGGCCGACGGTACTCACGTGGGCGCGCGTCGTGGGCGGGGTGACGCTCATCGTGGCCGGTCTCGGCGTCGTGATCCTCGCGCAGGTCGACCTCGACGCGCTGCGGTCGTCGCTGCTGGCCGTCGTCGTCACGCTGATCGGTGCGGGCCTGCTGACGGTGCCGCTGTGGCTGCGGCTGTGGCGGGCGCTGGGGGAGGAACGAGCCGCCCGCATCCGCAACGACGAGCGCGAGGAGATCGCGTCGCACCTGCACGATTCGGTGCTGCAGACACTCGCGCTCATCCAGAAGCAGGCCGAGTCGCCGCAGGAGGTGACCCGGCTCGCGAGGGGGCAGGAACGCGAGTTGCGGCGGTGGCTGTTCGGTGGTGGAGAGACCGCGCACACCAGTCTGTCGGAGGCGCTGCAGACCATCGCGGGTGAGGTCGAGGATCACCACGGGGTGACGGTGCGGCCCGTGACGGTCGGCGACGTCGAACTCGAGACCGAGGGCGGTGACGGGACCGGGCTGTCGCGGGAGTGCTTCACGGCACTGCTCGGTGCGACCCGGGAGTCGCTCGTCAACTCCGCCAAACACTCGGGGGTGTCGAGCATCGACCTGTACGCCGAGACCGAACGCGACCAGGTGAGCGTGTTCGTGCGGGACCGCGGCGTCGGCTTCGATCCCGACTCTGTGCCCGAGGACCGGCAGGGTCTGGCCAAGTCGATTCGTGCGCGGGTCGAACGCCGGGGCGGCCGGGTGGAGGTCCGGTCCACGGTGGGCAAAGGCACCGAGGTGCGGATCCACATGCCGCGTCCGGTGTCGGGCGACGGTGACGACGGCCGTGCCGAGGACGCCGTGAGCGAGGCCGAACCCATGTCCTAGGGTGGGGCCGTGACGACCTCGGCATCGACCTCGCCCGCGCTCGACAAGTTCCGTGTCTTCCTCGTGGACGATCACGCGGTGTTCCGCGCCGGTGTGCGGGCCGAACTCGGCAGGGAGACCGACATGGAGGTCGTCGGGGAGGCCGGCGGCGTTGCCGAGGCGATCGCCGGTATCAACGCGCTGCGCCCGCAGGTGGTGCTGCTCGACGTGCACATGCCCGACGGTGGCGGTGTCGCGGTGCTGGGCGGAATCGAGTCCGGCCCGGTGTGCTTGGCGCTCAGCGTGTCCGATGCTGCGGAGGACGTCATCGCCGTGATCCGGGCAGGTGCACGCGGCTACGTCACGAAGACGATCTCGGGTGCGGAACTGGCCGACGGTGTTCGTCGGGTCGCCGGGGGCGACGCGGTGTTCAGTCCGCGTCTTGCGGGGTTCGTCCTGGACTCGTTCACGGGAAGGTCGAGCGCGCCCGAACCCCCGCTGGATCCGGAACTGGATTCGCTCACTCCGCGGGAACTCGAGGTGCTGCGTCTACTCGCCCGCGGCTACACCTACCGCGAGATCGCGGAGGAACTGGTGATCTCGGTGAAGACCGTCGAGACGCACGCGTCGAATGTGCTGCGAAAGACGCAGCAGTCCAACCGGAATGCGCTCACCCGCTGGGCGCACCGCCGCCGCATCGACTGACGGTCGGGGCGCGTCAGGCCAGCAGCGCGACGATGAGCACCACGACGAAGGCCAGCACGATGACGCCGAGCATGACGGCCATTGCCAGGGGTGCCGCCGCGACGATCCGACCGCGCAGATCCGTCGGGGCCTGCGGGCTGGTCAAACCTTCGGTCAACTGCCGCAGCCATGCCCGGCTCGTGGGCCGGGGAACCGATGAGAGCGGTGTGTTCGACTGCACTGCAGGCAGTTCCGTGGCGGTCGTGACCCCGAGGCGTCGGCGCGGGAGGGGCGCGGGGGCGGAACGGTACGCCCAGTTCGGGATCGCGCCGCCGTCCGCCTTGATCGGCGCGCCGATCAGAGGCGCGGCGACGTCGGGTCCCATGTCGGCGTCGGAGCCCAGTGCGACGGTCGCGAGAGCGTCACGTGCCTGCGCCATCGTGGGGCGGCGGGCAGGGTCGGGTTCGAGCATGTGGAGGAGCGTGTCGGTGAGCGGCCCGCTGAGGCTCGGCCGGTAGATCTCGGCCTTCGCCACCCGGTGCAGCAGCGCGATCGGGTCGCTGTCGAGACCGAACGGAGGCTGCCCCTCGACCACGGTGTACAGCGTGGCGCCGAGGGAGAAGACGTCGCTGGCCTCGGTGGGGTCGTCGCCGCGGGCTACCTCGGGGGCGAAGTAGGCGGGCGTCCCGGTGATGACGCCGGGCTTGCCGCTGGGGGCGTCACCCTTCGCGCGCGCGATCCCGAAGTCGCTGATCTTGACGATGCCGAGTGCGTCGCCGCGATCGGCGACGAGGATGTTGCCGGGCTTGATGTCGCGGTGCAGGATGCCGGCGGCATGGGCATCGGTGAGCGCCGCGGCGATCTGCGCGCCGATCTGCGCCACCTGGAGCGGTGGCAGGGTGTCGACGAAACTCATGGCCTCGGCGAGGCTGCGTGAGGGCAGGTACTCCATGACCAGCCAGGGCTCGTCGGACTCGACGGCCACGTCGTACATCGCGATCGCGTGCTCGTGGGACAACTGCGCGGCATTCCGTCCCTCGCGTAGCGCTCGCTGCCGGACCTCGCGAGCCGCGGCGTCGTCCATGCCGGCGGTGGAGGTGACCTGTTTCACGGCGACCTTGCGGTCGAGCAGGGTGTCGTGGGCGAGCCATACCGCGCCCATTCCGCCGCCGCCGAGTTTGGAACGCAGCCGGTACCTACCTGCCATCAGGTAGTCCGGTCCGACGACCGCCCGGCTTCGTCGGGGCTGTTCGGAGCGTTCCTGCTGAGTCACGTACTCGAGGTTAGTGGATCCGCGGGCCTTGTCTTGACGTCCTGGCGTGAGGGCGCTTTACTTGAAGGAATTCGAAAACATGTTCGAATATGAATCGAGTGCTCGCGTCTTCCCCGCGCGTGCCGAGAACCTGAAGAACCAGCGTGTGCACCCGGGGAGCATCCATGACCGAACCAGCCCGACTGTCCGCGCCGCCACCGGACGAGTCCGCCCCGTTGGTGGGGCTGACGCGGCAGCAGCGCCTGGAGTATCTGCGCCGCCGGATCGCGGCGGTGCCGGCCCGTGGAGAGGTGTCGGACGGCCGCGGGCTGCTGGGCGAGGAGGGGGCGGACGGGATCCTGCCCGTGCCCGGGCCGTTGGCCGCGCTCCTGCCTCGAGGTGGGCTCACTCGTGGATCGGTGGTCTCGTTCTCCGGCGCGACGTCGCTGTTGCTGGGGCTGCTGGCCTCGGTGACATCGGACGGCGGGCATGCGGCCGTGATCGGGCACCCGCGACTCGGTCTGCTCGCGGCCACCGAGATGGGTGCCGAGTTGCGACGGATGGCGTTCGTTCCGAATCCGGGGCCGGATCCGGTGGAGGTCGCCGCGGTGCTGCTCGACGGCATGGACCTGGTGGTACTGGGGTTGGGTGGTGTCTCGGTGCCGCCGTCACGGGCGCGGGCCGTGGTGGCCCGGGCCCGGAGCAAGCAGTCCACGCTGGTCGTGACCGGCGGGGACTGGGGAGGCGCCGAGGTTCGATTGGATGCGCGGGTGCGCGGCTACGACGGGGTCGGGTGCGGAGCCGACGCCGGGCACGGCAGATTGCGATCGGTCCGGTTGGCGGTGCGGGCCCAGGGCAGGTCGTTCCAGCCGCGGACCGCGTGCCTCGACGTGCGGTCTGCGCAGGGGCGTGTCGAGTGGGTGCCCGAGACGGTTGCGCTCGCGTCGGAAGCGGTCGCCCGGTGAGTTCGAGTGTGCCGAGTTCGAGTGTGCGGAGTTCGAGTGTGCCGAGTTCGCGTGTGCTGGCGGTGTGGTGCCCGGACTGGCCCGCTGTGGCAGCGGCCGCTGTCGCGGATCTGCCGGCCACCCGGCCGGTGGCGGTATTCCTGGCCAACAGGGTTGTCGCGTGTTCGGCACAGGCCCGGGCGGAAGGGGTGCGTCGTGGGCTGCGTCGCCGTGAGGCTCAGGCGAGATGTCCGGAACTTCATGTGGCGCAGTCGGACCCGGAGCGTGATGCCCGACTGTTCGAGTCCGTCGCGGCGGCCGTCGACGAGGCGGCCCCCGGTATCGAGGTGCTGCGCCCCGGGCTGCTGGTGCTGGCGGCGCGGGGCGCGATCCGCTACTTCGGCTCCGAGGAGGCCGCCGCCGAGCGACTCGTCGACGCGGTCGCGGCGGCGGGCGCCGAATGCCAGATCGGCATCGCCGACGAACTGTCCACCGCGGTGATCGCCGCACGGCACGCCGTGCTGGTGCCGGCCGAGGGTGGCGCCCGGTTCCTCGCGCCGCTGCCGATCGCCGAGATCGCGGCCGAGCCCAGTCTGTCGGCACCCGATCGCGCCGATCTGGTCGATCTGCTGCGCCGGCTCGGGCTGCGCACCGTCGGGGCCTTCGCCACGCTGTCCGCGGTGGATGTGGCCTCGCGGTTCGGCGCCGATGCCGTGCGTGCGCACCGGACCGCGCGCGCCGAGCCCGAGCGGCCGCCGTCGGCGCGGGTGCTGCCCCCGGATCTCGAGGTGGAACAGCAGTGCGATCCCCCGATCGACCGAGTCGACTCCGCAGCCTTCGCGGGGCGCGCGCTGGCCGAACGGTTGCACGTCAAGCTCGCGGCCGCGGCGGTGGCGTGTACGCGACTGCAGGTGTCGGCGAGCACGGGCAACGGTGAGCACCTGAGTCGGACGTGGCGGTGCGCCGAACCGTTGACCCCGGAGGGCACCGCAGACCGGGTCCGTTGGCAACTGGACGGTTGGCTCACCGGGCGCAGCGAGTCCCGTCCCACGGCCGGGATCACGGTACTGCGTCTGGAACCGGTGGAAGTGGTGGCTGCCGGCGCCCTGCAACTGGGATTGTGGGGCGGGGTCGGTGAGGAGGACGAGCGTGCGCGGCGGGCGCTGGTCCGGGTGCAGGGACTGCTCGGCGGCGAGTCGGTCCAGGTTGGCGTGCTCAGCGGCGGGCGTGGGCCGATGGATCGAATCACGTTGGTGCCGTTGGGTGACGAGTTGGTTCCCGCGGCCGATCCGTCGGCGCCGTGGCCCGGACGGCTGCCCGAACCGGCGCCGTCCACGGTGCTGCCGAACATTCCGACGGTGTCGCTCGAGGATCGTTCGGGCGGCCCGGTGGACGTGACCGATCGGGGCGAGTTCAGCGCCACACCCGCGCGGTTGCGCTGGGGGAGTCGAGACTGGGACGTGCAGGGCTGGGCGGGTCCGTGGTCGGTCGACGAGCGGTGGTGGGACGCCTCGGTGGGACGGGCGGCGTCCCGCGCACAGGTGCTGCTCGCCGATTCGCGGGCGTTGCTTCTCGTCTGCGAGGGAGGAAGGTGGGGAGTGGAGGGCATCTACGAGTAGCCGCAACATCCTTTGCGCGATACCCGTAGGGGGTATACGTTCGATGAGTATGAAGCCAGGTGAAGAAGCAGTCCATGGGCACCATGTGGCCGAGTCACCCGGAAATTCGGGTCACGAAGGACACTCGGGTCACGGCGAGCATTCGGGCCACGCAGGTCACGGTGATCATGCCGACCACGTCGGTCAGTTCCGGCGCCTGTTCTGGATCATGCTGATCCTCTCCGTCCCGGTGGTGGGCGCGAACATGATGTTCGCCGACCTTGTCGGATACGACCTTCCGGACAACCCTGCGGTGGAATGGATTTCGCCACTGCTGGGCACGGTCATGTTCGTGTGGGGCGGACGGCCCTTCCTGACCGGAGCGGTCAGCGAGGTCCGTTCTCGTCAGCCCGGCATGATGCTGCTGATCGCGCTCGCGATCACTGTCGCGTTCGTGTCGTCGTGGGGTTCGAGTCTCGGCATCCTCGGTCACGATCTCGACTTCTGGTGGGAGTTGGCCCTCCTCATCGTGATCATGCTGCTCGGTCACTGGATCGAGATGCGGTCGCTGGGGCAGGCGTCGAGCGCGCTCGACTCGCTCGCCGCCCTACTGCCCGACGAGGCCGAACGCATCGGCGACGACGGCGCCGTCACCACCGTCTCGACGTCCGACCTGGCGGCCGGCGACATCGTCATGGTCCGCCCGGGCGGGCGCATCCCGGCGGACGGCCGGATCGTCGAGGGCGCCGGTGACCTGGACGAATCCATGATCACCGGCGAGTCGCGGACAGTGCGCCGGGAACTGGGCGACGCGGTCGTCGCGGGCACGGTGTCGACGGACTCGGCGCTGCGCGTCGAGATCACCGCGGTCGGCGACGACACCGCGCTGGCCGGCATTCAACGTCTGGTCGCCGAGGCGCAGAACTCGTCGTCGCGGGCGCAGGTCCTCGCCGACCGGGCCGCCGCGATGCTGTTCTGGTTCGCTCTGGGCGCCGCGGTGATCACGCTGCTGGTGTGGTCGATCTTCGGCACACCGGACGAGGCGATCACCCGCACCATCACGGTCCTGGTCATCGCGTGTCCGCACGCGCTGGGCCTGGCGATTCCGCTGGTCGTGTCGATTGCGACCGAGCGCGCCGCGCGGGCCGGGGTGCTCATCACCGATCGCCGGGCACTCGAGGCGATGCGCACCGTCGACGTCGTGCTGTTCGACAAGACCGGCACCCTCACCAAGGGTGAACCGGCGCTGGTCGCGGTCGGTGCGGTCGGTGCGGTCGGTGCGGTCGGTGCGGTCGGTGAGGTCGGCGACGCCGAGGGGGCGGACGAAGACGTGATCGCGCTCGCCGCCGCGGTGGAACGCGACAGCGAACATCCACTGGGACGCGCGATCGTCGCGGCCGCCGAGCACCGGGAACTGCGGATCCCGCAGGCCACGGAGTTTCAGGCGCGCAACGGTGTCGGTGTCACCGCGACCGTCGACGGCGCGACGGTGAGCGTCGGCGGGCCGGGCATGCTCGACAGCCACGGCGCGTCCGCGCTGCCCGAGAGTGAGGAGTGGGCGGCCCAGGGATCGACGGTGCTGCACGTGCTGCGGGACGGGCGCGTGATCGGCGCGGTAGCGCTGGCCGACGAGATCCGACCCGAGTCGCGCGACGCGATCGAGGCGCTTCATGCCCGCGGGGTGAAGGTCGTGATGCTCACCGGAGATGCGCAGACCGTCGCGCGGGCGGTCGGCGACGATCTCGGCATCGATGACGTGATCGCCGGGGTGCTGCCGCAGGACAAGGGCGCCAAGGTCAAGGAACTGCAGGCCGCGGGACATCGGGTCGCGATGGTGGGTGACGGCGTCAACGACGCGCCCGCGCTCGCGCAGGCCGACGTCGGGATCGCGATCGGCGCCGGCACCGACGTCGCGATCGCGTCGGCCGGGGTGGTTCTGGTCGGCGACGATCCCCGCGCGGTCGCATCGGTGATCGAGTTGTCGCATGCGACCTACCGGAAGATGGTGCAGAACCTGGCGTGGGCGGCGGGCTACAACGTGATCTCCGTGCCGCTCGCGGCCGGTGTCCTGGCCCCGGTCGGGTTCGTGCTGCCGATGGAAGTGGGCGCGATTCTGATGTCGGCGTCGACGGTGGTGGTCGCGGCCAACGCGCAGTTGCTGCGCAGACTGAACCTCGCGCCGCAAGACGTGACCCGAGCGGTTCCCGAACGAGAGCACGACTACGCTCGATGACCGTGCAGCTCACCGAGACGACGGTCACCCGCAGCGGTCACACGATTGCCTACCGCGACAGTGGCAGTTCATCTGGGGCACATCAGGTTCCGGTGATCCTGGTCCATGGGATGGGCGGCGACAGCCGCACGTGGGATCGGTTCGCACGGGCCGTCGCCGCGCAGGACCGGCGCGTGCTGGCGGTGGATCTGCGCGGTCACGGCCGCAGCGCACGTGCCGAGTCGTACCTGTTCGGTGAGTTCGGTGACGACATCCTGGGCCTGTGCGAGGACCTGGCCTTCGATCAGGTGGACCTGGTGGGGCACTCGCTCGGCGGGCACGCCGCCTCGCGGGTGGCGCAGCAGCGGCCGGATCTGGTGCGCCGCCTCGTGCTCGAGGAGGCGCCGCTGCCGCTGCGTCCGGGCGACCCGATCCCGAACTTCGGCGGACGCCTGCCGTCGCTCGTCGAACTGTGGCACGCGACCACCAGCATGCTGCGCAGCCCCCGGGCGGTGTGGGCGTTCGACAGGTCGATGACCGCGTCCGCGCTCACCCAGTTCCACGAGCCCGATCCGTCGTGGTGGGAACGACTTCCGAACATCGAGGCCACGACGCTGATCCTGCGAGGCGGCCCCGCCGGCATGGTCGATCCGGTGCTGCTCGAGGCGGCCGTGGCCGCGATCCGCGACTGCGAGGTGCGGTCGTTCACGAGTGGGCACAGCATTCACCGCGACCGCTATCGGGACTTCGAGGCCGCGGTGTTGCCGTTCCTGAACGCGCGCTGACGTCGGTCCCGCGTGGCAGTATGCGGGACATGGCATGTGCGCGTGCAGATCGGAAACTCATCGCGTGGTCCGCGGTCTTCGTGGTGTCACAGGTCAACATCCTGCGAGACGCAGACGGCGCCGTCGGCGCGGGCGTACACCGCCGTCCTCGACGGCATGGACGACGGCGAGATCGCGCGCTACCGGAGCCACTTCCATCCCGACTTCGTGCACCCGGCCATCTACGCGACGGCCCTGCGGGTCGGGGTCCGGCGCCTCGACGAACTGTCGCCGCTGTCGCCGGCCACCAGGCGGGTACTGCTCGCCGCGCCCGTCGTGTCGGCGGCCGGCGACTACATCGAGAACGTCGCGGGCCTGTACCTGCTCGATCATCGTGACCGCATCGGCGACGGCGTCATCCGGGCGACCACCGCTGTCAGCACCACCAAGTGGGTGCTCGGACTCGGCACGTTCGCATACCTCGCGCAGGGCTTCGTTCGGGCGTGGCGGGGGCGCTGACCAGGGCGCCCCGAGCGGAACAAGTGCTGCGCAAGCATTTCGAGTTCAGAATCGACGGCGGCCGATGAAACCTATTCTCACCGATGGGTTTTCTCGATCAGCAGGATACGTGCCGCGGGGCAGCGCCGGCTTCTCTACGTTCGATCGGTATGAACGTTGAGCGTAGCGAGTGGTCCGATCGCCAGCAGATCCACGACGTCGTAATGCGGTACTGCCGCGGTATCGATCGACTGGATTTCGACCTCGTCAGGTCGGCCTACCATCCGGACGGCGTCGACCATCACACCGGCTTCGAGGGCACCTTGGACGAGTACATCGCCTGGGTCGAGCCCAAGTTGCGGGCCCGGCGCGGCGGGACCATGCACATCCTCGGCAACCATCTGGTCGAACTGCTCGGCGATACCGCGATCAGCGAGACGTACGGGACATCGGTCCACTGGGGAGAACCCGCCGATGACGCCCGAGCGAACTTCACCAGCGGCGTGCGATTCATCGACCACATGGCGTGGCGGGACGGCCGGTGGGCGATCGCCGAGCGGTGGGCCGCCCGGGAGTGGACCAGGTCGGACGCCGGCCGACTGATGCCCAAGGAGGGCGCGGGGCCGTCCGGGAGCAGGGACAGTGACGATCCGCTGATTCGGCTCCAGCGGACGCTGCGCGCAACGGAGGCAGAGGCATGAAGGTTGGAATCAGTTCGCCGATCGTGGCGCTGGCAGGCAAGCGTCCCGACTGGGAGGCCGCGGCGGGTACTGCCGAACTCGTCCGGGTGGCACAGGCAGCCGACCGACTCGGATTCGAGTACATGACGTGTGGGGACCACGTGGCCGTACCGCCGGGATTGCCACGCGGAGAACGCTTCTACGACCCACTCGCTACCTTCTCGTTCCTGGCGGGGCAGACGCGCCGACTCCGGTTTCTGCCGTACGTGCTGGTACTGCCCTTCTATCATCCGTTGGAGATCGCCAAGCGGTACGGGACGCTCGACCATCTCAGCGGCGGGCGACTGATCCTCGGGTTCGGGGTGGGGAATCTCAAGGAGGAGTTCGACATGCTCGGCGCCCCCTTCGAGGACCGTGGGCCGCGCGCCGACGACGCTCTCCGGGCGCTACGGGCGGCGCTGTCGGGGCGCATGGTGTCGTACCAGGGCCCGTACTACTCGTTTCAGGACATGGTGGTCGACCCGCACGCAGTGCAGCCTCGCGTGCCGATGTGGATCGGTGGACACAGTGAGCGCGCTCTGCGCCGCGCGGTCACCCTCGCCGACGGCTGGGCCCCGGCGCCGCAGGCGTTCCGCGGACCCAGCCCCGAGTTGATGCGGCAGATGCTCGACCGGCATGACCTGCCGGAGGGCTTCGACGTCGTCTTCTCCCCGGGTGAACGATTGGACCCCGTCAACGAGCCCGGTCAGGTGGCCGAGGTCATCGACACGGCGGAGAAGGCGGGCGCCACCCGGATCAACCTGAACGTCCGGCACGAATCGCTCGCCCACTACCTGGAGCAGCTCGAGGCATTCGCGGACATTGCGGGACTCGACCTCCAATCGGACTGAGCGAACCCCGGCCGCCAGGTTCCGCAACCTGCCGCCGGTACACAATGACGGGGTGAGTGAATCGGTACCGCAGGCTGGCCCCACGACGTGTTCCGTGCTGTCCGCGGACGAACCACTGCCCGGGACTGCCGCGCAGGTCGCGGGCTGGGTGTGCATCGAGTACCCGGGCGCGTGGGGTCGCGACGTCCTCGACGGGACGGCGCTGGGCGCTGACCTGGCGGGTGTGCTGTCGGAACGAGCCGATGCCGCCGGTGTCCGGATCATGTTCATCCGCCGCCCGGGGCGCAGCGAGCAACTGGGCGGCACCCGGACGGTCCTGCTGGCCAACTCGCACCCCGACCACGCGTGGTGCGAGCGACTCGAGATCGGCGACGTCACCGATCTGCTCGACGTCGATCTCACGAAGATCGCGGGCCCCGCACCGGGATTGGGGGAGCGCGTCGACGAACAGGTGGTGCTGGTGTGCGCGCACGGCAAGCGTGACCAGTGCTGCGCGGTCCTGGGCCGGCCCGTGGCAGCGGCGCTCGCGGACCAGTTCGGCGACGCCGTGTGGGAGTGCTCGCACACCGGCGGACATCGCTTCGCGCCGTCGATGATCCTGCTGCCCAGCGGCAACACCTACGGCCGGCTCACGCCCGCCGAGAGTGTGCTCGCAGTGCGCGCGGCGGCCGACGGCGACGTCTATCTGCCGGGTCTGCGTGGACGCAGCATCTGGGGGCCGCGCGGACAGGTGGCGGAGGTGGCGGTCCGTCAGGTGACGACGGCCGGGACGAACGAGCTGACGGTGGACGAGCACGGTCCCGAACCCGTTGTCGCGCATCGGGACGGTCGACGGTGGCAGGTGTCGGTCGAGCAGCGCGAGCTGTCGGCGCGGCCCGCCAGTTGCGGCGCGGATCCCAAGTCCGTCCGTCCTGTCGTGGCCGTGAACGTGCGCGAACTCCCCGCCGAGGTTCCGGCGGGGAGTTCGATGTAGCTGTCCGTCAGCCCGATTCGGCTACGCGCGCCGCCGGCCGGGCATGCGGCGCCCCGATCGGGATCACCTTGCGCGGCGAGCGGGCGGGGGCCGGCGTTTCGATTCCGAAGTCGTTGTCGAGGAACGATTCCGCCGAATCGTCGAGGATATTCATCCACTCGTCGTGCAGCGGGGGTGCCACGGACCCGGTCAGCGTCGAAACGTAACTGCAGTTCCGGTAGCCCATGATGTCGCTCTTCTTGTCCTTCTTCCACTGCTTGAAAAGCTCGCCCTGCTTCTCGACATGGAATTCGGGATAGTCGGTTCGATCCACCAGGTCGCGAATATAGGCCGCCTGGAAATCGATCTCCTCGGTAGCGGTCCGGAGTTTCTCCTCGCGGCTACGCCACTCGTCGATGTCGCGTTCACGGGTTTCCATGTCCGGCAATTCGATTCGGTTCAAAATGACGTCGCGCACGTACCAGGCCTGTGCGTCGAACATGTTGAACGTGAAGTACTGGTCTTGCATGCCGAGGAAGAACAACTGCGAATTCGCCTGTGAGACGACGCCTTTGTAGATGTCGCGCGGGTACAGGCGGTTGTTCGTGCGCAGGGCCAACTCGTCCGGCAGGAACGGGAAGTGGTGCTGGTATCCCGTGCACAGGACGATCGCATCCACCTCTCGGGTGCTGCCGTCCTGGAAGTGGACGGTGTTACCGCCGATCTCGGTGAGCAGCGGCACCTCGGAGAAGCCCTCGGGCCAGTCGTGTCCCAGCGGCGCCGACCGGTAGCTGAAGGTGACCTCGGCGGCACCGTACTTGAAGCACTGCGTTCCGATGTCCTCGGCGGAGTAGCTGCTGCCGATGAGCAGAAGACGCTTGCCTGTGAATTCCCGCGCGTCGCGGAAGTCGTGCGCGTGCAACACGCGCCCCGGGAAGTCCTCGATGCCCTCGAAATGCGGCACGTTCGGCGTCGAGAAATGTCCCGTCGCAACAATCACGTGGTCGAACAGCTCGGTCTCGAGCGAGCCCGACCGATGGTCGGCGACGGTCACCGCGAACCGGCCTGGCCCGTCGTCCGACGGGATGTGCTCGACCCGCCGGACGGCGGTGTCGAAGCGGATGTACTTGCGGACGTCGTCCTGGTCCACGCGGCCCAAGATGTAGTCGTGCAGCACGGCGCGGGGCGGATACGAAGGAATTGGTCGGCCGAAATGTTCCTCGAAAGAATAATCGGCGAATTCGAGGCATTCCTTCGGTCCGTTGGACCAGAGGAATCGGTACATGCTTCCGTGTACCGGTTCGCCGTGTTGATCGAGACCCGTGCGCCACGTGTAGTTCCACATGCCGCCGAGATCGCTCTGCTTTTCGTAACAAACAATTTCGGGCATCGACCCAAGACCTGATTTACGTGCCGACTCGAACGCCCTCAACTGCGCGAGGCCGCTCGGACCGGCTCCCAAAATCGCGATCCTTGGCGTCAAAGTTCTCTCCCTATTTTCGTCGATCCCTCTATCTTGCTTAGCACAGCGAAAGAAGGTTTGGCCAACTCGAAGAGGCCCCCCGAATCGAAATTCTGTGCGATTCGTGGGGCGAAATACCCGCGGTTACCAGTACAAACGCGTCACCAGTGGGTGCCGGGGATCAGTCGGGTCAGACGGCGGGCGAACCGGGCCGCGGAAGCGGTCGGACCGGTCGGTTGTGGGGCGCGATCGGACGGCTGTGGCGGGAGTTCCGGTACCGGTCCGGCCTCCCCGCGCGCCGCCGGCGAGTCGGGGAACGCGTGATACATCTGCGACAGCGCACGGTCCTTGAGTCGCGGCGCGAAGATACCGCCGAATTCGGCGAGGGTGCCGACCGGAACGTCGATGCGCTTCGGCTTTTCGATCAGCGCTCGCACCACCATTGCGGCGGCCTTCTCGGCGCTCACGGCACGGCCCGCGTTGTACCGGCCGGTCGGTGCAATCATCGGCGTCTCCACCAGTGGCATGTGAATGGTCGTGAAGGTGATGCCGTCCGACAGCGTCTCGATCGCGGCGACGTCCGCGAAGGCATCGAGGGCGGCCTTGCTCGCCACGTATGCCGCGAAGCGCGGTGTCCGAGCCTGTACGCCCGCAGTGCTGATGTCGACGACGTGGCCGAAGCGGCGCTCACGCATGTGTGGAAGCAGTGCCAGCACCATGCGGACCGCTCCGAAGTAGTTGACGGCCATGGTGCGCTCGAAGTCGTGCAGGCGGTCGGTCGAGTGGTACAGGCCACGGCGGATCGAGCGGCCCGCGTTGTTGACCAGCATGTCGACGTGATCATGATCGGCCAGAATCGATTTGACGGTGCGTTCGACGGCCTCGCTGTCGGTGATGTCGCACTGATAGGCGTGCGCGGATCCGCCGGCCTCGTGGATCTGTGACACCACGGCATCGAGTTCGTCGACACGGCGCGCGAGCAGCAGCACCGTCCCGCCCTTCGACGCGGTCGCGATCGCGGCCGCGCGTCCGATGCCGGAGGAGGCCCCGGTGATGACGACGTTCCGGTTCACCAGCGGTCCTGCAGGGTCGTTGCGGCGAGCGCGGTCGGGGTCGAGATTCTCGCGCCAGTACGACCACAGCTTCGCCGCGTACGACGGGAAGGGGGGCACTGAGATTCCGCTGTCCTGCAGGGCCTCTCGCGTTCGGTCGGTCGTGAACCGGGTCGGCAGGGTGAGATGGTCCAGGATGACCGGGGGGATGCCCATTCGGCGCAGGGCGACGTCGCGAACGCCGCGCACACGAGTGGGTGGTTCGACCAGAGGCCGGGCCAGGGCGCCGGGCAGGTCGGCGACCGGGGTGGGCGCGTGAGCGGCCTTCGCGAGCGCCGCGTAGATCGCGCGGACGGGCTGGGCGTCGGGGGAGACGAGATGAAACGTCCGCCCGTCGAGCCCGGGGCGCAGCATCAACTCGACGATCGCGGCGGAAACGAAGTCCACCGGAACCACGTTGGTGTAGCCCAGTTTCGGGACCGCGACCGGCAGCGCGGACGGCAGTTTCGCGAGCGCGGCGAGGGCGGGGAACAGGTAGTAGGGGCCGTCGATCTTGTCCATCTCGCCGGTGACCGAACTCCCGACCACCGCCGCGGGGCGGTACACCCGCCACGGCACGTCCGACGTCCGCACCAGGCGTTCGGCCTCGAACTTGGTGCGGTGGTACGGGGTCAAGAAGTGCTGACCCAGATCGAAGTCGTCCTCGGTGAAACGGCCACGATGATCGCCGGCCACCGCGATCGACGAGACGTGGTGCAAGGTCGCGCCCACTCGGGCTGCGAGGTCGATCACCGCCCGGGTGCCGTCGATATTGGTCGACGCCTGCTCCTCTCCGGCGGTGAGGTCGTAGATCGCGCCGAGGTGCAGGACATGCTCGGCCGCGGGCGGGGCGGCCTCGAGTCCCAGGCCGGGCTCGGTGAGGTCGCCGACGAGAGCGTGGACCCGGTCGCCGGAGTTCCAGGTTCGGGCCAGACGTTCGAGCTTCGACAGCGATCCGGGGCGCACCAGGACGTGGACCTGCGCGGACGGATCCCGCTCGAGTAGCCGTTCGATCGTGTGCCTGCCGAGGAACCCGGTGCCGCCCGTGACGATGTACGTGGCCATACCCCGGAACTTACTCCGAAGTAAGGAGCGTCACCAGGGGCGGACGAAATCTCAGTGTCCGAGGCCGACGCGTTCGTGCACGCGGCGCATCCACTTCGGTGCCCACCAGTTGGCCTCACCCATGAGTTTGACCACGGACGGCACCAGCAGCATCCGCACGACGGTGGCGTCGATGATGAGCGCGAGGATCATGCCCACGCCGAGGAACCGCATGATCGACAACCCCGACACCGTGAACGCACCGGTCACTACGATCAGCAGCATCGCGGCGGCGGTGACGACCCGGCCGGTGCGTTCGGCGCCGATCCGTACGGCCTCCTCGGTGGTGGCGCCGGCGGCCCGGGCCTCCACCATGCGCGACATCAGGAACACCTCGTAGTCGGTGGACAGCCCGAACACGACCGCGAGGATGAGCACCACGAATGTCGCCTCGAGTGGTGCCGGTGTCACCCCGAGTAGTTCCGCGCCGTGGCCCTCCTGGAACACCCAGGTGAGGACGCCGAACGTCGCGGCGAGGCTCAGGCCGGCCATCGCCACCGCCTTGATCGGCAGCACCACCGACCCGAATGCGAGGAACATCAGCACCAGCGTGGAGCCCACCATGATCGCGATCATCGCGGGCAGCCACTTCACGATCGAGGCGTTGCCGTCGTCGACGGTTGCCCGGCCGCCGCCGACCAGCAGTTCGGTGCCCGATGGCGCATCGATCGCCCGCAGCCCCTGCACGGCGTCCCCGGCCGCGGCGCCCTCGACGCCTTCCGCATAGAGCGCCTGGATCGCGGTGACGTCGTTCTCCGTCGCGAGCACGACGGCCTGTGCGATCCCGTCCACCTGCTTCGCCGCCGCGACGACCTTGGACAGATCACCCGGCGAGGCCGGTGCGCCGTCGGGGCCGCGCAGCACCAGCGTCGCGCCCTCGCCGGTGGACGGGAACTCGGTGGCAAGGGTCTCGGTCGCGATGCGCGCCGAGTCGTCGACGGGCAGTGCGGTGTAGGTGATCTCGCCGAGCGTCGCCTTCGTCAGCGGCGCCGCGAGCACCAGCAGGCCGGCGGTGATGCCCACCGCGACGACTGCCGGACGGCGCATGACGCGCGTGACGACCCCGCCCCAGAATTGCCGGGCGCGTTCCTCTCCGCGCTGCGCCGCCCCCTTCCGCCACGACAGCGCGTCGATGCGGTGCCCGAGGATTGCCAGCAGCGCCGGCACGACGGTCAGCGACAGCACGGCTGCGCCCGTCACGGCGGCGATCGCGCCGAAGCCGAGCGAGCGGATCACGGCCTGCGGGAACACGAGCATGCCCGCGAACGCGCACGCCAGCAGTAGACCCGAGAACAGCACGGTGCGCCCGGCGGTGAGCACGGTCCGGCGGGCCGCGTCGGCGGGTTCGGACCCGTTGGCGAGTTCCTCGCGGAAGCGGCTGACGATGAACAGGCCGTAGTCGATCGCGAGGCCCAAGCCGATCAGTGATGCGACGTTGAGGGCGAACGAACTGACCTCGGTGACCTCGGTGAGCAGACGCAGGATGCCGAGTGAACTGAGCACCGAGAGCAGGCCCACGAACACCGGGACCGAGGCCGCGACCAGGCCGCCGAAGACGAACACCAACAGCACCAGCGTGATCGGGATCGCGATCGCCTCGGCCCGGATGAGGTCGGCCTGCAGCCGATTGCTGAGTGAGACGCCGACCACGGACCCGCCCGCGAATTCGGATTCCACGCCGTCGATTTCGAGTTTCGGCAGCAGATCCGCGAAGTTGGCCACCGTCACGTGTGCGTCGGGTGAGAGCACGATGGACGCGGCCACCTTGGCGCCGTCGCTCGACAGCAGCAACTGTTTCGCCGGTGGAACCGCGGACCAGTACGAGGTCACCGACTGCGTCGGCACCTCGGCGCGGAATCGATCGAGCGTCTCGGTGACGGCCGGCTCCAGGTCGGCGAGCGTCTTGCCGGTCGGCACCGTGTAGATCGCGACGATGTCGGGGTCCTGCCGGCCGAAGGTGTCGTCGACGATCCGCGACACCTCCGCCGACTCGCTGCCCGGGTCGGTGTACCCGCCAGAGCTGAGCTTGGAGAACACGCCGGCGCCCCACACTCCCGCGACGATCACGGCGATCAGAACCACCGCCACTACCCACCACTTGCGTGCAACGACGATCGAGGCCCAGCGTGTCATTCCCGCGACTCTAGCGACATGTGCTGGCGGTCACTTCGATCCGGATCGGACCGAGGCGCCGGCACTCGGCCTGGCCGTCCATTCCGCGGGCGTCGCGGCAGGATCCCGTCGCACTGGTTGAAGAGTGGGCGCTGAGGCTCGATCTCGTGTTGCCGGCACCATCGTGCGCATGGATGGTGACGTGCGGGTGTGCTTCGTCGGCGATTCTTTCGTTGCAGGGGTGGGTGATTCCGACTTCCTGGGCTGGGCGGGCAGGGTCGCGGCGGCAACATCGGGGGATGTGGCGCTGACGGTGTACAACCTCGGGGTGCGACGTCAGACGTCGAGCGAGATCCGCTCCCGCTGGCTCGCCGAGTGCGTTCAGCGACTCCCCGAGGAGAGCGATGGCCGGGTGGTGTTCTCGTTCGGCACCAACGACACGACCGTGGAACATGGTGCGCCGCGTGTCGATCCGGACGTGTCCGTGCAGAACCTCGTCGTGATGCTGCGGGAGTGCGCGGCGATCGGGTGGCCGGTGCTGGTCGTCGGGCCGCCGCCGATCGGTGACATCGAGCAGAACGCGCGCACGGCCGAGTTGTCGGCGCGGTTCGCCGACGTCTGCGCGTCGGTCGGCGTCGAGTATGTTCCGGTATTCGACGCGCTGGCCGCCGACGCGGTCTGGATGCAGCAGGTGCGTGATGGAGACGGTGCCCACCCGGACCGCGGCGGGTATCGGGCGTTGGCTGCGCTGGTGCGGCCTGTGTGGGAGCGGTGGACACCGGCGCGCTGATACCTATGCTGGGCCGATGACGCGGACGCCGAGCATCGCTTCGCCCGAGGTCGTGACGTACGACGGACTGCCCGCGTCCGCCGGCGGTGCGCACTCGCTGCGCGCCAAGCGTCCCGACAAGGCGTTCGGGCATCTGCAGGGCTTCATGGGTGCCTGCATCGAACCGGTGTCGTCGCCGTCGTGGGTGTTCGAGATCGCTGCCGGGGGAGAGGCTGCCCCGACGGCGTCATTGGTGGGGCTCGCGTCCGAGCGCTTCGGCGGACCTCGCCATCGCTCTCGGACACACACGGAATGGAACGTTCGACCCGATGTGGTCAACGACGCGCTCGAGGTGCTCGCCGCCGCCGGACCCGACGCGGTCACGACGCACGGCCGTTCCCTCGCTGCGCTGACCTGCAGCACGCCGGTGCGTCTCGTCGACCCGGATGTGGGGGCGCCTTATCCCGACATCACTCCCGACGCCTTCGGATGTTTCGTGGTGGACGGGTATGGCCGGATTCTGGGCGACTCAGGGATCCGTGCCACCCTCGGCACCGCGGGATCCTCGCTGTCGCTGTGGCTGAACCTGCCCGCGGACGAACGGTTGGCCGCCGGCGCACGTCATCTGCAGGACAATCTCCCGTTCCGGCTGTCGGCCAAGCACTGGCGAGTCTGGCGCCCGACCCGATCCGGCGACTCCTATCGCTCCACCAGGATTCCCTCACCCCTGTAGTCCCGGGTCCGCGTTGACCCCGCGCGGCGCACGTGCCAAACTCGAACATGAGTTCGAAAGATGCGTCTTCCCCTCCGCATCTTCCCGTGCACGCAGGCCTGTGTCCTGCGGGAAGGTGACAGCTGAATGGGTTGGGGAAACGGTCCGCCGACGTGGGCGGAGATGGAACGGGTGCTGTCGGGGCGGCCGCGCCACGAGTCGCAGTTCCCGGGCGACGGCAGCGACAGTCCGGCGTGGTCCCGCAAGCGCGGCGAGTATCGCGGTGAGACGTCGCGGCCAGTCGGCGCCACCGTGCCCTACGCCGAACTGCACACCCACTCCGCATTCAGCTTCCTCGACGGCGCCAGCCCGCCCGAGGAGCTCGTGGAGGAGGCGGTGCGCCTCGGCCTGGACGCCATCGCCCTCACTGACCACGACGGGATGTACGGCGTGGTCCGGTTCGCGGAGGCGGCCAAGGAACTGGGCATGCGGACGGTCTTCGGGGCCGAACTGTCCCTGGATGCCACCCCGCGCACCGGCACCCCCGACCCGGACGGCACGCACCTGCTGGTGCTGGCCCGCGGACAGGAGGGATACAGGCGGTTGTCGCGGCAGATCGCGGCCGCGCACCTGGCCGGCGGGGAGAAGGGCAAGCTCCGCTACGACTACGACGCGCTCACCGAGGCGGCCGGCGGACACTGGCAGATCCTCACCGGTTGCAGGAAGGGGCACGTGCGCAGCGCGCTCGCCGCGGGCGGACCCGACGCCGCGGAGACAGCGCTGGCCGATCTCGTCGACCGGTTCGGCGTCGACCGGGTCACCGTCGAGCTCACCCACCGCGGACTGCCCGAGGACGACGAGGTCAACGCGCAGCTCGCGGAAATCGCGGCGCGACAGTCGCTTTCCGTGATCGCCTCCACTGCCGCGCACTTCGCGGGCCCGTCCCGGCGCCGGCTCGCGATGGCGATGGCCGCGGTGCGGGCCCGCCAGAGCCTCGACGAGGCCGCGGGCTGGCTCGCGCCCACCGGGGGCGCGCACCTGCGGTCCGGGGCCGAGATGGCGCGGCTGTTCGCGCGCTACCCCCGGGCCGTCGCGGGGGCTGCCGAGTTGGGGCTCGAGTGCGCGTTCGACCTGCGGCTCATCGCGCCGAAACTGCCGCCGTTCGACGTCCCGGACGGGCACACCGAGGCGAGTTGGCTACGCGAGCTGACCATGCAGGGCGCACGGCGGCGCTACGGTCCGCCGTCGTCGGACCCGGCGGCGTACGCGCAGATCGAACACGAACTCGGGATCATCGAGCGGCTCACCTTCCCGGGCTACTTCCTCGTGGTCCACGACATCGTCTCGTTCTGCAGGGAGAACGACATCCTCTGTCAGGGAAGAGGGTCGGCCGCCAACTCGGCGGTCTGCTACGCGATCGGCATCACCAACGTCGACCCCGTGCGCAATCAGTTGCTGTTCGAGCGGTTTCTCTCACCCGCGCGCGACGGTCCGCCCGACATCGACGTCGACATCGAATCCGACCGCCGCGAGGAGGCCATCCAGCACGTCTACGCCAAGTACGGTCGCGAGTACGCCGCGCAGGTCGCCAACGTCATCACCTACCGCGGCAAGTCGTCGGTGCGGGACATGGCGCGGGCGCTCGGCTTCTCGCAGGGACAGCAGGATGCGTGGAGCAAACAGGTCAGCCGCTGGAGCGGCGTCGGTCAGGAGACCGACACCGACATCCCGCCGGCGGTGCTGGAACTGGCCGCGCAGATCGAGGGCTTCCCCCGGCACCTCGGCATCCACTCCGGCGGCATGGTGATCTGCGACCGGCCCATCGCCGACGTGTGCCCGGTCGAGTGGGCGCGCATGGAGGATCGCAGCGTTCTGCAGTGGGACAAGGACGACTGCGCCGCAGTGGGATTGGTGAAGTTCGACCTGCTGGGCCTCGGCATGCTCTCGGCCCTGCACTACATGATCGACCTGGTCGCCGAGCACAAGGGACTCGAGGTGGACCTGGCGAGACTCGATCTGTCCGAGCAGGCGGTCTACGAGATGCTGCAGCGGGCAGACTCGGTGGGCGTGTTCCAGGTGGAGTCGCGCGCGCAGATGGCGACGCTGCCGCGGCTGAAGCCCCGCAACTTCTACGACCTCGTCGTCGAGGTCGCGCTCATCCGGCCCGGGCCGATCCAGGGCGGTTCGGTGCACCCCTACATCCGTCGCCGCAACGGCCGCGAACCCGTCGTCTACGACCATCCGTGCCTCGAGAAGGCGCTCAGTCGCACGCTGGGGGTGCCGCTGTTCCAGGAGCAACTCATGCAGATGGCGGTCGATGCCGCCGGATTCACCGCCGTGGAGGCCGACCAGTTGCGGCGCGCGATGGGCTCCAAGCGGTCGCCCGAGAAGATGGAGCGGCTGCGCGGACGACTCTACGACGGCATGCGGGAGTTGCACGGCATCACCGGCGACGTGGCCGACCGCATCTACGAGAAGCTGTACGCATTCGCGAACTTCGGTTTCCCCGAAAGTCATTCGCAGAGTTTCGCGTCGCTCGTCTTCTATTCGTCGTGGTTCAAACTGCATCATCCGGCGGCCTTCTGCGCGGGACTGCTGCGGGCCCAGCCGATGGGCTTCTATTCGCCGCAGTCGCTGGTCGCCGACGCCCGACGGCACGGCGTGCGGGTGCACGGGGCGGATGTGAACGCGAGCCTCGCGCACGCGACGCTGGAAGCGGGCGGCACCGAGGTCCGGTTGGGGCTGGGGGAGGTGCGCGGCATCGGCGCCCCGCTCGCCGAACGCATCGCCGCGGCCCGAGCGGAGGACGGGCAGTTCACGTCGATCCTGGACCTGACCGGACGGATCGAGTTGACCACCGCGCAGGTCGAATCCCTCGCGACCGCCGGTGCTCTCGGCTGTTTCGGTCACTCCCGGCGCGAGGCGTTGTGGGCGGCCGGCGCAGCGGCGGGGGAACGCCCGGACCGGCTGCCGGGGATGGGGGCATCCACTCGGGCGCCCGCGCTGCCCGGCATGAGCGACCTCGAACTCGCTGCCGCCGACGTGTGGGCCACCGGGGTCTCGCCGGACAGCTATCCGACGGAGTTCCTGCGCCCGCAACTCGATGCGCTGGGAGTGCTCCCGGCGTCGCGACTGCTGGACGTCCCGGACGGGGACCGAGTGCTGGTCGGAGGAGCGGTGACGCACCGGCAGCGGCCGGCGACTGCGGCCGGGGTGACCTTCGTCAACCTCGAGGACGAAACCGGAATGGTCAACGTCGTGTGCTCGGTTGGACTGTGGGCGAAATATCGCAAGCTCGCGACCAGCGCACCGGCGCTGCTGGTGCGCGGGCGGGTGCAGAACGCGGAGGGTGCGGTGACGATCGTCGCGGACCATCTCCAGCTCATGGACCTGCGGATGTCGAGCAGATCGCGGGACTTCCGCTGAGAGCAGCCTCACAGCGCGAGGCGTCCGATCGGATACCCCCTGGGGTATAGTTGATCGCAACATCGAGGAGGTAGATCGTGAAGGTTGTCATCGTCGGGGGTGTCGCCGGCGGAATGTCTGCGGCCACTCGCATGCGTCGGCTGGACGAGTCGGCGGAGATCGTCGTCTTCGAGCGCGGTGCGCACGTGTCGTTCGCGAACTGCGGCCTGCCGTACTACGCCGGTGGCGTCATCGAGGACCGTGACGAGCTACTGCTGCAGACGCCGGAGAGTCTCGGCGCCCGCTTCCGTCTCGACGTCCGTGTTCGCAGCGAGGTCGTCGCGATCGACGCGGACGCCCGCACCGTCACGGTTCGCAACCTCGAATCGGGGGACACCTACGTCGAGAGCTACGACGAACTGGTCCTGAGCACCGGCGCCAGCCCCATCGTGCCGCCGTTGCCCGGCGTCGAACGCGCCCTGATCCTGCGTGATGTCGAGGACGTCGACCGGCTGGTGGCGCAGATCGAGTCAGCGCAGACGTCCGGGGCGCCCAGCGCTGTCATCGTCGGCGCCGGATTCATCGGCGTCGAACTGGCCGAGAACCTGCGTCACCGCAATCTCGACGTCACAGTCGTCGAGCTTGCCGATCAGGTGCTGGCCCCGCTCGACCCGGAGATGGCGGCTCCCGTCGCCGATCGCATGCGCGAGAACGGGGTGCGCCTCGAACTCGGCACCCAGCTCACCTCGATCGGTGCGACCACCGCCGAACTGGCGGATGGGCGCACCGTCCCCGCCGACGTCGTCGTCATGGCGATCGGCGTCCGGCCCGAGACCGCGCTCGCCACGATGGCCGGGCTGACGGTCGGGGAGCGAGGCGGCGTCGTGGTCGACGACCAGATGCGCACCTCCGTCCCGCACATCTTCGCGGTCGGCGACGCCGTCGAGAAGCGTGACGCGGTCGGCGGTGGCGTCGCGATGATCCCGCTCGCCAACCCGGCGAACCGGCAGGGTCGTCTCGTTGCCGACGTCATCGCCGGACGTCCGGTGCGTGCGACGGCGTCGTCGGGCACCGCGGTCGTCGGGGTGTTCGGACTGATCGTCACGGCCACCGGCTGGAACGAGAAGCGACTGCGCGCCGCGGGCCGTCCCTACCGGGCGATTCACACGCATCCGCAGTCGCACGCCGGGTACTACCCGGGCGCCCAGCAGATGGCGATCAAGCTGCTCGTCGATCCCGAGTCCGACGCCATCCTCGGCGCCCAGGCCGTCGGCGGCGAGGGCGTGGACAAGCGCATCGACATCATCGCCACAGCGATGGCCGGTGGGCTCACCGCGTCGGACCTGGCCGACCTCGAACTGGCGTACGCGCCGCAGTTCGGTTCGGCCAAGGATCCGGTGAACATGCTCGGCTACATCGCCGACAACCTGCGCACCGACTCCACCCGCACGGTCCAGTGGCACGAACTCGATACCCTGGTCGCCGGTGGTGCGTCGCTCGTCGACGTCCGCACCGCCGACGAGTTCGCGGCCGGCGCCATCCCCGGCGCCGTGAACGTCCCGCTCGATGAGCTCAGGGATCGGGTCGGCGAACTGCCGGCCGGTGACCTGATCGTGCACTGCCAGGTGGGCCAGCGCGGCCACACTGCGGCACGCCTGCTCGGACAGTTGGGGCGCCCTGCGGCCAACCTCGACGGCGGCTACAAGACGTGGGATGCGGGTCTGCGCGCGAACGCGCCGGTCGGCGTCTCCTGAACACAGAATCTCCGGAAGGAACCCCATGCGCGAAATTGACGTGACCGAACTCGAAGCGGTGCTCGCCACCGGCGCCCCGCTCGTCGACGTCCGCGAGGCGGACGAGTTCGCCGAGGCGCGGGTGCCCGGCGCGGTCTCGATCCCGCTCAGCGAGTTCGTCGCTCGCGTCGACGAGGTTCCGGCCGACGGCACCGTGTACATGATCTGCGCGGCCGGTGGACGCAGCGCCCAGGCCGCGCAGTACCTCGAGGCCCGTGGCGTCGACGCCGTCAACGTCGCCGGCGGCACCATGGCCTGGCTGCAGTCCGGCCGCGCTGTCGAGTCCGGCAACTAGCTCCACCCGAACCCGGTCGAAACCGAGTGGTTCTCGACCGGGTTCTCTTTTCACTTCCATATACCCCCTCCCGTATTTCCCCTTCGCGCGTTCTGCGCACTTATCGCGCGAATCCCGCCCCGGAAACCGCGACAAGTGCGCAAAACGCGGGGGAGTCGGACCAGAAGAAACACGACTACGAAAGGCATCTCCCATGACCACCACCGGACAGCGGCAGGACTCCCCGCCGCCACCCACCGAGTCCGTCGGCGGACCACTCGCCCGACTCGGTGCCGCGATGGCCGACAACTTCAAATGGGTGATCACCGCGTGGCTCGTGCTCGTCGTCGCCCTCGGTGCCGCGGCACCGTCGGTGTTCAGCTCGCTGGCCGGTGCCGGCTGGCAGGCCAACGGCTCCGAGTCGGTGCAGGTGCGCGAACTCGCGCAGGAGCACTTCGGCGGCAACGCGTCGTCGGCGATCCAGGTCGTCGTCCACTCGGACGACAAGCCACTGGACGACCCGGCCGTGCAGCAGGTGCTCGGCGAGGCGACGTCGGTGCTCACGGCCGACGCCCGCATCGGCGAGGTGATCCCGCCGCAGCCAGGCATGACCATCAGCCCCGACGGGCACACCGGCATCCTCATCGCCGGCGCGAACGCGAACACCGATGACATGGTGCGTGCGGTCGACGATCTCGGCGGTGATCTGACGGCACTCTCGGGTGACGGCATCGACGTCTACCCGACCGGCGCTTCGGCGCTGTGGAGCGACTTCAACAAGGCGAACCACGACGCGATGATCAAGGCCGAGATGATGTCGTGGCCCGTCACGCTCGGCGTCATGGTCCTCGCGTTCGGATCCCTCGTCGCCGCGGGGCTGCCGCTGCTGCTGACCCTCGCCGGTCTGGTCGCGTCCGCAGGCGGTCTGGTGCTGCTCAACGAGATCACTCCGATCTCGGTGTGGGCCATGAATTTCGCGATGATGTTCGCGCTGGCACTCGGTATCGACTACGCGCTGTTCCTCGTCGTCCGCTTCAGGGATGCGCTGCGCAAGACTGCGAATGCGCGCCTCGCGGTCGCCGAGACGATGGACACTGCCGGTAAGGCCGTGCTGCTGTCGGGTCTGACGGTGCTGGTGAGTCTGTCTGCCGTGCTGCTGGTGCCCGCACCCGCAGTCCGGACGATGGCTGTCGGCATCATGCTCGCGGTCGCGTTCGTCCTGGCGGCGACGCTGACACTGTTGCCCGCGGTCCTGGCCAAGCTGGGCCGCAAGGTCAACGCCGGTTCGCTGCCGTACGCCAAGAAGCAGCAGAACGAGACCGACGGCTCGCCGCTGTTCACCAAGTGGGGCAAGCTGCTCGACCGGCACCCGTGGCCGTTCGCGGTCGGTGCCGTCGCGATCCTGATCGGACTCGCGATCCCGGTGCTCGGGCTGAAGGTCGCGATGCCGTCCATCCAGGTGGTGCCCGAGGACGCCGCCGTGCGCCAGGGATACGAACTGGTGCAGGAGCAGATGGGCATCGGCGCACCGGGCGCACTGCAGATCGTCGTCCCGGCCGCCGATGCGCAGGCCGCAGCCGAGGCCGCGGCAACCGTCGACGGTGTGGCCGCGGTGACCCCCGCGATGCCGGCGTCGGACGGCTCGGACCTGGTGATGCTGCAGGCGCTGCCGACGGTCGACCCGTCGGATCCGGCGCTCGGCGGAACGCTCGACACGCTGCGCGGCGAACTGCCCGACAGCGCCCTGATCGGCGGTGCACCGGCGGAGAACCTCGATCTGCAGCAGGCGCTGAACGACTACCTGCCGATCGTGATCGTCGTGATCCTGCTGCTCGGCTTCCTGTTGCTGCTCGTGGCGCTGCAGGCCCCGCTGGTCTCGCTGATCGGCACCGTCGTGAGCCTGCTCTCGACCGCCGCGGCGTTCGGTGCGTCGAAGCTGATCTTCCAGGACGGGCACCTGTCCGACCTGCTCGGCTTCACCCCGCAGGGCTTCCTCGACGGCTGGGGTCCGGTGTTCTTCTTCGCGATGATCTTCGCGATCGCGATGGACTACACCGTGTTCCTGCTCTCGACCGTCAAAGAGCAGTACGAGAAGACCGGTAGTGCGCGCGGCGCCCAGATATCTGGCATGGCGCACTCCGGACGGGTCATCTTCGCGGCCGCGGCCGTCATGGTGGGCGTGTTCTTCAGCTTCGCGCTGGCCGAACCGCTGCCGCCGAAGGAGATGGGCATCCTGCTCGGCATCGCCGTCCTGCTCGACGCCGTCCTGATCCGCCTCGTGCTGCTGCCGGCCCTGCTGCGGTTGACCGGCAACGCGGCCTGGTGGTCGCCGAACTGGCTGCGCAAGGCGCTGCCGAACATCACGTTCTCGCACGGGTGATTCCGGTGCCGGATCCGGCTGATGATCGTGGTCACAGCCGGATCCGGTCGGATACCCCTGCGGGTAATCTGGAAGTAGAACTAGGAGGTCTCATGACCGGAGACGAAGAGAGCATCGCGTTGGTGCTCAACCGACTGCGCCGCGCGCAGGGACAGCTGGCGGGCGTCATCTCGATGATCGAGAGCGGCCGCGACTGCAAGGACGTCGTCACGCAGTTGGCGGCGGTGTCCCGGGCCCTCGACCGGGCCGGTTTCAAGATCGTCGCGACCGGCCTGCGTGAATGCCTGGCCGGGGATGGCACGGCGTCCGAGCCGCTCACCGAGGCCGAGTTGGAGAAGCTGTTCCTGGCGCTTGCCTGAGCGCCGGGCCGAACACCGGTAAACCGAACGGACAACCGTAAGGAGTCACTGATGGAACTGGGAATCTCGACGCGTCTGAACACCGAGTTCGACGACGCCATCGCCAAGACACGGGCCGCCTTGCAGGAGCAGGGTTTCGGTGTCCTCACCGAGATCGACATGCAGGCGACGCTGAAGGCGAAGATCGGCGCCGAGATGGAGCAGTACGTCATCCTCGGTGCCTGCAATCCCCAGCTCGCGCACCGCGCCGTCGGCGTCGACCGGCAGATCGGTCTGCTGCTGCCGTGCAATGTCGTCGTCCGCGCCGACGGTGACGGCGTCGTCGTCGAGGCCATGAACCCGGCGCTCATGGTCGAGGTGACCAAGGAGCCCGGGCTCGAGGCGGTCGCCGCCGAGGCGACTACCCGCCTCCAGGCCGCGATCGACGCCCTGTCCTGAGATTCGCGGGTCCGATCGATTCCGGCTCAGGCCGGAGCAGGCAGCGCCCTGGTACGAACCCGGCGTGCGGTGTGCACCGCGACCACACACCAGGCGACTACCAGGGCGCACAGCAGTCCGGCCGACAGCAGACGCGGAATCTCGAAGTCGCCCGCGACACCGAATGCCCCCATCCCGACCGCGCAGGCGCCGACCGGGAAGGTGAAGCTCCACCAGCTCATGGTGAACGTCAGCCCGCTGCGGAACGCGCGCACCGTGACGACACCGACCGCGGTGAGGGCGACGATCATGATCGTTCCCATGAACAGTCCGTAGCCCAGGCCGAACACGTGCAGGGTGTGCGCGACGCCGCCGCCGACGGCGTGCTGCGCCGCGGTGCCGAGCAGGTTCGCTGCCGCGACGGACTGACCCACGATGCCGAGCGGAATCCACATCGTCGGCAGAGCCTGCAGCGGCGGCAGCCCGCTCTCGCTGATCTCCCGCGTGACCATCGCGACGATGAACAGCGCGAACACCAGTGCGAGCGTGAACAGCGCATAGCAGCCGGTCAGCATCGCGACCCGCGGCCAACCCTCGGGCAGATGGTTCACCAGCGCGGCACCGGTCGCGGCCGACACCATCGGCGGGACCACCGGCATCAGCCAGGCAGGGGTCGGGTTGCCGCGATCGGCGACGGCACGCAGTCGCATCCCCATCACCGCTGCGGTCAGCAGGCCGGCGGCGGTGCCGATCGCCCACAGGGCTCCCGCGATCCCGAACGCGAGACTCGGTGCGATGACGGTCGAGCCCACCGCGGCGGTGCCGGCGCCGACGGTGAGCACCGCCATCGGCAGCGCTCCGTAGAACGGGAACATCGTGACGCTGCGCGCGTACCCGCGGGCGTGCTCGGTGTGCCGGATCCAGTGGACGGCGAACGCGGCCACGAGCACCGCGAGCAGGGCCACCGCGAGAATCCAGAACGTGAGCGCGATTCCGCGTCGCCCCGGCAGATTCACCGGAAGCGACGACGTGGCGACGGCGATGATGCCGGTACCCATCACGACGGCGAACCAGTTGGGTGTGAGGTGGGCGAGACGTGGAGCGGTAAGCATGAATACAACTCTTGTATTTTTACGTCTTTCCCGGTAGGAGTCTTGGCCTGGATGGGGTACAAACACCGTTTGTGGGTCTAGCCTTGGTGGTATGCCGCTTTCGAACCGCGTACCCGAACTCGCCGCGCTGGATGTGCTGGTCGCAGTGGGCAGGCTCGGCAGCATGGGGGCGGCGGGACGCGAGCACGGACTGAGTCAGCAGGCCGTCAGCGCTCGGGTGCGATCCGCCGAACGGCAGCTCGGGATCCGGGTGTTCGATCGCGGTGCGGGCGGTGTCCAGCCCACCTCCGAGGGGGCACTGATTCTGGAGTGGGCGTCGGCGATCCTCGACTCCGCCGAGGAACTGGCGTCCGGGGTGGCCGCCCTGCGCGGCGAGCGGGACGCCAATCTCACCGTGGCCGCGAGCATGACGATCGCCGAATACCTCGTTCCGGGCTGGACGGTCGCGATGCGCCGCAAACACCCCACCGTCGTCACATCGGTGCGACTGCTGAACTCCACCGACGTCGCCGCCCAGGTGCGGGCCGGTGAGGCCGATCTCGGATTCGTCGAAGGGCCGGTCGCCCCGGACGGTCTCCGATCCGTCGAAGTCGCCCACGACGAACTGGTCGTGATCGTCCCGCCCGGGCACAAGTGGATCGCGCGGGCGCCCATCGACACCGGCGAACTCGCGGCGACGCCGCTGATCCAGCGGGAGCCCGGATCCGGCACCCGCACCACCCTCGAACATGCGGTGCCCGGCTGCGTGGAACCGCTGCTCGAGCTCACGTCGTGCACCGCGGTCAAGGCCGCCGTCGTCGCCGGAAACGCGCCGGCGGTCGTCTCGTCACTCGCGGTCGAGGCCGATCTGCACGACGGACGGCTGGCATCCGTTCAGGTCGACGGCCTGCACATGCCGCGACGACTCCTCGCGGTGTGGGACGGATCCCGCGGACTGCGCGGCGCCGCACGCGACTTCCTCGACATCGCGCGCGGCGGCTGCTGAGACCTCCGGAAGGGCCGTCTACGCGTCAGATGCCCATCGAGCGCGCCAGAAGCGGCCACGACTGGTGCAGGTCTTCCTGCCAGTAGCCCCACGAGTGGGTGCCGGTGGGGTTGAAGTCGAAAGTCGCCGGGATGTTCAGCGTGCGAAGGCGATTCGCGAGGTTCCGGGTGCACACGTTGGTGGCGGCCTCGATCAGGCCACCGACGACGACCTGACGGCCGAACGCGATCAGGTCGCCGTCGACGCCCGGTGCGCCCATGTGGTCGAACTGCCCCGGCAGGCCGGAACCGGAGGAGATGAACAACTCGGTGCCCCGCAGCTTCTCCGCGTTGCGCACCGGGTCGTTGGCGTGTCGCGCCGGGCTTCCGGGCGGGCCCCACATGTTCACGGGGTCGCCACCGGCCGTCGAGCTGACTACCAGGTCGACGAACGCCGATCCCATCGGCGTGCTCGTCTCGGCGCAGCCGCTGTACGACCCGACAGCCTTGTACAGGCCGGGGGCGGCGATCGCGAGGTTCAGGACGGAAGTCGCGGTCATCGAGATCGCGGCAATCGAGTTGCTGCCGTTGCCGCCGAACTCGGCGTCGATGATCGGCGGGAGTTCGCGCGTGAGGAACGTCTGCCACTTGTTGCGTCCCAGAACCGGGTCGTCGCGCTCCCAGTCGGTGTAGTAGCTGGCGGTGCCCCCCATCGGCGTCACGACGTTGACCTGCTTGTCGGCGAAGAACTCGGTGACATCCGTGTTCGCCTGCCACGTCGCATTCGTCTCGCCGCCGCCCGCACCGTTGAGCAGGTAGAGCGTCGGACGCGGACGTGACGTGTCGGCAGGCAGCAGGATCCGGATCGGGACGATGCGGTCCATCGACGCCGAATAGACCTGAGCGGTGACCGCCCGCGAACCGGAGTCGTCCACGCGGTCGACGTGCGACGCCGGCCGGGCGGACGCGACGGCGGTGTCGGTCACGAGGGGAGCGGTCAGCAATGCCGTCAGGGACAGTGCCACCGCGGCGCACGCCTTACGTGCGCGGCGAAGTGCTCCAGTTCGCATGAATGGTGGTCCTTCGAGGGTTCCGAGAGTCTGGACCCGACATACCCGAAACGCCCCGTAACATGCATTTCCCCTGATACATCCGGTTTTTCGAGGGCACTGTATCGCGCGTCACTCGATGCGCCTGCACCGGATCTGGTCGAGCGTCCGAACAATCCTCAGATGCCGCCGGCGAAGCCGTGCTGACGCCACGCCTCGTACGTGACGACCGCGGCGGCATTCGACAGATTCAGAGACCGGCGACCCGGGACCATGGGGATCCGCACGTGCTCCGTGACGTGCGGATCCGCCAGCACCTCCGGCGACAGGCCGGTGGGCTCGGGGCCGAAGAGCAGGACGTCACCGGCCTGGTAGGCGACGTCCGCGTACGACGTCGATGCGTGTGCGGTGAACGCGAACACCCGATCGGGATTCAGCGCCGCCCACGCGGCCTCGAGATTCTCGTGCACCGTGACCGACGCGAGGTCGTGGTAGTCGAGACCCGCCCGCTTCAGCTTCGGTTCGGACAGGTCGAACCCGAGCGGGCCGACGAGATGCAGTTCGCAGCCAGTGCCCGCGACCATGCGGATCGCGTTTCCCGTGTTGGGTGGGATGCGGGGCTCGTGGAACATCACTCGGAACACGACGTTCAGCTTGCCAGGCGTGCCCGGTGCATCGCCGAGCGGATCGCGGCAGTCGAAATTGTCGGTACACGGGGGCAGCATGGGACCCATGACGGGAGAACTCGTGGAGATCGTGGGGGAGGACTTCTCCGACGTCCGCTTGTCGCGGGAGAAGTGGAGTCGGCGGCACTACACCGCGTGCTCGTTCCGGGACGCGGACCTTTCCGAGTTGACCACCGAGTACGCGGTCTTCACCGAATGTGACTTCACCGGTGCCGACCTCACCGACTCGCACCATCACGGCAGCGCCTTCCGGTCGTGCATGTTCGCGCGGACCACGATGTGGCACAGCAGCTTCCGTGGCTGCAGCATGCTCGGCTCCGTCTTCGTCGACTGCCAACTGCGGCCCCTCGTGGTCGAGGAGGTGGACTTCACGCTGGTATCGATGGGCGGTGCCGACCTGCGGGGGCTCGATCTCACGGACTGCCGGTTCCGTGAGGCCAATCTGGTGCAAGCGGATCTCCGGGGCGCCGTGCTGCGCTCGGTGAACTTGTCGGGGGCGCGGGTGGAGGGGATGCGCCTCGAGGGCGCGGATCTGCGTGGCGCGCATGTCGATCCCGGCCTGTGGACCGCCGCGAAGCTCGACAAGACCCAGGTGGAGCTGACTCAGGCGGTCGGGTATGCGGCCGCGCACGGGCTGGTCGTCGAACCGTGGTGAGGCTGCCTGTCAGCGCACCAGATCACGAGCCAGCAGGTCCATCATCAGCCCGTCCCGCCACACCCCATCTGCATCTTTGGAGTACTCGCGCATGACGCCCACCTCCTGGAATCCCACCTTGCGGTAGCACGCGATCGCCCTCGAATTCGCAGCTTCCGGGTCGATGACGATGCGGTGGAAGCCGAGGTTGTCCACCAGGTGAGTGCACAGCGTCCGGACCACCTCTGTCCCCAGCCCCCGCCCGTGCACGGCGTTGTCGAGGAACAGATCCACACCGGCATGCCGGAACTGGGGGTCCGGCTCCTGGTACCACTGCGCGAAACCGACGACGGAACCGTCGAGCAGCACTGCATAGGCGACGGTTCCGGGTTCGGGTGACGGCCAGTCGTCGGCCGGATCGTTCCACCATCGACGCACCGCGGGGGAACGGTGGATCTCGCGTAACCGTGGGTGATGAACTGTCCGGACCGGGGTCAACACGACACGTGGACCACGAAGATCCGGAGCCGATGACATGCAGCGACCCTAGCCTGGAACAATGGTCGCCGTGACTGCAACGATCCTGGATGGCAAAGCAACCCGCGACGAGATTTTCAAGGACCTCGAGGTCAGGGTGGCAGCCCTGAAGGAGAAGGGCATCACGCCCGGACTCGGGACGATTCTGGTGGGTGAGGATCCGGGCTCGGCCGCCTACGTCCGCGGCAAGCACAACGACTGCGCCAAGGTCGGCATCACCTCGATCCGCCGTGACCTGCCGGCCGACATCACCCAGGACGAGCTCGAGGCCACCATCGACGAGCTCAACGCCAACCCCGAGTGCACCGGCTACATCGTCCAGCTCCCGCTGCCCAAGCACCTCGACGAGAATGCCGCCCTCGAGCGCATCGACCCGGAGAAGGACGCCGACGGCCTGCACCCGGTGAACCTCGGCCGACTGGTCCTCGGCAAGGAGGCGCCGCTGCCGTGCACCCCGCGCGGCATCGTGCACCTGCTGCGCCGCTACGAGGTTCCGATCGCCGGCGCCCACGTCGTCGTCGTCGGGCGCGGCGTCACCGTCGGGCGTCCTATCGGTCTGCTGCTCACCCGCCGCACCGAGAACGCGACGGTCACGTTGTGCCACACCGGAACCCGTGACCTCGCCGCGCAGGTGCGTCAGGCCGACATCGTGATCGCCGCGGCCGGAGTGCCGGGCCTCATCACGGCCGACATGGTCAAGCCGGGCGCTGCCGTCCTCGATGTGGGTGTCAGTCGCACCGCCGACGGCCTGCGCGGTGACGTGGCCGACGACGTCCGCGAGGTCGCCGGATTCATTTCCCCGAACCCCGGTGGCGTCGGACCGCTGACCCGCGCATTCCTGCTCAGCAACGTCGTGGAGCGGGCCGAGCTGCTCGCCGGACTGCCCGGCTAGGCAGCGTCCGTGACGCAGTTCGTGCGCAGGAACCTGCCGTTGGTCGTCGTCCTCATCGTGGTGGCGGCGGCCTTCGTGCTGGTGCTCGCCGATCGCTGGCGGCGTGGCGCCCTCGTCCTCGGGGGCGCCATGGTGCTCGCGGCTCTTCTGCGTGCTGTGTTGTCGCCCGACAAGGTCGGGCTGCTGGCCGTGCGCAGCAGGGGATTCGACGTGGGCGCGATGGCGCTCGTCGGCGCGACGATCATCGCGCTGGCAGTGTCGATCGACCCGCTGGGAACCGACTGACCCGCTGGGAACCGACTGACTCGCTGGGAACCGACTCACCCGCTGGGAACGGAGCGAGGCGTGCGGGTGCCCGCGCTCAGCCCCGGCGGGCCTCGCGCGCCAGTTCCATCGTCTCCTTCAGCAGTTCCGCCACGGCGTCCGCTTCGGTGAGGAAGCCGTCGTGGCCGTCCTTCGACGCGAGGACGCGCAACCGGTCGCAACCGCGAAGCCCGTCTGCGAGTTCTTGCTGCTGTCGCAGCGGATAGAGCCGATCGGAGTCGACGCCGCCGACGATGGTCGGAACGTTCGTCGACGCCAGCGCTGCGGCGACACCGCCGCGACCGCGGCCCACATCGTGGCGGTTCATCGCCTCGGTGAGCAGCACGTAGGTGGCGGGGTCGAACCGGGAAACCAGCTTGTCGGCTTGGTGTTCGAGGTAGCTCTGAACCGCGTAACGGCCGCCGGTCCAGGGGTTCTCGTCGGCCTGCGCGTCGTTGGCGAAGCGGGAATCCAGTTCGGACTCGGTGCGATACGTCAGGTGCGCGATCCGGCGGGCGAGGCCCAGCCCGGTACGCGGGATCCGACCGGTGCCGTAGTAGTCGCCGCCCTGCCAGTCCGGGTCGCTCCGGATCGCGGCGATCTGAGTGGTCTGCGTACCGATCTGGTCGGCGGTGGCGCGCGCGCCCACCGCGAGAATGAGAGCCGAGTCGACTCGGTGGGGATGGCCGACGACCCACTCGAGGGTCCGCATGCCACCCATCGACCCACCGACGACCGACGAGAAACGCTCGATGCCGAGCACGTCGGCGAGCGCGACCTCTGCAGCCACCTGATCGCGGATGGAGATCTCGGGGAAACGTGAACCCCACACCGCGCCGTCGGCGGCAATGGAACCGGGGCCCGTCGTGCCACGGCAGCCGCCGAGCACGTTGGTGGCGATGACGCACCACTCGTTCGTGTCGATCGGGGCGCCCGGGCCCACCATGCCGTTCCACCAGCCGGGGGAGGGATGCTCGTCGTCCGACGGTCCCGTGACGTGGGAGTCGCCGGTGAGGGCGTGCTCGATGAGGATCACGTTGTCCCGGTCGGTGGCCGGCTCGCCCCACCGCTGGACCGCGATCGTGACGTCGGGCAGAACCACACCGCTCTCGAGCTCGAGCGAGCCGATGTGGACAAAACACAACTGCCCGTCCGGCGGGGGGAATCCCGCCGGACGGGTGTTGCGGACAGAGCTGACGGTCAAGACGCCGCCGCAGCCGCGAATCCGGCATCGAGATCGGCGAGGATGTCGTCGATGCCCTCGATGCCGACGGCGAGCCGGACCAGACCCGGGGTGACACCCGACGCGAGCTGCTCCGCGGGGGTGAGCTGCGAGTGGGTGGTCGAGGCCGGGTGGATCACCAGCGAGCGCACGTCACCGATGTTGGCGACATGGCTGTGCAGGGAGAGCGCATTGACGAACTTCTTGCCCGCGTCGACGCCGCCGGCCAGTTCGAAGGCGACGATCGCGCCGGTGCCACGCGGGGCCAGCGTCTTACCGCGTTCGTGCCACGGCGACGACGGCAGGCCGGCGTACGAGACCGACGCGACCTCGGGACGCGCGTCGAGGTACTCGGCGACGGCCTTCGCGTTCGCCACGTGCCGTTCCATGCGCAGGCTCAGCGTCTCGAGTCCCTGCGCGATGAGGAACGCGTTGAACGGCGAGACGGCCGCACCCAGATCGCGCAGCAACTGCACGCGGGCCTTGAGCGCGAACGCCGGTGCACCCAGATCGGCGTAGACGACGCCGTGGTAGCTGGGGTCCGCGGTGGTGAAGTTGGCGTGGCGACCCTGCGTCCAGTCGAAGTTGCCACTGTCGACGATCACGCCGGCGACCGCGGTGCCGTGGCCGCCGAGGTACTTGGTGGCCGAGTGGACGACGATGTCCGCGCCGTGCTCGAACGGACGGATCAGGTACGGCGTCGCGACGGTGTTGTCGACGATCAGCGGGATGCCGTTCTCGTGCGCGACCTTCGAGATGCCCGGGATGTCCAGGATGTCGTTGCGCGGGTTCGAGATCGACTCGCCGTAGAACGCCTTGGTGTTCGGTCGGATCGCGGCGCGCCACTGCGCGATGTCGTCCGGATCCTCGACGAACGAAACCTCGATGCCCAGCTTGCGCAGCGAGTAATGGAACAGGTTGTACGTGCCGCCGTACAGGCGCGGGCTCGACACGATGTGGTCGCCGGCCTCGGCGAGGTTGAGGATCGCGAACGTCTCGGCGGCCTGGCCCGAGGCGAGCAGCAGGGCGGCGACGCCACCCTCGAGCGCCGCGATGCGCTGCTCGACGGCGTCCTGCGTCGGGTTCATGATGCGGGTGTAGATGTTGCCGGGCTCGGCCAGTCCGAACAGAGCCGCCGCGTGGTCGGTGCTGTCGAACGTGTACGACGTGGTCTGGTAGATCGGCAGCGCGCGCGCGTTGGTCGCGCCGTCGGGCAGCTGACCCGCGTGAATCTGCTTGGTCTCGAAGCTCCAGTCGGCCTTCGGGTCCGTGATTTCGGTCATGAGTCGTCTACTCCTGGTTCGGGAGATATTCGTCAGGTGAGGTGGCGCAGCGCCGTGCGCGCGCGTGGGGACCGGCTACTCGTGACAACTGCACATGATGAACCTCCGGTGGGGCATGGCCCGGTCAGTGGGTCCGTCCCAGCGGACCCGCGCTTGTCTCCCGGCTCGCGCCGGAAAACCTGGTCATCACCCGGGGCACCCCACCGCGGATGGAGGGTTGCCGGCCAGCGAGCCGGGGCTTGACGCTGACACTCATGACCTGGCCGTGATCTTAGCGCCAGAATCGGGCACACGGGAAGGAGGGGGCGGAACTTTCAGCCCGGGGTGTGGGAAAACGTCCAAAGTTACCGGTAGGTAGGCATGTGGGCGCAGGGGGCGTGGTTGCGCTCCGAAGCAATAGCAGTACGCTCGTCATGTTTGGGTCGTCCCTGCCGAGGGGGATCCCGAACGTCTACGTTTGATAATTGAACCGTTGGCGGGTCCGCTCACAAAGTGGCCCGCGCACCCCCCCAGTACCCAGGGAACGGAACCAGGGACACTTCCTAGGAGGACGCGAAGCCCCCATGTCCAAGATCAAGGTCGAAGGCAAGGTCGTCGAACTCGACGGCGACGAGATGACCCGCATCATCTGGCAGTTCATCAAAGACAAGCTGATCCATCCCTACCTGGATGTCGATCTCGAGTACTACGACCTGGGGATCGAGCATCGCGATGCCACCGACGACCAGGTCACCATCGACGCTGCAGAAGCGATCAAGAAGCACGGCGTGGGCGTCAAGTGCGCCACGATCACCCCGGACGAGGATCGGGTCGAGGAATTCGGCCTGAAGAAGATGTGGCGTTCGCCGAACGGCACCATCCGTAACATCCTGGGTGGCACCATCTTCCGTGCGCCGATCCTGATCTCCAACGTCCCGCGTCTGGTCCCCGGTTGGACCAAGCCGGTGATCGTCGGACGTCACGCATTCGGTGACCAGTACCGCGCCACCGACTTCAAGGCTCCCGGCGCCGGCACCGTCACGATCACGTACACCCCGGACGACGGCTCCGAGCCGATCCAGCACGAGGTGTGCCGTCTGCCCGAGGACGGCGGCGTCGTCATGGGTATGTACAACTACAAGAAGTCCATCCAGGACTTCGCCCGCGCCTCGCTCGCGTACGGCCTGCAGCAGAACTACCCGGTGTACCTCTCCACGAAGAACACCATCCTCAAGGCCTACGACGGCATGTTCAAGGACGAGTTCCAGAACATCTACGAGGCCGAGTTCAAGGCCGAGTTCGACGCTGCGGGTCTGCACTACGAGCACCGCCTCATCGACGACATGGTCGCCTCCTCGCTCAAGTGGGAGGGTGGCTACGTCTGGGCCTGCAAGAACTACGACGGCGACGTCCAGTCCGACACCGTTGCGCAGGGCTACGGCTCGCTGGGTCTCATGACTTCCGTGCTGATGACGCCGGACGGACGCACGGTCGAGGCGGAGGCCGCACACGGCACCGTCACGCGCCACTTCCGCCAGCACCAGCAGGGCAAGCCCACCTCGACGAACCCGATCGCGTCCATCTTCGCGTGGACCCGGGGTCTCGAGCACCGTGGCAAGCTGGACAACACCCCCGAGGTCATCGAGTTCGCGCAGCAGCTCGAGGATGTCGTCATCAAGACCGTCGAGAGCGGCCAGATGACCAAGGACCTCGCACTGTTGGTGGGCCCGGATCAGGCCTGGCAGACCACCGAGGAGTTCCTCGCGACCCTCGACGAGAACCTGCAGAAGGCGCGCGCGTAATCGCGTAACCCTTCACCGAAACGGGACGTTCCCCTCGTGGGAACGTCCCGTTTTCATTTCATCGACAAGCTTTGCTCGTCAGCTGTTCCTCCGTTCGGAAGGTCTCGCTTCTTGACCATCTCGACGACCGCGCCTGCGCCCTCGAGCACAATCCAGTCGCCTGCCGGACGTCGTCGCGCGATGCTCGCGCTCGCGATGGGCGGGTTCGGCATCGGCACCACCGAATTCGTCGCGATGGGTCTGCTGCCGCAGATCGCCGGCGGCCTGGGGATCGCGGAGCCCACCGCCGGACATGTCATCACCGCGTACGCACTGGGCGTCGTCGTCGGTGCCCCGCTGATCGCGGCGCTCACGGCGCGGGCCCCGCGCAAGACGTTGCTCATCGCGCTGATGGTCGCGTTCACGGTGGGCAACGCCGCGACGATCGTCGCCCCGAGCTACAGCGGGCTGCTGGTCGCGCGGTTCGTTGCGGGACTGCCACACGGCGCGTACTTCGGTGTCGCGTCCCTGGTTGCGGCGCATCTCGCGGGACCCGGGCACCGCGCGAAGGCCGTCGCGATGGTCATGAGCGGCCTCGCCGTCGCCAACGTCGTCGGCGTGCCCGCGGCCACCTGGATCGGGCAGGGCCTCGGCTGGCGCAGCGCGTTCGCGGTGGTCGCCGTCATCGGCGCGGTCACTGTCGCGGCCATCGCCGCGTGGGTCCCGCCGCTGCACGACGTGCGCACCACCGACCCGAGAACCGAACTCGCCGCGCTCCGGCGTGGGCAGGTGTGGCTCACGCTCGTCGTCGCGACGGTCGGGTTCGGCGGCATGTTCGCCGTCTACACCTATGTGGGCTGGACCATGACCGACGTCGCCGGGCTCCCGGTGTCGCTGGTACCGCTCGCGCTCATGGTCTACGGACTCGGCATGGTCGCCGGCAACGTGTTCGGCGGGCGTCTCGCGGACCGGGCACTCACCGGGGGACTGTTCGCGATGCTCGGCGCCCTCGTCGTCCTTCTCGCGCTCTTCGCGGTGGCCGCGCGCAATCCGTACACCGCGATGATCGTGCTGTTCCTCGTCGCCGCGGCCGGGTCGGCGCTCGTGCCGGGCCTGCAGACGCGTCTGATGGACGTCGCCGCCGACGCGCAGACCCTCGCGGCCGCGCTCAACCACTCCGCGCTCAACATCGCCAATGCGTTCGGGGCGTGGATCGGTGGCGTCGTGATCGCCGCCGGTCTCGGCTACACGGCGCCCGCGCTCGTGGGGTCGGCGCTGGCCCTGTCCGGCATCGCGGTGCTCGCCGTCGCGGTGATGACGTCGCGTCGGTGACGTCCGATACGGTTCTTCGCGTGCCGCACATCATCACCACCGTCAACGTCAACGGCGTCCGCGCCGCCGCCCGCAAGGGTCTGCTCGACTGGCTCACCGGTTCGCAGGCCGACGTCGTGTGCCTGCAGGAGACACGGGCGTCGGACAAGCAACTACACGAGACGTTGGCGCCCGCCCTCGATGCGGGCTGGCACGTGGCCTCCGCGGAGCCGTCCGCGAAGGGTCGCAACGGCGTCGCGGTGCTGTCGCGGCGCCCGGCCGACGCCGTGCGCATCGGCTTCGGTGACGACGAGTTCGCCGACGCCGGACGCTACATCGAGGCCGACTTCGACGCACTCACCGTCGGCAGTCTGTACCTGCCCACCGGTGAGGCCGAGACCCCCAAGCAGGAGCAGAAGGAACGCTTCATGGCGTCGTTCGCGGCGCACCTGACGCGCAGCGGCGAGGCCGCGGCGTCCGCCGGACGCGAGGTACTGGTGTGCGGCGACTGGAACATCGCCCACACCGAGCGCGATATCAAGAACTGGAAGGGCAACGTCAAGAAGTCGGGCTTCCTGCCGGGCGAGCGCGCGTGGGTCGACGCCCTGCTCACCGACGGTGCCTGGGTCGACGTCGTCCGCACGCTCCACCCCGACGTCGACGGCCCGTACTCGTGGTGGTCGTACCGCGGCAAGGCGTTCGACACCGACGCCGGGTGGCGCATCGACTACCACCTGACCACGCCGGGTCTCGCGGAGCGCGTGAAGGAGGCCCGCGTCGAGCGGGCCGCCACCTACGCCGAGCGCTGGTCGGACCACGCGCCGGTGACGGTGCAGTTCCGCTGATGGCCGCACCCCGCAAGAGCCCGATCATCGCGCTGTTGGTGGCGCTGTCGGGACTCGCGGTGGCGGTGTTCGTCGGCACGCAGAACGGCAGCGACGTGACGACTCCGGCGGCTCCGTCGGTGTCGGCGTCGGTCAGCACCTCGGCCGTGGGTCAGTCCGCCGCGGTGCCTCGGATCGCCTGGGCCACGCTCACCGCCATCGACGCCGGCCGTTGGCCCCCGGACGACGCCCCCGGCACGCAGGGTGGACGCTCGTTCGGCAACCACGAGGGTCGACTACCGGCCACTGGCGGCGGTCAGAAGGTCCGCTACCAGGAGTGGGACGTCAACCGGAAGCAGAGCGGACGCGGTCGCGACGCCGAGCGGATCGTCACCGGCAGCGACGGATCCGCGTGGTACACCGACGACCACTACGAGACGTTCGTGAGGATGCGCTGATGGTGCCGACCCCTGCCTTTCCCCGTGGTCTGTCGCTCCTGGTCGCCGATCCACGCCGCACCGCCGGCATCGAGGACGACCTGCGCGGCATCCGTCCCGTGCGGCACGTGCGCGGACGTCGCATGCCGACCGTGCACGCGCTGTTCGACGAGTTCGCCGCGGCCCTGCAGTTTCCGTATTACTTCGGCCGCAACAAGGACGCGTTCGACGAGTGCTTCGGCGACATCGCCGACACCGTGGGCGACGGCGCGGTCGTCGTCGTGCTCGACGCCGACGCGCTGCTGAACGAACAGCGGGCGGAGCTGTCGTGGTTCGTCGCGGCCGTCGGACACACGGCCGCGTCAATTGTGTTGCAGGTGCGGCCCGGACAAGTCGATGCCGCCGTCGACCGCTTTGCGGCCGTCGGCGCGGACCTCCCTCGCATCGCCGATCCCGGCGCGTGAAAGTATCGAGAACCATGTCGAGCACTGCAGAAACCCCCGAGACGAACCCCGCAGCCCCGTCGCAGCCCAAGCCGCGCGTGCTGTCGGGTATCCAGCCCACCGCCGACTCGTTCCATCTCGGCAATTTCCTCGGTGCGCTGCAGCAGTGGGTGCCCTTGCAGGACGACTTCGACGCCTTCTACTTCATCCCCGACCTGCACGCCATCACGGTGCCGCAGGACCCCAAGGAACTGCGTCAACGCACTCTGGTCGCCGTCGCACAGTTGCTGGCCCTCGGCATCGATCCGGAGCGCGCGACGCTGTTCGTGCAGAGCCAGGTGCCCGAGCATGCGGAACTCGCGTGGGTTCTCAACTGCATCACCGGTTTCGGTGAGGCCAGCCGCATGACGCAGTTCAAGGACAAGTCCGCGCGCCAGGGCAGTGACCACGCCAGCGTGGGACTGTTCACCTACCCGGTGTTGATGGCGGCCGACATCCTGCTCTACCGCCCGCAGCGGGTGCCGGTGGGCGAGGACCAGCGCCAGCACCTCGAACTGGCCCGCGACCTCGCCGGACGGTTCAATACGCGCTTCGGCAAGACGTTCGTGATCCCTGAACCGCAGATCATCAAGGGCACCGCCAAGATTTACGACCTGCAGGATCCGACGTCGAAGATGAGCAAGTCCGGCCCCACCCCGGCCGGTCTGATCAATCTGCTCGACGACCCCAAGGTCTCTGCCAAGAAGATCAAGTCGGCAGTCACCGACAACGAGCGCGAGATCCGCTACGACCCCACGAACAAGCCGGGCGTCAGCAACCTGCTCACGATCCAGTCGGCGCTGTCCGGCAAGGACATCGACGATCTCGTCGCCGGCTACGAGGGCAAGGGCTACGGCGACCTCAAGGCGGACACCGCCGAGGTGCTCGGCGAGTTCGTCACCCCGCTGCGCGCGAAGGTGGACGGCTACCTCGCCGACCGTGCCGAGCTGGACCGGATCCTCGCGTCGGGCGCCGATCGGGCCCGCGAGGTCGCTGCCCGGACACTCGGCCAGGTCTATGAGAAGGTGGGATTCCTGACAACCAGGAGGTAGTCCGTACATGGCCGACGGTGCGCCAAGCTTTCTCGACAAGCAGCGAGCGGCGCGTCCGTGGCTGGATCACCTCTTCCGGGCGGGCGGGCGCTACCAACAGCAGAAGGGCGACTACTACGCCGCCGGGATCACCTACTTCACGATCCTCGCGATCGTGCCGATCCTGATGGTCGCGTTCGCCGTCGCGGGTTTTGCGCTCGCCGGAAATCCCGAGTGGGTCACCGAGATCCAGGACCAGGTCAGCAAGAACATGCCGAGTGGGCTCGGTGAGACGGTCAACAACCTCATCGATTCGGCAATCTCGGCGCGCACCAGCGTCGGAGTTCTCGGCCTCCTCGGTGCCGCGTATGCTGGCATCGGCTGGATCACCAACCTGCGGGACGCGTTGACGGCGATGTGGGAACACACCCACGAGGCCGGGAATTTCATCGTCACCAAGCTCAAGGATTTCGGGGCGCTCCTCGGCCTGGGTGTGGCGATGGTCGTGACGTTCGGGCTGTCGGCACTGAGCAACGGCCCGGTCGCTCGACAGGTCGTCGAATGGCTCGGTGCGGAGCACGTGACCGGCGTGGGCGTGGTGCTGAGAATCGCGTCGTTGGTGATCAGCCTGCTCGCGACGTGGGCACTGCTGTCCTGGGTGATCGCGCGGATGCCTCGCGAACCGGTGACGTTGCGCAGTGCCGGGCGCGCGGCGTTCGCCGCTGCGATCGTCTTCGAGATCTTCCGCCAGGTGGGCGCGATCTACCTCGAGGCCGTGAGCCAGGGGCCGGCGGGCGCGGCCTTCGGGCCGATCATCGGTCTGCTCGTGTTCGCCAACCTGACCGCGCGGCTCATCCTGTTCGCCACCGCCTGGGCGGCCACAGCGCGCGAGAATCTCGCGAGCGCCTTCGTGCCGCCACCGGACGCCGCGGTCATCCGGCCTCGGGTGCAGGTTCGTGACGGCGTCTCCGCGAAGGAGGCGCTGGCGCTCACGGGTGCGGGGGCCCTCGCCGCGATCGGGCTGGCCGGGCTGTGGCGTCGTAAGGGCGACTGACTGCGCTCGCCGACAGTCCGAGCTCAGCGACGTCGACGGCGGATGAGGACTCCCGCCCAGCCCAGCAGACCCACGACGACACCCGATCCGACGATGCCCACCGCGACGCGTCCGGCAATCTCCGTGTTGGGCAGGTCGGAACCGGACGCCAGATCCATCCCGCCGGGGCCGTGGGTGTCCGGCCCCGCTACCTGCACGACGGGCTCGTCCGATTCGGATCCCGGGTCGACGAGCACGCCCACGGACGTGGCGGGATCGAGCGCCCAGCCGTAGTCGAGTAGACGCGCAACCTGCTCCCACGGCCGGATCGGCAGGACGTCCGCCGCCGTCAACGTGACCGCGAGGCGTCGGCCGTCCCGTTCGGCACCGCCGACGAATGTCTGGCGGGCGTCGTCGGTGTACCCGGTCTTGCCGCCCAACGCGTCCGGATAGTTCGCGAGCAACTGGTTGTCGTTGTAGATCGGGTACGGCTCGACCGGCTTGTCGTCGGGCTTCGTCGGGTCGGCAGGATGTCCGGGGTACATCACCGTGTCCGTGGTGATCAACTGTGCGAACGTCGGATTCTGCATGGCGGCCCGGAAGAACAGCGCGAGGTCGTAAGGCGACGTCGACATGCCCGGGCCGTCGAGACCGGAGACCGACGCCGTCCGAGTGTCCAATGCGCCCAGGGACGCGGCTTTCGCGTTCATCTTGTCCACCGTGGCCTGCTCGCCGCCGAGTTGCTGTGCGAGGGCCTGAGCGGTGTCGTTGCCCGAGCGCATGACCAGGCCCTGCATCAGTTGGAGGTTGGTATACGTGCCGCCGGCGCCGAGGCCCACCGAACTACCTTCCATGGAAGCTGCCTCGGCGTCCGCGACGATCGTCGTGTTCAGGTCGAGTTCGTCGAGCGCGACGAGTGAGAGCAGCACCTTGATGGTGCTGGCCGGCCGGTAGCGGCCGTGCGGGTCCTTCGCGGCGAGGACGTGCCCGGTGTCGAGATCGGCCAGGACCCACCCGGTCGCCGAGATCTCGGCGGGCAGGGGCGGGGTGCCGGGAGCGGTGACGATGCCGCAGTTGCCGAGGGCCTCGCCGCCGACCGGTTCGTCCGGCACCGGTACGGGGGCCGGCGCCGTCTCACCAGGGCGGGGCACCTCCGACAGATCGATCGCGGGCGGTGGCGACACGCGGTGCGGGCAACTGTCCGTGTTGGGGGTGCTGAACGGGGGAGTGGTCGTGGGTGTGACGCCCAGATCCGCTGCCAGCGGTGGCTGCGCGGCAACGGGTAGCGCAGCCGCGGGAGCGACCCCCGCACCGAACGCGAGTGCGGAGGCTGTGGCGGTCAGGAGGATTCGCCGCCGTGCGGACTTCGGGTGAGCAGCCATAACGACATTCCAGGGTAGGCCCTGAAACGCATTTTGCGCACTTGCCGCTGTCCCGAACGGGTCGGGAACAGCGACAAGTGCGCAAAACGGGGTCGTGCGTCAGCCTACGAAGGCATCACTTGCGGGCGAACAGCAGCGCGCGCTTGACTTCCTGGATCGCCTTCGTCACCTGGATGCCACGGGGGCACGCGTCGGTGCAGTTGAAGGTCGTGCGGCAGCGCCACACGCCGTCCTTGTCGTTCAGGATGTCGAGACGCTCGGAAGCGGCCTCGTCACGGCTGTCGAAGATGAAGCGGTGTGCGTTCACGATCGCGGCCGGGCCGAAGTAGCTGCCGTCGCTCCAGTACACGGGGCACGACGTGGTGCAGCACGCGCACAGGATGCACTTGGTGGTGTCGTCGAACCGGGCGCGGTCAGCCTGCGACTGGATCCGCTCGCGGGTCGGCTCGTTGCCCGTGGTGATGAGGAACGGCTTCACGGCGCGGAACGCGTCGAAGAAGGGCTCCATGTTGACCAGCAGATCCTTCTCGACCGGCAAACCCTTGATGGGCTCGATGGTGATCGTGATCGGGCGGCCGTCCTTGGGCAGCATGTCGCGCATCAGGACCTTGCAGGCCAGACGGTTGACGCCGTTGATCCGCATCGCGTCCGAACCACACACGCCGTGCGCGCAGGACCGACGGAACGTCAGCGTGCCGTCCAGGTAGCCCTTCACGTACAGCATCAGGTTCAGCAGACGGTCGGTCGGCAGGGTGGGAACCTGGAAGCTCTCCCAGCGCTGGCCCTCGCCGTCCTCCGGGTTGAACCGGGCGATCTTGAGGGTGACCATGACCGCGCCCTCAGGAACGGGCGGCAGCGCGGGTGCTTCCTTGTCCATGACAGGTGCGGACATCAGTACTTACGCTCCATCGGCTCGTAGCGGGTCTGGACAACCGGCTTGTAGTCCAGACGGATCGGCGAGATGAGGTCCGATCCCTCCTTGTACGCCATCGTGTGCTGCATGTACTCGGCATCGTTGCGATCCGGGTAGTCCTCGCGGGCGTGGCCGCCGCGCGATTCCTTGCGGTTGAGCGCACCGACGACCGTGACCTCGGCCATCTCGAGCAGGAAGCCCAGCTCGACGGCCTCGAGCAGGTCGCTGTTGTAGCGCTTGCCCTTGTCCTGGACCGTGATGTGGTTGTAGCGCTCCTTGAGCGCGAGGATGTCCTTCAGCGCCTGGGACAGGGTCGCCTCGGTGCGGAACACCGACGCGTTGTTGTCCATCGACTGCTGCAGCTCGGTGCGGATATCCGCGACGCGCTCGTGGCCGTGGTCGGACAGGATGACCTCGAGCCACTTCTCGACCTTCTCGGCCGGGTTCTCGGGCAGCTCGACGAAGTCGGACTTCTCGGCGTGCTCCGCGGCGGCGATGCCGGCGCGACGACCGAAGACATTGATGTCGAGCAGCGAGTTGGTGCCGAGGCGGTTGGCGCCGTGCACCGAGACGCACGCGCACTCGCCGGCGGCGTACAGGCCGGGGACGTGGTCCTCGTTGTTGCGCAGCACCTCACCGTTGATCTTGGTGGGAATGCCGCCCATCACGTAGTGGCACGTCGGGTACACCGGAACGAGCTCGGTGACCGGGTCGACGCCCAGGTAGGTGCGCGCGAACTCGGTGATGTCGGGGAGCTTCTCCTCGAGCACGTCCTCGCCGAGGTGCGTGACGTCGATGTAGACGTAGTCCTTGTTCGGACCTGCACCGCGACCTTCGAGCACCTCGAGCACCATCGAGCGGGCGACGATGTCACGCGGCGCGAGGTCCTTGATGGTGGGGGCGTAGCGCTCCATGAAGCGTTCGCCGTCGGCGTTGCGGAGGATGCCGCCCTCGCCTCGCACAGCCTCGGAGATGAGGATGCCGAGCCCGGCGAGACCTGTCGGATGGAACTGGTGGAATTCCATGTCCTCGAGCGGCAGGCCCTTGCGGAAGATGATGCCCATGCCGTCACCGGTGAGGGTGTGCGCGTTGGACGTCGTCTTGTACATCCGGCCCGAGCCGCCCGTGGCGAAGACGATCGACTTCGCGTGGAAGACGTGGATCTCGCCGGTCGACAGCTCGTAGGCGATGACACCGGTGGCGACGGGGCCCTCGGGGGTCTCGGTCAGCGCGATGTCGAGCGCGTAGAACTCGTTGAAGAACTCGACGTCGTGCTTGACGCAGTTCTGGTAGAGCGTCTGCAGAATCATGTGGCCGGTGCGGTCGGCGGCGTAGCACGCGCGGCGGACCGGGGCCTTACCGTGATCGCGAGTGTGACCACCGAAACGGCGCTGGTCGATCTTGCCCTCGGGGGTGCGGTTGAAGGGGAGACCCATCTTCTCCAGGTCCAGCACCGCATCGATGGCTTCCTTGGCCATGATCTCGACCGCGTCCTGGTCGGCGAGGTAGTCGCCGCCCTTGACGGTGTCGAAGGTGTGCCACTCCCAGTTGTCTTCCTCGACGTTGGCCAGCGCGGCGCACATGCCGCCCTGAGCAGCGCCGGTGTGGCTGCGAGTGGGGTACAGCTTGGTCAGGACCGCGGTGCGGGCGCGGGGGCCGGACTCGATGGCTGCGCGCATGCCAGCGCCACCGGCGCCGACGATGACGACGTCATAACGATGTTCCTGCATGAAGTCTCTGCTCCCCTAGCTCGCCGAGATGTTGGGGTCGAAGGTGAAGATGACGTAGGTACCCAGGCCCATGATCAGGATCATCGACACGACCAGGATCGTGTTGAGCCAGAACCGGGTGGAGTCCTTACGCGAGTAGTCCGCGATGACCGTGCGCAGGCCGTTACCGCCGTGCAGCTGGGCGAGCCAGAGCATGGTGAGGTCCCACATCTGCCAGAACGGGCTGGACCAGCGACCCGCGACGAACGCGAAGTTGATGCGGTGCACGCCGTCGTCGAGCATCAGCATGATGAACAGGTGACCCAGGACCAGGACGATGAGCGCCAGGCCCGAGAAACGCATGAACAGCCACGCGTAGAGCTCGAAGTTGTTCTTCGCCGCCTTGCGCGGCGAGCGGGGGTTGTCCAGGCTGGCGGGGCGATCGAACGCCTTGCCGAGCGACTTGGCTTCTGTCGTCATGTCAGTGCCCCGCAAACATGTTGTAGAAGATGCGACCGGCGCCCGGGATCATGACCACGAACCAGATCGCAATGATCACCCAGAGCATGACGCGCTGGTACTGCGGGCCCTTCGACCAGAAGTCCACGAGCATGACGCGCACGCCGTTGAGTGCGTGGTACAGCACCATGGCGACGAGTGCGAGCTCCATGAGGCCGACAAGGGGGTTCTTGTAGGTCTCGATGACTCGGTCGTACGTGTCCGGGTTGACGCGCACGAGCGCGGTGTCCAGGACGTGGACGAAAAGGAAGAAGAATGTCGCTACGCCCGTGATCCGGTGCAGAACCCAGGACCACATGCCGGGGTCGCCCCGGTAAAGCGACCGGGTGCGCTCCTTCGCGGGAGCGGCTTCTGTCGTGCTGCTCATCGAGTGCTGTGCCTCCAACGTCTTTGGTGGGCGCGTCGAGCCTGCACAACTTTTCGGGTATCCCGCAGCTCGGGCTCGACGAGAACCTAAACCGACTTCTGTGAACTCTAAACCCAACGGAAACCGGGAACTAATTCCCTTCGCGGTTCGTACGGCATCGAAAATGGTTGTTAGGTTTGCCTTCCCATATCGGTTCCGGCGACGTCAGGCGATTATCTGCATGCATTCAGTAACCGGGTCCGGGTGGGGATCAAGGGCCCTGGATTGTCGGAAGTTGTTGCGCGACAATGCTGATGGGTCGGAGTGGGGCCGTGAAGTCGTCGGTCGGGGGGCCGGTGTCCAGTGGACGCGCCGCTGGTCGGGAGGCCTTCTTCCTACAGATGCAATGTGGAAAATGTCTCACACGGTCTGTGATGCGGCTTCGGATGTCTACTCACCGGTAACATCATTTGGCGTGGTTACGGCCGTCATCTCCTGTGGCAGGAGTGGTCGGGAACCGTGCGCCGGCGCTCGTCGGCCCGACATTCCGCGTTCCGCCACCGGGCATGTCGATGTCACCCGATCGACAGGCGTCGCGGCTACCGTCTAGCCATGACAGCGCCGTTGGATCTGGACTATCTCCGCCGCGCGCCGAAGGCGCTGCTGCACGATCATCTCGATGGCGGTCTGCGGCCCGCCACCGTCGCGGAACTGGCCGAAGAATGTGGCTACACCGAATTGCCGGCCGACACACCCGACGAACTCGCCGCCTGGTTCCGGGAAGCCGCCGACAGCGGCTCGCTGGAGCGCTATCTCGAAACCTTCGCGCACACGGTCGCGGTGATGCAGACACCGTCCGGTCTGCGTCGAGTGGCACGTGAGTGCGCCGAGGATCTGGCCGCCGACGGCGTCGTCTATGCCGAGGTGCGTTTCGCGCCCGAGCAGCACCTCGAGGGCGGGCTGAGCCTCGACGAGGTCGTCGAGCACGTCCTCGAAGGATTCCGTGAGGGTGAGCAGACTGCCCGCGCGGCCGGGCACGACATCCGGATCGGCTGTCTGCTCACTGCGATGCGGCACGCGGCCCGCTCGCGGGAGATCGCCGAACTGACGGTCCGGTTCCGTGACCGTGGCGTCGTCGGATTCGACATCGCCGGCGCGGAGGCGGGATACCCGCCGAGCCGGCACCTCGACGCATTCGAGTACATGCGCACGTGCAACGCACACTTCACGATCCACGCGGGCGAGGCGTTCGGGCTGCCGTCGATCCACGAGGCCATCGCATTCTGCGGAACCGACCGGTTGGGGCACGGGGTCCGCATCACCGACGACATCACCGTCGGCCCCGACGGCGAGGTCACACTCGGCCAGCTCGCGAACTATGTGCGCGACAAGCGGATTCCACTCGAGTTGTGCCCCAGTTCGAATGTGCAGACCGGGGCGGTCGCAAATCTCGAGGAGCACCCGTTCGACCTGCTGGCGAGGTTGCGGTTCCGGGTCACGGTCAACACCGACAACCGTCTGATGAGCGGCACCACGATGAGTCGCGAGATGCTCGCGCTCGTGAACACGTTCGGATACGGCTGGAGCGATCTGGAACGGTTCACGATCAACGCGATGAAATCTGCGTTCATCCCGTTCGATCAGCGACTGGCGCTGATCGACGACGTCATCAAGCCCGGTTATGCAGTGCTGATCGGCTGAGAGTTGACCGGCTGAGCCCCCGGTGGGGGGCTACTCGGGACGCAGGCGCGTCTCGAACTCGTTCTCGAGCGCGCGCCACGACTCCGCCTCGGCCTGGAACGGCGGGCTCGGCATCATGCGTCCGGGGTCGGGTTCGAGGATGTACGAGACGTACCAGCCCAGCGGCGTCGACGCGGCCAGCGCGGCATCGGTGGCGTCGTCCTTGGCGAAGTCCGCGGCGTCGGTGAACAACTCGACGGCCAACTCGAGCTGGTCGGCGTCGACGGCGTCAGGTCCGTCCGCGAGATCGTCGGCCAGTCCGGGAAGGACATAGACGTTCTGGTCGGTTACCTGGATGTCGAGCGAGCCGTCGACCGCCGCGTTCTGGACCTGGTCGTACGTGCTGACCTGTGCCAGGGCGTGATCGTGGTTGTCGGCGAGGTAGCGGGCCATCGCCCGCTCGGATGCGAACACCGAGATCTTGCCGCCGCGGCCGAGGAACACGGCCCGGTCGTCGAGGTAGCAGCGCAGCGAGTAGTAGGTGGTCTCGGAGGTGATGATCTGGATCGGGTCGATACCGACCTCGGTCCAGAAGGTCTCCTCTTCCTCTGTCTCGGCGGCCTCGGTGTCGTATTCGTCGAGGTCCTCGTCCGCCTCGGCGTCGTCGTCCGCGTCGACGACGTTCTCCTCTGCCGCGAGCACCTCGGCCTCGGCGACCGACAGGGACTCCGCGTCGACAGCGGGGGTGGAGACGATCGCGTCGACGGAGTCGATCACCGCGTCCCAATCCTTGGCGACCGCGGTCCCGATGCGGTCCCACAGCTCCTCGCCCTCACGGCCGACGAACACGTCCGTCCCACCGCGCAGGTAGTTCAACTCGGGGTGGTTCTCGAAGAACTTCACGACGGGCTGGAGGTCGCAGACCTCGCCGAGGTTGCGCACCATGTCGAGGGTGTTGTGGAGCTCGGCAACGACGAGGGCCTCCGGATCGCCGGCCGCCAGTTCTGGGACACCGACGAGGTCGAACGCGTGCGCGTCGTCCGGCTCGAGTTCCGGCGCCGCGAGCCGGGAGACGGTCGCCCACGCCGGGTGATCGACGAGGTCGTTGTTGCCGTTCGTCCGGATGAACGCCGCGAGTTCGGCGACCGTCGGGAAGCCGAAGAGATCCTCCTCGTGACCGAGGAAGGCCTCCCACTCGTCGTCGCCCTCACGCCAGCTCGGGGCCCAGAGTGTGACGAGGTCGCCTCGGGTGAGCCCGAGTTCGATCGGGACGATGTCTCCAGCCATGGCCGGAAGCCTAGCCAGCCGAGGCGCAAAGATATAGCTGGACGCCGTCACCGCGTCGCGAGCGTGTCGAAGAGGCCGGACGTGATCCGGTTTCGCTCCTCGGCCGCTGCGGCTGCAGCGAGGTGCGCAGTGCGGGTGATCGTTCGCGCCAGGGCTGCCGAGTCGACGCCGAGCAGGGAGTCGCTGAGCCACAGCCCGGTCGGGCTGCCGTTGCCGTCGACCTCGACCCTCACGTGCCCGTCGTCGCTCACGACTTCCGCCCGAAGGGACTCCAGCGCCGACAGGGCGCCGTCGAGAACATCCAGTCGTGCTGTCGCCTGGTCCACCAGTGCGTCCATTTCTCGCCCGCTCATGCCGGTCGCATCCAAGTGGTCGGGGCCGGCTGACTCTCGTCCTCGGTGTGCTCCATCGCGGCGACCTGTGCCCGGGTGGGCAGGCCGAGCCGATCGAGCACCCCGGCGGGGACGCCGTCGCGAGCGAGCTGCTCGCGACGCCGGGTCCCGGCCTCGCGGCCCGCCTCGCCGCACAGACGCAGGATTTCCGCCGCGAGACGTTCACCGCCGTAGCGCAGTTCGCGGCGGTCGATCCGGATGTCGAGCGGCAGCCCGGTCTCGGTCGCGCTGACCGCAACGGTGTGTGCGCGGTTGACGGCGGTCGCCGAGCAGGACGCGGGCGGTGGGAAGGGTTCGGTGGTCATGTCTCTCCGATGATTCGACGACGACTATTCGGTGGGGCGGAAGAAGCCGTGGAAGCCCATGCCGCTGTTGGCGGTTCGGATCGCGCTGACCGAGACGGGGTCGCCCGCCTCGACCATCTGCCCGTTGCCGATCACCATCGCGACGTGGCCGTCCCACACCGCGAGGTCGCCCGGCATGAGGTTGTCCTGGTCGACGGGGATGCCCACGCTCTGTTCCTGCGCCAGGCGGGGCAACTCGACTCCGGCCTCGCCGTACGCCCACTGGGTCAGACCGCTGCAGTCCAGGCCCTGCCCGGGCGTCGTGCCGCCCCACTGGTAGGGCACGCCCTGCTGGGTGAGGGCGTTGCGCACGGCGCCGGCGGCTTCCTCGTTGGGGGCGACCGTGGTGCTGCCGTCGGGCAGCACGATCTCGACGCCGCTGCCGCCGAACCGGGGATCGTACGAACTCGAGCCGCCGGCACTTCCGGTCTCGGTGGAGGTCACGGCCGAGCCGGAACCGTATGAGGCGGACTCGTCGCCGATCGACGACTCGAACGATCCGAACGACGACCCCGCGGGGGATCCCGTGAACGCCGACAGCACTCGACCCGCGACGTCGACCTGCGATGCGGCGGGCGCCGGGTCGGGCGCCGTGAGTGCCACGATCTTCGCGGTATGTACGGCCAGTTCTCCGCGGACCCGCTCGACGACGGCCAGCGCACGACCCAGGTGTTCGATCGCGGCCCCGATCAGCATCATCTGCCCCGCAGGTGTCGCCAGCGCGGGCAGCGCGGATGACGCGAGCGAGAGAAAGGACTGCAGGATCGCCGCGAGTTCGGCGTTGCCGGCCCGCACGCATTCGGACGCAGCCTCGACCACTCCGGCGATCTCCCGGCCGCGATCGGACAGGTGCACCGACGCGGACTGGGTCGCCTCGGCCTTGCTCACCGCGGCGTCGGCCGCGGCGCCGGTCCAGACGCCGCCGAGTTCGCTGATTCCGATCCGGCCGAGCGCGTGGACGGCGTCGATGGCATCGGACGCCGCCCTCAGGGAGGCCGCGGGAGACCCGCCCGGCAGGGCTCCCGAGCCGAACGCGGCGAGGAGGTCGACGACGGGCCGCGCGAGCACATCGATCACGACAGCCCACTGACGGCGGCGGTGAGCGTGTCCGCGTTGCCGGCATCGGTCGTGTCGTATGCCGCGGCGGTGTTCGCGGCGGCCTCACTCATCCCCGACCAGGCGGAGGCGAGGTGCCCCAATTCGGTGACGTGCGCCGACTGCGCCGTCGCGAACGCGGCCACGAATGTGCCCCCGATCAGCCCGAACGCTGGTCCGAGCAGTACCGGGCCGGCGGCCGCGGCGCCTGCTCCCGCGGTCTCGACCCGCGCGGCCAGAGTGGCCGCTGTGGCGCCGAACGCCGCGATACCTGCAGTGTGTGCCGAGAACTCACCCATACGGTTTCCCCCCGTCGAAAAGAATTCCGTCGAAGGGTTGGACGCGGGGAGGAGCCGTTCGGTTCCCTGCGAGTTCAGGGAGGCGCGAGCGGCGCACTATCCTGTGAAATCATGGAAACGCGCGTGGTCGACCATCCTCTTGCAGCTGCCCTCCTGACGACGATGAGAGACGAACGCAGCGACAGCCCGACGTTCCGCTCCGCCCTGCGTGAGCTGACCCAGATGTTGATCTACGAGGCCATCCGCGATGCCCCGGTCGAGGCGTTCGATGTGAAGACGCCGGTCGCGGTGACGACGGGTTACCGCCTGGCGCATCCGCCGCTGTTGGTGCCGGTCCTGCGTGCGGGTCTCGGCATGGTCGATCAGGCCAGCCTGTCCATCCCGCAGTCCAGGGTCGGGTTCGTCGGCATGGCCCGCGACGAGGAAACACACCAGCCGGTGCCGTACCTCGAGTCGCTGCCCGCCGACCTGTCGGGCATCCCGGTCTATGTGCTCGATCCGATGCTCGCCACCGGTGGCTCGATGGTCCACACGATCGAGCTGCTCGTCGCGCGTGGCGCCGCGGACATCACTGCGGTGTGCGTGGTCGCGGCGCCGGAGGGCGTGGACGCCCTCGCGAACTCGGGTCACCCTGTGCGCCTGGTCACCGCGACCGTCGACGAGGGCCTCGACGAGAACGCCTTCATCGTGCCGGGCCTCGGCGACGCCGGCGACCGCCAGTTCGGTCCGCGCTAGCGCGTCGTGTTCTGCAGGACGCGGCCGGTGACCGCGTCGACGTCCACCGCGCGCTGCGCGCCGGAGGCGTCGATCACGTCGGCCTCCCACACGTAGGTGCCGCCCTTCTCCACGACGAACCGCAGGTCGGTGATGCGGCCGCCCGGGACCTCGGTGAGCACGACGCCGGTGGCGGCGGTGTAATCGAGCTTCGCTTCCTCGGCACCCGGGTTCGGTTCTCCGGTTGCCGAGGGGCCCGCGATCACACGGTCACCGTCGGGGGAAACACCGACCTGGATTGCGACGCCGTCGGAATTGACGAGGTCGACCACCCAACTGCCGTCACTGTTCTCCTCGATGGAGACCAGCGAGCTGCCGGGGACCGCCGCAATCGCGGTCCGGCCGGCGTGCTCGAAGATCTTCGCGCTCCAACCGGGCGCCAGGGAGGGTGCCGACTGCGCGGATGACGCCGCCGGTGCGGACGATGCGTCGGCGTTCGCGGAAGCCGCTGCCGCAGAAGCTTTCGCGGAGGTGCTCGTCGCCGTAGCGCTGGTGGACGTGGTCGTCGTGCTGCTTGCGTCGTCGCTGCTGCAGCCTGCCAGGGCCACCACTGCGACGCCGATCACGGCCGCCGCCCCCACCTTCGTCGCCACACTGTCGCGGAAAACGCTCATATCGCCGAAACCCCTCAAATCGCCAGACTGATGTCAGACGTTTGTACCAGAGTTCGACTCAGCGTCCGCTCGTGTTCGCCAGGACCTGTCCGGTGGCAGCGTCGATGGTGACTTCGTGCTTCGTGCCGGCGCCGTCGATCACGTCGGCCTCCCAGACGGTGGTGCCGTTGTCGTTGTCGAGGTTGAGTTCGGTGATGGATCCGCCCTGGACCGCGGTGAGGACGGCGGCCGCGGCAGCGGTGTAGTCGAGGGTCGCGGCCTGTACGCGGTCGCGGTGTTTCGCCCGATCGCTCTCGTCCTCGTTGTCGATCCGCGGTGCCCCGATGACGGTGGCGCCGTCGGCGGAGACGTCGACGTGGTGCTCGACGCCGTCGGACGTGACGACCTGTGCCTCCCACGTCTGATCGTGCTCGGATTCGATCGATATGAGGACGCTGCCCGGCACCGCCGCGACTGCGGTGGCTCCCGCTCGCTCGAGCGCCTGCGTGCTCGGGGCAGCGCTGCCCGAGCCACTGCTGTTCGGCACACTGCTGTTCGGCACACTGCTGCCGGCAACGCTGGTGGTCGTGTTCGTGGTGGTGTCGTGTGAACTGTCGTCGTCGTTGCCGCAGCCGGCGAGCGCGACGAGTGCGGCGCCCGCGAGTGCGAACGCTGTCGTCCTGGTTCTCGATGCGGAACCGTTCCGGATAGCCATCCTGTTTCTCCGTTCCGTAGTCGCCTTCGGGTGGGAGTTCTCGACCTTCAGGATGTGCCGGGTCGATCGCCTGCCGCAAGTCGGGTTCGGACCACGTCGACGCGGGCCCGCGCGACGGCCCGTGCCGACGCGAGTTCCGTCGCCGACGGCACCGGTTCGATCACCTCGAAGTAGGCCTTGAGCTTCGGTTCGGTGCCCGACGGCCGGACCGTGATGTGGAGCCCGGGTCCGGAGAGGGTCACGGCATCGGTCCGAAGAGGTCCCGGGGCGGCGAGATCGGTTGCCTCGACGTCGATTCCGGCGATGGCGGTCGGCGGGTGGGCACGCAGACAGTCCATCACACGACCGATCTCGTCGAGGTTCTCGAAACGGCGCGACACCTGACCGGTGACGTGGAGACCGAACTCGACTGCGAGGGCGTCGAGCACGTCGAGCACGGTGCGTCCGTCCGCCGCGAGGTCGGCGACGAGGTCGGCGATCAGCACCGCCGCCGAGATGCCGTCCTTGTCCCGCACGACGTCCGGGTCCACGCAGTGCCCGACCGCCTCCTCGTACGCGTAGACCAGGCCGTCCCCGGCGCGGACCAGCCACTTGAACCCGGTGAGGGTTCGGGTGGAGCGGAGACCGCGGGCGTCGGCGATCTTCCCGAGCAGCGTCGACGACACGATCGTGGTGGCGACGAGCGCGTCCCCGGTCGCGTGCGCGAGGATCCGGTCACCGAGGAGGGCGCCCGTCTCGTCGCCCGTGAGCATCCGCCAGCCGTCGGGGCCGGGAATTCCGACGGCGCAGCGGTCGGCGTCGGGGTCGAGCGCGATTGCGACGTCGGCACTCACCTCGGCGGCCAGCGCCAGCAGGGCGTCGGTGGCGCCGGGTTCTTCCGGATTGGGGAAGGCGACGGTGGGGAAGTCGGGGTCCGGCGTGAACTGGGACGCGACGACGTGGACGTCGGTGAATCCGGCCGCTGCGAGCGCGGCGACGGCGGTCGCGCCGCCCACTCCGTGCAGTGGTGTCAGCGCGATCCGGACGTCGCGCCGATTGCCGAACGGCAGCGTCGCGACGCGGGCGAGGTACTCGTCGACGAGCGTGTCGTCAGCCGGGGCGATCGCGGCGCGCCGAATCTGCGCCACCCGGTCGGTCGCGTCCTCGATTTCTCGGTCGGCCGGCGCGGCCAGCGGAGTCCCGCCGTGCACGTACACCTTGTAGCCGTTGTCGGCGGGCGGATTGTGCGACGCGGTGATCTGGACGCCGGCGACCGCGCCGAGTCGGCGCACCGCGAACGCGACGAGGGGAGTGGGCAGCGGGCGCGGCAGCAGCACGACCTCGAAGCCCTCGGCGGCGAGCACTTCGGCCGCGGCGACCGCGAACTCCTCCGACCCGTGGCGGGCGTCGCGGCCGACGACCACGACACCACCGGCGAGACACCGATCGCGCAGCCACTGCGCGAGACCCGCTGTCGTGCGTTCGACGACGCCCACGTTGATGTACCCGGGTCCGTCCCCCACCGGGGCGCGCAGGCCGGCGGTGCCGAAGCGGAGAGCGGTCACAGGCGGGCCAGCAGTTCTCGGAGCAGTTCGCCCATGCGCGTCGCCGAGGCCTGACCGGCGGCCAGCACCTCGGCGTGGTCGAGAGGTTCGCCGGTGATGCCGGCGGCGAGGTTGGTGACCAGGGAGACCCCGAGGACCTCGGCGCCCAGTGCCCGCGCCGCGATGGTCTCGTGGACGGTCGACATGCCGACGAGGTCGGCGCCGATCGTGCGCAGCATGCGGATCTCCGCGGGTGTCTCGTAGTGCGGGCCGGGCAGTCCCGCGTACACGCCCTCGGTCAGCGACGGATCGATCTCGCGAACCAGCGCGCGCAGGCGCGGACTGTAGGCGTCGACGAGGTCGACGAACTGTGCGCCCACGAGCGGGGATCGCGCGGTGAGATTGAGGTGATCGCTGATCAGGACGGGTTGCCCGACGCCCATACCCACGCGGATCCCGCCCGCCGCATTGGTGAGGATGACGGTTTCGGCTCCTGCCGCAATGGCGGTGCGCACCGGGTGCACTACACGGGCGAGGTCGTGGCCCTCGTAGGCGTGCGCGCGGCCCAGTAGGACCAGGACCGGTGTCGCGCCGACGCGCACGGACAGCACGGTTCCGGCGTGGCCGGACGCGGACGGTGTGGCGAACCCGGGCAGGTCGGCCATCGGGACGGTCGTCGTGGGTTCGCCGAGCGCGTCGGCGGCGGCCTGCCAACCCGATCCGAGGACGACGGCGGCGTGGTGCTTCGCTATCCCGGTGCGGTCGGCGAGGACGTCCGCGGCCTGCTGCTCGAGTGTGCCCATGAAGGGACACAGTAGTGGCGGCACGCGATATTACTCGCGGGTAGTATCGCGCCCATGCCATACCTGAATCGCCAAGGCGACGTCTTCGTCCTGTACCTCGGCAACGAAGGGGAGACGGACAACGAGAACCGATTCCACCCCGACTGGATCGACGCCACGCACGCGTTGCTGGACGAGGTGGAGGCGCACGAGGGGCCCGCCGCCCTGGTCACGACAGCGACCGGCAAGTTCTACACCAACGGCCTCGACACCGACTGGATCTTCGGCAACCTGGACAAGCTGCCGGGATACCTGGATCGTGTGCACACGATCTTCTCGCGACTGCTGACCTTCCCGATGGCGACCATTGCGGCGGTACAGGGACACGCATTCGGAGCCGGCGCAATGCTCGCCGTCTCGCAGGATTTCCGGGTCATGCGCAGCGACCGTGGCTACTACTGCCTGCCCGAGGTCAACCTGAGCATGCCGTTCACGGTGGGTATGTCAGCACTGCTGACCTCTCGCCTGGTGCGGCAGACGGCGGTCGAGGCGATGACGACGGGACGACGCTACGGCGGCGCGGACGCGCTCGCGGCAGGAATCGTCGACGACGCGGTCGAGGGCGATCTGGTGCTCGACGCCGCTGTGGCCCGGGCATCGGCCCTCGTCTCGACGCGCGGAGCGAACCTCTCCGGCATCAAGCGGGGAATCCACCGCGACGTGCTCGAGGCGCTCGACACGAAGACCGACGAGAGCAACTTCAAGTTCGGTTGACGGGCCGGATCCGGCGGAAATGAGAGACTGGGACCTGTGAGATCAGGATCCCCGTCGGCCGCCCTGTCCGCCTCGGTGTCGGACACCGTACTGGCGGCGCGATCCGACCTGGTCGGGTTGTCCCATTCCCTCCACGCCGAACCCGAACTCGCCTTCGAAGAGCATCGCAGCGCCGCCAAGGTCGCCGAGGTGTTGCGAGACTGCGGCTTCGAGGTGCGCACGGGCATCGCGAACTTACCCACCGCGTTCGATGCGACCTTCGGCAGCGGTGAACTGGTGGTCGGGATCCTCGCCGAGTACGACGCGTTGCCCGAGATCGGTCATGCTTGCGGGCACAACATCATTGCGGCGTCCGCAGTGGGAGCGGGCCTCGCGCTGGCACCGCTCGCGGACGCGCTCGGGATCACCGTCCGGGTCATCGGGACACCTGCCGAAGAGACCGGCGGTGGCAAAGTGCTGATGCTCGAGCGCGGCGTGTTCGACGACGTGGCGGCGGCACTGATGGTGCACCCCGGCCCCTTCGACATCGTGGGGGCGACGTCGCTCGCACTTGCCGACCTCGCGATCACCTTCACTGGACGCGAGGCGCATGCTTCGGCCGCACCGGAATTCGGACGCAACGCCGCCGACGCCATCACCGTCGCACAGGTGGGGCTCGCGCTGCTCCGCCAGCACCTCGTGCCGGGTCAGCAGTTGCACGGCATCGTCAGCGACGGCGGTGCCGCGCCCAACATCGTGCCGGCACACGCCGAGATGCTGTACTACCTGCGCGCACGGACCGCAGAGTCCCTGGGTGAACTGACCACTCGCGCCGAGGCGTGCTTCGCGGCCGGGGCTCTCGCGACCGGGTGCACGCACCAGATCCGCACCGTCTCTCCGCCGTACACCGAGTTGCGGCCCGACTCCTGGCTGTCCGGCGCGTACCGCGACGAGATCGTCGATCTCGGCCGCACCCCGTTGCCCACGGAACTGGAAGCCTCTCGTCCGCTGGGCAGTACGGACATGGGCAACGTCACGCACGTGCTTCCGGGGATCCATCCGGTCGTCGGGCTCGATTCCGGTGGTGCGGTGACGCATCAGCCGGAGTTCGCCGCGGCCTGTATCACCGAGTCGGCCGACCGTGCAGTACTCGACGGTGCGATCGCTCTGGCACGCACGACGGTTCGCGCCGCGCTCGACGACGATCAGCGGGCTCGGTTGATCGAGGGGGTGGAACGCCGGTGAACGACGACATCGAGAAGTGGCTCGCCGCACACACGATGGATCTGTCGCGGTGGCGTCGGCATTTCCACGCCAACCCGGAGTTGGCCCGGCAGGAGTTCGCGACCACCACGTTCGTCGCCCGCCAACTGTCGGCGGCCGGCATGTCCCCGCTGCTGCTGCCCGGCGGCACGGGCGTCATCTGTGACGTCGGGCCGGGCGGGATGCGGATCGGTCTGCGCGGCGACATGGATGCGTTGCCGATCCAGGAGGCGACGGGCGCGCCCTACTCGTCGACGGTGCCCGGCGTGGCGCACGCGTGCGGGCACGACGCGCACACCGCCATCCTGCTCGGGACCGCGCTGGCGTTGAACTCGTTGCCGCAGTTGCCGATCGGTGTGCGGTTCATCTTCCAGCCAGCCGAGGAAGTCATGCCGGGCGGTGCGATCGACGTCGTGGCGGCCGGCGGGATGCAGGGCGTTTCGCGGATTTTCGCGCTGCACTGCGACCCGCGACTGGAGGCGGGCAAGGTGGGGGTGCGGGTCGGCGCGATCACATCGGCGGCCGACACCGTCGAACTCGTCCTCGACTCGCCGGGCGGTCATACATCGCGTCCGCATCTGACAACCGATCTGGTGTACGCGATCGGCACCGTCATCACCGGGCTTCCCGGCATGCTGAGCCGTCGCATCGACCCGCGCAGCGGCACCGTGATGGTGTGGGGCGCGGTGAGTGCGGGGCAGGCGCCCAACGCGATCCCACGCAGCGGCGTCCTCACCGGAACGGTCCGCACCGGCGACCACGACACGTGGGCGCTGCTCGAGCCGACCGTCCGGGAGATCGTGCACGGACTGCTCGCGCCCACCGGCGTGCGCTACGAACTCAACTACCGCCGAGGTGTGCCCCCGGTCGTCAACGACGAGATCTCGGCACGGATGTTCGAGGACGCGGTGCGGGCGATCGGGCCGGACGCGCTGGCCGACACCCCGCAATCAGGCGGCGGCGAGGACTTCTCCTGGTATCTCGAGGAGGCGCCGGGTGCGATGGCCCGGCTCGGGGTGTGGTCCGGGCACGGCCCGCAATTGGACATCCACCAGCCGACGTTCGACCTGGACGAGCGCGCACTGGTCACGGGCGTCCAGGTATTGACGAATCTGGTGCTGCAGTCCTGAGCGCCGGCTACGTCGTGCCGGGGCCCACGTTGCGGCTGTTGCGGGTGCGCAGGTTCCGGACGTAGTCGGACGGGGCACCCGCGATCTCCGCGGCCTCGGCCATCACACCGAGATAGCGGGCGGACGGCAGACCGCCCTCGTAGGCGTCCAGCACGTACAGCCAGGCCAGGACGGCGCCGTCGGCGGTGTCGACGCGGAGCCGAATCTTGCGGTGGATGCCCAGCTCGGAGCCCTCCCAGCGGTCCAGCCGCTCCGCGTCCTCGGTGGGCACGTCGTAGAGGACGACGAACACTGCGGCGTCCGGATCGTCCTGATCCTCGACGACGGTCGCGAGCGCGCCTTCCCAACCGATGTCGCCGCCGCTGAACGTCAACCGCCAGCCCCGGAGCCACCCGGTGCCTGCCATCGGCGAATGCGGGCAGCGTTCGAGCATTTGTTCCGGGTGCATGTTGGACCCGTAGGCGGCATAGATCGGCACGGCGGCAAGCCTAATCCGTCTGCTCGGAACTCGGGAAGCGGGAGAACCGTCCGGCGCAGGATCCGCCGTGTCCGGCGCTCGGCCGGGCCCCTGTAGGGCCCCATTGCCTGCGTGTTCCCGGTCACTGGAATAGCGTTGTACGCGGGCCTGGCTGGAGATCCTGGCCATCTCGGCAAGCTTGGAGGACGAATGACCCGGATCGTGATCGTCGGTGGCGGACCTGCCGGATACGAGGCGGCACTGGTGGCAGCCCAGCACGGCGCCTCGGTGTCCTTGATCGATTCGGACGGCATCGGCGGCGCATGTGTGCTGTTCGACTGTGTGCCCTCGAAGACTTTCATCGCGTCGACCGGCATCCGCACCGACATGCGCCGCGCCACCGACCTCGGCATTTCCCTCGATCCTGCGAGCGCGACGATCTCGCTCCCGCAGATCAACTCCCGCGTCAAGAATCTCGCGCAGGTCCAGTCCTCCGACATCCGCGCCCGCCTCCAGAGCGTCGGCGTGCAGTTGCTCTCCGGCAAGGCCGAGCTGATCGACCGCCAGATCGGCATGGCCGCGCACCAGGTCCGTGCGACGCTCAGCACCGGTGAGGAGAAGGTTCTCGACGCCGACGTCGTCCTGATCGCGACCGGTGCCAGTCCGCGCGTGCTGCCCGGTGCCGTGCCGGACGGCGAGCGAATCCTCACGTGGCGCCACCTGTACGACCTCGACGAGTTGCCGTCGCACCTGGTGGTCGTCGGCTCCGGTGTCACGGGTGCCGAGTTCGTGTCCGCGTACACCGAGATGGGCGTCAAGGTCACGCTCGTGTCGAGCCGCGACCGCGTCATGCCGCACGAGGACGCCGACGCCGCGCTGGTTCTCGAGGACGTTCTGAGCGAGCGGGGTGTGACGCTCGTCAAGCACGCACGGGCCGACGCCGTCGAGCGGACGGAGGACGGCGGGGTCGTCGTCAAGCTGTCGGACGGTCGCACCGTGCACGGCAGCCACGCGCTCATGGCGGTCGGTTCCACCCCCAACACCGACGGTCTCGGACTCGAGAAGGTCGGCATCGAACTCGACAACGGTGGCTATCTGCGGGTCGACCGCGTCTCGCGGACCACGGTGTCGGGTGTCTACGCCGCCGGTGACTGCACCGGCCTGCTGCCGCTCGCGTCGGTCGCCGCGATGCAGGGCCGCATCGCGATGTACCACGCGCTCGGCGAGGGCGTGAGCCCGATCAAGCTCAAGACGGTGGCCTCGGCCGTCTTCACGCGTCCCGAGATCGCCAACGTCGGCGTGAGCCAGGCGGCCATCGACAACGGCGAGGTCCCCGCTCGCACCGTCATGCTGCCGCTCAACACCAACCCGCGCGCCAAGATGTCCGGCCTGCGCCGCGGCTTCGTGAAGATCTTCTGCCGTCCGGCCACCGGTGTCGTCATCGGCGGCGTCGTGGTCGCGGCGAGCGCGTCGGAGCTGATCCTGCCCATCGCGATCGCGGTCCAGAACAACCTCACCGTGAACGACCTGGCGCAGACCTTCTCGGTGTACCCGTCGCTGTCGGGCTCGATCACCGAGGCGTCGCGTCAGCTGATGCGCCACGACGACCTGGACTGATCCGGTTCGATCCTGACATCTGAGACGCAATTTCCATATGGTGGACCGACTGTGAAATGATGCGAGGGGCCGAGAACCATCGGCCCCTCGCATCGCTCTCCGCCCCGTCGACCCGGGACGATCTGGGTGTTCCTGCCTTCGTCCTCACGCTGTCGCCCAGCGACGGCGCACCCGTCGACCGCGGAGTTGATTCCATGGCGTTCGATACGTCCCCCTCGTTGTCGTCGCGGATGTCCGAGCTGCGTAGCTCGGCCATCCGCGACCTGCTGACCCTCACCGCCCGACCCGAGGTGATCAGCCTCGCTGGTGGCCTTCCGGCCACCGAACTCGTTCCGCGCGAACGAATTGCCGACGCCGCGCAGCGCGCGCTCGCCGATCCGCGCTCCGTCCAGTACGGCGAGACGTCCGGCTGGGCCCCGTTGCGCGTGGCCGTCGCCGCCCGGGAGAGCAGCAAGATCGGCCGACGCGTCGATCCGTCCGAAGTGGTGATCACCCACGGCTCGCAGCAGGCGCTGAGCTTGCTGGCGCAGGTGCTGCTCGACCCGGGCGACACCGTGGTGGTCGAGGAACCCGGCTACACCGGTGCGCTGCAGGTGTTCCGCATCGCGCAGGCGGCGCTGGTGCCCGTCGCGCTCGATGCGGACGGCATGGACACCGCTGCCCTCGAGCGGGCGCTGCGAGAAGGATTGCGACCGAAAGTCGTTCACACCGTCAGTAACTTCCACAACCCGCGCGGCGTCGTGCTGTCCGCGGAGCGTCGGGCTCACCTGGCCCTGCTCGCCGACCGGTACGGCTTCTGGATCATCGAGGACGATCCATACGGCGAGTTGTGGTTCGACGCGCCTGCGCCGGCGCCGATCGCGACACACTCCGACCGGGTGATCCGGCTGTCCAGCGGGTCGAAGACTCTCGCGCCGGCCCTGCGGATCGGCTGGCTGCACGGCGACCGTCGCGTGTGCGAGGCCGTCGAGCTACTCAAGCAGGGTGCGGACCTGTGCGGGTCGTCACTGACCCAGCAGATCGCGGCCGAACTGCTCGGCGACGACGCCTGGCTCGACAGGCATCTCGCCAAGGTGCGGGCGGCGTGCGCGGGGCGCGCGCGTGCCCTCGTCGAGTCGCTGGAAGGGGCGTTCGGCGACCGGGTCTCGCACGCCACGGTGCACGGCGGCATGTTCTGCTGGATCGAGTTCACCGACGGCACCGACACCGCCCGCCTCCTCGACACCGCCGTCGAACGCGGTGTCGCGTTCGTGCCCGGTGCTGCGTTCGGCGTCGCCAGCGCCCACCCGCATGCGGCCCGGTTGTGCTTCGCGACCTACGACGAGACGGTCCTGGCCGAGGGCGTCGAGCGCCTGCGGGCGGCCCACGAGACGTTCACGCTCGCGGGACGGCCGGATTACGACGGCTTGTCCTCCGTGGTCCAGTCGTAGGTGCGTTCGACGGCCTTGTTCCACCCGGTGTAGAGGCGCTCGCGCTCGGCGTCGTCCATCTGCGGTTCCCAGGTCTTGTCCGCGGCCCAGTTGTCGCGGATCTCGTCCTCGCTCTTCCAGAAACCGACCGCGAGACCCGCCGCGTATGCGGCACCGAGAGCGGTGGTTTCGTTCACCACCGGACGGGTGACCGGTACGCCGAGGATGTCGGATTGGAACTGCATGAGCGTCTCGTTGACGACCATCCCGCCGTCGACCTTCAGTGAAGTCAGTTCGACGCCGGAGTCGGCGCGCATCGCCTCGATGACCTCGCGGGTCTGGTACGCGGTGGCTTCGAGCGCGGCGCGGGCGAGGTGTCCCTTGTTGACGAACCGGGTGAGCCCGGCGATGACGCCGCGCGCGTCGGGGCGCCACCGCGGTGCGAACAGTCCCGAGAACGCCGGCACGAAGTACGCGCCGCCGTTGTCGTCGACCGTCTGTGCGAGCGGCTCGATATCCTTGGCGGACTTGATGATCCCCAGGTTGTCGCGCAGCCACTGCACCAGCGATCCGGTGACGGCGACCGAACCCTCGAGTGCATAGACCGCGGGCTTGTCGCCGAGCTTGTAACAGACTGTGGTGAGCAGTCCGTGCTCGCTGTGGACCTTCTCGGCGCCGGTGTTGAGCAGCAGAAAGTTCCCGGTGCCGTACGTGTTCTTGGCCTCGCCCTCCGACAGGCACGCCTGCCCGAACGTCGCGGCCTGCTGATCGCCGAGGATCCCCGCGATCGGGATGCCCGCCGAGATCCCGGGCAGCGCCAAGTCGCCGTACACCTCGGACGAACTGCGGATCTCGGGCAGCATCGAGACGGGGATGCCCATCGCCTCGCAGATGTCGTGGTCCCAGTCGAGCGTCTCGAGATCCATCAGCAGGGTGCGGGACGCGTTGGTGACGTCGGTGATGTGCAGACCGCCGGTGAGATTCCAGATGACCCAGGAGTCGATGGTGCCGAAGCACAGTTCGCCGGCCTCCGCGCGTTCGCGGGCCCCGTCCACGTTGTCGAGTATCCAGCGCACCTTCGGGCCCGAGAAGTAGGTCGAGAGGGGCAGCCCGGTGGTCTCGCGGAAGCGCCCTCGGCCCTCGTCGCCGGCCAGTTCGTCGCACAGCTGGTCGGTACGGGTGTCCTGCCAGACGATCGCGTTGTAGACGGGTTTGCCGGTCTCGCGATCCCACACCACCGTGGTCTCGCGCTGGTTGGTGATGCCCACCGCGGCGATGTCCTTGGCCATGAGATCGGTCTTGGCGAGAACCGACCCGACCATCTCGCGCGTGTTGTTCCAGATCTCCTCGGGGTCGTGTTCCACCCAGCCCGGTTCCGGGAAGATCTGGTCGTGTTCCTTCTGCGCGACGCCGACAACCCGACCGTCGTGATCGAAGATCATGCAGCGACTCGAGGTGGTTCCCTGGTCGATCGCGGCGATGTACTGGGTCACGGTCATCCTCGTCTCTCGGGCAGTCTGGCCACGAAGCTACTAGCCTGAGACCAGATTCGCCGACAACCACGGGAGACCGAGTTGGACAAGCAGCCTGGTGTGCAATTCCTGGGTCCGCAGCAGCGGGAACAGGCCTGGGAGCAGTTGGGGACCGAGCAGTTCGACGTGGTGGTGATCGGTGGCGGCGTCGTCGGTGTGGGCGCGGCCCTCGATGCGGCGACGCGCGGGCTCAAGGTCGCCCTCGTCGAGGCGCGGGATTTCGCGTCGGGCACGTCGTCCCGCTCGTCGAAGATGTTCCACGGTGGCCTGCGCTACCTCGAACAGCTCGAGTTCGGTCTCGTGGCCGAGGCGCTGCACGAGCGCGAGCTGTCGATGTCGACGCTCGCACCGCACCTCGTCAAGCCGCTGAAGTTCCTCTTCCCGCTGACGCATCGCGGGTGGGAGCGACCGTACATGGCGGCCGGGTTCCTCCTGTACGACCGGATGGGCGGCGCGAAGTCCGTTCCCGCACAGAAGCATCTGACACGGGCCGGGGCGCTGCGGATGGCGCCCGGACTCAAGCGCAACGCCTTGATCGGCGGAATCCGCTACTTCGACACCGTCGTCGACGACGCCCGCCACACGATGACGGTCGCGCGGACCGCGGCGCACTACGGCGCGGTGGTCCGGACGTCCACCCAGGTGGTGGGTTTCCTGCGCGAGGCCGATCGGGTGTCCGGTGTGCGGGTCCGGGATTCGGAGAGCGGCGCGACCACGGAGGTCAAGGGCCACGTCGTCATCAACGCGACGGGCGTGTGGACCGACGAGATCCAGGCGCTCTCACACCAGCGAGGCAGGTTCCGGGTGCGGGCGTCCAAGGGCGTGCACATCGTGGTTCCGCGCGATCGCATCGTGAGCGACTCCGCGATCATCCTGCGTACGGAGAAGTCCGTCCTGTTCGTCATCCCGTGGGGCAACCACTGGATCATCGGCACCACGGACACCGACTGGAATCTCGACCTCGCGCACCCCGCGGCGACCGAGGCCGATATCGACTACATCCTCGGTCACATCAACAAAGCGCTGGTCACGCCGATCACCCACGACGACATCGACGGCGTCTACGCCGGCCTGCGTCCGCTGCTGGCGGGGGAGAGCGACGAGACGTCCAAGCTGTCGCGAGAGCACGCCGTGGCACGGGTGGCTCCGGGCCTGATCGCCATTGCCGGCGGCAAGTACACGACATACCGCGTGATGGGCAAGGACGCCGTCGACCTGGCGGCGGAGGACCTCCCGGCCGCGGTGGCATCTTCCATCACGGAGAAGGTGCCGCTGGTCGGCGCGGACGGCTACTTCGCGCTGGTGAACCAGGCCGTCCACCTCGGGCAGTTGTACGGGCTGCACCCGTACCGGATCAAGCATCTGCTGGGCCGCTACGGCTCGCTGATCGACGAGGTTCTCGCGCCGGGCAAGGAGTCGCCCGAACTGCTGCAGCCGATCACCGACGCGCCCGACTACCTGCAGGCGGAGGCCGTGTACGCGGCCGCGGCGGAGGGTGCTCTGCATCTCGAGGACATCCTCGCCCGCCGTACCCGCATCTCGATCGAGTACTCGCATCGCGGCGTGAACTGCGCCGAGCAGGTGGCCAGACTGGTCGCGCCGATCCTGGGCTGGGACGACGCCGCGATCGACCGCGAGGTCGAGACGTATCGGGCGCGGGTCGATGCCGAGGTGCTCTCGCAGGCACAGCCGGACGACCTGTCCGCCGACGCTCTGCGTGCCGCGGCACCCGAGGCGCGGGCGGAGATTCTCGAACCGGTGCCCGGCACCGTGCCTAATGGGTCAGTACGACCTTGAGAACGACGATCGCCGTGGCCACGACAGCCAGCGCCGCCGCCGCGACCAAGGTGTAGCCGGACGGGCGTTCGCCGCGCAGACGGGTGATGACGAAGACCATCGATGCGATACGCACCAGGATCGCGACCTCGGCGATCACCTGTGCAGTGAACGGTTCGAGCCAGCCGAAGTACGCGGTACCCAGCACGACGATCGGTACCACCGCCGAACTGAGCACGGGTACCGAGTCTCGTAGCTCGGCGAAACGTTCGGCGGGGGTCAGCTGGCGCCCGGAGCGGACCGACTTGCCGACACCCTCCGCGAAGGCGTGCGCGATGAAGGTCGAGATCGCGGTGCCGGCGACGACGGCGATCGTGCGGGAATCGCTGCGCGAGATGGTTTCCGGAATCAGCGCAGCGAGGATCAGGATGTTGCCGTAGACGTATGCGCTGATCCGGCTCGCGGCGTTGTCCTTGTCCAGCGGTTCGGACCGGCTGAGCAGCGGGCGATGCAAGATGGTGCGCAGGTCCGATTCCATGCTCCCGAGCGTGTCACACCTCAGCTCACCGGCGGGACGTAGTGGCTCGGATCGTCGCGGTGAGCGAGCGGTGGCAGATTCCTCGCCGGGGTGTGGATCAGCGGCGTGTCGACGGGACTGCGACCGCTCACCCGGTCGACGCCGCCGCGCGCCCGCGGATGTTTGCGCCGGCGCTCCGGGACGAGGCGGAAGACTGTGTTCACGAGGCGTCCGATGCGTCGGTGCACGAACGCGCCGACGGGGCCCCAGCGGTAGCCGAGCAGATCGCGCACGGGCGGGTCGTACATCCCGACCGTGAGCCACACGAACCCCTTCGACACCGGGACGCGGGCGAGGCGCCACAGGGGTTCGGGCACCCACAGCAGGAACGGCGGCCGGCCGATGTCGGACAGGTCCAGTACGTCACGCGTCGCCTTGTTGTCCTCGAGGACGTTGCGGCACATGTGGTCCCAGTACCGCTGGAAGTCTTCCCACGTCTGCGGGACGGGACGCATGCTCATCCCGTAGAGCCGGTACCACTGGATGTGTTCGGTGAACAGTTGCCGTTTCTGGTCCTCGGTGATGCCGCCCATGAAGTTGTCAGCAGTGAGGATCGTGCCCATGAAGAACGTCGCGTGTGCCCAGTAGAACGTGTCCGGATCGAGTGCGTGGTACCGCCGGCCCTGCGCGTCGACGCCCTTGATGTCCCGGTGATAGTCGCGGACCTCTTCGGCCGTCATCCGGGCACGATCGCCGTCGAACACGACACCGCCGATGGGATACAGCGAACGGAAGAGGCGCTCCCACCGTTCCTCGAAGAACCGGGAATGCTGTTCGACGCCGGCGCCGAGTCCGGGGTGCATGTTCTGCATCGACCCGGCCCACAGCCCCTGCAACATGCCGCGCCAGTCACCGAAGTAGCGCCACGTCAGTGAGTCCGGACCCAGGGGGACCGGTGTCGGAGCCTCCGTTCGTGCCACGAATTGCCGCCTTCCGCGAAGATTCTGACTACACCCGTTGTCAGATTAGGATCGGGAGCGGAACTCGGTCAAGACCTGGAGGGCAGTTGAGTACGCAGCGGCGGACGTGGGCCGGGACCGGCATGGAGGAGCGCCGTGCCGCCCGGCGCGATGCGCTGCTGGCCGCCGGGATCGACCTGCTCGGTGCGGAGGGCGGCGCGGCCGTCAGCGTCCGAGCCGTGTGCCGGGCGTCCGCGCTCACCGAGCGCTACTTCTACGAGAGCTTCGCCGACCGTGACGAATTCGTGCGCGCGGTGTACGAGGACGTCGGCCGGCAGGCGCACGACGCGCTGGTGGAGGCCGTTGCGTCGTCCGGATCGCCCCGCGAGCGGGCGGCCGCGGCGGTGTCGGCGTTCGTCGAGTTGATGGTCGACGATCCCGCGCGCGGTCGGGTCCTGCTCCTCGCACCGCTCACCGAACCCGCCCTGGGTGGCCGGGGATTGGAGCTCGCCCCGGCCTTCGTTCTCCTGGTGCACGAACAACTCTCGCGGATCGCCGACCCCGACGAGCGGCAGATGACCGCCGTCGGATTGGTGGGTGCACTCACGAGCCTGTTCATCGGCTACCTCGACGGCACGATCGTCACGTCCCGGGAGCGGTTCGTCGCGCACTGCGTCGCGCTGCTCGACACCGCCGGTCAGCGCATCGGCTGACAGTTGGGGCAGTAGAAGATCGAGCGCTCGCGCCCGGGTTCCTCGCCGAACTCGTCGGCCACGATCAGCGTGCCGCACCGCAGGCACGGATTGCCTCCGCGCCCGTACACCCAGCCCCGGCGGCCGGGCCGACGGTCGCCGGTGGTGACGCGAACGACGCGGTCGCGGTTGGCCTGCAGCAGTCGGTGCGCGAGGTCGACCACCTTGGGTAGATCCGGCACTCGGTCGGTGGGGGAGCGTGGGTCGACGCCGCGCAGGAAGCAGATCTCGTTGCGGTACACGTTGCCGATGCCCGCGATGATCCGCTGGTCCAGCAGCGCCGCACCGATCGGACGGTTGCCTGCCGCAGCGAGGTTTGCGGTCGCGATCGCAGCGTTCCAGTCGGGGCCGAGCAGGTCCGGACCCAGGTGACCGACGATGCTCTCTTCTTCGTTGCGGCCGACCACCTCGGTGATGCCGAGTGAGAATCCCACGGCGACAGTGTCTTCGGTGCCGAGGATGATGCGTGCTTGGTGTGCGGGGCGCTTCCAGCGGGCGCCGCGCGGATACACGTGCCACGCGCCCTCCATCTTCAGATGGGTGTGGATCGTGTGCTCGCCGACGCGCGCGAGGAGGTGCTTGCCGCGCGCCACGACCGAGTCGACCTTCTCGCCGGACAGGTCGACGGTCGCGTAGCGGGGCACGCGGATGTCGCACTCGGTCAGGGTGTGACCGGTCAGTGCGGCGTCGAGGCGGCGTGCGGCCTGCCAGACGGTGTCGCCTTCGGGCATCAGCTCACGCCCGCAATCGGAACCCGCGCGGCGTCGCCGAGAATCCCACCTCGGTGAGCAGGGGGGCGAAGTCGTTGCCGTGGATGGTGACTCCGTCGACCTTCTCGACGACGACCTTGTCGATGCCGCCGCGCTTGACGGTGGCGGCCAGGGATTCGGCGGCGGTGCGCAGTGCACCGACGTCGTCGGTGAACGTGAGCACGGTGCGGCCGCCGCGTTCGACGAACAACACCAACTCGCCCTCGACGAGGACCACGAGGCCACCGGCCTTGCGGCCCGGGCGATGTTTCGGGGCGTCGGGATTCTTGCTGCCGGACATCGTCGGCGGCCACGGGAGCGCAGCGCCGTACGGGTTCGCCGGATCGCACGCCGCGAGGGTGACGGTGGGGGCGGCCGCGTGGCGGCCCTCGATCGACTCGCTGTACGTCCGCAGGCGGTCGACGACATCGGGGATCGAGAACTGCGCTCCACCGAGCGTGTCGACGAAATAGCCACGCCGACAGCGTCCGCCGTCCTCGAAGCCGCGCAGCACCTTGTACATCAGGGCGAATCCGCCGGGCACGTTCTCGCTGACCACCGAGCCGCGGGTGACGATGCCGTACCGCTCGAGCAGCAGGTCCGCCGTTGCGTGCGCCCGCAGCGTCGGGTCCCGTTCGGGTTCGGGGAGCAGCGACCAGCGACCACCCGCGGTTGGCGGACCGGTCCGCGTGGGCATCGTGGGACGTCCGAGGCGGCGATACGCATGCGCGCGGGGTGCGCGGCGTGGCGTGCGGTGACTGGGCGTGGAGCGGGAGGTGGCGGACAGCAGCGCCCGCACGGGGGCCAGCGTGTCGTTGCCGAGGTACCCGGCCCACACCAGATCCCACAGCGCGGTGGTGAGTACGGCGTCGTCGACGCCACCGGAGGGGGTCAGGCCCCCGGCACCCAACGTGTCCGACAGCTGCCGGAAGAAGTACGCGCCGCCGCCGGCGAGCGCGTCGAGGATGCTGCGGTGGACGTCGGTGAGCTCGATATCGTCGGGTTCGGCGAGAGTGAGCGGCGACGACTCGGCCAGGTGCAGGCTCACCCAGCCGTCCTTGCCGGAGATCTGCCCGGCCCCCGACCACAGCACCTCACCGGTGGCGGTGAGTTCGTCGAGCATCGCGGGGGAGTAGTCCCGCACCCGGGATCCGAGGATCAGTGATTCGAGCGCCGATGCGGGAACCGGCACGCCCGCAAGCTGTTCCACGACGGTGACGACGCCGTCGAGCCCGCGCAGCGCCCCGCCGACGTGCTGCCAACTGGGCAGGAAACGGCCCAGCGTCGCGGTGCTCACCGGTTCGACCTCTTCGCGCGCGGCGGCGAGGGACCGTCGGCGCAGGCGGCGCAGCACCTCGGCGTCACACCATTCGTTGCCCGACGCGCCGGGGCGGAACTCGCCTTCCACGACACGTTTCTCGTTCGCGAGACGGACCAGCACATCTCGGGCTACCGCCGGGCCGATCCCGAACCGTTCGGCCGCCTCGGCGAGCGTGAACGGTCCGTGGGTGCGGGCGAAGCGGGCGAGCAAATCACCCAGGGGGTCGTCGACGGGTTCGATGAACGCGGCCGGCGTGCCGATGGGGAGCGGCACGCCGAGTCCGTCGCGCAGGCGAGCCGCGTCCTCGATCGCCGTCCACCATTGACGTCCCGCGAACGAGACATGCAGGGCGCGGCGGTGGTCGACGAGTTCGGTGAGCCACGGCGTCGGGTCGGACGTCGAACGCGCCGCGGCCTCGTCGGTGGTGAGCGGGCCGAGCAGGCGCAGCAGGTCGGCCACGCCCTCCTTGTCACGCGCGCGCCAGTCCGGGACCAGGCGTTGCAGTTCGTGTTCGGCCTTCGCGATGACGTCGGCGTCGAGGAGCTCGCGCAGTTCGACGCGACCGAGCAGCTCGGCCAGCAGCGTCGAATCGAGCGACAGTGCGGCGGCACGGCGTTCGGCGAGCGGGCTGTCGCCCTCGTACATGAACGCGCCGACGTAGTCGAACAGCAGCGCACTCGCGAACGGCGACGGCGTTGCCGTCTCGACCTCGACTATCCGGATCTGCCGACGACCGATGCGCCCGAACAGGTCTCGCAGCGCGGGCAGGTCGTAGACGTCCTGCAGGCATTCACGGACCGTCTCGAGCAGTATCGGGAACGTGGGGTACTTGCGGGCGACGTCGAGCAGTTGCGCCGACCGCTGCCGCTGCTGCCACAGCGGTGCCCGCTTGCCCGGAGTGCGGCGCGGTAGCAGCAGTGCCCGCGCGGCACATTCACGGAACCGCGACGCGAACAGCGCTGAGCCGCCCACCTCGTCGGTGACGATGTCCTCGATCTCGTCGCGCTCGAACGCGAACAATTCCGCACCGGGCGGGGTGTCCTCGGTGTCTGGCAGACGCACGATGATGCCGTCGTCGGAGGCGGTCGGCGCGGCGTCGACGCCGAACCGTTCCCGAAGACGGGCCCCGACCGCGAGCGCCCACGGCGCGTGCACGCGCAGGCCGTACGGCGAGTGCAGGACCAGACGCCAGTCACCGAGTTCGTCTCGGAAGCGCTCGACCACCAGCGTCTTGTCGGTGGGCACGCGTCCGGTGGCCTGCTGCTGGTCCGAGACCAGAGCCGCGAGGTTGGTGGTGGCATTCGTGTCGAGCCCGGCGGCCACACAGCGCGATGCGACCTCGTCCGGTGTGCTGGTGGACAACTCGCGCAGGAACCCGCCCAGGGCCTCACCGAGTTCGGCGGGCCGGCCCAGACCGTCGCCGTGCCAGAACGGGAGACGTCCGGGCAGTCCGTAGGCGGGACTGACGAGGACCCGGTCGAATGTGATCTCCTCGATCCGCCAACTGGTCGCGCCGAGCGCGAACACGTCGCCGACACGGGACTCGTAGACCATCTCCTCGTCGAGTTCACCCACTCTGGACTGCCGCTCACCCACCATGTAGACGGCGAACAGGCCGCGATCGGGGATCGCGCCGCCCGACGTCACCGCAAGGCGCTGCGACCCCGGGCGTCCGGTGAGGGTGCCGGCGTCGCGGTCCCACACCAGTCGCGGTCGCAGCTCGGCGAACTCGTCGGACGGGTAGCGGCCGGCGAGCAGGTCGAGCGTCGACTCGTACGCCGAGCGCGGCAGGGTCGCGAACGACCCGCTCCGACGGACCACGTCATACCAGTGCTCGACGTCGATCGGCTCGAGCGCGGTGGCGGCGACCGTCTGCTGCGCGAGGATGTCGAGCGGATTGGCGGGGATTTCGAGGGCCTCGATCTTCCCGCTGGTCATACGTTCGACGGTGACGGCGCAGTGGATGAGGTCGGTGCGGTGCTTGGGGAACAACACGCCGCGGGAGATCTCGCCCACCTGGTGTCCGGCGCGGCCGACGCGCTGCAGACCACTGGCGACCGAGGGCGGCGCCTCCACCTGAACGACGAGATCGACGGCGCCCATGTCGATTCCGAGCTCGAGGCTGCTGGTGGCGACGACGCAGCGCAGGCGTCCGGACTTGAGGTCGTCCTCGATGATCGCGCGCTGGTCCTTGCTGACCGACCCGTGGTGGGCCCGCGCGAGCAGGGGATCGGCGCCGTAGTTGACCTCGGTGGGCGCCCCGATCTGCGCGGGCGGCTTGCCCTGCTTCTCGACGGTGCCACCGAGGCGTTCGGCGTAGATCTCGTTGAGGCGCGCGGTCAGTTTCTCGGCGAGACGGCGAGAGTTCGCGAACACGATCGACGAACGGTGCTCGAGAATCAGATCCACGATCTGTTCCTCGACGTGCGGCCAGATCGACCCGGACTGCGGAGTCGGCGACATCGAGTCCGGATCTGGTTCCGCGATACCGAGTTCGGTCATGTCCTCGACCGGGACCCGCACCGTGAGATCGAACGTCTTGGCGGCCGGCGGCGCCACGATGCGGATCGGTGCCGCGCCCGCGAGGAAGCGGCCCACCTCCTCGTGCGGTCGCACCGTCGCGGACAGTCCGATGCGCTGGACCGGCTTGTCGCGCAGCAGGTCGAGGCGTTCGAGCGACAACGCCAAGTGCGCGCCGCGCTTGGTGCCGGCCACGGCGTGAACCTCGTCGACGATGACGGTCTCGACCCCGGCGAGTGTCTCGCGCGCCGCCGACGTGAGCATCAGGAACAGGGACTCGGGAGTGGTGATGAGAATGTCGGGCGGCGTCTTGATCAGCTTGCGGCGCTCGCCTGCGGGGGTGTCGCCCGAGCGGACGCCCACGCGGACCTCGGGTGGCTCGAAGCCTAGGCGCTTCGCGGTCTGGGTGATGCCGACCAGCGGCGCCCGCAGGTTCCGCTCGACGTCGACGCCGAGCGCCTTGAGCGGCGAGATATAGAGGACCCGCGTGGTGCGATCCGCGTCGTCGGTCGCCGTCGCCAGCCTGTCGAGTGCCCACAGGAAGGCCGACAGCGTCTTGCCCGAACCGGTGGGCGCGACGACGAGGGTGTGCGCCCCGCTCGCAATGGAATCCCACGCGCCCAACTGGGCGGCCGTGGGGGCGTCGAAGGCGCCGTCGAACCACTCCCGGGTGGGCGCGGAGAAACGGTCGAGGACGGCGTCCATGCGAACCATCTTGCCCGCCGCCACCGACAGGCGCTGAGATCCGTCCGGCCGCGCTGTCCGCGTAGTACTTTCCGGAACAAACACAAGAACGATCGGTCTTCACCTACGACGGGCGGGGCGGCATGGAGACGTTGAACTCACCACCAGCCAGTCGACCACTCGTTCTTCGTGCCCACCATCGTCCTGGCCGTCACGACCGTCGCCGCGGGTGCCGGGCTGGGTCTGTTGCTGGGCTGACGATCTTGTCGGAGGGTACCGCTAGCATCGAATGCATGTTCGATACGGGGGTGGCGGGCGGAGGCGCGTTGGGCGATCCGGCAGTGGGTCTGCAGGAGCGACACGCGCGGATTGCCCGTGAACAGTATTGCGAGATCGACGCGGTCACCACGCTGTTCGTGGCGCGATGCGAGGAGGACGCGCGGGCCGGGCGGAACGAGGCCCACCAGGGCGAGTTCGTGCACGTCGAGGTCGCGAGCATTCTCGGACTGACCGAGCCTGCAGCGCGGCGCATGATCGGACTCGGGTGCGAGCTGCGGTGGCGATTGCACCTGGTCGGTGCGTATTTCCGTGCGGGGCGAATCGATCTCGTCAAGACGTATGCGCTGGCGGAGGTCTTGGCGAACGTCTCCGACGACAAACTCGTCGAGATCGAACGGTTGTTGCTCGACGGGGCCGGGCGGATGTCGACAACGCGGCTGCGGGCGCGGGCGCGTCGACTGATCGCCCGACTCGACCCGGACGGAGTTCGTGAGCGCCGTCGCAGCGCCGAGCGAGACCGCGACGTGCGGGTAGTTGCCGGCGAGGACGGGATGTCCGGTGTCGAGGGCGTGGTGCCTGCAGCCGGAGGCCGGATCCTCGCCGAGCGGCTGCGGGCGATGGCTTTCGGGGTGTGCGCGCGCGATCCACGGACGCACCCGCAACGGCGCGCTGACGCGCTGGTGGCACTCGCTGAGGGGCACGGTGGGCTCACGTGTACATGCGGACGTTCGGATTGCACCGCCACTTCAGATCCTCAGCCCCGCTCCGGGGTAAGGGTGCAGCTACTGGTGGGCGTGAACGCCACGACGCTGCTCGGGTTGGATGATCGGCCGGGGTTCCTGTTCGGGCACGGACCGATCGATGCGGACCTGGCTCGTGATCTCGCTGCCGACGCGACCTGGAGACAGGTCCTCACGCTCACTGAACGGGATCGGGCACGGTTGGGTCGAGAACAACCCGCCGGCGCGAGACCTCCCGGCTCGATTGCCGGTGTCGGGCGCACTTGCCCGCGACCGGGAACACCGCCGGCCGTCGTGTCGGAACGGACCCAGCGGTGGCGACGGGAACGGACGTACCGCCCCGGCGCGCAACTTGCGGACGTCGTCCGCACGAGGGACGGACTGTGCCGGTTCCCGAATTGTGTTGTTCCCGCGCAGAATTGCGACATTGACCACACGATCCCGTTCGGGCACGAAAACCCCGAACGCGGCGGGCTCACCGTCGAGGACAACCTGGCGTGCCTGTGCCGGACTCATCACCGGCTGAAGACTCTCGGCGACTGGTCCGTACGGCAGATCGGTGGCGGTCGGCTGGAATGGGCAGATCCAGCGGGACGGGTCACCGTCACGACGCCCCAGGGGCCGTTCGCCGATCCCGTGGAACCAGACCTGCATTCCGGCGTCCATCCAGCATTGCTCGCCCGGCTCACAGATGCGCATACGCTGCAACGACTCCGGCCGTCGGCAGTCGAGGCCGACATCGAGTATCTGCTCGATGCGCGTGTTTCGCCTGCTGCGCGACCCCGCGCGCGCCGGCGAACGCGGAATCCCGGGACGATTCGGTCGAGGTGTGGGCCTCGCTCCACTTCGAGTCCCAAGGACACTGGGGCGGATGCGGCTGAGTCGCCTCCGTTCTGAGCGACTGGATGGCGCTACATCGCGCGGTAGAGATCCGAGCTCGCCTTGCACGCGTGGGCGAGGCGGTCGATTCGGTCGGGAGCGGCGATGGGCCAGTCGACACCCGCTTCCATCAGTTCGGTCGTAGCCTCGTCGCCGATCGTGACCGGATTGTCGCCGCGCGGATTACTTTCGCGATCACCGCGATTCGACAGCGCAACGACGTCGGGCAACAGGTCGGTCTCCGGGCGTGGCACGTTCACGGCGCCGTCGCGTCGGGTCGTGTGGTTCGTGGTGTCGTGGAACGACAATGTGGTGAAGTCACGCCCGCGCGTCAGCGCCAACTCCGTCATCCGGGCGAGCAGGCCATCGCGGGTCCGTTCGTAGACGCCGAGCCCACGGTCGGCCACCGCGATGAACGTCTCCGCCAGCCCAGCGCCGCACGATCGGGCCGGTGGACATGTCGGTGAAATCGAACTGCAGGCGTCGGGTGAACTCGGGTGCGAGGAACGGCGCCAGTTCCTCGGGGATCCGGTAGCCCGAATGCGGACAGCTGACGAGGAGATCCGCGTCCTCGAGCGCCTGGTCGAGCGTTCGATCGTCGCGGCCGGCGAAGAACACGATGTCGTCGGCCGTGAATTCCTCTGGCGCGGTAGGGAAATGCGGTCGAATCGGACATCCCCGGACGTTGCGGGATCGGCGACGGCCCGCGTCGTCGAAGTCGGTCGAGAATCGGTCAGGAATCTCGGTAAGGCCGTACAGACCGGCCTGCACTCATTAGTCTAATGGATGTTCCGGACGGTCTTTGACCAGGTCGGGGCCGTCTTCCCGCAAGGAGGGAGCTCCCCGTGAAACTCCACAGGACTGCTGCTGTGTCCGTGCTTGCGATCGCCGCGCTCGGTGTCGCGACGGGTACCGCCTATGCCGAGCCCGGTCCGCCGACTCCCGGTGCGATCCACTACCAGACGCAGATCGGTGCGAACGGTACGTCGCTCGACACCGTGCTCGATGCCGGCACCTTCCGGGTCGCCGGGAACTCCGTCGACGTCGTCGACCCGGCCGGCGCCACGGTCGGGACGGTCCCGCTCACCTACCGGGTGGCAGGTGTCGACGTACCCCTGGTGCCGTCCGTCGACGGGAACAGGCTCACCCTCACGCCGGCGGTCCCCGCGCAGGGAGTGGGTGCGCTGCACAACGTGGACGCCCGGCAGGACGCCTACTCCAACATGGTCGGCGAGATCGAGAAGGGTTGGGTCAACGGCGGCCAGATGAACGCGCAGATCGGCGCGGGTGTCGGAGCTGTCGTCGGCTGTGTGCTGTTCCTGTTCGTCGGCTGCATTCCGGGCGCGGCGATCGGTGGCGCGATCGGTGCGGCAACCGGAATCACCAACAACAACCCGGTGGTTCAGCCCGCCATTTTCGATTTCATCGCCACGCTCTACTGACCGAGCCGGGAGGACGGTCAGGAGCCGACGCTCGCCCCTGAGTCGGGGAGGGGCGAGCCTCGGAGTAGCAGGGCCCGCAGGTTGTCGGTAACGATGCGTGCCGAGATGGTCGGGTCGATCGCGCGCTGGATCCCCAGCCCCACGCCGAGGCTCAGGATGCTGCGCGCCGCGTCGTCGGGAGGCAGTGGCAGTTCGATGCCGGTCGCTGTGGTGAGCGAATTGACCAGTGCCAGAACCATTCCGTGAGCCATCCCGAGCGTCGACGCCAGCGCCGCCTGGACCTCGGGATCGTGTCGGCAGGCCGCGATGAACTCGAACTCGAGCATCGTCCAGCCCACGTCTCCGAGGGTGTGTTCTGCCCAGTCCTGGATGCGGTCGAGCAGTTGGTCCAGTCCGCCGTCGGCGGCGACGATCACCGCCACCTCCTCGAACTTCGTCGTGTGGATCAGTTCGAGGACCTCGAGGCACAACTCTTTCTTGCCGCGGAAGTTCGAGTAGACCGCGCCCTTGGAGTACCCGGCCGCCTCGGCGACCTTCTCGAGCGACGTCGCCGCGTAGCCGTCGGTGAGGAACAGGTCGCGGGCGGTCGCGAGCAGATCCGCGCGGGTGCGGGCTTGGCTCTCCGATCTGGTCAAACGTGCCATGCGGTCATTCTCCACGACCATTGGGCTACCGCGGGTATCTGAATGCTGTTAGTTTCTGAGTATGACGTCGAGTGACACACATCTCAGTCGTGGCTTGGTCATCGGGTGCGGGGGAACGCTGGGGGCCGCGTGGACCGTCGCGGCGCTGGTCGCGGTACGCGACGCGCTCGGGTGGGATCCCCGGGGCGCGGACGCGCTCGTCGGCACGTCGGCGGGCGCCGAACTCGTGACGATGCTCGGCAGCGGGATCGGGGTCGACGAGATCCTTGCAATACAACTGGGGGAGTCCATACATCCGGTACTGGCAGCGCACCTCGCGGGCGCGCCCGGACGATTGCCTCCGTTGCCGAAGCCGCGTCTCGGCTCGCCAGGCCTGCTCCGGCGGGGCCTGCCCACCGTGACCGGGCTGAGCGGGTTGCTGCCGGAGGGCGGCGGAGACGCGGGGTGGCTGGACCGTCTCGCCACGGGCGTCGCGGACGCCGGGGGTTGGGTTGCCCACCCCGCCACGTGGCTGGTCGCGATGGACTACGCCACCGGTGAGCGGGTGGCGTTCGGAGCGCAGGGGGCGCCGAACGCGACGCTGTCGGAGGCGTTGCGGGCGTCGTGGGCGATCCCGGGCTGGATGCCGTCCGTCCGAATCGACGACAGGCGGTTCGTCGACGGCGGTGCGGCGTCCACGGCATCGGCCGACCTGTTGGCCGGTCGCGGACTCGACGAGGTGATCGTGCTGGCGCCGATGGCCTCTCAGGGCCGGATCCGGGCGAGCGGGGCGGCGGTTCTCGAGCGCCTGATGCTGCGGAACTGGATGAGCGCCGGACTCGATGCAGAGTGTGCGGCGCTGGAGGCGGCCGGCACGCGCGTCATCCGCGTCGACGCAACCGCCGAAGATCTCGCGGTGCTGGGGCCCAACTTCATGGACGACCGGCGTCGGCTCGCCACCCTCGAACACTCGCTGCGTAGCACCCGCACCGCGGTGGAACGCGCCCTCACGACAGGAGTTCGTGCATGACCCGCCATCACGAGGTGATCGTCGTCGGTGCCGGGATCTCGGGCATCGGCGCCGTGATCCGGCTGCAGCGTATGGGGATCGATGACGTTGTCGTCCTGGAGAAGGGCGACGCCCTCGGCGGGACCTGGCGGGACAACACCTATCCCGGGTGTGCGTGCGACGTACCGTCGGCGCTGTACTCGTACTCGTTCGCACCCAACTCCGACTGGAGTCGGCTGTTCGCGGGTCAGGACGAGATCCGCGGGTACATCGAGCGGACGGCATCGGAGCACGGCGTCCACGAGCGCGTCCGGTTCGGCACGGAACTGGTCCGGGCCCAGTGGGACGAGACGGCGCGACGGTGGGTGCTGGAGACGTCGAACGGAACGTTCACGGCGAACGCGGTCATCGCGGCTGCAGGCCCGTGGAATCAGCCGCTCATCCCGGATATTCCTGGGCTCGACGGCTTCACCGGCGAGGTGTTCCACTCGTCGCGCTGGAACCACGACTACGAGCTGGCGGGCAAGCGTGTCGCCGTCGTCGGGACGGGGGCGTCGGCGGTGCAGTTCGTTCCCGAAATCGCGCCGACGGTTGGCGAGTTGCACCTGTATCAGCGCACTGCCCAGTGGGTGCTGCCCAAGCCCGACACCGCGTTGCCGGGCACGGTCCGCTCCGTCATGGGCGCGGTGCCCGGTGCGCTGAATGTCCTGCGGCGCATCCAGTACGGGATCATGGAAGCGCTCGGTGTCGGGTTCCGCAACCCGTGGATCCTGCGGGTGATCCAGCAGATCGGACGCGCCCAATTACGGGCACAGATCCGCGACCCGCAGCTGCGCCGATCGCTCACCCCCGACTACACCCTCGGTTGCAAGCGCCTGCTGATGTCCAACACGTACTACCCGGCCCTGAACCGGGTCAATGTCGAGGTGCACTCGAACGCGGTCCAACAGGTGCGGGGCAACGTCGTGGTCGGCGCCGACGGTCAGGAACGTGAGGTGGACGCCATCATCTTCGGCACCGGCTTCCACATCCTCGACATGCCCATCGCATCACGGGTGTTCGACGGCCACGGCCGCAGTCTCGACGACCACTGGAAGGGCAGTCCGCGGGCCTATCTCGGCACCACCGTGGCCGGGTTCCCCAACGCGTTCGTGCTGCTCGGCCCGGCGCTGGGCACCGGGCACACGTCGGCGTTCATGATTCTCGAGGCGCAACTCGACTATCTGACGGCCGCGATCGCCGCCGCGCGCTCGGCGGGGTGGACCCGCATGGAGACCCGCCCCGAGGTGCAGGCCGCGTTCAACGCCGAGGTTCAACAGGCGTTGGGGACGACCGTCTACAACGCCGGTGGGTGCCAGAGTTACTTCCTGGACGTCAACGGCCGCAACAGTTTCAACTGGCCGTGGTCGACCGGTCGCATGCGGAACAGGTTGCGGCACTTCGACGAATCCGCTTACCTGACGTCTACGGAGGTGTCGTCGTGACCCGGTATCCGGACATCGCCCTCGCCGGTGCGCGCGTACTCGTGACCGGCGCCGGCCGGGGCATCGGCCGAGCCACCGCCAAGGCGTTCGCGGCCCGCGGAGCGATCGTGGCGCTCGCCGACATCGACCGGACCGCAGTCGAGTCCGCGGCCGACGGTCTCGGCACCGCGCACGTGCTGGACGTGCGATCGCGTGCGTCGTGGGATGCATGCGTCGCCGAGGTGGGCCCGATCGAGATCCTCGTCAACAACGCCGGAGTCATGCCGGTCGGCGGGTTCCTCGACGAGTCGGATGCCACCGGCGAGATGACGATCGACGTCAATGTGTGGGGGCCGATCCACGGTATGCGCGCCGTGGTGCCCGGCATGATCGAGCGCGGTTGTGGGCACGTCGTGAACGTCGCGTCGCTGGCCGGGAAGATCGCGATCCCCGGACTCGCCGTGTACAACGCCAGCAAGTATGCGGCCGTGGGACTCTCGTCGGCGGCGCGTGTCGAGTTCGCCGAGCACGGCGTGAGTGTCAGCACGGTGCTGCCCAGTGCCGTTCGGACCACGCTCACGTCGGGCATCCCGCTCGGGAAGGGGCTGCCGACCGTGGATCCGGAAGACATCGCCGACGCCGTCGTCCGCACGGTTCGCACCCGCCGCGCCGAGACGCCGGTGCCCGGCTACCTTGCGGCCCTCGACCTGGGCCTGGCGATAGCACCGGAACCGTTGGTGCGCATGATCCGTCGCGCTGTGGGCGGCAAACGGGCCCTCACCCGCGTCGACCCCACCGCACGCGCCGACTACGACGCTCGGTTGCGGCGCGACGAGCAGGCCGGCTAGCCGAACTCCACACCCTGTGCGAGGGGGAGTTCGTCGGAGTAGTTGACGGTGTTGGTGGCGCGGCGCATGTACGACTTCCAGGCGTCCGAGCCGGATTCGCGTCCACCGCCGGTGTCCTTCTCGCCGCCGAACGCGCCGCCGATCTCGGCGCCGGACGTCCCGATGTTGACGTTCGCGATGCCGCAGTCGGAACCGTCGGCGCCGAGGAACCGTTCGGCCTCGCGCTGGTCGGTGGTGAAGATCGCTGACGAGAGCCCCTGCGGAACACCGTTGTGCAGTTCGATCGCCTCGTCGAAGGTGTCGTACGCGAGCACGTACAGGATCGGCGCGAACGTCTCGGCCCGCACGATCGCGGTCTGCGCCGGCATCCGGACGACCGCGGGCGTGACGTAGAACGAGCCGCCGGCGCCGACCCGCTCGCCGCCGGTCACCACCACACCGCCGTCGGCGCGTGCGGTGTCGAGGGCGGCGTGCATCGCGTGGTAGGCGGCGCCGGAGATCAGCGGGCCCACCAGGACCCCGTCGTCGAACGGATCGCCCACCGGCAGTTGTCGGTACGCGTCGGCGATTCGGTTGGTCACGTCGTTGACGATCGAGCGGTGCACGATCAGCCGTCTCAGGGTGGTGCAGCGCTGTCCCGCGGTGCCTGCCGCCGCGAAGACCACCGCGCGCACCGTCAGGTCCAGGTCGGCCGACGGCGTCACCACCGCGGCATTGTTGCCGCCCAACTCCAGCAGGCAGCGGCCGAACCGTGCGGCCACCCGCGGCGCGACAGCCCGGCCCATCCGCACCGACCCGGTGGCGCTCACCAGGGCGACCCTCGGGTCGTCGACCAACTGCTCGCCGACGACGGCGGTGCCGAGCACCACGTGGTGCAATCCGGCGGGCGCGTCGCAGTCCGCGATCGCCCGGTGGAGCAGTGCGTCGCACGCGAGCGCCGTGAGCGGCGTGGTCTCCGACGGCTTCCACACCACCGGATCGCCGCACACCAGCGCCAGCGCGGTGTTCCACGACCACACGGCGACCGGGAAGTTGAACGCCGAGATCACAGCCGCCACACCGAGGGGATGCCACGTCTCCGACAATCGGTGCCCCGGCCGCTCCGACGCGATCGTGCGCCCGTACAACTGCCGGGACAGTCCCACCGCGAACTCGCAGATGTCGATCATCTCCTGGACCTCGCCGAGCGCCTCGGAACGGATCTTGCCCGCCTCCAGGGTGACCAGATCGGCGAGGTCGGTCTTGTGTTCGGTGAGTAGTTCACCGAGTCGGCGCACCACCGCGGCCCGCTTCGGGGCCGGCACGGTCCGCCATGTCGAAAACGCCTCGGCGGCGCGGCCGATCGCGGCGTCGACGTCGGCGGACGTGCTGGGATGCAGGAACGCGAGGACGGAACCGTCGATGGGCGTGCGCGCCGAGATCGGGGCAGGCCCTGCATCTCCCGCGATCTCGGGAAGTGTTGCACCGCAACGCCCGAGCGCCGCGATCGCGCGACCCGCCAACACGCCGGTGCCGGGAAGTGTCATCGTCCGGGTCCTCCTGACTGCTCCTGCTGACGTCGATACAGCTCGTAGGGATCGTGGATGTCCCGGCCGATCGCCTCTGCCAGCGATGCGCGGGAGAAGTCGGCGCCGTGCTCTCCGGACGTGGAGGCCGTGTCGGTATCGAGATTGGATCGGAAGATTCCGGCCGCCGACTTCGGTAGGAAGTCCTCGTACACGATGGGTGCCCGCACACCGTCGTCATACGTGAAGTAGGCGAACTCGTGCTTCTCGAGTTCGTCTTCCGATCGTGGGAACCTGCTGTCCCACATGCCTTTCACGTTCGCTGGATCCGTATCCAGCAGCTCGTCGTACAGCGCGCGACCGGCCTCGGTGAGCGCGATCCCGCGGGCCTCGACCTCACCGAACCGCACCCGGAGTTCGCCGTCGGTGACCGAGCCGTCGGGCAGCGCGAAGCGGCGTGGTTCGGCCAGCGCCCGGAACGATGTCTGCCGCAGCAGCACCGGCGGTCCGTCCCACCGCGGCGGCCCCTGAATTCGGTCGATCATCGCGATGCCGCGCGCCGCCATCCGTGCGTACAGGTCGTCGATGTCGAGCACCCGCGGCGTCAGGTGGTTGATGTGGGTGCCGGTGACCCCGCCGATGTCCGCGGCCACCGCCGACACCCGCTCCAGTTCGCGGTACCAGCCGAGGTCCACCGGTTCGTGCGACAACTCGAACACCGACGTCGCGAGGGAGACGAACCGCTGCGCCTGCGTCTCGTCCAGACCGCCGTCGTCGGCCGCCCGCCGGGCCAGCGACAGCAGCACGTCGGGGAACAGGCGTCGACGCGACAGGAAGCCGTCGAGTTGGCGCTGCAGGTCGGCGTCGAAAAAGCGCCGATCCGATGTGGTCAGCATCGACGTGAACACCCGGAACGGGTTGCGCGCCAGTTCGTCGGGGTCGATCGGTCGGAAAGCGGTCGACACCACCGGCACCGGGGGAGCGGCCTCGCGCAGGTCGTAGAAGCCGACCGGATACATGCCGAACCCGGCGAACAATACCGCGACGTCGTGCATCTCGGCGGGCGTGCCGACCCGGATCGCGCCGTGCCGCTCCGCCGTCACCCGCGAGATGCTGCCGAGGCGCTCCGCCGAGTCCGGATGCGCGGACAGGAAGTCCGCATTGACCTGTTCGGTGACCTCCACCAGGGTCGCGTAGGCGGGCACCTCGCGGCCGTACATGCGAGACAGCGCCGCAGCGAATCTCGACCGCAGTTCGTGGATTTCGGCCATCGCCCCTCGATCGTACGAGCCTCGATGGCCGGACGTGGGCCGGAACGCTGACGTAGCCTTTTCGTATGAGCACCGCGGTCCGCCCCGCGGCCGGTGACTCGGACCTACCGGCCGGGCGAGTGCACGACGTCCTCCGAGCGCACATGCTCGCGGACGGGTTCGACCTCGTCCTCGACCTCGAGGCCTCCCGCGGCGTGAGCGTGATCGATCAGCGCGACGGCACCGCCTATCTGGACATGTTCGGCTTCTTCGCGTCATCGGCGCTCGGCATGAACCATCCAGCGCTCGCCGACGACGGTCAGTTCCGCCACGAACTCGCCACCGCCGCGATCAACAAGCCCAGCAACTCCGACGTCTACACCGTCCCGATGGCGCGCTTCGTCGACACGTTCGCGCGCGTCCTCGGCGACCCCGCGCTGCCGCACCTGTTCTTCGTCGACGGCGGCACCCTCGCGGTGGAGAACGCGCTCAAGGTCGCGTTCGACTGGAAGAGCCGCCGCAACGAGTCGGCGCGACGCGATCCGGCGCTAGGGACCCGGGTGCTGCATCTGACCGAGGCGTTCCACGGCCGCAGCGGCTACACGCTGTCGCTCACCAATACCGACCCCGCCAAGATCGCGCGGTTTCCCAAGTTCGCGTGGCCGCGCATCGACGCGCCGTACCTCGCCGACGGCCGGGACGTCGAAGCGGCGGAGGAGCGCGCACTCGCGCAGGCGCGTCGGGCGTTCGCCGACCACCCGCACGACATCGCATGCTTCATCGCCGAACCGATCCAGGGGGAGGGCGGCGACCACCACTTCCGGCCCGAGTTCTTCCACCGCATGCACGACCTGTGCGTCGAGCACGACGCGCTGCTCATCTTCGACGAGGTGCAGACCGGGTGTGGGCTCACCGGCACCGCGTGGGCGTACCAGCAGATGGGCGTGCACCCCGACGTCGTCGCGTTCGGCAAGAAGACCCAGGTGTGCGGGATCATGGCCGGGGGCCGCGTCGACGAGGTCCACGACAACGTCTTCGAGGTCAGCTCGCGGATCAACTCGACGTGGGGCGGCAACCTCACCGACATGGTCCGGGCCCGGCGGATCCTCGAGGTGATCGAAGAGGACCGGCTGATCGACCGGGCCCGGCTGTGCGGTCAGCATCTGCTCACCCGGTTGGAGGAACTCGCGGCCGCGCACGCCGCAGTCACCGAACCCCGAGGCCGCGGTCTGATGTGTGCGATCACGCTGCCGACCTCCGCGGTCCGGGATCGCGTGGTGACGGAGTTGAGGGATCGCGAGCACGTCCTGTTCCTCGCGACCGGTGAGCGGGGCATCCGGTTCCGGCCGCCGCTCACCGTGACGATCGCCGAACTCGACGCGGCGGTCGAGGCCCTCGACCGAGCGGTCGGGCGGGCAATTTAGGGCATTCAGTCCTCGATACCAGGTGTTTCGGCCCACAACCGTGGTGCGCCGGGTGGGTCCGGGGCGTCCTCTCGTTACGATTGTCGAGGTCTATCGAGGAGGCAGACGAGTGCAGATCACCAGCGTCGGACACGCCGGATTCCACATCCAGACCGAAGCGGGGTCGATCCTCTGTGACCCGTGGGTGAACCCCGCGTACTTCGCGTCGTGGGTTCCCTTCCCGGACAACACCGGTCTCGACTGGGACGCTCTCGGCGACGTCGACTACCTGTACGTCTCGCACCTGCACAAGGACCACTTCGATCCGGAGACGCTCACCAAGCACGTCAACAAGGACGCAACAGTCCTGTTGCCGGACTATCCGGTGCCGGACCTCGAGCGTGAACTCCGCAAGCTGGGCTTCACGAAATTCTTCGAGACGCAGGACTCCGTCAAGCACCGCATCAGTGGCAGCGCCGGAATTCGGGTCGCTCCGCAGGCTCCGCTCCAGCCGGGCGACCTGGACGTCATGATCATCGCGCTGCGCGCGCCCGCCGACGGACCGATCGGCGACTCCGGTCTCGTCGTCTCCGACGGCGAGACCGTGTGCTTCAACATGAACGACGCCCGCCCGGTCGACATGGACCCGATGCTCGAGGCGTTCGGCAAGATCGACATCCACCTGCTGCAGTACTCGGGCGCGATCTGGTACCCGATGGTCTACGACATCCCGGCCGGCACCAAGCGCAACTTCGGCAAGCAGAAGCGCCAGCGCGGCATGGACCGCTGCCGCAGCTACATCGAGCAGGTCGGCGCCACGTGGGTCGTGCCGTCCGCCGGTCCGCCCGTGTTCCTCGACGACGAACTGCGTGACCTCAACGACGATCACGGCGACGAGGGCAACATCTTCCCCGACCAGATCGTGTTCCTCGAGCAGATGAAGATCCACGGCAACGACGGCGGCTTGCTGATGATCCCCGGGTCGACTGTCGACATCCACGGCGAGAAGGCGACGCTCGCGCACCCGATCCCGGACGCCGACGTCGACCGCATCTTCACCGACAAGGCCGCCTACATCGAGGACATGGCGCAGCGCATGGCGCCCGTCATCGCCGCCGAGAAGGCCACGTGGGCGCCCGCCGAGGGCGAGCCGCTGCTCGGCCCGCTCAAGGCCAAGTTCGAGCCGATCATGGCGCAGTCCGACGTGATCTGCGACGGCATCGGCTACCCGGTCGGTCTGGTGATGGGCGACGAGACCGTCGTCCTCGACTTCCCGAACCGCACGGTGCGTGCGCCGCAGGAGGGCGACGGCAAGTACCGCTACGGCTTCCGCATCGCGCCCCAACTGGTGCGCACCGTGCTGCGCGACGACGAGCCCGACTGGGTCAACACGATCTTCCTGTCCACGCGCTTCGAGGCGTGGCGCGTCGGCGGCTACAACGAGTTCCTCTACACGTTCTTCAAGTGCCTCACCGACGAGCGCATCGCATACGCCGACGGCTGGTTCGCCGAGGCGCACGACGACACCGCCTCGATCGAGGTGGGCGGCTACGAGATCCAGCGCCGCTGCCCGCACCTCAAGGCCGATCTCAGCAAGTTCGGCGTCGTCGAGGGCTCCAACCTGACGTGCAACCTGCACGGCTGGCAGTGGGATCTCGAGACCGGCCGCTGCAAGACGTCCAAGGGCCACGAGCTGCGGTCCGAGAAGCTGGGCTGACGCACCCACTCACACGACACACGCCCGCCCGCAGAGACTCCGAGGAGCTTCGGCGGGCGGGCTCGTCTAGATTCGGGCGCATGACGTCAATCCCCGGCGCGACGCCCGGCGCGAGCATCCCGATCGAGTCCGTCCCCAACCTGCGCGACATCGGGGGCCACCGCACGCGAGACGGGGCCACCATCCGATTCGGGCACTACTACCGCTCGACGGACCTCAGCAAGATCACCGTCGACGACGCTCCCCGCCTCGCGGACCTGGGTCTGGTCACGGTCTTCGACCTCCGTACCCACTCCGAGCGGGAGGCCGCGCCGGACCGGTTGCCGCCCACCGCGCGGGAAGTCGCGCTCGACGTCCTCGCGGACAAGGCGCTGCGGTCGGTGCCTGCACAGATGCAGGCGGTCATGTCGGACCCGTCGATCGCGGTATCGATGCTCGGCGAGAACAAGGCCGTCGACTACTTCCTCGGCAGCTACCGCGACTTCGTGACCCTGCCGAGTGCCCTCGCGTCGTATCGCACCCTGTTCACGGATCTGGCGGCGCGCCACACCCTGCCCGCCCTGGTGCACTGCACGACCGGTAAGGACCGCACGGGCTGGGCGACGGCATCGCTGCTGATGCTCCTGGGGGTCGACGAGGACGACGTCTTCGACGAGTACCTGCTCACCAACGCGCAACTGCTGCCCGCGTTCGCGTCGGTGTTCGACAAGTTCACCGAGGCCGGCGGCGACCCGGAACTGCTCAAGCAGGTGCTCGGCGTCCGCCCGGAGTACCTCCAGGCAGCGCTGAAGCAGATGCGCGAGTCGTTCGGTTCGATCGAGGGCTACTTCGCCGACGGACTCGGAATCGACGCCGCGGGTCAGGACGCGATCCGCACCCACCTGCTCGAGGGCTGACGGCCTCGGGTGCTCACACCGGTATCCGCAGCGGCCGCGCGAGCACCCGGGCCAGCACGAGTCCGATCACGATGCCGACGGCGTCGGCCGCGGCGTCCCACACCGATCCGCTGCGCTGGATCGGCAGCGAGCCCTGCAGGACTTCCGAGATCGCCGCGAACGCCAGCAGCCAGGCAGCGGTCCAGGCTGCGCTGATACGGGCGTAGCGGGACGTGAGGGCCAGCGCGGTGAACATCAGCGCGTGCGTGAGCTTGTCGCTGTTCTCCGGACCGCTCGGAACCGTCGAACCGGGGGAGAACAGCATCACGAGCACGATCACCGTGGCGATCGCGAGCGGCACGAAGCGCCTGTCGATCCTGTCGATCATCTGCAGCGGCCTCAGCGTTCCGTGACGGCCAGGCCGAGTGCGCCCTGCGCGAACCCCCGGACCGCGGCGGTGGCGGCGGTGAGGGCGGTGTCCTGGCCGGGGCGTGCCCAGCCGCTCAGAGTGCCCTCTGGGCTCAGACCCACCTCGGCGAGCAGTTCACCCGTCGTGGGCTCGCACACGGCCCACGAATAGTGCTCCTCGGTTGCCCACTGCTGGGTTCGTGCGGTGACGTAGCCCGGGTCCTCGATGCCGCCGTCGCGGAGCGCGGGCCGGTCGTCGACGCGCTCGTCGGCACGGAGCGCGCGCAGGTACCAGGAACCCGCGTTGATCTCGATCGGTTCCATCAGCGGCCGCCGCGTCCTCTCCTGCCGTCCCTGCCGCCGAACAGGATCGCCGCGGTCGCGGGAATCAGGAGGAAGAACAGCCAGCTGTTGTCGATCGGCACCAGGAAGAACAGTGCCAGCGCCAAGAACGGAATCACCGCCATGACGGTGTTGCGCCACGTCACGTCGCGGTCGGCGGCCGGGGCCTCGGGAGAGACCGTCGCCGGCGCCGACGGCGTGAGCGCCGGCAGATCGTCGAACACCCTGTCCAGTTGTCCGCGGGTGGTGGCCGACGCGATCTTCCCGGTGCGCTCGTCGAACTCGGTGACCGTGAGCCGACCGTCGGAGAAGTGTTGTGTGAGCGTCTCGAGAGCGCGCTCGCGTTCGACGGTGCCGACGCGGATCTCCGGAAGATCTGACATGGCGTAAAGACTACTGCCCGAACAGCACTGTGCGCGCCTCGCGAATCGCGAGGCGCGCACAGTGCGTGGTTCAGGGGTGGTGCGGGGTCTTACTTGAGCTCGGCCAGGACCGTGCCCTGCGTGATGGCGGCGCCGGCCTCGACCGACAGACCCGTCACGACACCGGCCTTGTGAGCGGTGACCGGGTTCTCCATCTTCATGGCCTCGAGGACCGCGATCAGATCGCCCTCGGCGACCTCCTGGCCCTCCTCGACGGCGACCTTGACGACGGTGCCCTGCATCGGGGCCGTCACGGCGTCGCCCGAGGCGGCACCGGCACCGGCGCCACCGCGCTTGCGCGCCTTCGGCTTCTTACGGATGGCACCGGCAGCCGCGCCGCCCGTGCCGACCGAGAACGAACCGGGCAGCGAGACCTCGACACGACGGCCACCGACCTCGACGACGACGGACTGACGCGGCAGGTTCTCGTCTTCGTCTGCCGGGGCGCCCGCACCGGCGTAGGGCTCGATGGTGTTGTCCCAGTCGGTCTCGATCCACTTGGTGTAGATGTCGAACGACTCGCCGTTGCCGACGAATGCCGGGTTCTCGACGATGTGGCGGTGGAACGGGAGGACGGTCGCGAGGCCGTCGATCTCGAACTCGGCCAGGGCGCGCGATGCTCGCTGGAGGGCTTCTTCGCGGGTGGCGCCGGTGACGATGAGCTTGGCGAGCATGGAGTCGAACTGTCCGCCGATGACGTCGCCGGCGACGACACCGGAATCGACGCGCACGCCGGGGCCCGAGGGCTCGCGGTAGACGCTGACGGGGCCGGGAGCCGGCATGAAGCCGCGGCCGGCGTCTTCACCGTTGATGCGGAACTCGAAGGAGTGTCCACGCGGGGTGGGATCTTCCTTGATGGAGAGTTCTTCACCGTTGGCGATGAGGAACTGCTGACGCACGAGGTCGATGCCCGCGGTCTCTTCCGTGACGGGGTGCTCGACCTGCAGGCGGGTGTTGACCTCGAGGAAGGAGACGGTGTCGCCCTGCACCAGGTACTCGACCGTTCCGGCGCCGTAGTAGCCGGCTTCCTTGCAGATGGCCTTGGCGGACGCGTGGATGCGGGCGCGCTGATCGTCCGTCAGGAACGGCGCGGGGGCCTCCTCGACGAGCTTCTGGAAGCGACGCTGCAGCGAGCAGTCGCGGGTGCCGGCGACGACGACGTTGCCGTGCTGGTCGGCGATGACCTGAGCCTCGACGTGGCGGGCCTTGTCCAGGTACTGCTCGACGAAGCACTCGCCGCGACCGAAGGCGGCGATCGCCTCACGGGTGGCGGACTCGAACAGCTCCGGGATTTCCTCGATGGTCTGCGCGACCTTCATGCCGCGGCCACCGCCACCGAAGGCGGCCTTGATCGCGACCGGGACGCCGTACTGCTTGGCGAACTCGACGACCTCGTCGGCGTTCTTGACCGGATCCTTGGTGCCGGCCGCCATCGGAGCCTTGGCGCGCTCGGCGATGTGGCGGGCGGTGACCTTGTCACCCAGGTCGCGGATGGACTGCGGCGAGGGGCCGATCCAGATCAGGCCGGCGTCGATGACGGCCTGCGCGAAGTCCGCGTTCTCGGACAGGAAGCCGTAGCCGGGGTGGATCGCGTCGGCGCCGGACTTCTTGGCGGCGTCGAGGATCTTGTCGAACACCAGGTAGGACTCGGCCGACGTCTGGCCGCCGAGGGCGAAGGCCTCGTCAGCCAGCTTCACGAACTGCGCGTCCGCATCCGGCTCGGCGTAGACAGCGACGCTGCCGTAGCCGGCGTCCTTCGCGGCTCGGATGACCCGCACAGCGATTTCGCCGCGGTTGGCGACGAGCACCTTCGTGATCTGCGCGCTGGCATGAGTGGGCACTGAGCCTCCTGTGTTTCGCATGGTCTGTCCCCGTGGATCACCTGTGGGGTCACCGGCGGGTATCTATTGGCATCTCATCGGAGTGTATGCATCAATCCGATAGACGATGTAACCGGATAGCGCTTACACATTAGGTGCTCAGATCGGCATCGCAACACTACTGATCAGTAGTGGCGCCCTCGGCTGCGACGGCGGTGGGCAAGTTCGCCCGGACGGGTTCCGTGGCCGACACGACGTCGAGCATGGCCCGGCGCGCGCGATCGAGGAACAGCAGCACGCCCTCCGTCGCGGTGTCGGTTCCGGGGAATCGTGCGGAGACGTTGAGTCCGTGCGGAGTTCGGTTCACCCAGACGTACACGTCGTGGGTGTAATGGCGGCTGCGCAGGGCTCGGGCGTGGATCTCCGGCCACTGCTGAGCCATCGGGACGAAGCGGACATCCATGTACGAGACGACGAACCGTGGCCGGATCGGTGTCCGCAGGATCTCCTCGACGCGCGCGAACGGAACCTTGGCCGCGGGCTTGGTGAGGGTGATCGCAGCCGCCGCCCGCGCCGCGGCCTCGGCGAAGTCGGCCGCGCCGGCGATGTCGAATTCGATCGGGGCGAGCCCCACGAACCAGCCCAGCGACGTGGCCCAGTGCGGATCGTTGCGGGTGTGCACGGGCGACACGGTGCGGAAGACCGTGTCGCCGCTCAGTTCCGCACCGGCCCGCGCCAGGCACGCCAGCACCCCCGCGAAGAAGTTCTGCCCGGCACGGTGGCTCGCAGTGTTGAAGGCGGCGGCCTGCCCGGCGTCGAACACCCACTCCGACACCGCCCGCTGCGCGACCCGACTGTCGGGACGTGGGCCCAGATCGAGCGGGAAGTCCGACAGCCTGCCCTTGCTGCGCGCGAACGCCGACCGCCAGGACTCGACTGCCGGATGGGTGTGGTCGATCGCCGCCGCCGTGGCCCGTTCCTCGGAGCCGAAATCGATGTAGCTGCCCGCCGGGACGAGCAGCGACGGCCGCCCCGTCAGCACCTCCGTGTACAGGCTGGTGATCTCGTGCGCCACCAGCACCACCGACAGCCCGTCGATGATCGAGTGATCGGCGGCGAAGAAGATGGTGCACTCGGGTTCCGGATCGGAGTGCTCGAGCGTGACGAACAGGTACGCGGGCCAGCGATGCGGCGACGTGAGCTCGTCGAACAGGTCGTGAACCCGGTCGTAGACGGTGTCCTCGTCGAACTCGTACTCGTGCCGAACCTCGTTGAGTTCGATACCGCCCGGGTCGATCGTGCGACGCGTGATGCGCCCGTCGTGCTCGAGGGCCGCATGGGTGCGCAGCGGTTCGTGGCGTTCGATCCACATGCCGACCGCGGTGCGGAATACGTCGTGATCGAGGTGCCCCGGGATCCGGAACGCGGCACCCAGCCACGATTCCCTGCCGTCGTCGTGCGTGCCGTCGGCGGTACGGCGCAGGTGCGCCTCGTGGATGTACGACGCCGGGCGGCCGTCGTCCATCCATCCCGTCGTGGCTTCCGGTAGCCACTCGGTGAGCATGCCGGGGGAGATCGCGTAGTCCGCGAGCTCGGTGAATTCCATCGTGGAGAATCCAGTCTCTTGTCCCGCCGCGGTGGCGGCGGTGAAGATCGTCACAGTGAACCTGCCGGGGAGGGTCGCTCCCCGGTCAGTGGTGCAGCGGAAGGTGTCCGCTCAGTTGCGCAGGTGGCGCTTGATACGGGCGAGCATCGCGCTCATGCCGCGCAACCGCAGTGGGCTGACGGCGTCGGCCAGGCCGAGGTTCGAGTAGAAGTCGTCCGGAACCGCGAGAATCGTTGTGGCACTGTGTCCGTCGAGTCCCTGGTGAAGAATCGACGCGAATCCCCGGGTGGTGGGGGCTTCGGCGGGGGCACTGAAATGCAGGCGCACCTTCTCGGGGTCGGAGCTATCGACGAACAGGAACAGCGGCGACTGGCACTCGGGGACCGGCTCCATCGCGTCCTGCTCGAGTTCGGCGGGCAACGGTGCGAGCTCACGGCTGAACTCGAGGAGCAACTGCAGCTTGTCCTGTCCGTCGACGGCGGCGAAGTCGTCGACGATCTCGGCAAGGCTCTCGGGCAGGCTCACGACGCCGCTTCCTGGGTGGAACCGGGCGCTGCGCCGGGCACGGCCCCCGGCTCGTCGCCCTTGACGATCGGCACCCGCACGACGTTGCCCCATTCCGTCCATGAACCGTCGTAGTTCCGGACGTTCGGGTATCCGAGCAGATGCGTCAGGACGAACCACGTGTGGCTCGACCGCTCACCGATGCGGCAGTACGCGACCACGTCGTCGTCGTGCGAGAAGTCCGCGTAGATCTCCTCGAGTTCCGGGCGGGTCCGGAACCGGCCGTCGGGGGCCGCGGCGCGCGCCCACGGGATCGATACCGCGGTCGGGATGTGACCGCCGCGCAGAGCGCCCTCTTCCGGGTAGTCCGGCATGTGCGTGCGTTCGCCCGTGTACTCCTGCGGCGACCGGACGTCGACCAGCGGGCCGTGGCCCAGGTGGGCGAGGACGTCGTCCTTGAACGCGCGGATCGAACTGTCGTCGCGCGCGATCACCGGGTACCCGGTGGGGGCCGGCATCGGGACGTCGAGCGTGGTGTCGCGGTTCTCCGACAGCCATGCGCCGCGGCCGCCGTCGAGCAGCCGGACGTCCTCGTGACCGAAAAGCGTGAACACCCACAGCGCGTATGCCGCCCACCAGTTGCTCTTGTCGCCGTAGATCACCACGGTGTCGTCGCGGGCGATGCCCTTGCGACTCATCAGTTCGGCGAACTTCTCGCCGTCGATGTAGTCGCGCGTGACCGGGTCGTTGAGGTCCAGGTGCCAGTCGATCTTCACCGCGCCGGGGATGTGGCCGATGTCGTACAGCAGGACGTCCTCGTCCGACTCCACGACCTTCACGCCGGGCGCTCCCAGGTTGACGGACAGCCACTCGGTCGAGACGAGCCGCTCCGGATGGGTGTACGCAGCGAACGCGGGGTTGGGATCGGGCGCGACGGGCACGGGTGGGCTCCTGAGGCAGGTGTGGATGGAGGGTGGTCCACCCTCAATTCTATGCGGTCGCTCATTCGGGAGCGTGACCGATATCGCGTTCGCTACCGGCGGGTACTGTCGGGCACCGTGACGAGCCCCGACGACCGGCGTGGCGAACTGGCCACCCGGGCCGACATCGATCGTCTGCTGCGCTGTTTCTACGAGCGAGCCCTGGCCGACCCCCTGCTCTCGCCGGTCTTCGAGACCCTTGCGGTGGTCGGCCTCGACGAACATCTGCCCGTGGTCGGTGACTTCTGGGAACAGATCCTGTTCCGGACCACGCGGTATCGGGGACACTTCGGGCCCGTGCACGAAGCGCTGCACCGGCAGCACGATCTGACCGATGCCCGATTCGAGCGCTGGCTGGGACTGTGGTGCGAGACCGTGGACGAATCGTTCGCGGGCACCGACGCGGAACGCGCCAAGGCGAAGGCCCACTCGATGGCGGCGGCGCTGCAGCGCGCCAGGGGCTAGCGGTTCGGCGTCAGCGCACGACGGCGTTGGCGGACCACAGTTCGGCGACCCCGACGCCGACATCGGAGAGTAGTCGGCGCACCAGGGGCAGGCCGATACCGATGACGCTCGACGGATCACCCTCGATCCGCTCCACGAACCAGCCGCCGAGGCTGTCGAGCGTGAACGCGCCGGCCACCTTCAACGGCTCACCCGTCGCGAGATACGCCTCGAGGTCCGCATCGGACGGCGACGCGAAGTGGACGACGGTTCCGCTGTGATCGGACGTGTCGGCGACGATCGCGCCGTCCGAGAGGCGAAGGACGCTGTGTCCGGTCAGAAGGGTTGCGCTGCGGCCGGCCATGGAGCGCCAGCGGCTACGTGCGATGTCGACGCTGTGGGGCTTGCCCTGGAGTTCGCCGTCGATGAGCAGCATCGAGTCGCAACCGATCACGACGGCGTCGGAGAGGCCCTCGGCGATCAGCGCGGGAATCACGTCGCGGGCCTTGGCCTCGGCGAGCGTGGTGACGACCAGTTCGGGAGCAGCGGACGGCCCCAGACGGTCGATGATTGCATCCTCGTCCACGCCTGAGACGCGGACGGTGGGCTCGACCCCGGCGCCCCGCAGCACGGAAAGCCGTGCCGGGGACGCCGAGGCGAGAACCAGGTGTGTCACTCGTGCGGACCGTTCGATCAGAACGGGCGCGGCGCGACCGGGTTGCCGAACGAGTACGGGGAGAACGGCGCGCGTCCGCGATGCATGCGGGTGGGTGCGCCCCACGTCTCGGGCGGCAGGCTGTCAGCGACGGGCTCGCCGGCGGCCGCCGCCGCGCACAGGACCGTGACGACGGCTGCGATCTCCTCGTCCGTCGGGTTGCCCTTGACGACCGTGATCAGCGGAGACTGCGGGCTCTCGGACGACACTGCGGCATCGGCCTCCAAACCGGCGACAGCTTCGGCCAATGCGGCTCCTTCGAGGGAGGACGCATCCAGCAGTTCGGCGTCGGTGAGCGCTTCTTCCCGGGTGGTCGCTGTCATAGGGGGATGTTCCCATGCTTCTTCGGCGGAAGCGAAACCATCTTGCGCTCGAGCAGGCGCAGAGCGGCAACGATCTGTCCGCGAGTGTGCGACGGCGGGATGACGGCGTCGACGTAACCGCGCTCGGCCGCAATGTACGGGTTCACCAGGGTGTCCTCGTACTCCTGCTGCAGCGTCAGGCGCAGGGCGTCGACGTCCTCACCGTTCTTGGCGGCCTCGAGCAGCTGCTTGCGGTTGACGAAGCCGACGGCACCGGAGGCGCCCATGACGGCGATCTGCGCGGTGGGCCACGCCAGGTTGACGTCGGCGCCCATGTGCTTGGAGCCCATGACGTCGTACGCGCCGCCGTACGCCTTGCGGGTGATGACGGTGATCTTGCCGACCGTGGCCTCGCCGTACGCGTACAGCAGCTTGGCGCCGCGACGGATGATGCCGTTGTACTCCTGCTCGGTGCCCGGGAGGAAGCCCGGGACGTCGACCAGAGTGATGATCGGGACGTTGAACGCGTCGCACGTGCGGACGAACCGCGCGGCCTTCTCGGACGCGTCGATGTCCAGGCAGCCCGCGAACTGCGTGGGCTGGTTCGCGACGATGCCGACGCTGCGGCCGTCGACACGGCCGTAGCCGATGATGACGTTCATGGCGCGGCCGGCCTGCACCTCGAGGAACTCGTCGTCGTCGAGGATGCGACGGATGACCTCGTGCATGTCGTACGGCTGGTTGGCCGAATCCGGGATCAGGGTGTCGAGCTCGCGGTCCTCGTCGGTGAGCGAGTCCTCGATCGAGCCGACGATCGGATCGGTCGGGGCCAGGCGCGGGGTCGCGGCCTGGTTGTTGCTCGGCAGGTAGGACAGCAGGTCCTTGACGTAGTCGAGCGCGTCCTGCTCGCCGGAGGCGACGTAGTGCGCGACACCCGACTTGGCCATGTGGGTCCGGGCGCCGCCCAGATCCTCCATGGTGACGTCCTCACCCGTGACGGTCTTGATGACGTCGGGTCCGGTGACGAACATCTGGCTGGCCTCGTCGACCATGACGACGAAGTCGGTCAGCGCGGGGGAGTACACGTGGCCACCGGCAGCCGGGCCCATGATCAGGGAGATCTGCGGGATGACACCCGAGGCCTGGACATTGCGGTGGAAGATCTCGCCGTACAGGCCGAGCGAGACGACGCCCTCCTGGATACGCGCGCCGGCACCTTCGTTGATGCCGATCAGCGGGCGGCCGGTCTTGATCGCCAGGTCCATGACCTTGACGATCTTCTCGCCGTAGATCTCGCCGAGCGAGCCGCCGAACACGGTGGCGTCCTGGCTGAAGACGCAGACGTCGCGGCCGTCGATGGTGCCGTAGCCGGTGACGACGCCGTCGCCGACGGGACGGTTGTCGGCGAGGCCGAAGTTGGTGCTGCGGTGGCGAGCCAGGGCGTCGAGCTCGACGAACGAGCCCTCGTCCAGCAGTGCCGTGATGCGCTCACGGGCCGTCAGCTTGCCCTTGGCGTGGACCTTCTCGACGGCTGCTTCGCCCATGGGCTGCATTGCCTGCGCCTGGCGATTGCGCAGGTCAGCGAGCTTTCCTGCCGTCGTGTGAATATCCGGGGTGTTCGCCGCCTCCGCCGCGGCTGGCTCCTGCACACTGGTCATGGGAAGTGAGCTTAGCCAGGTCTCCCGACGCCCGTTTGCACGAGGTCGGGTTGCGCTGAATTATTCAACCTAAGCTACTGGCGAGTCACATTCCAAGCGCATCCTAGGCTGGACGAATGTGGACCGACCTGAACCGCCCCCCGCTCGATGCCGGTGTTCTCCGGCGCGCTCTCGTCCGTGACGCGGGCGGCGACCCGGACGCCTTCTGGTCCCGCCTCGACGTGGTTGCCGAGACCGGTTCCACCAACGCGGATCTCCTGGCCGCACCGCGCGGCGCCGACTATGCGCGCAGCGTCCTGGTCGCGGAGTTCCAGAGCGGCGGCCGCGGACGGCACGCCCGGCCGTGGGTCAGCGAACCGCGTGCGCTCGTCACCGTCTCCGCGGTTCTCGACATGCCCGGGATGGATCTGTCGGAAATCGGCTGGCTACCGCTGCTGTCGGGTATCGCCGTGGTGGACGCTCTGCGCGGCGTCGCCGGGGTCGACGCCGAACTCAAGTGGCCCAACGACGTCCTCATCGGCGGCCGGAAGGTCGCGGGAATCCTTGCCGAGGTGGCGTCGACGGCACCGGTTCCGACGGTTGTCGTGGGTATCGGGATCAACGTCAGCCTCACCGAGGACGAACTGCCGGTCCCCACGGCGACCTCGCTGCTGCTCGAGGGCGCAGACGTCACCGATCGGACGGTTCTGCTGCGGGTCGTCCTGCGCGAACTCGCACGGCGCCGACGGGAGTGGGAGGCGGCGGGATGGAAGGTGGACGGGCTCGCGGCCGACTACCGGGAGAGATGCGGAACACTCGGCCGCTTGGTGCGAGCCGAGCTTCCGGGGGATCGAGAACTGATCGGCATCGCGACCGACGTCGACGTCGAAGGCCGCATCGTGATCAAGGCAGAGGGCGAGTCGCCGGTCGCGGTGTCGGCCGGCGACATCACCCATCTGCGTGCCGTGTGAGTCCTCAGACCTTCTCGGTGTCCCACGTCGAGATCGCCCAGATCACCACGACGTCGAGCGCGATGATGAGGATCGACCACATCGGATACCACGGGATCCACAGGAAGTTCGCGATGATCGACAGCGCCGCGATGATGATTGCGCACACCCGCGCCCACGTTGCGCCGGTGAGCAACGCGAGGCCGACGAGCACGACCACGATTCCGATGATCAGGTGTATCCAGCCCCACGTGGTGAGGTCGAACTGGTAGACGTACTCGGGGCCGACGACGAAGAAGTTGTCGTCCGCGAGTGCGGAGATCCCCTGGAAGATCTGCAGAATTCCGACGGTCATCAGGATGATCGCGGCGGCGATCGACGTTCCCGCCGCGAATCCCTGTTTGGCGCCACCACCGGTGCTGTGGGTTGTCGGTGTGCGATCGCTCATCGCAGTTCCCCTTTCGATCGGTCGAGCAATCTCGCTGGAGAGTCCACTGCTTTCAGCAGGATTGTGTCTCCGATCGCGCGGCGGATCCTCACCCCCGACGGGTGAAACCGCAGCGGGTGTCGCCTGCCGAAAATCAGTGCGCGCGGTACCGGTCGCGTAGGCCGAAAATGCTGCTACTTTGACGCTGATCCACGAATTCTCGTGAGGCGGAGGGGAACGGCCATGAACGCATACAACGACATGTCGGCGAGACCGGACGGATCCGGCGGCGTGTGGGCGGCCGGCGATGCCGGCCAGTTGGAGAGTGCGCGCCGATTCCTCACCGGGCTGACGGTGGTCTTCGGTCTCCTCACGCTCGGCCTCGGAATCGCGATGCTCGTGTGGCCCAACGCAACCCTCGTGGTGGCCGCCGTCCTGATCGCGATCCAGGTGTTCGCGTTCGGAATCATCCAGATCGTGCGCTCGTTCGCAGAGGTGAACGCGCCCACCGCCGCTCGCACGCTGACGGGACTGTCGGGCGCCCTCGCGGTGCTTCTCGGCTTCCTGGTCCTGCGTAGCCCTCTGCAGACGGTCGTCATCATCGCGCTCGTCATCGGCGCCTGGTGGGTGTTCCGCGGCGTGCTCGACATCGTCGCGGGCGCCTCGGAGGTCCCCGGTAACCGGGCTGCGGGAATCGTCCTCGGCATCATCAGCGTCGTTGCCGGTGCGATCGTGTTGCTCCAGCCGGAGCTCTCGCTCGGGGTCTTCGTGATCGTCGTCGGCGTCTGGATGATTCTCTACGGCGTGATCGTCGTGGCCACGCCGTTCCTTGCACGCCGCATGAGCTGAGTCTGTCGGGTCCGACCTGTCAGACTCGTCGCATGGGATATCCGGAGGATTCACTGGCGGCGGACGAGGAGCTGGTGCTGCATCGGCACCCGCACTGGAAAATGCTCGTCTTCCCGGTCGTGATCTTCGTTTTGTCGACCGCGATCGCCGGATTTCTGTTGGGCGTCGCGCAGCGGCAATTGAGCGGTGGCGCGCTCGTCGTGGCATCGGGCGTGCTCGTCGCCGCATGGCTGGGGCTGCTGGCGTGGAAGACACTCGTGCCCGTCCTGCGCTGGAAGTCCACGCATTTCATCGTGACCGATCGGCGGGTGATGATTCGGCACGGCGTCATGACTCACACCGGGATCGACATCCCCATGAACCGGATCAGCAACGTGCAGTTCCGGCACGGACTCGTGGATCGAATGCTGCGCACCGGCACGCTGATGATCGTCGCGTCGTCCGACGACCCGCTCGAGTTCGACGACATCCCCGAGGTTCAGAAGGTGCACTCGCTTCTGTACCGCCAGGTGTTCGACGCGTCGAACGATCCCTATCGGGACGGGCACCCGAACTCCGGCCACGAAGGGCGTGGCGACACATCCGACGGCCGCCGAGATTTCGGGAATGGCTGGTAATGGGACCGCGCCGACGAAACCGACCGTAGGCTGTCGTCGTGACTGCCGTACTGCTTGCCGAAGATGACGAGGCCATCGCTGCTCCGCTGTCGCGTGCACTCGGCCGCGAGGGCTACACCGTCACTATCGAACAGACGGGGCCGTCCGCGCTCGAGCGGGCGCTCACCGGTGATTTCGAACTGTTGATCCTGGACCTCGGACTGCCCGGCATGGACGGGCTCGAGGTCTGTCGGCAACTGCGGGCGCACAGCCTGGACCTTGCCGTACTCATGCTCACCGCGCGCACCGACGAGGTCGACTTCGTCGTCGGTCTCGACGCCGGTGCCGACGACTACGTCGGCAAACCTTTCCGGCTCGCAGAACTGATGGCCCGGGTGCGCGCCCTACTGCGGCGCAGCGGCGGCGGCGAGGACGTCGTGGTCGAGGTCGCCGGGATCCGGCTCGAACCGGCCGCGCGGCGCGTGCTCGTCAACGGTTCCGAGATCGCGCTGGCGAACAAGGAATACGAGTTGCTGCGGGTGCTGCTCGAGCACGCCGGTCAGGTCGTGTCGCGGGACACGATCCTGCGCGAGGTGTGGGGCGACGTGGAACTGCGCGGCTCCAAGACCCTCGACATGCACATGTCGTGGCTGCGCCGGAAGATCGGCGACGAGGGCGCGGGCGCAGACCGCAGGATAGCCACCGTGCGTGGTGTCGGTTTCCGGATCAACACGGACTAGGTTCCACCGACCGTGCGTCGCCGAATACTGCAGTCGATCCTCGCCGTCGTCATCTTCACCGGCCTGCTGCTCGGTGTGCCGCTGATCTACACCGCCTGGCTGTGGGTGGAGGACTTCACGCGCAGCGATCTGCAGGCTCGCCTCGATCGGATGGCCGCCGAGATCATCGTGCAGGAGGGGGCCTCCGGCGTCGTCGAGGATGGACTCGACACGGCCTCCCTGCGTCTGGTCGTGCCCGAGGGCGGCAAGCTCGTCGTCGTCTATCCGACGCCCACGGAGGGCGCCGCCCGGCTCGATCTCGGAGCCGAGTCGGTGCCGTCGCCGCTCGTCGAGTCGCTGTCGATGGGAACGTCCGGGTCGTTGCGCCTCGAGGTGCCGTCGGAGCGCATGCGCACGTTGCAGCGACAGGCGGTCGGGGCGGTGACGCTGCTCGTACTCGCCTCGATCGGGGCGGGCGCCGCGGTCGCCGTCGTCACCGCGAAACGACTCGCCGATCCGCTCAAGGACGTGGCCGAGCGGGCGGCCAGGCTAGCGGAGGGCGACTTCCGCCCCGACTCCCGACGCCACGGGATCCCGGAACTCGACCGCGTCTCCGATGTGCTCGATTCGGCGACGGTCGAGATCTCGCAGCGACTGCAGCGCGAGCACGCCCTCGTCGCCGACGTCTCCCATCAGCTACGCAGTCGCCTCACCGCGGTGCGGTTGCGCCTGGACGAGCTGTCCGGGCATCCCGATCCCGACGTCGTGCACGAGGCCGAGGAGGCGATGGCGCAGGTGGACCGTCTCACCGTCGCGGTCGACGATCTGGTGCGGTCGTCGCGCAACAGCGGCGCTGCGGGCCGCGAGCCGGTGTCGGTAGTGGGAGAACTCGCCACCGTCGTCGCGGACTGGCAGGGGCCGTACAAGGACGCCGGCAGGGTGCTGCGATTGCGCGGCGAGCCGAGACTGACGTCGTCGGCCACCGGGTCGAGGCTGCGGGAGGCGGTGTCGGTACTGATCGACAACGCGCTGCAGCACGGCGCGGGTACGTGCACGGTGTCGGTCCGGCTCGCTTCGGGCCCGGCGGGCCGCGGTTCGGCGAACGACGCGCGTGTGTGCGTGGAGGTCTCCGACGAGGGGGAGGGCGTGAGCGACGAGCTGGCCCCGCACATCTTCGACCGGGGATTCTCCGGCGCAGGATCGACCGGTGTGGGGCTGGCTCTCGCCCGTGCGCTGGTCGAGGCGGACGGCGGTCGACTGGAACTGCAGCGGCGTCGGCCGGCGCTGTTCGCACTCTTCCTGGCCAGGGTCGAGGACGATTCGCCGACACGGGTGGTCGGCATTCACGAACCGCGCTAGCCGCGGGCGGGATCCTCGTCGGGGAGTTCGGTCGTCTCGGGCTGCGCGATCCGCTCGTGATCGCGGGTGTCCTCGGGGAACACCCATCGCCGGAACGACCAGAACCGGAACACCATCTGCAGCAGGTTGCCGATGATGTAGTTCAGGATGAAGTCGACGATCAAGATCGTCGTGAAGCTCGCAGACGAGCGGATGTCGAAGACGTTGTTGGCAATCCACAGCGGCGCGGCGGCGATGACCACGCCGATGCCACTGATGGTGAAGAAGAGCAGCGCCTCGTGGTGGCGTTCACGGCCACCGCGGTGCTTGAACGACCACTCACGGTTGAGGATGTAACTCAGGATCGTCGCGACGACACCGGAGAAGATCTTGGCGACCACGGGCTTCTGCTCGAGGATCGTCAGGCTCAGCGAGTAGAAGATGGCGAGGTCGACCACCATCGTCGTCCCACCCACGATCGCGAACTTGATCAACTCGTGGTGACGAAGGACGACGGCCCGGAAGGGCTGGGGAACTCGGCTCATCGCCGCGTCGACGAAAGACACAACGAAGTATTGTACGAAGCCGCGATCTCGATCGGTGCAGCGGACCGTGATCTATCAGGTTCTTCACAGGTTGCGACGGGGGATGACCTCGGCAGAACTCCTCGCGGGTGAACATGACAACATGGTGTGTCGTGACCGGCAAATCTGAACCCGAATCTCGCCCGACCCCTCCGCGTGATCTCCCGAGCGGTATGCCCGTGGTCACGATGATCGGCGGCGGTCAGCTTGCGCGCATGACGCATCAGGCCGCGATCGAGCTGGGCCAGACCCTGCGTGTGCTCGCGGGAAGCATCGACGAACCCGCCGCGCAGGTGAGCCCGGACGTCGTACTCGGCAGCCACACCGACCTGGCCGCGCTGCGCAAGGCCGCTCTCGGGTCGAACGCGCTGACGTTCGACCACGAACACGTCCCCACCGAGCACCTCGAGGTGCTGGTGTCCGAGGGCGTCAACGTGCAGCCGCCGCCGCAGGCGCTGGTGTACGCGCAGGACAAGCTGGCGATGCGCCGCAAGCTCAGCGAGATGGGCGCCCCGATTCCGGCGTTCGCCGAGGTCACGTGGGCTGAGGACGTCGTGCGGTTCGGAGCCGAGCACGGCTGGCCGGTCGTGATCAAGGCGGTGCGCGGCGGCTACGACGGCCGCGGCGTCTGGATCACCGACGACTCCGACGAGGCCGAGGCCATCGTCACGGAACAGCTCGACAAAGGTGTCGAGCTGATGGTCGAGCAGGCGATCGACTTCACGCGGGAGCTGTCCGCGATGGTTGCTCGCTCGCCGTTCGGGCAGGGCGCGTCGTGGCCGATCGTCGAGACCGTGCAGTTGAACGGTCAGTGCGCTGTCGTGCTGGCACCGGCCCCGCAGCTGTCGAAGGAGCTCTCCGCGGAGGCCGAGCAGCTGGCCCTGCGCATCGCGTCGGAGCTGGGCGTCGTCGGATCGATGGCTGTCGAGCTGTTCGAAACCACCGCCGGCACGCTGATCGTGAACGAGTTGGCGATGCGTCCGCACAACTCCGGTCACTGGACTCAGGACGGCGCGCGGACGTCGCAGTTCGAGCAGCATCTGCGCGCGGTCCTCGACTACCCGCTCGGCGACCCGTCGCCCATCGCACCGGTCACGGTGATGGCGAACGTGCTGGGGGCGCCCGAGGCGCCCGCGATGAGCATGGATGAGCGACTGCACCACCTGTTCGCGCGGATGCCCGACGCGAAGGTGCACCTGTACGGCAAGGGTGAGCGCAAGGATCGCAAGATCGGGCACGTGAATGTGGTCGGCGGCGCACAGGGTTCGCCGGACGACGCCGCGTACGTGGCAGCGGTTCGTGAGCGCGCGGAGCGGGCGGCGCACTGGCTGTCGCACGCCGAATGGACTGACGGGTGGGATGAACATGGGCGGGAATGACACGGTTCGGAACGAGCACAACGGGAGCGACACGAAGTGACTGAATCGAACGGGCCCCTCGTCGGGCTGATCATGGGCAGCGACTCGGACTGGCCGACGATGGAAGCCGCGGCGGAGGCACTCGCCGAGTTCGGTGTCCGGTTCGAGGTCGGTGTCGTCTCGGCACATCGCACGCCGCAGCGGATGCTCGACTATGCGCGTGACGCGGCAGCCCGGGGACTGAAAGTCATCATCGCCGGCGCCGGTGGCGCAGCGCACCTGCCGGGCATGGTGGCATCGGCGACACCGTTGCCGGTGATCGGCGTGCCGGTTCCGCTCAAGTACCTCGACGGCATGGACTCGCTGCTGTCGATCGTGCAGATGCCGGCCGGTGTTCCGGTCGCGACGGTGTCGATCGGTGGGGCGCGCAATGCGGGCCTGCTCGCGGCGCGCATTCTCGGTGTGTCGGATCCGGCCCTGCAGCAGCGGATGGTCGCCTTCCAGGCCGGCCTCGAGCAGATGGTTCTGGAGAAGGACGAGGCGCTGCGCGCCAAGCTGCTCGGCTGAGCGGTGCGAATCGGGCTCTAGGCTGACGGCATGGCCCGGTTCCCCCTGAGTGAGCGCTGGTATCGCTGGAGCGCCGCCCACGCGGTCGGGATCGACCGCGTCGTGGCGGCGCTCCTGTCGTTGATCTGCCTCACGGCAACTGTCGACGGCGGAGTCGACGCGGTGCTGGTGTCGCTGGGCATGACCGTGCCGCTCGCGTGGCGGCGCTCGCACACCATCGTGTCCGGCTTCGTTGTCGCGGGTTTCTCGATCGCGCACCTGCTGTTGATCCCGCAGATGTTGCTGCCCAGCGTGGTCGCGGTGCCGATAGCGCTGTACGCGTTCGCGGCGTACACCCCGCGGTGGAGCAGTTACACCGCCTTGCTGATCGCGATCGGGGGCGCCTCCGTCGGCGGACTCGAATACTTCGCGTACGACGGACGCGGCTGGCAGGAAGCCGTCATCACCTCGACGTTCCTCGTCGTGTTCGTTCTGGCCGTGTGGGCGTTCGGTGATCTCCGCAGGGTCAGGCTGTCGGAGATCGAGGGTCTGACGGAACGGGCACGCTTGCTCGAACTCGAACGCGCCCAGGAGGCCGAACTGGCGGCACTGGGGGAGCGCACCCGAATCGCCCGCGAGATGCACGACATCGTCGCCCACTCGCTCACGGTCGTGATCGCGCAGGCCGACGGCGGCCGCTACGGCGCCGCCCAGGATCCGCAGGCCGCGATCACCGCGCTCGAGACCATCGCGTCGACGGGCCGGCAGGCTCTGACGGACATGCGCGCGCTGCTGTCGGTGCTGCGCGAGGACCGGCCACGCGACTTCTCCACGATGCCGGGCGTCGACGACATCGACGGGCTCGTCGCGGAGCTGCAGCGCGGCGGACTCGACGTCGACCTGACGGTGACGGGTGAGCGGCGTGAGCTGTCCACCGGCGCAGGCCTCACCGCCTACCGGATCGTGCAGGAATCGCTCACGAACGTGCTCAAGCACGCCGGCCCCGGCGCGGAGGCGCGGGTCCTCGTGAACTGGGGGGAGCGCGAACTCGAACTGGTCGTCACCGACGACGGCCGCGGAGGTGCGGCCGCGCTCATCGAGTCGTCGCCCGGTGGGCAGGGCGTGATCGGGATGACCGAGCGCGCCAAGCTGCACGGCGGACGGTTGTCGGCCGGGCCCGTCGCCGGTGGCGGCTACCGGGTGCGGGGGCTGCTGCCCTACGTCGCGCCCTAGGCTGGACCGCATGATCCGCGTGGCACTCGTCGACGACCAACAGCTCGTGCGGGCCGGTTTCCGCATGGTGATCGACTCGCAGCCCGACCTCACCGTGGTGCTCGAGGCGTCCGACGGCGCCCGCGGCATCGACCAACTGTCCGGGACCCCGGTGGACGTCGTGCTGATGGACGTCCAGATGCCGAACATGGACGGCATCGAGGCCACGCGTCGGCTCACCGCACGCGACGACTCCCCGAAGGTGGTGGTCCTCACCACGTTCGAGAACGACGAGTACGTGATGTCCGCGATCAGTGCCGGTGCGAGCGGCTTCCTCCTCAAGGACGTCCCGCCCGAGCAGTTGCTCGACGCGATCCGCACCGTGCACCGCGGCGACGCCGTCATCGAGGCCCGCTCCACCCGCAAGCTGCTGCAGCACGTGGGCCCGATGCTGGGTGCGGTGCAGCCGTCGCTGCCCGAGGACCTGACGCCGCGCGAGGCAGAGGTCCTCGGGGCGATGGCGCACGGGCTGTCGAACTCCGAGATCGCGCAAAAGCTCGTGGTGTCCGAGGCAACTGTCAAAACCCATGTGGGACGGGTGCTCTCGAAAACCGGCTCCCGTGATCGTGTCCAGGCCGTGCTGTACGCGTTCCAGATCGGGCTCGTCCGGCCACAGGACCTGCTCGGCTCCGACTGAGATGGCCTGCGCGCCCACTCCTTCCTCGCGGGCGCAGATTCCCGGCCAGAACCGCGAGGAGTGGGCGCCCACGCCATCAGCGTCGCGCACGCCGACGCCGCCGCACGGCCTCGACTATCTCCTCCGCCACCGTGTCCGGGTCTGCGAGGACGTCGTACGCCGCGTAGCGCAGCACGAGCCACCCCTGCAGGACCAGCCAGTTCTGCCGCTTCCGATCGCTGCGGAACACCTCGGGTGCACTGTGGAACTCGCGGCCATCCACCTCGACGACCACTCGCCCCCGCCCGTCCACGAAGTCGCAGACATACGGTCCGATCGGCTCGTTCGCGGCCAGCGGGCAGCGTCGCCGGTTCAGGGCCCGGTCGAGGAGTCGCTCGGGCTCCGACGCCGCCCGGACCGCGGCCATGCGCAGTTGGGCTGTGGTGGGGGTGTTTCCCCAGCGGCCCGGGTTCGCCGCGCAGAGAGCCACCAGCTGTTCGGGGTCTACGGTCCGGGTCAGTTGGGCGTCGACGAGTGGTTCGAACTCGTCCGGTGACATGACCGCGGCGCAGTCGACGACCGTCTGGGCACGCGAGACCACGGGCAGAGACCACGATTCGGTGATGTGGCGCGGGTCGATTCCGCGGCGATGGATGCGGATCCACTCCGGTGCGCGTGCTCGGACGTCGGGTGGGACGGTGGCGTCGAGGATCTTGGGTTCGTCGATCCACCCGTGCAGCCATGCGGCGGTGCGGTGGCTGAGCACTGCTGGGGGTTGCCACTGGGTCACCGCGTAGCAGAGTGCGAGGGTCGTCGGTTCGCCCGTCGCGTATACCCGCGGGAGGATGCGGCGGTACCGACTGGTGACGGTGCTCGGCGGGATGCCGGCCGCGACGAGTTCGGAACGGGTGTGGATGCCGAAATGATTCACGGGTGCAGAGTCCGACCCGGGTAGGACGAATCCGGCGTCGCGTCCCGAACGGGAAACAAGGCTGTGGAGGAATGCGGACCTGTGGATAGCCACAGCGCCCACTCCTTCCTCGCGGGCGCAGATTCCCGGCCAGAACCGCGAGGAGTGGGCGCGGAGGCTGATGTGTGGTCCTACCGGAGTATGACGGCGAGCCTCGCGGAGATCGCTCCGCGCTCCGATGCGCCGGGCCCCTGACCAGCAATAACGTCGAGGTCATGAGAATTGACGACCAGAAGGTGCGGGCCCGGGGCCTGACGAAGACGTACGGATCCGGCGAGACGACGGTCCAGGCGCTGCGCAGTGTGGACGTGGACTTCGCGGGCGGCGCGTTCACCGCGATCATGGGACCGTCGGGCTCGGGCAAGTCGACGCTGATGCACTGCCTCGCCGGCCTCGACACCGCGACCGCGGGGACGGTGGACGTGGGTGGCACCGAGATCACGAAGCTGAACGACAAGGCGCTGACGGAACTGCGACGTGACCGGATCGGCTTCGTGTTCCAGGCGTTCAACCTGCTGCCGGTGCTCACGGCCGAGGAGAACATGCTGCTGCCGCTGCGGTTGGCGGGACGCCTGCCGGAGCAGGGCTGGCGCGACGAGGTGGTGCGACGTCTGGGTCTCGGCGATCGGCTGCGGCATCGCCCGCACGAGTTGTCGGGCGGGCAGCAGCAGCGGGTCGCCGTGGCGCGGGCACTGCTGCCGCAGCCGGACGTGATCTTTGCCGACGAGCCGACGGGCAATCTCGATTCGAGGACGGGTTCGGAGGTGCTGGATCTGCTGCGTTCGAGTGTGCGGGAGACCGGTCAGACCGTCGTGATGGTGACGCACGATCCGGTGGCCGCGTCGTATGCGGACCGGGTGGTGCTGCTGGCCGACGGCGGCATCGCCGGTGAGATCGACCGGCCCACCACCGATTCGGTGATCGAGACGATGCGCCTCCTCGGCGCCGACGACCTCAGCAGGACACGCTGATGCGGGGACTGGCGTGGGCGCAGATGCGTGCCCACGCGGGACGCTACGTCGCCTCAGCCCTTGCCGTCGTGATCTCGGTGGCCTTCATCGTCGCGACGCTCACCCTGAACTCGACACTGAAGGCGGGCGTCACGGATTCGTTGGCGGGGCAGTACGCGTCGTCGGACGTCGTCGTCAGCAGCGACGAGGACATCGCCGCGATCTCCGCCGTTCCGGGCGTCCGGTCGGTGACCGAGGACGTCTCGACCAGCGTGAAGGTGCGACGCGACGGTGAGCCGTCGGCGTGGGGTGCGGCGGAGTCGGTGTCGGACGACCCCGCGCTGCGCTGGCAGACGCTCGCGGGCGGGCGCTTCCCGTCTGATTCGGGCGAGGTTGCGTTGGAGAAGGACTCGGGATTTCCGCTCGGAGCTGACCTTGCCGTGACGACCCTCGGCGGCCAGTCGCCGGTGACCGAGACCGCGAAGGTGGTGGGCCACGTCGACCTGTCCGGTACCGCTCAGGGCATGGACGGCACTACAGTGTTCGCGACGCACAGCCAGGTGGACGCGTGGGCGTCGGGCGGCGGCGCGCGGGAGTTCCGCGTCGCGGGCGACGGTCTGGTGACGCAGCAGCAGTTGGCCGATCGGGTCCGCGCCGCGCTGCCCGCGGATGCGACGGTGGAAACCGGTGCCCGGCAGACCGAACTCGCGTCGCAGCGGTATCTCGGTGACTCGGACCTCTTTGCGAGCGTGCTGCTCGCGTTCGGTGCGATCGCCGTCGTCGTGGCGGGACTCGTCATCGCGAACACCTTCGCGGTACTCCTCGCTGCCCGCACCCAGGAGTTGGCGCTGCTGCGCTGCGTCGGTGCCACGGCAGCCCAGGTGCGGCGGAGCGTGCGCGTCGAGGCCACGGGCGTGGGCGCGGTCGCGTCGGTGCTGGGCGTCGGGTTCGGTGTCGCGATGGCATGGGTGGTGGCCTTGATCGCCGCGGCCACCGACGTGCCGATTCCGTTGCGCGGCTTGACCGTCACCCCGGTCACGGTGATCGCCGGACTGGTCGTGGGTATCGCGATGACGATGATCGCGGCGTCTGCTCCAGGACGGGCCGCCACGAGGGTGTCGCCGCTGGCGGCCCTGCAGCCCCTCGAGTCGAAGCCGGATCCGGTCGTGGTGTCGCGCGCACGCCGGTTCCTCGGCCTGCTCGCTCTCGTCATCGGTGGTGGCGTGCTCGCGATGGGCGCGACAACGGCCCAGGTCCTGATCGCCTGCCTCGGCGGTCTGCTCACCTTCGTGGCGATCGTGATGCTGAGCCAGAAGATCGTGCCGGCCGTGATCTCGCGGGTGGGTGCGGTGCTGGGACGCTTCGGTGGTCCGATCGGCTTGCTCGCGGCGGGCAATGCCGGACGCAACCCTCGGCGCACCGCGGCGACCGCGACGGCCCTGCTGATCGGCGTGACCCTCACGAGCACACTCGTCGTCGGCATCGCTGTCACAAAGGCCAGTGCCCCCGGGGCCGTCGACGATCAGTTCCCCGTCGACGTGAGCGTCTCGACCTGGCAGGACGGCGGTCTGCCGGCCGATCTGACCGAGCGTCTTCGGGCGACGGGCGGGGTGGACGCGGTGGCGCCGCTCGGAACCGCGGAACTGACGCTGCCGGACGGCCGCGCCCTCACGACGACGGGCGTGGACGTCGCCGCGGTGCGGGCGACCTTGCGTACCGAGCTGGATCTGCCCGGCGCGCAGCAGGTGCTGCTGTCGGCCGACGACCTGCGCTACCTCGGTCTGGAATCGGGCACGCAGGTGATGCTTGCGGGCAACGCCGGACAGCGCGAGTTCACCGTCGGCGCGGCGGGTGACCTGCCCGCGATGGTGGACCAGCGATCCCTGGCGGCACTGTCGTCGCAGGTGAGCACGGACCAACTGTGGATCCGCCTCACCGATGGCCTCACCGACGACGAGCAGCGTGCGGTGCAGGACGAGATCACCTCGATCGCCGAGCAATTGGCACCCGGCAGCGACGTCGGCGGCTCGCTCGTGATGCGGGCGACCCTGGACACCGTCCTCGACACGCTGCTGCTGATCGTTGCGGGACTGCTGTCGGTCGCGGTGGTGATCGCCCTGATCGGCGTCGGGAACACCATGGCGCTGTCGGTGCTCGAACGACGCCGAGAGTCCGGACTGCTCCGGGCGGTGGGCCTCACCCGGGCGGGATTGCGGTCCCTCCTGTTGTGGGAGGCCGTGCTGATCGCGGGCGTCGCGTCGGCACTGGGCGTCCTGCTGGGCCTCGGATTCGGAGTCACCGGATCGGCGTCGGTGTTCGGGTTCGCCGATCTCGAACTCGGCACCCTGCCGTGGCTGACGCTGCTGCTGATCGTCCTGGGCGGCGGTGTGGCCGGCGTGATCGCGGCGATCCTGCCGGCAAGGCGGGCGGCCCGCACAGCGCCGGTGGCGGCGCTGGCGTGAGGGCGGCTACTCGCCGAACCGAACGGTGATCTTCTCGGTGCCGACGCGGCGTTCGACGGCGTCGGCATCCGGGTTGGACACCTGCACCAGCGAAGCGCCCACCGCGAGCACCGAGACCAGACCGGCGATCAACTCGTCGGGGGTCGTCCAGGTGCGGGTGGAGAGCACGCGGTCCGTCCCGCTGACTGCGTCGGCGGCGGCCGCGGCGCGGGCGGCAGCCAGGACCTCGTCGATGCTGCGCCCGTCGAGGGCGGTCGTGCCCGATCCGGTGGGCCGGAACTGGTCGCCGTGCACTCGGACGGCCGTCGCGTAGTCGGTGACACCGACTGGGAGATCAGGGACGGGCCGGCCGAACGCGTCGAGCGACAGGACCGCGACCTCGGGGGCGTCCGCGACATCGTCGAGGCGGTCGACGGTCACGAGTGCGGCGTCCACGTCGGGGTCGGCTTCGAGAGTCACTTCGAGACCGGCCCACCAGGCGCCGAGGAGGACGGCGGCCGTCTGCCAATGCGCGGGCAGCAGAACCGACACCCGCGATCCCGGCGCGAGCGCGAACTCGTCACACAGGAGGTTCGCGGTCTTCGCTGCCCAGTTGGCGAGCGTGATCGCCGACAGTTCGATGCGCTCGCCGCTGGCGTCGTCGTAGTACGTGATCCGCGGGCCGGCCGGATCGGCGGCGAGGATCGGATCGAGCAGGGCGGTGGTCAGGTCGGTCACGAGGTTCATTCTGTCAGTTCACGCAATGCGGTCCCTTGTTGCCGGCGTCGATCGCGGGCCCGGGTTCGGCAGGGGTCGGGGAGGTACCCGAACTGGAGACGCCGTCGGAGCCGGTGGACGTCGACGAACCCGTGGGGCTCTTGTAGTCGCCGGCGAGCACGACGCGGACTTCACCGGACGACAGCGACGAATCCGTTTCGATCGGCAGTCCGCCCAGGGTGACCGACACCGCCTGTCCGGCCTTGCTGTCGGACTTGTTCGCGAACACTGTGCTGCGGCTCACCGACTTTCCGGTGTTGTTCCCGACCTCACCGAGACCGAAGCCCTCGTTTTCGAGGGTCGCGGCCACGGTCGAGGCGAGACCGCTGATGCTGCTGTCGTTGGCGACGTCCACGGTGACCGACGAGACGTCGATGTCCGGCATGGTGGTCGGCGTCGTGGAGGACGCGGAGCTGCTGTCGTCCTCGACCGGTTCCTGCCCTGCGAGCCCCGCCACGTACTTGCGAACCGCCTTGGGATCGACCTGGACGATCGACTCGCCATAGTCGGTCATTCCGTTGATGTCGACCACGGGAATCGTTTCGAAACGCACCTTGCCGCCCGCGAGATCCTGCAGCTGCGTTGCGAATTCGATGATGTCCCAGTCGGAGTCGAGGACCACGGAGCGCTTGACCGCCGCTGTCAGCTGGCTGAGCTTGCCCGGGTTGGTGAGCGTCTTCGCGCTGAGCACCTCGCGGACGAGGGACGCCATGAACACCTGTTGACGGACGATGCGGTCGAGGTCACCGCGCGGCAGGTTGTGTCGTTGCCGGACGAAGCTCAGCGCGTTAGGGCCCGAGAGGGTCTGCTCGCCCGCCGGGAACTTCGCACCCGAGAGGGGTTCGTTCACAGGCGCGTTGAGACACACGTCGACGCCGCCGACGGCGTCGGTCAGCAGAACGAAGCCGAGCAGGCCGATCTCCGCGTAGTGGTCGACCGTGATCCCGGTGAGGTTCGTCACGGACTGGATGAGCGCCTCGCGCCCGGCCTGGCTGGAGTCCTTCTCGGCGGTCTTCTCCGACTCGCCGTCCTCGATCAGCTTCTGGCGCTCGGCTTCCTTGGTGGCGCCGTAGGCGGCGTTGATCTTCGACTTCCCGATCCCGGGGACGTCGACGTACGCGTCGCGTGGAATCGAGATGGCGGTGGCGGAACTTCCGTCGTTGGGGACCCGGACGAGGATGATGGTGTCGGTGTTCGAGGCGATCTCTTCGCCCGCCCGTAGCGACGCGAGTTCCGACTGGCTGAGGGGATTTCCGTGCGCGTCGGTGCGGCTGTCGGTGCCGACGAGGAGGATGTCGACCGCGCCGTCCTTGGTGCCGCCGAGCCCGAGGCCACTGATGGTGGCCAGGCTCGAACGCAGTGAATCGACACTGCGCCAAGCGAATCCGGTGACCACGAGGACGATCACCGCGATGATCGCGATTGCGATCTGGATGCGCGAGAACGGGTTCTGCGGTCGCGGCACCCCCCGCGCGGTGGGCTCCTGTGGCACGTGTGGGCCTCCATGACGGTCGGTTCTCATACTGGCGTCAAGGCTACTGGTGATTCCGCTTCGACAAGGCATGGCGCCTCTCGGCGTGCCAGACTCCCTCCCTGTGCGAAGGATTCTGGTGACGGGTGCGCGGGGGCAACTCGGTGGTCGGCTGATGCAATCGGCCGAGGCCGCGGGCCTGCCGATCGAGGGTGTCGGCTCCACAGAGTTGGACATCACCGACGCGGACGCCGTCGGCTCGTGGGTGACGCCGAATTCCGTGGTCGTGAACTGTGCCGCGTACACGGCTGTCGACGCCGCAGAGTCGGACGAGGCGGCGGCCGCGGCGGTCAACGAGACCGGCGCCCGGAATCTGGCCGCGGCCTGCGCACGGGCGGGGGCAGGCCTGATTCACGTCTCCACCGACTACGTCTTCTCCGGGGACCGATCGGGTGATGAGGCCGTGCCGTACGAGCCGGGCGATCCGACGGGCCCGCGGACGGCGTACGGGCGGACCAAACTTGCCGGCGAACGCGCGATCCGCGAGTTGTTCCCCGCGGCGCAGATCGTTCGGACGGCGTGGATCTACACGGGAGTGGGCACCGACTTCGTCGCGACCATGCTGCGTCTCGAGCGGGAGAAGGACACCGTCTCGGTCGTCGACGACCAAGTGGGTTCTCCGACGTATGCGGTCGATCTGGCCGCCGGCCTGCTCGAACTTGCACGAGTCGGCGGCCCCGTCGGGGCGACACTGCATGCCACCAACGCCGGCAGTGCGACGTGGTTCGACCTCGCACGCGCGGTGTTCGCCGGGGTGGGCGCGGATCCCGAACGGGTCCGGCCGTGCACCAGCGCCGAGTTCGTCCGACCGGCGCCGCGACCCGCCTACTCCGTGTTGTCCCCGCACGCGTGGGAGGCGGCCGGCCTGACGCCGCTGCGCCCGTGGCGCGACGCACTCGTCGACGCGCTGGCGCAGCGCCGATGAGGACGATACGGGCGTTCGGGCTAGGCTTGCCCGCGTGAGTTCGCAGCTGGCCGTAGTGACGGTGACCTACTCGCCGGGCGAGCACCTGGAGCATTTCCTGAGCACGCTGGCCGACGCGACGGTCGAGAATCCGCAGGTCATCCTCGCCGACAACGGCTCGACGGATGGCGCCCCCGAGGCAGCGGCAGCGGCTCATGAACATGTCCGGTTGCTTCGCACCGGCGGCAATATCGGATACGGCGGTGCGATCAACCGCGCTGTCGCCGAGATCGATCCCGAGATCGAGTTCGTCGTGGTGGTCAACCCCGACGTGCGCTGGTCGCCGGGGTCGATCGACGAGCTGCTCGCCGCGGCGCAGAGGTGGCCGCGCGCAGGTGCGCTCGGTCCGATGGTGCGCGAGCCCGACGGCAGCGTGTACCCGTCTGCCCGGCAGGTGCCGGATCTGATCTCGGGTGCGGGGCACGCGGTGCTGGGATCCGTGTGGCCGTCGAATCCGTGGACGCTGCGTTACCTGCAGGAGAACGAGACGATCAGCGAACGTCCGGCGGGCTGGTTGTCCGGCTCGTGCCTGCTGCTGCGGCGGGCCGCTTTCGACTCGATCGACGGCTTCGATTCGCGCTACTTCATGTACATGGAGGACGTCGACCTCGGCGACCGGCTGGGACGCGCGGGCTGGCTCAACGTGTTCGTCCCGTCGGCCGAGGTCACCCATGCCAAGGGGCATGCCGCGGGGCGGCATCCCGAACTGATGTTGCCCGCGCACCACGCGAGCGCCTACCGCTTCCAGGCCGATCGGCATCCGCTGTGGTGGCAGGCGCCGCTGCGGTGGGCGTTGCGGGGCGGACTGGCACTGCGTTCCAAGGTGGCGGTTGCGGCAGCCGTCCGTCAGCGCACGGAACGCGAGCACGAAGAGATCGAGACAGAGGGGAAAGCATGACACTCGCTACGGAGACCGACGCGGTCATCCTGGTCGGAGGGCAGGGGACCAGGCTGCGTCCGCTGACGCTGTCGGCGCCCAAGCCGATGCTCCCCACCGCGGGGGTTCCGTTCCTGACGCACCTGTTGGCGCGCATCAAGCAGGCCGGCATCACTCACGTGATCCTGGGCACGTCGTTCAAGGCCGAGGTGTTCGAGGAGCACTTCGGCGACGGCAGTGACCTGGGCCTGGAGATCGAGTACGTCACCGAGGTCGAGCCGATGGGCACCGGTGGCGGTATCCGCAACGTGCTGCCGAACCTGCGCGCCGACAACATCATGGTCTTCAACGGCGACGTTCTCGGCGGCACCGATCTGGCCGCGGTCCTCGACACCCATCACCGGACCGACGCCGACGTGACGCTGCACCTCGTACGTGTCGGTGATCCGCGTGCGTTCGGTTGCGTTCCCACCGACGACGACGGCCGGGTCAAGGCGTTCCTCGAGAAGACGCAGGATCCGCCGACCGATCAGATCAATGCGGGCTGCTACGTCTTCCGCCGCGAGATCATCGAGAAGATCCCGTCGGATCGTCCCGTGTCGGTCGAGCGTGAGGTCTTCCCGGCACTGCTGGCCGACGGCGCCCGCGTGTTCGGTCACGTCGACATGTCGTACTGGCGCGACATGGGTACCCCCGACGATTTCGTTCGTGGCTCGGCGGATCTGGTGCGTGGCATCGCGCCGTCGCCGGCGCTCGAGGGTCCGCGTGGTGAGTCCCTGGTCCATCCCGGTGCAGGTGTCGCTCCGGGTGCACTGCTGATCGGCGGCACTGTCGTCGGCCGCGGTGCCGAGGTCGGCGCCGGCGCACGACTCGACGGTGCGGTGCTGTTCGACGGCGCTCAGGTGGAGGCCGGTGCGGTCGTCGAGCGGTCGATCATCGGATTCGGCGCTCGCATCGGCCCGCGTGCGCTGATCCGGGACGCGGTCATCGGTGACGGCGCCGACGTCGGCGCTCGCTGCGAGCTGATCGGCGGGGCCCGGGTGTGGCCCGGGGTCAAGCTGCCCGACGGTGCGGTGCGGTTCAGCACCGACGTGTGATTGCGCACGCAGCCATCTTCTTTAGCGTAGCTACTGAAATACTGGGGGCATGTTGTCGCAGGAACCCGTCTTCCACAGGTACGTCGCCCTCGGCGACTCGTTCACCGAGGGAGTCGGCGACCCCGACGCCACCCGGCCCAACGGGTTGCGGGGCTGGGCCGACCGGGTGGCCGAGGAACTTGCCACGCGCAGCGCCGACTTCGGATACGCGAATCTCGCGGTCCGGGGTCGGCTGCTGGGCCCCATCGTCGACGAGCAGATCGACGCGGCGGTCGCCCTCGCGCCCGACCTGGTGACGATCTACGCCGGCGGCAACGACTTCATGCGGCCCAAGGTCGACATCGACGCGCTCGTCGCGCGCTACGACGAGGCCATCGGCAAGCTCACCGCGACCGGCGCCACCGTCCTCGTGTGGACCGCCTACGACGCCGGCTGGGCCGCGGTGTTCGGCAAGCTGCGCGGCCGCTCCGCGATCTACAACGAACTGGTCCGCGAGGTGGCGGACCGGCACGGAGCGACGATCGTCGACTTCTGGCGCTTCGACGAGTACCGAGACCTGCGGATGTGGGACTGGGACCGACTGCACATGTCGACTCCAGGCCACCAGAACATGGCGATCCGGGCGCTCCGGACCCTGGGCGTGGAACACCACATCGTCATGGATTCGCTGGGTCCCGAACTTCCCACCGACAAGGCGTCGCGGCGCGAGGCAGACCGCCGGTGGAGGCGAGAATTCCTGGTCCCGTGGATCGGACGTCGGGTACGCGGCACGTCGTCGGGCGACGGCGTGACAGCCAAGCGGCCCACGCTCGCGCCGATTCGTTAGGACTGTCGGCGGGGCAGCAATCGAGCCGGACCCGGTCGATCTCCCGCTGTCCGAGAAACGGCATCCGCCGCCGTCTCGCTCTTCCGTAGGTTCGGGGCCGCAGTACAGCTCTACTCCTACGGAAGAGGCATTCCATGAAGATCCTGATCGTCGGCGGTACCGGCATGATCGGCGCCCACACGGCAATTCATCTGCGCGAGGAAGGCAACGACGTCACCGTCGCTGCTCGCAACCCGCTGGCCGACGACTCACCCGTTCGCGACTTCCCGGTACTGCTGGGCGACTACACGGAGCAGACGTTCACGGCCGATCAGCTGGCGCCGTTCGAGGGCATCGTCTTCGCCGCGGGTCAGGACATCCGGCACATGGGTCGTGGCGTGGACGAGGCCGAGTTCTGGGAGAAGACGCAGACCGGTGGCGTTCCGCGCTTCGCGGCGCTCGCCAAGGAGGCCGGGGTCTCCCGCTTCGTCCAGGTGGGCAGCTACTACCACCAGCTGCGTCCGGAGTATGCGGAGACGATGCCGTACGTCGCGGCCCGTAAGGCTGCCGACGAGGGCGCGCGCGCCCTCGCCGACGAGAATTTCAACGTCTCGACGCTCAACCCGCCGTCGATCCTGGGCGCGATCAGTGGCGTCTCCGCCAAGCGCTACCGCAAGCTGTTCTCGTGGGCCGCCGGCAACGAGCCGACGATTCCCGACTTCGCCCCCGCTGGTGGCACCAACTACCTGTCGGCGCACTCGCTCGCCCAGGCGATCGAGGGTGCGCTGCAGCGCGCCGAGTCCGGCAAGGCGTACCTGATCGGCGATCAGAACCTCACGTTCACCGAGTACTTCCAGTTGCTTGTCGACGCCGCCGGCGGCAACCGCGTCATCGAGGAGCGCAACGAGGAGCACCCGCTGCTGCCCGACAGCTTCATCGTGCAGGGGCGCGGCAACGTCATTGCGTACGAGCCGGATCCGGCCGACGTCGCACTGCTCGGCTACACGCGCAACGACTGCGCGCGGGCCATCGCGGAGATGTACGAGATCGTGCAGGCGGCTACCGCTCGCTGATCCGACGCCGAAGAGCCGGCCCCGTCAGGGGCCGGCTCTTCGGCTCTCCGTCAGCGGGCCGCGGCCAGCCGCACCAGGTGATCGATCGTCGCCTTCTCGGCGCCGTCGGGCAGGTCGTCGACGGGCCACCAGCGCAGGTCGTCGGATTCGTCGCTGATCGTGACGGGCGCGGCGGAGGCGGGACCGGGCGCCCGGACGAGGAATCGCAGATCCAGGTGCCGCGTGGGCACTCCCAGCGAGCACGTGAGGGGGTGCGTGTGCGCCGACAGTAGCCGCGGATCGATCCGCAGGCCCTCGATGCCCGACTCCTCCTGCGCCTCCCGCAGCGCGGCGTCCACGACCGTGCCGTCGTCTTGCTCGCAGTGCCCGCCCAGCTGGATCCACCGTCCGACGCGGGGGTGCAGCGTGAGCAGCACGTGGGTGCCACCCTCGTCGAGCACGAGCGACGACGCAGTGATGTGCCCAGGTACATGCGAGCGCAGGCAGCCGTCGGGGGCGGAGTCGAGGAACGCGAGCATCGTGTGCCGCAGCGATTCCGCGTCCTCGGAATCGGCGTCCCAGTTCTCGAGGGTCTCTCGCGCGGACGCGTGCAGAGTCTGTGCCGTCACCTACAACTCCAGGAGTGCGTCGCCCGGCGTCACCGGCGGACGCGGCGACAGCGGTTCGGTGGGATGTCCGACGGCGATCGCGCCGAGCGGCTGCCAGTCGGCCGGCAGATCGAGCTCGGCCCGGACGGTGTCGGCCGCGAAGATGGTCGATCCGATCCAGCAACTGCCGATTCCGTGCGTCGCGAGCGACACCAGCAGGCCCTGCACCGCGGCACCGACGGCAACCGTGAACATCGTCGACTCGGCCCGGGTGCGCCGCTCGTCGGGATAGTCGTGCGCTCCGTCGGGCACGCAGAACGGGATCACGACCTCGGGGGCACGGAAGAGGATGTCGCCGCGGGAGACTCGTCGCTCGACGCGTTCGTCGTCCAGTCCGTCCGCGGCGAGGTCCGCACGCCACTGCTGCTGCATCGCGTCGAGGACACGCTTGCGGACATCGGGGCTGCGCAGCCACACGAATCGCACCGGCCGGGTGTGGTGCGGTGCGGGTGCGGTGAGCGCCTCCGCGATCGAACCGCGCAGCACGTCGGCGTCGACGGGCTCGTCGGAGAACTCGCGCACCGAACGGCGCAGCAGCAGGGCCTCGCGGCGACCCAGTTCGAACGACTCGGCGGTGCCGAGCCAGAACAGGTCCTCGGGCCCGCGTCGGATCAGCTTGTCCGCGGCCGAACCGTCGTCGTCGAGCCCGAGCCCGCGGACGACGGCGACCGGCATACCGCCGAGCTTGCCTTTGACGAGATCGCCTGCGGCGGCAACCTCGTCGGCCACGGCGACCTCGGTGACGAACAGTTCGTTGCCCTGGCTGTCGACGGAGCCGGCGTAGGCGTGCAGGACCGGGATACCCGACGCGCCGATCGCGGCGTCGATCTGGCCCACGCGCCACGCGCGGCCCATGGTGTCCGTCACGACGACCGCGACGTCGACTCCGAGCCGGCACGCGATGTCCGCGCGCAGCTTTCGAGCGCTGCCGTCCGGATCTTCGGGCAGCAGCGCCAGTTCGGCGCCGTCGACGTTCGAGCCGTCGATGCCCGACGCGGCCTGCACGATGCCGAGTCTGTTCTCGGTGATGAGGGTGCGTCCCTTGCGGGCCACCACCCGGACCGCTTCCTGATCGACGAGGCGTCGGCGGGCCGCATCGCGCTCGTCGGGGTCGGTGGGGGAGGCGACGATCCGCCCCTCGACCTTCGAGAACACTTTGCTGGTGACGACCAGCACGTCACCGTCGGCGAGCCACGGCGCCGCCTCGGCGATCGCGGCCGCCAGGTCGTCGCCCGGCCGGAACTCGGGAAGCCCTGGGACGGGCAGGATCTCGACGGCTCGCCCGGCGCCGTGGTCGCGCACCGTCACAGGCTCACCCCGGCCACATCGAACGCGGCGCGCACCATCTCGGCGGTGGTCTCGGGATCGCTCATGATCAGCGGCACACTTCGGACCGAGACCCCGGGGACGTCGGCCTCGTCGGTCGAGTGGACCAGCCAGCCGTCGAGGATGCCGGTCCCGGAACGCGCTCCGTAGTGCCGGCCGATCGCCTCGGCGGACGTCTCGACACCGATCACGGCGAGGCACTCGTCGGCCATGCCGCGCAACGGCTTTCCGCCGATGATGGGGGACACTCCCACGATCTTGGCCTTGGTGGTGCGCAGGGCGCCGCGGATCCCCGGGACGGCGAGGATGGCGCCGATGCTCACGACCGGGTTCGACGGCGCCAGCAGGACGATGTCCGCGGACTCGATCGCCTCGAGAACCCCCGGCGCCGGCTTCGCCTGCTCCGCGCCGACGTACGCGAAACTGTGCGTGGGAACCTGTGCGCGGTACCGGACCCACCACTCCTGGAAGTGGATCGCTTTCTGTTGCGGCTCGGCCGAATCCGTGTCGTTCTCGGGGTCCGTGACGACGACGTGGGTTTCGCTGCGATCGTCGCTCACCGGCAGCAGGGACACCCCGGGCTTCCACCGGTTGCACAGCGCCTCGGTCACCGCGGAGAGGGGGTAGCCGGCGCGCAGCATCTGGCTGCGGATGAGATGCGTTGCGATGTCACGATCGCCGAGTCCGAACCAGTCGGGCTGGGCGCCGTACGCCGCGAGTTCTTCTTTCGCATTCCAGGTTTCGCCGATGTGGCCCCAGCCCCGTTCCGGGTCGATCCCGCCGCCGAGGGTGTACATGCACGTGTCCAGATCGGGGCAGATTCGCAGCCCGTGCATCCAGACGTCATCGCCTACGTTGACGACCGCCGTGATCTCGTGATCGGTCGAGCCGTCGGCTCCTGCCGAATCGTCGCCGAGCAGATTTCGAACACCTTGGAGGAAACGGGCACCTCCGACGCCGCCAACCAATACAGTCACCTTCACAACCCGAAGCCTATGCGGTATCGCTCAGTGCTGATCGAGGCTGTCTCACCGAACCGGGTTGTACCACGCTGTGTGGACGGGCGCGGATAGTAAACGACTTTTCCCATTCGGCTTGACCCGACACGCCAGGGCATGTCTAATCACATGTATGTCATTCCAAGCTCGAGGGGCGAGTTCACTTGGATCGGCTGTCGGCCCGAGTCATCTTTCGGGCAGTTGCGCGTGTGGCCCTCGGAACGAGAACGGCACAACGTTTTTCGAGATCGATCGACATATTCTGCGCTAGAACACAGGTGGGGAGGCGGAGCGATGCAGTACCAGCAATACGAGTACCAGCAGTATGAGTTCAACACTCCTCTGAGCGTGGTCGCCGACGAGCCGCGGACCGAGTCCGATGCGGTCGCCGGTAGTGAGACCACCGGATTCGTCGGTGCCGAGTTCGAACTCGGCGTGGCCGTTCCCCAGCTCAGTCTGATCCCGGGGCTCGATGCGATGTTCGACCCCGCCGAGGATCAGTGGCAGGACCGCGCACTGTGCGCGCAGACCGACCCGGAAGCGTTCTTCCCTGAGAAGGGCGGCTCCACTCGCGAAGCCAAGCGCATCTGCCTGGGGTGCGAGGTGCGGGGCGAGTGCCTCGAGTACGCGCTTGCCAACGATGAGCGGTTCGGCATCTGGGGCGGACTCTCCGAGCGCGAACGCCGTCGCCTCAAGCGCGGCATCATCTGAGAAGCCACTACTCGTCGGTTTCGGGGAGATCGGGATCGATCACCTCGGGGTCCACGCCGAGATAAGTGGACACCTGTTCCACGAGAACGTCGTGCACCAGATCCTCGAGGTCATGAGGATCCTTGGCGCGCAATTCCATCGGTCGCCGGAACAGTACGATGCGTGCGCGCGTCGCCGTCCCGTGTCGATCGATGCCTGCGGGAATGAGTCGCGACAGGGGCACCGGCCCGTCGGCGACCACTTCCGGTGGCCAGTTGACCGAATCCGGGTCGATGGCCCGAATCCGCGGTACGTCGTCGACCGCGATATCCAGCTTGGTGAGGCGATCGTGCCATCGTGCGTCGATGGGCTCGAACGCGCCCAGCACCAGCTGATCGAACTTTTCCGCGCGTGTCCGCGCCGCCGGCAGATCCGGCGGGAAGAGCGGTCCCCGAATTCCGCGGCCCCGGCGCGCGACCGAACGCGACGTCAACGGGCGGGGACGACGAGCTCTGGCCATGACGTGGAGATTACAGCGATCCCCGGACAACACGCCCCGGACACTGCCGCCGGCCGGCGGTACGGCGATGTGGGCGGCCGGAGACGGCTCCCGGAAGCGTTTCCTCGGTGTGTCCGAGTAGGCCAACCGGACACTTGGGGATAGTCTCCTTGCTTGTGAGATCACTGCGTCGATGCTGCCGGCCTGGGTGCAAGAACCCTGCTGTCGCGACCTTGACGTACGTGTACTCCGATTCCACCGCTGTCGTGGGTCCGTTGGCCACGGTGGCCGAGCCTCATTCGTGGGACCTGTGTGAGACGCACGCGTCCCGCATCACCGCCCCCAAGGGCTGGGAACTCGTCCGCTACGAGGGCGGATTCTCATCCAGCACCCCCGACGAGGACGATCTCACCGCGCTGGCCGAGGCGGTCCGCGAGGCCGGACTGGGCGAGCGTCCCCGTTCCGAGGACGGCTCTCACGAGGCTCGTTCCGGCATGTCGGCGCCGTCGTCGCCGCCCACCGCGCGTACCGGTCGGCGCGGTCACCTGCGGGTCTTACCCGACCCGGCCAACTGATCCCGAGCGCGCAGCACAGCTTCGGTCGACTCGCCCTGCTCCCGCACGAACGCGCATCGAAAGCGCACCGAGCGTAAACGTCCCGACCGACGCCGCCGCTCGGGAGGCGGACTCGGTGCAGTCACCACTAGGCTCGGTGATCGACCCGGTGGACGACTCGGCTCTACGTGCATCGTCTGTCGCATCTACGAACAGCAGGAGTAACCAGAAGTGGCTCGATCTGTCGAATCCGTGAATGCCGTGATCAAGGCCTACGACGTGCGTGGTGTCGTCGGTGAGCAGATCGATGCCGACTTCGTCCGAGACGTGGGCGCGTCGTTCGCCCGACTGGTGCGGGACGAGCAGACCGGCGCCGCGCAGGTGACGCGGGTCGCGATCGGACACGACATGCGTGAGTCGTCACCCGAACTCTCCCAGGCGTTCGCCGAGGGCGTCGTGGGGCAGGGACTCGACGTCGTGCACATCGGGCTCGCGTCGACCGACCAGTTGTATTTCGCGTCCGGTGTCCTGGATTGCCCCGGTGCGATGTTCACGGCGAGCCACAACCCCGCCAAGTACAACGGGATCAAGCTGTGCCGCGCGGGCGCCAAGCCTGTCGGACAGGACACGGGTCTCGCCGACATTGCCCGTGAGGTCGCCGAGGGCGTGCCCGCGCACGACGGGGACATCGGGTCCATCACCGAGCAGGATGTGCTCGGCGAGTACGCGAGCTTCGTCCGCGGTCTGGTGAACCTGGCCGACCTGCGGCCGCTGACGATTGCAGTCGACGCCGGCAACGGCATGGGTGGCCACACGGTTCCCGCGGTGTTCGAGCCGATGCCCGTCACGGTGCGGCCGCTGTACTTCGAACTCGACGGCAGCTTTCCCAACCACGAGGCCAACCCGCTGGATCCGGCCAATCTGGTCGATCTGCAGAAGTACGTGCAGGAGACCGGCGCCGACATCGGACTGGCCTTCGACGGCGACGCAGACCGTTGCTTCGTCGTGGACGAGAAGGGCAACCCGGTCTCGCCGTCGGCAGTGACGGCTCTGGTCGCCGAGCGTGAGCTCGCGAAGGAGCCCGGCGCCACCATCATCCACAACCTCATCACGTCGCGGTTCGTGCCGGAACTCGTCGAGAAGCTCGGGGGCGCGGCCGTCCGGACACGGGTGGGGCACTCTTTCATCAAGCAGCAGATGGCCGAGACCGGCGCCGTCTTCGGCGGCGAGCACTCGGCTCACTACTACTTCCGCGAGTTCTGGGGTGCCGACTCCGGCATGCTCGCCGCCCTGCACGTGCTGGCGGCGCTCGGGGAGCAGGATCGTCCGCTGTCGCAGCTCATGGCTGCGTACGAGGGTTACGCCGCGTCCGGCGAGATCAACTCGACCGTGGCCGACGCGACCGAGCGGACCGAGGCCGTCATCGCGCTCTTCGCGGACCGAACGGTTTCCGTCGACCGCCTCGATGGCGTCACGGTCGACCTCGGCGACGGCGCCTGGTTCAACCTGCGTGCCTCCAACACCGAGCCGCTGCTGCGCCTGAACGTCGAGGCACGCACGCCCGCCGACGTCGATGCGCTCGTCACCGAGATCCTCGGAACGGTCCGCACCTAGAACGTCGATTGCTGGGATACTCGAGACACCTGGACTCGTCGGGGGGACAGGGGTGTGGGTGAAAGGGAGGTGTGTTCGCGATGACAGCTCCGTCGTCTCTGCTCGACCTCGACGATGTCGAAGCACTACTCAATGCCGATATCGACGGCACACTCAGATTCGCGGCACTCGGTGGCGCGCAGATCCGGGCCACGCAGGCCGCGGTCCACGAAGATGCCCTGTCCCGGCTGCACGGGATGCAGCCGCGCAGCGTCGTCCTCGTCAGCGGTGACGGCTGCGCGTCGCGGGCGGCGGAACTGATCGAGGCCGCAGTCGGCAGCCGGATCGGCGTTCCGGTGGTCGGGTCCGTGGGCACTCCGCCGTGGGTGGGTCCGCTCGATGTAGTGGTCGTCGCGGGCGACGATGCGGGTGACCCGCGGCTCGTCGAGTCCGTGGACAGCGCGCTGCGCCGCGGTGCCGAGGTCGTCGTCGTGGCGCCCGACGAGGGGCCGCTGCGCGCTGCGGGCGCGGGCCGCGCAATGGCCCTGCCGCCCCGCATCGCGGTCCCCGATCATCACCGTCTGCTGCGGTATCTCGCGGCCTTCCTCGCCGTCCTCGTCGCCGTCGAGGCGGAGCGGACGACCAAGGTGATCCCCGATCTCGATCGCCTCGCCGACGCGGTCGATGCGGAGGCAATGCGCGACCACCCGTCCAACGAGATCTTCCACAATCCGGCGAAGGCACTGGCCGTGCGGATGCAGGGGCGACGGGTCGTGTTGACCGGTGACACCCGGATGTCGGCAGTGGTGGCCCGGCACGGCAGCGAGACGTTGCTGCGCGTCGGCGCGGGAGTGTCGGCGGCCACGGATCTGCCCGGCGCTGTGAGCGGCGCGCTCCGATTCCCGGTGGCGGCGGGGGTGGGGGCGGGATACGACCCGTTCTTCCACGACGAGGAACTCGACGGACCCGCGCCGGCACAGGGTGTGCGTGTCCTCGTTCTCGCGCTCGAGGCCGATCGGCAGCTCGTCGAACGCCGCATCGCGTCTCTCTCCGACGCGGATGTCGTCGTCGCCGACGACACCGAGGCCACGGCAGGCCTCCCCGTTCCGGGGCCTGAGGTGGCTGGGCCGCCCGGTACGCGGAACGAGTTGGAGCAGATGGCAATCCTCGTCGGCCGCCTCGAGATGAGCGCGGCCTACCTACGTCTGATCGGTGGTAACTAGTGCGCCAACTCGAAGGGGCGCTCCGGTCATACGCGTGGGGGTCGCGGACGGCGCTCGCGGAACTGAGCGGTCGTCCGAGCCCCAGCGCGCACCCGGAAGCGGAGTTGTGGCTGGGAGCGCATCCGGGCGATCCCGCGCACGTGATCGAGGAGAGCGGTGCTCGTTCGTTGCGTGACGTCATCGACGAGGCGCCGCTCCACGAACTCGGTGAGCGCAGCATCGCGGCGTTCGGTGAACGACTGCCCTTCCTGCTGAAGGTGCTCGCAGCCGAGGAACCGTTGTCGCTGCAGGCGCATCCCAGCGCGGAGCAGGCCCGGGAAGGGTTCGCGCGCGAGGACGCCGCGGGTATTCCGCTGGATTCGGCCGAACGCAACTACCGCGACGCCAGCCACAAGCCCGAGCTCGTCGTCGCACTCACCCGGTTCGAGGCGCTCGCTGGGTTTCGGGATCCACACCGCACCGTGCGGTTCCTCGACGCACTCGGCGTCGCCCAACTCGAACCGTACGTCGGGTTGCTGTCGGGTCAGCCCGACCCCGACGGCTTGCGGGCGCTCTTCACGACGTGGATCACGCTGCCGCAGCAGGCACTGTCGGCCCTGCTGCCGCCCGTGCTCGACGGCTGCGTCGATTATCTCTCCCGCCCGGACGCCGCCGGGGCAGAGTTCGTGCCCGAGGCCCGCACGGTGCTCGAGCTGAGCGAGGGTTACCCGGGGGATGCCGGGGTGCTGGCGGCGTTGCTGCTCAACCGCATCACCCTCGAGCCCGGGCAGGGTTTGTTCCTCGACGCCGGAAACCTGCACGCCTACCTGCACGGAACCGCCGTCGAGATCATGGCGAACTCCGACAATGTCTTGCGCGGCGGGCTCACCCCCAAACACGTGGACGTTCCCGAGTTGCTGCGGGTGCTCGATTTCGACTCCGTCGACGTTCCACTGCTTGCGCCCGACGCCACCGGGAGGGTCGGCGAGGTCGCGTACGCGACCCCCGCCCCCGAGTTCGTACTGTCCCGCATCGACCTGGATGCGTCGGACGCGGGAGCCGGAGTGTCGGTGACGATCGAGCCCGACGGCCCGCAGATCCTGCTGTGTACGTCGGGTGCGGCCAAACTCGGATGCGGCGCGCAGTCCCTCGTCCTCGAGCGAGGCGGTTCGGCGTGGATCTCGGCGTCGGACAACGAGGTTCACATCCAGGCGTGCGCCGACGAGACCCAGATCTTCCGTGCCGGCGTGGGTCGTGTGACGACCTGACGTCCGGTCGCACCGGCTGCCGCCGACCCCCTGGCGGGTGAGCCTGATCTGTACCGCATTACCACCTGATTGGAGCGGTGCCGGGCATTGTCCGGTGGCGTGTCACGAAACCCTGCTGACGGCAGCGTCCGGGCATAGGCTTTTCACCATCCCAACCTCCCGAGGAGGCCGCGATGGTGGCACCGAATCGGAAGCCTGCGCGCAACCGTTCAGGACTCTTCCGAACCAAGTCGATCGAGCAGTCGATCCTCGAGACCGACGAACCTGAGACGAAGCTCCGCAAGGATCTGACGTCGTGGGATCTCACGGTCTTCGGCGTCGCGGTCGTGATCGGCGCCGGAATCTTCACTCTCACGGCGCGTACTGCCGGCAACGTGGCGGGCCCGTCGGTGTCCCTGGCGTTCGCGTTCGCGGCGGTCGCGTGTGCGCTCGCCGCACTCTGCTACGCCGAATTCGCGTCGACGGTTCCGGTCGCCGGCAGTGCGTACACGTTCTCGTACGCCACGTTCGGTGAGTTCGTGGCCTGGATCATCGGCTGGGACCTCATCCTCGAGTTCGCGCTCGCGGCATCGGTGGTGGCGAAAGGCTGGTCGCTGTACCTCGGCGAGGTCCTCGGCAGCGCGACCCCGGTGTTCCACATCGGGTCGCGCGAGATCGACTGGGGCGCTGTCCTGATCATCGCGATCATCACGGTTCTCCTGGCGACGGGCACCAAGCTGTCGTCGCGAGTCTCGGCGGTGATCACGGCGATCAAGGTCATCGTGGTCCTGTTCGTGGTGGTCGTGGGTGCCTTCTTCATCAAGCGCGAGAACTACTCCCCGTACATCCCGCCCTCGGAGTCCGGATCGACGGGTGAGGGCATCCACCAGTCGCTGTTCTCCTTCGTCACTGGCGCCGGCGGCAGCACGTTCGGCTGGTACGGCCTCCTCGCGGCGGCCAGCCTGGTGTTCTTCGCGTTCATCGGCTTCGATGTCGTCGCGACGACGGCCGAGGAGACGAAGAATCCGCAGAAGGCCCTTCCTCGAGGCATTCTCGGCTCGCTCGCCATCGTGACCGTGCTCTACGTGGCGGTCTCGCTCGTGCTCACCGGGATGGTCAAGTACACCGACCTGGCGGGCGACGACTCGACGCTGGCCACGGCCTTCGCGCTCAACGGGATGGACTGGGCCAAGAACCTCATCTCGTTCGGCGCCCTTGCGGGCCTGACCACCGTCGTCATGGTCCTCATGCTCGGGCAGACGCGGGTGCTGTTCGCGATGTCGCGCGACGGACTGATGCCCCGGGCCCTGGCGCCCACCGGCAAGCACGGAACACCCGTACGGATCACGTGGCTCGTCGGCGCGGTGGTCGCGATTCTCGCGGCGTTCTTCCCGATCGGCACGCTCGAAGAAATGGTCAACATCGGCACGCTGTTCGCCTTCGTGCTCGTGTCGATCGGGGTGGTGATCCTCCGCCGGACGCGGCCCGATCTGCCCCGCGGCTTCCGCGTTCCGTTGGTGCCCCTCGTCCCCATCCTCGCGGTCCTCTCCTGCCTGTGGCTGATGTTCAATCTGTCGGTCGAGACCTGGCTGCGCTTCGTGGTCTGGATGGCGTTGGGCGTGGTCGTCTACTTCGCGTACAGCCGACGGCACTCGATGATTTCCGTTCGGGAGCGCGCAGCGGCCCGAACGGATGCGCCGGAGAACACATGACAGGTTTACAAATCACTCCATTTGTCTAGACGCCGTACAGCTCGCCGCGTATCGTCCACTTCAGGGTGATGCCGCTCACTATCGAGTGGCCTCGAGGAAGGGGACGACGATGGTGGCGGGCGAAGCGGTCGACACGAACGCGCCGGTCTGGCGGGACAAGAAGCGCTACCTGTGGTTGCTGGGGCTGATCCCGCCGACCGCGATCTTCCTCGCGCTCGGACTCGTCTGGCTGTTCAACCGAATCGGGCTGGAGGCCGTCGCTCCGGTGTGGTGGTGGATCGGTCCGCTGCTCGTCTATGTGCTGCTGCCCATTCTCGATCTGGCGTTCGGTGCCGACGGCCAGAACCCGCCCGACGAGATGATGGAACAACTCGAGAACGATCGCTACTACCGCTGGTGCACGTACGCCTACATTCCGCTGCAGATCGTGACCGTGGTGGTCGCCTGCTACCTGTGGTCCGCGGACGACCTCGGGTGGCTCGGAATCGACGGCGGTCTGGGGGTGATCTCGAAGATCGGTCTGGCCATCAGCGTCGGGTGCGTGGCCGGCATCGGCATCAACACCGCGCACGAACTCGGTCACAAGAAGGACGAACTGGAACGGTGGCTGTCGAAGATCACGCTCGCGCAGTCGTTCTACGGGCACTTCTACATCGAGCACAACCGCGGCCATCACGTGCGCGTCGCGACACCGGAGGATCCGGCGAGTTCCCGCTTCGGGGAGAGCTTCTGGGCGTTCCTGCCGCGCAGCGTGTGGGGCAGCATGCGCTCGTCGTGGCACCTCGAGAAGGCGCGTCTCGGACGTCTCGGCAAGGGGCCGTGGACAATTCACAACGACGTCCTGAATGCGTGGCTGATGTCGGTGGTGCTGTTCGGGGCGATGATCGCGATCTTCGGCTGGGAGGTGACGCCGTATCTGGTGTTGCAGGCCGTGTTCGGGTTCACGCTCCTCGAGACCGTCAACTATCTCGAGCACTACGGACTGCTGCGTCAGCGCACCCAGAGCGGCCGCTTCGAGCGGTGCACGCCCGCGCACAGTTGGAACAGTGATCACATCTGCACCAACATCTTTCTGTACCACCTGCAGCGGCACAGCGACCACCACGCCAACCCGACGCGTCGCTACCAGACGTTGCGCAGCATGGACATTGCGCCGACCCTGCCGAGCGGGTACGCCAGCATGATCATGCTGGCGTACGTGCCGCCGCTGTGGCGCGCGGTGATGGACCGGAAGGTCCTGGCCCACTACGACGGCGACATCACGAAGGTCAATCTGCAGCCGAGCAAGCGGGAAAAGCTGCTCGCGGGATACGGGGGAGCGGCATGAGCGCGTATCGGTGTCCGGTGTGCGAGTACGTGTTCGACGAGGCCACGGGGGCGCCTCGTGAAGGATTTCCCGCCGGTACCGAATGGATGTCGGTGCCCGACGACTGGTGCTGCCCCGACTGCGGGGTCCGGGAGAAGATCGATTTCGAACCCGTGTGACGGGGAACAGGACAGTGATCATGAAGGACTACAAGCTCTATCAGTGCGCGCAGTGCGGATTCGAGTACGACGAGGGGTTGGGCTGGCCGGACGAGGGCATCGCGCCCGGCACCCTGTGGGAGGACATTCCGGACGACTGGCGCTGCCCCGACTGTGGTGCCGCGAAGGAGGACTTCTTCATGGTCGAGGTCGAGCGCAGCTGAGCCGCGACCATTCTGCGCCGATAGGGTCGACGCCATGACCGAGCCACATTCGCGGGTGCCGTATCAGGAGGCGTCGCGTCTTCTCCTGCGTGAATCGATCCTGGATACGGTCCACGACTTCCTGCTCGAACGCGATTGGTCGGGAGTCACGATGACGGACGTCGCGGCCGTGGTGGGGGTCAGTCGTCAGACGCTGTACAACGAGTTCGGGTCCCGGCAGGGTCTCGCGAACGGTTACGCGCTGCGCCTGGTCGACAGGTTCGTCGACGCGGTCGCGGACGCGGTGTACCGACACGAGGGCGACGCCCACACCGCGTTGGTGGACGGCTTCACTGTCTTCTTCCAGGCCAGCGGCGCCGATCCGCTGGTTCGATCGTTGCGGACGGGCGCCGCGAAACCGGACCTACTGCGCATCGTGACCACCGACAGCGCACCGCTGATCGAGCGCGCCACGGGGCGGCTGGCAGAGACCTTCAGGCTGAGCTGGATTCAGGCGTCGGACACCGATTCGACGGTGCTGAGCCACGGCATCGTGCGCATCGCGCTCAGCTACGTGTCGATGCCTCCGACGTCCGATCGGGACGATGCGCGCGAGTTGGCGGCGCTGCTGTCCCCCTTCGTCGACGTCGTGACCCGGGCGTGAGGCACTGCCCGTCTCCGGGGTGCAGGGCTACCCGATAGCCTGAATGCATTCCAGACAGCGAACAGGAGAGACACATGACGTCCTCAGTTTCAGCGGCGCCCGTGGCCGAGCAGCGTAACGGTATCGATTTCAAGGTGGCGGATCTGTCGCTCGCCGAGTTCGGCCGCAAGGAGATCCGGCTGGCCGAGCACGAGATGCCGGGCCTGATGGCGCTGCGGCGCGAGTACGCAGACGTGTTGCCGCTCAAGGGTGCTCGCGTGTCCGGCTCGCTGCACATGACGATCCAGACCGCGGTTCTGATCGAGACCCTGGTCGCGCTCGGTGCTGAAGTTCGATGGGCGTCGTGCAACATCTTCTCGACACAGGATCACGCGGCCGCGGCCGTCGTCGTCGGTCCGCACGGCACCGAGGAGGAGCCCAAGGGCGTCCCGGTGTTCGCGTGGAAGGGCGAGACTCTCGAGGAGTACTGGTGGGCCGCCGAACAGATGCTCACGTGGCCCGGCACCACCGCGAACATGATCCTCGACGACGGCGGTGACGCCACGATGCTGGTGCTGCGCGGCGCACAGTACGAGAAGGCCGGCGTCGTGCCGCCTACCGACGACGAGCACGACTCGGACGAGTACAAGGTGTTCCTGGCGCTGCTGCGCAAGTCCCTCGAGGCCGACGCCGGTAAGTGGACCGCGGTCGCGGAGTCCGTCAAGGGTGTCACCGAGGAGACCACCACCGGCGTGCTGCGCCTGTACCAGTTCGCCGCCGCCGGTGAGCTGGCGTTCCCGGCGATCAACGTCAACGACTCGGTCACCAAGAGCAAGTTCGACAACAAGTACGGCACCCGCCACTCGCTGCTCGACGGCATCAACCGCGGCACCGACGTTCTCATCGGTGGCAAGGCCGCGCTGGTGTGTGGCTACGGCGACGTCGGCAAGGGTTGCGCGGAGGCGCTGCGTGGCCAGGGCGCCCGCGTCACGGTCACCGAGGTGGATCCGATCAACGCGCTGCAGGCGCTGATGGACGGGTTCAACGTCAAGACCGTCGAGGAGTTCATCGGCGAGGCCGACATCGTCATCACGGCGACCGGCAACAAGGACATCATCTCCTTCGAGCACATGAAGCAGATGAAGCACCAGGCGATCCTGGGCAACATCGGTCACTTCGACAACGAGATCGACATGGCCGGTCTCGAGCGCGCGGGTGATGTCACGCGGATCAACATCAAGCCGCAGGTCGACGAGTTCACGTTCGCCGACGGACACTCGATCATCGTGCTGTCCGAGGGCCGCCTGCTCAACCTCGGCAACGCGACCGGTCACCCGTCGTTCGTGATGTCGAACTCCTTCGCAAACCAGACGATCGCGCAGATCGAGCTGTGGACCAAGCCGGAGGAGTACGACAACGAGGTCTACCGTCTGCCCAAGCATCTCGACGAGAAGGTCGCAAAGATCCACGTCGAGGCGCTCGGGGGTTCCATCACCAAGCTGACGAAGGATCAGGCCGACTACATCGGCGTCGACGTCGAGGGCCCGTACAAGCCGGAGCACTACCGCTACTGATTCACATGCGGCATTCGTCGTAAGCGCAGTCGGCAACGGCCGGGGATCGTCGTCACGATCCCCGGCCGCTGCCGTTGTCCGCCCACCTCGTGCCCGGGGACGTCCCGATCGCCGGTGACCGGATCGGGGCGGTCTCGAGTGCGCCGGGCCGGCGACGCCGGGGCCCTCCCACCGCGGGCTTCCGGCGTCCGCGGTCGCACACCGATAGGCTCGACCCTCGTGGGAATTCTGATTGCCCTGGAGGGGCTCGACGGTGCCGGCAAACGGACGCTCGTCGGCAAGGTCGTCGCTCGACTCGAATCGGACGGCCTGGACGTCGCCACTCTCGACTTTCCCCGCTACGGCGCATCGATCCATGCAGACCTCGCGTCCGAGGCGCTCAAGGGTGCGCACGGCGACCTGAGCGGGTCGGTGCACGCGATGGCGGTGATGTTCGCGCTCGACCGCGCGGGCACGGCCGACCGGCTGCGGGAACTCGTCGCCGCACACGACATCGTCATTCTCGACCGCTACGTCGCCTCCAACGCCGCGTACGGCGCCGCGCGGATGCACGAGCAGGGCGACGGCGAGTTCGTCGGCTGGATCGAGAATCTCGAGTTCGACCGGCTCGGGCTGCCGCGCCCGGATCTCCAGCTGTACCTGGACGTGCCTGTCGCGCTCGCGGAGGAACGCGCACGCAGGCGTGAGGCGGTCGACAGCTCCCGGGCACTGGACGCGTACGAGAAGGACAGCGGCCTGCAGAAGCGGACCGGCGAGGTGTACCGCGAGTTGGCCGCAGCGGACTGGAACTCGCCGTGGTGGACGCTCACACCCGATACCGATCCGGGCATCCTGGCCGATAAACTGGCAGTCTTGCATCAGCGGACATGCCCGCCGCCGCAACATTGAGCGGCACGTCGCCGTGACATTGAGCGGCACGCCGCGGTGACATTGAGCGGCACGCCGCGGTGACATTGAGCGGCACGCCGCGGCGCGTACGCGTCTTTCCACATCAAGCAGCCTCGAAGATGTAACGATAGGGATATGAAGCCAAGGATTCTGGTTGTCGACGATGACACGGCGCTCGCCGAGATGCTCACCATCGTGCTTCGCGGTGAGGGGTTCGAACCCTACGTGGTGGGCGACGGCAGCCAGGCACTCGCGGCGGTTCGGGAGACGCGGCCTGACCTGGTGCTGCTCGACCTGATGCTTCCCGGCATGAACGGCATCGACGTGTGCCGTGTGATCCGGGCGGAGTCGGGTGTGCCGATCGTGATGCTCACGGCCAAGACCGACACCGTCGACGTCGTTCTCGGGCTCGAGTCCGGCGCCGACGACTACATCATGAAGCCGTTCAAGCCGAAGGAACTGGTCGCCCGGGTCCGCGCGCGCCTGCGTCGCACGGAGGAGGAGCCCGCCGAGGTGCTCAGCATCGGCGACATCATGATCGACGTCCCGGCGCACAAGGTCACGCGCGACAACGCGTTGATCTCGCTGACGCCGCTCGAGTTCGATCTGCTGGTGGCGCTTGCCCGCAAGCCGCGTCAGGTGTTCACCCGCGAGGTGCTGCTCGAGCAGGTGTGGGGCTACCGTCACGCCGCCGACACCCGCCTGGTGAACGTGCACGTTCAGCGCCTGCGCGCCAAGGTCGAGAAGGATCCTGAGAATCCCGAAGTGGTTCTCACCGTCAGGGGGGTCGGCTACAAGGCCGGACCGCCGTGATCGGTGCCGGCAGAAAACGCCGGCGGGTCAACAGGGCATTCTCGCCACTGATCCGCTGGTGCCGGGCTTCCGGCAATTGGCTCGCCCATTCGTGGCGGAGGTCGCTCCAGCTCCGGGTGGTTGTCTCGGCGCTGTCGCTGTCATTGATCGTCATCACGATTCTCGGTGTGGTGCTCACCAGTCAGATCACCGATCGCCTCCTCGACGCGAAGATCACCGCGGCGAGCGAGGAGCTCGACCGTGCCCGCAGCACGGTCGAGGCGCAGTTGTCCGGCGCCGACGACAGCGGATCGCTGCAGGTTCGCTTGGACGCGGCCCGGCTCGCCCTGACCAACCGCGAGACCGACGGGGGCCAGACGTCGGGGTCCGCGGGTACGTTCGACCCCGTCCTCATCGTGCCGGGCGACGGGCCGCGTGAGCCCACGTCCAGTGGGCCGGCCAGCCAGGTCCCCGAGAGTCTGCGTGAGTTCGTCCGCGCCAACCAGATCAGCTACCAGTTCGCGACGGTCAACGATCCCGACGGATACTCCGGTCCCGCGCTCATCATCGGCAGCCCCACCGCCTCGGACATCTCCACGCTCGAGCTGTACCTGGTGTTCCCGCTCGCGAGCGAGGACAGCAGCCTGTCATTGATGCGCGGAACGCTGCTGATCGGTGGTGCGGTGTTGGCCGTGCTGCTCGCCGCGATCTCGATGCTCGTGGCCAGGCAGGTCGTGCTGCCGATCCGGTCGGCGTCGCGTATCGCGGTCCGGTTCGCGGACGGCCGGCTCAAGGAACGCATGCCGGTCCGCGGCGAGGACGACATGGCCCGGCTGGCGATGTCGTTCAACGAGATGGCCGAGAGCCTGTCGAAGCAGATCACGCAGCTCGAGGAGTTCGGCAATCTGCAGAAGCGGTTCACGTCCGACGTCAGCCACGAGCTCCGGACTCCGCTGACCACCGTGCGAATGGCAGCCGACCTGATCCACGACAGCAGCGACGACCTCGACCCGGTGCTCAAACGATCGTCGGAGCTCCTGGTCGCCGAGCTGGACCGCTTCGAGAGCCTGCTCGGGGATCTGCTCGAGATCTCGCGACACGACGCCGGTGTTGCGGAGTTGGCGTCCGAACAACTGGATCTACGGATGTGCGCGCGTGCCGCCATCTCGACGGTGCGCCATCTCGCGAAGGAGACGTCGACCGAACTGATCGTCGACCTGCCCGAGGAGCCGGTGGTGGCGGAGGTCGATCCGCGACGGGTCGAGCGCATTCTGCGTAACCTGCTCGCGAACGCGATCGACCACAGTGAAGGCAAGCCCATTCTCCTGCGCTTGCGCGCCGACGACGATGCCGCCGCATTCATCGTGCGGGATCAGGGTGTCGGTCTGCGCCCAGGGGAGGAGAAGCTGGTGTTCAACCGGTTCTGGCGGTCGGACCCGTCGCGCGTCCGGAGGTCCGGGGGCACCGGACTTGGCCTGGCGATCAGCGTCGAGGACGCCAATCTGCACAACGGCACACTCGAGGCCTGGGGCGAGCCCGGTGCGGGTGCGTGCTTCCGTCTGACTCTTCCCCGTGTGCGTGGTCGCAAGGTGACGAGGAGTCCGCTGCCGCTCAAGCCGGGCACCGCGAAGTACCTGCAGGGCCAGCCGCTGCCGGGCGCACCCGACACAGCAGAGGCCGCCGACACCTCGATGGCCGACGGCGCAGTCGTGGAGGCCTCGCTCTCCCCGTTCCCGGCTCCTTCGGCGCCGCTCGCCCCGCCCGCGTCCGAACCCGCCGTGACGGAGGCCGATCAGCCGATGGAGCCCCAGCCCGATCCGGACGAGAGCCCCACCGTGCCGAGGGTGCGGGAGAAGGAATCGTGAGCCGGACGCGTGCGGCGGTGTGCGCGGTCGTCGGGGCGGTGCTCATCGGGGTGACGGGCTGCGCCAACCTGCCGGATTCGTCTGCGCCGCAGGCTATCGGAACGATCGAGCGCGCGATGCCGACGACGAGCGTCGAGGCTCCGGCGCCGGGGCGGGAACCGGATCTGTTGCTGCGGGACTTCGTCAAGGCGAGCACCGATCCGACCAACCGGCACCTGGCCGCGCGTCAGTTCCTGACCAAGGACACCTCGGCGCGGTGGGACGACGCCGCGAGCGCGACGATCGTCGACAAGATCGACCTCATCCTCGAGTCGCGCACCGCGGACCGCGCGGTGTACACGATCCGTGCCAACCGCGTGGGACAGCTCGAGCCGGGTGGTCTCTACCAGGCGCAGGAGGGCACCTACGAGGCGAAGTTCAGCTGGGTGAGGGTCGACGGCGAATGGCGCATCGACGACCTGCCGTCCGGTGTCATCATGGACCGGCCTCAGTTCTTGAACTCCTACCAGCGCAAAGCGTTGTACTTCCTCGACCCGAGCGCGACGACCGTGGTTCCGGACCCCCGGTGGGTCGCGGCGAGCCAGGATCAGATGGCGACGCAGTTGATCGGCCTGCTCATCGACGGACCGAAGCCGTCGCTCGCCGGTGCGGTGCGTAACGAACTCGGCTCCGGGGTGTCCGTGCTCGGCACCATCACGAAGGCGGACGGGCGTTCGTCGCAGGTCGGAGTCGGACTCGGCGGCATCCGCGTGGACTTCCAGGGTCTGAGCAAGATGAATGCGCAGTCGCGTGAACTGCTTGCGGCACAGGTGGTGTGGACGCTGGCCAACGCCGACATCTCCGGACCGTACGTGCTGATGGCCGACGGTCAGCCGCTCGATGCCCGCTACCCGGACGGGTGGACCACAGCGGACGTGGCGTCGTTGAACCCGCTCGCGACGACCAGTGCCACCGTCGGGCTGCATGCTCTGCGCGGCGGCGGCCTCGTCAGCGTCGAGGACGCGGTCGTCATGCCCGTCCCCGGGTACTTCGGGGCATCGGACAATCTCCGTTCGGTCGCGATCTCGCGTGACGGAGCACTCGCGGCGGCGGTCGCCGAGACACGGCGCCCGGCGCCCGAACCGCAGACCGCGCTGGTGGTGGGGACCTACGACGGCAGCGTGGCTACCGCACTCGAGGCGCAGTCGGTGACACGACCGTCCTGGGGTCTCGACGGTGCCAGCGTGTGGGCCGTCGTGAACGGTTCGACAGTGGTGCGGGTGGTGCGCGAGACCGGCACCGGCAAGCTGACCACCATGAACGTCGAATCCGGGGCGATCAGCGTGCTCGGCGGGCCGATCACGGAGCTGAGGCTCTCCCGCGACGGTGTCCGTGCGGCACTGATCGTCGACGGCAAGGTCTATGTCGCCACGGTGGTCCAGATGCCGGACGGGGCGTACTCGCTCACGAGTCCGCGTGCCATCGCACACGGGCTCGGCGGCCCGGCCATCTCGCTCGACTGGAGCAACGGGGACACGGTCGTGGTGGCCCGCGGCGGATCCGACGTCCCGGTGGTCCAGTTGGCGGTCGACGGGTCGCGCATGGACTCGCTGCCGAGCCGGAACCTGACGTCGCCGGTGACGGCCGTCGACGCGACGTCGACCACCGAGTACGTCGCGGACGCGCGAGCGGTGTTCCAGCTCAACAACAACGACCCGGCCGGCGACCGGTACTGGCGTGAGGTGCCCGGACTGACCGGCACAAAGGCGATTCCGGTCCTTCCGGGCTGACGCGGGCCCACCTGTGTCGGTGGTGGGCGGCACACTGCCCGTGTGCGCACACTCCTCGACCTGCTCCTGCCCGCAGAGTGCGGGGGCTGCAGCGTCTCCGGGACCATGTGGTGCGAGCGGTGCCGCCGCGCCCTCGCCGATGTTCCGATCGCGGTCACGCCTCGAGTGGACCCCGGTGTGCCGGTGTGGGCGCTCGGGCACTACTCGGGGCCGCGCAGGAACGCGGTGATCGCGGCGAAGGAGCGCGGTCGGCGCGACCTCGCCGCGCCACTCGGTGCCGCCCTGTCGGGTGCCGTCGGCGTCCTGCGGGGGTGGGGAGAGTTGTCGCCGGCGGAGTCGTCCCGGCTCTGCCTGGTCCCCGCGCCCACCCGAGCCCGCGCCGCACGGGTCCGTGGGGGCGATCCGGTGCTCCGCGCCGTGCGAGCCGCCGCGGCCTGCCTGGAAGCGGACTGCCGCGTGTCCCCGGTGCTGTCGATGCGCCGCGGCGTGCGGGATTCGGTGGGGCTGTCGGCGGGGCAGCGGCAGGACAACATCGGGGGCCGCATCGTGGTCGCGCCGTCAGTGGGCGACCGAATTTCGGAAATTGCCGACCGCACGCTCGAAGTGGTCCTGATCGACGACGTCGTGACGACAGGAGCCACGTCGGCCGAGTCGGTGCGGGCACTCCGGTCGGCAGGAGTGCAGGTCGCGGCGGTGATCGTGGTCGCCGCCGCGTGATCCGGCAAAACGGGCGCAGGGCCGACACCAGGAGGAAACCGTCGATTCGGGCGAATGTCGTCGACGACACACCGGTGAAATCCCTCTGAAGAGTGGCACACAGAGCGGTTACGTACTAGCGTCGCCATCACACCCGAAGACACAGGTGGGAGGTGATATTTCACGTTCTGATGCCGGGTGGTTCCCCGCCCGGTCGAGATCGAAACTCGCCGGTCTCACTTCAGTGGGCCGGCCGTTAATCGGGAGGTACGAGTGACGACCCCTACGCAAGCCTCAGTTTTCTTCGACGAGGACACCGCAACGGCGGAGGCTCCGAGTACCGCAGGCGTGAGCAACGCCGAAATCGTCGTCAAAGGACGCAACGTAGAAGTGCCGGATCATTTCCGGGTCTACGTTTCCGAGAAGCTCGCACGACTCGAGCGCTTCGATCCCACCATCTTCCACTTCGACGTGGAACTCCAACACGAACGCAACCGCCGACAGGCCAAGAGTTGCCAGCGCGTCGAGATCACGGCGCGAGGCAAGGGCCCCGTCGTCCGCGCCGAAGCGAGTGCGGACAGTTTCTATGCGGCATTCGAATCCGTGACTGCCAAGCTGGAAAGTCGATTGCGTCGGACCAAGGATCGTCGAAAGGTCCACTACGGGGAGAAGACGCCGGTCTCCGTCGCGGAGGCCACTGCCACTCTCGCGCAAGATGATTCGCTGGCCATCGACCGCGATCTCTCACTGGACGGCGAGGCTCCGCCCGGTCCGGGACAGATCGTGCGCAAGAAGGTCCACTCCGCCGCGCCGATGACCGTCGACGACGCGCTGTACGAGATGGAACTGGTCGGCCACGACTTCTACCTGTTCCACGACAAGGAGACCGACCGGGCCTCCGTCGTGTACCGCCGCCACGCGTTCGACTACGGATTGATTCGCTTGGCGTGACATTGCGGGCGGTCGGTCTACTCGCCCGACTGTGATTGCGCATACCATGGGATCCGGCTGGGGTCGCCCGACCTCGGCCGGATCCCGTTTGTCACGTATCTGCCCACTGATACACCGACACCTGGAACCCGACACCTGGATTGAGGACGAAGAGGACCGTGCCGTCACTGTCGCTATCGAAGCTGCTCCGTGTAGGTGAGGGTCGCATGGTCAAGCGGCTCAAGCAGATCGCCGACCATGTCTCCTCCCTCTCTCCCGAGGTCGAGGCGCTCTCCGACGAGCAGCTGCGGGCCAAGACCGACGAGTTCAAGAAGCGCTACGCCGATGGCGAGACCCTCGACGACATGCTGCCCGAGGCCTTTGCGGTTGCCCGCGAGGCCGCGAGCCGCGTGCTCAGTCAGCGTCATTTCGACGTCCAGGTCATGGGTGGCGCGGCGCTGCACTTCGGCAACGTCGCGGAGATGAAGACCGGTGAGGGCAAGACCCTGACCTGTGTGCTCCCGGCGTACCTCAACTCGATCTCCGGGGACGGCGTGCACGTCGTCACCGTCAACGACTACCTCGCCAAGCGCGACTCGGAGTGGATGGGCCGTGTCCACCGCTTCCTCGGGCTCGAGGTCGACGTGATCCTGTCCGGTATGACGCCCGCGCAGCGGCGCAAGGCGTACGCCGCGGACATCACGTACGGCACGAACAACGAGTTCGGGTTCGACTACCTGCGTGACAACATGACGCACAGCCTCGACGACCTGGTGCAGCGCGGCCACAACTTCGCTGTCGTCGACGAGGTCGACTCGATCCTCATCGACGAGGCCCGCACCCCGTTGATCATCTCGGGGCCGGCCGACGCATCCAGCAAGTGGTACGGCGAGTTCGCCCGCATCGCGCCGCTGCTCAAGCGCGACGTCCACTACGAGGTGGACATCAAGAAGCGCACGATCGGTGTCCACGAGGCCGGAGTCGAGTTCGTCGAGGACCAGCTCGGTATCGACAACCTGTACGAGGCCGCGAACTCGCCCCTGGTGAGCTACCTCAACAACTCCATCAAGGCGAAGGAGCTGTACCAGCGCGACAAGGACTACATCGTCCGCGACGGCGAGGTCATCATCGTCGACGAGTTCACGGGACGTATCCTCGTCGGCCGCCGCTACAACGAGGGCATGCACCAGGCGATCGAGGCCAAGGAGAAGGTCGAGATCAAGGCCGAGAACCAGACTCTCGCCACGATCACGCTGCAGAACTACTTCCGCCTGTACGACCGGCTCTCCGGCATGACGGGTACCGCCGAGACCGAGGCCGCCGAGCTGCACCAGACGTACGGCCTCGGCGTCATCCCGATCCCGACGAACCGTCCGCTGATCCGCGTCGACAACGGCGACCTGATCTACAAGACCGAAGAGGCCAAGTTCGACGCGGTGGTCGACGACGTCGTCGAGCGGCACGAGAAGGGCCAGCCGGTCCTGATCGGTACCACCAGCGTCGAGCGCTCCGAGTACCTGTCGAAGCAGTTCACCAAGCGTGGCGTGGCGCACAGCGTGCTCAACGCGAAGTTCCACGAGCAGGAGGCGACCATCGTCGCCGAGGCCGGACGTTCCGGCGGCGTCACCGTCGCGACCAACATGGCCGGCCGTGGTACCGACGTCGTGCTGGGTGGTAACCCGGACATCATCGCCGACATCGTGCTCCGCAAGCAGGGGCTCGATCCGGTGCACAACCCGGAGGAGTACGAGGCGGCGTGGGACGGCGTCCTCGACAAGGTCAAGGCCGAGGTCAAGGAGGACGCCGACAAGGTCCGTGCCGCCGGCGGCCTCTACGTTCTGGGCACCGAGCGTCACGAGTCCCGCCGCATCGACAACCAGTTGCGCGGTCGTTCCGGTCGTCAGGGCGATCCCGGCGAGTCCCGCTTCTACCTCTCACTCGGTGACGAGTTGATGCGGCGCTTCAACGGCGCCGCGCTCGAATCGATCATGACGCGACTGAACCTGCCGGACGATGTGCCGATCGAGGCCAAGATGGTCTCGAAGGCGATCAAGAGCGCGCAGACGCAGGTCGAGCAGCAGAACTACGAGATTCGCAAAAACGTCCTCAAGTACGACGAGGTGATGAACCAGCAGCGCACCGTCATCTACGCCGAGCGCCGCCGCATCCTCGAGGGCGAGAACCTCGAGGGTCAGATCGACTCGATGATCACGGACGTCGTGACCGCGTATGTCAACGGCGCCGCCGCCGAGGGCTATGTCGAGGACTGGGATCTCGAGCAGTTGTGGTCGGCACTCAAGACGCTGTACCCGGTGGGCATCGACTACAAGGAACTCGTCGGTGCGGCCGAGGCCGGCGAGTCCGACCTCGACCGCGAGGGCCTCCTCGATGCACTGCTGAAGGATGCGCACCAGGCGTACGCCAACCGCGAGCGCGAGATCAACGAGGTTGCCGGTGAGGGCGGCATGCGCGAACTCGAGCGCCGCGTGATGCTCTCGGTGCTCGACCGCAAGTGGCGTGAGCACCTCTACGAGATGGACTACCTCAAGGAGGGCATCGGCCTGCGTGCGATGGCGCAGCGCGACCCGCTGGTCGAGTACCAGCGTGAGGGCTTCGACATGTTCGCCGGCATGCTCGAGGGGCTCAAGGAGGAGTCGGTCGGGTTCCTGTTCAACCTGCAGGTCGAGGCCGGAACCCCGCAGGGCGGCGGCGCCCCCGTCAGTGTGACCGCGGCATCCGCTGCGGCCGCGGCGGCCGGTGGTCCGGCGCTCGGGCAGCAGTCGGCCCCCGAAGGCGCGGCAGCGCCGGTGGCGCTGCGGGCCAAGGGTCTGGACGACCATCAGCCTCGTGGGCTGACGCTGTCGGGCCCCGCCGAGGACGGCAGTGCCCAGGTGAGCCGCGTCGCCGGTGAGTCCGACGCCCCGGACTCCACGCGCCGCGAGCGTCGCGAAGCGGCCCGGGTCGACGCGAAGTCCAAGAAGGCGCCCAAGTCCAAGCGCAAGCGCTAGACCGTGCTCGTCAGGCGATCCGCAGCGATGTGATCGCCCATCCGGCCGGGTGTGCGCCCTTGCCGCGTTCGATACGCGCGGCGACGGCGAACACCCGGCCGCCGCGGTTGTAGGTGCCGAACACCTCCGCCGCGTCGGTGTGGACGGCCCGGACATGGACGCGAGTGAGCGTTGCGCTGCCCAGGCGTCGACTCCCGGGCGCGGATCGAACGAGGGCAGGCACGAGGTCGCGGACGGACGGGGTCAGCAGCGGGCGCAACTGCGCCGGAGTCCGGCGTCCGTCGAGCACCTCCAGGGTGAGCCGCAGCGCGTGCTCGGCGAACCGGCGCAACTCGGGAGAGTCGGTGGTTTCGGCGCTCGACAGTGGTCGGGACGGACGGGGTGAACGCCCGTCGTGGGGTGACCTGCGGGCGGTACCGGACCGCGGTTCGATCTCCGGAGCGAGCGCGGACCGGCGAATCACCTCGCGCGGAAGCGGCTCGAATTGTGGTGCGCGGGACACGAATCTGTGGGGAACGTGCATGTTCGGCCTCTCCTGTGCGGTGATGCGGCACTCTCGTCGACTGCGCCCGCCGGACGCGATTCCGGGTGGACGCGCGGGGTCGACTCCGTGGAGAGACGGAATCTGGCGCACAGCATGGCACGTCGAACGTCGAAAAGCGAGGGCCCCTCGCCCCGCTCGTCTCGCCAACGTCACCGGCGAGTCCTAGGGTGGTGGCGTGCAGGGACTGGTGCTGGACTTCGGTGGCGTACTCGCGGGCCCGGGCGCGAACGGCCGTCTGCTGGCCGGTGTCGTCGCGGCCGCCCGGCGTGACGGGGTCCGCACCGCGATCCTCAGCAACGATCCCGGCGGTCCCGGAGCGCAGGGGCTGAGGGACCTGGCGGGGTCGTTCGTCGACGTCGTCGTGGTGTCGGGGGATGTCGGGATGGCCAAACCCGATCGGCGGATCTACGAGTTGACGGCGGAACGGCTGGGTCTGGCGCCGGGGGAGTGCATCTTCGTCGACGACTTGATCGCCAACGTGCGTGGTGCCGTCGCGGCGGGCATGGTCGGGGTCCATCACACCGATCCGGTAACGGTCGCGGAAGAGATTGCGGTTCTTCTCGATTCGGACGGTCCGGGTTTCGGCACGAGTGTGGTCGAGGATAGGGGGCGTTGATGGCGAAGGCGACGAGACTGGCGACGCAGGACGCGTCGTTCTATTTCCTCGACGGGGGCACCACGCCCATGCACATGGGCTCGGTTGCCGTGCTGGAACTCCCGTCGACCGGATTCGATTTCGAGGCGGTCCTGAGACTCGTCGAGGCCCGCCTGCACCTCGTCCCGCGCTATCGGCAGAGGGTTCGGGAGGTGGCCTTCGGGCTCGCCCGTCCGGTCTGGGTCGACGATCAGGACTTCGACGTCACCTACCACGTCAGGCGTTCGGCGCTGCCGTCTCCGGGCACCGACGAGCAGTTGTACGACCTGGTGGCGAGACTGCTGTCGCGGCCGCTGGACACGACCCGGCCGCTGTGGGAGATGTACGTGGTCGAGGGGCTGGCCGGGAACCGGTGCGCGGTCTTCGTCAAGTCGCATTCGGCGCTGGTGGACGGGGAGGCGGCCCTCGACATCGGTCAGGTTCTCCTCGACGACACCACGGCGCCGGCGGAGACGTCGGAGGATCTGTGGATGCCGGAAGCGGCGCCGAGTGAACCCGCGTTGGTGGTGGGCGCGCTCGCGCAACTGGTTTCGCAGCCCCGCGACGGCGTGCAGACGTTGCGCATGACTCTCGGCGATATGTCCAGCGTGGTCGACGAGACGGTGAATGCCGTCGGCAAGCTCGCGGCACTCGCGCGGACGGCGGCGCAACCGGCGCCGTCGAGTCCGCTCAACGCGCCGATCTCGCGCAACCGCCGCTACGCGACGGCGCGCACCGACCTCGAGCCCTACCGCAAGATCCGGGCCCGGTTCGGGTGCTCGATCAACGACGTCGTGCTGACGGTGGTCGCCGGCGCACTGCGGAACTGGCTGCTGTCGCGCGGTGAACCGGTCGCGGAGGCCACGACGCTGCGCGCCCTCGCGCCGATGTCGATCTGCGAGGCGCACCCCGGGACGAACGGGGCGAGTGTGGTCGACGTGTGCGGCGACGACGGCCGGCCGCACGGGCGGACGTCGTCGTTTCTGGTGGACCTGCCTGTGGGGGAGCCCAATCCGGTGATGCGGCTTTCCCATATCGCGCACGCGACCGAGGCTTTCGGCCGGCAGAGCAGGCCCGTGACCGCGCGGACGATGATCCGACTGTCGGGTTTTGCGCCGGCGTCGCTGCACGCCCGCGGGGCCCGCGCCGCGAGCAGTCAGTCGCACCGGATGTTCAACGTCATGGTCACGAACGCGCCCGGTCCGCAGATTCCGCTGTACCTGGCGGGCATGCGGATGGCCGAGATGTACCCGGTGTCGCCGCTCCTGAAGAATCAGGGCCTGAGCATCGCGTTGACGTCCTACGACGGAAACGTCTACTACGGTTTGAATGCGGATCGCGACGCAATGTCCGATGTGGACGTGGTGGCCGCGTCGCTGCACGAGTCTCTCGAGGAGTTGTTGGATGCCAGTGGCTGAATCGGTGCGCCCGTCGGCGCCGGTGACCGGAGGTCGACCGTGAGGATCTACGTTCCCGCGACCATCGCGATGTTGGAACAGTTGGTTGCCGAGCGCGAACTGGTGCCGGTGAGTCGGACCGCATTCGCGGTGACGCCCGCGCTGCGCGAGGCCTATCACTCGGGTGACGAGGACGAACTGTCCGAGGTGGCGATGGCGGAGGCCGCGCGCGCGTCGCTGCGACTGATCGCCGCCGCGGTTCCGGAACCGGGCAGCGACGGCCCCGCGCCGCGCTATCGCCGCGCGGTGATCGCGGCGGACGTCGAGGACGCCACGCACCGTCCCGATCTCGACGATGCCGTCGTGCGGCTCGGCCAGGTGCTCACCCTGAATCAGGTGGCGTCGGTACACGTCGATCTGGCCGAGGCCGAGTCGGACATCGAGCGGGCCGTCGAGGTGATCGACGACGCAGACCTGGGTGATGCCGATGCGGAGTTCGTTCTCGGCGATGCCGAGGATCACGAGTTGGCGTGGTACGCGACGCAGGAGTTGCCGTTCCTGCTCGAACTCCTCTGATCTGCGGCTTCGGGCGCGCGAGGTCGTTACTTCAGCTCACTACTCTGGCGTAAGTTACGCCACCGTAGGCGCATGCCCTAGTCTGGCGTTACGCCCGAAGTGCTAGTTGGAGGTCGGATGGGATTGAAGAGCTGGATCGAGGCGCCTGCAGCGGGAGTTGCCGGCTCGAACCGGTCGGTGGCAAGCCTGGTGCGCGGCGCCGTGACCAGGCTGACGACGCCACTGCTCCCCGACGACTACCTGCATCTGGTCAACCCGCTGTGGTCGGCGCGCGAGCTGCGCGGCCGCATCGTCGAGGTTCGGCCGGAGACGGCTGACTCGGCGACTCTGGTGATCAAGCCGGGTTGGGGCTTCGACTTCGAATACCAGCCGGGGCAGTACGTCGGCATCGGTATCCATGTCGACGGGCGTTGGCACTGGCGCTCGTACTCGCTGACGTCGGCGCCCAACGTCGACCACAAGCTGATCTCGATCACCGTCAAGGCGATGCCCGAGGGCTTCCTGTCCAGCCACCTCGTCACGGGTGTGCCGTCCGGCGCAATCGTGCGACTGGCTGCACCCACCGGCAACTTCACGCTGCCCGAGCCGCCGCCGGAAAAGATCCTGTTCCTCACGGCCGGCAGCGGCATCACCCCGGTGATATCGATGCTGCGGACCATGAACCGTCGCGGTCAGCTGCCCGACGTCGTGCACGTCCACTCCGCGCCCACCGAGGAAACGGTGATGTTCGGTGACGAACTGGCCGCGTTGGAGAAGTCGCACCCGTCGTTCCACTGCCATGTCCGGCACACCCGGGCACAGGGAAAGTTCGAACTGTCGTCGCTCGACGCCGTCTGCCCCGATTGGCGTGAGCGTCAGGTCTGGGCGTGTGGTCCGCAGGGCATGCTCGACGAGATCGAGAAGACCTGGGAGCAGGAGGGCCTCGCGACCAATCTGCATCTCGAGCGCTTCGCGGTGTCGCGCGCCGATCTGTCCGGCGACGGCGGCACGGTGACGTTCGCCCGGTCCGGCAAGCAGGTGCAGGCGGACGGCGCGACGACGCTGCTCGAAGCCGGCGAGAAGGCCGGTGTGTTGATGCCCTTCGGCTGCCGCATGGGCATCTGTCAGACGTGTGTGGTGCCGCTGGAGTCCGGCCACGCGGTGGACCTGCGCAACGGCAAGGAGCATGCGGAAGGCGAGCGTATTCAGACGTGCATCTCGGTCGCGGCCGGCGACTGCACGCTCGACGCCTGACTGTGGTTGTGATCTCGGCATCTACGCCATCGGAGGGTGTCCGAATTCCCGTATCGTTGATGCCTGTGCCTCGCGTCGACTGCCGACGCCGGTGAACTGATCTATCCAACGGAGGACCTCGGTGGCCATTACGGACATCAAAGAGTTCGCCCATCTCACTGACGCCGACATCGACGCCCTCGGGCGCGAGTTGGACGCGATTCGTCGCGACGTCGAGGAGTCTCGGGGCTTACGCGATGCCCGCTACATCCGGCGCACGATCAAGCTGCAGCGTTCGCTCGAGCTCGGCGGTCGTGCGGTGCTCTTCGGTAGCCGGCGCAAGTCCTTGTGGATTGCAGGTACGGCGATGCTCTCGCTCGCGAAGATCATCGAGAACATGGAGCTCGGGCACAACGTGATGCACGGGCAGTGGGACTGGATGAACGATCCGGAGATCCATTCCACGACGTGGGAGTGGGACCAGACCGGCCCGTCAGAGCACTGGAAGCGGGCGCACAACTACGCGCACCACACGTACACCAACATCGTCGGGATGGACGACGACGTGGGATTCGGCATCCTGCGGATGACGCGTGACGAGAAGTGGCAGCCGATCAATCTGCTGCAGCCGGTCGCGAACGTGATCCTGGCGGCGACGTTCGAGTGGGGCATCGCGCTGCACGACCTCACGGCGCAGAAGAACCTCGAGGGCGTCGACCACAAACAGTGGAACTCCGCTCCCAACAAGCAGTTCGCGGTGAAGATCGTCCGCCAGCTCGGCAAGGATTTCGTGTTGTTCCCGGCGCTCACGGGCCCGGCCTGGAAGCACACGCTGGCCGCGAACACGACCGCCAACTTCGTGCGGAACCTGTGGGCGTATGCGGTGATCTTCTGCGGTCACTTCCCGGACGGCGCCGAGAAGTTCACTGCCGAGCAGTTCGAGAACGAGACGCGGGCGCAGTGGTATCTGCGGCAGATGCTCGGCAGCGCGAACATCGACGCCGGCCCGGTGATGGCGTTCCTGACCGGCAATCTGAGCTATCAGATCGAGCACCACCTGTTCCCGGACCTGCCGTCGAATCGGTACGCCGACATCGCGGTGCGGGTGCGGGCGCTGTGCGCCAAGTACGACCTGCCGTACACGACAGGTCCTCTGAGCAGGCAGTACCTGCTGGCACTGCGCACGATTCACAAGCTGGCACTGCCGGACCGTTTCCTGAAGCGGACGTCCGACGATGCTCCCGAGACGTCGTCGGAGCGCAAATTCCTCTCGACCGGCTCGCGGATCGCGGAGACGCTTCGGGTCGACGCCGCGACCGGTCGGCGTCGTGGCCTGCTGTCGGCGCTGCGGGCGCATGCCGAGGCCCAGGTGGGAAAGCGTCGTATAAAGGGGCTTTCGTAGGCTATTGTGATCTGTCTCACAGTCGCGCGACGTTAACCTACGGTGGCGTAACTTACGGTACGGTAGGCACCGTGGCGATTACCGACATCAAGGAGTACGCGCATCTGACGGATGCCGACATCGAGTCGCTCGGACGCGAACTCGACGCCATCCGTCGTGATGTCGAAGACTCTCGTGGCGAGCGCGATGCGCGCTACATCCGCAACACGATCCGTCTGCAGCGTGGACTCGAGATCGGTGGACGCGCGGTGCTGTTCGGCAGCCGGAAGCGGCCTCTGTGGCTGCTCGGAACCGGCATGCTCGGCATCGCGAAGATCATCGAGAACATGGAGCTCGGGCACAACGTGATGCACGGGCAGTGGGACTGGATGAACGATCCGGAGGTCCACTCAGCCAGCTGGGAGTGGGACAACGTCGACCCGTCGGCGCACTGGAAGCAGACCCACAACTACCTGCACCACAAGTACACGAACATCCTGGGCATGGACGACGACGTGGGATACGGCCTGCTCCGGGTCACCCGCGACCAGAAGTGGCGGCCGTTCAACTACGGCAACATCGGGTACAACGCCCTCCTGGCGCTGCTGTTCGAGTACGGCATCGCCATCCAGCTCCTCGAACTGGGCAAGGTGGCGGCCGGACGCGACGACCGCGAGTACACCAAGCGGAACGCGAAAGAGGTCGGCGCGAAGATCGCCAAGCAGACGCTCAAGGACTATGTGGTCTACCCGGCCCTCACCGGGAAGGCATGGAAGACGACCCTCACCGCCAACCTGACGGCCGGCGTCATCCGCAACCTGTGGACCAACGCCGTCATCTTCTGTGGGCATTTCCCGGACGGCGCCGAGAAGTTCACCAAGGCCGACGTCGACAACGAGACGAAGGCCGAGTGGTACCTGCGTCAGATGCTCGGCAGTGCCAACATCTCCGGCGGACCCGTCATGGACTTCATGACCGGCAACCTCAGCTACCAGATCGAGCACCACATCTACCCGGATCTGCCGTCCAACCGGTACGCCGAGATCGCGGTCAAGGTGCGGGCGCTGTGTGAGAAGTACGACCTGCCGTACACCGCCGGTCCACTGCCGGTGCAGTACGCCAAGGCGTGGCGCACCATCGCCAAGCTGTCGCTGCCGAACAAGTACCTCAAGGACACCTCGGACGACGCGCCGGAGACGGCGTCGGAGCGTAAGTTCGGCGGCAACACGACCGCTTCGTTCGACCCTGTCACCGGCGCGCGCCGCGGGCTGGGCTCGGCCATCAAGGCGTCGAGGAAGCGTCGCGGCCTGCGGGCGCTGATCTCGCGCTAGACATTTCATCCGGGTCCCCGGTGTGATTCGTGCCGAAAGGCGCAGATCGCGCCGGGGATCCGTGCTTTCGGGCTTTCCCCGTTCGCAGTGCCGGGTGGGCGGGTGAGTGGGACAGTGAATGGACGAGGTCTGCTCGAAATCGTCTGGTGAACGGAGCGCGCGATGGAATCGTTCTGGGACTACTTCTGGCTCGTCTTCGCGTGTTTCGTGTTCGCGGCATACGTGATGGTGCTGTTCTCGATCCTCACCGACCTGTTCCGAGACCACCGGATGTCGGGCTGGATGAAGGCGGTGTGGGTGCTCTTCCTGTTCGTGCTGCCGATCGTCACCGAGGCCGTGTATCTCATCGTTCGTGGACGCGGCATGACCGAGCGGGCGGAGGCGGCCGATCGGCAGTATCGGTGGGCCGCGGACGACTACATCCGGGATGCCGCCGGTACCGCCCCCGACCAGCAAGTCGCCACCGCGAAGTCGCTGCTCGATTCGGGAGCAATCACCGACGACGAGTACCGAACCCTGGAGGAACGCGCGGGCCGCGTCGACTGATCGCCGGGCCTTCGATCTCGATCGGTTTTCCGTTGGGAGGGACGCCGTATTGACGGCGCGGTCGCCCATGCGAAATGTGGTGCCGGTCACGCTGGATCGAGAGAAGGGCGACGTATGACCATCGCAGGACTACCCACGGACGGGGTGTCGGTGACCCCGGACCCGTTCGCCCCGGCAACCCTGGGACCGGTTCGGCTCCGCAATCGCATCATCAAGGCCGCGACATCGGAGGGACGATCCCCCGAGGGGCTCGTCACCGACGACCTGATCGACTTTCATCTAGGTTTCGTGCGCGGGGGCGTGGGCATGACCACGGTCGCGTACTGCTGCGTTGCCCCCGAGGGAGCCAGTGCGCCCGGGCAGATCCTGATGAGTACCAAGGCACTGCCGGGCCTGCGACGGCTCACCGACGCGGTCCACCATGCAGGCGGCGCCATCGCCGCTCAACTCGGTCATGCCGGCGTGGTTGCGTCGAAGAAGATCACCGGCGTGACGGCGATGTCGCCGAGCCGGGTGATCAACCCGTCGTCACTCGAATACTGCCGGGAGATCACCGCATCCGAGATCCGCCGCGTGATCGACCAGTTCGGTGAGGCCGCGAAGATCGCGGTGGAGGCAGGCTTCGACGCGGTGGAACTGCACTTCGGACACCTCTACCTGCCGAGCTCCTTCCTGAGCCCACTCCTCAACCGCCGCAAGGACGAATACGGCGGCACCATCGACAACCGGTCCCGGCTGGTCCGGGAAATTGCGCAGCACGTCAGAGAGGTGGTCGGCGACCGGATCGCGGTGACCGCCAAGATCAGCATGGACGACGGGATCCGGGGAAGTATCTGGCTCGCCGAATCCCTGCGAACTGTGCAGTTGCTCGACCAGGACCGCAATCTCGACGCGATCGAACTGACCCAGGGATCGTCGTTCTTCAAGCAGATGTACCTCTTCCGCGGTGACGTACCGGTCGACGAGTTCGCGGCCGTGATGAAGGAGCCCTTCAAGACGGGAGTCCGGCTGTTCGGCAAGCGCGCGCTGGGTACCTACCCGTACGAGGACCTCTACATGCTCGAGTCGGCCCGCCAGTTCGTCCCGGTCGTGGCGGACACGCAACTGATTCTGTTGGGCGGCATCAACAACTACGACCACATCGCGACAGGGATGCGGGAGGGCTTCGGCTTCGTCGCGATGGGCCGCGCCCTGTTGCGTGAACCGGATCTGGCGAACCGGATCAAGGCCGACCACACTGTGTCCGGGCGCTGCAACCACAACAACAAGTGCATGTACACGGTGTACGGGCGCACCCACTGTGTGCTCGACCCGGACAGCCGTCACGGCGTCGCGGGGTCCGCCGACTCGACCTCGTTCACCGCGGACAGGTCGAGGAATCTGCCGATCACACCTGCGTGACCGCGCGCACCGCGTGAGACCGAGACGAAACGCCCGCCCGATTCCGGGGCGGGCGTTTCACCTCGTCGGCAGATGGCCGACTACGTCCAGGACTCGTTCGACATGAGCGCGACCAGCAGTCGTCGCACCGCCTCGACCCGGCCCGCGGAGTCGCCCTCGAGCTTGTCCAGAGCACATTCCGGATCGGCCGGCGGGCCCAGGTGGGTGCATCCGCGGGGGCAGTCCTCGGCGGCCGCAGCCAGGTCGGTGAAGGCGGCGACGACGTCCTCGGGCGAGATGTGCGCGAGCCCGAACGATCGGATGCCGGGCGTGTCGACCACCCAGCCGCCGCCGGGCAGCGCCAACGCCACCGACTGCGTCGACGTGTGGCGGCCCTTGCCGACACCGGACACGACACCTGTTGCGCGGTCCGCGTCGGGCACCAGGCGGTTGACCATCGTCGACTTGCCGACACCGGAGTGACCGATGAGTGCTGTCAGGCGTCCGGTGAGGATCTCGGTGACCGGTTCGATCGGATCATCGCGACCGGCGACGACGACGGGGATGTCGAGGTCGGCGAACGTCGCGGCGAATTCGTCGGGCATCGCCAGATCGCTCTTCGTCAGGCACAGAACGGGTTTCAGGCCGCCCACATAGGCCGCAACGAGGGCCCGCTCGACGAACCCGGTGCGCGGCGGCGGGTCGGCCAGCGCGACGACGATCAGCAACTGTTCCGCGTTGGCGACCACGATCCGCTCGAACGGATCGGTGTCGTCGGCGGTGCGGCGCAGCACCGTCTTCCGGTCCGCGACCCTCACGATCCGCGCGAGGGTGTCGGGTTTGCCGGACAGGTCACCGACGACGCTCACGTTGTCGCCCACCACGATCGGGGTGCGACCGAGTTCGCGGGCTCGCATGGTGACGACGGGACGGTCCGGGTCGCCGCCCAGCACGACGCCCCAGCGGCCCCGGTCCTTCGAGAAGACCATGCCCTCGGCTGCATCGGCGTGCTCGGGCCGGGTCTTCGTACGTGGACGCGTTCCCTTGCCCGGACGGATCCGGACGTCGGACTCGTCGTACTGCCGGCGGCTCAGGACAGAGCCTCCTGCTCGGCGGACCCTGACGCGGACCGTGCCTCGTCCAGCATTGCCGCCCACAGGTTCTCGAACCCGGGCAGCGTCTTGGCGGTGGTGCCGACGTCCTCGATGTCGACTCCGTCGACCACCAGTCCGAGGATGGCGCCCGCGGTTGCCATGCGGTGGTCGGCGTACGAGTGCCACTGTCCGCCGTGCAGCGGACGCGGTGTGATGCGCAGTCCGTCCTCGGTTTCGGTGACGTCACCGCCCAGCTTGTTGATCTCGGTGGCCAGGGCGGCCAGTCGGTCGGTCTCGTGGCCGCGCAGGTGCGCGATACCGCGCAGCACCGACGGGCCCTCGGCGAGCGCCGCGAGGGCGGCCACGGTGGGGGTGAGTTCGCCGATGTCGCGCAGGTCGATGTCGATGCCGCGCAATGTTTCAGGGCCGGCGACGGTGAGGATGCCCTCGTCCAGGCTCACGTCGGCGCCCATGTCGGTGAGGATGCCGCGGATCGCGTCACCGGGCTGCGTGGTGCGTGACGGCCACAGCGGCACCCGTACGGTACCGCCGGTCACCGCAGCCGCGGCGAGGAACGGAGTCGCGTTCGACAGGTCGGGCTCGATGACCCAGTCCACGGGATCGACCTTGCCCGGCAACACCTTCCATGTGTCGGCGTCGCCGCTCTCCCCGGGAGGGCGGACCGTGACACCGGCCTCGCGCAGCATCTCGACCGTCATGTCGATGTGCGGCATGGACGGCAGCGAACCACCGTCGTGGCGGACCGTGACACCCTCGTCGAAACGGGCGGCCGACAGCAGCAGGCCCGACACGAACTGCGACGAGCCCGACGCGTCGATCGTCACCGTGCCGCCGCGCAGTCCGCCACGCCCGTGGACGGTGAACGGCAGCGCATCGCCGTCGATGTCGGCGCCCAGCCCGCGCAGAGCCTCGAGGATCGTGCCCAGCGGGCGGGTGCGGGCCTGCTCGTCACCGTCGATCGCGACAGTGCCGTCGGCCAGCGCAGCCACCGGCGGCAGGAAGCGCATCACGGTGCCGGCGAGACCGCAGTCGACGGCGCCGCCGGTCATGGCGGCCGGGACGACCCGCAGCGTGGTGCCGGTCGGGGCGTGGGGCGTCGCGGTGATCGAGATGCCGAGCGCCCGCAGACCCTGCATCATCAGGTCGGTGTCGCGGCTGCGCAGAGCGCCCGTGATCGTCGACGGACCGGACGCGAGTGCCGCGAGGATGAGGGCCCGATTGGTGATCGACTTGGATCCGGGCAGCGTCACGGACGCATCCACGGGGGCTTCGGCTCGGGGCGCTCTCCACAGGCTCTCTCGACTCACCCGTCCATCTTCGCTCATGCGTGGTCGGGGTGTGGCAACCGTGCCAGCATGGGAGGGAACGGTCACACGCGAGGTTCTAAACGACGGGGCCCGAAACGACGGGGCCCGAGACGACGGGGCCCGAAACGACGAGGAGTGGGCACGCATGTGCGGCAGATATGCGACGACGGCCGACCCGGCGACGCTCGCGGTGGAACTCGACGCCGTGAACGAGACGGGGGAGTCGGGTCCCGACGCGGCGGACTACAACGTCGCGCCCACCACCCAGGTCCTCACCGTCGTCGCGCGGCACGACCGCGGCGACGACGACAGCGAAGTGCGGCGGCGGATCCGCCGCATGCGGTGGGGTCTGGTGCCGTCGTACGCGACCGAGCCGGGCAAGGGCGCGCCGCTGTTCAACGCGCGGTCCGAGACGGTCGCCACCAAGGCGGCGTTCAAGACGTCGCTGCGGTTCAAACGCTGCCTGGTCCCGATGGACGGCTGGTACGAGTGGCAGACCGAGCCGGCGCCGGACGGCAAGGTGGCGAAAGTGCCCTACTTCATGTCCCGCGGCGACGGGGAGCGGCTGTTCATGGCCGGGCTGTGGTCGGTGTGGCACGACCCGAAGGCGCCCGAGGATCCGCCGCTGCTGTCCACGACGATCCTCACGACCGACTCGGTCGACCAACTCGCGAACGTCCACGACCGGATGCCGCTGATCCTGCCGCCCGACCGCTGGGACGCGTGGCTCGACCCGGACAGCCTCGGCCACCCCGATCTGATCCGCCCGAGCCTCGAATCCGTCGAGGCCGTCGACATCCGGCGTGTGTCCTCCAAGGTCAACAGCGTCCGTAACAACGGCCCCGACCTGTTGACCCCGGACACCGAGGACCGGGCGGGCGAGCAGATCAGCCTGCTGTGAGCGCCTGCCGTGCCGCGAGGCCGGTCACGTCGGCGACCAGCTCGAGCGAGCGCATCCACGCGGTGCGGTCGGTGGCCGAGGACACCACCATCAGCTCGTCGGCGCCGGTCTCCTCGGCGAAGCGATCCAGGTAGTCGCGCACGACCGTCGGCGTGCCCACTGCGCTGTACTGCACCATCGCGAGCACCTGCCGTCCGGCGGGCGACTCCAGGATCATGTCGGCCTCCTCCGGTGTGAACGTGCGGCCCCGCCCGACGAAGAGCCCGACCCGCTTGCGTTTGGTGTCGAGAAACAGCCGCTGCGCCTCGTCGTCCGTGTCGGCGGCGATCACGTTGGCCGCCGCGATCACGTACGGCTCCGCGAGCTGCGCAGACGGCCGGAACTCGCGGCGGTAGATTGCGATCGCGTCGTGCAGCGCGGCCGGCGCGAAGTGCGACGCGAACGCGTAGGGCAGGCCCAGCGCGGCGGCCAACCGGGCGCCGAACAACGACGATCCGAGGATGTACAGCGGCACGTTCGTTCCCTGGCCGGGAGTCGCCTCGATCCCCGGCACGCGCGACGGTCCCGAGAGGTAGCCCTGCAGTTCGAGCACGTCCTGTGGGAACGACTCCGCCGAACTCGGGTCGCGGCGCAGCGCGCGCATGGTCTGCTGGTCGCTGCCCGGCGCGCGGCCCAGGCCGAGGTCGATGCGGCCGGGGTGCAATTCCGCCAGCGTGCCGAACTGCTCGGCGATCGTCAGTGGCGCGTGGTTGGGCAGCATGATGCCGCCCGAGCCGAGTCGGATCCGCTCGGTGTTGGCGGCGATGTGCGCGATCAGAACGCTCGTCGCCGACGACGCGATCGACGGCATGTTGTGGTGCTCGGCATACCAGATTCGCTGATAGCCCCACCGCTCTGCGTTCCGGGCCATCTCCACGCTGGCACGGAAGCTGTCGCCGGCGCTCTCGCCCGAGCCGATGTGCGCGAGATCGAGGATGGAGATGGGCAGGGAGAGGTCAGTCACGGCGGACACCGTCTTTCGTTCGTCGAAGATTCTTCTCAGTGGGCAACAGCGGCGCTCGCCCGGAGATTCCTGGGCGCACTCGCGGCGGCTCGGCCGGCAGTCACAGACTGCTCAGCCTGCAGTGATCTCCGCCACCACAGCTCCCGCCAGCCGCACCAGATCTTGTGGTGCCAGATCGATTTCGAGACCCCGGCGCCCCGCACTGCACAGCACCCGGTCCCAGGTGAGGGCGGAAGCGTCGACCACGGTCGGCAGTCGCTTGCGCTGCCCGAGCGGTGAGATCCCGCCCAGGACGTATCCCGTGGAGCGTTCCGCGTCGGACTGCTCGGCCATGACGGCCTTGTTCGCGCCCACCGCGGCAGCCGCCGCCTTGAGCGACAGCTTCGAGGGCACCGGCAGCACCGCGACGGCGAGCTTGCCCGTGTCCGTCTTGATCACGAGCGTCTTGAAGATCTGCGCCGGTTCCACTCCTACGTGACCGGCCAGCGAGTCGACCGCCTCGTCGCCGTACGACGCCGCGCGGGCGTCGTGGTCGTACGCGTGGATCCGGTGCGCCACCTTCTCCTTGTCGAGCAGCTTCGTTGCGGGAGTCGATGTTCCGGCCATGACGACTCACTCTAGAGCGGCACGTGCGGCGGGGTTCGACACCCGTCCGAGTACCTGCGGGAACAGACTCTCGCCGCGTGCTGTTGATATCTGCCGAGACGCTGAATCAGCAAAGGGAGTGGTTCGTGACGGTGTTGTGTGCGGAGCGGGCTCGCCCGGAGGCCCCGACAGAGTTGGTGACCGGGACGCGTCCCTCGATCGTGCCGGGGTTGGCGGTAGCCTTGACCCCTACGGCAAGCGAAGGGATCAGTGTGCTGGACGATCACGATCACGAGCCCGCGAACGAGTCGGCGGGTGAGGGGCCGGAGCCCCAGGACCAACTGATCGAGCGGTTCGAGCGTGATGCGCTGCCGCTGCTCGACCAGTTGTACGGTGCTGCGCTGCGGATGACGAGGAACCCGGCCGACGCCGAGGACCTGGTGCAGGAGACGTACGTCAAGGCGTACTCGGCGTTCCGTTCCTTCAAGAAGGGAACGAACCTCAAGGCCTGGCTCTATCGCATTCTCACCAACACCTACATCAACTCGTATCGGAAGAAGCAGCGTCAGCCCGCGCAGTACCCGACCGACGAGATCACCGACTGGCAGTTGGCGGCGACGGCCGAGCACACGTCGACCGGTCTGCGGTCGGCCGAGGTCGAGGCGCTCGACGCGCTCCCTGACGACGACATCAAGGCGGCACTGCAGGAACTCCCGGAGGAGTTCCGGATGGCGGTGTACTACGCCGACGTCGAAGGGTTCCCGTACAAGGAGATCGCGGAGATCATGGGCACTCCGATCGGCACCGTGATGTCGCGTCTGCATCGCGGACGCAAGCAGCTGCGGGGCTTGCTCGCGGACGTCGCCCGAGAACGTGGATTCAACCGCGGGGGCGCGGTCGACGCCGCCGAGCGCAGCAGTGACGTCGAGGCGGAGCAGGAGGTTACTCGGTGACCGGGGAGAACGAATTCGAGCAGTTGGACTGCTCGGCGGTGATCGCCGATGTGTGGCTGCTTCTCGACAGCGAATGTGACGAGCACTCGCGGGCACGGATCGAGCGGCATCTCGAGGACTGCGGGGCTTGTTTCGCGGCGTACGGCATCGAGGAGAAGATCAAGAGCCTGATCGGACGCAAGTGTGGTGGGGATCATGCTCCCGCGGGCCTTCGTGAGCGCCTGTCGATCGAGATCCGCCGGACGGTCACCGTCACCGAGACGGGACTGGTGGGAGAACTCGACGCGGAGCGCTAGCCGGCGCCTACACGACGATCAGGGGCCGGCAAGCTGTCGCTTGCCGGCCCCTGATTCTCGTCTGCAGCCTGAATCAGGCGTTGGGACGCTTGCCATGGTTGGCGGCGTTGCCCTTGCGGCTGCGCTTCTTACGACCACGCTTACCCATGAGTAGCTCCTTCTCTGTTCGAACTCGGGTTCGTCCTAGTGTTTCACGTGTGGTTGGCTGTGGTTCCATTGGCTGGTCCGCGACCGTCCACGAACAGTGAGGTGCCAGGTGGCAGAAGATGTGCGCGCCGAGATGGTTTCGACCGTCTACCAGGTCGTTGTCAGTGCAGGCGAAGATGTGACCGAGGGCGATACCCTGGTGATCCTCGAGTCCATGAAGATGGAGATCCCCGTTCTGGCCGAGGTGGCCGGCAAGGTGACGTCCGTCGATGTGAAGGTCGGCGACGTCATCCAGCAGGGTGATCTGATCGCCACCATCAGCTGATCCAGCGAAGCGATTCGGAGCCTGGCACATGTCGACGCTGAGCGACCTGCTCGCCGAGCACACCGACCTTCCCGGCAATGCGGTCGACCACTTGCAGCAGGTGGTGGGCGAATGGCAGCTACTCGCGGACCTGTCTTTCGCCGATGTCCTGCTGTGGGTGGCCACCGAGCGGCGTGACGATCAGTCCGCCGCGGTCGCGGGAGAACCCGTCACGGTCGTGTGTGTCGCGCAGTGCCGGCCCACCACGGCGTCCACCGCCTTCCCGGACGATGCCGTCGGTTCCGTGGTCTCGGAGTCGGAACATCCGCAGGTGCTCAGGGCCCTCGTCGAGGGCGAGATCGTCACCGAGGTCGACCACTCGTGGCGCGGGGGAGCGCCGCTGCGTCGCGAAGCAGTCCCGGTGCGCTGCGACGGCGAGGTCATCGCCGTCCTCAGCCGGGACACGAACCTCGCGCAGCAGCGCGCCCAGAGTCCCCTCGAGATCGCATACCTCGATTGCGCGGCCGATCTGTGCCAAATGATCAGTGAGGGAACGTTTCCCAACCCGGAGACCCGCTCGGACACCAATTCCAGTCCGCGCGCGGGCGACGGCTTCATTCGCCTCGATCCCGAGGGCCGCGTCGTGTACGCGAGCCCCAACGCGTTGTCCGCCTATCACCGCATGGGTCTCAACACCGATCTGACCGGCAAGGATCTGGCGTCCACGACGCGCTCGCTCATCACGGACCCGTTCGAGTCGCAGGAAGTTGCCGACTACATCAGCGGCACCGTCGCCGGTCGGCTGGGACACCGGATGGAGATCGAAGCTCGCGGCGCGATCGTGTTGCTGCGCGCCCTGGTGCTCAAGCCCCACGACACGGTGGTCGGCGCGGCCGTCGTGATCCGCGATGTCACCGAGGTCAAGCGTCGTGACCGCGCCCTGCTCAGCAAGGACGCGACGATCCGGGAGATCCACCACCGGGTCAAGAACAACCTGCAGACGGTGGCGGCGCTGCTGCGCCTGCAGGCCCGCCGTACCGGGAACGAGGAAGCACGGCTGGCGTTGAGTGAGTCCGTTCGGCGGGTCACGTCGATCGCGCTTGTGCACGAGACACTCTCGATGTCGGTGGACGAAGAGGTGGACCTCGACGAGGTCGTCGATCGACTGGTGCCGATCCTCGCCGACGTGGCCTCGGTCAACATGCCCATCAAGATCAAGCGCGAGGGCAGCCTCGGCGTCTTCTCCGCCGAGCGCGCGACGCCACTGGTGATGGTGTTGACGGAACTGGTGCAGAACGCGATCGAGCACGCCTTCGAACCGGGCGAGTCGGGGACGGTCTACCTGCGCGCGGATCGATCGGCGCGGTGGCTCGACGTCGTCATCCACGACGACGGCCGCGGGCTGCCACCCGCTTTCAGTCTCGAGAAGTCGGATCGGCTGGGTCTCCAGATCGTGCGGACACTCGTCGGCGCGGAATTGGGCGGCTCACTGGGTCTGCACCCGTCGCCCGGCGGCGGTACGGACGCCGTGCTCCGGGTGCCGCTCGGTCGACGGTCGCCGCGGGTCTGATCGCGGCAACCGAAAGGCCCCGGGCCGGACGTATGTTCGGGTCACGAAACACACGAAAACGACGGAAGGCCCGGCACCTCGTGGTGCCGGGCCTTCCGTGAAAGCCGTGTCAGACCGCGGTGCGCGCGCGGGTCCGAGCGTTGCGGCGCTTGAGAGCGCGACGCTCGTCCTCGCTCATACCGCCCCAGACGCCGGCGTCCTGACCGGACTCGAGGGCCCAGGACAGGCACTCGGCGGTGACGGGGCAGCGGTTGCACACAACCTTGGCATCAGCGATCTGCGCGAGAGCCGGGCCGCTGTTTCCCACCGGGAAGAACAGTTCGGGATCCTCGTCGCGACAGATTGCGGTGTGACGCCAGTCCATCTTTCCACTCCTTAACTGGGTGCAATGTGCACCGTAATGTATTCGCAAGTTCACGGGTGCTTACTTGGACGTTTCAGCACTGTTACTTGTGAATGCTTTCACGAACCGAGGGGAAGTCAATAGAAAACGACTGCACCGTGGGCAAGCTCACTTGGTTAGGCTCCCCTATGTGGTCCCTTGTCCTTTGTACACCCACCTGGGCTTTTATGCACGCCATCTGGACATTCGGTTGCGTCGGCATGGCCGATCGGCCGGTCGGGAGGTCCCGATCGAGCGTCCGAATCGGTGGAACGAGGGTCGAACTGGGCTTGTCGTCGACGGGTGTGTCAGTGCTGTGCAGGTGCGATGACCTCGAGTGCATCGGGTACGGCGACGAAAGTCACATCGGTTCGCAGGCCAATATAGTCGCCGTCCATTTGCAGGCCGATCGGCGAACTCGAACGGATGTGGATTTGCGGTACGTCGTCGAATCGAATCAATGAATGTGATTTAGGCGATAATCCGGCAGAAAGTAGTTGACGAACAACGCGGAGACTGGGAAAGACGCGCATCGTCCGCATCGCGAAGAGTCCGAGTCCGGTTTCGAAGCTGGTGCCCGGATTCGTGTGGACCTCACGCCTGTTCAGGTACGTCCACGGTGTCGAGTTCGAGACGAAGGCGTAGTGGACGCCGTCGATCGGAGCGTGATCGGGGACGTCCACCGTCAACGTAGGCTCCTCCCGCTTGGCGCGGAAGAAGCAACGGATGGCGTGCCGCACGTAACGCCCGGGCGTGACTAGCTGCCCGTTCTTACGGCCGTTGTCGACGGCCTCGCATACCTGGGCATCGAGACCCATTCCCGCGTTGAACGTGAACCAGCGGTTGTCACAATGGCCGAGGCCGATCGTCCGTCGTCGGCGCAGTGTGAGGAGGTCGATGAGCTGGTTGGTGGCGTCCACCGGGTCGGGCTCGATTCCGAGCGAGCGCGCGAACACATTGGCCGAACCGCCCGGGACGACCGCGATCAGCGGGATCGGCCCGATCGGCACCGACCGCATCGACCGCGGGTGGGGCTCACCGAGCAGGCCGTTGACGACCTCGTTCACCGTGCCGTCGCCGCCGTGGACGATGATCAGCGCGACACCGTCGGTGCGAGCCTGGGCGGCCAGTTCACCGGCATGTCCGCGGTGGGTGGTGTGCGCGACGGCGAGGCGGACGCGACTCGACAACGCGTGCGCGAGGAGGTCGCGGCCCGCGGGCGTGGTCGAGGTGGCGTTGGGGTTGACGATCAGCAGCGCACGCACGGGGCATCAGCCTAGCCGGGTCACCACGGTGTTCTAGGCTTGCTGCGTGTCGAACCAGCCTGCGCCCGCCTCCACTCCCAAAACGGTCCGTGGGGCCGGTGCGGTCGTCACCCTCGAGGGTGCGGCCGCCGTCGGTTTCGCGATCTTCCTGTTGGTGCGTGGTCTGCGCGGCGTCGACCAGAGCGTGACGAGCGGCTACGGCACCGCCGCCTGGTTCGCGATCCTCGGCGGCGCCGTGCTCGCGGCCGGTATCGCGCTCCTGCGCGGGCAACGCTGGGGGCGCACGATCGCGCTCATGGCGCAGCTGCTGCTGCTACCGGTCACCTGGTACGTGATCACCTCGCACCAAGTGCTCTGGGGCATTTTGCTCGGCATCGTGGTGATCGGCGCTCTGGTCATGCTGTTCGCGGGCAGCACGTCGCGCTGGATGGCCGAGGCCTACGCCGCACCCGACGGTGAATGAGCGGTAGGTACTACCCGGCTTGCCTGGGCAGTTCCGACAGTTCCGACAGTTCCGCCAGCGCGTCGCCGCTGAGCCGGTAGGTAGTCCACTCGTCCTGCGCGACCGCGCCGAGGGACTCGTAGAAGCCGATCGACGGGGTGTTCCAGTTGAGGACCGACCAGGCCAGCCGCGTGTATCCCTGGGCGACGCATTCCTCGGCGAGTGTCGCGAGCAGCGCCTTGCCGTAGCCGGCGCCGCGGTGCTCGGGGGTGACGTACAGGTCTTCGAGGTAGATCCCGTGCACGCCGTCCCACGTCGAGAAGTTCCGGAACCACAGTGCGGTGCCGACGATCACCGGCGCCGCGGAGTCGTCCGCCCGGACCTCCACGACGTGCGCGAACGCAGCAGGCGCCGGGCCGAACAGTGCCGTCTCGATCTGCGCCGGGACGACGGTGCACTCGTGCCGGGCCTTTTCGTATTCGGCGAGTTCGTAGATCAGCCCGGTGATCGCGTCCACGTCGGCTGGCGTCGCGCGGCGAATCACCGAAGTGGTGCGGTGGTCGGTTTGTTCGCTCACTGACGGCCTTCTCTCGGGGTCACGTTGTGGGTGAGGATCATGCGGAACCCGTGCTCATAGCTCAGGACGGTGTGCGCCGCGGGAGTCAGGGCGAAGCGCCTGCCCTCGGAGACCGGGAGTTCGACCCAGCGTGCGATCACGGCCCGCAGAAAGTGGCCGTGGCCCACCAGCACGACGTCGCGTTCGGCGAGGGCCGCCTCCGCGGTGTTCACGACCATGTCTGCGCGGGACGTCACCATCTCGTGTGTTTCTCCGCCCGGGCACGGGTGCGTCCACACGGTCCAGTCCGGAATCTGTTCGCGGATCTCCGGAGTGGTGAGTCCCTCGAACTCGCCGTAGTCCCATTCGGTCAGTGCATCCCAGCGCCGCTCCTCGGTGAATCCGGCGAGGGCGGCAGTTACGTGTGCCCGACGCCGTGGACTCGTGACGACGAGGGGATTGTTCAGCGCGAGTTCGGCCAGTTGCTGCCCGGCTTCGCGGGCTTGGATCGCGCCGCGATCGGTGAGGGGGACCTCGGTGGCGCTCGTGTGCCGGCCGAGTCGCGCCCACTCGGTCTCACCGTGTCGCAGCAGAACCAGTCGGCGCTCGGGTGAGGTCATGGGATCAATCATGCCGGGTGAGCCCGAACCCTCGCCTTCGGGCCTCGAGTACGCAAGGATCTAGGCCGTGACGATGGTACTGGCTGTAGCGAATCAAAAGGGTGGGGTAGCCAAGACCACGACGGTCGCGTCTCTGGGGGCTGCACTCGTGGACCTGGACCGGCGCGTGCTGGTGGTGGATCTGGACCCGCAGGGATGTCTGACATTCTCGTTGGGGCACAATCCCGATCGACTCGAGGCGTCGGTGCACGACGTCCTCACAGGGGACACGCCGGTTGCGGACGTGCTGCTCGACACCGACGACGGGGTCAAGCTTCTTCCCGCGACCATCGATCTTGCCGGCGCGGAGGCATTGTTGCTGATGCGTCCGGGCCGAGAGTTCGCGCTCAAGCGCGCGCTCGCGCCGATTCTCGACGACTTCGATGTGATCATCATCGACTGCCCGCCGTCGCTGGGGGTCCTCACGCTCAACGGGTTGACCGCGGCCCAGCAGGTGCTGGTGCCACTGCAGTGCGAGACGCTGGCGCACCGCGGCGTCGGGCAGTTGCTGCGCACGGTCTCCGAGGTTCAGCAGATCACCAACCCCGATCTCGTGCTCCTGGGTGCGCTGCCCACGCTGTACGACGCGCGCACGACGCACAGCCGCGACGTCCTCTCCGACGTCTCGGATCGCTACGACCTGCCGGTCCTGGCCCCGCCGATTCCGCGCACGGTGCGGTTCGCGGAGGCCTCGGCGTCGGGATCGACCGTGCTCGCGGGCCGCAAGAACAAGGGCGGTGAGGCGTACCGCCAACTAGCGCATCACCTTTCGGCGCACTGGACGGGCAAGGCCGAGCTGGTCACCTTCTCGCCGTACGAGGGGACCGCCTGACGGACGGCAGGACGGGTCAGTCCAACCACTCGCGTGCGGCGGTAATCAGAGCCGAAACGCCGGTCGTGATGGTCGGTTCGATGACGGGGGCGTAGTACGGCGAGTGGTTGGGTGGCAGGTCGGGGGCCTTGCCCTCGGCTTTCGCCTTCGCGAAGATCGCGGGGTCCGCGCCGCCGAGGATCCAGTAGCAGATCGGGGCACCCGACGCCGTCGCGAACACCCCGACATCCTCGCTCGCGGCGCCCGGGCCGGGATCGATCACGTTCTCGTCGCCGAAGCGTGCGCGGAACGCCGCGGTCGTCCGAGCGACGGCATCGGCGTCGTTGACCAGGACGGGAAACGAATCGATCGGTGTGATCTCAGGTTTTCGCGGTGCGTTCGACGCCTGCGCCTCCGCCTCGACGATGCGGGTGATCGTGGCGAGAACGCCGGTCCGCACGTCCGGGTCGTACGTGCGGATGTTGAGGGCGAGTTCTGCGCGGTCGGGAATCACGTTGGCCTTGGCACCCGCTTGCAGCGAGCCGACGGTGACCACCACCGTGTCGGTCGCGGAGACAGTGCGTGAGACCACCGTCTGCAGGCGCATCACCGTTGCCGCCGCCATGACCACGGGGTCCACGGACTGCTCGGGCATCGATCCGTGGGATCCGACGCCGTGCAGCAGCACGCGCAGCGAGTCGGCGCCCGCGAAGGCGGCGCCCGGGTGGGCCGCGAGCATGCCGGCCGGAAGCGGCGCGACGTGCTGACCGAGCACGACGTCGGGACTGCCGAACCTCTCGAACAGGCCGTCGTCGACCATCGCCTGCGATCCCGACCCGAGTTCCTCCGCGGGCTGGAACACCGCCATCACGGTGCCCGACCACGAAGCCTGTTCGCCCACCAGCACTTCCAGGGCGCCCAGCAGACACGTCACGTGCATGTCGTGCCCGCACGCGTGCGCCACGGGGACGTCGATGCCGTCGGGGTCGGTCGCGTGCGCTGTGCTGGCGTAGGGGAGACCCGTCTTCTCCTCGACGGGGAGCGCATCCATGTCGGCCCGCAGCAGGACGGTAGGGCCGTCGCCGTTGCGGACGAGGCCCACCACACCGGTGCCGCCGATGCCGGACGTGACGTCGATGCCCAGTTCGCCGAGTTTCGCCGCGATCCGTTCGGCGGTACGGGTTTCCTGGTACGACAGTTCCGGATGTCGGTGCAGATCACGGTAGAAGTCGGCCAGCCACGGTGCGGTGCTGGTGCTGTCTGTGCTGGTCATCGCGCAACCTCGCTCGGTTGGGGACACTGCGCGGTCCAGCCTAACGCCTCCGGGTCTCGTCAGCCGGTGAAGTGCCGCGCGAGATCCTCTCCGGAGGGTTCCCACACGGCGGGCCAGTCGTTCTGTCGTAAAAGTGCATCGGTGCCGCCGTCGGCGAACAGGACACTGCCGCACAGCAACGACGCGGCGTCACTGGTGAGGAAGGCGATCAATGCCGCAATCTCCTCGGGTCGGCCGCGTCGACCCAGCGGTACCGGATAGAAGTCGAGAGCCCTCGCGAGGTTCGGATCCAGATCGGGGCCGGACGTCATAGGCGTGTCGACGATCCCGGGCGCGACGGCGTTGAGGCGGATGCCCGCGCCGATCCACTGGGGAGTCACCGACTCTCGGCGTACCCAGCGGGCCAGAGCGAGTTTCGACGCGGGATACGACGGGATGGCGGTCGCCTCGTCGCCGAGGGTCACGGCCAGGTCCTCGTCTCCGGCCAGGCAGGCGTCGACGACGTGCCCGGGGATGCCCGGTTGCGTGCTGGTGCTGCTCGACGAGATCGCGACTGCGTACGAGCGCTCGCGCCGGGCGAGGGTCGGGCGCAACTCGTCGAGGAAGTCGATGACGCCGAAGTAGTTGACGGACAACAGCTTTCCGCCAGAATGCGATGACAGTGGCCCGAGGCCGGCGCAGCACACCACGGCGTCGATCACGCCGTCGGCGGCGTCGGTCACGGCAGCGGAGGCCTCCCGGCGGCCCTCCCGGGTGGACAGATCCGCGGTGACCTCGGTGCCGGCGAGGTCCACACCGACGACGTCATGGCCGTTGCTGCGAAGGAGTTTCACCGTGGCGGCGCCGATGCCCGAGGCTGCGCCGGTGACGACGATGTTCGACATGCGCGAATTAGAACACGTTGCAGGCTGGCGGGGTACCTGATCGACGTACTCAGCGCAGGGCGACGACGTCGTCGCCGCGCTGCTCGAGCACGATGTCGCCGAGGATCGCGGTGGCGATCGGGGCGGCGTCGTTGTCGCGGGTGACGGGGATGCGCCCCTGCTCGACGCCCGTAGCGGGGTCGAGGACGGCGATCGCGCCGGGGACCGGGACCATGAGCGACCCGGCCATGATCGCGCCGGGCCCGAGAGCGCCCGTCGCGGTCCACTTCGGGGCGAGTTCGCTCGTGGAGAGTGCGATCAACTCGCTGCCGGTCCACCAGGTGAAGACGGAACCGTTCCGGGCCGCCGTGGCGTCGGCGCCGACGGCGGTGGTCACCGGGTACGAGGCAGTCTCGTTGCCGGTGCCGTCGACTACCACGATGCGCGCTCCCGACACCGGGCCGGCGGGAAGGAACACCGCCGTGCGGTCGCCGGACGATGCGATGAGTCGAGCCCCGGCAGTGTCCGCACCCGGCCCCGTCAGCAGCGCGGAACCGAACTCCTGCGGTTCCTGGTTGTCCTTCGGGGCGGCGTCGAGGACGCTGATGCGGTCGCCGGCCTCGCCCGGGCAGTGCATCAGCACGGTGACGCGGGTTCCACCCGCCGCGGCCGATTTCAGTTCACAGTCGGGACGTGGCTGCTTCCCGGGGTTGATCGGCGCGTCGACCCGTCCGAACTCGAGGGTGCGGACGAGGTCCGACCGCCACAGTTCCATCCGCTCGGAACCGCGGGACACCACGTAGGTGCCGTCGTAGGACAGGGTCACCACGTCGTCGGCGTCGCTCGACCGCTGGGCCTTGCGTTCACCGGTCGCCCCGCCGAGCTGGGTGACCTGGCTGCAGCCGCGCTGATCGCGGTAGACGGCGACCACGGTGTTCCAGGCGCCGATGGCGCCGCACAGCGGCATATCGCGCTGGTATCGCCACCGTTCGTCGCCGGTGACGGGGTCGCGCCCCAGGACCGTCCCGTCGTCCGCGGTCGCGACGGTGCCGTCGGCGACGATGGGCGCCGACGACGCGGGGCTGGCGGCACGCCACAGTTCGTGCAGTGACGAGGGCGGTGCGAGCGGTGAATCCACTGCAGCCGCAGGACCTTCCGCGGTCACCGACGTGGTTCCCCGAGCGTCGCTCCCGATCCAGATCGCCGCCGCGGCGACCGCGACGAGAATCGCGATGGTCGCGGCGACGGCGACGTCCAGACGGGTACGACGCTCGGGTGCCAGCACAGGTGGCAGGTTACCCCGAGCTACTCGGAGGCTGCAGTGGCGCTCACGGGCTGGGTGTCGGCCTGGCCCGATGCGCCTTCGCCCGCGGCGGGACGGCGGCGACGACGGCGACGACGCGGGGCGGCGGCATCGTCGGATGCGGACGAGGCGACCTCGGTGGTCTTGTCGCCGGACGTCGCGGTGGCCTCGGCCGGCGCCGATCCGTCGGTGGCCTTGCCGCCACGGGTGCGGCGGCGGCTACGGCTGCGGTTGGATGCGTCGGACTTGTCCGTCTTCGCGTCCTTGGCGTCCTTCTCGTCCTTCGCGGGACGCTCGGCGCGGGCCTTGCGAATCGAACCCTTTGCGTCCGTGGGGATGCCGAGTTCCTCGTACAGGTGCGGCGAGCTCGAGTAGGTCTCGACGGGGTCCGGGGTGCCCAGGGCGAGTGCCTTGTCGATCAGCTGCCAGCGGGGGATGTCGTCCCAGTCCACCAGAGTGATGGCGGTGCCGGTGCGACCCGCGCGACCGGTACGACCGATCCGGTGCACGTAGGTCTTCTCGTCCTCGGGGCACTGGTAATTGATGACGTGGGTGACGTCGTCGATGTCGATGCCGCGGGCCGCGACGTCGGTCGCGACGAGGACGTCGACGGTGCCGTTGCGGAACGCCTTGAGGGACTTCTCGCGGGCGATCTGGCCGAGGTCACCGTGTACGGCGCCGACGTTGAAGCCGCGCTCGTTCAGGTCATCCGCGACCTTCTGCGCGGTGCGCTTGGTGCGGGTGAAGATCATCGTCGCGCCGCGGCCGTCGGCCTGCAGGACGCGGGCGACCATCTCGGCCTTGTCCAGCGCGTGTGCGCGGTAGATGTACTGAGTGGTGCGCTCGTGGACGGCGGACGAGTCCGCTTCCTCGGCGCGGATGTGCGTCGGCTGCGTCAGGAACGTGCGCGCCAGCGTGATGATCGGGCCCGGCATGGTGGCCGAGAAGAGCATCGTCTGACGCTTGTCGGGGACCATGCCGAGGATGCGCTCGATGTCGGGCAGGAAGCCCAGGTCGAGCATCTCGTCGGCCTCGTCGAGAACCAGGACACCGACCTTGCCGAGGATCAGGTGACCCTGGTTGGCGAGGTCCAGCAGGCGTCCGGGGGTGCCGACGATGACGTCGACGCCCTTGCGCAGCGCGTCGATCTGCTGCTCGTACGGGCGGCCGCCGTAGATGGACAGGACTTCGAGCTTCTTCTTGCCGGACTTCAGGTACTTCGCAGCGTTCTCGAGGTCCTCGGTCACCTGGACGCACAGTTCGCGCGTCGGCACGATCACGAGGGCGCGCGGAGTGCCGTCGAGCGCTGTGGTGCCGGAATCTGCGGTGGCGACGCGGTGCAGCAGCGGAACGCCGAAGCCGAACGTCTTACCCATGCCGGTGCGGGCCTGACCGATGAGGTCGTCGCCGGCGAGGGCGAGGGGGAGCGTGAGCTCCTGGATGGCGAAGGTGCGCTCGATGCCGATCTCGGCGAGCGCCTTGACGATCTCGTCGCGGACACCGAGCTCACCGAAGGTGGGCGGGGTGTGCGTCTCGTCCAACTGGGCGGACAGCGTGGTTTCGGTTGCGTCGTCTTCGTGGTCGATCGTGATCTTGCTCAGGGAACTGGCCTTCCTCGTATCGGCACGCACGCACGAGGTAAGGGGCCAGGCCGTAAGTCGGCCGATGTCGGTGCCCTCTTGTGCGGTGGCCCGGCCTCCGTCTCAGCGCGGAGATCGTGTCGATCTCGGCGAGACGCGGCGAGCGCCGTCGATCAGGTGCGCGCACATTATCTTCGGGAGTCCTCATCCGTTTCGCGCCCGATTCGTTCGAATTCAACTTCGAATTCGTCACTCCGGATTCATGCTCCGGGACCGGGACCAGCGCGGAAATAACGGTCTCCCGTCGCAATTGTAGCGGTCCGACGCTCCGCGGCCGACACATGCATGGCGCAGATCACGATTCCGGCCCGGTCCCGCCGTCCCCGATGCACTGCACGACACGGATTAGGCTGTGGCGTCATGGGAGCCGATTCACCGACGTCGTCCGTGCCCGCCATCGCTGCAGACCACCCGGGTGTGGCCGAGTTGTTCGCAGTTCTCGCCTATGGCGAGATCTCCGCGTTCTACCGACTGGCGGAGGACGCGCACATGGCTCCCACGCTGCGGGGGCGGGTCGCGCTCGCGAGCATGGCCGCAGCTGAGATGGCGCACTTCGAGACGCTCGAGCGCGCGCTCACGGGCCGCGGAATCGAGGTCTATGCGGCCATGGATCCGTTCGTCCGTGCCCTCGATGCCTACCATGCGTCCACCGACCCGTCGACGTGGCTCGAGTCGCTGGTCAAGGCCTACGTCGGCGACGGGATCGCCGCCGACTTCTACCTCGAGATCGCGCACTCCCTGGACCCCGCGGTGGGAGGGATCGTCCGTGAGGTACTCGCCGAGGTGGGGCACTCCGAATTCGTCGTGCAGGAGGTTCGGGCCGCGGTCGCCGCGAGCAAGAGCGAGAAGGACCGGCTGATGCTGTGGGGGCGCCGCCTGCTCGGGGAAGCGATCACGCAGGCGCAGTTCGTCCTCGCTCGCCGCGAGGACCTCACCGATCTGGTCATGACGGCGACCGGCAGCCTCAACGGCGTCGCGGCCCTGTTCGACAACATGCAGGCGAAGCACGCCGAACGGATGGCGGTGCTCGGCCTCGTCTGACCGGGCTGTTCGCTCTCAGCACAGCGTCGCGGCAGGCCCGTGTGGGCGGGGCTGCATTAATCTGGCCGGGACAGCTTCAAGCGCTCGGAGAGTTCGGAGGTTGACCGTGGAGGTCAAGATCGGTGTAACTGACAGCCCGCGTGAGCTCGTCGTCAACAGCGTCCTCACGCCCGACGAGGTGGAGGCGCTCGTGACGAAGGCGCTCGGCGACGCGGGCGGTGTGCTCTCGCTCATCGACGAGAAGGGGCGCAAGTTCCTCGTCCAGGCCGCGCGGATCACGTACGTGGAGATCGGTCCGTCGGACAGCCGCAAGGTCGGGTTCGCGCCGACGAGCTAGAGGCCGGCACATACGCGAAGGGCGCGGAGTCGAATCGACCCCGCGCCCTTCGCGTGTATTCGCGTATGTGTAGGGCCTACTTGGTTTCGGCGTGCAGCGGTACGTGCGACAGTCCGCCCCACGCGAGCGCGACCGTCGTGTCGACTGCCTCGTCCTTGGGGATGGGGCGCGCGGCCTCGAGCCAGTAGCGCGCGGTGAACTGGCTGGTGCCGACGAGACCGACGGCGAGGATGCGGGCACGGTAAGGGTCGAGGCCCGAGTCGTGCGCGACGAGATCGAAGACGGCGTCGACACATGCCTCGGTGGCCTGTTCGACGCGGCGCGACACCTGCGGCTCGCCCATCAGATCGGATTCGAAGACGAGACGGAAGCCCTGGCTGTCGTTGTCGACGAAGTCGAAGAACGCCTGCACGGCCGCGCGTACCCGCTGACGGTTGTCGGTCGTCGACCGCAACGCCTGACGCACACCCGAGATGAGGCTGTCGACGTAGCTCTGCAGCACCGCGACGTACAGCTCGAGCTTGCCGGGGAAGTGCTGGTACAGGACGGGCTTGCTCACGCCGGCGCACTCGGCGATCTCGTCCATGCCGGCGGCGTGGTAGCCGCGGCTGACGAAGACCTCGCTGGCGGCCGCAAGCAACTGAAGGCGCCGTGCGTCCCGGGGTAGTCGGGTGTTGCGGCGGGTGCCCTGACCGTTTGCGGTCGTGGCGGCGCGATCGGAGGGTGTCCGATCCGCGAGTTCAGTCATGTCGCTCCCAATCTGCACAAAGAGCCCCGCTTCGTCCGGTGTCCGACCTATCACGAACGCCTCGGGGCAAGATAAATCATTTGCACGATACCCGGACGGTTCTCGGCCGATTTCTGTGTACTGATCTTGTCGTCGACGCGCCGTGCGGGCGGCACCGTCACGTCCCCTGACTGCGAGTATTCCAGGATCCCACATTCGGCACAGGGCGGCGCGGCGAGCGGCCGCCCTGCAGTGACGCCGCGACGGCACACCGGTGTCTCATCTCACAGGCATGCCGTGGCCCGGCAGGAAGTCCGGCGTGCCGGGTGAACCGACGGGCGGTCTGTGAGATTCTGGCGTGGTGACTGACCGAGGAGGACCGCGCCTGGGGGGCACAGTTCCCGAGGTGTCCGACGATCAACGATCGGACGGCTCCCGGCCCACAGGAAGCGATCCCGGCCGGATTCCCGACCCACACGAACCTCTGCGCGCGCTGTGGGATCCGACCCGTCGGAACATCGGTCGTCCGCGCACTCCGCGCCCCGAACGCGATGCGCGCAAGCAGAGCAAACTCGGCAAATTCGTCTCGATGTACGGGTGGCGTGCGTACGCGATCCCCGTGCTGCTGATTGTCACGGTCCTCGTCCTCGTGGACGCGGTCCGCGGGATCGGGGAGTCGGAGCCCGGGGCCTCCACCGACCCCGGTTTCGGTGAACTCAGCCACGAGGACGGCACCGACATCGTCGGCGTCCCGCCTCTCGCAGACGGTAACTTCGCCGCGACCGTGCCCGCCGGCGCGCTGCCCGAGGGTGGCCCCTTCACCGCGACGGGAGCACGCTCCTGGCATGTCGTGCCCGGCACGACCGGGCAGGTCGGGCAGGGCACCGAGCGGGTGTTCACGTACAGCGTCGAGGTCGAGGACGGTATCGATACCGCTGGGTTGGGCGGCGACGAGTCGTTCGGTCGCATGGTCGACCAGACGCTCGGCAACCCGAAGAGTTGGACGCGCGATCCCCGGTTCGCCTTCCGTCGCGTGGACCAGACCGATCCGCTCCTGAAGGACGGCGCGAGTCCGGACTTCCGCATCTCCCTGACCTCGCAGACGACGATCCGTGAGGTGTGCGGCTACGACATCCAGCTCGAGGTGTCGTGTTACAACCCCGGCATCGACCGGGTGGTGTTGAACGAGCCCCGCTGGGTTCGCGGCGCGATCGCCTTCCAGGGCGACATCGGCTCGTATCGTCAGTACCAGATCAATCACGAGGTGGGGCACGCCATCGGGTACCAGACGCATCAGCCGTGCGAGGCGGACGGCGGGCTGGCGCCGGTGATGATGCAGCAGTCGTTCGGCACCGCCAACAACGACATCGCTGTGCTCGACCCCGAGGGTGTCGTCCCGATGGACGGCAAGGCCTGCCGCTTCAACCCCTGGCCGTATCCGCGCGGCTGACAAGCACGAGGCCGATAGCACGACGCTGAGGAGGGACCCGCCCGTGTCGTCCGAGAGCGATCCACACGTTCGTATCGGGGACACCGTGTGTTCCGGGTTCCTGTTCGACATGGACGGCGTCGTCACCGACACCGCGCGCGTCCACGAGCGCGCGTGGGCGCGACTGTTCGACGAGTTCCTCGACGAGCGCGGCGCGGGGGATCCCCACTTCACGACCGACGACTACCTGAACTACGTCGACGGACGGCCACGCGTCGACGGGGTCGCGTCGTTCCTCGCGTCCCGGTCGATCGATCTGGCGCACGGTGCGGCGTCGGACCCGCCGGACGCGAACACGGTGTGCGGTCTCGCCGCGCGCAAGGATGCGCTGTTCCTGCACGAACTCGACGCACACGGCGTCGACGCCTTCCCCGGAACGGTCGCGCTGATCGGGCGCCTGCGCGAGGCCGGCGTGCCCGTGGCTCTGGTGACCGCGAGCCGCAACGCCGAGCGGGTGCTCACCGCGGCCGGTCTGGTGGACAGTTTCGACGCGCGCGTCGACGGGATCGATGTGGACAACCTTGCGCTCGCGGGCAAGCCCGACCCGGCCACCTACCTCGAAGGGGCGCGGCGGCTGGGGTTGTCCGCCGACCGATGCGTCGTGCTCGAGGACGCGATCGCCGGGGTCGAGGCGGGTCGGCGCGGCGGGTTCGGGGTGGTCGTCGGTGTCGATCGCACCCACCATGCCGACGCCCTGCGGGCGGCCGGCGCCGACGTCGTGGTGTCGGATTTGGGCGACCTCGAGGTGCGCTTCGGCTGACGGCCTAGGCTGGACGCGAGCGTTTGGCCGGTCGAGTTCAGGAGCGTGTGGTGTCCGCGAATAGTCCGCTTCCCCCTCTGGTGGAGCCGGCGGCAGAGTTGAGCCGTGACGAGGTTGCCCGCTACAGCCGGCACCTGATCATTCCGAATGTGGGCACGGTCGGGCAGCGGCGTCTGCGGAACGCGCGCGTGCTGGTGATCGGTGCGGGCGGTCTGGGCTCGCCGACACTGATGTACCTCGCTGCGGCCGGTGTCGGCACGATCGGCATCGTCGACTTCGACGTCGTCGACGAGTCGAACCTGCAGCGCCAGGTCATCCACGGCACCTCGGACATCGGACGGTCGAAGGCGCAGAGCGCGCGCGAGTCGATCCGGGAGATCAACCCGCACGTCGACGTCCGCCTGCACGAGTTCCGGCTGGAGGCGTCGAACGCCGTCGAACTGTTCGGGCAGTACGACCTGATCCTCGACGGCGCCGACAACTTCGCGACCCGCTACCTCGTCAACGACGCCGCGGTCCTGGCCGGGCGGCCGTACGTGTGGGGGTCGATCTACCGGTTCGAGGGGCAGGTGTCGGTGTTCTGGGATGCCGCCCCGGACGGGCGGGGCATCACCCTGCGCGACTTGTATCCGGAGGCGCCGCCGCCGGGAACGGTGCCGTCGTGCGCCGAGGGTGGTGTGCTCGGTGTGCTGTGTGCGTCGATCGGTTCGATCATGGCGACCGAGGCGATCAAGCTCGTCACCGGAATCGGCGATTCGCTGCTGGGCCGGCTGATGATCTACGACGCCCTCGCCATGCAGTACCGGACCGTCAAGCTCAGCCGCGACCCCGATCGCGTGGATGTCACCGAACTCGTCGATTACGACGCGTTCTGCGGTGTGGAACCGGTCGTCGAGGCGGATCGGGACTGGGCGATCACTCCGCTGGAGTTGCGTGAGCTGCTCGACTCGGGCGCCGATGTCGCGATCGTCGACGTCCGCGAGCCGGTGGAGTGGGACATCGTCCACCTACCGGGGGCGACGCTGATCCCGAAGGACCGGATCCTGTCGGGGGAGGCGCTCGCCGAACTGCCGCTGGACCGGCGCATCGTGCTGCACTGCAAGACCGGTATCCGGTCGGCGGAGGCGTTGGCGGCACTCCGCCGGGCGGGTTTCGCCGACGCGGTGCATCTGCAGGGCGGGGTGATCGCCTGGGCGCACCAGGTCGATCCGTCGCTTCCCGTCTACTGAGCGTCCCTCCGCACCTATTCAGCGCGGCCTTCGGGGCGCCTCACCGAAACGGACGGTCTGCAGCGGTAGCCTGACGCCCGTGAGCTCTGCACAACCTCCCCAGCACGTCTGTTCGACCTTCGGTCTCCGCGAGGCCGATCCGGCCGCATTGGGCGCCGACTGGGACGGCGGATGGCGCTGCGGCGACGTCGTGCTCTCGCCTGTCGCCGATCATGCACGCGCGGCGTGGTCCGCGAAGATCCGCGAGACCCTCGCGGTCGACGCCGTGCGGTTGGCCCGTCCCGTCCGGGCCACGGACGGTCGCTATGTCGTCTCCGGTTGGCGCGCCGACACTTTCCTCGAAGGGGCCTCGGAGCCGAGGCACGACGAGGTGGTGTCGCTGTCGCTGCGTCTGCATGCCGCGACCGCTCAGCTCGAGCGTCCCCGTTTCCTCGCCCAGCCTCCGGTGGCGCCGTGGGCCGACGTCGACGTCTTCGTCGCCGCGGACCGGGCCGCATGGGAGACGGTCCCGCTGCGGACCGCTCGGGCCGCGGGAGCCCTCGAGGACCTGACGTCGGACGGCAAGCGCAGCGTCGAGGTGATCGGCCAGCTCGCCAGCCTGCGCAAGCCGGTGCGCGCACCCGATCAATTGGTGCACGGCGACCTGTTCGGCACCGTCCTGTTCGACGGCAGCGCCGCACCGGGCGTCACCGACATCACCCCGTACTGGCGTCCGGCCGCATGGGCGGCGGGTGTCATCGTCGTCGACGCGCTGTCGTGGGGCGGCGCCGACGAGGGCCTGATCGGGCGTTGGGAAGACCTGCCCGAGTGGCCACAGATGTTGTTGCGGGCGTTGCTCTTCCGGCTCTCGGTGCACACGCTGCACCCGCGCTCCACCCCCGACGCGCTCCCCGGCCTCCTGCGGACCGCCGAACTGGTGCGCCTGATCCTCTAGTCGGTCCGACCTCGCCGATCTACGCGTAGCCGGCGAGTAGTTCGTCGAAGAAGCACCGGGCCGCGGCGACCGCACGCTCGCTGTCGCCGGTGATCACGGCCTCGACGAGGGCACTGTGCTCGTCGTGGAAACCGGCGCCCGTCGCGGACGCGTGCTTGAAGACGGTGTCCTCGATCGCGGGGAGCAGCGAGTCGTAGAACTCCAGGTACACCTGGTTGTGGCTGGCGGCGACGATGCCGCGGTGCAGTGCGATGTCCGCGGCGATGGCGGCCCGCAGATCGGGGCCGTGCCAGGCGTCGGTGCGGGCCTCGAGAAGTACCCGTAGGTCTCGGATGTCGGCGTCGTCGCGGCGCCTCGCGGCCAGACCCGCCGCGGTCACGTCCAGCGACTGGCGCAGTTCGAGTACGTCGCGCTCGTGGGCGCCGGCGAAGTATGTGCCGAGCGTGCTGCCCACCTCCGACGCCGCGAGCACGTAGGTGCCAGATCCCTGTCGGCGCTCGAGCAATCCGGTGTGGACGAGAGCCTGGACGGCTTCCCGGACGGTGTTGCGCCCGGTGCCGGTGAGGTCCGCGAGCTCGGGCTCGGTGGGAATGCGGCTGCCGACCGCCCAGTTGCCGGAACGAATCTCTTCCCGGAGCTGTTCTGTCACCTGGGTGATCAGGGTGCTGCGGCGAACGGGTTGCACGGCGCTCCTGTGGGTAGGCGTGATGTCACACGAATTATGCTTTGCCCTCGATCGTCCGGTCATCCTATGATTTGTCGCGTCGAGTGCAAAGTTCTCGGGCAGTTGCTCTCAGGTGCTCTCAGTTGCTCTCAGTTGCTCCCGAAACACTCAGACCGACGAATCCCTCATCACAAACGGAACGAGGCAGTACATGACCGCGCCTGCAGGCAGTTCCCGCTCCGCGGGTGCGACCGCCCAGGCCCCGCGGGGGCCACAGCCACTCCTGGCGGGACGCATGCTGGTATTCGCCGCGATCGTGATGTCGGCGCTCACACTGCGGCTCGCGGTCACCTCCTTCACCCCGCTCGCCGAGAAGATCAGCGACGAGCTGGGCTTCTCGTCCACCGTCGTCGGTGTCTTCGGCATGGTCCCCACCGCAATGTTCGCGGTGTTCGGTCTCCTCACACCGGCGATCGCGCGCCGCCTCGGACTGGAGGGGACCGCGCTCCTCGGAATGCTGATGGCCGGTGTCGGCATGCTCACGCGGGCGATGGTGTCGGACACCTGGTCCTTGTTGGCGCTGTCGGCGCTCGCGCTCGGCGGCATGGGCATCGGCAACGTCGTGATCCCGCCGCTGGTCAAGCGGTACTTCGGCGATCGCCTCGCGCTGATGAGCTCGATCTACATCACCGGTGTGCAGATCGGCACGATCCTGCCGGCGACCGTCGCGGTGCCGCTCGCGGACGCGTTCGACTGGCGGATCTCGCTGGGCGTCTGGTCGCTGCTGGGCTTCGCCGCCGCCGCGCCGTGGCTGATGATCCTCGCGCGTGGGCGCAAGCAGTCGGGCGATGCGGCGGCAGTGCTCCCGGCGGAGACGCACGCGCCCGGGCGTCCCTGGCGCTCGCCGGTCGGCTGGGGGATGGCCGGGATGTTCGGCATGACGTCGCTCATCACGTACTCGATGTTCACGTGGATCCCGAAGATCCTCACCGAGGCCGGGGCGAGTGAATCGTTCGGCGGCAGCATGGTCGCGTTGTTCTCCTTCATGGGTCTGGTCGCCGCCTTCGCCGCACCGAGTGTCTGTGCGCGGATGCGCAATCCGTTCCCGATCGTCGTCGGCTGCGCCGTCTGCTACGCGGTCGGCTTCACCGGACTGTTCCTCGCGCCGATGTCGGTGCCGATCCTGTGGGTGATCGTGATCGGCCTCGGGCCCAGCACGTTCCCGATGTCGCTGACCCTGATCAACCTGCGCACCCGCACCCATGTGGGATCCGCGGCGCTGTCGGGGTTCACCCAGGGCATCGGCTACACCGTCGCGTGCATCGGCCCCCTGCTGTTCGGTGTGCTGCACGAGTCCACCGGCGGCTGGGGTGCTCCCTTCGCGCTGCTCGGTGTCGCCGTCGTCGTGGTGCTCATCTCCGCCTGGGCCGCGTGCAAGCCGCGCATGCTCGAGGACAGCTGGGGCGCGAAGACCGTCTGACCTGGCTGTTCGCCGATCTCACTTCGCTTCGGCTCCGCGGGTGAGCGAGTGTTGACGGACGGGTCACCGGACGCAGCACCGACGCAACACCAGCCTCCTACCTTGGGGTTTCCCACACAGGTAGGAGGCCCAGGTGACCACTCTCTCCGATCGGCCCACAGCAACACCCGCGGATGCACCGGTGGTGCGGGGCCACCGCATCGAGCACTGGGACGCCGAGGACGTAGGCGCCTGGGAGGCCGGCGGCAAGGCGATCGCCCGACGCAATCTGGTGTGGTCGGTGGTGGTCGAGCACGTCGGCTTCTCGATCTGGTCGATCTGGTCGGTGATGGTGCTGTTCATGCCGACCGACGTGTTCGGGATCGACGCGGCCGGCAAGTTCTTTCTCGTCGCGGTCCCGACCCTCGTCGGCTCGGTTCTCCGGATCCCCTACACGGTCGCGACGGCCCGATTCGGCGGCCGTAACTGGACGATCTTCAGCGCGCTGGTGCTGCTGGTCCCGACGCTGCTGACGCTGTGGTTCGTGATGCACCCCGGGACGTCCTACACGACGTTTCTGCTGGTGGCCGCGACGGCCGGCGTCGGCGGTGGCAACTTCGCGTCGTCGATGGCCAACATCAATGCCTTCTATCCGCAGCGGCTCAAGGGGTGGGCGCTGGGACTGAACGCGGGCGGCGGCAACATCGGTGTGCCGGTGATCCAATTGGTCGGCCTGCTCGTCATCGCGACGGTCGGTAACACCGCGCCGTACCTGGTGTGTGCGGTCTACCTCGTGCTCATCGCGGTCGCGGCGGTCGGTGCGGCGCTGTTCATGGACAACCTCACGGGCCAGAAGGCCGATCTGCGCTCCATGATCGAGGCACTGCGGGTGCGGGACTCGTGGATCGTGAGCTTCCTCTATATCGGCACATTCGGGTCGTTCATCGGGTTCAGCTTCGCGTTCGGCCAGGTCCTGCAGATCAACTTCCTCGCCGGCGGTGACACCCCGGCGCAGGCAGCCCTGCACGCCGCGCAGATCGCGTTCGTGGGACCACTGCTCGGCTCGATCGCGCGACCTTTCGGCGGCAAACTCGCCGACCGCGTCGGCGGCGGACGTATCACCCTCTGGACGTTCGCCGCGATGGTGTTGGCGGCGGCCGTCCTGGTCGCGGCAGGTGCCGCCGACGATGCCAGCCCCGGCGCTGCGACCGGCGCCACCCTGACGGCCCTGGTGATCGGCTTCGTAGCGCTGTTCGTGCTCTCCGGTGTCGGCAACGGATCGGTGTACAAGATGATCCCGTCGATCTTCGAGAGCCGGTCCCACTCGTTGACCGGGCTGGACGCGCCGGGTCGGGCCGCGTGGTCCCGCAACATGTCGGGCGCACTCATCGGGTTCGCGGGCGCGATCGGTGGTCTCGGCGGCGTCGGTATCAACCTGGTGCTGCGGGCGTCGTACAGCAGCCCCGCCAAGTCGGCGACCATGGCGTTCTGGGTGTTTCTCGGCTTCTACGTCGTGTGTGCCGTCGTCACGTGGCTGGTGTTCGTGCGCCGCACGGCGACCACGAACGATGCTGTCGGACAGACGATTGCGGTGCCGTCGTGACCGTTGCAGTGGCGACCCGGGCCGAGACGCACTGTCCGTACTGCGGCCTGCAGTGTGCGATGACGCTCACGCCCGGCGGCGTGTCCGGTGTGAGTGTGACGGGACGGCAGTTCCCGACCAACCGGGGCGGTCTGTGCCAGAAGGGCTGGACGAGCGCCGAATTGCTGCGTCATCCCGACCGGCTCACGACGCCGCTCGTCCGGGTCGACGGACGACTGCAGCCCGCGTCGTGGGACGACGCGCTGGATCGGGTGGCAGAAGGCTTCCGGGCCGCACACGCCGTCGGCGGCGCGGATGCGGTCGGCATCTTCGGCGGGGGCGGGCTGACCAACGAGAAGGCTTATCTGCTCGGGAAGTTCGCGCGCGTCGCACTGGGTACGTCGAACATCGACTACAACGGTCGGTTCTGCATGTCGGCGGCGGCGGCGGCCGGGGTCCGGGCGTTCGGGCTGGACCGCGGTCTGCCGTTCCCGGTGTCGGATCTGACCTCGGCGAAGGCAGTCCTGCTGGTCGGCGGCAACGTGGCGGAGACGATGCCACCCTTCCTCGGGCACCTCGCGGCGGCGGCCGATACCGGCGGGCTGATCGTCGCCGACCCCCGTCGCACCGCGACCGTGGAACGCGCGCTCGCCGGCGGCGGCCTGCACCTGCAACTCGCACCGGGCACGGATCTGCCGCTAGCCCTGGGCATGCTGCACCTCGCGGTCACCGAGGGGCACCTCGACCGCGAGTACGTCGAGGCGCGCACCACCGGCTTCGACGACGCCTGGCTCGCCGCGGCGCAGTGGTGGCCCGAGCGCACCGAACGGGTCACCGGGGTGCCCGTCGCGTCGTTGCGCCGGGCCGTGGAGATTCTGTCGCGCTCGCGCCGCTCGGACACAGGCGCCTACGTCCTCACCGCTCGCGGCACCGAGCAGCACGCGACCGGCACCGACACCGTCTCCGCGTGGATCGGGTTGGCTCTGGTGCTGGGCCTGCCCGGACGCCGGGGTAGCGGCTACGGCCCGATCACCGGACAGGGCAACGGTCAGGGCGGACGCGAGCACGGACAGAAGGCCGATCAGCTGCCCGGCTACCGCAAGATCACCGATCCTGCTGCGCGCGAGCATGTTGCGCGGGTGTGGGGGATCGACCCGGTGGAGCTTCCCGGTCCGGGGCGCAGTGCGTACGAACTACTCGACGCCCTCGGGCGCCCGGACGGACCGCGTGCGCTGATGGTGCACGGGGCCAACCTCGCGGTCTCGGCCCCGCGAGCCGGGCACGTCGTCGACCGCCTGCGCTCGCTGGATCTGCTGGTGGTGTGCGACTTCCTGCTGTCGGAGACCGCCGCAATGGCCGACGTCGTGCTGCCCGTGCTGCAGTGGGCCGAGGAGGAGGGCACCATGACGAGCCTCGAAGGGCGGGTGCTCCGACGTCGTCGTGGAGCGCTGCCTCCTGGCGGCGCCCGCAGTGAGCTCGAGGTGCTGTGCGAGTTGGCCGTTCGGCTCGGCCAGCCCGCATCGAGGTTTCCGGTGGAGCCGCGGGTCGTGTTCGACGAACTGCGCCGCGCATCGGCCGGCGGAATCGCCGACTACGCGGGTGTCACGTACGACCGGTTGGATGCGGGGGAGGTACTGCACTGGCCGTGCCCCGAGGTCGGGCATCCCGGCACACCGCGGCTGTTCCTGGACCGCTTCGCCACCGACGACGGCCGGGCGCGCTTCACGGCCGTCGAACACTCCGGGCCGGCGGAGGTGCCGGACGCCGACTTCCCGCTCATCGCGACCACGGGGCGCGTTCTGGCGCACTATCAGTCGGGCGCACAGACGCGGCGAGTCGATGAACTCGCCGCCGCGGCCGGTCCGATGTTCGTCGAGGTCCACCCCGACACCGCGGAACGTGCGGGTGTGTACGAAGGGGACCGTGCGATCGTCGTCGGGCGGCGGGGGCGGGTCGACGTCGAAGTGCGGTGCGACGATTCGATGCGTCTCGACACGGTGTTCCTGCCGTTCCACTTCGCGGGTGACGCCCGTGCGAACCTGCTCACCAACCCGGCCCTCGACCCGACGAGCCGGATGCCCGAGTTCAAGGTGTGCGCGGTGCGTCTCGAAGCGGCGGCCCTGGTGGTGACTCGATGACCCGGCGGGTGGTGATCGTCGGCAACGGCATGGCCGGCGCGCGGCTGGCCGAGGAGTTGCGGCGCCGCGAGCGCGATCCCGAGCGGCTCGAGGTGGTCGTTTTCGGTGCGGAACCGCGAGCGGCGTACAACCGGATACTGCTCTCGAACGTGTTGGCGGGCAGCATCACCGCCCGCGATACCCGGCTGCGGCCCGACGACTGGTGGGGGCGTAACCACGTCGACGTCCGCACTGGGGTACGGGTGACGGGGATCGACACCGCTGCCCGAATCGTGCGAAGCGACGACGGCGCGGTGCTCGGCTACGACGAGTTGGTGCTGGCGACCGGGAGCGTCCCGTTCGTGCCCCGCATCGAGGGCATGGCGCCCCACGACGGCCGGGTGGTCGCGTTCCGCACCGTCGAGGATTGCGAGCGGATCGCTGCTGCCGCCCGGCAGGGCTGCCGCGCGGTGGTTCTCGGCGGCGGACTCCTCGGCCTCGAAGCCGCCCGCGGGCTGCTGCAGCGCGGTGTCGACGTCACCGTCGTGCATCCCAGGTCGGTGCCGATGGAGCGTCAGTTGGATGTCGGCGGTGGCCGGGTTCTCGTGCGGATCCTGGACGGTCTGGGGGTGCGCATGCTGCTCGAACGTCGCGCGGTCGCGTTGCAGGACAGGCCGGCCGGACGGACGCTGCTTCTCGACGACGGCACGGCGCTGCCTGCCGATCTCGTGGTGCTCACCGCCGGAATCCGCCCGGCCACCGATCTGGCACTGGCGGCCGGGATCAGCGTGGAGCAGGGCGTGGTCGTCGACGATGCTCTGCGCGCCAGTGCTCCGCACGTGTGGGCGATCGGGGAGTGCGCGCAGCACCGCGGCGAGGTGTACGGGCTGGTGCAGCCGGGGTGGGAGCAGGCCGCGGTGGTGGCGGACCGGATCACCGCCGCCGATTCGGACGCCGAGTACCACGGCACCCCGGCCCTGACGCGACTGAAGGCTCACGACATCGACCTCGCGTCGATGGGTGACGTCACGGCGGACCTGCACGACGAGGACTGCGACGTCCTGGTGCTCGCCGATCCGTCCCGCGGGCGCTACGCCAAACTCGTCGTCGCGGACGATCGGATCGTCGGCGCGGTGCTGCTCGGCTGCCCCGACACCGTCGGGACCGTCACACAGCTGTTCGACTCGGAACTTCCTGTCCCGCAAGACCGCATGGCACTGCTGACGGGTCGAGGTGCGACTGCGGTGGCATCGGTCAGCCCCGCCGGAATGCCGGGTGGCGCGGTGATCTGCCGGTGCAACTCGGTGACCAAGTCGAGTCTCACGACGGCCTGGCGTGCCGGCGCGCGTTCGGTTGCGGCACTCGCCACGGCCACGCGCGCGACGACGGGCTGTGGTGGCTGCGGTTCGGCGGTGGAAGGCATCTGCGAGTGGCTGCGGACAACCGATCCGCAGCACGAGCACGAGGAAACGAACATTCAACCGGCCCGGAAGGAAGGTGCGGCATGAACGGACTGACCGCGATCGTCATCGGACACGGCATGGTGGGTCACCGGTTCGTCGAGGCGCTGCGCGCGCGCGACGGCGCCGACACCTGGAGCGTGACTGTGCTGTGCGAGGAGGGCGTGCCCGCCTACGACCGGGTTGCACTGTCGTCGTATGTCGGCTCGTGGGATGCGAAGGAACTCGCGCTGGCGGGCAACGACTTCGCCGGCGACGCCGCCGTCGACCTGCGGGTGGGGGTGCGCGCGGAAACGATCGACCGCACGGCCCGCACCGTCACCACCTCGGACGGGGAGGTCCTCGGCTACGACGCCCTCGTCCTCGCGACCGGGTCGTACCCGTTCGTCCCGCCGGTGCCCGGGCACGAGCACGAGCGGTGCTTCGTCTACCGCACGCCGTCCGACCTCGACGGCATCCGCGCCCGGGCCGAGGCAGTCGAACCTGGCGCTGTGGGCGTGGTGGTCGGGGGCGGACTGCTGGGGCTCGAGGCCGCGAACGCGCTACGGCAACTCGGGATGGCGCCGCACGTGGTCGAACACAACGCCCGTCTGATGCCGCTGCAGGTCGACGACGGTGGCGGCGCCGTGCTCGCACGCCTGGTCACGGACCTCGGGCTCACGCTCCACACCGATACCGGTCTCGCGTCGATCTCCGACGGCCCGACCGGCGTGCGGGTCGAGTTGTCCGACGGTTCGGTGATCGACGCGGCGCTGCTGGTGTTCTCGGCGGGCGTGCGCCCCCGCGATCAACTCGCCCGCGATACCGGCCTCGACATCGCCGAGCGCGGCGGCATTCTCACCGACAGTAGTTGCGTCACATCCGATCCCACCGTCTATGCGATCGGGGAGTGTGCCGCGGTCGAGGGGCGCTGCTACGGGCTCGTCGCACCCGGGTACACCACCGCCGAGGTTGTCGCGGACCGACTCCTCGGCGGCGACGCCGTCTTCCCGGGCGCCGACCTGTCCACCAAGCTCAAGTTGCTGGGAGTCGACGTCGCGAGCTTCGGCGACGTGCACGCCACCACACCCGGCGCCCTCGAAGTGGTATTCAGCGACGCCGCGAAGGGCACGTACGCCAAGCTCGTGGTCTCCGACGACGCGAAGACCCTCCTCGGCGGCATCCTGGTCGGTGACGCGACGGCCTACGGGTCGCTGCGGCCGCTCGTCGGGCGCGAGTTGCCCGGAGATCCGGCGGCACTGATCTCCCCGGTAGGCGAGAAGCCCGGTGCGGGTTCACTTCCCGACGATGCGCAGGTGTGCTCGTGCAACGCCGTCACCAAACGTGAGATCTGTGCGGCGATTGCGGACGGCGCGTGCGACGTCGCGGCAGTCAAGTCGTGTACCGACGCGGGAACCACGTGCGGCGGCTGCCTACCCACCGTGAAGGCGCTCCTCGCCTCGTCCGGGGTGGAGCTGTCGAAGGCGTTGTGCGAGCACTTCACCCAGTCCCGCGCCGAGCTGTTCGAGATCGTTCGCGCCACCGGCACCCGCACATTCTCGGGGCTCATCGCGCAGTACGGCACCGGAACCGGCTGCGACATCTGCAAGCCCGTCGTCGCATCGATTCTCGCGTCCACGTCGTCCGATCACGTCCTCGACGGCGAGCAGGCGTCGCTGCAGGACACCAACGACCACTTCCTCGCGAACATCCAGCGCAACGGGACGTACTCGGTGGTGCCGCGGATGCCCGGCGGCGAGTGCACGCCCGAGCAGCTCATCACGATCGGCGAGATCGCACGCGACTACGGACTGTACGTCAAGGTCACCGGCGGTCAGCGGATCGACCTGTTCGGCGCCCGGGTGGAACAGCTACCCGAGATCTGGCAGCGGCTGATCGACGTGGGTATGGAATCCGGTCAGGCATACGGGAAGTCGTTGCGCACTGTGAAGAGCTGTGTGGGCTCCACCTGGTGCCGGTACGGCGTGCAGGACTCCGTGGGCATGGCAGTCCGACTCGAGAACCGGTACCGGGGGCTGCGGTCGCCACACAAGATCAAGTTCGGAGTGTCGGGGTGCGCGCGGGAATGCGCGGAGGCCCGTGGCAAGGACGTCGGCGTCATCGCCACCGAGAACGGCTGGAACCTGTACGTCGGGGGTAACGGCGGCCAGTCGCCCAAGCATGCCCAGTTGCTCGTCGGGGGGCTCGACGACGAGACGCTCGTCCGGTACATCGACCGCTACCTCATGTTCTACGTGCGCACCGCCGACCGGCTGCAGCGCACCGCGCCGTGGGTGGAATCGCTCGAAGGTGGCCTCGATCACCTGAGGGCCGTGGTGTGTGACGACAGTCTCGGCATCGCCGCCGACCTCGAGGCGGCGATGGCCCGGCACGTCGCCGGCTACCGCGACGAATGGGCCGGTGTGCTCGACGATCCCGACAAATTGTCGAGGTTCGTGTCCTTCGTCAACGCGCCCGACGTGCCCGACCCGACGGTCGCGTTCGACGACTCGGGTCCCCGCAAGGTGCCCGTCCTGATGGGCATTCCGGACGTTCCGGCCCGTGGCCCGGAACTCTCCTCGAGCCGGTAATCGCGGAGTAACGCAGCGGAAACAACGCGACTTTTGAATGAGCACAGCACAGGGAGGTCTGCGATGACGGTGATGGAGAGCTGGGTGCCCGGCGAGGTCGGCACCCACGAGACGCCTTTCGTGGCGGAGGGACGGCACTGGACGTCCGCGTGTACCCGTGGCCATCTGATCCCGGGGCGCGGCGTGGCCGTGCTGCTGCGGGGCGGGACTCAGGTGGCGCTGTTCCGACTGGCCGACGGCAGCCTGCGGGCGGTCGGCAACATCGATCCCATCGGTCGTGCCGCGGTGATGTCCCGCGGCCTGGTCGGGGATCGGCACGGCGAGCCGACGGTGGCGTCGCCGCTGCTCAAGCAGGCGTTCTCGCTGATCGACGGACGCTGCCTGGACGACGACGCGGTGCGCCTGCCGGTGTATCCGGTCCGGGTGGTCGAGGGCCGCGGTCAGGACGTCGTGCAGGTGTGCGCGATACCGGTCGGGTCGACGTGACGGTTGGGGGGCCGCCGAGCGGCGACGAACTGCGGGGGTTCACCGTCGGGATCACGGCGTCGCGGCGGGCCGACGAACTGGCGACGCTGCTGACCAGGCGCGGCGCCGACGTCGTCCACGCGCCCGCGATCCGGATCATCCCGCTGGCCGACGACACGGAACTGGCCCGCGTGACCGACGCGATCATCGCCGATCCGCCGGACGCGATCGTGGCGACCACCGGCATAGGTTTTCGAGGCTGGATGGGCGCCGCCGAGGGGTGGGGCCGCGCCGAGCAACTGCTGACGGCGCTGGGAGCGAGCCGGATCCTGGCACGCGGCCCGAAGGCCAAGGGGGCGGTCCGCGCCGCCGATCTGCGCGAGGAGTGGTCGCCGGCGTCGGAGTCGTCGGCGGAGGTCCTCGAGCACCTGCTGGCCGAGGGCGTGGCCGGGCGCCGGATCGCGGTCCAACTGCACGGTGCGACGACGGAATGGGAACCGATTCCGGACTTCTGCGCCGCCCTGCGTGCAGCGGGTGCCGAGGTGATCGCGGTGCCCGTGTACCGCTGGACCCCGCCCGACGACTGCGCCGCGCTCGACCGTCTGATCGAGAGCGCGGCGGAAGGTGGTCTCGACGCACTGAGCTTCACGAGCGCGCCCGCAGTCGCGTCGATTCTGGGGCGCGCCAAAGACACCGGGACCCTCGATGTGTTCCTGCGTGCCCTCGACAGCCGCGTGCTGACGGCGTGCGTCGGTCCGGTCACCGCCGCGCCCCTCGCCGCGCTGGGAGTCCGGACCACGGCGCCGGAGCGGGCGCGCTTGGGCTCGCTGGCGCGGCACATCGCCGAGGAACTGCCGCGGCGCACGGATGTGCTCCGCGCGGGTGGCCACGACCTCAGCGTGCGAGGCAACTGCGTCCTCGTCGACGGCACGGTGCGGGCACTCTCGCCCGCCGGGATGGCCCTGGTGCGGCGGTTGGCCGAGCGGCCAGGCATTGTCGTCTCGCGTGCCGATCTGCTGTCGGCGCTTCCCGGCGGCAGCGGGGACCCGCATGCCGTGGAGACGGCGATCGCCCGGCTGCGCAGTCACCTCGGTGCTCCGAAGGCCGTGCAGACCGTGGTCAAACGCGGCTACCGACTGGCACTCGACCCGGCGGAGTACGACCGGCTGCTCGAGACGAGTCGGCCGTGAGCGACGCGGGCCTGGTGCTCGTCGCACACGGCACTCGCAGCCGGGCAGGCGTGGAAACCGTTGCGGCCCTAGCCGACGCGGTGGCCGCTCGGCTGGGAACGGTGCGGACGGCATTCGTGGACGTGCTCGGTCCGTCGCCCGCGGAGGTGCTCCGCAATCTGAAGAGCTCGGCGGGCCGCGCCATTGTGGTTCCGGCCTTCCTGGCGTCCGGGTACCACGTCCACACCGACGTCCCGCGTGCCGTTCTCGACAGCGGGCACCCTCGGGTGACGGTCACCCGAGCCCTCGGTCCGGACCCGGCGCTCGCGCGGATACTCGAATGCCGACTGCGCGAATCCGGTTGGAGTCCAGGTGATGCGGTGATCCTCGCCGCGGCGGGGTCGTCGGACCCGCGTGCTCGTCACGACGTCCGCCGCGCTGCGGCGATGCTCTCGGCGCTGGTGCGACGCGAGGTCCCGGTCGGCTACATCGCGACCGGGACGCCCACGGTGCCCGACATTGTCGCGACGCTGCGGGCGGCGGGGGAACGGCGCGTGTTCGTCGCGTCGTATCTACTCGCCCCCGGCCTGTTCCACGCGAGACTGGCGCAGGCCGGGGTCGACGGGGTGGCGGCGCCGTTGGGTGCGGACCCTGCGATCGTCGACCTGATCGTGCAACGGTTCCTGGCGGGCCGTGGTCGCTCGATCAGCGACGGAAGCCCAATTGCCGTTCGGCATTCGACAGCGCGCTGACGATGCAGGTGCCGATCGGACCGCGCCGGTCGAACATCGTTGTGCTGCCGACGGAGATACCGTCGACGCTGATGTGATTGTCGGCCTCGATGCCGATCTCGGGACCTTCCGGCAGACGGGACAGCGCGAGCGTCAGGTCGGCGTTGATGAATCCGATTCCGGCGGTGCCCCAGTTGGTCATGAGGCTGGTGGTCTCACCGACCATCGCGGCGCGCACGAACGGTGAGGGCTCCTCGCCGGCGACCACCGGGATTTGGTACTGCCACATGCGCTTCCGGCTCGATCCCTCGTGGTCGCGTAGTGACGGCGACCAGCCGGCGGGGTGGCCGTCGCTGCCGATCCACGGATGCGACGGGGCCTGCAGAGGTTCGAGGAGACTCAGTGGCGGTGGCTGCGGTGCGTCGGGGCGGGTCCAGAGCTCGCCCGGAGGCTGCTCCGAGCGGCGCAGGAACACGACCGAGGCGCGCGCGACCGCCTCGCCCTGCTGGATCACCTCGGCATCGGCCACCCGGATTCGGTTGCCGTCGCGCACGCTGCGGGTGACGACGTGGAGCTGCTCGGCCCGTGCCGGGCGGAACAGATCGACGGTCAGGCGGGCCGGAACGAATCCCTCTGCACCGTGCTCGTTCTCGAGCGCCCGAGCGAGGATGCCGGTGATCGCCGGTCCGTTGATCATGTCGGGTGACCACCTGCTGATCCCCATGGCGAGCGGCGAGAACCCGTCGCCCTCCCGGCGAAGGAATCCGATCTCGGTCATGTCCACAACTGCTCCTTTGTCGCGATTCGTCAACGGAACATACGACACCGGGGAACTCCATGCGCGGAGTTCCCCGGTGTGGCTATGTCGTTCGATCAGGGCGTGGAGGGGGACTCCACGGACATGACCGCGGACTTCACCAGGGCGCGGGCGAGGCCCATCGGCAACGTCGAGAGATTCAGTGATGTCGTCGAACCGGACGGTGCGGGTTCTGGTGGCTGCGAGACTTCGAGGGTCACCGGAAGATCTGCCTTACCGGCGCTGTTGGTGGCGGTGACGGTGAATGTGAATGTCCCGGCCTCGGTGGGGGATCCGATGAGGACGCCGGCCCGTGACAGCGTGAGCCCGCCGGGAAGGTCACCGGAGCTGACGGTGACGGTCGGCGCAGGGTAGCCGCTCAGGGCGAAGCGGTATTCGTACGGCTGGTTGACCTGGGCCGTGTCCGGGGTGCCGGTGACGGTGGGGGTCTGCTCGACGTCCTCACTCAACCAGTGCACCCGGGTGTCGACGCTGTTCGTGAGCCGCAACTCGAATCTGACGCGGCCGGCCGTCGTGGGCGTCCCCGCGAGGAGTCCGTCCGGGGTGAGAGTGAGTCCGTCGGGCAGTTCGGTGCCTGCGGCGAACACCGGCTTCGGGTAGCCGGACGTCTCGAACCGGTACTCGAACGGTTCCCCGACCCGCATCGTCGGCATGTCGTACAGGTTGATCAGCTCCGGATGCTGCAGCACCTCCATCGTCACCGGATGGTCGACGATCCCGGTCTCGTTCGCGGCGGAGACTGTGAACAGATACTTGCCGCCGCGGATCGGCATTCCGGAGAGTTCGCCGTCGTCCGACAGTTCGAGACCGGCGGGGAGTTCGCCGCGGGTGAGGGAGACAGTCGGGGTGGGGTAGCCGGTGGTGGCGAACCGGTACCGGTAGTACCGATACTGCTTCGTGATGTCGGGGGTGCCGGTGATGGTGAGCCTCTCGCCGACCGTCGGATCGAACCGGTACGTCTTGTCACCGGCGCTGTTCGAGAGTTGCACCGAGAAGTCGGCCGGACCGACTCGGGTGGGGGTCCCGGAGAGGAGCCCGTCCGGGGAGAGGGTGAGCCCGCGGGGAAGGACGGAGGTGTTGCGGAACGTCGGCTTCGGGTATCCGGTTGCCTCGAATCGGAACTGGTACGGCTCACCGGCGAGCATCGGCGGGAGTGCCCGCTCGTTGGTCAACGCCGGACGCTGCCACACCGTCATCGTCACCGGAACCGAGACTTCGCCGGCCGAGTTGTAGGCAATGACGGTGAAATCGTATGTGCCTCCGGCGGTGGGTTTTCCGGCGAGGATTCCGCTGTTGATCAGACGGATTCCCGGAGGCATGTCATTGTCGGGGTCGAGGCGGAACAACGGTGCCGGGGCTCCAGTGGCGGTGAACGGGAACCAGTAGTCCACCCCGACCGTGCCGATCGGCGGCGTCCCGGACACTGTGGGGAGTGTCGGCCTTCCAGTCACGGCAGGGTCGGCGCCCGCGGGCACGGCGGCCAGTGTCAGGGCGACCGCGAATACGGTGGCGAACAGTGTGAGCCTGCGTATCCAGGCCCACCGCGGTGTCGCGGTGGTGTGCATGTAAACCGTCCTTGATAGTGGAGACGGTTCCGACGTGCAGGGTGGTGGAGCGCACCCCGACGTGCGTAACCGAGCGAAACATAGCTTGGAAGCCAGGCAGTTTTGCGAATCTTCACCGGTTTGTCGGTTTGCAATTGTTTGCACACCGATGTGCACGAAGTGTGGTCCCCGTGCCGGGTCGCGCACTAGCGTGAAAAGTGAACGTCGGTGCCGACGAGGAAGCAGGTGTCCGAGATGACCGCGACATCGGTCGACAGGCAGGGATTCAGTTCCATTCGGCGGGGCGGACTCAACTGGGACGCCTTCCCCCTCCGGTTGTTCGTGAAGGGCAACGCCAAATTCTGGAACCCGGCGGACATCGACTTCAGTCAGGACGCCGAGGACTGGCAGTCGATGAGCAGCGAGGAGAGACGCGGCGCGACGTATCTGTGCACGCAGTTCATCGCGGGCGAGGAGGCCGTCACCGAGGACATCCAGCCGTTCATGAAGGCGATGGCCGCCGAGGGCCGGTTCGGTGACGAGATGTATCTGGCACAGTTCTGCTTCGAGGAGAGCAAGCACGTCGAAGTGTTTCGGCGGTGGATGGACGCGGTCGGTCTCGACGGCGACCTCCACGAGTACGTGGCCGAGAACCCGCACTACCGCACCCTTTTCTATGAGGAACTGCCGCGCTCGCTGGGGGTCCTCGAGACGGACCCGAGTCCCGCCAACCAGATTCGAGCCTCGGTCACCTATAACCACGTGATCGAGGGCAGCCTCGCGCTGACGGGCTATTACGCCTGGCAGAGGGTATGCACCGAACGCGGGATCCTGCCGGGAATGCAGGAACTCATCCGCAGGATCGGGGACGACGAGCGGCGGCACATGGCGTGGGGCACGTTCACGTGCCGCCGGCACGTCGCGGCCGACGACAGCAACTGGGATCTGGTGCAGCAGCGTATGGGTGAGCTTCTGCCGCACGCGCTCGACATGATCCAGTGGGTCAACGACCAGTTCGAGGAACCACCCTTCGGTATCGAACCGCATGTCTTCCTCGAGTACGCCGCGGACCGTGCGCAGCGCCGCCTCGGCGCGATCGAGTCGGCACGGGGCCGACCAATCGAGGAGATCGACCTCGACTACTCGCCGGAGACACTGGAGGACACCTTCGGAGCGGAGGATGCGGCGGAGTTCGCGGAGGTTGCCGCGGACCCCGCGGCCACGTGACCCACGCCTCTGTCTCAGAGATCGCTCACATTCCGCGGCTAGCGTTCGCGGATCTATGAGCGAACACGAAATCTCCCGTCGCAGAGTCGCCACCCGCACGGTCGTCGCACTGTTCGGCCTGCTCGTCGTTGCCGTGGTCGGCCTGCTCGTCGTTGCCGTGGTCGGCGTGGTGTCCTACCTCACCATGTTTGCCGACGACGCCCGGCCGGGAGCCGACCCTGCCACGTCCCTCGAGGCGGGGCCCGCGGTCGAACCCGGCGCGGACGCCCTCGCTCAGGCCCGCCGCAGTCTTCAGCAGACGAGCCTGCCGCTGTCGCTGCTGAACGGTGGCATGAACCAATTGGTGGATGGCGGCCGCCAACTCGACGACGGGGCCAATCAGCTCTCCGCCGGGCTCGGCCAGGCCAGGGACGGCGCGCACCAACTGTCCGCCGGACTCGACGAATTGTCCGGAGGCGTAGGACAACTCGGCGACGGCGCACAGCAGATCAGCGGTGGCGTCGACGAGGTGGTGGGCCGCCTCACCGGCCTCGGCGACGTGCAGGGCCAGGTCACCGGATCGCTGCGCCAGGTGGCGGCGGCACTGTCTGCGTCTGCCGACCCGGTGTCGCAGGCCGCGTCCGCACGCGTGAACGATCTGGTCGTGCAACTCGACGCGGATGGACTCGGGCCCGATACCCTCGGCCAGCTCGGAATGCTGAAGGACGGCGCTCGACAGCTGTCGTACGAGCTCAGTGACCCGTCGGCCCAGTTCGTCAGCGGTGTCGGCCAGATCTCGGACGGTGCCCGGCAGCTGAGCGACGGGCTGGTGCTGCTCGACGACGGTGGCAGGGCCCTCGCCGACGGCACCGGACAGCTGGTCGACGGCACCGGGCCGATCACCGGTGTGGTCCAGGGCCTTTCGGCGAACGTGTCGGACGCGTCGAAGGCGCTGCCATCAGCGCAGTCGACGGCGCCGGCGCCTGGGGCGGCTGCAGAACTGCAGGCCACCCCCGACACCGACGCCGACCGGACCCCGGCACGGGTCTACGTAGTCGGTGCGCTCGCGCTGCTACTGGTGGTTGCGGCGACCGCGTACGGGTTCTTCGTGCTGGGCCGCCGTCAGATGTCGCCGAAGGCCGCCGCGTAGCGGATGGCGCCGCTCGGAATCGGGCGTCCGTCGAGGGCAAGCACCATGAGCGCGTCGTCGGGGACCTCGACGTTCATCCGGACGCCGTGCTCGGACGCGCGGACGAACCCGAACCTCGGGTAGTAGTCCGGGTGGCCCAGAACGGTCACGAACTGCTCGCCCCGCTCCTTCGCGGACTCGAGGACCGCACGGATCGCGGCCGAACCGGCGCCGGTCCCCTGATACTCCGGGAGCACCGAACACGGTGCCAGACACAGCGCGGGGGTGTCGCCGATGTGGCAGCGGGTGAGTAGTGCATGCCCGACCGCCTTGCCGTCGTCGTTGATGGCGAGCATCGACAGCCCGTCGATCCATGCCGGATCCTCACGCAGTGCGTCGACGAGGTCGGCCTCCTCTGTGGTGTCGAACGCCGCCAGGGTGATCCGGCGGACCGACTCGATGTCGGCGGTGGTCTCGGGGCGGGTGGTCCAGTGTGGGTGAGCGTTCACGTGGTCTTCCGTTTCTGGGGTTCGGTCGGGTGTCAGCCGCGGCGGCCGCGGACACGATAGAGGGCCCTGATGTCGCGGGAGATGGCCTTGGCCGTCGCGGTTCGCTTGGCGGACTGCCGGGCATCCCCGCGCGACGCCTCCCATTCGCTCTCGCGCACCATTCTGCGGTAGCGGTCGAGTCGGTCGAGGCCGAGACGACCGTCGGTCACCGCGTCCTGGACCGCGCACCTCGGTTCGCTGCGATGCTCGCAGTCCCGGAAGCCACAGCCCCGGGCGAGTTGCTCGATGTCACCGAAGACGTGCTCGATACCGTCACCGACGTCGTGCAGGCCGATGCCCCGCACTCCCGGGGTGTCGATCAGTACGCCGCCACCGGGGAGTGGGAACAGCTCCCGGTGCACGGTGGTGTGGCGTCCCTTGCCGTCGGTGACACGGACGTCGTTCGTGTCCATCCGCTCGGTGCCGAGGAGAGCGTTCGTCAGTGACGACTTCCCGGCACCGGAGGGCCCGAGCAGAACGGTGGTTCCGGGTAGACGGCGCCTCAACTCGTCGATTCCGGTGCCGGTGCGGGAACTGACGGTGACGACGTCGACCCCGATTGCCAGCGCAGAGACCTCGCCAATCGTCGTTTCCGAATCACATTCGGCGATATCGGCTTTCGTCAGGACGATCACAGGTCGGGTGCCCGCGTCCCAGGCCAGCGCCAGCAGGCGCTCGATGCGGCCGGGCTTGATCGGTGCGGCGAGTGACGCGACGACGCAGACGGTGTCGACGTTGGCGGCCAGGATCTGGCGGCGTGACGTGCGATCCGCCGACGCGCGCGCGACGACGCCGCGTCGCGGCAGCAGCGCCACGAGCCGCGGCCCCGCGCCGGGTTCGAGTGCGGCCCAGTCGCCGGTGCACACCGTGTGCTCGGGGTCGGCGGTGGTGACTGCGGTGCTGTCGGCGCGCACCGCGCCGCCTTCGGTCAGGGTGTCGCAGAGACCGCGGTCGACCCGCGTGACGCGGGCCGGGACGAGTCCCCGCTCGGCGTGGTCGGAAAACGATCGGGCGAGCGTGTCGTCCCAGCCGAGTGCAGTGAGACCGTGGAGGGGTGAGCTAGTGGGGTGTGAGAAAGACAACGTGAGACCCTTCGGGGTGCGGGCCCCGTCCGAAGACTCGCTTCAACCCCGACAGGCGCGCAGCGCACACCGTCGAAAAAAGGGGTGGAGTCGACTCAGGCGGAGGCCCAGGACGTGAGGATGGTCCGGGCAGTGCCCACGGCAGTGGCCGTCACCGCAATCATCAACTCACCTCCTGATCTCACTGGAACACGAACGTTCTGACACGAGGGTAGCGACCGCGTCCGGTACTCCGCAATGTGATTTCTCCGATCGGGACACTCGCGGCGATTCGCTCGGTAGGGTCTGGCGTGATTCTGCGGTCCGGCCGGGTCGGGCTCGTTCATGTTCTGGGGGAGAGGGTTTCACATGAGGCATTCCAGGATCGCGTCGAAGCGACTGCTCGTCGCCGCGGCTGTCGCGGCCGTGATCCCGCTCGTCGCCGTCCCGGCAGCGGCGTCCGCGGGCGGTGACACCTCCGGTGGTGCGGCGGCGAATGTGGCGCGGACGTCCGGCGCCTACTTGGTGAAGTCCACCGAGGTATCCGACCGCAAGGTGACCATCTCGGTGTACTCGCCGTCGATGGACCGGAACATTCCGCTCGAGGTCATTCTCCCCGCGGACCGCAGCGCGCCGCGGCCCACGCTATACCTCCTCAACGGTGCGGGTGGCGGTGAGGATCGGGCCACATGGCAGCGGAACACCGACATCAACCAGTTCTTCGAAGACAAGAACGTCAATGTCGTGACTCCGCTCCAGGGTGCCTTCAGCTACTACACCGATTGGCAGAAGGACGACGAGAAGCTGGGCCGCCAGAAGTGGCAGACGTTCATGCTCGAGGAACTGCCGCCCGTCATCGACGCCGAGTTCGGGACCAGCAGGGTCCAGTCGATCGCCGCGATCTCGATGACCGGCACGTCGGTGCTCAACTACGCGATCGCCAAGCCCGGCTTCTACAAGAGTGTCGGCTCGTTCAGTGGCTGCGCCGAGACCGCCACTCCGGCCGGTCAGAGCTTCATCCAGACTGTGGTCGGGCTCCGTGGCGGAGTCGATGTCACCAACATGTGGGGACCGCTCGACGGGCCCGGCTGGGGGCAGAACGATCCCGTAGCCAACGCCGAACGCCTTCGCGGCACCGAGCTGTACATCACCACCGGCTCCGGACTCCCGGGTCCGCACGAGACCCTGGACAGCCGGGGGATCGACGGCCGGCCGGCCGCGCTCGCCAACCAGGCCATCGTCGGCGGCCTCATCGAGGCGGCCACCAACTACTGCACGCACAACCTCGCCAATCGCCTGGCCCAGTTGCAGATTCCGGCCACGTTCGACTTCAAGCCGGGCGGTACCCACTCGTGGGGGTACTGGCAGGACGACCTGCACAACTCGTGGCCGATGATCGCGCGGTCGATGGGGATCTGACACCCCGGAGAGACTCGATAGTTGCGCTACATACCTTCGAGTTGGTTTCATCGACGGGCGCGTGGCCGGGGAGCCACTGTGGGCGGGTCGAGTTTGGGGAGGGTCGGCGTCTCATGCCGTATCTGGGTTTGATCGTGATGGTCCTGTGGATCGTCTGTCTGGTGGATGTCATCGTCGCGGACGAGCACGCCGTGCGGAACATCCCGAAGGTGGGCTGGGTGATCGTCGTCCTGCTCCTGCCGTTGATCGGGTCGGTACTGTGGCTCGTCGCGGGTCGTCCCGAGGGCGGGTATGCGGCGCCGCGTCGTCCCGCCGCCCCGTCGGAGTTCCCGGAATACGACCGCCCGGGGAGGCAGTATGCGCAGAATTCTGCCGCCGATGAGGAGTTTCTCCGCCGCTGCCGGGAGCGTGCCGAGGCACAGCGCCGCGCCGGCCGCGAGCAGCGGAGCGCTCGGCCCGACTGACCGTAAGTTACTCGGGGAGAGAAAGCAGCTCGACGGTCTGGCCGTCGGTGGGATCGGGCGGGAGGAGCGCAAGCGCCTCCCGCCCGATCAGTCCGGCGAGGTGCGCGGTGCGAATCACCGTGTCCGCCTGCCATGTTCCATCCGCCCGTCGTGCGACGGGGACGATTCGCGTGACGTCTGTGCCTGCAGCGGCGGCGTTGGCGACGGGCCCGCGCGGCGGTATCACCGCGGTCCGGCCCGTCAACCCGTCGACGATCGCGGGCAGCATCGTCAGTAGCGTCGCGACCGCGGCAAGAGGGTTCCCGGGCAGCCCGAGTACGACACGTCCGTCGGCCAGGAGTGCGGTCAGTTGTGACCCACCCGGCCGGCACCGAACCCGTCCGACGACTATCCGGGCGCCGGCCCGCAGCAGAGCGGCGCGCAGTTGATCGGCGGCACCGCCGCCCGTCCCGCCCACGACGACGATCACGTCGGTGTCCCGTGTGTCCCGGAGTAGTGCGTCGAAGCCGTCCGCGGTGTCCCGCAGGTGGGTGTTCGACACGGTTCGAACGCTGCAGTGCCGCAAGATGTCCGGCAGTACCGGGCCGAGCGAGTCGCGCGTCTGACCGTCCTGCAACGGGCCGTCCCGGCGAATCTCGTCGCCCGTCACCACGACGTGTGCGCGCACCGGCCCGCGCACGGCGGCCACCGTGACCTCCGCGCTCGCCGCCGCCGACACGAGCGCCGGCGACACCGGGGTACCCGACTCGGCGAGATGGTGGCCGGGCTGCCAGTCCTCCCCGCGCCGCCGTGTGTCGTCCCGTACGGGAGTGTCCGGTCGCCGCACGACGAGCTTGCCGACGGAATCCTCTGCCACGTCGACGAACTCGTCGCGAATCACCGATGTCGCCCCGTCCGGGACCTGGGCGCCGGTGGCGATCCGCACGGAGTCGCCCTCGGTGAGGGCGAGGTCGGTGAACGATCCGGCGTACCGGACCTCTGTGTGTAGCCGCCACGGTCCCGGCCCGGCGACCGCGTAGCCGTCCATCGCCGAGACGTCGAACCGGGGCAGTGCCTCCGCCGCCACCAGGGGAGCTGCGAGGGTGGCACCGAGCGCACCGACGAGAGGTACCTCGCGGATCGGCAAGGGGGTGAGCGTGCTCCGGATGGCGGCGCGGGCCTCGTCGATGCTCATCGGCCCCGGGACGTGCGCGGCGCGGGCTCGTTCGACGTCGAGTGCGCTGTCGCAGTCGGCGACGTCGGGGCACTCCACCGTCAGGTACCGATCGGGCACGAGTGCCTTCATCGGCTGGTTCCGGGCATCGGTCAGTCGATCGAGACGCGCGGCCAGAGTCGCGCGGCGCCATACGGACAGCAGGAACTGCAACCGGCCCGATTCGTCCGCTGCGAACGCTGCCTCCGCGTCGGGATCTCGGATCAGGTTCGAGACCAGCGTGGCAACGGTCGTGCGATCGAGATTCGGCAGGTCGGCGGCGAGAACGACGACGAGCCCGTCGGGTGCTCCGCCCAGTGCCGCCAGGCCTGCGGCCAGCGCCGCGACGGGCCCGGACCCGGCGGGTGACTCCTGCGTCTGGGTGATCGACGGCGCGAGATCGGACCGGTGCGGTCCGACCACGACGACGTGGTCGCAGGCGACGACCGCGTCGAGAGCGGTGTCGAGCAGGCGCCGGCCCGCGACGACGAGCGCGGGCTTGTCGACGCCGCCCATCCGGGTCCCGCGCCCACCGGCGAGCACGATCGCGTCAATGTCCTCGCTGGGCTCGCCGGGCCGGCCGAATGTGCTCATGGGCCAATGCTGCCGCATCGATTGCGTCCGCGCGTGACCGCCGCGTCAGAACCGGTGGCGCGCCACGGACAGGTCCACCCGTCCGTCCCGAATGGGAACGCCCTCGAGTTCGAGTTTCGCCAACTGGCGGTGCGCGAGATGGGCAGTAGGGCGGCCCGACGCCCCCAGTACGCGGTGCCACGGCAGGTCGGCAGCGTCGGTCCGCATGATCCAGCCGACGGTGCGGGGGCTGGAAAGTCCTGCTGCCGAAGCGATGTCGCCATAGGTTGCGACGCTGCCGAGTGGGATCGACGCGACCAGGTCCCGGACCCGCTCGATCTGTTCCTCAGTGGTGGCGGCCACCTGACGTGCCTAAAGGAGTTTGCGGACGTACGCCGCGACGTCGTCCGGCTTGGCGTGGGCGACCATATGGTCGCAGTCGAGGTCGGCGAGGGTCAGGTCGGATCCCAAGTGCCCGGACAGCGCGGCCCGGAACTCGGGTGTCACATACGGCGGCTGCACGCGCAGTGCCTGCACCAGCACCGTCGGGATGCCCTTGGGCGGCAGAACGAAGCCGCGGGCCATCTCGCCCCACGACGAGACGACGGCGGGAATCGACATGCGCCAGCCGACGCGCCCGTTCTCGAGATCGACCAGGTGTTCGGCGAGGTCGGCGTCCAGGACGTCGGCGGGTACGTCGGCCCACGCGCCGTGCACCTTCTCCGAGCGTGCCTCCGCGGCATCGGTGTAGTCGGGGTGCGCGACGACCAGGCCGGCGATCCGGCTCATGGTGTCGGGGTCGAGGCCGAGGGCCGGATCGAGCAGCACGATGCCGCGGATCCGCTCCGGCACCGCCTGCGCGAGATGCAGCGCGATCGCGCCGCCGTACGAGTGGGCGACCACGACGACGGGGCCTGTCGCATACTCGTCGAGCACCCGGACGAGATCGGTGACGTGGGTGTCGAGGCCCCACGGCGGGGTCCACGGCGAGCGGCCGTGACCGCGAAGGTCCGGGGCGATGATCCGGGTGTCGCGCAGTTGGTCGGCACCCAGCGCCTCCCACCGCCGGCCGTGTCCGGTGAGCCCGTGCAGGGCCAGCACCTCGGGTGCTCCGGGCGTGCCGAACAGGTAGGTGTGGAGACCGCGCATGCCGTCCACTATGCCGGATGCGACGGGTGTCGGACCCGTCTGGTGAGATTCCCTGTATGACGGAAACCGGCACCCGAACTCGATCGTCGGCGCCGTCTGCGCGGCTCGTCGGACGTCGGGGCGTGTCGCCGTCGCTGCGGACCTGGGCCGCCGATCAGGCACGGGTGCTCACCGGCGCCCCACCCGGCAGGGGCTGGCATCCGTGGCAGATCCTGGGCGGGCCGGGAACCGGAAAGACCGCGCTCGTCGTCGATGCCGCGGTCGCCCGGATCATTGCCGGCGAGGATCCCGAGTCGGTGCTCGTGCTCGCCCAGTCGCGGCGCGCGGCCACCGCGATCCGTGAGCAGATCACGGAGCGACTTCTCGAAGCCGAACGCGACCCGGAGGAGGGCACTTCCGCGGTGCGTCCGCGCGCGACGCGCGAACCGCTGGTCCGGACGGTCCACTCGTACGCGTTTGCGGTGCTCCGGTTGCAGGCCGCCGCGCACGGCAACCCGCCGCCGCGGCTCATCACCGGTTCCGAACAGGACGCCGTGCTGCGCGAACTGCTGCGCGGCGACATCGCGGACGGCGGAGCGACGTGGCCTGAGCGGTTGCGACCGGCGCTGGGGATGACCGGATTCGCGGTGGAACTGCGCAATCTGATGCTGCGGGCCAACGAGCGCGGGCTGGGTCCCGAGGACCTGATCGACCTCGGGCACGCCCACGACAAGGCCGAGTGGGTCGCGGCAGGCATGTTCGCCGCCCACTACGAGCAGGGCATGCTGCTGCGCGGCGCGGTCGGCATGGAGGCGCCGGAGGCGACGGCAACCGCGCTCGACGCCGCCGAACTGATCAGTGCGGCGCTCACCGCGTTCGCCACCGATCGGGATCTGCTGCACCGCGAGCGCCTTCGGGTCCGGCATCTTCTCGTCGACGACGCGCAGCACCTCGATCCGCAGGCCGCGCAGTTGGTCCGTCTGATCGGCACCGGGACTGCGAGCACCACGATCGCCGGGGACCCGGACCAGTCGATCTTCGCGTTCCGCGGCGCCGACCCGACGTTCCTCACCGGCCTCGCCGACCGCGGCGAAGCGGCGCAGGTGATCCTCGACACCAACTTTCGGGCCGCTCCGGCGGTCGCGCGGGTGGCGGCGCAGATTGCGGGCCGACTGCCCGGCAATCCACCGCATCGCGGGGCGGCGGTACCCGTCACCGACGACGACTCACTCGGTCGCGCGGTGGTGCGGGTGTTGTCGACTCCGGCCAAGGAGGCGGCTCTCATCGCGGACACCCTGCGGCGTGCGCATCTGATCGACGGTGTCCCGTGGTCGGACATGGCGATCGTGGCGCGGTCGGTGCCGCGGGTGCTGCCGCCGCTGCGTCGTGCGCTGCTCGCGGCAGGTGTGCCCGTCACCACCGCCGCGAGCGAACTACCGCTCGCGAAGCAGCACGGTGTCGCCGGCCTGCTCTCCGCCATGCGCGCCCTGGTCGGCGGCGAGTTCACCGGCGAGGATGCGATCGCTCTGCTCGCGGGTCCGATCGGTGGCGCCGAACCGGTGAGTCTGCGGCGGTTGCGGCGTGGTCTACGACGGGTGGAACTGGCGTCGGGTGGTGACCGCGATTCGGCCGAACTTTTGCGAACCATCATTGTCGACGGATCCGATGCCGACGGTGTGGCGCACCTGCTTCCGGGGCTGACCGACGTCGAATCACTATCGCTACGAAGAGTTCTCAAGGTGCTCCACCGGGCGCGTGTGCCGCTGCAGCGCGGGCGAGGAATCGAGGAGGTGCTGTGGGCGGCCTGGCAGGCGACGGGTCTCGAGCGTCGCTGGGCGGCGGCCTCGGCGTTCGGCGGTCCGATCGGCGCGCAGGCCGACCGTGACCTCGACGCGGTGGTCGCCCTGTTCGATGCTGCCGCCAACTATGTGGACCGGTTACCCCGAGCGCAGTTGTCGGGGTTCGTCGACTACCTCGTGGAGCAGGAGATCCCGGGCGCGGCCAGGATGCGTGCGGTGGCGTCGCAGGAGACGGTCACGGTGCTCAGTGCCCACTCGGCGGCCGGCCGACAGTGGCGGGTGGTCGTGGTGGTCGGCGTCCAGGAGGGACTGTGGCCCAGTCTCGGTGCGCGGGGCACGCTGCTCGGCACCGAGGAGCTGATCGAGGTCACCAGCGGTGTGGGCGAGATCGACAAGACGTTGTCCCGGACCGCGCCGCTGCTCGCGGAGGAGCGGCGTCTGTTCCTGGTGGCGTGCAGCAGGGCCCGTGATTCGCTGCTCGTGACTGCCGTCGATTCGTCGGGTGGCGACACCGAACTGGTGCGGTCACGATTCGTGGACGATCTGCTCCGCGGCGACGACGACGTGGACCTGGACGAGGTCGCGCCCGTCGCCGACGACAGCCCACGTGTGCTCGCGCTGCCCGCGCTCGTCGCGGAGCTGCGCAGTGTGGTGTGCGATCCCGATGTCGCCACCGACGATCCCGAGCGGCAGCAGCGGGCAGCGCACCAGTTGGCGCGGCTCGCGGACGCCGGCGTCCGGGGCGCCCACCCCGACCAGTGGTACGGCACGGCCGAGCCGAGTTCCGATGTGGGACTGTGGGATCCGGAAGACGGTCCGGTGCCGCTCTCGCCGTCGACGATCGAGCTGATCGCCAACTGCCCGCTGCGGTGGATGCTCGAACGGCACGGTGGCAGCAACGGTGACAACACGCACGCGATCGCCGGGACGCTCGTGCACACGCTCGTGCAGGCACTCGCGGGGCACATCCCCCCGGATCAGGTCGATCGCGCTCTCGAAACTGCTTGGGATTCGGTCGATCTGGGATCGGAATGGTTCTCGCGGCGTGAACTCGAGCGAACCCGGGGCATGCTCGACAACTTCGCCGACTGGCTGCGCGGCACCAGATCCGAGCTCACCGAGGTCGGTGTCGAGGTGGCGGTCGACGGCGTACTCGAACCACGCGTCGAAGGTGACCCCCAGGTTCGGGTCCGCGGTCGCATCGACCGGCTCGAACGGGACCCGGACGGCCGACCGGTGATCATCGACGTCAAGACCGCGAAGGCGGCCGTCACGAAGGACCAGGCGGAACAGCACGCCCAGTTGGCCGCTTACCAGGTCGCGGCGTCCCGCGGCCTGATCGACGGGGAACCCGCATCGCAGCCCGGCGGTGCCCGGTTGGTGTTCGTGGCCAAGCCGCACAAGAAGGAAGGCGCCACCCAGCGGGTGCAGCGGCCACTCGACGACGAGGGTCTCGCGCTGTGGGAGAACGTGATCCACGATGCGGCCGCGGCCACTCGGGGGCCGAGCTATCTGGCGCGGATCAACGACGGATGCAGACACTGCCCGGTGCTCTCGAGCTGCCCGGCACACGACGAGGGACGGCAGGTGACCTCCGAATGAGTAGTTCGCAGAGCGGGCGCCGCGTGAGCCCGGCCGAACTGGCCGCGGCGCTGGGACAGGAGTATGCGCCCACCGCCGAGCAAGCCGCGGTCATCGAGGCCCCACTCGGGCCCACTCTCGTCGTCGCCGGCGCCGGAGCGGGCAAGACCGAGACGATGGCGGCACGCGTCGTGTGGCTCGTCGCGAACGGACTGGTGGACCCCGAACAGGTTCTGGGCCTGACGTTCACGCGCAAGGCCGCGCAGCAGCTCACCGCCCGGATCCGCAAGCGTCTCGCCACGCTCGCCGGGTCCTCGCTGGTACGGGATCTCGACCCCAGTGGCGGGCTGCGGTCCCGGATCCTCGGCAGCGAACCGGAGGTCGGCACCTACCACGCGTACGCCGGACGGCTGCTGTCCGAGCACGGACTGCTGCTGCCGATCGAACCGTCCGCGACACTGCTGTCGGAGACCGAGCTGTGGCAGCTGGCGTACCGCGTCGTCAGTGCGTGGGACGGCGACCTCGACACCGACCGCAACCCGGCCTCGATCACCGAGTCGGTGCTGGCGCTGTCGGGTCAGCTCGCCGAGCACCTCGTCGAACCCGCCGACCTGCGCGAGGCGCACACCGAACTCGACAAGCTGATCCACACGCTCCCGGCCGGACCGAAGCAACGTGGCGGACCGTCGAAGACGCTGCTCGATCTACTCGAGGTGCAGCACCAGCGACTCGACCTGTTGCCGCTCGTGCAACGGCTGGCCGACACCCTGCGCCGCGAGGGCGCCCTTGATTTCGGCAGCCAGATGTCGCTGGCGGCGCGGGTCGCGTCCGAGCATCCGGAGGTGGGCCGCAGCGAGCGCGCCCGGTTCCGCGTGGTGCTGCTCGACGAGTACCAGGACACCGGGCACGCGCAGCGGGTGCTTCTGTCTTCGCTGTTCGGTGGCGGCGAGGACGCCGGTCTGGCTCTCACCGCAGTGGGCGATCCCATGCAGTCCATCTACGGCTGGCGCGGCGCGTCCGCGGCCAACCTGCCGCGGTTCGCCACCGACTTCCCGCTCGCTGACGGAACTCCGGCACCCAAGCTCGAGCTGCTCACGAGCTGGCGTAATCCGCCCGAGGCGCTCGAGCTCGCCAACATGGTGTCGGAGCCGTTGCGGGACAGAGGCGTCGAGGTCAGCAAGCTACGGGCACGGCCCGCGGCGGTGTCCGGCGACGTCCGTCTCGCCCTGCTCGACACAGTGGAGACGGAACGGTCGTGGGTGGCCGACCGGATCGCGGAGCAGTACGAGGCGGCTCGAACCAGCAGCAGGAAGGTGCCCACTGCGGCCGTGCTGGTGCGACGCAACGCCGACGCCGCCCCGATCGCGGAGGAACTGCGTGCCCGGGGCCTGGCGGTGGAGGTGGTCGGTCTCGGCGGCCTGCTGCACGCCCCCGAGGTGGCCGACGTCGTCGCGATGCTGCGGCTGGTGGCCGACCCGATGGCGGGGAGCGCCGCGGTGCGCGTCCTGACCGGTGCTCGCTGGCAGATCGGTGCGGCCGACATCCGGGCCCTGTGGAAGCGGGCCGGCGAACTCGGCATCCGCTCGGGGTACGGCACAGCGGGCGCGGTCACCGACGCGGCGGCGCTCGACGACGCTCTCGGCGACGCGATGCCGGGGGAGCAGGCCGAGCAGGCCGGCCTGGCCGACGCACTCGCGGATCCCGGACCGGCACATCGCTATTCGGAGGCCGGGTACGTGCGCATCTGCGCGGTGGCAGCCGAGTTGGCGTCACTGCGCGAACGGCTCGGTCAGCCGCTCACCGAGCTGGTGGCCGAGGTGGAGCGCGTGATCGGGATCGGCATCGAGGCGCAGGCACGGACCCGTCAGTCGGAGGTCGGCGGAGCCGGCCGTGAGCACCTCGACGCGTTCGCGGATGTCGTGTCCGGCTACGCGAACCGGACATCGGCGACGCTGACCGGGCTGCTGTCGTTCCTCGCCGCCGCCGAGCACGTCGAGAACGGCCTCGCCCCCGGCGAGGTCGAAGTGGCCCCCGACCGTGTGCAGGTGCTGACCGTGCACTCGGCGAAGGGACTCGAGTGGGAGGTCGTGGCCGTGCCGCACCTCGCCGCAGGCGTCTTCCCGTCGAGCCAGGCGTCGTCGACGTGGCTGGGGTCGGTGTCCGAACTGCCGCCCGCGCTGCGCGGCGACCGGGCGTTCCCCGGCGAATCCGCCGACGGTGTCCCGGTTCTCGACCTCGAGGACCTCTACAACCGCAAGGACCTCGAGGACGCGATCAAGTCCCACAAGGACGCGCTGTCCGCCCGTCGGCTCGACGAGGACCGGCGCTTGTTCTACGTCGCGCTCACCCGCACCGAGCGGGCACTGTTCGTGTCGGGCCACCACTGGGCCGAGTCCGGGTCGGATCCCAAGGGCCCGTCACCGTTCCTGCTGGAACTCGAGGAACTGGTGTCCGCGTGGGAAGGGCAGCGCCTCGGCGTGATCGACGTGTGGGCTCCCGCACCCGACGACGGTGCCGAGAATCCGCTCACGGCCACGCCGCGGTCGGCGCTGTGGCCGCGCGATCCGCTGGGTCGTCGCCGAGCCGACGTCGAGCGTGGTGCCGAGTCGGTGCGCGCCGCGCTGGCCGGGCTGGACAAGACTGCACAGGAGTCCGAGCCGTCCGAGGAGCCGGACGACGACCCGGACAACTGGGCGGCGGACGTGGACGCGCTGCTGGCCGAGCGGCGTGCACGCGGGCACGGTGCCGCCGATGTGGAACTGCCGGCGCAGTTGTCGGTGAGTCAGCTCGTCGACCTGGCCGCCGACCCCGATGCGCTCGCGGCGCGGCTGCGTCGACCGCTGCCGTTCCCACCGAATCCACTGGCACGCCGCGGAACCGCGTTCCACGCGTGGGTGGAGCAGCGGTTCGGGGCCACGCGGCTGCTCGATTTCGACGAGCTGCCCGGCGCTGCAGACACCGGTGTCGGTACCGAAACCGAACTCGCACTGCTGCAGGACGCGTTCCTGCGCTCGTCGTGGGCCGACCGTAGCCCCGTCGAGGTGGAGGTGCCGTTCGAGACGTCCGTCGCCGGGACCGTGCTGCGCGGGCGCATCGATGCGGTGTTCGCGGATCCGGACGGCGGCTGGACGGTCATCGACTGGAAGACCGGTGCCGAGCCGTCGGCCGCGAACGAACGCGCCGTGGTGATGCAGCTCGCCGCCTACCGGATCGCGTGGGCCGAACTGATGGCGGCGCGTCAGTCGCAACTGGCCGGGCGCCCGGTGGAACCGCCGCTCGACAGGGTGCGGGCCGCGTTCCATTACGTGCGCTCAGGGCGGACCATCGCGCCGGAGAACCTGCCCGACGCCGACCGGTTGGCTCGTCTGATCACGACGGCCGGCGCCGAGGATGCGCCGGACGCCTGAGCGGGCAGGTCACTCGGCGTTGCGGCGGGCCTTCAGTGCCTCGGTGACGAGGGGGATCTGCAGGGGGAGCCGCGCCACCGCGACCGCCTTGGCCGGCGTGGACGTGCGGTTCGACCGGAGCCAGCTCACCGCCATCTGCACGTTGGCGGGGAACACCGCGATGAACAGCGCGGCCGCCAGTCCGCCGCCGAGGCGCCGGGTACGCGGTACCGCGAGCGCGGTCGCCGTAGCGATCTCGGCCACACCGGACGCATAGGTGTAGGCCCGCGCGCTGCCGGGCAACGCGCGCGGCACGATCGCGTCGAACGGCTGCGGCCGAACGAAGTGGAGTGCACCCGCGCCGAAAAGCACTGCTGCGAGGCGGAGGGCGGGGGCCTGACTCAATCGATTCGGATGTGACGACATGCGCCCACACTGCCCGACACTCGTCGACTCCGCCACAGTTCGCGCCCGTTTCCCGGTGCCGTTCCGTGAATGCCGGATCCACGGTTAGGCTGCGAGCCGACTGCGTGAACGACCAGTCGGAGCAGAGGAGATGGGGACCAGTGGATGCCCGGTAGGTTGAGAGCGCGGTTCGGGGCCTCGGACGAGCTGACGGATCGGCCGGATTTCACTCTGGTCGGCGTGCTCAGGGTTCCGGAGATGCAGACCAGCCCCGCCCGAGCGATCGCGCGCCGCGTCTCGTACGCCCTCGGCGCACTGGCGCTCGCGGTGCTGGTCGTCTACATCGACCGGGACGGCTACCGGGACGCGCAGGAGAACCAGCTGTCGCTGCTGGACTGCATCTATTACGCGACGGTGTCCCTGTCGACCACCGGCTACGGCGACATCACCCCGATCACCCCGGAAGCGCGCCTGATCAACGTCCTGGTCATCACGCCGCTTCGAGTCTTCTTCCTCATCGTCCTGGTCGGTACGACGCTCTCGGCACTGACCGAGAGTTCCCGCCAGGCATTCAAGATCCAGCGTTGGAGGCACCGCGTGCGTAACCACACCGTCGTCGTCGGATTCGGCACCAAGGGGCGCACCGCCATCGACGCGATGCTCGGTGACGGCATCGTGCCCTCCGACATCGTCGTCGTCGACACCGATCAGGTGGTCCTCGACACCGCAGCCGCCATGGGTCTGGTGACCGTGCACGGCTCGGCCACCAAGTCGGATGTCCTGCGACTGGCGGGGGTGCAGAACGCGGCGTCGATCATCGTCGCCGCGAACCGCGACGACACCGCCGTCCTGGTGACGCTCACGGCCCGCGAACTCGCACCCAAGGCGAAGATCGTCGCGGCGATTCGCGAGACCGACAACGCGCACCTACTTCGGCAGTCGGGCGCCGACTCGGTGGTCGTCTCCTCGGAGACAGCTGGACGACTGCTCGGTATCGCCCGCACGACGCCGAGCGTCGTCGAGATGGTCGAGGATCTGCTGACCCCGGAGGCGGGGTTCGCCATCGCCGAGCGCGAGGTGGAGCCGGAGGAGGTCGGCGGCTCGCCGCGGCACCTGTCGGACATCGTTCTCGGCGTGGTGCGCGACGGCCGACTGCTGCGGGTCGGCTCGCCCGAGGTCGACGCCGTCGAGGCCGACGACCTTCTGCTCTACATCCGGCGCGTCACCAACTGATCGAGATCGTCGCGGCCGTGCGGTCGCAGTAGGGTCGTTCCCGTGCCGCATTTCGAACTGACCGAGACACCGCTGCTTGCCCGCGCCGCCCTCGATCGGGCGGAGGAATTGCGCTCGGACACCGAGGCGTTGCGCACGGGGTGGGCGGACGCGTTGCTGTTGCGCGTCAATTCGCGTGGGCAGGTGCGGATCTCCGACGGCGACCTCGTCCTCGAACCGGCATCGACGCTGGACGACGAACCCGCGACCGGTGCAGTCTTCCTGGGGCTGCGCGATGCGCGCCACGTGTGGGCGGTGCGGGTGCCCGCGTTGACCGGTGAGCTGGGCGATCTGCGGATGGTCGGACACCGGCTCGACGAGTCGAGTGCCGGACTGTTGACAACAGCTGTGGCGCTGCTCAATTGGCACGACCACGCGAAATTCAGTGCGATCGACGGGGCTGCGACGGAGCCGACGATGTCGGGGTGGTCCCGGATCAGTTCCAGCACCGGGCACGAGGAGTTCCCGCGCACCGATCCCGCGGTGATCTGCCTGGTGCACGACGGCGGCGACCGGGTGCTGCTGGCGCGGCAGCCGGCGTGGCCGCCGCGGATGTTCTCGGTACTCGCGGGATTCGTCGAGGCGGGGGAGTCGCTCGAGACGTGTGTCGTGCGGGAGATCAAGGAAGAAGTGGGTGTCGACGTCCGCGACGTCCGCTACCTCGGCAGTCAGCCGTGGCCGTTCCCTCGTTCGGTGATGATCGGCTTCTCGGCGGTAGGCGATCCCGCCACCGCGTTCGAGTTCGCGGACGGCGAGATCGCCGAGGCCCATTGGTTCACCCGCGACCAGATCCGGGCGGCGCTCGATGCCGGCGACTGGACGTCGCGATCGGATGCCGATCTGCTGCTGCCCGGTTCCATCTCGATCGCGAGAGTGATGGTCGAGTCCTGGGCGAAGGCCGACTGAGGAGCTAGAGTCCCAGGGCCTTCTTGACCTGCGCCAGGCTCGGATTGGTGGCGGTGCTGCCGTCCGCGTACTTGACGGTGGGCACGACGTGGTTGCCGCCGTTGACGCTGCCGACGAAATCGGCGGACGCGGGGTCCAGCTCGATGTCGACCTCGGCGTACGAGATGCCGTTCTCGTCGAGCTGCTTCTTGAGGCGTCGGCAGTAGCCGCACCACGTGGTCGAATACATGGTCAGGGCGGGGGCTTCGGTAGTCACGGCGCATATAACACCACGATCGGTCGGTCCTGTTCCCGCACGGGCCTACGTCACACCGGGGCGGGTGTGATCGGCCCGTGTCGGTGCGTCCTGAGAGTATGGACAGCATGTCAGCGGATGCCACCTCGGAAACCCGGCCCGACGAGGGTTTGGATCCGCAGCAGTCTGCAGCCGTGCTGGCACCGCGCGGCCCGGTGTGTGTCCTTGCGGGCGCCGGTACCGGTAAGACACGCACCATCACGCGGCGGATCGCGCACCTCGTCGCCGGTGGACACGTCTCCGCGGGTCAGGTGCTGGCGGTCACGTTCACGGCCCGTGCGGCCGGGGAGATGCGCGGTCGGCTCCGCGGCCTCGGCATCGGCGGGGGCGGCGCGCAGGTGCAGGCCCGCACGTTCCACGCCGCGGCGCTGCGGCAGCTGCGGTACTTCTGGCCGCAGGTGATCGGCGACACCGAGTGGCAACTGCTGGACCGCAAGTTCGCGATCGTCGGGCAGGCGGCGAGCCGGGTGGGGATGTCCACCAGCACCGACAGTGTCCGCGACCTCGCCAGCGAAATCGAGTGGGCCAAGGGTTCGCTCGTCGCGCCGGAGGACTATCCGGCCGTGGCGGCCCGGGCTCGCCGTGACATTCCGGCCGACGCCGCGAAGGTCGCTGCCGTCTACGCGGGATACGAGGAACTCAAGGCCCGCAACTACGGCGGCATGCTCCTCGACTTCGACGACCTGCTGCTGCACACCGCGGCCGCGCTCGAGGAGCACTCGGCCGTCGCCGAGGAGTTCCGTGACAGGTACCGCTGCTTCGTCGTCGACGAGTACCAGGACGTGACGCCGCTGCAGCAGCGCGTGCTGGATGCGTGGCTGGGCGACCGGGACGATCTCACGGTCGTCGGCGACGCCAACCAGACGATCTATTCGTTCACCGGCGCCACGCCGCGCTATCTGCTGGACTTCTCGCGCCGATTCCCGGACGCCACCGTCGTCCGGCTCGAGCGCGACTACCGCTCCACCCCGGAGGTCGTCTCGCTCGCCAACCGGGTCATCGGGGAGGCGCGCGGTCGTATCGCGGGCACCCGCCTGCAGTTGATCGGGCAACGGCCGTCCGGACCCGAGCCGACGTTCGCCGAGTACGACGACGAGCCAGCGGAGGCCGCGGCCGTCGCCCGGAAGATCAAGAAGCTCATCGAGCAGGGCGTCGAACCGGCCGAGATCGCGGTGCTGTACCGCATCAACGCGCAGTCCGAGGTCCACGAGCAGGCGCTCACCGAGGCCGGCATCCCGTACCAGGTGCGTGGCGGGGAGGGCTTCTTCACGCGGCAGGAGGTTCGGCAGGCGATCAATGCACTCCGGCAGGTGGCCGGTCGTGACGATCTGCCCGACGGCGCCGACACCGGCGAGTCGCTGGTCACGTTGGTCCGGGCGGTGCTGGTTCCGTTGGGGCTCACCGACGCCGAGCCCACCGGTGCCCAGGCTCGGGAGCGGTGGGGATCGCTCACCGCACTGGTGGCGCTCACCGAGGAGTTGCTCTCGCACGACTCACAGCTCACGCTCGCGGGTCTGCTCACCGAGTTGGCGGCACGCTCGGAGGCCCGGCACCCACCGGTCGTGCAGGGCGTCACTCTCGCATCACTGCATGCCGCGAAGGGGCTCGAGTGGGACGCCGTGTTCCTCGTCGGTCTCACCGAGGGCACGCTGCCGATCACGCACGTGCTCGGGGACTCCAAGTCGCCCGACGACCAGGACGGCATCGAGGAGGAACGCCGCCTGCTGTACGTCGGCGTGACGCGCCCGCGCGTGCACCTGGCGTTGTCGTGGGCGCTCGCGCGCAACGAGGGCGGACGCAAGTCCCGGCGTCGGTCCCGGTTCCTCACCAACGTGATTCCGGACGACTCACCGGCGTCGCGGATCGCCCAGCCCGCCCGGTCCGGCCGGCAGCGCCCGCGTTGCCGGGTCTGCGGGAAGCCGCTCATCGATGCGACGGCCCACACGCTCGGCCGCTGTGAGGGCTGCCCGTCGGACATCGATGTCGAGCTGTTCGAGGCACTCAAGGAGTGGCGACGGGAGACGTCGCGCGAGATGAAGGTGCCCGCCTACGTGGTGTTCACCGACAACACGCTCCAGGCGATCGCCGAGCAGCAACCCCAGGACGAGGGCGCGCTCACGGCGATCTCCGGGATCGGCGCCAAGAAACTGGAGCAGTACGGAGCCGACGTCCTCGCGGTGGTGCGGGGCGAGCGCTCGGCAGAGACGCTGGATCTGACCTGACGAGCGACCGGCGGTAAAACCGCAGGTCAAAAATAACTTGTGCGGTCCGTTGGGGTTGCATACCCTGGACTGCACGCCACGGGGTAAGACTCGTGTGCGGTAACTGTCGGACCGAGATGAGAGGGAGGTGGCAAAACGATGAACGGCTGGAACGCAACTGCAATGGCAGCAGCAGCGGCACGTGCATCGGTGCCCGCAATCGCTGGCGCTTACCTCCCTGCGGCCGCCCCGGTCGCTGCGAGGAACGCAGCGACCGCACCGCACGCAATTCGTCTGCGCGCAGCAGAAGCAGCAGCAGCCCCCGCATCCGTGGCCCGGAGTAGGCACCGAACTTCTCTTCGGTAGGCACTCCCGCCCATCCTCTCGAGGCCACGGATCGCAACTGCGAACCGTGGCCTTCGTGTTTCGAGCCCTTTGCTCCAGGCCTTCGACTTCGGTTCGTGTGACCACCGAAAGCCGGCGCCAGCCGCGAAACAGAACAGAGGAGAACGACGTGTCTACCGTGACATGCCGAGTACAGAACGAAACCAGCACCGTCTCCAGCGGATTGGCAGTCGTCGGCTCGGCACGCCCGGAGCTGCCCTGTCGGGCGGGAAACCCCGACCTGTGGTTCGCCGAGACACCAGCCGACCTCGAGCAGGCCAAGACGCTGTGCGGACAGTGCCCGGTGCGCAACCGGTGCCTGAGTGCCGCCCTCGACCGCGCCGAACCGTGGGGCGTATGGGGCGGTGAGATCTTCGACCAAGGAGTCGTGATCGCGCGCAAGCGGCCACGAGGCAGGCCTCGGAAGAATCCCGATCAACGCAAGGCGCTCGTGTGCGCCTGACCTGACAGTGGCCGAATGTCACGCGCGTTCAGTTGGACTGAACCCGTGTGGCATTCGGCCACATGTCGTGTACCGAACTGGTGGTGGACTACGCCCCGTCGAGACTCTCGAGGCCGACGGCGTCGTCGGAGAATCCCGGCAGCCATCGCGTGAGGATCGCCATGTACGGCGCACAGGCGTCGAGTTGGGCGCAGATACCGACCGATCCGAGGAGCACCCGGAAGATCATGAGGTACTCGGGCGGCAGGTTGAGGGCGCGGGCGGTCCGGAAGTGCGCGCCCGACAGGTCGGTCGCCGTCCCGGCGGCCTTCTGCAACCACGCGCGTGTGAAGTGGAACGACTCGGTGCGGATGGGGTCCGTGAACGGGCGCAGGTAGTCGGCGATCTCCTGATCGGTGACGGTCCGGCCGGGCAACACGAAACCGTTGGTGCGCAACAGTTCCGTCAGCTCGTCGAACCGTTCCTCGAGGCTGAGCCGGACCATGCGGCCGAGTACGGGGGGCAGCCCGTTCGGCATCGGGGCGGTGGCGCCGAAGTCGATGATCCCGAGGCGACCGTCGTCGTGCAGCATGAAGTTGCCCGGGTGCGGATCGCAGTGCAGCAATCCGACGCGGGCGGGTGAGACGAAGTGGAACTCGGCCAGCAGCGCACCGGCAGTGTTGCGCTGTTCCGTCGTGCCGCTCGAGATGATCGCCGACAGTGGGGTGGCCGACATCCATTCGGTGACGACGACCTTGGGGGCGCTCGCGACGACACGCGGCACCACGAACCGGGTATCCCCGCTGAACACCTTCGCGAAGGCCCGCTGGTTGTCGGCCTCGATGCGGTAGTCGAGTTCTTCCTCGGTGCGGGCGCTGAGCTCGTCGAGCACCGGCTTGACGTCGGTGCCCGGCATCACCGAGGTGAAGAGTCCGGCGAACCGGGAGAGGGTCTTGAGGTCGGCCCGCAGCGCCTCGTCGGCGCCCGGGTACTGGACCTTGACGGCCACCTCGCGGCCGTCCGCCCACACCGCCCGATGCACCTGACCGATACTGGCCGACGCCGTCGGGGTGTCGTCGAACTCGGTGAACCGGGTGCGCCACTTGGTGCCGAGTTGCTGATCGAGGACCCGATGGACCTGCTTCGCGGGCAGCGGGGGAGCCTCGGCCTGCAGTTTCGTGAGTGCCTCGCGGTACGGCTCGGCGAACTCCTCGGGGACCGCGGCCTCCATCACGCTGAGGGCCTGCCCGAGCTTCATCGCGCCGCCCTTGAGCTCGCCGAGCACGGTGAACAGCTGCTCCGCAGCCTTGGCTGCCAGCTGGGCGTCGATCTCGTCCCGATCGCCCCCGGCCAGCTTCCGCCCGAAGCCCATCGCCGCCCGGCCCGCGATGCCCAGCGGAATGCTCGCGAGCTTGGCGGTGCGGGCAGTGCTTCTGCGTGGGATGTCGGACACCAGACCATCATGGCGGAAGATCCGGGGTTCCGTCCAAGAAGATTGCGGAACGTGAGCATCCACACCGCGGGTTGCGAGGCCATTCCCGGACGACGAATCGGTGGGCGCCGAGGTCGATCTCCAGCGTCGCGTCCAGGCTGGCCGGTGCGGGGAGCGCGGCCCGTGCCAGCACCATTTCCAGCTGTCCCAGCGCGACGGCGGCGGTGGCCAGCACCGTCGCGGGGCTGGCATGGCCCACCCGGCCGAGCAGTTGCGCGGCCACGTGCGGCCACTCCTCGTCGGCGGCGGACCGCGTGAGATCCGCACACCGCAGACAGCTGGTGCTGCCCGGTAGGACCAGCGGGCCCACCACGCCGCGCCCGTCCCGCAGACGGACCGGCAGGTGCGGAATACGCGCCGCGACCAACGCGTCCACCAGGCGGGGATCGGCGACGAGGTCGTCGGTGAGGACGACGCACAGGCTGTTCCAGGTCGTCACGTCGGTGTCGGCGGTGAAGTGGGTGGATCGGGTGACCCGGGCCGGCCCCGCGACCAACGCGCTGGAGATCGCGTCGGCGAGAGGCCCCCGCCCATGGACCCGGATGGTCGGGACGTCGTCCGGGGGAGTCGGGGCGGGCCGGAGCACCCCGGCCTCCTCCAGTTCGCTCAGGATCGTCGAGATGTCCGCCGGTGCGATGCCGTGTTCGACCGCCCGCCACACGACGCCGGGCCGGGACGTCCGGCCGTCGAGGAGACCCAGAACGGAGACGAGCGCATGCGGATCCACCCTGGCGGGCGGGGTCAGGAGCATCGACGTCTCGGGATCCCACCCGATCTGGATGCGACCGCTGGGTCGGATCACGATGGGCAGCCTTGGGTCGAGGACGGGGCGTCGAAGTCGCGGCGCGGCAACCGGGGTCATGCGCCGACGATCCCATTCCGCACGCCGGCGCCCTGCCGGGAATTCGGGGTTGTCCACAGGCGGAAATGCTCGATGAGCTGGCCTTCTGGGTGCTGCGACGAAGTGGTTCGAAATCCGTGCGCGGCAGTGTCGCACCGGGCAGCTAGCGTGATGGCCCGTGACTGGGTCGGAGACGTCGAACAGCGGTGCGGGTCCCGAGGTGGAGATTCGCCGCAGCGCCCGGCGCCGGCGCACGGTGAGCGCGCGCCGCGAGGGCGACAAGGTCGTGGTGTTGATGCCGACCGGTCTGTCGAAGAAGGCGGAGGCCGACCTGGTCGCCGAGATGATCGAGAAACTCGAGCGAGCGGATCGCCGGGCCGCGAATCGCGCCGAACGCAGCGACGTCGAACTGGCCGAACGCGCCGCCCGGCTGTCCGCCCGGTGGCTCGGCGACGCGGCCAGGCCGGTGTCGGTGCGCTGGGTGCCGTCGATGCGGACGCGCTGGGCGTCGTGCACGCCCGTGGACGGCACCATCCGCGTCAGTGAACTGCTGCGGACGGTGCCGACCTACGTGCTCGACTACGTCCTGGTGCACGAACTCGTGCACCTGTACGTCGCGGGCGGCCACAACGGACGGTTCTGGAGCGAGGTCCGGCAGTATCCCCGCACCGAGCGGGCGATGGGCTACCTCGAGGCATACGCGGTGGTGACACGGCAGCCGGGTCTGCTCGACGGCGACGCGGACGACTGCGCCGCCACCGACGACAGCGTGTTCAGTTAGGCAGCGTGTTCAGTTAGGCAGCGTGTTCAGTTAGGCAGCGTGTTCAGTTAGGCAGCGTGTTCAGTTAGACGTCGGACTCTCCGGAGCCGCCCTGCTCGCGGTTCTTCTCCTCGCGCTCACGTGCCTCGGTCTGCTCGAGTTGCGCGATCGGGTCGTGGAAGGTGCTCGCATCGCCGCCACCGAGGACCCGGTCGACGAAACCTGCCGGATTGTCCAGATCGGACGAGTCGGGCAGCAGGTCGGGGTGCGCCCACACGCCGTCACGGGCGTCCATTCCGGTGTCGGTGGTGAGTCGGCGCCACAGCTGCGCGGCCTCGCGGACCTTGCGCGGGCGCAGCTCGAGACCGACGAGCGTCGCGAAGGTCTGTTCGGCCGGTCCGCCGGTGGCGCGGCGACGGCGCAGGGTCTCGGTGAGCGCAGCGACACCGGGCAGGCGTTCGCCCAGCGCCTCGGCGACGACCGTCTCCACCCAGCCTTCGACGAGCGCCAGCATCGTCTCGAGACGCTCGAGGGCCTGCTTCTGCTCGGGGGTGGTCTGCGGTTCGAACGCGCCCTGCTGAAGGATCTTCTCGAGCTGTGACGGATCGGTGAGCGCCGACGGGTCGAGTCCCTGCGCGGCCTCCTCGATCGCGGAAAAGTCCATCTTGATGCCGCGCGCGTAGTCCTCGACGGTCGCGAGAAGTCGCTGACGCAGCCACGGAACGTGGTTGTACAGACGCTGGTACGCGGCCTCGCGGGCGGCGATGAAGACGAGCACCTCGCGGTGCGGCTGCTCGAGTCCTTCGCTGAACGCCTCGATCGCGGCGGGCAGCAGCGCTGCGGTGCCGGCGGGGGCGAGCGGCAGGCCGATGTCGGTGGAGGTGAGAACTTCCTTCGACAGCTGGCCGAGCGCCTGACCGAGCTGCGAGCCGAAGGTGAGTCCGCCCATCTGGGTGAACATGCCGGCCATCGGCCCGATCATGTTGCGGGCTTCCTCGGGCAGACCCTGCACCCACATACCGGAAACCTGCTCGGCGACCGGGTCGCACAACCTCTTCCACGTGTCGAGGGTGCCGTCGAGCCAATCGTTCGCGGTCCACGCGAGCGTCCGGGTGGCGCCGGCGGGGAGCGTCGTCGCGCCGTCGAGCCACAGTTCCGCAAGGCGGGCGGCGTCGGTGACCGCGGATGCGGTGCCCTCACCGATCGGGGTGACGGAGCCGATCTGCTGCCGCGCCAGGTTCTTGGCGATCTCGTAGTTCACCGGACCCGTCTGGTCGCCCGTGCCCATCGCGTTGCCCATGCCACTGAGCATCTGCCCGAACTGGGTGAGCATCTGGCCGAGCGCGGCCGGGTCGAATCCGGCGCCGCCGGCTCCGCCCATGCCGAAGGCACTCGGGTCGAACCCGAAGGGCTGACCGGCCGAACCGCCCTGACCCCCGCCCTGCTCGCGGCCCGTCGAATCCTTCTTGCGGTCCGGGTCGTCGTCGGGGTTGGAGAAGCCAAAGGGCAGATCGCTCATAGTTCAACGGTACAAGGCGGCGCGCCGCATGGCCCGTACGGAGATCACGCTCACGGCGAACAGACAGTGGGGCCGGGCCGTGCGCGGCGGCGGGCGCTCTATCCTGGCCAGGTGAACCGACGGATGGTGACTTTGCTGGCTACGTTGGCCCCGGTGTTGGTGCTAGGAGTCCTCGGAACGACGGTGAAGGTCCCGTTCGTCGCGCTCGGTCCCGGCCCGACGTTCAATACCCTCGGAGAGACCGACGTCGAGGAGAACGGCGAGGTCGTGCGCAAGCCGGTCGTCGAGATCGACGGCACCGCGGTCGATCCCACCGGCGGCAACCTCAACATGACGACCGTCGCGGTGCGCGACAAGCTGACGCTCTTCGACGCGCTCGGTCTGTGGGTCAGCGGCCGACAGGGCCTGGTGCCGCGCGAAGACGTCTACCCGCCGCAGAAGTCGAAGGACGAGGTCAAGGAGGAGAACTCCGCGCAGTTCGCCAAGTCGGAGAACAGCGCCGAGCTCGCCGCGCTCGAGTACCTGAATCTGCCGGTGGTCGTCGAGATCGGCACCGTCGGCGACAACGGTCCGGCTGCGGGAGTGCTGCGGGAGGGCGATCGTCTGCTGCGGGTCGGTGCCATCCCCGTCGACAGCGTCGAGGGCCTGCAGGACGCGGTGGGCGCGGCCGGCGCCGGATCGACCGTCGACCTCACCTTCGTACGGGACGGGGTGCAGACCACCGCGCCGGTGACCCTGGGTTCGCGCCCGCAGGCCGAAGGGGACGACGCGAAGCAGGGCTACCTGGGTGTCGGCGCCCGCGCGGTGCCCGACGTGCCGTTCACGATCGAGTTCAATCTCGCCGACATCGGCGGGCCGTCGGCAGGCCTCATGTTCAGCCTCGCCCTCGTCGACAAGCTGAGTGCGGGTGAACTCAACGGTGGCAGGTTCATCGCGGGCACCGGCACGATCGACCCCGACGGTGACGTGGGGCCGATCGGCGGTATTCCGTACAAGATGATCGCAGCCAAGGAAGCGGGCGCTACCACGTTCCTGGTGCCCGCCAAGAACTGCGACGAGGCCGTCGCGACGAAGCCCGACGGGCTCGACCTGGTCAAGGTGGAGACGTTGGACGGCGCGATCGAGGCCCTCGAAGCGATCAACGAGGGCAGGCCCGCGCCGGCCTGCTGACGATCGGGGCGGTCAGTCTTCCTCGGCGTCGAGGGTCGAGTACAGCGCGGAGACGATGCCGGGTGCCAGGTTGTCGTACGTGCGCAACTCGATCCCGGCGAACGGGTCGTCGTCCTCCGTCGGACGCAGCTGCAACAGCGCGAGCGACGGACCGTCCCGCAGCACGGCCGCGATGAGACGGGCTTCCCGCCGATCCGGGTGCGATTCAGCGGCGGTGCGGGCGGCATCGCGCTCCGCGTGCCGATCGGTGAGCGTCGGGGCGACGGCGTCGTCGAACTCGGATTCGGCATCCGGCGGCAGCACGACGATCTCCTGTACGAGTGCGCAGCCGACCACCTCGGACGGCCACGTGGTCGTTGCCAGGAACTCGTCGAGCGCGGGGGAGCCGCCCTCGACGTCGTCGGGCAGCGCCTCCTGCTCGATCGGGGTCAGTTCGGCACCGTCGTCGAGCTGATCGAGGAGCGACGGCTCGGCCGCGGCGACCAGGGCCGTCGGGACGATGGCGAAGACGGTGGGGGGCTGACCCCACCCTCCGGCGTCGACGAAGTCGATCACCTCGTGCACGCACCGGCTCAAAGATTCATTGGACATGCTCACATTTCCTCGCCTCCGCGAGAACCCGTCCCCCGGGAATACACCATCACTGTCGATCACATCCTTATCCTTGCATCATGGCCCGATGACACTGCGTTTCGGTCACATGGCGCAGTGCTGACGGGTAGTTACGTAGAGTGGGACGAAACGGTCACTCTCAGGTGACGCTGGACGGTGCATTGGCTGCGGCGCGAAGGCGTCGCCGGATTGTTGGGAGAGTGGCACGTGGGCATGAGGCCCCCCGCCGGTTTACCTTCGTTGTCGAAACGCACACGGGTGCTGCTGATCCTGGCGCTGGTCGCCGCAGCCCTGTTGCTGGTCGGACCGCGATTCATCGATATCTACACCGACTGGTTGTGGTTCGGTGAGGTCGATTTCCGCAGCGTCTTCAGCAAGGTGTTGCTGACTCGGATCGCGCTGTTCCTCGTGGTCGGCCTCGTCGTGGGCGCGATCGTGTGGCTCGCGCTGCTGCTGGCCTATCGGTCGCGTCCGATGTTCCTGCCCTCGCCGGGCTCGAACGACCCGGTGGCGCGCTACCGCACCTCGGTGATGACGCGGCAGAAGCTGTTCGGCATCGGCATCCCCGTCGTGATCGGCCTGTTCGCGGGTCTCGCGGGCCAGGCCAGTTGGTCGACGGTGCAGTTGTTCCTCAACGGCAAGGACTTCGGGATCACGGACCCGCAGTTCGGCAAGGACATCGGGTTCTACTCGTTCGACCTGCCGTTCTATCAGTTCGTCCTGAACTGGCTGTTCGTCGCGGTGGTGATCGCGTTCTTCGCGAGCCTGATCACGCACTACATCTTCGGCGGGCTGCGACTCAGCGGCCGCCAGGGCGCGCTGACACGGTCGGCGCGCGTGCAACTCGCGGTGCTCGCCGGAACGTTCGTGCTCCTCAAGGCAATCTCGTACTGGTTCGACCGGTACGCGCTGCTGTCGAGTTCGCGCAAGGAGCCCACGTTCTCCGGCGCCGGATACACCGATATCAACGCGGTGCTGCCGGCGAAACTGATCATGCTCGCGATCGCCGTCATCTGCGCCATCGCGTTCTTCGCGGCGATCTTCCTGCGTGATCTGCGGATCCCCGCGATGGCGGTTGCGCTGCTGGTGCTCTCCTCGGTCCTGGTCGGCGCGGTGTATCCGCTGGTTGTCGAACAGTTCTCGGTCAAGCCGAATGCGGCCGACAAGGAACGCACCTACATCGAGCGGAACATCACCGCGACTCGGCAGGCGTACGGGATCACCGATCAGACGGTCGAGTACGTCGACTATTCGGGCACATCGACCAAGCAGCCCAAGGATGTTCCGGCGGACGTCACGACCATCGCGAACACGCGACTGCTCGATCCGAACGTGCTCTCGCCGACCTTCACGGCGCAGCAGCAGCTCAAGAACTTCTACGCGTTCCCGAAGTCGCTCAACATCGATCGCTACGAGATGGACGGGACGCTCCGCGACTTCGTCGTCGCGGCACGTGAGCTGTCCCCGTCGAGCCTGCAGGGCAACCAGACGGACTGGATCAACAAGCACACCGTGTACACGCACGGGAACGGCTTCGTCGCGGCGTACGCGAACCAGGTGACGGCGGTCAGTGGTGACACCCAGAACAACACGGGTGGCTACCCGATCTACAGCGTCAGCGATCTCGAGACGAAGCCCGCGGATCCCGCGCTGGCGGTCGAGAACCCGCGTACCTACTACGGACCGGTGATCGCGTCGTCGGACGCCGATTACGCGATCGTCGGCGGCGATGAGGGCAGTGCTCCCCGCGAGTACGACACCGATACGCGCAAGTACACCTACACCGGTTCGGGTGGCGTCGGAATCGGGAACTGGTTCAACCGCTTGGCCTTCGCGGGCAAGTACACCGAGCGGAACATCCTGTTCTCCGGTGCCATCGGTTCGGATTCCAAGATCATCTACAACCGTGACCCCGCGGATCGGGTCAACAAGGTTGCACCGTGGCTGACCACGGACGGCACGGTGTACCCGGCGGTCGTGAACGGGCGTATGCAGTGGATCGTCGACGCCTACACCACGCTCGACAACTACCCGTACGCGCAGCGGTCGTCGCTCGACGGTCTGGTGCAGGACAGCACCAACCAGGCGAACGGCCGGATGCTGCCGAAGAAGGAAGTCTCGTACATCCGGAACTCGGTGAAGGCGACCGTCGATGCCTACGACGGCACCGTGACGCTGTACCAGGTGGACGAGAAGGATCCGGTGCTCTCGGCGTGGATGGGTGTCTTCCCCGACACCGTCAAGCCCAAGTCCGAGGTGAGCGCGGATCTGCAGGCGCACTTCCGCTACCCGGAAGATCTGTTCAAGGTGCAGCGCGAGATGCTCGCGAAGTACCACGTGGACGATCCGGGCGAGTTCTTCAGCAACAACGCGTTCTGGTCGGTTCCCAGCGACCCGACGGTCGAGACGGACAAGAACCAGCCGCCGTACTACGTGCTGGCCGGTAACCCGGAGACGGCGAAGCCGCAGTTCGTGTTGACGAGCCCGATGGTCGGCTACGAGCGTGAGCTGTTGTCGGCGTACATCTCGGTGCAGGCGGATCCGGAGAACTACGGCAAGTTCCGGGTGTTGCAGTTGCCGACGAACACCCAGACGCAGGGCCCGCAGCAGGCGCAGTCCGCGATGACGTCGGATCCGCGTGTGGCCAGCGAGCTGGCGCTGCTGCGGCAGTCGAACAAGGTGATCTTCGGAAACCTGTTGACCCTGCCGATCGCGGACGGCGGCATCCTGTACGTCGAACCGCTCTACACACAGCGGAACTCTGCGAACGCCTTCCCGCAGCTCGCCAGGGTGATGGTGAGTTTCACCGACACCTCGGGCATTCGAGTCGGTTATGCGCCGACGCTCGCGGAAGCCTTGGATCAGGTGTTCGGCTCGGGAACCGGCAGCTCGGCCACCCGACCCAGCGGCGAGCCGGCGTCCCCGCCGGCGACGGGCGGACAGACTCCGTCGCCCACGCCGGCTCCGCCGGCGGCCGGTCAGACACCGGACAAGGCGGCTGCGGTTGCGGAACTGGATGCGGCACTGGCGAATCTGCAGTCCGCACAGTCGGGCGGCGACTTCAAGGCCTACGGTGAGGCGCTCGAGCGACTCCAGAAGGCGGTGAGCGCTTACCAGTCGGCAGGCGGCTGATCGGTAGTACACGAATGACGGGACCCTCCATGCACAAGCATGGAGGGTCCCGTTGTCTGTCGGTGCTGTCGGTGCTGTCGGCGCGCTACTTGGTGAGCGCGGCCTTCACATCGGCGATGCTGTTGCCGTGGGCGGCCAGCAGCTGCTGGAACCGGTCACCGTAGCCGTGCTGGGCGGCGGTGTCGCCGGCGATCGTCACGGCGTGATCGATGTACGCGGCGGCGGTGGCCGGCATCGGGGCCGGTGCCGGCGTGACCGCGGCGGGAGCCGGGGCGGGCTCGGCGATCGGTGCCGGGGCAGGCTCCGCCTGCGTCAGGTACTGGCCGCACGTGGGCCACGCGCCGGGACCCTGCGATACGAGGGTGTTCTCGGCGACACGGATCTGCTCCTCCTTGGAGGCGGTGTGCGGGGAGCCGGTGCCGCCGTTGGCCGTCCACGTGCTCTGCGAGAACTGCAGACCGCCGGAGTAGCCGTTGCCGGTGTTGATGGCCCAGTTGCCGCCGCTCTCGCACTGCGCGACACCGTCCCAGTTGTGGGTGGCGGCGTTCGCGGTTCCGATGCCTGCGGCGAACGGGACGGCGACGAGGGCGCCGGTGACGGCGGCCCAGCCGAGGGCGCGCTTGGTGAAGCTGGTGTTGGTCATGCGGGGGTTTCCTCTCCTGCGCTGACGCGACCGGCGCCGGCGGGAGACGTGGTCGTCGTCCCGGGCGCGCGGTGTTCGCTTGTCGCGTCCCTGCCCCTCGAAGGGTTCGTTTTCGTCCGAGTCCCGCGGGGGCAGAGCTGGCAGCGGCGGGTCGGTCCTGCACTCGATCATCACGAGCCGGTAACGAACGTACGACGGCCGCCGCCGCTGAGTCACTTCGACGAAACAGTCCGGTCGACCTGCTTCATGGGCGCGGCGATCGGCATTTCTGCAGGTCGCCACGGCGCGTTGCGAATTCGAATCCGCCCCGTTACATGCTCGTTATGTGAGATGGATTACCGAATTTCGGTGATCCGTGTCACCCGGGTGGCTGTTCCGTGGTGGCCGCGGGGCGCACACCCGGCTCTCTGCAGGCGATTTGCCATCCGTTCGGCGGCTCGTGTAACTTCGTTCTTGCAACGCGGGGTGGAGCAGCTCGGTAGCTCGCTGGGCTCATAACCCAGAGGTCGCAGGTTCAAATCCTGTCCCCGCTACCAACGAAGAACCCCCGTCCTGATCAGGACGGGGGTTCTTCTTTTTCTGCGTCGTCACGTGCTCATCGGGTGCGCCCCAGGTCGGGCGCGGCGCCGGGGAGTGCCTCGTAGTCCGGTGCGCCGGCTACAACTCGACGTCCATCTCCACCAGCACTCGCCGCAGCAGCTTGCCGGTCGCGTTCCGGGGTAGTTCTTCGATGAACACGACGTCGCGGGGCACCTTGTAGCGGGCAAGGTTCGACTTCACGTGAGCGCGGATCTCCTCGGGATCGCGCGACGACACCTGCGCCGCGACCACGAACGCGCGCAGGCGGTGGCCGAACTCGTCGTCCTCGACGCCGATCACGGCGACCTCGAGGACGTCCGGGCGTTCGGCGATGAGGTTCTCGACCTCGAGCGGGTACACGTTCTCGCCGCCGGAGACGATCATGTCGTCGTCGCGGCCGTCGACGAACAGCAGCCCGTCCCTGTCGAAGTGGCCGACGTCGCCGGTGGAGAGCATGCCGTCGATGCGTTCCTTGTCGCGGCCGTCGGTGTAGCCGTCGAAGCTCAGGCCGCTCTTGGCGAAGATGCGGCCGACGACATCGGGTCCGGTGATCTTCTTGCCGGTGTCGTCGATGAGCGCCATGTGGCAGGTGGCGGGTGGACGTCCGGCGGTGCCGGGAGCGCGCTCGAGATCGTCGGGGGTGGCGACGGTGACGGCGGCGACCTCTGTGGAGCCGTAGAAGTTGTGCAGCACCTTCCCGAACGCCTGCTGCGTGCGGATGCACAGGTCCGGGGGGATCGCGGATCCGGCCGCGAAGATCACCTTCAGCGACGAGGTGTCGTACTTTCCGAGCACGGCGGGCCCGAGGTCGATGATCCGCTGCAACATCGTCGGCACCAGCACGAGGGTGTCGGCGCGGTGTTCGGCGATCAGGCGGACCGTCGTCTCGGGATCGAAGCGGCGCTGCATCACGACGGTGTTCTCGAGCGCCAGGCCGAGTCCGAGCTGCGAGATGCCGGTGCCGTGGAACGCGGGCGCCGCCATCAGCATCGTCTGCTTGGGGCGCAACGGGATCCGGTCGAGGAACTGCGCGGTGACGAACGGGGACGTGTGCCCGCGCGGTGCACCCTTGGGAGTGCCGGTGGTGCCGCTGGTGAGCAGGATGAAGACGCCGGGCTGCTCGGGTGCGGGCACCGTGTCCGTGGACTGCCCGGCGATGAGGTCGTCGAGGGTGCGCGGTGTGGTCTCGGCCGGGGGAGTGCGCACCGGCTCGTCGACCCACGACAGGAACGGCGTGACGTCGGACGGCAGGGCGTCGGCGATGTCGGCGAACTCGCTGTCGAAGATGAAGTAGCGCACCTTCTCCCGCTGTGCGACGTCGACCAACTGGGGGCGCGCGAAACCGGTGTTCATCAGGACCAGGCGCACGCCGCTCTTGGCGGCGGCGAGCATCGTGAGGACGAGACCGCGGTGGTTGCGGCACATCGCGCCGACGCACGATCCGACGCCGATGCCCTCGGCCTGCCACGCGCGAACGAGGGCGTTGGACCGCGCTTCGAGTTCGCTGTAGGTGAGTGAGCCCCGCTCGTCGACCAGAGCGACCCGGCGGTGGCCGGCCGCGGCGTGTGCGTGCACCGAACCGGCGAACGGGCCGTACTTGTCGACGGCGAGGAGGACGCGAACGCCCTCGTCGACGCGGGGGAAGGGGATGAGCCCGGAACGCTGCATCACGCGCACTGCGCTGAGCGTGTCGGCGATCTTGGTCAGAACGTCCTGCATGGTGGCTCCCATCGGTGACGTCGGCAGCCTCAGACTAGCGGTGATGCGCATCACAGTGGGCGGATTTGTCCTGGTAGCCAACCTGCTCGAACGCGAGGGCCGGGATAGTGGGCGCTACTCTCGCGGGGTGAGGTCCCGAGCCGATGCCGTCGCGCGCCTGCGTGGCACGGTCGTCGGTGCATTGTCCGGGGCGGCCAGCGTTGCCGCGCACGGACTCGGTGGCGGGTCCATGTTCCCCAGTGGTGAAGCGATCGTGCTGCTTCTGGCCGCGTGCGCCGTGGTCGGCACCGCTGTCGCGTCGCTTCGGAGCCGAACCGCTCCGCTGCTGCTCCTCGTGTCGGTCCTCGCTGCGGGGCAGGGGATCGGCCACCTGACCTTGACCCTGGCGTCGAATCACCCTCACGGACTGCACCTCACGCCGCAGATGCTGGCGGCGCACGCAGCGGCCACCGCGGTCGGTGTCGTATTCGTCCGGGCCGCGGAGCGGTCGCTGGCGCGCGTGATCGGCTCGGTGTCGAGGGTCGTGGTCGCGGTGCTGTCGGCACCGCCGGTAGCCGAGATCCGCAGGTGGGCACCCACGGTCGTCCGGAGTCTGGAGCCGACGACCTCGCGCGTCGCCCGGGCCGCGGGCGGCACCCGCGGGCCTCCCGCTCTTTCCTGGTAGATGCCGGTCACGCTTCCGCGTGTCCGTCGTCTGCCGCTGTCTTCTCCGCCGATGCCCCCACACGAATCGTGTGTCCAGGGCTCGTCGGCGGCTCCCTTGCGGCACGCGCATTTCTCGCGCGCCGATCCGAGACTTCAGGAAAGAGCCTGGCTTCATGCACGCTTCCGAAGGCGTGGGGACCACCCCTGCGCAGGATTCGACCAACTCGAAAGTTCGCTCCGGATCGAACGATTCGTCGCCACCCGGTGCCCTCCGCAGGCTGGTTCTCCGTCTGCACTTCTATGCGGGGATCTTCGTTGCACCGTTTCTCGTGATCGCGGCGATCAGCGGCGGGCTGTATGCGATCGCGCCCACCCTCGAGCAGTTCGTCTACCGCGACTACCTGTATGTCGAGTCGACCGGACCTGCGGCCCCGGTGAGCGAGCAGATCGCCGCCGCGCAGGCCGAGCGCCCCGACCTGACGGTGTCGGCGGTGCGGCCGTCCACCGAGGAGGGCCAGACCACGCGGGTGCTGTTCACCGACCCCACGCTCGGCGAGTCCGAACGCCTCTCGGTGTTCGTCGACCCGGTGACCGCGAAGCCCGCCGGCGAACTCGTCGTCTACGGCAGCAGTAGTTCACTACCGGTGCGGACGTGGATCTCGCAGTTGCATCGGCATCTGCACCTGGGCGAGCCCGGCCGTCTCTACAGCGAACTCGCTGCATCGTGGCTGTGGGTGATCGCACTCGGCGGCGTCTACCTGTGGGTGCGCCGCTACCGAACGGCTCGCGCCCGCAGCGAGGCCGCCGTGCCGCGGTTGTGGACGGCCAAGCTGGGGGCGCGTGGTCGCAACGGTGCGCTCGGCCGGCACGGAGCCGTCGGGCTGTGGATCGCAGTCGGTCTCGTCTTCCTGTCCGCGACGGGGCTGACCTGGTCGAAGTATGCGGGCGAGAACGTCACCGACCTGCGGACGTCGCTGGGCTGGACGACGCCGTCGGTGTCGACGACGCTGTCCGATCCGGATGCCGTTCCGTCGGGCGGACACGAGGGGCACGACGGGCATGAGATGGACTCGGGTAGCGATGTGCTCGCCACCGACATCGGACGCATCGACCACGTCCTCGCGGTCGCTGCCGACGCCGGCGTGACCGGTCAGGTGGAGGCGTCGATCCCGGCGACGGCGGACGCCGCCTTCGTCGTGACCCAGACCCGGCAGCCGTTCGAGTTCTCGACCGACACGATCGCGGTCGACGGTGCCACCGGCCAGATCACCGACGAGTCGCGGTTCGCGGACTGGCCGCTCACGGCGAAACTCACCACGTGGGGGATCGCGCTGCACATGGGCATCCTGTTCGGCCTACTCAATCAAGTCGTACTGCTCGCGCTGGCGATCGCACTGCTCGCGGTGATCGCGCTCGGCTACCGGATGTGGTGGCTGCGCCGGCCCGTTCGCGGCACGCGGCGCTGGGGTCGTCCGCCGGTCCGAGGCGCTCTGCGAGGGCTGCACCCGGCGGCGATCGGTGCCATTGTGATCGGTTCCGTACTGGTCGGCTGGTTCGTGCCGTTGCTGGGGCTGACCCTGCTCGGGTTCGTCGTCGTCGATATGGTCGTCGGTGTGTTTCAGCGCAGACGAGCATCCAGCAGTGTGACCGAATGAGTGACGACTTATCGCTGCTGCGACGCGAATTGGCGTCGATCGAGGCCCGGGTGGCGCGTGAGGTGGACCCCCGCGGCCGTGGCCCGCTCATCGCGGCGACCGTGGCTGTCCTGCTGATCGCCCTCGCGGCCCCGCAGGTCGACGGCCTGCGCGCGTGGCAGGTCCTCGCCGGCGGACACGATGAGGTCGCGGCGCTGGCCCGGCTGTTCACGTGGTTCGTCGTCGTGTTCGGGATCGGCGCATCTGCGCTGGCTGCCTGGACCCGTCGCTGGGTGTTCGCATGGGTCGCGATGGCCGGTGTCACGGTCGGAACGGCGTTGGGGTTGCTGACGTACTGGTCGCAGCACAGTGTTCGCAGCGCCCACACCGGCAGCCTCGGTTACGGCCTGCTCGTCGAATGGGCGGCGATGGCCTTGCTTGCGGTGCTGTGGATTCCGGTGGTTGCAGGCCGGTCAAACGTGCTGCAGAAGTGAGCCGGTCGGTCGGGCAGCGTATGTGTCCGGCCGAAGAAGAATTGCGCCGCAGACATCGAATTCATAATGTACTGCGGTGCAATTCATTCGGTTTGATGTTTTTGGCCGAATTGTGGGGTGGGTCCGGTCTGGTGGGGGTACGTTACGTCCATCTCGCCCGACGGTTCCCGGTGTTCATGTGTGGTGGCATGGCGCTGGGTATCGGTTTCGACAACGAAACGAATGGCGAGTGCGTGTAATTCCGACGGGCCCGACCCCAAGGGACCCGAGGGCTGGGGCGCCTCCTGAGCCCTCGAAGCGAGGCGCCTCCCGCGACCCATGCGCGGGAGGCGCTTCGGCGTTTCGTGACGCCATGACCGGTCGACGACAGGAGTTCTCCTGAGAGACTGCCGGTGTCATCGTCGGAGAGGGGTGGTCGGTGATGGAGATCGGTCGAATGGTGTGGCCGTCGGCGCGTCTCGACGAGGTGGTCGAGCGGATCGCGCAGGTCGAGGCCGACGGTGCAGTGGGCCCAGCGATGCTGCGCCTGGCCGGCGAGCACGCCGATGGGACCGTGCCACTCATGGCCGGCGTGCGGACGGTGGCCGAGCACATCGTCCCGACAATCGGCATCGCTGCCGCGGCAGCGATGCCGGGAGGAGTTCGCGGCGTACACCAACACCCCGTCCTACCGCGTGATGCTCGACAAGGAGGATGCGGCGGATCCCGCTGACGTCGCGCTGATCGGTTCCCGCAGCGAGGTTCTCGATCGGCTCGACGGAGTGCGCGCGGCCGGGGCGAGCGAGTTCCTGGCGTGGGTGTTCGGGGACGAAGGGGAACAGGTCGAGACTGTGTCGTGCCTGCAGGAGTATGTCCGACGCTGACGTCGCCGTAGTGGGGGGCACGGAAATTGCACTGCAGTACAAACTTTGAGCGCGAAAGTATGTACTGCAATGCAATTTTGTTCGATTCGTGTTTTTTGCGCGAATCGCGAGACATGTCCATTCGGGGAGGGCTACGGTCACATCGGTCTCGTCCGGAGGGCAAGAAAGCTTCGGTCGAGGGCCGATCGTGCAGGCGGGGCGTTCGTCCTCCGTTGTGGATATCGGCGACCAGATCCGTTGGTAGGCAAGCCCCTCAGCTCGGCTACCGGTTCACCCCCCCATTTCAGTGGAAAGGCGTGCTGTGTCCATCGACTTCGCGAAAATCATCGGTCCTCTCGGGCATACGTTGATCGATACGTTCTTCGGGTCACTCGGAGCCCTGATGACCATGTCGGCGTGACCGACAACCAACTGTTTAGGAGACTGTCGTGACCTCACTTGCTGAGCTCATGCCCATGGCGGCAATGATGTTCAAAATGCTTTTGGTCGACCTGCCGATCCAGCTGTCGCTCGGCACGATTCCCGGCCCCTAGTAAGGAGATTCTGATGAGCAAAGATCTGATGATGCTGTGGACCGGTTCGTACGATGCAGTCCTCGTGGGCTTCAAGGACTTCTTCGTCGGCTCGATAATGTTCCCCCAAAACTGATTAGGAGACATCGATGCTCGTGAACTTTCTTCAGACCGCGCTGCAGTCTGTCTTTCTGTCCCTGAACCTGCCCAATCTCGGCAGCATGATGGGTGCCATTCAGATGAGCTGATCCGCGCACCCGAGGGCAGGTCTGCCCGCGAGTCTCGGATCGACGTGCCTCCCGCGACCCATGCGCGGGAGGCATTTCGCTGTTCCGGGCCGAGGTGAACGGAAACGAACGAGCCCCCGCCGCTGCTGCGACGGGGGCTCGAATGATCGAGTGGCGTTGCAACTTCCGCGCCGACGAATTCTTGCCGCACGCGTCGGGCGATGATGAGCTGCCGACTATGCTCAGTGGCCTCGCAGATGTCGAGAATCTTGCTGCCGCGGGCCAACTTCTCGTGCAGCGGGTACGACGAGGTCGCGGCCCGCGCTCGACTGTTCACGTGGTTCGCCGTGGTGTTCGGAGTCGACGCTGGAGTGGCTCGAGCGGGGGGCGACGGCTTCGCGCCGACGCGGGTACGGGGTGAGCAGACGGAGGCTGTACCGACTGCGGAACAGCGTCGGCAACGAGAATTGAAATTGAGTTCAAAAACACAGTCGACCCCGATGGCGGGGCAGTCCTCGATGGGCCGGTGAATCCCGCACGGACCGAACCGAGGGCCCGACATGGCCGCCCCCTGCGCGAGTCGTTGCTTAGCAAAACTAGATCTGACCTGGTAGTCACTCGACCGGGGATGTGCCACGTACTGGGGCGCGATCCGAAGGGCGGGCGGTCGGTTTGCGTGGGCGGCAGCAGGGCGGTTGGACAGCGGTGCGGTGAAGTTCGTTCCAGCCGTCGATTACGTAGTTGGAAACTGCGTAAAACGGACGTGACTTGGCCTACATCCATGGTCTAGCGTCGTCCGCGTCACTCCGCCGACTCGGGCGCTGCTCCAGTCGGGGGAGTGACGCGTGTGGCCCGTTATCCAGCGGGTCGTGGGACGGCGTGCTCACCTTGCGGTGTCGCCGCCGCTCCGATCGCGAACCGATCACTTTGCCGAAACATGTGGTGCGTGATGGGTTCGCTGTCGCCGGTGCGGTACCGGCTGACGAAATTCGAACAAGGAGTTGTTATGGGTTCTTCCGATGCAGACCTCGCCCTGATCAAGCAGATCCAGCCGGTCGTGAGCGGCATCGGCACCGTCATCGGCGGTCTCGGCGCAATTCTGGCTCTCGTGGGCGCTATCGCGGCTCTCGGCTGATCTGACGGCCACAGCGGTCGACAGACCCGTCGCGCCCCGCCACTGACAGTCTCAGTGGCGGGGCGCCGGTGTTTCCGGGGCTGACCTCCGCCGCAGTGCGGGCGCCGATTACTTCAGTTCAGCCGAACTCTTCCCGAGCAGGCGCCGGGCGATGATGAGCTGCTGGATCTGCTGGGTGCCCTCGAAGATATCGAGGATCTTGCTGTCCCGGGCCCACTTCTCGAGCAGCGGGCGCTGCGAGTAGCCGTAGCTACCGGCCAGCTCGACGGCCTTGAGCGACACCGCGGTACCGGTGCGGCCGGCCTTCGCCTTCGACATGGACGCCTCGAGCGAGTTCGGCTTCTTGTTGTCCGCCATCCACGCGGCGCGCAGCGCCAGCAGATACGACGCCTCCCAGTCGGCCTCGAGCGCCAGGAATTCGGCGGCCGCGGCGTGCTGGTTGTTGGCCGGGGTGTCGTACGAGATCTCGACGCCGGCCTCTTCCAGGATGCTGCGCAACTCCTCGAGGACGGCGCGGCCCAGGCCGACGGCCATACCCGCGACGATGGGGCGGGTGTTGTCGAACGTCTGCATGACGCCCGCGAACCCCTTCTCCACGTTCACTTCCGGGCTGCCGAGCAGGTTGTCCTTCGGGATGCGGCAGTCCTGCAGCAGCAGCACCGCGGTGTCGGACGCCTTGATGCCCAGCTTGTGCTCGAGGCGGGCCACGCTCAGGCCCGGAGCCTCGCGCGGCACGACGAACGACTTGATCGCGGCGCGGCCCTTGCTCTTGTCGACACTGGCCCACACCACGACATGCGTGGAGCGCTCCCCGGCGGTGACGAAGATCTTCTCGCCGTTGAGGACCCACTCGTCGCCGTCGAGCACTGCGGTGGTGGTGACGGCGGCGGAGTCGGAGCCGAAGCTGGGCTCGGTGATGGCCATCGACGCCCACACCTTGCCGAACCGCTCGAGCTGCTCGTCGGTGGCGACGGCGGCGATCGCCGAGTTGCCGAGACCCTGGTAGGGGATCGACAGGGTCAGACCGACGTCGCCCCAACAGGTTTCGATCACGTTCATCAGCGACGCCATGTTGCCGCCGTTGGCGTTGCCGACGACCTTGGGCTGGTCGTCACCGCGACCCAGGGCGGCGCCGGATGCGCCCTGGCCCGAGTCGCCCAGCCCCTCGACCATGGCCGCCATGGTGTCGAGTTCCTTGGGGTACTCGTGCTCGGCGAGGTCGTACTTGCGGGACACGGGCCGGAAGATTTGTGCTGCGACCTGATGCGCCTGGTTCGCAGAGGCCTTCAGCTTCTTGGGAAGTTCGAGATTGATCATCGAAAGGTCTCCTGTAAACGGATCGGGTCGGCGTCAGATGAGGACGATGCCCTCGGCAACGCCGATGGCTCGCAGGTCGCGGTACCAGCGCTCCACCGGGTGCTCCTTGGTGAAGCCGTGGCCGCCGAGCAACTGGACGCCGTCCAGACCGATCTGCATGCCCTTGTCCGACGCGAGCTTGCGGGCCAGTGCGGCCTCGCGGCCGAACGACAGACCCTGCTCCGCGCGGGATGCGCCACGCAGCGTCACCAGACGCATGCTGTCGAGCTCGATCGCGATGTTCGAGATCATGAACGCCACCGCCTGACGGTGGCTGATCGGCTCGCCGAACGCCTCCCGCTCGTTGGCGTACGGAATCACGTAGTCGAGCACGGCCTGGCTGGTGCCGACCGCGAGCGACGCCCAGCCCAGGCGTGCGAGACGGACCGCGTCGGCGTACTCGCGGGCGCGCTGGTCGGCGTCGCCATCACCGAGGATCGCTGACTCCGGCACCGCGACGTCGGTGAGGATCAGGCGGCCCAGTCCGGCGGCGCGCAGACCCATACTCGGATCCGCCTCCACGACAAGACCCTTGGTATCGGATTCGACGATGAAGAACGCGGGACGGCCGTCGAGTTCGGCGGCGACGACGAACAGCTCGGCCGAACCCGCGGCGGGGACGAGGCTCTTGACGCCGTTGAGCTTGTAGCCGCTGGGGGAGCGGACGGCCTTGGTTCGCAGCGCGAACGGGTCGAACAGCGCGCGCGGCTCGCTCACCACGACGGCCGCGGCGGGCACGTTGTCGGCGGCGAACGCGGGCAGGTACGTCTTCTGCTGGGCGTCGGTGCCCCACTGGGTGAGGGCGACGGCCACGCCGCTGGGCGCGAGGATCGGCAGCGCCAGACCCATGTCGCCGTGCGCGAGGGCCTCGGCGACGAGCGAGTTGGTGACCGCGCCGCGCTCGGACGCCGCACCCTCGAACTCCTCGGGGATGTTGATGAGCGTGATGCCCAGCTCCGCGGAGCGCTTCAGCAGATCGGCGGGCGCCGTGGCGGCCTCGTCGGCGTCGTACGCGGCCGGGCGCAGGATCTCGGCCGAGAACTCGCGCACCGTCTCGACGATCATCTTCTGCTCGTCGTCCGGCGTCAGGTCGAAGTAGCCGGCGTTCTTGGGGGCGCCGTCGGGCAGGCGCTTGGGCGCCCCGTTGCCGGAGACCCGGTTGAACGTGCGGGTCGCGGCACCGAGCGTCTTGAAGCCGGTCTTGGTGCCCTCGTAGGTGACGCGGTCGATGACCTGACGCAGGTTGTACTTCTCGGCCAGGTCGGACCCGGTGATCCGGGTCAGCACGCGCATGGCGGCGCCCATCGCGTCCCGCTTGACCGGGTTCAAGCCGACCGCCGAGGTGTCGCGGGGCTCACGCTTGGCGCCGTTCGTCTTCACAACGTCTTGCTTGCTCATGATGACCATTTCTCGGGGGTGCGGTCTCGGACGCCCCTACCTTACTCCGGAGTAAGAAACGAAGTCGAGTCCAACTGGAAAGTGACGAGCATCACGATCCGGACACCTCCCTCCCGCGTTTTGCGCACTTGTCGCGAGATTCGGGGCGTGCGGACCGCGACAAGTGCGCGTAACGCGACCGCTGCCACCTCCTCCTCTGGCAGGAGGTGACGGTTCGGGGGCTCGCCTACCGTTGAATCTGTGATCGATATCCGCCCGCGCGTCGATGTGGGAGTGCTGGTGCGCTGGGCGCCGGTGGTCCTGGTGCCGTTGATGCTCGTCTCGAGCACCTTTCCCGGTCGGTACCACGTTCCGTTGAGCTACTGGGCGCTGGCGATGACCGCCGCGGCGGTGTTCGTGGTGGCGGACCGCTGGCCGTTTCCCGTGTCGATCGCCGCGTCGGCGCTGGCTGTCCCGATGTTCGCGGCTGATGCATGGGGCTTGTCCGGGCTGGTGCCGTACCTGGGCGCTGTGGCACTCGCCGAGTTGGCGATGCGCACCCACCGCACGGTGCCGATCGTGGTGGCGGCCGGGTGCTGGGCCGGCGCCGTGCTGGTGGGGCACTGGCTCGAGACCGCCGGGGCCTCGACGTCCGAGAGCTTCTGGCGGGCGGCGACGCTGGTCTCGGCCGTCGCCTATGTGGGACTGCCCTTGCTGCTGGGGCTCTACCTGCGCGCGCAGCGGGACCTCGCGGTGACGTACCGGGCGCGGGCCGCCGAGGCGGAATCTCGCAGGGCCGCGGCCGAATTGCAGACCAGGGCGGCCGAACGTAGCGCCGTGGCGCGTGAGCTGCACGACCTCGTCGCCCATCACATGGCGTCGATCGTGCTGCGGATCGGCGTCGCCCGCCACGTGACGACGGACGCCGACCCACGTGTGCACGAGGTGCTCGACGACGTGCACCGGACCGCCTCCGACGCGCTGGCCGATATCCGTCGACTGCTCATCGCGCTGCGCGATCCGGAGCTCGGGGAGGTCGCCCTCGTCGAGTCGGACGCGGTGCCGATCGAGATCGCGTCGGCGATCGAGCGCACCCGCACGGCCGGATTCGACGTCGCCGCCGACGTGGATCCGGATCTGGGTGGGCTCGACGCGATCGGCCGGCTGACGCTGCTTCGGGTGGTGCAGGAGTCCCTGACCAACGTGATGAAGCACGGCGACCCCTGCGGCATCGTCAGGGTGACCGTCGAGCGCGGCGGCGGCGGCGTCAGCGTGCGGATCGACAGCGCCGGGCACGGCGACGGTTCGAATCCGACCGGCCACGGCATCATCGGGATGGGGGAGCGGGTGGATCTTGTCGGCGGTCGACTCGACGCGGGCGCGACCGACCGAGGATGGGTCGTCGACGCCTGGATTCCCGAACCCGCCCCTGAACCCTGCCCCGAGCCGGGGTCGACGAGTGAGGCCGGCGCCTGATGATTCGACTCCTGATCGTGGACGACCAGCGACTCGTGCGTGCGGGCCTGCGGATGCTGTGCGAATCGACAGACGACCTCGAGGTGGCCGGGGAGGCCGCCAACGGTGAGGAGGCGATCCGTCAGGCTGCCGAACTCGCGCCGGACGTCATCCTGATGGACCTGCGAATGCCGGGACTCGACGGCATCGAGGCGACCCGCCGGATCGTCGGCTCGGGTTCCGGTGCGAAGGTGCTGGTGCTCACCACTTTCGACGACGACGATCACCTCTACCCCGCGCTGGCCGCGGGGGCGACGGGCTTCCTGGTCAAGGACACCGCGCCCACCGACCTGCTGAACGCGATCCGCCGGACCGTCGACGGGGACATGCTCTTCTCGCCCGCCCTCATGCGACGTCTGGTCGACCGCGCCGTCGCGTCGGGTCCCGGTGGGGATGCGGCCGTCGCTGACGCGGTCGCGCTCACCCCGCGGGAGCGGGAGGTGCTGGCTCTCGTCGGTGAGGGGCTGGGCAACCAGGAGATCGCCGACCGCCTGCATCTCGGCGTGACCACGGTGAAGACGCACGTTGCGAACCTGATGGACAAGACGGGCTGCGGTAACCGGGTCCGGCTCGCGGTCTACTCGCACAAACGCGGCTGACCCGTGTCGTTCGGTGCAGTTCGAAATGTGCACACAACCTTCACAACTCCTGCCGGGCATCCACACAACCGCCCCATACAGTCGAGTGTGTGACCAAGCCCGATCGAGCCAGCCAGCGCCGAGTGCTCGTCGTCGACGACGAACGCACGATCTCGGAGTCCATCGCCGTGCGACTGCGCGCGGAGGGGTACGACGTGCGGATCGCGTTCGACGGGCCGACCGCAGTGTCGGAGTGTGAGGCGTTCGGCGCCGATCTCGTGGTGTTGGACGTGATGCTGCCCGGCTTCGACGGACTCGAGGTGTGCAGGCGCATTCAGGCGTCCCGCCCCGTCCCGGTGCTGATGTTGACCGCGCGGGCCGACGAGACGGACATGGTGATCGGACTCGGGGTGGGCGCCGACGACTACTTGAGCAAGCCGTTCAGCATGCGGGTGCTGGTTGCGCGGGTCTCGGCGTTGTTGCGTCGGGCCGATCGCGCCGCAGACGCCGATCTCCTGGTGCTCGGCGAGGTGTCGGTCGACCTGAGCGCCCGCCTGGTCCGGGTCGCGGGAGTCGAGGTTCATCTCACGCGCACCGAGTTCGACCTGTTGGTTCACTTGGCATCTCGGCCGCGTGCGGCGATCGCTCGTGAAACCCTGCTCGAACAGGTGTGGGGCTGGGGCGGCGCGGCCGGCAGTCGTACCGTCGACAGTCACGTGAAGGCGTTGCGTCGCAAGCTCGGTGGGGACCTGATCCGCACGGTGCACGGCGTCGGCTACGCGTTGGAGGTGCCGCGATGAGCTGGCCGCGTCCCCTCGACCCCTTCCGTTCCTTCAAGGTCAAGACCGGGCTGCTGGTTGTCGCGTCGCTACTGCTCGCGTCACTGACGTTCTGGCTCACGTCGCAGTGGCAGTTCCGATTCGCCCTCCTGTCTGCGCTCGTTGCGGCGCTGGTGGTGACGCAGGTGCTCGCGCACGGCATGACGTCGCCGCTGCGGGAGATGACCGCGGCGGCGAAAGCGATGGCGACCGGCGACTATTCGCGCCGGGTGCGGTCGACATCGCGGGACGAGATCGGCCAACTGGCCGTGGCGTTCAACCAGATGGCCGAGGATCTCGAGGCCGAGGATCGGTACCGCCGTGAGCTGATCGGCAACGTCTCGCACGAACTGCGCACGCCCATCGCGGCATTGCAGGCGGTGCTCGAGAACGTGGTCGACGGCGTTGCGACCGCCGACCGGCCGACGATGGTGTCGGCGCTCGCACAGACCGAGCGGCTGGGCAGCCTGGTCGCGGATCTGCTGGACCTGTCCAGGCTCGAGGGAGGTGCGGTCCCGCTGCGCCGAGCCAGCTTCGAGATCGAGCCCTTCCTGGACGAGGTGATCGTGCAGGCGTCCAGCCCCGAGCGGCCGCTGCGGGTGGACATCGACGTCGCCCCGGTGGGGCTGCGCGCGGTGGCGGACACCGCGCGTCTGCATCAGGTGATCGCGAACCTCGTCGACAACGCGGCACGGCACGGCTCGCAGGATTCGCCCGTGTGGATCCGGATCCGCGTGCGCGCCGACCCGCATGCCGACGAGCTGATCCTGGACGTGCACGACGACGGCCCGGGAATCCCCGACGCCGACCGTTCACGGGTGTTCGAACGTTTCGCGCGTGGCGGCGCACAGGACGGCGGGACCGGGCTCGGGCTCGCGATCGCCCGCTGGGCCGTGGAGCTGCACGACGGCCGGATCGAAGTTCTCGACACGTCCGACGGCTGCTGCATCCGAGTGGCGTTGCCGCAGAGCTAGACCGCACTCACGATCGATATCCCTTCGGGGCCGGACCATTCCGACCGGCCCCGTGATGACGCCTGCCCATCGACGGCCGGCATGGACGAGGAGGACATGATGACCGCACCGACGACGAGCCCGCGGGAGACGACTTCGGATGACGGCCTGTGGCATTGGCGGCGCGACGTGTGGCGCCGCGACCGGACGACGATGGTCCCGCGAGCGACGCTGGTCGCGGCGCTGGGGGCGGGCGCGATCGCGACCCTGATCCTGCAGACATCGGTGGTGAGCATCGCGTACCTGCTGACCGGGGCTGCGGTGGCGGTCACTGCCTTCGCCACCGTGCGTCCGCGTCCGACACAGCTCCAGCTCGCCGCTGTCGCGGGCGCGCTCGCCCTGCTCGCGGTGGCGGCCGTCCGCGGAGCCGAATGGCTGATCGTGCTGTGTGTGGTGGCGAGCTGGGTGGTGGGATCTGTTGCGCTGGTTGGAGGCTGGACGTGGACCGGACTCACGCTCGCATCCGTCGCGCTCTGGCTCACACCGGTACGGCTGGTCGGCTGGGTGGAGCGGGGCCGAAGCCGGCTGAGCATGGGCGGCGGTGTCAAGCCGGGACGGGTGATCGGCGTGACGGCGATCAGTGTGGCGCTGGTGGCGCTGTTCGGTTCACTGTTCGTGAGCGCGGACCCGGAGTTCGGCCGGATGTTCGACTCCGTGGTTCCCGATGTACGGGTGAGCAACCCGGTCGGACGCCTGCTCGTCGGGTGCTTCGTCGCGGTGGCCGCACTGGCGGCTGCCTACTTGCGGCGGCGGCCCCCGACATTCGACGCCCTTGCGCCGGGCGGCGGTCGTCCGATCGCGCGGTGGGAGTGGGTGGTACCGCTGGTGCTGCTCGATGCGCTGTTCGCCGGCTTCGTCGCGGTGCAGGTGCGGGTGCTGTTCGGCGGCGACCGGCACGTCCGGGACACCGCCGGACTTACGTACGCGAACTACGCGCGGCAGGGTTTCTGGCAACTCGCGGCGGTGACCGTCCTGACGCTGATCGTCGTTGCCGTGGCGGTTCGGAAGGTGGACCGCGGCAACGCGCGGGACCGGGTATCGGCACGGGTGCTGCTGGGCGCGCTGTGTGTACTGACGCTCGTCGTCGTCGCGTCGGCCGTGCATCGGATGGCGCTGTACGAGAACGAGTTCGGTTTCACCCGGTTGCGTCTGGGTGTGATGGCGGCGGAGCTGTGGTTGGGCGTGGTGTTCGTGCTGCTGCTCGCGGCCGGGATTCGGATGTCGGCGCGGTGGCTGCCGCGGGCGGTACTGGTGTCGGCTTCCGTGGGTTTGCTCGGATTCGCCGCGATCAATCCGGACGGCTACATCGCCGAGCAGAACGTGAAGCGATACGCCGACACCGGCGACATCGACGTCCAGTACGCGCGCGGCCTGTCCGTCGACGCCGTGCCCGCGCTCGACCGCCTACCCGAACCGGTGCGGTCGTGCGCACTGAACGGCATCGGTATCGGCGTCCGCGACGAGCCGGCATGGTTCGAGTACAACGCGTCCCGGTCGCGGGCGACGCAGATCCTGCGGGCGAGGCCGGTGGGTCCGTGTAGCCCGGGATTCGGCTCCACTCTCTAGCGGGGCTAGCTCCAGGGCTGGATCGGCCGCTTCACCCACATGATCTTCTCGTCCGCATGCGCCGGCGTCGCCCGCGGATGACCCGGATGCGCCGCAGCCCAGCGCGACTTCTCGTCGAGCTGTTCCGCGACAACCGTCCAGGTCTCTCGCGTGCTCGGCGGATTGACGCTCGCCTCCCGCGCCAGCTTGCGCAGTTGCGCGTCGGGCAGGTCGAGGAGTTCGGCGCCGCTGATGGCGCGCTCCCAGATGTATCGGGCCAGCTCGGTCGCCTTCTCGCGTCGCTTCCGGTCGGCCGCATCCGTGTGGGCGAAGTCGACCTCGTTCGGATCCGTCATCTACATGTACCTCTCGCCGGACTACCCGCCGTGACCGCCGTGTCCTGCGGTCGCGGGCGCGCTCGTACCCATCTGCATCGGGCGCGGTGTCGCGCCGGGTTCCAGAACCAGGAACTGTCCCATCATGCCCTGATCCTCGTGCAGCAACAGATGGCAGTGGAACATGTAGGGGATGGTGGGATCGGTGTACTCGGTGAAACGCAGCGCCAGCCGGATCTGCTGTCCCGGCGGGGTGTAGACGGTGTCCTTCCAGCCGGACAGGTGCGCGGGCGGCGGGGAGCCGTCGATGTCGACGACCAGGAACTGGACGTCGTGGACGTGGAAGTTGTGCGGCCAGTTGTCGACGTTACGGACCGTCCAGATCTCGGTGGTGTCGACGGTGGGAGAGAAGTCGATGCGGTTCATGTCCATCCGCGCGCCGTTGATCATGAACCACTGCAGCTCGAAGTCGCGCTCGGTGACGGCCGTCGACGGGGCCAGCCGAGCGATCGGCGCGAGGGTCGACGGCAGGCCGGGCGACGGGCCGAGGGTGCGTTCGGGACGCAACTCGACGATGTCGACGGTATCGGTGAACCCGAATCGCGCGGCGGCCGCGCGGTCGAGCCCACCGTGGTCGTCGGCGGGAACGGAGCGCAGCACTACGTCGGAGCCGCCGCGCATCGCAACCACGATCTCGGCGCGTTCACCCGGGCTGAGCGGTAGCCGCCGCAGGGCAGTGGGCTCGGACACCAGACCGCCGTCGGTGGCGACCAGTCGGAACTCGCGGTCGTCGGAGAACGCGAGGTTGTAGGTTCGGCCGCCGGAACCGTTGAGGATGCGCAACCGGACCAGTTCGGTGGTCACCGGCAGGTAGGCGCCCGAGATTCCGTTGGTGACGATGGTGTCGCCCAGCAGTCCGACGTCGGTGGGGTCGGACTCGTCCAGCGCGCCGTCGGAGGTGAAGCGCTTGTCCTGGACGATCAGGGGGATGTCGTCCACCCCGTAGTTCTTCGGGAGGTCGATCCCGTCGGTGACGTCGTCGTCGACGAGGAATAGACCCGCCAACCCCCGGTAGACGTGCTTTTCGGTGGAGCCGTGCGGGTGCGGGTGGTACCAGAGCGTCGCGGCCGGCTGATTCACCGTCCATGTCGGCTCCCACCGCGCTCCCGGCTCGACGGCCTGGTGCGGGCCGCCGTCGTACCGGGCCGGCACGTGCATGCCGTGCCAGTGCACGGTGGTCGGCTCGGGCAGTGCGTTCTCGATCGTGAACGCGACGGCCTCACCGCGTCGGGCCCGGATCGTCGGCCCCAGCAGGGACCCGTTGAAACCCCATGTCGCAGTGCTCTTCCCGGCCAACAGCTCGGAGTTCCCCGTGCGGGCCGTGAGTGCGAAGTGCCGGGTGCCCGCGGCGTCCACGGTCGAGTCCGCGAGCGGCGGGATCGGGAGGGCGCGCGTGAACTTCCCGGTCGGTGCGGCGCCCGGTGCTGGGGGGCTCGACTGCGCCGCCACACATCCGGCGGACGCGGCCAGTGGGACGGCGGCGAGGCCGATCAGGAAGGACCGGCGGGATATGTGCGTCACTGTGCTCCTCGAAGACTGCGGCGAATTTCTGCCTGAATCCAGTCTTCGTGGCGAGCGACGAGTAAACCCCCGCCCTGGGGCCGGTGAGTACGACCGGAGAGTCCTACCCGTGGGCCTTGTGCGGGCCGCGACGCCGTGCTACTTCGGTGCTAGCGCGACCGCAGGCGGGCGAGGACCTCGTCGTGCAACCGTCCGTTGGTGGCCACCGCGCTGCCGCCGTGCGGGCCGTCGGCGCCCTCGATGCTCGTGAACCGACCGCCGGCCTCGCGCACCAGGATGTCCAGCGGCGCCAGATCCCACAACGACACCTCGGGCTCGGCCGCGATCTCGAGGGCGCCCTCCGCGAGCAGGCAATAGGAGAAGAAGTCGCCGTAGCCGCGGATGCGCCACACGTCGTCGGTGAGATCGACGAACTGATCGCGGATCCCGCGGTCCTTCCACCCGGACAGTGACGAGAACGCCAGGCTCGACGACGCCAGGTCTGCGACCGCGGATACCGACAGCTTGCGGGCGTCGCCGCCGTCGTACGACGTCCACGCGCCCTCCCCGGCCGACGCCCACCAGCGGCGGTTCAGCGCGGGCGCGCTCACGGCGCCGACGACGGGGACACCGTCCTCGAGCAGTGCGATCAGGCTGGCCCACACGGGGACGCCGCGGACGAAGTTCTTGGTGCCGTCGATCGGGTCGATCACCCACTGGCGTCCCGCGAACTTCGCGTGGCCGCCGAACTCCTCGCCGAGCACGTCGTCGCCGGGACGCTCGACGCCCAGCACCGCACGCAGCGCACGCTCGACAGCCAGGTCGGCGTCGGAGACGGGCGTGAGGTCGGGCTTGGAGTCCACCCTCAGATCCAGCGCGCCGAACCGGGCGCGGGTGATGGTGTCGGCTTCGTCGGCGAGACGCAGGGCGAGTTCGAGATCGGTCACGGATTCGACGCTACTGCACGGTCGGTGCAGCCTCGATCGGTCGCACATGTGGCCGGTGCAACGCCGAACCCGTCGATACACCCGGTAGCCTGGATAACTGTGCATCCTGACGTTTCCGCTGACCTCAACGAGCTCGACGCCACTCTGACCACGGTCGAGAAGGTTCTCGACGTCGAGGAGCTGCGCCGCCGCATCGACGAACTCGAACACCAGGCGTCCGATCCGGAGCTGTGGAACGACCAGGAGCACGCTCAGAAGGTCACGAGCCAGCTGTCGCACGCGCAGGCCGAACTGCGCCGTGTCGAGGAGCTGCGGTCGCGGCTCGACGACATGGGCGTGCTCTACGAGCTCGCCGAGGAAGAAGGCCCGGACGCCGTCGCCGACGTCCATGCGGAGCGCGCCCAGCTGCGCACCGACATCGAGGCGATGGAAGTCAAGACGATGCTGTCGGGCGAGTACGACGCGCGTGACGCGCTCGTCAACATCCGCGCCGGCGCCGGTGGCGTCGACGCCGCGGACTGGGCCGAGATGTTGATGCGCATGTACATCCGCTGGGCCGAGAAGCGCGGCTACAGCGTCGAGGTCTACGACACGTCCTACGCCGAAGAGGCCGGCATCAAGAGCGCCACCTTCGCCGTCAAGGCCCCCTACAGCTACGGCACCCTCTCGATCGAGATGGGCACGCACCGCCTGGTGCGTATCAGCCCCTTCGACAACCAGGGCCGCCGCCAGACGTCGTTCGCCGAGGTCGAGGTTCTCCCCGTCGTGGAGACCACCGACCACATCGACGTCGACGAGAACGACGTCCGCGTCGACGTCTACCGTTCGTCCGGCCCGGGCGGCCAGTCGGTCAACACCACCGACTCGGCGGTGCGCCTGACACACGTCCCCACCGGCATCGTCGTCACCTGTCAGAACGAGAAGTCGCAGCTGCAGAACAAGGTCTCGGCGATGCGGGTCCTGCAGGCCAAGCTGCTCGAGCGCAAGCGCAAGGAAGAGCGGGCCGAGATGGACGCCCTCAAGGGCGACGGCGGCAGCTCGTGGGGCAACCAGATGCGCTCGTACGTCCTGCACCCGTACCAGATGGTCAAGGACCTGCGCACCGAGTACGAAGTCAACAACCCGTCGGCCGTGCTCGACGGTGAAATCGACGGATTCATCGAGGCCGGCATCCGCTGGCGTATGAGCGAAACCCAAGCCTAGGACGTATGCAGACCACACATCTCGCCCTGACGTTCACCCCGTACGACCGTTTGCTCGAGTGGCTGAAAGTCACCGGACTGCCCATCGCGCTGACGATCCTCGGTGCGCTGATCCTCGCCCGGTTCGTGAACTGGGCGGGCGGTCGCATCACGCAGCGCATCGACGACAACTACCAGCAGGGCGACGCCCTGGTGCGGTCCGAGGCGACCAAACATCGGCACTCGGTGGCGCAGGTCATCACGTGGGTGGTGATCACGATCATCTATGTGATCACCGCGATGAAGGTGCTCAACCAACTGGGTCTTCCCATCGGAAGCCTCGTGGCCCCGGCCACGGTGCTCGGTGCCGCGCTGGGCTTCGGCGCGCAGCGCGTGGTGCAGGACATCCTCGCCGGATTCTTCATCATCACCGAGCGGCAGTACGGCTTCGGCGACACCGTCCAGATTGCGATCACCGGGTCGGGCACGGACGCCGAGGGCGTGATCGAGGACGTGACGCTGCGGGTCACCCGCATGCGGAACGCCGATGGTGAGGTCATCACGGTCCCCAACGGGCAGATCGTGAAGGCCGTCAACCTGTCGAAGGACTGGGCGCGGGCCGTCGTGGACGTGCCGATCCCGGCCACCGCCGACATCAATCGCGTCAACGACATCCTGCACCGGGTGGGTGTCGACGCGTACGAGGACAAGAGCCTGCGGCCCTTGCTGCTCGACACCCCGTCGGTGATGGGTGTCGAGAGCCTTGCAGTGGACCAGGTGAGCGTGCGCATGGTGGCTCGGACCCTGCCTGGCAAGCAGTTCCAAGTGGGCCGCGCGCTGCGAGTCCGGGTCGTGACGGCGCTGCGCCGGGCCGGAATCACGGTCGCGGCCGAACTCGAGACCGATCCCGTGGTCGGAGGTGACGACGCATGAGCCCGCAGGAGAAGGTGTCGCTGCTGTGGAAGCGGATTCCCCGCAAGCTGTTCGGCGGCAGGATGCGTACCACCACCGTCGTCATGTGTCTGCTGTGGTTGGGCCTGGCGATGCTCAACGCGGATCTCAACCCGCCGGTCGAGCCGGCGACGACGAACCATGTGCCCGCCGTGAGCGAACCCAGCCCCGCGGCGCCGGTCCCGGAACCGGCCACGTCGTCCGCGGAGCCTTCGACCACCACCACCGCGCCCTCGTCGGTGTCGTCCTCCGAGACGGCGACGGAGACGTCCACCGGGACCTCTCGGCCCGGCCAGCAGTCGGGGACCTCCACCACCACGCCGGGCGCTGGCCGCCAGACGACAACCGAGACGAGTGCGCCGACTTCCTCGTCGCAGTCGTCGGCAGGTACGCAGACGCCGGAGCTGAACCAGGACCAGAACCCGGTGGGCGAGGCCACGACGACGGCGCCGACGCCGCAGGGCTGACGCTTGCTCGATCCGGGGCGCGTCGTTACCCAAGGTCACCGTTAGATAACGGCTAGACTGGCTCCCTGTGATCAGCGTCAAGGATGTCTCCAAGTTCTACAAGGCCTCCACCAGGCCCGCCCTGGACAAGGTGAGCGTCGAGATCGACAAGGGCGAGTTCGTCTTCCTGATCGGACCGTCCGGCTCCGGCAAGAGCACGTTCATGAAGCTCCTGCTCAAGGACGAGGCGCCCACCTCCGGCGACATCCACGTCGCCGACTTCCACGTCAACAAGCTGTCGGGCCGCAAGGTGCCCAAGCTTCGGCAGAGCGTGGGCTGCGTGTTCCAGGACTTCCGCCTGCTGCCGAGCAAGACGGTGTCGCAGAACGTCGCGTTCGCACTCGAGGTGATCGGCAAGCCCCGCTCGGTGATCGAGCGGACGGTGCCCGAGGTGCTCGAGCTGGTGGGGCTGTCGGGCAAGGCCGACCGCCTGCCCGGCGAGCTGTCCGGCGGTGAACAGCAGCGCGTCGCGATCGCCCGCGCCTTCGTGAACCGTCCGCTGGTGCTGCTCGCCGACGAGCCCACCGGCAACCTGGACCCCGACACCAGCGCCGACATCATGCTGCTGCTCGAGCGGATCAACCGCACCGGTACCACCGTGCTGATGGCCACGCACGACCACCACATCGTGGACTCGATGCGCCGCCGCGTCGTCGAGCTCGACCTCGGCCGTGTGGTGCGAGACGAAGCACGGGGCGTGTACGCCGTCGGCCGCTAGGCCCGACGTCCTACAACCCAGCCGAACCGTTCGACCTGACGACGTAAGGACCCCCTCCCCGATGCGTGCCAGCTTCATCTTCAGCGAGGTCTTCACCGGCCTGCGCCGCAACCTCTCGATGACCGTCGCGATGATCCTCACCACCGCGATCTCGTTGGGACTGTTCGGCGGCGGCCTGCTCGTCGTGCAGATGGCCGACAAGACGCAGCAGATCTTCCTCGACCGTGTCGAGGTGCAGCTCTTCCTCACCGAGGACATCTCGACGTCCGATCCGGACTGCGCGGCGGACCTCTGCCGCGGCATCCGCGCCGATCTCGAGAGCACCGACGGGGTGGTCGCGGTGCAGTACCTCAACCAGGACGACGCCGTCGCCGACGCCACCGACCGCGTGTTCAAGGACAACCCGGAACTGGCATCGCTGGTCAGCGCGGAGAGCTTCCCGGCCTCGTTCAAGGTCAAGATGAGCGATCCCGACCAGTTCATGTACATCAACGCCGACTTCTCGGCTCGGCCGGGCATCGACAGCATCCTCAACCAGCGGGAATTGGTGGATCGGCTCTTCAGCGTGCTCGGCGGCATCCGCAACGCAGCCTTCGCGATCGCGATCGTGCAGGCGATCGCCGCGATCTTCCTGATCGCCAACATGGTTCAGGTGGCCGCGCTCACCCGTCGCACCGAGGTGGGCATCATGCGACTCGTCGGCGCCACCCGCTGGTACACGCAGTTGCCGTTCCTGCTCGAGGCCGTCGTCGCATCGCTCATCGGTGCGGGGCTGGCCATCGCGGGTCTGTTCGGCGCGAAGAACCTGTTCATCGACAACGTTCTCGACGACATCTACGACGCGAACATCGTGGCGCGGGTGTCCAACAGCGACGTACTCCTGGTGGCGCCGTTCGTCGTGATCGTGGGCGCCGGCATGGCCGCGATCACCGCGTACATCGCGCTGCGCCTCTATGTCAGGGACGGGCGCGATAGCTAATCGGCTTGCATGGGCTCCTATGCTGGAGTCGTACCAGTACAGGTCAGTGCAGAGCTGACAGCGGATCGACGACGGTGAGGGCCCGCACGTGAAAGAGAAGGGCCGCAAGGTCATCGCGACCAATCGCAAGGCGCGACACAACTACACGATCATCGACACCTACGAGGCGGGCGTCGCGCTGCTCGGCACCGAGGTGAAGAGCCTGCGCGAGGGCAAGGCTTCGCTGGTGGACGCGTTCGCGACCGTCGACGACGGCGAGGTGTGGCTGCGCGCGCTGCACATCCCCGAGTACACGCAGGGCACGTGGACCAACCACTCGCCGCGCCGCACCCGCAAGCTGCTGCTGCACAAGCGGGAGATCGAACATCTCGTCGGCAAGACCCGTGAGGGCAACCAGACGCTGGTGCCGCTGTCGATGTACTTCTCGGACGGCAAGGTCAAGGTCGAGCTCGCCCTCGCGAAGGGCAAGCAGGACTACGACAAGCGCCAGGACCTGGCGCGCCGCACCGCCGAGCGTGAGGTCACCCGGGAGATCGGGCGCCGCGTCAAGGGCATGCGCTGACCCCAGAGCTGTCGCAGGTGATCGCGGTGGCCGCCGCGTGAGGGGTGAACGCGGCGGCCACCGCAGCCTCTATCGAGCGACGCGCTCCCACATCTGCAGGTACGCCTCGGCCCCGCGGGACATGTCGTCGATGAACTGGTCGCCGTCCTTGCCGGCGTAGGTGCGCATGTCCTCGATCCAGTCGGGGATCATGCCGTACTGCGCCAGGCCGTCGGTGTTGAAGTCGAACGTGCGGGTGCCCGCGCGCTGCTGCTCCATCACCGTGCCGCCGTCGAATGTGGTGAACGGGTACTCGACGCCCCGCGTCCCGTCCTTGTGCGGCGCCGGCTGCGCGCCGAACCCGTTGGTGTCCGCGCCGAATCCGTACCCGAAGTAGTAGTCGTCGTCCCGATCCTCGCGGGCCGAGCGCCACTCACCGACGAAGTTCTCCGACGGCCCCGCATACGACGCCACGAAGCCGCCGAGCTGGTAGATGCGCGGGTAGTTCGACGGGTCGGTCCAGCCGTGGCTGGACACGACACCCGAGTACCGCGCGTCCTCGAGGATCTTCAGCGCCGAGTCGGCGGTCTTGACGCCCATGTGATCGACGTCGACGATCATGCCGCGCTGCATGAGGCCGCGGATCGCGTACTCGCCGAGTGGTGTCAGACCGCGGGCATTGCAGGTATCACCGGTCGGGTAGATCGGCACGGTGACGCCGGGCGGGAGCGACTTCGTCAACTCGGCGGTGGGTCGGTCGACGTTCCCGATCGGGTTGTCCGTCGCGACGCCGGTGCACGGTTCGGCCTTCCAGAACTCGCCGGTTCCGATGAAGTTGCCGATGTTGACCGCGATCCCGGTGATCCCTTCGTCGAAGCGGACGCCACCGAAGGCGTTGTCGAACTTGTGTGTCAGGACCACCTGCCGCACACCCATCGCGTACAGCTCGTCGAGGCCGGCGTCGATGTCCTGCTCGGTGCACTGCGGGACACCGTTGCGGACGCCGCATCCGAACGACTCGGAGATCTCGATGCCGAGCGTGACGGCGAGCTTGCCCGCCGCCGCGACCGCCCTGGCGTCCTCGGGGGTGCTGACGATGCGGAACCAGCCACGGCCGGGACCGCCGTACTGCGCGTCCACGTAGTCCTGGATCTCGTGCGCCTGCCGGGCCTCGATCCGGGCGGTCTCCATCTCGTCGCACGAATTGCTGCGTAGCGGATACAGCTCGCACAGCACACGATTCGACACCAGCAGGTTCGTCAGGATCCGCAGACCGCCGCGCCACGCGCGCTCCACCCAGCGGTAGTACATCTGCTCGTGGGTCATCGAGTCGTAGGACGGCACGTCCGCGAAGCTCGGCCACATGGTGGTGTCGTGCGATCGGAAGGGGTCACCGTGCGAGAGCACGTTCTCGAGCACGGCAGGCAGGCCGTCGGGCTTGTGGTCCTCGCAGTCCTGCAACGCAACCGTGACACCGAGCGGCGAGTAGGGCTCGCCGCAACGGATCTCGCCGCCGATGAACTCGTTGGCGTTCATGTGGACGTGCGCGTCGATGAAGCCACGGACCTCTTCGGGGGACGAGACGAGCGGAGCTCCGCGGGCGCCGATCTCCACCTCGGGGAAGTCGGCGCAGCCGTCTGCCGGTTCGAGTCGGAATCGTCCGGCCTCCGGATCCTGCCCGGGAGCGGTCACCGTCAGTCGGCCGTCGGCGCGGTTCACGCCCAACTGCTGACCGTCGACGATCGACGTCGCGGTGTAGGCGCCGTCGGTGAACGTGAACGTCCAATCGGTGGCGGGCGTGGGCTGTGGCGCCGCGAACACCCGGCCGGACTCGCCCGCGATGAGCGCGGTGTCGTTGCCGTAGAACAGGAATCGGCCGAGCTGCGCGGCGTGCATCCGGAACTTCGCGGCACCCGCCGCATCGGCACCGACGCGGTAGCCGTCACCGTCGCGGGCCACGAAGCCGGGGTTGGTGTCCGACGCGAGGGCGTAGCAACCACCCGCGAGTCCGTACACCGGATCGGTCGGCGGTCCGGGGTCGGTGGGATCGGGCGACAGCGGAACCGACACGGCGATCGCCGTCCCGGCCAGTGCCAGCGCCAGGGAGGCGCCGAGCACCGGGATCAGTCGGCGGCGAACGAATCTGGAGCGGACGGACATTCGGTGGGTCCCCTAACGAGCGCACTGGGCTTCAGGCGAGGAGGTTAGGGGAACCTGAACGGACGTCCAGGTGCTTTTGCGAACAAATCCCGAACAGTGGACATATACGATTTGACGGTCCGCGTAAACGCAGGTCAGCAGTCCGTCGGAGCGGGAACGCCCGCGAAGCGATCCTTCAGATAGAGGAAGGCCTCGGGCAGGCCCACGATTGCGTTGGTCATGTGTTCGGCGATGGGGTAGCCGCGGAACACGAGTGTCGCGCCCGCCTTGCAGTAGCGGTCGGCAGTCCTTGCCACCGACCCGAACGGCGTCAGGCCGTCCGTCGATCCCTGCCACATGAACACCGGTGCGGTCGGGATGCCGGGATAGTCGACGAGGCTGTTCTCCCGCATCACGGCGCGAGTCCGCTCGTCGTTCAGCAGGCTCGTGGACTTGGCGACCTCGCTGACGCCGTGCAGCACGCCCTTCGCGATGATCAGCGTGCGGCACTCGTCCTTGAGTTCCTCCCGCAGTCCGAGTCCTATCGGGGTCAGCTGGTCGCCGATGGGCAGCCGGTCGGGATATTCGCGCTCGAGTCCCACCGCCGCGGCGAAGCCCAACCCGAATCCGGGGTGCCGGTCTGCCAGGCCGAGTCCGACCGCCATCTCCTCGATATCTGCCGGGACACCGCCCTGTGCGACGCCCGCGAGCTCGACGTCCGGTGCGTACGTGGGGTTGAGGGCTGCCGCCCACGCAGTGGCCATGCCGCCACCGGAGTACCCGGCGAGCGCGACGGGGCTGTTCGACAGTCGCAGTTCCGGCAGTCGCTGCACGGCGCGGACGCCGTCGAGGGTGATCATGCCGCCGAGCTTGGCGGCGCCGTAGGCGCTGTTGGGGCCCAGGTGGTCGGGGATAGCGACCGCCCAGCCCTGTGCCAGCGCGAGAGGCAGACCGAAGACATCCTTGATCTCGCCGGTGAACAGGGCGGCCGACGGCGCGCATCGCATACCGAGCGAGTTGACGATCGCCTGGTACGACAGCACGGGCATGTCCGTCGGCGAGTTGAACGGCTTGATGACCGTCGTCACCGCCGGAATGGGTGCGCCCGCCGAGTTGGTGGACCGGTATTTGATCTGCCACACCTCGTTGCCCGGGACGAGCCACGTGTCGGCGCGGCGAACTTCGAGAATGTCACCGGGGGCCTTCGACGCGATGTCGGCCGGAGCCGCGTAGAAGGGGTCGGCGTACGGCGTCGGATACGCCGGCGCGGCGCCGGCCGTGGGCGCGGCGATCGTGCCCGTGACCGCAGCGGTGAGAGCGAGTGCGGCAGCGGCCGCCAATCGGCGCGCGAACGACGTCATCCCAGTTTCCCCCTGCGAGTGTCGAGTGACGAATGTCACCGAAAAGTCCGTCCCGGGGCCAGACATTAACGGAATGAGCAGCGGCTGAGGGGCGAAACGCATGGATGTGGCCTGCATCGACGGCGGTGTCGGCGACGGGCCCGGAGCGGTCACTGAATATCGGGATGATTCCCGCCCGCTCGCGGGTTAAAGTAAGTAGCCCCATGAAAGACGTGGGGACGTACGGGGCTGAACGGTTTCGACTGCGTACGTTGAGTTAGGGGAAGCGTGTCGGTGCAGGCAAGAGACCACCGTAAGCGTCGCTGCAAACCAATAAGCGCCGATTCCAATCAGCGCGACTACGCCCTCGCTGCCTAAGTAGCGACTGCGTGTCTGTCAGACCGGGTGTGCCCTCGCCCCGGACCCTGGCATCAGCTAGAGGGCTTTACCGTTCCACTCGGTCGCGGAGTGGGTCGGGACAACCAACAGCGACTGGGATCGTCATCACGGCTTGTTCGCGGGACCGGGAGATCCAAGTAGAGACTTAGCGAACTGCACACGGAGAAGCCCTAGCAAAGCGGCGGAGGACCCGGGTTCGATTCCCGGCAGCTCCACTCGAGAGGGGCCCGATCGGAAGCACTTCCGATCGGGCCCCTTTGCGTTGTCCGCAAGGCCGTTGCAGCAGACTCTGGGCATGGCCGCCCGCTATCCGTTCGTCGAACCGTACGAGTCCGGTCTGCTCGAGGTGACCGATGGTCACCGTCTGTACTGGGAGACGGTGGGCAACCCGGACGGCGTGCCGGTGGTCTATCTGCACGGCGGCCCCGGTTCCGGGGCGGGGCCCGGTAGACGACGGCTATTCGACCCGAACGCGTTCCGGGCCGTATTGTTCGACCAGCGTGGGTGCGGGCGCAGCACGCCCCTCGCGGACGACCCGCGGACCGACCTCTCGACCAATACGACCGCCGATCTCATCGCCGACGTCGAACGATTGCGTGAGCACCTCGGGATCGAGAAGTGGATCGTGGTGGGCGTGTCATGGGGCGTCACGCTCGGACTGGCGTATGCGCAGGCGCATCCGGATCGGGTGATTGCGATGGCGCTGGGCGCGATCACGTCGGATCCTCGTCGCGACATCGAGTGGATCACCCGCGACATGCGGCGGGTCTTTCCGCGCGAATGGGAGCGCTTCGTCGAACCGGTCGCCGAGGACGCGAAGGACGGCAACCTCGCCGCGGCGTACGCCCGATTGCTCGCCGACCCGGATCCGTCGGTCCGCGACCACGCGGCCGTCCGCTGGTGCGAGTGGGAGGACACGCATGTCTCTCTCACCCCGGGCTGGACACCGGACGCGAGATATCGGGACCCCACGTTCCGATCGGTCTTCGCGCGCCTGGTCACGCACTATTGGGGCAACGACTGCTTCCTCGCCCCGAACCAACTCCGCGACGGCATGCACCTGCTCGTCGACATCCCCGCCGTTCTCGTGCACGGCCGATACGACGTGTCCGGCCCGCTCGACATCGCCTGGGAACTGTCACGCCTGTGGCCGGGCAGTCGGTTGGACGTCGTCGAGGATGCCGGACACGGCGGAGGAAGTTTCACCGAAAATCTGATCGACGCGATCGATGCGTTTGCAGGCGTCACTCCGTGACGGGGCGATTTCGCGGCTATGTGTCGGGGGGTCCGGATCCCACCCGTCCGCCGGGGCGGTCGGTTCCGAATACCGATCGTGCGGCTACCGAGACGAACGAGTAATGCGCCGGCACTGATCGTGCTGGTGCTGCCTGGCGGCAAGGCGCGGGACCGGCGTCGATTCAGGCACTGGCAGGCGGCCGCCCTGCGGATGTGGCCGTTCACATGGATCGTTCGGCGACGTGTTCCCGGCGTCGAGGTCCGCCAGGTGCGTTACCGGGTGCGCGGGTGGAACGGCGCCGACCGCAGTCCCGTCCGCGACGTTCGGAAGGTGCTCGACGGCCTCCGTCCCGCCGGCGTCCCGGTGGTGTTGGTCGGCCATTCGATGGGAGGCAGGGTCGCGGCGGTCGTCGCCGACGATCCCCTGGTACGCGGGATACTCGCGCTCGCCCCGTGGTGGCCGGACGGTGAGGGCGCAAAGGCCCCGGCCGGCAAGCGGATGGTCGTCGTGCACGGTACGGCGGATAGCTGGACCGACCCCGTCGCATCGCGGACGCAGACCGAGCTGGCGCGCATACGCGGTGTGGACGCGCAGTGGATCGGCATTCCCGGCGCGCGGCATGCGATGCTCCGCGATCCAACGCGGTGGCACCGGATCGCGGTCGACTTCGTCCGGGACCAATCGCACCGCCTCTCGTCTCCGAATGCCACGTGAGCACCGGACACCAGGCGAGAGGGACACAGATGATCGACGGTCGGAGCTGGGGCACACGACGCAGCGTTGCCGTCGTCGGATCCGGGGTGGCGGGGTTGACGGCCTCGTGGGTGTTGGCGAAGAGCGCCGACGTGACGCTGTACGAGGCCGACGGCCGTCTCGGCGGGCATGCCGACACACATCGGGTGCGCACATCGGCCGGCGACGAACTGAGCGTGGACACCGGATTCATCGTCCACAACGACCGCACCTATCCGACGCTGCTCCGACTGTTCGCCGAACTCGGGGTGGAGACGCAGGAATCCGACATGTCGATGTCGATCCGCTGCGATGGCTGTGGGCTGGAATATGCGGGAGGGCAGGGTGTTCGAGGACTGGTACCGAGGGTCTCGACGGCGTTTCGCAGCGAGTACGTGCGGATGCTGTCCGAGGTCAGGCGCTTCCACCGACTCGCGAAGGCGACGCTCGCCGGCGCCGACTCCGACGACCGCACGCTCGGCGACTTCCTCGTGGACGGCCGCTTCTCGCCATACTTCACCGCGCACTTCATGACCCCGCTGGTTTCGGCGGTGTGGTCGTGCAATCCCGAAACCGCGCTGCGCTATCCGGCACGGTTCCTCTTCACCTTCCTCGAGCATCACGGGATGCTCGGTGTCGGCGGCTCGCCCACGTGGCGGACGGTGCGCGGCGGCAGCGCCGAGTACGTGCGACGGGTGGCGGAGCGCATCGGCGAGGTCCGGTTCTCGACGCCGGTGCGGGCGATCCACCGGCACGGCGATCGCGTCGAGATCCGCGACGACGGCGACGACCTGCGGCAGTTCGACGCCGTCGTGGTCGCGACGCATCCGCAGCAGGCCCTGAAGATTCTCGCGGCCCCCACCCCACTGCACCACGAGGTGCTCGGCGCGATGCCGTACTCCGTCAACCACACCCAACTCCACACCGACGAATCGGTGCTGCCGAGGTCCACGCGCGCACGGGCGTCGTGGAACTACCGCATTCCGTTCTGCGCGGCGCGACCCGAACAGGTTCTCGTCAGCTACGACATGACCCGGCTGCAGCGGCTGCCCGACACCGGCGAGCGGTACCTCGTGACTCTGGGCGGAAACGACATCGTCGACCCGAGTCGGGTGCTGGACACGATGGTCTACGAGCATCCGCAGTACACCCCGGCCTCCCTCGCGGCGCAGCGCCGACTGCCGGAACTGAGCGACGGCGTCGTCGCGTTCGCGGGGGCTTACCACGGTTGGGGATTCCACGAAGACGGTGCGTTGTCGGGCCTGCGTGCCGCGCAGCGTGTAGGAGGGCAGTGGACATGAGCGCCTCACCCTTGCCCCGCACCCCGGCCATCTACCGGACGGCGATCCGTCACGTGCGAACCGCGCCGCTGCGCAACGCCTTCTGCTACCGCAGCTACAGCTGGCTCGTCGACATCGACCACCTCCCGAGCCTGCCGCGGATCCTCGCCCCGCTCGCGGGATTCGCCTCCGCCGATCATCTCGGCGACCTGTCGTGGAGTCTGCGGCAGAACGTCGACGCGTTCCTCGCGGCACACGGGATCGACCTCGAGGGCGGAAAAGTGCTGATGCTCACCAACGCCCGCGTGTTCGGGTACGTGTTCAATCCGCTCAGCGTGTTCTGGTGCCACGACGCGGACAACCGACCGGTGTGCGTGATCGCCGAGGTGCACAACACGTACGGGGAGCGGCACTGTTACCTGCTGCGACCCGACGATCGCGGGAACGCGCGGGCGGTCAAGGCGTTCTACGTCTCGCCGTTCAACGACGTCGACGGTGAGTACCGCATGAGATTGCCCACCCCGGGGGAGGCGCTACACGTCGGAATCTCGCTCGAGCGCGCGGGTCAACCGCCGTTCGTCGCCACGGTCGTGGGTGAGCGCCGTGACGCGACACCGCGCGAGGTGCTGCGAGCGGCGCTCGCGGTCCCGATCGCACCACTGCGGGTGGCCGCGCAGATCCGCTGGCAGGGAATTCGACTGTGGGCCAGAGGCCTACCCGTCCGGCAGCGACCGGCGCATCGACGACAGGAGGCAGTGTGATGACCGCGACCGTGATCCCGACCGGGCGGCCCGTCGATCGGTGCGCGTGGGGAGACCTGCACCGCGCACCGTCCGGGGTGCGTGCCCGCGTCGCCGGACGCGTGGCCGACGAACTGTTCCGGCGCGCGGTCTCGCGCCTGCCGGTTCGAGTGCACTTCCCGGACGGAACGGTGCTCGGCGGCCCGTCGGCGGCCGATCCGCCGGTGATGGTCCTGCACCGACCCGCCGACTTCGCGGCCCGGGTCGGGGAGAGCGGCCTCATCGGGTTCGGTGAGTCCTATATGGCCGGAGACTGGTCGGCGCCCGACCTCACGGCGGTCCTCGAGGTCTTCGCGGCCCGCGCCGCGACGCTGATTCCGCGACCGCTGCAACGGATGCGCGGCATGGTGATCCCGAAGCCTCCGGGCAGCGAAGAGGGCACCACCCGCAATACCCGGTCGAACGTCTCTCGCCACTACGACCTGTCCAACGATCTGTTCGGCGGGTTCCTCGACGAGACGCTCACATACTCGAGTGCGCTGTTCGCCGACGACGATTCCGCTCCTGTCTGGGACGATCTCGCCGCCGCGCAGCACCGCAAGATCGATCGCCTCCTCGACGGCGCGCGGGTGCGGGAGGGCAGTCGGGTCCTCGAGATCGGGACCGGGTGGGGCGAGCTCGCCATCCGGGCTGCCGCACGTGGCGCAACGGTCCGCTCGATCACCCTGTCGACCGAGCAGCAGGATCTGGCCTGCAAGCGGATCGCGGAGGCCGGGTACGCCGACCGCGTGCAGGTGGACCTGCTCGACTACCGGCAGGTGGACGGACAGTACGACGCGGTGCTGTCGGTGGAGATGATCGAGGCGGTGGGACACCAGTTCTGGGGCACCTACTTCCGGACCCTCGACCGGGTGCTGGCCCCGGGCGGCCGCATCGCGATCCAGGCGATCACGATGCCGCACGATCGGATGCTCGCCACCCGCAACACCTACACGTGGGTGCACAAGTACATCTTCCCCGGCGGTTTTCTGCCGTCGGTGCGGGCGATCGAGGAGATCACCGAGCGGCAGACGAGTCTGTCGGTGCGGCAACGACTGTCGATGGGCGACCACTACGCGCGCACGCTGCGGCTGTGGGACGAACGGTTCGCCGCGCACGCCGACGAGATCGCCGCGCTCGGCTTCGACGACGTCTTCCGGCGACTGTGGCACTTCTATCTCTGCTATTCGGAGGCCGGATTTCGCTCCGGCTACCTCGACGTCCAGCAAATCGTCCTCGACCGGAGGGATACGTGATGACCACGTCCGTGACCAGCGCGCACACCGGCATCGCCCACGACATCGCCGCGGTCCTCGAACCACTCGTGGGCGGGGATCTCCCGGTGCGGCTGACGGTGTGGGACGGCAGCGCGGCCGGTCCCGAGGACGCCCCACCCGTCGTTCTCTACAGCCCGAACGCGTTGCGGCGCATGCTGTGGCATCCCGGCGAACTCGGTGCGGCGCAGGCGTACGTCACCGGCGACCTGGACGTGCCCGGTGACCTCGACGACGCGCTGACCCACGTGTGGGAGACCGCGCGGTCCCGCGGACTGCACGGGATCCGTCCGACTCCGGCCCTGTTGGCCCGCGCGGCACGTCTCGCCCGGTCGGTCGGTGCCTTCGGGGCACCGCCCCCACCACCCGCGTCGCAGGCCCGGGTCCGCGGACGCCTGCATTCGAAGGTCCGGGACCGTGCCGCGATCAGCCACCACTACGACCTGTCGAACGAGTTCTACGCGCTGATCCTCGACCCGCACATGGCGTACTCGTGCGCGTACTGGACGTCGGACGACCCCGGATACACCCTCGGTGACGCGCAGCGCGACAAGCTGGATCTGGTGTGCCGCAAGCTCGGTCTGGACCGGCGACCGGGTCGGCGTCTGCTGGACGTCGGCTGCGGGTGGGGATCGCTGAGCCTGTACGCCGCCGCCGAGTACGACGCCAGCGTCGTCGGCGTGACACTGTCGCAGGAACAGAAGAACTACGTCGACGCCCGGATCGCGGAACGCGGTCTCGGCGGCCGGGTCGAGATCCGGGTGCAGGACTACCGGGAGATCCCCGACGGCCCGTTCGATGCCGTCGCGTCGCTGGAGATGGGTGAGCACGTGGGCCGGCGCAACTACCCGGTGTATGCGCGGGCGTTGCGCGACAACGTCGTCCCCGGCGGACGGGTCCTGGTGCAGCAGATGTCGCGCACCGGTCGGCACCCCGGGGGCGGCCCGTTCATCGAATCCTTCATCGCGCCCGACATGTTCATGCGTCCGGTGGGGGAGACCGTCGGGCTGATCGAGGACGCGGGACTCGAGATCCGGGACGTGCATGCGCTGCGCGAACACTACGTCCGCACTGTGGCTGTGTGGCACCGCACGTTCGAGTCGCGCTGGGACGACGCGGTCGCGATGGTGGGTGAGGAGGCGGCCCGGGTGTGGCGGCTGTATCTCGTCGGCGGCGGCATGGCGTTCCGTGACGGGCGCATGGGTGTCGATCAGATCCTCGCGGTCCGGCCCGGGGGAGACGACGTGCCCGAGCGGACCGAGTGGACGGCGCGATGAACGGCTTCGACTGGGGCGGTTTCGCGCTCGTCACCATCACCAGCGTGGTCGCCGCGGCGATCCTCATGGTCGTCACGGCGGCGTTCGGGTTCGCGCGTGGTCGACACAACGTCGTCGACGTGTCGTGGGGCGCCGGCTTCGTCGTCATCGCGCTCGTCGCGGCCGCGTTCGGTGACGGTGACCCGTGGCGGCGCTGGCTGCTCGCCGCGCTGGTCGCGGTGTGGGGCCTGCGCCTGGCGTCGCACATGGCGCGGCGCACCAGCGGACACGGCGAGGACCCTCGCTACGAGAAACTGCTCGACGACGCGGGCGGCAACCGGACGTGGACGGCGATCCGCAAGATCTACCTCACGCAGGGGCTCGCCCTCTGGTTCGTCTCACTGCCGGTGCAGGTCGCGGCCGTCACGCACGGCGGGGTAGGAGTGTTCACGATCCTCGGTGTCGCAGTGTGGCTGGTGGGTGTCGTGTTCGAATCCGTCGGCGATGCACAGATGTCGGCGTTCAAGGCGGAGCCGTCGAATCGCGGCACGATCATGGACCGCGGATTGTGGGGCTGGACGCGGCATCCCAACTACTTCGGCGACGCGTGCGTGTGGTGGGGCATCTTCCTGATAGCCGCACAGTCGTGGCCGGGCGTGCTCACGATCCTCTCGCCCCTCGCGATGACGTACTTCCTCGTCTACGCCACCGGTGCCCGCCTGCTGGAACAGCACATGGCGCGGCGCCCGGGCTACCGCGAATACCAGGAGCGCACCAGCTACTTCGTGCCGCTGCCGCCGCGCCGCTGATTCCGTGATCCGGCCGCGTCTGCCACAGTTGTTCCCGGTCGGCAGACAGGAGGGGCGATGACGGAGACGCGGACGCTGGCGGTCGTCGCTGCCGGCGGCGCGATCGGTGCGAGCACGCGGTACCTGCTGGCGCAGCAGTTCCCAGGAATCTGGACGGTGCTGATGATCAACATCGTCGGATCGCTGCTGCTCGGCCTTCTCGCGGCGGTGCTCGGACCCGACCGGTTGTGGCGACTGTTCCTCGGCGTCGGCGTACTCGGCGGATTCACGACCTTCTCGACTTTCGCCGTCGACGTCGTGGAGAACCCGGGATCGGCGGTCGTCTACATCCTCGCGACGCTGCTGCCGGCGTTGCTGGCGGCCCGCCTCGGGATGGGAATCGGCGAGGCGTGGCACAGTCGGCGCGAGACGGCGTCGTGACGGTTCTGTGGGTCGCGCTCGGCGGCGGCGTCGGCGCGGGGGCGCGCTATCTCGCCGGACGGCACCTGTCGTCGTACGCCAGTTTCCCGGTGCCGACATTCGTCGTGAACGTCGTCGGCTGTCTGATCCTCGGCCTGCTCGCCGGTGCGACGCTGCCGCCCGCGGTGTTCGCGCTGCTGGGTACCGGCTTCTGCGGCGGACTGACCACCTACTCGACGTTCGCCACCGAGTCGGTCGGCCTCACCCGCGTCGGCCGGTCCGTCACGTCCGTCCTCTATGTCGCGGCCAGTCTCGCCGTGGGTATCGGATTCGCGTGGCTGGGGTTTCGGATCACCGCTTGAACGCGCCGGTAGCTTCCCGCCCTGGCACGATGGTTCATGAGTTTCCAGCATGAGAGTCGGAGGGGTCGATGGTGCACGAACGAGCGGGACAGGTGGCGTTGCCGGAGGATCTGGAGGATCTGGCGCACCTGGTGTCCGCGTACTACACGCGCACCCCCGATCCGTCCGATCCGTTGCAGCAGGTGGTGTTCGGTACGTCCGGACATCGCGGCTCGAGCCTCGACTCCGCATTCAACGAGGCGCACATCCTCGCGACGACGCAGGCGATCGTCGAGTACCGCGCGGCGCAGGGCATCACCGGACCGCTGTTCCTCGGCCGCGACACCCACGCATTGTCGGAGCCCGCGTGGGCAACGGCACTCGAGGTGCTGGTGGCCAACGATGTTGCGGTGGTGATCGATTCACGCGACCGATTCACGCCGACGCCGGCGGTGAGCCACGCGATCCTGCGGCACAATGCATCCGGCTCGGCCGCGCGCGCCGACGGAATCGTCGTCACCCCGTCGCACAACCCGCCGCGTGACGGCGGCTTCAAGTACAACCCGCCGCACGGTGGGCCCGCGGACAGCGATGCCACCACCGTGATCGCCGACCGTGCCAACGACTTGCTCCGCACGGGGCTGTCCGAGATCGCCCGGGTACCGCTGGCGCGGGCACTCGCGTCGGCCGGGCGGTACGACTACCTGGCCCAGTATGTCGACGACCTGCCGAGCGTCGTCGACCTCGACGCGATCCGGGCGTCCGGATTGCGGATCGGTGCAGACCCACTCGGTGGCGCGTCCGTCGACTACTGGGGAGCCATCGCCGAACGGCACCGCCTCGACCTCACCGTCGTCAACCCGCTCGTCGACGCCACGTGGCGGTTCATGACGCTCGACGGCGACGGCCGGATCCGCATGGACTGCTCGTCGCCGCACGCGATGGCCTCGCTCATCGCCGCCCGCGACCGATTCGATCTCGCGACCGGCAACGACGCCGACGCCGACCGGCACGGCATCGTCACCCCCGATGGCGGCCTGATGAATCCCAACCACTACCTCGCGGTCGCGATCGACTACCTCTACACGTACCGCGCCGGGTGGTCGCCGACCACCAAGATCGGCAAGACCCTCGTCAGTTCGTCCATGATCGACCGCGTCGCCGGTGGGCTGGGGCGTCCCGTCGTCGAGGTGCCGGTCGGTTTCAAGTGGTTCGTGCCGGGACTGCTCGACGGCTCGCTCGGCTTCGGCGGCGAGGAGAGCGCCGGCGCTTCGTTCCTGCGCCACGACGGCAGCGTGTGGACCACCGACAAAGACGGAATCCTGCTGGCCCTGTTGGCCGCCGAGATCACGGCCGTCACCGGTCGGAGTCCGTCGGCCCGGTACCGCGAACTCACCCGGCAGTTCGGCGACCCCGCGTACGCCCGGATCGACGCCCCCGCGACGCGGGAGCAGAAGGCGGTGCTGTCGAAGCTCTCTCCCGAACAGGTCACCGCGACCGAGTTGGCTGGCGAGGCCGTCACCGCGACGCTCACCGCCGCGCCCGGCAACGGCGCGGCCATCGGCGGGCTCAAGGTCACCACCGAGAACGCGTGGTTCGCGGCCCGCCCGTCGGGCACCGAGGACGTTTACAAGATCTACGCCGAATCCTTCCGTGGCCCCGAACATCTCGCGCAGGTACAAGCGGCCGCGCAGGATGTTGTTTCCCGGGCACTGGGACTGGGCTGAACGCGCGTTCACCGACGTAGATAGATTTATCGGCAATGAGAAACACTGACACGGCGACGGGAGCCGACACAAAGCTGCCCAAGGAGATCTGGGTCCTCGTCGTGTCGGCGTTCATCGTCGCTCTCGGGTACGGAATCGTTGCCCCGGCGCTGCCTCAGTTCGCCAGCAGTTTCGGGGTCGGTCTCACCGCGGCCAGCGCGGTCATCAGTGTCTTCGCATTGATGCGACTGCTGTTCGCACCCATGAGCGGCGTACTCGTCCAGAAGCTGGGCGAGCGGCCCACCTACATGTCCGGCCTGCTCATCACGGCGGCTTCGATGGGCGCGTGCACCGTTGCGAACGAATACTGGCAGTTGCTCGTCTTCCGGGCCCTCGGCGGTATCGGTTCCACGATGTTCACCGTCTCCGCGCTCGGCCTGCTGATCCGGATGTCCCCGCGGCAGGGCCGCGGCCGGGTGTCGGGGATCTACACCGCATCGTTCCTGATCGGCACCATCACGGGCCCGCTGTTCGGTGGCGTGTTCGCCCGGTTCGGGCTGCGGGTTCCGTTCGCGATCTACACCGTCGCGCTCGTGGTCGCTGCCGCCGTGGTGTTCGTCGCGCTCCGGAACTCGCGTCTCGCAGTGCCCGAGGTGGACAGCGGCCTGACCACGATGACGCTGCGTGAGGGGCTGCGGTCGCCGATGTTCCGGGCGGCGCTTGGGTCCAACCTCGCAACCGGTTGGGTGATCTTCGGTGTCCGGATCGCGCTCGTGCCGCTGTTCGTCGTCACCGCCCTCGACGGGGATACTGCGTCCACTGCCATCGCGCTGACCGTGTTCGCGGTCGGCAACGCCCTGGTTCTGTTGCGATCGGGTCGGTTGTCGGACCGCATCGGGCGCAAGCCGTTCGTCATCGTCGGACTTCTCGTCTGCGGGCTGTCGACCATGACGATGGGCCTGACCGACGACCTCGTCATCTTCTACATCGCGACGGCGATCAGCGGCATCGGCTCGGGCATCATGGGGCCGGCGCAGCAGGCGGCGGTGGCGGACGTGGTCGGATCCGAGCGACGCGGCGGACCGCTTCTGGCCGCGTTCCAGATGACCAGCGACGTCGGTGGCTTCGCCGGCCCGCTCGTGGCGGGGATGATCGCGGAATCGATGTCCTTCGCGGCAGCATGGGCGGTGACCGGCGGGATCATGCTGCTACCGGTACTGCTGTGGGTGGTTGTCCCCAAGGGGTCCGGCCGTGAGGCTGCGGGCGCGTCAGCCGCTCACACCGACCCCGATGAGCACGCCGACGATGTAGGTGGCACCGACCGCGATAGCCCCGAACAGCAGCTGACGGATGGCGCCGCGGAGCTTGGATTGGTCGGTGAAGTGCGCCGCGAGCCCGCCCGCGAGCAGTAGGCCGAGGCCGCCGACCGCCAGTCCGGCGAACAGCGACTCGAAGCCCAGCAGGTACGGGATCAGCGGGATGATCGCGCCGATCGAGAACATCACGAACGACGATCCCGCGGCGACGAGCGGGGACGGCTTCTCCCGGGGATCGACGCCCAACTCGTGCGTGATGTGGATGTTGACCGCGCGTTCGGTATCCGCGTGGACCTCCTCGGCGGCCGCGGTCGCCGTCGCCTCGCTCATGCCCATCGTGGTGAAGGTCTCGACCAGTTCCGCCTCCTCGGCCTCGGGGTGCGTGCGCAGTGCGCGCCGCTCCACCCGGACCTCGGCGTCGATCTGCTCGTTGGACGTGGACACCGATGTGTACTCGCCGAGGGCCATCGAGAAGGCGCCGGCCACCAGACCGGCGACGCCACTGAGGATCACGGTGTGCGCCTCGACGCCCGCAGCGCCGACACCGGCGATGAGCGAGGTGTTGGTGACGAGGCCGTCCATCGCGCCGAACACCGCCGCCCGCAGCCAACCGCCGGACACGTCCGAGTGCGTGTGGTCGAAGTCGTGCGGCCGCGACGGCGGCGTCGAGGCACTCGACATCTCGGGATCGTGACCTTGATCGTTCACACGGCCGAATCTAGCTGCGAAAACGCACATGATCTAGAAAGCTGAGGCATACCTGTTCGGTAGCGTGTACGGCGTGTGGATACGCATAGTGAGCCTCCTCGCGCGCCTCGGTCTGGCCGCCGTGTGGCTGATCTCCGGGTGGATCAAGTTCATCGACCCGACGCAGACCGTCGTCGCCGTCCGGGCCTACCAACTGCTGCCGGAAGATCTTGTCCGGCCCGTCGCGTACACGATGCCGATGCTCGAGATCGCGCTCGGACTGTTCCTGGTCATCGGACTGGGCGTACGGGTCACGGCGATCGTGTCGTCGGCGGCGCTGCTCGTCCTCATCGGCGTCATCATCTCGGTGTGGGCGCGCGGCCTGTCGATCGACTGCGGATGCTTCGGCGGCGGGGGCGTCGCCGACGTCGACGGCTGGGACTATGCCAAGGAAATAGCCCGGGACGTCGGGTTCCTGGCGATGGCGGTGTGGCTCGTCGTATTCCCACGCAGCCCGTTCTCTCTCGGGCCGCGGTCCCGCGCGCCGTTCTCAGTGCCCGCTCAGGCGACGGTGGCAGAGTAGAAGACGAGTAGTGCCTGCTCGCGGCCACGCGGCGGGCGCTCCGGTCAGTTCCCCACGGATCTCACACCCATGACGAAGGACGCGAAGTGAGTTCGAAGAAACCGAAGTCGGCGAAGTACAACCCGCAACCGACCTCCAGTAAGGCCACCTACATCGTCGGCGGTCTCGCGATCGTCGTGATCGCGGCACTCGTGATCGGCGGCATTCTCCTCACGCGGGACAGTGACAAGCCACGCAACGAGGGATACGGGGCGGTGCAGAACTCCGCCGTCCAGGTGACGATGGGCGACGCCGGCGTCGTGCGCCTCGGCCTGCCGGACGCCACGAACACCATCGACGTGTTCGAGGATCCGATGTGCCCGTACTGCGCACAGCTCGAGGAGAAGCACGGTCAGGAGGTGGCGCAGGCCATCGACGAGGGCAAGCTCGCCGTCAACTACCACATCCTCAACTTCCTGAACCGGCTCTCGGCCAGCGGCGACTACTCCACGCGCGCCGTGGCCGCATCGCAGTGCGTCGCGCAGACCGGTGACGCCGTCGCGTACTCCAAGTTCCACGGTGAGCTGTTCTCGCCCGCCAACCAGCCTGCCGAGAGCGGCAAGTCGGATCTGTCGAACGAGGACCTCGCGAAGCTCGCGAAGGACGCCGGTGCCAACGAGGCCGCCGTCAACTGCATCACCAGCGGTGAGCGCATGCAGCAGGCAGCAGCGGACGCCGAGACGGGACGCCAGGCACTCGCTGCGTCGGGTGCCACCGGCACTCCGGCCGTCGTGCACAACGGTCAGGTCATCGACGCCCTGGGCGATCCGGACTGGGTCTCGCAGGTTTCTCAGTAGGAGCCCGAGGTGGCCGGCCCTGACGGGGTCGGCCACCGTGGTCGGCCGCCGAGGGTCCATGGCGGCTGACCTGCCGATTTGTAGCCCGCGACGGCGATGGTGTAACTTTCTTTCAGCACGAGGGAGTCACTCCCGAAGCGCTGAGAACAAATCAACACGGGGCTATGGCGCAGCTGGTAGCGCACCACACTGGCAGTGTGGGGGTCAGGGGTTCGAATCCCCTTAGCTCCACTTCGAACTCCGGTTCACGATCATTCGATCGTGAACCGGAGTTTTTCGTATTCCCGATGCTGCCGCTCCGGTTCTGGTCACGCCGCGCCGCCGATTGCAGACGCGGCGCGGCGATGAGGGGAGCGGCAGGAATCGGTGCCGAAGTTCTCGTGTCCGGTCTCGCGGTGGGCGCCTTGTCGCCTCGAACGAGGAAACCCCCGATCCGTCCGGGGACGGGTCGGGGGTTTCGAGACTACGGCTGACGAATCAGCCGAGGGCGGCGATCGCGCCGATGAGGCTCAGGATGGCGCCGATGCCGCCGACGACGGTGCCGATGCCGCTCACGACCGGCTGAATCTGCTTGATCAGCGCGAGATCTGCGTCAGACGAACCCATTTTTACTCCTCTGTTGTGTTCCGTACCGGCACCGGGGCCGGATGTCGATAGCCGTCACCAAGCAAACCTTCGATTGGCTAAGGACGGCGGATCGACCGTAAACCAGATTGTGGCGCGTGTCTCGTCGAACGGTCCGCTGTGCGGAACACGACTGCGGCGGGGTTGACCGGTGCGCCGCATCAGGCGTGGTCGACGGCCGCGTAATGCTCGACGGTGGGGAACGGGTCGTAGAAGTGGTGCAGAAGCCGGCGCCACTCCAGGTACTCGGGCGAGCCCCGGAAGCCTTCGGTGTGGTCCTCGAGGGTGTTCCACTCGACCAGGAGTAGGTAGGCGTCGGGGCGTTCGATGCATCGGGAGAGACTCAGCCGCCGGAATCCGGGCATGGCGGCGATGATCTGCTTGGCCTGACCGAATGCTGCTTCGAATTCGGATTCCTGGCCGGGCTTCACCTGCACCGGTGCGTGTTCGAGGATCATCCGCGCATCCTGTCAGCCGCGCGGGGACGGTGCCAGGTGGTGGCGCGGAGTGTTCTCACGCGCCACCACCCGACTGCTCATCCGGACAGGGGGGAAAGCCGGACGAGCGCCGTTGCTGCCCAGGGGGGAGGGGCAACGTTTTTGTACTGTAGTGCAATTTGTGGTCGGGGGCACGTCGTGTCGGTCTAACGACCATATTGGCTGGTCAGCCGTCGTGTCGGCCGTACCCCTTGCCCTGACGATCCAGCGCGTCCGGTCCGATCCCGAGGTATTGCCGGCGCAGCCGGTCCCACAGTTCGAGCTGCGAGAAATCGAGCTCGTCGCGGATCTGTTGCGTCTTCGTCAGGAACGGGTTCGGCAGCATGGCGGTCATCATCTGTTCGTCGCGGCCGTTGAACAACCGGACGCCCCACGAGTGCGGAGTGCCGTCGGCGCCGAGGCTCCGGTACAGCTCGGCACGTGAGCATCGGCGGATCCGGCCCAACTCCGGCCCACTGTCGTTGTGCTCGCCGATGCACAGGTGAAAGTGCCAGCGGCCGAAGTCGATCGTGGCGTAGCCGTCGAACATCGAGATCCGCTTCGGCGCATTGGGCGCGGCGACCTCCCACGCCGCACCCTCCATGAGGATGCCGAACCAGATGTCGTCCCAGTACTCGTCGAACAGTAGATGGATCAGCTGCAGCAGTGAGTTCTCGTCCGCCGGGATGGGCCAACGCTGTTCGCGTCCGCCGCTTTCGGTGACGACGATCGACGGCTCGACCTCTTCGGGTTGTGCGGTGGTCATGCCGACTCCTCCTTCTCCTCGGGTTCGTTCGGACGGGTGAGAACGCAGTCCCCGCAGTAGCCGGAGACGGGTGTGCGATAGAACAGGCAGCAGCTTCGACGCCGAAAGCCGGTGCCTTCCCGGTCGACGGTGTCGACCAGTCTCGGATCGAGCAGGATCGTCTCGGCGAGTCCCGCAGCGGCTGTTCGGGTCTCGCCGTCGAGTACCCGGGCGGCACCGATCAGCGCCGACGCCGCATTGCCCCACAGCAGCCGTTCCGACATCGGCTCGGCGGCGCGGATCGCGGCGATCATCGGTGCGAGGTGACGGTCCACGACCGTCTCTCGCGCCAGGTCGACCAGATCGCCACCCTCCCAGCCGATCGGCTCGCGCACGTGCAGGTCGATCCGGCCGTCGACGTCGCGCCACACCAGTCCGTCGATGTCCGGCAGGATGCGGCCCCGGACGATGCCGCCGAGGGTGAGCGACCACAGTCGGGCCGCATAGCCGAGGAACAGCGTGGACGCCGCGACCCGGTATTCGGTGGACCCGATGCGGGAACCGACGTGCCCGACGACGTCGGCGAGTGCGGCCGCGTCGGTGTACAGATCGCGCACGGGCCGCCAGTCGCCCGACCCGGAATCGCCGGTGGTGGCGGTGAAGTAGGGTCCGAGGCCGGCCAGATCCGCCAAGATCGTCGTGACGGTGTCCGAGGACGTCAGCGTCAGTTCGGAGAGCGGGAGCGCGCGCAGGGCACGGGGGAGCGCATCCAGTCCGTCGACAGGAAGGCCCTGCCCCGCATGATGGACGACGACACCCTCGCGCGCATCGACCTGCAGGTCTGCCGGGCCGTCGTCGCCGATCACCACGACGCCCTCGCGGCCCAGCAGCCTGCCCAACGTCGATGCCGTGGGTTCGGGTGCGCGAACCCTGGCTCGGAGTGGGGACTCGTGCGTGGAACGCAGCGCGAACACCCCGGAACCGACATCGAATCTCAGTGACTGCGAATCGAACACGGCGCCGATCCTGCCGTCCAGTGCGAGTTGCTCGGGTGTGCCGGTGGACAGCCGGCCCGAACGGTCGAGCAGCCACACATGGTCCGCGACGCGCAGGGCCAGTTCGAGGTCGTGCGTCGACATCACCACCGCGAGTCCGTGTTCACGCGCTGCCCGCCGCATGAGTTCGACCAGAGCGACCCGGGACGGCACATCCAGGAAGGCCGTCGGCTCGTCGAGAATCAGCAGTGTCGGTTCCTGGGCGAGGGCGCGAGCGGTGAGGACCCGCTGGCGTTCGCCGTCGGACAGTTCGCTCGCCGGTCGATCGGCGAGGTGCGCTGCCCCGACCGCCTCGAGCGCCCACTCGACGACGATGTGATCGCGGGCACTCATCCGGCCGCCCAGGCCGAGGTGTGGTGTGCGGCCGAGGCCGGCCAGTTCGCGGGCCGACAGCATGCCTGGGTCGACGCGGTCGGTGAGCACGACGGCGATCGCGCGGGCGACGTCGTCGGCGGCCATGGTGCGCAGATCCTTGCCGGACAACGTGATCGACCCGGTGAGAGCGGGTTGCAGACCGCACAGCGTGCGCAGCAGCGTGGATTTGCCACTGCCGTTGGGGCCGAGCAGCACGGTCAGCTCGCCGCGTCGTGCGACCGCGTCGATCTTGGACGCGACGGTCCGCGTCGTGGTCGGGCGGAGCGCGCGGCGGGCGTGATAGCCGACGGCGACGTCGGCGAGGTCCAGGGCGATGTCGTTCACAGCGCACCCCCGACGCCGCGTCTGCTGCGGACGAGGATCGTCACCACGATCGGTGCGCCGATCAGGGCGGTGACGGCGTTGAGTGGGAGGACGGAGTCGCTGCCCGGCACCTGGCTCACGATGCCGCACGCGAGTGCCACGGCCGACCCCATCAGGATCACGGTCGGCATCAGGGATCGATGGTCGGACGTGCCGACCGCGAGGCGGGACAGATGGGGGACGGCGAGCCCCAGGAAGCCGATCGGGCCGCAGAACGCGGTGGTCACTCCCGCCAGCAGCGATGCGGTGAGCAGCGTGACGAGGCGGGCGCGGCGCACGTCGATGCCCATCGTGCGGGCGTAACCCTCGCCGAGGAGCAGCGCGTTGAGCGGCCGAACCGTGGCCAGCGCGACACCGATGCACGCGACGACGATCGGTGTCATCAGCGCGAGATCGCCCCACGTGGTCGCGGCGAAGCTGCCCAGCCCCCACAGCAGGAACTGTTGTGCGCGTTGGGGATCGGTGTACACCAGCAGCACGCTCACGATCGCAGTGGTGGCCGAGCCGACCATCACGCCGATCAGGAGCAGGGTCACCGCGTTCTTCACCCAGTGCGAGAGCGCCAGCACCAGCAGCAGAACGACGGCGGCCCCGGTGGCGGCCACGGCCACCACCCCCGCACGTCCCGCCCCCGCGAAACCCGACGTGAACGAGGCGGCGCCGGCGCCTCCCGCGGCCACGACGACCAGCGCGACACCGAGGCTCGCTCCCGAGCTGGCGCCGAGCACGAACGGGTCGGCGAGCGCGTTGCGGAGCAGCGTCTGCATCTGCAGGCCGGCGACTCCGAGCGCGGCCCCGACGAGGACGGCGGTGACGGCGCGGGGCAGACGTAGTTCGTGGACCACTACCTGCCAGCGCGGATCGGAGGGCGCGGCGCCGACGAGAACCCGGACGGTGTCGGCGAGAGGGACACGCACCGGGCCGAGCGCCAGCGCCAGCACGAACAGCACGACCGTCGACGCGGCCAGCAGTGCCAGCGTCACCGCGGTTCGCCGCGAGAACGCCCGCGGTGTCGTCGGCAGCCCCCTCCCGTCCGCCGGCCCGGTGAGCGGGGCCGGCGGACGGGACAGGAGCGTGGTCATGCCCGCGGCACCTGGCGGTAGAACACGAACTCGTGGTCCGGCATCAGATCCGGGTGCAGGATCGCGACGACGTCAGCGAGTACCAGATCGGGGCGGGTGACGCCGCGCTCGTAGAAGTCGTTGCCGCCGGTGGGGCCGATCGCCTTCGTCGCCGACCAGATCGCGCCGTCCTTCACCGCCGCGAGCTGACCGTAGCGGGGATCCTCGGCGACCGCGTCGGCCGTCGTCTCCCACGAACTGGTCACGAACCACGTGGGCGCCGTGCCTGCCTGCGCGTACACGGACTCGAAGTTCAGCTGCAGGCTGCCGGTGGCGGGGTCGTTCTGCCACGGGTAGCTGCCGCCCGCGTCGCTCACGAGACCGCCGATGTAGCTGCCGCCGGCCGGCATGTACCACGTGCCCTGGTACATCGTGCCGGGCAGGACGGCGCTCGGTTGCGCGCCCTGCGCCTTGGCCGCCACTTCGTCGTAGTCGCTGCGGATCCGCGAGTACGCCTCTGCTGCCTGCGCTTCGGTGCCGGTGAGGGCAGCCATCGCCTTGATCCACTCGGCGCGCCCGAGGGCGGTCGACTCGAGGTACTCGGCGTTGGCTACGACGGGAATGCCGGCCGACCGCAGCTTCGCGTACGAAGGATCGTCGGTGCCGCCGGTCATCAGGACGTCCGGATCGTCCGCGACGACCTTCTCGGTGTTCACGGTCTGGCCGGGCGCGTACTCGACGACCTTGCCGGCGTCGATGCGCTCACGCACCGTGGGGTCGGAGACGAATCCGGCGTTTGCGACACCCGTGAGGACGTCGACCTGACCGAGTTCTGTCATGAGCGGAAGGTGCGTGGTCGACGCCGAATACAGGCTGGTGATCGGCGTCGTGATCTTCGGTGCCGCGGCGAGGTCGCCGGTCAGCGCCGGATCCGGCGCGCCGCACTTGACCAGTACGTACGACTCCGGGGCGCCACCCGGGTACGGCTGGTTCACCGTGAGCACCTGGTAGCTGTCGTGGTATTCGAGCGTGAAATTCTTCGCGTCCGACACCGACGACTTGTCGGGGAAGTAGTCGGTGCTCGCGTCGAAGTCGGTGATGCAGGCGTCGCCACCCTGCGCGGCACCGCTCGTCTGCGACTCGGCAGACGAACAGGCAGTGAGCGCGAGGGTCGCCACGGCAAGGACGGAAAGCGCAGCGGTCGTGGACCGTTGGGACATGTGTTCTCCACAGGTGAGCGGGACGGTCGGCCGTCGGCTCGACTCGTTCTCGTGTGTGCCTGAACAGGCGCACGGGCGACCTGACGAACGAGGCCAGCCTAACGAAAGCCGACGGTGTTCCGGGACGGAATCGGGACGTCAGGCGTGGATGTGGAGAGAGTCGTCCGGCGCGATCGTGACACGACGCGCAACAGCGAATCTTGGGGACGATGCGGTGAACAGCATGGTGGACCGGCCACCTCTCTCGGGGAAATCCGCCCCGAATAGGAGATTGCGATGACGGGAGTCTCCTGGCTCTCGGATCGGCACTTCCCTCCGCCTTCCGGCCTGTCGGCCGTGGCAAGTGAAGGGTCGCTCCCCGATTACAGTGGCGGGACCGCGCCGGTTTTGCACCGGCTTCCTCTTTCGTCATCACCTGACCGGGGCATTGTTGCACGCGGCCCGAATCCGTCGAAACGGACGGTGGTGGATCAGGATGCCGGAGGCGGCAATTCGCGTCCGTCGGCCACCCATGCCCGCATGCCGCCGTCGAGTTCGACGACATCGGTGTACCCCGACTGAGCCAGGTCAGCCGCGGCGGTGGCGCTCATGTTGCCCGACATGCAGTACACGGCGATCGTGGTGCTGTGATCGGACGGCAACGACGCGCCGCGCGCGGGCACCTCGTCGAACGGAATCGCGCTGTCGGTTCCGGCACTACGGTGGTTCTACGTAGATGGCCGGGGTCGGTGACCGGGACCACGCGCCCACGACATCTCGGAGCTGCGAGGCTTGTACGATTACTCGTCGGTGTTGTCGGTGGCGTGGAGGTCGGGGTGGTGAAGAAGCGGGATCCTCGGTCGATCCCTGTCGTCGTCGTGGCCGGATTCCTCGGATCGGGGAAGACGACGATGCTCAACCACCTTCTGCGCAACAACGGCGGTACCCGCATCGGGGTGATCGTCAACGACTTCGGCTCGGTCAACATCGACGCGATGATGGTTGCGGGACAGGTCGATTCGATGATGGCCCTCAGCAACGGATGCCTGTGCTGCGCCGTCGACGTCAGCGACATGGACGAGATGCTGAACAAGCTCGCGCATCGCAAGTCGGAGATCGACGTCATCGTCGTCGAAGCCAGCGGGCTCGCGGAACCGCGCAACATGATTCGGCTCGTACTCGCCAGCGAGAACCCCTACATCACGTACGGCGGCCTGGTGATGCTCGTCGACGGCGCCGAATATCAGAGCAGCCGCCAGCGGCACCCCGAACTGGACCAGCATGTCGCGATCGCCGACCTCGTCGTGCTCAACAAGACCGATCGCATCGACGCCGATGCCCACGACCTCCTGCTCGCCGACGTGTGCCGCATCAATCCGCGCGCCGCGGTGCTGTCCACTGTGCGGGGGCGCGTCGATCCCGGTCTGCTGTTCGATCGCACGCCCCGCCCGGTGTCTCGACCCGGACAGCAGTTGTCGTTCGACGACCTGCTCCTCGGCGCCGACGAGCCGTCCGACCAGTGTGGTGAGTGCGGTGGGCAGCACGATCAGCACATCCATGCGATGTACGACAGCGTCACGTTCACGTCCGACCTGCCGATGCACCCGCGCCGGCTGATCCGGTTCCTCGAGAAGCAGCCGCCCGGCGTCTACCGGATCAAGGGCTTCGTCTACTTCGGTGTGCCCGGCTATCAGCAGAAGTTCCTGTTGCAGGTGGTCGGTGACCACATCAGTTTCCACCCGGGACGCTGGGTGGCGGGGGAGCCCCGGCGTACCGAACTGGTCGTGATCGGAACGGATCTCGACCCGGACGCGGTGGATGCGGTGCTCGACGCGTGCGTCGAACCCGAGGCCGACCACCTCGAGAGCGACACCATGATGGGCGTGCACCGGTACACGGTCGACGCCTGACGAGATCGCGGCGGGCGCGTTCGGTGGGGCGGCTACCGTGGAGGCGTGACCGAATCCCTCGTTTCCGTGTACGAAGCCATCCGCCGACGCCGTGACGTCCGCGCCGAGTTCAGTGGCGAACTGATCCCCGACGAGACGTTGCAGCGTGTGCTCGGTGCGGCGCACGCGGCCCCGAGCGTCGGCAACACCCAGCCGTGGGACTTCATCGTCGTCCGCAACCAGGACACCCTCGACACCTTCGCCGATCACGTCGCCGACCGCCGCCGCGCGTTCGCCGACTCGCTACCGGCAGACCGTCGAAAGACGTTCGACCCCATCAAGATCGAGGGCATTCGCGAAAGCGGTACGGGCATCGTCGTCACGTACGACCCGGCGCGCGGCGGCCAGAACATCCTCGGTCGGCACACCATCGACGACACCGGACTGTTCTCGGCGGTGCTCGCCATCCAGAACCTCTGGCTGGCAGCGGCCGCCGAGAACATCGGCGTGGGCTGGGTGTCGTTCTACGACGAGGAGTACCTCACCGACATGCTCGACATCCCTGGGCCGGTCCGTCCCATCGCGTGGCTGTGTGTCGGCAAGGTCGAGCAGTTCCAGGAAGTTCCCGACCTGGAACGCTTCGGTTGGCGGACGCGTCGGGACCTGTCCGACGCGATCCACTGGGAACGCTTCTAGAAGAGGTCAGCCGCGGCGGCGGCGCGAGCCGCCGCCCGTCGACCCACCGGCCGAACCGGCCGCGGATCCGCTGCCGGCGGCCGAACCCGGGCGACCGCCCGAGCGGCGACGACCGCCACCGGCCTGGCCACCGGCTCCACCGGTCACTTCGGCGCGCGGCCCACGGCTGCGACCACCCTGCCCGCCCTGGCCTTGGCGGCCGCCCTGGCCGCCGCCGGCACGAGCGGGACGCTGTCCCTGTCCCTGGCGACGGCTGTCACCGGCGGGCTTGTCCGTCTTGGGTGCGGGGGCCACATGCGGTGCGGGCTCGCCGACGAGGTCGAGCACGGACGCGGAGTCCGCGGTCACCTGGATGGGCGTCACCTTGATCGACGCCTTGCGCATGAGGGCCGAGAGGTCCTTGCGCTGCTCGGGCAGCACGATCGTGACGACGTCACCGGCGCTGCCGGCGCGCGCGGTGCGGCCCGAACGGTGCAGGTACGCCTTGTGTTCGGCCGGCGGATCGACGTGGACGACGAGTTCCACCTCGTCGACGTGCACGCCGCGTGCGGCGACATCGGTCGCGACCAGCACGCGCGCGGAGCCCTCCGAGAACGCAGCCAGGTTCCGGTCGCGGGCGTTCTGCGACAGGTTGCCGTGCAGGTCCACCGACGGGATGCCGGACTCGGTGAGCTGACGCGCCAGCTTGCGGGCCTGGTGCTTGGTGCGCATGAACAGGATGCGTCGACCCTGGCCCGATGCCAGCTTGTGGATGAGGGCCTTCTTGGCGTCGACGCCGGCGACGTCGTACACGTGATGGGTCATAGCCGCGACGGGCGAGTTCGCCTCGTCCACCGAGTGCAGGACCTCGTTCTGCAGGAACCGCTTGACCAGCTTGTCGACACCGTTGTCCAGCGTCGCCGAGAACAGCAGTCGCTGACCGCCGGTGGGCGTCGCGGTGAGGATGCGGGTGACGCCGGGCAGGAAGCCCAGGTCGGCCATGTGATCGGCCTCGTCGAGGATCGTGATCTCGACGGCGTCCAGCTTGACGAAGCCCTGTTTCATCAGGTCCTCGAGCCGGCCCGGGCAGGCGACGACGATGTCGACGCCGCCCTCGAGGGCCTTGACCTGACGGTGCTGCGAGACGCCGCCGAAGATCGTGGTGACGCGCAGGCCGAGCGTGTCGGCGAGGGGCTCGAGCGTCGCGGTGATCTGTGTCGCCAACTCGCGGGTGGGGGCGAGCACGAGGCCGCGCGGCTTGCCGGAGCGGCGCTTGCCGCCCGCCAGACGGGTCGCGAGCGGAATCGAGAACGCGAGGGTCTTGCCGCTGCCGGTCTTGCCGCGGCCCAGGACGTCCCGGCCGGCAAGGGTGTCGGGCAGGGTGTCGACCTGGATGGGGAACGGGGCGGTGATACCGCCGTCCGCGAGAGCGGAGACGATCGGTGCGGGGACGCCGAGAGATTCGAAGCTGGCCGTGGCAGATTCGTCGGACGGGGTGATGACGCTGGTGGACAAGTTTGTCGGTGCCTTTCGGGCATTCGTCATGCACGCCTACGGCCGGGAAGATCCCGGTGCACGGCCTGCACAAGGTGGCGACATTGCCGGGAGGCAAGATCGATCGCCGCAAGAAATGCTTGTGCTGGTGCACCTCGAACAGATGCTCGGATCCGGCGCGAAATGAAGCGTTCTACGACGCTGGACGTCTCGCAAGCGGACGTCCAGTACACCCGAGCATACCCGCTCGAGGTACCGGCGGCAGTGTCGGGGCGATCACTCCAGGGGCTACAGGCCCACCCATTCCGACCTGCCGGTGGCGAACGTCTGCCGCTTCCAGATCGGCACCTCGGCCTTGATCCGCTCCACCAGTTCGGCGCAGGCCGCGAAAGCCTCGGCGCGGTGCGGTGCGGCCACCGCGGCGACCAATGCCAGGTCACCGATGGTGAGGGGGCCCACGCGATGTACCGCCGCGACGGGCAGGCCGGTGCGCTCGGCGACTTCGTCACAGCACTGCAGCAGGAACCGTTCGGCGTCCGGGTGCGCCTGATACTCGAGCGCCGACACCGACCGGCCACCGTCGTGATCGCGGACCACACCTGTGAACATCACCACCGCGCCGTGTTCCGGTCCGGCGACGGCTGTGTCGACGACGGCGGGATCGAGGGGCTGTTCCGAAATGCGGGCGAACACGTCACTCATCGTGTGCGCCCCCGCCCGCAATCTGGGCGAGCAGGTGGTCGAGTACCGGATCGAGCACCGCCAACCCGTCCTCGACGCCGCCCGGCGAGCCGGGCAGGTTCACGATCAGGGTGCGGTCGCACACACCCGCGACACCACGACTGAGCGACGCGTGCGGGGTCACCTCGGTGCCGCGCCGGCGCATCTCCTCGGCAATTCCCGGCAGCTCCCGGTCCAGCACGGCGAGGGTCGCCTCCGGCGTCGCATCGGTCGGGGAGGCGCCTGTCCCTCCGGTGGTGATCACCAGCGCGGGGGAGTCGGCGAGCGCGTCGGCCAGGCCTGCCGCGATGTCGGCGTCCGCGTAGACGAGGGGGCCGCGCACCGTGTGCCCCCGCGACTCGAGCCACGCGGCAATCGTCGGGCCCGTCGTGTCGGGACGGGTGCCGCGCGCGCCGCCGGTCGACGCGACCAGCACCGTCGCCGAACCGGGGCGTACCTCGCGCTGCGGCTCCGTCGGCTGGGCGGCCTGCGAACGGTTCTCGTCGCGTCGCCAGTGCCCGCGCTTGCCGCCCTCCTTCGTCAGCAGTCGGACGCCGTCGAGCGTGGCGGCCGGGTCCACCGCCTTGACCATGTCGTGCAGGGTGAGGCCGGCGACCGCGACCGCGGTGAGCGCCTCCATCTCGACGCCCGTGGGGCCCTTCGTCTTCGCGGTGGCCTCGATCGTGATGGACGACTCGGTGAAACCGAACTCGACCTTCACCGAGGACAGTGCCAACTGGTGGCACAGCGGAATGAGTTCGGACGTCTTCTTCGCACCCGAGATGCCGGCGATCCGTGCCGTCGACAGGACGTCGGCCTTCGGCATGTCGTCGGCCCGCACCAGGGCGATCACCTCGGGCGTGGTCACGAGTTCGCCGCCGGCGACGGCGATCCGCGTCGTGTCGGCCTTCGCGCTCACGTCCACCATCCGGGCCCGGCCCTCGCCGTCCAGATGGCTCAGTTCGGTCATGTTCTGCTCGCTCACTACAGGGGCCACACCTTCACTCGATCACCCGCGGCGAGGGATGCCGCATCGGTGGGAACGTCGATCAACACATCGGCCCAGGCGAGCGCCGCCACGAGGTGCGAACCGGGACCGGACACCACCTCCACCCCCGAGTCGGTGCGGCGGCCGCGCAGGAATTGCCGTTTGCCGGGGACCGAGGTGACGGCGTGGTCGAGCGCCGCGTCCTCGGTGGGAACCGCAGGCAGACCGGCCGCGCGGCGCAGCAGCGGTCGGACGAACACCTCGAACGAGACCATCGTGCTCACCGGGTTGCCCGGAAAGGTCAGTACCGGGATCTCGTCGACCAGCGCCGAGCCCTGCGGTCCACCCGGTTGCATCGCGACCGGACCGAATTGCGCGCCGAGTCCGGCGAGCACGTCCTTGACCACCTCGTAGTCGCCCATCGACACGCCGCCCGACGTGATCACCAGTTCGGCGCGGGCGACCGCGCGGCGCAGGCACGCGCGGAACGCGTCCGGCTCGTCGCTGCTGCGGTCCACCACCGACACCTCGGCACCGTTCGCACGCAGACTCGCCGACAGCGCGGCGCCGTTGGAGTCGAAAATCTGTCCGGGATCGGGGGTGGCGCCGGCGTCGACCAGTTCGGCACCCGTCGTGATCACCGCGACCCGCGGGCGGGTCCACACCGCCACCGATGCCAACCCCACCGCGGCCAGCACCCCGAGATGTCGTGGTTCGAGCAGGGTTCCGGCGGACAGGAGCAGCATCCCGGCCCGCACGTCGCTGCCGCGCTCCCGCACGAACTCACCCGCCGTCCGTGACCGCAACACGGTGACCTTCTCGCCGTCGACCTCGGTGTCCTCCACCGGCACAACGGCTTCCGTGCCGGCGGGCAGGACGGCCCCGGTCATGATCCGCACCGCGGTCCCCGGCACGTGGTCGGCCGGGCGGGCGGGGCCGGCCGCGACGGTCCCCGCGATCGGCAGTGTGGCCGGAACCGTGGCCACCGACGCCGCGTCCACCGCGAAGCCGTCCATCTGCGAGTTCCGGAACAGCGGCAGATCGACGGGGGAGGAGATGTCGTACGACAGGACACGGCCCAGCGCGTCGTCGAGTCGGATGGTCTCGGACGGCCGTGTGAGCATCGGCGCGAGCAGGTCGGCCACGTCGGCGGCATGGTCTTCGACGGATCGTGCACCGGGACGTTGTGCCATGACAGCCAATCCTAGGCACCCGGACCGGGATCTTCACCGCACTCGGCGGACCCGGCGGCGGCATACTGGTGGAATGACAGCGGCGACGACACGGACAGGGGCGGCGGTCGACGTCGGTATCCCCACCGTGCGCACCGCCCCGCCGTCGATCGGTCGACCCGACGTGCCCGAATTGATCGACACCTTCGGTCGGACCGCGCGTGACCTGCGGGTGTCCATCACCGAGAAGTGCTCGCTGCGGTGCACCTATTGCATGCCCGCGGAGGGCCTGCCCGCCATACCGTCCGGCCGACTCCTCACCGCCGACGAGATCGTCCGACTGGTCGGCATCGCGGTGCACCGGTTGGGCGTACGGGAGGTTCGGTTCACGGGCGGCGAACCACTCATGCGACGCGATCTCGAGGCGATCGTTTCCGGGTGCGCCGAACGCGTGCCCGGTGTCCCGCTGTCGATGACCACCAATGCGGTTGGGCTCGAGCATCGCGCCGACGCGCTCGCCCGCGCCGGTCTCACCCGGATCAACGTCTCGCTCGACACCGTCGACCGCGCGCATTTCGCGGAACTGACCCGCCGCGACCGGCTCGAGTCGGTGCTCGCGGGAATCCGCGGCGCGCAGACCGCGGGACTCGCACCGCTGAAGATCAATGCGGTGCTCATGCGGGAAACACTCGGTGGTGCAGCCGAACTCCTGCAGTGGTGCCTCGACTCGGGGTGCGCGCTCCGGTTCATCGAGCAGATGCCGCTGGACGCCGACCACGAGTGGGCGCGCGAGAACATGGTGGACGCGCGGATGCTCCTCGATGTGCTCGGTGAACGCTTCGATCTCCGTGAGGTCGGCCGCGACGATCCGTCCGCGCCTGCCGAGGAGTGGTCGGTGGACGGCGGCCCGGCCACCGTCGGGATCATCGCGTCGGTCACGCGGTCGTTCTGCGAGGACTGCGACCGCACTCGGCTCACCGCCGAGGGGACCGTCCGGTCGTGCCTGTTCAGCGACCGAGAGGTGGACCTGCGTGACGCGCTGCGGTCCGGCGCAGAGGACGAGGACCTCGCGGAGCTGTGGCGAGCGGCGATGTGGAACAAGTGGGCCGGTCACGGCATCAACGCGGCGGGTTTCGTTCCGCCGCAACGGAGCATGGGAGCAATCGGTGGCTGACACCCTCGAAGCGGTTCGGACCGTGCAGGTGCGGTACTTCGCGGCAGCGGCCGAGGCCGCCGATCGTGCCGAGGAGACGCTGACGCTGCCCGCCGACGCAGACCTGGCGCGGCTGCGGGAAGTGCTCGTCGAACGTTACGGGCAGCGGATGGAGAAGATCCTCGCAGTGGCCGCGTATCTCGTCGACTCCGAACTCACGCGCGATCCCGCCGGCGCCCTCGGGTCGCAGGTGGACGTTCTCCCGCCGTTCGCGGGCGGCTGAGCGCAGCTACCGTCCGGCCAGCCACTGATCGAACGTCACTGTTCCGAAGTGGTTGTCGGGAACCAGATTCCAGCCGTTCCGCCAGAACGCGCCCATCCCGCCGGGCATCCGCAGGCTCGTCACCCGTCCGCGTGCAGCCGTCGACGCCTTCCACGCGGCCGCCATCTCGCGCATCGTGAGTACCTGCGGGCCGCCGACGACGATCGGATCCGGCGACACCGTGCCCTCGTGGGCCGCGTCGACCAGGGCGCGGGCGACGTCCGAGGTGTCGATCGATTGGAAGCGGGTGCCGGTGAACGCCGGGATCAGCCCCAGCTTCGACGTCGGAGCGCACAGCATCGGCACGAACTCGTGGAACTGCGTCGCCCGCACCACCTGCGTCGGCACCGACGCCTCGGCGTAGACGCGTTCCTGCGCGGTCTTCGCCCGGTAGTAGCCGAACGTCCCGCGGTCCACGTTCACGATCGACAGCAGCACCGCACGGGAGACTCCCGCGTCGCGGGCCGCCGACAGCAGATTCGCCGCCCCGGTCGTGAACACCGCCCTGGTGGCGCGGGTCTTGCCGTCGGTCGTATCGACCACCACGTCGACGCCGTCCATGGCGTCCGCGAGTCCGTCGCCCGTGATCAGGTCGCCGGCCGCGTGCTCCACCTCGGCGGCCGGCGTCGCCGCGTGACGGCTCAGGACCCGCACGGTCTGCCCGCGGCGCACCAACTCGGCCACCACCGACCGGCCCGCGACTCCCGTGCCGCCCGCCACCAGATATGTCGCCACGATTCCCCCTGGTCGGTTCGGGTCAGTCCTCGCGCCACCACGTGTCGAGCGGCGTCACCGGCACCGTGCGCTTGTGGCGGGTGTTCGCGAACATCCGCTCGAGCGTGGCCGCCACGTCGTCGGCGACGTCCTTGCCCTCGAGGAAGTCGTCGATCTGGTGATAAGTGACGCCCAGGGCCACCTCGTCGGGCAGTGACGGACGGTCGTCCTCGAGGTCGGCTGTGGGCACCTTCCGCCATGTGGAGTCGGGCGCGCCGAGTTCCTGAAGCAGGGCCGCGCCCTGCCGCTTGGTGAGCCCGGTGAGAGGGGTGAGATCCACGCCGCCGTCACCGAACTTGGTGAAGAACCCGGTGAGCGCCTCCGCGGCGTGGTCGGTACCGACGACGAGGTAGCCCAGTTCGCCGGCAATCGCGTACTGGATCATCATCCGCTCGCGCGCTTTGATGTTGCCGCGCACGAAGTCTCGCAGGCGTCCACCGTCGCCGAGGATCTCGCGCATCGCCTCCGACGCCTCGCCCGCCGTCGCGTCCGCGCCGGGCTTGACGTTGACGGTCAGCGAGCGGTCCGGCGCGATGAATGTCAACGCGACCTGCGCGTCGTGCTCGTCGAACTGCGAGCCGTACGGCAGGCGGACCGCGACGAACTCGGCGGCATGGCCCTCCACGCGCAGTTCCTCGGTCGCCAGTTGCGTCAGCCGCCCGGCCAGCGTGCTGTCCTGCCCGCCGCTGATCCCGAGCACGAAGCCCTTCGCGGGGGTGGAGCGCAGGTAGTCCTTGATGAACTGCACGCGGTTGCGGATCTGGGCTGCCGGATCGATCGTCGGCTCCACGCCGAGTTCAGCGATGATCTGGGCACGCGAAATTGCCATGGCAGAACTGTAGCGAGCGCGGGTCGGGTGTGCAGCACCGCGAATCGGCACGGCAGGATGTGGCTCGGGCGCCCACCGGCGGCGTCCCGGAACCGGGAGAGCGTGATGAGTAGCACCGGCATCCTCGTGGTGAGTGCCACGCGGGAGGAAGCGGCCCACGTGCCCGACGGCCTCGACGTCGTGGTCACGGGAATCGGCAAGGTCGCGGCCGCGGTCGCCGTCACGCAGGCGCTCGCCCGCTATGCGCCGGACGAGCTGCCCCTCGTCGTCAACATCGGGACCGCCGGTGCGCTGCACGGCCACCACTCCGGTCTCTACCTGCCGTCGGCGGTCCTCAACCACGACATCAGCGCCGAGGTGCTGCGCTCGCTCGGACATCCGGTGCGCGACGTGATCGACCTCGCGGACGGCGACGGGTCCGTCCTCGCCACCGGGGACTCGTTCATCTCCGACGCCGAGGTCCGCGACGCACTGGGGGCGCGCGCCGACCTGGTCGACATGGAGGGGTTCGCGATCGCGTTCGCGTGCGCCCGGATCGGCGCCCGTTGCAGGCTCGTCAAGCACGTCAGCGACCACGCCGACGACTCCGCGATGGACTGGCCGGCGCAGGTGGACGCAAGTGCCCGCGTGCTCGCCGGATGGCTGCGCGACGCGCTGTAGTCGCCGGTCGGGGCTAGTGCCCGCGCAGGCCGAGACCGGTGCCGTCGGCCTTCGTCAGCCGCAGGACGGCCCCGTCGATCGTGTACGTGACCTCGCCGTCCAACACGTGCAGTACCGCGCGCTCGACCTCGGCGACATCGGTGGGGCACGCCATCCTCGTCGTCGCCAGCGGGCCGAAGTCGATCGTGCCGTCGCCGACCTGGGCCGGGCCGTTGAACCGGTTGCATCCGGTGGACCCCGTCGCCTGGCCGTTGTCACCGATGGTGAGCGTCGGCGCCGACGTCTCGAGCGCGGCAGACGTCGTCACCGCATCCGGGGTGATCAGCGTGTCGACCACCCACTCGGTGCCCACGATCGGACGGTCCGGATCGGCGGTCTTCTTGTCGGTGAGCGTCACGGTGGTGTCGGGGGTCGTCAGCGTCAGGACGTCGTCGTTCAGTGCCCACGTCGGCTGTGCGGCGAACAGGTCGGTCATCCACTTGTCGGCGCCGGCGACATCGCCGGGGCACGCCATCATCGTGGTCGCGATCGGACCGGTCGTCACTTTTCCGCCCGTGAGTTCGACGCTGCCGACACCGCGATTGCAGCCCGCGCTCATCGCGATCTGGTTCGGCTCGGGGAACGCGACCTCGAGCGGCCCGCCGCCGGGGACCTGTGGACCCGTCACTTCGGTCGATATGAATGTCCGGGTCCATACGGCGTCGGCGGCCGACGGCGCCGCGGAGGAAGTCGTCGACGGCGGAGTGGTGTCGCCGTCGGCACTGTCGCCGCACGCGCTCAGGGTCGCGGTGGCCAGGAGGGCGAGGACGATCAGCGGCGTACGCATGGCCACACCCTAGGCGAAGTCCGCTCCGGATCGGGTGATCCTGCGTGCCAGGTCTTCCCAGCTGTCGGCGATTCGTTCGGGCGGCATTCCGAGGACCCGGATCTGATGCAGGACGAGGCCCGCCTCGAGCGCACTCAGGAGGGCGACGGCGAGCAGTTCCGTGTCGCCGTCGACGCCCGCATTCTCGAGCAGTGTGACGAGGTGGCGAAGACTCACGGCGCGGGCGGGGCCCGAGTAGCGGAACTCGGGTGACCCCTCCGCGGCGCGCAGGACGTCGCCCTGCACGGTGACCATGTCGAGGCGCGCGCGGCCGAACGCGATCAGGCGGACCAGTGGGGGAGCGCCGGGCCCGAGCGGCGCCGGGCCGAACATGAATGCATTCTGGAGTTCGCGCTCGGTGTGGTCGAGCAGCGCATTCATCAGTCCTGGCCGGCTCCCGAACCGGCGGAAGACGGTGCCCTTGCCGACGCCGGCCTGCGCGGCGACGGCCTCCATCGTCACCGCGTCGACGCCGCGTTCCGCGACGAGTCGCGCCGCCGCGTCGAGGAGCAGCTTCCGATTGCGGGCAGCGTCACATCGCTCGGGGATCTCGGCGTCCACCAGCGGAAGGAGCGGGCTGTTCACGTCAGGCATCGTAGCCCAGCGGGAACATAAGTGGACCGCGGTCCGTTTGTGCTGCTATACCTGTTGCAGCTTCAACTACCGCACCACCGAAGGAAGACTCCTCATGTCCGAGACTCGCGTTCTCGCCCTCGTCGGCAGCCTCCGTGCCGGCTCCGTCAACCGTCAGGTCGCCGAGACCGCTGCGGCCGTCGCCCCCGAGGGCGTCGAGCTCACGATCTTCGAGGGCCTGGGTGACCTGCCCTTCTACAACGAGGACGTCGACGTTCCCGGCGCCACGATCGCCGGAGTCGACGAGCTGCGCGCCGCTGCCGCTCAGGCCGACGCCGTGCTCCTGGTCACCCCGGAGTACAACGGCACCGTCCCCGCCGTGCTGAAGAACGCCATCGACTGGCTCTCGCGCCCCTACGGTGCCGGCGCCGTCAAGGACAAGCCGGTCGCCGTGATCAGCGCTTCCCCGAGCCCCAACGCTGCCAAGTGGGCCCACGACGACGCCCGCAAGGCCCTCGGCGTCGCGGGCGGCAACGTCCTCGCGGCCGAGCTGTCCATCGGCGGCACCATCCAGAAGTTCGGCGAGCTGCACCCGCGTGAGAACGCCGAGGTCGCTCAGCAGGTCGGCGCCGTCGTCGCCGCCCTCGTCGACGCGTCCAAGGCGCTCGTCGACGCCTGACGTCGCTGCTCTTGCCGAGAGCTGAAGGGTCCCTTCACGCGCCCCGAGCGCACGAAGGGGCCCTTCAGCTGTTTTTCGGGGTGGGGGGCCGGCGCTACAGCCCGGATTGCTCCATCGCCTTGTCGACGGCGTCGCGCACCGACTCGAAGTCGCCGCCCGCGGACAGTGCGGCGTTCTGTGCGGCCTCGATCCGCTCACGCGCCTGCTCGTACCGCGCGGACCACGCCTCCTTGTCGGCGCGCCAGTAGCCGATGACGTCGTAGCGATCGACCGACCAGCCGAGGTGGTGCCGAACCCAGCCGCGTATCTCGCGCGACAGCCCCGCCTCGCCCGCGAACCAGACGTACCCGGGTCCGTCCGGCGGGGTCCACTGTCGCGCGGCGGCGGCCAGGACGCTGGGCCCGACACCGTTGCCGGTGCCGTGTCGCCACGAGTAGGTCACGTCGCCGGCGGTCTCGAAACGCTGTTCGTCGCCGGGGGCCGTGACCTCCGCGACGACGTGCAGCCGGATGCCCGGCGCCAGGCCTTCGACGATGCGGCCCACCGCGGGCAGTGCCGTCATGTCCGCGATCAGTAGTTGCCACGCGGTGTCGGACGGCGGTCGGTACCAGCCCGATGCCGCGGTGACCCCCAGCGTCTGCCCAGGGCGGGCCTGCAGCGCCCATCGGACGGCGGCGCCGCCGTCGTGGACGGCGAAGTCGATGTCCATCTCGTGCGCGATCGGGTCCCAGCGCCGGACGGTGTAACTCCGCATTTCCGGACGCGGCCCGTCGACGGGGTAGTCGAGGGCGGTCCCGATCCGCTGTGGCGGTGAAGGGGCGTCCTCGCCCTCGGCGGGGAACACGACCAGCAGGCGTTCGTCGGGATCGCCGCTCGAGGTGAAGCGGGCGAGGTCGCCGCCGGTCAAGGTGATCCGCTGCATGTTCGGGGTCACGCGGTGCACCCGCGAGACGGGCGCGAACAGGTACGGGTTCTCATTCGAGGGCACGCCGTCAACCCTGGCACACCGCTTCGCGGGGGAGGTGGAGGATTCCCATCCAGTTACCGGCCAGTTAAGTAGCGATGTGAGGGCGGTCGCTGTTGCCGGTGCAGGCGACCGCCCGGCCGGTCGGACGGGCCACGTCCCTCTTTCCGAAAGCGCCCCGGGGGGTGCGTCGGGATGCGTGTTCCGGCGCGCCGGATGTGGCGGACTGCACTGTCGGATGTGTGCGACACGTAGGCGTCCGACCACTCCTCGGCGTGTCGTGGGCGTGTCGCGGAGACGGCCTGCGACAAGCGGTCCAGGGGTGATCGAACTCACCAGGGGAAATGTGACCTGTGACACGCCGATGGCGGTCGTTGCAGGAGGGGGCGACCTGCGAATATCAACCGTGTCACTCACAAGATCTCGGGTTGTACTTTTCTGTCGGCCACAAGGTGTAGTGTCTAACCAGCCGAGGGGCACAACGGGAACGAACCGCATCCCGGGTCGGAAAACGCGCATTTTCCTCGGCATGCAGAGCACGAATCCGTAGCTCGTCAGGCCGTGGAAAGAGGGACCGTCATGAGCATCACCGTCTACACAAAGCCCGCCTGCGTTCAGTGCAATGCCACCTACCGTGCCCTCGACAAGGCCGGCCTCGAATACGACATCGTCGACATCTCCGAGGACCCCGAGGCCCGCGACTACGTGATGGCCCTCGGATACCTCCAGGCCCCCGTCGTGGTGGCCGGTGACGACCACTGGTCGGGCTTCCGTCCGGACCGCATCAAGACCCTCACCGCAAACGCTGCCTGAGACGGCACGCGGCAGCGCCGCGGGGGATGATCCACTCGAGTGAAATGGGTGAGCGCCGATGGCATCGCTGGTGTATTTTTCCAGCGCGTCGGAGAACACACACCGATTCGTCGAACGACTCGGTATCCCCGCAACGCGCATTCCCCTACATGACCGCGAAGGCACGTTCGAGGTCGACGAACCGTACGTTCTGATCCTCCCCACCTACGGCGGAGGCACGACGTCGTCGGGTCGCGACACGAGTTACGTGCCCAAGCAGGTCATCCGATTCCTCAACAACAAGCACAATCGCGACCTCATCCGAGGGGTGATTGCTGCCGGTAACACGAACTTCGGCGAGTCGTACTGCTACGCCGGGAACGTGATTTCGCAGAAGTGCCGGGTCCCGTACCTGTACCGCTTCGAACTAATGGGAACAGCCGAGGACGTCGTCGCAGTGCGCGAGGGCCTCGCACAATTCATGGAGAGTGAACAGTGGCACCGACCATCACAGATTCAGCCCCGGCTGGGAGTGTAGAGCGCGCTGCGGCACGACCCGACGCGTCGGCGGGCGAGTTGGATTACCACGCGCTCAACGCGATGCTGAACCTGTACGGTCCGGACGGCGAGATCCAGTTCGACAAGGATCGAGAGGCCGCGAACCAGTACTTCCTGCAGCACGTCAACCAGAACACGGTCTTCTTCCACAACCAGGACGAGAAGCTCGACTACCTGGTCAAGGAGAACTACTACGAGCGCGAGGTGCTCGACCAGTACACCCGCAACTTCGTCAAGTCGCTGATCGACCACGCGTACTCGAAGAAGTTCCGGTTCCCCACCTTCCTCGGTGCCTTCAAGTACTACACGTCGTACACCCTCAAGACGTTCGACGGTAAGCGCTACCTCGAGCGCTTCGAGGACCGCGTCTGCATGGTCGCGCTCACCCTCGCGGCCGGCGACGAGGAGCTTGCGGTCAAGCTCGTGGACGAGATCATCGCCGGACGCTTCCAGCCGGCCACCCCGACGTTCCTCAACTCCGGCAAGAAGCAGCGCGGCGAGCCCGTCTCGTGCTTCCTGCTGCGCATCGAGGACAACATGGAGTCGATCGGCCGTTCGATCAACTCGGCCCTGCAGCTGTCCAAGCGCGGCGGCGGAGTTGCCTTGCTGCTCAGCAATGTTCGCGAGCACGGTGCACCGATCAAGAAGATCGAGAACCAGAGCTCGGGTGTCATCCCGATCATGAAGCTGCTCGAGGACTCGTTCTCGTACGCCAACCAGCTCGGTGCTCGTCAGGGCGCGGGCGCGGTGTACCTGCACGCGCACCACCCCGACATCTACCGGTTCCTCGACACCAAGCGCGAGAACGCCGACGAGAAGATCCGCATCAAGACGCTGTCGCTGGGCGTCGTGATCCCGGACATCACGTTCGAGCTCGCGAAGAAGAACGAGGACATGTACCTGTTCTCGCCGTACGACGTCGAGCGTATCTACGGCGTGCCGTTCGCCGACGTCAACGTCAGCGAGAAGTATCACGAGATGGTCGACGACAAGCGGATCCGCAAGTCGAAGATCAAGGCGCGCGAGTTCTTCCAGACCCTCGCCGAGCTGCAGTTCGAGTCGGGCTACCCGTACATCATGTTCGAGGACACGGTGAACCGGGCCAACCCGATCGAGGGCAAGATCACGCACTCGAACCTGTGCTCGGAGATCCTGCAGGTCTCGACGCCGTCGACGTTCAACGACGATCTGTCCTACAGCCATGTCGGCAAGGACATCTCGTGCAACCTCGGGTCGCTGAACATCGCGCTGACGATGGACTCGCCGGACTTCGCGCAGACTATCGAGACGTCGATTCGCGCGCTGACCGCCGTCTCGGACCAGACGCACATCTACTCGGTGCCGTCGATCGAGCAGGGCAACAACGACTCTCACGCGATCGGCCTGGGGCAGATGAACCTGCACGGCTACCTCGCACGCGAGCGGATCTACTACGGCTCCGACGAGGGCGTCGATTTCACGAACATCTACTTCTACACGGTCGTCTTCCATGCGATCCGCGCGTCGAACCTGATCGCGAAGGAGCGGGGCACCCACTTCAAGGGTTTCCCGGACTCCAAGTACGCCTCGGGCGAGTACTTCGACAAGTACACCGACCAGGTGTGGGAGCCGGCCACGGAACGCGTCCGTCAGCTGTTCGCGGACGCGGACGTGCAGATTCCGACGCAGGACGACTGGCGTGAGCTCAAGGCGTCGGTGCAGAAGTACGGCATCTACAACCAGAACCTGCAAGCCGTCCCGCCGACCGGCTCGATCTCGTACATCAACAACTCCACCAGCTCGATTCACCCGGTGGCCGCGAAGATCGAGATCCGCAAGGAAGGCAAGATCGGTCGCGTCTACTACCCGGCGCCCTACCTGACCAACGACAACCTGGAGTACTACCAGGATGCGTACGAGATCGGGTACGAGAAGATCATCGACACCTACGCCGCGGCAACGCAGCACGTCGACCAGGGTCTGTCGCTGACGCTGTTCTTCAAGGACACCGCCAGCACGCGTGACGTCAACCGTGCGCAGATCTACGCGTGGCGCAAGGGCATCAAGACGCTGTACTACATCCGCCTGCGTCAGATGGCGCTCGAGGGGACTGAGGTGGAGGGTTGCGTCTCGTGCATGTTGTGATCGTCAATTCCGAAGCCCCGCACCGAAACTCGAAGAGGGAAGAACGATGAGCTCCGCTCCCCATGCGCACTCCCCGGCCGACGGCACGCGCATCAAGCTGATCGACCGCGTCTCGGCGATCAACTGGAACCGCGTCCCCGACGAGAAGGATGCCGAGGTGTGGGATCGCCTCACCGGCAACTTCTGGCTGCCGGAGAAGGTGCCGGTGTCCAACGACATCCAGTCGTGGGGCACCCTCACGCCGCACGAGCAGCAGCTCACGATGCGGGTGTTCACCGGTCTGACGCTGCTCGACACCATCCAGGGCACCGTCGGCGCCGTGAGCCTGATCCCCGATGCGGTCACCCCGCACGAGGAGGCGGTGCTCACCAACATCGCGTTCATGGAGTCGGTGCACGCGAAGAGTTACTCGCAGATCTTCTCGACCCTGTGCACCACCCGGGAGATCGACGACGCGTTCCGCTGGTCGGAGGAGAACCCGAACCTGCAGCGCAAGGCGCAGATCGTCCTCGACTACTACAAGGGTGAGGACCCGCTCAAGCGCAAGGTCGCCTCGACGCTGCTCGAGAGCTTCCTGTTCTACTCGGGCTTCTATCTGCCCATGTATTGGTCGTCGCGTGCCAAGCTCACCAACACGGCCGACATGATCCGCCTGATCATTCGTGACGAGGCGGTGCACGGCTACTACATCGGCTACAAGTACCAGCGCGGACTCGAGCAGCTCACCCAGGCCGAGAAGGACGATCTCAAGACCTACACATTCGAGCTGCTGTTCGAGCTGTACGACAACGAGGTCGAGTACACGCAGGACCTGTACGACGAGGTCGGGCTCACCGAGGACGTCAAGAAGTTCCTGCGCTACAACGCCAACAAGGCGCTGATGAATCTCGGCTACGAGGGTCTGTTCCCGAAGGACGAGACGGACGTCAACCCGGCGATCCTCTCGGCCCTGTCGCCGAACGCGGACGAGAATCACGACTTCTTCTCGGGCTCGGGTTCGAGCTACGTCATCGGCAAGGCCGTCAACACCGAGGACGCGGACTGGGACTTCTAGTCCCGCCACACCTTCCGTGGCCGAATGTCACATCGGTTCAGCCCAGCTGAATCGATGTGACATTCGGCCATCGGCGTTTCAAGCGGCCGTTGTGCGGGGGATGGCGCCGCGCCTACTGTCGCGCCCGCAACTTATATCGGCAAGTTTTCGGGTGGAACGTGACCGAGATGCCGGAAGAACCCGGCTACATCGGCGGCGGCATGCTCCAACGCGCCGATCAGGGTCCGCGAGGGCCGGTGATCACGATCGACGTCCCCGACATCGATGCCGCGCCGGCCAAGATCGAGGCACTGGGAGGCGCGACGGTCGCGGCGAAGCAACCGGTGGCGGAGATGGGATTTGCCGCCTACTTCCGCGACAGCGAGGGCAACGTCATGGGCCTGTGGGAGACCAGACAGGGCTAGTGGCTCACTCGCGCGCGAACCACGTGCGGTCGTCGCCGCGCAGGGCTGCGGCGATGCGTCCCCGCGACGACTCGGTGAGGTCCGACGGCAGGCCGTCAGGGGAGAACCAGCGCACGTCGAGGTTCTCGTCGTCGGCGACGTGTGCCTCACCTGCGACCGCCCGGGCGAGGAAACACACGTCGAGATAGCTGGCGACGTCACCGTTGGGGTACGTGATGGGGCCCGCCGTGTCGACACTGCTCACGCGAACGAGTTCGGCGTCGATTCCCGTCTCCTCACGGATCTCCCGCAGCGCGGCCGGGCCTGGTTCCTCGCCAGGTTCGAGGATGCCTGACACGACGGCCCACTTCTCGTTGTCGGCGCGTTGCGTCAGCAGGATCCGGCCGTCGTCGTCGACGACGACGGCGCTGACCCCAGGTAGCCACAGCGGTGAGTGACCCACGTGTTCGCGAAGCGCCGCAACGAATTCCGGTACCGGCACGGTGAACTCCTAGGCGTAGCCGTTGAGGCTGGGCTGCAGATCGGTGAGGATGGCACGTGCGGCGACGATGCCGTTGCCGCCGTTCCAGATCTCGTCGTCGACGGCGAAGACACGCTTGTCGGGGACGGCGCCGAGTGCGTACCAGTCGTCGGTGTCCATCACCGACGTGCCGTGTTCGAGACCGGCGGGGCCGTCGAAGCTGACATAGATCACGTCGCCTTCGGCCGCGCCCAGATCCTCGATGTCCTTCGACGCCACCTCGAGTCGCTGATAGGGCGGACGCTGGACACCGGCGTCGGCGAGGACCTGGCCGGAGAAACTCCCCGGACCCTCGACGGCGAGCGAATCGGACCGGAATCGGACCACGGACGCCTGTGTCTGTCGCGCGTCGAGTTCGGCGCCGACCCTCGAGGCGTCGGCGGTGTAGGAATCGAGTGCCTGTCGGGCCGCTCCGGTACGCCCCAAAGCGGTTCCGGTCGCGAGGAATCGGGCCTTCCAGAAGACGGGGTCGTCGCCGACGAACTCCGTCGGCGCCACCGCTCGCAGTCGATCGGCCAGTGCCGGGTCGGCAGGCGCGCCGCCGAGAATCAGGTCGGGTGCGGACCTCACGACGGTGTCGATGTCCGGAGTGCCCTCGGAGCCGATGGCGGGTAGCCCGGCGACGGCGGGACCCAGATACGACGGCTGCCGGTCGGTGCCCTCGGGCGTCGTCGCGCCCACGACGCGACCCCACAGGCCCAGTGCGCACACGGCGTCCAAAGTAGCGCTGTCGAGTACGACGATGCGCTGCGGATCGGGGGCGCCCGGGTCGGCGGGGGTGGGTTCGGCGCACGCCGCGCCGGTGTCGCGTTCGACGCTCACGACACCGGCGCCGGCGATCTTCGTCGTGGTCCGCACGATGGTGCTCTCGTCGTCGTTCGTCGAGGTGCCGCAGCCGACGAGCCCTGCGAGCGTCACGGTCGCGAGCGCGGCGACTGCGATGCGGCGGAAGGGGCTTGCGAGCTGAGAACTGGACAATGCGACGACTTCCTGTTCGGCGAGCGCGGCGTGTGCGGGCCGACTCAGGTTAGCCGTTGTGCGGGTCGACCCCGAAGGCCTCGGCGAGGTCGTCGAGGATCTTGTGCGCGCCCTGGATGCTGACCGGCGTCATCCACATCGCGTCGTCGACGTTCACGATGCGTCCCTTCAGCGTTCCCCACAGCGGGTTCTGCAGGAAGGCCTCCGCGGCCTTCATCGACTTGCCGTCGGGATCCTCGTACGTCGCAACGAAGATGACGTCGGAGTCGGCCTCGTTGATCCGCTCCGGGCTGATCGAGTTCATGATGCTCCCGGCGTCAGCGGGATCGGGGCCCTGGCTGTCCGGTCGGGCCAGTCCGGCGTCGGCGAGGACGATGCCGCTGAACGACGTGGTCCGGTAGAGGCGGGCGGTCGGCTCACCGGCGAAGCGGACGACGGAGACCTTCGGGGTGTTCGCCTTGGCGTTGATCTCGTCGCCGATCGCCTTGGCGCGTGCCTCGTAGTCGCCGATCTTCTGCTCGGCGAGATCCTCCTTGGCCAGTGCTTTCGCGACCAGGCGGATGTTGTCCTTCCATGTCGGCCCGGTCGACTGCGAGAACACGGTGGGTGCGAGTGCGGACAGCGCCTCGTAGTTCTTTCCGTCGCGCACTTCGGCGGAGAGGATCAGATCGGGTTCCAACTGGGCGATCTTCTCGACGCTCACGGACTGGACCTTGCCGACCGAGACCGCGTCGGCCGCGTACTGATCGCGGGCGTCTCCCAGATAGTCGGGCAGGCCCTGCTCGCGGTAGTCGACGAAGCCGACGAGTGGCGACTCGAGCAGGAGGACGGCGTCCGCATAGCTGTTGTCGAGCGTGACGATGCGCTGCGGCTGGGCATCGATGTTCGCCACACCACGGAAGTGCTGGACGGTTCGCGGGAACCCTGCCGACGCGGTGGCCGTTGTATCGGCGGTGCTCTCGGTGGACGAGCAGCCGGTGAGGGCGAGGCTCACGGCTGCTCCCACCGCAGCCAGGGACGAGAGCGTGCGGCGTCGAGTCTTTGTATGCACGGGCAGAACTCCAAGGATGGGATGATTAGGCAAGGGAAACCTTAATAGTATGGAGGTGGCATCGGTCCCGGCAGTCGCCGGTGCCCGCCGCCCGGCATCGGGGCGCACCGACACGCCGCGGCACGGTGACCGAGTAGTCCGATCGGGGACTAAAGGCCTGTTCGCGGCCTTATCGGTGGAAGGTCGTAGTGCCCGAGTACGACAGGGAGTAGGACCCGGTCCTCGGGTCCCGAAAGCACCGTCTACGATTCGATGAGCGCAAGCCAGCGATCGCCTCTTCCGCCAGTCCGGGGTAGGCGCTCAGAGCGCGGCCTGCGGAGCGACCAAGGGCACAATCAGGAGGATCAGTGACTGCCGTAGCGCCCCAGCCAGTCCCGGCGATAGCAGCGAGGCCGTACCCGCCGCGGCAGGGACCCAAGGGCTCGTTCATTTACAAGATGGTGACGACCACTGATCCCAAGGTGCTCGGGATCATGTACCTGGTCACCTCTTTCGCGTTCTTCCTGATCGGCGGCCTCATGGCCCTGCTCATGCGAACCGAACTGGCGATCCCGGGGATGCAGTTCCTCTCGAACGAGCAGTTCAACCAGCTGTTCACGATGCACGGCACGATCATGCTGCTGCTGTACGCGACCCCGGTCGTGTTCGGCTTCGCGAACTACATCGTTCCGCTGCAGATCGGTGCTCCCGACGTGGCGTTCCCGCGTCTGAACGCGTTCAGCTACTGGCTGTACCTGTTCGGCGCGATCATCACCACCGCCGGCTTCATCACCCCCGGTGGCGCTGCCGACTTCGGTTGGACCGCTTACACCCCGCTGACGAGCGCGCTGCACTCGCCGGGCGTCGGTGCCGACCTCTGGGTCCTGGGCCTCGCGGTCGCGGGTCTCGGCACCATCCTCGGTGGCGTCAACTTCATCACCACCATCGTCTGCCTGCGTGCACCGGGTATGACCATGTTCCGGATGCCGATCTTCACCTGGAACATCCTGATCACCAGCATCCTCGTGCTGCTGGCCTTCCCGCTGCTCACCGCCGCCTTCATGGGTCTGTTCGTCGACCGTCACCTCGGTGGCCACATCTTCGACCCGGCTACCGGTGGCGTTCTTCTGTGGCAGCACCTGTTCTGGTTCTTCGGTCACCCCGAGGTGTACATCATCGCGCTGCCGTTCTTCGGCATCGTCTCGGAGATCTTCCCGGTCTTCTCGCGTAAGCCGATCTTCGGCTACAGCGGCCTGGTGTACGCCACGATGGCCATCGCCGCCCTGTCGATCGCCGTGTGGGCGCACCACATGTACGCCACGGGCGCGGTTCTGCTGCCGTTCTTCTCCTTCATGACGTTCCTCATCGCGGTCCCGACCGGTGTGAAGTTCTTCAACTGGATCGGAACAATGTGGAAGGGCCAATTGACGTTCGAGTCGCCGATGCTCTTCTCGGTCGGCTTCCTCGTGACCTTCCTCTTCGGTGGCCTGTCGGGCGTTCTGCTCGCGAGCCCGCCGATCGACTTCCACGTCACGGACTCGTACTTCGTCGTCGCGCACTTCCACTACGTGCTGTTCGGCACCATCGTGTTCGCCACCTACGCGGGTATCTACTTCTGGTTCCCGAAGATGACCGGCCGCATGATGGACGAGCGCCTCGGCAAGTGGCACTTCTGGACCACGTTCGTCGGCTTCCACGCCACGTTCCTCGTCCAGCACTGGCTCGGTGCCGAGGGCATGCCGCGTCGCTACGCCGACTACCTGCCCACCGACGGCTTCACCACGCTGAACACGATCTCCACGGTCGGCTCGTTCATCCTGGGTGCCTCGACGCTGCCGTTCCTGTGGAACGTCTTCAAGAGCTACCGCTACGGCGAGGTCGTCAAGGTCGACGACCCGTGGGGCTACGGCAACTCGCTCGAGTGGGCCACCTCCTGCCCGCCGCCGCGTCACAACTTCACCGAGCTGCCCCGGATCCGTTCGGAGCGACCGGCGTTCGAGCTGCACTACCCGCACATGGTCGACCGACTGCGTGCCGAGGCTCATGTCGGACCGGGCCACGGCGGCAAGCACGCCACCGCGGTTCTGGAGGACAGTAAGTCCTAGCGGACCGTATGGTTCCTGCACTACCGGAAGGCCCCGCCCGTATCTCGGGCGGGGCCTTTCCGTTGCTCCCGCGCTGACTTGGCAGAATGGGGAGCGATAGTTCATTTTCGATTCGAGCCCAAACGAACGGAGTTCTCTCGGTGGGTGCGTCAGACGCCACGGTTCTGGTGACGGTTACTGGTCCGGACAGGCCCGGCGTCACGTCGGTGCTCTTCGGGGCGCTGTCGCGCCACGACGTGAGCCTGCTCGACGTCGAACAGGTCGTGATCCGGGGGCGCCTCACGCTGGGCGTCCTGGTCGCGTGCCCCACCGACCCCGAGGCACTCCAGGAGGAGCTCGAGGAGGCGATGGACACGGTCGGCATGAGTGTCGACATCGAGATAGGTGCCGACCCGGCCGGTCGGCAGCACGTCTCCACCCACGCCGTCGTGGTGCTCGGCAGCCCGGTCAGCGCGCGCGCCTTCCGCTCGCTTTCCCGTGAGCTCGCCCGCCAGGGCGCCAACATCGACTCGATCCGCGGCGTCGCCGACTATCCGGTGACCGGGCTCGAGCTCATGGTCACCGCGTCGAGCACCGGCGAGGCCGCCGACGCGCAGTTGCGGGCGGGCCTGGCCGAGGTCGCGGCCGGCGCGAACGTCGACGTGGCCGTCGAGCGCGGTGGTCTGGCGCGCCGCGCCAAGCGGCTCATCGTGTTCGATGTCGACTCCACGCTCGTCCAGGGTGAGGTCATCGAGATGCTCGCGGCCCGCGCCGGCGTCGAGGACGAGGTCCGTGCCGTCACCGAGGCGGCGATGCGGGGTGAGATCGACTTCACCGAGTCGCTGCACCAGCGCGTCGCGACGCTCGCCGGTCTCGACGCCTCGGTCATCGACGACGTCGCCGCCGATCTGCAGCTCACGCCCGGTGCTCGCACGACGATCCGGACGCTGCGCCGGCTCGGCTACCACTGCGGTGTCGTCTCGGGCGGGTTCCGTCAGGTGATCGAGGGTCTCGCACACGAACTCGAACTCGACTTCGTGCAGGCCAACACCCTCGAGATCGTGGACGGCAAGCTCACCGGACGCGTCGTGGGCGACATCGTCGATCGCGCGGCGAAGGCAGTCGCGCTGCGCAAGTTCGCGGCCGAGGTCGGTGTGCCGATGGAGCAGACCGTCGCGGTCGGCGACGGCGCCAACGACATCGACATGCTCACCGCCGCCGGCCTCGGTGTCGCGTTCAATGCGAAGCCCGCGCTGCGGGAGGTCGCGGACGCGGCGCTGTCGCACCCGTTCCTCGATGCCGTGCTGTTCATCCTCGGTGTCACCCGCGACGAGGTCGAGGCCGCCGACGCGGTCGACGGCGTCGTGCGGCGCGTGCCGATCGCATGACCCTCACCGGGGACGGGTTCGCGGCGCGGCACGGCATGCTTGCCGCCGGCTACGGCAGCCGACCCGACCCGGACGATCCGTCGCAGGTGCTCGCGATGCCGATCGTGCTGCACATCCCCAAGGTTGATCCGCCTGCTCGCAGCGACCTGCTCGCGGCGGCCGCGACGGCAACCGTCGCGTTGTGCCTCGACGCCCGCGTCGGGCCGGACGAGGACGGCGAACCCGGGCCGTGGCAGCACGCGCTGCGTGAATGGACGGATGCCCGCATCCGCAAAGTGGCCCGGCGAGCGCGTGGCGCGCAGTGGCTCGCGGCACAGGAGGTCGACGGCGTGACCGTCGACGTGGGCGGCGCGCAGGCTCGGGCGCTGGTGCCCGGACAGGTCGGCGCGCTCGATCCCCGGATACGGAAGTTGCAGATCGGCGGCACCGATCTCGAGCACGACGAGCCGGGCCCCGTCGAACCGGGGCTGCCGATTCTGTGGGTCAACGCCTCACTCGACATGACCGTCGGCAAGGCCGCGGCGCAGGTGGGGCACGCGTCGATGATCCTCGCCGGAGCGATGACTCTGGAACGGGCCCGCCTCTGGGCCGAGGACGGTTACCGCTGCGCGGTTCGTGACGCCGATCCGCAGCGGTGGGCGCAGTTGTGTGACGAAGTCGCCCGGGGAGCCGCCGTGGCGGTGCGCGACGCCGGATTCACCGAGGTCGCACCCGGTTCGATGACGGTGATCGCACCGATTCCCTGATCTGTCCGACGACACGCAGGTCCGGTCCGGTCGGACCGCTCGAAGGGCAGTACGCGAAGATGGTCGCTGTGTCGGAACCAGATCCTGATCTCCTCATCGATTTCGAAGACGTCCTGATTCGCCGTGGCGGAGCGACCCTCGTCGGCCCGGTCTCCTGGAAAGTGGAGCTGGACGAGAAGTGGGTCGTCCTCGGCCCCAACGGCGCGGGCAAGACCTCGCTGCTGCGGATGGCCGCCGCCGAGATCCACCCGACGTCCGGTGTGGCGCGTCTGTTCGGCGAAACGTTCGGCAAGGTCGACATCACTGAGCTGCGACCGCGGATCGGTCTGTCGTCGTCGTCGCTCGCTCACCGGGTCCCGGCGGACGAGATCGTCAGCGATCTGGTGGTGTCGGCGGGCTACTCGGTGCTCGGTCGCTGGCGTGAGAACTACGAGGCGATGGACACCGAGCGGGCGGTCGAGACTCTCGAGAGCCTCGGCGCGGAGCATCTCGCGAACCGGGTGTACGGCACCCTGTCGGAGGGGGAACGCAAGCGGGTCCTCATCGCCCGCGCGCTGATGACCGATCCGGAACTGCTGCTACTCGACGAGCCCGCGGCGGGCCTCGATCTCGGTGGCCGCGAGGAACTCGTCGCGCGCCTCGGAGATCTGGCGGCCGACCCGGATTCGCCCGCGACCGTGTTGATCACGCACCACGTCGAGGAGATCCCGCCGGGCTTCACGCACGCGATGCTGCTGTCCGAGGGGCGCGTGGTCTCGCAGGGACTGCTCGACGACGTCATCACGGCCGAGAATATCAGCGAGGCCTTCAGCCAGTCGATCACGCTCGATCGCGTCGACGGCCGGTACTTCGCCCGCCGGACAAGGCATCCCGGGCTGCACCGCGCCTGACATCCGTCGCACGACGATCCGCGACACGCGGAGCCGACGTGCCCAGTGGGACTCGTGATGAGGCGTCCGTCACTCGGGGCGTAAGTTCCCGGTATGGGAACTTCTCGAGAGTCGGGCGCCTCCACCACAGGTGCCCCGCAGCAGGCCGAAATGTTCGACGAGGCGCAGACCGAGTCGACGGCTCCCGCGCCCAAGGACGCGTCCACCGTCATGCTCGTGCGTGACGGGGATGACGGCGTCGAGGTGTTCCTGCTCCGTCGAGTCGCCGGGATGGCGTTCGCCGGCGGGATGACCGTGTTCCCCGGCGGCGGCGTGGATCCGAGTGACGGTGACGCGAACATCCGCTGGGCGGGCCCGTCGCCGGCCTGGTGGGCCGAGCGCTTCGGCGTCGACGAGTCGCGGGCCAAGGCCCTCGTGTGCGCGGCTGTCCGGGAGACGTTCGAGGAGTGCGGTGTGCTGCTGGCCGGGCCCACCGAGGCCAGCGTCGTCGCCGACACCGCGGGCTACGCGGAGTCGCGGCGCCAACTCGAGTCACGTGAGTTGTCGTTCGCGGACTTCCTCGCGCGCGAGAACCTCGTGCTGCGAACAGATCTGCTGCGTCCGTGGGCCAACTGGATCACGCCGGTCCAGGAGGGCCGCCGATACGACACCCGTTTCTTCGTCGCCGTCCTGCCCGAGGGGCAGCATGCCGACGGTCAGACGTCCGAGGCCGCCGAGGTCGCGTGGCGTACACCGGCCGCGGCCGTCGACGACTGGCGCGAGCGCCGCAGCGTCCTGCTGCCGCCGACGTGGCGTCAGCTGGCGACCCTGGGTCAGTTCGACGGCGTCGACGCCATTCTCGCTGCCGAGCTGGAGATTTCGCCGATCCTGCCGCAGCTGTCCTTCGTGGACGGCAAGCCGCGCGTGTCCTTCCCGGGCGACGAGGGCTACTACGACACCGGGGCACTGCCCTGGGGGTGACGCCCAGTAGCCTGAGCCGCATGGCTGAGTTTGTGACTCTCGAGGTTTCCGAAGGTATCGGCACGATCCGTCTGGCGCGTCCCCCGATGAACGCCCTGAACCGTCAGGTGCAGGAGGAGATTCGGGCGGCGTCGCGGCAGGCGACTGTCGATCCGGAGGTCAAGGCCGTCATCGTCTACGGTGGCGAGAAGGTGTTCGCGGCGGGTGCCGACATCAAGGAGATGGCGGAGCTCGACTTCGTGCAGATGAGCGAGATCATCGCCGACCTGCAGTCGGCTCTCGGTGCGATCGCCGACATCCCGAAGCCCACCGTTGCCGCGATCACCGGCTACGCGCTCGGCGGCGGCCTCGAGGTCGCGCTCGGCGCCGACCGTCGCATCGCCGGCGACAACGTCAAGCTCGGTGTGCCGGAGATCCTGCTGGGCATCATCCCCGGCGGCGGTGGCACTCAGCGTCTCGCGCGCCTGGTGGGTCCGGCCAAGGCCAAGGACATGGTTTTCACGGGCCGCTTCGTCGGCGCCGAGGAAGCCCTGCAGATCGGCCTGATCGACGAGATGGTCGCGCCCGACGAGGTGTACAACGCGGCCCGCACGTGGGCGTCGCAGTTCACCGGCGGCGCGAGCCGTGCGATCGCCGCTGCCAAGGCCGCGATCGACCAGGGTCTCGATACCGATCTGGCGACGGGACTGAAGATCGAGCAGCACCTGTTCGCGTCGCTGTTCGCGACGGCGGACCGCACCATCGGCATGGAGTCGTTCGTCGAGAACGGCCCCGGCAAGGCGAAGTTCACCGGCAAGTAGCCGTCCCGCGTTTTGCGCACTTGTCGTCGTTCTCGGGTCCGGGAAACCACGACAAGTGCGCAAAACGCGTCACCGTGAGAGCGAAAACTAGAACTTGTTCATTCCTTACCATTCGGTAGGATTCTCGGCATGACTGCAAGCCCCCAAGACCCCGCGCCCAACCCGCACGCCACGGCCGAAGAGGTCGAGGCTGCGCTGCGGGACACCAAGCTTGCCCAGGTCTTGTACCACGACTGGGAAGCCGAGACCTACGACGACAAGTGGTCCATCTCGTACGACGAGCGCTGCATCGACTACGCGCGCGGTCGCTTCGACGCCGTCGCGGGCGACCAACCGCTGCCGTACGAGCGGGCCCTCGAGCTGGGTTGCGGAACGGGCTTCTTCCTGCTGAACCTGATGCAGGGCGGTGTCGCGAAGACCGGGTCGGTCACCGACCTGTCCCCGGGCATGGTGAAGGTCGCGATGCGCAATGCCGAGCACCTCGGACTGCCCGTCGACGGTCGCGTCGCCGACGCCGAGACCATCCCGTACGAGGACAACACCTTCGACCTGGTCGTCGGGCATGCGGTCCTGCATCACATCCCGGACGTCGAGCAGTCGCTCCGTGAGGTGCTGCGCGTGCTCAAGCCGGGCGGCCGTTTCGTCTTCGCCGGTGAGCCCAGCACCATCGGAAACTTCTACGCCCGCTGGCTCGGCCGCGCGACGTGGGCCGCGACCACGAACGTGACCAAGCTGCCGTTCCTGGCCGACTGGCGTCGTCCGCAGGCCGAACTCGACGAGTCGTCCCGTGCCGCCGCGCTCGAGGCGGTCGTCGACCTGCACACTTTCGATCCCACCGACCTCGAGAACATCGCGAAGTCGGCCGGCGCCGTCGAGGTCAAGGCGAAGACGGAGGAGTTCGCCGCGGCACTGCTCGGCTGGCCGGTTCGCACCTTCGAGGCCGCCGTGCCGCCGGAGAAGCTGAGCTGGGGCTGGGCCAAGTTCGCGTTCGGCGGCTTCAAGACGCTGAGCTGGGTCGACGACAAGGTGCTCCAGCACGTTGTCCCGCGCAACTTCTTCTACAACGTGATGATCACCGGCGTGAAGCCGGGCGCCACCGACTGAGCTGAGCCGAACGAGCTTTGGGATACGAATTCACCACCGACGACGTCGGCTACCTGCGTAGCGCCGAGGGCATTGCGGCGCTTGCAGAAACGGCCGAGTCGGAGCTGTCCACGCGCACGCGTCTGGCCGACATCGGCCGCGCGCGTGCGCGTTTCGGCGACCGTGCGGCCCTCCTGGTCGAGACGGTCCTGCTGCGGCGCAAGGCCGAGGCCAAACTGTCGGGGACGGAGTCCTGGCTGTTCACCGACGACGCGCTGCAGCAGGCCACCCCACTCGTCGTCGCCCGGCACCGCGGCCAACGCCTGGCGGGACGTCGGGTCCACGACGTGACATGTTCGATAGGTGCCGAACTGTCGGCGCTGGTTCCGTTGGCGGACACGGTGATCGGCAGCGACCTCGATACGGTGCGGCTCGCGATGGCGGCCCACAACGTTCCCGGCGCCTCGCTGGTCCGGGCCGACGCATTGCGGCCCTGTACCCGCGACACCGTCGTGATCGCCGATCCGGCACGACGTTCCGGCGGCAAGCGCACCCACGATCCGGCCGCGTTGATGCCGCCGTTGCCCGACCTCCTCGACGTCTATGCCGGCCGCGATCTCGCGGTCAAGTGTGCTCCGGGCCTGGACTTCGACCGTCTCGACTGGGATGGCGAGGTGGAGATCGTTTCACTCGACGGCGGCGTCCGTGAGGCGTGCCTGTGGTCACCGGGCCTGTCCGGAACCGGAGTGAGCCGACGGGCGAGTGTGCTGCGCTCGGACGGGACGGCGTGGGAGATCACCGATGCCGAGTCCGACGAGATTCCCGAGCGCGAGCCGGGGGAGTGGATCGTCGATCCGGACGGCGCGGTGGTGCGGGCCGGTCTGGTGCGCCACTACGCGGCCCGGCACGGGTTGTGGCAATTGGACCCGCGGATCGCGTATCTCACGGGCGACAGCGTGCCCGACGGGGTTCGGGGGTTCCGGGTGCTGGCACGGCTCAAGTACACCGAGAAGGCGCTGCGTCAGGAACTGACGGCTCGGGACTGCGGCTCGGCCGAGATCCTGGTTCGCGGTCTCGACATCGACCCCGCTGTGCTGCGCCCGCGCTTGAAGTTGCGCGGCACCACGGCGATGTCGGTGGTGCTCACCCGGATCGGGCGCACTCCCGTCGCGTTCGTGTGCGCCGCGCGGGACTGACTGCTACTTCAGCACGAACAGTTCGCCGATGAGCGTGGGTGTGAGTACCTCGCCGCCCGGTCCGACGGAGGTACCGGCGGTGGCGCCGGTCGCTCCGGGCAGCACATCCTGATCGAGTGTTTCGCCGGTCGAGGCGTCGAACGTGAGTAGCGCTGGTCCGGTGCCGTCCCGGACGGCGGTGTAGGCCACGGAACCCGCCGTCTGCGCCGAGGCCCCGATCTGCACCACGTCGGCGCGCTCCCAGAGCACCTCGGGGTGGTCGCCGCGGTCCCGCAGGGCCAGGAGTCTCCCGTTCTCGCCGCCCGCCGGGATGATCACCTCGCGGTCGGAGACGGATGGGCCGCTGCGCACCGCGTAGCCGAGGTCGTAATTCCATTTCGGGGTGCCCGTTTCGGCTTCGAGGGCCCACAGATGTCCGGCATTGTCGTTGGCGTACACGGTCTTTCCGTCCTGAGACAGAACCGGACCGGATGCGCTTCCCCCGGCGAGGGTGGCGGTGGACCACTCTTCGGTGATCTTCGGCTTGTCACCGCCGGAGTACCGGAGAGCGATCAGGTCGGCCTGCGGAGCGCCGGGACGCCAGAACGTGACCACGATTCGCCCGTTCTCGAGATCGATCGTGGGTGCGGTCGCGACAGGGCACAGCGGAGATCCGGAGAAGCAGTCGTCGAGCCCGAGGCCGTTCGGCAGCGGATCGATGTTCGCGCCCTGCGTGTACGACGCCGGCGGGATGAGGTCGTACGGTGCTGTCACGGTGCGGCCGGTGTGCGGGTCGAGGACGTTGGCCTGCCCCAGTTGCGTCACGAAAAGCAGGTGGCCGTCTCCGGTGAACTGGGCCGACAGTGGGGTTCCGGTGACCGGTGTGCGCCAGCGCAATTGGCCACGCTCGTCGAACGAGAGCATCGCGCCTTCCTCGCCCACGTACGTGTTCGTCGTCGCGTCGACGACGGGTGTCGACAGGGACGCGCCCGGCCCGACCCGGGCACACCAGCGTTTGCGGCCGGCGTCGATCTGGAACGAGAAGAGGTTGCAGCCGTCCTCGGTGCGGGCGGTGAGGAAGATCTGACCGTTCGCGGCCACCGCCGCATTGGTCGTCGTCGGGCCGCCCAGCGGACGCGACCACTGGACGTCGAGGGAGCGCGATCCCGACACGTCGCTCGTGTCGCTGTTGCGGGCATCGGAATGCATGCCGGGCCAACCGCCGGCACCGAAGACGTCCTCGGTGCCCGAATCTCCGCCGCACCCTGCGAGAAGGAGGGCCGAGATCGTCGTCAGCGCCGCCGCCGACGACCGCAGGGCACGCCGCATTACATCTCCTCGAGTCGGAATCCGTCCGGACCAGAGACTATCCCGGCCACGATTGGGCGTCGGGCAACCGCCCCACGCCCAATCGTGGGACCCTCGAAGGACGGATCCGTTCCCGCGGAGGAGCCATCATGAGAATTGGTGTGCCGAAGGAGATCAAGAGCGGTGAACTGCGGGTGGCGCTGACCCCGCTGGCCGTCAACGAGTTACGCGCACGCGGCCACGACGTCCTGGTCGAGCGCGGGGCGGGGATCGGGTCCTCGATGCCCGACGGCGAGTTCGTCGCGGCGGGCGCGCGCATTCTCGAGCGGGCCGAGGACGTGTGGGCCGAGGCCGACCTGATCGTGAAGGTCAAGGAGCCGCTGACGCCGGAGTTCCCGCTCATGCGGCGCGGGCAGGTGCTGTTCACCTACCTCCATCTCGCGGCCTCACTGGAGTGCACGGAGGCGCTCCTGTCGAGTGGTGTCACCGCAATCGCGTACGAGACCGTCGAACGGTCCGACGGGTCGCTGCCCCTACTCGCGCCGATGAGCGAGGTGGCCGGTCGCGTGGCCACACAGGTGGGCGCCCACGCGCTGCAGGCCACGGCCGGGGGCGTGGGGCGGGGGATTCTGCTCGGGGGAGTTGCGGGCGTGCCGCCGGGTCGGGTCGTGGTGATCGGGGCCGGCAGCGCGGGCACACACGCGACCGCGGTCGCGGTCGGTATGGGGGCGTCTGTGACGGTTCTCGACAAGGATGTCGAACGATTGCGGGCACTGCATGCCCGCTTCGGATCCCGCATTGCGACGGCCGTCTCGACCCGCACCGAACTCGAACAGACGCTCGTCGACGCGGACCTGGTGATCGGTGCGGTGCTGCTGCACGGTGCGCGGGCGCCGCGACTCGTCACGTCCGAGCAGGTCGAGAGGATGCTCCCGGGCAGTGTTCTCGTCGACATCGCGATCGACCAGGGCGGGTGCTTCGAGGATTCGCGACCGACCACACACGACAATCCGACGTTTATGGTTCACGGTTCAATTGTCTATGCGGTTCCCAATATGCCGAGCATTGTTCCCCATACGTCCACCCGCGCTTTGGTAAATGTAACCCTTCCGTTTGTTTCCGCCGTTGCCGAAAAAGGTTGGCGTTCGGCGATGCGGGCCGATCCGGCATTGGCCGAGGGGTTGAACACCTGGTCCGGTCAGGTGACGCACGCCCCGGTCGCGTCCGCGCACGCCCTCCCGTTCGTGGCGGTGGAAAGTGCCCTGAACGGCGGAAATGTCCGATAGCGGTAAACGTCATCGATGGAATTCGGCCGGGCGATGATCGTTGCAGATCGTTTATCGAATTCGGTTGCGACACGCGGCAGGAAATTGTGTCTAATGGATTCATGCAGCCGGGAACGCGGACAGAATCCGAAGTCGACGCGCAGCAACCCATGATGTCCCCGGCCGATGTATTGCCGCCGGACCCCTGTCCGGAGGAGTCGAGTCCGATCCCCGATCCTGTTGCGCCGCCCAGGAATTCCGTCGCCCCCGGGGCGGACGACTTCATCCTCGGCACGCCGGCCGCGGGGCGAGCGATCACCGGGGCCCTCGTCGCGGGCATCGCCGCGACGGTGGGAATCGTGATGGTCTCGGTCGTCGCGATGTTGATCACCGCGCTGGCCGGCACGCTCATCGCGTACGCCGTCGCACACGACGACGAGTGGGTGCGGGCGTTCCGTCGTCGCCGCGCCCGCCGCCGCCACGTTCTCGTCGTTCCCGGCTACACGCGGCACCTGTGGGCCGGTCATCACGGCGTCGGTCGACACGCTGCGACCTGACCACGATCCGACAGGCGGGGCACGTGACCGGGCGCACACTCGTGGTCCGTAGGCTTATGTCCCATGACGAGCATGTGGGGCGCACCGTTGCGCACGAGGTGGCGCGGATCCCGACGTCGGGACAGTGAGCAGGCCCGTTTCCTGACGGTGGCCTCGCTCAGATGGGTGATCGCGCACAAGGCGTACACGCCGTGGTACCTGGTCCGCTACTACCGCCTGGCGAAGTTCAAGCTCGCCAACCCGCACATCATCACGCGCGGCATGGTGTTCCTGGGCAAGAACGTCGAGATCCACTCCACCCCCGGTCTGTCCCGCATGGAGATCGGCAAGTGGGTTCACATCGGTGACGGCAACGCCCTGCGCTGCCACGAGGGGTCCCTCCGGATCGGCGACAAGGTCGTCTTCGGCAAGGACAACGTCGTCAACACGTACCTCGACATCGAGATCGGCGCGTCCACCCTCGTCGCCGACTGGTGCTACATCTGCGACTTCGACCACCGCATGGACGACGTCAACGTGGCGATCAAGGATCAGGGCATCGTGAAGGGCCCGGTGCGGATCGGTCCCGACACCTGGATCGCGGCCAAGGTGACGGTTCTGCGTAACACCCGTGTCGGCCGCGGCTGTGTGCTCGGCGCGCATGCGGTCGTCAAGGGCGACATCCCCGACTTCAGCATCGCCGTGGGCTCACCGGCCAAGGCCGTCAAGAACCGCAGGGCCGACTGGGAGTCCGGGGCGGCGGATCGGGCGAAGTACATCGCGGCGCTCGAGGACATCGCCCGCAAGAAGACCGCCACGAACGGGGCCGACGCCGTCCCCGCGGTGAACGGGAACGGCGCCGGAGCCTGATCCTTCGGGGACCGGGACGTGCGCTACCGGCCGGGTAGCGGACGCTCCGGAATCGCCGGGCGGGCCAGCGGATGCCGGACCCGTCGCTTCGCGGCGGCGTACACCTGTGCGGTCTCCTCGGCGACCTTGTGCCAGTCGAAGTCCGAGGTGAGACGCTCACGTGCCGCCACTGCGCGCTGCTGCGCGGCCGCAGGGGCGTCGAGCACCTCGCGCGCCGCGGAGGTGAGCCCGTCCACGTCGCCCGGCTCGAACGACAGTCCGGTGACACCGTCGACGACGGCCTCGCCGAGCCCGCCCGCGGTCGACGTGATGAGCGGTGTGCCCGCTGCAGCGGCCTCGAGCGCGATGATGCCGAACGGCTCGTACCTGCTGGGCAGGACGATCGCGTCGGCTCCGTGCAGCCAGCCCAGCAGGTCCTCGTGGTCGAGGTTGCCGAGGAACGTCACCGATCGCGCGACCCGATGGGTGCGGGCCTGCTGCTGCAGCCACTCGAACTGGGTGCCCTCGCCTGCGATGGCGAGCGTCGTCCCGGGGTGGCTGCGCCGGATCCGCGGCAGCGCGGCGATCGCGTCCTGCACGCCCTTCTCGTACTCGAGCCGCCCCACGTACAGCAGTGTCGCGGGACCGGGCCGGGGTGCGCGCGGACGGAAACTCCAGGTCGTGACGTCGATGCCGTTGCGGATCACCGTGACGGGAGGCAACTCCGGGCCGTACAGCTCGGTGACCTCGTCCTGCATCGACGCCGAGCACGTGATGATCGAGTCGGACTCGTTGGCGAGCCACCACTCCACCGAGTGCACCTGACGGTTGATCCGCCCCGAGATCCAGCCGCTGTGGCGGCCGGCCTCCGACGCGTGCAGCGTCGAGACGAGCGGGACGTCGTAGAACTCGGCGAGTGCAATGGCGGGGTGCGCCACGAGCCAGTCGTGGGCGTGCACGACGTCGGGCTGCCAGCCCTCGCCGATCCCCTCCTTCGCCAACGCCACGCCGGCGCGGACCATGGCGTGACCCATCGCGAGCGTCCACGCCAGCATGTCCTCGCCGAAGATGAAGTGCGGCGGGTCCTCGGCGACCGCGACCACCAACACGCCGTCGGCGATCTCCGTCGTCGTGGGATGCGTCGACGGGTCGGTGCCCGACGGCCGGCGGGACAGCACGACCACCTCGTGGCCGGCCGCGGCGAGTTCCGTGGCGAGATGGTGGACGTGTCGTCCCAGCCCGCCGACGACGACCGGCGGGTACTCCCACGACACGATCAAGATCTTCATCACACGCTCCCAGCGAATGCGGCTGTTTCAGTCCGGCGACCGGGCAGACGTCGCGCGTCGAGTGCGGGAAAGAGGCCGTCGGCGGCGTTCCACCCGTCCGCGAGACGTCGTGCGTGGTCGTCGCGGCCGGACGCAACGGCGTCGGCGATCTCCCGCAGCGCGTGGGCGTGCTTGTGGGCTCGGTCGCGGGCGTACCCGGCCGCCGAGTCCTTGCTGACCATGAAGGCCCAGTCACTGGAAACCGTCATCAGCGTCTCACGCAGCATCTGGTCGTGGACCCGATTGCGAAGTTCCGGCTGTCCGGGACCGCCATGGCGGGCATCGCGATCCTTGTCGATGGTGTCGAGCGCGGTCTGTACGACCTCGGCGTTGAGCTGGACGAGATCCTGCACCTGGTCGCCGGCCCACACTCGCCAATCCTTGCCCGAACCCCACGACGAGTCCTGCAGTTCCACCGGCGAACCCACGTAGCCCGCGGTGCGGGCGTCGGCGAGGGTGCCGACCCGGATGCCCGCCTCGGGCAGCGCACGCAGCACCTTCTCGAGCCATTGCGGTCCCTCGAACCACCAGTGGCCGAACAGTTCGGTGTCGAACGCCGCCACGACCAGCGCGTCCCGACCGATACGGTCGGATTCGCTGCGCAGCCGTCGGCGCACCGTCTCGACGAAGTCGTCGACGTGCTTGTCGAGTGCGGCCGCCGCGAGGTCAGGGTCGTACGGGGCCTTCTGATCCGACGGCACCGAGCGGCCGGTGACCCGGGCGGGCTTGAGCCCCGTGGCGTGGTCGTAGGTGTGGAAGTCGCGGTAGGCGGCATCGCCCGGGTACCCGGTCTTGGGCGACCACACCCGATAGCTGACCTCGAGATCGCGGCCGAACGCCACGACGTCGGAGTTCCACACCGGCCGACCCGCCGACGTGTCGCCGCGCAGTGCGGGGCCGTCGACCATGAAGTGCGACACGCCCGCCTCGGCGTAGCCGGTTTCCATGCCCGGCGTGTACCCGCATTCGGGGGCCCAGATCCCGGTGGGAGTGTGGCCCCAGCGGGCGCGGGCGTCGGCGAGTCCCTCGCCGAGCGAGAACGCGCGTAGTCGGGGATCGAGCAGCGGCTGGAACGGGTGTGCCAGCGGGCCGCCGAGAAGTTCGATGGCGTCGGCGTCGATGAGCTCGCGGAGGACGGCGGATCCGCCGTGGCGCCAACGGGTTTCGAAATCGGCCAGCGCTGCGGCAGACGCACGGTGCTCGCGCGCACCGAGTTCCTTGTGCGAGGCCGACGGCATCCCGGCGGCCTCGTGCGCACGGATCTGCCAGTTGCCGAGCCAGTGGTGCATGCCGTCGAGGCAGTGCGGGTCGTCCAGCTGGGCCGCGAGCACCGGGGTGACACCGAGCGTCAGCATCCGCGAGTGCCCCTCGGCGGCGAGGCGGCGCAGCACCTGTGTCACCGGCAGGTACGTCGCCGCCCACGACTGGTACAGCCATTCCTCGCCGACCGGCCATCTGCCGTGGTTCGCGAGCCACGGCAGATGCGAGTGCAGGACCAAGCAGAACATCCCCGGCTCTCGGGCGGAATCCGCCCGGCCCCCCTGAGTGCCGGTCATTTCACGGGGTCCTTGATGGCGACCGCGACGAGGTCGAGGCTCGCGTCGATGTCGGATTCGCGCAGCGCGAAGTCGTCGACGCCGATGTCGGCGACGTCGCGCGTGAGGTCCTCGGGCCACGGTTCACCGGCGAGGGCGCGCTCGATCTGCGCGTCGATGAACGAGCCGCCGTGCTTGGCGTCGAGCGCGCGCAGGCGATCGCCGTGGTGCACGCCGGTCATGATCGCGACGCGGAAGCCCGCTTCGATGAGCAGTTCGGTCAGCTCGGCAGCATTCAGCTCACGCGTATGGAACGGATTGAGCGGCGTGTCGCGACCGGGGGAGAACGTGATTCGGTTCGGCGTGCTGATCAGAAGCTCGCCGCCCGTTGTCAGGACACGGTGGCACTCGCGCAGGAACTGTGCCTGGTCCCACAGATGCTCGATCACCTGGAAGTTGACGACTGTGTCGACGGTCCCGTCGGCCAGCGGCAGTTCCGCGAGGTTGCCGTGCAGCATCTCCACTCGCGGGTAGCGGGAACGGACGTGAGCGACCGCCGAGACGTCGTAGTCGAGGCCCGTCACCTTGGCCGCAACGTCGGCAATCATGTTGGCGCCGTAGCCTTCTCCCGATCCGGCCTCGAGGACTCGACGGTCGGCGCAACGGGGGAGCAGGTCGCGGTAGACGACCTCGTGCCGGCGGAACCAGTAGTTCTCCTCGGGGATTCCGGGCACCGTCCGCTCGCCGGTCAGTGGCAGCGTGGAGGCGTCGTCGGAGGACGTCGCCCCGGCGTCGAGGGACTCGGTAGTGGAACCGACTGTGGATTCGCTCACCCCAGCGAGGTTAGTGGCACCCGGAGTGGCAGTTGTCGGGGTGGTCCACATCACAGCCACGAAAGCCCTCGTCGGCGGTTATGGTGAGACCGGATTTCACCCAAGTTACCGGCTGGTAACTTAGCGTGAGGTAATCTGTCGCACAGCCAACGTGCGACGAAATTACTTACGAGAGCTCGGCATGTCGCGGAGTTTCTCGCGACTATCAGCCGGCTACACACAGGAGGTCGACGAAGACCCATGACGAACATCGTCGTTTTGATCAAGCAGGTTCCCGACACGTGGTCCGAGCGAAAGCTGTCCGACGGAGACTTCACGCTCGACCGTGAGGCTGCCGACGCCGTGCTCGACGAGATCAACGAGCGCGCCGTCGAGGAAGCCCTCCTCATCAAGGAGCGCGACGGTGGCGAGGTCATCGTGCTGTGCGCCGGTCCCGACCGTGCCACCGATGCCATCCGCAAGGCGCTGTCCATGGGTGCCGACAAGGCCGTTCACGTGAACGACCCGGCTCTGCACGGCTCCGACGCCGTCCAGACCGGCTGGACGCTCGCTGCGGCTCTGGGTCAGATCAGCTTCGAGAACGGTGAAGCTGCCGATCTCGTCATCGCCGGCAACGAGGCCACCGACGGCCGCATCGGCGCCGTCCCGGCCATCATCGCCGAGTACCTCGGCCTTCCGCAGCTCACCCAGCTGCGCAAGCTGACGGTCACCGACACCACGGTCACGGGCGAGCGCGAGACCGACGAGGGCGTCTTCGGCCTCGAGGCGTCGCTGCCGGCCATCGTCTCGGTCACCGAGAAGATCAACGAGCCGCGCTTCCCGTCCTTCAAGGGCATCATGGCCGCGAAGAAGAAGGAAGTTCAGGTCCTCACCCTGGCCGACCTGGGTGTCGACCCCGCGACCGTGGGCGTCGCCAACGCCGGCACCACCGTCACCGGCTCCACCCCCAAGCCCCCGCGTACCGCTGGCGAGCGCGTTTCCGACGAGGGCGACGGCGGCAGCAAGATCGCCGCGTACCTCGTGGGCCAGAAGATCATCTGATCGAGCCCCCTCGAGACCAGCAGACAAGACAGGGAGAAGTAAGCAATGGCAGAAGTACTCGTGCTCGTCGAGCACGCCGAGGGTGCACTCAAGAAGGTCAGCCTCGAGCTCATCACCGCCGCCCGCGCTCTCGGTGAGCCGGCAGCCGTCGTCGCCGGCCCCGCCGGCACCGCTGCGAAGCTGGCCGAGGCCCTCGCCGCCGCCGGTGCAGCCAAGATCTACGTCGCCGAGTCCGACGACATCGAGGGTTACCTGGTGACCCCGAAGGTCGACGTCCTCGCCGGCCTGGTCGAGTCCGCCGGCCCGGCTGCCGTGGTCCTTGCCGCCAGCACCGAAGGCAAGGAAGTTGCCGGTCGCCTGGCCGCCCGCATCGGCTCCGGCCTGCTGTCCGACGTCGTCGAGGTCAAGGCGGACGGCAGCGCCATCCACTCGATCTTCGGTGGCGCGTTCACCGTCGAGGCCAAGGCCAACGGCGAGGTCCCGGTCATCTCGGTTCGCCCGGGTGCCGTCGAGGCGCAGCCGCAGGCCGCTGCCGGCGAGCAGGTCGTCGTCGAGGTTCCGGCTCAGGACGAGGGCGCCGTCAAGGTCGTCTCCCGCGCGCCGATCGTCGGTGGCGATCGTCCGGAGCTCACCGAGGCGTCCATCGTCGTCTCCGGTGGCCGTGGCGTCGGCTCGGCCGACAAGTTCTCGGTCGTCGAGGAGCTCGCGGATTCGCTCGGTGCCGCTGTCGGCGCTTCGCGTGCCGCGGTCGACTCGGGCTACTACCCGGGCCAGTTCCAGGTCGGTCAGACCGGTAAGACGGTCTCGCCGCAGCTGTACGTCGCGCTCGGCATCTCCGGTGCCATCCAGCACCGCGCCGGCATGCAGACCTCGAAGACCATCGTCGCGGTCAACAAGGACGAAGAGGCCCCGATCTTCGAGATCGCGGACTTCGGCGTCGTGGGCGACCTGTTCAACGTCGCACCGCAGCTCACCGAGGCTGTGAAGGCTCACAAGGGCTGATTCCAGCTCGAGCTTCCCGGGAGCCCCCGTCGCCGATTCCGGTGGCGGGGGCTCTCGCGTTGTATCGGTGGCTCTGGTAGCTCCCGCGCGCAGATTCGTCTCCCGCGCGCGCGATCGGTGGCGCGGGGCGTCAATTCGCGCGCAGCACCGCGCCTAGCGGTCGTCGTCGGCCCGCGGATCGGTTCATTGCCCGACGAATCCGCGTGCCGATCACGTCCGGATGGTCGAGATCCCGCCAGGTCCACCGGGCGACCTCCCAGCCCGCGTCCCGAATCCGGTCTTCGCGCTGCTTCTCCGCGAACACCGCATCGCCCGGGTCCTGCCCGCGGCGAAGGTACTTGCCGTACTTGACCTTCCCGTCGAATTCGCCGACCACTCCGGCGTCGGCGAACAGGAAGTCGACGCGGCCGAGCAGCAGGCCGTCCGGGTCGAGCAGTGACGCCTGGAGGTCCGGGGACGGCAGCCCCAGCGCATCGAGCGCGGCACGGCTGCGCGACTCGCCCACGCTCTCGCTGCGGCCGTCGAGGAAGGCGAGCGCACGCAGCGCGGCGGGGTGACCGGGCCGGCCCGCCGCGTAGTCGAGTGCACTCCCGATCGCATCGCGCGCCAGATCGGGGTTCGCCAACGCGGCATCGCCGACGACTACGGCCCGCTCGAACGGCACGGTCCGACAAAGATCTGCGACAGTGCGGGCGACTGTCGTCACCCGAGCGCCTCCTAGTTCGACGACATCGTCGGTGGACAGCGGCGCACTGTGGGAGTGCAGGTGGCGGGTCCGGCGTCCGCCGCTGGACTTGTCGCGGGTGACGTGGATCCGGTCGAGGGGAATCTGCCACAGCGACAACCCGTGCAGCACCGCCGCCGACTGGTGGCTCACGACTGCGTCGCGGCTCAGGCCTGGCAGCGTTGCCGTGAGCAAGGCGCGGTGTCGGGCCCTGTCGTCGAGCAATTCCTGCGCTTCGGGTGACAGATAGCTGCCCGGGCGAAGTCGGGCCCACCCGCCGCTGCGGCAGAGCGTTCGGAGTTCGCCGTCGGTGAAGCCCCGTGCGAGGGCATCGCGCCGGAGCAGCGGGCGGTGAGTCGGTTCGTCGTCCACGGCGTCATCGTGCTGGACGCCGGGCGCGTCGGGACGGCCCTGCCGCAGATTGTGGATGCGCGAGAAAGTTGTCCACAACTTCCCGCGCGCAGATTCGTCTCCCGCGCGCGCGATCGGGGGCGCGGGGCGTCAATTCGCGCGCGGCACGTTCACCGAAGCTGCACCGACGCGACACGCCTCCGACGCTCGGCCGCCGTACCGGCTCGATAGACCTCTGCCATGACAACTTCGTCACCGGTCGAAACCGTCTACTCCGACACCGTGACCTCCGGAATCTCCGGGTCGCGCTACTCCCTCCTCGTGTCCTCCGACCGCGAACACCGTCTCGCCGCGCAGCGTCTGCGCTACAGTGTGTTCGCCTCCGAACCCGGATACGTGATCCCCGCGTCCGACGACCGTCTCGACGCCGATCGATTCGACGACTTCTGCGATCACCTGCTGGTTCGCGACAACGCGACCGATGAGTTCGTCGGCTGCTACCGGATGCTCCCGCCCGACGCGGCGGTGGCGGCGGGCGGCTACTACACCGCCACCGAGTTCGACCTCGCTGCCCTCGATCCGGCCGGACGCCGGGCGGTCGAGATGGGGCGTGCGTGCGTCGACGTCGATCACCGGTCCGGCTCGGTGCTCGCGCTCATGTGGGCCGGCATCCTGCACTACCTGCAGCTCACCGGTCACGAGACCGTCATGGGCTGCGTCTCGGTGCCGATGCAGGACGGGCCCGGCGCCGTCGCCGGTGCGAACGTGCGCGGGGTGCGCGATTTCCTGCTGAGCCGTCATGCCGCCGATCGGTCGTCGTGGGCGCGGCCCCTGCGCCCGGTGCGGGTGGACGGCCGGCCGCTCGACGACATCGTCGCACCGCTGCGGCCGGCGGTGCCGCCGCTGCTGCGTGGCTACCTGCGGTTGGGGGCGAAGATCTGCGGGGAACCCGCGCACGACCCGGACTTCGGTGTCGCTGATTTCGTGGCCCTGCAGAGCCTGCACGACGCCGACGTCCGCTACCTCGAACGGTTGCGGCGGGCGTCGGCGACCTTCGAGGCTGCAGCGTGATTCACCCCTGGCTGCCGACGAGCCCGTGCGGCGAGGGATGTCTGCCGTCGGGGCGGGATCGGGTGTCCGTACCGACGGTGTGCGGGCGGTGGGCGATGCTGACGGTGGTGGCGTCGAGCGTGCTGCTGTTCCCGCTGCTGCGTGCACTCCCGGCTGCGACACGCGCCCAGTGGAACCGGCGGCTGGCCCGGGCCGCGCTGCGCAGCATCGGGATTCGCGTCGACATCGGGGCGCCTGACCTGCGAGTGCCGGGCGGCACCTTGGTCGTGGCGGGCCACGTGTCGTGGCTCGACGTGCTGGTCCTCGCGGCGGTGGCGCCCGGGCGGTTCGTCGCCCGTGCCGACCTGGTGACCTGGCCGCTGCTGGGTGCGGTGGCCCGTCGGGTGCGGGTCATCCCGATCGAGCGCGACCGATTGCGCCGGCTGCCCGACACGGTGGCCGCCGTCCGGGACCGGTTGTCGGCCGGGGAGACGGTGATCGCCTTCCCCGAGGGGACCACGTGGTGCGGGCGGGCGTTCGGGCGCTTCCGGCCCGCGCTGTTCCAGGCAGCGATCGACGCACAGAGACCGGTGCTGCCGCTGGCGGTGGCGTACGTCGACGCGACAGGTTCGGGGTCGACGCTGCCTGCGTTCGTCGGCGCCGACACGATCGGGGCGTCGATGGGCCGAATCATCCGCAGTCGGGGGCTGCGCGCAACGGTCACTCCGGGGGAGTTGCAGGGCCCGGGCTCCGATCGGCGTGAGCTGGCGAACCGCTGCGAACGGCAGGTGCGCCGGGGTTCCCACGCCGTCACCGACCGTCTGCTCGCTCGGCTGGACGGGCCCGCCCACGTGCGCGCTGCGTGACGGGGATCTCCGGCCGCGTGGGAGTCCGGCACCACGGGCTATCCTTGTCGGGTCATGATCTCGCCTGCCCCCAGCTCAGCGGTCTACCTCGACCATGCCGCGACCACACCCGTGTACCCGGCCACGATCGAGGCGATGACCGAGGTCTTCGCGACGGTGGGTAACGCCTCGTCACTGCACGGATCGGGTCGTTCGGCCCGGCGCCGCATCGAGGAGGCCCGCGAGTCCATCGCAGCGTGTCTCGGGGCTCGCCCGTCCGAGGTGATCTTCACATCCGGCGGCACCGAGAGCGACAACCTCGCCGTCAAGGGCATCTACTGGGCCCGGCGCGACGCCGATCCGAAGCGCACCCGCATCCTCGCCAGCGCCGTCGAACATCACGCCGTGCTCGACGCCGTCGAGTGGCTCGTCGCGCACGAGGGCGCCCAGGTGACGTGGCTGCCCGTCGACGCAGACGGTGCTGTCGATCCCGACGTCGTGCGTGCTGAACTGGCCGTGCACGCCGAGGAGACGGCTCTCGTGACCGTGATGTGGGCGAACAACGAAGTCGGCACCATCAATCCCATCGCCGAGATCGCCGCGATCGCGTCCGAGTACGGCGTCCCGATCCATTCCGACGCGGTCCAGGCCGCGGCGCACCTGCCGATCGACTTCGCGGCGAGCGGGCTCTCGGCACTGAGCATCGCCGCGCACAAGTTCGGTGGACCGCAGGGCGTCGGTGCGCTGTTGCTCGGACGTCAGGTGCCGTGCGTGCCGCTGTCGCACGGCGGTGGCCACGAACGCGATCTGCGCTCCGGCACGCAGGACACCGCGTCGATCGTCGGCCTCGCGTCCGCGCTGCGGATCACGACCTCCGAGATGGAGGCGCGCGGCGCCGAGCTGATCGCCTTGCGGGACAGCCTGATCGAGGGCGTTCAGGGCATCGTGCCCGACGCGGTCCTCAACGGTCCGGCAGGTTCGCGGCGGCTGCAGAGACTTCCTGGCAACGCGCACTTCACCTTCCCCGGCTGCGAGGGCGACTCGCTGTTGATGCTGCTCGACGTCGCGGGCGTCGAGTGCTCCACGGGGTCGGCATGTACCGCAGGGGTCGCGAGCGCGAGTCACGTGCTGACCGCAATGGGGGTCGACCCCGTCGTCGCGCGCGGATCGCTCCGCTTCTCGTTGGGGCACACGTCGACCGAGCAGGACGTCGAGACGCTGCTGTCCGCTCTGCCGCAGGTGATCGAACGCGCCCGCGCCGCCGGACTGGCGAGCGCCGGTGCCCGAGGAGGGAATCGTTAGATGCGAGTTCTGGCAGCGATGAGCGGCGGAGTGGACTCTGCTGTCGCGGCGGCACGGGCGGTGGCTGCCGGTCACGACGTCGTGGGTGTGCACCTGGCGCTCTCGACCGCACCGGGCACACTGCGCACGGGTTCGCGTGGCTGCTGCTCCAAAGAGGACGCCGGTGACGCCAAGCGGGCTGCCGATGTGCTCGGAATCCCCTTCTATGTCTGGGATTTCGCGGATCGTTTCAAGGAAGACGTGATCGACGATTTCGTCGAGTCCTATGCCGCGGGCGAGACCCCCAATCCGTGCCTGCGCTGCAACGAGAAGATCAAGTTCGCGGCGCTCGCCGACCGCGCGTATGCGCTGGGCTTCGACGCCGTCGCCACCGGGCACTACGCGCGACTCCAGGACGGCGTGCTGCGCCGCGCGGTCGACGCAGACAAGGACCAGTCGTACGTGCTCGCGGTGCTCACCGAGGATCAGCTGTCTCGGGCGATGTTCCCGATCGGTGACACCCCGAAGGAACAGATCCGCGAGGAGGCGGCGGAGCGTGGCCTCGCCGTCGCGAACAAGCCGGACAGCCACGACATCTGCTTCATCCCGTCCGGTGACACGCGGGCCTTCCTCGGCGCGAAGATCGGCATCCGGCCCGGCGCGGTCGTCGACGCCGACACCGGTGAGGTGCTGGCGCAGCACGAGGGCGTGCACGGGTTCACGATCGGCCAGCGCAAGGGACTCGGTGTGCAGGGCCCGGCTGCCGATGGCCAGCCCCGCTACGTGACGTCGATCGAACCCGACACCGGCACCGTGCGGGTCGGTTCGGCCACCCGACTCGAGGTGTGGACCATCACCGCCGACCGCGCGATCTGGACGTCGGGGCAGGCACCCGTCGGCCCGGTCGAGTGCGTCGTGCAGGTGCGCGCGCACGGCGGGACAGCGCGCGCAGTGGCCGAAGAAGTCGACGGCGGCATCGTCGTGCAGTTGTCGGAGCCGCTGACGGGTGTCGCGAAGGGCCAGGCCGTGGTGCTGTACCGGCCGGATGCGGCCGGCGACGTCGTGATCGGCAGCGGCACCATCGCGGGCACGTCGTCGGACCGGTCGTGACGGACCTCCGGGTTCCCGTCGGTGTCGCGACGGGCGTCGGATCGTGGCCGGGTACCGATCCGCGCGAGGCGGCGGAGATCGTTGTCGGTGAGGTCGCAGCGCTGCCCCACCTGGTCGAGCTTCCGGCGCGTGGCCTCGGCGCCGACATGATCGGCCGTGCCGCTGCGCTGTTGATCGACATGCCGCTCGACACCTCCACCTCCGGATACCGTCTGGCGCAGCGGGTCGGCCCGATGACCCGGACCGCTCGGGATCTGCTGGCCCGGGATCTCGATGCCTTCGAGGAGGCGTGGGAGCTGGCTGGGCGCCGCGGCACGGAGCAGCCGGTGAAGGTGCAGGCGGTGGGACCGCTGACGCTGGCCTCGCAGGTCGAGCGCTTCGGCGGCCACCGGGTTCTCACCGATCGCGGCGCGATGCGGGATCTGACGGAGTCGCTCGCCGAGGGCATAGCGGCGCACGCCGCCGCCGCCGCCCGCCGCTTCGAGTCGCCCATCGTCGTCCAGCTCGACGAGCCCGCGCTGCCCGCGGTCCTCGCCGGCTCGCTGCCGGGTGTCTCGATCCTGCAGGCTCCGCCCGCGCTGCCCGAGCCCGAGGCCCTGCACTTCCTGCAGCAGGCGATCGAACGGATCGGTGCTCCGGTCCTGGTGCACTGCTGCGCGTCCGACGTTCCGTGGGGTCTGCTGCGCCGCAGCGGCGCGACGATGGTCGGGTTCGACGTGAGTACCCTGCGCACCCGTGATCTGGACGGCATCGGCAACCTGCTCGACGCCGGCGTCGACCTGGCGCTGGGTCTGGTACCCACCACTGCGCCGGAGCGCATACTCGGCTGGCGGGAGCTGGCCGAACCGGCGACCCGATTGCTGGACCGGCTCGGGTTCTCGCGTGAGCTGCTCACGTCGCGCGTGGCCGTCACACCCGCGTGCGGACTGGCGGGCGCGAGCCTCGACTGGGCGCGTTCGGCGCTGCGGTCGTCGAGCGAGCTGACCCGCGCCTTCGCCGACGGCGCCGACCCGTCCGAGACGCCCTGAACGGTTTCGCGTCGGCAATATCTGTCGTGCCACTGCGATAACCTTCCCGGGTGGACCAGAACGATGCCGCTACCCCGATGACCAGCCCGTCCGACGTCGAGGTGCAGCCCGCGAGTCCCGCGGACCGGGAACGCTGGCAGGAGCTGGCCGAGGTCGTGCGCAACCACCAGTTCCGCTACTACGTGCTCGATTCGCCCGTCGTCTCCGACGGCGAATTCGACCAGTTGTTCGGTGAACTGAATGCCCTCGAGGAGCGGCATCCGGACCTGCGGACCCCCGATTCGCCCACCCAATTGGTCGGCGGCGGCTTCAAGACCGAGTTCAAGGCCGTCGACCACCTCGAACGAATGCTGAGCCTCGACAACGTCTTCGACTACGACGAACTGCGCACCTGGGCCAGTCGCGTGGAGAGTGAGACCGGATCGGACCTGCACTACCTGTGCGAGGTCAAGATCGACGGCGTCGCGCTGAACCTGGTGTACGAGAACGGCCGGCTGGTCCGTGCCGCGACGCGTGGCGACGGACGCACCGGCGAGGACGTCACACTCAACGCGCGCACCATTTCGGGTATCCCTGAAACCCTCACGCCCAGTGATGAATACCCGATCCCGGCGCTGCTCGAGGTGCGCGGCGAGGTGTTCTTCCGGCTCGAGGATTTCGCGGCCCTCAACGCCTCTCTCGTGGAGGAGGGCAAGGCGCCCTTCGCGAATCCGCGGAACTCGGCGGCAGGGTCGCTCCGGCAGAAGAATCCGGCGATCACCGCCCGACGCCGACTCGGCATGATCTGCCACGGACTGGGCCGCACCGAGGGATTCGACCCAGTCGGTCAGTACGACGCCTACATCGCGCTCGCGGCCTGGGGCCTGCCCGTCTCCACCCACACCTCGCGTGTCGTCGGCGTCGACGCCGTCGTCGAGAAGGTGAAGTACTGGGACGAGCACCGACACGACGTCGAGCACGAGATCGACGGCCTGGTCGTCAAAGTCGACGAGATGGCGCTGCACCGCAGGCTCGGCGCGACGTCGCGCGCGCCGCGGTGGGCCGTGGCGTACAAGTATCCGCCCGAGGAGGCCACCACCAAACTTCTCGACATCCGTGTGAGCGTCGGCCGCACCGGACGCGTCACCCCGTTCGCGTATATGGAACCGGTACTGGTGGCGGGGTCGACGGTGGCGCTCGCGACGCTGCACAATGCGTCCGAGGTCAAGCGCAAGGGCGTGCTGATCGGCGACACCGTCGTGATCCGCAAGGCCGGCGAAGTGATCCCCGAAGTGCTCGGCCCCGTCGTCGATGTGCGTGACGGCACCGAGACCGAGTTCGTGATGCCCACGGAGTGCCCGGAGTGCGGTACGACGCTCGCACCCGCCAAGGAGGGCGACGCCGACATCCGCTGCCCCAACCAGCGGTCGTGCCCGGCGCAGTTGCGGGAGAGGGTGTTCCACGTCGCGGGGCGCGGCGCGTTCGACATCGAAGTGCTCGGCTACGAGGCCGCCACCGCACTGCTGCAGGCCGGCGTCATCAGCGACGAGGGCGACCTGTTCTCGCTCACCGAGGACGACCTCCTCGAGGCGCCGCTGTTCCGGACCAAAGCCGGCACGTTGTCGGCCAACGGTCGTCGTCTGCTCGACAATCTGGGCTCGGCCAAGCAGCAACCGCTGTGGCGCGTGTTGGTCGCCCTGTCCATTCGTCATGTCGGGCCGACGGCGGCGCGCGCGCTCGCGGGGGAGTTCGGCAGCCTCGAACGGATCGAGAACGCCGGTGTCGAGGAACTCGCCGCGGTCGACGGCGTCGGCGGCACCATCGCGGCGGCTGTCGTGGCCTGGTTCGACGTCGACTGGCATCGCGACATCGTCGACAAGTGGCGTGCGGCAGGCGTGACGATGGAGGACGAGCGCGACGAGTCGATCGTGCGCAACCTCGAGGGGCTGTCGATCGTCGTCACCGGTTCGCTCGACGGCTTCAGCCGGGACGAGGCGAAGGAGGCGATCCTGATCCGCGGCGGCAAGGCTGCCGGGTCGGTGTCGAAGAAGACCGCGTTCGTCGTGATCGGTGATGCCCCCGGGTCCAAGGCCGCGAAGGCGGAGGAACTCGGTGTGCCGATCCTGGACGAGGCCGGGTTCCGTCGACTTCTCGAGAACGGGCCGGACGACATCTGACGGTCGGCGGGCAGAAAGCACAGCGCGACACGAACATTCACACCGACAGCGGGTCGTTGTCTACGTGATGAACACCACGCTACGACGCGATGTCGTTGAGCGCTGGTTTGCGGTGGGCGAGACGCGGGGGCGTTCGGGAGTTGATCCACAGAGCCGGCGGGAAAGCATCGATCCTGGTCGGAGTCGGTTCGGGTGTGGTGCGACGCATGTAACGGATGGGTTCGCCGGGGCGATCCCGGCGAGACGGACCGGCTGGTCCGAGTGTGGTGGGCGTCTCATTTCCCCCGCTCGGAGCGTCTGAATCGGTTTTTTCGCGGAGGGGAGTGGCTGACATAGTGACGCCCATGATCGATATCCGTACCGCCACCCCCGCCGACTACGACGCCGTGGGAACGCTCACCGCCGACGTCTACATCGGGGGCGGCTTCGTGTCGGAGGCCGACGGGTACGCGGACCGTCTGCGCGACACCGCGTCCCGCGCGGAGCATGCCGATGTGGTCGTCGCGGTTGTCGACGACGAGATCGTCGGATCGGTGACGATCGCCGCACCCGAGTCGCCGTTCGCGGACGTCGCGGAGACGGGCGAACTGGAGTTCCGCATGCTCGCGGTCGCGCAGTCGGCCCGTGGCAAGGGCGTCGGGTCGGCGCTGGTGCGGCACGTGCTCGATGTCGCGTACGAGCGCGGCGACCGCGCCGTCGTGATCTCGACGCAGGCCGACATGGTCGAAGCCCGTCGCATCTACGACCGCAGTGGCTTCGTGGCGGCTCCCGAGCGGGACTGGGCCCCGGTGCCGGGCACCGAACTCACCGCGCTGGTTCGTGAACTGGTCTAGGGCTCAGCCGAGGACGGTCGCGACGATGCCGGCGAGGTAGCCCAGTCGCGCAACCTCCGACGGCCGGAACTCGGGTCCGCCGGAGCGCCCGAGGAGCAGGACCTTGCTGCTGTTGCCGAGCGGCGCGGCGGCGAGGGCGGTGTCCATGTCACGCCACGATTGCGGAACCCACTCTGCCTCGCCGTCGAGGGCGGTCGCCTTCGCGAGCGGCATCCACGGCGCATCACCGGCGTGCGTCTCGGGGGCGCTGGGGCTGCCGACGACGCGGAACGCCCCGTGCGGGCCCAGATCCATGACCGTGGACCAGCCGACCCGCAGCACACGCGGCGCTCCGTCGACCAGCACCTGCAGTCGGTCGGAGCGCGCCGTCGCGACGTTGTCGATGAGTTCGAGTTCGCGGTGGGTGTCGAGGATGCCGGAGTACGGGCGGATCGAGTCGACCCGGACGTCGGGCAGGTGTTCGGCTGCGGTGATGAGGGTGTCCGGCAGCGATCCGGTCGCGACGTCCACCACGAGATCGTCGACGGCGAATCCGGAGCCGCGCTCGACGACGTCGAGCGAGAGGATGTCCGCGCCGACCGAGCCGAGCGCGACGGCGAGTGCGCCGAGGCTGCCGGGACGGTCGGGCAGCTGGACGCGCAGCAGGTAGGACACGTGCGGCCTTTCCAATCGATCGAAGCCTGGCTTCGACACCGAGGAAGGGACACGGTGCGAGCCCCCGCCTCCACCATCATTTCACCCCGGTCCGGTGCCTGCTCGGGTGACGGGCTGCACGGCCCGCCTCGGTCACGCTCTAGGCTGGTGGGAACGTTCACTCCGACCTGAAAGGGGTCACCGAAGGTGCCTGCCATCTCCCGTGACGAGGTCGCCCACCTCGCCCGGCTGTCCCGGCTTGCCCTGACCGACGCCGAACTCGACGAGTTCGCCGGTCAGCTGGATTCGATTCTCAGCCATGTGAAGGCGGTGTCCGAGGTCGCGGCAGATGATGTCCCCGCCACCGCGAACCCCAACCCGGTCGTCAACGTGACCCGGCCCGACGTCATCGTCCCGGGCCTCACGCCCGAGCAGGCGCTGTCCGGTGCCCCGGCCGTCGAAGAGGACCGGTTCGCCGTTCCGCAGATCTTGGGAGAGGGCGAATGAGCACCGATCTGACCCGTCTCGACGCCTCCGACCTGGCATCGAAGATTCACTCGCGCGAGATCTCGTCGGTGGAGGCCACCCAGGCCCACCTCGATCGGATCGGCCAGGTCGACGGTGAGCTGCACGCGTTCCTGCACGTCGCCGGCGAGCAGGCGCTCGTCGCCGCCAAGGAGGTCGACTCCTCGATCGCCGCCGGTGAGAAGCCGGCGTCGGCGCTCGCCGGTGTGCCGATCGCGCTCAAGGACGTCTTCACGACCACCGACATGCCGACCACGTGCGCGTCGAAGATTCTCGAGAACTGGGTGTCGCCGTACGACGCGACGCTCACCACCAAGCTGCGCGACGCGGGCATCCCGATCCTCGGCAAGACCAACATGGACGAGTTCGCGATGGGCTCCTCCACCGAGAACTCGGCGTACGGCCCCACCCGGAACCCGTGGGACACCACGCGTATCCCGGGCGGCTCGGGCGGTGGCTCCGCGGCCGCGCTGGCGTCGTACCAGGCGCCGCTCGCGATCGGCACCGACACCGGCGGCTCGATCCGTCAGCCGGCCGCGGTGACCGCGACCGTCGGCACCAAGCCCACCTACGGCACCGTCTCGCGCTTCGGTCTCGTCGCGTGCGCGTCGTCGCTCGATCAGGGCGGCCCGTGCGGCCGCACCGTTCTCGACACCGCACTGCTGCACGAGGTCATCGCCGGGTACGACCCGCGTGACTCGACGTCGGTGAACGAGCCGGTCCGTCCGGTCGTCGAGGCGGCCCTCCAGGGCGCCACCGGCGACCTGAAGGGCGTGCGCGTCGGCGTCGTCAAGGAACTGCACTCCGACAGCTATCAGCCCGGCGTCATCGCCTCGTTCGACGCGGCAGTCGAGCAGCTGACGGCGCTCGGTGCCGAGGTTGTCGAGGTGTCGTGCCCCAACTTCCTGCACGCGCTCGCCGCGTACTACCTGATCCTGCCGAGTGAGGTGTCCTCCAACCTCGCGCGCTTCGATGCGATGCGCTACGGCCTGCGCGTCGACGACGGCAACATGAGCGCCGAGCAGGTCATGGCCGCGACCCGCGCCGCCGGCTTCGGCAAGGAAGTCAAGCGCCGCATCATGATCGGCACCTACGCACTGTCGTCGGGCTACTACGACGCCTACTACGGTTCGGCGCTCAAGGTCCGCACGTTGATCGCCCGCGACTTCGACGCCGCGTACGAGAAGGTCGACGTCCTGGTCTCGCCGACGAGCCCGTTCACGCCGTGGAAGCTCGGCGAGAAGGTCGACGATCCGCTGGCGATGTACCTGTCCGACCTGTGCACGCTGCCGACCAACCTGGCCGGTCACTGCGCGATGTCGGTGCCGTCCGGTGTTTCGGCGGAGGACGGTCTGCCCGTCGGCCTGCAGATCATGGCGCCGGCGCTGGCCGACGAGCGCCTGTACCGCGTCGGCGCGGCCTACGAGGCGGCCCGCGGGCCGATCGCGTCGCCCGTCGCGTAACCCGCTCCACCACGACAGCCCGGATTCGGACCTCGGATCCGGGCTGTCGCGCGTTCGGTACGACTAGGCTGCGGGGCAGCTGACAGTCCGAAACAGGTTGCCCGACAGTCCCGGAATCGAGATGCATGTGTCGTTCACAACCAGCTTGAACCCTCGACAGTACGAGAAGTTTCAGGGCATCTCGCTCGCGATGTCGGCATGGTCGTGTTCTCCGGCGTCTGGCTGTTGACGGATCTGGTCCCTCGCTGAAGTTTGCCACCGGCAAGCGAGAGATCAGCTCGCCTCGTAAAGTCCCCGCACGTACGCGGCCTGGCCCAGGTGCTGCAGACAGTCCCCGATGACGCTCACCAGCCGGACCGATACCGTCACCGGCGGATCCCACCGCCGGTCCACGATCCGTTCGAGTTCGTCGGTGGTCAGCTCGTCGATGTATTCGAGCGTCGCCAGGTGCACGTCACCGTGGTAGTCGGCAAGCAACTGCGCGTCGGCGTGCACCTCGCCGACCTGCGCGCTGTCGTGCCCGTACCCGATGTCGGTGGTGGGGAACGGGAACCCGAACCGCTCCTGCCAGCCGCGTGACGTCCACGCCTGCTCCACGTCGGCGGCGTCGCTCACGTGGTCGTCCTGGACGCGGGTGAGATGCCAGACGAGCCATGCGATCGAGTTCGCCTGCGGGCCGGGGCGATAGTCGGACATCTCGGTGGTCAGCCCGTCGGTGACCGCGACCACGAGTTCGCGGATCCGTTCGAAGTTGTCTCGCAGAATCGCCCGCGCAGCTTCCGTGTCCGATGCACTCATTCCTCCACGGTAGGCGGGTGGCGCGAATGTGTCCGGGGATCGGAGTCAGCCGCACTCGCGCATCGCCAGTCCCTGGTCGTCGCCGTAGCGATGCCCGTGCCCGGACGGGGCATTGAGCGCGAACAGGAGGTCGACGCCGGTCTGGACGAAGCTGACCGCGGGAATCCATTGCGGCACAGGTGCGTCGATGCGTGCGTTGTCGAGGTCGGGTTCGTGCATCAGCAGTCCCGGTGACCACCACACGACGGGATCGGAACTGTTCGCGACCACCGTCGCACCCTCGGTGCGGACCGCACCGGCCGGCGGGCCGGCCCAGACGACACTGCACGCGCGTGTCTGCTGATCGGCGCTGTTGTCGAAGATCGCGCTGCCGCCGACCGAGCCGAGGCTCTGCCCGTAGACGTGCAGGTCCGGCCGGTTCTCCACCGGAAGCCGTGCGGTCCGCTCGGAAACCGCGCCGAACAGTGCCCGGGCGGACTCCTCGGCGTCGGCGCGTCCGAACAGGAACGTCGCCCAGCTGGGCGCGTACGAGTACTGCATGCCGACGATCGCGACATCACCGTCGAAGCGACGTTCGAGGCCGCGCGCCGCCTCACCGTCGATCCACCCGGATCCGGTGGGGACGGCGACGATCACGTGCGAACGACCGAAGGCTCCGGCACGATCCATTTCGGCGACCGCGAGTCGTGCCCGTGCTGTCACATCCGGTGCCGAGCCGAGACCGACGTACGTGCGGATGCTGCGCGGATCGGAAGTGCCGGCGACGAACCGGCGGCCCTCCGCGCCGAGGGTCGACCACGGGACGAGGGACTGCGGGTCGCCGGATCCGAGCGCCGGGTCCATCTGCCCGCTGGTGCTCCGGAAGTGTTGCGATGCAGCCGAAGCGGTTGCCGGAATTGCCCCCACGGTCAGGATCGTGCCGGCCACGATCGCCAGCGCGGCGCCCCGCACCAGGCCGAGACGTCTTGCAATGCTGTGGGTTCCGCGCGTGAGTCCGATCAGTGCGAGAAAGGTCGAGCCTGCCCAGAACGCGACCTCGGCCCAGTGCCCGGCACCGATCGCGGGCGCACCCATCGCGGCTCGCACCGCGTTCTGCCAGTGGTTCGCGGTCTCCACGCACCAGACGAACGCGACAGCCGAGATCAGCAGCGCGACGACGCGCACGTCCCGGGATCGTTCCGCCGCGCCCGAACGTCGAAGTCGCCGCAGCAGCGACACGGCACCCCACCCCAGCGCCACCAGAACCCCGCTCAGCACACCCTGCGTGACGGGGCCGCGGGGCAACAGGGAGGGCGCGAGTGACGCGACGACGCCTCCGGTCACCGCGAGGGTGGTGCCGACGCGGGGGAGGGCGGGCGCGTGTGTGATCGCGGCCCGGGAGGCGGTGAGGACGCTCATGCCGCACCTGCCCGAACCCGGCGGATCGCGAACGCGACGAGCAGCACGCCCCCGCCCCCGGCTGCGCCACCGAGCGTGTACCGGATCCAGGGTTCGTCGACGGGCGCGCCGTAACTCTGCCGCCGCGAGTTCCACGCGACGGCCGTGGCGGCGGTGTCGGCCATCACGAAACAGGATGCGCGGTCCCGTATCCGGGTGTCGCACGCGTCGTGCATGCGACGGTCGAGCTGGGCGTCGATCTCGGTCCGAGCCCACGTCCCCAGGTCGCCACCGCCCAGGTGCGCGTACCGCAGCAGGTCGTAGCCGAAATCGTGTGCCTTGCACGCCGTATCGAACTCTGCGGGCAGGGGGACCGGTGACGAACACGATCCGTCCGGGTTGACGAGCATCCCGTCCACTGCGGCCGGGCGGTAGCCCATCACGGCGGCGAAGTCGCCCGGCAACACGGCGGCGAAGTCGCCCGGGACGACGTCCGGCGACGGGTCTTCGGCCGTCAGTGCTGTCAGCGCGGTGACCGCCCGGGCCGCGGCGGCGTCCTCCCTCAGCGGGGTGTTCGCGTCTGCCGTGGGTGCGTACGAGGTTGCGGTCACGATCGCGGTGGCGGCGAGGACCGCGCCGGCCCAGATTCTGGTTCGCATGCCTGAAGACGCTAGAAATAGCTCGTACGCTGCGACATCACCCGAAAGTGCCGACCGTCTGCAGCGCTGCGGCGGGACTGGTGACGTGTCGCCGGTACCGCAGAGCCACACCGATCTCACTCTCAGGTATGACGCCCGACGAGACGCGAGTTCCTAGAGTCGGAACCTGTGAGTGGCAACAACCTGGTCCGTGACGCGACAACACGATTGCGTGGGCACGGCCTGAACGTCCTTATCGGTCTCGTCACCGTGATCCTGTACGCGGTGGCCTGGCCGACGCTGCATCTCACGCATCAGGTGTCGCCTCCCCTTCAGCCCATCATCGCCGCCCTCGCCGCGTGGCCCTTCATCTTCGTCCGGGCCAATCCGGCTCTGGGATGGGCGATCTCGGCGGTGTCGGCGCTCGTGATCCCGTGGGTCTTCGATCTCGTCCCGGACTCGGGGTACACCTATCCGTGGCAGGTCGTCCACATCATCGTGATCATGACGTTGCTGTTCGCCGTGAGCCTGGTGGCCGCCACGCCCACTGTCGTCGTCGCGTGGATCTCGACGGTGCTGCTGTTTCTCGCCGACACCCCGGGCGATGACGGGATGGGGTGGGCCGTCGGGCTGAGCGCGCTGGTCGCGTTCGGGTTGCTGATCCGCTGGCTGGTGCTCTCCCGCCGGCAGTTGGCCGCCGAGGAACAGGCCAATGACCTGGAACGCGCGCGGCGCGCGGTCCTCGAGGAGAAGGCCCGGATCGCGCGCGACCTGCACGACGTCGTCGCGCACCACATGTCGATGGTCGTCGTGCAGGCTCAGAGCGCGCCGTATCGGCTCGACTCGGTGTCCGACGAGGTGAAGGCGGAGTTCGAATCGATCGGCGCCACCGCGCGGGAGGCGCTCAACGAGATCCGCGGCCTGCTCGGGGTGTTGCGCAGCGACGCCGAGTCGATCGAACGGGCACCTCAGCCGGGCGTGGACCAGATCGAGGAACTGCTCGACAACACTCGGCGGGCCGGGATCTCGTTGTCGTGGAATGTGACCGGCGATCCGTCGTCGTTGTCGGAGATCGCGGGACTGACGGTGTACCGGATCCTGCAGGAGTCGCTGTCCAATGCGGCCCGGCACTGTCCGGGCGCACCGGTGACGGTGTCGCTCGACTACGGACCGTCCGCTACCTCGATCGTCGTGTACAACGGACCGGCAGCGGGTCCTGCGCGGCCGTCGGAGTCGTCGGGCGGCAGCGGCATCGGCGGCATGCGCGAGCGCGCCGCCGCGGTGGGCGGCATGCTCGACGTCCGGGCACTCGGTGACGGCGGATTCGAGGTCAGGGCCCACATCCCCAGCGCGCCGCTCGCCTAGGCTGTGGCGGTGGCGATCACGGTATTCATTGCGGACGACCAGGCGATGGTGCGGCAGGGCTTCGGGGCCCTCCTGGGCGCGCAGCCCGACATCAGCGTGATCGGAGACGCCCCCGACGGCCGCCTGGCGGTCACCGAGGTGAAGCGTCTGCGACCCGATGTCGTGCTCATGGATGTACGGATGCCGGAGATGAACGGCCTCGATGCGGCGCGCGAGATCCTTTCGGCTGCACTGGCACCGCCGGTCCGCGTGCTCATGCTCACGACCTTCGACATCGACGAGTACGTGTACGAGGCGCTCGGCATCGGGGCGAGCGGCTTCCTGCTCAAGGACGCGCCTGCCGAGGAACTGATCCGGGCTGTGCGCGTCGTCGCTGCCGGTGAGGCGCTGCTCGCGCCGAGTGTGACCAAACGCCTGATCGAGGACGTCACTCGCCGCCGCGCAGCGCCGCGGCGGCGTGACCGACAGCTCGACTCGCTCACACCCCGCGAGCGGGAGGTGCTCGAACTGATCGCGGCCGGTCTGTCCAACGTCGAGATCGCCGATCGGCTGTTCGTTGCGGAACAGACCGTCAAGACGCACGTCGGCAAGGTGCTGTCGAAGCTGTCGCTGCGGGACCGGGCGCAGGCCGTCGTCCTGGCGTACGAGTCGGGTCTGGTCACACCCGGTTGATCGACTTGGCGTGCCTGATCGGCGCGAGAGCGGCAAGATGAACAGGGATCGCTCTGCTCGTGAACGCCGAGAGGTGCCGTGATGCGCATCGGAATACTCACCGGGGGCGGCGACTGCCCCGGGCTCAACGCCGTGATTCGCGCTGTCGTGCGCACCGCGGACAGCCGATACGGGAGCACCGTCGTCGGCTTTCAGGACGGCTGGCGCGGACTGCTCGAGGACCGCAAGGTCCAGATGCGGAACGAGGACCGGATCGACCGACTCCTCGCCCGCGGCGGCACGATCCTCGGGACCGCCCGCGTCAACCCGCAGAAACTGCACGACGGTCTCGACCGCATCAAGCAGACCCTCGACGACAACGGCATCGACGTCCTCATCCCCATCGGCGGCGAGGGCACACTGACCGCCGGTAGTTGGCTCGCCGAGAGCGGCGTCCCGGTGGTGGGGGTGCCCAAGACGATCGACAACGACATCGACTGCACCGATGTCACGTTCGGGTTCGATACGGCTCTCACGATCGCGACCGAGGCGATCGACCGCCTGCACACCACCGCGGAGTCGCACCAGCGGGTGATGCTCGTCGAGGTGATGGGCCGGCACGCCGGGTGGATCGCGCTGCAGTCCGGCATGGCGTCGGGGGCGCACCTGACGTTGGTTCCGGAGGTGCCGTTCGACGTGGACGAGGTGTGTGCGCTCGTCAAGAAGCGCTTCCAGCGCGGCGACTCCCACTTCATCTGCGTCGTGGCGGAGGGGGCGTCGCCGGATCCGTCGTCCATGACGCTGCGCGAGGGCGGTATCGACGAATTCGGGCACAAGATCTTCACCGGTGTCGCGCAGCAATTGGCGGTCGAGATCGAACGCAGGATCGGGAAGGAAGTGCGGACGACGGTGCTCGGCCACGTGCAGCGCGGCGGCACACCCACCCCGTACGACCGGGTCCTCGCCACCCGGTTCGGCGTCCACGCGACCGACGCCGCGCACCGCGGGCAGTTCGGGCAGATGGTGGCACTGCACGGAACCGAGATCGAATTGGTACCGCTCGCGGAAGCGACCAAACAACTCAAGACCGTGCCGGTGGACCGCTACCGGGAGGCGGCCGCGTTCTTCGGGTGACCAGACGCATAAACTCATGGCCATGACTGCCGCCGTGTCCGCTGACCTTCTCGACTATGACGCCGTCCTCGCGAAGTTCGAGCCCGTACTGGGCATGGAAGTGCACGTCGAGTTGCACACCGCCACCAAGATGTTCTGCCCGTGCCCCACTGCGTTCGGTGCCGAGCCCAACACCCAGGTGTGCCCCGTGTGCCTCGGCATGCCGGGAGCGCTGCCCGTCGTCAACCAGGCGGCCGTCGAGTCGGCGATCCGCATCGGCCTCGCGCTGAACTGTTCGATCACGCCGTGGGGCCGGTTCGCGCGGAAGAACTACTTCTACCCGGATCAGCCGAAGAACTACCAGATCTCGCAGTACGACGAGCCCATCGCGACCGAGGGCTACCTCGACGTCGTGCTCGACGACGGCACCACGTGGCGCGTCGAGATCGAGCGCGCGCACATGGAGGAGGACACCGGTAAGTCGCTGCACGTCGGCGGCGCCACCGGACGTATCCACGGCGCGAGCCATTCGCTGCTCGACTACAACCGTGCCGGCGTCCCGCTCGTCGAGATCGTCACCAAGACCATCAGCGGCGCCGGCGAGCGCGCCCCCGAGGTGGCCCGCGCGTACGTCGCCGCGCTGCGCGATCTGCTCAAGGCCCTCGACGTCTCCGACGTCCGCATGGACCAGGGTTCGCTGCGCTGCGACGCCAACGTCTCGCTCATGCCGATCGGCGCCGACGTGCTCGGCACGCGTACCGAGACGAAGAACGTCAACTCGCTCAAGAGCGTCGAGACGGCCGTCCGGTACGAGATGCGCCGTCAGGCCGCGGTGCTGACACGAGGTGACGAAGTTGTTCAGGAGACCAGGCATTTCCAGGAGGCCGACGGCACCACCTCCGCGGGTCGCCGCAAGGAGACCGCCGAGGACTACCGCTACTTCCCGGAGCCCGATCTCGAGCCCGTCGCGCCCGACGCCGCCTGGGTCGAGGAACTGCGCGGCACGCTGCCGGAGCTGCCGTGGATCCGCCGTGCCCGGATCCAGCAGGCCTGGGGCATCTCCGACGAGGAGATGCGTGACCTGGTGAACTCCGACGCACTCGAGTTGGTCATCGCGACCACCGAGGCCGGCGCACCCGCGTCCGACGCCCGCTCGTGGTGGGTCGCCTACCTGAGCCAGCAGGCCAACACCCGTGGTGTCGAGCTGACCGCGCTGCCGATCAGCCCGGCTCAGGTCGCCCAGATCATCGCCTTCGTCACCGATGGCAAGCTCACCAACAAGCTGGCTCGCCAGGTCGTCGATTACGTGCTCGACGGCGAGGGCGAGCCCGAGCAGATCCTCGCCGCGCATCCGGAGCTGGTGGTCGAGCGCGACGACAGCAAGCTGCAGGCGGCCGTCGACGCGGCGCTCGCCGCCAACCCGGACATCGCCGAGAAGATCCGCAGCGGCAAGGTCGCCGCGGCAGGCAAGATCGTCGGCGACGTCATGAAGGCCACTCGCGGACAAGCGGATCCGGCGCGTGTCAAGGAGCTCGTTATCGCCGCGTGCAGCTAATGTAGCGGCGCATGAGCGCTGCCGTAGCCACGTCACTCTTTTGGATCACAGTCGCCGCGGCGATCGCGCCACTCATTGCGGGATCGTTGCGGCGCAAGCTGATTCCAGAGGTCGTGCTCCTGCTCGTGGCCGGGATCGTCATCGGCCCCTATGTGCTCGATCTCGCGAACGTCGACAGCGAGATCGACATGCTGCGCGAACTGGGCCTCGGCATGTTGTTCCTCCTCGCCGGCTACGAGATCGACAAGGACGAACTGACCGGTCGCGGCGGGCGGCGCGCCCTGGTGGCCTGGCTGGCCTGTCTCACACTGGCGTTCGCGGTCGTCGGGGGCCTGGCCGCGGCAGGATTGGTCAACTCCGAGATCGCCGTCGCCATCGCCCTGACATCGACGGCGCTGGGCACGCTGCTTCCGATTCTCAAGGACCGCGGTCTCGTCGAGACCCCGGTCGGTCGCGCGGTGCTCAACCACGGCGCCATCGGCGAGATCGGGCCCGTTATCGCGATGGCCGTGCTGTTGGGCGCGCGCGGCGCGGTGCTCTCGCTCGTGGTGCTCGCCGCCTTCGCCGCGGTCGCCGTGATCGTGGCTATGCTGCCCGCGCGAATCCTCCGCGAGGGCACCGATCTGCTGGCGCTGATCCGGCGTGGATCGGACACCACCGCACAGACCACCGTCCGGTTGGTGATGCTGCTGCTGGTGGCGTTGATCGCGGTCGCGACCGTGTTCGACCTCGACATCATCCTGGGTGCTTTCGCCGCCGGATTCATTCTGCGGCGGACGGTTCCGGACGGCAACGAACAGCTCGAGGGAAAGCTCGAAGGACTCGCCTTCGGTCTGCTGATCCCGATCTTCTTCGTCACCTCCGGGATGGCGATCGACGTCTCCGCGGTCGCCGGGGAACCGCTGATTCTGCTCGCGTTCCTGGGACTGCTGGTACTCGTACGTGGCCTGCCGGTGTTCGTGGCGTCGCGCTACGACCGCGGTTCGAACTTCGACACGCGCGAACAACTGCAGATCGCTCTGTACTCCACCACCGGACTACCGCTCATCGTTGCGGTCACCGGCGTCGCGGTCGAGGCCGGCCAGATGTCGAACGCCACCGCGTCGATCCTCGTCGCCGCGGGCGCGATCTCGGTGCTGGTTCTGCCGATGGTTGCCGGATTCCTCGTCAAACGCGAGACGTCGGCCGAGGGGGAGAGTCGCGAGGATGTGAGCGCCTGAGCGTCAGTCGAATCCGCCGCCACCCGAGGGCAGCGGAAGCTTGACGACGCGGTCGTCGGTGGACACGGGTGCGCCGCCGGACTTGTTGACCGTGGACGCCCAGATCTGGCCCTCGCCACTGATCGTGACATCGCCGAGTCGTCCGTAGAGTTTCTGCGCCAGCAGCGCGGGCGCGGACGACACCGAACCGGTCTCGCGGTCGGTGGTCAGGACCGCCACCGCTTGCGCGTCGGTGAGCGCGATCGCGACGGCGCCGCCGGCAACCGTGCACCCGGCGACCCCGGGCTTGTCTGGCCATGTCCACACCGGGGCACCGCCGGTGGTGCCGTCCGTCCGGACGCGCTGCAGTCGGTCCTCGAGCACCGTTCGATCGGCCACCCACACGGCACCTTCGGCGTCGGTGCACACGCCCCCGGCGCGCCCGAGTCCGGAGAGCACGATCGCAGGCCGGGGCGGCGTGGGCGTCGCGGCCAATGACGTGACGCCGAGAAGCTTGCCCGCCAAGGATCCCGGGTCGGCAGCGGCGGCGGGATTTCCGGCGTCGCCCGTGAGGACCATGAGTTCGCCGGGGCGCGAGAACTCCAGCGCCCCGGCATTGCCCACATCGCCGCGGGGAATTCCGGTGAGCACATCCTTGGGAACGTCTCCGGGCGCGATGCGCACGACGCGGTTGTCGACCGCCGTCGTGATGTACGCGTAGACGAGCCTGTCCTCGCTGAAGGTGGGAGAGAGCGCGATGTCGAGCAAGCCGCCGTCGGTGCCGGAATCCACAGGTACCGAGGCGAACTCGGTGGGAGGTTCGCCTGGTGTCACGAGAAGGATGCGTCCGGTGCGACGCTCGGTCACCATGGCCGATCCGCCGTCGGGCAGCATCACGAGTCCGCCGGTGCTGTCGAGGCACGTTGCCACGACGTTGGGGTCGCGGTCGAAACACGGATCGTCGGGCACGGACGGCGAAGGAGCAGTCGGCGACGGCGCGGACGGCTCCTTCGGCTGCACCTCGGCGCCCGAACCGAACGTGGGCTCCGGGGTGAACGGGGAGGACGCGGTGTCGTCGAAGCGCGCGCACCCCACGGCCGCGAACACGGCGATCGAACAGACTGCGGCAGTCGTCGCGCGCCGTCCCCGCAGGCTCGGTCCACCCATCCTCATGCTGCACGACGTTACGGAAAGGGTGGCCGTCGCCGCCACGTCGCCCGGTGTGACCGGCGCGCCGAGCCGCCAATCCGGTCGCTCACCACGATCCGACTTAGGCTGCCTTTCGTGACCGACAAGCCGAGAGAGCACCCAGCGTCCACCGGCCAGGGATCCGCGCCGAGCCCGTTCGATCAGCCGACGGAGCGGTTTCCCGTTCAGTCCGTCCGGCCGATTCCACGCACCGACGACGACCTCGATCTCGGCGCGGACGACGTGAGCAGTTTGCCGACGGAGCAGATCCCCGCGTTCCGTCGTGAACCGGACGTCGTCGTGCCGGTCCGGATGGAGGACCAGGTCACCGAGGTGATCGAGCGCACCGAGCCGATCGTGTCGGAGCCGGTTTTCTCGGAGCCCGCTGTCTCGGAGCCCGCTGTCTCGGAACCCGCCGTCTCGGAGCCGATCGTCTCGGAGCCGATGACGGTCGCTGCTCCGGTCGTGGTTGCCCCGGCTTCCCCGTCCGCGGGCGCGCCGGGTTCTGGGCGCGGCACCCTCGATGTCGGTCTGCTCGTGCTCAGGCTTGCCGTCGGCGGCGCCCTCCTCGCCCACGGGCTCCAGAAGCTGACCGGGTGGTGGAACGGGCCGGGGCTCGCAGGCTATCGGGACGACCTGGTTGCCGCCGGCTTCGACCATGCGCGCGCCCTCGCGGTTGCAGGTGCGGTCGGAGAGGTGGCGGGTGGTGCACTGCTGATCCTGGGTCTGCTCACTCCGTTCGCGGGCGCCGCGGTGCTCGCCGTGATGATCAACGCCTGGTGCCTCAAGCAGTCGGCGATGCCGGGCCTCGAGTACTTCGCACCCGACGGCATCGAATACGAGACGCTCCTCGCTGCCGCGGCGGCGGCGATCGTGCTCACCGGCCCGGGTCGGATCGCGCTCGACGGCCGTCGCAAGTGGGCCACCCGGCCGCACGTGGGTTCGGTCGTCATCCTGCTTGCCGGCGTCGCCGTCGGTCTGGCGGTGTGGTTCGTCTTCAACGGGGCGAACCCCGTCATCTGAGCCGCTGCCGCTCCGGTCCTTGTCGTGCCGCTCCGCCCATCGGGGGAGCGGCACGACCAATTCCGGAGCGGCAACCCCGTGTCAGCCGAAGGCCCGCCGCAGCCGGCGCACCACCTCCGCGGGAGTGGACAGCTCGCGCCAGCCCCACCGGGCGACGCCGTAGCCGGCGCCCCGGATGCCGTCCTCTCGCAGCTTCTCCTCGATCACCGCCTGTTCGGTGGTCTGGCCGGGGCGCAGATGCTGTGTGTACTTGCCGAGGCCGTCGAACTCACCGACCGCGCGCTCGCGCTCGAAGAAGAAGTCGACTCGACCGATCGGGAGGCCGTCGTCGCTGAGCACGCGCTGGAGGTCGGGAACCGGGAGTCGCTCCCGATGGATCAGCACACGGCTACGGGATTCGCCGACGCTCTCGCTGCGCCCGTCCAGGAACGCGACCACTCTTCCGGCCTGCGCCGCGCCGCGTCGGCCACGACACCGTCCGCGCGCTTCGTCGAGATCCGCGCGCGTCACGAGGCCTGTCGCGAGGGCATGGTCGCCTGCTACGACTGCGCACTCGAACGGCAGTGTCCGCGCGAGGTCGACGATCGTGCGCGCTGGCGCCGTGACCTGAACCCCACCCACGGCGACCACGTCCTCGGTGGGCAGGTGCGCGACGTGCGCGTGACGGCGCGCGGTGATCTTGCCGCCGGATGGGCGGTCGAGGGTGGAGTGAACCCGCTGCAGGGGCACGTTCCAGATGTCGATGCCGTACAGCACCGCCGCCGACACGTGGCTCACGACGACGTCGGGACACGCCGCCGCCATGGCGAGGAGGGCGAGTCGGTGCTGCGCCGCGGAGTCGAGTCGCGCGAGGTCGGTCGCGCGGACGTAGGCGCCCGGCCTGACCGCGAGCAACTCTCGTGACCGCCGGGCCGCGCGCAGTTCGTGATCGGTGAAGCCCCGACACAGGGCGTCGGATCTGAACACCAGTGGTGTGCCGTCGAATTCCATGGGCCCGAGAGTGCCGCGCCGCACGTCGCCCCGGACGCCCGCTGCGCGATCTGTGGATGGATTTCTCGGTATCCACAGATCTGCCGCTCCGGAAACGGCTGTGCCGCGCCCCCGATCGGGGACGCGGCACAGCGAAGAGCGGAGCGGCAGGACCGCTACGGCACGTAGCGGACGGCACCCTTGTCGGCCGAGGTGGCCAGCGCGGCGTAGGCACGCAGCGCGGTGGTGACGGTGCGCTGACGGTCGACCGGCTGCCACGGACGCTCGGAGGCCTCCATCTTGGCGCGACGCTGCGCGAGGGTCTCGTCGTCGACGAGGACCTCGAGGGTGCGGGTCTTGACGTCGATGCGGATCTGGTCGCCGTCCTCGACGAGTCCGATCACACCGCCCGACGCGGCCTCGGGAGAGATGTGGCCGATCGACAGGCCGGAGGTGCCGCCGGAGAAGCGGCCGTCGGTGACCAGTGCGCACTGCTTGCCCAGACCGGCGCCCTTGAGGAAGGCGGTGGGATGCAGCATCTCCTGCATGCCCGGGCCGCCCTTGGGACCCTCGTAGCGGACCACGATGACGTCGCCCGGCTTGATCTGCTTCTGCAGGATCACCGAGACGGCGGCTTCCTGGGACTCGACGACGACGGCCGGGCCCTGGAACGAGAACAGTTCCTCGTCGATGCCGGCGGTCTTGAGGATCGCGCCGTCGACGGCGATGTTGCCGCGCAGCACGCACAGGCCGCCTTCGACGGTGTACGCGTGCTCGAGGTCGCGGATGCAGCCGCCCTCGGCGTCCGTGTCCAGCGCGCTCCAGCGGTTGTTCGTCGAGAACGGCTCCGTCGTGCGGACGCCGCCCGGCGCCGCGTGGAAGAGCTCGAGCGCTTCGTCACTCGCCTTGCCGGAGCGGATGTCCCACGTGTCGAGCCACTCGTCGAAGCTCTTGGTGTGGACGGTGGAGACATCGGTCTCGAGCAGGTCGGCGCGGCGCAGCTCGCCGAGCAGCGCGGGGATGCCGCCGGCCCGGTGGACGTCCTCCATGTGGTAATCCGAGTTGGGGGAGACCTTCGACAGGCACGGCACGCGACGGCTGATCTCGTCGATCGTGGTGAGGTCGAAGTCGACCTCGCCCTCCTGGGCGGCGGCAAGTGTGTGCAGGACGGTGTTGGTGGAGCCGCCCATCGCCACGTCGAGTGCCATCGCGTTGCGGAACGCCTTGGGCGAAGCGATGTTCCGGGGCAGAACCGACTCGTCCTCGTCGCGGTAGTAGCGCAGCGCGGCTTCGACGACGGTGGTGCCGGCGCGGCTGAACAGGGCGCGACGTGCCTCGTGCGTGGCCAGCGTCGAACCGTTGCCGGGCAGGGCCAGGCCCAGTGCCTCGGTGAGGCAGTTCATCGAGTTCGCGGTGAACATGCCCGAGCACGAACCACACGTCGGGCACGCGCTGCGTTCGACCTCGTCGAGGCCCTCCTCGGACACGGCGTCGTTCGCGCTCGCGGAGATCGCGGTGATCAGGTCGGTGGGGGCCTGGGCGACGCCGCCGACGACGACGGCCTTGCCGGCCTCCATCGGGCCACCGGAGACGAAGACCGTCGGGATGTTCAGTCGCATAGCCGCATTGAGCATGCCGGGGGTGATCTTGTCGCAGTTCGAGATGCACACCAGGGCGTCGGCGGTGTGGGCGTTGACCATGTACTCGACGGAGTCGGCGATGATCTCGCGGCTCGGCAGCGAGTACAGCATGCCGCCGTGGCCCATCGCGATGCCGTCGTCGACGGCGATCGTGTGGAACTCGCGGGGCACACCGCCGGCGGCGCGGACGGCCTCTGCGACGATGTCGCCGACATCCTTGAGGTGGACGTGGCCGGGGACGAACTGGGTGTACGAGTTGGCGATCGCGACGATCGGCTTACCGAAGTCGGAGTCGGTCATGCCGGTGGCGCGCCACAGCGAGCGGGCTCCGGCAGCGTTGCGTCCGACGGTGGTGGTGCGTGACCTCAGCGGGGGCATGGGCGGATTCCTTCGTCGATCAGCGGTTCTCGGCGGCGGGCTGTGCACGCCGAGCGCAGCGAGAAAAGTTCGTGAACGTGTGGGCCCGTGGGGTGCTGGTCGGCTGGACCCGATATCGGCTGTAGTACTGCCTCGTCATCTCCGGTGGGAGTGGGAGACGTCCTGGTGCGACGCTACTCCCGTGACCGGGTCATTCGTCATTCGGCTCCGGCGCGTCGGCGGCCTCGGCCTCGGCGCGGTGCTTGCGCTCGTCCGCCTCGCGTGCGGCCGCGTAGGGGTCGGTGACCCGCCCGCCGCTCGCAGACGCCAGCTGGGGCAGTCGCCCGAACGTCACGGTCGGCAGCGACACCTCGGTGCCGTCGACGAGGTCGGCCCGCGCCCAGCCCCGCTTCGGGAACCTGAAGCCCTTGATCTGATCCCACGATATGGACTGCGAGGAGAAGGCTCGACGCAGTTCGAGGCCGTCGGGCGTGACCGTGGTGCGCACGCGCAGCACCCAGGCGGCGACGAGGAACGGGATCACCAGCGTCCAAGCGAACCCCGCCGGCCACCCCAGGACCGGGAAGCTGAGGCAGAACAGCAGGAATATGCACGCAATCAGTGCGAGCGGCGAAATCCGGATGACCTGTCGGCTGTCCGTCGACGTATGGGATGATGACTGTGGTGGCACGGGCTGCTGAGGAGATGACACCTCTACATCTTCGCACTGCAGCCGAGGCATCTTACATTCTGGGACAGCTCACTCACCAAAGTTGACTGTCTACCATTTACGCGCCTACCGTCGAGCGCGTGAAACAGAATGAGTTGCTCGTAATCGGCCGGCGCGTCGTCGCCTGAGCCGGTTGCTGCAACTCGCCAGATAACGACGCGCCACCCTCGTACAGCGGATGCTGACGAGGGTTTTTTGTTGCCCGGAGCCAGAATCAAAGAGGACTTTCCAGTGAGCGCACCAACCGCACGGCCTCAACCCACGCCGCGCAAGTCGGGAGCTACCGGCCCGACCGCGGGAGACAGCAGGGCAGCCGCGGCGCAGCCCGGTAACCGTCGTCAGGTCGCCCCTGAGCGGGTCACCGGCGCGCAGTCCGTGGTTCGCGCCCTCGAGGAGCTCGAGGTCGACACCGTGTTCGGCATCCCGGGTGGGGCCGTTCTGCCGGTGTACGACCCGCTCTTCGACTCGAAGAAGGTTCGGCACGTCCTGGTGCGCCACGAGCAGGGCGCGGGTCACGCCGCGACCGGCTATGCCCAGGCAACCGGCAAGGTCGGCGTCTGCATGGCAACGTCCGGGCCCGGTGCGACCAACCTGGTGACCCCGCTCGCGGATGCCCAGATGGACTCTGTTCCGGTCGTTGCCATCACGGGGCAGGTCGGGCGCGGGCTGATCGGGACCGATGCGTTCCAGGAAGCCGACATCTCCGGCATCACGATGCCCGTCACCAAGCACAATTTCCTCATCACCGACGGCATCGACATCCCGCGGATCCTGGCGGAGGCGTTCTACCTGGCGTCGAGCGGCCGCCCGGGCGCGGTCCTCGTCGACATCCCCAAGGACATCCTGCAGGCGCAGACCACGTTCTCGTGGCCGCCGGAGATGCACCTGCCCGGCTACCGTCCGGTCACCAAGCCGCACGGCAAGCAGGTGCGCGAGGCTGCGCGGCTCATCGCCGACGCCAAGTCCCCGGTCCTGTACGTCGGTGGCGGCGTCATCAAGGCCGATGCGTCGGCCGAGCTGCTCGAACTGGCCGAGCTGACCGGCATTCCCGTCGTCACCACCCTCATGGCTCGTGGTGCGTTCCCGGACAGCCACCAGCTCAACTGCGGCATGCCGGGCATGCACGGCACGGTCGCGGCCGTCGCCGCGCTGCAGAGGAGCGACCTGCTGATCACCCTCGGAGCGCGGTTCGACGACCGGGTCACCGGTCAGCTCGACTCGTTCGCGCCCGACGCCAAGGTCATCCACGCCGACATCGATCCGGCGGAGATCGGCAAGAACCGCCACGCGGACGTCCCGATCGTGGGCGACTGCAAGGAGGTCATCACCGAGCTGCTCGAGGCGATCCGCGCCGATCAGGCGACGGGTACGACCCTCGACCTCACCGAGTGGTGGGCGTACCTCGACGGCATCCGCCGCACCTACCCGCTGGCCTACGACCGTCCGGCGGACGGGTCGCTGTCGCCCGAGTACGTGATCCAGGCCGTCGGCCGGCTCGCGGGCCCGGACGCGATCTACTGCGCCGGCGTCGGCCAGCACCAGATGTGGGCCGCGCAGTTCGTCAACTACGAGAAGCCGCGCACCTGGCTCAACTCGGGTGGCCTGGGCACGATGGGCTACGCCGTGCCGGCCGCGATGGGCGCCAAGATGGGCATGCCGGACCGTGAGGTCTGGGCCATCGACGGCGACGGCTGCTTCCAGATGACCAATCAGGAACTGGCCACGTGCGCCCTGGAGGGCGTGCCGATCAAGGTCGCCCTCGTCAACAACGGCAACCTCGGCATGGTCCGCCAGTGGCAGACGCTCTTCTACGACGAGCGTTACTCCAACACCAACCTGGGCACCCACGGCGCCGTCCGTATCCCGGACTTCGTGAAGCTGGCCGAGGCGCTGGGCTGCGTCGGCATCCGGGTCGAGCGCGAGGAGGACGTCGAGGACGCCATCCGTACCGCGCAGTCGATCAACGACAAGCCCGTCGTCATCGACTTCATCGTCGGCGCCGACGCACAGGTCTGGCCGATGGTCGCGGCCGGCACCAGCAACGACGAGATCATGGCGGCACGGGGCATCCGTCCGCTGTTCGACGAAGACGAGGCTGCGGACGAACCCGCAACCATCCACGAGGCCATGCAGGAAGCCGCGCGTGAGCAGGCCGCTTCCGGGGAGGAACGTCAGTGAGCACCAGTCACACCCTCAGTGTTCTCGTCGAGGACAAGCCGGGCGTGCTGGCCCGCGTCGCTGCACTCTTCTCCCGCCGGGGCTTCAACATCGAGTCGCTCGCCGTGGGTGGCACCGAGGTTCCCGACATCTCGCGCATGACCATCGTCGTGACCGTCGACGAGTTCCCGCTCGAGCAGGTGACCAAGCAGCTCAACAAGCTGATCAACGTCATCAAGATCGTCGAGCAGGACACCGAGGCGTCGGTGGCGCGCGAGCTGATCCTGATCAAGGTCCGCGCCGACGCCAGCGTGCGCACCCAGGTGATCGAGACCGTGAACCTGTTCCGCGCCAAGGTGATCGACGTGTCCCCGGAGGCCGTCACGATCGAGGCGACCGGCACGCGGTCCAAGCTGGACGCGCTCCTGCGCATGCTCGATCCGTTCGGTATCCGCGAGATCGTGCAGTCCGGTGTGGTGGCGGTCGGCCGCGGGCCGAAGTCCATCACGGCCACCCGCTAGATCCGTTCACCAGCACACAACAGACAATCAAGCGTTCATAGAACCCAGAGGGAAGGTAAGAACTGTGGCAGTCGAGATGTTCTACGACGACGATGCAGACCTGTCGATCATCCAGGGCCGCAAGGTCGCGGTCATCGGCTACGGCAGCCAGGGCCACGCGCACTCGCTGAGCCTGCGCGATTCCGGTGTCGATGTGCGCATCGGCCTCAAGGAGGGTTCGAAGTCCCGCGCCAAGGCCGAGGAGCAGGGCCTGACCGTTGGCACGCCGGCAGAGGTTGCCGAGTGGGCCGACGTCATCATGGTGCTCGCCCCCGACACCGCTCAGGCGTCGATCTTCAAGAACGACATCGAGCCGAACCTGAAGGACGGCGACGCGCTGTTCTTCGGCCACGGCCTCAACATCCACTTCGACCTGATCACGGCCCCGGAGAACGTCACCGTCGCCATGGTCGCGCCGAAGGGCCCGGGCCACCTGGTCCGTCGTCAGTTCGTCGACGGCAAGGGCGTTCCGGCCCTGATCGCCGTCCACCAGGACCCGAAGGGTGAGGGCCAGGCGCTGGCTCTGTCCTACGCGAAGGCCATCGGTGGCACCCGCGCGGGCGTCATCAAGACCACGTTCAAGGAAGAGACCGAGACGGATCTCTTCGGCGAGCAGGCTGTGCTCTGCGGCGGCACCGAGGAACTGGTCAAGACCGGTTTCGAGGTCATGGTCGAGGCCGGCTACGCGCCCGAGATGGCGTACTTCGAGGTGCTGCACGAGCTCAAGCTCATCGTCGACCTCATGTACGAGGGCGGCATCGCCCGCATGAACTACTCGGTGTCCGACACCGCTGAGTTCGGTGGCTACCTGTCCGGTCCCCGCGTCATCGACGCCGGCACCAAGGAGCGCATGAAGGCGATCCTGGCCGACATCCAGTCGGGCGAGTTCACCCGTCGTCTGGTCGCCAACGTCGAGAACGGCAACACCGAGCTCGAGGGCCTGCGCAAGGAGAATGCCGAGCACCCCATCGAGGTCACCGGCAAGAAGCTGCGCGACCTGATGAGCTGGGTCGATCGTCCGATCACCGAGACGGCCTGATCCACAGCCTCTTCTGTCGGCCCGGGAGCCGCGCGACGTGTCGCGTGGGTCCCGGGCCGGAGTCGTTCCCGGCTGCGGCGAGACTCTCCGAATTGCCCGCCGGCGGTGTCCACTATGTGGTAGCGGGTACCCGCCCTGCGGAATCGTGGCGCACGGCCAACTAAACTGATCACGTCTGAGACCCGCGCGCGCCCGAAGCGGTGCCCGGCCACGGACAATCGCTCGACCCGACCCACCAGACACCGAAACACAGGAGAGTTCCTCGTGAGCCAGAATGGCCGTCCCGTTGTCCTGATCGCCGACAAGCTCGCACAATCGACCGTCGATGCGCTCGGTGACGGTGTCGAGGTGCGCTGGGTCGACGGCCCGGACCGTCCCGCGCTGCTCGCGGCCGTGCCCGAGGCCGACGCTCTGCTCGTCCGCTCGGCCACGACGGTCGACGCCGAGGTCCTCGCCGCCGCCACGAAGCTGAAGATCGTCGGCCGCGCCGGTGTCGGCCTCGACAACGTCGACATCCCGGCCGCCACCGAGCGTGGCGTCATGGTCGTCAACGCGCCGACCTCGAACATCCACTCGGCCGCCGAGCACGCCGTCTCGCTGCTGCTGTCGACCGCGCGCCAGATCCCGGCCGCCGACCGCACGCTGCGCGAGAAGACCTGGAAGCGTTCGAGCTTCAACGGGACCGAGATCCTCGGCAAGACCGTCGGCGTCGTCGGCCTGGGCCGCATCGGCCAGCTGTTCGCGCAGCGTCTCGCCGCGTTCGAGACCGAGATCATCGCGTACGACCCCTACCTGCCGGCTGCTCGCGCCGCGCAGCTGGGCATCGAGCTGGTCGACATCGACCAGCTGGTCGAGCGCGCCGACTTCATCTCGGTGCACCTGCCCAAGACCAAGGAGACCGCGGGTCTGCTGAACGCCGAGCGCCTGGCCAAGGCCAAGGACGGCGTCATCATCGTCAACGCCGCCCGCGGTGGCCTGATCGACGAGGACGCGCTGTACGACGCGCTCGTGGGCGGCAAGGTCCGCGCCGCCGGCCTCGACGTGTTCAACACCGAGCCGTGCACCGACTCCAAGCTGTTCGACCTCGACAACGTCGTCGTCACCCCGCACCTCGGTGCATCGACCTCGGAGGCGCAGGACCGCGCGGGCACCGACGTCGCCAAGAGCGTCCTGCTGGCCCTCGCCGGCGAGTTCGTGCCGGACGCCGTCAACGTCTCCGGTGGCCCGGTCGGCGAAGAGGTCGCGCCGTGGCTCGAGCTGGTCCGCAAGCTGGGTCTGCTCGCCGGCACCCTGTCGCCCGAGGCCGTCCAGAACGTCCAGGTCGTCGCGAGCGGTGAGATGTCGGCCGAGAACGTCGAGATCCTCGGTCTGGCCGCCCTGCGTGGCCTGTTCTCCGCGAGCAGCGACGAGGCTGTCACGTTCGTCAACGCCCCGCAGCTCGCCGAGCAGCGCGGTGTGAGCGTCGAGGTCGAGAAGCACAGCGAGGCGCAGACGCATCGCAGCGCCGTCGAGGTGCGTGCGGTCGCCGCCGACGGCACCGTCACCACCGTCGCGGGCGCGCTGACCGGCCTGCAGCAGGTCGAGAAGATCGTCAACATCAACGGCCGCAGCTTCGATCTGCGCGCCGAGGGTCACAACATCGTGGTCCACTACGTGGATCGTCCGGGCGTGCTCGGCGTCCTGGGTACCGTGCTCGGCACCGCCGGCATCGACATCCAGGCCGCCGCTCTGAGCCAGGACGTCGAGGGCGAGGGTGCCACCGTCATCCTGCGCGTCGACCGCGTCGTCGGCGATGCCGAGATCGCGCAGATCGTGGAGCAGCTCGACGCGCGAGTCGCGCAGGTCGACCTGTCCTGATCTTCTCCATCCCTACCCGGTGGCCGCGATCGTCGAGGACGGTCGCGGCCACCGGCGCAACCGGGGTGTCTCACGCCACCGGTGGATTCTCAGTCGAAAGAGAGTGTGTCCCATGAAGCTTGCGGTCATTCCCGGTGACGGCATCGGTGTCGAGGTCACGGCGGAAGCGCTGAAGGTGCTCCGGAAGCTGGTTCCCGATGTGGAGACCACCGAGTTCGACCTCGGTGCCAAGCGCTACAACGAGACCGGCGACCTGCTGCCGGAGGCCGAGCTCGACGCGATCCGTCAGCACGACGCGATCCTGCTCGGCGCCATCGGCGATCCGCGGTTCGTCGCGCCGGGCATCCTCGAGCGTGGCCTGCTGCTGAACATGCGGTTCCTGCTCGATCACCACGTGAACCTGCGTCCGGCCCGCACCTACCCGGGCTCGAGCTCGCCGTTGGCCGCGAACCCGGACATCGACTTCATCGTGGTCCGTGAGGGCACCGAGGGCCCGTACACCGGCAACGGTGGATCGATCCGCATCGGCACCCCGCACGAGGTTGCCACCGAGGTCTCGGTCAACACGTGGTTCGGCGCGGAGCGCGTCGTGCGTGCCGCGTACGAGCTGGCGCAGACCCGCCGGGGCCACCTGACGCTCATCCACAAGACCAACGTGCTGTCGAACGCGGGCCGCATCTGGACCCGTGCGATGGAGACCATCGGTGCCGAGTACCCGGACGTCGAGACCGCGTACTGCCACATCGACGCGGCGACCATCTACATGGTCACCGATCCGGCGCGCTTCGACGTGATCGTCACCGACAACCTGTTCGGCGACATCATCACCGATCTTGCGGGCGCGGTCACCGGTGGTATCGGCCTGGCTGCGAGCGCCAACATCGACGCGTCGGGCACCAACCCGTCGATGTTCGAGCCGGTCCACGGCTCGGCGCCGGACATCGCCGGACAGGGCATCGCCGATCCGACCGCCGCGATCCTGTCGGCCGCCATGCTGCTGCGTCACCTCGGCCGCGAGGACGACGCCGCTCGCATCGAGACTGCCGTCGAGGCGGATCTGTCCTCGCGTGGTGACGCTCCGATCGTCACCACCGAGGTCGGCGACCGGATCGCCGCCGCCGTCTAGGCCTTCTTTCCACAGACTCGACCGCCGCCCGGAATCCGTGCGGCGGTCGAGTCGTTTGCAGGTGCTTCGGGTGTCAGCGACGTTCGGGGTGATCCGCGGGAACCAGCGGCACCGCCACCAGTGGGAACAACGCGGTGATCGCGAAGGCGACAGGGAAACTCACCGCCGCGATCAGGCCGCCGAAGAGCGGTGGCACCACCGACGCCGCCAGATACTGGCTCGTGTTCTGGGTGCCGAGTGCGCGTCCGCTCCAGTAGGGCCCGGCGATCTCGGCGACGGCGGTGAAGGCCAATCCGTTGTCTGCCACAGTGATCACCGACGCCAGGACCAGCAAGGCCACGGACACGGGGGAGTCCAGCCAGTCGGTCAGCGCCAGTGCACCCATCGAGATCGCGGCGGCGATCGCGACCCAGCGCAGTGGGCGCATGCGACTGCCCACTCGATCCGACAGTGCTCCCGCGACGATCCGACCTGCGGCTCCGAGCAATTGGGTCACGGTGATCAGAAGTCCGGCGGATGCCGCCGACCAGTTTCGATCGGTCATCAACCACAACAGCGAGAACGTCCACACGAGGTATTGCGGAACCACCAGCAGCACCGAGACTCCGTGAATCCGCCACAGCACACTCGACTTTCGGTACGGGTTGTCCAGCAGACCCGTCTGCTGCGCGGCCGTGCGGTCCGGGCGTGGTGGGTCGACGACGAACAGGCACGCGACCGCAGCGATGAACGTCACAGCGGTGGGCAGCGCCAATGCCCAACCGATGCCGTGGGATTCGGCGATGCGGGGCACCGTGAGCGCAGCCACCGCGACTCCCAGTGGGAGCGCCATCTGGCGGATTCCCATTGCCAGTCCGCGCCGATGTGCTGGGAACCAGCCGACCACCACGCGTCCGCTGGCAGCGTTCGCGCTCGATGCTGCCATCCCGCCGATCAGCAGGAACACACCCAGCATCACGAACGACGAGCTGAACGCTGCACCGGCGCTCGCCAGGGCCGTGCCGGCCATGCCCATCACCAGGACCCGGCGTTCGCCGATGCGGTCGACGACGGCGCCCCATGCCATCAGGCTGACGAGGAACCCGACAGTGGGTGCGGCCACCACGAGTCCGGCGCGGGAGAGTTCCATCCCGTGGATGTTCTGCAACGTGGGCAGCAGGAAGGCCGGCGCGTTGGAGAACACCGCGCCCGCGGCCTGCGCGAGCACACCCAGTCCCAGCATCGACCAACGCTTCGTCGAATTCACCCGAACTTCCTCGCCTGCCGTGGTGTCCATATTGCCGTCCCAATATGTGAAATGAATGTCCTAGAATGTGGATATCGCTCGAAGTGTAGACCCTTCGCCGACGGGTGCACGACGGGTACTCCGTGGCGATGTCGCGCGAGTCGATAGACTCGGCCACATGCGCCTTGGTCGAATTGCCAGTCCCGATGGAGTTGCCTTCGTGTCGATCGAGGGGGAGGGCGACGCGCAGACTGCGAAGGAGATCGCCGAACACCCCTTCGGTACACCGACTTTCACCGGGCGTAGCTGGCCCCTGGCCGACGTCCGACTGCTGGCGCCGATCCTGGCGAGCAAGGTGATCTGCGTCGGCAAGAATTACGCAGCGCACGCCGCGGAGATGGGCGGCGAGGCACCCGAGGATCCGGTCATCTTCATCAAGCCCAACACGTCGATCGTCGGTCCGGGCGCGCCGATCATGCTGCCGCCGTCGTCGAACGAGGTGCACTACGAGGGCGAACTCGCGGTCGTCATCGGGCGTCCCTGCAAGGACGTACCTGCGGCGAAGGCGCTCGACGTCGTGCTCGGGTACACCGTCGCCAACGATGTCACCGCCCGCGATCAGCAGCGTCACGACGGGCAGTGGACCCGTGCGAAGGGCTACGACACGTTCTGCCCGCTCGGTCCGTGGATCGAGACGAACCTGGACGTCTCGGACGTCGAGATCAAGACCGAGGTGGACGGCGAGGTCAAGCAGCGCAGCCGCACTTCGCTTCTGCTGCACGACATCCCGAAGGTCATCGAATGGGTGTCCGCGGTCATGACGCTACTGCCCGGCGACGTCATCCTCACCGGCACGCCCGAGGGTGTGGGCCCCATCGTCGACGGTCAGAGCGTGAGCGTCACGGTGGAGGGCATCGGCACTCTGACCAATCCGGTTGCCGCCAAGCGCTGATCGGATACCGCTCCGGAGGGGTGCGGACTAGCCTGTAAGGGTCCGTTTCCGTAGATGACCACGCCTAGCAGCGTCTAGCAGTGTCGACCCGAAGTGAGCCATGACCACCAGCGAAGTACGTGTCCGTTTCTGTCCGTCGCCCACCGGCACCCCGCATGTCGGGCTCGTCCGAACCGCCCTGTTCAACTGGGCGTTCGCACGTCACCACGGTGGCACGTTCGTGTTCCGCATCGAGGACACGGACGCCGCCCGTGACACGGAGGAGTCGTACCAGGCGATCCTGGACGCACTGCGCTGGCTGGGCCTGAACTGGGACGAGGGTCCGGAAGTGGGCGGCCCGCACGAGCCGTATCGGCAGTCGCAGCGACGCGACCTGCACCTCGACGTCGTCCGCCGTCTGCTCGAGGCCGGTGAGGCCTACGAGTCCTTCTCGACCCCGGAGGAGGTCGAGGCGCGGCACAAGGCGGCCGGACGTGACCCCAAGCTCGGCTACGACAACTTCGATCGCGACCTGACGGACGAGCAGCGTGCGGCGTACCTCGAGGAGGGGCGTAAGCCGGTCGTGCGGCTGCGGATGCCCGACCACGACCTCACGTGGAACGACCTGGTGCGTGGTGAGACGACGTTCAAGGCCGGCACGGTGCCCGACTTCGCCCTCACCCGAGGCAACGGCATCCCGCTGTACACGCTCGTGAACCCGGTCGACGACGCGTTGATGAAGATCACGCATGTTCTGCGCGGCGAGGATCTGCTGTCGTCGACTCCGCGTCAGCTGGCGTTGTACGAGGCGCTGCAGCGCGTCGGTGTCGCCGATTTCACGCCCGAGTTCGGGCACCTCCCGTTCGTGATGGGGCAGGGCAACAAGAAGCTGTCCAAGCGCGATCCCGAGTCGAACCTCTTCATCCACCGCGACCGCGGCTTCATCCCCGAGGGCCTGCTCAACTACCTGGCCCTGCTGGGTTGGAGCATCGCGGACGACCACGACGTCTTCTCGCTCGACGAGATGGTCGCAGCGTTCGACATCTCCAAGGTGAACTCGAACCCGGCCCGCTTCGACCAGAAGAAGGCCGACGCGATCAACGCCGAGCACATTCGACTGCTCGAGCCGGCCGATTTCTCTGCGCGCCTGCGCCAGTACCTGACCACGCACGGGCATCCCGTGGACGCGCTGACCGACGAACAGTTCGACGTCGCGGCCGAGTTGGTCCAGACGCGCATCGTGGTCCTCTCGGACGCGTGGGACCTCATGAAGTTCCTCTTGGTGGACGAATCCGACTTCGGGATCGACCCGGCTGCCGCGGCGAAGAATCTCGGCGCCGATTCCGCCCCCGTCCTGGACGCGACGATCGAGGCACTGGATTCGCTGTCGGAGTGGGTTACCGCGGATATCGAGGAGTCACTCAAGGCCGCGCTGATCGAGAAGATGGAACTGAAGCCGCGGAAGGCGTTCGCGCCGGTTCGTGTCGCGGTTACCGGCTCGCACATCAGCCCGCCGCTGTACGAGTCGATGGAACTGCTCGGCCGGGAGGCGACGCTCGCTCGTCTGCGCTCCGCCCGCGCTCAGGTCGGAATCTAGGCTTCCCGTCGGCGGTCAGAGGGCGTTTTCAGCCCTCTGACCAGCCGATTTGGAGAAACACTGGGGGGCTTTGATATTGTTCTCCTCGTTCGAAAGGCGAGCCCCCGGCCGCAAGGTCAGGCAAGCCTGGAAGATCATTGGGGTATGGTGTAATTGGCAACACAGCGGTTTCTGGTACCGCCATTCTAGGTTCGAGTCCTGGTACCCCAGCGGAGAGTTCAAGTGGTTTCACTCTGAACTCCGGTCAGCTCAGCTGATCGAGTTTCCGTCGAAGATCTGATCCGCGAGGGTTCGATCGGAATCGGAAGCGTTCCATCGTGTCGCGAGCATGCGGCGGCACACCTTGAAAATGTTCTGGCCCCGTCGTCTAGCGGCCTAGGACGCCGCCCTCTCAAGGCGGTAGCGCGGGTTCGAATCCCGTCGGGGCTACCAAGGAAGCGTCCTCTAATCCTGGATCAGGGGGATTTTCTCTTGGTGAGAGCATGTTTCCGGGCGCACAGTGTGCACAACAAAGAAGATCCTGGCCCCGTCGTCTAGCGGCCTAGGACGCCGCCCTCTCAAGGCGGTAGCGCGGGTTCGAATCCCGTCGGGGCTACAAAGCAAGACCCTCCGATCATCGATCGGAGGGTCTTTTCGCTTTCCGGGTTCCGCAGGAGGCCTGCGCTGAGCCTCAGCCGCTCTTGCGGCGGAACTCACGCTTGTGATCGGCGCTGCTGTGCGCATCGTGGACCTTCGACTGCCCGTCCAGATGCGCGGTCGCACCCGACTGTCGGTGATTCTTGCGGTCGAGCGCCTCGCGGAACTTTCGCTTGATGTCTTTGTCGGCGGAATCGCTCACGTCGTCCTCCTCCCTGCCTCGGTGGTGGGTCGTCCGATTCGGAATGTACCGCCGAGACCGGGGTCACGTCGCGTCGTTTTTCCCGGCGGGGCCGGTCGTCTAGAGATATGCGGCGGTGGATCCGCCGACCGGCATGGCAGGAAGCCCCAGCTTGCGGTGATCCCATGAGCGCACCCGCTCCGGTACGACCTTGACCGCAATGCGCTTGTGCAACATCATCTCGACCGCGGGCTTGACGTCCTCGGAATAGGGCCCCGTGTACCGCTCCCAGATGCTGATTCCGACCTTGAACAGCGCCTCCGGGTCGTCCACGATCTCCCCGCGTCCTTCGATGGATACACCGCGGAGCGTGTCGTACGTATCGCCGTCCTCGATCATCATCGTGAGCCGGCTGTCGCGCCGGAGGTTGACGGACTTCTGCGACTTGGCCTTCGTCTCGAACCACAATTCGCCGTCGATCACGGCGTACCACATCGCGACGAGGTGGGGAGTGCCGGTCGCTCCGATCGTGGCTATCGTCGAGACTCGGCTTCGCTCGATGAATTCGGTGATCTCGGCGTCCGACATGGTTATCTGCCCGCGTTGGTTGGTCCCCACAGCCGTACCTCCACTCGTATGGAATTCGTTCTCACGAGCGACTGTGCCACGAATCACTTGGCAGGGAACCGAGTGGGGTCTGTTACATCCTTACAGGCGCTTGTGGAGTGCGTCCGCCGCAGCGAGGAGGTCGGCAGCCCAGCGCGCGCCGGGGCGTCGGCCCATGCGGTCGATGGGTCCGGAGACCGAGATCGCTGCCACGACGTTGCCGGCGGCATCCCGAACCGGAGCGGCGACGCTCGCGACACCTGATTCGCGTTCGGCCGCGCTCTGCGCCCAGCCGCGGCGGCGCACCTCGACGAGAACCCGCTCGCCGAAGGATGCGTCGGGGAGGATGGCGCGCTGGGTCTGGGCGTCCGCCCATGCGAGTAGGACCTTGGCACCCGATCCGGCCGTCATCGGTAGTCGCGCGCCGACGAGCACGGTGTCGCGCAGGCCCGTCGGGGGTTCCATCGATGCGATGCACACGCGATGGGTGCCCTCGCGTCGGTACAGCTGCACGCTCTCGCCGGTGATCTCGCGCAGTCGCGGAAGGACCAGCGCTGCGGCGTCGACGAGGGTGTCGCTCGCGCTCGCGGCCAGCTCGCCGAGCCCGGGCCCGGTGCACCACAGGCCATCGGCGTCGCGGGTGAGGAGTCGGTGCACCTCGAGTCCCACGGCGAGGCGATGTGCGGTGGCGCGGGGGAGTCCGGTCCGGTTGCAGAGTTCGGTGAGGCTGCAGGGCTGTTCGGCGACCGCATGGAGGACGCCCATTGCTTTGTCGAGTACCCCGATGCCGCTATGCTGTCTCATAGATCGAAACTCCCTTCTCGCATATTGGGATCATAGCCGATTGCGTGACTGGTGGTTCGACACGGCACGCGACACGGGGCAGCCCAGGAACCCGTTGGCGCGACATTCCGATACAGAGGTGGAGAAGATGGCTGACAGAGGACGCACTCTGGCCGAGAAGGTGTGGGACGACCACGTTGTCGTGCGCGGTGAAGGAGAGGGATCGGCGCGCCAGCCGGATCTCATCTACATCGACCTGCACCTCGTTCACGAGGTCACCAGCCCGCAGGCCTTCGACGGTCTTCGGCTCGCCGGTCGCAAACTGCGTCGCCCGGACCTGACGATCGCGACCGAGGACCACAACGTCCCCACGGTCGACATCGACAAGCCGATCGCAGACCCGGTCTCGCGCACCCAGGTCGATACCTTGCGGAAGAACTGCGAGGAATTCGGAGTTCGCCTGCATCCCATGGGTGATCTCGATCAGGGCATCGTGCACGTCGTCGGCCCACAACTGGGACTGACCCAGCCGGGCACGACCGTCGTGTGTGGTGACAGCCACACGTCGACGCACGGCGCGTTCGGTGCTCTTGCAATGGGAATCGGCACCAGCGAGGTCGAGCACGTGATGGCGACGCAGACGCTGTCGTTGCGCCCGTTCAAGACCATGGCGATCACCGTCGACGGTGAACTGCCGCCGAGCGTCACGAGCAAGGACCTGATCCTCGCCGTCATTGCGAAGATCGGTACCGGTGGGGGACAGGGTTACGTCCTCGAGTACCGCGGCGAGGCGATCCGCAAACTCTCGATGGACGCCCGGATGACGATCTGCAACATGTCGATCGAGGCGGGTGCTCGCGCCGGCATGATCGCGCCGGACGAGATCACCTACGAGTTCATCAAGGGTCGCCCGCACGCTCCGCAGGGAGCCGATTGGGATGCAGCCGTTGCCGCCTGGGAACAGCTGAAGACCGATGACGACGCGGTTTTCGATGCCGAGGTGCACATCGACGCCGCGTCGTTGACGCCTTTCGTCACCTGGGGCACGAATCCCGGACAGGGTGCCCCGCTCGGTGATTCGGTTCCGAATCCTTCCGATATCGCCGACGAGAGCGAACGGTTCGCAGCGGAGAAGGCGCTGGCCTACATGGGATTGGAAGCCGGCACCCCGCTGCGCGACGTGTCGGTCGACACAGTCTTCGTCGGTTCGTGCACCAACGGCCGCATCGAGGATCTCCGTGCCGTCGCCGAGGTTCTGAAGGGGCGCAAGGTCGCGGAGGGCGTTCGGATGCTGGTCGTTCCGGGCTCGATGCGAGTGCGCGCGCAGGCGGAGGAGGAAGGTCTCGGTGAGATCTTCACCACCGCAGGCGCGGAATGGCGTCAGGCCGGATGCTCGATGTGCCTGGGCATGAACCCGGACCAGTTGGCGCCCGGTGAGCGTTCGGCATCGACCTCGAACCGCAATTTCGAAGGCCGCCAAGGCAAGGGTGGGCGTACGCACCTCGTTTCCCCGGCCGTCGCGGCCGCGACGGCGGTGCGGGGCACGCTCTCGGCACCGGCAGATCTGGCATAGGGCGCAAGGGAACTAGGAGAAAAACGATGGAAGCCTTTACCACTCATAAGGGAATCGGTGTCCCGCTGCGCCGGTCCAACGTCGACACCGATCAGATCATCCCCGCGGTGTACCTGAAGCGGGTGACCCGCAGCGGTTTCGAGGACGGTCTGTTCGCCGCGTGGCGGACTGATCCGGAGTTCATCCTCAACGTCGCACCGTACGACAAGGGCAGCGTCCTGGTGGCAGGTCCTGACTTCGGTACGGGGTCGTCTCGTGAACACGCGGTGTGGGCGTTGTCCGACTTCGGTTTCCGTGTCGTCATTGCGTCACGTTTTGCCGATATCTTCCGCGGCAACTCGGGCAAGGCCGGTCTGCTCGCCGCTCAGGTCGAGCAGAGCGACGTCGAGATGCTGTGGAAGCTGCTCGAGGAGCAGCCCGGTCTGGAACTTGTGGTCGATCTCGAAACCAAGACCGTGACCGCTGGAACGACGGTGGTGCCGTTCGAGATTGACGACTACACCCGCTGGCGACTGCTCGAGGGTCTCGACGACATCGGACTCACGTTGCGCCAGGTAGAGGCGATTTCCGAGTTCGAAAAGTCAAGGCCGTCATGGAAACCTGAGACCCTTCCCGCTCGGGTCGCGAACGACAATTGATGCAATCGGATAGCTGGTTCGGCCCCTCGATCTACCACAGATCGGGGGGCCGCGCTTGATGAGAATTGGCGTGGCACATAGACTCTTGCCGATTTCGGGTTTACCGTAGTTCATAGTCGGTCCGACGGTGGACCATTAGCTTGCGGAGGAATTTCCATGAACAAGGCAGAGCTGATCGATGTTCTGACCGAGAAGCTGGGCACGGACAGGCGCACCGCCAGCGAGGCCGTCGAGCACGTGGTCGACACGATCGTGCGTGCCGTCCACTCCGGCGAGAGCGTCACCATCACCGGCTTCGGTGTCTTCGAGCAGCGTCGTCGCGCAGCGCGCGTCGCACGCAACCCGCGTACCGGTGAGACCGTCAAGGTCAAGCCGACGTCGGTTCCGGCATTCCGTCCGGGCGCTCAGTTCAAGGCGCTCATCGCCGGTGGCCAGAAGCTTCCCAGCGCGGGTCCGGCCGTCAAGCGCGGCGCGGCAGAGCCCGTGAAGAAGGCGGCCAAGAAGACGGCGGCGAAGAAGACCGCCGCCAAGAAGACCGTGGCGAAGAAGACCGCGGCCAAGGCTCCGGCCAAGACCGTGGCCAAGAAGACCGCGGCGAAGGCTCCGGCCAAGACCGTGGCCAAGAAGACCGCGGCGAAGGCTCCGGCCAAGACCGTGGCCAAGAAGACCGCGGCCAAGGCTCCGGCCAAGACCGCAGCCAAGACTGTCGCCAAGAAGACCGCGGCGAAGGCTCCGGCCAAGACCGTGGCCAAGAAGACCGCGGCCAAGGCTCCCGCCAAGACCGCAGCCAAGACTGTCGCGAAGAAGACTGCGGCCAAGGCTCCGGCCAAGACCGCAGCCAAGAAGACCGTCGCGAAGAAGACTGCAGCAAAGAAGACTCCGGCCAAGCGCACCGCGCGCAAGTAAGTCGCCAGTAGGCGGCTTCGCCGGAATACTCCGTAACTGACAAGGCGGCCACGGGATTCAATCCCGTGGCCGCCTTGTCGTGTACCCGAGGTTCAGGCTTCGTTGCGGATGGTCGGCAACGGGCTGTCGATGTGGTCAGCCGCCACCAGTCGCCCACCCGACAGCGAGAGCGCCCATATGCTGGCCTTGCGGTTTCGAGCAGCGGGCAGAGCGATGCCGTCCCGTTCGGCCCACCAGTCCAGGAGATCGGGTATTACGCCGCCCTGGCTGCAGATGACTTGCACGCCACCCCTCGCGGCGATCTTCCGCGCGCGTGCCCGAGCGCCCGCGGGGTCGGCCGCGTACCCCTCCTCGGAGAGCAGCGATTCGATGCCGATCGGTACGCCCAGCGACTCTGCGAGCGGTTCCACGGTCTGCACGCACCGGGTTCGGTCGGCTGACGAGACCTCCGACGCTCCGAAGGCTCGGAGTTGGGCGACAAGGGCTTCGGCTTGAGCGCGGCCCTTCTCGTCGAGGGGCCTCAGGTCGTCGTCTCCCACGTACTTCTTGCGGCTCCCGGCCTTCGCGTGGCGGACCAGCAGGACTGTCGTGGTGTCGGGCGGCAGCTGTACGAACCGGCGCAAGATGGTTCGATCCATGGGATACGACAGCTGATCGGGTACTTCGTCCGGAGGCAGCCAGCGCAACTCGTCCACCTCGTCGTTCGGTGTGAATTGGCCCGATACCGCCTCAGCGGCCCAGTATTCGACGCGTTTGAGTTTGCGATGCCCCGGTATCGGATATGTCACACGTGAGAGGTGTCGCCCTAATTGCGCCGTAATTCCGGTCTCTTCGTGGATCTCACGGACGGCGGCTGAAATCGCGGTTTCCCCGGGGTCGAGTTTCCCCTTGGGAAATGACCAGTCGTCGTACTTGGGCCGGTGAATGAGTGCGATTTCGATCTCGTACGGATTCGTCGGTGACTTGCGCCACAAAACTGCGCCGGCCGCGAAGATGTTTGCTTTGACCGGTTTATCGGGACTCAAGGCTGTGGTTCCTTCCCTCGACCGGGATCGCGATCGAATGGCGGACTGGAGCGGATTCCGCGTCAGGAGCTGGTGGATCTGCGCCGGCGCATCATTTCTTCCTGGTGCTCGCGCACCTTCTCGCCGCGGGCGGGCGCGGCCTGCCAGCTGCCGTCGGACTGGAGGACCCAGCATCGGGTCGTGGGATCCAGTGCGGACTCGAAGATCTCGTCGAGTTGGCGGGTGAGCCGCGGATCCTTGACCTGCGCCATCACCTCGACACGGCGATCGAGGTTGCGGTGCATCATGTCGGCGCTGCCGATCCAGAACTCGTTGGAACCTTGGAAGTGCATGATCCGGGAGTGTTCGAGGAACCGGCCGAGGATCGAGCGCACCTCGATGTGCTCGCTCAGGCCGGGAACCCCGGGCTTGAGTGCACAGATGCCGCGCACCACGATTCGGACCGGCACGCCGGCCTGCGAGGCCCGATACAGCGCATCGATCACCTGCTCGTCGACGAGGGCGTTGGCCTTGAGCCGGATTCCCGACTCTCGGCCCGCCTTCCGGTGCTCGATCTCGGTTTCGATGCGCTCGACGATTCCGGCGCGAACGCCGTACGGGGCCACGAGAAGGTTGCGATACTGGGACTTTCGCGAATACCCGGTGAGCGAGTTGAAGAGATCCGTCAGGTCGGCGCCGATCTCCGGTGCGGCGGTGAGCAGGCCGACATCCTCGTACAGGCGCGCCGTCTTGGGGTTGTAGTTGCCGGTTCCGATGTGGCAGTAGCGGCGGATGGTCGAACCCTCACGACGGACCACCAGGCATGTCTTGCAATGTGTTTTGAGACCGACGAGTCCGTATACGACGTGGACTCCGGCCTGTTCGAGTTTGCGCGCCCACTTGATGTTCGCCTGCTCGTCGAAGCGTGCCTTGATCTCGACGAGTGCCACGACCTGCTTGCCGGCCTCGGCCGCGTCGACGAGTGCGTTGACGATCGGGGAGTCGCCGGACGTGCGGTACAGCGTCTGCTTGATGGCCAGCACTTGTGGGTCGGCGGCGGCCTGTTCGATGAACCGTTGCACGCTCGTGGAGAACGAATCGTACGGGTGCTGAACGAGAACGTCGCCGTCACGCAGGGTCGCGAAGACACTCTTGGGTGTCTCTCGCTCACCGAACGCGGGGTGCGTGGCCGGAACGAACGGGGCGTCCTTCAGGTTGGGGCGATCGACGCCGTAGACCTGCCATAGCGACGAAAGATCAAGAAGCCCAGGAACTTGGATCACATCGCCGGGGTCGACGTCGAGTTCGCGGAGCAGCAGTTCGAGCATGTGGTCCGTCATGTCGTCCGCCACCTCGAGGCGAACCGGGGAACCGAACCGACGGCGCGCCAGCTCACGTTCGAGCGCCTGGAGCAGATCCTCGTCGCGATCCTCCTCGACCTCGAAATCCGCGTTGCGCGTTATACGGAACGCGTGGTGCTCCACCACTTCCATGCCAGGGAACAGCACGTCGAGGTGGGCGGCGATGAGGTCCTCGGTCGGCAGGAACGCCGCGATCGCGCTCGGGTTGTCGGTGCGCGTCACCCGCACGAACCGGTCGACGTTGTCCGGCACCTTGACGCGCGCGAAGTGCTCGCCGCCGGTCGCCCTGTCCTTCACTGTGACCGCGAGGTTGAGACTGAGACCGCTGATGTAGGGGAACGGATGCGCCGGATCGACGGCCAGGGGCGTCAGGACCGGGAAGACCTGCTCGTGGAAGTGAGCAGACAGCCGGCGCCGTTCCTCGGCATCGAGATCTGCCCAGCCGATGATCGAGATGCCCTCCTCGGCAAGGGCGGGGCGAACGGAGTCGAGGAACACCCGCGCGTGCTTGTAGGAGATCTCCTGCGTGCGGGATCCGATCAACGCCAACTGCTCACGGGGCGAGAGGCCGTCCGCCGAACGCACCGAAAGGCCGGTTTCGTCCCGCCTCTTCAGTCCGGCGACTCGCACCATGTAGAACTCGTCGAGGTTGGACGCGAAGATCGCGAGGAACTTGGCGCGTTCGAGCAGGGGCAGCGAGGTGTCCTCGGCGAGGGCGAGGACACGAGAGTTGAAGTCGAGCCAGCTCAGTTCGCGGTTGAGGTAGCGCGCCGCGGGGAGTCCGCCGTCGGGAGCCCCGGTGGGCGTGGCCGCCGGGGGCGCGGTGGGGATGATGGCCGAGCGGCCGCTTCCGATGTCCGGTCGCGTCCGGTCGGGGATGGAGCCGTCCTCCGCGGTGCGGTCGGAGTCGGTGCTTCGCTCGAGTGCTCTCCCGTTGCTCACTCCACGATCATCCCTCGAGTTTCACAGGCAGGACAATCGATCACGCGTAGTTCACATGCATCAGGCCTGCCGGACACCCGGCGTGCATCCGAGGCGATCGAAAACGACCTGTGTCGCCGGCCCGAGGCCCAGTCGCGCCGCCGCCACCAGATCGTCGAGGGTGTCGACGTCCTGGCGCAGACCCGGCCACGGGCCGTCGAGGACGTGGGCGCCGGACGCGATGTGGGCTCGGGCGGAGCCGGTTCCGAATCTCGGGTCGAGTCGGGCGCCGGGGCCGCATGCGAAGAGGGCCGAGGTGCCGGTGCCGGTGTGGTCCACGACGATCGCGCGCCCGGCTGCGCGGGACTGGGCGAGCGCGTCGAGCAGTTCGCCGGTCCGGAGCGCAGGGAGGTCCGCCTGGAGGGCCACGACGTCGGTGAGGTCGGGGGCTGTTTCGAGCGTCCGTTCCGTGGCTGCGAGGGCCGCGTTGAGGCCGGATTCGCCGCCGGTGCGGCGGACCGGGTCCGGTCGATGATGAACCCCGCACTCAGCGGCGATCGCCGCGACGATCGGGTCGGGCGTGACGACGGTGATGTCGGTGATCGGAGCGGTCTCGATCGTGTCACGCGCCCCCACGAGGACCGACAGCGTGTCGCGCAGCATCGCCACCACGAGGTCGGTCCGGTCGGCGGCCGACAACGCTTCGGCGAGGCGGGTCTTCGCTCGACTCAGGTCCTTGACGGCAACGATGACATGGGTGTGGACATGGGTATGTGCCGCACGTTCCTGTCGGTTCACACCCCTCATGCGGCCAATCTTGCCAGCCGCGCCGACGGTGCAGCGCGACCGGCGACCGGTTGGTGTGGGGGATATCGTGTTCGCAGGTAGTGAGCGGGCAGGTCGGCAGCGGAACGGTGTGGGCAGTGAACAACTCGGGTGAGCGCGGAGTGGAGGGGGCGGCGTGAGCAAGGCGGCGGTTCTGGGGGCGGGATCGTGGGGGACGGCGTTCGCGAAAGTGCTTGCCGACGCGGGAACCGACGTGACGTTGTGGGCTCGGCGGACCGAGATCGCCGACGCCGTCGTCTCCCGGCACGAGAACCCGGACTACCTGCCCGGGATTGCGCTACCGCCGACGCTGTCGGCGACCGCCGATCATGAGGAGGCTCTCGCCGGGGCGGACATCGTCGTCCTCGCCGTGCCGTCCCAGTCGCTGCGCGGCAATCTCCAGCAGTGGACGGGGGCGATCGGTCCGGACGCGACACTGCTCAGTCTTGCGAAGGGCATCGAGTCCGTGACCCTGCTCCGGATGAGTGAGGTGATCTCGCAGGTGGCGGCGGTGGACCTCTCGCGTGTCGCGGTCCTGTCCGGGCCCAACCTCGCGCGCGAGATCGCACTCGGTCAGCCGGCTGCGACGGTCGTCGCATGCACCGACGAGGCTCGCGCCCTCGCTGTTCAGAAGGCTTGTGCAACAAGTTATTTCCGCCCGTACACCAATACGGATGTGATCGGCTGCGAGGTCGGCGGCGCCTGCAAGAACGTGATTGCGCTGGCGTGCGGAATGGCGTCCGGGATCGGCCTGGGGGAGAACACGATCGCGAGCCTGATCACGCGGGGCCTCGCGGAGATCATCAGACTCGGCGTCGCTCTGGGCGCCAATGCTGCGACACTCGCCGGGCTGGCCGGCGTCGGCGACCTGGTGGCGACCTGCACCTCGCCGCTCTCGCGGAACCGTTCGTTCGGTGAGCGACTCGGCCTCGGTGGTTCGCTCGAGAGCGCGCAGGCTGCGACCAACGGCCAGATCGCGGAGGGGGTCAAGTCCTGCACGTCGGTGAGGGCGCTTGCCGCTGCGAACGGTGTCGAGGTGCCGCTCGCTGACGCCGTGCACCGGGTGTGTCACGAGGGCATGTCCGTTCACGATGCGGTCGGCATGTTGCTGGGTCGTCGCATCAAGCCGGAGTAGTCGCAGGCCGATCGAATCGAGCTGTTCGGTCGGTTCGTAGGAAGGGTGCGCGCAACGGTACGGTTTGGGGCGTGAACAATCCGCGTACCAGGGTCGCCGTCGTCTTCGGTGGCCGCAGTAACGAACATTCGGTGTCCTGTGTCTCCGCCGGCAGCGTCCTGAGGAACCTCGACCCGGATCGCTACGAGGTGGTACCGATCGGCATCACGACCGATGGTGCGTGGGTGCTCGGTTCGACCGATCCCGCCGATCTCGCGATCCGCGACCGGTCCATGCCGACCGTCGACGCGAACGGCAAGGCGCTCGCCCTGACCGCCGATCCCACACGCGCGGGTGCTCTCGTGTCCCTCGACGACACGCAGGCCGGTCAGGTGCTCGCGTCGGTCGACGTCGTCTTCCCGGTCTTGCACGGCGCGTACGGCGAGGACGGAACCGTCCAGGGTCTGCTCGAGCTCGCGGGGATTCCGTACGTCGGTCCCGGTGTGCTCGCCAGCGCTGCCGGCATGGACAAGGAGTTCACCAAGAAGCTTCTCGCGGCCGAGGGTCTGCCCGTCGGCTTCCAGGTGGTGCTGCGCCCCGGGACGTCCACCGTCACCGAGGAGCAGAAGAAGCAGCTCGGGCTCCCGGTGTTCGTGAAGCCGGCCCGCGGAGGCTCGTCCATCGGGATCACTCGTGTCGCGGACTGGTCGCAGTTCGACTCAGCGGTCGCCGAGGCGCGCAGGCACGACCCCAAGGTCATCGTCGAGTCCGGCATCGTCGGGCGCGAGGTGGAGTGCGGTGTCCTCGAGTTCCCCGACGGCGACGTGCGCGCCAGTGTCGTCGCCGAGATCCGCATGCCCGACACCGGCGGTGACGAGTCCGCGTTCTACGACTTCGACACCAAGTACCTCGACGACATCTGCGAATTCGACGTCCCGGCCAAGCTCGACGACGACGTCAGTGAGCAGATCCGCGCACTCGCGGTGAAGGCCTTCCGTGCGCTCGACTGCCAGGGCCTGGCCCGGGTCGACTTCTTCGTCACCGAGGACGGCCCGGTGATCAACGAGATCAACACGATGCCCGGCTTCACGTCGATCTCGATGTACCCGCGCATGTGGCAGGCGGCCGGCGTCGAGTACGCCACGCTGGTGTCGACTCTCGTCGACACCGCAGTCGCGCGCGGGACGGGGCTGCGCTGAGCTGAGCTGATCCCAGCGTCCGGCACCCGGCCCGCGCGGCGCGCTACGGGTTGGGTACCGGCGCGGGGTCGAGCGGCTTCTGCGGCAGCGACTGCGCGACTGCGGCCGAGCCGTCCTGCAGCGGGGTCGGGCCCGACCCGTTGGGCACGGTCAGCGCGACGTATACCCCGCGGTCGACCGCGTACCACGTACTGGCCTCGATACCCTGCGGGGCGCCCGAGATTTCGAACCATTGGACGCCGTCGACCACGCTGAGCGGCGATGCCTGGTTGAACTCGGGGGGACGAGGCAGGCCGCACCGCATCACGACGGGCTCGCCCTCGGTGGGCTGCCACGCGGCGGTGGCCTCAGGCGCCGGGTCGCGCAGTTCGGCTCGCGTGTAGTCGCCGAGGTCTTCGGGCAGGTTGTCCATCAGCGTGGTGCATTCCGCGGACTGGGCTGCCGGCGCCTCGACGGGGCCGAGCCCGACATCTTCCTTCACGGGGGAACGCCCGGCGATCGCAGCGGCGACGATGACACCGATGACGAGCGCGACGGGAAGTGCGACGGCAGTCGCGATGAGCGCGGGGCTGCGCTTCTCCGCCGGATGCGTTTCGGTCTGCTCTGGTGTGGGGTTTTCGGGTTCGGACATCTCAGTTCTCGGTCGGTGCGGCGGGCGCCGCGATCTGGCAGGTCAGGATGCGGGTGATTCCTCGGACCTTCTTCAGGTCGTCGACGACGTCGGTCAGTCCCGACTCTGCGGGTGCCCCGACGCGGGCAATGACGTCGTACGGTCCGACCACGTCCTCGGCCGAGTCGACGCCGGCGATGCGCGAGAGCGTCGCCGCGATCGCCGCGGCCTTGCCGACCTCGGTCTGGATCAGTACGTAAGCCTGCACCACGGGTCCGTCCTTCCCGTCGTCGTACGCCGTCGCCTCGGTAGAGTCGCGGGGATCCGCGGGACGCCGGTTCCGGCGCCTCGCACCGGGATGCCCGGCCGCACACTAAAAGGTACCGCAGTCGCGGGAGTCGAATCCTCGGACCGGACGACACCGTCGGCGCACACGAGACTGGGAGGCCCACCATCGAAACCTCGCGACCACAGCACGACGACGCCGATCGCACCGTCGCCGGGATGGGCGAGTTCGCGGTGATCGGGCGGGCAGTCGAGGGCCGCACACAGCCGCCGACCACGCTGCTCGGACCGGGCGACGACGCCGCCGTCGTGCGGATGCCCGACGGCCGGGCGGCGGTGTCGGCGGACATGCTCGTCGAGCACCGGCACTTCCGCCTGGACTGGTCGACGCCCGAGGAAGTGGGCCGAAAGGCGGTGGCTCAGAACGGTGCGGACATCGCCGCGATGGGCGGGCGGCCGACGGCGTTCCTGGTCTCCCTCGGCTGCCCGCCCGACACCCCGGCGTCGGTGGCGTCGGGGATCTCGGACGGCCTGGGCAGAGCGGCGGAGGCGCTCGGGGCGGGGGTGGTCGGCGGCGATCTGGTCCAGGCCGACGAGATCGTCGTGTCGGTCACGGTCCTCGGCGACCTGGAGGGCCGGAGTCCGGTGCTGCGCTCGGGTGCGCGCGAGGGCGACGTCGTTGCCGTCGCGGGAACACTCGGACGGTCGGCGGCGGGGCTCGCGCTACTGCTCGCGGGCGGCGATCGGTCGGCGGCGGGGGTGTCCGAGCTGATCGACGCACACCGTGTCCCCACGCCTCCGTACGAGCAGGGTGTCGCGGCGGCGATCGCCGGGGCGAGTGCCATGACCGACATCTCCGACGGCCTCGTGGCCGACCTCGGGCACATCGCGGAGGCGTCGAACGTCCGGATCAGGATCGATCGGAGCCGGATCCTTCAGGATCCCGTCCTGCTCGACGCGGCCCGGTCTCTGGCACGGGATCCGTGGGAGTGGGTCCTGGCAGGCGGCGAGGACCACGCGCTCGCGGCGACGTTCCCGAAGGGGACGGATCTTCCCGAAGGCTGGTCGGTGATCGGAGACGTTGTTTCCGGCGCGGACGGTGGCGGTGGCGGGGTTCTCGTCGACGGCCGGCCGTGGGCGACGTCCGGTGGCTGGCAGAGCTTCGACGCGGGATAGGTTGCACGCATGGCTATCTACGCACTCGGTGAGCGCGAACCCGACATCGCACCGGACGCCTACGTCCACCCGGATGCCGTCGTGATCGGTGCCGTCACCCTCGGTCCGGGCGCCTCGATCTGGCCGCAGGCAGTCCTGCGCGGCGACTACGGCACCATCAGCGTCGGTGCGGGCACCAACATCCAGGACGGCACGGTGATTCACTGCACCTCGATCGATGCCACCGTCATCGGTGCGGGTTGCGTCGTGGGGCACAACGCCCACATCGAAGGCGCGCAGATAGGCGACAACTGCCTCATCGCCTCCGGTTCGATCGTGCTGAACGGCTCGGTCGTCGGAGCCGGGTCGGTGGTCGGCGCCGGCGCGGTGGTGCCCTTCAAGTTCGTGGTGCCGCCCCGCAGCATGGCGCTGGGCGTTCCGGCCAAGGTACGGGAGGGCTACGAGGTTCCCGAGGGCCACCTCGACCTCAACGTGAAGTTGTACGCCGCGAACGCCGCGTTCTACCGCGACGCGCTGCGCAGGCTCGACTGATGGCGTCCCAGGCATTGACCGACCTGATCGATCCGGGCTGGGCGAAGGCTCTCGCGCCGGTCGAGGGCCGGATTGCCGAGATGGGTGATTTCCTGCGCGCCGAGACCGCGGCTGGACGGCAGTACCTTCCGAGTGGCGAGAACGTGCTGCGCGCGTTCACGCATCCGTTCGAGGACGTGCGCGTATTGATCGTCGGGCAGGATCCTTATCCGACGCCGGGACATGCTGTGGGCCTGAGCTTTTCGGTGGCCCCCGATGTCCGTCCCGTGCCGCGGAGCCTGAAGAACATCTTCGCCGAGTACAGCACTGACCTCGAGTATCCAACGCCGTCGAACGGCGATCTGACGCCGTGGACCGAAAACGGTGTGCTGCTGCTCAACAGGGTCCTGACGGTGGCACCCGGCGACGCCGGATCACACCGGCGCAAGGGCTGGGAAGCCGTCACCGAACAGGCGATCCGCGCACTCGTGGAACGGCAGACGCCGATGGTCGCCATCTTGTGGGGCCGCGACGCGGCGACCCTGAAACCGATGCTCGGCGACATTCCGACGGTCGAGTCCGCGCACCCGTCTCCGCTGTCGGCGTCGCGTGGATTCTTCGGGTCGCGGCCGTTCAGTCGCGCCAATGCCCTGCTCGCGGAACTCGGTGCGGACCAGGTGGATTGGCGCCTGCCCTGACGCCGAACCTGCCCTGAAGGCGGGTGTCCCGTACCGCCGTCGGCGGTACGGGACATCGGCTCAGGAGTTGCGGACGGACGAGAAGTCGGGACGGCGCTTCTCGACGAAGGCGTCGACGCCCTCGCGCCCGGTGGCCCCGTCGGCCGCCGCGGAGATCGACGCGGTCTCGGCGTCCAGCTGCTCGGACAGCGTGTTGGTTCGGCTGCTCGTGAAGAGGTTCTTGATGCCGGCGTAGGACGCGCTCGGCCCGGCCGCGAGTGTCCGTGCCACCCGCAGAGCCTCGTCCTGTACCTGGTCGTCCTCCACGATTCGGCTGAGCAGGCCGAGTCGGACCGACTCCTCGCCGTTCAGGACGGCGTCGGTGAGGAGGATCTCGCGCGCTCGGGATGCGCCGACGATACGCGGAAGCGTCCAGGACATGCCGCCGTCCGGAGTGAATCCGATGGACGGGTAGGCGGGGCGCAGCTTGGTCGAGGTGCCGCCGATCGCGATGTCGGCGAGGCACACGATGCTCATGCCGGCACCCGCGGCCCAGCCGTGGACGGCCGCGACGACGGGGACGCTCGTCTCGTCCAGCGCGCGAACGAACTCGTGGAACGCGGTTGCGATCTCGCCGACGAACTCGCCGCGGTTCTCGGCCGAGGCGAAGGCCCGGACGTTGCCGCCGGCGCAGAAGTTCGCGCCGTCACCGACGAGTAGCACCGCGCCCACGTCGTTGCCGACCGCGCGGAGCGCCGCCGTCGCCGCGGTGATTCCGTCGATATCGAGAGAGGTTCCGTTGGCGGAGGTAGCCACGGCCACGCGGAGCACGCCGTCCTCGATCCGGACATTGCTGGGTGTGTCGGTTGCAGTCACGTGGAGCACAGTAGCCGCTGGACCTGTGCCGTCCGGTAGTCCGTCCCATCCACCGCGATGGTCAGGGGGAATCGTGGGCGCGCCGTGAAAACGACTGAACCCCCGACACCGGAGGGTATCGGGGGTTCAGTCGAAGACTTGTACTCTGAGGCTGAAATCAGCCGCGCACGACCTTGCCGGCCTTGAGGCAAGAGGTGCAGACGTTCAGCTTCTTGGTGTTGCCGGGGGCAACCTGAGCACGAACGGGCTGGATGTTCGGGTTCCAGCGACGGTTGGTACGCCGGTGCGAGTGCGAGACCGACTTACCGAAGCCGGGCCCCTTGGCGCATACGTCGCAGACGGCAGCCATAGTCGCGAACTCCTTGTGATAGTCAAACATTGTCTTGTTGCTGGCCTTCGAACATGCGAAGTGGAACTCCCCATGCGAGGCAACCCTGTAAGGGTAACCGCATCCGCATGGATTGGCCAAATCACCGGGACCGAGACGAATGAAGAGCGGATCGGGCCGTGTCGAAGACTGGAATGACGGTACAGGTAGTGCCCGGGCCGTGTGCGGGGGGTCCGTCGTACGGCCCCGCTAGGCTGGCTGCCTGGGACGAATCGGGACTCTCGAGAGCCGCGTCCCGCTGGTGGCGTGTTACCGACGTAGGGAGAGGACGACGCGGGTGCTCGAGGTCCTGGAGGCGGTCGACGGCTCCGCGCTGTACCGATGGGCCCGCACCTGCGTGACCGGCATCGAGAAGCGGTGCGACGAGATCAACAACCTCAACGTCTTCCCCGTCCCGGATGCGGACACCGGGACCAATCTTCTCGCGACGATGCGCGCAGCGGTCCGGGTGGCCGACCCGCTGACGATCGACGAACGAGGCTCCGACGCGTCCGCGGTCGCCAGGGCGCTCGCGCGCGGCGCGGTCACGGGTGCGCGGGGCAATTCGGGGGCGATCCTGTCCCAGGTGCTGCGGGGAATCGCCGAGACGACCCTGTCTCACAGCCTCGATGCCGACACACTGAGGTCGTCGCTGCGGCACGCCTCCGCGCTCGCACTCGAGGCGGTGAGCGTCCCGATGGAAGGGACGATCGTGACCGTGCTCGCGGCTGCCGCCGACGCGGTGGCCGCCGAGGATGTGGACGCTCCGCTGTCCCGTCTCGCGAAGTCGGCGGCGGATGCGGCGGCCGAGGCCCTGCTCCGCACACCGTCCCAGCTGGCCGTTCTCGGGGCGGCCGGTGTGGTGGATGCGGGCGGACGTGGGCTGGTCGTGATCCTCGATGCACTGGTCGAGGTCGTCTGTGGCGCAGCGCCCGAACGAGAGGCGTTCCGCACCCCGGCTGTCGAAGGGCCGGCGACGGACGCGGACCACAGGTGCGGTCCCGCTCATCTCGCGCACGAGGCCGCCGGTCAGGACTACGAGGTGATGTATCTCGTCGCGGAGTCGGACGCGGCGCGCATCGGGGACCTGCGCGGCCGACTGTGCGCGTTGGGCGACTCGGTCGTCATCGTCGGCGACGGCGAGGAAGAAGCACCCACCTGGTCGGTGCACGTGCACTGCACCGACGCCGGCGCCGCGGTGGAAGCGGGGCTGGGGGCCGGGCGCCTGCACGACGTGCGGATCACGTGCTTCGTATTGGACGCCGCGCGCACCGAAGTCCCCGGCACGTCCGAGGTGAGCCCACGAGCCGTTCTGTCGGTGGTCGAGGGGCAGGGCGCCGCGGATCTGTTCGCGCGGGAGGGTGCGCACGTCCTGCGATCCGACGGCGCCGTCACCCCCGGGCAGTTGCTCGAAGCCATTCGCGGCACCGGTCGTCGAGAGGTCGTGGTGCTGCCCAACGGGGCGCTGCCGGCGCAGGATCTGATCGCTGTCGGTGCGCGGGCCCGCGCCGACGCCCGCGACGTCGTCTTCCTTCCCAGTTCGTCGACGGTGCAGGCGCTTGCCGCAATCGCGGTGCACGACGCAGAACGGCTCGCCGTGGACGACGCGTTCGCGATGTCGGAGGCCGCCGCCGCGACCCGGTGGGGTTCGCTGCGGATCGCGGACGAGCGGGCTCTCACCTATGTGGGGACGTGCGAGCCGGGAGACGGGCTCGGGCTCGTCGGTCACGAGGTGGTCGTGATCGAGAAGGATGTCGTCGCCGCCGGATGTCGGCTCGTGGATCTGGTACTCGGTGCCGGCGGTGAGCTCGTGACCGTTCTCCTGGGTGCGCGGGCTGCCGACGGGCTGGGGGAGCGAGTGGCCGCATACATCACCTCACGCCATCCCGGCGTCGAGGTGATGGTCTACCAGGGCGGTCAGGGGCGCGATGTGTTGCAGTTCGGGGTCGAGTAGAAGGCGATGCGATGGTGAGTACGGCGACGGGAAACTCGACATGGCGACGCTGAGCGACCGGCTCGACCACCTCCTGGGTGCGAAGACCGCCGACGCTCTCGTCGACGCGTTCGACATCCGGACCGTGGAGGATCTGCTGCGGCACTACCCGCAGCGGTACGCGGCGCAGGGCCGAGAGTTGACGGAGAAGGAGCCGGAAGAGGGCTCGCACGTCACGATCATCGCGCGGGTCGTCAAGGCCGAGGTGGTGAACATGAAGAGCCGGCGCGGACAGATGCTCAAGGTGGTGCTCGCCGCCGAGTCCCAGAGCGTCGACGTCACGTTCTTCAACCCGCACAAGGTCAAGCACGCCGTGCGCGCGGGTGTCCGGGCCATGTTCTCGGGCACCGTGAAGTACTTCCGCGGCAAGTGGAGCCTGACACATCCGAGCTACCTGATCCTCCCCGAGCCCGCCGAGTCGGAGGATCCGGTCGTCTCGATGGCGCACGTCCAGGGCGCGGGCGCGCTTGCCGGCATGGCGCGAGCCACGCAGGATTCCGAGTCCGGCGTGGACATGTCGATCTTCGACCGCGAATTGATCCCGTTGTATCCGGCGACGCGGGAGGTGGAGAGCTGGACGATTCTCCGTTGTGTGCGCCAGGTTCTCGATCAACTCGACGTCGTCGAGGATCCGCTCCCGGGTGAGGTCCGCGACGAGCACGGCCTGATCGGACTCGACGAGGCACTGCGCACGGTGCATCTGCCCGACACCCGCGACGACATCGGCCGCGCCCAGGAGCGCCTCCGATTCGACGAGGCTACGGCGCTGCAACTGGTGCTCGCGCAGCGCCGGCGAGACGTCGCGGTGCGCGTCGCCCCGCAGTGCCCGCCGGCGCCGGACGGGATGGCCGCCGAGTTCGACGGGATGTTGCCGTTCGAACTCACGGACGGACAGAAGGAGGTGGCCGAGGAGATTTCCCACGATCTCTCCCGGCCCCATCCGATGAACCGTCTGCTTCAGGGCGAGGTGGGTTCGGGCAAGACGATCGTGGCGTTGCGGGCGATGCTCCAGGCCGTCGACGCCGGGTATCAGTGTGCCCTTCTCGCGCCCACCGAAGTGCTTGCGTCGCAGCATGCCCGGTCACTGCGGGAGATGCTGGGACCACTCGGGGCGGCGGGAGAGCTGGGTGCCGCCGACGTGGCGACCAAGGTGACGTTGTTGACGGGTTCGATGTCGACAGCTGCCCGGCGGACGGCGCTGCTCGACATCGTGACCGGAGACTCCGGCATCGTCATCGGCACCCACGCGCTCATCCAGGATCGGGTCGAGTTCTTCAACCTCGGATTCGTTGTGGTCGACGAGCAGCATCGGTTCGGCGTCGAGCAGCGTGACCAGTTGCGTTCCCGGGCCCGCGACGGGCTCAGCCCGCACCTGCTCGTCATGACCGCCACGCCGATTCCGCGCACCATCGCCATGACGGTGCTCGGCGACCTCGAGACATCGACGCTGCGCGAGTTGCCGCAGGGCCGCGCGCCGATCGTGAGCAAGGTGGTCGCCGCCCGGAAGACCCCGCAGTGGGTCGCACGTGCGTGGGAGCGGATCCGTGAAGAGGTAGCTGCGGGACGGCAGGCGTACATCGTGTGTTCGCGGATCGGGGACGGCGACAGCGATGCCGACCTGATCAAGGCAGGCAAGGAGCCGCCGGAGACCAAGTCTGCAGTCGACCTGTTCGACGAGATGCGGTCGGGTCCGATGCACGATCTGCGGCTCGGGCTGCTGCACGGCCGGTTGCCGTCGGACGAGAAGGACGCGGTGATGCGCGACTTCACAGCCGGCGACATCGACGTGGTCGTGTGTACCACTGTGGTCGAGGTCGGCGTGAACGTTCCGAACGCCACCGTCATGGTGCTGGTGGACGCGGATCGATTCGGCGTGAGCCAGCTCCATCAGCTACGCGGCCGGGTGGGTCGTGGCAGCCACCAGGGGCTGTGCATCCTCATCACCGACATGATGCCGGGGTCGACGGCGTTCGAGCGGCTCACAGCGGTCGCGGGGACCAACGACGGCTTCGAACTCGCGCAGCTCGATCTGCGGCAGAGACGCGAGGGCGACGTCCTCGGCTCGGCGCAGTCCGGAAGTACGACGACCCTTCGATTGCTGTCGCTGCTCGAGCACGAGGACGTGATTGCGGCGGCGCAGTCGTTCGCGCGCGGGGTGATCGAGGACGATCCGGACCTGTCCGGGCACCCGGGTCTCGCGGCGATGGTCGCGTCCGCTCTGGATTCCGAGCGCATCGAGTTTCTCGAGAAGTCCTGAGGGCTCGATCGGCGTCCGCACATGCCCAGCGGAACCGGGCCAGGGTCGGCCCCGGGGCTGTACTGGGGCTTCTTCCCTTGTTTGCAAACTTGCCAATTTCGCACGTCAGCGCCCTGATTTGTGAAGTTTGCGAAGTGTCCGCATCGTGGGAGGGGTACTACCGCAAAGTGGCGCGCGGCACGGTACTTTTCTTCCCATGTTCACCAAAGTCCTCGTCGCCAACCGCGGCGAAATTGCGATCCGCGCATTCCGCGCCGCCTACGAACTGGGCGCCGGAACGGTTGCGGTGTTCCCCTACGAAGACCGCAACTCGGTACACCGGTTGAAGGCCGACGAGTCGTACCAGATCGGCGAGGTCGGCCATCCGGTCCGCGCGTACCTGTCGGTCGAGGAGATCCTCGCCGCGGCCGAGCGTGCCGGTGCGGACGCGATCTACCCCGGCTACGGCTTCCTGTCGGAGAACCCGGACTTGGCGGCGGCCTGCGAGGCGCAGGGCATCACCTTCGTGGGCCCGTCGGCGGAGATCCTCGAGCTGACCGGCAACAAGGCGCGCGCGATCGCGGCAGCGAAGGCTGCGGGACTGCCGGTGCTGGCGTCGTCGGATCCGTCCGCGGACGTCGACGCACTGCTCGTGGCCGCCGAGGACATGGAGTTCCCGATCTTCGTCAAGGCTGTGGCCGGCGGCGGCGGTCGCGGTATGCGGCGGGTTGCCGAGCGCAGCCAGTTGCGCGAATCGATCGAGGCGGCCTCGCGGGAGGCCGAGTCGGCTTTCGGTGACCCGACGGTGTTCCTCGAGCAGGCCGTGATCGATCCGCGGCACATCGAGGTCCAGATCCTCGCGGACGGCGAGGGCAACGTCATCCACCTGTTCGAGCGGGACTGCTCGGTCCAGCGCCGTCACCAGAAGGTGATCGAGTTGGCTCCGGCGCCGAATCTCGATCCGGCACTGCGGGATCGGATCTGCGCCGACGCGGTCGCGTTCGCGAAGCAGATCGGCTACCGGTGCGCCGGCACCGTCGAGTTCCTCCTCGACACCCGTGGCAACCACGTGTTCATCGAGATGAATCCGCGCATCCAGGTGGAGCACACGGTCACCGAGGAGATCACCGACGTCGACCTGGTGCAGGCGCAGTTGCGCATCGCATCCGGCGAGACGCTGGAAGATCTGGGACTGAGCCAGGATTCGATCACGATCCGCGGCGCCGCGCTGCAGTGCCGCATCACCACCGAGGACCCGGCGAACGGCTTCCGCCCCGACACCGGCCGCATCACCGCGTACCGCACGCCGGGCGGCGCGGGTGTCCGTCTCGACGGCGGCGCCAACCTCGGCGCCGAGGTCGGTGCGCACTTCGATTCGATGCTCGTCAAGCTGACCTGCCGCGGACGCGATTTCGAGGCTGCCGTCGCCCGTGCCCGCCGCGCGGTCACCGAGTTCCGTATCCGCGGCGTATCGACGAACATCCCCTTCCTGCAGGCGGTTCTGGACGACCGGGACTTCCGCGCGGGGCGCGTGACGACGTCATTCATCGAGCAGCGTCCGGAACTGCTGACGCTGCGCAGCTCGGCCGACCGCGGCACCAAGATCCTCAACTACCTCGCGGACGTGACGGTCAACAAGCCGCACGGCGAGCGGCCGACCGCGGTCTACCCACACGACAAGCTGCCGAAGATCGATCTGTCCGTGGCACCGCCCGAGGGCTCGCGGCAGAAGCTGCTCGCGTTGGGCCCGGAGGGCTTCGCGAAGGCGCTGCGTGAACAGAAGGCGCTCGCGGTCACCGATACGACGTTCCGGGACGCGCACCAGTCGCTGCTGGCCACCCGGGTCCGGACGTCGGGTCTGCTCGACGTCGCCGGACATGTTGCGCGCATGACACCCGAACTGCTGTCGATCGAGGCATGGGGCGGCGCGACTTACGATGTGGCACTGCGGTTCCTGCACGAGGATCCCTGGTACCGCCTGGCGGCGCTGCGCGAGGCGGTGCCGAACATCAATCTGCAGATGCTGCTCCGCGGCCGCAACACCGTCGGCTACACCCCCTACCCGGAGAAGGTCACCCGCGCCTTCGTGCAGGAAGCGGCCGACACCGGAATCGATATCTTCCGCATCTTCGACGCCCTCAACAACGTCGATCAGATGCGCCCGGCGATCGAGGCGGTTCGCGAGACCGGCACCACGATCGCCGAGGTCGCGATGTCGTACACCGGTGATCTGGCGAACCCGAACGAGACGCTCTACACCCTCGACTACTACCTGCGTCTCGCCGAGGAAATGGTCGACGCCGGCGCCCACGTCCTCGCGATCAAGGACATGGCAGGACTGCTCCGTGCCCCCGCCGCCACGAAACTGGTCACCGCCCTGCGCGCCAACTTCGACCTGCCCGTGCACGTGCACACCCACGACACCCCCGGCGGCCAGCTCGCCACCTACCTCGCCGCCTGGCAGGCCGGTGCAGACGCCGTCGACGGCGCCGCTGCCCCGCTCGCCGGCACCACCAGTCAGCCCGCGCTGTCCGCGATCGTCGCCGCCGCCGCACACAGCGAACACGACACCGGCATAGACCTGCAGGCCGTGTGCGACCTCGAGCCCTACTGGGAGGCACTGCGAAAGGTATACGCGCCGTTCGAGTCCGGCCTGCCCGCCCCGACCGGACGCGTCTACACCCACGAGATCCCCGGCGGCCAGCTCTCGAACCTGCGCCAGCAGGCCATCGCGCTGGGTCTCGGCGACCGCTTCGAGGAGGTCGAGGCCAAGTACGCGGCCGCCGACCGCATGCTCGGCCGTCTGGTCAAGGTCACGCCGTCGTCGAAGGTCGTCGGCGATCTCGCACTGCACCTCGTCGGCGCCGACGTCGCGGCCGACGACTTCGCCTCCGACCCCGCCAAGTTCGACATCCCCGACTCCGTCGTCGGGTTCCTGCGCGGCGAGCTCGGTACGCCGCCCGGCGGTTGGCCGGAGCCGTTCCGCAGCAAGGCGCTCGAGGGTCGCGGCGCCGCGAAGCCTGAGGCACAGCTCACGCCCGAGGAGGAAGAGGGGCTGTCCGGATCGTCCAAGGAGCGGCAGGCCACCCTCAACCGGCTGATGTTCCCCGGTCCGGCAAAGGAATTCGAGGAGCACCGCGACAAGTACGGCGACACCTCGCAGCTGTCGGCGAACCAGTTCTTCTACGGCCTGCGCCGCAGCGAGGAGCACCGCGTCAAGCTCGGCAAGGGCGTCGAACTGCTCATCGGCCTCGAGGCGATTTCCGAGCCCGACGAGCGTGGCTACCGCACCGTCATGTGCATCCTCAACGGGCAGCTGCGCCCCGTCTCGGTCCGCGACCGATCCATCGCCAGCGAGGTCCCGGCGACGGAGAAGGCCGACAAGAACAACCCGGGCCACATCGCTGCACCGTTTGCGGGTGCCGTCACGCTCGTCGTGACCGAAGGACAAAGGGTGTCGGCCGGCGATACCGTCGCGACGATCGAGGCCATGAAGATGGAGGCCGCGATCACAGCACCGCGCAGCGGTATCGTCTCGCGGGTTGCCATCGCCGGTGCCTCGCAGGTCGAGGGTGGCGATCTCCTTGCGGTCGTGTCGACGAGGGAGACCACCGGCAACGAATGACAGTGGGCGAGTGAACAGGACTGCAGCGTGACAAGAATCGTCGCCGGCCGTGCCGGAGGCAGACGTTTGAAGGTACCCGCGAGCGGGACCCGGCCGACGTCCGAAAGAGTCCGCGAGGCGCTGTTCAGCTCGCTCGACAGCCGCATCGATCTCGAGGGCGCCGCCGTGCTCGACCTGTACGCAGGCTCCGGCGCCCTCGGGCTCGAGGCGCTCTCGCGGGGTGCCGCCCACGTGGTGCTCGTGGAGTCGGACGCGAAGGCCGCGGCCGTCATCAAGCAGAACGTGACGACCGTCGGCCTGCCCGGTGCCGCCGTGCGCACGGCCCCCGTCGCGGCGGTCGTGGGCGGCACCGCCGAGCGCGAGTTCGACGTCGTGTTCGCCGATCCGCCGTACGCGGTGACCGAGGGCGCGGTGACCGAGGCGCTTTCCGCGCTCGTCGCGCACGGCTGGGTGGGGGAGGGGTCGGTCGTCGTCGTCGAACGCTCGTCTCGTTCGCCCGAGACCACTTGGCCGGACGGCATGCGACCGGAGCGGGTCAAGCGCTACGGCGAGACCAGAATCGAGGTCGCCACCTGCTACGGTCTGGATTCATGACTGGCGCCGTCTGCCCTGGATCCTTCGACCCCGTGACGAACGGTCACCTCGACGTGATCGGACGTGCCGCGGCGCTGTTCGACGAAGTCGTCGTGACAGTGATGATCAACAAGAGCAAGCGCGGTCTGTTCAGCGTCGAGGAACGTATCGAGATGCTCGAGGAATCCACCAGCCACCTGTCCAACGTGCGGGTCGCGTCGTGGCACGGTCTGCTGGTGGATTACGCCAAGTCCCAAGGAATCTCGGCGATCGTCAAGGGCCTGCGCGGTGCCAACGACTTCGATTACGAGCTGCAGATGGCGCAGATGAACCAGAAGCTCTCGGGCGTCGACACCCTCTTCATCCCCACCAACCCCACCTACAGCTTCCTGTCCAGCTCGCTGGTCAAGGAGGTCGCGACGTTCGGTGGTGACGTGGCGGACATGGTCCCAGAGAAGGTGCACGCCCGCTTGACAGCCCGAATCGCCGAACGCGCCGCCGAGGGCGCCTGAGCGGTTCGATCCGTCCATACTTTCGACGCTGTGCCGACACACCGAACGGCTCGGCGTCCCCGCGGCGTCGACTGGGGCAGACTGGTCACCGGCACCAGCGATGACATCTGACGATTGGGGTTGTGCGTGTACCGGGTATTCGAGGCACTCGACGAGCTTGTCGCGATCGTCGAGGAGGCGCGTGGAGTTCCGATGACGGCGGGGTGCGTCGTGCCGCGTGGCGACGTCCTCGAACTGCTCGACGATGTGCGGGACGCAATTCCGGGTGAGCTGGACGATGCCCAGGACGTGCTCGACCACCGTGACAAGTTGGTCGGGGACGCGCGCCAGAATGCAGAGCAGATGGTGACCACCGCGAACGCGCAAGCGCACGAGGCGGTCACCGACGCTCGCGAGGATGCGGACCGGATCCTCTCCGACGCCAAGGCGCAGGCGGATCGCATGGTCGCCGAGGCGCGCTCGCATGCCGAGCAGTTGGTCCACGATGCGCGGGCGGAAGCCGACGCGACGGTGGCCGACGGGCAGCGTGAATACGACTCGCTGACCGGTCGTGCGCGGTCGGAGTCGGATCGCATGATCGAGACGGGCAAGGCGTCCTACGAGCGGTCCGTCGCGGACGGTATCGCCGAACAGGAGCGTCTCGTGTCGCAGGCCGAGGTGGTCCAGGCCGCGAACGCGGAGTCCGCGCGCGTGATCGATTCCGCCCACGCCGAGTCCGATCGCCTGCGTTCGGAGTGCGACCTGTACGTCGACACCAAGCTCGCCGAGTTCGAGGACTTCTTGAACGGCACCATCCGGTCCGTCGGGCGTGGTCGCCAGCAGTTGCGGACCGGTACCGGTGTGCCGGACTACGACGCCGGCTACGGCGATCGCCGGCGCTGACATCGTCGGGGTGGTCCCGGTCATACACGGATTCCGCTGCTGATTTTCTTCTGATTTCCTTCCGGGGTACGTGATCGCGTACCGTGGAGTGGTTGCCCGTTCCAAATGTTTTCCGAAAGAGACTTCCGTTGTCATCCCGTCATCACCGTTCATCTCGCCCCACTCGGGACGAGGGCTTCGTGCTGGACACACTCTCGCTGGGTCGTCGTCCGGGTTCGATGCGTACGGTGTCGCGGGTGGTGCCGGCTCCCTCGCGGATCGGTCTCGACCTCGTCGCGATCGAAAAGGGCACGGACGTGGAACTCGATCTGCGGCTCGAATCGGTATCCGAGGGGGTGCTCGTCACCGGGACCGCCGACGCGGACACGGTGGGCGAGTGCTCGCGGTGCCTCGAGCCGTTTACCGACTCTGTCGCTCTCCATCTGACGGAGCTGTTCGCATACCCGGACAGCACCACTGAGGAGACCACAGAGGAGGATGAGGTTTACCGGGTCGTGGACGACGAGATCGACCTCGAGCCGGTGATCGTCGATGCCGTCGGACTGGAGCTTCCGCTCCAGCCGTTGTGCAGCGACGATTGTGAGGGCCTGTGCCCCGATTGTGGCGTTCGCCTGGCGATTGCGGAATCCGGGCACAGTCATGAAATAATGGATCCTCGCTGGGCTGGGCTCGCAGCCAAATTCGGTGCAGGATCCGACGCCAGCAATGCAACTGCTGATGCCAGCAAGATCAACGAGGAGAAGTAGACGTGGCTGTTCCCAAGCGCAGAATGTCGCGGTCCAACACTAGGTCGCGACGGAGCCAGTGGAAGACCACTGCGCCCACCCTCATCACCTGCCCCAACCGTGCGTGCGGCGAGAAGACGCTGCCCCACGTGGCTTGCCCGTCGTGCGGCACCTACAAGGGCCGTCAGGTTACCGCCGCGGTCTAGTCTGCTCAGTCGCGCTGTGACCAGCAAGAAAAGCAATACAGCACACGCCGGCGGCGAGGAAGATCACGGATCGCTCCTCGCCGCCCTCGGCGTTCCTCTCGAAGACGATCTCCTGACTCTGGCGTTGACCCATCGCTCGTACGCGTACGAGCACGGCGGGTTGCCGACCAACGAGCGACTCGAGTTCCTCGGTGACTCGGTCCTGGGACTGACCATCACCGAGCGCCTCTACCTGTCCCACCCTGAGAAGTCCGAGGGTGAGCTTGCCAAGATCCGCGCCAGCATCGTCAACATGCATGCGCTGGCCGAGGTAGCGCGAGGACTGGGGCCCGATGGACTCGGGGCGTACCTATACCTCGGCAAGGGCGAGGAGATGACGGGTGGACGCAACAAGCCGAGCATCCTTGCCGATGGCATGGAGTCACTGCTCGGTGCGATCCATCTCGAACACGGCATCGACACCGCCCGGCGGGTGGTGCTCGACCTGTTCGCCGATCTGCTCGCTCGGGCCCCCAAGCTCGGCGCCGGCCTGGACTGGAAGACCAGTCTCCAGGAACTGACGGCCGAACGAGGTGTCGGAGTTCCCTCGTACGAGATCACCGCGACCGGTCCCGACCACGACAAAGAGTTCACCGCGACCGTCGTCGTCGGAGGCGATGCTCTCGGTGTCGGTGTCGGGCGCTCCAAGAAGGAAGCGGAGCAGAAGGCCGCGAGCACTGCGTGGAGCGCGCTGTCCGAGTCGGCGCAGTCGGCCGAGGCCGACGAAGCCGTCCTCGAGCCGTAACGCCACTCGGGTCGAGGACGTAGCGTGCCGGAACTTCCCGAAGTCGAGGTCGTCCGACGTGGTCTCGAGGACCACGTCGTCGGACACACCATCGGTGACGTCGAGGTCCTGCATCCACGTGCGACCCGTCGACACCTGCCGGGTTCGATCGACCTCGCGGCACGACTCGACGGTCAGACCGTCGTGTCGGCCGAGAGGCGCGGCAAGTACCTGTGGCTCGTCCTCGAACCGAGTTCTGCCGCGATCGTCGTGCACCTGGGGATGAGCGGCCAGATGTTGGTCCAGGATCCGTCGGTGCCCGACGAGAAGCACCTGCGGATCCGGGCCCGCCTCGAGTCCGGGATCGATCTGCGCTTCGTCGATCAGCGGACCTTCGGTGGGTGGGCGCTGGCCGATCTGGTGACCGTCGACGGCACTGTCGTGCCGGGCTCGGTGGCGCACATCGCCCGTGACCCCCTCGATCCGCTCTTCGATCCGGACGTTGTGGTGAGGACGTTGCGGGGCAAGCAGACCGAGATCAAGCGGGCCCTGCTCGACCAGACGATCGTGTCCGGGGTGGGCAACATCTACGCCGACGAGGCATTGTGGCGAGCCGAGATCCACGGCAACCGTCCCACCGACAAGCTGAGCGGGCCGAGGCTGCGGCGACTGCTCGGTGCGGCCCGGGACGTCATGACCGAGGCACTCGACCAGGGCGGCACCTCCTTCGACGCGTTGTACGTCAACGTCAACGGCCAGTCCGGCTACTTCGATCGGTCCCTCAACGCCTACGGGCAGGAGGATCTGCCGTGCCGGCGATGCGGCGCACCCATCCGTCGCGAGAAGTTCATGAACCGCTCGTCGTACAGCTGTCCCCGATGCCAACCGCGCCCGCGACTCGCGCACGGATGACACCGGCGATCACCTTCGCCGCCTCGTCCGCCCGGGATTCGGGCAACCGCGCGTAGCCGCACAGGAGCCCACGTGGTCCGTCCGCGGCCACCCGATACCCGGCCAGGCCGCAGACCGTGACACCGCGCTGTTGGACCTCGTCGGCCACTGCGTCGTCGTCGGTTCCGTCGGGAAGTCGCAGTGCCACATGCAGTCCCGCCTCGACCCCCAGCGGTTCGACGTCGGGCAGGTACGTCCGCAGCGCGTCGACGAAGGCCTGCCTGCGCGCGGCGTATGTCCGTGAGGTCCGGGCGAGATGTCTTGTGAGCGAACCGGATTCGGTGAACTCCGCGAACGCGTCCGCAGTGACGGCGCAGGCGGTCTCGCCGGTGATCGCCAGGGCGTCGTGAACCCGCGGCAGCAGATCCACGGGCGGAACCAGCCACGCGAGTCGTAGCGACGGCGAGACGATCTTCGACGCCGTTCCCACGTAGGCGACGTGGTTGCGCCCGCCCTCGATCGCCCGCAGAGCCGGCAACGATGCGACGCCGTAGCGGAATTCGCCGTCGTAGTCGTCCTCGACGATCAGCCGGCCGGTGGCCGCGGCATCGGCCACGAGGGCGGCCCGCCGAGCCGCCGACATCCGTGAACCCATCGGGTACTGGTGTGCCGGAGTGCAGTACACCGCGGCGTCGTCCGCCTGCAGATTCGCGGGATCGAGTCCGTCGAGGTCGACTGCGACGGGCCGTGCACGGACACCCGCGAATTCGAATGCCCTGCGCGCCTTCGTGTAGCCCGGATCCTCGAAGGCGATCCGACGTCCGGGCAGGTCCGCCGCGATCGCGAGAGTCCGCAGCGCCGCGAGTGCGCCGGGCACGACGACGATCTCGTCGGCGTCCGCCACGATTCCGCGGGTGCGGCGCAGATGCACCGACAGCGCCTCCCGCAGCCGGAAGTGCCCACCGGGGCCGGGCGCCGTGTTCGGGACGGGGCCGGTGGTTGCCGAGCGCCACGCGGATCGCCAGTCCCGCGGCGAGATCAGCGCGGTGTCCGGGAACCCGGGGGTGAGGTCGAGTACGTCGGGAGGGGGCGTGGCGTGGACAGATGTCGACGTCTCGGCCACCGGGGCGACATGTGGTGTCACGCCGGCCTGCGCGGCGGCATCGGCACCGGTCGCGACTCGGGTGCCCGATCCTGCTCGCGAGTCGACAAAACCGGCGGCGGTCAGTTCGTCGTACGCGTCGACGACGGCGGCACGCGACACCCCGAGTTCGAGTGCGAGGATCCGACTGGCGGGCAGGAGATCTCCGGGCCGGAGGGCGCCCGCGCGCAATGCGACGATCACGGCCCCCGCGATTCGCTGCCGGAGCGGCTCTGCCGTGGCCGGGAGCGTGAGGTGCAGGTTCGACGCGCGTGAGGTCCGGGCCATGCCGTCAGAATACTGGTCTGGGAAAGTTGACGAATTTGGACCTGGTGAGTCAACCGGTATCGGTCGAGGCTGGGAACCATGACCGAAACGAGCGGCCTGCTCCGCATCCGACGCCTGCCCGAACGCTCCAGCGATTCCCGATCCGAACTCGACTCGATTCTCGACGCCTGCCCCTTCGGAACGCTCGCCACCGTCGTCGACGGGCAGCCCTGGGCGGTGCCCATGCTCTATGCCCGTCTCGGAGACCGGATCCTGCTGCACGGCTCGACCGGGGCCGGTGCGCTGCGGCAGGTCGCGGCGGGCGCACCCGCGTCCCTGTGCGTGACGCTCCTCGACGGAATCGTCGTGGCCGACAACCTCTTCAACTCCTCGGCGAACTACCGCTCCGCGGTCGTCCGCGGCAACCTCGCGACACTCGAACGCGACGAGGCCGAGTGCGCGCTCGTCGAACTGTCGGATGCGCTCATCCCGGGCCGCAGCGCCGAGGTGCGCCCGTCGACGCGCAAGGAACTCGCGGCGACGCTGACGATCGCGCTGCCGATCGAGGCCGGGAACTGGACGGTGAAGACCCGCTGCGCGCCTCCGAGCGCGGGTGACTCCGATCCCGGGGTGTGGGCCGGAGTGGTCCCGATACGAATTGTTGCGGGCGAACCTGTCCCGGCGCCGTGGGTGGGCGCGGACGTGCCGGTGCCGGCGTCGGTGAAGGCGCTCCGTCGCGAAGCCTTCCGGTGACGCGCCGAGAGTGACGTCGCGCCGAGAGTGACGGTGCACCCGGATTGACCCCACGCGGACCCGATCGCGTCCGCGTGGGGTCAATTCGTGTGCGGCGGGCCCTGACCGACCCGTAAAGATCGCGTAAACGCGCTCAGATTCGGGCGTCAGCAGAGTGTCAGGACGACGTCAGTGAGCTTGAAACGGGTGCAGGCTCCGCAGTGAGCGTCGAGATACGGCGCTGCCGTTCTCGAGGAAGTCGAAGAGGAACACCATGGCTGATATGGCCTACGTCGGGTTGATCATCGGTGTGTTCACCGCCTGCGCGCTGGTGCTGCGCGGCCTGCAGGCGAGGGGCGCGCGGTGACGCTCGCCGGGACCGTCAGTGTCGCCGTCGTCGTCATCGCCGCGGCACTCGTGGTCTACCTACTCGTCGCGCTCCTGAACCCCGAGCGGTTCTAGGTTCTCCGGCAGGTCTTCGAAAGGTCATAGCCCAATGAATCCCGCTCTCGCAGCGGGACTGCAGATAGCACTGGTCGTTGCCGTGCTAGCGATTCTGTATGTCCCCGTCGGTGACTACATGGCGAAGGTCTACACCACCGACACAGATCTCCGGTCCGGAGATCTGCGCATCGAATCTCTCCTCTACCGGCTCTGCCGGATCAATCCTCGCACCGAGCAGACTTGGTACGGCTACGCCGGCAGCCTGCTCGGCTTCTCGGCAGCGAGTGTGCTGCTGCTGTACTTCCTGCAGCGCGTCCAGGGCGTGCTGCCCCTCGGCCACGGACTCGACGGCGTCAGCCCTGCCGTCGCTTTCAACACTGCGGCCTCGTTCGTCGCCAATACCAACTGGCAGTCGTACGTCCCCGAGACGACGATGAGTCACCTCACCCAGACCTTGGGCCTCGCGGTGCAGAACTTCGTGTCCGCCGCGGTCGGCATGGCGGTCGCCGCCGCGCTGATCCGCGGATTCGTGCGGGTCTCGCGGGGCGGTGAGATCGGCAACTTCTGGGTCGACCTCACCCGCGGAAGCCTGCGCATCCTGCTGCCGCTCTCCTTCGTGCTCGCACTGATCCTGCTGAGCCAGGGCGTGATCCAGTCGTTCCGGACCGGATTCTCGTCCACCGGTCTGGACGGGACAACCGTCACCAACGCGCTCGCTCCGGTCGCCTCGCAGGAGGCGATCAAGGAACTGGGCACCAACGGCGGCGGCATCCTCGCAGCCAACTCGGCGCACCCGTTCGAGAACCCCACTCCGCTCAGCAACATCGTCGAGATTCTCGCGATCCTGCTGATCCCGGTGAGCCTGACCCGGACGTTCGGCACCATGGTCGGCGATCGCCGGCAGGGCCTGACGCTCCTCGCGGTCATGTCGACGCTGTTCTTCGGACTGCTCGCGGTGACGCTCGCCGCCGAGTCCGGCGCGCGCGGCGTCGCTGCCAACGCGGCCGGATCCATGATGGAAGGCAAGGAAGTTCGTTTCGGAATCCCCGGATCGGCTCTCTTCGCGGTCGCGACGACCGGCACCAGCACCGGCGCCGTGAACTCGGCGCACGACAGCATGTCGCCGCTCGGTGGCGGCGCGGTGCTGCTCAACATGCTGCTCGGCGAGATCGCGCCCGGCGGTGTCGGGACCGGCCTGTACGGCATCCTGGTCCTCGCCCTGATCGCCGTCTTCGTGGGCGGTCTGCTCGTCGGGCGCACCCCCGAGTACCTCGGCAAGAAGCTGGGGCAGCGGGAGATCACGCTCGCCGCACTCTCGGTCCTCGTGATGCCCGCCCTCGTGCTGATCGGCACCGGAATCACTGTCATCCTCGGCTCTACCGTCGGCTACCTCGGTAACAGCGGCGACTCAGGGACCCCCGGCTCTATCCACGGCTTCACCGAGGTGCTGTACGCGTACGCGTCGGCGTCGAACAACAACGGCAGTGCGTTCGGCGGGCTGACGGTCACGAGCGACTGGTTCCAGTCGTCGCTCGGCGTGTGCATGCTCCTCGGCCGCTTCCTGCCCATTCTGTTCGTCCTCGCGCTCGCCGGATCGCTGTCCGCGCAGCGCAGAACGCCCGCCGGCGCCGGAACCCTGCCCACGTCCGGACCCATGTTCACCGGACTGCTCACCGGCACGGTCGTGCTGGTCGCTGCCCTCACCTTCTTCCCGGCCCTCGCTCTCGGGCCCATCTCGGAGGCGCTGCAATGAGTCTTCAGACCGACACGACGGTCCCCGCGACCGACGTCCGAACCGATCCGCTCGGCGAAGAGGCCGCGCACGGCCACTCGCCGGTACAGGCGGGCATCTTCAGCCCCCGACAACTGATCACCGCGCTACCCGGCGCTGTGCGCAAACTCGATCCGCGCCATCAGGCCCGGAACCCGGTCATGTTCGTCGTCCTCGTCGGATCCGTCGTGACCACGGTGATGGCAATCGCGCAGCCGACGCTGTTCTCGTGGGCCATCGCCGCGTGGCTGTGGTTCACCGTGATCTTCGCGAACCTCGCGGAGTCGGTGGCCGAGGGTCGTGGCAAGGCGCAGGCGGCGAGCCTGCGAAAGGTGAAGCAGGACACGATTGCCCGACGGATCACGACGTCCGGGGCGATCGAGGACGTCTCGGCCAGCGCCCTCGTGATCGGCGACACGGTGGTCGTCGAGGCCGGCGAGGTGATCCCCGGCGACGGCGACGTCGTCGAGGGGATCGCGACCGTCGACGAGTCGGCCATCACCGGCGAATCCGCGCCGGTCGTGCGGGAATCCGGCGGAGACCGGTGTGCGGTGACCGGAGGCACCACGGTGCTCTCCGACCGGATCGTCGTGCGGATCACGTGTGCTCCGGGTCACTCGTTCGTGGACCGGATGATCGCGCTCGTCGAGGGAGCGTCGCGCAAGAAGACGCCCAACGAGATCGCGCTGAACATCCTGCTCGCGGCGCTCACCGTCATCTTCCTGCTCGCGGTTCTCGCAGTCGGTCCGATGGGCGAGTACGCGGGCGAGGCGCAGGACCCGATCAAGCTGATCGCCTTGCTGGTGTGCCTCATCCCGACGACGATCGGCGCGCTGCTCTCCGCGATCGGCATCGCCGGCATGGACCGCCTGGTGCAGCGCAACGTGCTCGCGATGTCGGGCCGCGCCGTCGAGGCCGCGGGCGACATCGACACGCTCCTCATGGACAAGACCGGAACCATCACGTTCGGTAACCGCCGGGCCACCGCGCTCTACCCGGCGCCGGGTTGTACGATCCTCGAACTCGCTTCGGCCGCAAGGCTGTCGAGTCTGGCCGACGGCACGCCCGAGGGGCGCAGCATCGTCGAGCTGTGTGCCGAGCAGTTCGGCCTGGACGCCGAGGCGTCCGAGAGCGAGCGGGGTGCCGAGTTCGTCGAGTTCACGGCGCAGACTCGGATGAGCGGACTGGACGTCGCCACCGACACCGGTCGGCAGCAGATCCGCAAGGGCGCGGGAGATGCCGTGCTGGCGTGGGTGTCCGGGTACGGGACGACGATCGACCCCGAGGTCACGGCCTCGGTCGAGAAGGTCGCCCTGGCCGGCGGTACGCCGCTGGTGGTGGCCGTCGCCGAGCGCGGTACGGCGACGGTGCTCGGGGTCATCGCGCTCACCGACGTCGTCAAGCCGGGGATCGCCGAGCGATTCGCGGAACTGCGCGCCATGGGGATCCGCACCGTCATGGTGACGGGTGACAACCCGCTCACCGCGCGGGCGATCGCGGAGGAGGCCGGCGTCGACGACTTCATGTCCGAGGCCACCCCGGAGGACAAGCTCGAGCGCATCCGTCAGGAGCAGGAAGGCGGTCGGCTGGTCGCGATGACCGGCGACGGCACCAATGATGCCCCCGCCCTCGCGCAGGCCGACGTCGGCGTCGCGATGAACACCGGGACGTCGGCGGCCAAGGAGGCCGGCAACATGGTGGATCTGGACTCGGATCCCACCAAGCTGATCGAGGTCGTCGAGATCGGTAAGCAGTTGCTGATCACCCGCGGCGCTCTCACGACGTTCTCGCTGGCCAACGACCTGGCAAAGTACTTCGCGATCCTGCCGGCACTGTTCAGCAGCATCTACCCGCAGTTGGCGGTGCTCAACATCATGCATCTCGCGAGCCCGCAGTCGGCGATCCTGTCGGCAGTGATCTTCAACGCCCTCGTCATCGTCGGGCTGATCCCTTTGGCGCTCAGGGGTGTTCGATACCGTCCGGCGTCGGCGTCGAAGCTGCTGGGCCGCAACCTGCTGATCTACGGCGTCGGAGGTGTGGTCACACCGTTCATCGGGATCTGGCTCATCGACCTCGTCGTCCGCCTCGTTCCTGGAATCGGGTGAAAGTCCAATGAGATTCGCTATCGGTTTTCTCAAGCAGGTGTGGGCCGGGCTCCTGGTGCTGCTCGCGCTCACCGCAGTCCTCGGTGTCCTGTACCCGGCCGCGGTGTGGGGTGTGGGGCGGATCAGTTCGGGTGCGGCGGAGGGATCTCCGGTCACCGACGCCGCGGGGTGCGTCGTGGGCAGCCGCTGGGTCGGCGTGGATCCGCAGGTTGCGGCGGGCGAGCCGGATCCGTTCTTCCACAACCGGGTTGTCGGTTCCGTCGCCGACGAGGATCCGTTCGCGACCGGCGACCCGGCGGCGGCCCTGCCGAGCAATCAGGGGCCCAGCAGCGAAGTCCTGGCCGGCTTCATCGAGGCACGTCGGGTCGCAATTGCCGAACGGGAGGGTGTGGCCCCGGACGCCGTGCCGGTCGACGCGGTCACCGGATCGGGCTCCGGTATCGATCCCCACATTTCGCCCGTTTATGCGGAACTGCAGGTTCCGCGCGTCGCGAAGGTGAACGGGTTGAGCGAGGAACGTGTGCGGGACCTTGTCGCGCAGAACACCGAAGGGCGTCAGCTCGGCATCCTCGGTGCGGAGCGGGTCAATGTGCTCGAGCTCAACCTCGCGCTCGGTCTCACCGCGCCTGGATGCAATGCAGCGTCGTCGGGTGAATGATGGCGGTGTGAGTAGTCCCGAGCAGCACCGCGCGCGCCGCCGCGGCGAGTTGCGGATCTATCTCGGTGCTGCGCCGGGCGTCGGCAAAACGTACGCGATGCTCGGCGAGGCGCACCGGCGTCTGGAACGTGGTGGTGATGTGGTCGCGGCCGTGGTGGAAACCCACGGCCGCGCCCGCACCGCGGAGCAGTTGTCCGGGCTCGAGATCATCGAGCCGAAGATGATCGAGTATCGCGGTACCTCGATGCCCGAACTCGACGTCGAAGCGGTGCTGGCCCGGCGTCCTGCGGTGGTGCTGGTGGACGAGCTTGCACACACCAACACCCCGGGCAGCCGCAACGAGAAGCGCTGGCAGGACATCTACGAACTGCTCGACGCGGGAATCGATGTGCTCTCGACCCTCAACGTGCAGCATCTCGAGAGCCTCAACGACGTCGTCCAGCAGATCACCGGCGTCGTGCAGCAGGAGACCGTGCCGGATGCGGTCGTCCGCGCCGCCACCCAGGTGGAACTCGTCGACATCACGCCGGAGGCCCTGCGCCGCAGGCTCTCTCACGGCAACGTGTACTCCGCCGACAAGGTCGATGCGGCGCTCCGCAACTACTTCCGTCGGGGCAACCTCACGGCCCTGCGGGAACTGGCGCTGCTGTGGGTGGCAGACCAGGTGGATGCCGCACTCGCGAAGTACCGCGCGGAGAACAAGATCACCGACACGTGGGAAGCCCGTGAACGGGTGGTCGTCGCCGTCACCGGTGGGCCGGAATCCGACACCCTGGTGCGCCGTGCGAGCCGCATCGCCGGCAAGGCCAGCGCGGAACTGATGGTGGTACACGTGGTTCGGGGCGACGGGATCGAGGGAGTGTCGGCGGGCGAGATGGGCAAGGTGCGCAAGCTGGCGACCAGTTTCGGCGCGAGCCTGCACAGTGTCGTCGGTGACGACGTCCCGATGACACTGCTCGAGTTCGCCCGCGAGGTCAACGCCACCCAGTTGGTGATCGGCACGTCCCGGCGTTCACGGTGGGCCCGCATCGTCGACGAGGGGATCGGGGCGGCGATCGTCCAGCAGTCCGGGAAGATCGACGTGCACATGGTCACGCACGACGAGGCCGCGACCCGGCACCGGATCTCGTTCCTCGGTCGCGGCGAACGGCGTGCGGTGTCGTGGCTGGCCGCCGTCATCGTGCCGTCGCTGGCCGCCGTCCTGATGGGGCTGATCGATCGATTCGCGGGGGTCGGCGGCCAGAACGCGCTGTTCTTCGTCGTCGTGCTGCTCGTGGCTCTGTTGGGCGGCGTCGGCCCCGCGATCGTCTCGGCCCTCATCTCGGGCCTGCTGCTCAACTACTTCTTCACCGCCCCGCTCTACAGCTTCACCATCGCTCAGCCCGACAACTTCATCACCACCATCGTCCTGCTGGTGGTGGCGGTCGCCGTGGCGATCCTGGTCGACGCGGCAGCCAAACGAAGCAGGGAGGCACGGCGGGCGTCGCAGGAGGCCGAACTGCTCGCGCTGTTCGCCGGATCCGTGCTGCGCGGCGCCGACCTGCCGGCATTGCTCGAGAAGGTGCGTGAGACGTACTCGCAGACCGGGGTCAGTGTCGTCCGGCGAGGTGAGGGTGTCGTCAGTTCGGCGGGAACATCTGCGCCGAGCACGATCGACGAGGCCGGCACAGTATGCGAGGTCAGCGACGGCGAGTACGCACTGCTCCTCGCCGGCGAAGAACTCGGCGCCCGCGACCGCAAGGTGCTGTACGCGGTCGCGAACCAAGCGGTAGGCCTGATCCGGCAGCGGCAACTTGCGGAAGAGGCCAGCAAGGCACAAGCGCTCGAGGAGGCCGACCTGCTGCGCCGGTCGTTGCTCTCGGCCGTCAGCCACGACCTGCGCACCCCGCTCGCGGCCGTGAAGGCCGCGGTGTCGAGCCTGCGCAGCGACGACGTCGAGTTCTCGCCCGAGGACACCGCGGAACTGCTCGCCACCGTGGAGGAATCGACGGATCAGCTCACGGCACTCGTCGGAAATCTGCTCGACTCGTCGCGGCTCGCCGCGGGCGTCGTGAAGCCGACACTGCGTCGGATCTATCTCGAGGAAGTGGTGCACCGGGCCCTGGTCGGCGCGGGGTACGGCGGCCCCGGCTCGGCCCGGCGGGTGCGCGACCAGGTCAAGGTGGAGGTGGGCGACGCCGTGGTGATGGCGGACGCCGGTCTACTCGAGCGCGTGATCGCCAATCTTGTCGACAACGCGCTGCGCTACGCGCCCGACGAACCCGTCCGCATCGGCGCGGCCCGGTCGGGGGACCAGATGACGATCACCGTTGCCGACACCGGTCCCGGATTGGCCCGCGGCAGCCACGAGCAGGTCTTCGACGCCTTCCAGCGCCTCGGCGATCGGGACAACACCGTCGGCGTGGGCCTCGGGCTGTCCGTGGTCAAGGGGTTCGTCGAGGCGATGGGCGGCACGGTGGGGGTCGCGGACACTCCCGGCGGTGGGCTGACGATGATCGTCGAACTCGAGGCGGCACATTCGGGTGCCGAAGACGCGAAGGGAGCCCGATGACGCGGGTGCTGGTGGTGGACGACGAACCGCAGATCCTGCGGGCACTGCGGATCAATCTGAGCGTCCGCGGTTACGAGGTGACGACGGCGTCGACCGGCGCTGCGGCGCTGCGGGCGGCGGCCGAGAAGCACCCCGAGGTGGTGGTGCTCGACCTGGGCCTGCCCGACATGGACGGCATCGAGGTACTGGCCGGATTACGTGGATGGTGCACGGCGCCGGTGATCGTGCTGTCGGCGCGCACGGATTCATCGGACAAGGTCGAGGCACTCGACGCGGGTGCGGACGACTACGTCACCAAGCCGTTCGGGATGGACGAGTTCCTCGCCCGCCTGCGAGCCGCGGTCCGGCGTGGTGCGGCGGCCGCGGACACCGGTGAACCGGTCGTCGTGACCGACTCGTTCACTGTTGATCTCGCGGCCAAGAAAGTCACCCGAGACGGGAGCGAAATACACTTGACGCCCACCGAGTGGGGGATGCTCGAGATGCTCGTTCGCAACAAGGGCAAACTCGTCGGGCAGAAGGAACTGCTCCGCGAAGTGTGGGGTCCGGCGTACGCCACCGAGACGCACTACCTGCGTGTTTACCTCGCACAGTTGCGGCGCAAGCTCGAGGTGGATCCGTCGAAGCCGCGGCACCTGCTGACCGAGACCGGGATGGGATATCGATTCCAGGTGTAGCAACTAACGGTCGGTTCGGGACTGGCGGACTGGACGATCGTCCCGCATAGTCGCTGGTGTGGACGCCATCGTGGATCTGGTCACCGACATCAACGACGCGTACTGGTACGCAGTGATCGCCCTCTTGGTCGGACTGGGCCTGTACTTCACGGTGCGGTCCCGGTTCGTCCAGATCCGCCTGCTGCCGGACATGCTCCGGTCGGTCACCGAACCGGCCGAGACGCTGCCCGACGGGCAGAAGGGGATCTCGGCGTTCCGTGCCTTCTCCATCTCGGCGGCGTCGCGGGTGGGCACCGGCAACATCGCCGGAGTCGCCATCGCGATCAGCGTCGGCGGCCCCGGCACGGTGTTCTGGATGTGGGTGATGGCGCTCATCGGCGCAGCCACCGCGTTCGTCGAGTCGACGCTCGCTCAGGTGTACAAGATCCGCGACAAGGACGGCGGGTTCCGCGGCGGTCCCGCCTACTACATGCTGCACGGACTCCGGCGCCGCTGGATGGGTGTGATTTTCGCCGTCATCATCACGGTCACCTACGGCTTCGTCTTCAATGCGGTGCAGACGAACTCGATCGTCGACGCCGTGTCGACCTCGGTCGGCGAGGAGTCCCGCGGACTGAGTGTCGTCGTCGGACTGGTCGTCGCGAGCCTCACCGCTGCCGTGATCTTCGGTGGCGTGCGCCGCATCTCGGCCGTGTCGCAGGTGATCGTCCCGGTGGTCGCCGGCGCCTACCTGGTCCTCGCGCTCGTTGTGGTGGCCTTGAACATCACACAGGTCCCCGACATGTTCCGCCTCATCGTGGAGAACGCATTCGGTATCCGTGAGATGGTCAGCGGTGGCTTCGCGGCAGCCTTCATGCAGGGCATTCGGCGCGGATTGTTCTCGAATGAGGCCGGTATGGGCTCGGCGCCGAACGCCGGCGCGACCGCTGCCGTGTCGCATCCGGTCAAGCAGGGCCTGGTGCAGAGCCTGGGCGTCTACTTCGACACCCTGCTGGTCTGCACCGCAACGGCATTCATCATTCTTTTGTCGAACCCCGATTACGGGACGAAGGCGGGTGCGTCGCTCACCCAGACCGCTCTCAGTGCGCAACTCGGTGGTTGGACTGTCCACTTCCTGACGTTCGCTATCTTCTTCCTCGCGTTCACCTCGGTGATCGGCAACTACTACTACGGCGAATCGAACATCGAGTTCATGACGAGCAGTCGTCGTGTGCTGCACGGATTCAGGGCGCTGGTGGTGGTGTGTGTGTTCGCCGGTGCCGTCGGATCGCTGCCCCTGATCTGGGCGTTGGCGGATCTTGTGATGGGTGTGATGGCCACCGTGAACCTGGCTGCCCTGCTCCCGCTGTCGGGTGTCGCCTTCCTGCTGTTCAACCACTACCGCCGCCAGCGGGCCGAAGGCAAGGACCCGACCTTCCACCGCGACGAGATCCCCGAGATCTCGGGGATCCAGGTGTGGGACGAGGCGCGGGAGGATGGCAGGATCTCCACTCATGGCTGAACAGACTCCCGCCCCCGCGTCCACCGAACTCTGGGTGGAGCGCACCGGCACCCGCCTGTACACCGGCCGCAGCTCGCGCGGCGCCGAAGTCCTGATCGGATCGGAGTCGGTGGAGGGCGCTTTCACCCCTGGGGAGCTGCTCAAGATCGCGCTGGCCGCGTGCTCGGGCATGAGCTCGGACTTTCCGCTGTCGCGTCGTCTCGGTGACGACTACGACGCCACGATCCGGGTCTCGGGTGCGGCCGACCGCGAGAACGAGGTGTACCCGCAGCTCGACGAGGTCCTCGAACTCGACCTCAGTGAGCTCGACGCCGAGGCGCGCCAACGCCTGGTCGCCCTCGTCGAGCGCTCGATCGACAAGGTGTGCACCGTCGGCCGCACGCTCAAGGCCGGCGCGAAGGTGACGCTGACGATTACGGGGGAGTAGACCACCACCCCGCGCCTCTACGCCGCGCGGGGCCCTGCCCGATTGTGCGCGGGGATGGGTTTCCGCGCACGGGTCCAAACGAGCCTGGCGGTGTGAACCACGGTGGTGATCTTCGCCGATGGCTACTTGCCAGTGGGAGTGGTGGAGTAGTCGGTGGTGGTAGCGGCAGAGCAGTACCAGGTCGTCGAGGTCGGTGGGTCCGCCGTCGGCCCAATGTGTCACGTGGTGGCCTTCGCAGTGGGCGGGTGGTCTTCCGCAGCTGGGGAGGGCGCAGCCGTGGTCGCAGGCGAGTCGGCGTGCGGTGGCGATGCTCAGTGGCCCCATCCACGGCACGTGAGCGATGTCTTTGTCGCCGAACAGATCCGGTGGCGCAGTCGAGCAACACCTTCCGGCAGGGCCCTACGGCTTCGGGAGGCATCCCGTTCGGCGGCTTCTCGCAGAACCTCGCGATCAGCGCCGCATGGTCGCCAGAGACACGACCACGCTCGTACTCGGCGGCAATCTCGGGTTGCCGACCGAGTGCGCGTCCGAGGGCGAGAATCCGTGCGGCGGCAGGCACTTCCAGCAGAGTGTTCGATGCGAGCCACAGTTTCACGCTGCGGAACCCGAGGGTGTCGAACGAGACGGGCGGTTGGTCGATTTCGGCGACGGCGGCCACCCGCAGCGTTTCGAGGCGCTCGATTTCGCGGGAGAGGTCGAGGGTCGTCTGCAGCAGTTCCCGCTCGGGCAGGCGCCGCAGATCGCGGGCGTGCACCGATAGTGTTGCGCTTGGTTCGATGATTCCCCCGGATTCATGACTCCCCTCTGATTGGAACTAGTGTTCGAGTCGATGGAGAACGTCGGCGGCCCCTGCAAGCCGTGGCCAATCGAGTGTTGCCCTCCGGTCGCGATACGCGTCTCCCATTAATTCGAGAAGGTGCTCTCGGGCGACTTGGGTCCGAACACCGCAGGCGACGTCGGTGATCTGAACACTGTCCAACGCAACCTCGGACTGTCCGATAACTGCGATCAGGTGATCTCTGGTTCTGCGGGCGTTCCGAATGCGTGCTCCCAGTGACCCGCCGTGGTCGACTCTGCTGCGAAGTCCCTGCCGGCGTGCTTCATTGGCGAACGTGCGCGCCGCGGCATCCTGGTCTGCGGTGACCGGCAGGACAGTGACCTGGACCGGGGCCAACCAGAACGGCAAACGCCCCGTGTGGTGTTCGAGGAGCGCTGCAGTCACGCGCTCCATGGACCCGACAGCGCCTCGATGAATCATGACTGGTCGACATTCAGCGCCGTCGGAGTCGACGTAGGTGAGGTCGAATCGCTCGGGTTGATTGAAGTCGAGCTGTACGGTGGCGATGGTTTCCTCGTGACCGTGTCCGTCCCGAACTTGCAAATCGAACTTGGGGCCGTAGAACGCGGCCTCGCCCGGGGCCTCGAGCAGTTTCAGTCCATGCTCGTCGAGAACGGACCGCCCTGCCACACGAAGTTGCTCCTGGGCATGCTCCCACTGTGCCTCGGTTCCGAGCCACGCAGCGGAACTGTCTCGTATCGACAGCCGAACGTAGTCGACGGGCAGTCCCAGAATCTCCTGAGCACGCAGCGCAGCCCGCAACCCCAGCTCGGCTTCGTGCAGGACCTGGTCCGGGCGGCAGAAGACGTGAGTGTCGTCGAGGTTGATCTGCCGGACGCGACTCAATCCGGACAGAACCCCGGAACGTTCGGCCCGGAACATGGAGGCGAGCTCGTTGAATCGAAGTGGCAGCTCGCGATACGAGCGTTTGGTGGAGGCGTAGATCAAGGCGTGATGAGGGCAGTTCGCCGGCCGAAGCATGATGTCGTCATCGCCAATTCGCATGGCGGGGAACATGTCTTGGCTGAACTTGCTCAGATGTCCGGACCGCTCGTACAGCGCTCGTTTTCCGAGAACCGGCGAGAACACGCCTTGGCATCCATCGTCCGATGCCAGTTCCTTCGCCAGCTTTTGCAGCTCCTCCCGGACGATGGCACCGGCTGGTAGCCACATCGGAAGGCCGGATCCGGCAAGGGGATCGGTGGCGAAAATTGCCATGTCGTGGTTGAGATCTCGGTGGTCGGTGACCATGGTGTCTGCTCCTGTTGTTTCGTGTGGGAGCAGTCGGGACAAGAAGAAAGCCCCGGAATCTGCTCCGGGGCTCGAGATGTCTGAGGGCTGTCAGTTCATCGTGAGGGCGCCGGCGGTGTCCGGCGTCGTCGTGGAATGTAGGAATCCCTGCATGGTGTCGGAGTGTACAAGCCATGCGCGCACAGCGCCCCGAACTTCTGCAACAATCGCGTACCCGGAGGGCAAGGACACAGGGGGAGATTGTGCGTAGTCGGCGAACTGGGCGAATCGGAATTCTCGCGTTGGCATCGGCGGCGGTTGCCGCGATTGTCACGGCGGCGCCGGCGACAGCTGAGATGTCGAGCGCCCCGAACCGGTGCCCGCAGTGGGGTGTTCAGACGATCGCGTCGGGTTACGGAATGCTCGAGAACCTCGCGTTCGACGGCCGCGGAGCCATGCTGCTGTCGGATTCGTCGTTCGTGACGCCTGGTGCTGTCCGAACGCTGGACGCGGCGGGCGGGCGCGGCACCCTGGTCGACGGGGTGAACGGCCCGGGCGGGCTGGTAGTCGACGGTGACAACGTCTACGTCACGACCGGCAATACCGCGGTATCGGGTCTGTTCGGGATCGCGGACGGCACGGTCGACGTCGTGGACCTGCAGACCCGCCAGCGCCGCACCATTTCCGGAGGGCTCGTGATGCCGAACGGACTGGCGCGTCTCGGGAACGGAGACCTGCTCACCACCCGAAATCTCGGGGCGCCCGGTCTCACCCGAATCCCGGCGGACCGGCCCGGGCAGCCCGAGACGGTCCGCACCGACCTGGGTACCGTCGACGGTGTCGCGGTCGCGGGTGACCGCGTCTACCTGACCACGTCGTTCGATCCGGTCAGTGAGTTGAAGGTCCTCGACGCGCGCGATCTCCGTGGGCCGGTCCGCACCATCTCGCTGCCGGGCGTAGGGCCACTGAACGTCGCCGACGACCTCACCGTCGGACCCGACGGCGCCGTCTATCTGGCGTACAACGTCGCGGGCAGGGTGCTGCGGGTCAACCCCGAGTCGGGGGAGAGTTGCGAAGTCGCGTCGGGGCTGGCGCTCGCGTCGGCGGTGAAGTTCGGCGCGGGCCCGGGCTGGGATCCCCGCGCGTTGTATGCGACGGGCTTCGACGGCACCGTTCGGAGGCTGACACCACCCGTCGGATAATGGCAGCCATGCACCCCGACATCGAACGCCTCACCGCCTGGGTCCACGGATACGTCCAGGGCGTCGGCTTCCGGTGGTGGACGCGTGCGCGGGCCCTCGAACTGGGGCTGGTCGGGCATGCCACCAACCACGCCGACGGTCGGGTTCTCGTGATCGCGGAGGGGGCGCGGACGGAACTCGAGCGGTTGCTGGAGTTGCTGCGGTCGGGGGGAACGCCCGGAAACGTGACGCTCGTCGTCGAGCACTTCGATGCGGCGCGCGGAGGCCTTTCCGGGTTCGTCGAGCGCTGATCCGCAGGTAGAGTCCACCGTCATGCACCTGAAGAGTCTGACGTTGAAGGGCTTCAAGTCCTTTGCGTCCGCCACGACTCTGCGGTTCGAGCCCGGCATCACGTGCGTCGTGGGGCCCAACGGCTCGGGCAAGTCCAACGTCGTCGATGCCCTCACCTGGGTGATGGGCGAGCAGGGGGCCAAGGCCCTGCGCGGCGGCAAGATGCAGGACGTCATCTTCGCCGGCACCGCCGGACGTGCTCCGCTCGGCCGTGCCGAGGTGACACTCACGATCGACAACTCCGACGGCGCCCTGCCGATCGAGTACTCCGAGGTGTCGATCACCCGGCGCATGTTCCGTGACGGCGCCGGCGAGTACGAGATCAACGGCAACTCGTGTCGCCTGATGGACGTGCAGGAGCTGCTCAGCGACTCGGGCATCGGCCGCGAGATGCACGTCATCGTCGGTCAGGGACGCCTGTCTGCGATCCTCGAGTCTCGCCCGGAGGACCGTCGCGCGTTCATCGAAGAGGCCGCGGGCGTCCTCAAGCATCGCAAGCGCAAGGAAAAAGCCGTCCGCAAGCTCGATGCGATGCAGGCCAACCTCGCGCGGCTGAACGACCTCACCGCCGAACTGCGCCGACAGCTCAAGCCGCTCGGTCGACAGGCCGAGGTCGCCCGACGTGCTCAGACCGTTCAGGCCGACCTGCGGGACGCGCGCCTTCGGTTGGCTGCGGACGATCTCGTCACCCGCCGCGCCGAACTCGCGAACCAGACGCACGATGAAAAGATCGTCCGCGAGCAGCAGGAGGCGGTGCACGCCGCGCTCGACGAGGCGACCGCCGAACTCGGCGGGCACGAGCAGGCGCTCGCACGCCTGACGCCGCAGGCCGAGGCCGCGGGACAGACGTGGTTCCAGCTGTCCGCGCTGGCCGAACGCGTGAGTGCGACGATCCGGATCGCGCAGGAACGCGCACGTCACCTCGACAGCGAGCCCGAGGTGGGGCGGGGGCAGGATCCGGACGAGATGGAGGCCCGCGCCGAGCGGATCGCGGTGGAGGAGGCCGAACTGGTCGCTGCCGTCGAACTCGCGCGCGCGACGCTCGACGCGGCACGCGAACAACTCGCGGAGCGCGAGGAGGCCGCGGCGGACGCCGAGCGCGCCCATGTCGCGGCGGTGCAGGCGATCGCGGATCGCCGTGAAGGCCTGGCGCGGCTGTCCGGTCAGGTGGACACGCTGCGCACGCGCGCCGAGTCGGTGGACGCCGAGGTGTCCCGGCTCGATGTCGCGATCGCCGAGGCACGCGAGCGGGGGGACGCCGCACAGGGCGAGTTCGACACGGTCGAGTCCACGGTCGACGACCTCGACGCCGGGGAACTCGGCCTCGACGGCCACTACGAGCGCGCGGTCGCGGCGCTCGACCTGATCGCCGGACGGGTCACCGAACTGCGGGCCGCGGAACGCGACGCCGGCCAGGAAGTGGCGTCGCTGAAGGCCCGCATCGACGCGCTGTCGATGGGACTCGAACGCCGAGACGGTGGAGCGTGGCTGCTCGAACACCACTCCGACCGCGGGCTCACCGGCCCCGTCGCCGAACTGATCCGTGTGGATCCCGGATACGAGACCGCAGTTGCCGCGGTGATGGGTCCGGCGGCCGACGCGATCGCCGCGGAATCTGCTGAGGCCGCATCCGCCGCGGTGCACGCGCTGCGCGCAGCGGACGGTGGCCGAGCTGCGGTCCTCTTCGCGGCAGAACGCGCGGATGTCGCGCCGCGCGCGGACCTACCGGTCCGGGCGACGTGGATCGCCGACGCCGTGCATTGCCCCGATTCCGTGCGCGTGGCCGTCGACGCCCTGCTCGATGGTGTTGCCGTCGTCGAATCGCTCGATGCTGCAACGGAACTCGTGAGAATCCTGCCCTCGGTGCGTGCAGTGACACGGGACGGCGATCTGGTCGGGGCGGGCTGGATCACCGGCGGATCCGACCGCCTCCCGAGCACGCTCGAGGTGCAGGCCGCGATCGACGCATCGACGGCAGGTTTGGAGTCGGCCGAGCGCCGCTCCCAGGAACTGGCCGCTGCCCTCGCCGGTGCTGTTGCCGAGCAGTCGGACCGCGCGGAGGTCGCCGAGCAGGCGCTGGCCGCGCTGCACGAGTCCGACGCCACCATGTCCGCGGTCTACGAGCAGTTGGGACGACTGGGCCAGGTGGTTCGGGCCGCGCATGCCGAGTCCGAGCGACTCCTTGCGCAGCGCGTCAAGGCGGAGAACGGCCGGGAGGAGACCCTCACGTCGCTCGCCGAACTCGAGGAGCGGTTGCGTCGCGCCGAGGACGAACAGTCCGGTGCCGCAGGGGCATCCGACATGGACGGTGGCGCACCAACCGAGTTCGAGCGGGAGGTTGCCGCCGCCGCCCTGACGGAGGTCCGCGCGGTGGAGGTCGAGGCCCGCCTCGCGGTACGCACCGCCGAGGAACGCGCCGAATCGGTTCGCGGAAAGGCGGACTCGCTACGTCGTGCGGCTCAGGCGGAGCGCGACGCCAGGGCCCGGGCCGAACGCGCGCGCCACGCCCGCCGAACGGCCGCCGAGGTCGCGGCCGCCGTGGCCGAGTCCGGACAGCGGGTGGCCGGTCACCTCGGCCGGATCGTGGAAGCGGCCGCGGCCCACCGCGACGAGCTGACGAGTCTGCGCGCCGCGCACACCGAAGAGGTCGAGGGCGTCAAGGAGCGTGTCCGGCAACTCACCGCGCAGAAGGCGGCATTGACGGACGCCGTCCACCGAGACGAGGTAGCGCGAGCACAGGCGGCGCTGCGGATCGAACAGCTCGAGGCGACCATCCTCGAGCAGTACGCCGTCAACCTCGATGATCTGATTGCCGAGTACGGCCCCGACGTCCAACTGCCCCCGTCCGAGTTGGAGATCACGGAGTACGAGCAGGCGCGTGAGCGTGGCGAGCAGGTCACCCGCCCCGCGCCGGTGCCGTACGACCGCGGCACCCAGGAGCGCCGGGCGAAGCGGGCCGAGAAGGACCTCGCGACGCTCGGCAAGGTCAATCCGCTCGCGCTCGAGGAGTTCGCGGCGCTGGAGGAGCGGTACAACTTCCTGTCCACCCAGCTCGAGGACGTCAGGAACGCGCGCAAGGACCTGCTCGGGGTGGTCGCCGACGTCGACGCGCGCATCCTGCAGATGTTCACCGAGGCCTACGCCGACGTCGAGCGCGAGTTCGTCGACGTGTTCGCGAAGCTCTTCCCAGGCGGCGAGGGCCGCCTGGTGCTGACCGACCCGTCGGACATGCTCACCACCGGGATCGAAGTGGAGGCCCGCCCGCCCGGAAAGAAGGTCAAGCGGCTGTCGCTGCTGTCCGGCGGCGAGAAGTCGCTCACCGCGGTCGCGATGCTCGTCGCGATCTTCCGGGCCCGGCCGTCACCGTTCTACGTGATGGACGAGGTGGAGGCCGCGCTCGACGACACCAACCTGCGACGACTGATCGGTCTGTTCGAGCAACTGCGGGAGAAGTCGCAGCTGATCGTGATCACCCATCAGAAGCCGACGATGGAAGTCGCCGACGCGCTCTACGGCGTCAGCATGCGCGGCGACGGCATCACCACCGTCATCTCGCAGCGACTGCGCGGTCAGGACCTGGTCGCCGGGTGAGCCCGTCACCGTCACCGTCACCCACGTGCGTGCACCCCGCACGACTCCACCCGAACTACATGGGAGAACCATCGATGAATGCCCACAACTTCCCCGTCCAGACGGCAGACGGCGCCACCGAGGACCTGAGCGCTCACAAAGGCAAGCTCCTCCTGATCGTCAATGTGGCGAGTAAGTGCGGACTCACGCCGCAGTACGAAGGACTGGAAGCGCTGCATCAGGCAAACAAGGACCGCGGCCTGCAGATCGTCGGCTTCCCGTGCAACCAGTTCGGTGACCAGGAACCCGGCGACAACGCCGAGATCCAGCAGTTCTGCAGCGTCAACTACAACGTCACCTTCCCGGTGTACGCCAAGCTCGAGGTCAACGGCGAAGGCGCTCACCCGCTGTTCCAGTACCTGCGCGCGGAGGCCCCGGGCGACTTCGGCCCCGATCACGGCTTCCTCTTCGAGCACGTCAGCAAGACCAGCCCGGAGGCGATCGGCACCGACGCGGTGAAGTGGAACTTCACCAAGTTCCTCGTGAACCGTGACGGAGAGGTCATCCGCCGCTTCGAGCCGACCGTCACCCCCGAGCAGATCGCCGAGGAGATCGCAGAACTGCTCTAGGAGCGCGGCGATGCGGGGCTGTGTCGCCCGGAGACCTCACAGCCCCGCACAGCCTGACAGGATGTCGGTGTGACTACCGGAGCCTGGATAGCAATAGCGGCCGTACTGGCCGTCCTCATCGTGGCGCTCGTCGTCGGCCTCATCATTGCGCGTCGTCGTCGTGTCAGCCTCACCGCGCCCGAGACGCCCGAGCTGACCGAGCAGCCGAAGGACCGGTCGGGCGGTTATCAGGCCGGTGGCGGATTCAACTTCAGCCAGGGCTCGACGGCGACCGCGCCGCCCAAGGTGCCGCCGGCCGCGCCCAAGACGCCGACGCCTCCGCCCGTCCCCCCGGTCGCACCGCCGGTGCCCCCGGTCGCACCGCCGGTGCCCCCGGTCGCTCCCGCGCCCAAGCCGGAACCGAAGCCCGAGCCGACCGTCACGCCAGCACCCGAGCCGGTCGTCGAGCCCGAGCCGGTCGTCGAGCCCGAGCCGGTCGTCGAGCCCGAGCCCGTCGTCGAGCCCGAGCCGGTTGTCGAGCCCGAACCCGTCGTCGAAACGCCGGCGCCGGCGATCGAGGAGATCGCACCCACCGACGGTCGTCTGGACCGCCTGCGCGGTCGCCTGTCCCGCTCACAGAACGCGGTCGGCAAGAGCCTGCTCGGCCTGCTCGGCGGCGGCGATCTCGACGAGGATTCGTGGGAGGAGGTCGAGGACACGCTGCTGATCGCCGACCTCGGCACCGCCACCACGATGAAGATCGTCGAGCGGTTGCGCGAGCAGATGGCCGCCCGAGGAGTGCGCAGCGAGGCAGACGCCCGGGCGCTGCTGCGCGAGGTGCTCATCGACGAGCTGCGTCCCGAGATGGACCGCTCCATCCGCGCGCTGCCGCACGGTGACCATCCGGCGGTCCTGCTCGTCGTCGGCGTCAACGGCACCGGCAAGACCACGACCACCGGCAAACTCGCACGCGTCCTCGTCGCCGACGGCCGTCGCGTCCTGCTCGGTGCGGCCGACACGTTCCGTGCCGCCGCGGCAGACCAGTTGCAGACGTGGGCCGAGCGCGTCGGCGCCGAGGTGGTCCGCGGACCCGAGGGCGGCGATCCGGCTGCGATCGCGTTCGATTCGGTCGCCAAGGGCATCGAGGACGGCGTCGACGTGGTCGTCATCGACACCGCCGGCCGCCTGCACACCAAGACCGGTCTCATGGACGAGCTCGGCAAGGTCAAGCGGGTCGTCGAGAAGAAGGCCGCCGTCGACGACGTCCTGCTGGTTCTCGACGCGACCGTCGGGCAGAACGGACTCACGCAGGCCCGTGTGTTCGCGGAGGTCGTCGACATCACCGGCGTCGTGCTCACCAAGCTCGACGGCACGGCCAAGGGCGGCATCGTCTTCCAGGTCCAGCACGAACTCGGCGTTCCCGTGAAGCTCGTCGGCCTCGGCGAGGGCGCCGACGATCTCGCGCCGTTCGAGCCGGAAGCATTCGTCGACGCGCTCCTCGGATAGCGGATTTCACCGACTCCTCGGGAGTCGCAGCGGGCCCCGGTAGCTGTGTCCACCGGGGCCCGTTTCGCGTCTCCGGACTGCCGACAATCGGGATGGTTCGGGCGTCCGGGAGTGCGAAAAGCAATGAAAAGTCCCTGATGAAACCTCTTTGCAACATAGTCTGGCCATGCGTTCACCTTGGCGAAACAGGGGAGAGCCCTGGAGGAAACACCGCGTGACCACTCTTCTCCATGACGACGTGCTGTCCGGCGCGTGAGAAGGAGGTTCTAGTGAGTCCCGAGGAAGTGTTGGCGAGCTCCGGCAACGCCGCATGGATGCTCATGGCCGCGTCGCTGGTGTTGCTGATGACACCCGGCGTCGCGTTCTTCTACGGCGGCATGTCGAGGTCCAAGTCGGTCCTGAACATGATGATGATGTCGTTCGGCGCGATGGCCGTGATCGGTGTCGTCTACGTGCTGTGGGGCTGGTCGATGTCCTACGGCACCCAGGACATCGGAGGCGTGTTCGCCAACCCCTTCGAGTTCTTCGGCCTGAAGGACAGCATCACCGACGCGGACGGCAACTTCATCGCCGGTGCGTGGGGTTACCCGAACGTCATCGACATCGCGTTCCAGGTGACGTTCGCGATCATCACCACCGCGCTGATCAGCGGTGCGCTGGCAGAGCGCGTCAAGTTCAGCACGTGGATGGCCTTCTCGGCGATCTGGGTGACCGTCGTGTACTTCCCGCTGGCGCACATGGTGTGGGGTGGCGGCCTGCTGTCGGGTTCGGAGAACGGCATCGCGGCCAAGATCTTCGGCACCACCGATGACGGTGAGGGCGGGCTGGTGGCCGCGGTCGCTCCGATCGACTTCGCCGGCGGCACGGTCGTTCACATCAATGCCGGTATCGCCGCGTTCGTCCTCGCTGTGATCGTCGGCAAGCGAGCAGGCTTCGGCAAGACCGCGTACCGCCCGCACAATCTGCCGCTGGTGATGCTCGGCGCCGCGCTGCTGTGGTTCGGCTGGTTCGGCTTCAACGCGGGTTCGGCGTTCGCTGCCGACGGCGCAGCCGGTCTCGCCTGGGTGAACACCACGTCGGCCACGGCGGCCGCGATCCTCGGCTGGCTCGCCACCGAGCGCATCCGCGATGGCAAGGCCACCAGCCTCGGCGCCGCGTCGGGTGCCGTCGCCGGCCTGGTCGCGATCACTCCCGCTGCCGGCGCGCTCAGCCCCGTCGGATCGCTCGTGCTCGGTGCGATCGCCGGCGTCCTGTCGGCCCTCGCTGTGGGTCTGAAGTACAAGTTCGGCTACGACGACTCCCTCGACGTCGTCGGCGTCCACCTGGTGTCGGGCCTGTGGGGCACGGTCGCGATCGGTTTCTTCGCCACCGAGACCGGACTGTTCTACGGCGGTGACTACAAGCAGCTGGTCGTCCAGATCGTGATCGCGGTAGCGGCTCTCGTGTTCACCGCGGTCCTCACCGCGATCATCGCCTTCGCACTCAAGCCCCTCGGATGGCGTGTCTCGAAGGAGACGGAAGCGCGCGGCATCGACGAGGGTGAACACGCCGAGACTGCGTACGACCTCGCCTGACGCGATACTTGATGAAGTGGACAACGGGCACTTGAGACCTTTCGAAGGGATGCAGATATGAAGCTGATCACGGCGATCGTCAAACCGTTCACGCTCGAGGACGTCAAGACCGGGCTCGAACAGGCCGGTGTGCTCGGCATGACGGTCAGCGAAGTCCAGGGTTACGGCCGGCAGAAGGGCCACACCGAGGTGTACCGCGGTGCCGAGTACTCCGTCGACTTCGTGCCCAAGGTCCGCGTCGAGGTGGTCGTCGACGACGCCGCCGTCGACAAGGTCGTCGAAGTCATCGTCGAAGCCTCCCGCACCGGCAAGATCGGTGACGGAAAGGTCTGGGTCACACCGGTCGAATCGATCATCCGTGTTCGAACCGGGGAGCGGGGTGGGGATGCGCTCTGACCCTCACGGGTCCGCATTCGACGGCCCTGATCCAGTCGCCACGACGGCGGCCGGATCGGGGCCGTCCGCGTCTGCCGGCCCGACGTCCGATCGTCCCGGCGAGGCGCACGACCTGGCGCGGGCACGCCGACAGTTGCTCGCGGGCGGCTCCCGGAACCATCGCCTCGACGCACCGTCGTTGCGTCACGCCCTCGTCGACCTGCACGAGTTCTGGCTCACGACAAAGGGAAACGAACTGGGCATCCGGCCCGATTCGGGATTTGCGATCGTCGCTGTCGGAGGGCTCGGACGCCGGGAGATGCTTCCGTACTCCGACCTCGACCTCATCCTGTTGCACGACGACGTCGATCCCGCGCTCGTCTCCGAGGTCGCCGATCAGCTGTGGTACCCGTTGTGGGACGCGCACATCAAGCTCGATCACAGTGTCCGTACCGTGCCGCAGGCCCTGCAGGTCGCGTCCACCGACCTCACCGCGACGCTGGGTATGCTCGAGGCGCGCCACATCGCCGGGGATGTCGAGCTGAGCCACCTCCTCATCGGTGGTGTGCGCAGGCAGTGGCGGACCGGGATCCGTTCGCGTTTCGACGAACTCGTCGATCAGGCGCGAACTCGGTGGGCACGCAGCGGCCAGATCGCGCACCGCGCCGAACCGGATCTGAAGAACGGACGAGGCGGTCTGCGCGACGTCCAACTGCTCAATGCGCTGTCGATCGCGCAACTCACCGACGGGATGCCGGGACTCGGCCCCGACGCCCCGGGCGGCGGTCTCGCGCTGGCCCATCGCCGACTGCTCGACGTCCGCACCGAACTGCATCGCGTGGCCGGGCGCTCCCGGGATCAACTCCGGGCGCAGGACGCCGACGAGATAGGCGCGGCACTGCGGATCGGGGACCGGTTCGATCTCGCGCGCACGCTCAGCGACTGTGCGCGCACCATCGGCTACTCGGTGGACGTCGGGCTGCGGACGGCGGGCAATTCGCTTCCCCGGCGTGGTCTTTCGAAGCTGCGCGGAATTCCGGTGCGGCGGCCGATCGACGAGGGTGTCGTGGAGCATGCCGGTGAGGTGGTGCTGGCCCGGGACGCGCGGCCCAAGCGTGACCCCGGACTGGTGGTCCGAGTCGCGGCGGCGTCGGCGACAACGGGCATGCCGATCTCGGCGTCGACGCTGGGGCGGCTGTCCGACAGCGCACCGGAGTTGCGGGAGCCGTGGCCCAAGGGAGCGCTCAGCGACCTGCTGGTGCTGCTCGGCGCCGGCTCGCGCGCCATCCCGACGATCGAGGCCCTCGACCGGACCGGGCTGTGGGGCCGTCTGCTGCCGGAATGGGGTGCGGTGCGCGACCTGCCGCCGCGCGACGCCGTGCACACGTGGACAGTGGACCGGCACCTCGTCGAGACCGTCGCGCAGGCGGGCGGCATGGCGACCCGGGTGGCCCGGCCCGACCTGCTGCTCCTCGGGGCGCTGCTGCACGACATCGGCAAGGGGCGCGGCGGCGATCACAGCGAGGTCGGGGCCGAACTGGCCGCGCAGATCGGCGGGCGTCTGGGGCTGTGGCCGTCGGACATCACGCTGCTGACGGAAATGGTGCGGCACCACCTCCTGCTGGCGCAGACGGCCACGCGCCGCGACCTGGACGATCCCGCGACGGTGCAGATGGTGGTCGACAAGCTCGGCGGTGACGCCCTGCTTCTCGAACTGCTCCATGCGCTCGCGGAGGCGGACTCACTCGCGACCGGTCCCGGGGTGTGGGGTGACTGGAAGTCGTCGCTCATCGGGGAACTGGTGCGGCGGTGCCGGCTCACGATGGCGGGGGAGACCCTGCCCGTTCCGGACCCGATCGATCCGATGCTCGTCGACCTCGCGGCCGACGGCGGCGTCCACGTCGCGCTCGATCCGGGCACGTCCCCCCACACCTACACGGTGACGGTGGTCGCGCCGGACACGCCGGGCCTGCTGTCGCACGAGGCGGGCGTGCTCGCGCTCAACTCGCTGCGGGTGCTGTCGGCGTCGCTCGGCAGCCACGGCGGGGCGGCGATCAACTCGTTCGTCGTCGCGCCCAGGTTCGGGTCCCCGCCGCAGGCAGGGCTGGTCCGGCAGGAACTCATCCGGGCGATCGGCGGCGAGATCGACGTCCTCGACCTCCTCGACGTGAAAGAGGAGGAGGCGCTCGCGCGTCAGGTCCTCGAGGATCGGACCGGCGCCGCCGTTCCGGTCCAGTACTCGCAGGCACCGCCCCGGGTGATCTGGTTCGACGTGACCGGTGGCGACGCCTCGCAGGGCGAGGCGATCGTCGAACTGCGCGCGGAGGACCGGCTCGGCATGCTCAGCCGTTTGGCGAGGGTCTTCGAACGAAATGGCGCGGACGTGCGCTGGGCGCGGGTCAGTACGCTCGGATCCTCGGTGGTCGACGCCTTCTGCATCAGCATGGCCGACGGGGGAACACGGGCCCGCCGAGAGCAGCTCGAGAGCGCGATCCTGGCGGTCGTTCCGGCGCCCGAGCCGAGGAAGGACGAGCCCGCAGCGGAGTGAGCGGTCGACGGCCGGCGGTTGCTGCGGCGTCCACTCGGGCGTCGCCGCAGCAACCGCCCGGGGTTGCCGCACGGATGTAGCCGCTCGAGCGGTTACCCTGGTTTCGAGAATATTCACGGCCCGCGGCCAGACCAGCACAGAGCTCAGGAGCGCATTCGGTGTTCGAATCCCTTTCCGACCGGTTGACCGGAGCCCTCAAGGATCTGCGTGGCAAGGGTCGACTCTCCGGAGCCGACATCGACGCCACGTGCCGCGAGATCCGTCTCGCGCTCCTCGAGGCGGACGTCGCGCTGCCCGTCGTCCGGTCCTTCATTGCGAGGATCAAGGAGCGCGCGAAGGGCGTCGAGGTCTCGGGCGCGCTCAACCCGGCGCAGCAGGTCGTCAAGATCGTCAACGAGGAGCTCGTCGGCATCCTCGGTGGTGAGACGCGTCGTCTGCAGTTCGCGAAGACGCCGCCGACCGTGATCATGCTGGCCGGTTTGCAGGGTTCCGGTAAGACCACCCTCGCCGGCAAGCTCGCCAAGTGGCTCAAGGATCAGGGCCATACCCCGCTGCTCGTGGCGTGTGACCTCCAGCGTCCGGGCGCCGTGAGCCAGCTCAAGATTGTCGGCGAGCGTGCCGGTGCCGCCGTGTTCGCGCCGCACCCCGGCACGTCCATCGGTGGCGGCGACAACCCGCTCGGTATCTCGGCGGCCGACCCGGTCGAGGTCGCGCGCGCCGGCGTCGAGGAAGCCCGCGCCAAGCAGTACGACGTCGTGATCGTGGACACCGCCGGCCGCCTCGGCATCGACGAGGAGCTCATGGAGCAGGCCGCGGGCATCCGCGACGCCGTGCAGCCCGACGAGACGCTCTTCGTGCTCGACGCCATGATCGGTCAGGACGCGGTGCACACCGCGGAGGCGTTCAAGACGGGTGTCGGCTTCACCGGTGTCGTGCTCACCAAGCTCGACGGCGACGCCCGCGGTGGTGCCGCGCTGAGCGTCCGTGAGATCACCGGCGAGCCGATCCTCTTCGCGTCGACCGGTGAGAAGCTCGAGGACTTCGACGTCTTCCACCCCGACCGCATGTCCAGCCGCATCCTCGGCATGGGTGACGTGCTCACGCTCATCGAGCAGGCCGAGCAGGTGTTCGACGCCCAGCAGGCCGAGGCCACTGCGGCGAAGATCGGCTCGGGCGAGCTGACCCTCGAGGACTTCCTCGAGCAGATGATGGCTGTGCGCAAGATGGGTCCGATCGGCAACCTGCTCGGCATGCTGCCGGGTGCCGGTCAGATGAAGGACGCGCTCGCCAACGTCGACGAGAAGCAGCTCGACCGCATTCAGGCGATCATCCGCGGCATGACGCCGGCCGAGCGTGACAACCCGAAGATCATCAACGGCTCCCGTCGTCTGCGCATCGCGAACGGCTCGGGTGTGAAGGTCTCCGACGTCAACCAGCTCGTCGAGCGCTTCTTCGAGGCCCGCAAGATGATGGCCGCGATGGCCGGCCGCATGGGCATGCCGGGTGCGCGCAAGCAGATCAAGGGCAAGAAGGGGAAGAAGGGCAAGAAGGGCGGCAAGGGTCCGACGCAGCCGAAGATCCGCGGTGGTTTCCCGGGCGGCTTCCCCGCGGGTATGCCGGGTGGCATGCCGGCCGGCTTCCCGGACATCTCGAGCATGCCGAAGGGTCTCGACCAGCTTCCCCCGGGACTCGAGGGCATCGACCTGTCGCAGCTCAAGCTCCCCAAGAAGTAGGCGGCCGTGGCAGCGTCCAATCCTGCCGGGTTCCACGTTCGTGGCACCGGTCTGCCCGACGAGCAGCCGTTCGAGCTGTGGATCCGGGACGGGAAGCTCTCCGTCGAGCCGGTCCCGGGTGCGCAGACGTTGTGCACCGAGGGCTGGATCCTGCCCGGGCTCGTCGATGCCCACTGCCACATCGGGATTCGTTACGGCGGCGGCGCCGAAGACTTGGGCGGGGTGCTGGCACAGGCACGGACCGAACGTGATGCCGGCGTCCTGCTGGTGCGGGACGCCGGGTCGCCCGTCGACACCCGTTCGCTCGACGAGGTCGCTGGCCTGCCGCGGATCATTCGCGCCGGACGGCACATCGCTGCGCCCAAGCGCTACATCCGTGGGCTGCCGGTCGACCTCGAGGACGAGTCGCAGCTGCCCGACGAGGTGGTGCGGCAGGCGCGTGCCGGTGACGGCTGGGTGAAGCTGGTGGGGGACTGGATCGACCGCGAGGTCGGGGACCTGGCGCCGCTGTGGAGCGACGGCATCCTCGTCGACGCGATCGAGGCCGCGCACCGCGAGGGCGCCCGCGTCACCGCACACGTCTTCGGCGAGGACGCGCTACCCGGACTCATCGAGGCGGGCATCGACTGCATCGAGCACGGCACCGGCCTCACCGACACAACGATCGCGATGATGGCCGAACGCGGCACCGCGCTGGTGCCGACGCTGATCAATATCGACAACTTCCCCGAAATTGCCGATGGCGCCACCAAATTCCCGGTGTACGCCGCACACATGCGCGACCTGTATTCGCGCGTGAACGACACCATCGGTGCCGCCCGCGACGCCGGTATCCCGATCTACGCGGGCACCGACGCCGGCGGACACGTCCGGCACGGCCGGATCGCCGACGAGGTCGCCTCGCTCGGCAAGGTCGGCATGACCCCCACCGAGGCCCTCGGCGCCGCGTGCTGGAACGCCCAGACCTGGCTCGGCGGTGGCGGACTCGAGCCCGGCGCTCCAGCGGATCTCATTGTCTACGAGCAGGATCCGCGAACGGGTCCCGAGGTGCTGTCGCAGCCGTCGCTCGTCGTGGTCGGCGGCGAGGTCGTGACGGCGCGGGGTTCGTTCGCCTGAGTCTGCGGTGCCCTCAGCGCCGCTGTCGCACACCTTTTGTCGGCGTCGCACACCTTTTCCCTACTGAAAAGGTGTGCGACGCCGACAGAAACTGTGTGATGATCCGGACGACGGGAGGTGATCCGTGACATCTCGTCAGAACAATGGTGAAGGCGTCAGCGTGCAGGTCGGCGACGTCGTCGCTTTTCGGCTGCGCGCGCACAATCTGACGGACAGGCGACCTGTCGACGAGCTCCTCGACGTGGTGGGTGCCTGTGGTGTGCAGAACAGCCCGCCGGGGTCGGCGCTGCTCGCGTTGCACGCCCGCGTCGAGGGCGTGACGCGGGAACTCGTCGACCACCTGGTCGCGGTGGACCGCAGCCTGCTGCAGTCGTGGTCCGTGCGCGGTGCACCGTTGTACTTCCCGACCGTTGATGCGCCGGTGTTCACGACAGGCGTCCTGCCGGCGACCGAGAAGGCGCGGATGCATCTGATCGTCGGCGTGGAGCAGGCACTGGCGAAACTCGGGTTGGGGTTGGACGAAACGGTCGACCTCATCGCAGAGGAGATCGGGGCCGTACTCCCCGGGCGGCAACTGGCGATCGACGAACTCGGCAGAGAACTGGCCGAGCGCATCGGGCTCACCATGCCGATCGCCCGACGCGAGATCTGGTCGGCGCCGGGTCCCTACGGCGCACGCGTGCCACTGGGGGAGGCCGTCGTCCATTTCTGTCTCCGGATACTGACGCTGCGCGGAATGGTCTGTCTCGCACCGCGCAGCGGGAACAGGGCGCCGTTCGTCCTGCTCGACGAATGGCTGGGCGGGCCGTTGCCGCACCTCGAGCCCGCCACCGCCCGCGCCGAACTGCTGCGCCGCTACCTGCACTGCTACGGCCCGTCCACGCGCAAGGACTTCGCAGCCTGGGTGGGTGTCCGCACCGGTGACGTCGGACCGTGGTGGGCCACGATCGAGGACGAACTCGTGGCTGTCGATGTCGAGGGCAGCCCGGCGTGGATCCTGGCCGGCGATCTGGCAGACCTGCAGTCGCCGCCCCCAACCTGCGGGGTGCGGCTACTGCCACCGTATGACCCGTACCTGCAGATGCGTGACCGGGAAACGATCGTCGACAGGAAGCGTCATCGTGCGGTGTGGAAGACGGTCGGCGATCCCGGCGCGGTGCTGGCCGACGGCGAGATCGTCGGGACTTGGCGCCCTCGCAAGAGCGGTCGTCGACTGACGTTGACGGTCGAGACGTTCGGGACGCTGAGCGCCGCGGTCCGCACACAGTTACATGGGGAGGCCGAAGGCGTGGCCGCGTTGCGCGGGGCGTCGGCGGTGCAGGTCGAGTTCGAGGGCTTGTCGAACCGCTAGCCGAGTTGCTGCATCAGCGAGAGCAGGTTCGCCACACCCCAGTGCTCGACGATCCTGCCGTCACGCACCCGCATCACATCGACGGTGTCGAACGACACCGCACGCCCGGTGGGGGCGACGCCCATGAACGCTCCGCGGTGCGTGCCGAGGTAGGTCTTGTACGTGGTCACCAGGTCGCGGTCGGACGACTGCCAGTGGATGTCGGCCCGGAAGTCCGGGAAGGCCGAGCGCAGGGACTGGTAAAGGAGTCTGGTGCCGTCCTTGTCGGGGGTCAGTCCGGGCTGCGGTGTGTGGTCCACGTAGTCGTCGGCGAACAGTTCGTCGAACACCGCGAAGTTGCCGCCGCCCTGGACCTCGTCGGTGTTCCGGCGAACGACGGCCTTGACGGCGCCGCCGTCGGGGGTGGGTGACGAATTGCTCAGGGAGCCAACCGAATCGATAGCATGGCGTCCGCTCGACGCCGATGCCAGACGGGCGATGCTCTCGGCGACCAGTGGGGTCTCGCGGCGAACGTGATCGCTGCACGCCGCATGGCACGACGCGGCCGCATCCTCGAAGGTGATCGCGTGCTCGTCGAGGAACGCGAAGTAGTCCCCGGTGGGAACCACGGAGATCCGGTCGGAGATGGTGCAGCGGCCGTCGTCGGTGGGTTGGGCCCGCAACTCCCAGATCACCTCGACGGTCGTCCTGCCCTCGTCAGCCAGAGCCTCCGACGTCGACACCATCCGGCAGTGATGTGGCTCGACGACCTCACCGACGAAGTGATGGATCATGAGGGCGTCACCGAACATCTCGACTGCGATGGGCCGTGGCGACCCGTCCTCGCCGGTCCCGACACCGATCGTGACGTGGTCGGAAGGGCAGCATCGACGGAACTCCGCTTCGGGGAGCGAGAACAACCACTCACCGATGTCCACCCTGTCGGCGGGCACGTCGACGACGTGGATGCGGGTCGAGTCCGAGAGCACGCGTGTGGACATCGTCGTCCCCCAGTTGCTGCAGATGGTCGTGCGCCGGGATCAGCCGCGACAACGAAACGCTAGCGCCGCGAACGGGGACGTCGTCCGTGGTCCGGCGAATGGTTGCAGCTTCGACACCCGGCAGGCGCGCGGCGCTGTGCCCGACACCGGCCCGCCGTGTTGGAAATGTTCCGTTGCTCGGTACCCTCGACCCATGGCACGGATCTGGTCGAGACTTGCGAGGAAGCTGAACACGGTTCAGCTCACGTGGGTTGCCGTGCTGGCATTGGTGATCGCGACGACGGCCGCCACCGACGGCGCTGCCGCAGTGGCCAGTGCGGCCGTCACGGTTGCTCTTGTTCTCGTTGTCTCGGGGCGTTCGCTCTCGGAGCTTCATTCACTGACGGCACCGGCGATCGGGCCACCGCGCGAGGAGCAACACCTGCGTGGGGCATTCCGTCGGCAGAGTGCGCCGAACACGCCGGGGCGTCCCCGTCGACCCCGAGCACCCGGACAGGTTCTCGCCGCCGCATAGCGACCCCTCGCTGTGCCGCGCAGGTGAACCCTGTCCGTCTTGCGCCGCAGCTGTCCGAAGGACGCCGGCGCGTCAACCATCCGCGTGATTCGACCCCTCGTGTCGTCGCGCGGCGAAGAGGTGCCCGATGCTCGATTTCATCTACTATCCCGTCTCTGCGATCTTGTGGTTCTGGCACAAAGTGTTCGGCTCGATGCTCGGTCCGGACAACGGATTCGCTTGGGCCCTCGCCGTGGTTCTCCTCGTCTTCACCCTGCGTCTTCTCCTGCTCAAACCCGCGATTCGGCAGATTCGCACGAGCCGCCAGATGCGGGACCTGCAACCCCAGATCAAGGCATTGCAGAAGGCGCACGCCGGCGATCGTCAACGCATGGCGGTGGAGATGCAGAAGCTGCAGAAGGAGCATGGATTCAACCCGTTGATGGGCTGCTTGCCGGTGCTTGTGCAGGCGCCGGTGTTCATCGGGCTCTACCACGTTCTGCGATCGTTCAACCGCACCGGAACCGGTCACGGCGGGCTCGGAATGACGGCGCAGGACAACGCGAACACCGCGAACTACATCTTCAGTGCTGCCGATGTGCAGTCGTTCCTCAACGCCCGACTGTTCGGTGCTCCGATCTCGACGGCGATCACCTCACCGCAGAGCACTCTCGAATCGTTCGCGTCGCATGGCGGAGTTCCGAGCATCGCGGCGATCGCGGCCGTGGCGATTCCCCTGATGGTGATCGCTTCCCTTGCCACGCACTTCAACGCGCGGGCGTCGTTGGCCAGGCAGAGTCCGGACGCCGCTGCCAACCCGCAGACCGCGATCATGAACAAGCTCATGCTGTGGGTGTTCCCGGTGGGCGTCCTCGTCGGAGGGCCGTTCCTGATCATCGCGATCCTGTTGTACTGGGTGGGTAACAACATCTGGACCTACGCGCAGCAGCACTTCGTGTTCGCCCGGCTCGACAGGGAAGACGCCGCCAAGGAACGGGAACTCGCGCAACGCCAGCGCGGAGTCGCACCGGCACCGGGCGCCCGGCCCACCAGCGCTCCGGCGAAGCCCCGGCGGAAACCGAACAGAACGAAGGCGAATCGTCGCTGAACCCACCGACGAAACGAGGTCACGAACCCCGTCGGAGTTCGTGACCTCGTTGGTGCAGTTCGTGGAACTGCGGCTGGTGTGCGGTTCGCGTTGCCTGGCCTCAGGCGATTTCTCGACCGTCGAGCGTGGGCGCACTTCGCCGAAAGGGGTTGTGACTCAGTCCTGTTCTCGTCTATCGATTGGATCCGCCGAGTACGCCGGTGACAAGCAGTTGCACCAGGCGGTCGGCGTCGTAGGCGGGATCCGCGGCCGCCCCGATGCACAGGTTTCCGATGCCCTTCATCAGGTTGTATGCGTCGACCGGCGGGACGTGTCCAGCGCCGGTATGCCCGAACGCCGCCTGGAGGAGCGACCCGCAGACCGGTACGAGGCGATCGACGAAGTAAGCGTGCAGCGCATCGGACCCAGCGCTGTCGCCCTGCAGTGCGCCGGCCAGACCGTGCTTGGTGACCAGGAACTCCACGAACAGTGCGACCCACGCCCGCAATGCCGCCTCCGGCGTCGGGCTTTCGTCGAGCAGCCTCGAGCCGGCGTCCGCGCACGCCTCGACCTGGTGGCGGTACACCGCCACCACAAGTTCCGGACGCGTCGGGAAATGCCGGTAGATCGTCCCCATCCCGACCCCGGCCCTCGCCGCGATCTCCCGGACCGGCGCGTCGACGCCGGATGTGACGAACACCGCTGCCGCCGCGTCGAGAAGGGCCTGCTCGTTCCGGCGCGCGTCGGCGCGCTTGGTCCGGCGATCGCTCTCATCGGTCACAGAACACACTCCTCCATGTCGTCACGGGTTGCTATCCGGAACATTGCTCCGTATTGTTTCGGAACAGCGCTCCGATTTCCATTATTGCAGGGCCTAGCACCTCGAAAGGACCCCCAGCCTTGAACTCTTCCATCCAGACTTCTGCACTCGTGGCCACCCTCGACGAGGTCGTCGGCGTCGGCACTCCCGTCGTCTCCGTCGCCCCCGTCGAACTGCCCTCCCCGGGCCGCACGCTGCCGCTCGAGGTGCGGGTCTCCGCGCCGACCACCGGTTCGGACCTGCCGATCGTGCTCTTCTCGCACGGCAACGGGTGGCACCACGACGGCTACGCGCCTCTGGCCGCGTTCTGGGCCTCCCGGGGCTTCGTCGTGGTCCAGCCCACCCACCTGGATTCCCGGCGCTACGGGATCGGATTCGACGACCCCCGCTTCCCGGACATTTGGATCGAGCGGATCGCGGACCTGGGTCGCATCCTCGACCAGCTCGCCGCCATCGAGGCCTCCATCCCCGGCCTGACCGGACGGGTCGACCACACCCGCATCGCCGTCGCCGGGCACTCCTGGGGCGCGCAAACCGCGCAGGCACTCCTCGGCGCCCGAATCCTGGACAAGGACGGGCAGGTCGGGGAGGGCATGTCCGACAGCCGCGTCGCGGCCGGAATCCTCCTGGCCGCAACCGGCGTCGGCGGTGAGGACCTACACCCGTTCGCGCAGGCCAACTTCCCGTTCATGTACCCGTCGTTCCGTGAGCTCACCACGCCGACACTCGTCGTCGCAGGCGACCACGACCAGTCCCACATGTCCAGCCGCGGCCCCGACTGGTTCACGGACGCATACACTTTCAGCCCCGGCGCCACCGACCTCCTCACCCTGCACGACGCCGAGCACGCCCTCGGCGGGATCCCCGGATACGAGGTCGCCGAGACCACCGACGAGAACCCCGAGCGTGTGGCCGTACTACAGCGGATGAGCACCGCATACCTCCGCACCGCGCTCCAGCTCGATGCCGACGGCTGGGCCGCTGCCCGGGCGGCTCTGGCGGACAGCACCAGCCCGATCGGTCACGTCGACAGCAAGTAGCTCGGACTCACTGGACCGCTCGGCGCCGGGTTCTTCGGGTGACCTGGATTGCGATGGTTGAGGAGGGCTGGAAAGGATTCCCAATCCAGGACCATTTACGAGCTGCGGGCCGAACCCACCACTACGTCCGGTGGACAGTTCAACCAACCCTGCCAACGAAAACGAGGTCACGAACCCGGTCGGAGTTCGTGACCTCGTTGGTGCAGTTCGTGGAACTGCGGCTGGTGCGCGAGGGGGGACTTGAACCCCCACGTCCTGAGACACTGGAACCTAAATCCAGCGCGTCTGCCAATTCCGCCACTCGCGCGAGCGATAGACAGCTTACGCCACCGCCGGCCGATCCGATTCGCCAGGATCTGCCGGCGGTGACGTGTGATTGGTTGTCTACGCGGACAACGACTTCGGCGCCCGCGTGGGCCGCTGTGTGCGTTGGTAGCGCCACGCCGCATTGAGGAGAGCGCCCGGTTGGGTCCCCGATTCGGTGGCGGCTGCTGCCAGCAGTTCGAGTGCCCGGGTCTCGGTGAGTGTCTCGGCCGATCCCAGTGCGTCGCTGACGAATCGGCAGAGTTGGGTGAGCGCGTCGGGCCCGATCACGGACAACTGAAGGACGAACGACTCCCACGTGGTGTCACCGAGGCCGGGCACCGTGAGGATGGCGTCACGGGCGGTTCGTCCGTCGCGGATGCGGCCGCTGTCCCGGATGCCGGTTTCGACGAGGGCTGCCGCCGCGAGCGCCGCCGCCTCGGCCTTGGTGGTGTAGTTCCCCGGCACCCTCTGGCGATTGTCGAGGATCTCCGACAGGTGGTCGGGCGCGTCGACGAAAGCGGCCAGGGCCGTCAGATCGTCGAGCGGTGTGTCTCGGTGTGTACGCCAGTTGCCGATCACGCGGCGCACCCCGGTTGTCGGTGTGCCGTACGTGGCGCGCGCCGAGAAAATCGCGTCCAGTAGCGCCGCCTCCGCCTCCTGTGGCCACCCGGACGGCCAGTGCGATCGGTCGTGGGGCAGGACGGCGGCGATGTGGTCGACGAGCGTGCGGATCTCCTGTGCGGTCATGAATTCCCCCCTGGATTTCGGTTGACGGTGCGCACGGTAATGCAGGCGTAGGACAGCGCCGCATCCTCACCGCACGCCGAAGGCCCGCCGTCAAGCAGATCACGAATTGATAACAATCAACGTGAGGGTTCCCTCAGGTTTGTGGACGTCCTCGCATGGGGTGTGACCCGCGGATACGTCATCTACTGGCGAGTTACCTTTCGGCATTCCTGTGCGCAATGTCACTTGATACTCGCTGGTAGAAAGCGCGCGCCGTGCAAACGTGAGGCTTTCCTCATGATTCTGTGTCAACCTTTACACGCCCGGATTCGCTGATTTTCGCAGTGCGTTCGAGGGGTGCCGGGGTGTCTCGCGATACCCGTGACAGCTCTGCCGAGGGCGGCCGACCAAGACCTACCTCCCGTCAGGGAACCAGGAGAGGACACAACTTCAGTGACGATTGACGACACTGCAGGAAACGGACGAACCTCGAAGGAGCAAAGCCGGTTCGGTGCTGAGCGGACGCCCGCTCGCTCCGCCGCGCAGGGGCCGCTCGTGGACCGGCTCCGCGCCGGCGAACCGTATGCGCTCGCGTTCGGTGGCCAGGGTGCCCCGTGGCTGAGTGCGCTCGCCGAGCTCACCCGTGACAGCGGCCTGGAGCCGACTCTCACCGAACTGGTGAACGAGGCTGCCGCGCTTCTCGAGCCCGTCGCGCAGGACCTCCTCGTCGTCCGCCCGGTCGGATTCGACCCGATCGCGTGGATCCTCGAGCAGGAGCTCGCGGACGATGAGAGCGCTGTCGGCACGTCCGTTCCGTCGGCTGCCGCCCTCACCTCCGCCGCGGTGTCGCTGCCCGGTGTCTTCCTCACTCAGCTCGCCGCGCTGCGGGCACTGCAGCAGCAGGGCCTCGATCCCGCCGTGAACGCTCCGGTCGCGACGATCGGCCATTCGCAGGGCCTCATCGCCGCGGCCGCGGTCGCCGGTGGCGGCGCTGCCGACGGCGCACTGCTCGCAACCGCTCAACTCATCGGTGCCGCTGCGGGTCTGGTCGGCCGTCGCCGCGGCATCATCGCTGCCGCCGATCGTTCGCCGATGCTCGCCGTCTCCAACGTCGACCCCGAGCGTCTGGGCGCGATCGTCGCCGAGTTGTCTGCCGGTCAGGAGCCCGAGCGCGCCGCCGTCCTCGCGATCCGCAACGGTCGCCGTCGCGTCGTGCTGTCCGGACCGCCCGCGCAGCTGGCGCGCGTGCAGCAGCGCTGCGAGCAGATCGCCGCCGACGAGTCCCGCGAGCGTGACGCCAAGACCCGCGGTGGCGCGGTGTTCTCGCCGGTGTTCGAGTCGCTGGCCGTCGAGATCGGTTTCCATCACCCCGCCCTCGCCGAGGCCGTCGAGGTCATCGGTGGCTGGGCCGCCCGCTGTGGTCTCGACGCCGACCAGGTGCGGACGCTCGCACAGGCCGTCCTCGTCGATCCGGTCGATTGGGTCGACGCCGTCGAGGGCACCGTCGAATCCGGTGCCGCCTGGATCCTGGACCTGGGCCCCGGTGACCAACTCACCCGCATGACGTCGACCGGCCTGCGTGGCCACGGCGTCGGCATCGTCGCGGCCTCCACCCGTGGCGGCCACCGCAACCTGCTCACGCCGGGTGCGACCCCCGAGGTCGCTCGGGCCTGGGCCGAGTTCGCGCCCAAGGTCGTCGAGCTGCCGGGTGGCCGCGTCGCCGTCGAGACCTCCTTCACCAAGCTCACCGGACGCTCGCCGATCCTGCTCGCGGGCATGACGCCCACGACCGTCGATCCCGCAATCGTCGCCGCGGCCGCCAACGCCGGACACTGGGCCGAGCTGGCCGGTGGCGGTCAGGTCACCGAGCAGATCTTCGCCGACAACGTCGAGGGACTGAAGGGCCTGCTCGAGCCGGGTCGCGCCGTGCAGTTCAACTCGATGTTCCTGGACCCGTACCTGTGGAAGCTGCACGTGGGCGGCAAGCGCCTGGTGCCGCGCGCCCGCGCTGCGGGTGCCCCGTTCGACGGCGTCGTCGTCACCGCCGGCATCCCGGAGCTCGAGGAAGCCGTCACGATCATCGATGAGCTGACCGAGGCCGGTTTCAGCTACGTCGCGTTCAAGCCGGGCACCGTCGCCCAGATCCGCTCCGTGATCCGTATCGCCAACGAGGTGCCGGACTTCCCGGTCATCGTCCACATCGAGGGTGGCCGCGCCGGCGGTCACCACTCGTGGGAGGACCTCGACGACCTGCTGCTCGCGACGTACGCCGAGCTGCGTACTCGCGACAACCTGGTCCTCTGCGTCGGCGGTGGCATCGGCACGCCCGAGCGGGCCGCCGACTACCTGACCGGCCGCTGGGCCACCGAGTACGGTTTCCCCGCGATGCCGCTCGACGGCATCCTCGTCGGCACCGCCGCGATGGCCACGCTCGAGGCCACCACCTCGGCCGGCGTCAAGCAGATGCTCGTCGACACCCCCGGCACCCCCGACTGGGTCGGTGCGGGAACCGCGCAGGGCGGCATGGCTTCCGGCCGCAGCCAGCTCGGCGCCGACATCCACGAGATCGACAATGCGGCATCGCGCACCGGTCGCCTGCTCGACGAGGTCGCCGGTGACGCCGACGCCGTCGCCGCGCGCCGCGACGAGGTCATCGCCGCGCTCGACGCGACCGCGAAGCCGTACTTCGGCGACGTCGCCACCATGACCTACCAGCAGTGGCTGCGCCGCTACCTGGAGCTGGCCGTGGGTGTCGACTCCCCGCAGGCGTTCGACTGCGGCGGCGACCTGCAGGACGCAATCGTCGATGCCACCCAGTCGGTGTGGCTGGACGTGTCGTGGCGGGAACGCTTCGGAGAGATGCTGCAGCGCGCCGAGGCCCGGCTGCACCGCAACGACCGCGGCCCGATCAAGACGCTGTTCGCGGACACTGCGACGCTCGACCAGCCCTTCGCGGCGCTGTGCGCGCTCGAGGCCGCGTACCCCGACTACGCCACCACCGTCCTGCACCCGGCCGACATCCCGTTCTTCGTCGCGCTGTGCAAGACCCCCGGCAAGCCGGTCAACTTCGTGCCCGTCGTCGACGGTGACGTCCGCCGCTGGTGGCGTTCGGATTCCCTGTGGCAGGCGCACGATGCGCGCTACACCGCCGACCAGGTGTGCATCATCCCCGGCACCGTCGCGGTCGCCGGCATCACCCGCGCCGACGAGCCCGTCGGCGAGCTGCTCGACCGCTTCGAGAAGGCCACGGCCGACGAGCTGGTTGCCGGCGGCGCCACCCCGGCTCCGGTCGCCGGTCGTCGTCACGGCGGCTTCGGCACCGGACTGCTCGACGCCGTCCTCGCTGCCCCCGACGTCCTGTGGGCCGCGCGCCTGACCCAGAACCCGGTCCGTCGCCTCGGCGACGTTTCCGAGTGGACCATCGAGTCCGACACCGTCGCGAGCCACGACAAGACCGGCGCCCGCCTGGTCGTCACCGATGCCGATCACGTCGACCTGACGGTGCCGCTCGCACTCGGCAAGGCAGTCGAGATCCGCATCACCGTGCCGGCGACCGTCCGTGACGGCGGTGCGCCCGTCATCACCCAGGCCGACGCCGAGGCGTCGATGTCGGCGCTGCTCGGTGTCGCTGCCGGCCAGGAACTTCCGGCCGTCAAGGGCGGTGTCGCGCACATCAACCTGGCATGGACTCCGGATCTGATCGCCGACCACGCCGGTGTCACCGGTGTCGGCCTGCCGGCATCCGTGAGCACCAGCGGCAAGGCCGTGCCCGACGTCGTCGTCGGCGCCTGCTGGCCTGCCGTCTTCGCCGCGCTCGGGGCTGCCACCACAGAATCCGGCGTGCACGTCATCGAGGGCATGCTCGACCTGGTCCATCTCGACCACGCGGTGAACCTCGTCGGCGAACTGCCCTCGGAGACCAGCATTCTCGTGGTCCGTGCCGAGGCAGGCAATGTCGTCGACACCGACATGGGCCGCGTCGTCGAGGTGCGCGTCGAGGTCGGTGCGATGCTCGGCGAGGGCCTCGAGGCTCCCGCGGTCGCGACGCTCACCGAGCGCTTCGCTATCCGTGGCCGCACCGGCAAGGGAGAGCTGGCCGATCCGGCCCGCGCCGGCGGTTCGCTCAGCGCGGACGTCGCGGAGACCCCGCGTCGCCGTCGTCGCGACCTGAAGATGGTCGCCCCGCGTCACATGGCCGCGTTCGCCCGTGTGTCCGGTGACCACAACCCGATCCACACCTCCGACGCTGCGGCATTGCTTGCCGGACTCGGCAGCCCGATCGTCCACGGCATGTGGCTGTCGGCTGCGGCTCAGCAGGCCGTGATCGCGCTCGACCCGGCATCGAAGGTGCCGACGCGTCGCCTGACCGCGTGGACCGCGCGCTTCCTCGGCATGGTCCGCCCCGGCGCCGAGATCGACGTCCGCGTCGACCGTGTCGCCACCGATCGTGGTGACGAGATCATCGAGGTCGGCTGCCGCGTCGACGGCGACCTGGTGATGGTCGCGACGGGTCGCACCGCCGCCCCGAAGACCGTGTACGCGTTCCCCGGTCAGGGCATCCAGCGTCCGGGCATGGGCCTCGACGCCCGCTCGCGCAGCAAGGCTGCCCGTGAGGTCTGGGAGCGTGCCGACAAGCACACCCGTGAGGCCCTCGGCTTCTCGATCCTCGCTGTCGTCCGCGACAACCCGACCCTGGTCAAGGCTCGGGGCGTCGAGCACCGGCACCCGGACGGCGTTCTGCACCTGACGCAGTTCACCCAGGTCGCGATGGCGACGCTCGGTGTCGCACAGGTCGCCGAGCTGCGTGAGTCCGGCGCCTTCGTCGAGGGCTCCTACCTGGCCGGTCACTCGGTCGGCGAGTACAACGCACTGACCGCCGTCGCCGGCGTGCTGCCGCTCGAGGCGCTGCTCGAGGTGGTCTTCCAGCGTGGTTCGGCAATGCACGAGCTGGTGCCGCGTGACGCCGCCGGGCGCAGCGACTACCGCATGGCCGCGATCCGTCCGTCTCAGATCGGGGTCGCCGACGACGAGCTGCAGGCATTCGTGGGCGGCGTCGCCGACGCGACCGGAGAATTCCTGCAGATCGTCAACCTCAACCTCAAGGGTTCGCAGTACGCGATCGCCGGCACGGTCAAGGGCCTCGCGGCGCTCGAGCGTGAGATCGACATCCGCCGTGAGGCTTTCGGTGGCAAGCGCGCGTTCATCGTGGTGCCGGGCATCGACGTGCCGTTCCACTCGACCGTCCTGCGTGGCGGCGTCGACGACTTCCGCGCCAAGCTCGACGAGCTGCTGCCGCAGGACATCGATCCGTCGCTGCTGATCGGCCGCTACATCCCGAACCTGGTGCCCAGGCTGTTCAACCTCGGTCGCGACTTCGTCCAGGAGATCGCGGACCTGGTGCCGTCGGAGCAGCTGCTGCCCGTGCTCGCGGACTTCGACAGCTGGGCCGCGCGTCCGGTCGCCCTGACCCGCGTGATCCTCGTCGAGCTGCTCGCATGGCAGTTCGCGAGCCCGGTTCGCTGGATCGAGACGCAGGACCTGTTCTTCACGGACGAGGCCGAGGGTGGTCTCGGTGTCGAGCGGTTCGTCGAGATCGGCCTGGGGGCAACCCCGACCGTCGCGAACCTCGCGTCGCAGACGCTCAAGCTCGACGAGCATGCGAACACCAAGGTCGAGGTGCTCAACATCGAGCGCGAGGCGTCGATCGTCTACAGCACCGACGTCGATCCGGCGCCGGTGGAGGACGACGAGCCGGAAGCGCCCGCGGCTTCCGCAGCACCGGCTGCCGCTGCCGCCGCACCGGTCGCCGCTCCGAGCGCACCGCCCGGTGGCCCGCGTCCGGACGACATCGCGTTCAAGGCCGCCGACGCCACCAAGGTGCTCATCGCACTGTGGACCAAGCTGCGCCCCGACCAGATCGGCCCCGCCGACACGATCGAGGCACTGTGCGACGGCGTGTCCTCGCGTCGTAACCAGCTGCTCGTCGACCTCGGTTCCGAGCTGTCGCTCGGTGCCATCGACGGTGCCGCCGACGCCGACATGGGTTCGCTCGCTGTCACGGTCGACCGTCTGGCCCGCACCTACAAGCCGTTCGGCCCGGTGCTGAGCGACTCGATCAACGATCACCTGCGCAAGGTTTTCGGCCCGTCGGGCCGCCGGCCCGGCGCGATCGCGGACCGCGTCAAGAAGGTCTGGGAACTCGGCGACGGCTGGGCCAACCACGTGACCGCCGAGGTCGCGCTCGGCACCCGTGACGGCTCCAGCGTCCGTGGTGGCGCGATGGGCGGCCTGCACGAGGGCGCCATCGCCGACGGCGGCGCCGTCGACGCGCTCGTCGACGCCGCCGTCCAGTCCGTCGCGTCCCGCCGCGGCGTTGCGGTTTCGATGCCGGCCACCGGTGGGGGAGCAGGCGGAACCGTCGACGCTGCCGCGCTCGGCGAGTTCACCGAGGCCATCACCGGACGCAACGGCGTGCTGGCCTCGGCTGCGCGCCTGGTGCTCGAGCAGCTCGGGTTCAGCGAGTCGGCTGCTGCCGCGGCCTCCGCGGACGACACCGCCCTGGTCGATCTCGTCTCGGCCGAGCTCGGCTCCGACTGGCCGCGTCTGGTCGCCCCCGCGTTCGACGCCAAGAAGGCCGTCCTGATCGACGACCGCTGGGCCACCGCCCGCGAGGACCTGGCACGCGCCTGGACCGGCGAGATCGACCTGACCGTCGAGCGTTTCGACGGTGCAGGTGCTGCCGTGGCGGGCCACGCCCAGTGGTGGCAGCAGCGCGCCTCCGAGTCCGGCCGCGCAACGCTGGCCGAGCTCTACGGCCGCATTGCCCAGGTCGCCGTCGCGGCCGAGGCGACCGGCCAGTACACGGGCGAGATCGCGGTCGTCACGGGCGCCAGCAAGGGCTCGATCGCCGCGTCGGTCGCCGGCAAGCTGCTCGGCGGCGGTGCGACGGTCGTCGTGACCACCTCGCGTCTCGACAGTGCGCGCCTCGGCTTCTACCGCAAGCTCTACAGTGCGAATGCTCGCGCCGGCGCCTCCCTGTGGGTGGTGCCCGCGAACATGGCGTCGTACACCGACGTCGACGCGCTGGTCGAGTGGGTGGGTAACGTCCAGACCGAGACTGCCGGTGGCGCAAAGAAGCTGGTCAAGGAGGCGATGACGCCGACGATGCTGTTCCCGTTCGCCGCACCGCGCGTGGCTGGCGAGCTGTCCGACGCGGGTGCCCGCGCCGAGATGGAGATGCGGGTTCTGCTGTGGTCGGTGGAGCGCCTGATCGGCGGCCTGTCGCAGATCGGCTACGACCGTGACGTCGACACCCACCTGCACGTCGTGCTGCCCGGCTCCCCGAACCGCGGCCTGTTCGGCGGCGACGGTGCCTACGGCGAGGCGAAGGCCGCGCTCGACGCGGTCGTCGGACGCTGGTCGGCCGAGCGCACGTGGGCCGAGCGGGTCACGCTCGTGCACGCGCTGATCGGCTGGGTGCGCGGCACCGGCCTCATGGGCGGCAACGACCCGATGGTCGAGGCCGTCGAGGCCAAGGGCGTTCGGACGTGGTCCACCGAGGAGATGGCCACCGAGCTGCTCCTCTCCTGCACGGCCGACGCCAAGCGCGCCGCAGCGCAGGCCCCGCGCCTGATGGACCTCACCGGTGGGCTCGCCGAGGTCGATCTGGATCTGCCGGCGCTCGCGAAGGAAGCGGCCGAGGCCGCCGAGAACGCCGGAAAAGCCGAGGACGAAGCCGCGAAGGATGCGAACTCCATTGCGGCCCTGCCTGCCCCGCCGCGGATCGTCGACGCTCTGGCTGCGCCGTCCTGGCCCGAGCTGGACGTCGATCCCGCCGACCTGGTCGTCATCGTCGGTGCCGGCGAGCTCGGCCCCTACGGCTCCTCGCGGACCCGCTTCGAGATGGAGGTCGACGAGCAGCTCTCAGCGGCCGGCGTGCTCGAGCTCGCGTGGAACACCGGGCTGGTGGTGTGGGAGAACGATCCCAAGCCGGGCTGGTACGACGCCGAGACCGGCGACCTGGTCCCGGAGGCGGAGATCGCCGAGCGCTACCACGACACCGTCGTCGAGCGCTGCGGCATCCGTACCTACGGTGACGAGGGCGCGATGGTCGACAACACCGCGCCGCTGCTGACGTCGGTGTTCATCGACAAGGACCTGTCCTTCGTCGTCGGCTCCGAGGCGGAGGCCCGCGCGTTCGTCGACTCCGACCCGGAGAACACGACCGCCGCGGTCGACCCGGAGAGCGGCGACTGGACGGTCACCCGCAAGGCAGGCACCGAGATCCGCGTGCCGCGCAAGGCGAAGCTGACCCGCACGGTCGGCGGTCAGATCCCGACCGGATTCGACGTCACCAAGTGGGGAATCCCCGCCGACATGGCCGGCTCCGTGGACCGCGTGGGCCTGTGGAACATCGTCTCCACCGTCGACGCGTTCCTCACCGGCGGCTTCACCCCGTCCGAGCTGCTGCGCTGGGTGCACCCGGCGTTCGTCGCCAACACCCAGGGCACCGGCATGGGCGGCATGACGTCGATGCGCTCGCTGTACATCGACACGCTGCTCGGCGAGTCTCGCGCGAACGACATCCTGCAGGAAGCTCTGCCGAATGTGATTGCGGCGCACGTCGTCCAGTCATACGTCGGTGGCTACGGTGCGATGGTGCACCCGGTTGCGGCGTGCGCCACGGCCGCGGTGTCCGTGGAGGAGGGCGTCGACAAGATCAAGCTCGGTAAGGCCAAGCTGGTCGTGGCCGGCGGCTTCGACGACCTGGGTATCGAGGGCATCATCGGGTTCGGCGACATGTCGGCCACCGCGAAGTCGGACGAGATGGCCGCCAAGGGCATCGACGACCGGCGCTTCTCGCGGGCCAACGATCGTCGACGTGGCGGCTTCGTCGAGTCGGCCGGTGGCGGCACCATCCTGCTGGCGCGTGGTGATCTCGCGCTGGAGATGGGCCTTCCGGTCCTCGGCGTGGTTGCGTGGGCGGGCTCGTTCGCCGACGGCGTCCACACATCGATCCCGGCCCCCGGCATCGGCGCCCTCGGCGCCGGTCGTGGGGGACAGGACTCGCAGCTCGCACTGTCGCTCAACGCGCTGGGAATCACCGCCGACGACATCTCGGTGGTCTCCAAGCACGACACCTCGACGGCGGCGAACGACCCGAACGAGGCCGAACTGCACGAGCGTCTGGCCGCGGCCCTGGGCCGCAGCGACGGCGCCCCGCTGTTCGTCGTCTCGCAGAAGACGCTCACCGGTCACGCCAAGGGCGGCGCGGCGGCATTCCAGCTGATCGGCCTGTGCCAGGTCCTCGGCCAGGGTGTGATCCCGCCGAACCGCAGCCTGGACTGCGTCGACGACAAGATGGCGGAGTTCCCGCACCTCGTGTGGCCGCGGACCCCGCTGCGCTTCGGCGACCAATTCGCGCTCAAGGCGGGCCTGCTGACCAGCCTCGGCTTCGGTCACGTGTCGGGCCTGATCGCGGTGGTCCACCCGCAGGCGTTCGTCGAGTCGATCCCGGCGGAGCAGCGTGCGGCGTACCGGGCGCAGGCGGAGCAGCGCACGATCGACGGTCAGCGTCGTCTGGCGTCGGCGATGTGCGGCGGCGACAGCCTGTACGAGCGTCCCGCCGATCGCCGCTTCGGCGGAGACTCGGTGTCCGCGAAGGCTGCTCGTCAGCTCGAGGCGGACATGCTCCTCGCCGAGGATGCGCGTCTGGGCTCCGACGATGTGTACCGCGCCGGAAAGCAGGGGTGCGAGTGATGGCAGTTCTCGGAATCGGCTTCGACGTCGTCACGATCTCGGAGTTCGAAGAGCAGATGAAGCGTCCGGGCACCGCGATGCTGTCGAGCTTCCGCCCGGCCGAGCGTCGGTACTGCGAGTCCCGTAGTACCGACCCGGCCCGGCACTACGCGGTCCGCTGGGCCGCGAAGGAAGCCGTCATCAAGGCGTGGGCGGCGTCGCGGTTCGCCCGCCCGCCGGCCGTGGGCGACAACGCCTACGCGCTGGTGGAGGTCGTCAACGACGCCTGGGGACGCCCCACCATCAAGCTGCACGGCGAGGCCGCGGAGTTCCTGCCGAGCGCGAAGATCCACCTGTCGCTGACCCATGACGGGGACGTCGCGGGCGCGATGGTCGTGATCGAGGAACCGGACCCGGTCCGGACGGTCTGATCCGACACCAATCGGACACCGACGAAAGACGCCGGCCGACGGAGCAATCCGTCGGCCGGCGTCTTCGTTGTCTCCCGGGCACTCGTCACCGAGACCTGATCTGCGTCACTCGGTGGTACGCGCCTCCTTCTCGGCGACAAGCAGATACGCGACCATCAGCCGCTTGAGTTCGGAGACCGCGTCGGCGTGGCTCTGCCCGTCCTGCACGGAGAAGTTCAGCATCGAATACACGACGTGGACGAGCACCTCGGCCATCATCGTGCGGCGCTCTCGCGGTGTGTGCGGGGTGAGCGGGGCGAGCATGAGCGAGATCTGCTCGGCGAGCGCCTTCTCGTGGATGACACCGGTGGCTCGGGTGGACGGCGTCGACTGCATCGCCAGCCACACCTCCCGCCGCGACGGATCCGACGTCCACAACCCGGCCATGTGGTCGACGAAACTGTTGAGGAACCGCAGCCAGTCCAGGGACGGCACCTCGCCGTTGAACGTCTCGAGTTCCTGCTGCACGCCGACCAGGTCCTGCCGGTTGAGCTCGCACACGATCACGTACTTGTTGGCGAAGAACTGGTACAGCGTGCCGATCGGGACGTCGGCGCGTGCCGCGACCTCCTCGCACGTGAACGACTCGAATCCGACGTCGACGAGCAATTCGCGGGACGCGTTGAGCAAGGCGTCGAACTTGCGACGGCTCCGTTCCTGAGTGGGACGTTTCCGCGGCATCAGTTCCTGGGGGTCGCTCTGGACCTCCAGCGCGGGGTCCACCCGGCGAGGGGGACGGCGGCTGGTAGTGGACTCCACGACCACAGGTTATCGGTCTTTGGGCTCGGATTCGACGATGTTCCCATTCTGGTGTTTCCTCCGGTATCGCTTACCTCGCGGTGCGCCGGCGGTACAGCACCGTGGCGGCGGCGTACCCGACCACGGCGATGACGACGCACCAGGCGACGGCCAGCCACGCGCTGTTCCCGATCGGCGTGTCCATGAGCAGGCCGCGAACCGTCTCGATGATCGGTGTCACGGGTTGGTTCTCCGCGAACCACCGCAACGATGTCGGCATCGTCTCGGCCGGCACGAAGGCGCTGCTCACGTACGGGAGGAACAGGATCACGAAGGTGAATCCGTTGGCGGCCTCCGGGTTCTCGGCGAGGAGCCCGAGAGCCGTCGACAGGTAGGACAGCGCGAAGACGAACAGTGCGACGACGCCGATCACCCCGAGCCAGCGCATCGGGTCGGCCGTCGGCCGGAACCGCATCAGCAGCGCGACGCCCACGACGATGGCGCCGGTGATCAGATTGCGGACGACGCTCGCGAGCACGTGGCCGTTGAGGACCGCCGAACGCGCGATCGGGAGCGTCCGAAAGCGGTCGACGATGCCGTCCGTCATGTCCGCGGACACGCTCACGGCAGTCGTGGCGGACCCGAATGCGGCGCACAGCAGGACGATGCCGGGCACGACGTAGTCGATGTAGGAGCTGCCGGTGTCGATCGCCCCGCCGAAGACGTACACGAACAGCAGCATCAGCATCACCGGCAGTGCCACGGCGGTGATCATCGTGTCCGGGCTGCGAGTGATGTGGGTGAGATTGCGCCGCAACATCGCCCAAGAATCCGCGATCACGGTCGTGGTGTCGCGTGCGGTGGTGAGAGTCGTCATCGGACCGCTTCCTTCCGTCCGGCTCCGGTGAGCGCGAAGAACACGTCGTCGAGATCGGGGGTGTGCAGCGCAAAGCTCTCGACGGACAGCGTCGGGTCGTCGAGGCGATCGAGCAGTGCTTTGAGAGAGCGAATGCTGCCGTCGGTCGGGATCGTCAGCATCATCGTGCCGCGGTCGATCCCGGCGTCGGGCAGGGCGGCGCTCGCCCGGGCCAGTTGGGCGGCGTCGTGGAGTCTGAGTTCGACGTGTCCACCGGGGACGAGGCGCTTCAGCTCCGCCGAAGACCCCTCGGCCACGATCCGTCCGCCGTCGAGCACGGCGATGCGATCGGCGAGCTCGTCGGCCTCGTCGAGGTACTGGGTGGTGAGCAGGATCGTCGTTCCTTCGCGGACCAACTCGCGCACCATCTCCCACATGTCCCGGCGACTGCGCGGATCGAGTCCTGTGGTCGGCTCGTCGAGGAAGAGCACCGTGGGCCGGGCGACCAGGCTCATTGCGAGGTCGAGTCGCCGGCGCATCCCGCCCGAGTAGGTGTCGGCCCGACGATCCGCGGCGTCGACGAGGTCGAATCGGCGCAGTAGCTCGTCGGCGCGGACCCGCGCGGTGCGGCGACCGAGGTGGTGCAGCACCCCCATCAACACGAGGTTCTCGCGGCCCGTCAGCAGCTTGTCGACGGACGCGTACTGGCCGGTGACGCTGATGTCCGCGCGGACGGCACGGGCGTCGGACGGCAGGCGGTGGCCGGCGACCTCGATCTCCCCGGCGTCGAAGGGGAGCAGTGTGGACAGCACGCGCACCGTGGTCGTCTTGCCGGCGCCGTTGGCCCCGAGCAGTGCGAACACCGATCCGGCGGGCACGTGCAGATCGACGCCGTCGAGCACGGTTCGCTCGCCGAACGTCTTGCGCAGGCCCGTCACCGCGATGGCGTGTTCGGGTGTTCGTGGATTCATTCGCGTTCCCTCCCCAAAACTGTGTATGACGTACACAACTGTTTAAACCATACGCAGTTTTAGGATGAGCGCAAGAGTTACGGGAGTGGCAGGCAGGAGCGACGACGCGGATGGAAACCACAGGGGAGACGGCGCTGCCTCGATTCGTGGAGTTGGCATGGGGATTGGAGGAGGCCGGACGGCGCGGGCCCAAGCGCGGCCTGAGCATCGACGAGATCCTCGACGCTGCCATCGAACTCGCCGACGAGGAGGGTGTCGTCGCGTTGTCGATGGCGCGGGTCGCGAAGCGGCTGGGCTTCACCACGATGTCGCTGTACCGCTACGTCGAGAGCAAGGACGAACTGCTCGAGTTGATCGCCGACCGAGTCATCGGTGCCCCGCCGGAGATCCCCGCGACCGTGTCCTGGCGGGATGGATTGGAGATGTGGGCCCGCGCCGAGTACGACGCCCTCATGCGGCACCGCTGGTGGCTGCGTCTGCCGATCAACGGTGCGCCCCTAGGGCCCAACAACGTCGCGTGGCTCGAGGCCGCCCTCGGGTGCCTCGCCTCGACGGGGCTGCCCGAGGCGCTCAAGGTGCAGGTGGCGCTGAACGTCTCGGTTCACGTCATCGGCCGGGCGCGATTCACCGTCGATCTCGTCGTGGACGCCGAATCGGACAACTACGCGAGCATTCTCCCGCGGGTGATCGAGCCGACCCGGTTCCCTGCGCTCACCGCGGCGCTCGACGGCGGTGCGTTCGCAGGGGACGACGTGGATTGGGAGGACGCAGACTTCTGGTTCGCGCTGGGCCTTCTGCTGGACGGTGTGGAACGTATCGTCGCCGGCTACGCCGCCGGGGTCGCCGCCGAGGACGCGGGCTCGGAATCCTGACGTGACCGACCGCACCGCTCGCCGGCGTCCGGCGAAGAAGACCGCACGCAAGACTGCTCCCGCCCCGGCGCTCCCCGTGCCCGAACCGGGGGAGCGGGTGTGGATGCTCGACGTTCCCCACCGCGTCAGCGCTCCCGGCGCGGCATGGAACAAGAAGCTGCGCTGCCACGTCTACGTCGGCCACGAGCTTCCGGCAGTGCTGGTGCCGTTCGCCGCCAAGCCCTACAGCTATCAGCAGTGGATCGAGGACGACTTCAACGGGACGCGGGGCCCCTCGGCGACCTCGGCCCCCAAGACGCCTCGGCCGGAGCAGCTCGTGGCGGCCAGCGCCATCGCGACGGCCGCACGTCACGGGTTGCGCGCCATGGCGTTGTTCGACGACGTGGGAATGGGCAAGACGATCTCCGCGGTCCTGGGCGCCAGGGAAGTGCTCGACCAACGCGCCGGTACGAGTGTGCTGGTGATCGTCGACCGGCCGACGGCGATCACCGTCCCGTCGTGGCGTTCGACGATCGCCGCGGTCGGCGACGGTGGATACCGCTGGCTGATCCTCTCGCCCGATCAGCTGAAGAAGCTGATCGCCGCCAACGGCAGACCCAAGTTCTCCTTCGATGTCGTGATCGCGGACGAGGCGCAGAATTTCCGGCACGATTCGCAACGCACCGACTACATGCGCCGCATCACGAGGATGCTCGCACCACCGGCCAAGGCGCCGTTCCTCATCGCGGTGACCGCGACGCCGGGTCATCATCCCGGCGAATGGCGATACATGTCATCGTTGTTCGCTCAGATTCATGGTGAAGACCCGTCCGAGTGGGACGATCTCGGAGCGAGACTCGCGCGTGCCGGAATTCCACTGGCCCGCAAGTTCGGCACCTGGCAGTGGTCGGCGGAGGCCGTGGAACGGGTCTCGTTGCAGGCCGAGGCCGTGAGTACCGTGCGAAATTGGCTCACCGAGCACGAACCACCATTGATGCTCCACCGGAACTCTCCCTGGGGGCCGCCTCCGATCGATGGGCTCGGCGTCGAGCTGACGCTCGCCGAGCAGGAGCAGTACGACCTGCAATGGGGCGAGTTCCGGCGCGAAATGGGTCTGGCCCGTACCGGATCCGACACCGCGCGCGGCCTGGCGGCATTGCTCCGGTTCCGTCAGAAGGCCGGGATGATCCGTGTCCCGCACACCGTCGACCTCGCTGCGGCATATGCCGTGCGGGGCTATCAAGTGCTCGTGGCCGCCGAGATGGTCTCCACCGCGGCGGAGCCGATCGCGGACGCGCTCGAGGCCCGCGGCATCGCCGTCGCGCGGATCTTCGGCGGCCGGCCCGACGCCGAGGAGGAACGACTGCGGTTCCAGCGCGGGCAGGCAGCGGTCTGCGTGTTCACGACGACCACGGCGATCAGTCTGCACGCGAACGAACAACTGTCGGACGGGACGCGTGCGACGGCGACGCCGAGGGTCGGGCTTTTCCACCAGCCGCGGTACTCCGGCATCGCCGCACGCCAGACCGTCGGTCGCGCGCACCGGGACTACCAGGTGTGCCCGTGGTTCCTCCTGTACAGCGAGGGCACCATCGAGGAGCAGGCCGCCGCGACGATGGTGCAGCGCCTACTGGTGACCGCCGCGTCCGTCGACGGCGACATGAGCACGCTCGGGGCGATCGCCGAACTCTTCGGCGCCGAGTGGCTGCCCTCCGACGCTCTCGGGTAGTGGAACGCGGGGATCCTCACGAACACCCGCCCGGGGCTCGTAGGCTCGGGTGGGATCGGTCGTCTCGAGAGGTGGAGGTTGCTGTGGTGGAACAGTCGGACCGGATTCGCGCGCGGGTCCGCCAGCTCATGCCGACGGCACGGGACGAACTCGCGACGCTCGTGACCTTCCGTTCCATCGCCGACCCCCGCCAGGCGCCGCCGGAGCAGTGCGCGGGCGCGGCGAGATGGGTCGCCGACGCCTTTCGCGCGGTCGGCATCGGAACCGTTGAACTGGTCGAGACGTCCGACGGGTCGAAGGCGGTCGTCGGTCACCAGCCGGGGCCGGAGGGCGCGCCGACGGTTCTGCTCTACAGCCACTACGACATTCAGCCCGCCGGCGACGAGGCACTGTGGCACTCGCCGCCGTTCGAGCTCACCGAGCGGGACGGCCGCTGGTACGGCCGGGGCGCCGCCGACTGCAAGGGCAACGTCGTGATGCATCTGCTGGCGCTGCGGGCGCTGGCGTCGGTGGGGGACTCGTTCCCGGTCGGGATCCGGATCGTCTCCGAGGGCTCGGAGGAGATGGGCACAGGTGGCCTCGAGGACCTCGTGCAGGACCGCCCGGAGCTGTTCTCCGCCGACGTCGTGGTGATCGCCGACACCGGCAACGTCGCGGTCGGTCAGCCGACAGTGACCACCAGTCTGCGAGGGATCGCGAACGTCGTGGTGCACGTCGAGACCCTCGAGGGTGAACTGCACTCGGGCATGTACGGGGGATCGGCGCCGGACGCTCTGGCGGCCCTCGTCCAGATGCTCTCCACGTTGCGCGACCACGGCGGCAACACGGTGGTCGACGGCCTCGACACCGCGCAGGACTGGGACGGCGCGCAGTATCCGGAGCAGCAGTTCAGGCAGGACGCCGGTGTGCTCGACGGGGTTCGCCTCACCGGGTCCGGGACGGTGGCCGACGCGGTGTGGGCACGGCCCGCGCTCACCATCCTCGGCATCGACGCGCCCCCGGTGGTCGGGTCGGCGGCGGCGATCCAGCCACGGGCGTCGGCGCGGCTCAATCTGCGCGTGCCGCCTGGCATGGACCCGCAGCGCGCCCAGGACGCGCTCGTCGCTCACCTCGAGGGTGCGGCCCCGTGGGGAGCGCACGTACGGGTCGAGCGGGAGGCCGTCGGAGCGCCGTTCCAGGCGAAGATGTCGGGCCCGGGCTTCGCGGCTCTACAAGCGGCACTCGAGACCACGTACGGTCACCCGCTCGCGGTCGCCGGGCAGGGCGGGACCATCCCCCTGTGCAATGTGCTCGGTGAGCAGTTCCCCGACGCCGAGATCGTGCTCATGGGCGTCGAGGAACCGCAGGCGCACATCCATGCGCCGAACGAGAGTGTCGATCCGTCCGAGATCGAGAACCTCGCCGTCGCCGAGGCACTGTTCCTGCAGCGCCTCGGCGATCAGGGGAAGTAGCGGTCGCGACAATCAGACGGACAGGTCGCGCCGCAGCTTTGCCACGTGGCCGGTCGCGCGCACGTTGTACTGGGCGACCTCGACCTTGCCGTCCTCGTCGACGAGGAACGTCGAGCGGATGACACCCTGGACGACCTTGCCGTACATCTTCTTCTCGCCGAAGGCGCCCCACGCGGTGAGCGTCGTCTTCTCCGGATCCGACAGCAGCGGGAAGGTCAGGCCCTCGTTGTCCCGGAATTTCGCGAGCTTGGCCGGCTTGTCGGGGGAGATCCCGACCACGTCGAGTCTGGCCTCGTTCAGCTCGGTGAGGCTGTCGCGGAAGTCGCATGCCTGCTTGGTGCAGCCCGGCGTGCTCGCGGCGGGGTAGAAGTACACGATCACCTTGCGGCCGCGGTAGTCGGACAGCGACACCTCGTTGCCGTCGGCGTCGGGGAGCGTGAAGTCGGGGGCGATGTCTCCGGGGGCAAGCCTGTTGTCGGTCACAGCGAGTGAGGCTACCGAAGGGGCACGTCGGGTGCGCTCTGCGCCGCAGGCGGCCTTCTGCTCTACGGTTGTGTCGAGCTGTGCCGGTAGCGTGACCCGCACGGCAGCATGACAGTCGGATCATTCGAACCAGTTGGAGGACACGTGCCCAGGGACACCGAGGCCATCGAGCGGGACATCGAGAACGCCCGCAATCAGCTCGCGCAGACACTCGACGTACTGGCTGTCCGCACCAATCCCAAGCGGCTCGTGGAGACCACCAAGCACAGTGTGCGCGCGAAGCTGAACGAGCCCGCCGTCAAGGCGGCACTCATCGGAGTCGGCGCCGTCGTCGGGCTCCTGGTGTTGCGCAAGATCTTCCGCTGATCGATCGGCACCCGAATCCGAACGGGACATCGGGGCACACTTCCGCTTCGCGGTGTGCACCTGGTGTCCCGTTCGACATTCGTGCCCGCACCAGTCTCGGGACACGAAGAAAGACCCCCGCACAATGTGCGGGGGTCTTCTCGGTGCGCCCACAGGGACTCGAACCCCGGACCCAGTGATTAAGAGTCACTTGCTCTACCAACTGAGCTATAGGCGCATGCCCATTTGCCGGAGAACCGGCTGCTAGTGAACTAGCGTGCGCCCACAGGGACTCGAACCCCGGACCCAGTGATTAAGAGTCACTTGCTCTACCAACTGAGCTATAGGCGCATTGCTCTTCGCGAGGTGTCCCTCGCTCGGTGCGATGAGAACATTAGCGGACCGCTTCCGGCGAAAGCAAATCCGTCCCACTGTAACCACTGCGGCCCAGGTGACGATTGGTATTCGACCGTTACTCGACCCTCCGGCACGTCGCCGAGGAGTGCCTCGCGCGGCTGGCATCATGCAGTGGCGCGGGACGTCGGATCGGTTGAGGTTCGGCGCGTGAGCGGGGATGCGCCAGGCGGGCGTGTCGTGGCAGTTGTGGTTGTGAAGTGGGGTTTTCATGAAGATCGGTCGCGGGGTCGTTCCCAGGCGCGGCGGTGCAGTCGGACGCTCGAGGGTTCCGGTGGTCGTCGCGGCCCTGACCGCAGCACTGGGGATGGTGATGCTCGTCACCGGGTGCACCATCGCGACCGGGCCGGCGGGGGCATCGACGTCGTCCGACGCCCCCATCGACTCGAATCCGCTCCTCTCGCTGATCAAGCCGACGGTCACCACGACGGTCACCGACGGTTCCCTGGGCTTCTCTCCCGGCGACCCGGTAGCGGTGCGGGTCGCCGACGGACGCCTCGTGGAGGTCGAACTGCGCAACCCGGACGGGCAGATCGTCGAGGGGGCGATCGCCCCGGACGGACTGTCCTGGACCAACGGCGATCCGCTCGGCTACAACCGCAAGTACACGCTCCGGGCCGACGCGTACGGACTCGGCGGCTCGACCTCCACCACGCTCACGTTCACCACGAGCGCGCCGGGCAACCTCACGAAGCCGTATGTGATGCCGGGTGACGGCAGTGTCGTCGGGATCGGTCAGCCCATCGCGGTCCAGTTCGACGAGAACATCCCGGACCGCAAGGCGGCCGAGGACGCCATCCGGGTCGTCACGGTTCCGCCGGTCGAGGGAGCCTTCTACTGGCTCAACAACCGCGAGGTCCGCTGGCGCCCGCAGAACTACTGGGCACCGGGCACGCAGGTAACCGTCGACGTCAAGGTCTACGGACGCGATCTCGGCAAGGGCATGTTCGGTCAGGAAGACGTTCATTCGTCCTTCCGGATCGGGGACGCGGTCGTCATCACCGCGGACGACGACACCAAGCAGGTGACCGTGAACGTCGCCGGCAAGGACGTCAAGACCATGCCGACGTCGATGGGTAAGAACAGCACCCCCACCGACAACGGCGTCTACATCATCGGGGACCGCTTCGATCACCTCGTGATGGATTCGTCCACCTACGGCGTGCCGGTGACCTCGCCGGACGGCTATCGCACGCCCGTCGACTGGGCCACACGCATGTCGTACAGCGGCATCTTCTTCCATTCGGCGCCGTGGTCCGTGAACGAACAGGGCAGCACCAACACGAGTCATGGGTGCCTGAACCTGAGCCCGTCGAACGCGAAGTGGATCTACGACAACACCAAGCGCGGCGACATCGTGATCGTGGAGAACACCGTCGGCGGAACGCTGTCGGGCACCGACGGCCTGGGCGACTGGAACATCCCGTGGGAGACCTGGCGCGCAGGTAACGCGTGACCGCCAATTATTCTGGGTGTGACGGAATCGTCCGAAGGAACGGGAGTTGAACGTGGAATCGGTGGGAGTCGGGGATCTCGTTCAGGCTGCGGGGCATGCAGGCCCGTGGACCGTGCTCGAGGTTCGGCACGGTATGGCACTCCTCGAACACGCGGACAGCCACCGACTGTCGAGGCGGACGACGTCGCTGACCGTGGTGCGCAAGGCGGAGCCGGGTTCTGCTGCGGCGGCCGCATCCGAGTCGGCCGGTGATGACGGAGACTCACCGACGCTGTTCGACTGATCGTTCGGTCGTGGACGGAGGGCCTTCCGCATCTGTCCCGCACAGCACAAAAGAGGAGCGGCCGACACCCATCGGGGTGTCGGCCGCTCCTCTCGTTCGTCCCGGCTTGTGGCCGGACCGAATCAGAGCAGGCCGAGGAGGGCGCCCAGACCGAGCACCGCGCCGATGCCGCTGAAGAGGCCGGTGGCGATGCCGATGTAGCCGCGGATTTCGGGCATGGAGGAACCGAGCTGAGGCATGTGAAACTCCTTCGTAAAAAGAGGGGCTGCGGACAGTGACGTATGTCATGCCCTGCATCAAAGATGCTGCGCGTCACAGTAGGGGGAGGATGAACATTCGGTTAATACGAGGTCTCACTGAGTGGGACTTGTGAGTTTTTCCTGGTCAGCGCGCTTTGCGGCTACTGCCCGGTAGCTACAAAGTGAAATGAGTCACTTTTCTTGTTCTACCTCGCGTTTTGCGCACTTATCGCGCTTCTCGGGCCTCCCGAAGCGCGACAAGTGCGCAAAACGCGAGGGGTGTCGAGCGCGGGTGGGCGGCCTCGGACAGCTGCCGCCGGGCGACTGGACGGGCGAAGTGTATGGGCTGGGCCCGGAAACGAGACGGAAACGAGAAAAGCCCCGGCGAATGCCGGGGCTTTTCTGCGGGTGACTGACGGGACTCGAACCCGCGACAGCCAGGATCACAACCTGGTGCTCTACCAACTGAACTACAGTCACCATCACTGTCGCTTCCGGCGGGGCCGGTTGCTTCAGCGAGATGAATATTAGCCTGTTGATCGAGCAAAGGGCCAATCGCCTGGTCAGGCGGGTCCAAGTTCCTTCACGACGGCCGCGATCTCGGTGGTCGACGGACCCGGATCGGCCACGAAGGCGGTCCGGCGGTAGAACTGCAGTTCGCGGATCGATTCCTTGATGTCCGCGAGCGCGCGGTGCGACAGGCCCTTCTCCGGCTGGCCGAAGTAGATCCGGGGGTACCAGCGCCGGCACAGTTCCTTGATCGAGCTGACGTCGATCATGCGGTAGTGCAGGTGGGCGTCGAGTTCGGGCATGTCGCGGGCGATGAATCCTCGATCGGTCGCGATCGAGTTGCCGGCGAGGGGCACCGTGCCCGCGACGGGGACGTGCTCCCGGATGTAGGCGAGCACCAGCTGCTCTGCCTCGGCGAGCGTCACCGTCGAGGCGCGCACCTCCTCGGTGAGGCCCGACTTCTCGTGCATCTGGGTCACGATGTCCGGCATGTCCGCCAGCGCCGCGTCGTCGGCGTGGATCACGATGTCCACGCCTTCGCCCAGGATGTTGAGGTCGCTGTCGGTCACGAGGGCCGCGATCTCGATGAGCTTGTCCGAACCGAGCCGCAGCCCCGTCATTTCACAATCGATCCATACCAATTTGTCTTGCACGAGAAACACAGTAGTCAGGCGCGGTCGCGATATTGTCCACGGTGGAGAACTTCCCTCACGCAGTGCGCTCGAGGAGGACGGCCATGACGCTTGATCCGAGTGCCGCCGGTGATGTGCAGTCGCCCGCGGACAAGTCGAGAATCGCGAAGGCTGCCGCAGAGATCGCCTCCGGTTATGCGTCGGATGGCGCGGCGTTGGAACTGGGGACGGTCGTCGTCGACGGCGTCGTGGATCCCTCGGCGCGCGTGCGCATTCCTCTCGCCACCGTCAATCGTCACGGGCTCATCGCCGGGGCTACCGGCACGGGCAAGACGAAGACGCTGCAGGGCATCGCCGAACAGCTATCGACCGCGGGTGTCCCCGTCGTCATGGCCGATGTGAAGGGTGATCTGTCCGGACTGTCCGCGCCGGGAGAGTCGAACGACAAGATCGCGGCGCGCGCGGTGGAGACCGGAGATCCGGATTGGTCACCGGTGGGTTTCCCCGTCCAGTTCGTCTCACTCGGCACCGACGGCATCGGCGTCCCGGTACGCGCGACGATAACGAGTTTCGGTCCGATCCTGCTCAGCAAGGTGCTCGGGCTCAACGGGACGCAGGAGTCGACGCTCGGGCTGATCTTCCATTGGGCCGACACGCGTGGGCTGGCCCTGCTGGATCTGAAGGACCTGCGGGCGGTGATCACGCACCTGACGTCGGACGAGGGCAAGGCCGACCTGAAGGGCATCGGGGGAGTGTCGGCGGCCACCGCGGGCGTGATCCTGCGCGCGCTGGTGAATCTCGAAGCGGACGGCGGCGACACGTTCTTCGGTGAGCCCGAGTTCGAGACGGAGGACCTGCTCCGCGTCGCCGACGATGGCCGCGGCGTCGTGACGCTGTTCGAACTCGGCGCTCAGGCGGCGCGTCCGGTGATGTTCTCGACGTTCCTTATGTGGGTGCTCGCCGATCTGTTCCAGACGCTGCCCGAGGCAGGTGATCTCGACAAGCCCAAACTCGTGTTCGTCTTCGACGAAGCCCACCTGTTGTTCGCGGATGCGTCGAAGGCCTTCCTGGCGCAGGTGGAGCAGACGGTGAAGCTGATCCGCTCCAAGGGCGTCGGCGTGTTCTTCTGCACGCAGTTGCCGACGGACGTGCCCAATGCCGTGCTCTCGCAGCTGGGCGCGCGGGTGCAGCACGCGCTGCGCGCGTTCACTCCCGACGATCAGAAGGCGCTCACCAAGACGGTCCGCACGTATCCGACGACCGAGCACTACGACCTCGAGAAGGCATTGACGTCGCTGGGGACGGGCGAGGCGGTCGTCACGGTCCTGTCGGAGAAGGGTGCTCCGACACCGGTCGCGTGGACCCGGATGCGGCCGCCGCGGTCCCGCATGGACACGATCGGTGACGCCGGGATCCGCCGCGCCGCCGCGTCGAGCACGCTGCAGGCGAAGTACGGCCAGACGATCGACCGGGAGTCGGCCTACGAACTGTTGACCGCCAAGGTGTCGGGCGCGCCCGACACCGACCCGACGCTGGACGTGCCGCCGCTGCCGGATCTTCCCGACCTGCCGCCGCCTCCGGCCCCCGCTCCGGAAGGGCCGAGCATGGCGGAGCAGGTACTCGGAAATCCTGCGGTCAAGAGTTTCCTGCGCTCGGCGGCGTCCGCCGCAGGGCGGGAGATCTCACGGAGCATCTTCGGTACCGGGCGCAGGCGAAAGCGCTGACGCGCCGACCGCGCGCCCGGTACCCGCGGGCGTCAGTCGAACAGCACGACGCCGCGGATGTTCTTGCCCTCGTGCATGTCGATGAAGCCCTGTGCGATGTTGTCGAGCGTGTACGTGGTGGTGACGAGCTTGTCGAGTTCGAGCTTGCCCGCGCGGTACATCTCGACCATCCACGGGATGTCGGCGCTCGGGGCGGAGGCGCCGAACAGGGATCCCTGGATGCGCTTCTGGTACAGCGTCAGCTCGAGGAGGCTGATGGGCAGCCCGACGTCCTCCATCTTGCCGAGGCCTGTGACGACGCACGTGCCGGCCTTGCGGATCGACGAGAACGCCTGCGCGACATGCTCGCCCGTCGTGACACCGACCGTGACGATCGCGGCGTCGGCGCCCTGCCCATTGGTGAAGGACCGCGCGATCTCGGTCGCCTCCTCCATCGTCGCGACCGCGTGGGTGGCCCCGAACTCGAGGGCGGCGTTGCGCTTGAACTCGATGGGATCGACGGCGATGATGTGCGATGCTCCCGCATGCGCCGCGCCTTGGACGGCGTTGATGCCGATGCCGCCGATGCCCATGACGATGACGGTGTGGCCGGGGTACACCTCGGCGGAGTTGACCGCAGCACCCCATCCGGTGCCGACGCCGCAGCCCAGCAGGCACAGCGATTCGAGCGGAAGATCCTTGTCGACCTTCACTGCGGAATCGATACTGACCGTGGTGTATTCGCTGAAGGTGCCGAGTCCGCAGGTCTGCGCGACCGGCGCCCCGTCGAGCGTCAGGCGGTAGCTGTTCGGATCGTCGGGGCGCCCGCCGGTCATGATGGCGGCGCCGCGGTCGCAGAGGTTCTGCAGGCCCTTGGCGCACCAGCGGCAACGGCCGCAGCCGGCGAGGAACGAGAAGATGACGTGGTCGCCGACCTCCCAGCCGACGGTGTGCGGCCCGACCTCGACGACGATGCCCGCGCCCTCGTGGCCGCCGCAGATCGGATAGCGGCCCACGCCGTGGTCACCCTTGGCGATGTGGTCGTCCGAATGGCACAGACCCGACGCGACCATCTTGACGGTGAGCTCGTTCTGGCGGGGACCTTCGAGTTCGAGGTCGACCACCTTGTAGGTGCCGGGCGCTTCGGTGATTACGGCGGCGCGGGTCTTCACAGGGGTCCTCCAGGCTGGATGGTGATGTTGTGGTGCGCATCACTATCTGTCCAGGCGGTCTGTTTCTGTGTGTCCGGTCTCACTCACTGGAACCGGGTTATAGTCCTGCCTCGCGTGCCATCAGATCGGCTACGGTCTCCCTCCTGATCAGCTGGCGCGTGCGCCCGTCTCGCGCCGCCACCACCGGCGGTCTTCCCACTGCGTTGTAGGACGACGAGAGGCTGTGGTGATACGCGCCCGTGCACGGCACCGCGAGGACGTCGCCGGGATGCAGGTCGGTGGGGAGCAGTACGTCGCGGGCAATGACGTCGCCGGCCTCGCAGTGCCGTCCCACGACGGTCATCGCGGTGTGGGCGCCGGTGGGGTGCCGGTTCGCGACCGCAATGTCGTAGCGCGCGCCGTACAGCGCGACCCGCGGATTGTCGCTCATGCCGCCGTCGACGGCGACGAACGTCCGGCCGTCGCGCACGGTCTTGATCGAGAGGACTCGATAGAGCGTGACGCCGGCCCGTGCGACGATCGCGCGACCGGGCTCGAGGGTGAGGGCCGGGCGCGGAAACCGGTTGCGGGCGCAGGCATCGTCGAGGGCGTCGTCGACGACGCGGGCGAGTCCGGTGAGGTCGAGTTCCGGATCGCCGGGAAGGTACGGGACGGCATGGCCGCCGCCCAGGTTCAGGTGGGTGAGGATCACCCCGTGCTCTCGCCGGATCCGGCCCATCTGGGCGACGATCCGCTCGACTGCCGTCGCGAAGAGGCTGCTGTCGCTGATCTGGGAGCCGAGGTGGCAGTGCAGGCCGACCAGTTCGAGGTTCGGCTGCTCGAGCACGAGGCGAACGGCGGCGTCCAGATGTCCGTCGGTGAGCGGGAACCCGAACTTCTGGTCGTCGATTCCGGTCGTGACGGCCGAGTGTCCGTGGATGTCGATGCCCGGGGTCGCGCGCACCAGCACCTTCTGCCGGCGCTGCGCGAGGGAGGAGAGCAGACGGATCTCCGTGTGCGAGTCGACGACGATCCGCCCGACTCCTGCGCTCACGGCTGCGCGGAGTTCCGCCGCGGGCTTCGCGTTGCCGTGCAGAATGATTCGGCCCGGATCGACACCGGCCGACAGTGCGACCGCAAGCTCTCCGTCGGAACAGACGTCGAGTGAGAGTCCCTCGCGTGTCACCCAGTCGGCGACGGCGCGGATCAGCAGAGCCTTGGCCGCATAGGCGATCTCGGCCTCGGGGAACGCCGTCCGGTACGCGTGGCACCGGTGGCGCACGTCGTCCTCGTCCAACACGTACGTGGGCGTTCCGTACTGGTCGGCGATGTCGTCGAGGGCCACACCGCCCACACGGATACGACCGCGATCGTCGTGGCCCGTGGTGATCGGCCAGACCGCGGGGTCGAGACGCGGGGCCATCGCGGCGCGCAGGGAGGGGAAGATCTCGAGCAGGGTCACCGGCGTCTCCTGAAGGTGCCCGCGATCCGGTCGGAGCGGGTTCACCTTCAGGACTACGCCGGAACGGCACCGTCGAGCGTCGTCCTTACGTCTGCTTGACGGCGCGAGCCGAAGCCCTGACGCACGGTTGACGGAGCGGTCAGCCGCCCAGCTTCCGGTAGAACGTGCCGACGATGGGAGCGATGACGGCACGCGGGCTGTACTGCCCCGCCACCGACATGCCCTTGCTGAGAATGCCGGGGACGATCCGCATCTTGTTCTCCGCGAGCGCGTCCAGTGAGACCTTGGCGACGTACTCGCTCGAGATCCACAGGAAGTCCGGGACGAGCTTGTCGACGATCGACGCCTCGGCCGGATCGGGCGTCTCGGTGCGCACCGGGCCGGGAGCGAGGAGCGTGACGTTGACGCCGCTGCCCTTCAGTTCGCCGCGCAGTGACTCGGAGAACGTGTTCACGAACGCCTTGGTTGCGGCGTAGGTCGCATTGTTGGGGATCGGCATGTTGCCGGCGGCCGAGCCGACCATGAGGATGGCACCCGACTTGCGGGCGACCATGCCGGGCAGGACGGCCAGCGTCAGGTCGTGCACGGCGACGGAGTTGAGCTCGACCTGGTCGCGCTCGTACGACGGGTCCAGCTCGGCGACCGGTCCGAACGTCGCGATGCCCGCGTTGTTGCACAGGATCGAGATCTCCCGCTCGGCCAGCTCGGCGACCAGCGGCCCGCGGCCGTCGCGGTCGGACAGGTCCACGGCGCGGACCTCGACCTCCACGCCGTACTTCTCCCGCAGCTGGGCGGCGAGCTTTTCCATCACGTCGCCGCGACGGGCGACGAGGATCAGCGAGTGTCCGCGCGCGGCCAGTTCGGCGGCAAGCGCCTCACCGATACCGGAGGAAGCGCCGGTCACGACCGCGCGGGCGTCAGGGTTGGGATTCGGCAGGCTCACGAGAATGCAGCGTAGTCGGTGTCCGGATTCGTCGTGGTCATGCGCTCAGATGCTCGCTGCCAGCCGGGTGCCCTGCTCTATCGCGCGTTTGGCGTCGAGTTCGGCGGCGACGTCGGCGCCTCCGATCACGTGGGTGGTGACGCCGGCGACCGTGAGGTCGTCCACGAGGTCGCGCACCGACTCCTGGCCGGCGCAGATCACGACGGTGTCCACATTCAGCATTCGCGGCCGCTCCCGCTTCTCGCCGAAGCTGATGTGCAGGCCGGCATCGTCGATCCGTTCGTAGTTGACGCCGGACAGTTCCTCGACGCCCTTGGCCTTCAGCGCGGCTCGATGCACCCAGCCGGTGGTCTTGGCCAGCCCGGAGCCGATCCGGCCCGCCTTGCGCTGCAGCAGGAACACCTCGCGCGGAGACGGGGACGGCTGCGGCGTGGTGAGCGCGCCCGGTGCCGATTCGGGGTCGGTGACGCCCCACTCCTGCTTCCACTCCTCCAGGTCGAGGGTGGGGGAGTGCTCGTGGGTCAGGAACTCGCTCACGTCGACGCCGATGCCGCCCGCGCCGATCACCGCGACGGACGTGCCGACCGGTCGGCCGTCACGGACCACCTCGGCGTACGACAACACCTTCGGGTGGTCGATGCCGGGGATGTCGGGCACCCGCGGGGTGACGCCGGTCGCGATGACGACCTCGTCGTAGCCGCCGTCGACCAGGTCCGCGGCGGCGATGCGGGTGCCGAGACGCACGTCGACGCCCGCCAGCGCGAGTTGATGCCGGTAGTAGCGGACGGTCTCGGCGAACTCCTCCTTGCCGGGGATCTTCTGTGCAATCCCGAACTGGCCGCCGATCTCGTCTCGGCCTTCGAACAGCGTGACGGAGTGCCCGCGCTGCGCGAGGTTCAATGCGGCGGACAGGCCCGCGGGGCCGGCGCCGACGACGGCGAGGGACTTCTTGCGGCGCGTGGGCAGCAGCGTCAACTCCGTCTCGCGACCCGCGCGCGGGTTGAGCAGGCACGAGACGTGCTTGTTCACGAACGCGTGATCGAGGCAGGCCTGGTTGCAGGCGATGCAGGTGTTGATCTCGTCGGGCGCTCCGGCGGCGGCCTTGCGGACCCACATCGGGTCGGCGAGCATCGGCCGAGCCATCGAGATCAGTTGCGCGTCACCGCGGGTGAGGATCTCCTCGGCCGTCTCGGGCATGTTGATGCGGTTCGACGCCACGACCGGAATCGACACGTGCTTGGCGAGTTTCTCGGTGATGTCGACGAACGCGGCGCGCGGCACCGACGTCACGATGGTCGGCACCCGGGACTCGTGCCAGCCGATGTCGGTGTTGATGATGGTGGCCCCGGCGAATTCGACTTCCTGTGCGAGGGAGACGATCTCGTCCCAGCTCTGTCCGCCCTCCACCAGGTCGGCCATCGACAGCCGGAACAGGATGACGAAGTCCGGCCCCACCGCGGCGCGGGTCCGTCGCACGATCTCGACGGCGATGCGGCGGCGCTTCTGGGGGGCGCCACCCCACTCGTCGGTGCGCTTGTTCGTCCGCTCGGCCAGGAACTGGTTGATGAAGTAGCCCTCGCCGCCCATGATCTCGACGCCGTCGTAGCCGGCGGAGCGGGCCAGGCGCGCACAGCGCACGAAGTTGCGGATCTGCCGGCGGACCCCACGACCGGTCAGTCGCCGTGGGCGAAACGGATTGATGGGGGCCTTGATCGACGACGCACTCACGCTGAACGGTTGATAGCTGTATCGGCCCGCGTGCAGGATCTGCAGCGCGATCTTGCCGCCTGCGTCGTGCACCGCCTTGGTGATGGTGCGGTGGCGGCGGGACTCGAATCGGTTGGTGAGCTTGGCACCGAACGGCAGCAGCCACCCGGTGCGGTTGGGGGCGTAGCCGCCGGTGACGATCAGTCCCACTCCGCCACGCGCACGTTCGGCATAGAACTCGGCCAGGCGCGCGGTGTTCTTGGCGCGGTCCTCGAGACCCGTGTGCATCGAACCCATGATCACGCGGTTCTTCAGCGTCGTGAAGCCGAGATCGAGCGGTGACAGTAGGAGGGGGAAAGAGGAAGTCATGACGGGCCTTTCGGTCGGGTCAGGAGGTCTCCGGGGACGCGTCGTCGGTCAGAGCGTCCAGCACCTCGTTGCACCAGTCGGTGAAACCCTGCTCCACGCGGATGCCGCCGCGTAGGACGAGGTACTGGTGCAGGACGCGTCCGGTGCGGCGACGGGACTCGGGGAAGTCGTTCTGTGCGATGCGGCGGTACAGGTCCAGGCGTGCGGCGTGCTCGTCGCGGTGCCGTCGTACCTCGGCGAGCAGCGACGCCATGTCTCCGTACGAGGCGCCGCGGATCTTCACGGCGAGTTCGTTGCGCAGGTGCCCCGGCTCGGTGGGCTCGTCGATCCAGCGGGCCAGTTCGGCTCGTCCGGAGCTCGACACTCGGTACACCTTCTTGTCCGGGCGGCCGTCCTGTGCGATCGATTCGCCCGTGACCCAACCGGCGTCGTCCATCCGCTTGAGGACGCGGTAGATCTGCTGATGGGTGGCGCTCCAGAAGAAGCCGATCGACTTGTCGAACCGGCGCGCGAGTTCGTACCCCGAGCCGGACTGCTCGCTGAGGGACACGAGGATCGCATGTTCGAGTGCCATCCCTCCATTCTGTATGCAACGAGGTGTATATGCAATTGTGTGAATAGAGAGAGGCCCGGACCGCGCGGTCCGGGCCTCTCGTGCGCATCGAAGCGCGTCAGACCAGGTTCTCGCCGTTCCTGCGGGCAGTGATCCACTCGCGGGCGGCGCCACGGGTGATGACGAACAGCGTCGCGGCGACGAGGATCGGCCAGATCAGGACGTAGGCGGTCAGCAAGACGGTGTTCAACGGGTACTCCTGATGTCGTCGGGTCGGGTCGTGGGTGAAGCAGGCTCCACGCGGTCGAAGTCGCCGACCTGCTGCTCGATGGTCGTGAAGTCGAACGAGTCGGGGTTGCGTACCGACATCGCGTAACAGACCACGGTGCTCACGGCGTACGCGACGAGCGAGCCGCTCAGCGTCGCGTAGTCGTGGAGGAAGCCGATCCCGAACGGTGCGACGATCACGATCGCGGCCAACCCGACGATCTTCGCGACGCGAAGCCCGAAGAAGCCGAACGCCATCAGGCCGAGTACCACGCCGACGCCGACCACCGACGCGACGTCGATGAGGAATCCGCTCGCGCCGTCGGCGGGGACCCACCCGAAGCGCACCGGCAGGAACGCCGCCACTGCGGCGATCGTCGACACCGTGAACGCCTTGTTGGAGACCTTGTTCCAGTAGAAGCTCGCGATCACCGGGAAAACCAGTGCGCCCCACAGGGCTCCGACGAAGACCAAGAGGTCGAGAATGTTCAGCCGCATACTCGCGAATGTCACGGCCAACGCGGTCGCGACGATCATCGTCGCCCGGCCGACGAGCAGCATCCGGCGCGGATCGGCCTTCGCCCGCCCGGCCACGGTGTGCCCGTAGCCGTCGGTCATCACGATGGAGGACAGCGCGGCCAGATCGGAATCGGCGGTGGAGGACAGCGCTCCGAGGATCAGGAGGAAGAACAGTGCGACCAGCGCGGCCGGAAGGTAGGAGCCGGCCATCTGCGGGATGAGGTTGTTGATGTCGCCGTCGAGCGGTTCGAGGCCGAGATACAGCGCGAGCACGCCGAACATGCCGATGCCGATCACCGTCGAGCCGTATCCGACGGCCGCGGTGACGAAGGTGGGCTTGATGAGGTCCTCGCGGACGGCGAACAATCGTTGGGCGATCGTCTGGTTGCCGATCGCGTAGGCGAGAACGGCGGCGATGTACGGGGCGCCCTGGTTGAAGAACGCCTCACTCGAGAAGAAGTTTCCCTGCGCGGGCGTCAGATTGGCGGCACCGGTCTCGAAAGCCGCCGGGAATCCCGCGGCGAAGAAGACGATCGGGATCAGGATCGCGACGGCACCCAGCATGCCGAGCAGCTGGATCACGTCCGTCAGGACGGAGGCCCGGAAGCCGGACCACAGCGTGTACAGCAGCACGCCGCCCGCGATGATCAGGACTCCTTGGATGAAGTTGAGCGGCGACAGCAGGGAGATCAGCACGCCGCCCGCGATGAAGTTCGACATCAGGCTGATGAGGCTGCCGACGACGTTCGAGCCCGCCAGCATCAGCTGGCTGGACCGCCCGTGCCGGGCGTACATGATCTCGGCGAGTGTGTGCGCTCGCGGTGCCAACTTTCGGATCCGTCGGCCGAAGGGATAGATGAACAGGATCATCAGAGCGCCCCACAAGCCGTAGTGGATGGGCCCGGAGATTCCGTACGTGTACCCCGACGTGGCCGACGCGTACATCGACGACGCCCAGATCCAGGTGGCGGTCATGCTGGCAGCGGAGATGCCGAAACCCACCTGGTTGCCGGCCGTCATGAAGTTGTCGGCATTCTCCTTTCGCCTACCGATGCGAAGCGAGATGAGAAATGTCCCGCCGTAGAAGAATGCTAGTAGCAGAATAATCGCCACGGCGCTGAATTGGACGAGTTCGGGAGCGTCCATTCTTACCTCCTTGACATTTATTCGCGAGATTTCGGTTCGCGAATTCGTGATGCGAGCAGGGGAGGTCGAGGGGCGTCCGCGCAGCTCGACGGCGGTAGGCGTGTCGACGCAGCGGCGCCGTGGTGGCCACTCCCGTGAACACGAAAGCTGTTCGGCGCGAGTGGGTCATGTCCCTCGACACGGCTCGTGGACCGACGGGGCCTTGGCGGCACGCAGCGTCGTCGGCGCGCGAGTTGCCCGCGTCGACGGTGCTGCGGATGTGCACCGGACGCGCGAATTCTGCGTCGGTTCACGAGGGTCGACGTGTTCCGGATCGGGCATCTGCGCACGTGTGCGCAGGTTCGTCGACGCATTCCCATCAGTCGCCAGGGAGTGTAACACGCAACAAATTGTCGACTGAATTTCGTATCGCGAAATTGAAATGGATCGATAAATTTGATAGAAGTGTGGATTTGAATGACGTCTCACGGCCGCTGCGAATTCGAGCGACGCGCGAGTGTGGCACCCGTCCGCGCTCGCTCGACTCCGTAGGCTCGCCGCCATGAGCACCGAAGTGGTTGGGCACGCCGGCATCGGGCAGGCGGCGACGCGTCGCCAGGTCGCCGCGTGGGGCCTGTGGGACTGGGGTTCGGCGGCGTTCAATGCCGTCATCGTCACGTTCGTCTTCTCGGTCTATCTCACCGATGCGGTGGGCGACGATCTTCCGGGATCGATCTCGGCGAGCACTTGGCTCGGGTGGTCGCTCGGCATCGCAGGCTTCTTCATCGCCGTTCTCGCGCCGGTCAGCGGTCAGCGATTCGATGCCGCCGGTCGTCGCAAACGATCCCTCGCGATCCTCACGTTCCTGACCGTCGCGACCATGGCCGCGATGTTCCTCGTCGTCGACGATTACCACTATCTGTGGCTCGGGTTGGTGCTGCTCGGCATCGGTTCGGTGATCTTCGAACTCGCCGGCGTGCCGTACAACGCGATGATGCGGCAGGTGTCCACGCCCGAGAACATCGGCCGGGTGTCCGGGTTTGGCTGGGCCATGGGCTATTTCGGTGGCATCGTCCTGCTGCTGGTGTGCTATTTCGGGTTCATCGCGGGCGACGGTGACAGCCGAGGACTGCTGGGCCTGAGCACCGACGGCGGCCTCAACATCAGGTTGGTCGCGCTCCTGGCGGCGGTGTGGTTCGCGGTGTTCGCCCTGCCGGTGCTCTTCTCGGTGCCCGAACTGCCGCGCACGGCAGCCGATCCCGGCGCCGCGAAAGCGGGATTCGTCGAGTCGTACCGCGTCCTGTGGCGGGACCTGAAGGATCTGTGGGCGGCCGACCGCCGGACCGTCTCGTTCCTGATCGCGAGCGCACTGTTCCGCGACGGCCTCGCCGGGGTGTTCACCTTCGGCGCCGTGCTCGCCGTCAACGTGTACGGGATGGCGTCGGACAGTGTCCTGCTGTTCGGTGTCGCCGCCAACGTCGTGGCCGCGCTCGGTGCGATCGTGGCCGGCCGCGTCGACGACCGCATCGGGCCCAAGATCGTCATCGCCGGATCGCTGGCAGCGATGATCCTCGTCGGCATCGCGCTCATCGCGGTCTCGGGCACGCTCATGTTCTGGATCTTCGGACTCCTGCTGTGCCTGTTCGTGGGGCCGGCGCAGTCCTCGTCGCGCACCTTCCTCGCGCGCATCACCCCACCCGGCCGGGAAGGCCAGTTGTTCGGCCTCTATGCCACCACCGGTCGGGCGGTGTCTTTTCTCGCCCCCACCCTGTTCGGCTTCTTCGCATGGTGGTTCGGCGCCGACCGGGCCGGCATCGTCGGATTGCTCGTCGTTCTCGCCGTCGGCCTCGCCGCGCTGCTCGCGGTGCGTGCGCCCGAGCGGGACTCTGCCGAATCCGTCGCCGGCTGACCGGATACGTCGGGTTCAGTCCTTGAAGTAGACCAACTGGTGCGTCGTGGCGAGCAGGGCTCCGTCGCGGCCCCAGATCTCGGCGGACTGGTCGAAGTAGCCCTTCCCGAATCGCTGCGCGCGGGCCGTGCCCAGGACTGCGTCGTCGGCCTGCGCCGCGAGGAGCGTGGCATCGGCGTGGAAGTAGACGGTGAACGACACCGTGCCGGCGGCCAGGTAGCGGCCCAGGCGCAGGAACGCGCGCGGATAGAAGACGTCGCACAGCGCCGTCAGTGCCGGGAAGTCGAGCGGGCGCGGCGGGTTGTCGCGCACCCACAGTGTGCTGGTCGAACCCGGCTGCGCGCCCGCCTCGGGTTCGGGAACCGCGCCCTCGACGAAGCGCAGGTCGTAGTTGCGGGCCCACGCGATGAAGTCGGGGAACGATTGGGCGGCAACGTCGTCGGCGGGCGGCGCCGCCGGTGCAGTGATCTCGGTGGACGCCCACGTCTCGCGTCGGATGCCGAATACCGCGGTGGCCGTCGTGGTGACGGCGCCGTCCTGTGCGAGTTCGATGCTCCAGTGCTGGGTCGACCGATTGGTGCGGGTGGGGCGCGCCGAGATCTCGAACTCGCCGTCGGCGATCGGGCCCGCGAAGTTGACGGTCAGCGAGAGTGGATCGCCGAGGCGTTCGGGATGCCGGAGGACCGCCCGCAGGAGGGTCGCGGCAGTGATGCCGCCGAACGGGCCCACCATGTTCGCGTATGCGGGTGAGGTGTGGCCCAGAAAGACGCCGGGCGCGCCCAATTCGGGGGACAGTTCGACGGCTGCGTCGAACGGGTGCGTAGGTGCGACGATCTGGGTCACGACAACTCCTGACGGGTGACGATCCGATTCTAAGTATGACAACATACATAGAACCACTGGGCAACCGACGACGGCGGAAGGGCGACGACATGGCGAGGCGGCAGGATCCCGCGGGCGGGCCCCGCGCGGCGATGATCGACAGCGCCGTCGCCTTGATCCGCGAGCAGGGCGTGGCGGCGACCTCGTTCGCCGACGTCCTCGCGCGCAGCGGCGCCCCTCGCGGCTCGATCTACCACCACTTCCCCGGTGGCAAGTCGCAACTCGTCGAGGAGGCCACCCGGTCCGCGGCGGCCTACCTGGGGCGAGGCGTGGCGCGGGTGCTCGATTCCGGCGACACCGTCTCGGCGCTGCGGGCGCTCGTCGACCTGTGGCGCCGGGGCCTCGAGGCCACCGACTACGAGGCCGGATGCCCCATCGTGGCAGCAGCACTGGGCACCGAGCGGGGCGCGCGTGAGGTCGCCGGAGTGACGTTCACCGAGTGGTGTGCCCTGATCTCCGCGAGCCTCGTCGACGACGGGGTTCCGAAGGAACGGTCGGTGTCGCTGTCCGTGCTGGTCGTCAGTGCGCTCGAGGGCGCGCTCGTGATGGCCCAGGCGCAGGGCACGTCGGCGCCGCTCGACGCCGTCGTCGACGAACTCGAGGTGTTGCTCCGCGCGTGACAGCGAGTCAACTCTGCGCCACGCGCGCGAGGACCGCGTCGGCCAGCGCGTCCGGGTTCTCCTCGGGAATCCAGTGGCTCGCGCCGTCGAGCACGACGAAACGGTAAGGCGCGTCCACGAACTCGGCGCACCGCTTGGCGCCAGCGGGTCCGAGTGCCGGGTCTGCGGTGCTCCACACGTAGGTCGTCGGCACCCGGACGGACGGCAGGTTGTTGAACTCGCGGGTCATCGCCCGGTACCAGTTCATCGCGGCGGTCAGGGCGCCCGGCTGCGACAGCAGACGGACGTGCTCGTCGATCAGTTCGGGATCGTTGCCGTCGCCGAACATGGCGCGCAGCCGCCGCGAGTCATTATCGAGCAGAACGGTTTCGGCCTTCCCCTCCTGTCGGAGCAGCCCGATATAGCCGGATCGTCGCTGCTGATCGGCGTCCTCGCGCAGCGCCCATCCGAACGCCGCCGGGTGCGGCACGGAGACGGCGGTGAGACTGCGGACACGGTCCGGGTGAGTGCCCGCGACCTGCCAAGCGACGGCGGCGCCCCAGTCGTGGCCCACCAGGTGCGCCGAGTCGAGACCGTACGCGTCGAGCAGGCCGACGACGTCGCCGACGAGGCGGTCGAAGCGGTATTCCTCGACAATTTCGGGCCGGGCGTCGGGGGAGTAGCCGCGCTGGTTGGGCGCGATCACGCGCAGGCCCGCGCCGATCAGACGCGGTGTCACCGGTCGCCACGCGGCCGCGCTTTCGGGGAACCCGTGGAGCAGGACGATCGGGGTGCCGTCGTCCGGTCCGGAGACGGTGACGTCGAAGGTCAATTCGCCCAGGCGGACTCGGTCGATCCGTGAAACGGCAGTCATGGCGCCACGGTAGCGGAACCGCTACGTGTGCGCGGGTTTCCAGCCGCCGATGCCGAGCATGACCAGGCGTAGTTGCTTCTCTGCGCGCAAGATCACCGCGCGTTCGTCGGCGGATCCGGGGCGGGTGACATCCAGCAGGTCGGCGACCGCCGCGAGCATTGCCTGCACGATGAGATCGGCGGCCATCTCGAGATCCTCGACGTCCCAGTCGGCCAGCGCCGGCAGGCGTCCGAGGTCGATCGTGAGTTCGCTGACGAACAGGCGCAGCTCGGTGGCGATCGCGCGCCGGACCTCCGGCACCCCGCCGTAGCGTTCGTGGACGACGAATCGGAACTCGGCCTCGTGGGCGCGCACCTGTCGGACGAGGATCTCGAGCGACGCCTGCGCATTCTTGGTGCTCGGCGTGCGTCGGGCGTCGCGCAGCATCCGCCGGAGCACCCGCATGCTGTCCTCGGCCAGCGCGACGCCGAGTTCGTCCATCGACGCGAAATGGCGGTAGAAGGCCGTGGGCACGATGCCGGCGGCACGCGCGACCTCGCGCAGGCTCACACTCGCGAAGCTGCGGTCGGCGTGTAGTTCGAGCGCCCGGTCCAGTAGCGCCTGCCGCGTGCGCTCCTTGCGCTGCGCGCGCGTCTCCACCGGTTCGGTCACGGCGTCGAGTGTAGGCACCGGTATCGACCGCCCGACGCAACCGGCAAGTGACCGGTGTCACGTTTCTCCGGGATTGACAGGTATGGGGTAACGGCGTTCACACTAATGAGTGTACGAGTGTGCACTGAAAATCTCTCGTAAGGAGATGATCATGACGACGAGTTCCCCCACGCGACCGAGGCGTCGACGGCTGCTGTCGCTGTTCGAGGCGCTCGCTACACCCCACGCCGTCGACCGCTATCTCGAACTGCTGGACCCGATGGCGACAGCGCGCGAGATGCGCGCCCGCGTCGTGCGGGTAGCGCGCCCGACGCCGGATTCGGTCGTGCTCGGATTGCGTCCCACGCGCCACTGGCGGGGGTACGTCGCCGGGCAGTTCGTGCAGGTCGGTGTCGTGATCGACGGGGTTCGTCACACCCGCTGCTACTCGCCGACCGGTTCGGAGCGCAGCGATGCGATCGAGTTGATCGTGCGTGCGCATCCGGGTGGCCTGGTGTCGCAATATCTCGTCCGCCACGCAAACGAGGGGATGGTGGTCGACCTATCTACCGCTGCAGGAGAATTCGCGCTCCCGCAGCCGCGGCCACGGGAGATCGTCCTCGTCAGCGGCGGCAGCGGCATCACGCCGGTACTGGCGATGCTGCGCACCCTCGTCGACGAGGGTTTCGTCGGCCGGATCGCCTTCCTGCACTACGCGCGCACGCTCGACGACGTCCCGGTGCTCGGTGAACTGCGGTCGCTCGGTCAGGCACACGGCGGCCTCGACGTCCGCATCGTCGAGACGTCGGCCGAGGGGAGGTTCGATCGCGAGCACCTCGACGACGTCGCACCGTGGTTCGGGCCGGAATCGGAGGTGTTCGTGTGCGGACCGGACACGCTCTCCGCGGCGTTGCGGGAGCATCTGGACCTCCGCGGATTCGGTGAACGCATGCACACTGAACAGTTTCGAATCGCGTCTCCGGAACCGGTCGGCCCGACAGGTGGTGCTGTGTCGTTTACCCGCAGCGGCGTGACGACGGAGAACACCGGGACCAGCCTGCTCGAGCAGGCGGAGGCGGCGGGCCTGCAGCCCGAGTACGGCTGCCGGATGGGAATTTGCTTCTCCTGCACCGCGGTCAAACGGTCAGGGCGCACCCGCAACGTTCGCACCGGCGAAACACACGACGACCCGGATCAGTCGATCCAGCTGTGCATCTCCGCGCCGGTCGGCGACGTCGAGATCGACGTCTGACCACGCCGGCCGCCACGACCAGGAGGAGAAACCATGTTCGGAATCAGCGTTCCCAGCTTCCTGCCGATACCCGGGTTCCTGCGGTTCGGCACGCGTGACATCGATCGGCCCGGTGCCGAACTGTCGGTCATCGGCTACGACGACGTCGAGGAACTCGGCCGAGAACTCGACGCGCTCCGCGCCGAGGTGGTCGCCGATCTCGGCGCCGCCGATCGCGAGTACATCTATCGGATCATCAAGGCGCAGCGCGGCTTCGAGGTGGCGGGCCGCGGTCTCATGTACCTCGGGTTCCTGCCACCGTTCTGGCTCGCGGGCGTCGGGGCACTGTCGATCTCGAAGATCCTCGACAACATGGAGATCGGGCACAATGTCATGCACGGTCAGTACGACTGGATGCGTGAACCAGGACTGAACTCGCGGGTGTTCGAGTGGGACACCGTGTGTCCGGCGGATCAGTGGAAGCACTCGCACAACTACCTGCACCACACGTTCACCAATATCGTCGGCCGCGATCGAGACATCGGCTACGGCATCCTGCGGATGGACGAGACCCAGCGCTGGAACCCCTATTACCTGGGCAATCCGGTCTATGCGACGGCGCTGATGTTCCTGTTCGAGTGGGGCGTGATGCTGCACGACCTCGAGGCCGAGAACGTGGTCCAGGGAAAGCGGAACTGGGTCGACGTCAAACCGCTGGTGCAGGGGTGGTGGCGCAAGGCCGGACGACAGGTGCTCAAGGATTACGTGCTGTTCCCGGCACTGTCGGGCCCGCTGTTCGTCTCGACGTTACTCGGGAACGCGACCGCGAACGTGGTTCGAAACGTGTGGGCGTACTCGATCATCTTCTGCGGCCATTTCCCCTCCGGGGTACAGAGTTTCACCGAGGACGAGACCGCCGACGAGACGCGCGGTCAATGGTATCTGCGTCAGATGCTCGGTAGTGCGAACATCTCCGGAAGCCCGTTGTTCCACATCATGTCCGGCAACCTGTCACATCAGATCGAGCACCACCTGTTCCCGGACATCCCGGCCCATCGGTACCCGGAGATGGCACCGCGAGTTCGGGAGCTGTGCGAGCGCTACGGCCTGCCCTACAACACCGGTGGCTTCTTCCGGCAGATCGGCAGCGTGTGGGCCAAGATCTTCCGGTTGGCGCTGCCGCCCTCGCTCGTCGGCCGGGTGCCGGTGAGCGGTGTTATCGTCGAGCGTCGGAAAACCGCTGCATGAGAGGCACGTCGAACATGGTGGGGAAGTTCGAGCGAAGCAAGGACACGGTGCAGGAACTCACCGAGTCCGCGGCCACACACGTCGGCAAGATCGCGGTGATCATCGCGGGCGCCGTCCGGGACGTCACGCGGGAGGTGGGGGACTGGATCACCGACGGCATCGAGATGCGTGAGGCGGCGCAGAAGGCTCGCGAGGATCGGGAGCGGACAGCGACCGACGAGAGCTGAAGCGGTACAAAGAAATCGGGCCCGGCACCTGTGAAGGTGCCGGGCCCGATTCCGTGTACGGAGAGATCAGATGACGCCCATGGCGAACATGGCGTCGGCGACCTTCACGAAGCCGGCGATGTTGGCGCCCAGGACGTAGTCGCCCGGCTTGCCGTACTCGGCGGCGGTGTTGATGCAACGCTCGTGGATGCCGCGCATGATCTTCTCGAGACGCGCGTCGGTGTAGTCGAAGTCCCAGGAGTCACGCGAAGCGTTCTGCTGCATCTCCAGCGCGGAGGTGGCGACACCACCGGCGTTGGCGGCCTTGCCCGGAGCGAACCCGACACCGGCCTCGCGGAACACCGCGATGCCGCCCGGCGTGGTGGGCATGTTGGCGCCCTCGGCGACAGCCTTGACGCCGTTGTTGACCAGGGACTTCGCCGAGACGTCGTCCAGCTCGTTCTGCGTGGCACACGGCAGTGCGATGTCACACGGCACATTCCAGATGTTGCCACCCGGGAAGTACTGGGCGTCGGGACGCTCGTCGACGTACTCGGAGATGCGGCCGCGACGGACCTCTTTGATCTCCTTGAGGAGGTCGAGGTCGATGCCGTTGTTGTCGACGATGTAGCCCGAGGAGTCGGAGCAGGCGATGGCCGTGCCGCCGAGCTGGTGGAGCTTCTTGATGGCGTAGATCGCGACGTTGCCCGAACCGGACACGACGGCCTTCTTGCCCTCGACGGAATCGCCCTTGGCGGCCATCATCTCGGCGACGAAGTACGCGGCACCGTAGCCGGTGGCCTCCTTGCGGACCATCGAGCCGCCCCAGGTGAGGCCCTTGCCCGTGAGGACACCCGACTCGTAGGAGTTGTTGAGGCGCTTGTACTGGCCGAACAGGTAGCCGATTTCGCGGCCGCCGACACCGATGTCACCGGCGGGAACGTCGGTGTACTCGCCGATGTGGCGCTGCAGTTCGGTCATGAACGACTGGCAGAAGCGCATGATCTCGGACTCGGACTTGCCCTTGGGGTCGAAGTCGGAGCCGCCCTTGCCGCCGCCGATGGGCAGGCCGGTCAGGGAGTTCTTGAAGATCTGCTCGAAGCCGAGGAACTTGACGATGCCGAGATTGACGCTCGGGTGGAAGCGCAGGCCGCCCTTGTAGGGGCCGAGCACGCTGTTGTACTGCACCCGGAAGCCACGGTTGACGTGAATGTTGCCGTTGTCGTCCTGCCACGGGACGCGGAAGATGATCTGCCGCTCGGGCTCGCACAGGCGCTCGATCAGAGCGCTGTCGGCGTAGTTGGGGTGACGATCGAGCACCACGGTGAGGGACTCGAAGACCTCGGCGACCGCCTGATGGAACTCGGGCTCGCCGGCATTGCGGAGCAGGACCTGCTTGTAGATCTCCTCAACGCGGTCGCGTACAGACAACATTCACCTACCTGTTTCCCGTGAGAACTTATTAATCTTTCCGTTACACGATAGTCCGCACAGGGCCTACACTTCGACGGTTACCTGCGGAAAGTGAGATTAGCCACGTGTGAACATCGTGTTACACGTTTGCGAAGATCGGGGGGCCGGGGTGGGTCGCCGACGTTGTCGGCCGCCAGGCGGGGTCTCGGTTGGAGCTCAATTTTCACAGCAGTCCCACCAGAAACACGCGTCCTGTGGGTTTTCATGGTTTGGTCATTGGTAAACGCACGTCCTCGGGGGATACAGCGGTCGGGCCGCTTTCGGGTTGGCTCCCTCGTCCTGCTGAAAGGGGAACAGTCTGTGAGAGGGACAAATCGGAGATGGGCCGCAGCGCTGTCTGCCGCCGCGGTCACCGCGGGTCTGTCGGTTGCGATGGCGACGCCGGCAACCGCCGCAGGGGGGCCGTGCGGTCAGGGCGGGGGGAGTTCGGGCAGCTTGGGGAGCCTCGGCGCCGGGAGTTTGGGTAGCGCGACAGGCTCGTTGGCCAATTCGCTGCCCTGGATCACGGGTGCGCCGAACGGCGCACTGCCGGTGCTGACCGGTAAGACCAAGGCGCTCGAAATGGTCACGGGGCCGGGCAGCCCCAACAACACGATCAACCGCTTCAGTGTCGCCGGCACCGACCTCGGGATCATGTGGGACAACGGAGCCGGGGAAGTTCTGATGGCCTTCGGCGACACCGTCGGCGACTGCGGCATCGAGGGCGATCAGTGGCGCAGCAACGTCCTGTTCCGCAGTGATGACGCATCGCTGGCCGACGGCATGCGGATCGACAACTCGCCGATGGCTCTGCCTCCGGTGGAGAACTTCTCGAGGCAGGTCATCAAGGGCCTGATTTCGAATGGGCCCGGAGAGCTGGCCAACCCTGAGTTCACCGTCATTCCGACCGGTGGCGTCGCCGTCGACGGAACGCAGTACGTCCGTTGGATGTCCGTCCGCTCGTGGGACAAACCGGGCGAGTGGACCACCAACTACTCCGGGCTCGCCTACTCGGGCGACAACGGCGAGAGCTGGATCACGGACCCCGCCACCGTTCGACTCAACCTCCCCGTCACCCTCCCCGTCGAGGTACCCGCGCTCTCGGAGCGCAACTTCGACTGGCAGATGAGCGCCTTCGTTCCCGGACGGGGTGCCGACAGCAACTACATCTACGAGTTCGGCACTCCCTCAGGTCGATCCGGGGAGGCGCGTCTCGCACGTGTACCCAAGTCGGACATCCGAAATCTGGGTGCCTACGAGTACCGGACCAACACGGGGTGGAGTCAGAACATCGCCGACGCCGTTCCGGTGATCCGGGGCAACGTCAGTGAACTGTCGGTGCAGTGGAATCCGTACTTGAACAAGTACGTCGCCATGTACACCGATCTGGGTGGTTTGAAGATCCGTCAGTCGTCGGATCTGATCAACTGGAGTGGCACGCAGACGTTGATCGGTTCGGCCGCACTGCCGTCGCTGTACGGCGGGTTCATGCATCCGTGGTCCAACAAGAACGGCGACAAGAACCTCTACTTCGTGTTGACCACGTGGGACCGCTACAACGTGATCTACATGAAGGCCGACCTGAGTGGCATGCAGATTGCGTCCACCGACACGGTCGATCGCCCCGACCCGGCGGTCACCGGTGAGCAGCGGCTCGACGGCTTCCAGACTCCCGAGGGATTCGTCGAGAGTCCGGAGTGAGCACACTGAGTTCGTGACGACGCGGCCCGTCCCTGGTATCCGGGGGCGGGCCGTTCGCGATTCACGTCGAAATCGCGCTGTGGGTGCCAGGTTTCGGCGATCCAGGGTCTCTGATCGGACAGCCGAGGGGATGTGCATGCGTCGTTCGTTCGTGGCGCTCATGGGGCCCCGCGTCCGGGCTCTTCGCGATCAGGCCGCGCGTCCGGAGACGCATCAGCCCGACGCCGACGTCACGGCAGAAACGAAATGGTCCAGCGCCTGCAGTCAGCTAGCAGAGGTCAGTGCACCGGCGAGGCCGAGGAGAACGAGACTTCCGAAAGCCCAGCTCACAAAACCCGCAATGTTCTCGACCAGCGTGAACTCGGATAACGAACCCATAGCTAACTCCTTCACGGGAAAGTGGCTGCACGGCGATATCTACCGGACGCCGAAAAGCTAGCCGCTAATGCCGGAGATGTCACGCTGCGGACAGATGCATGACGCGAGGCGGACTCGAGCGGTGGTCGCCGGAGCTTTCGGCCACGCGGTAAACGAATCCGGTCGGGCTTTCCTGTGAACGCACCCTCTGAAGTGCCCCCGGCAGGAATCGAACCTGCGACCTAGAGATTAGAAGGCTCTTGCTCTATCCAACTGAGCTACGGAGGCGCGGGCAAGAGCATACCCGCTGAATCGGTGTGATTCGTGCATCCGGGGTCAGCTCCACAGTGTGACGTGCACCTTGGGTTTGAAGTGTGTGGCCTCGACACCGGTGCCGCGGATCATCGCCTGGATGCAGCGGGGTGTGCTGACGAAGTGCAGGAGTTCCGAGGCGGCGGGCTGGAGTTGCTGGTGTTGCAGTGTGGTGGCGCACCATTCGCCGGTGCCGCGCAAGTCGTGGCCGTCGACGAGGGCGAGCGTGCCGGAGGCGAGTTCGTCGTTGACGGAGAACCCGAGTGCGATCCCGAGGGAGGGTGACCGTCGCACCGCGTCGAGGGCCGCCGCGTCGCTCTGGAAGATCCGCTGGCGTTCGCGGGGAATGTCGAGGGCCCGCAGCAGGTGGCGGGTAGCGCCCTCTCCGCCCGCCGCCGCCGGACCGAGAAACCAGTTCTGCTTGCGCAGGGTGTTGCGGGCGGGCCGGGTGTGGACCAGGGGGTTGTCCGGCGCGCACACGGTGAGCACCTCGTACTGCAGGAACGGATGGACGCACAGCGGTTCGGAGATGCCGGCGATCCGCGGTCCGAGCGCGACGTCGACGGCCCGGGATGCGATCAGGCTCGCGAACTGGCGGACCGGATGGACACTCAGTTCCACCGACAGATCCTTCGCCCGCCCCGCGAACAGATTGATCAGTCCCGGCGCGGCGTGCTCGGCAAACAGGGGAGAGGCGGCCAGACGCAACAGGCGCCGTCCGCGGCCGGCCTGGCTGACCTCGAGCGCCGTCTGCTGTTGCAGACCGAGGATCTCGACGGCCCGGCTCGCGAGGCGCAGTCCGCCCGGCGTGAAGGCCAGGCCCGACGGCCGTCGGCAGTAGAGGGGATCGTCGAGCTCTTTGCGGAGCTGGGCGATATGCATGGAGACGCCCGAATCGGTCATGCCCAATTCACGCGCTGCCGCTCGAACCGATCCGAGCCGCACCACCGCGGAATAGGCTCGCAGTTGAGCGGGTGTCACCCCCACGAGGGTACGGGCGGAGAAAGATCGACATCTGCGAATGGACCGGTCTCACCTGCGGCGACGGCCGGGGCTGGAGGCTGATGCGATGCGCGACGTCCTGTCCGATCTGCTCGCAATCTGGCGTGCGGACGAGTCGGCCGGGCTCGCCACCGTGGTAGCCACCTTCCACTCCGCGCCGCGGGCCCCGGGCGCGGCGATGGTGGTCGCGCCGGACGGCCGCGTGTCCGGGTCCGTCTCCGGTGGGTGCGTCGAGGGCGCGGTGTACGAACTGGCGGCGGAGGTGGTCGAGACCGGCACGCCGGTGCTCGAGCGTTACGGCGTGACCGACGACGATGCCTTCGCGGTGGGTCTCACGTGCGGCGGAATCCTGGACGTCTTCGTCGAATCCGTCTCCCGCATCACGTTCCCGGAGCTCGGCGACGTCGCCGCGGACATCGAGGCGCGACGACCGGTGGCAGTGGCCACGGTCGTCGAACATGCCGACCCCGCGCGCGTCGGTCGGCATCTGGTGGTCCGTCCCGACGGGACGACGGGGACACTGGGTTCCGAGCGTGCGGACCATGCGGTCACCGACGACGGGCGGGGCCTGCTCGCGGCGGGCCGGACGGCGGTGCTGGGGTACGGGCCGGACGGGCAGCGCCGCGGCGAGGGGTTGCGGGTGTTCGTCTCCAGCTATGCACCGCCGCCGCGGATGCTGGTGTTCGGGGCGATCGACTTCGCGGCCGCGGTCGCCCGGCAGGGCGCGTTCCTCGGCTACCGGGTGACTGTGTGTGACGCGCGGGAGGTGTTCGCCACCGCGACACGGTTCCCGACCGCCGACGAGGTGGTGGTCGACTGGCCGCACCGCTACCTGGCGGCGCAGTCGGAGGCGGGCACGATCGACGGCCGCACCGTGATCTGTGTGCTCACCCACGACCCCAAGTTCGACGTCCCGCTGCTCGAGGTCGCGCTTCGGCTCCCGGAGGTCGGGTTCGTGGGGGCGATGGGCTCGCAGCGCACGCACCTCGACCGCGTGGACCGTCTGCGTCAGGCCGGTCTCACGGAGGCCGAACTGTCCCGGCTGTCGAGTCCGATCGGATTGGACCTGGGCGCCCGGACCCCCGAGGAGACCGCGGTGTCGATCGCCGCCGAGATCATCGCGCGGCGCTGGGGCGGAGGCGGGTTGCCCCTGCGTGACCTGCGCGGACGCATTCATCACGAGAAAACCGGATGATCGGGACGACCGATTCGGCGCCGGAATCAAGGATTCGCTGAATCGCGCTTGACGCTCGACCGGACCGGGCACACGCTGGAAGGTATCCGGTGCTGTGAGGAGTGCCACTATGCAGGTTCCGGGACTGTTCGAATATGAGCGTGCCACCGACGTCGAGAACGCGATCGCGCTGCTGGATCGCCTGGGCGACGAGGCGAGGATAGTAGCGGGCGGCCACAGTCTGCTGCCGATGATGAAGCTGCGGCTCGCGAATCCCGAGTACCTCATCGACATCAACGACCTCGTCGGCGAACTCGGTCATATCACCGTCGAATCGGGTGAGGTTCGGATCGGGGCGATGGCCCGCCATCGGCAGATCCTCGAATCCGACGACCTGGCCGCGCTGTTCCCGATCTTCCGGGACGCCGAGCGGGTGATCGCCGACCCGGTGGTCCGCAACCGCGGCACCATCGGCGGTTCGCTGTGCCAGGCGGATCCGGCCGAGGACCTGACGACGGTGTGCTCGGTGGTCGGCGCCGTGTGCGTGATCCGGGGGCCGACCGGGGTGCGGGAGGTGCCGATGGACGAGTTCCTCGTCGGCCCGTACGAGACCGCGGTCCGCAGCAACGAGATCCTGACGGAAATTCGGATTCCGCGAGTGCCGTCGGGATCGAGTGCCTACACGAAAGTGGAACGGCGGGTCGGTGATTGGGCGATCGCCGCCGCGGGCGCCGCGATCCGACTGGACGGCGACCGGGTCGGGGAGGCGCGACTCGGGCTCACCGCGGTGGTGCCGGACGCGGATCGGCTGGCCGACATCGGGGACGTGCTGCGAGGACAACCGGCCGACGAGGACAACTTCCGGCGCGCCGGCGAACTGGCCGGGCAGGCATGCGATCCCGTCACCGACTCGCGTGGGACCGCCGCCTACAAGCGGCATCTTGCAGGGGAACTGACCGTTCGGTCGTTGCGGACGGCCGCCGAACGAGCACGCAACGGACGGACGGAGTCGTGACATGCAGGTGACGATGACGGTCAACGGCACGGAGGTCACCGACGATGTGGAACCGCGTCTGTTGCTGGTGCACTTCCTGCGGGACCGGCTGGGCCTGACCGGGACGCACTGGGGCTGCGACACCAGTAACTGCGGCACGTGCGTGGTCTCGGTGGACGGTGAGCCGGTGAAGTCGTGCACCATGCTCGCCGTGATGGCCGGCGGGCGTGAGGTCCGCACCGTGGAGGGGCTGGCCACCGACGGCGTCCTCGACCCGGTGCAGGAGGGCTTCATGCAGTGTCACGGCCTGCAGTGCGGGTTCTGCACACCCGGCATGATGATCACCGCGCGAGCGCTGCTCGACCGTGATCCGGACCCCGACGAGCAGACCATCCGTGAGGCCATCTCGGGTCAGATCTGCCGCTGCACCGGCTACACCACGATCGTCCGGTCGGTCCGCTGGGCGGCCGAGCATGGCGGCGCGACCACCGACACGGTGACGACGGGAGGCGCGTCGTGACCGCGCTCGAGGAGGTTCCGGACAGCGACGCCGATGAGCGTGTCTCCAACGACGGCAAGCCGTGCGGACACGGCCGCATGCTCCGCAAGGAGGACCCGCGGTTCATCCGGGGCCGGGGCCGTTATGTCGACGACGTCCAGCTACCGGGCATGCTGCACCTGGCGATTCTCCGTTCGCCGGTCGCGCACGCACGGGTCGTGCGGGTGGACGTCACTGCGGCGCAGGCGCACCCGAAGGTCGCCGCGGTCGTCACGGGAGCCGACCTGGCCGAGAAGGGCCTGGCGTGGATGCCGACGCTGTCGAACGACGTGCAGGCGGTGCTCGCGACGGACAAGGTGCGCTTCCAGGGGCAGGAGGTCGCGTTCGTGGTCGCCGAGGACCGGTATTCGGCGCGCGACGCCCTCGAACTCATCGACGTCGAGTACGAGATCCTCGACCCGGTGATCGACGCCCGGACAGCGCTCTCGCCCGACGCCCCCGTCATCCGCACCGACCTCGACGGCAAGGCCGACAATCACTGCTTCGACTGGGAGACCGGCGATTCCGCTGCCACCGACGCCGTGTTCGCGCAGGCCGATGTCGTGCTGCGCCAGGAGATCGTCTATCCGCGTGTGCATCCCGCGCCGATGGAGACGTGCGGCGCGGTCGCGGATTACGACGCGGTGGACGGCAAGCTCACTCTGTGGTCGACGAGCCAGGCGCCACACGCTCATCGGACGCTGTACGCCCTGGTGGCGGGGCTACCCGAACACAAGATCCGGGTGGTCTCACCGGACATCGGTGGCGGCTTCGGCAACAAGGTACCGATCTATCCGGGTTATGTGTGCGCGATCGTCGGGTCGCTGCTCACCGGCAAGCCCGTGAAGTGGATGGAGGACCGCAGCGAGAACCTCACCAGCACCGGCTTCGCGCGGGACTACATCATGATCGGCGAGATCGCCGCGACGTCGGAGGGCAAGATCCTCGCGATCCGCACCGACGTCCTCGCCGACCACGGCGCTTTCAACGGCACGGCGTCGCCGGTGAAGTATCCGGCCGGCTTCTTCGGGGTGTTCACCGGAAGCTACGACCTCGAGGCCGCGTACTGCCACATGACCGCGGTCTACACGAACAAGGCACCCGGCGGCGTCGCGTACGCGTGCTCGTTCCGTATCACCGAGGCCGTGTATCTCGTCGAGCGACTGGTCGACTGTCTCGCGTTCGACCTCGAGATGGACCCGGCGGAGCTGAGACTGCGAAATCTGCTGCGGCCGGAACAGTTTCCGTACACGTCGAAGACCGGATGGCAGTACGACTCCGGCGACTACGCGACCACGATGCGCAAGGCCATGGACATGGTCGGCTACGACACCCTGCGCCGCGAGCAGGCCGAACGGCGCGAGCGCGGCGAGCTGATGGGCATCGGGATGTCGTTCTTCACCGAGGCCGTCGGCGCCGGCCCGCGCAAGGACATGGACATTCTCGGGCTCGGCATGGCCGACGGCTGCGAGCTCACCGTCCACCCCACCGGCAAGGCCGTCGTCCGGATCTCGGTGCAGTCCCAGGGGCAGGGGCATGAAACTACGTTCGCGCAGATCGTCGCCGAGGAACTCGGGATCCCGCCCGACGACATCGACGTGGTCCACGGCGACACCGACAACACCCCCTTCGGGCTCGGCACGTACGGCAGTCGGTCGACGCCGGTGTCCGGCGCGGCGGCGGCACTGGTGGCGCGCAAGGTTCGGGACAAGGCGCGGATCATCGCGTCGGGCATGCTCGAGGTGTCGGTGGCGGACCTGGAATGGGTGAAGGACGACGACCACGGCGGTGCCTTCCAGGTGAAGGGCGACCCGTCCGCCGCCGTCACGATCCAGGACATCGCGATGCGTTCGTACGGGGCCGGAGATCTCCCGGACGGTCTCGAGGGCGGCCTGGAGGCCCAGATCTGTTACAACCCCGAGAATCTCACCTACCCGTACGGCGCCTACTTCTGTGTCGTCGACATCGATCCAGGCACCGGGCACGTGACCGTGCGCCGCTTCCTCGCCGTCGACGACTGCGGTACCCGCATCAACCCGATGATCATCGAGGGGCAGGTGCACGGCGGCATCACCGACGGAATCGGCATGGCGCTCATGGAGATCGTCGCATTCGACGAGGACGGCAACTGTCTCGGTGGCTCGTTCATGGACTACCTGATCCCGACCGCACTCGAGGTGCCGCGCCTCGAAACCGGCTTCACGGTGACTCCGTCGCCGCACCATCCGATCGGTGCCAAGGGGATCGGGGAGAGCGCCACCGTGGGTTCACCACCGGCCGTGGTGAATGCCGTCCTCGACGCGTTGAAACCGTTCGGGGTGCGGCACGCCGACATGCCGTTGACGCCGTCGAGGGTGTGGGAGGCGATGCAGGGTCGCGCAACCCCGCCGATCTGAGCAAGGAGTTCGCATGGACCTGACAGCGCGCGCCGCGGAACTGGCGGACGAGCGTAGGCCGTTCGTCCGCGCAACGGTGGTGCGTGCGCAGCAGCCGACATCGACGAGGTCGGGTGACCGCGCGATCGTGTTGCCGGACGGCACGATCGAGGGTTTCGTCGGCGGTCACTGTGCGCAGAACTCGGTACGTCAGGCTGCGATCGACGCGCTCGAGACGGGGGAGAGCGTCCTGCTGCGGATTCTGCCCGACGACGGGCCCGGGTACCCCGACGTGCCCGGCGCCCAGGTGGTCGTGAACCCGTGCCTGTCCGGCGGGGCGATGGAGATCTTCCTCGAGCCGCGTCTGCCCGCCCCGATCGTGCGGGTAGTCGGTGCGACGCCCGTCGCCGACGCCGTCGCCCGAGTGCTCGGCCTGCTCGACGTCGACGTCTGCCGCGGGACGGCCGCCGACGGCGGGGAGGCCGCCGTGATCGTCGCCAGTCTCGGCGGCGACGAACCCACGGTGATCCGTGAAGCACTCGCCGGTGGTGCCGGATACGTCGGGCTGGTCGCGAGCAGTAAGCGCGGCGCCGCGATCCTCGACGAACTCGAACTCGACGCTGTGGAACGTGCGGTGGTGCACACCCCGGCAGGGCTGGCGATCGGCGCCCGCACGCCCGGGGAGATCGCGGTGGCGATCGCCGCGGAACTGGTCCGTGCGATCCGCGTCGAGCAGTTGGGTTCGGCTCCGACGACGGTTGCGGCGGAACGGGACGCGGCTCTGACGGTGATCGACCCTGTCTGCGGGATGACCGTCACCGTCGACACCGAGACGCCGCACCTGCAGGTCGACGGCGAGGACTACTGGTTCTGCGCACCCGGGTGCCGCCGCGCCTACGAGAAGGAGCGTGCGCGATGTTCGTGACGGGACTCGTCCTCGCCGCCGGAGCCTCGCGCAGGCTGGGCCGGCCGAAACAGCTTCTGCCGTATCGGGGAGCCACCCTGCTCGACGCGACCCTCACCGTCGCCCGCGCGTGCCGATTCCACCAGTTGCTGGTGGCGGTGCCCGGCTCCGCGGAGGCCATCGAGGATCTCGTGAACCTGTGCGGTTGCACCGTCACGCACTGCCCGGACGCCGGCAGCGGCTGCTCGGCATCGGTGAAAGCCGCGCTGCCGGAAATCGACCCGCTCGCATCGGGGATCGTGCTGATGCTCGGCGACCAACCCGGGGTGCACCCCTCGACGGTGCGGGCACTCGTCGCGCGAGGGCGGCTCGAGAACATCGGTCTGTGCCGGTACGACGACGGTCCGGGCCATCCGCTGTGGTTGGGGCGCGGCGTGTTCGGTGACCTGGCCCGGCTGTACGGCGACAAGGCCGTATGGAAGCTGTTCGACCGCGAGGACGTCGAGAGGTTCGAGGTGCCGGCCGAGGGACGGATCCCCCTCGACGTCGACACATGGGATGAGTACCGGGCGCTGCTCGATCAGGACCGGGACGCCTCGTGACCGACGCCGGCACCGCGATCGTTCCCGACGTCGACGACCTGATCCGCAGGTTCGACGCTCAGGACTATCTCCTCGACGAGGGCACCGCCACCGCGCTGTTCCTGGCGCTGCGACTGGGCAGGCCGCTGCTGCTCGAAGGGGAACCCGGGGTGGGGAAGACGACTGCGGCCAAGGCACTCGCCGCCGCGTTGGGTACCCCGCTGGTGCGCCTGCAGTGTTACGAGGGCCTCGCCGCCGACGAAGCCCTGTACGACTGGAACTACCAGCGCCAACTGCTGGCCGTCCGCCTGTCCGAGGCACGCGGTGAGCGACTCGAGGAAGCGGATCTGTTCACCGAGCGGTTCCTGCTCGAACGTCCGATCCTGCGGTGTGTGCGCCATCGCGGGGCACTGCCGCCGGTGCTCCTGATCGACGAAATCGACCGCGCCGACGATGAATTCGAGGCATTGCTGCTCGAGTTCCTCGGCGAAGCGTCGGTGACGGTGCCCGAGATCGGTACGTTCGCCGCGGACCGCCCGCCGATCGTCGTGCTGACGTCCAATCGCAGCCGTGATCTGCACGACGCGCTGCGGCGGCGCTGTCTCTACCACTGGATCGACTATCCGGAGCCGGCACGGGCCGCGGCGATCCTGCGGCGCACCGTCCCCGGCGCCGCAGAACCGCTGATCACGAGCGTCACCGACTTCGTGCGCGCGGCGCGGACTCTCGACCTCGACAAGGCTCCGGGGGTGGCGGAGACCATCGACTGGGTCTCGGCCCTCGCCGCGCTCGGGGCATCCGAACTCGTACCCGCCACTGCGCTCGCGAGCATCGGCGCGATCGCGAAGACCCCCGACGACCGGACCGTGCTCACCGACGCGGTGAGCGCATACGCAGAGCGGTGAGACCGTAGGAGAGGACGACGATGAAGATTGCGGACGAATTCACGGTCGACGCGCCCATCGATCGCGCGTGGGACGTGCTGACCGACCTCGAAGGCATCGCGCCGCTGTTGCCGGGCGCGCGGATGACGGGCCGCGAGGGCGACGACTACCTCGGCACCGTCAAGATCAAGGTCGGTCCCGTCACGACCGAGTTCGCCGGCCGCGCCGCTTTCACCGAGAAGGACGCGGCGTCGCACACAGCGGTGATCGACGCGCGCGGCAAGGAGAAGCGCGGCAGCGGGAACGCGTCCGCCGTGATCACGGCCCGCCTGCACGAGGACGGCGGTGCGACGCGGGTGACGGTCGACACCGACATGAAGGTGGTCGGCAAGCTCGCGCAGTTCGGCAGCGGAATGATCGCTCAGGTGTCCGCGAAGCTGATGGGTCAGTTCGCGTCGTCGCTCCAAGACAGGCTGTCGGCGGAGACAGCGGCACCGGAGGCCGGAGGCAGCGAGGCGACCGGCGTCACGTCGCTCACCGCGGTGGTCGACGAGTCGGACGTCGCGCCCATCGATCTCGTCGACCTGGCCGGAGCCGGGGCCGCACGCCGGGCACTGCCGTGGATCGCGGCGGCGCTCGCGGCGGCCGTCGTGTTCTCCGTCCTGCGGTCGTTGCGCCGGTGACACCACAGCCTCACCGGGCGCCCCTGCTGCGCGGGGTGGATCTGGCGGCGTTCGCCGTCGCGCTGGTCGCGCGGGCCCGAGCGTTCGGGATCGCGGTGTCGGCGAGTGGGGCGGGCCGTTTCACCGAGGCGCTGCAGGTGCTACCGCCGACGGACCGGCGGCGACTCTACTGGGCTGCCCGCGTCACCCTCGTCGGCAGGCAGAGCGATCTGGACCCGTTCAACACGGTGTTCACGTCGGTGTTCGAGGATGCGGTCCTCGCGCTCGATCCCGCGGCCCGCTCCGCCGGACGGGACACGCAGACCGGACGAACCCGCGCGGAGTCCGGTGCGCCGCTGCACGAGGGGACCGGACGGTCCGTGGCCGCGCTGCCGTGGGCGACGCGTGGGGGCGTGCCCGCCGACGACGTCACCGCGACGGGTCAGGACGGGTTCGGCGTCACGATGCGGCTGCCGAGCCCGCTCGAGGATCTCGCCGCCGAGGCCTTCGAGAGGTTTCGCGACGCGGATCTGCGGGCGCTCGGGCGTCGGCTCGAGGACACGCGCCGGCGGTGGCCCGTGCGGCCGAGTCGTCGCCGCGAACGCCGCCGCCACGGCAGGGTCGATCTGCGAGCGACGATGCGCCGCGCCCGGGAAACGGGGTTCGAACCGATCCGGGTGGTGCGGTCCGGGCCCCGCGTGCGCCCGCGCCGGATCGTGCTGGTGTGCGACGTGAGCCGGTCGATGCGTGGGTACGCCGACGTGTACCTGCATCTGATGCGGGCCGCAGTGATCCGGTCCCGGGCCGGGGACGCCGAGGTCTTCGCGTTCTCGACTCGGCTCACTCGCTTGACGCCGATGCTCGCGCATCGCAGCGCAGAGGTTGCGGCAGAGCGTGCGACGGAGCGCGTCGTCGACCGATTCGGCGGCACGCACATCGCCGGGAGTCTCGCCACACTGTTGTCCTCGCCACATGGTGCGGCACTGCGGGGCGCGGTCGTGATCATCGCCTCCGACGGCTGGGACAGCGACGACCCGGCCGACCTGGCGCGGGCGGTGGCGCGGGTCGGGCGGCGGGCGCACCGACTCGTCTGGCTCAATCCCCGCGCCGCCGCACCGGGTTTCGAGCCGGTCGCGAGATCGATGGCCGCGGCACTGCCGTACTGCGACGACTTTCTCCCCGCGCACACGGTGGAGGCGCTGGGGGAGATGCTGGCGATCGTCGGTGGTGCGCGATCACTCCGGGCCGCCGAGGATCGGGTGAGGCACGAGTCCGACAGATTGTCGTAGGTCCTACCCTGGTAGCCATGGCAACACCCGTGCGTGAGCAGACCGAGCACGCTCCCGTTCCCTCGTCCCGTCCCGGTTCCGGCCTGTTCTTCGCGGTCAGCGGCGTCTTCGCCGGCCTGGTCGCCGCGCTGGTGGTCGCCATGTCGGCGTCGCAGGCGCTGGTGCTCATGGGTATCCCCGACCCGGGCCCGCTCACCACCTACGGACTGCCGGCGCTGCGTGCCGTCAGTGAGGTCGCCGCGGTCATCGCGATCGGTTCCTTGCTGTTCGCGGCCTTCATGGTGCCGCCGCAGAAGACGGGTGTGCTCGACGTCGACGGCTACCGCGCGATCCGGACGGCGTCGCACGCGGCGTTCGTGTGGGCGCTGAGTGCGGTGGTCATGATTCCGCTGACGCTGTCGGACACGTCGGGTCAGCCGTTCTCCGAGGCCGTGAAGCCGTCGAACCTGTTCTCGGCGATCGGCCAGGTCGAGACGGCCGTCGCGTGGCAGTGGACCGCGATCATGGCCGTCGTCCTCGCGGTGCTGTGCCGGATCGCGCTGCGCTGGGCGTGGACGCCGTTCCTGCTGCTGCTCGGAGTAGCGACGATGATGCCGCTGGCGCTGACCGGACACTCGTCCTCGGGTGGTTCGCACGACGTCGCCACCAACAGCCTCATCTGGCATCTCGTCGGCGCCGCCTTCTGGGCGGGCGGACTGTTCGCACTGCTCGCGCACTCCCGCCGTCGCGGTGCGTACACCGACGTCGCGGCGCGACGATTCTCGTTCGTCGCGACCATCTGCTTCGTCGCGATGGCGATCAGCGGTGTCGTCAACGCGCTGGTCCGGGTGCCGCTGGACGACCTGTTCTCCACCACCTACGGGCGCCTGATCGTCGCGAAGATCGTCGCCCTGGGGCTGCTCGGCGTGTTCGGTTGGTTCCAGCGTCGACGCGCGTTGCCCGCACTCGCCGCCGACCCGGAGTCGCGGGGCGCGCTCATCCGCTTCGCGGGTGCCGAGGCCCTCGTGTTCGCGGCGACCATCGGCATCGCCGTCGGCCTCGGTCGCACGCCGCCCCCGCCGCCGTCGTCGGTGCCGACGCTCAGCGAGGTGGAACTCGGCTACAACCTCGACGGCCCGCCCACCTTCGCGAAACTGATGCTGGACTGGCGTTTCGACCTCATCTTCGGCACCGCCGCGATCGTCCTCGCGATCCTCTACATCGTTGGTCTCCGGACGCTCCGCAAGCGCGGCGACAGCTGGCCGGTGGGGCGGACCATCGCGTGGTTCGCCGGCTGCCTGGTACTGCTGATCGGCACGTCGTCGGGTGTCGGCCGGTACGCCCCGGCGATGTTCAGCGTCCACATGGGCGCCCACATGGCGCTGTCGATGCTCGCCCCCGTTCTACTGGTACTCGGCGGACCGTTCACGCTCGCACTGCGGGCAATGCGCCCGGCCGGCAAGGACGGCGTACCGGGCCCGCGGGAATGGCTCCTCGCCTTCCTGCACAGCCCGATCTCCCGGTTCCTCACCCATCCGCTGGTGGCGTCGGTGCTGTTCGTCGGCGGCTTCTACGCGCTGTACCTCGGTGGCATCTTCGGGTCGAACGTCGACAGCCACACCGCGCACCTGCTGATGAACCTGCACTTCATCCTCAGCGGTTATCTCTTCTACTGGGTCGTGATCGGCGTCGACCCCGCGCCGCGGCAGCTGCAGCCCATCACGAAGCTGGCGATGGTGTTCGGATCGTTGCCGTTCCACGCCTTCTTCGGCATCGCGCTCATGAGCATGGGCGAGGTCATGGGCGCCACCTTCTACCGTTCGCTGGGCCTCGAGTGGAATACCGATCTGCTGAACGATCAGCAGTTGGGCGGCTCCATCGCGTGGGCCACCGGCGAGGTCCCGCTCGTCCTCGTCATGCTGGCGCTGCTGGTGCAGTGGTCACGCAGCGACCAGAAGGTCGCCAAGCGCGTCGACCGCGCGGCCGAGCGTGATGACGGTGCCGACCTGGCCGCGCACAATGCGATGTTCGCCGAACTCGCTCGGCGTGACCGGGAGTCCGGCCAGTAGCATCCTCCGCCGACACACCCGGCCCGTGCGCGCCCGATTCGGGCGCCTCTGTGGATACGACTTCGGTTCATCCACAATCTCGCTCGGGCCCCACCATCGGCCTCGCCTTCACGGCACAGTCGAACGCACCGCCTCCTCGGGGCGGTGCGTTCGCCGTTTCGGGGGACGCCGGTCGTTGCGAAGGGGGAGTCGATGTACGAGACACACGGCACTGTTGTGGGCACTGTGATCACCGATCCGATCAAGCGGGAGACCGGATCCGGCGAGGAGGTGATGAGCTTCCGGATGGCGAGCAACGTCCGCCGGCGCGATCGCGAGTCGGGCGAATGGGTCGACGGCGGGACGCTGTACCTGACGGTGAGTTGCTGGCGCCGACTGGTGCAGGGCGTGGGGGCGTCGCTGATGAAGGGCGATCCGATCATCGCGCACGGGGAGTTGCGCACCAACGAGTACAAGACCCGGGACGGTGATCCGCGTTCCGACCTCGAGATGCGAGCGATGGCGGTCGGTCCCGATCTCGCGCGCTGCAGCGCCCGGCTCGATCGGTCGGGACGGGCTCGGACGGCGCTCTCAGCGGACGGTTCGGAATCGGACGACGACGCACCTGCACCTGCACCTGCAGAAGACGGTGAATCCGCGGTGGTCGACGAGCGACTCGGTGTCCTCGTCGGCTAGGCACCAACTGTCGGCGAGTCCACGAGACCCCGGCCGTGTGCCGCCCCGATCGGCGTGATCGATGCCGGGTGAGGCGGCCACGGCCGGGCTGAGCGCGGGCTTTCAGTGCGCGAAGTTCGGTACGGCCGTGTCCGGGTCGCCGTCTCGGTGCCCGGCAGCAGGGCGTCCGAAGTTGATGAGGACGAACGAGATTGCGGCCGCGAGCACGAGCATGCCGGCGCCGAGCCAGATTCCCACCGAGAACCCATGGACCATGCCCTCGAGTCCGAGGAGCGTGCCGGACTCGGGTGTGGTGGCCTCCTGCGCGTGTGCAGTCATGTAGGCGGCGGTGGCGCTGGTGGCGATGGTGTTGAGCAGCGCCGTGCCGATCGCGCCACCGACCTGCTGCGAGGTGTTGACCATCGCGGAGGCGACACCGGCGTCCCGTGGCTCGACACCGTTGGTGGCCAGGTTCATCGCCGGCATGAAGGCTGTGCCGAGTCCCAGTCCGATGAGAAACAGCCCGGGCAGCACGACAGCGGCATAGGGACTGTCGACCTTCATCTGAGCGAGGATCGCGAGACCGATCGCGGCGACGAGGAAACCTGGTGTCATCAGCCGGCGCGGCGGCACCTTGATCACCAGTCGTGCCCCGATCTGCGTCGCGCCGATCATCATGCCCACGACCATCGGCAGGAAAGCCACCCCGGCGACCACGGGGCTGTAGCCGTGCACCACCTGCAGGTAGAACGTGAGGAACAAGAACATGCCGAACATGCCGATGGTGGCCAGGCCCAGCGAGGCGTAGGCGCCGCCGCGGTTGCGGTCGAGGACGACGCGCAGCGGTAGCAGGGGGGAAGCCACCCGGCGTTGCACCATCACGAACACCACCAACAGCACCACCGCTGCGACCAGGGTGGCGATGGTCCAGGGATCCGACCACCCGTCGGAGGCGGCCCGGCCGAATCCGTAGACGACCGCGGCGAGACCCGTGCTCGCGAGCAGGACGCCGGGGATGTCGAGTCGGGCGCCGTGGCGGTCGGTGGCCGGTTCGCGGATCTCGAAGATGGCCCCGGCGAGGGCGATCGCGGCGATGAAGACGTTGATGTACAGCGTCCACCGCCAGTTGAGGTACTCGGTGAGAATGCCGCCGAGGATGAGGCCGATCGCGGCCCCGCCGCCGGCGATCGCGCCGTAGATGCCGAAGGCTTTCGCGCGTTCCCGGGCCTCCGTGAACATCACCGTCAGCAGCGACAGTGCTGCCGGGGCGAGCAGTGCGGCGAACGCGCCCTGCAGGGCGCGTGCTCCCAGCAGCATTGCGGTATTGGCTGCGGCGCCGCCGAGGGCGGAAGCGGCCGCGAAGCCGACGAGTCCGATCATGAACGCGCGCCGACGCCCCCACAGGTCGGAGATGCGGCCGCCGAACAGCAGCAGGCCACCGAAGGCCAGTGCGTAGGCGGTGATCACCCATTGCCGGTTGGCGTCGGAGAAGCCGAGGTCGGTTTGGGCATGGGGCAGCGCGATGTTCACGACCGTACCGTCGAGGACGACCATCAACTGGGCGAGGCAGATGAAGACCAACGCTTTCCAGCGTCGAGGATCGAGTCGAGCGTCGGAATGTGTCACGGGCGGAACGCCTTTACGATCGGCGCGGACATGGTCCGCGGTGTACGAGGTGAGATGGGACGGGGCGGCAACGAGATCTGGAGCGGCTACCGGCCGCGCTGCCCTCGCCGGAACGCGTCGCAGTCGCGTGGAGCCGATTCCTCGGCGAGAGTCGAAATGTCGTTGTGGGAGAGGGGTTCGCCCTCCAGTGCACGGGGAGCGGGGGCCCGTAGGCCGTCGAGGACGATGCCGAGGTGCCGCGCGGTGGTGCGGTGAGCGAGTTCGGACCCTCCCCATCCGGCCCGGGCGAGAGTGGTGATGATGATCAGGAGATCGGTGGCTGCCACGTCCTGCCGGAGTTTTCCGGACCGTTTGGCGGCATCGGTCAGGCAGGACAGGACCTCGAAGACTGTTCGCCGTTGCTGCCGCAACGCCGGGGATCCGTTGATACGCCCGCCCATGAACTGGGCGAGGTAGCGATTCGCCGAGAGCTCGCCGATGGAAAGGATCAATCGCTCGAGTCCGGTCCATGGATCGGGTTCGGTCGCCGCGGCTCGCGCGAGACTCTCGGCGTGCTCGAGATGATCGAGCAGCAGCGCGTCGACCAGCGCCTCCTTCGTCGGAAAGTGCCTGTAGAGAGTTCCCACACCCAGCCCGGCGAGACGGGCCACATCGCTCATCTGTGCGTCGACACCGCGTTGACCGAATGCTTGATCCGCTGCCCGCAGGATGGCGTCCCGATTGCGGCGCGCATCCGCGCGCACTGCCCGATCGCCGACTACGGGCGCGTCGGCCGGCACGGTGGACGCGGCGGATTGAAACACCGCCCCACCGTAGCGCCGATCACCGTCAGTCGGAACCATTGTTCACATTCATTTGACAAGGGCGAGTGGGCATTTCGGTCGAGTCGGACAAACGGCGCATGTCGGCCCGGCGCACTTCCTCCGCGATCTGCCCGCGCGCGACTCGCGTCCTCGGGATCTCCGAACTGGCACGACCGGGCCGACCCGACGCTATGGTGGGCCGACTCCACCTGAAGATCACGATGTTCGGGAGTGAAGATGCGTCGAGCGAGTACGGGGTTCCGAGGTCGTGCGACGGCGATCGCAACAGTGATCGCCCTCGCCACATTGGTGCCGGCGACGGCGTCGGCGGGCGGAGTGACCGCCGAACCCGTGGCCGGGAGCGTGCAGACGGTCGAGCCCCTGCCTCCCGGACTCGGACTGCCGGGTACCGCGCGGGAGTACCGGATCACCTACTCGACGCGGGATGCGGCCGGCCGTCCCGCGTCGAGCAGCGGTGTGGTCTTCGTCCCGCAGGGCATCCCTCCCGAAGGCGGCTGGCCGGTGGTGTCGTGGGCGCACGGCACCGTGGGGCTCGGCGACGCCTGTGCTCCCTCTCGAAATCCGCGCAGCCAGCGCGACGCGAACTACCTGGGGCACTGGCTGTCCCAGGGATACGCGATCGTCGCGAGCGACTACATCGGTCTCGGCACGCCCGGCGTGCACCCATACCTGGAGGGCGCGTCCGAGGCGACCGCCGTGATCGACATGGTGCGCGCCGGGCGCGCTGTGGTGCCGGAACTGTCGCCGCGGTGGATGGCGATCGGCCAGTCGCAAGGCGGGCACGCCGCGTTGTTCACGGCACACGAGGCCACCCGATACGCACCCGAACTCGATTTCCGCGGCGCGGTCACCACAGGGGCGCCGTCGAACCTGGAGTCCGCGTTCTCGATCGGTGGTCCGTGGATTCCGCCCCTGGGGCTCGACGGGCTCAGCGTCTTCGCGACGTACATCCTCGCGGGGATGCGCGCCACGATGCCGCAGGTCGACGTGAACAGCTATTTGACACCGCGAGGTCGGGAACTCGTGGACGCGGCCGAAATTCTCTGCTACGACGCGCAAGCCGAGGCGGTGAAGGGCGTGTCCGTCGGTGACCTACTGACCCGGTCCCTCGGCGATGCGCCGATGCATGCAGCCCTCACCCAGTATCTCGGCGTGCCCACCAGCGGCTACGACCGGTCACTGTTCATCGCGCAGGGGTTGCTCGACACGGTGGTCCCCGCGCCGCTGTCGTTCAAGCTCATCGCCGATTTGCGACTGTCCGGCGTCGATGCCACCTACCTGACCTATCCGACGAACCACGACGGGACCATGGCCGCGTCGCTGCCGGACTCGACGCCGTTCGTCCGGCAGCGACTGTGATCGCGATCGATCAGGTGATGCTGCAGCCCGGTGCGGTCGGGACGTCGTCGAGGCGGTCGAGCAGGTAGCGGACGGGTTCGCCGTCGACGTACGCGTCCTCGATCTGCGGTCCGAAGTGGTTGCCGAAGGTGGTGCCCGGCAGGATCGGCGGCAGTTCGTTGGTGCGGAAGGTGACGTTCGCACCGCGTTCGCACCAGTCGACGGCCAGCTGCCGGGCCTGGTCGTAGGGGACGGTGTCGTCGTTGCGGCCGCTGGTGATCAGGACCGGGACGCGGGGTGCGACAGCGCCGATGCGCTGGTCGCGGAGAACCTGCAGGGTATCGGGGACGTCGCGCAGGTTGTCGAGCAGCGGCCGCCCGTCTCGGGTGTAGGCGCCCGTCTTCAGGAACGGGCGTCTGACGATGATGTCGGCGATGCATTCGGTGCCGATGGCGTCGAGCGTCGCCTGGCCTTCGGGGGTGAGTCGTTCCCGCACCACCGACTGCAGGTCCGGGTAGCGCGCGACAAAGCCGTTGACGGCGAATCCGATGGCACCGCCGATGAGGTTGCCGTCGATCCGGGCCAGCACCTGCTCGAGATCCGCGGTCGGACCGCCGGCCCAGGTGCCCTTGATGTTCAACTCGGGGGCGTACGACGCCGCGAGTTCGGCGGCCGCCGCGGTGGCGCCGCCGCCCTGCGAATAGCCCCACAGCGCAATCGGTGTCGCGTCACCACTACCGCCGAGTTCGTTCGCGGCGCGGGCAGCGTCGAGCACGGCGTGGGCCTGCTCGACCCGGTTGACGTACGTGTGGACACCGGGCGTGCCGAGGCCGATGTAGTCGGTCACGAACACCCGCGCGCCCAGGGACGACCACAGCGCGGCCGACGGCGCCTCCTGATTCGCCGAGAGGAACAGCGGGTCGATGCCCGCGCTCAGGCCCGTGGAGAACGCACGCGACATCGCACACTGGTCGCCCTGCCCGGAGGTTCCGGGCGCGATGACTACCGTCGGCCGGGGTCCGGTACCACGCCACGGATGCGTGCTGTCGATGAAGGTGCCCGTCACGGCGGTCGGGGTGCCGTCCTGTAGGCGCGACGTGTACATCACGAGTTGCGCTGCCGCAGGCCAGGTCCCGTTGGATTCGGGGAGTGTGGCGAAGATCGGCATCGGCTGTGTGTGGACGATGTCGCCCGCTGTGGCCGGCATCTGCGCCGGCGGAGAGTAGAAGTCGGGCGCGGCAGCAGCGGGGCCGGCCGCGGTGAGGACGAGTGTGGCGGCAACACAGCACGTCAGTGCGGCGACGGTGGCGCGCAACGTTCGAGAGTTGTTCATGGCGAGGCCTTTCGGTCCGGAGGGCGAGCGGCGAGGGGTGTGCCGTCAGATGACGTCGCCCACGTCGCGTGCGACGACGCGATCGAGGGCCCGCTCGGCGATCGCAGCGATCGTCATGGACGGGTTGCACGCGGCGGTGTTCCCGGGCATCAGGGCGCCGTCGAGGACATACAGGCCGCGCTGGCCGTGCACGCGTCCCTCGAGGTCGCAGACGGCGCCCATGTTCGCGCCGCCGAGCGGGTGCCATGTGGACGGGGCGATCGCGGTGGTGTCGGTGAGGATGCCGGTGGGACCGGCGATCGCGCGGACCGTCGGGCCGATGTGGCCGTTCTGGATGACCCAGTCGCCTTCCCGGGGCCAGCGCAGGACGGCGTCGCTGCTGGCCGGGTCGTACACGAAGCTGCCGCGTCCCTCGCTCACGCCGTAGCCGACGAGCATCGTGCTGCGCACGTCCACCGACAGCGACGGTATCGAGGCCTGGATGACGGTGTGCGCAGAGCGCGGGTCGTCCCAGTTGAGGCTGCCGTAGACCACCGGACCGCCCTGCGTGACCCCGAACTCGCGGGTCGGGTCGGTCCACACGTAGATCCGATCGGCGTTGGTGCCCCAGCCGCCGCCCAGCGCGTCGGGCATGTCGGGGATCCGGTCCTGCGCGGCGGCGCGCACCAGCATCTTCGTGGTGTTCACGCTGCCGGCGGCCATCACGAGAGCGTTCGTGGTGAGAATCTTGTTCTCGAGGACCCGGCCCGAGGTGTCGATCCGGTTCACGTACACCGTCCAGCGGCCGTCCGGCGCCCGCTCGACATCGGTGACCTCGTGCAGCGTCCGCACGGTCACGTTCCCGGTCGCTTCGGCGGCGGCGATGTAGGTGACGTCGACGGAGTGTTTGCCGCCGTTGTTGACGCCGAGTGCGCCGTCGCCGTTGGTGTACGACGGCTTCATGAGCCCGCGCAGTTCGTCGAGCGCGTAGTTCCAGTCGATCGGCATCGGGATTTTCGACAGGGGCAGCCCGGCACGTTCGATGTTCTGCGCGAAGATCCGCGGCGCGAGGTAGCTGGGGGTGTCGACGAGTTCGTCGGGCGCGACGGCAAGTCCCAGCATCCGGGCGACCCGGCGGTAGTGGACCCGGTCCATCTCCGCCCAGTCGATCCCGCCGGGGAAGTGCGTGGTGAAGACGGCCTCCGACGGCTGCAGCGACATTCCCTGGTAGATCAGGGAGCCGCCGCCGACTCCTGCCGCGCACAGGGCTGTGATGTTGTCGCCCGGAACGGCCTCGACAAGTCCGGTGTAGGGCTCGACGACCACAGGCCCTGTGGGCCAGCGCATTCCGCGCTCGAGCACCAGGACCGGAACACCGGCCTCGGCAAGCCGGAGCGCGGTCACTCCGCCGCCGAACCCGGAGCCGATCACGATCACGCGGTGATCCTCACGAGTGAGCGGAATGCGGTCGACGCGGGCGGCGATCCCCGCGGCGCGTGCCGCGCCCGGCGCAGCCAGCGCGATCCCCACGGCGCTGGCGGCAGCGGCGGTCAGGAACGACCTTCTCTTGATCTCGGACACGGCAAATCCCCCCAGTTGGAACGCAGTGGTCGGCAGCACTCGAAGGTCCCCTCGTGCGCTGTAAGCGCATGAACGGTCCCTTCAGCCCAGGGCGGACGGGTGGTCAGCCGCGCGGAGTGATCCGACTCACTCCGGAGAGCGAGCTAAAACTAGACACTTGTCGGCGGGAGTGTCAAGAACTGGAGCCGTCGGCGCGGCCCACCGGTTCGACGGTCATCGCCGGTGCCAGCCAGCGCGTGAGGAATCGGCGCAGGTCGTCGTCGGCGTGGACGGCGTCGTCGTCGAAGATCACGACGGACATACCCAGGCGCAGGGCGATCTCGACGATGTCGTCGAGTCGGTCTCCGAGTGCGGGCTCGTACTCGAGGATCGGTGAGAGCAATTCGCGGGCAATCGGTTTGGCGCGTGCGATCATCCCCGGGTCGAACAGAGGATTGCCGTCTCCCGCGTGGAGCAGTGCGCCGAGCACGGGCACGTCGCGGATCGCGGCGCGCCCCGCGACGACGAGTTCGACGACGTACGCGACGGGCGAGTGCGCCGTCGAGAGGCGGGCACGGATGTCACCGAGAACGTCGACGAGGAGTCCCGCGACGGCCTGCGAGACGAGGTCCTCGCGCGTGCCGAAGATGGAGTACACGGTCTGGCGTGTCACGCCCGCGGCGGCAGCCACCGCAGCGATGTTGACGCCCTCGAATCCGGCGCGCCCGATCAATCCGACCGTGGCGTCCAAGATCTTCTTCCGTGACCGCACCGGGTCATTATCGGGTACCGGTCGCGCGTGCGGGAGGGCTGTGGGTCGGGCGCGGTAGGCTGGCTGGCGAGTCGTACGTTCTCGCAGCCGGTGAGCTGCACTTTTCCGGTCCAGATTGGAGCCTTTGGGTGGCTGAGTTTATCTACACGATGAAGAAGGTGCGCAAGGCGCATGGCGACAAGGTCATCCTCGATGACGTCACCATGAGCTTCTACCCGGGCGCCAAGATCGGTGTGGTGGGCCCGAACGGCGCCGGTAAGTCCAGCATCCTGAAGATCATGGCCGGGCTGGACCAGCCGGGCAACGGTGAGGCGTTCCTCGCTCCCGGCGCGACGGTCGGCATCCTGATGCAGGAGCCGCACCTGGACGAGACCAAGACGGTTCGCGAGAACGTCGAGGAGGGTCTCGGCGAAACCATGGTGCAGCTCAAGCGCTACAACGAGATCGCCGAGCTGATGGCCACCGACTACTCCGACGAACTGATGGAGGAGATGGGCACCCTTCAGGAGAAGCTCGACCACGCCAACGCGTGGGAGATCGACTCGCAGCTCGAGCAGGCGATGGACGCCCTGCGCTGCCCGCCGCCGGAGGAGATGGTCACGCACCTCTCCGGTGGTGAGAAGCGCCGCGTCGCGCTGTGCAAGCTGCTGCTGAGCAAGCCCGACCTGCTGCTGCTCGACGAGCCCACCAACCACCTCGACGCCGAGTCCGTGCTGTGGCTCGAGCAGCACCTGGCCGCCTACTCCGGCGCCATCCTGGCCGTCACCCACGACCGGTACTTCCTCGATCACGTCGCGCAGTGGATCTGCGAGGTCGACCGTGGCCGCCTGTTCCCGTACGAGGGCAACTACTCCACGTACCTGGAGCAGAAGGCCGCCCGCCTCGAGGTGCAGGGCAAGAAGGACCAGAAGCTCCAGAAGCGCCTCAAGGAGGAGCTGGCCTGGGTGCGGTCCGGTGCCAAGGCTCGCCAGGCCAAGAACAAGGCCCGTCTCGATCGCTACGAGGAGATGGCGAACGAGGCCGAGAAGACCCGCAAGCTCGACTTCGATGAGATCCAGATCCCGGCCCCGCCGCGACTGGGCGACGTCGTCGTCGAGGTCAACCACCTCGACAAGGGCTTCGACGGCCGCCTGTTGATCAAGGATCTGTCGTTCACGCTGCCGCGCAACGGCATCGTCGGCGTCATCGGCCCCAACGGCGTCGGCAAGACCACGCTGTTCAAGACTATCGTCGGTCTCGAGGAGCCGGACAGCGGCGAGGTCAAGATCGGTCAGACGGTCAAGCTGAGCTACGTGGACCAGAACCGATCGGGCATCGATCCGAACAAGACGGTGTGGGAGGTCGTCTCCGACGGACTCGATCACATCGTCGTCGGTCAGACCGAAATGCCGTCGCGTGCCTACATCAGCTCGTTCGGTTTCAAGGGTCACGATCAGCAGAAGCCGTCCGGAGTCCTCTCCGGTGGTGAGCGCAACCGCCTCAACCTGGCGATGACGCTCAAGCAGGGCGGCAACCTGATCCTGCTCGACGAGCCCACCAACGACCTCGACGTCGAGACCCTGGGCTCGCTCGAGAACGCGCTCGAGCAGTTCCCGGGCTGCGCCGTCGTGATTTCGCACGACCGCTGGTTCCTCGATCGCACGTGTACCCACATCCTGGCGTGGGAAGGCGGCTTCGGCGACAACGAGGCTGCTTGGTACTGGTACGAGGGCAACTTCGAGGGCTACGAGCAGAACAAGGTCGAGCGTCTCGGCCCCGACGCCGCCCGTCCGCACCGCGTCACGCACCGCAAGCTGACCCGGGACTGACCCGATGCCCGCCGCGTCGGAGGTCTACGGCTGCGACATCCAGGTCCGGTGGGGTGACTCCGACCGTCTCGGTCACGTCAACAACACCCGCGTCGTGGAGTACATGCAGGAGGCGCGTTCGCTCTTCCTGGTAGACGGGGCGGCGTCGGTGGGCGCCGCGTCCCGGGCTGTGGTGGTGCGCAGGATGGACGTCGAGTTCCTGCGCCCCATCACCGACACGTCCGGCCATGTCCGGGTCGACGTGTCGGTGGTGCGCGTGGGCACGTCGTCGTTCACGCTCCGGCACGTGGTCACGGACGCGGCCGGCAACGTCTGCGCAACGGGGGACGCCGTCATGGTGGGCTTCGATTCGCGGGCACAGTCCTCACGCGTTCTCTCCGACTCGGAGCGTGAGGTCCTCGGGCGCTACCTTCCTGCTATCGCGCCTGCATAGGTTCCGGACCGACCCGGACGCGGCGGAGTTCCACGCGACTCGGGGTCGCCGCGGTTAGGCTCGCCAGTGAGCCAACCGCGGTGACCTCGAACAGGGACGGAGCGTCGCGATGACGGATTCTGTGGATTCCGACTGGTCTCTCACACTGCCCGCCGACCTGCGGGCCTGCCTACCGGACGTGGCGGCGGTCTACTTCCGTCATACCTCAGCCGGCGAGGCCGACAGTGTCCTGGACCGCAATGCGTACGCGATCATCCGGGAGCACATGTTGCTCGCCTACCGTCGCGCGCCGGGCGTCGCGGTGACACGCGTTCACCGCCCGTCCGACGGCACCGGCGTCGGCGCCGCCCTGCAGATCGTCGCCGACGACATGCCGCTACTCGTCGAGTCGGTGACCGCGCTGCTGGGCCGACTCGGCGCGTCGATCAGCGAGGTTGCCCACCCGATCCTCGGCGTACGCAGGAGCCTCGACGGCACACTGGAGCAAGTCCTGTCCGGCATCCCGATCCGGGACCTGCCGAACGGCGCGCTCGCGGAGTCGTGGATGCACGTGCAATTGCATCGCGCCACCGAGGACGAGGTGCTCGATTCGCTCGAGTCGTCCATCGGCGATGTGCTGTCCGACGTCCGACAGGTCGTCGCGGACACCGCTGCCATGCGCGCACTGCAACTCGCAGTCGCTGCCGAACTCGATGTACGAGCGGAGAATCCGCCACCCGGTCGGTCGGAAGACGAGTTGCGGGACTGTGCGAATCTGTTGCGCTGGCTCGCCGACGGCCACTACACGGTGCTCGGCTACCGCCGCTATGAACGCGGAGGCGATCAGCGCACACGGCGGATCCAGGAGAGCGGACTGGGTGTGTTGCGATCGGAGGCTCACGCCGACGAGCACATCAAAATTCCACTGACAGTGGATATGCCGGATCATCCGCTGTTGGTGTTGACGCAGGGTTCGGCGCCCGCCACGGTGCATCGGTCCGTGTACCCCTACTTCGTGGGTGTCAGCATTCTCGACGACGACGGCTCGATCGTCGGTGAGCACCGGTTCCTCGGGGTGTTCACGGTGACGGCACTGCACGAGAACGTCCTGGAGATCCCTGTGATCGCTCGGCGCGTGCGTACCGCGATCGAGCGCGCCGGTTTCGGCATCGACTCCTTCTCGGGCCAGGCGATGCTCGAGGTGATGCAGTCGTTTCCGCGCACCGAGCTGTTCTCGATCGATGCCGACGCACTGCTCGAAACGATGACCGCGGTTCTCAACATCGGGTTGCGCCGGCAGGTGCGGTTGTTCATGCGTGAGGACAGCTTCGAACGATTCGTGTCGTGTCTGGTGTACCTGCCCCGGGACCGGTACACGACCAGGGTGCGACTGGCGATGCAGCAGATCCTGCTCGACGAGTTGGGCGGTGGATCGCTCGACTACACGGCCCGAGTGTCCGAGGGAGACCTCGCGATGCTGCACGTGACGATTCGGAAGCCACCGGGCGCTCGTGACGGGCGCGTGGACACTTCGGAAGCGAATCGGCTCCGTATCCAGGGATTGCTTGCCGAAGCGAGTCGCAGCTGGGACGACCACTTCGCAGACGCCGTGGCGGCGGACCCCGACGTGGACCCGGCCGTCGCCGCGAGGTACGCGGCGGAGCTTCCCGAGGCCTACAAGGAGGACTTCGACGCCGCCGAGGCGCTCGTCGACATCAGTCGGTTCGCCGGCCTCGATGCGGATTCGATCGACATGCGGATCCACCACGACCCGCCCGCCCCGTCGTGGAGGTGGCAGTTCGCGCTCTACTTCCCGGGCGAGGGAATCTCGTTGTCCCACGTCCTTCCGGCGCTGCACAGTCTCGGTGTCGAGGTGCTCGACGAGCGGCCTTATTCCGTCCGGCGCCCGGACGGGCTCCAGTGCTGGCTGTACGAATTCGGGCTCGCCGTTCCTCCGGAGCTGTTGCGGGATGCAGCCGCCGGTATGAGCGATGGCGGGCCCGACGAACAGTTGCGCGACCGTCTGACCGAGGCGTTCGCCGCGGTCTGGTACGGCCGTTGCGAGGCGGATCGGTTCAACGAACTGGTGCTGCGTTCGGGCCTGGGTTGGCGGCAGGTGTCGGTGCTGCGCGCGTACGTGAAGTACCTGCGGCAGGCCGGTTTCGCCTACAGCCAGGGGCACATCGAGTCGGTGGTGCTCGCGCATCCGGAGGTCGCCCGGCTGCTCGTCGAACTGTTCGAGGCGTTGTTCGACCCCGACTTCGCGTCGGCGCAACGATCGAAGGCCCTCGAGCACGAGCTGCGTGGCGCGATCGACGAGGTCGTCAGCCTCGACGTCGACCGCATCCTGCGCGCACTGCTCGGGCTCGTTCGAGCGACCCTGCGCACCAACCACTTCGTGCACGCCGCGGACGGCGGCGCGCGCGAATACCTCTCGCTCAAGTTCGCGCCCGGACACATCGCCGAACTCCCGAAGCCGCGCCCGGAGTTCGAGGTGTTCGTGTACTCGCCGACCGTCGAGGGCGTCCACCTGCGCTTCGGTCCCGTCGCGCGCGGCGGGTTGCGCTGGTCGGACCGCCGCGAGGACTTCCGCACCGAGATCCTCGGGCTGGCGAAGGCTCAGGCGGTCAAGAACGCGGTGATCGTCCCCGTCGGAGCCAAGGGCGGATTCGTCGTCAAGCAACCGGTGGCGCCGACGGGCGATCCCGCAGTCGACCGGCAGGCGGTCCGGGATCAGGGGGTGAACTGCTACCGAATGTTCATCTCCGGACTGCTCGACGTCACCGACAACGTCGACCGGGTCACCGGCACGGTCGTGCCGCCCGAGCGGGTGGTCCGACGGGACGACGACGACACCTACCTCGTCGTCGCGGCAGACAAGGGCACCGCCACCTTCTCCGACATCGCCAACGGGGTGGCCGCCGAGTACGGATTCTGGCTGGGTGACGCGTTCGCCTCCGGTGGCTCCGCCGGCTACGACCACAAGGAGATGGGCATCACCGCCCGGGGTGCGTGGGAGAGCGTCAAGCGACACTTCCGGGAACTCGGAATCGACGTTGCGGCAGATGATTTCACGGTCGCCGGGATCGGTGACATGAGCGGCGACGTGTTCGGTAACGGGATGCTGCTCAGCGAGCACATCCGACTGGTGGCCGCGTTCGACCACCGGCACATCTTCCTCGACCCGAACCCGGACGCGGCGCGCTCGTTCGCCGAGCGCCGGCGCATGTACGCGCTGCCGCGGTCGTCGTGGGACGACTACGACCGGACACTCATCAGCGAGGGCGGCGGCGTGTATGCGCGGACCGCGAAGTCGGTGCCCGTCAGCCCGCAGGTGCGGGCGGCGCTGGGTCTGCGCGACGACGTGACCGAGATGTCACCGCCCGATCTCGTCAAAGCCGTTCTGCAGGCGCCGGTCGGTCTGCTGTGGAACGGCGGCATCGGAACGTACATCAAGGCGTCGTCCGAGTCGGATGCGTCGGTGGGGGACAAGAGCAACGACGCGGTGCGTGTGCACGGTGCGGACGTGCGCGCCCGCGTGATCGGGGAGGGTGGCAACCTCGGTGTGACACAACTCGGACGCATCGAGTACGCGCTGCACGGCGGCAAGATCAACACCGACGCGATCGACAACTCGGCGGGAGTCGACTGCTCCGACCACGAGGTCAACATCAAGATCCTGCTCGACTCGGTGGTCAGCAGTGGCGACCTGCCCCTCGTGGAGCGGGACCCGCTGCTGGCGTCGATGACGGACGAGGTTGCGCGACTGGTGCTGGCAGACAACATCGCCCAGAACGATCAGCTGGGCATGTCCCGCGCGAGCGCGCCGCAGATGCTGGGGGTCCATCGCCGTCTGATCGCCACCCTCATCGCCCACCACGGGCTCGACCGCAAGCTCGAGGCGCTGCCCACCGAGGCCGAGTTCAATCGTCGGGCTCAGGCGGGCGGCGGACTGACCTCCCCGGAGCTGGCGACCGTGATGGCCCACGTCAAGCTGGCGCTCGAACAGGATCTGCTGGCCACGGAGCTACCGGACAGCGACTTCTTCGCGGCCCGACTGCCCGGTTACTTCCCGGCGCCGTTGCAGGAACGGTTCGGCACGGCCATCCGGGCGCACTCGCTGCGGCGCGAGATCGTGGCGACGATGCTCGCGAACGAGTCCATCGACAACGGCGGGATCACATACGCGTTCCGGCTCGCGGAGGATGCCGGGGCGTCGAGCACGGACTCGATCCGTGCATACGCGGCCGTCACCGCGATCTTCGAACTCCACCACGTGTGGTCGCGGGTCGGTACGACCGACATCCCGTCGGAGGTGTCGGACGTGCTGATGCTGCAGTCGCGGCGGGTGCTGGACCGGGCGTCGCGCTGGTTCCTGTCGAATCGGCCGCAGCCGATCGCGGTGGGCGCCGAGATCAGTCGTTACTCCAGCGAGTTCCGACGATTGGCCCCGATGGTGCCGGGCTGGCTGCGCGGGCATCACGTCACCGATCTCGAGCGTCGATCGCGGTCGGCGATCGCGGACGGCGCGCCGCGCGAACTCGCGCTCGAGGTGTATCGGCTGCTCGATCTGTTCTGCCTCCTCGACATCATCGACATCGCCGACATCTGCGAGCGGGACGGCGTCGAGGTGGCCGAACTGTACTTCGCGCTCGACGCGCATCTCGGCATCGACTGGTTGCTCACCGCCGTCTCCGATCTGGCCCGCGGCGACCGCTGGCATTCGCTGGCCCGCTTGGCGCTGCGCGACGACCTGTACGGGTCGCTGCGCTCGCTCACCCTCGAGGTCCTCGTCGGTGGCGAGCCCAACGAGACGCCTGCGGAGAAGATCGACTACTGGGAGTCGACCAACGCCTCACGACTGTCCAGGGCGAGGTCCGCGCTGGCCGAGATCTTCGAGTCTGGAACGCTGGACCTCGCGACGCTGTCGGTGGCGGCGCGTCAGGTACGCAGCATGGTGCGGGGTGTGGGCACCAGATCGGAGGTCGGAAGGTGAGCGGTTCGCAGGATGCCGTGCGGAACGGGAACGTCGTCGGCGCGCAGCCGGTGGGGTTCCACACGAAGGTCGTGGTCCGCTGGTCGGACATGGATGCGTTCCAGCACGTCAACCACGCGCGGATGGTGACACTGCTCGAGGAGGCCCGGATCCCGTGGCTGTTCGAGGACCACGCGCCGACCGTGACCCTGCGCGACGGCGCGGTCATCGCGGATCTGCACGTCCGGTATCGCGGACAGTTGCGGCACGGGGACAGCCCGCTCGACGTGCTCATGTGGGTGGAGCAGATCCGCGCCGTCGACTTCACGATCGCGTACGAGGTGCGTCCCGGAGGCGCCGACCCGACGACACCGCCGGCGATCGTCGCGTCGACGCAGATCGCCGCGTTCGACATCGGCACCCAGCGTCTGCGCCGCCTGACACCCGCTGAGCGGGGATACCTGGAGCGCTGGCGGCGTGCGTGAGAGGGTTCTGACGATTCCCGATCCGGCGGACCGTGCGAACCTCGCCGTGTTCGTCGGGCACGCAGTGCGACTCGACGAGTCGGCCGTGATCCGGATGAAGAGGCGTGGGGACGGACGTGTGTCGGTCTGGGCGCCGACGGGATTCGACGCATTGGCGACCCGTGTGGTGGCCGGCGACATCCGTCCGTCGGACACCACCGCGGCCGGCGACGTTCTGCTGCAGGCGCTCAGCGGGAACTCCACGGACATCGATCCTGGTTTCGCGATGGACTCGGCATGGCGCGGTGCCCTCCCGCCGGAGTCCGGGTTCGTACACGTGGACGACATTCCCGCCCGGATCCTGCTCGGACTCGCGCAGCGCGGCGCCGCGCTGGCGAAGGAACACGGTAGCGCTCAGGGCCCGCCGACGTCGCTGCTCGAGCAGAAGGTGCTCGAGGTGGAGGGCGGCGGGAGCGAGGTGGCAGTCTCGATGCGGACCGTGTTCGCGCTCACCGGAATGGGTTTCGTGCCCCTGGCGGACGGCCGCCCCGCGACGGCGGAGACGGACGTCGACGCCATCGCCGAGAGCGAGATCGTGCGCGTGCGGGCCACACCGTCGTGGCTGCGGCTCGACGCGCGGTTCGGCTCGGTCTACGCCCGGCGGACCGGGGCGATCCCGCTGTTCACGGCGTAAACCGGATCAGTGGGCTCCGACCAGTTCCGGTTCGGAGTGCGCCGGCTCGCGGTGGGGGGTGAGCAGGATCGACGTCAGCACCGTCGACCGCAGCTCGCCCGCCGCGGTGCGCAGGCTGGTCTCGGTGTCGAGGAAGACGGCGCCGCCACGCTCGCTCACGGCGGTGACCGTCAGCGATGCGGTGAGGACGTCGCCGGCCAGGATGGGGGCCGCGAGGGTGATCTTCTCGTTCACGTGGATCGGTGTCTGCCGGCTCACGTCGATCCCGGAGTCCGGATCGGTCAGCATGTCCCGGATCAGGGTGGCCGTCACCACCGCGGTGAAGGTGGGCGGGGCGACGAGGTCCGCGTAGCCCGCCCGTCGGGCGGCATCGACGTCGTGATGCGCCGGATCCATGGCGAGAATCCCGCGGGCGAACTCACGCACCTTCTCCCGTCCGACGACGTAGTCGTCCTCGGACCGCAGTACCAGACCCGGCTGGAGCACCCCCGAGATCGATTCCCGACAGGCGGCGTTCCGTGTACCCATGGCCATGCTCCCTCGCGTCCCCGACTGATCCGTCCGTCCGTGTATCCGGCGGGACGCCCCGAAGCGTTACAGAGGACCCCACTCAGGTCGGCAGGAGCACCGGCACCAGGAACTGCTCGACCATGGCACGCTCGTCGGTGTCGTCGTCTCCGGGCACCGTGAGCAGCGAGACGATCGCGCGCACCGACCATCGCGCGCGACGGGCGATCTCGGTGTCGTCGGCGTTCCAGATGCCGGCGAGGAACGCGGTGCCGAGCACTTCGATCACCTCGGACGTGCTCGCGAGCTCCGAGGCCAGGCCCGCGTCGCCCAGTCCGAACCATGCGGCCAGTGTGGGCGTGGACCGGACCTCGCGGACCGACATGAGCACGGCCTCGGTCACCCGATCACGGGGATCGGCGATCGGGGCGACGGCTCGAGATATTCGCTCGCCGAGGCGCCGGGCCTCGCGATGCACGAAAGCGCGGTGCAGGGCCCGGCGATTCTCGAAGTAGCGGTACAGCGTCGCCCGGGAGCAGCCCGCCGCCGTCGCGACATCGGCCATGCCCGTCGTCGAGACTCCGCGCTCGACGAACAGCTCAGCTGCCGCGTCGAGGATCTTCCCGGCGGCGGCCTCGGCGCGCTCGTCGTGAAGCCATGCGCCGGATGTCTTGGTGGACATCGTCATCCGGCTCGGAACGGAACGTGGGTGGGGCGCCGGACGTAGTTGCCGGCGGCGTACTCGACGCCGTCGATGTCGACCTCGAAGTCGGGGCAGCGGGCGAGCAGTTCCTCTAGCGCGACCCGGGCCTGCATCCGCGCGGCCGCGGCACCGAGGCAGTGGTGGTTGCCGTGGCTGAACGTCATGATCTGCTTCGGATTCCGTCGGACGTCGAGTTCCTCGGAGTCTTCGCCGAACATGCGGGGGTCGCGGTTCGCGGAACCGTACGCGAGGAGGACCTTGCGGCCCGCCGGGATCGTGACGTCGTCGATCGTGACATCGCACGTGGTGGTCCTCGCCAGACCCTGGACCGGCGAGGTGAGACGCAGCAGTTCTTCGATGGCGCCGGAGATCAGCCCCGGATCGCCGAGCAGCAGGTCCCGCTGATCGCGGCGCTGGGTGAGGAGTTGCACTGCGCCGCCGAGCATTCCGGTGGTGGTGTCGTTTCCTCCGGTGACCATCGTGAATGCGAAACCGAGAATCGACAGCAGTCCCGAGACGTCGCCGTCCGCACCCACACCCGCCGCCACCAGGTGCGAGATCGTGTCGTCGCCGGAGTTGCCGGCGGCGGCGTCGGCCGTGCGCCGTTCGATCAGACCGCCGAAGTAGGTCATGAGTTCGACCACCGCGGTCTGGGCCGCGAGTGGGTCGCCGGTCGCGTTGGCGGCGACGATGGCGTCGGTCCAGCCGTCGAACTGGCCGCGGTCCTCCGCCGGCACGCCCAGGTAGTGGGCCACCACCATGCTGGGTAGCGGCTTGAACAGCGCCGTCACGATGTCGCCCTCGCCGGCGTCGCGCAACTCCTCGATCCGCTCTACGACGAACCGGCGCACCTCGGGTTCGACCGCCTCGACCTGGCGGGGCGTGAAGCCGCGGGCGACGAGGCGGCGGAACTGCGTGTGCACCGGCGGGTCGAGCATCACCAGCGGCGGGTTGTCCCGCAGGCCGATCTTGTCGAGTTCGCCGTAGGTCGTGGTCAGGCCCTCGGCGGACGAGAACGTCTCGGCGTCACGGGCCGCGGTGTAGACGTCCTCGTGCCGGGTGAGCACCCAGTAGTCGTCCTGCGGAGATTCCTCCGGCACGACGTTGTGGACGGGGTCGTGGTCGCGCAGCGCCGCGTACATGCCCCACGGATCCCGCCACGACTCGCCGGAGCGGGGAACGTAGGACGCTTTGCCGGACACAGTCGTGGTCATGTCTCGACTGTGAGACACATCACGGATATTGTCAACCCCGGTGTGGGCGGGGGAGGCGAGGGTGGGCCGGGTCAGCGCAGGCTCGCGGTAGTGACCGCGAAGCCCGCGATGTACTCCGGGATGGGCCGGTAGAACTCGTAGGTGACGTCGTACTCGCCGCACGCGTGCAGCGCCGAGTAGGCGGCCACCCAGGTGCGCACCTCGTGTGAGGAGTGCCCGGCGACGGCGTCCATGTCGTCGGCGGTGTAGCGATCGAAGTCCTCGACGCGCCCGGATCGGCACACCTCGAGGAATCCGCGGTCCCATTCGGGGTTGAGGTCCATGATGTCGGCCTCGCCCGCCGCGAACCGGCGTGCCGTCGCGATCGTGTTGACCTGTCGCGCTGCCCGCGCCTCTGGAGTGGGATGCCTTCCCACGGTGAGGAACTCGCGCTGCGCGTCAGTGGCCGTCGCGTACTGGGGGACCGGTGGATCGTGGGAGAGTCCGCCGGAACCGAGGAACAGCACCCGCCGATCGACACTGCGGAAGTACTCGCCGACAACGCGACCGAACGCCCGGACGCGGGACATCGGGACGAACGGCCGGGCCACCGAGTTCACGAAGATCGGCAGCACGGGCCGGGCGGACGCATCACCGTCGTGCAGGATCTCCATCGGCTGCACGGCACCGTGATCGACCTCCATGCGCCGCGAGATCGCAAGGTCGATGCCGCGGTCGATCACGAACTGGGCGAGGTCCTCGGCAATCTCCTCGGGGACGTCGAGTTCGCCGGCGAACGAGTCGTAGTCGCCGGTGCCGTGGGCCCGGTAGCCGACGCAGAACGGCGGCATCAGGTCGTAGAAGAACCCGTTGAAGTGGTCCGGTCCGAAGTTCACGACCAGTTCCGGGTCGAAGTCGCGGACGAACCCGCGTGCGTTCTCGAACGCGGACTGGACTGACGCGACGACATCGGCGGGCGGGTCGGCGTGGTCGAGCAGCGGACTGTGCGACATGCACAGCAGTGCCTGCGGCATGACGGTTCTCCTTCGGTCAGCGCCCGGCGTGGCGGACGAGGTAGCTGCCGACGACCTCGTTGAATTCGGTGGCCCGTTCGACCTGCGACCAGTGGCCGCACTGGCTGAAGATGTGGGCATCGGCGTGGGGGACCGTATTGAGCAGCTCCCACGTCCGCGACACCGGGATGACGACGTCCTGGACGCCGTGGATCAGCAGCACCGGGACGTCGAGGCGGGCGAGGACGTCGAAGTCCAGCGGCAGCGCGTGGCGGTCCCGGTCGCGGGCCGCGACGACGTCCGCGAGCCGATCGGACGCGGTGTCGTTGAGGGCCGACTGGTAGCGCAGCGACACCAGTTCGTCGGTGACCAGCGATCTGTCGACGACGAACATCTCGAGGGTCTTGCGGATGCCGTCCTCGGTGAGGGTCGGATTCGAATGCGCGGCAAGTGCTCCTGTCAGTTTGGCGCCGCCGGTGCCCATCGACACGATGCCCAGCAGGCGCTCGGGGAAGTCGATGGCGAACTGGAACGCCAGCCATCCGCCGAGGGAGTTGCCGACGATCCATGTCTTCTCGATACCGAGCGCGTCGAGAACGCGGACCGCATGGCGCACCCATTCCTTGATGCCGTACGCGGTGCCGTCGGCGACGACGGTCTGCCCGTAGCCGATCGAGTCGATCGCGATGCAGCGGCCGTGGCGGCTCAGCTCGGGCAGGTTCAGCCACCAGTTCGCGGCCGCGGTCACGCCGGTCCCGGAGCCGTGCAGGAACAGGATCGGGGTGCCCTCGCCGAGCTCGTGGTAGTGGGTCAGCTCGCCGTCGGCGGTCTCGAGCCACTTGTCGTCGAGTCCGAAGAAGGCGTCGGTCGTGTAGTCGGGGGTCGGGACGGACACGGTGGTCTCCTTCAGTTGGCGAGCGACGGCTGAGACGCGACCGACGCGGGACGGCCGGTGAAGGCCATCGCCGCGAGGATGGCGTCGAGGGTGGCGGGGGCGTGCTGGGCCAGGCAGGCGCCGGCCACGAAACGGTCGGGGCGGAGGAAGACGATCGGGGTCGGGCGGTCGTCGAACCACTTCTTCAATCGACCGGTGTGATCACCGAGGACGACGACGTCGTCGCCCATGTAGCGCTCGGCCCACTCGCGCTGCGTTTCGGGCACCATCGCGACCAGCCGGGCACCCAGCGCTTCGAGCTTGTCGAGCGACTCCTGAGGGAGCAGATCCCGGGGGTTGTTGCCCCACACCAGCACCGACCACCAGTTGCCGATCGCGTCGTCGAGCAGGACGTCGGCGGCGTCGCGGGTGTTCACCCGGGGCTGCGGGAACTGCACACCCACGGGGGACACCGTGCTGTTGGCGGTCCGGACGGGGACCAGCCGACTGGTCAGTTGCGCCGCGGCTCGGCCCGACGCCTGCGTCGTCGGATCGGCAAGCACGCCGCGGGTGTAACGCGGCATGGGTTTGAACCGCATGTCGGCGAAGTAGCTCTTGACCTGTGGGAAGAGGTTCAGTGCGGACGAGGCGGCGTCGCGCAGCGCAGCGGCCGCGGGGTTGGTGATCTTGATGAACTTGCCGAACGTGAGCGACAGGTCCACCATCGCCTGCGCGTGGTCCTTACGCTCGTCGGTGTAGGTGTCGAGAAGGTCGTCGCCGGCCTGCCCGGACAGGACGGCCGTCAACTTCCAGCCGAGGTTCGTCGCGTCGCGCATGCCGGAGTTCCAGCCCTGTCCCATCCATACCGGCATCAGATGTGCGGCGTCGCCGGCGATGATCTGGCGGCCCTTGCGGAAGTTCGACGCCACCCGGCCGTGGTGCGTGAACACCCGGCGGCGGATGAACTCGAGCTTCGACGGATCCGGAACATGCTCGGCGAGAAGCGCGTTCACGAACGCGGGATCGGTGACCTGCTCCTCGGTCTCGCCGTCGTGGAGCATGAACTCCCAGCGGCGCACCGCGTGCGGCAGCCCGATGGAGACGTACGGGCGCTTGGGGTCGGCGCCGAGGAACACGTTCGGGGTGCCGAGCGGGTCGTTGTTCACGTCGACGACGAGCCAGCGTGTCGAGGGCGATTCGCCCTCGAAGGTGACACCCAGGCGCTTGCGGGTCGGCGACTTGCCGCCCTCGCAGCCCACCAGGTAGTGGGCGCGGAACCGGCGCTCTTCGATCTCGCCGCCGGGACCCGTGGTGCGGGCGATCGCGGTCACGGAGTCGCCGTCCTCCTCGACGTGCTCGACCTGGTGGCCGAACAGGACGCGCACATCATCGAACCGAGAAAGGCCTTCGTACAGTGCACGATCCACCTCGGGCTGAATGAAGCCGTGCTTGCGCTCCCACCCGAACTCGACGGTCTGCGGGTTGTTCACCAGGATGACCTTCCCGGCGCCGTTGACCAGTCGCATGATGTGCTGCGGATTAGTGTGCGGGCGCACGGTGTCGACCAGGCCGACGGTCTGGATGGTCCGGAAGGACTCGTCGTCGAGCCCGACGCCGCGGGGATAGTCGACGAGGTCGTCGAGGGCCTCGAGCACGGTGACCGAGCGGCCGTACATGCCGAGGATGTTCGCGAGCATCAGACCGACGGGTCCGGCGCCGACGATGATCACGTCGCTGTCGTGGGTGGTGTTCATGGCTTCCTCACTGCGGTGCGCCGGCCCCTGAGCCCCCGAATGTGCGCATACCGCGCGCTCGTGAGCGTTAGTTGCACGTTGATATGCACTATGTGAACACGCACACGCCCCCCTGTGTCAAGCCCGGTCTCCTCGGTCGCGGACCCACCTGCGGCGGAACGCACGAAACCCGCACCGAATGCATTCGGTGCGGGTTTCGTGCGTGCGGGAATCGAGTGTGACGCCCGACGGTCACATCATGCGGTGTACCGGCGTAGCTGGGCCACGGCCTCGAGGGTTGCGTCGACGGAACCCTCGATGAGTTCCTTCGATGCGCTGATGATCGTCAGGCAGGCCGCCGGTTCGTTCTCCGCGTGTGACAAGGGGGTACCCAGACCCCAATAGCCGGGTTCGACCTCGCCGAAGCTGATCACGTAGCCCGTGCGTCGCCCCTCGGTGACGCGGGGATCCTCGCCGGGGCGCGGGGGGAGCGCTGTGAGCAGTGCATACCCGGCCGCGCCGCGGTCGAGGGGATGCCGGCCGCCCTGCCGGAACGAGACTCGGACAGTCGAGTTCGCGGGCTCGGTGACGACCACCGCGACGGCGTCGTCGGCCTCGGCCACGAACAGTGCGACACTCGCGCCGAGTCGGTCCGCGAGAGTCTGCATCAGCGGGGTCGCGACCTGGCGCAGGCCGGAATAGACCTCGCGGCCGAGGGCAGCCAGCCCGCCGGCCGCGCGGTAGCGGCCGTCCGGTCCGCGGCTGATGAGTCGGCGGTCGGCGATAGTGGCCAACAGGCGGGTCGCGATGCTGCGGTGGACACCCAGCCGATCCGCGACGTCCTGGATAGTCAGCCCGCCGGCGGAGTTCGCCACCAACTCGAGTGCATGCAGGCCACGTGCAAGCGTCTGGGTGCCGGCGGCACGGGTGGGTGACGGGGTGGTCTGCGGGTTCGGGTCGGTTGTGGCCACAACTCACCTTATGTCGCTCGGTGTGCGGGTGCCTCGCATGCTGTCCTCGACTCAGCCGGAGCTCGCCCCGGTCCGGTCAGTCCTACAAGCGCCACCGCGTCGGCATGAGGGGTGTGTAGCAGTAGCCGGCTTCTACTGTCCCATAACGTATTTCACGGTCGGACCGGCGGTCCATCCCCCGTCGACGGCGATCTCGGCGCCCGTGACGTACGACGCCGCGTCCGACAACAGGTAGCCCACAGCACCGGCGATCTCGTCGGCCTCGCCGACCCGGCCCATCGGGGTGTTGGGGTAATTGCCCTCGCCCTGCTGGATTCCGACACCCGCGGTCATCGGCGTGTACGTCATGCCGGGATGCACCGAATTGACCCGAATTCGGTCGGTGCCGAGTTCGACGGCTGCGATCTTCGTCAGCCCGCGCACGCCCCACTTCGAGGCGCCGTAGCCCGCGGTGAGCGCGAGGCCCATCAGGCCGGCTGCGGACGAGATGTTCACGATCGACCCGCCGCCGGCAGCCCTCATCGGGGCGATGACGGCCTGCATGCCGTTGAAGACGCCGACGAGGTTGATCTCGAGCACCTGCCGGAAGTGCTCGACCGGTTCGTGCTCGATGTACTGGCCTGTCGACACACCTGCGTTGTTCACAAGTCCGGTCAGCGAGCCGAACTCGGCGACCGTGACCTCGACCGCGGATCGCCACGCGTCGGGGTCGGTGACGTCGAGGTGGACGTAGCGGGCGGCGTCGCCCAGGTCTGCGGCTGTGGCGCGCCCGTCGTCGTCCAGGACGTCGGCGATCACCACCTTGCCGCCTCCGTCGACGATCCGGCGCGCGAACGCGGCCCCCAGGCCGCGGGCGCCGCCCGTGACGAGAACAACCTTGTCGGACAGCATTGCGGATTCACTCATGTGGATCACCTTCCAGCGATTCGTGTCGTCACTTGCCGTGGGCGGCGCTCCGGTCACGTCGCGTCCACGACCCTAGAAAGGGCGCGAAGGACGGCGATATCGGTCCTCCCGCTGGGCGGGAGGGCCGATCGATCAGACCAGCCAGGCGGCGGAATCCGCCGGGAGCAGTCCGTCGGCGAGTGGCACGCTCGACAGCACGACACTGCCCGGGGGCAGCTCGATCGCGGCGTTCGTGGCGTTGAGGACGCAGATCAGGCCCCCGCGGCGGCGGAACGCAAAGCACCCGGGAGGGCTTCCATACCAATCGATTTCGTCGCCCGAGCTCTCCGGGAGCATCGTACGCAGCTCGAGGGCGGCGCGATAGAGCGACAGCGTCGATCCGACGTCCTCGAGTTGACTCTCGACCGTCAGCGACGCCCACTCGGGCGGCATCGGCAGCCACGTGTCCGGCTCGGTCGAGAAGCCGAACGGCGGCCGCGTCCCCTCCCACGGCACCGGCACGCGGCAGCCGTCCCGGCCGCGTTCGGTGTGCCCGGACCGCTGCCACACCGGGTCCTGCAACGCCGCGTCCGGAAGGTCGACGTTCGGCAGTCCCAGTTCGGCGCCGTTGTAGATGAACGACGCCCCGGGCAGCGCGAGTTCGACGAGTGCCATCGCGCGGGCGCGCGCGGTCCCGCGAGCGCCGTCCCCGTACCGGCTGACCTCCCGCTCGACGTCATGGTTCGACAGCGTCCACGTGGGGGTGCCGCCGACCCGGGCGACGGCGTCGAGCGAGTTCTCGATCGCGGCGCGCACCGCATCGGCGTCGAACGGCGTCTCGGCGAGTCGGAAGTTGAAGCCCAGGTGCAACTCGTCGGGGCGGATGTACTCGCCGAACCGTTCGTTGTCGCGGACCCAGATCTCGCCCACCGACATCGCGTGCGGGTACTCGTTCATGATCCGCCGGATGCCGCGGTGGATCTCGTGGACGGCCGGATTGTTGAATCGCGGATCGTCATCGCTGTTGCGGAGCAGCGCGTTGGTGTCCCAATCGTGGTCGGGAAGGCCCTCCGGTTTCGCCATGCCGTGCGCGACATCGATTCGGAAGCCGTCGATGCCGCGGTGCATCCAGAACCGCAGGGTCTGCTCGAGGTCGTCGAACACCTCGGGGTTGTCCCAGTTCAGGTCGGGCTGCTCGGCGGCGAAGATGTGCAGGTACCACTGGCCGGCGGTGCCGTCGGATTCGATCACGCGCGTCCAGGCCGGGCCGCCGAAGATGCTCGGCCAATTGTTCGGAGGCTGAGCACCGTCCGACCCTCGGCCGTCGCGAAAGATGTAGCGCTCGCGGGCAGCACTGCCAGGGCCGGCGGCGAGTGCTTCCCGGAACCACGGGTGCCGGTCGCTGGTGTGGTTGGGAACCAGATCCATCGTGACCCTGATGCCGCGGGCGTGGGCCTCGGCGATGAGTTCGTCCATCGTGGCGAGGTCGCCGAACAGAGGGTCGATGTCCCGTGGATCGGAGACGTCGTAGCCGTGGTCGGCCATCGGCGAGCGCATGACCGGGCTGAGCCAGATGGCGTCCACGCCCAGCAGTTCCAGATAGCCCAGACGGTCGATGACGCCGCCGAGATCGCCGACCCCGTCGCCGTTCGAGTCCGAGAAGGACCTCGGATAGACCTGGTAGAAGACGGCGTCGGTCCACCACGCACGCGAGTCGGCCGGTTCGTGTGCGGCGGACAGATCCTCACCGGTGGTCACAGTGATTCATAGTGCCGCATCGGCGGCGCCGGGAGCGCCGGTATGAGGTTGTGTCGCGGACGCTAGATCGGCGAGTTCACCATCGACGCCGCTGCCATGTCCATGTAGTCGACGAGGGCGCGGCGGTGTGGTTCGTCGAGGGTCTGGTCGTCGATCGACGCGATCGCGACGTGCATGCAGCGCAGCCAGGCGTCCCGTTCGATCGGGCCGATCTTGAACGGATTGTGACGCATCCGCAGACGCGGGTGCCCGCGCTCCTCGGAGTAGGTGCGCGGTCCGCCCCAGTACTGCTCGAGGAACATGCGCATGCGGCGCTCGGCCGGTCCGAGGTCCTCCTCGGGGTAGAGCGGTCGGACGATCTCGTCCTTCGCCACCTCCTCGTAGAACCGCGCGGTGAGCTTGCGGAACGTCTCGGCTCCGCCCACTGCCTCGTAGAAGGTCTGCTGCGTCGTGGGGTTCGTGTCAGTCATGTCGCGTCCCATTGTGCCCGGTTTCGTGGGGAAGGCGCCGGAGCGCGTCCCGGTGTGGTGCGCGCCATCTCGCCGGTGGGGTCATCGGCGCCGCGTGTTCACCGCCCGTGCTGCAACTTTTTCGCAGAAATGGCTGTGCGTGGCCACATCATCCGTGGTCAACTTGGGTCAGTCTTCGCGGAGGTCGCATGGCACACCGACACAGCGCGCGAGCGCATCGACAACTCGTGCCCACTGATGTGCGGGGTAATCGCACGTCGGGGGCTTTTCCGCTGCATGTCATTCCCGAGTCCGGCACCACCGGGCTCGTTCTGCCGGGCCAGAGTCCGCAGCCGGTGTGGAACAAGCGCCGGGTGCTGCTGCTCAACGCGACGTTCGAACCGCTCACCGCCCTACCCGCCCGCCGCGCCGTCGTGTTGATGGTCTGCGACAAGGCCGACGCCGTCCACGAAGATCCGCTCGGGCCGGTGATCCACTCCGAGGGTTGTTCTCTGCAGGTGCCGTGGGTCATCCGCCTGCGTAACTACGTCCGGGTTCCGTATCGGACCCGGGTCCCGATGACGCGGGCTGCGCTGATGCACCGCGATCGCTTTCGCTGCGGCTACTGCGGCGACAAGGCAGAGACGATCGACCACGTCGTGCCGCGCAGTCGTGGCGGCGGTCATTCGTGGGAGAACTGCGTTGCCTGCTGCGCTCCCTGCAACCACCGCAAAGCGGACAAACTGCTGACGGAGCTGGGATGGACCCTGCAGGCCGCCCTCGTGCCCCCGTCGGGTCCGCACTGGAGGCTGCTGTCCACCACCACCGAGGTGCATCCGACGTGGATTCCGTATCTGGGTGAGGGCGCGGCCTGAGTCGAGGCACGATTCGGCCCCGACGCTTCCATTTCAGCAGGACTCGGCTACGGTTTGCGTCGTGAGCATTCTCGAGACAGTGCTGATATTCGTAGGGATACCCGTCCTGGTGATCGCGATCGTCGCGGGACTGTCCTTCATGACCAAGAAGTCGCCCGGCTTCGTGCCGACCGAGTACCGACTCGGCGAGCGCTGGACCCATCAGCCGGTCCTGTGGAGCGCTGTCGACGAGGTGACCTCGCACGGTCACCACGCCGCACACGCCGCGGGTGCAGACGTGATCGGAGGTTCGGCAAGTGGCAAGTGGTGACGTTATCCAGACCTCGGTAGCACCGGCGGATCTGCCGGTGGGCACTGTGGTGACCACCAGCGGACGCCTGTCCGGTGTGCACCGCATCGGCGAGTCGTTCGACGACCTGCTGCCCTTCACGACCGATCAGTTGGTGCGCCTCGACGACGCCCTCACGGAGGCGACCCGCTCCACCAAGGTGCGGTTCAACATCTACGTGGGCGATCTCGGTGAGAACCCGGCGGTCGGCACGGACGCCATCTTCCCGGGCACTCCCGAGGCCGAGCGGTCGGTCCTCATCGCGGTCTCGCCCAACCAGCACGCGATCGAGATCCGTGGCGGCCGTGCGGTTCAGCACCGCGTCACGGACCGTGTCGCCCAGTTGGGTGTCACCGCCGCACTGTCGTCGTTCGGTGAGGGTGACCTCGTAGACGGCCTCGTCTCGGCCCTGCGTGTGATGAGCGCGGCCATCGCCGCGAAGTAGTCCCGCACTCCGACGCTCTACCCCGGTGACCCGGTGCCCTGCGGCACCGGGTCACTGTCGTCTCAGTGTCAGGTCGCGTCGAACGCGCGCGCCTTCAGGGAGCGGACGATGCCGGCCCTGCCCTCGACGACCAGGCGGCGCAGCGCCGGCGGATGCTCACCGGCGAGGAATGCGTCGGCCGCGGCCACCGACGCCTCGCTGATCGACCACGACGGGTACAGGCCGACCACGACGGTCTGCGCGACCTCACTCGAGCGACGTTCCCACACGCCCTCGATCCCCGCGAAGTAGCGCGCGACGTACGGCTCGAGCAGCTGCGACTGGCCGGGCGCGACGATGCCGCCGATGATCGCGCGGGCGGTGATGTTGGGGACGGTGTCGTCGTCGAACACCGTCGTCCATGCCGATTCCTTGACCGCCGCCTGCGGCCGGGACGCTGCCGCGGCCGCCGCCTGACGGGCTCCCGCCGCGGTGGGATCGCGCTGGGCCTCCGCGTCGATGACGGGCGTTTCGGGACCGTCCGCGTCGATCTCGCCGGCCGCGGCGAGCGCGTGCACGAGGCGCCAGCGCAGATCGGTGTCCACGACCAGCCCGGGCAGGCCGACGGTGGCCGGGTCGGTGGTGTCCAGCAGTTCCTGCAGGATCTCGGTGTGCCACGCCGACAGCTGTGATCCGGCCAGGGCGTTCACGAACGCCAACTGGTGATCGGAGCCGGCCGCAGCCTCGCGCGCCAGTTCCAGCAGGCGGTCCGCGAAGGCGGCCCAGCCGAACGCGTCGGCCCAGCCGGGCTCCGCGTACGCCGCGAGCGCGGTGTGCGCCTGCATCAGCAGCCGCTGCACCACACCGACCTCCGTCTCGGCGCCGATACCGCGCTGCACCAGGCCGACGAAGTCGCGCGCACGCATCTCCGCCTGCCGGGTCATCTCCCATGCCGCCGACCACGCGAGGGTGCGGGGGAGCGGCTCGGCGATGTCGCCGATCCGGCCGACGAGGGTTTCGAGCGAATCCCGGTCCAGGCGCACCGAGCAGTACGTCAGATCGTCGTCGTTGACCAGGATCAGCTTGCCGCGCGGCACCCCGACCAGCTCGGGCACGTCGGTGCTCGCACCCTCGACGTCGAGTTCGACGCGGTGCGTGCGGACCAGCTTGCCGGTGGCCGGGTCATCGTCGTAGATGCCGACCGCGAGCCGATGGACGCGGGTCTCGCCGGCGCCCGGCTCGGCACCCTCCTGGAGCACCGCGAAGTTGCGGAAGGTGCCGTCGGGCTCGATCTGGAAGTCCGGGCGCAGGATGTTGAGGCCCGTGGTCTTGAGCCACTGCGCGCCCCAGCTCGACAGGTCGCGGCCGGACGCCTTCTCGAGCGCGCGCAGCAGGTCGTCGAACGTCGCGTTCGAGAACGCGTGCTCGGCGAAGTAGTCGCGCAGGCCGGACATGAACGGCTCCTGGCCCACGTACGCGACGAGTTGCTTGAGCACGCTCGCGCCCTTGGCATACGTGATGCCGTCGAAGTTGACCTCGACCGCGGCGAGGTCCGGGATGTCGGCGGCGATGGGGTGCGTCGACGGCAACTGGTCCTGCCGGTACGCCCACGACTTCTCGACGTTCGCGAACGTGGTCCAGGCGTTGGTGTACTCGGTGGCCTCGCTCTGGCACAGCACCGATGCGAACGTCGCGAAGGACTCGTTGAGCCACAGGTCGTCCCACCACCGCATCGTGACGAGGTCGCCGAACCACATGTGCGCCATCTCGTGCAGCACGGTCTCGGCGCGACGCTCGTACGAGTAGCGGGTCACCTTGGACCGGAACACGTAGTCCTCGAGGAACGTGACCGCGCCCGCGTTCTCCATCGCGCCCGCGTTGAACTCCGGCACGAACAGTTGGTCGTACTTGCCGAAGGCGTAGGGGATCCCGAAGTTGCGGTGGTAGAAGCCGAAGCCCTGCTTGGTCTCCGTGAACAGTCGTTCGGCATCCATGTGTTCGGCGAGCGAGGAACGGCAGTAGATGCCGAGCGGGATGGTGCCGTGCTCGTCGGTGTAGAAGTCGTTCCACACCGCGTACGGACCGGCGATCAGCGCCACCAGATACGTGCTCATCTTCGGCGTCGTCCGGAAGACGTGCCGGCCCGGCGTGGCGACCAGCGTCTGGACGGTCTCGGCGTTCGAGATCACCTTCCAGTCGTCGGGGGCGGTGACCGCGATGTCGAAGGTGGCCTTGAGATCCGGCTGATCGAAGCAGGCGAACATCCGCTTGGCATCGGCCGTCTCGAACTGCGAGTACAGGTACACCGCGTCGTCCGTGGGATCGACGAACCGGTGCAGGCCCTCGCCGGTGTTCGTGTACATGCAGTCGGCGTCGACGACCAACTCGTTGGACTCGGCCAGGCCGTCGAGCGCGATGCCGGTGGCCTCGTCGTACGACGAGACATCCACCGGTGTGCCGTTGAGTACCGCGGAATGCACTGTTGCGGCGATGATGTCGATGAACGTCGACGCCCCGGCGATAGCGGTGAACGAGACGGTGGTCCGCGATCGGAACGCCTTCTCGCCCGGCCGTCCCGATCCGTCGGTGAGGTCGAGGTCGATGCTGTAGTTGTCGACCGAGACCAACGCCGACCGCTCGGCGGCCTGGGTGCGGGTCAGATTCGGTGGGGCCACGAAGATCTCCTCATCACGGGTGGACAAACGACTGCCTGCTATCCCATCACGCGCCACGCTCCTCCCGCGATTTGCGCACTTGTCGCGGGAATTCGGGTGTCCGAGGCGCGGTAAGTGCGCAAAACGCGGGTCAGGGGAGGAGGTCGCGGAGGGGGACGGCGGGGTCGGCGAGTCGTGCGGGATCGACCGGGCCCGAGAACGCCACGAGCGCTTTGATCTCGTCGGTGACATCCCAGATGTTGACGTTCATTCCGGCGAGCACGCGATTCTCCTCGTCGAGCCAGAAGGCGACGAACTCCCGCTTGCCGACGTCGCCACGCGTGACGACCTTCGTGTACTGCGGCGCCCAGCCCACGTACTCCATGCCGAGGTCGTACTGGTCGGTGAAGAAGTACGGCAGATTCGTGAACTCGACGGGATGCCCGAGCATCGTCGCGGCCGCGATCGGCGGTTGGTTGAGGGCGTTCGCCCAGTGTTCGACGCGGACCCGCGCGCCCAGCAGCGGATGCTGCTGTGCGGCGATGTCGCCGACCGCGACGATGTCCGGGTCGCTCGTGGTCAGCGTGCCGTCCACCAGGACGCCGCCGTCGACGGAAAGCCCGGCGGCCTCGGCGATCTCGATGTTGGGCTGCGCGCCCACTGCCACCAGCACCGCGTCGGCAGGCAGCACGGTGCCGTCGCCGAGCCGGACACCATCGGCCCGGCCGTCCGAGACCGTGATTTCCTCGACCTTCGCGCCGAACCGGAAGTCAACGCCGTGTTCGCGGTGCAGACCTTCGAAGACCGTGCCCATCTCCTTGCCGAGCGCGGCGCGCAGCGGACCGTCCGCGGCCTCGACGACCGCGACTTCGACGTCGCGGCCGCGGGCACCGGCCGCGATCTCGAGGCCGATCCAGCCGGCGCCGACGATCACCAGGCGGGCGCCCGGCGACAGTGCCGCGATCAGTGCGTCGGATTCGTCGATAGTGCGCAGATAGTGAACGCCGGGGGCGTCCGCGCCGGGAATCGGCGGTCGGCGGGACCGGGACCCGGTCGCGAGCGCGAGTTTGTCGTAGCCGATCGTCGATCCGTCCGGCAGCGTCACGCGCCGTTTGTCGCGATCGATCGTTTCCGCCGTGGTGCCCAGGCGCAAGTCCACGTGGTGGTCGCGGTACCAGTCGCCGTTCTGGACGGTGAAGTCCGGCAGGGCCTTCTTGCCCGCCACGTGTTCCTTGGAGAGTGGCGGCCGTTCGTAGGGCAGATGGTCCTCGGCGCTCAGGAGTACGACGGCCCCGTCGAAGTCTCTGGCCCTCAACGACTCTGCAATCTTTGCGCCGGCGAGTCCACCGCCGACGATGACGAAGGTGCGTTGCGACGGCTCGTGGGAAGTCACGTGAATGCTCCGTTCCAGTGTCGGTACTGGATCTGTCATTTCGCTGTCCTCGTTCGACCCTAACGGGGTCTCGGGGTGTGCGGGAAGCATTCCTGCGCCGCCGTGGTTCTCTTGAATCGAGAGGCGCGGCGTCGACGTCGTCGCGCCGCAGGACGAGGGAGATGCGAGTGAGCGCCGAAGCACAGACCACCACCGGGACCGCGGCAAAGAAGGACACCGTCGACTTCTGGTTCGACCCGCTGTGCCCGTGGTGCTGGATCACCTCGCGCTGGATCCTCGAGGTCACCAAGGTTCGCGACATCGACGCCAACTTCCACGTCATGAGCCTCGCCGTCCTGAACGAGGGCCGCGACCTGCCCGAGGAATACCGCGAGATGATGGGCAAGGCGTGGGGCCCGGTGCGGGTGCTCATCGCGGCCGCCCAGCAGCGTGGCGACGAGATCCTGCTGCCGCTGTACACCGCGATGGGAACCCGGATCCACAACGGTGGCGACCAGGACCTGACGAATGTCGTGGTCGAGTCGCTCGCCGAAGTGGGTCTGCCCGCGGAACTGGCGGCCGCCGCGGACGCCGGTGAATACGACGCCGAGCTTCGCCGCAGCCACCACGCCGGCATGGACAAGGTCGGCGACGACGTCGGCACCCCGACCATCCACGTCAACGGCACTGCATTCTTCGGCCCGGTGCTGTCGCGCATCCCGCGCGGCGAGGACGCCGGCCGAGTGTGGGACGGCACCGTCGCTCTGGCGTCGTACCCGCACTTCTTCGAGCTCAAGCGCACGCGCACCGAGGACCCCCAGTTCGACTGAGCCGCCAGTCCGGAGCGTCACATCGTCGCGGCGTCCCCGAGGGGCGCCGCGACGACGTGGCCTGTCAGAATTGAGGCCATGCGCGTATACCTGGGTGCCGACCACGCCGGCTTCGAACGCAAGAACGAGATCATCGAACACCTCACCGCCAACGGTCACGAGGCCATCGACTGCGGTGCGCACGTCTACGACGCCGTCGACGACTACCCGGCGTTCTGCATCGAGGCAGCCCGCCGCGTCGTCGCCGATCCGGGCAGCCTCGGCCTCGTCCTCGGTGGCAGCGGCAACGGCGAGCAGATCGCCGCGAACAAGGTTCCCGGCGCGCGCTGCGCGCTCGCGTGGAGCGTCGAGACCGCGCAGCTGGCGCGTCAGCACAACAACGCGCAGCTCATCGGTATCGGTGGCCGCATGCACTCGCTCGAGGAGACCCTCGCGATCGTCGACGCCTTCCTCGCCACCGAGTGGTCCGACGAGGAGCGTCACCAGCGCCGCATCGACATCCTCGCGGAGTACGAGAAGACGGGTGTGGCTCCGGCCGTGCCCGCGGCTCCCGAAGCCTGACGAGAACCAGGTAGACCACCTTGCCCGAGGGCCACACCCTGCACCGACTCGCGCGCCTGCACCAGCAGCGCTTCGCGGGATCGACGGTCCGGGTGTCGAGCCCGCAAGGCAGATTCGCCGAGGACGCGGCCCTGATCGACGGCCGCGTCCTCGTGCGTTCGGACGCGTGGGGCAAGCACCTGTGGCACCACTACGAGAACGGTCTCGTGCTGCACGTCCACCTCGGCCTCTACGGTAAGTTCACCGACTCCGCGGTGCCGCTCGAGGCGCCCGTCGGGCAGGTCCGCATGCGAATGATCGGGGCAGAGTACGGCGCGGACCTGCGTGGTCCCACCGCGTGTGAGGTGCTGCATCCGCCGCAGGTCGAGGCCATCGAGGCCAGGCTCGGTCCGGATCCGCTGCGCGAGGACGCCGACCCGGATCGCGCGTGGGCGCGGATCTCCAAGTCTCAGACGCCGATCGGGGCGCTGCTCATGGACCAGGCCGTTCTGGCCGGAGTCGGCAACGTCTACCGGGCCGAGATCCTGTTCCGGCACGGCATCAATCCCGAGCGCCCCGGCAAGCGCGTCGGGCGCGCCGAGTTCGACGCGATCTGGGCTGATCTGGTCGACCTCATGAACATCGGGGTGCGCCGCGGCAAGATGCACGTCGTGCGACCCGAGGACGATCACGGCGACCCGGCGTACGCGAAGGACCGTCCGCGCACCTACACCTACCGCAGAGCAGGATCGGCGTGCCGCATCTGCGGCACGCCGATCGCTCACTCGGTCATGAAGGGGCGCAACCTGTTCTGGTGCCCCGGCTGTCAGGCGAACTAGAAGTCGAAGCCTCCACCGAAGTCGCCGCCACCGAAGTCGCCGCCACCGAAGTCGCCGCCACCGAAGTCGCCTCCGCCGTAGTCGCCTCCGCCGTCGCCCATCGCGCCGTACTCGGTGTCACCGCCCCCGAAGTCGCCGCCACCGTCGCCTTCGGCTGCTGCATCGCCGCCGCCGTTGTCACCCGCGTCGACGCCACCCTCGGAGCCGTCACCCTGGCCGTCCTCGAACCCCTGCGCGTCGTATCCGACGCCGGCCATGCCGGAGAACATGGCCGAGAACAGGAACATCGAACCGATGCCCCACGCGCCGGCGACGAGCGCGGGCTTCCACCACGGCTCGGAGTACCAGCCGGCGGGAACCGGACGCCCGGCCACGCGGCCGCCGGGGTAGTAGTTCGGAGTGCGGGACGACGGGTGGGGTGAAGCCGCGACCTGACGGCCCTCGAACTCGACCTCGCGGTCCTCGGTGACCGAACCGGCCGACTTCTGGCCGTCGATGCTCGGAACCTCGGGACCCGGATCCATGCCCATAGCCGTGCGGGCGGCGCGGATGTAATAGAGGCCCTCGAGCGCGGTCTGCTTCGCCAGACGCGCCTGAACCGGCGTGGTGGCCTGTTCGATCTGTGAACCGGCGGCCGTGTATCGCTCGGACGCGTCGGCGAGAGCCTGCTTGGAGGCCTCGTCGTTGCCGACGAGGTTGTAGACCTGACCGCCCAGGCGCTCGATCGCCTGGCGGGCGTCCGCCTTGGCGTCTTCGAGTTGGTTCGTCGAGTGGCCCTTGTTCTTGTTCTGGCTCTTCATCACCAGGAAGACGACGGCGCCGAGGACGGCGACGATGAGGAGGAGTTCCACGGGGGACCTTCCGGAGGTGTCAAATCGGACAATGTCAAGACTACCGGCGTCCGGCGCGGCCTGACCGGGTCTCGACTCCTGTCGGTGGTCGATGCGAACATATGTTCGTGTCCGACGTTCGCGAGGTTCCCGGTCCCGAGTCTCCGGGTGCTGCCGAGGCGACGATCCTGCACGCCGACCTGGACGCGTTCTACGCGTCCGTCGAGCAGCGAGACGACCCGCGCCTGCGGGGCCGGCCGGTGATCGTCGGCGGGGGAGTCGTGCTCGCGGCCAGTTACGAGGCCAAGGCGTACGGCGTCCGGAGCCCGAGCAGCGAGTCGGACGCACGGCGCCGGTGTCCGCACGCGATCGTCGTGCCGCCCCGGATGTCGGCGTACGCGCAGGCCAGCCGCGAGGTCTTCGACGTCTTTCGTCGCACGACGCCGTTGGTCGAGGGAATCTCGATCGACGAGGCGTTCCTCGAGGTCGGTGGTCTGCGGCGGATCTCGGGCGCTCCGATCGAGATCGCGCGGAAGCTGCGGGCCGACGTGCGCGCGGAGGTGGGGCTGCCCATCACCGTCGGTATCGCACGGACGAAGTTCCTCGCCAAGGTCGCCAGCGCCGTGGGGAAGCCGGACGGGTTGCTGGCGGTACCGCCGGATCGGGAGCTCGAGTTCCTGCATCCCCTCCCGGTGGAGCGCCTGTGGGGTGTGGGGGCGGTGACGGCGGGCAAGCTGCACGCCTACGGAGTCCGCACCGTCGGGGAGCTGGCGGCGCTGGCCGAACGCGAGCTGTCGACCGTGGTCGGGCCGGGATCGGCCCGGCACCTGCACGCGCTGGCGTGGGCCCGAGACCCCAGGCAGGTGCAGACCGGACACCGGCGTCGGTCGATCGGTGCGCAGCACGCGCTCGGGCGTCGGACGCGGAGCTTCGAGGAGATCGAGTCGACGGCCGCCGCACTGGTCGATCGGGTGGCGCGACGCCTCCGGGCGGCCGGATGGGTGTGCCGGACGGTGGTGGTCCGGATGCGGTTCGCCGACTTCGAGCAGGCGACGCGGTCGGTCACGCTCGCGGAGGCGTCGGCGCGTACCGAGTCCATCCTCGCGGCGGTGCACTCGCTGCTGGTGCAGTCGCAGTCCCTGGTCGCGGAGCGGGGACTGACCCTGGTGGGGGTCACGTTGTCGAACATCGACCGTGAAGGTGCCGAGCAGCTCGCCTTACCGTTCGAGCCGGACGCCGGGCCTCCTGTCACGGAGACCGACGGTGTCCGGCTCGACGGTGCGCTCGATGCTGTCCGGGCGAAGTTCGGATCGGTCGCGGTCACCCGCGCCGCGCTGCTCGGACGCGACCGCGGCGCGAGTGTGCCGATCCTGCCGGACGAATAGTCGCGGATCAGGCGCCTGTCAGGCTCCAGCGGCAGCGTTCAGCTGCTCGAGGGTGCCGGTGGCCTCCAGGTACTCCTGCACCCAGCGCTCGATGACGGCCGAGGTCTTCTCCACCTTGGTGAACTGGCCCACGACCTGGCCCACCGGGTTGAAGGCGACGTCGACGGTCTCGTCGGGGTACTTGTGCGTGGCGGCCACGGCCATGCCGGACACCATGTACTGCAGCGGCATGCCGAGCGGCTCCGGATTGCCTTCCTGCTCCCAGGCCTCCGTCCAGTCGTTGCGCAGCATGCGGCACGGCTTGCCGGTGAACGAGCGGCTCCGCACGGTGTCGCGGCTGCTTGCGTTCATGTAGGCGGCCTGCTGGACGGCGGTGTTCTCGGCCTCCTCGACCATGAGCCACTGCGAGCCCGACCACGCGCCCTGTGCACCCAGTGCCAGTGCCGCGGCGATCTGCTGACCGCTGCCGATGCCGCCCGCGGCGAGCACGGGAACCGGTGCGACCTCCTTGACGACCTGCGGCCACAGCACGATCGAACCGACCTCGCCGCAGTGCCCGCCACCCTCGCCGCCCTGGGCGATGATGATGTCGACGCCGGCATCGGCGTGCTTGCGAGCCTGGTAGGGCGAGCCGCACAGCGCGGCGACCTTACGACCGGCGTCATGGATGTGCTTGATCATGTCCGCCGGCGGGGTGCCGAGGGCGTTGGCGATGAGCGTGACCTTGGGGTGCTGCAGCGCGACCTCGACCTGCGGTGTGGCCGTGGCCTCGGTCCAGCCGAGCAGCTGCAACGCGTTGTCGCCGCCGTCATCGGGCAGGGGCACGCCGTGGTCGGTGAGAATCTTGCGTCCGAAGTCGAGGGTTGACTGCGGCACCATCGACTGCAGCATCTTCGTGAGTTCGTCGGCGGACAGGTTCGAGTCCATGCCCTCGTACTTGTTCGGAATCACGATGTCGACGCCGTAGGGGTGGTCGCCGATGTGCTCGTCGATCCAGTTCAGTTCGATCTCGAGTTCCTCGGGCGTGAAGCCCACGGCGCCGAGGACGCCGAAACCGCCGGCCTTGCTGACGGCGACCACGACGTCGCGGCAGTGGGTGAACGCGAAGATCGGAAACTCGATGCCGAGGTCGTCGCAGAGGGGGGTGTGCATCCGGGGCTCCTTCGCTGGGCCTGAATTCTGTAACAGGTTCCAACTTAGGGTGACCGTCGTCGCATCGAGGGGTGAATCGCCCGAAATCGGGACCCGGGCGCGACTGTGACAAGCGTCACTCGGGGGGACTTTCGGGGAACGACAAAACCCCCGTCCCGGGCGCATTTGCCGGGCGGGGGTTTCCTCCTCGCGGAGGGGATGACGGGAATCGAACCCGCGTAATCAGTTTGGAAGACTGAGGCTCTACCATTGAGCTACATCCCCGTGCATACGACATTTGTGGGATCGCCAGCGATGCCGTGTGCGAGATGGAACTGTACCCACCTCGCTTTGGAATTCCTAATCGGGGGGCCGTAGGATTCTGCCTCGGGTCCTCACGAGGTTGGTGGGGTCCTGTTTCGGAACGGGATGTGGCGCAGCTTGGTAGCGCATCCGCTTTGGGAGCGGAGGGTCGCAGGTTCGAATCCTGTCATCCCGACCACGTGTGCGTCGGTGTCGCGATTGCGGCACCGACGCACGACATAGAGCAACGAAGAGCATCACCACTACGAAGGAGCCAGATCCGTGAAGAGCACCGTCGAGCAGATCAGCCCGACGCGAGTCCGTATCAACGTTGAGGTGCCCTTCGAGGAGCTCAAGCCTGATTTCGACAAGGCGTACAAGGCGCTCGCGCAGCAGATCCGACTCCCCGGCTTCCGTCCGGGCAAGGCACCGGCCAAGCTGCTGGAGGCCCGCGTCGGCCGCGGTGCCGTGCTGGAGCAGGTCGTCAACGACGCCCTCCCGGCCCGCTACTCGGAGGCCGTTTCGGCGTCTGATGTGAAGGTCATCGGCCAGCCGGAGATCGAGATCACCAAGCTCGAGGACGGGCAGGAGCTCACGTTCACCGCCGAGGTCGACGTTCGCCCCGAGATCACCCTCCCCGATTTCTCCACCGTGGCCGTCACCGTCGACCCGATCGAGGTCACCGACGAGGCAGTCGACGAGCAGCTGCTGTCGCTGCGCCAGCGCTTCGGCACCCTCAAGGGTGTCGAGCGTGAGGTCCAGGACGGCGACTTCGTGTCGATCGACCTGTCGGCCACCGTCGATGGCGTGGCCGTTCCGGAGGCGACCGCGTCGGGTCTGTCCCACGAGGTCGGCTCGGGCCAGCTGATCGAGGGCCTCGACGAGGCCATCGTCGGCGTCAAGGCCGGTGAGTCGAAGGACTTCACCTCCAAGCTGGTCGCGGGCGAGTTCGCGGGCCAGGACGCTGTCATCACGGTCACCGTCAGCACGGTCAAGGAGCGCGAGCTGCCCGAGGCCGACGACGAGTTCGCCCAGATGGCAAGCGAGTTCGATACCCTCGCCGAGCTGGAGGCCGACCTGCGCGAGCGCGTCGAGCGTGTCCGCAAGGTCGAGCAGGCCGGTCAGATCCGCGACAAGGTTCTCGAGGCGCTGCTCGAGACCGTCGAGGTTCCGCTGCCCGAGGCTGTCGTCAAGGCTGAGGTCGACGCTGCGCTGCACGACGCGATCCACGGCCTCGACCACAACGAGGAGAAGCTGAACGAGCTCCTCGAGGAGCAGGGCACCACGCGTGAGCAGTTCGACGCCGACGCCACCGAGGCTGCCGAGCGTTCGGTCAAGACCCAGCTGCTGCTCGACGCGATCGCCGACGCCGCCGGCACCACGGTGGGCCAGGACGAGCTCACCGAGCGCATCCTGTTCCAGGCGCAGCGCTACGGCATGGCGCCGGAGCAGTTCATCCAGCAGATCCAGCAGGCCAACCAGCTCGGCGCGGTCTTCGCGGACGTGCGCCGCGGCAAGGCCCTGGCGGGCGTCGTCGATGCGGCGACGGTCACCGACACCTCGGGTGCGTCCATCGACACCGCCGAGATGTTCGGTACGGCCGAGGCCGAGGCCGAGGATGCTGCTGTGGAGGGTGACGAGCAGAAGTAGTTCTTCTGCCCGCCGAACGGCGAGCTAGTTTTCCGCTTTCAGCGAAGTAGGGCGGCACCGGGACTCCGGTGCCGCCCTACTTCGTTAGTGTCTGTGTCAGGAACCATCGACTTATCAGAAGGCAGGTACCGTGACTTACCAGAATCCCGCCATGACTTCAGCCACCTCCGGTCTGAATCTCAGCGACTCGGTGTTCGAACGCCTGCTTCGCGAGCGCATCATCTTCCTCGGCACGCAGGTGGACGACGACATCGCGAACAAGCTGTGCGCCCAGATCCTGTTGCTGTCGGCCGAGGACCCGACGCGGGACATCAACCTGTACATCAACTCGCCGGGTGGGTCGGTCACGGCCGGCATGGCGATCTTCGACACCATGCAGTTCGCGGAGTGCGACGTCGCGACGTTCGGTATGGGCCTGGCCGCCTCGATGGGGCAGTTCCTCCTGTCGGCCGGCACCAAGGGCAAGCGCTACGCGCTGCCGCACGCGCGGATCATGATGCACCAGCCTTCTGCCGGTATCGGCGGCACCGCGTCCGACATCGCGATCATGGCGGAGCAGTTCGCGCACACCAAGCGTGAGATGGCCGAACTCATCGCCGAGCACACCGGTCAGACCGTCGAGCAGATCACCGCCGACTCGGATCGTGACCGTTGGTTCACGGCGAAGGAAGCACTCGAGTACGGCTTCGTCGACCACGTCGTCACCCGGGCGCGGCAGGCGGGCGGCGCGGGCAACTAGGCCGCGATCCATCCGTCCCTTCCGCTCCCCATCATCCTTGGAGAACTGATGACCAACATGTTCGATCCCCGTGCCGCCCACGCACTCGGTGGCCAGGCTCCGGCCGGTGCACAGTCGCGCTACATCCTTCCGTCGTTCATCGAGCACTCCAGCTACGGCGTCAAGGAGTCGAACCCGTACAACAAGCTGTTCGAGGAGCGCATCATCTTCCTCGGCGTGCAGGTGGACGACGCGTCGGCCAACGACGTCATGGCGCAGCTGCTGGTGCTCGAGTCGCTCGACCCGGATCGTGACATCACGATGTACATCAACTCGCCCGGCGGCTCGTTCACGTCGCTGATGGCGATCTACGACACGATGCAGTACGTCCGTGCCGACATCACCACCGTGTGCCTCGGCCAGGCGGCATCCGCAGCAGCGGTGCTGCTCGCCGCCGGTACTCCGGGCAAGCGCCTCGCGCTCCCGAATGCGCGTGTGCTGATCCACCAGCCCGCCACCGGTGGTATCCAGGGCCAGGTCTCGGACCTCGAGATCCAGGCCGCGGAGATCGAGCGCATGCGTCGCCTCATGGAGACCACGCTCGGAAAGCACACCGGCAAGGATCCCGACGTGATCCGCAAGGACACCGATCGCGACAAGATCCTCACCGCCGAGGAGGCGAAGGAGTACGGCATCATCGACGACGTGCTCCAGTACCGGAAGCTCTCCGCGCAGAAGTGATGCGGGGCATCCCGGTTCGCCCGACACGCCGAGCGGGTTGGAGCGAACCGGGGTGACAACCCGTCAAGCTGGGCAGTCCGCGCACACCGTGGACCCGATTCCCGCGTCCGAGCCAGCGGGCCGCGCGGGAATCACCGGCTTATTGGTCGACCTCATTCCCGATCTGCGGGTACGGTCACACCAGGGGCCTTCGATCCGGATTCGGGGTACTCATCCGCTGCACCGCGGTGGTGGGGAACCGGGTGAGGATGCTCGCACGTAGACAAGGAAGTAGGGACCTTACGAGATGGCACGCATCGGTGACGGCGGCGATCTGCTCAAGTGCTCTTTCTGCGGTAAGAGCCAGAAGCAGGTCAAGAAGCTCATTGCGGGACCTGGGGTCTACATCTGCGACGAATGCATCGATCTCTGCAACGAGATCATCGAGGAGGAGCTGGCCGAGTCCAGCGAGGTCAAGCTCGACGAGCTGCCCAAGCCCGCGGAGATCCGTGACTTCCTCGAGAACTACGTGATCGGCCAGGATTCGGCGAAGCGGACGCTGGCGGTTGCGGTCTACAACCACTACAAGCGCATTCAGGCCGGCGACAGGAGCCGGGATGCGCGCGGCGAGACTGTCGAACTCGCGAAGTCGAACATTCTGATGCTCGGCCCCACGGGATGTGGCAAGACGTACCTGGCGCAGACGCTCGCCAAGATGCTCAACGTTCCGTTCGCCATCGCGGACGCCACCGCGCTCACCGAAGCGGGTTACGTCGGTGAGGACGTCGAGAACATCCTGCTCAAGCTGATCCAGGCGGCCGACTACGACGTCAAGCGCGCCGAGACCGGCATCATCTACATCGACGAGGTCGACAAGATCGCCCGCAAGAGCGAGAACCCGTCGATCACCCGCGACGTCTCGGGCGAGGGCGTGCAGCAGGCTCTGCTGAAGATCCTCGAGGGGACGCAGGCGAGCGTTCCGCCGCAGGGCGGGCGCAAGCATCCCCACCAGGAGTTCATCCAGATCGATACGACGAACGTGTTGTTCATCGTTGCGGGCGCTTTCGCGGGCCTCGAGAAGATCGTCTCCGATCGGGTGGGCAAGCGCGGCATCGGTTTCGGTGCCGAGGTTCGCTCCAAGGCCGAGATCGACACGCAGGACCACTTCGCCGAGGTCATGCCCGAGGATCTGATCAAGTTCGGTCTGATCCCCGAGTTCATCGGCCGACTTCCGGTCGTGGCCTCGGTGACCAACCTCGACAAGGAATCGCTCGTCACGATCCTGTCCGAGCCGAAGAACGCACTCGTCAAGCAGTACACGCGTCTGTTCGACATGGACGGTGTGGAACTGGAGTTCTCGGTCGACGCTCTCGAGGCGATCGCGGATCAGGCCATTCACCGCGGCACCGGAGCCCGTGGGCTGCGCGCGATCATGGAGGAAGTTCTCCTGCCGGTGATGTACGACATCCCGAGCCGCGACGATGTCGCGAAGGTGGTCGTGACCGCGGAAACGGTGAACGACAACGTGCTTCCGACGATCGTGCCCCGCAAGCCGGAGCGTGAACGTCGGGACAAGTCCGCGTAGGAGCGGAATCTCCTCATGGAGGGGCTCGGGTGCCGATGGCGCCCGAGCCCCTCTGTTTTGTCAGGGGGCGCGCAGCAGCGCCACGGCGAGCGCGGTGAGCTCGGTTTCGAATTCTTGGATGTCGACCGCGCTACCGGTGGACGCCTCCCGCTCCCACGTGGCAAGGCCGGACACGACGAACCGGGCCGTCAATGCGACGCGCCGAGTGCGGATTTCGGGATCGAGGTGCTCGAGTTCGGCGCTGATTTCGGCGAACAGCTTCTTGAGCATGTCCATCCCGTCGATGCGGGGGTATCGCGTGTCGTCGGGGACGAGTGTCGTCGGCCGTTCGACGAAGTCCATGTGCACGCCGGTGAGCCACTGCTCGTTGAAACGAGCCCAGTAGGACGTTTCGTGAACGGCAATCTCTTCCACGAATGGATGCACGTAGGAAGCCACGAGTCGGTCGAGTCGGTCGGGCGCGTCGTCGGCGATCTCGTCGATCATTCGGGCACGGATCGCGTTGATGTTGCCGATGTGGCGCAGCCACACCGCCTCGAGCAGTCCGTCCCACGATCCGAAGTGATACGCGATGGCCGAGTTGTTGCGCTGGCCCGCGGTTCTCACGATCTCGCGGGCGGAGACCCCGTGCAGTCCGCGTTCGGCGATGAGGCGTTCGGCGACGTGGAGGAGCGCGTCGCGGCCGTTCGGCGAGTTCCCAGCGGTAAGGGTCGAGTTCATAGCGGTAAGGGTACTGAATAGGCTATGTTTTCAGCGCTGAGACAGATTTCTTAATTTTGGAGGTGCTCGTGAATCCGTTGTCGAGGAACGGGGGCGTGCGCGCCCGTCGTGCCGGCCTCTTCACGGTTGCTGCGGTGACGATCGCGCTGGTCGCGGCCGGTTGCAGCAGTGATAAGTCCGAGGAGACGAGCGGTGCGCTCGAACCGGGGCAATTGCTCTCGGTCCAACAACTGCGCGGCGCGCCGGTGCTGCCCAGTGCGGCCCGGAGTGAGCTGATCACCTATGCGTCGCAGAATGCGCAGGGCGACCCGGTGGTGGTGTCCGGGACGGTGTCTATCCCGCGCACGCCCGCGCCGGAGGGCGGCTGGCCTGTGATCAGTTGGGCACACGGCACCACCGGTGTGTCCGACATCTGCGCGCCGTCGAACGACACCACCGACGGACCGGCGCACGACTACCTCGGCGGGGTCGACGAGACGCTCGACAAGTACGTCGCCGACGGCTACGTCGTGGTGCAGACCGACTACGTCGGCATGGGCACGCCGGGCGGTCACCCGTACATGGACGGCGGGACGGAGGCGAACGCCGTTGTCGACATCGTCCGTGCGAGCCGCGCGATCGACGATTCGATCAGCGACCAGTGGTATGCCATGGGGCACAGCCAGGGCGGGCATGCGACGCTGTTCGCTGCCGCGCAGGGCGCCGAGCGTGCGCCCGAACTCGATCTGCGCGGTGCCGTCGCGATCGCGCCGGGTAACGACACGAGCGCCACACCGCAGTACCTCGCGGCCGGCACTCCGGAGGTTGCTCCGGCGCTGGCGTTCCTGCCGCTGATCCTGCTGGGAGCCGAGGCGGCGGATCCGTCCATCGACGCCGATTCGTACGTCACCCCGGAGTCGAAGCCGCTGCTCACCGCGGCCCGCAATGGCTGCGTCGGCCAGATCCGTGACGTGATCGGTTCGGTGCCGGTCGACAAGGCGTTCGCGCCGGGCGCCGACATCGACAAGCTGGTGACGTACTTGAAGAAGCAGTCGCCCGGGCAGTTGACGCTGACGGTGCCGACGCTGGTACTGCAGGGCACGGCGGACGTGCTCATCGCCGAGCCGGGCAGCAAGGCGCTGGTGCAGTCGTTGTGCAACAACGGCTCCGAGGTCGGATACAAGACGTACGCGGGTGCTGATCACCGGACTGCGGTGCCGCAGTCGTACGACGACGTCGAGCAGTTCTTCGGTGCATTGCAGGCTGGGGAGGCTCCGGCGGGTCTCTGCTAGAACGCTCCGAACAGTTCGGAATAGCGGGATGGGTTCCCGACGAGATCCCCCTCGGGGAGCGTGACGACGGTGTCGGCCATCCGGGCGACACCGTCGTCGTCGCGGCACTCGACGGTGACCCGGTAGTCGGCGCTATCGGTGTACTCACCCGCCAGGTGGAGGGTCTCGTGCGGCATCGTCGTCCACCAGATGCCGATACCGCCGTCGTAGATCTCCATGAGATTGGTGATGACGGGTTGATCGTCCGTGTCGAATGCGACGGAGGCGCACTGCGCCGGGGTATCCGTGGTCGAGTCGATGTTCTGGAGCGTCACCAGGATCGAATTGCCGAATGTCCGGACGTCCGCCTGTCCGGTCACGGTCGCGGACGCGGGGGCCGCGCCGAGCGTCCCGGCCAGGGCGATCGCACCCGCGGCACTCCCAACGACGTGCCGCACCCGCCATACGCTCATTCGTGACGTCCTCCCGCTCGCCCGACCTGCGCGGTTTCCACTGTGGCATGCGAGGCGGGGTGATTGCGGGCGAATGGGTCAGATCTTGATGCGCTGCTCTCCCGAGTAGACGTTCATGCTCTCCCCGCGCAGGAACCCGACGAGCGTCATGCCGCGGTCGCGCGCGAGGTCCACGGCCAGCGACGACGGCGCCGACACGGCGCCGAGTATCGGTACGCCGGCCACCGCGGCCTTCTGCGCCAGTTCGAACGACGCGCGGCCGCTGACGATGAGGACCGCGTCGGACAACGGGACCCGGTTCGTGGTGAGTGCCCAGCCGAGGACCTTGTCGACCGCGTTGTGCCGACCGACGTCCTCTCGGACCGCGAGCAGCGCGCCGTCGGCGGTGAACAATCCGGCCGCGTGTAGTCCGCCCGTGGCGTCGAACACCCGCTGGGCGCTGCGCAACGTCGGCGGCATCGACGACAACATTGCTGCGGTGACCTCGAAGGCGTTGCCGGACAGGGAGTATCGGCTGCGGACGGCGACCTCGTCGAGGGACGCCTTGCCGCACACGCCGCACGCGGACGTCGTCAGGAACTCGCGGCGGCCCTTGCTGCCGGGATCCGGGACACCGGGGGCCAGCGCGACGTCGAGCACGTTGTAGGTATTCGCGCCGTGATCGTCGACGCCGTTGCAGTAGCGCACGACGGCGATGTCTTCGGAGGTCTCGACGATCCCCTCCGTCAACAGGAACCCGTGGACCAGGTCGACGTCGTTGCCCGGGGTGCGCATCGTGACGGTGAGCGAGCGTCCGCCCAGGCGGATCTCGAGCGGTTCCTCGACGGCCAGGGCGTCCGGCCGACGACGGATCCCGTCCGGGGTGATCCGCAGGACGGGCCGGCGCGCGGTGACCCGGCCCATCTAGTTGCCTCCGGTCGGTTCGAGCCGCACGACGACCGCTTTCGACACCGGGGTGTTCGACTTGGCGGCGACGTGATCGAGCGGCACGAGGGGATTGGTCTCGGGGTAGTAGGCGGCGGCATTGCCGGGCGGCGTGCTGTACTCGACCACCCGGAAGTCGTGGACCCGACGTTCCTCGACAGCACCGTGGCCAGTGGTCCATTCGGACACGAGGTCCACGAGTTGACCGTCATGCAAACCCATCTCGGCGATGTCGCCGGCGTTGACGAAGACCACCTTGCGTCCGCCCTTCACGCCGCGGTAGCGGTCGTCGAGGCCGTAGATCGTGGTGTTGTACTGATCGTGGCTGCGCAGGGTCTGCAGGATCAGTCGCCCGGCCGGGGTGGGCACCCATTCGAGCTGGTTGACGGTGAAGTTTGCCTTGCCGGTGTGCGTCCGGAACTCGCGCGAGTCGCGCGGCGGATGGGGGAGTTGGAACCCGTCGGGGCGGCGGACTCGGGTGTTGTAGTCGGTGCAGCCGGGGACGACGCGCGAGATCGAGTCCCGGATCCGGTCGTAGTCGTCCTCGAACGCGGACCACGGGACGGGATGGTCGGCGCCGAGCAGTTCGCGCGAGAGCTGACAGACGATCGCGACCTCGCTGCGCAGGTGCGCGCTGAGGGGCTTCAGTCGCCCCCGCGACAGGTGCACCATCGACATCGAGTCCTCCACCGACACCAACTGCTTGCCGGTCGCCTGGACGTCGAGGTCGGTGCGCCCGAGCGTCGGCAGGATCAACGCGGTGCGCCCGTGCACGACGTGGCTGCGGTTGAGCTTCGTCGAAACCTGAACGGTGAGTGCGCAGTTACGCAGAGCCTGTTCGGTGGCGGCGGTGTCGGGAGTGGCCGAGACGAAGTTGCCCCCCATCGCCATGAACACCCGCGCCCGGCCGTCGCGCATCGCCCTGATCGCGTCGACAGTGTCCCAGCCGTGCCGGCGGGGGCTCTCGATGGAGAACTCGGCCTCGAGGGCGGCGAGGAACTCCTCGGGCATCTTCTCCCAGATGCCCATCGTGCGGTCGCCCTGCACGTTGGAGTGACCGCGGACCGGGCACACCCCGGCGCCGGGCTTGCCGATCATGCCCCGCATCAGCAGCAGGTTCACGGCTTCCTGGATGGTCGCGACGGCGTGCGTGTGCTGCGTGAGTCCCATCGCCCAGCACAGCACTGTGCGCTCCGACTGCGCGAGTGCGCGTGCGGTGTCCTCGATCTGGCTTCGGGTCAGGCCGGTCGCCTCGATGACGGTGTCCAGGTCGACGCCCCGCACGTGCTCGGCGTAGTCGTCGAAGCCGGCACAGTGTGCGTCGACGAACGCGCGATCGATCACGGTGCCGGGGCTGCGGGCCTCGGCCTCGAGCAGCAGACGGCCCAGGCCCTGGAACAGCGCCAGGTCGCCGCCGAGGCGGATCTGCAGGAACTCGTCGGCGATGTGGACACCGCTGCCGACGACGCCGTTGATCTTCTGCGGGTCTTTGAAGCGCCGAAGTCCGGCCTCGGGTAGCGGGTTGATCGCAATGACCTTGGCGCCGTTCGCCTTGGCCTTCTCGAGCGTCGACAGCATCCGGGGGTGGTTGGTGCCGGGGTTCTGTCCGGCGATGAGGATGAGGTCGGCCTGTTCGAGGTCGGGTACCGACACCGAACCCTTGCCGATGCCGATCGTCTCGGTGAGCGCACTGCCCGACGACTCGTGGCACATGTTGGAGCAGTCCGGCATGTTGTTGGTGCCGAAGCTGCGAATCATCAACTGGTACAGGAAGGCCGCCTCGTTGCTCGTGCGGCCCGACGTGTAGAAGACGGCCTCGTCGGGCGTCCCGAGTTCGCGGAGGTGTTCGGCGATCAGGCGGTGCGCCTCGTCCCACTCGATCGGCTCGTAGTGGTCGCTGCCGGGCCGCACCACCATCGGGTGGGTCAGGCGGCCCTGCTGGCCCAGCCAGTAGTCGGTGCGTCCGGACAGTTCCGAGATGGGGTGCGCCGCGAAGAACTCCGGCGTGACGGCCCGCAGCGTCGCCTCCTCTGCGACGGCCTTGGCGCCGTTCTCGCAGAACTCGGCGGGCTTGCGGTGACCGGGCGCCTCGGGCCATGCGCACCCCGGGCAGTCGAAGCCGTGTCGCTGGTTGAGGCGGGTGAGGGTGCGGGCGGTCCGGGCGACGCCCATCTGTTCGACGGCGCGCTCTAGTGACACCAGCACGGCGGGAACCCCGGCCGCGTAGTCCTTGGCGTGATCGACGACGAGATCGTTCTCGTCGATGTCGTCCCGGGGCCCCGTGCGCGTCATGACCCCATACTGGCCCGGCCGGTCCGGGTATGCACGATCCGACGCACCGAACGACCAGGTAAGGTCGGCTAGCCTTACCTTCTCCTTCCGTCCCACCACGAATCGAAGGGTCCCGACGATGGGTGAACTCCAGTCGCGTGCCGGCGCGATCTCGCGCCGCGGCTTTCTGATCGGCAGCACCGGTGCACTGCTCGCCTTCGCCGCCGCGTGCAGCAGCGGATCCGGTGACGGAGGCTCCGACGGTGCCACCGGCGCGACGATTCCCGGCAAGTACGGCCAGACGACGGTGCCCGCGAACCCGCAGCGCGTCGTCAGTGTCGGCTACAACGATCAGGATGCGCTGCTCGCGCTCGGTGCGGTTCCGGTGGGTGTCTTCGACTGGTACGGCAACTACCCGAACGCCGTGTGGCCGTGGTCGCAGGGACTGCTCGGCGACGCTCAGCCGACCATCATCGGCACCGCGAGCACCGGCATCGACATCGAGAAGGTTGCGGGTGTGGCTCCCGACCTGATCGTCGGCACCTACTCCGGTCTCGCCCAGGGGCAGTACGACAAGCTCTCCGCTCTCGCGCCGACCGTCGCGCAACCGGCAGGCGTCGCGGACTACGGGGTGCGCTGGCAGGACCAGACCACGATCATCGGCGAGGCGCTCGGCAAGCAGGACCGCGCCGCCGAGCTGGTGAACGGTGTGCAGAAGCAGTTCTCCGACGTAGCCGCAGCCAACCCCGCGTTCGCGGGCAAGACGGTCCTCGTCGGCGCGCTCAAAGGGCCCGGGCAGTTCGGCGTCTACGGTCCCGAGGATCCCAAGGTCCGCTTCTTCACCGAACTCGGCTTCGTGAATCCGCCTGTAGCCGAGCAGGTCCGCAAGACCAACTTCGCGGAGATCAGCACCGAACAGCTCTCGCTCGCGGACGTCGACCTGCTCGTCTGGTACGCGGGCGGCGGCTTCGGCGACGACCTGCGGGCCGAGCTTGCGAAGACACCGGTGTACCAGACGCTCGACGTCGTCAAGGACGGTCGCACGATCGTCCTCGAGGACGAGGCCGCCGAGGCGATGGCGTGGTCGACTGTGGTGAGTCTGCCGTTCGCGCTCGACCAGGTCCCGCAGCGCATCGCGCCCCTGCTCGCCTGAGTCGACCGGTACGCTCGCGGGCATGGGCGTCGTCGTGAGACCAGTGACCCGAGCCGACATCTCCGCGCTTTCCCGCGCGCTTGCCGACGCGTTCGACGACGACCCCGTGATGTGCTGGATGTTCCCGGACGACGCGAAGCGACCCGCCGGGATGGCGCGACTGTTCGCGGCGGAGACCCGCTACCACCACCTTGCCGGTGGCGGAGCGGAACTGGCGGAGGCACCCGACGGCACGATCGTCGGGGGCGCACTGTGGGACCCGCCGGGCCGGTGGAAACAGTCGAGCTTCGATTCGCTACGCAGCCTGCCCGCCGTGATCCGCGCGCTCGGCGGCAAACTCCGGGTGGGTGCCGAGGTCTCGAACGCCCTCGAATCCGCCCACCCCGTCGAACCGCACTGGTACCTGGCGACGATCGGCACGTCGTCGGCGGGACGAGGCGGGGGCTATGGGAAGGCCCTGCTGAACTCGCGCCTGGCGCGTTGCGACGCCGAGGGGGCACCGGCGTATCTCGAGTCCAGCAAGGAAGCCAACATTCCGTACTACGAACGATTCGGCTTCCAGGTCAGCGGACGGATCGTGATCCCGAACGGCGGCCCGACGCTGTGGAAGATGTGGCGCGATCCACGCTGACTTCGGCGACGTGCCGATCAGTGGTACCAATCAGGGGTGACCTCCACACCGAAACTCCCTCTCGGCACGCCGTTCGACGACCTCGATGCGTACTTGGCCCTGCCTCGCATGTCGGGGCTCGCGCTGTCCCCGGACGGCACGCGTCTGGTCGTCTCGCAGTCCGTCCTCGACGACCAGGCGACCAAGTACATCTCGGCGCTGTGGGAGATCGATCCGGCCGGTGAGCGTCCGGCCCGCAGACTGACGTGGGGATCGAAGGGCGAATCGGGTGCGGCGTTCACGAGCGCCGGCGACCTGTTGTTCACGGCGTCCCGGCCCGCACCCGACGGCTCCGACGATGCCCCGAACGCACTGTGGCGGCTTCCGGCAGGTGGCGGTGAGGCGCGCCGCATCGCTACGCGCGGCGGCGGAATCTCGGGGGTCCGCGCCGCCAGGTCGGCGCCGCGGGTGGTCGTGTCGACGGGCGTGCTGGGCTCGGCGGGCACCGTCGAGGACGACGAGCGGATTCGCGGCGAGCGCAAGGACAAGAAGGTCAGCGCCATCCTGCACACCGGCTACCCGGTGCGCCACTGGGACCACGACCTCGGCCCCGACGTCCCGCATCTGCTTTCAGGGATGCTCGATGTCGACGACGAGATCGCGCTCGACGACCTGACCCCGGTTCCCGGGATCGCCCTGCGCGAGGCGGACTACGACCTCGCCGCCGACGGGTCGTTCGTCGTGAGTACGTGGGCGCTGCCGGGAGTGCTCGGCACGATGCGAACCATCCTGGTGCGGATCGATAGTGAGACGGGGGAGCGGGTGACGCTCGTCGACGACGATGCAGCGGACCTGTCCCGCCCCGCGATCTCGCCCGACGGCACCAGCGTCGTGTATCTCCGCGAGGCGTACGGCGATCCGGACCAGGCGCCGCGGATCACGCTGCACCGCTTCGACTTCGCGGACAGTCGCGTCTCGGACCTCGCGTCCGGCTGGGATCGCTGGCCGACGGCCGTCGCGTGGCTCCCCGACGGCGACGGTGTGGTGCTCACCGCCGACGACCGAGGGCGGGCCCCGATCTTCGTGCTCCGCGGCGACGGCATTCCTTCGGCATTGACCTCCGACGCCGCCGCCTACACCGATCTCCTTGTCGCGCCCGACGGTTCGGCGGTGTACGCGATGCGGGCGTCGTATGCGCAGCCCGCACATCCGGTCCGGGTCACCCTCACCGGCACCGTCACGGAACTGCGGGCACCGTCCGAGGCGCCGCGACTGCCGGGCCGCCTCACCGAGGTCGTCGGGCAGGCCGACGACGGCACACCCCTGCGTGCGTGGCTCGCGCTGCCGGAGACGGCATCGGCCGACGCGCCGGCCCCGTTGGTGCTGTGGGTTCACGGTGGTCCACTCAACTCGTGGAACACGTGGTCCTGGCGGTGGAATCCGTGGCTGTTGGTCGCCAGGGGCTACGCCGTGCTGCTGCCCGATCCCGCCCTGTCGACCGGGTACGGCCAGGACTTCGTCCAGCGCGGGTGGGGGCAATGGGGCAAGGCGCCGTACACGGACCTGATGGCGATCACCGACGCGGCCGTCGCGCTACCCGAGATCGACGCGAACCGCACCGCCGCGATGGGCGGATCGTTCGGCGGCTACATGGCGAACTGGATTGCCGGGCACACCGACCGGTTCCAGGCGATCGTCACGCACGCCAGCCTGTGGGCGCTGGACCAGTTCGCGCCGACCACCGACGCAGCCTGGTTCTGGGCACGCGAGATGACCCCGGAGATGGCGTTCGAGAACTCCCCTCACTTGGCCGTCGCCGACATCGTCACCCCGATGCTGGTGATTCACGGCGACAAGGACTACCGAGTGCCCATCGGCGAGGGCCTGCGCCTCTGGTACGAGTTGCTGTCGGAATCGGGCCTGCCGGCCGACGCCGAGGGCAGGACCGATCATCGCTTCCTGTACTTCCCGGACGAGAACCACTGGGTGCTCAGCCCCCAGCACGCCAAGATCTGGTATCAGGTGGTCGAGTCGTTCCTGGCCGAGCACGTACTCGAGGAAGAGGTACCGCTCCCGGACGTGCTCGGCTCCTGAAGGCGTTTTGCGCACTTGTCGTGTACCAAATCGAGTTGGGGCAGCGATAAGTGCGCAAATCGCGAGGGGGGAGTCGAGGGTGGACACGAACCGTGAGGGCGCTGGCAGCTCGGCGCTGCGGGGGCGGGTGCGTGCGCTGTTCGCGCGCCCACCGGGGTGGATCTGACGGTGGGCGAAGGTCCGAGCTTCTCTCACCTGCGTGGCGACTGGTACATGTTCGTCACGGGGTGGTGACGAACAGCCGTCGCACGTTTTCGGGGCTGCAAGCAACGCGCTAAGTGCGCGAAACGCGGGAATCGGGGCGCGTGGGGCGCGACAAGTGCGCAAAACGCGAGGGGGAGGGGCCGGGGAGGTGGAGGGGGTCGTGAAGGGGGTGCCGAGCCGGGTCCGGGCGATTCGCCGCCACTGATTACGATTGGGGGGTGACCAGTGCGCCAGAGACTCCCCAGAACCCCGCAGACGCCCTCCCCAAGAGCTGGGACCCCAGCGCGGTCGAGGCCGACTTGTATCAGGGTTGGGTGGATGCCGGTTACTTCACGGCCGACCCGTCGAGCGACAAGCCCGGCTACTCGATCGTGCTGCCGCCGCCCAACGTCACCGGCTCGCTCCACATGGGTCACGCGCTCGACCACACGCTGATGGACGCGTTGTGCCGCCGCAAGCGTATGCAGGGGTTCGAGGTCTTGTGGCTGCCCGGCATGGACCACGCGGGCATCGCGACGCAGACGATCGTCGAGAAGCAGCTGGCCGCGGACGGCAAGAAGAAGGAAGACTTCGGCCGCGAGCTGTTCATCGACAAGGTGTGGGACTGGAAGCGGGAGTCCGGCGGCACGATCCAGGGCCAGATGCGGCGCATCGGCGACGGCGTCGACTGGTCCCGTGACCGCTTCACGATGGACGAGGGCCTCTCGCGCGCCGTCCAGACGATCTTCAAGCGCCTGTACGACGACGGCCTCATCTACCGCGCCGAGCGCCTGGTCAACTGGTCGCCGGTGCTGCAGACCGCGATCTCGGACATCGAGGTGAAGTTCGAGGAGGTCGAGGGCGAGCTCGTCTCGCTGCGCTACGGCTCCCTCAGCGACGACGAGCCGCACGTGATCGTCGCGACCACGCGTGTCGAGACGATGCTCGGTGACACGGCCGTCGCCGTCCACCCCGAAGACGAGCGGTACAAGGCCATCGTCGGCACCACGCTCGAGCACCCGTTCACGGGCCGACAGATCCCGATCATCGCCGACGACTACGTCGATCCCACGTTCGGCACCGGCGCCGTGAAGATCACCCCCGCGCACGATCCCAACGACTTCGAGATGGGCCTGCGGCACAACCTGCCGATGCCCACGATCATGGACAAGACCGGCCGGATCGCCGACACCGGAACACAGTTCGACGGCATGGACCGCTTCGAGGCCCGCGTCAAGGTGCGCGAGGCCCTCGCCGAGCAGGGCCGCGTCGTCGCCGAGAAGCGCCCGTACCTGCACAGCGTCGGCCACTCGGAGCGCTCGGGCGAGACCATCGAGCCGCGGCTGTCGATGCAGTGGTGGGTCAAGGTCGACGCGCTCGCCAAGGCTGCCGGTGATGCGGTTCGCAACGGCGACACCGTGATTCATCCGGCAAGCCAGGAGCCGCGCTGGTTCGCATGGGTCGACAACATGCACGACTGGTGCATCTCGCGTCAGCTGTGGTGGGGCCATCGCATCCCGATCTGGTACGGCCCCGACGGCGAGGTCAAGTGCTTCGGCCCGGACGAGACCGCACCCGAGGGCTGGGAGCAGGATCCCGACGTCCTCGACACCTGGTTCTCGTCGGGCCTGTGGCCGTTCTCCACGATGGGCTGGCCCGACAAGACCCCCGAGATCGAGAAGTTCTACCCCACCAGTGTTCTCGTCACCGGCTACGACATCCTGTTCTTCTGGGTGGCCCGCATGATGATGTTCGGCACGTACGTGGCCGGCGACGACGCGGCGGGCCGGGGCGAGCGAAGCGACGGGGAAATGTCGCTCGGGAAGGTCCCGTTCAAGGATCTGTTCCTGCACGGCCTGGTCCGTGACCAGTTCGGCAAGAAGATGTCGAAGTCCCGCGGCAACGGCATCGACCCGCTCGACTGGGTCGACCGCTTCGGTGCCGATGCGCTGCGCTTCACGCTCGCCCGCGGCGCCAACCCGGGCAGCGACCTCGCGGTCGGCGAGGACCACGCGCAGTCGTCCCGCAACTTCGCGAACAAGCTGTTCAACGCCACCAAGTTCGCGCTCATGAACGGCGCGGTCGTGGCGGAGCTGCCGCCCCGCGATCAGCTCACCGACACCGACCGCTGGATTCTCGACCGGCTCGAGCAGGTCCGCGGCGAGGTCGACGAGGCGTTCGAGAAGTTCGAGTTCTCCAAGGCCTGCGAGGCGCTCTACCACTTCGCGTGGGACGAGGTCTGTGACTGGTACCTCGAGCTCGCCAAGGTGCAGTTGGCCGAGGGGTCCGTCCACGCCGAGGGCACCAAGGCCGTGCTGGGCAACGTGCTCGACACGCTGCTGCGGATGCTGCACCCGGTGATCCCGTTCGTCACCGAGACGCTGTGGAAGGTCCTCACCGGCGGCGAGTCCGTCGTGATCGCCGACTGGCCGGCCGCGACGGGTATCGCGACGGATCCCGTTGCGGCCCAGCGCGTCGAGGACATGCAGCGCCTGGTGACCGAGGTCCGGCGCTTCCGCAGCGACCAGGGGCTCAAGCCGTCGCAGAAGGTGGCCGCACGCCTGACCGGTGCCGCCGAGGCGGACATCGAGACGCAGCTGGCGTCGGTGGCGTCTCTCGCGAAGCTGACGGAACCGTCCGAGACGTTCGCGGCGACCGCATCGGTCGAGGTGCGCCTGAGCAAGGCCACCGTGACCGTCGAGCTCGACACGTCGGGCACCGTCGATCTGGGCGCCGAGAAGAAGCGCCTCGAGAAGGACCTCGCGGTCTCCGAGAAGGAACTCGCAGGTACCACAGCCAAGCTGTCGAACGAGGCATTCCTGGCCAAGGCGCCCGACGCGGTCGTCGACAAGATCCGTGCGCGCCAGCAGGTGGCGCAGGAGGAGATCACCCGCATGTCGGCACGTCTGAAGGAGCTGGGCGGAGCGTGAGTACCGAACGTCCGGGCGCACCCGACCCGGTCGATCTCGCCGAACTCGCACTCGTCGAGGCGGAGCTGGACCAGCGATGGCCCGAAACCAAGATCGAGCCGTCGCTGACCCGGATCTCCGCGCTGATGGATCTGCTCGGCTCGCCGCAACAGAACTATCCGTCCATCCATGTCGCCGGCACCAACGGCAAGACGTCGGTGACGCGAATGATCGACGCGCTGATGACCCACCTGCACCGCCGTACCGGCCGGACCACGAGTCCGCACCTGCAGGTGGCGACCGAGCGGATCAGCATCGACGGGTTCCCGATCTCCGTGCGGACATACGTCGACACCTACCGTGAGCTCGAGCCGTACATCGCGATGATCGACCGGCAGTCCGAGGCTGCCGGCGGCCCCGCGATGAGCAAGTTCGAGGTCACTACCGCGATGGCCTACGCCGCATTCGCCGAGGCGCCGGTGGACGTCGCCGTCGTCGAGACGGGCCTCGGCGGCAAGTGGGACGCCACCAACGTCATCGACGCCCAGGTCGCGGTCATCACCCCGATCGGACTCGACCACGTCGACTACCTCGGCCCCGACCTCGCGTCGATCGCGGGGGAGAAGGCCGGAATCATCAAGAAGGGCCGCGACAGCGGCGTCGAGGGTGTCGACCCGGTCGACACCGTCGCGATCATCGCCGAGCAGACGCCCGAGGTCATGGACGTGCTGCTGCGACGGGCCGTGGAGGTCGACGCGGCCGTGGCCCGCGAGGGGTCCGAGTTCAAGGTGCTGGCGAGGCAGATCGCGATCGGCGGTCAGCAGCTCGAGCTCCAGGGACTCGGCGGCGTGTACGAGGACATCTTCCTGCCACTGCACGGCGAGCATCAGGCGCGCAACGCGTCACTGGCACTCGCGGCGGTCGAGGCGTTCTTCGGTGCGGGACCCGGCCGTCAGCTCGACGCGGACGCGATCCGGGCCGGCTTCGCGTCCGTCGTCAACCCGGGACGGCTCGAGCGGGTCCGCAACGCGCCGACGGTGTTCCTCGACGCCGCGCACAACCCGCACGGGGCGCAGGCCCTCGCGGCCGCGCTGTCCGCGGAATTCGACTTCCGCAAGCTCGTCGGCGTCGTCAGCGTCATGGGAGACAAGGACGTCGACGGCATCCTGGCCGCACTCGAGCCCGTCTTCGACGAGATCGTCGTGACCCACAACGGGTCCCCGCGCGCCATGGATGTCGAGGACCTCGCGAACCGTGCGGTGGCGCGGTTCGGTGACGAACGAGTGGTGGTGGCGTCCACCCTGCCGGACGCCCTCGAGACCGCGATCGGGTTGGCCGAAGAGGTGGCCGAACCCGGTGAGGCAGTATCGGGAGCGGGAGTCGTCGTCACCGGGTCCGTCGTGACCGCGGGCGTCGCCCGGTCCCTGTTCGGAAAGGATCCCGCGTGAGCGACACCCCAGAATCCACCCCGGAACCGCGGTTCCATCCGCCGGTGAACGACCCGTGGAAGGGGTTCCGCGGCGTGATGGCCGGCACCCTGATCCTCGAGGCCATCGTCGTGTTGTTGGCCCTGCCGGTCGTGGCGGTCGTCAACTCGACGGGGCTGACGTGGGCGTCGGGCCTCTACATCTGCATCCTGGCGCTGTTGATGATCCTCGGCGCCGGCGTACAGGGTAAGCCGTGGGCCATGAAGTTCAACCTCGCGCTGCAGGTCGCGACGATCCTCGGGTTCTTCATCGACATCTCGCTCGGCGTGATCGGCGTGCTCTTCGGCGCGGTCTGGCTGTACCTCCTGTACCTGCGCAAGGACATCTCCGAGCGCATCGCGCGGGGTCTGCTGCCCGGACAACGAGACTGACCGTCTAGGCTGTTCGCCGTGACTGAGCGCACCCTGGTACTGATCAAGCCCGACGGCGTGGCCCGCGGCTACGTCGGCGAGATCCTCTCCCGCATCGAACGCAAGGGCCTGGCCATTGCGGCGATGGAGATGCGGACCGCGCCGAACGGCGTGGCCGCCACCCATTACGCCGAGCACGAGGGCAAGCCCTTCTACCCGGGGCTGCTCGAGTTCATCACGTCGGGGCCGCTCGTGGCGGCGGTCCTGGAGGGCCCGCGGGCGATCGCGGCTTTCCGTCAGATCGCCGGTGGCACCGACCCCGTCGAGAAGGCGGTTCCCGGCACGATCCGCGCCGATCTGGCTCTGGACGGCGGGCAGAATCTCGTTCACGGATCCGACTCCGTCGAGTCCGCCGAGCGTGAAATCGCGCTCTGGTTTCCCCAGCTCGCAGGGGCCTGATACCCCCACTCTCCGGACGCTCCCGGGCCTCGTGCCCGTGGAGCGTCCCTTCGTTTCGGCACCTATCGGTGCGCCGCTGGGCGGACAATGCGCTGCCGTGTGGGATACTGAGGAAGGCCGGACCGCAATTTGGCTTCACGCGGATTCGGCCGGATGACACCCATGGCGCAAAGCCCGTCATCGCTGCCACATCAGCGCAGGTCACCCCTGCAACGTGCGGCACGCTGGATGATCAGGCGCTCGCTCCGTGAACGGTCAGGCGCCCGCGCCGTGGATCGCCGCCATCCAGCCAGGCACCGCGCGCCTCTGCAGTGATTAACGGACACTGTGGAGCACGTGGAGCGAGACCAGACAATCTCGTACCTGAGGTGCGAGTACACAACCATCGCCCCCGCGCGGCCGCGTCACATCCGATCGAAAGACGGATGGACGCGCCCGGGGGCTCGAGGAGAATACGTGGCCGATCAAGTGCCGCCCGAGAACGTCCAGGAACCGATCGCGGAAGCGTCGGCCGAAGCCAGTGCAGGCTTGGTGCTGCCCGAGAAGATTCGCGCCCACGCGTTGGCCAAGCTGCTCGGTGTGACGAGCAAGCAGGTGCTCGCGGAGGCGGCTGCCCTCGGCACCGAACTGCGCAGCGCGCAGTCGAGTCTCCCGCGTGAGATCGCCGAACGCATCCACGCGACTGTCTCGGGTACCCCCGCGGTTTCCGCCCCGGAGGTTCCGGACACCGTTCCCGCGGCGCCCGAGCCCGCCGTCGAGCAACCCCCGACCGAAACGGCCGCGGAGCAGGCGCCGGAGGTACCCGCTCCGGCGGAGAAGCCGGCGCCCCGCAAGCGAGCCCGTAAGAAGGCCGCGCCCAAGGCCGCCAAGACCACCGAGGTCGTCGAGGCGGCTGCCGAGTCGTCCGACGCCAAGGATGCGCTGTTCGCCAACGTCGATCCGGGCGCCGGCAGCGACGAGTCGTCGGCTCCTGCGGCAATGCAGGTGCCCCTCTTCCTGCAGCCCGACGCCGCGTCGGCGGAGCCCGCCCCGCGTCGTCGACGCAGCAGGAGGGCGGCAGCTGCCCCCGAGGTGGCCGAGGAGTCGCGGGACGAGAACGCTCCGGCCGTCGCCGATGCGACCACCCGGAAGCCTGCAGACGAAGAGCCCACGGCTGACGCGACTGAAGAGGCTGCCGAGAGCACCGAAGCCGGCGACTCGGGTGAGGGCGACGGCAGCGATCAGCAGCGTCGTCGTCGTCGTGGCCGCCGCGGACGCGGACGCGGACGTGGTGAGCAGGCGGCGGACGGCGAGGCCGAGGACACCGAGAAGGGCGAGGACGCTCCCGCCGACACCGTGGGCAAGGATGCCGACGAGACGCCGGAGGCCGAAGAAGGCACCGAGGACGAGAGCGCGGAGAGCGAACCGTCGGAGTCCGATGACGACGGTGACGGCTCGAGCCGCCGTCGTCGCCGCCGTCGCCGTCGCCGTGGTGGCGCCGATGGCGAGGCCGCGTCCGAGGACGATCCGCCGAATACCGTCGTGCACGAGCGGGAGCCGCGCAGTGCCAAGCCGCGCACCAAGGACGAGGTGCAGGGGATCAGCGGATCGACCCGCCTCGAGGCGAAGCGTCAGCGCCGCCGCGACGGCCGTGACGCCGGACGTCGCCGTCCGCCGATCCTGAGTGAGTCGGAATTCCTGGCCCGCCGTGAGGCGGTCGACCGTGTGATGGTCGTCCGCGAGAAGGTCGGCGGCACCGATCCGGCTGCGTCCACGCAGGTCGCGGTCCTCGAGGACGGCGTGCTCGTGGAGCACTTCGTCACCGGATCTTCCTCGACATCGATGGTCGGCAACGTGTACCTGGGCCGCGTGCAGAACGTGCTGCCCAGCATGGAGGCGGCCTTCATCGACATCGGTCGTGGACGCAACGGCGTGCTGTACGCGGGTGAGGTCAACTGGGAGGCTGCCGGTCTCGGCGGTCGTGAGCGAAAGATCGAGCAGGCCCTGCGGCCCGGCGATCAGGTTCTGGTCCAGGTCAGCAAGGATCCGGTGGGACACAAGGGCGCCCGCCTGACCACGCAGATCAGCCTGGCCGGACGTTTCCTCGTGTACGTGCCCGGTGGTACGTCCACCGGCATCAGTCGCAAGCTGCCCGACACCGAGCGCAAGCGTCTCAAGGAGATCCTCCGTGAGATCGTGCCGGCGGATGCCGGTGTGATCATTCGGACGGCGTCGGAGGGCGTGAGCGAGGAAGAACTCTCGCGCGACGTCAGCCGTCTGCAGTCGCAGTGGGCGACGATCGAGGAGCAGGCCGCGAAGGCGAAGGACGGCAAGTCCGGTTCGCCGCAGGCGCTGTACGAGGAGCCCGACCTTCTGGTCAAGGTCGTCCGCGACCTGTTCAACGAGGACTTCTCGAAGCTCGTCATCGAGGGCGACAAGGCGTGGAACACCGTCGAGACCTACATCAAGACGGTGGCACCCGATCTGCTGCCGCGGGTCGAGCGGTATGCATCCGCGCCGGGGACCCCGGACGTGTTCGAGACGCATCGCATCGACGAACAGATCGCGAAGGCGCTCGATCGCAAGGTGTGGCTGCCGTCCGGTGGGACCCTGGTGATCGACCGCACCGAGGCGATGACCGTGGTCGACGTCAACACCGGCAAGTTCACCGGTGCCGGCGGCAATCTCGAGGAGACCGTCACACGGAACAACCTCGAGGCTGCCGAGGAGATCGTGCGGCAGATGCGTCTGCGCGACATCGGCGGCATGATCGTCATCGACTTCATCGACATGGTGCTGGAATCGAACCGCGACCTGGTGCTGCGCAGGCTCACCGAGTCGCTCGGGCGGGACCGCACGCGTCATCAGGTGTCCGAGGTGACGTCGCTGGGGCTCGTCCAGGTCACGCGGAAGAAGCTCGGCACCGGGCTGGTCGAGGCGTTCTCGACCACCTGTGAGCACTGCCATGGTCGGGGCATCATCGTCCAGGCCGAGCCGGTCGAGCCGAAGTCTGCCGACGACAGCGGGCGCGGACAGGGCAAGGAATCCGGCGGCGGCGGTCGCAAGAAGCGCGGTCGCGACCGTGCGGCCGCAGCGGCTCCGGAGCCGGAGCCCGAGCCCGCGCCCGAGCCGACATCTCCGTCGACGTCGAACGGGCAGCATGCGCACCCGTCGCCCGAGGAGGTGGCTGCGGACGCGACCGTCAAGCGCGCACATCCGGTGGCGCTCGCGATGGCGTCGCACCACCCGGACGACGAGGGCGGCGAGATCGCGGCCACCGACGAGTCGGCCGAGGGGACTCCCCGGACGGAGCCGGAGGCAACTCCGGAACCGCCGGCCGTGGAACCCGCGCCCGACGCCGAGCCGGCGCCGCGCCGACGCCGGAGTCGGAGGGTCTCGCGTGCGGCGGCCGCGCCGACACCTGATGCCCCGGATTCGGGGGCCGTGGTCGTGATCTCCGACACGGAGCCCGCTCCGCAAGCAGAGTCGTCGGCGGCGTCGGAGGCTCCCACGGAGGCTCCTGTGACGACTGCGGCACCGGACGGTGAGGAGGCTGCCGAGACTGCGGCAGCTCCGCGCAAGCCGCGCCGGCGCCGTGCAGCCGCCCGTCCCGCCGGTCCGCCGGTGGATGCCTGACCCAGTTCGTGGTGCTTCGTCGCTCGCCAGAGCGAGTGGCGAAGCACCGCCGCGGGAACGGTGTTGCGTCAGTTTGACCCTGACGGCCCCTGTCCCGTAATCTTGACCGGTCGCTACCCGGCGATACCGCTCTGCTGCGCCCGCTTTGGGCATACCACGGGCGCGCAAGGGGTAGCCGCCACACCAGACCAGTCGCGCAGCAACAAAAGCCTGACGGCAGCCGCGCGAGCACGTTCGAAGTAGCAAGGGGTAGCCGTCCGATGGCAACGTACGCGATCGTCAAGACCGGCGGAAAGCAGTACAAGGTCGCTGTTGGTGACCTCGTCAAGGTCGAGAAGATCGAGGGTGAGCCCGGCACCGCTGTCTCGCTTGCCCCGGTCCTCGTGGTCGATGGGTCCGAGCTGACCACCGACGCCGACAAGCTGGCGAAGATCTCCGTGACCGGCGAGGTTGTCGAGCACACCAAGGGCCCGAAGATCCGGATCCACAAGTTCAAGAACAAGACCGGGTACCACAAGCGCCAGGGTCACCGTCAGAAGCTGACGGTCCTCAAGGTCACCGGTATCAAGTAGCTCGACCTTTCACCGATTCAGCTTTCACCGATTCCTGGGAGGGATTCGACATGGCACATAAAAAGGGTGCATCCAGCTCCCGTAACGGTCGCGATTCAAACGCACAGCGACTCGGCGTGAAGCGCTTCGGCGGCCAGTCCGTCAGCGCCGGCGAGATCCTGGTGCGTCAGCGCGGCACCCACTTCCACCCCGGCGTCAACGTCGGTCGTGGCGGTGACGACACCCTGTTCGCTCTGGCTGCGGGCGCCGTTGAGTTCGGCACCAAGCGTGGGCGCAAGACCGTGAACATCGTTCCGGTCGCGGTAGAGGCCTAGGTCTCCTGCCGACTGTGATCCGGACTCCCGACGTGTCGATACGCTGACGGGTCCGATATCACTTCCGATCTCCCAGTAGGGGCGGGCCAGGGTCTCACAACCCTGCCCGCCCCTATTGTTGTTTCCAGAGATGTTGTTTTCATCAGCGGTGCGCTCGTCTCGTTCGCGCCGCGCACTCTCCGCCAGAAGAATTGACTGAGGAAGGATCCGGCAGTCATGTCCCGATTCATTGACCGCGTGGTGCTGCACGTCAGCGCCGGAAAAGGCGGCAATGGTTGCGCCTCCGTCCACCGCGAGAAGTTCAAGCCGCTCGGCGGCCCCGACGGTGGCAACGGTGGTCGCGGCGGGGATGTCGTGCTCGAGGTGGACGGTAACGTCCACACCCTCCTCGACTTCCACTTCCACGCGCGTGCCAAGGCGACCAGTGGCACGCAGGGTATGGGCGGCAACCGTGAAGGTGCCAACGGCTCGGACCTGATCCTCAAGGTTCCGGACGGCACCGTCGTCGTCGACAAGGACGGGGAGGTCCTCGCCGACCTCGTCGGAATCGGGACCCGGTTCGTCGCTGCCCGCGGCGGCCGCGGCGGCCTGGGTAACGCCTCGCTGGCGTCCAAGGCGCGCAAGGCCCCGGGCTTCGCACTCCTCGGTGAGGAGGGCGAGGCGGGCGACCTGATCCTCGAACTCAAGTCGGTCGCCGACGTGGGCCTCGTCGGGTTCCCCTCCGCCGGCAAGTCGTCGCTGGTGTCGGTCCTGTCGGCTGCGAAGCCGAAGATCGGCGACTACCCGTTCACGACGCTCCAGCCGAACCTCGGTGTCGTCGCGAGTGGCGACACTACGTTCACGGTCGCCGATGTGCCGGGTCTGATCCCGGGCGCGAGCCAGGGCCGCGGACTCGGTCTGGACTTCCTGCGGCACCTCGAGCGCTGCGCGGTGCTCGCGCACGTCGTGGACTGCGCGACGCTCGAGCCGGGCCGGGACCCGATCTCCGACGTCGACGCCCTCGAGGCCGAGCTGGCGGCCTACCAGCCGGCGCTGAAGGGCGACGCGAGCCTCGGTGATCTCGCCGACCGTCCCCGCATCGTGATCCTCAACAAGGCCGACGTCCCCGAGGCAGCCGAGCTGGCCGAAATGGTGACGCCGGACTTCGAGGCGCGCGGATGGCCGGTGTACACGATTTCGGCGGTGAGCCGGGAGGGCTTGCGGCCCTTGATCTTCGCATTGGGCAAGATGGTCGCCGACTACCGTGAGGCGCACCCCAAGGCCGAGCCCAAGCGTCAGATCATCCGTCCGATCGCCGCGAAGGAGACCGGGTTCGACGTCATCGCCGATCCGAATCAGCCGGGTGGCTTCATCGTGCGCGGCGTTCAGCCCGAGCGTTGGGTGCGGCAGACCGCCTTCGACAACGACGAGGCCGTCGGCTACCTCGCGGACCGTCTGGCGCGCCTCGGCGTCGAGGCCGCGCTCGTCAAGCACGGCGCCAAGCCGGGCGCCTTCGTGACCATCGGCGACGTCGGATTCGAGTGGGAGCCGCAGACCGCCGCAGGCGTCGACATCGTCCGCACCGGTCGTGGCACCGATGCCCGCCTCGACCAGGACGAGCGCATCGGCGCGTCCGAGCGCAAGCATGCCCGCAAGGTTCGCCGCGGACTCGACAGCGAGGATCCCGAAGGCCGGTGAGCGAGACCAGAGCGGCCATCGCGTCCGCGCGCAGCATCGTCGTCAAGATCGGGTCCTCGGCTCTGACGAGCCTGATCGGTGGACTCGACGTCGGACGGCTCAACCTGCTCGCGGACGCGCTCGAGGCGCGGATGCGGGCCGGATCGGACGTCGTGGTCGTGTCCTCGGGCGCGGTCGGCGCCGGTCTCGCGCCGCTCGGATTGACTCACCGCCCAAGGGATCTCGCCACCAAGCAGGCTGCGGCCAGTGTCGGTCAGTTGGCGCTTGCACATGCGTGGGGGACGTCGTTCGCGCGGTACGGGCGCACCGTGGGGCAGGTACTGCTCACCGCGGACGACATCGCCCGGCGCACGCAGCATCGCAACGCGCAGCGCACCCTCGATCGGCTGCGCGCTCTGCACGCGGTGGCCATCGTCAACGAGAACGACACCGTCGCAACGACGGAACTGCGGTTCGGTGACAACGACCGGCTCGCAGCGCTGGTCGCGCATCTCGTCGGCGCGGACGCGTTGGTACTGCTGTCCGACGTCGACGGTCTGTACGACGGCGATCCCCGAAAGGGTGGCGCCACACTGATTCCTGAGGTGAACAGCCCCGAGGATCTCGACGGTGTGGTGGCAGGTTCCGGGGGAGCGCTGGGCACGGGCGGCATGGCGTCCAAGCTGTCGGCCGCGCGTCTGGCGGCCGACTCGGGCGTCCCGGTTCTCCTGACCGCGGCCTCGGATGCGGCGTCGGCGCTCACCACGGCCGACGTCGGCACCGTGTTCGCGGCTCGTCCGCACCGGATGTCGGCGCGCAAGTTCTGGGTTCGGCACGCCGCCGACACCCAGGGCGCGCTACATCTCGACGCGGGCGCCGTCCGGGCGGTGGTGGAGCGCCGGCGCTCACTCCTGCCCGCCGGCATCACCGCCGTCGGGGGTCGGTTCTACGGCGGCGACGTCGTGTCGCTCATCGGGCCCGAGGACCGTCCCGTCGCACGTGGCGTGGTGGCGTACGACTCGACGGAGATCGAGGAGATGCTCGGTCGGTCGACCACCGATCTGCCGGCGGACATGCACCGTCCCGTCGTCCACGCCGACGACCTGGTGGCGCTGTAGCGGTTCCGGTCAGGCGGGGAGCGCGGAAACGAGCGACTGCAGTACGTCCGAGCAGCCCTGCTCGATCTTGAGCGTCGCGAACTCGTCGCCCCGCGTCGTCCCGCGGTTGACGATGACGATCGGTAGTCCGTCGCGGGCGGCGCGCCGCACGAAGCGCAGACCCGACATCACCGTGAGGGACGAGCCGACGACCAGCAGGGCGTCGGCGTCGGAGACCATCTCGAACGCGGCGGCCACACGGGGTTTGGGGACGCTTTCGCCGAAGTAGACGATGTCGGGCTTGAGCATTCCGCCGCACTCGGCGCAGTCGACCATCAGGAAGTGGTCGGTGGTCTCGATGACGGCATCGGCGTCGGGCGCGATCTCCACCCCGGTCGCGCCGGCGACGGTGTCCGCAAAGGCAGGGTTGGCGGCGTCGAGGCGCTCGGCGAGCGTCATCCGGGACAGGCGGGCGCCGCAATCGAGGCACCGCACCTGCGCATAGCTGCCGTGGAGGTCGATCACCCGCCGGGTGCCGGCCTTGGTGTGCAGCAGGTCGACGTTCTGGGTGATGACGCCGTGTACGACGCCGGCCCGTTCGAGATCGGCGACCGCGCGGTGCCCGGTGTTGGGCTGGGCTGCGTCCATGTGCCGCCAGCCGAGATGGTTGCGGGCCCAGTAGTGGCGGCGGAAAGAGGGATCGCCCACGAACTGCTGGTAGGTCATCGGGTTCCGCGGTGGGGAATCGGGGCCGCGATAGTCGGGGATTCCGGAGTCGGTGGAGATTCCCGCCCCGGTCAGCACACACACTCGGCGGCCGTGGAGCAGTTCGAGCATTCGGTCGATCACCCGATCCAGGGTAGGCGCGTGTCCGATCCGTTCGATCCACGGTGGTGGTCGGGGACCGAGAACGGACGTCTCGATCACCCGTTCTCGCGGGCGGTGCTCGCGGGTTGCCGCCCAATTCGGCGGAAATGCCACCGTGAACGATTTCACTCTCTATCGTGACCAAATTGGACATATGTCCACGTCGGCGGCGTTCGTGAACGACGGCCGCCCCTCGGTCCCCCAACGAGAGAGCTCTTCATGGTGCCCACATCCCGTTCCGATGAGCCCGGCGCTTCCACGCGTCGCGCGCACGTCATCCGCACGATTCTGGCGGTGCTCGTCATCGCGCCGCTCGCGATCGCCGGCTTCTACATGTGGGCGTTGTGGAATCCGGGTGACACCGTGAACCGGTTGCCGGTCGCGATCGTCAATGCCGACGCAGGTGCCGATGTCGACGGGACCCGGATCGTTGCCGGCGACGAGGTGGTGGCCGCGCTCGTCGACGGCGGCGACGTCGACTGGAAGGTGGTCTCCGCCCAGCAGGCCCAGGACGGAGTCGACGACGGCAGCTACTACTTCTCGGTCGTCATTCCGGAGACGTTCAGCGCGGACGTCGCGAGCGCCGCGAGCGGGGACGGGCGCAAGGCGCAGCTCGACGTGGTCTACAACGACTACAACAGCCTGGTGGCGACACCGGTCGGGGAGAGCGTCGTCGCGCAGGTGCGGTCGGCGGTGTCCGAGTCGATCGGCGAGCAGTCCGTCGACCAGGTTCTCATCGGACTCGGCGATCTGGGCAAGGGCTTCGGCGACGCCGCTGCCGGCGCCCAGCAGCTCTCGGCCGGTACGAAGGACGCGCTGGCAGGTACCAACGAGCTGTACGCGGGCAGCAAGGAACTGTCGGCCGGGCTCGGCGAGGCAAACCAGGGCGGAACCGAGCTCGCGGCCGGTGCCGGTGAGCTCGCAACGGGCGCGGGCCAGGCCGCGGCCGGTTCAGGTGAGTTGAACGCGGGTCTGAACCAGCTCGTGGGCGGCACCGACGAATTGGGTGCCGGGGCGAAGCAGATCAGTGAACTCGTCGACACGGTCACCGGGCCGCTGCTCAGCGTGCTCGGCGAGCAGGGCGACATCCAGTCCCAGCTCGTGGAGTTGAGGGACGGTGCGCGCCAGCTCGCTCGTCAGCTCACCGATCCGGCCGCCGAATACCGTGGCGGCCTGATGTCGGCGGCCGCGGGCGCCGGAGAACTGAACACCGGGCTGGGGCAGCTGACGTCGGGTGCGCAGCAATTGAGCACCGGCGCGAACGAGCTGTCGTCGGGCCTCGGTCAGCTCAACACCGGCGGTATCGCGCTCCGCGACGGTCTGGGGCAGCTTTCATCGGGCATGGGTCAGCTGAACACCGGCAGCAATGAACTCGCGACCGGGCTGACCGACGGCGCCGCGCAGGTTCCGCAGTTCAGCGACGAGCAACGGGCGACCACCGCGGGCCTGCTGTCGGCGCCGGTCGCCGTCGAGGAGACATACGCCTATCCGGCGGCCGGGTTCGGTCCGGGCGCGGTGCCGGCCGTGATGTCGGTGCTGCTGTTCCTGTGCGGCATCCTGATCTGGTTCGTCGTCCGCCCGCGTCGGGGCCGGACTCAACGTGTGCACGAGAGTGTGATCCGGGAGGGTCTGCGGCGGTACCGGGTTCCCGCGGCCGTCACGCTGGTCGCGGCCCTCGTTGCGTCGGTGGTCTCGCTCGTCGTTGCCGACGTCGATCCGCCGAGTGTCCTCGCGATGATCGCGGTCATGATCCTCGTCGGTGCTGCCGCCGTCGCCTCCGGTCGCCTGTTCACAGTCGTGTTCGGCGCCGTCAACGGCACCTTCGTGGCACTGGGCGCCTTGATGATCCAGATCTTCGCCTTCGGAGCGGTGTACCCGATCGAGCAGATGCCGGCGCCGGTGCGCTGGCTGCACGACCTGATGCCGCTGACGTGGGCGCGTAACGCGATGCGGATGGTGCTCGTCGGCTACTACGGTCCGAGGTTCTGGATCGCGGTCGCCGCACTGGCGGGTCTCGTCGTCGTGGCGGTGGCCTTCACCATCTGGTGGCGCCGACGGCTCGAACCGTTCGTCGACGACAGTGCCCCGCAGGAGGATCCGACCGTCGTGATGGAACGCATCGGCTGAGCAGGCGGGCGCACGGAGGGCCGGGTCGACGAGTCGACCCGGCCCTCCGTCCCCGACGCTGTTACGAGACCTGGCGTTCCGCCTCGTCGACTGTGATCAACGGGTAGACGCCGTTCTCGTCGTGCACCTCGCGACCGGTGACCGGGGGATTGAACACGCACAGCATGCGCATCTCGGTGACCGGTTCCACGCGGTGACGTTCGTGCCCGTTCAGCAGATACATGGTGCCCGGGCGCAGCTGGTAGACCTCGCCGCTCTCGAGGTCGGTGAGGATGCCGTCACCCTCGACCAACCACACCGCCTCGATGTGATTGGCGTAGTGGAACTCGTTGACGGACCCGGCTCGAATCACGGTCTCGTGGAACGAGAATCCCACGCCGTCCCCCCCGAGCACGATGCGCTTGCTGCGCCAGTTCCCGTCCTCGCTGGTGATGTCGCGGTCGGTGTCGGTGATCTCGTCGGTGGTACGAACGATCATGAAAGCTCCTCTCGTCACTGCAGTTTCGGAAGGACCCGTGCCGTCAGGCGAAGACCTTGGCGGTGGCCTCGGCGAGAATGCTCAGGCCGTGGTCGAGCTCGTCTTCGGCGATGGTCAGCGGTGGCAACAGTTTCACCACTTCGTCGGACGGTCCGGACGTCTCGGCGAGTAGGCCCTCGTCGAAGGCGAGTCCGCACACCTTCACGGCCATCCCGGGGTCTGCGAACACGAGGCCCTGAACCATGCCGCGGCCGCGGGTGCTGACCCCGTCGAACGTCTCGGCGAGGTTCGAGAAGATCCGGTTGATCCGCTCGCCCTTCGCGAGGGTGGACCGGTGCAGGGCATCGTCGGACCAGTAGTGGTCGAGTGCCGCGGTCGCGGTCACGAAGGCGGGATTGTTACCTCGGAACGTGCCGTTGTGCTCACCGGGAGCCCACAGGTCGAGTTCCGGTTTGAACAGTGTGAGCGCCATCGGCAGGCCGTAGCCGCCGATCGACTTCGACAGCGTCACGATGTCGGGGGTGATCCCGGCGATCTCGAACGAGAAGAACGGACCGGTACGGCCACAGCCCATCTGCACGTCGTCGACGATGAGCAGGATGTCGCGGCGCTGGCAGAGGTCGGCGAGCGCGCGCAGCCATTCGGGCCTGGCGACGTTCACGCCGCCCTCGCCCTGCACGGTCTCGACGATCACCGCGGCCGGACGGTTGAGTCCGCTGCCGGAGTCGTCGAGCACCCGCTCGAACCACTGGAAGTCCTCGGTGACGCCGCCGAAGTAGTTGTCGAACGGCATGGGCGTGGCGTGCACCAACGGCACTCCAGCGCCGGCGCGCTTCATCGAATTGCCGGTCACCGACAACGCGCCGAGCGTCATGCCGTGAAAGGCGTTGGTGAAGTTGATGATCGACTCGCGGCCGGTCGCCTTGCGGGCCAGCTTGAGAGCCGCCTCGACCGAGTTGGTGCCGGTGGGCCCGGGGAACTGCACCTTGTAGTCGAGTCCCCGCGGTTCCAGGATGTTGCGCTGGAAGCTTTTCAGGAACTCGCGTTTGGCGACGGTCGACATGTCGAGTCCGTGTGTGATGCCGTCGCTCGCGATGTAGTCGATCAGTGCTTGTTTCATGACGGGGTTGTTGTGCCCGTAGTTGAGCGCACCGGCGCCCGCGAAGAAGTCCAGGTATTCACGCCCGGTCTCGTCGCGGATCCACGCTCCGGATGCGGTATCGAAGACGGCGGGCCAGTTGCGGCTGTAGCTCCGCACCTCGGATTCGAGCGATTCGAAGATGCTGGTCTCGACAGTGGTCATGAGTGCTCCTTCCTCAGGAGGCGTTCTGCGGCGAGATCGTGTAGAGATCCTCGGCCTCGTGCCCGTCGGGAAAATCGTTGGGGGAGAACAGTTCATTTTTGGTGATCACGCATCCGCGCCGGTGGGCCACGGAGGTGAAGAGTGCTATCGATGCGGCGTTATCGGGGCTGATGGTGGTCTCGAGTTTCCAGACACCTTGCAATGCAACGTGATCGAGAAGATTCGAGAGCATGCGACCGGCCAGCCCGCGGCCTCGCTGATTATCGTCGACGGCAACCTGCCAGACGAAGAGTGTGGCCGGCACCTCGGGGCGCACGTAGCCGGTGACGAATCCGACGACCCTGTCGTCGGCGGTGGCGACTATCGAGGTGTCCTGAAAATCTCTGCACCACAGTAGATATGAGTAGCTCGAATTGAGATCGAGCACCTGCGAATCCTTGGCGATCTCCCAGAGCCGGACTCCGTCTGAGATCTGGGGCTTACGAAACTCCACCGCGTCCGGCGCGGTGGTTGAGGTATTTCTCAGCTGTAATGGCGTCATTGTGGTTGGCGTCCTTGTCAATCGAACCTAACAATCGCGCGTCCCGATTTCACGGATCCGAGTAAATCGGACAGAGGAGACCCGATGCCCTTGCAGGTGAGGCACCCTATGTGAGGCTGATCACACCACGCGCTACTTGGGGGTTGCGAGCGCGAATGGCAGGACTGCGGGGGCGCCAGCCTTCCGAAGTGTCCGGGCTGCCATCGTGAGGGTCCATCCGGTGTCGCTGACGGTGTCGAGCAGGAGGACGGGACGGTCGAGGCCGGACAGGTCCGGGGCGTCCCACATGCCGTCCAGTCCCGCGACGCGGTACGCCGAGTTGGCGGCCGAGACGGGTGGATGCTCGGGCCGCACGTGCAGGATGCCCAGGTCGTCGAGCCGTCCCACCTCAGCCAGTCGTGCGGTGAGGGAGCGCACCAGAACGGGGTGCGTCGACGACTCCAGGCCCATGACCGATCCCGGGCGGTCGCTCCAGTCCCACGCGGCGAGGACCTTGATGCAGGCGTCCACGATGGCATCGGGCACCGGCGCGTCGGGGCCGTCGAGCAGTCCGCGAAGGCGCTGCCCCCAGCCGAGATCCGACAGGCGTCCCAGCACGCGACCGGGCTCGGGACCGTCGGAGATCTTGCCGGACAAGCTGATTCCCAGCTTTGCCATGCCGGTGGGCCACTGCTTGCGGGGCGCGAGGTCGATTCCAGGGCGCTGCAGGCGCTGCCGGGTGTCGGCGAGCGTGGTGTCGCTCACCGCGCCGCTGTACTTGGGCCCGGCACAGTTGTCGCAGCGGCCGCACCGGGCGTCGTCGGAGAGTCCGGGATCGTCGAGTTGGCGGCGCAGGAACGTCATGCGGCACTCGTCGGTGCGCTCGTACTCGAGCATGGCCTGCTGCTCGGCCTGCCGGGCCACTTCGAGCCGGCCGTAGCGGTCGGCGTCGTAGGTCCACGGCTGTCCGGTCGCGAGCCAGCCGCCGCGGACGCGCCGGACCGCGCCGTCGACGTCGAGGACCTTGAGGACCAGTTCGAGTCGGGTGCGGTTCAGTTCGACGAGCGGCTCGAGCGCCATCGTGGACTGCGGGCGTTCGGTGTCGAGGACGTCGATGACCTTGCGGACGATGTGCTCCCGGGGGAAGGACACCGACGCGAAGTAGCTCCAGATCTGCTGATCCTCGTGGCCCGGAAGCAGCACCACCTCGGCGCTGTCGGTCGACCGGCCGGCGCGGCCCACCTGCTGGTAGTACGAGATGGGCGACGACGGTGCACCGAGGTGTACGACGAACCCGAGGTCGGGCTTGTCGAAGCCCATGCCCAGTGCCGACGTCGCGACCAGTGCCTTGACGCGGTTGTTCAGCAGATCCTGTTCGAGAACCTCGCGCTCGGCGGCGTCCGTCTGGCCGGTGTACGCGGCCACCTGGTGGCCCCGGTCGGACAGCAGGCTCGCCAGGTCGCGCGCGGCCGAGACCGTCAGGGTGTAGATGATGCCCGAACCGGGCAGATCGTCGAGGTGCTCGGCGAGCCACGCCGCACGCTGGGTCGCCTCCGGGATGCGCACCACCGACATGCTCAGCGAATCGCGCTCGAGGGTGCCGCGCAGCACGAGGGTCTCGGCCCCGCCGACCCCCAGCTGAGTGGAGACGTCGGCGACGACGCGGTCGTTCGCGGTCGCTGTGGTGGCGAGCACGGGGATGCCCTCGCCCAGTTCCTCGACGAGGGTGCGGATGCGGCGGTAGTCCGGACGGAAGTCGTGGCCCCAGTCCGACACACAGTGCGCCTCGTCGACCACGACGAGCCCCGCGTCCGCGGCGAGGGACGGCAACACCTGGTCGCGGAAGTCCGGGTTGTTGAGCCGCTCGGGGCTCACCAGCAGCACATCCAGTTCACGGTCCGCGACGCGCTGGTGGATCTCGTCCCACTCGGTGACGTTGCCGGAGTTGATCGTCGCGGCCTGCACCCCCGCGCGCTCCGCGGACGCCACCTGGTTACGCATGAGCGCCAGCAGGGGCGAGACGATGACGGTGGGGCCGTGACCGCGCGCACGCAGCAGTTTCGCGGCGATGAAGTAGACGGCCGACTTGCCCCAGCCGGTGCGCTGCACGACGAGCGCTCTCCGGCGCCCGACGACGAGCGCCTCGATCGCCGTCCACTGGTCTTCGCGCAGAACGGCCTGCGGCCCCGCGAGTTCGCGGAGCAACCGCTCGGCCTCGTCGCGGAGTTCGGCGGCAGACTCGGTGGTGGTCGCGGTCGTCATGTCTCCATCGTGCCCGAGGGGGCCGACAGGTCGGGTGACGCGGTGGGCGCGCTCAGTCGGCTGTCGACCGCGCCATGTGCAGGATCGGGAAGGGGCGCCCGTCGGCGTCGGTCGCCGAACGGCTCCGCGTGACGAACCCGTGGCGCTCGTAGAACCCGACGGCCTGCGGATTCTGCTCGTTGACGTCGAGGATCAGGTCCGGGTGGTCGGCGAGCGCACGCCGCAGCAGCGCCGAACCGACACCACGACCGCGATACGTGTCGTCGACGAACAGCATTTCGAGGGAGTTGCCGGCCAGCCCGGAGAAGCCTGCCGGGGTGCCCTCGACGTCGGCGACCGTGAGCTCGACCGCCGGCAGGTAGTCGCTCAACATCCGTGACGCGTAGAAGTCGACGTCCTCCGGCGAGAGGAAGGTGTGCGTCGCCTCGACAGCGCTGCGCCAGATGCGGACGAGAAAAGGCCACTCGGCGGGGCCGTGGCACGGGCGTAGGACCGGGTCGTGTGTGGAACGCATTCCGTGGAGCGTACGGCCGTCGGGTCGAGGCTCCAACCCGTTTTCGTGTCAGCTTTGGCGGGCCAGCAGCGCGTCGATCTCCTTCCGTGTCGGCGAGGCCGCCGCCGCGCCGGGCCGGGTCGTCGCCAGCGCGCCCGCGGCACCAGCGAAGGTGAGTGCCTCCTGCGGCCCGCGGTTCCAGGCGACGGCGAGCGCGCCGGTGAAGGCGTCGCCGGCGCCCGTCGTGTCGACCGCGTCGACGGTGAGGGCGTCGGCCCGAACTCGCTCGCCCGTCGGACCCCGGTAGCGCGCGCCGTCGGCACCGAGGGTCGTGACGACGTGGTGCACGCGGGAGAGGGTGTCCTCGCCGAGTTGGCGTTCCTCGGTCTCGTTGACGACGAGGACGTCTACGGCGTCGACGAGGTCGTCCGGAAGTGTTTGCGCCGGCGACGGATTGAGCATCACGAGGGTGTCGTGCGTGGAGGCGTGGCGGGCGGCTGCGGTCACCGTGTGGATCGGAATCTCCAACTGGCACAGCAGGACGTCGGCGTTCGCGATCGCCGCCAGTTCGCTCTCGGTGAGGTCGTGGACGTGTGAGTTGGCCCCCGCCACCACGATGATCGAGTTCTGGCCGTCGTCGTCGACGGTGATCGCGGCGACCCCGCTGGGGCCCGGCACCTCCCGCAGGTGTTCGGCGTCGACCTCGGCGTCCACGAGCGTCTGGCGCAGCTCGAGCGCGAACGTGTCGTCACCCACCGCTCCGACGAAGGCGACGTCGCCACCGGCCTTCGCGGCCGCGATCGCCTGGTTCGAACCCTTGCCGCCCGGTGTGGTCGCGAAGGACGTTCCGAGGATGGTCTCGCCGGGGGCGGGCATCCGGGAAGTCCGGGTCACCAGATCCATGTTGATGCTGCCGACGACTACCACGCTGTTCTCCGCCATGTATCGAGGCTAGTTGCCGTGGCCGGCAGCGGGAGGTGTCAGTAGCGGGAGGAGGCCCGGCCGAGAAGCATGTAGTACCCGCCGCAGACCAGGGCACCGAACACCGCACCGACCACCAGCGCGATGCGGCCGGCCTCGCTGAAGAAGAGCAGCACCACGACGAAGGCGAGGAAGGTCAACGCGATCCAGTTCGTGTAGGGCGCGCCGGGCAGTCGGTAGTCCGATGCCGGCAGCGCTCCCCGGTTCACGAAGCGCCGGTAGCGCAGGTGGCAGGCGAGGATCACACCCCAGACGAAGATGATGCCGACCGTCGAGACCGACGTGATGTAGACGAAGGCGCGGTCGGGGGAGAGGATGTTGACGATGACGCCGATGATCATCGCGGCGGCCGACATCGTGATGCCCACGTACGGGACGTGCCGGCCGTTGAGCTTGCCCAGCGCGGCCGGCGCCTCGTGGCGCAGCGACAGGCTGCGCAGCATCCGGCCCGTCGAGTAGATACCCGAGTTGCACGACGACAGTGCCGCGGTGAGCAGGACGAAGTTCATGATCCCCGCCGCCGCGGGGATGCCGATCTGTTCGAGTACCTCGACGAACGGGCTCTTCCCGGCCTGGAAGTCACGCCAGCTCGCGACGGACAGGATCACGATCAGAGAGCCGACGTAGAACAGGCCGATGCGGAACGGCAGGGTGTTGATCGCCTTGCGCAGCGTCTGTTTGGGGTTCTTCGCCTCCCCGGCCGTGACACCCACCAGCTCGACGCCCACGTACGCGAACATCACGACCTGCAGGGTCATCAGTGCGCTGCCGAACCCGTTCGGGAAGACGCCGCCGTCGGCCCACAGATTGGTGACGGTGGGGTTGGTGGCGTGGCCGAAGCCGAGCGTGAGGACGCCGATGCCGATCAGGATCATCCCCAGGATGGCGGTGATCTTGATGGCGGAGAACCAGAACTCGGCCTCGCCGAAGAGTTTCACCGAGATGAGGTTGGCGCTGAACAGCACCAGCAGGACGACGAGGGCGGTCAGCCACGTCGGCACACTCGGCCACCAGTATTCGACGTACTTGCCGGCCACGGTGATCTCGGCCATGCACGTGGCAGCCCAGACGGCCCAATACGCCCACCCGGTCGCGAAACCGAAGAAGCGTCCCAGGAACTCCTCCGCGTACTCGGCGAAGCTGCCGGAGATCGGCCGGTAGGTGAGCAGTTCACCCAGAGCACGCATGATGACGAAGATTGCGAGGCCGGCCGCCAGATAGGCCAGGATGAGCGACGGCCCGGCCTCCTCGATCGCGCCGCCGGCGCCGTAGAATAGGCCGGTGCCGATCGCTCCGCCGAGCGCGATCATCTGCACGGTGCGGGCATTGAGTCCGCGGCTGTATCCCTCGGACGGTGCTTCGTGGATCGTCTCGTGTCGTGACACTGACTTTTCCTTACGCTGGCGGCGCATGGGCAGAACGATTATGCGCTTGGTGCGCTCGCTAATCTGTAGATATGACTGCCGCGACGCATACTTCACCGGCCGCCAACGACTCGGGGGCCATCCGTGACGAGGTGCACGACGCTGCCCGTCGCGCGCGCATCGCGTCCCGGGTGCTGGCGCTGTTGACCACTGCGCAGAAGGACGCTGCCCTGCACGCGGCCGCGGATGCGGTGCTCGCCGCCACCGACGCCGTCCTGGCTGCCAACGCCGCGGACATCGAGGCGGCCCGCGCGACCGGTACCGAGGAATCTCTGCTCGATCGACTTCGCCTGACGGCCGCGCGTGTCGAGGGCATCGCGGCCGGACTGCGTCAGGTGGCCGGTCTGTCCGATCCGATCGGTGAGATCGTCCGCGGTTCGACGCTGCCGAACGGCCTCGAGATCCGTCAGCTCCGCGTGCCCCTCGGCGTGGTCGGCATGGTGTACGAGGCGCGCCCGAACGTCACGGTCGACGCATTCGGTCTGGCGCTCAAGTCCGGCAACGCGGCACTGCTGCGGGGATCGTCGTCGGCCGCCCACTCCAACGCCGCGCTCGTGAAGGTGCTCCGGGCAGCGCTCACCGAGCAGGGTCTGCCCGCCGATGCCGTCCAGTTGCTCCCCAGCGCCGACCGCTCGAGTGTCACGCACCTCATCCAGGCCCGCGGCCTCGTCGACGTCGTCATCCCGCGCGGCGGTGCCGGCCTCATCAACGCGGTCGTCCGCGACGCGACCGTCCCGACGATCGAGACGGGCGTCGGCAACTGCCACGTCTACGTCCATTCCGCGGCCGACCTGGAGATGGCCGAGAAGATCGTTCTCAACGCCAAGACTCGTCGCCCCAGCGTGTGCAATACCGCCGAGACGCTGCTCGTCGATGCCGCGATCGCCGAGACCGCGGTTCCGAAGCTGCTGCAGGCACTCCAGATGCACAGCGTCACCGTGCACGGCGACCTGCCCGGACTCGTGCCGGCCACCGAGGAGGACTGGTCGGAGGAGTACCTGACCCTCGACATCGCCCTCAAGGTCGTCGACGGGATGGACGCTGCCGTCGCGCACATCGACTGCTACGGGACGGGCCACACGGAGGCCATCGTGACGTCCGATTTGTCCGCGGCGCGCGAGTTCACCGCCCGTGTCGACGCTGCCGCGGTTATGGTCAACGCCTCGACCGCGTTCACCGACGGTGAGCAGTTCGGGTTCGGCGCGGAGATCGGGATCTCCACGCAGAAGCTGCACGCCCGCGGCCCGATGGGGCTGGGCGAGCTCACCTCGACCAAGTGGACTGTCTGGGGAGACGGCCATACCCGACCGGCCTGACGGCCCGAAAGGAGCGAGTGTGGACCGGGCCCTGCCGACTGCACCGCCGCTGTTCGCGAGCGTCGACGACGTCGTCGCGCGTCTCGCCGAGACCGGCTACCTCGCCGACAAGGGGACCGCGACCGCGGTGTTCCTCGCCGACCGGCTGGGAAAGCCGCTGCTCATCGAGGGTCCGGCGGGTGTCGGCAAGACCGAGCTGGCCCGGGCCGTCGCGCAGACGTCCGGCGCGGAGCTGGTGCGCCTGCAGTGCTACGAGGGCGTCGACGAGTCCCGCGCGCTCTACGAGTGGAATCACGCGAAGCAGATCCTGCGCATTCAAGCAGGCAGTGATCACAGCTGGGACGCGACGAAGCAGGACGTCTTCTCCGAGGAGTTCCTGCTGACGCGCCCGCTGCTGACCGCGATCCGCCGTGAGGACCCGACGGTGCTGCTGATCGATGAGGTCGACAAGGCCGACGTCGAGATCGAGGGCCTGCTACTGGAGGTGCTCAGCGACTTCGCCGTCACGATCCCCGAACTCGGCACCATCACCGCGACCCGAAAGCCCTTCGCGGTGCTCACCTCGAACGCGACCCGCGAGCTGTCGGAGGCGCTCAAGCGCCGCTGCCTGTTCCTGCACCTGGAGTTCCCGGATGCCGACCTCGAGCGCCGGATCCTGGCGAGCCGGGTTCCGGAGCTGCCCGAGGCGATCGCCGAGCAACTCGTCCGCACGGTGAACGTGCTGCGCGGTATGCAGCTCAAGAAGGTGCCGTCGGTGTCGGAGACCATCGACTGGGGACGGACCTTGCTCGCGCTGGGACTCGACACCCTCGACGACGACGCCGTCCGCGCCACGATGGGTGTCGTACTCAAGCATCGCGCCGATCACCAGCGCGCCGCCGCCGAGCTCCGTCTGAACTGAGAGGGCCGAGCCGATGGTCACCCCGTCCGCACGCCGCCGCGGCGGCCCGCCGGCTCCGCACGGCATCCCGGGCCATCTCGTCGACTTCGTCGAGGCCCTCCGGCGACGCGGCATCGCCGTCGGACCCTCCGAGACTGTCGACGCCGGCCGCGTGATGTCGGTGCTCGACCTGTTGGACCGCGAAGCGCTGCGGGAAGGCCTCGCGTGCTCGCTGCTGCGGCGTCCGACCCACCGCGCCACGTTCGACGCGCTGTTCGACCTGTGGTTCCCCTCGGGTGTCGGTGTGCGCGGCGCGGATTCGGACGGCGGTGCGGATCCCTCGCTGCCCCGGACCACCGACGGCGAGATCGACTTCGCCGCCCTGCAGGAACTACTCGCCGACCTCCTCTCGGACGATTCGCCCGAGGCGCTCGAACAGCTCGAGGCGATCGTCGCGCAGATGGTCGAAGAAATCGGCAAGTACGAGTCGTCGAACGGGCCGTCGTTCTCGGCGTACCAGGCCCTGCGCAACGTCGCGCCCGACAGGCTCCTCGAGAAGATCCTCTCCGGGCTGCTGGGCAACCAGCCACACGAGGACAAGGCGGGCGGCAACTACGCGTCCGAGGTCGCCAAGCGTGCCGCGGTGCAGCGGATCGCGGACTTCCGCAAGATGGTCGAGTCCGAGACGCGCCGCCGGTCGGCGGAGCAGGTCGGCAAGGAACGGGTCGCGAGCTACGGGGTGCCCAAGCTTGCCGAGGAGGTCGACTTCCTGCGGGCGTCCGACTCCGAACTGGTTGCTCTGCGACGGAGCGTGACACCGCTCGCCCGGCTCCTGGCCAGCCGGCTGGCCGCGCGGCGCAGCCGGTCCCGCGCGGGCTCGATCGATCTGCGCCGCACCCTGCGCAAGTCGATGTCGACCGGCGGCGTGCCGATCGATCTGGTCCAGCGCAAGCCGCGCCCAGCCCGCCCGGAGCTGGTGCTGCTGTGCGACGTCTCGGGATCGGTGGCCGGTTTCTCGCATTTCACGCTGCTCCTGGTGCACGCGCTGCGCGAGCAATTCTCCCGGGTACGTATCTTCGCGTTCATCGACACCACCGACGAGGTGACCGGCTTCTTCGACACGGGAGCCGATCTCGGAACGGCGATGTCGCGGATGATCCGTGAGGCCGAACTGATCACGTACGACGGGCACTCCGACTACGGTCACGCGCTCGGGGTGTTCGCCGAGCGGTACGCGCACACCCTCACCGGCCGCAGTTCGCTCCTCGTGCTGGGTGACGCCCGCAACAACTACCGTGATCCTGGGCTGCCCGCCCTCGAGAATCTGGTCTCGGTTGCCAAGCACGCCCACTGGCTCAACCCCGAACCGCGAGGTCAGTGGGGGACGGGCGACTCGGCGGCCCTCGTCTACAACGAGGTGATCGACATGCACGAGTGCCGCTCCTCGCAGCAACTCGCGGCGGTGGTCGCCGGTTTGCTGCCTGTGTGAATGGGCGCGCCACGGCAGCCCGTAAGCTGGATCCTCGTGCAGCAGTCCTCAGCGATCACCCCTCGGCGCCGTCTGGGCGTGATGGGTGGCACCTTCGATCCGATCCACCACGGTCACCTCGTGGCCGCCAGTGAGGTCGCGGATCGATTCGCGCTCGACGAGGTGATCTTCGTGCCCACGGGACAGCCGTGGCAGAAGGACGATCGCGATGTCAGCCCGGCCGAGGACCGCTACCTGATGACGGTCATCGCGACCGCGTCGAACCCGAGGTTCTCGGTGAGCCGCGTCGACATCGACCGGGGCAAGGTCACCTACACGGTGGACACGCTGCGGGACCTGCGGGCGCAGCATCCGGACGCCGAGCTGTACTTCATCACGGGCGCGGACGCGATCGAGAACATCCTGTCGTGGCAGGACTGGGAGGAACTTTTTGCGCTGGCCAAGTTCGTCGGCGTCTCGCGGCCGGGCTACGAGTTGCACACCGAGCACCTCGCGTCCCACCTCGAGCGGCTGCCGCGCGATGCGGTGACACTGATCGAGATCCCCGCGCTGGCGATCTCGTCCACCGAGTGTCGACTGCGGGCCAGCGAACATCGACCCGTCTGGTACCTGGTGCCGGACGGGGTGGTGCAGTACATCAGCAAACGGAACCTGTACCGGCCGCGTGGGGCGGAGCGGCTGGACGGTGCGGTCACGATGTCGGAGCCCGTCCCGGCGCGACAGTCGTCCGCCGACCCTTCACAATCTTCAGTACAAGAATCGGGAGAACACTGAGTGAGCGCATCGAACGACGCCATCGAGATGGCACGAATCGCGGCACTGGCGGCCGACGAGAAGTTGGCCACGGACGTGGTGGTGCTCGACGTTTCGGAGCACCTCGTCATCACGGACTGCTTCGTCATCGCGTCGGCTGCCAACGAACGTCAGGTCAACGCGATCGTCGACAACGTCGAGGACAAGCTGCGTGAGGCCGGGCACAAGCCTGTCCGTCGCGAGGGCGCCCGCGAGGGACGCTGGGCCCTGATCGACTTCGTCGACATCGTGGTGCACATCCAGCACACCGACGAGCGCAACTTCTACGCGCTCGACCGGCTGTGGAAGGACTGCCCCGAGATCCCCGTCGAGGGTGTCGAGCAGCGCCAGCTTCCGATCGGCGACGAGCCGGCGGACGAGGATGGGGAGCCCCAGCAGTGACGGCCGCCGCAGCCGGACCAGCGGTCAGGCGGCTGATCCTGCTGCGGCACGGCCAGACCGAATACAACGCATCCAACCGGATGCAGGGACAGCTCGACACCGATCTGTCCGACCTGGGGCGTTCGCAGGCGAAGTCGGCGGCGCAAGCCCTCGCCGACAAGCGCCCGTTCGCGATCGTCTCGTCCGACCTGCGGCGCGCGCACGACACCGCGCTCGCGTTGGGTGACCACGTCGGTCTGCCGGTCGAAACCGACACCCGGCTGCGGGAGACGCACCTCGGCGACTGGCAGGGGCTCACCCACACCGACGTCGACGAGATCTCGCCCGGCGCTCGCGCGCTGTGGCGCACCGACGCCGAGTGGGGCCCGCCGCAGGGGGAGAGCCGCACCGACGTCGCCGCCCGCAGCCTGCCGGTCGTGCAGGAACTGCTGGCGCGCCACGAGAACTGGGGATCGGATCCGCTGGTGCTCGTCGCGCACGGCGGCCTGATCGCGGCGCTGACCGCTCGACTGCTCGACCTGCCGGTGGATCGCTGGCCGGTGCTCGGAGGACTCGGGAACACCAGCTGGGTGCAGCTCAGCGGACACGGGGAGGGTACGGAACCGGTATGGCGGTTGGATGTGTGGAACGCGTCGGCGAACGTGGCAGGCGACATTCTCTGACGGGGGTCCCGTCGATTCCGGTTCTGACGGGGGTGTCGTCGTGACGTCTCCCGAGGCGGGTCAGCCCGTCCTGTTGGTGGTCGCGGATTCGCTGGCCTACTACGGGCCCAAGGGCGGGCTTCCTGCCGACCATCCGCGGATCTGGCCCAGTCTCGTCGCGAAGGAACTGGGGTGGCGGGTCGAGCTCGTCGCCCGAATCGGCTGGACCAGCCGCGACGCGTGGTGGGCGATCACGCAGGATCCGCGGGTGTGGGCGGCGGTGCCTCAGGCGGGTGCCGTCGTATTCGCTGTCGGCGGGATGGATTCGCTGCCGTCGCCGCTGCCGACCGCGCTACGTGAGCAACTGCGCTACATTCGTCCGCCCGCGCTGAGACGAGTAGTCCGCTCCGGCTACCAGTGGCTCCAGCCGCGGCTCTCGAAGCTCGGCCGGCCGGTGGCGTTGCCGCCGAAGTTGTCGGTCGAGTATCTCGAGAGCTGCCGCGACGCGCTCGCCGCGATCCGGCCGGACCTGCCGGTGATCGGCACGTATCCGGCGGTGCATCGCTGTGACGCGTACGGTCGGGTTCACACCGGACGGGAGCCCGCGGTGCGGGCGCTCGCCGAGTGGTCGTCGAGCAAGGGCGTGCCGATGGTCGACCTTGCGGACGCGGTGCGCGACAACGTCTTCTCCGATCGCGCCAACCCGGACGGAATTCACTGGGGCTGGGACGCCCACGAGGAGGTGGCCGCGGTGATGATCGATGCGATCAAGAACGTCCGACGCGCCGACGCGCCGACCGCCGCCACCGAGTCCGGAACGGAGTAGCGCCGTGCCCGTCGTCGTCGTGACCGATTCGTCGGCCTGCTTGTCGCCCGAACTGATCGATCGCTTCGGTATTCGGGTGGTGCCGCTGCATCTACTCAGCGACGGTCGGGATCTGCGGGACGGCATCGATCCGGTTCCGGACGATCTGTCCGGCGTGACGACGTCCGGTGCGTCGCCGGGTGAGCTCGCCGACGCGTACGCCGAAGCGCTCGAACAGAGCGGCGGTGACGGGGTAGTGGCCGTGCACATTTCGCGCGGGCTGTCCGGGACGTGGGAGGCGGGCAGGCAAGCGGCGCAGAAGCTCGGCGAGAAGGTGCGCATCGTCGATTCGGAGTCGACGGCGATGGGCCTGGGTTTCCCTGCACTCGCTGCGGCGCGTGTGGCACGCGCCGGAGGGGGGCTCAAGTCGGTGTATCAACGAGCCGTCGAGGTGGCGGCCCGCGGGCGCACGCTCATCGTGGTCGATCGACTCGACCATCTGCGGCGCGGTGGCCGCATCGGCACGGCGGCCGCTCTGCTCGGCACGGCGCTCGCCATGAAGCCCGTGCTGCATCTGGTCGACGGAAAACTCGTGTTGCGGGAGAAGACCCGGACGTCGACGAAGGCTCTTGCGAAGCTCGTGGACGCCGCGGTGGCGCAGGCCGGGCCCGGCCCGGCCGCGGTCGCGGTGCACCACTCGCACGCCGCCGACCGCGCCGAGGAGGTGGCGGCGCAGCTGAAGGATCGAATCCCCGATCTGAGCGAGGTGATCGTGACCGAGATCGGTGCTGTCCTCGGCGCCCACGTCGGGCCCGGCGCGATCGGGGTCGTGGTGTGCCCCGGCGGTGCGGGTCTGCCCGCGTCGGAGGACGATTCGTCCCCGTCATCCACAGCTGATCACTGATCCACAGGTTTCTTTCCCGGGCCTGATTCCGCCGGGTCACCGTCCGACCAGGGTTCTAGCGTCGGTCCCATGGGTACCGATCAGGATCGTGAGACGGTTCGACGCAGGCTGGTGGCGGCATCGACTGCGCCGGCACCGACCGTCGCCGCTCCCGGCGACGAACCGGATGTCGTCGGTGATGTCCGCGAGCGGGCACCGGGATGGCTGTTCGAGCGCGACGGACACTCGGAGCCGGACGAGCCGGAGGACCTTCCCCCACATCGGGCCGGCCGCGCGCGGCTGACACCCGGACGCCGCGGTGCCGCTGCGCTGGTGCTCGTGGGGCTGGTCGCCGCCGGCGTCGCGGCGGCCACGGTCTGGCGCGATCGGCCGACGGAACAGGCGGTGCCACCGCTACCGGTCGTCGAAGTCCACCAGGCCGACATCGGCGGCGCCCGGAGCATGGATGCTCCGCCGGCAACGACGACCGTGGCTCCTGACGCGAACGCGCAGCTGATCGTGAGTGTCGTCGGACTGGTGAATCAGGCTGGGCTGGTGCATCTTCCCCCGGGCTCGCGTATCGCGGACGCGTTGGCCGCGGCGGGCGGAGCGCGGCCGGGTGCGGACGTCCTGGGACTGAACATGGCCGAACGCGTCGACGACGGCGATCAGATCCTCGTCGGCGCAGCGCCCATCGACGGTGGGGCGACGACGGTCGGCAGCGCACGGGTGGGGACATCAGCCGGAAGCGGTGTGCCGGGGACGGCCACGGGTGGTGCGGGCAAGGTCAACTTGAACACCGCCGGCGAAGCCGAACTGGATGCGTTGCCGGGAGTCGGGCCGGTCACCGCCGCGGCGATCGTCTCGTGGCGGCAGACCAACGGAAAGTTCAGCGCCGTCGAGCAGTTGGGGGAGGTGGACGGGATCGGCCCGGCCCGCCTGGCCAAGCTGCGCGATCTGGTGACGCTCTGATGGTGCGGGCGCGGCGGTGAGCAGCCGGGAGTCGGCTCTCGACCTGAGGCTGGTCCCGGCAGCCGCTGCCTGCTGGGGAGCGACGCTGCTCGGCCTACACGGCGGTTGGCGTACGGCCGCCGTCGCCGCGGGTGTGCTCGGGGCGGTCGGCATCGCTTCGGCAGCGTTGGTCGCACGTGGCCGCCGCGGTGCGGGCGGGTCGGGGCGCCCGCTGCCGATCCTCGCCGTGGGTATCGTCGCGGCCGCGCTGATCGGCGCCGGGTTCGCGGCGGCGATCGCGGTCCGTGTCCATGCGGTCACGGTGCACCCACTCGCGGCGACCGCGCGGGAGGGTAGATCTGCGACGCTGTCGGTCGTCCTCGACGACGATCCGAAGCTATTGCGCGGTAAAGGTTTCGGCGGTACCCAGCAGGTCCTGATCCGCGCGTCGTTGCGGTCGGTCGTGGGTGGCGACGGCGGCACCCGGGTCGGCGGAAAGGTACTGATGTTCGCCGACGCACCGGACTGGGAGGGGATCCTGCCGGGACAGCAGGCGACGGTGCGCGGGAAACTGGACACGCCGGAGCGCAGCGATCTGACGGTCGCGGTGGTCCGCGTGACCGGTCCGCCCACCGACGTGGGTGCACCGCCGGCGGTGCAGCGATGGGCCGGGGCGATCCGTCAGGGGTTGTCGACGGCGTCGGCCGCCGGACTGGGGTCGGACGCGGCGGGACTGCTCCCCGGTCTCGTCGTGGGCGACACCTCGGCACTGCCCTCGGAGGTGAAGGACGAGTTCACCGCCGCCGGACTCTCACATCTCACGGCCGTCTCGGGCGCGAACATCACGATCGTGTTGGGCGCCGTTCTGCTGCTCGTGCGCGGCGCCGGGATCGGTCCACGCACCGGGGCGCTGCTCGCCGGATTGGCGTTGGCGGCGTTCGTCGTCGTCGCGCGGCCGTCGCCGAGTGTGCTGCGCGCCGCCGCGATGGGGTGCGTCGCGCTGCTGGCGCTCGTCACCGGCCGGCGGAAGCAGGCCGTCCCGGCCCTCGCCGCATCGGTGATCATCCTGCTCGCCGTGTCTCCTTCCTTGGCAGTCGATTTCGGCTTCGCGCTCTCGGTTGCGGCGACGGCCGGGCTGGTTCTGGTCGCGCCGGTGATGGTCGAACGCCTGACAGGTCGGGGGTGGCCGCGGTGGCTCGCGGAGATGTGCGCCGTCGCCGTCGCGGCCTTCGTGTTGACCGCGCCGCTGGTCGCCGCGATGGCGGGTACCGTCAGCGTCGTCTCGATCGTCGCCAACGTGCTGGTCGCCCCAGTCGTCGCGCCGATCACCGTCGTCGGCGCCGTGACCGCAGTGCTTGCGTCGGTGTGGGCGCCCGCGGCTGCGGTGGTGGTCCGGCTCGCGGCACCACCATTGTGGTGGCTACTCGAGGTCGCGGATCGGTCGGCGGCGGTACCGGGAGCGGTCCTCGCCGTCCGCGACGGAGCCGTCGGTGCCGTGATCGTGACGATCGGCGTGGCGGTCGCGGCACTCGCGGTTCGTCACCGCTGGTCCCGCCGAATGCTGTTGGCGCTCACGATCGGTGTGGCCGCGGTGTGGGTGCCGACCCGGTTCCATCAGCCCGGCTGGCCCGCGCCGGGCTGGGCGCTTGCGGCGTGCGATGTCGGGCAGGGTGACGGGCTGGTTCTGTCCGCCGGTGGACGCCGGGGCGTGGTGGTGGACGTGGGGCCGGAACCCGGGCCCGTCGACCGGTGCCTGCGAAGTCTCGGGATCGACGAGGTGGCACTGGTGATCGTCACGCACCTGCATGCGGACCACTACGGCGGCCTGGACGCGGTGCTCCGGGGGAGAGCGGTCGGCGCGGTCGCGATCGGCCCGGGGAGCCTGCCGGACGGCGGATTCCGGTTCGTCTCGTCGGCGGCCGCCCGCGCCGACGTTCCGTTGGTGCGGATCGTGCCGGGACAGGAGTTGACGGTGGGCCCGGTGCGGTTGACCGTGCTCGGGCCGCTGCTCCCCGAACCCCGGACATCGGACGCCGCGGAGGACGGCGCCAACGACGCATCCCTCGTACTGATGGCGCACACCGCGGCGGGCAGCATCCTCCTCACGGGCGACGTGGAAGAACCCGGGCAACGCGCGCTGCTGCGGTCAGGCTTATCGCTGCGCGCGGACGTGCTCAAGGTCCCGCACCACGGATCCCGCACGACGAGCCCCGACTTCCTCGCCGCGGTCCGGCCGCGGGTCGCGATCGTCAGTGTCGGTGCAGACAACACGTTCGGGCACCCGAATCCCGGGATCGTGCAACGGCTCGAGGCCCTCGGTACTGTCGTCGTGCGCACCGACCGGAGCGGGGACGTCGCGATCACCCGCTCCGGGTCCGGGGCACTTGCCGTGGTCGGCCATTCTCGTGGGACCATCGTGCAGTGAGCACCTCAACGCGGCCCGATCCGCTCCACCTCGTCCTGGGCGACGAGGAACTGTTGGTCGAGCGTGCGGTGGCCTCCGTGGTCGCGGCCGTGCGGGCCGCGGCAGGAGCGGCGGGCGGCGACATTCCGATCTCGCGGCTGCGCGCCGGTGACACGAGTGCCCCCGAGCTGGCGGAGCTGTTGAGCCCGTCATTGTTCGCCGAGGATCGTGTGGTGGTCCTCGAGGCCGCCGCGGAGGCCGGTAAGGATGCTGTCACGCTCGTGCAGGACGCCGCCGCGGACCTCCCCGAGGGCGTCGTGCTGATGGTGCTGCACTCGGGTGGCGGTCGCGCGAAGGCGATGGCGGGAGTGCTGCAGAAGTCCGGTGCCGCCGTGCACCAGTGCGCCAAGCTCAAGGCCGGCGAGCGGATCGAGTTCGTCCGTGGCGAGTTCCGGACCGCCGGTGTGCGGGTGTCGCCCGAGGTGCTGGAACTGGTCGTCGAGGCCGTCGGTTCGGATCTGCGTGAGCTCGCGGCCGCGAGCTCGCAACTCGTCGCCGACACCGGCGGAAAGATCGATGCCGGCGCCGTGCAGCGCTACTACTCCGGCAAGGCGGAGGTGTCAGGCTTCGACGTCGCGGACAAGGCGGTGGCGGGGGACAGGCGCGGTGCGATGGAGGCGCTGCGCTGGGCCATGCACCGCCGTGTCCCGCACGTGCTGCTCGCCGACGCGCTCGCGGACGCCGTCCACACCATCGCGCGGGTCGGATCGGCCGGGCGCGGAGACCCGTTCCGGATGGCGTCCGACCTGGGCATGCCGCCGTGGAAGATCAAGAAGGCGCAGGGCCAGGCGCGCGGCTGGGATCCGGCGTCGATCGGTGAGGCACTGCAGGTGGTCGCGAAGCTCAACGCCGACGTCAAGGGGCAGGCCGCGGACGCCGACTATGCGGTCGAGTGGGCCGTCCAGCGGATCGTCGACCTCCACGGGGGAAACTGACGCGCGCGGGGCCTGACGACTGCCGCCGCGATCGACTCGATAGCGAAACGAGAAAGAACCCCCGATCACCGATCGGGGGTTCTTTCTACAGAGCTTGCGACGGCGGAACCGTCAGAAACTTGTCAGAGAGTGTTGGCGACCTTCGCGAGCGCCGACTTCTTGTTGGCGGCCTGGTTGGCGTGGATGACGCCGCTGCTGGCTGCCTTGTCGAGCTTGCGGCTGGTGGAGACGAGGAGCTCGCCGGCCTTGTCCTTGTCACCGGCTGCCGCGGCCTCGCGGAAGGAGCGGATCGCGGTGCGAAGCGCCGACTTGACCGACTGGTTGCTGAGTCGGTTGCGCTCGTTGGTGCGGATTCGCTTCACCTGGGACTTGATGTTGGCCACGCGTAAAATCCTGTCGTCTTTGCTGGTTACTGTCGGAAAGCTCTGGGCGCACGAATGCGCCGACTGACGACGTTACCAGTAGCCGTGCTGCAATCTCAAACCGGCGGCCGTCCAGGGCTTGTCGAACGGTACCTCGTGTGGCAGCGATCGGGCGATCGGGGTGGTTCGATTCCGGTTCCTCCCGCGCGCGCGTATCGGCTCGTCCGCGGAAAGGGAACGCGCGCATATCGATTCGGACTCGCGCCCGGCGGAAACTGCCGAAAAGAGACCAGCTTGTACGTAAAGTCCCGATCGAACGGCACAGATTCTCTGCGGGTTCGGAAGGTGGGTGTATGTCAACAGCACAGGAGATTGCGGAGAAGGAAGAGATCTCCGATCTCAAGAAGTATCTTGCCGAAGGTGCCGGAACCTTCGTGCTGGTGTTCGCCGCGATCGGTACCGCGGTCTTCTCCGGGACCGCGGTCGGCCAGTTGGGGATCGCGCTGGCGTTCGGCCTGACGCTGATGTTCCTGGTCTACGCGATCGGCCCGATCTCGGGTTGTCACGTCAACCCTGCGGTGACGCTGGGGCACTTCATTCTCGGCCGTGTGTCTGCTGCCAAGGCGGGCTATTACGTGCTGTCTCAGGTCATCGGAGGGCTCGTCGCGGGTTTGGCGGTGTACGCGATCGCGCAGAGCATGCCCGGCTACGACCGTCGGGAGGACGGGCTCGCCGCGAACGGGTGGGGCGTCCACAGCCCGTCGGCCCAGTCGGGCCCGCTCGGCAAGGTCATCGAGTCCGGCTACGGCATAGGCGCGGCGATGACGGTCGAGGTCATCCTCACCGCGCTGCTGGTGTTCGTCGTACTCGCTTCGACCGACCAGCTCTCCGACCTTCCTCTCGCAGGCGTGTCGATCGGTTTCACTCTGGCGGTAATCCACCTGATCTCGATCCCGATCGACAACACGTCCGTCAACCCGGCCCGCAGCCTCGCTGTCGCGCTGTACCAGCCCGGCGCGCTGGGGCAGGTGTGGCTGTTCATCATCTTCCCGCTGATCGGAGGCGCGCTGGGTGCCCTGATCTACCGGGCGCTGTTCGGCCGGTACAACAGGCTGAACGACTGATCTGTACAGACAACCGCGGGCCCGGCATGCGATTCGTGCCGGGCCTGCGGTCGTCTGTTCTGTCAGTGCGAGCTAGTGCCAGCTGTACTCGGCACGCAGTCGCGCGGCCACCTTCTCGAACCGCGGCTGGTCCAGGACCGCGCCCTCGCGGCGGATGCCAGCCTCGGGCACGTCGAGCACCCGGTCCAGCCGGACCCAGCTCGGCCTGTTCTCCGCATCCCACGTGCCGGCGCCGAGGGCCATCCAGTTCGGCTCGTCGTCGCGATCGCCGTTGGAGGAGAGCATGAGGCCGAGCAGGGTGTTGCCGTCGCGGCCCACCACCAACACGGGTCGGTCTTTGCCCTGACCCGGATCCTCCTCGTAGGTGACCCACGTCCAGACGATCTCGCCCGGATCGGCGCGCCCGTCCAGGTCCGGGGAGTACTCGACTTTGCGGGCACGATGCGCCGACGGCGACGTCCTGCGCGACACAGGGCGTCCCGGCTCGAAGCCCGCCGGCGTGCCGGCGATTGCCTCGGTCGCTCGTTTGACTGCGGTGGTGTTCTGGAGCTGTCGCAGCAACTTCGGGCCCTGCGCGACGGCGAGATCCCCGAGTTTTCTGCCGATGCTGCCCCACGTGCTCGCCATGGGATCCGAGCTTAGCGGCGGAGGCCGCCATCGCCTGGAAGTGAGAGAAGAATCGGACACGGAGGCCATGTGGTTCGCTGACCAACGGAAAGTCAGCCCCTTCGCTTCTGGCCGGAGCGGAGGATCTCATCGGTACGCTCGCGGGCATGGGTGGGGCCGTGTTGGTGCTGATCGCCATGATCGGTCCGTTGGTGCTGTTCGGGTGGGCGGCTGTTCGGGCGAAGCACCGCGGGCTCGGGGGGTCGTTCGTCGGGCCGTTTCAGGAGATGTTCGATCCCGGCGCGGCGAGAGCACTGATCGTCGTCGAGGAGATGGTGGGACTGCCGGATCCCGCGGACTCCGGCGACTCGGACAATGACGACGATGTGCCGTACACGGCGGTGTACGAGGGCGTTCGGCTCTCCATCGACGCTGACAATGCTCCGCGGCGCAGAGGCGACGGGACCACCGAGCGAGTGGGGTGAGCGCCCGCTCGGTCAAGCTCTGGTGACGCCGGTCCTGACGCACCCGCGTTCCTCGAACGGACGTCCCAGATGTCGCGGTCATCGAGATCGCGGCGACCACATTCGCGTCCTGGCGATGGCACGGCGCTGGAAGCGGTTGCGGCGTCACTTCGGTATCCCCACGGCGTAAGCGCTTCAGCGAAGCAATTGCTCTTGACCGGAACGTCGCTTCCCGAGCCGTCGAAGTCGGCCACATACGGCTCCCCAGGCCCGAAGCTTGTGAAGGACGCGCCGGTCCCGGCGGCGGCTCACTACCTCGGTCACAAGTCACCGGCCGTGACCCTGGATGTGTACGCCCACCGGTGTCCAAGGGATGATGGGAGGGCACGGGACGCAGTCGATGCGATCCTGGTGCGGGACCAGTGCGGGACGGGCGACCGGACCGGGTCGATGTCAGTGCGCGAGTGAGACGAGGGAATTGGGCTTGAGCAGCAACTTTGCGGAGAAGACGTTCACGGATCCGTCGAAGATCCGGAACTTCTGCATCATCGCGCACATCGACCACGGCAAGTCGACGCTGGCCGACCGGATGCTGCAGCTCACCGGAGTCGTCGAGGAGCGGGCGATGCGCGCGCAGTACCTCGACCGTATGGACATCGAGCGCGAGCGCGGCATCACCATCAAGGCGCAGAACGTGCGTCTGCCGTGGACGGTCGAGAACGAGGACGGCACGACCGAAGAGATCGTCCTGCACCTGATCGACACGCCCGGTCACGTCGACTTCACCTACGAGGTCTCGCGCGCGCTCGAAGCCTGCGAGGGTGCTGTGCTGCTCGTCGACGCCGCGCAGGGCATCGAGGCCCAGACCCTGGCCAACCTGTACCTGGCGATGGAGAAGGACCTCACCATCATCCCGGTGCTCAACAAGATCGACCTGCCGGCCGCCGACCCCGAGCGGTACGCCGCCGAGATCGCGCACATCGTGGGCTGTGAGCCCGGGGACGTGCTGCGGGTCTCCGGTAAGACCGGCGTCGGTGTGAAGGAACTGCTCGACGAGGTCGTCCGGGTCGTTCCCGCCCCGGTGGGCGACGCGGACGGTCCGGCACGAGCGATGATCTTCGACTCCGTGTACGACTCGTACCGCGGCGTCGTCACGTACGTGCGCGTGGTGGACGGCAAGATCCGTCCCCGCGAGAAGGTCACCATGATGTCGACCGGCACCACGCACGAACTGCTCGAGGTGGGAATCATCTCCCCCGAGCCCAAGGTCACCACCGGCCTGGGTGTCGGGGAGGTCGGCTACCTGATCACCGGCGTCAAGGACGTGCGGCAGTCGCGGGTCGGCGACACGGTCACCACCTTCCGCAACGGCGCGTCCGAGCCGCTGACCGGTTACCGCGACCCCAAGCCGATGGTCTACTCCGGCCTGTACCCGATGGACGGTTCCGACTACCCGGTGCTGCGTGACGCCCTGGACAAGCTGCGGCTCAACGACGCGGCGCTGGCCTACGAGCCGGAGACCTCGGTGGCACTCGGTTTCGGCTTCCGCTGTGGCTTCCTCGGCCTCCTGCACATGGAAATCACCCGGGACCGACTCGAGCGCGAGTTCGGCCTCGACCTGATCTCGACCGCGCCCAACGTGGTGTACCGAGTGGTGATGGAGGACGGCGTCGAGCACGAGGTGACCAACCCGTCGTACTGGCCGGAGGGCAAGGTCCGCGAGGTGTACGAGCCGATGGCCAAGTGCACCGTCATCGCACCGAGCGAGTACACCGGCGCGATCATGGAGCTGTGCCAGTCCCGACGTGGTGAGCTCGGTGGGATGGACTATCTCTCGGAGACCCGCGTCGAGCTGCGCTACACGCTGCCGATGGGCGAGATCATGTTCGACTTCTTCGACGCCCTCAAGTCGCGGACCAAGGGATACGCGAGCCTCGACTACGAGGAGTCCGGTGAGGCGCAGGCCGCGCTGGTGAAGGTGGACATCCTGCTGCAGGGCGAGGCCGTCGACGCGTTCAGTGCGATCGTGCACAAGGACGCCGCGTTCGCCTATGGCAACAAGATGACGACCAAGCTGCGCGAGCTCATCCCGCGTCAGCAGTTCGAGGTGCCAATCCAGGCCGCGATCGGAGCGAAGATCATTGCGCGCGAGAACATTCGCGCAATCCGCAAGGACGTGCTCGCGAAGTGCTACGGCGGCGACATCAGCCGTAAGCGCAAGCTGCTCGAGAAGCAGAAGGAGGGCAAGAAGCGGATGAAGACGATCGGTCGCGTCGAGGTCCCGCAGGAAGCCTTCGTTGCGGCGTTGTCGAACGAGGCTGTGGCGGACAAGCCGAAGGGCAAGTAGGGGGACAGTCGATGATCAGCACCTGGTTGACCCGTGAACTCGGGTTGGAGATGCCGATCATCGGCGCCCCGATGGGCGGGCGCGCCGGCGGCCGCCTCGCGGGCGAGGTCACGCGGGTCGGCGGCCTGGGCCTGCTGGGCGCCGCGCGCTACGCCACGCCCGAGTGGATCGCCGAGGAGTCGGCGATCGCCCGGGAACTCGGCGGCGGACTGCTCGGCATCGGCCTGATGACGTGGTCGCTGGACGTCGACGACACCCTGCTCGCGGCCGCTCTCGCGGAGAAACCACGAGTCGTGTCGCTGTCGTTCGGTGACCCTGCCCCTTACGTCGAGCGCGTCCATGCCGCGGGTGCCCTCGCCGTCTCGCAGGTGAACACGCTCGACGACCTGCGGGTCGTCGAGCGGGCCGGAGTCGATTTCGTCATCGCCCAGGGCGGCGAGGCGGGCGGCCACACCGGACGCATCGGCACCCTGCCCCTGCTGCAGGAAGTGCTGGACGCCACGAGTCTTCCCGTGCTCGCTGCCGGTGGCATCGGGACCGGACGCGGCCTGGCCGCCGTCGTCGCGGCCGGTGCGGAGGGCGCCATGATCGGCACCGCGCTGCTGGCGAGTCCCGAGACGATCGGTCCGGAGTACGCACGTCGGAAACTCATCGAGGCAGGCAGCGCCGACACCGTCTACACGTCGGTCTTCGACCAGGCCCGCGATCAGCCGTGGCCGCAGCGTTGGGGCGGCCGGGCCCTCGCCAACGACTACACGGCCCAGTGGCACGGGCAGGGTGCGGACAACGAAACCCTCTCCGCGGCCTACGATCCCGCTGATTCGCAGCAGGGCGTGGTCTACGCGGGCGAGGTGGCGGGCCTCGTGACGTCGGAGCGACCGGCGGGCGAGGTGGTGCGCACCATCGCGGCCGACGCCGAGCGCCTGCTCCGCCGTACCTACTGACGCCGCCGGACTACTCGGGGCGGTGACAGACCGCCTCGACGTTGTTGCCGTCGGGATCGCGCACGAACGCGCCGTAATAGCCGGGGTGGTACTCGGGCCATTCGCGCGGGTGGTGCAGTACTTCGGCGCCCATCGAGACTGCGGCTGCGAAGAAGGCGTCGACGGCGGCGCGGGTGTCCGCGGCGAAGGCGACGTGGTTCTCGCGGAAGCCCGCGTCGGTGGGAGCCAGTGGGCTGATCCAGAAGTCCGGGTGCGGCGGTACGCCGTAGCCGATGACCCCGGGGGCGGGTTCGAGGATCCGCTTTCCACCGAGCGTGGCGAGGACGGTGTCGTAGAACGCGGCGCCGGCCTCGATGTCGGCGCATTGAATTCCCAGGTGATCCATCATGCGCCGATCGTGACACAGGACACCGACATGCGTGGTCGATCGATCCAGGTCAGGAGGGCCCGTGGGCGGGTTGGAAGGTTCCCGTCGCGCCGGACTCCTCGGCGCGGATGACGTGGACGACGGCGTTGATGAGCGCCAGGTGGGTGAACGCCTGGGGGAAGTTTCCCAGGTGCCGGCCTGTCTTGGGGTCGATCTCCTCGGCGTACAGCTTGAGCGGGCTCGCGAACGCGAGTAATCGTTCGCACAACTGCTTGGCCCGCTCGACTTCTCCGATCTCGACGAGCGCCGAGACCAGCCAGAACGAGCAGATCGTGAACGTGCCCTCCTTTCCGGACAGTCCGTCGTCGGTCTCCTCGACCCGATACCGCAGCACCAAGCCGTCCTCGGTGAGTTCGTCGGCGATCGCCAGGACCGTGGCGCGGATGCGGGCATCGTCGGCGGGCAGGAACCGCAGCAGCGGGGCGAGTAGGAGCGACGCGTCCAGGGCGCGGTGCCCGTACCGCTGGACCAGCACCCCGCGCTCGTCGACCCCGTTTTCGAGAACGTCCGCCTTGACCTCCTCCGCGATCTCGGCCCACTGCGCCGCGTAGGCCTTCTCTCCGTGCAGTGTGGCGAGTTTGGCGCCGCGGTCGAGTGCCACCCAGCACATGATCTTCGACGACGTGAAGTGCTGGGGTTCGCCCCGTACTTCCCAGATTCCGCGGTCCGCCTGGCGCCAGTTCTCGACCACCTCCTCGACCTGCCGTTTGAGGAGCGGCCACAGGGTCTCGGGAACCTGGTCGCGGGAGCGGACGTGCAGGTACACCGAGTCGAGCATCGTGCCCCAGATGTCGTGCTGGTTCTGGTTGTAGGCGCCGTTGCCGATTCGGACGGGGCGGGCTCCGTCGTAGCCCTTGAGGTGACTCAACTCCTCTTCGACGAGCGTGTGCTCGCCTCCGACGCCATACATCACCTGCAGTGGTGCGGGGTCGCCGTCGTCGGACTTGGACGCGTCGAAGATGAAGGAGAAGAAGTCGTTGGCCTCCCGATCCAGCCCGAGGGTGTACAGGCCCCACAGGGCGAAGGTGGAATCCCGCACCCACGCGTATCGGTAGTCCCAGTTGCGTTCGCCGCCCGGCGTTTCGGGTAGCGACGTGGTGGGTGCGGCCAGCAGTGCGCCGGTCGGTGCGTAGGTGAGGCCCTTGAGGGTGAGCGCGCTGCGCTGCAGGTGTCCGCGCCACGGGTGATCCGGGAAGCGTCCGATCGTGACCCACTGGCGCCAGCATTCGGTGGTCTGCCACATCTTGTCGGCGGCCTCCGCGAAGGTCTGCGGCGCGGGCAGATCGGACCACGACAGGGCGACGAAGGCGTTGTCGCCCTCCACCATCCGGGTGCGGGCGCGGGCCTCGCGGCCCTCGAGCCCGAGCCTCAGGTTCGACGTCAATCGCAACGTCGGGTGCTCGCCGGGCGAGGAGGTGTGGCACGTCGCGGTGGCCTCCTCGTACACCTTGCCCGTGTACTCCCACCGTGCCGGCGCGCGGTGGTAGTCGAAGGCGGGTTCGCAGCTCATCTCGAGTTCGACGGTTCCGCTCACGCACTTCACCGTCCGCAGCAAGATGTGCTCGGCGTCCCAGTCCGAGGGTGTGCGCCGACGCGTCGACGAGCGCTGTTCGTTGGCGTGCCACCGGCCCATCACGAGGGCGTCCCGCACGATCAGCCACCCGGTTTGTGTCTGCCAGGTGGTTTCCAGGATCAGCCCACCCGGGAGGTAGCGCCGCGCGGCCGGCACGTTCTGGCCGTAGGGGCCGATCCGGAAGTGCCCGGCACTGCGATCGAGGATCGACCCGAAGACGCTGGGGGAGTCGGGGCGGGGCACGCACATCCACTCCACGGCCCCGTTGCGGGCGATCAGGCAGTTGGTCTCGCAGTCCGAGAGGAACGCATAGTCGTCGATCGGGGGGTAGATGCTGCGGTGCTCCGGCGCGACCTCGTCGGAGTCCCCCATCGGGGTGGTGACGGACTGCTCGGCCTGAGACGTCATCCCCTCATCATCGACCCGGGTGTCCGTCGCCGTCCACACTTCGCCGGAGCCGCCAGTGGAGCGGTGGTGTTCGCCGCAGAACCAGGCGTCTGTTACTGTCTGCGGCGTGTCTGCTGCCACCTCCCACCGCGTCCGCCATGAATTGGCGTTGATTGCCGTCGGCGATCTGGCAGTTGCCGACATTCATTGTCGCTGATGCCATTCTCGGCGTTCATCTTTCGTCGAATCCAGCCCGGAGCCTGACCTTTCGCCATACCTCGACCTGTGGCGCACTGGTGGCGTGCCGTGTGCGTGGTTCGTCCCGAACGTCGCTTCGACTCAGGACATTCGTCCGATCTCCGTATGTTCGGTCCGGCAAGTGCCGGGCCCATCCCGTGTGGCATCACCTTCATCCGTGAGCCTGCCAGGAAGGCAATTCCCATGAGGCACCGTTCTCGTTCGTTCCTGACCGCCCTCGTCGCCGTCGGCGCCGTCACACTGTCCGCGTGCGGCGGCGGTTCGAGTGACGTGGTCGGCGGCACCGAGGCCGCCGACGGTAGCGGCGGCACGATCAACCTGTTCGCCTACGCGGTGCCGAAGCCCGGGTTCGACAAGGTCACCGCGGCGTTTGCCGAGACCGAGGAGGGCAAGGGGGTGCGCTTCAACCCGTCGTACGGCGCCTCGGGTGATCAGTCGCGCAAGGTCAAGGACGGCGCCCAGGCCGACTTCGTGAACTTCTCCGTCGAACCCGACATCACCCGCCTCGTCGATGCCGGACTGGTCGACGAAGGCTGGAACCAGGACGCCTACAACGGGATTCCGTTCGGTTCGGTCGTCACGATCGTTGTCCGCGAGGGAAATCCGAAGAATATCCAGGACTGGGACGACCTGCTGCGGCCGGGCATCGAGGTGGTCACCCCGAACCCGTTCAGTTCCGGGTCCGCAAAGTGGAACCTGTTGGCGCCGTACGCCGCCAAGAGTGACGGTGGTAAGGATCCGCAGGCCGGCCTGGACTACCTCGACAAGCTTGTGGGCGAGCACGTGAAGGTGCAGCCGAAGTCGGGACGTGAGGCGACCGAAACGTTCCTGCAGGGCACCGGTGACGTTCTGCTGAGCTACGAGAACGAGGCGCTGTTCACCGAGCGCAACGGTGATCCGGTGGAGCACGTCACGCCGCCGACGACCTTCAAGATCGAGAACCCGGCCGCGGTGATCGCGAACAGCCCGAACGCTGCCCAGGCCACGGCGTTCCGTGACTACCTGTACACGGCCGACGCACAGCGTCTGTGGGCCGAGGCGGGATTCCGTCCCGTCGATCCGGCCGTTGCAGCGGAGTTCGCGGCCGACTTCCCCCAGCCGCAGAAGCTGTGGACCATCGCCGACCTGGGCGGCTGGTCGACCGTGGACGCCCAGTTGTTCAAGCAGGGCACCGGCAGCATCGCCGCCATCTACGAGAACGCCACCAAGTAGGGGCCGCCGACCTGAACCGGTGACCGGATGCGGCGAGCACTGCGCCGTGTTCGGTCACCGCTTCACCAGCGGCTAGGGTGGTCGGGTGGATCAAGTCGCGAATTGGTGGGACGGCGCCGAACTGTGGATCGCCGGCCTGCCGTTCATCCCCCAGGTGCTCCTGGTGCTCGCGGTGATGATCCCGGCCTGTTTCGGTATCGCCTGGATGCTCGACCGTGTGTTGTCTGCGGTCTTCGCAGCGGTCGGTCGTGCCGAACCTGTCGAGTCGGTTGTCTGCGCGGACGCGCGTACGAAGGTGGAGGGTTCCTGAATGCCGCGCTCACGCGTGACCCTGGCGCTGATCGCGCTGATCGTCTTGGTCGTCGTCGCCTGGTACTTCACGCGCTGACCTGGGCCCTCGCCCGCTGCTCGACCGTTCCACTCTGTGGTCCGGCAATTCGGATGACGCTCCGGTGCTCTGCTAAAGTCTGCCGCGTGTCTGTAGTCGTCGCCCACCAGGTCCGCCATGAACTGGCGTTGATCGCTGTCGGCCGACTCGCAGTGGCCGACATCGACTGTTGTTGATTCCCGCATCGGTGTTCGCCCCGTCGTGATCCTCGCGTTCTTTTCGTAACGCGTAACTCCCGCTCCGCCTGTTCGGTGCCGACGTGTGCCGCGAACTCCTCTGCGCCCTCGGGGCCTCCGCTGTCCGACCGTCCGGTCGGTTCGATCCTGCGTGAGTCCTTCTGCATCTGCCGGCTCTGTAGGAAGGTAAACCCGTATGAAGTATCGGTCCCGCTCGCTCCTGACCGCGCTCGTCGCGGTCGGGACGTTTGCACTTGCCGGGTGCAGCGGCGGCTCGAGTGACGTCATGGGTGGCGGTGAGGTCGGTGCCGACGGCAGCGGCGGCACCATCAACCTGTTCGCGTACGGCGTGCCCAAGCCCGGCTACGACAAGGTCACCGCGGCGTTCGCCGAAACCGACGTGGGCGGCGGTGTGCGCTTCAACCCGTCGTACGGCGCCTCGGGTGACCAGTCGCGCAAGGTCAGGGACGGCGCGCAAGCCGACCTGGTGAGCTTCTCGGTCGAGCCGGAGATCACCCGCCTCGTGGAGGCGGGACTGGTGGACGGCACCTGGAACGAGAACGAGTACGGCGGTGTCCCTTTCGGCTCCGTGGTGACGCTCGTTGTGCGTGAGGGAAACCCGAAGAACATCCAGGACTGGGACGACCTGCTGCGGCCGGGCGTCGAGGTGGTCACTCCCAATCCGTTCAGTTCCGGGTCGGCGAAGTGGAACCTGTTGGCGCCGTATGCCGCCAAGAGCGACGGCGGCAAGCATCCGCAGGCCGGTCTCGACTACCTCGACGAGCTTGTGGGCGAGCACGTGAAGGTGCAGCCGAAGTCGGGACGTGAGGCGACGGAGATGTTCCTGCAGGGCACCGGTGACGTGCTGCTCAGCTACGAGAACGAGGCGCTGTTCACCGAACGCAAGGGTGATCCGGTGGATCACGTGACCCCGCCGGTGACGTTCAAGGTGGAGAACCCGGTCGCGGTGGTCTCGACAGGCCGGAACGCATCGACCGCGGTCACCTTCCGTGACTTCCTCTATACGCCTGCGGCCCAACGGCAGTGGGCAGCAGCCGGGTTTCGGCCCGTCGATCAGGCCGTCATGGCCGAGTTCGCCGCCGACTTCCCGCCGCCGCAGACGCTGTGGACCATCGCCGACCTCGGCGGGTGGGACGCCGTCGACCAGGATCTGTTCGAGCAGGACTCGGGCCGGATCGCCGCCATCTACGAGAACGCGACGAAGTGATGACGACAGTGACGACTCAGCCGACGCAGCAGTCGGCGCAGACACCACCCGCGAGGCCCAAGCCACGCTTCCGGCGCAAGTTCGCGGTCACCGGTGCCGTCGGTCCGCTGGGGATCGGCGTTGCGGCGCTGTGGCTCAGCGTCATCGTGCTGCTGCCGCTGGCGGCACTGACGGTGACGTCGTTCGAGGACGGGTGGTCCGGGTTCTGGGATGCGGTGACCGCGCCCGCTGCCTTGGCGTCGCTCCGTGTGACGATCCTGGTGTCGGTGATCGTCGCGCTGATCAACGTGGTGATGGGCACCCTGATCGCGTGGGTGCTGGTGCGCGACGAGTTCCCGGGCAAACGAATCGTGAACGCGCTCATCGACCTCCCGTTCGCGTTGCCGACCATCGTCGCCAGCATCGTGCTGCTGTCGTTGTACGGCCCGCAGAGCCCGATCGACGTGCACCTCAACGCGACCCGGCCCGGCCTGATCGTCGCGCTCGCGTTCGTGACGCTGCCGTTCGTGGTCCGGTCGGTGCAGCCCGTTCTGATCGAGGCCGACCGTGAGGTCGAGGAAGCCGCGGCGTCGCTCGGCGCGAACAACTGGACGATCTTCCGTCGCGTGGTGCTGCCGACCCTGGCGCCGGCGGTCATCGGCGGTGCGGGTCTGGCATTCGCCCGCGCGATCGGTGAGTACGGATCGGTGGTGCTGATCGGCGGCAACATCCCGCGCGAGACCCAGGTGGCGCCGCAGTTCATCCAGCAGCAGATCGAGATCGACCGTCAGGTCAGTGCAGCCTCGGTGTCGGTGGCCCTGCTGGCGATCGCATTCGCAACGTTGTTCGTGCTGCGCCTCTTCGCCTCGCGCAACCAGCGTCGAGAGGAGAAGGCGCTGTGAAGATCTCACCGTGGGCGCGGATCAGCCTGCGTACCATCGTCCTTGCGTACCTGTTCGTACTTCTGATCGTCCCGATCGGCGTGATCCTGTTCCGCACGTTCGAGAACGGCTTCGTCGCGTTCTATCACGCGATCAGTACCCCGGCCGCGATCTCGGCGCTCAACATGTCGCTGCTCATCGTCGCGATCGTCGTACCGCTCAACGTCGTGTTCGGCATCGTCACGGCACTGGCGCTCGTGCGCGGGCGCTTCCCAGGACGCGGTGTGCTGCAGTCGGTGGTCGACCTGCCGTTCGCGGTGTCGCCCATCGTCGTCGGCGTCTCTCTGATCCTGCTGTGGGGTGCCAACGGGTGGTTCGGCGGCGTGGAATCCCTCGGCTTCAAGGTGATCTTCGGGTTGCCGGGCATGGTGATCGCCACGATCTTCGTGACACTGCCGTTCGTGGTGCGGGAGGTGGAGCCGGTGCTGCACGAGATCGGGGACGAGCAGGAACAGGCCGCGGCCACGCTCGGTGCGTCGAAGTGGCAGACCTTCTCCCGGATCACGCTGCCGGCGATCCGCTGGGGCCTGACGTACGGCGTGGTACTCACGGTGGCCCGCGCGCTCGGTGAGTTCGGTGCGGTCATCATGGTCTCGTCCGGCATCCCAGGCCAGTCGCAGACGCTGACACTGCTCGTGCACTCCCGATACATCGACGACCACAACACTTTCGGGGCCTACGCCGCGGCGACACTGCTGATGTCGATCGCAGTGCTGGTCCTCCTCCTGATGACTCTGCTCGACCGTAAGAGGAGCGCGACATGATCACCGTGACCGGGGCCCGCAAGAACTACGGCGATTTCGCCGCGCTCGACGACGTCACCCTCGACATCCCGTCGGGCTCGCTCACGGCTCTGCTCGGGCCCAGTGGTTCGGGTAAGTCGACGCTGCTGCGATCCATCGCGGGGCTCGAACAGCCCGACTCCGGGACCATCATGATCGCGGGCAAGGACGTCACCGGGGTGCCGCCGCAGAAGCGCGACATCGGGTTCGTGTTTCAGCACTATGCGGCGTTCAAGCACATGACCGTCCGCGACAACGTCGCGTTCGGTCTCAAGATCCGCAAGCGGCCCAAGGCCGAGATCGCGAAGAAGGTCGACGACCTGCTCGAGATCGTCGGGCTCGGTGGCTTCCAGCACCGCTATCCGGCGCAGTTGTCCGGCGGTCAGCGTCAGCGCATGGCGCTCGCCCGGGCGCTCGCGGTCGATCCGCAGGTGCTGCTTCTCGACGAGCCGTTCGGCGCGCTCGATGCGAAGGTGCGTGACGACCTCCGCACTTGGCTGCGCCGCCTGCACGACGAGGTCCACGTGACCACTGTGCTCGTCACGCACGACCAAGAGGAGGCGCTCGACGTCGCCGACCGGATCGCGGTGCTCAACCGGGGGCGGATCGAGCAGGTCGGTACCCCTCAGGAGCTGTACGACACCCCGGCCAACGACTTCGTGATGTCGTTCCTCGGCCCGGTCGCCCGGCTCAACGGCCAGTTGGTGCGCCCGCACGATCTGCGTCTGGACCGCAACCAGCTACCGCAGTCGTTCGCGGCCACCGTCTCCCGCGTCGTGCACCTCGGCTTCGAGGTCCGCGTCGAGCTGCAGCCCAAGACGGGTGCCCAGGAGCTGTCCGCGCAGATCACCCGCAGCGACGCCGAGGCTCTCGGCCTGCGTGAGGGTGAGACCGTGTACGTCCGTCCGAGCGACATCACGGCCTGACACCGCACTCGACAGAGGCCCGGTCCCTTTCGGGGACCGGGCCTTCGTCGTCACACCGCGCGAACGTTCAGGGGAGCACCGTCCATGCACTCACGCAGTGGTACGCGCGGTCCTGGTACACCAGCGGAGCGGCGAGTGAGGCGGCATCGCGCACTTCGTCGACTGCGGCGGTGACGACCAATGCCGACCCGACCTCGGTGCGGGTCAATGGGGAGCAGCGCAACACCGTCCCTGTGCCCTCCAGGAGCGGCTCACCGGAGTCGAGCGGGGACCACGCGGTGCCGACACCGAATCGGTCGGTGTCGGATGTCGCGAACCGACGGGCGAGTGCGAGGTTGTCGGCGGTGAGCAGGTGCACGAGAAGACTCCGTGCGGAGCCGATCTCCGCGGCGGAACCCCGCAGCGACTGCAGCGAGAAGCCGAGCACCGCAGGGTCCGCGGAGACCGACGCGACGGACGACGAGGTGATTCCGACCGGACCGGTGCGGCCCAGGGCGGTGATGATCGCGACGCCGGCGGGATGTCCCCGGAACGCGTGGCGGAACCGGTCGCCGAGCCGTGTCGTCGGTGCTGCGGTCGTCAAGGAGGGGCCCTTCGCCGGGAGATTTCGTACAACCCCGACGCTAGAACCTCGAGTTGACTCGAGGTAAAGCGAATGTGGTCGACGCCACGGGTCCGGCTCCCTACGATGGCTCGCATGACCTCACCCCGCGACAGTGCCCGTTCGGGCGACCTCCCTGCCGGGATCGGACGTCCGGCCACCCGCGCGCTCGAGCAGGCCGGCATCACCACGCTCGACGCCGCCGCCGGTCACTCGGCGAAGGAACTGCTCGCCCTCCACGGCGTGGGACCCAAGGCGATCCGTGTGCTCACCGCATCGCTCGGTGAACGAGGCCTGCACATCCGTTCCGAGAACTCCGAGGGGTGACGCGATGACCAAATACCTGATCTCGTTCCCGAGCAGCGCCATGGTCGTTTCCGAGGAGGACCTGCCGGCGGTATCGGATGCGTCGCACGCCGTGGTGGAGGAGGCGAAGGCCGCCGGCGTCTGGGTGTTCGGCGGCGGAATCGACGAGAGCGTTCCGCCGGTCCTTGTCGACGGGGACGGCACGGTGACCGAGGGCACGTACCCGCAGACGAAGCAGCTCGAGGGCGGCTACGCGGTGCTGGAGGTACCTTCCCGTGCAGCGGCATTGGAGTGGGCCGCGAAGCTCGCCGTCGCGTGCCGATGCGCGCAGGAGGTACGCGCGTTCGGGTACGACCCCGCCAGCTGAAGCAGCGTGACCTCGCAGGGACTCGTAGTCGGCTTCGATGCTCCCTAGGCCGAGAGCCGTGTCCGGGTCTCCGCGATCACGGCGGCGTCGTACCGGTCGAGGGCCACGTCGGCGACGTGGTGGTGTGCGCCGATGGTGTCGGCGAAAATGGTGTCGGGAGCGGCCTGTAGCGCCGCAGCCCCGAGCCGGTCGGTCAGACGTCCGGGTGCCAGGAACCACGGTGCGATCACGATGCGCTCGACGCCTCTCGAGCGCAGCAGTGAGATTGCCTGTCCGACGGTCGGTTCGGCGGACGTAGCGAAGCAGACGGTCGTCTCCGACCATCGGGTGCCCTCGGCGAGGACCGAGGTGAGGGCACGGGTGCGATCGTTCGCCCGGGCGTCGGAGGAGCCGACGGCGGCGAGGACGACACCGGTGCGGGTGTCGTCGGTGGTGACCCCGGTCGCGACGATCCGGTCCCGCACGGCGGCGACGAGACGGCGGTCGTGACCCAGGACCTCGGACTGGACGATCGCCAGCTGCGGATGGCGCCGGCGGGCGGCCGCGAGGATGCCCGGCAGATCTACACGGGCATGGAACGCGCTGCCGAGCAGCAGGGGCACCACCACCGCAGCGGAATGCCCCTCCGCGGCGACGGCGTCGACCACCTGGTCGACGGACGGTGCATTCAGATCGAGGAAGCACAGCCGGACGTCGAGGTCCGGCCGCCGTGCGCGGATCGCCGCCACGGCCGCCGTGACCACCCGAGCGGATCGGGGATCACGGCTGCCGTGTGCGACAGCGATCATCGGCGTCACAGTGTCAGACCCGCTCGCCGAGTTCGACGGCCGCGATGGCATCGCCGACGAGTCCGGCCGCGAGCGTGTTGCCGCCGGCCGGGTCGATCAGCAGGAAGCAGCCGGTGTGCCGGTTGACGGTGTAGTCGTCCGCGACGATCGGCTCCGCGACGCGCACCGAGATCTTGCCGATCTCGTTGAGCTCGAGCGTCTCCGGGCTCTGCTCGGACGTCAGTTCCTGCTCGTCGAGGCGCTCGACGAGCGATCCGACGATCGCCTGCGTGGTGCGGGTGCCGTGCTTGAGTAGCAGGCGGGCGCCCGGACGCAGCGGCTTCTCGGCCAGCCAGCACACGGTGGCGTCGAACTGGTCGATCGGTTCGGGGGCCCCGGACGGTGCGGCGATGGTGTCACCGCGGGAGACGTCGACATCGTCGGCGAGCACCAGCGTCACGCTGCGGCCCGCGTGGGCGACATCGAGTTCACCGTCGGCGGTGTCGATGCGGGAGACCGTGGTCCGGGTGCCGGACGGCAGGATCACGACCTCGTCGCCGGGCACGACCGAACCGGCCGCTACCTGACCCGCATAGCCGCGGTAGTCGGGGAAGTCGGCGGTGCGGGGGCGGATCACGTACTGGACCGGGAAGCGTAGTCCGATCGGTTGCCCGTCGCGCTTTTCCTGGCTGTCGCTGTCCACGGGCACAGACTCGAGGTGCTCGATCAACGTCGGGCCGTCGTAGAACGGAGTGTTCTCCGACCGCACCGCCACGTTGTCGCCGTGGAGCGCCGAGACCGGGATCTCGCGAACGTCTTCGGCGGCCCAGCCGAGCGAGCCGGTCAGCGAACGGAACTCGGCGGAAATGTCGGCGAACACCTGCGCCGGATCATCGACGAGGTCGATCTTGTTGACCGCCAGCACCAGTCGCGGCACACCGAGCAGCGCCAGCACCGCGGCGTGCTTGCGGGTCTGCGAGATGACGCCCTTGCGTGCGTCGACCAGCAGGATCACCAGCTGCGCCGTGGACGCGCCGGATACGGTGTTGCGGGTGTATTGCACGTGCCCCGGCGTGTCCGCAAGGACGAACGTACGACGGGGGGTCGCGAAGTAGCGGTACGCGACGTCGATCGTGATGCCCTGCTCGCGCTCGGCGCGCAGGCCGTCGACCAGCAGCGACAGGTCGGGGGTGGACAGGCCCTTGTCGACCGACGCGCGGGTGACGGCGTCGATTTGGTCGGCCAGAACGGATTTGGTGTCGTACAGCAGTCGGCCCACGAGAGTGGACTTGCCGTCGTCGACGCTGCCCGCGGTAGCGAGTCTCAGCAAGTCGCTCATGATCAGAAGTAGCCCTCTCGCTTGCGGTCTTCCATGGCCGCTTCGGAAACTCGGTCGTCGCCGCGGGTGGCGCCGCGCTCGGTCAGTCGGGACGCCGCGACCTCGGCCAGGATGGCCTCGTTGTCGGCGGCCTCGGACAGCACCGCGCCCGTGGTCGAGCCATCACCGACGGTGCGGTAGCGCACCGAGAGCGTCTGCAGCTCTTCGCCTTCGGCCGGACCTCCCCATACGCCCGGGGTCATCCACATGCCGTCACGCTGGTACACCGGACGCTGGTGGGCGTAGTAGATGCTCGCCAGTTCGACGTTGTCGCGCGCGATGTAGCGCCAGATGTCGAGTTCGGTGAAGTTGCTGAGCGGGAACACCCGGACCTGCTCGCCGGGGGAGTGCCGCCCGTTGTACAGGTTCCACAGTTCGGGACGCTGACGCTTGGGATCCCACTGGCCGAATGCGTTGCGCAGCGAGAAGATCCGCTCCTTGGCGCGGGCCCGCTCCTCGTCGCGGCGCGCACCGCCGAACACGGCGTCGAACCGGTTCTCGGCGATCGCGTCGAGCAGTGGCACGGTCTGCAACGGGTTGCGGATGCCGTCGGGGCGCTCGGTGAGGCGGCCGTCGGCGAGGTAGTCCTCGACCTTGGCCACGTGCAGGCGCAGGTTGTACTTCGCGACGACGTGATCGCGGAAGTCCAGCACCTCCTGCAGGTTGTGCCCGGTATCGACGTGCAGCAGCGCGAACGGCAGCGGTGCGGGCCAGAACGCCTTGATCGCCAGGTGCAGCAGCACCGTCGAGTCCTTGCCGCCCGAGAACAGGATCACGGGCCGCTCGAACTCGCCGGCCACCTCGCGGAAAATGTGGATGGCCTCGGACTCGAGAGCGTCGAGAGTGTCGAACTTGCTGCCGTCGAGCTGAAGTCGCGGCTCGGCGAGTGAGATGTCGATTGTCATGAGGCGTGCAACCCGCATTCTGTCTTGGCGGAACCGGCCCACCGACCGCTACGCGGATCGGCGCCGGGGAGTGGTTTGACGGTGCAGGGTGCGCACCCGATGGACGGATATCCCTCGTCGACGAGCGGATTCACCAGAATCGAGTGCTCGTCGATGTAGGCCTGCATGTCGTCGTCCGACCATGCGGCGATGGGATTGATCTTCACCAGACCGAACGCCTCGTCGAAGGAGATCAACGGTGCGTTCGCCCGGGTGGGGGCCTCGACCCGGCGGATGCCGGTGACCCACGCCCGGTAGTTCTTCAGCGTCGCGGTCAGCGGCGCCACCTTGCGCAGCGCGCAGCACCGGTTGGGCTCGCGGGCCCACAGGTCCTTGCCCTCGGCCGCGTCCTGCTCGGCGACACTGATCTCGGTCTGCGCGTTGATGACCTTGACGCCGTACACCTGCTCCACCGCGTCGCGGGTGCCGATGGTCTCGGGGAAGTGGTAGCCGGTCTCCAAAAAGAGCACGTCCACGCCCGGATGAACCTGTGCGGCAAGGTGAACGAGCACCCCGTCCTGCATGTTCGAGGCCACGATGTAGCCGTTGCGATGCCCTGTCGCTTCGCTCGTCCCGCCACCGAAGGTGTCCTCGGTCCATTGCAGCAGTTCCTGTGCCGACGCGCCGTCCAGCTCGGCTGCGCCCTGCGCGGCAAGTGCCCGGAGCTCGTCCTGGGTTGCCGTCGTGATGTCGACCGTCAACGCAAATCCCCCTCGTCTGCTCGAATTGCCCACTGTGCGAAGCGTTCTCCCTCGGCGCGGTGCTTCACGAAATTACGCACCACGCGGTCGATGTAGTCACCGAGCTCGTCGCTGGTCACCTTGTGCTGGCGCAGTTTCCGGCCGAACGCGCTGTCGAGCCCGAGGCTGCCGCCCAGGTGCACCTGGAAGCCCTCGACCTGCTTGCCGTCGCCGTCGTCGACCAGCTGGCCCTTGAATCCGATGTCGGCGATCTGGGACCGTCCGCACGAGTTGGGGCAGCCGTTGATGTTGATCGTGATCGGGACGTCGAGCTGCGCATTGATGTCCGCGAGCCGCTCCTCGAGTTCCGGCGCGAGCACCTGCGACCGCTTGCGGGTCTCCACGAACGACAGCTTGCAGAACTCGATGCCGCTGCAGGCGAGCAGGTTCCGGCGCCAGTGCGACGGCCGGGCGTGCAGGCCGAGCGGTTCGAGGTCGGCGATCAGCTTCTCGACCTGGTCGTCGGGCACGTCGAGCACGATCAGCTTCTGGTACGGCGTGAAGCGGATCCGGTCGGAGCCGACGGCCTCGACCGCGGCGGCCACCTTGGTCAGGATGGTGCCCGACACGCGGCCGGCGATGGGGGAGAACCCGATCGCGTTGAGGCCGTTGCGCAGCTTCTGAACCCCGATGTGGTCGATCGGGCGCTCAGGCTTCTCCGGCGCGGGGCCGTCGATCAGCTTGCGCTTGAGGTACTCCGTCTCGAGAACCTCACGGAACTTGTCGATACCCCAGTCCTTGATCAGGAACTTCAGCCGCGCCTTGGCGCGCAGGCGGCGGTAGCCGTAGTCGCGGAAGATCGCGAGCACGCCTTCCCACACGTCCGGCACCTCGTCGAGCGGCACCCACACACCGACGCGCTGCGCCAGCATCGGATTGGTCGACAGGCCGCCGCCCACCCACAGATCCAGGCCCGGGCCGTGCTCGGGGTGGTTCACGCCGACGAACGCGACGTCGTTGATCTCGTGCACCACGTCCTGCTGGCCGGAGATCGCGGTCTTGAACTTGCGCGGCAGGTTCGAGTACTGCGGGTCGCCGATGTAGCGGCGGACGATCTCGTCGATCGCCGGGGTGGGGTCGAGGACCTCGTCGAACGACTCGCCGGCCAGCGGTGAGCCCAGCACGACGCGGGGGCAGTCGCCGCAGGCCTCGGTGGTCTTGAGGCCGACGGCCTCGAGTCGCTGCCAGATCTCCGGGACGTTCTCGATCTCGATCCAGTGGTACTGGACGTTCTCGCGGTCGGACAGGTCGGCGGTGTCACGCCCGAACTCGGTCGAGAGTTCGCCGACCGTGCGCAACTGCGCGACGCTCAGGGCGCCGGCGTCGCAGCGCACCCGCATCATGAAGTACTTGGCCTCGAGCAGGTCGATGTTCTCGTCGCCGGTGAAGGTGCCGTCGTAACCCTCTTCGCGCTGGGTGTACAGGCCCCACCAGCGCATCCGGCCACGCAGGTCGGCCTTGTCGATGCTGTCGAATCCCTGCTTCGAGTAGATGTCCTCGATCCGAGCCCGGACGTTGAGGGGGTTGTCGTCCTTCTTGATCTGCTCGTTCGCGTTGAGCGGCTCACGGTAGCCGAGGGCCCACTGGCCCTCGGACACCCGCTTCTTCGGGCGGGCAGCGCGGGCTCCGGCGGGCGGGCTCGTCGTGGAATCGGCGTCGGTGGTCGACGTCATGGGTGCTCCTGAAATTCGTGAATCCCACGGTGCACCGGTCGAAGACATGGGGAGGAGGGCTGTTTCCTCGCGGGGTCGTCCTCGGCCGGCCGGGATCAGCGGGGGCTATCGGGGGAGACGAACGCAGGCGGGCGTTGCTGCTTCGAGGCAGGGAACGCGGACTGCTACACGCCGCAGGGCTGACAACAACAGCTACAGACACGCTTGAGGTCGACGTGGCGTCTGGCCACCAATCGCACCCCGCTGTCTGTCATGCGGGCCATTCTGCCATGGGATTTCGTCCGTGCCGACCACTGGGCGCATATTTCCCCGAAAATCGCGGGAAATCTCCTGATCGGATGGGGGAGCGTGGCGCGAAACGGGGTGACTGGGACACTGGAGGCGTGAGTGGATCCGCCGTTTCGACCCCTGCCGACCTGTCGACGCCCTTCGAGCTTCCGGACACGGCGTTGCGCGGTGTCGGGAAGCGCCCCTTCGGCATCTACGTCCATGTCCCGTTCTGTGCCACGCGCTGCGGCTACTGCGACTTCAACACCTACACCGCGGGCGAACTGGGGACCTCGGCTTCGCCGCAGTCGTGGCTCGACGCACTGAAGCGAGAACTGGCGCAGGCCGCCGAGATCACGGGCGCGCCCTCGGTGGACACCGTGTTCGTCGGCGGCGGTACGCCGTCGCTGCTCGGCGGCGACGGACTCGGGGAGGTCCTCGGTGCCGTGAAGACCAGCTTCGGGCTTGCCGACGGCGCCGAGGTGACCACGGAATCGAACCCCGAGTCGACGTCGCCGGAGTTCTTCGCGACGCTGCGCGCGGCGGGATTCACGCGGATCTCCCTGGGCATGCAGTCCGCAGCCGAGCATGTGTTGAGGGTGCTCGACCGAACCCACACCCCGGGCCGACCGGTCGCGGCGGCCCGTGAGGCGCGCGCCGCCGGGTTCGACCACGTCAACCTCGACCTCATCTACGGCACGCCGGGCGAGACCGACCGCGACCTCGACGCGTCCCTGGATGCGGTGCTGGACGCGGGCGTCGACCACGTGTCGGCGTACGCGCTGATCGTCGAGGACGGGACCGCGCTGGCCCGCAAGGTGCGCCGGGGCGAACTGCCGTCGCCCGACGACGACGTCCTCGCGTCCCGGTACGAGCGGATCGATTCGCGGCTCGCCGACGCCGGTCTCGCCTGGTACGAGGTGTCGAACTGGGCGTCGGGGGAAGACTCACGCTGCCGGCACAACCTCGGCTACTGGGACGGCGGCGACTGGTGGGGCGCCGGGCCGGGCGCGCACAGCCACATCGGCGGGGTGCGGTGGTGGAACGTCAAACATCCGGCGCGGTACGCGGACCGGTTGTCGGCGGGCGAGCTGCCCGTGGGCGGTAGTGAATCCCTGACTGCGGAGGACATCCACGTCGAGCGGGTCATGCTGGCGATCCGGCTGCGGACCGGGCTTCCGCTGGCCGATCTGCGTGAGAGCGAACGCGCTGCCGCGGAGCGGGTCGTGGCGGACGGGCTGGCGGTGGTCGTGTCCGGCCACCTGGTGTTGACGGACCGTGGTCGGCTGCTGGCCGATGCTGTGGTCCGGGACATTCTCGACTGACTCGTGCGTCAGCCGACGGCGTCGTAGTCGTAGACCCGGGCGTGCAGGACGACCCGGTTGCGCAGTGCCGATCGCACCGCGTGGTGGACGCCGTCCTCGAGGTAGATCGTGCCCTCCCACAGGACCGCGTGGGGGAACAGGTCGCCGTAGAACGTCGAGTCCTCGGACAGGAGGCGGTCGAGTTCGAGGACCCGGGTGGTGGTGACGATCTCGTCGAGGCGGACCTGCCGCGGCGGGATCTGTGACCAGTCGCGGAGTGTCAATCCGTGATCCGGATACGGCTTGCCGTCCCTGACACCTTTGAAGATCATGTTGTTCCGCCCGTGTCGCTCGACCGTGGGCCGGACCCCGCGGGCCGACCGACGAATACAGTACGGGCTGCGGCGCAATTGTTCGTTGTGCCTCGAATGTCCGGCGCGGCCTGAGGAGTTCGGGGCGGACCAGGCCATTAGACTGGGTATCGACAGTCGGGTGGACCCCGGGCTGAGCGTCGAAATGGAGGTGGTGGCGGTGGCGAGTACGGACGAACGACGATTCGAGGTGCTCCGGGCGATCGTCGCCGACTACGTCTCCACGCAGGAGCCGATCGGATCGAAAGCCCTGGTGGAGCGCCACAATCTGGGTGTCTCCAGTGCGACGATCCGCAACGACATGGCCGCGCTCGAGGCCGAGGGCTACATCGCGCAACCGCACACCAGTTCGGGACGCGTGCCGACCGACAAGGGCTACCGCCAGTTCGTCGACCGGATCTCCGACGTCAAGCCGCTGTCGGCCGCCGAGCGTCGCGCAATCCTCGAGTTCCTCGAGTCGGGAGTCGATCTGGACGACGTCCTGCGCCGCGGCGTCCGGCTCCTCGCGCAGCTCACCCGCCAGGTCGCGGTGGTGCAGTACCCCTCGCTGTCGGCGTCCTCGGTCCGCCATCTCGAGGTGGTCGCGCTCACCCCCGCCCGCCTGCTGCTGGTACTGATCACCGATTCCGGGCGCGTCGACCAGCGGATCGTCGAACTAGGTGACGTGATCGACGACGAGGACCTGTCGCGGCTACGAGCACTGCTCGGCGGCGCTCTCGAGGGCAAGCGGCTCGCCGCGGCATCGATCGCGGTCTCGGAACTTGCCGAGGACGCGCCCGAGAATCTGCGGGACGCGGTCATCCGGTCGGCCACCGTGCTGGTCGAGACGCTCGTCGAACACCCCGAGGACCGTCTGGTGCTGGGCGGAACCGCGAATCTGACGCGCAACGCGGCCGACTTCTCGCTGCAAGCCGGACTCCCCGGCTCGCTGCGTTCGGTCCTCGAAGCGCTCGAGGAGCAGGTGGTGGTCCTCAAACTGCTCGCCGCGACCCAGGATGCAGGCCGGGTGACCGTGCGGATCGGTGAGGAGACGCAGGTCGAGGAGATGCGCGGGACGTCGGTGATCTCGACCGGGTACGGCGCTGCCGGTACCGTGTTCGGCGGTGTGGGGGTCCTCGGCCCCACTCGGATGGACTATCCGGGAACAATTGCCTCGGTGGCTGCCGTTGCCAGGTACATCGGCGAGGTACTCGCCGAGCGATAGGGCGCGGACGGGCAACGGCGTCGGGCCGGAGGGTTCCGGTGTCGGCGGTGCTCACCGTGTGATGCGAACGATGTAGAGAAGGACGAGATACCCAAAGTGGCACGGGATTACTACGGCACGCTCGGCGTCGAGCCCAAGGCGACCGATCAGGAGATCAAGCGGGCATACCGGAAGCTCGCCCGTGAGCTGCATCCGGACGTCAACCCCGACGAGTCGGCACAGGCGCGGTTCCGCGAGGTCTCCACCGCGTACGAGGTGCTCTCGGACCCCGAGAAGCGGCGAATCGTCGATCTCGGTGGCGATCCGATGGAGTCCGGCGGTGGTGCCGGTGCCGGCGGCTTCGGTGGCGCAGGCTTCGGCGGCGGTCTCGGAGATGTCTTCGAGGCATTCTTCGGCGGTGGCGGTACCGCCCGCGGGCCCAAGGGACGTGTGCAGCCCGGCGCGGATTCGCTGCTGCGGACCAAGCTGACGCTCGCAGAGTGCGCCACCGGCGTGACCAAGACGATCACCGTCGACACCGCGATCCTGTGCGACGGCTGCACCGGCTCGGGCACCCACGGCGACTCGAAGCCGATCCGCTGTGAGACGTGTGGCGGCGCCGGTGAGGTCCAGTCCGTGCAGCGCTCGTTCCTCGGTCAGGTCATGACGTCGCGTCCCTGTCCGACGTGCCGCGGCGCCGGCGAGACCATCCCGGATCCCTGCCACAAGTGTGGCGGCGACGGCCGCGTGCGTGCCCGTCGTGACATCACCGTGAAGGTGCCGGCCGGTGTGTCGAGCGGAATGCGCATCCGGCTCGCGGCGCAGGGCGAGGTCGGTCCCGGCGGCGGCCCGGCCGGCGATCTGTACGTCGAGATCATCGAGCAGCCGCACGAGACGTTCGTCCGTGACGGCGACGACCTGCACTGCACCATCCGGGTCCCGATGGTCGACGCGGCCCTCGGCACCACGGTGACGCTCGAGACGATCATCGACGGTCCGACCGAGATCACCGTCGACCCGGGCACACAGCCCGGCTCCGTATCGGTCCTGCGCGGTCACGGCATGCCGAAGCTGCGCTCCGGCGTACGCGGCGACGTCCACGCGCACCTCGAGGTGATCATCCCGTCGCGCCTGGACGGTAAGCAGAGCAAGCTGCTGCAGGAGTTCAAGAACCTTCGCGACCGCGATCATGCCGAGGTGGTCTCGACCGGGTCGCCGAACACCGGTGGGCTGTTCTCGCGGCTGCGCGACGCCTTCAGCGGACGCTGACCGGCGCCGGACCGACCGATGGCTGCGACAGTCTTCTATCTGGATCCACTGCCCGACGTCGGCGGTCCCGCGGTGCTCGACGGCCCGGAGGGTCGTCATGCCGCGACGGTACGGCGGATCAAGCCGGGTGAGCGACTGCTCCTGGCGGACGGGCACGGCGGCATCGCGGACGCCGTCGTGACCGCCGCCGGGAAGGATCGCCTCGACCTGGAGGTGACCGCGCGTCTGGACCAGCAGCCGCCCACCCCCCGGGTGACGCTGGTGCAGGCGCTGCCCAAGGCGGAGCGTTCCGAATTGGCCGTCGAACTGGCCACCGAGGCGGGGATCGACGCCGTCGTGCCGTGGCAGTCGTCGCGGTGTGTTGCCCGCTGGGAAGGCGCCAAGACACAGAAGGGCGTGGTGCGCTGGCGCAACGCGGCGATCGCGGCCGCGAAGCAGGCGCGACGCTCCTTCGTGCCGGACGTCGCGGAGCTGCACCACACCCCGCAGATCCTGGAGCGGGTTCGTGACGTCGTCGGCCGCGGCGGTGTCGTGGCAGTGCTCCACGAGTCGGCGCGGTCGCCGTTCGCGTTGCTGCCGCTGCGGGACGCTCCCGAGGTGATGCTGGTGGTGGGGCCGGAAGGCGGACTGTCGGACGACGAGATCACCGCACTGACCGACGCCGGAGCGACCGCGGTCCTGTTGGGGCCGACGGTGCTACGGACCTCGACGGCCGCGGCGGTGGCGCTGGGGGCGATCGGTGTGCTCACCGATCGCTGGTCCTCGGCGCCCCTCGACTGACTCGGGAGCGACGAGCATGCCCAGGACGCGCATCGCGTACGGCGCCGAGCCGCAGCAGTTCGGCCACTTCTATGCGCCGGAAGGCGTTGCCGGGGAACCGGTTCCGGTCGTCATGGTGATCCACGGTGGCTACTGGAGCGGGAAGTACCAGCTCAATCTCGGGACTGCCCTGTCGGTCGAGTTGGCCCGCAGCGGTGTCGCCGTGTGGAACATCGAGTACCGCCGCATCGGCGCGGGTGGACGGTGGCCGGAGATGTCGGCTGATGTCGTTGCCGCGCTCGAGGCTATCGCCGGGCCCGTCGCCGCCGCGTCCCCGGTGCAGCTCGATCTGGACCGGGTCCGGGTCGTCGGGCATTCGGCGGGCGGACAGCTCGCAGTCTGGCTTGCCGGGCAACGGGATACGACGATCCACCCCGAACTGTTCGTGTCGCAGGCCGGGGCGCTCGACCTCGCGTCGGCCGCCGAGCGCGGCCGACGCGTCAGCTACATCGAGGACCTGTTCGGCGTCCCCTTCGAGGACGACCCCGAGCTGTACCGTTCCGCGTCGCCGCAGCATCGGGTCCCGATCGGGGTTCCCGTGGTGGTCCTCCACGGCACTGAGGACGCGCAGGTCCCGGCGAAGATCGCGTCCCGGTACCACGCCGCGGCTCTGGCGGCGGGCGATCCGGTGGAGTTGCATCTGATCGAGGGCGAGGATCATTTCGCCTTCCTCGACCCGAACACCCGCAGCTGGAAGCTCTCTCGGGAACTGCTGCTGACCTGATGGTCAGTTGAGGCTGCCCAGCGAACCGGTGCCTCCTGGTTGGTCGGCGTTGTCGATGATGACGGTGACGTCGAGCGAGGCGTCAGGTGCTGTGCCGTTCAGGGCAGTGACGGTGAAGTGGTACGTGCCTTCGGCGGTGGGGACTCCCGAGAGGACTCCTTCCGCGGAAAGTGTGAGCCCGGGCGGCAGTTCGATGCTCGGGTCGACCGACGGTGTCGGGCTGCCCGTGAGGGTGAAGGTATGGGTGTAGGGCTGCCCGACGATGCCGGACGGCGGCGCACCGGAGACCGTGGGCGCGACGGTGTCAGTGGGCGCAGCCTCGGCGAGCGCGAGTACGTGGTTGCCGCCGAATGCGGCGACAGCGGTGTACGTGTGCTCGGCGGGAACGGATGTCTGCCCGTAGTAGTTGTCGCCCCACACCACGATTCGGCCGGTCGAAGTGAGACCTACCGAGTGGAACTGGCCGCCGCCGACGGCGACGTACGTCTCGCCGTTCACGAGAGCCGGCACATCTGTCTGCCCGGCGTTGTTGTATCCCCACGCTTTGATCTCGCCGTCGGATGTGAGGGCGAGCACGTGATCCCAGCCGGAGGCGACGGCGGTGTACGTCTGCCCCGGTTCGAGATCGGGAACATTCATCTGCCCGGCGGAGTCGTAACCCCAGGTCTTGATCGTGCCGGCGGACGTCAGGCCGATCGAGTGCGTCGTGCCGGCGGCGATGTCGGTGTACGTCTGACCCTGTTCCAGGACCGGGACGTCACGCAGACCGTACGAGCCGAAGCCCCACGTCTCGACCCGTCCGTCGGAGGTGAGTGCGAGTGAATGATTGTGCGCGGTGGCGATCGCGGTGTACTTTTCGCCCTCCTCCAGCGTCGGAACGTCGGTCTGCCCGTGCTGGTTGTCGCCCCATGCGTCGATCTGTCCGTCCGACGTGAGGGCGAGCGAGTGCCCGAAGCCGCCGGCGACGGCGGTGTAGGTCTTTCCTTCGGCGGCCGGCACCGTCGTCTGGCCGAATTCGTTGCGGCCCCAGGCCTTGACCTGGCCGTCCGAGGTGACGGCGAGGGAGTGGCCGAAACCGCCCCCGATCGCGGTGTACGACGCGTCATCGCCCAGTGTGGGGACCCCGGTGGCGCCCTCGTACGCGTACCCCCAAGCAACGGCATCCTGGTGCGGGGTTATCGGCGTTGCGGTCGCCGCAGCAGGGAGAACCAGCGCGGTGGCGAGTGCGAGGGTGGCAAGCATGCTTTGTCGTGTTCTGGTGCGCGAGGCTCGGGTTGCGGTCATCCGGCAATCCTTCGTGGGAGGTGGGAATCTGTGTCTACGTGCGCGGGTGTCGCGGCCTTCACCGTCGGGAAACGCTTCCCACTTGTAGTCCGGTAGACGTCCACTTCGGTCGGCGGCTCAGCGGAATCTAGCAATGGCCGAGGGGGCAATTGTGGCCATTGGCCACAATTGGCCATGACGGAGTGGCATTTCAGTTGCGCCTGAACATGTTTCCGGCACGGCAGAGGCGACTCGAGGCGGCGTGAGGATTCGCATGCACCCCTGCCCTCAGAGCCCCTTCTCGATCATCGACATCGAGATCGACACTGCCGGCGTTCCCGAGGATCGAGGACCGGCTGCGTCTCAGGCCTTTGCGCGTGCGGGCAGGACCGCGGCGACGACGACGGCGCCGAGGGCCAGGGCGAGCCCACCGACGAGGCTGGCACGGGAGATGGCGTCGGCGAAGGCGACGGTCGCCGCATCCATGAGCGGCTGGGCCTGTGCTGCGCCGAGGGGATTTCTCGCCAGTTCTCCGGCGACGATCGCGGCGCCGCCGACCGATTCTCCCGATGCCTGCAGGCCCTGCGTCACCAGATCTGCTTGCGGCCCCGTCAGATTGGGGACGGGAAGCGCTGCCAGGAATCCTGCGATCCCGTCCTTGTACGCGGAGGCGAGGACCGATCCGAGTATCGCGATCCCGAGCGAGCCGCCGAGTTCGATCGCGGTGTCGTTGAGTCCGCCGGCCGCGCCGAGATCCTTCTCTGGGAAGTTCCCCATGATGGCGTCGGTTGCGGGCGAGACGGCAAGTCCCACACCGATCCCGAGGAGGGCGAGGGTGGGCACGAAGTCGAGGTACGTCGACGCCCCATCGACGCGGACGAGCAGCAGTACGCCGGCCGCCGCGACCAGCATGCCGCCGGCGACGATGGTGCGGGTACCCGCCCGTGGGGTCAGGCGGGCACTCGCCGCGGCACCGACCGAGACAGCCACGGCCAGCGGGAGAAGTCGGACGCCGGTGGCGAGCGGGCCGAACCCCAGAACGAACTGGAACTGCTGGGCGACGAAGAACATCGCGCCGAACGCCGCCAGGAACACGAGCATGACCGCGAGGGAGGCGCCACCGACGGCGCGCTCGCCGAGCTTGCGCACGTTCAGTAGTGGCTGCGGGTGGTGCAGTTCCCAGGCGACGAAGAGGGCGAGCCCCACGGCGGAGACCGCGGCGGTGGACAGCGCGCTCGGGCCCCAGCCGAAGTGGAATCCGTCGATGATGGCGAACACGAGAGCGCCGATGGTGACGACCGACAGCAGCCCGCCTATCCAGTCGATGCGGCCCAGTCCCCGGGCTTTCGACGGCGGCACGAGAACCAGCGCCGCGACGATCGCGAAGGCCGCGATCGGCACGTTGATGAGGAACGTCGAGTGCCAACTGTGGTCTTCGAGCAGCCACCCGGCGAGAAGTGGACCGAGGGCGATCGCGAGGCCGGAGGTGGCGGCCCACGCCGCGATGGCGCGGGCGCGCTCGGCAGAGGGGAAGGTGGCGACCAGCAGTGACAGCGTGGCGGGCATGATTATCGCCGCGCCGACACCCATGACCATACGAGCGGCGATCACCGAGGTGGTGCTGTCGGCGAGGCTGCCGAACACGGCGCCGACGCCGAAGACGAGTAGACCTGCGAACAGTGCCCCGCGGCGGCTGTACTTGTCGCCGATGACACCGAACAGCAGCATCAAGGCCGCGTACGGGACGGTGTAGCCGTCGATGACCCACTGCAGGTCCGAGCTGGTCAGCGCGAGATCACGCGTCATGTCGGGGGCTGCGACGATGAGCGCGGTGTTCGCCATCACGACGATCAGCAGGCTCAGGCACAGCACGCCCAGCGCGGCCCAGCGCCGTGGGTAGGGCCGGTCCATCTGGTCCACCGGGGTGGTGGCAACGCCCGGCAACTGCGCCAGTGTGATCGTCATGTTCGAAGGCCCTCCCGCATGCTGTTCGTCACGTCGTCCGCGATCTTGCACACTGATGTGCAAGTTAGTTCCTTGCATACCGGTGTGCAAGGAAGGGGTGGCGGACGTCACACCGGTCGCGAGTTTCGGGGGAGCGTTCGAGATCGGACTTCGGTGTCCGTCCGCCGCCGTAAGGGAAGATGGGTCGGTGAGTTCCGAGTCCTCGACTTCCCAGGCGGTGCCCGCCGCGGGTCCGCAACCGCCCCGCGCGCAGGCGCGCGCGAACCGGGCGCGCATTCTCGATGCCGCGATCTCGGCCTTCGCGGCGGATCCCGACGCGAGCATGGGCGACGTGGCGAAGGCAGCCGGCGTCGTTCGGCGCACGGTGTACTCGCACTTCCCGAACCGGGAGACGTTGATCGAGGGGTTGGTCGCGGAGGCGTCCGGGGCGATCGGGGCCAGCCTGGCGTCGGGACCGCCCGCTCCGGAGCGGCCCGACCTGGCGGTCGCGGCGCTGGCGCTGCGCACCTGGCCGGTCGGCGACCGATTCCGGGTACTGCTCTCCTTCGCCCGGCGCGAACTGGGGGAGGAGCGGATCCACGATCTCCTCGAGCCGCTGCGAACGATCACGGTGGGCAACGTCGAGCGGGGTCAGCGTGAGGGAGTGTTCTCGTCGTATCTGCGGCCCGAACTGCTGGTCGCGATGTCCGAGGGCATGACATTGACACTCCTCGAGCATGCGAACCGGGGCGCGATCTCCGATCGTGGTGAGACGTTCGCCACTGCCGGCCTGGTGTTGCTGGGGCTGCCGCCGGAGCGTGCCGCCGACGTCGTCGGGCAGGCTGCGGCCTGGCTCGCGGACACGGACGTACCCGACGAGGCGTCCGGCGAGTAACTCGGTGGGCGCTGTCGGCCGCTGGCGCTAGACTTTGGACACACACGCCGACTCGGTCGTGTGGCCCCGATGGACCGATCGGACCTGGAAGAAGGCTATAGCGCGCACGTGAGTGAACAAGTCGAGAACGGTAGGTCGCACCTGCGCGACGCCCCGCAGGATTCTGCACAGCCGGCTCAGCGCACCGTGCGCTCGAGCATGGAGTTCCCGCCCGAGGTGGTTCCGCCTCTGCTCGGGTCCACCGACGAGAATCTGACCGCTCTCGAGCAGGTCCTCGACGCCGACATCCACGTTCGCGGCAACGCCGTCACCCTGACCGGCACACCGGCGGACGTCGCGCTTGCCGAACGACTTCTCGAGCAGCTCGCAGCGTTGGTTCGCCGAAACCAGCCCATTTCTCCGGACGTGGTTCGCCGCACCCTCGGCATGCTCACTCAGGGTCTCTCGGAGTCGCCGGCAGACGTGCTTAGCCTGGACATCCTGTCGCGCCGCGGCAAGACGATCCGTCCGAAGACCTTGAACCAGAAGCACTATGTCGACGCGATCGACGAGAACACCATCGTGTTCGGCGTCGGCCCGGCCGGAACGGGCAAGACTTACCTGGCGATGGCCAAGGCTGTGCAGGCGCTGCAGAGCAAGCAGGTGACGCGGATCATCCTGACCCGGCCCGCGGTCGAGGCCGGCGAGCGTCTCGGCTTCCTGCCGGGAACGTTGCACGAGAAGATCGACCCGTATCTGCGTCCTCTGCACGACGCCCTGCACGACATGATGGATCCCGAGGCCATCCCGAAGCTGATGCAGGCCGGTGTCATCGAGGTTGCGCCGCTCGCCTACATGCGCGGACGCACTCTCAACGATGCGTTCATCATCCTCGACGAGGCGCAGAACACCACCGCCGAGCAGATGAAGATGTTCCTCACCCGACTCGGGTTCGGTTCCAAGATCGTCGTCACCGGCGATATCACCCAGGTCGACCTGCCCGGCGGGGCGCGGTCGGGACTGCGGGCGGCCACCGAGATCCTCGACGGCATCGGTGGCATCCACTTCTCCGTTCTCGACAGCAGCGACGTCGTGCGACACCGATTGGTCTCGGACATCGTCGACGCGTACGAGCGGTTCGAGGCGTCCCGTGACGGGGACACCCCGCTCGGGAACCGTGCGCAGCGACGAGCGGTCCAGCCGCGTCCCCACCGGCGGTAGGGTTGTTTCCGCCCAGAACGGCTCCCGCGTGTTCGCGGCTTACGAAGGAACGACGTAGATGAGTATCGAGATCTCCAACGAATCGGGGATGGAAGTCTCCGACGAGGATTTGATCAGCGTCGCCCGGTTCGTGATCGCGAGGATGGACGTGCATCCGGCCGCGGAACTGTCGATGGTGCTCGTGGATTCGGCGACGATGGCCGACCTCCACATGCGCTGGATGGATCTGCCGGGCCCCACTGACGTGATGTCGTTCCCGATGGACGAGCTCGAGCCGGGCGGACGCCCGGATGCCCCGGAGCCCGGTCCGTCGATGCTCGGCGACATCGTCTTGTGCCCGTCGTTCGCGGCGGATCAGGCGCAGACGGCGGGGCACTCGCTCGACCAGGAACTGGCGCTGCTCACCGTGCACGGCGTCCTGCACCTCCTCGGCTACGACCATGCCGAGCCCGAGGAGGAGAAAGAGATGTTCGGCCTGCAGAACCAGCTCCTCGCCGAGTGGTACGAGGACCTGCGCCGCGCCGAGCAGGAGGCCGAGCTCGCGGCACGCGACCAGCGTCTCCTCGGCAAGGCCGGCTTCTTCGACGGCACTGAGCAGTGACGCTCGGCGGACGGTGATCGAGACGTGAACGACGCAGTCGTCCTGGTGCTCGTCGCTGTCATCCTGGTGCCGCTGGGCGGGCTGTTCGCCGCGCTCGACGCCGCGCTCAACACACTCTCGCCCGCACGGGTGGAGGAGTTGGCGAAGGACGAGCGTCCCGGTGCTGCGCGCCTGGTGCGAATCGTCTCGGACCGTCCCCGCTACGTCAATCTCATGGTCCTGCTGCGGATCCTGTGCGAGATCGCGGCGGCAGTCCTGCTCGCGGGTGCGTTGATCGATCTCATGGGCGCCGCCTGGGGCATGGTCGTGACGATCGTCGCCATGGTGCTCGTCGACTACGTCGCGATCGGCGTCGGCCCCCGCACCCTGGGGCGGCAACACGCCTACCCGCTGACGCTGGCGGCGGCCGTTCCACTGGTGGCGCTCGGTGCCCTGTTCAGTCCGGTGAGCCGGTTGCTGATTCTGGTCGGCAACGCGCTCACCCCGGGCCGCGGATTCCGCGCCGGACCGTTTGCGTCCGAGATCGAACTGCGCGAGCTGGTCGATCTGGCGCAGGAGCGCGGTGTGGTGGCCGACGAGGAACGCCGGATGATCCAGTCGGTGTTCGAACTGGGTGACACGTCCGCGCGCGAGGTGATGGTCCCGCGCACCGAGATGGTGTGGATCGAGGCCGACAAGACGGCCGGTCAGGCGACCTCGCTCGCGGTTCGCAGCGGCCACTCCCGGATCCCGGTGATCGGCGAGAACGTCGACGACGTCCTCGGGGTCGTGTACCTCAAGGACCTGGTGCAGCAGACCTACTATTCGTCCGACGGCGGCCACAGCGTGACGGTGGCTCAGGTGATGCGCCCCGCGGTGTTCGTGCCCGACTCGAAGCCTCTCGACAGCCTGCTCGCCGAGATGCAGCGCGACCGCAACCACATGGCCGTGCTGGTCGACGAGTACGGCGGCATCGCCGGTCTGGTGACGATCGAGGACGTGATCGAGGAGATCGTCGGGGAGATCGCCGACGAGTACGACACCGACGAGACCCCGCCGATCGAGGATCTCGGCGACGGCACCTACCGAGTGTCGGCGCGGTTGCCCGTCGAGGACCTCGGCGAACTGTTCGACGTCGAGATCCCCGGCGACGAGGTCGAGACGGTCGGCGGGCTGCTCGGCTACGAGTTGGGCAGGGTTCCCCTGCCCGGCTCGCAGATCGAGACCGCCGGGCTGCGCTTGCGCGGCGAGGGTGGCGCGGACGTGCGTGGGCGGGTGCGGATCAGCACGGTGTACGTCGAGCGCGTCCCGACCGAACACAGTGACACCGGCCCGGTGGACGAAGACGGAAACGTGAACCAGGAGTGATATGACCGACAACGAATTCCGTTCCGGCTTCGTTTGTTTCGTGGGACGGCCCAATACGGGCAAGTCGACGCTGACGAACGCGCTGGTCGGCGAGAAGATCGCGATCACCTCGTCGCGACCGCAGACCACGCGCCACACGATCCGCGGCATCGTGCATCGTGACTTCGCGCAGCTGATCCTGGTCGACACCCCCGGCCTGCACCGGCCGCGGACGCTGCTCGGCCAGCGCCTCAACGACCTCGTGCGCGACACGTACTCCGAGGTCGACATCATCTGCCTGTGCATCCCGGCCGACGAGAAGATCGGCCCCGGCGACCGGTGGATCGTCGAGCAGGTGCGCCAGATGGCACCCAAGACCAAGCTGGTCGGCATCGTCACCAAGATCGACAAGATGACCAAGGACGGCGTCGCCAAGCAGCTCATGGCGGTGTCCGCGCTTCTCGGCCCGGAGGCCGAGGTGATCCCCGTGTCCGCCGTCTCCGGCGAGCAGGTGGAACTGCTGGTGAAGGTCCTCGCCGGGATGATGGAGCCCGGTCCCGCGTTCTACCCCGACGGCGAACTGACCGACGAGCCCGAGGAAACCCTCATGGCCGAGCTGATCCGCGAGGCAGCGCTCGAGGGGCTCGGCGACGAACTGCCGCACTCGCTGGCCGTCGTCATCGAGGAGATCATCGAACGCGAAGGTCGCACCGAGAAGCAGGGCAAGATGCTCGACGTGCACGCGCTGCTGTACGTCGAACGGCCCAGCCAGAAGGGCATCGTGATCGGCAAGGGCGGTGCCCGGCTGCGCGAGGTCGGAACCGCGGCTCGCAAGCAGATCGAGAAGCTGCTCGGCGTCAAGATCTACCTGGAGTTGCACGTCAAGGTGGCCAAGGATTGGCAGCGCGACCCGAAGCAGCTGGGCCGCCTCGGTTTCTAGTCCTCTGCCGCGCCAGTTCTTGTCGTGCCGCTCCTCCGATCGGGGGAGCGGCACGACTGTTTTCGGCGCGGCACGGTGGATTCTCACGGCCTCGGAACGAACGCGCCGCGGATCAACTGGAGCACCGCGACCGCGATTTCCTGTCCGCCGTCGCCGGTAGCGAGACGACGCAACTGCAGGCCGGCGATGGTCGCCACCAGGGTGGGTGCCAGTGACTCCGGGTGCGGGATCCCGAGAGCGGTCAGGATCGTGACCGTCAGGTCGTCATAGGCCGCGAAGCACTGGGCCGCGGCGTCACGCAGTTCGGGGTCACGTCCGGCCTGGATGTAGAGCTCGAACGGTGCGATCCGCTCGGCGGAGAACGTGAGATCACGGGCGATCCGCTCGGTGATCGCCGCGGCATCCTCGACACTGATGCCGGTTTCCCGGTAGCTCTCCGCGATCTCGCGGAGGCGGGCGGTCTCCTCGGCGACGAAGTCGGTCAACGCTGCTCGGAGTAGCTCCGGTTGCGTCGCGAAGTGGTACGTCACCGATCCGAGGGACACCGCGGCCTCGGCGGCGATGCGCCGATTCGTCACCGCCGGAACACCTTCGGTGCCGACGATGTGCAGTGCGGCGGCGAGAATGCGGTCACGGACCGACGTCGTGGCCATGGTCACCACCACTGCCCGGGACGGTGGTCGTGCCAGTTCAGTACCGACTCGAGCTGTGCGGCAAGGGAAACCAGAAGCGGCTCGGTGTTGTCGTGCCCCATCAGCTGGACGCCGATCGGTAGTCCGTCGGCGGTGAAGCCTGCCGGGACATTCACGCTGGGCCATCCCAGGATGTTCCACGGCCACGTGTACGGGCACGCGGCGGTGATCACCTTGTCGGTCTCGACCCCGCCGATCGCGTCCATCGCGTCGACGCGCGGCGGGGGAGTTGCGGTGGTGGGGGCGAGGATCACGTCGTAGTCGTCGAAGATCGCCCCGATTCGACGCCGCATCCGCGGCTCGGCAGCCCGGGCGGCACGCAGTGGCCAGCCGGACAGCATTCGCCCGGTGCGGGCGTTGGCGCGGGTACGCGGATCGACCAGCGTCGCGTCGGGTAGCCGATCGAGCCACACGTCCACCCCGGCAAGCGAGCGGGGAAGGAAGTTGAGCCCCAGCAGGATTCCGTACTCGGGGTCGTCGACGACGACGTCGTGACCGAGGCGGCGCAGGGTGTGGGCAGTGCGTCCCACTGCCGCCCGGATCTCCGGGTGCAGTGCCGTCGGCGTGGCGGTGAACGGGATGCGCAGCGACAGCGCGATCCGCAGGCGTCCCGGATCGCGTCCGACCGCGTCGCGCACCGTGACCGGTGGCGGCTTGTGCAGGTCGCCGTCGTGGTTGCCGGCGATCACGTCGAATAGCAGGGCCGCGTCGGCAACCGTGCGGGCCAGCGGGCCGTTGACGGTGATGCCGTGGAACGACTCGGCCTCGGGCCACGTCGAGATGCGGCCGCGCTGAGGCTTGATCCCGACCAGGTGGGTCCAGGCCGCGGGGATGCGTACCGATCCGGCGCCGTCGGAACCGACGGCGGCGGGCACCAGACCGGCGGCGACGGCCGCCGCGCTGCCACCGGACGAGCCACCCGGGGTGCGATCGCGGCCCCACGGGTTACGGGTGTGGCCGAACGCGCTGCCACCGGTGAACGGCCACTGACCCAGCTCGGGGCTGTTGGTCTTGCCGACGATCACGGCGCCCGCGTCGCGGAGGCGGCGGACCATCTCGGAGTCGGCGGTCTTCACCGGGAACTCGCCGGGGCACCCGAACGCGGTGGTCTCGCCGGTCACGTCGACGTCGTCCTTCACCGCGATCGGGACTCCGAGGAGGGGTAGGCGTTCCCCCGCTGCCAGGCGGCGGTCGGCGTCGGCGGCCTCGGCCAGAGCCCCGGCGCGGCGCACGATGCGGAAGGCGTTGAGCGTGGGCTGGCTGGCCTCGATCCGGTCCAGGGAATCGATGATCGCAGCGACGGACGATGTCCGGCCCGCCGCGAGCGCCGCCGCCTGCTCCTCGAGCCCGGGTGCGTTCCCCGCGACGCCGTGTTCCTGCAGTTCAGTGCTCATTGCCGCCCCGTTCGCGCTTCCGTTCGTTCGAACGAACAGTAACGCGTTCCAGTTTTGGGTGGGGCGGCTTTCGTGGACGCGCCTGTCCTCCGGTGTCGGTGCGCCGTGGGAGACTGGCGAGGTGAGGTTGTACCGGGACTATGCGGTTGTGCTGCGCCAGCACAAGCTGGGCGAAGCCGACCGCATCGTGACCCTGCTCACCCGCCAGCACGGCCTGGTCCGGGCGGTCGCGAAGGGGGTGCGCCGCACCAAGTCGAAGTTCGGGGGCCGGCTCGAGCCGTTCGCGCACATCGACGTGCAGTTGCATCCCGGTCGTAGTCTCGACATCGTCACCCAGGTGCACACCGTCGACGCGTTCGGTGTCGATATCGTCGACGATTACGGCCGCTACACCACCGCGTGCGCGATTCTCGAGACGGCCGAGCGGTTGGCCGGTGAGGAGCGGGCCCCGGCGCCGCGGTTGCACAGTCTCACCGTCGGGGCCCTGCGGGCGGTGGGCGAGCAGGCGCGGCCCGTCGAACTGGTCCTCGACGCCTACCTGTTGCGGGCGATGGGCTACGCGGGCTGGGCTCCGGCGCTCACCGATTGTGCGCGCTGCGCGGCGCCCGGTCCGCATCGCGCATTCCACGTCGCCGCCGGTGGCGCGGTATGCGTGCACTGTCGGCCGCCGGGGGCGGCGACGCCGTCCGTCGGTGTGCTCGATCTCATGGACGCGCTCGCGCACGGGCAGTGGAAGGACACGGAGACCGCGACGCCGGCGATGCGCAGCCAGGCCAGTGGGCTGATCGCCGCGCACCTCCAGTGGCACCTCGAGCGGCAGCTGCGCACGCTGCCCCTGATCGAACGTCACCGACCCCATCCGGCAGTCGGGCACGACGAGGCGGTCAGGCAGGATGGGGAGCGTGATTCGACGACGCGAACCGCAAGCTCAGCCTGACCGGGAGATCCGCCCGCCCGCCCCGCACCCCTCGGGTGCGCGTCCGCCCATCCTCCAGCCCGAGTTGATCCCCAATCACGTAGCGCTCGTGATGGACGGCAACGGCCGCTGGGCGCAGGATCGGGGACTGCCGCGGACCGCCGGACACGAGCGCGGCGAGGCCGTTCTCATGGACACCCTCGAGGGATGCATCGAGATCGGCGTGAAGTGGTTGTCCGCGTACGCCTTCTCCACCGAGAACTGGAAGCGCAGCCCCGACGAGGTCAAGTTCCTCATGGGATTCAACCGGGACGTCATCCGCCGCCGCCGCGACGAGATGCACGAGATGGGCGTGCGCGTGCGCTGGGCCGGGCGTCGACCGCGCCTGTGGCGCAGTGTCATCAAGGAACTCGAGATCGCCGAGGAGCTCACCAAGGACAACACCGTCATGACGCTGACGATGTGCGTCAACTACGGTGGGCGCGCCGAGATCGCCGACGCGGCAAAGGAAATCGCTCGGCGCGCGGCGGCGGGTGAGCTCGATCCCGAGAAGATCACCGAGGCCACGTTCGCGAAGTACCTCGACGAGCCCGACATGCCGGACGTCGACCTGTTTCTGCGCCCGTCCGGCGAGCAGCGCACGTCGAACTTCCTCATCTGGCAGGCGGCGTATGCCGAACTGGTGTTCCAGGAGAAGCTGTTTCCCGACTTCGACCGCCGGGACCTGTGGGCTGCGTGCATCGAGTATGCGTCGCGGGATCGCCGCTTCGGGGGAGTGAGATACCAGTGAGCGATGGGACGGCGGCGGCCGAGGAGTTGCAGGAGCGGGCGCGGGCAGCACTCGCAGGATTCGTCGACGTCGAGGCCGACGACGACGATTCACTGCGCTTCGAGTACGGCGGAGCGCTCTGTTCACTGCGCGCGGTCACCCTCGCCGACGGCCTCGACGTCCTGTCCTTGACGGGCGTCCTCGCGTGGGATCGGACTGTGTCGCCGACGCTCCACAAGCGGGTCGCCGAACGGAACGCCCGTCTGCAATTCGGCTCGATCGTCGTCGTCACCCGCGGTCGGCAGGCCGACGTCGTGCTGCGCTACACGTTCCCGGCCACCGGCCTGGCGGACGCGCCGCTCACCACCATGCTGCTGCTGGTGCTGTCGGGCGCAGAGGAGGCGCGCAAGGGGCTGCTGGCGTAGGCCTTGTCGAGTAGGCCTTACCGAGCGACCCTTACCGAGCCTGGGCGCAGTCCCGGCACGTGCCGAAGATCTCGACGGTGTGGCTGACGTCGGTGAAACCGTTGCTGTCGGCGATGGTCTGCGACCACTGCTCGACCGCGGGTCCGTCGACCTCGACGGTGAAACCGCAAGCGCGGCACACCAGATGGTGGTGGTGGCCGGACGAGCAGCGTCGGTACACGGACTCGCCGGTGTCGGTGCGCAGGACGTCGACGGTGCCGGCGTCGGCGAGCGTCTGGAGCGTTCGGTAGACGGTGGTGAGGCCGATGCCCTGGCCGCGTCGGCGCAACTCGTCGTGCAGTTCCTGTGCCGACCGGAATTCGGTGATCTCGTCGAGAAGTGCGGAGATGGCGCTGCGCTGCTTCGTGGAACGCACGCCGACGACGGCGCGGCGGCTGTCGGTCTCGTCGGTCAGGTTGTCGGTCATTGTTCCTCCGCGTGGGCCACAGCGTCGACGACGATGTGGGCGAGATGGTCGTCGACGAGGCGGTACATCACCTCGCGGCCGTTGCGTTCCCCGTGTACGACACCGGCGGCCTTGAGGACCCGCAGGTGTTGGCTGATCAGTGGCTGTGTGACGCCGAGTGCGCCGACGAGTTCGTGCACGCAGCGTTGGGACTCGCGCAGCTGCAGGACGATCGCAATCCGTACCGGTGCCGCGAGTGCGCGGAGGATCTCGCCGGCAGCGGTGAGCGTTTCCTTCGACGGCAGCGGCGCGGCAGGGGCGTCGGAGCACGGGCCCTCGGCCGAGGTGTCGGCGCGCGGGTTCCCCGCGTCGGCGATGCTCACGGCGTCAGCTCCTCACATGCGTACGGTCGGGCTCTGACCAGCCACCTTATTGCAAATCAATTCCATTTTGATATGCACGAATATGCATGTCAACCGGGTGCGTGGGACGACGGCGCGGATACCGATACTCTGGACAGGCGAAAACCGCACGTGAACCACGCATCTATTACCCAGATGGAGAGCAGCCCAGTGGCACCCAAGTCCAAGATCGATACCGTCGCCAACCTCGCCAAGCGCCGGGGGCTCGTCTACCCCTGCGGCGAGATCTACGGCGGTACCAAGTCGGCCTGGGACTACGGTCCGCTCGGCGTGGAACTCAAGGAGAACATCAAGAAGCAGTGGTGGCGCAACATGGTCACCAGCCGCGAGGACGTCGTCGGACTCGACTCGTCGGTGATCCTGCCCCGCCAGGTGTGGGAGGCGTCGGGGCACGTCGAGGTGTTCAGCGACCCGCTGGTCGAGTGCCTCAACTGCCACAAGCGTCACCGGCAGGACCACCTGCAGGAGTCGTACGCCGAGAAGCACAAGCTCGACAACCCGGACGCCGTGCCGATGACCGACATCGTGTGCCCGGACTGCGGCACCAAGGGGCAGTGGACCGAGCCCAAGGCGTTCTCCGGCCTGCTCAAGACGTTCCTCGGCCCGGTCGACAGCGAGTCCGGCCTGCACTACCTGCGCCCCGAGACCGCGCAGGGCATCTTCGTGAACTTCGCGAACGTGCTCACCACGTCGCGCAAGAAGCCGCCGTTCGGCATCGGCCAGATCGGCAAGAGCTTCCGCAACGAGATCACTCCCGGCAACTTCATCTTCCGCACCCGCGAGTTCGAGCAGATGGAGATGGAGTTCTTCGTCAAGCCGGGTGAGGACGAAGAGTGGCACCAGTACTGGATCGACTACCGCATGGACTGGTACACCGGCCTGGGCATCAACAAGGACAACCTGCGCCTGTACGAGCACGCGCAGGAGAAGCTGTCGCACTACTCCAAGCGCACCGTCGATATCGAGTACCGCTTCCAGTTCCAGGGCAGCGAGTGGGGCGAGCTCGAGGGCATCGCCAACCGCACCGACTACGACCTCGCGACGCACGCCAAGGCGTCGGGCACGGACCTGAGCTACTTCGATCAGACGTCCGGTGAGCGCTACACGCCGTTCGTCATCGAGCCCGCGGCCGGCCTCACCCGCTCGCTGATGGCCTTCCTGGTCGACGCGTACACCGAGGACGAGGCGCCCAACGCCAAGGGCGGCGTCGACAAGCGCACCGTGCTGCGACTGGACCGTCGTCTCGCTCCGGTCAAGGCCGCGGTGTTGCCGCTCAGCCGCAACGCCGATCTCTCGCCCAAGGCGAAGGATCTCGCGACGACGCTGCGTCAGCACTGGAACATCGAGTTCGACGACGCCGGCGCCATCGGCCGCCGCTACCGTCGCCAGGACGAGATCGGCACGCCGTTCTGCATCACGGTGGACTTCGACACCCTCGAGGACCACGCGGTCACGATTCGTGAGCGCGACACCATGGCGCAGGAGCGCGTCGCGCTCGATCAGGTCGAGGGCTACCTCGCCCAGCGTCTGATCGGTTCCTAGTCTCCTCAGCCGAATGTCACCTGCGTTCAGTTCGACTGAACGCAGGTGACATTCGGCGTTCCAGGGCCTAGAAGCGGCCGCCACCTCCGCGGCCGATGCGGTCCGAACTGCTCGGGCCGCCGAACGATCCGGGTCCGGGTCCGCCCCAGCCGCCGCCCCCGCGTCCACCCCAGTTGCCGCCGCGGCCGCCGAAGCCGCCGCGCAGCATGCTGTCGATGAGAATGCCGCCGAGGATCGCGCCGGCCGCGTTGCCGCCGCCGCCCGCCACGCCACCGCTCGGCGGGCGCTGATTGTCCTGGTAGCGGTTGACGTCCGCCTGCGCGGCCCACAGGGCGCGCGACGCCAGTTCGGTCGCGGACTGCGCGTGCCGCAGTGCCTTCGACGGATCCGAGTCCGCGAGCTCTTGTGCGGCCTGCAGGTGCCGCTGCGCCTCCGACAACCTGGTGCGGGCCTCCGCGCCGACGGCGCCGCGCCTCGTCGCGATGTAGTCCGCGGCCGCCGTCACCTGAGCCTGTGCGGCTGTCAGGTCCTGGGCGAGTCGCGCTCGGGCCCGCTCGGCCTGCCGGTTCGCCTCCTGGGCCTCTGCCAGGACCGCGTCGAGTCGGGCGTCCGCCTCGACGACCTTGGTGAAACTGCCCAGCGGGTCGGTGTCCTTGGCGGACTGCGCATTCCGTAGCGCGGCCTCCGCGGCGGCCTTCGCCTCCGCGAGTTTCGGACCGCCCTTCGCGGCGAGTCCTCCCGCCGCGGTGATGCCCTCCTGCACGTCGGCCATCGCCGCCGGCAGGGTCGCGATGGCGTGCCGGATGTCGACGTCGGCGTGATCGACCGCGTCGAGGAGTTTGCGCGCCTGGTCCAATGCTCCCTCGGCCGCCCGGATCGCGATGACCGCCGGACCCTGCTTGCCCGCGGGCAGCGTCGTTGCCTGGCGTCCAGCCGCGATGTTCTGCTCGGCGAACGTGATCCGATCACGCGCCATCGCGGGGTTGTCGTGCACGGACGCCAGCACCGACGCCGGGAACTGGCTGCCGAGCGCGGCGAGTGCGGACTCGGCGGCGGGGACGCGGACGGTGAGCGCGACCACGGCCTGGGTGAGGGCGTCGAGTCGGGCGGGGGCGTCGAGGAGCAGATCGCGCATCGAATCGAATTCGCCGACACGCGCATTGAGTTCCCGGTCGGCGCGCTCGCAGGTCGTGATCAGTTCCACCAGCATCTGCCGCTGCTGCTCGGGCGTTTCCGGGATCTCGTCGTCGAGGCGCTGCCGGATCGCGAACGCGGCCGCGAGCGTCGCGCGGGCCTGCTCGTACGCCGCGGTGAACGGCGCGGTGGCATCGGCACCGAACTCGCCGACGGCGAGGTTCAACTCCTCCTCGCTGGTCCGGATCGCGTTGTCCATCTCCACCAACTCGTCCTTCGCGAGGGCGTCGAGGGCGGGAATCGGCAGTGCCGACAGCGCCTCGGCGTCGGTCGGATCCACCTGCCGCGCCTGGGCGATGGACGCCTCGAGGCGGTCGCCGCGCTTCTTGCGCGAGTACAGGAAGACACCCGCTCCGGCCACGGCGACCACGCCGAGGCCGACACCCAGGATCTTCAGCGACGCGCGGGAGGCGGTCATCGCGTCGCTCAGGCCGCCGGCGGCGGCGATTGCGGCTCCTGCCCAGTCATCCTCGCGCAGAGCGGGTTGCACCGAGTCCTCGTAAATCGATTGGAGTTCGGAATCGGTGACCTCGGACAGCGCGACGGGGACGTCGAACCAGTAGGCGCTGTCCGTCGTCGCGACCGCAAGGAGAGCGTCCTTGTTGCCGAGTCCGCTCAGCTTCGCGGTCTGGGTGGTCCACGCCTCGGGGGACAGGCCGTCGAAGTCGGCGACGTAGACCACCCACAGGCTGACCTTGTGTTCGTCGTACAGCGTGTCGAGGGCGTCCTGGACGTCGGCGCGCTGACCGTCGTCGAGGACGCCGACGGGATCGGTGATGTGATCGGGCAGTCGCAGTGGCGCCTCGGCCGACGCCGTCGCCGGAATCCACGCGAGTGCCACGAGCGTGAACAGCGCGCCCAGCACGGCGGCGGCGGACCGGCGGGCGGCGTGATGAGGGGCGAGAGAACGCGACAGTGCCTGGGCCATGTCACGAATCTATCCGCTGTGGCGCGCCGAGCACGGCGGCCCCGGTGAGCGACTGGCAGAATCGGGGAGTGAATTCCGCGCCCAGTTACGACCCGCCGGACCTGTCGTCACGCCCCGTGCCGCGTCGGTCCTTCGGCGCCGGGGTCGCTCGTTGGATCACCCGACTCGTGGCAGGCGCCGTACTGATCGGTCTGGTGCTGGTCGGTGGCACGGCACTCCGGGTGTGGCAGGTGGCGCGGGTCACCGACACCACGACCGCCGACGCCATCGTGGTGCTGGGCGCCGCGCAGTACGACGGCACCCCGTCGTCGGTGTTCGAAGCCCGGCTGGATCAGGCCCGCAAGCTGTACGAGCAGGGCGTGGCCCCCGCGATCGTGACGGTGGGCGGCAAGCAGGAGGGCGACGAGTACACCGAGGCGGCCTCCGGCAAGACCTACCTCATGGACCAGGGCGTGCCGGGCGGCGCGATCGTCGCGGTGGAGGAGGGGTCGGACACCCTGCTCAGCGTGGAGGCGGTCAGCCGCGAAATGGGCGCGCGCGGCATGCACTCCGCGGTGTTGGTGAGCGATCCGTGGCACTCGTTGCGGACCCGGACCATGGCTCGCGACGCGGGTCTGGACGCCTGGACGGCGCCGACACGTCAGGGGCCTGCTGTCATGACCCGGGAGTCGCAGGTCCACGGAATCGTGAGGGAGACAGGCGCTCTGCTGTGGTACCAGCTGACGCACTTCTCGTCCGACTTCGGATACACGGCGGGTCAATGACCGATTTTCCGACGCGCGCGACGTACAGCGCGCACGACGTGGAGCGCCGTGTGTCGGAGGCGCCCAAGACCGCCAACCTGTCCTCCGGCGCCGAGGGGGCGCAGCATCGCAGTGTCTTTTCCCGCGACCGCGCCCGCGTGCAGCACTCCGCCGCGCTGCGCCGGTTGGCCGACAAGACACAGGTGGTCGGTCCGCGTGACGGCGACACCCCACGCACCCGGCTCACCCACTCGATCGAGGTGGCGCAGATCGGTCGCGGTATCGCCGACGGACTCGGGCTGGACCCGGACCTCGTCGATCTGGCGGGCCTCGCGCACGACATCGGCCACCCGCCGTACGGGCACAACGGCGAGAAGGCACTGGACGAGGTCGCGGCAGTGTGCGGCGGCTTCGAGGGCAACGCGCAGAACCTTCGCATCCTCACGAGCCTCGAGCCCAAGGTGCTCGACGCCGAGGGACGCAGCGTCGGCCTCAACCTCACCCGGGCGTCGCTGGACGCCGCGATCAAGTACCCGTGGACGCGGCCGCGGCCCGGCGCCAAGTTCGGCGCCTACGACGACGACGCCGCGATCCTCGCCTGGGTGCGCGACGGTGCGCCCGAGGGCCGCAAGAGTCTCGAGGCACAGGTGATGGACTGGGCCGACGACGTCGCCTACTCGGTGCACGACGTCGAGGACGGCGTCATCGCCGGACGTATCGACCTGCGCGCGCTCGGCGACCCCACCGAGGTCCGGGCGCTCGCCGAGCTGGGTGCCGGACGGTTCGTGGGGCCCGCCGTCGACGAGTTGGTGGAGGCCGCCGCTCGGCTGTCGCGGCTTCCGGTGGTGGCGACCGTCGGCAGCTACGACGGCACCCTCACCAGTTCTGTCGCACTGAAGAACCTCACCAGCGAACTGGTGGGGCGCTTCGCCTCCGCGGCGGTCGGGGGCACCCGCGCGGTGACCGGACCCGGCCCGCTCGCGCGGTATGAGGCCGACCTGGAGGTACCGCCGATCGTGGCCGCGGAGGTGGCGCTGCTGAAGACCGTCGCGCTCTATTACGTGATGTCCGACGTCGGACACCTCAAGCATCAGGGGCGCCAGCGGGACCGGATTCACCGCGTCGCCGAATGGCTCCTGCGCACCGCGCCGGCAGGGCTCGATCCACTGTTCCTGCCCGCATGGCACGCGGCTGACGACGACGCCGCCCGGGTTCGGGTGGTGGTGGACCAGATCGCCTCGTGCACCGAGAGCAGGCTCGAGCGGATCGACAAGCAGAGCCTGGGTGCCCAGGCCAGCTGGGGCTAGCGCCTAGACTGTCGAGGTGGCCGGCCGAATCCCAGACAGAGACATCGCGGCCGTTCGCGAGCGCACCCGGATCGAGGACGTCGTCGGCGAGTACGTCTCGCTCAAGCGGGCGGGTGGCGACTCGATGAAGGGGTTGTGCCCCTTCCATGACGAGAAGTCGCCGTCGTTCCACGTCAGGCCCAATCACGGCCACTACCACTGCTTCGGCTGCGGCGAGGGCGGCGACGTCTACTCGTTCCTGCAGAAGATCGAGCACGTCAGCTTCGTCGAGGCCGTCGAGCAGCTTGCCGACCGCATGGGCTACCAGATCTCGTACGAAGGCGGCGGCCCGTCGGTTCAGCGTGATCGAGGTACCCGCGCGCGGCTCGTGGCAGCCAACGCTGCCGCGCAGGAGTTCTATGCGGCGCGGCTGAAGGAGCCCGACGCGCAGGCCGCCCGGGACTATCTCACCGAGCGGAACTTCGACGCCGCGGCAGCGGCGCAGTTCGGCTGCGGCTACGCGCCGGACGGGTGGGACACGCTCACCAAACATTTGATGGCGAAGGGGTTCGAGGCGAAGGAACTCGAGGCCGCCGGTCTGGCCAAGGAAGGCCGCCGCGGACCGATCGACCGGTTCCATCGCCGCCTGCTCTGGCCCATCCGCAGTCTCGCCGGAGACGTGATCGGCTTCGGCGCACGCAAGCTGTTCGACGACGACACCATGCCCGGCAAGTACGTCAACACCCCCGAGACCATCCTCTACAAGAAGTCCAACGTGCTCTTCGGTCTCGACCTGGCCAAGCGCGACATCGCCAAGGGGCACCAGGCGGTGGTCGTCGAGGGCTACACCGACGTGATGGCGATGCACCTGGCCGGGGTGAAGACCGCGGTCGCGTCGTGCGGCACCGCGTTCGGTGACGAACATCTCGCGATGCTGCGGCGACTGTTGATGGACGACAGCTACTTCCGTGGTGAGATCATCTACACCTTCGACGGCGACGCAGCGGGCCAGGCGGCCGCGATGAAGGCCTTCGAGGGCGATCAGAAGATGGCGGGGCAGACGTTCGTCGCGATCGCGCCCGACGGGATGGACCCGTGCGAGTTGCGGCAGCAGTCGGGTGACGCGGCGGTCCGCGACCTCGTCGCGCGCCGCACCCCGATGTTCGAGTTCGTCGTCAAATCGCTTCTGGCCGAACATGATCTGGACACCGCGGAGGGGCGGGTCGAGGCTCTGCGCCGCACCGTTCCCGTGGTGGCGCGGATCAAGGAATCGACCCTGCGCGACGGGTATGCGGTCCAGTTGTCCGGCTGGGTCGGCTGGGACGACATTCCGTCCGTTCGGCGCCGGGTGCGGGACGAGGCGCGCAAGTTCGCTCGCGGTGGGGGAGCGCCCACCACCAAACGTCGGCCTGTCGACACTGCCCAGATCGAGGCGTTCCCGACGCCGGCGCCGGGGGTGGCGCGTCCGAGGCCCAATGACCCGGCGCTCTGGCCGCAACGCGACGCTCTCAAGTCGGCGCTGCAGTATCCCGGGATCGCGGGCACCATCTTCGACTCGCTGCCGCCCGAGTCGTTCACCCATCCCGCCTACGCCGCCGTCCGCGAGGCCGTGGCCGCGGCGGGCGGCGCCAGCGCCGGGCTCGGCGGCGCCGAGTGGGTGGACGCGGTCGGTCGGGCAGCAGGCGACGACACGGTGCACTCGATCGTGATGGAACTCGCGGTGGATCCACTGCCGACCGACGAAAACACCGCGCCGCGCTACATCCGCGGCGTGCTCGCGCGCCTGCAGGAGGTGTGGGTGGGCGAACAGGTCGCCGAGTTGAAGTCGAAGTTGCAGCGCATCTCGCCGACCACCGACTCCACCGAGTTCCATTCGCTCCTGGGCGATCTCGTCGCACTGGAGCAGTACCGCCGGAGCCTGCTCGACCAGGCGATCGGCGACACCAGCGGCGAGGGTATTGCCTGACCCTCGCCGCCGATGCGACCTACTTGCGGCGTAGTTGATCCTGTGGAACCAAGATCGTCGTCTGCTCGTCGATCGGTTTCATCGGCTCGAGCTTCGGCTGCGTGCTGAGCGAGTCCGAAAGCTTCTGCCGTCCCACCTCGATGGCCTTCTTGGTGGCAGGGCTGGTCGCCACGGCCTTGGCTGCCTTACTGATCTGTTCGTACCGGGCCCGGCCCGCCCGCGTGCCCAGCACGTAGCCCGCAGCCACGCCTACCAACAACCGCAACATTTCCGGATTCCTCCCGTCGAAGTGCCTTCATACATCCTGCCTGATCGGCCTCTGTTCAGGCGATTTGGTACTCGGGTAGGGGTATGGGCTACAGTTTTCCAGGCGCCGCCGGAAAGGGCAGCGCCGAGCAGGTCAATCCCCTGTAGCTCAATTGGCAGAGCATTCGACTGTTAATCGAACGGTTGCTGGTTCGAGTCCAGCCGGGGGAGCCGAACCGAAGGCCCCTCACCTTAACGGGTGAGGGGCCCTCGGTTTTTCGTGCCCCAAGCGCAGTGGTCAGGCGGCGATGCGGATCGGCCACTGCCCGTCGACGTCGGACACATCGCGGCCTTCGCGCTGGAGATACTCGACGAGGTCGCGTTGACGCTCGGCATGCCAGAGTGTCTGACTGGTCATCACGTCGTCGAGGCTGGCCAGATCCGGGAACCGCTGCGGGAGGATCCGTGCCAGTTCCGCGGCGGCCAGGGCGTCGGACTCCGCCTCGTGCGCCGACGTCAGCACGATCCCGTAGTGCTCACACAGCGCGCCCAGAGTGCGCTTGCCTCGGCGCTTGCGATCCATCTCGCGGTCGATGACGTACGGATCCACGACGAGGCCGTAGTCCGTCAGCGGCGGCCAGCCCAGCCGACGCCCCTCGGCGTCCATCACGGTGAGGTCGTAGGAGGCGTTGAAGGCGACGACGACGTGACCGGCCCGCCATGCCTCGACGAGGGTTTCCCGGACCTCTCGGTAGCCGCCGGCATAGTCCTGGCCCTCCTGACGCGCGCGGGCCGTCGAGATGCCGTGCACGGCGACGGCCCCGGCCGGAATCTCCACCCCCGGATCGACCAACCAGTTCCGGACCCTCGGTCCGTCGTCGCCGACGGTGACGACGGACGCGGTCACGATGCGGGCCGAGAGTGGATCTCGGCCAGTCGTTTCCAGATCGAATGCGCAGATCGGGCGGGTGGTCCAGTGGGTCATCGTGGTCCTTCGGCGTTCGTCCGAGCCTGTTGCTCGAGCGTTCGCCGGTCAGTCTCCTCGCGGGTACCGACATCGAGGGCTCACGCTGCGACACACGCCACCCCGCACACGCGGGCAGCCCCGGTCGGGCGGTAGCATTCGGCGGTCGGCGATACTCGCCGCGGTACGGGGCGGTAGCTCAGTCGGTTAGAGCCGTGGACTCATAATCCATTGGTCGCGGGTTCGAGCCCCGCCCGCCCCACCGCACTTCCCCTTTCTCGGGACCGAGGAAGGGGAATCAATCCTTTTATTCATCGGTTTCGGCGACGGCCCGGTCACTCGAACTTCCCGCATCGTTTCGGCCGTCACGTCGTCGGCTTCGGGCTACGCTCCTCCGGACGCGCAGCCTGGGCGCGAGCGCGAGACTACTTCGGGAAGGTTCCAACATGCTCGATCGAGCAGTCACGTGCGGGCGCAGGCCGACGAGATGGGTTGTGGGTGTGGTCGTCACGATGGCCGCTGTCGGGATGGCTGCGGGCGGGGCCGGGGTGGCATCAGCCGCTGATGCTGCTTCTGCTGGATCTCTGGCCATGAGTCAGACGAGGATCTTGGCGGACGGGCTCTATCGCGTCGGCGCCGACGTTCAGCCGGGGACGTACACGACCGCCGGTCCCTGGCCGGGAAGCCTGCTTCCCTGTACCTGGAGCCGAATTGAAGAGCTGCCGAACGGCGGCGTCGGCATTCTCGACAGCGGGGCCTCGTTCGGGCCGGTCACGGTGACGATCGAGCCGGGCGACGACGGGTTCACGACCGCCGGCTGCCGAGCGTGGAGTCAGGCCGGCGGGCCGGGTTCCGTCGATGCCGGCTCCTTGAACGGTTCGCTCGACTTCGGGTCACTGAGGGCGGGCTCGTTCGGCTCGTGATCGGGTGACACGCGAAGGGTTCCGAACGTCGGGTACTTCTCGCCGGGCTTGTGGCCGAGCAACCTGGCCCGGGCGCCCCGAGCGCCGCCGCCGACGATCCAGGCGTAGCACCAGGCGCCGCTGTCGAGGGCGATGATTGCGATCGTGCGCGGCGCGTAATCCCAGGTCTGAAGTCCACGGATCACCGAACGAACGGCCACCAGCGATCCTGCCAGTGCCGGATCGGCCAGTGACCGGGCCGATCGGACCAGTCGGCTGTCCTCGGTGACGACCCGAAGGTCGAAGCACATCATCTTCCGCGCTTCCTGGTGCGAGTGCCCGCTAGAGGGCGAACCCGACCCCGCTGTTCGGGGCCGCGACGGTGAAGATCGGCTTGCCCTTCGCGGGGTGCCGAGAGGGTTGGACGCGGACGCCGGACGCTCGGTACCCGGGCCCCACGAGCCGCGCGAAGCACCACGTACCGCTGTCCAAAGAGACCAGTGTCTTACGGCTGCGACGAATCATGAGTCACTCTCCGTGAGGTTCGGTTGATCGAGACTGGTCCAGCCTGGCCGTCGGGGCACGGTGTGGACTACCGCACTAATACCTGTTCGAGTACCTGTTTCGACGCGCGAAGGAGTTTTGGACAGGATCGCGCGCATGACTATGGCGTGGGAACGTTCGCCGACATCGTCGTGCGAAATATGTTCGCCGAGAAAGAAATCGGCTGACGAGATCCGTGCGGTCCGCATACCGTGGCGGCATGCCCAGTCCCAGCCCCGACCTCCAGCAGTTGGCGCCGTCTCTGTACCGCCTCCGGATCCCGACGGGGTCGGCGCACTTGCTGAACTGCTACTTCTGGCTCGACGAGGACGGCGTGACGCTGGTGGACACCGGCTGGCCGGACAGTGCCGAACTGATCGCCGAGGCTCTGACGGCACTCGGCCGCGCACGATCCGATGTCCGGAGAATTGTGCTCACGAACTTCCACGAGGATCACGCCGGGTCGGCGGCGGAAATCGCTACGTGGTCGTCCGTCGAGGTGATCGCGGGCGCGGGCGACGCTGCATTCGTGTCGGGCACAGAGCGGGGTCCGCTTCCCGTGCTGACCGATCTCGAGAAGACCATCCACGGCGAGTTCGACGAGCCGTCCCACGGTCCGCCGTGCCGTGTCGACCGAGTGGTGCACGACGGCGACGTGCTGGACTTCGCCGGTGGTGCGCGGATCGTCGGGGTTCCCGGTCACACGCCAGGGAGCATCGCCCTGTACCTACCGGATGCCGACGCCGTCCTGACGGGTGACGCGGTGGCCGAGTTCAACGGCGACGTCATTCTCGGCGTCTTCGACACCGACAGGGAAGCGGCGAGTCGATCGCTCGCTGCGGTCGCAGCGACGGGGGCTGAGATCGCCGGCTTCGGTCACGGCGAGGCCGTTGTCGCGAACGCGTCCGACCGAGTATCTGCGGCCACAGACCCCTTCGCTCCCGCCGGGTGACGGGCGTGGCGCGAGCGGCAGCGTGGTGCGTCGGTCTCATCGGGTTGGTGGTCGTGCCCGTGTGGCTGGTGTACGCCATCCTCATCTCGGAGGCGTCGTTCTTCGGTGAGCCTCCCTCCAGCACGAGTCTCGACCGCGCCGACGAAGCGCGGATGTGGGGACGCGCCATCGCAACCGCCGCCCTGAGCCTCGTCGTCGGTGTCGTCGCGTGGTCCTTCAGCCGCGGTGTCCGGGCCTGGGGGCTCGCAGCACTGGCGTGTATCGGCGCGCTGACCACGGCATTCATCTGGGTGGCGTGAGCCCGGATCTACAGGTCGGGCGGAAGGTACTGTCCGTACAGCCCGGTCGGATTACCGGCGAGATACTGCTGATGTCGACGATCACTCACCAGAACTTGATGATCAGACCGAGGATCAGCAGCACGCAGACGATCGCCCAGAACGATCCTGGGAACAAGATGACGATCGCCGTGCCATTGGTCAGCAGTCGCCGTCTGCGGCAGCCCGAATTGCTTCGCGAACCTGGGCCATGTCGGATCTGCTCAGCTGGTCCCATTCGTTGTTGGCGGCGCTGGTGCCGGACTCGGCGGCCAGTTCCTGCAGCTCGGTGAATTTCTCGGGATGCGCGATGAGCTCGAGGAACTCGTCGGCGGCCTTGCGCACGTCCCAGGCCTCGCCCATCATTTCGGCCAACTCTTGGGGGCCGGCGAAGTAGTCCGTCATTCCCGCGCAGGTTTCCTCGTAGAGTCGGCGACCCGTGGGCGGTTTCGACGTGGTCGCGTCGACGGGCTCCACCAGGGCCGATGGGGAGTCCGTGGCTGCCGTCGCTGACGCGGAAATGGACCGGGCCGACAGGTCGGGTCGTCGCCATTCGGCGCTCGGTCAGCGAGAGCCCTTCCCTGCCCCTCCGACAAGGAGGATGCCGACCACGCCGATCACCACGAACAGCGGCGGGAGCATGGATGCGAAGGCGCCGAGGAGAGGGCCGACGAGCGGATAGAAGAGGATCGAGCCGAGAGTCCCCAGCGTGCCGAGCGCGAACAGCGCGAACCCCACAGCAGTGCCAGGACCCCGGTTCATCGTCCCCATCGTCCCCCCGTGTCGACCTCGGACGCAGCCTAGTCTGGGGCGCCGATCAACCCAGTCCGTGCTTGAACTCCAACGCGTAGGCGATCTTGCCCGGCTTGTCATCGGAGTAGGGCTTGGCGAACTCGCCCTTCGATTGCGATTTGCCATCGTTCCACGCGCTGAGGACGCCGAGAGCGCTTGCGGTGAATCCACTTTCGACCACCGAATCTGCGGGGAGCGCCGTCTGCGCCCGCGTCACACTTTCGACGGTCGCGAGGTAGCTCGCCAGATCATTCTGGTCCCACGTGCTCAGGTCGACACCAGACGCGGCGCGCACCCACGCGGCCCAGTAGAACTCCTGGAACGGAATCGTGCCGGCGGAGAACCCGATGTCGCGGGCGAAGTACAGGAGGCTGCGGTAGCGGTCGTCGTCGAACTTCGCGAGCCCGACGCCGTCCGGAAGGTTGTCGACGGGAATTGTGTCACCGTCGACGTTCCGATCCCACACCCACTTGTTCTTTTTCAACTCGGCCCAGAACGCCCGCTCGGACAGCTCGCTGAGATTGTCCAGAACACGCAGTCGGACATGGAGATCCGGACCGCCGTCGGCGAGTTCGTAGAACGAGGCGAGCGTGTGATGACCGTCGGTGAGATACGGCCGTCCGCCCGGTCCGATCACCACGGTCTTCATCGGGGCGATCGTGTCCGCGGTCTCCGCGCCGACCGGCACCTCGCACGTGAACAAGGACGGATCGGTGAGCGTGGCGCTGGGCGTGGCGGACACAGCCTTCGCCTGGCCGTTCGCCTCGCACCAGTCGTCGAACTTCTTGTTGATCGCGTCCTTGCCGCGGGTGTACCGGCCGAGCTTGTACTAGACCTCGTCGTGGCCCAGCGACGGCTGCGTCGCATGGACGTCGCCGATGCGCACGTCGAGTAGGTCGCCGGCCCGAGCGCACAGATAGTCCGAGTAGTCGGCGCCCGACAGCGACTCGATGGACAGTGAGCCGATGGACAGTGAGCCGATGGACAGCGAGCCGAGCGGGGGAGCAGTGGCGTCGCACGCTCCGGGGCCGACGACGGCGGACGCGGTGCCGGCGCAATAGGTTCCGGTGAGCGCGGCTGCGGCGAGGGCGGCGAGGGCGGCGAGGGCGCTGCGTCGCACGAGATTGATCGGCACGAGCTCTCCTGTTCGAGTGACGGATCGACTGCAGGATTGCCGTCGCGGATGACCGGTAGGACGAGGCTGCCTGTCGGTCCGATGACGACGGGATGAACGTCGGCGCGATCGCCGACAGACGATTTCACGCCACCTCCTCGCCGTTGACCAGGCGATACTTCCCACTGAACGGGTCGTTTGGTTACTCATCACCTAGAACGTGTTCCAATTTGATCGATTTGTGGCTATCGTCACAGCAATCGGTAGTTGGGTACTGAAGGGCGGTTGACATGAAGACCAAGGGCGCATTGCTTTGGGGCGTGAACGAGAAGTGGTCGATCGAGGAGATCGAGCTCGGTGACCCGGTCGCCGGTGAGGTGCAGATCCGCATGGAAGCTGCGGGCATGTGCCACTCCGACCATCACATCGTCACCGGCGCGACCCCGATGCCGTCCTACCCCGCGATGGGTGGTCACGAGGGCTCCGGTGTCATCACCAAGGTCGGCGAGGGCGTCACGGGCGTCGAGGTGGGCGACCATGTCGTGCTCTCGTTCATACCGGCGTGTGGGCGTTGTCCGTCGTGTTCGGAGGGGCATTCGAACCTGTGCGACCTCGGCATGGGTCTGCTGAGCGGTCAAGCCATCTCCGACGGCACCTACCGCATCCAGGCGCGCGGCCAGAACGTGATTCCCATGTGCCTGCTCGGCACGTTCGCGCCCTACATGACGGTGCACGAGTCCTCCGTCGTCAAGATCGAGAAGGACATCCCGTTCGAACTCGCGGCTCTCGTCGGCTGCGGTGTTCCGACAGGCTGGGGCTCCGCGACGCACATCGCCGAGGTCAAGCCGGGCGAGTCGGTCGCCATCATCGGCGTCGGCGGCGTCGGCATGAGCGCGCTGCAGGGTGCGGTCGCCTCGGGTGCGCGCCACGTGTTCGCGATCGATCCGTCGTCCTTCAAGCGGGAGCAGGCACTCAAGTTCGGTGCCACGCACGCCTTCCCGTCGATGGAGGAAGCGATCGTCCCGATCATGGAGATCACGTGGGGTCGCATGTGTCAGAAGACGATCATCACGGTCGGTGAGATGAAGGGCGAGTACATCGATCCCGCCATGACGCTCACGTCGAAGAACGGCCGCTGCGTCGTCACCGCGATGGGTCACATGGCTGACATGGACGTCAGGCTCAACACGTTCCTGATGTCGATGCTGCAGAAGGACCTCAAGGGCAACATCTTCGGTGGCTGCAACGCTCGCGTGGACATCCCGAACCTGCTCAACCTGTACCGGGCGGGTCTGCTCAACCTCGAGGACATGGTGACCAACACCTACTCGCTCGAGCAGCTCAATGACGGCTACCAGGACATGCTCGACAACAAGAACATCCGCGGCGTCATTCGCTACACCGAAGCGGACTGGTGACGCTCTGATCCATCCGCCCTCGTAGTCTGATCGGGTGCAGACTCTCGATCGGATCGGGCAATGGCCGGTGGACAATGCCTCGGCTGCCGTCATGGACGGCAGCCGAGGCATTGCGCATTTCGGGGATCGGCAGCGGGTGTATCAGCTCGCGTCGGTGACGAAGCTGTTGTGCGCGTACGCCACCCTCGTGGCCGTCGAGGAGGGCGCGGTGGAGTTGGACCAGCCTGCCGGCCCCCCCGGGTCCACGGTGCGGCATCTGCTCGCGCACGCATCCGGGCTCTCATTCGGTGATCGCACGGTGCAGGCGGAACCGGGCGGCAAACGCATCTATTCGAGCGCCGGCTTCGAGGTGCTGGCGGATTTCGTCGAGGCCGAGACCGGTATTGCCTTCGCCGACTACGTCGCAGAGGCGGTGTTCGCGCCGTTGGGGATGCGGACGGCCGCCCTCGTCGGTCCGGCCGGCCACGGCGCACAGGCCAGTGTCGACGATCTGAGCCGCTTCGCCGCCGAACTGCTGCGGCCCACGCTGGTCTCCCCGCAGACGCTCGCAGAGGCCACCACCGTGCAGTTCCCGGGACTTGCGGGACTGCTCCCCGGATACGGCCCCAAGCGCCCCAACGACTGGGGCCTGGGATTCGAGATCCGGGACGGCAAGTCGCCACACTGGACCGGCGCCGGCAACTCGCCCGCGACCTACGGTCACTTCGGTCAGTCCGGGACGTTCCTGTGGGTCGACCCGGCCCTGGATGCGGCGTGCGTCGTGCTCACCGACCGGGCGTTCGGAGACTGGGCGAAACCGCTGTGGACCGAGCTCGGCGACGCAGTCGTCGCGGATCTCCGCGGACGCGGGTAGATCAATTTACAGCTACCACTGGCGTAACAGTGGTATCACAGGGCACACTGGTCGACGGTGTGTCCCGTTGCGGCACATCCAGCTCCGGGTTTATCGGCCGAGGTCGTTGGGGAAGACGTCCCTCGTCGAAGCTGGAGGTGTTGCAGTGCGCTCGTTGAACCAGTTCGCGGATGCGACGGCTGGAGTTGTCTACGTCCACGCGTCGCCCGCCGCGGTGTGCCCGCATGTCGAATGGGCGCTCACCTCGATTCTCGCTGCCCGGCCCAACCTGCGGTGGACGGCTCAACCCGCCGCGCCCGGCACACTGCGGGCAACCTGCGACTGGTTCGGTCCTGTCGGTACCGCGTCCCGGGTTGCCGCTGCGCTGCGCGCCTGGCCGCTGCTGTACTTCGAGGTGACGGAGAATCCGAGCGACGGCGTCGACGGCGAACGGTACAGCCACGTCCCCGGTCTGGGGCTGTGGCACGGTGCGACGAGCGCGTGCGGCGATGTGACGGTGGGGGAGATGCGTCTGCGGTCAATGATGGCGGACGGAGGGGACGATCTCGCGGCGGCACTGGCACACGCGCTCGGCACCGAATGGGATGATGTGCTCGAACCGTATCGTAGTGGTGGTGAAGGCGCCGAGGTGACCTGGTTGCGCCGCGACGTGGGTTAGCCATTCCTGCTCCCACTCTGCGAAGTGGCAGACGAATCCCTTTCGGGCGCAACGTTTTTCTCCCACACGAAAGAGCGTGGAATCGAGCGAGCGTGAAACGTAGCGCGACGGGCAGTCGTCAGCTGACGCCCCAGGAACACGCGCACAGGGGTTTCCGGCCGCCGTGCGGGAGTGCGGGAATCGCGCTGTGTGCGGTCTCTCCCTCAGCGGGATCGACGCGAGTGGAGGCGAGCCGCCTGGCGCCTGAGATGATCTCGCTCGGCCAGGTTGGTCGCCTTGTCCGCCGCCTCGATGTACAGCCGCGTCGCCGCGTCCGGGTCGCCGTCACGTTCGTGCAGATACGCGGAAACCGCGGCATAGCGGGGCAGAGACTCCGGCAACGACGAGAGCGCCGACAGGCCGGCCCGGGGCCCGTCCGCCTCACCGACGGCCACCGCCCGATTGAGTAGGACGACCGGGCTGTCGGACAGTTGCGCCAGTTCGTCGTACCACTCGACCACCTGCACCCAGTCCGTTTCCTCTGCGGTGAGCGCGTCGGCGTGCAGTGCCGCGATGGCGGCCTGGGCCTGGTACTCGCCCAGTCGGTCTCGGGAGAGGGCGGACTGCAGGATCGAGATGCCCTCGGCTATCGCCGACGTGTCCCACCGGCCCCTGTCCTGTTCGGCAAGGGGCACGAGGCTGCCGTCCGCCGCGGTCCGGGCGTCGCGTCGGGCGTGATGGAGCAGCATGAGCGCGAGGAGCCCCGCCACTTCGGGGTGGTCGATCGTGGACGCGAGTTGTCGCGTGAGCCGGATGGCCTCGGCCGCGAGATCGATGTCGCCGGAGTATCCCTCGTTGAAGACGAGATACAGGACGCGCAGGACGGTGGCGACGTCGCCGGGCCGGTCGAACCGCACGCCGGAGACCGTGCGCTTGGCGCGGCTGATGCGCTGCGCCATGGTGGCCTCGGGCACCAGGTAGGCCCGCGCGATCTGGCGGGTGGTCAGCCCTCCGACCGCCCGCAGCGTGAGAGCGACCGCGGACGACGGCGAAAGCGACGGATGCGCGCACAGGAAGTAGAGCTGCAACGAATCGTCCACCGCCGACCCCGGTCCGGGCGCCGGCTCGTCGTCGACGACGTCCTCCCGCCGACGGCGTGCAGCGTCCGCCCGGGTCGCGTCGAGGAACCGTCGCCACGCCACGGCGATCAGCCACCCCTTCGGATCGCGCGGCGGGTCGGCCGGCCAGCTGCGAAACGCCTCGACCAAGGCGTCCTGCACGGCGTCCTCGGCCGCCGCGAAGTCGGCTCCGCGGCGGACGAGGACCCCGAGCACGCTCGGCGTGAGGCTCCGGAGCAGTGCTTCATCCACGGAGAAGGTCAGTCCGTGATGGTCGGCGGTGCCGTCAGGAACGGGCGCACCTCGAGCCATTCGTGGATCGGCTTGCCGCCCGCGCCGGGCGCGGCCGACAGCTCCCCGGCCAGTTCGAGGGCGCGCTCGTGGCTGTCGACGTCGATCATCATCCAGCCGGCGATGAGGTCCTTCGTCTCGGCGAACGGTCCATCGGTCACCGGCGGCCGGCCGTCGCCGTCGTACCGGACCCACATCCCCTCGGGGGCGAGCGCCTGAGCGTCGACGAACTCGCCGGTGCCCTCCAACCGGTCCGCGAAATCCTGCATGTACTTGATGTGGGCCGAGACTTCCTCGGGTGTCCACCGGTCCATCGGAACGTCGTTGACCGCCGCCGGGGCGCCGCGGTAATGCTTGAGCAGCAGATACTTGGCCATCGTGTTTTCTCCTCGGTGCTGGTGCGACCCATTGTGGTCGCATTCACTACCGGGACGGAGCCGGACACGGATTCTCGACATGGCCTTCCGCGAAGACTCCGGAACGGCCGAGACCCCCTGCGCGGGCAGGGGGTCTCGGTGTCGCTGAACTCGGAATCGAGTCGGGTTACAGCGGGATGTTCTTGTGCTGTCCGCGGTTGGCCGGCGCTGCGGCCAGAGCCGCAGTGATGACGCTGCGGGTCTTTGCCGGATCGATCGTCTCGTCGACGACGCCGATCGAGATTGCGCGTCCGACACCGCCGGCGATTTCCTCGTGCTCGGCTGCGAGACGGTCGTGCAGGGCCTCGCGCTCCTCTTCGGGAGCGGCGGCGAGGGCGCGCTTGTGCAGGATGCCGACCGCCGCCTTGGCGCCCATGACGGCGACCTCGGACTCGGGCCACGCGTACACCGCCGTCGCGCCCAGGGCCCGCGAGTTCATCGCGATGTACGCGCCGCCGTAGATCTTGCGGGTGACGAGGGTGACGCGGGGGACCGTGGCCTCGGCGAAGGCGTGCAGGAGCTTGGCGCCGCGGCGAACGACACCGTCCCACTCCTGGCTGACGCCCGGCAGGTAGCCGGGAACGTCGACGATGACGACCAGCGGGATACCGAAGGCATCGCACAGGCGCACGAACCGGGCCGACTTCTCGGCACTCTCCGAGTTGAGGCAGCCGCCCAGACGCAGCGGGTTGTTCGCGATCACGCCGACGGTACGGCCGCCCAGGCGACCGACACCGGTGACGATGCTGCGGGCCCAGTTTCCCTGGAGTTCCTCGAAGCTCGACTCGCCCTCGACGTTGTCCAGGAACTCGTGGACGATCGGGCGCACGTCGTACGCACGCTTGGCGGATTCCGGCATGAGCGCGCGCAGATCGGTGTCACCGTGCTCGGCGGCCGCGAGATCGAACTCGCCCTGCTCGCAGAACATCGACACCAGGCGGCGGGCGCGGTGGTAGGCGTCGTCCTCGTCGTGCGCGGCAATGTGCGCGACGCCGGACTTCTTGGTGTGGGTGTCGGGGCCACCGAGCGTGGCCATGTCGACCTGCTCGCCCGTGACGCTCTTGACGACGTCCGGTCCGGTGACGAACACCCGGCCCTCGGGGGCCATGATCACGACATCGGTGAGGGCGGGGCCGTAGGCGGCGCCGCCGGCCGCGAAGCCGAGCACGACGGAAATCTGCGGGACGAGACCGGACGCGCGGACCATGGCTTCGAAGACCAGGCCGACTGCGTGCAGGGCCTCGACACCCTCGGCGAGACGCGCGCCGCCTGAGTGCCACAGGCCGACGACGGGGGCACGATCGTCGATCGCGGTGTCGATCGCGGTGACGATGTGCTTGCAGCCTTCGACGCCCATCGCGCCGCCCATGACGGTGGCGTCGGAGCAGTAGGCGATGGTGCGAACACCGTCGATCTCGCCCGATGCGGCGAGCACACCGGACTTGTCGCGGTCGTGCAGCGGTACGACGGTGCCGGCATCGAACAACTTGGCGAGACGCGCGAGCGGGTCACGCGGATCGGTCGATGCTTCTGACTGCGTCGCGGGAGCCAAGACGGTCATGATGTCCTCCTGAGCATGCCCACCTGGGGCGAAAGTTCGGGGGTGGGGACCCGGGTGCGGGTCCCCACCTGCGATCCAGCAAGGTTCGGCTGGGTTATGCCCGGCCGAAGGCGAGCGCGACGTTGTGCCCACCGAAACCGAACGAATTGTTGATCGCGAAATCGATGTCGCCGTAGCGGGGTTCACCCTTCACGACGTCGAGATCGATCTCCGGATCTTGGTTGTCCAAGTTCAGTGTGGGAGGAATGACTCCCTCTCGCACGCTGAGGACAGTGAGCACAGCCTCGAGGGCGCCGACGGCGCCGATCGAGTGGCCCAGTGCCGACTTGGGCGCGTACACCGCAGAATGCGTGCCGACCGCCGCCTTGATGGCGATGCTCTCGGCGATGTCGCCGATCGGTGTGGCCGTCGCATGTGCGTTGACGTGCTTGATGTCGGTCTTGCTGAGACCTGCGGTCTCGATGGCCCGGGTCATGGCGCGCGCCGCGCCCGTGCCTTCCGGATCGGGCGCCACGATGTGGAAGCCGTCCGAGGTGATGCCGGCGCCCAGCAGGCGCGCGTGGATCGTCGCCCCGCGTGCCTTGGCGTGTTCCTCGGTCTCGAGGACCATCAAGGCTCCGGCCTCGCCGAAGACGAACCCGTCCCGGTTCTTGTCGAAGGGGCGCGAGGCCGCCTTCGGGTCGTCGTTCCGGGTGCTGAGCGCGCGCATCATTGCGAAGCTCGCGATCGGCACAGAGCCGATGCTGCCCTCGACGCCACCTGCGACGACGATGTCCGCATCCCCCAGAGCGATCATGCGGAACGCATGAGCGATGGCCTCCGACCCGGACGAGCACGCCGAAACAGGCGTGATCACGCCCGCACGCGCGCCGAGTTCGAGTCCGACGGTGGCCGACGGGCCGTTCGGCATCACCATCTGAACCGCGAACGGCGACACCTTGCGGTATCCGCCCTCGCGCAACCTGTCGACGGCGTCGACGAGAGCTTCGCCGCCGCCGAGCCCGGTGCCGATGACAACCCCTAGTCGATCCTTGTCGACCTCGGGGCTGCCGGCGTTCTGCCAGACCTGCCGACCGAGCACGAGAGCGAGTCGCTCCACGAAACTCATCCGTCGGATCTCGACCCGGCTCAGTGCGTCGTCGAACGGGACCTTCAGTTGGCCACCGAAACGCACAGGCAGATCGAATTCCTCGACGAACGAACCGTGGAGAACATCGATCCCGCTCTCACCGGCCAGCAGGCCCTTCCACGTGCCATCCACATCTCCGGCTACCGACGTCGTAGCCGCGAGGCTGGTGACGACGATGTTCGGTAATCGCCCTCGGGCAGAAGCGGAAGTCACGGTTGTCTCACTCGTCGTCGTTCTTGGCGGCCTCGAGCTTGGCCTTCACGGTCTCCGCTGCGTCGCCGCCCTGGGCCTCGACCTTCTGGATGTAGGAGACGACGTCGCCGACGGTGCGCAGGCTCGCGAGATCCTCGTCCGGGATCTTCACGCCGTACTTGTCCTCGGTCTGGACAGCGATCTCGACCATCGACAGCGAGTCGATGTCCAGGTCGTCGACGAAGGACTTCTCGATGGTGACCTCGGACGGCTCGATGCCGGTGACCTCTTCGATGATCTCGGCGAGGTTGGCGATGATGTCTTCCTGGTTGGCGGCCACTAGGTGGCTCCCTTCTCGTTTCGATGTTCGTGTGGTGATGATCGGTGCGGGCGGGCCGCACCGATGCGCGCGTGGATGTGCGCGCACATGGTCAACCGACTTCGGTGAGTTCGGTCAGGGCGGTTATGTCTCCGGGGGATTTCAGCGCCACGGTCGGTGTGCCGCGCATCTCGCGCTTGGCGATCCCGATCAGGGTGCCAGCCGGAGGAAGTTCCGCGATTGCCGTGACCTGGGCGGTCCGCAGCGTTGCGGTGCACAGATCCCAGCGCACAGGTCGGGTCACCTGCGCGGCCAGCTTAGTCAGGGCATCGGCACCGGAGGTGACCGGCGCGCCGTCCGAATTGGACAGCAGCGTCCGCGTCGGATCCCCGGGGGTGATTCGGGCGGCCGCCGCGGCCACGGCGTCCTGAGCCGGTGCCATGAACCGGGTGTGGAACGCCCCGGCGACGGGCAGAGCCCGCACGCGGGCCTTCTCCGGTGGAGCCGCGGCGAGCTGCTCGAGCGCGTCGAGTCGCCCGGCCGCGACGATCTGTCCGGCCGCGTTGCGGTTGGCCGGAGTCAGGTCGAGTTCTTCGAGACGGGACAGGACGGCGTCCTCGTCCCCACCGAGCACCGCCGACATTCCGGTGGGCTCGAGCGCACAGGCCTTCGCCATCTCCGCGCCGCGGATCGCGGCGAGGGTCACGGCGTCGTCGGGGGAGAGCACTCCGGCGACTGCCGCCGCCGCGAGTTCCCCGATCGAATGTCCGGCGACGATGGTGTCGGCCGGGATCAGGTCGCGTCGTTCGAGTTCCTCGTAGGCGAGGAGCGCGGCGACGACGACGAGGGGCTGAGTCACCGCGGTGTCGGTGATCTCCTCGGCCGTGGCGGTAGTGCCCAGCCGAACGAGATCGAGACCCGCGGCCTTCGACCACAGCGTGACGCGATCGTGTGCGCCCGGCAGGTCCAGCCAAGGGCTGAGCATGCCGGGTGTCTGTGAGCCCTGACCCGGGGCTAGCAACGAAATCACGCTATCCAGGGAACACCTCGGGTGGACGTCTGCGAGATGTTGTCGGCCATGAAACCTGGACACGTGTTTTGTAGGGTTCCTACAAAAATCCACGTCAGCGGCGGCTATCGAAATCGGGCGCTCTCGCGTTACGTTCCGACGTTCCGGATTGCGAATTTTGTGACTGATGTGTCGGAAGTCGACGTTTGAACGTGCGTTTGGGCAAGTCGGCCGACTGTGGCTGCGACGCGGAGCACATACGCATCGCGTGGGTTCGTGGGATCTCGGCGCGTGATTTCTGAAATTCGCTTCAATCGATAGCGGACCGTATTTGGATGAACAAACAGCTGACGGGCACATGCCTCGACGGCGCCGCCGGAGTCCAGATAGGCGTCGAGCGTGTCCGACAGCGACGATCCGGCGGCGGCGAGCGGCTGTATCAAATGCTCATTCAGGGCGGCGACCGCTGCGGTGTCTCCGAGCAGGGCTCGTTCGGGCAGAAGCTCGGCAGCGAACACCGGCCGGGGAGCCCCGCGCCAGCCCACGACGGCTTCCATTCCCGCCAGCGCCTCGACTGCGCTGAAGTGTGCGGCACCCAGGCTCGGGGTCGTCGGACCGATCACGACGGGGCCGCCGGAGAACTTGTCCATCAGATCGGTCATGAACTCCCGAGCCGCCTTGCTGCCGTGCAACTCGCCACTGACGACGAGGACGAGCCGCTCGCCCTGGATCACCGCGAGCGCCCCGCGGTCGTGGCGCTGCGCGGTGGTGTGCACGGTGCCGATCACCGACACGCCCTCTTCGGGTGGGGGTGTGCCGACGATGACCGTCGCCGGTGCGGTGGCGTCCCAGTTCAGCGTTGCCGCGCGCGACTGCAGGTCGGACCCGGTATCGCCCCGCACGACCGCATCGACGACCAGCGCCTCCAGCCGGGTGTCCCATGCGCCGCGGGACTCGGCGGCGCTGGCGTACACCGAGGCGGCGGCGAATCCGAGCTCGCGTCCATACCGCAGAATCGCCTCCGTGAGGGCCACGAGCTGACGGTCGTTGCGGGCAAGCGCCGGCAGCCGCTGCTCGAAGAACTCCATCGCCACGCGCACCATGTCGACCGTCTGCAGCAGCGTCAGGCGGCGGGCGAGATCCTGCGGAATCACCTGGTAGGCGTCGATGGTGAAGCGGATGTCGCTGTCGGAGTCGGTGAGCCACTCGAGGAAGTTGACCACCGACTTCTGGACGATCATCTGGACGCTCGCGCGCTGCTCCGCATCGAGGTCCGCGAAGAACGTCAGCTGGTCCTGCATCGAAGCGATCGCCTCGGTCGACAGCCGTCCGGAGAACTGCTTGACCCGGCGCAGCAGAGCGTCGGGCAGTGAATCGCGGGTGGGCCGGCCACCCGTCCCGGCGACGGGGGGCTGATAGCGGACACGTCGCGCCGGAGTGGGCGCCGGCGCCTCGTGCAGCGTGGGCGGCTCCGGTGAGCTGTTCGACGTCTCGGGCTGATCCTCGGCCATGAAAGGAACTTACGCCCGCCGCCTGCGTGAGGTCCGGGGGACACTCGTGCAGGCGACGGGCGCGTTCAGTGGCCGATCGGCCGGGTGATCGTCTCCGTTCAGGCGACGCCGGGATCCGACGTCGAGACCGGCGCGGCCAGCACGTCGTCGATTCGGTACCGAGCGGCGGCCTCGACGGCCTTCGACCGGTCGACCTCACCGGACTTCGCCAGCGCCGACAGGACGGCGACGACGATCGACTCGGCGTCGACGTTGAAGAACCGCCGCGCGGCCGTGCGGGTGTCCGAGAAGCCGAACCCGTCGGTGCCGAGCGTCGTGTACGAGCCGGGCACCCACTGACGGATCTGGTCCGGCACCGCGCGCATCCAGTCGGAGGCCGCGACGAACGGGCCCTGCGCCTGCGAGAGCGCCTTGGTCACGTACGGCGTCGGCGCATCCTCGCCGGGATTGTGCAGTGCCGAGCGCTCGCACTCGACGCCGTCGCGGCGCAGCTCGCCCCACGACGTCACCGACCACACGTCCGCGGCCACGCCCCACTCGTCCGCGAGCAGCTGCTGCGCCCGCACACCGTCGGGCATCGTGACGCCCGAGACCAGGATCTGTGCCCGCGGTGCGGAGCGCCCCTCCTGGTCGCCGGAAATCTCTGCCGGCTTGAACAGGTAGATGCCCTTGAGCAGGCCCTCGACGTCGAGGTTCTCGGGCTCTGCCGGCTGCTGGTACGGCTCGTTGTAGACGGTCAGGTAGTAGAAGATGTTCTCGCCACCGAACCCGTCCGTGCCGGGCGTGCCGCCGTACATGCGACGCAGGCCGTCCTTGACGATGTGCGCGATCTCGTACGAGAACGCCGGGTCGTAGGACACCGCTGCCGGGTTGGTGGACGCGAGCAGCAGCGAGTGGCCGTCGGCGTGCTGCAGGCCCTCACCGGTGAGGGTGGTGCGGCCGGCGGTGGCGCCGAGCACGAAGCCGCGGGCCATCTGGTCCGCCGCGGCCCACAGGCCGTCGCCGGTCCGCTGGAACCCGAACATCGAGTAGAAGATGTAGACCGGGATCATCGGCTCGCCGTGCGTGGCGTACGACGTGCCGACCGCGGTGAACGAGGACGTCGAGCCGGCCTCGTTGATGCCCTCGTGCAGGATCTGGCCGACCGAGCTCTCCTTGTAGGCGAGCATCAGTTCGGCGTCGACCGACGTGTACAGCTGCCCGTTGCGGTTGTAGATCTTCAGCGACGGGAACCACGAGTCCATGCCGAACGTGCGAGCCTCGTCGGGGATGATCGGCACGATTCGCTTGCCGATCTCCTTGTCGCGCAACAGCTCCTTGAGGATGCGCACGACCGCCATCGTCGTCGCGATCTCCTGCTTGCCCGAGCCCTTGCGCACGACGTCGTAGGTCTTGTCCGCAGGCAGCGCGAGCGGTGCGGCGTCGGTGCGGCGCGACGGCAGGAACCCGCCGAGCGCCTTGCGGCGCTGCAGCATGTACTGGATCTCCGGCGAATCCGTGCCCGGGTGGTAGTACGGGGGCAGGTACGGATCCTTCTCGAGTTCCGCGTCGGAGATCGGGATGCGCTGGATGTCGCGGAAACGCTTGAGGTCGTCGAGCGTCAGCTTCTTCATCTGGTGCGTCGCGTTGCGGCCCTCGAAGTGCTTGCCGAGGGTGTAGCCCTTGATGGTGTGCGCCAGGATGACCGTCGGCTGGCCCTTGTGCGCCATCGCCGCCGCGTACGCTGCGTGGATCTTGCGGTAATCGTGACCGCCGCGCTTGAGGTTCCAGATCTCCTGGTCGGTCATGTCCGCGACGAGGGACTTGGTGCGCGGGTCGCGTCCGAAGAAGTGCTCGCGGACGAACGCGCCGTCGTTCGCCTTGTACGTCTGGAAGTCACCGTCCGGCGTCTCGTTCATGAGGTTGACGAGCGCGCCGTCCTTGTCGGCGTGCAGCAGCGAGTCCCACTCGCGACCCCATACGACCTTGATGACGTTCCAGCCGGCGCCGCGGAAGAACGACTCCAGCTCCTGGATGATCTTGCCGTTGCCGCGGACCGGGCCGTCGAGACGCTGCAGGTTGCAGTTGATCACGAACGTCAGGTTGTCGAGGCCCTCGGTGGCCGCGACGTGCGCGAGACCGCGCGACTCCGGCTCGTCCATCTCGCCGTCGCCGAGGAACGCCCACACGTGCTGATCCGCGGTGTCCTTGACGCCGCGATCGTGCAGGTAGTGGTTGAAGCGCGCCTGGTAGATGGCGTTCATCGGGCCTAGGCCCATCGACACCGTCGGGAACTCCCAGAAGTCCGGGAGCAGGCGCGGATGCGGGTAAGACGGCAGGCCGCCGCCGGACTGTGCGTGGCTGGCCTCCTGGCGGAAGCCGTCCATCTGCTCGGCCGGGATCCGGCCCTCGAGGAACGCGCGCGCGTAGATGCCCGGGGACGCGTGACCCTGGACGAAGATGTGGTCGCCGCCGCCCGGATGGTCCTTGCCGCGGAAGAAGTGGTTGAAGCCGACCTCGTAGAGCGCGGCCGACGACGCGTACGTCGAGATGTGGCCACCGACGCCGACCCCGGGCCGCTGCGCGCGGTGCACCATGATGGCGGCGTTCCAGCGGATCCAGGCGCGATACCGACGCTCGACGTCTTCGTCACCGGGGAACCACGGCTCGTTCTCGGTCGGGATCGTGTTGACGTAATCGGTCGACGTCAGTGCGGGGATTGCCACGTGCTTCTCCCCGGCGCGCTCGAGCAGGCGCAGCATCAGGTAGCGGGCACGGGCCGATCCCGAACGGTCGAGCAGACCGTCGAACGATTCGAGCCACTCCGTGGTCTCGTCCGGATCGATGTCCGGCAGGTAGGACGCCACGCCCTCGCGGATGACGCGAACCCGGCCGTCGGCGCCGGGCTGCGCGTTCGCAGCAGGTGGCTGGACCGCTCCGGAAACGCCCGGTGTGTCGGCGTTCGGTTGAGACGCGGGCCCCTGGATCAGGTCTGACAAGGTGTGCTCCTCATTGTGGTGGGACGCGCGGTGTCACGTCCGCTCCATCCGGACGGTCCTTGTTAGGGCCGGCCGACTTTCCATATGAATATGGCGCAGCCCTCATCTTTCACCATCCACAGCCGCGTGGCACCCCCGCTCCTGTTGTCCGGTACCCGGCGCGTCGTGGCGGCTCGACCTGCCCCGCGAACGTCCAGTTCGCGGCGATTCTCGGGCATCCGGCGAGACTTTCTCGAGGTTTTCGGGGTCGTCGGCTTGCGCGAAAGCCTCCGACCATGTTCGCTTTCACCTATTGATCGACGGATGCTCGATCGCCACCAGAGGTTTGCAGGCTCGCGCGAGGCATGAAGCGGGAGGCTGCGACCGACCGAACAGAGGAGGACACCACCGTGGTCGCCGCGGCGGACGCCCAGAACTACGCTCAGAAGCTTGGCATTACCCCCGATATGGCGGTTCAGGAACTGGGCTGGGACGAGGACACCGACGATGAGTTGCGCGCGGAGGTGGAAGCGGCCATCGGTGGGGAGATGGTCGACGAGGACTCCGACGAGGTCATGGACGTCGTGCTGCTGTGGTGGCGCGAGGGGGACGGTGATCTGGTCGACGCACTGATGGACGCCATCGGTCCGCTGTCCGATGACGGTTTTGTGTGGGTTCTCACCCCCAAGACCGGCCAGCCCGGACACGTCGAACCCAGCGAGATCGCCGAGTCCGCACCCACAGCAGGTCTGACCCAGACCTCGGCTGCGAACCTCGGGATGTGGAGCGGCAGCCGGCTGGTACAGCCGAAGGCCCGCGCGCCCAAGCGCTGACCTCCAGATCTCTCTTCCACTCACTTCCGCACGGCGTACGTTGGTCGTGACGGATGTGCTGCCGTACCCGACGTTAGGAACAGGCATGCCTCTCGAGGTGGGCGCAGTCGCGCCCGATTTCACGCTCAAGGATCAGAACAACCAGGAAGTGACGCTGTCGGACTTCCGCGGTGAGAAGAACGTCCTTCTCGTGTTCTATCCGCTGGCGTTCACGGGTGTCTGCCAGGGCGAGTTGTGCCGCGTGCGCGACGAGCTTCCGAAGTTCCAGAACGACGATGCCGAGATTCTCGCGATCTCGGTGGGCCCCTCGCCGACCCACAAGATCTGGGCCGCCGAGCAGGGCTACACGTTCCCGCTGCTGTCGGATTTCTGGCCGCACGGAGCCGTCGCCGAGGCGTACGGGGTCTTCAACGACAAACTCGGATTCGCCAATCGCGGCACCTTCGCGATCGACAAGGAAGGCGTCATCCGGTTCGCCGAGATGAACGGCCCCGGCGAACCCCGTGACCAGGCAGCTTGGGAGAAAGCGCTCACCGCGCTAAAGTCCTGAATGCGAATCCGGCGACATTGCGTCGCCGGATTTCGGGCGTGTAGCTCAGTGGTAGAGCTCTGGTTTTACACACCAGCGGTCGGGGGTTCGAAACCCTCCGCGCCCACATCGGAACCCCGCACTCGCGCATTGCGATGCGGGGTTTTTCACGTTCGTTCACACCGAATCCTGTCCCGGCCGAGCCGATACTGGAGGGACCACGACGGAACGGACGAAGATGGCGACGGACCCCACCGTCGATCCGACAGCGATCGACATCACACTGAACCCGATGCGGCAGCATCTTGTCGGGATCACCGCGCACAAACACCTGCCCTTCGACGTCCCGGTGATCAGCGAGATCGCCGACAACCTGTGGCAGGGCGGTTGCCGGGAGGGGCTGGTGCTGCCGGATTTCGTCACGCACCTCGTCTCCCTCTATCCGTGGGAGCAGTACGACATCCGGCACACCGTCGACTCCGAGATGTACGTGCGCATGTACGACAGCGCCGAGCAGGGGTTCGAACAGGTGGACGCGCTCGCGGCGTGGGTGAACGTGTGCCGGCAGACCGGGCCGGTGCTGGTTCACTGCCAGGTGGGACTCAACCGCTCGAGCCTCGTGGCCGGGCGGGCGATGGTGCTGTCCGACGAGGCGGACCCGGCGGGGGCGATCGCGGTACTGCGGGAGCGGCGGTCGCCGGCGTGCCTGTGCAACGAGACGTTCGAGGAATGGCTGCTCGGGGCGCCCGCGTCAGACGCCCGCGACGCCGAGTAGCTGCCCGATCCCATAGGTGACGGCCATCGCGAGCGCGCCGCCCGCCACCACCCGCAGCACGGCGCGGGACCGGCGTGCGCCGCCCAGCCGGGCGCTGAGGCTGCCCGTGATCGCCAGCGCGATGAGCACCGCCACGAACGTAACCGGGATCCGGGCAGTGGCCGGGGGTAGCAGGATCGCAAGCATCGGGAGGATCGCACCCACGGTGAACGAGATTGCCGACGCGCCGGCGGCCTGCCACGGATTGGTGAGCTCGTCCGGGTCGATGCCCAACTCGGCCTCGGCGTGCGCGGCGAACGCGTCGTGCTCGGTCAGTTCCTCCGCGACCATCCGTGCCGTTTCGGGGGACAGCCCCTTCGCCTCGTAGAGCGACGCGAGTTCCTCGAGTTCGGCGTCGGGAATGGTCGACAGCTCGAGCTTCTCCTTGGCGAGCAGCGCCCGCTCGGTGTCGCGCTGGGTGCTCACCGAGACGTACTCGCCCAGCGCCATCGACACCGCGCCGGCCGCGAGACCGGCCAGGCCCGCGGTGAGGATCGGCCCCCGATCGGTGGTCGCGGCCGCCACACCGACCACCAGGCCGGCGACCGAGACGATGCCATCGTTGGCGCCCAGCACGCCCGCCCGTAACCAGTTCAGGCGCGACGACAGGGAACCCAGGTGCGGTTCCGCGTCGTGGACGCCGACAGGACCGGTTTGATCGGGCGACTCCTTGCGCGAGGTCACATCTCGAAGACTATTGCGCTCGCGCGCGCTCGACCAGCAATGGAAGGCTGTCCGAAGTCGGGGCTGGAATGCGCCCGCGACGCGCAGGTAGGGTCGGCCCGGAACACTTCGAGTATGGGGGAAATGTCCGCATGGGTGTGTTGATTCTGCTTGTCGTCCTGTTGATTCTGGTGCTGGTTGCCGGGATCTTCGTGTTCGTGCTGCGTACGAGGAAGCCGGCGACCCCTCGCCGCGTCGATCCGCTTGCCGACTACCCGGAGGTCTACGACCCGCACAAGATCGGGGTCGGCGACATCGTCACCTACGCCGGCATCGACCATGTCGTGCGCGGCACCATCGTCCTCGACGAGGAGGGCTACCAGTGGCGCGAACACCTGCTGGACGGCTCCACCGGGCGCCGCTGGCTCACCGTCGAGGACGACGAGGGCGAACTCGAGATGACGCTGTGGATGCGCCGCGAGGGGACCGGCCTGGAGCCGGGCGGCGACGTCGTCCTCGACGACCGCGTCTATCGGAAGATCGAGTCGGGCTCGGCCCGGTTCACCGCCGAGGGCACCACCGGCACGGCGCCGACCGGGTCTATGGACTACGCCGACTACGAGACCGCAGACAAGACAGGCCTGCTCGCGTTCGAGCGGTGGGCCAAGACTTCCTCGTGGGAGGTCTCCACCGGCCGCGCTGTCACCCGCAGCGAACTGACGGTGATTCATTCCGGTCCCGCAGAATGAGCGTGCATCTCCTCGACGTCGCACCGACGGATGTGGATGCCGGCGCGTTGGGCCTCGTGCTGGGCGCACCCGCGCCCGCGGCGCTGGCCGCGCTGTCCCTGCACGACGACATCGCGGGATCCGTGATGCTCGGTGTGCTGGGGGCGTCGCACGTGGTGGTCGCCGAATCGGGCGGACGGGTGCTGACCGAGCAGGTGTCGTGCGACGCCGTGCGGTCCGGCGGCACACGACTGCCGGAAGTGGAAGAGCAGCAGGGCTATCGGTTCGTCTCCCGCACCGAGCTGGTGGCGGAGGACGAGTTCCGGCGGCGCGCCGCGACCCTCCGCGACGAGGCTTCGGGGGAGCAGTGGGTGTGCGGCGCGTTCCCGGGAGATCGGGACGCGCTGACCGCCCTGACCGCCAGCGCGGATGCCGGCGAATGGCACTGGCGCACCTGGCATCTGTATCCCGGCCCCGGCGGCGGAACCGTCGTCTCGACCGAGAGTCGGTGGCGGCCGTGAGGCGGGCCGCGGCCGGCGCGGTCCTCACTGCCGTCGTGCTGCTCACCGCCGGATGCGGCGGGAGCAGCAGCGTACGGGACCACCTGGCTGACAACTTCGAGAACCGTGGCTCGCAGGGCGACATCACCAACTACTGGTCGCCGGACCCTGTCGGCACGGTGGCGACGCGCATCGTCGACGAGGACCAACCGTCGGCGCGAAAGGCCGACGGCGGCAACGAGTACCTGCGTTACAACGACGACATCGTCACCGTCGGCCCTGCCGCGGGCGGCGGCAGCAACATCTCCGTCGAGGACCTCGACGGCCGTTACCGCGGCGGGCATTTCGTCTATCTCGGGCCCGGATTCACGCCCGGATCGCCGGCCGCAGGCAACACCTCCGGGGGATCCGGGGACGCGAAATGACCATCCTCACTCAGCAACCCGGGAGCGCGAACATGACCGTGACGAACCTGGCCGCCGCCACCGAGATCGGAACCGTCGAGTTCCTGCCGATGGTCGGGGGCGTGCTCGCCACCCTCGCGTTCTTCGCGGTCGGGGTGGCCGTGTTGGCGGCGGGCTTCGCGATGCTCGACGCACTCACCCCGGGCAACCTGCGTCACCAGGTGTACGTCGAGAAGAACCCCAACGCGGCCCTGCTGCTCGGTGCGAACCATCTGTCGCTGGCGATCATCGTGGTCACCGCGATCATGACGAGCTCCGACGGGTTCGCGCAGGGGTTGGCCGATTCGCTGGTCTACGGCGTCGTGGGTGTGGTCCTGCAGGCCGCTGCGCTGGCGATCATGAACGTGCTGCTGCCCGGACGACTCGTCGCGCTGGTGGCCGAACCCCGCATGTGCGGCGCGGCATGGGCCGTCGCGGTGACCCTGTTCTCGGTGGGCCTGGTCAACGCCGCCGCCCTGTCGTGACCGTGGCCGCTCCGCCGCAGGCCCCGGCGGCCGCCCCCGCGCTGGGGCGGAGGTCGCGGGTGCTGTTGCTCGCCGCCGTCGCCGCGTGCGCTGCGTGCGGGCTGGTGTACGAACTGGCGCTGCTGACGCTGTCGGCGAGCCTGACCGGCGGGGGGATCACCGAAACCTCGCTCATCGTCGCGGGATTCGTCGCGGCGTTGGGGCTGGGCGCGCTGGCGGCCAAGCCGCTGCTCTCGCGTGCCGCGCCGTCGTTCGTCGCGGTCGAGGTGGCGCTGGGCCTGGTCGGCGGAGTGAGCGCCGCGGCGCTGTACGTCGCGTTCACGTTCCTGGGATCGTCGACGTGGGTCCTGGTGCTCGCGACTGCGGCCATCGGCATGCTGGTCGGCGCCGAGGTGCCGCTGCTCATGACGCTGTTGCAGACCGGCCGCGACACCGACGCGGCCGACACCGGCAAGGTGCTCGCCAATCTCAACGCCGCCGACTACGCGGGTGCCCTGATCGGCGGCCTCGCGTGGCCGTTCCTTCTACTGCCGGCGGCGGGACTGATCCGGGGGACCGCGCTCACCGGCATGGTGAACCTGGTGGCCGCGGCCGTCGCCGCGCTGTTCCTGCTGCGCGGACACCTGAAGCCGGTCGCACGGGCCGCGGCGATGCTGGCGCTGTTGCTCGCCGCGGCGCTGCTCGGCACCCTGCTGGTGCGCGCGTCGGACATCGAGACGACGTCGCGCCAGCGCCTCTACCCGGACCCGGTGGTGTACGCGCAGCGCTCGCAATATCAAGAGATCATCGTCACCGAGCGTTCCGGCGACGTCCGCCTCTACCTGGACGGCGATCTGCAGTTCTCGAGCCGCGACGAGCACCGCTACACCGAGACACTCGTGTACCCGGCACTCGCGCGCGATCCGCAGCGCGTGCTGATCCTCGGCGGCGGCGACGGCCTCGCGGCGCGAGAGGTGCTGCGTCAGGACGGGATCCGCGAGATCGTCCAGGTGGAGCTGGATCCCGCGGTGCTGGACCTGGCGAACACCCGACTTCGTGATCTCAACGGCGGCGCGCTCGAGGACGACCGGGTGCAGGTGGTGACGGACGACGCGTTCCGGTGGCTGCGTGAGCGGCCCGGGGACGGGTTCGACGCCGTGATCGTCGACCTGCCCGACCCCGACACCCCGACGCTGGGCCGCATGTACTCCACCGAGTTCTACGGGTTGGTCGGGGCCGCACTGAATCCCGGTGGGCTGATGGTGGTGCAGTCGGGCAGCCCGTACTCGACCCCCGACGCCTACTGGCGCACGGTCAGCACCGTCGAATCGGTGGGTCTCGGCGTGACGCCGTACCACGCCTACGTGCCCAGCTTCGGCGACTGGGGTTACGTCCTCGCGCAGTCCGGACCGCCACCGGCCCTGGAACTCTCGCCGTCGGCGGCACCGCGCCGCTTCCTCGACGAGGCGACCCTCGCGGCGTCCGCCGTGTTCTCCCTCGATCGCCAGCGGCGCGACCTCGAGCCGTCGACCCTCGACCGGCCGCGCATCGTCGACGACATGCGGCGGGGATACGAGCGGTAGCGCGACCGCGGAGAACACCTGTCGAATATCGGGGTGTGACGCGGTCGCCCGATGGCGCGGTTGATACAACTACCGACGTGTCTCGCTCTCCACGCTCGCCGGTCCGTCGCCCCCGCCCCACGGCCCGTGCGGCGGGACTGCTGCTGGGGTACGCCGCCGATCGAGTATTCGGTGATCCGCGGCGCGGACATCCGGTCGCCGGCTTCGGCCGGACCGCGATGGCCGTCGAGAAGCGCACCTACGCCGACAGCAAGCTCTCGGGCGCCGCGCACACCGCGATCCTGGTCGGGGCGACAACCGCGGTAGGGGTGTGCGCCGAGCGTCTCGGACGTCGTGCAGGTTGGGCGGGGGAGGCTGCGGTGACCGCCGCTGCGACGTGGACCGTGCTGGGTGGCACCTCCCTCGCCGGCGCCGGTCGCACGATGGCGCGCCTCCTCGATGCCGGCGATCTGACGGCGGCGCGGGACCTGCTGCCGTCGCTGTGCGGCCGTGACCCCGGCGTGCTCGACGCCGACGGACTGGCCCGCGCCACCCTCGAATCGGTCGCGGAGAACACCTCCGACGCGACCGTCGGCGCGCTGTTCTGGGGCGCAGTCGGCGGTGTACCCGGACTGCTCGCGTACCGGGCGTCGAACACGCTCGACGCGATGATCGGCTACCGCAACGACAAGTACCTGCGGTTCGGGTGGGCCGCGGCTCGCTGGGACGACGTGGTCAACCTGGCGCCCGCGCGGCTCACCGGCGCCTTGACCGTCGCGGTCGCACCCCTGGTCGGGGGATCGGCTCGCGGCGCGTGGGACGCGTGGCGGCGGGACGCGGCGAAGCACCCGAGCCCCAACGCCGGCGTCGCCGAGGCATCGACGGCCGGCGCGCTGGGTGTGATGCTCGGCGGCCGGACCGACTACCCACACGGCGTGGAGATGCGTCCCGAACTGGGGTCGGGGCCGGCGCCCGTGACGGCCGATCTCGAACGCGCCGTCCGATTGTCGTCGGTGGTGCAGGCGGGTGCGGCGGTTACCGCCGCGGTCCTGGCGCTGGCCGTCGTCCGCCGTCGCTGAGGAGGCCCGCGACGAGTTCGTGCCGCCGGCGGAGTCAGTACAGACAGACATCCTGACGAACGGAGCGCACACCATGATCATCGTGGCGGGACACCTGACGGTGGCGGCGGAGGATCGCGCGGCCTACCTGGACTCGTGCCGGGACGTCGTCGAGCAGGCACGGTCGACGCCCGGCTGCGTCGACTTCGCGCTGGGGCCGGATCTGTTGCTCGCCGACCGCATCACCGTGCTCGAGGTGTGGAAGGACCGATCGTCACTCGACCGGTTCCGCGGCGCCGGACCCGACGACGCACTCGCGGACCGGATCATCGGGTTCGATGTGAAGGAATTCGAGTGTCAGCGGTTCTTGCCGTAGCGGTCCGCGAGCTTGGCCTGTGACTCCGTCAGCGGTGCTTCCTCGGTCTTGTTCTTCTTGCGCAGCCCGCGCCGGGACGGAAGCTGGAAGTCGTCGACGGGGGCGCTCGCAGCCTCGGCGGGCGCGGGTGCCGGGCTCTCCGGAACCGACGGCTCCGGGATGGAAGGCTCGGGGATGGAAGGCTCGGGAACGGAAGGACGCGGTGCGGGTGCATCGGGAACCGGACCCGGAACCGCCGCCGCTGCCCGCTGTTGCTTCGACTTGCGGCGCTCGCGCAGTTCGGCGCGCACGAAGTACGCGAGACCGAGCGGGGCCATGATGCCGAACGCCAGCCACTGCAGGCCGTACGACAGGTACGGGCCCGCGTCCATCTGCGGCAGGGGGATGGTGCCGAGGCCGCCCGGTTGGGCGTCGTCCAACTGCAGGTAGCCGTTCAACAGATCGGTGCCGACGAACTGCCCGATCTGACCGGAGTCGATGTAGTACACCTGCCGGGTACCGGACTCGGTGATCGGCTCCTTGCCGGGAACGGTGCCCTCCGACATTCGGATTCGGCCCTCGACGGTCACCTCGCCGGTGGGAGGTGCCGGAATGGGCGGCGCCTCGGTGCCCTGCTCGGGCCGGACGTAACCGCGGTTGACGAGCAGGGTGTCGCCGCCGTCGAGGCGCATCGGCGTGAGCACCTCGAAAGCGGGCTTGTCCTCGACCGAGCGCAGCCGCACGAGCAGGTCGCTGTCCGGGACGTAGGTGCCGGTCGCGAGGACCTTGCGCCACTCGTCGTTCGCGACGGGACCGTTCGCGTCGAGCAGCGTGTCGATCGACACGGCTTCCGCATTCAGCGACTGCTCGAGCAGGCTGTTGCGCTCCTCGTTCCTGGTGTTCTTACCCAGCTGCCACGGGGCCAGCACGGTGAAACACATGAAGGCGAAACCGGCCACCACGGCTGCCAATGCCAGCCAGCCGGGTCGCAGCAGAAATGTCAGCCTTCGCACGGGTACCACGGTACTGGCTCGTGCGCAGGTCAGTTCTCCCGCACCCAGTCCAGCAGGCCCGGCACGGCGGCCTCGATCTGATCGCGCACGAGTTCGAAATCGGTCAGATCGCCGTAGTACGGGTCGGGGACCGAATCGCCGTCCGCATCGGGGTCGAAGCTGCGCAGCAGTCGACGCCGCTCGGTGGGCACACCGAGTCGGGCGAGGATCCGGTCGTGCCCGCGGTCGAGCGGAACCACCAGGTCGGCGGACAGATGATCGTCGTCGACCTGGGCGGCACGATGCCCGGTCGGGTACCCGGCGGCCTCGAGGATCTTGTCGGTGCGTGGGTCCGCGCCGTCGCCGACGTGATAGCCGTGGGTGCCGGCGCTCGTGACGCGGACCCGGTCGTCGAGGCCCGCACGGACTACGTGTTCGGCGAAGATCCGCTCCGCCATCGGCGACCGGCAGATGTTGCCGGTGCATACGAAGGTGACGTGAATCATGCTCATGTCATGCCGCCCGGGTCAGGATGCGCGTGAGGTCGGCCACCGTCGGGGCCGACCACCGAGCGGCCCGCGCCTCCTCGGCGGTGCCGTAGCCCCACTCGACGAACACCGTCGGAATGCCCCAGTGTCCGGCGCCGTGGACGTCGTGCTCACGGTCGCCGATCATCACGACGTCATGAGTGCTGCCGGGCGTCGCGGGCAGTCCCAGCCCGCCGAGGACGTGCTCGATGACGTCGGACTTGGCGCGTCGCGCGCCGTCGCTGCTGGCACCGCCGATCACCTCGAAGTAGCGGTCGAGCCCGAAGTGCTCGAGGATCCGGATGGCGAACTTCTCGGTCTTCGACGTCGCGACCGCCATCCGCGCCCCGGTGTCGCGGGCGGCCGCGAGCATCGGTTCGATCCCGTCGTAGACCTCGTTCTCGGACCAGCCGACCGCGTCGTAGCGCTCGAAGTACGCCGCCAGCGCACCGGCGGTGGCGGCGTCGTCCAGACCCATGCCGCGCATCGAGTCCATGAGCGGCGGGCCGATCACCGTCGCGAGCATGTCCGCCGTCGGCTCGGGACGGCCGACCGCCGTGAGGGCGTGCCGGAAGCCGTTGTGGATGCCGAGCGCGGAGTCGGTGAGGGTGCCGTCGAGGTCGAACAACAGGACGGGGGCGAGGGGTGAAGCGGAGGTTGTCACTCGTTCATTGTGCTCAGACGCCCGCGGCGGCGCGCACCGGCTCGCGCCGTAGGCTCGACGGCTATGGAATTCGGTTCGTCAGCGGTGGACACACTCGCGCGTCTGCGCCACCACGGCGACGCCGAGGCGAGCCCCGGTCTGCTCGACTTCGCGGTCAACGTGCAGGGTGACGGCCCGCCGGAGTGGCTGCGGCGCAGGCTCGCCGACGCACTGTCCGGGCTCGGCCGCTACCCGGCCGCGGAAGCCGACCTCCGGGCCCGCGAGCAGGTGGCGGCCCGGCACGGTCGCGAACCGCAGGAGGTGTTGCCGCTGGCCGGCGGCGCCGAGGGTTTCGCGATGCTGCCGCGGCTCGCGCCGCGTGAGGCCGCGCTGATCCACCCGTCGTTCACCGAACCCGAACTCGCGCTGCGTGAGGCCGGGGTCCCCGTCACGCACGTGACACTCGACGCCCCGTACGTGCTCGATCCGTCGGCGGTTCCCGAGTCCGCGGATCTCGTGGTGCTCGGCAACCCCACCAACCCGACGTCGGTGCTGCACCGCGCCGACGAGGTCCTCGCGCTGCGCCGCCCCGGTCGCATCCTCGTCGTCGACGAGGCGTTCATGGACGCGGTGCCGGGGGAGAGCGAGTCGGTGGCGGGCCTGTCGCTGCCCGACGTCGTGGTGCTGCGGAGCCTGACGAAGACGTGGGCGCTGGCCGGCCTGCGCTGTGGGTACGCGCTGGGCCACCCCGACGTGCTGGACCGGCTGACGGTGGGCCGCCCGCACTGGCCGGTCGGCAGCCTGCAACTCGAGGCGATCACCGCGTGCAGCGAACCGGCGGCCGTCGCGCAGGCCGGCGAGATGGCGGCGAAGATCGAGCACCACCGCGACACGATGGTGGACCTGCTGCGGGCGGCGGGCGTGCACGCGCACACTCCGGCGATGGCACCGTTCCTGCTGCTGCGGTTGCCCGACGGCGAACGCATGCGCACCCACCTGCGCGCCCGGGGCGTCGCGGTGCGGCGCTGTGACACCTTCCCGGGACTGGGACCCGACTTCCTGCGGGTGGCGGTGCGACCGCGCCCGCTGGCCCAACAGCTGATCGCGACGATGAGGGAGATCCTGTGACTCGACCGACCACCACCCCGACGTTGGCCTCCGTGATCGCGGCGCTCGAGCAGGCCTATCCGCCCGCGCTCGCCGAGTCGTGGGATTCCGTCGGGCTGGTCGCCGGAGACCCCGCCGACGAGGTCCGGAAGGTGGTCGTCGCGGTCGACGCGACCGCCGCCGTCGTCGACGAGGCCCTCGCGACCGGCGCCCAGCTGCTGCTGGTGCACCACCCGCTGCTGCTGCGCGGCGTCGATACCGTCGGCGCGCACACCCCCAAGGGCGCGCTGCTGCACCGCCTGATCCGCGGCGGGTGTGCGCTCTACAGCGCCCACACCAACGCCGACCGCGCCGACCCGGGCGTGTCCGATGCGCTCGCCGGCGCACTGGGCCTGGTCGACACCCGTCCGCTGATCCCGATCCCCGACACGGTCACCGACAAGTGGGTGGTGATGGTCCCCACCACCGACACCGCTCGGGTGCGCGAAGCGCTGTTCGCGGCCGGTGCCGGCGAACTCGGCGACTATCGCGAATGCAGTTGGACGGTGACCGGCGACGGCCAGTTCCGGCCGCTGCCGGGAGCGAACCCGGCGCTCGGCGCGGTCGGGGAGGTCGAGGCGGTGCGCGAGGACCGCCTCGAGGTGATCGCACCGCGCAAGGCCCGTGCCCGGATCCTGTCGGCGCTGCGGGCCGCGCACCCGTACGAGGAGCCGGCATTCGACGTGTTCGAGACGGCGGACTTCCCCGGCAGCCGGGGTCTGGGCCGCATCGGCGCGCTGCCGCAGCCGCAGACCCTGCGCGAGTTCACGGCGCGGGTCGCCGCGGCGCTGCCGCGGACCGAGTGGGGTGTGCGTGCGGCGGGCGACCCCGACCGCGCCGTCCGCACCGTCGCGGTGTGCGGCGGCTCGGGTGATTCCCTACTCGACACGGTCACCGCACTGGGCGCCGACGTGTACGTCACGGCGGACCTGCGGCACCACCCCGCCGACGAGCACCTCCGCCGGGGCGGCCCGGCCCTGGTCGACGTGGCGCACTGGGCCAGCGAACAACCGTGGTGTGCGCAGGCCAAGGGTGTCCTCGACGACCGCTTCTCCGGCGTCGACGGATGGGACGTGCGCGTGACCGAACTGCGCACCGACCCGTGGACCGTCGCCTGCCACTGACGTGTGTCACAGCGGGTGCCCGATGTGGTCGGTGCGCCGCCCCGTCGGGGGTACGGTTGACACCTGATCTCGGCCCGTTCGAGAACTCGTGACCAACAAGAACACAGCAGGAGCCTCCACGCGTGAACGTCGATCCCTCAGTGCAGTCCAAGCTTCTGCAGCTCGCCGGTGTGGACACCGAGCTGGCGCAGCTCGCGCATCGTCGCTCCACGCTGCCTGAGCAGCAGGAAGTGGAGCGGCTCGAGGCGGAGCGGCTCTCCCGTAAGGACGCGGCTGTGTCCGTGGAGATCGTGCTCGACGATCTGGATCGGGACATCAAGAAGCTCGAGGGCGAGGTGGACGCCGTCCGCCAGCGCGAGACGCGCGACCGAAAGCTGCTCGAGGGCGGCACCGTCGGCGCCAAGCAGCTGTCCGAGCTGCAGCACGAACTCGCCAGCCTGGAGCGCAGGCAGAGCGTGCTCGAGGACGAACTGCTCGAGGTGATGGAGCGTCGTGAGGCATCGGAGGCCGACCACGATCACGCGGGCGCACGCCTGACGCAGATCGAAGACGAACTGATCGACGCCGAGCGTCGCCGCGACGACGCCGTCGCCGATCTGGACAAGGCGCAGCAGCGGTGCGACACCGATCGCGCCGGGCTGGTCGGACTGTTCCCGGACGACCTACTCGCGATCTACGAGAAGCAGCGTGGCGAGCGCGGTGTCGGTGCGGCTCTGCTGCAGGCCCGTCGCTGCGGTGCGTGCCGCATCGAGATCGACCGCGGCGAGCTCGCCCGCATCGCCGCCACCCCTGCTGACGTCGTCGTCCGGTGCCCCGAGTGCAGCGCAATCATGGTGCGCACCAAGGAGTCCGGTCTGTGAGCTCGGACCGGGTCGTCGTCGAGGCCGACGGCGGATCTCGGGGCAATCCGGGCCCGGCCGGATATGGCGCGGTGGTCTTCGACGCCGGCCGCAGCCGGGTGCTGGCCGAGCGTCGTGAGTTCCTCGGCGTCGCCACCAACAATGTCGCCGAGTATCGCGGACTCATCGCGGGACTGACCGCCGCCCGCGAACTCGGGGCGCACGAGGTGGACGTCCGCATGGACTCCAAGCTCGTCGTCGAGCAGATGTCCGGACGGTGGAAGATCAAGCACCCGGACATGATTCCGCTCGCGCAGCGGGCACAGGAACTGGCCGGCGGGTTCGCGCGGGTGACGTACACCTGGATCCCGCGCGCCGAGAACTCGGACGCCGATCGTCTCGCCAACCAAGCGATGGACGGCGAGGATGCCATCACGTCCGGCGTCGCGCCAGGTGCGGACAGAACCGAGCCGCAGCCCGAACCGCAGCAGGCTGCGACCGCATCGCCCGGCTGGACCGGCGCGATGGGGGCGCCCACCCGCATGCTGCTGCTGCGACACGGCCAGACCGAACTGTCCGTCGAGCGGCGCTACTCGGGACACGGCAACCCGCCACTCACCGCCCTCGGTCGCGCGCAGGCACGATCGTCGGCACAGCGCCTCGCCGACAAGGGCGCGATCGCCGCAGTGGTGTCGTCGCCGCTCGGCCGGGCCCGCGAAACCGCCGCGGCGGCTGCTGAGGCCCTCGGTCTGCCGGTCACCTTCCACGACGGACTGATCGAGACCGACTTCGGCAAGTGGGAGGGGCTGACGTTCGGCGAGGCCCAGCTGCGGGACCCCGACCTACACAGCCGCTGGCTGTCGGACACCTCGGTGCGCCCGCCGGAGGGCGAGAGCTTCGACGAGGTCCGCACCCGGATCCAGGCGGTCCGGGACGACCTGACCGCGTCGTATGCGGGCACGAACATCCTCGTCGTCACGCACGTGACGCCGATCAAGACGCTGCTGCAGTTGGCGCTCGACGTCGGGCCGTCACTGCTGTTCCGATTGCACCTGGACCTCGCGTCGCTCAGTGTCGCCGAGTTCTATCCGGACGGCGGCTCGTCGGTGCGGCTGGTCAACGATACGTCGCACTTGTAGGACCGTCGTCGCGGCGCGGTAGCGCGACTCCGAGGAACACCAGCGTGACCCCGGCGAGCAGATGGAGCCAGCTCGACTCGTAATCGATGGGCATGAAGTTCGACCCCGTCTCGGCGTCGATCACCAGCCCGTAGACGGCCAGCAGCACCGCCAGCAGGCCGCTGCCGATGAGGAACATCTCGGCGGCGGCCAGCGTGCGCGACATCGCGAGCCCGACGGCGCCGGCTGCGATGTGGGCGACATTGTGCAGTACCGACACGTCGATCCAGCCGAGCATTCGGGCGTCGGTTCCGGGTCCGGCCCACGTGATGTCGCCGACACCGGTCGTGACGCCGGGGACGAAACCGAGAAGTCCGATCAAGAGCAGGGTGGCCGCGACGACGGTCGCGGCCAGTTGGGTCGTCGTCCGGGCGAGGCCCTCGGGCTCGTCCATCGATTCCACCTCCGGTGGCTGCACACGCGCTCGAATCCCGCCTACCCATTCTCCGCTGTTCCCACACGGTGGGTGCCCGATTGGATTACGGGTGGAGTTCGGGCGTAACCTGGCCCGCTGTGAACGCCCTGCTGACCTGTCGCCGCTACGTCGACAACTGTCTGCAGGCGAGCGCGGTCTGTCGCTGACACCCGGTCGATCTCCCCGAGTCCCGGTACGGCTCCTTCTTCCGAGCCTCCGCGCGCCCTCTTCGGTCGCGCACGTGTCGTCGTGCGCCGCCGTCTCCACATCTCCACTCGAAAGGCCCTGATGTCGGCCCCCACCCTCGACGCGCCCCGGCGCGCACTGCCCAAGTGGGCAACCTCGTTCGGCCCGCAGATCGTCGCCGGTCTGATCCTCGGCGTCGTGATCGGCCTCATCGCCCGCGCCATGCCCGACGCCGCCGACGGCAACGAGAACTGGCTCGTCGGCACTGTCAAGACGCTCGGCTCGAGTTATGTCGCGCTGCTGACCGTCGCCGTGATCCCGCTGATCTTCACGGCGATCGTGAGTTCCATCGCGAATCTGCGCAACGTCGCGAACGCCGCCCGACTCGCGGTCCAGACGTTGCTGTGGTTCGCGATCACCGCGTTCATTGCGGTGCTGGTCGGCATCGTCGTCGGCCTGATCACCCAGCCCGGATCCAACACGACCGTCGACGCCGACGCGGCGTCCGCGCCCAAGAGCGGCGGCTCGTGGTGGGCGTTCCTCACCGGACTGGTGCCGCAGAACTTCCTCGGACTGGGCGCGAAGACGAGCGTCACCGGTGACGCCGCCTCCGGCTTCTCGGCTACGACGTCGCTGAGCTTCAACGTCCTGCAGTTGCTCGTCGTCGCGATCGCGATCGGCATCGCCGCCCTCAAGGTGGGCGAGAAGGCCGAACCGTTCCTGAACTTCAACGCCGCGCTGCTCGCGATCGTGCAGAAGGTGCTGTGGTGGATCATCCGCCTCGCCCCGATCGGCACCGCGGCCCTGATCGCCAAGGCCGTCGCGACGTACGGCTGGGATGCGATCGGCCAGCTGGGCGTGTTCACCATCGCCGTCTACATCGGTCTGGCGATCGTGTTCTTCGTCGTGTACCCGATCATCATTCGCGTGCACGGGCTGTCGGTGAAGAACTTCTACTCCGGCGTGTGGCCCGCCACCCAGCTGGGCTTCGTCTCGCGTTCCTCGATCGGCACGCTGCCGCTCACCGAGCGCGTCACCGAACGCAACCTGGGTGTGCCGCGCGAGTACGCGTCGTTCGCGGTGCCGCTGGGCGCCACCACCAAGATGGACGGCTGCGCGGCGGTCTACCCGGCGATCGCGGCCATCTTCGTGGCCCAGTTCTACGGCATCGACCTGAGCGTCACCGACTACCTGCTCATCGTCGTGGTGTCGGTGATCGGTTCGGCCGCCACCGCCGGAACCACCGGCGCCACGGTGATGCTCACGCTCACGCTGTCGACGCTGGGGCTGCCGCTGGCCGGTGTCGGTCTGCTGCTCGCAGTCGAGCCGATCGTCGACATGGGCCGCACCGCGCTCAACGTCACGGGCCAGGCGCTGGTCCCGACGATCGTCGCAAAGCGGGAGGGCATCCTCGACGAGAAGCTGTACAACGCTCCGCGTCAGGGTGACCCGTTCGCCGACGAATCCCTCGAACCGACTCGCTGAGCCGGCTCACAGGACCAGCCACAGCACGGTCGTCGCCGCGACGACCGTCAGGGGAGTGGTTGCCAGCCCGAGCTTGGTGAACGTGCCGAGCTCGGGCCGGCACCCGCCGGCGGTCGCGACGCGGCGCCACAGCATGGTCGCGAGCGATCCGACATAGGTGAGGTTGGGGCCGAGGTTGACCCCGATCAGTAGCGCCAGGACCAGCCCGGTCGGCGCACCCGCCCCGAGGACGGCGAGCAACAGCAGTGTCGCGGGGAGGTTGTTGAGGAGATTGGCTGCGACGGCCGCGATCACCGCGACCGTGAGCATGCCCGCGAGGCTCGCCTGCTCGGGCAGCAGACCGCCGAGCCAGTCGCCGATCGGTCCCGCCGCGACCCCGGCGACCACGACACCGAGCGCGAGCACGAACGCGCAGAACCAGAGGTCGGCCGCGAACAGCATCCGGCGGGGCGTCGTGTGGCCGCCCCGTAGCGCGGGGACCGCGAGCGCCAGTGCGCCCGCCGCGGCCACCCATCCGGGCGCGACGCCGACGAGGCCGCCGATCGTGAATCCGACCAGCGTCGCCGCCAGCACCGACAGCGCTGCGATCGGGACGGGCGGCGGAACGTCGGACGACACCCGGGGCACCTCGATTGCCTCCGAGACGTCCGGCGGAGCCAGGTCGCGGCGGAAGATGATTCGGAACACCATCCACTCGAGCGCGATCGTCACCACCCACGGCAGCGCCATCACCGCGGTGAAGTGAACGAACGTCAGACCGGTCGCGGAGAACGCGATCAGATTCGTCAGGTTCGACACCGGTAGCAGCGTCGACGCCGAATTCGACAGGTGCGCGGTGGCATACGCGTGCGGCCGGACCGGCATCCGCAGCGTGCGGGCGGCCCGGATCACGACGGGCGTCAGCAACACGACGGTGGCGTCGAGGCTCAGCACGGCGGTCGTCACGGACGCGATCGCGAACACCAGCGTGAGCAGGCGAACAGGCCCGCGGGTGCCGTCCCGCGTCAGGATGCCGGCCACCCACGTGAACACGCCCGACGCGTCCGCCAGGTGCGCGAGGACCAGGATCGCCGCGAGGAACCCGACTGTGGGAGCGAGCGCGGTGACCTCCGACCACGCTTGCTGCGGGGTCACGACGCCGATCGCCACGGCCACGAGCGCGGCCGGTCCGGCGACCACGATCTCCGGAAGCCCGCGCGGGCGGGCGATCGCGAAGACCAGCACCGCGGCCACCAGCAGGATCGCCGCGACGCTCACTTCAGGAGCTTGACCAGGGTGCGCAGGTTGCGGGTGGTGGTAACGGCCTTGAGCTTCGGCTTACCGGTGTTCCTTCCGAAGCTGCTCTTCAACGTCATCCCTCGCTCCACCTCCCAGTAGAGGACGCCATCGCCACCCGCGATCCGCTCGACCGCCGGGTCCAGTGCCTCCTGGACCGTGAGCAACCCGTCGAGCACCGACGGTTCCGCGGTGAACATGACATACGGGTGCCAGCCCTCGCGCTCCGGATCGAACGGGTACGACTCGACGATCCCGGCCAGAGTCGCCGTCTCGAGGACGAACACCCACGCCTCGTAGCCGAAGACGCTCCGGAGCGAGGCCTCGACAGTCGCCTTCAGGCTCGCCGTGTCCGTCGAGTCCGAGGAGAACAGGACGTTGCCAGACGCGAGGACCGTCTTCACCTCGTCGAACCCGAGGTCGACGAATACCTGGCGTAGGTCGGCCATCTTGATGTTGATACCGCCGACGTTGATTCCTCGCAGAAGGGCCACGTAACGCGTCATGGCGCGACGATAGTGCGGAGCACCGACACCGCGGGTTCGGACACGGCGTCGGCACCCAGTAGTCTTGTCGTGCGGACGAGTTGGCTGGGCGGCCGCGGCTGCGGGAACCGACACCCTCGAGGTGCCAGGCCCGGGGCCGAGGAAAGTCCGGACTCCACAGAGCAGGGCGGTTGCTAACGGCAACCCGAGGTGACTCGCGGGACAGTGCCACAGAAAACAGACCGCCGGCGCTCAGGCGTCGGTGAGGGTGAAAAGGTGCGGTAAGAGCGCACCAGCGCCCCGGGTGACCGGGGCGGCTAGGTAAACCCCGCCCGGAGCAAGGTCGAAGGCCGCACCGGTGTCCTCCGGGACAGCGTGTGCGGCTGCGCAGGTGTTCGAGGGCTGCTCGCCCGAGCCTGCGGGTGGACTGCTCGAGGTACCCGGCAACGGTGTGCCCAGATGGATGGTCGCCACCCGGTGCGTGAGCGCCGGGGACAGGATCCGGCTTACACGCCAACTCGTCCGCCCATACGAAAGAGGCCCCCGGTTCACACCGGGGGCCTTCGTCGTCGTCCAGTCCTACTGGAAGAAACCGCCGATCGGATTGATCATCAGGAGCTTGGCCCAGTACTCGGCGCCTGCCTGGCCGAGGTGGGGGAAGAGAGCATCGAAGATGATGTAGGACATGGGGGCTCCGATCTATGACGCCAGCGCGTCGAAACTGAGGTGACGCGAGGCGTCGGCGTGAATGCGCAGTACGCGCCGAGATTAGCAGTCCGGATCGGATTGTCACAGACTTACCTACACGACTTCACAGTGATGACACGCACCCGTCACGCGCCGATCGCGGATGCCGTGGTGGCGGCGCCCATTGCGGGGCACACTGATGGAATGAGTGACGACGACAACCAGTGGTACTTCAGCCTCAGCGACGGATCGGTCAGCCAGGGCAAGGCGGCCAACGTCTTCGATCGGATGGGGCCCTACCCGGACCGTGAGAGCGCCGAGCGTGCGCTGCAGACCGCGGCGGACCGGAACAAGGCCGCGGACGACGCGGACGACGAGTGGAACGCCTGACCGACACTCCTCGGACACCCGGGGCCTCTCGGACCGTCGGCCTGGCCCGGGTGACGGCCACGGATGTCGATTTCTGCTCGGTCCGAGCCGAATTCGCGCTCGAAGAGCAGTTCTCCGCAGCCGTGCTCGCCGAGGTGGCGGCGGCGGAGGACGTCTGTCGTGGCGAGCGGGTGGACCGGACCGCGTTGCCGTTGGTCACGATCGACCCGCCCGGCTCGATGGACCTGGACCAGGCGGTGCACCTAGAGCGGACCGCGACCGGGTTCGTTCTGCACTATGCGATCGCCGACGTCGGCGCGGTGGTTCGGCCGGGCGGCGCGCTGGACCTGGCCGCCCGGGGCCGCGGCCAGACGGTCTACCTTCCCGACGGCTCGGTGCCGCTGCATCCCCGGCCGCTGTCCGAGGGGTCGGCGAGTCTGCTGCCGGAGCTGATCCGGCCCGCCGCGCTGTGGCGGATCCGCCTCGACAGCGATGCCCACCCGATCGAGGCGACCGTGGTCCGGGCGCTGGTCCGCTCGGTTGCCCGGTTCGATTACGCCACCGTGCAGGCGGACTCGGAATCCGGGGCACTGCATCCGTCGATCGCGGCGCTGCCGGAGTTCGGCCGGCTGCGGGCGGCCGCGGCAGTGGCCCGGGGTGCCATCGAACTGCGCCTACCCGAGCAGCGCGTCGTCCCCGACGGTGACGGGTGGCGCGTGGAGATCGAACCGCGCACCGAGGCCGACGACTGGAACGCCGAGGTGTCGCTACTCACCGGCATGTGTGCGGCGCGGATGATGCTGGACGCCGGCATCGGCGTACTCCGGACGATGCCGCCCGCGGCGGCGAGCGCCGTCGCATCGTTGCGCCGCACCGCGAGCGCACTGGGTGTCGTGTGGCCCGACGGCGCCGCGGTCGGCGACGTCCTCGCCGGACTCGATCCGAACACTGCCGCATCCCTCGTGCTGATGACCGAGGCGACGACCCTGCTGCGCGGGGCGGACTACGTCGCGTTCGACGGCGACCTGCCCGACGTGGTGAGCCACTCGGGCATCGGTGGTCCGTACGCGCACGTGACGGCTCCGCTACGGCGACTGTCGGACCGGTTCGCCGCCGAGGTGTGCCTGGCAGTCTCCGCGGGCAGGCAAGTCCCCGGCTGGGCCCGCGAGGCGCTGCCCGGCCTGCCGGCGCTGATGCGGGCCTCCGACACGCGGGCCAACCGCGTCGACCGGGCGTGCGTGGACCTCACCGAGGCCTCTCTGCTCGCGGGTCGCATCGGCGAGGTGTTCGACGCGACGGTCCTGCGAGCCGCGAACGGCAAGCGCGGAGCTGAGGTGTTCGTGCCCGCCGTGTCGGTGATCGCCAAGTGCGCGGGCGACCCGGCCGAGGGCGACGAGGTGAAGGTGCGCCTGACACAGGCGGACGTCATGGGCCGGTCCGTGCAGTTCGCATTCCCCGTCTGACGTCAGCGCCGTTCGTCGAGATGTCGGTGAGCTCGGCGGACCGTCTTGACGTGCCGCGGTAGCGCGTCCACGGCGCGGTGGGCCCGCTGCTCCTCGGCGGCGTACAGCAGGCCGTACGTGAAGGTGTCCTCGTCGTCGTCCCGGGCCTGCGCGGTCGTGTCGAGGATCCACCCGCGGGCGAGGACGCCGTCCTGGTGGTCACCGAGCAGTGTCTGCAGCGACTTCGCGGCCTTCGCCAGTTTGCCCGCCGACGGTTCCGTCGTCGCGACGGCCTCCGCCGCGTACCGCAGCTTCTTGGCGCGCTTGCGGACTCGGTGCAGCGCGGGACCGAGGTCGGCGCCGTCCTGCTCCTGAAGTCCGCTGACCTTGCGGGCGGCCTTGCGTAACTGCTTGTAGGCCTTGTCGAGCCCGCTGCGCAGCGTCAGGCCCGGCGGCGGATCACTCCGGCCGGCGGTGACCTCGTCGAGCAACGCGCACAGTGCCGCATACCGAGGCCCGTCGAGGACCTCGACCGCGTGCGTGTGTGCGGCGCGGTACAGATCCTCCTGCGTCCCGACCAGTCGCTGGTGCACAGATCCGACGACGAGATCGCCGGGCTGGGCGTCGATGAGGTCGCAGAAGCGGGCCGCGAGAACCTCGGCGTCGCGGGCCTTCCCGAGGACCGATCCCAGCCAGCGAAGTTCGGCCCGCGCGTCGTCGGTCGCGCCCGGGGGAAAGGCGTGGCGGTACGAGCCGAGCAGGCTGCGGAGCCGACGCGTCGATACCCGCATCTGGTGCACGGCGTCGTCGGCGTCCGCTCGCACGTCGGGGGCGAGCGAGACCAGTCGCTCGTAATGTCCTCGCGCCGCGGGGACGATCGTCACGGAGACCGAGTCCCCGGCACGGTGCTTGTGTGCGGCCACGATTCAGGTCTACCAGTGCGGATCGCGCACGTCGACCGAAACCGTCACGCGCGGAAGCGGTCCGTGGCCTCCACCAGGTGATGGGTGATGCCCGGCTCCGCGGCCGCGTGTCCGGCGTCGTCGACGATGTGCAGTTCCGACGTGGGCCACGCGCGGTGCAACTGCCACGCGCTGGTGGCGGGACAGACGACGTCGTAGCGTCCCTGCGCGATCACGCCCGGGATCGATGCCAGCGCGGACGCGTCCCGCAGCAGCTGACCCTCGTCGATGAATCCGCGGTTGTGGAAGTAGTGGTTCTCGATCCGGGCGAACGCCAACGCGAATCGCGGGTCGGCCGTCTCCTCGACGCGCTCGGGCTTGGGGAGCAGCGCGCTCGTCGCACCCTCCCACGTGGACCACGCGATGGCAGCGCGCAGCGCGACGTCGGGATCGTCGGCGTGCAGCAGGCGGTGGTACGCCTCGACCAGATCGCCCGAACGCTGTGCCATCGGCACCGGCGCGAGGAACTGCTCCCACCGCTCGGGGAACAGGTTTCCGGCCCCGCCGTTGTAGTACCAGTCGATCTCGCTGCGGCGCAGCAGGAAGATTCCGCGCAGCACCAGTTCGGTGACGCGCTGCGGAAAGCGCTGGGCGTACGTCAGTGCCAGCGTCGAACCCCACGATCCGCCGAACACCTGCCAGCGGTCGACGGCGAGATGCTCACGGAGCGCTTCGATGTCGGCGACGAGGTGGTCGGTGGTGTTGACCGACAGGTCGGCGCCGTCCGCGACGTGCGGCGTGGAGCGTCCGCAGCCGCGCTGGTCGAACAGCACGATGCGGTACGCGTCGGGATCGAAGAACTGCCGATGGGCGGGAGCGGTGCCGCCGCCCGGACCACCGTGCAGGAACACCACCGGCTTACCGTGCGGGTTTCCGCTGACCTCCCAGTAGAGGTGCTGGTCGTCGCCGACGGAGAGAAATCCCGTCTGGTGCGGTGAGATCGGCGGATACAGCGTCCGCACGGCTCAGAACCCGATCAGTGCGGACGCGAGGTTCGGGATCTCGAGCGCGTACAGCGCGCCGTCCCGCACCTGCGGGCACTGGGCCGACGTGATCGTGTCGATCTGCCCGCGGTCGCCCGCGAGCTTCAGCAGGTCGACCCCGTTCGCGGTTGCCCACGAGATCACGACGGTGTTGAGCCCGCCCTTGCCGATGGTGGGGGTGTATGTGCGCCAGTTCTGCAACTGCTCGTCGATGTCGGAGCACAGCTGCGCGGCCTGCGCGTCGGTCACCCCGGCGAGGGCCGACCCGGAGCCGGCGGATGTCGTCGGCGCCTTCGTGGACGTGGTCTGGTCCGCTGTGTGGGCGCTGTTGCCGGGCGTCGGGGACTCAGTGCTGCTGCAGCCGGTGATCACGGCGGCGGTCGCAGCGGTCGCGGCGAGTGTTGCCGCGAGGCGTCCTCGGCGTGCGGTCATGGTGCACCTCGGGTTCCTGTGGAGACCGGCTCCGGGTGAGCCGGACCTGTCGAGTGTGCCAAAGAACGGGTAGGTCGTCCGATTTTGTCGGCCGACCTACCCGTCGATCTGTGGAACCAGGTGCGTCAGAAGCTGTGCTCGGGGGCGGGGAACGCCCCGGTCTGCACCTCGGACGCGTAGGCGGCAGCGGCGTCGCGCAGTGCGGTGCCCACCTCGCCGAAACGCTTGACGAACTTGGCGGTCTTGCCGCTGGTGAAACCGGCCATGTCCTGCCACACCAGTACCTGGGCGTCGCACTCGTTGCCTGCGCCGATGCCGACGGTCGGAATCGTGAGCTTGCGGGTCACCTGGCCGGCGATGTCGGCGGGCACCATCTCCATGACGACGGAGAAAGCGCCGGCCTCCTGGACCGCGATGGCATCGGCGACGAGTTGCTCGGCGCCGTCGCCGCGGCCCTGGACGCGGAAGCCGCCGAGGCTGTTCACGGACTGCGGGGTGAAACCGATGTGAGCCTGTACCGGGATGCCGGCCGCGGTGAGCGCGGCGATCTGCGGGGCCACCCGCTCGCCGCCCTCGAGCTTGACGGCCTGCGCCTGGCCTTCCTTCATGAAGCGGAAGGCGGTCTCGAGAGCCTGCTGCGGGGAGGCCTCGTATGTGCCGAACGGCAGGTCGGCGATCACCAGAGCGTGCGGTGCGCCGCGCACGACGCCACGCACCAGCGGAAGCATCTCGTCGATCGTGACGGGCACGGTGGTGTCGTAGCCGTAGACGACGTTCGCGGCCGAGTCACCGACGAGGAGCACGGGGATCCCGGCCTCCTCGAACAGTCGGGCGCTCGAGTAGTCGTATGCCGTGAGTTCGGCCCAGCGGGTGCCCTCGGTCTTCATCGCCTGCAGGTGATGGATCCGGGTCTTGCGCTTGGGCGTCGAAGGAGCGGAGGAACCGTAGACAGCGTGTTCGGACATCGTTGTCCCTTTCTGGCCTCGAGGCCCGCGTGTGCGGGTCCCCGGGTGGGATGCTGACGGTCTCAGTCTGCCACCGCGCCGGGGGACCGCGAAGGTGAGGACCAGTGCGGTTCATCACACCGATTCCGCGTTTTGCGCACTTGTCGCGCCCGGGATGTCCGCGTCGTCGCGACAAGTGCGCAAAACGCGGGTCAACTGCGGGTTCAGGGTCGCGTGGCACGATCGTAGGTATGCAGTCCAGACCCCGCTTGCTCTCGGCCGCTGCGATCGGGACGGTCATTGTTCTGGCAGGTGGGTGCAGTTCCACGGACAGATCCGAGACGGTGGCCGGCACCCCCGTCGCGGCCGAGGCGGTCGCGGGAGCCGGGGAGGTGCCGCCCGGACTCGAGTCGTTCTACACGCAGCAGATCTCGTGGGGTTCGTGCGACGGGTTCGCAACCGACGGCGACGAACTGGATTCGTCGCTCGAATGCGCCAAGGTCACCGTGCCCCTCGACTACGCGGCGCCGGGCGGTGACACCGCGCAGATCGCGATCTCCCGCGCTCCCGCGACCGGCGCGCGGCTGGGTTCGATCCTCGTCAACCCGGGAGGTCCGGGCGCGTCCGGATTGAGCTCGGCCTCGATCGCCGACGGCACGGAACTGGCAGAGCGCTTCGACATGATCGGTTTCGATCCGCGCGGGATCGGGGCGTCGACGCCGCAGGTGCGATGTCAGACACCGCAGGAGAGCGATGCCGAGCGGCGCGATCCGGACATCGACATGAGCCCGGCCGGTATCGCGTACGCGGAGGGCAAGAACCGGACGTACGCGGCCAGGTGCGCGGACCGGTCGGGGCTGCCGCTGCTCACCCACGTCGGTACGCGAGAAGTGGTGCGGGACATGGACGTCATTCGGTCGGTGCTGGGTGAGGCGGAGCTGAACTACCTCGGGTTCTCGTACGGCACCCGGATCGGAACCCTCTACGCCGAGACGTTCCCGCGGAATGTGCGGGCGATGGTCCTCGACGGTGCACTCGATCCCGAGCAGGACCCGGTCGAGGAGATGGTGTTGCAGGGCGCCGGCTTCCAGCAGGCGTTCGACGCGTTCGCCGCAGAGTGTGCCCAGACGTCTAACTGTCCACTCGGTACCGATCCGAGTCGGGCGAACGCCCGCTTCCGGGCCCTGGTCGATCCGCTCGTCGCGCGGCCCGCCGCCACGACGGATCCGCGGGGGCTCAGTTATTCGGACGCGATCACCGGGGTGACGCAGGCGCTGTACTCGCCGAGCCTGTGGAGTTCGCTCCGCGGCGGCCTGACCCAGCTGGCCGAGGGGCGGGGGGACACGCTGCTGCTGCTCGCGGATCTCTACGAGGGTCGCGCCGACGACGGTAGCTACTCGAACATCAACGACGCGTTCAACGCGGTCCGGTGCGTCGACGATCCGCCGATCACCGATCGCGCTGTGGTGGGGGAGGCCGACACCCGGTATCGGCAGGCAGCGCCGTTCCTCGACGACGGACGCGGCACCGGCGATGCGCCGCTCGACGTGTGCGCGTTCTGGCCCGTACCGAACACCGGGGCGCCGCACACCATCGACGGAGCGGCCCTCGACGGGTTGCCGACGCTGGTGGTGGTGTCGACGACGGAGGACCCCGCGACGCCGTACCAGGCGGGCGTGGACCTGGCGAAGCAGTTGAACGCCGCGCTCGTGACGTACCGCGGCGCACAGCACACCGCGTCGTTCGACGGGGTTGCGTGCATCGACGATCCGTTGACGGCCTACTTCGTGGACCTCACCATTCCGGACCCGGACCTGACGTGCTGAGCTGGACAGACGAGACCGATTTCACGATGTAACACAGATTTAACGCGATGTGCTTAGTCTCGCGAGCATGGATCGCCAAAAGGAGTTCGTGCTTCGTACCCTCGAAGAGCGCGATATTCGGTTCGTGCGACTGTGGTTCACCGACGTGCTCGGGTACCTCAAATCGGTGGCGATCGCGCCCGCCGAACTGGAGGGTGCCTTCGAGGAAGGCATCGGATTCGACGGCTCCGCGATCGAAGGTTTCTCGCGGGTGTCGGAGGCTGACACCGTCGCCAAGCCGGACGCCTCGACATTCCAGATCCTGCCGTGGGCTCACAAGGACGGCGCGCAGCATTCGGCGCGTATGTTCTGCGACATCGCGATGCCCGACGGCACGCCGTCGTGGGCCGATCCCCGGCACGTGCTGCGCCGCCAGTTGAGCAAGGCCAGCGATCTCGGCTTCTCGTGCTACGTGCACCCCGAGATCGAGTTCTTCCTGCTGGAGAACGGCCCGATCGACGGCAGCCCGCCGATCCCCGCGGACAGCGGCGGCTACTTCGACCAGGCCGTGCACGACCGCGCCCCGAACTTCCGTCGCCACGCGATCGACGCTCTCGAGTCGATGGGCATCTCGGTGGAGTTCAGCCACCACGAGGCCGCGCCCGGGCAGCAGGAGATCGACCTGCGCTACGCCGACGCGCTGTCGATGGCCGACAACGTGATGACCTTCCGATACGTCGTCAAGGAGGTCGCGATCGACGAGGGTGTGCGGGCCTCGTTCATGCCCAAGCCGTTCGGTGATCAGGCCGGCTCCGCGATGCACACCCACATGAGCCTGTTCGAGGGCGACACCAACGCCTTCCACAACCCGGACGATCCCAACCAGTTGTCGGCGACCGGCAAGGCGTTCATCGCCGGAATCCTCGAACACGCCAACGAGATCAGCGCCGTCACCAACCAGTGGGTGAACTCCTACAAGCGTCTCGTGCACGGCGGCGAGGCGCCCACCGCCGCGACGTGGGGGCCGTCCAACCGGTCCGCGCTGATCCGCGTCCCGATGTACACGCCCAACAAGGCGTCGTCGCGACGTGTCGAGGTCCGCAGCCCCGACTCGGCCTGCAACCCGTACCTGACGTTCGCGGTCCTTCTCGCCGCGGGCCTGCGCGGCATCGAGAAGGGCTACGAACTGCCCGCCGAGGCCGAGGACGACGTGTGGGCACTCACCGGCGCCGAGCGTCGCGCGATGGGCTACAAGCCGCTGCCCGGCAGTCTGGCGGAGGCCCTGGCCGAGATGGAGAAGTCCGAGCTGGTCGCCGAGGCACTCGGCGAGCATGTGTTCGACTTCTTCCTGCGCAACAAGCGGCGCGAGTGGGAGGAGTACCGCAGTCAGGTCACTCCCTTCGAGCTGAAGGCCTACCTCGGCCTGTAGGGCCGATCCGACCAGGTAAATCCCGAAGAGGTGACGCGCGTGCCCCGTCCGGCCAGTCCACGTTCCGCTGGTGACGACGTCCGGATCGGGGTGATCCGGTGAAGCCTCCGTACGCGCGTTCGGCCGTGCCCGGCGTCGGTCGGCTCGGCCTCGTCGAGCCCACCGCGCCGGACGAGTTGAAGGCGCTCGGGTGGTCCAACCTCGACGGCGTCGAGTTGCTGTGGTCGCTGTCGCGTGCCGCGAACGCGGATCTCGCGCTGCGGACGCTGGTGCGGATGCAGGAGGGACTGGGCGACGGGTGGGCCGAGTTCGACGCGGCACTGCACACCGACAAGGCACTGCGCGGCAGGCTCTTCGGCCTGATCGGCGCCTCCAGCGCTTTCGGTGACCATCTGGTCGCCGATCCGTCGTCATGGAAGCTGCTGGCAGGCGAGGTGCCGTTGCCGTCGAGGGCGGAGTTGACGAGGCGACTGCTGGCGTCCGTCGGCGCGGTGCCCGAGACCGGTCCCAACGCGTCGGACATGCTCTATCGGGCCACCCTCACCGGTCCCGACGCAGTTGCGGCACTGCGGAAGTGCTACCGCGACCAGATGATGGTGCTGGCCGCCGCCGACCTTGCGGCGACCGTCGAGAACGAGCCGGTCGTCCCGTATCAGACGGTGGGACACCAGCTTTCCGACATGGCCGACGCCGCTCTCACGGCGGCGCTCGCGGTCGCGCTCGCGGTGGTGTGCCCCGACGAGCCGTGCCCGGCCCGGATCGCGGTCATCGCGATGGGCAAGTGCGGTGCGCGCGAACTCAACTACGTGAGCGACGTCGACGTCGTGTTCGTCGCCGAGCCGTCCAACTCGATTTCCAGCCGCATCGCCGGAGAGATGATGCGGGTCGGCTCGGCCGCGTTCTTCGAGGTCGACGCCGCCCTGCGCCCCGAGGGCAAGCGCGGAGAACTCGTCCGCACCCTCGACTCGCACATCGCGTACTACAAGCGGTGGGCCAAGACGTGGGAGTTCCAGGCGCTGCTCAAGGCCCGTCCGATGACCGGCGACCTCGACCTGGGCCGGCAGTACACGGAGGCGCTGGGCCCGATGGTGTGGACGGCGTCCGAGCGCGAGGACTTCGTGCCCGAGGTGCAGGCCATGCGCCGTCGCGTCGAGAACTCGGTTCCGCCCGAACTGCGTGAACGCGAGCTCAAGCTCGGTCGGGGCAGCCTGCGTGACGTCGAATTCGCGGTCCAGCTTCTGCAGTTGGTGCACGGCCGTGCGGACACGTCGCTGCGCGTCAAGAGCACCGTCGACGCGCTCACGGCCCTGGCGGCCGGTGGGTATGTGGGACGCGACGACGCCGCGAATCTGACGGCGTCGTACGAGTTCCTGCGCCTGCTCGAACATCGACTGCAGTTGCAGAAGCTCAGGCGTACCCACACGCTGCCGCCGCCGGACGACGAGGAGGCGCTGCGCTGGCTGGCTCGCGCCGCGCACATGCGCCCGGACGGTCGCAACGACGCGCTCGGCGTATTGAACTCCGAGATCAAGCGCAATTCGCATCGCGTGCGGCGCTTGCACGCCAAGCTGTTCTATCGGCCGCTGCTCGAGTCGGTGGCCCGGCTCGACAAGGAGGCGATGCGGCTGAGCCCGGACGCCGCAGTTCGGCAGTTGGCGGCTCTCGGCTATTCGGCACCGGAGAACGCCCTGGGCCACCTCACTGCACTCACCAGCGGCGCGTCCCGGAAGGGGCGCATCCAGGCGCTGCTGCTGCCGACGCTGCTCGAATGGCTCGGGGATACACCGGATCCCGACGCGGGCCTGCTGGCGTACCGGCGGTTGTCGGATGCGCTGGTCGACGCCACGTGGTTCCTGCGCCTGCTGCGGGACGAGGCCTCGGTGGCGCAGCGGCTCATGACGGTGCTCGGCTCGTCGGCGTACATCCCGGACCTGCTGATCAAGGCGCCCGACGTCATCCGCCTGTTCGCGGACGGCCCGTCCGGCCCGCGGTTGCTCGATCCGCAGCCCGAGGACGTGGCGCGCGGAATCCTGTCGTCGTCGGCGCGGTACGTCGACTCGGTGCGCGCCGTCAATGCCGCCCGCTCGTTGCGCCGCCACGAACTGGCCCGCGTCGCGAGCGCCGACATCCTCGGCATGCTCGACGTCCCGCAAGTCTGCACGGCGCTGTCGTCGGTGTGGGCCGCAGTGCTCAACGCCTCGCTGGCGGCGGTGATCCGTGCCGACGAGGCGGAGGCGGGGGAGCCCGCCCCCGCACGGTTCGCGGTGATCGGCATGGGTCGCCTCGGTGGCGGGGAACTCGGCTACGGCTCCGACGCGGACGTGCTGTTCGTGTGCGAGCCACGCGAGGGTGCCGACGAGACACGAGCGATCAAGTGGGCCAACCTCGTCGGCGATCGGGTGCGCAAGCTCCTCGGAGCCCCGAGTACCGATCCGCCACTCGAGGTCGACATCGGGCTGCGGCCCGAAGGCCGCAGCGGTCCGCTGGTGCGGACGCTGACGGCGTACGAGGCGTACTACGCGCAGTGGGCGCAGGCGTGGGAGGTGCAGGCGCTGCTGCGGGCGCACGCCGTCGCGGGCGACGCGGACCTGGGGTTGCGGTTCCTCCACATGATCGACAAGACCCGCTACCCCGAGGGTGGGGTGTCGGAGCAGGCGGTCCGCGAGATCCGGCGGATCAAGGCCCGCGTCGACTCCGAGCGTCTGCCGCGGGGTGCCGACCCGGCCACTCACACCAAGCTGGGCCGCGGCGGCCTCGCCGACATCGAGTGGACCGTCCAGCTCATCCAGTTGCGGCACGCGCACGAGATCCCGTCGCTGCACAATACGTCGACCCTCGAGACACTCGACGCGATCGGTGCGGCGGAGTTGTTGAGCGAGACGGACATCGAACTGCTGCGTGACGCGTGGCTGCTGGCGACCAAGGCGCGCAACGCGCTGGTCCTGGTCCGCGGCAAGCCCACCGATCAGCTGCCCGGTCCGGGCAAGGTGCTCTCGGCCGTTGCGCAGGTGGCCGGGTGGCCGGGCGGCGACGCCAACGAGTTCCTGGACAACTATCTGCGCGTGACGCGCCGGGCGAAGGCCGTGGTGCAGCGCGTGTTCGGAGGAGAGTGACCGTGCATTCCGAGGTATCGGTCGTCGAGGGCGGTACGCCGCTGGTCTACACGTTCGACGACGTGATGAAGTACCACGGCCCCAACGCACCGGGCGGCGTCGCTCACGCACTCAAGGTGCTCGAACGGGTACTGCCGCTGCTCGATGGTGGTCGACCGGTCGAACGCCGCGAAATCGAGATCGCCACGGCGCACGGGGGGCCGGGTGTGCGAGACACTTTCGAGATGGTGACTCGCGCCGTCACCGAGGGCCGGTATGTCGTGGATGCGGCACTGGCGCGGCCCGAGCGCGGAACGACGTTGGCCAACTACGTCTTCCGGCTCACCTATCGCGGTAGGACGGTGACCGTCCAGGTGCGCGACGGCTTCGTGGCCGACGAGTTCATCGCACTGGTGAACAAGAGCGACCGTACCGGCACGGACGAGGCGCGCCTGGTCGTGCTCAAGCGGGAGATGACCGACCGATTGCTGGCGGTGCCGGCCACCGAGGTCTACGACGCCGACTGACGTTCCGCGGCCCCCCGATCAGTGGAAGGGACCCTTCAGTGCCTGCGAACGCACGAAGGGTCCCTTCAACTGGAGCGGTCGACGTCAGCTGCCGAAAAGGCTTCCCAGCGAACCGGTTCCGGGATCGGTAGGATCTCCACCTCCGGGGCCGAGCGTGCGGACCGCGAGGGAGAAGTCCTCACCGGCGGCGATCGCCGAGTATCGCGTGCCCACGGGCGCCGGAGGCACGAGCAGCTGGCCCTCCGCGGCTCTGCCGAAGGCGACGATCTCACCGTCGGATCGCAACGCGACCGAGTGGTTCATCCCCGCGGCAATTGCGGTGTAGGAAACACCCTCCGGCAGAACGGGAACCGTCGTCTGGTTGAGGTCGTTGCGGCCGAAGGCGATGATCGTCCCGTCGGACCGCAGTGCCAGGGAGTGTCCGCCGCCCGCGGCGATGTCGGTGTACGTCATGCCCACCGGGAGCGGTGGAACGGTGACTTTCCCGAAGCCGTTGTATCCGAACCCCACGGCCTCGCCGTCCGAGCGGAGTGCGAGAGAGGCGCCGGGTCCTGCCGAGATCGCCGTGTAGGCGACGCCCGTAGGCAACGCCGGCGGGCTGGTCTCACCTTGATTGTCGGTACCGAAGCCCACGATCGTGCCATCCGACCGCAGCGCCAGCGAGTGCGTCATCGCGGCGGAGACCGCGGTGTAGGTCAGTCCGGACGGCAGCGGGGGAACCACGGTCTCGCCGCCGCTGTCGTACCCGAACGCAGCGATATTCCCGTCGGATCGCAGGGCAAGCGAATGGTGCTGTCCCGCAGCGATTGCCGTGTAGGTCACGCCCGAGGGGAGGGTGGGGACGTCCGTCTGGCCGGACAATCCGTTGCCGAATCCGACGACGGTGCCGTCCGACCGCAGCGCCAGTGCGTGCTGGGATCCGGCCGCGACAGCGGTGTAGGTCAGCCCGCGCGGTAGCGCGGGCGCCGTGGTCTGGCCGCCGCTGTCGCCGCGACCGACCCCGACGACCTCGCCGCCTGGGGGCACAGGTACTCCGACGGGTGCGGCGGCGCCGACTGTGGCCACCGCCGTCACGAGGGCGACCGCCAGCGCGGACGTGGTGAGTACTCGTCTGATCAAGGGCATGACCGAGATCAAACCGCAATCGTGAGGCCCTGTCCCCGGTGAAAGCTACCGGGATGCGCTGCCGGGGTACCAGGGTGGATTCTGCCGATTCGTCGTGATTCGGCGAGCGTCTGCAATAGCGTTCGGCCCATGGGCAGTGCCTTCGGGGCCTCCCGGATCTCGTCCGAGATCCGGCGCGACGCACGAGTCGTCGGCAGGGAACAACACCTCGCCGACCTGGCTGCGTGTGCCGAGCGTGCGCGGGGCGGGGACGGTCAGGTCGTGGTCGTCGAGGGCGATTCGGGGTTCGGGAAAACCGCCCTCGTCCACGCCTTTCTCGGCCGGGAATCGGGCTGGTTCGTCGCGTCGGCGTTAGCCGACGACAGTGCATTCGCCGCGCCGTACGGTGTGGTCGATCAGATCCTGGGTGAGCTCGAACATGGCTCGGATGCGGTGTCTTCGGCTGGCGCTGTCATCCTGTGGGGCAAAGGGATACGAGGAATCGCTGACGCCGTCATCGCGGCGGTCGATGCCGTTGATCGCCCGGTGTGCATCGTGGTCGATGACGCGCAGTGGGTCGACGACGATTCGGCCGGCGTTCTCATGCTCGTGGCGCAGGCCGTTCGCCACCGTGCCGTGCTGGTGGTTCTCTCGGCGCGGCGGGACCGCACCGCGCTGCTCAACCGTGCACGACGCATTGCGGAGGATCCTGCGCGGGGCGCGGTCGTGGAGGTCGATGCGCTGCGGCCGACGGATGTGCGTGCCCTGGTGGAGACGGCGCTCGACATCGATTATCCGCTGCGGGCGGCTACGGTCCTCGCTGACTACGCGCAGGGATGTCCACTCGATCTCATCACGGCGATCGAAGCCGTCGCCGTTCATCCGACCGCCGCGGCCGATCAGTTGATGCGCCATGTCCCCGACCTCGTGGGGTCCGTGCGTGCGGTGTTGCTGCAGGTCACCGCGTCATGTCGGCGGTGCATCGAGTTGATGGCCGTGCTCGATGCGCCGACGCCGGTCACGGAGCTCGACTCCGTCGCTACGCGGCTGGGCAGTCCGGTCGACGTTCCGGCCGCGTTGAGTGTCGATCTGATCGAACTCGAGAACGCGAGGGGTGTCCTGACGGTGCGGCCCCTCCACGTGCGGGTGCGCGATGCGGTGCTGGCGACGATGGACGGCGACGTGGTCCGGCTGGTTCATGCGGCGATCGCCGATGTCGCGACGGGGCATCGGGCTCTCCTGCACCGGGCGGCCTCGTGTGCAGACAGAGACGAGGAATTTGCCGCCTATCTGGAGGATCAGGCGGCCGACGCGCGTGCGTACGGCGATCTCGATCGGGCCGTCGGATACGGGGTCTGGTCGACGCGGTTGAGTGCAGATCGGCTTGCTCGCCGGCGCCGCCTGGTTGCATCTGCCGCCACTGCAGTCGCGGGTCGGCACATGAGGGTGTTCGACGAGCTCGTCGAGGGGCTCGAGGCACTCGACTCCGACCCCGAACGGGATCTCTTGCTGGCATATTCGCAGCTCAGGAGGGGCGATGCAGTAGCTGCCCACGGATATGCGTCGGTCGCCCTGTCGGCCGACCTGGACGGCGAACGCCCGGCCGTCGCGCTGCGGATCGTCGTGACGTGCGAGCTTGCTTCAGCGCTGGCCGCAGGCGGAAACATGGGTGCCGTGGCGACCCTGTGCAACGTTCTCGACCGCGACTTGGCAGCGCTGGGAGCAGCGCACCCGTCTCGTCGGGCGGGCGACGGAATTCCCATCGATCTCGTCGGACGGGAAATCGAACTGTCCGCCCTGCGCAGCGCCGTCGCGCACTACACCGAGGGCATCGCGGTGCGCCTCTCGCCCGTCGCCGTGCTGCTAGGTCACGTCGCGCCGGATCGTTGGGACAACCGGCACGCCATTGCGCTGATCACACGGGGAACTCTGCTGCACAAGGACGGCCAGTTGCATTCGGCGGTCGATGATCTGGTTTCGGGACTGAGCCTGGTCGACGACGAATCGTCGTGGATCGCGCAGCAGGGGCGTATCGAGCTGGCGATGGTGCAGTTCAGGCTGGGTGCGTGGGACGACGCGGAGAGGACGGCTGCCGAAGCCCTCGATATCGCGCTCGATCTCGGCGATCCATGGTCGACCGCGCCCTCCTACGCGGTTGCGTCGCTCGTGCCGGTCGGCCGGGGACAACTCGCGGTCGCGGAGCGGAGGCTCGGACTTGCAAAGACCGCGTTGTCGCAGGCAGGAACGCTGCTGGCATACCGGACGATTGCGCTCGTCGATACGCTGATCGCGGTGGCGCAACATCGTCCGGATCGTGCGCTGAGCGCGATGCGAACCCACCGTGTCCACGCGGATGTGGGCGACCGGGTGGGTAACTGGGATGCCGCAGAAGCGGTCGCGTTGCTCGAATTGGGTCGTGCGGACGAGGCGCTGGTGGCGCTCGATCGACGGGAGCGAACGGAAACCGAATATTTGTTGGTTCGTGGCGCGGTGTTGTTTGTCGTCGGCGAAAGGCGCGAAGCCGCAGGTCTGTTGCGTGCAGCTCTCGCGGCTCTCACCGACGACACTTCGGTGATCGTGAAGGGTGTGACCTGGCATCGCGTCGGGATGTTCTTGACCGTCGACGGCGAACCCGAGGCCGGTGAGGTGATGATCCGTCAGGCGCGTGACCTGTACGTCAGGCTCGGGGCGGCGCAGTGGCTCGAGGCCTGTGAGGCCGATCTGGCGGCCGTCCTCCGGCGGGCGGCATCTGCCTCCGCGGTGCGTGGTGGGGGAGAACACGACAAGCGGTTGACGGCGCGCGAGCATGAGATTGCGCTGCTGGTCGGGGACGGTTTCACGAACCGTGAAGTAGCCGAGCGGCTGACCCTGTCGATCAGGACCGTCGACTTCCATCTGCGCAACGTCCTGCACAAGCTCGGGTTCGTGTCGCGGAGGCAACTGCGGGGGTGGTTGGGCCTGCAGCGGACGCCTCGTGGTCCCGCGGATGCAGGCGTCGAGACACGCTCGCCGAACCCGAAACGGTGGCAGTTTCGCGCGCATGTCCTGCGCGCAGACGGTGTCGACGAACCGCGTGCCGAGAAGTGATTCGGTAAGGGTGTCGAAAGAGCTTTTACGGCAACGAATTTCGTAGCGCTTTTCTGCTGGTCACAAGGGGAATCCGGAAACCTCGGCGGCAGTGGACTTTTCGATTCCGCTGACAGGGCCGGGTAGGCCGGTGTCATCATGTCTGCATTCCCGCCCCCCGACATCGCCGGCGGCTTCTCGCGGGAATTCGAGTCCGACTGGATAGGAGACTTCTGTGAAGATCGATCCGAATCGAAGACGTGGACATGCAGGTACCCGCCCCGGATGGATGCGCCGAGCCGTGGTGACACCGCTCTTCGTGATGACCGCGATGCTCGGGCTGGTTGCGACGGCGGGGGCCGCCCCCGTCGGTGTACCGGTGCTGCCCGGAGGGGACATCGTCGGTGCCGGTGACGATCGCCACGGTGCCGCGATTCCGCCTGTCGCCCCCGACGGGCAGACGTTCACCGCGGTGGCGGCCGGGCCTATGCATTCCCTGGCGTTGACCTCGGGCGGGCAGGTTCTCGGATTCGGCCTCGGCCAACTGGGGAGGCTCGATATCCCGCCGTTGCCCGCTGGGCAGAAGTACACGGCCGTCGCCGCGGGTGGTTCGGCGTCCCTGATGCTGACATCGGCGGGGCAGATCGTGGGGGTCGGCGACGGCGGCTCCGGGGAGACCGTCGCGCCGCCGCTGCCCGTCGGACAGACATATACCGCTGTGGCGGCCGGCTCCTCGCACTCTCTGGCGCTGACCTCGGCGGGCCAGGTGGTCGGGTTCGGAGACAACGGCAGTGGGCAGACCGACGTCCCGCTCCCTCCGAGCGGTGAAACGTACACCGCGGTTGCCGCTGGTACGTGGCATTCCCTCGCGCTCACGTCGGGCGGGCAAGTTGTCTCCTGGGGCTCTGACCCCGGCGGCCAGGCCGTTCCGGCACCGCCCACCGGCGAGACCTACACGGCGATCGCCGCGGGCGCGTTCAACTCGCTCGCGCTGACGTCCGCGGGCAAGGTCGTCTCCTGGGGGTCGAGCGGCGGCCAGTACGATTTCGGGATCGTGGCGGGGGGCCGGACCTTCACCGCTGTCGCGATGGGCGCGTTCTTTGCGGCCGCGCTGACGTCGACGGGTGAGGTCGTGACCGTCGGTAGCAACGAGTTCGGACAGCGCGACGTCCCGGCGGCGCCGGAGGGTCGCCGGTACACCGCACTGGCGGCCGGTGGCCAGCACACTCTCGCCATCCACAGCCCGATTCCGGACCCGGATCCGGGCACCGGTTCTCTCGGTTCTCTCGGTCCCCTGTTCGGCCTGGTGAGTGGTTCGCTGGGCTGACTACCGGGATTCCTGATCAGCTGAAGGGACCCTTCAGCGCCTGCGAGCGCACGAAGGGTCCCTTCAGCCGGAGCGGTGACGTCAGCTGCCGGTGTTGTCCAGCCAGCGCAGCAGCGCGTAGAGGAAGCGCGTCGAGCCGGGCATGAAGTTGTTGCCGTGGTGGTAGGTCGGGTCCAGCGTGGTCGCGATGATCCGGCCGGGCGTCGAGGCGGTGTCCTCGAACAGCATCATCCCGGCATCGCGCGGGTCGCCGTTCTCGTCCGGCTCCTCGGACACCAGCAGCGGGACGACGTCGGCGTCGGTGTGCAGCAGGCCGTGGTGGTGCCAGATCACCGACTTCGTCGAAAGGTATTCCCACGCCTCGTGTTCGGGGCTTCGGGTGCGGATCAACGGATCCTCGCCCTCGAGCCACCACCAGAAGTTGGTGGGCCGCGCCGTCCACGAGACGCCGGGCAGCCACGTGTGCGCGGCGTTCTCACCGAGGACGACGAGAGTCCCGCCGCGATGGGCCACCGCGAGGAGCTGGGCGGTGTGCCGGCGCAGCAACTCCGGGTGCAGGCGGTCCGCGAGGATCACGGTGTCGAACTCTTCGAGGTCGCCGTCGGACAGGTCGGCCAGGTAGCGGAACTCGGGCTGGTGCGCGATGACTGCCGGGTCCTTCAGCGTCTGCAGGTGGAAGTGGGATCCGCCGTGCACCAACGCGAGTTGGCGGCGCGACCGCGGTGCGCGGTCGGTGCGGGCGAAGGGTTCGATAGTGGTCATGCCTGTGCCTCCGGGTCGAGCTGGGCCAGCCATGCCAGCAGCTGTGGGAAGATGCGCGCGGAGGTGTTCGGATCCTCCTGGTACACAGCCAGATCGATGCCTCCGTGTACCAGCACCTCACCGGCGCCGAGCGGATAGACGTAGTCGACGGGCAGTGCGTGGCGGCCGATGCGGTTGGTGACGACTGCGCCGTCGGGCAGCTTCTGGCTGTAACCGCGGCCGTAGAAGCCGGAGACGCCACGTCGGAAGCTGACGTCGGCGGCATCGACGCCCTCCCACACGGGGTGCGGCTCGCCGGCGGTGATGGCGAGATCCTTGGGGCCCGAATACTGCAGCTTGCGCCACTGACCCAGTCCCGGCAGAAAGTCCGTGAGCGGGTGGCCCATGATCGCGATCCGGCCACCGTCGGTGACGAACTCGGCGAGCAGATCGCGGCGACGCTCGAGGAAGATCTGGTCGCAGTTGCCGTTGATCAGCAGGCCGCGGATCTCGGCGAGATCCAGTGTGTCGAGGTCGTAGAGGTCGACGGGCCGCACCCGCTTGCCGGCGGTGGTGCCGCCGGACATGCCGGTGTTCGTGCCCATAACCAGGTGCAGGACCGGTGAAAGTGACTGCGGTGCAGCCGTATCGGCGGATGTCATTGTGAAGCCTTTTCGAGAGTGGCCGCGGGCTGCGCGACCGTGAATTTGTCGTAGCGGGTGTAGAGGACGGTGCGCGGGACGCCTCGGTCGTCGACCGTGGCGCTCACGACCTCGATGCCGTACAGGTCGGTGAGCATGTCGTCGGTGACGAGTTCGCTGACGGGACCGAAGCGGATGTCCTCGGCCGAGCGCATCACGATCGCGTGCCCGCCCAGATGCAGCGCGTGGTCGGGGTGATGCGTCGTGAGCAGGATGCCCATGCCGTCCGCGGCGAGGTCACGCAGCAACTCCAGGACCCGTGCCTGGTTGCGCAGATCCAGTGCCGAGACGGGTTCGTCGAGGATCATGAATGTGGCGTCCGACGCCAGTGCCCGCGCGATCAGCACGAGTTGTCTTTGGCCGCCGGATAGTTCGGCAAAGCTGCGCGCGGCCAGGTCGGCGATGCCGACGCGGTCGAGGACGTCCCGGGTGCGGGCGATGTCGGCCCGGCCCGGAGTTGCGAATGCGGAGACCTTCTTCGCCCGGCCCATGAGGACCATGTCGAACACCGAGTACGCGAAGCTGGACAGACTGGCCTGTGGGACGTAACCGATCGCGGTGTCCCGCTCGACCCGTCCCTCGCGCAGCGGCGTGAGCCCCGCGATGCACCGCAGCAACGTCGTCTTGCCCTGACCGTTGGGGCCCAGGATCGAGGTGATGCCGCCGTCGATCCGCAGATTCGCGTGCCGGAACACCCAGTCGCGCCGCGGGTAGTGGAATCCGGCGTCCCGCAGTTCGAGTCGGGCATTGCTCTCAAGCATCGATGAAGGCCTGTCTGCGCGAATTCCGAAGAAGCAGAACGAACACCGGGGCGCCGATGATCGCGGTAAGGATCCCGAGCGGGATCTCCCCGGAGCTGACGGTGCGCGAAAGGGTGTCGATGATCGTCAGGTACGCGGCACCGAGGACGAACGTCGTCGGCATGGAGATCCGATGATCAGGGCCCACCCACAGACGGGCTATGTGCGGGACCACCAGGCCCACCCAGCCGATGACACCCGACACCGCGACGGCGCCGGCGGTCATGAGCGCCACCATCGTCAGCAGCACCGCCCGCAGCCGTCCCGGGTTCACCCCGAGCGAGGCGGCGTCGTCGTCTCCCAGGGAGAGGATGTTGATTCGCCAGCGCAGACCGATGATGACGGCGGAGCCGAGGAGGATCGGGACCGCTGCGATCAGTACCTTCGCCATGTCCGCGGTGGCCAGGGAGCCCATGAGCCAGAACACGATCGACGGCAGCGTCGAGTACGGATCGGCGACGTAGGTGATGAACGACACCAGCGCCGAGAAGAAGGCACTCGTGACCACGCCGCCCAGCACGATCATCAGGATCGCGCCGCCCGAGCGGGTCCGACCGATGAGCAGCACCATGCCGAGCGCGGCGAGTCCGAACAGGAACGCGCCGCCGACGAGGAACGTCGAACCCAGCCCGAACATCAGCGCCAGCACGCCGCCGAACGACGCGCCGGACGAGACACCCAGGATCTGCGGGCTCACCAGAGGATTGCGGAACGCGGCCTGCAGTGCCGCGCCACCCAGCGCGAGTCCGCCTCCGACGAGCATTCCGAGCAGCACTCGCGGAAGGCGCACGCCCAGTACGACGTTGGACTCGGCATCGGTCCAGGTGCGGGGGAGCGAGACGACCTGGTCGACGAGGATGCGGGCGACCTCGTTGACCGGGACCGTGTAGCGGCCCACGGACAGCGAGATCAGGCCCACCGCGATGATTCCGACGGTCAGGACCACCGGCACCAGGATCCGCGACGACCGCCGCGTCTGCTGCTCGGTGGCCGTCTCAAGCGCGGAAGGCACCGTAGCCCGCGCTACCCGAGTTGGCCGGCATCTGCAGGATCCGGTCGACGTCCGCGTCGGTGACGTCGTACGCGTACAGCGTGCGGTAGGTCTCGCGGATACGCTCGCGCAGTTCGTGGTTCACGTCGGGGAAGAAGACGGAGTTCACCCACAGCCACATCAGATTCGACTCGTTGCACGGCGGATCCCACGAGAAGCCACCGATCGGGGCCTTGTAGACCCGTTTGTTCTTCACCGCCGACAGCGACGCCCACTTGGGGTCGGCGTAGACGTCCGCGGGGGTGGTCGGCTCGAAGTTGCCGAGGATCAGGACCTCGGGGTCCCAGCCGAGAACCTGCTCGCGGGTGACACCGAGGCTCGATCCGCTGCCGGCGCCCGACGCTACGTTGTTGCCGCCGGCGAGGTCGATCCAGAAGTCCATGTAGCTGTTGTCGGCGCCGACCTTGATCTCCGGCGCGTTGTACAGGTACATCACCCGCGGTGCGGTCGACGCGTGCGCGGCGGCCGTCTTCTCGACCAGCGCGCGGTCGGCGGCCATCTTCGCGAGAACGGCGTCCGCCTCGGTCTTCTTGCCGAGCAGGTCGCCGAAGATCTTGATCCAGGCCTCGAGGTCGTCCTGCGTGCCGTACTTGAGCAGGATCACCTTCAGGCCGGCGTTGCGCAGCGGCGCGACGATGTCGTCACCCTTGTCGCCCCACTGGATCACGACGTCCGGGTCGAGGCTCAGGATGTGCTCGACGTTCGGCACGAAGTCGTTGCCTGCCACCACCGGGGTGTCGAGGAACTGCGGGAACATCGTGCCCAGCATGCCCTTCGACGCCATCGAGATCGCGACCTGGTTGACGCCGACGTTGCGTGCGGTGGACTGGTCCGAACCGATGATCATCGACGGCACCGGGATGATGGCCGACGCGATCCGGCCCACCGGGGTGTCGAAGGTGACGGTGTTCCGGTACTGGTCGACGATCGTGATCGGGCCGCCGGCGGCGGTGTCTGCGGCCGTCTCGGTGACGGTCTCGCGGCTCGAGCACGCGGTGATGCCGAGGGCGCCGAGAGCGAGCGCCGCGACCCCCATCGAGCGCATGAGGTCTCGGCGCGTCAGCGCGGCGGTGGGATTCGGGGTGCAGGGAGGGGTCGGCATGGGGCTCCGGAAGCAAAGTCGTTGGCACGGTCGCCGTTCGGGAACGGCAGCAACCACCCGAGGTCGAATGGTTAGGTGAGCATACAGTAACTAATGCAAGGCTTACCTGCGTACCCTTTGTCCGGTTCGAATCGACGAGGTCCGCGGGCGAAACTCGCCCGCGGACCTCGTCGCGTGAAGCAGTGGCTGCGTCAGCCGTTGGCAAAGAGCCGGATGCGCTGCTCGCGGCTGTGTTCGAGGTGGGTGCGCATGTGCTCGCGCGCGGCCCTCTCGTCGCGGGCGCGCAGAGCTTCCAGGATCTGCTCGTGCTCGTTGTTGAGCAGGTCGGGTTCGCCGTAGTTCGACGGCGGGCCGCTGTCGTAGATCCGCAACTGGGTCGTGAGCCGCACCAGCAGCGTCATGATCGTCGTGTTGTGTGCGGCCTGCCACAGCGCCTCGTGGAAGCGGAAGTTGTCGGTGCGTGCCACGGTGTCGTCGTCGGCCCCGCAGCACGAGTTGTGCAGGCGTTCGAGCCGGGCCATGTCGAGGTCGGTGTGACGGATCGCCGCCGCACCCGCCGCCTCCGACTCGAGCGCGACGCGCGCGGCGTAGATCTCGATGACGTCCTCGGGGGTGCCGGAGCGGACCCGGAATCCGCGCGCGGCGCGTTCGAGCAGGCCGTCGTGCGCCAGCCAGTTCAGCGCCTCGCGGATCGGTGTGCGGGACGCGCCGTACTTCTCGCTCAGCTGGGTCTCGTGCAGTGCCGCACCCTGTGGGAACTTGCCCGCGAGAATGTCGGCGCGCAGGTGCAGGTACTGCCTGGACGTCTGGTCGGAGCGGCCGACGGCGTCGGTGGGTATGAGCGCGCCGAGTTCCGTCAGGTCGTCCCCGTGTGTCATCGGTGCCCCATCTGTCGTTTCTGCCTCGGACCCGCTGATTATGCCACCGACGCCATTCGAATACTTGCGTATACGCACGTAGTCATTTACGTTCGTGTCCGTTGGTAGTCGGAGTGAGGATGTGGAAGTTGCGTAGCGCTGTGTGGCCCCTGATCCAGGCGGAGGAACTCGCTCCCCGTATCGGAGCGGAGGGGGCGCCGCTTGTGTTCGATGTCACCGTTCAGCTCGCGCCGGCCAGGTTCGACGGCGACTACCGGCCCGAGTCGGGTGCCGCGGCCTGGCGGGAAGCGCACGTCCCGGGATCCCGGCACATCGACCTGCTCTCCGCGCTCTCGGATACCGACAAGCGCCTGCACTTCTCGCGCCCGCCCGTCAGCAGGCTCGTCGACGACCTGGCTGAACTGGGCATCTCGCGCGACACAGACGTCGTGCTCTACGACCATGGATCGATGACGTGGGCGTCGCGCGTCTGGTGGCTGCTCCGCAGCATCGGATTCCACGCCCGCGTCCTCGACGGCGGGCTCGCGCGGTGGTGCACGCTGGACCTGCCGGTCGAGAGCGGGGCGTCGGATCCGGCACGTCCGGTCGCCGCGGCCGACGCGGTGTCGGGGTACCGGCCGCTGTGGGCGGACCGCGACGACATCGTGGCGATCGTCGACGGACGGGCACCCGGAACCCTCGTCTGCGCCCTGGCGCCCGCGCAGTTCTCCGGCGCCGAGAAGACCCGCTACTCGCGTCGCGGCCACATTCCCGGAAGCCGCAATCTGTCGGCGAAGAGTCTGCTCGACGACACCGGCCGGGTCCGCGACCTCGACGAAGTCCGGGCCCTCGCGTCGACGGCGCTGCCCGGCAGCGGCGTTCCGGTGGTCGTCTACTGCGGAGGCGGCATCTCCGCATGCCTGTCTGCGCTCGGCCTGGTGCTCGCCGGCTACGACGACATCAAGATCTACGACGGATCCCTCGAGGAGTGGACCGCCGACCCGGCGCTGCCGCTCGTGACCCTGCCCGGCGGTGAACCGTGACCCGATGTCGTAGGTCCTGACTCCGTCTCCCCGAACTCGCTCTTCTCCCAAGGATTTCCATGACCCGCACCGTCACCGGCGACGACCTCGCCGGCGCCTTGGACGCGCTGCGCACCCAGGTGCCGCTCGTCCACTCGCTCACCAACATCGTCTCCGCGAACTTCCTCACCAATGTGGTGCTCGCGGCCGGTGCCAGCAACGCGCACATCGACAACGTCCACGAGGCGGCCGGATTCGCCCGCATCGCCGGCGGCGTGCTCGTCAACCTCGGCACCCCCGACGACGGCACCGCGGCGGCGTTCATGCTCGCGGCCGAGGCGGCACACGACGCCGGCACCCCGTGGGTGCTCGACCCCGTCGGTGTCGGCGGATTGCCGTGGCGCAGCGGCCTGGCGCTCGATCTGCTGAAACATCGGCCCACCGCGATCCGCGGCAACGCATCCGAGATCATCGCGCTGGCCGGACTCGGTGGCGACACCCGCGGTGTCGACAGCGCCGACGATTCGGCGGCGGCCGTGCCCGCCGCGCTGGCCCTGCTGGACCACGCCGACGCGGTGTCCGCGTCCGGTCCCGTCGACCATCTGGTCGGGCGCGACTCCGACGGCACCGTGATCGGTGTGCGGATCGCCGGCGGCAGCGACATGCTGCCGCGCGTCACCTCCACCGGGTGCTCGCTCGGTGGCCTCGTCGCCGCCTATCTCGCCGTGTCGCCGACGCCGCTGATCGGGCTCGCCGCCGCGCACGCCCACGTCGCGGTCGCGTCGGAGATCGCGGAGGCCACCTCCTCGGGTCCCGGATCGTTTGCCGTCGCGTACCTCGACGCGCTGCACTCGGTCGACCCCTCGACCCTCGCGGACCGCGCCCGCCTCGAGACCCTCGAGCTGTCCGGAGTGGGTGGAACCCGATGAGCGTCAAGACCTTCTGGTATCTCACTCAGGCCGACGGCGACTATCCCTGGAGCCCCGGCGGGCTGTTCCCCGTGGACGGGCAGCGGCAGATCGAACTCGCGAAGACCATCGACGACGGCGGCTTCGAGGGCGCGCTGGTCGCCACGTGGCCCAACGACCCGTTCATCTCCGCGACGTGGGCAGCCGCCCACACGACTCGCATGAAGTTCCTGGTGGCGGTGTACGCCAACATGACTCCGGCCCGACTGCTCGCCGAGAAGGCGCTCACGTTCGACGCTTTCAGCGGCGGACGTCTGATGATCAACTCGGTCAACGGCCGCGACAACATCCTCACCAAGTACGACATGAACGTCCCGCACGACCGGCGTTACGAACTGGGGGAGCAGTACTGGGCGGACTTCCGGCGCTACTACCGCGAGGGCACCGAGTCGAACTTTCCGAACACGCCGCTGCGCATCGACCCCATCTCGGATCAGGAAGTTCCGCTGTGGGGCACCGGTGATTCGCCTGCGGGACTGGAGAACTCGGGCAAGGTGCTCGACGCCTACCTCGCGATGCTGCGGGAGACCTCGTTCATCGAGGACAAGTTCGACGGTGCCCGCAAGGCCGCCGCGGCGGCGGGCCGCGAGTTCACGGACTTCGGCGCGCTGACCGGCGTCATCGTCCGGTCGAATCGCGACGAGGCCATGGACCGCTTCCGATCGCTGTTCGAGAAGACCGGCATCGACCGGATTGCCGACATCCTCGACAAGGCCGTGCGCCGCCGCACCGGCGGGGAGCAGGACCTGAAGACGTTCACCGCCCGCGACGCGCAGCGGCAGGGCTGGGTCGACACCATCGTCGCCGGCAAGATCCCCGAACCCGACGACCTCTACCTCGGCGACGGCCTGTACGCCGGGATCACCGCGTGGTCACCGCTCGACATCTTCGCGACGGGGTCGTCGGCCGTCTACTACGTGGGTGCGCCGGATGAGATCACCGGGCACGTCCGCACACTGCGCGAGCGCACGGGCCTCACCAGCCTCATTCTCGCGGGCTGGCCGCTGATCGACGAGGCGAAGCACGTCGCCGAACACCTGATTCCGCGATTCGCCGCGCTCGACTGACCTGGGTCGAGAGCAGGGGCCACGACGATCGCCGTCGCGGCCCCTGCTCGTTGACGCCGCCGGTGTCCACGAGAACAGTGAGACATACCGGTTCTACTCGGAGGTGTCCGATGGTCAGCGCAGCACTATTGGTTCGCGTCGAGGCGAAACGAGGCAAGGAGGCCGAGGTGGCGCAGTTCCTCGAGGGTGCGCTGGCGCTCGTGCAGGAGGAACCCGACACCACCGCCTGGTTCGCGCTGCGCTTCGGCCCGGCCACGTTCGGGATCTTCGACGCCTTCCCCGACGACGTCGGACGTCAGGCGCATCTCGCCGGCAAGGTCGCCGAGGCCCTGATGGCGCGCGCGGACGAACTGTTCGTCGGCCATCCCACCATCACCAGGGTGGACGTGCTGGCGAGTAAGTTGCCGGGCTGATTGCCGTCGCGAATTCGTGACCGAGGACCCGATTTCGTAGACATGACCGTGACTTTCGGCGGCTGATCCTGCAGTCGAGGCCTGCTCGCGTGCCACGTCACACCGCCCCAATTGTCGCGCGGATCACGAACCGTGCGGTCGTGACCGTCCGCGCCCCCTCCTCGGGATTCCAGCCGTATCCGCTGTTCAGAGCCAATATTCGTCGCTGACGAGTGTCGTCACCTCCGGACGGCCACGTATACCCGCACCTCCGAACAGGTACCCCTACGCGTAGATCTACGGATGTTTCGATCCGATAACAACGGAACTCTGGGTTGTGCCCGAACACCGATGCCAGACCAAGTGTCGGACCACAGCAAGACACCCGGAGGACCTCTAATGGCTCTGAAGAACACCCGCCTGAACCGCACCACCCGTGGCCTGCTCCTCGGCGCCGTCGCCGCCGGCGCCATCATGATTCCCGCAGCCCCCGCTATGGCGCAGCCGTTCTCGGCGCCCAGCGTCGGCAGCAGCTCCGTCCAGGCCACCCCGGTCGCCAGCTCCACCGGCCAGGCAGCCGCGAACGCCGCCCAGTCCAAGGTCGGCTCGCCGTACGTGTGGGGCGCAACCGGCCCCAGCTCCTTCGACTGCTCCGGCCTGATCCAGTGGTCCTACAAGCAGGCCGGCAAGTCCGTCCCGCGCACCAGCTACGACCAGGTCTCCGGCGGTACCTCCGTCTCCAAGAGCAACCTGCAGCCCGGTGACGTCGTCGCCTTCTACGGCGCCGAGCACGTCGGCATCTACATCGGTGGCGGCAGCGTCGTCCACGCTCCTACCGAGGGTGATGTCGTGAAGGTCTCGCCGCTCGACTCGATGACCTTCTCCGGCGCGAGCCGCTACTGAGCCACCGGCTCGACACCGACACGAACGAGCCCGTCACTCCGAATGGAGTGACGGGCTCGTTGCTGTTCAAGCCTGGTCGGCCGGGACTTCAGTCCGGCCGAGACGACTCAGCAGTCGTAGTACAGCGAGAACTCGTACGGGTGCGGGCGCAGGTTGACCGGAGCAATCTCCTGCTCGCGCTTGATCGCGATCCAGGTCTCGATCAGGTCGCTCGTGAACACGCCGCCCTCGGTGAGGTAGTCGTGATCCTGCTCGAGGCGGTCGATGACGGCGGACAGGCTGGTGGGGGCCTGCGGGATGTTGCGGGCCTCCTCCGGCGGGAGCTCGTAGAGGTCCTTGTCGACCGGAGCCATCGGCTCGATCTTGTTCTTGATGCCGTCGAGGCCGGCCATCATCTGAGCCGCGAAGTTCAGGTACGGGTTGCCCGAGGAGTCCGGCGCGCGGAACTCGATGCGCTTGGCCTTGGGGTTGTTGCCCGTGATCGGGATGCGGACCGCAGCGGAGCGGTTGCGCTGGCTGTACACCAGGTTGATGGGGGCCTCGTAGCCCGGCACCAGACGGTGGTACGAGTTGACCGTCGGGTTCGTGAACGCCAGCAGCGACGGCGCGTGGTGCAGGATGCCGCCGATGTACCAGCGAGCGAGGTCCGACAGACCCGCGTAACCGGCCTCGTCGTGGAACAGCGGCTTGCCGTCCTTCCACAGCGACTGGTGCACGTGCATGCCTGAGCCGTTGTCGCCGAACAGCGGCTTCGGCATGAAGGTGGCCGACTTGCCGTACTGCCAGCAGGTGTTCTTCACGATGTACTTGAACAGCTGCAGGTCGTCGGCAGCGGCAAGCAGGGTGTTGAACTTGTAGTTGATCTCCTGCTGACCGCCGGTGCCCACCTCGTGGTGGCCGCGCTCGAGCTCGAAGCCGGCGTTGGCCAGGTTCGTGGAGATCGCGTCACGCAGGTCGACGTAGTGGTCGTACGGTGCGACGGGGAAGTAGCCACCCTTGGCGCGGACCTTGTAGCCCAGGTTGGGGGAGCCGTCGGCGTTGACCTCGTTGCCGGTGTTCCAGGAGCCGGAGATCGAGTCCAGCTCGTAGAACGCACCGTTCATCGCCGAGTCGTAGCGGACGGAGTCGAAGATGTAGAACTCGGCCTCGGCACCGAAGAACGCGGTGTCGGCGATGCCGGTCGACTTCAAGTACTCCTCGGCCTTGCGCGCGACGTTGCGGGGATCGCGGCTGTAGGACTCACGGGTGAACGGATCGTGGACGAAGAAGTCCATGTTCAGCGTGCGGGCCTTGCGGAAGGGATCGATCCGCGCGGTCGAGACGTCGGGGAGCAGCATCATGTCGGACTCGTGGATCGACTGGAAGCCGCGGACCGAGGAACCATCGAACGCGAGGCCGTCCTCGAACACGTCCTGGTTGAACGCGGAGGCCGGGATCGAGAAGTGCTGCTGGACGCCCGGCAGGTCGCTGAACCGGATGTCGACGTACTCGATGTCCTGCTCGGCGATGTATTTGATGACCTCATCGGCCGTGGTGAACGCCACGTTGGTGCTCCTTAAGTCGGTTACCTGCCGGTCGGGTTGCGGCGGCTTCGTCGAGGCAAGACGGTAGAGAGCTGGTGTTGCCCGCTAATCAAGCCTATGTTTCGCCAGTGTTACACGTCGGCGTTCGGGGCGCGTACGCGCGGTGAGTGTGACCATTCCCACCGGTCTTCGCGGTTTCGGGAGTGTGACGAACGGCACGGTGGCCGCTCCGGCCGGTCGGTTGCCGCACGTCGACGCCTATCCTGGACGGCATGGCACGAATGATGGGTTCCTGGCTTTCCGGACCGTCCGCGGCGCTGCCGAAGGACCAGACCGAAGCGCAGGCGTACCGAGGCGAACTGCTCGGGCTTCCGGCCGACGGCCCCGGATCGCTGGCGACCACCGGTCGTCGCATCGGGGCCATCGTGATCGACTGGTTCATGTCCGCGGGCGTCGTCATGCTGTTCCTGCAGCAGGCACCGTGGGACTCGTACGTCTCGACCTACACGCTCGCGGCGTGGTTCGTCGTCGGCGTCGCCTGCGTCACGCTGTTCTCGTTCACTCCGGGGCAGTACGCGGTGGGACTCCAGGTGGCCCGCATCGACGGACCGGTCCCCGTCGGGTTCCTGCGCGCCCTGGCCCGTCAGGCGCTGATCGTATTCATCGCGCCGGCCGTCATCACCGACGTCGACGGTCGCGGCATGCACGATCGCGCCACCGGCACAGCGCTGGTACGCACCCGCTGACCGGTCACCGAAGCCCGTGGAACGAACCCGTGAACGCCGAATGTCACATCGATTCAGTCCAGCTGAACCGATGTGACATTCGGCTTTGGGCAGGGGGAGGGTCAGCGGCGGCGGATGGTGCGCTGCATGCCCTTCATCTTCGCGCCGGGAGGCAGCGGGCCCTTCGGCATCGCTGTTCCGGTCCGGCCGCCGATCGCCGCGAGACGGGACTCGATGGAGTCCATCCGCTTGGTGTCGATGTTGCGGGGCAGCTTGTTGAGGTACTTGACCAGCTGCGAGAGCGGGACCTGTCCCTCGTCGTTGCCGACGACGATGTCGTAGATCGGCGTGTCGCCCACCAGGCGGGCGGTCTTCTTCTTCTCCTGCGCGAGCAGTCCCTTGACGCGCTGCGGTGAGCCCTCGGCAACCAGGATGATGCCGGGGCGGCCGATCACGCGGTGGACGGCGTCGAGTTGGGTGGTGCCGGTGACGGCGTTCTTCACACGCCACGCGCCCTGCATGTTCTCGAGCGCCCACGCGGCGGCTCCGGCCTGACCCTCGGCCTTGCCGTACACCGTCTTCTGGACGCGCTTGCCGAAGATGATGAAGGCCAGCAGCACGCCGATGAGGATGCCGATCGGCAGCAGGAACCACTGGATGCCGAAGATGAGGCCTACCAGGAAGAACACGACCGCGCTTGCGACCAGCACGCCGATCATCAGCGGCAGCAGCAGGTTGTCTTCCTTGCGCTGCATCTGGAACGCCTGCCAGAGCTGAGTCCGGCGCTCCTTGGACGCCTGCTTGCGTGCCGCCTTCGCCGCAGCCTTCGCTTCCTTGCTGGGTTTGCCCGCTTTACCGGACTTACTGCCGTTCGCCATACCTCACAGGATACGACCCTCACCGCGCACTATCGCGCGCGCGGTGAGGCGGTCGATCACGTCAGGCGCGGGCGGCGAGGCGCTCGAGTACCGAGCTGGCCTCCTGGGAGGCGCTGCCACCCTCGGCGAGATGGGCCTGACCCTCCGGGAGGGCGCGGCCGTGACGTGCCATCGCCTGCGCGTAGAGACGTCCGGCGCGGTACGACGAGCGCACCAGCGGACCGGCCATGACGCCGGCGAAACCGATCTCCTCGGCGGCCTTCGAGTGTTCGACGAATTCCTCCGGCTTGACCCAGCGCTCTACCGGATGGTGTCGCGGCGACGGGCGGAGGTACTGCGTGATGGTGATGATGTCGCAGCCTGCCTCGTGGAGGTCGACCATCGCCTGCTGCACCTCCTCGGGGGTCTCGCCCATGCCGAGGATGAGGTTGGACTTTGTCACCAGGCCGAACTCGCGGGCGGCGGTGATGACGCTCAGCGACCGCTCGTACCGGAACGCCGGACGGATCCTCTTGAAGATGCGCGGCACGGTCTCGAGGTTGTGCGCGAGCACCTCGGGGCGGGACTCGAACACCTCGGCCAGCAGGTCCGGCTTGCCGTTGAAGTCGGGGACCAGGTTCTCGACGCCGGTGCCCGGGTTCATCGCGTGGATCTGCCGGACCGTCTCCGCGTACAGCCAGGCGCCGCCGTCGGGCAGGTCGTCGCGGGCGACACCGGTGATGGTCGAGTAGCGCAGCCCCATCGACTTGACGCTCTCGGCGACTCGGCGCGGCTCGTCACGATCGAGCGCGGACGGCTTGCCGGTGTCGATCTGGCAGAAATCGCAACGGCGCGTGCACTGTTCACCACCGATGAGGAACGTGGCCTCGCGGTCTTCCCAGCATTCGTAGATGTTGGGGCAGCCCGCTTCCTCGCAGACCGTGTGCAGGCCTTCGTTTTTCACCAAACCCTTGAGTTCGGTGTACTCGGGCCCCATCTTCGCGCGGGTCCGAATCCAATTGGGCTTGCGTTCGATCGGCGTTTCCGCGTTTCGGGTCTCGATGCGGAGAAGCTTCCGTCCTTCTGGGGCGACAGTCACGCACCCGATGGTACGCCTGACCGAACCGTCGCTCCGGCCTGGGCGGGCCTCAGCCGAACCGCACGGTCGTGAACTCGGGGGCCGCCACGGCGGTGTCGAACGTCACGCGTTCGATGTCGTGGGCCGCCACCGGCAGCGCACCCGCGAGCGCGGCCTGCACCGCGGCGACCACCGCGGGGACGACGTCGTCGATGCTCACGTCGCGCCCGAGTTCGCGTGACAGCGTCGTCACCCCGGCGTCCTTGATTCCGCACGGCACGATGTTGTCGAATCCGTCCAGTGCGGCATTGCAGTTGAGCGAGAACCCGTGCATCGTCACGCCGCGCTGCACCCGCACACCGATAGCGGCAACCTTGCGTTCGGGCAACCAGTTGCCGTCGACCAGCGCGGCCGGCAGCCACACCCCCGACCGGCCCTCGACCCGCCCACACACCAGGCCCAGCTCCGTGCACACCGTGATGAGTGCCTGCTCGATGCGTCGGACGTAGCCGACGACATCGACCGGCTCGGCGAGCTTGACGATCGGGTAGCCGACCAGCTGACCGGGGCCGTGCCAGGTGATCTTTCCGCCGCGGTCGACGTCGATCACAGGAGTGCCGTCGACGGGGCGGTCCTCGGGGGCGGTGCGTCGGCCCGCGGTGTAGACGGCGGGATGCTCGAGCAGCAGCAGCGTGTCCGCGCCCTCGTCGTCGGCACGCGCGGTGGCGAGGACACGCTGGCGATCCCACGCCTCCATGTAGTCGATGCGGCCGAGATGTTCGACGACCATCGGCTCGGTGCCGAACCGGGCCGATCCGGTGGCCGCCGGGAAAACGCTGCTCATGATCGGAGACGTTACGCCTGGCTCGGCAGTGCTCCTCGCGCTGTCGGTCCGGCGATCGGTCAGCGCGTGATCGCGTAGGAGAGGGCGTCCTCGACAGTGCGGTGCCGGAACTGGAAACCGGCGTCGGTCAGCACCTTCGGGACGGCGCGCTGGCCAGTGAGGACGGCCTCCTCGGCGAACTCGCCGATCAGCGCCTTCACCGCGAACCCCGGGACGATCCACGGCGTCGGCCGGTGCAGGGCGCGGCCCATCGCGGAGGTGAAGTGGGCGTTGGTGACCGGTTCGGGCGCACAGAGGTCGACCGGCCCGCTCACGTCGTCGTGGGTGAGTGCGAACTCGATCGCGGCCACCTCGTCGGGTAGGGAGATCCACGACAGATACTGACGTCCGCTGCCCAGACGCCCACCGAGACCGAGCGAGAACAGCGGACGCAACTTGCCCAGCATGCCGCCGGTCGGCGACAGCACGGTCGCGGTGCGCAGCGACACGACGCGCGCCCCCGCCTTGCTCGCCGGCGTGGTCGCAGCTTCCCAGTCCCGGCACAGCGCGGAAAGAAATCCCGCACCGGAGGGCGATTGCTCGTCGACGATCCGATCACCGGTGTCGCCGTAGAAGCCGACCGCGCTGCCGTTGACGAGCACCGGGACGCCCGCCTCGGCGACCGCGTGGGCGAGGACGTCGGTCGTGGTGAGGCGACTGTCGCGCAGCGCCTGCTTGTACGCGCCCGACCAGCGCTTGTCGCCGATCCCGGCGCCACACAGATTGATGACCGCGCCCACGCCGCGCAGCACCGCGTCGTCGATCTGTCCGCGGCCGGGATCCCATTGGGACTCGTCGGCCTTCGTGGGCTGTCTGCGCACCAGTCGGGTCACCTCGTGGCCATCGCCTCGCAACGATGTGACGAGCTCGTTCCCGATCAGGCCGGACGATCCGGCGACGACGATCCGCATGTGCTGTCCTCCTTCGACGACTTCTCCGGATACGCCGACGGGCACCACTTCTCGTGGAAGTGGTGCCCGTCGGCGGTCATTCGTGTCGCGTTCGCGATCCGCGGGACCCCTAGAGGCCCAGATCGGCCTCGAACGACGCATCCTCGAGGCGCTGCTTGATGGTGGTCAGGAAGCGACCCGCATCCGCACCGTCGACCAGGCGGTGATCGTAGGTGAGCGGCAGGTAGCACATCGAGCGGACGCCGATGGACTCGTTGCCGTTCTCGTCCTGGACCACGACCGGGCGCTTGACGATAGCGCCGGTACCCAGCATCGCCGCCTGCGGCGGAACCAGGATCGGGGTGTCGAACAACGCACCCTGGCTGCCGATGTTGGTGATGGTGAAGGTGCCACCGGACAGCTCGTCCGGCTTGAGGCCACCGGTGCGGGCGCGCTTGGCGATGTCGGCGATCGCGCGGGCGAGGCCGGCCAGCGACAGGTCGCCTGCGTTGTGGATCACCGGCGAGAGCAGACCCTGCTCGGTGTCGACCGCGATGCCCAGGTGCTCGGCAGCGTGGTAGGTGATCTCCTTGGCGCCCTCGTTGTAGCTCGCGTTCACGTTGGGGTGAACCTTGAGCGCCTCGACGACGGCCTTCGCGAAGAACGGCAGGAACGTCAGGTTGACGCCCTCACGCTCGGCGAAGTCGGCCTTCGCCTGTGCGCGCAGTGCCGCGATCCTGGTGACGTCGACCTCGAAGGTCTGGGTCAGCTGCGCGGTGCTCTGCAGCGACTCACGGGTCTTGACGGCCGTGATCTGGCGGATCCGGTTGACCTTCTGCGTGGTGCCACGCAGGTGGGCCAGCTCGGGGCGCACGCCGGCGGTGGCGGCGGGAGCCGGTGCGGCAGCCGCGGGTGCAGCGGCGGCCGGTGCGGCTGCCGGGGCCTTCGCAGCGTCTGCGGCGGCGAGGACGTCCTGCTTGCGGATGCGTCCACCGACACCGGTGCCGGCGACCTTCGACAGGTCGACGTTGTTGTCCGCGGCGAGCTTGCGCACCAGCGGAGTCACGTACGGTGCGGCGTCACCCGACGGTGCGGCGGCAGGCGCAGCCGGTGCAGCAGCCGGAGCCGGAGCCGGAGCGGCGGCGGGGGCCGGAGCGGCGGCGGGAGCCGGTGCAGCGGGTGCGGGTGCGGGAGCCGGAGCCGCGGGTGCGGGAGCCGGTGCAGCGGGTGCGGGAGCCGGTGCAGCAGGCGCCGCGGCAGCAGGAGCGCCGGAGCCGATGACGGCGAGCTGGCCGCCGACGTCGACGGTGTCGTCTTCTTGCGCGCTGATCTCGAGGAGAGTGCCGGCGACGGGCGACGGGATCTCGGTGTCGACCTTGTCGGTGGAGACCTCGAGCAGCGGCTCGTCCACGGCGACCTCGTCACCGACGGCCTTGAGCCAGCGGGTGACGGTGCCCTCGGTGACGGATTCGCCGAGCTCGGGCATCGTGACCGGGGTGCCGGACGCGGAACCGGTGGCGGGCGCAGCGGCGGCGGGAGCCGGCGCAGCGGCAGGCTCGGGAGCCGACTCGGCAGCGGGCTCGGCAGCGGGCTCGGCGGCGGGAGCATCTGCGGGAGCGGGAGCCTCTCCGGCGTCACCGATGACGGCGAGCTCTCCACCGATCTCGACGGTGTCGTCCTCCTGAGCCACGATCTTGGTCAGGACGCCGGCCACGGGGGAAGGGATCTCGGTATCGACTTTGTCGGTGGAGACTTCGAGCAAAGGCTCGTCAACCTCGACCGTGTCCCCTTCCTGCTTGAGCCACCGCGTGACAGTTCCCTCGGTGACGGACTCACCCAGGGCTGGCATCTGGACGGAGAAGGCCATTTCGTTTGACTCCTCGAAGGTTGTGTTCGGGTTGTTGAGTTTTGTCGACTTGTGGTCGAAAACCATTGTGCTCGAGATGCACGGGTCGCGCGGCTGGGTACGACGATTCCGAGGCGCCTCACTCCGGTGGTGTGGGGCGCTTCGGAACCGTCGTGCGACGCGCTCCGCCCATCCTTTCATTGATGCCCAGAGCGTGTCGTGCGAGGGGCGCGTCATGCGAATTTCCTCGTCGTCAGCGCTGTCTGCTGGCAAAATCGGACAGATCGTTGCGGAGCGGTCCGCGATGTACAGGGAGGAGAGTTCACGTGGGGTTGTTCGATCGATTCACGCGCCGGGGGTCGTCGGGTTCGACGGCGGCCGAATCCGACGCGCGCCACCTGGCGGACTGGGCGCGTTCGCACCGGGGCGTCGAGGGCTACATCGAACCCCAGACCACCGTGACCGAACTGACCGTGGTGCTCGTTGCGTACGACGGCGAGTGGACGCGGCGCAAAGTCGGCGGCGAGCGCGGTGCCCGCAGGCTCGGCCAGGACCTGAAGATCCCCGTCTACGACGTCCACAAGACCGGGTATCCGCAGCGCATGCGCGACTACGACAACAAGCGCCGGATCGAGCGCAAGCGTGAACTGCAGCGGGAGTTGTTGCAGCGCGACCGCGACCTGTGACCGGTGCACGTCCGAGGGGCCGTAATCCCTCGGACGTGCACCGCGTTCGCGGTGGGTCAGCCGTTGGCGGCGATGTCCTCGAGCACGGAGATCATGGTGCGGACCGGGATACCCGTGCCGCCCTTGCCGGTGTAGCCGAACGGGCCGCCGGTGTTGAACGCCGGGCCCGCGACGTCGATGTGCGCCCACTGCACGCCGTCGGCGACGAACTCCTTCAGGAAGATCGCGGCCGCGAGCATGCCGCCCCAGCGGTGGGGGGTGACGTTCGCGAGGTCCGCGACTCGCGAGTTGAGGTCGCCGCGCAGTTCGGCGGGCAGTGGCATGGGCCACGCGTTCTCGCCGATGTCCTGCGAGCGTGCCGCGACGCGGTCGCGGAACTCGTCGGTTCCCATGACGCCGGGCGTCCGGTTGCCGAGCGCCACCATCTGCGCACCCGTCAGCGTCGCCGTGTCGATCAGGTAGTCGGGCTTGTCCTCGCAGGCCCGCGCGATCGCGTCGGCCAGGATCAGACGGCCCTCGGCGTCGGTGTTGATGACCTCGACGGTGGTGCCGCCGTACTGGGTGAGCACATCGCCCGGGCGCTGCGCCGTGGAGGAGGGCATGTTCTCGGCCATAGGAACCCACGCGGTGACATCGACGGGCAGGCCGAGCTTGGCGGCGAGCACGACCGTCGCGACGACCGCGGCGGCACCGCCCATGTCGGAGGTCATATTCTCCATGCCGGCGGCCGGCTTGATCGAGATGCCGCCGGTGTCGAAAGTGACGCCCTTGCCGACCAGCGCGACCTTCTTGACGCCGCGACGCTTGCCGGACGAGTACGTCATCTGCACCAGGCGCGGCGGCCGCGATGAGCCCTGGCCGACGCCGACGATGCCGCCGAAACCGGCCTTCGCGAGTGCCTTTTCGTCGAGCACCTTCACGGTGAGACCGGCCGCGGTGCCGAGTGCCTTGGCGCGGGCCGCGAACTCGGCCGGGAACAGGTGGCTCGGCGGTGTGTTGACCAGCTCACGGGCGGTGGCGACGGACTCGGCGATCGCCGACGAGCGGGCCAACGCGTCCTTCGACGCCTTCGTGCGCGGCGACTCGACGAGCAGTTCGACGCGGGCCAGCGGGCGGGCGCCGGCGCCGGGCGCGGACTTGGCCTTGAACTCGCTGAACGTGTAGGCGCCCAGGTAGAAGCCCTCAGCAGCGGCGCCGAGGTCCACGCCGGACAGCGTGGTGGCCGCGGTCGCGACACCGGACAGCGCGCGTGCGGCGACGCCTGCAGACCTGCGGACCTGCTCGGCGTCGATCTTGTCGGCGGCGCCGAGGCCGACCGCGAGGACGCTCGACACGGGCAGCGCGGCGGGCGCGGGGACCCGGGTGAGTTCCTCCGCCTTGCCGGTCGCGCCGACGGCCTGCAGGTCGTCGAGCAGACCCGCCAGCACCGCCTCGCCCACCCCGGCGCCGACGAGCGCCTCGGGGCCGTCGGATCCGGTCGTGAGACCGATCACGAGCACGTCGACCCGCTTGCCGAGAGAACCGGCGAGCGCCAGTTCGGGTCCCAGGGGGCGGATGGGGGAAGAGGTAACGGGCACGGGCATCTCCTGCGGTGGGAAAGGGGGAAAAGGGATTGCCGAACTCCGATGTTAGTGCCCGGAATGCTGTGCGGGGGCCCGGCCGACGTCCGCTAGCGTTGTCGCCCATGAGCGATGCGCAGCTGCTGCAGGGCCCCATCCATTCCGTTCACGTCGACCTCGGCGCCACTTTCGCCCCGTTCGGTGGGTGGGAGATGCCGGTCTCGTACGCCGGCACCGTCGCCGAGCACACCGCCGTGCGTGAGTCGGCCGGCCTGTTCGATGTGAGCCACCTGGGCAAGGCTCTGGTGAAGGGTGCCGGTGCTGCGGACTTCGTCAACGCGACCCTCACGGCCGACCTCGGCAAGATCGGTCCGGGCCAGGCCCAGTACACGCTCTGCTGCACCGAGAGTGGCGGGGTGGTCGACGACCTCATCGCCTACTACGTCGCCGACGACGAGGTCTTCCTCGTGCCGAATGCGGCCAACACCGCCGACGTCGTCGCCCGCCTGCAGGCCGCGGCACCGGCCGGGGTGGAGATCACCGACCTGCACCGCGAGTACGCCGTGTTCGCGGTGCAGGGACCGAAGTCCGCCGACGTTCTCGCGGCGCTGGGCCTTCGCGGTGACATCGAGATCGCGGACATCGACTACATGGGCTTCGCGGACATGGACTGGAACGGCGTCCCGGTCCGGGTCTGCCGCAGCGGCTACACCGGCGAGCGCGGCTTCGAGTTGCTGCCCCGATGGGCGGATTCCGAGGCGCTGTTCCTGGCCCTGCTCGACGCCGTCCGCGCACAGGGCGGCCAGGCTGCGGGACTGGGTGCCCGCGACACCCTCCGGACCGAGGCCGGCTACCCGCTGCACGGTCACGAACTCGGGCTCGACATCTCGCCGTTGCAGGCACGTTGCGGCTGGGCGATCGGCTGGGCCAAGCCGCGCTTCTGGGGCCGCGACGCGCTCACCGCGGAGAAGGCCACCGGCCCGGCACGGCGGATGTGGGGCATCAAGGCACTAGACCGTGGCGTCCTGCGCCAGGGACAGGTCGTGTCGAAGGAGGGCGCCGCGATCGGCGAGACCACGTCGGGCACGTTCTCGCCGACCCTCAAGGTCGGCATCGCTCTGGCGCTGCTGGACACGGCGTCCGGTGTCGCGGCGGGCGACGAGATCACCGTCGACGTGCGCGGGCGTAGCCTCCGATGCGAGGTCGTCACGCCGCCGTTCGTGCCGGTCCACACCAAGTAATGCTCGATACCAGGGAAAAAGCGGCGACACTCCGTTAGATAGGATCACGGCTTATGACAGACGGCCTCGAATTCGCGCGTACCCAGCATCCTTCTCCCGCGACCGAAGAGGCGCGGCGTGAGATTCTGGAGGCGCCCGGGTTCGGTCGGTTCTTCACCGATCACATGGTCTCGATCATGTACACCGAGGGTCGCGGCTGGCACGACGCCGAGGTGCTGCCCTACGGTCCGATCGAACTCGACCCGGCCGGGATGGTGTTGCACTACGGCCAGGCCATCTTCGAGGGTCTCAAGGCCTACCGCCAGCCGGGCGGTGGCATCGCATCGTTCCGCCTCACCGCGAACGCAGAGCGTCTGCGGCAGTCCGCCCGCCGTCTCGCGATGCCGGAACTGCCCGACGACCTGTTCGTCCGCTCGATCGACGCGCTCCTCGACGTCGACGAGGCGTGGGTTCCCGCCGCCGGCGGCGAGGACTCGCTCTACCTGCGGCCGTTCCTGTTCTCCACCGAGGCCGGGCTGGGCGTCCGCCCGGCCAAGGAATATCGCTACCTGCTGATCGCGTCCCCGGCCGGCGCGTACTTCCCGCGTGGTGTCAAGCCCGTGAGCGTGTGGCTCTCACGCGAGTACGTGCGCGCCGCACCGGGCGGCACCGGCGCCGCGAAGTTCGCCGGCAACTACGCCGCGTCGCTGCTCGCGCAGGCGCAAGCGTCGGACGAGGGCTGCGACCAGGTGGTGTGGCTCGACGCGATCGAGCGTAAGTACGTCGAGGAGATGGGCGGGATGAACCTGTTCTTCGTCTTCGGCTCGGGTCCCGACGCCCGCCTGGTGACGCCGTCGCTGTCCGGTTCGTTGCTGCCGGGCATTACCCGCGACTCGCTGCTGGCCCTCGCGACCGACGCCGGCTTCGCCGTCGAGGAGCGCAAGATCAGCACCGACGAGTGGCGTGAGAAGGCCGCATCCGGTGAGATCACCGAGGTGTTCGCGTGCGGTACCGCCGCTGTCATCACGCCGGTCGGCCGCGTCAAGTCTGCCGAGGGCGAGTTCACCGTCGCCGACGGCGAGCCGGGCAAGATCACGATGGCGCTGCGCGACACCCTCACCGGAATCCAGCGCGGCACCTTCGCCGACACGCACGGCTGGATGACCAAGCTGCGCTGAGCGCGCCGACGAATCCACATCGGGCCTTCCGCTTCGGCGGGGGGCCCGATGTGGTTCACAGGTCAGTTGCCGAGCAGGAACCCCACCGCGGTCGCCGCGACGGTGAACTCGATCGCGGCGCCGAGCACGTCACCGTTGATGCCGTCGAATCGGCGGACACAGTGCCGGACCACGAGGGCCGCACCGAGGAGGGCGACGACGATCACCACCGGCCCCTGCCACCACCTGCCGGGAACCACCCACAGGGAAGCGGCGACGGCAGCCAGCGCCCACAGAGCGGCCAGCCACGGCGGCTGCGAATCGGCGACGAGAGCGCCGAAACCGCGAGGACTCGACGCGGGAATGCCTCGGCGGCACGCGAAGACCGCCGCGATACGGCCCGACGCCACGGCGACGGCCACCGCGATCCACGCGCCGCTCGCGCCCAGCGACCCGAACGCGAGGGCCTGCACGCCGATCGTGACGACGAGGGCGGCAACGCCGAACGGCCCGGCACCGCCGCTGCGCATCACCTCCCGGGCCCGCTCCGGATCGCCGTAACATCCCAGGCCGTCCGCGGTGTCGGCCAGACCGTCGATGTGCATCCCACGGGTCGACAGCGCCAGGGCGCCGACGGTCAGCAGACCGGCCAGCGCCGGATCGAGACCGGCCCACAGCAGCACCCAGAGCGCTCCGGGCGCGGCGGCCCCGAGCAGCGCGCCGACCACGGGCGCCGCGCCGATGGCCCGGCGGCCCTCGGTGCGGCCGATGTCCTGCGGGCCGCGGACCGGTAGGACCGTCAGCCAGGACAATGCCAGCGACAGGCCGGTGACCGCGGCGCGCACGATCAGTCCGTTTCCGGTGCGGGTTCGGCGTCCGACTCGGGCTCGGTGTTGTTGCTCACGCCCGCAGAATCGAAGGTCGCCATGTGCGCGAGTGTCGCGACCGCGCCCTGCAGGATCGGCAGAGCCGCAACGGCTCCCGAACCCTCGCCCAGGCGCATGTCGAGCCCGAGGATCGGGTCGAGGCCCAGGTGTCGCAGCGCGATGGAATGCGCCGGTTCGGTGGAGCGATGACCGGCCACCCACCACTCGCGCGCGCCCGGCGCGAGTTCCTCGGCGACGAGTGCGGATGCGGTGACGACGAGACCGTCGACGATCACCGGTGTCTTCCGCGCGGACGCCTGGGCCAGGAAGCCTGCCATGGCCGCCAGGTCGGCGCCCGACACGGTACGGAGCAGTCCCACCGCGTCGCGGATATGGGGGCGGGCCCGGCGCAGGGCGTCGCGGATCGCGGCGGTCTTGCGCATCCATCCGGCATCGTCGATGCCGGTGCCGCGGCCCACCGCGGCGACGGGCTCGGTGTCGGTCAGGGCGGCAATGAGAACGGTTGCGGGAGTGGTATTCCCGATGCCCATCTCGCCCGCGATGAGCAGGTCCGCGCCGGAGTCGATCTCCTCGTCGGCGATCGCCCGTCCGGCCGCGACGGCACGTAGCGTCTCCTCATGGGTGAGCGCGTCTTCCCGATCGATCGACCCCGACGAGCGACGGATCTTGAAGGCCGACACCACCGGATCGGTCTCGACGTCGACCGCCATGTCGACGACGCGGACGCTCGCACCCATCACGTCCGCGAGCACGTTCACCGCCGCGCCGCCGCCCTGGATGTTGGCGACCATCTGCGCGGTCACCTCGGGCGGGTACGCCGAGACGCCGTTGCGCGCGATGCCGTGGTCGCCTGCGAACACGACGACGCGGGGGCGGGCAAAGATCCGCGGCGGGCAGATACCCTGGCAGGCCGCGGCCCACACCGACAGTTCCTCGAGTCGGCCGAGCGCGCCGGTCGGCTTGGTCAGCATCGACTGGCGAGTCATGGCCTGCTCCCGCGCATCCGCGTCCGGCGGAGTGAGTGGCTCGAAGAAGGGAGCGGACGGACTCACGGGTTCGCTTGTCACGCTAGGCCTTTCGTGTCTGCACGGATCATTTGAGGGTCAGGGGGATGCCCGCGACCACGAGGATTACGTCGTCGCACACGTCGGCCAGGCGGGAGTTGAGGGCGCCGATCTCGTCGCGGAACAACCGGCCCGAGCGATGCTCCGGGATCACGCCCATGCCCACCTCGGGACTCACCAGCAGCAACCGGCCCGGATACGACGCCACCGCGCCGACGAGTCCGTCCGTGCGTGCCGCGATCGTGCCGCGTGGCGCGTCCCAGGCGTCGGCGTCGTCGAGTTCACCGGTGATCCAGGTGCCCAGGTCGTCGACGAGGGTCGGGGGATGCGGGCCGGGCGCCGACAACAGATCGACGAGGCTGCCGTCGTGCCCGGTCTCGACCGTCGACCACGATGTGGGTCGGCGCCGGCGGTGCTGGTCGATCCGGGCGTCCCAGTCGCGGTCGTCCGGATAGCGGCGCGCGGTGGCCACGTATCGGACCGGGGCCTCGGGGGTGAGACCGTCGAGCAGGCCCTCGGCGTGCGCCGACTTGCCGGACCGGGCGCCACCGAGCACGAGCGTGCGGCGGGCACGGGGTGAGTCGGGGGAGAGCACGGGGATAGACGCTACCAACCGCGTCGGGCCGGTCCTCGAGGTGCGAGGACCGGCCCGATTCGGGAGTGGGTCAGACGGCGTCGCCCGGCTTGACGCGGGGCGCGGGCGCGCGCATCTTGCGGATCTGCGAGGCGCGGACGAAGGCGTACCAGCCCAGCTTGAATCCACCGTCGACGCTGTCGGGGAAGCGTGCGCGAATCTTGTTGTTGATCATCCGGCCGAGGAAGTAGCCCTCGCCGGCCATGAACAGCATCATCACGAGCATCGCCAGCGTGACGTAGTTCTGGATGATCGGGCTCAGGAACATCGCCATGATGAGGACCAGCGCCAGCGGCATGAACAGGCCGACCAGGTTGCGGCGGCTGTCGACCAGGTCGCGGGCGTAGGCGCGGACCGGGCCCTTGTCGCGCGGCAGCAGGTACTTGTCCTCGCCGGCGAGCATCCGGGCGCGGCGGTCCGCCGACTCGGCGCGACGCTCGGCGGCGGCGACCTTGCGTTCCGCCTTGTTGCCGCGATTGGCCTTGCGGCGGGCGCGGGCTTCCTTGGAGGTGAGGGGAGCGGGCGCCACCGGGCCACGCTTCTTGGCCTCGGCCTCGCGACGCTTGGGGGTAGGACGGCCCTTGCCCGGCGTCGACGATCCGTAGGTCTCGGTCGTCTCCTCGGAGGTATCCGCGGTCGACTCGATGACCTCGACGTCGCGCTTGTCGGAATTGTCGGAGTCGCCTCGGCGTAGCAGCTTCACATCCCCAGGCTATGGGATGAATGGCGTGCAGTCGAAACCGACCACCGATGGAACCCGCAGGACCCGGCTCGAAATGCCGAGGTCGGGACTGGGTCATACACTCCGCAGATGCGTGTGCTCATCGCCCCCGACTCGTTCGGTGAAACCCTCACTGCTGTAGAGGCGGCCGAGGCGATGGCGGCGGGTTGGTCGGCCGCGCGACCCGGTGACGTCGTGGTTCGCGCGCCGCAGTCCGACGGCGGCCCAGGGTTCGCCGATGTGATTTCCACCACGACCGGTGGGATGAGGTCGACGCACGTCGCGGGCCCACTCGGGCGGGACGCCGACGCGCAGTGGGTTCTCGCCGACGGCACCGCGTACATCGAATCGGCGCAGGCCGTCGGGCTGGGGCTGCTCGGCGGCCCGCCGAGCCGGATCAGTTCTCTCGACGCACACAGCCGCGGCGTCGGCGAACTGATCGGTGCGGCGATCGATGCCGGTGCCCGGCGGCTCGTAGTCGGGCTCGGCGGCTCGTGCTGCACCGACGGCGGTCGAGGGATGATCGAGGCCCTGGGCGGGTTCGAACGGGCGCGGGAGCGGCTCGACGGTGTGACACTCGTCGCCGCCACCGACGTCGAGAACCCGCTGCTCGGCGAGCATGGCGCGGCGCACGTGTTCGGCCGGCAGAAGGGCGCCGACGCGTCGGCCATCGACATCCTCGAGCGGCGCAACGTCGCGTGGGCGGACGAACTGGAGCGCCAGTGCGGGGGTCCCGTCTCGGACAGGCCCGGCGCCGGCGCGGCGGGCGGACTCGGTGCGGCCCTGCTCGCGCTCGGCGCGATCCGGGAGTCGGGTGCGGAGGTCGTCGCCGAGTGCACGGGCCAGGCCACTCAACTGGCGGAGTCGGACATCGTCGTCACCGGTGAGGGCCGGTTCGACCGCCAGTCGTTGCGCGGCAAGCTCGTGACCACGCTCGCCGCGGCGGCCGGCCGCCTCGGGGTTCCGACCGTCGTCGTGGCCGGGCAGGTGGTGGTGGACCGCGACACCGCGCGCGCGGCGGGCATCGTCGCGGCCTTCTCCGTTGCGGAGTTCGCGGGGTCGGTCGAGCGCGCCATGTCGGATGCGGCCGGTCGCCTCGAGGCGCTGACGTCGTGCGTCGCCGACGGCTGGCGCGGCGCGGCGGGCTTCGCGGCGTCCGGTTCCGTGCATCCCGATACATGAGGAATAGCGGAGCGCGGAGTACCGTTGAAGCGATCACGGGTTTGGTACGAGCGACAGGGAGAGCCCATGACTGTGCAGAACGAGACGGCCACACACGGCGTCACGATGACCGAGGCCGCGTCCTCCAAGGCGAAGGCGCTGCTCGATCAGGAGGGACGCGAGGATCTCGCGCTGCGCATCGCAGTGCAGCCGGGCGGTTGCGCTGGACTGCGCTACCAGCTCTTCTTCGACGACCGGAACCTCGACGGTGACCTGATCGTCGATTTCGCCGGCGTCAGTCTCGCCGTGGACCGGATGAGTGCTCCATACGTGGAGGGCGCTTCCATCGACTTCGTCGACACCATCGAGAAGCAGGGCTTCACGATCGACAACCCGAACGCGACGGGGTCCTGCGCCTGCGGCGACTCGTTCAACTGAGTCCCCGAACAACCTTCTCGACGCACTCTGACGCGGAGTCTGCCTCACCGGCGGGCTCCGCGTCAGAGTGCGTTGCGCCCCCGATCGGCGTCGAACCGACGACGCCGCCAGAGCTGAAAGGCATCCGCGCGTGAGCATTGCGGTAACCGGATCCATCGCCACCGACCACCTGATGCGGTTTCCGGGCCGCTTCGCCGAGCAGTTGCTCGCCGATCAGCTCGCGCACATTTCGCTGAGCTTCCTCGTCGATGACCTCGTGATCCGCCGCGGCGGTGTCGGCGGCAACATCGCTTACGCGATGGGTGTCCTCGGCGGCTCGCCGTTGCTGGTCGGTGCCGCGGGTGCCGACTTCGCGGAGTACCGCACGTGGCTCGAGTCCAACGGCGTCGACTGCAGCGAGGTGCGCGTGTCCGACACCGCATACACGGCGCGCTTCGTCTGCACCACCGACGAGGACATGGCGCAGATCGCGTCGTTCTACCCCGGTGCAATGAGCGAGGCGCGCGAGATCGAACTCGCCGCCGTCGCGAAGTCTGCGGGCAGTATCGATCTGGTGCTCGTCGGCGCCAACGACCCCGACGCGATGCTCCGCCACACCGACGAGTGCCGCCTGCTCGGCATTCCGTTCGCCGCGGATCCCTCGCAGCAGCTCGCGCGGCTGTCCGGCGACGACGCCAAGAAGCTGATCCAGGGCGCGAAGTACCTGTTCACCAACGAGTACGAGTGGGGTCTGCTGCAGCAGAAGACCGGGCTGACGGAGGAAGAGGTTCGTGCCCAGGTCGGGCTGCGCGTCACCACACTCGGTGCGAAGGGCGTCGAGATCGTCGACGCCGACGGCAACTGGATCCGCGTCGGGGTCGTGCCCGAGCGCAGCAAGGTCGATCCCACCGGTGTCGGCGACGCGTTCCGCGCCGGCTTCCTGCTGGCGCACTCGGCGGGCCTGAGCCTCGAGCGATCGGCCCAGCTCGGATCGCTTGTCGCCGTTTATGTCCTCGAGACGGTCGGCACCCAGGAATGGACGTTCCAGCGCGACGACGCCATCAAGCGGCTCACCGACGCGTACGGCAAGGACGCAGCGGACGAGATCGCGGCCCTACTGCCGTAACGCTCCGCAGAACGACTCCGCCCGGGTTCCCTCGACGAGAGGGACCCGGGCGGAGTCGTATCCGAGCACCTACAGGCTGACTGGGTACACCGGTTCCTGGATCTGCGGCACGATGCGCTTCTCGACGAAGATGCCGTGCCACACCATGAAGCACAAGACCGTCCACAGTCGACGGCTGTGGTCGGATGTGCCCGCGCGATGCTCGTTCAGCATCCGGGTGACCGCGGCCTTGTCGAAGATGTGGTCGGTGCCCGACTCGGCGATCTGCTGATGCGCCCAGTCGAACAGCTCGGTGCCGGCCAGCCAGTGCCGCAGCGGCACCGGGAAGCCCAGCTTCGCGCGGTGCAGCACGTGCGGCGGGACGATGCCCTCGAGTGCCTGACGCAGCGCGTACTTGGTCGTGGTCTTCGTGATCTTCTGATCCAGCGGCACGCGCGACGCGACGTCGAACACCTCGGGATCGAGGAACGGCACGCGCAGTTCGAGCGAGTTGGCCATCGTCATCTTGTCGGCCTTGACGAGGATGTCGCCACGCAGCCAGGTGAACAGGTCCAGGTGCTGCATGCGCGCCACCGGATCCCAGTCCCGCGACTGCGCGTAGATCGGCGCGGTGACGTCCTGGTGCGTCCACTCGGGCCGGAAGTCGCGCAGCACCGCCCGCAGTTGGGCGTCGTTGAAGCTGCGAGCGTTGCCGTAGTACCGCTCCTCGAGGGTCATCGAGCCGCGGTTGAGCAGGCTCTTGCCGCGGGTGCCCTCGGGAATGCGCTCCGACAGCTTGCCTGCGGCGCGCCGCAGCGGCGCCGGCAGGTACTCGAACGGCTTGAGCGAGAGCGGCTCCCGGTAGATGGTGTAGCCGCCGAACAGTTCGTCGGCGCCCTCGCCGGAGAGCACCACCTTGACGTGCTTTCGGGCTTCTTTCGCCACGAACCACAGCGGGACCAGCGCGGGGTCGGCGACCGGGTCGTCGAGGTACCAGATGATCTCGGGAATCGCCGCCGCGAACTCGGCGGGGGAGACCACCTTGACCACGTGTCGCGCGCCGATCGCCGCGGCGGACTCGGCCGCGACGTCGACCTCGGAGTAGCCCTCGCGCTCGAACCCGGTCGTGAAGGTGATCAGGTTCGGGTTGTGCCGCATCGCGAGCGCCGCGATGGCGGTGGAGTCGATGCCGCCGGACAGGAACGAGCCGACGGTGACGTCGGCGCGCATGTGCTTGGCGACGGAGTCCTCGAGAGCCTCCGCAATCTCGCGGTAGCGCGAGGCCTCGCTGCCGGGTGCGAACGGCACGGCCGGGAACTTCGGCGTGAAGTAGCGGGTCACCTCGGGAGCCGTGCCCGGTGTCAGCCGCGCGTAGCAACCCGATTCGAGGCGACGGATCTGCGCGTGCAGCGTCTCGGGTTCGGGCACGTACTGCAGCACCGTGTAGTGCTCGGTCGCTCGCGGATCGAGTTCGGTGTCGATGCCGATGACGTCTGCCAGCTCGAGCAGGCTCTTCTTCTCGCTGCCGAACGCGGTGCCGTGGGTGCCGGTCGCGATGAACAGCGGCTTGATGCCGAACGGGTCGCGCGCCACGAACAGTTCACGGGTCTCGGTGTCCCACACTGCGAACGCGAACATGCCGCGCAGCCGGCGCACGGCGTCGGCGCCCCAGTAGTGGAACGCCGCGACGATCGCCTCGCTGTCGCCCTCGGTGCGGAACTGCGCGTCGTGATCCTTGGCGAGCTCCGCGCGAATCTCGAGGTAGTTGTAGATCTCCCCGTTGAACGTGAGGGCGTAGCGCTCCGGGCTCTCCGGCGGGCCCCAGCGCAGCGGCTGGTGGGAGTGCTCGATGTCGATGATCGACAGACGGTTGAAGCCGAAGATCAGGTCCTCGTCGTGCCACGTTCCGTGCTCGTCCGGGCCGCGATGGCGCAGGCAGTGCATGGCCGCATCGACGCGTGCGACAGCGTCGTCGCTGGTGCCGTCGGTGGTGAGTAGTCCGAGCAGTCCGCACACAGCGTCCGGTACCTCGATTCAGAGTCGTTTGTGGGGCCGAGATCGGTGGCCGGGTCCGGCGCGCCGATTTCCCAACGAAGTATGCCGCAGATTCGAGTGGGGGACCGTCGGCGGACTGACGGCGTGCACCGTGATCTCAGCTGAATCCCAGGTGGGGCGCGTACCGTGGAGGGCCATTGGTCCTTACTGCAACACGGGCGCCGACCCGACAGTGGAGGATCGGCGCCTCTGGTCTACGCTGCGTAGTAATTGGGCCTTCCCTTCGGGTGTGCCCTGTGTGGAATTGCGGCGATCAGGAAGGCGTGAACGTGGCGCAAGGTCGGATCCTTCGGCGAGCCGGGCTGGCAGCATCTTTGGGCATAGCTGCCATGCTGTTGTCGGGATGTTCAATCGACAACTCGGTGCTTCGCTTCGGGTGGCCCTCGGGAGTTACCCCGCAGGCAGAACGTATGCGCGAGCTGTGGACGTGGTCGGTCATCGCCGCCCTCGTCATGGGTGTCATCGTGTGGGGCCTCACCTTCTGGGTGGTCGTTTTCCACCGTAAGAAGAAGGACTCGCCCGAGTTCCCCCGTCAGACGGCATACAACGTGCCGTTGGAGCTGTTCTACACGGCAGTTCCTTTCGTGATCATCGCTGTGCTCTTCTACTTCACCGTCGTGGTGCAGAACTACGTCACGGAGAAGAAGGACAACCCGAACGTCGTGGTCGACGTGACGGCGTACCAGTGGAACTGGAAGTTCGGATACCGGACGATCGACCTCGGCAACGGCACCGCCAAGTACGAGGGCACCGACGAAGCCGCCACCGAGGCTGCGCTCGCTGCATCGAAGCCCGAGGGTGTCGACGAGCACGGCAACGAGAAGCTGGGCCCGATCCACGGCAAGAACACGCAGGATCTGTCCTACCTGGCGTACGACAAGATCGAGACCGTCGGTACCAGCAACGAGGTTCCGATCCTCGTCCTGCCGACCGGCAAGCGCGTCGAGTTCGTCCTGGCATCGTCGGACGTCATCCACTCCTTCTGGGTTCCCGAGTTCCTGTTCAAGCGTGACGTGAACCCGAACCCGAAGGAAAACCACTCGGACAACGTCTTCCAGATCAGCGAGATCGAGAAGGAAGGCGCGTTCGTGGGCCGCTGCGCCGAGATGTGCGGCACCTTCCACGCGATGATGAACTTCGAGGTCCGTGCGGTGTCGCCGGAGAAGTTCGAGCAGTACATCCAGGCCCGTAAGTCGGTCGAAGAGGGTGGCAAGGGTCTGAACACCGGCGAGGCGCTGGCGTCGATCGGCGAGTCGCCCACCGCGACCTCGACCTCCCCGTTCAACTCCGATCGCACCGTGCGCGAGGCATCGGCCAACGGGAACTGACGCCCGAGAACCACTGACCAAGGACAAGAACTGATATGAAGATCGAAGCCAAGCTCTTCGAGATCCTGACGGTGTTCTTCATTCTCGTCGCGATCGTCTACGGTGTCTTCACCGCGATGTCGCGCACCGGAATCGAGTGGGCCGGCCTCACCGCGATCGTCCTGTCGGCAGGCCTGAGCCTGATCGTCGGCACGTACTTCCGGTTCGTGGCGCGTCGCCTCGACACCCGCCCCGAGGACTACGAGGAGGCGGAAATCTCCGACGGCTCGGGCGACCTGGGCTTCTTCAGCCCCGGTAGCTTCTGGCCTATCCTGCTGGCCGGCGCGGCTGCTTTCGCCGCCATCTCGCTGGCGTTCTTCCAGCCGTGGATGATCGTCGTCGCCGTGGTGCTGGTCCTCACGGCCTCCGCAGGCCTGGTGTTCGAGTACCACCTCGGCCCCGAGAAGCACTAGCTCTCACCTCAGAACGACGCGAAGGCGCCGAACCCGACTCGGGTTCGGCGCCTTCGTCGTTGACCGAACCCGAAAACCCGAAGGCCCTCCATCGCAGACCGGCTCGAGGCAGTTCGCACGGGACCAGGTGGACGTTTTGCGCGCGGATCCCGCCTGGAACGTGACGTTCTCGCCGCCAGGGGTCACACGGCCGTCACCTGGTGGCCGCGGGGTCCGGTATCCAGTTGCCGTGGAAGCCGGCGGGAACCCGTTGGGGCAGTGCGATGCACGCCTGATCTTCGAGGGTCTGGGCGTCCAGAATTCGCAGCTCCGTGGAGTTCGACCCGAGATCCGACACCAGTCCCATCACCACACCGTGACCCTCCGGGCTGTCCGGGGACTCCGGGTGGAACACGAACTCGCCCACGGCGGACCGCGGGCCGAAATCCCGCATCGCTCGGACCCCGCGGGCTCGGTCCGACCGGATCAGCCGGTGCTCGCCGGACAGGTCGCCGGACCCGACCACCAGCCAGCAGTCGTGATGGAGCGATGTGATGTATCGCTCGTCGAATCGCGGAAATTCGACGTGCTCGTCGCCGAGTCGTGTGCGTCGGACGCGGTTGCTCACCTGTGGATCCAGATGCCAGCGCTCCAGTCGCGGATGTCCCTCGGATGGTCCGGTGACGTCTGCGTCGAACACCCGCTCGTGGACGACGAGGTCCACGACCACCGTGCCGTCCGTGCTGGTCGCGTTGACGGGGTGAAACACATAGCAGGGCTCGACCTCCAGCCACAGCGGCGTGGGATCGCCGGTGCGGGGGATCAGGCCGACCCGGGGTGGATAGCCGTCGTCCCAGCGGTACGGAAAGCTCCCCGCCCGGGTGGCAGGCAGCCGGTCCAGGACGGGGCGGGGAACGCGGACGCGTCCGATCGTGGCGCTGAGCGCCAGCGCCGCGAGAGGCCGGAGCGGCCGCCTGACGTTCGCGGTGACGGCGCTGCGGACATCGAACGTGACCGGTAGGTCGTAGATCACCACGAAGTCGCGGGTCAGCGAGAACGCGTGCATCATGGGGCTGCCGCCCACCCGGATCGGGACCTTCCTGCGGAGGCGCCCGTCCGGCCCGATCACGGTGTACAGCACAGTGTCACCGCGGCCGAGGTGGTACGAGACCGCATGGAGCTCGCCGGTTTCCGGATCCTCGATGGGGTGCGCGGTGTAGCCGCCGCGAACGGTGCCGTCGAAATCGCAGACGTCGACCGTATCGAGTTCGTAGGAAAGCTCTGCGCAGGCCACGCCGGCTTCGACCAGCGCCAGCGTCCGACCCGCGAATCCGATGACGTTCGTGTTCGCCGACGGGCCGTGCAGTGGTGATCGTCCGCGCTCCGGGGGAGCGGGCCGGTGCAGCGCCTTCGACGTGACCGCAGAGTCGACCCAGCGATTGCGGTACCACAGTGCGTGTCCACCACTCATCCGCACGCCGTGGACCATGCCGTCACCGGTGAACCAGTTGTACTCGTCCGGTCGCACGTCCGCGATCGGGTTGGGGCCGTTGCGGAGATAGCGACCGTCGAGCCATTCCGGGATCGTGCCACGGACCGGCAGGTCGAACTCGGTGAGTTCGGCACAGACCGGTGCGTAGCGTTCGTCGACGTAACTCGCGGCCATCGGATCCCCCTCGACGTTCCGGTGTTCTCCAGGACAGTAGAGGCGCAGCAGGGCGTTCGGACGGTTTCCGGCTACGGTCAGCGGCGCAGCTCGGCTGCTGAACCCGACTGCGTTTCCGAACGGAAACGAGGAAGGCCCCGAACCGATGTGGTTCGGGGCCCTCCTCGTCAGTTTCGGCGAACTAGTGCGCTTCGCCGTTGCCGGAGCCGTTTCCGCGGGCGCGGTCCTGGTACTCCGTGAGCATCTTCAGCTGCTCGTGCTCAGCCTTGTGATCGGCCGCCTCGAGCGCCTGGCTCTGCTCGACCGGGTCCGGGGTGACCCAGCTACCCGAGCCGGGCTTACCGGCGGAGCCGAGCTTGTTCATCTTCTTCGGGATCGCGGCACCCTGGTACTCCAGCGGGAGCGGGTGGCCGTGATCGTCGACCGGGCCGAGCGGCTGGTGGATCTCGACGTACTCACCGTGCGGCAGGCGCTTGATGATGCCCGTCTCGATGCCGTGCTCGAGCACTCCGCGGTCGCTGCGCTGCAGACCAAGGCAGAACCGGTAGGTGACGTAGTAGGCGATCGGAGGCAGAATCACCATGCCGATACGGCCGATCCAGGTCATCGCGTTGAGCGAGATGTCCAGGTGGTAGGCGATGATGTCGTTGACACACGAGATCGTCAGCACCAGGTAGAACGCGATGGCCATCGCGCCGATGCCGGTGCGGACCGGGACGTCACGCGGACGCTGCAGCAGGTTGTGGTGCGCGTCGTCCTTCGTGAACTTCTTCTCGATCCACGGGTAGGCGATCAGCAGTGCGAACACCAGGCCCATGATCAGCGCGACAGCGAACACCGCGGGGATCGTGTACCGGTCGAACAGGTAGATCTCCCATGCCGGCCACAGACGTGCCAGGCCGTCCGTCCACATCATGTAGAAGTCGGGCTGCGAACCAGCGGAGACCTGCGACGGGTTGTACGGGCCGATGTTCCAGATCGGGTTGATCTGCAGCAGACCGCCCATCAGGGCCAGGACGCCGAACGTGAACGCGAAGAACGCACCACCCTTGAGGGCGAACACCGGGAGGATGCGAACGCCGACGACGTTCTTCTCGGTGCGGCCGGGGCCGGGGAACTGCGTGTGCTTCTGGTACCAGACCAGCGCCAGGTGAGCGGCGATCAGGGCCAGGATGATGCCGGGCAGCAGCAGGACGTGCGCGACGTACAGGCGCGGGATGATCAGGGTGCCGGGGAAATCGCCACCGAAGATCAGCCAGTGCAGCCACGTGCCGGCGACCGGAACGCTCAGGGTGATGCCGGACAGTGCGGCGCGCAGGCCCGTACCGGAGAGCAGGTCGTCGGGCAGCGAGTAACCGAAGAAGCCCTCGAACATCGCCAGGATCAGCAGCAGCGAGCCGATGACCCAGTTCGCCTCACGCGGGCGACGGAACGCGCCGGTGAAGAAGATGCGCAGCAGGTGCACGATGATCGACGCGGCGAACATCAGCGCGGCCCAGTGGTGGATCTGGCGGACGAACAGACCGCCGCGAACCTCGAACGAGATGTCGAGGGTGGTCGCGTAAGCGCGGGACATCTCGACGCCGCGCAGCGGCTCGTAGGCGCCGTTGTACGTGACCTCGGCCAGCGACGGGTCGAAGAACAGCGTCAGGTACACGCCCGAGATCAGCAGGATGATGAAGCTGTAGAGCGCGATCTCGCCGAGCATGAACGACCAGTGCGTCGGGAAGACCTTGTTGATCTGACGCTTCACACCAGCCGCGAGGTGGTAGCGAGAGTCGACTCCCTCTGCCTGGGCGGCAACTCTGGATTGAGTGGTAGTGGTCACGGTCGACGCTCCCAAAATGCCGGGCCGAGGGCTTCGATGAAGTCACCGTTGGCGACGAGGTAGCCCTCTTCGTTCACTGTAATAGGCAGCTGCGGAAGAGCACGAGCGGCGGGACCGAACAGGGGCTTGCCGTACTGCAGCGCGTCGAACTGCGACTGGTGGCAGGGGCACAGGATTCGGTTGGTCTGCTGCTCGTAGAGCGAGGTGGGGCAGCCGAGGTGGGTACAGATCTTCGAGTACGCGAAGTAGTCGCCGTAGTTGAAGCTCTCCTGGCCCTTGCGCTTGATGACCTTCTCGGTGTCCGAGGTGCGCAGACGGATCAGCATGACCGAGTTGCGGATGCCACGCAGAGCCTTGAACAGCTCCTCGTCGTTTCCACGCTCGGACTCACGGAACGGGAAGACCGTCTCCATGGAGCCGGCGTCGAGGTCCTCGGGACGGACCAGCACGATGTCGTGCGGACGTCCCGTGTCGCGACGCAGGTAGATGGTCTCGCCCGTGTAGCGCGGGGTCCAGCCGGACACCCACAGCGGGGAGTCGTCGCCCTTGGCCCACGGGTTCTTGATCATGCCGCCGAGGGGCATGACCGACATGACGCCGATTGCGCCACCACCGAAGATCAGGCTGCGCTTGATCATCTTGCGGCGACCGATCGTCGAGGTCTCCAGCGTGTCGTCGAGCTGTGCGACGAGGGTGCGCTTGTCGACCTCGGACGAACCGCCGTCGTGGCGATCCTGGATCGAGACCTCTTCGGGGACGAACTTCTTGGTGAACTTGACCGCGCCGACGCCGACACCGAGGATCGCGAGACCCATGGTGAGGCCGATCAGCGGCGTGTACAGGTTGTACTTGTCGTAGCTTTCCTCACCCGGACCGGCGTACTCCCAGGGCCAGAACAGGAAGATCGCGATGAATGCGATCGCGGAGACGCCCGCGAGGATGAACCAGAAGGCCACCGAACGCTCTGCGCGCTTCTCGGCCTTGGTGCCCTTGACTGCCCAGCGGTCCTTGCGGAACGCCACATCGACGCCGTCGAGATTTGTACCGAGCGTGACGAGTTCGTCCTTGCTCATACGGTCGAGTTCGTCGTCCGTGTACTTCTTCGGCGTATCGCCGCTGCCGGCGTCGCTCATGACCTTGCTCCGATCCACAGTGCTGCACCGACGACAGCGACGATGCCGACGACCCACATCGCGAGACCCTCGGAACCCGGTCCGATTCCGCCGAGGCCGTAGCCGCCCGGATTCTTGTTCTCGCTGGACTGCTTGACGTAGGCGATGATGTCCTTCTTCTCCTCGATCGTCAGCTGACGATCGGAGAACTTGGGCATGTTCTGCGGACCCGTGACCATGGCGGCGTAGATCTGCTGCTCGCTGGCCGGGTCCAGGACGGGTGCGTACTTACCGGACGACAGTGCGCCGCCGCGACCCGTGAAGTTGTGGCACGACGCGCAGTTGAGACGGAACAGCTCGCTACCGCGGGCGACGTCGCCGCCGCGCAGCGAGGACTGAGCGATCTCGCCGTTCTCGTCGCGGATGACGGTCGGGCCGCCACCCTGGGACTGAACGTAGGCGCCGATGGCGTCGGTCTGACGGGCGTCGAACTTGGTGGGCTTACGGGAAGCCTGTGCCTCGTTGCGAGCGGCCGGCATACGACCGGACGACACCTGGAAGTACACGGCGGCCTCGCCGACACCGATCAGGCTGGGGCCGCGGTCCTGGACACCCTGCAGGTTCGCGCCGTGGCACGTGATGCAGGACGTGTCGTAGAGCTGCTTGCCCTCGCGGATCAGCGCAGCGGAATCGTCGCTCGCGGTGGCGACCTGCGGTGCAGGCGTCAATGCGGAGGCGAGGAAACCGGCGCTCACGAGACCCATCATGAGGATCAACGCGCCGGTGACGCGCCTGCGCAGCTTGCGCTGGCGGCGCGCCTTGGCGGCGGATCCTGCTGTAGCGGGGTCGGGCATGTCACCCTCGATTGCGGGAGGGGGGGATGAACTCATCTGTATCCCTTTGGTATGTCGGGACGACTGAAGCGTCAGGGGCTGCCTGGTGGTTCAGCTGGCTAACGGATGAAATAAATCGTGGCAAACAGGCCGATCCACACAATGTCGACGAAGTGCCAGTAGTACGAAACGACGATCGCCGCAGTGGCCTGCGCAGGCGTGAACTTGCTGACCTTGGTGCGGACGATCAAGAAGACGAACGCGACCAGACCGCCGATGACGTGCAGTCCGTGGAAGCCGGTCGTCATGTAGAAGACCGATCCGTACACGCTGCTCGAGATCGTCGTGCCCTCGTGAACCAGGTGGTAGTACTCGTAACCCTGGCCGGCCACGAAGAACGTGCCCATGGCAAGAGTCACCAGGTACCACCGCCGGAGACCGAAAACGTCGCCCTTTTCTGCCGCGAAGACACCCATCTGGCAGGTGAAGGAAGACGCAACCAGCACCAGCGTCACCGGTACGGCCAACGTGAGGTTCAGCTCCGTCGGCTCCGGTGGCCAGTTCCCATTCGCCTGTGCTCGTGCAACGAAATACATGGCGAAGAGCCCTGCGAAGAACATGAGCTCGCTTGACAACCACACGATGGTGCCGACGCTGACCATGTTTGGCCGGTTCAGCGAGTGCACGCGCTGGGTGATTGCCGATCCTGAAGTCCCTACTGCGCTCGTCACGCTGAGAAGTATGACGCTTCGTCGTAAAGGAAAGCCACCCGGGTCCAGTGTCGGCGCGTCGTCGCATGTCAGAGGCCATTCCTTGGCTGTCGGGGTGGCCTCCGGCAGGCGTGACAAAGTAGGCACATGGAACTCAGGAGCGGTGTCGCTCGTTGGATCAGTGGAATTCTGTCCAGGCGCTCGCCCGCACCCCTCGATCGGACGCGTTCGGACCTCGCCGTGGTGGTGTCCGGATTCGACGACGTGGAAGCCTGCTCGACCACCCTGGAACGGGGCGCCTCAACCGAACCGGTGTGGAAATCCGACGCCGAGGCGGTGCTGCGGCATCACCTGCGACTGCCGTCGGACCGCGTGCAGGAGGCGGTCGATCTGACGGGCCAGGACGACTACGTCCTGTCGGGACCTCCCGTCGTGGACGACGACGGCGTCGCCACCGTGCTCCTCGAACGAGTCCAGGTCCTCGACGCCCTGCACTGCTCGCAGGAACGCTCACGCATGGCCGGTCTGGCCCAGCGGCTCGGGGGCACCGCGCTGGGGTGGGAGGGGCTACAGCCGCCGTCGGCGGTGTGAACGTGCGCGGGCCCACTAGGCTGCGGAACGTCAATTCTCCGCCCGCCGATTGGTGGGCGTACAGCAGAAGGGGTCGTCATGGTGCGGCAGTCGTCGGCAGCGCAGGCAGTGGATCGAGTGGCAGGCGCGGCTGACCGGACCTGGCCGGCGATCCTCGGTGCCCTCACGGACGGCCGTGACCTGACAGCGGACGACGCCGCCTGGGCGATGGACGAAATCATGTCGGACAACGCCACGGCCGCTCAGATCGCGGCGTTCGGTGTCGCGTTGAAGATGAAGGGCGCGACGCCGCCGGAGTTGCGCGGGCTCGCGGACGCGATGCTCGCCCACGCCCGGATCGTGCCGGTGTCGCCGGACGTCGTCGATGTCGTCGGCACGGGCGGCGACCGCTCCAACACCGTGAACATCTCCACGATGGCGTCGGTCGTCGTGGCTGCCGCGGGCGTCCGGGTCGTCAAGCACGGCAACCGTGCGGCGTCGTCGAAGAGCGGCGGCGCCGACGTCCTCGAGGCGCTGGGCGTCCACATCAACCTCGGTGCAGACGAGGTCGCGCGCTGTGTCGAGGAGGTGGGGATCGGGTTCTGCTTCGCGCCGGTGTTCCATCCGGCCCTGCGGTTCGCGGGAGCGCCGCGCAAGGAGATCGGCATCCCGACCGTGTTCAACGTCCTCGGGCCGCTGACCAACCCGGCCCGCCCGCGGGCCGGCCTGATCGGCTGTGCGTTCGAGGACCTCATCGAGGTGGTCGCCGGGGTTCTCGCCGAACGCGGTAACTCCGCACTCGTCGTTCGCGGCGACGACGGACTCGACGAGATCACGACGTCGACGACGTCGGTGGTGCACGTGGTGTCGGGCGGCACCGTGCGCACGCACAAGCTCGACCCGATGGACCTCGGGATCGCGCGCGTGCCACTGGATGCGCTGCGTGGCGGCGACGCCGCGGAGAACGCGGCGGTCGCGCGGGGTGTCTTCGCGGGCGACGAGGGGCCCGTCCGGGACGCGGTGCTGCTCAACGCGGCAGGCGCGCTGGCGGCGTTCGAAGGGGTCGGCGGCAGCCTCGAGGAGTCGCTGTCGGCAGGCATCGAGAAGGCGGCTCGGGCGATCGATTCCGGGACCGCATCGACGGTGCTGCAGCGGTGGGCGACCCTCACGACGGAGTTGGCCGCCCACCGTTAGGCGGGTCGGGTCGTCACTCGCCGAGCGAGAAGGCGGCCTCGATGTCGGCGCTCGAGTACGACTGGAACGCGATGTGCGTCGCCGTCTTGGTGACGCCGCGCACCTTGTTGATGCGCTCGGTCACGACCTCGGCGATCTGTGCGTGGTCACGGACCTTCACGATCGCGATCAAATCGATGTCGCCGGCGCACGAGTACACCTCGGTGACTCCGCCCAGGTCCGCCACCGCCTGCGCCGTCTCCGGGATCCGGTCGGCTTCGGCGTGAATCATGACGATCGCGTTGATCATGGCGCTCCTTAGCTGTGCTGTCGTTCGACAGACACAGTAGGCGCTCCGGCGGTCCTGGCGAGCGTGCACCAGTCCTCCCACGGGCCTGCGCCGCGCGCCGGTTCGCTGTACCCGTGGCTGGTGCGCACGATCCGCACGCCGTCGCCGCCGAGCCAGCGCACGAGGAGCCCGGCCTCCTCGGGTGACGCTCCCCGCAGCGGCGTGTCGTCGGGCAGCACCGTCTCGGCCGATGCGACCAGCGCCTCGACGACCGGCATCGGCGGGACACCCGGGCGTGCCACGCCCGCCGCAGCGAGGCGACCCGCTCGGATCACCGCGAACTCCCATCCCCCGTCGGGTGAGCGTTCCGCGGCGATCAGTTCGTCGACGGCCGTGAGGGAGCCGAGTCGCTGCATGCGCCGCAGCGCCAGGCCGAGGGCGGCGACGCGATCACGCAGCCGCGCGGCGGTCTCGAACAGTTCGGCGGCGGCCAACTCCTCGATGTGGGCGCGCATGCGGACCAGCGGTGCATCCTCCTCGCCGCGCAGCAGTGCCCGTGTCAGGTCGGGGGCGACGCGGTACCCGTCCTCGTCGTCGGCGACCGCGGGACATCCGCCGATCTCCCGCGGTGGGCACTTCGGCCCGTGCTGCTGCCCCCGTCCGATCCGCGTCGTGCAGGTCCGCAGCCCGCAGAACTCGGCGACCGTCAGCGCGGCGTCGGCGGCGTCGGTCCGGGACCGGAAGGGTCCCAGCGCGTCTGCGGTGGGCGTACGGACCACGGAGAGGCGCGGAAAGGCCTCGGTGGTGAGCGTGACCCACCAGCCCCGCATCGGGTACTTGGAGCGTCGGTTGTAAGGCGGTACGTGGGCGCGCAGGAGGCGAAGTTCGCGTACCCCGGCCTCGAGCGGATGCGCGCACTCGACATGGTCGATCCGCGTGGCGAGAGCGATCATCTCCTTCATCCGCCCCCGGGTCTCGGACCCGGTGAAGTACGTGCGAACCCGTCGCCGCAGATCCGATGCGGTTCCGACATAGAGGACCTCGTCGGACGGCCCGCGGAACAGGTACACGCCGGGGGATCGGGGCAGGTGGCTCGCGAGGGTGCGTTTGGCGCGCTGCTCGGCGGACACCTTCGGGATGTAGTCGAGCAGTTCGGGCAGGCTGTGCACGCCCTGGTTGCCGACCCGCCCGATGAGCGCGTGCAGCACGTCGACGGTGGCCTTGGCGTCGTCGAGTGCGCGGTGGGTGGGGGTGGTCTCGGCGCCGAACAGGGTCGCCAGTGCCGACAGCTTGACCGAGGGTGCCTCGTCCCGGCCGAGTACCCGCCGCGCGAGCTTCACCGTGCACAGCACCTGGAACTTGGGCCACAGGATGCCCTGCCGGGCGGCGGCCGCCTTGAGGAACCCGACGTCGAAGCCTGCGTTGTGGGCGACGAGCACTGCGCCGCGCGCGAATTCGAGGAATGCCGGAAGTATGGCGTCGATGCGGGGCGCGTCGCGCACCATCGCGGTCGTGATTCCCGTGATCTCGACGATGTAGGGCGGGATCGCGCGGCCTGGATCGATGAGTGTGCCGAGTTCGCCGATCACCTCGCCGCCCCGAACCTTGACGGCCCCGATCTCGGTGATCGCGTCGTTCTCCGAGCTGCCGCCCGTGGTTTCCAGGTCGACCACCACGAACGTGATGTCGCGCAGCGGAGTATCGAGTTCGTCGAAGCTCAACTGGGCGCCGTCGGCGGTTCGGGCGTTCGGCGCTCTGCTCACGACTGCAGACCCTAGAGAGAGCCTCCGACATCCACCGCGACACGCCGGGCTCCGAGGCACACGGGACCCTCCGTATACCCCCGAGAGACGAGGATCACACCGCGGGATTTCGCCGACGGACTCGAGTTGCACTCGATCGTCGTTGGGAGAGTTCGGTTTCGGGACGTCGGCACGATTACTCGACACCTCGTCTCGGAGCGGTCCGCGAGTGCGGCAGTGCGGCCGATCACGCCTTGACCAGTGGCGACCCGGGTCGGTTTCGATGTGGGGAGCCCGGCTGGGCGGTGTCCGTCCGGCGCGGGGCGATCGGTCCGTTCTTCGACGACCGTACCGGTTGTTATCCGTCCGTGATGTTCGTGCCCGAAGGGGTCGGACGACTACGGCAAATCGGGCTAAGTGGGCCGAATCGGCGCGTCCGAGTCGACACGGTGGATGCGCTTTCGTAATCTTCTCGAGACCTAGCGGAGTCTTGCCGTCCCACCCGGAACGGCATCGCTGGGCCCGCCTAATCGAAACCTCCTCGGAGGGGACGTGCCGGGAACCCAAGTTTCCTTTGGGGTGAATCCCGTCGAAATCGCTACGCGGTGTCGACAGGTAGGGCTGATCTTCCCAGCCCGAACCCGTCAGCTAACTCGGTCGGCGGACGAACGGAAGAAACGGAGTTACCTTTCTCGTGGCGTCATCCAATCTCAAGCGTTCCGCGCAACGTGCAGCCGTCGCCGGCGCACTTGCTATCGGAGCCGTCGCGGTCTCCGCGGCACCGGCCGTAGCCGATCCGATCAACGTCCCCGGCATCGGTACGGTCGACGTCCCCGGTCTGAATCAGGCGCAGGTCGACGCTGCTATCGCACAGATCGCTCCGGCGGTCGCGCCCGTGCTGCCTACCGGCAGCCTCGATCTCGCGCCCGCTGCTCCCGCATCGGTCGCGCCGATTCTCAGCGCAGGCCAGAAGGCGGTCCAGGCCGCCGAGAGCAAGCTCGGAACCCCTTACGTCTACGGTGCGGCCGGTCCGGACGCATTCGACTGCTCCGGTCTCGTCCAGTGGGCGTACAAGCAGGCCGGTCTCAACCTCCCGCGCACCAGCTACGACCAGGCCGCCGCCGGTTTCGCTGTCGCGCGTGACTCCCTGCAGTTGGGCGACGTCATCTCGTTCTACGGCGGAAGCCACTCGGGCATCTACGCCGGCAACGGCAACGTCATCCACGCGTCGACCTCGGGTCAGCCGGTCAAGGTCGCGCCGATGTCGTCGATGCCGTTCGACGGCGCTCGTCGCTACGCCTGATCGCAGGCGACTGGTTTCAGGTTCTCGGGGCGGGTCCGATTTCGATCGGGTCCGCCCCGACCCATATCCGGAGATGTCCGCGTCGGCAGTTCTGTGGCATTTGTGACTGCGAGCCGAATTGTCCTACTTGCGGGTAGACACGGACATATACCTTTCCGTAACCTATTCGAGACATTACGGAGCCATCGCAGCGCGGTGGACGCTGAATCCCAGAAACGGAGTGTCGCGTAGCCGTGCCCGGTGACAAGCCATCGCTGAACATGAAGCGCTCTATGTGCGCTGCCCTCGCAACGGGGGTGCTCTCCCTGGCCCTCGTCGGGCTGCCCGCCGGGCCCGCGGGCGCCGACCCCGTGCTGAGTAATCCGACCGAGGCGCTCGACCGCCTCGCGTCGCTCTCGCGCGAGTCCGAGCAGACCACGGAGGCGCTCCACAACGCCCAGATCGATCTCGAGGGCAAGCAGTCCGTTCAGCGGGACGCCGACGCGCGTCTCGCCGGTGACCGTGACGCACTCGCGGCCGCGGAGTCGCGGATCGATCAGTTCCGGCCGACGGTGAGCAAGCTGGCCGCTGCGAGTTACCAGGGCGCGCGGACCAATCGGCTCTACGCCCTGATGGTGAGCGACTCGCCGCAGCAGTTGCTCGACCAGATGGCCGCCCTGGACGCGATCTCGAACGAGACGACCAAGGCCCTCGCGGGATTCAAGCAGGCGTCGACCGACGCGGCCGCCGCAGCCGAGGCGTCCCGCGTGTCGGCCGATGAGGCGCGAACCGCCACCGACCAGGCCAAGCTGGTCAGCGACGACTTGCAGAACAAGCAGAGCGAACTGCAGAAGCAGATCGAGTCGGTGACCCAGGCCTTCGATCGTCTCACCGGTGCCGAGCGAGCCCAGCTCGCCGGCACGTCCTTCCCGCCCGGTTTCGACGCGGGGCGGATCCTCGCGAATCTGGCGCCGGGGTCCGGATCGTCGGCCCTGCAGGCGGGAATGACGCAGCTCGGCAAGCCCTACAGTTGGGGCGCGACCGGGCCCGATTCCTACGACTGCTCCGGGCTGGTGGTGTGGGCCTACAAGCAGATCGGCAAGGTGCTGCCGCGCTCGAGCCAGGCGCAGGCGAGCGGCGGAACCCCGGTGGACAAGAGCCAGTTGCAGCCGGGCGACGTGGTGCTCTTCTACGACGACGCGTCCCACGTCGGGCTGTACGCCGGCGACGGAAACGTGCTGCACGCCTCGACGTTCGGCACGCCCGTGAAGGTGGACTCGATGGCAGGGATGCCGTTCTACGGCGCTCGCCGATACTGAATCACAGAACGAGCGGTCCGATACACCGACTGTCGGCGGGCCCGGTACCCAGGGGTATCGGGCCCGCCGTCGTTCGAGGCTCATACACTCTCGGACGTGTCCGCTGAAGATCACACGCCCCCCGTCGCGCCGAAGAGGCGTGTACGTCGGTGGGAGTGGGCGGGCCTGGCGGGCCTGGGGGTGGCGGTCGCGCTGGTGTTGACGTTGACCGCGTTCGATCATGCCGACAACGAGCCCGATGCCCCGGTCGGGGCCGCGCCGGTCGCCAATCCGTACGAGGATGCGCGGCGCGCCGGTGCGCAGGCCCTGCTCGATTCGTGGGCGACCGCGGTACGTACCGGCGACACCGACGCGCTGCCGGCGTTGTTCGATGCTCAGGCGGAGCGCGGCTTCCTCGATGCCGAGATCCGTCGGGCGAACAACGCGGCGGGTGTCCCGTTCGGTGAGTTCGCCTACGACATCGGGTCCGAACCGGAGACTCCGGTGCCGACATCGACGGCGGACGAACTCGGTGCCTCCGACCTGTGGGCGCCGACGGTGTATCTGCGCTACTCGATCGCCGGGGCCGACGCCCAGTCGACTCGGAAGCCGGTTGCACTGCTCCTCGCGCGCCGCGGTGACGAGTGGAAGCTTGTCGGCGACTCCGGTGTTACGGGATCCGATCGTGAGACATGGCGCGGTCCTTGGGATTTCGGCCCGGTGATGACTCGGCGGGTGGACGGCGAGGAGGGTCGGCCGTCGTTCGTGCTCGGACCCGCGTCGCAGGCGCAGATGATCGATCTGCTCGCCGGCGAACTCGCGGACGCCGTCTCGCACGTCACCGACGTCTGGGGGCAGGACTGGTCTCGCCGGGCTGTCGTGATGGTCGCGGGTTCTCAGGAAGAGTTCTCCTCCCTCGTCGGCTCGGACCACAGCGGAGTCGACATCGCCGCTGTCGCGGTATCCGACGCGGTCGACCGCCGTTCGCGGACTGCGTCGGGTCAGCGGATCGTGTTCAGCCCGGAGTCTGTGGGACGTCTGACGGACCTGACCCGGGTCTCGGTGCTGCGGCACGAACTCACGCACGTCGCGGCGCGCCCGGCGACCGAGGATGGGTCGCCGATGTGGATGCTCGAGGGCTACGCCGACTACGCCGGATACCGGGGGATCGAGGCCGAGTTCGGTCAACTCGCGCCGACTCTGGCGGCCGAGGTGGCCAGAGTCGGCGCGCCCACGGCCCTCCCGGTCGACCGAGACTTCCGCGCGGGCGGCGACACGGCCCGTCGCGCCTACGAATCCGCCTGGTCGATAGCCACTTTCGTGGCGGCGGAGTACGGAGAAGACCGGCTCGGCGCGCTGTACCGGGACCTTGCCCGGGGGCCGGTTCCCGAGGCGGAACTCGATCGCCGGATACAGGGCGTGCTGGGGGTCGGCACCGCCGACCTGGTGCACGACTGGGGTGTGTGGGTGAAGGAGCAGTTGTCCTGACCCTGGTGGCCGGCGTCCTTGCTGCGGGACCTACGGTGGAGGCATGCGTCGAACCCTGTTGGTGACGAATGACTTTCCACCCCGACCGGGGGGAATCCAGTCGTACCTGCACGCCTTTGCCGCCCAGTTGCCCGCCGACGAACTCGTGGTCTACGCGCCCCGCTGGCGCGGGGACAGTCACGTGCGTTTCGACGCCGAGCAGCCCTATCGGGTGGTGCGTCATCCGACGACGCTGATGGTGCCGACCCCCTTCGTCGCGCGCCGCGCAGCGAAGTTGGTGAAGAAGTACGAGTGCTCGAATGTGTGGTTCGGTGCGGCCGCGCCGTTGGCGCTGCTGGCGCCGATCGTGCGCCGGGCGGGTGCGGATCGGGTGATCGCGTCCACACACGGACACGAGGTGGGCTGGTCGATGCTGCCCGGCGCCCGTCAGGCGCTGCGGCGGATCGGTGACGCCACCGACACCGTGACCTTCGTCAGCAAGTACACACGCGGGCGATTCGCGTCGGCGTTCGGACCGCACGCGGCCCTCGAGCACCTGCCGCCCGGCGTGGACACCGAGGTGTTCCGGCCGGACCCGGCGGCACGCGCGGAACTGCGCGCCCGGTACGGGCTGGGGGAGCGGCCCACGATCCTGTGCCTGTCCCGTCTCGTGCCGCGCAAGGGGCAGGATCAACTGATCCGGGCGCTGCCGGCCGTACGGCGCCGCATCGACGGAGCTGTGCTGGTGATCGTGGGGGGTGGCCCCTACGCCGAGCGGTTGCGTGCGCTCGCCCACGAGTGCGGTGTCGCCGAGCACGTCGTGTTCACCGGCGGTGTGCCCGCGTCGGAACTGGCGGCACACCACACGATCGCCGACGTGTTCGCGATGCCGTGCCGCACCCGCGGCGCCGGGTTGGATGTCGAGGGTCTCGGCATCGTCTACCTGGAGGCATCCGCGAGCGGTGTGCCGGTGATCGCCGGACGGTCCGGGGGCGCACCGGAGACGGTGTCCGAGAACGAGACCGGCCACGTCGTCGACGGCACGTCGGTCGACGACATCGCTGCCGCGTTGATCTCGGTCCTCGAGGACCGCGACCGTGCCGCAGCGATGGGTGCGGCCGGGCGCGAGTTCGTCCAGACGCACTGGCGCTGGGACGTGCTCGGCGGCAAGCTGCGCCACCTGTTGTCCTGAGTTCTTCCCGAATGCACGGCGCCCGCGGTCCGGAAGGATCCGCGGGCGCCGTGCATTCGGGCGTGGACTACTTGCTGTAGATCTGCTCGATGTCCGAGGCGAAGCTCTCGTGGACGACGTTGCGCTTGAGCTTCATCGTCGGAGTGAGCTCGCCGGTCTCCTCGGAGAAATCGACGGGCAGGATCCGGTACTTCTTGATCGCCTCGGCGTGCGAGACGAGCTTGTTGGCGTCGGCAATGGCCGCGTCGATCTCGGCGGCGAGATCGGCGTCCGCGAGCAGTTCCGAAACGGTTGTGCCGGAGGCCTTGCCGTTGCGTTCGTTCCAGGCAGGCAGGGCCTCGGCATCGATCGTGATGAGCGCGCCGATGAAAGGCTTCTGTTCACCCACGACGATCGCCTGACTGATCAGCGGATGCGCGCGCAGGTGGTCTTCGAGCTGCGCCGGGGCGACGTTCTTGCCGCCCGCCGTGACGATGATCTCCTTCTTGCGGCCCGTGATCGTGATGTAGCCGTCCGAGTCGACCGTGCCGAGGTCACCGGTGTGGAACCAGCCGTCCTCGAGGGCTTCCTTCGTGGCGGTCTCATTGCGCCAGTAGCCGTCGAACACGACTGGGCCCGACAGTAGGATCTCGCCGTCCTCGGCGATGCGAACAGAGTTGCCCGACAACGGCTTTCCGACGGTTCCGACCTTCTGGTTGCCGATCGTGTTGACGGCGAACGCGGCCGTGGTCTCGGTGAGACCGTAGCCCTCGTAGATGGTGACGCCGATGCCGCGGAAGAAGTGTCCCAGGCGGGCGCCCAGGGGGGCGCCGCCGGAGATCGCGAGCTTGCAGTTGCCGCCGAGCGCGGCCCGCAGCTTGGAGTAGACGAGCTTGTCGAACACCGCGTGCTTGATGTTCAGGATCAGGCCCGGTCCGCCGTTGTCCTTGGCCTCGCTCCACTCGATCGCCGTCGCTGCGGCGGCGTCGAAGATCTTGCCCTTGCCGTCGGAATGGGCCTTCTGACGGGCCGTGTTGTAGACCTTCTCGAACACGCGCGGCACCGACAGGATGAAGTCCGGCTTGAACACCGCGAACGTCGGAACGAGGTTCGGGATGTCGCTGGTGTGGCCGACCGAGGCGCCCGCGTCGAAGGCTGCGATGCTCACGGCCCGCGCGAGCACGTGTGCGAGCGGCAGGAACATCAGAGTGCTCACTCCGGGCGTGGTCAGCAGGTTCCCGAGGCTCGAGTCGATGATGCCCTTCGACTCGGCGATGAGGTTCGAGTGGGTCAACTGACAGCCCTTGGGGCGGCCGGTCGTGCCTGACGTGTAGATGAGGGTGGCCGGATCGCTCGACTTCAGCGCCTCGGTGCGTCCCCGGATCTCGTCGTCGGACACGGTCGAACCCTCGGCGGTGAGCATCTCGACCGCGCCCGGATTCTCTCCGGACGGATCGATCTGGAGAACCGCGCGCAGATCGGGTGCCGCCTCGGCGACGTCGGCGACGGCCTTCGAGTGCTGATCCGTCTCGACGATGAGGCCGATCGCGGCGGAATCCTCGAGGATCCATTTCACCTGGTCGGCGGAGGAGGTCTCGTAGATCGGCACCGTGACGCCGCCGGCCGACCAGATGGCGTAGTCGATCAGCTGCCACTCGTACCGGGTCGCCGACATCAGGGCGACGCGGTCACCGGGCCGGACGCCGCGCGCGACGAGACCCTTCGCGACGGCGGTGACCTGTTCCGCGAATTCCCGGGCGGTGACGTCGACCCACGATCCGTTCACCTGTCGTCGGAAGACGATGTGTCCGGGCTTCGTCGCTGCGTACTCGTAGACCGAGTCGACCGCGGACGCGTCCTCCGGAATCGTGAACGTGGCAGGAACGCTGAACTCGGGCACGACGACCTCCGACACTGCAGATACTGGCGAGTAGGGCTTGCTGATCCTCACGATAGACGGCGCCCGGGTGACGTGCGGCACTGCCACCTACCTGCGGCTGTCCTCATGGGCGTCCGTCCAGGTGTAGTCCAGATCACCGCTCCGGCGGGCCGTGTGTGAAGCTGTGGGGGTGAGCAGCATTCAGGTCGCCGACCAGACATTCGTCGCCGCAGCCCCGGAGACGGTGGCTGCCCGCATTTCCGTGCCCGCGCGATGGCGTGCGTGGTGGCCGGACCTCGTTCTCGACGTGCGCGAGGACCGCGCCGAGAAGGGGGTTCGCTGGACCGTGGCCGGGCCCCTCACGGGAACGATGGAGGTGTGGCTCGAGCCCGCGATGGACGGGACCGTCATGCACTACTTCCTTCACGCGGAGCCGACCGGCGTGTCTCCACGGGCCGTCGCGTCGCTCGACCTGGCCGGAATGAACCACGCACGCCGACTTGCCGGCAAGGCGATGACCTTCGAGATCAAGCAGCAACTCGAGGCTGGGCGCGCGGCCGGGGAGCCTCCCGCCTAGCGAATTGTGTGTGCAGTCGGGGATCGTGTGAGATGAACAGGCGGTACGCGCGCACCGCGTCGTTCTGAAAGGAAGCGTCCGAGGCATGGCCGAGAAGACCAAGAGGTCGATCAGCGTCGACGCACCCGCCGCCGAGGTGATGGGTGCGATCGCGGACTTCGACGCGTACCCGTCCTGGGTGGAGGCCGCGAAATCGGTCGAGGTGCTCGCGTCGGGACCCGACGGTCGCGCCGAAGAGGTGCGCTTCGTCCTCGACGCCGGCATGGTCAAGGACACGTACGTGCTGCGCTACCAGTGGGCCCCGGACGGCATGTCGGTGAGCTGGGACCTGGTCTCCGGCGAGATCCAGAAGTCGCAGCACGGCTCGTACACGCTCGAGCCCGACGCCGACGGCGGCACTCGCGTGACGTACGAGCTGACGGTCGATCTCACGATCCCGATGATCGGCCTGTTCAAGCGCAAGGCCGAGAAGGTCATCACCGACACGGCCCTCAAGGAACTCAAGAAGCGGGTGGAGGGCTGAGCGCCGCCGACTCCGGCCCGACCGCCGTCCGTCTCTTCGTGGGCAAGGGTGGCGCGGGCAAGACGACGGTGGCCGCGGCCACCGCGGTGGCCGCGGCGGCCACGGGAGGGCGCGTTCTGCTGGTCTCGCTCGATCAGGGTCGAGGGTTGGCGGATGTCCTCGATCACCCCCTCGCGCCGGGTGAACTGACGCGGGTGGGCGCTGGACTCGACGCGCTCGAGATCGACACCCTGGCACTGCTCGAGGAGCGCTATCGCGGGTTGGTCGCACTGCTCGCCCTCGGCGGAACCCACGACCACGGTGCCGATCTCACCGATCTCGCGCCGGAGGAGTTGACCGGTCTCCCGGGCGTCGAGGATCTCCTCGGGCTCGGCGAGGTGGTGCGTCTGGCCGACGAATCGAGTTGGGACACTGTCGTCGTGGACTTTCCGGCGACCTCGGACGCCCGGCGACTGCTTGCGCTCGCGGAGTCGGTGTCCGGATCCGTCGAGCGGGTGTGGCCGCAGCACCGGCGGGTGGCGGCCATCGCCTCGGGCGACACCCGACTCGCGATCGTCGTGGCACTGCTCGATCGGGTGCTGGAGGCGACCACCGCGGTGACCGCGCTGCTGACGGACCGCACGCGCACCGCGATCCGGGTGGTGACGACCGCCGACCGCGTGGCACTCGCGGAGACTCGGCGCGTGCTCTCCGGCCTTGCGCTCGGTGCGCTGCGCGTCGATGCGATGATCGTCAACAATATTCTTCCGCAACGGGATTCGGGTACGGGCGGCGACTGGTTCGAGACTCGCCGTGCCGCACAGGACGAGGTCCTCGCCGAGTTGAAGGAGGCGGCCGGGGACGCCGCGCTCCTGCTCTCGCACCAGTCGGCGCTGGAGCCGATAGGGTGGGAGGCTCTCGACGGCGTGGCGCGCAAGCTCTACGCGGAGGTCGCCGACCCGTCGGCGATGCTCACCGCCGACGCGGCGCCGATCCGGGTGGGGCTCGAATCCGGCGCTGGGGGCCTCGAATCGGTGTACGCGATGCGGATGCACCTGCCGCTCGTGAACCCGCGGACGTTGACGCTGGGACGAGTGGAGGACGACTTGGTGGTGGGGGCCGACGGGCAACGTCGTCGCATCAGGCTGGCATCGGTGCTGCGCCGCTGCACCGTGCGCGATGCGGACTTCGACGGCGCCGACCTGGTCGTGCGGTTCGTACCCGATCCGGCGGTGTGGCCGCAATGACCGGTGAACACGCCGAACTGGTCGCGGAGTTGCGGGCGCTGGCCGAGACGGTGCTCGAACGGATCGAGCCGATCCTGCAGAAGGCGTCGGCCCGCGGCGCAGACGAGGCCGAGGACCAGGCGGGCTGCACGGCCTGTTCGTGGTGCCCGCTGTGCGCGCTCGCGGCGCTGATCCGCGGCGAGCAGCACGACCTCGTCACGGCGGTCGCAGGTCACGGATCGGCGCTGCTGTCGGTGCTGCGCGAGGTGCTCGACGGGCATCACGCGTCGGCAGCCACCGGCACGGCCACCGGCGAGGCCGCCGCGTCGGGTCCGTCGGGTCCGTCGGGTCCGTCTATGCCGGCAACCGCCTTCGTCCCCATCGACATCACGATCAGGGACTGACCCGGACTCCCTGCGTGCCGACCGCCGCGCCCGTGTGGGCACAATCGTCGATGTGGACAGCGCCGAAGAGTTGACGGTCGGAGTGGACGTCGGGGGAACGAGTATCCGGGCATCCGTGGTCGACGTGCGCGGCGAGGTCATCGACACCGCGCAGGCGCCGACGCCGCACTCGGTCGACGCCCTCGAACAGGGCATTGCCCGGACCGTCCGGGAGCTCACTGCACGGCATCCGATCGCCGCCGTCGGGCTCGCCGTGGCGGGGTTCGTCGACTACGACCGCACCAGTGTCCGATTCGCTCCGCACCTGCCATGGATGGACACCCCGGTCGCACGACTGCTCGGCGACCGGCTGGCGCTGCAGGTGGTGCTCGAACACGACGCGAACGCGGCTGCCTGGGCGGAATGGCGGTTCGGTGCGGCGGGCGGAGGCAGAAACGTCGTCGTGGTGGCGATCGGGACAGGCATCGGCGCCGCGCTGCTGATCGACGGCCGGCTCTACCGGGGCAGCTTCGGCGTGGCACCCGAATTGGGGCACCTCCAGGTGGTTCCCGACGGCAGGGCGTGCCCGTGCGGCAAGCGCGGCTGCTGGGAGCGGTACTGCAGCGGCACCGCGCTGGTGGACACCGCGCTCGAACTACTCGCGGCTGAGCCGTCCGGTTCGACGGTCCTGGCCCGCGACGTCGCCGTCGACCCGGGCGGGTTGACCGGCCGCAGGATCGCTGCGGCCGCACGGGAAGGTGACCCCGTTGCGCTGGCGACCTTCGCGGACTTCGCGCGGTGGCTCGGGGTGGGCCTGGCGACCGTGTCGGACGTGTTCGACCCGGACCTCGTCGTGATCTGCGGTGGGGTGGGCAGTTCCGCGTCGCTGTTCCTCGACGAAGCGCGTGAGCACTACGCCCGATTGGTGACGGGTGCGGGGCACCGTCCGCTGGCGCGAATTCGGCACACTCAACTGGGTGAGGCAGCTGGAATGATCGGCGCCGCCGATCTCGCGCGACAGGCGCTGCCGGGGCGTTCCTGGCCGCGATAATCGCCTGCGGGCCCGGTGGCCGCTGTGTGGCAGGCGTCGAAACTGCTGAGTACAGTCATTGCGTAGGTGGCCGCCCTGGCAGGCCTTGGGGGAATGAGCTCGGACGGAAGGACGCCATGTGGTACTGGCTATTCAAGTACGTGTTGTTGGGTCCCGTGCTGTGGCTCCTCGGGCGTCCGAAACTGGAAGGCGCCGAGCACATTCCGACCGACGGCCCGGCAATTCTGGCCAGTAACCACCAGGCAGTGCTCGACTCGTTCTTCCTTCCGCTGCGCGTCACCCGCCGCATCACGTTCCTCGCGAAGAGCGAGTACTTCACCGGGACCGGGCTCAAGGGTTCGTTCCAGCGGTGGTTCTTCTCGGCCGTCGGCCAGGTGCCGATCGACCGCACCGGTGCGGACGCGGCCCAGGACGCGCTCAACGCCGGCCTTCGCGTCCTCGGTGGCGGCAAGTTGCTCGGCATCTACCCCGAGGGCACCCGCTCGCCGGACGGTCGCCTGTACAAGGGCAAGACCGGGTTGGCGCGCCTCGCGCTCGAATCCGGCGTCAAGGTCATTCCTGTCGCGATGATCGACACCGCGAAGGTCAACCCCATCGGCTCGCGCATGTGGAAGCCGGCCAAGGTGACCGTGCGGATCGGTGAGCCCATCGACTTCTCCCGCTACGCCGGGATGGGCGGCAACCGGTTCGTCGAACGCGCCGTCACCGACGAGGTCATGTACAAGCTGATGCGCCTGTCCGGGCAGGAGTATGTCGACATCTACGCCGCGAGCCTCAAGGATCCGGCACCCGGCGCCGATGCCGGGCAGCCTGCCGCGGACGTCGCGCGCGTGCCGGACACCCGCGCCGGATAGCGGGAACAGGTGCCGTTCGGTCGGATCGGACGGTGGACGGTCGCCGCCGGTGTTATGGGCGTCGTAGGGCCGACCCTGTGGATCAGGGTGGCCGCGGCGGGGCGGATGCACGGGCCCACCCGATCACCGGCCGCCCCCGTCGTCGTGGTCCTCGGCGCGCGCGTTCGTGACGGGCGCCCCATGAAGTTCCTGCAGGGTCGCCTCGACACGACGGTTCGGCTGGTTCGGGACGGCAAGGCGTCGGTTGTGCTGGTGTCGGGCGATGCCCACGGGCGGTCGGGCGACGAGATCGCCGCGATGGTCGGGTATCTCGTCGCGGCCGGTGTGCCGCGCGATCGGATCGTTGCCGATCCCTACGGTCTCGACACCTACGACACGTGCATCCGCGCCGCGCGCACGTTCGGGGTCCGTCGCGCGCTGTTGGTGACCCAGCCGTTCCATCTTCCCCGCACCGTCGCGCTCGCCCGGGCTGCGGGGATCGACGCCCACGGGGTTCGGGCGGGCCGTGCCGGTGGCCGACGTTCGACGCTCGTGAAGAACTCGGTGCGGGAGATTCTCGCCTACCCGAAGGCCGCACGTGATGTGCTGAGCAGACGCGACCCCGGAGTGTCTTCGGTGCCGGATGATTCGGTGAGCGATGCAGCGGCCCGGGAACCCGGTGCGTGGCGGCGCTGACGGTAAGTTCCGAGACGTGTCCGTCGTCTCGTTCGCCCATACTCGGCCGCGGTTGTTCTGGTCGTCCGTCGCGGCGCTCGTCGCCGCCCTCTACGTAACCTCGCTCGCGATCTTCGCCGTGAGCGACGCCAGCGACAGTGGGTGGACCGAGGTGACGCCCGGTGACGACGAGGTTCTCGTGATCGTTTCCCTGACCGAGATGCGCACGAGCACGTCTCGGGCCGACGCCGAGGTCACGGTGGCGCCGGGGGCGCGGTTCCTCGATCCGGTCGGCAAGGATCTCGCGCGGGACATGACCGTGGTCGTATCGCCGAGCATCGCGCGGACGAAACTCGTCCTTCCCCAGGGGACGTCGGTCACCACATTCGATACCCAGATCCTGCTCGACGGCCAGGCAGGACGGTGGCCGTTCGACCGTTTCCGCGTCGACCCGCTCGAGGTGTCGGCCTTCACGGGTTCCGGCGCCGACGTGGAGTACCACCCCACACGAGTGCTCGTGGACGGCGAAGCCGAGGGGTGGAGCGTCGGGGACGAGGCCGTCGCGACGGATCGCGAGGACGGTGGCGTTCGCGTGGATGTGAGCCGGTCGGGCGGCATCCTCGTGTACTCGGCGCTGCTGTTGGCGATGATGGTCGTCCTCGCGGTGCTCGCGGCATTCGTCGCGATCCAGACCGCGCGGCGACGCCGCGTCGTGCACACCGACATGCTCGGATGGATGGCCGCCATGGTCTTCGCCGTGGTGCCGATGCGCGGAATCCTGCCCGGTGCTCCGCCGATCGGGGCCTGGGTCGACATCAGTGTCACCGTGTGGGTGATCGTGACCCTTGTCGTCTCGCTGGCCCTCTACGTCTACTGCTGGTGGCGCGACACCGCCGGCGAGGTCGCGTCAGCTCACCCGGGACAACTGGGACGGGGCATCGGTGAGCCGGCTGCCGGACCGGCGCCCGCCGCCCAGGGACAGCACGACCGCGACGAGTACGGCGAGCGCCCACCACACGTACGACGACGCCAGGAACTGGTCCCACAGGGGCCAGCCCGTTCCGTCCCAACGACCGACGCCGAGTTCCCAGTGCGGCGCGATCACGAAGAGTGCCCAACTGACCGCGACGGCAGCGCCCAACACGACGCTGCGGCGCCGGTAGGCGGCGACCGCGAGGACCACGAGCAGCGGCGCGACCCAGACCCAGTGATGTGACCAGGACACCGGCGACACCAGCAGGCCGAACAGGGCATTGACGAACAGCGCGACAACCGGAATGTCCGCCGCGAACGCGCGGTGCATCGCGACGGCGGCCAGCGCCAGCACGACCACGCTCAACGCGAGCCACGACACGGTGCGGATCGACGGGTCGACGCCGAGTCGGGCCAGGACACCGGTGATGCTCTGGTTCGCGGGATAGGCGGGTCCGCCGATGCGGCTGGAGTCGAACAGAGTGTCGGTCCAGTACTCCCACGAGTCGGCGCGGGCGACGAGGAAGCCGATCGCGCCGAACACCACGAAACTCACCCCCGTGGTGACCGCCGACCGGAAGTCCTTCCGGAGCAGGAAGTACAGGATGAACACCGCCGGCGTGAGTTTCACGGCGGCGACGAGGCCGATCAGGATTCCGCGCGGCCACGGCGTCTTCTTCAGGAGGCAGTCGGCCGCGACGAACACCATCAGCAGGATGTTGACCTGGCCGTAGTCGAACGTCGAGCTGACAGGCTCCAAGGTGAGCGCAGCGGCGGCGCCGGCCAGGGCGGTCCATATCAGAGTCGTGCGGGGGCGCACCCCGACCGAGGCGAGCGCGAGCACCAGCGTCGCGACCAGCGCGAGCAACGACAGCACCGTGAGTACGGCGCCCGCGGCCTGGAGCGAGATCCACGACATCGGGGCGAAGACGACGGCGGCGAGCGGCGGGTACGTGAACGGCAGATGCTGGCCGAAGAACGTCGCAGGCATCTCGCCGTAGAGGGGATCACCGGCCGCGAACACCGCGCCGCCGAGCCGGTACACATCGAGATCGATGCGGTACTGGAAGCCCACGTCCCGTATCCCGGGGAACCCGACCAGGTAAAAGAGCGCTCCGGCCGTGAACGCGGCGGCGATGGCGACCCGGGTTGCGAGGACGGCCGCGGGATGCCACGTCGACCTCGGCGGTGCGGCGTCGTCCGCGGGGGAGGGGCCGGCGGGGTCGCTCGTGGGGTTGTGCACCACTGCATCTTTCTACGAACCGGGGCCGCAGTGTCGAGTGCCCCGGGCGTAGGGCGGTGTCGAGGACTCAGGGCGGTGTCCAGGACTCCGACGCGGGGGGCATAGGCTCCCCACCCGTGCGTTACTTCTACGACTGCGAGTTCATCGAGGACGGTCGCACGATCGAGCTCGTCTCGATCGGTGTGGTGTGCGAGGACGGCCGTGAGTTCTACGCCGTGTCCACCGAGTTCGACCCCGAACGCGCCGGCAAGTGGGTGCGCCGCAACGTGCTGCCGAAGCTGCCGTCGCCGTCGTCCCCGCTCTGGAAGAGTCGCACCAAGATCCGTGACGACCTCATGAAGTTCCTGGTGCCGAGGCCGGGCATCGAACCCGAACTGTGGGCGTGGGTGGCGGCGTACGACCATGTCGTGCTGTGCCAGCTGTGGGGCGCGATGACCGAACTGCCGTCGAACATGCCCCGGTACACGCGCGAACTGCGTCAGCACTGGGAGGAGCACGGCAGCCCGCCGCTGCCGCCGGTCCCCGACGACGCGCACGACGCGCTCACCGATGCGCGGCACAACCTGGCGAAGTTCGAGGCGATCGAGGCGTTCCGCTCGGTGCGGTGAGCAGAATCACGCGCCACGGATGCGGCAACGATTCCGTGTGAATGGGGGCCTTCCCTCACTCGGTTCGGGTGAGGCGAATATCCTGTAGTGGTGAACTGGACTGTCGACGTGCCGATCGACCGCTTGCCCGAACTTCCGCCGCTGCCCGCGGGCATGCGTGAGCAGCTCGATGCCGCGCTGGCCAAGCCGGCCGCGCAGCAGCCGCAGTGGCCCGCCGACCAGGCCGCCGCCATGCGCACCGTCCTCGAGAGTGTGCCACCGATCACGGTGGCCAGCGAGGTCGAGGCGCTGTCGGCGAAGCTGGCCGAGGTGGCCCGCGGTGAGGCCTTCCTGCTGCAGGGCGGTGACTGCGCGGAGACCTTCGCGGACAACACCGAGCCGCATATCAAGGGCAACATCCGCACACTGCTGCAGATGGCCGTCGTGCTCACCTACGGCGCGAGCATGCCGGTGGTCAAGGTCGCGCGCATCGCCGGTCAGTACGCGAAGCCGCGCTCGTCCGACATCGATGCCCTCGGCCTGCAGTCTTACCGCGGCGACATGGTCAACTCGCTCGTCGCCGACGCCGCGGTCCGCGCACACGATCCGTCCCGCCTGGTCCGTGCGTATGCAAACGCCAGCGCAGCGATGAACCTCGTGCGCGCTCTGACCGGCGCCGGCATGGCGGACCTGCACAAGGTCCACGACTGGAACCGAGAGTTCGTTTCGTCATCGCCCGCCGGTGCCCGCTACGAGGCACTCGCCGCGGAGATCGACCGCGGTCTGCGATTCATGAACGCGTGCCGGGTCAACGACCCCAACCTGCAGTCCGCGCAGATCTTCGCCAGCCACGAGGCCCTCGTCCTCGACTACGAGCGCGCGATGCTGCGCCTCGACAACACCGACGACCACCCCAAGCTGTACGACCTGTCCGCGCACTTCCTGTGGATCGGCGATCGCACCCGTCAGCTCGACGGCGCGCACGTCGCGTTCGCCGAGCTCGTGGCGAACCCGATCGGCCTCAAGATCGGCCCGTCGACGACGCCGGAACAGGCCGTCGAGTACGTCGAGCGCCTCGACCCGACCAACAAGCCGGGCCGCCTCACGCTCATCTCGCGCATGGGCAACGGCAAGGTGCGCGACCTGCTGCCCCCGATCATCGAGAAGGTCCAGGCCACCGGCCACCAGGTGATCTGGCAGTGCGACCCCATGCACGGCAACACTCACGAGGCCACCACCGGCTACAAGACCCGCCACTTCGACCGCATCGTCGACGAGGTCCAGGGCTTCTTCGAGGTCCACAACGGGCTCGGCACCCATCCGGGCGGCATCCACGTCGAGCTGACCGGTGAGAACGTCACCGAATGCCTCGGCGGTGCGCAGGACATCTCGGATCTCGACCTGTCCGGTCGCTACGAGACGGCGTGCGATCCACGCCTGAACACGCAACAGTCGCTCGAGCTGGCCTTCCTGGTCGCGGAGATGCTGCGCGACTAGCCCGACCAGTCGACCCCACGAGCCGAAGGGTTCGTTCGTGTGCCGCGACCGCATGAACGGGCCCTTCGGCCGTATCCGGCCGGTTCAGCACAGGGACTTCAGAGCAGTGACGTTCAGAGCAGTGACGTGAGGGTGACGGTTCCGCCGGGGACGACGCGGTCGCCGGCGCCGGGGTTCTGCGAGATGATCAGCGACCGGTCCGAGCTGACGATCTGACGCACCTCGTACTGCAGGCCGAGCTTGTCCAGCTCGGACTTCGCGGACGAGACCGACCGGCCGAGCAGGGACGGCACCTTCACGGCGTTCGACACCTTCAGCACGACACTCGTGCCGGCCTTGACGGACGTGCCGACCTCGGGATCCGTACCGACAGCGTCGCCGGAGTCGACCTTGTCGTCGAACACCTGCTGGACCTCGCGCACGGTGATGCCCGCCGAGTCGAGGGCCTTGCGCGCCTCCTTCTCCGACATGCCCGAGACCCCCGGGACATCCACGGGTGCGGCACCCTTGCTCCGGATCATTCGGACCTCGGAGCCGACCGTCAGCATCGTGCCGGGCGCGGGCTCGAGGGCGGCGATCCCGCCGACCGGTATCCGCGCGCTGAAGGCCTCGCCGCCGTCGACGGGAACGAACGTGCGCTCACGCAGGCTCGCCTCGACGGAGGAGACGTCGCCGCGGCCGCCGACTTCGGGAACCGACGGACGGCCCAGGGAGACGAGCAGCACCACCGCGGACCCGCGCGTGAGCTTGGAGCCCGTGGTGGGGTCCGTTCCCACCGGGGCATCCACCGCGACGGTGTCCGAGTAGGCCCCGCGGGTCTCCACACTCAGGCCCGCAGCCTCGATCTGCGAGGTGGCACCGGAGGTGTCGAGACCGTCGACGGCCGGCACCGCCGCGTAGCGGCCCGAACCGAGCCACCAGCCGCCGAACCCGAGCGCGCCCGCGACCAGCAGGATCACCAGTAGCCACACCAGCACCGTTCGGCGGGAGCCGGGCCGGGGCTTGCCCGGCACACCGAACGGTCGCCGGGCGTCCGGTACGTCGGGCGGCGGGAAGTCGTCGTCGGACGGCCGTGGCGTCACCGTCGTCACGACCTTGGTGTGCTGGACGCCGTCGTGGGGGCGGTCGACCGGCGTCACCATGGTCGGTGCGTCAGCGTCGAGCGGGGCGACCGGTGCCGGCCGGTTCCCGGGTTCGGGGTGCTGTCCGGGGGCGCGCGTGGTGACGGCGGTGGGGACGGCGGGCTGCTGTGCGGTGCGGCGCGGTGCGGGAACGCGGTAGTCCGGCAACTGCAGTTCGGCGCTCACGGTGCGCAGTCGCGCCGCCATCGCGCCGGCGTCCGCGAAGCGCTCCTCCGGATCGCGCTCGGTCGCGCGGAGCACGATCTCGTCGAATTCCGGCGGTACACCCGGGATGGCCCGGCTCGGCTCGGGGACGTCGTTGTCGATCCGCTGATATGCGATGGACAGCGATGTGTCGCCGGTGAACGGGGTGACGCCGGTCAGCATCTCGTACAGCAGCACGCCTGCCGCGTACACGTCGCTGCGGGCATCCGCGGTTCCGGTCGTGACCTGCTCGGGCGACAGATATGCGGCGGTGCCGAGGATCACACTGCGCGACGTCGTGCCCGCCGCCGCGATGGCCCGCACGAGGCCGAAGTCGGCGATCTTCACATCGCCGGAGTGTGAGATGAGCACGTTCTCGGGCTTGACGTCGCGGTGGACCAGGCCGGCGCGGTGCGCGACCGCGAGAGCCTCCAGTACGGGGCGGGCCACGGCCGCCGCGGCGTGCGGGGGCATGGGGCCGCGCTCACGCAGCAGTTCGCGTAGCGTGCCGCCCTCGACGAGTTCCATCACCAGGAAGGCGTGCTCGCCGTCGCTGCCCTGGTCGTGGACCCCGACCAGCCCCGGATGGTTGAGCCGGGCCACGGCGCGGGCCTCGAACTCGAACCGGGCCAGGAACTGGGGATCGGCAGCGAACTGCGGATCCATGACCTTGATCGCCACGGGGCGGTCCAGGCGCAGGTCCATCCCGCGGTAGACGGTGGACATGCCGCCCCGCGCAATCGGCGAATCGATGCGGTAGCGCCTGTCCAGCACCACACCGATCATCCGTTGACCTCCGGGATTCAAAGCTCGCGCCCCTCGCTTCCGTGCTCAGATTCATCTCGATCGTAGTCAGCTCACGTCGCCGACCCGATTCCTCCATAGGGACCCTGGTCGTACCGTCGGCGCCGACCCGATAACGTTACGGGAGTGAGTGCTATCCCTTACTGCGATGACGTGTTGGACCGATCGATCCCGCTACTGCAGATGGCGGACGTGTCGAAGCAGATGCGTCTCGTCGTCACACACGTGCACCAGCTGCTTCGCGAACACAAGCTGATCGCGGTCCGCCGCGACACCGTCATCGGTGTTCCCGAGGCGTTCTTCGGCGACGACGGGCAGCCCCTGCGACTGCTGCCCGGGCTGATCCACGTGCTGCGGGACGGCGGATTCCAGGACGAGGAGATCCTTCGCTGGCTGTTCACCGAGGACGAGTCGCTGTCCGGTACGCCGATCGAAACGATGCACACCGATCACGCACGCGAGGTGGTTCGGCGCGCCCAGTCGATGGCGTTCTGAAGTCGGTGGCGTTCTGAAGTCGGTGGCGTTCTGAAGTCGGTGGCGTTCTGAACCAGCCGTCCGCGCCGTGTTCTCAGCTTTCAGTCCCGCCGTCCGGACATTTGCACGCGCGCCGTCACCGCGCGCGTGAGCAGCGGTAGCGCCACCGCGAGGCGTCGTCGCCTCGAAACAGTGGCGCGGCGATCGAAGACCCGGAAGCCGCTGCGTTCCACCTCGTCGAGGATCTCCGAGTACAGCGTGAAGGCCGCGCGCATGCCGGGGCGGGCACGCGGATCGAGCATGTCCAACCCGGGCTCCGCGTCGCGGTACAGCGCGCGAGTGAGGGACGTGATGTGCCCGAGCGCCCGCCGCACCCGCGGATCGACGGAGCCGGTCTCGCGGCAGCGGTGCAGCAGGGTCGCGTCCACACCGAATGCGGACAGTTCGTCCGCGGGCAAATAGACGCGTCCACGCGCGAGATCCTCGCCGACGTCGCGCACGAAGTTCGTCAACTGGAACGCCTCGCCGAGCGCGGCGGCGTGCGGCACCGCATCCTCGAGGGGTGTCGTGGTGCCGAGGACGGGCAGCATCTGCAGTCCGATCACCACCGCGGATCCGTACGTGTAGCGCCGCAAGGCGGCCATGTCCGGGTACGTGGCGTGGAAGCTGGGAGTGTCGGGGACGTCCATGCGCATCGAGTCGAGGAACGCGTGAAAGTACTCGACCGGAATCGAATACCGCTCGATGGTGTCCGTCACCGCCAGCACCACCGGTCCGATGCGAGGATCGTTCACCTCCTGGCCCGCGAGCGCGGAGTCGAGTGCGGCCTCGATCCGGTCGATCGCGGCCGCCCGCTCGGCGGCAGGGCGCGTCGCGTAGTCGACGTCGACGACATCGTCGGCGGTGCGGGCGAATCCGTACAACGCGTGGACGGCGGGGCGATGCTCCGCGGGCAGTAGCCGAGTGGCCAGGTAGTACGTCCTGCCGTGCTCGGCCGCCAGGTGTCGGCACAAGCGGTAGGCGGCCGACAGATCGGCGTCCCGCTGCGGCGTCACAGTGGCGACGAGCGCCGTTCGGTACCGGTCGTCAGCGCCTCCGACACCGACGCCGACCCCGATGACTCGGGAAGGCAGACCTGTGGCGCCGGCGCCGGCTCCGCCACCGATCGCAGCCGCAACGGATCGACGGTCTTGAGGGACACCGCGGCGACGACCGCGACGAACGTCGCCAGCGCGACGTGGAGGAACGTGTAGAGGCCGATCGAACCGTCGGGCTGGAAGACCAGCATCAGCCACGTGGACAGGCCCACCAGGATCTGCAGCGTGCGGGTCGACAGCGAGAAGCCGGCCGCGATCGAGAGCGGCCACGAGTAGTACCAGGGCAGGGCCGCCGGCGACAGGATCACGATCGCGACCAGGGCGATGAGGATGCCCAGCACCGCATCACGCTCGGTGCGCCGGAAGCGCCACCAGACCCACACGAGCGTGGCGACGAGAACGACCGCGCAGATGGTGCGGGCGATCTCGAGGACCGGTGCCTGCGTCAGGCCTGTGAACCATCCCGTTCCGACCGTCACGATGTGCGTCATGATCGTCGGCAGCGACAGCCAGTTGATGATCTTCGCCGACCCCTGCAGCGCGGTGAGCCACCCGAGGCCGACGCCGGCGATCGCCGACGCCGCGGTGAACACGGCGACGAACACCGCGGCACCGATCCCGGCGGTCTTGACGAACGACGCCAGCGGAGGCGCCGGTTCGCGGCCCTCGGCGAGCGCGCGCTCACGCTCGTGGATCATCCAGATCCACACGACGAACGGCAGCGCGATCCCGGCCATCGCCTTGACGGCCACACCGATGGCGATGACCACGACGGCGGGGACGTGCTTGCGGTCGAGGGCGAGGGTGATGCCGGCGACCATGAGGCCGACCATGAGGAGTTCGTTGTGTACGCCGCCGACGAGGTGGATGAGCACCAGCGGATTGAGGACGGCCAGCCACAGCGCGATCGTCGGGTTGCCACCGAGTTGCCGAGCGAGGCGGGGGAGCGCCCACATCATCAGCGCAAGCCCGGGGAGCATCGTCAGACGCAGCATCATGGTGCCCGCGACGACGTTGTCACCGGTGAGACTGGTGATGCCCTGTCCCATGAGCAGCGAGATCGGCCCGTAGGGAGCGGTCGTCGTGGTCCACACGTTGCTGACGTTGTCGAGCAGGACGCCGGGGTTGGCGACCGGGCCCACCGCGTATGGATCGAACCCGTCGCGCAGCAGGGCGCCCTGCGCGAGGTAGGAGTAGGCGTCGCGGCTGAACATCGGCACCGCGAGCAGCATCGGGGCGGTCCATGCCGGGATCGTCCACATCAGCGCGCGCAGCCCGACCCGGCCCTTGATCGCGGACCGGCCGAGGCGCACCCACGCGACGACCATCGCGAGGACGCCGGCCCAGATGACGATCGTGGACAGCGCGTAGCCGTGCCCGAACCGCAGCCAGGACAGGTTGGCATCCTCGAGCAACGGGTCGTGCCGACGCACGCTGCCGGCGCCGAATCCGCCGAACGTGATCATCATCGCGCCGAAGAAGCCGAGCACGGTCGAGTGGCCTTCGGGCGTGCGCAGGTAGTCGCCGGCGGCACGCAGCCACGAACGATCCGTCGTCGTGTCGAGGGGACCGGAAGAGGCCGTCATCGGTGCAGATTCCTCCCCCGGAAGAGTTTCGCGATCACTGCCGGCCGACGCTGGACGGCCGCGCGGTAGTGGGACGGCTAGTCAGTTTAGTGCGTCGCACGGGAATGTCCGGCACTCAGTCCGGAACGCGGCTTCCGTCGGCGTCCGTGGATGCGCTCGGCAGCGAGTTTCCCCGACACGATCACTGTGGGGACGCCCACACCCGGAGTCGTGCCGGAGCCGGCCAGAACGACATTGACGGGGTGTCTGCCCAGGTTGCGGCGGCGGAACGGGCCCGTCTGCCGGAAAACGTGTGCGGGAGCGAACGGGCTGCCCGCCGCCAGCCCCCGGGCCGCCCACGTCGCGGGCGAATCGATGTGATCAAGGACATAGGCATCGGTGATGCCGTGGTAGCCCCGCTGTTCGAGGGTTCGGAGCACCTCGCGCGCGTACGGGCCGGTGAGGGCGTTCCATTCGAACGGTGCGCTGTCGAGATTGGGACAGGGAGCCAGCACCGACAGCGGTTCGTGCGGGACGCCGTCGCGCACGATGCGCAAGCTGGGGTCGGTGACGGCAGGCCGCGTGAGCAACAGCGACGGATCGCTCATCAACCGGCCGCGGCCCGGTCGCGCCGCGATCTCCGCGAACGTGCGCTCCCACTCGGCGCCGAAGTCGATCGTGTGGTGATGTGGCGCGCCCCAGCCCGCCGCGGTGGCACACGGCACGGTGCCGTGCAGCACCACTGCGGACGGCGAGATCCGGAACCGTCGAGGTCGGCGGCTGCCCAGCAGGTCGTCGACGATCGGCAGATCCGGCGTGAGGACCACCGCGTCGCAGTCGAAGCTCCCACCCCGGGCCGTGCGCACCGCACGCACCCGGTCGTCCGATCGGTCGAGTCCGACCACCTCGGTGCCGAAGTGGATCCGCCCGCCCGCCGCGGTGAGCGCGCCGACCATCGCCTCGGCGATGCTGCGCATCCCGCCCTCGGGGAACGAGACGCCCATCGAGGTGTCCATGTGCGCGATCGCGCCGTACACCGCGAGGGCCTTCGCCGGGGCGACACCCGCGTAGAGGGCCTGGAACGTGAAGATGCGACGCAGCCGCGGATCGGCGATTCGCTTCGCCACCTGGCCGCCGAGGCGTCCGAACCCTCCGGCCGCGATCAGCCGGACCAGATCGGTGGCGGAGGCGCGCGAGGAGAACAGGTCCAGCGGCGAATCGAAGTTGGCGTCGATGAAGGTGTCGAACTCGGCGTCGAACACGCGGGCCAGCCACCGGCGCAGATCCAGATAGCGCCGAGCCTCCGCGGGCCCGCAGGCGCGGGTCACCTCGGCCACCATCCGGTCCGGATCCGAGTACACGTCGATCGAGGAGCCGTCCGAGAAACGGGCGTGATATGCGGGAGAGAGTTGGTGGAGGCGCAGCGGCGGTGTCGTCGTGTCGAAGTCGGCGCCGACCGCCGCGAGCGCGTCGCGCACCAGTTCCGGCATCGTCAGCACGGTCGCGCCGTTGTCGATGACGTGGTCGTCGAACCGATAGGTCCCCACCCGGCCACCCGGGTGATCGCTGCGCTCGAGCACGGTCACGTCGTGTCCGCTGCCACGCAGATGCAGGGCCGCCGAGAGCCCCGCCAGGCCCGCTCCGACGATCACGACCCGGCCCGTCGGACCGGGCACGACGCGCACGCCCACGGCGATCAGGCGTCTCGGCGGGTGACGGCGATCGCCATCTCTCGGAGGCGCTGCTTGCCCTCGCCGCTGGCGGTGCTGCTGTCCAGTGCGGTGAGGGCGCTGTCGGTGAGTCGAGCGATGCGTCGTTCGGCGTCATCGACGGCGCCGAGGCCGGTGATGACCGAACGCAGCTTCTCCACCTCGTCGTCGGAGAGATCGGTCCCGATCGACGCGCGGAGCAGCGCGGCGGCGGCCGGGTCGGCCGCATCGGCGCGCTGCAGGGCCTCCGCGAACAGTACGGTGCGCTTGCCGGCGCGCAGGTCGTCCCCGGACGGCTTGCCGGTCACCTCGGGATCCCCGAACACCCCGAGCAGATCGTCCCGCAACTGGAACGCGATTCCGATGTCGGTACCGAACCGGCGGTACGCCGCCACGAGGTCGTCGTCCGCGCCGGCGAGGGCGGCGCCCAGGTGCAGCGGCCGCTCGATCGTGTACGCGGCGGTCTTGTATCGATTGACCCGCAACGCTGCCTCGACGGTCTCGTCGGCACTCACCTCGCTGCTGATGTCGAGGAACTGGCCACCGAGCACCTCGGTCCGCATCGCCGACCAGACGGGCGAGATCCGTGACTGGGCTTCCGGCGAGAGGCCCGCCTCCCGGATCATGTCGTCCGCCCACGCGAGCGCGAGATCGCCCAGCAGGATCGCCACGGCGCGGCCGAACTCGGCGGACCCGCCGCTCCACTGCTGCGCGGCGTGCTGATCGGCGAACTCGACATGCACGGTGGGGAAGCCGCGACGCGTGGTCGAGGCGTCGATGATGTCGTCGTGGACCAGGGCGCACGCCTGCACGAGCTCCAGCGCGGAGGCGGCCCGCAATGCGGCGGGAGCATGCGGCCCGGCGACGTCGCCGCCGGCCCCGAGCCAGCCCGTCCACGCGAAGACCGGGCGGACCCGCTTGCCGCCGCGCAGCACGAAGCTCTCGAGCGCCGCGACGGCCTCGGTGTACCCGCCGCCGACGGACCGGACCGTGTCGGCCCGCGATGCGAAGAATTCCCGCAGCGCACCTTCGACGGCATCGGTGAGCGGGGGGACGGATGGCGAAGGGCGAGTGGACTCACCGGCTCCAGCGGACAGGACAGCCTCCAAATTGAGTTCGCGAAAAGCCTCCCGACCAACCTTAGTGGGCGCGTCGCCGGGCGCGTCGAGCGCTGCCCGGGTCCCGGTTCGTGGGACGGGTATCGACGCGATGGGGGCCGACCGGGGTGCTGAACCTATGCTTGACGGGTGACATTCGATGCCGTCCGGGGGCGCAGCAGCGCGGGTTTCGTTACCCAGACCCCTTCGATCGTGGACCGGATCCGCTCTTCCGAATCGTCGAAGACCGGTCGGATCCCCTTCTCCGTCGAGTTCTCGCCGCCCCGCGACGAGGCTGCCGAAGCGCGTCTGTGGCGCGCCGTCCGGGAGTTCGAGCGGTTGGGCCCGGCGTTCGTATCGATGACCTACGGCGCCGGTGGTTCGACGCGTGACCGCACCGTCCGCGTGACCGGCCAGTTGGCGGAGGACACCACGCTGCTGCCCGTCGCCCACCTGACGGCGGTCGGGCACAGCATCGACGAACTGCGCTCGATGTGTGGCGCGTACGCCGACCGCGGCATCAGCAACATCCTCGTCCTGCGCGGCGACCCGCCGGGCGACCCGCTGGGCGAGTGGGTCAAGCATCCCGACGGCGTCGAGTACGCGGAAGAACTGGTTCGGCTCGTCCGCGACATGGGTGACTTCCATGTCGGCGTCGCGTCGTTCCCGGAGGGCCACTACCGCGCGCCGGACCTCGACCACGACACCAAGTACCTGGTCTCCAAGCTGCGTGCCGGCGCCGAATACTCGATCACCCAGATGTTCTTCGATGTCGAGGACTACCTGCGACTGCGCGATCGCGTGTCGCTGTTGGACCCTGAACAGGGCGCGAAGCCGATCATCCCCGAGATCATGCCGATCACGTCGCTGCGGTCGGCTCGGCGCAGTCTCGAACTGTCCGGCTCCAGCCTTCCCCCAGTGCTCGAAGAGCGCCTCACCCGCGCCGCCGGCGACGGACCTGAGGAGAACCGGGCCGCCGTGCGCGAGATCGGCATCGAGGTCGCCACCGAGATGAGTGAGCGGCTCATCGCGGAGGGCGCCCCGTGCCTGCACTTCATCACGCTCAACTTCGCCCGGGCCACCGGCGAGGTTCTCGCGAACCTGGGAATGTCGGCGTCGGCTGCAGTCTGACGGTCAGGTCAGTTCCCGGTCCTTCCAGCGGAGCCGCCCGCGGCGTCGGTCGCGGTGCGACGCCGCGACCAGGCGGACGAACGCGGCGATCGACAGTGGGTGCGCGGCCGCGTCGGCGAGATCCCGCACGCCCGGCATCGAACCGGACTCGACCGCGCGGGCCGTGAGGCGGGAGACCGTAGCCGCCCCGAAACCCACCGCGCCCCACCCGCGGGTGCGGCCGCGTCCGAACACCATGGCGAGCGGGGGCACCGCGTAGGTGAGAGCGATCACCGACGTCGCGGCGGCCGCGCCGGCGGGAGAACCGAACGCCGTCCAGAGCCACCGCGTGTACCCGTCGTGCAGCGTCGTCGCGTCCGTGTACATGCGGCAACGCGCCCGATCCTGGGCTGCTGCCACGACGGTGCGGCCTCCGCGGCGGCGCAGTGCGCGCGCGATGTCGAGATCCTCGGTGTGGCTGCCGGCGACGGGTGCGTGACCACCGAGTCGAAAGTAGGCCGCCGCGTCGAACGCCAGGAACTGCCCGCACGCGACGACGGTGGACGGGCGGGTGCTGCGGTTGGCGACGGCCACCGGCAGCGTCGAGAACCACGACCAGCACAGCAGCGGCTGGATCAGACGCTCGACGGGCGTCTCGGCGTCCTGCCGCGGCCAGGGTGAGACGAGGTCGGCGCCGGTGTCACGCAGTTCGGTCACCGCTGCGGCCAGCGCGTCGGGCGCGAGGCGGACGTCGGCGTCGAGAAAGACGAGCACACCCGGACGGGCGGGGTCCATCACGCGGACCGCCTGGTTGGCGCCCGCGTGGCATGCTGCGTTCTTCCCGACCCATCCGGCCGGGGGCGGGCCGGCGCTGCGGACCAACGAGAAACGTCTGTCGCCTGCGAACGTCGCCGACGCGACCTCGGCGGTGCGATCGGTGGAGTCGTCGTCGAGGACGATCACCCGCAGGGTGTCGAGCAGGGTCTGATTCCGGAGGTCCGCGACGAGATCCCCGATCCGGCCCTCCTCGTTCCGGGCAGGCACGACGACGGTGACGGGCTCACCGACCGGGCGTGCACGGAGTCGGGGAATCGTGCAGGCGTTGACGGCCGCGATCGCGGCTCCCGCGAGGGACACGAGGGCGGCCGCCCGGGTGGCCCACAGAGGCAGGCGTAGTGGAACGTACATCGGGTACGCGCTATCGGTTCGAGGTCTCCAGCGGCTGGTCTCGACGCGGGCGCGGTGGCGTGGTGCGATTGCGGTGCAGCCACGCCATTCCGCCCACGATCAGCGCGACACCGATCGCGACGCCCGCCGACATGCCGGCCCAGCCGGCGAAGCTGCGGGTGCTGGGATCGGCGTAGCGGACCTCGGCGCGCAGGGTGCTGACCTCGCCTGCCGGCAGCTTCCACGTGACCGTCGAATCGCCGTCACGCGTGCCGTTGGTGGTGGCGACCCGGGCCGGGAACGCGATCGTGAACTGGACATCGGTGCCCTGCGCCGGAACGTCCTCCAGATCGATGCGACCGTTGAGACTCACCAGGTCGCCGGCGCGCTGCAGTGACAGATCGAGAACCCCGGCGGTGTCGCCGGACATCGATGCGAGATTCTGCACCTCGCCGAACGACAGTCCGCTGAAGAACACCTGGGTGCCGACGTAGCCGTCCTTGTCGTATTCCTGCACCCGCATCCGATCGGCAAGCGAATCGGGTGGCGTCAGCTGCGGGCCCTTGTCGTTGTCGTCCTTCGGCACGGTGGCCGCGACGATCTGCCCCGACACCTTGTCATCCGCCGAGACGCCCATCGACACCTGCACTCGCAGGCAACCGGCCAGCAACGGCATGAGCAGCAGTGCCAGGGCCGCGGCGCCGAGCATGCGAACGCGGCTACGCGGACGTCGGGAGGGCCGGGAGGTCACGGGGGAGGGCGGCTGCACACCGATCATCGTGCCAGGCACAGAGATACGTGTCAGGTGGTAGGGGTGTTGTCCAGTTCGGCGCGGCGTGTGCGGACGAGATCCGCAAGCAGGGGTACCCCCAGCACGCCCATCGCGATGCCTCCGTAGATCGCCGAGTAGCGCAGCTCCGGCGCGTCGAGGAACACCGCGTGCGCCAACGCGGACCCGAGCCACGTCCACAGGAACAGCGCGATGGGAACGACGTCGGAGGAGTGGGGGGACGGACGCGTGCGGATCCGGCGGTCGAGCCGATCCACCAGGACGGCCATCACGGCGGCGGCCAGCAGCCAGCCCGCGTAGTTGGTGAGCGGAATGTGCGCGACACCGGGCAGCCCCGCATCGGTGACGCACCACTGCCATTGCCCGTCCGCAACCATCTGCGGGTCGAGGTACAGATCCCAGCCGACGACGCCGACCGTCGCGAGAACGATGCGCAGCACGCGACGGCTCGTCAGGCGTGACGCGACGCACCACACCGGGTAGAAGCCTGCGGTCCACGCGAACGGTACGACCAGCGGGACGTCGGCGATCGACCAGCCCAGGCGCCCGGTCGCGTACTCGTAGCAGCCGTACGGGATTCCGGTCGCGGTTCCGACCACCTCCGAGAGCAGCCCGACGCCCGCGGTCACCGCGACCATGCCGGCCGCCCAGAGCCTTCCGCGCACCGCGACCGCATGCAGGATCGACGCGGCTGCGAGCAGTGCCACGACCGCGACCGTGACGGCGTCCCGGGGACAGCCGTCTACCAGCGGGTAGACGATCTGGGCGCCGACCGCGGCGACGGCGACCACCGCGGACGCGCGCCGCACCGCAATGTTCACCGGAACGTCTTGCGCAGCGCCCGTCGTAGGCGCCCGCCACTGGCGTCCGACAGCGCGATCCGGGCCGCGCTGCGGCCACTCGCTCCGGACACGCCGCCGCCCGGATGCGTCGAGGCACCCGTCAGGTAGAGGTTCGCGGCATCCGGCACGCGCTGTCCCGCGAGTTCGGGGATCGGACGCCACAGCATCATCTGGTCGAGGGACATCTCCACGTGCATGACATTGCCGCCGAGCAGACCCATCTCGCGTTCGATGTCTGCCGGTGTCTGCACGTGGCGGTGCCGGACACTGTCCGCGAACCCGGGGGCGAGCGCGTCGACACCCGCGATGATCCGGTCGGCCTCGCTGTCGCCGAGCGTCGCCCAGTCCCGGCCGCCCGACAGCCGGTACGGGTGCCACTGCGACCACAGGGTCACCTGGTGCTCGCCGGCGGGGGAGATGGTGGGGTCGATGCTGCTGAAGCTCATCGCGAGCACCGCGGGCTCGGGCGGCAGTTCGCCCGCGAGCGTGGCCCCGTGTGCCGCGCGCAGTTGTGCGCGGTCGGAGACGAGCAGTTGCAGCCCCGACGTCGTGGTCGTCGCCGTCGCGTCGGTAGGGGCGCTCGGGTACGACGGCAGCGCGTCGGTTCCCAGACGCAGCACCATCCCGATGCCAGGGCCGACCCGGATCCGGCGCCGCCAGCCGTCGAGCGTGGCGCGGTCGTAGCCGCCGCGTTCGAGCAGGTCGAGGGTGGTGAGGATGTGACAGCCGGCGACGACGTTGCGTGCGCGGATGTGCCGGCCGGATTCCGTGACGACGGTCCAGTCGTCAGTGCCCCGGCGCAGCTCGGCGACGCCGTCTCCGAGGCTGACGGTCCCGCCGTCGGCGGTCAGCCGCGCGGACAGTGCTGCGGTCAGGGCGCCGCTGCCGCCGACCGCGCGACCGGGCGGCAGCGTGTGCATGAGGGCCGCGAAGCCGACCATCGGCGCGGTGCCGGGCTCCGACATCGGGGGACCGGACTGGGCGCCGAACCAGGCCAGCGCGGCCTTGAGTGGTTCGCTGTCGAAGTACTCGTCGAGCAGCGCGTCGCCGGACGTGAGGAACTCGCGGGACAGGGCCGCGCCGCCGTCGCCGGTGTCGAGTCCCCAGAACGAACGCAGCAGGTGACCACCCGTGGGCGGCGCCGAGAACGCGCGCATCACCCGCTCGGCCCGGGGCGCCCACGTCCCGACGAAGCGCCGGTACGCGTCCGCCTCGGCGGGACCGCAGGACTCCTCGATCGACCGGCACGTGCGATCGAGGCTGCGGTGGAAGACGATTCCGGGTCGGTCCGAGCCGGGTGGTGCCGGCGCGAACGCCCACGGATCGCAGTCGATGTAGCGCAGCCCGTGGGCGGCGAGATCGAGTTCCTCGATGATCCCGGTGTGCCGGATCATGATGTGTGCCGACGACCCCCGGTCCACCTTGTGGCCGGGGAAGCGTTCGACGGTCGAGACCGCGCCGCCGAGGACGGTGTCGCGTTCGAGTACCTCGACGGACCATCCGTCGCGTGCGAGGTAGCAGGCGGAGACGAGGGCGTTGTGTCCCGAGCCGACCACAACGGCATCGAGGGGTGCGGCGGCGGACCGGCCGGGTTCCTGCGTCACAGCGGCAACCCCCGCCCCAGCACCGCGAACGGACGACGGTCGCCCGCGAACGTGAAGTGCCGCACGACGTCCTGGAATCCGGTGCGCCGGTACAGGCGCCACGCGCGGTTGTCCTCCTCGGACACTTCGGGCGTGGACAGCAGGACGCCCCGCTCCGGGCGGTCGGCGAGGAGTCGGTGCAGTAGTTGCTCGCCGAGGCGGTGTCCCTGCGCGCTCGGATGGACGTGCAGTTCCGTCAGTTCGAAGTAGTTGCCGAGGACGTACTCGATCTGGTCGCGGCCCCATCCCGTCGCCGACATGCCGTGGCGGACCTGTTGCTGCCACCACTGGTCGGGTGCACCGCGGTACCCGTACGCGATCGCGACGAGGGGAGCAGGCCGATCGGGATGCTCGGGGTCCGGGCGGACGGCGCCGACCGCTCGCCATCCGGCGCGCTGGGTGTGTTCGGTCCACAGCGGTGCTCGGTGGAACTCGGTGCCGCGCGGATATCCCATTGCCGCCACATAGATCGACAGTGCCTCGGGCAGACGAGCGCGCATGTCGGATACCGACAGGTCGACGACGACCGGCATCGGGCCCGGGTTGGTACCGGGGCTCTCGCCGGGGTTCGCATCCATGAGTTGGCTCACCCTCTTCTCTCTTGACGACGTGTCGGTGGGGCCAGCTATATTGAATAGGTCGAACGCATGTTCGATATTGGTGATCCGGCGATGCCGGTGATGTTCGAGGGAAGCGAACATCATCGGCATCGCCGGTCCCGAGGTTCGTACGGCTGGGAGGTGGGCGAATCGTGGCGAAGATGCAGACGCGGGGCTCGGGAGTCGGGGCGGCGGCAGGCTTCAGGGGTGGGGCCTCGGTGCGGGGGCCGCTGTCGGCGCCGGCCAAGGCGGTGAACTTGCTGCGGCGGGCCGACGCACTGCTGTCGGAGGCCGCCGGGGCACCGAAACCTGCCGATCGATTCTGCTCTGCATATGTCGGGGCACTGCGGGGAGCGGCGGCGGTGCTGGCTGCAACCGAAGGGTCGGCGGCGTCGGCAGGATCGGCCGGCGGGCGCCGACCGAAGTCGCGTAGCGCGTGGGTGTTGATGGCCCGCGCCGAACCGATCTTCGCGGGATGGTCGGACTACTTCGCCGGGTGTTCGTCGCTGCGGGCCGATCTCGAGGCCGGGATCTCGCGGATCGTGCACGCCGACGAAGCGGATCGCTTCTACGTCGAGGTCGGGCGGTTCCTGTTCGAGGTGGAGGACTATCTCGGGGCAGGCAGGGGATAGATTGCGAGGGGTCTCCTCGTTCGGATCTGGTCGCGTGTGATCTGGTGATTCCGGACACCTCGGGGCAGTGATCGATCGCGGTGCCCCAGTTGGTCACCTATTCGATGAGAACTCGTCGATGGAGTAGGTGGTGGGTGGCTGGTTCTACTCGTATTATTGAATCCAGGTAACCGCCAGTCCGTTACCCGCCTCTCCGCACCGCGGTGAGGTGCCAACTCTTAGTGCCGGGGGAGGTACCGTGCCACTCTCCGAGCACGAGCAGCGCATGCTCGATCAAATCGAGAGCGCTCTCTACGCCGAGGATCCCAAGTTCGCGTCCACAGTGAGGGGCGGGCGCATCCGCGTCGCGTCCAGCAAGCGTCGCTTGCAGGCGGTGGCCCTGTTCGTTCTGGGTCTTGTCCTTCTCATCGTGGGTGTGGCTGTCGATGTGTTGAGGTTGGGCGATTTCCCGATCGTCAGTGTGGTCGGATTCGTCGTGATGTTCGGTGCCGGTGTTCTCTTCCTCCTCGGTGGAGGAAAGGGACATCTGGCGGCGGTTCCCGATGGGGACGCTTCGGCTTCCGGTGCGGCGGAATCGCGTGGATCGCATCCGCGCAAGTCGCACGGAGGCAAGAAGTCCGGAGGATTCTCGTCGCGAATGGAAGATCGATTCCGGAAGAGATTCGAACAGGAGTAGGTGCCGAAGGCTCGCTACTCGAACGGCGGCGGCGCGACCTCTCGGTCGCGCCGCCGCCGTTTCTGTTGCAGTGCGGCCGATCGTGGCGTCACCGGCAGGGCCACTCCGGCGTTTCCATCGAATGCCCCACGCTCTCCCACCCGCATCTCCCACGCTCTCCCACCCGCATCCCCCACGGCTCCCCACTCGGCGTCGGCGTGGTGGGGGCGACCCTTGCAGGGGGCGCCGTTCGGGCCCTGAACTGCAGTTTTCGGTAGATCGACGTGCGGGCGCGGGGGAGGCTTCGGTGGCCCCTTCGGGTGTTTGCGATCACCCTCGAAAGTTCCCCCACTTTCACCCATGCGTGTGAACTGCAGTTATCTGTCGAAACTTGTCAAATCGGGGCTCGGTTCGGATTCGTTGTGGGGGAAAGTGGGGTACTGTGGTGAACAGCGGATCGTGGGAACGACCCGCGAGAAGGCCGGGTCGCACCAACCGGTGTCGACCCATACGTTCGCCACAGGGCCCCGGCGGGAGGTGTCGAGATGTTTCTCGGTACCTACACGCCGAAGCTCGACGACAAGGGGCGGCTCACGTTGCCCGCGAAGTTCCGGGACGCGCTGGCTGGAGGGTTGATGGTCACGAAGAGTCAGGACCACAGCCTCGCGGTGTACCCCCGTGAGGAGTTCACCGCTATTGCACGCCGCGCGGCCGCGGCTTCCCGCACCAGTCCGGAGGCTCGCGCATTCGTGCGTGGACTCGCGTCGGGAACCGAGGAGCAGTACCCCGATGGTCAGGGCCGGATCACGCTGTCCGGTGACCACCGTCGCTACGCGGGGTTGTCGAAGGACTGTGTGGTGATCGGTCAGATCGATTTCCTCGAGATCTGGGACGCCCGAGCGTGGGAGTCCTACCTCGCGGAGCACGAAGAGAGTTACTCGCAAGCCAGAGACGAGGCGCTCGAGGGGATCTTCTAGCCCCAGACGCCATCGGCGAGTGCCGCGAGGCCTCTGTCCGAGGGTGACCCTGACGCACTTCCCCAGCGCCAGGTTCGCCACCGGGACCCTGACGCACTTCCCCAGCGCCAGGTTCCCCGATCGGGCAGGGACCTCGAGGCATTCGCCCTCCCGAAGAAGACCGTTCGCGAGTTGTGTAGCACCACCCAAGAAGAGTCGGAGGAGACATGGTCGACGGCGAGGACGGCAAGCGGTCGGTCCCCGGCGAGTTCGGTCATGTTCCGGTGCTGCTGAATCGCGCCGACGAACTGCTGGGGCCCGCGATCACCGCGACGAACCCGCGCGGCGAGGGCGCGGTCATGATCGACGCGACACTCGGCCTCGGCGGGCATTCCGAGTATTTCCTGCGCACTTACCCCGGCCTGCACCTCATCGGTCTGGATCGTGACCCCGAGGCCCAGCGCATCGCGTCCGAACGGCTCGCGCCCTACGCGGACCGAACCACGTTCGTGCACACCCGGTACGACGGGATCGTCGACGCGCTCGAGCAGGCCGGACTCGATTCCGCCGGGTCGGTGCACGCGATCCTGTTCGACCTCGGCGTCTCGTCCATGCAGCTCGACGAGGCGGACCGCGGGTTCGCCTACTCGGTCGATGCGCCGCTGGACATGCGGATGGATCCCACGACCGGAATCACGGCCGCCGAGGTCCTCAACACCTACAACCACGGTGATCTGGCCCGGATCCTCAGCACCTACGGTGAGGAGCGATTCGCGGGCCGTATCGCGTCAGAGGTGGTGCGGCGTCGCCAGAAGCAGCCGTTCACCACCAGCGCTGCACTGGTCGAGCTCATCTACGACGCCATCCCCGCGGCCACGCGCCGTACAGGTGGGCATCCGGCCAAGCGGACCTTCCAGGCTCTGCGGGTGGAGGTCAACGGCGAGCTCGACTCGCTGCGCGATGCGATCCCCGCTGCGCTCGATGCGCTCGCCGTCGGCGGCCGAGTCGTCTTCATGTCGTACCAGTCGCTCGAGGACCGCGTCGTCAAACAGGAACTCACCCCGCTCACGAAATCGAAGACACCCGAAGGGCTTCCGGTGGAACTGCCGGGCATGGGCCCGGAGTTCAAGACCCTCACCCGCGGCGCGGAACGTGCGTCGGAGGCCGAGATCGAGGACAACCCGAGGGCGGCACCTGTCCGCCTGCGGGCAGCGGAACGAATCGCGAGGAAGGCGTAGCGCATGACTGTGCAGATGACTCCTGTCGGTGTCGGCTCCGTGCGTCTGCGCCGCTCCGGCGCTGCGCAGCGCGCCTACGAGCGTCGCCAGCAGCGCGCCACCGTGGCGGGGCACCCGTCGGCGGCGGATTCCCGGTTCGTCTCGGTGTCGACGGTGCCGAAGGACGTCGTGGCTCGGATCCCGTTCGTCGCCGCCATCATCGGACTGCTGTGCCTCGGGCTCGCGGCCACACTGCTGCTCACCACTCGTTCCGCGGAGGACTCGTACGAGCTGGCGAGTGCCCGCGCGCACAACCAGAGTCTGCTCGAGCAGACCGCAGCACTCAAGCGTGATGTGGAGGCCGGCAACTCGGCGCCGATCCTCGCGCAGAAGGCTGCCGAGCAGGGACTGATCCCGGCGCGAGACCCGGCCCGTCTGCTGCAGTCGTCCGACGGCTCGGTCCAGGTGGTCGGCACGCCGAAGCCCGCAGAGGGCAAGCCCGTCGCACCGCTGGATCGCGAGCCGGCGCCGACGGCTGCTCCCGAGCGCACCCAGCAGCAGGCGCGCACCACCTCTCCGACCGCGACTGCCGCGACCCCGCCCGCCGCCACGCCGCAGCCCGTCAATGACGGTCGCATCCAGGCGCAGGGTGAACAATTGACGCCTGTGACGGTCATCACGCAACCCTCGGTGGGCGCGCGCCAGTGAGCGGCTCCGCTCCTGCTCCGCGGCGTCGCCGGCCGGCACCCCCGCCTCGACGTCCGAAGCGGGGGCGCAAGTCGGCCGTCAGGCGCGGTGATTCCTTCGAGTTCCGTCTCCGTGGCGGACGCCTCGTCATGCTCGGCGCTCTCGCCATCGTCGCGATCCAGCTTCTCTGGGTCCAGGGCATCGCCGCCCCCCGACTGTCCGCCGAGGCTGCCAATCAGCGCACCACCACCGTGACGTTGCCCGCTGTGCGTGGCACCGTCGTCGATCGCAGCGGCAACAAGCTGGCTTACACGCTCGACGCGAAGGCACTCACGTTCCAGCCGGTCGCCGAGCGCAAGAGGCTGGCGGAGGCGCATGCGAAGGACCCGGACAAGCCCGAACCCGACGCGCGCCTCGAGAAGATCGCGAAGGGGATCCACGAGCGGCTGGGAGACACCGTCTCCGAGAGCGACCTGCTCGACAAGTTGCGCAGCGACGACTCGTTCGTCTACCTCGCGCGCAGCGTCGATCCGGCGATCGCCGCCGACATCGGCGACGAGTTCCAGGAAGTGGGACTCGAGCGTCAGGACATCCGTGAGTACCCGGGCGGGTCACTGGCCGCGAACGTTGTCGGGGCGACCGGGTGGGACGGGCACGGACTTCTCGGTCTGGAAGCCTCCCTCGATTCGACGCTGGCAGGACAGGACGGGTCGGAGACCCACGATCGAGGCTCCGACGGGGCCGTGATCCCGGGCAGCCGCCGCGATCTCACGGAAGCCGTCGACGGCGCCACGGTCGAGCTCACCCTGGACTCCGACCTGCAGTACTACGTGCAGCAGCAGACGCAGCAGGCCAAGGATCTGTCGGGCGCGAAGAACGCGTCGGTCGTGGTCCTCGACGCGAAGACCGGCGAGGTCCTCGCGATGACCAACGACGGCACTTTCAACCCCGCGATCGGGGTGGGTAACAACCCGCGCACGGCCCAGATGGGCAACCTGCCGGTGAGTTCGCCGTTCGAGCCGGGGTCGGTGAACAAGATCGTCACGGCCGCTGCGGCGATCGAGTACGGGCTGACCACGCCGGACGAGGTGCTACAGGTGCCGGGCACGATCCAGATGGCCGGAGTGTCGGTCAAGGACGCCTGGGCGCACGGTGTCGTGCCCTTCACCAGTACCGGAGTGTTCGGCAAGTCGTCGAACGTCGGCACGCTGATGCTCGCGGAACGTATCGGTGAGGAGCGGTTCGCGGACATGCTCCATCGATTCGGCCTCGGGCAGGTCACCGACGTCGGGTTGCCCGGCGAGAGTGCCGGCAACGTTCCGGCCCTGGAGGACTGGTCCGGCGGTACATTCGCGAACCTGCCGATCGGTCAGGGTCTTTCGATGACGCTGTTGCAGATGACGGGCGTGTACCAGGCGATCGCGAACGACGGAGAGCGGATTTCGCCGCGGATCGTGAAGTCCGTCGTGGAGGCGGACGGCACGCGCACCGACACGGAACGTCCCGAACCGGTGCGCGTCATCAGCGAAGAGACGTCGCGCACGGTGCGGGACATGTTCCGCTCGGTCACCCAGAAGGATCCGATGGGATACCAGCAGGGCACCGGTCCGCAGGCTGCGGTGGAGGGGTACCAGATCACCGGCAAGACGGGCACGGCCCAGCAGGTGGATCCGGCGTGCCGCTGCTACTCCAACTCGAACTACTGGATCACGTTCGCCGGGATCGCGCCGGCGGATGATCCGCGCTACGTGGTCGGCATCATGCTCGACGCGCCGTCGCGGGGAATCGACGGCGGCGGAGGACAATCGGCCGCCCCGCTCTTCCACAACATCGCATCGTGGCTGCTGCAGCGGGACAGCGTTCCGATGTCGCCGGATCCGGGTCGGCGGTTGGTGTTGCAGGCAGACTGACGAGGCTGACTGCGTGACGATTCCCACGGACCCGCGGGTGCCGGGCACGGTGACTCGTGCGGAAGGGGCCGCCGCCGGTAATCTGACATGTCGATCATCGCGCGAATCTTCGCGTGACGATCCGCGAGCGAAATCCGCCGGACAACCGATCCGACCCGATCCGAGAGGACCTACTGCCTGTGCATGCGAGTCCGCAGCCGTCAACGCCGGACCCGGCGGCAGTAGATGGTCTGCGACCGGAGAACCCGCCGTCGACCGTGCTGTCCGATCTGGCTGTTCTGATCGGCGCCCGAGTCGAGTGGATCGGACGAGGGCTCGCCGACGCCGGACGGGTGTCGGGCGTCGAGTTGCGGGCGCAGGCCGTTCGTCGTGGTGACTTGTTCGCCGCTCTGCCGGGTGCGCACACTCATGGCGCCGAATTCGTCGTGTCGGCCGTCGACGCGGGTGCGGCCGGTGTGCTGACCGACGATGCCGGGCTCGAGGTGCTCGCCGAACGCCTCGACGGAGGGGACGTGTCGCTGCCGGTGCTGGTGCATCCGGACCCTCGGCGGGTACTCGGCGAGGTTTCCGCGACCATCTACGGCCGTCCCTCGGAACACCTTCAGGTCATCGGTATCACCGGCACGTCGGGCAAGACCACGACGTCGTACCTCGTCGAATCGGGTCTCACCGCGGCCGGACGGACTGTCGGGCTGGTCGGCACGATCGAGACGCGCCTCGCGGGGGATCGGGTGCCGAGTGCCTTGACCACGCCGGAGGCGCCTCAGTTGCACGCGCTGTTCGCGGCGATGCGTGAACGCGGAATCGACACCGTCGTGATGGAGGTGTCGAGTCATGCGCTGGCGCTCGGGCGGGTCGACGGCGTCCGCTTCGCGCTCGGCGCGTTCACCAATCTGTCGCAGGACCACCTGGATTTCCACAAGGACTTCGACGACTACTTCAATGCCAAGAGTCGGCTGTTCGCGGCCGATTCGGCGGTGTGTGCGCAGCGTGCGGTGGTCTGCGTCGACGACCGGTGGGGTGCCCGGATGGCGGACATCGCCCGACAGGCGCACCCCGAGAATGCGGCCGCGGTCGAGACCGTGACCACGCACCCGACCACCGCCGACTGGACTGCCACGGCGACGTCGGCGTCCGACAGCGGGACCCAGGCCTTCACTCTCACCGGACCCGACGGTGCGGCCCGCGCCGCGACGCTCCGACTGCCGGGCCACTACAACGTCGCCAATGCAGCCCTCGCGGCTGCCATCTGCTCGGCGGCGGGTGCCGACATCGACGCGGCACTGACCGGTATCGCAGCGGTCGACGTTCCGGGCCGGGTGCAGCGGGTCGATCGTGGTCAGGACTTCCTTGCAGTCGTCGACTACGCCCACAAGCCCGCGGCGCTCGAGGCCGTCATCGAGACCCTGCGCGGTCAGACCAAGGGACGGATCGCCGTCGTGGTCGGCGCGGGCGGTGACCGTGACCGCGGGAAGCGTCCGCTGATGGGGGAGGCCGGCGCCCGCGGCGCGGACCTGCTGGTCGTCACCGACGACAACCCGCGCAGCGAGGACCCCGCAGCCATTCGCGAACAGGTTCTCGCGGGTGTGGCGGCAGTTCCGGAGGCAGACCGCGGCGAGGTCCGAGAGATCGGTGACCGGGGGGAGGCAATTGCCGCGGCGGTCCGTTGGGCCCGCTCCGGCGATGTCGTTCTGGTGGCGGGGAAGGGCCACGAGGCGGGCCAGGAGGTCCACGGGGTGAAGTACCCATTCGACGACCGCGAGGTCCTGGCAGAGGCGATCGCACTGATCGCCCCGGAGAACCCCGCACACGGAGGAAATGCATGATCCCGATGACGCTCGCCCAGATCGCTCAGGCGGTCGGCGGGACGCTCCACGACGTCGACGATCCGTCGGCAACCGTCTCGGGAACGGTGGAGTTCGATTCCCGCAAGGTGACCCCACAGGGGTTGTTCCTGGCGTTGCCCGGTGCGAACACCGACGGACACGACCACGCGGCCCGGGCGGTCGAGGCCGGTGCGGCGGCGGTGCTGGCTGCGCGCCCGGTGGGTGTGCCGGCGATCGTCGTCGAACCGCTCGGCGCGTCCGGCAGCGGTGCGCTGGCGCTCGAGCACGACACGGACGGCTCGGGTGCCGCGGTGCTCGAGGCTCTCGCGAAGCTGGCCCGCGCGAGCGTGGATCGGCTCACTGCGGAGTCGGGCTTGTCGGTGATCGGAGTGACCGGGTCGTCCGGTAAGACGTCGACGAAGGATCTGCTGGCGGCAGTGCTGTCGCCGCTCGGGTCCGTCGTCGCCCCGCCCGGTTCGTTCAACAACGAACTGGGACACCCGTGGACGGCGTTGCGCGCCGACACCGACACCCGTTTCCTCGTCCTGGAGATGTCCGCGCGCGGTCGCGGACACATCGCGGCGCTGGCCAGGACGGCACCGCCGCGCATCGGCGTCGTGCTCAACGTCGGCACCGCGCATCTGGGCGAGTTCGGGTCACGCGAGGCGATCGCGGAGACGAAGGGCGAACTGCCGGCATCGCTGCCGTCAGCGGCCGACGGCGGTGTCGCGGTGCTCAACGCCGACGATCCGCTGGTCGCCGCGATGGCGCAGCGCACCAAGGCGCGGGTCGTGCTCGTCGGCTTGTCCGGCAACGCCGACGTGCGCGCCACCGAGGTCCACCTCGACGATCAGGCCCGCGCCAGCTTCACGCTCGAGTGCTCGGCGGGCTCCGTCCCGGTGACGCTCGCTGTGCACGGCGAGCACCATGTCGGGAACGCGCTCGCTGCCGCGGCTGTCGCGCTCGAATGCGGCGCCACCCTCGACCAGATCGCGGCGGCGCTCGGCGCGGCGGCACCCGTGTCGGCGCGCCGGATGGATGTCCGGGACCGTGCCGACGGCGTCACCGTCGTCAATGACTCGTACAACGCCAACCCGGATTCGATGCGCGCCGCGATCAAGGCGCTGGTGTCGATGGCCCGGTCGGGTCGCGGCCCGGCGCGCCGAAGTTGGGCAGTCCTCGGTGAAATGGCGGAGCTGGGCCCAGAATCAGTGGTCGAGCACGACGCGATCGGACGGTTCGCCGTGCGCCTCGATGTGACCAAGCTGATCCTCGTCGGACCGGGCCGCCCCGTCCGCGCGATGTACCAGGGAGCGGTGATGGAAGGTTCGTGGGGTGACGAGGCGATCCACGTGCCGGACGGTGCGAGCGCGATCGCGCTGTTGGAGCAGGAACTGAAGGCCGGTGATCTGGTGCTGGTGAAGGCCTCGCAGTCCGTCGGGCTCTGGGAGGTCGCGGACGCCGTGCTTGCCGCACCGGTGACGGACTCGGCGCCCAGCGACCGGTCCAATGACGAGGGAGCGCCGCTGTGAGGCAGATTCTGTTCGCGGCGGGCATCGCGCTCGCTGTCTCCATCCTGCTGACGCCGGTTCTGATCAAGGTCTTCTCGCGGCAGGGCTTCGGTCAGGAGATCCGGGTCGAGGGTCCGGCGAGCCATCAGTCCAAGCGCGGTACTCCCACGATGGGCGGCGTCGCGATCCTCGCCGGAATCTGGGCGGGCTACTGGGGTTCGCACCTGATCGGGATCGGTTACGACGCGGAGGGTCCGACGGCGTCGGGCCTGCTGGTGCTCGGTCTGACGACCGCGCTCGGCGCGGTCGGCTTCCTCGACGACTTCATCAAGATTCGCAAGCAGCGCAATCTTGGCCTGAACAAGACGGCCAAGCTGGTCGGCCAGCTCGTGGCCGCGGTCGTGTTCGGCATCCTGGCGCTGCAGTTCCGTGGCGGCAACGGTCTGACGCCCGGCAGCGTGCATCTGTCGTACGTGCGTGACATCGCGACCGTGAGCATGGGTTCGATCGTGTTCATCCTGTTCGTCTATCTGCTGGTCAGTGCGTGGTCGAACGCGGTGAACCTCACCGATGGTCTCGACGGTCTCGCCGCGGGATCGATGAGCCTGGTCCTGGGCGCCTACGTGATCATCACGTTCTGGCAGTACCGCAACGCGTGCACCGGCGGCGCGGGCAGCCTCGGGCCGTCCAAGGGCTGCTACGACGTCCGCGATCCGCTCGACCTGGCACTGCTGTGTGCTGCGGGTGCCGCGGCGTGCATCGGCTTCCTGTGGTGGAACGCGGCTCCCGCGAAGATCTTCATGGGCGATACCGGTTCACTGGCTCTCGGCGGCATGCTCGCGGGCCTGTCGATCACCACCCGCACCGAGCTGCTGATGGTCGTCATCGGCGCGCTGTTCGTGGCCGAGGCCGCGTCGGTGGTGATCCAGGTGGCGGTGTTCCGGTCGAGTCGTCGCCGCGTGTTCCGCATGGCGCCGTTCCATCATCACTTCGAACTCGGCGGCTGGGCCGAAACCCAAGTGATCATCAGATTCTGGCTACTGGCGGCGATCGCGTCGGCGATCGGACTGGCGCTGTTCTACAGCGAGTACCTAGCAGCGATCGGGGACTGACCCATGCCGTTCGATCCTGCGAACCTGGAGGCGTTGCGCGGCACGCGGGTCCTGGTGACCGGAGCGGGTATCTCCGGCCGAGCCGTGATCGCCCCGCTGCACGATCTCGGCGCCCATGTCACCGTCACCGACAGCTCCGCCGATGCGCTGGCGCGCTGCGCCGAGGCGGGCGCCGCGACGATCCTCGTCGACGATCTGGTGGCGGATCCTCGGCAGTTGTCCGAGTTCGCGCTCGTCGTCACGAGTCCCGGCTTCCGCCCCGACTCGCCCCTGCTGTCGGCGGCTGCGGCGGCCGGGGCGCCGGTGTGGGGTGACATCGAGTTCACCTGGCAGGTCGATCAGGCGGGTGTTTACGGTCCGCCGCGACAGTGGCTCGTCGTGACCGGAACCAATGGCAAGACGACCACGACGTCGATGCTGCACTCGATCCTGCAGGCCGCGGGACTCGAGTCGTCGGCGTGCGGCAACATCGGGCTTCCGGTGCTCGATGCGCTGCGGCAGGAGCCTCGGGCGGACGTGCTCGCTGTCGAACTGTCGTCGTTCCAGTTGCACTGGGCGCCGTCGGTGCGGCCCGCGGCCGGCGTCGTGCTGAACATCGCCGAGGATCATCTCGACTGGCACGGCGGCATGCCGGGGTACGTGGACGCGAAAGCGCAGGCGCTCACCGGTGCGGTCGCGGTCGTCGGCCTCGACGACGCGGTCGCGGCTTCGCTCGCGCAGCGTCCCCGGGCCGGGCGCACGGTCGGGTTCAGGCTGGGTGCACCGGCCGGCGGCGAACTCGGTGTGGTCGACGGTGTTCTGATCGACAGTGCTTTCGCGGACGGCGTCACTCTTGTCCCGGCGGACGAGATCAGTCCTTCCGGCCCGGCCGGCGTGTCCGACGCGCTCGCCGCCGCCGCGCTGGCACGCGCGATCGGTGTCTCCGCCGACGCGGTCGGCGCCGGGTTGCGGGCGCACCGGGTGGGTCCGCACCGCGCGGAACGGGTCCGCACGCTCGCCGAGGTGACCTTCGTCGACGACTCGAAGGCAACCAACCCGCACGCGGCACGGTCGTCGATCGTCGCGCACGACTCGGTCGTGTGGATCGCCGGCGGCCTGCTCAAGGGTGCCCGGGTGGACGACCTCGTTGCAGAGGTCGGGCCCCGTCTCGCGGGTGCCGTCCTGATAGGACGGGACGCCGGCCTGATCGCGGATGCGCTGGCGCGACACGCGCCCGACGTGCCGGTCGTTCGGATCCGCTCGGGCGACGATGGTGGTGTGGGCGAAGACGCTGTCGCAGACACCCTGCATCTCGATCTCCCCGCCGCGGACGCGGACACCGTGATGGCCGAGGCGGTGCGGGCAGCTGCGGCGATGGCCGCGCCCGGTGACGTGGTGTTGCTCGCGCCCGCAGCGGCCTCCCTCGACATGTTCGATTCCTACGGTCACCGTGGTCGCAGCTTCGCCGCTGCCGCCGCCGCACTGACCGATGCCGACACCGGCCGGGGGATCCAGGGATGACGAAGACCGGCGATCGTGCGCCGCGCACCAGGATCGGTGCGTGGCTTGCACGTCCGCTGACGTCGTTCCACCTGGTCGTCACGATCGCGATCCTGCTGACCGTGCTCGGTCTGGTGATGGTGCTGTCGTCGTCGAGTGTCGAGTCGGTGGCCCGGGACGGGTCGGCGTACGGCAAGTTCGTGTCGCAGTTGATCTTTGCGGCTGTCGGTCTGGTGATCTTCTACTTCGCGCTGATCGTTCCCGTGCGACTGCTGCGAAAGTGGGCGTTGCCCGCGTTCGGTGCCACGCTCGTGCTGCTCGTCCTGGTCTTGATTCCCGGCATCGGTACGGAGTCCCAGGGCACGCGCGGGTGGTTCGTGATCGGGCCGATCTCGCTGCAGCCGTCGGAACTCGCGAAGATCGCTTTCGCGGTGTGGGGCGCGCACATCCTGGCGACGCGGCGACGGGAGAACGCGTCGCTCAAGGAGATGCTGATCCCGCTGGTGCCCGCGGCACTGGTGGTGTTCGTCCTGATCGTGTTGCAGCCGGACCTGGGCACCACGATCTCGCTCGCGATCATCCTGCTGGCCCTGCTCTGGTTCGCGGGCCTGCCCCTGAAGATTTTTCTGACCCTGCTCGTGGCCGGCGCTGCGGCAGCGACCACGCTCGCACTGACCGCCGGCTACCGGTCGGCGCGCGTCCAGTCCTTCCTCAATCCGGGTGACGACGCCCAGGGCGCGGGGTATCAGGCGCGGCAGGCGAAGTACGCGCTCGCGGACGGCAGCCTCCTCGGGGAGGGATTGGGGCAGAGCCGCGCCAAGTGGAGTTACCTGCCCAACGCCCACAACGACTTCATCTTCGCGATCATCGGCGAGGAACTCGGATTCATCGGCGCGGGCGCCGTGATCGGGCTGTTCGCGCTGTTCGTCTACACAGGCCTGCGGATCGCCCGACGTTCGGCGGACCCGTTCCTGCAGTTGCTCGTGGCGACCGCCACGGCGTGGATCACCGGGCAGGCGTTCATCAACATCGGCTATGTGGTCGGCGTCCTGCCGGTCACGGGCCTGCAGCTGCCGCTCGTGTCGGCGGGTGGCACATCGACCGCGACGACCCTGCTGATGTTCGGTCTCGTCGCGAATGCGGCCCGGCACGAGCCGGAGGCGGTCTCGGCGTTGCACAGTGGTCAGGACGGACGCGTGGCGCGCCTGCTCAGGCTGCCCAGGCCGGCGGCATACATCCCGCCGCGGCAGCGCGGCGCGGCAGTCGTTCGCGGGACCGAGAACCGGAAGATGCAGCCGGCGCGCGGTGAACGCGCCCCCGCGCGCACCGAGCGCGTCGGAGCGGGCAGCCCGCACAGCCAGGGATACCGACAGAGCCAGGACATGTCGCGGCGCAAGCCTCCAGCCGGGGGCCGCCGCACGGACGACAACGAGGGGCGAAGCCCCACGACGGAGCGGGGACGTGCGCCGCGTGCGCGCGAACCGCGCCCAGGAGAGCGAGGGACACGTAGGTGAGCGGCGAGAACGGTAGGAAAACTGCCCTTTCGGTGGTGGTCGCCGGTGGCGGAACCGCCGGACACATCGAGCCGGCGATGGCCGTTGCGGACGCGATCCGCGCGCTCGACCCCTCAGCCGTGGTGACCGCGCTCGGCACCGCGCGTGGACTCGAGACCACCCTCGTGCCCGAGCGCGGGTACCCACTCGAACTGATCCCACCGGTTCCGTTGCCGCGCAAGCCCACGATGGACCTGCTGCGTCTGCCGGGTCGTCTTCGCCGGTCCGTCGCTGCGACGCGCGAGATCCTGGACCGCACCGACGCGGACGTGATCGTCGGCTTCGGTGGTTATGTGGCGCTGCCCGCCTATCTTGCGGCCGGCGCGGGATTCCTGCGGCGCCGCCGGAGGATTCCGATCGTCATCCACGAAGCCAACGCGAGTGCCGGTATTGCTAACAAGATCGGCGCGCGGCGAGCACGCCGCGTCCTTGCGGCCGTCCCCGGATCCGGGGTCTCGGTGCGCGGGGAATCCGACGCGGAGATCGTGGGCATCCCGGTGCGCTCGTCGATCACCGGCCTGGATCGGGCGGCGTTGCGGGCGAAGGCTCGCGAGCATTTCGGTCTGCCCGCGACCGGACCGGTGCTGCTGGTGTTCGGCGGATCGCAGGGTGCGCGCTCGCTCAACGAGGCCGTCGTGGGGGCCGCGCCGCAGTTGGCCGCCGCCGGCATCTCGGTGCTGCATGCGTACGGCCCCAAGAACTCGGTGGACGTCGAGTCCGGGCCGGAGGCGCCGTATGTGGCCGTGCCGTATCTCAAGCAGATGGATCTCGCGTACTCGGCGGCGGACGCGGTGATCTGCCGGTCCGGTGCGATGACGGTCGCGGAGGTCTCGGCGGTGGGTCTGCCCGCCGTCTACGTGCCGTTGCCACATGGAAACGGTGAGCAGGAACTCAATGCGCGCCCGGTCGTCGCAGCCGGCGGTGGGATGATCGTGGCAGACGCGGAATTGTCGCCACAGTTCGTGGCGGACACCGTCGTGCCGCTGCTCGGGGACCGGGCACGACTCGACGAGATGGGCCGCTGCGCGGCCGGCGCCGGTCACCGCAGCGCGGCCGCTGCGGTCGCGCAGATCGTTGTCGATGTAGCAAGGGGAGACCGATGAGTGAGCAGCTACCCGCGGGTCTCGAGCGGGTGCACATGGTCGGGATCGGCGGTGCCGGCATGTCGGGCATCGCGCGGATCCTCCTCGCTCGCGGCGGCCAGGTGTCCGGATCGGACGCGAAGGAGAGCCGTGGCGTTCTCTCGCTGCGGGCGCGGGGGGCGGTGGTGCGCATCGGGCACGACGCGAGCGCACTCGACTTGTTGCCGGGCGGGCCGACTGCCGTCGTGACCACCCATGCCGCGATCCCGAAGGACAACCCCGAACTGGTGGAAGCCGCCGCCCGGGGAATCCCCGTGATCCTCCGACCGGCGGTGCTCGCCTCGCTGATGCAGGGGCATCGCACGCTGCTCGTGTCGGGAACGCACGGGAAGACATCGACGACGTCGATGCTCGTGGTGGCATTGCAGCACTGCGGATTCGATCCGTCCTTCGCGGTGGGCGGCGAACTGAACGAGGCCGGCACCAATGCGCACCACGGCACCGGCGACGTCTTCGTCGCCGAGGCTGACGAGAGCGACGGTTCGCTCCTGCAGTACGACCCCGACGTGGTCATCGTCACCAACGTCGAGGCCGACCATCTCGACTTCTTCGGTAGCAGTGAGGCCTACGTCCAGGTCTTCGACGACTTCGTCGACCGGATCGCACCGGGCGGATTGCTGGTGGTGTGCCTCGACGATCCGGGGTCGGCGGCGCTGGCGCGTCGGACGGTCGAGTCGGGCCGAAACGACGTGCGGGTCATCGGCTACGGGTCGGCGGACGGCGTAGCTGCCGCGGGTCCCGTGCCCGTCGGGGTGGAACTGGTGTCGTGGCAGGCCCGCGACGTCGGGGGAGTGGCCCAGATTCGTTTTGCAGGTGAGGATTCCGAGCGCACTCTGCGCTTGGGTGTGCCCGGAAAACATATGGCGCTCAATGCGCTTGCCGCCCTGCTCGCCGGGCGCGGCGCCGGTGCATCGGTGGACGAGTTGCTCGAGGGGCTCGCCGGGTTCGGCGGTGTGCACCGCCGGTTCCAGTTCACCGGTCGCGAGCGGGGCGTGCGGTTGTTCGACGATTACGCCCACCATCCGACGGAGGTCCGTGCCGTGCTCGGCGCGGCCGGTGACCTCGTCCAGGACGACCGGCAACCGGGCCGTGTCATCGTGGTCTTCCAGCCGCATCTCTACTCTCGGACGGTGACCTTCGCGCAGGAGTTCGGCGAGGCGCTCGACCTTGCGGACGAGGTGGTGGTGCTGGACGTCTACGGTGCCCGCGAAGAACCGCTGCCCGGCGTGAGTGGCGCCCTCGTCGCGCAGTCGGTGACGAAACCTGTTCACTATCAGCCGGATAGGTCGCAGGTTCCGCGTCAGGTCGCGAGCCTGTCGGAGCCGGGTGACGTCGTCATCACGATGGGTGCGGGTGATGTGACGATGCTGGGCGGTCCGATCCTCGATGCGCTACGCGCGCGGCCCAACGGCAATCGTTCGGCGGCAGCGGAATCCGGTACGGAGCAGCCGTGAGCCCTGATGGTCGGCGGCGGTCCCGGGGCGGGCGGCCCGACGCCAGGCGAGACCGCCGTGCCCGGCCCCGCGCGAGCGAGCAGGTGTCTGCGGATTCGTCGGTGCTGGTCGATTCGGCGGCGCCGTCGGATCACGTCGGCCGCGGATCTGCGGACCGTGCGCGTGCCAGATCGTTGCGCCGCAGGGTTTTCCTGATCGGTGGTGTGTCGGCGGTGTTGATCGTCGCGCTGGTGGGGACGCTGTGGTTCAGCCCACTGATGTCGGTCAAGCGTGTCGAGTACGTCGGCGACGGCATGCTGTCGTCCGAGGAAGTGCTGGCACAGGCGGGAATTCAGGAGGGCACGCCGCTGCTCAGGGTCGACACTGCGGCGGCCGCCCAGCGGGTGGCCGGTATTCCGCGCGTGGCCGAGGCCCGCGTTCGGCGGGAGTATCCGTCGACCGTCCAGGTGTCCGTCACGGAGCGGATTCCGGTGGTGTTCTTCGATTCCCCGGAGGGCACCCACCTGATGGACGCCACCGGTGTCGACTATGCGATCGAGCCGCCGCCGTTCGGAGTCGTTCGCCTGGTGACGCCCACTCCGGGCCGGGACGACCACGCGACGCAGGCGGCACTCGGCGTGCTCGAGGCGCTGCCGGAGTCGGTGCGGTTCCAGGTCTCCGAGGTTGCCGCGCCGACGATTTCGAGTGTCTCGGCTACTCTTGTGGACGGACGTGTCGTGGTGTGGGGCAGCGTCGACGATTCCGAGAGGAAGTCGGCGGTGCTCTCCGTGTTGCTGACGCAGCCCGGCCAGATCTTCGATGTGTCGAGTCCCCAGTTGCCCACAGTAAAGTGATGGGCGATCCCGAGGGTGCACGCCGCGATCGGGATCAGGGGAAGTGACGCCCCGCAAAAACTTGGCGCGTGTCGGCGCGCCTGCTGGCGGATCGCTGTGGCACTGCATAGCGTTTCGCCCCGAGGGACTACTTGACATAACCTTGACCCTGTGGTTGAGGTTGAGGGTTTTCCGGCAATCCCCCTTAGTACGAGCGCGAAATCCACTCACGGAAGGCGAGAGCCCATGACGCCCCCGCACAACTACCTCGCCGTAATCAAGGTCGTCGGTATCGGCGGCGGCGGCGTGAACGCGGTCAACCGCATGATCGAGCAGGGACTCAAGGGAGTCGAGTTCATCGCGGTCAACACCGACGCGCAGGCGCTGCTCATGAGTGACGCCGACGTCAAGCTCGACGTCGGACGCGAACTCACCCGTGGACTCGGCGCCGGCGCCGATCCCGAGGTCGGACGTAAGGCCGCAGAAGACCACAAGGACGAGATCGAGGAAGTCCTCAAGGGCGCCGACATGGTCTTCGTCACCGCCGGTGAGGGTGGTGGCACCGGTACCGGTGGCGCACCCGTCGTCGCGAGCATCGCTCGCAAGCTCGGCGCACTCACGATCGGTGTCGTGACGCGACCCTTCTCCTTCGAGGGCAAGCGCCGCGGCGGTCAGGCCGAGTCCGGCATCTCCGCGCTGCGCGAGTCGTGCGACACCCTGATCGTCATCCCGAACGATCGGCTGCTCCAGCTCGGCGATGCCGCTGTCAGCCTGATGGATGCCTTCCGTAGCGCCGACGAGGTTCTCCTCAACGGTGTCCAGGGCATCACCGACCTGATCACGACGCCCGGCCTCATCAACGTCGACTTCGCGGACGTCAAGAGCGTGATGTCGGGCGCCGGTAGCGCCCTCATGGGCATCGGTTCCTCGCGGGGCGAGGGGCGGTCGATCAAGGCCGCGGAAACCGCGATCAACTCGCCGCTGCTCGAGGCGTCCATGGAAGGCGCGCGCGGCGTGCTGTTGTCGATCGCCGGCGGTTCCGATCTGGGACTGTTCGAGATCAACGAGGCCGCGTCGCTGGTCCAGGAGGCCGCACACATCGACGCCAACATCATCTTCGGAACCGTCATCGACGATTCGCTCGGCGACGAGGTGCGGGTCACCGTCATCGCCGCAGGCTTCGACGGTGGTGCGCCCGTGAAGCGTCCGGTCGAGGTCCAGTCCGCCATCGGCCGCGGCAGCATCGGTGCCGGTCGCGCCGGCGAGGTCGGACAGTCCGAGCGGGCGGCCACGCCGCCGCCGGCCGCCGAGCCTGCGCATGCCGCGCCGGCTGCGCCGCGGGAACCGGTCGGCACGCCCACCGGGTCGAGCCTGCCGCCGCTCGGAGCCACCGGGTCGCGTTCGGTGCCGGTCGGTAACGAGGACGGCGAGGACGACGACGTCGACGTGCCCTCCTTCATGCGCCGTTGAGCGGGGTAGCTGTGACGGGTGTTCGGGTCCGTCGGGTCGTCACCAGTCGATCCGGCGGGGTCTCGGCGCCGCCCTATGATTCGTTCAATCTCGGCGACCATGTCGGCGACGATCCGGCGGCCGTCGAGGCCAACCGCCGTCGACTGGCCGACGGTATCGGTCTGCCGTTCGAGCGTCTGGTCTGGATGGAACAGATCCACAGCCGCAACGTGACGGTGGTGGACGGTCCACAGGACGGGCCGGTGCCCACGACGGATGCGCTCGTGACGCGGGAACCCGGTCTGGCCTTGGTCACCCTCAGTGCCGACTGTGTCCCCATCCTGCTGTCCGACGACGAGGCGGGGGTGATCGCGGCGGTGCACGCAGGCCGCATCGGCGCCCGCATCGGAATCGTGCCGAAGGTGATCGGCGCGATGATCGAGCAGGGTGCCCGCCCCGAGCGGATCGGCGCCTTCCTCGGGCCGGCCGCCAGCGGCCGCCAGTACGAGGTGCCCGCCGCGATGCAGGCCGACGTTGAGAAGTTTCTGCCGGGTAGTGCGACGCGGACGGTCAAGGGCACACCCGGCCTGGATCTGCGTGCAGGACTGCGCCGGCAACTCCTGGCTGCGGGCATCTCGGGCGTCGCGGAGGATCCGCGCTGCACGATCGAGGACCGCGCGCTGTTCAGCCACCGCCGGGAAGCGCCGACCGGCAGGCTTGCCGCTGTCATCTGGATGGATCCGTCCGAGCGCGAGTGACGGAGGAGAGTTGACAGTCGGGATGGGAAGGCGCGAGGAAATCGCCTCGGCGCTGACACGGGTGCGGGCGAGACTCGACGCCGCATGCCGCGACGCCGGCCGCGAACCGGGTGCTGTCGCGCTGTTGCCGGTGACCAAGTTCTTCCCGGCGTCGGATGTCCGCGTCCTCTACGACCTCGGGTGCCGGGAGTTCGGCGAGTCCCGGGAGCCCGAGGCGAGTCAGAAGGTGGCGGATTTCACCGCAGACCCGGGCGTGACGGAGTCCGTGCACTGGCACATGATCGGGCGATTGCAGCGGAACAAGGTGAAGTCCGTGGTGCGCTGGGCGGACACGATCCATTCGCTCGACAGCGAGCGCCTCGCAGATGCCGTCTCTGCTGCCGTCGACGCGGCGACGGACGCGGGGGAGCGTTCGGGCCCCGTCGAGATGCTGATCCAGGTGAGCCTGGACGGGGACCCGTCACGGGGCGGTGTGCCGGTCGAGGATCTGGAAGCTCTCGCGGATCGAGTTGCCTGCGCGCCCGGTCTGGAACTGGGTGGATTGATGGCCGTCCCGCCACTCGGGGCCGATCCCGACGCGGCGTTCGCGCAGTTGCATGCCGTGCACGCCGACCTGGTCCGGGTGCATCCGGGCGCGACCACTCTCTCCGCCGGGATGACCGGGGATCTGGAGTCTGCGGTTCGGCACGGATCCACCTGCGTGCGTGTCGGAACGGCACTGCTCGGCTCTCGACCGATAGTCTCGAAATGATCACCAGTCACACATGGAACACCAGTCACACCCGGATCTCTGCGGTCGACCGCAGGATTAGCCAGTACCAGTCCTCCGCGCCCAGGAAGGTCGATCAATGAGCAGCCTGCACAAGTTCAAGGCTTACTTCGGCATGGTTCCCCTCGAGGACTTCGAGGACGACTACATCGACGAGCCCGGACAGGGTCGTCGCGACTACGCGGAACCGGGATACGCGTCGGCGCGCCGGGACGAGGTCGACACCGACTTCGACCGCTACGAACCCGCTCCCCGGGCGGCCCACCAGCGTGTCGAGTCGATCGCCCCGCGCGGTGGCGCCCCGCGTCCGACCCGTGGTTCGCTCGCGGTCGATCCGCGCATGGAGCGCGTCGAAAGCCGTCGTTCGACCCTGGACGAGGGTGGCCCGCTGTCCAAGATCACGACGCTGCGCCCGCGGGACTACGGCGAGGCGCGCACGATCGGTGAGCGGTTCCGGGACGGCACGCCGGTCATCATGGACCTCGTGGAAATGAGCAACGCCGACGCGAAGCGTCTGGTCGACTTCGCGGCAGGTCTCGCGTTCGCCCTGCGTGGTTCCTTCGACAAGGTCGCTACCAAGGTGTTCCTGCTCTCGCCCGCCGACATCGATGTGTCGGCCGAGGAGCGTCGTCGGATTGCGGAGACCGGCTACTACAACCAGAAGTGATCCGAGCGGTATCGGCCGGATTCTGTGACCCGCCCGGCAGCGCCGTGTAATTGTGACGCGTGACTCCGGGATTCCCGGATGGTTTTGATCGACTGGTTCTCGTCAGGCAGAGTGAAGGTGTGGCCGTGTTCTCGGTGATCTACGTGATCCTGTTCATCTTCTGGTTGTTGCTCATCGGGCGGATCATCGTCGAGTTCATCAGAGTGTTCGCTCGGGACTGGCGGCCGACGGGTTTCGTCGTCGTGGTCCTCGAGGCGATCTTCACCGTCACGGACCCGCCGGTGAAGCTCCTCCGTCGGCTCATCCCGCCGATTTCGCTCGGTGGAGTCCGACTCGATCTCTCGATCATGGTGCTGCTGTTCCTGCTTTTCATCCTGATGCAGGTGGTCGCAGGACTGGCCTCACCCGCAGGTTTCGTGTGACAGAATGTCCCGCAGTTACAGTGTGACTGGTAACGAAATGGTTAACGAGTACCGCAACGCTAGAACCGAATGCGTGCTAGACCGCCAAATGATGCGTGAAGGGATCCTTCCATGCCGCTGACTCCAGCTGATGTGCACAACGTCGCGTTCAGCAAGCCTCCGATCGGGAAGCGTGGTTACAACGAGGACGAGGTAGACGCCTTCCTCGACCTCGTCGAGCAGGAGCTGTCGCGACTCATCGAGGAGAACGCAGATCTCCGTCAGCGTGTCGGTGAGCTCGATCAGGAGCTGGCCGAGGCGAAGAAGGCCCCGCGTCCCGTGGCCGCCGCCCCCGCCCCGGCGCCCGAGCCGGTTCGTGTCGTCGAGCCGCCGAAGCCCGCTCCGGCACCTGTTCCCGCGCCGGCCCCCGCTGCTGCGCCGCGTGAAGACGCGAACATGCAGGCCGCCAAGGTCCTGGGCTTGGCCCAGGAGATGGCCGACCGCCTCACGGGCGACGCCAAGACCGAGGCCGAGCAGCTGCTGAGCGATGCTCGCACCAACTCCGAGCGTCTGGTGACGGATGCGCGCTCCAAGTCGGAGACGATGGTGTCCGACGCCAAGCAGAAGTCGGAGACCATGGTCTCCGATGCGAAGCAGAAGTCGGAGTCGCTGCTGTCCGACGCGCAGACGCGCTCGGAGACCCAGCTGCGTCAGGCCAAGGAGAAGGCCGACGCGCTGCAGGCGGACGCCGAGAAGAAGCACACCGAGATCATGGCGACGATCAACCAGCAGCGGTCCGTCCTCGAGGGTCGGATCGAGCAGCTGAAGACGTTCGAGCGCGAGTACCGGGTGCGCCTCAAGTCCTACCTGGAGTCTCAGCTGGAGGAACTCGAGCAGCGTGGTTCGGCCGTTCCGGTCGACGGCGGCCAGGACACGTTCGGTCCGGGCGCGCAGGCCGGCTTCACCCAGTCGTACGCCAAGGGAAGCAACTGACCGAGCCGACGCCCGGCCGGCTCCCGAGCAGGGGGTGAATCGTGCTGGTCATGACGTTGGTCCTCGCAGCAGTAGGGTTCGCCTTACTGGTGGTCGCCCTGATGACGGGTTCCGTCCTCTGGGCGTGGGGTTGCATCCTGGTTTGTGTCGCAGGCGCCGTCCTCCTGCTCGTCAGTGCGTTGGCGAGCAGGAAGGCGGGGCCGCCGAGCGCGGCAGCCGCCGCGAAACCCGAGGCCGGCGAGCCGACGCGAGACGACGCTCCGCAGGATTCGCCGTCGGACCTTCCGTCCGACCCCGGCGATTCCGGGAGCGATTCGACGCAGGGTTAGACTGAACGCATGTTTTCGGCGTAGATCCGGCCATCACCGGGGAGCCTTCGGAAGAACCGCCGATTTTCGGTAGTGCAGACGCGCTCGCCGGGGATCTGCTCAGTAGAACCGAACGGGTGGGCCCGTCACAGCCCGGATCGAGAGGCTCGTCGCGCAACGCGTGGCGGGCAAGCGGGGTGGTACCGCGGTAGCGGCGCACAGGGCGTCGTCGTCGTCCCCGTGCCGGTAGTAGGGCACGAGGAGCAGTGAGAACCTGTGGTGACCAGTAACGAATCCACCCCTCCCCAGACGAACGCCGGGTATCCCCGTGTCGATCTCGTCGGCGGCCGCGCCACGGGTTCCGTTTCCTTCCCCGATCTCGAGCGCAAGGTGCTCGCGGCCTGGGATGCGGACGACACGTTCCGGGCGAGCATCGAGAACCGTGAGGGTGCCGAGGACTTCGTCTTCTACGACGGACCTCCGTTCGCCAACGGTCTGCCGCACTACGGCCATCTCCTCACCGGCTACGTCAAGGACTTGGTCCCGCGCTTCCAGACGATGCGGGGCAAGAAGGTCGACCGGCGTTTCGGCTGGGACTGCCACGGCCTGCCCGCCGAACTCGAGGCGGAGAAGCAGCTCGGCATCAAGGACAAGTCGCAGATCGACGCGATGGGTCTCGCGGAGTTCAACGCGTACTGCAAGCAATCGGTGCTGCGGTACGCCGACGAGTGGCGCGACTATGTCACCCGCCAGGCGCGCTGGGTGGACTTCGAAAACGACTACAAGACCCTGGATCTGGACTTCATGGAGTCCGTGATGTGGGCGTTCAAGGAACTCCACGACAAGGGCCTGATCTACCAGGGCTTCCGAGTGCTGCCGTACAGCTGGTACGAGCAGACTCCGCTGTCGAACCAGGAGACCCGTCTCGACGACGCGTACAAGATGCGTCAGGATCCGGCGGTCACGGTCGACATGGTCCTTACTGCTCCCGGCTCGCCGCTGGACGGCGCGAACGCACTGATCTGGACCACCACGCCCTGGACGCTGCCGTCCAACCTGGCGATCGCGGTGCATCCCGACGTCGACTACGTGCATGTCGCCGGTGCCGACGGCAAGACCTACCTGCTGGCGGCTGCTCGTGTCGGGCACTATGCGCGTGAGCTCGGCGACGAGCCCGAGGTTCTCGGCGAATACAAGGGCACGGACCTGGTCGGCTTGTCCTACACCCCGCCGTTCGACTTCTTCCACGGTCCGGGCAAGGGGCACGAGAACGCGCACCGCGTCCTCTCGGCCGACTATGTCACCACCGACTCGGGTACCGGAATCGTCCACCTTGCACCGGCTTTCGGTGAGGAGGACATGGATGTTGCGACGGCGAACGGCATCGAGATCGTGCAGCCGCTCGATCCGGGCGGAAAGTTCACGTCGATGGTCCCGCCGTACGAGGGCATGCAAGTCTTCGATGCGAACCCTGTCATCATCAAGGACCTGAAGGCTGCCGGAAAGCTTCTGCGGCACGAGACGATCGAGCACTCGTACCCGCACAGTTGGCGGTCGGGTCAGCCGCTCATCTACATGGCGGTGCCGTCGTGGTTCGTCGCCGTGACCAAGTTCCGCGATCGCATGGTCGAGCTCAACCAGGAGATCACCTGGGTGCCGGAGCACATCAAGGACGGCCAGTTCGGTAAGTGGCTCGAGGGTGCACGCGACTGGAACATCAGCCGAAACCGATACTGGGGCAGCCCCATCCCGGTGTGGGTGTCGGACGACCCGGCGTACCCGCGTGTCGATGTCTACGGCTCGCTCGATGAGCTCGAGGCGGACTTCGGCGTGCGACCGACGGATCTGCACCGGCCGATGATCGACGAGTTGGTTCGTCCCAACCCGGACGATCCGACCGGCACGTCGATGATGCGCCGCGTCCCCGAGGTGCTGGACTGCTGGTTCGAGTCGGGTTCGATGCCGTACGCGCAGGTGCACTACCCGTTCGAGAATCGGGACTGGTTCGACTCGCACTACCCGGGCGACTTCATCGTCGAGTACAACGGTCAGACCCGCGGCTGGTTCTACACGCTGCACGTGCTGGCAACCGCACTCTTCGACCGTCCGGCGTTCAAGACTGTTGCGGCACACGGCATCGTGCTCGGTGACGACGGTCTGAAGATGAGTAAGTCCAAGGGCAACTACCCGGACGTCAAGGAGGTGTTCGACCGCGACGGCTCGGACGCGATGCGGTGGTTCCTGATGTCGTCGCCGATCCTGCGTGGTGGCAACCTGGTGGTCACCGAGCAGGGCATCCGTGAGGGTGTGCGGCAGGCGCTGCTGCCGCTGTGGAACGCGTGGAGCTTCCTTCAGCTGTACGCCTCCAAGCCCGGTCAGTGGCGGACGGATTCGCCGAACGTGCTCGACAAGTACATCCTTGCGAAGCTCGCGGCGACGCGGGACGCGATCACCGACGCTCTCGAGGTCACCGATATCGCCGGTGCGTGCGACGAGTTGCGCACGTTCTGCGATGCGCTCACCAACTGGTATGTACGCCGTTCGCGCAGCCGCTTCTGGGACGAGGACCGGGACGCGATCGACACGCTGCACACCGTGCTCGAGGTCGTCAGCCGCCTCGCCGCGCCGCTGCTGCCGATGGCGTCCGAGGTGATCTGGCGGGGCTTGACGGGCGGTCGTTCGGTGCACCTCACCGATTGGCCGACCGAGAAGGAGCTGCCGGGCGACCCGGAACTGGTCGCCGCGATGGACGACGTCCGCAGCGTGTGCTCGACCGTGCTGGGCCTGCGCAAGGCTCAGAACCTGCGAGTGCGGCTGCCGCTGCCCGAGGTTACCGTCGCGTCGCCCGACGCGGAGAAGCTGCGCCCGTACCTGGGCCTGATCGCGGACGAGGTCAACGTCAAGAAGGTCGACCTGACCGAGGACGTCGATGTCCACGGCCGGTTCGAGCTGGTGGTCAACGCTCGCGCCGCGGGTCCGCGTCTGGGCAAGAACGTGCAGACCGTCATCAAGGCGGTCAAGGCCGGAGACTGGACCGAGACGGACGGTGTCGTGTCGGCCGCTGGCATCGACCTGCTGCCGTCCGAGTACACCCAGCGCCTGGTGGCGGCCGAACCGGAGTCGACGGCGGCACTGCCGGACGGTGCCGGGCTCGTCGTGCTCGACTCCCAGGTCACCGAGGAGTTGGAGGCCGAGGGTTGGGCCAAGGACCGTGTTCGTGAGCTGCAGGACGCTCGCCGTGCTGCGGGTCTCGATGTCTCCGACCGCATCTCGGTGACACTGCAGGTTCCCGCCGAGCGGCTCGAGTGGGCGCAGCGGCACCGGGACCTGATCGCGGGCGAGATCCTGGCGACCACGCTGGACCTGGCCGACGTGAGCGGTGACGCGGTCGTCGAACTCGGCGAAGGCGCTCGCGTCGTGATCGTCAAGGCCTGATCGGACAGGGCCGCCTCGGGCGGACGGCCTAGACAACTCTGTCGTCCGCCCGGCGTATTTTTCTCCCATGGACACCGCCGATCCCACCCGCAGCCGCCGGTGGGTCCTGCATCTGGACATGGACGCGTTCTTTGCGTCGGTCGAGCAGCTGACCCGACCGACGCTCCGCGGCCGCCCCGTGCTGGTCGGTGGCCTGGGCGGTCGGGGAGTGGTGGCCGGCGCCAGCTACGAGGCGCGGGTGTTCGGGGCACGGTCGGCGATGCCGATGCATCAGGCCCGCCGATTGGTGGGCCCCGCGGCCGTGGTGCTGCCGCCGCGGGGAGCCCTCTACGGTCACATGAGCCGACAAGTCTTCGACGCGCTGCGGGTGAAGATGCCGGTGCTGGAACAGCTTTCGCTCGACGAAGCGTTCGGTGAGCCGGCGGAGCTGTCGGGGGTCGGCAAGGCCGAGGTGGAGAGCTACTGCGATGAACTGCGGGCGCTGGTATTGGCCGAGACCGGACTGGTTGCATCCATCGGCGCCGGTGCGGGCAAGCAGGTGGCGAAGATCGCCTCGGGGCTCGCGAAGCCGGACGGGATCACCGTCGTCTCGCCCGACATCCAGCAGGAGTTGATGAGCGCGTTGCCGGTGCGGAAGCTGTGGGGCGTGGGGCCGGTGGCGGAGGAGAGGCTCAAACGGCTCGGCATCGACACGATCGGGGCGCTCGCCGAACTGCCGGTCGCCGAGGTGGTGTCGGTGCTGGGCGCGACGATCGGGCCGAGCCTGCAACGACTCGCGCAAGGCATCGACGACCGACCGGTGGCGGAGCGAGCCGACGCCAAGCAGGTGAGCGCGGAGACGACCTACGCAGAGGACATCGTGACGTTGGCGGGGCTGCGCCGTGCGGTGGATGCGAGTGCCGTTGCCGCGCATCGCCGTCTGGGCAGGGACGGTCGCGCAGCGCGCACGGTGGTGCTGAAGCTCCGAAAGTCGGACATGAGCATCGTCACCCGGTCGATCACGCTGCCGTATGCGACGACGGATCTTCAGGTCCTCACGGCAGCCGCGCAGCGGCAGGTCATCGATCCGCTCGAGCTCGGTCCGATCCGGCTGGTCGGGGTGGGTTTCGGCGGCCTGTCCGCGGTGAGCCAGGGGTCGCTCTTCCCCGAACTCGATCAGGCGGTTCCGGATGCGGAAGACGAAGCTTCCGAGCACGATTCGAACCCTGGTCGTAGTGTGGACGCGGCGCCGCGCTGGCGCCCGGGTCTGGATGTCTCGCATCCGGAGTTCGGGCACGGCTGGGTGCAGGGTGCGGGGCACGGCGTGGTGACGGTGCGATTCGAGACTCGCACCACGGGTCCCGGCCCGTCACGTACATTCGATGACGCCGACTGTGACCTGGTCGTCGCGGACGTGATCGACAGCCTGAGGTGAGGACGGCCTCACCGCCGGTATTCTTGCTGTGAACGTGCGTCATAGCTGGGGGGCCGGACCGCATCCCGGCTGCGGCCCGAATGATGTTCGACCGAGAATGAAAAGGACAAGCACTTGAAGCTTCGGAAGATGACCATCGCCGGTGTGGCGATTGCAGCTGCCCTCACGATGTCCGCGTGCTCTGACGACGGTGGCAGCACCGACCGCACCACGGCCCAGCAGACCACGACGTCGGCTGCCGCCCCGTCGATCGCGCCGCCGACCGCCGCCGAGCTCAACGCCGCGCTGGCCACGGCTTTCGACGCGAACGTCCCGGTCGAGCAGAAGGCGCAGCTCGTCCAGGGCGCCGAGGCCGATCCCGAGCTGATCAACCAGGTCGCGAAGGCGGCCAAGGATGCCGGCGCCACCATCGAGGTCGTCGATGTCACCCCGACCGGTGACGACACCGTCACTGCCGGCGTGAATCTGGTCATCAACGGCCAGACCAACCCGGCCACGGTTGACTTCGTCGCCGAGAACGGCGTCTGGAAGATGTCGAAGTCGTACGCGTGCCAGCTGGTGACGATGGCTCAGCTGACCTCGCCGGCCTGCCCCGCGTAGTAGCTACGCCAGAAACGCCGATGCCGACGTCACTACGGTGACGTCGGCATCGGCGTTTTCGGTCTCAGCGGGACGGTGCAGCGGCGTGGATCCGCTCGGTGGCGCTGCGCGCGAGACCTTCCAGGACAGCACTGTCGATCGGGTCGGGGCCGGTCGCGACGACCTGTACCACCGTCGAATCCACGACTGCGATGGCGGCGTCGGAGACCAGGGTGAAGCCGTCACTGGTGGTCACGAGGCGGACAGCGGTGGAGGCGTCGCCGACCGTGGGTAGCGCGAGCGGCTCGACGCGATAGTCGACCGCGACGCCTTCCCCGTCGGTTCCGGTGTACACGGTGCACTGTCGCAGCGTCGTCTGCACGGTCCCGAACGCGTCCGCCGCGCCAGCGCCCGGGTAGCTCGCGGCGTCGACGTCGATGCTCGTGAATCCGGGACCGGTGAAGTTCGCCTCGGCATCGGCGGCGGAGCCCGCTGCCTGCCGCGTGATCGTGTCGAGCACGTTCGCACAGCGGGTGGGGTTAGTCGCCGACTGCGTGGCGTCGGCACCGGCGGCCGGGTCGTTCGCGTCGGTCGCGGCGGGGAGAGCGACGAAACCGGCGGGGAGATCGGACGCGGTCAGCAGCGCGGCGCGAAGCGCGGCCGAGTCGGTGATCGGTCCGTCGGCCGGGTCCGAGGGCGCGGTCACCACCGGGCCGAGAGCGGCGGGTTCGGAACTTTCCGACGGAGCCGCCTGCTCGGACGACGATCCGCAGGCGACGAGCCCACCGGCCACCGCGATCGCGGCGCCGGCGATCGCGGCGCGCGTCAGGATGCCCACTCGACCCGCTCGCTCGTGCTCTGGCGCAGGTGCATGCCGTCGGCCGGATCGCTGAACGACTGGCTGCCCTCGACGGTGATGCTCCCGGCGACCGGGAGCGGAACCCCCAGATCGACGACGACGCTGCCGGTGCCGCGCAGCGCGTACGAGTCGACGTTCAACGTGCCGGCGCCGTTGGGGAGTTCGAAGACCGGCGACGTGGGCTTCTGCTCCACCTGCACGTCGATGGTGAGCCGGTTGCCGTCGCGTGCCTTCAGCGTGGCAGTCGTCACCTGATCGAGCGCGACCGCGCTCATCACCTGCTGGCGGATCTTCCACACCGCGCCCACCCCGATGGGTTGCTCGGGGAAGGCCACTGTGCGGTAGACGGCCTGGTAGAACGACTGCTCGATCATCGAACGCGCCTTGTTCTGGGCGTCCGGGTCCGGACGCAGGCGCAGTGCGGTGATGGCGCCGGACAGGTTCATCGTGAAGCCCGCGTGCGAATCGGTTGCGGGAGCGAGGAGTTCGTTCGTGGCGTCGTCGGGGGTGCTGAGGGTGCCGAGCGTCATGTCGATCGTCGTGGCCGGGGTGCCGCTCGACGCGCCCTGGGTGACGAGTGCGGACAGCGGCATCGTCAACTCCGGGGTCGAGAAATCCTGTGCGGCCTGCTGGTCGATCTGCTGCTGCACGGTGGCGGTCGTCACCAGTCGTGCCTCCTGCCGGGTGCCCTGTGCGGGCCGGAGTTGCACCACCTCGCGGGGTTCGGCTCCGGCGTCGACGATCTCGGTCGTGGCGGCCGTCACGGGGACGGTGACCTCGTCGGAGGCCGCGCCCACCGCGTCGGGGCTGGCAGGGGCGGCCTCACCTCCGTTCCCGCAGGCGGTCAGGAGGAGGGCGAGGGAGACGGTTGCCGCGACGAGCGCGGTTCCGGAACGCAAGGCTTTCGGCGACACTGGCACGCCAACAGGTTAGTCGGCGCGGGTGGCATGACCGGTCTGTCTCCCGCGTAAGGGATGATGGCGGGGTGAGCGACGACCGCACCGAGAGCGACGACAGCGCCGTGAAAGGTGAACCGATTTCCGAACCACCTGTGCCTGACCCCGGCGACGCATCCGGCCCGCCGGCCGATTCGGGCCGCGGCACCGCAGCGTCACGCCCACGGCGGATGCGGATGCTCGTCGTCATCGCGGTTGTCGTGCTGGCGCTGGATCTGCTGACGAAGGTGCTGGCAGTCGCGCTGATCGATCCCAAGGATCCAGTCCGGATCATCGGCGACACGGTGACGCTGACGCTCATCCGCAACCCGGGCGCGGCGTTCTCCATGGCAACGGGAATGACCTGGCTGCTGACGCTCGTGGCGGTCGGCGTCGTGATCGGTGTCATCAGGATCGGACGGACGTTGCGTTCGCCGTGGTGGGCCCTGGGCCTCGGTCTGGTGCTCGGTGGCGCGCTCGGTAACCTGATCGATCGGATCTTCCGCTCGCCGGGGCCGCTGCAGGGTCACGTCGTCGACTTCGTCTCGGTCGGCTGGTGGCCGGTCTTCAACGTCGCGGACTCGTCGATCGTCTGCGGTGCCATCCTGTTGGTTGCGCTCACGCTGTTCGGCATCGAACCCAGTGGCGACACGGTCTCGCGGAAGGGCGATGCGGAATGAGAGAGACACGTTCGATGCCGGTGCCCGACGGGCTCGACGGCATGCGGGTGGATGCGGGCCTCGCCCGTCTGCTCGGTCTGTCGCGGACGGCGGTGGCCACGCTCACCGAGGAGGGTGGCGTCCTCGTCGACGGTGCCGCCGCCGGCAAGTCCGACCGGCTCTCCGCCGGTATGTGGCTCGAGGTCGAGCTTCCCGAACCGCCCCGCCCCCTGACGATCGAGGCCGAACCGGTGGAGGGCATGGAGATCCTCTACGCCGACGACGACATCGTCGCGGTCGACAAGCCGGTCGGCGTGGCAGCGCACGCGAGTGTCGGCTGGACCGGACCGACGGTGATCGGTGGTCTCGCGGCCGCCGGGTTCCGCATCTCGACGTCGGGCGCCCACGAGCGCCAGGGCATCGTGCACCGACTCGACGTCGGCACGTCCGGTGTCATGGTCGTCGCGACGTCCGAGCGCGCGTACACCGTGCTCAAGCGCGCGTTCAAGGAGCGCACCATCGACAAGCGCTACCACGCGCTGGTGCAGGGCCACCCCGACCCGAGCAGCGGCACCATCGACGCGCCCATCGGGCGTCACCGCAGCAACGACTGGAAGTTCGCGGTCACGGCGGACGGCAAGCCCAGTGTCACGCACTACGACACCGTCGAGGCGTTCCAGGCGGCCAGCCTGCTCGACGTCCATCTCGAGACTGGCCGCACCCACCAGATTCGCGTGCACTTCTCGGCGCTGCGGCACCCGTGCTGCGGTGACCTCACGTACGGCGCAGATCCGCGTCTGGCGGAGCGCCTCGGTCTCGAGCGGCAGTGGTTGCATGCCCGGTCGCTGGGGTTCGCGCATCCGGCGGACGGGCACTGGGTCGAGATCACCAGCGACTACCCGAAGGATCTGCAGCACGCGCTCGGAGTCCTGCGGGGCACGTGACATGACCGCGCAGAGGTGGCCGGCTGTTGCCGCTGCGGTCGCGTTGGCGGCCACCGTCCTGGTCCTGGGTGTGATGAACCCGGTAGCGCCGGCGCGTGTCTCGACCGACCGGCTGGGTCCGGACTCGGGCGAGCAGGTCTCCGAGTACCTGGACCGGGCGGGGATCTCGCTGCAGGTCGGCAGGGGCGACGACCCGGCCGCCGGTGTCGAGCACTGGGCGCTCTTGGCGCTCGACGCACCGACGACGGCGTCCGGACTGGTCGCGGTGGCGGGCGATCTACGGATCGCGCAGGTGCTGTTCAAGGTTCCGATCGAGCGCGTGCAGACACCGATCGTCGCCGTCGGTGTCGGCGCCGATCCGGCTGCCACCGAACGGGCGTCTGCGGTGGCGTCGGCCCGGCTGTCGGCGGCCGTCGGTGGCGGTGACCGGCAGTCGCAGATCATGGGCTATTCGGCCGCCCAGTTGTCAGGCGGTTGTGCGTGCGTCGTCGGCGCAGTCGTCCGCGGGTCACTCGATCAGCTCCGCGGGCTCGTCGAGGCACCGGGAGTCCGCGCCGTCGAGGCGCTTCCCTCCGACGCCGTGGCAGGTGCGTTCGCCGTGAGCCCGCTGTTGCCGGAACAGTCGACGGTGGTCGGCCCCGGGCCCGATGACGGCCCGGTTCCGCCGTTGCAGTGACACAATCGCCGTCATGTCGATGAAGCTTGCGGTTGCGGTGACGGTGGTGGCGCTGGCCTCGGCGATGCCGGGGACCGCACACGCCGAACCGGCGCGCGTCGCGGGAGGACTCGAGCCACTCGTCCTGGCGATATCGCAGCGGCTGTCCACCGCCGATCGGGTGGCGGCCGCCAAATGGGGGACCGGGAAGGCGATCGACGATCCGGAGCGTGAGGGGCAGGTCTACCGGGCAGCGACGGCAGCAGCCGACGACGAACAGCTCGACCCCGCCCGCATCGAGCAGATCTTCCGAACGCAGATCGATGCGAACAAGGCCGTCCAGCGCGGCCTGTTCCTCTTCTGGCAAACCGTCCCTTCGGCGGCCCCGGCGCAGCGCCCTGATCTGGCGGCGGTCCGGCCGGTGCTCGACTCGCTCAACGTCGAGATCGTGTCCCGGATAGGGGAGCAGCGATCGACGCTGGCCGCGCCCGACTGCGTGCCGATGCTGGCGTCGGCTGCTGTCAGCGTCGCTGTTGCGCAACAACTCGACGGGTTGCACCAGGCCGCGCTGGGTTACGCGGTGACCGCGCTGTGTGGCCCGGTGTCCGCTCACAGATGATCCTTCGGCTGTTTCGTTGACCCACAACAGGTTCGGTGCGTGGAGAGTTCAGCTTCGTGTGATCGGGCCAACGTGAACCGACGCCACAGATCAGAGGTTCACGTAGGCATGTAGTGGCCAGGGGCGTTTGTGGCCACAATGGGGCAATGTCCTGTAATGGCCACGCCAAACCCTTACTTGCAGAGCGGATATCCGATACGTTCCCGGGTGGTGGTTGCCGACTCGTGGCCGCTACGCACCCTTCGCAGGTGCGGACCGCGTCCCGAAGGAAGCCCACCTATGACAGTCACCGCACGGCGACAAGCGCTCTTGAGTGGGGCCCGCGCCGTCGTATCGGTCGGTGCTACGGCGCTCGCTGTCGCCCTGGTCCTGGGTGCCACGACTGGTACCGCAGCTACCAGACCCGCTGCTGCCACAGTCGGCACGCAGCCGAGTTTCGAGGCGGCTGGCGACTACTGCAACCGTGCCATTGTTCCCGGCGGGATGGAGCAGCAAGAGGGTGCGACCAGCCCCGACGGCTTGCGTGGCTTCGCGACCGCCCCAGTGGCCAACTCCGACTGTGGTGGCGGCGGAGGTGGCGGTGGGTACTACCCTCCCATGTTCAACGACGCCACGCCCGTCACATTGACGGGGACTGTCGGCACCAGCCTCAGTCGCACGTTCCCGACCTCCGGGTTCCCGGCGCCTGCTGTGACGTCGGGTCCGTTGCCTGGCGGGCTTGTGCTTTCTGCGGCGGGTGTCCTGTCCGGGGTGCCGACTGTTGCGGGGACGTTTCCTGTCACGCTTACCGCTACCAGCAGCAGTGGGACCGCGACTTTGCAGGTGAATATCTCGATCGTGCCGGCACCGGCGGCACCGGCGGCACCGGCGTTCACCGATGTGTCGGCCGTCCTGTTGACGGGAACTGTCGGCACTGGCCTGAGTCGCTCGTTCCCGACTTCCGGGTTCCCGGCGCCCGCCGTTACCGTCACCAGTGGTGTATTGCCGGATGGGCTTGCGGTGAGTGCTGCTGGTGTGTTGTCCGGAACGCCGACTGCTGCGGGTGCTCACACCGTCACGCTGAGCGCAGCGAATGGTGTCGGTAGTCCGGCCAGCCTGCAGGTGAGTATCTCGATCGTGCCGGCGCCGGTGGCGCCCGCGTTCGCCGATGTGTCGCCCGTTCTGTTGACGGGGACTGTCGGCACCAGCCTCAGTCGCTCGTTCACGACTACCGGGTTCCCGGCGCCCGCCGTTACCGTCACCAGTGGTGTATTGCCGGATGGGCTTGCGGTGAGTGCTGCTGGCGTGTTGTCCGGGACACCTACTGCTGCGGGTGCTCACACCGTCACGCTGAGCGCAGCGAATGGTGTCGGTAGTCCGGCCAGCCTGCAGGTGAGTATCTCGATCGTGCCGGCGCCGGTGGCGCCCGCGTTCGCCGATACTGCTCCGGTGTCGTTGGTGGGGACTGTCGGGACTGCAGTGGACCGTACGTTTTTCACCACCGGTAACCCGGTGCCCGACGTCTCCGTCGTCGCTGGTGAGTTGCCGGATGGGCTCGCTGTGAGTGCTGCTGGCGTGTTGTCCGGGACACCTACTGCGGCAGGTGATTACGCCTTCACGTTGACTGCATCGAATGGTGTCGGCAACCCTGCCACGTTGCACGTGAGCATCACGATCACCCCGGGCATGGTCACACCCGAACTGCCGGAAACGGGCTCCGTCGGGATCCTCAACCAGATCTTCGGGTTCGCAAGCTGATCTGACGTGAGATGGACCGCTGCGAAGGTCTCCGGAAGTGCCGCGTCCCACTCGGTGGGGTGACGTGATCATGACCGAAGCGCAAGCGCACGCGCGTTCCGTCGGATCAGCTAGGTCACCGAATATCCGCCGTCTGCTTGCGTAGGAACTCGATCGTCTGCGCGAGTGCGTTCATACCGTCGGCGTGGTCGAGGTCGAATTGGTACTCGTGCGCCAGTGGCGGCTCGTGGTCGTCGGGGTAGAAGAGTGTGGTCACCTCCACACCGAGTCCGGTCAGCTTGGACGCGAGAATTTTCGACTGCTTCTCCGTGAGCGGGTCCGCGTTGCCGCCGGAGATGTAGGTGGGTGGGAACTGTTCGGTGACGTGGTGCAGTGTCGACATCTGCGCCACCGCCTCCGAGTTGGCGATGTCCTTGGTGCCGGTGTACGCCCAGATCGACTCGGTCGTGCCCCAGCCGATGATGCCGGGTCCGCCGACCATGTTGGGAACGTCGTAGATGCCGCAGTTGAGCACCACACCACGGAGCTGCTCCGGACGCAGGGCGGTCTCGATCCCGACCGCGCGGGCGTAATCGGGGTTGGTGGCGATGGTCGCGAGTTGGCTCGACAACTGCGCTCCGGCGGAGTCGCCGGCCAGAACGATGCGGCTCGGATCGATGTGCAGACGTTCGGCGTTCGCGAGGACGTAGGTGTGGGCGTCGCGGAGTTGTCCGATAGCGGTCGGGTACGTGTGCTCGGGGCCGACGGAGTAGTCGAGCGCGACGACGGTGAATCCCGCGTCGGCGATCAACTGGTAGTACGGCGCGTAGTTGGTGCGGTGCCCCGAGATCCATGCGCCGCCGTGCGTCCAGATCACGGTGGGCAGGGTGCCGGTGGTCCCGGTCAGGCCCTCCGGGAAGTACACGTCGAGGTAGGCGTCGTCGTCGCCTGCCCGATATTGCTGATCGGAGATCGAGGTGACGCCGTCGGGGGCATGCTTACCGAGCGCCTCCGTCGTCTTCTGCGCGCTCTTGTCGAAGACGAAGCGCACGATCATCGAGCCCGGCCAGGGGCTGGTCACGAACCCGACGATTGCGCCGACGACGACGGCAAGGATGACACCTGCAGTCCAGGCGGAGCGTCTCCGCCAGGGGTGGCCGCCGGGTTGCTTCCGGCGGGTGTCGTCGGGATTCGTAGTGGTCGTCACTCGGGCACTCTCCTGCGTGTCCGTGGGCCCGGAATCCGCGCCGGTGCCGTGCCGAGTCACAGTAGCCCGGGGGCTATCGTCGGAGAACGTGACACAACGGGTTCGAACCGAGGATTCCACCGGACTGCTGGCCGGGTTCGGTGCGTACCTGATCTGGGGCATGTTCCCGATCTTCTTCGGCCTCCTCGACCCCGCAGGATCACTCGAGGTGCTGGCCCACCGCATGGTGTGGACCGTCCTGCTGATGCTCGGGGTTCTCCTGGTGCTCGGAAAGCTGGGCTCTCTGCGCGGGCTGTCGGCGAGGACGTGGGGGTTGGTGACGGTCGCGACCGTCGCGATCGCGATCAACTGGGGTACATACATCTACGCGGTGGTTTCCGGCAACGTCGTCGAGGCCGCGCTCGGGTACTTCATCAATCCACTCGTCAGTGTCCTGATGGGCGTAGTGATCTTCCGTGAGCGGATCAGGCCCGCGCAGATCGTGGCGTTGGGCCTGGCAGCGATCGCCGTCGTGATCATCACCGTCGACTACGGCCGTCCCCCGGTGGTCGCCCTCACACTCGCGTTGTCGTTCGCGCTGTACGGCCTCGTCAAGAAGGTGGTGCCGCTCGATCCACGCACCAGCCTCACTGCCGAGGGCATCGTGGCGGCACCGTTCGCCGTCGTCTACCTGGTAACGGTGGCGGTCGCCGGGACCGGGTCCTTCTTCGGGAACGGCGCCGGCCACAGTCTGCTGCTGATGTTGGCCGGGCCCGTCACCGCCGCGCCGCTGCTGCTGTTCGGGCTGGCCGCGCAGCGCATCCCGCTGACGACGCTCGGCCTGCTCCAATACCTCACGCCGGCACTGCAGATGGTGTGGGGAGTGGTCGTCATGCACGAGGTCATGCCCCCGTCCCGGTGGATCGGATTCGCCCTCATCTGGGTCGCGCTCGTGGTGTTCACCACCGACGCCCTGGTTCGTGCACGTCGCGCGCGACGGGAGCGGTCGCGGCTCGGCGGGACCGTCGGTGCGAGGGCCTAGACTCGTGGGGCTCACTCAGGGCCGATGAACCCGCCGGTGCTCGCGCATCGGGCCGAAATACAGAGAGGCGCGCGTGGCTGACTCGTTCGTTCACCTGCACAATCACACCGAGTACTCGATGCTCGACGGTGCGGCAAAGGTCGGCCCGTTGTTCAAGGAGGCCGAGCGCCTGGGCATGACCGCGGTCGGCATGACCGACCACGGCAACATGTATGGCGCCAGCGAGTTCTACAACGTCGCCAAGAAGCACGGCATCAAGCCGATCATCGGCATCGAGGCGTACGTCGCGCCCGAGTCCCGCTTCAACACCAAGCGCGTGCTGTGGGGCGATCGCAGCCAGAAGTCCGACGACGTCTCCGGTAGCGGTGCCTACACCCACATGACGATGGTCGCCGAGAACGCCACGGGCCTTCGGAATCTGTTCAAGCTGTCGTCGCTCGCCTCCATCGAGGGGCAGCTCGGCAAGTGGCCGCGCATGGACGAGGAGCTCATCGCCACGCACCACGAGGGCATCATCGCCACCACCGGATGCCCGTCCGGCGAGATCCAGACCCGGCTCCGGCTCGGCCATGATCGGGAGGCCCTCGAGGCCGCCGCGAAGTGGCAGGAGATCTGGGGCAAGGACAACTTCTTTCTCGAGCTGATGGATCACGGCCTCTCGATCGAGCGCCGGGTCCGCGAGGGGCTGCTCGACATCGGTAAGCAGCTCGACATCCCGCCGCTCGCCACCAACGACTGCCACTACGTCACCAAGGACGCCGCCGAGAACCACGAGGCGCTGTTGTGTATCCAGACCGGCAAGACGCTCTCGGACCCCACCCGATTCAAGTTCGACGGTGACGGCTACTACCTCAAGTCGGCCGACGAGATGCGCGCCATCTGGGACGCGGAGGTCCCCGGGGCGTGTGACAGCTCGATCCTCATCGGTGAGCGCGTGCAGTCGTACGACGACGTGTGGGCGCACCACGACCGGATGCCGATCTTCCCGGTGCCCGACGGTCACACGCAGCAGACGTTCCTGCGGCACGAGGTGCTGCGCGGTCTCGATCGGCGCTTCCCCGACGGCCCGCCGCAGGAATACCTCGCGCGCGCCGACTACGAGATCGGCGTCATCAACGAGATGGGCTTCCCGGCCTACTTCCTCGTCGTCGGTGACCTCATCAACCACGCCCGGGACGTCGGTATCCGCGTCGGACCGGGTCGAGGCTCGGCGGCCGGTTCCCTCGTCGCGTACGCGATGGGCATCACCAACATCGACCCCATCCCGCACGGCCTGCTGTTCGAGCGGTTCCTCAACCCCGAGCGCGTGTCGATGCCCGATATCGATATCGACTTCGACGATCGCCGCCGCGGCGAGATGGTGCGCTACGCCACCGACAAGTGGGGCAGCGACAAGGTCGCCCAGGTCATCACGTTCGGCACCATCAAGACCAAGGCCGCCATCAAGGACTCCGCGCGAGTCCAGTTCGGGCAGCCCGGTTTCGCGATCGCCGACCAGATCACCAAGGCCCTGCCGCCGCCGATCATGGCGAAGGACATCTCGGTGTCGGGTATTACCGACCCCGAGCACGAGCGGTACAAGGAGGCCGCCGAGGTCCGGGCGCTCATCGACTCCAACCCGGACGTCGCGAAGATCTACCAGACCGCAAAGGGCCTCGAGGGCCTGATCCGCAACGCCGGCGTCCACGCCTGCGCGGTCATCATGTCGTCCGAGCCGCTCACCGACGCGATCCCGGTGTGGAAGCGCGCGCAGGACGGCGCGATCATCACCGGCTGGGACTACCCGTCGTGCGAGGCCATCGGCCTGCTCAAGATGGACTTCCTCGGTCTGCGCAACCTCACCGTCATCGGTGACGCGATCGAGAACATCAAGGCCAACCGCGGGATCGACATCGACCTCGACACGTTGCCGATCGAGGACCCGGCCACGTACGAGTTGCTCGCGCGCGGTGACACTCTCGGTGTCTTCCAGCTCGACGGCAGCGCAATGCGGGACCTGCTGCGGCGCATGCAGCCCACCGGCTTCGAGGACATCGTCGCCGTGCTGGCGCTGTACCGCCCCGGTCCGATGGGCATGAATGCGCACAACGACTACGCGGACCGCAAGAACGGCCGGCAGGACGTCAAGCCGATCCACCCGGAGCTCGAGGAGCCGCTCAAGGAGATCCTCAAGGACACCTTCGGCCTGATCGTCTACCAGGAGCAGATCATGCAGATCGCTCAGAAGGTGGCCGGCTACTCGCTGGGACAGGCCGACATCCTCCGTCGAGCCATGGGTAAGAAGAAGCTCTCGGTGCTCGAGGAGGCCTACGCCGGTTTCCGCGACGGCATGCTGAAGAACGAGTTCTCCGAGCCCGCCATCAAGGCGCTGTGGGACACCATCCTCCCGTTCGCCGGCTACGCGTTCAACAAGTCGCACGCCGCCGGCTACGGCCTCGTCTCGTTCTGGACCGCGTATCTCAAGGCCAACTACCCGGCCGAGTACATGGCCGGCCTGCTCACCTCCGTCGGCGACGACAAGGACAAGGCCGCGGTGTACCTGTCGGACTGCCGGAAGATGGGCATCACGGTGCTCCCGCCGGACGTCAACGAGTCCGAGTTGAACTTCGCCTCGGTGGGCGAGGACATCCGGTTCGGGCTCGGCGCGGTGCGCAACGTCGGCGCCAACGTGGTGGCGTCGATCATCAAGGCGCGGGCGGAGAAGTCGAAGTTCACGGACTTCTCCGACTACCTCGGCAAGATCGATGCGCTGGCGTGCTCGAAGAAGGTCACCGAATCCCTCATCAAGGCAGGCGGATTCGATTCGCTCGAACACCCGCGCAAGGGCCTGATGCTGGTGCACGCCGACGCGATCGACGCGGTGATGGGCACCAAGAAGGCCGAGGCAATGGGTCAGTTCGACCTGTTCGGCGGCGATGACGCGGACGAGTCCGTGGCGTCCGTGTTCAACGTGAAGATTCCCGACGAGGAGTGGGACACCAAGCACCGGTTGGCGCTCGAGCGCGAGATGCTCGGCCTCTACGTCTCGGGCCATCCGCTCAACGGCATCGAGCACGTGCTCGCGGCGCAGTCCGACACGTCCATTCCCACGATCCTCGAGGGCGACATCAAGGACGGCACCCAGGTCACGATCGGTGGCATCCTTGCCTCGGTGAACCGCCGCATCAACAAGAACGGCCTGACCTGGGCCTCGGCGCAGCTCGAGGACCTCTCGGGTGGCATCGAGGTGCTGTTCTTCCCGCAGGCGTACTCGGTGTACGGCATGGACGTGGTCGAAGACTCGGTGGTGCTGGTCAAGGCGCGGGTCTCGGTTCGCGACGACCGAGTGTCCCTCATCGCCAACGATCTTGCGGTGCCGGATCTTTCGGCGATCGGTGTGGCCAAGCCGGTCGCGGTGAGTCTCCCGGTCAGGCAGTGCACCAAGGAGAAGCTCGGCGCGCTCAAGCAGGTCCTCTCCCGTCATCCCGGAACGGCCGACGTGCACGTCAAGCTCATCGGCGCGCGCGGAACGTCGCTGTGGAAGGTCGACGAGATGCTCCGGGTGGAGCCGTCGTCGTCACTCATGGGTGATCTCAAGGCGCTGCTCGGGCCCAGCTGTCTCGCGGGCTGACACACGCCGCTGCCGCAGCGGTGCGGTGCCCGCCGACCTTTGCCATTGCAGGGGTCAGAGCCCGCCGAGGTCGGACAGTGTCTGCAGCGCGCCGTCCGTCGCCCGCCAGAGGCCGTCCATCTCTTGTTCGGCGGTCGGTCGGATCTGTGGATTCTGGAGGGCGAATCCGTTTGCCAGCGTGATGGTGTTGTAGGCGCTGTCGGCGGCGCGGAGCATGCTCTGTGACGGCTGGTCGTTGCCGGCCAACCGGTCGAGTCCTTCGCCCAAGAAGTAGAACCGCCACAGTGGACCGAGATCGGCGTCGTACACGTCCCTGGTCAGGGTCACGATCGATTCACCCTTGACGGCAATCGAGTCGACGATCCGGTAGAAGTCGGGGACGTTCTCGGTCCGGGTGCCGCTGGTGTCGACCGCGTGTGCCAGATCGACGGTGAGGTGCGCGTTGTAGCCGGCCATTGCGACGCGGGCGGGACTCGCCGTGCACTGCCGTGCCAGTGCGAAGTAGTGGGCCCACCCGGGATCGGCCGGTGCGCCTGTGAACTCGGCGTGGAGATTGCGCAAATAGCGCGCCAGGAGGTCGTAGCTGATCGTGGGGGACCAGGTTCGATCCGGAAGCGCCGCGGGATCGCGCTGCAGGGGCAGGACGGCCTCGTGCTCGACGGCATTCAGTCCGACCGAGAACAGACCCCGCCAGTCCCGGTGCGCGACGAGGACGTCCGTGATCCGGCGATGTCGCTCGATCGCGGCCTCGAGCCGGGCGAGCCCGGACCCCGGCAACGTGGATGTATCGCTCAGCCCGGCGATACTCTCGATCTCGTTCGCGCTCAATGCCGTTCCGCAAGCGGCGGCGGCCACCGGGCCGTCGGCTGCGGCGTGAGCGGGGGGCAGGAGCGCGAACGAAGCTCCGATGGCGACCAGGGGTGCGAACAACCGGAGCGAGCGCATCGCCTGAGCGTAGGTGCTCGGATCGGTTCGCGCCGATCGAACCGATCCGAGGTCACGCCACGCGCATGCCGGAGGGAAGTTTCCCGATCGGGGTGCGGAGTCGCCGGCGGCCGGCCGCCAGCGCGGCGGCGGCCACTACGGCCTGGATGCCTACGCCGAGTGGCCAGATCGGCCCCGGTCGTGTTGTCGGCGCGCTCTCGCCGGTCAGGCAGGGCACATTCTCGAGGCCGCCGCGTTGTGCGTCGCGCACGCTCGAACTGATCGAGCCCATCACGCCGAAGTCGCCGAACGTATCGGATGACTTGGGAACGGCATCGGACACGATGACGAAGGGATTCGCCGCGAGCATCCAGGCGGTTCGTTCGGTGTGCAGGACGGTGCGGGACGTGGTCTCGGTCTCGCTGCACATATAGCGTCCGTCGTCTCCGTCGGGCGTCCAGCCCACGACACTGGGCACGCGAATATCCTCGCGTGTCATCGCCGAACCGAGACCGAAGGCGATCGGCGTCCCGACCGTGAACGCCGCCACCAGGAGGTACGTCGCGGTGACCGCGAACAGGGGGCGGTGCGAGCGGGCAGAGATGCCGATGCCGATCGCGCACATCAGGGCGAGTTCGAGCGCCACCATGAGAACGAACACCGGCAGGCTCGCGACCTGGACGCCGCCACTGAGCACCGCCCACACCAGTGCCGGTACGGCCGCGGCGAGGAACGCCAGCGACGCGACCCATGCGGCCAGCCACTTCCCCCACAACAACTGGCCGGGGCGCAGCGGAGCCCGGTTGCGTCAGTGCGTGGGCGGCGCTGCCCGGTGCGCGAGTACGAGACGACGCGCCCACCACACGACGACCGCGACGCCGGCGGCGATCAACACCGCGGGCTGCAGCGCCTGCGTCACGAGGAGCACCAAAAGGAACGCGACGGCTCCGGCGGCGAGCGCTTCGATCTTGTAGAGCGGCCAGGCTGTGCCGGCCAGGTCGACGGTGGTGCGAGCGTGGGCGACACGGGTGTGCCGGGGGAGTGCGGCGGTCATACGGTGCACCTCGTCTCGCGCCTTGTTCGGCCTGTCCTCTCGATGTGTTCAGACTACCGTGATCGACAAGTTCGGTCCAACTAACAATTTCCGTCGAACCTCGGAAAATTCCGCCGTCCGGGCGATCGGGTGGTCAAGATCATGTGCAGGGTGTTGACTTGAGGGCATGCCTCTCACCGGTGAATACGAACCCAGCCCCGCATCCTGGGCCGCGGACCAGGTCGACCTCTACGAGCGCTCCGGCGGTACCGAGGGAACGATGATGGAGGGCAAGGCCGTCATCATCCTGACGACGAAGGGTGCCAAGTCCGGCAAGCTTCGCAAGACGCCGCTCATGCGCGTCGAGCACGACGGCGAGTACGCGGTGGTCGCGTCACTCGGCGGCGCTCCGAAGAATCCGGTCTGGTACTACAACATCGTTGCGGACCCGCACGTCGAACTGCAGGACGGGCCGGTCAAGAAGGACATGACGGCGCGCGAGGTCACCGGCGAGGAAAAGGCCGTCTGGTGGGAACGCGCAGTGGAGGCGTGGCCCGACTACGCCAAGTACCAGACCAAGACCGATCGCGAGATCCCGCTGTTCGTCCTCACCGCCCAGGAGTAGTGGCCGGTCGTAGTTCTCGGGGGTAATCGTCGTCCCCCAGCCGAGAGGCCCGGATCCCGGTAGCCTGCGAAAGCAGGGGATGGGATCCGGACTACTCGGACGGAGGCCGTCATGGCGGCGAGAACTGTTGCAGATCAACTTGTTTCCCAACTGGTGGATGCGGGCGTGCAGCGCATCTACGGCATCGTGGGAGACAGCCTCAATCCCGTGGTCGATGCCGTCCGGCGGACCGGCGGGTCGGCGGACGGCGGCATCGACTGGATCCACGTCCGGCACGAGGAGGCAGCCGCGTTCGCGGCCGCGGCCGAGGCGCAGATCACCGGCAAACTGGCGGTGTGCGCCGGATCATGTGGGCCGGGCAATCTGCATCTGATCAACGGCCTGTACGACGCGAATCGCTCCGGCGCGCCGGTGCTCGCGATCGCCTCCCACATTCCCAGCGCCCAGATCGGCATGGGGTATTTCCAGGAGACCCACCCGGATCGACTGTTCGTCGAATGTTCGCGCTACACCGAGATGATCAGTTCGCCGGCGCAGTCGGCGAGGGTTGTCCAGAGTGCGATGCAGCACGCGATCGCGAAGTCGGGAGTCGCCGTCATCACCCTGCCCGGTGATGTCGCCGAGGAACCGTCGCAGGGCACTCCGCCGCCACTGGCGCGCACGGGTGCGCCGGCCCTCGTTGCGGCGGAGGAGGACGTGCGCGCGCTCGCCGACGCGATCAACGAGGCCTCGGCCGTCGCGATCTTCGCAGGCGCCGGTGTCCGCGATGCCCGTGAGGAGTTGCTCGCGCTCGCCGACACCATCGGTGCGCCCATCGGTCACACATTGCGCGGCAAGGAGTGGATCCAGTACGACAATCCGTTCGACGTCGGCATGACGGGCCTGCTCGGCTACGGCGCCGCGCACGACGGCATCCACGACGCCGACCTACTAGTTCTCGTCGGCACCGACTTCCCGTACGACCAGTTCCTGCCCGACGACGTCCGCACCGCGCAGATCGACGCGGCGGCCGAGACGCTCGGCCGGCGGACCGGCGTCGACCTTCCCGTGCACGGTGACGCACGATCCGTCCTGCGAGCCCTGACGCCCCTCGTCGAACGCAAGACGAACCGCAAGTTCCTCGAGAAGACCCTGGACCGGCACGAGAAGCTGATGACGCAGGTGGTCGGGGCCTACGCCGAGTCGGTGAAGCAGCGGACGCCCATTCACCCCGAGTACGCGGCATCGCTCCTCGACGGACTCGCCGCCGACGACGCCATCTTCACGGCCGACACCGGCATGTGCAATGTCTGGACCGCGCGCTATCTCGAACCCAACGGCCGCCGCAGGTTCCTGTCGTCCGCCCTGCACGGGTCGATGGCGAACGCCCTGCCCCACGCGATCGGCGCGCAGATCGCCGAACCCGGGCGGCAGGTGGTCGCGATGGCGGGTGACGGCGGGTTGTCGATGCTGTTGGGTGAGCTGATCACCGTCGCGATGTACAAGTTGCCGGTGAAGATCGTGGTGTTCGACAATTCGACACTCGGCATGGTCAAGCTCGAAATGCTGGTCGACGGTCTGCCCGATTTCGGAGTGGATGTCCCGTCTGTCGACTATGCCGCTCTCGCAGCGACTTTGGGGATCTTTTCTCGACGGATCGAGGATCCTGCCGACGTCGAGTCGGGTCTCCGAGCGGCCTTCGAGCACGACGGGCCGGCCCTCGTCGACATCGTCACCGACCCCAACGCGCTGTCGCTACCGCCTGCGATCACGGGCGAGCAGGTTCGTGGTTTCGCGCTGGCGATGTCGAAGATGGTGATGAACGGCGGTGCAGCAGAGGCGGTTCAGATGGCCCGGTCGAATCTGCGGAACGTACCGCGGCCGTCGCAGTTCTCGCCGCGCGGCTGACCGAGTCCGCGCAATGGCGGGGCGGTTGCGCGGACGCCCGCCTGTAGTGGGAAAATGCATGGGTGTCTAATTCGCCGGAACTCGCAGAACCGAAGGTAACCTCGCCCGCGCTCACCGCGGACGAGATCGACGCCGCTGCGGAGCGAATTGCGCACATTATCGATGCGACGCCGCTGCAGTTCAGCGAGCGACTCTCCGCCCTCACCGGTGCCCGGGTCTACCTCAAGCGCGAGGACCTGCAGGTGGTCCGCTCCTACAAGCTGCGCGGCGCCTACAACCTGATCATGCAACTCAGCGATGCCGAGCGTGCGGCCGGCGTCGTGGCGGCCAGCGCCGGCAACCACGCGCAGGGCGTCGCGTTCGCGTGCCGGGCGATGGAGATCACCGGGCGCATCTACGTTCCGGCGAACACACCGAAGCAGAAGCGCGACCGGATCATGGTGCACGGCGGCGGCTTCGTCGAACTGATCCCGACCGGCGAGACGTACGACGCCGCGGCGGCGGCCGCGGCCGCGGACGTCGAGCGCACCGGCGCCACGATGGTGCCGCCGTTCGACGACGCGCGCACCGCCGCGGGCCAGGGCACCATCGCCGCCGAGATCCTCGAACAGTTGGGGGAGACGCCGGACAGCGTCGTCGTCCCGGTCGGTGGCGGCGGCTGCATCGCCGGCATCGCCACCTACCTGCACGAACGTGCACCCGAGACGACGATCGTCGGCGTGGAACCGGCCGGCGCGGCGTCGATGACCGCGGCCCTGGTGGCAGGCGGGCCGGTCACACTGCCCGACGTCGATCCTTTCGTCGACGGCGCGGCCGTCAAGCGGGTCGGCGACCTGCCGTACGCCGTGGTGTCGGCGCTCGGCGCGAGTGTCGTCTCGCACGCATCGTTGCCGTTGGTGACCGGTACACGGACGGGGCAAGGTCCGGAGCGGTTCGCGATGACGCAGGTCGACGAGGGCGCGATCTGCACCGCGATGCTGCAGCTGTACCAGAACGAGGGCATCATCGCCGAGCCCGCCGGTGCGCTGTCGGTGACGGCGCTCGGCCAGCTCGACATCGCGCCGGGGAGCACTGTCGTGTGCCTGATCTCGGGGGGCAACAACGACGTCTCTCGCTACGGGGAGATCCTCGAGCGGTCGTTGGTCCATCTGGGACTCAAGCACTATTTCCTCGTCGACTTCCCGCAGGAGCCGGGCGCGCTACGCCGCTTCCTCGACGAGGTGCTCGGCCCGGACGACGACATCACGCTGTTCGAGTACGTCAAGCGAAACAACCGCGAGACCGGTGCCGCGCTGGTGGGCATCGAGCTCGGTACGGCCGAGGGGCTGTCGGATCTGCTCGATCGGATGCGCACCTCGCGGATCGTCGTCGAGCAGCTCGAGCCGGGCTCCCCGGCGTACCGCTACCTCACGTAGCGGGGGTTTGGCCGTCCGCCGGGTCGGTGCCGAGCAATCGGTTCACGACCCGGCGGTGCAGGTCCGGATCGGTTTGCGGGAGTCCGAGCAGGGCGGCGAGGTAGATGCCGTCGCCGACGAGCCGGACGATCTCGGCCTGAACCGGATCGTCGATCTCGGCGAGCAGGCCGTCGTCCCACGACCGCATGACGTCGGCGACCGACTGTTGCACTTCGTCGTGCTGGCCGTCGGCGCTGCGCATCGCGGCAAGCATCGAGCGGTAGAGCGTCATCTCGTCGGCCGACTCTACGGGCGGGTACTGCAGATAGATTTCGGACACGGTTCGGCCGCTGGCGACGGCGTCGGCCAGTTGCTGGTCGGAGCGCTCGCCGAGTCGTCGCACCATCCCCGCGAGTAGTACCTCTTTGCTGGGGAAGTGGTAGAGCAGGCCGCCCTTGGAGACTCCGGCGTCCGCGGCCACCGCTTCGAGCGTCACATGCGCGAGTCCCTGCTCGAGCAGGAGGCGCTCGAGGGAGTCGAGGATGCGATCGCGGGTGTCGGATGCCATGAAAATCACTGTACCGGCTGGACGGTGGGCTGCTAGGCTGACGTTACTGTACCGGCTGGACGGTTAACCCTCCGGTCGGTCTCGTTCATCCAATCGTTCGTGGGAGTGGAAGCATGTCTGTGAGCACGGTGCGGGATCCGCACGACGTGACCGCCGGTCGGAAGGACTGGCTCGGGCTGGTCGTGCTCGCCTTCGCGGTCCTGCTCATCTCTGTGGACGCGACGGTCCTCGACCTTGCGCTGCCGTTCATCAGCGAGGATCTGGAACCGAGCGGCACGCAGTTGCTGTGGATCATCGACGTCTATTCGTTCGTGCTGGCAGGCCTGCTGGTCACGATGGGTACCCTCGGTGACCGCATCGGGCGTCGACGCCTGTTGCTGATCGGCGCGGCCGGGTTCGGCGTGGCGTCGTTGGTCGCGGCGTGGTCCGGGAGTCCGGAGATGCTGATCGCGGCCCGTGTGCTGCAGGGTGTGTCGGGCGCGACGCTGATGCCGGCGACCCTCGGCCTGATTCGCACGATGTTCGTGAACCCGCGTCAGCGCACCACTGCCATCGGCGTGTGGGGTGCGATGGCCGGTGGTGGTGCGGCCGCCGGGCCGCTGGTCGGTGGTTGGCTGCTCGAGCACTTCTGGTGGGGCTCTGTGTTCCTCATCAACATTCCGGTGATGATCGGTCTCATCGCGCTCGGTCCGCTCGTGATCCCCGAGTCGAAGGACCCGAGGCCGGGCCGGTTCGACCTGGTCAGCGCCGGATTGTCGATGCTGGCAATGGTGCCGATGGTGTACGCGGTCAAGGAGACGGCGGTCCACGGACCGAGTTGGGTGCTCACCGGGATCGGCGTCGTCGGCTTCGCCGCGGGCTGGGCATTCGTGCGCCGGCAGCGCAAGCTCGACGACCCGATGATCGATCTGGCGCTGTTCGCGCGACCCGCCTTCTCGACGGCCGTCCTCACGAACCTGCTGTCGATCTTCGCGCTCGCCGGGGTGCTGTTCTTCGGGTCGCAGTACCTGCAGTTGGTGCTCGGCTACCGGCCGCTCGAGGCTGGGTTGCTGATGCTGCCGGGCACGCTGGTCAGTGCGTTCGCGTCGTTGGCCGCGGCCTGGCTGGTGCGCCGCTGGGCGCCGAATCGTGTGCTGAGCGTCGGGCTGGTGATCGCGGCCTTCGGCGCCGCGGCGATGATCGCGCTGCAGCAGGACAGCGGGCCGCAGGCCTTCGTGATCGGGTTCGTCCTCGCCGGTGCGGGCATCGGCGTCGCGCTGACGCTGACGTCGGACCTGGTGGTCAGTTCGGTGGAACCGGAACGCGCGGGCGCCGCGTCGGCCGTGTCGGAGACCGCCTACGAGCTCGGCGTGGCGCTGGGTGTCGCGATTCTCGGCAGTGTCGTGCTCGCGATCTTCCGCCGCGGACTCGACGTCACCGCTCTCGATGCTGACCAGGCGCACATTGCGCAGGGCACGCTCGGTGGTGCCGTCGAGGTGTCGAAGGGCCTGCCGGCTGCCCAGGCCGAAGCATTCGTCGACGGGGCGCAGGCCGCGTTCGTCGATGGCATGCACATCGCCGCCGGCGTGACCTCGGTCGTGCTCCTGATCGCCGCAATTCTCGTGGCGCGCATGCTCGGTCGCCGCTGAACCCTGGAAACACCCCCACAGGCCGGCTCGATCCCCATCGAGCCGGCCTTTCGTGTTTGTTCCCACAGGCCACATCGGTATCGGGAATGATCATGTGTCACAGGGCCGTACGAGCTTCCTGCGGGCGAATCGAGGGGTGTGGGCCGCGTTCAAATGAATCAGTTTGGTGCGCAGCGGGTTTGGACCGTCGTCCAAAGGGATGAATCTGTGGGTGAAATCGTTGAACATTTCACTATCACCCTGCCCTTTCACCCTGAGGGTTAATGGAGATCCAATACCGTTGGTGCGCAGAGTGTTCAACCGAGGTGAATGATGGGGTGAAGTCTCGGAGCCGGCCGTGCAGGGCGCAGGACTTGCATTTCCGATTGTGCTTGTATGTTCCGCGTCGGGGTGATTGTCCACATCATCCAACGCTCGTAGCCGTATCCGGCCGGGCGTCCCATAAGAAGGGCCTCAAATGGTGAGGTTAGGCGGCGCCCTGCGCAAGGGCGTCATCCGAACTGTGGTCATGGCAATGTTGGCCGCCACGGCTACGGTATCTACCGCTACGGTCGGAGCGGGGGTCGCGGCTGCCGCGGGCAACCTGAGTTGCGATGCGCTCTACGCAGTCAACAATGGTGACTCCAATGCATACCTGATCGATCCGGCGACCGGTACGGCTACGAAGGACTTCAATCTCTCGACCCAGAATCCCAATCAGTTGGGTATCGGCGCTGGTGGGGCCTATGCGGTGTACACGGACTCGAACAAGATCTACAAGTACGACGCGAGCACCGGTGCGACCTCGGCGACAAACCGTCCGAGCGGATACGAGACGTATCACGGTGCCGTGAACCCGAAGAACGGCTTGTATTACTTCGGCGGATACGTCGACAACGGTGGATTCAAGTACGGCGTCTACAACCCGAGCACCAATGCGGTCGTGGCCGGCGACGTGAAGGTGAATGTCACTACGTCGCGGCCTGGCACCAACGGAGACATCGCGTTCGACGCGGCCGGCAACATGTACATCGTGTCCTCTGGTAATGGTGAGGGCCTGGTGTATTCGGTGCCCGGTCCGATCAACGCGGGTTCCACGGTCACTGCTGGTGCGATCACTGGCAAGTCGTCGGCGTTCGCCAGCGCGACCTCGATCGCTTTCGGTTCCGACGGCTACCTGTACGTCGGTCGCACGTCCGGTAAAAACGGTTTCATCAAGGTCGATCCGACGACCGGTAAGGCCGTCAAGACCATGGACAGCATCGGAATGTACGACCTGGGCTCGTGCAGTGATCCGTACACGATCGAATTGCGCAAGGACCTTCCCGCGGGCCGTGTCGCGGACGGTGACCAGTTCCTGCTCGAGATCACCGGCGGCGGAGTCGACACCGGAAATACGGCAACGACCACGGGCAACGCCACCGGCGTCCAGTCGGTCAAGGTGGGGCCGCTCCTGGGTCTCCCCGGGACCGAATACACCATCAAGGAGACGGCGAAGAACGGTGCTGATCTCGCGAACTACACCGTCAGCTGGCAGTGTGTGGATGCCAAGACAAACGCAAAGCTGGTCGGCGGCGTAGGCGCGTCCGGCAAGGTGAAACTCCCGAGTACGAAGGGTGGCGCGAGCGTTGCCTGTACCTTCACCAACGGCTCGCTGAAGTCCGGTCTGGCGCTGGAGAAGTCGGCCGCGCCGAACACGGCCGCGGATTTCGAGGTCGGTAAGACGATCACCTACAGCTTCAAGATGACCAACACGGGCGATGTGACGCTCAAGGACGTCAAGCCGGTCGAGAAGTCGTTCTCCGGCAAGGCGGATATGAGCGACTTCACCTGCCCTGATGGTGCGAAGTCGTTGGCGGCCAAGGCATCCGTGACGTGTACTGCGACATACGTCCTCCAGCAGGAGGACATCGACCTCGGCAAGCTCGACAACACCGCGACCGCGACCGGAAACGATCCGGGCGGCAAGCCGGTGAACTCGAACGAGTCTCCCGCAAACCTCGTCGGAGGCCCGGCTACGCCCGGCATCACGATCGAGAAGACCGCGTCTCCCAAGGCTGCCGAGAGTTACAAGCTCGGTCAGACGATCAAGTACAGCTTCAAGGTCACCAACACCGGTGACGTGACGCTGAGGAACGTTGGGGTGAACGAGGGAACGTTCACGGGCGTCGGCCCGCTGTCCGCGGTCGAGTGCCCCGATACGTCCAAGTCCCTCGCGCCGAAGTCCTCGGTCACGTGCACCGCGGAGTACACGCTGACGCAGAAGGACATCGACAACGGGAAGATCGAGAACACCGCGACCGCGACGGGCACGCCGCCGGGCACCGATACGCCGATCGTCTCCCCGCCGGGCAAGGAGATCGTCGAGGGCAGTCCCGCCAAGTCGCTCTCCCTGGTGAAGGACGCATCGCCGTCGACCACCGCGGATTACAATGTGGGCCAGCAGATCTCGTACTCGTTCCTGATCAAGAACACCGGCGACGTCACACTCACCGGCGTGCATCCGAACGAGACCAACTTCTCGGGTTCGGGCGACATGTCGGCGTTCGACTGCCCGGCAGGCGCGGCGTCGCTGGCGCCGGCAGCCTCGGTGACCTGCACGGCGAAGTACACGCTGACGCAGGCCGATATCGATGCCGGCAAGCTCGAGAACACCGCTACCGCGACGGGCAACCCGCCGTCGGGTGGGCCGGTCACGTCGAAGCCGTCGGACAAGACGCTCTCGGGCGAGCCGAAGCCCGCGATTGCCCTGGAGAAGTCGGTGTCGCCGACGGATCCGGACAAGTTTGCGGTGGACGAGACCGTTACCTACAGCTTCACGATCACCAACACGGGCAACGTGACGCTGAAGGACGTGCGTCCGAACGAAACCGCATTCACCGGCGAGAGCAGCAGGATCTCGGCATTCAACTGCCCTGATGCTGCGAAGTCGTTGGCGCCCAACGCCTCCGTGACATGCACCGCCACCTACAAGCTCGACCAGGCGGACGTGGACCGGGGCAAGCTCGACAACGCCGCGACGGCGACGGGCACGCCGCCGTCGGGTGAGCCTGTCACGTCCGACGAGGACGACGCGAAGCTGACGGGCAACCAGAAGCCGAACCTCGAGATCGTCAAGACCGCCTCACCCAAGGGTGTCTCGGACTTCAAGGTCGGACAGAAGGTCACCTACACCTTCGACATCACCAACACGGGCAACCAGACCCTGACGAACGTCAAGGTCGTCGAGGGTGCGTTCTCGGGAAGTGGTGAGCTCTCCGACGTGTCCTGCCCGGATGCTGCGAAGTCCATGGCGCCGGGCGCCAAGGTGTCGTGCACCGCGACGTACGAGCTGACGCAGACGGACATCAACGCCGGCAAGCTCGACAACGTTGCGACCGCGACGGGCACGCCGCCGGGGACCGAGGATCCGATCGAGTCCCCGCAGGACGAGGAGAACCTGGCCGGTGACCCGAAGTCGGGTCTGACACTGGAGAAGACCGCGGAACCGCGGGAGAACGTGCAGGTGGACGACACGGTCACCTACAAGTTCACGATCACGAACACCGGTGATCAGACCCTGAAGGACGTCGGCGTCAAGGAGAACGAGTTCTCCGGCAAGGGAACGCTGTCCGCGATCACGTGCCCCGGCGACGCAGAGTCGCTCGATCCCGGCAAGTCGGTGACCTGCGAGGCCACCTACAAGTTCACGGTCGACGACATGAACATCGGCACGGTGGAGAACACCGCAACGGCGACGGGTACTCCGCCGTCGGGAACGCCGATCGAATCCGATCCGTCGGACGTCGATGTCACCGGTAAGCAGGTGCCTCAGCTGGAGGTCGTCAAGTCGGCGTCGCTGACGAGCCTGGACGGCTTCAAGGCCGGCGCGAAGGTGAAGTACTCCTTCGCGGTCACCAACACGGGCAATGTCACGATGGCGAACGTGTGGATCAAGGAGAGCGACTTCTCCGGCACCGGCAAGATCACCGACCTCACGTGCCCGGATGCTGCGAAGTCGCTGGCGCCGGGTGCGCAGGTGACCTGCACCGCGCTGTACGAGTTGACGCAGGCGGATGTCGACGCCGGCAAGGTGGACAACACCGCGACCGCGACCGGCACGCCCCCGGGAACCGAGACGCCGATCGAGTCCCCGCCGTCGGACGGCGGTATCGAGGGCACCCCGAATCCGGACCTGTCGATCGTGAAGACCGCATCGATCTCCGACTCGTCGGAGTTCACGCTGGGCAAGGAGATCACCTATTCGTTCGTCATCACGAACACCGGTGACGTCACGCTCACCGATGTCCGTCCGAACGAGAAGTCGTTCAACGGATCCGGGCCGATGTCCGATCCGATCTGTGAGGACGGGGCCGGCTCGCTGGCGCCCAACGACGCGGTGAACTGCACGGCGACGTACACGCTGACGCAGGCCGACATCGATGCCGGCAAGCTCGACAACGTCGCGACCGCGATCGGCACACCGCCGGGCAAGGAACCGATCGAGTCGCCGGAGTCCCAGGTGTCGCTGCCGGGCCATCCGCACCCGGGCATCAGCATCGTGAAGAAGGCGAACCCGCGCGAGAAGGTGAAGCTGGGTCAGGAGGTCACCTACCGCTTCGTCATCACCAACGTCGGTGACGTGACCCTGAAGGACGTCACGGTGAACGAGGGCGACTTCACGGGCACCGGCACGATGTCCGCGATCGCGTGCCCCGACGGTGCGAAGTCGCTGGCGCCGAAGGACTCGGTGGCCTGCACCGCGACGTATGTCGTGACGCGTGCCGACGTCAAGGCGGGTCGGATCGACAACGTCGCGACCGCGACCGGAACGAACCCGAAGGGTGACGACGTGGTGTCGGAGCCGTCGAACGAGACGGTGACGCCGGACAAGTCGACCTTCCCGGGTCTGATCATCATCCCGATCATCCCGGGTCTGCTGGCGGGCTCGCTCGGTTCGACGGGCTCGACCGGTTCGGGCGGCGATCCGGCCGCTGTGCCGGGCACCCCGCCGGCAGCCGAAAGCCCGGTCGGTGAGGGTAGCCCGTCGGGGGAGAGCCCCGGTACCGATGCCGACAACCAGGCGTCGAATCCGAAGGGCGGTCTCATCGATTCCGGTCTGGGGGCCGACGGCGACGGTGGATTGAACGCCGGCCTCGTCGCCGGCGGACTGGTACTGCTGGCCGCCGCGGGTGGTGTGCTGCTGGTGGCACTGCGCCGGCGCAAGGCTGGGGAAGGTGATGTCACAGATCTGTGATGATCGCTGATGATTGACCGGGTGGCCCGAGACGAGAATCGTCTCGGGCCACCCGGCTTCTGGCGGAGTAGCCCGGGAGAACTCGCATCGCGTCGTATCGCGTCGGATCCCCTGCAGCGCAGTGGCCGACGACACACTGGGCGGGCGCCCGCTGCGTGAGGGCGACGGGTGCGGAGCGCCGGGGTCCGAGTGTTGTGGGTCACGTGCCGACGAACGAATGGATGAATCCGAGGGTGAACTTCCGGTCCGCCCGCCGGGCGCCACTCGCTGCCTCTCGCGCAGCGACGCAGCTCTGAACTATTCAGTGGTGCAGTGTCTTCCGTCAGCGCCGACGATGGCTCCACGTCCGGAGCGAGACTTTTTGTAGCACTTTTCGCGCCACCACCTCGTGTATATGAGTTGTTTGTCTCTTTTTCGTTGTCCGTCGCAGACCTCCGTTCAGGCGTGCGACAGATCGCGTGTGGTTGAACGAAAGGTGTCCTTCATGCGTAAACGTGTCTTCCTGCGTCGTGGCGGAGGGGAGGTGGTGTCTCGGTGGGCCGCACTGGGGATGATTCTTGCGGTCCTGGCGCTGGTCGTATCGTCCTTCTCGATCGCCCCAGTTGCCTCGGCGAACCCAAGCGCGACTTCGACCACCCCTGCTCCGACGCGCACCGCCGAGTCACCCTCGACGACGGAGCAGAGCTCCACGCCGGCAGCAACTACGTCGGAGTCGCCCGCGACCACGACGAAGGCGCCGGCCGCGACCACGTCGGACTCGCCGGTGACCACGACGAAGGCACCGGCCGCGACCACGTCGGAGGCGCCCGCGACCACGGCGAGCGTGGCCCCGACGACGGCGCAGCGCAGCGCCGCGGTCACCTCGCGTGGGCTCAATCCCGGTATCGAGGTGAAGATCACCGACATCCAGGTCGAGAACAAGAACGGCCAGCAGATCAAAGTCGGGGACTCCGTCACCGTGAAGGGGACGTGGGACGCGAGGGAGGCCGACCCGAAGCCGGGCGACCAGTTCACGGTCCAATTCCCCGATGAGCTGAAGCTCGATGCCAACCCCAGGATCGATCTTGTGGGCGGCGGGGCGGTGTGGGGCACGTGCGAGCTGGTGGCCACCACGAATCTCATGACGTGTGTGCTCTCCGACGCGGTCGCGGACAAGCCCGAGGATGTCTACGGCGACTTCGAGGTCTTCACGAAGGCGGTGGAATACACCACGGCCGAGGAAGTTGATTTCGAGATCAACGGTGCGTTCGGCCAGTCGTACCCGCTGCCCGGCGGCGGTGGCATCAGCGACGGGAAGGATGTCGGTGCGGCCAAGAAGTCCGGCAAGCTCCAGTCGGACAAGCAGGCAGTGCGTTGGACGATCGACATCCCCGGCGCCGATCTGGCCGCTCTGGACGCGACAGGTGACGGTTCGGTGACCCTGAGTGACACGCTCTCGAGCAACATGAAGCTGTGCGACGACGGTCGACTCAACGCGAAGCTGCTGTCCGGTCGCCCGGGTGATCTGAAGGCTGTCGCCGACGGCGTCACCGTCACCCAGCCCGGCGGTGCGGGTGCCCCCGTCACCATCGCGATCGCAAACGGCGGGGCCTTCAAGAGCGACATGCTCTACCGCGTCGAGTACACCTCGTGCACCACCAGCGGAGAGGTGGATGCTCTCGGGACCGTCTACGACAACGCCGTGGCGATCGGCGACAAGAACGTAGGCTCGGTCGGCGTCGGGCAGGACTGGACGCCGGCGACCGAGCCGTCGAAGTCCGGCAGTCTCGACAAGGGCAAGCGCTACAAGGAGGCCGCCTGGACCATCATGGTCCCGGGCACCTTCATCGCCGGCAGCGCCGGCCACGAAGTCACCGTTTCGGAGACTCTCACCGGCGCCCACGTCGTCTGCGAGGGCGGCCTTCAGCTGAAGGTCGAGAAGGCCAACTACCTGCCCGGACCGAACGGCTCAGCTCCCGGACGAACGAACGTCACCGGCGAGTTCACGATCGTTTCCACCGCGACCCCCGGCGCAAAGAACTTCAGCGTGACGATCACGCCGAAGGACATCGACACGTTCAACCCCGAGCAGTACTACTACGTGAGCTACCGGACCTGCCTCACCGAGGACGAGGTACCGGACAACACTGATGTGTTCACCAACTCGGCGAGCCTCAACGGCCGCACGCCGGTTACCGCTACGGCGAAGGGGCCGGAATTCAAGGGCGGCAAGAGCGGCCAGCTCAATACCGCCGACCGTGACGTCGCCGGCGAGAAGCAGCCGGCCGGCACGACCCTCGACTGGAAGGTCGAAATTCCCGGACAACATCTCGAGGGCCTCGAGGCGCCGGCGGTCATCAGTGACACGTTCTCCGGCACCATGACGGTGTGTGAGGTCGGCGCCGATCTGAAGGCGAATCTCAATCTCCGGGTGATCGCGCGAGACTTCCTCGGCGACAAGGCTGTTGCCGAGCGCGACCTCACCGCCACCACCGGCGTCGTGCGTACCGCCGGGGGGATCGACATCACCCTCCCGATGGAGGCGTACGACCGTGAGACGCGCTACTTCATCGACTACACCCTCTGCACCACCAGCGGCGGGCTCGACGGTCGCGGCACGGTGTACGGAAACTCGCTCACCTACCAGGGGCGGGATGCCATCACGAGCAGTGTCAAGCAGGAGTGGGGCGGCGGCGGCACCGGCACCGGCGTGTCGCGCGGCTCGTTCACGCTCCTGAAGGAGGCCGCTCCGTCTTCCAAGGAGTTCCCGGAGGACACCGAGTTCACCGTGAAGGTCGAGGAGTTCGCACCCGGTAAGAACCCGGCGACCGACAAGCCGGACAGTTCCTACAACGTCAAGGTGAAGGCCGACGGAACGCCGGTCAGCGGAGTCAACCCGCGCGGCACCGGTTGGCAGATCCGCCTGTCCGAGATCGACCTGCCCAGGGTCGACGGCGTGTACTTCGAGCAGGGCAAGTTCCGCCCGGCAGCGGGCGTGACGCTCAACGAGGACAAGACCCAGGCGGTCGTGACCATCGCACCGAAGACCAACATCGGTGTCACCCTGGTCAACAACGCCGTCCTCGGGAAGGCGACGATCACCAAGACCGTCGTGGGTGACGGGCTCGGTGACCTCACCGGAAACGAATCCTTCGTCATCAAGGCCCAGATCGACGACGACGACGCCGCCACCGGCGCCGAGGTTCGCGAGATCACCCTGAAGAAGGATCAGCACTTCGAGCTGACGGGCCTGCCCATCGGAGCGAAGGTTACCTTCACCGAGGTCCTGCCGCTGAACACCGACCGTGTGACGTGGTCGGAGCCGGTGATCAACCCGAAGACGCTCACCATCGGCACCAACGCCGCGGCGAACGCGGTCTCCGTCACCAACGAGGCCAAGATCACCTACGGCTCGTTCGACCTGAAGAAGTCGCTCACCGGACCGGAGGCGTTCAACAAGAACGTGCCGGCCACCTTCGACGTGCTCGCCACCTGGACCGACGCGGCCGGACCGCAGTCCAAGACGCTCGCGCTTCCGAAGGACGGCAGCCCGGTTTCGTTCGGCGAGAACCTGCCCGGCGGCACCAAGGTCACGCTGACCGAGACGGTCCCGGCGAACGGTAGCGGTCTCGCCTGGGGCGTGCCCGCGTACACCGGGGACGTCACGACCGGGGCGCCCGGCTCTGCCGTGGTGACCATCGGCAAGGACCGGGGCCAGGTCGAGGTGAAGAACTTCGTCGACACCAACGACGGCACCCTGCGCATCGTCAAGCAGATCGGCGGCGAGGCGGCCGAGGCTGTCGGCGACGACGAGGAGTTCACGGTCCAGGCCCGCTGGAAGGACGGCACGGAGTACGTCACCCAGGACCTGACCGTCAAGCAGGGCGTTGCCACGCCGCTCGGCGTCGCACTCGCGGTCGGCACCGAGGTGACCTTCACCGAGAAGGCGCGTCCCGGGGTCGACGCCGTCGAGTGGGGCACGATCGCCTGGGGTACCGACCCGAGCGGGGACTCCTGGCTCGTCTCGAACGCCGACGGCACCGCGACGGGCATCGTCTCCGACGCTCCGAACGACGGTCGCCTCGTCACCCTGACGAACGAGGCGCTGTGGAAGTACGGCTCGGTCGAGTTCGCGAAGTTCATCCTCAACGGCGATGACCTCATCTCCGCGACCGATGCCGACCTGCCCGAGGGTGCGGAGTTCGAGGTTCGGGTCGAGAACATCGATCCGGCACTTCCCGAGGGAACTGATTTCCCGGCAGTGGGCGAGACCATCACCCTCGATGCAGGAAACGGTTTCAGCTGGAAGTCCGGCGACGTTCTGCCGCGGAACACCGTGGTCACCTTCTCCGAGGTCGATCCTGCTGCCCTGCCCGGAATCTCCTGGGCGCGGCCGTACTACTACGTCGCGGCGGACGCCGGTGATCCCGACTACCGCGACACCGTGACGATCGAGCCGGGCGCCGAGGCTGTGGTGGAGATCCACAACCGTCCGATCCCGACCACGGACGTGGACATCGACAAGATCGTGACCGGGCCCAAGGGCAACCAGGTGGCCGGGCACGAGTCCACGACCTTCCAGGTCACGGCCACGTGGATGGACGTCGACGACGAGGCGCGTTCCTGCGTCCTCGATGTGAAGCCGGGCGCTTCGGTCACCCCGACCGCCGAGTGTGACGCCGCGGTCGTCGACGGCCGGGTCCAGTTCCCGGTCGACACGGAGATCACCTTCGCAGAGACCGGTGCCTTCACTGACGTGACCAACGTCAAGTGGGGCGAGGTCGTGTGGAGCGTCAAGGACGGCAGCGCGGACGTCGTCAAGGTCGACGGCGCTTCGACCGCGGTCTCCGTCACCCTCACCGGTGACGCGAACGAGTCGGTGGTGCTGGGTCTCGAGAACAAGACCAGCAGCAACGGGCTGATCATCATCCCGCTCCCGATCCCGCTGCCCCCGTGGGGCGGATCGCTGATTCCGCCGGGATCGGGCTCGGGGTTGCCGACCCCGCCGGTGACCAACCAGCCGGGTGAGCCCGTCGGACCGGGTTCGCCGGTCGGATCGGGTTCGCCGGAGAAGCCGAGTGACACCGGGCACAACGGTGCTCCGGGCAAGCCGGCACCGAGCAAGCCGGCTCCGGACCAGTCGTCCCTGCCCGTGACGGGTGCGAACGTCGTCTGGATCGCCGGTGCAGCGCTCGTGCTGATCGCCGGTGGCGCCTGGCTGACGCTGCGTAACCGTAGGCGGATGTCCGGCGAGGGATAGCCCCTCGGCCGGCACACGGTAGTGGGGCGGGTGCGACTGACCTGGTCGCACCCGCCCTGCACCGCTGCCGCACCGATCGAATACCGCTCACCAGCGGACCAGAGACCTCGCGGCCGATCGCTCGGCCGCCCTCGAAAGGAGAATTCTCCGTGCTCGTCCTTCCGCTCTCTCTCACCTTCGACGTCCAGACCACCGGTTCCGCCGTGATCGACGGTCTCGGTCGGCTGTCCGTTCTTCTCTATGATCTGCTCGGTGGCGCCGGAAGCGCCGCGATCAACCTGGGCAGCTAGCCGGTTCGACACACCTGTGGAGGGGGCTCCGGCCCATGCGCGATACGAAAGTTCCGGGGCCGGAGCGGACCCGGCCGAATGCAGGCCGGGTCGTCGGTGAACTGCTCCTCACGGTGGGGGCCGTCCTCCTCCTCTACGTGTTCTACGAGGCGTACTGGACCAACTTCGTCTCGGGGCGTCTGCAGGACGAGGTCGACAGAAGCCTGGACGAGTCCTGGGGCACAGGGGCGACCGGTGACGAGCCGGTCGCCCTTCCGGCCCCGGCGCTCGGCGAAGGGTTTGCGCGCGTGCATATTCCGGCTCTCGACGTCGCCTACGCGGTTGTCGAGGGCACTCGCAACGAGGACCTGCGCGCCGGCCCTGGCCACTACCCCGACACGCAGATGCCCGGCGAAGCCGGCAACTTCGCTCTTGCCGGGCATCGCATCGGTACCGGTGCTGTGTTCCAGCATCTGGATCGGCTCGATGCGTGCGACGCCGTCGTCGTGGAGACCGAATTCCAATGGGTGACTTACCGTGTGCTCCCACTCGAGACCGTCTCGCCCGCGCGGCGTGCGACGGCAGAAGCCTGCCTGAGCCCCGAGCGGGCCGATAGCGTCTCAGACGGCGACTACGCGCACCTCCAGGGTCGACACATCACCACGCCCGACGACATCGCGGTCGTCAACCCGCTGCCCGGCGCCGCGTGGGTCGAGCCTGGCCCCGAGCTCGAAAGCATTTTGACGCTCACCACGTGCCATCCGCTGTTCTCGAACGCCGAACGCATGATCGTGCATGCTGTTCGCGTCGAATCCATCCCTAAGTCCTCGGGCGCAATGCCCGCGGCATTGCAGGAGTAGATAGATGTACGGCTACCTCTGGCGTGCACTTCCCGGACCCCGACCGGTGAAGGCCCTGCTGGCGATCGTTCTCGCGGTGGCGCTCGTGCTGCTGCTCATGGAGGTCGTATTCCCCTGGGTGTCCGAGCAGATGCCCTACTCTGACGTCACCGTCTAGGGCATTGGGTGTGGCGGGCGGCCGATGGATGCGCGCCGCTGACGTCGGCCGTGCCGGGTCCGCCGTACATCGCGAGATCCGCAGTCCCGCAAGGCTCATAGCTTCGTCACGGGCCTGGCGCAGGCGGCTCGACAATGTCTCCCCACGTTCGTCGGGGAATGCCTACCGTCAACGCAGTTGCCAATTTGCCGTCAGCGCCTTCCGCACGGTCACTGCCCTGGGCACCTGAAGACAAATCTATCGTGAACATTATGGTCAAAGGCCGTTTACGTGCTGTTTGCGCAGCGTAGATTTCTCGTGATTCGAGGGGATTGTCGATCCTGCCTCGTCCACGCGATCACACGAGGTGAACATGCCCGGTTGGACCATGCCGCGTTCCGGACGGTTCACCGCTGAACGGCTAGCGGTACGTGGATTCGTTGTCGGGTCGGTGGCGCTGGGACTCGTGGCGGCGTCGCTGGGGGTCCCCACGGTCGCCGCGGCGCAACAGGCCCTCACCCCGGTCGGCACCGGCTCGGTCGGCACCGGCTCGGCCGGGGACAGCTCCGTTGGGGACAGTTCGGGTGGGCTGTCGGCCCCGTTCAACAGCTTTGCGCCGGTCGCGGGACGGCCCGCCGATCCGCCGATCGGAGTGACGTTCGAGGCTCTCTCCAGGGCGCCCGGCAGTGTGATCAAAATCAACGGGGAGGACGTGCGCGACACCACCGACCGCAACCACTACTCCATCGCGGTGATCGACCGCGGCACGCGTGAAGTCAAGGAGTCCGGGACCGTCAACATCGGGTGGACGACCAACCTGTCCGATATCGCGCGCCGCTACCCCCGCACCAACGGCTACCTGATGGTCATCAGCGGCTTCCGCGGAGTCGCCGACCAGCGCAACCTCGACGCGCTGGCAGGTGCGGTCAGCTACCTCGGCGGGCGGCCCTTCACCAACGACGAGCGCTCTCTGCTGCTGTCCGGCCACGCCTTCTCCGTCGTCGGTATCCCCGGAGGAGCCGCGGGCGGTGCGTTCATCACAGTCGACAAGGGCGTCGGCAACGGTCCTCGGGGCAACGTGTCCGGGTACCTGCAGGTCAACACCGCCACCGACCAGTACGGGGTGGTCAACCCCGAGAACCCGACGTTCGACACCACCAACACCGCTGGCACGCCGGGCGCGAGCGAGGTCCTGTTCGACCACAAACGCTATGCGACCGCCAGCTCCCAGGTGCTCGGCGCGGGTCAGTCCGGGTTCCAGGTACTCGCGTTCGACCATGGGCTGGTGAACACCAAGAACGTCACTGTCGCCACGAACGGGACCTCGAACGACGCCGCCGCGCAGACGAGGTTGGCGACCGAGATTCAGGACGCCGCGCAGTCCAGCGGATCAATCGTCGTGGTCCAGAGCATCGGCCACCCCACCGCCCGGTTCCAGGGGTGGAGCGACGCCGCGGTCTGGATCGAGCGGCTCGGCGGGAACCGGCTGGCCTTCAACAACCTCACTGCCGACTCCGACTACAGCCTGGTGGGCAGCCTCACGGCGGGTCCCGCCGCGATCGAGGCGAGCTCGATCCTGGGCAGGCCCGGGCCGATCGCCGGCGGCCTGGCCCGCAACCGCGACATGGTCCTCACTCCCACTTCCGGGGGCCCGGCCGGTGGAACCAACACCGAGCTGGTCGATATCTCATATCAGGCGCCGCAATCGTTCCCGGCCTTCAGCACTGGCCACTCCGGCACCACCGCGGCCGGAACCGCCGCCGCGGAGCTCTACATCGGCCGCACTCTGGGGCTTTGCGCGCAGGACACGCCGTCCTGCTCGGTGCGCACCGAGTACTACCACTCCTTCAAGGCCGATTGGCACACGGTGGCGACCGACCTCGACTCGCACCGGCTGGACTATCCCGGAGACGGCCGGAACTTCACTGCAGCCGACTACGCCGCGGTCCGAACCCAACTCGCAATCGAGATCTCCATGGTCAACCGAGTTCGCACCTACTTCGCCGCCCTGCAGCAACCCTTCGGCGAGGCGGCACAGCAGGGCACCATCGACCTGGACAAGATCACCAAGACGGTCATCGACTCCATCGGCGCGCCCGACTCCGGAACCACCTCGTACGTTCTGGGGCTCATCGGCAAGATCGTCGCGCTCGGCGGCTTCGCCGGCCCGCCGGTGAGCGCGGTGGCCGCCGGACTCTCCGCAGCGTTCGGGCTCGGTGCCTACCTCAGCCAGCCATCCGGGCCGCCCCAACTCGTCAACGATGTGCAGGTCCGCGCCTCCGAGCTGGGGCGAACGGCCCGCGCGCAGATGCTGGCGACCTCCCGCAGCATCACCGGCCTCACGCTGCTCGTCCTCAGCGACTACGGAAAACTCACCGCCACCACGGCCAAGCTGCCCACCACCAAGTGGACACTGCCCAACGACACCGGTCCGACGATCGCAAACCTCACCCTTGCCGCCCAGCGATCCGCCGCCGAGAAGTTGGTCCCGCTCGTGATTCCCTGGCTGTTCCGCGGCACCCCCTTTCGGTCCGCGCAGTCGATGTCGTGTCGAGAAGAAGTGCTCCCGGTGGTCTGGTACAAGCAGGTGAACGTGTGGAAGAACCAGCCGGCGAACGCTGCGCTCAACGTCCGCGACTACTCCACCGCTGACGGACAGGACATCCTGGCGCCGTACTGGTTCGCTAAGGTCAGCCTCGACGAAGATCAGGCATCGCCCCCTGCCAAGTTGACGAACATGCTCTTCGACCCGGCCAACCCGGTGACGGGGACGTTGGGGATCAACCAGCTGGATTTCATCAACCCGCGGGTCTTCGGCGCTGCACACCAGGCGAATGACGCAGCCCCGGGGTGTGACCTACACGGCATGCCCCACGGCCCTTCACCGACAAGCCTGGGTTCGTCGACCGGGGGCTCGTGATCAGGTCAGTGATGGACTGGCCGGACGGGTCGTGGCCCGGCAAGTGTTCTCGGTGAGGGTCCGCCGCAACGGAACCGTGCCCGGCAGCGCCGCCTTCGCTCGTGCCGGCACCCTTCCGGTGCGTGTTCGTGCCGGTGGTCTCTAGCCGGTTGCCGACCATTCGTGGGGTGGTCGCCGGCCAGGAGACGCTTCGTGACGAAAGCGTCGGAGACTCTGATGTGCTGGCGCCCTATTTCGCTCGGCCGATGAGCACGGAGGATTCCTTTTCAGCTGTTGGCCGAGGCAGGCGGGACCGGTGGCGTTGGGTGGACGCTGGTTGTGCGGCGTCGGTTTCACGGTAGAGAAGTACTGAGGTGCAATGCGGCGCGGCTACTCATAAGGTGTCGGCATGCCGCCGGTCCTCAAGATCACCACGCGTAACGCCCGTTTCCAGCAATGGCATTCGCTTCTGACGAACCGCAACAAGCGGCAGCGCCTGCGCGCGTTCGTCGTACAGGGGGTGCGGCCCATCACGATCGCACTCGACCAAGGTTGGGTTGTCGAGGCCGTTCTTTTCGACGCCGATCGCCGACTGTCCGAGTGGGCGCGGAACGTGCTGAAGAGGGCTGGAGGTGAGCATTTCGCCGTCTCGCGCGAGCTGATCGCGGAACTCGGCGAGAAGGCGGACGATGCCCCGGAACTCCTCGCGATAGTCGCCCTCCCCGGGGACGACCTTGGACGCATCGCTGTCGCGCACGACTTTCTCGGCGTCGTCTTCGACCGGCCCACGAGTCCCGGAAATCTCGGTTCGGTTATCCGCTCCGCGGACTCGTTCGGTGCTGCGGGTGTCATCGTGACCGGTCACGCGGCCGACCCGTACGACAGTGGCGCTGTGCGGGCGAGCACGGGATCGCTGTTCGCCGTGCCGACGGTTCGTGTGCCGTCCCCGCGAGATGTCCGGGATTGGGTTGCGTCCCATCACGCCGCCGGCGTCCCGATCCAGATCCTCGGAACGGACGAGAACGGCGACGCCGATGTGTACGACGTCGACTTGACCGTGCCGACGCTGCTCGTCGTCGGAAACGAGACGACCGGGCTGAGCGCGGCATGGCGCGACGGCGTCGACCGACTGATCCGCATCCCCATGACAGGCTCGGCCAGTTCTCTCAACGCCGCCAACGCGGCGTCCGTCGTGCTCTACGAAGCCATGCGGCAGCGCCTCCGTCAGCCAGTGGGATAGTTTCCCGTGCTGACCGGGCAGGCCCTCACGAGATACGTGAGGGCACTCACCGGGGCGAGCTGCCTCACGCAGGCGCGGTGTTCGAGCCTGGCGCTCCGCGAATTCTCTTGCCTTCCGGCGTAATGCGTCCGCAGTAGAATACTGCCGCGAATACCCACTGGACTCCTATTCTTCTTCTCATGGATGTGGTGGAGCGGTGGGTGCAGTTGTCGTATCGGCGGCCTGTGCTGACGGCGAGTGTGGTCGCGGTGCTCGTCGCGGTGTGCGCGGTGATCGCGGTGCGATTCGAACAGCGCGGCGGCCGTCCGGGTGACACGTCGACAATCGCCGCACTGATCGTCGCATCGTCTGCCGCCGGACTCACGGTCAAACGCACCCACCCGTGGTGGGCGTTCGCGATCACCACCGCAGGCACCGTCGGTTACATTGCGTATTCGGGCCAGTTCAACGCGGCCGCCACCTTGCCGCTCAGCGTCTGTTTGTGCACGCTCGCTTCACGATTCGAAGCGCGGACGACGATGGCGGCGACAGCCGCGGTATGTGTCGCGTTGACCTGTGCCGGCGTGGTACTCGGCCCGCAGTGGCTGCTCGTCGAACGGATAGGACTGATCGGCTGGCCGCTACTGGGTGCGTGCATCGGCGGTGTGACACGAGCCCGCAACCGCTACGTGACGGCGGTGGAGACACGCGCGCAAGTGTCGGCAGCTCTCTACGACTCCGAAGCGGAGCGTCGGGTCACCGAGGAGCGGCTGCGCATCAGCCGCGACATCCACGACGTCGTCGCGCATCACCTGACCGCCCTCAACTTGCAGATCGGGACCGCGCGCCATGTGCTCGACCGCCCCGAACTCGCAGCGCAGGCACTGGCCGGCATGCACGAGAACTCCGAGGCAGCGCTGCGCGAGATCAAGGGACTCGTCGGAATGCTTCGTGCCGACAATGACGAGCCGCGAGGGCCGGTGCCAGGACTGGGCGATGTGGCCGCGCTCGTCGACGCGGCCCTCGCGTCCGGCCTCGACGTGGGGACACACGTGTGGGGCAGTGTCCGCCCGGCCACCCCGGACGTGGAGCTCGCCGCCTACCGGGTCATCCAGGAAGCGCTCACCAACGCCGCCAAACACGCCCCCGGTCAGCCGGTGACGCTGACCATGACGTACCGACTGTCGACGCTGACCATCGAGCTCGAAAACCGAATCGCCGCAGCGAGAAGGCGTGAGGGCGGCGGCGGTTTCGGGCTCGCCGGAATGCGCGAGCGAGTGCGTGCCGCGGGCGGGCGCCTGGACGCCGACGATATCGACGGAGACCTGTTCGTGGTTTCCGTCGAACTCCCGCTCCCGTCACTGCACGAGGTGCGGAGCCGATGACGATACGGGTGGTCATCGCCGACGACCAGGCACTCTTTCGCAGTACATTGCGTCTGCTCGTCGACTCCGAACGAGGCCTGGAGGTAGTAGCCGAAGCGCGCGACGGCGCCGAAGCCATCCGCGCGACGCGTCGGACGGTGCCCGATGTGGCGATCCTCGACATTCGCATGCCGAACCTCGACGGCATCGAGGCGACCAGAGCGATCGTGACCGATCCGCTGCTGGCGCGAACACGCGTGCTGATCCTGACGACATTCGAGTTCGACGAGAACGTTGCCAAGGCGCTGCGTGCGGGTGCAACTGGGTTCTTGGGTAAAGATGCGCGGCCGTCGGAGTTACTCGACGCTGTTCGCTCGGTGGCGCGCGGGACCATACCGCTCTCGCCCACTGCCACAAGGTTGTTGGTGGATGAGTTCCTGGCGCGGCCCGTCGGGTCGGCGATTCGCGGCGAGAGCCTGCTGCACGATCTGACCCCCCGCGAGCGTCAGGTGGTGGTTCAGGTGGCGGGCGGCGCCGCGAACGACGAGATCGCGCGCACGCTGGGGATCACGGTGCTCACCGCCAAAACCCACGTGAACCGGGCGATGGCCAAACTCTGTGCCCGCGATCGGGCGCAGCTCGTCGTGCGCGCCTACGAGTTGGGCATCGTCTCGCCCGGGCGTACCCCGGGCCGCTGACTTCACCGACAGCTCGTACTGCATCCGCAGTAGAGAATCACAGTCCGAATCTCGTGACCGCAGTACTACGTCTCATCGAGCGGCGGCGCCGAACCCGGTCCGGTTGCCGACCTCTCCGCCACTGATTTCGCGGGCGAAGCACCTACTGCCGCGAGCTTCGCGGACCTCGCAGAGATTCGTCAGCGTTCTGTGGCGCATGACGAATCCACTACTGTTGCAGTCGATTTAGCTGATCAAAACAATTTCTCCAGCCGGGTGACCGTCGACCAGTGATCTGAACGTGCTTCTCCGGTCGCATGGTCGCGTCTGAGTCTTCGATGTTCCTTCGATGCCTCGGCAACGGCCGATGACGGAACAGAGCCCCAACCTGGACCAATCGCCACCGACACTCGTTTATCAAGGGGATTGCTCGTTATGTTCTGTATTCGTGGTTACTTTCCGTAGCCGCACCGCACCCCGTGCGGACTCTGCCGGAAAGGCACACACCACCATGGCACTGCTCGATCACCGCCACCGACCACCCCGACGCCGGCACCTTCGAGGACTGGCTGCCCTGCTGACCTCCGGAGCGCTGGCCCTCGCGGGCGCGGGCGCTGCCACGGCCGTACCAGTCGGGGTGCCGGTCGCAGCCCCCGGCGCCATTGCTGCCTGGGGAAGCAACAACCTCGGGCAGATCAACGCCCCGGCCGGCAGCAACTACACCGCCATCGCCGGCGGCGAGGGCTTTTCGTTGGCGCTGAAAGCCGACGGCTCCATCACAGGCTGGGGACACAACGGCTACGGGCAGATAAGCGTCCCGGCCGGTTCCGGCTACACCGCCATCGCCGCCGGCGGCACCCATTCGTTGGCGCTGAAAGCCGACGGCACCATTACGGCCTGGGGCCGCGACAACTACGGGCAGGCCACCGCCCCGGCCGGTTCCGGCTACACCGCCATCGCCGCCGGCACCAACCATTCGTTGGCGCTGAAGGCCGACGGCACCATTACGGCCTGGGGCCGCAACAACTACGGGCAGGCCACCGACCCGGCCGGTTCCGGCTACACCGCCATCGCCGCCGGCGGTGTCCATTCGGTGGCGCTGAAGGCTGACGGCACCATCACGGCCTGGGGAAACAACGCCTTCGGGCAGACCAACACTCCGGGCGGTTCCGGCTACACCGCCATCGCCGCCGGCTTCAACCATTCGTTGGCGCTGAAAGCCAACGGCACCATTACAACCTGGGGATACAACGGCGAGGGGCAGGGCAACGTCCCGGGGGGTTCCGGCTACACCGCGATTGCCGCCGGCACCCATTCGTTGGCGCTGAAGGCCGACGGCACCATCGCAGCCTGGGGATACAACGGCGACGGACAGACCAACGCCCCGACAGGCTCCGGCTACACCGCCATCGCCGCGGGCGGCACCCATTCGTTGGCGCTGAAGCCGCCACCTACTTCAGCTCCGGCGTTCGTCGATGTCGGTCCGGTCACCGTGAACGGCATCGCCGGAACCGCCCTCACTCACACCTTCACAGTCACCGGAAACCCCACCCCGACCCTCACCGCCACCGGACTTCCCACCGGACTCGCCCTCAGTCCGGCCGGTGTCCTGACCGGAACACCTACCGCCACAGGATCGTTCCCCGTCACCATCACTGCCGACAACGGTGTCGGAAACCCGGCCACCCTGGCCGTCGCTCTCGACGTTGCCGCGGCGCCGGCCCCTCCGATGTTCACCGACGCCGTACCTGTCGTCTTGGATGCTGTTGTCGGGACTGAATTGACGCGTGTATTCGCTGTCACCGGTAATCCGTCACCGACCGTCACGGTGGTCGATCCGGCGTTGCTGCCCGCCGGTATGACGTTCACCAACGGCACTCTCAGCGGAACCCCCACCGCAGCAGGGCAATACACGTTCACCCTGCACGCGACCAACGGTGTCAATCCTGATCTGACGCTCACCGTGACCGTCAACGTCGCCGCTGCACCAGTGATAAACCCGCCCGCGACCGGATCCCTCGGATCCCTCGGCCCGATCTTCGGCAGCTAACCCTTTCTGCCCGTGCCGACACGCTGATCACGTTGCCCTCCAACCCTCCTCGCGGGTGGAGGGCAACGCTCGTTCGGGGACCTGCCTCACCATGCCCGTACCGTCGACCGCGTCAGTGACAAGAACCTTCCCCTCACCACGAACACGAACTCGGCGCCTCATCCGGCGGCGACACTGAACCCGGCCCGGTCACTGAACTCTCGGCCACTGAATTTCACGGGCGAGCACCTACCGCGGCGGCTTCCTGGACGTGCACTGAATTCCGTCCCGGTAGCCGGGCACCTCCCGCACTGATCGACCCGAATCTCCGACAGGGGGATGGCGGTACGAGCGAGGGGCGGCGGATGCACGGGGGACGGTGACCGATGACTTCCGGATTCGTCGAGCTGTGGGGTTGGACCCGCGACCCGGAGCCCGGGCGTGCCCAGCGTGCCGGGATCCTCGGCTGGTGAGGCAGTCGCCGAGCCGCCAGGGAAGCCGCAACGGCGACGTCGGTCGGGGACGGTTTGTTGAAGAGCCGGTTTGGTGAATCTCCACATCGCCATCTGCCCATCAATTATCGGCAGAATTTCCGGCTTGCATCGGATGTGCTTGCCAAATCCCAGACTCCGATTAACGTTAGGTATATGCCTAAGTATCTCGATGAGCTCGACGCAGTGCTCCGCGCTCTCGCGGATCCCACGCGCCGGGCCGTCGTGGAGCGGCTGGCGAAGTCTCCTGCGATCGTCTCCGATCTCGCGGCACCATTCTCGATGGCGTTGCCGTCACTCATGCAGCACCTCCGCGTCCTCGAGAACGCGGGAGTGGTTACGTCGGAGAAGCACGGGCGCGTCCGCACCGTGCGGCTGCGACCAGGTGCCCTCGACGTGCTTCACCTGTGGCTCGGCGAGCAGCGAACCCCCGCAGAACATCAAGCCGACCGGCTCGGCATCCACCTGGCGCTCACGACCCCGAAGGAAATATGACATGACCCGCGTTCGTATGGACCTATTCGCTTCTCTGGACGGTTACACGCCGTCCGACCCGACACCTGACAACCCGATGGGTGAAGACTGGGAGCGCCTCACAGCTGCGTACGCAGCTACCCGCGCATTCCGGGAGACCGTCTTCGGCGACACCAGCGGCGCAGGCACGACCGGCATCGACAACCGATACGCCATGGCGTCCGTCGAGGGAGTCGGCTCCGAGATTATGGGCGCGGGGATGTTCGGCCTCCACAGCTTTCCCGACGATGCAGAGTGGAAAGGCTGGTGGGGCGACGCACCGCCGTTCGGCACCGCGGTCTATGTGCTCACCCACACCGCACCGCGTCCGTCTCTCCCGATGAAGGGCGGCACCACGTTCCACTTCCGCGACACCGCGATCGAGGAAGTGCTCGCCGAGGCGACGGAGGCCGCGGGCGACCTGGATGTGCGCATCGGCGGTGGGTACCGCACGGCGCGTGACTTCCTGCGTGCCGGGCTGGTCGACGACCTGCACCTCCTGGTGGCTCCGATTTTCCTCGGCCGTGGTCATCGACTGTGGGACGACCTGCGCGGCTTCGAACTCACCCACAAAGTTTCGACAGAAGTAGCGGAGAGCGGCGTAATCCACGTCTCTCTGACGCGATAGGACGCAGTGATGACGATGGAACACAGACTCGCTCGCTCCGGATTCACCCTGACCCGCGACTACCCCGCCCCTCTCGAGCGCGTCTGGGATGCGTTCGCCGACGAGAATCAGAAGCTGGGCTGGTGGGGTGACAGCGACCGTGTGGAGACTCGCGAGTGGGCGTTCGACTTCCGAGTCGGCGGACGCGACGTCGACGAGGGCAAATTCCACAACGGTCCAGTCTCACGATACGAGGCCACATATACCGACATCGTCGAACACATCCGCATCGTCACGACGTACGACATGTGGCTCGACGGGGCCCACATGTCGACGTCCGTAGCCTCGTTGGAATTCGAGCCGACCGATGCGGGTACCCGATTCACGCACGTCGAGCACGGCGTCTTCTTCGACCAGTTCTGGGCTGACGGCCAGGGGCGCGAGGAAGGCACCCGAGGCCTGCTCGACGCACTGGGCACCTACCTCGCGTGACGGCGAATCACCGCCGGCACGGGTTACCACCGCGCCGAGCCTGCCGGAGGGTTATCGGATCGCGGCCATCCACGAGATCGACTCACCGCCGACCAACACCGGCCCGTGGGTCAGGGTCCGTATCCGGGCCGAACAACTCGACTGGACTCCCGCAGTCCTTGCCGGCCTGAATCGCCGGTGCGTTGTCGAACACCCCGATACCCCCAGAGACGTCATACGCGACCTGGCCCACCGGCTCACCGCAGGCGCCGACCGTCGATACGAATCCCCGAGGTAGCCCCAACCCACCACACGGTCCGAATTGGCGCTTTCCTGAACGGTTTCGTCACCCACAAGCGAGCTGGAACCGAGGAAGGCCACTGCATTTTGAGATCCCTCAGACGTCGGCGCCGGGGATGATGAGATGGTGCCGGACATCTATGTGGAGCCGTACCTCGATGCCGTCGTCAAGGCTGCCCGGGGGGTGCTCGACACAGATTTCGTCGGGGCGTACGCCGCCGGTTCATTGGCCCTGAACGCCTTCCAACCTGGCCGCAGCGACATCGACATCGTCCTGCTCTGCCGCGGCCAACTGAGCGAGGCTGCCAAGCGGGAGTTGATCGCTCGATTGCGACACAGATCCCTTCCGTGTCCGGCGCGAGGATTGGAACTGGTGGTCTACACCGTGGCTACGGCGCAGTCGGGCACCGCGAACCCAGGCTTCGAGCTCGAGTTGAACGACGGCCCAGCCATGGCCTTCCGGCAGAGCCTTCAACCTGCGGACCGCCCGGCGGGCGACGGGAAGTTTTGGTACGGACTGGACCGCAGCATCCTGTATCAAAGCGGCCGGGTATTGGTTGGGCCACCGGCACCCGAGGCCTTTGCCGAGCTACCGCCGGATGCTCTGCGGCGACTGCTGATCGACTCACTGCATTGGTGGATGGCACTGCCCAGTCAGGCTGACGACCGACCTGCAGCCGGAGCCGATGACGCGGTCCTCGGGGCCTGCCGGGCGCTGGCCCGGCATCGCTACGGGCGGTGGCTGTCCAAAGTCGACGCGGGCGCCAGCTACTCGTGGCCGGTTACCGGCCGGTCGAGGTGATCGAGCAGTCCGTTGCCGCACGGTCCGGTGAGCCCCCGCCCTCAGGTCGGCAAGCACGGACGTTCCAGGAAGGGGTTCTGAAGGAGATTTTGACTGCGACTTAACCGCCCGCATGACCATTGGGACAGGGTTGCGGCGGACGCAGCGGGAGACCAGCAGCCCTACAACTCGTATCCCTCGGACCATGCGGGTTTCGGCGCAGGCGGAGTGCTCGCGGGAGACTGCGGTTGTCCTGAAGGCCGTAGGGGATCGCCTTGCACGGCTAGCGCTTCGAGGATCGCTGGCCTCCCACGTCGCAGTTCCTGCGCTGCCCGCGAGCGCGTTGACCTCGGTCACGGACTTCCTGCTTGCTCCCCGGCCACCGAGCTGCGCGGCGGGATCGGCGGGCTCGTTGAGCGCCTGGAGGAGGCCCCGGCGCTACCTGGCCGCGATGCGCTCGGCGGCGACGCCCTGCGATGCGTCGACGTCGACGACCTGGATCGTGTAGCCGGCCCGGCTCAGGTCGGACACCGGCCGCTCGGCGTGCCGATCGCAGCGAAACAGCCGCTCGCGCGTGGGCGACTTACCTGGTCCGAATGGGCCGGCCATGAGGAATGCGCAACGCTCCTCGGCTACATCGGCTTCGACATTCGCCACTGCTCGAGGATCTGCTCGTGCAGCCTCAGCCGGGCGATCCTCGGCGTCCGGACCCCGTCGATGGTCCGGAACCAGCGACGTTTGTTCACCGAGGCGAAGTGTGCGTCAGGCTGAAGGGGGCCGTCTCCGGTGGACAGGGATGCGAGATAGGCGCGGCGGGATTCGATCTCGTCAGGTGTCAGCACGGGTTCAGTCGTCCGCCAGCGCGTTCAGCAGGTCGTCGTAGTCCTCGTCGGCGAGGAAGCCGTCGCGCAGGGCGCGTCCAATCTGGATGTTGAAGCTGCCCTCGATGACTGGGGTGCCGTCGTTCACCCAGGAGAACGGGTTCGTCTCGGCGGGGCGGTCGTACTGCCAGGCGGTCAGCTCGCGCAGTGCGAGGACCCGGTCGATCTCGCCGGCGGCGTAGCGGGCCGCGATCTCGTACGGGGTGCCGCCGTGTGTACCGGGCCGTACGTCGGGGGCCGCGATTCGGGCCCGGCGCAGCATGTCGCTGATCGTCGGCTGGCTCACTCCGACGAGCTTGGCCAGCTTGACCTGGGTGTATCCGAGTTCGTGGAGTTGGCGCAGGTCGCGCAGCTTGGCGATGTGGGCGGCCGTCTCGCGGGCCTTGTTGCGGCTGTAGTCGACGACGAGCTGCTCGGGCTTCATCATGATCGTCCTGTCACTCTCTCTATAAGCAATCTTATATTGCCTGGTAATAAAGGAAAGGGGACTCGTGATGTCGCGACGGCGAAGCGTGCGCGCAGCTCCTGCGGGCGACGGAATCGGAAGTTTTCCGAATTTGGAGAGTGTCACGCCCCCTGTACTCGCCGAAAAGCGGCATTGACCGGGAGTGCGTTAGGCGTTGATGGGGTCAAGCAGGCTCGGATTGTTGTTCCGCACACTGTTCACCGCAGTACTCACCTCGTACGGGATCAGGTGCGGTTCGGGGATGGAGTTCACCATCGCCTGCACCTCGCCCTTGTCGGTGATCGTGGGGTCGAGCCAGTGCTCCCAGAACGACGGGGGCAGGATCACGGGGGAGCGGTCGTGGATGTGCCCGGTGGCATCGGTCGCTTGGGTGGTGACCACGGTCGTGGTCCATAGCCAACGGTCCGGGTCGTCCTCGCTCTTGGATGGATCCGGCCACAGTTCGTAGAGGCCGGCCATCGCGAGGACCGGCTCGTTGCCGTGCAGGAAGTATGGGATCTTTTTGCCCTCAGGGTCTTTCATCCACTCGAAGTAGCCGTCCGCGGGGATGATGCAGCGCCGCTTCACGGCGGCCGACCGGAAGCTGGGCTTCTCGGTGATCGTCTCCGAGCGGGCGTTGACCAGCCTGGATCCGATCTTGGGGTCCTTTGACCAGGCCGGCACCAATCCCCATTTGACCGTCCTGAGCTGCCTCTCTGCGCCCGCTGTCGGCTCGTGACGGGGCGCACGTTCGAGCACGACGCGTACCTCTTGGGTGGGGGCGACGTTGTAGGACGGCGGCAGCTCAGCGCCGACGGAGTCGACGACGTCGAACAGTGAGCGCAGTTCCTTGTCGGTCGTGGTCGATGCGTAGCGTCCACACAATTTCGGGTCTCCCGTCGTTGCAGGTATGCGCGCACGATAGCTGCGGCCGCTGACACCAGTGCGGCGGTCATAGGCTGGCGTGCATCGTCGGCCTGCGCCGGGGTCGGGAGGGGGGCGTCCTTCGAGTAGTTCGACGATGCCCAGACTCGCCCGGTCCAGATCAGCTGTCGATGTGGTGAGCCGTCAAACCCGCTGTCTACCAGGACATAAAATAAGTCATCGGTAAACCGGCCGGCTTGCGCGGATGCGTGAAATCGCCGCTGTGAATGGTCACGGTAGTCGGCGGATCGTCACCCTGCTGACGAGTTCCAGGCAACACTGAAAGGCTGCGGCGCGGGCACAGGTGTGGGTGGGTTCGCGCCCACGACCGGCGGCTGGTACGGCACGACCCACACCGCGGCCGACAGCGTGGGGTGGCGGCAGGTCGCGGTAAAGCGCAGCTGGCTGAAAGGCGCGGGGGGAAATTGCTGCAGCCAGTCGGTGACCGCAGGGAGCACTGCCGTGGATGAGTTGTAGCCTTCGGCGTCGATCGCGAGGTTGGGCGCGAACAGCACCGGCACCGAGATCGGGTCGAACCCGGCTGCAACTGGGACTTCGAGAGAGACCTCCAGCTGTGCTGCGCTGTTTGGGAGGCAACCCGAGATCACGACGGGGCCGAAGGCATCCTCCGATCGCGTGAGCGAGGTGACCGTCAGTTCGGGAGGCAAGGAGATGGCAGTGGCGGTCTCCGCAGCGAACGCCGGGGCGTCGGGCGCGAAAGCGCCGCACGTGATCGCGACCATTCCCCCGGCGTGTCTTGCGTCAAGAACTTAGCGGGGATTGACCGCGTTGCAGGTCGGAGTTGTGAGTGGTCCAATTCGCGTGAGGCGCGCGCAAACCTGTTTCCGCACCGGATGCGGTCTCGCCGACCTCGATCGCTAGTCCTCGTCCGTACTCCGGTTCGGGCTCATCCATCCATGCCTGATACTTCGGACTCTTCAGACGTAGGCGGATCGCACTGACACCCCGGTTCAGTGTGATGACCGCTTTCGGCCGATCGATTCGTGGCAAACGGTGTGACAACCGCCGCTGGACATGGGCACGGTTCAACCTGACCCAGTCGCCCACACGCAGCCGCCACATTCATCGACGAACTCCTCACCCGCAGCCCCGAATCGCGACTCGGCCTCCCCATCAAGACCATTCGCGCAGCGGTGGTCGGCGACGGACAAGACGGGGAGAATGCCTGAAACCGCGCGCACAGCATGTATTCGACGCGCTCGATGTGGCTTTCAGCGATCGGTGGCGCTGTTCTGACGGCCGAAGGCTGGATAGCTATTGCAGCGACGCTCGTCCACGCCAGATGGACTCGACCAGGTGATTCATCGTCGGGTCACCCGGTGCGGACGTAGCCGTAGACCTGGCCTACACCTGGGACAGACAGGCCCGGGGTCTCCCAGATCATGATGCATCCGTTGAGCTTGGTGCAGTCCCACCAACGACAGGTGAGGTGGTCCGGTTGCTGTCGAGCCCGTTGTCCCAGGTGGGGGAGAGGTGTTCGACGAGGGTGGTCGCAGCGGACTCGGGTCCGGCCACGCCGACTTCGACATAGCGGTGCGTCGGGCTGTGGAACGCAACCGACGTTGCAGAGCGAACATCACCGCGAAGAACAGCGGGAACGCCATCGATCCGACGACGGAGCGCCACTGCGTGCGGCTGCCGCCTGCCTGCGGCCTAGTGCCTGGTCGCAGTCGGGATGGCGGTGATGGTGAGTGTCGGGCATGCGCGCCAACCCCTTCTGCGGACTGCTCGTCAACATTGATGACGATCGGCAAGTCAACACTGTTGACGGATATTTGTCAACAACGTTGACTGAAGTGCAGGGCGCCACGCACAAGGGGCGGAACGCTGTATCGCGCGCCGTCTACGCCGCGCTCGTGCGTGCCTCGGATCGCCAGCCGTCCGCGAGCGCCTTTAAGAGGCGATCGAGCAGATGATCATCGCTCCTCCGGCGCCGCGCCTCGATGGCGACGATGCCGAATTGTGTGCCGATCGACGACATCATCCAACGCTGCGGAGGCCCTACAAACCTTGATCCGAACGCGCCGGTTCCCGCGCGCGACGCGACGGCAATACGCGCGCATCGCGTATACACCTGCCGCACAAGAATGTTCGACACCACCCCGAGGACGACCCGGCGATCGTACAAACTAATTTCGTGCCCATGAGTGACACTCAGTCTTTCTCCCATCTCCTTTCCCCCGGTGCCATCGGCCCGATCACCCTCGACAACCGGGTGGTGCTCGCGGCTATGGACATGAATCTGTGCGAGGACGGTGAGATCCACCAACCCGACATCGATCACTTCGCCACCCGCGCCGCCGGCGGCACCGGCATGATCATCACCGGCTGCTGCGCGGTCGCATATCCACTCGGTTGCGCCAGCGAGAAAGAACCGGGCCTGTCGGAGGACCGGTTCATCCCGGGCCTCGAGGCGCTCGCCGACGCCGCCCACGACGCCGGCAGCAAGCTGTGCGTCCAGATGACCCACCACGGCCGGGTCGCGCGCATCGACACCCTCGAGAACCGCCCGATGCTCGTGCCCTCGCAGCCCGCACCGCCGAGCGACATGAGCGCGATGATCGACTGCACCCCAGCGGAATTGAAGAAGATGGCCGCCATCCAGGGCGGCAACACGTCCACCTATCACGAGGCCACCAAGGAAGATCTGGACTGGCTCGTGCGAATGTTCGCCGAAGCTGCCGGACGCGTCAAGGCCGCCGGCGGCGACGCCGTCGAGATCCACTGCGCACACAACTACGTGCTCGGCGGTTTCCTCAGCAGCTACTCGAACCAGCGCACCGACGAGTACGGCGGATCGCTCGAGAACCGGGCACGACTCGCGTGCGAGGTGGTCCGCGCCGTCAAGGACGAGGTCGGCGACAGTCTCGCGGTGATCGTGCGGCTGGCCGGCCAGGAATACGGCGAATCCAACGGTATGGCACCCGCCGAAGCGGCCGCCGCGGCGGTACTGCTCGAGCAGGCTGGTGCCGACGCGATCCATGTCACGGGCACCGCGCTGAACGCGTTCGCGAACTTCACCGACGGCCCGCTGCCGAACAAGGTCGGTTTCTACACCGACAACGCAGCCGTCATCAAACGCGCCGTGTCGGTCCCGGTCATCACCGTCGGCCGCATGCTGCCCGAGGTCGGCGAGAAGATGATCGCCGAAGGACGCACCGACTTCGTTGCAATGGGCCGCCAGCTCCTCGCCGACCCCGATGTGGTGAACAAGCTCAAATCTGGTACGCCCGAGCGGGTTCGCCCCTGTATCAACTGCTACGTATGCGTGCAGGAGAACTTCTGGGACGATACCCCGCTGTGCGCGGTCAACCCGGCCCTCGGCAACGAAACGCTGCTGCCGTTCCCCGCCGTCAAGGCGCGCAAGCACGTGGTCGTCGTCGGCTCCGGCCCCGGCGGTCTCGAATCCGCACGCATTGCCGCCGAGCGCGGCCACCGCGTCACCGTCCTCGAGAAGACCGATCGCCTGGGCGGAACATTGTGGTTCTCCACACTGACCACCCCCGACAACGAACGACTCCTGAACTGGTTGAAGAACGAAGTGGGCCGCTCCGACGTCGACGTCCGGCTCAACACCGTGGCCACCCCCGAGAACGTCCGGGCGCTCTCCCCCGATGTGGTCGTCGTCGCAACCGGCGCCGTCCGTGACCGTCCGGACGTGCCGGGCGGAAACTTGCCGCACGTGCACACCGGCGACACCATGCGCGCACTGATGACCGGATCCGGCGACGTATCCGGCCAGTCCCCGCTGTTGCGCGTCATGGGACGCCTGGGCGGCATGATCGGAATCACCAAGAGCCCCGAGAAGATTCGCTTCCTGAGCACCAAGTTCCTCAAGTTCCTGCCGATGACCCGCAACGTCGTCGTGGTCGGTGGCTCCCTCGTCGGCCTCGAGCTGGCCGAGTTCCTCGCCGAACGTGGCTCCCGTGTCACCCTCGTCGCAGAGGGTGGACAGCTGGGTGTGCCGATGGCGATGCCGCGCCGTTGGACCGCGGTCAAGCATGCCCGCGAATTCGGAGTCAACATCCACCGTAACGCCACGTTGAAGCGCATCACCCGCAAGACCGTCGAGTTCACCGCAGGCGGGGAAACGCTTGCGGTGCGGGCTTCGATGGTGATCGTCGCCACGGGCGTGTCGGCGGCCGCTCCACTGGCGGAAGAACTTTCCGCATCAGGTCTCGACGTCCGCGTCGTAGGCGACGCCGGATCCGTCGACTACATCGAAGGGGCGATGCACTCTGCATGGAAGGTTGCCGGCACGCTGTAGAACGCAAGCCCCGGGGATACACGGACACGCTCAGCGAGTGCGCTCGCACACCTGATGGCGGCCGGGATCGCCCTTTTGTGCGGCCCGGACAGTTGGCGGGTGCTGCTGTCATCTGGCGGCGTTCGGTTGCTGCGGTGGGCTTCGCTGAGTTGGTCTTCGAGTTCCTCTCTGCACGGGGCAACGCCCCCGGCGCCTGTATCGGCGCCGGGGGCGTGAGGGGATTGGCTTGATCAGATCAGCCGGCAGGCGTGATCTCGCGCGTACGTCATCAAGAGCGCGAGCCACTCGATGTCGGTGATCAACACTGCCGCCACCTCGGCCACCCGCCCGCTGCCGGCTCGTTGGGGAGTCTCGGCTCTCTGACGTCCTGATCGCTCGAGCACAACTGGCTGTCCCGTTCAACGGCCCCATGAAACCAAAACCATTCGCCCCCAATTGTTGTCGCGGATCTATCTGCAAGCAGTGCTTGTGAACATCGTCTGCCTCACATCGAATCGGCTCGCTCTGGCAAACAACGCACTGGTATCCGGCATGAACCTGAACCTCCTGGGATCCGCGCGCCTCTGAACCGAAGGAGGGAGGGGTCGTTCTCTCATTGACGGGGGGAGAACCCCTTTCTCATTCGGCCGCTTCTCGTTCTGCCGCGAAAGTCCACGCGCACGTCGGCCGCAGTCGATCCGACGTCGAGAACGGCTAACGCCGGGGTCCCGACTGACCTGCCCGTCAACAGTCACCGGCAGTCACTGCGCGCGATCGTTGGGCAGGGTGCCCTCGAGACCGTTCCTGCATTGCCATGTGTCTGGAACCGCGGCTCCACCGACTATCTCGAACTCGATGGCACGGGCCGTCACCGGGACGGCACTCCGGACGGCAGGGGACAGGCCGACGCCGGGCCTGAGGTCGGTACCTTCGACCGCGTACATGATCACCCGACCGGGCGCGGTGCCGAGCACTCGTGAGAGGGCAAGCGCGGCGGCCACGTCGACAGCGTGACTGTCCAGCGGGCCGGGTTTGTCGTCGATGGTCCACCGGTGCACCAGGCCCGGCCGGCACAAGGCGGGGACGACGAGATCGACGACGATCGCCAGTCGCTTTCCCGCCCATGACGCGAGCAGATCGATCGCATCGGTGACCGTCGTGGCCGGAATCTGTCCGGCCAGGGCCCGCACCACCGCAGGGCCCAAGCCGTCGTCCCGACGGAACTCATTGCCGAGTCCGATCACCACGGTGCTCGACTGCGCTCTCACCGGCGTGTCACTCTCAGATCGAGGAAGTGGGTGGCACACGAGATGCAGGGATCGTGGTTACGGATGATCCGCTCGCACATCGAGGTCAGATCCGCGTCGGTGAGATCGAGGTGTTCACCGATGCGGTCGGTGAGATCGGTCTCGATCACATCCTGGTTCTGCGCGGTCGGCGGCACGATGTCGGCGGACCGGATCACCCCGTCGCCGGCGAGTTCGTATCGGTGGTACAGCAGTCCCCGAGGTGCTTCACTCACCCCATGACCCGTGGCGGCGCGCGCCGCGACCGGTACGCACGGTGGCTCAGGCCGCTCGTACGTGTCGATGATCCGCAGAGCTTCCTCGACCGCGAACGTTACTTCTACTGCTCGGACAACGATGCTGCGGAACGGATTTCGGCACTCTTCGCCCAGGTTTGCGGCGATGGCAGCGTCCCGCGCCGCCCCGGTGATCTGCCCGCCGTTGAGCGAGTACCGGGCGAGCGGCCCTGTCAGGTACGGCGCGCCGTCCAGGCGGGCGTGCAGGGCCGTCGACTCCGGAACCTGGCGCTCCCGCACGTGGTCGCCGAACGCTGCGGCGGGGAACCGATCGCCGGCACTCGTGCGGATCACACCGTCCTCGATCGCGTACCCGGCGTCGTCGTGCAGCGCCACCAGGACCGGATCGAGGCGCACGTCGGGGAAGTCGAACCCGGCCACCCAGTGAACGGTGTCGAGCGCCTCGTCCAATGCGCGCCGCAGTGTTTCGGCGAGCGGGGCGAGTTCGGCGCGGGTGGGCGCCCGATAGAACCCGCCGACGCGGACGTTGACCGGATGGATGGGACGCCCCCCGATCGTCTCGAGGATCGCGTTACCTGCCTTCTTCAGTGCCAGGCCTCTTTCGACGGCGCCGCGGTCGCGTCGGGCGAGTTCGATCGAGTCCGCTACCCCGAGGAAGTCCGGCGCATGCAGGAAGTAGATGTGCAGCGTGTGGCTGGCGATCCACTCGCCGCAGTACAACAGCCGTCGCAGTGCCCGCACCGGCGGTTCGACAGCCACCCCGCAGGCCTTCTCCAGGGCGTTGCACGCGCTCACCTGGTAGGCGACCGGACAGATCCCGCAAATTCGGGAAGTGATGTCGGGTGGTTCGCGGAAGTCCCGGCCGCGCAGGAACGCCTCGAAGAACCGCGGGGGCTCGTAGATGTCCAGTCGGGCGTGCTCGACAACGCCGGACCGCACGGCGACGTCGAGTCGGCCTTCGCCCTCGACCCGGGCCAGCGCCCGGACCGTGAGCCGGCGCCGCTCCGTCTCATCGGCCGCCATGGCGGCGCCCCTCCTCGAAACCGGGGGCCGCGACGTTGAACGTCGAGAACACCCGCCCGATGCCGTCGTCGTCCATACCGCATCGGCGCAGCCAACCGGCAAGCGACGTGATGTTGGGATCCGTTGTGGGTCCGAAGCACCCGTAGCACCCTCGAGAATGTGCAGGACACAGCGCGCCGCATCCGGCGTGTGTGACCGGGCCCAGGCACGGGGTGCCGTCGGCGACCATGACGCACGTCAGGCCGCGCCGCTTGCACTCGTTGCACACGCTGGTGTCCGGGACGTTCGGGGAACGGCCGGCGAGGAATGCGGTGATGACCTCGATCAGCTGGCCCCGATCTATGGGGCAGCCGCGCAGCTCGAAGTCCACTGGCACGTGTGCCGAGATCGGTGTCGACGTGGCCAGCGTGTCGATGTACTCGGGGCTCGCGTACACCGCCGCCGCGAACTCGGCGACATCGCCGAAGTTGCGCAGAGCCTGCACCCCCCCGGCGGTCGCACACGCACCGATGGTGACGAGGTGTTCGGAGGCGTCGCGGATCCGATGGATACGTTCGATGTCCTCGGCGGTCGTGATCGACCCCTCGACGAGCGAGAGATCGTACGTCGCCGTGACGGTCGCGCTGGACATCTCGAGGAAGTGCGCGATCGTCAGTTCGGTTGCCACCGTGAGTAGTTCGTCCTCGCAGTCGAGCAGTGAGAGCTGGCAGCCGTCGCATGACGCGAATTTCCACACGGCCAGGGTCGGTGGCGAGGACATCACAGCTCCCGGGTATGCAGCAGGGGCCCGGCGACTGCGTAATCCACCACCGGGCCGTCGCGGCAGAGCAGCAGCTCGCCGAGCTGACAATGCCCACATACGCCGACGCCGCATTGCATGTTCCGCTCGAGCGACACCTGCACGCGGCGGCGGTCGACCCCGAGGGTGTCGAGGGCCCTCACCGAGAACCGCATCATCGCCTCGGGTCCGCAGGCGAGGGCGTACGTACGGTGTGGGTCCACCGTCAGCCGGGCGAGCACCTCGGTGACGAATCCGACTGGGCCGTCCCAGTCCCGGGCGGGTTGGTCGATCGTCACCACGACATCGATGCCTGCGGCGCGCCAGCCGTCGAGTTCGCCGCGGTAGAGGATTTCGTCCGGGGTGCGTGCCCCGATCACGAGCGTGACGTTCCGGTATCGCGTCCGGTGCGCGACGGCGGCGAGTACCGGAGACCGCACCGCCGCGAGTCCCACTCCGCCGGCGACGATCACCAGATCGGCGCCGACGGCACGATCGAGGTCCCACGCGGTCCCGTACGGGCCGCGTGCCCCGACATTCGCGCCGACCGGGGCATCGTGCAGTGCTGCACTCGCCTGCCCGACACGGCGGACGGTGTGGGTCAGGACGCCGTCGTCACGTGTCGGATCCCCGCACGACGAGATCGGGACCTCTCCGACGCCGGGGACGCTCAGCATCATGAACTGGCCCGGCCGGAAGCTCGGCAGTGCGGCCGCGGTCGGTGCCAGTTCGAGCGTGACCGAGTCATGGGTCTCGACCGTGCGGTGCAGCACTCGGTGTGCCGTCGGGACCAGTACTGATGTCGGCGTGGTCACGACGCACCCCGATTCGCGTACAGATCGAGCAGCCGGGCCCGGGTGGCTTGTAGGCGGTCGAATAGCAGTCCCGACATCGCGCGCGCCACCGCATACCCGAACGCGGGATCCCGTTCGGCCGCCTCGTGCAGCTCCGCGACGTCGATCTGCAGCGCCTCGGTCGGTTCGGCCGCACGCGCCCCGAAGCTCCACACCTCCGGCGGCCGCAGCCAGGACCAGCCCAGCACGTCGCCGCCGGACAGTGTCTCGATCACCACGTCGCCGCGACCCGGCATCGCGGTGCTGAGCTGCACTCGTCCCTTCCGCAGGAGCCAGCATCGCCGGGCGGGTTCACCCTCGCGGAAGACGATCTCGTCCGGCACCCACAATGCGGGAGTGGACAACTCCGCGAGCCGGGCGCGCGCCGCATCGGACAGGCCCGGCAGCAACAGCGATCCCATCACGGCTCGGGCCCCCGGTCCTCGGGGTCGATGGCCGGCAGCGCGCCAGTGAGCCGCGCGGCCTCGGCGGTGATGTCGATGCCGACCGGGCACCAGTCGATGCAGCGCCCGCACCCGACGCAGCCGGACGAACCGAACTGGTCGAACCAGGTGCCGAGTTTGTGGGTCATCCACTGGCGGTAGCGGGCCGCGCCGCTGGTACGTGCGTTCCCGCCGTGCAGATGCGAGTAGTCGAGTTCGAAGCACGACGCCCACCGCTGCTGCCGCTCGGTGCCCTCGCCGCCCAGTTCGCTCACGTCCTCCGCACTGGTGCAGAAGCAGGTCGGACACACCATCGTGCAGTTTCCGCAGGTCAGGCAACGGTCGGCGACGTCGTCCCACACGGGTTCGTCGCGGGCGGCGCGCAGCAGCGCCCGCAGGTCCACGTCGGGCATCGCACGTCCCATCCGTCCGCGCGCGTCGTCGACGGCCGCGCACGCCTCGTCGGCGTCGGCTCGGGTGGCGGCGGTGTGCGGGATCCGTGCGAGCAGGCGGGCCCCGGTCTCGGTGCCGGCGTCGACGACGAACCGGTGCCCGCGGTCGTCGATGCGCTCGGTGAGCGCGAGGTCGTAGCGGCCGCCGACGCCGGGTCCGGTGCCCATCGAGGCGCAGAAACACACCCCGCCGGGCTCGATGCAATTGACGGCAACCACCACGAGGTCTGCGAGGATCCGTGCGGTGTAGCCCCCGGGGTCGGCGCCCAGCACGCTTCCCAGCGTGCGGATCGCCGCGAGATCGCAGCCACGCACGCCGAGAAACGCGAATCGGGGTTCCTCGGGTTCTGGGACCGAGAACGTCCCCCCGCGCTCCGACCAGAGCACCTGCCGTGGCGGATGGACGAACGACTTCCACGACATCGGGCCCGCCGAGTGTGAGAACACGGCGCCGTCATCGCGGCGCGCGAGCCGGTACTCGCCCGGCGCGGTGACCACGCCCCAGCCGTCCGGCAGGTCGGCGCCGGACTCGAGGTCACCCAGGACCACGGCGCTCTCGCGTACCGTCGGCCCCACCACCCGACGCCCGTCGTCGCGCAGCGCGAGAACGAGGTCGTCGAGGCCGCGGCGGTCGATCAGAGCTGTCTCCCAAGTGGCCATGGCACTCCTCCCATCCATTGGCGCAGGTCGGCCGCATCATGTGAAGGGCCGTTCGGCCCTGTACCGGCCGGACCGTGCCGCCCACGATCGGATGGGGGGAGCGGGCATTCATCCGTGTCACCGCCCGGGCCCGAGGGAGGCGTCCTGCGATGCCGGCGATCGTCACGCTCACCATGAATCCGGCGCTCGACATCTCGACGACTGCCGAATGCGTCGGCCCCACCGACAAGATTCGCTGTAGCGAGCCCCGCTACGACCCCGGCGGTGGGGGGATCAATGTCGCCCGGATCGTGCGTGTGCTCGGCGAGTCCGTCGTCGCGGTGTTTCCCGTCGGCTCCGCCACGGGTGGGGTGCTCGGCGGACTGCTCGACAAGGAGGGCGTGTGGACGCGCCGCATCCCGATCGACGGAGCCACTCGCGAGAGCTTCACCGTCGACGAGGACAGCTCTGGCGAGCAGTACCGCTTCGTGCTCCCCGGCCCCCGTCTGACCCGCGCCCAGCAGGAGCAGTGCCTGGTGATGCTCGAGGAGGTGGCTCGCGACGCCCGATTCATCGTCGCGAGTGGCTCGCTGCCGCCGGGTACGCCACCGGACTTCTACGATCGAGTCGCCGCGACGGCCCACGGCCTCGGTGTGCGGTGCCTGCTCGATACGTCGGGAGAGTCATTGCAGCGCAGCAGATTCGGAGTGTACCTCCTCAAGCCGAGTATCCGGGAGCTGCGGGAGCTGAGCGGAGACGACCTCGCCGACGAGGCGGACCGGCTCGCCGCCGCCCGCCGACTCGTCGACGGCGGGCGATGCGAAGTCGTGGTGTTGTCGTTGGGTGCCGGCGGCGCCTTGGTCGTCACGGCCCATTCGGCCGCCCGGTTCGCGGCCCTTCCCGTCGCGATCCGCAGTGGGGTCGGTGCGGGCGATGCGATGCTCGCCGGGATCACCGTCGGACTGGCGCGCAACCAGCCCCTGCACGATGCGGTGCGACTCGGCATCGCTGCGGGTGCCGCGATGCTCAGGATGCCTGGCACCCGTCCGTGCCGGCGCGAGGAGATCGAGATGCTGTTCCACCGCGCCCCGGCCGCCGTCTCGGTGGACGGGGCGCGGATCGAGTCGTAGGAGCGAGACGGAGTCACGATGGCGCGCGTCCCGGCAACCGACCTCACCACGGCGACGACCGGACTGTCCTCGTCCGCCGCGGCCGCACGCCTGCGCGCCGACGGCCCCAACGTCCTTCCGTCGGTGCGGCCGGTGCCGGCGTGGCGCACGCTGCTGGCCGAGTTGACACACTTCTTCGCGCTGATGTTGTGGGTGGCGGCCGCGCTTTCGGTTGTGGCAGGAATGCCACAACTGGCGATCGCGATCGTCGTCGTGATCGTGGTGAACGGGTTATTCGCGTTCGTGCAGGAGGAGCGGGCGGAGAAGGCGTCCGAACGGCTGCGGGACCTGCTGCCGTCGGCGGTGACCGTTCGCCGGGACTGCGCGCCGCGCGTCGTGGGGGCGGCCGACGTGGTGGCCGGGGACGTGCTGCTCCTGTCCAGTGGCGACCGGATACCCGCGGACGGTCGCGTGCTTCACAGCGACGATCTCGCCGTCGACGAATCGACGCTGACCGGCGAGAGTGAACCGGTCCACGCATCTACGGGTGACGGTGTCTGCGCCGGCACTTACGTGGTGTCCGGCCAAGGGGAAGCACTGTGCGTCGCGACGGCCGACGACACCCGGCTGGCGGGGATCTCGTCCCTGACTGCCGAAGTGCGACGGCCTCGGAGTCCGTTGGCAGTCGAGCTCCAGCGCGTGGTGCGGATCATCGCCGTTCTCGCGATCGTCGTGGGATGCGCGTTCTTTGCGCTGTCGCTGCTGGTCGGATCACCGGCGCACAACGGATTCCTGTTCGCGGTCGGCGTGACCGTCGCGTTGGTGCCCGAAGGGCTCCTCCCGACAGTGACCCTGTCGCTCGCAATGGGCGCGCAGCGAATGGTACGACGCCATGCCCTCGTACGGCACCTCGAGGCGGTCGAGACCCTGGGTTCGACGACCGTGATCTGTACCGACAAGACCGGAACTCTGACTCAGAATCGGATGACTGTGGTCCGGGCGTGGACGCCCGAAGGAGAGGTGTCCATCGTCGGCGAGGGGTACCAGCCGACCGGCCAGGTCACCGCGTCCGCCGCGGCGCGCCGGGCCGGAGCGCACATGGGACGGGCAGCGACCACCGCCTCTCAGGGCGGGATCGCCTACGCCGACGGCGACTGGTCCGTGGTCGGCGATCCAATGGAGGCGGCGATCGACGCGTTCGCGCGCCGCGTGTCCGACGGGTCCGATCCGGTCCGAATGCCCACCGAACGCCGTTATGCCTTCGATCCTCGGCGCCGCCGCGAGTCGGCAGTGTCCGGTAGCACCTTGATGCTCAAGGGCGCACCCGACTCCGTCCTGCCACTGTGTACGGGGCCGGGTCGCGCCACACTCGCGACCGCGCGCCGGACCGTCGACGATCTGGCCGGACAGGGCCTGCGCGTACTCGCGGTGGCAGAGCGGGAACTCCCCGGAACCACCGAGTCGGATGTGCCGATGCCCGTGGAATCGATCGAGCGGGATCTGACCTTGCTCGGACTGTTCGGGATCGAGGACCCGCCACGCCCGACCGTGACCGACGCGCTCGACGCGACTCGCCACGCCCACATCAAGGTTGTCATGTTGACCGGCGACCATCCCGCAACGGCACTGGCGGTGGCGCGGGAGGTCGGACTGATCGGAGGGGACCGCGAACCCGTCGTGGTCGAGGGTCACGATCTCCCCGCCGACGACGCTGCGCTCGGAGAATTGCTCGACCGCGACGGAGCCGTGGTCAGCCGAGTGTCGCCCGAGCAGAAACTCGCCGTCGCCCGAGCGCTTCAGGCACGTGGTCACGTGGTCGCGATGACCGGTGACGGCGTCAACGACGGTCCAGCGTTGCGCGAGGCGGACATCGGCGTAGCGATGGGACGGGGTGGCACCGACGTCGCGCGGGCGGCCGCGGATCTTGTGCTGCTCGACGATGATTTCTCCACGATCGTGACCGCCGTCGAGCAGGGTCGCGCCACCTACGCCAACATTCGTCGATTTCTCACCTATCACCTGACAGCGAACGTCGCCGAACTCACGCCCTTCGTCGTCTGGGCGTTATCGGGCGGACACATCCCGCTCGCGATTGGAGTCCTGCAGGTGCTCTGCTTCGACATCGTCACCGATCTGTTGCCGGCACTCGCTCTCGGCGGCGAACCACCGAGCCGCGGAGTGATGGAGCGTCGGCCCGAGCACCGTCACCTCATGGACCGCGCGGTGCTGACCCGCGTGTTCGGCGTGCTGGGTCCGGTCGAGTCGTCGTTCGAGATGATCGCCTTCCTGACGGTGCTCACGCTCGCAGGCTGGCACCTGGGGGCCGACGCGCCGAGTGGCACTGTGCTGGTCACTGCGTCTGGAGCGGCATTCACCGCGGTCGTCCTCGGCCAGATCGCGAATGCTTTCGCGTGCCGCAGTGCTACCCGCCCGGTGTGGCAAGTCGGATGGCTGACCAATCGCCTGCTGGTCTGGGCGGTGGCCGCCGAATTCGTCATCCTGATTGCGCTTCTCGTCATCGGCCCGGTCGCCGCCGTGCTCGGGCAGTCCCCGCCGTCGATCGCGGGGTGGGCCATCGCGATCGCCGGCATGCCCGCTCTCCTCGCGGCGGACTACTCGAACAAGCGGATCCGACGCACCGGTGCCGGTAGAGCACGGAGGCCGAGTCCGCCGTGACATCTCTGAGGACCGTCAGGGTCGTGAGTTCGGCGCTCCGGTCGTCACTCCGGACCGTGCTGCGACCACTGCCGCCTGCGCGCGGCGTTTCACACCGAGCTTGGCCAACAAATGGGAAACGTAGTTCTTCACGGTCTTCTCGGCCAGGAACATGCGGGCGGCGATCTCGCGATTCGTGAGACCTTCGCCGAGCAAGGCGAGAAGTCGCCGCTCCTGTGCGGTCAGATCGGCGGGGAAGGCACGCCGCCGAGCCGGTGCCGCGGGCGGCGGCAGGGTGCGACCCGCGCCGACCTCGCGCACCGCCTCGATCAACTTCATTCCACGAATGTCCTTGACCACGTAGCCCTTTGCTCCGGCCGCGGCAGCCTCCTGCATGGCGCGCTCGTCGGCGAAGGCGGTGACGACGAGGCAGCACAGACCGGGAATCCTGGTCCGTAGTTGGCGGCACACGTCGATTCCGTTGCCGTCCGGTAGACGCACGTCGAGCAGGACGACGTCGGGCCGGAGTGCCGGGATCCGGGCGAGAGCCTGGGACCGGTTCTCCGCCTGCCCGACTACCCGCATCTCGTTGTCCGTTTCGACCAGTTCGGCGAGGCCGCGGCGCACCACCTCGTGATCGTCCACGATGAACACCGTCAACATTCTCGGCACCTCCCGGGTGCATACGATCCGATCGTACGACGATCCGTCCTCCACCACGTCGTGGCGGGACTTCCGGCCCTACCCGACGGTGCTTCTCGCGGCGAACGATGGGAGGCAGTCGAGGTTCGGAGGTTGCCTTGGACGCGCGCGGAGCGAAGGACCCGGTCGTCGTCGGAATCGACGGATCCGTCACGTCCTTTGCCGCCGTCAGCTGGGCGGCTCGAGCCGCCCGCCTGCACGACTGCCCCCTCGAGATCGTTTCGGCGCTGGGTACCCCGACCCCGTACGGAGACGAGATCCGGCTCCCCGCGAGCTATTTCTCCGACCGCGATCGCGCCGCACGCGCCAATCTCCGGGAGGCGAACGCGGTCGCCCGCACCATCGAGACGGCTGCGGGCGGCCTCGACATCACCACCGAGATCCTCGAGGGGCCCGCTCGACCAGCCCTGATTGAGGCGTCGAGGTCGGCACGAATGGTCGTGGTCGGCAGCCGAGGATTGGGACGGATCACGGCCGCGCTCGCGGGCTCTGTCGCGGTGGCGCTCGCCGCTCACGCTCACAGCCCGGTCGTGGTGATCCGCGGCCACGCCGGGCAGACGTACGGCGCCGGACACCGGTGCGTGGTTGTCGGTGTCGACGGGACAGAGAACAGCACGCCGGCACTCGCGACGGCGTTCGGCGAAGCATCCCTGCGCGGTGCGGGACTGATCGCGATCCACACATGGTCGCCGTTCGACCTGTCCACCGCATTCGACGACCAACTCGATCTCCAGTGGGACGAGGTCGAGGTCGCAGAGCGGGCGGTGCTCGCGGAAAGCCTCGCGGGCTGGGAGGACCGTTATCCGGAGATCGCGGTGACCCGCATCGTTCTCCGCGGCAACGCTGCGGAGGAGTTGCGAAAGCGTGCAGCGGACGCTGAACTCCTGGTGGTCGGCTCGCACGGGCGCGGCGGGTTCGCGGGAATGCTCATCGGATCGACCAGCACCGTGCTCCTGCACACCGCGGACTGCCCCCTGATGATGGTCCGGTCGTCCGGGGAGTGACCGAGCGGACAGCCGTGGATGCCCGCGACGACGAGGCCCATCTCCTCGCGGGATCGTCGGTCCCGGTGACGGACGCGATCACCTGCGCCTACGCCCAGCGCCGGCAACGCGTGGTCTGCGCAGAGGCCCTGTACGACCACGACGAATCAACCGACGGATGACATTGGACCCTGGGACGAGCCCGGCAGGAGGTGTTTGCTGGAGGGGACCCTCGAATCACACCGAGGAGCGGTGATGACAGCTCAGTCGGCCCCGGCGGGGCAACGGTGGACCGCATCGATCGACCACCTCGGGCCCACCGACGCCCCGTCGGTCGGCGGAAAGGCCGCCAACCTCGGAGAACTCGCCCGCGCCGGATTCCCGGTGCCGCCGGCGTTCGCGATCGCCGAGAACGCCTACATCGCGGCGATGGACGCGGCCGGCATCCGTGCCGAACTCGCCGACCGCGGCGCTGCGTGCCGGACGGCGGAAGATGCAGACCTCGACAGCGAATCGCAAAGCCTGCAGGACCTCGTGCGCAGGGTGAACCTGCCTGACGACATGCGAGCCGAGATCTGCCGCGCCTACCGGGGTCTCGGTCCGGACGTTTCGGTTGCGGTGCGGTCGTCGGCACCCGCCGAGGATGCCGCTGACACGTCGTTCGCGGGCATTCACGAGAGCTACACCGACGTCGTCGGTGACGACGCACTGATCGACGCGGTCCTCGCGTGCTGGTCGTCGTTATGGACGCCACGCGCGCTGACCTATCGGATCCTGCGTGGCTACGGCGACGAACCGTCGATCGCGGTCGTTGTGCAGCGCATGGTCCGGTCCGAGTGTTCCGGTGTCGCGTTCACGGCGGATCCCCGCACCGGGGCCCGGGACCGCATCGTCATCGAGGCCGCCCTGGGGTTGGGGGAGGTGATCGTCGGTGGGCAGGTCGAGCCTGACACGTACGTCGTGTCGAAGGGCAATTTCTCGCTCGTCGACAAGAACATCGGGGCGCAGGCGTTCGCGATCCGTCCCGGTCGTGACGGTGACCGGCGGGTCGACCTGCCCCGGGAGGATGCCACCCGGCAGGTCCTCGGACCGGGTCTCGTCCGCGAGATCGCGAAACTTGCTGCGGCAGTGGAGGAACACTACGGCGCCCCGCAGGATCTCGAGTTCGCAGTCGAGGACGGTGACGTGTGGCTCGTCCAGACCCGACCGATCACCACCCTCGGTGACACCGACACCGAGACCGACACCGATGGCGGCACCGGGTCCGGCGCCGCCACGACACCGCTGGTCCACGGGCTCGGTGCCGGTCCCGGGACTGCCACCGGCACCGCGCGGGTACTGACCGCGCTCGGGGACTCCGCCCGACTCGGAGACGGCGACATCCTGGTTGCCCCGATGACGCGACCCGACTGGCTGCCCGTGTTGCGGCGCGCCGCGGCGATCGTCACCGACGGTGGGGGAGTGACGTGTCATGCCGCGATCGTCGGCCGCGAACTCGGCCGGCCCGTCATCGTCGGCACCCACGACGCCACCAGCGTCATCACCGACGGTTCGGTGATCACGGTCGACGGCGACCGGGGGACGGTCTTCGCCGGGGCCGTGGCCCCGGCACGAGCCTCCCGCCCCGAGCCCGCCACGCTGCCGCCGAGCGCGGCGACGACCGAGCCGACCGCGACCGCGCTGTATGTCAACCTCGCGACCCCGGAGGCGGCCGACGCCGTCGCGGCCACTGACGTCGACGGTGTGGGTCTGCTCCGCGCCGAGTTCATGATCACCGGCGCGCTCGGTGGCAGACACCCTGCCGCGATGATCGCCGCCGGACGCCGGCGGGAGTACATCGACGACATGACGGCCGGCGTCGAACACATCGCCGCGGTCTTCGCTCCCCGTCCAGTCGTCTACCGCGCGGTCGACCTGCGTTCGAACGAGTTCGCGGAGCTCGAGGGTGGAGACGTGGAACCGGATGAGGACAACCCGATGATCGGCTACCGGGGTTGCTTCCGGTACGTGCGCGAACCCGAACTGTTCGGCCTCGACCTCGACGTCCTGCATCGTGTGCGGAGTCGCCTTCATAACGTGCACTTGATGATTCCGTTCGTCCGTACGCGCTGGGAGCTTGCGGAGTGCCTTGCCCAGCTCGACGCCCATCCGCTCGGCGCCGACCGTCGGATGCATCGCTGGATCATGGCCGAGGTCCCGTCCGTCATGTACTGGATGCCGGAGTACGCCCGGCTCGGCATCGACGGCGTGTCGATCGGTAGTAATGACCTGACCCAGCTGATGCTCGGAGTCGACCGGGACTCCGAGGTGTGCAAGGACCTGTTCGACACGATGGACCCGGCCGTCCTCGACGCAATCGATCGCATCATCGACCGTGCGCGTGCGTCGGGCCTGACGACGTCGCTGTGCGGGCAGGCCGTGTCCACCGATGCCCGATTGGCCGAGCACTTGGTCCGGAGTGGCATCACGTCGGTCTCGGTGACTCCCGATTCCGCCGCGCGCACACGTCGGGTCGTTGCCGCCGCAGAACGCCGCATCCTCCTGGACCAGGCGCGCGAGACTGCAGCAGGGACGTGATCAGATGCACGTCGTCGACGCCGGGCAGATCAGCGTCTCGGACGCCATGGCCACCCCCGTCCTGGCGGTGCGCGCCGCGACGGATTTGCGCCACGTCGCGGCGGCGTTGTCGGGCGCCGGCACCTGCGCCGTGCCTGTCGTGGACGGTTTCATCCCGATCGGGACCGTCACATGGCTCGAACTCGTCCGGGCGCTGACCGCGGATGAGCCACCCGCGTGCTGCCCCGGCGACGGCCACGGAATCAGCTCCCTTCATTCGCCGCCGATCGCAGGCGGCAGAGGAGGGGCGTTGGGCACAGGCGTCGTGCGCGGAGGACGATGGCCTCCCAGCAGTCGGAGCCCGACACAAACTGCGGGTCTCCTGAACGTCGTGGGGGATCGGCTTGCAAGGCCAGCGCTTCCACGTCACGGTCAGAGCGCTGTCCGCGATGCGATCGCGTTGTTCAACGTGCTGCCGCTGCTGATTGCGAAAGCGGTTGAGGAGGGCGGTGCCTTCTTCCGTGAGGTGCAGCACGGTGCGGCGGCCGTCCCGCTGCGAGGCCGCGCGGATCAGATAGCCGTGGGAGATGCAGTCGCTCACCATACGGCTGGCGACTGACGGGTCCACCAGGAGGTGGTCGGCAAGCCCGCCGACCGTCATCTCCGTGTTTGCCTCGGCTGCCTCGGCTGCCTCGTCTGCCTCGTCGACGATGTTGAGGGACCAGGTTGCGCTTGAGGTCCTTGGGTCCCACCGGGGCCTGCATCGCCGAAGGCCTGCGGGCCGACTTGCTGCTCGTTGACGGCGACCCCACCACCACGATCAGCGACACCCTCAATTTGCGTGACGTGTGGCGCCGAGGCACCCGCACCACGCTGTCGGCCCACTAGAAGGTCGCTCCCAGCGAAAGATCGCTGCCCGCCGTGTTTCGGACTATCGGAAAAACTCCAGCTGTGCAGCCGAATTCGCGAGGAGCGTGTTTTCTTCGGCCAGGCGCACCTGGGTGTCTTCGAGTTCGAGGATGCGGGCGATGCCGACGAGGTTCACTCCCAGTTCGACGAGCTCGCCGATCCGCTCGAGGCGCTGCAGGTCGTTCGGGCTGTAGCGCCGGGTTCCGCCCATCGTGCGGGTGGGCGAGATCAGGCCCCGCCGCTCGTAGAGTCGCAGCGTCTGCGGGCCCACCCCGGACAGTTCCGAGGTCACCGAGATTCCGTACACGCCGCGACTCTCACGTGCCCCCGCCGCAGCATCTCGCGCCACCGTGTCCTCCGCATCGATCGTGGTTGGAACTTCGATCACCCGCCACGATAGATCGTCCGCGCGGAGATTACCCGGCAGCAGCCGCACGCCGAACCGGTTCCCGGCCCGAACCCTGTGCGGCAAAGAACCTTTCGGGGGTGGGCCCAGTGCTGCTTCTCGGTCGTGCGGGCAACGGTGGTCAGTTCCGCTCACGCGGACTTGATCGCGGCGGGGATGGCTCGGGAGGGGGCGCTCGCTCTGCTCGACCGTCGACCGGGGGGGGGCGTCGAGGTGTTCGAGCTGCCGTTCTCGCTCGTCTTCCACGCGCTGTCGGTCCACATACACGCGGTGCCAGAGCGCTGCGTCGCGGGTGAGGGGAACAGGTTCCGCTCTGTCAGTGCGCGGTTCGCCGGCGTGAACCGGCGGCGAGATGCGTGCAACGCACCCTCCCGCCGGCCCAGAAACGCGTCGCGGGCTACTTTCGGTGACGTGACCTGCAGATCCGCACTAGTGACCACCATCACAGAAAGTCTGTAGTGGCGACTGTAGACAATCGTGTTTGGCCGTTGTAATCTTCCTTTCGTAAACGAGAGACGGGTCCAAAAAGCGTGGTAGAGGACGAACTGCCCGCATGAAGGCACGACTGGTTAGTAGTGGGGCGGGACGCGTCGAGAAGGTGTGTTGATGTGTTTCGGAAGGACTCGATGCGTTCCGCCGTCTACCGGGTGGTCGGATCGGCCCGGTAGGGAAAACGCAGGGAAAAGGTAGTTGCAGGACATGCGGTGCTGTCGGCCGCAGACGGGGCGGTAGCGAGATCGCCGCTCCGGAACATCGGAAAACACTCGACTGGGAGGTGGTGCACGGTCAGCTTCGACACGATCGCGTTCCGTCCGCCGAGGCGGGGAACAGGTAAGTGAATCCCCTAGGGCCCCGGCGCCGTAAAGGCGCCGGGGCCGCCCCGTCCGTTTCGACGAGAGGCGTCACGCACATTCCGACGAAGTCGAAATCCTTCGCAGCCTCGACACCGCAAAACTGGTCACCCCGATGAGATCCGAGGGTGGCCACCGGCGGTACTTCCGATACCAGCTACGCATCGCGCCACGCGCCCGCGAGCTGATCGACCAGGGCACCGCGCTCGATGCCGCCTGCCGCATCATCATCCTCGAAGACCAACTCACCGAGGCTCAACGCATCAACACCGAACTCCGGCAGGCCCAGCAGCACCCACCAACCGGCCAGGCCCCAGAACCCGAAATCTCCACCGAATAGCGGTGGTCCGGGAACGCAATGGAATTTGGTCGCGGCGCTGTGCCAATGCGGGCGCGCGCCCTTGGGGCGCCCCCCAGGGCCTCAGCTAATGGCTTTGGGGAGGCCGTGCCTGCAGCTTTGATCGCTTCCAAAGGGCCGACGAACGCCTGGATGGTGTTCATTGTGCCTTTGATGTTGAGATCGATTTGAGCGTCCCAGTTGGCGACGGCGAGGTCGCTGATTCCGGAGATGAGCTGCACGCCTGCGTTGGCGAAGAGCAGGTCAACTGTGCCGAGCTCGTTGGCGATCCGATTCGCGGTCGCAAGGACGGCGTCGCGGTCGGTGATGTCGGTCGGTAGTGCATGCGCGGTACCGCCGTTGGCGCGGATACGGTCTTCGAGTGCGTCGATGCGGTAACCGAGTCGGGCGATGAGAGCGACTGAATCGCCGAGTTCGGCGAAGCGCTGCGCGGCGGCAGCACCGATCCCGCTGGAGGCTCCGGTGACGACGGCGACTCTGTCGGCGAGTGGGCTTCGGTCTTCCCGTTGTCGGGCATCGACGCGTTCCCGGCCTTCGGCGCGACCATGTGGCGATGGGCGCAGACATCAGCGTGGACTACTACCGGTGTATGGAGCAGGGGGCGGGAGCGCCACCCTCCGAACAGATCCTCGCGGAACTGGCGCGCACCTTGCGACTCACACGCGATGAGCAACGACATCTTCACACCCTTGCTGGCGTCGCGTGGAAACTTGATGGCGACGCAGTGAAAAAGCCTGTGCCACAAGAGCGTTGCCTGCTTCTCAACACCTGGCGGGAGGCGGGAGCGGTTGTTCTCGGCCCTGTCCTCGATGTCATCGCGCTCAATGCGCGTGCCGAGGACTTGTTCAGCGGATTCGCGGACAGAAGGAATCTGCTGGAGATCGTGCTCCTCGACCCGCACGGGCGCTCGTTCTTCGTTGATTGGGAATCATCGGCACGGTCCACTGTCGCCAATTTGCGGGCTAGCGCTGATTTCGGGGCTGAGCCGGCGCGGCTTCGTGAACTCGTCGAGGAGTTGCGGCGGGACAGTCCGGAATTTTCAGTGTTCTGGGCCATGCACGATGTTCAGCCGAAAACGTACGAAATAGAGGAACTCCTCCATCACGGACGTGGCGTTCTGAAAATTGATTTCCATGCTTTCGGTGTGGCGAGTGCTCCCGGGCACCAGCTCCGCGTTTACCGGAAACGATTGCAGAACGGATCGTGACAGCGTGGGGCGCATCTGGTTTCGCCGCGGTTGTCGATCACGCCGCAAGCCCTGCATGAATGGAAGGCTTTCGCCATGGAGGACATCCCGTTCGGGCCGGCACAGGAGCCGCCTTTCGTGGCGGCCATTGTGCTGTTTCGGTTGGGCCGGCGCAGGTAGCCTATGGATCATGGTCGCCGTGATCACCCAGGGGAGTTTCCGCCACAAGGACCGAGCTCCAGTCGGGAAAAGCGTCCCTGCGCGGGCCGAGGGGACGGGCGCGCGCTCGTCGGCCCCGCCCGCGGCGTCCGAGCCGGCTGTTCGCAATGACGTACGCCGGAACTCGTTGACTGCATGTGGTCTCGAGGAGCCGAACAAGCCGGTGTCGGACACCGTCGGCGAGCCGCAGCGGCTGTGGAGAGAGGTCGTCGGTGAGCAGATCCGGCAGATCCGCACTGACCGTGCCGAGCGCTTGACGGACGTTGCCGCGCGGGCCGGGGTGTCGCCACAGTATTTGTCGGAGATCGAGCGTGGAGTGAAGGACCCGTCGTCTGAAGTGCTCGCCGCGGTCGCCGGCGCTCTGGGGACGAGCGTCGAGGGTTTAGCGCGGCGGGCATACCGGCTCGCCCCGGTTCTGCAGTTGCGCGCTGCGCCGAGTTTCGCCGGAGGACGCGGGGCGGCGGCTGGGCCGGTGCTCCTGGCAGCCTGAGCACATCTGCGCGTACGGCCGTTTCTTCAGTACACGCTGTTCGGCGGGCCCATCGCCCTCGCGATAGGCCCGCGGTCGTCGTCAGAGAGCGGAGCGGTTGCCGATGACGGTGTCGACGATGCCGTAGTCGATCGCTGCGTCGGGCGTGAGGACCAGCTGCCGTTCGATGTCGCGGCGCACCTGCTCGGCGCCGCGGCCGGTGCGGGCGGCGAGGATCTGCTCCTGCAGTCTGCGCACGCGTTCGATCTCCTCGGCCTCGATCACGAGGTCCGGGATGGGCGCGCGGCCGCCCTCGGTTATGGGCGGGTGCAGCACGACCCGCCCGTGTTGCAGTATCGCGCGCCGGCCCGGGGTGCCGCCGGCCAACAGCAGCGCCACGCTACCCACCGCCTCGCCCACACAGGTGGTCTCGATCGGGGCGCGCACGAACTGCATCGCGTCGTACAGGGCCAGGACCGACGGGATCGCTCCTCCGGGCGAGTTGATGTACAGCGCGATCGGCCGGTCCGGGCTGTCGTTCTCGAGGTGGAGCAACTGCGCGATGATCGCGTTCGCGACGCCCTGGTCTACGGCGGTGCCCAGGTAGACGATCCGGTCAGCGAGCAGGCGGCTGTAGATGTCGATGGTGCGGTCGCCGGCCGAGGTCGACAGCGTGACGTAAGGGATCGTGTAGGTGCTCACCGGGCCACCCCCAGACCGAACGTGCGCGGGAGCCGCCGTGGGATCACGTCGTCGAGCGAGGTCGCGATCCGATCGATGAAGCCGTAGTCGCGGGCCCCTTCCGCGGTGAACCAGCGGTCCCGTACCGAGTCTTCTGTGATTTCGTCGAGGGGTCGTCCGGTGTCCTCGGCGATGCAGGCGAGGACGGTGTCGCGGGTGTGGCGGATGTCGGCGGCCTGAATCGCAACATCCGGGGCCGACCCGCCTACGCCTCCGGATCCTTGGTGCAAGAGCACTTTCGCGTGTGGGAGTGCTACCCGCTTACCGCGGGTCCCGGCCGACAGCAGGAACTGGCCGGCGCTGTAGGCCATGCCGAGGTTCACTGTGGTGATGTCGTTGGGCACAGCGCGCATGCAATCGCGGATCGCGAGCATGCCGGGCACCGAGCCGCCGGGCGAGTTGATCACCAGAGCGATATCGGACTCCGGGTCCTCGGCGGCCAATACGAGCAGGGCGGTACAGATCCGGTTGGTGTTGGCCTGTTCGAGTGCATCCCCGAGCAGGATCATGCGCTGTGCGAACAGCCGCTGGTTCAGATCGCGGTCCAGCACCGCGGTGGGATCGAACGTGTTCTCGGACATGCCACTACCCTCCGACGCAACGGTCCCGGCAGGCAATGCCGCGCTGCTGTGAGCAGATCCGCCCACAGCGAAACCGCTTCTCCCGTGCACACCGCTTGCCGCGAATTTCGAACATCGGACAGGTGCGAGTGGAATCCGGGGAACGTCATCCGAGCGGCTAAGAGGCACAACGCTTTCGGCGATGCCCTTGCGCGCCCACGTCCAGACTGTGACTTCCACTCGACCGGCATCTCACTGGAGAAACCCGGCAGGACGTGGTGTACGTGGGGGCCTGCGCCCGAGCAGCCCGACGGCGCGGGGTGCAGCGCCGCGGGCTGGTCAGGGTCAGCACTCCCGCAGGTGCTGTTGCAGTGACCGTGATCTTGCTCAGTTTCCACCCCCCCTGGACCGCTGGGCGCACCGCCCTCGCCGCGGGAGCCGGTGAACGTGATGTCACAGAACACCTGTGACGATCAGTCATGTGTGGCAGGGTGGCCCGGCGGGATTTCGGCGAACGGAGGACGACCGACATGGGTAGGCACGAGGCTCTGCGACGGACGGGGCGGGGCGGGACGATCCTGCTGGTCGTCGCTGCGCTGATCCTGCTCGCGGGGGGTGGCGTTCTCGTCGCCCGTGGGTTGCAACCCGAGCCGGCGGCCGCTGCGCCGGTGCCGCGCTCGACGTTCGATCTGTCACCGGACGGTGTCGCCGACCCGGTCGACGGGGCACTGCCGGGGGTCGGTGCGGGTGGGCAGGCGCGCAAGCCCGGTCCGGCGGCGGCGGATCCGGCGGACCGGCCGCAGGTGCCGTTCGGACCGTTGCCGGACAACAGCATCGTGATCCCGGCAATCGGGGTGGAGACGACTCTCGATCCGCTGGGGTTGGCCCCCGACGAGAGCCTGTTGTTGCCGCGTGACGTGGGACAGGTGACGTATTGGACGGGTTCGGCACCGATCGATGCCGCGGACGGTGGGATCCTGGTGGCCGGTCACGTGGACAACGCGAACCAGGGTGAGGGCGCGTTGTATTGGATGCACACGTTGTATCCGGGGGACGCGGTGTACGTGACGAAGGACGGCGTCGTGACCCGGTGGAAGGTCACGAAAATGGAGCGGTTCGTCAAGCAGGCTTTGCCGGAGTGGGCGTTCCAGGGGTCGGGTGGGCCGCGTGAACTGCACATCGTCACGTGTGGCGGGGAGATCGTGAAGGACTCCCAGGGGCGGGGGACCTATCTCGAGAACGTGGTGGTCACCGCCGTCCCGTTCTGATCCGGGCGATCGGATCGGCGTCCAGGACTGCGAACGAGTGGCCGGGCAGTTCCACTGCGGACGCGGTCTCGTCGACGGTGGGCTCGTCCCACCACAGCAGCGGAATCCCGCCGACCGGCACCGTCACCGCTTCGGTTCCGAGGTTGCACACCACGCGCAGCGTTCCGCGGATCATCGCGATCCATTGCGCGTCCTCGTCGTACTCGATGCCGAGATGCTCGAGCCACGGATCGCTGATCTCGGATCGGCTACGCCGCAGCGCGATCAGGGCGCGGTAGGAATCCAGCAAGCGGGCGTGCGGCGGAACGGCCGGCTCCTCCCAGTCGAGCTTGGATCGCTGGAAGGTGGACTCCTCCTGCGGATCCGGCACGATGCCTGAGTCCCAGCCGTGTTCGGCGAATTCGCGGCGCCGCCCCTCCGCCGTCGCCTTCCCGAGCGCCTTCTCGGGGTGAGACGTGAAGTACTGGAACGGCGTCCGAGCACCCCACTCCTCGCCCATGAACAGCATCGGGGTGTAGGGGGAGCACAGGACCAGGGCCGCTTTGACGGCCAGTTGGCCGTCAGTCAGGTACGTTCCGGGACGGTCGCCCGTGGCGCGGTTGCCGATCTGGTCGTGAGTGCAGGTGTATGCGAGCAGTGCGTCGGCGGGGATACGGCGAACATCGATGGGGCGACCGTGGATTCGACCGCGGAACGTCGAGTACGTGCCGTTGTGGAAGTAGCCCTGGGTGAGCGTGCGGGAGAGGGCCTGCAGCGAACCGAAGTCGCCGTAGTAACCCTGCCGTTCACCCGATACTGCCGCGTGGATCGCGTGATGGATGTCGTCGTCCCACTGTGCGTCCAGACCGAGGCCGCCGGCGGCCCTCGCCGTGATGACGCGCGGATCGTTGAGATCGCTCTCGGCGATCAGGGTGAGTGGACGGCGTAGGTGCGTCGACAGTCGATGGACCTCGATCGAGAGTTCCTCGAGGAGATGGGTCGCGGAGTTGTCGACGAGGGCGTGGACGGCGTCGAGGCGAAGCGCGTCGACGTGGAAGTCACGGAACCAGCGCAATGCGTTGTCGACGATGTAGCGCCGAACCTCGGCGGATTCGGGACCCGACAGATTGACGTTCGCGCCCCACGAGTTGGCGCCGTCCGCGAGATAGGGGCCGAACCGGTCGAGGTAGTTGCCGGACGGGCCGAGATGGTTGTAGACGACGTCGAGGGCAACCGCGAGACCGCGTCGATGACACGCATCGACGAACCGCTGCAGTCCGTCCGGACCGCCGTACGCCTCGTGGACGGCGTACCAGAGCACGCCGTCGTAGCCCCAGTTGTGGATCCCGTTGAAAGCGGCGACCGGCATCAGTTCGACGAATCCGACACCGAGGTCGACGAGGTGGTCGAGGCGCTCGATCGCAGCATCGAACGTGCCCTCGGGGGTGAAGGTACCCACGTGCAGTTCGTATACGACGCTGCCGGCCAGTTGCCGTCCCGTCCACGCGGCGTCCGTCCAGCGGGCGGTGTCGAGGTGGTGTAGTTGGGACGGCAGGTGAACGCCTTCGGGCTGGCGTGGCGACCGGGGATCGGGCAGCACCACCGGTGAGTCGTCGAGCACGAATCCGTACCGTGCACTCGGTTCGACCGCGATTTCGGCGCGCCACCACCCGTCGGCCGCCCGCGTCATCTCGTGCTCGACCCCGTCCACGTGGACGCGAACCGAGTGGGGAACCGGGGCCCAGACCTCGAAGGTGTGCACGAAATCAGCATGCCCCGATCCCGTGCACACCGCACCCGACCGAGGTCAGCGAATGAGCGTGCCCAGGTCGACCGGCAACTGGATGCCCGTCACGTGCCGGGCCTCGTCCGACGCGAGCCACGCGACGGCGTTGGCGATGTCCTCGGGCTGGCTGATCTGGTCCGGCAGGCTGCCCATGAAGATCGGCGCCAGCGTGGTGGCGTACTCCTGGACCAGCGCATGCATGTCGTTGACCTGCATACCCGTCTCGACGCCGTTGGGATGCACGGTGTTGACCCGGATGTTGTGCGCACCGAGTTCCACGGCCAGGGTCTTCGCGAGGCCGGTGACGCCGTGCTTGCTGGCCACGTAGTGGCCGAGGAACGGCAGCCCGCGCAGACCTGCGACGGAACTGGTGATGACGATCGAGCCGCCCTCGCCCTGCTCGATCAGGTGCGGGATCGCGGCCTTGACGGTGTAGAAGACGCCGGTGAGGTTGACGTCGAGCGTCTCCTGCCACTGTTCCGGCGTGATCTCCCACGACATGGCGCCCGAACAGATGCCGGCATTCGCGATGACCACGTCGAGGCGGCCGAGTGCGGTGATGCCGTCGGACAGGGCCGCGGAGATCGCGGCGAAGTCGCGCACGTCGGCCTTGGTGGCGACGATCTTGCGGCCCAGACCCTCGACGAGCGCGACGGTCTCGGCGAGATCCGCCTCGGTGGCGCCGTCGTACGCGGTGGACTCGAAGTCGGTGCAGGCATCGACGGCGATGATGTCGGCGCCCTCGGCTGCCAGCCGCACCGCCTCCGCGCGGCCCTGGCCACGTGCTGCTCCGGTGATGAATGCGACCTTGCCGACGAATCGGTTCGCGCTCATGGGTACTGCCTCCAGTCCTCGACGATCATGTGATCTGGACCATAGGGAGTGCCGACGGCTCGGGAGGGTGCGGTCTCGGTGACCGGGAGGACAATCGAGGTCGGAGGTGCTGCGATGAATCAACCTCGGGGAGTCGGTGCCACCGCGGTGTTCGTCGCCGCGGCGCGTGCGCTCGAGACTGCGCGGGACGATCGACTGTTCGACGACACTTGGGCAGGCGAGTTCGTGCGTCGTTCGGGATGGAGTCCGCCCACCGAACAGATGGACGACGGTATGCGTGAGGTCCTGACTGCCTGGGTGGCGGCGCGGACGAAGTTCCTCGACGACTTCGTCCTCGGTGCCGTCGGTGCCGGGCTCGACACGCGTGCGTTTCGGCTTCCGTGGACCCGTCCGGTCACGGTCTACGAACTCGACACCCCGGACATGGTCGGGTTCAAGAGCGAAGTGCTCGGCGATGCCGCACCGGAGGCAGCGACTCGCGTCGTCGTACCGATCGGTCTTCGTGACGACTGGCCGGCCGCGCTGCGCGGCAGAGGGTTCCGGCCCGAGGTCCCGACCGCGTGGATTCTCGAAGGTCTGCTGATGTATCTGCCCGACGACGCTGTCGACGGGCTGATGACGCGCGTCGGAGAGTTGTCGGCGCCGGGTAGCGCTGTCGGCGCGACGATCACCAATGTCGATCCCGCGGCTGTGATGAACGACAGCCCGCTGTTCCAGAACAGCCCGATCAGCAGGGAGGAATGGCTGGCGATGCTGCGTTCCACCGGTCCTGAGGATCCGGTGACGTGGTTCGACTCATACGGATGGCGGGCCATCGCGGTGTCGGTCGACGACCTCGCCGAGCGGTACGGACGCGCGCTCCCCGAGTCGTCCGAGGCCTGGCGGGTGCGGCCTGGCCGCCGGTGGCTGGTGTCGGCCGCGAGAAAGTGATGGATACCCCGGCGAGCGGTCAGGCCCCGCCCGATGCGGGCAGGGCCTGTCCGAGGGTTCGGTAGTTCCGTCTGCTATCCCGTCTGCTATCCCGTCGACTGCACCGATGCCGCGAGGATCGCGCGGGCGGTGTCGCGTCCCATCCGGATGGCGCCGTCGACGTGCTGGTATCCGGCTCCCGCGAGGTCCGAGCACGAGAAGTGGATCGGCCCGACGGGGGTCCGCTGGTGGCGTCCGTAGCGGTGCAGCCCGCCGAGATCGTAGCTGGCGGCGTAGGCGCCGCGGGTCCATTCCTCTGCGCCCCAGTCGGATTCGTAATACACGACTGGCTCGGCTGCCTGCGGGCCGAGGAAGCGGGCAACGGATTCGAGGATCCGGCGCTTGCGCTCGTCGGCAGTCAGCTCGAACATCGCGTCGGCCTTCTCGTCCGAGACGAACGCCACCAGCGTGCCGCGGCTGTCGCCGTGGTTCGTGTTGTCGTAGACCTCCTGAACCAGTTCGGCGCCGCTGAAGCAGGTGCCGGACAGGCCGTCCGCCCGCCAGAACGGGGTCTCGTAGACCGCGTGGACCTTGATGACCAGACCGAGCGACTGATGCTGGTGCATCTGGTGCTGGCGGCGCGGTAGCGGCGGATCGAAGGAGATCCGGGTGTAGAGGTTCGGCGGGACCGCGAGAACGACGCGGCTGGCCCGCACCTCGAGGTCGCCGTCCGCGAGAACGGTGACGCCGTCCTCGTCCCAGCGGACGGTCCGGACGGGTGCGCCGAGGAAGACGTCGTCGCCGAGACGATCCGCCAGACGGATCGACACCTGCTGCATGCCGCCGACCACCCGCCGGTCGAGGATGAAGTCCTCGTCGACGAGGTTGCTGAACGAGCCGGCCGAGGCCGCCATCAGAACAGCCTGCAGTGTCGAGAACGCGTGCGCGGGCTTGGTCAGCATGCCGCCCGCGACGAACAGGCCGATGTTGTCGCGGGCCTCACGATCGTCGCTGAGGTCCTCGAGCCAGCGGCTGAAGGAGACGGTGTCCAGTTCGCGGGCGCGCGGGTGCGCCCAGGGCTCGTCGGCGCCGATCTCGGCGGCGAGGTCGTCGAGGATCGCGATGAGCCGGTCCATCTCGGAGGGCGTGTGGTCGGAGACAGGGAAGCTGTCGCCGGAGTACACGGTCCGGTCGCTGCCGGTGGCGATGTACACCGAGTCGCCCTCGCGATACCGCCCGTACGTGTCCATGCCCAGTTCCTCGAGGGTCTCGTACAGCGCAGTCTGGTCGGGCGAGACCCACTGCCCGCCGATCTCGAGAACAGCGCCGTCGATGGTGTCGGTCCAGGTCCGTCCGCCGACGCGGTCGCGTGCCTCGAGGACTGCCACGGACAGTCCGGCCTTCGTCAGCTCGGTGGCAGCGGTCAGTCCGGACGGGCCGGCACCGACGACAACGACGTCACGTGTGATTGAGGGCAAGGGATCTCCTTCGTCGGGGTGATGGCTTCGGATCTCGAAGGTGCTGATGTCAATTCTGTGGCCTCGAGCACACCCGCGGGGGTGCCTATGCGTCGAATCTGCACTCCTGGAATGCGCCACTATGGCGTGATCGGCAAGGCGTGATCAGCCGACCTACTGCGGCGGCGTCACTGCCAGGCACGGCGGCGCTGGATCCGAACCGCCTCTTCGCTGAACCAGCGGAGGAACTCGCCGCGTAGGCCACCTCGGATCGGCTCTCCGCGAGCGTCTTTCCCATTTCCTCGGTCATCAACAGCGCGGGATCCTCGGTGCGCTCGATCTGGCGAGGAGGCGGTCAGTACTGCGCATGGGCGATCCTGTTCGAGATGGTGCGGGTGGAAGGTCAGGCGGAGGTGGCGGCGCGGATGGCAGCCTCGAGCACGGTCAGCGCGTCGTCGAGCAGTTCGTCGCCGATGACCAGCGGCGGCAGCAGGCGGATCACATTGCCGTAGGTGCCGCAGGTCAGGACGATCACGCCCTGCTCGAGCGCGCGCGCCGCGATCGACTTGGTGACGCCTGCGTCGGGTTCGGCGGTGCCGGGCACGACCAGTTCGATCGCGATCATCGCGCCGCGTCCGCGGACGTCGCCGATCGCCGGGACCTCCTCGGCGAGGGCGCGCAGGCGGGCGGTCGCGGTTTCGCCGATCCGCCGGGCGCGGGCGGGCAGATCGAATTCCCGCATCGTCTCGAGTGCGGCGAGGGCGGCGACGCACGCGATCGGGTTGCCTCCGTAGGTGCCACCGAGGCCACCGGTGTGCACCCGGTCGAGCAGGTCGGCGCGACCGGTGATCGCGGACAGCGGCAGGCCACCGGCGATGCCCTTGGCCATCGTGATGATGTCGGGGACGATCTGCTCGTCCTCGCACGCGAACCACGAACCCGTACGCGCGAAGCCGGTCTGTACCTCGTCGGCGATGAACACCACGCCGTTCTCGCGCGCCCACGCCACCAGCGTCGGCAGGAATCCCTGTGCGGGAACGATGAATCCACCCTCACCCTGGATCGGCTCCAGGATGATCGCGGCCACCGACGCGGCGCCGATCTGCTTCTCGATCTGGGTGATCGCGCGCCGGGCAGCCTGCTCGCCGGTGAGACCGGCCTCGTCCCGGAACGGGTACGACATCGGCATCCGGTAGACCTCGGGCGCGAACGGGCCGAAGTTCGTCTTGTACGGCATCGCCTTCGCGGTCAGCGCCATCGTCAGATTCGTACGGCCGTGATACGCGTGGTCGAACGCGACGACGGCGTCGCGACCGGTGGCCAATCGGGCCACCTTCACTGCGTTCTCCACGGCCTCGGCGCCGGAGTTGAACAGCACGGTGCGCTTCTCGTGATCGCCGGGCGTGAGTGCGGCGAGTTCCTCGGCGACCTGTACGTAGCTCTCGTAGGGCGTGACCATGAAGCACGTGTGGGTGAAGCGGCCAACCTGCTCACGCACCGCGGCCGCGACCCGTGGATCCGACGCGCCGACGCTGGTGACCGCGATGCCGGCGCCCAGGTCGACGAGCGAGTTGCCGTCCACATCGACGATCACGCCACCGTCGGCGTCGGCCGCGTACACCGGGACGCTGGAGCCGACACCGGCCGCGACCGCGGCGCGGCGGCGCGCGCCCAACGCGATCGACTCGGGGCCGGGCAGGCCGGTGACCAGTACGCGCTTCTGGGGCAGGCGGTACGAGACGGTGCTCATGGCGGCAGTTCCTTCGAAAGAAGTTGTGGAGCAGAGATTTCGCGGCACAGATCAGTCGTGCGAGCTCATGACGTGCTCGATCCGGGTGTAGTCCTCGACGCCGTACGCGGACAGGTCGTTGCCGTAGCCGGAGTGTTCGAAGCCGCCGTGCGGCATCTCGGCGACGAGTGGGATGTGACGACCGGGCCGGCGAAGAAGCTCAACTGGTCGGCTCCGACCTTGATCTCCTCGACGGCGATGATCGCCTTCGGCCGGCCGGTGTTGCGGCATTGGGCTTCGACGAGTTCGTCGCTGTGCGCCTCGATCGCGTCGGCGAGGGCGAGTAGCGCGCTCTGACGCTGTCCGGGGGTCGCCTTGTCGGACGCGGAGTCCACGAAGGCGCCGTCGATGTAGTTCTTCAGGAGTTCGGTCGTCATCGCGCTCGGTCCTCTCGATCGGTCGGGCAGCGCCGCTCGTCGATTTCCGCCGTCAGTGGCCTTCTCAATCTGCGCTGCCTCACAAGATGCGCCATCTGCCAGAGTGACAGGGTCGGGAGTCGCTCATCCGCCGATTCGGCAAGTGGGTCGGCGCGTGGCGCCCGCCGCAGGTGATGGAGTATCGGATGACCCATTGGACTCGGGCATGTCGATCAGATCCTGGTTGGAGGAGGCCACGGACGAGTCGATGGCCGGTGCCGTCCGGCAGTGCGGGCCGAGTTGCTGCTTGCGATTATCTCCCGACGGAGCTGACCGCGAGCGCCAACTCCGCGTCGACGACGTAACCGTGAGCGCAGGGGACTCGGCCTGCGCGGCGCAGGTCGCCCATCGGATCGGTGAGGCGGGCGGTGCTGACCGGGGTGTGTCCTGCGCCAGCGGTTCACGGCGTCCGCGAGGTTCGTCCGGGCCGAGCTCCCGCAGTGCCAACTCCACGAGCCCGTGGTGGCGCTCCGACAATTCATCGGCGGATTACGTCTGCCGCCAGCGTGTCCCAGTACCGGCGCCGGCGGCGATCAGTTGTCCAGGGTCAGGGCCGGTCCAGTCGGACCAGGAGAGCGACCGGTAGGCGGTCGAACATCTTTGCCAGGGGGGTCGAGCCCGAATGGAGTTCTCCCGTGAGGCGGTCGAACCAGTTTCCCGTCGGCAGCGTGATGCTGGAACTGCCCCAGCCGCTTTCGGTGAGCAACACGCTGTGTCGAGTTGCCAACACGATGACATCGGAGGTGGTGCCGGCCGGTCCGCGCGCGAAGCCGAGCAGGTGGTCCCGGGCGGGGCCGACGCCGAAGACCGGACGGTAGTGCCCGCCGACGAAGCTGCCGGGGCGCTCCCGCCTCAACCGCAGGGCGATGCGCGTCATGTGGAGTTTGGCCGCGCCCGACGCGTCGATCGGTGGAGCGTCGACACCGGGAGTGTCCATCGATTTCAGGAGTGCACGTCGCACCGAGAAGTCGACGGAACGCCGATTGTCGGGGTCCACCAGCGAGTCCTCCCACAGCTCGGTGCCCTGGTACACGTCGGGGATGCCGGGCCCGCACAGTTGGAGGAGCTTCTGCCCCAGCGCATCCGACCATCCGTGCGGAGCGAGATGCTGCGAGATGCGGCCGATGCTGCGGCCCACGGGACCGTTGACGACGCGGTCGATCCAACCGTGGAGGGCACCCTCGAACTTCGTGTCGACCTCGGCCCAGGAAGTGTGCACGCCGGCTTCCCGGACGGCCTTCTCCGCGTACGCATGCAGGCGAGCGCGCAGATCGCCGTTGCCGGGGTCCGTTCCGTCGACCGGCCACACGCCGAACATGTTCTGCCACATCATCAGTCCGGTCACGCCGTCCGGGCTGGGTGCAGACATCTCCCAGTCGGCAACGCATCGCGCCCATAGTTCCGGGACCTGCGAGAGCACCCCGATCCGGGCACGCACGTCCTCGCCGCGCTTGGTGTCGTGGGTCGACAGCGTCGTCATCGTACGAGGCCAGTGGTGGGCCCGCTCGTGCGCGCGCAGATGGAATTCGGCGGGAGAGCAGCCGAAACCTCCGGGGTCGCCGCCCACTTCGAGGAGTGACACGAGGCGCGCCGTGCGATAGAACAGGCAGTCCTCCACCGCCTTCGCGGTGACCGCACCGCACACCTGATGGAACCGGGTGCGGGACTCGGTGCCGTCGACGATCGCGCTTGCGAGCGTGGTCAGGGCCGTCTGCCAGTCCGGGTGCCGCAAGGCTGTCTCGCCGATCACGCGCGGCAGCACCCCGGTCAATGGCATGTAGTCCGCCCGGTACACCGGCATGTGCGCGAGGACTTCGACCACGGCGTCCCGCAGTTGCTCCGGATTGCAGAAGGTCGGGGAGTCCCGCAGGACGGCCCGGATCAGCCGTCGAATATCCGGCGCGAGGTCACCGCGAGCGGCATTGCGGCGCAGCTCTTTCCCATTCGACTCCACCCAGGCGCGGTCGCCCGGCGCACCGGTGCGGGCCGCGAGTTCGGTGAGCGTCGCGGCCCCCGCCGGATCGAGGAAGACGCCACCGTACTCGGCGAGCGCGTCGTATCCCGTGGTGCCGTCGATCGGCAGTGTGGCATCGAGTGGCTCCCCGGGGGCGAGCACTTTCTCGGCCACCAGCCAGCGCTCGGGCCCGATCACTTCGCGCAGGTTGCGCAGGTAGCCGGCGGGATCGCTCAGTCCGTCGGGGTGATCGACGCGGACACCGTCCACCAGCTCGTCGCGCACCCACGACGCGAACTGGTGGTGGGTGGTGTCGAACACCCGCGGGTCCTCCTGGCGCACTGCGGCGAGATCGTTGATCGCGAAGAATCGGCGGTACCCCACTTGCCCGGCCCGCCACGGCACCAGCCGATATGCCTGCCGGGCGTGGATCTCCCGCGGTTCGCCGTCGTCGGTTCCCGGCGCGAGAGGGAAGCGCTGCTCGCCCAGCGCCAGCAGGGGAGTGCCGCCGGTGCGATCGACCTTCAACTCGGCGAGATCGCTCTCGTCCGCCAGCACGGGCAGCGCGATCCGCCCGTCGGCGCCGTTGTCGTCGCGCCAGTCGAGGTCGAAGAACCGCGCGAACGGCGATCGGTGCCCGTTTGTCAGTACGTCCCACCACCAGCGGTTCTGTCTCGGTCGGCCTATTCCGAGATGGTTGGGCACCAGATCGACGATCAGTCCCATGTCGCGTTCGCTGAGTTCGGCCGACAGCGCGACCAGTGCGGGCCGTCCACCCAACTCCATCGACACGGATGTCGGGTCGGTGACGTCGTAGCCGTGTGTGGATCCCGACACCGCCGTCAGGATCGGTGACAGATAGACGTGCGAGACGCCGAGGCGGTCGAGATAGTCGACGAGGCGGCGCGCGTCGTCGAGGGTGAGGGTGTCACCCTGCAGTTGAAGGCGGTACGTCGCGGTGATCGGTCTCATGGACGCGTATCCCGACGCGTGTCCCGGCGCAGGACGAGGAGGGATCGGGACGGCACCGTGAGGGTGTCGCCGGAAGACACAGCGAGATCTGTTGCCCCGTTGGGGGCGTCGGTGTCGAGGACGCCCACCCACCGAGTGTCGGCCCCGCCCCGCGGGATCGTGAAGTCGAGGCCCTCGTCGTGGGCGTTGAAGAACAGCAGGAACGAGTCGTCGACCACTCGTCGGCCGCGCTGGTCGGGTTCGGGGATCGCATCACCGCCCAGGTACACGACCAGGCCCTTGCCGAATCCGCTGTCCCAGTCCTCGGTGGTCATCTCCCGCCCGGACGGCGTCAGCCATGCGATGTCGCGACTGTGTTCGTCGCGGACCGGTCGGCCCGCGAAGAACCGGCGACGGCGGAAGACGGGGTGCTCGGCCCGCAGTGCCGTCGTGCGGCGGGCGAAGTCGAGGAGGTCGGCGTTCGATTCGGCCAGCGACCAGTCCATCCAGGACAGTGGTGAATCCTGGCAGTAGACATTGTTGTTGCCGTTCTGGGTGCGGCCCATCTCGTCGCCGTGCGAGAGCATCGGGGTGCCCTGGCTGAGCAGCAGCGTCGCCAGCATGTTGCGACGTTGACGGGCACGCAACGCGAGGATCGCCGGGTCGTCGGTGGGCCCCTCGACGCCGCAGTTCCACGAGCGGTTGTGGCTCTCGCCGTCCCGGTTGTCCTCGCCGTTGGCCTCGTTGTGCTTTTCGTCGTAGGACACCAGGTCGGTGAGTGTGAATCCGTCGTGGGCGGTGACGAAGTTGATGCTCGCACCGGGACGACGCCCGGTCGCCTCGTACAGGTCCGACGAACCGGTGAGGCGGGAGGCGAATTCCCCGAGGGTGGCCGGTTGCCCGCGCCAGTAGTCGCGGACCGTGTCGCGGTATTTACCGTTCCACTCGGTCCACAGGCCGGGAAAGTTGCCCACCTGGTAGCCGCCCTCACCCACGTCCCACGGTTCGGCGATCAGCTTGACCTGGCTCACCACCGGATCCTGCTGCACCAGGTCGAAGAACGCGGAGAGCCGGTCGACGTCGTGCAATTCGCGTGCCAGCGTCGATGCCAGGTCGAAGCGGAAGCCGTCGACGTGCATCTCGGTGACCCAGTAGCGCAGCGAGTCCATGATGGGTTGCAGCGTGTGCGGATGCCGCGCGTTGAGGCTGTTCCCGGTGCCGGTGTAGTCCTTGTAGAGGCCTGGATCGTCGTCGTCGAGTCGGTAGTACGCGGCGTTGTCGATGCCGCGGAAGCCGATGGTAGGCCCGCGGTGATCACCCTCGGCGGTGTGGTTGTAGACGACGTCGAGGATCACCTCGATCCCCGCCTCGTGAAACGCTCGGACCATGGCCTTGAACTCGGTGACCACCCCGCTGGGTTTGGTGGCCGACGAATATTCGGCATGGGGGGCGAGAAACCCGAAGGTGTTGTATCCCCAATAGTTTCGCAATCCCTGATCCAGCAGGATCTGGTCGTGCATGAACTGGTGCACCGGCATCAGCTCGATCGCGGTCACCCCCAGCGCGCGCAGGTGCTCGATCACGGCGGGGTGCGCCAGCCCGGCGTACGTGCCGCGCAGATCCTCCGGCACGCCGGGATGCGTCGCCGTCATGCCCTTGACGTGCGCCTCGTAGATGAGGGTCTCGTGGTACGGGGTACGCGGCGGTCGGTCCGTGCCCCAGTCGAAGTAGGGGTTGATCACGACGGTCGTCATGGTGTGCCCGAAGGTGTCGGCGCCGTGGGTGCGCAGCGACCGATCGTCGTCGAAGCGTCCGTCGAACGCCTTGCCGTACGGATCGAGCAGCAGTTTGGACGGATCGCAGCGGAGACCGGCGTCGGGGTCGTACGGACCGTGCACCCGATAGCCGTAGCGCTGCCCGGGTGTCACCGAGGGGAGATAGGCGTGCCAGACGTAGCCGTCGACCTCCTCGAGCGTTACCCGGGTCTCCGTCCCGTCCTTGCCGATGAGGCAGAGATCGACAGCCTCGGCGACCTCCGAGAATATGGAGAAGTTGGTGCCGCCCCCGTCGTAGGTCGCACCCAGCGGATACGCCCCCCCCGGCCACGTCTCGGCCGACGGTGATCCGTCCGACCTGCCGCTGCCCTCCATGCTGGTGAACCCTAGTCGGAAGCGCCCCCGTTCTCTTTGCGCGCGCCGACGTCATTCGGGGCTGACGTGATTCGGGGCTGTCGAAGCCGTGCAGGTCCGGGCTAGCGTGGAGGGAAGTCGAGTCGTCCGTCGAGGTGAGGTTCGATGTTGTCGTACAGAGATGTAGTGAGGGATGTAGCGAGGTCGGGGGCCGCCGTGTTGTGTACCGCCGCGGCGGTGTCGGGAGTCCTGTTGGCCGGGGCTGGTAGTGCGCAAGCGCAGGAGTCGCCGCGGGCGCCCGGAATCCTGGGATTCGAACTCGACGAGGAGGACGGCCGACCCACCGTCGAGATCGATTTCGTGGATCTCCAGGGCGAACGGCGCGAGATCGACGTGGATCTGCAGACCGGACGCATCGTGGAGGACGAACCCGAGGACGACACGGCGGCCGTCGCTGGGTGACGCCGACGCCGAACCGTCGACGCTCGTCCGGTGCGCCCGCGACACAGCGGTGGTAGCCGATTCTGGGGACTGACACCGCGAGATCTCTTCTCTAGACTGAAGGTTCGGCGACGCCGCACTCGCGGCAGCGCCGATCGGACGGTTTGTCCCGCATCCGACTCGTGACCGCCGGGGCGACCGGAGCATGCTCTCCGGAGGTGGCTTCCGTGACCGCAACGAATCCCGTCGACGCCGGCGACACCGCGTGGGTCCTGGTGTGCGCGGCACTGGTGCTGTTCATGGTCCCCGGGCTCGCCTTCTTCTATGCCGGAATGGTGAAGAGTCGCAACGTCTTGGTGATGATCCAGCAGAACTTCGTTCCGCTCGGTGTCGTGACAGTCGTGTGGGTGCTGATCGGCCACAGCATCGCGTTCAGCGACGACGCCGTCGGCGGACTGTTCGGTGATCTGAAGCTGTTCGCGTTGCAGAATCTGGACGAAGCGCCTAGTCCGGCAATGCATGTCGTGATGCCTGGGGTGGCCATTCCCGCGCTGGCGTTCGTCGCCTATCAGATGATGTTCGCGATCATCACCCCCGCGCTCATCACCGGGGCGACCGCGAACCGGTTGAAGATCGCGGGGTGGGTGACGATCCTCGCCGTGTGGCCGGTGATCGTGTACGCGCCGATCGCGCACTGGCTGTTCAATCCCGAGGGATGGCTGGCTCGCCGAGGGGCGCAGGACTGGGCCGGCGGGATGGTGGTGCACGCGTCGGCCGGCGCTGCCGCGCTCGCGATCCTCCTTGTCGTGGGCAGGAGGACCGGGTGGCCCGAAAGCGAAACCGTCCCGCATTCGGTGCCGCTCACAATGATTGGCGCCGGAATCCTGTGGTTCGGGTGGTTCGGGTTCAATGCGGGAGATGGGTTGCAGGCAAACGGTATTGCTGCCCAGGCCCTGCTGAACACCCACGTGGCCGCGGCGACGGGCATGGTGATCTGGCTGATCGTCGAGCGATTCCGGCAGGGACGCGCCACCGTGGTGGGCGCGGCGACCGGCGCGGTGGCGGGGCTGGCCACGATCACGCCGTGTGCCGGCTACGTGGACACCGCGACCGCGCTGGCGATCGGCGCGATCGCGGGACTGGTGTGCCAGGTCGCGCTCCGCCTGAAGGTCCTCTTCCGGTTCGACGACGCGCTCGATGTGATCGCCGTCCACTTCGTCGGTGGCATACTCGGGTCGCTCCTGCTGGGTCTGTTCGGCAAGAAGGCCATCAACGCGATCGGCGCGGACGGGCTGTTCTTCGGTGGAGGCTTCTCGCTACTGGGAAACCAGGCGCTCGCGCTCGTGGTCGTGGTGGTGTTCTCCTTTGTCGTCACCCTTGCGATCGCCTTTGCGGCGGAGAAGACCGTGGGACTGCGCCTGCCGGCCGACGAGGAGTTCGGACTGGACCGCCGGCGTCAGGGCATGGATGCCTACCAGTTCGCGCCGTCCTTCGTCGCCGGTGCGGGTCTCGCGTCCGGTGCCGTCGATCAGCCGCCGGTGACGTCCACCCGGATCGCGCCCTCGCCACCGGGCGAGCGCTACCGCCTCGTCACCGTGCTCGTCCGGGCGCTGGACGCGGGCCGCCTCGAACGGGCGCTGCGGGACGCCGGTGCGCGGTCGATCGTCGTGACCGAGGTGCATGCGCCGTCCGTGCATCGGGACACCGTGGTGATGCGCGATCGACGCAGCGAACTTGCGTTGGCGCAGCGGCTCAAGGTGGAAGTGCTGGTCCGGGAATCGGATGTCGAGGCGGTGCTCGACGCCCTCGACGAGAACACGATCGGCGGCCACGACGGATTCGTGCAGGACGCGGCGCAACCGCTGACGCCGCAGCCTCGTTCCGACGATCCCGTCAGCTGACGTGTTTCTCGAGTGGGGCGGTGTTCGGTCCCACCACCAACTGCCCGCGGTGGACGGCGATCAGCCAGACCGGCAGCACCGCGATGCACAGCACCGGGATCACCCCGAACGACGCCACCATCGTCGCGCCGATGAACAGGCCCAGCCAGCAACTGCGCACCGCCACCACCAGGGCACCCAACACCGCACACGACACCGAGAGCGCCAGCGGAACCGTGTCGAACACGGCGTGGACGAACAGACCGACATTGAGCCCGACGAACACGGACGCGAACGTCCGACCGCCGCGGAAGCCGCAACTCGACGCGACGAGTAGCGCGACGAGATTGATCAGTGCGAACAGGGCGAGGCGGCCCACCGACTGATTTCCGGCGTCCGCGGTGACCCGACCCATGTTCTCCGCGTCCTTGAAGAGAGTGTCCGGTCCGCCGACCGCGCCGAGCACGCCGAGGACGGCTCCGCCCAGACCGATCGCGAGAACCGGATTCGGCAGCGCATGGAACAGTGCGTGCATCCGGTGGAACGCCGGAACACCGAGCAGGAAGAAGACCGCAGTTCCGACTGCGATCGCCGTCCCGATCAGGACGTGACCGATCGTGGGCCACCGGTACTCGGGGACGTCGATGATGAGCATCGGGCGATCGAGCAGGAGCATCGTCGCCGTTCCCGCGCCGGCCGCGACGAGGGGAGCGAACATGTTCTCCCAGAGTTCGCCTTTCGGGCGCCGTCCGGCGAGTTCGACGAACGCCAGCGGGCCGGCCAGCGGGGTACCGAACAGCACGCCGATCGTCGCAGACGTCGTCAACCAGACGACGCGCTTGGTCGGCATGCTCGGCCACAGCCGCCCCAGAACCCACGCCGCGACCGCGACGTTGATCGCGATGAGCGGATTCTCGGGACCCAGACTGACTCCCGCGCCGAGGGCGAGGGCGACGACGAGCGCGAGCGACGGGAGCGACCTCAGCGGGATCGGTGGGCCCACCAGACCCGCGGTGGCAGGGTCCGGGCCGCCGTGGCCGGGTAGCTTCCACACCAGCAGACCGACCAGGAGTCCGATTCCGGTGAGTACCGCGAAGATCCACCATCGGGCATAGCCGTCGAATCCGACGAGGTCCGGAATCCAGGTGTACAGCAGTGCGGTGACCCGGTCGGTCACGATCACCATCACGATCGGGATGACGGCGGCGCAAACTCCCACGAGAACCGAGGGGACGGCCTCGCGGGCAATCGTTCCGGTGCTCGGGAACACGACGTCCAACAGTGCCTCCGGCGGTTGCCCGATCGACGGGTCGGAGTGCTCGCTCCTCCACGCTACGACTCGTGATTGCCCGCCCGCAGGTTCTCGCGCAAGAGATATCCGAGCAACACCAGCGCCGGGATGCACCAGATCCAGTAACCCCAGCCGAACAGCATCAGCGCGACATGGAAGGCGATCGCGCCGAACAGCCCGATTCGTGTCCACACGCCCCCGGCCAGGACGAGCACGCCGATGGCAAGTTCGCCCGCCGCGACAACCAAACCCCACAGCGCCGGGTGCGCCATGAAGACATCCCGCCACGCCGTGCGAACGAACGGCAGGTACGACAGGTCTGCGAATGGCCGGTACAGCTCGGCGTCGGCCGCGACGATGCCGACGTGGATGCCGGCGGTGAAGACGAAGAGTCCACCGACGAGCCGGCGGAGGAGATCGGCCGTACCACTCACGGCGCTCGGGGTGCTCGGGGCGCTCACGGCACGATGACTGCCCGGCCGCGCAACGTGCCGGCCGCGAGTCGGCGATACGCCTCGACACCGTCGTCGAGGGAGAACCGCTCGACCGCGATGTCGAGCACACCCTGGTGCGCGAGGTCGATCAGCTCGATGAGTTCGCTGCGCGAACCCCAGTACGGCGAAGCGACATTCGTCTCGTATGCACCGGTGAAGAAGCCGACGCGCGCAGCAGATTTCCCGTCGCCGAGCCCGACGATGGTGACGTCGGATCCGACGCCGGCGACCGCTCGGCGATCGCGCCGGGCGCACCGAGCCCGGGCGGCGCGATGCCGAGTTCCCGTGCGCGGGAGCAGTAGTTCTCGAGTCCCTGCGCGCAGTGCCAGCACCGCCCACAGCCCCACGGCCCGTACACCACGACGTTCGTGCCGATCTCGAGGTCGGTGACGCCGGCGCCCACAGCGGCGACGCTTCCGGCGCCCTCATGTCCCAGTGTCATCGGGAGGTCGTACCCGAATTGCTCGGCCGGCAGGCCCATCACGAACTCGTCGGAGTGGCAGACGCCCGCGGCAGTGATCTGGAGTAGGACTTCGCCGGGGCCGGGTTCGGGGGTCGGTATCTCGACGAGTTCCGGCTCGGCTCCGATTCGCGTGTACTGAATTGCCTTCATCTCGCGCTCCTTCGACCTGGCCGTCACATCCTGAAAATTCGCTCTGCGATCGAGCATCGCACGGATTCGTTCACTCTCGGGACAGTGCCGAACCGCGGCGCTAGGTTCAGGGTATGGGAGAGGAGACACCGGATCCCGAGCATCTCTACCGCTGCCTGTCCGAGCGGGCGCGACTTGCGTTGCTGCGCAACCCTCAGGGATTCGTGCCGCCGGAGTTCATCGGCCAGGTCATGAGCGTGTGCGGCGAAGAGAGCGTCTGCTACGCAGCCCCTGACGACGCACTGCCGCATTTCGCGATCTTTCAGGGCCCGGTGTCGGACTACCTGTATGCCCGCCGGCGGGACCTCGACGCCTGGTGGGAGGCGCTCGATCCGCAGGCACGCCGTGACCTCGCCCGTGGCCACCTGGCGCGCGAATCGGCGCTACTGGATTCCGACTACGCCGCGCTGCGCACGACTGGATCCGATTTGCGCTGATTGCCCCGGTGTTTCGATGACGGGGCGGCGTCGGCGCCGCGTCTACTGTGGAGGCTCGGATCGACGACGGGACCGGTTCGGGAAGGTGTGAGAGCGTGACGGAGGGCGTGCCGGCCGAGCTGTGGCTGCGGGGCTATCTGACGACGACGCTCTCGCGTGAGGACCTGAGCGAGTTTCTCGCCGGACTCGAGGAGTCGTTCACGACAGATGTCCCCGAACTCGCTTCGGACGCCGAACTGCAGCGGGACCTGCGCGCCGCGCTGCGCAGTCAGTTGGCCGCCTTCCTCGACGCGAGCCGGCTCTCGGCAGACGGGCCCGCTGGCGCGCCGGTGTCGAAGGAGGCGCACGGGCTGGCCCGCACGGTCGCGCAGCGGGGGCTCGAGTTGCGGGTCCTCTCGCAGCTGTACCACGCCGGTCATCGCGCGATGCTGACCTTCGCCACGGCCTTCCTCCACCACGAGGACCTGGACGCGGACTTCAAGCTCCAGGTGCTCACCACCATGTGGTCGCAGACCAGCGAGCTGCTCAATGCCATGTTGGACGAGCTCGCCGTCACGTACTCGCAGGAACGGGAACAACTCCTGCAGGGCGCCTTCGCATCTCGCGTGACGACAGTCCGCGAGATACTCGATGGCGGCGGAGATGCCGAGCAGGCCTCGGCTCGCCTCGGTTATCCGTTCCGACTCGCGCACACGGCCGTTGTCGTGTGGGCCGAGGATCCTGCACTGCTCACGGGCTCGCTCGACGGGGTCGTGTCCCGGATCGCCGGATCCCGACGAACTCTGTCCGTTCCCTCGGGGGCGCACGGAGTGTGGTCGTGGATTGTCGACGACAACCCCGAGGCAGGTCCGCCGATCGTCGACCCCCAGGCGATTCCGGTGGGTGTGAGGGTCGCTGTCGGCGGCAGCGCACTCGGTGTCGAAGGATTCCGGCGTAGCCACCGCGAGGCACAGGCCGCGCAGCGTGTCGCCGAGACCGGGCGTCGGCGTGATTCGGTGACGCGGTACCCGGATGTCGAGATCGTGTCGATGTTGTCGGCGGATCCGGTCGCCATGCGGGCGCTCGTCGAGCGGGAGCTGGGCGGACTGCTCGGGGATGAGGCCGCTTCCGAACGTCTGCGCGACACCATGCGAGCGGTGCTGGCCTGCAATGGCAACCAGGAGGCGGCGGCGCGGAGGCTGGGGATTCACAAGAACACAGTCCGATACCGTATCCAGCGTGCCGAGGAGATTCTCGGCGTCGACCTGTTAGCGCACCGGCAGAAGCTCGAACTCGCGTTGGAGTGTCTCGACGTCTTCGGTGACTGAGCTGAGCTGCGAGGCCCTGCTTCCGTCGATCTGCGACGGACGATGTGCGGCTGTTCCTCAGCTCGATCCGCTCCTACGAGATGGGCTGACGAGCCCACGTGGTGACAGGCGGCACCCCGCTGCAGGTGTCGCCTATCGGTCCTCATGCCGCGCGTGGTCCTGCGCGGTTGTGGGCGGGGATGGGTTTCCGGTACGGGTCCACCGAGCCTGGCGGTGTGAACCACGGGTGGTGATCTTCGCCGATGGCTACTTCCCAGTGGGAGTGGTGGAGTAGCCGGTGGTGGTAGCGGCAGAGCAGCACCAGGTTGTCGAGGTCGGTGGGTCCGCCGTCGGCCCAATGTGTCACGTGGTGGCCTTCGCAGTGGGCGGGTGGTGTGCCGCAGCCCGGGAAGGTGCATCCGTGGTCGCGGGCCACGAGTGCGCGGCGCTGCTTTTTGGAGACTGTTCGGCTGCTGCGTCCCAGGTTCAGCGGCACTCCGTCGTCGATGACGATGGGGGTGAGGTGGCAGTCGCAGGCGAGGCGTCGTGCGGTGGCGATCGAGAGTGGCCCCATCCATGGCATGTGGGCGATGTCTTTGTCGCCGAACGGGTCTGGATTCCCGTTGTCACCCTCATGTTCCGTGTCGGTGCGCGTGAGGTCTGTCGCGTTCACGTGCAGGGATAGGTGTGGTTTTTCGCCGCCTTCGGTGGGTGAGTCTCCGGAGTCGAGGTAGTGGCGGAGGATTTCGGTGAAGGCCTCGGCACGGCGGCTCCCGGGACTGCGCATGCCGGCGGGGTCGTCGACCGGATTCGTCGGCTTCGTCAACGCGGACAGCGCGGTGAGCAGCATCTCGCCGGTGACGGCGTCGAAATCGCCCTTCACGGCCACCCGACCGTTCAGAGTCTTCGACGCATGGAATTCGTTGCGGTCGGTGTCTTCGCTGGCGGGGAGGTCGTCGGATTCGAAGATTCGCTCGAGTTTCGCGATCGCACCCCGTAGCGCTTCCGTCGTCGCGGCAGGTCCGGTGGCGCAGTCGAGCAGCGCTTGTCGGCAGGGGCCGAGTGCTTCGTCGGGCATGCCGTTGGGGGGTTTCTCGCAGAACTTCGCGATCAGCGCGGCGTGGCCTCCGGAGATGCGACCACTCTCGTACTCGGCGGAAATCTCGGGTTGCCGACCGAGTGCGCGTCCGAGGGCGAGAATCCCTGCGGCGGCAGGCACTTCGAGCAGGGTGTTCGCCGCGAGCCACAGTTTGACGCTGCGGAACCCGAGGGTGTCGAATGAGACTGGCCGTTGGTCGATCTCGGCGACCATGGTGACCCGCAGGGCTTCGAGCCGTTCGATCTCGCGGGAGACGTCGAGAGTGGACTGCAACATCTGCGTCTCGGGGAGACGGCGCGCGTCGTCGGCGTGCAGCGATAGCGCTGAGGTGCTTGGTTCGATGATTCCCCCCGGATTCATGTACCCAGTTTAGTTCGAACTAGTGTTCGAGTCAACGGCGTCTTCTTGCGCCATCTATCGGTGGGCATATCGCAAGTTTTTGCCGCACGAGGAGCTCGGGCGTCGGTTGTAGATCGCCTGCGCCCGTTCGGATGTGGAGATCCCGCCCGGGTGGGAGGTGCATCCGCCGGTAATGGCGACCCACTGGTCGAGATCGTCGCGACGCGCTACCATTGCGCCAATGACGACTTATTCTGATCCAAGATTGGGGGCCCAGTTCACCAACGGTGAGTGCTGATGCACACTCCGACCGTGAACGGGACGGGTCCCCGACTGGCCTTCTGGCTTCGTACGCGCGAGTTCGCCGTGCCGCCGACCATGATCGAGAATGCGACAGGCCGACGTCTTGTGGGCGACTGGTCTGGCGCTTGTGCCGCAGCAGGTTTCGATACCGACATTGATCTACGGGCACTGGCCCGCCGGCACGGTCGGGATGTCGCGGGACAGGTGCTGGCCGACCTGCAGCATCTTGCACCCGACCTGCTTCGTTGGCACCTGCCGCGGGTGGCACCTGCCGGACTGCTACGCCCCGGATTGACCGTCGCGCTGGCTCGATACGGTCGGCCCGAACTTCGAAGACGTTGCAGCGGGGCCGGTTCGGTGCAACTGGTGGCCCGCACAGCTCCAGTCTGGGCGGAGGCCGGGCAGCGGATCGTGCTGACTGTGTGGGACGGCACGGATTCCACCCACCATCCCCACCCTCACCCCAACCGGCGTTACCGACTGGACCTTCACCGGCACCTGTGGGATGCGCGCAGATCCGGCGAACTACGAATGCGTTGCGGGACAGGTCGATTGCCAGACGAAGCCGTAGCCGATGTTGCCCTGGTCAAGGCGGCTCTGGGGGGCTGCGCCGTCGACCGCTGGGCAGCCGAAGCCGACATCCTGCTCCGTGTGGACGGGCAGGGCGACAGCCCCGTGAGGGTGCGGTGCGGGGGCGGGTCCGACTTGGTGGTGGAGCCGGTAAGGGCCGGCGTCGAACCCGCCGGGGTGCGAATCGTGGACGGCTACCCGCGCGGACGGTTCGCCGCGCTCCCCGTGCTACCCGATGCTGCCACCTGGGTGCTGCCCGACCTCGAGCTGATCCGCTCGGGAGCGATCACCGCCGATCAACTGCACCCGCTGGTCGGCGCCGCCCTCGATCCGGGCTGGTCGCCGCCCACTCAATCCCTGGCATCGACCCGGGAGAGCCGCACTCGCCTGGTGGACTGCCGCGGTGAACGACACCGGATCGGGCTGGTCGACGGCGTACTGGCCGCGCTCGATCACAACCCAGCCGAGATCCGGCGCGAGGAAATGCTCGTCGCACTGGGCGGCACGCCGCTTCCGTGCCTGCAGGCTATCGACCAGGCTCACCGTCGTCCGGATTGTCTGCCCGGCGTTCGTGAACGTCTGGACCACGGAGACGCCGTAGGGGCGCTGGCCGTTGTCGAAGGACTGCTCGGCCCCGACGCGGTCCTCCGTGACGGTCCGTTGCTGGACGAACTCCGGGCGTCCGCGGACCGCCATCGCACGTACGAACGGTTTCGCACCGACCCGGTGGAGGCGCCACCTGTATCGCGACCTCGGCGCGCCGAGCGGACGCGTCGCGCCCGCTCACGGTGAGCCTCCCCACACATCCTCGAAATCCGCTGTTCTGCAGTGCGGTCGGATGGCCGCATCCTGCGACTTCCCTCGACAACACAGGTGATGCACATGTCTTCCATGCTCCTTCCGAACCGGTCCGAGACCGAACTCGACAGTGCCGCAGCGCTGTCGGCGATGCTCGGCGCGGTCGCTACCGAGCCCCGTCCCGACGATCAACTCGAGGCCCTCACTCTGGCGGTGGCCGCGGACCTACCGGTATTGCTGTGGGGTGAACCGGGGATCGGCAAGACAGCCGCCCTGACTCAGCTCGCCGAGGCGGTGGATCTGCCGCTGACCACGGTCATCGCGAGCGTTCACGAGCCGTCGGACTTCTCGGGTCTGCCCGTCCTCGGGGACGACCCGGCGACACGCGGTGTCCCGATGGCCCCGCCGGATTGGGCCGTCCGGCTCGTGCAGGCCGGTCGGGGGCTGCTGTTCCTGGACGAACTGTCGACGGCGCCGCCCGCCGTGCAGGCGGCCCTGCTGCGGCTCGTCCTGGAAAGACGAATCGGGGCACTGCAACTCCCGCCTGACGTCCGCATCGTGGCGGCCGCCAACCCGCCGTCGTCGGCAGCGGACGGCTGGGAGCTGGGTCCACCGTTGGCCAACCGTTTCGTACACCTGCAGTGGACCCACGACCACGACGTCGTCGTCCGTGGTCTCGGCGGCACCTGGCCACGCGCGACGTTGCCCCGACTCGACCCGGAGAAGTTCTCCGACGCAGTGGCATTCGCCCGCCGCGCGGTCTGTGAGCTGCTCGCCGCTCGGCCCGCTCTCGTGCATCAACTTCCCAGCAGTCAGACCCGCCGCGGCGGTGCCTGGCCGTCGCCGCGGAGCTGGGACATGACCGTGCGGCTGATCGCTTTCGCGACTGCCGCCTCGTCGTCGACGGACGTGCTGTCCCTTCTGGTCCGGGGCAGCGTCGGTGACGGGCCCGGTTTCGAACTGCTGGCCGCGATCGACAGAATGGACCTCCCGGACCCCGAGACGCTGCTCGCCGATCCGACGGTTGCCGTGCTCCCCGAGCGCGGTGATCTGCGTCAGGCCGTGCTCGACGCGGTGGTCGACGCCGTCCGCCGGCGGCCGGAGAAGCCGCGCTGGGACGCGGCATGGGCGCTCCTGGTCGCCGCGGTGCAGACCGGGCCACCGGACCTCGTGGTCGTCCCGGCGACCACGCTGGCCACCCTGCGCCGAGACGACTGGGCGGTGCCGGCCGAGATCGACCAGCTCGCGGGGGTCGTGTCGGTGTCCCTGGCGGCGGACGGAGCCGCCGACCGTGTCGCTGCGCGGTCCTGTCGATGACGGCGTCGGCAGCGCTGGAAGCAGACAAGGTCTACGCGGCGCGGCTGCACGCCGCCCGCGTGCGGCCCTACCTTGCAACCGCCCTGTATGCGCTGAACATCGTTGCGTCGTCCCGCGTACCGACCATGGGTGTGGACCGGTACTGGCGCTGTTATGTCTCGCCCGTCTTCGTCGCCCAGCGGCCGGTGGAGGAGCTTGCCTCGATGCTGGTCCACGGGGTGTCGCATCTGCTGCGTGACCACCACGGTCGCAGTGATCGCTACGCCCGAGCACACGATCTGACCGGGCGCGGCGATCGGCTCCGGATGAATCTCGCCGCCGATGCGGAGATCAACGACGACGCGTTCGGCGACGGATTGCCTGCACCCGACGATGCCGTCCTGCCATCGACGCTGGGACTGCCCCCCGGCCAGCTCATGGAGGACTATCTGCGCCAGTTCCGCCTTGGCCCCGGCACGGACGGGCTGACCTGGCTCGACTGCGGCAGCGGTGCCGACGGGTTGTGTCGGGAGTGGGAGCTGGACCCGGACGGGGCGAACGCGCTCAGTGACCAGCAATGCGACGCGGTTCGTTTCCGGGTGGCGCACAGCATCGTCGGCCGGCCCGGACAGGCACCCCGCGGATGGCAGCGGTGGGCAGCGGAAGCTCTGCACCCGACGCAGCCGTGGCGAGCCCTGTTGGGCGCGGCGATTCGCTCCGCCACGTCTTCGTCCGGCACCGGTGAGAACTACACCTACCGGCGTCCGGCACGGCGCTCCGCCTCGGTGCCCGGCGCGGTGCTGCCGAGCCTGCGGCGTAACCCACCCCGGGTCAGTGTCATCGTCGACACCTCGGGATCGGTCAGCGACGGCGACCTCGGCAGCGCACTGCTCGAGGTCGCCGCCATCACTCGGGCCGTGGGGGGGCGGCGCGACCTGGTCACGGTGCTGTCGTGCGACGCGGCCGCCCGGGTCGTGCACCCGCTGTGCCGCGCCGAGGACATCCCGCTGTTCGGGGGCGGTGGTACGGACCTGCGCACCGGTTTCGCCAGGGCGCTGCACAATTGGCCTCGCCCGGACGTGATCGTCGTCCTCACCGACGGGCAGACACCTTGGCCCAGTTACCGACCCGGGTGCCGAACGGTCGTCGGTCTGTTCCCTCGGATGGATACCCGGGGTTGGCCGGGCGACGACTACGTGCCCGACCTGCCACCGGACTGGGCGCGTGTGGTGGAGATCGGCACACCTCGATCCTGAGTGTCCGGGGCGGAGGTTGGACGCTGGGTGGCCGGATCAGCTGACGATGCGGCCACGAAGAGTTGCAAGACCGGAACCCTCGAGTTCGTCCAGAACGCCGGGGCGGCCCGCCATCGACATGAGTAGGGCTTCGCCCGACCCGCGAATCTCGGGTCCAGTTCCGGAGGCCCAGTCGACGTCTGTGGCGACCAGTCGGAGGCCACGGACCCGTCGTATCGCGCCGATAGGGGGCGCGTAGCGCGCGAAATCCAAAGCGGGAATCAGTCGTCGGGCGGGGATGTCCCGTGCAATGCCGAGTGGTCGACGGATGTCCTGCTGATGGATCATCCCGTCGACGAGCGCGATTCGACCTCCGAAAGCGGTGGGGAGCCCTCGCGGCTCCAAGCTGCGATCGAGCCGATCGATGAGCTGCTGTGGGCCGTGGTCGCCGAAGTCATCGAGCCCGATTGCGTTGGCGCCGTTGAATCGCAGCCGACCACGAGCGAATCGGCGAGCGAGACCGGTCGGGCTCAGCTCTTCGTAGCTGAGCATGTGGGCGACGACGTCGCGGACTGTCCAGCCCGCGCACAGCGAGGGCGTTTGCCATTGGCTGGGCGTCAGGGATCGCAGGAGGACTGCCAGTTGGGCTCGCTCGGCGCGCGCCAGATCCTTCACGCTTCGCATCTCGGCTCCTTACCGACAGCCGACATGGGGACTCCCGTGACCGCAGACATGGGCGGAGTATTTCCCACGCGAGGGCGGCTGTGGGCTGCTTTCGCTGTCTTCAGGGAATTCGAAACCCTCGGAACGTCACGTTGCGACGTGTCCGGAAGCCGAGACCCGCGTAGACACTGATCGCCTGGGTGTTGCTCGCAGCGACGTGGAGGAAGGCGCGTTCGCCGCGTGCGGAGATTCGCTCGGTGAGCGCCCGGACCAGGCGGGCTGCGTGGCCGTGTCCGCGGGCCTCGGGTGCCGTGCAGACGGCGCTGATCTCGGTCCATCCCGGAGGGCGGAGGCGTTCGCCCGCCATCGCGACCAGTGCGCCCCGATCTCGAATCCCGAGGTATGTGCCGAGTTCCGGGGTGCGGGACCAGAACGGTCCCGGGCGGGTTCGCTCGATCAGGTCGAGCATCTCGGGACGGTCTTCGACCTCGAGTTCGACAAGTTCGACACCCGCCGGAAAGCCGTCCGCAGTGGTCGCCACAACCGGCGGTGCAACCATCTGCAGTCCGTCCAGCGTGAACACCGGATCCCATTGTCGCGGTGGCAGTTCCGGGCAACTGAACAGGTCGGCGAAGCCTCCGGGTCCGAGGAGTCGCGCCAGATCGTCCCAATCACTCGGCTGCGGGGCGACGGGAACCGAACAGAACGTCGACACGTCAGCGGCGTAGGTGGCTGCCCGGCCGACGGCGCGGGACAGGTGCGAATGCGGTCCCGCGAGGGAGGCGTGGACCGGATGGTCGAGCCCGATGTCGTCGATTCGCGCCCAGTCGTCGACCGGCGGCGAGTCCTCACGGGGTTCCGCGGGATGCCGGATCGGGAGCGTGGTCGAGTGTGGATCGGACGACATGTCTTCCACCCTCGCATTCCGCCAGGCTGTGGGTGAAATCGGCGCGGCGTCCTCGGCTGTGCAGCACTGTGCGAACCGGTACGTGGCGTGTATGTGTGGGTCGCACAAGTTTCCCCGGCGCTGCTGTTCGAATCGGCCAAGCGGGACCGCGCACCCCCGTGTGATCATGGTCACGCAGGCCGGTGTGCGGTCGGCGAGGGTCCGCGAACGAAGGAGTGTGGCGTGACAGTTCCCGGTGTTCCCGAGGGCTTCGATTTCACCGATCCCGACGTCTACGAGAAGCGTCTGCCGATCGCCGAGTTCGCGGCGCTTCGCAAGACGGCCCCCGTCTACTGGGTGGATCAGCCGCCGACGAAGGGTGGGTTTCCCGACGAGGGCTACTGGGCGGTGAGCCGGCATGCCGACGTCAAGGAGGTCTCGCGCGACAGTGACGTCTACTCGACGTGGGAGAACACGGCGATTGCGCGGTTCTCCGACGACATGCCCCGCGACACCGTGGAACTGATGCGGCACCTGCTGATCAACAAGGATGCCCCCGATCACACCAAGCTCCGCAAGGTCATCGCGCGGGGCTTCACCCCGCGTGCCATACAGGGACTGCGCCCAGCGCTGAAGGCGCGTGCCGAGAAGATCGTGCAGGACGCCGTCGCGGCGGGTTCCGGTGACTTCGTCGAACAGGTGGCGTGCGAGTTGCCGCTGCAGGCGATCGCGGAGCTGATCGGTGTGCCGCAGGAGGATCGTCACAAGATCTTCGACTGGTCGAACCAGATGATGGGCTACGACGATCCGGAGTTCGCGCAGGAGTCGGCGACGGCGTCCGCGGAGATCCTCGCTTACTCGTACGCAATGGCCGAGGACCGGCGCAAGTGTCCCGCGCCGGACATCGTCACCCAACTCGTCGAGGCCGACATCGACGGCGATGCGCTGGCCTCCGAGGAATTCGGTTTCTTCGTGCTGCTGCTCGCGGTTGCCGGCAACGAGACCACCCGCAACGCCATCACGCACGGGATCATGGCGTTCATGGACAACCCCGACCAGTGGGAGTTGTACAAGGCGGAGCGCCCGGCCACCGCGGTCGACGAGATCATCCGCTGGGCCACCCCGGTCGTCGGCTTCCAGCGAACCGCTTTGACGGACACCGAACTCGGCGGCCAGAAGATCCGCAAGGGCGATCGTGCCGTGATGTTCTATTCGTCCGCGAACTTCGACGAGGACGTGTTCGAGAATCCCTCGAAATTCGACATCACCCGCACCGACAACGACCACCTGAGCTTCGGCGGTACGGGCGCACACTTCTGCATCGGCGCCAATCTTGCCCGGATGGAGATCGAGTTGATCTTCAATGCGATCGCGGACCACATGCCCGACATCACCCAGCTCGGCGATCCGCGGCGCCTGCGCTCGGGGTGGATCAACGGCATCAAGGAACTTCAGGTGGACTACCGCGGGAAGTGCCCCGTCGCGCACTGACCGGTCCGTCACCACCATCCGGTAAGTGGTCCGAGGCGCTCTCCGAGTTCCGGGGTGAGGGTGCGCACATACGACGCGGTGAGGTGGTTCGAGTCCCGGTAGACCAGAACGTTGCCCTCGATCACCCGGCAGCGGTCGGTGCGGCAGACCGCGTCGGAGAGGTCGAACACGTTGACCGTCGGCAGGCTCGCCGACGCTGCCTGTGCCGGGTCGATCCGGGCCAGGACGGCGTTGCGATCGATGCCGCAGGACTCCGCGTCGCCACCCCGGCGGGCGAGACAGTCGGCGGCCCGGTACTGGACGCCGTCGTTCTCGAGCCACGGGGTGTCCCGGAGTGCGATCACCGGCAGATCCCGGTCGGCAAGGGTCTGCCACAGTGCGACGTACGTGTCGGGCGTGTAGTCGCCGGGACCGTCGGTGCGCGGTCGCGTCGAGGTGCTGAAGACGATGTCGGGACGTGCCGCGTCGAGCGCGTCCACGACGCCGAACGTCCATTCCTCGCATTCGCCGACCGGGGCGTCCGCGTCGGGTGGGAGAACCGCGGGGCATCCGACCTTCAGGAACGTTTCCACTCGGAAACGTTGCTGTCGGCCGAGGCTGTCGAGCGCCGGTAGCCAGTGTTCGGCGTGTGAGCCGCCGATGAGCGCGATCGAACGCTCCGCGTCGGGGTCGCCGTAGGTGCAGGCGAGTGCATCGGTGTCGCCCACCTGCGACATGCAACCGTCCAGCGTCGCGGCCGGGAGATCGGCGTGCGCGACGTAGCGGGAGGGTTGTTCGCGCTGCGGCGGGACGTCGATGCCCGCGAGAAGCGCCGCGGCGCCGGGATAGGTCTGCGGATCGAGGTCGGTCTGCTGCGCCCACTGCTCGGACCGGTGGTCGATGAACTGGGTCCATGCCACGGTGGCACTCGTGACGGTGACGGCGCCAGCCGCGACCAGTGCCACCAGCGCCGTCCTGGCGCCGCCCGATCCCGGCGGTCGGCGGATGGGGTTCTCGATCAGCCGCGTGGTCAATTCGGCGAGCACGAGCGACAGCGCGATGACGACGAGACCACCCTTCAAGCCCACGTGGGTCTCGTCGCGCAACACGAGGTAGCCGATCAGGATCGGCCAGTGCCACAGATATAGGGCGTAGGCCATGGTGCCGAGGCGGAGCATCGGGCGCGCCGTCAGGAGGCGGCTGACGGGATTACCGTCTGCCTGTTCCTCGCTCGTCGCGCCGGCGACGATCAGTGCCAGCGCGGCGCCGACCGGAACCAGGGCCCACGGCCCGGGAAACTGGTTCCGTCCGTCGAGCAGCGTTCCGCACGCGAACACCACTGCAATACCTGTGACGGACAGCACTATTCGCAATATTCGGGGGACGCGCAGCCAGGGCGCGACACACGCCAGCAGCCCGCCGGCGAGAAGTTCCCACAGTCGCGCACCGGTGTCGTAGTACAGCCACGACTGCGGCATCGAACTGGTGGTGGCATATGCCAGCGATATCGCCGTGAGCACCCCGAGGAGAACCGCTACCGGGCCCCGGACGGGTCGACCGCGGGAGCGCAGCAGCCACGCTGCGCCGAACACGACGACGAGTGCCGCGACGTAGAACTGGCCCTGCACCGCGATCGACCACAGATGCTGCAACGGGCTGACCGACGGATCGGCCGCAAGGTAGTCGCTGGCCGTGTCGGCGAGATGCCAGTTCTGGAGGAACAGCATCGACGCCGTCGTCTGCTTCGCCGTCTCATACCACGCGGTTGCAGGGTGATGGAGGACCGTGAACGCCGCGACGGCGGCGAGGATCACCACCAGCGGGGGCGTCAGACGCCGGGTGACTCGCCGCACAATGGGGACCGGATCGAGCGGATGCGACGATTCGGCAGCCCGCAGCAGCGAACCGACGAAGAAGAAGCCCGACAGAACGAGGAAGATATCGACGCCGCCGGAGACCCTGCCGAACCACACGTGATAGATCACGACCAGTGCGATCGCCAGGCCTCGAAGGCCGTCCAGATCATGCCGGTGAGCTGCGCGAACGCGGTTTGGAGAGCCCTGACGCCCCGAAGTGGGAGCGGTGGAGCGGGCTGACACGCCATCCTCTCAGGTCGGCTGGAGCGGGGAGGGTTCGAGCGCCGCACGCGGACGCACCGCCTGCGGCCACTCCACGCTACCTGCTGCTACGCCGATCGGCTGGGCCGCTTACAGTCGTGCGGCGTGAACCCCCTGAGCATGTCTTCCGACCGGATCGTCGATATCGACACGATGCATCTCTGGCATCCCTACGGCGCGTTTCCGGCGTCGACCGTCCCGCTCGTCGTGGACTCCGCGGCGGGGGCTCGCCTCACGCTCGCCGACGGCACCGAACTGGTCGACGGCATGAGTTCGTGGTGGTCGGCGGTGCACGGCTACCGCAACCCGGTCCTCGACGCGGCCGTCACCGATCAGCTCGGCCGGATGAGTCACGTGATGTTCGGCGGTCTCACCCACGCGCCGGCCGCCCGGCTCGCCCAACTGTTGGTCGAGATCACGCCGGCGGGGCTGGACAAGGTGTTCCTCGCCGACTCGGGTTCGATATCGGTGGAGGTCGCAGTGAAGATGTGCCTGCAGTACTGGCGCAGCCTCGGTCGCCCCGAAAAACACCGGTTGCTCACGTGGCGCGGTGGCTATCACGGTGACACGTTTGCGCCGATGAGCGTGTGCGACCCGGACGGGGGCATGCACGCGATGTGGACCGATGTCCTCGCCCGGCAACTGTTCGCGCCCGCACCACCGCGCGAGTTCGACCCCGGGTACGTCGCAGAGTTCGAGCGGATCGTCGCCCGGCATCGGGACGAACTGGCCGCGATCATCGTCGAACCCGTGGTCCAGGGGGCCGGCGGCATGCGGTTCCATCACCCCGACTACCTCCGGGAACTGCGACGCATGTGCGACGAGCACGGGTTGCTTCTCGTGTTCGACGAGATCGCCACCGGCTTCGGCCGCACCGGTGAACTGTTCGCCGCGGACCATGCCCGGCTGGCGCCCGACGTGATGTGCGTCGGCAAGGCGCTCACCGGTGGATATCTCACGCTCGCCGCGACGCTGTGCACGAGCGAAGTCGCCGAGGCGATCAGTGCCGGTGAAGGCGGCGGCATCATGCACGGCCCGACGTTCATGGGGAACCCGTTGGCGTGTGCAGTCGCGGTGGCCGCGGTGGAGTTGCTGCTGTCCCGGGACTGGCGGGCGGAGGTCGCCGCACTGAACGAGGGGCTCGCGCGCGGACTTGCCCCGGCTCGGGAAGTGACGGGCGTCGTCGACGTCCGGGTGCTCGGCGGCATCGGGGTGATCGAACTCGCCGAGCCGGTCGACATGCAGACCGTGACCGACGCGGCCGTCGCTGCCGGTGTGTGGCTGCGGCCCTTCCGGAATCTGATCTACGCCATGCCGCCGTACGTGTGCACCCCGGAGGAGATCGACCGGATCGCGGCGGGCATGGTCGCGGCGGCGCGCAGCCAGGCTCCCGAGCGTTAGTCTCGGAGAGTGACCGGCGACGGGGGACCGCGAGGTACTGGAACCGCTGGCCTTCTCGTCGTGTCGGGCCTGGTCATCGGTCTGTTCTCCGCTGCTCTGTGGCACGTGGCTGTGGACCCGGGTGTCCCGGTCGGTCGCGATCCGTTGCGCCCGTGGTCCCTCCCGCCCGGGCCGGGGTGGTGGCCGAGCGTCGTGTTGCTTCCGCTTGCCGGCGCCGTGATCGGCGGGCTCGTCGCCGTCCGCGCCGATGCCGCCGGGTGGCGACTGGTTCGCGATCGGCACCCCACCTGGCGTCCCCTCGGCGGCCTGGTACTCGGCCTCGCGCTCCTTTGTGGGATCACCTTCGCGGCGGCCTGGAGCGTCGCGCCGCGGCCCGGCGCCATTGCAGAGGAACCGCAGTTGACGATGATCTTCGGAACCGACGACCCCGGAGTCAGCGTGTGCTCACACGACGAGGTTCTCTGTATCGCGAACAGGGAGGATCCGGCCCACGATGCCTCGGCGGCGGGGTCGTCGCCCCGCATCGAGGTCGGTTCCCCGTGGATTGCCTTTCCTGTGCTGACCGCGCTGGCGGGGCTCGGGGTGCTCGGGATCCTCCTCGGTGCGCAGTTGCGTCTGGTGCGGCGTTCCGGCCTGCTCAGCTGAGCGTCGAGCTGTCCGGACAAGCCCACTTGAACACCGTTCAAGTGGGCTTGTATCGTGCTCCGGGTGGGTACCGATGCGACTGCTCTGGATTGGCTCGACGACGTCGAACGCGTGCGTCGCGCCGCGGGTCTGCGCCGCGAGCTGCGTCCGCGCGGTGATGCCGATGCGGTGATCGACCTCGCCTCCAACGACTACCTGGGTCTCGTCCGGCACCCCGAGGTGATCGAGGGGGCTGTCGATGCGGTCCGCCGGTGGGGTGGGGGAGCGACCGGTTCGCGCCTCGTGACGGGGACGACGTCCGATCATGCGGTTCTCGAACGGGAACTGGCCGCGTTCGTCGGCGCGGAGGCGGGATTGGTCTTCGCGAGCGGCTACGCAGCCAATCTCGGTGCCGTGACGGCGCTTTCGGGCAAGGATGCGCTGATCGTGTCGGATGCGGGCTGTCACGCCTCGCTCGTCGACGCGTGCAGGCTGTCGCGATCCCGCGTCGTGGTCGCCCCACACGCCGACACCGAGTTCCTGGCTCGAGCACTCGGCGAACGCGCCGAGGAACGCGCCCTCGTGCTCACCGACTCCGTCTTCAGTGCCGACGGCGATCTCGCGCCGCTCGCCGCGATGCACCGGGTGTGCCGCGAGCACGGCGCGGTGCTGCTGGTCGACGAGGCGCACGGCATCGGCGTCCGCGGCCGCGGTGGCCGCGGACTCGTCGAGGAGGTGGGCCTCGCCGGTGAACCGGACATCGTCGTCACAGCCACGCTGTCGAAGTCGCTGGCCAGTCAGGGGGGCGTCGTGCTGGCTTCGGGCAGGGTGCGGGCCCATCTGATCGACACGGCGCGCACCTTCATCTTCGACACGGGCCTGGCGCCCGCCGCGGTCGGGGCGGCCCGTGCGGCGCTGGCAGTGCTGATCCGCGAACCGCAGCGCGCCGCAGCGGTTCTCGATCGCGCCCGCGAACTCGCGCGCATCACCGGTTCCGCAGAGCCTGAATCGGCTGTCGTGTCGGTGGTTCTCGGGGATCCCGATGTCGCGTTCGCGGCGGCAGCGGCGTGCCGTGACCTCGAGTTGCACGTCGGCTGCTTCCGGCCGCCGTCGGTGCCGGAGGGTACGTCGCGGCTGCGACTGACCGCCCGGGCGACCATCGGTGCAGACGAGATGGTGCACATCGAATCGGTTCTGGCCAAGGTGCTTTCGGATCGCCTCGTGGGCGTGTCGGCGTGAGCATCCTCGTCGTCTCCGGGACGTCCACCGACGTGGGCAAGACGGTCGTCACTGCCGCCCTCGCTGCCACCCTGCGGGCCGCAGGTCGGTCCGTCGCAGTCTGTAAGCCCGCGCAGACGGGCGAAGTGCCGGGCGCACCCGGAGACCTGGCCGAGATTGCGCGGCTCAGCGGTGTGACAGCGACCCTCGAAGTGGCCCGCTACCCGGAACCACTCGCGCCGGACACCGCCGCGCGACGCGCCGGACTGCCGATGGTGACGCGCGAGGAGGTGGTGTCGGCGGTGCGCGAACTCGCCGCCCGGCACGACGTGACGTTGGTCGAGGGCGCCGGCGGACTGCTGGTCCGACTCGGCGCCGGCGGATTCACGGTGCGCGATGTCGCCGTCGAACTCGACGCCCCGGTCGTCGTGGTGGCCGCGCCCGGTCTGGGCACGCTCAACCACTGCGCGCTCACCGCGGAGGCGCTCGCGTCGGCGGGCGTGAAGTGCAGTGGCTTCGTCGTCGGGTCGTGGCCGGCGCAGCCGGATCTCGCGGCGCTGTGCAATCTCGACGACCTGCCGGACGTCACGGGGGTGCCGTTGGTCGGGCGCGTGCCCGAGGGTGTTGCGGGTCCGGATGTTTCGAGATTCGTCGCGGCCGCGCCCACCTGGTTCGACCGTGACTGGCTCGAGTCGATCCAGCTCAGACGATGATGCGGCAGTAGAGGCGATCTCCGCGGGACACGGCGGTGGACGCCAGCGCGGCCAATGCGCTGACGAACGGGACTGATTCCTCGGAGGGTCCGGCGGCCTCGTCGAAGATCCAGTTCCGGGCGGCAGTGACGAGAGCGCGCGGGTCGGAACCGGCGAGTGCGTCCCGGAGTTCGTCGGCGACGGATAGGACGAACGAATCACCGCTATCGCTGTCGGCCACCATCGAACCGCGCCGTGGTCCGGCGGCGACGTCCTCGTAGCTTCGGTCGGTGAGCGCGGACTCGAGCCTGCCGAGCGCGACCGTCGGGTCGATTCCCTTCGCCTGGAGGACCGGAGTTCCGCTAGCGGCGATGCGGACGCGGGGGACTGCGGCCTCGTCGGGTGATGTGCGGTAGAGCTCTGCGGCCGAGGCGATGTCCTCCGGATCGAGGTCGATCAGGCCGTCGAGGGCGGCCGCGGCAGCGGCGTCCGAGGGCGCAGAGAAGTAATCGGTGATTGCGGACATAGCGGCATCGTTGCACAGCGATCCGACACGGGGACGGAGGTTCAGGACGCGTCGAGGGCAGCCCGTCAGCGATAGCCGACTGACGTTCGCGAAAGCCCGCCCCACGATGTCCGCCGCGACTTCACCTCACGGCCTACCTGACGAACACGCCGTAAGGCTCTTTCCCCCCCGGTGGTTTCCTCGGCGCGTCGCCAACGGGTGTGCAGGTCCGGTCGTGCCCGCGCTCGCGTGATGACGGCGTCGGCGTCGGATTCCTGCCAGCCTGTGCGCAGCATCTTGTCCAGTCCGGCGTGAGGATCGGCGACTACGGCCTCCGGGACGCTCAATCCACTGGCGCGGAGCGCGGCGAAGTGCAGTCCGCCGCGCAGTTCGCGGGCCAACATCAGCGCGTGGGCGAATCGCTCGGCGGGCGCCAGCGGCCGCTCCTGTATCTGCCATCCGGCAACCAGCGGCAGCGCCGTCAGATCGGCGCCGTCGACGACCCGGTACAGCAGTTCGGTGGCCTCGTCGGTGCCGTCTGATCGGGGAAGTTCCGCGGACCCCCACGCGCCGCAGGCCCGGGTGTAGCCGCGGATCGCGTCGCCGGCGGCCACTACCGGGGCGGCCTCGCCCAACATGAGCTCGATCAGCCAGGCCGGGAAAATCCCGAACAGTGACGCGACGACCGCCGCCGGCGGGTCGCCGAGGACCGCGGAGCGACCGCGGAAGTACAGCGACCGGGCCCACATTCCGAGCCGTTCCTCTTCCGCCGCCAGTTGTGGTGACGTCATGAACGCCCCGCCCAGGTCGACGATCGGGTCGCGCATCGCCCGCGCGGCGGCAAGGTATTCCATTCGAGGTTCCTTTCATCGAAGACCGCGACTGCCGACGAGATGTCGGGGGCGGTTACCGCTTCTGCACGGAGACGTCCAGGGCCTCCAGGGCCTCGAGGAGCAGCCGGGTGTGCTCGGCGTACACCGCATAGGGAACGCCACTGCGCGCTATCAGCTGCTCGAACCGAAGTTCCAGCAGCTGCTGGCCCTTCTCGACCAACTCCTTCCCGTCGGCCGTCAGGGCCAGCTGACGTCGGTTGCCGCCAGCCGGGTCGGGGCGCAGGTCCAGGAGCCCCGCCTCGGCCAGCACACCGACGGTTCTGCTCACCGAGGGCTCTGTCACGCCCATTCGCTCGGCAAGGGCGCGCTGCGTCGCGGTCCCCAGTTCCCCGAGCATCAACAGTGCGAGGAACCGCCGGTAGGACAACCCGCATTCGGCCATCAGCAGCCGATCTGCGGAGCGGTCCATTCGGGCCGTCAGGGAGTGCAGTTCGTAGATCAGGTGACGTTCCACCGCATCACATTAACACGCTAACTTAGTGTCACAAGTTGCCGATCGGCGCAACGCCCTCGGGGGCGTCGTCGGTCGGGATCGCAGTCATCTCGGAAGCGAAGTTCGGCGATGACGCCGAGTGTGGCGTGACTAGTTGTCGGGGTGGCTCGAACAAAACCTCGCTACGCCTTCCTTCGATCAAATTGCTGCAGGTCCAACTTCACGCCCGTAATGGCCATTTATGGCCGCTACGAGGTTGTGGACTAAAGTGGCCGTCTCAAATGCGTACTTGCGCAAGGCTCTTCCGTTACGGTCGGTCTGCGGCAGGTTTCTGCGGGTACGTCATCGTGGCGGCCGACCGGACGACGGGCTCTGCGGCTTCCATTCCGGATCGTCGACGACGTTGTGCTGCAAGGGTTTTTCCTCACCGCGACGTCCGCTTGCAGGAGGTCGGGGATCAACAGGTCATTGATTAGTAGTGAGGCGGTGCTCGGTGACGACACAGGCGAGGCAGATGCGGAAGACAGGCCGGTGGCAAGGGGGTCGAGTCGCTGGGATGGCTGCGGTGGTGGGACTGGCGGTCGCGGGAACGGCAGCGACGTGGGGCGCGGGAGCGGCGGCTGCTGCTCTTCCGGCAGCGTGTGTGCAGCCGACCGCGGACGGGCCGGTGACTTGCACATACCGCACCACCGACGCCGAGCAATCACTGGCGATCCCGAGAGGGGTAACTACCGTGCACGTGACGGCGGTCGGTGGCCGCGGCGGCGGCGCCCTGGACTACATCCAGCCGGGTGCTGCGGGTCGGGCCGCCGGTGATGTGACCGTCATCCCCGGCTCCACCCTCTACATCGAGGTCGGCGGTCACGGAAAGGCCAGCGGCGAAGCCGACAGTGCGGGTTTCAACGGCGGCGGCCGTGGTGGTGGACCTTATCGGCAGTACTTCGGCGCCAGTGGCGGCGGTGGTGGCGCCTCTGATGTGCGGACCGTCAGCAGCGCCGATCCCGACTCGATGAACAGTCGACTGCTCGTCGCTGCCGGTGGCGGCGGCACCGGGTGGGCCTCACCCGGAGGCGGCATGTATTTCTTGTACAACGGCGGGGCCGCCGGCGCCGCGGCTGGGCCGGCGCAAGGCGCCGGCCAAGCAGGATCCGCGAGCGCGGGCGGCGCCGGCGGAACCGGAGGCTCTCCCGGGGCGGACGGCGTACTGGGACAGGGCGGCACCGGTGGCCATGCCGGCTTCACGGGCAACGGCGCCGAAGGGGGCGGCGGCGGTGGCGGCGGCGGCCTGTGGGGCGGGGGCGGTGGCACCGGCATCGCTGACCAGACAGGTGGCGGTGGCGGTGGCGGTGGCTCCTTCCTGATCCCCGCAGGCGGTGCCACCGACCTCGTCGATGCGAGCGTCGAGCCGCAGATTGTCATTACCTATCAGCCCGTCAGCACGCCACCTGACTCGCCGTGCGTTGGGTCTCTGGACGCCATCGGAGTGGTCGGCCTGGACTTCCTCTGCTCATCGAGCTGACCACAAGGCACGCCTCGCCCCAGTGCACGTTGCCGTCACAGTGGGTGCGCTGGGGGAAGGTAGGGCGAGGTGCTCGGAAACGACCCCGGGTTCGGCGCCGCTCGGCGCCGAACCCGGGGTCGTTCGCTGGGACGCGAGTGTCAGCCGGCCACTGCCGCCGAGTCCTCCGTAGGAGCGCTCGTGCGGATGAGGTGGTCGAACGCAGACAGTGCGGCGGTCGCGCCGGCACCGGCGGCGATCACGATCTGCTTGAACGGCACGGTGGTGCAGTCGCCTGCGGCGAAGACCCCGGGCACCGACGTCTGGCCGCGGTCGTCGATCACGATCTCGCCGCGCGGGGACAGTTCGATGCTCCCCTTCAGCCACTCGGTGTTGGGCAGCAGGCCGATCTGGACGAACACGCCTTCGAGATCGACGCTGTGCGACTCGTCGGTCGTGCGGTCCGTGTAGGTCAGGCCCGTGACCTTGCTGCCGTCGCCGAGCACCTCCGTGGTGAGCGTGCTCAGGAGGATGGTGACGTTGGGCAGGCTGCGCAGCTTGCGCTGGAGCACCTCGTCCGCACGCAGCACGGAGTCGAACTCGACCAGCGTGACGTGGGCGACGATGCCGGCGAGGTCGATCGCCGCCTCGACACCGGAGTTGCCGCCGCCGATCACTGCGACGCGCTTGCCCTTGAAGAGCGGTCCGTCGCAGTGCGGGCAGTAGGTGACGCCCTTGTTCCGGTACTCGCTCTCCCCGGGGACGTTCATCGAACGCCACCGGGCGCCGGTGGACAGGATCACCGTTCGTGCGAGCAGCGAAGCGCCACTTTCGAGTTCCACCTCGACGAGACCGTTCTCGGTGACCGACGGGACGAGCTTCGCGGCGCGCTGCGTGTTCATGAGATCGACGTCGTACTGGCGGACGTGGTTCTCGAGCGCGGCACCGAGCTTGGGACCCTCGGTGTAGGGGACGGAGATGTAGTTCTCGATCGCCATCGTGTCGAGCACCTGACCACCGAAGCGCTCGGCGGCGATGCCGGTGCGAATTCCCTTGCGCGCGGCGTAGATCGCTGCCGCGGCGCCGGCCGGTCCACCGCCGACCACGAGGACGTCATAGGGATCCTTCTCGGCGATCGCGGCGGCGGCACGATCCGCGGCACCGACGTCGAGCTTGCCGATGATCTCCTCGAGGGTCATCCGGCCGGAGCCGAACAGCTCGCCGTTGAGATAGACGGTCGGCACTGCCATGATCTGACGGCCGTCGACCTCGTCCTGGTACAGCGCACCGTCGATCGCGACGTGGCTGACACCCGGGTTGAGCACGGCCATCAGGTTCAGGGCCTGCACGACGTCGGGGCAGTTCTGGCAGGACAGCGAGAAGTAGGTCTCGAAGTGGAACTCGCCTTCGAGATTGCGGGCCTGCTCGAGCAGTTCGGGCGCTTCCTTCGACGGGTAACCGCCGACCTGGAGCAGCGCGAGTGCGAGCGAGGTGAATTCGTGGCCGAGCGGGATTCCGGCGAAGCGGACCTCGATGTCGGTGCCGATGCGGCGAATCGCGAACGACGGACGGCGCTCGTCGTCATCGCGACGTTCGTAGGTGATCTTGTCCGACATCGTGGCGATCTCGGCGAGCAGTTCGGCGAGCTCGACCGACTTGGCTCCGTCGTCGAGGGAGGAGACGAGCTCGATCGGCACGGTCAGCCGCTCGAGGAGGGACTTCAGTTGGCCGGCAAGTGAGGCATCGAGCATGCGGATCTACTCCATCCATGGGGGCGGACTGTGATCGGGTGTTTGGACCTGGTACCCATCTGGTTTCGAGGTCCGGAGCAGCCGAGGAAGCTGCGGGTGGGGCGCGGGCCCGGCAGAACCGGGCCCGCGCCGCGCGACGCGACTACGTCAGATCTTGCCGACGAGGTCCAGCGACGGCGCGAGGGTCTCTTCGCCCTCTTCCCACTTGGCGGGGCAGACCTCGCCCGGGTGCGACCGGACGTACTGAGCAGCCTTGACCTTGCGGAGCAGCTCGGCAGCGTTGCGGCCGATGCCCTCGGCGGTGATCTCCATGAACTGGATGATGCCGTCGGGATCGACGAGGAAGGTGCCGCGATCGGCCAGGCCCTGGCCCTCGCGGAGAACCTCGAAGTTGGTGCTGATCTCGAGGGTCGGGTCGCCGATCATCGCGTACTGGATCTTGCCGATGGTGGCGGAGGAGTCGTGCCACGCCTTGTGCGTGAAGTGGGTGTCGGTGGACACCGAGTAGACCTCGACACCGAGGCGCTGCAGCTCCTCGTAGTGGTCGGCCAGGTCACCGAGCTCCGTCGGGCAGACGAAGGTGAAGTCGGCGGGGTAGAAGAAGAAGATCGCCCACTTGCCCGTGATGTCATCGGACGACACGTCGATGAACGCGCCGTTCTTGTACGCGGTCGCGGTGAAGGGCGTGATCGGCTTGTTGATCAGGGCCATGTGAACCTCTGTTCGGTCGAAGTGTGGAAATCCGGACGTTCCAAAGGCTAATCAACGAGCTTGAATAGGTCCAATCTATGAGAGCTATTTCATAGATACCCATTACCTATCAACGCTGGCGAGTGCTTGGTGGGCGATTCGCCGGACTTGCCCCGCTTGCGGGCGGGTGGGCGCGACCGCGCGGGGTCGTGGTCGGTCTACCTGCGACGTTGCGCGACCGTGAATCAGCGCCGCCCCTGCGACGCCTCACGTACTGTGAGAGGCGTCACAAAGTGTAGGCAGATCGGGCAGTGGACCGGCATCTCTGCCGTCGCCCGATCCGACCGACGAATCGACCGACGCTTGTTCGGAGGTACGGATGACCACCACCGAAGTGATGGACCTGCAGCGCACCATCGGCCATCTGCGCCAGTGTGTGGGGTCGCTGCGAAACGTCTACGGCGATGCCTCGGCCGTGCGCCGGCTCGCCAACGACGTGGACCGTCTCGACATCGACGCACACGATCTCGACGAGTCGCCGCCGAGGCCGACGACGATCGCCGGTGGGGAGCGCGTGCAAGTGCCCGACACCCCGTACGACCGCTCGCTATGGCAGGGCGCGGACGACGAGGGACTCGGCGGCAATCCGCACGAGAACGCGTGAGGACGCCTCGTGTGACCGAGATCGGTGCGCCGCCGCCGGCTCGGGCGGATATCGCTGCGCGCACGCTCCGGACCGACCGGTGGTGGCTCGCACCACTTCTCACGACGCTCGGGCTCGCGGTGTTCGTCGTCTACGCGACGATCCGCTCGTTCGTGCGCACGGCCTACTGGGTCGACGACTACCACTACCTGACGCCGTTCTACTCGCCGTGCATCAGTGAATCCTGTGTCCCCGGGGCCAGCCACTTCGGGACGTGGGTGGGCGAGTTGCCGATGTGGATTCCGCTGGGGTTCCTCGTCCTGCCGTTCCTGCTGGGGTTCCGGTTGACCTGCTACTACTACCGCAAGGCCTACTACCGGTCGATCTGGTTGGCGCCCCCCGCGTGCGCGGTGGCCGAACCACATTCCACCTACTCGGGCGAGACGCGGTTTCCGCTGATCGTGCAGAACGCTCACCGCTACTTCTTCTATGTCGCGCTGGTGGTCTCGCTCGTCAACACGTACGACGCGGTCCGCGCGTACGAGGGTCCGAACGGCAGCTTCGGTGTCGGTCTGGGGAGCCTGATCATCACCGCGAACGTGATCCTGCTGTGGGCGTACACGGTGTCGTGTCACTCCTGCCGGCACGTCACCGGGGGCCGGCTCAAACACTTCTCGGCACATCCGGTCCGCTACCGGCTGTGGACCTGGGTGAGCAGGCTCAACACGCGGCACATGCAGCTGGCGTGGACCACGCTCGCGACCCTGATCATCACCGACTTCTACATCATGCTGGTCGCGAGCGGCACCGTCTCCGACCTGCGGTTGATCAACTGAGTTCCAGCGATTCCGACGTCAGCGCCGGATGTACAGAGGACGGATGCACCGAGAGGGGGAGTGCGCATGGCCGAGGTCGAGCGACACAGATACGACGTGGTGGTGATCGGTGCCGGCGGCGCCGGTCTGCGCGCGGTCATCGAGGCCCGTGAACGCGGACTCTCGGTCGCGGTGGTGTGCAAGTCGCTGTTCGGCAAGGCCCATACCGTGATGGCGGAGGGCGGCTGCGCGGCGGCGATGGGCAACGCCAACTCGAAGGACAGCTGGCAGGTCCATTTCCGCGACACGATGCGCGGCGGCAAGTTCCTCAACAACTGGCGGATGGCGGAACTCCACGCGCGCGAGGCGCCCGATCGGGTGTGGGAACTCGAGACGTACGGCGCGCTGTTCGACCGCACCGAGGACGGCCGCATCAGCCAGCGCAATTTCGGTGGGCACACCTACCCCCGCCTGGCGCACGTCGGCGACCGCACCGGGCTCGAGTTGATCCGCACGATGCAGCAGAAGATCGTCTCGCTGCAGCAGGAGGACTTCGCCGAGACCGGTGACTACGAGGCCCGGGTCAAGGTGTTCGCCGAGTGCACCATCACCGAATTGCTCAAGGACGGCGACCAGATCGCGGGCGCATTCGGGTACTGGCGGGAGTCGGGCCGTTTCGTGCTGTTCGAGACGCCGGCCGTGGTGATGGCGACGGGCGGCATCGGCAAGTCGTTCAAGGTCACCTCGAACTCGTGGGAGTACACCGGTGACGGACACGCGCTCGCGCTGCGGGCCGGCGCGAACCTGATCAACATGGAGTTCGTGCAGTTCCATCCGACGGGGATGGTGTGGCCGCCGAGTGTGAAGGGCATCCTCGTCACCGAGGGTGTCCGCGGCGACGGCGGGGTCCTCAAGAACTCCGACGGCGAGCGCTTCATGTTCTCCTACATCCCGGCGGTGTTCAAAGGCCAGTACGCGGAGACCGCAGGTGAGGCCGACAAGTGGTACGAGGACCCCGACAACAACCGCAGAACCCCCGACCTGTTGCCGCGCGACGAGGTGGCCCGCGCCATCAACTCGGAGGTCAAGGCCGGCCGCTCCACTCCGCACGGCGGCGTCTACCTCGACATCGCGTCGCGCATGCCCGCCGACGAGATCGTGCGGCGCCTGCCGTCGATGCATCACCAGTTCAAGGAACTCGCCGACGTCGACATCACCAAGGAACAGATGGAAGTCGGCCCCACCTGTCACTACGTGATGGGCGGAATCGAGGTGGATCCCGACACGGGGTCGTCCACCGTGGCGGGGCTTTTCGCTGCCGGTGAGTGTTCGGGCGGCATGCACGGTTCGAATCGTCTCGGCGGCAATTCGCTGTCGGACCTGCTGGTGTTCGGACGGCGGGCCGGTCTCGGTGCGTCCGACTACGTGCAGTCTCTCGACACGCGCCCGGTGGTGGCGGAGTCCGATGTCGCGACCGCGGCGCGGGCCGCGCTGGTGCCCTTCGATCCGCCGTCCGAGGGCGCGGGCGAGAACCCGTACACGCTGCACACCGAACTGCAGCAGACGATGAACGACCTGGTGGGAATCATCCGCACCGAGTCGGAGATCGAGCAGGCCATCGCCAGGCTCGACGACGTCCGGTCGCGCCTGCCCGGGGTGACCGTCGAGGGGCACCGGCAGTTCAATCCCGGATGGCACCTCGCGCTGGACCTGCGGAACATGGTGCTGGTCAGCGAATGTGTCGCACGGGCGGCGCTGATGCGGACAGAGAGTCGCGGCGGCCACACCCGTGACGACTTCCCGTCAATGGATCCGCGGTGGCGGTCGACGCTGCTGGTGTGCAGCACGGTGGCGGGGGATCCGGCGGCGGAGGACGGCGCGACCGTGCCCGACGTCCTCGTCACCCGCGAGGAGCAGGTCCCGATGCGTCCGGACCTGTTGGCGCTGTTCGATTTCGACGAACTCGGCAAGTACTACACCGACACCGAAATCGACGCTCATCCGGGAAGGGAGACCTGAGGTGGGATACGACGCGAAGTTCCGGGTCTGGCGCGGCGACGCGGCGGGCGGCGACCTGCGGGACTACACCGTCGAGGTCAACGAGGGGGAGGTCGTCCTCGACATCATCCATCGGATCCAGGCGACGCAATCGGCCGACCTGGCGGTCCGGTGGAACTGCAAGGCGGGCAAGTGTGGATCGTGTTCCGCGGAGATCAACGGCCGGCCCCGGCTGATGTGCATGACGCGGATGTCGACATTCACCGAGGACGAGATCGTGACCGTCACGCCCATGCGGACCTTTCCGGTGATCCGTGACCTCGTGACCGACGTGTCGTTCAACTACACGAAGGCCCGCGAGATCCCGTCGTTCACGCCGCCGCCCGGACTGGCGCCGGGGGAGTACCGGATGAAGCAGGTCGACGTGGAGCGCTCGCAGGAGTTCCGCAAGTGCATCGAGTGCTTCCTCTGCCAGAACACCTGCCACGTGGTGCGCGACCACGAGGAGAACAAGGAAGCCTTCGCGGGTCCGCGCTACCTGATGCGTGTCGCCGAGTTGGAGATGCATCCGCTCGACGTCGCGGATCGCCGCGATGCCGTGCAGGAGGAGTTGGGTCTGGGCCTGTGCAACATCACCAAGTGCTGCACGGACGTGTGCCCGGAGGACATCCACATTACGGACAACGCGCTGATTCCGATGAAGGAACGGGTCGCCGACAAGCGTTACGACCCGGTGGTGTGGTTGGGCAACAAGCTTTTCCGTCGAGGTCGATAGCGCCCGGGGGACGGGCGTTCTGCGGTGGCGGTCAGGCGTGTTGATTCGGTCGCGTGCTTCGGGCGGTGATAATTTCGAATCCCGTAGTTTCGTTCCTCTAAGGAAGTATCGCGCTCCCGATGTCTGTCCTCACCGACCGCCCCACGCCCGACCCCGATTTCGAACCCGAGCCCGCCGCGGAGCGGCCGCCGATTCTCGAAGCGGTGACCGCCTACCTGCGACGCTCGGGCGGAGACGCGTCGATAGCGCTCGGGGCGCTGTCCGTTATCACCTTCTGGACGTTCGGTTTGGGAATCGTCCTCGGCGCGGGGGCGATCGTGTCAGGAGTCGTCGCTGCGCGTGCTCGCACGCCTGACGACGCCGAACCCCGGTCTCTCGAGCCATTGTTCGGAATCCTCAGTGGCGCTCTCGGAGTCGCGGCGGGGTTGACGTTCCTGGCGGTCGCCGGCCCACAGTGGTGAGAGGCGACACGTCGGGTCACGGTTGACCTGTCGCGTCCGCGCGGCCGACGCGAAATCGTCACTCGCGTGCCCACGGAGGTCCGCCGTATCGTGAGTGCAATGACGAATATCGACGCAATTCCCGCGTCGGCGAGCGTTCTCAGCGCTCCCCGCGTGGATGGTCGGCACACGAGGCCCTGATCGAGGAGTGCCGTCGGGCCTCAGGCCCGAGGATCGGACCGACAGGTTCGTGAAAAGGTGCGGTTCTGCTGATGGAGCTTCCGTTTCGAGTCGATGCGACGCCCGGCGTGACGGACGTCGATGATCGCCTGCCGGGAGCGTTCGACCCGGCGCAGGTCATGCCGCTCACGCCGGCGCAGACAGGCCAGTGGCTGGCCCAGGAACTCGATCCCTCGGTGCCGATGTCCGTCGCTCAATTCATCGACATCCGAGGGCGCCTCGATGTCGACATTCTTTCGCGGGTCGCCTCCGAGGCGGCCCGCGAATTCGGTTCGGGCCGGATTCGTCTCGTTCTTCTCGATTCGACGCCGCACCAGATCGTCGATCCCGCGGTCGAGACCGGGACTCGCCTGATCGATTTGCGTGGCGACCCGAACCCGGCCGCCGCGGCGCACGAGTGGATGCGCCACGACGTCGAGGCGCCCCTCGATCTCCTCCGGGACCGGCTTGCCGTGTCGGCGCTGCTGCAGATCGCCGACGAACACTACTTCTGGTACACCCGCAGCCACCACATCGTGCTCGACGGCGTCGGTGCCGCGACGCTCATGTACCGCGCCGCCGATCTCTACAACGCCGCGACCTCGGGGACACCGCCACCGCCTGCAACCGCCGACGACCTGCCGAAGGTGCATGCGGCGGAGGCGAAATACGTCGGTTCGTCCCGTTGGGAGGGCGACCGCAGGTACTGGCTCGAACGAACGTCGGGTATGCCCGAACGATGCAGTCTGTCGCCGCGATCGGCCGCAGCTGTCGCGTCCAGCCGGGACGTCGGGGCAGTCCTCGACGACGACGTCTGCGCCGCGCTGGCCGACGCCCGATCCCGCTACGGGGTGAGTACCGCCGTCCTGGTGGCCGCGGCGATCGCCGCCTACACCGCGCGGCACACCGGCGGCCGGGACATCATGCTCAGTCTGCCGGTCTCCTCTCGGACCACCGCCGTGCTCCGGCGCTCGGGGGGCACCCTCGCGAATGTCGTTCCGCTGCGCTTCGACGTCGCGACCACGACCACGGTCGGAGAACTGATCGCCGATGCCGGGCGGGAACTGTCGGGGGCGCTGCGGCATCAGCGATATCGGCACGAGGATCTGCGCCGGGATCGAGGGGAACGCGGCCGCGGCCGCGGCTTCGCGGGGCCGCTGCTCAATCTCATGCTCTTCCCGACGGAGTTGCGCCTCGGTGACACGGCGACATCCCTCGAGGTGCTCTCCTCCGGTCCGATCGAGGATCTGCTCGTCAACGTCTATCAGCACGGCGCGAACGGACCCGTCCGGCTCGACTTCAAGGCGAATCCGCGGTTGTACGACGATGCAATCTTGCGCCGGCACTACGGGCGGTTCGGCAGGCTCCTGCGCGGGCTGCTGGATGCCGACCCCGGAATGTCGGTCGGAGAGTTGCCGGTCGTCGACGAGCAGGAGGCTGCCCGTGCCCTGGCGGCTCCGCACGCGCCCGCCAGCCACGACGGCGCCCCGATTCCCGAGTCGGTCGTTCGTTGGGCTGAGGAGAATGCCGACCGCGTCGCGGTCGTGTCCGACGGACACTCGCTCACTTACCGGGAGCTGACGTCCCGCGCGAATCGTCTTGCACGACAATTGCTCGCGCTCGGAGTGGGGCCCGAGGAGCCCGTCGGGGTCATTCTGGACCGCGACGCCGACCTGATCGTCGCGCTGCTCGCGGTCCTGCTCGCCGGCGGCGCATACGTTCCGATCGAGTCCGGCACGCCGCGGGCGCGGCGCGACTACGTGCTGGCCGACGCACACGTGCGTTGCGTGCTGACCACCTCCGAGGTCGCCGACGACCTGAGCCGACAGGGGATCGCCTTCGTCGTCCTCGACGATCCGGTCACCCGGGGCCGGCTCGCAACCCTGCCGGACGGCCCGATCACCGTCGCCGAGCGTCCCGGACCGCTGCGACCCGCCAACGCCGCGTACACGATCTACACGTCGGGTTCGACGGGGCGTCCGAAGGGCGTGCGGGTGAGTCATCGCAGCGCCGCCGATTTGCTCGCCAACGCCGCCGCCGCGTTCGCGATCGACGACTCGGACGTGTGGACGATGTTCCACTCGTACGCCTTCGACTTCTCGGTGTGGGAGATCTGGGGTGCGTTGACCACCGGCGGCGCCCTCGTCGTGGTGGATCAGGACACCGTCCGCGCACCGGAGGCCTTCGTCGAACTGCTCCGCCGCGAGCACGTCACCGTCCTCAACCAGACACCCGCCGCGTTCTTCCAGCTGGCGGAGGCCGAGCGTGCCACAGAGTCGGACCTACCGGACCTGCGGCGGGTGTTCGTCGGCGGTGACGGGTACGACCAGCGCCGGATGTGCGACTGGCTGGAACGGCACGACGCACCGGCGTCGCTGGTGAGCGTCTACGGCATCACGGAGACGACGGTCTTCCTCAGCCAGTGTCCGATGACGCCCGAACTCGCGGCGTCCGGTGAGGGCAACGTCATCGGACGCGGGCTGCCCGGGGTGCGGCTGTACCTGCTGGACCGGTGGCTCCACCCGGTGCCGGTCGGTGTCGTCGGCGAGCTCTACGCCGGCGGCACACAGGTGGCCCGCGGGTACGTCGGACGCGCCGGGCTCACGGCCGAGCGAATCGTCGTCGACCCGTTCGCGCGTGACGGCACCCGGATGTACCGGTCCGGTGATCTCGCGCGCTGGGACGAGCAGGGGCGACTGGTGTTCGTGGGGCGCGGCGACTTCCAGGTGCAGGTACGCGGGTTCCGGGTCGAACCAGGTGAGATCGAGGCCGCGCTCGTGGACTGCCCGGGCGTCGCGCACGCGGTGGTCGTGCCGGTGCGCGACGGCGACGAACCGGTCCGGTTGGCGGGCTACGTGGTGCCGGAGGCCGGTGTGGTCGTCGGCGCCGCAGAGGTTCGCGAGCACCTGCGGGGGCGCCTCGCGTCGTACATGCTCCCGGCGGCCGTCACGATTCTCGAGCGGCTGCCCCTGACCGTGAACGGCAAGGTGGACCGGAAGGCGTTGCCGGCGCCCGATTTCGGGGCCGGATCCGGTCACGGTCGAGCACCGAACGGGGTTGCCGAGGAGACCCTCGCCGGCCTGTTCTGTCAGGTTCTCGGGGTCGACACGGTCGATGCCGAGGACTCGTTCTTCGCGCTCGGCGGCGATTCGATCATGGCGATTCAGCTGGTCTCGCGAGCACGTGAGGCGGGGCTGACACTGACCCCGCACGACGTGTTCGAGCAACTGTCCGTAGCCGGACTCGCGGCGGTGGCGAAGGTCGTCGAGCGCCCCGGCGCAGCACCGGAGGCGGAGTCCGGCGGCGTCGGGCGGGTGGAGGCGACACCGATCGTCCGCTGGCTCCTCGAACGCGGCGGACCGTGGCAGCGTCTGTCCCAATCGGTCTGTGTCGCCCTGCCGCCGGGCGTGCGGGACAGCGATCTCCTCGCGGCAGTGCAAGCACTGCTCGACCGGCACGACATGCTCCGGGCCCGGTTCGCCGACGGCGTGTTCGACGTCCCGACCCCGGGGGCGGTCACTGCCGACGACGTCGTGCGCAGGTTGCGGGTCCCGGAGGGCGATGTCGCGGCACTGGCACGTGCGCGGGACGCCGCGACCAATTCTCTTGATCCGGGCGCAGGAAGGATGCTCGCGGTCGCCTGGTGCGATGCAGGCCCCGGACGCCCCGGGCGGCTCGTGCTCGTCGTTCATCACCTCGTGGTCGACGGGGTGTCGTGGCGAATCCTGTTGCCGGACCTGGCGACTTCGTGGCAGCAGGCGACGGTTGGACAGGTGCCGCTGCTGCCCACCGTCGGCACCTCGATGCGGAGGTGGTCCGCGGCGCTCGTCGAACGCGCGGGAGGCGACCACGCCGCCGAGATCGCCTACTGGCGGAATGTGCTCGTCGGTGCCGATCCGCCGCTCGGCACCCGACCCCTGGACCCCGGCCTCGACGTCGCGTCGACGGTCGAGACCGTGCTCGTCGACCTTCCGGGCGCGGTCACCGAGGCGCTCTCGACCGTGGTCCCGGAGTCGGTGCACGGCACCGTCAACGATGCGATGATCGCCGGGGTCGCTCTGGCCACGGCCCGCTGGCGGGGCACGTCCGACGTCCTCGTCGGCGTCGAGGCACACGGCCGCGAGGACGACGTGCTCCCGGGTGCGGATCTGTCGCGGACCGTCGGATGGTTCACGACGGTCCATCCCGTCCGGGTGGACCTGTCGGGCATCGACCTCGACGCGGTGTTCGCGGCAGCGCCCGAGGCGATCCGGGCCCTCGCGACCGTCAAGGAGCAACTTCGCACCGCACCCGACCACGGCCTGGGCTACGGCGTGCTGCGGTATCTCGCCGACCGACCGGACGGCGCGGGCGCGCTGTCGGGTCTGCGTGAGCCGCAGATCAGCGTCAACTATCTGGGCCGGATCGCGACCGCACCCCACGGCGACGGGGCCGCGGCGTGGTTGCCCGTCGACGACCTCGGCGACCTGGGCGCCGGGGTGGACCCCGGCGCGCCCGCCGGCGAGGCCCTCGACATCAACCTCATCACCGTCGACACCGCGTCCGGTCCGGTGCTGCGGGCGAGTTTCGCGTATCCGGCGGGCGTGCTCGACAGGGCTCGGGTGACCGAACTCGCGGATCGCTGGCAGGCCGCCTGCGGGGCGCTGGCGGAAGCAGGATCCCGTCCCGGAGTGGGTGGCCTGACCCCGTCGGATCTGACGGCCGACGGAATCGACCAGTCGACAATCGTCCGTCTCGAACAGGAGCACCCCGGGCTGGCCGACGTGTGGCCGCTGTCCCCGCTGCAGGCAGGACTGCTGTTCCAGACCCAGTTGGCCGGCGACGACCACGACCCGTACCTCGTCCAACTCGAATTCGACCTGCGCGGGCGGGTCGACGCCGATCGCCTGCGCCGGTCGGTGCAGGCCCTGCTCGACCGGCACGAGATCCTGCGGGTCTCGTTCACCGCCGGCCCCGACGGTGATCCGGTGCAACTGGTGCCGGATCGAGTCGAACTTCCTTGGGCGCAAGCCGATCTCGACGAACCGCTCGAGGTCGAGCGAGTGCTTGTGAACGATCGGGCCCGGCAGTTCGACATGAGCGCGGCGCCACTGCTGCGTGGGCTGTTGATACGTACGGGATCCGATCGGCACCGACTGGTCCTGACGTATCACCACATCCTGCTCGACGGATGGTCCGTACCACTGCTGGTCCGTGAACTGCTCGCGCTGTATGCCTCGAACGAGTCTGCGGGGCTACCGGCGGCGCCGTCGTTCCGGAACTATCTGACGTGGCTCGGCACCGTCGACACGTCCGCGTCCACATCGCGGTGGGCGGAGGTTCTCGCCGGCGTCGACGAGCCCACACTGCTCGGCCCGTCCGCGCGCGGACGGCAACTACCGACTGTCCCGCTGGGCGAGCGACTCCGACTCGGTGCGGAGGAGACCGCCCGACTCGACGCTGCCGCCCGCGCGCGCGGTGTCACCCTCAGCACGATCGTGCGGGCGGCGTGGGGAATCGTACTGGGCGCGTGGACAAGACGCGACGACGTCGTGTTCGGCGCGATCGTCTCCGGCAGGCCCCCACAGATCGACGGCATCGAGTCGATGGTCGGCCTCTTCATCAACACGATTCCGGTGCGGGTGCGACTGAGGCCTGGGGAGACCCTCGGGGCGCTGCTCGACCGGTGCCAGGCCGAGCAGACCGCCCTGCTCGACCACGAGCACGTCGGACTGGCCGACATCGAGCGCGCGACCGGTGCGGCGGTTCTCTTCGACACCATCACGGTGTTCGAGTCCTATCCCGTCGACCGCGGGGGTCTGACCGCGGACACCGACATCGCGGGCGTGCGGGTCGGCGACGTCACCGTGCGCGACGCGACGCACTACCCGTTCGCCCTGGCCGCGACGGTGAACGACGGACTCGAGGTTCGAATCGACTATGCCCCCGGCCTGTTCGAGCGCGCCGACGTCGAGGCTGTGTCCGAGCGACTGGGCCGCGTGCTGCGGACGATCGCCGCCGACGTCGACATCACGCTGGCAGAACTGCAGTTGCTCTCCGACGAGGAGTACCGGCTTCTCACCCCCGTCCACGGACGACCGGGACCGCCCCGGAGGACGCTCGCACGCATCCTCACCGATGCCGCGACGGTCGACCCCGCCGCACCCGCGCTGACCTGTGGCGACCGGACCATCACCTACCGCGACCTCGATGCGGTGTCGAACCGGATGGCGCGGTGGCTGATCGCGGACGGCGTGGGCCCCGAGAGCGTGGTGGCGCTCGGGCTCACCCGCTCGGTCGAGTTCGTGCAGGCCGTGTGGGCGGTCGCGAAGACCGGCGCCGCGTTCGTGCCGGTCGATCCGACGTATCCCGCGGATCGGATTTCGCACATGCTCGGCGACTCGGGCGCCCTCGCGGGCCTGACGGTGCGCGCGCACCGTGCGATGCTGTCGGACGAGGTGCCCTGGCGGGAGCTGGACGCCGACGACTACCGGTCCGGGCTCGCCCGTTTCGCGGACCATCCGGTGACCGACGCCGACCGCACCGCGACGGTCCGGATCGACAACGCCGCCTATCTGATTTACACGTCGGGATCGACGGGTACCCCGAAGGGCGTCGTGCTCACCCACCGCGGGCTCGGGAACCTGGTAGCGCAGGAACGGGAAAGCCTCACCGTCACCGCCGATTCGAGGGTGTCGCAGTTCACGTCGCCGAGCTTCGACGCCTCGGTGTTCGAACTGCTGATGGCCTTCGGATCGGGCGCACACCTGATGATCGCGCCGCCGGACGTGCTCGGCGGGCCGGACCTGGCCCGGCAACTCGCCGGTGACCGCGACACCCACGCGTTCTTCACCCCGAGCGTTCTCGACTCGTTCGAGCCGGACGGACTCGACGCACTGCAATCGCTCGCGCTCGCGGGGGAGCGGTGCCCACCCGAACTCGTGGGGCGATGGGCGACCGAGCGGCACCTGTTCAACGCGTACGGGCCCACCGAGGGCACCATCATGTCGAACATCGCCGGTCCGCTGGCACCCGACGAGCCGGTCACGATCGGTGGTCCGACACTCGGTTTCGTCGAGTTGGTGCTCGATGCGCGACTGCAGCCCGTCCCGATCGGCATCCCCGGTGAGCTGTATCTCGGCGGCCCCGCCATCGCCCGCGGCTACCACCGTCGACCGTCCCTCACCGCCGAACGCTTCGTCGCGAGCCCGTTCGTCTCGGACACCGAGCACCCCACCGAGGAGGACGAGGGCACGATGCCCGGCGACCGCCTCTACCGCACCGGCGACATCGTGCGATGGAAGCAGACCGAGGCGGGCCTCGTTCTCGAGTATCTGGGGCGCAGCGACTTCCAGGTCAAGGTCCGCGGGTTCCGGATCGAGCTGGGGGAGATCGACGCCGCCCTCGCCGAGCATCCCGGAGTCGAGTTCGCGGCAACTCTCGGCCGGACCGCCCCGTCCGGGGAGTCCGTGTTGGTGTCGTACGTGCGGTCGGGCGACGACCCGGCCGTCGATGCCGCCGAGCTGACCCGACACCTGGCGGCCCGTCTGCCCGCGCACATGGTGCCTGCACTGATCGTGTCGATCGACGACGTGCCGCTCACCCCCGCCGGCAAGCTCGACCAGAAGGCTCTGCCGCAGCCCCATTTTCCGAGCCGGGCGGACACCACCGTGCCGTCGGCACCTACACCGGTCGAGGAAATCGTCGCCGAGCACCTGCGTGTGGTTCTGGGGATCGACCGGATCGGTCTCGACGACAGCTTCTTCGACCTCGGCGGCAACTCTCTCATGGCCACCCGGGTGATCCGGCGTCTCGACGCCGCGCTCGACGCGGACCTCGACGTGCGCGCCCTGTTCGAGGCGCCGACGGTGCGCGGACTCGCCGCGCTGGCGCAGCGGACTGCCGGCGACGCCCACAGGCCGGTGCTGCGCGCCTATCCGTGGCCGCAGGTGCTTCCGCTGTCGTCGGCGCAGTTGCGGATGTGGTCGATCAATCAACTCGATCCCGAGTCGCCTGCCTACAACATCGTGATGGCGGTACGACTGCACGGCGACCTCGACGTCGAAGCCCTCCTCGCGGCCGTCGGTGACGTCGTGGAACGGCACGCGAGCCTGCGCACCACCTACCCAGTGGTGGACGGCACGCCCGCGCAGAAGATCGTCGATGCCGCCGAGTTGGCGGCCCCGGCAGTGCTGTCGGTCGTGGACGACGAGGAACTGACACACCTGCTGGAGTTCGCATCCGGGGGTTTCGATGTCAGCCGGGAGGTGCCGCTGCGTGCCGAATTGCTCCGGGTCTCCGCCACCGAACACGTCCTCGTGGTGGTGGCCCACCACATCAGCGCCGACGGGTTCTCGATGACGGCGTTGGGTCGGGACGTGCTGCGCGCCTACGAGTCCCGACGCGAAGGGGTCGCGCCGCCCTGGGAGCCTCCCGAGGTGACCTACGTCGACTTCGCGCTGTGGCAGCGGGACCTGCTCGGTTCGCCCGACGATCCCGGATCGTTGTACAGCCGCCAACTCGACTACTGGCGTCGCATCCTCGACGGCGTACCGGATTTCCTGCCGCTGCCCACGGACCGGCCCAGGCCGGCCAGGCAGTCGCTGCGTGGCGCCACCGTCGGCTTCGTCATCGACGGTGACCAGCGCGCTGCGCTCGCCGACCTCGCGCACCGCGGCAACGCCACGATGTTCATGGTCGCCCACGCCGCCCTCGCGGTTCTCGTGGCACGGATGGCGAGTACCGACGACGCCGTGATCGGCACTCCGGTGTCCGGGCGCGGGGAGGCCGCGCTCGACGACGTCGTCGGGATGTTCGTCGGAACCCTGGTGCTGCGCACCCCGATGGACCTCGGGGACGGATTCGCCGACGTCCTCCACCGGGTCCGGGACACGGATCTGGGTGCCTTCGCGCACACCGATCTGCCGTTCGAACGCCTGGTGGACGAGTTGGCTCCGGTGCGGTCGACGTCGTACGCGCCGCTGTTCCAGGTCCTGATCGAATACCGCACCGACATGTCGGGGAGCCTGCGGCTGCCCGGCATCGACGTCGAACCCGTCACCCACGACCTCGGGATCTCGAAGTTCGATCTGCAGCTGAGCGTGTCGGACATCGCAGGGGCCGAAGGCGCCCCCGCGGGAATGCGTTTCGACCTCACCTACGCCACCGATCTGTGGGATGCGACAACCGCGGAGGGCTTCGCGGAACGACTGCGCCGCATCCTCGCTGCGGCGGCGTTCGCGCCGCACCGACCGGTCGGCGACGTGGACCTGCTCACCGCTGGTGAAAGGGAGTCCCTCACCGCGCCTGCCACCGGCGGCGTCGACATCGGCGGGACCACTCTCGCGGACGTGTTCGGTGATACCGCACGTCGGTGCGGTGCCGCGCGCGCCGTCGCGGCGGGCGAGGCCACGTGGACGTACGACGATCTCGCGGCCTCGGGTAACCGCCTGGCCCGTCTGCTCGTCGCGCGCGGAGTCGGTCCGGAATCCGTCGTCGCGCTGGCGCTGCCCCGGTCGCCCGAGATGATCGCGGCGATCGTGGCCGTCACCGTTGCGGGCGGTGCCTACCTCCCCGTCGATCTCGGTTCACCGCCCGACCGGATCGCCCTCGTCCTCGGCGACGCCGAACCGGCGTGTGTCGTCACGACGACCGGCGCACGCGGCGGGCTCGGCGACGTCGCGATGCCTGTCGTGGTGCTCGACGACGCCGAGACCGCGTCGGCGTTGGACGCGATGTCCCCACGACCGCTCGGGGATGCCGATCGGGTGGCGCCCCTGCACCCGTCGAACACCGCGTACGTCATCTACACCTCCGGGTCGACGGGGCGGCCGAAGGGTGTGCAGGTGTCGCACCACAGCGCTGTCGGACTGCTCGCGAACGGCCGGCAGATCTTCGGCTTCGGAGCCTCCGATGCGTGGGCGATGTTCCACTCCTTCGCGTTCGACGTCTCGGTGTGGGAGGTGTGGGGCCCACTGTCGACCGGCGCCGTGTCGGTCCTCGTCGACGCTGTCACCGCGCGCTCGCCCGAGAGCTTCGTGGACCTCCTGCGCCGCGAGAACGTGACGATCCTGAACCAGACGCCGGCGGCCTTCTACCAGATCGTCGCGGCAGAATCCCTCGACGACCTCGCGCTGCGGTATGTCTTCGTCGGCGGTGAAGAACTCGCGCTCGAACAGGTGGAACGCTGGTACGGCCGGCGGCCCGACACGACCGACTCGGTGATCGAGATGTACGGCGTCACCGAGGCCACCGTCATCGACAGCACCGCGACCCTTCCTCGTGAGAACCTCGCGGACATTCCTGCCTCCGTCATCGGCCATCCGATGCCGGCTGTCGCACTGCACGTGCTCGACGACAGGCTGCATCCCGTCCCGGACGGTGTCGTCGGCGGTATCTACGTCGCGGGCAACGCGGTCGCGCGCGGATATGTGCGACGTCCCGGGCTCACGGCGGCGCGCTTCGTCGCCTCGCCGTTCGCGGACGGTCGGCGTATGTACCGGACCGGTGACCTGGGCCGCCGCTGCGCGGACGGACAGCTCGAGTTCCTGGGCCGCAGCGACTTCCAGGTGCAGGTCCGAGGATTCCGCGTCGAACTCGGCGAGATCGAGTCGGCGCTGCTGCGGTGTGAGGGCGTCGCGCGCGCCGTGGTGGTCGCCCGGCGCGCCGAGGGTTCCGTCGGTGCGCGGGTGATCGGATACGTCGTGCCGATGATGGGCCACGACCTCGAACCGGCGCGCGTGCGGGAACGGGCGGGCGAGTTGCTGCCGGAATACATGGTGCCCGCGTCGGTGACGGTGCTCGACGAACTGCCGCTCACCGTCAACGGCAAGGTGGACCGGAAGGCGCTGCCCGACCCCGACTTCGGCGCCGGCGCCACCGGCGGCCGCGCGCCGGAGGGCGACGTGGAAGAAGCACTGGCCACGCTGTTCGCGCAGGTCCTGGAAGTGCCGGCCGTCGCCGCGGACGACTCGTTCTTCGCCCTCGGCGGCGACTCGATCATGGTGATCCAGCTGGTGGCTCGCGCGCGGGAGAGTGGACTGACGCTCACGCCGCAGGACGTGTTCGAGTACCCCACCGTCGGGCGCCTGGCCCGGGCGGTGCGGGCCGACGAGGCGGGCGGATCGGTTCTGGACGAACTGGACGGCGGCGGTGTCGGACGGATCGAACCCACCCCGATCGTGCGGTGGCTCGCGGAGCGAGGCGACGCATGGGACCACTTCTCGCAGTCGATGACGGTGGCCGTTCCCGCGGAGGTGAATGCCGCCGATCTCGAGGTCGCAGTGCAGGCGCTGCTGGATGCGCACGATCTGCTGCGGGCGGTGCGTGTCGGGTCCGGGCGGGCCATGCACCTCGACGTCCCCGCACCGGGGGCCGTCCCGGCGGCGCGGTGCTTGCGGCGAGTCGACTGCACCGCGGTCGCGGAGGATGCGGACATCGACGCGGCCGCGGCCTGGGAACGCATCGCGGCAGTGGGACGCCTCGATCCGGCGGCCGGGCAGATGCTCGAGGTGGTGTGGTGCGACGCCGGGACCGCGCGACCCGGCCGGTTGGCCGTGGCGATCCACCACCTCGCCGTCGACGGTGTGTCCTGGCGAATCCTGCTGTCGGACCTGATGTCCGCATGGCAGCAGATCCGTGCGGGCGAGGTCCCGCAGTTGCCGCCGGTCGGCACGTCGATGCGCACGTGGGCCCACGCGCTGTCGGGCGCGGCCCGCGGTGGCGACCGCGCCGACGAGATCGACTGGTGGACCGCAGCTCTCGATCCCCCCGATCCGTCGCTCGGGGCCCGGCGCTTCGACCCCGACCTCGACACCACCACATGTCAGTCGACGCGGACGCTCACCGTCGGCCTCACCCGGTGTCTGCTGCAGCGGCTACCCGAGGCGTACCGTGCGACGCCCGCCGACGCCGTCCTGTACGCAACCGTGTCGGCCATCGGCGGGTGGCCGCGCTGGGACGAGGATCGGACGAGCGTGGTCGTCGGTGTCGAGGGCCACGGCCGCGAGGAACAGGTGGTGCCCGGCGCCGACTTGTCCCGCACCGTCGGGTGGTTCACGACCGTCTTCCCCGTCCGGTTCGATGTGACCGGAATCGATCGCGGTGACGTCGGCGCGGTGCTGAAGACCGTGAAGGAACAGGTGCGGGCGGTCCCGGACCACGGCATCGGGTACGGCATGCTTCGCTACCTCGACGACGAGGCCTCCCCGGCGCTGGCAGCGCTCGAGGACCCGCAGATCTCGGTGAACTACCTCGGCCGGGTCGGCGCGGGCGGCGTACCGGGCTGGACCGTCGCGGGCGGAGGGGAGGACGACTCCCCGGTCGGGAACGGTCCCGTGCCGAGCGCACTCGCCGTCGACGCCGTCGTCTCCGACGGTCCGGACGGCCCCCGGCTGAGCGCGACGATCCGATACGTGCCGACCGTGCTCGACGCCGATGCGGCGGAGGAGTTCGCGGCGCGGTGGGAGCGGGCGATGGAGGTACTGGGAGAACACCTCGGGCCCCCCGACGTCGGCGGTCTCACCCCGTCCGATCTGGATCTCGTCGCCGCGACGCAGCGGGAGATCACCCGCTGGGAGCGCACGCATCCGGGCACCGTCGATGTGTGGCCGCTCTCGCCGCTGCAGGAGGGGCTGTTCTTCCACGCGCTGCTCTCGGCGGGCGATGTGGACGCCTATCACGTGCAACTCGTGCTGACGCTCGACGGCGACCTCGACGAGGACCGGCTCGCGGGCGCTGCGCAGGTCCTCATGGAGAGGCATGCCACCCTGCGTACCGCCTTCGACAACCGGGACGACGGAGCCGTGGTGCAGTTGCTGCTGCGGCACGTACCCGTCGACTGGACGGGCGTGGACGCCGCGACGGACACCGAGGCCGATCGCATCGTCGAGTCGGACCAACGCCGCAACTTCGACATGCGCGGCACTCCGCTGATCCGATTCCTGCTGATCCGTCTCGGCGCCGGCCGGTTCCGGCTGGTGGTCGCCAACCACCACAGCATCCTCGACGGCTGGTCGATGCCGCTGCTCATCGCCGACCTGTTCGAGCTGTACGCGGCGGGCGGAGCGGATCCAGGGCGCGCCCTCGTGCCCTATCGGGACTATCTCGCGTGGCTGGCGGCGCGCGACGTCCCGGCCGCCGAGCGCGCGTGGGCGGGTGCGCTGTCCGGGTTGTCCGGCCCCACTCTCGTCGCCGCGCACACCGCGGGCCGGCAGTTGTCGGCGACCGCGAGCGAGTCGGTGCCGCTGGATGATTCGACCGCCGAGGCTCTCGCCCGAACCGCCGAGCGGGTAGGAGTCACGCTCAACACCGTCCTGCAGGCCGCGTGGGGAATCCTTCTCGGCCAGATGACGGCGGGAGCCGATCCGGTCTTCGGGACGACAATCTCGGGTCGGCCGCCTGCCGTCGAGGGTGTCGAGGCGATGGTGGGCCTGTTCATCAACACCGTGCCCGTGCGGGTGCGTCTGGACCCTCGGGAGACCGTGCAGCAGTTGCTGGTGCGCCTGCAATCCGAGCGGACCCGGCTGATGCCCCACGAGTACCTCGGGCTCACCGACATCCAGCAGGCCGCCGGTTTCGGCGTGCTGTTCGACACCGCGATGGTGTTCGAGTCGTATCCGATGGACCTCAGCGCGCTGGCCCGGCTGACCGAGCGGACCGGGCTACGGGTCACCGACTTGACCGGCAACGACTCGACCCACTACCCGTTGTCGCTGATGGCGTTCGAGGACACGGAACTGCGCCTGCGGCTGCGTTACTCGCCCGATGCGGTCGACCCCGCGGAGGTCACCGACTTGGCCCGACGGCTCGGCCGGGTGGTCTCCGACATCGCGCACCGGCCGTCGATCCCGGTCGGGCACATCGACCTCCTCGGCGACACGCGCCGCACCGAACTCGTCGACGTCGCGGACGGCACCGGGGTCGCGCCGACCACGTGGCCGACAATCCTCGAGCAAGCGGCGGCACGCGATCCCGGCGCCGTGGCGTTGCGGTGGCAGGGATCCGATGTCACCTACCGCGAACTCGACGAACAGTCGACCCGCCTGGCGCGGGAACTGATCTCGCGGGGTGTCGGCCCGGAGGACTTCGTGCCCGTGGCGGTGCCCAGATCGGCGGAGTCGGTGACCGCGACGTGGGCGGTCGCCAAGACCGGCGCCGCCCCGGTTCCGATCGACCCCAAACTGCCGGCGGGCCGCATCGAGTACATGCTCGGCGACTGCGCAGCGGCAGTCGGGCTCACCGCGACCACGGACCACGCGCTACCCGGGACCCTCGAGTGGGTTGCCCTCGATCACCTCGACACGGATGCGCGACCGAGCACGCCGATCCGTGACGACGAACGCACCCACCCGATTCGGCCCAGTGACCCCGCCTACCTGATCTACACGTCCGGGTCGACCGGCACCCCCAAGGGCGTCGTCGTCACCCACACCGGCCTGCCGCACCTCACCGCCGCGCAGGTCCGCCACCAGCACGCGTCGCCGGCGTCTCGGATCCTCCACGTCTGCTCGCCCAGCTTCGACGTCTCGATCCTGGAGTTGATGCTGGCGTTCGGGTCCGGGGCGACGCTGGTGGTGGCCCCGCCGGACATGTACGCGGGCGCCGAACTGGCGGAGTACGCGCGCGCGGAACACGTGACGCACCTGCTGGTGACACCCGCGGTGTGCGGCACGATCGACCCGATGTCGGTGCCCGACGTCCAGGTCGTCGAGGTCGGCGGCGAGTTGTTCGGGGCCGAACTCGTCGACGCGTGGGCGGGCCGGACGTGCCTGCTCAACGCCTACGGGCCGACCGAATGCACGGTGTGCGTGACGGTCAGTGGTGCGCTCGAATCCGGCATGCCCATCACGATGGGCGCGCCGCTCCCGCGCTCGGGTGTCGGCGCGGTCGTTCTGGACTGCTGGCTGCGGCCCGTCCCGGACGGCGAGGAGGGTGAGCTGCACCTGTTCGGTCCCGGACTGGCCCGCGGTTACCGGGGGCAGGCGGCGTTGACCTCCGAGCGTTTCGTGGCAAACCCGTTCGGCGCGAACGGCTCCCGGATGTATCGCACCGGGGATCTCGTCCGCAGGTGCGGATCGGAGGGCTTCCAGTACGTGGGCCGCACAGATTTCCAGATCAAGATCCGCGGGCTGCGCATCGAGATCGGCGACGTCGACGCGGCGCTGATTGCTCATCCCGACGTGGAGTTCGCGGCCTCGCTCGGACATCACGCCCCGAACGGGGAGACCGTGCTGGTCTCGTACGTGCGCTTGGCGCCGGACAGTGTCGCCGACGCGGCCGGGCTGCGGAAGTTCGCGGCCACGTCGCTGCCCGCGTACATGGTGCCGTCCGCGATCACCGTGCTGGACGAGGTGCCGATGAACTCCAACGGCAAGCTCGACCGCGCCGCGCTGCCCGACCCCGTCTTCACCGCCGGCGCGTACCGGGCACCCGTCACGCCCGTCGAGACGGTGCTCGCCGACGTGTTCGCCGACGTCCTCGGCGCCGAACGGGTGGGTGTCGACGACAGCTTCTTCGAGTTGGGAGGCAATTCGCTCAGCGCGGTCCGGGTGGTGGCCGAGGTGCAGTCGAGGCTCGGGAAACCACTGCCGATGCAGTGGTTGTTCGGCGATCCCACCCCCGCGGCGATCGCCGCCCGGGTCGAGGGCGGCGACGCGCCCGATCCGGCGCGGCAACTGCTGCTCCGGATGCGCGGCGGCGACGGGGCCGCCCCGCTGATCCTGGTGCACCCGGCGATCGGATTGTCCTGGTGCTACACCGGACTCGTGCCGTACGTGCCGCCGTCCCGGCCCGTGTACGGGCTGCAGTCGCCGGGCACCGTCGACGGTGGCCACGTCGCGGCGACGATCGAGGACCTGGCGAGCGACTACGTCGACCGGATCCGAGAGGTCCAGCCGCACGGTCCGTACCACCTGCTGGGCTACTCGGTGGGCGGTGCGATCGCGCACGCGATGGCCGTGCGACTGCGTGACCTCGGCGAGGACGTCGGCGCCCTCGTCATGCTCGACACCCAGACGGCCGATTCGGTGCCGGAGGAGGCGCGGACGCCGAGTCTCGGGATGCTGTTCGCCGAGTTCGCGGGTCTCGAGTCGTCGGCCAGCGGCGACGGCGACCTCACTCCCGAGCGTGCCGTGCAGTTGCTCCGTGACGACGAGGGGCCGTACTCCGCGCTCACCGCGGACGACGTCCGGCGTCTCTACGCCGACTACGTGCACACCATCGCGTTGGGACAGGCGTATCGGCCGCGGGTGTTCGACGGCGACCTCGTCTACATCGCGGCAGCCGACGGCGGGGGAGGGGGGTCGCCGACACCGTGGAATCGCTTCGTCTCCGGCGCCGTCCACACGCACCCCGTCGAGCACACCCACAACCGGCTCACCACGCCGGAGGCGATCGCGGTGATCGGGCCGATCGTCGGCAGCTGGCTGGACGGCGAATCCCGATGATCTTGCGGGGCAACCGCAACCGATGGTTTGATTGTCGGCAGCGCCGCGTGCCGATGACGGACCGCGTCAGGCATGGAGGCGTCGGATCGCAAGGGGTCTTCCATGACCGTCTCGCTCGACCACACCATCGTTCTCGCGCACGACAAGCAGCGTTCGGCACAGTTCCTCACAGCTTTGCTCGACCTTCCGGACCCGATTCCGGCCGACCCGTTCCTGGCGGTTCCGCTGGGGAACGGGGTCACACTCGATTTCGCGGACCCACCGGTGGAGGTGCAGCCGCAGCACTATGCGTTCCGGGTGAGTACGGAGCAGTTCGACGTGATCTACGGCCGGATCGTCGCGCAGGGGCTCGAACACTGGGCCGATCCGCACCAGTCGCGGCCCGGCACCTTCAATCGGAACCACGGCGGTCGCGGCGTGTACTTCCACGACCCTGCGGGCCACCACCTCGAGGTGCTGACGCGACCCGACGACGCCGCGGGTGTGGTCAGCGAGAGCTGACGGGGCCGCGGGGGCTTCGGCCTGCGTGGTGACGCCGGGATGGATCGAGCGTCGTGCGAGTTCCGCTTCTACGGGGAGTTGAACGACTTCCTCGATTCCGCGTATCGCAAGCGAAGTTTCGTACACGCGTTCGACGGCTCACCGTCGGTGAAGGATCGGATCGAATCGTGCGGTGTGCCGCACACGGAGGTTGATCTGATCCTCGTCGATGGTGAACCGTCGACGTTCGACCGTCGTCTGCGGGGCGGCGAGCGGGTCGCGGTGTATCCCGCATTCCAGTCGATCGATCTGGGCGACATTCCGCCGCTGCGCCCACCCCTGCGCAACCCGAGGTTCGTGCTCGACGTGCATCTCGGGCGGCTCGCCCGCTATCTGCGGCTGCTCGGTTTCGACAGCGTGTACTCGGACGACCGGACCGACGACGAACTGCTCGCGATATCGGGCGCCGAGAACCGGGTTCTGCTCACACGTGACATCGGTCTGCTCGAGCGTGCGGCGCTCGTGCACGGCGGCTTCCTCCACGAGACGGACTCCCGACTGCAGCTTCGTGAGGTGTTGGACCGGTACGGGTTACAGGATCGGATCGCCCCGTTGACGCGGTGCGCCCGCTGCAACGGGCTGATCGGCCCGGCCACCCCGGCGCTCGCGCGCGGTCGTGTCCCCGCGGGCGTCCTGCGTGAGCAGCGGCGCTTCAGCCGGTGCCACGACTGCGGTCAGGTGTACTGGCTGGGCGGTCACCTCGCGCGGTTGCGGGCAAGGCTCGCGGAGGTGGGCGTGTGGTTCTGACACCTGGCGTCACGGCGCGAACAGCCCCCTCACGAAGGCCGTCGCGTCCGGCAACGACGCCCGCATCGTCTCGAGATGCCCGGTGGGGTATGTGCGGAAGGTGACCGGTTGCCGCTGGACGGCCAGATCCGCCGCCAACTTCAGTGCCAGCGGGGCCGGCACCATCTCGTCGGTCAGACCCTGGCCGAGGAACACCGGCCGGTCGTACCCGGAGGTGGGAACCTCGAGCATGTTCCGGACCGCGGCGAGGAGGGCAGGATCGTCGAGTGGACGGGAGACGAGGTCGCCGATCGAGACGCCCTCCAGTCTCGGGGCCATCGTCTCGTAGCACTCGGACTCGGCGGCGGCGAGGGCATCGCGCCCCGTCGCGGTGAGGAATCGGTCGACGTCCAGATCCGGGCGTGCCGCCCGCAGGCCCGCCAGGATGTACGTCACGAAGACCGTGCTGCCGGTGAGTGGAAGTTGGGGGAATCCCGGCCGCACGAGTGTCGTCAGATTCTCGAGGTTCGACGGCGCCCCGGTCGCGACCGCACCGCGGTAGTCGAGGTCCGGTGCGTAGCGCGTCGCCCGCGCCGCGGTGAACAGTGCCGCCTGGCCGCCCTGCGACTGTCCGAGAGCCACCCAGCGCGAGGACAGGGTGGGCTCGACGTCCCGTGCTGCCCGCACCATGTCGATCACGCTGTTCGCCTCGGTGGGTCCGTCCAGATAGGGGTGCAGGCCGGGGGTTCCCAGGCCGACGTAGTCGGTGGCGACGATCGCGTATCCCTGCGACAGCCAGCGCGCCAGATACGGGGTGCCGACCGTCCCGGTCACGGTGGGCGAGCATCGATCGGCGATGCCCACCGTGCCGTGTGCCCACGAGATCACCGGCCAACCGCCGTCCGGTGGCTGTCCCGGCGGGAGGAAGACGGCGCCGGTGCTCGGTGCCGGACGGCCCAGCGGTCCGGTGGTCCAGTAGGTGAGCTTGATTCCGGTGACCGCACCCGGAATCCATGACGACGCAGGCAACGGTTCCACCGACGTCACGGACCCCGGCGAGACAGTCGAGTTCGACGTCTGCACGTGCAACGGGTGCGCGGCGGCGGCCGTCACCCCGATCGCCGTCGTGACGGTCGCGATCGCGAGTGCGGTTCGGCCTAGCAGTCTTCCGATCATCGCGTCACCCCGCAGATGTCGTGAGCGTGCGCTGCATCTCCCATTCTGCTGGCCGGGACGTGATCTCCGCACAGGATTCGGCGGCGCTAGCATCGAAAGTGCTGGACGCGGCTTCGTACTGGGGGTGTCGTTTATGGGACCGGGTGAATATCCGGGGGAGTTTGCCGGTGAGATGGCGACGCCACCGACGTGGCTCGCGGTGCTCGCGGTCCTTCCCGTCGTTGCGATGATGCTGGCACTCGCGTGGTTCGGGTGGCAGGAGTGGTCTGCGCGTAGCCGCACCCGCACCTCACCGGTACACGCCGCGGCGTGGGCGATGGATCACGACGAACTTGCCCGCGCCATCCACGCGCTCACCGACCGTGAACGCGAACTGCTCGGGGCGGGCGACGTCGACGCTGCCCGCGCGGTCGCCGTCGACCGGGACATCTGCGTCGCGGTAGCCGAACGGCGCCAGGACGTTTCCTGACCCAGGTGTCGGGTAGGTAGCGTCTCGCAGATGGGGAGCGAAACGGGATCGAGCTGGTGGGTGGCCTGGAACGGCGACGTTCGTCGGTTCCTCGAAACCGGCAGGGGCGGTAAGGCCTCGGTGCTCTCGCGCGAGGTCTGCGAACTGCTCGACGACGTCGACGCGGCATTCGCGGTCGCCGGAGCACACACTCCGCAGTGGCCCGACCCCCAGCAGGACGGCCCCGCCCCGGGAGAGGACGCTTACGAGCGGGTCACCGACCCGGACAAGTTCCTGATCGTGGTGGCCAGGGCGCGAGCATGGGCGGAGGTTCTCCTCGGTCGGGGTTGGGCGCGAGAGGCGCCGTCCGTGGAGTGGGCGCTTCGTCCGTTCGAATCGGGCGGTGCCGACACTGTCCTCGCGCCCGTCGCCGACGGTGCGGTTCCGCTGGTGTTGACGACACATACGCCGGTGGACAGCAACCACATCTACACCGTCACGGTTGCGGCGGGGGACCCCGCGGTGAGGTTGGCGGAAGTTCCCGATTGCGGATGCGACGGATGCGATCGCGGGTCCGCCGAGCTGCTCAGGGATATGGACCAGTGGGTGTTGTCAATCGTCGGCGGTTCCCTCGAAGTCGACCTGACGCTCAAAGGTTGTTCCGTTCGAACATCTTTCGGCGGAGAGGGTGGGACCGTGCAGCACGTCGTCCAACCCGCCGCGCTCACGGCAGCGTCGTGGTCCGCCGACTGGACGCCCCGGTTCGTGCCTGAGTATTGACGAGCGAAAATCCGCACCTGACGGAACAGTTGGAATAGCCGAACTCGGCTGCACTCGTACGGCTGTAAAGATGCCTGGAGGCGGTGGGCCTACGAGGGTTTGTCGGCGGGTCGGCCCAGGCGGGCCCGCACCCCGTCGATGAACAGCGCCAGTCCGAAATCGAATCGAACGGACGGATCGCCGTCGAGCAGTTCGTCGTCGGAGCCGACGTCGGCGGCGGTCGCGGTGTCGGGCGAGGCGGGCGTGCGAGTGAGGGCGCCCATCGCCTCCATCTGTGCCCGCGACTGCTCGTCGACGGTGTGGCCGAGCACGAAGTAGAGCAGCGTGTAGGCCGCGAGTTCCGCGTAGGGAAGGGGGAGTCCGGCCCGGACGCCGGCGCCCACGAAGCTTTCGCGGGCCAGGTTCGATGTCATGCGGGACGCGTAGGTTGCGGCGACCAGTTCGGCGCCGTCGCGGTGCGCGAGCAGTGCCCCGCGCAGGCGGTGTGCCAGTTCGGCGATGCCGTCGTCCCAGCGCTCGGATGAGACGGGGGCGTCGACGCCCTCGAGGATCCGGTCGGCCATTGCGCCCAGGAGGGTCTGCTTGTTGGGGAAGTGCCAGTAGAGGGCGCCGGGCTGCACGCCGAGCGAGGTCGCCAGGCGCCGCATCGTCAGATCGGCCAGGCCGTACTCGTCGAGGATCGCCATCGCCCCGTCGAGGACGTCGCCGCGTCGTAGCTGCACTGACCTGCTCCTCCGGTTCGGCCCCCGGGTCCGGGGTGGCCTGTTCCTTTGACACTAATCGACCGCGGCTCTAACGTGAACGCCGTTCAACTTGTACGGTGTTCAAGTCCGGCACCGATCTAGCTGCTGTAGTCGTCAGGTCCCGGGTGTCGGGACTGTCCGCACCCGAGGAGTTTGCAGTGACCAGCGCCCCCGACGTTCTCGACCTCGACATTCTTGCCACCGCCCGCGAGCAGGTACTCGACCGCGGAGAAGCCCTGAACCAGGAGCAGGTGCTCGAGGTGCTGCGCCTCGGCGACGACCGACTCGAGGAGTTGCTCGCCCTCGCGCACGACGTGCGGATGAAGTGGTGCGGCCCCGAGGTCGAGGTCGAGGGGATCATCAGCCTCAAGACCGGCGGCTGCCCCGAGGACTGCCACTTCTGTTCGCAGTCGGGGCTGTTCCAGTCGCCCGTGCGTGCCGCGTGGCTCGATATCCCGAGCCTGGTCGAGGCCGCGAAGCAGACCGCGAAGTCCGGTGCCACCGAGTTCTGCATCGTCGCCGCCGTCCGTGGCCCCGACGAGAAGCTGCTCGCGCAGGTCGCCGCCGGTATCGAGGCCATCCGCAACGAGGTCGACATCCAGATCGCGTGCTCGCTCGGCATGCTCACGCAGGAGCAGGTCGACCAGTTGGCGGCCATGGGCGTGCACCGCTACAACCACAATCTCGAGACCGCCGAGTCGTACTTCCCCAACGTCGTCACCACCCACACGTGGGACGAGCGGTGGGAGACTCTCCGCATGGTCCGAGAGGCCGGCATGGAAGTGTGCTGCGGCGGCATCCTCGGTATGGGTGAGAGCGTCGAGCAGCGCGCCGAGTTCGCGGCCAACCTCGCCGCCCTCGAACCGGACGAGGTGCCGCTCAACTTCTTCAACCCGCGCCCGGGCACGCCGTTCGGTGATCTGGATGTGCTGCCCGCGAGCGAGGCCCTCAAGTCGGTGGCGGCGTTCCGTCTCGCGCTGCCGCGCACGATCCTGCGTTTCGCCGGCGGCCGTGAGATCACCCTCGGCGACCTCGGCGCCAAGCAGGGCATGCTCGGCGGCATCAACGCGGTCATCGTCGGCAACTACCTGACCACCCTGGGTCGGCCCGCCGAGAGCGACCTGGATCTGCTGGTGGACCTCGAGATGCCGATCAAGGCGCTCAATGCGACGCTCTGACTCTGCGGGTGGCCCGGCTCGCACCGTGACCGCTGCGGAGAGCGAGCGTTACGACCCGTTCACCGGGCAGCGGATCGTCTCCGGAGTAAACGCCGCGACGTCCGTGTCGGCGCAGTTGGGTCTCGAGCCTCCGCGGTTCTGCGAACAGTGCGGGCGCCGGATGATCGTCCAGGTCAGTCCCGACGGCTGGTGGGCGAAGTGTTCCCGGCACGGTGTCCTCGACTCGACTCTGGTCGGCCGCAGGTAACGTCGCCTGGTGTGACGCCACCCCGACACCTCTCGCTGCGAGCCGCAGCGAGGATCGTTGCAGTACTGACGATCCTCGGTGTCCCCGCCGGGGCCGTCTGGGCTCTGCTGGCGCCGGCGGTGCACGTGCTCGTGGTCGCCGAGAGCCGGGGTGTCGTGCTCACGACCGAGAGCCTGCACCGCTTCGACGCGGTCGCGATCTTCTCGGGGATCGCGATCGTGCTCGGTGTGCTGTCGGCGGTCGTCGTGTGGGGGATGCGCAAGTCCCGCGGCCCCGGTGCGGTTGCGGCCCTGATCGTCGGGTCGGCCGCGGGCGCGGGTGTGGCTGCCCTCGTCGGCATGGGGCTCGCGGGGCTGCGCTATCCGAAACCTGAGGGTTCGGCGGTCGACACCGTTGTCGCGGTGGCTCCGGGTCTGTCGACACCACTCGTTCTGGTCGCCCAGCCACTCGCGGCCGCCCTGATCTATCTGCTGCTCGTGTCACTCAGTCCTGACGACGACCTCGGCGTCGGCGACGGGGAGCGCTCCGTCGTTGCCGAAGAACCGGCCACCGTCGACGAGGGCCCGTAGCCGGTCGGTGGATTTCAGGCCAGCATCGAGTACGCCTTGGGGATCGCCCTTTCGGTGCGTGTGCTGAACCTGGTGAACGGGGTCGCGTCGACATCAGCGGTGGTGCCCCGGCGGGGCCGCTTCCACGTGCCGACCACCCGCCCGTTGTCGACGACGGTGGGGCTGAACATGCCGTTGTTGCCGGGCTGCAGGCGCGGCTGAAACGCCCGATCCACGGCCGCGCTGCGGTCCCGGTATCCGAGGATGAACTCGTCGAATCCGGGAAGTAGGAAGATCCCGCGGGCTTCCCGTCGATGAGTCGCCAGTAGGCCGGGGGTAGCCGGATCGAGAAAGTAGTCGGTGCCGTCGACCTGGATCCGCTCGAGGTGCTCGGACGCCATCGCCAACCCGGCCCGCGCCTGCCGGACCGGGAGTTTCGTCCACCACACGAAGTCGTCGAGCGTCGCCGGGCCGTGGCTGCGGAAGTAGCGCGTCGCCCACTCGGCGAGCGCCTCGTCGCCGTGGAGTTCCCGCGCGTCCCGGATCCACTCGGCCGACAACACCACTCGTTGCTGTCCGTCGTCGACGGGACCGAGGCACACGACCCCGGTCAGCGCGAGCGTCCACATCAGGTGCTGCCCGCGCTGATTCGCTGTCGCGATTCCGGCCTGCCCCCATTCGTGCAACAGATGGCCACGGTCGAGGCCGTTGCCGGCGAGGACGTTCCGGGCCACGGCACCCGCCTGCTCCACCGCCGCGTCGTCGATGTCGAGTGCCCGGTGGCGGGCCCGCGCACTCGACAGCGTCCGAGCGCCGGTGAGGGCCAGCATCCACGGCAGGTCCTGCGCCGCGACGAAGTGCAGCGTTCCGCGCATAGGCCACGAGCGCACGACTGCGCCGGCGTTGAGCGCGTCGAGGATCGACGTACGGCCCTCGGGACCCGATCGCAGTGCGATCGACGTGAGCGCACCCGGAAAGTCCTGCGCCTGCGCAGCGGTCAATCGACGCACAGCCTCCGCCGCCGACCCGAATCCGGGGCCCGCGATCCCCTGGGCGACCAGGCGCATCAGGGCGAGTTCACGCAGCGTCGTCATGCGACGAATCTAGTGCCGCGTGGCTAAAGGAACGAGGAACCGCTCCGGATGCCTGTCGCCGCCGGAGCGCAGCGATCCAATGCCGCACCTGCGCAGCCGGATCCGCGAAGCGCGCGTCCGGCATGCTGAACGCGGCGCACCGTGCGATGCTGCGACGATGAGAACTTCACATCGAATTGTTTCCACCGCGGCCGCCGGGCTTATGGGTGCCGCCATGTTCGTTGCGGCGCCGGGCGTGGCCAGCGCCGCCGATCCGTGCCAGCTCGGGTGGTCGAACGTAGGGCCCCGGACGTGCGCTATGACCGATGTCGGAATGGCACCGGTGTGGACACTTGGAAACGGCATCTGCGCCGGAATGCTCGTCGCCTCGGGGAATGCGTTCGACGGGCCCCTCGCTGAGTACTCATCCGCTCCCGGCGCTGTTCACTCCATCGAATTGCGTATCTCGCAGGGCTTCTCCCCGCTGGGTGAGTGGGCGTCGACCGTTCTGGCCTGCGACGCAACGGCGATCATCGACTGGCAGAATCTCGACACCGGCCAATCCGGCACGGTGAGTCAGCACATTCCGGCGACCAACACGAGTACCTTCCCGGCGTACATGCATGTGGCCACCGGCCCGGGGCACGTTCGGCTCACCATGCGGACCGACCGTCCGAGCATTCCGGCCACGACCGACGTGGTCGTACCCTGACGCCGAGAACACGATCGAGCACGTGACACTCGAGTTTCGGCTCCGCGAGGTGTGAGCGACAACGGGTCTCACGCGGCGTCGGCTTTCGCGTCCGTCGCCTGCCACGACTTTGCGTAGGAGTCGATGTAGGCCTGGCCCGTCTGGTGGCCGATCGTGTGCATGAGCGAGTCGGTCGCGGCCCGCACTCCCGGCGGCCCCATGCGGCGGTAGGGCGTCAGGTCCATGGGCGGGAGAATCTGGACGACGACCCGACGCCGCCACCGGGGGCTCGAGATGCTGCGCGCCGTCCCGGTGATCGCAACGGGGACCAGGGGTGCTCCCGTCTCCATCGCGACACGGATCGCACCTGTCCGGCCCCGATGGAGACGCCCGTCGGGTGACCGCGTCCCCTCGGGATGAATGCCCCAAGCGCCTCCGCGACGGACTATGCCGACAGCGGCTTCGAGTGCCGGTGACGCCGCGGAACCGCCGCGGCGATCGACCGGAATCTGGCCGAGTGCGGAGAAGAACCGTCGCTTCGCGGCCCCGACGATGCCGCGCCCTTCGAAGTACTCGGCCTTCGCCAAGAACGTCGTCGGTCGCCGTGCCGCCAGGGTGAGATAGAAGGAGTCGGCGACCGCCAGGTGATTGGCGGCGAGGATCACGGGACCGCGGCGCGGAATGTGTTCGCGACCGATGATGCGCGGCCGGCCCATCAGGCGTAGTGCCGGTCCGATCAACACGAATCGGCACAGTGTGTAGGCGTAGCGGTTCCGTCCAGACATAGACACTGTCTACTCCGTATAGGAGACACTGTCTACGTGATGAACGACGGAACGCGGCAAGCGCTGGTGAAGGCTGGTGTCGAGCTGCTCGAGGAAACGGGATCGGCCGACGTCGGACTGCGGGCCATCGCCCGCCGTGCCGGCGTCTCGCACGGGGCGCCACGCCGCTGGTTCCCCACACACCGAAGCCTGCTTGCAGCGATCGCAGAGGTGGGATTGGCTGATCTCGCGACGGTCTTGGCCGAGGCGGCCGAACGGTCGGGGAGCGATCTCACCGAGGTGGCCGAGGCGTACGTCGCTTTCGCGGTGGGTCGGCCGGCGATGTTCACGCTCATTTTCCGGCACGACCTACTCGAGGGTTCCGGCGCCGAATTGCGGACCGTGTCGCAACCGTTGTTCCGATGGCTCGTCGAGATGGTCGAGCGTGTGTCGGGAGGCGGTGAACCCGAGGTGCGGGCGGCGGCGCTGTGGGTCGGCATCCACGGCATCGCCGTACTTGCGGCGACCGGTTCGCTCGAACTCGCCACCGACGGTGTCGATCGGCGGCGCGTGATCGGGACGGTCGTACGAAACAGTTTGTCGTCGAGGTGATCCGGTCGGGACGGTGGCGAATCGCCGACCTGCTCAGACAGGCGGTCGCAGCGCCGCGAACTCGTCCGTGACCCGCAGTTGCGTGTCGGTGAAGCGGTACAGTGCCGCCGGTCGACCGCCGGTCCGCCCTGAGCGGGCCGTGTTCCCGGTGGCGGTAATGACCCCGCGACGGGTGAGAACACGCTGCAAATTCGTCGTATCCACCTGGTAACCCAGTGCAGCGCAGTAGATTTCACGTAGCGTCGACATCGTGAACTCGTCCGGCGCCAGGGCGAACGCGATGTTCGTGTACGACAGCTTCGCGGCCAGGCGGGTGCGGGCGTGCTCGACCACCGTGCCGTGGTCGAACGACATCTCCGGCAGTGCCGAGACTGGATGCCACGCGGTGTCCGCCGGGATTTGGGGATCGGCGGGGAGCGGGACCAGGCCAAGGTAGGTCGATGCGATGCGGCGATCGCCGGGCACGCGGTGTGGATCGCTGAATACCGACAACTGTTCCAGGTGTGCCACCTCGCGGACGTCGACCTTCTCGGCGAGCTGGCGTCGGGCCGACGTCTTGAGGTCCTCGTCGTCGCGCAGGGTGCCGCCGGGCAGCGACCACGTGCCCTTCTGCGGGTCGAGTGCGCGCTGCCACAACAGCACCATCAGTTCGTCGGTGCGGCACCCGGTGGGCCCGTGATGGTCGTCACCTGCGGTGATGGTTCGCGCAGTCGGACGAACCTGGAACACCGCGGTGAGCACTTCGTGGACGGTGCTACCATGTGGCATGTTTTCGATCCTAAGTCGAAAACCTCGATTTCGGAAATTCGGGCCAGCCCGCCCGGGTTGTAGTGACGGAGCCGTCGAAGAGGCTTCGAAAGAAGGAGTGGCCATGACCTCCACGTTGTGGGCGGGTGCAGGACAGATCGTGGACGGCCCCGGTGGGTACACCGGCGTCGAGGCAGGGCCGGAGTGGGCGGCCGAGGTCCGCCGTCTGGCCAAGGAGCGCAACGCCACGATTCTGGCGCACAACTACCAGCTGCCCGAGATCCAGGACGTGGCCGACCACGTCGGCGACTCGCTGGCGCTCTCGCGGATCGCCGCGGAGGCCGAGGAGGGCACGATCGTGTTCTGCGGCGTCCACTTCATGGCCGAGACCGCCAAGATTCTGAGCCCCGAGAAGACCGTGCTGATCCCGGACGAGCGGGCCGGTTGCTCGCTCGCCGACTCGATCACCGCCGATCAGCTGCGGGAGTGGAAGGCCGAGCACCCCGAAGCGCTGGTGGTGTCCTACGTGAACACCACCGCCGAGGTGAAGGGTCTGACCGACATCTGCTGCACGTCGTCCAACGCGGTCGACGTCGTCGCGTCGATCGACCCGGACCGCGAGGTGCTGTTCCTTCCCGACCAGTTCCTCGGCGCGCACGTCAAGCGCGTGACCGGCCGCGAGAACATGCACATCTGGGCGGGCGAGTGCCACGTGCACGCCGGCATCAACGGCGACGAGCTCACCGCCAAGGCGAAGAGCCACCCGGACGCCGAACTGTTCGTCCACCCCGAGTGCGGCTGCGCGACGTCGGCGCTGTACCTCGCTGGTGAGGGCTTCGTGCCCGAGGACAAGGTCAAGATCCTCTCGACCGGCGGCATGCTCGACGCCGCCCGCGAGACCGGCGCCAAGCAGGTCCTCGTCGCCACCGAGGTCGGCATGCTGCACCAGCTGCGCAAGGCCGCGCCGGGCGTCGACTTCCAGGCCGTCAACGACCGCGCGTCGTGCCCGTACATGAAGATGATCACCGCGGCGGCCCTGCTGCGCTGCCTCGTCGAGGGCAAGGACGAGGTCCACGTGGCACCCGATGTCGCCGAGCGCGCACGAAAGTCCGTGCAGCGCATGATCGAGATCGGAAACCCCGGCGGCGGAGAGTAGTGGCCGCCGGCCACGGGGGTGACGGGGTCGTGTGGGAGGCGCGCGCCGACGTCGTGGTCGTCGGCGGCGGTGTTGCGGGTCTGACGGCTGCGCGGGTCGCCGCGGAGCGGGGTCTGCAGGTCCTCGTGGTGAGCAAGGGCGGACCCACCGACACCGCGACGCAGTACGCGCAGGGCGGCATCGCCGTGGTCGGCGATCCGCGGACCGACTCGGTCGACTCCCATACCGGCGACACGTGTGTCGCGGGGGTGGGACTGTGCGACGAGGCCGCGGTGCGCTCGATCGTGTCCTCCGGGCGTGAGGCGTTCGCGGCGCTGACCGCGCTGGGGGCGGTGTTCGACGTCGGTGCGGACGGCGCAGTCGCCCGCACGCGCGAGGGTGGGCACAGCACGCGCCGTATCGTCCACGCGGGCGGTGACGCGACCGGAGCCGAGGTGCAGCGGGCGTTGAACGCCGCCGGAATGCCGGTGCTGTTCGGAGCGGCCGCCGCCCGGGTCACCACCGACCGGACCGGGGTCACCGGTCTGATCGTGTTGTCGGACAGGGGAGTCGGAGTCATTCACGCGCCGTCCGTGGTTCTCGCCACCGGCGGTCTGGGGCAGCTGTACTCGTGCAGCACCAATCCGCCCGGCGCCACCGCTGACGGCATCGCGCTGGCGCTCGAAGCCGGTGCGGCCGTGGCTGATCTCGAGTTCGTTCAGTTCCACCCCACGGTGCTGTTCGCGCCCGGCGGGGTGGGACGACGCCCGCTCATCAGCGAGGCCGTGCGCGGTGAGGGCGCCCGGCTCGTCGATGCCGAGGGTCGGTCGGTCACCGCCGGTGTACATCCGCAGGGCGATCTGGCGCCGCGCGATGTCGTCTCCCGGGCCATCGCGCAGCGGCTGCGGGACAGCGGCAGCGATCACGTCTATCTCGACGCGCGGCACCTGACGGGATTCGTGTCGCGCTTCCCGACCGTGACCGCGTCGTGCCTGGACGCGGGTATCGACCCGTCCGAACAGCTGATCCCGGTGGCGCCGGCAGCGCACTATTCGTGTGGTGGCGTGATCACCGATGTGCACGGCCGGACCGAGATCGCGGGGCTGTTCGCGGCCGGCGAGGTGGCCCGCACGGGCCTGCACGGCGCCAATCGGCTGGCGTCGAACAGCCTGCTCGAGGGGCTCGTCGTGGGCGAGCGCGTGGGTCACGCGGCGGCGGAGCGTGCCGACCTGTCGGTCGAGGCGACCGACCTGTTGCTGCCGTTCCGGCGCCGGGCACCGCGTGATCGCGTGCAGGCGCTCATGACCGCGCATGCCTCGGTGGTCCGGGACGGCGCCGGGCTCGCCTCCGCGGCAACCGAGCTGGGCCGTAGCGGCGTTGCCGTGGCCGGCAGCGGTGCGGCACTCGAGGACACCGCGCTCACGATCGCCGCGTCGGCACTCGTGATGGCGGCGTCCGTCCGCCGGGAGAGCCGCGGCTGCCACACCCGCACCGACTACCCGGACACGTCCGACTCGTTCCGCCGCAGCATCGAGGTGCGGATCGGCCGAGACGGTGAACTCGAAGTACCGGAATTGCAATCGACAGGAGCACGATGACCACGCTGGACCGACTCGATCCGCAGGAGACGCTCGCGTTGGTGCGCACGGCGCTCGACGAGGATCTCCGCTACGGCCCGGACATCACCTCGGTCGCGACGGTGCCCGAGGACGCCGTCGCGACGGCGTCTGTGGTCACCCGCTCGGTGGGCACCGTGGCGGGCATCGACATCGGGCTGACCGTCCTCGACGAGGTGATCGGCGTCGGCAACTACGAGGTCGTGGACCGCGTGGTGGACGGAACCCGCGTGCAGCCGGGCGATTCGGTGCTGACGGTGACCGCGCCCACGCGTGGGCTGCTCACCGCGGAGCGCACCATGCTGAACCTCGTGTGCCACCTGTCCGGCATCGCGACCGCGACGTCGGCGTGGGTCGACGCCGTCGACGGCACGGACTGCAAGATCCGCGACAGCCGCAAGACCCTGCCCGGGCTGCGCGGGCTGCAGAAGTACGCGGTCCGTGTGGGTGGCGGTGTGAACCATCGGATGGGTCTCGGTGACGCGGCCCTCATCAAGGACAACCACGTCGCCGCGGCGGGTTCCGTGGTCGCGGCACTGCGTGCGGTGAAGGCCGTCGCCCCGGACATCGAGTGCGAGGTGGAGGTCGACAACCTCACCCAGCTCGACGAGGTGCTTGGCGAAGGCGTCGAACTCGTTCTGCTGGACAACTTCCCGCTGTGGCAGACGCAGATCGCGGTGCAACGGCGTGACACTCTCTCGCCGACCACCAGGCTCGAGTCGTCGGGCGGACTGACGCTCGGCGTCGCTGCGGACTACGCCGCGACCGGGGTCGACTACCTGGCGGTGGGTGCACTGACGCACTCGGTCACCGTGCTGGATCTCGGCCTGGATATGTAGCGCGCCATGTCACACGTGATGCTGCTCCTCGCGCACCCTCGCCCGGACAGCTTCTGCCATGCGATCGCGGACCGGATCCGATCGGTGCTGACCACGTCCGGGCACGACGTGCGCTTCCACGACCTGTACGCCGAGTCGTTCGATCCGATCGTCTCGGCCGAGGAGGCCTACACGACGGGGGAATCGGTCGAGGCCTACCTGGCGCGCGAGGCCGACACCGTCGTCGGACGTCACCGCATGGAACTGCAGGACGCCCGCGGTCTCGTCGTCGTCCATCCCAACTGGTGGGGAAAGCCGCCGGCGATCCTGTCCGGGTGGATGGACCGGGTCGTGGTCCCCGGCGTCGCCTACCGTCTGTCCGACGCGACCGGTGTACCGGAGAGTCTCGTCGCGGTCGAGAGGATGCTCGTGGTGAACACCTCGGACACCACCGCCGAACGAGAGGCCGCGGTGTTCGGGGACCCGCTCGAGGCGATCTGGGGGCGGTGCCTGGCGCCGTATCTCGGCGACCCGTCCTTCGTCCGCCAGGTCCTGCGGCCGGTGACCGACGCGACAGCGGCGCAGCGGGCCGCCTGGCTCGAAGACACTGCGGACCGGGCCCGCTCGCTGTTCTGTCGCTGAATCCACTCCGGTAGTCGGCAGCGCCGATGACGGGTGCGTCCTCGCTCACAGTTGATCTTGAAACGTCCTTAGCTGGGCGAAATGTCTGAAAGACTCCACACGTCGGGGAGTCCATGCAGGGTCGACGGAGGAGCGATGTGTCGCAGCAGAATTCGGATCGAACTGTGTCCGGCGACGGCGCCTCGACTCCCTCGGCGGTCGAGGTCTCCACGGCTGACCCTGCAGCACATGGCGGAATGGAGGTGCCGCGACTGTCGGTGACGGTTCAGCCCCGTGCGGACCTCTACTCGCTCCTCGACTCGGTCGTCGCGCGTGAGGTGCCCGGCCGGGTGCTGATCTGCGCCGCCGCGGGCACCGGGAAGACCGTGCTGCTCGTCGACTGGCTCGAGCGGACCGCCCGGGATCGGACGGTGATGTGGGTGACGCTCGGGCCCGACGACAACGACGTGCGGAGGCTGGAGAGCACGCTGGACAACGTGAGGTTGGGTGTCCAGACCGCGCGACGCCCGGTCATCGTGGTGTTCGATGATGCCCACGCACTGAGTGACGACGCGGCGCTCGGCATGTTGGCCGCGTTCATGGAGTCGGCGCCCGCCCATTCGACGGTGATCCTCGCGTGCCGCAGATCCCCGCAACTGCCGCTGACGCGCTACGCGATCGAGGGCTCATTGACCTGGATCGGCTGGGAGGAGCTGGCACTCGATCTTCGGTCGGTCGCCGCGATCGTCGCCGAACACGGTGGCGTCCTCGGTGCGGCGGACCTGGACACGCTCCATGACTTGACGCAGGGTTGGGCCGTGCCGGTGCGTATCGCCGCGATCAGGCTGGCACTGTACGGCGATCCGGGCGCGGCGATCGCCGACCTGGTCCGGCATCCACAACCGATTTCCGAGTACGTCGTAGCGGAGACTCTGGGTGCACTGCCCGGCTATCTCGTGCGGTTCATCGAGGCGACCAGCATCGTCGATTCGTTCGACCCCGATCTGGCGGAGCAACTCGACGAAGCGAACGTGGACCGGGCGCTCGCGGATCGGGAGCGTCTCGGGGTACCGATACGTCGATTCGTCTCGGGTGCCAAAGAGTTGCAGTACAGCTGGCACCCACTTCTCAGGTCGCATGTCCGGGCCGCCCTGCGCGGACGGGACCCCAACCTGTCCACGCGCCTGCAGATGATCGCAGCACGGTGGTTTCAGGATTCGGGGCGACCGGTGGCAGCACTGGAGCAGATGGTCGCGGCCGCCGACGAAGACGCGATCGAGGAGTTCGTCTTTCGGCACGGCGTCACCGCGGTGTTCGACCGACGGGCCGAAGAGATGTTCGGGCTCCTGGGCACGCGCTACGGCGACCTGCCGGGCGTGCCGCAACTGCGGGCGCTGGCAGCTCTCGAACTGAACTATCCGGACGCGGCACGTGCACATCTGCGCGCCGCGGCGTCGAAGTCGACCGCGCAGAGATTCCGCGTGGTCGCCGACGCGTTCACGACGGCGCTGGAGGTCGAGTGCGTCATCCTCGGCGGCGGCGCGGTTGCCGACGGGATGTCCGCCCGCCTCGAGGCGTGCCCGGCAACTGGCAACGTCGACCTGGATTGCTATGTCCTTCTACAGGATGCGCTCGCCCGCATGTTCCGGGGAGATCTCGCCCAGAGTGAACGGATACTGCGACAGGCGCTCACGCTCGCAGACGTCGGCGCTCATCCGCGCCAAGTACTGCGCAGCCTCGCGAGGCTGGCGGTGCTGTCCGGTATCCAGGGCGAGTTCGAGACGATGAGAGTGCGAGCCGCACGTGCGCTGGACTACGCGGTCGAGCACGGCGTGTCCGATCGCATCGACGCATTCCAGTGTGCGGCAGCGATCTTGATGGACGCCCACATGCGCTTCGAGGTGCTGCCGGAGAACAGCCCTGTCCATGCCCTGGTATCCGCATTGCGGCGACACTTTCGGCCCGACGGGACGACCGCCCCGGTTTCCGGGACCCACGCATCGGTCGCGTTCGCACTCCTGCGGACACGCCGGACTGCCCGCCCGACTCCCGACGACGCGGATGCCGCCGGCCGGGCACTGATCAAGTTGTTCCGGGGCGGCCCGCAATCGGGCCTGAGCAACATCTACATCACCATCGTGGTCGCGGTCCTGTTGAATGCCGGGCGAACCAACACCGCCGCAGAGGTGATCGACCACGCAGTTCGCGTGTTCGGGGACTCGCCCGACGTGATGGTGGCGCGGGCGATGACGGCCCTCTCGGGGGGCGACACGGCCACGGCGCGCGAGTTCGTCGGTACGGTGCTGAGCTCACACCTCAGCCCGACGCTCGGGGTACGGGCCTGGCTCGTCGACGCGGTGGTCGCGTATCGCGAACGCCGGAGTGCTGACGCCTCCGCATCCCTTGCGCGGGCTCTCGAACGCGCCGAACCGAATCGCACGGTGAGCCCCTTCGTCGACCACGCCGCCGATGTGGCCGACATGTTCGCGTCGTTGCCGTCGGAAGGCCAGTACACGCACGCGTTCGTGGTGCACGTCGGGGCGAAGCTGGCCGAAGCGAACGCCGGTCGCAATCCCGGCCTCACCCGCACCGAGCGGCTGATCCTCACCCAGTTGTCCACCGGAAAGCCTCTGCGCGCCATCGCCGGTGACCTGCACGTCTCGCTGAACACCGTGCGCACACACACTCGCAATGTGTATCGCAAGCTCGAAGCGTCGAGTCGGGCCGAAGCACTCGGGAACGCCCGGCGCCGTGGGCTACTCGTCGCCCGCGACCATCCGTAGCCGTCGACGATTCGAGCCGGTTCCGAACACTCTCACGCCGCCACCGGATTGGGCCGCGTGAGCTGTATCCGAAGTTGTTCCAGGGCTTGCCGGAGCAATCGGGATACGTGCATTTGAGACAGCCCGACGCGCTCCGCTATCTCTGCCTGGGAAAGCTGACAGAAATATCTGAGCCAGAGCAACTTGCGTTGGCGCTGGTCGAGTGGCGTCATCAGACGTCGGAGTAGATGTCGCTGTTCGACCCTCGAGAGGTCCGGATCGCATTCGCCGATCGACCGGTATCGGGTGTTCGCACCGTCGGGCTCGGCGGCGTCCAGTGATTCGCACGTGTACAGCTCGCCGGCATGTTCCGCCTCGGTGGCATCTTCCAGGCTCATCCCCAAGGACTCCGCAACCTCGTCGAGCCCCACGTGTCGGCCCAATTCGGTTGTCAGCGAAGCCGTTCTGTTTCGTACGGCCAGGTGAGACTCCTGAAGTCGGCGGGGGACGTGTGTGGCCCACGTGAAATCGCGGAAGTACTTGCGGATCTCCCCGCTGACTGTGGCGACGGCGTACGGAATGAAATCCGTGCCGCGGGTGGGGTCGAAGCGGCGGGTGGCGCCGACCATAGCGAGAGCGGCCACCTGTTCGAGCTCCGCCAAGGGGACGCCTCTACTCCGGTAGCGGGCGGCGGCGCGGTATGCCATCGGTAGCGCGGAGACGCACAGCTGATCGACGAGACGATCGTGTTCGGCCTCGTCGACCTCGTCGACCTCGCCATTGCCGAGGAGCAGTCGAAGGTCGTGCACGCAGCTACGTATCTTTTCGTCGCACAGTTCCCGGGTGGCGTCGGGTGAGCCGATGGTGGTGGGCATCGCACATCCTGTTCTCTGTGGGATGTAGGAGGTCAGGCGCGAAGGGCCGTGGGTGGGGTGGGATGGGCTTCTGGGGGCGGCATCATCTTCATGGTCATCGGAAGTCCTCGGTAACCGGTCGTTCCCGAATGCTCGGAATGTGGGTAGAGGATTGATCGCTCGGCAGTACGACAAAATCTATCCCATCGGCATGAGATTTGCAGGACTCGCTTCGAGCTGTGCGGTGGGGCGCCCGGGCCGGGCCGGCCACCCGCTGGGTGTGGATTCACGGCTGCCGACGTGGAGTTGGACGCTTGTTCCCGCCTCGGATGCCTGGCAGGGCGCGGTATCCACCCTGCATGCTGGGTGTGGGCCGTAGGGCCGACTACGCGCAGCTGCACCCCGTAGATGCTGACACGACGTGATCCGTGCCGAGAAAATCTGTATCGTCAGGTATAGATTGTATGTCCGTGGGCAACCTAACCCTAGGAAGGTTCGAAGGAGTCGGGCGATGTTGGATCGCCCGGTCTCGGGAGTCGGCCGGATTCACGCGGGGTGCTCCAAGTGGAGTCCGCCGTGTGCTTCAGGTCGGTGCGCAGACGCCAAGCCGCGTTGTTTGCGTTCGACGTCGGTTGTGACGTGCCCACCTTGTTCGAAACGGAGGAACGAAGTTCGTGAGGATTTCCGAAAGTGGTGAATGCCGGTCGGTGTCCAGGCGACTCGCCGATGCCGAGATCGTCCGATATCCGGATCCGAGTCCACTCGACGGCTGGTGGGCGCGCGTGGTCGCCCAGCGGCCGCCTGGGCGGTGAAAGAGCTCCAGCCCGTATGTCCGAGTTGCGCTCGGTCGGTCATGACTCAAGATGTGAAAGGACGGGAAGCCGTTGTCTGCCAAGGAATTCGATGTCCCAGGTGCGCCGAGCGCACTCACGCCGGAGAAGGTGGAGCCCACGAGCGGCCCGGTTCCCCAGCTCGCCAAAGAAGATCAGTCGAGGCCAGAGCAACTGTCGCCCACCGGTGCGGTCGACGGTGATCGTCGTCAACAGGGCGAGGCGCTGACGACGGCGCAGGGCGCTCGGCTCACCGACACCGACCATTCTCTCAAGGCGGGGCCCCGGGGACCGGTCCTGCTGCAGGACCACCACTTCCGCGAGAAGATCACCCATTTCGATCACGAGCGTATCCCCGAGCGCGTGGTGCACGCGCGTGGTGCTGCCGCGCACGGTGTATTCCGGGCGACCGGGGCTGCGGAGAAGATCACGTCCGCGGCGTTCCTGCAAAAGGACGTCGAGACACCGGTTTTCGTGCGATTTTCCACCGTCCTCGGCTCGCGTGGGTCTGCGGACACCGTGCGCGACACCCGCGGCTTTGCGACCAAGTTCTACACAGGCGACGGAACATTCGACTTGGTGGGCAACAACATTCCGGTCTTCTTCATCCAAGACGCCATCAAGTTCCCGGACATCATTCACGCCGGCAAGCCGCATCCGGACCGGGAGATCCCTCAGGCGCAGAGCGCGCACGACACGTTCTGGGATTTCGTCACCCTCCACACCGAGGCCACCGCCCACACCTTGTGGAACATGTCCGACCGGGGAATTCCTCGGTCGTACCGAATGATGGAGGGCTTCGGTGTCCACACCTTCCGGCTGATCAATGCCGACGGCGAGACCTGTCTGGTGAAGTTCCACTGGAAGCCCCGCCTGGGTGTGCACTCCCTGGTGTGGGAGGAGGCGCAGATCGCTGCCGGCGTGGATCCGGATTTTCATCGTCGGGATCTCGCCGATGCCATCGAGAGCGGCGCCTACCCCGAGTGGACCTTGGGGGTGCAGGTATTCCCGGACACTCCCGAGCAGGAGTTCGAGGGCATCGACCTGCTCGACCCGACGAAGTTCGTCCCGGAGGAACTGGCACCGGTGCAACCGATCGGTGTCATGACCTTGACCGCGAACCCCACGAACTTCTTCGCCGAGACCGAGCAGGTGGCGTTCCATCCGGGTCATCTGGTGCCGGGCATCGACGTCACCGACGACCCGCTGCTCCAGGGTCGGCTCTTCTCCTATCTGGATACGCAGCTCAGCCGGCTCGGCGGACCCAACTTCGGGCAGCTGCCGATCAACCGCCCACACGCACCGGTCAACGACATGCTGCGCGAAGGGATGCACCAGACCGGCGTGCACGACGGTGTGGCCCCCTACAAGCCGAACAGCCTCGACGGCGGCTGCCCCTTCACTGCGGCGCCCGGAACAGGGTTCGTCGACGTGCCGGTCCCGATCGAGTCGACCACCAAGCAGCGGACGCAGCCGCGTTCGTTCGACGACCACTTCAGCCAGGCGCGGCTCTTCTATAAGAGTTTGTCCGAGGTGGAGCAGCGGCATGTGGCCGAGGCGTACTCGTTCGAACTCGGCAAGTGCTACGAACAGCCGATCAAGGAGCGCGCACTCGAGGTGCTCGCGCGGATCGACAGCACTCTGTGCGAGCGGGTCGCCGGATCGTTGGGCCTTCCGGTTCCCGACGTCGGCGACGACACCGCGGACCTCGAGCCCATGGAGCCGAGCCCGGCGCTGTCGCAGCTGGGCCAGGAATGGCCGGTCGAGGGGCGCAACGTGGCGGTCGTGGTGGACGAGGGAACCGACATGGATGCACTCGACTCCGTCCTCGCGACCCTTTCCGGCGGGGGAATCGTCCCGTTGGTCACGGCCCCACACGGGGGGAAGCTCACGCTCGGCGACCGTGCGGTCACGGTGTCCCGTACCTATGACACCGCCCGTTCCATCGAGTTCGACGCGATCGTGGTCCTGACCGCCGAGGTCGATCAACGGGTGGTGCGACTCCTCGACGAAGCCTTCCGGCACGGCAAGGCCATCGGTGCGGATCCGGCTGGCGCCGAAAGCCTGTCGAACGATCGCGAGACGGCAGGCGTGCACGTGGGTGACGATCTGCAGCGGGTGGCCGACGGGATCGTGGAGCAACTGCGGTCCCACCGGGTCTGGCAGCGATAGAGGCTTTGATCGGACGGGTTCTCGACGCGATTCGAGCCTGACTCGGTTAAGTACGGCACGCCCGAATCTTCCATCCACGAGGTGCGCTGTTCGAGGGAACAGCGCACCTCGTGAGCTCCGTGCGACGGTCGGCGTCGAACAGAGGACATCGGCACGGCTCGCCCGTCGAACTCCGGGCAACTCCGAACCGGGCCGAGCGTTGCCGGCGGCCGCGGGCGTCTGACCTCCGGAGCGGGCTACGAGCCCGACGAGCCCCCTCCGAGACAACTGCGCGGCGGATCGACCAGCGAGCAGAAGGCTGCGGGCCTCACAGGTCGGTAGTCCGCGGCTACGCCGCCCGCCGCGATGAGGTCGCGGTATGCCGCGACCGCGTCGGTGGGCCGACGGGTGAGCGTCGGATCGGTGAGGGCGTCGACCGTGTACAGGCCGAATCGCGGTCGGTACGAACCCCACTCGTAGTTGTCGGTGATGGACCAGTAGTTGTAGCCCATCACCTCGGCGCCGTCGTCGCGGGCGCGGTCGATCCAATAGACGTGATCGCGTAGGTGATCAGACCGGGTGTAGCCGTCGGGGCGGGGCTGTCCGTTGTCGGTCGGCATTCCGTTTTCGACAACGTACAGCGGCATGTTCGGCAGCTTGCGGTGGTACGCCATGAGCGCGTGGTAAATCCCGTCGGGCTGCGGGTCGACGTCGTAGAACCGGTCGGTGGCCGCCGCGATCGCCGAGACGTTGTCGAGCGAGACGCCGTAGTAGTAGTCGATCCCGAGGAAGTCGAGTTTGTCGGTGACACGGTCGACGAACAGGGTGTCGAGCATCCCGAACACCGCTGGGATGAATGCCAGGTTGCTGCCGACCCGGGCGCCGGGGTCGAGTTGGTGGATCCGGTCGTAGATCGCGCGGTGCGCTCGCGTCATCCCGTCGAACATCTTGTGGACCTCGAGCAGCGAGATTCCGCCGAAGGTCAGTTCACGTTGCGCGTAGGTGGTCGGCTCGTTGAACGTGATCCAGATCGCGCCGGCGTCCTTGTAGCGATCGACGACCTTTTCGGCGTTGACCAGCCAGTCGTCGGCGGTGCGCGGATCGGCCCATCCGCCACGGTCGGCGATCCAGCCCGGATACACCCAGTGATCGAGCGTGATCATCGGTGTCATCCCGTGACTCCGGATCCGCTCGACGACGTCGTCGTAATACGCGAACTCGGCCTCGTTCCAGACTCCGGGACTCGGCTGCACCCGCGCCCACTCGATACCGAACCGGAACACGTCCACCCCGAGCGCGGCGGCGTTGTCGATGTCCTCGGCGTAGCGGTGCCGGAAGTCGACCGCGTCGCCCACCGTGTCGTGGGTCCTCCCGGACGCCGAGTAGCGCGCCCAGTTGCTGTCCGGCGACGACCCCTCGGACTGGAAGCCGGACGTCGCGACACCCCACAGGAAGTCGTCGCCCAAGGGTGACGCCTGCGCACTCGGCGCGGCGAGCAGAGTGGCAGCGAGGGCGACGATCGCGGCGCCGAGAACGGTTCTCACAGTTGCTCCTTTTAGAAGGCGGTGCCGACGTCGCTGGCGACGAGCGCGTCCATGCTGTACTCGGCGAGCGCGGCGATCGTCATCGACGGGTTGCACGCCCCCGTCGAACCCGGGATGCGTGCGCCGTCGAGGACGTACAGGCCGCGCTGGCCGTGGACGCGTCCGGCGTCGTCGCAGACGGACTCGAACGGCGCACCGCCGAGTGGATGGAACGTGTTGGTGTCGAACGCGTTCACGTCGATTGCGGACACCCCGAATCCGGCGCCGACAATCTGCTCGATCCGCGCTCGGATCGCGTCGGTGAGACCGCGGTCGTATGCCTGGTTCCAGGTGAGCACCGCGTCGTCGCGGCCCGCGTCGTAGTGCCACACGCCCAGGCCCTCGACGGCGCCGTAACCGATCACCGACGTCGTGTGCAGGTCCAGCGGGAACGGCACCGGCCCGAGCACGATTGTCAGGGCCCCGGCCGGGTTGTCCCAGTCCTTGACGCCGACGCACGCCGGCCCGCCCTGCCACGCGCCGGGACTGTCGGTGGCGCGGGTGACCATGAAGATGCGGTCGCCGTTGTTGCCCCAGCCCGTGCCGACCGCGTCCGGCAGGTTCGGGACCAGGTTCTTCGCCCGCGCCTTCACCAATAGCCGCGTTGTGCCGGGGGAGCCTGCGCCGAGGAACAGTGCGTCGGAGACGATGCGCTTGCGTTCGAGCACAGTCCCGTCCCGCCCGATCCGGTCGCAGTGCACGATCCACGTTCCGTCGCGTCCACGCTCGATGTCGTTGACGCGGTGCAGCGGCGCCACCTCCACCTTGCCGGTGGCCTCGGCCTCCGCGAGATAGGTGACGTCGACCGAGAACTTGCCGCCGTTGTTGACTCCGTAGATCACGTCGCCGGTGGTGTACGACGGGCGCATCTCCCCGCGCAGTTCACGTCGGGCGAAGTCCCAGTCGATGGGCATAGGCACCCGGAACGTGTGCAGGCCCTGGGCGTCGGCCATCTCGACGAACCGGCGCGACGAGCTGTACTGGGGTGAGTTCAGGAGGTCGTCCGGGATGGTCGCGATCCGCAGCATGCGGGCGACACGCGGGTAGTACTCCGACTCCATCCGTTCGTAGTCGATGCGCAGGGAGACGCACTTCGAGAAGTTGTCGCCGCTCGGCTGCATGGTCATGCCGTGGTAGACCAGCGAACCGCCCCCGACGCCGGCGCCGCACAGGATGTCCATGCCGTTCCCGGGAATGCGCTCCATCAGTCCCGTGAACGGTGGGAAGACGGCCGGCGGCGCGCCCGTCATCACAGGGTGCGGCTGCAGCCATGCCGACCGTTGATCGGGGGAGAGCATTCGCGGAAACGTCTCGGCGTTCGGTCCGGTAGGCCACCGGATGCCGCGCTCGAGGACGAGGGTGTCCACCCCGGCTCGACCGAGGTGCATCGCTGCGATCGCGCCACCGAATCCGCTGCCGATCACGACGGCGCGTCGGCGCTGCTCGGTGACCTCCGAGCGCAGGACGCCGGTGGCCCCCGCGGTGCCACCAGTCATCACGGCGGCGGTGCCGGCAGTCATCACGGCGGCGGTGCCGGCAGTCATTGCGGCGGCGGTGCCACCCAGAAAGGTGCGCCTGGTCACATGCGGAACGATCGCGCTCGGATCGGGGATCACGGCAGCTCCCTGCGTTGCGGTGTCGGATGCTGGGGGACGACGAGCTCTCGCAGATGGGGACTCTAGGGTGGACACGTGTCCAGTGGGGTGTCTTTCGGGCAATTCGCTGTTCAGGGGCACCGCTCGCCGCTGCGCCGAGGCCACTCGACGCGCGCGCGGGGCCGGAGCGTAAGTAACTTGCACCCATCGCGGATAATCGGTGTGAACCCCTGTTCGCCAGAGAGGACCTCTCATGCTTGCCCGCACCGACCTTCGCGGTCGTACCCCTTCCACCGCTGAGCTCCGGGGCGCGCTGCCCCGTGGCGGAGTGGACGTGGACGCGGTGCTGCATCAGGTCCGTCCCGTCGTCGAGGACATTCGCGATCGCGGCGCCGAGGCGGCGCTCGGGTACGGCGAGAAGTTCGACGGCGTCCGGCCCGCGACGGTCCGTGTGCCGCAGGCCGAGCTGGACCGCGCTCTCGTCGAACTCGACCCCGCCGTCCGCGCCGCCCTCGAGGTCGCGATCGAGCGGACCCGCAAGGTCCATGCCGACCAGCGCCGCACCGACACGGTCACCGAGGTGGTCCCCGGCGGCACCGTCACCGAGCGCTGGGTGCCGGTCGACCGCGTCGGGCTGTACGTGCCCGGCGGGAACGCCGTCTACCCGTCGTCGGTCGTGATGAACGTCGTCCCGGCGCAGGCTGCGGGCGTCGAGTCGCTCGTCGTTGCATCGCCGCCGCAGGCCGCGTTCGGGGGGCTGCCGCACCCGACGATCCTCGCCGCGGCCGCGCTGCTCGGCGTCGAGGAGGTGTGGGCCGTGGGAGGTGCCCAGGCCGTCGCGCTTCTCACCTACGGTGGCACCGACACCGACGGTGCGGAATTGGCACCCGTCGACCTGATCACGGGCCCCGGCAACATCTTCGTCACCGCAGCCAAGCGCCTGTGCCGCGGACTCGTCGGGATCGACGCCGAGGCCGGGCCGACGGAGATCGCGATCCTCGCCGATCACACCGCCGACCCCGTGCACGTGGCCGCCGACATGATCAGCCAGGCCGAGCACGACGTTCTGGCCGCGAGCGTGCTCGTCACCACGTCGACCGAGCTGGCCGACGCCGTCGACAAGGCGCTGGCCGCGCAGCTCGAGCTCACCAAGCACCGCGAGCGGGTCGAGACGGCGCTGAGTGGCAGCCAGTCCGGCACCGTCCTCGTCGACGACATCGAGTCGGGGTTGCGGGTCGTCAACGCGTACGCGGCCGAGCACCTCGAGATCCAGACCGAGAATGCGTCCGCCGTCGCCGCCCAGGTGCGTTCCGCCGGAGCCATTTTCGTCGGCCCGTGGGCGCCGGTGAGCCTCGGTGACTACTGCGCCGGCTCCAATCACGTGCTGCCCACCGCGGGCTGCGCGCGGCACTCGTCGGGCCTGAGCGTGCAGACGTTCCTGCGCGGCATTCACGTGGTCGACTACTCCGAGTCCGCTCTCGAGGAGGTCTCGGGCCACGTCATCGCACTCGCCAACGCTGAGGATCTGCCGGCGCACGGCGAGGCCGTGCGGCTGCGCTTCGAGCGTCTGACGGGCGGCGCCGCCATCGAGGCTCTGAAGTGAGCGCCGGGGTGATCCCCGGATCGGCGGTCGGCATCGACGATCTGCCTATCCGGGACAACCTGCGTGGTCAGTCTCCTTACGGCGCACCGCAGTTGACGGTGCCGGTGCAACTCAACACCAACGAGAATCCGCACCCGCCGTCGAAGGCGCTCGTCGATGACGTCGCCGAGGCCGTGCGCGCTGCCGCCGCGGACCTGCACCGCTACCCGGACCGGGACGCGGTCGCGCTGCGCACCGACCTGGCCGAGTACATGACGAGGCAGACCGGCGTCCCGCTCGATGTCTCCAATCTGTGGGCGGCCAACGGATCCAACGAGGTGCTGCAGCAGTTGCTGCAGGCGTTCGGCGGCCCCGGCCGCAGCGCGGTGGGCTTCGTGCCGTCGTACTCGATGCACCCGCTGCTGGTGACCGGCACGCAGACCGAGTGGATTCCGGCGCCGCGGCGCGAGGATTTCTCGCTCGACGTCGACACCGCGGTCCGGGTGATCGAGGAGCGTCGCCCTGACGTCGTGTTCGTCACCAGCCCCAACAATCCGACCGGACACAGCATCGCTCTCGAGGACCTGAAGCCGATCCTCGCGGCGGCGCCGGGCATCGTCGTCGTCGACGAGGCCTACGCCGAATTCTCGTCGGTGCCGAGCGCTGTGAGCCTGATCGACGAGTTCCCCACCAAGCTGGTGGTGAGCCGGACGATGAGCAAGGCGTTCGCCTTCGCCGGTGGCCGGCTCGGCTACCTGGTCGCGGCGCCCGCGTTCATCGACGCAATGCTGTTGGTGCGCTTGCCGTATCACCTGTCGGTGGTCACGCAGGCGGCCGCCCGCGCTGCGCTTCGGCACGCCGACGAGACGCTGGGCAGTGTCGCCGAACTGGCGTCGGAACGTGATCGGGTGAGCGCCGAGCTGACCGGGATGGGCTACACCGTCGTTCCCAGCGATGCCAACTTCATTCTGTTCGGGCTCTTCGAGGATGCCGCCCGCACGTGGCAGCACTATCTCGACGAGGGCGTGCTGATCCGCGACGTCGGCATCGCCGGGCACCTGCGTGCCACCATCGGCCTCGTTGCAGAAAATGACGAACTGCTGCGCGTCAGCAGGAAACTTGCCTCCACCGAATTGAAGGGCTTGTGATGACGAAGGACTGTGATGACTGATCGGATCGCGCGGGTGGAGCGGACCACCAGGGAGTCGAGCATCGTCGTCGAGCTCAACCTCGACGGAACGGGCAACGTGTCGGTATCGACAGGAATCCCCTTCTTCGATCACATGCTCACCGCCCTCGGCACGCACGCCAGCTTCGACCTGACGGTCGAAGCGAAGGGCGACGTCGAGATCGACGCACACCACACCGTCGAGGACACTGCGATCGTGCTCGGGCAGGCCCTCGGGCAGGCGCTCGGCGACAAGCGCGGTATCCGACGCTTCGGTGACGCCTTCATCCCGATGGACGAGACCCTGGCGCATGCGTCGGTCGACGTCTCCGGGCGTCCGTACTGCGTGCACACCGGCGAGCCGGAACACATGCTGCACAGCGTGATCGGCGGCTACCCGGGCGTGCCGTACTCGACCGTCATCAACCGACACGTCTTCGAGTCGATCGCGCTCAATGCGCGGATCGCGTTGCACGTGCGCGTGTTGTACGGCCGCGACCAGCACCACATCACCGAGGCCGAGTTCAAGGCCGTCGCCCGCGCTCTGCGAGAGGCCGTCGAACCGGATCCGCGCGTGTCGGGTGTCCCGTCGACCAAGGGTGCGCTGTAGGTATGGATACCGTCTTCACCTACATCCTGTTCCTCGGTGCGGGCTTCGCCATCGGTGGCGTGTACGCGCTGTGGAAAGTCAACAAGCTGGCGTCCGGCGTGCTGTTGGCCCTCGCCGCCCTCGCCGCCGCGGCAGGAACTCTCCGGCTGATCTGATGCGTGAACTCCTGCGAACACGCGGGATCCTGGTCGCTCTCCTGATGGGTGCCACCACGTTCGGCGGGTGGTCGTTGCTGCTGCCGGTGGTGCCGCTGGCCATCGCGGACGGCGGTGGTTCGGATTTGGCGGCGGGGGCGTCGACGGCGGTCTTCATGGCGACCACCGTGGCGACCCAGTTGGGTGTGCCCGCGATGCTTCGCCGTCACGGGTACCGTGCGGTACTGGCCGTCGGCTGTGTGTTGCTGGGTCCGCCGTCACTCGCGTTCCTGTGGAGCACGGCAACCGGTCCCGCTCTGGCGATTTCCGCGGTCCGTGGCGTCGGCTTCGGTCTGGTCACCGTCGCCGGTATCGGGTTGCTGGCCGAGTTGGCTCCGCGGAATCTGCTCGGCCGGGTCACCGGTGCCAACGGGGTGGCGATCGCGTCGGCGCAGATGTTGGTTCTGCCGCTCGGGCTCGCGCTGTACAAGTCGGATCACGCCCCGGTCGTGTTCGTGCTCGGTGCGCTGATTCCGACGCTGTCGCTCGTGTCGATCTCACGGTTGCCGGTGGTGCGGAATCCCGGACTCCCGGCGGGCCGCAAGGGCCTACCGCTGAGCGTGCTGTTGATCCCGTGCGTGTCGATGCTGGTCGCATCCGCGGCGTACGGCGGCATGTCGTCGTTGCTGCCGATCGCCACCGAGAGCCGGGCCACCATAGCGGGATTCGCGCTGTCGGCATCCGCCGGCGCGATGCTCGTCGGGCGCTACGGCGCCGGTGTCGTCGCCGACCGTATCGGTGCCGGGCGGACGCTGGTTCCGGCGCTCGTCCTCGCCGCGGTGGGAATGGGCCTCATCGCGCTGTCGGTCGCGGGTACCGGCGGCGATGCGGCGCTCGTGGTCGGCGCCATGGCGTTCGGCGCCGGCTTCGGCGCTGTCCAGAACGAGGCGCTGCTGACGCTGCTGGCATCGGCGGGGCCGGATCGGGTGGGTGCGGCGAGTGCCGCCTGGAACATTGCCTACGACGGCGGCACAGGTATCGGAGCAATCGCGCTCGGCGCGGTCGCGGGTGCGGCCGGCTACCCTGCGGTCTTCGCGCTGTCGGCCATCGCGGCGCTGATCGTCGCGCCGGCTGCCCTGGCGGTGCGTGGGGCGGGATTCGCACCCCGATAGAGTTTTCCTCATGACCGCACGCAAGGTTGCTCTCCTCGATTACGGCTCCGGAAATCTCCACTCGGCGCAGCGCGCCCTCGCCCGCACCGGTGCGCAGATCGAGGTGACCTCCGATCCTCAGGTCGCGCTCGCCGCCGACGGCTTGGTCGTGCCCGGCGTCGGCGCGTACGCGGCCTGCATGGAGGGACTGCTCTCGGTCCGGGGTGAGCGGATCATCGGTCAGCGCCTCGCCGGCGGACGCCCGGTCCTGGGCATCTGCGTCGGCATGCAGATCCTGTTCGAGCGCGGCGTGGAGTTCGGCGTCGAGGCCGAGGGGTGCGGCGAGTGGCCGGGCACGGTGGAACGCCTCGAGGCCGACATCCTGCCGCACATGGGTTGGAACACGGTCGACGCTCCGGAGGACAGCGTTCTGTTCGCCGGTATGGACCAGGAGACCCGCTTCTACTTCGTCCACTCGTACGGCGTGCGCACGTGGGAACTCCCGCCGTCGGACATCATCGCTCCGCCCAAGCTGACGTGGGCCGAACACGGTGACCGGTTCCTCGCGGCCGTCGAGAACGGCGCGCTCTCCGCCACCCAGTTCCACCCGGAGAAGTCCGGCGACGCCGGTGCTCAGCTGCTGGAGAACTGGGTTCGCAGTCTGTGACCCGAGACCCCGACGACCGAGACCCCGACGACCGAGCGGGCGGTGATCTGTCCATCGCCCGGCTCGCGCTCGCGACGATGGGGACCGCGGCCACCGTCCTGGTGGTGGTTGCGCTCCTCATCGTGCTCGTCGAGCCGGGGCCCATCGTCGGGCTCGTGATCGCCCTCGTCGGGGTCGTCGTGGCCATCGCGGGGATGGGTGTCGTGTCGAAACGCATGACCAACCGCGCGTACGGCGACCAGCGGCGACGGCCCGACGAGCCGGGCGACGACCCGAAACCCGGACGTGCGCGGTGACCCACTAGGATCGGCGCAGTGAGCCTCGTCCTTTTGCCTGCTGTAGATGTCGCCAACGGTGAAGCTGTTCGCCTCGTTCAGGGAGAGGCGGGGAGCGAGACCAATTACGGTGCGCCCCGCGATGCTGCCCTCGCGTGGCAGAACGACGGTGCCGAGTGGGTGCATCTGGTCGATCTCGACGCCGCGTTCGGCCGCGGATCCAACCGTGAACTGCTGGCCGCCGTCGTCGGCGAACTCGATGTGAAGGTCGAGCTGTCCGGTGGTATCCGGGACGACGCCTCCCTCGAGGCCGCCCTCGCCACCGGTTGCGCCCGCGTCAACCTCGGCACCGCCGCTGTCGAGAACCCGGACTGGTGCGCCCGCGCCATCGCCAAGCACGGCGAGCGCATTGCCGTCGGTCTCGACGTCAAGCTGATCGACGGCGACTACCGCCTGCGCGGCCGTGGCTGGGTGTCCGACGGCGGTGACCTGTGGGAGGTCCTCGAGCGCCTCAATCGCGACGGCTGCTCGCGCTACGTCGTCACCGACGTCAGCAAGGACGGCACCCTCACGGGCCCGAACCTCGAACTGCTCAGCGCGGTCTGCGCCGCCACCGACGCGCCGGTCGTCGCTTCCGGTGGCGTCTCGACCATCGCCGACCTCGAGGCTATCGCCGGTCTCGTGGGTGAAGGCGTCGAAGGCTCGATCGTCGGAAAGGCGCTCTACGCCGGACGATTCACGCTTCCCGAGGCGCTGGCCGCGGTCTCGCGCTAGAAACGATCACCCAGATGAGCCTGCCCCGGACGCCGCTCGAACTGCTCGCGATCGCGAGTGAGGTTCTCGACGGCGTCCGGGACCGGTTCGTCGCGGGACTGGGCGCGCCCAGCGCTGTCCGCAAGGGTCCCAAGGACTTCGCGACGGCCGTCGACCTCGAGCTCGAGAAGATCGTGTCGGCCGAACTCGAACGCCGCACGGGCATCGAGGTCCACGGCGAGGAGTTCGGTGGGCCCGAACTCGCCGACGGTGACGTGTGGATCCTCGACCCGATCGACGGAACGTTCAACTATTCGGCCGGCCTGCCCACTGCGGGCATGCTGCTTGCGCTGCTACGCGACGGTGTCCCCGTGCTGGGGCTGACGTGGCTGCCGCTGACCGGTGAACGGTTCTCCGCGGCAGAGGGCGGTCCGCTTCTCCGCAACGGTGTCGCGATGCCGAGGCTCGAGGCGAGTTCGTTGTCCGCCGCGATGATCGGTTTCGGCGCGTTCAACATCGACAGCCACGGCCGCATCCCCGGTGCGTACCGCTTCGAATTGCTCGGCCAACTCAGCCGGGTGTCGTCCCGGATCCGCATGCACGGGTCCACGGGCGCCGACCTCGCCTACACCGCTGCCGGAATCCTCGGCGGCGCGGTGGTGTTCGGTCACCATGTGTGGGACAACGCGGCCGGTGTCGCACTCGTGCGCGCGGCCGGAGGCGTCGTCACGGATCTGCGCGGCGACGACTGGCACGTCGGCTCGCGTTCGGTCCTCGCCGCCGCGCCCGGCGTGCACGACGAACTGCTCGACATTCTCCACTCTCTGGGCGACCCGGAGAGCCGGCCTGAAGGAGGGCCACCACAATGACTTTGGCTGTTCGAGTGATCCCGTGCCTCGATGTCGACGCGGGTCGCGTCGTCAAGGGTGTCAACTTCGAGAATCTGCGCGACGCAGGCGATCCCGTCGAACTCGCGGCGACGTACGACGCCCAGGGCGCCGACGAGCTGACCTTCCTGGACGTCACCGCGTCGAGCGGCGACCGCGGCACGATGCTCGACGTCGTCACCCGCACCGCCGAGCAGGTCTTCATCCCGCTGACAGTCGGCGGCGGCGTGCGCACGGTCGAGGACGTCGACCGCCTGCTGCGGGCCGGTGCCGACAAGGTGAGCGTCAACACCGCCGCGATCGCCCGTCCCGAGGTGCTGCGCGAGATGTCGGAGCGGTTCGGTTCGCAGTGCATCGTGCTGTCGGTCGACGCGCGCACCGTCCCCGCGGGCCAGGGGCCGACGCCGTCGGGCTGGGAGGTCACCACGCACGGTGGCAAGCGGGGCACCGGCATCGACGCCGTCGAGTGGGCCATCCGCGGCGCCGAACTGGGCGTGGGGGAGATCCTGCTCAACTCGATGGACGCCGACGGCACCAAGGCCGGCTTCGACCTGGAGATGATCCGTGCCGTCCGCGCCGCGGTGCACGTGCCGGTCATCGCCAGCGGCGGCGCGGGCGCCGTCGAACACTTCGCGCCCGCCGTCGAGGCCGGCGCCGATGCCGTCCTGGCGGCCAGCGTCTTCCACTTCGGGGACATGACGATCGGGGACGTCAAGGCGTCCATGCGTGCAGAAGGGATCACCGTCCGATGAGCCTCGATCCGACGATCGCCGCCCGCCTCAAGCGCAACGAGGCCGGCCTGTTCAGCGCCGTCGCCCAGGAGAAGTCCACGGGCGACGTCCTCATGGTCGCGTGGATGGACGACGAGGCCCTCGCGCGGACCCTCGAGACCCGCAAGGGCACCTACTACTCGCGTTCGCGCCAGCAGTACTGGGTCAAGGGCGAGACCTCCGGCCACACCCAGTACGTGCACGAGGTCCGCCTCGACTGCGACGGCGACTCCGTGTTGCTGATCGTCGATCAGGAAGGCGCCGCCTGTCACACCGGCGCTCACACCTGCTTCGACGCCGACGTGCTGCTCGCCGCCGAAAGCTGACACCGGACACCGACGGCACCGCGGCGCGTCGATCACGCTGTCGGGAGTCGTGCGGGTGGAAGCATCGCACTGCCGGCGAGTGCCAGCGCCGCGGAAATCCAGAACGCAGTGGTGAGGCTCGTCCGATCCGCCACGAGTCCGAGTAGGGGTGCGGCGGCGGATTGTCCGACTGCGATGAGCAGGAAGGTGATCCCGACGCCGATGGCAGCCCGGGTCGGGTAGATGCGGGTGCTCCAGATCAGGAGGATTCCGGTGAGGGCGATATAGACGGCCCCGAAGGCAGCCGAACCGCCCACCGCGACGGCGGCCTGCTGGGGTGCCGCGGCCAGCGCCGCGGTCGCTCCGCACATCGCCGACATCGAGATCGTCCACGCACGACGAAGCCCCACTCGCCGTGTCAGTTCCGCGGCCGCCGCACCCGACAGACCGCACGCGCCCAGGATGATCCAGGCGGTCGTCGAGAGTGCCTGGCTGTGTCCGCCGACCGTGTCGAGGAGTTCCTGGCCGAATGTCCACGTAGCCGAGCTGGCTGCCCCGACGACGGCCGCCGCGCCGAACAATCGGAGGGCGCCCGGAGGTAGCGATCGGCCGCGCTCGGTGTGGGTGGCAGTGGGCCGGTCTTCGGATGTGTCCGGGACCCGAAACCGGACCCACACCGTCACGGCCGCGGAGAGGACTGCGAACACGAGCCACGCTGCGCGCCACTGGTCGTGTGCAAGCAGAGCGACCGGGCCGGAGACCATCACGCCCAGCCCGGTGCCGGCGTTGACGATCGTCTGGACGCGGTCCCGTCGGACCTGTGTGACCCGGAGCGCGATCGCGTGCGCCAGTGGAGGCGAGGCCAATCCCGTGCTGGAGCCGGCGATCGTCACTCCCAGTGCCAGCACCGCGCCCGTGGGTGCGAGCGCGATGAGCGCCGTTCCGGCTGTCGCCAGAGACCCCGCGGCGACGGCCACCGCGCGAGCGCCGAGGCGCGGGGTCGCGACGGTCGCGGCGACGGTGCCCACGCAGTACGCGGCATAACCGGCCGAGGCGATCAGCCCGGCCCGAGAAGCGTCCAGGGCGAAGGTGTCGCGGAAGGCGGGCACGAACAGCCCGTACGCGAAGCGAGCCAACCCGTAGCAGACCGCGATCAACGACATCCCGGCGCCGGCCAACCCCAACGTCCGGGTCGCGGACGACGTGGTGAGCGGCACCCCCACCGGGCGGGCCTGATCGGTGTCGGACATTCCGGGACTCCCTTCGATTCTCTGCGCGAGCCGTCACCGGGCTGGGTATACCGATCGGTGAAGGTAGTGTCCACACGCTAGGTACACTGGTCTGTGAAGTCAAGGAGGGTGGTGGCGTGGTGGCAGCCGAGGTGGAGCTTACCGATGGGGCGCGAAGGATTCTCGACGCCGCGTCGGAGTTGTTTTACCGCAGCGGTATTCACGCTGTGGGCGTCGACGCGATCGCGGCGGAGTCCGGGGTCACCAAACGCACGCTGTACAACCGGTTCGGCTCGAAAGACGCGCTGGTGGTCGCCTACCTGGAGGAGCGGCACCGGCAATGGTGGGCGCGGTTCGAGGAACGGCTCGGGACGGCCGAACACCCCCGTGCCCTGGCCCTGTTCGACTCCTATCTCGGGGACGTCGACGACGGCGATCGTGGCTGCGCGTTCATCAACGCGGCCGGTGAACTGCCCTTCTCGCACCCCGGATACGGGGTGATCCGTGACCACAAGGCGCGGGTGTACGAACGGCTGATCGAACTGGTCGCCGAGGACGAGCTGGTTGACGACCCGCAGGCGGTGGCGGAGCACGTGTACCTACTCCTGGAGGGCGCCGCCGCCCACCGCGGCATCGACGGTTCCGACCAGCGCCTCGTACGCGCTCGGGAACTCGCCCGGCAGTTCCTCGCGCGGGCGAGACGACCGGCCGAGTGCTAGCTGCAACGCTGGATCATGCACGTCGCCCCGCCATGATTCCCCCGCCATGATTAGGACGGCCCGCGGGTGGGTAGTCCTCGCACGGACAAATCCAACCAAGGCAGTTTGTTGCCGGAACGGAGAAGGCCGTGACCGACACGTCGACCCTCATCGCACAGTTGCGCGTGCTGCTCGAGCTGACGAACACCGAGATCCAGGTAGCCGATACCCGCAGGACGCAGGCGCGCACGGAGGCTGTCGCCACCGAGTTGGCTCAGAACGCCGACAACGCGCGTGGACGCGCGGACGCGATCGAGCGGGCTCTGCGCGAGCTGGGTGGGCTTCCTGCGCTCGTGGGCCCGTTGCTGGGGCGGGCCGCGGCCGCGGTGAAGACGATGACCGAGCAGGCGCAGCCGTTCGACGAGGCGCTGCTCGGCGATCTCGCCCTCGAACATCAACTCCTCGATCGATCCCGGTATCTCAAGGCTTTGGCCACCGCCGAGCGTCAGCGAGGGCTCGTGCTGTTGGCCGACCAGCTGATCACAGCGCATTCGGCCACCGTGGAGTGGTTGACCACCGTGCTTGCCGAGGAGGCGCTGGGTGGTCCTGCCGCGTTACGTCGGACGCCGGTTCAGGCTGTGACCGGCGCTGCGGTGCGCTGGATGAACACGCCTGTCGTCTGGTCGACGAAGGGAATCGACCAGGCGATGGATGCGGTACGTTCCACCGGCCCGCGGATCAACCGTCTTCTCAGCAGAGGCGCGCATGCCGGGGACGTGGCGACGAGGACCATCGTCGCCAGCCGTGACGCGGCTCTCGAACGCGCGGAACAGGTTTCGCGTGACGAGGGTGCCGACGCGGTTGCCGCCGCGCTGCACGGTGTCCGCACGTCCACCGGCGCGCTCGAGCCCGAGGAGCTTCCGATCTCGGACTACGACGACATGAACGTCTCCACAGCCGTAGCCGCCGTCAAGGAGCTGACCGAGCCGGCCGACGTGCGGGCGGTCGTGGCCTACGAAGAGGCGAACAAGAATCGGCAGGGTGTCGTCTCCGCGGCCCAGACGCGTCTCGCGGCAATCGCGCAGGAAGTTGCCGGCATCCGCTGAGACTCCGCTGAGACTCCGCTGGGAGGCCGGGCTGCACCACACAGGTCTCCGCGTCGAGCGATCGATGCGGGGATCTGCTGTGGGCGGCGCCGTGAGGCCTTGGAGTCCCGCGCGAATCGATCGAGGCGGGCGACTACCGATTACTCGACCGCTCGCGAATCGACTCGGGGACGTCTGTTCACGAGCGGCAACGGCGGAGCGGTGGTCAACTGGTCTCATGAGCCGCGACGACTCGGGGTCGACGGATGTTCCCCGGTCGCTCCGTGGCGCCGTCCGTCATCTCCGTGCATTGGGCGAGTGGGTCGTCGGCCCGGCCGCGGAGTGCGATCGTCCGATCATCCGGGTGTGCCAGGATTCGCGGCGGGTTCAGCCCGGGGACCTCTACGCGGCCCTGCCCGGACGCCGACACCACGGAGCATCCTTTGCCGCCGAAGCCGCCGCACGCGGTGCCGTCGCAATGTTCAGCGATCGGCCGTCGGACTCATTGCCCGGCATCGTCGTCGCCGATCCTCGCCGAGCACTCGGGCCGCTGGTGTCGTGGGTGTACGACAATCCGTCCGCTGCCTTCGATCTGTACGGCGTGACGGGGACGAACGGGAAGACCAGTACCGTCTACCTTCTCGATGCCGCCCTCGTGTCAGCGGGTCGCCGAACCGGAATTGTCACGGGGGTCACCGTGCGTGGACCCCGTACCACCTACACGGCGACACGAACCACACCGGAAGCGTGCGATCTCCAACAGGCCTTCGCACAGTTCTCCCGTGAGCGGGTGGACGCGGTGGCAATGGAGGTCTCGAGTCATGGGCTGGCCGAACGGAGAGTCGATGGATCGCATTTCGAAGTAGCGGTCTTCACCAACCTTGCCCGCGACCATCTGGACTTCCACCCGAACATGGAGGCCTACTACGCCGCCAAGGCGCGGCTGTTCACGCCCGAACTCTGTGACAGTGCGGCGATCTGTATCGACGACGTCTACGGGCGCAGACTGGCCGCCGACGCCACCGTGCCACATCTGACCTTCTCCGTCCGTGACCCGTCCGCCGACCTGCACGCCACGTCGGTCCACGCCGATCGATGGGGCAGTTCGTTCACCCTCCACCACCGTGGCAGGCAGATGCCGGTCCGGCTGCGCCTGCTCGGCGGCCATCAGGTCGACAACACCGTCGCCGCCCTCGCCGCGCTGACGGTCCGCGGTGTCGAGATCGACGCTGCCATCGCGGGCATCGAATCCCTGAGTGCGGTCCCCGGCCGACTCGAGAGTGTCGATGCGGGACAACCGTTCCTGGCGTTCGTCGATTACGTCCACAACACCGCCGGCCAACGCCGTCTCCTCCCGTACCTGCGCTCGATGGCCACGGGGCGGCTCATCGTCGTGCTGGGCGCGACAGGGGAACGTGACCCGGGCAAGCGCCGCCCGCTGGGTTCCACGGCTGCGAGATTCGCGGAAGTTGTCATTGTGACGGATGAAAGTGCGTTCTCCGACAACGCCGCCGACCTTCGTGACGACGTCGCCGACGGTGCCCGGCGTGTGTCGTGCACGGACGTCCGGGTGATCCCGGACCGCGGTGAGGCCATCGCGAGCGCCGTCGCTCTCGCCCGGGCGGGCGATGTCCTCCTGGTCGCCGGCCGCGGGCACGACTCGGAACTCGTCGACAACGGTGTCGCGACTGCCTTCGATGACCGAACGGCATTACGTCGAGCGATCGTGGCGCGACCCGACTGCGGGTGACCTACACGTCGCGCTCACCGGACCTGTACGGGTGCCGGCGACGCCACTCGCGGACCCTGCTCCCTCCTGTACCGCGCTCCCGGTTCAGCGGCGTCCCCGCGGCGCCTGACTGTCCTCGTCGTCGGTATCCGTCCGGCGAACTGCGTCCGGCGCATTTTCCCGGGTAGCCATCCCGCCGTCCCGCCCGTGATCTGCCGGCCCCGGGGGATCGTCGTGGACGTCGTCCCGTGCTGCACGCTCGGTGTTGTCCTCAGTCATCTTTTGCCTTCCTGCTCGATCCGAATACGGGACGGGCCCCGGCGTCTGTGTGGCCACACCTCGTCGGTGTGGTCACACTCGGCGAGGAACCGGACGTACCCACGGTGGCGGTTGTGCCTACGGTGGCGTCGGGCCTTGGTCGTTCGCGTCGGTGTCCCGGTCCGCGTCGGCACTCATGACTTCGCGCCACCACGCGTCGAGCGGGCTCGGCTGTGGATAGCGGACGTCGGCGGGCGCGTCGGGGCCTTCCGGGCATGCACGCGGTGGGCCGAACGTGGGTGCGGTCATACCGGAGGGTTCCCCCGCGGGGCGATTGTGAAACACCGGCACCGGCACCGGCACCGGCACCGGCACCGGCACAGGCTGGCGGCAGGCCCACGCCGAGAACGCGACGCGCAACATGAACCGGGGCGCCCGCGAGTCGACGACCCCTTCGAGATCCGCCCATCCCTCGCACTGATCGTCGGTGCCGCGCGTCACGTGAACGGCGTGCCTCCGGTGACGCCGAGCGCTTCGCCTGTGACATAACTGGTTCGCTGGAAGCGAAGAACACCGGCCGGGCTTGTCGATTCGAACTTCGAACTGGAGGCCTTTTGTGGGTGAACATGTCACTTCCTTCGGACGTCGGACGCGGACACCGCCCAAATACCCTCGCTGCCGCCGAAGAATCCTCGGGCGTCGCTACCGCGCAGGATCGTGACTCGAACGCAACACCGGGGCCGAGGAGCCAATCCGTCGACCGGTTTCACGGGTAGCGGGCTCGGGTATCTCTACTGCGAGAAGTGTCGGTACCGGTGAACCCGGTTCCGGCGCGGAGCAACGAACAACGAACGGAGACACGGTGAAAATCGGATACAAACTGTTCGCGGAGGCGTACTCGCCGGCCGAGCTGGTTCGCCAGGCGGTGCGGGCCGAGGAGGTCGGATTCGATTTCGTCGAGATCAGCGACCACTTTCATCCGTGGCTGCACGATCAGAACCACTCAGGATTTGCGTGGTCGATTCTGGGCGCGATCGCGGCGAGAACGTCGACGCTCGAACTCGCCACCGGTGTGACATGCCCGTTCGTCCGGTATCACCCGGCGATCATCGCCCAGGCAGCGGCGACGACCGCTCTCCTGTCCGACGGCAGATTCGTACTGGGTGTGGGAACAGGGGAGAGGCTCAACGAGCATGTCGTGGCCCGAGGCTGGCCGCCCGCGTCGACCCGCTCGGAGATGCTCCGCGAGTCGATCGACATCATCCGTCTGCTATGGAGCGGCGGTTACCACAGCTACCGCGGACGCCACATCGAACTCGAGGACGCACGGGTTTTCGATCTGCCCGACGAGCTTCCGCCGATCATCGTCGCAGCGTCAGGAGGGCCGGCAGCGAGAATCGCCGCAGAACTCGGGGACGGGCTGTTCGCCACCGATGCCGATGCGGATCTGATCGAAAAGTACCGGAGCGCTGGAGGTTCGGGCCCGCGCTACGGTGAGGTGCCGCTGTCCTGGGCTGCAACGGAGGAGGCTGCACTGAAGTCGGCACATAAGTTGTTCCGCTTCTCGGCGGCAGGGTGGAAGGTACAGGCAGAGCTGCCGAACCCCATCAATTTCGAAGCGGCCTCGTCAGTCGTTCGAGAGTCCGACCTCGCTGACAGCTTCGGTTTGGGGCCCGACGTGCGTAGCCATCTCGAGAGGATTCGCAGTTTCGCTGATGCGGGGTTCGATCACCTGGCCCTCGTGAACGCGGGCCCCGAAGTCGACGGATTCTTCAGCTTCTACGCCGACGAACTCGCGCCCGCGCTGGCGGACACGGCCCTCTGACAGCAAGGCTCGCGTGCCCACTTGTGGGCCCACCAATCGCATCGTGACCTCGATGCGATTCCAACGTCCAGGTCGAAATCGCCGCGCCGAAAAGGCGCGGCGATCGGCGTCGAACCGCCGTCACCTTCAGTGGTCGAGCCAATGTTGCTGTGACGGACAGGAACCGCGATTCCGCAGTCGAGCGCCCGGGCCGTCCGGCCGGGTCAGTGACCCACCTGATCGGTGAGTGAGGCGTTGTCCAGTCGCTTCACCCGGCGATGTTCGGCGAGCACCAGCAGCGTCCCGAGCAGGAGCGAGGCGCCGCAGACGATTCCGGCGATCCACGCCCAGCCCACGAAGCCGTAGCCCGCCGCGACCAGCGTGAGGCCCAGCGTGACGATGGCGACGCCGATGAGCGCGTATCCGGGCCAGTTGCGTGCGTCTTCGATGGCCTCGCCCGGGTGTTCCCGGGTGGTGTGTGCGAGGTCGCGAGGATCGTTGCTGTTCATGTGAGCCTCCCCGGTGTTGCGATTATTCGACCGCGCCGGAAGGAACCGGTGCGGTCCTTGCACGTGCTCTCGATTGTCGTCCACTCCAGTGGTTCCTGCACGGCACCATCCTTGACCGATGTAGTCGGTCGGTGGGCAGTCGCACCTACGGCGGCTTCGTTGCCGTCGAAACGTCGGTGTGGCCACCGCGACGTAACGAACGGACGACGTTTGCGTTGATCGCCCTGAGGGTAGTTGTCGATCACCTACGGATATCCATCAGGAGGCAGTGGTGAAAGCGGTGACGTGGCAGGGCAAGCGGAACGTCAGTGTCGATACGGTTCCCGATCCGGAGATCGAGGACCCCACCGACGCGATCGTGGAACTGACGACCACCAATATCTGTGGGTCGGATCTGCACCTTTACGAGTTGCTCTCGCCGTTCATGAACCCCGGGGACATCCTGGGGCACGAACCGATGGGCATCGTGCGCGAAGTGGGCAGGGAAGTCGGTGATCTGGCGGTGGGCGATCGTGTGGTGATTCCATTTCAGATCTCGTGTGGGCACTGCTCGATGTGTCATCGTGGTCTGCAGACACAGTGCGAGACAACGCAAGTCCGGTCGGAAGGCACGGGGGCGGCGCTGTTCGGATATTCGAAGCTCTACGGCAGCGTTCCCGGCGCGCAGGCCCAGTACATGCGGGTGCCGCAGGCGCAATACACCCATATCAAGGTGCCTGAGGGCCCTCCGGACGACCGGTTCGTCTATCTGTCCGATGTGCTCCCGACGGCGTGGCAGGCGGTCGAGTATGCGAATGTCCACGAGGGCGACTCACTCACGGTGCTCGGCCTCGGACCGATCGGCGACATGGCCGCTCGGATCGCGACTCGTCGCGGTGTCCGTGTGATCGGCGTCGACCTCGTACCGGAGCGCCTCGCACGGCTGCGGGATCGGGGGATCGAGGTACTCGATCTCCGTGAACACAAGGACATCGGCGCGACGATCAGAGATATGACGGGCGGACAGGGATCGGATGCCGTCGTGGATGCCGTGGGTATGGAAGCGCACGGGTCGCCCGGCGCGAAACTGGTGCAGCAGGCGACGTCGTTGATTCCGGACGCCGTGGCCGGACCGCTGTTCACCCATGCGGGCATCGATCGGCTCGCGGCCCTCGATGCGGCAATCGACATCGTGCGGCGTGGCGGAACCGTGTCCATCATCGGCGTGTACGGGGGTGCGCTGGACCCGATGCCATTGTTCAAGATGTTCGACAAGCAGATCCAGTTGCGGATGGGGCAGGCCAACGTGAAGAGATGGGTCGACGACATCTTGCCGCTTCTCACCGACGGAGACCCGCTCGGCGTCGACACCTTCGCGACCCATCGTCTCCCGCTCCACGACGCGCCGCGTGCCTACGAGATCTTCCAGAAGAAGCAGGACGGGGCGGTGAAAGTGCTGCTCGAGCCCTGACCGGGGCATGACCGCGTCGCCGCTCAACCCCGGGCGATGCACCCCGCGAGCAGATCGAGAGCGGCACGCGCGGTCAGCTCGACCACCTCCGACGGGTCGCCCGCAAAGGTCATTTCCTTCGCGGTGACGGCGCCGCGATCGAAGAGTGCGAACCAGACCGTTCCCGGCGGCCGGCCGTCCTGGGGGTCGGGGCCTGCGGCGCCGGTGACGGCGACAACGGTGTCGGCGCCCAGGAGTCTCGCCGTCGCGGTTGCCATGCTGCGTGCACTGCGTTCGGAGACGACCGGCCCCGGGGGCACTCCCAGCAGTTCGTGTTTCACTTCGCTCGAGTACGCGACAATGCTCCCGCGGTACCAGTCGGACGAACTCGGCGCCGCGCCGAGCAGGCACGAGATATGCCCGCCGGTAAGCGATTCGGCGGTGGCGACGCGTCGCCCGGCCTGCTGTGCCAGATCGGAAATCTTCGCGGCCAATGACGACGTGCCGTTGCGGTGCTCCGGGATCGCCATGTCTCGGTTATACCTCTCCGGGGCGCGTGCGGCCTGTCGAGCGTCGCCGCAGCCGCCCCGCACGCGTTCACGGTCCGGCGGTGTCCGTCAGAGCGCAGACACGAGGCGCATCGGCCGTGCACGCCGATTCGATCGTCGCGTGACACTCGAAAATCTGACGGGCCCCGGTGGCTGTGAGCGCATGCTCGACCCCCCGCGTTGCCGTGATGAGCTTGAAGTCGATGCCGAGTCGGCTGGCGAGGTCTCTGGCCTCGATCAACGCGGGAACGGCTTGGACGCTCATGAAATCGACGCGGGAAAGGTCGAGGACGATGAGGTCGCCGTCCGCCAACCCGCTTGCAGTCCGGTCGACCAGCGCCCCGAACATTGCCCGGAACATGTCGACGGTATTCAGGTCCAAGTCGTAGGCGATGTCCGCGATCAGCGCCGTCGAGTCTGTGGCCGCGGATCGGTTGTGATCCTCGCCGACGCGGGTCTGCGTGCGAGGTGTGGTCGTTGCTGATATCGGAAGATCAGGCACGCGGTGCCTCCATCCGGTGAAGCCGGGTTCTACGACGTCGGCCGTCCGAGTGTCCGACGGACCACGTCTACCCGGCGACGGCCACGATCGCGCCGTCTCTGATGTGGCGACAGGCTGTGTGCTCAACCTCTCTGTCGTTTCTAACACCGACTGGCCCTCGTGTACAGGGCACCGACCTCTACGCGACCGGAGTCCGTGTACGGAACCTGTCGGTGCGGCTCGACGACCTGCTGCCGCATCTACCCCAACAGGGATAAGGTTCCACGCAGACCCACCCAGCCCGTGTCCGGTTCGCTCGTCGAACCCGTTCGAGGAGGTCGGATCTCCCATGTCGCTCACCGTGCCGCGCGGACCACTGTCCGGTAAGCCCGCTCCGGGCAACTTCACCATCGACGGGCCGGCTCACCGTCTGCTGTTCGACGACTTCCCGCGGCGAGTGCGGGCGACGTACGCGGGGGAGACGATCCTCGACACCGACCGCGGCAAGCTCCTGCACGAGACGGGACTGCTTCCGCAGTTGTACGTCCCCGAGACCGACATCCGCGACGATCTGCTGACACCCACACATCACGTCACGTACTGCCCGTTCAAGGGGGCGGCGAGGTACTGGTCGGTCACCGTCGGCGGCCGAAGCGCCGAGAACGCTGTCTGGGCCTACGCCGAACCCAAGCGGGCGGCCTCGTGGTTGAGCGGGTACCGAGCGTTCTACTGGGAGTCGATGGACGGCTGGCTGGACGAGGAGGAGTCGGTGGCCGGTCATCTCCGCGACCCCTACCATCGCGTCGACGTCCGGCACACCGGTCGACGAGTCCGGGTGCTCCTCGGCTCCGACGTCATCGTCGACACCGACCGCGCCGAATTGCTCTCGGAGACGGGACTTCCCAATCGGTTCTACGTGCCACGCGATGCCGTCGGCGCCGACCTGCTCCAACCGAGCAACACGACCACGGTCTGCCCCTACAAGGGAAGCGCCACGTACTGGACGCTGCGACTTCCCGGGCGCGTCCTCGACGACGCCGCATGGTCGTACGACGACCCACTGGAGTCGGCGCTGCAGGTCCGCGGACACGTGTGCTTCGACCACGAGCAGCTCACGGTGGTGGCCGAGAACTGAACCGCGGCGCGCGGTGCGGTGCTGCTTGCGTGACACGCAGATAGATCTGAAGCGCACCGTCGTGAGACTGCTGTCTCGGCCGACTACCGCTCGGCGTGCTCACGCAGTTTGGCGAGGGTGGCCGAGAGGATTCGTGACACATGCATCTGTGACACGCCGATCCTCGCGGCGATCTGGGACTGGGTCTCGTTGCCGAAGAAGCGCAGCAGCAGAACGAGTCGCTCCCGATCCGGCAGATTGTCGATGATCACTCTCAGGGTCTCGTGGTCCTCGACTCCGGCCAGGGCGATGTCGTCGTCGCCCAAGAGGTCACCCAGTGTCGATCCGGCTTCGTCGCCGCTCACGGCCGCGTCCACCGAGAGTGCTTGGTAACCGTTGGCGGCCTGCAGGCCCTGCACGACGTCCTCGACGCCTACCCCGAGTTCGTCGGCGATCTCGCGTGGCGTCGGCGCACGTCCGAACTGCTGGGACAACTTCGACGATGCCGTGGTGATCTCCAGGTGGAGTTCCTTCAGGCGTCGGGGTACTCGCACCGCCCACCCGGTGTCCCGGAAGTGTCTGCGTACCTCACCCATGATCGTCGGGACCGCGAAGGCCAGAAAGTCGGATCCACGGTCCACGTCGAAGCGGTCCACCGCGTTGACCAGCCCGACGCTGGCGACCTGCACGAGGTCGTCGAAAGGTTCGCCTCGCCGGTCGAAGCGGCGGGCGATGTGCTCGGCAAGTGGCAGACACCGGGTGATGATCGCGTCTCGTAGTTCGTCGCGCGAGGGATCGTCGGCATCGAGCGATCCCAGTGACGCGAACATCGGTCTCACGTCGCTGTACTCGTCGGAGCGATCGGTCGTTCGGGAAGTCACACGGCGTCTCCACACCGTACGGAGAACGAGATCGTGACGCTGGAGCCCCGCCCGTCGCCGTTACCGTGGTGGCGGTGGAGTGTCAGATCGTCGGTCAGCGTGCGCAGAACGTGCCATCCGAAGCGGCGCTCGAACGGTCCGTCCACGTCGTCAGCGGCGGCGGCCACACACGCCGAGAAGCGGAAGGAATCGGGCGATACGCGAAACCTGCACACGACGTCGCTGCCGCTCAGCGCGATCCGAAAGAGGGTGCTGCAGGCCTCGTCGACCGCCAGTCGCAGGTCTGCGAGCTGGTCCAGGGTCAGATCGCACCGCTCAGCCAGCGACGCGGACACACTCCGAATCGGCCCGAGCTGGGATGCATCGGCCGGCGTACGTAGTTCGATCACTGGCCCGAAATCCTCGGGTGCCCTCGTGGAGGCGCACGTTTCGCTCATGACTCCTCGCTTCGAAGTCGGCCTGACGGGTGCGGTCGGAGCGGCTGCGATGGTTCAGGATTCCCGCGCTGAGTGCTTTCCAAACTCCCGGTCCCGGATTCCCGATGGGTTGTCCGTACTGCGAATGCGTCGACTGCCTCGCACAGGTGGCCGGTCGGCGTCATTCATCGGCGAGGAGTGGGCCCAGCGGCCCCAGATCGATGTTGAGATCCTCGGGTTCGAGCCCGAAATGCTCGCGCAACTCCTCCATCTTCTCCTCGAGTAGCATCAGCGTGGTACCGATTCGTTCGATCTGGTCGTCGGAGAGGTCGCCGGCATCTACTCGGCGCAGGGCCTGGCGTTCCATGAGCTGGCGCAACAGTTCGACGAGCGTGAGTACGAGGGCGACGAGCCCACGTTCGACGGACTCTGGATCGGCATCGATTCGCTGCCGCACCGACGGGGAGTGCGAACGAGACACAGGCTCCTCGCCCGGGCGCCGATCGTCCGACGCGTCCGTCACCGGAGTCTTTCGGGTGGTCCGCCGAGTGGAGGCGTCAGTGCGCTGACCGACGACACGAGTGCGCGCAGTGAGATGTGAACCATGTCGACGTCGGCGATCGAGAGGGTCACTTCGCCGGCGACCACGACGCCGCCACCGAGGACTCGATCGAGAAGGTCGACCAGGGCGATCCGGCGATCGGGGTAAGCGGTCATCGCGGACTCGATCCGACGGCGGTGAACGAATAGGGAGGCCACGGCCCGGTGATCACGGTATCGACATCGTCGATGCGGGTATCGACGCTCTCTACCGCGGCAGTGAACTCGTGCACACGAGCGTTGTCGACCAGGTACGACGCGTTGAGAATCTCCGACGCTCGACGGGGGGAGAGGCCGGAGGCCGACGGTGGCTGGCGGACTGCGGCGACCGCCAGATTGCCCAGTTCCGCGAAGATCTCATCGGCGAGCCGGGCGGCCTCCGATTGGGTCTCTTCCTGCGCCGCCGCCCGCGCCCGCCGCTCCATGAGATATGCGGTCCCCGTTGTCTTGCGCTCCTTCTCGGCGGTGTCATCGCCGTCGGCTCGTCGACGATCGAGATATGACCTGATTCCCCACTCGGATCGGCCGGTGATGTGCTCCAGCGCGTCGGTGAGCTCTGCGGCGTTCTCGCGCAACATCGTTCGCACCCGATCCTCGTCGTAATACACGGTGGCCAATCGCATCGGCACGGTGGTTCCCCCCGCGCAGATCGCGGCGACGACGGCGTCATGGCGGCGTGCTGTTTCGGATAGCCAGTCGAGGTCCTCGAGGTTGCGGCGCAGAGCCTGCTCGCCGAACGTATCGAGGGCGACCGTGCCCACGACAGAGGTGAAACCACCCTCGGTCACCGTGTTCAACTCTTCTCCGGCTACACCCCGAATCCCGGTGATTCCACCGGGAAACGAACCCGCGGTGGTCACGGCGTATACCCACACGCCTTCATCGCGGGTCATGCCGGTGGTCCTCGTCGACGGGCGGGTCGGCAGGAGGGTGAGCATTCGGGTTGACGGCCTCCACAGCTTGTGGGGGACCCGTCGTCAGGTCGCTTGCTGCCCGCCCACCCGACTCCAACGCTTCGATGCGATCGCGCAGCCTCCGGTTCTCCAACTCGAGGTCCTCGGCGTCACTGCTGCGACCGGAGAGCCACGGGTCGTGTTCCCACCAATCGATTCCGACCTCGCGCGCAGTCTCGAGCGACGCGATCACCAGACGCAGTTTGATTGTGAGCAGTTCGATGTCGAGCAGGTTTACGCGGATGTCACCGGCGATGACGATGCCCTTGTCCAGGACGCGCTCGAGAATGTCGCCGAGATTCGCAGGCTCGTGCCCGGCGCCGCCGAGGCCCTGGCTGTAGCGCTGGGGATAATTGGACCCGCCACCCGAGCTGGTCACTGCTCAGCCCCCTTCCCGGACTGTCCGCGCGTGTACTGTCGGATCCTGCGGTAGGACAACAGCATTCCGTCCAGATCCAACACGACAACGTAGATGGCCATCACGTCGGACGACGACGGGATGCGGCGGTCCTCGAGAACCTCGACCTCGACGGACCATCCCTCGTCCGTGGGTGCGACCGAGACGGCTCCGATCGGTGTCCGGCCGGTCAGTTCGGCGATCTGACGGGCGGCCTCGGAGGCGGCCTCGGGCGCGGTCAGGTCGACGTGGTCTCCGGAATCTCCCGAGCCGCTCATGGGTTACTCCTCTCCGTTGCCGCCGTCGGTCGCGTCGATGTCGTCGACCCGTGCGACCCTGCCGAGGATCGTGCTTTCTTCGCACGCGGCCTCCTCGTCCGAGATCTGCCCCGAACGTCGAGCATCGTCAACTGCTTCGAGATCGCGGCGCACGGCGGCCGGACTGGAAAGCTCCTCCTCCACCTGGCGCCGCACGACCTCGCCGATCCACACGACGCCGCGGACGGGCGCGAGCGGCAAACCGGCGATGGCGGAAAAGAGCCCCATGGTCAGGCCCCCGGCGCTCGCGTCGTCACGAAGTCGTAGGCAGCGAGAGGCCCGGCCACGGTGATGTCGACCCGTCCTTGCCAGTCGTCGATCAGGGGATTCAGGGCCTTGTCGAGAGCATCGACCTGGTCTGCCGGGATCAGGACGGCCACCGAACCGGCATCCTCGTCGTGGGTCACCTCGCGGACCGTTACCGCCTTCGCAACCTGATCGAGCGCCCCGATGAGGCGCTCGGTGTCCTGCTCGCGTTTACCGGCCAGGGCTCGACTGATCAACTCGCCGAGCGCCAGTCGCTCGTCACGGGTCGCCTCCTCGGGCCGGTCACGGATCGTGTCCCGCAGACGGCTCGCCTCGGGATCGCCGGAGAGGATCTCACGGAGGATCGCGTCTTCGACATATCTGCCCTTGACCACGTATTCGACAGATCCTTCGAGCTGTTCGAGCGCGTCGCTGAACTCGTCCCGGTACGGCTCCAGAAACTCGGACACCACCGCGTCCCTGTCGGTCAGTACTGCACCGAACCGCAGCGGGAGAACCGGCGCGACGGTGGCCGTGGAGTCGAGCACCGCGGCGTGAGCACGAAGATCGTCCGGGCTGCCCAGTGGAGTGTCCGGTGGTATCTCGCTCACGAGCGCGGCTACGCCACCGTGCGTCACGATCTGCAGGGGGCGGGGAGGTGATCCGATGCCGGTCGCATCCGCATTCACTTCCACGTCGGCGGGGACCAAGCCATAGACGTACACCACGGGTGCACCACCGTCGGGTGTGGAATTCGATTCCGTCATCTCTCCTCGCCTCCACCGGAGTGCCCGCGAGGCTGCCGTTCGTGTTCTTCGTCGGAGCCGCCGATGAAGTCCATCACCTTCTCGCCTGCAGCCTCGATCGCGCCCTTGGTCTTGGACCGGGCTCCACCTTCGGTGATGTCCTGCACCATGTCGGGCAGGCCCTTCGGCTGGGTGTCGGAGATCTGCAGTCGGTTGACCGCCTCGGCGAACTTCAGGTAGGTGTCGACGCTGGCAACGACCACCCGTGCGTCGACGGTGAGCAGTTCGATGCCGACCAGCGACACACGGACGTAGGCATCGATTACGAGGCCCTTGTCGAGAATCGTGTCCACGACGTCGGCGAGGCTCTGTGAACTCGGTCCTCCGCCGCCACCCCCGCCTTGAACCATCGTCATTCGCGCGTCACCTTCTTCCGTCGACGCGCCGGGGGCGTCTCTTCGGTCCTGTCGTCGCTCGGCGCGGTCTCGTCGTCGTAGTCGTCCTCGGTGTCGTCCGGCCCGCCTGGCTCATCCGATTCCTGGTCTTGGTTCTCGTCCTGGTTCTCGTCCTGGTTCTCGTCGAACTCGGCGTCAGCGTCCTCGTCATCCTCGAGGTCCTCCTCGGGGACCACCTCGCCGTCTCGGATCTCGCCGTGCCATCCCTCCACGTCGTCCGGGTGCAGCAGGGCCTGAGTCATGACGTGGCGGCGGAAATTCTTGAGTTCCAGTCGGATTCGGCGCCCTTGGGCGCGCCAGATGTTGCCGGTCTTTTCGAAGAAGCCCTGTGGGTGATACTCGATCAGGACCAATACCCTGGTCAGGTCCGGAGTGAGTTCGTGGAACGTGATTGCGCCGTCGAGGTATCCCTTGTCGCCTTTCGACCGCCACACGATGCGTTCGTCCTGAACCTGCTCGAGGATCGTGGACTCCCACGATCGATGGGACCAGAAGACCTGCGCCTTCCACCTCGTCTTCTCGTCGGAGACCTGCTCCACCTGTTCGAGCTTCTTCATGAACCGGGGGAAATCGGCGAACTGTGTCCATTGGTCGTACACCAGATCGACCGGGGCCCCGATGTCGATCTGTTCGACGATGTTGGTGATCTTGTCCTTCTTGCCCTTGCCTTTTCCCTTCCCCTTACCTCCGGTGAGCGCGTCTTTGAGGCCGGTACCCGCGTCCTTGATCTTGTCTTTCACGCTCGTCATTCCGGCCTTGACGGCCACCTTCGCGGGTGACTCGCCCTGGGCCAGGCCGGTCATCGCCGTGGCGAGTCCACCACCGCCGCCGTTCGAGGTGAATTGGTCCAGGTTGCCGACCGCCGACGTGACGGTATCGGTCAACGATTTGACCCCCTTCTGGGCGACGGCACCGACGAGGTGCTGAAGGGATGATTTGAGTTGGTCCCCATCGTCCGAGGCGGACCGATCAGCTTCTTTCTCCTCCTTGGTTACGGTCATTTCCCTCACCTCCCGGTGCGTCGCACGGGCGCGTCTGCGGGCGTAGTGGACCGCGAGCGTGCTCGTGCCTTCGGCTCGGAATCCTTACGCGTGCGGGGAGCGCCGCGTCGCGACGACGATGCGCGGGACGCGGGGGAAGAGGTGCGGCGCCCGGAGCCTTTCGCCTCCGCCTCGGGCTGCTCCTGCTCGTCGTCGTTGTCGTCCTCGGCGGCGGATTCGTCGTGTTCGGTGTCCGCTCGCTTCCGGCGTGGGGCGCGCGAGCGTCCGCGCTCCGCCTCGGAATCGGGTGCCTCTGCCTCGGCTCCAACCTCTTCCGCTTCCTCGTCCTGATCGTGCTCCTGCTCCTCGCCCAGGACTCCTTCGCCGATCTTGCCTGCTTGCTCGCCGGCCACACCGACCCCCTCGCCGACACCTTCGATGCGACTCGTGAGCGAGTCGATTCGGTTGCTCGCTGCGGCGACAGCGGCATTCTTGGCGGCGTCGACCAGTTCGCCGCGGACGCTCTCGGTCAGCTTTCCGACCTCCGCGGAATCCCCGAGTCGTTTGATTCCTTCACGGACCAGTTCGCGAGAGTTACTCGGGAGACGGCCGGTCGCGCCCGCTCCGGCCAGCATCAATGCGACCTTCATCTTGCGCGTACGGCCCAGGAAATAGCCGACCGCGACGCCTAGGGCGATGCGCATGCCACCGTTCATGACCGGTCCTCCGTATTCGGGAGACGTGCGCCCGGTGCCCCGCCGGCCCGGATCGATCCCGCTCCATTCGTCGGGTAGCCCCCATCGCACCGAACCAAACACGAAACAGCGGCCGATTCGGACGATCTGATGCTGGGGAGACCGGACGAATGGACGGGGGCCGGGTGGGGTACGCGGACGGTGACTGACAAGGAGGACACGATGACCGATCCAGGAGCACCCGTCGGACCCGATCCCGATCCTCGCGAGACGCCGGACCTCGAGCCTGGCGGAGGCGTCCCAGCCGGGTCCACGCCGCCGGCGTCAGGTGGTACCTCAGGAATCTCGGAGCACGAGCCTGATACCCGCGGCCGGTTTCCCCCGACCGGTGCGGCGACGATCGTTGTCGTCGGCTTGATCGTGGTCGTTTTCGTCGTTGTAGTGGTCGGACTCATCCTGATGGCAGCCGGCGTCTGGTAGCGCGTACCCAGACCGCGCGCCGGAGGGTGGGCCCAGGATTGATCGGCCCGAGCAATGCGGTCGCTGACGGACGGCGCTACCTGCGGTCACCAGTCACGAATCGTCTCGTCGCTGCTCTCGGTGCACGTCGTTCATCTGCCGGGTCTTGCCTTCGGCGCTGCCCGAGTCGGAGCGCGTGGCCTTACCTTGACGCTTGCGGTACCACCATCGCAGATTGACCGCCGCAACAACGACCACGAGCGCCACAATGACGAGTACCTCCATCGTGAGTGCCCCTTGTTCGCGGTGCTATTTCTTCTCGGGATGCGTCGTCTCCGGAGGATGATCCTCACCGCGTCGGGTGCCCGACTGGTGGGCCGGACCGACGCCCTTGTCGGATGACGAAGGCTTCTCGTGCTCGACCGCGCTCTTCTGGGCCTGCCCGCCGCCATCGGGGTTGCCGGCGCGTGCGCGCATGTGCTCGGCAGACTTCGCTTGCTTCTGACGGTCGTCGTAGGGCGGAACGGCAGCATCATCCGACTCGGATCCGAGGCCCCCTGCGTCGTCGGGTCGCTGCCAGCCCGGCTCGCCAGAGGAGGTCATGGACTCGTCCTCGAACGCGCCTTCTCGGCGGTGCTCTCCCACACTGGGTGCGTCGGCGCCGGTGTCTCGCGACCCCGGTTCGCCGCGCTCTGATTGCGGTTCCTCTTCGAGATGCTCGCCCGGTTTCTGCGTCATGACTGCCTCCTCGTTATCCACCGACGTCTCGGGAACGGCGGAGGGAATGGGCGCGGTGTTCCCGTACTACCCACTCGTCGTGTCCGCTACACCATCGACGGCGGGGCGAGCCGTGATCAGCGGTGACGACTCGGGGTATCCGTCGCGTGAACGTCCCGAGTCGGAAGAGGTGCGCCGATCGGTCCCTGATCGAACGGGCCGTAGTGCGTCGTCGTCGGGTCGGTGGTCGACGTCTCGGGGTCGCCGGGATCGATCGTCGGGGCAGTGGTTTCCACGGCGGGAGTGTCGGCGGTGCCGTCGAGGTCGTCGCCGCATCCGGCTGCTAGTGCTGCCGCCGCCGCGACAGCGACTGCGGTGCCGACGAGCGTTCGGCGGTGGGGGAGGTGCTTTCGGGGGCTCATGGTGGTGTCCTTCGAGGCGTCTATTCGAGCCTTCGCTCTCAGCATCCCACCGCGGGGCGTGCAGCGGGAGGGCTCGATCAGGCCCGCCCGCCGGTCGGCCCCGCGCGGGTGGCAGCGACAATGGCGGCATGCCGCTCATACAGATCAGCCAGACGCCGGGACTGTCCGCCGAGCAGAAGCGCGAGACCATTGCCGCGGTCACCAAGGCCTACGCCGAGGCGACCGGGAAGAACGCGTCGTCGGTGTGGGTCACCATCACCGAGGTTCCGCGCGAACACTGGGGCGTCGGCGGCGAACCGCTGGGCTGACCGCGCAGCCGCGGATCGAAGCGACCTTCCGGTTCATTGCGTTCCGGATCACCCTCTGGAACAGGAAGTTCCGCACTCCGGTGAGATTCGTCCCGCTCCGTGCATAGAAGGTGTCCGGATCGTCGTAGGTGCCGAGGTCGCGGTTGACTCCGGTCTTCTGGATTGCGGTGTCGGTGCCGGTCCACGCCACCGGCGGATCGCCGATGTCGTCGGTCCCCGCGCCGTAGCCGAGGAACGGCCCGGTGGGCGCCATCGTGTTCCGCAGTCCGGTGAGGTAGCCGGCATCGAGGATGACGCCCTCCAGGTCGACCCAGCGATCGTCGAATCGCACCTCTGCCCAACTGTGGAGGATGCTCCGAGGGGCCAGTCGGTAGAGAATTCCGTCGATGACGCCCTTCTGCAGACGCTTGTCGATGGTTGCCCCGTGGAATCGGCAGGGCACGTCGACGGCCCTCAGCAGCGCCATGAGGAGGGTGGTCTTGGTGTTGCACTGGCCGTATCCATCGGCGAGCACCCGGGAGGCGGGCAGCGCGTCGTCGGTGTTGTACCCGAAGGTGATCCCGTCCCTCACGAAGTCGTAGACCGCGCCGATGCGGGTTTCGTAGGGAAGATCTCTCCATCCGCGCTCGGTGACGAGCGACTGAACGGAAGCGTCGTCGTAGTCGAGGAGCGGGGTGGGCTGAATATGAGCGTCCATGTGTCGAACGTATGGGGGCCTGGCGCCGAGAGACTTGAACGTTGCGGCTGATCTCGGTCGTGAGGGCTCGGCCGAATCACGAGGTACTGTCGGGCCACTCGTCGCGGTGAACCGTCATCCGCAGAAGGGCCGACGGACTCAGGCCGAAATTGTTCTTGAAGACCCGGCTGAGGTGCGACGAGTCACTGAACCCGGCGGACACCGCGGCCTGAGTCAGGTTGTCGCCGAACGCTACTCGTTCGGCCACGGTTCGCAGGCGGATCCACAGCCCGTAGCGGCGGAACGGTATGCCCACTTCGCGCGTGAACAGGTGTGTCAGACGCGAGGGCGAAATGTGGGCGTCGGCGGCCGCTCCCGCGAGTGTGGGCTGCGAGCCTGGCTTCTGCTCCAGATGCCGCAGCGCCGAGCGCACCGGTTCGGACAGGAGGGTGGGCCGCTGCAGCCCGCCCGGGGTGACGGCCCGAATCAAGCTGTCGATGGCGCTCGCGGCGTTCTGCTCGTCGGCATGCTCGGTGGCGATGCGCGCGAGCACGCCCTCGAACTCGCGTCCGCGCGTGCGTTCCCCGGCGAGGCCGAGTCCACGGCCCCGTGGCCCGAACGGCTCGACGAGCACCAGCAGTAGCCGGCGCGAGGTGCACTGCAACCGGTGTGGCAGGCCGCTCGGAATGACTGCGGCCGTCGCGCAAAGGTGGTCGTCCGCGAACTCGAGGACGAACGGCTCGTCCAGGGAGATCATCACCTGCACCGCGTGGTGCGCATGGAGATTCGAGTCGCCGCCGACGCCGCGATAGAGAACCGCACCGGGAGTCAGCGTCAGCGTGCCGTTCCAGGGGGAGCGGTCGGGTGTCGTCGCCGTCGACAGGGTAGTCATGGTCGGGAAACCCGTTCTAGGCCTTGCCGGTTCCTGCGGCGATGCCCTTGTCGAGTTGGGTGAGCAGCGCCTTGCCCAGGGTCGACAACTGCATCACCTGCCGCTCGTCGAGCCCCTCGAACACCAGCGACTGAACCGTCGCCACATGTCCGGGCGCGGCCTCGGCCACCTTGTCGTATCCGTCGTCGGTGAGGACCGCGAAGGCGCCGCGGGTTCCGGTCACGGTCTCGCGTCGCGCCCAGCCGCGCTTCTCGAGACGCGTGACGACGTGCGACAGGCGTGACAGCGATGCGTTCGCCTGGCACGCGAGCTCGGACAGGCGCAGCCGTCGGTCGGGCGCCTCGGAGAGCACCGCGAGCACGAAGTACTCGAAATGGCTCAGATCGGAGTCCCGCTGCAGCTGGGTGTCCAACGCTGCCGGCAACCGGGTCACCAGGGAGACGAGTGTCCGCCAGGCCTCCTGCTGGGGTCCGGAGAGCCAGGTGGTGTCGGTGCTGTCCTCTGCGCCCATCGGGTCGTTCTCCGATCGCTGAAAGTCGGTGTTCGGATACCAGCGTGTCAAACCTGTGGTGCCGACGCGGTGGCGGGGAACAGCGCACCGTCGACGGTGTCGACTTCGTGTTAAGTTGAAGCTTCAACAAAGGAGTTCTCGTGAGCGACATGCCGGCCATCTTCCTCAGTCACGGCGCACCCCCGCTGGTGGACAGCGCGCAGTGGGTCGCCGAGCTGTCCCGGTGGTCCGCGGATCTTCCGCGCCCGACGGCGATTCTCGTCGTCTCCGCGCATTGGGAGTCGGCGCCGCTCACGATCGGAGCCGTCGAGACCGGGACTCCGCTGGTGTACGACTTCGGCGGCTTTGCGCGACGGTTCTACGAGGTGACGTACCGGTCGCCCGGCGCACCCGTCCTGGCCCGGCAGGTCGCGGCGCTCATGCCCGACAGCGAACCCGTCTACCACCAGCCCGACCGTGGCCTCGACCACGGCGCGTACGTGCCACTCACCGTCATGTACCCCGACGCCGACATCCCCGTGCTGCAGATGTCGATGCCGACCCTCGATCCCCAGCGCCTGCTCGACCTCGGGCGCCGCCTGCGGCCGCTACGCGAGCAGGGTGTGCTGATCATCGGATCTGGCTTCGCCACGCACGGCCTGCCGTTCCTGCGCGACCCCTCGCCCGACGCCGTCGCGCCGGGATGGTCCGCGGAGTTCGACGCGTGGGCGGGGGAGCGGCTTGCCGCCGGTGACGTCGATGCACTGATCGACTTCCGCGTCCAGGCGCCCGGCATGCCGTACGCACATCCGACGATCGAGCACTTCGCTCCTCTGTTCGTCACGCTCGGCGCGTCGAGCAATCCCGAACAGATCGCCGAACAGGTGATCGACGGATTCTGGATGGGCCTGGCCAAGCGTTCGATCCAGGTGGCGTGACGCCGGTCAGGCGTGGTTGCGGACGAACTCGAGCGCCCGGTCGGCGTGCAGGTTGGCGCGCAGTTCGCTGGAGATCACTTCGAGCACGGTGCGATCGGTGTCGATGACGAAGGTGCTCCGCTTGACCGGGGTGATCTTGCCCAGCAGGCCTCGCTTGACGCCGAACTGCTCGGCGACGCTGCCGTCGACATCGGCCAGTAGCGGATAGTCGAACGACTGGGCCCGGGCGAAGGTCGACTGCTTGTCGACGCTGTCGCGGCTGATCCCCGCGACGGACGCCCCCGCCGCGGCGAACTCGCCCGCAAGGTCCCGGAAATGGCAGGCCTCCGCCGTGCACACCGGGGTCGAGGCCGCCGGGTAGAAGAACAGCACGAGCGGTCCGCCTGAGAGCAGCGCGGTCAGCGTGTGACGGGTGCCGTCTTGGTCGGGAAGATCGAATTCGGGCGCGCGCTCACCGGGCTTCATGAGCGCCGACGCTACCCGCGACCGCGGTGGCAATCGGAGTTCCTGGGATGATGGACGCATGCGCGGCGAGTCCACCACCATCCCAGCAGCTACCTCGGCGGTTTCGAGCGAGGGGCCACGGCACGATTCGACCACCACCCGCGAGCAGTTCCGGGCGCTGGCGGCAGAGCATCGTGTGGTCCCTGTCATTCGAAAGGTGCTGGCGGATGCCGAGACTCCGCTGTCCGCCTACAGCAAGTTGGCGGGCAGTCGGCCCGGCACGTTTCTGCTGGAATCGGCCGAGAACGGCCGGTCGTGGTCGCGCTGGTCGTTCATCGGCGCGGGTAGCCCCGCCGCACTCACCGTGCGCGACGGTGAGGCTGCGTGGTTCGGCAACGTCCCGGCCGGCGCTCCGTCCGGCGGCGATCCGTTGGTCGCCCTGGGCCGCACCCTCGAACTTCTGCGCACCGAACGGCTGCCGGATCTGCCGCCGTTGACGGGCGGCATGGTCGGCTTCCTCGGCTACGACGCCGTCCGCCGGCTCGAACGTCTGCCCAGCCATGCCGTCGATGATCTGGGTATCCCGGAGATGGTGATGCTCCTCGCGACCGACCTGGCCGCAGTCGACCACCACGAGGGCGCCATCACGCTCATCGCCAATGCGGTCAACTGGGACGGCTCCGACGAGCGGGTCGACGAAGCGTACGACGATGCGGTCGCCCGCCTGGATCGGATGACCGATGCGCTCGCGGCGCCCGCCCATTCCACCGTCTCCATGTTCGCGCGTCCGCAGCCCGAGTACCGGCGCCAGCGCACCACCGAGAGCTTCGGCGTCGACGTCCGGAGATTGATCGGCGAGATCGAGGCCGGCGAGGCATTCCAGGTGGTGCTCTCTCAGCGCTTCGAGATGGACTGCGCGGCAGAGCCGATCGATGTGTACCGGATGTTGCGCGCGTCCAACCCCAGCCCGTACATGTACCTGGTCCAGGTGCCCGGTCCGGACGGGGAGACGGCGTTCTCGATCGTCGGATCCAGCCCGGAGGCGCTCGTCACGGTGAGCGAGGGTGTCGCGACCACGCACCCGATCGCCGGCACACGCTGGCGGGGCGCCACCGAGGAGGACGACATCCTGCTCGAGAAGGATCTGCTCGCGGACGAGAAGGAGAACTCGGAGCATCTGATGCTCGTGGACCTCGGACGCAACGACCTGGGCCGGGTGTGCGAGCCGGGGACGGTCAAGGTGCACGACTACCGGCACATCGAGCGGTACAGCCACGTGATGCACCTCGTGTCGACCGTGACGGGCCGGTTGTCCGACGGCAAGCATGCGCTCGACGCGGTGACGGCGTGCTTCCCCGCCGGGACGTTGTCCGGTGCGCCGAAGGTGCGCGCGATGGAACTGATCGACGAACTCGAACCGACTCGACGTGGAATCTACGGCGGCATCGTCGGCTACCTGGACTTCGCGGGCGACGCGGACACCGCGATCGCGATCCGCACGGCACTGATCAAGGACGGGACGGCGTACGTGCAGGCCGGTGCCGGCGTCGTCGCCGACTCGGATCCCGTCTACGAGGACACGGAGGCGCGGAACAAGGCGATGGCGGTGCTCAGTGCCGTCGCCGCCGCGCAGACGCTGCGGCCCCTCGGGGGCGCTTCGGAGGTGAACGGCGTTGAGTGAGAAGAAGACCGCGGATGCTGCATCGCGAGGCAAGCGGGCGACCGGGGTGGCGGCCTTGCTGCTCGCCGTGGCGGCGCTGTGCCTGTGGGGCTCGTCCCGGATGACGTGGGTGACCGTGACGTCGGCGGACGGGCTCGGTGAGGAACGCATCACCGATCTCGATGGTGGGACCTGGGCGGCGGCGACCACGCCGCTTGCGCTCGCGCTTGTCGCCGCGATTGCGGCCGCGTTCGCGGTGCGTGGCTGGCTGCTGCGCGTGGTGGGTCTGTTGGTCGCCGTCGTCGCGGTGGTCGCAGCAATCCCGGCGATCGGGTTGCTCGCGAACGGGGCGTCGAACGACAAGGCTTCCGACATCGCAGGATTCGAGCGGGCGGCGACACGCGTCACGGACACCGAGGTGGCGACTGTGCCGGCCCTACTGGTGCTGCTCGGTTCCGTGGTCGCGCTGGTTGCCGCCTTCATGCTGATTCGGAAACCGACTGCCACGGGCGGACTCTCGTCGAAGTACGACAGCCCGGCCGCACGCCGGGAGGCGGCCGCCAGCCGCGGTGGGTCCGCCGCGGAGGACGAGCCTCCGACGCAGCGCATGCTGTGGGATGCGTTGGATGCCGGCGAGGACCCGACCGTCGAAGCGGCGGACAACGACTCTGCTGGAGGCGAGTCAAGCCGTCCGGCACGGGATGTGAGCAAGGACACCGGACCCACGGGTACCCGCCCGGAGTCCGAATAACTGCGACCTCTAGGCTGAGTCAAGTGCCGATGAGTTTCCTCACATCGGTTGACATGCCGGAAAGGACTCGGGCCACGATGACCGTTCTCGACTCGATTCTCGACGGAGTGCGCGCCGATGTCGCCGCCCGTGAAGCCGTTCTCGACCTTGCTGCGGTGAAGGCGGCTGCCGCTGCCGCTCCGCCGGCGCTCGATGCCGCCGCGGCGCTGCGTGCCCCCGGTATCGGTGTCATCGCCGAGGTGAAGCGGGCGAGCCCGTCGAAGGGTGCCCTCGCGGACATCCCGAATCCTGCGGTGCTGGCTGCGGCCTACGAGGCGGGCGGCGCGCGGATGATCAGCGTGCTCACCGAGGAGCGGCGATTCCACGGTTCCCTCGCGGACCTGGATGCGGTTCGTAAGGCCGTGAGCATTCCGGTCCTGCGCAAGGACTTCATCGTCGGGCCGTACCAGATCCACGAGGCCCGCGCACACGGCGCCGACGTGATCTTGCTGATCGTCGCGGCGCTCGACCAGCACGTGCTCGCATCCCTGTTGGACCGGACCGAGTCGCTCGGTATGACCGCGCTCGTCGAGGTCCACACCGAGGAAGAGGCCGACCGCGCACTCGAGGCCGGCGCCAGCGTCATCGGAATCAACGCGCGCAACCTCAAGACCCTCGAGGTCGACATGGACACGTTCGGGCGGATCGCCCCGGGCCTGCCCACGGACCTCGTGAAGATCGCCGAGTCCGGTGTCCGCGGCACCGCGGACCTGCTGGCGTACGCCGGTGCCGGTGCCGATGCGGTCCTCGTCGGTGAAGGCTTGGTCACCAGCGGTGATCCGCGCGCTGCGGTGTCGGATCTGGTGACGGCGGGTGCACACCCGTCGTGCCCCAAGCCGTCGCGCTGACGAGGCTCATCTCGGCGGACCCGACCGCTCGTTCTCGATGACGTTGGGGCAGACTGGGGGGGTGAGTTCACGCAATGAGGCCCTCGTGTCCAAGGGGGGCAATCTGCCCCCCGCCAGCGCCGGTCTGACGGAGCGTTCCGGTCACGAACCGGACCCCGGTGGTCATTGGGGTGTGTACGGCGGTCGGCACGTCCCCGAGGCGCTGATGGCGGTCATCGAGGAGGTCACCGCCGAGTACGAGAAGGCTCGTACGGACGACGGGTTCCTCGACGAGTTGGATCGCCTCCAGCGTGACTACACCGGTCGTCCGTCTCCGATCTTCGAGGCCACTCGGCTGCGCGAGCATGCCGGTGGCGCCCGCATCCTCCTCAAGCGTGAAGATCTGAACCACACCGGATCTCACAAGATCAACAATGTGCTCGGGCAGGTGTTGCTCGCGAAGCGCATGGGTAAGACGAGGATCATCGCCGAGACCGGCGCCGGTCAGCACGGTGTCGCGACCGCGACCGCGTGCGCTCTGCTGGGCCTCGAGTGCGTCGTCTACATGGGTGCGGTCGACACCCGACGTCAGGCCCTCAACGTCGCCCGGATGCGCCTGCTCGGCGCGGAGGTCGTGTCCGTCGAGTCGGGTTCCTCGACGTTGAAGGACGCGATCAACGAGGCGCTGCGTGACTGGGTCACCAACGCCGATCGCACCTACTACTGCTTCGGCACCGCCGCCGGTCCACACCCGTTCCCGTTGCTCGTGCGCGATTTCCAGCGCGTCGTGGGTCTCGAGGCGCGAGCCCAGGTGCAGTCGCTCACGGGCGGTCTGCCCGACGCGGTCGTCGCATGCGTCGGCGGCGGGTCGAACGCGATCGGCATCTTCCACGCGTTCATCGGTGACCCTTCGGTCAAGCTCGTGGGATACGAGGCGGCCGGCGATGGCGTCGAGACCGGTCGGCACGCAGCAACTTTCGCCGGGGGCACCCCGGGCGCCTTCCAGGGGGCGTTCTCGTACCTGCTGCAGGACGAGGACGGCCAGACCATCGAGTCGCACTCGATCTCCGCCGGCCTGGACTACCCCGGCGTGGGCCCGGAGCACGCGTACCTCAAGGACACGGGGCGCGCGTCGTACGAGCCGATCACCGACGCCGAGGCAATGGACGCGCTGCTGCTGCTGTCGCGCGCCGAGGGCATCATCCCGGCGATCGAGTCGGCGCACGCCGTCGCCGGAGCCCTGAAGTTGGGCCGTGAACTGGGCGAGGGAGCGATCATCGTCGTCAGCCTGTCCGGCCGCGGCGACAAGGACATGGACACGGCAGCGCAGTGGTTCGGGCTGTTCGACAACGACGCGGCCGCCGACACCGCCGATACTGCTGATTCGACCGAGGAAGGTACGGCCAAGTGAGTCAGAAGGATTCGCGCCTGGCGCCCACGTTCGCGAAGTGCCGCGACGAGAAGCGTGCCGCGCTGGTCGGGTATCTGCCCGCCGGCTACCCGGACATCGCGACGTCGATCGACGTCTACAAGACGATGGTCGATGCGGGATGCGACATCATCGAGGTCGGCATCGCGTACTCGGACCCGGTGATGGACGGGCCCACCATCCAGTCGGCGGCCGAGACGGCGCTGCGCAACGGTGTCCGTGTCCGCGACGTGTTCACCGTCGTCGAGCAGATCGCCTCGGTCGGTGGCAACGCCGTCGTCATGACGTACTGGAACCCGGTGCTCCAGTACGGCGTCGACCGGTTCTCCCGTGATCTCGCGTCCGCCGGTGGCCTCGGACTGATCACGCCGAACCTCATTCCCGAGGAGGCCGGTGAGTGGATGGAAGCATCCGACGAACATCACCTCGACCGGATCTTCCTGGTCGCGCCCTCGTCCACCGAGGAGCGCCTGGCGATGACGCTCGAGGCGAGCAGTGGCTTCATCTACGCGGCCTCGACGATGGGTGTCACCGGCGCGCGTGACGCGGTGTCGTCGATGGCGCCCGAGTTGACCGCTCGGATCCGCGAGCATTCGGACATCCCGGTCGGTGTCGGGCTCGGTGTGCGCTCCGGCGCACAGGCTGCCGAGATCGCCTCCTACGCGGATGCCGTGATCGTCGGGTCTGCCATCGTCTCTGCTGTCGAGAACGGGCTGGGCGCGGTTCGCGCCCTCACGACTGAACTCGCGGAGGGCGTGCGCTCGGCTACCGTGGCGTCGTGACTTCGATGGTGACTTCGACCGAATTGCTCGCCTACATCCCCAGCCCAGCGCAGGGTGTGTGGCATGTGGGGCCCCTGGCCCTGCGGGCCTACGCGCTGTGCATCATCGTCGGCATCGTCGTCGCGATCGTGTGGGGCGACCGTCGCTGGGTTGCGCGCGGTGGCGAGAAGGGCACCGTCCTCGACATCGCTGTCTGGGCGGTACCGTTCGGTCTGATCGGCGGTCGCCTGTATCACGTCATCACCGACTGGTCGACGTACTTCGGCGAGGGCGGAAGCCCCGCCGATGCCCTCAAGATCTGGCAGGGCGGCCTGGGTATCTGGGGTGCCGTCGCACTGGGCGCGGTCGGTGCCTGGATCGGTTGCCGTCGACGCGGGATTCCGTTGCCGGCCTTAGGTGACGCGATCGCGCCGGCCATCGTGCTGGCGCAGGCGATCGGGAGGCTCGGCAACTGGTTCAACCAGGAGTTGTACGGCCGCGAGACCACCGTGCCGTGGGGTCTCGAGATCTACGAGCGCACCGACGCGTCGGGCCGCGTCGACACCCTGAACGGCGTGTCGAACGGTGTCGTACAACAGGTGGTGCATCCGACATTCCTGTACGAGCTGGTCTGGAACCTGCTGATCGTCGTGCTGCTTGTCGCTGTGGATCGCCGATTCAAGATCGGCCACGGGCGTCTGTTCGCGCTGTACGTCGCCGGCTACTGTGCCGGGCGTTTCTGGATCGAACTCATGCGCTCGGACCACGCGACCGAGATCCTCGGTATCCGCGTGAACTCGTTCACGTCGGCAATCGTGTTCCTTGCCGCTGTGGCGTACTTTGTCCTGGCCAAGAAGGGGCGCGAGGAACCGTCGGATCTACAGCCGCATCGGGCGGGCGGGCAGGCCGCCGTCGCGGCGGACACGGATGACGCGTCCGTAAACACCGACCGGACCGACGGGGACAGGTCCGAAGTGAACGGGGAAAAGAAATGACCGAGCAGCCGGATCTGTCCAAGAAGTCCGGGTCGTCGGGACAGGGTGGACCGCAGGGGGCGCCGCAGCCCCCGGAGTTCGGTTCGCCGTTCGACTACGACGCCACCGCGGATGCCTCGATGACCGAATCGACTTCCGGGACGTCGTCGGTGCCGCCGTCCGGTGGCAGCACCGCCGGACCGGGCTGGGACACCTACTCGGGCGTCGGAAACGGCCCGGGCTGGGGAAGCGGTCCCAGCTACCCGTCTCCGGTGGACGATCAGTTGCCGCCGGCCTCGTGGCCGGTCGAGGAGCCTCCGCAGTACGGCGCGTCGGCCGCACCCCCGCCGCCGGTCTACCCGCCTGCATCGGCCTACCCGTCGGCCCCGGGGTATCCCGCGCCGGGTGTCGGAAATCCGGCACCCTACGGCGGGTACGGAGACCCGAGCGCGCCGTTCGGTCGCGACCCGATGACCGGCGAGCCGTACTCGGGCAAGTCGAGGGCCACCGCCGGCCTGCTGCAGATCCTGCTCGGTTTCATCTCCCTGCCCGGCATCGGCCGCCTGTACATCGGCAGCATCGGTATCGGACTGATCCAGTTGTTGGTCTTCTGGCTCGGCCTGCTCAGCACAGTCTTCGGAATCGGGTTCGTCATCTTCCCGGTGATCTGGATCTGGGCGTTCGTCGACGGCATCCTGATGCTCACCGGCGCCGTGCGCGACCCTCAGGGGCGACCGCTCAAGACCTGATTGCGGCTGGGGACATCCCACAACGAACACACCGCCCGCGCCGATTCTCGGCGCGGGCGGTTCGTATTTTCGCCATCGCTTCGGGTGGCCTTCACGCGGTAAACTTGCCCGGCCGGGTGTGGACTCGGCAACCTTCACGGGTCGACAGCAGTGCCGGAAGACCCCGATCGATGCAGTCAGCACCCGTAATGGGCGACTCCTCCAGGGCGTCGCCGTAGAAAGTGCGCGACGCGCGATGGCCCGCAGCGACCGCTTCCCGGAGCGTTCGGGGCCGGTGTGGAGGTGCTCGGTGCTGTTTTCTCGGCAACCCGATTCCGGTGGCCTCTATGTTCGTGACCGCGAATCCGATTCGTGTGGTGTGGCGATGGTTGCCGACATTCACGGCCGTCGATCGCACGGGATCGTTGCGGACGCGCTGCTCGCACTCGAGAACCTCGAACACCGTGGCGCCGCGGGTGCGGAGGTCAACAGTGGTGATGGCGCGGGCATTCTGATCCAGCTCCCGGTCGAGTTCTTCCGTGGCCTCGTCCCGTTCGAGTTGCCGGGCCTCAGCCCCGACGGCTTCCATACCTTCGCGGCGGGGATCTGTTTCCTGCCGACCGACCCGGAGATCAGGCGTGCGGCGCGCGAGCGCGTGGCCGGGATCGCGGAACAGGAAGGCGTCGACGTCATCGGCTGGCACGAGGTGGGCGTCGACCCGCTCGGGGCGGACATCGGCGTCACCGCGCACTCGTGCATGCCGCACATGACGTATCTGTTCGTCGCGGCACGGTCCGACGACGGTGCTCAGCTCGGCGGAGTCGATCTCGATCGCCGGGTGTACGGCCTGCGGAAGCGTGCCGAGCAGTTGTCGGAGGACGTCGAACGCGCCGGCACCGCGGTCTACTTTCCGTCGCTGTCAAGTCGGACGATGACCTTCAAGGGAATGCTCACCACCGCCCAACTCGGGCTGTACTTTCCCGAACTACGTGACCCGCTGATGATGAGCGCGATTGCCGTGGTGCACAGTCGCTTCTCCACGAACACGTTCCCGTCGTGGCCGCTCGCCCACCCGTTCCGGTTCATCGCCCACAATGGAGAGATCAACACGGTTCGCGGGAACCGGAACCGGATGCGTTCGCGGGAGGCGATGCTCGCGAGCGCGGTCATCCCCGGCGATCTGCGCCGCCTGTACCCGATCTGCGCACCCGACGCCTCCGATTCGGCCTCGTTCGACGAGGTCCTCGAACTGCTTCACCTCGGAGGGCGATCGCTGCCGCACGCCGTGTTGATGATGATCCCGGAGGCCTGGGAGAACCGCACCGACATGCCTGCGTCGCTGCGCGCGTTCTACCAATTCCACGCCTCGCTGATGGAACCGTGGGACGGCCCGGCGTGTGTGACGTTCACGGACGGCACCGTGGTGGGGGCGGTCCTCGACCGCAACGGGTTGCGTCCCGGCAGGTGGTGGCGCGCCGGCGACGGACGGGTCGTGCTGGCGAGTGAGAGCGGCGTGCTGCCCATTCCGCAGTCCGAGGTGATCGAGAAGGGTCGACTCGAACCGGGGGAGATGTTCCTCGTCGACACCGAGGCGGGCCGTGTCGTGCCGGACAAGGAGGTGAAGGAGCAACTGGCGGCGCAGCTGCCTTACGAGGAATGGCTGCACGCCGGCCTGCTCGCCCTGCGGTCGCTGCCGGGCCGAGGCCGGGCTGTCCACGACCACGAGTCGGTGGTCCGCCGGCAGTTGGCGTTCGGCTACACCGAGGAGGAGCAGCGGGTGCTGATGTCGCCGATGGCGACGTCGGGCGGGGAACCGATCGGCTCGATGGGCACAGACACCCCCATTGCCGTGCTCTCGCAGCGTCCTCGCCTGCTCTACGACTACTTCGTCGAGCTGTTCGCGCAGGTCACGAACCCGCCACTGGATGCGATCCGGGAGGAGATCGTCACGTCGCTGCGTCGCGTGATGGGTCCCGAGCAGAACTTGCTCGAGCCCACCGCTGCGTCGTGCCGGCAGATCGTGCTGTCCTGGCCGGTGCTCGACAACGACGAGCTGGCGAAGATCGTCGGCATCAATGCGGACGGGGACTGCCCCGGGTTCGCGACAACGGTGCTGCGAGCTCTGTATCGGGCGGACTCCGGCGGCGAGGGAATGGCGGAGGCGATCGAGGATCTGCGCGCGGAGGCGAGCGCGGCGATCGCGAACGGGTATCGCACACTGGTGATCTCGGATCGGGACTCCGATCATCTGCGAGCGCCGATACCGTCGTTGCTTGCCGTGTCGGCGGTGCACCACCACCTCGTCCGGACGAAGGAGCGGACGAAGGTCGCGCTGGTGGTGGAGACCGGCGACGCCCGCGAAGTGCACCACATCGCGCTGCTGATCGGGTGCGGGGCCGCCGCCGTCAACCCGTACCTGGCGATGGAATCCATCGAGGACCTGGTGGCCGAGGGCGAACTGACGGGAGTGGAGTCGTCCGTGGCGGTGCGGAACTACCTCGTCGCGCTCGGCAAGGGTGTGCTCAAGGTGATGTCGAAGATGGGCATCTCGACGGTCGGGTCGTACACCGCCGCACAGGTTTTCGAGGCAATCGGGCTCTCGAACGAGGTGGTCGACGAGTACTTCACCGGGACCGTCAGCCGTCTGGGAGGCGTCGGGTTGGACGTCCTGGCGCGCGAGGTGGAACTACGGCACCGCGAGGCGTACCCGGAGAATCCGTCGTCGCAGGTGCATCGACGCCTCGACGTCGGCGGAATCTACCAGTACCGGCGCGGGGGCGAGCTGCACCTGTTCACCCCCGAGACCGTGTTCTTGCTGCAGCACGCCACCCGGACGGGTCGGGTAGACGTCTTCGAGCGGTACAGCGCCGAGGTCGATCGGCTGTCCGCGGAGGGCGGGACGCTGCGCGGGCTGTTCGAGTTCCGCCGCGGGCTGCGGCCCCCGGTGCCGATCGAGGAAGTCGAACCGGCAGAGTCGATCTTCGCGCGATTCAACACGGGCGCGATGAGCTACGGATCGATCTCGGCGGAGGCGCACGAGACGATGGCGGTGGCAATGAACCGTCTGGGTGGCCGTTCCAACTCGGGTGAGGGCGGCGAGGACGTCGACCGCCTGTACGACCCGATGCGGCGCAGTGCCGTCAAACAGGTCGCGAGCGGGCGGTTCGGGGTCACCAGCGACTACCTCGTCCACGCCTCCGATATCCAGATCAAGATGGCGCAGGGCGCCAAGCCCGGTGAGGGCGGCCAGCTTCCGGCGTTCAAGGTCTATCCGTGGATTGCGCGGACTCGGCACTCGACACCCGGGGTGGGTCTCATCTCGCCGCCGCCGCACCACGACATCTATTCCATCGAGGACCTGGCCCAGCTCATCCACGATCTCAAGAATGCGAACGAGAACGCTCGCGTGCACGTCAAGCTCGTCAGCTCGGTGGGCGTCGGCACGGTGGCGGCCGGGGTCAGCAAGGCGCACGCCGACGTGGTCCTCATCTCCGGGCACGACGGCGGTACGGGGGCATCGCCTCTCACCTCGCTCGAACACGCGGGCCTGCCGTGGGAGGTGGGACTCGCGGACGCGCAGCAGACCCTCGTGCTCAACGGTCTCCGTGACCGGATCACGGTGCAGTGCGACGGCGGCCTGCGGACCGCGCGCGACGTGATGGTCGCGATGCTGCTCGGCGCCGAGGAGTTCGGATTCTCGACCGCGCCGCTGATCGCGGCCGGCTGCATCATGATGCGAGTCTGTCACCTCGACACCTGCCCGGTCGGCGTGGCCACGCAGAATCCGGAGCTGCGCAAGAGGTTCACCGGCAAGCCCGAGTTCGTCGAGGAATTCTTCCGATTCGTCGCGGCAGGTGTCCGCGAGCATCTCGCCGAACTGGGATTCCGCACCATCGACGAGGCGGTGGGGCATCCCGAACTGCTCGAGACGGCGGTCGGGGTCGCGCACTGGAAGAGTCGGGGTCTCGACCTCACCCCGATCTTCGCGAACGAGGACACACTCACCGGTGTCGGGATTCCGCAGCGGCGCCGCGTCCGCGCGCAGGAACACGGACTCGATCTGGCATTGGATCGCACCCTGATCCAACTGGCAGAAGGCGCCCTCGAGGACGCGCTGCCCGTACGCCTCGAGTTGCCCGTCCGCAACGTCAACCGGACCGTCGGGACACTGCTCGGCTCCGAGGTCACCCGGCGGTACGGCGCGGCCGGTCTGCCCGACGACACGATCCGGGTCCAGCTCGAGGGGTCGGCGGGACAGTCGCTCGGGGCCTTCCTGCCGCACGGGATCACGATCGATCTCGTCGGCGACGCGAACGACTATGTCGGCAAGGGGCTCTCGGGCGGACGCGTGGTCGTCCGGCCCGCCGACGACGTGCTGTTCCTGCCGGAGACGCAGGTGATCGCCGGGAACACGCTGCTGTACGGAGCCACGTCGGGCGAGGCGTTCCTGCGCGGCAAGGTGGGTGAACGCTTCTGCGTGCGCAACTCCGGAGCGGTCGCGATCACGGAGGGCGTCGGCGACCACGCCTGCGAGTACATGACCGGCGGCCGAGTGGTCGTCCTCGGCCCGACCGGCCGAAACCTCGCGGCCGGCATGTCGGGCGGGATCGCGTTCCTGCTCGACGCCGACCGGACGAAGATCAACACTGCGATGGTCCGGTTGCTGGTGCCCGACGGCGACGACCTGCAGTGGCTGCGGGTGGTGATCGAACAGCACCTGCGGTGGACCGGTTCCGCGGTGGCCGCGTCGGTGCTTGCCGACTGGCCGCGTCGCTCGGCGCTGTTCACGAAGGTCATGCCCACCGACTACCAGCGCGTCCTCGAGGCGACGCGGGTAGCACGGGCCGAAGGACTCGACGTCGACACCGCGATCATGGAGGCGGCCCGTGGCTGATCCCCAGGGATTCCTGCACGTGGCCAAGCAGGAAGCGCGCAAACGTCCCGTCGACGAACGCATCCACGACTGGCGCGAGGTGTATGCGGCGCAGTCCGCCGCCGAACGGGCCCACGAGGTGTCCGAGCAGGCGCGCCGGTGCATGGACTGCGGGATCCCGTTCTGTCATTCGGGCAGTGCCGGGTGCCCGCTCGGGAACCTGATCCCCGAGTGGAACGACCTGGTACGACGCGGGCGGTGGGATGCCGCGGCCGAACGGCTGCACGCCACCAACAACTTTCCCGAGTTCACCGGCCGGGTCTGTCCGGCACCCTGCGAGGCCGCGTGCGTGCTGTCGCTCGCCGACACCCACACCACCGGGAGTGTGACGATCAAACGGATCGAGCAGGCCATCGCCGACGTCGCCTGGGATATGGAGGTGGTCCCGCCGGTGCGTGCGGCGCTGCGGACCGGCAAGAACGTCGCGGTTGTCGGCTCGGGCCCGGCAGGATTGGCGGCCGCGCAGCAACTCACCCGTGCCGGCCACGAGGTGACGGTGTACGAGCGTGACGACCGGCTCGGCGGATTGCTGCGGTACGGCATCCCGGAGTTCAAGCTCGAGAAGGCCGTGGTCGAGCGGCGTCTGACCCAGATGCGCGTGGAGGGAACGCATTTCGTCACCGAGGTGGAGGTGGGTGTCGACCTGGCCGTTCCGGATCTGCACGACCGGTTCGACGCGGTGGTGCTCGCGACCGGGGCTCTGCTCGCGCGTGACAACCCGGGTGTCCAGGGTAGGAACCTCGACGGCGTCCACCTGGCGATGGAGTATCTGGTCGCCTCGAATCACGAATGTGAGGGCGACGGCGCGACCCGTATCAGCGCGAAGGGCAAGCACGTGGTGATCATCGGGGGCGGTGACACCGGTGCCGACTGCCTGGGGACGGCGCATCGCCAGGGTGCATTGTCGGTGACGCAGCTGGACTACCACCCGGCCCTGCCGGAGGAGCGGGACGAGGCCTCGATGCCGTGGCCGGCGTGGCCGATGGTGTTACGCACGTCACCGGCACACGCCGAAGGGGGTGTCCGCCGCTACGAGGTTGCGGTGCAACGATTCCTCGGTGACGCCGACGGTCACGTCCGCTCGATGGTGCTTGCGGAGGTTCGGCTCGCGCGCGACGAGCACGGTCGTCGAGTGATCATGCCCGTCGGGGAGGAAATCGAATTGCCCTGTGATATGGCGCTTTTCGCGATCGGATTCGAAGGCGTCGAACACGGTCCGCTGCTCGACGACCTCGGGCTCGAGACCAACCGGCGCGGCTCGCTGTCGTGTTCGTCGGACTGGCAGACGGCCGCGCCCGGCGTGTTCGTGTGCGGCGACGCGCATCGCGGTGCGTCGTTGGTGGTGTGGGCGATCGCAGAAGGCCGCTCGGCGGCGCGGGGTGCCGACGTCTACCTGATGGGCTCGTCCGAACTGCCCTCACCCGTGCATCCGACGGCGCTCCCGCTCACCGTCCTCTGACGCTCACCGTCCTCTGACGCTCACACGGATGTCATCACACGTTTGCCTGCCGAATAGAGTTCGTTCCCCGGATTGACTAGGCTTTCCCCGTGACCCGACGCACGAAGATTGTCTGCACTCTTGGCCCTGCTACCGCAAGCGGCGACCGTGTCCGCGAGCTCGTCGAGAGCGGGATGGACGTAGCCAGACTCAACTTCAGTCACGGCGAACACGCTGATCACGAGGACAACTACAACCGTGTGCGGGCCGCCTCCGAGGCGACCGGTCGCGCGGTGGGCATCCTCGCCGACCTGCAGGGACCGAAGATCCGCCTCGGTCGTTTCGTCGAGGGCAAGACGTACTGGGCGACCGGCGAGCAGGTCCGGATCACGGTCGAGGACTGTGAGGGAACCCACGATCGGGTCTCGACCACCTACAAGCAGTTGGCGCAGGACGCGAAGCCCGGCGACCGCCTGCTCGTCGACGACGGCAAGATCGGCGTGGTCGTCGAGGCCGTCGACGGCGACGACGTGGTGTGCCGTGTCACCGAGGGTGGCCCGGTCAGCAACAACAAGGGTGTGTCGCTGCCCGGCATGAACGTGTCGGTGCCCGCGATGTCCGAGAAGGACATCGAAGATCTCGAGTTCGCGCTCCGACTGGGCGTCGACTTCATCGCGCTGTCCTTTGTGCGCTCGCCCGCGGACGTCGAACTCGTTCACGACGTGATGGACCGCGTCGGTCGCCGCGTGCCGGTGATCGCGAAGCTCGAGAAGCCCGAAGCGATCGAAAACCTCGAGGCCGTGGTCCTGGCGTTCGACGCGGTCATGGTCGCGCGCGGCGACCTGGGAGTGGAACTGCCGCTCGAGCAGGTGCCGCTCGTACAGAAGCGGGCCATCCAGATCGCCCGCGAGAATGCCAAGCCGGTGATCGTCGCGACGCAGATGCTCGAGTCGATGATCGAGAACTCCCGTCCCACGCGCGCCGAGGCATCGGACGTCGCGAATGCGGTGCTCGACGGCGCCGACGCCGTGATGCTCTCCGGTGAGACGTCGGTCGGCAAGTACGTGATGGAGACCGTGCAGACGATGGCGCGAATCCTCGAGGCCGTCGAGACGGATCCGGCACGTGTCCCGCCGCTCACGCACGTCCCGCGCACCAAGCGCGGCGTCATCTCGTACGGCGCCCGCGACATCGGTGAGCGTCTGGACGCGAAGGCGCTGGTGGCGTTCACGCAGTCCGGCGACACCGTCCGCCGACTCGCGCGACTGCACTCGCCGCTGCCGCTGCTGGCTTTCACGCCTCTCGAATCGGTGCGCCGCCAGTTGGCACTGTCGTGGGGCACCGAGACGTTCATCGTGGACCCGGTGGCCTCGACGGACCAGATGTTCACGCAGGTCGACCACGCACTGCTCTCGCTCGCCCGTTACAACAAGGGCGACCTCGTCGTCATCGTCGCCGGCTCCCCGCCCGGCACAGTAGGCTCGACCAACCTGATCCACGTGCACCGGATCGGGGAGGAAGACCACTAGCGAGGGGACCGCACGTGAACGAGGTGGGGGCGGCGCTGCGTCCGGCGCGATCGGCCGATCTGGAGACCCTGCTGGGGCTCTTCGATCTGGAGCAGATCGGGGAGGACACCTACCTCGGTCGGCATCCCGCGCAGGTCGGCAGCCGAACATTCGGCGGACAGTTGGTGGCGCAGGCATTGGTGGCGGCGGGCCGGACGGTCGACGGCGACCGTCCGGTTCACGCCGTCAACGCCCACTTCATCCGCGGCGGTGACGTGAAACTCCCGATCGAGTACCGCGTCGACCGGCACCGGGACGGCCGGGCGTTCGCGAATCGCCAGGTGACCGCATACCAGGACGGGAACGTCCTCTTCTCGATGTTCGCGGCATTCCAGGACTGGGGTTCCGGGCTCGAGCACGCCGTCGCAATCCCCGATGTCGACGGACCCGAGGAACTGCCGACGATCGGTGATCATCTCGTCGGTTACGAGGACCGCCTGCGGATGTTCGTCGACGCCCTCAAGCCGTTCGAGATGCGCTACGCGAACGACCCCACGTGGGTCCTCAAGGATGCCGGCGAGCGCCTGAACCACAACCGGGTCTGGATGCGCGCCGACGGCGGTCTGCCCGACGATTCGTGGGTGCACAGCGCGGCGCTCGCCTACTCGTCGGACACCACCGTCCTGGACTCGGTCCTCACCACCCATGGGTTGTCGTGGGGTCTCGACCGGATCGTCGCGGCGACAGTCAACCATTCGATCTGGTTCCACCGTCCGTTCCGGTTCGACGAATGGGCGCTGTATGCAACCGAATCGCCCGTGGCAGCGGGATCGCGAGGTCTGGCAACCGGCCGGTTCTTCACTCGTGACGGTCAGTTGATCGCAACGGTCGTGCAGGAAGGCGTCATTCGGCATTTTCCGGCCCGGCGCTGAGATGACCGTCCGCGGCACCACCGCGGCGATTAGAATTCTGGTTCTCTGATCACGGCACGCCATCTGTGATGGGGGAGCCACATGCGAGACGAACCGATCGACTGGAGCCACGAGGCCGTGGCCAGTCTGCTGTGGACGTCGAGAGCCTTCCTGATCGCGCTGGTCTGTTTCCTCGCGGTCGGTGCCCTGTTGGCGCGGCGCACCAACTGGGGCAGACAGTTCTGGCGGATCACCGGGCGGTACTTCTCGACGCGTGACAGTTGGCGCCCGTGGTCGCTGGTCGTCGTGCTGCTGTTCCTGACGATCCTCGGCGTGCGGATCCTGGTCTTGCTGTCCTATCAGAGCAACGAGATGTACACCTCGCTGCAACTGGTGGCTCAGTCGATCCAGGCCGGCGACGCCGCAGCGCTCGACGACGCCAAATCGATGTTCTGGCGCTCCATCGTGGTGTTCGCGGCGCTCGCGACTGTGCACGTGGTGCGGGCGCTTCTGGCGCAGTACGTCGGCCAGGCCCTCGAGATCCTGTGGCGTGCGTGGCTCACTGATCGCGTCACGACGGACTGGCTGGACGGGCGCGCCTACTACCGGGGCCGCTTCATCGACGGTTCGATCGACAACCCGGACCAACGCATCGAGTCCGACATCACCGAGGTGGCGACGACGTCACAGACGCTGTCGATGGGACTGGTCAGCGCGGTGGTCTCGGTGGTGTCGTTCACCGGGATCCTCTGGGATCTGTCGGGACCGATGAACGTGTTCGGCGTCGAGATCCCCAGAGCGATGGTGGTCCTTGTCTACGTCTACATTCTCGCCGCCACGGCGATCGCCTTCTGGATCGGCCGTCCACTGATCAGCCTGAGCTTTCTGAAGGAACGACTGACCGCCAACTTCCGCTATGCGCTCGTGCGATTGCGCGACAGCGCCGAGAACGTCGCTTTCTACCGTGGTGAGGACGTCGAGAAGCGCGGACTGCTCGGACGTTTCGCGGCGGTCGTCACCAATGCGTGGCAGATCGTCTTCCGGACACTCAAGTTCAACGGCTTCAATCTCGGCGTCAGTCAGGTCGCCGTCGTGTTCCCGATCGTGATCCAGGCGCCCAGGTTCTTCGCCGGCACAATCACGCTCGGCGACATCACCCAGAGCGCGCAGGCCTTCGGTCAGGTGTCGGACGCGCTCTCGTTCTTCCGGCAGTCGTACGACGTGTTCGCGGTCTACCGCGCCAGCCTGATCCGACTCGACGGCCTGATCGACGCGGACGAACGCTCGCGGCGGTTGCCGTCGATCCGGACACGGGGCCGGGACCGCGTGGTGGAACTCGACAGCATCTCCGTCCGGACCCCAGACGGCAGATTGCTCATCGACGAACTCGATCTGCAACTCCAGGCCGGTGACGCCTTGCTGGTCAAGGGATCGTCCGGGAGCGGCAAGACGACTCTGTTGCGCAGCCTGGCCGAGATGTGGCCCTTCGCCGACGGTTCGGTGTCGCGGCCGGTGGGGCAGGACGCGTTGTTCCTGTCCCAGTTGCCGTACCTGCCGTTGGGTGATCTGCGGAGCGCGGTCGCGTACCCGGCGCGTGCGGAGGATCTGAGTGACGACCGGATACGCGACGCGCTGCGCGACGTCCACCTGGGCAACCTCGTCGGACGATTCGACGAGCGTGCAGACTGGGCCAAAATCCTGTCCCCGGGCGAGCAGCAACGGATCGCGTTCGCCCGCATCATCCTGATCCGACCGCAGGCCGTTTTCCTGGACGAGGCCACGTCAGCTGTCGACGAAGGCCTCGAATACTCTCTCTACCAACTGATCCGAGAGCGTGTTCCCGAGTGCATCCTGTTCAGCGTGAGCCATCGGAGCACCGTCGACCAGCACCACACACGCCAACTCGAACTGCTCGGCGACGGGCCGTGGCGGCTCTCGGCGGTGGCGGTGAGCTGAACTCTCCCGCGCGCTGAAGCGATCCTTCACGCGCGGAGAGCGCATGAAGGATCGCTTCATTCACGGGTTGCCTGAGGGGGTCAGAGGAGCTGCCCGCAGGACGGCCACGCGCCCGGGCCGGACGTGGACAGAACCTCCTCGGCGACCCGGATCTGCTCGCTGCGCGAGTTGTTGTGTGGCAGGCCGGAACCGCCGTGCGCGCCCCAGGTGTCGGCGCTGAACTGCAGTCCGCCGTAGTAGCCGTTGCCGGTGTTCGCGGCCCAGTTACCGCCGCTCTCGCACTGTGCCACGGCGTCCCAGTCGCCGGATGCGGCATGTGCAGGGCTGACGCTCACGACGAGCGGTGCTGCGACGGCTGCCGTGGAGGCGGCGAGGCCGCCGAGGAGGCGTGTGATGGTTTTCGGCATCGATGGTGTCCTCTCCGTACTGATGGTGAGGTCTCGAATGGCGCCGCAACGAGGGCGCCGATGGTGCGATCCCTCACGTCTGCCCTGGAAGGTCTTCGTGTCCGATCCGGCGGGCAGAGCGACGGTGAAAGCGGATCGGCGGTGGGCTCTTTCGGGTCGAGCCGTTGTCGACGCTAGGACGGACTGCCGCCGGCGTCACGAGTTGGTTTTCTGGTACGCCTGTCCGTGTTCGGGGCGAGATCTTCGCGCTCTTCCCTGGTGAGCGTCCGAAACTGGGTGTCGAGGCGACGGTGAATTCCGGTTCAGAAAGTGACCAGGGTCACTCGACCCTAGTGAGCTACATCACATTTCACAGTGGCGCGAAACGCCCTCGTGATCCGATAGCGCGCGGCGGTAACGAAGTGGGCAAGCGACGCGAGGGGAGCAAAACAGCAGGTCACACGGTGAAAGTCAGGCCGGCGACGAGATCTTCGACGGTCAGCGGTGCGACACCGATCGCGCGGACGTTCGAGAGCCGCTCCGGGGTCACCTGTGAAGTCGCGTCGGTGACGAGGACGGTGCGATAGTCCCGTGCGCTCGCGTCGAACAGTGTTGCGTGGGGACAGTTCGGCAGATTGCAGCCCGCGACGACGACGGTGTCGACGCCGAGGTCGATGAGGTGCGCGTCCAGGCGCGTCCGGTGGAACGCGCTCCAGCGGGGCTTCCACATCACTGCCTCCGCGTCGCCGACCGCTTGGAACCCGCCGTCGAGGAGCAGTTTCGGGTCGAGGTGCTCTGCTGCCGCCGGCAGGAGTCCACGTGAAATCTGCGACCCGACGGTGCCCGGGCGGACAATCGGTGCGTCGTCACGGGTAATCGTGGTGCGGCGCACGAGGTCCACGTCGTCACCGTCGTAGATCCGGACGACGTGCACGATCGGCCGGTGTGCTCGGCGGAACGCCTCCACGAGCATTGTCAGCCTCGGGAGTATTCCGGTCGTTCCCGGCACCGGCATCGTTCCGTCGTCGAGGAAGTCGTTCTGCACGTCGATCACCACGAGCGCGGACGATCGCAGATGCGGTCGAACATACTCGTCGAGGATGATCGGGCCCGTCATGTCGTCGAACATACTGGTGTGCAAACGGTTCCGAATGCGAATCGGTTCCGAAAGTGCGAAACGCTCCCCATCCATGTGGATGGGGAGCGCTTCGTGCGACGTACCGATCGGATCAGGCGGAGACGATGACCGATGAGCCGTGGCCGAACAGGCCCTGGTTGGCGGTGATACCGACGCGGGCACCCTCGACCTGACGGCCCTCGGCCTGTCCGCGCAGCTGCCAGGTGAGCTCGCAGACCTGCGCGAGTGCCTGGGCGGGAACGGCCTCGCCGAAGCAGGCCAGCCCACCGGACGGGTTGACCGGGATGCGGCCGCCGATGGTGGTGTCACCCGCGCGCAGCAGATGCTCGGCCTCGCCGCGCTTGCACAGGCTCAGGTCCTCCATCCAGTCGAGCTCGACCGAGGTCGCAAGGTCGTAGACCTCGGCGACGTCGACGTCCTCGGGGGAGATGCCGGCCTCTTCGTAGGCTGCGTCGCCGATCGACTCCTTGAACGTGCGCTCCGGTGCGGGCACCGCGGACGCCGACTCGGTGGAGAAGTTCGGCATGTCCATGATCGTCTGCGGGAACGTGGGCGTGACCGTCGAAATCGCCTTGATCCGAACGGGATCCACGATGCCCTTCTTGCGGGCGTACTCCATGGAGGTCAGGATGATGGCGGCGCCGCCGTCCGACGTGGCGCAGATGTCGAGCAGGTGCAGCGGATCCGCGACCATCGGCGACGCGAGCACGTCCGCGGCGGCAACTTCCTTGCGGTAGCGCGCGTTCGGGTTGTTCAGGCCGTGCTTGGCGTTCTTCACCTTGACCGCGGCGAAGTCCTCGGGCGTCGCTCCGTAGAGGTCGATGCGGCGACGAGCGTTGAGCGCGAAGTACGCCGGGTTCGTCATGCCCATCAGGCGGAAACGCAGCCAGTCCGGATCGTCCCAGCGCTCACCGGCGACCGGAGCGAGAAAGCCCTTCGGGGTGGTGTCGGCGCCGACGACCAGTGCGACGTCCGACAGGCCGGCGAGGATACGAGCGCGGGCGGTGTCCAGGGCCTGTGCACCCGTCGCGCACGCGGCATACGACGTCGCGACGCGGGCGCCGTTCCATCCGAGCGCCTGAGCGAACGTGGCGCCGGCCACGTAGCCGCCATATCCGTTGCGAATCGTCTCGCCGCCGACGACCAGGTCGACGTCCGTCCAGTCGATACCGGAATCTGCGAGGGCGGCGCGGGCTGCTGCCACGCCGTACTTGACGAACGAGTGGCCCCACTTGCCCCACGCGTGCATGCCGACACCGAGAACGGCCACGTCGTTGTTGCTCATGCCTGTGCCCCGTTCTCTGCTGCCGCGGACGGCTTCCAACGCCAGATGCTGCGGTCGCCCGTCTCGTCCGTGTAGAGGGTCTCGATGACCAGCTCGACCGGGTTGCCCACCTTGAGGTCCGCGACGCCGAAACCGTCGGCGACCTGTCCGAGCACGACGAGGCCCTCGGGCAGCTCGACCGCTGCGAGCGCGAACGGAACATAGGGATCGGTGTTCGCGATGTACGGAGCCGGCGGCTTGTACTGCGCGTCGGTGTACGACCACACCTTGCCGAAGCGAGACAGCTCGACGTCGTCGTACTCTTCACCGGAACACGCCGGGTTCTTGCAGAAGGTGGTCTCCCGCGGGAACGAAATCGTGCCGCAGGACCGGCACTTGGTGCCGATCAGGGCCGGCTCCGGCCCGGTGGTGAACCAGCCTTCGACGGCCGGTGTGGCGGTGTCGCTCATGCAAACCTCATCTGCTTGTCGAGCCTGAACGGCCGGTCGAGACGGTGACCGGCAACGGAACGGGTTGCAGTATGGCATGAGTTAACTGATTCCCGATGTGTGGTCCCATCCACCGGACGGCGCTGCCGGTTCCAGTCCCGGAGAGGCGACTGCCGACCGAATGAACGTCCGTCCAGTGGGACCGGGTCGCGGACGTGCGGCCGTACCGAAAACGACCAAACGGCCGAAACGGACCACCCGTGAGGACCTGGGCGAACGCGATCATTCGGCGGACCGGTCCGCGTTTCGAAACACGCGTCAATTCCTGGTGGCGAAGTCCGTCATTGTCGGGCGACCGACCGTTATCGTGATGGCGACTCGTCGGAGGTGCGCTGTGCCCAGAGTGACTGTCAGGCCCGAAGATCGGGTGATCAGTTTGCGAGATGGTCGGTCGATGGGATTCGCCGACTACGGTCCCGCAGATGGCTTCGTCGTGGTCAATGCCCATGGTGGGCTGTCGTGTCGCCTCGATATCCGGGCCGCCGCCCCCGTTGCCGAAGCTGCCGGGATCCGACTCATCTCGCCGGATCGCCCGGGAATCGGTTTGTCCGACCCCAGCCCGGGACGGACGGTGCTCGACTGGGCGGCGGACGTCGAGGAACTGGCCGATCACCTCGGCGTGGAACGCATGGGTGTCCTGGGATGGTCGATGGGCGGTCAGTACGCGGCCGCGCTCGGGTACGCGCTCGCCTCTCGGATCAGTCGCGTGGCGATCGTCGCCGGCGCGCTGCCGCTGACTGAGGCTGGAACGTTCGCGCGGCTGCCGCGGATGGACCGCTTCTTCACGCGGATGTCCGAGGGCTGTCCGGCGCTGGCCGGGGCGTCCTTCCGGGGGCTGTCGGTGCTGGCGCGTGCGATGCCCAGGCAGTTCGCGCGGATCTCGGCCCGCTCCCTCGCGCCCGCCGATGCCGAGGTGGTCAACAACGAACTGAAGGCGTTCTCGGCGATGACCGATGAGGGTCTGCGGAACCCGGCGGGCGTCGTCGAGGACTACCGCGCGTGGATGCGGCCGTGGGGGTTCGATCCGGAGGATCTGCAGGTGCCCGTCGACGTGTGGTGGGGAGACTCGGATCGGCTCATCCCGCGCGAGTGGCCTGCCGAACTGGCGATTCGAATCCCCAAGTCGACGTTGAACATCGGGTCGGGCGGCCACTTCATGGCGCATCTCCACTACCGCGCGATCCTCGACTCGCTCGCGGATGCTGCCTGACGCGAAACAATCCGAATGCCCGGCACGACTGGATCTTCTGCGTGCGTGAGTATTTCGGATTCGAGTCGGGTTCCGCTGCCTGCCAACGATTGATTCTGTCCCACCACAAGCATCTCGTTCCGACACCGCGGTGACCGCGACGCGAAGCGGCCCTACCGCGAGGCCTGCGACGGGGTGACGACCCACGCCCTCGCCGGTGTTGCATCGATCACTCGGACGATTCGAATCTCGTTCGTCATCACCTTGCGCCGCCGGGAAAGGCCGGGGTCGCGGCGCCTACGCGCGGGATTCGGAAAGTTCCGCCTCGGCGTCGTCGAACGATTTCACCATCAGTTTCACTCCCCGAGGCACTGGGCGCACTCGCGGAGTTGTGGCACTCTGGGTATTGCTCCTTTTGGTAGGGGAGACCGAGAAGGCCTCGAGATCGCGAGATCTCGGGGCCTTTTTCGTAGGGAAACCGCGTGAACCGGAATCGGGACGACCGCAGCCCTTGGTTGCAGCAGTTCGGTGGGTTCAATAGCGGGATCGCGGTGATGTGTCGTGGTGCCCTCGGTGAGACTCGAACTCACACTGCACGGGTTTTGAATCCGTTTCCTCTGCCAATTGGGATACGAGGGCTTGCTGCGGGTTCCTACTCTAGAAGATCACGGAGCACAGTCAAACCACCGGTACCCTCGAAGCGTTCGCGCCCCGATCGGCGGGCGCCGACTCCGAGGAGACAGCTGACTATGAACGCTCCCGCCACGCAGGGCACCGAACGACGGCCGCGGCGTGTGGTGGTGGCGGAGGACGAGGCGCTGATCAGGCTCGACCTGGTCGAGATGCTCCGCGAGGAGGGCTACGACGTCGTCGGTGAGGCCGGTGACGGACAGCGCGCCGTCGAGTTGGCGGAAGAACTCCGCCCGGACCTGGTGATCATGGACGTGAAGATGCCGCGGCGCGACGGCATCGACGCCGCGTCGGAGATCGCTGCCAAGCGCATCGCTCCGGTGGTGATCCTCACCGCGTTCAGTCAGCGCGAACTGGTCGAGCGCGCGCGGGACGCCGGCGCGATGGCGTACATCGTCAAGCCGTTCTCGAAATCGGATCTGGTGCCCGCAGTGGAATTGGCGGCGAGCAGGTTCGACGAGATCTCGTTACTCGAGCGGGAGGTTGCGAATCTGTCCGAACGGCTCGAGACGCGCAAGCTCATCGAACGTGCCAAGGGCGTACTGATGCAGTCGCAGAACCTGTCCGAGCCCGAGGCCTTCAAGTGGATCCAGCGGGCCGCGATGGATCGCCGGACGACGATGAAGGCAGTCGCCGAGGTGGTCCTCGACACGCTCGGTGGCGGTGGCTCACCCGCCTGACCGGGCGGCGACTCGTTCCGGCAGGCGACGCGCGGGGACGTGCGACGTGGGTGTCGGCGCCCGTCCCTAGACTGGTCAACCGTGAGCCCCGCAACCACGTCCTCGTCCACGACTCCTGCTACTGCCGACGCGTCCGGTTCGGACCGGCCGACGCTTCTGCTCCTCGACGGACACTCTCTGGCCTACCGCGCGTTCTTCGCGCTGCCGGCCGAGAACTTCAAGACGCAGAGCGGGCAGGCCACCAATGCCGTGTACGGCTTCACCTCGATGCTGATCAACCTGCTGCGGGACGAGAAGCCGACGCACGTCGCGGCCGCATTCGACGTCTCGCGTCAGACGTTCCGCGCCGAAGCCTTCCCGGAGTACAAGGCCAACCGCAGTAAGACCCCGGACGAGTTCAAGGGGCAGGTGGAGATCACCAAGGACGTGCTCGGGGCCATGGGCATCCCGGTGATGGCGATCGACGGCTTCGAGGCCGACGACGTCATCGCGACGATCACCACGCAGGCCACCGCGTTGGGCTACCGCGTGCTGGTCGTGACGGGCGATCGCGACTCGCTGCAGTTGGTCACCGACGACGTCACCGTGCTCTACCCCCGCAAGGGCGTCTCCGACCTCACGCGATTCACGCCCGAGGCCGTCGAGGAGAAGTACGGGCTCACCCCGCAGCAGTACCCGGATTACGCCGCGCTGCGTGGCGACCCGAGTGACAACCTGCCCGGCATCCCCGGCGTCGGAGAGAAGACCGCCGCCAAGTGGATTCGCGAGTACGGCTCGTTCGAGAACTTGGTGAACGAGGTCGACAAGGTGAAGGGCAAGGTGGGTGAGTCGCTGCGGGCGAATCTGCCCGCGGTCGTTCTCAATCGTCAGCTCACCGAGATGGTGCGCGATGTCGCGTTGCCGTACACGCCCGATCAGCTGGCGCTCGCACCGTGGGACCGCGAGCGCATCCACGCACTGTTCGACGACCTCGAGTTCAAGGTGCTGCGTGACCGCCTGTTCGCCACGCTCAGCTCGGCCGAACCGGAGGCGGAGGAAGGTTTCGAGGTCCGCGGCCGTGCGCTGGCGCCTGGTGAGGTGGCCGGCTGGCTCGCCGAGCATGCGTCGACCGGGGAACGGCACGGGCTGTCCGTCGTAGGAATCACGACCCCGTACGGCGGCGACGTCACGGCCGTCGCGATCGCGGCGGCCGACGGCGAAGGCGCCTATATCTCCACCACCGCGGCCACGCCCGAGGACGAGGCGGCACTGACGGCGTGGCTCGCCGACGCGAGCCGGCCCAAGGCTCTGCACGAGGCAAAGCGCGCGATGCATGCCCTGTGGGGGCGCGGCTGGACCCTCGCCGGACTGACAAGTGACACCGCGCTCGCTGCGTACCTGGTGCGTCCGGGTCAGCGAACCTTCAACCTCGACGACCTGTCGCTGCGCTACCTCAAGCGCGAACTACGCGTCGAAGAGTCGGGGCAGCAGCAGCTTTCGCTGCTGGACGACGAAGAGGCGGCCGACGCCGAAATGGCCGAGGCGGAGATTCTGCGCGCCCGCGCCGTCGTCGACCTCGCTGCCGCGCTCGACACGGAACTCGCCGACATCGAGGCGACAAGGCTGCTCTCCGACATGGAGTTGCCGCTGCTCGAGGTGCTTGCCCAGCTCGAGGCGACCGGCATCGCGGTCGACACCGCGCACCTCCACGACCTGCAGTCCACGTTCGCCGCGCGCGTCGCGGAGGCCGCCGACGCCGCGTACGCGGTGATCGGCAAGCAGATCAATCTGGGCTCGCCCAAGCAGTTGCAGGTGGTGCTCTTCGACGAGCTCGAGATGCCCAAGACCAAGAAGACCAAGACCGGCTACACCACCGACGCCGATGCCCTGCAGTCGTTGTTCGAGAAGACGCAACATCCGTTCCTCGAGCACCTGCTCGCGCACCGCGACGCGACGCGTCTCAAGGTCACCGTCGACGGTCTGCTCAAGACGGTCGCCGAGGACGGCCGCATCCACACCACGTTCAACCAGACGGTGGCCGCGACCGGCCGTCTGTCGTCGACCGAGCCGAATCTGCAGAACATTCCGGTCCGCACGGACGCCGGACGTCAGATCCGCGACGGGTTCGTCGTCGGCGAGGGCTTCGAGACTCTGCTGACCGCCGACTACAGCCAGATCGAGATGCGAATCATGGCGCACCTGTCGGGCGACGAGGGTCTGATCGAGGCGTTCAACACGGGCGAGGACCTGCACAGCTTCGTCGGATCGCGTGCCTTCGGCGTGCCGATGGACGAGGTGACACCGGAACTGCGGCGCCGGGTGAAGGCGATGTCGTACGGACTTGCCTACGGGCTCAGTGCTTTCGGTCTTGCAGCGCAGTTGAAGATCTCCACCGATGAGGCGCGCCAGCAGATGGACGCGTACTTCGCACGTTTCGGCGGCGTCCGCGACTACCTGCACGAGGTCGTCGAGCAGGCGCGCAAGGTCGGCTACACCGAGACCCTGTTCGGGCGTCGCCGCTACCTGCCGGACCTCACCAGTGACAACCGGCAGCGCCGGGAGGTCGCCGAGCGTGCCGCGCTCAACGCGCCGATCCAGGGCACGGCCGCCGACATCATCAAGGTCGCGATGATCGACGTGCAGCGTTCGCTGCAGGACGCCGGGCTGCGGTCGCGAATGCTGCTGCAGGTCCACGACGAACTCGTCCTCGAGGTCGCAGCGAGTGAACGCGATCAGGTGGAGCAGTTGGTGCGGGAGAAGATGGCCTCGGCCATCGAGTTGTCGGTGCCCCTCGAAGTGTCGGTCGGCACCGGACGCAGCTGGGACGCCGCGGCGCACTGATTCGTGCGCCGGTCGGCGTCCCAGGAGCTGAGGCGAGAGCGGTCAGTTGCCCGTCTGTGCCGCGATCTCCTTGCGGACCTCGTCCATGTCGAGCGCCTTGATCTGGGTGACCAGGTCCTCGAGGGCCGCCGGGGGCAGAGCGCCGGCCTGGTTGAACACGAGGACGCCGTCGCGGAACGCCATGATGGTCGGGATCGACCGGATACCGGCGCCGGCAGCGAACTCCTGCTCGGCCTCGGTGTCGACCTTGGCATGGACGATGTCGGGGTGCTTCTCCGAGGAAGCCTCGAAGGTCGGCGCGAACGACTTGCACGGGCCGCACCACGAGGCCCAGAAGTCGACGAGAACGATGCCGTTGTCGTCGATGATCTGCTTGAAGTTCTGCTGAGTCAGGGTCTGGGTGGCCACAATGGGTCCTTTCCGGGAAGTCGTCGTCGGATGTCCGGGGGTTGGCCGGTTCAACGCTTCCACCGCCGGAATTCTTCCGTATCCGTGCGCGACGCAGGCCCGTCCCGGACGGGCGTCGGTGCCCGTAGCCGATCGTCGCTGGTCAGGGGTGGCGTGTGATCCGCCACTCTCGCTTCTCGTCGGAGTTCCACCTCCGAACCCCGTCCGACATTCCGACGACGTCGCGGCTGCCCGCACGGGTGACCATCACCGCCGTGCCCAGGTCTGTCGACTGGATGCGCCGCGACAGCGTGACGTGGGGGGTCCATTCGCCGGGCACGACGTGCGGGGGCACGCCCTCGCAGTCCGCGATCAGTTCGTAGACGATCCGTTGCAGGGTGAGGAGCTCGGTCGTCGGGACCACCAGGCGCGCCAAGGTCAGTCGGCGGCCGCCGAAGACCACCACGCCGCCGAGGCGGATCGGGAGCGGCGCCGATGGGAGTTCCCGTACCAGGGCATCCTCTACGTCGTCCGGGATGTGGCTCGCGACGCCCATCGTGATGTGCGGTCGGTTCGACTCCGCAGTGATTCGATCCTGACTGGGTAGGCGCGCGGCCGAGAGCCGTCGCCATTCGGCGCGCACCGCCATGTCGATATCGCGGTCGAGCAGCAACTCCACGGACTGGACCATCGTGAGTAATGATTGTCGGGTGGGGATCGCCAGTGCAGAAGAATTGCCGAATCCGCGTCTCGGTTTGTTGCAGGGCGACGGCATCGGCCGTGAGATCGTCCCGGCGACCCGGGACGTCGTCGACGCCGCGATGTCGGCCGTCGGCCTGCCCGATGTGGACTGGGTGCCACTGCCGATCGGGTTCGACGCGATCGCGTCGCACGGGACGCCGATGCCCGAGAGCACCCTCGTCGCACTGGCCGAACTCGACGCGTGGATTCTCGGGCCGCACGACAGCGCCTCCTACCCCGACCCGTTCCAGATGCAGTTGACCCCGGGCGGGGCGATCCGTAAGCGCTTCGATCTCTACGCCAACATCCGGCCGGCGCGGGCTCTGCCGTCGGTGCGCGCAGTGTCGCCGCACATGGACCTCGTGATCGTCCGGGAGAACACGGAGGGGTTCTACGCCGACCGCAACATGTTCGCGGGCAGTGGTGAATTCATGCCGACGCCCGACGTGGCGATGGCGGTCGGGGTGGTGACACGGCAGGCATGTGAACGCATTGCGCACACGGCCTTCGGGCTCGCGCGGCGTCGCCGCAAACGGGTCACGGTGGTGCACAAGGCGAATGTGCTCTCCACGACCACCGGTCTGTTCCGCGACGTGTGTCGTGAGGTGGGCGAGCACTATCCGGACGTCCGACTCGACGACGAGCACGTCGACGCGATGGCCGCGTATCTGGTGCGGCGCGGCGACGACTACGACGTCATCGTCACGGAGAACATGTTCGGCGACATTCTGTCCGACCTGGCCGCGGAGCTGGCCGGTTCCCTCGGCACGGCGGCGTCGATCAACGCCTCCGAGTCGAAGGTGATGGCGCAGGCCGCGCACGGTGCTGCCCCGGACATCTCCGGGAGGAACCGGGCGAATCCGATGGCCCTGATGTCGTCGGCGGCAATGCTCCTCGACTGGTTGGCGTCCACCGGTCACGATCCGCGACTGGCCGCCGTATCGGCCAGGATCCGCAGCGCGATCGAACGGACCGTCGAGGCGGGAGTCGCGACGGCCGACCTTGGAGGACTCGCGTCGACGAGCGAGTTCACGGAGACGGTGATCGCCCGGGTCCATCGCCGGTGAGCAATTCGATTTCCGTGCGCCCCAGGCAGTAGTGTGTCCCGGGTTCGACGGTCGGGAAACGGAGGTTCGAGGCGCCCGTGTTCGCTCGATTCGCAAGTCGCGTGACCGCTGCCGTCGTGGCATCCGTCGTCGCGTTCGGCGCCGTGGGATGCGTCACGAACGAAGAGGGTCTGGTGCCGGTGCTGCCGGAGATCGACGTCCAGCGCGTCGCTGCGATCGCCGACCAGTTGCCCCCGGCGATCGCCGACTCCGGCGAACTCCGGATCGGCACCAATCCGCCGTACGCGCCCAACGAGTTCAAGGACGAGACGGGCGCGATCGTGGGATTCGACGTCGACCTGATGGAAGCCGTGGGCGCCGTCCTCGGATTGACCCTCGACCTCAAACAGACCGACTTCGACAAGATCATCCCGGCTGTGCAGGCCGGGACGCTCGACGTCGGGATGTCATCGTTCACCGACACACTCGAACGGGAGAAGAGCGTCGACTTCGTGACCTATTACAGCGCCGGTGTGCAGTGGGCGCAGCGTGCAGGCGACGATATCGACCCGGACGACGCGTGTGGGCTCCGTGTGGGTGTCCAGACCACGACGATCGAGGATATCGACGAGGTGCCGGCGAAGAGCGCGGCGTGCGTCGCGGCCGGGAAACCACCGATCCGGAAGATCAAGTACGACAGCCAGGACGATGTCGCCAACGCGCTCATCCTGGGCCGTGTGGACGCCCTGTCGGCGGACTCGCCCGTCACCTCCTACGCAATCAAACGGAGCGACGGGCGCATCGTGCCTGCCGGCGGCGTCTACGACGCGAGCCCGTACGGATGGGTCGTGGCGAAGGGCTCGCCGCTGGCGCCGGTGCTGCAGCAGGCAGTGCAGTACCTGATCGACGGCGGCCAGTATCGCGCGATTGCAGAAGCGTGGGGCGTCGAGGCGGGGATGATCGACACATCGGTCGTCAACGGCGCGACGAACTGAAAATGGGAGAGGGAACAGTCATGCCAGCCAACGAGAGCCGGCCACCGGACGTCGTGGCGGACTCCGAGCCGGAGCCGATCGAGGCTGTCCCGTTGCGGCACCCCGGCCGTTGGGTCGCGGCGGTGGTCGTACTGGCGCTGTTCGCGCTCTTCGTCTATGGCGCCGCCACCAACGGCGCCTTCCACTGGGACGTCTACGGCCAGTACCTGTTCGACAAGCGGATCACCGCCGCCGCGTGGAAGACGATCCAGCTCACGGTGCTGGCCATGGCGATCGCGATCGTGCTCGGCGTGATCCTCGCCGTCATGCGCTTGTCACCCAACCCCGTGTTGAGAGCGGCGGCGTGGGTCTACCTCTGGGTTTTCCGCGGAACACCCGTGTACGTGCAGTTGGTGTTCTGGGGCTTGTTCCCGGCTATCTACCAGACGATCGACCTGGGGATCCCGTTCGGACCCCAGTTCGTGCACCTCGACATCAAGACCCTGGAGGCGGGGTTCCTCTTCGCGGTCATCGGACTGGCGCTCAACGAAGCGGCGTACATGGCCGAGATCGTTCGGGCGGGGGTGGGCTCGGTGAGCGAGGGACAGACCGAGGCGTCGACCGCGCTCGGCATGTCGTGGGCTCAGACCATGCGCCGCACCGTCCTGCCGCAGGCGATGCGCGTCATCATTCCGCCCACCGGCAACGAGCTCATCAGCATGCTCAAGACCACCTCGCTCGTCGCGGCCGTGCCGTACAGCCTCGAGCTGTACGGGCGTGCGCGGGACATCTCCGGCGCCAACTTCTATCCGGTGCCGCTCCTCCTGGTGGCCTCCACGTGGTACCTCGCGATCACGAGCATCCTGATGGTCGGCCAGTACTACATCGAGCGGCACTACTCGAAGGGCTCCTCGCGGACCTTCACCGCCGGACAGCTCCAGGTCCTCGCGAAGGCCCAGCGCCGTGACGAAGGGGGCGGAGCATGACGACCCCGATGGTTCGCGCGGACCGCGTGTGCAAGCACTACGGCGAGCTTCAGGTGCTCCGGGGCATCTCTCTCGAGATCGAACGCGGTCAGGTGCTGTGCCTGATCGGACCATCCGGATCCGGCAAGTCCACCTTCCTGCGTTGCATCAACCACCTCGAGCGCGTGGACGCCGGCCGGCTGTACGTCGACGGCGAGCTCGTCGGCTACTCGGAACGCGGCGGCAAGCTGCATGAACTGAGCCCGCGCGCGGCCGCACGGCAGCGTCGCGACATCGGCATGGTGTTCCAGCACTTCAACCTGTTCCCGCACCGCTCCGTCCTCGAAAACATTGTCGAGGCGCCGGTGCTGGTGAAGAAGGTGCCGCGTGCGAAGGCCGTCGCTCAGGCGCGGGAACTGCTCGACCGGGTGGGCCTCTCGTCGAAGGCCGACGCCTACCCCGTGCAGCTGTCCGGCGGTCAGCAGCAGCGGGTGGCGATCGCCCGCGCCCTCGCCATGGAGCCCAAACTGATGCTGTTCGACGAGCCGACGTCGGCTCTCGACCCCGAGCTGGTGGGGGAGGTTCTCGGCGTCATGAAGGAACTTGCGCAGGACGGCATGACGATGGTCGTCGTCACCCACGAGATGGGTTTCGCACGCGAGGTCGCCGACCGGCTCGTGTTCATGGACGGCGGGGTCGTGGTGGAGGCGGGGGAGCCGCGGGAACTGCTTGCCAACCCCCGGCACGACCGCACCAAGGCCTTCCTGTCCAAACTGCTGTGACCGCAGTCGCGGGAGTCAGGCCGGCTTGCGGGTCACGAAGATCGCCGTGCCGGGGAACAGTTGGCCGCGCAGCGGACTCCATTGGCCCCACTCTCGGTCGAGCCATTCGGGCCATTCGGGTTCGATGATGTCGCGAACCTCGAGGCCGGCACCGACGGCTTCGCGGACGCGGTCCCCGATCGTTCGGTGGTGCTCGACATAGGTCGGGACGCCTTCGTCGTCGACCTCGACGTACGGCGTGCGGTCGAAGTAGGGGAGCGTCGCGGTGAGACCACGCGGTCCGGGATCGTCGGGGAAGATCCACCGGATCGGGTGATTGACCGCGAACACCCACAGTCCGCCCGGCCGCAACACTCGCGCGACCTCGGCCATGACCTGTGCGGAATCCGCGACGAACGGAACCGCCCCGAAGGCCGAACATGCGAGGTCGAAGCTCTCGTCCGCGAACGGCAGCGCCTCGGCGCCGGCCTGGACGAGGGGAATCCGCCCACCGGCCTGGTCCATCGCAGACACGCCGCGGGCCAGCATTCCCATCGACAGATCGAGGCCGACGACGTCGGCGCCCTGCGATGCGAGCCATCGCGCGCACGGCGCCGAACCGCAGCCGACCTCGAGGATGCGCTTACCTGCGACGTCACCGAGGAGATGCACATCGCCCTCGTGCAGCCCCTCGGGGCACCACACGAACTCGCCGGCGCTCGACTCGACGCCCAGGAACTCGCCGTGGGTGCGGTGGTAGTCGTCGGCATCGGCGTCCCACCACGCGCGACTGGCCCGTTCGCTCGCGGCCGAACCGATCCGGGCGCGGGCAACCCCGCTGGTTCCGAGCGTGGAGATGGCGGCGGCATGACGATCGTCGGACATGGAGATCAAGCCTAGATGCCGGGGACGGAACGCCTCGTGCCCGCCCGTCGTCGGCGTCGGACGCGTCGGTGACGCCGGAGTTTGCCCAGCTAGCCGGAGGTCGCGTACCCTGTTGCTCGCGAGTGTCTTCGGTGCGATTCGCCGCCGGCTGCAGTTTGGGTCGGCAGGGTCGTCCGAGAGATCTCGTGGTGGACCGGAAGATCGGTCGGATCCGGCATTTGCGTCGGAACTTACGGCACTCCGATCCGCCTGTCTGACAAACACCGTCAACCGACTAACAACCCGTCCGGAGCAACTCAACATATGCCCTCCAACACCGTGACCTCGCCGCAGGTAGCCGTCAACGACATCGGCTCCGCCGAGGACTTCCTCGCCGCCATCGACGCCACGATCAAGTACTTCAACGATGGCGACATCGTCGAAGGCACCATCGTCAAGGTCGACCGCGACGAGGTCCTTCTCGACATCGGTTACAAGACCGAAGGCGTCATCCCTTCCCGTGAGCTCTCCATCAAGCACGATGTCGACCCCAATGAGGTCGTCTCCGTGGGCGATGCGGTCGAAGCCCTGGTCCTCACCAAGGAGGACAAGGAAGGTCGACTGATCCTGTCGAAGAAGCGTGCTCAGTACGAGCGCGCCTGGGGCACCATCGAGGAGCTCAAGGAGAAGGACGAGGCCGTCAAGGGCACCGTCATCGAGGTCGTCAAGGGTGGCCTCATCCTCGACATCGGTCTCCGTGGCTTCCTTCCCGCTTCGCTCGTCGAGATGCGCCGCGTCCGCGACCTCCAGCCGTACGTCGGCAAGGAGATCGAGGCCAAGATCATCGAGCTCGACAAGAACCGCAACAACGTGGTCCTGTCGCGTCGCGCATGGCTCGAGCAGACCCAGTCCGAGGTCCGCAGCGAGTTCCTGCACCAGCTCCAGAAGGGCCAGGTCCGCAAGGGCGTCGTGTCCTCCATCGTCAACTTCGGTGCCTTCGTGGACCTGGGTGGCGTCGACGGCCTGGTTCACGTCTCCGAGCTGTCCTGGAAGCACATCGATCACCCGTCCGAGGTTGTCGAGGTCGGCAACGAGGTCACCGTCGAGGTTCTCGACGTCGATCTGGACCGCGAGCGCGTCTCCCTGTCGCTGAAGGCGACCCAGGAAGATCCGTGGCGTCAGTTCGCCCGCACCCACGCCATCGGCCAGATCGTGCCCGGCAAGGTCACCAAGCTGGTTCCGTTCGGTGCGTTCGTGCGTGTCGAAGAGGGAATCGAAGGCCTCGTCCACATCTCCGAGCTGGCCGAGCGCCACGTGGAGGTTCCGGACCAGGTTGTCGGCGTCGGCGACGATGCGCTCGTCAAGGTCATCGACATCGACCTCGAGCGTCGCCGCATCTCGCTGTCGCTGAAGCAGGCCAACGAGGACTACAACGCCGAGTTCGATCCGTCCAAGTACGGCATGGCCGACTCGTACGACGATCAGGGCAACTACATCTTCCCCGAGGGCTTCGATCCCGAGACCAACGAATGGCTCGAGGGCTTCGACAAGCAGCGTGAAGAGTGGGAAGGCCGCTACGCCGAGGCTGAGCGTCGCCACAAGATGCACACCGCTCAGATGGAGAAGATGGCTGCCGACGAGGCTGCTGAGGCTGCGGCCGGCGCTTCGGGCACCAACTACTCCTCCGAGTCGGGCTCCGACGACGAGGATGCTGCTGCACCCTCCGAGTCCGCTGGTGGCTCGCTGGCCAGCGATGCGCAGCTCGCTGCTCTGCGTGAGAAGCTGTCGGGCAACGCCTGATAGCAGTGGCCTGAGCATTCAGGTCTGATCTACCGGAAGACCCCGGCCCTGTTCATCCAGGGCCGGGGTCTTCTGTTCGTTCCCGCAGATTCCCGGGTGCGGATACGACGATGGCCCGATCCCTTGTGGGATCGGGCCATCGTGTGTCGTGCGTGCGGTCAGTTCGCTGCGGCTGGCACCCAACGGGTGGGCATGGTCGCCGTTCGCTTCTTGATGCTCGCGAAGCTGTGGCGGGCGGGGCTCAACATACTGGTGAACCAGTTGCGTCGATGCTCGGCAAGTGCCGACGCGACCTCGGGTATGAGGATGACGTGAATGCCGCTCTCCATGCCGAGACGGTGCCGACCGGGACGGGTGGGATTGCTGGGCATGCGCTTCTCCTACTCGAATCTCGAATCGGCTGTCGGACGGTCACCGAAAGGGTATCTGACCAGGTCGAAGAACCCCGTCATTTGGCGCATAGATGATCTTCGGCGTGTTTGGTGAGAGACTGGTCGACGTGTTGAGAGTGGGCCTCACGGGAGGCATCGGAGCCGGCAAGTCGACCGTGTCGAAGGTCCTCGCGGAGTTGGGGGCAGTGATCGTCGACGCCGATCTGATCGCGCGAGAAGTTGTAGAACCCGGCACCCCGGGCCTCGCGGCTCTGGTCGACGCGTTCGGACTTGGGATCCTCCACGACGACGGTTCGCTGAACCGGCCGGCGTTGGCGGAGGAGGCGTTCGGCAGCGACGACTCGCGGCTGCTGCTGAACTCGATTCTCCATCCCCGCATCGGTGCGCGCACCGCGGAACTCGTCGACGGCGCGCCCGCCGACGGAATCGTCGTACAGGACATCCCCCTCCTGGTGGAGGGGCGAATGGGCGCTGCGTTCAACCTGGTAGTCGTCGTGTACGTCGACCAGGAGGAGCGGGTCCGACGGCTCGTCGAGCTGCGGGGGATGCCGGAGGCGGACGCGCGTGCGCGGATCGCGGCGCAGGCGTCCGACGAGCAGCGCCGTGCTGCGGCCGACGTCCTCCTCGACAACAGCGGTGCTCCCGAGTTGATTCGGGAACAGGCCCGAGCTCTGTTCGAGGACCGCTTGCTGCCCTTCGAGGCGAACCTGCGGGCGGGGACGGCGGTGTCGGTGCCGCCGATCGTGCGCCCGTCGAATCCCGAGTGGGCCGCCCAGGGGCGCCGACTCGTCGAGCGTTTACGTCTGGTGTGCGGAGACCACGCCGTCCGGGTCGATCACGTCGGGTCCACTGCCGTGGCCGGTCTCGATTCGCGCGACCTGATCGACATCCAGATCACAGTGAAGGACCTGGCGGCCGCCGACGCGCTCGCCGATCCGCTCGCGGCAGCCGGGTTCCCGCGCCTCGCCGACGAGAACCGCGATTCACCCAGGCCGGCATACGGGGTCGGTGGCGAGGGCGATCCGGGTCTGTGGGACAAGCGGACACACGGCGGTGCGGATCCCGGTCGGCCCGTGCACATCAGCCTGCGTGTCGAGGGGTGGCCCGGGCAGCAGTTCGCGTTGCTCCTGCGGGACTGGCTGAACGCTGACGAGGATGCTCGCGCGGACTTCGTAGCGGTCAAGCAGTCCGCGGTGGCGACGGCCGCCGAGAACCTGCACGAGGACGACGCGGTGACGGCCTACACCGAAGCCCTCGCCCCTTGGTTCGATCTGGGCTACCAGCGGGCGTGGGCGTGGGCCGAGTCGACGGGCTGGACGCCCGGCGACTGAGATCGTCGTCACCGCCAGGTGATCGGCATGCCTTTCGACGCTAGCCACGCGTTTATGTCGTGACCGTGGGCGGCGATGCCGTCCACTGCGGCAACCGCGCGCTGGATCGCCCGGTCGGCCGTCCGCGGCGAAATGTAACCATGGGCGGTCGCCGAGATCAGCTCGTCGACGTCGAGGAGCTCGGTCTCGCGCCCGGTGCGGACGACCAGGTCGAGGTAGTGATCCTCCGACTTCCAGACGTCCGGACCCCGCGTGAAGTCGCCGATGTCGACGTAGTGGTCCTGATCGCGCTCGTGATACGGGTGGAAGTGGAAGACGGATGCGCGGATTCCGAGATCCGGGATCAGCCACGACTCCAGGTAGTGGAACTGCGGGTGATCGGCGGTCCGTGCCATGTAGAGACCCCACGGTTCGAGCCGGAAGTGGTCCACCGGGCGGACGTAGCCTTTGGGATCGGTGTTGGTGCCCTCGGTGACGTTGAAGAACTCAGTCTTCGGGCGGTGTGCGGGCCCCAGGTCGATCGTCGGCACGTACGTGGGCGGCACGGGCGCGACGGCTTCTGCGGTGAACTTCCCGGCGCCCCGTTCGACGTTCTCCATACAGGTAGAAAGTACAGGCTGACGCCTCGCTCGGCAGTGTTGATCGCCCCTGCCGGGAGGAGGCGTTATCAGAACTTGTCGGTACCGGCGCATACCCTGGAGTCATGGCGTTCGCATCCGAGCACCCTGTGGTGGCCCATTCCGAGTTCCGACCCGTCAGCGAGGTCGAACGGTCCGAGGCGCGCTTCCAGGTCGTGAGTCCGTACGAGCCGGCGGGCGACCAGCCGCAGGCCATCGATGATCTCGAGCGCCGGTTGCGTGCGGGGGAGAAGGACATCGTTCTTCTCGGCGCGACCGGAACCGGAAAGTCGGCGACGACGGCCTGGCTGATCGAACGAGTGCAACGGCCCACCCTGCTGATGGCGCCCAACAAGACTCTCGCGGCTCAGCTCGCCAACGAGCTCCGGGAGATGTTGCCCAACAACGCTGTCGAGTACTTCGTGTCGTACTACGACTACTACCAGCCGGAGGCGTACATCGCGCAGACGGACACCTACATCGAGAAGGACTCCTCGATCAACGACGACGTCGAGAGGCTCCGGCACTCGGCGACGTCGAGCCTGCTGTCGCGCCGCGACGTCGTGGTGGTTGCCTCGGTGTCGTGCATCTACGGCCTCGGTACTCCGCAGTCGTACCTGGACCGGTCGGTTCAGCTCGAGGTCGGTGTCGAAGTCGATCGTGACGCGCTGCTGCGCCTGCTGGTCGACGTGCAGTACAACCGGAACGACATGGCCTTCACCCGCGGCTCGTTCCGCGTCCGGGGGGACACGGTCGAGATCATCCCGTCGTACGAGGAACTCGCGGTCCGGATCGAGTTCTTCGGCGACGAGGTCGAGGCGCTCTACTACCTGCACCCCCTGACGGGAGATGTCGTGCGGCAGGTGGACACCGTGCGGATCTTCCCGGCCACGCACTACGTTGCCGGGCCGGAGCGGTTGGAGCGAGCCGTCCACGACATCGAAGCCGAGCTCGAGGAGCGGCTGGCGGATCTCGAGAATCGCGGCAAACTGCTCGAGGCGCAGCGGCTCCGGATGCGCACCCAGTACGACCTGGAGATGATCAAGCAGGTCGGATTCTGCTCCGGCATCGAGAACTATTCGCGGCACATCGACGGTCGTCCGGCCGGATCGGCGCCCGCGACGCTGATCGACTACTTCCCGGAGGACTTCCTGCTCGTCATCGACGAGTCGCATGTGACCGTGCCGCAGATCGGCGCGATGTACGAGGGCGACATGTCGCGCAAGCGGAACCTCGTCGAGTTCGGGTTCCGGTTGCCGTCGGCGACTGACAATCGGCCCCTCACGTGGGAGGAGTTCGCCGGCCGTATCGGGCAGACGGTGTATCTGTCGGCCACCCCCGGACGCTACGAACTGGGGCAGGCGGGCGGCGAGTTCGTCGAGCAGGTGATCCGTCCGACGGGTCTGGTCGATCCGGAGGTCGTGGTCAAGCCGACGAAGGGGCAGATCGACGACCTCGTGCACGAGATCCGTCAGCGCACCGAACGTGACGAGCGGGTTCTCGTCACGACGCTCACCAAGAAGATGTCCGAGGACCTCACCGACTATCTCCTCGAGCTCGGCATCCGGGTGCGTTACCTGCACTCGGACATCGACACGCTCCGTCGCGTCGAGTTGCTGCGCCAGTTGCGACTGGGTGAGTACGACGTCCTGGTGGGCATCAACCTGCTGCGGGAGGGTCTCGACCTGCCCGAGGTCTCGCTGGTCGCGATCCTCGACGCCGACAAGGAGGGCTTCCTACGCAGCACCACCAGCCTGATTCAGACGATCGGTCGCGCGGCCCGCAACGTGTCGGGCCAGGTGCACATGTATGCCGACAAGATCACCGACTCGATGCAGCGGGCGATCGAGGAGACCGAGCGGCGCCGCGAGAAGCAGATCGCGTACAACCTCGAGAAGGGCGTCGACCCGCAGCCGCTGCGCAAGAAGATCGCCGACATCCTGGACCAGGTCTACGAGGAGGCCGAGGACACCGAGGTCGAGATCGGCGGGTCTGGGCGCAACGCCAGCCGCGGTCGGCGCGCGCAGGGCGCGGCCGGTCGCGCAGTGAGTGCCGGCATCTACGAAGGCCGGGACATCAAGTCGATGCCGCGCGCTGAATTGGCGGATCTGGTCAAGGAACTCACAGATCAGATGATGAACGCCGCGCGCGACCTGCAGTTCGAACTCGCGGGACGTCTGCGGGACGAGATCGCGGATCTCAAGAAGGAGCTACGAGGGATGGACGCGGCGGGCCTGAAGTAGTCCCCACTACGCTTCCTGGACATGGACGTACATCTCGCCGGGCGCACCGCGCGTTCGCTCGAACTCTTGCATTCGCTCGCCTACTTCGCACCCGAGGTCGAAGCGGAACTTGTGGGGAGCGGCCTCGAGTCGGGCCGAATGACTTACTTCGCCGGACGCTCCGCACCGATGGGGGCGGTGTCGGCAGGGGTCGTGACCGCTGTCTTCTACAACTTCAACCCCGCGTTGATCGCCGACGTGGTGCCGCGCGCCTGGAAGCTGGCGGATCCCGAAGCGGTCGTGCAGGCGCGGTACCGCGGCGTCGATGCCGCCTATCGCACGCTGCTCGGAGAGAAGGTGATCGGGTCGGCGGAGATGTCGGAGGCCGCTCAACTCGCAGCCATTGCGGCACAGGCAATTCCGGGCGTCGACGGGCGACCGCTGTACGCCGGATACGCGACGCTGGAATGGCCCGAGGAGCCGCACCTCGTGCTGTGGCATGCGCTGACGCTGCTTCGCGAGTACCGCGGCGACGGTCACGTCGCGGCGCTGCAGACGGCCGGGCTCAGCGGCCTCGAGGCATTGATCACCCACACCGCCGCAGGAATCGGTTTCCAGAAGTCCTTCGCGAAGTCGCGCCGTGGATGGAGTTCCGAGGACTGGGGCGCCGCGGTCGGCGGGTTGATCGACCGTGAACTGTTGACCTCCGGCGGCGAGCTCACCGCCGATGGTCGCGAATTGCGAGAGGTCGTGGAGGATCTCACCGACGAGCTCGCATCGGCCCCGTGGGCGGGCCTGGGGGAGGACGGTGCCGCGTGTCTCGCCGAGCTCGCCGCGCCGTGGTGCCGCACTGTGCGGAAATCGGGGCTGTTCCCGGAGTCGCTGTTCGGCCCCCGCTACGGCGAGTCACGCTAACGCGTCGCCGATCGGGCGGATCCCGTGGTGAAATGGTGCCAGGGGTGGGTCCGTCCACCGGGGGATGAAGCATGTTGTGCCGCAATTCCACCTGACCGCGCGCTGATGCGGATAGTGTCAGCGCAGCGAACGGTGAACTCGGTCGAACAGGGCACGCTGCCACAATCCTCGATCGAACGCACACATGATGGAGGAATGAATGAGCGCCTACCGGACAGTCGTCGTCGGTACCGATGGATCGGATTCGTCGTTCCGGGCAGTCGACAAGGCCGCGGCCCTCGCTGGAGCGGCGGGGGCGAAGCTCGTGATCGCGTGCGCCTACTACCCGGCAGACCCGAAGGACACCGAGGTTGCGCAGGACACGCTGCGTGAGGACGCCTACCAGGTGACGGGCTCGGCGCCCACCTACGAGATCCTTCGGACCGCTCGTGAGCGCGCCGTCGCGGCGGGCGCGAAGGAGATCGTCGAGCGGGCCGTGGTCGGTGCGCCCGTGGATTCTCTTCTTGCGCTGGTCGATGAGGTGGAGGCCGACCTCCTGGTGGTGGGCAATCGTGGCCTCAACACGCTGACCGGTCGCCTCCTGGGTTCGGTTCCGTCCGACGCGGCACGCAAATCCACCTCGGACGTCCTGATCGTCCATACGGTGCTCTGACCATTCGGTTCAGCAGAAGTCGCTGCGCGTCGAAACCAGCAACACCGTTGCCGCCCGATCCGCGGTGAGTGCGCCGCCGGATTGGCTCGCCGCGTAGGCTGCGGTCGGGCCCAGGTGGGTGAGGATTGCCGAATCGGGTGTGCCGGTGGCCGTTTGCCGGCACACCCCGTCGGCCAGCGCGAACAGTGTCTGTGGGGGGACGACCGCCGGGAATCCTGCAGTCGCGAGCACCTCGGTGAGGTGCGTCGTGCGAGCGTCGGCCACGGTCGCGTTCGTGGACGGCTCGAACGATTCCGTGATCGGCCCGGCGGGATCCTGAGAGGGGTTCGTGGCGCCGCACGCTCCCGCTGATATCGCGATTCCACCTACAACCAATGCGGTGGGGAGTGCGCGCACAGCGCGCCCCGACAGACGCGATTTGGTCACGGATACTTCCTGTTCCTGTGGTGTAAGCGACGATCCGGGCCGTCGAGACGGGAACCGGGCCCCGGGGCACGGTACCGCCTCGCCGACCCGCGAGGGCGGGGGTTACGCAATCAATTTCGTGCGACCACGGATTCGTCGAGTGCCCCGAGCACCGCGGGCAGTGGGCGGGCATGCACGATGCCGAGTCGCTGGGTCGCTCGTGTCAGCGCGACGTACAGGTCGTTCATGCCGCGCGGTGACTCGTCGAGAAGATTCTGAGGCTCGACGATGATGACGGAATCGAACTCGAGTCCCTTTGCGTCCTTGACGGTCAGCACGCTCACCGACTCCGATCGCAGATCGGCCAGTTCGGCGACGTGATCGTGGCCGGCGAGTACGGCGGTCAGGCCGGGACCGGACTCTTCGGCGACCCGCCGCCGGACCTCGTCGAGGACCGTGGACGTATCGACCCGCTGCGCCCATGGCGCGTGGCCCGATGCACGCACCGAGCGCGGCACCGTCTGGCTCGGGTCGATCTCCGCGAGCACCCGGTGCGCGAAGTCCATGATCTCCGAGGGCGTCCGGTAGTTGACGGTGAGCTCGGTCAGCTTCCAGCGCTGTGCGACATACGGTCCGAGGACGTCCTGCCAGGACGAGCTGCCGGCCGGGTCGCCGGTCTGTGCCGTATCGCCGACGAGCGTCATCCAGCGGTTCGGGATGCGGCGCATCAGCATCCGCCACGCCATCTCCGACAGCTCCTGAGCCTCGTCGACGATCACGTGGCCGTAGGTCCAGGTGCGATCCCCGGCAGCGCGCTCGGCAGTGGTCTGGTGTCGGCCGAGTTCCTGCCGTTCGGCGAGCTGACTGGCGTCGATGAGGTCGTACGCCATGAGGATCTCGGGGTCCATCTCGTCCTCGAGGTCCTGCGGTGCCGAACCCGTGAGGATGTCCAGCGCGCCCTGCGCGTCAGCGATCTGAGCCCGCCAGCGACGTTGCGCGCGTTCGCGTTCGGCGGCATCGTCGACACCGAGGAGTTCGGCCAGCTCGTCGAGCAGTGGAGCATCGGCCGCGCTGAATCCCACGCCCTCGGTGCGGAGGAGCACGGCCCGTTCGGCATCCGTGAGATCCGGGGCCGCCGATGCCAGCCGTGCGGGGGAGCGCAGCAGATCGGTCAGCACCTGCTGGGGCGTCAGATCCGGCCACAGTGCGTCGAGCGCAGACATGATCGCCGGATCCTCTCGCATCTCGTCGCGCATGTCGGCGATGTCGTCGCGGCTGAGCAGGTTCGAACCGTCGACGACATTCATGCCGAGCGTGGCCGCGAGTTGGTCGGCGAGCGCCTCGATCGCTGCGGACACGAAGATCGGCCGCGCCAGATTGTGCGGGCGCCGGGACGATCGGGCACGCCCGCGAGCGCGGGTGACGATCTTGCGGTCGAGCGTGATCGGATAGGTGTCGAAGCGCAGTTCGATGGGTGCCTTCGGCAGGTCCTGGCGGTCACGGACCGCCTTCTTGAGCACGTCGACCATTGTGAGCGCGCCCTTGAGTTCGCCCGCCGAGAGCGAGTCTTCGCGGCTGGCTCGGACACCGGGGTAGAGGTCGCCGATCGTGGACAGCAAAACACCGGTCTCACCGAGCGACGGCAGCACCTGGCTGATGTAGTCGAGGAACGTGGCATTGGGTCCGACGATCAGGACGCCGGCCTTCTCCAACTGCTGCCGGTATGTGTAGAGCAGGTAGGCGGCACGGTGCAGGGCGACGGCGGTCTTGCCGGTGCCCGGTCCGCCCTGGACGACGAGGACGCTTCGGTGGGTGGACCGAATGACGGCGTCCTGTTCGCTCTGGATGGTCTCGACGATGTCGTGCATCTGGCCGGTGCGGGCCGCGTTGAGAGCGGACAACAGAGCACTCTCGCCCGCGACTCCGCCGGCACCGCTACTGTCGTGAGCTTGCGCCGCGTCGAGGTCGAGGTATTCGTCGTTGAGCGCGGTCACGGTCCGACGTCGTGAGCGGATGTGCCGGCGGCGGGTCACGCCTTCCGGGGCGGCGGGTGTGGCGAGGTAGAAGGGGCGGGCGAGCGGTGCCCGCCAGTCGAGCAGCAACGTGTCGTAGTCGCCGTCCTCGTCGAGGATGCCGACGCGTCCGACGTAGCGCGGCTCGCCGTCGCCGTCGATCCGGCCGAAGCACAGGCCGTTCTCGGCGGCGTCGTAGCGGGCCAGGTCCTCGGAGTACATCTGGGTGAACGACTCGCGTTCGCTTCGCGCCTGAGGAGTTCCGCCGGTCTCGAGGAGCACGCGGCTGAGCCGGTTCTTCGCGTACGCCCGCAGGCCGTCCAGGCGCTCGTAGAGCATCGACACGTACCCCTGCTCGTGCTCGAGTTCGGGGTGCACGGGGGCCTCGTCCGGCAAGAAGGTCTCCTAGGTTGGAACGGCAGAAAGCGCCCAAGCATTCTAGTGCGCCGCGAGCTCTCGCGCAGAATCCCAGCTTGCGGGATCGCGACGGTGCGGCATGCATGACCGGAGCCCGATCGGGGTACTGCGTCAAGCGAAGCTACCCGAGCAACCGAGATGAAGGGGGAGTGCGCATGACCTCGACCAGTGTGCAACCGATGAGCGCGTCGGGTCCCGACCCGACACCGTTTCACACGGTGGATCCGTACACGGGACGATCCATCGCGGAGTATCCGTATCTCGTCGGCGAGCAGATCGATGCCATCGTCGAGCGCGCCGACGCAGCGTTCGAGCAATGGCGGGAGGAACCCGTCGAGCGGCGCGCACGGATTCTCGCGCGGACGGCCGAGATCATTCGGGAACGCAAGGACGATCTCGCGGCGCTCGTGACGCGGGAGATGGGCAAGCTGATCGGTGAGAGTCGCGCCGAGGTCGATCTGGCGGCGGACATCTTCGACTACTACGCCGAGCAGGGGCCGGGCTTCCTGGGTCCGCGCCGGATCGAGGTCGAGAAGGGCTCCGCCGAGCTGATCACGGAGCCGCTGGGAGTACTCCTCGGAATCGAGCCCTGGAACTTCCCGCTGTACCAGGTGGCGCGGTTTGCCGCCCCCAATCTGTTGGTGGGCAACACGATCCTGCTCAAGCACGCCAGCTCGTGTGCGCAGACGGCACTGGAACTCGAGAAGATCGTCACCGAAGCCGGTGCACCCGTCGGCGTCTACAACAATGTCTTCCTTCAGATCTCGGACGTGGAGAGGGTGGTCGCGAATCCGGCGATCCAGGGGGCATCGCTCACTGGCAGTGAGCGGGCCGGCGCATCGTTGGCCGAGATTGCGGGCCGACATCTCAAGAAGTGCGTTCTCGAGCTGGGTGGCAGCGACCCGTTCGTCGTGCTCGATGCGGACGACCCGGACGCAACGCTGTCGGCCGCCGCCGCGGGTCGGCTCGGGAACACCGGGCAGAGTTGCGTCGCCTCGAAACGATTCATCGTGCCGGAGGCGATCTACGACGACTTCGTCGACGGACTGTCGCGGCGTTTTGCGGATCTGGTGGTGGGGGACCCCTCGGACCCGCAGACCACACTGGGTCCGCTGTCCTCGGAGCAGGCGGCGCAGACACTGCTGGACCAGATCGACGACGCACTCGACAAGGGCGCCACGGTCGCGGTCGGAGGCGCCCGTCCACTCGACCGCGGGCCGGACGGGAACGGAGCCTTCATCGAGGCAACGGTGCTGACGGACGTGACGCCGGACATGGAAGCCTTCGCCGAGGAACTTTTCGGACCGGTCGCCGTCGTATATCGGGTCGGGGACGAGGACGAGGCAATTCGACTCGCCAATTCGACTCGGTTCGGTCTCGGAGGCACGGTCTTCGGATCGGACCCCGACCGTGCCCGATCGGTCGCCGACCGTATTCGCAGCGGGATGGTGTGGATCAACCACCCGACGTCGACCGAGCCCGAACTCCCATTCGGGGGTGTGAAGAGTTCGGGCTTCGGACGCGAGCTGAGCGACCTGGGTCTGTTCGAGTTCGCGAACCGGAAACTGATCCGCGCCTTCCCCGCCGGTAGCGGAACGGAGAATGCCGCGACGGGCTGACAGTCGAGTGCAGCTTGGAGCGACGATTGACTGCCATTGCGACGGTTGTCGGGCTCGACGACAGCGGGGCCGATCGCCGCGGCGCTGATGCGTGCGGCGATCGACTCGCTACGGCGCGAAGCAGTTCCCGCCGGCCACGCGCGTCGTCGAGCCCGACCCGATCAGTGGTTGCGGAGCGCTGAGATCAACTCTGACTTCTTCATCGACGAGTACCCGGTGAGCCCCAGTTCCGCGGCCCGGTCGCGCAGTTCTTCGACGGTTCGGTCCTCGTAATTCTCCGCCTTGCCGCCCTTGTGGCCGATCGACGAACGGCCCTCGTCGGCGGCGGCATTGGAGATGCGGGCCGCCTTCTCCTTGGACTCGCCTTCGTCGCGGAGCTTCTCGTACAGTTCCTGATCCTTCAGATGCGGATCGGAATCTTGCGATCGATCAGTGGGCATCTCGGCGACCTTCCGTCGACGTGTCGGTCAGTCCTGAAGTTCCGCAGCTTTCGCCCGTGCAGTCGCGAGCGCACGCTCGGCCTGCTTGCGGGCCCGGCGGCTGAGCTCCTCACCCTGCTCGCTCGCGGTGGCGGCCCATTCCGTGCCGCGTTCCCGTGCCAGGTGGGCCAGCTCGGTGCCGCGCTCACGCGCCACCTCCGCGAGGACGGGGCCGCGTTCGCGGGCGACCTCGCCCAGTTCCGCCCCACGTTCCTTGGCGAGATGTGCCAGCGCAGCGCCCCGGACGCGGGCGGCGTCGAGCAGTTCTCCGCCGCGCTCACCGGCCTGCTCGGCGGCGGATCGGGCACGGTCGGAGACCACCTGCACGGCGTGGTCGGCGTGGTCGGCGCCGTCGTCGCCGCTCGAGAAGGCGTCCACCACGGTCGCCTGTGCCTTGCGCGCTGCGCGGCGGCCACGCCAACCCAGCGACGGCTTGCCCTCGGTGTCGACCGCGGCGATCAGGAGCCCGCCGAGCATGGTGAGGTTCTTGAAGAACTGCATGCGCTGCATCGCGCGCTGCTGCGGGTCCTCGACGTTCCAGAAGTCGTGTCCCGCGACGGTCGTCGGGACCAGAGTTCCGGCCAGGACCAGTGCTGACGCGCGCGGAGCCTTGCCGATCGCGAGGAGTGCGCCGGCCCCGACCTGCAGGGCGGCGTTGATCTTGATCAGTGTCTCGGGGTCCGACGGCAGCTTGTCCGTGACGACGCCGGGAAGCGTCTCGACGCTCTTCTCGAGGAACGGCGCGGCGGCCTGCGCCTTCTGTGAGGGGCTCCGCAGTGAATCGATGCCACCGGCAATGAACACGGTGGACAGAAGCGGGCGGGCAATACGGCGAACGATCATGGGGCCTCCCTACCTGGATTGTGTTTCCACCGTATCCAGGTAGGGATCATTCGGCACGGCACCGTTGGAGCTCGGTGCCGTCACAAGCTGTCACCAGCCCCGTTCGCGCCATTCCTGAAGGTGCGGGCGCTCGGCGCCGAGGGTGGAGTCCTTGCCGTGGCCGGGGTAGAAGGCGGTGTCGTCGGGGAACCGTGCGAACAGCTTGGTCTCGACGTCGTCCACGAGCGACGCGAAGCGCTCGGCGTCGGGGGTTTTGCCGACGCCACCCGGGAAGAGCGAGTCTCCGGTGAACAGGTGGACGCGCCCGTCGCCGTCGTTCTCGGTGAGTGCGAGCGTGATACCGCCCGGTGTATGCCCGCTCAGGTGAATCACTTCGAGGGTGAGATCGCCCATGGTCACGATGTCACCGTCCTCCAGGCTGCGCGTGGGAGTGACCGACAGGATCTCCGAATCGAGGGGGTGCGCGGCGGTCGGCAGGCCGGTCTTCTCGGCGACCTCGGCCAGCGCGAACCAGTGGTCGTGGTGCTGGTGCGTCGTGACGATCAACTCCAGTTGCGGCGCCTGCTCGTCGATGAGCTGCAAAATCCGTCCCGCGTCGTTCGCGGCGTCGATGAGCAGCGATCTTCCGGTCGCGGAGCACGTGATCAGATACGTGTTGTTGTCCATCGGACCGACGGACATCTTCGTGATCGTGGCGCCGGGGACAGTTCGTCGCTGTGCCGCGGAACTGCCGGACAGCTCGCCCGTGTAGTCGTCGTCGATGGTGATGCGCTGCTGCTCCATGATCGGGAGGCTACCGTCGAATCGGGGTGTCGCTGTCGGCTGCCGTCGATCATCGCCGAAACCCGCTGGTCGTCGAGTTTGTCGGTGCCCGCGCCTACCATGGGCTTCGCCCGGACGAGTGTCCGATCAAGCTGTACCGAGAAGGGAATACGTGTGGCGGATCGCCTGATCGTGCAAGGTGCGCGTGAGCACAATCTGCGAGGGATCAATATCGATCTGCCCCGGGACAGCCTCATCGTCTTTACAGGTCTGTCCGGCTCCGGAAAGTCCAGTCTCGCGTTCGACACCATCTTCGCGGAGGGGCAGCGACGCTATGTCGAGTCGCTGTCGGCGTACGCGCGTCAGTTCCTGGGACAGATGGACAAGCCGGACGTCGACTTCATCGAGGGGCTGTCGCCCGCGGTGTCGATCGACCAGAAGTCCACCAACCGCAACCCGCGCTCCACCGTGGGCACCATCACCGAGGTGTACGACTACCTGCGCCTGCTCTATGCGCGCGCGGGCACGGCGCACTGTCCGGTGTGTGGCGAGCAGATCGCGCGGCAGACGCCGCAGCAGATCGTCGACCAGGTGCTGGAGATGGAGTCGGGTACCAAGTTCCAGGTTCTCGCCCCGGTCGTGCGGACGCGCAAGGGCGAGTTCGTCGATTTGTTCGAACAGCTCAACACGCAGGGCTACTCGCGTGTGCGTGTCGATGGTGTCGTCCACCAACTCACCGACCCTCCCAAGTTGAAGAAGCAGGAGAAGCACGACATCGAGGTGGTCGTCGATCGCCTCACCGTCAAGTCGAGCGCGAAGCAGCGACTCACCGACTCCGTCGAGACGGCGCTGCGCTTGGCCGAGGGAATCGTCGTCCTCGATTTCGTGGACCGCGACGAGGATGCGCCCGATCGCGAGCGGCGCTTCTCCGAGAAGTTGGCGTGCCCCAACTCTCACCCGTTGTCGATCGACGATCTCGAGCCGCGGTCGTTCTCGTTCAACTCGCCGTACGGCGCGTGCCCCGAGTGCACGGGCCTCGGTATCCGCAAAGAAGTCGACCCGGACCTCGTCGTGCCGGATCCCGAACTGACGCTCGACGACGGCGCCATCGCTCCGTGGTCGATGGGGCAGAGTTCGGAGTACTTCGGACGGCTGTTGTCGGGCCTCGGCGACATCATGGGCTTCGACATGTCCACGCCGTGGAACAAACTGCCGGCCAAGGCCCGGCGGGCGATTCTCGAGGGCAGTACCGAGCAGGTGCACGTCAAGTACAAGAATCGCTACGGGCGAACCCGCTCCTACTATGCGGAGTTCGAAGGTGTCATGCCCTTCCTGCACCGCAGGCTCGAGCAGACCGAGTCCGAGCAGATGAAGGAACGCTACGACGGCTACATGCGCGACACGCCCTGTCCCGCATGTAACGGCGCCCGGCTGCGCCCAGAGATCCTGTCGGTGACGATCTCGTCCGAGACGTACGGCAAGAAGTCGATCGCCCAGGTTTGCGAACTCTCCATCGCGGAGTGCTCGGCGTTCCTCAACAGCCTCACCCTGGGATCTCGTGAGGAAGCGATCGCCGGTCAGGTCCTCAAGGAGGTTCAGGCGCGGCTCGGCTTCCTGCTCGACGTCGGACTCGAATACCTGTCGTTGGCTCGTGCCGCGGGGACGCTCTCCGGCGGCGAGGCGCAGCGCATCCGCCTGGCCACGCAGATCGGCTCCGGGCTCGTCGGCGTTCTCTACGTCCTCGACGAGCCGTCGATCGGTCTGCATCAGCGTGACAACCGCCGTCTCATCGAAACCCTCACGCGGCTGCGGGATCTCGGCAATACCCTGATCGTGGTCGAGCACGACGAGGACACCATCCGGACGTCGGACTGGGTCGTCGACATCGGCCCGTTGGCCGGCGAGCACGGCGGTCGCGTGGTGCACAGCGGCACCTACAAGGAGCTGCTCGACAACAAAGAATCCCTCACGGGTGCCTACCTTTCGGGTCGCAGCGTTATCGAGGTGCCGTCCGAGCGCCGCGCGGTGGATCGCAAACGACAGATCACCGTCGTCGGAGCGCGGGAGAACAACCTGCGGGGCATCGACGTCAGCTTCCCGCTCGGCGTGCTCACCTCGGTCACCGGCGTGTCCGGTTCCGGCAAGTCGACGCTCGTCAACGACATCCTGGCCACGGTGATGGCGAACAAGCTCAACGGCGCACGGCAGGTCCCCGGTCGGCACACTCGGATCAACGGCTTGGACCAGCTCGACAAACTGGTTCAGGTCGACCAGTCGCCGATCGGTCGGACGCCCCGCTCCAACGCCGCGACATACACCGGGGTGTTCGACAAGATTCGCACCCTGTTCGCCGCGACGACCGAGGCCAAGGTGCGGGGCTATCAGCCGGGACGATTCTCCTTCAACGTCAAGGGCGGCCGGTGTGAGGCATGCTCCGGTGACGGCACCCTGAAGATCGAGATGAACTTCCTCCCTGACGTATACGTCCCGTGCGAGGTCTGCCACGGCGCCCGCTACAACCGCGAGACGCTCGAGGTGCACTACAAGGGCAAGACCATCGCCGAGGTCCTGGACATGCCGATCGAGGAAGCAGCCGAGTTCTTCGAGCCCGTCACCTCGATCCACCGCTATCTGAAGACGCTTGTCGAGGTCGGACTCGGGTACGTTCGGCTGGGCCAGCCCGCACCGACACTGTCTGGCGGTGAGGCGCAGCGCGTCAAGCTCGCGGCGGAACTGCAGAAGCGTTCCACCGGGCGCACCGTTTACGTCCTCGACGAGCCGACCACCGGCCTGCACTTCGAGGACATTCGGAAGCTGCTCAAGGTCGTCAACGGTCTGGTCGAGAAGGGCAACACTGTCATCGTGATCGAGCACAACCTCGACGTCATCAAGACGTCCGACTGGGTTGTGGATATGGGCCCGGAGGGCGGTTCGGGCGGTGGCACCGTAGTCGCCGAGGGAACGCCGGAAGCGATCGCTGACGTGCCCGAGAGCTACACCGGGCGGTTCCTGAAGGAAGTGCTCTCGGTGACGCAGGCCGCCGCGAACGGTGCGGCAGCGCGCCGAACCGCGTCCGGCAAGGCTGGCACTGCGCCCCGCAAGCGTGCGAGGAAGGCCGCCACGGTCGGATAGTAGGCCGCTCGCCGGGGGCGATGTCGCCGGCGCCGCCTGGGTAGACGAACGGCGGTGGGAACCGAGGTTCCCACCGCCGTCAAGCTGTCAGACGTCCGCTCAGGGCTGCTGCTGCTCGGACGATCCACCGAGCAGGGAGCCCAGCAGGGCGGTGATGTCGAGGTCTCCGCTGCTGAGTGCGCTGATCAGGCCGGGGAGGATTTCGGTGATCGATCCCATGTTTTTCTCCTTCGAATCGGTCCTTCGGGGGAAGGACCCAGTGGGGGGTTTGCGTGACCTGGATCACTTCCTGGTCACGCGATGGTCACGCTACCAACACGATGGGCCGAATCGGGACGGTTTTCGCAAACTGGTTCTTCGTAATCGATCAGGGAGTCTGCGCAGGCCAGGCGGTAAATTGGACATCTGTCCAATAATGCCTGGTAGTGAGGCCGGGAACCCGCAGTCCCGTAGGTCGTTACCGAAGCTCAGGACTCGCCGAGTTGTCGGGCGGCCGCCACGGAACGCTCGATCAGTTCGATGAGGACCTTCTCGTCGACGCCCGCGAGTCGGGTGATGTACAGGCAGCCCTTGCCGAGTCGGTGGGGTCCGAGCTTGTCGAGGTCCTCGCGTACGTCGTCGAACTCGAGGGCGAGGTAGAGGCTCAGTGCGGTACCTCTGGGGGAGTAGCCGACGAATGGGGTCTCGCCTGTCCGTCCACTGGCGTACCGGTAGCGGCGGGTGCCGAAGCCCACGATGTTCGTTCCCCACATCACGGGCGGCTCGCCGCTCGCATCCTCCATGATCGACTGGAGTCGCCGCGCGTCTGCTCGCCTGGTGGGATCCGGAATGCCGTCGATGAACGCGTCGACGCTCGAATCGGTGGCGTCTTGTTCGCGGCGGCCATGAGTGGAGGCTGGGCCGGGGACGCGGCAGCGTCGACGCCGCCGCCCGTGCCGCGAAATGGGTCGTGACAAACAGAACGGCGGCGGGGGCTGATGCCCCCGCCGCCGGAAAGTCGGGACCTACTGGCCGCCACCCTGCTGCTGCTCGGCGGAGCTGTTGAGGAGGCCGCTCAGGAGGGCAGTGATGTCGATGTCGCCGTTGGTGATGGCGCCGATCAGGCCGCTGAGGATGCTGGAGACGGAACCCATAGTGTGACTCCTTTGGTTCGGCCCTCTGAATCGAGGGTCCGGTAGGGGAAGCGCGTGATCGAGATCACGCCATCCGCACGCTACCAATGGGGCGGGCGTTACGGGTGTTAATTCGCATTCGACTCGTCGTATCCGCCCGGTGTCTCCGTGCTTCCGCTCGATTCGAGAACGGCAGCCCTATGTCCGGAAGGTCAGTAGACCGGCCCGGTGTACTTCTCTCCGGGGCCCTTGCCGGGCTCGTCGGGGTGCGCGGACGATTCGCGGAAGGCCTTCTGCAGTGCCTGGAGGCCCTCGCGAATCGGTCCGGCGTGCGGGCCGAGGTACTCGACGGATGCGGTGACGAGACCGGCCAGTGCGGTGATGACCCGTCGTGCCTCGTCGAGGTCCAGGTTCGGACTCTTCTCGGGCTCGGGGTCGGACAGGCCCAGCTTCTCGGCGGCCGAGCTCATCAGCATGACGGCGGCGCGGCTGATCACCTCGATGGCGGGAACGTCGGCGAGCTCGCGAATATCGTCGAGATCGTCCTCGGCATGCTGGACGGCTTCGGCCGGATCGGGGTTCTGCGTCATGTTGTCAGGATTCCATTCGGGATCGCGTCCGAGATCGGCCGGGTGGTGCGCTCGACGGCGGATTCGTTCGCCGGCCCGGGAGGTGTTAGGCTGTGCGTCACGACCGCCCTCGGCTCCGGCCAGGGCAGCAAAGTGGAGTCCGACTCCCACCTCTGCGCGGCACCGAAGGTGCAGTTCAGTGGTCCGGTCGCCGCCCAGTAGAAGTGCTGGACGGCTCCTTCGGTCATTCGAGGGGATGTACGGTCCGAGTTTTCGGATTCGGCATCGCACCGGTCGACATCGGGCCCCGCACGACGTTCATCGTCGACGCGGGGCTTTCTTGTTGGGGCAGAGGGCTCACGGGCTGCGGCGCGGTCAGTGGACTGCATCGCACTACCTAGGAGGCCCCATCAGCACCGAGACCCGCATCAACGAGCGCATCCGCGTCCCCGAGGTTCGCCTCATCGGACCGGGCGGTGAGCAGGTTGGGATCGTGCGTGTCGAGGATGCGCTTCGTGTCGCACTCGAGGCCGATCTCGACCTGGTCGAGGTGGCGCCGGACGCCCGTCCGCCGGTCTGCAAGATCATGGACTACGGCAAGTTCAAGTACGAGACGGCGCAGAAGGCGCGCGAATCGCGCAAGAACCAGCAGCAGACGGTCATCAAGGAGCAGAAGCTTCGACCCAAGATCGACGACCACGACTACGAGACGAAGAAGCGTAACGTCGTCCGCTTCCTCGAGGCTGGTTCCAAGGTCAAGGTGACGATCATGTTCCGTGGTCGCGAGCAGTCTCGGCCCGAGTTGGGCTTCCGTCTGCTGCAGCGCCTGGGCGCCGACGTCGCTGATCTGGGTTTCGTGGAAACGTCCGCCAAGCAGGACGGCCGCAACATGACGATGGTGCTGGCGCCGCACAAGGGTGCGAAGACCCGCGCGAAGGCGCAGGAAGAAGTTCAGGCTGCGCAGCCGAGGCCGGCCGCCGGAGACGGTGGCTCCGCTCCTACGCCGAGCAGCTAGTCGGCCGACCGGACCACTTCACGAAGACCGAAGTACAGATCACAAGAACTGAGGACTCCATGCCCAAGTCGAAGACCCACAGCGGCACCGCGAAGCGATTCAAGGTGTCCGGTAGCGGAAAGATCCTGCGCCAGAAGGCCGGACGTCGCCACCTGCTCGAGCACAAGAGCTCCCGCGTTACCCGTCGTCTCGACGGCGTTGCCGTCGTCAGCGACAAGGATGCTCCTCGCATCAAGCGCCTGCTCGGCATCTGAGCACTTTCCACCCTTGACCGCACGGGGCTGCACGAGCGCCCCGAAGATTGACAGGATTTTGCAGTGGCACGCGTAAAGAGGGCAGTCAACGCCCAGAAGAAGCGTCGTTCGATTCTCGAAGCCTCGAGTGGCTACCGTGGACAGCGTTCGCGCCTGTACCGCAAGGCGAAGGAGCAGCAGCTCCACTCGATGACCTACGCCTACCGTGACCGTCGCGCGCGCAAGGGCGACTTCCGGAAGCTGTGGATCGCTCGTATCAACGCTGCGGCTCGCGCCAACGACATCACCTACAACCGCTTCATCCAGGGCCTGAAGGCTGCGGGTGTCGAGGTCGACCGCAAGATCCTCGCCGAGCTGGCCGTCTCCGACGCCGCGGCGTTCGCCGGCCTGGTTGCCGTGGCGAAGGCTGCTCTGCCGGCCGACGTCAACGCTCCGGCCGGAGAAGCGGCCTGAGTCAGCAGTTCCGGAATCGACCCGTGGAACCGTTCACCGAGCGGACTCCACGGGTCGTTTCTGCTGTCAAGCTCCTGCGCGGCGCAGAGCGCAGGAAGACGGGCCGTTTCCTGGTGGAGGGCGAGAACGCCGTCACCGAGGCGCTCGCCTCCGTGCCCGTGCACGAGCTGTTCTTCACTGAACACGCCGCGGACCGCTACCCCGGGCTGATCGAGCACGCCGACGCCGACGGCGTGCGCAGTTCGCTGGTCACCGACCGGGCGATCCGGGCGCTCAGTGACACGGTGACACCGCCCGGAGTCGTGGCGGTGTGTGACCTGCTCGACGTCCCGCTCGACACCGCCGTGACGTCGCAGACACGTCTCTTGGCGGTCCCGGTCGCGATCAGCGAGCCGGGTAACGCCGGCACCGTGATCCGCGTGGCCGACGCGGTGGGCGCCGACGCCGCGATCCTGGCCGGCGACAGCGTCGACCCGCACAACGGCAAGTGTGTGCGGTCGTCTGCCGGCAGTCTGTTCCATCTTCCGATCGTGCGGGAACGCAGCGTCGACGCAGTGCTCGACGCTCTCGCATCGGCGGGCATCCAGATTCTGGCGACCGCGGCCGACGGTGAGGTCGATCTCGACGCGGCGGACGACCTGTTGGCACGTCCGACCGCGTGGCTGTTCGGCAACGAGGCCCACGGACTCGATCCTGCGGTGGCGGCACGCGCCGATCACCGCGTTCGGATCCCGATCCGAGGCCGCGCCGAGAGCCTCAATTTGGCGACGGCAGCGTCGATCTGCCTGTACGCCAGCGCACGGGTGCAGGGTCGGCAGTCCTGACCGGACCACGAACTCGTTCGAATCGTGCTGGGGCAATCGCCTACGATTCGAGTGTTGTGCCTGCGCGCGCTGATATCCATCGATTGACAAGGAGTAGCACCGGTCGTGGCTAAGAATGAGGGCGGCGCCCCGCCGACTGTCGATGCGAATGCACTCACCGAGGAGTCGCTGAACGCCGCCGCGGTCGCGGCCGAGGAGGCCTTCGCGGCTTCCTCTGATCTCGATGCGCTCGCCAAGGCCAAGATCGAGCATCTCGGCGACAAGGCCCCGATCGCGCTGGCCAAGCGCGGTCTGGGTGCACTGCCCGGTAGCGAGCGGGCCGAGGCGGGCAAGCGGGTCAACGTCGCGCGCACGCGGGTGACGACGGCCTTCGATGCGCGCCGCGAGGTGCTGTTGGCGGAGCGGGACGCGGCGGTTCTGGTCGCCGAGTCCATCGACGTGACGCTGCCGTCGGACCGCCGTCCTGCGGGCGCCCGGCACCCGATCACGATCATCTCGGAGCAGATCGCAGACGTGTTCGTCGGCATGGGCTGGGAGGTGGCCGAGGGTCCCGAGGTCGAGACCGAGCATTTCAATTTCGACGCGCTCAACTTCCTGCCCGACCACCCGGCGCGCACGATGCAGGACACGTTCCACATCGCGCCGGAGGGCTCGCGCCAGGTGCTGCGCACCCACACGTCGCCAGTGCAGGTCCGGACGATGCTCTCCCGCGACATCCCGATCTACGTCGTGTGCCCCGGCCGCACGTTCCGCACCGACGAGCTCGATGCCACGCACACCCCCGTGTTCTCGCAGGTGGAGGGCCTCGCGGTGGACAAGGGTCTGACGATGGCACACCTGCGCGGCACACTCGACGCCTTCGCGCGTTCGCTGTTCGGGCCCGACACCCGGACGCGCATGCGCCCCAACTACTTCCCGTTCACCGAGCCGTCCGCGGAGGTGGACGTGTGGTTCCCGAGCAAGAAGGGTGGCGCAGGCTGGGTCGAGTGGGGCGGCTGCGGCATGGTGAATCCGAACGTGTTGCGCGCGGTCGGCATCGACCCTGACGAGTACTCGGGCTTCGCATTCGGCATGGGCCTCGAGCGGACACTGCAGTTCCGGAATGGCATCCCCGACATGCGCGACATCGTCGAGGGCGACGTGCGATTCACGCTGCCCTTCGGTGTCCAGGCCTGATCGCGACGAGAACGAGAGAGCTGAGTAGACGTGCGAGTAGCGCAATCGTGGCTGACCGAGATCCTGCAGCGGGCAACGCCCGGGTGGCAGGTGAGCCCCGAAGAACTGGACGCGGGGTTCGTCCGTGTCGGTCTCGAGGTCGAGGAGGTCGATTCCCTCGAGCCTGTGGCCGGTCCGTTGGTGGTCGGCCGGGTCCGGGAGATCACCGAACTCACCGAGTTCAAGAAGCCGATCCGTTTCTGCAAGGTGGACGTCGGAGCCGACGAGCCGCAGGAGATCGTGTGCGGCGCCCGTAATTTCGCCGAGGGCGACCTGGTGATCGCGGCGCTGCCGGGTGCCGTGCTGCCGGGCGGGTTCGCGATCGCATCTCGTAAGACGTACGGCCAGGTGTCCAACGGCATGATGTGCTCGGCGTCCGAGTTGGGTATCGGCAAGGATCACTCCGGGATCCTGGTGCTCGAGCCCGGCACGGCCGAGCCCGGCACCGACGCCAATGTGCTCTTGGGCCTCGACGACACGGTCATCGAGCTGAACATCACGCCGGACCGTGGCTACTGCTTCTCGGTGCGTGGGCTCACACGTGAGCTGGCGTGTGGCTTCGATCTGGACTTCGTCGATCCGGCCGCGGTCGCGGCGCTTCCGTCGGACGGCGGCGAGGCGTGGCCCATCGCAGTCGAGCCCGAGTCCAAGGCCACTCGCTTCACGGCGCGCCGCATCACCGGCATCGACCCGAAGGCGGTCAGCCCGTGGTGGCTGCAGCGTCGCCTGCTGATGTCGGGCGTGCGCCCGATCTCGCCGGCGGTCGACGTCACCAACTACGTGCTGCTCGAACTCGGGCAGCCGCTGCACGCGTTCGACGCGGCGAAGGTCCAGGGCGGACTCGTCGTGCGTCGTGCGCAGGCGGGGGAGAAGCTGACCACCCTCGATGGGATCGAACGGACCCTCGATCCCGAGGACGTCGTGATCGCCGACGACTCCGGTGCGGTGTCGCTCGCGGGCGTCATGGGTGGTGCCTCCACCGAGGTCCACGACGGCACCACCGACATCCTGCTCGAGTCGGCGACGTGGGATCCGCTGGCGGTGTTCAAGACGTCGCGGCGGCACAAGCTGATCAGCGAGGCGAGCAAGCGGTACGAACGCGTCGTCGATCCCGAGGTGGCGCTGCCGGCGCTCGACCGCGCGGCCGCACTGCTGGTCGAGATCGCGGGCGGCACGGTCGAACCCGTGCTGACCGATGTCGGCGCCGTGGCGCCGGCCGGGCAGATCCGGATGGACATCGACCTGCCCGACCGGGTGGCCGGGGTCGCCTACCCCAACGGCACGGCCGCGCGTCGGCTGACGCAGATCGGCTGCACCGTCGAGGTCGGCGTCAGCGAGACCGGTCACGGTCAGCTGGTCGTCACGCCTCCGTCGTGGCGCCCGGACCTGGTGCAGCCCGCCGACCTGGTCGAGGAGGTGCTGCGCCTCGAGGGGCTCGAGCAGATCCCGTCGGTGCTGCCGCACGCCCCGGCCGGTCGCGGCCTGACCCCGCAGCAGCGGCGCCGCCGCGCCGTCGGGCGCATGCTCGCCGCGTCGGGCTGCGTCGAGATCCTGCCGCCCGTGTTCCTGCCGCACGCCGTGTTCGACACCTGGGGCCTGGATGCCGACGACCCGCGTCGTGACACCACCAAGGTGCTCAACCCGCTCGAGTCGGATCGACCGGAACTGGGGACGACTCTGCTGCCGGGCATGCTCGAAGTGCTGGCACGCAACAACTCTCGCGGCCAGCGTGACCTCGCGCTGTACGGCATCGCGCAGGTGGTGCAGCGGGGCGCGGACACCAAGCCCGTCGAGGCGCTGCCGGTCGATCGCCGGCCCACCGACGAGCAGATCGCGGAACTGCAGAGATCGCTGCCGGCCCAGCCGCTGCACGTGGCCGTCGTGCTCTCGGGCATGCGTGAGCCGTCGGGCCCGTGGGGCCCGGGCCGCGCGGTCGAGGCATCGGACGCCTTCGCTGTCGTCCGGACGATCGCCGACGCTGCCGGTGTCACCGTGGAACTGCGTGCCGCGCAGTACCTTCCCTGGCACCCGGGTCGCTGCGCGGAGGTCGTGTTCGACGGCACCGTGGTCGGTCACGCCGGCGAGCTGCACCCCGCGGTGCTCGAGCGTGCGGGTCTGCCGGCCCGCACCTGCGCCGTCGAGATCGACCTCGATGCGCTGCCGATCTCCGAGGTGCTTCCGGCGCCCAAGGTCTCGCCCTTCCCGGCGGTCCTGCAGGACGTCGCTGTCGTCGTCGACACGTCGGTGCCCGCCGCGGCGGTCGAGGCGGCGCTCCGCAGCGGCGGCGGCGAACTGCTCGAGGACATCCGTCTGTTCGACGTCTTCGAAGGCGAGCAGGTGGGCGAGGGCCGCAAGTCGCTGGCGTTTGCGCTCCGTTTCCGTGGGGCCGACCGCACGCTGACCGAGGACGAGGCCAGCGCGGCCCGTGATTCGGCAGTCGCGGCGGCCACCACCGCTGTCGGGGCCGTCCTGCGCGGCTGACATCGGAGTTCGACCGGGGAGGGGCTCCTCTCGGTAGCCTGGACAGTGCTATCGAGAGGAGCCCCTCATGGTTGATTCGGACGAGACGCTCACGCGCCTGCACGGTCTGGACGACGCCGAGTTGCTGGCGGTCGTGCTTGCGGTCACGGCCGGTCGACCGGCGCTGGCTCCAATTCACGCCGCGGCATCCATGCTCGCGGCGGGCGCCGGGCACACCGCCGACGTCCCACCGGACCCGTCGCGTCCCGCCGGTCCGCCCGATGTTCCGCCGCCGACGATGATCGGTACGACTCCGCCGTCCGGCGTCGACTACACCGAAGCGGGAGTCCCGACGTTCGATCGGGTCCGCGACCGGATCGAGGAACGTTTCGGCACGGCCATCGGGTCGGAGGAACTGGAGCGCGAGAGCCGGGCCGGGCAGGACGTCGATGAGCAGTGGCAGGCGCGGGAGAAGGCAGCCCGCACCAGACTCGACGAGATTCGCCGATCGATGAACGACAGCTGAGGACACGAGGTCTAGGCTCGTCGAGCAGGCGCAACCGAGGTGAAGGGTGACCGTGTTCAGTCGATTCGTGGCGATCGGTGACAGCCAGAGTGAAGGACTCAACGACGGGGACGATCTGCGGGGCTACCGCGGCTGGGCGGACCGGCTCGCCGAGCGACTCGCGGAGATCAACCCGGAGGTGTCCTACGCCAACCTCGCGATCCGGGGCCGGTTGGCGCGCCAGGTCCGGGAGGACCAGCTGGGTCCGGCGTTGGCACTGCAACCTGACCTGGCATCTGTCGTCGCCGGGGTGAACGATCTGCTGCGTCCGAAGTTCGAACCTGTGGCAATCGCTTCGGAACTCGAGATCGCCTTCGAGGCCCTGACCGCGTCGGGTGCGCGGGTGCTGACGATGGCCTTCCCGACGCTCGGGGCCGGCATGCCGGGCGGACGCGCGATCATGGGCCGGATCTCGGCGCTGAACGCGGAGATCCGGGCGGCTGCGGAACGGCACGGCGTCGCGGTGATCGACCTCGAGGCCTACCCGGTCGCGACGGACCCCCGGCTGTGGAGTTGGGATCGCCTGCACCTCAACGAGGATGGGCACGATCGCCTCGCCGCGGCCGCCGCCACGGTGCTCGAGCTCCCCGGTACGGACCTGAGTTGGCAGGACGGCCTGGGTCCTCTCCCGCGGGTTACCGTGCAGGGCCGGATTCGTGCGGACACCGCGTGGGCGGTCCGGTTCCTCGGGCCGTGGCTGGGGCGGCGGGTGCGTGGAACGTCGTCGGGTGCGGGGCGCGTCGCGAAACGTCCGGACCTGGCACCGGTCCGAGTGGTCTCCGGATGAATAGATTTGCATGATGGTGCATAATCATCCGTATGGGTACTTCTGGAGACTCTGGAGCTACGACGGCCGGTAGCCGGTCGACGATCAAGGTCGCGATCGCAGGTGCGAGCGGTTACGCGGGCGGCGAGATTCTGCGCCTGCTGCTCGGACATCCCGCCTACCGCGACGGATCGCTGGTGATCGGTGCGCTCACGGCCGGCGGCAACGCGGGCAGCACGCTCGGCTCGCATCACCCGCATCTGCTGCCGCTGGCGGACAGGATCCTCGGCCCCACCGACATCGACAACCTGTCCGGTCACGACGTCGTCTTCCTGGGCCTGCCGCACGGCAAGTCTGCCGAGATCGCCGAACAGCTGCCGCAGTCCACCGTGATCATCGACTGTGGCGCCGACTTCCGGCTCACCGACGCGGCTGCGTGGGAGAAGTACTACGGCAGCCCGTACGCCGGGAGCTGGCCGTACGGACTGCCCGAGCTGCCGGGCGGCCGGGACAAGCTCGTCGGTGCGACGCGGATCGCGGTGCCCGGCTGCTACCCGACGGTATCCTCACTCGCGCTGGCCCCGGCCGTCGCGGCGGGTGTCGTGGAGCCGCGGGTCAACGTCGTCGCCGTCAGCGGCACGTCCGGTGCAGGCAGGGCGCCCAAGGCGGACCTGCTCGGCTCCGAGGTCATGGGCTCGGTCCGGGCCTACGCCATCGGCGGCGCACACCGGCACACGCCCGAGATCAAGCAGAACCTCTCCGCGGCCGCCGGTACCGACGTCGCGGTGTCGTTCACTCCGGTCCTCGCCCCGATGCCGCGCGGCATCCTCGCGACCTGCACCGCACCGACCACCGCGACTGCCGACGAGATCCGCGCGGTCTACGAGAAGGCGTACCGGGACGAGCCGTTCGTCCACGTGCTCCCCGCAGGCCAGCTGCCGCAGACCGGTGCCGTCGTCGGTTCGAATGCCGTACAGATCGCGGTCACCGTGGACGCTGCTGCCGGACTCCTTGTGGCGGTCGCCGCTATCGACAACCTCACCAAGGGCACCGCGGGCGGTGCCGTCCAATCCATGAACCTGGCCCTGGGCCTGCCCGAGACCGATGGTCTCTCGACTGTGGGAGTTGCTCCGTGACAACCGAATCCGACTTCGCCGACGCTATCGATATCGCCGGGGGCCGGCTCCTTCGCACTCAGGGTGTCACCGCGCCGGCAGGCTTCCGGGCCGCCGGTATCAAGGCCGGTATCAAGGTCAGCGGTCGCTCGGACCTGGCGCTGGTGTTCAACGAGGGTCCGGAACTGGCGGCGGCGGGCGTGTTCACCGCGAACAAGGTGAAGGCCGCGCCCGTTCTGTGGTCGCAGCAGGTGCTCACCACCGGACGCCTGCGGGCCGTCGTCCTGAACTCGGGTGGCGCCAACGCCTGCACCGGAGCCCCCGGCTTCCAGGACTCGCACAAGACCGCCGAGCACGTCGCCGCGTCGCTCAGCGACTGGGGTACCGAGACCGGGGCCATCGAGGTGGCCGTGTGCTCGACCGGTCTGATAGGTGACCGGCTGCCCATGGACAAGATCCTGTCGGGCGTGACCGACATCGTGCACGAACTGGCCGGCGGCATCTCCGGCGGTACCGACGCTGCGCACGCGATCATGACCACCGACACCGTTCCGAAGCAGGCCGCGCTGCACCACGCCGACAAATGGAACGTCGGCGGGATGGCCAAGGGCGCGGGCATGCTCGCACCGTCTCTCGCGACGATGCTGTGCGTGCTCACCACAGACGCCCTCGTGTCCGCGGAACAGCTCGACGAGGCGCTGCGTCATGCGACGCGGATGACGTTCGACCGGCTCGATGTCGACGGCGCCACCTCCACCAACGACACCGTCGTGCTGCTGTCGTCCGGCGCCAGCTCCGTCACCCCGTCGCAGGACGAGCTCAATGCCGCCGTGCTCGCGGTGTGCGACAGCCTCGCCGACCAGATGATGGCGGACGCCGAGGGCGTCACCAAGCGGGTCCGGGTCACCGTGAGCGGGGCCGCGTCCGAGCAGGATGCCCTCGTCGCCGCTCGCACCGTCGCCCGTGACAGCCTCGTCAAGACCGCACTGTTCGGCTCCGACCCCAACTGGGGCCGCGTCCTGGCGGCGGTCGGTATCGCTCCCATCGCCCTCGACCCGAACCGGATCACGGTGTCGTTCAACGGCGATCCCGTCTGCATCGACGGCGTCGGCGCGCCTGGCGCCCGTGAGGTGGACCTGTCGGGCATGGACATCGATCTGGTCATCGAACTCGGTGTCGGCGAGCACAGCGCGTCGATCCGGACGACGGACCTCTCGCACGCGTACGTCGAAGAGAACTCGGCGTACTCGTCGTGAGCGGCGACATCGAGAACCTGACGCCGAGCCAGAAGGCGCACGTCCTGGCGGAGGCGTTGCCGTGGCTGCAGCGCTTCCACGACAAGATCGTCGTGATCAAGTACGGCGGCAACGCCATGATCGACGACGATCTCAAGAGTGCGTTCGCGGCCGACATGGCGTTCCTCCGGACGATCGGCATCCACCCGGTCGTCGTGCACGGCGGCGGCCCGCAGATCAACGCGATGCTCACGCGCCTCGGCATGGAAGGTGAATTTCGCGGAGGTTTCCGCGTGACCACCCCTGAGGTCATGGACATCGTGCGGATGGTGCTGTTCGGGCAGGTGGGCCGTGAGCTCGTCGGCCTCATCAACGCACACGGCCCGTTTGCGGTCGGCATCTCCGGCGAGGACGCACGTCTGCTGACCGCGACCCGCCGCACCGTCCAGGTCGACGGCGAGGCGACCGACATCGGCCTGGTGGGCGACGTCACCACTGTGAATCCCGAGGCCGTGCTCGATCTCATCGCGGCCGGACGCATCCCCGTCGTGTCGACGATCGCGCCCGACGACGACGGCGTGGTGCACAACATCAACGCCGATACGGCGGCTGCGGCCATCGCCGAGGCGATCGGTGCCGAGAAGCTCGTCGTCCTCACCGACGTCGAGGGGCTCTACACCGACTGGCCCGATCGCTCGTCGTTGGCGTCCGAGATCGACGCGGCCGCACTGCGTCAGCTGCTGCCGAGCCTCGACTCCGGCATGGTCCCCAAGATGGAGGCGTGCCTGCGTGCCGTCGAGGGTGGCGTGCCGACCGCACACGTCATCGACGGCCGTGTCGCGCACGCGGTTCTGCTCGAACTCCTCACCGGCGAGGGCATCGGGACGATGGTTGTTCCCGCCCCCGTTGTCGAACTCGTCACCACGGAAGGACTGGAATGACTGCCACGACGGATCTCCAGCAGCGCTGGTCCGGCGCACTGATGAACACCTACGGCGTGCCGCGGGTGGCGCTCGTCCGTGGCGAGGGTGCGGTGGTCACCGACGCCGACGGCAAGCAGTACCTGGATCTGCTCGCCGGCATCGCCGTGAACATCCTGGGGCACGCGCACCCGGCGATCGTCTCAGCGGTCACCACCCAGCTGTCGACGCTCGGCCACGTGTCGAACCTGTACGCGAGCGAGCCGGCCGTCGAGCTGGCCGAGCACCTCCTCGCGCATCTGGGTGTCGGGGACAACGCCGGCTCCGTGACGGGCCGGGTGTTCCTGTGCAACTCAGGCACCGAGGCCAACGAGGCCGCGTTCAAGCTGGCCCGGGCCACCGGACGGCGCAAGATCATCGCCGCCGAGAAGGCGTTCCACGGCCGGACGATGGGCGCGCTCGCGCTCACAGGTCAGCCCGACAAGCGGGCACCGTTCGAGCCGATGCCGGCAGGCGTCGAGCATGTGCCTTACGGCGATCTCGAGGCGCTCGATCGGGCCGTCGACGAGGACACCGCCGCGGTGTTCCTCGAGCCGATCATGGGTGAGGGTGGCGTCGTCGTGCCGCCCGAGGGCTACCTCGCGGGCGCCCGGAAGATCACGGCTGAGCGGGGTGCACTGCTCATTCTCGACGAGGTCCAGACCGGCATCGGGCGCACCGGGTGGTTCTACGCGCACCAGGCGGCCGGCATCGTGCCCGACGTCATGACGCTCGCGAAGGGACTGGGCGGTGGCATGCCGATCGGCGCGTGCATCGCGACCGGCGCGGCCGCCGAACTCTTCGGCCCCGGTAAGCACGGCACCACGTTCGGTGGCAACCCGGTGTGCTCGTCGGCTGCCCTCGCGGTACTGAAGACGATCGCCGCCGAGGACCTGCTCTCGCACGCGGACAACTTGGGCAAGGTGCTCTCCGCTGGAATCGAGGGTCTCGCGCATCCGCTCGTCGACCATGTCCGCGGCTCGGGCCTGCTGCTCGGTGTCGTGCTCACCGACGATGTCGCGCCCGCAGTCGAGACCGCCGCTCGCGATGCCGGGTACCTGATCAATGCTGCACAGCCGGGCGTGGTCCGGTTGGCCCCCCCGCTGATCCTCACCGAGGAGCAGGCGGAAGGATTCGTCGCGGCGCTGCCGTCGATCCTGGATACCGCAGTTGCGGCGTCGGAAGCTTCCTCACAAGGAGACAAGTAGTTCCATGACCGTTCGACACTTCTTGAGGGACGACGACCTGACCCCGGCCGAGCAGGCCGAGGTCTTGGCGCTCGCCCACGAGCTCAAGGCGAACCCGTTCTCGCGGCGGCCGCTCGACGGTCCGCGTGGAGTCGGCGTCATCTTCGACAAGAACTCGACCCGCACGCGCTTCTCGTTCGAGATGGGAATCGCGCAGCTGGGCGGCCATGCCGTCGTCGTCGACGGCAGCAAGACCCAGCTGGGTCGTGAGGAGACCCTGCAGGACACCGGACGGGTCCTGTCGCGATTCGTCGACGCGGTCGTCTGGCGCACGTTCGGCCAGGAGCGCCTCGACCAGATGGCCGAGGGTGCGACGGTCCCGATCGTCAACGCGCTCTCGGACCAGTTCCACCCGTGCCAGGTGCTCGCCGATCTGCAGACGCTCGCCGAGCGCAAGGGCGAGCTGAAGGGCCTGAAGCTGACCTACCTCGGCGACGGCGCCAACAATATGGCCCATTCGCTGCTGCTCGGCGGCGTCACGGCCGGGGTGCACGTCACGATCGCGGCTCCGGTCGGGTTCGGGCCGGATCAGGAGGTCGTGGATGCGGCGCGGGTTCGGGCGGAGCAGACCGGCGCGATGATCACGATCACCGACGATCCGCAGTCCGCGGTCGTCGGCGCCGACGCGCTCGTCACCGACACCTGGACGTCCATGGGGCAGGAGGAGGACGGTCTCGACCGTGTCGGACCGTTCCGGCCGTTCCAGATCAACGCCGACCTGGTCGCGAAGGCCGCGCCCGACGCCGTCGTCCTGCACTGTCTGCCCGCGCACCGCGGCGAGGAGATCACCGACGAGGTGCTCGACGGCCCGCAGTCCGGTGCGTGGGACGAGGCGGAGAACCGCCTGCACGCGCAGAAGGCCCTGCTCGTCTGGCTGCTCGAACGCGCCGGGTCGCGGCCGTGATCTCCGCCCCGGGCCCGGTCCCTGCGCAGCCCGCCGCTGCCGTCGCGCACACGCGCGCCGGCCGGCAGGCGAGGATCACCGCTCTCGTCTCGGAGCGGCACATCCGCAGTCAGGCCGAACTCGCAGCGCTGCTGGGCGCCGAGGGCATCGAGGTGTCGAACGCGACCCTCTCGCGTGACCTCGAGGAACTCGGCGCGGTCAAGCTGCGCGCCGCGGACGGCGGGGCCGGGGTGTACGTGGTGCCGGAGGACGGTTCGCCCGTGCGTGGCGTGTCCGGCGGCACCGACCGGCTGTCCCGGCTGCTCGGCGAGCTGCTGGTGTCGACAGATGCCAGCGGGAACCTCGCCGTGCTGCGCACCCCGCCGGGGGCCGCGCACTACCTGGCCAGTGCGCTCGATCGGGCGTCTCTGCCCGACGTCGTCGGCACTATCGCGGGCGACGACACCATCCTCGTCGTGGCGCGCGAGCCGCTCACCGGAGCAGAGCTTGCCGCGGCGATAGAGCGCCTGGCCTGACCACTAGACTCTTTCTCGAACACTTCGATTTCTAAGGAGCACACACACCATGGCTGAACGCGTCGTACTCGCCTACTCCGGCGGGCTGGACACCTCGGTGGCCATCAGCTGGATCGGCAAGGAGACCGGCAAAGAGGTCGTCGCCGTCGCCATCGATCTCGGCCAGGGCGGCGAGGACATGGAGGTCGTGCGTCAGCGTGCCCTCGACTGCGGCGCCGTCGAGTCGGTCGTGGTGGATGCGCGTGACGAGTTCGCGAACGAGTACTGCCTGCCGACCATCCAGGCCAACGCGCTGTACATGGACCGCTACCCGCTGGTCTCGGCCATCAGCCGCCCGCTGATCGTCAAGCACATCGTCGAGGCCGCGCGTGCGCACGGCGGCACCGTCGTCTCGCACGGCTGCACCGGCAAGGGCAACGACCAGGTCCGCTTCGAGGTCGGCTTCGGCGCCCTCGCGCCCGACCTCGAGGTCATCGCGCCGGTCCGCGACTACGCGTGGACCCGCGAGAAGGCGATCGCCTTCGCCGAGGAGAACAACATCCCGATCAACGTCTCGAAGCGCTCGCCGTTCTCGATCGACCAGAACGTGTGGGGCCGCGCCGTCGAGACCGGGTTCCTCGAGGACCTGTGGAACGCTCCCACCAAGGACGTCTACGACTACACGCAGGATCCGACACTCAACTGGAACGCCCCCGACGAGCTGATCGTCAGCTTCGAGGCCGGCAAGCCGGTTGCGATCGATGGCAGGCCCGTCACCGTGCTCGAGGCCATCCAGGAGCTCAACAAGCGCGCGGGCGCGCAGGGTGTCGGTCGCCTCGACGTCGTCGAGGACCGCCTCGTCGGCATCAAGAGCCGTGAGATCTACGAGGCCCCGGGCGCGATGGTCCTCATCACCGCCCACCAGGAGCTCGAGCACGTCACCCTCGAGCGCGAGCTGGGCCGCTACAAGCGTCAGATGGAGCAGCGCTGGAGCGAGCTGGTCTACGACGGCCTGTGGTTCTCGCCCCTCAAGGACGCGCTCGACTCGTTCGTCGCGAAGACCCAGGAGCGGGTTACGGGCGACATCCGCCTGTTCCTGCACGGTGGCGCGATCACCGTCAACGGCCGCCGCAGCCCCGAGTCGCTGTACGACTTCAACCTCGCGACCTACGACGAGGGTGACTCGTTCGACCAGTCGTACGCGAAGGGCTTCGTCAACATCCACGGCCTGTCCTCCAAGGTCGCGGCGAAGCGCGACCTGGGCCTCTGATCGTGACCGCCCAGAGCAACACCGGGGGTGCTCCGCACCAGGGCACCAACGAGGGTGCCCTGTGGGGCGGCCGGTTCGAGTCCGGACCGGCCGCGGCCATGGCGGCCCTGAGCAAGTCGACGCACTTCGACTGGGTTCTGGCCCCGTACGACGTGCGGGCGTCGCAGGCGCATGCCAAGGTCCTGCACAAGGCCGGCCTCCTCAGCGAGGCCGACCTGGCGACGATGCTCGACGGCCTCACCCGGCTCGGTGACGACGTCGCTTCCGGCGCGTTCGGGCCGGCGGAATCCGACGAGGACGTGCACGGCACTCTCGAGCGTGGGCTCATCGAGCGCGTGGGCCCCGAGGTCGGTGGACGACTGCGTGCCGGTCGGTCCCGCAACGATCAGGTGGCCACGCTGTTCCGCATGTGGCTGCGTGACGCGGTCCGGCGGGTCGCCGACGGTGTGCTCGACGTTGTCGACGCGCTCGCGACCCAGGCCGCCGCGCATCCCGACGCCGTCATGCCGGGCAAGACACACCTGCAGGCTGCGCAGCCGGTGCTGCTGGCGCACCACCTGCTCGCGCACACGCATCCGCTGCTGCGCGACGTCGCGCGTCTGCGCGACTTCGACAAGCGGGCCGCGGTGTCCCCGTACGGTTCCGGTGCACTCGCGGGGTCGTCGCTGGGGTTGGACCCCGACGCGATCGCCGCGGAGCTGAAGTTCGATTCAGCGGCCGAGAACTCGATCGACGCAACGTCGTCCCGCGACTTCGCGGCCGAGGCCGCGTTCGTGTTCGCGATGATTGCGGTCGACCTGTCCCGGATGGCCGAAGAGGTCATCATCTGGAGCACACCGGAATTCGGGTACATCACGCTGGCCGACGCATGGTCGACCGGTTCGTCGATCATGCCGCAGAAGAAGAATCCGGACGTCTCCGAGCTCACGCGCGGCAAGGCCGGACGGCTGATCGGCAACGTCACCGGTCTGCTGGCCACGCTCAAGGCGCAGCCGCTCGCGTACAACCGCGATCTGCAGGAGGACAAGGAGCCGGTCTTCGACTCGGTGGCTCAGCTCGAGTTGCTGCTGCCGGCGATCACCGGGCTGGTCTCGACGCTCGAGTTCCATACCGACAGGATGGCGGAGCTGGCCCCGGCCGGGTTCACGCTCGCCACCGACATCGCGGAATGGATGGTGCGTCAGGGCGTTCCGTTCCGAGTGGCGCACGAGGCCGCGGGTGCGTGTGTCCGTGTCGCGGAGGCACGCGGTGTGGGCCTCGACGAGCTCACCGACGAGGAGTTGGCCGCGGTTGATCCGTCGCTGACTCCTGCGGTGCGTGAGGTGCTCACCGTTCACGGCTCGATCGCCTCACGAAACGCGCGTGGCGGCACCGCCGGAATCCGGGTCGCCGAGCAGTTGGGCGGCGTGCGGGCGTCGGCGAACACGTTGCGTGAGTGGACCCGCGCCTGACGAGAATCGAAGATCGACTCGGTGTAACCCCGCGTCCACAAGCACAGTAGTGTGGAAGGCTCATCGAACAGGATGTGATGCAAGTCACGATGAGTTGGTGGGGGAGTGCACTGGTGAGTCTGAGCTCCGACTACGTGGTGGGTTCGCTTCGGCGGGCAGTCGCCACGGCGCAGAACGGCCTCGAGGTGGTTCGACTCGGCGGTCTGGAGACGGGCGCGACGCCTTCCCCGTTCCAGATCGTCGAGCGCGCACCGATGTATCGCCTGCGCCGATACTTCCCGGACACGGACACGGACACGGACACGGAGCCGGCGGAGGCCGGGCCGCCGATCGTGCTGGTGCCGCCGATGATGATGTCCGCGGACGTGTACGACGTCACGCGCGACCAGGGCGCGGTCGGCATCCTGCACGAGATGGGCATCGACCCGTGGGTCGTGGACTTCGGTTCGCCGGATTCTGAGGAGGGCGGCTGGGACCGCACGCTCGCCGACCACATCGTTGCGATCAGTGAGATCGTCGACCGTGTCCACGAGCACACCGGACGCGACGTCCACCTGTCGGGCTACTCGCAGGGCGGGATGTTCTGCTACCAGGCGGCGGCGTACCGCCGGTGCCGCAACGTCGCGAGCCTCGTCACGTTCGGCGCCCCCGTCGACACCCTGGCGGCGTTGCCGTTCAACATCCCCGCGGGACTTGCGACCAAGGGCGCGGACCTGCTTGCCGACCACGTCTTCAATCGACTCTCCATTGCAGGTTGGATGGCACGCACCGGTTTCCAGTTGCTGGATCCGGTCAAGTCCGCGAAGTCCCGCGTCGACTTCCTCCGTCAGTTGCACGATCGGGATGCGCTGCTTCCGCGCGAACAGCAGCGCCGGTTCCTGGCGCAGGACGGCTGGGTCGCATGGTCCGGACCGGCCGTCGCGGAGTTACTCAAGCAGTTCATCGTCCACAACCGGATGATGACCGGCGGGTTCGTCATCAAGGACACCGCCGTCAGCCTGGCCGAGTTGTCGTGTCCGATCCTCGCGTTCATCGGCGAGGTCGACGACATCGGCCAGCCCCTGGCGGTGCGCGGCATCAAGCGGGCTGCGCCCCGCGCGGAGGCGTTCGAGTCGACTTTGCGTGCAGGCCATTTCGGTCTGGTGGTCGGATCGGCCGCTGCGTCCCGCACATGGCCCACCACCGGAGAGTGGGTGCTCTGGCGGGAAGGCGCCGGCGCGCGACCCGAGGCCGTAGACGTGATGATTCACGACGAGCCGTCGGGCAACGACAGTGGCGTCAGCATCGCCAATCGCATCACCCATACGGTCGCGTCGATCGCGGAAGTCGGTGTCGGGGTGGGGAAGGGCATCGCCGACCTCGCGACCGACACCCTGCGTGGGACCCGCGAGATCTCGATCGAGGCCGCCCGCGCGCTGCCGCGTCTGGCCCGGCTCGGACAGTTGCAGCCGCACTCGCGGATCTCGCTCGGACTGCTGCTCGCGGAGCAGGGCCGGCAGGCGCCCGGGGGCGAGTGCTTCCTGTTCGACGACCGGGTCCACACCAATGCTGCGGTCAACACCCGGATCGACAACGTCGTACGCGGACTCATCCACGCCGGCATCCGGCCCGCGAACCACGTCGGCGTCCTCATGGAGACCCGTCCCAGTGCGTTGGTCGCGATCGCGGCACTGTCCCGTCTCGGCGCCGTGGCCGTGCTGCTGCCGCCCGGCGGAGATCTCGACGAGGCGATCCGCCTGGGTCGTGTCGACCGGATCGTCGTCGACCCGGACAACCTCGAGGACGCTGTCGCGACCGGCAAGAAGGTCCTGGTGCTCGGTGGCGGCGAGTTCCGCGGTCTCGCGGTGGAACTCGGCCCCGACGTCGTCGACCTCGAGCAGGTCGACCCCGACGCGGTGACCCTCCCGGGGTGGTACCGCCCGGATCCCGGTCTGGCGCGCGAACTCGCGTTCGTGATCTTCAGCGGATCGTGTGGCAGCCTCGAGGCCAAGTTCATCACCAACTATCGGTGGGGGCTGTCGGCGTTCGGCACGGCCTCCGCCGCGTCCCTCAGCCGCGGCGACACCGTGTACTGTCTCGCGCCGCTCCATCATTCGTCGGGGCTGATGGCGACTATCGGTGGAGCGGTCGCCGGCGGCGCACGCATCGCGCTGTCGCGCGGCCTCGATCCAGAGCGCTTCGCGGAGGAGATCCACCGCTACGGCGTCACGGTCGTCAGCTACACGTGGACCATGATGCGCGAGATCCTCGAGGCGAAGTCGCTTCCCCTCGACGAGGGGCATCCGGTTCGGCTGTTCATCGGTTCGGGTATGCCGCCCGGCCTGTGGCGCCGGATCACCGACAGGTTCGCGCCGGCCAGAGTGCTCGAGTTCTACGCGTCCACCGAGGGCGACGTCGTGCTGGTCAACGTTTCCGGCGCGAAGGTCGGTTCCAAGGGGCGGCCGTTGCCCGGCAGCGCCGAGGTGCGCGTCGGCGCATACGACCCGATCGAAGGGCGACTGCTCGAGGATGCCCGGGGCTTCGTACGCGAGTGCGAGGACGACGAGGTCGGCCTGCTCCTCGGTCGCCCCGGCGCCCGGGCGGAGGCGGGACCCGGCGTGATGCGAGGGGTGTTCGCGGCCGGCGATGCCTGGGTGCCGACGGAGAACCTCTTCCGGCGTGACGCGGACGGCGACTACTGGCTCGTCGACCACAAGCGGACCGTCATCGACGCGGCCCGCGGGCCGGTGTTCACGCAGCCGATCGTCGACGTGCTCGGCGAGATGCCGCAGGTGGATCTCGCTGTCGCCTACGGTGTTCGAACAGGCGACCATCAAGTGGCTGTTGCCGCGATCACGGTGCACGACGGCCGGGTGCCGACCGCCGCGGAGGTCACCGCCGCACTCGGATCGTTGCCGATCTCGGAGTGCCCGGACATTGTCCATGTGGTGGATCGGATACCGCTGGGCGCGTCGTACCGGCCGCGTTCCACGGAGTTGCAGGTCGCCGGCCTGCCCAAGCCCAGTGTTCGATCGTGGTACCTCGACACCGCGACCGGCCGGTACAAGCGTTTCACCAAGGCCGTCGCGGCCCGTCTCGACGACCGTCCGGCGGGTCCCGGTGGGGTGCCCGCGTAACACGCGCGGTTCCGACTTGTAGCCTGGACCGGCCGAGATTCCGGACGGCCCGAGAGGACTGAAGTGGCTATTGATCCCACCCTGCTCAGCATTCTGGCGTGCCCGCAGGACAAGGGGCCGTTGCTGTTGATCGGCGACGAAGTGCTCTACAACCCACGGTTGCGCCGCGCTTACCCGATCGAGAACGGTATTCCGGTGCTGCTCATCGACGAGGCGCGTGACGTGACCGACGCCGAACACGATGATTTCGTCGCGCGCGGTGCCGCCTCCGACACAGACTAGACAGGCGGATCGAGCGGTCCGGTGAGATAGCGCTGCAGCGTCGGCGCGATCAACCGAACCGCTCGTTCCGTCGGTAGCGCTCGTAGGGCGTCGATGCCGAGAAGATGACGGGTCACGAACAGTCCCGTCATCTGAGATGCGACGAGTGCCACCCGCAATAGCCCAGATCCGGGTGGTGAGTCGACTCGCACGGCGATGTCCTTCAGGGCGACGTCGAGGAGGAAACTGCGCACGAGGTTCTCGTCGCCGCTGGTCAGTGCCGACCGCACAGCCGCCACCACCGCCGGCTGGTGGACGGAGTCCCATACGCCGATCACGGTGCGGGCCAACGTCTCACCCAAGTTGTCGACCGGAGCGGCTTCGAGCGTCGCGAGCACCGTGTCCGGATCGAGTGGAAGCTCGATGGCGTCGACGAGTAGACGCCGCTTGGTTCCGAAGTAATGGTGGACGAGTGCGGAGTCGACGCCGGCCTCCGATGCGATCGAGCGGATCGTCGTATGATCGAACCCCTTGCCTGCGAACTGATTTCGTGCAGCCTGGAGTATCCGATCCCGGGTGTTCGCGTGTCCCGGGCGCCGACCCGGGCGCGTCGGTGTCGCGGGATCGGTCATCACGGTGTCCTGCGACGCAGGGTGGCGGCGCCGAGACAGAGCGCGACGACCACGAACAGCGCGACGATCCCGAGGTCCCGCCACATCAGACCGGTGGTGCCCGGGTGGGTGGCGACCTGTTGCAGCGCCTCCACCGCGTAGCTGAGGGGGAGGACGTTGCTGATCCACTCCAACCACTGCGGTAGTTGGTCCCGCGGCACGAGCAGTCCGCAGAGCAGGAGTTGCGGGATGACGATGACGGGCATGAACTGCACCGCCTGGAACTCGGTGCGCGCGAACGCGCTGCACAACAACCCCAGCGAGACGCCGAGAACCGCGTTGACCACTGCGATGAGCAGCACCCAGAACACGTTGCCCTCGGTCGTGAGGCCGAGGAAGCCGAACGCGACTGCACATGCCAGGCCGGCCTGCGCGGCGGCGGCGATGGAGAACGCGGTCCCGTAGCCGGCCAACAGATCGAGCTTCGACAGCGGCGTGGTGAGCAGACGTTCGAGCGTGCCCGAACTACGTTCGCGCTGCATTGCGATCGACGTCACCAGGAACATGACGATGAACGGGATGATGCCCAGCATCGTGATCGCGATCCGGTCGAACAGCGAAATCTGGCCGGGAGGCGTCGGGACGTTCTGATAGAGGAAGTACAGAAGCACCATGAGCAGCGAGGGCACGAACAGGATCATCGCGACGGTGCGTCGGTCGACCCGCAACTGGCGGAGGATCCGCGTCGTGCTCGACGCGTAGATGCGCGGGGTGAGGATCATGGCTCGACCCCGATCTTCTGCTCGCGGATGAGGGCGAGGAACGCCTCCTCGAGGTTCGACCGCCCGGTCCGCCGGCGAAGCTCGTCCGGGGGCACGTGAGCGAGGATGCGGCCGTCCCGCATGAGGACGAGGTTTTCGCAGTGGTCGGCTTCGTCCATCACGTGGCTCGAGACGAGGAGCGTCGTGCCCGACGCAGCCAGCGTGGCGAAGTGATCCCACAGGTCGGCCCGCAGCACCGGGTCGAGCCCGACGGTCGGTTCGTCGAGCACGAGTAGTGCGGGCCCGGCCACCAGCGCGCACGCGAGCGACACCCGTCCCAGCTGACCGCCCGAGAGGTCGCCGGCTCGATGGTTCACGTGGGTCGTCAGCCCCACGGCGTCGATCGTCTCGGCGACGGCGTCGTGTCCGCGACCGTAGAGCGCTGCAAAGTACCGGACGTTGTCACGAATCGTCAGGTCGAGGTACACGCTGGGCGCCTGCGTGACGTAGCCGACGCGCTTGCGGAGTCCAGCCGATCCTGCCGCCTGGCCCAGTACCGTCACCGTTCCCGACTCGACGATCTGGGTGCCCACGATGCACCGCATCAGCGTCGTCTTCCCGCAGCCGGACGGGCCGAGCAATCCGGTGATCGAACCTCGCGGAATGGTCAGGTCGATGTCCCGAAGCGCGGGAGCGCCGCCCCGTCGTACCTGCAGTGCGCGTACCTCGATCGCCGGTGCCGCGTTCCCCGGGTCGCTGGTCCTGGCATCCGTCATGTCGACCTCGATTCACCGTCCGATGAACTCATCGTGTGATGAATTCTTCGCCCGGCCGGAGCCCACGGTCAATGGTTTCCGTCGGGTACGCGGGTTTCGATGTCGTATACGTGGACAATCGTCACCGTGACCGACCGACGATCGATCCTGCGTGACGCGGGCAGCCCGATCGACGCCGCGCGCCGCATCCTCGGGAGCACGCTCGTTGTCGGCGCAGTGCAGGCCCGCATCGTGGAGGTCGAGGCCTACGGCGGTGATCCTTCCGGCCCGTGGCCCGACCCGGCGGCGCATTCGTTCCGTGGCCCTAACCCCCGGAACGCGGTCATGTTCGGGCCCGCGGGCCACCTGTACGTCTACCGCAGCTACGGGATGCACTTCTGCGCCAACGTCTCGTACGGACCCGAAGGGGTGGCCGGGGGAGTGTTGCTGCGGGCGGCCGAGATCCTCGAGGGCCACGAACTGGTGGCGTCGCGACGGCCGGGAGTCCGACGGCACTTCGACGCCGCGCGTGGGCCGGGCAATCTGGGTTCGGCGCTGGGGCTGACGCTCGACGACGACGGCCTCGATCTGTTCGGTGAGGACGCGGGAGTGAGTCTCGAACTGGGCGAAGCGACCGATTGCGGTAGTGGTCCACGCGTGGGGATCTCCGTGGCGTCGGACTGGCCGTGGCGGCTGTGGATTCCCGGATCGCCCGCGGTGTCGGCCTATCGCCGCAGCCCGCGCGCACCTGCCCCCACCTGACGGTGGGATGATCGGATGCGTGACTGAGAACATCCTTGACGAACTGACCTGGCGGGGGCTCATCGCCCAGTCGACCGATCTGGACGCATTGCGTCGTGAGACCGAGGCCGGTCCAGTCACGTTGTATGCCGGGTTCGATCCCACCGGCCCGAGCCTGCATGCCGGGCACCTGGTGCCGTTGCTCGCGCTCAAGCGCTTCCAGCGGGCCGGCCACCGTCCGATCGTCCTGGCCGGCGGTGCCACCGGCATGATCGGCGATCCGCGTGATGTCGGGGAGCGGGTCATGAACACCGCGGACACCGTTGCCGACTGGGCCGATCGCATCCGCTCGCAGCTCGAGCGTTTCGTCGACTTCGACGAGTCGCCGACCGGCGCAGTGATCGAGAACAACGCCAACTGGACGTCGAAGCTGACGGCGATCGACTTCCTCCGCGACATCGGCAAGCACTTCTCGGTGAACGTGATGCTGGCGCGCGACACCGTCAAACGTCGTCTGGAATCCGACGGCATCTCGTACACGGAATTCAGCTACATGCTGCTGCAGGCGAACGACTTCGTACACCTGCGCCGCAACTACGGCTGCGCGTTGCAGGTGGGCGGCTCCGATCAGTGGGGCAACATCATCGCGGGAGTCGACCTCAACCGGAAGCTCGACGGGGTATCCGTGCACGCCATGACCGTGCCACTGGTGACCTCCGCCGACGGCAAGAAGTTCGGCAAGTCCACCGGTGGCGGCAGCCTGTGGCTCGATCCCGAGATGACGAGCCCGTACGCCTGGTACCAGTACTTCGTGAACACCGGGGACGCCGACGTCATGCGCTACCTGCGCTGGTTCACGTTCCTCACCCAGGACGAGCTCGCCGAGCTCGAGACCGCGACTGCCGAACGTCCGCAGGCGCGGGAAGCCCAGCGTCGTCTCGCGGCGGAGATGACGACACTCGTGCACGGCCAGGCGAACACCGACGCGGTCGAACTCGCCAGCAAGGCATTGTTCGGACGCGCGGAGCTCGCCGACCTGGACGAATCCACTCTCGGGTCCGCGCTGAAGGAAGCCTCGATCGCAGAGGTCGCCGCGAACGAACCGCACACGATCATCGACCTCCTTGTCGCGAGCGGGCTGTGCGACACCAAGGGTGCGGCACGTCGCACGGTCAAGGAGGGCGGCGCGTACGTCAACAACCAGCGCGTCGAGGCCGACGACTGGGCGCCCGAGTCCTCGGATCTGCTGCACGGCCAGTGGCTGGTGATCCGTCGCGGACGCAAGAACTTCGCAGGCATCAAGGTGCTCGCCGGCTGACGTGTCCGGCGTCACCATGAGTGTTTTCGGCCCGAACGGGACGGGGTCGACCCCGTCCCGTTCGGCCTACCTGCAGGTTTGCGATCCTGCACCGATGCCATCCAGCTCTGACCTGGCAATTTGGCGTTGAGGGGATCGGGCCCGTAACTTAGTCCAGGTCAGAGCGACACGGACACCGACCCGGACGCGATCTTCACAGGTCAGCGAGGGAAAACGAGGTTGTACGGGGAGCGCCTGATACTCCCGGAAGTTGCTTTTCTTCTCTCGTGTAGGGTTGTGGAGCGCCTTCGGGTGGCCGAGAAAGTGCCGGATTTGCTTCCGGTGCGGGATCGGGTTAGGCTGGAACGGTTGCCCCGGAGCGAGAAATCTTAGGGTTTCGAGTGATGGTGTGCGCGTGTTCTTTGAGAACTCAACAGTGTG
>NZ_QAOW01000002.1 GCF_003051005.1 Rhodococcus sp. OK519
CAGGCGCTCCTCGACTGCGCCACCGGACCCGCCGCCACCACCGACACACTGCGCGGCGCCATCGCGAAACTCGAGCGGATCTTCGAATCCGACGAACTCCCCGCCAGCGAAGACACCGACCGCAACGAATTCCATGCGTCGAAGACGCTGAACGGACGCGTCGCCGTAAAGGGCGATTTCGACGCCGTCACCGGCGAGATGCTGCTGACCGCACTGTCCGCCCTGACGAAACCAACCAATCCGGTCGACGACCCCGCCGGCATGCGCAGCCCCGGACAACGCCGGGCCGAGGCGTTCACCGAGATCGTGCGGCACTACCTCGACTCCGGCGACGCCCCGGTCGAGGGCGGAGAGAAGCCGCACCTGTCGCTGCACGTGAACGCGGCAGACCTGGCGCAGACGGATAACGATCATGCGCATACCGGTGATGATCCGGATCTGTTCGGCGACAAAGACATCGCCCACATGCCCTGGACGGGACCACTGAGCATCGCAACCGCACGTCGACTCGCCTGCGACTGCCACCTCACACCAGTAGTGATGGACGACGGCGTCCCGCTCAATCTCGGACGCAGCAGCAGAACAGTCCCCAAGAAGCAGCGCCGGGCGCTCATCGCCCGCGACCACGGCTGCGCCTTCCCAGGCTGCGGCACACCACCCGCCCACTGCGAAGGCCACCACATCAAACACTGGGTCGACGGCGGACCCACCGACCTCGACAACCTGGTCCTGCTGTGCCGCTACCACCACCGGCTACTCCACCATTCCCACTGGCAAGTAGCCATCGGCGACGACCACCACCCGTGGTTCACACCGCCAGGCTCACTGGACCCGTACCGGAAACCGATCCCCGCCCGGGGCCGCGCCGGACCACAAGCGGCCTGAGGGTCAACGTGATTCGGATATCGGACCCTCGACCAGTTCGCCCAAGAGCCGATTGACCTCTTCGCGCGTGAGGTGGGCTCCCATGGCCGCGTACTGCTCGTAGTCCTTGTCGTCGAGCGCACCGCGAACAGCGGCCGCCTCGATCGGCCCGTCGGAGGCATCGATCCAGGCAGGAAGGAATCCGGCCTGCGCCCCCAACGCATCGACCGCGCCCATGAGCACTGCACCGTCAGTCGGTCGACCGGACGCCGCCAGCACTGCTGCCGTCGAATGAATCATCACCAGCCACGACGTGACGTCGCCTTCCTCCTCCAGGTCGGCCCGCATCACCCGCATCGTCGCCAGCGCGCCCTCCACGTCCCCGGCGTCGGCAGCGGCCTTCATCAGCGCCCACGTCGACGATGTGACCGCCCAGCGGTGCCCACACCGCTCGGCCGTTCGAATCGCCTCCCGCAACTCGTCCCGGGCCGCCTCCGCCTCCCCCACCGACCGCAGCAGCATGCCCAACACCATCCGGGCCTCGGCCTCTGCCCACAGGGCGTCATGCTCGACCGCCAACTGCACGGCGTGCCGGCAAATGTCGACGGCAACCTCGGGCCGCCCCTGGATCGCAACGAAGTGGGACCGCCACGCCTCGTCGCGGGCCACCTCGCCTATCTCACCGATCGAGGACCAGAGCTGAGCTCCGCGCCGCACCGAGTCCTCGGCCGTCGCCGCATCGCCCGTCAGGTACGTCAACGACGCCAATCCGTCCAGAGCCCGCGCCATCACCCGGGGCTCGGGCGGTCGCCAATCACCGGCAACCAGATCCAGTGCGGTACGCAGGAACTGGAGACCCTCACCGATGTTCCCGATCCGGTACCAGAACCAGGCGAGCAGGCCGGCGAGTTCGAGTGCATAGTGGGCGTCGTCGACCGCGAAGGCCGACTCGAGCGCAGCACGGTGTTCGGCCTGATCGGAGGCCAGCATGTCCACCGCCAAACCTGCCCGGGCGCTACGCAGCATCGGCGCGATCGCTTCGGCCCGGGCCAGCACATAGGCGCGATGGGCCGCCCGAATCGCGATCGATTCAGCGTCGTCGGCCTGTTCCCGCGCGAACCGGCGCACCGTCGCAAGCATGCGATACCGGGTCGGCGACGACCCGGGGACGACTCGGACCAGCCCACGCCGTACGAGACCGGTGAGAACCGCCGACACCTGCTCGCTGGCACCCAGCGCGCACACCGCCGTCGCCCCCTCCACATCGAAGGATCCCGCGAACACGGAGATCCGACGCACCAGACGCGCCTCCCCATCCGACAGCAATCGATTGGCCCAGTCGATTGTGTCCCACAGTCGACCCCGCGGACCGATGGCAGGTTCGGGAGTGCCGTGGAGCAACGTGAAGTGAGCCGCGAGACGGCCGACGATCTGTTCCTCCGTCATCCAACGCAACTGTGCCGCAGCGATTTCGATGGCGAGTGGCAAGCCTTCCACTGCCCGGCAGATCCCGTGAACCGCTTCGGTGTTGCGGGAATCCAGTTTCCACCCCGCCGTCACACCCGCCGCCCGCTCGGAGAACAACTCGACGGCGGCGCCGTCCACCGACAGTGCCGTCACCACGTGCACGGCCTCGCCGTCCACGCCGAGGGGATCTGCTCCCGTGACGATCACCCGGACGTCCGGGCAGTGGGAAACGATCGCGCGCGCCACGTCCGCGGCGTAGCCGGCGACGTGCTCGCAATTGTCGAGAACCAGCACACACGCGCGTGCGGCGAGCACCTCCGCCAGGTGCGCTGCCGATCCGATTCCGGGCAGCGACAGCAATGTTGCAATTGTCGACGGAATCAGTGCTCCGTCACTGACTTTGGACAGGTCCACGACCCAGGGGCCGTCCGGATCCTCACGCCGTCGACACGCCTCGACCGCGAGCCGCGTCCGGCCGACCCCGCCAGGCCCCACCAGGGTGACCAGCCTCCCGCTGTCGAGTAGATCCATCACCTCGGAGACGTCCCGCTCGCGGTCGACGAGCCGAGTCCGTGGTGCCATCAGGTTCGATCCGCGAGGCTTGGCCGGCGGAGACACCCGCGCCGACTCCAGGTACACGGAGTCGTTCGTGAGGATCGCGGTTTCGATGCGCCGCAGCCCCGGGCTGATCTCGCAGCCCAGTCGGTCGTCGATGATCGCGCGACAGCGGCGGATCGCGGCGAGAGCGTGTGCCCGCTGACCCGAGCGACACAGGCCGAGCACCAACAGTTCCCACGCACGTTCGTCGAGCGGGTGGTCCGCGACGAGCGCCTCCGCCTCGACCGCCGCAGCGGCCGGCGCCCCACCGTCGAGTAGCGCAGTCGCCATCGACATCCGGGCCGCGAACCGCAGGGCGGTCAACCGGAAGACCTCCGTCTCGATGAACACCGTCTCGGTGAATGCCGACGAAGGGATCCCCGCATAGGCGATTCCGTGCCACAGCCGCAGGCCTTCACGGTATGCGTCCGCCGCGGCGTCGGGCGCCGACTCGAGCATCGCATCACCACGCCGGACCTCGTCGACGAACCGTTGAGAGTCAACGGCGTACCGGTCGGCGAGCAACTGCACACGCGTGCCCTCGCGGGTCACGACCCTCTCGCCCTCGGCAGCACCCGCTTCGAGGCGCTCCCGCAGCTCCTCGACGGCCTGCACGAGCGGGTCCGGGCCGCCGTCGGCCTGGCCGTTCCCTGCAGCCGCCACCCCGGTGTGCCGCACCTGGGCGCGCAATCGTTCGATGTCGACGGAGTGTGGAAACGCCACGAGCAAGGCGGCGAGCAACGCGCGTTGCTGCGCGTCGAGAACGATCGGGGCTCCATCTCGTCGCACCGTGACGGGACCCAGAACCGCGAACTCGAGTCCGTCCGCCATCGGTAACTCCCTTCGGTCCGATCGCCCTGTGGTCCGCTAGCCCGTCACGTTCACCATGTCGTGCCCCGCGACGTCGGCGGCGAGCACCCGCAGGTGATCGTCCGCCGAGCCGAGCGTGTGCTCGATCGCGGTCAACCTGGACACGTAGTGCCCCACCGAATACTCAGCCGTCATCCCGATGCCGCCGTGCATCTGGATCGCCTCCTGCCCGATGTGCCGCGCCGATCGGCCGATCCGAAGTTTCGCGCGGGAGGCGACCACCGGATCGACCACCCCGTCGGCGAGCGACATCGTCACGTATTGGCTCATGCTTCGCGCCAACTCGAGCGAGACGTACATGTCCGCGGCACGCTGCGTAAGCGTCTGGAAGCTCGCGAGAGGGACGCCGAATTGTCTACGCGTTCTCAAGTATTCGGTGGTGAGTTGCAGTGCCACCTCCATCGCCCCCACCGCCTCGGCACACAGCGCGGCCTGCGCCCGCACATGCGCGGCCCGGATCGCGACCACTGCGTCTCCTCCGAGTCCCAACGCCTCGCCGGGAGCATCGCGCAGCTCGATCTGCGCGCCCCGCAGTCCGTCGTGCGTCGCGTACGTCTTGCGTGTCACGCCCGGCGCGTCCGCGTCGACGAGAAACAGCCCGATGCCGCCGTCCGGCAGCAACGCCGACACCACTACGGTGTCGGCGCAGTCACCGTGTGGAACGGGGTTCTTGGTTCCGCTGATCGTCCACGAATCGCCCTGCCGCACAGCAGTAGTGGCCACTTCCATAGACGGCCACCGCTGCCCCGGCTCCGCGTGGGCGAATGCCAGGAGGAGCGCACCGCCCACGACGCCGGGCAGGATCTTGCGACGCTGGACCTCGCTGCCGACATCTGCGATCAGGCCACCGGGAAGCAGGACTGCATCGAGGACCGGTTCGGGCGCCAGGCGGCGACCGAGTTCGGTCATGACGATCCCCACCTCCACGGGCCCGGCACCCGATCCACCGTCTGCCTCGTCGAACCCCAGACCGAGGAGCCCGGTCTCGGCGAGCATGCGCCACACGTCGACTCGCCAGCCGCGCGGGGTGTCCTTCGCCGCCGACAGTTGTTCGAGGTCGTAGCTGCGCTCCAGTAGCTCCCGGGTCGTGTCCCGCAGCAGTCTCTGTTCGTCGTCCAGTTCGAAGTCCATGCGCCGCCTCACAATCCGAGGATCGACGATGCGATGATGCTGCGTTGCACCTCACTCGACCCGCTGTAGATGGATACCTTGCGGTAGTTGAGATAGGTGGGGGTGGCCCGTTGCGCCCACAGCGGGGACGCGATCTCGTCGCCGGCGTCGAAGGGCAGCGAGTCCGGTCCGGCGATGTCGACGAGGAGTTCGGTGGCGGCCTGCTGCAGTTCCGATCCACGCAGCTTGAGCAGTGACGACGCCGGATCGGGTTTGCCGTTGGCGGAACTGGCCACCACCCGCAACTGGGTGAGCTCGAGCGCGAGCAGTTCGTTCTCCAGTTCGGCGACGCGCGTGGCGAACAGCGGATCGTCGAGCAACGTGCCGGACCCGAGCACGGTCCCTGCGGCGCGCTCCTTGGCTCGTGCGAGCCGAACCTTGGTGCGGCCGACGCCGGTGACTCCGGTGCGCTCGTTCCCGAGCAGGAACTTGGCGTAGCTCCAGCCCGCGTTCTCCTCCCCCACCAGATTCTCGGCGGGTACGCGCACGTCGTCGAAGAACACCTCGTTGACCTCGTAGCTGCCGTCGATGAGCCGGATCGGCCGGACGGTGACGCCGGGCGAAGTGAGGTCGACGAGGATGAACGAGATCCCCGCCTGCTTCTTCGGAGCGTTCGGGTCGGTCCGCACGAGACAGAAGATCCAGTCGGCGTACTGCGCGAGCGTGGTCCATGTCTTCTGCCCGTTGATCACGTACTCGTCGCCGTCACGAACCGCGCGGGTCTGCAGCGACGCCAGATCAGACCCGGAACCGGGCTCCGAAAAACCCTGGCACCACCAGATGTCGAGGTTCGCGGTCGCCGGAAGGAACCGCTCCTTCTGCTCCTCGGAACCGAACGTCGCGATCACCGGGCCCACCATGTTCGCGTTGAACGCCAGCGGTTCCGGAACGGCGGCAAGCTGCATCTCGTCGAGCCAGATGTGACGCTGGACCGCAGTCCAATCCCGGCCGCCCCACTTGACCGGCCAGTGCGGAACCGCGAGGCCCGCTGCGTTGAGGATACGATGTGTCGCCACGACGTCGTCCCGGCCGATCGTCCCGCCGGAGGCCACCTGCTCCCGGATCTCGGAGGGAATCTCCGTCCGAAAGAACACGCGCATCTCGTCTCGGAAGGCGCGCTCTTGCGGGGTCAACGCCAGGTTCATCGATGGTTACCTCCACACACACGGATCCGGACCGGCCCTCGGTGCGAACGTTACCCTCCTGGCGTGCACAAACAGGAGGCTTTGAACTCCCGTGCGCGGGTGTCGTGCAACTCTGGCTTCCACCGCTCACGCAGACGCCGGCGGGTCGGGTTCGCGCGCCATGCGAAGCGTGTTGAGGACCCCGAGAACACCTGCCAGAAGCGGCACCAGCAGCGCCGCCTGCAGGGCAAGTGGCCGAGCGTCGGTATTGATACGGACGATCTCGTCCTGGATGGCGGGCGCCTGGCCCTGCAGCAACAACTCGAGCTCCGCGTTGCTCATCACCTCGGCGTCGTGCTCGAGCACCTCCGCCACGCGCTGTTGCTCGGCCGCCGGGAGCACCGAGCTCGACTCTGACATCGTGGTGAACGTCGTCGACAGCATCGCCAGCATGACGGCGCCCGCGAAGGCGAGCCCGAACGACAACCCGAAGGATCCGGCCGCAGAGTTGGTGCCGGCGGCCTCGCTGACCCGCTCCTCGGAGATCGGGGCGAGCGTGTAGTTGTTCAACTGCGAGACCAGCAATCCGAGACCCGCGCCCGCGACCACCAGCGGGGCCAGCAAAGCCCACCCGAAGTCTGCTCTCGGGACGATCGGTAGGAGCACGGCGATTCCCACGGTGACCAGTACGAAACCCCACCTGATCATGACGGTCGGCCGCCGGTTGCCTGCCTTCTTTCCCGCAAGCAGCGCGACGGCGAACATGCTCAGCGACAGCGGGGCCAGCGAAAGACCCGCCTGCATCGCGTTGTATTCGAGCACCATCTGCAAGTAGATGGGCAGCGCAATCATCGTGCCGCCCAGCGCGATCTGCTGGAGCATCTGCTGTGAGACTCCGAGCCGGAACACCTTCGACCGGAAGAGATCCGGATCCAGCAGGGTCGCGTCGCCCCGCCGTTTTCGGCGCAGCAACCAGAAGGCCAGACCCGTGAGCGCCGCCGCACCGGCCACCAGCAGCGCGGCAACCGCCTCGCCACCCTCCTGCCACACCAGGATCCCCAGCACTATTCCGCCCATGCCGACCACCGAGAGCACCGCACCGAACACGTCCACACCCCGCGAGCCCGTGTACGGCACGTCACGGACGAGTCCGATGCCCGAGAGGACGACCGCGATGATCGCAGCCTCGAGGACGAAGGCGACGCGCCACGAGAGATACGTCGTGATGAATCCGCCGAGCAGAGGCCCTACCGCTGCCGCGATCGCCGCTGCCGCCCCGACGAGGGCATACACCTTCTTCTGCGCGTCACCTTCGAAGTTTCCGTGGATGAGAGACTGCATCGCCGGCAGGAGCAGTGAAGCGCCGATCCCGCCGACCACCGCCCAGAAGAAGATCACCGCGGTCAGGTTCTGGGCGACAGCCATCGCCACCGCGCCGATCGCGTATCCGAGCAGACCCAGAACGTAGGCGCGCTTGCGTCCGACGAGGTCACCGACCTTGCTGCCGATGAGGATGAACGCCGCCGACACCAGCGCCTCCAGTGCGATGGCCGACTGCACTCCGCTGACGGTCGTGTCGAGGTCGCGCACCACCGCCGAGATCGACACGTTCATCAGCGAGGTGTCCACGACCAGGACGAACATCGCCATCGCGAGCAGGAGTGCAAGCAGGTTCCGGCGCCGAGACATCCGGTCGGATCCGTCGGAGATCACGCTTTCACTCATCGCGGGCCCACCACCTCGGCACGGCACTCACGGCGTTCGTCGCCGGAGTCCGACGGTATCGCCACGGGCTACGGGAGGAGACGGAAACCGGCGGGCCGCGGCCTCCCTGTTCCCGAACTGTTTCGGAAACAGAGGGGCCGGGGCCCGGTCGGTGTCAGCGGGTTTCGAGCACCAGCAGGTATCCGCCGCCGCCGGCATCGATACGGGTGGCGACGTCGAGATCCGGCGCGAAACGGGACAACCGGTCGAGCAGCCATTCGGCCGCGGCCTCGGCATCCGACTCGCCGGGGCAGCGGGCCACCGCCACGCGGCCGCCCTTGCGGCTCAATTGCTCGACGACGCCGACGATCGGCGCGGGATCGACGACGAACAGTTCGTCCGGCCACGGCACGACGGGCTTGACCGCGCCCTTCTTGGTGTTGCACGCGCGGTGTGCCAGGCGCTCCTGAACCGCCTTACTCTTGCTCTTCTTCGCCGTGGCGATGGCGTCGACGCTCGGGCCGCGCGGATCGTTGACGGACATGTCGGGGTCTACGGGTTCGTCACACAGCCAGCAACGCCAGCCGTCACGATCACCGATTTCCTGCATATTGCTCACGCGAAAACGGTACCTTCGCCGCCGAAGCCGCGAAGGTACCGTCCCCTGTTCCGACCGTCCGTTCCGACCGTCTGCCTACATGTCGGAGATCGCCTCCAGCGGCTTCGTCCGCGCGGCGCGCGACGCCGGCCACAGGGCGGCGAGCACCCCGACGATGCCCGAACCGATCAGCATCGCGATCACCTGGCCCCACGGCACCGAGATCTGGTCGAGGCCCTGGTCCGCGAGAGTCCGCACGAAGCCCCAGCCGAACACGACGCCCAGAACCACGCCGACCAGCGCGCCGAACACCGCGATCAGCACCGATTCGAGGTAGATGGTGCGACGCACCTGCGCTCGCTGCATGCCGACCGCTCGCAGCATTCCGATCTCACGACGGCGCTCGACCACGGACAGCGCGAGCGTGTTCACGATGCCGAGGATCGCGATGACGATCGCGAGCGCCAGCAGTCCGTAGAGAACTGACAGCAGCATGTCGATCTGCTGGCCCTGCGTGCCCTTGAACTGCTCCCGGTCCTGCACCTGCACCACGACGAACGGATCCGTCGCGGTCGCCAGGTCGGTGGCCATCGCGGTCAGGTCGGCGCCCGGCGTCGCCTTGATGAGCACCGCCCACTCGGCGCGCATGTTGGCCGGCGTCATCTCCTGGTACACCTGGTCTGACACCATCCACGGACCCAGCAACTGGTTGTCCTCGTAGATGCCGGTCACCGTCACAGTGGTCTGCTCGCCATCACGGTCGGTGAGCGTGACGGGCGTGCCCAGCTTCCAGTCGTGGTCGGCGGCCTCGCTGGCACTCACCAGCATGTCGGCGCCGCCGACGGACGCGGAACCTTCCTTCATCGTGTAGTCGAGGACCCCGTCCGGCGATCCGCTCAGGGCGGTGCCGAAGGCGTCGTCCTCGTCGATCTTCACGGCGACACCGTGCAGGGACACCGCCTCGGCGACACCGTTCACCCGTCCGGCAGCGCCCGCGGCACCCGCCGGCACCCCGATGCCCTGAGGTCCGGTGAGGACGAAGTCGGCCTCGACTCCCTTGTCGACCAGCGAGTTGACACTCGCCTTGGCGGACGCGCCGAACACGCCGATCACCGACACCAACATCAGACCGAGGGTGAGGGCGAATGCGGTCGCCGCGGTGCGCTTGGGGTTGCGGACGGCGTTGGTGCGGGCCAGGCGCCCCACCGAACCGAACGGCTTGGCGAACACGGCGCCGAGCGCACCGACGATCGGCCGCGACAGTGCCGGCGCCGCGAGCAGGACCGCGAGAACGAGGGCGAGAGCGCCGAGCCCCACGACCGCGGCCGCACCGCCGCCCGTGGACCGGGCCCCGGCAACGAGCGCGATCACACCGACGACGGCGGCGATCGCACCGATCAAGGTGCGGACGCGCAGGGTGTCACCGGTGGACGCGAACTCCTCGCGCATCGCGGCGACCGGCGGCACCTTCGCGGCACGGCGGGCCGGTGCATAGGCGCTGACGACGGTGACGATCACACCGAGGACGAGCGCCACGATGACGGTGCGCGGTGCCACCTGCAGAGGGCCGTCGGGCAGGCCGAGATCGAACGCATTGAGCAGGGCGCGCAGGCCATAGGCCAGCCCGACGCCGGCCGCGAGACCGATCGCGCTGCCGATGATGCCGACCACGAGGGCCTCGAACACCACCGAGCGCCCCACCTGCTTACGGCTCGCGCCGATCGCCCGGAGCAACGCCAGTTCGCGCAGTCGCTGCGCCACGATCATCGAGAACGTGTTGTAGATGATGAACGTGCCCACCAGCAGCGCGATCGCCCCGAACGCCAGCAGGAAATAGTTGACGAAGCTGAGGGCCTCGCCGATCTGGTCCTTGGTCTCCTGCTTCACCTCGGCCCCGGTCTGGACCTTCGTGTCGGGCAGCGCCGTGGAGATTCGATCGCGCAACTCGTCCTGCGACGCCCCGGTACCGGCCACATCGATGTAGCCGACGTGGCTGCCGTCGGTGAACAACTCCCGCGCCTGCGCGTCGGTGAACAGCGCTCCGACGTATCCACCGGTGTCGGTGTCCGGGGCGTAGATGCCGGAGACGGTGACGTCGTTCCAGCCGCGCATCGTCAGCACCTTGGTGCTCGACCCGACGTCGAGGCCGGCCCGTGTCGCGGCGCCCTGGTTGAGCGCAATCTGACCGGACTGCTGCGGCGGTGTGCCGGCAACGAACTTCGTGGGTTCACCGAGCGTCTGGCCCGGCGGCAGGTACGACGAGCCCATGCTCGGCGCGCCGCCGTTCTGCATCGGCTTGCCCGCCGAGTTGAGTACGACGATCTGCCCGTCCACGGCAGGCGCGACGGAACGGACGCCGTCGATCGCGCGGAGGGCGTCCACGTCGGCGATCGGGACACCGCTCGAGCCCTGCTCGGTCGCGCTGACCCGCACGTCGACGCCCTGCGCGGTGCCGTCGAAGATGCTGTCGAACGTCTTCTGCAGGGTGTCGGTGAACACGAACGACCCCGCGACGAACGCGGTGCCGAGCACCACCGACAGCACGGTCAGGACGAGCCGCACCTTGTGGGCGGCGAGGTTGCGCAACGACACCTTGCGCATCGGGGAATTGGTCACGGCCATGGCGTCAGACCGTCTCGAGGTTCTTCATGCGATCGAGCACCGACTCCGCGGTGGGCTCGCGCAGTTCGTCGACGATCAGCCCGTCCGCGAGGAACACGACGCGGTCGGCGAAGCTCGCCGCCCGCGGATCGTGCGTGACGATCACGACGGTCTGGCCGAACTCGTCGACCGCGGCCCGCAGAATCGAGAGCACCTCACCCGACGAACGCGAATCCAGGTTGCCGGTCGGCTCGTCACCGAAGATGATCTCCGGTTGCCCCGCGAGGGCGCGCGCGCACGCGACACGCTGCTGCTGACCACCGGACAGCTCGCCAGGGCGGTGATCGAGACGATCCCGCAGACCCAGACGGTCGACGACGGTGTCCAACCACTGCTGATCGGCCTTCCGACCCGCGATGTCCAGCGGCAGCGTGATGTTCTCGAGCGCCGTCAGCGTCGGCACCAGATTGAAGGCCTGGAACACGAAACCGATCCGGTCGCGACGCAACTGCGTCATCTGCTTGTCCGAAAGCGTGGTCAGGTCCGTCGCACCGATCAGCACCGCGCCCGACGTCGAGGCGTCGAGGCCGGCGAGGCAGTGCATGAGCGTCGACTTGCCGGAGCCCGACGGGCCCATGATGGCGGTGAACTCCCCCCGCGCGAACTCCGCGGACACACCCGCGAGGGCATGAACCTGGGTGTCCCCCGACCCGTAGACCTTGGTCAGGTTGACCGCACGCGCGGCCGCTGTGGTTTCGGTGGGCATCTCGGTTTCGGTTGGCATGCCCACCATCCTCGCGCGCGGGCACGACAGAAAACCATCGGGGACTTCCCTGATCTTGTACCCCGACCGACCGTGGAGCCCGGTCAGTCGTGCTCGAATGCCCGGGCGATCTCGCGCTCGATGTCGAGGTACGGCTCGCCGGACACGTCAGCGGTGACCCTGACGATGGCCCCGCCCCGGAATCGGAACGGGGAGCGGTACGCCGCCGACACCGAGTGCCCGGGGTCGCGTCCGATGCGGATTCCCTCCCCGACGCCCGAGAACATCGCCGGCTGCATCCGGACCCCGGTTCGCGAACCCACGGCACGATCGTCGAGGTAGAGCGTCACGTCACCGACCGGCGTGAACTGGTCCTCTCCCGCCCCGGTCCGCTCGAACCGCACGCCGAGCACGTGGTGTCCGGGGGTCACAGGTTCGGGCGACTCCACGAGTTGCTCCTCCTCGCCGAGGAAGTTGTACACGTACTTCAGCCGCCCGTCCTGCACGAACAGCGTGTGACCGCCGAGGCGGCCGCCGTGCGCGAACAGCACCCCCTCGGGTCCGCTCCCCTTCTCCGCATCGAAGTCGTCGACGGTCACCTCCGCGAGCAGCGCGAAGGAACGGCCCCGCATCTCGAGCGCTGCGCCCGGCCCCACCTCGGCGGCGTCCGGGTAGTAGACGAACGATTCCCGCGCGCCGGTGAGGTACGGCCGATAGCGCAGGAACGCCGAGAGGATGTCGAGGTCGTTGAGCGGCAGCCCGCCGTACTTGTCGGCCTCGGCGAACCACAGGGCGCGCATCTGGTCGAGCTTGTCGGGCTGTGCGGCGGCGAGGTCGTGGACCTGGCTGCGGTCGCGCTCGATGTGGAACAGTTCCCACCGGTCGTCGTCGAAATGCGACCAGTTCGACGGAGCCGCCGGGTGGACGGTGTTCGCGAACCACCCGTCGTGCCAGATCCCCCGGGTGCCGAGCATCGAGTAGAACTGGGTGACCTTGCCCGTGGCCGCGTCCGGGTCGTCGAGGATCGGCCGGAAGGAGACCCCCTCGAGGGGCCGCTGCAGGACTCCTCCGACCAGCAGCGGCGGATCGACACCGAGCAGTTCGTACACGGTGGGCGTGATGTCGCAGACGTTCACGTACCGATCCCGAACCTCACCGCGAGCGTCGATCCCGTCCGGCCACGAGATCAGGCACGGGTCCGCGATCCCACCCTCGTGCGACGCGTACCGCTTGAACAGCTTGTACGGCGTGTTGAACGCCATCGCCCAGCCGAGAGAATAGTGGTTGTAGGTATCGGGGCCGCCGAGGTCGTCGATCTTCGCGAGCCCGTCCTCCACCTTGTCGGCGTAGCCGTTGAAGAACCGGTACTCGTTGACCGAGCCATTCGGGCCGCCCTCCCCGCTGGCTCCGTTGTCGGACAGCAGCACGATGATCGTGTTGTCGAGTTGACCCGACTCCTCCAGATAGTCGAGGACCCTGCCGATCTGCGCGTCGGTGTAGCTCTGGAACCCGGCGAACACCTCTGCCATGCGGCTGAACAGCCGCTTCTCCTCGTCTTCCAGCGAGTCCCACGGCCGGACCGTGTCCAGCGGTGGCCACGGCACGCCTTCCGCACTCACCTCGTCGGCGTACGGATTCATCGGGGACAGTTCGGTGTCGGCGGGAACGAGCCCGAGAGCCTTCTGGTTCTGCAGGACGATCTCGCGATACTTCTCGTATCCCATGTCGAATCGACCGGCGTATCGGTCGGACCATTCCTTCGAAACATGATGCGGCGCATGTCCGCAACCGGGGCAAAGGTACATGAACCACGGCTTGTCAGGCGCGATCACCTTGGAGTCGCGAATGAACTCGATCGACTTGTCCGCCAGGTCTTTCGACAGGTGGTAGCCGTCCTCAGGCGAGTACGGCGGCTCCACCGGATGGTTGTCGTAGACGAGGTTGGGATACCACTGGTCGGCCTCACCGCCGAGAAACCCGTAAAACCGCTCGAAACCCCGGGAAAGCGGCCAATTGCGCTTCGTGGCCGCCAGATTCGACTCCTCGAGCGGAGTCAGGTGCCACTTGCCGACGGCGTATGTGTTCCACCCCTGTTCCCCGAGGACCTCGGACATCAGCGCGCAGTCGGCGGGAATACGGCCACTCGAGTTGGCGAATCCGTCCGTGAACTCCTCGACCGTCGTCATCCCCACCGACGTCGGATTCCGCCCGGTCAGCAGCGCGGCGCGCGTCGGCGAACACAGCGCGGTCGTGTGAAACTGGCTCAGCAGCACCCCGCGATCGGCGATGCGCTGCAGATTCGGCATCTCGACGAGGCCGCCGTACGTGTCCCACGTGCCGATTCCGGTGTCGTCCCACACCAGATACAGGACGTTGGGGGCGCCCTCGGGTGCGCGGGGTTCGGCGAACGGCGCCCAATCCGGCGTCGAATCCCTGATGTCGACCGAAACCTTGCCCGTGAATTCCGCAGCCATGACCGGGTCCTCCCGATGCGCGTGGGAACCCATCATCACACGCAGCGGGAGGCTCCGGGGCGGGTTCGAGCTACCGGGCCCGAGTCTCCATCATGACGTTGAAACCCCTGGTGAAGTCCAGATAGTCCACGACGTCCGTTCGCACGACGTCGGGGCTGTCCGGTCCCGCGTAGTAGTGCTCGCGGTAGTCGTCGACCGTGTCGAACCACAGTTCCGAGATGGCCTCGATCGCACCGGCGTCCGCACCTCGTGCATCGACGACAAGGTTCTGCACGTACCTGCTCACCGCAGGATGGTGCACCCGCGCGATGTCGGCGTGCGCGGCGTAGCGACGCTCGAACTCGGCGCGCGGGACGTCCGACCGGCGTGCGACGAAGCAGACCTGCTTTATCCCGGTGAACTCCGCCGCGGGATCGCGGCGATCCCAGCGAACCGACTCCGCGAGCGTCAGCACCGCGTCGGGCTCGACGCCGACGTCGGCCGGCGCGTCGTCCCACGACCACACGACGGTCCGCAGCGGCACGTCATCCGACTGCGGTGCAACGGAATTGGTTCGGAAGATCCCGGCCCGGTGGACGTCGACAGCGAACCGGCCGCCGCCGTCCACCGCACCGAGAACGTCGGCGAACCCGTAGGCCCGCTTGACCGTCGTCACGACCAGCGTGCCTGGCCGCCGTCGAGCGGGATCGTCGCACCCGTCAGGTATGCCGAATCGGGTCCGACGAGGAACGCAACCGCGTTACCGATGTCGGTTTCCGGGTCACCGATGCGACGCATCGGGATGCTCGCGACGAAGGCCTCCGCCTCCTCCGGCCGAGCGTCCGCCCACCGCTGCAGGCCCGGCGACAGTGCATGCGGCGCAACAGCGTTGACGCGAATGTTGTCGACGCCCCACTCGCAGGCCGCCGCGCGCGTGAGGGACCGGACGGCCTCCTTCACCGACGCGTAGCCGCCGTAGCCGCTCGCATCCCAGCGAACCGCGACCGACGACACCATGTTCACGATGGCGCCACCGCCGCGTTCCTTCATGATCGGGTAGCACGCCTGCATCGTCCGCAGAGCCGCGACCGGTCCGGACGTGTACGCCCGCTCGAGAAAGTCGGCCTTCAGATCGTTGATCGGACCCAGCGGGTTGAGGCTGGCGTTGTTGACCAAAATGTCGACACCGCCGAACAGTGCTGCCGTCGTGTCGACTGCGCGCGCGATGTCGTCCGCGTCGGAGACGTCCGCGACGACGGGTTCCGCGATCCCGCCGAATGCCGCGATCTGCTCGCAGGTCTCGATCAGCTTGGACTCGGTGCGTCCCGACACCGCGATGCGGGCGCCCTCCTTCGCGAGTGCGAACGCGACGCCCTGGCCGACTCCCTGGCCGGCGCCCGTGATGAGCGCGACCTTTCCGTCCAACTTGCCCATATGGTTTCAATCTCCCAGGTCAATCGATGTGCTGCCGCACACACAACCAGGAACAGTCGGCAACCGGGTCGCGTTTCCCGATGATCGGGACCGCAACGCCGCTACGCTCGACGTCATGCGGATCGGAGCCCATGTCAGACAGGACGCCGACCCTATCGGGGCCGGGGAGCGCCTCGGTGCGGACATCGTCCAACTGTTCCTCACCGACCCACAGAAGTGGGACAAGCCCGAACCGCACCCACAGGCCGACCAGATCCGGCAGAGCCCGATCGACGTCGTGGTGCACTCGTCCTACGTCATCAACGTCGCGAGCCTGAACAACCGGTTGCGGATGCCGTCCCGCAAGGCCGTCGCCGAACAGGCCGCCGCGGCCGCGGACATCGGCGCGATCGGCCTCGTCGTGCACGGCGGCCACGTGCGCGACGGCGAAAACCCCGCCGCCGGAGTGGCGAACTGGCGCAAGCTCTTCGAACGCCAGCAGGACAAGGGCGGATTTCCGGTCCCGATTCTCGTCGAGAACACCGCGGGCGGCGACTTCGCGATGGCCCGCCACCTGGATGCGATCGCGCGCCTGTGGGACGCGATCGGCGAGTTCGGCGCCGGCTTCTGCCTCGACACCTGCCATGCGTGGGCCGGAGGCGAGGAACTGCTCGGCATCGTCGAACGGGTCAAGGCGATCACCGGGCGCATCGACCTGGTCCACCTCAACAACTCCCGGGACGAGTTCGACTCGGCCCGGGACCGGCACGCGAACCTGACCACGGGCCTGATCGATCCCGCGATGCTCACCGCAGTCGTCTCGGCGGCCGGGGCACCCGTCGTCCTCGAGACACCCGCAGACGGCATCGCCGACGACCTGGCGTACCTGCGGGGCGCCCTGTCGGGAGACTGAAAGCGGCGGACGTCACATACCGAAACGGCCACGACGCCGCGTCGGACCGCGACAGGGACACGGCCCCGCCCTACCATCCCCACTCATGACGTACCTTCGGTCCCGCCGCACGCTCGCCATCTCCTCCGCCGCGATCGCGGCGATCGCCCTGGCCGGTTGTTCCAGCACCGAGTCGGAGCCGACCGCCTCCTCGACGTCGATCACCGCATCCTCGGCTTCCGCGCAGGTCAAGGCTGCTCCACTGGCGGCCGACGAGGGCACCCTGACAGCGGCGCCCACCGCGCAGGAGACCCAGACCGGCACCGCCTCCCCCGATGCCGCGCTCACGATCAGCGACATCCGGATCGGCATCCACGACGGCTTCGACCGAGTCGTGTACGAGCTCGGCGGCACCGGAACCCCGGGATGGAGTTCCGAGATCGTCTCCACCGCCAACCAGCAGGGCAGCGGCAATCCGCTCGCCGTGAGCGGTCAGGCGATCCTGCAGGTCATGATCACCGGATCGTCCATGCCGTTCTCGAGCGGAGTCGAACCGTACGCGGGCCCCAACCCGATCGAGGCCGCTCCGGGTGGCATCGTCACCGAGGTCCGTGACGCGGGCATCTTCGAGGGCACGAACCAGACGCTGATCGGGCTCGCCCGCCCGGACGCCGCATACCGCGTGTTCACGCTGAGCAACCCCACGCGACTGGTCGTCGACGTCGCCCGCTGACCTGAGCGGGTCCGCCCGCCCGTCGCGGCACTGTTGACCTCAACCATTGTCGAGGTCTTACCGTCGGTGTCGTACCCCGGTCGTACTGTGACCGGGCAACGGGAGGGCGGAAGACCATGAGCATGGAAGTCACCGCGTGGAACGCGATGTACAACGCGATGCACGCGCAGCAGGATCGGCGGCCGTTCTCGCGTACGACGCTGCGCCGCATCGCGGGTTACGCGCGGCCGCATCGCGACCACATCGCGTGGTATCTCGTGCTCAGCGTGGTGACCGCGGCGCTCGCGGTGGCCACCCCGGTCCTCGCCGGCCACGTCGTCGACGCGATCGTCGCCGGCGACGCCACCTCCGTGGTGGTGCGACTCGCACTGCTGATCGCGGTCATCGCGCTGCTCGAGGCGGGCCTGGCAATCGTCACCCGGTGGCTGTCGTCGAGTATCGGCGAGGACCTGATCCTCGACCTGCGCCGCGCGGTCTTCGATCACGTCCAGCGCATGCCCGTCGCGTTCTTCACCCGCACCCGGACGGGCGCGCTCGTCAGTCGTCTCAACAACGACGTGATCGGCGCGCAGCGCGCTTTCAGCGACACGCTGTCCGGAGTGGTCGGCAACCTGGTGACACTGGTGATCACGCTCGTGGTGATGATCGGGATCTCGTGGCAGATCACTCTGCTCTCCCTGCTCCTGCTGCCGATCTTCGTGCTGCCGGCCCGGCGCATGGGCACGAGACTCGCCCGGCTCAGCCGCGAGGCCGCCAACCACAACTCGGTGATGAGCACGCAGATGACCGAACGGTTCTCTGCGCCCGGCGCAACGCTGGTCAAGCTCTTCGGACGGCCGTCGGAGGAGTCGGCCGAGTTCTCGGCGCGGGCACGGCGCGTGCGCGACATCGGGGTGCGGACCGCGATGCTGCAGTCGGTGTTCGTCACCGCCCTCACCCTCGTGTCGGCCCTCGCGCTGGCCCTCGTCTACGGGCTCGGCGGGTTCTACGCCCTGCGCGGCCAGCTCGAGGCCGGTGCGGTGGTCTCGCTCGCTCTGCTGCTCACCCGCCTCTACTCGCCGCTCACGTCGCTCGCCAGCGCCCGGGTCGACGTCATGAGCGCACTGGTCAGCTTCGAGCGGGTCTTCGAGATCCTCGACCTGAAGCCACTCATCGCCGAGAAGCCCGGCGCCGTCGACATCCCGGCCGGTCCGGTGTCGGTCGAGTTCTCGGCGGTCGACTTCGCATACCCGGCGCCCGACAAGGTGTCACTCGCGTCGCTGGAGGAAGTCGCGACCCTCGACAGCCGCGGCGGCTCCCCGGTGCTGCACGACATCTCCTTTCGCGTCGAGCCGGGCAGCATGGTGGCGCTGGTCGGGTCGTCCGGCGCCGGAAAGTCCACCATCGCGGGGCTGCTCCCCCGCCTGTACGACGTCGATTCCGGCGCGGTGTTGCTCGCGGGCACCGACGTCCGAGACGTCACGGCCGACTCGCTGCGCCGGACCGTCGGCATGGTGACCCAGGACGGTCACCTGTTCCACGAGTCGGTGCGATCCAATCTGCTGCTCGCGCGTCCCGAGGCCACCGAGACCGATTTGTGGGACGTGCTGCGCCGGGCGCGCCTCACGGAACTGATCGAATCGCTGCCCGACGGGCTCGACACCGTCGTGGGCGAGCGCGGCTACCGACTGTCCGGCGGCGAACGGCAGCGTCTCACCATCGCCCGCCTACTGCTGGCGCAGCCGCGGGTGGTGATCCTCGACGAGGCCACAGCACACCTGGATTCGACGTCGGAAGCCGCCGTCCAGGAGGCACTCGGCGAAGCGCTCGAGGGCCGGACGGCCGTGGTGATCGCGCACCGACTGTCCACGATCCGGGCCGCCGATCTGATCCTGGTGATCGAGGGTGGCCGAATCGTCGAGCGCGGCAACCACACCGAACTCCTCACCCGCGACGGTCGCTACGCGCAGCTGTACCGAACACAGTTCGACACCGGCACACCGGTGCTCAGCGAAGTGTTGAGCTGAACCCCGCGCGGCCGATCAGAAGAAGCGGCGGATGTTGTGAATCCTGAACTCCGACAGCGGGCGTAGCCCCGTCGGAACTCCGGTGCCGTACGCGTTGAACACCATCCCGTTGCCGGCGTAGATCCCGACGTGCCCGGCGATGTCGTAGGTGTCCATCGTGATCACGTCGCCGGGCTGAAGCACCGCGAGCGGCACCAGCATGCCGCCCGTGAATCGGGCCATCTCCTGACTGGTTCGCGGCAGGTTGATCCCCACCGCACGGAAGGCCCACTGGACGAGGCCCGAGCAGTCCCAGGCGTCGGGTCCGTTGCCGCCCCACAGGTACGGCTTCCCGGTCTGCGTAGTGGCCGCGGCGAGCGCCGCGAGGCCACGGGGACTCGGGATCGGAAGGGGAATCGCGATGTCGCCGCTCCCGGCGAACAGGCTGGCGCTGCCGGTGCCGCCACTGCTTCCGGAACTGCCGGACGACAGGACGTCGGACAGGCTGTTGGTGATGTCGGCCGCGTTCGAGATGGAACCGACGATGTCGGGCTGAGCCATTGCGGGTGCCGCCAGCCCGACGGATGTCCCTCCGATGAGTGCTGCTGCGATCAATCCTCGACGAATCGTGTTGGCCACGTTCGTGCCTCCTTGATGAGATTGCGCGGATCCCCCGACCGCAAACTGTGAGGCACGTTACAGATCAGGATTCACTCCTGTCACAGGATCCAGCGCATTCACAGAAACGGGCGCCGGCAAGTCGAAGACTCACCGGCGCCCGTTTCGAACGCTGTCTACCAGGTGGAGGTCAGTCGCGGGGACGACGCTTCGAGAATCGATCGCCCCGGTCTCCCCGGTCGCTGCGGCCGCCCCTCGGGGACCGTCCGCCCGGCGCGCCCTGGTCGAGCTGCAGCTGGATCAGGACACCCGAGATACGGGTCGCACGCAGCGCCTCGACCGTCTCACGCGGCAGGTTGGCCGGCAGCTCGACGAGGCTGTGATCCGGCCGGATGCTGATGTGTCCGAAGTCGCTACGACGCAGACCACCCTCGTTCGCGATGGCGCCGACGATCGCGCCCGGCGCAACCTTGTGGCGCTTGCCGACCGCGATGCGGTACGTCGCGAACTCCTGGCCGTCGCGGCCCACGCGCGGACCGCTCGGGCCGCCGTCGTCGAACCGGCGGGCCGGACGATCCCGCTGCTCGCGGGGCTCACGCTCGCGGCGCGGCGGGGCCGGCGGCTCCGGCTCCATCAGGAACGTCTCGCCATCACGCGACAGGACCGCCAGCGCGGCGGCGATGTCGGCGAGCGGAACGTCGTGCTCGCGCTCGTAGTCCTCGATGAGCTTGCGGAACAGCGCGACGTTCTCGGAGCCCAGGCTCGCCGTGATGGAGTCGCCGAACTTCGTCACACGCTGGGCGTTGACGTCTTCGACGGTGGGCAACTGCATCTCGGTGAGCGGCTGCCGCGTAGTGCGCTCGATCGACTTGAGCAGGTGCCGCTCGCGCGGAGCCACGAACAGCAGCGCGTCACCGGTACGACCGGCGCGGCCGGTACGACCGATGCGGTGCACGTAAGACTCGCTGTCGTGCGGAATGTCGTAGTTGACGACGTGAGAGATGCGGTCGACGTCGAGACCGCGGGCCGCGACGTCGGTCGCGACGAGGATGTCGAGCGCACCGGACTTGAGCTGACCGATGGTGCGCTCACGCTGGGCCTGCACGATGTCGCCGTTGATCGCGGCGGCCGAGAACCCGCGGGCGCGCAGACGCTCGGCGAGGTCCTCGGTGGCCTGCTTCGTCCGGACGAAGATGATCATCGCCTCGAAGGACTCCACCTCGAGGATACGAGTGAGGGCATCGAGCTTGCGCTGGTGCGCCACCTGCACCCACCGCTGGGTGATGTTGGCGGCGGTCGCAGTCTTCGCCTTGACCGTGATCTCGACCGGATCGTGCAGGTACTGCTTGGAGATCTTGCGGATCGCGGGCGGCATCGTCGCCGAGAACAGCGCGACCTGCTTGTATTCCGGGGTGTCGGCAAGGATGCGCTCGACGTCGTCCTGGAAGCCCATCTTGAGCATCTCGTCGGCCTCGTCGAGCACCAGGTACTCGAGGTTCGACAGGTCGAGCGTGCCCTTCTCCAGGTGGTCGATGACGCGACCCGGGGTGCCGACGATGATCTGCGCGCCGCGGCGCAGGCCGGACAGCTGCACGCCGTACGCCTGACCGCCGTAGATCGGCAGCACATGCAGGCCCGGGATGTGGGCCGAGTACTTGCCGAACGCCTCCGCGACCTGCAGCGCGAGTTCGCGGGTGGGTGCCAGGACCAGCGCCTGCGGCACCTTCCGGGTCACATCCAGGCGGGACAGGATCGGGATCGCGAACGCGGCCGTCTTACCGGTACCGGTCTGCGCGAGGCCGACGACGTCCTTGCCCTCGAGCAGCGTCGGAATGGTCGCGGCCTGGATCGGTGAGGGCGACTCGTACCCGACGTCGGAGAGTGCCTTCAGCACCCGTTCGTCGATCTGGAGGTCGGCGAAGGTGATGGGATTGTCGTCGGTCTGCGGGTCGCGCTCGGTGTCACTCATTTGACCTGTCAGTTTAGTCGATGCGTGGTATGGCCTTCGATCCGAGGGCCATCCACGTGCATCGACTCGATTCACCTGCGCAGGAGTCGCGCCGTTCTCACGCGCAGCCGCGTCCGCCGAACGGGAAGTCGGCGACCGTTTTCGGGTCGGACGCGTGCAGTGAACCCCCGTCGGCGGACTGCCGCTGGAGGTCGCCCGCATCAGGCTGGCGGGACCCCGAGTAGGGCGCGGCAATGACCGGCATCACAATGTGGACGACCGTCCTGTCACTCTCCGAGAGGAACCAGCAGTGTCCGATACGACACCCATCCCCACTCACTGGTACAACATCGTCGCGGACCTGCCGGTCGCCCCGCCGCCCCATCTGCACCCGGGCACCATGGAGCCGGTCACGCCCGCCGATCTCGCGGCACTGTTCCCGAGCGCACTGATCGAGCAGGAAGCCACCACCGAGCAGTACATCGAGATCCCCGAACCGATCCGTGAGGCCTACCGCACGTGGCGGCCGGCGCCCCTGATCCGTGCGACAGAATTCGAGAAGGCGCTGGGGACGCCCGCTCGGATCTACGTCAAGTACGAGGGCGTGAGTCCGGTCGGCAGCCACAAGACCAACACCGCCGTCGCGCAGGCCTACTACAACGCGCAGGACGGCGTGAAGAAGATCACGACCGAGACCGGCGCCGGTCAGTGGGGCAGCGCGCTGTCGTTCGCGTGCGCCAAGTTCGGGATCGACCTCGAGATCTGGCAGGTGCGGGCGTCGTACGAGTCCAAGCCGTACCGCCGCCATCTCATGGAGACCTACGGCGGCATCGTGCACCCGAGCCCGTCCGATCTCACCGAGTCGGGCCGCAAGATGCTCGCCGACTTCCCGGACACACCGGGCTCGCTGGGCATGGCGGTCACCGAGGCCGTCGAGGTCGCGGCGAACGACCCCGACGCTCGCTACGCGCTCGGCAGCGTTCTCAACCATGTCGTGCTGCACCAGACGGTCATCGGCCTCGAGGCGGTCGAGCAGCTGCGCGCCGCGGGTGAGGCCAACGCCGACGTCGTGTTCGGTTGTGCCGGTGGCGGTTCCAACCTCGCCGGCCTGGCGTTCCCGTTCATCCGCGAGGTGCTGCACGGTAGGGCGCAGACGCGGATCGTCGCCGCCGAGCCCGCAGCGTGCCCGTCGATCACCAAGGGCGAGTACCGCTACGACCACGGCGACGTCGCCGGCCTGACGCCGCTCCTGAAGATGCACACGCTCGGCCAGGACTTCGTTCCGGACCCGATCCACGCGGGCGGCCTGCGCTACCACGGCATGGCGCCGTTGCTCAGCCACACCGTCGAACTCGGCTACGTCACCGGCCAGGCCGTCGACCAGACCGATTCCTTCGACGCCGGTGTGCTGTTCGCCCGCACCCAGGGCATCGTGCCTGCCCCCGAGTCTGCGCACGCGATCGCCGCAGCCGCCGAGTACGCGCGCGGGCTCACCGAGCCGGAGGTGCTGGTGATCGGCCTGTCCGGACACGGCATGCTCGATCTGCCCGCCTACCAGGCGCACATCGACGGAAACCTCGTGTCGACCGCATAGCCCCGGCACACGGATCGGTGCCGCGGGGTCGGGAACGCCTACCCCGCGGCACCGAGTTCCGTTTCGCCCTAGAGACTTCCGGCCGTGAGACGCCGGATATTCTCCCGCGCCGCCGGGATGTCCGGGTATCCGTTGACCCCCATCAGCAACTCCGCCTCGGCCAGCATCATGCGCAGCACGTGGACGAGGCCGCGCACCCCGCCGAGCGCCAGTCCGTAGACGTAGGGGCGTCCGATTCCGACCATGGTGGCGCCCAGCGCGAGCGCCTTCACGACGTCGGCGCCGGAGCGGACACCGGAGTCGAACAGCACCGGCACCCGGTCCGCGACCGCCTCGACGACACCCGGCAGCGTCTCGAGCGCACCGATCCCCCCGTTCGCCTGCCGCCCACCGTGATTCGAGCAGTAGATGCCGTCGACGCCGGCATCGATCGCCCGCCGCGCGTCCTCGGGATGCGAGATTCCCTTGAGGATGATCGGCAGTGTGGTCAACGAGCGCAGCCAGTCCAGATCCGCCCATGTCATCGAGTTCCCGAAGGTCTGCACCCAGTGGAGCACCGTCATCTGCGGGTCGTCGGAGCCGACCATGTCCCGGAACACCGGGTCGGACGTGTAGTTCTTCAGAACGTGACCGCGCAGCTGCGGAAAGTTCCCGGTGGCGAGATCGCGCGGACGCCAACCCGGCACCCACGTATCGAGGGTGACGGTGATCCCCGTGTAGCCGGCCGCCTCGGCCCGCTTCACGAAACTCTCGGCCAGATCCCGATTCTTGGGGGTGTACAGCTGGAAGAAACTGGGTGTGTCACCGGCATGGGGAACGACGTCCTCGAGCGGATCCTCCATCAGGGTCGAGTACATCGCGGGCACACCCGTCTGCGCGGACGCCTTCGCGACTGCGATATCACCGTGATTGTCGAGGTCGCAGAGCCCGATGACGCCGACCGGCGCCATGAACACCGGACCGGCGAACGTGTGACCCCATGCCTCGACCGCCAGGTTCGGGTTCTCCGCGCCCACGAGCATGCGTGGGATCAGCCCCCACTGCTCGAACGCCTCGACGTTGCGGCGTTGGGTCGTCTCGTCGCCGGCGCCCCCGGCGACGTAGGTGAAGAGCGACTCCGGCATCGCGGCGGTGGCCTTGGCCTCGAGCGCGCTGTAGTCCATCGGGAACTCCGGTGCGCGACCGGCCAGAGCCGCGAGATAGATCTCGTTCTGGTAGGTGCCGAACTGCATGAGTTCTCCATCCTGGTGCGAAATGATCGGCGCCGGCGACGGTTTCGGAGCCCGGCATGCTGCGCGGCACAGCGTAGCCACGCATCGGCGTATCGTCGAGATCGAGAGCGAATGTCTTCGACGGAGCACGCGAATGCACTATGCGACGCGAGCGAGAGCCGGTCAGGCGCTGACCAAGTCGCTCGGCCACCTCAGCGGATCCGAACCGGTGGTGCTCGGACTCCCCCGCGGCGGCGTCCCAGTGGCCTTCGAAGTGGCCGAGGCGCTCGCCGCACCACTCGATATCCTTCTGGTCCGCAAGCTCGGGGTGCCGTGGCAACCGGAACTTGCGATGGGCGCGATCGGCGAGGGCGGCACGGAGGTACTCAACGCCGACGTCATCCGCCTCTCGCACGTCACCCCGCAGGCCGTGGATGCCGTCAGGGCGGACGAACGGCGAGAGCTGGAACGGCGCGCCGCGGTCCTGCGGGGTGGGCACACTCGCATGTCGCTGCGCGGGCGCACCGTCGTCCTGGTCGACGACGGTATGGCCACCGGGGCGACAGCGGCCGTCGCGTGCGTTGCAGCACGAGCGCAGGGCGCCGAACGGATCGTCGTTGCCGTCCCGGTCGCCTCGAGCGAGGCCGTGGCCCGACTCGGAGTGACCGCGGACGAGGTGGTGTGCCCCTTCGTGCCCGCGGATCTCGGCGGCGTCGGCGCGGCCTACACCGACTTCCATCAATTGAACGACCGGGAGGTCACAGAACTGCTGTCCCGAGCCCGGCAAGATCGAACGTGACCGGTGCAACATTCGACGCCGCCACACCGATACACGTCTCGGAGGCTCCACACCGCCAGGGAGGTCCCGTGAGCGTCTCGGAACAGCAAGTACAGACGGTTGCCGATGCATGCCGTGCCCGTCTCGGCGATCCGTCGAGCTGGGTGCCGCCGGACGAGTTTCGGCGCAGTCTCGCGCTGTGCATCATCGAATCCGTCCAGGCCGCCGGATCCCGGTACGCCGACGCGAGCACGGTGATCGACCGATATCGCGCCTACCGCCGCGCGCACGCTGCGGACCCCGTCACCGACGGCGCCCGGGAGCTGCTGCGCACGTTCGAGGAGGCGGGCAGCTCCGATCAGTGGGCAGGAAAGGTCGGCAACTACAAGCGCCGGTATTCCGACTCTGCGGCGCCGCTACGTGCGGCAGAGATCCAGCGAACCGCGGAACGCCTGCACACGCTGCGCGTCGACTCGGTAGGAGATCTGCTCGACGCGACCCGCGACGGCCACGCGTACGCCGACCTCCACGACGCGTGGGTCGAATCCACCGGCGCCCCGGACGACACGACATGGCGCCACCTGATGCTCCTCGCCGGCATCGCGGACCAGAAACACGCCGCCGCGTCCGACGACTTCGTCCGGTCCGCGCTCGCGAGCGCCTCGTGTGAGTCCGGGCCCTCCGCGGAAATCCTGACCGCGGCTGCCGCCACCCTCGGCGTGGAGCCGTCGTCGCTCGAGCACGCCGTGCAACGGTGGAAATGCGCTCACTCCGACACCTATGACACGGTCGCGTGAACTCTGCGAGCCCACTACCTGCGGAAAGTTAGCAGAACTTACGGTTACACTTATTTCCGCAGGTGGGAGCACTCAATACGGCAAATCGGGCACGAGACTTAGTGCAAAGCTCCTCCGAATGTGATCCAATGCACATCCATCATGTCATTTTTTTGGAGGGGTCAAAGTGCGTGAGTATTCGGTTCCACAGTCGTTCACCATTCCGGAAGACGCGTCCATGGCAGACACTGTGTTCCGATACGAAGCCGAGTGTCCGAACCTCGTGCCCTTCAAGAAGCCCGGCAAGGGCGGCTGGGTCGACGTCACCGCGGCCGAGTTCGCCCAGCAGGTCAAGGCGGTCGCCAAGGGCCTGATGGCGTCGGGGATCGAACTCGGCGACCGCGTCGCGATCCTGTCGGCCACACGCTTCGAGTGGGTCGTCCTCGACTACGCGATCTGGACTGCCGGTGGCTGCACCGTTGCGATCTACGACACCTCCTCCGCGGACCAGGCCCAATGGATTCTCGAGGACTCGGCAACATCCTTACTCGTGGTCGAGACATCGACCCATGCGGAAACCGTCAAGGACGTCGCCGAGGCCGCCCCGGCCCTCCGTGAGGTCCTGCAGATCGAGGCCGGCGCGCTCGACGAACTGATCACCCGGGGCAGCGGGATCAGCGACGACGAACTGCACGAGCGCCGGCACCAGGTTCGTGCGTCGTCGCCCGCCACGCTGATCTACACCTCCGGCACCACCGGACGCCCCAAGGGCGTGCAGCTGACCCACTCCAACTTCTACGCGGAGTCCGCGGCCGTGCAGATCGCGCTCGGCGACGCGATGCAGGAGGGCCGGCGCACCCTCATGTTCCTGCCGCTCGCGCACGTGTTCGCGCGCGCGATCTCGTTCGGCGCCTTCGACGCGAAGGTGACGGTCGCCCATACCTCCGACCTCACGACGCTGCTCGAGCAGTTCGCGGTGTTCAAGCCCAACTTCATCCTGTCGGTACCGCGCGTGTTCGAGAAGGTCTACAACTCCGCCAAGCAGAAGGCCGAGGACGGCGGCAAGGGCAAGATCTTCGCCAAGGCGGCCGAGACGGCCATCACGTGGAGCGAGGCCCAGGAATCCGGCGGTGCCGGACTCGGCCTGCGTCTGCGCCACGGCCTGTTCGACAAGCTCGTGTACTCGAAGCTGCGGGTTGCGCTCGGCGGCGAGTGTGACCGCGCGGTCTCCGGCGGCGCGGCGCTCGGCGCCCGGCTCGGCCACTTCTTCCGCGGCGTCGGCATCCCCGTCTACGAAGGCTACGGACTCACCGAATCCAGCGCGGCCGTCACGGTCAACACCACGCGCGACCAGAAGGTCGGTACGGTCGGCAAGCCGATCAACGGCCACGCCGCGAAGATCGCGGACGACGGTGAGCTGCTGATCCGTGGTCCGGTCGTGTTCGCCGGCTACTGGCACAACGAGGCAGCCACCGCCGACGCGCTCCGGGACGGCTGGTTCCACACCGGCGATCTCGGCTCGATCGACACCGAGGGCTACGTGTCGATCACCGGCCGCAAGAAGGAGATAATCGTGACCGCCGGCGGCAAGAACGTCGCGCCCGCGGTGCTCGAGGACGCACTACGCGCGCACCCGCTCGTCAGCCAGTGCCTGGTGGTCGGTGACGCGAAGCCGTTCATCGGCGCGCTCATCACACTCGATCCGGAGGCCTTGCCCGGCTGGAAGGAGCGCAACGGCCTCCCCGCCGACACCCCGATCTCCGAGCTGGTCAAGCACCCCGACCTGCTCGCCGAGATCGACTCCGCGGTGGTCGAGGGCAACACGAAGGTGTCGAAACCCGAACAGATCAAGAAGTACCGTCTCCTCGAGGTCGACTTCACCGTCGAGACCGGCGAGCTCACGCCGACGCTCAAGCTCAAGCGCAACATCATTCACGAGCAGCACGCAGAGCTGATCGAGCGCATCTACACGTAAGCACGGCAACGGTTTCCGGGCCCGGACACGACGTCACGTCGCGTCCGGGCCCGCGTCGTATCGGCGTCTCCTACAACGCCACGGCGTTCAGGAGGTCCTGCGCGACGGAGTGATCGCCGACCGTGTCGAGACCGGCGAGCGGACGTCGACGCCACATCGCGAGCAATAGGTCCTGCGCCGGGCCACGCAACGCCACATCGCCTTTGCGGTGCTCCCGTGTCACCACGACCGCCCCCGGCTCGAACGCGAGGTGCCATTCGGCGGCGGCCGCGTCGGTGCCGTGCAGATGGATCGTGCGGCCGTCGAGTGATTCCGGCAGCTTGCCGGCACTCGCGAGGCGGCCGAGGAACACGTGCGCCCACTCGTCCACCCCGTCGGCCGCTGCCCCCGCTTCGAGCGCCGGGACGTCCGGCCCACCGGCCGCGCTGATCGCATCGGAGACATCGACCCGGTGGATCGAGACCTCGTGCGCCTGCCGACGGATCCACCACCCCACCGTGCCCGGACCGACCATCGTCGGGACCGGGTGATCGGCGCCGTGCCGATCGAACTCGGCGAGCACCGCGTCGAGAGCGGCGCGGTAGGCCGCAACGCATTCGGGACCTCGCGGCATGTCACCGTCCCGGTGAATCTCCGCCAGCGGCGTCCCCGGCTCCGCCCGCAGCGCGGCCGCCACCCACAGGTGCACCTTCCCGGTGTGACGCAGCACGTGCTCGACGGTCCATCCCGGCACCGCCGGAACCCGTTCCGCAAGGGCCTCGACGGGGGTGCCCGCCAGCAGTCTGCCCTGAGTGCGTAACGCGGACAGCAGGTGTGGGGTATCCATCAACCCACGGTAGCGCCGAGGACGAACTCCGCGACGTCGTCGGTGACGGCTCGGTGGATCTTCTCGTGCAGTAGATCGTGGCCGGCATCGGCGTACTCGCGCAGCTCGAGCCCGGCCGCACCCGCCGACCACCCACGGACGCCGTCGATCGGAGCGAGCCTGTCGTCGACGCCGTGGACGGCCAGCACGGGGAAACCGGGGTCCGTGAAGTCGGATGTCTCACTGTGCCCCGCAACCGATTTGGGGGTTCCACACAGGACGGCCGCCCGGAAGGGGGCGAGCTCACGGCGAAGCAGGGTGATCGCGACCGCCGCACCGAGCGAATGCCCCATCACCACGAGCGGCAGACCGGGGCGGTCGTCGACGGCAAGGCCGGTCAGCCGGGCGGCGTCGTCCGCCAGATCGGTGAGTGCACCGGGCGTGCCGGGCGTGCCCTCCGACAGTCCGTGGCCGGCCTGGTCGATGCCCCACATCTCGATGTCGTGGTCGGCGAGTCCCGCCGCGAAGCGATGGTAGTGCCCGGTGTGCTGTCCCATGCCGTGCAGGAACACCAGTCCGGCGCGGGGGTGGCCACCCCCGGCGAGCGGCCAGCGACGGTAGTGGACCTGTCCGGTAGCCCCGGAGAAGAACGGCATGCGCTCATTCTCCCGGTTCTTCGCGTCGCACGCCTCCCCCACCTGTCGGCGGGCGGTGACACAATCGCCCGAACCGACGGGGAAGGGGGCGCGATGTTCCTGCTCGACGACGTGATCGTGTACAGCACCGGGGATCTCACGGTGGCGGCATCGTGCGAGTTCGCCCTGCTCCGACGAGTCGACGGACTCCTCGGACTCGCCACCGCGGAACGCGGTGTGGCCACCGACCCGATGTTGCAGCGCGCTTCGCTGCTCGGAGAGGCTCACGAACGCCGGGTGCGCGACGACTTCGAGGCCCGCTACGGGCGCGTCGAGTCCCTGCCCCCACCCGACTACACCTCCGTCGGTCTGTTCGACGCGCAGCACGCCACCATCGCGGCGGCGCTCGACGGAGCCCCGGTGATCCACCAGGGCACGTTCTTCGACGGTCGGTTCCTCGGCTTCTGCGACTTCCTGGTCCGCGAGGATCACGAGGACCGGGAACGCGCCTCCTACGCGGTGTACGACGCGAAACTGTCCCGCCATGTCGAGGTATCCGCACTGCTGCAACTGGCCGCGTACGCGGATGCCCTCGACGCCGCCGGCATTCGTCCCGCGGAGAAGGTGCACCTGCTGCTCGGGGACGGCTCCGACTCGGCGCACTCGCTGGCGGATCTCCTGCCGGTGTATCGCGCGCGCCGCTCGGCACTCCAACGTGTCCTCGACGAACACCGCGCCGACGGTGCGCCCGCCGTGTGGGGCGACGAGCGGTACGTCGCGTGTGGACGGTGCGGGGCGTGCGCCCCGGAGATCGAGAGCCGTCGCGACGTGATGCTGGTGGCGGGAATTCGCGCGAGCAGTCGTCAGAAACTCGTGTCCGCGGGCGTCACCACGATCGACGCGCTGGCAACGAGAACGGACTCGGTCCCCGATCTGCCCGACGCGACGCTCCGCGGCCTGCGCGCTCAGGCCGCAATTCAGGTCCGCCAGGAATCGTCCGGCACCGAGGAGTTCGAGATCTTCGCTCCCTCCGCGCTGGCGGTGCTGCCGCAACCCGATGCCGGTGACATCTACTTCGACTTCGAGGGCGATCCGCTGTGGGCCCAATCGGGTTCGACGGAGTGGGGCCTCGAATACCTCTTCGGTGTCCTCGAAGAACCCGAGGTCGGCGACACGCCGCGCTTCCTGGCCTTCTGGGCCCACGATCGCGCCGAGGAGCGACGCGCGCTGCTGGCCTTCCTCGACTACGTCCAGGCCCGCCGCACCGCCCATCCGGGGATGCACGTGTACCACTACGCGGCGTACGAGAAGTCCGCGCTGCTGCGCCTGGCCGGACGTCACGGCGTCGGTGAGGAGACAGTCGACGAACTGCTGCGGGACGGCGTGCTGGTGGATCTCTACCCGATCGTCCGAGCGTCGCTCCGGATCGGCGAACGGTCGTACAGCATCAAGAGACTCGAACCGCTCTACATGGGCACGCAACTGCGGGGCAGCGGTGTCACCACCGCGGCCGACTCGGTTGTCGCGTACGCCCGCTTCTGCGAACTGCGCGATCGAGGCCGACCCGACGACGCCGCGGCCGTGCTCCACGAGATCTGCGACTACAACGAGGACGACTGCGTCTCCACCCGCGAACTCCGCAACTGGCTGCTGACCCAGGCCGCCGAGCACGGCGTCTCCTTGCACCCTCACGAAACCGTCCCGTCCACAACCGAACCCGACGAAGACAGCGCCGCCGAGCGCGCGCTACGCGGTTTCGCCGGCGACGGCCCCGCTGCGGTACGCACGGCAGACCAGCAGGCCGCCGCCCTGACAGCCGCCGCCGTCGGGTATCACCGACGGGAGCGGAAGCCGTTTTGGTGGGCGCACTTCGCCCGTCTGAGTGACCCGGTGGACGAGTGGCCCGAGGCCCGCGACGTGCTGCTGGTGGACGACGTCGTGGTGGAGCAGGGCTGGCACACGAGCACCCCGAGGCAGCGAAAACTGCGACGGCACCTCCGGATCACCGGCCGCTTCGGTACCGGGAGCACAGTGGCGCCGGGAGCCGAGGTCTTCCCGCTGTACGACCAGGCGGTTCCCGGCGCCAAGACCGCGGCCCGCTCGGGGCAGCGTGTCTGGTCGACGGCTGTCGTGCTCTCCGTGGGCTCGGACACCGACTTCCGGGACGTCGTCGTGGTCGAGGAGTTGCTGACAGGAGATGTCGAGCACGACGGCGTCCCGATGGCGCTCGCGCCCGGGCATCCGATCGCGACACTCCGGATCGAGCGCTCCATCGAGGAATTCGCGGAGACAACGGCGTCCGCGCTGCCCGCCCTGCCTGCGAACGCGGCGACCGACCTGCTCAGACGAGTGCCGCCGCGCACCCGCAGCGGGGCCGGGCTGCCGCCTGTCGCGGGGTCCGACCACACGATCGCCATCGCGACCGCGCTGCTCGATCTCGATGACTCGTACCTCGCCGTGCATGGGCCGCCCGGCACCGGAAAGACGTTCACCGGCGGCCGCGTCATCGCCCGCCTCGTGACCGAACACGGGTGGCGGATCGGGGTGGTCGCGCAGTCGCACGCGGTGGTGGAGAACATGCTCGACGCGGTCGTCGACGCCGGACTCGACGGTGCGTCGGTCGCGAAGAAGGCAGACCGCGCCGAGGGCCGCCGCTGGACCGCGATCACCGCCACCGACTACCCGCGCTTTCTCGCCGCCGCCACCGCGGGGTGTGTCATCGGCGGGACTGCCTGGGATTTCGCGCATTCCGAGCGAGTTCCGGTGAACAGTCTCGATCTCCTGGTGATCGACGAGGCCGGGCAGTTCGCGCTCGCGAACACAGTCGCGGTGAGCGCGTCGGCGCGCAACCTGCTTCTTCTCGGCGACCCGCAGCAGCTCCCGCAGGTCAGCCAGGGCACGCATCCCGAACCGGTCGACGAGTCCGCGCTGGGCTGGCTGGCGGCAGGGCACGACGCCCTGCCCCGTGACCGCGGCTACTTCCTCGGCCGCACGTGGCGCATGCATCCCGCCCTGTGCGCGCGGGTGTCGGCGCTGTCCTACGACGACCGGCTCCGCTCGGAGGAGGCCGTGACCACCGCGCGGCACCTGGCGGGCGTCGAACCCGGGGTGCACACCGAAATCGTCGAGCACGCCGGGAGATCGACCGATTCCGAGGAGGAATCGTCCGCGATCGTTGCCAAGATCCGATCGCTGCTGGGCCGGGACTGGACCGATGCGAGTGCCTTCGACGGCGCCCGGCCGCTCGGCCAGTCCGACGTCCTCGTCGTGGCGCCGTTCAACGCGCAGGTCGCGAGGCTCCGGCACGACCTCTCGGCGGCGGGTCTCCCGGACGTCCTCGTCGGGACCGTCGACAAGTTCCAGGGACGTCAGGCGGCCGTCGTCCTGGTGTCGATGACCGCGTCGACCGCCGACGACGCGCCACGCGGAATGTCTTTCCTGCTGTCCCGCAACCGTCTGAATGTGGCTCTCTCACGTGGCAAGTGGTGCGCGGTCGTCGTGCGGTCACGCACCTTCACGCACTACCTTCCGTCGACGCCTGCCGCCCTCACCGAGTTGGGAGCTTTCCTGCGACTGGCCCCGGAACCTGCCCGGGACACCGCCCCCGCACATTCAGGTCAGCCGAAGCATTTGCCTTCCCCGCGATAGGTCGGCGTCGCCGTGGCGTGGCCATCCTCGTCCACGAGATGGATCTCGGTGAATCGTTCGCACAGCTCGCCGGCCTTCGCGTGGCGGAACCACACCCGGTCGCCCACCGCGAGTTCGGCCGCGGCGGCACCCGACACGGGTGTCTGCACCTCGCCCGCGCCCTCGTTACGCGACAGCGTCAACCCGCTCGGCCACACCGGAGTGGGGACGCGCGTCTTCCCGGCCGGCCCCGAGGCGATGTAGCCACCACCGAACAGCGTGGTGATCTTCGGTGTCGGCTTGCGCACCGCGGGCAGCGCGAAGAACATGGCCGGACGCGGCGAGAACGAGTGGTAGCGGTCGAACAGCGTCGGCACGTACAGGCCGGAACCCGCAGTCACCTCGGTGACGACGGCGTCGGCCGAACTGACCTCCAGCGAACCCGTCCCACCGCTGTTGACGATTTCGAGTTCGCCCACCTCGGCCGAGACCGCTGCGACGACAGCGCCTCTACGGGTGGCGAGTTCGGCGGCCGATGCCTTCTTGACCATCCGCACCGCGAAGCTGGTGTCGGGCAGCCCCGCGATCTGCGCCTCGTAGAACATCACTCCGACCACGGCGAACCCCCGATCGGCAGCGGCGCGCGCGACACGCGCCACCTGATGAGGCTCCCTCAGCGGCGACCGCCGCACCCCGAGGTGCGCGGGGCCCAGGCGCAACGACGCGTCGATGTCGAGGCAGACCCTCGGTCGCACGCGGTCGGAGCCGACCGCGTCCCGGATCAGGTCCAACTGGGCGACGTCGTCGACCATGAGAGTGATCCGGTCGAGAAGGGAACTGTCCGAGCCGAGTTGGGCCAGCGCCGCGCGATCGACCGTGGGGTACCCCATCAGCACGTCCTGCGCACCCTGCTGCGCGAGCCAGATGGCCTCGCGCAGCGAGTACGACATGATGCCGCGGAAGCCGCCGGAGGCGGTGAGCCCGGCGCCGAGCGCGATCTCGAGGACGGCCCGGCACCGCACCGACTTGCTCGCAACCCGTACCGGCGTACCCTCCGCGCGCCGGACCAGGTCAGCTGCGTTCGTCTGCAGTGTCGCCAGATCGAGTGCCGCCAGCGGCGGGTCGAGACTCGCGGTAGCAGCAGTCAGGCGGCCGATCGTGGCAGTCACATCAGTTCCGTTCGTCGATCCCGTCGAACACGCGGGAGGCGGGCGTCCGGATCAGTCGATCACTCTACTGAACGATTGTCCAGATCAGTTGTCGGCTCGACGGCCTTGGTCCCGACGATGCGGACGAGATCGTCCAACTCGGTGACGATCGCGTTGCTGTCGCGGTCGACGAGCCAGCGCAGCACGATTCCATCGATGACCGCGAGCGCGAATCGGGCGATAGCCTCGACCGGTTCCGTCCACGTGCAGCCTGTGCGGCGTGCGCTCTCCTCGAGAAACACGGTGGCCTCGATGTCCATGACCCGGTACTGCTCGTCTGCGACACTCCCGGCGACCGGCGCGCCTGCGGCGCGTTGCCGCAGGGCATAGGCGGTGATCTCGTAGGTGAGCAACTGGCGATCCGCTGTCGCCTCGATGAGCGGCCACATCCCGGTAAGACCCGTGTGGAGCACCTCGCGCAGATCGCGCAGTCCGTTGAGTTCCTGCGCGTCCCACACCGACGCGAACGCCTCGCGCATTCCTGCGCTGAGCTGTAGCACCAGGCTCTCCGCCATGGCCGTTATCAGCGCTTCCTTGCTCTCGAAGCAGTAGTGCACCACGCCCAGGGATACGCCGGCTTCCTCGGCCACGGCCCGGATCGTCACCGCAGCTATCCCACCCCGTTCGGCAATGTTCAACGCCGCTTCGACGAGTTGGGCGCGGCGCTCTTCCGCTGGAAGCCGATTCAACATCCCATGATCGTAAAACCCGAAAGGGAAAAAACGTGTCTCATTTGCCTGGACGCTCGTCCAAGTGGATAGTTGCGTGAATGGCACAGGACACGTGGCGCAACTGGGCGGGGACCCACTCGTCGACACCTCACCGATTCGAAACTCCTCGATCGGTGGCCGAGCTGAGCATGCTGGTCGCCAAGGCGACCGAGCAGGGATTACGCGTCAAAGCCGTGGGGGCGGGCCATTCGTTCACCGGGGTAGCCGTCACCGACGGCATCCTCGTCAGTCTCGACCACATCTGCGGCATCGAGTCCGTCCGGCAGACGCCGGAAGGTCCGATCGCCACGGTGCTGGCCGGGACACGCCTGCGGAGCCTCAACGAACAGTTGTGGGAGCGCGGGCTGGCGATGATCAACCTCGGGGACATCGACGTGCAGTCGATCGCCGGCGCCCTCGGGACCGGCACGCACGGAACCGGCGCCCGCTTCGGCGGACTGGCGACGCTGATCCGCGGCCTGCAGATCGTGCTCGCCGACGGCACTGTCGCAGACTGCTCGGAGTCGGAGAATCCCGAACTGTTCCAGGCCGCCCGCATCGGGCTCGGCGCACTCGGCATCATCACCAAGTTGGATCTGGCGGTGACCGCGGCGTACGCACTGCACGCGGCCGAGGGCCCGGCCCGGCTCAGCGAGACGCTCGACGGGCTCGAACACGATCTCGAAAGCGTCGACCACTTCGAGTTCTACTGGTTCCCGCACACCAATCGCGTACTGACGAAACGAAACACCCGACTCCCCGGGGACACCGAGCTCGCTCCCCTGAGCAGGATCCGCGGCTACATCGACGACGAACTGATGTCGAACACGCTGTTCGAGGGCATCAACCGGGTGACGACAGCCTTCCCCGCCGCGATTCCGCAGATCAACCACATCTCGGCGCGGGCGCTGTCGGCGCGCGAGTTCACGGACCGCAGCTATCACGTGTTCGCGTCGCCGCGCCGGGTGCGCTTCCGCGAGATGGAGTACGCGGTACCCGTCGAGGCCGTGAAGGACACGCTGCGGGAGATCTCCGGCTGGCTCGATCGGTCGGACTGCAACATCGCCTTCCCCGTCGAGGTGCGCTTCGCTCCCGGCGACGACGTGTGGCTCTCGACCGCCAACGGCCGCGACAGCGCGTACATCGCCGTGCACCAGTACCACCGGCGCGATCACAGCGAGTACTTCGACGCGGTCGAGGCGATCGCGCGCGCAGTCGACGGCCGTCCGCACTGGGGCAAGATGCACGGCCGCACCGCGGACGACCTGCGCCCCACGTACTCGCGGTTCGACGACTTCTGCACGGTGCGCGACAAGCACGACCCGACGCGCACCTTCGACAACGCCTACCTGCGGCAGGTTCTGGCCTGACACCTGCTCGAACGAGCCGGAAACCGGTCGGCACCTCGCTACTCTGAGCGATGTGCCGACCGGACCGGAGCGACCGCGCCTCGATCGCCGCACGTTCCTGCGAGCGGGCACCCTCATTGCTGTCGCCGGCGGTGCCACGCTTGTGGTCGGCTGCGGCGACGGACTGAAGGACCCCGGCGTTCCGCCGCTCCCCGGCGGGGACGTCGTCGCGGACGACAAGGCCACCTGGCGGATCCAGGGCGATCCGCTCGTTCCCGCAACGGGTTCCGGAGCGGCGAACGGATTGAAGGTCGCCGTCACCGATCTCTTCTCGATCCAGGGGCAGCGCGTCGGAGCGGGCAATCCGGCCTGGCTGGGCCAGGCGCCTACCGAGACCGCGACGGCCGACAGCGTGGCCCGCCTGCTCGCACTGGGCGCCACCGTCACCGGGATCACTCAGACCGTCGGCTTCGGGTTCGGACACTCCGGTATCAACACCTCGTACGGGACCCCACCCAATCCGGCTGCCGCGGGACGCGTTCCGGGCGGCGCGACTTCGGGGGCATCGACCGCGGTCGCCCGTCGCACCACCACGGTCGGCCTCGGACCGGATACGACGGGATCGGTGCGGATCCCCGCCGCCTACCAAGGCCTGTACGGGTTCGGTCCGACGCACGGTGCCGTGGCGACGACGGGCCTGATGCCACTCTCACGCACATTCGACAACGTCGGCTGGGTGTGCGCCGACGCGGCCACCCTCGCCACCGTCGGCGATGCCCTCCTCCCCGCGGCGCCCGACATCCCGATCGAGGCGGCAGTCACCTCACCGGGGTTGCTCGCGGTCGCCGACGCCGGCGTCCAGCCCGCGGTCCGCGCAGCGCTCGCACAGTGGAAGCGCGCGGGCCTGCCCCCACTGGCCGAGGAGGAACTCGACATCGCCGCCCTGCCCGACTGGTACGACGCGGTCGTCGCGGTGCAGGGGTACGAGGCGTGGCAGCAATACGGTGGCTGGGTGTCCACCGCGACCGGGTCGATCAGTGACGAGGCGCGGGTGAACTTTCTCGCCGCGTCGATGGTGACGGAATCGACGTACGAGCGCAGCCTGTCCGAGGTGCGGGCGGCGGGGCAGACGGTCCGCGACTACCTCGGCTCACGGGTCCTGCTCTTGCCCACCACCGGATCGAACGCACCGTCCACCGCCGACGATCCCGCCAGCGTCCATCTCGCCGCGACGCTGCGCACCACCGGGCTGCTGATCGCGGTGGCGACCGTCGCCGGGCTCCCGGTTGCGACCGTCCCGGTGCGCTCCGACAACGGGCTCCCGGTAGGGCTCTCGGTGGTGGGTCCGGCCGGACGCGACCGCGACGTGCTGGCACTGGCGGAGCGCGTTGCACGGGCCGGGGTGGCGGCACCGCACTGAGACGTCGCGTCGAATGTGTGTGTCGCACCACCCGCCCGGACACAGATTCATCTAACTGATTACACTCGATCCACTATCTTCGGAGAGAGTGAGGCGACATGCGTGACGCAGTAATCGTCGAGGCAGTACGGTCCCCTATCGGCAAGCGCAAGGGCTCCCTCGCGGACGTGCACGCGGTGGAGCTGTCCGCCCACGTGCTCCGCGCGATCGCCCAGCGCACCGGCATCGATCCGTCGATCGTCGACGACGTGTACTGGGGCAACGTCAACAGCGTCGGCATGCAGACCGGCAACATCGGTCGCATGGCCGTCCTCGGCGCCGGCTGGCCCGAGTCGGTGCCGGGACTGACCGTCGACCGTCAGTGCGGCTCGTCGCAGCAGACCATCTCGATGGCCGCCGCGTCGGTCATCTCGGGCCAGGCCGACGTCATCGTCGCCGGTGGCGTCGAGATGATGACCGCAGTGCCCCTCGGCTCCTCGAACGTTCCGGGCACCGGCGATTCCGCGGGCCCCGCCCGTGAGCGCTACGCGACCCAGCTCGAGGCGCCCGGCTTCAACGGCCGCTTCAACCAGGGCGTCGGCTCCGAGCTGATCGCGCAGCAGTGGAACATCTCCCGCGCGCAGCTCGACGAGTACTCGGTGGCCTCGCACGAGCGCGCCGCCGCCGCACAGGACGCGGGCGCGTTCGAGGCGGAGATCGCGCCGTTCACGCTCGCGGACGGCACCGTCTTCTCCGCCGACGAGGGCATCCGCCGCGGCTCCACCACCGAGAAGCTGGGCCAGCTGAAGTCGCCGTTCCTCGAGGGTGGCGTCATCACGGCCGGTAGCGCATCGCAGATCTCGGACGGCGCCGCCGCGGTCCTGGTGATGACGTCCGAGAAGGCGAAGGCTTTGGGCCTGACGCCGCTGGCACGCATCCACACTGCCGTCGTCGCCGGCGACGACCCGGTCAAGATGCTCACCGGCCCGATCCCCGCGACTGCACTGGCGCTCAAGAAGTCGGGCCTGTCGATCGACGACATCGACGCGTTCGAAGTCAACGAGGCGTTCGCCTCGGTGCCGATGGCATGGCAGCTCGAGACCGGCGCATCGCCGGAGTCGATGAACCCGCTCGGTGGCGCGATCGCTCTGGGCCATCCGCTCGGCGGCTCGGGTGCTCGACTGGCCGCGACGCTGGTCCACCACCTGCAGCGCACCGGCGGCCGCTACGGCCTGCAGACGATGTGCGAGGGTGGCGGCACCGCGAACGCCACCATCTACGAGCGCATCTGACGGTAGGAACCGAACGACGAAGGCGGCCGCCCCCATGTCGGGACGGCCGCCTTCGTGGCGTCCGAGCTCCGGCGCCTGAGGTCCAGCGTCTGAGCCCCGGCGCAGGCCGACGTCAGGGCTCCTCAACCGCCGCCTCCGCCGCCTCCGCCGCCGCGACTTGCGCACGCGCCTCCTCGAGCCCGGACCGCGCGGAGCGCACGGCGTCACTCGCGGTGCGCTCTGCCTGGCGAGCGAACTCGCCCCGCTGCGCGAGATGCTCCCGCTCTCGGTCCAGAGCGCGGAGTCGGTCGGCGATCTGCTCCACTTCGCCCCGCGCGTCCGCGCGGTCGCGTTCCCGCGCGTCCAACTCGACGCGAGCCTTCTCCTCGGACGCCCGGGCCGCCTCGAGCTCGGCGAGCGCGACGGCACCCGCGGCGGGATCCGGGCGATACTCCACGTCCTGCGCCGAATCGTCTTCTTCGGGGACGGATTCGAGACCGGCCGGCCCGAAGCCGCTGTAGGTTGCGGCACCCAGCACCCGACCGCGCCGCACCGTCCGCGCCAGATCCGGGTCGGCCATCGCGGCGTGCAGCGTCTGCGCGACGTCCCTCAGCGCAGCCTCCCCCACGACCCGATCCCGCTGCGCGGCCAGTTCGCCCGCAGATTCCGCCAGTGCCCGCACCACTCGCTGCCGCTGCGTGGTCAGCTCACGCAACGCTGCGGGGTCGAGGCGCCGCTGCGCCGTCCGCAGCGCGTCCCCGAGTGACAGCACGGCATCGACGTCCTCCGGCCGCTCCCGTGACAGGAGGTTCACGAGCCAGCCGACGACGGTGGGCTTCTTCAACGCCGACACCGCCTTGACCGCTTCCCGGTCCTTCTTCGCCCTCGCCTCCTCGACCCGGGCCGTCCGGGCTGCGACGAAGCTGGACGGCTCGAGCCCGTACAGCTCGTCGGTCACCTTGTCGACATCCACCCGTCGATCCTGGCACCGCACCGCGCGGCCGACCAGACCCGAAACACCCCATCCGACCAGCGCCAACTTATCTGCCGTGCAGGACATAGATTTTGTAGTACCGTTGTAAAAAGCAACATCGCTTCACCGGGGAAGGGTTTCCTCCCGACGATTCGGGGGCGTGAACCACACGGCGAAGGGGAATACGCGAAGGGAACGAAAGGACACACGATGACCAACTTCACCGTTCCGGGGCTGACCACCGATCAGGGAACCAAGGTCGCCGACACTCTGCAGAACCGACTCAGCGCATACAACGACCTGCACCTCACTCTCAAGCACGTCCACTGGAATGTGGTGGGACCGAACTTCATCGGCGTGCACGAGATGATCGACCCGCAGGTCGAGCTGGTGCGCGGCTACGCGGACGCCGTCGCGGAGCGCATCGCCGCCCTCGGCGTCTCGCCTCAGGGCACACCGGGCGCCATCGAGAAGGACCGCTCGTGGGACGACTACTCGGTGGGACGCGACAGCGCTCAGGCGCACCTCGCGGCTCTCGACCTCGTCTACACCGGGCTGATCGAGCACAACCGCAAGGCCATCGGGACGGTCGGCAAGATCGACCCGATCACCGAGGACATGCTGATCGGCCAGACTGCCGAACTCGAAAAGTTCCAGTGGTTCGTCCGCGCCCACCTCGAGAACGCGGGAGGCCGCCTCGCGAACGAGGGCGAGCCCACCGAGAAGAAGGCTGCGGCCGCCGCCCGCTGATCGACCCGTCCGGTAACGAAATCGAAGTCCCGACGAAAGGAATCGCGATGAGCGAGAAGAGTGGACCCGCCGAAGGCATCGAGGGCGTCGTAGAAGGCATCAAGGGCAAGGTCAAGGAAGCCGTCGGCGCCGTGACCGGACAGGACGACCTGCGCCGCGAGGGTGAGGCCCAGCAGGACAAGGCCGAGGCCCAGCGCGAAGTCGCGCAGAAGGAAGCAGAGGCCGAGAAGGCCCGCGCCGAAGCCGCAGCCCAGGAGGCTCGCCAGCGGGCTGAACAGCAGTAGTCACCCAAGCGCAGAATCTCGGTCCGGGCACCCGTCGGGGGCGCCCGGACCGTCCTCCCCTCGAAAGGACCGCCATGCTCTCCCTCGGAATCCTCGGTTGGATCATCATCGGCGGTCTCGCCGGCTGGATCGGCAGCAAGGTCATGAAGACCGATGAGCAGATGGGCATCATCCTCAATGTCGTGGTCGGCATCGTCGGCGGCCTCATCGGCGGATTCGTTCTCGGCGCCTTCCTCGACGTCGAGGGCGGTGGGCTGATATTCAGCTTCTTCACCTGCCTGCTCGGCGCGATCATTCTGCTGTTCCTGGTCAAGTTGGTGACCGGGCGACGCTGACGCGCCTGCAGACGAGAGCCCCGGTCACCGTAGTGGCCGGGGCTCTCGCATGAGCGCGGTCAGAGCGCCAGCAGTTCGGCCTTGCGCGCGTCACTCGCGAACGACGCCTCGATCGAATTCCGGGCGAGGGTCTCGATCTCGTCCTCGGTCAGTCCGATGCCTGTGCGCAGTTGTGCGAAGTTCTCGCCTACGTCACCCCCGAAATAGGCGGGGTCGTCGGAGTTGACCGTGACGCGCAGACCTGCCTGCAGCATGGTCCGGAGCGGATGCTCGTCCATCGAATCCACGACCCGCAGTCGGACGTTCGACAGTGGGCACACTGTCAGCGGGATCTCCTCGTCCACCAGACGCTGGATGAGCGCCGAATCCTCGAGGCACCGTACGCCGTGATCGATCCGCTCGGCCCCGAGCAGATCGAGCGCCTGCCAGATGTACTCCGGCGGACCTTCCTCGCCGGCGTGCGCCACCACATGCAGTCCCTCGGACCGGGCGCGGGCGAACACGTCCTCGAACAGTGTCGGCGGATACCCGACCTCCGCCGAATCGAGACCGACGCCGATGATGGGCGCCCGCAGGCGCAGGAGTTCGCCCAGGATCTCTTCCGCGTCGTGCACCGGCTGGTCGCGGAGGAAGGAGGCGATGAGTCCGCTGCTCACACCGAACTCCCGCTCGCTCGCATCGAGCGCGCCGAGGATCCCGTCGAGCACCTCCTGCAGCGGAACGCCGCGAGTGACGTGCGCCTGTGGGTCGAAGAAGATCTCCGCGTGCCGCACCCCCGCCGCGGAGGCGCGGCGCAGGTAGTCGCGGGTGAGATCCGCGAAGTCCTCCGCAGTCCGCAGCACCGCCATGTTGGCGTAGTACAGATCGAGGAACGACTGCAGATCCGTGAACTCGTAGCGGGATTCGAGGTCCGCAAGCCCGCTGTACGGGAGGTGCATCCGGTTCCGGTCGGCCAGCGCGAAGATCAACTCCGGCCCCAGCGCTCCCTCGATGTGCATGTGCAACTCCGCAAACGGTGTCGCTGCCATGTCCGTCAACGCCCCTTCCATTCCGGCGCGCGCTTCTCGGCGAAGGCCGTCGCTCCCTCGCGCGCGTCCTCGGAAACGAATACGGGAGCGATGATCTCGAGTTGCCTGGTGAACGCCTCGTCGGCGGACCACTCGCCGGACCGGACGATCACTTCCTTCGTCTTCGCCACCGCGAGGGGACCGTTGGCGGTGATGCGATCGGCAAGGGCGAGAGCGGTCACGAGTGCGCCGCCCGCTTCGGTGACGGTGTTGACCAGCCCGTAGGTGGCAGCCTCCGCGGCCGAGAACGGGTCACCGGTGAGTGCATACTCCATCGCCTTCTGGTAGGGGATCCGCTGGGGCAGGCGCACCAGCCCGCCGGCGCCCGCGACCAGTCCCCGCTTCACCTCGGGAATCCCGAACTTCGCCTCACGCGACGCAACTACGAGATCCGTGGCGAGGACGAGTTCGGTGCCGCCGGCGAGCGCGTACCCCTCGACTGCGGAGATGATGGGCTTGCGCGGCGGCGCCTCGGTGAACCCGAGCCCCTTCCCCGGAACCACGATGGTCTCGCCGGCGACGAACGCCTTGAGATCCATACCTGCACAGAAGTTTCCGCCGGCGCCGGTGAGGATCGCGAGCGACAGGCCGTCGTCGGCGTCCAGTTCGTCGACGGCCGCCGCCAGTCCTCGACTGACGGCACCATTGATCGCGTTGCGCGCCTCGGGGCGGTTGATCGTGATCACCAGGACCCGATCACGCCGCTCGAGCAAAACCTCATCCGACATCGATGCTTCCCTTCGTCATGGAGCACGATTCTTCCAGCCACGAGCGCACCGACCGACGGTCGACCCGTCCCGTGGATCCTCTCGGCAGTCGCGGCACACTCACGCACAGCCGAGGCGGCAGGCGGTGCCCGAGCGGTCCATCGAGGTATGTCCGGATCGCATCGACGTTCAGTGACACTCCCGGCGCGGGGACGACGACTATCCCGAGATCCGGCCCCCGCGTGGTCGGCACGCCCACCACCGCGGCCTCCTCGACGCCGGGGAAGGCGAGCACTACGTCCTCGATCTCCCTGCTGTAGACCACACCGCGCGGGATCTCGACGGCGTCCGCGGCGCGGCCGACGAACCGGACCTCCCCTGCCGGCCCGATCCGGACGACGTCGCCGGTGTGCAGCCAACCACCGGCGATCGTGCGGGCGGTGGCCCCGGGGTCGCCCCAGTAGCCGCGCATGACGCTCGGACCGCGACACCACAACTCCCCCGCTGCGCCGTCGTCGACGACTCCGGAGATTGCGAACTCCATTCCCCCGTGCGGCAATTCGGGACGATCCCCGACCCTGCTCGTCCGCAGGATCATGCCGGCGCCTCCGGTTTCGGTCATCCCCCAGCCGGAGACGACGTCGGCCGCGGGAAACCGGTGACCCAACTGTTCGAGTGTGGCCACCGAGAGCAGTTCGTCGTCGAGTCCGAGGAATCGCAGAGTCCCGACCTCACCGCCGGACGCGTGTACCAACTGCCGATACAGCGGAGCCGGAGCCGAAAGCCGTTCGACGGCTTCGACATCGAGGGTGTGCAGCAAAGAGTCGGCGTCGAACTCGGCCGCCAGGACCACGGTCCCGCCCGAGACCAGCGTGGGCAACACCTGTGCCACACACGCCGCAGCGGAACTCAGCGGCAGTGCCACCGCGTGCCGCACACCATCCGCCGCACCGCCCCACGACCGGAGCACCGCCTCGATCGTGGACAGCACGTTCTCATGGCTCAGTTCGACGCCTTTGGGCGGCCCGGTGGTCCCGCCGGTGTAGAACAGCAGGGCCGAATCGCCGCGCGCCGCACCGTCGTCGATGAACGGGGTCCCGCTCGGGAGGTCGCGATCGAGCAGCAGGAGGCTTCCGCTGTCCGCGCGGATGTGCCGCAACTGCGCGCTGTCGTGACCGGGATGCACCGGCACCGGCACACCGCCGGCCAGCAGCACCCCGAGAAAAGCCTGCACCCACCGCGAACCGTTGGGCATCCGGATCGCGACCCGGTCCCCGATGCCGACACCCTGTTCGATCAACCCACCGGCGACCCGGGACGCCGACGTCCACAACTGGCCGTACGTCAGCCTCGGCCCGCCACCGGTCTCGACGACCGCCTCCCGGCCCGCATACCGATGCACCGCGACGTCGAGCAGTTCCGTGAGGCAGGTCGCGAGCCCGGAGTAGTGCAGCAGGCCGTCGGCGCAGCGGACCATACGATCGCCGCGCGACCGCTCCGCCGTGGGCGGGTACTCGAGCAGCGACGCCATAGCCACCTCCACCGAGTTCGGTTTGGCCCCGACTATATGACCCTCGTCACACAAGTGCCGAGAGAACCGCGCGGTCGGCGGTTCGCTATCGCCCGCGGTACGTCGCGTGTCCGGGCCCGGCTCCGAGGAAGGTGCGCACCGCGCCCCGCAGGTCGTCGGTGTCGAACAGCGCGCCCGACACCTCCGGGGTGACCGAATCCGCGTGCGCGATGCCACCCGACCTCCACGCCTCCACGATCCGCTTGGTCGCGGCGTGCGCGCGAGTCGGCCCGTCCGCGAGCCTCGCGACCAGCGCCCGCGCCTCGGCGTCGACATCGTCGTGCACGTAGTTGACGACACCCCAGTCGTGCAGGGTGGCGGCATCGTAGAGATCCGCGGTCATCACCAGTTCCCGGGCTCGCCCCGACCCCGCCCGTTCGGCGAGGCGCTGCGGGCCGCCCATCGACGGCGTCAGCCCGACGACCGTCTCCACGAGTCCGAACCGGGCCTTGGGTCCGGCGACGATGATGTCGCACGCGAGGGCGATCTCGAAGGCCGCAGTGAGGGTCAGCCCATGCGCGGCGTAGACGACCGGGCACGGCAGCGCCTCGAGCGGATGGCAGATCTGTGCGAACAACGACTCCCACAGCTGCGCGCCCTGCTCGGCGGTGAGGCCGTCGAACACGTGGACGTCGACGCCGCCCGAGACGACCTTGCCGTCCGCACGCAACAGGAGCGCCCGCGGCGGGCGGGCGGTCAGATCGTCGATGTCGGAGATGACGGCGTCGAACATGGCCTGGTCGAACAGGTTCAGCGGTCCGTGATCGAAGGTGAGGACCGCGACCTCGGCACCCGCGGCCGTGGTGACGCGCTCGAGGCGAGTGGGGCCCGCGGATGGCTCGGTCATCGCCTCAGCGTCGCACAGGCCTCGTTTCTCGTCAGACCGCCACGCTGAGCGGCGGACGCAGGACAGTGGTCATCGCCCGCCCGAAGCCGTCCGGGTCGCCGATCAGCCAGCCGTGACACCCCTGGACCGTGTGGACGCGCGGGTCGGACAACGCATTTCGGAGCGACCGGAAGCTGGCCTGCGGAATGAAACTGTCTCCGTGGCTCCACACCATCGCGGTCGGGACGCCGCGTCGGGCAACGGACGCTGCGGTGTCCCGCAGATCCGCGGTTCGGGCAAGTTCACCGATCCGCCACAACCCGGCCGGGTTGCGGATCGCGTTCCGCAGGGTGTCGCCCGTGATCGCGGCCAGCGCCGACGACGGTGACCGCGCGAGCACGGCGTCGACCGCGGCCGACACACCCCAGCGCCACAGCGGGCGCTCGCGCAGGTGTCGGACGAGTCCGTCCGGCTCCCACGCCGCTCCACCGACCGAATTGACCAGCACCAATTGCGACACCTGCGCTTCGAGACGCTCGGTCGACGCGAGTGCGACACCGCCCCCGAACGAGTGCCCGACGAGTGTGACGGGGGCGTCGATGCCGAGGGCACCGACGAAGCTGGCCACCCAGTCCGCGTAACCGGAGAAGCCGTGCTCCTCAGGCGGCAGGGCGTCGGTGCCGGCGAAGCCCGGCAGAACCGGGGCGTACACCTGCACCCCGGTCGCGGCCAGGCGCTCGACGGCGCTCGCGTAGATCCGCGGCGACAGCCCGAATCCATGCAGGAACAGCACTGGCGCACCCGACCCCGCGGTCCCGTACGGGACCCTGCGCCCGTCGACGACGGCGTCGTGCCAGTGGATCTCGGCGAGCCCCCGGGCGGACGGGGAGATCGAACGGTGGGTGGGCGACTGATGGTGCACGGCGGGGCCTCGACTTCCGGTATGCGCTGCGTCACACACTTCCCGCAGACCGGCGGCGCCGGGACGGCCGTTCTACCTGTTTCGGATACGTGTATTCCGCCGATACCGGTCAGGCGCGGTTCTGCTCCGCCACCCACGCCGCGATCTGGGTGCGCGATCCGTAGCCGAGTTTGGCGAGCACCCGCTCGACATGGCCTTCCGCCGTCCGCTGCGAGATCACGAGTGTCTCGGCGATGTCCCGGTTGGTCATGCCCTGGGCGACGAGATCGGCGACCTGCCGCTCGCGTCGGGTCAGAGCCGGTGCGTCCGCGGCAGGCACCACGATCCGCATCGGGGCCGTCGGCGCGTCCATCTCGGGGCGCGTGAGTCCGGAGACATCTCCCCGCGACAGTGCATAGTCGACGGCATCGGCGAATTCGAGAGCGCCGCCGCGAGTGAACGCCCCCTCGAAGGCCCGCTCACCGAGGAGGGCACGACACCGCCGCCGGCACTCTTCGTGGAACAACATCATGGTCGGTATCAGCACCGGGGGCACCCCCATCGCCTGCCGGAGCGACTCGGCGGCCCCCGAGAGGACTGCAGCCCGTTCGCCGTCCCGCGCCAGCGCCGCACCCCACGCCGACGACTCGAGACAGCCCGCTCCCGCGAATCGGTCGTCGACCTGGACGGAGAGGGCGAGCGCCTCCGTGAACAGCGCGGTCGCTCGGTCGTACCCGCCCTGCCGCCACCACGTCAGACCCAACAGGAACATCGCCCGCGCGCGACACTGAGACTCCCCGCGGGATCGCGTGATCGCGAGCACCTCCTCGTGGCATGCCCGAGCACGTCCGATGTCACCGTCCATCCCCGCCACGAGCCCCAACGCCAGCAGCGCCCAGATCAGGCGATGGGGATCCGTCAGGCTTCGGAACGGTCCGACAGCTCGCTCGAAATGACCGATCGCCTCGGTCAACTCACCCCGATACAGTGCCTGGCGCCCGCGCGCGTGCGACACGATCGCGTCCGCGACCGGATCGCCGATCTCGGCGGCAAGACGGTCGGCCTCGGTGACGAGCGCCGTCCCCGCGGCGAAGTCCTCCTGCATTCCCGCGAATTGACTGGCCGCGGCCAGCGCCGCGATCCGTCGGAAGTCGGGGCCGTCGTCCGACGCAGCGAGCACCCGGGCGAACCAGTGCCGGCCCTCCCCGAGCATCCCGCGGCAGAACCAGAACGGGAACAGCGCGTTGGCCATCCGGACCCCCGCCTCGCCTTCCGCGGAATCGGTGACGCTGAACTCGAGCGCGTCCCGCAGATTCGCTCGCTCGCGGGTCAGTCGCGCGACCGTCTCGGGCTGCCGGGGACCGATCCAGTGCGCCTCGGCATCCTCCGCGAGGTGCAGATACCAGTCGCGGTGTCGCCCCCGGAATCGTCCGCACTCCCCCGACTCTTCGAGCCTCTCCTGTCCGTAATCCCGCAACGTCTCGAGCATCCCGTATCGGACCGTGGTACCCGTCTTCTCGGCGGTGAGGATCGACTTGTCGACAAGCGACGCGACCAGGTCCACCATGTTGCCCGATCCGGCCCCGTCGGCGCAGACGCCCTCGACGGCATCGAGTTCGAAGCCACCGGAGAACACTGCGAGCCGGCTCCACAGTCGCTGTTCCGCCTGCGTGCACAGCCCGTAACTCCAGTCGACGCTGAGTCGCAGTGTCTGCAGCCGCGTGGGCGCCACCCGGCTACCGGCGGTGAGGATTCGGTACCGGTCGGAGAGACGTTCGAGAATCTGCTCGGGCGACAGCGCCCGCAGCCGCGCCGCCGCCAGTTCGATCGGAAGCGGAAGCCCGTCGAGTCGGTGACAGATCTGCACCACGGTCTCCCGATTGTCCTCGGTGACCGCGAAGTCCGGGACGGCCGCGCGGGCGCGCTCCTCGAACAGCGTCACCGACTCGTACCGGGGCAACGCCTCGAGGCTCGGCGGCCGATCCGGGTCCGGAACGGGCAGCGGGGGAACGCGAAGGACCGCCTCCCCACCCACCCCCAAAGGTTCACGACTCGTCGCCACGACGCGCACACTCGGACACTCGCGCAGTAGTTCGTCGACCAGCTTCGCGGCTGCGTCGACGAGGTGCTCGCAGTTGTCCAGCACGAGGAGCACGTTCCGGTCCGCCAGGTGGTCGACGAGCAGGTGCGCCGTGGGCTGCGCGGCCTGATCGTGAAGCCCGAACACCTCGGCGACCGTGTCCGGCACCAGACCCGGGTCGTGCAGCTCCGCCAACTCGACGAACCATGCGCCGTCCGGGAAGTCGCGCTGCACGTCCTCCGCCACCCGCAGCGCGAGACGAGTCTTGCCGACGCCGCCGATACCGAGGAGCGTCACCAGCCTGGACTCGGAGAGCAAGCGCTTGGCACCGGTGAGTTCGCGCCGTCGACCGACGAACGTCGTCAACGTGGAGGGCAGGTTTCCCTGTCTGCTGCTACCGGCGGTGGGCGACATGAGCTGTCACGCTCCCTCGATCCGCTTGCTGATTCGACGGTACGCCGATCGACGCCGAATCATCGCGCTCTCGGCACCCACTACCGTTGACCGCGTGGACGGCCATCAGATCGACATCATCCGACTGGCGTGGGCGCGGGAACTGGGCCTTCCAGACCGAGCCCTCACCGACTCGGGCGCCCGTCACGTTCGGGTCGACGAGAGCGTCGACCGGATCAGGTTCGTGACGATCGCCGGCGCGAGCGCGCTCGTCGGCCCCGGCTGGGCGGTGCAGCGGGCACAGCAGCACGACGACGACGAACTCGTCCACGCGGGCGGTCTGCTCTCCCTCGCGAAGGACCATGCCGGACGCTGTTCGGGGCCCGTCGAACTGGGCTGGGCCGCCGACTTCGGTAAGAGCATCGCGGTCGAGGAGCCCCTCGTCTCCCATGAACGCGAGCACGTCGCCGCGCTCGAGGGTCTGTGTCCGCCGGACGATGTCGCCGAGGCCGACCTGTCCCGTAAGTCCACCTGGTTCACCATCGTCGACGACGATCACCATCCACTCGCATCCGCCGGCTACGCCGAATGGCAGGGCATCGTCGCCGACATGGGGGCGTTGACCGTCCCGTCCGCGCGACGGCGCGGGCTCGGTGCGACGGCGACTCAGTTGGCAACCAACGACGCGCTCGACGCCGGACTGATTCCACAGTGGCGCGCACACCGCGACAACACGGCATCGCGGAGGCTGGCCGCCCGCCTCGGGTACGAGGAACTCGGAACCCACCTGTCGATCGCGGTGACGGCCAGTACCGTGTGAGAAGGATCGACACACGGAGCTGATGTGCGATGAGCGACGACGGTAGGGACCCGACGACCGACACCGGCGTGGGCGCGGATTTCGTGGAACCCGGCGAGGAGTTCACCCGCGACACCCACTACATCACCACCCGGATCACCGCCGACGGGCGGGACGGGTACCCGGCCGAGCCCGGCCGATATCGGCTGGTCGTCGCGCGCGCGTGCCCGTGGGCGAACCGCGCGATCATCGTCCGACGACTCCTCGGGCTGGAAGACGTTCTCTCGATGGGGATCTGCGGGCCCACCCACGACGAACGAAGCTGGACGTTCGATCTCGATCCCGGTGGCGTCGATCCGGTGCTGCAGATCCCCCGCCTGCAGGACGCGTACTTCGCCCGCTTTCCCGACTATTCCCGCGGCATCACCGTGCCCGCGATGGTGGAGATCGCGACCGGGCAGGTGGTCACCAACGACTTTTCCCAGATCACGCTCGACCTCTCGACCGAATGGAAGGAGTTCCACCGCGAGGGAGCCCCGGATCTGTACCCGGAGGACCTGCGGCACGAGATCGACGAGGTCGCGGACCTGGTGTTCCGGGACGTCAACAACGGTGTGTACCGCTGTGGTTTCGCCGGATCACAGGACGCCTACGACAGCGCGTACGACCGGCTGTTCGACCGTCTCGACTGGCTCACCGAGCGGCTGTCCACCCAGCGATTCCTGGTGGGCGACACCATCACCGAGGCTGACGTCCGGCTCTTCACGACACTCGCCCGTTTCGACGCGGTGTACCACGGTCATTTCAAGTGCAATCGCAGCAAGCTGTCCGAGATGCCCGTGCTGTGGAACTACGCACGAGACCTGTTCCAGACACCGGGATTCGGTGACACCATCGACTTCACCCAGATCAAGCAGCACTACTACATCGTTCATCGCGACATCAATCCGACACAGATCGTCCCGAAGGGTCCGGACCTGTCGCACTGGCTCGAACCGCACGGCCGCGAGGCTCTCGGCGGACGACCTTTCGGGAGCGGCACCGCGCCGCACCCACCACGACCGGAAGAGGTTGTGCCGCTGTCACACTGGGCCACCGAACGTTGGACTACCGGGCGGTAAGAATGACGTCGTTCACTCCCCGGTGTAGGTACCGAAGCTCCAGTAGACGCCCTCCGGATCGCGGCACGTGAACCCGCGGGAACCGTAGTCCTCGTCACTCAGACCGTCGACGACGGTCGCCCCGGCGTCCACCGCCCGCAGGTACAGCCCGTCCGGGTCGTCGGTTACCAGGTAGACCGCGCCGACGCCGGTGGGGAGATCGGTGAGCACCGAGTCCTCGCGCGGCGACCCGAGCATCACGCCCCCGCCGCCCGGCCACCCCAGTTCGGCGTGATCCACGCGGTCGCCTTCGCCGTGGACCGCTTTCTCCTCGAAACCGAACGCCTCGACGAGGAACACGATCGCTGCGCGGGCGTCCGCATACCGCAACGCGGGCCAGACCCGGGTCGAACCAGCCATGTCGAATACCCACCTTCCGCTCGGCGCCACGGACCAGTCCAGCCTATCCGCAGGAACGGACCCTCGACCGGGGAATTCAGCGGGCGTCTCGTCCGTTTCCGTAGAGTCGGTGACAACAGAACCGGGTCGCCGACACCGCATACGAGTGAGGACCGACGATGGCCGAGAAGCAGAGCCGACTGGAGTCGACGATCGTCTCCGTACTGGACAACGCGAGCCGACTGCAGGCGCCCGCAGTCGCGAAATACGTCGAACGCGTGCGCCGGGCCCACCCCGACGAGACGCCCGCGCAGATCGTCACGCGGATGGAGAAGATGTTCCTGACCGCCGTGACCGGCAGTGGCAGCGCGGTCGGCGCCGCGGCCGCCGTCCCGGCCGTGGGCACAGTCGCGTCGATCGCCGCGGTCGGCGCCGAGACGGCGTTCTTCATCGAGGCCTCCGCGCTGCTCACGCTCGCGATCGCCTCGGTCCACGGCATCTCACCGGTCGACCACCAGCAGCGTCGCGCGCTCGTCCTGTCAGTCGCGCTGGGTGAATCGGGGATGGAGATCGTCGAGCGGGCAACCGGACTCACCGCGACCAACTGGGCGCGACTCGTCACCGGCCGGATTCCGCCCGGAACGATGCGGGCAATGAACAGTTCGCTGGTGCGTAAGTTCGTCACCAAGTACGCGGCCAAGCGCAGTGCGCTGGTCCTCGGCAAACTCCTTCCGGCGGGCGTCGGCGCGGTGATCGGCGGGGCCGGAAACCGTGCGATCGGGCGCGGGGTGATCGACAATGCACGGGAGGCGTTCGGCCCGGCGCCCGCGATCTGGCCCGACCGGGTCGATCCACACAGTGCGGCCAGGCTCCACGTCGTCGAGCCACTGGACAGCGAGAACCGCATCATCCGGCGCTGAGGCCGAGGGCCGGAGCGAGGAAAGGACGACCGCCGTGCTCCCGGACACCCCCAGCCGACCCCACGTCCTGACCGCCGGTTCCGGCGCGCGGACGGTGGTACTGATCCACGGGTACTCCGATCACGGTGGCACATGGCAGAAGGTGATTCCCACCCTGGCCGAGCGGTATCGGGTGCTCGCCGTGGATCTTCCCGGCTTCGGGCGCAGTGCCGGGCATTGGCGGGAACCACTCATCGACGGTTACGTGGAGGCACTCACCGATCTTGTTGCAGGAGAGTCGGATCGCGTCAGCGTGATCGGCAACTCGCTGGGGTCGGTGACGGCGTTGGCGTTCGCCTCCCGGCGACCCGACCTGGTCGCGAATGTCGTGCTCTCGGACATGCCGGGCGTGACCCGGATCCCGCGGTCATGGACCCGAGGGACCCAGTTGCGGATCGACCGGATGGCCCGCGTGCTCACCGGGCCGCTTCCCGATCGCTATCTCCAGCAGATGGTGGGCGCCGTCTACGCGAGCCTGGCACTGCGGCACCCGCGGCGGGCCGACGCCGCCGTCCGTGCCGGCTACGCCGAGCACTACGCGACCCGCCAGCAGATCGCGAACCTGCTCGCGATCGGCACCGTCGTCATCCGCGAGATCGCGCAGATGCCGATACCTCGGATGTTGGACGAACTGACCGTGCCGGCGCTACTGGTCTGGGGCGAGAACGACCTGCTCACCCCGGCCAGCGCGGCCCGTCGCGTAGCCGCCACCGCCGATCGCACGGTCACGATCATTCCGAGTTGCGGTCATTGCCCGCAATTGGACTGCCCGAGCGAGTTCCTCGCCGAAGTGCTCCCGTTCCTGACCCGCTGACCCACCCTTCCGGTCGGTACAGTCGAACCATGCCCGGCCAGCTTCGAGTGACGTTCGCTCGACTGGTGGCACTCTGTGCGCTCACCCTTGGCGTGCTCGCGATGCACCACGTGACCACCGGAACCCTCAGCGGATCCGCGGCAGCCTTCCAGCACGGGAGCGGCCACTCCGACCACCCCACCCAACCGGTTCCGGACGATCCCAGTCACACACCCGGACACGGCGCCTTCCACCTGTGCCTCGCGGTCCTCGTCGCGGCCACCCTCACCATCGCGATCTGGCTACTGCTGCGCACGGCGCGCGCCCAGCGCATTCGCCTCCGTCGAGCAGCAGGTCCGGGGCAGCGCGCCGGCCGCGGACCGCCGTTCGCCCCCACCACGTCGACATTCCTGTCCACCCTGTGCATCCTGCGAGTGTGACAGGGCCACTGCGACAAGGCCTTTCGGCCTTTCGATCGCAGCCCGGTCCCTGATCACCGAATACGTGAGGAAACAACAGATCATGAACACCAAGCGCATGCTCGTCTCCGTCGGATCCGCGGCGGCCGTCGTGGCCCTCGTCGCCGGCTGTTCCGACAACGGCTCCGACAACACCGCAACCACCACTTCGACGACAAGCGCGTCCGCGACCGAGTCCGGCACGGCCGAACAGGGCGGACCGCACAACCAGGCGGACGTCGAGTACGTCCAGATGATGATCCCGCACCACGAACAGGCCGTCGAGATGGCCGAACTCGTCCCCAGCCGCAGCGGCAACCCCGATGTCATCGCGCTCGCCTCGCAGATCGAGAAGGCCCAGGGCCCGGAGATCGAGCAGATGGAGGGCTGGCTGAAGGCGTGGGGCGTACCGGAACCCAGCGCGGCCCACTCCCCCGGCGCGACCACCGACCACGACGATTCGGATCACGACGGCATGGATCACGGCACGCCGGTTCCCATGACGTCGATGCCGACGATGACCTCCGCACCGATGACCTCGGCACCGATGAACTCCATGCCCGGAATGGAGGGCGGCGGCCACGGCATGATGACCGGCGACCAGATGAAGGCGCTCGAGAACGCGAACGGCCCCGAATTCGACCGCATGTGGCTCGAGATGATGATCGAGCACCACCAGGGCGCGGTCGCCAGTTCCGAGCAGATCCTCCAGAACGGTGAGAACGAGCAGGTCCGTCAGTTGGCGCAGCAGATCGTCGCCAGCCAGCAGGCGGAGATCGCCCAGATGGAAGCGCTGCTGAACAAGTAGTCCGGCCATCCGGTCCGGCCGGCGGCCGTGCACCCGGCGTCGGCGACGCCGGGTGCACGGTCCGGACCGACCGGTACCCTCTCGTTGATTCGATCGGTCGTCATCGGCACGAGGGGGAATCGTGAGCATCCAGTTCGGCGCACCCGCCGCAATCGAAGCGCTGGCGCTGTCCAAACAGTTCAAATCGGTTCGCGCGGTGTCCGACCTGAGTTTCACCGTGCCGCACGGATCGATCACCGGCTTCCTCGGACCCAACGGCTCGGGGAAGACGACGACGCTCCGAATGTTGCTCGGGCTGATCCGCCCGACCGGTGGCGACTCCACGATCCTCGGGGTTCCGTTCGGCAGGATCGACGACCCCGCGCGTGTGGTCGGCGTCGTCCTCGACTCTCGCGGCCTGCATCCCGCCCGAACGGCTCTCGACCATCTGAGGGTGTACGCGTCGGCCATCGGCGTTCCGGACGCCCGCGCCGGACAGGTCCTGCACCTCGTCGGTCTCACCGATGCCGCGGATCGCAAGGCGGGAGTCTTCTCCCTCGGCATGCGCCAACGCCTGGCCCTCGCGACTGCACTGCTCGGCGATCCGCAGATCCTCGTGCTCGACGAACCGGCGAACGGTCTCGACCCGGAGGGCATCGCGTGGCTGCGCGAATTCCTACTCGGCTTCGCCCGCTCCGGGCGCACCGTGCTGGTGTCCAGTCACCTCCTGCGAGAGGTGGAGCAGATGGTCGACCACGTCGTGATCGTCAGCCGCGGAACACTCGTCCATCAGGGATCGATGGAGGAACTACGCACGGCGCATCGCGCCCGTCTCCTCGTCGCGTGCTCGGATCCCGCTCGCCTCGCGACCGCCCTGGCTGCGACCGGCGTCGTCGACACCACGCATCTCGCGGACGGCCGCATCGCGATCGGCGGATCCGATCCCGGCACCGTCGGCCGGGTGGCCGCCGATGCCGACGTCACGGTCTTCGGCGCCGCCACCGAACACGTCGACCTCGAGCAGGTGTTCTTGGCGATGACGTCCGGGCAGTACGCCGCACCCGGATCGGCCGTCACCCCGGGCTACGGTCCGCCGCCGCCCGGCTACGGAGCGCCTCCGGGCTATCCCCCGACCCAGTCGCCCCCACCACAGCCGATCCAGCCGTGGTTCGGCCCGACGAACGGAGGTGGACCGCGATGACCCGACTGTTGACCGCGGAGTTCCGCAAGGTGATCACGCTCCGGTTCTGGTGGGCGCTCGGGCTCGCGCCGCTGTTGATCGGTGTGATGTCCGGTGCGATCAGCATGCCGCTCATCTCCGCAGTCGCCTCCGACTCCGAGTCGGACGAGATCGGGATTGCCGTCGCCGGCATCGGCCTGTTCGTCGCGCTCGGTTCGGTGTTCCTGTTCGCGGCGCTGTTCGGGGCCGTCAACGCGGGCGCCGAATACCGGCACCACACCCTCGCCGGCACGTTCCTGACCACGCGGGGACGAGACCAAGTGGTGGGCGCGAAGCTGGCGGTCACGGCCGGGTTCGGCCTGCTGTACTGCCTGGTCATCGAGATCGTGAGCGTGCCGCTCCTGCTGATCGCGTCGCCGGACGAATTCCAGGTGGACGGCACGATCCTCGGCGTCCTCGCGATCGGTCTGCTCGCGACCGCCCTGTGGACGCTGCTCGGCGCGGGCCTGGCCCTCACGACGGCCTCGTCGATCGGTAGCGCCGTCGGGCTCGTCGCGTGGTACGTCCTCGGCGAAGGGGTCACCCGGCTGATCCTGTCCGGGCTCGGACTCGACGCCGTCGGCCAGTGGCTACCCGGGTCGGTCACGGTCGCCGCGTTCATCGACGTCGTCGACGACGGCGCCCTCGACGGCCTGCCCGGATGGCCGCTCTCGCTGTTCGTACTGGCGCTGTGGGCGGCCACGGCGTGCGGGCTCGGCTGGTGGGCCACCCGCAGCCGCGACATCACCTGACAGGCGCCACCGGACCAGCCACCCCCGCGAGGCTGTCGTGCCACCGGACTACCGTTGATCGCGATGGAAAAACAGGATGCGACACCGGTGGCCGACGAGCACCGCGGCTGGATACGACGACTCACCGCGGAGTGCTGGAACCACCGGAGGACCGCCGTCGGTGCGCTCGCGGTGACGGTGGTGGCGGCGATCATCGACATCGCGTTCCCACTGCTGACGAAGGTCGCGGTCGATGCGGCGTCGGGCGGCGAATCAACCGCCACCCGTGTCATCGGCGGAATCGCGGTGCTCATCGCGATCCTCGGCTGTGTCCGCTTCGGCTGTCAGTACGGGCGCCGCATGCTGGCGGGACGGCTGTCCCTGGACGTACAGCACGACCTGCGGCTGGGCCTGCTCGGTTCGCTGCAGCGTCTCGACGGCCGCGGGCAGGACCAGATCCGCACCGGCCAGGTGGTGTCCCGGTCGATCACCGACCTCCAACTCGTCCAGGGCCTGCTCGCGATGGTGCCGATGTCGGCGGGTGTCGTACTGCAGTTCGTCCTGGCCCTGGTGATCATGGCTTGGCTCTCGCCGCTGCTCACCGTCGTCGCGCTCGTCGTGGTGCCCGCGGTCGGACTTGTCGTGTATCTCGTGCGGCCCACACTGTTCGCGGCCACGTGGTCCGCCCAGCAGCGCGCCGCCGACCTCGCGCAGCACGTCGAGGAGACGGTCACCGGTGTGCGGGTCGTCAAGGGTTTCGGCCAGGAATCGCGGGCCGTCGACCAGCTCGAGGACCTCGGCCGCACGCTGTATGCCGAGCGCCTGCGCGCGGCGCGGATCAACGCGCGCTTCGCGCCGTCGATGGCGGCGCTGCCCCAACTCGGCCTCGTCGGCGTCGTCGCGCTCGGCGGCTGGCTCGCCCTCCACGGCCAGATCACGGTCGGCACATTCCTCGCGTTCGCGGCGTACGTCGTGACGATGACCACCGCCACCCGGACGCTGTCCCAGGTCGTGATCATGGCTCAGCTGTCTCGGGCCGCGGTCGAGCGTGTGTACGAGGTGATCGACACCGAGCCCGAGGTGTCCGATCCGGCGCATCCGGTCGACCTGCCGGACGGCCCGCTCGGCGTCCAACTGCGTGACGTCGGATTCGGCTTCGACGACGACCTCAGCGTGCTGTCCGGTCTCGACCTCACCATCGCCCCCGGCGAATCCGTCGCCGTCGTGGGCCCGGCCGGATCCGGCAAGACCGCGCTGTCGCTGCTGCTCCCACGCTTCTACGCACCGCACACCGGGAGCGTGTCGCTCACCTCCGAAGGCCGGGTCTTCGACGTCGCCGACGTGCGTGCCGACCAGCTCCGCGCGGCCGTCGGCCTGGTGTTCGACGAACCGTTCCTGTTCTCCGACACAATCGCGGCGAACATCGCGCTCGGCCGTCCCGAAGCCAGCGCCGAGGAGATCCGGGCCGCCGCGAAACTGGCTCAGGCCGACGAGTTCATCGCGGCGCTCAGCGACGGCTACGACACCGTCGTCGGCGAGCGCGGCCTCACCCTGTCGGGAGGCCAGCGGCAGCGCGTCGCGCTCGCCCGCGCGCTGCTCGTCGACCCGCGGGTGCTCATCCTCGACGACGCGACGTCCGCAGTGGACGCCACCACCGAAGCCGTCATCTTCGACGGCATCCGCAGCGGCCGGGAGCGGACGACGCTCATCCTGGCGCACCGCCGGTCCACGCTCACCCTCGCCGATCGTGTCGCGGTCCTCGAAGGGGGACGCATCATCGACATCGGCACCGTCGACGAGCTCGACGAACGGTGCCCGCTGTTCCGCACGCTGCTCGCGTCGCCGGATCCGTCCGACACCACCACCACAGACGACGCCGCACCCGTCGCCGCCGTCCCCGAGCCCACCGAGGCCCAGCTGTGGCCCGAGGCCGACACCGAACGCGCGACAGGCGACGGTGCCCCCGCGCAGCCGGGTCTCGGGCACGGCGGCGGTGGCGGCGGCGGGCACATGTCGGGCGCGCTCGGTGGCGTGGCCGCGACGCCGGAGTTGCGGCGCGCTGTCGAGGCCCTGCCGCCGGCGGACGAGGATCCCGATACCGACACCGGCCGACTACGGCGCGACGACCCAGAGTTCCGGCTGGGCCGGCTGCTGCACCCGGTGCGGTGGATCCTCGCCGGTATCGTCGCGTGCCTCGCACTGGACTCGCTGATCGGCATCGCGTTCCCGGCGATCGTCCGCTACGCGATCGACCACGGCGTGGTTCCCGGTGACACGGCTCCGCTGTGGGCGGCCGCTGCCGTCGGCACGGTACTGGCGCTGGTCGGCTGGCTCGTCGTCGCGATCCTCACGGTGATCACGGCCCGGGCCGGCGAGCGGGTGCTGTTCGGGCTGCGTGTGCGCAGCTACGCCCACCTGCAGCGACTGGGTCTGGACTACTACGAGCGCGAATTGTCGGGGCGGATCATGACCCGCATGACCACCGACGTCGACGCGCTGTCGTCGTTCATCCAGACCGGCCTGTCGACCGCGGTGGTATCGCTGCTGACGCTCGTCGGGATCGCGGTCGCGCTCCTGGTCACCGATGTCACGCTCGCGCTCGTCGCGCTCGCCGCGCTCGTTCCGCTGACGGCCGCCACGGTGGTCTTCCGGCGAGTGTCGAGCACCGCGTACTCGGTGTCGCGTGAGCGGATCTCGCTGGTCAACGCCGAGTTCCAGGAGAACGTCGCCGGGCTGCGCGCCGCACAGGCCTATCGCCGCGAGGAGTTCACCGCGCAGCGATTCGCCGAACGCGCGGACAGCTACCGCCGCAGCCGCATGCGGTCGCAGCGGGCGATCTCGGTGTACTTCCCCTTCATCACGCTGCTGTCGGATCTGGCGCTGGCCGCGGTCGTGTTCGTCGGTGCGCACCGGGTCGCCGACGGCTCGGCCACGGCCGGCACGCTCGTCGCGTTCGTGCTGTACCTCGGACTGCTGTTCGGCCCGATTCAGCAGCTGTCGCAGGTGTTCGACGGCTACCAGCAGGCCGACGTCGGACTACGACGCATCGGCGACCTCCTCGCCACACCCAGTTCCATCGAGACCGCCGACGCCGAACGGACCGTCCCCATCACCGGGCACCTGCGCGGCGACGTGCTGTTCGACGACGTCACCTTCCGCTACCAGGGCGCCGAGTCGGACGCCCTCAGCGACATCTCGCTGCAGATTCCGTCCGGGACGACGGTCGCGCTCGTCGGCCGGACCGGGGCGGGCAAGTCGACCGTCGTGAAACTCCTCGCCCGCTTCTACGACCCGACGACGGGATCGGTCCGGGTCGACCACGAGGATCTGCGCCGTTATCCGCTCCACGACTATCGGCGGCGGCTCGGCGTCGTGCCGCAGGAGGCCCACCTGTTCACCGGCACCGTCGCGAGCAACATCGCGTACGGCCGACCGGACGCGTCCCGCGCCGACATCGAAGCCGCCGCGCGAGCGGTGGGCGCCCTGCCGACGATCGCGGCGCTACGCGGGGGTATGAACCAGCCCATCGGCGAGCGCGGACAGGGACTGTCCGCGGGGCAACGTCAGCTGATCGCGCTCGCGCGCGCCGAGATGGTCGATCCGGACCTGTTGCTGCTCGACGAGGCCACCGCGACCCTCGATCCGGCGACCGAGCGGATCGTCCTCGAATCGAACCGCATGGTCACCCGGAAACGCACGTCAGTGGTGGTCGCGCACCGGCTCGCGACTGCCGCGCGCGCCGATCTGGTGGTGGTCGTCGACGGCGGCAGAATCGTCGAAAGTGGTGCTCACAGCACCCTTCGCCATGCGGGCGGTCACTACTCGCGGCTCTGTGATGCGGCGGCGCGTGAACAGGGGAATAATTCGTCCGCGAGAACCGTCTTCGATGGTGACCCCATCGCAACAGTGTGAGACAGCCAACACGCGGCGGACCGGATGGCCACGTCCGCCGTACGGACGCTAGCCTCATGTGTATAGGCGCTCTGATCGGGTACCGAAGAAAGAAACGAGGCGAACACCTGCCGTGAGCAGCAGCTCTACTTCCCAGTTCGGACAGAACCAGTGGTTGGTTGACGAGATGTACCAACGCTTCCAGGATGATCCCTCATCCGTGGACGCGAGTTGGCACGAGTTTCTGACGGATTACTCGCCCGACGCGGCGAATGCCGCCGGGAACGGTGAGGCGCTGAACGGCGCCGGTGATGTCGCCACCAAGGCCGCGAACGGGGCCACCGCCCCGGCACCGGCAGCTGCAGCTCCCGCCGCACCGGCACCCGCTGCTGCTCCCCCGGCCGCGCCGGCTCCCCCGGCCCCGAAGCCCGCCTCCGCTCCGGCACCCAAGGCGGCAGCGCCGGCCCCCAAGGCTGCGACGCCGGCCCCCAAGGCTGCCGCGGCTGCTCCCGCGGAGACCTCCACGCAGGCCGCCAACCAGGTCCTGCGCGGTGCGGCCGCCACCGTTGCCCGCAACATGTCCGCCTCGCTCAGCATTCCGACGGCCACCAGTGTCCGCGCCATCCCGGCCAAGTTGATGTTCGACAACCGCATCGTCATCAACAACCACCTCGCCCGGACCCGTGGCGGCAAGATCTCGTTCACCCACATCCTCGGGTACGCGATCGTGCAGGCGGTCAACTCGTTCCCGAACATGAACCGCCACTTCGCCGAGATCGACGGCAAGCCCAACGTCGTCACCCCGGCACAGACCAACCTCGGTCTGGCCATCGACCTGCCCGGCAAGAACGGCAGCCGTTCGCTGGTCGTCGCTGCCATCAAGGGCACCGAGTCGATGAACTTCGTGCAGTTCTACGGCGCCTACGAGGACATCGTCCGTCGTGCCCGTGACGGCAAGCTCACTGCCGAGGACTTCTCCGGTGTCACGATCTCGCTCACCAACCCGGGCGGCATCGGCACCGTGCACTCCGTGCCCCGCCTGATGCAGGGCCAGGGCGCCATCATCGGCGCCGGCGCAATGGAGTACCCGGCCGAGTTCCAGGGTGCGAGCGACGAGCGCATCGCGGACATGGGCGTCGGCAAGCTCATGACGCTGACCTCCACCTACGACCACCGCATCATCCAGGGTGCCGAGTCCGGCGACTTCCTCCGGACCATCCACAACCTGCTGATCAGCGACGAGTTCTACGACGAGGTCTTCCACTCGCTGCACATTCCTTACGAGCCGGTCCGCTGGCGCAAGGATGTGCCGGAGGGCGCAGTCGACAAGAGCACGCGAGTGCTCGAGATGATCGCGGCGTACCGCAACCGTGGTCACCTGATGGCCGACACGGATCCGCTGCAGTTCGTCAAGGACAAGTTCCGCAGCCACCCCGACCTGGACGTCACGAGCCACGGCCTGACACTGTGGGACCTGGACCGCGAGTTCAACGTCGGCGGCTTCCACGGCAAGTCGCGGATGAAGCTCCGCGATGTGCTGTCGATCCTGCGTGATGCGTACGCACGCCACATCGGCGTCGAGTACACGCACATCCTCGAGCCCGAGCAGCAGTCCTGGCTGCAGGAGCGCGTCGAGGCCAAGCACGTCAAGCCGACGGTCGCGCAGCAGAAGTACATCCTGAGCAAGCTCAACGCCGCCGAGGCGTTCGAGACGTTCCTGCAGACCAAGTACGTCGGCCAGAAGCGCTTCTCGCTCGAGGGTGCCGAGTCGGTCATCCCGATGATGGACGCCGTCATCGACCAGAGCGCCGAGCACGCCCTCGACGAGGTCGTCATCGGCATGCCGCACCGTGGTCGCCTCAACGTGCTCGCGAACATCGTGGGCAAGCCGTACTCGAAGATCTTCACCGAGTTCGAGGGCAACATGAACCCGGCGGCCGCGCACGGCTCCGGCGACGTGAAGTACCACTTGGGCGCCGAGGGCACCTACATCCAGATGTTCGGCGAGAACGACATCAAGGTCTCGCTCACCGCGAACCCGTCGCACCTCGAAGCGGTCGACCCGGTCCTCGAGGGCTTGGTCCGCGCGAAGCAGGACATCCTGGACAAGGGCCAGGAAGGCTTCACCGTCCTGCCGCTGATGCTGCACGGCGATGCGGCGTTCGCCGGCCAGGGTGTCGTTGCCGAGACCCTGAACCTGGCGCTGCTGCGCGGCTACCGCACCGGCGGCACCGTGCACATCGTGGTCAACAACCAGGTCGGCTTCACCACCGCCCCGGAGCACTCGCGTTCGTCCGAGTACTGCACCGACGTCGCGAAGATGATCGGCGCGCCGATCTTCCACGTGAACGGCGACGACCCCGAGGCATGTGTCTGGGTGGCCCAGTTGGCCGTCGACTTCCGTGAGAAGTTCGGCAAGGACGTCGTGATCGACCTCATCTGCTACCGCCGTCGCGGTCACAACGAGGGCGACGACCCGTCGATGACGCAGCCGGCGATGTACGACCTGATCGACACCAAGCGCAGCGTCCGCAAGAGCTACACGGAGGCCCTGATCGGCCGCGGCGACATCTCGCTCAAGGAGGCCGAGGACGCCCTGCGCGACTACCAGGGCCAGCTGGAGCGGGTGTTCAACGAGGTTCGCGAGCTCGAGAAGTTCAAGCCGGAACCGTCGGAGTCGGTCGAGCTCGACCAGACCCCGCCGGCCCGCCTCACCACCGCGGTCGACGCGGCGACACTCGCCCGCATCGGCGACGCGTTCGTCAACGTCCCCGAGGGCTTCACGGTGCACCCGCGCGTCAAGCCGGTCATCGAGAAGCGCCGCGAGATGTCCCGCGAGGGCAACGTCGACTGGGCGTTCGCCGAGCTGCTCGCGTTCGGTTCGCTGGCCGAGCAGGGCGCCATGGTGCGCCTGGCCGGGCAGGACTCGCGCCGCGGCACGTTCACGCAGCGTCACTCCGTGCTGATCGACCGCAAGAACGGCGACGAGTACAGCCCGATCGCGGATCTCGCGACGAGGGCCGACAACGGCGGCAAGTTCATGGTCTACGACTCTGCGCTCACCGAGTTCGCGGGCCTGGGCTTCGAGTACGGCTACTCGGTCGGCAACCCCGACGCCCTGGTGCTGTGGGAAGCGCAGTTCGGCGACTTCGTCAACGGCGCGCAGACCATCATCGACGAGTTCATCTCGTCCGGTGAGGCCAAGTGGGGTCAGCTGTCCGACGTCGTGCTGCTGCTGCCGCACGGCCACGAGGGCCAGGGCCCGGACCACACGTCCGGCCGCATCGAGCGCTTCCTGCAGCTGTGCGCCGAGGGCTCGATGACGGTGTCGATGCCGTCGACCCCGGCCAGCTACTTCCACCTGCTGCGTCGCCACCACCTGGACGGCATCCGCCGCCCGCTCGTGGTGTTCACGCCGAAGTCGATGCTGCGCAACAAGGCTGCGGTCAGCAATCTCGAAGACTTCACCACGGGCAAGTTCCGCTCGGTGTTCGAGGAGCCGTCGTACGAGTCCGACGGTGGCGACCGCACCAAGGTCAAGCGTGTGCTGCTGACCGCGGGCAAGATCTACTGGGAGCTGCTCGCCAAGAAGCAGAAGGAGAATCGCGACGACGTCGCGATCGTCCGGATCGAGCAGCTGTACCCGATCCCGCGCCGCCGCATCGCGGAGACGCTGGACCGCTACCCGAATGTCACCGAGTTCAACTGGGTGCAGGAGGAGCCGGCGAACCAGGGCGCATGGCCGTTCCTCGGCCTGGCCCTGCCGGAGCTGCTTCCCGAGAAGCTCGCGGGCATCAAGCGCGTCTCGCGTCGTGCGATGTCGGCACCGTCGTCGGGCTCGAGCAAGGTCCACGCCGTCGAGCAGCAGGAGATCATCGACGCGGCGTTCTCGCCCACGAAGTGATCCGCCTGATCGGCTGAGACAACGACACCGGCCCGTCCACTCTTCCCGAGTGGGCGGGCCGGTGTCGTCTCTTCGGCTCCTCTGAAACCGCGATAAGTGCGCAAAGCGCGGCTTCGGGCCCTCGAGAGCCGCGATAAGTGCGCGAAACGCGAGAGACCGGTCAGCCGCCGAGCAGGGCTGCGGCCGCTCCGGCGCTGAGCGCGACCGCGGGCAGTGCCGTGACCAGCATTTCGATCAGCTCGTCGCGGGGGATCTCCGGTGTGCGCAGCCACGTGATGGTGGCCTCCTCGACGAAGGCGATCCAGCCTCGCACCGAGAGGGCGATACGGGCATCGGGTTCGATTCCGAGTGTCGGGAGTTGCTCGACAACTCGGCGGGCCATCTCGGCGCGGGTCGCCTCGAAGACCTCCCGCATCGCGGGGTCACCACTGGCCGTGCCGCGCAGCAGTGACACGTAGGTGTCGCAGTTGTCGGAAACGTAGTCGACGTACGACGCCATGACGTCGCGCAGGATGTCGATGGGCGCGAGGTCGAGGTTCGGAGCGGTGCGGGCGAGCATCTCGGCGCTCGTGTGTCGCACGATCTCGACGTGGAAGTCGTGCTTGGACGCGAAGTAGTGGAACAGCAGGCCACGCGAAACGCCGGCCTTGTCGGCGATGTCCTCGACCGAGATCTGCTCGAGTGGACGATCTGCCAGCATGCGGACGCCGAGGTCGATGAGCTGGGCCCGCCGCTCTTCCGGGCTCAGTCGTACGCGTTTGACTGCATCCATGCGACCACCTTACTGAATCGCAGTCAGTAAGCTATTGACTGTCGATCAACAAGCTCCTACGCTCCCATATATGAGTCTTCCAGTCACAGATACTTCCGCCAGGGCCGCGTCCCCGCGCCAGGTCGACACCCTGATCATCGGCAGCGGCTTCGCGGGTCTCGGCGCTGCTATCAAGCTGGCACAGGCGGGCAAGAAGGACTTCCTCGTTCTCGAGCGGGGCGACGACGTCGGCGGCACGTGGCGCGATAACACGTACCCCGGTGCCGCGTGCGACGTCCCCTCCCACCTGTACTCGTACTCCTTCGCCCTGAACCCCGAGTGGACGCGATCCTTCTCGCCGCAGCCCGAGATCCAGAACTACATCTCGTCGGTCGCGCGCCGGTACAGCGTCCTCGACAAGCACGTCTTCGGGTGCGAGGTGCAGTCCGCGCACTGGAACGAGACGTCTGCGCACTGGGAGGTGCAGACGTCGAAGGGCAACTTCGTCGCCAAAATCGTCGTCGCCGCCGTCGGCGCCCTGTGCGAGCCGTCGCTGCCCGACATCGAGGGCATCGAAGGCTTCGAGGGCGAAATCTTCCACTCCGCGCAGTGGAACCACGACGCCGACCTGAGCGGCAAGCGGATCGCCGTGATCGGCACGGGCGCGTCGGCCATCCAGATCGTGCCGCAACTCGCGGCGAAGGCCGCACAGCTCGACGTCTACCAACGCACCGCGCCGTGGATCCTGCCGCGCGCCGATCGCGAGTACACCAAGGCCGAGCACCTCGCGTTCAAGTACCTGCCCGGCTTCCAGAAGCTGTGCCGCACCGGCATCTACTGGATGCGTGAGACTCAGGTCGTCGGCCTCGCGAAGGCCCCGATCTTCATGAAGCCGCTGCAGTTCGCCGCCGAGCGGCACCTTCGCCGGCAGATCAAGGACCGGGACCTGCGCCGCAAGGTCACCCCGAACTTCCAGATCGGCTGCAAGCGCATGCTGATCTCCAACAACTACTACCCCGCGCTCGCGCAGCCGAACGTCGACGTCGTCACCGACGGTATCGCCGAGGTCCGCAAGGATTCGGTCGTCGACCGGGGCGGCGTCGAGCGCAAGGTCGACGCAATCGTCGTCGCCACCGGCTTCCATGTCACCGACTCCCCCACGTTCGCAGGCATTTTCGGCAAGGATGGGCGTTCGCTCGCACAGACCTTCGACGACGGAGGCCAGCAGGGTTACAAGGGTTCGGCGATCGCGAACTTCCCCAACATGTTCTTCCTGGTCGGCCCCAACACCGGACTCGGCCACAGCTCGATGGTGTTCATGATCGAGTCGCAGCTCAACTACGTCGTCGATGCGATCAAGGTGATCGAGCGCTACGACATCGGCACGATCGAGGTCCGCAAGGACGCGCAGGACACGTACAACCGAGAACTGCAGAACAAGCTCTCGAAGAGTGTGTGGAACAACGGCGGTTGCGCCAGTTGGTATCTCGACAAGCACGGCAACAACACGACGCTGTGGCCGGGTTTCACGTTCGAGTTCCGCAACATGACCAAGCAGTTCGATCTGGGGGCCTACCGCAGCGTGACGACCGGCGATCTGCCGGTGCCCACGATCGCGGCGCAGAAGCCGGCCGTGAATACCGCCTCCATCGAAGCGGACCTGGCCGATACCGATCTCGACGACGACAAGGTGGCAGCACAGTGAGCGAGTTCGCAGGCAAGGTCTGCGTCATCACCGGCGCAGGATCGGGTATCGGCCGCGCCGTGGCGCTGAACCTGGCCGGGCGGGGCGCGAAAATCGCCCTGTCCGACATGGATTCGACAGGGCTGGCCGAGACGGTTCGTCAGGTGGAGGCACTCGGCGCCGACGTCAAGTCCGATCATCTCGACGTCACGCAGCGCGAGGCGGTCCTCGCGTACGCCGACGCCGTGGTCGCCCACTTCGGCAAGGTGAACCAGGTGTACAACAACGCCGGCATCGCCTTCCACGGCGAGGTGGAGCGCTCGGAGTTCAAGGACATCGAGCGCATCATGGACGTCGACTTCTGGGGTGTCGTCAACGGCACCAAGGCGTTCCTGCCCCACGTGATCGCGTCCGGTGACGGACACATCGTGAACATCTCGAGCCTGTTCGGCCTGCTGGCGATCCCGGGCCAGAGTGCCTACAACGCAGCCAAGTTCGCGGTCCGTGGATTCACGGAGTCGCTCCGCCAGGAGATGCTCATCGCGAAACACCCGGTGAAGGTCACGTGCGTGCACCCCGGCGGCATCAAGACCGCGATCGCGCGGAACGCAACGATGCCCGACGGCGACGACCAGGTGACCTTCGCCCAGTTCTTCGACAAGCGTCTCGCGCGCACAACACCCGAGGATGCCGCGAAGACCATCGTGAACGGCGTCCGCAAGGGCAAGGCGCGCGTGCTGATCGGCGCGGATGCCAAGTTCCTCGATGCATGGGTACGGATCGTCGGCCCGAGCTATCAGCGGGTCGTCGCGACGATCACCTCACGCGTGATGCCGAAGTCCAAGTAGCGAAGGATCCACGGTGCGTTCGATCGATCTCCCACTGCCCCTCGTCGAGGCGAGCGTCAAGCCCTTCTACCGTCTGGCGCTCAATGCTCGTCTCCCGTTCCGGGTACAGCGCGCACTGTTGGACCTCGCCGCGCCGATCCAGACACTGCCCGACGGGGCGGTCGTCGAGAAGACCACTCTCGCCGGCCGTCCCGCAGAGCGCATCACGGTCGGCGCCACCGAGCGTCGGTGCGCGGTGCTCTATCTGCACGGCGGTGCCTACACGATCGGGTCCCTCGCGACACACCGCTCGCTCGCGGCGTACCTGGCGCGCGAATCCGCCAGTGTCGTATACACGCTCGACTATCGACTCGCCCCCGAGCATCCGTTCCCTGCCGGGCTGGACGACGCGGTCGCCGCGTTCACCGAACTCGTCGCCGACCACGGATTCTCGGCCGATCGGGTTGCCATCGCCGGAGATTCGGCCGGCGGTGGACTCTCGCTCGCCACGGCTCGCCGCCTGATCGACACTCGCAGGCTGCGTCCCGCCGCGCTGGCCCTCATCTCGCCATGGGTCGATCCCGGTTCACGCACAGCGCCGTTCGATCGCGACGTCGTCGTGAACACCGCCTGGGCGTATGCGTCGGCCGGGGCGTATCTGGGCGGCGGGGATCCCACCGATCCCGGCTACGCGCCGCTGCACGGCGATCTGACCGGCCTACCGCCGACCGCCGTGCATGTGGGCGCGAAAGAGGTGCTCTATCCGCAGATCGCCGATCTGCGGGCGAAACTCGAGGCGGCGGGCAACGGCCTGCACTACGTCGAGTACCCCCGCCTGTGGCATGTCGCGCACCTGCAGGCGTCGGTGCTCGGGGAGGCCGCGGACGCCGTGGCCGACCTGGGCGCGTTCCTGCGCTCGGTGTTCCCGTCAGGTGTGTTCGCCGAGCCACTCACCGGCGACCTCGGCTGACGAGACCTCGCCGTCGCGCACCCGCGCCGCCATCGCCGTCAGGTCTCCGGTGCTCAACTGCAGGATCACACTCAGTGCCCTGACGTCGTCGGCGTTCAGCACGCCACTGCGGAAGAGCGGCACCACGTTCTGCGCCGTGAAGGCGGCCTCGTCGTCGGCGAGTACCACCAGTTCGTTCTGCGCGACAACCGGATCGGCGGTAGTGGCCCCGCCGACCGCCGAGACTCCGGCGATCAGTTCCCGTGCGACGTCGGACGTCGCACCGGCCGGGACGACCCCTCCGAAGGTGCACCCGTACCGCGACTGCAGCCGCTCGAGCGCGTGCGTGTCCTCCGAGAAGGTGGTGGACGCGTGAAGAGTGAGCGCGGAGCACCGGTCGGCGAGGTCGGCGACCGAGCGCGCCCCCGACGACTCCGCCTGACCCGCCGTCAGCACGAGCGCCGCCCGGTCGTCCGCAGGCGCATACTCCGACACCGAAATCCCGTCCGGCAGAGACCTGTTGAGCGCCTCGTACACGTCCTCCGACTCGGTGACCTCGGACGAGGGATCGAACCGCCACAGCAGTCGACCCGTGTGCTCGGGCACGAGCGAGACGCGGTTGTCGTCCAGGGCAGCCAGGCGATCCGTCTGGTCGCCCAGACCCAGGACCAGTTCGGTGGCCCTACCGCTCGCGCCCAGCGCGCCCTCGTAGAGACGCGCGACGAGTTCGCCCTCGACGGTGTCGGCGGCACCGATCACGACCGGTGCGGGCGCGGGCGGCCCACCGGTGACGCTGCTCAGGTCGACCCCGCACCCCGCCACGACAGCCACGGTGGGAATCACCGCGAGGCAGGCTGTGAGACCTGTCGCACGTCTGAGGATGCGCCCATTTCCGTTCGGTGCCACCGTGTCCCTCTCCGATCGAGCGTGCTGCACACCTGCATCTGTCGTGCCGTGCGTTTGTCGTACCTATCGTTACACTGAGTCCGCGCACCATCACGAGCGGTCGAGAGATCCGGCTTGCCACCGCGCGACGACCACTCTCGAGTTGCGGGGGTGCCGTCACGCCGGATCCGATGGAAGGACGACATGAAGGTTTTCCGGGTTCGAAATCGCGGCCGCTTCGGCGCGGGCCTCATCGCACTGCTCGCGCTGCCCCTCGCGGCGTGTGGCGGTGACCCACTCGAAAGCGGCGGGTCGAACACGGACGGCGACACCGTCGTCGTGGGCTCCGCGAACTTCCCGGAATCGGAGACGGTGGGTTTCGTATACGCCGAGGCGCTGCGGGCCAACGGGTTCGACGTGCAGACGAAGATGAACATCGGCACCCGCGAGGTGTACGTCCCGGCCCTGCGCGACGGTTCGCTCACAGTGATCCCCGACTACACCGGAAACCTGCTCGAATACCTCGAACCTGCATCGACGGCCACCACCGCCGCGGACATCGAGGCGGCACTGCCTGCCGCGCTGGCACCGGATCTCGCGATCGCGACCCCGGCTCCGGCCGAGGACAAGGACGCCGTCGTGGTGACCCGCGAGACCGCCGAGAAGTGGAACCTGACGTCGATCGCCGACCTCGCAGCGCATTCCGCGGAGGTGACCTTCGCGGCGCCGGCCGAGTTCCAGGAGCGGTCGGTGGGGTTGCCGGGCCTGCGCGAGATCTACGGCCTCGACATCTCGGCCGCCAATTTCGTTCCCATCGCCGACGGCGGCGGTCCCGCAACGGTGAAGGCACTCACGTCCGGGCAGGTGACGGCCGCGAACATCTTCACCACGTCGCCCGCGATCGAGGCCAACGACCTCGTCGTGCTGACCGATCCCAAGAGCAACTTCCCCGCCCAGAATGTGGTCCCGCTGCTGCGGGCGTCGGCGCAGACCGACCGGTTGACGCAGATCCTCGATGCCGTGTCGGCCAAGCTCACCACCGAAGAACTGGTGGGGCTCAACGACGCAGTGTCCGGCGACAGCAAGACCGAACCTCAGGCTGCGGCGAAGCAGTGGGTCGCACGTCAGGGCCTGGACACCCCCATCTCGTGATCTCGTTCTCCGCTGTCTCCAAACGTTTCCCGGATGGCACGGTGGCCGTCGACGGACTCGACCTGAAGATCGACGCGGGTTCGTTCACAGTCTTCGTCGGCCCGTCCGGCTGCGGCAAGACGACGTCGATGCGGATGGTCAACCGGATGGTGGTGCCCACGGCGGGCACCGTCACCGTCGACGGCCGCGACGTCGCCGCGACGGACGCCGTCGAACTGCGCCGCGGCATCGGGTACGTCATCCAGGGCGGCGGCCTGCTGCCGCACCGCACCGTCCTGGACAACATCGCGACGGTCCCGGTCCTGCGGGGACAGACCCGCCGGGCGGCGCGGCGCGCCGCACTCGACGTCCTCGATCGGGTGGGCCTCGACCCGATTCTGGCGGGACGGTATCCGGCGCAACTGTCCGGCGGTCAGCAGCAGCGGGTGGGCGTGGCGCGGGCGCTCGCCGCGGATCCGCCGATCCTGCTGATGGACGAGCCCTTCAGCGCGGTCGATCCGGTGGTACGCGCCGAACTCCAGGCCGAGATGCAGCGACTGCAGGCCGAACTGCGCAAGACCATCGTGTTCGTCACCCACGACATCGACGAGGCCGTCCGACTCGGTGACCGGGTCGCGGTCTTCGGCCCGCACGGCCGCCTGCAGCAACACGACACTCCGCGCATCGTGCTCGCGGCTCCCGCAACCGATTTCGTAGCAGATTTCGTCGGCCGCGACCGCGGCTACCGCGGGTTGTCCTTCCGTGGCGCCGACGCCGTGCCCCTTCACGCCCTCCGCAGGTTGCGCGAGTCGGAGATCGCCGCCGCAGCACTTGCTCCCGGGGATTGGGCACTCGTCGTCAGCGACGCCGAGCACCCGCGAGGCTGGATCGATGCGGCGGGCCTGGACGCCGTGCGGGCGGGTCGCTCCGTCGCGGAGGCATCGGCGGCGGGCGGGTCGCTGTTCACGGTCGGCACGGATCTACGCCAAGCGCTCGACGCCGCCATCTCGTCGCCGTCGGGTGTCGGTGTGGCGGTCGATACGTCCGGCGCCGTGGTCGGCGGGATCGACGCGGCCGACGTCGTCGCACTGCTCGCCGAACAGCGTCGCGCAGAGGATCGCCTGCGGAACGGCCGGTGACGGTGTGCGCTACCTGACCGAGAATTTCTCGTACGTGCTGGATCTGACGCGCGAGCACCTGTATCTGGCACTGCTCCCGCTGCTGCTGGGGCTCGTGATCGCGATCCCCCTCGGCACGGCCGTCCGGGGCGTCCCGTGGCTGCGCCGCACCACGCTGGTGGTCGCGAGCATCGCGTTCACGATTCCCTCACTCGCGCTGTTCGTCACGGTCCCCACGGTCTTCGGGCTGGCGATCCTCGATCCGACCAACGTCGTGATCGCGTTGACGATCTACTCGACAGCCCTCCTGGTCCGCGCGGTGCCGGAGGCGCTCGACGCGGTGCCGGCCGACGTCGTGGACTCTGCGACCGCGATGGGGTTCACGCCGCTTCGACGCGCGCTCACCGTCGAACTACCGCTGGCTCTTCCGGTGCTCGTCGCGAACGTCCGCGTCGTCGCGGTCACCAACATCTCGCTCGTGTCGGTCGGTGCACTGATCGGTGTGGGCGGCCTCGGTGAACTGTTCACGAAGGGCTACCAGCGGGACTACCCGGAGCAGATCCTCGCCGGCATCATCGCGATCGTCGTGCTCGCGCTGATCTTCGACGCAGCGCTGTATCTCGTCGGCCGGTTCCTGACGCCGTGGCAGCGCGGCGGCACCCGACGGGTCCGCTCACGGGGCACGACCGTCACGCTGTCGGAGGGTCCGGCCTGATGTTCACAAGCGCCTGGGACTTCCTCGTGGATCCGTCGAACTGGCAAGGCCCGACGGGCATCGGCACGCGGATCCTCCAGCACCTCTGGTACAGCGTGCTCGCCGTCGCGGGCGCGGCGGTGGTCGCGGTGCCGATAGGGCTGGCGATCGGGCACTCTCGCCGCGGCGAGATCGTCGTCGTCGGTATCGTCAACGCGCTGCGCTCGCTGCCGACCCTCGGTGTGCTCACGCTGCTGGTCCTGTTGCTCGGGCTGGGGCTGATCCCGCCGATCCTCGCGCTGGTGCTGCTCGGCATTCCACCACTGCTCGCCGGCACGTACGCGGGCGTCGCGAATGTCGATCGGCAGGTGGTCGACGCCGCGGAGGCGATGGGCATGACACCGCTGCAGGTGCTGCTGCGGGTCGAGATTCCCAACGCCCTGCCGCTGATTCTCGGCGGACTACGCAGCGCAACGCTCCAGGTGATCGCGACCGCCACGGTGGCCGCGTACGTCAACCTCGGTGGTCTGGGCCGCTACATCTTCGACGGACTCGCGCTCCGCAGCTACGACCGCGTCCTCGTGGGCGCCATCCTCGTCGCGGCACTGGCGCTCATCATCGACGGCGTTCTCGCGGCCGCGGTGTGGGCGTCCGTGCCCGGCACCGGACGCCTGCGCCGTCCGGTCGCGGTCACACCGCCGCGAGGAACTTCAGAATTCGGGCGTTGACGTCGTCGGGCTGCTCCAACTGCAGGAAGTGACCGGCATCGGCGACCACGTGCGCGTCGCTCCCCGGCGGTAGTGCGGGCGCCACGAGCGCCGCGAAACGCGCATCGAGGCACCCGTCGCGATCACCGTGCAGGTAGAGCGTCGGAGTCACCGGGAGGCGCATCTCCGCGCCTACCCACCGCCGGTAGCGCGCGGGGGGACGTGGGAACGGTCGAGCCATGTTGCGGTAGTAGCCGATCGCTGCGCGCCGGTGCTCCGGATCGGCCATCGCGGCCGCCACGGCCGGCAGATCCTCCGTCGCGTCGTAGCCGGGCGACCAGTCCGCCCACAGTATGGGGACCACCCGTTCGGCCCATCGTTCGGGCAGCACCGGAAGCTGGTTGAATAGGATGTACCAGCTGTTGCGGACCTGCCGGGGCAGTACGCGCAGCGCGGCCGGTGTGCGCAGGGCCGGGAACGGCGGCACCGACAGCGCGGCGACGGCAACGAACGGGTTGTCCGGATGGGCCGCAAGCGCATTCGCTGTGATCGCACCCCAGTCGTGCCCGATCAGGACCGCGTCGGCTCCCCCGTCCATGCGGGCATGGATCTCGACGGCGTCGTCCATCAGTGCGGCGACGTGGCCGCTGCGATCGTCCGGCACCGCGGACGGCGCGTAGCCGCGGGTGAACGGGGCGACCACCCGCCAGCCTTCGGCCGCCAGGGCCGGCCCCAAGTGTCGCCAGGTGTGGGCCGTGTCCGGGAAACCGTGCAGCAGGACCGCGAGCCGGCCGGTCTCGGGACCCCAGCTCAGCGCCCGCAGTCGGACCGCGTCGAGGTCCAGGGTGATCTCACGCATGCCGACAATCCTGACCGAGAGCGGTCGAACGCGCGCCGGATCCGCCGACATCGGCGCACGGGGAAGACAGCGGGGCCCCGTCGCTGCTGCGACGGGGCCCCGCTACTGCTGTGTGTCGAGCCGTCAGGCGACGCCTTCGTCCTTGGCTGCCTGCGCGACGGCGGCGGCCACGGCCGGCGCGACCCGCGGATCGAGCGGGCTCGGGACGATCATGTCGACCGACAGCTCGTCACCGACCACCGACAGGATCGCCTCGGCAGCAGCCAACTTCATGCCCTCGGTGATCCGGCGTGCACCGGCATCCAGCGCGCCCTTGAAGACACCCGGGAACGCGAGCACATTGTTGATCTGGTTCGGGAAATCGCTACGACCGGTCGCGACGATCGCCGCGTACTTGCGGGCGATGTCCGGGTGGATCTCCGGGTCCGGGTTCGACATCGCGAAGATGATCGACTCGGGCGCCATCGTCGCGATGATCTCCTCGGGCACCGTGCCCGCGGAGACCCCGAGGAACACGTCGGCACCGTCGAGCGCCTCGACCAGGCCGCCACTGCGGCCGGCCGGGTTGGTGCGGGACGCGAGATCGACCTTGATCTCGTTGAGGTCCTCACGATCCGAGGAGACGATGCCCTTCGAGTCGAGGACCGTCACGTCGGCGATGCCCGCGGCGAGGAGGATGTTCGCGCACGCGACACCGGCAGCACCGGCGCCCGAGATCACTACGCGCAGGGCGGTGATCTCGCGGTTCTGGACCTTCGCGGCACCACGCAGCGCGGCGAGCGCGACGATCGCGGTGCCGTGCTGATCGTCGTGCATCACCGGGCAGTCGAGTGCCTCGATGACGCGACGCTCGATCTCGAAGCAGCGCGGTGCGGAGATGTCCTCGAGGTTCACTGCGCCGAAACTCGGGCGCAGACGCACGAGGGTCTCGACGATCTCGTCGGGGTCCTTGGTGTCGAGAACCAGCGGAATCGAGTTGAGACCGGCGAAGTTCTTGAACAGCGCCGACTTGCCCTCCATGACCGGCAGCGACGCGCGGGGGCCGATGTCACCGAGGCCGAGCACGGCGGAACCGTCGCTCACGACCACGACGAGCCGGTTGGTCCACGTGTAGCGATCGGCCAGCGTCTCGTCCGCGTGAATTGCACGGCTGACCTGCGCAACACCGGGCGTGTACGCGATGGACAACGCGCGCTGGGAGTCGAGGGGTGCGGTCGTCTCGACCGAAAGCTTGCCACCGATGTGGCCAGCGAAAATTTCCTCGTCGGTTATTTCGACCTTTGGCGTAACGGAAGCTTCAGACACAGGGGACACGATGACACTCCTCTTGAGACCAGACTCACTCGGGTCCTGGTTACTGAGAAGTAACCGAATCGTGAAGGTGAAAACGACGCGGCACTTGACGAACGCAGGATTGATCGGTTGCAGCTACCGGGACGCGCGATCGTTGCACTGCTGCCGGAGCGTGATGGCGCCGGGCGGGGTGGGCCCTGGCTCGAGTTCTGCCATCTGAAAAACTCCGACGAAGGGCGGTAGCACCCGCGCGGAGTGCAATGATTTTGCACCATGGGGAGGCAGGAATCAAATCCGTCAGAACGGTCCGGAACTCACAGAAACAACCCTCTACCTGTGAGGATGCCCGGAAACGTCGAACTGTGACGCGCCCCGTGGTCGCGGCGGGGTCAGGACCACCACTGGGTCCACAGCAACAGACCGGTAACCGCGAGTATCAGGATCGCAGCCATAGCCGCGACTCCCCCGCGGCGACGATCGGCAAATACCTGCAGCCCGACGACGACGCCACTCGCGGCGATGTGCGTGGCTATCGATTCCGCGCCCGGTCCCGGGAAGTCCCGATTCGATGCGAGGTACGCCGTGACGAGCACGACGGCCGTCAGCACGACGACGCCACCCGCGACGACGCCGGACAACCCGCGCAGCAACCGGGCCGCCCACGGATCGCGGTGCCGGCGACGGACGGAGCCGAACTGGTCGTGGGTCACCGACCCGCTCCACGGGTGGCGCGGGCGTCACTGCCCGTGAGGACCCGGACACCGGTCGCGCGGGCGACAATCGCTTCGTAAGCCGCCTCCGCGGTCGTGTGCTGCCCGAGTTCGATCGTCTTGTTCGTTCCGTGGTAGTCCGAGGACCCGGTGACAATCAGGTCCAGTTCGGCTGCCAGCGAACGCAGCAGGGCCTTGTCCTGGTCGACATGGTCGGGATGATCGACCTCGAGCCCGCCCAGTCCGTGCGCGGCGAGTTCACGAATGTGATCGAGCGCGAGGAGTCGACCGCGGGATCGCGCCCGCGCGTGCGCGATCACGCTGACACCGCCCGCGTCGGCCACCATCTCGACCGCGCGCTCGAGCGGGGTGTCGGCCTTCGCCACGTAGTAGGGACTGCGTGTGGAGAGCAAGTCGGTGAATGCCTCACCTACGGTGGCGACGACTCCCGCGCGGACCAGTGCCCGCGCCAGGTGCGGGCGCCCCACCGCCGGCCCGGCTTCGGCCAGGATCGCGTCCGGGTCGATCGGCAGTCCCGCGTCGGCCATCCGGACGGCCATGGCCCGTAGCCGGGTGATTCGTTCACCACGAAGACGCTCACGCTCGACGGCGAATTCCCGCGACTCGGGGTCGAAGAGGTACGCGAGCAGGTGCACGGCGACCGGACGCCCGTCCTCACCGCGACCCTCACACGACATCTCCATTCCGCGGACCAGGTTCAACCCCGACGGAAGCGCCGCCGCGGCTTCCTTCCACCCCGCAGTGGTGTCGTGGTCGGTGATGGCGATGACATCGACACCGGCCGCCGCGGCCGTTCGCACCAGTTCTGCCGGTGAGTCGGTGCCGTCCGAAGCGGTCGAGTGTGTGTGGAGATCGATGCGCACCGAACCAGTGTGTCAGGTCCACCCGGCGCCCGCCGAACGCCTTCCTCGACGCTGCCCATTCCGATTGCATTGCAATGGAATTGGACATAACGCCGACAGCACCGTCACAGTGCGGCGGCCCCACGACCAGGGTCTCGGACGTCGATTCCGGCCTCCGTCCACGCCTCGCGCAGCGCTGCCGCTCCCTTGAGTCGGACCCACGCCGCTTCCGTCCCGGTGAGGGGCACCACCTCGAGGAACTGCACCGGATCGAACGGTTCGGGCAGCACGAGATCCGGGATGTCACTCTCGCCGAGTAGGACGGCCGTGAACGGCACTCCCTTCCACAGCGGTTCCCCGAGGTCGATCAGGCCGTCCGGTCGCAGCACGACGCCCTCGACGGACGGCGCGGCCGCGAGCACGGCCAGCGTTCGGTGCACGCCCGACGCGACACCGGCGCCCCCGACCAGACTCAGGACGAGTTCGGCGCGCGGACCGCGCGTCGGATCGGCGATCATGTCGCTCGGGTCACCCATCGGGTGTCGTGAGCACCCCAGGCTCACGTACCGGATCGGCCTGTCGCCGTCACCCGGGTAGCGCAGGACGTCTACGGGTTCGACGCCCAGGAACGTCACCGACGCGGCAGTGGGTTCGGGCCCGCCGATGCACTGGTCGAGATGGGCACGCACGGCGGAGACAACGCTGTCGGTCACACACCCATCTAACACCCGTGCCACGCACGCCCGATCGACGCATCGAACCTCCCTGCGCCCGAGCCCATTCGACCCTCTCCCGGCTACAGGGAAGCGGACTGGACAGCGCGGCCCGGACGCACTAGTTAAATGAACTAACCAATTTGTACGTCTTTGATTTGCCTACACCATCGATTCGACTTCGCTCGATTTCGCACGGATTCACCCAGGAGCTCTCTTGTCTCGCCCCGACGCCCGCGCGCCCCGCGCGGGCACGCCCGGAAATCTGTTGACCGCAGCACTCTGTTTCGTCATCCTCGTCGTCTCCATTCAGCAGACCGTCGTCCTCCCACTGTCGGGCGTGATCAGCTCGCAGTTGGGCATCGGCACCACCGCGGTCGGCTGGACACTCACGGCGGGGTTCCTCGCGGCCGCCGTCATGACACCCGTCGCCGGGCGACTGGCCGACCTGCGCAGCAAGAAGATCGTGCTGCTCGCGGTGTTGGGCATCGTGCTCGCCGGGTCGGTCGTCGCGGCGGTGACCGAATCCCTACCGCTGCTGATCGTCGCCCGCATCCTCCAGGGCGTGTCGTTCGCGGCCTTCCCCGTGAGCCTGGCGATCGTGCGTGAGGAACTGGCACCGGAGAAACTCGCCTCCGCTATGGGCCTGCTGTCCGGAACTCTCGGCTTCGGCGGCGCCGTCGGCATGGTCCTGACCGGGTTGGTCGTTCCCGACGGCGCGGACTACCGGCACGCCTTCTGGCTCGCGGCGGCACTGACCGTGGTCGCGATCGTGCTCGTCATCGTCATCGTGCCGGCGCGCGCCAATCCCGCCACCGGGCGAGTGGACTGGGTCGGCGCAGCACTGCTCGGCACAGGATTGGTGCTGATCCTGCTCCCGCTGTCGGAGGGTGGCACATGGGGATGGGCGTCCGCCCGGACGCTCGGTTGCGCGCTCGTCGGCGTCGTCGTGCTCGTGTCGTGGTTCGTCCTCGAGCGGCGAATCCCCCATCCCCTGGTGCCGACCGAGATGCTGACGCACCGCCCCGTCCTGTGCACCCACCTCGCCGGACTACTGGTCGGCGCGGGCATGTTCGTGAACATCACGACACTCACGTACTTCGTCCAAACGTCACGAGAGAACACCGGTTACGGCTTCGGCGCCAACCCGATGGAGTCCGGGCTGGTCTACATCCTGCCCGGCGCATCGGTCGGCGTGATCGCGTCGATCTGCTCGGGCACCCTCATCACCCGCTTCGGGGCACGCAACGTCATGGCCGCCGCCGGTGTGCTCGGCGTCGTCGGGTTCGGCTCACTCATCGTGGCGCACGACCTGTCGTGGCAGGTGATCGCGGGATCGATGGTGGCCTCGGCCTTCACGAGCCTGGCTTACGCCGCGATGCCGGCACTCCTCAACGCCGAGGTGAGCCGCGACAACACCGGCGTCGCCAACAGCGTCAACTCGATTGCGCGCACCGTCGGCAGTTCCGTCGCGAGCGCCGTGCTGGCGACGCTCCTTGCCGGCCTCACGATCGGCGACACGCACTTCGCCCGAGTCGACGCGTATTTGATCGCCTTCGGGTTCGGTGTGGTGTGCGCCGTCGTGTCGACAGTGCTGGTCTACATCGGCGGCGGAGGCCGTCGCATCCCGAGGACACGAGAGGACGGCACATCGTCCGATCAGAGCGCGAGCTTCGCCAGCATGTCCCGGGCCGATTCGGCGGTCTTGGGGTCGCACAGCACGTCGTAGCGGCCGGCAACCAACTGCATCGTCGACGAGAAGTCCCGGGTGCCGCGGGCGGCGGCATACGGGATGGTGGTCGAGATCAGGCCGAACACGATGCCGCCGAGGATGCCTACCAACAGCGGAGCGAGGAACCCGCCGGTGAAGATGCCGAGCAGCAGGCCGAAGAACACGCCCAGCCAGGCACCCGAAAGGATGCCGCCACCAATGACTTTCGACCACGTGAGACGTCCGAGCACCCGCTCGACCTGCATCAGGTCGACACCGACGATCGTGACGTCCTCGACGGAAAACTGTTGGTCGGACAGGTAGTCCACGGCCCGCTGCGCCTCGGCGTAGGTGGGGTACGAGCCTATCGGCCACCCGGTCGGCGGTGTCGGCAACCCTCGCCCCTGTCGGTTCGGCTGTGAGAGTGGATTCGTCATCGTCTTCGTCTCTCCTGGTCGGGGCGTGCGGTATGTCCGGTTCTATCGTTCTCCGGTCCTTGATATCAATTGTGCCCGTACAGCCGTCCGAGTGCCTCCTCCTCGGACGGCACACTCGGACTGCACACTCGGACTGCACACTCGGACGGCCTACTCGGACGGTGGAGTGAAGGACGTCGTCCGGGCCATTCCCGCGGCGCGTCCCTTCGCCGAGATCACCAACGCCATCTTGCGACTCGCCTCGTCGATCATCTCGTCGCCGAGCATCACGGCCCCACGCCCGCCACCCGCCGCAGACGTGTGGAACTCGTACGCGTCGAGGATGAGTTCGGCCTGGTCGAAGTCGTCCTGTCGCGGACTGAACACCTCGTTGGCCGCATCGATCTGACTGGGGTGCAGCACCCACTTGCCGTCGAATCCGAGCGCGGCCGTGCGTTGGGCCGACCTCCGGAACGCCTCGAGGTCCCGGATCGCGAGGTAGGGGCCGTCGATCGCTTGCAGGTCGTGTGCCCGGGCTGCCATCAGGATGGTCATCAGGATGTGGTGGTAGGCGTCGCCGCGGTCGTAGCCGTCGGGCTGCTCACCGACGACCAACGTGCGCATGTTGATGCTGGCCATGAAGTCCGCCGGCCCGAAGACGAGAGTCTGCACGCGAGGGCTCGCGGCCGCGATCGCATTGATGTTCGTGAGGCCGATCGCATTCTCGATCTGCGGCTCGATCCCGATCCGACCCACTTCGAGTCCGTTCGCCTTCTCGATCTGTGTGAGGAGGAGGTCGAGTGCCTGAACGTGACTGGCGTCGGGCACCTTCGGCAGCAGCACTGCATCGAGATGGGCGCCTGCACCGCCCACGACGGTCGCGATGTCGGCGTGCGTCCACTCGGTGGTCCAGTCGTTGACCCGTACCACCTTGGTCTGGTCGCCCCAGCCGTCCTCGCCCAGCGCCTCGACGATGCGATTTCGCGCCTCGGCCTTCGCGATCGGCGCCACCGCGTCCTCGAGATCGAGGAAGATCGCATCGGCGGGAAGACCCTTGGCCTTGTCGATCATCTTGCGGCTGGATCCCGGGACTGCGAGAACCGACCGACGCGGTCTGAAGCGAGAAGTCATGACCGTCGGCCCTTCGAATTCAGTGGATAACCCTGCGAGGATCTAGCCTTTTCATCATGGCAGCTGTGCACAAGGTATTCGCAGCCAGGCTCGCCGGCCTGGTGGTTCTCGGACCGGACGGCGAGTCCATCGGGCGTGTCCGGGACGTGGTCCTCACGATCCGCATGGGTAGACAACCACCACGAGTACTCGGTCTCGTCATCGAGATGTTCACGCGCAAGCGAATCTTCGTGCCGATGCTCCGTGTCACCGCGATCGAGCCGGGCTCCGTCACGCTCAAGACCGGCAACGTCAGTCTGCGCCGGTTCGATCAGCGTCCGACCGAGGTTCTCGCGCTCGCCCAGGTGCTCGATTCCCATGTCACGATCGACGATCCGGAGGTCGGCGACACGATCGGATCGGACGCGGTCGTCGTCGATCTCGGCATCGAACTCACCCGAACGCGCGATTGGGTGGTCTCCCGGGTCGCCGTGCGGGCCCACCGCGGCCGACTCGGACGCCGGTCGGCGATCCACGTCGTCGACTGGCAGCACGTCCACGGTCTGACGCCGACCGCGCTGTCGATGCCGGGGCAAGGCGTCTCGCAGTTGCTGATGCAGTTCGAGGGCATGCGTGCCGCCGACGTCGCGCACGCGATGCGTGAACTGCCCGAAAAGCGCCGGCACGAGGTGGCGCTCGCGCTCGACGACGAGCGCCTGGCGGACGTCGTGCAGGAGTTGCCGGCCGACGACCAGACCGACCTGCTGCTCCATCTCGAGGTCGAACGCGCGGCCGACGTGCTCGAGGCGATGGATCCCGACGATGCCGCCGACCTGCTCGGCGAGCTGCCCGAGACCGACGCCGAGTCGCTGCTGCAGTTGATGGACCCGGAGGACTCCGAACCGGTCCGACGACTACTCGAACACTCCCCCGACACCGCCGGCGGCCTCATGACCCCCGAACCCGTCGTGCTGACTCCGTCGACGACGGTGGCCGAGGCACTCGCGCGGGCCCGCAACTCCGATCTCACCCCGGCGCTCGCGAGCATGGTGTTCGTGGCGCGACCGCCCACCGCGACACCCACCGGCCGCTACCTCGGATGCGTCCACCTGCAACGACTGCTGCGAGAACCACCCGCGAGTCTGGTCGGTGGCGTCCTCGACGACGATCTGCCGCGGCTCGACCCCGAGGACTCGCTCGCAACGGTGACCCGGTACTTCGCGACCTACAACCTGGTGTGCGCGCCCGTCGTCGACGACGAACACCACCTCCTCGGTGCGGTCACGGTCGACGACGTCCTCGACCACCTGCTGCCGACCGACTGGCGCGAGGAGGAGGCCGGCGATGAGTGACCTGAGCCCGCGCCAGCGCCTCGAGACACCACGGGGCACCCGCAGCCTGCGCATGCACATCGATGTCGAGGCCGTCGGCCGCGTCAGCGAGAACATCGCCCGCTTCCTCGGTACCGGCCGCTACCTGCTGATCCAGACGCTGATCGTGATCGTGTGGGTCCTCATCAACATCTTCGCGGTGACGCTGCAGTGGGACCCGTATCCGTTCATCCTGCTGAATCTGGCGTTCTCGACGCAGGCCGCGTACGCCGCGCCGCTGATCCTCCTGGCGCAGAACCGGCAGGAGAATCGCGACCGCGTCTCCCTCGAGGAGGACCGGTCACGCGCAGCCCAGACCAAAGCCGACACCGAGTTCCTGGCCCGCGAACTCGCGTCGCTGCGCCTGGCGGTCGGCGAGGTCGCGACCCGCGACTACCTGCGCCGCGAACTCGACGACATCCGGCAGATGCTCACCGACCTCGGCGAACGGGAGTCCGGGCACTCCGACGACGACTCCGCGCCGCCGGTCACGAAGCCGCGGACCGGGCGGAAGTAGCCTCCGAACCTCGTCCGCCGGACGTTCCCACCACTCGACTCCGTTCTCCGGCACGACTCGTCACCGATATGTAACGTGTGTCACATCGGCCGAGATGTACCGCACGTCAGCGCTCGGTCGTGCGCTGCGAATGGATGCAGGTTTCCTGCGAGGAGGGGTCTGAAGAGTGCGTGTTCGTGGAATCGTCGGTGCATCGTCCCTCGTGCTCGCCGGCGTGGTGACCGCCGCCGCATCGGTCGGCGGCGTCTTCGACCCCTCGTCGCCGGAGTCCACCTCCGCAGCCTCGACGTATTCACTCGAGACGACCACCGAGGCACCCGAGGCGCAGGCGGCGCTGATCCCGACAGTGGGACTCGTGCCCCCGGCACCGCGACCCGAACGACAGCTGCGGACGGCCAAACCGGCACCCTCCCCGGTCCTTCCGGACGTGACGGCGCTGCTGCCCGGCACCGCACCGAGGTCCGTGCCCGTTCCGGTGGTGGTCGGCCCCCTCGGCATTCCGGAGATCGTGCTCAACGCCTACCGGTCGGCCGAACTGGCGATCGCGGGAGCGCAACCGGGTTGTGGCCTGCAGTGGAACCTCCTGGCCGGCATCGGCAAGATCGAATCGGGACACGCGGGTGGTGGCCAGACCGACGCGGCCGGCACCACCGTGACGCCGATCCTGGGTCCGACACTCAACGGTCACCTCGCCGGTAACGAGATCATCACCGACTCCGACCGGGGCGCTCTCGACGGCGATGCGGCCCACGATCGTGCGGTCGGTCCGATGCAGTTCATCCCGACCACCTGGGTGCGCTACGCGTCCGACGGCAACGGAGACGGCGTCGCCGACCCGAACAACGTGTTCGACGCCTCCCTCGCCGCCGCGCGGTACCTGTGCGCGGGCGGGCTGAACCTGAGCGACCCGTCGCAGCTCTCACGCGCCGTGCTCCGCTACAACAACTCGACGTCGTACATGGCGAACGTCCTGGGGTGGTCCGCCGCGTACCGGACGGGCGGCACGCCCGCCCCCGCCGTTCCGGTCGCCCCCGCGCCGCCCGAGCGGTCCACCGACTCGGAAGCGGTAACCGATCCCTCCGCAGCATCGACCCCGCCCGCACCGACATCGGCGCCGGCGGTGCCGCCCGCCGACCAGGCTGCGGCTCCGGTCCCCGCACCGATGCTGCCCACGATCCCGGGCCTGCCGCCGCTGCCGTGCCTGGTCTTCTGCCCGCCCCCGGCACCTGCCCCGGCGCCCGGCCCTGCCGCGTAGGCAGCACCGCCGACGGCGCCGCGAGCGCGCCGCCTAACATGGGGGCATGGCCGCCCTGACCGAGACCGCCGTCCGCACCGCATTGTCGAAGGTGCAGGACCCCGAAATCCGTAAACCCATCACGGAACTCGGCATGGTCAAGAGCATCGACATCGGCGCCGACGGCAGCGTCGACGTCGGCATCTACCTGACCACGGCAGGATGCCCCCTGCGCACCGAGATCACCGAGCGGGTCACCAAGGCCATCGCGGACGTCGAGGGTGCCGGCGCCGTCCGTGTGGAACTCGACGTCATGAACGACGAGCAGCGCACCGAGCTTCGGCGCTCGCTGCGCGGCGACACCACCGAACCGGTGATCCCGTTCGCGCAGCCCGGCAACCTCACCCGCGTGTACGCGGTGGCGTCGGGCAAGGGCGGCGTCGGAAAGTCCAGCGTCACAGTGAACCTGGCGGCCGCCATGGCCGCGAAGGGCCTGTCCGTGGGTGTGCTCGACGCGGACATCTACGGCCACTCGGTGCCCCGCATGCTCGGCACGGACGCCAAGCCCACCCAGGTGGAGCGGATGATCATGCCGCCGCAGTCACACGACGTGAAGCTCATCTCCATCGCCCAGTTCACGCAGGGCAACACCCCGGTCGTGTGGCGCGGACCGATGCTGCACCGTGCGCTGCAGCAGTTCCTCGCCGACGTCTTCTGGGGCGATCTCGATGTGCTGCTGCTCGATCTGCCGCCCGGCACCGGTGACGTCGCGATCTCGGTCGCCCAGCTCATCCCGGGTGCGGAGATCCTCGTCGTGACCACGCCGCAGCAGGCCGCCGCGGAGGTGGCCGAGCGGGCCGGAGCGATCGCCCTGCAGACGCGTCAGCGCATCGCCGGTGTCGTCGAGAACATGTCGTGGATGGAGCTGCCCGACGGCAGCCGCATGGAGGTGTTCGGCTCGGGTGGCGGCCAGGCCGTCGCCGACCGGCTCACGCAGGCCGTCGGCGCCAAGGTGCCTCTGCTGGGCCAGATTCCGCTCGAGCAGGCCGTCCGTGAGGGCGGCGACGCCGGCCTCCCGATCGTGCTCAGCGCCCCCGATTCTCCCGCCGGCACCGCGCTGCGCGACATCGCCGACAAGTTGTCGGTCCGCTCGCGCGGGCTGGCCGGCATGTCGCTCGGCATCGATACCGTCCGCCACCTCTAGCCGGACGGCAACGACCCATACGAAACCGAAGGGCCGGATCGCCTCCGTGGAGGTGATCCGGCCCTTCGATCATTTCAGGTCCGATTCGACTGGGGTCCGGGTCAGGTGGCGTCCGGATCGACCGGTGGTCGCTCACCGGCCCCGAGCGGCTTCTGCTCGGGCGCGGCGGCGGCGCCGGTCGAGGCGCCCGTCCCCTTGGCGAACGGCTTGCCGTCGAACGTTCCGCTGATGACCGAGTCGTCGCCGTCGAGGAGGTGCTTGGTGATGACCGCGCGCGGCGTCATCCCGCGCAGTTCGTTGAGATCGGCGAGTGGTTTGCGGAGGTCGTCGAAGTCCGGCCCCAACTCGTCCTTCAGTTGCTGGCTGGCACCGCTGGCGTAGTCACGCACCTGCCGGATCGACTTGGTGACCCAGCTGACGGCGCCGGGCAGCCGCTCGGGACCGAGGATGACGAGCGCTGCGATGAGGAGCACCATGAACTCGCCCCAGCCGATGTTGCCAAACACGGGTTCAGAGTACGTGCCCGAACGCGGAACCGCTCGCGCGATCCGCAAATATCACACGGACAATTGGTGAAATCAGTCCGAAGTCGGGGTGACCTCGACGTCGACGAGCCGTTCGGAGCGGAACAACTGCACGGTCACCGGCTTTCCGACCGCCTGGTCGTGCACCGCCACGATCAGTTCGTCGGCGCTGGACACGGACCGGTCCCCGACCTTGACGATCACATCGCCCTCCACGATTCCGGCCTTCTGCGCCGGGCCGTCGGCCTGCACGTTCGCCACCTCGGCGCCGCTGGTCTTGTCGTTGATGACGGTCCGGGCATTGACGCCGATCTCGGGGTGGTGGACCACCCCGTTTCGGATCAGCTCCTGCGCAACCTCGGTGACATCGTCGATCGGGATCGCGAAACCGAGGCCCACCGAGCCGCCGCTCTCGGATCGGATCGCGGAGTTGATCCCGATGACCCGTCCGTCCATGTCGATCAGCGGGCCGCCCGAGTTGCCCGGGTTGATCGCCGCATCGGTCTGCACGGCGTCGATCACGGCGTCGGTGTCGGTGCCGGAACCGCTGAGCCGGACGGGACGGTTGAGCGCGCTGACGATGCCGCGGGTCACGGTCTTGTTCAGGCCCAGAGGCGAGCCGACCGCCACGACGTCCTGGCCGACCTGCACGTCGGACGACTTGCCGAGGTCGGCGACGGTGAGGTCGGCCACGTCGGTCTTGAGCACGGCAAGGTCGGTCTTGATGTCGCGGCCGACGATCTGCGCGGGCACCTTCGTCCCGTCGGAGAAGGTCACCCGGATGGTCGCGCCCTCCGGAGCCGTCGCGGCCATCGAGATCACGTGGTTGTTGGTGACGATGTAACCGGCGCCGTCGACCACCACTCCCGATCCGGTACCGGACTGATCGCCCTGGGTGACCTGGATGGACACCACCGACGGCAGGACGGCGTCGGCGACCGCAGCGATCTGCCCGGCAGGAGCGTCGTCCCCGTCGTCGGACTGGGACAGCGTCACGCTCCGACTGGTGAGGCTGTCACGATCAGACGTGACCGCGATTCCGATGAGCCCACCGACCAGGCCGACCGCGAGGGCGAGGGCCGCCAGCGCAGCGAGCGCTTTCCCCTCGACGTGATCGCCCAGCAGGACGTCACGGACACCGAGTTTGGGGGCGTCCGGCATCCGGGCGGGGCCGGACGGTGCTTCCGCCGGCGCGCCCAGTCGCACGGGAGCGTCAGGATCGCGCCACGGATCGGCGGGTGTGTCATCAGCGGCCACCTCGACCACGGACTCGGGAACACGCTGGATCGAATCGGCTTCCCCGGCCGGACGACCGAAAGCCTCGGCGAGTACGGGATCGGGCCGCGCCACTCGGATGGTGGACGGCCCGGCGGCCTCCGGAGACGACACGGAGTTCGACGCGAACGAACCCGCGACATCGACCGGGCGACCGAACGCGTCTGCTGCGGCCGGATCGACGTCGGGGCGATACACCGGACGCGGGGCCAGCCGGGGCCCCTCACGTCGATCCGATTCGGCGTCCGCCGCGCCGGGCGCCCTCGAGTCAGCCGTCACGCGCGTGTAATCCCCCTCGTGTGCGTCGATCACGGATGCCAGTATCGCCGATTCGGGCGACCGCGCGGGCCGCGGCACGTCAGCGGCGACGGCGGAAAGGCCAACGCCGGGTGATGTCGCTGTCGCGATCGAAGGAGATGATGCCGTGCACGGAATCCCGCCCGGGCGCAGGATCGGGCTCGGCCGGGTGGCAGCGAGGTATCTGGCTCAGCAGGCCGAGCAGTGAACTCGGCATCGACACCTCGTCGGCGCGGCGCAACGCGATCCGGGCCTGCTGCTGGGCCTCGACCTCGGCGGCGCAGTCCGGGCACAGGGCCAGATGCTGGGAGGCGCGCAGGTAGGCATTCATGCGCAGTTCGCCGTCCACGTACGACGCGATCGCCTCGCTCGCAAGGTGTTCGGTAGAGCCGAACTGACGAGGTCTACGCGCCTGCGTCATCAAACCCTCCTGCATTGCCTACCCGACACCGATCTGGTCGGCCTCAACCTTCCCATTCGCGGCGAGGTGCTCGCGCAGCGCCTGTCGTCCACGATGGATCCTGCTGCGAACAGTACCCAGCTTGACGCCCAGTGTCGCACCGATCTCCTCGTACGACAGGCCTTCGATGTCACACAGGACCACGGCGGCACGGAACTCGGGCGCGAGGGAGTCGAGCGCCGACTGCAGGTCGGGAGCCAGTCGGGCGTCGTGGTAGATCTGCTCCGGGTTGGGCGAGTCGGAGGGGACGCGGTCGTAGTCCTCCGGCAGTGCCTCCATCCGGATGCGGTTGCGGCGGCGCACCATGTCCAGGAAGAGGTTGGTGGTGATGCGGTGCAGCCAGCCCTCGAACGTGCCGGGCTGGTAATTCTGCAGCGACCGGAACACGCGGATGAACGTGTCCTGAGTCAGGTCTTCGGCGTCCTGCGCGTTGCCGGACAGACGGTAGGCCAGGCGATAAACCCGATCGCCGTGCTCCCGGACCAGCTCGTCCCACGACGGCATCGCGGACTTGTCGCCCGTCGCGTCGAAGGCAGCCGTGCCGGTCGGTTCGTCCAATCCTGATTCGATGCCGAGGACGGACACACCTGAATCTGTGCCCGCCGCGAGAGTACGGTCGGCGGTGTCGGCGTGGGTGCGTTCGGCATTGATCATGTGGATGGGTGGATCCTCCTACTCAGGACCGCTGATCACGAGACATCGGACTCTGCCGGTTCAACTCCCGAGAACGCGGAATTGTTCCCACCGATCCGCCGCCGACGTGATCTTCACGCCGTGCGGTCTACTCGTCCGGCGATGTGACTACCTTCCCGCACCCCGATATGTGCCGCGTGTGAGCAACCTGAGCAGGGCCTGAGAATGTTGTGCAGGTCAGCATGGGACGTCTGGCGAGCGAGCCTCGACGACGCGCCGGGGCGGCAACGCTAGCCTCTATTGCGTGCTCACCAACGCCGAACGAATTCTCACTCACACCGAGGACTCGATCCTCGAGGACGAGATGCTGGCCACCGCGCGCGATCGCGCCGCGGAACTCGGCGCTGCACCGGTGCCCCCGCCCGTCGGCGCTGCACTGGCACTCTTCGCCAAGATGCTCGACGCAAAGACGGTTGTCGAGGTCGGAACGGGTGCGGGAGTCAGTGGGCTGTGGCTGCTGCGGGGCATGCGTGACGACGGCGTGCTCACGACGATCGACAGTGAGCCCGAACACCAGCGCGCCGCCAAACAGACATTTCGCGTCGCGGGGATCGCTGCGTCGCGCACCCGCCTGATCAACGGTCGTGCACTCGACGTGCTCCCTCGACTCGCCGACTCTGCCTACGACCTCGTGTTCGTCGACAACTGCCCCGCCGACCACCCGCACTTCGTCCGTGAGGGCGTGCGCCTGCTGCGCCCCGGCGGCGTGATCGTGCTGCACAACGCGCTCCTCGGAGGTCGGGTCGCCGATCCCAGCCAGCGCGACGCGGCGACGGTTGCGGTTCGCGAGGCTGCGCGCGCGGTCGCGGAGGACGAGCGCCTCACCCGCGTGCTCTTCCCCGTCGGCGACGGCCTGCTGTGCGCCGCGCGCCTCTGACGCCTGCACCCGACGAACGCGTCAGATCCAGACGCCCTTCCCGATCGTCACGACGCCGCCGTTGCTGACGGCGAACCGCTGACGGTCGCGCTCGAGATCGACACCGATGATCTCGCCCTCCCCCACCACCACGTTCTTGTCCAGGATCGCGCGGCGCACCACGGCGCCCTTGCCGACTCGGACGCCGGGCATGAGGACACTGCCCTCGACGGTGGCGCCGTCCTCCACCATGACATTGGAACTGAGGACCGAGTTACGGACCGTGGCCGCGGACAGGATCGAGCCCGCACCGACTACCGATTCCTGAGCGAGTCCGCCCTTGACGAACTTGGCGGGCGCGAGGTTCTCGGCGCCGCCGCGGATGGGCCAGCGCCGGTTGTACAGGTTGAATACCGGGTGCACCGAGACCAGGTCCATGTGCGCGTCGTAGAACGCGTCTATGGTCCCGACGTCGCGCCAGTAGCCGCGGTCCCGGTCCGTCGCCCCCGGCACCACGTTGTTCTTGAAGTCGTAGACCGATGCGACGCCCGCGTCGACGAGCGCGGGGATGATGTCGCCGCCCATGTCGTGGTCGGAGTCGGAGTTCTCGGAGTCGGCGCGGATGGCGTCGACGAGAACCTTCGTGGTGAACACATAGTTACCCATCGACGCGAACGTGACGTTGGGGTCGTCCGGGGTGCCGGGCGGATGCGCGGGCTTCTCGAGGAACTGGGTGATCCGCCCGGATTCGTCGCTGTCGATGCACCCGAACGCGTAAGCCTCGCTGCGCGGCACCCTGATGCCGGCGACCGTGACCCCGGCGCCGGAGTCGATGTGATGCTGGACCATCTGCTCGGGATCCATCCGGTACACGTGGTCGGCACCGAACACGACGATGTACTCGGGGTCCTCGTCGTACACGAGGTTGAGCGACTGGAAGATCGCGTCGGCGCTGCCGGTGTACCAGCGCGGGCCGAGGCGCTGCTGAGCCGGTACCGGGGTGATGTACTCGCCCGCGAACCCGGACAGTCGCCACGTCTGCGAGATGTGCCGATCGAGCGAATGCGACTTGTACTGGGTGAGCACGCAGATCCGCAGGTAACCGGCGTTGACCAGGTTGCTCAGCACGAAGTCGATGAGCCGATACGCGCCGCCGAACGGCACGGCAGGCTTGGCGCGGTCAGCCGTGAGCGGGTACAAGCGTTTACCCTCGCCACCGGCGAGCACGATCCCGAGCACATGGGGCTGACTCCTCACACCAGTCAACCTATCGGGCGGCCCGGGGCCGCCGCCAGCGTTGCAGGGAACACGCCCGCCGCCGCTGGCAGGAAACGGGTTCCGGCGGTTACGTTTAGCCGGTGCGGGTCGCGATGATGACGAAGGAGTACCCCCCGGAGATCTACGGCGGCGCGGGTGTCCACGTGACCGAACTGGTCTCGCACCTGCGCGCGCTGTGTGACGTCGACGTGCACTGCATGGGCGCGCCTCGCCCGGGCGCGACGGTGCACGGGCCCGACCCGGACCTGCTCGACGCCAACCCGGCCCTGCGCACCCTGTCGACGGAACTGCGGATGGCGAACGCCGCAATCGGCGCCGACGTCGCGCACTCGCACACGTGGTACACCGGCCTCGCCGGACATCTCGCCGGTGCCCTGTACGGCATCCCGCACGTTGTCACGGCGCATTCGCTCGAGCCGCGGCGGCCGTGGAAGGCCGAACAATTGGGCGGCGGGTATCGGATCTCGTCGTGGTCCGAACGCAACGCGATGGAGCACGCGGACGCGGTCATCGCGGTCAGCGCGGGTATGCGCACCGATCTCCTCGATACGTATCCGGCAATCGATCCCGCGCGAGTGCACGTGGTGCACAACGGGATCGACACCGGCGTCTGGTACCCCGGTCCGCCCGGACCGGGGGTGCCCTCGATCCTGGCCGCGCACGGCGTCTCCGGTGATCGGCCGATCGCGGTTTTCGTGGGCCGGATCACCCGGCAGAAGGGGCTCGCACACCTCGTGGCGGCGGCGCACCGGTTCGACCCCGCAATTCAGTTGGTGCTGTGCGCGGGTGCACCGGACACCGTGGAACTTGCGGAGGAGACGGAACGCGAGGTCACTCGGCTCGCCGCAGCACGCCACGGGGTGTTCTGGATCCGGGACATGCTGCCCACCACACAGGTCCGCGAGATCCTCTCCGCCGCGACCGTTTTCGTCTGCCCGTCGGTATACGAGCCGCTGGGGATCGTGAACCTCGAGGCGATGGCGTGCGAGACGGCGGTGGTCGCCTCCGACGTCGGCGGCATCCCGGAGGTGGTGCAGGACGGCGTCACGGGCCGTCTGGTCCACTACAACTCGTACGAGGCCGAGGCCTACGAGCACGCGCTCGCCGACGCCGTCAACGCCGTGGCCGCGGACGCGGACGTCGCAGCGGCGATGGGGCGAGCGGGACGAGCCCGCGCGACAGCAGAGTTCTCGTGGGCCCGGGTAGCGCAGCAGACCCTGGACGTCTACCGGGACGTACTGGCGCGCCGGTAGGTCGAGACCACGACCGACGCCGTCACCGGGAACGGTTCGGGCAGAGCGCCGATCGCTTCGGCACGGCGCTCGGCCGACAGGTGCCGGGCGGAGGGGCCCATCCCCACGAGGTGGTCGACGTCGCGGCGCGACAGCATCATGGTGACCTCGACGGGCGTCCGGTGGTCGCGCTCGAACCGCCCCGCCATCGTTTCACCGAGACGTTCGACCTTGCGGTCGTCGACCCGCACCATCCCGAGCAGCTCGACCAACTCGTACAGGTGACGGTCGGTGGGGGTGAGGACGACGAGCACACCGTCTTCGGCGAGGACCCGGTCGATCTCGGCCGCGTTGCGCGGGGCGAAGATCGACAGCACGTGGGTGAGAACACCGCCCAGGACCGGCAGTTGCCGCCACACGTCGGCGACGACCGCAGCGGCCCGCGGGTGAGCCCGGGCCAACCGGCGCGCCGCCGGCTTGGAGACGTCCAGTCCGATGCCCTGCGCGGACGGTGATGACGCGTCCAGCACCCGGGCCAGATAGTGGCCGGTGCCGGCGCCCACCTCGAGCACGCGAGGCGCGACGTCGTCGGGAGTGGACTGCACGACCGCGTCGGAGACTGCCGCCATGAGCGGGTCGAAGTGACCTGCGTCGAGGAAATCACAGCGGGCCGCGATCATCTCGGGACTGTCGCCCGTGAACTTGGTCGCCGTTCCGGTCAGCAGGGTGACGTAGCCCTGTCGGGCGATGTCGAAGCTGTGCCCACGCGAGCAGACGAGGGTCCGCTCGACAGGGTCGAGTCCGTCACCACACTGAGGACACGCGAGAAGTGCACTCACATCCGCCAGCACCGGTACCGCCGTGCCCTTTCCGAAAAATCCATCGTTCGAGTAGCCGCGCGGCGCTCAGCACACAGGCATCGGCCGGGCTGTCTCACGAAATCGTGAGCCGACCCGGCCGAGACACCGCGAAGGGGTGCACCGATCAGCTGGTGACACCCTTGAGTTCGTCCCCGAGCGCCGCAGCCTCATCCGGGGTGAGTTCGACGACCAGACGTCCACCGCCCTCGAGTGGAACCCTCATGACGATTCCTCGTCCCTCTTTGGTTGCCTCGAGGGGACCGTCCCCGGTCCGGGGCTTCATGGCCGCCATCCTCTGCTCCCTCCAAATCTGCGCCTGACTCCGCTAGCGCCTCGGGTTACCGATTGCCCCGCCAGCACTTAGCGAGGCTCGTGGTCCATTCTTCCCTATCGAGCGGGTTGCCGGGTAGCTGAGGCGGAAAACCGCTCGAATCCGGCGCCGTCAGGGGCCCGGTGTCACCCAGCAGGACTCGAGGTGATCGTCGACCATCCCGGTAGCCTGCATCAGCGCATATGCCGTGGTAGGACCCACGAAACGGAAGCCGCGACGCTTCAATTCCTTGGCCATCGCGGTCGACTCGGATGTGACGGCCGGAACGTCGCCGACTTGCTCGAACCGCCTGGCGCGCCGCGGCGGCGCGAAAGACCAGAGGAGCGTGTCGAGGTCGGTTCCGGACAGGTCGAGGACCGCCCGAGCGTTCCCGATGACGGCCTCGATCTTCGCGCGATTGCGCACGATCCCGGTGTCGACGAGGAGTCGCTCCACATCGGCCTCGGTGAACGCCGCCACGGCCTCGGGATCGAAGTCCGCGAACGCCTCCCGGAACGCGGGACGTTTGCGCAGGATCGTGATCCACGACAGCCCGGCTTGGAAGGCCTCGAGGCACAGGCGCTCGAACAGTTCGTCGCGTCCGTGCAGCGGCTGTCCCCACTCGAAGTCGTGGTAGTCGGTATACGTGCGCGAGCCGTCGGAGTCGACGGCCCACGGGCATCGCGCGCGGCCTGCGTCCGTCATCGCGGCGTCTCCGATTCCCCGGACACTCCGACGTCACCGATCCCCGCGCCGCGATCCGCCAATTGCGCTCGCAGCGAGTCGATTTCCTTACCGAGCCGGTCGAGCGCCCAGTCGACCTCACTGGCCTTGTAGCCGCGCAACGTCTGCTGGAAGCGCAGCGCTTTCACGTCCGCCGCCGTGACGTTCTCGGCGGGCAGCACCGTCGCGGTGGTACCCGGCGGCAGCGGCGGCAGTTCTTCGGAACGCCCGAACACGGCACTCGCACCGAGGAACAGCAGGCCACCGACCAGCACCATGACCAACAGGTAGATCAGGACCGTCAGCATGCCCCGATCCTGTCACGAACCTCCGACACGAGTCGTGCGGCGTGAGCGCTCAGCGGCGAACCGTGTTCATCGGCGGGCGGTCCGCGAGCGAGACGTCGGTACGGGCCGGGACGAACGAGTCGCCGTCGACGAGGAACTGCGTCAGCCCGGCACCGGTGTCCTCGACGCCGCAGCGCCGCAGCATCGTGCCGATGATCTGCCGGCTCATCACGCCGAGGTCGGACAGCGGCCGATTGCGGTGCTTGCGCACCCCCAGGTTGACCTGACCGATCGCGCCGAGGCCCAGCCTGTCGTAGGTGTCGAGCAGCAGGCCGATCTCGACGCCGTAGCCCGGCGCGAACGGCACCGACGACAGCAGCTCTCGGGTGCCCGCGTACTCGCCGCCCAGCGGCTGCAGGACGCAGGTCAACTCGGGGCGGAGCGCCGCCAGCATGGGTCGCGCCACGAGTTCGGTGACTCGGCCACCGCCGTTGGCGTCTTCGGTCCCGCTGACCCGCAGCGGCCGACGGTAGTAGCCCTTGACCAGGTGGATGCCGTCGACGGTGAGCAGCGGGCCCAGCAGCTTGGGGACGAACGCGGGGTCGGGTTCCACGAGATCGGAGTCGACGAACGCGATCAGGTCTCCGGTGCTGGCCGCGATCGACCGCCACAGCACCTCACCCTTGCCGGGCACCGGAGGCAGCCCCGGCACGGCGGACTCCCTGCTGATCACGGTCGCGCCGGCAGCAGCGGCCCGCTCGGCCGTCGCGTCGCACGATCCCGAGTCGAGCACGATCAGTTCGTCGACAAGTCCTCCCAGCAGTGGGTGGATGGTGTCGACGACACCGGCGACGGTCTTCTCTTCGTTGAGCGCCGGCAGCACCACGGACACGGTGCGGCCGGCCTTCGCGCGCTCGAGTTCGGCGATGCTCCAGTCGGGGTGATCCCAACTGTTCGCGTCCGTCCAGGTGCGTGACGCTTCGGTGATGCTCATGCCAACCCCCGTACGGTCCGGACGGGCTGCCGAGTTCCCATGATCGCGGCGACCATGTCGACCACCCGACGGGTCGAGGCAACCTCGTGGACGCGGAACACACGGGCTCCCCCGGCTGCCGCGAGTGCGGTAGCCGCCAGAGTGCCCTCCAACCTGTCGGCCAGTTCCACCCCTAGAGTCTCCCCGACGAAATCCTTGTTGCTCAGCGCCATCAGGACAGGCCACCCGGTGTTAACGAGATCTTCCACGCGGCGCAACAATTCGAGCCCGTGAAAGGTGTTCTTCCCGAAATCGTGGGTCGGGTCGACGAGGATCGAGTCGGGCTTCACACCCAACCTGGTCGCGTGTTCGGCTGCGCGCACCACCTCGTCGACGACGTCGGCGACCACGTCGGTGTAGCGGACCCGGTGCGGCCGGGTGCGGGGCACCGCTCCCCCGGTGTGCGAGCACACGATTCCGGCGCCCAGTTCCGCGGCTACCTCCACGAGACCCGGATCGGCGCCGGCCCACGTGTCGTTGATGAGATCGGCACCCTCACCGCACGACAACCGGGCGACCTCGCTGCGCCACGTGTCGACACTGATGATGACGTCCGCGTAGCGGGCCCGGATCGCCTCGACGAACGGAACCACCCGGCGGATCTCCTCGGCGGCGTCCACCAGCGCGCCCGGGCCCGCCTTCACCCCGCCGATGTCGATGAGGTCGGCACCCTCGGTGACCGCACGGTCGACGGCGGCCATCGCGGCCTCGTCGGAGAAGGTGGCGCCGCGGTCGTAGAAGGAGTCGGGGGTGCGGTTCACGATCGCCATCACGAGAGCACGATCGGTCGCGACCGGCCTGCCACACAATGTGGGCAGGACGTGGCCGGGTGCCGAGTGAGCCGAGGTCACCGAAGCGTTGTCGGAGGCGGGGCGCAGTGCCATGCCCCCATCGTCGCATGACCGACGTCTCACTACGCTCCGGGAGCAGTCCCGTCGGCCACCGCGCGCGCGTATCCGTCATAGGCGGGCCGATATCCGCCCTGCCGACCTGCCAGCACGTACAGCCGGTCGACGGTATCGGCGTACCCCTCCTCACGCAGTTCCACCTTGCGGCTCTTGAACGTCGAGGTCGCCTCGAGTGAGTCCACGATCCGCACGAAGAGCGGCATTGCATACGACGGCAGTCGGTCGAACAGATCGACGGCGAGCCGTGCACCGTCGAACTCGTGCCCCTCCCGCACCGTGACCGCGGCCATCCCCGCCTTGCCGTCGGTACCGGGCACCGCGACGCCGTAGACCACCGCCTGCTCGATCGCCGGATGCGCCGAGACCGCGCCCTCCACTTCGGTCGTCGCGACGTTCTCCCCCTTCCAACGGAAGGTGTCGCCGAGCCGGTCGACGAACGCGACATGCATGAACCCCTGACTCCGGACGAGGTCGCCGGTGTCGAACCAGCAGTCGCCGTCCTTGAAAGCGTCTCGCACGAGCTTGCTTTCGCTGGCATCCGGATCGGTGTAGCCGTCGAACGGCGCACGATCGGTGACCTTGGACAGCAGCAGTCCCACCCCACCGGTGCCCACCCGTCGCAGCCGCCCGTCCGCGGCCCGCCGCGCCCGACCGGTGTCGGGGTCGAACTCGACCACGGCGTACGGCAGCGGGCATATACCCGCGGTGCGCTCGACGCCCAGCGCGTTGACGAACGCGATGTTGCACTCGCTGGCTCCGTAGAACTCGGCGACGCGGTCGATGCCGAAGCGCTCGGTGAACTCGGTCCAGATCTCGGGTCGCAGTCCGTTGCCGACCATGAGCCGAATCCCGTTGTCACGGTCCGACGGTCGGGCCGGCTGGTTGAGCAGGTAGCGGCACACTTCGCCGATGTACACGAACGCGGTGGCGCCGTTGAGCTTCGCGTCGTCCCAGAAGCGCGAGGCGGAGAAGCTGCGGGCGATCGCCAACGTTGCCCCGGCCGAGAGCACCGACGACAGCGATACCGTCAGCGCGTTGTTGTGGTAGAGCGGCAGCGCGCAGTACAGGGTGTCGTTGCGGCGCAGGCGAACCCCCATCGCACCGAGTCCCGACATACTCTTGAGCCAGCGGAAGTGAGTCATCAGACTGGCCTTGGGCAGCCCCGTCGTCCCGGACGTGAAGATGTAGAACGCCCGTTCCTTCGCCTGGATACTCTCGCACACAGCGGGATTCGACGGGTTCGCGTCCGCCGCCAGCTTCTCCAGCTCGTCATCCGAGAGCACCGTCTCCGCCTGCGGATCGGCGGGCAGCGACAGGATCGCCTCGTCGCACTCCTCGCCGACGACGAGCACGCGGCCGTCGAGCAGCGACAGGCTGTGCGCCAGTACGTCGCCGCGCTGGTTGTGGTTGAGCATGCCGGCGACCGCGCCGAGCTTGACGGCCGCCAGCGTCAGCAGCAACGTCTCGGGGCGGTTCTTCATCAGGATCGCAACGACGTCGCCGCGCCGGACACCGTGCTGCACCAGCACGTCGGCGAACCGGTTCACGCGCTCGTTCGCGTCTCCGTAGCTGATCGAGGCGCCTTCGAACCGGATGAACGGCCGGTCCGGCTGTCGCCGCGCGAGTTCCTGGAAGACACTGCCGACGGAGTCTCGCGCATCGGGCTTACGGGTGAGGCCGATCGCACCGCGCACCAGGCTCGGAAGTTCGGTCGCCATCCGCGGTAGTTGCAGTGCCAACTGCACGAGACTGATCTTCGAAGCGGCGGCGTCGGAACTCATCGGCATCCTTGTCGGGAGGGGACGGGTCGTTTCTTACTCCACAGTAACCTTTGTGACCCGTCCCCGGAACCCCTCGAGGGGAACCACTTTCACCTGATGCAGGCGTCCAGTGCCGCCTCGACGTCTCCCGTCACGAACAGCCCGTCCAACGCACGCTGGGCGACGAAACCCTGACCACGCAGCCCCTCGAGCCAGTGCAGCAGGCCGCGGAAGTGGTCGACCGGATCGAGCATCACCACCGGCTTCGCGTGCATCCCGAGGTACCCGGCGGTCCACGTCTCGAACAGTTCCTCGAGGGTGCCGATGCCGCCGGGCAGCGTAATGAACGCGTCCGCCCGGTCCTCCATGATCTTCTTTCGCTCTCGCATCGTGTCGGTGACGATCAACTCGTCCGCGTCGACGTCCGCAACCTCCTTGTGCACGAGCGCCTTCGGGATCACTCCGACTGTCCATGCACCGGCCTCGCGCGCAGCCGTGGCCACCGCCCCCATCATCGAGACGTTGCCGCCGCCCGAGACGAGTTGCCAGCCGCGACGACCGATCGCCGTCCCGACCTCCGACGCCAACTGCAGGAACTGCTGGTCCACCGGCCCCGACGCGCAGTACACGCAGACCGCGAACTTCTCCATACTCTCCTCTTCACTCACCATTCGTCCTCGTCTCCCAGTAGTGCTGCCTCGTCCGCGCCCAGTTGCGACTGCGCGACGATCTGCACGGCTTCCTCGACACTGTCGGTCACGTGGATGAGATCGATGTCGCCGGGCGAGATCTTGCCGGTGCGCTCGAGCGTGTCGCGGAGCCAGTCGACCAGGCCGGACCAGAACTCGGTGCCCATCAGGACGATCGGGAAGCGCGTGATCTTGCGGGTCTGGACCAGCGTGAGTGCCTCGAACAACTCGTCGAGGGTGCCGAAGCCGCCCGGCAGGCAGATGAATGCCTGCGAATACTTCACGAACATCGTCTTGCGCGCGAAGAAGTAGCGGAAGTTGATGCCGAGGTCGACCCACTCGTTGAGCCCCTGCTCGAACGGCAACTCGATGCCGAGGCCGATCGAGTAGCCACCGGACTCGCTGGCGCCACGGTTGGCGCCCTCCATGATGCCGGGGCCACCGCCCGTGATGACGGCGTAGCCCTCCTGCGCGAGCGCCGTCCCGAGCTCGCGGGCCATTTCGTACTCCGCGGATTCCTGGGACGTGCGCGCGGAACCGAACACAGTGACCGCGCGCGGAACCTCCGCCAGAGCCCCGAAACCTTCGATGAACTCGCTCTGGATCCGCAACACGCGCCACGGGTCGGTATGCACCCAGTCGGTGGGCCCGCGCTGATCGAGAAGGCGCCGGTCTGCGTTGGTGGACTCCGCCTTGCGCTCGCGCCGCAACATGATCGGCCCGCGGTGCTTCACCGATGAACTACCGCGCCGGGCGGCGCCGGACTTCCTCTCAGGTGCCATGCGGCCCAGGCTAGGCGCTCACGCGCTCAGGTAAGCGCGCAGCACCCGGGTCACGTCGGTGATCTGGTGCACCGGCACGTGCTCGTCGCGCTTGTGCGCCAGGTTCGGGTCGCCCGGGCCGTAGTTGACCGCGGGAATACCCAGCGCCGAGAACCGCGACACGTCCGTCCAGCCGTACTTGGCCCGGAACTCTCCGCCCGCCGCAGCGATCAGCGCCGCGGCCGCGGGGTTCGCCAGTCCCGGCAGCGCGCCCGGCGAACTGTCGGTGATCTCGAAGCCGAGTTCGAGTCCGCCGAGCGCCGACGCGTCGAAAATCTCCCGTACGTGCGCGATCGCCTGCTCGACGCTGCGGTCGGGCGCGAACCGGAAGTTGACGTCCATTTCCGCGGCGTCCGGCACGACGTTGCCGGCCACCCCGCCCGAGATCCGCACGGCCGACAAGCCCTCGCGGTAGACACAACCGTCGATGTCCACGGACCGTGCCTCGTACGACGACAGTCGCTCCAGCACCGGCGCGAACTTGTGAATCGCGTTGTCGCCCAGCCACGACCGGGCCGAGTGCGCCCGCACGCCCGACGCGGTCAGCCGCACCCGGAGCGTGCCCTGGCAGCCGGCCTCGATGAGCCCACCGGTGGGCTCGCCGAGAATCGCGACGTCGGCGCGCAGCCACTCCGGGAGTTCCCGCTCGATCCGGCCGAGGCCGTTGTACTGCGCGGCGATCTCCTCGCAGTCGTAGAACACCAGCGTCAGGTCGTGCGCGAGGTCGGCGATGGTAGCGGCGAGGTGCAGGAACACCGCATCACCCGACTTCATGTCGACGGTGCCGCAGCCGTGCAGCACGTCGCCCCGCTCGTCGACGGTGCGCCGGCTCGGGACGTTGTCGGCGATCGGCACGGTGTCGAGGTGTCCGGCGAGCATGACCCGGCTGGGCAGACCGCGATTGGTGCGCGCGAGCACGGCGTCGCCGTTGCGGATCACCTCGAATCCCGACGTCTGCTCGCGCAGCGCCGCCTCGACCGCGTCGGCGATGGCGCGCTCGTCGTGCGACACGCTGGGGATGTCCACCAGCGCGGCGGTGAGATCGATGGGATCGGCGTGCAGATCGAGAAGGCTCACGGGTTCCAGCGTAGGGGCTCGCCGGCGCGGCTACCCGACCGGTCGGAACGCGCGACCTGGGTGCCAACGCCTCACCGCGTCCGGTGCCCGCACCACGACTCGCGTAACCTTTGCACCCGTGAGTGCACAGGGAGCAACTGCAGTAGGCGTCGCCAACGTGACCGAGTCGGGCACGGTTCTCGACACCTGGTACCCGGCCCCCGAACTGGGCGAGTACGAGGAGAGCGGAACCGTCGCGCTCGAGGGCACCGACATTCCGTCGGACCTCGCGCTGCTCGCCGGCCACGACGAGGCCCGCGAGGTCAAGCAGGTCGTCGTCCGTACGACGATCGCCGATCTGTCTGCCGCACCGGTCGACGCGCACGACGCCTACCTGCGTCTGCACCTCTTGTCGCACCGTCTGGTCACTCCCCACGACGTCAATCTCGACGGCGTCTTCGGCCTGCTGGCCAACGTCGTGTGGACCAACTACGGCCCGTGCGCCGTGGACGGCTTCGAGCTGGTCCGTTCCCGTCTGCGGATCCGCGGACCGGTCACGGTCTTCGGCGTCGACAAGTTCCCGCGCATGGTCGACTACGTCGTCCCGTCGGGTGTCCGGATCGCCGACGCCGACCGCGTCCGCCTCGGCGCCCACCTGGCGAGCGGTACCACCGTCATGCACGAGGGCTTCGTGAACTTCAACGCCGGCACGCTCGGCAGCTCGATGGTCGAGGGCCGCATCTCGGCGGGCGTCGTCGTCGGTGACGGCTCCGACGTCGGCGGCGGCGCATCGATCATGGGCACGCTGTCCGGTGGCGGCAAGCAGGTCATCTCCGTCGGTGAGCGCTGCCTGCTCGGCGCCAACGCCGGCCTCGGCATCTCGCTCGGCAACGACTGCGTTGTCGAGGCGGGCCTCTACATCACCGCCGGCACCAAGGTCACCGGACCGGACGGCACGGTCGTCAAGGCCGCCGACCTCACCGGCCAGTCCAACATCCTGTTCCGTCGCAACTCCGTGTCCGGCGCCGTCGAGGTGGTGCCGTGGAAGGGCACCGGCGTGGAACTGAACGCGGCACTGCACGCCAACGACTGATTCCAAGGCTTGTGAGCTCCACCGAAACCCCAGTCCGATTAGGGCATGGCCTCAAGGTCCGTCATCTCACGATGATGGGCCTGGGGTCCGCCATCGGCGCCGGTCTCTTCCTCGGGACAGGCGTCGGGATCGCGAAGGCCGGCCCCGCGGTCCTCATCTCGTACCTGATCGCCGGTTTCGTCGTGGTGTGTGTCATGCGCATGCTCGGCGAGATGGGCGCCGCACTTCCTGCCAGCGGATCCTTCTCGCACTACGCGCGCATCGGTATCGGCGAATGGGCCGGCTTCGTCATGGGCTGGCTGTACTGGTTCATGCTGATCATGGTGCTGGGCGCCGAGATCACCGGCGCCTCCGCGATCGTCAACGACTGGCTGCCCGGCGTCCCCCAATGGGTGATCGCGCTGGTGTTCGTCACCTTCTTCGCCGTCGTGAACCTCGCGAAGGTCAGCAACTTCGGCGAGTTCGAATTCTGGTTCGCGGCCCTCAAGGTCGCCGCGATCATCGGCTTCCTCGTCGTCGGCGTCCTGCTCGTCTTCGGTCTGCTGCCGGACACCGACCCCGTCGGATTCACGAACCTGCTCGGTGAGGGCGGGTTCATGCCCAACGGGTTCAGCGGCATCGCGGCCGGTCTGCTGGTCGTCGCGTTCGCGTTCGGCGGCATCGAGATCGTCACCATCGCCGCGGCCGAGTCCGAGGACCCCGAGCGCTCGATCGCCACCGCCGTCCGCACCGTCATGTGGCGGATCAGTGTCTTCTACATCGGCGCCATCGCCATCATGGTCCTCGTCCTGCCGTGGAACGATCCCGAACTGCAGGACGGCCCCTTCGTCGCCGTGCTCGAACGGGCGAACCTGCCGTACGTCTCCGGGCTGATGGAACTGGTCGTCGTGATCGCGCTGCTGTCGGCGTTCAACGCGAATGTCTACGGCACGTCGCGCATGGCGTTCTCACTGGCGCGGCGCAACGACGGCCCGAAGGCCCTCGCGAAGCTGTCGACAACCGGGGTGCCCACCAATGCGGTACTGCTGTCGGTGTTCTTCGGGTTCGTCAGTGTGCTGCTCAACTGGCTGCTGCCGAACGACCTGCTCGGCATCCTGCTCAACGCCGTCGGCGCGGCCCTGCTGGTGATCTGGGTCTTCATCGTGATCTCGCACCTGCGACTGCGCCCGAAGCTCGAGCGCGAGGGCAAACTGTCGGTGCGGATGTGGCTCTTCCCGTACCTGAGCTACGTCACGCTGGCACTGCTGGCCGGATTCGTCGTGCTCATGCTGTTCGACGCCGACGCCCGCGAACAGCTCGTCTCCACCGCGGTGCTGTTCCTGGCCATTCTCGCGCTGTCGCTACTCAATTCGCGCCGCCGCGCGCGGAAGGGCGGCAAGGACACCGCCGTCACGGAGTCTGCCTCCTAGCTCGCAAGAACGGGCACATGGGATCTTCCTGCGGCGTAGGGTCGGCGAAAATCGACCCCGCGCCGTAGGAGATCCCTTGAGTTTCATCCTCGTCGAACGGCCACGCGAGAACGTAGCGCTGGTGACCCTCAACCGTCCGGAGCGGATGAACGCGATGGCGTTCGATGTCATGGTCCCGTTCCGCGAATCGCTCGAGGCCATCAGCAACGACAACTCGGTGCGCGCCGTCGTGATCACCGGTGCGGGGCGGGGATTCTGTTCGGGCGCCGACCAGACGTCGGCGGGCAAGCCCCCGCACATCGACGGACTCACGCGACCGACGATCGCGCTGCGTTCGATGGAGATGCTCGACGACGTCGTACTGACGCTGCGGCGCATGCACCAACCCGTCATCGCGGCCGTCAACGGCGCCGCGATCGGCGGCGGATTCTGCCTGTCGATGGCCGCCGACATCCGCCTCGCCGCACCGGAGGCGTATTTCCGTGCGGCCGGCATCAACAACGGCCTGACCGCGAGCGAACTGGGCCTGAGCTACCTGCTGCCGCGCGCGATCGGATCGTCGCGGGCGTTCGAGATCATGCTCACCGGTCGCGACGTCGACGCCGACGAGGCCTCGCAGATCGGCCTCGTCTCCCGAATCGTCGCGCAGGAAGACCTCCTCGACGACGCCTTCGACCTGGCGGAGCGGATCGCGATGTTCTCCCGCCCCGGCGTCGAACTCACCAAGCGGACGTTGTGGTCGAGCCTCGACGCGTCCTCGATGTCGCAGCACATGAACCAGGAAGGGCTCGGCCAGTTGCTGATCCGCCTGCTCACCGACAACTTCGAGGAGTCCACCCTCGCCCGCCGCGAGAAGCGCGATCCGCTCTTCCGCGACACCCGCTAGTCCCCCGACTCCACTGCCGCCTTCCCTCCCGTCTTCCCCGCGATCAGTGCGCAAAGCGCGGATTTCCGGGCCGGATTCCCGCGATAAGTGCGCAAAACGCGGGGAGAACGAATCTCGGCAAACCGTTGACAGGTTAAGGCCGCGGCCTTAACGTCGTCGTTGTGACTCAGACCACGTCCCGGCAGGCGATGCTCGAAGCAGCAGAGCAGATCATCGCCGAACGGGGAATGCCCGCGCTCACGCTCAAGGACGTCCAGATCGCGGCCAACCAGTCCAACAAGTCGGCGGCGAAGTACCACTTCGGGTCCCGCGAGGGCCTCATCGAGGCACTCGTCGAACTCCGCATGGGGCCCGTGAACGCCCGCCGCCAGGAACTGCTCGACGAGATGGAACGGCTCGGCACCCCGCCGACCGTACGACAGGTCGTCGAGGCACTGGTCCGACCGCTGGCGGCGGAGACCCTCGGCCGCCCCGGCAGCAGGTATGCGCGTTTCCTGGTCCAGGCCCTGTTCGACCCGGCGCTCGCGGACACTATCCAGAAGCACCTGCGGGCCGAGACCTACCGGCACGTGCACCACCTGCTGACCGACCTCTGCCCCCTGCCGGACGAGATCGCGGCCTGGCGCACCGACAACATCGTCATGCTCGGCATCACCACGTTCGCCGCGCGAGAGGGCACCGATCGTACGCCGGCGCAGACCGCGGCAATCGTCACCGACCTCGTCGACACCTGCGTGGCCGTACTCGCGGCCCCCACCTCCGTTCCCACCAGCAGCACTCCCGATACGACGGAACAGACCGATCCCCAAGGAGTTTCGCTATGACCGCATCCGCCACTCCCAACATCTTCCAGACCTTCATCGAGCCCCGCCCGACGGACCCGCTCTACGCCGTGGGCCCGCTCGTCGCACGACGAACCACCGAGACCGCCGACGATCGCCCGTACGAACTGTTCTCGCTCACGCCGAAGACCCCGACCATCGGTGCCGAGATCTCCGGGATCCGGCTGAGCGGCGACCTGTCCGACGACGTGCTGGCCGAGATTCGCCGCGCACTGCTCGAATGGAAGGTGCTGTTCTTCCGCGATCAGGAGATCGACCGCGCCGACCATCGCGCGTTCGCGGCCCGCTGGGGCGACCTGGAGCAGCACCCGTTCTTCAAGTACACCCAGCCCGGGCAGAGCGATGCGGACGTCGCCACTCTCGCGAAGGACGCGGTCGCGGCGGGCGTCGAGAACATGTGGCACAACGATGTCACCTGGCACGAATTCCCCTCGTTCGCAGCGATTCTGCGCGGTGTCGAGGTTCCGGCCGTCGGCGGTGACACGCTGTGGACCGACACCGGTGCGGCGTACGACCTGCTCCCGGACGACCTCCGTGCCCGCATCGAGCACCTCCAGGCGGAACACGACTGGATCAACTCGTTCGGCCGCGGCATGCCGGCAGAGACCGTCGAGATGCTCCGTCCGGCCTTCCCGCCGGTCACTCACCCCGTGGTCCGAGTGATTCCCGAGACCGGACGTCGCGTCCTGTTCGTCAACTCCGTCTTCACGCAGCGCATCGTCGGCGTGTCCGAGGAGGAGTCCAACGACATTCTCCGCATGCTCTACCGCCAGGTCCAGCGTCCCGAGTTCCAGGTGCGACTGCACTGGCGTCCCGACACGATTGCCTTCTGGGACAACCGCACGTGCCAGCACTACGCGTCCAGCGACTACTTCCCGGCCCGCCGCGTCATGGATCGCATCTCGATCGTGGGTGACAAGCCGGTCGGCATTTCGTCCTGAGACTCACTCCTCGGGACCCACCCGTACGACGAGTTTCCCGAAGTTCTTGCCGCGCAACATTCCCAGGAATGCCGGCGGCGCATTGTCCAGGCCGTGCACGACGTCCTCCCGGTACTTCAGCCGTCCTTCGGCGATCCACCGGGAGGCGTCGCGTTCGAAGTCCTCGTACATCTCCCGGACGAACTCGGACTGGATGAAGCCGCGCACGGTGAGACTCTTCGTGAGCACCAGACCCATGAACCCCGGCAGCCGGTCCGGCCCCTCGGGCGCGGTCGCCGCGTTGTACTGAGAGACCAATCCGCACACCGGAATCCGGGCGTAGAGGTTCAGCAGGGGTAGAACCGCGGCGGTGACGGAGCCGCCGACGTTCTCGAAGTAGACATCGATGCCGTCCGGCACCGCCGCCCTCAACTGTTCGGCGAAGTCCGGTGCGCGGTGGTCGATCGCGGCGTCGAACCCCAGTTCACCCTGCACGAACGCGCACTTGTCGGGCCCACCGGCGATCCCGACGGCCCGCGCACCGTAGATCTTCGCGATCTGACCGACAGCCGAGCCCACGGGACCCGACGCCGCCGCGACGACGACGGTCTCGCCGGGTTGCGGGCGTCCGATCTTCAGCAGGCCCGAGTAAGCGGTGAAACCGGGCATTCCCAGTACACCGAGCGCGGTGGACAACGGCGCCGCGGACGGGTCCAGAACCCGCACCGTGTTGTCGTCGACCACGGCGCGCGTCTGCCACCCGGAGTAGGCCAGGACGTAGGATCCTGCCGCGACCTGCGGACTACGCGACTCCAGCACCTGAGAGACCGTCGCCCCCACCATGACGTCGCCCACCTCGACCGGATCGGCATACGACTCGGCGGCACTCATGCGACCGCGCATGTACGGGTCGAGCGAGAGGTAGACGGTGCGCAACAACACCTGCCCGTCGGACAGCTCGGGCAATTCGATTGTCTCCGTACGGAAATTGTCCGTCGTGGGCTCACCGTCCGGTCGTGAGGCGAGAACGATTCGGGTGCTCGTGACAGCGCTCATACCCCGACCGTACGCCCGCTCCCACTCGGCGGGGATATGGTCGAAGGGAACCGGCCGGCGCCCGATGCGGCCGAACGCAACCGGGAGGATTCATGACGGACATTCGGAAGGTCACCGTACTGGGCGCGGGAGTTCTGGGTTCCCAGATCGCATTCCAGACGGCCTTCAAGGGCTTCGACGTCACGTCCTACGACATCGACGACAAGGCCCTCGACGCCGCGCGCGGACGCTTCGACGGCCTGGTCGACACGTACCGGAGAGAGGTTCCCGGTGCCGACGACGGCAGTGCCGCGGCCACGCTGGACCGCCTGACGCTGACGTCCGATCCCGACGCGGCGGTGGCCGACGCGGATCTCGTCATCGAGGCGATTCCCGAGATCCTCTCGCTCAAGCAGGACACCTATCGCCGGATCGGCGCCGCCGCGCCGGAGCGCACGATCTTCGCGACGAATTCGTCGACACTGCTGCCCAGCGACCTCGCCGACGCCACCGGACGTCCGGACCGCTTCCTGGCGCTGCACTTCGCGAATCGGGTGTGGACCTCCAACACTGCGGAGGTCATGGGTACCGAGCGCACCGACCCCGCGGTGTACCGGGCTGTCGTCGACTTCGCGACCGCGATCGGCATGGTGCCGATCGAACTGCACAAGGAGAAGGCCGGCTATGTGCTGAACTCTCTGCTCGTGCCGTTCCTCAACTCCGCAGCCGGTCTCGCCGCCGGAGGTTACGCCGAACCGGAGGACGTCGACAAGACCTGGAAAATCGCCACCGGCGCGCCCCTGGGCCCGTTCCAGATCTTCGACATCATCGGCCTCACCACGCCGTACAACATCATGGCCCACGGTGACGCGGCCTCCCAGAAGCTGGCGGTGTGGCTCAAGGAGAACTACATCGACAAGGGCAAGCTCGGCATCGCGTCGGGCGAGGGCTTCTACCGCTACAAGGAGTGACGGCCCTATCGCGGGTCTCGCACAGATCGAGGGACGGGTGCCGGCACCCGTCCCTCGACCGCTTGTCAGACCGCGGCCGCCTCCCGTTCCGGCTCGAGCTCCAGCGGTTCCGTCCGGACGGGCCGGAACCGGTCGATGATCACGACGCAGAGCAGGGAGACGGCCCCCCAGATCACGAACGTGAGCAGGTGGCTGCCGACGGTGTCACCGCCGAAGTACAAGATCGACCGCACCGATTCGACGGCCGCGGGCATCGGCAGGATGTCGTGCAGGAACCGGAAGAGCGCCGGCTCCATGTAGATCGACAGCGCACCACCCGAGGCCGGGACCCCGAGGAACATCAGGATCGCGACGACCGGCAGCACCGCCAGCAACCCCATCAGTCGGACGAACACGGTCGTGAACAGCGCCGTGGCGATGATCGCGACGATGCCGGTGCCGACCAGTGGCAGGAAGTGACCGTCGACGGCTCCGACGATCGGGCCCGCGATCAGCCAGACCACGACGGACATGAACACCGCCCACCCGGCCAGGACCGGCAGCAGCTTGCGCAGGCCCATCACCATCGGCGCGGCGTTGGCGGCCACGACGATGATCATGAAACCTGACATGATCCAGCCCATCGCGACGTACAGGCTCACCGTGCCCATCGTGTCCCCGCCGTCGAGCGAGGCGACGGTCTCACTGGACATCGGCACCTGTTGGCCCGCGGCCACCTGACCGAACACCTGGGTGACCACCTGGTGCTGGCTGACGCCCGCGGCCTGGTTGGTGATCAGTGTGGCGGAGGGGTTGTCCGCCGACGGCAGCACGTAGGCGGCCACCACGGTGCGGTCCTCGACCTGGGCGCGCGCCTCGTCGACCGAATCGGATGCACGCAGGTCGAACAGGCCTGGCATGTTCCGGTCGAGACCGCCCACGGCCTGCTCGGCCTGCTCGGTGTTCGCGGCGACGACGGTCACCGGCATATCCTGCGGCGCAGGCTGATACATCGCGCCGAGCATGAACGTGATCATCATGGCAACCATGCCGAGCGGGAAGATCGCCAGCGTGGCGTAGCGGACCTTGGTGCTCGTAGGACGTGGACCCGCAGTCAGGGACGGCATGGACACCTGGGGTGTCCCGGCGTCGGGGTTGCGTCGGCGTTTGAGCGCGTCGACGCCGAGCGTTGCGGCCAGCGCCAGCACCGCGCCGATGCCCAGCACCGTCAGGTGGGTGCCGACTCCGTTGCCGCCGAAGTACAGCACCGAGCGCAGGGCTTCACCGGTCGCGGGCGTGGGCAGGAACTTGTGCAGCGTCGCGTAGAACGAGGGCATCGTGTAGACGGACATGCCCATGTTGGACGCCGGCACGCCGAGCACCATCAGGAACAACATGCCTGCCAGGACCGCCATCGGGCCGAGGATCCTGGTGAGGAACAACTGCACCGTGCCGACCGCGAACACCGCGAGCCAGCTGATTCCCAGGACCGCCGCGGTGTTCCCCTCGAGCGCGCCGAGGATCGGTCCGGCGACGAACCACACCAATCCGGCGATCAACGCGGACCAGCCGGCCAGGATCGGCACGAACCTGCGGAAGCGCAGCAGTTCCGGCGAGTTCGACAGCATGACGCTCAGTGGCATGTAGCCGGCCAGCATCAGCGCCGTCGTCATGAACATCGCGGTGAGCCCGGCGGAGTCGCTCGCCGGGAGCGGTGCGAGATCCTCGGCCTCCAGCGTCAGTCCCTGTGCAAGCACCTGGGGTGCCAGAAGTCCGGTGACCGTGCCGACCTGCGACGCACCGGCCGCGGTGGCGGTCAGGACAGTCGCCGTGCCCGCCGCCTGATCCGACAGCACGACCGCTCCCGCGACCTCGCGGTCGAGGACCGACTGCCGGGCGTCGGCGTCGGTCGCGACCACCCGGATGTCGACCCCAGAAGGATTCTCGGCGGCGAGCGCTTGGGCGAACTGCTCGGCCTGCGGCGCCGGGCCCGACACGGCGATCGGCATGTTGTGCGGGGTGGGCGCGTGCATCGTCGCCAGATAGCCCGTGATCATCATGCCGACCATGAGGAACGGCAGCAGGATCATCGCGACGTAGCGACCGATCCGCTCCTTCTTGGCACGGGATGCTTCGACCTCGACCTCGGAATCGACCTCGGAATCGTGCGCCGGTGGACCCTCGTCGGTCGCCGTAGGTGTGGATGTCACAGTCGTGCTCCCGCTGGTCGCTGATGTCTGTATATGAACGCGTCGATCCGAACCGACACCCCAAAATTACGCCGCTTGACTTAAATTGCACAATTGGTTGGCGTGGTGACGTTCGTCCCACCAGCACCCCGAGGCCCGCGGCACGACCGACGGTCACGGCGTAGCGCGGAACGACACGGCACGAGGGGAAACACATTGGGACAGCACAGCGACCGGGTGCGAAACGCACTGCTGGATGCAGCCGAGGAACTGTTCGCCACCGACGGCATCGACGCCGTGTCGAACCGGCGCATCGCCGAACACGCCGGCAACTCCAACCATTCAGCGGTGAGCTACCACTTCGGTGGGCGCGACGAACTCGTGCGGGCACTGCTCGATCGCCACACCTCGTTCGCACGGGCACGACGAGCCGAACTCGTCGCGGAACTCCGCGAGGACGCCCCCATCACCGACCTACTGGCCTGCATGATCCTGCCGTTCACGGACCTCCTGGCAGCGCGTCCCGCGCCCAGTTGGCGGGCACGGTTTCTGCAGCAGTTGCGCACGGTGCCGTCCGTGGCCGCGTCGGTCGCCGAGTCCGTGCGGGCCGATCCGCTCACCGATCAGTTGATCCTCCGGACCCGACAACACTTTTCGACGGTTCCCGACGGGGTGTTCGCCGGACGCGCTCGGATCCTCGGACACGTGACACTCGACGCGTGCGCGGAGTACGAATCGCGCGTCCAGGCCGGGTCCGTCACCGCCGACTGGACGGGACTCGGCTACTTCCTCATCGACTCCGCCGCGGGCATGCTCGGCGCACCTGTCACCCACGCCGGGGACTTCCTCGGGGAGTCGGCTGCGACGTATCTGCTGTAGCGGGACCGGGGACGGCCCCTGCGCCGATTCAAGCGAGCAACTTCTTCTGCACCTTGCCCATCGCGTTGCGCGGCAGTGACTCCACGATCCGCACCTCGCGCGGCCGCTTGTGCACCGACAGCTGCGACGCGACGTGGTCGATGAGCACCTGCTCGTCGACCGCATCGCCGACGACGAACGCCACGATCCGCTGACCGAGGTCGGCGTCGGGCAGTCCGACGACTGCGGCCTCCTTCACACCCGGATGCCCGAGCAGCGCGGTCTCGACCTCGCCGGCACCGATGCGGTACCCGCCGGACTTGATGAGGTCGGTGGACTCGCGTCCGACGATCCGATGGAACCCGCCCTCGTCGATCACTGCAACGTCACCGGTCTTGAACCAGCCGTCGTCGGTCCACGACTCGGCGGTCGCCTCGGGGCGGTTCAGATAGCCGTCGAACAGCGTCGCCCCACGGACCTGCAGGCCGCCGATGCTCTCGCCGTCGTGCGGCACCGGGCCCCCGTGCTCGTCGCGCAGCCGGGTCTCGACGCCACGGACCGGCAGACCCACCCAGCCGGGGCGGCGCTCGCCGTCGACGCGAGTGCTGATCGTCAGCATCGTCTCACTCATGCCGTAGCGCTCGATCGGGGTGAGCCCGGTGAGCTCGCGCAGCCGTTCGAACACCGGCACAGGCAGCGGCGCACTGCCCGACACCAGCAGCCGGGCATCGCTGAGAGCGCGCGCCGACTCCTCGTCCAGGGCGATCCGCGACCACACCGTGGGCACGCCGAAGTACAGCGAACCGCGCGCCGCGGCATACGCCTGCGGTGTGGGCTTGACGGTGTGGATCAGTCGGCTTCCCACACGCAGCGGGCCGAGCACACCGAGGATCAAACCGTGCACATGGAACAGCGGAAGGCCGTGCACCAGAACGTCCTTGGACGTCCACTGCCATGCCTCGGCAAGCGCGTCGATGCCCGCGGCGATCGCGCGGCGGCTGAGCAACACGCCCTTCGGCGGGCCCGTCGTGCCGGACGTGTAGAGCACGAACGCGGTCGACGACGGGTGTGGTTCGGGATGGCTGTGCCAGTCCCGCGAATGTACGCGCACCGGGACCACCGGCAGCGCGGATCCCTCGGGCGCCCGCCCGAGCCATGCCTGGGCGCCGGAATCGGACAGGATGTGATCGAGTTCGGCCGGACCCGAATCCGGCGGAACGGGAACGACGGTGACCCCGGCGAGCAGGCATCCGACGACGGCGATCACCGTCGCGGGTGTCGGATCGGCGAGCACCGCGACCACGCGGGCACCGGCGATGCGCTTGGCCAGCGCCCCGGCGGCCCCGAGGATGTCGGTGCGCGAGAGCGCGGTGTCACCGATCCGGACGGCGTCGGGCATGTCGTCGCCGCGCGCGACGGCGAGGGGGTTCAGCGAACTGAGCAGCACGACGCCCACTGTCTCACAAGCGCCGCGTCAGCCTCGCGTGAGCGTCGAGCGCAGGAAGAACTTCAAGTTCGACGGCCGCTCCGCGAGACGCCGCATGAAGTAGCCGTACCACTGCGCGCCGTACGGAACGTAGACCCGCATCCGGCGGCCCGCATCGACCACCCGCGCCTGCTCGAGATCGCGGATGCCGAACAGCATCTGATGCTCGAAATCGTCCGGACCCCTCCCGGTTTCCCGAATCATCCCGTCGACCACGTCGATGATCGCGGGATCGTGGGTGGCCAGCATCGGGTACCCTTTGCCGCGCATCAGGATCTCGAGGCACCGCAGGTACGACGCGTCGACGTCGTCCCGGGCCCGGTACGCCACCGACTCAGGTTCCCGGTACGCGCCCTTGCACAGCCTGATCCGCGATCCCGGGCCGGCGAGGCCCCGACAGTCTCCCTCGGTGCGGCGCAGGTACGCCTGCAGCACCGTGCCGAGCCACGGGAAGTCGGCCCGCAACTCCCGCACGATCGACAGCGTGGAATCGGTGCGGGAGTGGTCCTCGGCGTCGACGGTCACCCACACGCCGTGCTCGTGCGCCGCCGCGCAGATAGTCCGCGCGTGGTCGAGGGCGATCTTGTCGCCGTCGACCGGCAACCCCTGCCCCAGCGCAGACAGCTTCACCGACACCTCGAGCGGGCGTATCCCGGAGGTGTCGGCGTGCGGCAGTCGTGCGAGTTCGGCGAGCAGTTCGAGATACGCGACGACGGTTTCCCGGGCCTGCCCGACATCGCGAGTGTCCTCGCCGAGGTAGTCGATGCTGACCGACCTGCCCGCGACGAGCAGTGTCGACGTCGCGGCCATCGCATCGGCGAGCGACTCCCCCGCCACGAAGCGGCGGACGATCGACTTGGTGACCGGTGCCCGGGTGACCGCGCTCTTCACCCGCGGCGAGCGCGCCGCAGCGAGGATCGCGGGCCGCAGCGGGTTCGACAGGACACCCGGCGTCATCAGCCGCCGTCCGGGCCCATGTGCGGGTAGCGGTGATCGGTGGGCGGGACGAACGTCTCCTTGATCGTGCGCGCCGACACCCAGCGCAGCAGGTTCAGTGGCGACCCGGCTTTGTCGTCGGTACCCGATGCCCGCGCGCCCCCGAACGGCTGCTGACCCACCACAGCACCGGTCGGCTTGTCGTTCACATAGAAGTTGCCCGCCGCGTATCGCAGTGCGGCCGAGGCCTGTTCGATCGCGGTGCGGTCGGTGGCCACCACCGCACCGGTCAACGCGTACGGGGAGGCTGCGTCGACCGCGGCGAGCACGTCGGCGAACGAGGTCGGTGCGGAATCGTCGTAGACGTGGACCGCGAGGATGGGGCCGAAGTATTCCTTCGACAGCGCCTCGTCCCCCCGATCGTCGACCAGCAGCACCGTGGGACGGACGAAGTACCCGACGCTGTCGTCGTACTTACCGCCCACCACCACCTGTACGCCGTCGGCGCCGCGGGCACGTTCGATCGCCGCGACGCTCTTGTCGTAGGCGCGTCGGTCGATGAGCGCGCCACCGAAGTTCTCGAGATCGCTGACGTCGCCGTAGGTCAGTGCGTCCACCTCGGCGAGGAACTGGTCTTTCATCCCGCTCCATATCGATTTCGGGATGTAGGCGCGCGACGCCGCGGAGCACTTCTGCCCCTGGTACTCGAACGCGCCGCGGATCAGCGCCGTCGACAGCACCGCCGGGTCGGCCGACGGGTGCGCGACGACGAAGTCCTTGCCACCCGTCTCGCCCACCAGTCGCGGATAGCCGCGATACTTTCCGATATTCGCCCCCACCTCGCGCCACAGGTGCTGGAACGTGGCGGTGGACCCCGTGAAATGGATGCCCGCCAGCCGCGGATCGCTCAGTGCCACATCCGATACGGCCAGTCCGTCGCCGGTGAGCAGGTTGATCACACCGGGGGGCAGGCCGGCCGCCTCGAGCAGTCGCATCGTCCGGTACGCGGCGAGCGTCTGGGTGGGCGACGGCTTCCAGATCACCGTGTTTCCCATCAGCGCCGGCGCGGTCGGCAGGTTCCCGGCGATCGCGGTGAAATTGAACGGCGTGATCGCGTAGACGAACCCCTCGAGCGGGCGGTACTCGAGCCGGTTCCACACCCCCGGCGACGACGTGGGTTGCTCGGCGAGGATCCCGCGCGCGAAGTGGACGTTGAACCGCCAGAAGTCGATCAGTTCACACGGCGCGTCGATCTCGGCCTGCTGGACGGACTTGGACTGCCCCAGCATGGTCGCCGCGGCCATCTTCTCCCGCCACGGCCCGGACAGCAGGTCCGCGGCCCGCAGCAGCACCGCGGCACGCTCGTCGAACGGCAACCCGCGCCACGCCGGCGCCGCGGCGGTCGCGGCGTCGATCGCGGCGCGCGCGTCGTCATACGTGGCGTTGGCGTAGGAGCCGAGGATCGCGGAATGCCGGTGTGGTCGAACCACTTCCATCGGTTCGCCGTTGCCGTGGCGGTCTTCGCCGCCGATGATGTGCGGGATCTCGATGGCGGACGAGCATTCCTCGAGGGCCCCGCGAAGGCGTTCGCGTTCGGGACTCCCCGGCGCGTAGGAATGGACCGGCTCGTTGTACGGCGCCGGTACGTGCGTGACGGCATCCATGCTGCCCTCCTCAGCCCGAGCCAAGTGACTGCAACCAAGCTCAGGCTACGCCCGAGACCACCCCGAGCGCCGCGCAACAAGTGCGCTGAGCGTCGGAATCTTCACCCGGCCGGCGCGACAAGTGCGCAAAACGCGGGAACCCGGGCCTCACGCGCGCGACAAGTGCGCAAAACGCGGGAACCCGGGCGTCCGGTGGGGTCAGGACAAGCGCGCTGCCGCCGCGGAGATCCGCTCGTCCGAGGCGGTCAGGGCGATCCGTACGTGCTTCCGCCCACGCGGGCCGTAGAAGTCGCCCGGCGCGACGAGGATGCCGCGGTCGGCGAACCAGTCGACCGTCGCCCGGCAGTCCTCACCGCGAGTGGCCCACAGGTACAGCCCGGCCTCCGAGTTGTCGACCGTGAAGCCCGCACCGCGTACGGCGGCGAGCAGGATCTCGCGGCGCTTGCGGTACCGCTCGCGCTGCTCCTTCTCCTGGTCGTCGTCGGCGAGGGCGGCCGCCATCGCGGCCTGGATCGGCGTCGGCATCATCATGCCGGAGTGCTTGCGCACCTCGAGCAGTTCGGAGATGAGCGCGGGGTCGCCGGCGAGGAAACCGGCCCGGTAGCTGGCCAGGTTCGACGTCTTCGACAGCGAATGGATCGCGATCAGGCCCGTGTGGTCGCCGTCACACACCCGCGGATCGAGGATCGACACCGCGTCGTCCTCCCACGTGAGACCCAGGTAGCACTCGTCGGACGCGACGATCGCCCCGCGCTCACGCGCGAACGCGACCACCTTGCGCAGATGCTCTACGCCGAGCACCTTGCCGGTGGGGTTGGACGGCGAGTTCACGAAGATCAGTGCCGGCTTCTGCGGACCCAGCTGCGCGGTCCCGTCGGCGCGCAGCACGCGCGCACCGGCGAGCAGCGCGCCCACCTCGTACGTCGGGTACGCGACCTCGGGGATGACCACCAGATCGTCGGCGCCGAGACCGAGCAGGCTCGGCAGCCACGCGATGGCCTCCTTGGTGCCGATCACCGGCAGGATCGCGGCCGGATCGACGCCGGTCATGCCGTAGCGCCGGGCCAGCGACGCCGACGTCACCTCACGCAGCTCGTCGGTCCCGTGCGTCGTCGGGTATCCCGGTTCGGCAGAGACCGCCGCCAACGCCTCCCGGATCACCGGTGCGACGGGGTCGACGGGCGTCCCGACGGAGAGGTTGACGATCCCGTCGGGATGCGACTGCGCCTTCTCCTTCGCGGACGCCAGCGAATCCCACGGGAAGTCGGGCAGGGTCTTGGCTACAGCGATGCGCGGCACTGATCTTCCTCGAACTGCTCGTCTTTATTCTTCGCCCATGGGGGGCAGGGCCTTGATGAACGGCGCGTCGTAGTCGACCTTGCCGAGCTTCGCGGCGCCGCCCGGAGAACCGAGATCGTCGAAGAAGTCGACGTTGGCGCTCACATAACCGGTCCACTGGTCCGGCACGTCGTCCTCGTAGAAGATGGCCTCGACGGGACACACAGGCTCACACGCACCGCAGTCCACGCACTCGTCCGGATGGATGTAGAGCATGCGACCACCCTCGTAGATGCAGTCGACCGGGCACTCCTCGATACATGCCTTGTCCATCACATCGACGCACGGTTCGGCAATCGTGTAGGTCACTGCTGCTCGCCCTGCCTTTCTGAGCCGGCGCCGAGGCGCCTTCGACGGCCCGGTCCATCGGGACCCGGCCCCGACAACATCCGGAGTGTCCAGTATGAATCGCGCCCGCCGCGAAGCTTCGGTAAGGGTCACCTCAGCTAGGTGCGGCGGGAGGGACTCCCGTCACACCAGCGGCAGCACCGTCGCAGGCTCGCGCAGTGCATAGCTGGTGGTCCGTTCCCGCGCCGGTCGGCCGATGCCCTCGGCGATGGCCCGCAGTTCCGCGACCGTCTTCTCCGAGCCGTGCTGCGAGCCCGCCATCCGCGAGATCGTCTCCTCCATCAGCGTGCCACCGAGATCGTTCGCACCGCCCTGCAGCATCGCCTGCGTGCCGGCGGTGCCGAGCTTGACCCAGCTGGTCTGGATGTTGCGGATACGCCCGTGCAGCATGATCCGCGCCAGCGCGTGCGCGGCCCGGTTGTCGCGCTGAGTCGGCCCCGGGCGCGACGCGCCGGCCAGGTACAGCGGCGCGCTCTGGTGCACGAACGGCAGCAGCACGAACTCGGTGAACCCACCCGTCCGGTCCTGAATGCCGCGAATCACGTTGAGGTGCCCCACCCAGTGCTTGGGACTGTCGACGTGGCCGTACATCATCGTCGAACTCGAACGCAGGCCCACCTCGTGTGCGGTGGTGACGACGTCGATCCACGCCGACGTCGGCAGCTTGCCCTTCGTCAGCACCCAGCGGACCTCGTCGTCGAGAATCTCCGCGGCCGTCCCGGGGATGGTGTCGAGTCCCGCCTCACGCAGTTCGGTGAGCCAGTCCCGGATGCTCTGACCGCCGCGGGAGGCGCCGTTGACGATCTCCATGGGGCTGAACGCGTGCACGTGCATCGACGGCACCCGGCGCTTGACCGCGCGAACCAGGTCGGCGTACCCGGTGACCGGCAGTTCGGGGTCGATGCCGCCCTGCATGCACACCTCGGTGGCACCCGCGACGTGCGCCTCCCACGCCCGGTCGGCCACTTCCTCCGCGGACAGCGTGAACGCGTCGGCGTCGTTCTTGCGCTGCGCGAACGCGCAGAACCGGCAGCCGGTGTAGCAGATGTTGGTGAAATTGATGTTCCGGTTCACGACATACGTGACGTCGTCGCCGACGGCGTCCCTGCGCAGGGCGTCCGCGAGGGCGACAACCGCCTCGAGACCGTCCCCTTCCGCGGTCGCGAGCGCGAGGTACGCGTCGTCGGACAGACGCGCCGGATCCTGTTCGGCGCTGCGCAGCGCGGCGAGCACGTCGGTGTCCACGCGGGTGGGCGCCGCCCGCCCCAGCTCGAGCACCTGCTCGCGCACCGTCTCCCAGTCACCGAACGCGCTGCCGAGATCGGAGCGCGTCTCGGTGTTGCGGCCGTCGGTGTCGATCTCGGTGTTGAGGTCCACGCGGCCCGACGACACCCACTCCTCGTCCGGTTCCTGCCACGGCAGGCCCGCCGGCTTCACGTCCCGGGCCAACCCGGTGACCGGGTCGGCCAGTGCCCGGACATGCGCCCCGATCCGGGGGTCGATCCACGGATGCCCGGCCAGCACGTACTGCGGCTGCGCGGCCGTCCGCTCGACGAGCGAGTATCCGGCCTCCGCGGTGATCGCGGCGAGCGTGTCCAGGTTCGGCCACGGCCGTTCCGGATTCACGTGATCCGGCGTCAGCGGCGACACGCCACCCCAGTCGTCGACGCCCGCCCCGATCAGCGAGAGACACTCCGCCTCGGACACCAGGTTGGGCGGCGACTGGATCCGCATACCCGGACCCAGCAGCAGGCGCGTGACCGCGATGGTCGCGAGGAACTCCTCGAGGTTCGCGTCGGGCGCGTCACGCATCGCGGTGTCCGGCTTGGCCAGGAAGTTCTGCACGATCACTTCCTGGACGTGCCCGAAGGCCTTGTGCACCTTGCGGATCGCCATGATGGAATCGGCGCGCTCGGCGACAGTCTCGCCGATCCCGACCAGGATGCCGGTCGTGAACGGCACCGACAGCCGGCCCGCGTCGGTGAGCGTGCGCAGCCGCACCTCGGGATCCTTGTCAGGGCTGCCGTAGTGGCACTCCCCCTTGTCGGTGAACAGGCGCTTCGACGTCGTCTCGAGCATCATCCCCATCGACGGGGCGACGGGCTTGAGGCGCGAGATCTCCTCCCAGCTCATGACACCCGGGTTCAGATGCGGCAGCAGGCCGGTCTCCTCGAGCACCCGGATCGACATCGCCCGCACGTAGTCCAGAGTGGAGTCGTAGCCCCGCTCGTCGAGCCACTGCTTCGCCTCGGGCCAACGCTCCTCCGGCCGGTCACCGAGCGTGAACAGCGCCTCCTTGCAACCCAATTCGGCACCCTGTCGGGCGATGTCGAGAATCTCGTCCGGCTCCAGGTACATCCCCTGGCCCTCGGCGCGCAGCTTGCCGGGCACCGTCACGAAGGTGCAGTAGTGGCACTTGTCGCGGCACAGACGCGTGATGGGAACGAAAACCTTGCGCGAGTACGACACCGTCTTCGGCCGGCCCTCGGCGAGCAGACCCGCGTCGCGCACCTTCGCAGCCGACGCACACAGGTCCTCGAGGTCGGCGCCGCGCGCGTGCAGCAGCGTCGTGGCCTCGTCGACGTTCAACGTCGCGCCGTCCCGCGCTCGGCGCAGAACTCGCCGCATCGCACTCGCGGACGGAACTTCGGAGGGAACCGACGGCGTCGGCAGGACCTTGGACCGATCGGTGTCATCGCTCGAGTGACTCACCCGACGATCATGCGCCACGGACCGGCGTCCCTGCCACCGCGGGTCTCACCCGATCCGGCTATCCGCGCGGGTAGTCCTCGTCGTCGGGGACATTTCGCCGCTGCTCCGCCGCATCTGCCTCGTTCACCTCGAGCGGTGTCGCGGCCTCGTCCCGCTCCTCCCGCTCGTCGTCGCTCCGGGCCGGCGTCATCTGTTCCACCAGATCGGCCTCGGGCACATCGGCCGCATCGGACCCCCGGATCTCGCCGGCATCCTTACCGCTGTCGGTTCGCTCCATCACGCGACCACCTCCGTATAGGCAGACTCTCCAGTCACCTCCACCATAGGACGCCGGGCGCCGACTCGGGCAGGATGAGATCGTGAGCCTCCCCCCGGACCCGACGCGTTCCGTGCGAACGGTGACGATGGCCGACCCGCGGTGGCGGCCGAGCACCAAGGCGCCCGGACTGTGGGCCACGACGGCCGCGCTGGTGTGGCTCCCGGTCTTCGTCGCGCAGGTCGTGTGGGCGCTCGTGGACGGACGCGCGACGACGTGGCCACACGTGACGGTGTTCGCGGTGACGCTCGTCGTCGCGCTCGCCGACATCCTGATCGTGCCGCAGTGGCGGTACCGCGTGCACCGCTGGGAGATCAGCGCCGACGCGGTGTACACCCGGACGGGATGGTTCAACCAGGAGCGCCGCATCGCACCGATCACCCGGATCCAGACAGTCGACACCGAACGCGGACCGCTCGATCGACTGTTCGGCCTCGCGACAGTCACCGTGACGACGGCGTCGTCGGCGGGCGCCGTGAAGATCACCGCACTGGATCTCGACGTCGCGGACCGCACCGTCGAGCAACTCACCGCCATCGCCGCCCGTAACGCCGGGGACGCGACGTGAGTGTGCCCGTCGAGAAGGCCGGGGACGCCGCCCTCGCTGCCGAGGAGGAGCAGCCGTGGCTGCGTCTCGACAGGCGGATGCTGCTGGTCCACCCCGTCAACGAGGTCGTCAAGCTCCTCCCGGTGATCGCGGTGTCGTGGATTGTCGGCAGTTCCAGCGGCAATCACTACTGGGGACTGATCGCGGTCGCCGCGCTCGTCGCATACGGCGTGCTGCGCTGGTTCACCACGACGTACCGGATCGGTCCGGTGCACGTCCAGCTGCGTCGGGGCGTGTTCCAGAAGAAGGTGCTGTCGGTCCCCCGCAACCGGATCAGGTCCGTCGACGTCGAGGCGCGGGTGCTGCACCGACTGCTCGGGCTGGCCGTGCTGCGGATCGGCACCGGACGACAGACCGGACGCGGCGAGGAGAGGTTCGAGCTCGACGCGCTCGACGCCGCGCTCGTCCCGGGCCTGCGCGAGGCGCTGTTGTCGGGCCACCGGCCGAATCAGCTGACGGCGGACGTCGAGGCCCAGCCGAACGTCGATCCGGTCGGCATCGAGATCGGGCACTGGTCGCCGGCATGGGTGCGGTACGCGCCGTTCTCCGTCACCGGGCTGATCGCGATCGGCGCACTCGTCGGCATCGTGTTCCAGTACGGCCTCGCCGAACGGATCGCGCGCTCCCCGGCACTGGAGGAAGGCTTCGAATCGGCCGAACAGGCGGGCACGCTGGTCCTCGCGGTACTCGGCCTGATCGCGCTGGTGGTCCTGTTCGTCGTCGCCAGCGCCCTCGCCTGCGTGCGCTACCTCGTCGTCTACGGCCGGATGACCGTGAACGACAGCGGCCGCACGCTTCACGTCAGTCACGGTCTACTGCGCACCCGACAGACCACGCTGGACCGGCAGCGGCTGCGGGGCACCACGCTCAAGGAACCGCTACTGCTGCGACTGGCGGGCGGCGCGTCCCTCGACGCGATCATGACAGGTGTGTCCGCCGAGCACAGGGAGTCGTCGCTGCTGCTGCCGCAGGGCCCCCGGTCCGAGGCCACACGCGTGATGGCCACCGTGCTCGGGGACGGCCGCCAGGCAGCGACACCGCTCGTCGAGCACGGCCCTGCCGCACGGCGACGCCGCTACACGCGCGCACTGTGGCCGATGGTCCTCGCGGCGGGTGTCGCAGCGGGCCTGACCCTCGCGGGCAGGCACGTGCCGTGGCCCGTGTGGACGGGCGTCGTTCTACTGGCCGTCGCCGGCGCCGGTCTGGCGTGGGACCGCTACCGCGGCCTCGGGCACGCCGTCCTGCCCGGATGGCTGATCACCCGCAGCGGCTCACTCGACCGCCGCCGCGACAGCCTCGAATCCGCCGGCATCATCGGCTGGACCGTGCGTCAGACGTTCTTCCAGCGACGCGCCGGGGTCGCCACAGTGATCGCCGCGACGCCCGCGGGCACCGGTCGGTACGTGGTGCACGATCTCCCTGCCGACCGGGCATGGGCCCTCGTCGACGCCGTCACCCCCGGCGCCGGGGACATCTGGCTGCGCACTCAGCCCTGAGCGCGCGCCACCAGCGACGCGAGACGGACCTGGAACAGGTACAGGCCCGCCGGGAGCAGCGCAGCGACGAACAGCAGCAGCGTGCGCCAGTCCTCGAACACCAGCACGTCGCCGCCCGGACCACCGATCACACAGAGACCGAAACCGAACAGCCAACCGAACAACGGCAGCGCGGCCGGCAGCGCCCGATCGGTGAACTTGCGGGCCCCGAGCACGAGCAGCAGGTTCACCACCGCCGCGATCAGCGCGGTGACGGGGAACGGCGTCGTTCCGATGTAGGCCGGCAGGAACAACACCGACAGCACCGCACAGAGGAAGCCGTCGAAGGTGAGCAGGGCGAGTGTCGTGCGCGCCTCGGTGGGCGAGGCGGGCGGTTCGACGGCGATGCTCGGGGCGGTCATGACTTCGATGTTCCGTCATCGGCACCGTCGGTACGACGGCGGGGTCCGGTCACGGCACCGGTGGATACCCCATCGCCGTCAGCAGGTCGCTCATCTGATGCGCGAACGCGTGCAGCGAGCCTATGTAGAGGTCGTGGAAGTACGGCGCCATGGGCCGCAGACTTTCCACGAACGCCGTGATCGCATTCTGGAGTTCCCAGTTGTACATCTGCCGCGACCTCCCGTTCGTCAGGGGCGGGTGCCGACGCACGGACCCCCACGAACGTGGCGTGGATCACAGCATACGGGGGTCCGTCAGGAGATCCCGGCGAACAGATCCTTCTCACGTCCGTCCGGTCCGACCGGACCCGCGGCGCCCCGGACCAGCGCATAGTGCTCGACGGTGAGGATCGGCTGGACGACGTCGTTCGACAGCGCGAACTCGGTGCCCGACGGCGCGATGGTCACCTGCGTCGCGTGTGCCCGGAACGCGGCACGCTTGGCGTCGAGCACGGGCGCGACGTCCACCGCCGCGGTGACGGTCGCGTCGGACACGGTCGGAAGCTCACCCGGCTCGGGCATCCGCCATCCGGCAGGCACCTCGGCGATCGCGGCGACGCCCGCCTCGAGCGCGGACCGCTCGGTGACGGTCCAGTACAACTTCGCGACGTCCCAGGGCGCGCCGGCGTCGGGGAACGCGTCGGTGCCGGCCGCCTCGACGGCGTCCGTCGTGAACCGGTGCACCTGAACATGATCGGGGTGGCCGTAGCCACCGACCGGGTCGTACGTGACCACCACGTGCGGACGTAGTTCCCGGATCGCCGCGACGAGCGCGCCGACGGCCTCGTCCGGATCGGCGTTGACGAACGCGCGAGGGTTCCGCGCCGAGGGGGTCCCCGCCATGCCCGAATCCCGCCAGCGGCCGGCGCCACCGAGGAACCGCGGACCCGACGCGCCCAACGCCTGCAGCGCCCGGGTGAGCTCCAGGATCCGGAAGCCGCCCAGCTGATCGGCTTCGCCCGCGACGAGCCCGGCCCACCGCTCGCCGATGACCTCGCCTTCCTCGCCGAGGGTGCAGGTCAGCACCGTCACCTCGGCGCCGTCCGCCGTGCACCGGGCGATGGTGCCGCCCGTGGTGAGGGTTTCGTCGTCGGGGTGCGCATGCACGAACAGGATGCGTCGGCCGTTCATCTCACTCACTCACTTCGTCGTGCGGGTCCACACTCCGGCGTCACCGAAGATGCCGACCGGGACCGGCCCGGTCAGCGACACGCCGTCGACGCCCGGCCCGGCCACGACGATCGCGTTGTCCTGGAGGACCGGCAGCACCGCCGCCAGTTCCCACAGCTTGGGCTCCGCGTCCGCGATCACGTGGGCGGGATCGTCCAGACCGCGCAGCGCCGCGTCGATCGCAGGCTGCAGGCTCGGATCACACAGACCGGACAGATTGCTGGGCGACCGCGGGGACGGAGCCGACGTGGCCCCCGGTGTCGCGGTCGGAGCCGGGGTCGTAGTAGCCGACTCCTCGTCGGGGCCGGTGTCCGACGACGCGCTGAGCGGCAGGCAACCGAATCGGGATGCCAACGACGTCGCCGGATCCGATCCGGCACGCTCCCAGCCGACGACCGCGTCGACGGAGCCCGACGTGAGCGCCTCGCCGTACAGGTCTTCGGCCTTCATCGGACGCACCGACGCCGCGATACCCGCGCCGCGCCACTGGTCGGCCACGGTGTTGGCGACCGCGATCGCGATGTCGTCGTTCTCCGGTGCGCCGAGAACCAGGGTCAACTGCTCGTTGTCGCGCACCATCCGACCGATGGTCACCACCTCGGGATCGTCACCCTCGGTGAGATTCGGAACCGATTGGAAGCCGACGCTCGCGAGCAGTCCGGTCGCCTGTTCCCGGCTCGGGACCGGGGGCGCCGTCGGCGCGTACCCCGGATCGGACGGTGCCAGCACCTGCGCCCGCGCCGGCGTGGCCGACGATTCGCTGCCCGCCCCCACCGTCGCCAGCAGATTCGGATCGAGGAGCCCGAGCAAACCCTTCCGGACGCCCGCCTCGGCCAGCTCGGGAACCCGGCCGTTGAGGGTCACGGACAGCACGCGGGGCTGCAACTCTGTTCCGGTTCGCACGCCCGGAATCACCGACAGCTGTCCGAGGGTGGCGGCGCCGCCGTGCACCCGGGCCACCTGGGCGTCACCGGATCGGATCGAATCGGCCAGCTGGGCCGGCGAGCCGCCGCGGCGCATCAGGATCTGGTCCGCCTTGGCGGGCGTGCCCCAGAATCGGTCGTTGCGCTCGAGCACGATCTCGTCGCGACCGCGATCCACCGACTTGATGTGGAACTGCGCGCCCGAGACCGGGATGTTGTCGCCGAGCCCGCGGGCGAAGCCGCCCGGCGTGTCCTTGACGAGGTGCGAGGGAAGGAGATCCGTGAACAGTTCGCGCCACGCGGGGTATGCGGCAGCGAGTGTGACGGTGACGGTCTTGCCGCCCCCGGACGACTCGACATCGGCAACGAGTCCGTAGCCGGCCGGATCCACGACACCCGGCTGGGTGATCATCTGCTGCCACAGGTAGCGGAAGTCCTCCGCGGCAATCGGAGCGCCGTCCGACCACTGGGCCTCGTTGCGCAACTGGTACTTGATCGTGGTGGGCGCCTCCACCGGGAGGGCGGTCGCGGACACCAGCACGGAGGCGTCCGGCACCCACTGGGTCGCGCCGGGCCGCGCCGGATCCGAGACCGGACGGAACGGGCTGGGCAATACCAGGGCGCTGACCGCGGAATTCACGGGCGACTGGTCCGCCAGAAGATGCGGGTTGAATCCGATGCCCACGTCGTCGATCGCAACGGCGACAGTGTTCTTGGTGGGAACCGCGGTCGTCGGCTTGGGGCTGTCGGTGCTCTCGACCGGCGGCGGCGGGTTCGCGGTGCAGGCCGTGAGGGCCAGCAGCGAGGCCGCGGCGGCGGCCCCGAATACCTGTCGGCTCGACATCGATCGACCGAGTGCACGGAAAGATCCGCGCCGTACGTGCGCCACTACCGGTCCTCCCCTCCGCGAGCGGCTCCCCCGCCCGTGCGCGTTGCGCGAGTGTTCAGACTCGCACAACGCGCACGGAACGCGTCACGCACTTACAGTGCGGCCTTGTCACGCGACTTCGCACGCGAGCGCTCGCGCGCGCGGTCGGTCTGCGACAGGTGCAGCTTGCGCACGCGGATCGCCTCAGGAGTGACCTCGACGCACTCGTCGACGGCACAGAACTCCATCGCGGCCTCGAGCGTGAGCTCGATCGGCTTGGCGAGCGTCTCGGTGACGTCGGCGTTCGCCGAGCGCATGTTGGTGAGCTTCTTCTCCTTGGTGACATTGATGTCGAGGTCCTCGGCGCGCGGGTTGATACCCACGACCATGCCCTCGTACGTGTCGGCACCCGGGTCGACGAAGAACGTGCCACGATCCGACAGCTGGATCATCGCGAACGGAGTCACCGATCCGGTCCGGTCGGAGACGAGCGAGCCGGTGTGGCGGGCGCGGATCTCGCCGGCCCACGGCCCGTAGCCGTGCGAGACGGCGTTGGCGATGCCGGTGCCGCGGGTCTCGGTGAGGAAGTCGGTACGGAAACCGATCAGGCCACGCGACGGAACGATGAACTCCATACGGACCCAGCCGGTGCCGTGGTTCGTCATCTGGACCATCTTGCCCTTGCGGTTGGCCAGCAGCTGCGTGATCGCGCCGAGGTGCTCCTCGGGGGTGTCGATCGTCAGCTCTTCGAACGGCTCGTGCAGCTTGCCGTCGACGTGCTTGGTGACCACCTGCGGCTTGCCGACCGTGAGCTCGAAGCCCTCACGGCGCATCTGCTCGACGAGGATCGCCAAGGCCAGCTCACCACGACCCTGCACCTCCCACGCGTCGGGACGGCCGATGTCGAGCACGCGCAGCGACACGTTGCCGACCAGCTCGGAATCGAGGCGGGCCTTGACCATGCGGGAGGTCAGCTTGTGGCCCTTCACGCGACCCACGAGCGGGGACGTGTTGGTGCCGATGACGACGGAGATCGCGGGCTCGTCGACGGTGATCGTCGGCATGGCGACCGGGTTCTCGATGTCGGCGAGGGTGTCACCGATCATGATCTCGGGGATACCGGCGACGGCGACGATGTCACCGGCGACGGCGAACTCGCCGGGCTCGCGGCTGACGCCGACCGTCTTGAGCAGTTCGGTGATCTTGATGTTCTTGACACCGTCGGAGTGCATCCACGCGACGGTCTGGCCCTTGCGGAGCTCGCCGTTGTGAATACGAACCAGCGCGAGGCGGCCGAGGAAGTCGGACGCGTCGAGGTTGGTGACGTGCGCCTGCAGCGGTGCAGCCGAATCACCCTTCGGGGCCGGCACGTGCTCCATGAGGACGTCGAACAGGACGTCGAGGTTCTCGGTGTCGGGAGCGTGGCCGTCCTCCGGCTGGTTCATCGACGCCTTGCCCTCGCGGCCCGACGCGTACAGGACGGGCAGGTCGAGGAGCGCCTCGGCGGCCGCGGCGGCCTCGTCGTCCAGATCGGAGGCCAGGTCGAGGAGCAGGTCCTGCGACTCGGTGACGACCTCGTCGATGCGGGCGTCGGGGCGGTCCGTCTTGTTCACGACGATGATGACCGGAAGCGACGCGGACAGCGCCTTGCGCAGCACGAAGCGGGTCTGCGGCAGCGGGCCCTCGGAGGCGTCGACGAGCAGGACGACACCGTCGACCATCGACAGGCCGCGTTCGACCTCGCCACCGAAATCGGCGTGGCCGGGGGTGTCGATGACGTTGATGACGGTGACCGTGCCGTCGGCGTTGTGGCGATGAACAGCGGTGTTCTTCGCGAGGATGGTGATGCCCTTCTCGCGTTCGAGGTCACCGGAGTCCATGACGCGGTCGACCAGCTCGGCGCGCTCGGCGAAGGCGCCGGACTGGCGCAGCATGGCGTCGACGAGGGTGGTCTTGCCATGGTCGACGTGCGCGACGATGGCGACGTTACGGAAATTGGTGGTGCTCACGCGGGGCGTTCTCCTGGCTGCTGACGGGGCCACACGAATTTGGGGTCGCACGGCTTCTGGCTGCCGCTACGCGCATGCGTGAATCCCATTCGCGATCCCCCGAACAGCGGAACGCACTGAACGTCGTACGAAGTACTACGACACGTGCACCGAAGGAGGGACTGCGGCCAGCGAATACCCTACCCGCTCGCCATGGCGCAGTCCGCATCGCCCACCCCGATCAACGCCTGTGACCAGGCAATAGTGATATGCACCACTACCTGGCCGCCTGCATGAAAGCCGCATGAGGTTACGCTAACTCCGTGGGGTGGCGATCCGGGCGCCGCACGCGGGAGGAAGGCCGGGCACACGCATGGGCAAGGGGAAGGTGAAGGCCAGCAAGGTCTCTGGCCTCAAGCCCAAGAAGAAGTGCTGCCGAAAGAAGACCCGGTGCCTCAAGTGCCCGGTCGTGATCATGCGCATGAAGAAGCTCGAGAACGAGGGCGCGAGCAAGAAGGAACTGAAGAAGGGCCTCAAGAAGGCGCGCGCCGCCTGAGGGGCCGAGTCACTCGCCGAGCAGAACCGACAGCTCCGGCAACCAGCCGCGATCGTTGCCGACGAGCGCGATCTCGCGTAGCTCCCCCGCATCGACCCAGCGCAGCGCCGCGTGATCGAGCGCCTGCGGCGTCCCGCTGATCAGTTCGGCACGATAGGCGCGCAGCACCAGACCGTCGTGCAACGGAACGTCTGCGCCGATCCGCTCCCCCGCGACCACCTCGACGCCCAGCTCCTCACGGAGCTCGCGCCGCACCGCGTCGGCCGGTGATTCACCGGGCTCGACCTTGCCCCCGGGCAACTCCCACAGCCCGGCGAGCTCCACCGGCCTGGTCCGCTGCGCGAGGAGCAGCCGCCCGTCGCGAATCACCGCGGCCGCGACCACCTCGCGTGCGCCGCTCATTGCGGTCCCCCTGCCACGGCACCATCATGAGGTATGGCCGAGTTGCTGTCCGACACAGAGATCGACTCCGCGCTCGCGACGCTTTCCACCTGGCGGCGTGACGGGGACGCGCTGGTCCGCACCGTCGAATCCGCCACCTTTCCTGCCGCGATCACGTTGGTGGATCGCGTCGCGGAGGCCGCGGAATCGATGAACCACCATCCCGACATGGACATCCGCTGGCGGAAGGTGACGTTCACCCTGGCCACGCACTCCGCCGGCGGACTCACGTCGCTGGATCTGGAGCTGGCTCATCGGATCGACGAGCTGGCAGGCCCTGCGTGACGCGGTGCCGACGACCGGCGTAGGCGACCCACACGAAAACGATCAGGGCGCCGACGACGTTGACCGTCCCGGCCCACGCCAGGCCGCCCGGACGGGAGATGGCCTCGTCCTCGATCTGCTCGAGGACCCACGGCACACCGATGACCGTGACCACGAGCCACCCCGCCGCGACGATCCGTGTTCCGAGCAGACTCCGGTACGGGCCGTGCACCAGCCACACCAGCATCGGGAGCACCCACACCCAGTGGTGGACCCACGAGATCGGGGACACCAGTAGTCCGAAGAGTTGGACGAGCACCAGCGTGCCCAGCCGGTCGTCCCGCGCGAGTGCGCGCCACGCGACGAACGCGAGAGCGGCTGCGACGACGACAGCCGCGATCCACACCGCACCGGATTCGACGTCGTGGCCGGCGAGGCGGCTCAGTGCCCCGCGCAGCGACTGATTCCACGCCGACCCGACCGGTCCGATCCGGTCGGCGTCCCCGAACTTGGACGAGAAGTAGTCACGTGCCTGCTCGCCGATCACGAGGTAGCTGACGGCGACCGTGCCGAAGAAGGCGACAGCGGAGAACACCGCGGCGCGCCAGCGTCGTTGCGCGACGAAGTACAGGCCGGTCACCGCCGGGGTCAGCTTGATGCCCGCGAGGACGCCGACGATGCCGCCGGACACCCACCATCGGGTGCTGCGGACGGCGAGCATCGCCCCCAGCACCAGGAAGACGTTGACCTGCCCGTAGTCCAGCGTCGTCCGCACCGGTTCGGTCCAGACCCCGATCGCCGTCCACGCCGCGGCGACGTACTGCCAGTGGCGGTCGCGGGCGGCGTCGCCGAGCAGCAACTCCAGGCTGATCCGAATGACCCAGAACAGCGCCAGAACGGTGCCCAGTTGCCAGCAGAACCCCACGAGCCCGAAGGGCACGTAGTGCAGCGGCAGGAAGACGAGCGCCGCGAACGGCGGGTAGGTGAACGGGAGCGGGAACTCGGGCGTCTCCTCGGAGTACGTGAAGCCGTACAGGTCGCCGCGCAGCAGCGCCGCCGAGCCGTCGACGTAGACGTGCAGGTCGACGAAGTTCGCGCCGTTGGACGTCAGGTAGGTCCACAGCAGTCGGGCGAGAACCGACAGGGCGAGGAGCAACGGCGCCCACCGGAGAAGTCCGCGCTCGGCGGCAAACGCGCGCGGCCACCGGGCGGCGCGGGAAAGCTGGGACACTGGCTGGCGCTCTCCATCGTGAACTGGCAGGACGCACCCAGTGTGGCGCGGCAGCGGGAAGGACCAGGTGTGGCGTCAGCCTAACCCGCCACCCTGATGGGCCGAAAATACCTTGCTCATCCGTAACAGTTGCATCAAGGTTCACATTTTCCGCATTCGTCACAGATATTGTCACCAGGCGATGGCAGTTGCGTCACAGCTTGCATAGACTCCGCTGGGTCGCGGATCACGAATGCGACGTGCAGAACAGTCTGTACACATCGGGGGGTCGATCCATAGAGTGACCCGCGACGCACGACCCGCGACCACGAAGGACGTGGGTGCCCACGCGGCAGACCGACGCTGCACCGCATGCGTCTGAACGACAAGGATGGGGAAACGTGATTCGTAACCGAGGAATGCGACGAGCAATTACTGCCTGCGCAGTCGCGGCCGCCGCTGCGCTCGCTGTTCCGGCCAACGCGGCCGCACAGCCGACGCCTCCCGGGCTCCCCGAGGGCGTCTCCATCGACGCGTTGACGTCGCTCGCTCCGGCCATCCTGGGCGCCGCAGCGGCCCCCGCGGACATGCAGGACATCGACGCCAAGAACGACCTGCTGGCGCAGGCCCGCATCCTGCTCGAGGGCGCGAACCTGCCGCCCGAACTGAAGTCGACGCTCGAGCGCGTGATCACGTTCCTCGACGGCAGTGGCGGCGGCGGCCCGGAGATCCCCCAGGACGGACCGGTCATCGCGCAGTTCCTGTACCCGACCGTGGGCAAGGGCTGCATCGCTCCGTCGAGCGACTCGGTCGGCACCGCGCTCGCGGTTCCCGGTCCGGCTCACCTCCCCCCGCCGGGACCGGCCGCCGGCCAGGCAGGTTTCGTGTTCACCGCGCTCGGCACCGAGAAGGCCGCCCAGAACCAGGGCATGACGGTGTCGTGGATCAACGTCGACAACGGTCGCCGTGAGACGCAGAACCTCACCACCGAGGCGCGCATCAACCCGGACGGCCCCGCAACACTGTCGGTGATCGCGAACACCGGCCCGGGTCGCGTACTGGCGGTCATCTCGGGCGACCTCACCACCGAGCCCGAGGGCTCCGCACCGATCACGTGCAGCTTCCTGCCGACGGTCGGAATGTTCACCGTCGCGTAGTTCGCCCGTTCCACAGTGAAGGCCCCACCGATCCGGTGGGGCCTTCACTGTTCACGGACCAGGTTCGCGTGGTAGACCGAGGAATGGCCGACACGACGCAGTCGATTCGTTCGCGAAGCTCCCGGCGGTCGATCCTGTCGATCCGCTCGGAGGGTTCGATCCTCTCGATCGGCAGCGTGGGCTCGATCCTGTCGATCGGATCCGTCGGTTCGATCGGCTCGATCGGCTCGATCGGTTCCGCAGGCTCGTTGATGTCCTCGCTGTCGTTCGCGAGTGTCGGTTCCGCGCTGTCCGGACTGTCTCGCTGGTCGCTGCTGACCTGGCGCGGCATCGGGGATTCCCCCGACGAGCGTCCGATGCTGGTCGTCGTGCCGGACGAACCGGATCTGGCCGAGTCGCCGACGCGGCACGTCCAGTCCTAGCTCGGCTCCGGCCGGGGCCACTGCCTGCCCTCGATGGCCTCGACGCCTCGGTTGAAGCGGACGAGCAGGCTTTGGAGCAACTCGACCTCGTCCGGGGTCCACTCTTCGAGTACCCGGCCGACGCCGCTGCGGTTGAGGTCCCGGTCGGCGCGCATCTGCGCCATGCCCTTCTCCGTGGGCCGGACCTTGCGCGCAACCCCACCACCGGGATCGGCGACGCGTTCGACCAGTCCATTGCGTTCGAGCGCACCCACCTGCCGGTTGATCGTCGAAATGTCGAGTAGGAATGCCTCCGCGAGTTCCTTGAGACTCATCAGTCGGTCGAGTTCGAGGCGCGCAAGGATCAGATACGCGGACCTGTCGAGCGTCTGCCTGCCGCGCTGCCACGCCAGGGCGTGGTATCGGGACAGTAGCGTCAGTTCGTACTCGATGCCCGCCTGTACTCGGTCTTGGTCGGACAAGCCGCACCCCTTCCACTTTCCCACTGCCCGCAATGTCCGCATTGTGTGCCATGCACACGATGTGTACCGTACACATTTCTTCCAATTTGATCTTTGAGCAGTTTTTCCTAGGAGTTTCCTTGTCAACACCCGTCGCGTCCTCGACGGTGGAGACGACCAGATCCACATCCGGCAACGCCATCGTCGCAGTCCTCGGATTCTGCGGCATCGTCGTCTCGCTGATGCAGACCCTCGTCGTCCCGATCATTCCCCAACTGCCACACCTAATTTCGGCATCCCCGGCCGACGCGTCATGGGCTGTCACCGCCACCCTCCTCGCGGCCGCAGTGGTCACCCCCATCAGCGGTCGCCTCGGCGACATGTTCGGCAAGAAGAAGATCCTGATCGCCAGCCTCGGCCTCGTCGTGGCCGGATCCGTGGTGTGTGCGTTCGCGAACTCACTGATTCCACTCATCGTCGGCCGCGCCCTGCAGGGCGCTTCGGTGGGCGTCATCCCACTGGGCATCAGCATTCTGCGCGACGAATTGCCCCCCAAGAAGGTGGCCGGCGCGATGGCGATCGTCAGCGCCACTCTCGGCGTCGGCGGCGCGATCGGACTGCCGATCGCGGCGGCTGTCGCTCAGGTGGCCGACTGGCACGTGCTGTTCTGGATGTCCGCCGGACTGGGCCTGGCCTGCGCCGCACTCGCTGCCGTCATGATCCCCGAATCGACCGTCCGAAACCCCGGCCGGTTCGACTTCGTCGGCGCGGTCGGACTCAGCGCGGCACTGATCCTGTTCCTGCTCCCGATCACCAAGGGCGGCACCTGGGGTTGGGGCGATCCGCTCACGCTCGGCCTGCTCGCCGCGTCTCTCGCGGTGTTCCTGATGTGGGGATTCCTCCAACTGCGAACGGCGCGGCCGCTCGTGGATCTGCGGGTGTCCGCCCGCCCGCACGTCCTGTTCACCAACCTGGCGTCGATCGCCATCGGTTTCGCGATGTACGGCAACTCGCTCACACTGCCTCAGTTGCTCATGGCACCCGAGTCGACCGGATACGGACTCGGCCTCTCGATGATCACGGCCGGTATCGCACTGGCACCCGGCGGCCTGGTGATGATGGCGCTCTCGCCCGTCTCCGCCAAGATCTCGGCCCTGCGCGGCCCGCGGTTCACCCTCATGGTGGGTTCGGTCGTGGTCGGTCTGGGCTACACCTTCGTGTTGTTCCTGTCGTCGTCGGTGTGGATGATCGTCGTCGGCGGCATGATCATCGGAGCGGGTGTCGGCCTGTCGTATTCGTCGATGCCGGCCCTGATCATCGGCGCGGTCCCCGTGTCGGAGACGGCAGCAGCGAACGGCCTCAACTCGCTGATGCGCTCGGTCGGAACGTCGAGTGCGGCGGCCGTCGTCAGCGTCGTCCTCGCGAGCATGACGGTCACCCTGGGTGCCGTCGCAATTCCGTCGTTCGACGCGTTCCGCGCGACGTTCGTCATCGCGATCGTCGCCGCCCTGGTGTCGCTGGTGTTCGCCTTCCTCATCCCGAAGGCTCGGCCGGCGCCCGCGGGCCGGCACGCCTGACGGCGCCTCGGACGCAGAAGGCCCGCACCGACGATTCGGTGCGGGCCTTCGCGGTTCTGCCGCCGTTACTGCTGGCCGCCGCCCGAGGAGCCGTCCGAGGAACCCAGGTACAGGTTGGCCGCGAGGGCATAGAACAAGTTGATGAGGAATTCCACGAGAGCCTCCGAGTCGTAGCTGTTTTCGGACCGCTTAGGGTAGCCGAACGGTCCGATGCCCGGACCATTACGGGGCATATCGGAACATCCGTCCAACTTGTTTCACCTCGGCGCCGCGGTAGCGTTGAGGGCACATCGTGAAGCCACTCCAGACAGGAGCCACGACCATGAGCAGAGAGAAATGGTGGGTGGTCGCGGGCATGAACAGCGACTGGTCGCTCGAACAACGCGCCAACGGGGATCACGTGGTCGTCAATGCGTCCACCACCGAGGAACACGTCCTCAACGGCTACCAGTGGATGCACGTCAAGCACGCCGATGCCGCGACCGGCACACCCGAGCACGCCCTCACGGTGCTTGGGGAGGGTCCTCCGCCATTCGGTCGGTGGACCGAACTGCACGGCGCCTGACGCCCGCCGATTCCGACAAATAACTGAAACACGTTCCAGTCGTGCGTTAGGTTGCAGGTGAGTCCGCGGGCGACGCGGGCGACCGCAATCGACCGCGAGGAGCACAGCCATGGGGTGGACCCGGGAGGAGCTCGAAGGAGCCTTCGAGAACTACCAGAAGACCGTCGTGCAGGCGACACAGACCGGCGACTGGAACCTCTTCGCCGACCAGTTCACCGAGGACGCGACATACGACGAGCACGCGTTCGGCCGCTTCGACGGGCGCGAAGAGATCCGCCGATGGGTCACCCGCACCATGACGGCGTTCCCCGGCAAACGCATGCCCGAGTTCCCCGTCTCGTGGTACGTCATCGACGAGGACCGCGGCTGGGTCGTCTGCGAGGTTCAGAACCCGATGGAGGACCCCGGCGACGGCACCGAGCACGGCGCCGCGAACATCACGATCCTCCATTACGCAGGCGACAACCTGTGGTCGCACGAGGAGGACGCCTACAACCCGATGAACTTCCTCTCGATGGCGAAGAAGTGGTGCAAGCACGCCGAGGCGGCCGGGAATCTGCCCGAGGACGCACGCGTGTGGCTCGAGAAGATGTCCAGACTGCCCGGCTGATCGCCCCCCGAACGACGAATCGGGCGCCCTCCGTGCGGAGGGCGCCCGATTCGTGTGCACGAGGCGTAGGTCAGTAGCTCGTCCAGAGCACCGCGATGAGCGCGTTCACGATCGCCAGAATGCCGACGATGTGCGCGAAGTTCGGGTTGCCCTCGCCGCGCTTCTGGCGCGCGCGGCCGATCTCGGCAACGGCCACGATGACGAGGGCGATCACCATCTTGACGCCGATCTTCGCCATGTCGTAGTCCTTGCCGAGCGACTCGACAGCCTCGCCGAGGCCGACGATGACCAGACCCGACAGAAGCTGGATGCGCGCGCCCCAGACCATCACCTCGCTGACGCGGGGCGCCTTCAGGACCGAGAGGTAACCACCGACGATCGCGGCCATGCCCAGCAGGTGCACGGCGACGAGGATGTTGTAGACGACAGACATGCCATTACCTTAGCTTTACAGATCCGGTGGCTTCACAATTCCGCGCGTGAAATCAATCCTTGGATGGATTCCGGACGCCGCGGCCTCTTCCGACTATGACAGGAAGAATGGCCTCTGCGCCGCCCATTGGCCATACTGCGGCTTGAGGATCGAGTTGAGGTCGATGCCGACGCCCTCGATCTGCCGCTTGTCGATCTCGAACTGGTGCAGGTGCGCGGCCGGATGCACGTAGCCCGCCGGGGTACCCCAGTTGTGCTGCCAGAACAGCGCTCCCACTCCGGACCGCAGACACCGGTCGATCGTCGGCGAGTTCGCGTACACCCCGACGTTCTCCCGTCCGACCACCGCGTCCCAGCCGCGCAGGTAGGGCGCGATCTGGTTGTCGAACTCCCACGCCGACGGGTTGTCGTCGATGGACGCGTAGATCGGGCAGTTCTCGGGGCCGCCGGCGGCCCGGTGCAGTTCGAGTCCGCGCTGCGCGTGGCGAATGCCGGCGTCGTATCCCCCACGCCAGTCCGACGTCTGCCCCTTGCCGAGCTGGTAACACGAGACGATCTGCAGGCCGAAAGCCGCCATCGCCGCGGCCTCGCCGAACTGCATGGGCTTGCCGAGCATCCACTCGGCCCCCGGCCTCCGGTCCGACACGTAGCGGATCGCGCCCACGTGTCCTGCCGCGCGGATCCCCAGCGGGGAGGGCACACCGGCCGAGTAGTCGATCAGGGTCGCGGGTCCCGCGTTTGCGACCGACGGACCGGCCACCGCCGCGAACCCTGCCGCCGCCGTGCCCGCCGCCGCGAACTTGAACAGCTGTCGTCTCGAAACCTGCACTGCAAAACCTCGCATCGCCGGAGATTCCGGCATCGCCGGGATGTGGTGCCGCAACGGATTCACCGCTGGCACTGTTTGATTCGAGAGCTATTCCACCACAGTCACTCTGGTTCCGTCAGTCACATCGGTGACTTCGGCACCATCAGCTCGATTCGAGACCGGCGAAGAATCCGGCGTTGACGGTGACATCCTCGACGACGCGAGTCCGGGTCTGTACACCCAGCGCATGCTCCTTGAGCAGATCACACAGCCGATCTCCGTCGATCAGATCGACGGGCGGCGCTCCGTCACGTCGCGACTCCGCCCGCGCCTCGCTCGTGAACGTGCCCGTCGTGATCAGCAAGCCCTTCTCACCTCGGCCGGCCATCGCGCCACGCAGGTCCCGGACCGCGCCGGCCCCGACGCTGCCACTGACCCGCTTGCACTGGAAAGCGACAGGAAAGCTCAGCAGCGAGATCTGGCACATTCCGATGCCGTCAACCCCGCCGTCCGCAGTCCGTCCGGTGATCGTCGCCGTCGAGAATCCCGCTTCGCGGAGCAGTCTTTGCGTCAGGCGCTCGAACGCCGTGGACGACATGCCGAGCACCGACTCGAGCAACGTCGACTTCCACGCGGACACCTCGGCATCGCTGTATGCCGCGTCCGTCGCGGATTCCGCCTCGGCATCACTGAGCGGAAGAACCTGCGCATCAGGTGTATTGGCCTTGCGACTGAGCCGCTGACGGCGCTTGTCGGCGGTGAAGGACAGCAGTAGCGGCCGCAATTCCGGTTCGGTGACGGCCCGCCCCTGCTTGGTGACGGTCCAGACCGCGCGCCGACTGTTGGCGAGCAACCCCATCCCCTTGAGATAGGTTCGCGCCCAAGCCAATCGATACTCGACCTCGGTGCCGGGCCCGTCCCCGTGCAGGACGCCCTGCAGTTCGGGGGACCAGCCCTGGCGCTCCACCACGGCACCGTCGAGTTCGTTGTTCGACGCCGATCCGCCCAGCGCGATGAGCGCCCGGAGAGTGGGCCACAGCAGTTCGGTGTAGGGCGGCAGCTGGGCGATCAGCTCCTGCTGACCGGCGACGTCGTCACGCCGTGGCTCCTGCTCCTGCACAACCGCTCCCATCCGCGCCGTCCATCGGTGGCCGCTCGACACCGGATCGGCCAGCCGACCTGGATGTTATCCGGTGTCGCGTCCTGCCCCGAATCCGGTGGTTCCGCCGGAGCGGCGGGACCACCGGTGCGCGGTCAGGCGCGGGCCGCCGCGTCGCGGCCGGCCACGCGGCCGAACGCGAGGGCGTCGCCGATGTGGAATCCACCGTCCTTACACCAGCTGTAGGTCGAGCTCACCTCGCCGGCGGCGTACAGGCCTTCGATTACGTCTCCGCGCGTGTCGAGGACGCGGGCCCGCCCGTCACGACGAGGACCACCGTTGCTCCACCCCAGGAGCGGCGCAACCTCGAGGACATAGAACGGCGCCCGCGCCACCGAACCGAGAGTGCCGGGATCCCGGCCGAACTGGTCGTCGTGGCCGGCCGAGCACGCGGCGTTGTACTGCTCGACGGTCCGCTCGAGCGTCGCCGCGTCGACTCCGATGATCCCCGCGAGTTCGGCGATCGAGTCGGCGCGCGCAATCCAGCCCTTCGCGACCTCCTCGCTGTTGTCGAGACTCCACCGGGATCCCTTCATCAGCAGGTTCCACCCCACCGGCAGCACATCCGGTGTCGGACTCAGAGGGCCCGCGGTGCGCATCTGCTCGTCGAAGATCAGGTGGAACGGGCGCAGCGGAAACAGCTCGTAGGCTCCTCCGCGATTGATGTGGCCGTGCTTGGGTTCGGCGGCCTCGTCGACGAATCGCCGCCCGTCACCGGACACCCAGAGATAGTTGTTCGCGTTCCACAGCGCGAGATAGTGACCGAACTCGTCATCACCGCGGACACCGGTGATGGTCATCATGTTGTCCATGTGCCACAGGTCGGCACCCACCGCCTGGGCCATGCGGTGGCCGTCGCCGGTCGACGCGGGCGAGCCCCACAGGACGTGGTCCTCGACACGCAGATAGTCACGCACCATCTGAGAATCGGCCGCGAATCCGCCGGTGGCGAGAACAACGCCGCCCCGCGCGCCGATCCGGCGGCGTCCACCGGCGCCCTCGACCACGACACCCACAACCGCTGCGTCCTCGACGATCAGCTCGACGGCGGGCGTATCGAACCGCGTCTCGATCCCGCGCTCGGCCAGTGCCCGACAAAGGAAGCCGTGGAGCAGCCCGTTGCCCATTCGGCCCTCGACCGTGTCCATCCCGGCGTAACAGTCACTTCCCTCGAGCTCCAGATACTCCGGCGCCGTGTGGTAGTCGCCGCTCATCGCGACGTCGGCCCCCAATTCCTTGAGCCACGGCGAGATCTCGGCGGTCTCGGTGGCCCAGGCCTCGACGACGTCGTCTGCCACCGGATACGCGCCGTTGAGTGACCGCAGGAAGGTACGGGCTCGCTCCGGATCGCGATTGACCCACCAGCCACTGCCGGACACTCGCGTGTTGCCGCCCGCCGTGGCCTCGTCGCACTTCTCGACTACCAGCACCGCCGTGTCGGCCTGGTGCGCCGCGAGCGCGGCCGCCGAACCGGCGGCCCCCGCGCCCACCACCACCACGTCGAATTCCTCGTCGAAGCCCGCAACGCTCACGTTCGCCCCTCTCAGGTTATGTGATCCACATCGCCATTCGCAATCAATGTGATCCACGACATCTTTCAGCGAGGGAGGGGTCGGTCGCGCCAGTCTTCCCACCCAGCGGAACAGCCCTCCGCGTCAGCTGTCGACGAGGACCTGCAGCGCGGCGCCGTAACGTTCGACAATGTCGCCGATGGGCGCGGCGCGCAGCCACGGACTCTCCATCACGTACAGCGCCGCCATCAGCCCGGACAGCTGCGCCGCGAGCAGGTGAGCGCGCAATTCCACGTCTTCGCCCAGCAGTCGGGGCGCCAGGGGCGCGACGATCATCTGGTCGATCGCCTCTTGGAGGTGCTCACGCACGGCCGGGCGGTCCGACGCACGAATCAGGGCGGCATAGACGGCGGTGGGCTTGTCCGCCTGCCGGCGACGAGTCCGGCGGACGACGAAATCCACCAACGCCCCGCCCAGTCCGTCCAGCGGGCCCTCGACCACCTCGACGAACGCGTCGGACATGGTCATCGTCCGGACGAACAGCTTTTCCTTCGACCCGAAGTAACGGATGACGAGCGCCGGGTCCACTCCGGCGCGCCGGGCGATGTCGCGCACACCGGTGGCAGCGAATCCCTGTTCGGCGAACAACTCCGTGGCGGCGGCCTGCACCGCCTCACGGTTGTGTGCGCTGCCGGCGCGGGCGTGGGGTTCGGGTGTCTCGACGGTCATCGATCGTCCTTCGCTCGGAGGTGGCCGCACCAACCTTGCCGCACAGTCTACGTCAACAGTGTTGACAACCGGCCGTCAACACTGTTGACTGACGCCCCGTCAACACTGTTGACGATGATTCGACGATTCAGGAAGGCCGTTGCGTATGCCCAACGCTCACGACCAGCGCCACCAGGAGTGGACCGAGGCCATCGCGGCCGACACCGAAGCGGTCGCCCCCGCGCTGCACCTCGACCACGGCACACCCGACGGGACCACTCCCGGTGGGACGCCGTGGCGCACCGTCGTGGAGTCGATGGTTTTTCCGCTGTTCTTCGCGGTGATGTTCGCCCTCTGCTATGTCAGCGCCTTCCACGATCCGGCGCCGCGCGACGTCGAGGTCGTCGTGGTCGGGCCGGAGACGGCCAGCACCGCGCTCGTCGAGCGCCTCGCGCCCACCGTCGGTGACAAGTTCGCGCTCGAGACCGCTACCGACGCGTCCGGAGCGCTCGATCGTCTGCAGAACCGCGAGATCGCCGGCGTCATCGAGCTGGGTCCGACCATGAACCTCCATATCGCGTCGGCCGAGGGCACGATGCGTGTGCAGGCGGTGGAGGGGCTCGCCGAGCCGCTCGCTGCGGCCCAAGGCGTCGACCTGAATGTCGTCGACCATGCTCCGCTCGCGGCCGACGACCCCACCGGAACCGGACTGTTCTATCTCGTGATGGTCAGCACGATCGTCGGGTACCTCACGATCACCGTGCTCTCACAGGTGGCACCGCGGATGCGCTTGCGGCAGCAGCTCGGCGTGCTGGGTGCGATGTCGGTGATCGGTGTGCTGGCGGCGTACCTGGTCTCGGCGCTCTTCGTCGGCTTCTACGGGGCCTCGTTCGCGACCAGCTTGGCCATGCTGGCGGTGGTGATCGCCTACACGATCGTTGTGGGGCTGGTGAGCATCCTGGTCAACCGGGTGTTCGGCAAGGCCGCGATCATGGTGGTGATGGTCCTGATGATCTTCGTGAACTTCCCGAGCGCCGGCGGCGCCTTCCCGGCCGACTTCCTGCCGGGATTCTGGTCGGCGCTGAGCCACTTCTGGATCGGCGCGGGAGCCGTCGATGCGGTGCGTTCGATCATCTACTTCGGTGGCACCGGGGTGGGCCACGGTCTGCTCGTGATCGCCGGATGGTTCGTCGTCGCGGCGGCGCTGCTGGGCCTCACCCAGATGCGCAAGCCCAAGGCCGCGGAGCCCCAGCCCCAGCACCTGGCGAGCTGACACCACCTGCCGACAGCTCGGCCCGAAAACGAGAACGCCGCCCGGAGATCCCGGGCGGCGTTCTTGCGTTCTCGTCTGTCAGCCCAGGCTGCCGTGCACCGTCTCCCCCGCGAACACCGTCGCCTTCACCTCGATGTCCGCGAGCCGTTCGGGGTCCACGGCGAGCGGATTCGCCGACAGCACAACCATGTCCGCGTGCATCCCCGGCTTCAACGACCCGATGGAATCGTCACTGAACAGCTGCCATGCAGCATTGACCGTCTGCGCGCGCAACGCCGCTTCCACCGGGATCCGCTCGTCCGGCGCGAGCACCCGTCCGCCACGAGAGCGGCGATTGACGGCATCCGCGATGTTGCGCAGTGGATTCGTCGGGGTGACCGGACCGTCGTTGTGGAACGAGATGCGGTGGCCGGCGGCGAGGGCCGAACCGGCTGCGGCCCAGTGCCCCCCGTGCTCGGAGCCGAACAGATCGTCGACCAGGACATCGCCCCAGTAGTACAGGTGGTCGACGAACAGACTGCACGTGACACCCAGCGCGGCCGCACGACGGAACTGGTCGGGACGCATCGCACCGACATGTTCGAGCCGCAGGCGGTGATCCTTGCGGGGGTTGGCGGTGAGCATCTTCTCCCACGCGTCGAGAACCATCGTGATCGCCTCGTCGCCGTGGGCGTGGCACGCGATCTGCCAGCCCCGCTCGTAGTACGGCGCGCTGACGTCGTGGATCTGCTCGGTCGTGTAGTTCGCCTCACCGTGGCTGCAGGCCATGCCGAGCGCGCGCGTCGCAGGGGTGTCCAAGTAGGTGAAGGTGAGCGCGATGTTGCCGATCCACGGCGAGCCGTCGGACCAGATCTTGATCCCGACCTGCCGCACCAGATCGTCGCCCGTGCCCGGAACGACGTCGGACGCCCGCTTCGGCCCCGACATCTCGTAGAGACGCAGTCGTGTGGTGAGCGACCCGGCTTCGACGGCCGCGGCCAGCGGTGCCCGCATCGCCGGGTCGAACGCCATCTCGCTCACCGTGGTGACGCCCACGGCGTTCATGCGGGCAGATTCGGCCGCGATCAGCTCGGGGAACCGTTCCGCGGCCGACGCCAGGACCGGACCCGCGATCGCGATGACCGCCGCCGACTCGAATGCGACTCCGTCGAGTTCGCCGGTCTCGCTGTCACGCCCGAATCGAGCACCCTCCGGATCGGGAGTGTCGCGGGTGACCCCGGCGGCCGCCGCGGCGAGCGAGTTGAAGTAGGCCGCGTGGCCCGAGTTGTGCATGATGATCAACGGCTTGTCCGGAGACAGCTCGTTCATCCACTGCAACGTCGGATCTGCAAGCCCCTTCTGCAGCAGCGGATCCCATCCGTTGAGCACCGCCCCCTCGGGGCCGGCGAGGGCGACGGCCTTGTCGATCGCGGCGAGCACACCGTCGGCGTCGGGGACCGTGACGGGCCGGATGTCGACGACGGGCTCCCCCAGCAGGACGGCCTCGTTCAACGGATGACCGTGTGCCTCGATGAATCCCGGCATGATGCAAGCATTCCCGACGTCGTGCACGACGGTCCGGGGGCCGATGAGGGACGCGACGTCGGCGTCGGAGCCCACCGCGACGATGCGACCGTCCTCGATCGCGACCGCGGCTGCCCGCGGGTTGGCGTCGTCCATCGTCAGCACATCACCGAACAAGACCAGGTCAGCCATCGACTCTCTCCGCTCCATTCCGGCGACCGACGGCCGGTTCTCGCACGACAGGCTACAGACCGACCGCCCGTTCCGCGCGCTGTACAGACCAGGGACGACCTCGTCGTGTCGTCGTCGGGTAGGAAGGAACCATGCGTCCGAGCGTGGTCGGGCGTGCAGGCAAGGACCCACAGGTCAAGGATGCGAAAGGGATGCACTATGGCGAAGCGGAAGTGGGCAGAGCGGAGCCCGGTCCAGCGCGCGATCATCATCGCCCTGGGCTCGGTCCAGTTGAGTCTGGCGGCCAGCGCGTGGGCAGATCTCGCGACGCGGCGCCGTGAAGAGGTCAACGGCAGCAAGGGAAAGTGGGCCGCGATCATCGCCGTGAACTTCGTCGGTCCACTGTCGTACTTCCGGTGGGGCCGCCGCAAGTCGGCGTAGCTCGTTCTGCCGTTCGGCGTCTATTGCTCGACGAGCTCGGCGTAAACGACAGTGTTGTCGCGGTAACTGCGTGCGGCGGTGTCGAATTCACCGCCGCAGGTGATCAACCTGAGGCCGGGATAGTCGATGTCTCCATACACCGCCGCGGTCGGAAACGCGGCCTTGGCGTAGCGCTCGACCCGCGCGACGCGGAACCTGGCTGTGACCCCATCGGATCGGACGGCGTCGACCCGATCACCCGGGGACAGTTCGTGGAGGCGGAGGAACACGCCGGGTTCGCCGTCCCAGTCGACGTGTCCGGCGACGATGGCAGGTCCGATTTCCCCGGGGACGGGTGAGCCGGAATACCATCCGGCGGGAAAGGCTCCCGGAGGCACCTGCAGAGCTCCGTCAGGCTCCAGTCCGAGGTCCACGAGGTCGGAGTCGACCCCGATGGCAGGGATGACTATGCGGGCCGGACGAAGTGCGGTGGACATCGCGGGGCCCGGGGCGGCGGTGGCTACGAGATCCGAGGCGGGCGTCGGGGTGAGTGTCGTGGTCGGCGGGGTGCGACTTTCGGATGCTGTTGTGGCGCAACCGGCCAGGAGCATCACGGTGGCAGCGCAGGCGCCCAGGACCACCGACAGGCCGTTGCCGAATGGTCTCCGGCAACGGCCTGTCGATACTTCATTCACAGTTGGATGCGGTCCCTACTGCTTGCGGCGGTGTCGCCCGGTGGCCGCGGCGGCGCCGGCCGTGGCCGCCAGAAGCAGTGCGGTCCCGAGGAGCACTCCGCGTCCTGCCGTGTCATCCGATGCACCCTTGTCGCCGGCCTCGACACCGCCGACGGGCACCGCGGAGATCTGAGCGCCCGCCTGACCCGCGGTGGGTGAGGTGACGGGCGCACTGATGTTCTGCGCTGTGGCCGCTGCGATTGCGGTCGGCTTGGCGATGTTGCCTCCCACCTCGCCTTCGCCCTCCCCTTGGCCTTCTGCGACCGCGCCGCCGCCGGCGTTCCCGTCGGATGCGAGCGTGCTTCCGAGTGCGGCTCCGCCGGCGAGTGCACTGCCGAGGGCCGCGCTTCCGAGCGTTCCGCCTCCGACGAGTGTGCTGCCGAGCGCGATGCCACCGACCGCCGCGCTGCCAAGTGCGGCGCTGCCCAGCGCGGGAAGTGCCAGGCTGCCGAGGTCTGTTCCGCCGATGCTGCCGGTTTCGGAGCTGCCCGCGTCGGTTCCACCGGTGCTGCCGAGTCCGAGGCTGCCCAGCGCGAGGTCCGTGAGGCTGCCCAGATCCAGATCGCCACTGCCGGCCGTGAGGTCACCGCTGCCCGAGCTGCCCGCGTCGGTTCCGCCGGTGCTGCCCGCCTCACCCGTCGAACCGAGTGCAGCCGCACTGCCGAGCACCGGCAGGGCCAGGCTGCCCAGTGGAAGTGCGAGGCTACCCAACGCCACTTCGCCGAGGCTGCCCAGATCCAGATCGCCGCTTCCGGCGCTACCCGACTCGCCACCGCTACCGGAGTCACTGCCAGTGCCGAGATCGGCCAGGCTTCCCGGGGCCACTTCGGCGCCGCTTCCGGTGCCGGTGCTGCCCAGCCCGAGGCTACCCAGCGCGAGGTCCGTGAGGCTGCCCAGATCCAGATCGCCACTGCCGGCCGTGAGGTCACCGCTGCCCGAGCTGCCCGCGTCGGTTCCGCCGGTGCTGCCCGCCTCACCCGTCGAACCGAGTGCAGCCGCACTGCCGAGCACCGGCAGGGCCAAGCTACCGAACGGAAGCGCCAAGCTACCCAACACAGCCTCACCGACGCTGCCCAGATCCAGATCACCGCTACCGACGGTCAGATCACCGAGACTGCCGGAATCCGCACTGCCCGAATCACTACCCGTGCCGAGATCAGCCAGGCTACCCAGATCCAGATCCGCACCACTGCCCGTGCCAGTGCTGCCCAAACCGAGACTGCCCAACGCCAGATCCGCGAGGCTACCCAAATCCAGATCACCACTGCCAGCGGTCAGATCACCGAGACTGCCGGAATCCGCACTGCCCGAATCACTACCGGAATCACTACCGGAATCACTACCCGTGCCGAGATCGGCCAGGCTGCCCAAGTCCAGATCCGAGGAACCCACATCGGTACCACCGGTGCTGCCCGCCTCACCCGTCGAACCGAGTGCAGCCGCACTGCCGAGCACCGGCAGGGCCAAGCTACCGAACGGAAGCGCCAAGCTACCCAACACAGCCTCACCGACGCTGCCCAGATCCAGATCACCGCTACCGACGGTCAGATCACCGAGACTGCCGGAATCCGCACTGCCCGAATCACTACCGGAATCACTACCCGTGCCGAGATCGGCCAGGCTACCCAGATCCAGATCCGCACCACTGCCCGTGCCAGTGCTGCCCAAACCGAGACTGCCCAACGCCAGGTCCGCGAGGCTACCCAAATCCAGATCACCACTGCCGACGGTCAGATCACCGAGACTGCCGGAATCCGCACTGCCCGAATCACTACCGGAATCACTACCCGTGCCGAGATCGGCCAGGCTACCCAAGTCCAGATCCGAGGAACCGGCCGACGGCAACGCCAGGCTGCCCAACAAGGTCTCCCCCAGGCTGCCCAGATCCAGATCACCACTACCCGCAGTCAGATCGGTAAGACTGCCCAAGTCCAGATCCGCGGAACCCACATCGGTACCACCGGTGCTTCCCGCCTCACCCGTCGAACCGAGTGCAGCCGCACTGCCGAGCACCGGCAACGCCAAGCTACCGAACGGAAGCGCCAAGCTACCCAACACAGCCTCACCGACGCTGCCGAGATTCAGCTCGCCACTACCCGCACCCAAATCGGTAAGACTCCCGGCGGACTCGCTACCCGAATCACTACCCGTGCCGAGATCGGCCAGGCTACCCAGATCCAGATCACCGCTCCCGGCAGTCAGATCAGCGAGGCTTCCGGTGGGGAGATCGACGCTCCCCAGCGCCAATTCGGCCAGGCTGCCGAGATCGAGGGCCGGATTCGCGCTTCCCGCTGTCAGGTCGGTGCTGCCCGAGCTACCCGTGTCGCCAACGCTGCCCGCACCCAGATCGGCGAGGCTGCCGAGGTCGAGCGCGGCGCTGCCGACGGGCAATCCGAGGCTGCCGAGGGCCAGATCAGCCAGGCTCCCCAGGTCGATACCGCCACCGGCCGCGCTACCGAGCGCCAGCTGCGCCAGGGCGCCCAGGTCGAGTTCACCGCTGCCCGTACTGCCGGGCGCGGAGCCGCCCCCTGCGCTGCCCGCGCCGAGGTCGGTCAGGCTGCCGAGGCCGACGTCGCTGCTCCCTGACGCATCGCTGCCCGTGTCGGCGCTACCCGCATCCGCCTGGCCCGCACTACCCGTCGCCAACTGAACCAGGGCGCCGAGCCCGAGTTCGACACTGCCCGAATCACTTCCGGTTTCTCCCAGACTGCCGGCGCCGGCGTCCCCGAGGCTGCCCAGGCCAAGGTCGGGGGCGGCCTCCGCCAGGCTGCCGGCATCCACGCCACCTCCACCGAAACTGCCGGCCCCGAGGTTCGCGAGGCTGCCCAGTGCCATCTGTGCAAGGTTCGCCAGGTCGAGGTTGCCGGCGCTTCCGGCATCCACGCCACCGTTGGCGCCACCCGGTCCAGCGGCGCTTCCGAGGCCGGCCTCGCCGTTGCCTCCGACGCTGCTGCCGAGCCCGGATAGCCCGCCGTTGGCACCACCGTTCGCGCTGCTGCCCAGTCCGTTCTGCGGAGCGGGCTGAGCCTGACTCACCGCCGGCGTGGCAATGGTCAAGGCCCCGACTGCAGTAGCAGCGACCATGATTCGGCTCTTCATCCGCAGCGTTCTCAGATTTCTGGCCCTATGGGTAGACATCGTTCTTCGACCTCCTCGATCGGCATGCCAGCAACGCACAACAAACGCCCAAACCGCATGAAGGCAGAAAAAAACTGGCGAAGAACGCCCCCCGAAAAATCCGTCAGACCCCCGTCTGAGCGGATAGCAAAACCCCCGGCCACATGCATACAGGCATGATCAAGATAGCATCTCGAACCGATATCGATCACCGACTGCATTCGATGAAGATCCGCGAATTCCCTTCGCGCAGCTAATCAATCAGATCTCATACCTGCCCGATCTGCGGGTTTCAATCAGGAAGGGCGGGTCACCGATCCGGAATTCACCCCGGGAATCACCCTCGAGTCGGGGGCGTTCGCATAGCCGCAGCAAGACGGCCAAATTTACCGGTAACGAAGACGCCCCGAACAGCGATTGCCTGCGCGCATGAAAGCCCGAACGCCGCCGATGAATCCTGCGGCCATTCAGCCGGCATGGGAATGCAACATGCTCCTTCGATCGCCGAACGCGGTCTAGTCGATCCGGTGGGCAGGGCCGTTCGCGGCCGCGAGCGCCTTCGCCCACCCGTAGTCGGGTTTGCCGCTCGGGGTCCGAATAACCTCGTCGGCGACCCAGAAGGTGCGCGGGATCTTGTAGCCGGCGAGCTGGCTGCGGGCGTGCTTCTCGACGGACTCGAAGTCCGGCTCGACACCATCACGCACTCGGATCACCGTCGCCACCCTGTTGCCCCACCGGTCGTCGGGGACACCGATCACGATGGCGTCGTAGATGTCGGGGTGCGCCTTGACGACGGCCTCGACCTCCTCCGCGAAGACCTTCTCGCCGCCAGTATTGATGACCATGTTCCCGCGGCCCAGCAGCGTGATCGACCCGTCGTTCTCGATGCGTGCTCGGTCACCGGTGACGACCGCGCGCTGCCCGTCGACCACGCGGAAGATCTCCGCGGACTTGACGGGATCGTTGTAGTAGCCGACGGGCACGTTGCCGAGCTTCGCCAACCATCCCTCGGCCCCCGAACCCGGGGCGAGCAATCGGTTCTCGTCATCGACTACGACGGAGTACTTGTTGGCCCCCACCTTCGGACCACCGTGTTGCCCGAACCCTTTGGTGGCGAATCCGATTCCGCCGAAACCGGTTTCGGACGATCCGACCGAGTCGGAGATCATCAGGTTCGGCATGACATCGAAGAACGCGTCCTTGACCGTAGCGGAGAACAGCGCGGCACCGGACGCGAGGACGGCCAGGCTCGACGTGTCGCGGTCCTGCTCGCGATAGGCCTCGACCAGTGGCCGGCCCATGGCGTCGCCGGTGATGACCATGACCTGCGGCCGGTACTGCGCGACGACTGCCCACACCCGGTCGGCATCGAACTTCGGCTCCATGATGACGGTGTTTCCCGAGAAGAACGCAGTGAACGTCGGCATCATCGCCGAGGTGTGGATCAACGGCGGCAGCATCACCCAGCGCATCGCCTCGCCCGCGGCCACCCCGTTGCGGGACTGTTGGAGCTCGTCGGCGATCGGCTCGCCCGTATAGAAGTCCAGCCCGCCGCCCAGCACCCGCCAGATGTCCTCGTGCCGCCAAACCACCCCCTTCGGCCGCCCCGTGGTGCCACCGGTGTAGAAGATGTAGTGGTCGTCCGGGCTGCGCGCCTCGAAGTCGCGGCCCGGGGCACCGCTCCCGACGGCGTCCGCGTAGCCGACCGCGCCCGGCACGTCCATCTCGGATCCGGTTGCGAGCGCGTCCGGTACGGAGATCAGGTGCCGGATGCGCGGCACCTCGGGTAGGACCTGCGCGACCCGGTCGGCGAACCCCTGATGGAACACCAGCCCGTCCAGGTCTGCGTTGTCGTAGAGGTACCGCAACTCGTCGGAGGTGTAGCGATAGTTGACGGTCACCGGGACCGCGCGGAGTTTGAACGCCGCGATGATGACGACCATCGTCTCGATCGAGTTGTGCATGTGGACGCCGATGTGGTCACCCAGCCCGAAACCCGCGTCCCGCAAGTGGTGCGCGAAGCGGTTTGCGCGCTCGTCCAACTCGCGATAGGTGACCTCCTCGCCGGTGACGATCATGGCTAGCCTGTCGGGCATTGCGTCCACCGAATGCTCGAAGAGATCAGCGAAGGTATAGGCCATGCGGGTGGTCCCCTGTCTGGGTCGGCAGATCAGATCACATAGAGAGGCAACGGAATTCCACGGTCTTCGAATACGAATGCAGCGCCGGTACTCACCTTGGTGATCGCCACCTCGACGCATTCGGGGGCCGGTTCGTCGGTCGCGACGACCTCGACGATCAGCCCGGAGTCGTCGTCTCCGACGACACGCACAGTGAAATACGGGTCGACACCGCGCACCAGCGCCTGCAGTGCCTCGAGATGGTCGCCGTCGATCAGCGTCGGCCAGCCACCGTCGACGTCCACGAGACCCCTGCGTCCGATGCGAAGCTGCAGGCACTGTCCGTCGAAGCGGATCTCGTTGTCGACGTACTGCTTCGGATTCAACAGCGGATGCAGCGACAGCACCGTGGCCAGCGCTTCCAGATCGTGCGGCAGCCCGAGCGCATCACGGATCCTCTGCGCGGTGACGCCGGCGATGCCGGTCAACTGCTTACGGGTGATCTCCCGGGCCTTGTCTTCGTCCACCCGTTTGCGGACCGCGATCAGGAAGCCGAGAGCGAGCAGGTGTTGCTGGAGGCACACCTCCTCGGCGATCCGCACCAGCGCGGACCGCGAGAAGTCCTGGAACCGCAGATCCGACAGCAGCGGACCCGAGTAGTCGTGATTGCCGTCACCGGTGGTGTCGATCGCGCTGAGCTCGACTGTGTACGCGGCGGTTCGGCCGATCTGCTCGGTGTGTGGCTGCATCGTCGGAGGGACGTGAGCGTCGTCGATGATCACCGTCCATGCGCAATGCGGCTGACGATCGGCGGGCCGGCGCGGAGGACGATGTATCGGACGGACCTGTGCGTGCGGGTTGGTCGCCAACGCCGTCGCGTCGAACGTGGGGTCCTCGATGTCGTGGCACATCGCGGTCACGTACTCGTCGCCCAGCGGTTCGACGTCCATCAGCGCGCCACAGTGGTCGAGCCAGAACTCGCCGTGTGTCGGGTCGTCGACCCGGTAGCGGAAATCCATGAACTGCGGCGGTGCCCCGATATCGAGTTGCAGGCCCTTGAAGATCGTCACGACATCGTCGCCCTCGTACCGCAGCGCCTTCTGCATGCGCATCGTGTACCAGGGGCTCGAGGCCTGCCACTCCTCGATCGCGACCTGGGCCATCCCGTCGCGGCCGAACTCGACGATGAGATGGGCCATGCCGGACCGGTCGATGAGCTGACCGCACAGGAGCAGTTCCGGAACCAGGGTGGCGAGATCCGCGCGCGACAGTGCGCCGAACGACCGCGACAGGTGTGCGCTGGTGCTCACCACAGCGGTACCGGGGCCTGCCCGGCCGGGAACCAGCCCGGCAACTTCTCGCCCGAGATCGAGCGCTGGATGCGCGCCTGCATCCCCTGCGACAGCGCGTTGTTCTTGATCATCTCCATGAACAGTGCCGAGACGTTGCCGAAGTCGAAGAAGTCGCGCTGCCACGACCACTGGAAGTCACCGCCGTAGCGGAACCAGCTCCCACCGATGCCGTAGACCGAATAGTTGGTGCCGTCGGGGCGCTTGGCATCGGAGATCTGCTTCCACAGCCCGATCACGTTGCCGCTGACCGCATCGATCACGAACTCCTGGTAGGGGTACTCCCACCCCTCGAGCCCCTGCATCTCCAGCCCCAGCGCGACGTCGCGGATCTCGTCCCGGCCGACCGCCATGAAGTCCTGCTTGGGGCCGTAGTTCCAGCCGTAGGTCGCGTCCTCGGTGTAGAAGTCCGCCAACGGCTTCCAGTCACCGGCGGCCTCTGCCTTCTTGTTGCCGTCCACCCAGCGCTGGACCATCTCGTCCAGCTCGGCGCGATCGAATCCGGTCATGCTGTCGTCTCCTTCGAAAGTCTTCGTTGGGGTGCTGCTTTCGGAAACTTTTCAGTCCTCGACGATCCGTAGGGCCTGCGTCGGGCAGTAGTGGACCGCGTTCTCGACGTCGGCCCGCAGCGACGCCGGCGGGCTCGGATCGACGACGGTGACCTTGCCGCGCTTGGGTACCTCGAACACGTCGGGTGCCTCCATCTCGCACGCGGCGTGTCCCTGGCAGAGGTCGAGGTCGGCTTCGACGCGCATGGTCAGGCCTCGCTCGTGTGGGCGACGGGGCAGCCCGCCGGCGCCGCTGCCGCCGATCCGACCGATGCCGCGCGACTGGTCCGCCGCCGATAGCGCACCCGGCACGGCTGCTGCAGCTGCACGACCATCTTGCTGTGGTCGTTGCGATACGAGTCGGCCGGCTGCGACATCTCGAACTCGTAGTCGCGCAGCAGAATCGAGAAGATCGCCTTGAGCTGCATCTGCGCGAACGCCGCCCCGACGCAGCGATGACGTCCCGCCCCGAACGGGATCCACGTCCACCGGTTCGCGGTGTCCTCCTGATTCGGGTCGATGTAGCGCCCCGGATCGAAGGCGTCGGGGTTCGGGAAGTCCTCCGGGATCCGGTTGGAGATCGCCGGGGTCGCCGCCACCAGGTTTCCCTCGTGGATCGGGAACCCGCCCACCTCGAAGTCGCCGCGGGCGACGCGGAGCAGGATGATCAGCGGTGGATGCAGGCGCAGGGTTTCCTTGATCACCGCCTCGAGCACCGGGATCTGACGCAGCGCATGGAAGCTGATGTCGGCACCGTCTGCGTACAGCTCGTCCAGTTCGGCGGTGACCTTGGCCATCGACTCGGGGTGACGCAGCAACTCGATCAGCGACCAGGCCGCCGTTCCGGAGGTTGTGTGGTGTCCGGCGAACATCATCGAGATGAAGATCCCGGTGATCTCGTCGGCGCTGAACCGGAGGTTTCCCTCGTCGTCCCGGATCGATACCAGGACGTCGAGCATGTCCCGGTCCTCCTTGCCCTGTGGAGGATTCGCGATCCGGCCGTTCATGATGCCCTGCACGAGGTCGACGAGCGCGACGCGCGCCTCGTCACGACGACGGAAGCTGTCGATCGGCGCGTACGGGTCGACGAAGGCGATCGCATCGGTGCCCTGCTCGAGTTCGTGGTAGAGCCTGGCGAACCGGTCGTCGAGTTGGTCGCGGAACTTCTTGCCGATCAGGCACGCCGACGACGTGTAGATGGTCAGCTCGGCGAAGAACTCGAGCAGGTCGATCTCGCCCTCGTCGCCCCAGCGCGAGACCATGTCCTCGACCTCGATGCCGATGGTCGTCGCGTGACCACGCATCTGCTCGCCCCGCAGCGCGGAGTTGTGCAGCATCTCGGAACGGCGCTCGGGGCTCGCGTCGAACACCACGCCTTCGCCGAAGATCGGCTTCATGAACGGGTACGCGGCCTGCTGGTCGAGTTCCTCGTCGGAGGAGCGGAAGAAGAACTCGTTGGCCTCGGCGCCGGTCAGCAGCACGACATCGCGGTCCACCAACCGGAACACGCCGACGTCCCCGCACTCGTCACGGACCCGTCGCATCAGCGCGATCGGGTCGGTGCGCAGTTCCTCGAGGTGGCCGTGCTCGTGGAGGCCGCCGGATACGCGGGGCGGATCAAGCAAGGTCATTTCGTCTCCTCCGTGTTCGGAACGGGAGCGAGCGGTGCCTCGGGCTGGACCTCGACGAGCACCAGGTGGACTCCGCGGGGTGCGCCCACCACCGCGATGACGGCGTTCGCCATGTCGGACGCACGGAGCATGTAGCCGTGCCGGGCGAAGCCCCACTTGGACCACGACTCGGCGACAGGCGCGAGGATCTCGGGGGTGGAGTTCATGCCCATTCCGGTGGAGGTGGGGCCGGGCCGCACGATGGACGCGCGAATTCCGGTTCCCTCGAGTTCCATTCGCATCTGACGGCCCATCGCTTCGAGGCCGGCCTTGGCGGCGTCGTAGGCACCCATCATGGGTCGCTGACGGTCGGCGCAGTCCGAGCCGATCAGTACGAAGTCGCCTCGGCGGCGCTCACGCATCCCGGGCAGGACACGGTGCGCCAGTCGCTGTGCGCCGACGAGGTGGACGTCGATCTGCCTCGCGAAGCTGGCCGTGTCCATCTGGTCGGCGGCCCCGAACTCGAGGTCGCCTGCGCCGGAGACCACGATCTCCGTGGGGCCCAGCGCCTGCTCCGCGGCCGTGACGAAGGCATCCACGGACTCGTCGTCGGTGACATCGAGATAGTGGGCGAACGCTTCTCCCCCGTTGCTGCGGATCTTCTCCGCGATCGCCTCGGTCTCCGCCACCCGGCGGGCCCCGAGCGCGACCGGATGCCCCAGTTCAGCGAGCGCGTACGCGGCGGCCTCGCCGATTCCGGAGGACGCGCCGCTGATCAGCGTCGGTCTGCGGGTGGGGTTGGGCTCGAAACGGGGCATCAGCGCACCTGCACCTTCATCGGGAGGGCCGCGAAGCCCCGCACGTTCGTGGAATGGACTCGTTCGATACCGGACTCGTCGACCTCGTACTGCTCGACGCGCTTGGCGAATTCGGCGAGGGCGATGTTCGCTTCGAGGCGCGCGAGGTGCGCGCCGAGGCAGAAGTGCACGCCGCCACCGAAGCTGACGAGCTTGTTGGTGGAGTCCCGGCCGATCCGGTACTCGTCACCGTCCTCGAACACCGACTCGTCCCGGTTGGCGGACCCCATCAGCAGCAGCATCTTCTCGCCCGCGGGGACCGTTCGGCCGTGGTATTCGAGGTCGACCGCGGTGGTGCGGGCCACGATCTGGCTGGAGGTGTCGAATCGCAGGGTCTCCTCGACCCAGTCGGCCACCCGGCCCGGGTCGTCGAGCACCTGCGCCACCTGGTCGGGGTTGCGGGCACCCCAGTACGCGGCGTTCCCGAGCAGTTTGGTCGTGGTCTCGTTGCCGGCGACCACCATCAGGAACAGGAAGCCCAGGACCTCCTGGTCCGACAGCTTGTCGCCGTCGATCTCGGCATCGAGCAGTGCGGACGTGAGGTCCTCGGTGCGCGAGCGGCGGCGCTGCTCGATCATGTCCTTGTAGTAGGTCATCAGGCTGATCGACGCCTCCACCGACGGCTGCGGTACGTCGAGGACGCCGTCCTCGCGGTGCACCACGAGGTCCGCGAGCCGACGCAGTTCGGCGCGGTCGGCCTCCGGAACGCCGATCAATTCGGAGATCACGTCCATCGGCAGCTTGCCCGCCACCTCGGAGATCCAGTCGAACTCGCCGGCATCCAACGCGGGCTCGAGGTAACGCTGGGTGAGTTCGAGAATCCGTCCGTCGAGTTCGGCGACACGGCGCGGAGTGAAGCCGCGAGAGACCAACTGGCGCAGGCGCGCGTGCCGCGGATCGTCCATCGCGAGGAACGACATCACCAGGTGCGCGTGCGGCCCGTATGCAGCGGGATCGAGCGAGACACCGTTAGCGCTCGACAGCCGGTTGTGATCACGGAATGCCCGCAGGACGTCGGAGTGACGCGAGAGCGCCCAGAACCCGATGTCCGGATTGTGGTACAGCGGAGACTCATTACGCAGCCACGCATACGTCGGATACGGGTCGTCGTGGAAGTCGTAGTCGTACGGATTGAAGACCGCCGGGTCGATCGGCGTTTCGGCGCGGGTCGCGCCCACTGGATCCAGCATGTGTTCACTCCAGAATCATTGTGGCGGAACGCTCCAACTGACCGGCCAGGTCTTGGTAGGAGCCGTAGCCGATGCCGGCCCGGAGCAGCGCTCCGGCGTACAGGAGGTCGAGGGTCTCGAGAACTTCAGGATCGGCGGGCTGCCCCAGCGCCTCTTCGAGTCGCCCACGGATCTCGATACCGATCCGTACCCGCAGATGCTCGACATCGGGGTCGCTCCCGAGGAGGGCGTTCGTGACGGCACTCGACAGGCCCGGCTCGTCGGCGAGCAGGAGAGCGATGCCGCGGAGGACGGCGACGACGCGACCGGTCCGGTCGAGTCCGTCGGACTCGGGTCGTGGCGACTGCGACAGCCTGCGCCAGAAGACCTCGGCGACGAGGTGTTCCTTGGACGAGAAGTACGTGTAGGCGGTGGCCGGTCCGACACCGGCCTTCGAGGCGACCGCGCGGACGGTGAGGCCCGCGAAGTCTCCCTCGCGAAGCACCTGCACCGCAGACTCGCACAGTCGATCGACGGTATCGGCCTGCTTCGGCGTCAAGCGCCGACGCGTGGACTCGAAACTCATACTAGACACATGTCCGGACATTACATCAGATTTGTGTCCAGCGGGACCCATTCGACACCCCCTTCCGATTTAGCGAATCGAAAATCATTACGCCAGAACAGCATTGTCAGCGGCCGCTGTCCGTACTATATTCCAGACACCTGTCCAGCAGAAAGGTTCTGCGCAATGACGCTTCGACCTATCGACAGTTCTTCCCTCCTCGTCGACGGGAAGCTCGTTCCGGGCGCCGGCGGCGTGTTCGAGGTGATCGATCCCGCCACCGAGCAGGTCATCGGCCACGCGGCGGAGGGCACGGCGTCCGACATGGATGCGGCGATCGCCGCGGCCCGACGTGCATTCGACAACACCTCCTGGTCGCGCGACCACAGCTTCCGCGCGCACTGCCTGCGGCAACTGCGCGACGCCCTGCAGTCACACATCGAGGAACTGCGGGAGATCACGATCGCCGAGGTGGGCGCGCCCGCGATGCTCACGGCCGGCCCGCAACTCGAGGGGCCGATTGCCGACCTCGGCTACTTCGCCGACCTCGCCGAGTCGTACGCGTGGGAGACCGACCTGGGCGTCGCCGCACCGATGGGCATCAAGACCCGCCGCCGGGTCCTCCGGGAAGCCGTCGGCGTGGTCGGTGCGATCACGCCGTGGAACTTCCCCCACCAGATCAACTTCGCGAAGATCGGCCCCGCACTCGCCGCGGGCAGCACCGTCGTCCTCAAGCCGGCGCCGGACACCCCGTGGTGCGCGGCGCTGGTCGGCAAGGTCATCGCCGAGGAGACCGACATTCCGGCCGGCGTGATCAACATCGTCACCTCGACCGACCACCGACTCGGCGCTCAGCTCGCCCGCGATCCACGCGTCGACCTGATCTCGTTCACCGGATCCACCGCGACGGGGAAGGCCGTCATGGCCACCGCGTCGGAGTCACTCAAGAAGGTCTTCCTGGAACTGGGAGGCAAATCGGCCTTCATCGTCCTCGACGACGCCGATCTCGCCGCGGGGTGCGCGATCGCGGCCTTCACGGTGTGCACGCACGCCGGTCAGGGCTGCGCGATCACCACGCGCCTACTGGTGCCGCGCGAGCGCTACGACGAAGCGGTCGAGGCCACCGCCCGCACGATGGCCGGGATCCGCCCCGGGGATCCGAACCGGCGCGGAACCGTCTGCGGCCCCCTGATCTCCGCGCGGCAACGCGAGCGGGTCGAGGACTACCTGAAGCTCGCAGTCGAAGAGGGCGGAACGATCGTCGTGGGCGGCGGTCGTCCCGCCGAGCACGAGCGCGGATTCTTCGTCGAGCCCACTCTGATCTCCGGGCTCGACAACACTGCTCGCGTGGCGCAAGAGGAGATCTTCGGTCCGGTGCTGGTGATCCTCCCCCACGACGGCGACGACGACGCGATCCGCATCGCGAACGATTCGCCGTACGGCCTCTCCGGATCGGTATGGGGCAGTGACCCGGACCGCGTCCGGCACGTCGTGGAGGGCGTCCGCACCGGAACTCTCGCCGTCAACGGCGGCGTCTGGTACTCGGCCGATGCCCCGTTCGGCGGCTACAAGCAGTCCGGAATCGGACGCGAGATGGGCGTCGCCGGCTTCGAGGAATACCTGGAGACCAAGCTCGTCGCGGAACCCGCGACCGACTAGCCGAATTCGACGACAGGAGACAAGCAGATGGGACGTTTCGACGGACGCACCGCCATCGTCACGGGCGCCGCGCAGGGCATCGGTGAGGGGTATGCCCGGGCACTCGCCACCGAGGGCGCCGACGTGGTGGTGGCCGACCTCAACCGTGAACTCGGCGAGACCGTCGCCAAGCAGATCACTTCCGACGGCGGATCCGCCGTATTCAAGGAAGTCGATGTGGCCGAGCCGGACTCGGCGCTGGATCTGGCGGCATTCACGATCGAGAAGTTCGGCCGCATCGACCACCTCGTGAACAACGCGGCGATCTACGGCGGGATGAAGCTCGACTCGCTGCTGACGGTGCCGTGGGACTACTACAAGAAGTTCATGAGCGTGAACATGGACGGCGCGCTCAACGTGTGCCGGGCCGTGGTGCCGCACATGCGCGCGGGCGGCGGGTCGATCGTCAACCAGTCGTCCACCGCCGCATGGGTTTACTCCAACTTCTACGGTCTCGCCAAGGTCGGCATCAACGGTCTCACCCAGCAACTCGCGTTCGAGCTCGGCTGGTCCAACATCCGGATCAACGCGATAGCTCCCGGGCCGATCGACACCGAGGCCACCCGGACGGTGACACCCGGCAACATAGTCGCGGACATGGTCAAGCGGATTCCGCTACAGCGCATGGGTACTCCCGACGACTTGGTGGGCATGTGCCTGTTCCTGCTGTCCGACGAGGCCGGCTGGATCACGGGGCAGATCTTCAACGTCGACGGCGGTCAGGTGATCCGGTCGTGAGCGAACCCATCCGCGCGGGCGGCTACATCGGTCTCGGCAACATGGGCGCACCCATGGCCACGCGACTGCTGGAACGCCCGGGCACGCTGGTGGTCTGCGACGCGCGCGCCGAGGCTGTCGAGCCGTTCGCGAAGGCGGGTGCCACGGCGCTGTCGACACCGGCCGAAGTCGCGGACCGCACCTCGGTGATCTCGGTGACCGTGCTCGACGACGACCAGGTCCGCGACGTCGTTGCCGGTCCGGACGGCATCCTGTCGAGCGCCCGGCCCGGCACCGTGATCGCGGTCCACTCGACGATCAGCGACGTGACGGCAACCGAATTGGCCGCAACCTGCCGGGCCAAGGGTGTCGACCTGGTCGACGCGCCCGTCAGCGGCGGTGCGCCCGGAGCCCAGCAGGGCCGTCTGGCCGTCATGGTCGGCGGCAGCGACGACGCGTTCGAAGCCGTCCGAGAGCCCTTCGGGTACTTCGCCGAACTCGTGATCCACGCGGGCCCGGTGGGCGCCGGGACGCGGATGAAGCTGGCACGCAACCTGCTTCACTTCGTGTCGTTCACTGCGGCCTGCGAGGCACAGCGACTGGCCGAGGCCGCGGGACTCGACATTCGCAAGCTCGGCAAAGTGGTCCGGCACACCGATGCGATCACCGGAGGCGCCGGCGCGATCATGCTGCGCGAGACCACCGAGCCCGTCGCAGAGGAGGATCCGTGGTTCTCGATCCTCTCCCACGTCCGCAATCTCGGCGAGAAGGATCTCACGCTCGCACTCGATCTCGGCGGCAGGTTCGACGTCGACCTCCCGCTCGCAACCCGGGCACTCACCGGCCTCGGCCCCGGACTCGGTGTCGGCACGGGAACTCTCGCCGACCAGTCCACCCACCGGAAGGAAAACGTATGACGCACGAGAACGGCGACGCCGCCGCATCGGAGCGGCGCCAGCGGGGTGTCGCGATGATGAACCAGGTGTACGGCTGGGAGATGCCGTCGGACGTGCCCGGCGACTTCTTCGCCGTCACCGCCGACCATCTGTTCGCCGACATCTGGACCCGGCCCGGACTCAGCGTCCGTGACCGACGTCTGCTGCTCCTCGGTGCCATCGCCGCGCAGGGTCAGAGCGATGTCGCGAAGATCCAGATCAACGCCGCCCTGCACAACGAGGAGTTGACCGAACAACAGGTGGAGGAGGCTGCGATCTTCCTCTGCCACTACGTCGGCTGGCCGCTCGGCACCGGACTGAACAACGCTTTGATCTCCGTCAAGGCCGATCGGCGCAAGGCGGCGCGGGCCGCGGAGAAGCAACCGTCCGAGTAGTCCGGCGATTCGGGCACGCTACGCGTCCGCTACGCGAATACTGATTTATAGAACACGTTCTACCTGTTGCACGTCGAAAGGATCCACGTCCATGTCCGAGGCCACTCCCGTTCGCCCCCTGTCAGCCGAAGACATCGACACCTGGGATTACGAGGCCGACGTCGTCATTGCCGGTTACGGCATCGCGGGCGTGAGTGCCGCGGTCGAGGCGGCCCGCGCGGGTGCCGAGGTCCTCGTCCTCGAGCGTGCGGGCGGCTGGGGCGGCGCGGCATCCCTGGCCGGCGGGTTCATCTACATGGGCGGCGGCACGCCGCTGCAGAAGGCGCTCGGGTTCGACGACACCCCCGAGAACATGAAGACGTTCATGATGGCCGCGCTCGGGCCCGGCGCCGACGAAGCCAAGATCACCGAGTACTGCGAGGGCAGCGTCGACCACTACAACTGGCTGGTCGAGTGTGGTGTGCCGTTCAAGGAGAGCTTCTACGGTCAGCCCGGCTGGGAGACGCCGTTCGACGACGGCCTCATGTACTCGGGCGGCGAGAACGCGGCGCCCTTCAACGCGATCGCCACCCCCGCCCCGCGCGGCCACGTACCGCAGATGGCGGACAAGAAGGTGGGTGAGAAGGGCGGCGGCTACATGCTCATGAAGCCGCTGGTCGAGACCGCCGAGCAGCTGGGCGTGCAGGCCCAGTACGACATGCGCGTACAGACTCTCGTCACCGACGCCACCGGCCGTGTGGTCGGCGTGCAGGCCAAGCAGTACGGCAAGGACGTCGTCATCCGGGCCCGTAGGGGCGTCGTGCTGGCCACCGGCAGTTTCGCCTACAACAAGGACATGGTCGAGGCCTTCGCGCCGCGGCTCATCGGACGTCCGGGCGCGGCGATCGAGGAGCACGACGGCCGGTCGATCCGGATGGCGCAGGCGCTCGGTGCCGACCTGGCGCACATGGACGCCACGGAGGTCGCGTTCTTCGGGGATCCGCAGATGATGGTCCGCGGCATCCTGGTCAACGGTCGCGGCCAGCGCTACGTCAACGAGGACACCTACCCGGGCCGCATCGGCCAGCTCACGTTGCTGCAGAACGACAACCAGTCGTACCTGATCATCGACGAGGACGCGTACGAGGAGGCCAAGACCACCCCGAGTTCGACGCCGTTCTTCCGCTTCCAGCCCAAGTGGGTGGCCGAAACAGTCGAGGAACTCGAGTCCGAGATGGGGCTGCCGGAGGGGACGCTGCAAGCCACCGTCGAGGTCTACAACAAGCACGCAGCGAACGGACAGGATCCGGTCCTCGGCAAGAAGCCGGAGTGGGTCAAGCCCATCGGGTCGCCGATCGCCGCACTGGATCTGCGTAACTTCACCGCAGGCTTCACGCTCGGCGGCCTGCGCACCAACACCGCGTCGGAGGTCCTGCACGTGTCCGGCGACCCCATCCCCGGACTGTTCGCAGCGGGCCGCTGCACCGCCGGCGTGTGTGCGTGGGGCTACGCGTCGGGCACGTCTCTCGGTGACGGCAGCTTCTACGGCCGTCGAGCGGGCATCAGCGCCGCGAAAGGCTGACCGGAACCGACGCTGCGGACATGCCGGACGAACCGGTCCAGCGTGTCCGCGGCTGCTGACCCACAGCCCCCTCGAGGGGCATACTCGGAGGAGACCGTCGCCCCGCGCGGGGTGAAGTCCAACCGTCCGGGGATGAGTACATGACCGACGTCGAGACCGCCGACGGGAATGATCTCGTCGTCGATGCACTCCAAAACAACGGAATCACAACGATCTACGGCGTCGTCGGGATTCCGATCACCGATCTCGCGCGAACTGCGCAACGCCGGGGCATTCGCTATCTCGGGTTCCGCAACGAGCAGGCCGCCGGTCACGCGGCCGCCGCCGCCGGGTTTCTCACCGGACGGCCCGGGGTCTGCCTCACGGTTTCCGCGCCGGGCTACCTCAACGGACTGGTGGCGCTCGCGAACGCGACCACCGACTGCTTTCCGATGATCCAGATCAGTGGATCCAGCGAACGGTCGATCATCGATCTCCGGCAGGGCGACTACGAGGAACTCGACCAGCTCGCCGCCGCGCGCCCCTTCGCGAAAGCCGCATACCGCATCGACTCCCCCGATCTCATCGACGTCGGCGTCGCACGTGCTGTCCGCGCGGCCGTTTCGGGACGGCCCGGGGGCGTGTACCTGGATCTACCGGCACGAGTGCTCACCGGCGAGGGGCCGCGTGAGCGGCGCCCTGCGATCGTCGATCCCGCACCACGCCAGATCCCCGCGCCCGACGCGGTTCAGCGGGCGGCAGATCTGTTGACGCGGGCCGAGCGTCCGCTGATCGTGCTCGGCAAGGGTGCCGCCTACGCCCGCGCCGACAACGAGATCCGCGCGTTGGTCGAGACGACCGGCGCCCCCTTCCTCCCGATGTCGATGGCGAAGGGGCTGTTGCCCGACGACCACCCGCAGTCCGCCGCGGCAGCACGCTCACTCGTCCTCGGCAGCGCCGACGTCGTCGTGCTGATCGGAGCACGGCTCAATTGGATGCTCCGACACGGCTGCCCGCCACAATGGTCCGCCGATGCACAATTCGTCCAACTCGACATCTGCCCCACGGAGTTCGACAGCAACCGGCCGATCGCCGCCCCGGTGACCGGGGACATCACGTCCTCGGTATCGGCGCTGCGCGCGGCTCTCGAGTCGCGCGCGGTCACGCCGTCGCGAGAGTGGCTGTCCGAGATCGTGTCGAAGAAGCAGTCGAACGCCGCGAAGATGGAGTCGCGACTGCACGCCGACGTGCACCCGATGAACTTCGCGACCGCGCTTCGTGGTGTTTGTGACGCTCTCGCCGCGCACCCCGACACGATCATCGTGAGCGAGGGCGCCAACACACTGGACAACGCGCGCAACATCATTCCGATCCTCCGCCCGCGTCACCGGCTCGACACCGGAACGTGGGGCGTGATGGGCGTCGGGCTCGGTTACGCGATCGCGGCGGCCGTCGAGACCGGCCAACCGGTCGTTGCGATCGAGGGCGACAGCGCCTTCGGTTTCAGTGGCATGGAGATCGAGACGATCTGCAGATATCGGCTACCGATCGTCGTGGTCGTGTTCAACAACGGCGGAATCTACCGCGGCGACGAGGTCGACGCGAACTCGGCAGACCCTGCACCGACGGTGCTGCTGCACTCGAGCAGGTACGACACCCTGATCGAGGCGTTCGGTGGAGTCGGCTATCACGCCGAGACACCGGACGGGGTCGAGGCGGCGCTGCGCTCGGCGCTCTCGTCGGCCGAGCCGGCGCTGATCAATTGCGTCATCGATCCGGCCGTCGGAACCGAGAGCGGACATCTGCAGAAGCTCAATCGTCCTGCACACGAGGAGGAAACATGACCGCGCACGATCCCGGAGGACATCTCGATCCCACCAAACCGCAAGCGCTCGACGGCATCACGGTCGTCGACTTCACGCACGTCCTCGCGGGTCCGACGTGCACACGCATGCTCGCCGACGCGGGTGCACGGGTGATCAAGATCGAGCGGCCCGGGACCGGCGACGACACCCGGCAGATGGGGCCGTTCGCGGACGACGGCAGTTCCGAGTACTACCGTCTCGCGAACATCGGGAAGGAGAGCATCGCGCTCAACCTCAAGGACGCCGACGACTTGGCGCTGGTGCGGAACATGATCGCGCACGCGGACGTGGTGGTGGAGAACTTCCGGCCCGGAGTGATGGCGCATCTCGGGCTGGCGCTGGAAGACCTCGTCGCGCAGCATCCACGACTGGTCGCGTGTTCGGTGTCCGGGTTCGGCCAGTACGGTCCGATGCATCAGGAGTCGGCCTACGACACCGTGATTCAGGCGCTGTCGGGAATCATGGATGCCACCGGTTGGCCGGACGGACCGGCGACCCGGGTGGGAACGTCCATCTCGGATATCACTGCCGGGATCATGGGCTACTGCGGCATCGTCACCGCGCTCGTCGCCCGCGAGCGCACCGGACGCGGCACGACGGTGGACATCGCGATGCTCGACAGCACGTTCTCGCTCATGGAGCACGGCCTGATGGATGCCCTCGGCCCGCGGGTTCGCCCGACGCGCCTGGGCAACCGGCATCCGTTCATGTATCCGTTCGACACGTTCAACTGCAGCGACCGCCCCATCGCCATTGCCGTCGGCAACGATCACCTCTTCGAACTCATGTGTGGGGCAATGGGGCTCACCGATCTTCCGTCGGACAGCCGGTTCGCCACGAACGTCGATCGCTGCGCCAATCATGCCGACCTCAAGACCGCGATGGAGAACGTGCTGGGTACCGACACCGGGGAGGCGTGGCGCGGACGCTTGATCGAGGCCGGTGTGCCGGTCGGTATCGTGCTCAACGTCGACGACACCCGCAAACTCGACCAGATCGCAGTACGCGGAATGATCAAGAACGTCGGAGGTTTCGACGTGCCGGGCACACCGCTCAAATTCGGCACGTGGGATTCGCTCGGATCCACCATCCCTTCACCGGAACTCGACGACTGCGGCGACGCTATCCGCCGCGAGTTCGCAAACCGTCCCGATGCGTAATTGTCAACCGCGGGGTATCACGGTGACCGTGGCTTCCTGGCGGGCGTCCGGTGCACGCAACGTCAGGATGCGGGTGTCCGGGTTCCAGTCCGCGACACGCGCACCGTCGACGGTCGCGCCGTTCGGGAAGGTCCTTGCGGGGATGTAGATCTCGGTGGGCGCCGTGATCGACAGGTTCGGTACGTAGGAGAACTCGAGGCGGCCGGCGGTCGCAGCCCAGGACGTGAATTCGCCCGCGATTGCCCGCGGATACGGCTTGTCAAGCGTCGCAACGAGGTTGCGCTCCGCGCCGTCCTCAGCGTAGGGGCCCCACGGGCCCGGATCGCGCGACCAGTAAGAGACACCCGCACCCATCTCGCGGGCGGTGTCGTAGATCCGCTCGACGTAATCCAGGGCCCCGGGCAGCGTGGTGTCGAGTCCGAACTCCCCCAGAATGATCGGCGTGTTCCCCAGGTCTGCCGCAGTGCGCAGGACGTTGCCGCGCCAGGCGTCGATCGTCGCATCCACCTGAGTCCGGGAACTGCCGGTGTATCCGCCACCCAGGTCCATCGGCAGCGGATAGATGTGCGGGCAGTATGCGATCCGCTGCTCGCCGTCGCGGGCGTCGTCGATCGGGCGCAGTCCGCTGGGCGTACCCCAGTTGGTGCCCATCGCCTGGGGCGCGACGCACACCCACGTGTCCTGGTCGACGGTACGGATCGCGTCGGACGTCTTCTGGTACAGAGCCGTCAGGGGCCCCGCCTCGAACCCGGGGCCCTGCAGTGTGCCGCCGTACGGTTCGTTCATCAGATCGTAGGCCACCACCGCGGAATTGTCGGCGAATCGTTCGGCAACCGCGCGCCACGCGTTCGCGTAGTGGTCGGTGAGTTCGGGGTGTGCCCCGGTGGTGTTCCAGAAGTTGTCGAAGGCCCGCATCACGCCTGGCTCGAGGTAGTACATCTCCCACATGTCGTTGTCGCCCACGGGAAGACCGTCGAGATAGGTCGCCCATGCCGGCGCGCCGTTACCGTTCTGCCCGCTCGGTGTGATCGCGCCCGAGTACAGGTCCTGATGCATGTCGAGCATGACGCTGTAGCCGCGGTCTGCATACCAGCCGACACGTTCCGCGACCCGGTCCAAGTACTCCTGGCTGTAAACGCCCGGCGCCGGTTCCACCGACCGCCACGAAATGAGGAACCGCACGAAGTTGGTGCCCATGTCGGTGTGCTCACGGTCGAGGTCGGCCTCGGTGAACGTCGGCATTCCGTCCGGCGTGCTCTTGGCGCTCGACGCGGTGTTGAACCCGTTGAGGATCAGCGATCGTCCAGCGTCGTCGGTGAGATACGCAGTGGCCGGCGCCGGGTCCGCGCGCAGCGCCGCACCGATTCCGCCGGCGAGAACCAGTGCCCCGACGGCCGCCAACGACAGCACCCACACACGCCCCACCGCTTCACCATTCACTTTCGTACGCAAACCTGGACGATCGTCCTATTTCCTGGGCTAATGTTGCGCCATGTCTGTCCAGTCCGGGGCGTTTTCGGCAAGGCCATCGATTCAGCGGATCGGCGCGGGTCCGTGGCCCGCGACCGCAACCCTCGTCCTCGCGTCGATCGTCTTCGGCGTCTGGTCGATCACCGGCCGTATCCTGACGTTCAACCCGGAGTTACTGATTCCCAGCGCGATCGGCCTGCCGTTCGGTATCCCCCCGTTGCGCCTGTACCCGCTCGGTGACACGACGTGGTCGTTCTGGTTGGTGGATGTCGTGGCCGCACTCGTGATGGTCGCGGTGGCGTGGGCCCAGTTGATCGGCGGCCGGCGGCGGCCATTCCTCGTGGGCCTGCTCGCGGCGGTCCTCGGCGTCGTGGTCGGCAACCTGATTCGAGTCGTGTTCCTCAGCTTCGAGACCCATCAGGGCCTGGGCACGTATGCGCTCGCGGTGCTGCTGGGCACAATCGTGTCAGCGCTATGGGGTGCGGTTGTCGGCCTGCCGGTCGGGCTGGCGCATCTGCTCGACCGGCGTCTGCGGCGGCCCGCAGAGCCGGCTCCGCCGGCTCCGCCGGCCCGCCCCGCACGACGTCCAGCGAGGGCCGGAGCGCGCTGATCAGTTCAGCGGCCGTCCAGGACGTCGAGCAGTGCCCGAAGCACCTCGATCTCGTCCCGCAACTTGTCGATGCCGCTGTCGGTGATCCGGATCCACGATCGGGTACGCCGCCCCGTGTACTCCCGGTGCACCTCGATGCACCCCGCGCCGATCAGGACGTCGAGGTGGCGCCCGAGGTTGCCGTCGGTGAGACCCAGACCGTCTCGTATGAAGACGAAACTGACCTCCTCGGCGTCACCGAGCATCGACAGGATGGCGAGTCGCGTCTTCTGGTGAACGATTTCGTCGAGTCCGACGACACGACGTTGAGCGCTATCCAACCCGCGCCAACTCCTCCGACTCGGCGAGATAGCCGAGAACTCCGATCGCCGACACGATTGCCCCGAACGACGCCGTCACTACGCCCGTGACTACGGGATCTTCGATCATGTTGACGGACAACACCAAACGGATCGGCTCCGGAGCGACGACCAGCCCGAGCACCGATCCCGCCGCTGCCGTCACCCACAGGCGTTGGCGACGCTCCCGCCAGCCGAACACCCCGAATCCCGCAGCGAGCAGTGGCAGAGCGCCGACGACGGACGCGGCGACGAGGATCCACGGGATCGCGACGACCGACACAACGGCCGCGGCCGTGTGTACCCGATCCGCCTGCCCCGCAAACCGATCCGGTCAGCGCGCCGGGACATCACTACCGCCAGCAGCACGAAGGCGATCGGAATCGCAAGCCCGGACACGAGCACCGGCGGACTGCTACCGCCGAACATCTGCCCCAGCCCGATCACCGACGCCGCGGCACCCAGGATCAGCAGATTCGTCGAATCGACTCGGCGGCGCAGAGTTCCGGCGCGGGTGGCATCCGCCGTCGCGAGAACCGACGGGATCGGGCAGTAGTCCGCTCCTTGTCCGGTCATGGCATCACTCTGCAGTGCAGAGTGATGGTTGTCAATGATCGCGTCAGGCCACCCGAGCATGAGAGCCTCACGTGCATGGGGAGAAATATCAGTTGGCCGATACTCGATCGCGGCACACGCTTGTGGTGGCGCACCGTCGGCAGGCGGATCGATCTCGATGCCGAGCACGCGTGGCTGGCCGCGCCGGTCTCGGCTCGCGGCGCCGTCGGCGATCGTTGGCTTCCCGCCGAGGCGGAACGCATCGGCGGCGGGCTCATCCGCGACGGAGAATCTGAGAACGGTGGATCCGAGAACGGTGGATCCGAGAACGGTGGATCCGAGAACGGACTGTTGCCGAGCCTGGATGCCCTGGCCGGCCCGGGCTTCGATCCGACAGCCGTGCATCCAGCCATCCGCGGCTTCTACGAGCACACGTCGTCGTGGCGGATGGATGCCTGGACCAAGTGGTCGCGCGGTTTCGCCGGACCGGGCGCGCTGATCGAGTCGATGTACGGCAAACGGCTACAACAACTTGCGCTGCCGGTCGACTCGCTGGCGGTAGCCCACGGGGTGGACAGTGAGATCGTTGCGATCGTCGGCCCCGACGGCACACACGCCGGATCCGCCTGGCTTCGCACCCTCCGACGAACCGGCGACTTCATGTTCAGCGGCTACTACCGCGTCGGCAGGTTGCCCGGACACGAACAACCCAGCGTGCACGTCAGCTTCCCGCTCGAGCAGGGCAACGTGCAGGTGTACCTCCGCCCGACCAACGGGCCGGACGGTTCCATGACACTGTCGTCGCCGCCGGGCGATTTCGGCGACGACGGCGCATACGTGACCGTGATCGACGGAGGACGCACCTACGCCGCCCGCGTGCCGGTCCATGAGGAGTTCCACCTCTATGTCGACGACGAGGGGGTTGCCCGCACCGATCATGTCCTGAAGATGTGGGGTGCCACGGCCGTTCGATTGCACTACCGACTGGTGCCCGCCGATGCCGACCGACCCCGGACGCCGCGGACGCTCATCGCCGATTGACGACGAGCGTTCGCGTGCTGGTGCCGGGGAAGAGAGCCCCGGTGCCGCAGCCGACAGATCCGGCCATCGAATCAGATCAGATTGTGCGCGCGAGAGCCCTTTTCAAGCCGAGATGCATGTCCTCACGCGTGCGATCCGACACCGGCACCCCGGGAAATCCGTTGGATCCGTGGAAGGTTCCCGGACGGTGATGCAACTCGACGGGGACACCCGCTCGCATCAGACGCAGGGCGTACTCGATGGCCTCGTCGCGCAGCGGATCCAGTTCGTTGGCCGAGATCCACGCCGGCGGGAGTCCCGAGACGTCGACAGCGCGCGCTGCGGCCGCGTACGGGGGTGTCTCCGCCGATCGATCCCCGAGGTAGAAATCCCATCCGAGGACTGCCTGCCCGTGCGTCCACAGCGGCGTATCGACGAATTCGCGGACCGAATGCGTCTCCAAGCGGTCGTCGAGCATCGGGTTGTCCAGCAGCTGGTACGCGAGCCGCGGGCCGTCCTCGTCGCGCACCCGGAGCGCGAGGGCCGCCGCGAGTCCGGCGCCGGCGCTGATACCTCCGACGGCCAGCCGCGCGGGATCCACGCCCAGTTCGTCGCCGTGCGCCGCTACCCACGTCAGCGCGGCGAAGCAGTCGTCGAGTCCGGCCGGGTAGGGGTGCTCGGGCGCCAGCCGATACTCGACGCTGACGACGACGCAACCGACGACGTCCGCGATCTCGACGCAGGCGCGCTCGGACGCCTCGATCTCGCCGAAGACGTAGCCACCCCCGTGGAACCACACCAGCGCACCTGCCCCCGACTGCGCCGCGCCGGGGGTATAGATGCGGACGGGCACATTCGGTGCGCCCGCGGGACCCGCAACGAGCCGGTCGACAACGGCCATGTCGCGCGGCCGCACGACCGCCGCAGCGAGCTCGCGCGCGCGAATCCGCTGCCGCTCGCGGAAGGCGACCGGTTCGGCGATGTCCACCTGAGGGAGCGCCGGGATCAGCGTACGAAGCTCGGGGTGGATGCGATCGATCAACGCAGGCTCCTGGTGTCTCGGAACGGCACATACTGAGCGATGACGCTGCAGTTCGACATGATCCAGGGTAAGAACGGACATCGCGACGCGGAACCGGTGCGCCCACCGAGCGGGACGGCCGGGCGGCAGCGCTGGCGTGCGGAACCCACCCGGCTCACGGGGACTATCGAAGAACGAAGTGCTCCTCGATCGGCGTCCGGTGCTGCTGCCACACGTCGACCAGTCGCCACGGGCTGGCGACGATCACCCGTCCGCTGCCGTTGCGGTAGTAGGTGTGTGCGTTCGGGGTGTGCCGCCACACGGTGTCCTCCATCGCCCGGTCGATGTCGGCGATGTACGCGTCGTAGGCCTCCCGGGTCGGTTCGAGCGTGCGGGCGCCGCGTTCGGCGAGCAGGTGCAGGCACTCGACGATGTAGTGCACGGCCACCTCGATGCCGAAGTTGTTGCCGGCGCCGTGGCTCGGATTGGTGTTGGGCGCCGACGTGATGAACAGGTTCGGGAAGCCCGGGACGGTGCCACCGCGGTACGCCCTCGGGTTGCCGGACCACTCGTCGACCAGGGTGCGGCCGTCGCGTCCGCGAATGTCCATGGTGGACAGAAAGTCCAGATGGAACCCGGTGGCGTACACGATGACGTCCACCTCGACCAGATCGCCGTCCGGGGTGACGATGCCCTCCGGGACGATACGGGCGGGCTCCGCGACCAGGACGTCGACGTGCTCGCGCGCGAGCGCCGGGTAGTAGCCGCCGGGATCTCGGATGATGCGCTTACCGAACGGCGCGAAGTCCGGTGTTACCTTCGCGGCCAGTTCGGATCCGGCACCGAACGTCCGGTCGATGTAGGCGAGGCAGTCCTGCAGCAGCATGTCGTTGGCACGCGAGATCGACAGGTGCGTCGACGCCCACTCGGGGTCCACGATCACCACCGGGTAGGCGCTGTCCGCCGATCCCCAGAACGCCTTGAGACGCAGCCAGTTCGCGTAAAACGGCACGTGCCGCGAGAGCCACCGGTGGTACTCGGGAACGTCGTCACTGTCCCGCTTGCGTGGCGCCACCCAATGCGGCTGACGCTGGAACAGCGTCAGGTGCGCGACGTCGCCGGCTATCGAGTCGACGATCTGCGCCGAGGTGCATCCGGCGCCGATCACCGCGACCCGCTTGCCGGTGAGGTCGAGCGCCGGGTCCCACTCACCCGAGTGGACGCTGATCCCGGCGAAGGACTCTCGGCCCTCGACCCGGGGAAACTGCGGGCGGTTGAGGTAGCCCAGCGCGGTGATCACGGCCGCGGCATGCGTCACCGATCTAGTGCCGTCCGTAGACCGCGTGTGGACATTCCAGCGGTATGCCTTTTCGTCCCAGACGAGCGACTCGACCTCGGTGCCGAACCGGGTGTGCTCCCGGATCCCGTGTCTGTCGGCGACGTCACGCAGGTAGTCCTCGTACTCACCACCCTTGGGGTAGTAACTGGTCCAATCGGGGTTCAGCTCGGAGGAAAGCGAGTAGTACGACGACGGGGTGTCGACACCGACGCCCGGATAGTTCTGGATGAGCCAGGTGCCGCCGAGATCGTCGTTACGCTCGAGGAGCTCGTACGAAATCCCCTCGCGCGCAGCCGTGAGCGCGGCTGCGATGCCCGCAAGACCACCTCCGACGATGGCCAGATCGAGGGTGGCCGGGAGCGGCGTCGTACGGGGAAGGACGGGCTGCGCGGGGTGGAAGCCACCCTGCTCGGCCAGCATCGGCAGGAACTCGTCACCGAGCACTACGCCCAGCGCCAGCGGAACGAGTCGCGCGAACAGGTCCGAATCGTCCGGCGCGAGGCCTGCGACCTGCTCGTCCGCGGCGAGCGCCGCGGCGAGTTCGCCGACGATCGCGTCGACGGTGTCGGAATCGGCGACGCCCGCCATTTCGGGCGCGTCCGGGACGTGTGAGATCGCGTCGGCGTAGCGGTCGAGGACGCCGGTGTCCCCGGTGACCTGCGCGAGGACGGCCAGCAGGACGCCCGGATCGGCTCGTCGAAGATGGTTGACCAGCAGGTCGGGGTCCACCCGAGACCGATCGTCGCCATCGATCAGCGGGACAGCGGTACTGGAAGTCATAGGAATCTCCTTGCAGGCCCGGCATTCCGAGGCCGGGAGTCGGGAAAGTGCCGATGAAGCTCGCGCATCCGGTGCACGGCGATGTGTTCCGGGACAGTAGGCGACCAAACCGAGCCTGTCCATACCGATATCCCATTTAGCAGACTCTCAGTCTAGTTGTTTGCTCAAACGTCTACCGGAGACTGCTTCCGTGAGCTACCGTCCGACTCGTCCCCGCTGCACCGGACGCGCGACGCACACCTTTGCGCGCCACCCCGACGAAAGGCGTTGCCGGCCATGGATCCACTACGTTTCGACGGGCAAGTCGCCCTCATCACCGGGGTGTCCACATTCGGACTGGGCCTGACGTACGCCCGCCTGCTGGCCAGCCGCGGATGTTCGGTGGTGGTCAACGACCTCGGCCGAGACTGGGCAGGCGGAGCCACTGTTCCCGGAACCGACGAGGCTGTCCACCTGATCGAGGCCGACGGCGGCACCGCGGTCGGGGTGACCGGCGATGTGCTCACCGAGGCCGAGCGCATCGTGCAGAACGCGATCGACGCCTTCGGCCGCCTCGACGTCGTCATCAACAACGCCGGCGCCGGCGGCGACTTCGATACCCTCGTCGACGTGCACTTGCGCGGCGCCAACCGGATCACCGAGGCCGCGTGGCCGCATCTCTCCGCCACCGGGAGCGGCCGGATCCTCAACATCTCGTCGAACGGGAGTTTCGGCGCCCCAGCGATGCCGGGCTACGCCGCCGCCAAGGGTGCGATCCTCTCGCTCACCCGGACGCAGGCGATCCTCGGCAAGCGAATCGGCGTGCGTTCCAACGCGATCCTTCCAGCCGCGTGGACCCGCTCCACCGCCGGAATCGAACAGCCCGGATTCGGCGAATTCATGCAGGTGCACTTCCCGCCCGAGGCGGTCGCGGCGTTCGCCGCGTACCTCCTGCACGCCGACACCACCCTCACCGGCGAGGTGTTCACGGTGGGCGGCGGACTGGTCTCCCGCGTCGTGCAGGCCGAAACGCCGGGCGCACTGACCGACGACCACTCGCCCGAGACCTGGTCGGGCCTGATCGACCAGGTGATGGCACCCGGCGACATGACCGTGTCCAAATCGCTGTGGGCCCAGCTCGATTCGTTCGTATCCCGAATGAGCCCGCAGACCCGCGCGGACTGGGACGCCATCCGGGTCGCGCCCGACGTCGACGGCAAGGTCACGGCCTGAATCCCGAGAGGACACCGAACATGCTCGAACTCGACCCCGATGTCGCCGCCTACCTCGGCACCCGCGCGGACTGGGTCCCCATGCACGTGGCGGGAGTGCACGCCGCCCGCGCAGCCTTCGAGGCGGTTCCGCAACGCCCCGGACCGGATATGCACCACGTACAGGACCGCGTCGTCGACGGCCCGCACGGCCCGGTGCGCCTGCGGATCTACCGCCCCGTCGACGCGCGCGATCTCCCCGCGATCGTCTACTTCCACGGCGGCGGCCTGGTGATCGGCAGCATCGACACGTTCGACCGACTCGCCCGCCTCCTGGCCGAGGCGTCCGGTGCGGTGGTGGTGAGCGTCGACTATCGTCTCGCCCCCGAACATCCATACCCGGTGGCGACCGACGAGGCGTACTTCGCGACGCAGTGGGTGGACGCCAATTCCGCCGACCTCGGCATCGATCGCGAGCGGATCGCCGTCGCCGGGGACAGCGCCGGCGCGACCCTCGCGGCCGGCGTGACGCTGCAGACCCGCGACCAGGGCGGTGTGCCACTGGTGTTCCAGTTGCACATCTACGCGGGTATCGACCGCGACGACACCAAGCCGTCGGTGCTCGAGTTCGCGGACGGCCCGATCATCACGGCCGGCGACTTCGCGTGGACGAAGAACCTGTATCTCGGCGACGACCCGAGCCGGGACCACCCGTACGGCGTGCCGAGCCTGGCGGACGATCTGTCGGGGTTGCCGGCGGCGATCGTCGTCACGGCATCGCACGATCCGAGTCGGGACGGCGCCGAGGACTACGCGCATCGCCTGCGCGATGCCGGTGTCCAGACTGCAGTGCTGCGGTATCCCGGTGTGGCGCACGGCTTCCTGATGCACGCCGATCTGCACGCACGAGCGCGTATCGCGCTGGCCGAGATCGGAGGTCTCATGCGGGCCAAGTTCACGTACTGCTGAGGATTACTCCGACCGCAGTGCGGCGCACCAGACGTCGGTGATCGTGTCGATCGCGCCCGCGCGGTCGGCACGCCACCCGCGCACCATCCACGTGTTCAGGAACAGCTCGAGCCCGCTGATCAGCAGCAGCGCGCGCCGCTCGGCCTCCGCCGCGTCGAAACGCCCCCACAGTTCGTCGTTCGCGGTGAGCGCGTCGACGAAGCGATGGTGGTAGTCGAGATAGAACTCGTCGTAGCGAACCAGGCCCGCGGCCTGAACACGCAGCTTGTCGCGGCTGGCCTCCCACATCTCGACCACGCTCGTCACCCAGGCTCGGATCGTGGCACGCGACCAATCCGGGAGCCGACCGAAGTTCACGTACGTGACCTCGGCCCGATCCCACATCGTCACGACGACGGCCTGGACGATTGCATCCTTACTCGGAAAGTACGAGTACACGGTGGCCCTGCTCGCACCGGCCGCCTTGGCGATGTCGTCGATCGTCGTCTCGCGGAAGCCCCGCTCCCCGATCAGACGCGCCGCGGCGTCCATCAGGTGCTCCCGGCTCCTCTGCTTCTGCAACGCGCGCAGTGACAGCTTCTCGCCGGGTTCGGTTTCCATACTCGCAGTCTAGTATCCGCGCACGTTTGTCTGTGACCGCCCTTACACTCGCGTCATGACGGTGGATGTGACCCGCGCCCAGGTGCTCTCGTACCGCTGGCACGCCCAGCAACTCGATCGCGCCGCAGGCGCCGCGTCCGGCCCCACCGACTGCGATGTCCTCGATCTCGGCGTCCAGAACACCGGCCCCGACGGCGCAGCCTGGGCGCTTCGCCTCCGCGGCACGCCAGCCGACACGGGAGGCGATCTCGCACTCGCCTGGACCGTGCGCGGGGCGCCGCACAGCTACCGACGTGCCGATCTGCCGGCGATCGCGACCGCCACCGCCCCGCTGTCCGACGCGGATGCGGCCAAGCGAATCTACGATGCCAACCGGCCGCTGAAGGCCGCCGGGATTCCGACGCTGGACGCACTGCGGGCGGTGGCCACCGAGATGCGCGACATCGTCCGCGAACCCACCGTCAAGGGCGCGATGTCGGGGGCGCTCACCGCCCGCATGAGCGATCCCTATCTCCGGTTCTGCCGTCCCTGCAATGCGACGCACATGTACGAGATGCCGTTCCGGCTCGCGGCACTGCAGGCCGGGCTGGAACTGCGACCGAACACGTCACCGCCGGTGCTCGAGCGAATCCCGGGGTGGCGCGGCAAGCCCTACATGCGATCCGGCACCGACGCCGAGCGACGATTCGACGTGATTCGCGGCTATCTGAGGTTCTTCGGACCGTCCGATCCGAAAGCCGTCGCCGCGTACCTCGACGCACCGGTCAAAGACGTCAAGGCGCACTGGCCGACGGACGCAACCGAGGTCTCGGTCGACGGCACACCCGGGTGGATCCTGGCCGACGATCTGGACGCGCTGCTCGGCCCACCCACCGACGGCTCGGTCCGCCTCCTCGGCCCGTTCGATCCGTATCTGCAACTCAAGGATCGCGGACTGTTGGTCGCCGACGAGTCGCACCTCAAGGCGCAGTGGCCCACACTGGGCCGACCGGGCGCGGTCGCGGTCGGCGGCGAGATCGTCGGTCTGTGGCGGCCGCGGACGTCGGGGAAGAAGCTCAGCGTCGAGCTGACACCATGGACGCGTCTACCGAAACCGGTGCGGGCGGGCATCGATGCTCAGGCGAACCTGCTCGCCGACTTCCGCGGCGGGACGCTTGCCGGAGTGGTCGAGGCGTCCTGACGGACGCGTCACCGCCGCGCGACCCGCGCCGGTCCCGTTCTCATGACACCGGATTCGATGACGATGCCGGGATGCACTCCCGGCAGCATCCAGTCTCCCAGGGTGGGGCCCGTGGCGCCCACCCTCACACGTGCCACGCGGAACCTCCCCCGCAGCCATGCTCGGGCATTTCCGAGGCTCCCGTCGGGCAGGGGCTGTGCGAAGCCGAGCGCGCCCACGATCGGTAGCCGCGGGCCGAACGGGTGTGCTGTGGTCTCCACACGCCACCCGTCACCGGCCGCCGCGCCGGTCCCCGTCACGTCCCCCTCGAAGTCCGCGAGCACCTTCGGCAGGGACCAGTGCTCGCGCCCGCCGTGCACCGACGGAGCCGAATCGACCGCGATGAACGGGACCGCCATCGCGGGCAGCGCGCCGACGAGCCGGGACGGTGCCCGGAGAACGGGGCTGGCGAGGATTTCCCGGTACGGACCGACGGGTGAATCCAGGTAGTCGACCATCATCGCGAGTGTCACCGGGATAGTCCTCCCGCCCGGCCCGAATGCCGACGCTGCGGGTGCGGCGCGATGCCACCACAACGTTGCGCGGACCGTCGCCGGCCACGGCGGCGGCGGACTCGTCGGCCAGTCGTCCCGGACATGCTCGCTCTCACGCACGCTCCACACGGGCGTCCCCTTCTGTCGTGTCGGCCGGCGCGGCCGTCGATCGGCCCGTCGGAATGAGCGGCAGACGCAACGCTCCCGGCGCGTCGGCAGGAACGGTCGGACACGCCGGAGCGACCGCCCCCACCGCCGCATACGGGGACCCGAGCACGGGCCGAGGGTCCGCCTCTCCCCTGTTGGGCCACAACGCCATCGCACGCTCGGCCTGCGCAGTGATCGTCAGCGACGGATTGACCCCGAGGTTGGCGCTGACGACCGAACCGTCCACGACGTGAAGCCCGTCGTGCCCGTACGCCCGCAGGTACGGATCGACCACCCCGGTTGCAGGGCTGTCACCGATGGTGCAGCCGCCGAGGAAATGTGCGGTCATCGGGATGTTCACCAAATCGAGAACCGAACCACCGGCGTCGCCCCCGATACGCTCGGCGACCTTGCGAATCACTTTGTGTCCGATCGGTATCCATTCGGGTGGCGGCGTTCCCGGTCCCGGTCGGCTGGTCAGTCGACGGCGGCCGAACAGCGTCTTCCGGCTGGTGAGCTCGAGTGAGTTGTCGTCGGTCTGCATCACCAGCGCGATGACCGTGCGCTCGGACCAGTGCCGCACCGACAGCGTTCGCAGGAAGGCGCCCGGGTTCCGCAGCGCGACGCCGACCGCCTTCAGCGGGCGCGGGACGCGGCCGCCACCGTCGGTGAGGAGCGCCTGAAGCAGACCGATAGCGTTGCTGCCCTTGCCGTACCGGACCGGCTCGACATGGGTGTGGTCGTCCGGATGGAACGACGACGTGATCGCGACGCCGCGGGTGAAGTCGACCGACCGATCCCGCGCGGCCGCCGCCAGTACGGCTTCGGAGTTGGTCCGCACCACGGTGCCCAGCCGCGACGACAGGCGTGGCAACGCACCCGCCTCCCGCATCGACAGCAGGAGGCGTCCGGTCCCGTATGTCCCCGCCGCGACCACCACCTGGTCCGCGGTGAATATGGTTCGGCGCTTGCGTATCCGATCGGTGTTGCGTGCCGTGATCGTGTAGCCGCCGTTCGTCCGAGGCCGCACCTCTTCGACCGTCGTCATCGGATGGATCACCGCCCCGGCGTGTTCGGCGAGGTGTAGATAGTTCTTGACCAGGGTGTTCTTGGCGCCGACGCGGCATCCGGTCATACAGCTGCCACACTCGGTGCAGCCGGTGCGTTCGGGGCCGACCCCCCCGAAGTACGGATCCGGCACCCGCGCGCCCGGTTCGCCGAAGAACACCCCCACAGGCGTCGATGTGAACGTCTCGCCCACCCCCAGGTCGTCGGCCACCGCCCGCATGACGTCGTCGGCCGGCGTGACCGTCGGGTTCGTCCGCACGCCGAGCATCCGCTTCGCCTGTTCGTAGTACGGACCGAGTTCGGTCTCCCAGTCGGTGATGTGCCCCCACTGCGGGTCCCGGTAGAACGGGGAGGGCGGCTGGTAGAGCGTGTTGGCGTAGTTGAGTGATCCACCGCCCACGCCGGCGCCGGCCATCACCAGGACGTCCGGAAGCAGGTGCATGCGCTGGACGCCGTAACAACCGATCCACGGCGCCCACAGGTACTTTCGCAGCCGCCACGACGTCTTCGGCAGTTCGTCGTCCGCGAAGCGCCGACCCGCCTCGAGGACGCCGACTCGATAGCCCTTCTCCGTCAGACGCAACGCGGCGACACTGCCCCCGAAGCCCGATCCGATGACCACGACGTCGTAGTGCGTCATGCGCGAGCCTCCGCACCAGCGGTGTCTCGGCTGCCTTCGCCTGCCGCCGTGAGCCGATAGTTCTCCGGATCGAACCGCTTCGTCCGTCTGCGGAACCGCCACGTGAAGGTCGGCCACATCACCGAGTTGCGCCCGCTGCTGTCGAGGTACCAACTGTCGCACCCGCCGGCGTTCCAGACCGTGCGGGCGAGTTGCGGATCCAGTCCGTCGTTGTAGCGCTGTTGCGCGTCTTCGGTGACCTCGACGGTCGCCGCCCGCTCGGCTCGCATCACCCGCAAGGCGTCCGCGATGTACGCGGCCTGCGATTCGAGCATGTACACGATCGAACTGTGGCCGAGGTTGGTGTTCGGGCCGTACATGAGGAACAGATTCGGGAACCCGTGCACGGTGGTGCCGAGATGTGCCGACGGGCTTCCCGTCCAGTGCTCGGCCAGGGTGCGACCGTCCGCGCCGCGGATGTGTCGCGCGACCGGCGGCTCGGTCGGAGTGAACCCGGTGGCGAAAATGATTGCGTCGACCGGATACTCGTTGCCGGCGTCGTCGACCACGCCGGTCTCGGTGACCGCTGTGAGCCCCGACGCGACCACCGAGACGTCGGGTCGCGTCAGCGTCCGCAACCAGTCGTTGGAGAGCAGGATCCGCTTGCACGTGATGGTGAACGTCGGTGTCAGCGCGGCCCGCAACCCGTCGTCGGGCACCTGCGCGCGCAGGTAGGCCTCCGCCCGCCGCTGGAACAGCCGCAGCAACCAGAGTTGATGCGCCATACCGACGACGTAGCCCTCCTTCTGCGCGTACACCACACCCCGCACCAACTTCTGGGTGACCGGAAGCGTGCGGAACAGTGTGCGTTCGAACCGTGAGACGAGCCGATCGTGCTTCGGAAGCACCCACGACGCCGTTCGCTGGAACAGCGTCAGGTGCTCGACCTGATCGACGATCTCCGGAACGAACTGGATGGCCGACGCTCCAGTGCCGATCACCGCGACTCGTTTACCGGTCAGGTCGAACCCGTGGTCCCACGTCGCGGAGTGGAACGCGGCGCCGGTGAACGAATCCACCCCCGACACCTCCGGAAGCTTCGGCGCCGACAGCGCACCCGTGGCGGCGATCAGTACGGTCGCGGTGAGGCTTCCCAGTCCCGTGCGCACGCGCCATTGCCGGACTCCCGCGTCCCACTGCGCCTCGATCAGGTCGCATCCCGTCACTGTCCGGCTCGTCACGCCGGTCTCGTCCGCAACGCGACGCAGGTAGGAGTGGATCTCGCTCTGCTTGCCGTAGGCGTATCGCCAGTTCGGATCCGGAGCGAACGAGTAGGAATACAGGGCGCTGGGCACGTCGCAGGCACACCCGGGATAGGTGTTGTCCCGCCAGGTTCCGCCGACGTCGTCGGCGCGTTCGATGACCAGCAGATCCGCGGCCGGGTCCTCCCGCAGGAGCGTGGCCGCCAAGCCGATACCGCCGAAGCCCGCGCCCACGACCAGCGTGTGGACGTGAGGAGGTAGTGAAGTCGGTCCGGATTTCACTCGGTCACCATCGCCTTCCAGACGGGCAGCAGGCGGTCGCGCAGCTGCCGATCGGCTTCGGGAGTGCGGAACAGGGCGGAGACCGCCAGTCCCCGGGCGATCTCGATACTCAGGTCGACGGCATCGGCGCTCATGCGATCGCCTACGACCTCGGCGAAGCCCAGACGCAGGGCGTCACCCACCTTGCGTTCGAGCGGAATCATCGCGGCGTGCAGCGCCGGATCGGTGCGGGCGGCGACCCACAACTCGAGCGCTGCGTCGAAGAGGGGCCCGGTGAACGCATCGCAGAGTGTCTCGAGACCACGCTCGGGGTCGGGACGCGCGCGGAGAAGCTCGGCCATGCGCTTGTCCACCAGGTGGCCCACCGCTGCCACGACGAGCGACTCCTTCGTGGGGAACTGGTGCAGTTGCGCACCGCGCGATACCCCCGCCCGCTTGCTCACGGCCTGGCTGCTGGTACCGGCGTAGCCGACCTCGACCAACAGGTCGACGGTCGCGTCGAGGAGCTTTCCGCGCGTCGCCGCACTGCGCTCGGCCTGCGTACGCGAACTGGATGCTGTGCTCTGAGTCACATGTCGACCGTAGCGGGGAACTTACAAACAGTCCAGACTGTCGGCAAATTTCCTTCGAAACGACACCGGCCGCCCCGCGCAATGCGGAGCGGGCCGGTCGAGACGAGTCGGATCAGGCCAGCGAGGCGTGCCAGACGAGGGCCGCGGCCAGCGCGCCGATGCCGTTGAGGGACCAGTGCAGCGCGATGGGCGCCAGCAGGCTGCCACTGCGGCGACGCAGCCACGTGAAGACGAATCCGGCGGCCGCGGTGGCCGCAACTGCACCCGCGATGCCGAGGATCTGGCCCATCAGCCCGCCGCCGAGGATCCCGGTCAGGCCGCGATTGCCCGTCGTGAGCCCCAGCGACGACGCGATGTGCCACAGACCGAACAGCAACGATCCGGCCGCGAAGACACCGCGGGCTCCCGAGACCCGCGACAGCGTGCCCTGCAGGACGCCGCGGAACGCGAGCTCCTCGGGGATCACGGTCTGCAGCGGGATGACGATCATCGACGCGATGAGGGCACCGGAGATGGTGGCGTAGCGATCGGCCATGAAGAACTGTCGCGTGATGGGCAGCGCTATACCGATCGCGACCACCGCGAGCACGAGACCGACGGACGCCAGGGCGTACAGCGTCCCCTTCTTCCAGTGCCGCGGCGACAGACCCAACTCCGACCAGCCCAGACCGCGGCGACGAGTGAGTCCGACGAGAACTACTGCTGCGATCGGGACGGTCGCGATGCTCGCCCACACCGTGGTGAAATGCGCGACGAGATTGGTCGAGATCAGCACTGCGATGACGACGGCCACGTCGAGCCAGGCGTGCGCGGCACGTATGCGGTGAATGCCTGTCGACGAGCCGGCACCGGCGTTCGCGGTTGCGGTATTCATACGGTGAGGAGCCCCCGTCCGTCCGATCTACCCGATACCGGGAGACAGCAGTTCGTTATCTTCTTGTTATCCAATTGAGGGTACGCCTGTCGGCATCCGACGCCCGGTGAGCTTTCGCACACCCTGCGGCCACCCTCGATGCTACGGACTCCCCTACGCCCCGATTCGGACGGAGATTCCGCCGCCGTTAGCCTGAATGCGAACTCAACAGCCCGTGTTCAGGAGAAACGATGCCGGAATTCCTCTACGAGGACCTGCTGCCGATCGGTGAAGACCCCACCGAGTACCGGCTGCTCACCACCGAGGGGGTGTCCACCGTCGAGGGACCGGACGGCCGCACCTTCCTGAAGGTCGAGCCCGAGGCCATGCGGTTGCTCACCGAGACCGCACTGCACGACATCTCGCACTACCTGCGGACCGATCATCTGAAGCAGGTCGCGAGCATCCTCGACGACCCCGAGGCGTCGGGCAACGACAAGTTCGTCGCGCTCGATCTGCTGAAGAACGCGAACATCTCGGCGGCCGGCGTGCTGCCGATGTGCCAGGACACCGGCACCGCGATCGTCATGGGTAAGCGCGGCCAGCAAGTACTCACCCCCGGCGACGATGAAGTGTCGATCGCGCGCGGCGTGTACGACGCGTACACCAAGCTGAACCTGCGCTACTCGCAGAACGCTCCCATCACCATGTGGGACGAGAAGAACACGGGCAACAACCTGCCCGCGCAGATCGAGCTGTACGCGGACACCGCCAAGGGCCACGAGAACTCCTACAAGTTCCTCTTCATGGCCAAGGGCGGCGGATCGGCCAACAAGTCGTACCTGTACCAGGAGACCAAGGCCATCCTGAACCCGGACTCGATGATGCAGTTCCTCGAGGCCAAGATCCGCTCGCTCGGCACCGCGGCCTGCCCGCCCTACCACCTGGCGATCGTCGTCGGCGGCACGTCCGCCGAGTTCGCGCTCAAGACGGCCAAGTACGCGTCCGCGCACTACCTGGACGAGCTGCCCACCGAGGGTGCCATCACCGGCCGCGGCTTCCGTGACCACGAGCTCGAGAAGCAGGTCTTCGAGCTCACCCAGAAGATCGGCATCGGCGCGCAGTTCGGCGGCAAGTACTTCTGCCACGACGTCCGCGTCATCCGCCTGCCCCGCCACGGCGCCTCGCTGCCCGTCGCGATCGCCGTCTCCTGCTCGGCAGACCGCCAGGCGAAGGCGAAGATCACCCCCGAGGGCGTCTTCCTCGAGCAGCTCGAGTTCAACCCCGGCCAGTTCCTGCCCGAGGTCACCGACACCCAGCTCGACACCGACACCGACGGCGTCTCGGGCACCGGCAACGGCGCCGCGGTCAAGATCGACCTCACCAGGCCGATGCCGGAGATCCTGGCCGAGCTGTCCAAGCACCCGGTCAAGACGCGCCTGTCGCTGACCGGCCCGCTGGTCGTCGCGCGCGACATCGCGCACGCGAAGATCAAGGAACGCCTGGACGCCGGCGAGGAGATGCCGCAGTACCTCAAGGACCACCCGGTGTACTACGCCGGTCCGGCCAAGACCCCCGACGGCATGGCGTCCGGCTCGTTCGGCCCCACCACCGCCGGCCGCATGGACAGCTACGTCGAGCAGTTCCAGGCGGCGGGCGGCTCGATGATCATGCTGGCCAAGGGCAACCGGTCCAAGCAGGTCACCGACGCATGCGATACGCACGGCGGCTTCTACCTCGGTTCCATCGGCGGCCCCGCGGCCCGCCTGGCGCTGGACTGCATCAAGAACGTCGAAATCGTCGAGTACGAAGAGCTCGGCATGGAGGCGGTCTGGAAGATCGACGTCGTGGACTTCCCGGCGTTCATCGTCGTCGACGACAAGGGCAACGACTTCTTCGCCCACACCGGCGAGGTCACCCTGACGATCGGCAAGCGCCCCGGCCTGTGAGCTGACGGCCCGGACACTCCGGCCCCGAGGGCCCGGTGGAGCATTCGCTCCGCCGGGCCTTCACCGTTTCCATGTGCCCGCGACGACTCAACCAGCGGCGGTCCGGTGCTACCGGTGCTACCGGTGCTGCCGGTGCTGCGCGCGAATTGACGCCCCGCGCGCACGATTGCGCGCGCGGGAGACGAATCTGCGCGCGGCACCGCGCCGGGTTACAGCACGAACGGGATCAGCCGCCGGGTCCTGTGCATGTACTGCCGATACGGCTCGCCCAGACCCTCGACGAGGACGCGCTCCTCGTGGGGGATCCGCACGACGTATGCCGCCGCGAGACCCAGAACAGTCAGCGGTGCAAGCCAATTCGTGTAGGCGATGGTGAAGCCGAGCACACAGATCAGCGCTCCCGTGTACGACGGATGCCGCACCAACCGGTACAGGCCCGTGTCCACGACGCCCTGTCCCTCCACGGTCTGGACCTGGAACGTGAACGCCTCCCCCAGTTCGTGGACGGCCCGAAGGCGCAGCGCCTGCCCCGCCGCCGCCACGGCCAGTCCCACCCAGAAGAACCACCACGCACCGGACGTGATCACCGCGCCCGACGCGAGCACGGCGACCACCGCACCGCCGACGTACGCCGCCAGCAAACCGAGACCCACCAGCAGTCCTGTCCACCCGTCCCGATGCGAACCCTCGCCCGGGTGCGTTCGCCCGATCCGGAACTCGGCGAGCAGGACGGCGAGGAACGCGACGGCCAGGATCGCCGCCGCGACCGGGTCGGTCGCGAACAGCGGAAGAGCCTCACCGTTGGCAGCCACCCTTCGAGTGTGCCGCGATCACCCGGAGCGCACGACGGGAACGGGTGGCGCGCTCCCGAATCGGCGCACCATACCGGACAGTTGCGCAACGGACCCGGCGTGCGGTTATTCTGCACGAGCACAATGCCGGAAATCCGGACATTTGCCCAATGCTGCGCCCACGATCACCCCGGAGAATTGAACGGTTGTTCGACGATCAGTGTCGACGGCGTCACCCACCGCGTCACTGAGAACCGAAAGGCTCGACCGAAGATGACTCTGCCCGCCGTCGACCTCGACGACTACCGATCCAGGGTGGACGACATCGCGGAGACGATTGCTCGCACCGCCCCGTCGACGGCGCAGTCGGTCACGAGTTTGCTGCTGGACGACGGGATGATCCGCGAGGTTCTGTCGGGAAATCCGCGAGGGGCCGACCATGCCGCCACCGAACTGGGGGCGCAGGTCGTGGGATTCGTGCCGAGCGCACGCAGTTCCGCGGCGGATCTCCGCGCGCTGGTGCGGGTCGCATTGCTCCACCAGATCGACGTGCTGTGGTGGGGGCACCTGCCGGCGTTCGAGTCGTCCGCGGACGTCCTGTCCTCGCCCGCCCTCGTCGACCTCGACCCCCTGCGGGCGGCCGGCAAACTGCGATTCCGGTACCGCACCCAACCCACGTCGTTCGCCGGACGGGTCACTCGTGCCGTAGAACGTCGGGTGCGCCCGAATGCGGGACCTCCGAGCGCCGGACTGCGGTATGCGCGGGCAGCACCGGAATCGATCGCACTGCTGAACCAGATCGCCGACGAGTTCGGACAGCGCTGCGCCGCCGCGCATCCGGAGGCAGCGCGAGCGGGCATCTGGCTCAACAGCGCCGTCCGGAGCAAGGACCACCAGGCCCACCTCGCGAGCCTCGGCTACGCCGCCCTCGAACCCAGCACCCACTGCAGCGGACTTGCAGTCGACATCGCCTTCGCGTGGCTACGCAAGACCGGCGGGGACCGGATCCTCGAGGAGATCCTGGTCGCTCGACGCGACGCCGGAGAGGTCAACGTCATCGACGAGGGCCACGCCTGGCACGTGTGCCCCAGTCCCGCGAGCATGACGGGGCTGCAGCAGGCCTACAACCAACGGATCGGATTCTGAAACCATGTGCGGCATAGCTCTTGTCATCGGCGACCACGGCCGCAGCGACGAGCTCGACACGATGGTCACCGGAATCTCCACCCGCGGTGAGGTGACCGAGACCTTCGACGCCCCCGGCGTTTTCGCGGCCACCCGGCGGCTGCGAATCGTCGACCGCGAGAATGCCGTCCAGCCGTGGCGCTCGGACGACGGCCGGTGGGTCCTCTGCTACAACGGCGAGGTCTACAACCACGCCAAGCTGCGCGACGAACTGCGCACGCTCGGACACGAGTTCCGTTCGGAGTCGGACACCGAGGTGGTCCTCCACGCGTTCCTCGAGTGGAAGGACGCGGCGGCCGATCGGCTGCGCGGCGAGTTCGCCTTCGCGATCGTCGACCTCGAGTCGCTCGACACCTACGTCGCACGTGATCCCCTCGGTGTGCGTCCGCTGCACTATTCGTTCGTCGACGGCACCCTGTACGTCGCGTCGGAGGTCAAGGCCCTCGTCCCGATCGGTGCCGACATCCGGACCGTGACCCCCGGCCACCACGGCTGGGCCCGGCGCGGCCACGACATCGTTCAGCTGTCCTACTTCGATCCGTTCGCGGAACTGCACCGCCTCGGGCCGATCACCGACGGGGCGGACGCGGTCGCGCAGGTTCGCGCGATGCTGACCGAGTCGATCCGGATCCGCATCGACACCGATCTGCCTGTCGGCGTTGTGCTCTCGGGAGGTCTCGACAGTTCACTGGTCCTCACCCAGGTGGCGGCGCAGCACCCCGACGTCGTCGCGTTCACGATCGGCACCGACGACAGCCCGGATCTCGCATACGCCCGGCGGCTGACCCGCGAACTCGGCGTCCAGCACGAGGTCGTCGACGTCGACCCGCGCCGGATCGGGATGGCGGAGATTCGTGAGGCCGTCCGGGTCGGCGAACTCGACGAGTACGGCGACATCATCAACGCCGTCGTGTCGATCCCGCTGTTCCAGCGCGTCCACGAACTGGGCCTGAAAGTGATTCTCACCGGGGACGGTTCGGACGAACTGTTCGGCGGGTACGCGATGTATCACGACATCGGCACCGCGCAGGCCGAGCAACTGTTCACCCACAAGCTCCTCAACCTGGGACGGACCGAACTGCAGCGCGTGGATCGCAGTGCGATGGCGTTCGGCGTCGAGACCCGAGTTCCGTTCCTGGATCGCGAGCTGGTGCAGCTGGCTATGCGGATTCCGTTGAGCCTGAAGACGTCCGGCGATCAGGAGAAGTGGATCGTCAGGGCTGCCGCCGAGGGGCTTCTCCCCGAGTACATCCGGACTCGACCGAAGGCTGGGCTGTCGTACTCGTCGGGTCTGCACGATCGGGCCCGCCTGTTCAAGCCGTGGTTCCCGCGGATCCACCGCTCGTTCGGATACCACCTGCACGCGCCGATCCGACGCGACTTCGACTCGGTCCTGCGGCGCGCGGACCACGATCTCGATCGCGCCCTCGCCGACGGTCGGCACGAACTCGACCACACAGTGTGGGAGAAGAGCAAGGACATGCTGGGCGCCCTTCGGTGGAACGCCCAACCCGCAGTCCGTCGGATGATGGCGCGCAAGCCGCGCGAGATCGCCAGCTGATCGACCCTGTCCCCGAGATCAGGACGGCACGACACCGGCCTCGACCGCCGCAGCCCGATACGCCTGGGCAAGCGAATCAACGGTGTCGTGCGCGTTGAGGCCGCTGGGGTTGGGCACCACCCACAGTGGCGTTTCCGCGAATTCCTCGGGCTGACGCCCCGTCACTGCCGTCCGCATCCCGAACGCCTTCCGGTATGCGGTGATCCCGGCGACCGCGATCACATTCGGCCGTACTCGCGCGACCGTCTCGCGCAGGTCGGTGCCGCCCGACCGCAGTTCGTCCGCCGTGAGTTCGTCGGCGCGTGCCGTCGCCCGCCGGACGAGATTCGTGATCCCGACGCCACGGGAGACGAGCAGGTCACGGTCGGCGGTGGACATTCCCGCGGAGGGGTCGATCCGCCGGTCGACGATGCCGGCTCGCAGCAACGCCGGGTAGAAGCGGTTGCCGGGCCGCGCGAAGTGCGCCCCGGTGGCCGCAGTCCACAGGCCCGGGTTGATCCCCACGAACAGCAGGCGGCACTCCGGGCCGATCAGGTCCGGCACCTCCGCATTGCGAAAGGCCTCGAGTTCGGCACGACTGAATCCCATGGGCTACAGCGAACCGCACCGATCGGGCGCGACCAAACCGTCACGCGTTCTCGTACGCCTCGCGGATGACGTCGATGTCCAGTTTGCGCATCGCGAGCATCGCCTGCGTGGCGCGCTGCGCACCGGCCGGATCCGGTCCTCCGATGTACGAGCCGAGCGCCTCCGGGACGATCTGCCACGACACACCCCAGCGATCCTTCAGCCAGCCGCACTGGCTTTCCTGTCCACCGTCGGCCGTGAGCTGCGACCAGTACTCGTCGACCTCGGCCTGGTCGGCGCAACTCACCTGGAACGAGACGGCCTCGGTGAACGGGAACTCGGGCCCGCCGTTGAGGGCGGTGAACTTCTGCCCGTTCAGTTCGAATTCGACCGTCAGCGCCAGGCCCTCCGGGCGGTGCATGCCGGGCCCGTAGCGGGAGATGTTCAGGATCTTGGAGTCCTTGAAGAGCGCGACATAGAAATTCGCGGCTTCCTCGCCCTCGGTGTCGAACCACAGGCACGGGGTGATCTTCTGCATGGCGGGGCCCTTCCGATCGTCGTGTTCCTCTTCGGGACAGACCGTGGCGGCGACCGAAAATCATCGGCCACCGGTCGCGAGCGTACGGCGCCGCTACGTCAACCGGCCGGGCGTCGACCGCTCCGGCGGTAGATTGGGATGCGAACGAACCCGCGCATCATCGATCGCCGAGGTGGTTCCACCATGTATCAGGTTCCCGACATGACGGGCCGGTACGTCGTCGTCACCGGCGCCGACAGCGGCACCGGCAAGGAGGCCACCCGGCGGCTGGCGGCGGCAGGCGCACACGTCGTGATGGCCGTCCGAACTCCGGGCAAGGGCGAGGCCGCGTGCGCCGAGATCATGCACGAGAACCCGGACGCCCGACTGGAGATCCGGCGGATCGACCTCGCCGACCTCGGATCCGTGCGGGAGTTCGCGGCCGGATTCCTCGACGACGGCAGACCGATCGATCTGCTGGTCAACAATGCCGGCGTGATGTCGCCTCCGAGCAGGTTCGAGACCGTGGACGGATTCGAGTTGCAGTTCGGCAGCAACTTTCTGGGCCCGTTCGCCCTCACCAACCTGCTGCTGCCGCTGCTGTTGGACGCGCCCGTGCCACGGGTGGCGACGATGACCAGCGGCACAGCCCACTACGGGCGGATCAACTTTCGCGATCTGCAGTCCCGCCACCGATACAGTCCGGCGCTCAGCTACGCGCAGTCCAAACTCGCCGACATGCTCATGGCACAGCACCTTGCCCGCGAGGCCGACGAGCGCGGCTGGAACCTGGTCAGTACCTACGCACATCCCGGCTACACCCGCACCAACCTGCAGACCGCCGGCGCGAGTCTGGGGCGCGACCGACCTCGGCACGGCATGTTCTCCGGCAGCGACCGCACGATGTTGCCGTCGCAGGACGTGCGCGACGGCGTCGAACCGATCCTGTTCGCGGCCACCGGTCCGGGCGCCGTGCAGGGTGGGTACTACGGCCCGGGTGGCCGGATGGCGCTGGTCGGTCCGACGCGACGCTATGACCCGCCGCGAAGCTCGCGCGGAGTGGACCTTGCGCCCTCGCTGTGGGCGGTCGCCGAAAAGCTGACCGACACAACACTTCCCTCTTGAACGCCAGGAGGACCGATGACCAGTGAGACTTCCGCCGCAACCGTGACCGCGCCGGGCGACCGCGGCCTGCACATCGAACGCGCCGTTGCCGCACCCCTCGACCGTGTGTGGGCGGCCTACACGGAACCGGACCTCCTCGCGCAGTGGTGGGGACGAGGAAACCCCCTCGACGTCGAGAAGTGGGAACTCGAACGGGGCGGGCACTGGCGCTTCGTCGAGCACCACGAAGGTGGCACCGCCGGCTTCGAAGGGCGGTTCCGGGAAGTGACACCGATGGAGCGCATCGTCTGGTCGTTCGAGTGGGACGGCATGCCCACCCACACCTCCGTCGAGACGATCGAGTTCGTCGACCTCGGCGACGGACGGACGAAACTGGTGATGGACTCGATCTTCATGACTGCGGAGGACCGCGACGGCATGCTCGAGTCGGGTATGGAAGCGGGCATGAATGCCAGCTTCGCGGCCCTCGACGCACTGCTCACACGGACGGCCTGACCGCTCGCGTCGATACTGGACGATCGTCCACATCGGTTTCGGCAAAATGCCTCTCACCTGATACTCGTGGGCTATATTTCGGTCGCATAACGCCTCGAGCGCCGGTCTCGCCCTGGAAAGGTCCACGATGAACCTCAATCTCATCTCGTTGTTCCCGTCACTGATCGGAACGATCGGGAACCTCGTGAACTTCGGCAGCACAATCGAGTTCAGCTGAGCACGACGGTCTCGTCACGCAAGAGCGCCCCGGGATGCACCTTCCCGGGGCGCTCTTCGAATTTCAGGACCACTATGTGCCCTTGACGTTGAGAATCTGCCGCAACCGATGCCGGACCTCCACGAGATCGCGGGCATCGTCCATCACGACGTCGATGTCCTTGTAGGCATCCGGGATCTCGTCGACCCACTCGGCACCGTGCCGGTACTCGATCCCCTTCATGCGCTCGGCGAGGTCGTCGACCGTGAAGCGCTTGCGGGCCTGTGTACGGGAGAACCTTCGGCCGGCACCGTGCGGGGCGGAACACAACCCACGCGGATCGCCCTTGCCCCGCACCACATACGACGTGGTGCCCATCGACCCCGGAATGACGGCGTCGACGCCGGCGTGCGCATCCACCGCGCCCTTTCGTGTGAGCCACACCTTCTCGCCGTAGTGCTCCTCCTGCTCGGTGTAATTGTGGTGGCAGTTGATTCGCTCGGCCTCGGCCACCGGGGCGCCGATCCACTCGCCGCACACCGCGCTGAAGCGGTCCATCATCTCCGCCCGGTTCAGTAGCGCGAAGCGCTGCGCCCAGCGCAGTTCGCGGATGTAGTCCGAGAACTCGGGCGTGCCCTCCGCCAGGTAGGCGAGATCCCGGTTCGACAGATCGATATGCCATGTCCGACAAAGATTCTGGGCAATCGCGATGTGCTTCTGCGCGATCTTGTTGCCCACACCGCGGCTACCGGAGTGCAGGAACAACCACACCCGGTCCTGCTCGTCGAGGCACAGTTCGATGAAGTGGTTGCCGCCGCCGAGTGAACCCAACTGCTCACGCCACTTCGGGGAATGTGACAGGTCGACGCGGTCCCGAGCGGCCCGCTCCTCGAGTTCGGCGATCTTGGGCTCCGCGAACCACTGCCCGAGCGACGCCGTGAGGTTGTAGTTGCCCGGGGAGAGCGGGATCGCGTCCTCGATCCGCAACCGCAACAGGTGCAGTGTCCGCCCCCGCTGCTCCGCCTGTTCGATGTCCGCGAACGTGAACTGTGTTCGGGCGGCGATCATTCCGCAACCGATGTCGACGCCGACGGCGGCGGGGATCACCGCACCGCGGGTGGGGATCACCGTTCCCACCGCCGAACCCTTGCCGCTGTGCGCGTCGGGCATCAACGCCACGTGGGGAAACACGAACGGCATGGACGCCGTTTCGCGTGCCTGCGCGAGGGTTCCGTCGTCGAGGTGGCTGGCGAAGTTCACCAGGTTGTGGCCGTGCTCGGTGGGTGTCACTGTCCTGCTCCGGTCATGGGCGACCGCACGGGGATCGCCCATGACGTCGCCGAGATGATTGATACTCCCACCGTAGAGCGATTCCGGGATCGGGCAAGCGAATTACCGTCCGGCAGCGTTCAATGGATCGCGATGGACAGACCGCACTCGAGGACGGTGACGAGCATGACCGAACACGACGACTGGGCACGCTACAGCGGCGCCGCGGCACTGCGCCGCTTCGCTCCGGACGTGGCGTCGACGACCGATCGCCTCGTCGCGCTCGTCCCGACGGTCGGCGACGACTCCCTCGTCGCACGTACCCGGGATCTTTGTGCGCGGACGCTGTCGCTGCCGTCTCTGCCGTCCCCCGCCCCGAGCGGCGGTGCCACGATCGGCGTGCCTCTCGAGTTCGCCGAGCAGTTCACCGTCGACGTGTCGATGATCGACGACACCGCGCGCGGGGCTCTGTCGACGGCGCTCGGGCGTGAGACCGGTCGATTCGTCCAGTCGCTCTACGTTGCCGACTGGGTGCCGCGCATGCGCTCGGGTCTCGACGCGTTGTTCACGGCAAGCGAGCCGGGGTGGATCGTTCCGGACGAGTGGGACACCACCGGCGAGCCGTGGCCGCTGATCCAGCGCACGCTCGTCGAGGTCGCGCGGGTGCGCGAACTCGATCCGGTGACGACCGAGGTGGTGCGCCTGTACCAGGCGCGGCAACACAACTGCCGCCTGTGCAAGTCGCTGCGCAACCGCACCGCGATGCTGGCCGGCGGTGACGAGGCGATCTACGACGCGGTCGACGACTACGCCGCGAGCGACCTGTCACCCAGACACAAGGCGGCGCTCGCGCTGACCGACGCCCTCGTCTGGCAGCCGGGACACCTCGACCCAGTGGTCGTGGCGGACGTGCGCGCCCACTTCTCTCCCGCCGAGGCCGTCGAGATGGTGATCGACATGATGCGCAACGCCTGCAACAAGATCGCGGTATCGACGGGAACGGACGGGGCGAACGTCACCGACGGGATCGAGGTGTACGACGTGAACCCGGACGGTTCAGTGGATTTCGGCCTGGCCCTCCCCCACTGATCCGACTCGCGGTCAGGTGTACAGCCTGTCGACGAACGCCTTGATGTTGCCGCGAACCCGCTCGGTCTTCTCCTCCGGGCTGAGGTTCTCGCGGTACCGGCTGCCGAGCGCGGGCTTCTTCTTGCCGCGGGCGTAGAGCGAGCAGGCCAGGTCGATGCACATGTAGATGCCCACCGAGTTCCCGGCGCGGCCCGACTCGCCGACCTTGTTCGCGGTCATGAGCGCGACGCCACCGCGGGTGTGCGTGGTGAGGCAGATCGCGCACATCTGCGACTTGCCCGACCCGTTCGGCTCGAACCGCATAGCGATGCCGACCGGGCCGTCCTCCCGCGGGAGCACGACGTAGCCGCGGCCGGGGAACGCGAGATCGGTCCAGCCGAGGAAGTCGAGATCGTCCCAGGGCCGATCGTCGAGATCGCGCGGTGCGGGCAGGCGCTTCGCATCGCCTTTCGAGCAGTTGACGAACGACGCTCGGAGGTCGCGTTCGGTGATCGGGTCCATGGGGGCCGGTCCTTCGATCGTTCGGGCGGCTAATCACTGTCACGATACGACCGATCCCCGGGGACGGACAAGCGGTTTTCCGTCGACGCCGCGACGGCTCAGGCCGCGTGCAGCAGCCCCTGCCGCGACAGAATCGGCCGCACCCCCTCGGCGAACCAGTAGGCCTCCTCGATGTGCGGCTGACCGGACAGGACGAAATGCTCGACGCCCACCGCCGCGTATTCCCGGATCAGCGACGCCACCTCCTCGTGGCTGCCGACGAGTGCGGTGCCCGCGCCACCGCGGACGAGACCGAAGCCTGCCCACAGCCCCGGATACACCTCGAGATTGCGCAGGTCCGCGCTGAGCCCGAGCTGACGCCGCTGCCCCTCCGACTCGCTCTGCGCCAGGCGGGTGCGGGCCAGCTCGATCTGAGCGGGGCTGATCCGCGCGGCGAGCTTGTCGGCCTCGGCCCACGCCTCCTCGGACGTGTCCCGGGCGATCACGTGGGCGCGGATCCCGAAGCTCAGTGTCCGGCCGTGGGCCGCGGCGCGGCGGCGGACGTCGTCGATCAGCGCGCCCACCTTCGCCGGTGGCTCGGTCCAGGTGAGGTAGGTATCGACGTGCTTCGCCGCGACGTCGAGTGCCGGTTCGCTGGCGCCGCCGAAGAAGATCCCGGGTGCCGGGGACGGCGTCGGGTACGCTGCCGCGCCCTCGACTGTGTAGTACTTGCCGGCGAAGTCGTACGGTGCCGCACCCCACGCGCCGCGCACGATGTCGAGGAACTCCCCCGTCCGTTCGTACCGCTCCTCCTTGGTGTGGAAGTCGCCGAACCGTCGCTGCTCCTCGGCGTCGCCGCCGGTGACGATGTTGAGCAGCAGACGCCCGCCCGACAGCTCCTGGAACGCGGCGGCCTGCTGCGCCGCGAGGGTCGGGGTGATCAGTCCCGGCCGGAACGCGACGAGGAACTCGAGTGTACGGGTCTCCCGGATGAGCGCGGCTGTGGTGATCCAGGCGTCGGGGCACCAGGTTCCGGTCGGGGTGAGCACCGCCTCGTAGCCGAGCTGTTCCGCCGTCTTCGCCACGAGTGTGAGGTAGTCGAGCGACGCCGGGCGGAACTCCGATGCCCGTCCCGACGCCTCCCGCGGTTCGAGCGCGCCGATCACCTCGCGTCCGTCGCCGGACGTGGGCAGGTACCAGTGGAAGTGCAGGGTCATGCTGAAATCCCTTCGAGAACACCGAGATGAGCGAGAACGTGCTTGCGCAGCGCGACGACGTCCTCGTCGGCCCGCGAGCGTGGGCGCGACGCGGTGACCGCGACGTCGTGGGCGATCCGGCCGCCGTCGAGGACGAGGACACGGTCGGCGAGCAGCACCGCCTCCTCGACGTCGTGGGTGACGAGGAGGACTGCGAATCCGTGCCGCTTCCAGAGCCGGATCAGCAACTCGTACGCCGTGATTCGGGTGAGTGCGTCGAGCGCCCCGAACGGCTCGTCGAGCAGCAACAGGTCCGGCTCGCGCACCAGCGCTCGGGCGAGCGACACGCGTTGCGCCTCCCCACCCGACAGGGTCAGCGGCCAGGCGTCGACGCGGTGCGCGAGGTTCACCTCGGCCAGGGCATCGATCGCGCGCCGCTTGCCGTTCTCGCCCGGTAGCCCCAGGGAGACGTTGCGGTGCACCCGCTTCCACGGAAGCAGCCGCGGTTCCTGGAACGCGACGGCGACGGAGCCGTCGACGTCGATGTGGCCCTCGTGACCGTGATCGAGTCCGGCGATGGTCCGCAGCAGAGTCGACTTGCCGGATCCACTGCGGCCCACCAGCGCGACGATCTCGCCGCGGCGCAGCGTGAGATCGATGCCGTCGAGCACCACGTCGGCCCCGAAGGCGCGCCGCACCTCGCGGGCGGTGACGACAGCCTCGCTCACGCGCCCTGATACGTCGTGCGCCATGTCAGCAGCCTTCCTTCCAGGGCCCGCACCACCCCGTCGGTCGCGAGACCGAGGAACGCGTACACAAGCAGGCCGAAGATGACGATGTCGATGCGGAAATAGATGCGGGCGTTGTTGATCAAATAGCCGAGGCCGGCATCGGCGTTGATCTGTTCGGCGACGATCAGGGCGAGCCACGCGACGCCGAGGGACATCCGCAGTCCCGTCAACGCCTGCGGCAGCGCGCCGGGCAGGATCACGTGGACGGCAAGCTGGAACTTACCGAGCCCCAACGTCTCCGCCGCCTCGACCAGCTTGCCGTCGATGCTCCGGATGCCGGCGAACAGGTTGAGATACAGCGGGAACATCACGCCGAGCGCGACGAGGAACACCTTGGGCTGTTCCCCGATGCCGAACCAGATGATGAACAGCGGGATCAGGCCGAGGAACGGCACGGTCCGGAGCATCTGGATCGGCGGATCGATCGCGAGTTCCACGATCCGGGAGAACCCGGCCAGCACCCCGAGGAGCACCGCGAGCGCGACGCCGAGCACTACGCCCAGCAGCACTCGCTGCACCGACACGGCCAAGGCGTCCTGCAGGCTACCGTCGGACCACAGTTCCCTCGCGGCCGAGATGACCTGCGCGGGCGAGGCCAGTGTCTTGTCCGACACCAGGCCGGCGCTGCTCACCACCTGCCACAGCACCAGCAGGACCAGCGGAGAGATCAGCCGCAGCAACGGTTTCCAGGAGCGTCTCGGTCTCGCGCTCGCAGATGGGGCGACATCCTCCCGAACGTCGGACGGCGCGACGTCCTTGGTCAATACTAGGGTCATTTCGCACCCGCCTGGATCTGCGGGTTGAACCGTGCGTCGAACCAGTCGGCGGCCACCGGGGCCTGCTTCAGCAGCCCGGCTGCGGCGAACAGGTCGATCAGCTTCTGCTGCTTCGCGATGCGCTGATCGTCGATCGGTACATAGCGCCCCTTCGAGGTGTCGAAAGAGGCCGCGGCGACGTCCTCGGGCAGCTTGGTCAACTTCGCGAAGATCGGCACCCACGCCTCGGGATGCGCGTCCGCCCACACCTGCGCGCGGGACAATCGCTCGAAGAAGTCGGCCAACGCCGCCGTCTTCGCCGGATCGGCCAGTGCGTCGGACGCCGCCGAGAAGTAGGACTGCCCGGTGGTCACCTCGCTGCCGTCGGCGATCACCTTGGCGCCCGCGGTGTTCTTGCCGATGGTCGAGTAGGGGTTCCACACCGCCCAACCGTCGACCTGACCTGCGGTGAATGCGCTCAACGCGTCGGCGGGGCCGAGGAACTGGAACTGGAAGTCCGACACGGGCAGCTTCGCCTGTTCGAGCAGACCCAGCACCAGACCGTGCGAGCTCGAGCCCTGCGTCACCGCGATCTTCTTGCCCTTCAGGTCGGCGATCGACGTGGCGGTCGAGTTCGCGGGCACCAGCAGGAAGTCGTTGGCGCCGGTGCGCGCCTGCACGGCGACGATCCGGCCCGAATTGCCGTTCGCCTGTGCGAAGACCGGCGGCACATCGCCGGTGCCGCCGGCGTCGATCTTGTCGGCGCCCAGCGCCTCCAGCAGCGGCGGGCCGGCCTCGAACGTCGACCATTCGATCTTGTAGTCGAGGCCGTCGAGTGCGCCGGCGGCCTCGAGCAGCGACTGGGTGCTCTTGACCTGGTCGCCGATGCGCAGGGTGACGTCGGCCTGCGGGTTGCCCGCGGAGTCGGTTGCCTCCGACGCGCTGGAACTGCTGCAGGCTCCGATCGTCAGAGCGGAAACGGCCGTCAGAGCGGCGAGGACGAAACGTGTTCGCGTCGAACGACGCATGGAAACCTCCGGTACGTACGTGAGGAGTGCTCGAGAAACCCGGCGCGGGTCGAGTCGACCGGCGGGTGAGAGTGAAAGAGGGATCCGCTCAGATGGCGCGGACCTGCGACGTCAACAGGAACGCGGACAGGGGGCACACACGCAGCAGGCCGGCAAGGCGTGCCGGCGGGCCAGGGTGTCGACGCTGCCGAAGATCATGCGACGAATACTGGGTGCCACCCGGGGCGCGGTCAACGGGACCGACCGAGTTCCCGAGTCGACGCAGGCCCCCGTGCTGGGAGTTCAAGAGTTCGGATCACTCGAGTTCGATCACGACACGAATGCCGCCCGGAATGTGTCGTATTCGGCACAGAGTGGCACCTGAGCTGCCTATACTCCCGCCATGCTGATCATGGGGATCATCCTGTTCGGATTGCTCGTCGGCGCCGTCGCCCAGTTGATCGTGGGCAAGTCGAAGGCCGGAATCGACTGGGGACTGGCCTGTGCCGCCGGCGTCGGGGGATCGTTCGTCGGCGGACTGGTCATCAGTCTGATCGCCGGTGACGGTCTCGCACTGCGTCCGAGCGGCATCATCGGATCGCTCGCCGGGGCGATCATCGTGACGGCCGCCTGGTCGTGGTGGAAGGCACGAGACGCCGCGCCGGTCAACTGAGCTCGAGCCTCATTCCCGCCAGAGACGTCGATCGGGCGGTTACTGCGGAGGCTACTCGGCCGATGTCGCAGCAACCGCCCGACCAGCACTCACTGAGCGACACTCCGAATCTCACCGCTTCCCGCCCGTACGCCGATCCGTTTTGGTAGACATAGCGATTCGTGCCCAAATCGGTCATCGCTCGACGACCCCCACCCGAGTCGATGCGTGACGCCGACCCCCGCTCTGTCGAAGGAACAACCGTGCCCGCTCCCCTCGCCCTGGAATCATGTCGGCCGCTGCCGTTGATCCGCCGCATGCACTCGACGCTCCTTGCAGGTGCGATCGGTGTAGCTGTCGTGGCGTCATTGACCGCTTGCGGGAGCAGCGACTCCGCCGGGGACACCCTGACATTGCCGAGCGCTTCATCATCGACGACGACCCCCGCGGCAACCTCGACGACGCGCGCCGCCGCCCCGGTCGCGGTGCTGACCTCCGACGCGGCCACCACTGCCCTCGCCACGCTCGAGGCGCTGCCGGTGAAGGGCCGGGCGCCCAAGACCGGGTACGACCGGGCCCTGTTCGGTCAGGCCTGGTCCGACGATGTGACCGTTGCGGGTGGCCGCAACGGTTGCGACACCCGCAATGACATCCTCCGCCGCGACCTGACCGACATCACCGTCAAACCCGGATCGAACAACTGCACGGTTCTGACGGGCACCCTCGACGACACGTACACGGGCAGGACCATCGAATTCACCCGCGGCGAGGGAACCTCGAACGCGGTACAGATCGACCACGTCGTCGCGCTGTCGGACGCCTGGCAGAAGGGCGCGCAGCAACTCGACGAGTCGGCTCGCCGCAACCTGGCAAACGATCCGCGCAACCTCCAGGCCGTCGACGGCCCCACCAACGGGCAGAAGAGCGACGGGGACGCCGCGACGTGGCTGCCGCCCAACAAGGTCTACCGGTGCACCTATGTGTCCCGGCAGGTCGAGGTGAAGGCCGCCTACGGACTGTGGGTGACCCAGGCAGAGAAGGACGCAATTGTCAGAGTGCTCGGCGACTGCGGGGGCGTTCCCGCCCGCGTGAGCGCAGCGCCTGCACCCGCATCGGCGGCGCCGACGACCGTCGCGCCGCCGGCCACCGCGGCGATCCGACAACCGGTACCCGCACCCGCACCCGCACCCGCCCCGGCACCGCTGGTTGCGCCTGTCGCGCCGCAAGGCGTCGGCGTGCACTACGCCAACTGTGCTGCCGCCCGAGCCGCGGGTGCCGCCCCGATCTACGCCGGACAGCCCGGCTACAGCAGCAAACTCGACCGCGACAACGACGGAGTCGCCTGCGAGTAGCGCAGGCACGCGGTGCGGGCGAATAGAACCGAACGGTCATGTGTATGCGAGAATGGCCGCCGCTCGGGGGCTGACGTGACACGCACGTCGGCCTGCCGATCGGATTGAAGGAACACAATGAATCGCCGGCTCGGCCGTCCTGCCCGTCTGTTGCTCGGGACCTCGGCGGTGGTCGTGGCGCTCGCGCTGTCCGGTTGCTCGACACCGGAGGCGGAGGCGGAGGGACCGTCCGGCACCGCGGTCGAGACCGTCGCGGTGGGCGACTACCTGAACTCGCCGACTGCGCTGGCGGTCCGCCCCGACAGCACGGAACTGTGGGTCACCAACGCGGGCAACGACTCCATCACCGTGATCGACACGGCTGTCGCGGGCTCGGCCCGTGTGATGCAGGACAGCTACGGCGAGCACTTCACAGCGCAGCCGTCGGGAATCGCCTTCACCGACGACGGCGAGTTCTTCGCGGTCTCGAACAACTCGAACAACGAGGTGCGCGGGATCGACTTCAAGCTCAACCCCGAGCGCAACGCCCACTTCAAGGGCAACAACTTCATGGGCCCGACGCTGTTCTCCACCAACACCTTCGCACTCGCCGGCCAGAGCAAGCCGTACATGGCCGACTGGCCGCAGCCCGGCATCAGCCACGATCCGCCGGACGACACCCCGCAGAACCAGTGCCCGTCCGAATACTGGTCGGATGCGACGTCGCAATGTGCGTGGCCGCGCCAGGGCAGCCACCTCGACATGTTGCACGGCAACCCACTCGGCACCGGCATCCTGCACGACGACGTCAATGCGTTCTTCATCCTCGACGGCTGCGGAACGCACGACGCCGCCAACGTCTGCCAGGGGCCGGGCCATGTCGCGCGCGTCGACTTCAATCGGGATCACCAAGAGGGCAACGGCTTCCACGGTGACGGCACCACCAAACGTTTCATCGACCTGCCGTACCAGCGGGTGGACGCCGTGCCGAGTGGCATGTTCGAGCACGACGGCTGGGTGTACTACTCCGACACCGGCGCCGGTGTCGTCCGACGATTCCAGCCCCACAGCGGTACCACCGAGGTGATGGTCGAGAACTGGAACGACTCACCCGCGAGCCACGGTGAGCGCGGGCCCGGCGTCATCCATTGGAGCCACATCGAGAACGGTCCCGGCGACGGCGACGACCCCGCCACCGTCGACGAGTGGGTGGAGCGGCGCGGTAACCACGCGGCCATCGCCGCGGCCGGGGACAAGTGGATCCGCCCGATGGAGACGCTGTCCGAGTATTCCTACGTGTGGAACGCGATCCGCGAGGACGCCAGCCCGGCGGGTGCCGTCGAGCGTCCGGCCGGCCTGGCCGCGGGCATTGATTCATGGTTCGTCGCCGACAACGCGTCCGGTCGCATCGTCGAGTTCGCCTGGAGCGGAAAGCAGTTGCGGGTGTTCGAGACCGGCAAGAGCGGACTCACCGGTCTCGCCATCGGGCCGGACGGCACGTCCCTCTACTTCTCCGACGCCGCCACCAACGGGGTGTACCGACTTGCGGTGAGCTGACGTCCGTCCGACGTTCGTGACTATCACGCGCCACCGGGGCCATCCTCCGACACGTCTGACAACGGCCCGGTGGGATGATGGCGCGTATGCCGATGCCCTCACCGCTGCCTGTCAAGGACGGGGTCGGACCGACGCGACTGCGCGTGCCGACGTCCGGCCCGTGGGCGACGATCGCCGAGTACGTCGTCGCGAGATTCGACCACATGGAGGCCGACGACCTGCACCGAAGGTTCGACGCCGGTGAAATCGTGGGTATCGACGGCCGCCCGATCGGCCGCGGCACGGCGCTGGGCGAACACGTGTTCATCTGGTACTACCGCGACCTGCCGGTGGAGGTTCCGGTGCCGTTCCAGGAGGAGATCCTGCACGTCGACGACGACCTCGTGGTGATCGACAAGCCGCACTTCCTCCCGACCACCCCGGGCGGGCGCTACCTGCGCGAGTCGGCCCTCGTACGGTTGCGGACCCGCCTCGACAACGCGGACCTGACGCCGATCCATCGGCTCGACCGGGCGACCGCCGGCCTGGTGTTGTTCTCCGCCCGCCCCGAGACGCGTGGCGCGTACCAGTCGCTGTTCGAGAAGCGGCGGATCGTGAAGGTCTACGAGGCGGTGTCGGCGCTCCCGGCCGGCTGGGATGCGGACGCACCGGCGATCGGCGGGCACACCGTTCCCGTCCTGTATCGCAACCACATCGAGGCCCGTAGAGGCGAGCTACGGGTGGTCGTCGACGACGCCCGCGAGCCCAACTCCGAGACGCTGATCGAGGTGTCTGGCACCGGCATGAGCGCCTCGGGGCGTGCCGTGCTGCACACGATCCTGCGTCCGCACACCGGGCGCATGCACCAACTGCGAGTGCACCTGTCGGCACTCGGCGTCGGAATCCTCGGCGACAGTTGGTACCCCGATCTGCTGCCCGAGGCGCCGGACGATCATTCCCTTCCGCTCCAATTGCTCGCGCGGGAACTGGAATTCACCGATCCGCTGTCGGGTGTGCCGCGGCGGTTCGTCACCCAGCGGACGCTGGGCGAGGCGCCCGTGACGCCAGGCTGCCGCCAGGCAGGGCCAACCCCAGCTCGCAGCAGCCATACATGACGAGCTGGACAGAACTGGTTTTCCCGCTGACGGTACTGACGCTGCTGTTGACGGCCGCTTCCTCGTGCCTGGCGCGGCCGTCGAAGCTCTCGGCCGCTACGACACTTGTCGCGGCCGTGCTGTGGCTCCTCGTGAACAACCCGGTCGAGGGCCCCGTCTTGTTCGTCGTCACCCCGAGTCACGGGCTGACCGTCGCGGATCTGCTCTCAGCGGCTGCCCTGCCAGCGGTCGTTCGGGCTTGCCGTCGTGCCAGGTCCTGAGGACGTCGATACCGACGGAGCCGCAGGGCCGCGGAAAAGCATGATCGCAACCACATCGAGGCCCGCCGTGCCGAGCTACGGGGCGTCGACCACGGCTCCGGTGAGCCCGACTACGCGACGCTGAACGAGTTCGCGGGAACCGGAATTCACCGATCCGCTGTCGGGCGTGCCGCGGCGCTTCGTCAGGCGGCGGGCGTCGAGCGAGGCACCCATCTCGGATCGCTGAGCGGCCGCCGACCGCCGAGCCGGTGTCATGCTGGCTCTCGCATCACGCCGAAGTGGCGCACCTTCCCCGAAAGGCCCGGAATCTCCTGCACAGGCGACCAGGTGGCCATCTCGTCCGCGCTGTCGGAATAGAGGTACTTTCCTTCGGTGTAGGCGTCGAAATAGATCCGCCAGACCCCGTTCGGCAACTGGACAATCGCCGGGCCCTCCACCAGGGTGCCCCAGTTTCCGGGTGGGACGAAGGTGTAGGGACCGGTCGCCGACGGGGCGACCGCATGCTCGATGACCTTCGTCGTCTCGTTCTTCGTGAACGCATGGTAGGTCGATCCGACCCTGACCACGGTGGTGTCGATGTGGTCGGCCCCGATGCCGGCGAGCGGAACGGGCAGGCTCCACTGCCGGAGCGACGGATCCATCGCCGTCAACAGATACGGCACGAATCCCCCACCGGTCGACATCGACAGGATGACGTTGACGCGGTCGCCGTCCACGAACCATTCGGGCGCCCACGCCTTGGTGACGAACGGCGACAGCGAGGGCCCGTCAGCCGAGCCTGCTGACCCGGAGGAGCCGACCGACCCGACAAACCCGTCGGAACCGAGCGAACTCGCCGAACCCCTGCCGTCCCCTGTCCCCGGCATCAAGGCACAGCAGAACGGGACCGGAAGGTCCCCCATGTGTGTCCAGTTGACGCGGTCGCTGCTGCGCGCGAACCCGATACTCGCCCCGCCGCCGTTCGTGTACGTGATGTAGTACAACCCGTCCGTGTTCCGGAAGATGCTCGGGTCACGCACAAGCCCCGACGGGGGCCGATACGCCGACGGTTGAATCAGTTGAAACTGAGTGCCGTCCCCCGACTCGAACACGTCCATGTCGCTGTCGCTGGTGGTGCTGAACGCCACCATCGTGTATCGCCAACCCGGCGGCGGTGTGGCCCCACCGGTCCCCGATGCCGCGACCAACAGGCCTGCGACACAGAGCATCACTGCGGACAGGGCCGAAAAGCTTCGCTTGACGAGCGTCACCTCTGCAGCATTCATGACGGCAGGCGCACGACGCGCAGCTTCGGCCACAGGCCTTAGCAGATCGTTACCGGACGGACGCCGATCGAGGCGCCCGTGAGCGAAGGTCCGCGACGAGTTGTGTCACGGTCTCGGCCGCACAGATGCGGTTGTCGCCGACGCCGCCCGACGCGCCCCGTTTCGCCCAGCCGACGACGTACAGCCCCTGGAGCGGATCGCCGGTCTCGTGGGAGATCACCTGTCCGCGACGGTTCGGCACGACGCCGCGGGGGCCCCGCGGAACGCCGTCGATCGGTTTGGCGGTGAACCCGGTGGCGCAGATCGCGGAGTTGGCGTGGAAGGTCCGACCAGCGGTCGTGGTGACCGCGACGGCGCCGCGCTCGGACTTCGCGGCGTCGGCCACCTCCTGCCCGAACGACAGGACGATTCGCAGGGGACCTGCGCCGGCCGGAAGGGCGGGCACGCCGCCGACATCGGTGGAAGGCAGACGCGACAACGCGCGCAGCAGCGGGCTGTCCGCGTCGGCGCGCGGCACGCTGCCGGCGCGGTCGATCAGCACCTCGGTGTCGGCGAGGTCGAGGAGCTCGTAGAACGCCGACGGAGTGAACGCGGCGGCCTCCGGGGCCGACCGCGACAGGATCACCAGTTCGCGGAGCTGCTCACCCACGGGCGCGCGGTCGCGGACCCGCGCGGCCCACCGGACGACGTCGAAGGCGACGTTGCCCGCGCCGATCACGACGCATCCGGGTCCGGCAGGCGCGGACGGCGGGAGTGTGCCGCAGTTCTCTGCGACCAGGATGTCGATGGCCTGACGGATCTCGTCACCGGCACCGGTGGCGGCGATCTGGCGCGGCTGCGAGGCTCCGCTGGCAAGAATCACGGTGTCGAATCTCGCCCTGAGCTCGTCAATCGAGATATCCACGCCGACTTCGGTTTCGGGAACGATCGTGACGCGGTCGTCGCCGAAGGGCACGTCGAACAGTCGGATCATCTCGCGCACACCGACGTGATCGGGGGACACACCCCGACGCAACAGGCCCCCGATCGTGTCGTGCTGCTCGTAGACGGTGACACGGATCGACGACGATCGCTGCAGGAGTTCGCGAACGGTGTACATCGCGGCGGCACCCGACCCCACGATGGCAACCTCGAGTCGGTCGCCCGGGCCGGCCAGTGGCAGCTCGAAGGCCACGCGCGGGCGGGTGCGCGGCGCGGCGGGGACCTGCGCGAAGTACTCCCTGTTGCGGGCGGCATACGGGAGTTCGGTCAAGGTCAGCGAGTGCTCGGGTTTGATGGCCGATGCCGGGCATGCCTCGACGCAGGCGGTGCAGTCGATGCACGAGTCGGGGTCGATGTAGAGCGTCTCGGTGGACGCGTAGCCGTCCTCGCCGGGGGCGGGATGGATGCAGTTCTGTGGGCAGACCCGCACACAGGACGCGTCCTTGCAGCAATGTCCCAGGATGACGTGGGCCACGACAACTCCTAGTCAGAGAAGGTTTCCTAGTCAGAGAAGGTTCGACTTGCGGTAGATCCATCGGGCGCCGGAGTTCAGCAGCCCTTCTCTGCTCAGGAACTCGACAAACGGCTCCGCGGCCCTGCGGAACATCATCCGATGGTGTTCGTTCCCATCGATGTTCGCCTTCACGACATTCCAGTCGAGGCCGAGATCTTCGTACACCCGGCGATTGATCAAGCTCCGCGCGATCAGATGCATTCCTGCCGCGATGATGATGGTGCTGACGAATCGCCGGAAGCGGGAGCGTCCGACCAATCGATCGCGGATCTTCCGACGCGCGAACGCCATGTGCCGGGACTCTTCGACGACGTGAATGTAGGCGGACCGGCGGATGGGTGCCGCGACGTCGTCGCTGTTCATCCAGTCACGCTGCATGACGTCGAAGATCTCCTCGCCGGCGAGCACGATTCCGTACGCGACCTCGTCCCAGGCGATATGGCGGAAGAGCCAACCGAAGAAGTCCAGCATCCGGTCGCGCGGATAGAAGCGGGATCCGATGCTCTCGATGGCGTTGGCGAACATCAACGAGTGCAGGTTCTCGTCCGCGCATTCGTTGAAGAGGAACTTGATGTCCGAGCGTCCAGGATCTGCGCTGTGGCTCGCTCTCAGCAGAGCCACCTGCAAGCCCACCTCGAGCCAGATGCCGATACCCAGGAACTGCGCGACCTCGCTCCTGGTGAGCCGGACGCGTTCCTCCTCGGACATGCCCTCCCACAGCGGGGTTCCGAAGAGCGGTGACCACTCCGGGGTCATGCCGTGACGGCTGCCGTCGCCGGGTTCGGGCTGGTAGACCAGCGGACTCCTCGAGTCGAACGACAGTCGCTTGGCAGATTCCAAAAGGGTCTCGAAGATTGCGTCGCTTTCGGAAGCTGCCATTGTGTCCTACTCCTCCGATCTCCGTGCCGATGTGGACACAGTGGTCCCCGGCCTTCCACTCGTAAGAGCACGGAACCACACGTTCGGCGTGCTGTCGCGGCGAAGGTGCGCCTCGAACGCCGACGGGTCTTCACTGTCGATACCCGCCGGCCGAGCGTAACCCGAATCACACCGGACGTGAGCATGCGTGGCCGATGTGGACGCAATGTTCCGATTCCCTGCGGGCTCTGGCGCGTTCCGAGGCGTTGATCAAACCTCTGACCAGTGGATCTATACGTTGAAGCGGCGGGCTTCTTCGGGGCCTGCGGCGCGTCTCCTACGACTCCACGAGGAACGCGAGCTTGCGGATCTCGTCGTCCGCGTCGACGGTCTTGTCCCTGGCTGCGATCCGCTCGATCATCTGCTGCAGCGCCACATGGATCGTCTGCCGCAGGAACCGACTCAGGTCGGGCGCATCGAGGACGTCGGCGCGGTTGATCCGAATCTGCGCGGTCATCCGGCGCTGCGCCACCGATACGCGCGGCGCGTACAGTCCGGACGGGCCCTCGATCGAGGAGATGGCCCCGCCGACGTGCAGGAAGATGTCGAGTTCGTACGACAGGTCGACGTTACGCAACTCGCGCTTGATCACGGTCGCCGCCGTTACGGCAGCCGGATTCGGCCCGCCGTAGACGGTACGGAAGACAATCGCACTCAATCCCAGAACCCGCCCTTCGTGTACTCGGTGATGTCCGTGTAACTCATTCCGACCAGGTCGGCGTTCTCGCATTCGCGTTTGAACGCGTCGTCGCAGACGAGCTCATAGCCGAGGTCGAGGCACAGGAACGCCGAGGCGGACGGAACCTTCGCCTCGTCGACGACGAACGTGTCGACCGACGAGAGGACCGGCACGTCCCGAAAGTGTTTGTGGTACGCAGGTTCTCCGCTCGGATACACCTTGTCGATCTCGCATTCGGAGGCGTCCAGGTCGATCACCGATGCCCACTCCGACCACCTCAGGTAGGAGTACTGCTTCACCGTCGGCCGTCCGCCCGACTGCACGACCTGAACGGGAACGGGATGCACGCCGATCCCGAAGTCCCGGCAGATCCTCACAAATCTGTCCGACGCGAGCCAGTTGAGGGCCCAGTAGTCGAAATCGATCACCCGGTTCGTCGTCGTCAGCACATAGTCCGAGGGAGGCTCCCCCGTCGGCGGCTCGGGGTCGAACTGGTCCCATACCCAAGGGCGATCGAGCTGACCCTTCAGCACCAGCGGGCATCCGCGGGCGCCGGCGACGTAGTCGACGATCCAGAGCGTCACAAATCCTCCACGCGCTCGCGCCATGTTGATCAGCACCGAAGATAGTGCCATAGCGCCGCTCCTCCGGACCGCCGAAGTTGTCGGCGCCTCCCGGTACATTCGAACACATGAGCGAACAGGGGGTCGTGGTGGACACGGTGACTACCGCCGATGTCGAACGCTGGATCAGGTCCCTCGCCGCGGCGACCGGTCCCGACCACCAATCCGGCCGCATCGATCTGCTCCGCGTCCTCGAACGCCTCACCTGCGCTGCGGCGGGACTCCAAGCCCAGATCACCTCCGATTTTGCCGCCGATCACCGCCGTACGTCCACCGATGCGGGAGCGCCACGCGAACGCCGAGATCGGGGCATCGCCTCGCAGATCGCCCTCGCCCGGCGCGAGTCCCCGCACCGCGGCGGCATCCACCTCGGCCTGGCCACCACACTCACCTCCGAGCTCCCCCACACCCTCGCCGCGCTCCGTGCAGGATCGATCACCGAATGGCGCGCAACCCAGATCGCCCGTGAAACCGCCTGCCTCTCAACCGAAGATCGAGCCGACATCGACAGGAAGCTCGCCGCCGACCCCGAACAACTCGAGAAGATGAGCGACAAGGACACCGTCGCCACCGCACGGCAGATGGCGTACGAGGCGGACAAGGAGGTGTGGGTGCGACGGAAAGCCAGGGCGCACACAGAGCGACGCGTCTCGATCCGGCCGGCCCCGGACACCATGGCCTACGTGACAGCCCTGCTTCCCATGGCGGAGGGCGTCGCCTGCCACGCCGCCCTGACGGCGGCCAGTGCCTCCGCGACGGCCGCCGGCGACCAGCGGACCCGCGGGCAGATCATGGCCGACACCCTCGTCACCCGCGTCATCACCCCGCACACCGACAACGCCGCCGAACCGCCTGTCCCGGTACGGGTTCACCTGACGGTATCCGATCGCACGCTGTTCGCTGGTGGCCACGAGGCGGCACACGTCCGCGGCTACGGACCGATTCCCGCAGGCATGGCACGGGAACTCGTCCACGCCGCCGCGAGAGCCGGTATCGCCGAGCTTCGCCGCGTCTACGCGCGGCCGGACACCGGGGCCGTGGTCGCGATGGACTGCAACACCCGACTGTTCCCCGCTTCCCTGGCCGAGCTGATCCGGCTCCGCGACCCCGTCTGCCGCACCCCCTGGTGCGATGCGCCCGTGCGACACATCGACCACATCCAGCCCGCCGCCGACGGCGGCCCGACCACGTTCGAGAACGGCCAAGGGCTCTGCGAGGCGTGTAACTACGCCAAACAGGCGCCCGGGTGGAAGACCGAGCCACTCCACTCCCCCAACGGCAGGCATCACGTCCGGATCACCACCCCGACAGGGCACATCCACCACAACCTCGCCCCGCCTGCGCCGAGGCCGGCGGTCGCGTGACGGCCAGCGCCTAGCCTTGCCTCATGGCCCACTCGAACGCCGAACACCTGCATCCCGAATCCCTCGACGAATGGCACGGGTGGCTGCGTGACAATCACGACGAATCAGGCGGAGTCTGGCTTGTGTTCTGGCGCAGGGAGTCCGGGAACAGCCCGCTCGACTACGACCAGGTGGTGCGGGAGGCGCTCTGCTGGGGATGGGTCGACGGTCACACCCGAACCATCGACGAGCACCGGCGGGGCATGTGGTTCACCCGACGCGGCCGTAACAGCGCGTGGGCCGCGTCCAACAAGGCACGCGTGACCGACCTGCTCGCCGAGGGACGAATCCAGCCGGCCGGACAGGCCGTCATCGACGACGCCAAACAGCGTGGCCTGTGGACCCTGCTCGACGACGCCGAGGCACTCGTCGAGTCACCGGAACTCGCCGCAGCCCTCGACGCCGATCCACAGGCCCGTACCCACTGGGACGCTTGGCCGCCGAGTGTCCGCAAGTTTGCGCTCAGCCAGATCGCATTCGCCAAGCAACCCGCGACCAAGACCAAGCGAATCGCCGGCATCGTAGAGAAGGCCGCCCGCAACGAACGGCCGTGACCACACACTTTCGATTGTGACCATGCACGAAAACGGGAGCGTGGTCACAGCAACAGTGATCGGTGCCACCGCGGTCGATCCTCCGCTGCCGCGACGCCCGGCAGCCGAGGCGCGCACAGTCAGCGGCGAGACCGACTGCACGGTAAACGGACTCGCATTCGCGCCGTCCGTCAGTCCTGTTGCCCTCACTCGACACCGCCACGGCGTCCCGCATCTACCCCCCCCGGACTTCCCTGGCTGCGACACTTCAACGGCATCCACCTGGTCGACGTCGAGGCCGGACTGCATCTGCTGATGTCTTCCGGAGCCCCGCGTCGACGACGTAGCAGCGACCGTCGCCGCTGTGGGTCATGCCAGTGAACCGATTGAGGTAATCGGCCTGAAGTCACGTGCTGGCGTGACTCACAACGGGCGATTGCCCAGAAACCGCCAGGCGACCGATCGATACGCGTCCTACGAAAGCAGGAGATCGCCTCCTCCGAAAGTCGGAAACATGCCCTAGAGCAGCATTTTCTTCCCGACCGCCGCGCGCCCTGTGCTACATCTACCTACCGAGCCCGGAATCCAACGAGTTAATAAAGACCGACCAGTCGTATTGATAACTGTCGGTTGATTGTCTACTGTCGAGACGGTCGCTCGACTGTTCATCGACATGAGCAGAGGATGGCACCTGTGACCTTGGGGGGCCACAGGGGGGTTTGCGTCGGCTACTACGACAGTGCAGACGCTTGCAATGACTTGAAGACATCCAGGCGGGACTTCGCACATGCCCGCCCCGACGTCGAACCGTGTCCACGACTCCCAACGAGGTGAGTGAAGTATGTCCAAGAACGCATTCCGCATCGGCTCGGCCGCTGCGATCATCAGCGCCGCCGCACTCGTCGCGCCCGCGCTCGCCGGCGCAGCGCCCACCGGATCGCTCGGCTCGAGCGAGGCGTCAACCGGATCCACCGGATCGCTCGGCTCGAGCGAGGCTCCGGAAGAAGTTGCCTGCGAGCAGCTTTCGACCGAGAACACCCCCAACGGCTGGGGCATCCCGTTCGACGACGAGAAGCGACAGGTCGCCTACTACACCGCCGAGAACGTGCTCGACTCCGACGGCGCTCTGAAGCTCGAGGTCGAGAGCCCCGCCAACAGGTCAGTCAGCTACCACGAGGCCGGCGGCATCAAACTGTCCGATGCCATCAAGAAGGAGATCGGCTTCTCGGAGTTGGCCGCGAATCCGACCGCCGCCTTCCAGTTGCGGCTGACCGGCACGACCGAGAACCAGTCGTTCCAGAACGGCTTCACCACCCTGGTCTGGGTGCCGGACGGGGACGCGGTCGATACCTCCGAGGGCGGCGCTCATGCCAACCTGCAGAACGGAAAGTGGTGGAGCACGAAGAACATCGCGGGAGCGCAGGACCGCGCACTCGTGCCGCTCGCCGACATTGCGGCGGCCAACCCGAATGCGGTTGTCGACCACTACGGCGTGAGCATCGGACGCGGCCTCCCAGCCACCACGACGCTGGTCGACGCCGTGAAGTTCAACGGCTGCACCACCAACTTCGCCAAGAGCGATCCCGAGCCTCAGGCCGAGGAGTCGACGGGCTCGCTCGGGTCGCTCGGGTCGCTCGGGTCGCTCGACCTCTTCGGCTCGCTCAGCACCGGTTCGCTGAACACCGGTTCGCTCGGCTCCTGATCTGAAGCAGGCAGGACGTTAGGACCCTGGCCGATGATCGGCGGGATTCCCACGGTCGTCGCAGCATCCTCACGATGAGACTGCTGCGGCGACCGAGTCGTTCCACGAACTGGCGCCACGGCCCGAGCTCGATTGGACCGCTGACTACCCCGGCTCCTTCATCACACCGAAATGGCGACGAACCATTCGGGCGCCCACGCCTTGGTGACGAAGGGCGACAGCGACGGACCGTCGGACGACCCCGCCGACCCCGAGGAGCCCAAGAAGTCCGAGGAGCCCTGCAGACTCGCTGAACCCGTGCCGTCTCCCGTCCCCGGCATCAAGGCGCAGCAGAACGGGACGGGAAGGTCCCCCATGTGCGTCCAGTTGATGCGGTCACTGCTGCGCGCGAAGCCGATGCTCGTCCCGCCGCCCGTCGTGTACGTGATGTAGTACAAACCGTCGATGTTCCGGAAGATGCTCGGGTCACGCACAAGCCCCGACGGGCGTCGATACGCCGACGCTTGGATCAGTTGGAATTCGGTGCCATCCCGCGACTCGAACACGTCCATCTCGCTGTCGCTGGTGTTGCTGAACGCCACCATCGTGTAACGCCAACCCGGCGGCGGTGCGGCCCCACTGCTCCCAGATGCCGCGACCAACAAGCCTGCGACACAGAGCATCACCACAGACAGGGCGGAACAGCTTCGCTTGACGAGCGTCGCCTGTGCAGCATTCATGACCGCAGCCACGCCCCGCGCAGCTTCGGCCACAGGCCTTAGCAGATCGTTACCGTTGACGAGGCCTGCCACTCACGAGCGATGCGGCGAAAGGGTCCCATAGGTGTGAGGTGGCGCCGAAACGGGTATTCAGCCTCCAACAGCCCTTCTCGCCCACCTGGAGTTGCCATGATCGTCATCATCGGCCTGATCATCCTCATCGCCGCCGTCGTCGTCGGTGTTGCGGGCGTCCTCACCAACGGGGGAAGCGAGCACGCGTTGACCGATGACTTCTCGGTATTCGGCTACCACGTGACCGGATCCACCGGCGCCCTGCTGCTCTACGGAATCGTCATCGGGGCGGTCGGCGTCCTTGGACTCAGCCTCGTACTAGCGGGTGCCCGACGCACTTCCCGACGAGGGCGGGCCGCGCGCAACGAACTGGATCAATCGCGTCGAAACGAGGCCGCACTCACCCAACAGCGCGACCAACTCGCCGCTTCCGGGACGGCGCCGAGCACTACCCACCACACCGCGAGCGACACCGGCGGCAGCGTCGAATCCACCGATGAGCGCAGCTGGAAGCACCCGTTCGGAGGCCATCAGGACCCGCCCTCCGCTCGACCAGCGCACTGAACGCACAGACTTCCGCCGTCCGGCCAGTCCTCGCAGCTCCACCCGATACGACAGAACCCGCGGCCGCTTCGGACAGATTGTCCTGAAGCTCCGCGGGTTCTGCGAGTTCCACGCTGCTGGCGGGAGCCCGAGGGCTAGACGTTGAAGCGGAACTCCACGACATCGCCGTCCTGCATGACGTATTCCTTGCCCTCCATGCGCACCTTGCCGGCGGCCTTGGCGGCGTTCATGGAACCGGCGGCGACGAGGTCGTCGAAGGAGACGATCTCGGCCTTGATGAAGCCGCGCTCGAAGTCGGTGTGGATGACACCGGCGGCCTGCGGGGCGGTGTCGCCCTTGTGGATCGTCCAGGCGCGCGCTTCCTTGGGGCCGGCGGTCAGGTAGGTCTGCAGGCCGAGGGTGTGGAAGCCGGTGCGCGCGAGGGCGTGCAGACCGGGCTCGGACTGGCCGATGGAGTCGAGCATCTCCTGGCGGTCTTCCTCGTCCAGCTCGAGCAGCTCCTGCTCGACCTTGGCGTCGAGGAACACGGCGTCGGCGGGCGCGACGGAGGCCCGCAGCTCGGCGACCTTCGCGTCGTCGGTGAGGACGGCCTCGTCGGCGTTGAAGACGTAGAGGAACGGTTTGGTGGTGAGCAGGCTCAGCTCACGCAGCAGCGAGAAGTCGAGCTTGTCCTTGACGCTGAACAGCGTCTTGCCCTCGTCGAGGAACGCCTGAGCCTTGAGCGCCTCGTCGTGCTGCGCCTTGAGTTCCTTGTTCTTGCGCGCTTCCTTGTCCAGACGCGGGAGCGCCTTCTCCAAGGTCTGCATGTCGGCAATGACGAGCTCGGTCTCGATCACCTCGATGTCCGACGCCGGGTCGACGCGGCCGTCGACATGCACTACGTCATCGTCGGCGAAGACGCGGACGACCTGGCAGATGGCGTCGGCCTCACGGATGTTGGCCAGGAACTTGTTGCCCAGGCCCGCTCCCTCGGAGGCGCCCTTGACGATGCCGGCGATGTCGACGAACGACACGGTGGCAGGCAAGATGCGCTCGGAACCGAAGATCTCGGCCAGCTTCTTCAGCCGCTCGTCCGGCAGCTCGACCAGGCCGACGTTGGGCTCGATGGTGGCGAACGGGTAGTTCGCGGCCAGCACGTCGTTGTTGGTCAGCGCATTGAAAAGGGTCGACTTGCCGACGTTGGGGAGGCCGACGATTCCGAGGGTAAGGCTCACGGTATAGGGATTCTACGGCGTCCCGGCGGTGCCGCGGTGGTCGGCCGTGTTCCGACCGACCACCCGGCGGGTCGCTAGTTGTACGAGTAGCCGGAGCTGACGTCGTTGGCGGCAGCCGCGACCAGGATGATCATGAAGATCACATACAGCACGACGAGCCCGGCGGCGATCCCCAGCGCGATCTTGCCGAGCGTCTTGACCCGCTCCGAAGCGTACTGCGCGCCCTGGTAGTCGCCCATCGACCACTTCGGGAAGATCGAGTGCAGGTGGTTGAACGCGGCGAACGCCAGCGGCCAGAAGAAGATGATCGAGGCGACGGCCCACCCGGCGTTCGACGGCGGGGGCGGCGGGGGGCCGCCGTACTGAGACGGCGCCTGCTGCGCGGGGTACTGCGGCGCCGACGGGTACTGCGGGTAGGCGGGCGCGCCGTACGGCTGCTCGGCCGGGCCGGCGTTGTAGGTCGGTTCGGACATCGGGTCTCCCCCTGGGTTCTGACGACGGTCTGTCGGCACAGACCGTAGCCCAAACCGACGCGTCGGTTATGCCCCAGCTTTTCGGGCCACGGTGACGGCCCAACCGGCGCCGTCGTGCCACGGCCGCAGGTCCCACGTCGCGAAGCGATGCTCGCGCACCAGGCCGACGGCGGCGAGGTCGATGTCGAACTCGTCGACGGCGTACTCGTAGTCGGTGGCGAACCCGGTGACGAAGAGGCCGCCCGGCACCAGGTGTTCGGCGATGCGCCCCAGCACCTGACGTTCGGTGCCGCGGGCGACGAAGATCAGCACGTTGCCCGCGGCGACCACGGCGTCGAACCGCTCCCCCGGTAGATCGAGCGTCGACAGATCGGCCTCGTGCACCGTGAGGTCCGGGTTCTTGCGGGCCTCCGCGACGAGGACCGGATCGAGGTCGACGGCGGTCACTTGATGCCCGCGCCGAGCGAGCTCGCCACCGAGCCGCCCTGTGCCGCAACCGGCATCGAGCACACGGGCACGGCGCGGCAGCATGGCATCGACCGTCCTCGCCTCGCCGTGCAGGTCTGTTCCCTCCGCCTCGAGCTGATCGAACCGCGCGATGTACGCGCGGGAGTCGGATGCGGATCGTTCACGCTGCCAGCGGGTGTCGGCCATGCCGCCCAGCCTATTCCGTGTGATGCCGGCCCGATGACCGACCTCGACGGCGACTGGCGCGCCCGCGGGCTCACGATGTGCCCCGACGTCGAGGCGGGACGCTGGATCACCGAGAGTGTCCGCAACTTCGAGCACGACGTCGGCTCGCTGGTGCCCCCGGTGTTCGCGGCCTACGCACGCGTCTTCCATCCGGCCGAACTGGTCACCGGACCGGGGCCGACGGACCGTCGAATCGTCCGGTGGCGGGACGTCGCCGCCGCGAACGGCGCCGTCGCGCACCCGGCGATGGAGTGGGGTTCGATCGTCGGTTCGTGGGATGCGTCCGGGCAGCCCGAGTTGTGGGACAGCGCACCGGAGGTCGGGCTTCTGCCGGCCTCGGAGGCACGCGCGCTGGCGATGGTGCTGGCCGACTTCACTGCGACGCCCGACGCCTGTCGGCTCGCCCTGTGCGAGATCCTCAACGTGCTGGACGTCCCCCCGGGGATCGAGCGCCTCCACTTGCCGGCCCGGCCGATGGTCCTGTTCTGCGGGCCGCTGTCCGCGGCCGACGCCCGCTTCTCGTCGTTCGGTCACGGCCCGAGCCTGTGGTGGCCGGACGACCGCTCGTGGTGCGTGGCCACCGATGTGGACCTGATGACCACCTATGTGGGTGGCGGCGCCGGATGCGTCCGGGCGATCGTCGAGTGCCCCGACCTCGAGGCGCTCCCGGTCCCGGATACGCAAAAGGTGACGTGGGACAGCGATTCGGTGAATCCACTGCCCACGCCACCCTGAGCGTGAGAGAACTCGACTACCTGCGCGTCTTCTCCGACGACTCCACCGGCATCGGATCGACCAGCACCGGATCGCCCTGGACGATCTCGGCCAGTTCGGCGTCGATGTCCTCGCCGGACGCCTCGGCCCGACGCTGCTCGTCGGCGCTGAAGGTCCGGAGCGCAACCTCCTTGATGAAGAAGATCGCGGCCAGGCTCAGCAGCGAGACGATGCCCGAGATCAGGAAGATCCGCGCGGTCGCGTCGCCGTAGGCGCCGCGAACGATGTCCGCAATGGGACCGGGCAGTTCGTTGAGGTTGGACAGCCCGGCACCCGAACCGCCGGCCTGACTCATGTCGATGCCGACCGCCGACAGGCCCTTGACCGTGAGATCCGCGACGTGGCTGGACAGGACCGCGCCGAGGACGGAGACGCCGGCCGCGCCACCGAGCGAGCGGAAGAACGACACGACCGAACTCGCCGAACCCAGATCCTCGGGGCTCACGGTGTTCTGGACCGCCAGCACCAGGTTCTGCATCGTCAGACCCATGCCGACGCCGAGGATGAACAGGAACACCCCGAGCACACCCATGTTGGTCGCGTGATCCATCGTCGAAAGCAGGAAGAATCCCACCGTCATCATGATCGCGCCGCCGAGGATGAAGCCCTTCCAGCGACCGAACTTGGTGATCAGCGCGCCGGAAACCGCAGATGCCACCATCGAACCGATGACCATCGGCAGCGTCAGCAAGCCCGCGACCGTCGGCGAGTAGCCCCGCGCGATCTGGAAATACTGACCCAGGAACACCGCGCCACCGAAGAGGGCGATGCCGACCGCGACACTCGCGAGCGTCGCCAGCGCCGTCGTGCGGTCCTTGAACAGGCGCAGCGGGATGATCGGATCCTTGGCCTTGGTCTCCGTGAAGATGGCGAGCGCCAACAGCACCAGACCCAGCGCGACGAGACCGAAGGAGACGCCCGAAGCCCAGTCGAAGTTCTTGCCCGCCAGTGTGACCCAGATCAGCAGCGTGCTCACACCGGAGGCGATGAGCACCGCACCGAGGTAGTCGACCCGGATGTCCTTGCGCACGACCGGCAGATTGAGGGTGCGCTGAATGACGAACAACGCGATGACAGCGAGCGGGACGCCGACGAAGAACGTCCAGCGCCAGCCGAGCCAGCTCGTGTCGACGATGAGGCCGCCGATCAGCGGACCGGCGACGGTCGCGATCGACATGACACCGGCCATCGGGCCCTGGTAGCGACCGCGTTCACGCGGGCTGAACATCGTCGCGATGACGATGACGACGAGCGCCTGCAGGCCGCCGAGGCCGAGGCCCTGGACCGCGCGTGATGCGATGAGCATGCCAACCGACTGCGACAGTCCGGCGAGCACCGAGCCGACCGTGAAGATCACCAGCGCCAACTGGACCAGCAGTTTCTTGCTGACCAGGTCGGAGAACTTGCCCCAGATCGGGGTGGTCGCGGTCGAGGCCAACAGCGTCGCGGTGACGACCCACGTGTATTGGTCCTGTGTGCCGTGCAGATCGGTGATGATCGTCGGCAGCGCGTTGGAGACGATGGTCGACGACAGGAACGCGACGAACATGCCGAGGAGCAGACCCACCAGCGCCTGAATGCGCTGCGGATGGGTCATCGGCGCGTCCGCCGCCTGATCAGGCTTCCCGGTGTCCCGGGTAACGGATGTACTCATGCAGAAACCTCACGAACTCTTCGAGTGATCTCGAAAACGATTACTTGGTAAGTGAATTGACGGCTCGGCGTCAATGCGCCGAAGCTGCGCCCCGGAACGACGACTTCAGGTGCGTCAGCCCGTCCACGAGTTGGTGCACCTCCTCGTCCGTCCAGTCGGAGATCGAGGCGAGCAACCATTCGCGCTGACGCGACCGGTACGCCTCCAGGACCGCATTTCCCGTGTCGGTCAACGCGGGCAACGTGGCCCGACGATCGGCCGGATCGGGCACCCGCGCCAGGTAACCGAGTTCCTCGGCATGTGCGATGTGCCTACTCAACGTCGACGGGGTGATTCGCATCCTGTCGGCGAGCGCGTTGCAGCGACTGCCCTCGCTCGCTCCGACGAGCGACAGCAGGGCACCCAGAGGTTCGGTGAGGAGATCACCGTTGTGCTCCCGCGCGAGATTCGCGTTGAGCTCACGCCCACGACGAATGATGTCACGCAGGAGTCCGATCAGGATCTCCGCCGTGTTCGCCTCGGCCATCACACCTCCCCAATTAGTTGCGGTATGCAACCATACGCCTAATTGGTTGCATACCGCAACTAATATTGCGGGGTGGCGGTCAGTCCGTGCTCTCCCCCAGCCTGTGCAGCAACGTCGTGAGCTGCCGGACGTCGGCCGGATCCCACCTCGACAGCCGCTCGTGCCACTGGGCGATGACCGCTTGCCGCTGCGATGTCAGCTGCTCGCGACCCGATTCCGTGAGAACGACCAGGCGGGCGCGCGCGTCCTGCGGATCGGGCCGGCGCTCCACCAACTCCAGGCGCACCAGCGCGTCGATCTGCCGGGTCAGCGTCGACTTCTCGAGGCCGAGTTCACATACCAGCGCCGACATCGGCACCGCATCCGTGCGCGTGAGGATTGCCAGTAGCGGATAACAGGCAGGATCGAGCTTCGGGTGGATCTGGCGGGCCCGTTCACGCGATGAGATCCGTCCGCGCCGCCACATGTCGACCAGTTCGGCCTCCAGGTCGGTGATCGGATCCGACTCCATGCGCGCACGCACCCTTCTGTTCGAACAGCGCCGGGCAAACACCGACGCGCGATGCCCGTCAGGGTACGGCCCGGCGTTCCCGCCTACCATCGCCGCATGGTCCGTTGGTCGATTGTCGTGTCGGTGTGGGTGCTCGGTCTCGTCGCCGCGGCGGCGGCCGCGACAGCCTCGTGGGGGTGGCTCGTCGCCGCGGTTCCGATCCTCGCGCTGGCCGTCGTCGGCACGTGGGATCTGTTGCAGCGACGGCACAATATCCTCCGCAACTACCCGATTCTCGGGCACGCGCGTTTCCTCCTCGAAGGCATCCGTCCGGAGATTCAGCAGTACTTCATCGAATCCCCCACCGATGGAACGCCGTTCGACCGAGAGACGCGAGACCTGGTGTACGAGCGGGCTAAAGGCACGCTGGACGAGGAACCGTTCGGCACCGAACGCGACGTACACGCGATCGGCTACGAGTTCATGACGCACTCGCTGCGCACCCGCACCGCCCCCGCAGAGACGCCGTCGGTGCGACTGGGCGGACCGAACTGCGGCCGCCCCTACGACATCGCGCTGCTCAACGTCTCCGCGATGAGCTTCGGGTCGCTGTCGGGCAATGCGATCGAGGCGCTCAATGCCGGCGCCGCGCGGGGCGGCTTCGCGCACGACACCGGTGAGGGCAGCATCAGCCGCCACCACCGCAAGCACGGCGGTGACCTCATCTGGGAGATCGCGTCCGGCTACTTCGGCTGCCGCACGCCGGACGGCCGATTCGACCCCGATCAATTCGCCGCGAAGTCGGCCGACGACCAGGTCAAGGCAATCTCGATCAAGCTGTCACAGGGCGCCAAGCCCGGCCTCGGCGGCGTCCTTCCGGGTACCAAAGTGACGGCCGAGATCTCGGAGGCCCGCGGTGTGCCGATCGGGCAGACCGTGATCTCACCCCCGGCGCACACCGCGTTCGGCACCCCGTACGAGCTGGTCGACTTCGTGGCGCAATTACGCGTGCTGTCGGGCGGCAAGCCGGTCGGCTTCAAGCTGTGCGTCGGCTCACGCGTCGAATTCCTCGCGATCTGCAAAGCGATGCTCGAACGCGGCATCACCCCCGACTTCGTCATCGTCGACGGCTCCGAGGGCGGCACCGGGGCCGGACCCGTCGAGTTCGAAGACCACATGGGCATGCCGCTCACCGAGGGCCTCATGACGGTCCACAACGCGCTCGTCGGCACGGGCCTACGCGACCGCGTCAAGATCGGGGCGTCCGGCAAGGTCGCGAGCGGAGCCGACGTCGTCAAGCGCATCATTCAGGGCGCCGACTTCACTCTCGCCGCCCGCGCGATGATGTTCGCGATCGGCTGCATCCAGGCCCAGCAGTGCCACACCAACCGCTGCCCGGTCGGCGTCGCCACGCAGGACCCGCGTCGCGCGCGGGCGCTCGACGTGCCCGACAAGTCCGAGCGCGTGTACCGCTTCCAGAAGGCCACCGTGGCCAGCGCGAAGCAGATGGTCGCGTCGATGGGCCTCGACGGCTTCGACGACCTGCACCCGTCGATGCTGCACCGCCGCGTCGACGGCGTCACCACACGCACCTACGCCGAGCTGTACGACTGGCTCGAGCCCAAGGAACTGCTCGATCACGCGCGCGGGTCGTGGCGGCGCGACTGGGCTGCCGCCGACGCCGCCAGGTTCTGACCGTTCAGCCGCTACGGGCAGGCGGGCCGAACCATCTGCAGGATCCGATCGGCCTGGTCATCGGTCGGGACGGTCCCGCCGTTGGCCGCGGTCTCCTTGACCTTCGCAGTCACCTCGTCGTCGCTCGCACCCGAGTCGATGGCCGTGCACGTCTCCTTGACGACCGACTCGATCGACTCGTCGTCGCGGTCACTCGACAGGTTGGGATACGCGGTCCGGAACGTGGCGACGAACCCGGTGAGCTTGGCGTTGTCCCACGCGCCGCCGATCCCCGAGACCGCGCTCGACGCCGTCGCCTGGATACTCGACACCATTCCCGACGCGGTGGACTGGATGCTCGAACGCATCGCCTCCCCCGGTCCGGGCTCCGTGGTCGAGGTGACCGCCGAGCTGATCTTCTCCTTCGTCTCCTCCGAGGTGCCGTTGTCGTTGCTGCACGCCCCGAGCGTGAGTACGACGGCGGTTGCTGTGACGATCCCTACGGTGAATCTCCCCTTGATTCTCGTCATGAGCCGGATCCTACGGACGCCACGAACACCCAAGTCGGCTTTAACCGGGTCGTAACCGGATCGATTACTCGAGCCGTTCCGCAGAGAAATGCGTAGATTCGACGACGACCGACGCCAGCCCCCTCGGAAGGACCCTCGCCCAGTGAGCCCGAAGAAGACCGCCCTGCCCACCGACCGACCGCGGCTGCGTGACCGCGGCGAGGTCATCGGCGCCGGCGGATTGTGGTTGGCGAAGTGGTCGCTGTGTCTCGCCGCGATCGCGATCGGCGCGTTGGTCGTCGGCTGGATTCTCCAGAAGCTGTGGGTGATCGCGCTCCCGGTGCTCCTGGCCATCGTCGTGTGCACCGTGCTCTGGCCTCCGACCCGGGCACTCACCAAACGCGGTATGCCCCCGGCCGGCGCCGCATCCATCACGCTCCTCGTCTTCTTCGCCGTCGTCGGCGGGATCATCGCGCTCGTCGTGCCGTCCGTCGTCGACCAGGCCCCGGAACTGGCGAACAAGGCGACCCAGGGCATCCAGCAGGTTCAGGACTGGCTCAAGGGTCCGCCGGTCAATCTGCAAGACGACCAGATCGACACCGCGGTCCATGCACTCACCTCGAAGCTCCAGGAGAGTGGCACCGCGATCGCCTCGGGCGTCTTCAGCGGCGTCACCACCGCCGGATCGATGATCGTCACCCTCGGCCTGGTCCTGGTCCTGGCGTTCTTCTTCATCAAGGACGGACCGCGGTTCGTGCCCTGGCTGCACGGCGTCAGCGGAGGCCGCGCCGGACGGCACCTCGAAGAGGTTCTCAGCCGGATGTGGGACACCCTCGGCGGCTTCATCCGCACACAGGCACTCGTCAGCCTCATCGACGCGGTCTTCATCGGTGCGGGTCTGTTGATCCTCGGCGTGCCCCTCGCCCCGGTGCTCGCGATCCTGACATTCATCGGCGGCTTCGTGCCGATCGTCGGTGCGTTCGTCGCCGGTGCCCTCGCCGTGCTGGTCGCGCTGGTCGCCAACGGCCTGACGACCGCCCTCATCGTGCTCGCGATCATCATCGCAGTGCAGCAGATCGAAGGAAACGTCCTGCAGCCGGTGCTGCAGAGCAAAAGCATGAATCTGCACGCAGTGCTGGTGCTGCTCGCAGTGACCGCGGGCAGTTCGCTGTTCGGCATCGTAGGCGCGTTCCTCGCCGTCCCCGTCGCCGCCGTCGGCGCCGTGGTGATCCGCTACCTCGGGGAGCAGATCGACGAACGACTCGGAGAGGACGCGCTGCTCGACGCCGCCGACGCAACGGCGACCGGAACGGTGACCCCTCGCGTCGGCGAACCTGTGACCGACGAGCCCAGCCCGCTCGCCGAAATCGACCCCGACAGTCGCAGCAGCACGAATCCGCCGGAGGCCGCTCAGCCTTAGCCCGCGACCATCTCCAGCGACGACCCCGTCCGGCCGCGCACCACGTGCAGCCGGCTCGGGATCCGCTGACGCATCTCGTCCACGTGACTGACGATGCCCACGACGCGGCCACCCTCACGCAACTCGTCGAGCACCCCCATGACGAGATCGAGGGTGTCGGCGTCGAGGGTGCCGAAGCCCTCGTCGATGAACATCGTGTCGAGCACCACACCACCGGACTCGGCGGCCACGACGTCCGCGAGGCCCAGTGCGAGCGCCAGCGACGCGAGGAACGATTCGCCGCCCGACAGGGTCTTCGCCGACCGGACGACGCCGGTGTAGTCGTCGCGGATGTCGAGTCCGAGGCCGCCACGGCGGCCGTGGGAGCCCGCCTCGTCGGAGTGCACGAACTCGTAGCGGCCGGCCGACATACGGCGCAGCCGGACGGATGCCGACAGCGCGACCTCCTCGAGCCGGGACGCCAGGACGTACGAGCGCAGCGACATCTTGCGCGCGTTCTGCCCGCGGCCGGCGACGACATCTGCCAGCCCGGCGAGTTCCTCGTGCGCGGCGAGCACCGGCCCGAGGGCGGCCATCGTTTCCTCGAGGTGCGCGACGAGACGTTCGAGGTTGCCGCGACGCGTGTCCGCTTCGGCGGCTGCGGTCGCGGCGTGCTCCACCGCGGTGGCGGCCTCGCGAGCGAGAGACTCGGGACCCGACGGATCCACGGGCTCGAGAGACGCGATCGCCTCGACCTCCGGGTCGGACAGCACCGTCCGGACTCCGACGAGCCGGTCGCGGGCGGTCGACAGCACACTCTCGAGCTGAGCCACGCGCGCTTTCGGGCGCACCGCGGCGAGGGCGTCGGTGAGCGAGTCGAATCCCGCCTCCACCGCCGTGGCCTGCGCGCGGGCCGCCGATTCACGGGCCGCGGCCTCGAGCGTCGCGGCCCGGTCCCGGGCGTCGAGCAGTTCCGAGGCGCGCACCGCGAGCAAATCGAACCGATCTCGGCGGACCTGGATGCTGTGATCGTCTCCCGCTGCCGACCGTAGCCGCTCCCGCAGCAGTGCGGCCCGCTCGTCTGCCGCAGCGATCCGGGTATCGACCGCCGCGCGTTCGGCATCGACGTCCCGAGACTGCGCGTCCAACTGCGCACCGCGAGAGCGTAGTTCGTCGACAGCAGCGGCGGCACGCGCCAGGCGGCCGGCCCGCGCGCGCGCCTGTTCGACCGCCTCAGATGCTCCCGCGTGCGCCTGATGCAGCACGTCCCGGTCGCCGTCGCCGCCGCGCTGGATCAGAACGTCGACGGACCGTTCGAGCTGTGACAGCTGCCCGGACTCGGCTTCGAGAGCGGCCGCCGCACGCTGCTCCGCGGCGCGCGCGGCGTCCTCGTCGTTCTTGGTGACCGTCGCCTCGCCCGGACGTGCCGGTTCCGGGTGATCCACCGATCCGCACACCGCACATTTCTCGCCGTCGACGAGGCCTGCGGCGAGTTCGGCGGCCATGCCGGCGATCCGCCGCTCCCGCAGATCGAGAAGACTGTCTCTCGCATCCTGGTGCCGGGTGCGCGCAGCCGAGACCGATTGGGCACGCTCGCCGAGTGCTCTTCTCGCCGACAGCAGCTCGTCGGCCGCGGCGGCAGCGTCAGCAGCCCGGGCACGCGCCTCCTCCAACGACGGCAGCGCTTCACCGGCCTTCTCCGCCACCCGCAGCGCATCCTCCGCGGCAGCGAGTTCGTCGGGCCATCGTGTTCTCGCCATCGTCAACTGCTCGGCGCTGCGGGCCAGCTCGCCGCCCCGGCGACGGAATTGCTCCAGGTCGCGATCGAGCTGTTCCATCACACGGGTCTCGTCGAGCAGGGCATCCAACCGGACGACCTCTGCCGTCCAGTCCCGTGCCTGCGCTCGAATCGCCTCCCGGTCCGAATCGGTCTGCGGCCACGACAGTTTCGCGACCACACCGGCTCCGTCCGGGGACGCGCCGAGCCGCTCGGCCAGCACGCGCGCCACGGACACCGCCGCGGCGGCCTCGGCCGCCGCGGAATCCGCCTCCGCGGCAGCGGTCGCCGCGGGGACGGCGCGGGTCGCGCGATCCGCCTCCATCGCGAGAATCTCGCGCTCGGCCGCACCGGCCTCGAGCTCGGCCGACTCGGCCTGCGCCCGCCCGCGCCGAACCTGCAGGTCGCGCACGCGGCGCGCCTCGGTCGCCGCGGCACGGGCCTTCTCTTCAGCCCTGCGCGCGCCCGCGAGTTGCGCGGACGCGAGGTCGAGGGTCTCCACGGACTGCGCGAGCAGACGCCGTGACCAGTCCAGCGGGTCGGCCTCGGCGCCCACCTCGATGCCCGACGCCGTCGACACCCGCGCCGACAGCAGATCCACCTGTTTGCGCTGGTCCTCGACCCGCGCCGCGCTGAGCCTCTTGCGGTCGACGAACCACTCCTCGACAGTCTTGAAACGCGTGGTGTCGAACAGCTTCTCGAGCAGCTTGCCGCGTTCCTCGTTGTCGGCACGGAGGAACTTCGCGAACTCACCCTGTGGGAGCAGCACCACTTGGAAGAACTGGTCGGCCGTCATGCCCAGCAGACGCTCGACTTCGCGGGCGATGTCCGGGATGCGCGACAGGTTCTCGCCCGCGCCGTCGAGCCACGCGAGCGTCGCCTTGGCGTTCTCGGTGATCGTTCCCGAGCCGCGCTTCTTGGCGCGCTGATACTCGGGGCTGCGGGTGATGCGCAGACGTCGACCCCCGACTGTCGCCTCGAGCGCCACCGTCGGGACGGCCCCGGCAGGCGCGTGATCCGACAGCAGGCGCTTGCCGTCCTTGCGGGCGCCCGGCACGGTGCCGTAGAGCGCGAAGGCGACGGCGTCCAGGATGGTCGTCTTACCCGCGCCGGTCTGCCCGTGCAACAGGAAGAGCCCGTCTGCGCCGAGCTCGTCGAAGTCGACCGTGACGGTGTCGGCGAAGGGACCGAACGCCGTCACCTCGAGGTTGTGGAGCCTCACGCAGATACCTCCGCCGCATCGGCCAGATCGCCGATGCGCGTAACCGACTCGGCCGCGGACGCGCTGCGCAGCGCCTCCTCGATCAGCCGCACCTCCCCCGACGTCACGTCGCCGCGCACATCGGTCAGGAAGCCCTCGGCAACCTGGAGGTCGGAGCGTCCACGCACCCGGTCGCGATACCGTAGCTCCGGATTACCTTCGGGGCGTTGCCATTCCATGTGAATGGCGTACGGGAAGCGAGACTGCAACGCCCGCATGGCGTCGACCGGGCGGAGCGCGTCGGTGAGCACCGCCGAGACGTAATGGTCCTCCGCTGACGCGAACGCGGCGTCGTGCAGCAACTCGTCGAGTGTCCCGGTGAGCTGGCTGAGGCCGCGGACCATCGGCAGGTCGATCCGCTCCGCCGACGCGAGGCCGGCAGCGTCGACGTCCACCAGCCACACCGCCTTGCGATGCGATCGCTCACCGAAGGAGTACGGCAGCGGCGAACCGCTGTAGCGGACGTTCTCCGCAAGCGTCTGCGGCGAATGAAGATGCCCGAGAGCGACGTAGTCGATGCCGTCGAATGCCGACACCGACACCGTCTCGACACCGCCGACCGAGATCGATCGCTCCGAACCGGTGGCCTCGCCGCCCACGACGAAGGCGTGTGCCAGCAGGACCGAGCGCAGGCCGGGGGCGGAGGCGCGACGCTGGTCGAGGTCCGCCAGGATCCGCGTCATCGCGACGTCGAGGATCTCGGCGTGCGACCGCGCCTGCGGCACACCCAACTCGGCCCGTGTGATCTCGGGCTCCAGGTAGGGGATGCCGTAGAACGCGACCGGGCCGTGCTCGTCGTCGAGCAGTACCGGAACGTCCAGCGTCGACACCCGGGTCATCAGGTGCAGCCCACCGGCCGCCGCGAACGCCGCCCCGGCGCCGAGGCGCACCGGCGAATCGTGATTGCCCGACGTCGCGACGATCACCGCACCCGCCGCCCGGATGGCCTCGAACCCCCGGTTGCAGACCGCGACCGCGTCGGCGCTCGGAATGGACCGGTCGTATACATCCCCCGGAACGACGACGACGTCGACACCGCGCTCGGTCACCGTGGCGGCAATCGCGTCGAGCACCCGCGCCTGGTCTGCCAGCAGGTCGACACCGTGGAAGGTGCGCCCGATGTGCCAGTCGGAGGTGTGGAGGATCCTCATGCGGCCACACGGTAGAGCACCCGTCCGACAGCGTGCATCACGTGTGTCGACGATTTCCGGGCCGTGGACGGCGGCGCCAACGAAGCACATGGCAGGTGAACGACTACTGTCGAAGTGTGTCCGCAACCCAACGCGCTCGATCCGGGGTGCCCCTCGACCAACGATCCGCTCTGCCCACCCTTCCGGGGATACCCGCGTGGGGCGCGGTCGCCGTGGCTGCCGGATCGACTTTCCTCGGGTTCGCCTTCGATGCAATCTCGGGCAGCGAACTGACATCAGCGTTCTCCGCCATGTACTTCCTCGGGTGCGTCCTCGCGGTGCTCGCGGTCCGCAAGCGTGGCCTGTTCACGGCCGTCGTGCAGCCTCCGCTGCTGCTCTTCGTCGCGGTTCCGCTGGGCTCACAGCTCCTCACCGACGGCGCGGGCACCGGAATCAAGGACATGGCGATCAACGTCGCCTACCCGTTGGTCAACCGCTTTCCTCTGATGCTCGCGGCCACCGTGGTGGTGGGACTGATCGCCGCGGCGCGGGTCTTCCTCGTGCAGTCGCGCACCGCTGCGCCGACACGCACACGCGACCGGCGCGCCGAGGCTCGCCCGGCCCGCTCCGGCCGCAAGCGCACCGACGTCCGCGTTCCCGAACGTGGCAGGGACGAGCGCACCACCGTCTTCGAACCGGTCGGCGACGACCGTCGCGCACCGCTGCGAACCCCGCGGCCCTCACGCGCGGCCCAGGAACCGGCCACCGCGCATGTCCCCACCGCATCGCACGGCGGCACATACTCGGGGCGCGCGTACGACGACGCCGTTCATCGTCGGGACGTCGGCCGCCGCGAACCGGTGCGCCACGACCCGCAGTACCGGGAGGCCCCGCACCGCGAGCCCGTCCAGAGGGATCCGGTGCCGGTACGCCCGCGTCGAGCGGCCGAGGTGCCCGCGCATCCGATTCCCCAGGTACGTTATCGCGATCGCCAGGATCAGCCCCCGTTCGAGGGCTGATCCCGCAGTTCTACGCGCGTGCCGCGCGCAGATCTACGCGCGTGCCGCGCGCAGTTCGCGGGGCAGTGCGAAAACCAGCGTCTCGTTCGCCGTGGTCACCGACTGCACGTCCGCGAACCCCTGCTCGGCGAGCAGATCGATCACGCCGCGGACCAGAATCTCCGGCACCGACGCACCCGAGGTGATGCCGACGGTACGAACGCCGTCGAGCCACGCGAGGTCCACCTCGCGGGCGAAGTCGACCAGGTACGACGCGCGAGCGCCCGCGTTCAGCGCGACCTCGACCAGGCGCACCGAGTTCGACGAGTTCCTCGACCCCACGACGATCACCAGATCGCATTCGGGGGCCATCGCCTTGACCGCGACCTGACGGTTCTGCGTGGCGTAGCAGATGTCGTCGCTCGGCGGATCCTGCAGCTTCGGGAACTTCTCCCGCAGTCGCTTGACGGTCTCCATCGTCTCGTCGACGGACAGCGTCGTCTGCGACAGCCAGATCACCTTGTCCTCGTCGCGAACCTCGATCGCGTCCACCGAGTCCGGGCCGTCGACCAACTGCACGTGGTCGGGTGCCTCGCCGGCGGTGCCCTCGACCTCCTCGTGCCCCTCGTGACCGATCAACAGAATGTCGTAGTCGTCACGCGCGAACCGCTTGGCCTCCTGGTGCACCTTCGTCACCAGCGGGCACGTCGCGTCGATCGTGTGCAGGCTCCGCTCGGCGGCAGCGACGTGGACGGCCGGGGACACGCCGTGCGCGGAGAACACGAGCACCGATCCCTCGGGGACCTCGTCGGTCTCGTCGACGAAGACGACGCCGCGCTCGGCGAGCGTGTCGACCACGTGCCGGTTGTGCACGATCTCTTTGCGCACGTAAATCGGCGCGCCGTGCTTCTCGAGCGCCTTCTCGACGGTCTCCACGGCGCGGTCGACACCCGCGCAGTAGCCGCGAGGCTCCGCGAGGAGGACCCGCTTGCCGCTTCCGGTCGCATCCGCGCCGGCCGATCGTGCGATACCCAGATTGAGAGGAACTGCCGATGACATGGCCCCAGCCTACGGTGCACCCGGCGACGAACCGTCGAGCACGGGATCGTACGCCTACCATCGGTGCCGTCGGCTACCAAATACTGCGCTCGTGAGGCAGGCTGTGACCATGATTCGTCCCCCGTTCATGGCGCGCGTCGCCGCCGGTGTGGCCATCACGGCCTACGAAGAGGCACTCAAGCTGCCGTCGACGGCCATGACGCTGCCGATGACCGCGGTCAGTCAGGTTCTGCAGACCACGATGCGGGTGCAGCAGTCGATGACCTCGCTCGCCATCAAGGGTGACCGGGCCTTCTGCCTCCTCGACCGCACCGAGGAGGAACCGGAGTGGGCCGTGTTCGACGAGGACGGCGCCGACTTCGACACCAACGGCGAGGTTGACGTCGACGACTCCGAGGATGCCGACGATCGCCGCTCGGCTCCGGGCCGTTTCGCCCTGTACTCGATGACTCCCGGCGACGACGAGACGCCGGTCGCCGCGGAGAAGCCCGAGACGGACGTTCCGGCCACCGCGAATGTCGCCGCCCCCGAGATCGCCGAGGAACTCGACTACGCAGCCCTGACGCTTGCGCAGCTGCGGTCACGCCTGCGGTCGCTGTCGGTCGAGGACCTCACGGCGCTGCTCGAGTACGAGGAGCAGACGGCGGCCCGGGCACCGTTCCAGACGATGCTCGCCAACCGCATCACCTCTGCCAAAGCCAAGTGACCTCCGCTCGTCCGGAGTCCGGGGGCCCGGCGGCAAGTTCGGCCGAACAGCCGTGGCCGGTACGGACCGTCTCCACCAAGGTCGCGCAGTGGATCGATCGTCTCGGCAGCGTGTGGGTCGAGGGCCAGATCACCCAGATCAATGCCCGGCCGGGAACCCGGACCGCCTTTCTGGTGCTCCGTGATCCGTCGGTCGACATGTCGCTGTCGGTGACGTGCTCACCGCAACTCCTGCGGGACGCCCCGGTGCCGCTCACCGAGGGCAGCCGTGTCGTCATGTTCGGCAAGCTGTCGTTCTACACCGGCCGTGGTTCCGTCTCACTGCGCGTGACCGAGATCCGCGCGGTAGGGATCGGCGAACTGCTGGCACGGATCGAGCGTCTGCGCGCACTACTGGCCGCGGAGGGCCTGTTCGATCCGCGACTCAAGCGGCCTCTGCCGTTCCTGCCCGGCACCATCGGCCTGATCACGGGTCGGGCCAGCGCCGCCGAGCGGGACGTGCTCAGCGTCGCGCAGCGCCGGTGGCCGGCGGTCCGGTTCGAGGTTCGCAACACCGCGGTGCAGGGTCCGACGGCCGTGCCGCAGATCATCGAGGCGCTCGAGGAACTCGACGGGGATCCGCGCGTCGACGTCATCATCCTCGCCCGCGGCGGCGGCAGCGTCGAGGATCTGCTGCCCTTCTCGGACGAGACTCTGTGCCGCGCGATCGTCGCGTGCACGACGCCCGTGGTCAGCGCGATCGGACACGAACCCGACAGCCCGCTCAGCGATCACGTTGCCGACCTGCGGGCGGCCACGCCGACCGATGCCGCCAAGCGCGTCGTGCCGGACGCTGTCGCCGAGCAGGCACTGGTCTCCGAGCTGCGTGAGCGCAGCGCCGCGGCCCTGCGGAACTGGGTCGCGCGCGAGTCGCATCTCGTCGCGCAGCTACGCAGCCGCCCGGTGCTCGCCGACCCCCTGTCCGGGATCGACCGTCGCGCCGAGGAGATCGAACGCCTCCGCGACGCCGCCCGCCGAGACGTGACGCGCGCGATCGACGCCGAGTCCACCACCGTCGAGCACCTGCGGGCACGGCTCGCCACACTCGGCCCCGCCGCGACCCTCGCCCGCGGCTACGCCGTGGTGCAGCGGGTACACGGCGATACCGAACCCGAGGTGCTGCGGTCGGTGGACGACGCGCCCCCCGGCACACAGATCCGAGTCAGATTGGCCGACGGCGCCGTCCGCGCCGCCGTGATGGGAAGAGAGTCATGAGCAACGCAGATGTCGCCGAACTCGGATACGAGGCGGCCCGGGACGAGCTCGTCGTCGTCGTGAAGACCCTCGAGCTGGGTGGCCTGGACCTGGACGAATCGCTGGCACTCTGGGAGCGCGGCGAGGCCCTCGCCAAGCGCTGCGAGGAGCACCTGGCCGGGGCACGCAAGCGGGTCGAGAACGCGCTCGCCCACGCCGACGAGGTCGACACCGACGACGAGTGACCGTCGGCGCCGCCGACTACCGCTACCGCTGCAGCGGCGCGACGTCGATCGCCGACGCCAGCTTCTCGAAGTCGTGCTTGGGAGCCGGTCCGGTGATGAGCACCCGGGCGTCACCGAAGTCGGAGATCCAGATGGCCTCGGAATCGCCGTCGTCGAACACGTCCCACTGGCGGCCACCGACCTGCTCGGTACCGCTCTGGATCCGTCCGTCGCCCGCGACGAACGGGACGAGGGTCTCCACCGTCGCGTCGCTCTGTGTGAGCTGGATGTAGCGACCGACCTCGGTGATGAAACCGATGTTGCTGGAGTCGCCGCCGCCGTCACCCGAGACGATGCTCCGGCTTCCGGAGTTGGGCTGCCAGCCCTCGGGGATCACGGGCTTGCGGATCGGGAATCCGAGCTCACGCGAGTCGTACTTGAAGGCCGCGTCCGCGTCGAAGCTGGGGACCGGCCCGGGCTTGGGCCCGCCCGGGCTGAACTCGCACTTGCTCGCGATACCCGCGATCAGCAGACACGCCAGGACCAGCGGGATCAGTGACCACAGCATGTCGTGGCCGTTCTGCAGAATGCGGGGCTTCTTGTCGGGCACGTTGTCCAGTATTCCTGTTCCGCCGTGAGGGTGGCCCAGCAGCCCACTCTTCATGGGCGTTCTGAGAGAATCATCCTCGAGATTCGGTTACCGAATCAACGGCCCGACCGCACCGCGGTCGACCGCCCCTCAATGTCGGCCGCCATTGTGCGCCGACCGTGACACAGCAGGAGGCACTGCCCATGACGGCCAGCACTTCATCGAGTCGCCGCGAGGCCCCGGACCGCAACCTCGCTCTCGAGCTGGTACGCGTCACAGAAGCCGCCGCCATGGCCGCAGGCCGTTGGGTCGGGCGAGGCGACAAGGAAGGCGGCGACGGTGCCGCCGTCGACGCCATGCGCCACATGGTGAGCTCCGTCTCGATGCAGGGCATCGTCGTCATCGGTGAGGGCGAGAAGGACGAAGCCCCGATGCTGTACAACGGCGAAGAGGTCGGCAACGGCGACGGCCCGCTGTGCGACGTCGCGGTCGACCCGATCGACGGCACGACGCTGATGGCCAAGGGCGCACCGGGCTCGATCGCGGTCCTCGCGGTCGCCGAGCGCGGCGCGATGTTCGACCCGTCCGCGGTCTTCTACATGGACAAGATCGCCGTCGGCCCCGAGGCCGCCGACGTCATCGACCTGGCTGCCGGTGTCGCGGAGAACATTCGCCGCGTCGCGAAGGCCAAGAACCGCGCGGTCTCCGACACGACCGTCACCATCCTCGACCGGCCGCGGCACGCCGGCATCATCCGCGAGATCCGCGAGACCGGTGCACGCATCCGCCTGATCTCCGACGGCGACGTCGCCGGCGCGATCGCGACGGCTCGCCCCGATTCCGGCGTGGACATCCTGCTGGGCACTGGCGGCACCCCCGAGGGCATCATCGCCGCGGCCGCACTGCGCTGCATGGGTGGCGCGCTGCAGGGCCGCCTGGCCCCGACCGACGACGCCGAGCGCCAGAAGGCGCTCGACGCGGGCCACGACCTGGACCGCGTCCTGCGGACCGAGGAACTGGTCACGGGCGAGAACATCTTCTTCTGTGCGACGGGCGTCACCGACGGCGACCTGCTCAAGGGCGTCCGCTACTACGGTGGCGGCGCGACGACGCAGTCGATCGTCATGCGCAGCAAGTCCGGCACCGTCCGCATGATCGAGGCTTACCACAGCCTCGAGAAGCTGCACGAGTTCTCGTCGATCAACTTCGACGGCGTCGACGGCGCGCAGCCGCCGCTGCCCTGATCGTCCTGACCTAGTTCCCAGCCGAAGGGTTCCTTCGTGCGTCCAAGCGCACGAAGGAACCCTTCGGCTGTTGGAGCGGTGGCAAGCTGGGTCCATGACCGACAGCAGCGAGCCGCAGTTCCGAATCGAGCACGACACGATGGGCGAGGTCCGCGTCCCGGTCGACGCGCTGTGGCGGGCCCAGACACAGCGAGCGGTGGAGAACTTCCCGATCTCCGGTCGTGGCCTCGAACGCGCCCAGATCCGCGCGATGGGCCGCCTCAAGGCCGCCTGTGCACAGGTCAACAAGGACCTCGGATTGCTGGCGCCGGAGAAGGCCGACGCGATTGTCTCGGCCGCGACCGAGATCGCCGACGGCCGCCACGACGACCAGTTCCCGATCGACGTGTTCCAGACCGGTTCCGGCACCAGTTCGAACATGAACGCCAACGAGGTCATCGCGAGCCTCGCCGCGCAGGCCGGCGTCACCGTGCATCCCAACGACGACGTCAACATGTCGCAGTCGTCGAACGACACCTTCCCGACGGCCACGCACGTCGCCGCCACCGAGGCGGCCGTCAAGGATCTGGTTCCCGCGCTCGACCATCTGCGGCTGGCGCTATTCGACAAGGCCGCGCAATGGAAGACGGTGGTCAAGTCCGGGCGCACGCACCTCATGGACGCCGTCCCGGTGACGCTCGGTCAGGAGTTCGGCGGGTACGCCCACCAGATCGAGGCCGGCATCGAACGAGTGCTGGCGACACTCCCCCGACTCGGTGAACTCCCGATCGGTGGCACCGCGGTGGGGACCGGCCTCAATGCGCCGGACGGCTTCGGCCCGCGCGTAGTCGCAGAGTTGGTCCGCACCACCGGACTCGACGCGCTCTCCCCTGCCCGCAACAGCTTCGAGGCCCAGGCTGCCCGGGATGGGCTGGTGGAGGCGTCCGGCGCGCTGCGTACCGTCGCCGTCTCGCTCACGAAGATCGCCAACGACATCCGCTGGATGGGTTCCGGTCCACTGACCGGACTCGGCGAGATCCGACTCCCGGACCTGCAACCGGGCAGTTCGATCATGCCGGGCAAGGTCAACCCTGTTCTGCCGGAGGCGGTCACACAGGTTGCTGCGCAGGTGGTGGGCAACGACGCGACCGTCGCGTGGGGCGGCGCCGCCGGCGCATTCGAGTTGAACGTCTACATTCCGGTCATGGCCCGCAATCTGCTCGAGTCGTTCCGCTTGCTGACCAACGTCTCCCGACTGTTCGCCGACCGCTGCATCACCGGCCTCGAGGCGAACGAGGAGCACCTGCGCACGCTGGCAGAGTCGTCGCCGTCGATCGTCACCCCCCTCAATTCGGCCATCGGGTACGAGGAGGCGGCCGCCGTCGCGAAGCAGGCGTTGAAGGAGAAGAAGACGATTCGCCAGACGGTGATCGATCGCGGTCTGATCGGCGACGGTCTCAGCGAGGCCGAACTCGACCGCCGCCTGGACGTTCTCGCGATGACGAACGTCGAGGACGACGACTGAGGATCCATCCGACGAGAAAGGCCGGACATGCGCCCGTTCCATCGCCGCGTCCTCGCAGTCCCGCTCGCCGCGGTTGCCCTCGTCGCGGGATGCAGCCAGGCCACCGACACCACGGCGTCCACGCCGGCGGGACAGACCCCGCAGAACCCGGCCCGGGTCGCCGGCGTGCCCCTGCCGGAGGCGTCGGTGGCCGACGCGGTCGCGCAACTCGACGGTCTGGCGGAGAAGCTGATGGACTCCTCCGGGATTCCGGGCATGGCCGTCGCCGTCGTCCACGGCGGTCAGACGTTGTACGCCAAGGGGTTTGGGGTGCGCGCGGCCGGGTCGTCGGAGAAGGTGGATGCAGACACGGTCTTCCAGCTGGCGTCGATGTCCAAACCGATCGGCGCAACGGTCGTCGCACGTCAGGTCGCGAGTGGTGTCGTCGACTGGGACACGCCCGTGGCCTCGAAGCTGCCGGGGTTCGCGCTCGCCGACCCGTACGTGAGTCAGCACGTGACGATCGGCGACCTCTACGCGCACCGCTCGGGCCTGCCCGATCACGCGGGTGACGAACTCGAGGACCTGGGCTACGACCGGCGACAGATCCTCGAACGTTTGCGCCTCCTGCCGCTCGCGCCGTTCCGAGATTCATACGCCTACACCAATTTCGGGGTCACCGCCGCAGCCGAGGCGGTCGCCGCCGCGTCGGGCACCGACTGGGCCGGCCTGTCGGATCGGCTGCTCTACCAACCGCTGGGTATGTCCGACACCAGTTCTCGCTTCGCGGACTACGCGGCGCGCGAGAACAAGGCGGTGGGGCACGTGAAGATCGACGGGAACTACGTCGCACAGTACGTGCGCGAGCCGGACGCCCAGTCTCCCGCAGGCGGCGTCAGTTCGTCGGTGAACGACGTCGCCGCGTGGCTGACGATGCTGCTGGCGGACGGCCAGGTCGACGGGCAGCCCCTCGTCCCCGCGGAGGCGCTGCAACCCGCGATCTCCCCACAGTCCGTGTCGTCACCACCGACGAGCCCCGACACACGGGCCGGCTTCTACGGCTACGGCTTCAACGTGGGCACCAGCCCGGCCGGACGCGTCACGCTCAGCCATTCGGGGGCCTTCGCGCTCGGCGCGGCCACCAGTTTCCTCGCGATCCCGTCGGCCGACACCGCGATCGTCGTGCTCACCAACGCGGCCCCGGTGGGCGTCGCGGAGACACTGAGTTCGGGGTTCTCCGACCTGGTGCAGTTCGGAGAGATCCGCGAGGAGTGGACCGGCCTCTACGAACAGGCGTTCGCGAAGGCGGACCAACCCCAGGGCGCCCTCGTCGGACAGTCCCCGCCGACCGATCCGGCACCGGCCCGACCGCTGCCGGACTACGTGGGCAGCTACGCCAACGACTACTTCGGTGCGGCGCAGGTCTCCGAACGGGACGGCAGGCTGGTCCTCACGATGGGGCCGAAGGGTCTCGCGTTCCCACTCACGCACTGGGACGGCGATGTGTTCACCTTCACCCCCGACGGCGAGAACGCGCCCGCCGGGACCATCTCGTCGGCCACCTTCGCCGGCGACACCCTCACCCTCGAGTTCTTCGACTCCGACGGACTCGGCACCTTCACCAGGAGCGCACCGTGAGCACAGATTCGAACACTGCTATTCGCGTCGTCGAGGACTTCTTCGCGGCCCTCACCGACAGAGACGTCGACCGTGCCGTCGGATACCTCACTCCCGACATGGTGTGGCAGAACACGACGTTGCCCACACTGCGCGGGCGGTCCGCGGTCCGTCGCGCGCTGTCCTTCGCGAACCGTCCGGCGCTGCGATTCGAAGCGGAGATGCGGAACATCGCCGGCGACAGTGAGACTGTGCTGACCGAGCGCATCGACACGCTGTTCGTGGGTCCGCTGCGGTCGACGTTCTGGGTGTGCGGAACCTTCGAACTGCGCGACGGACGGATTGCCGTCTGGCGCGACCGCTTCAGCTGGGGCAACGTGGCCGTGGGCACCGTCACGGCTACCGCACGCTCACTCCTGCGGCGACAGCCGCCGGAGTAGGCTGCCCACGCGTGCGGTACCGGCGACACGTGCCGCGTTCACCCCACACAGAAAGTCGACGGCGATGACCGAACAGCACCAGAACACCTCCCACGCCTTCCAGGCCGGTCTCGCCGTCCGCACCGAGGTGATGGGCGCCGACTTCGTCGAGCGGGCGTTCGAACGCACCCGCGGCACCGACTCCGAGGACATCCAGGAGTTCATCACCGAGCACGTCTGGGGATCGGTGTGGACCCGGCCCGGACTGGACCGTCGCAGCCGCAGCCTCGTCAATCTCGGCATGCTCATCGCGCTGCGCGCCGAGAACGAACTGCGCGGACACGTGCGCGGCGCACTGCGCAACGGCCTCACCCGCACCGAGATCGTCGAGACGGTGATCCACGCGAGCGCCTACTGCGGCGCCCCCGCCGGTCTCGCCGCGATGCGCGTCGTCCAGGAGGTTCTCGAAGCGGAACTGGGGCCGCTCAGCGAGGGCTGAGCGGACGTCCCGCCTTGGCCGCAATATCCAGCGCCGCAAGGTAACCGAATACCAGCGCCGGACCGATCGTCGCTCCCGGCCCTGCATACGTGTGCCCCATGACCGGTGCGCTGGTGTTGCCGGCCGCGTACAGCCCCTCGATCACCGAGCCGTCCTCGCGCAACGCCCGACCGTCGATGTCGGTGACGATGCCGCCTTTGGTGCCGAGATCGCCGGGCACCATCTGCGCGGCGTAGAACGGCGGCTTGGCCACCTCCCCCAGGCTCGGGTTGGGTTTGTTGGTGATGTCGCCGTAGTAGTGGTCGTACTTGCTCTCGCCGCGATGGAAGTCGTCGTCGGTTCCGCTGCGCGCAAAGCTGTTGAACCGCTGCACCGTCGCCTCGAGTGTCGAGGCGGGCACCCCGATCTTGTCGGCGAGGGCGTCGATACTCGACGCTTTGACGATCGCGCCGCTCTCGAGCCACTTCCGGGGCAGTGGGCTGCGCGCAGTGACGCCTGCGAACAGGTAGCGGTTGCGGTAGGTCTGGTCGAAGATCAGCCAGGAGGGAAGGTTCTCACCGGGCCCCTCGCCCTGACCGAATTCGCCGCCGTACATGCGGTGCGTCGCCTCCACGTACGGCAGTGACTCGTTCATGAATCGCTCACCGCGGTCGTTGACCATGATGCTGCGCGGAAGGGACCGCTCGGCGAGCGCGAACCACGGCCCCTTGGGCAGCGGAATGGACGGCGCCCACCACGCGTCGTCCATGAAATCGATTGCGGCACCGACCTTGAGTCCGGCATTGATACCGTCGCCGGTGTTGGTGGGCGCGCCGATGGTCCAGTCTGCTCCGATCGGTGCGCGCTGGTACTTCTTGCGCATCTCGTCGTTGGCGTCGAACCCACCGCAGGCCAGAACCACGCCGTACCTGGCACGGAGAGTCCGCCTGTCGCCGTCCGATTCGACGACCGCCCCCGTCACCCGGCCGTTCTCGACGACGAGGTCGACCAGGCCGGTGTCCAGGCGCATCGGAACTCCCGCCGCGCGCACGCCGAGCATCAGTTCGGCCATGAGGGCTGCCCCCATGCCGATCAGCTTCTGCCCCCGCGCCTTCGCGACGAAGGTGCGCATCCCGACCCGGACCATCCGAACGGGGCCGCGCCAGTGCCGCAATCCCGTACTGAGCCAGCGATAGTCGGACTGCTTGACCACGACGTTGAGCGGGGCCTTGCTGTACTGCGGATGCAGGGTGTCGAGGTCGTCCCCGAGCGCCCTGGCGTCGAACGGTTTGGGCTCGCACGAGCGTCCGGTGGACAGGCCGCCGGGCGCCTCCGGGTAGTAGTCGGAGTAGTTCTTCACCCATTCCAGCTTCAGCGGCGAGTTGTCGATGAGGAACTGCAGAGCCTCGGGTCCACGGTCGAGGTACGTGTCGATCCGGGCGGGGTCGACGCCGGGACCGATGATGCTGTGCAGGTAGCGCCGCGCCGCTTCGATGTCGTCGGCGGGCGCGTCACGGACGAGGACCGAGTTGCCGGGAATCCATACGCCGCCACCGGACCGCGAGGTGGACCCGCCCCAATACCGGGACTTCTCGACGACGACGACCGTGAGCCCCTTCTGCGCGGCCGTGATCGCCGCAGCCATGCCCGCACCGCCCGCCCCCACCACGACCACGTCGAACTGCTCGTCCTGCTCCGCATTCTGTGCCATGTCAACCCCTCGGTACGCGTCGGCAACCGTCGAACCCAAATCTAGAACACGTTTCAGTATTGAACAACGATTTGAGGGTGAAACCGCCCGCACGCTGGATGGACCGCGGAGTTCGACTCCGATTGCAGGGGTGAAATGATGGATGAAATGTCCACCACGACCCATTTGGGGTTTCCCGATGACCGCAACGACCGCTAACGTCTGAACCGCTGCTTCTCCTCTGTCGAAGCAGTCGTAGCACTCGCTCACCCCCCGACGTGAGCGAGCGCTGCACCGCCGGGCGGTGGGTGCGGTCACGCCGGCCGCAGCCACCGCCCGGCACGCCTCCCCTCGGAAGCCGGCCGGTGGCCGCGCGCCTGCCCGCCCACCTCCGGCGGTGCCGACTCAGGCGGTGCCGACTCAGCCGGTGGGACCGAACTCCTCGAGCATCTCCGTCACCAAGGCCGCGATCGGCGAGCGTTCACTGCGGGTGAGCGTGACGTGCGCGAACAGCGGATGGCCCTTCAGCTTCTCGATGACGGCCGCGACACCGTCGTGCCGACCGACCCGCAGGTTGTCACGCTGTGCGACATCGTGGGTGAGCACGACCCGGGATCCCGTGCCGAGTCGCGACAGGACGGTGAGCAGCACATTGCGCTCGAGAGACTGCGCCTCGTCCACGATCACGAACGAATCGTGTAGCGACCGTCCGCGAATGTGCGTGAGCGGCAGCACTTCCAGCATTCCGCGGCTCAGCACCTCCTCCATCACCTCGGGGCTCGCGAGCCCGTCCAGCGTGTCGAAGACCGCCTGCGCCCACGGGCCCATCTTCTCGCTCTCACTGCCCGGAAGGTAGCCCAGCTCCTGGCCTCCCACCGCGTACAGCGGGCGAAACACCACGATCTTGCGGTGGCTGCGCCGTTCGAGGACGGCTTCGAGCCCCGCCATGAGAGCGAGCGCCGACTTTCCGGTTCCTGCCTTGCCACCGAGCGAGACGATCCCGATGCTCTCGTCGAGCAGCAGATCCAGCGCCACGCGCTGCTCTGCGGACCGGCCGTGCAGGCCGAAGGCCTCGCGCTCACCGCGCACCAACTGCACCCGCTTGTCCGGGGTCACCCGACCGAGCGCGCTCGATCTCCCGCCGAGTAGACGAATACCCGTGTGACACGGTAGCTCTCGCGCCTCATCGAGATCGACGACACCCTCCGCGAACATCTGGTCGATGTCACCGGAGTCGACATCGAGTTCCGTCATACCGGTCCACCCGGACGGGACGACGTCGTGCGCGCGGAATTCGTCGGCGGGCAGGCCCACCGCGCCGGCCTTCACGCGGAGTGGAATGTCCTTGCTGACCAGGACCACGTCCTTGCCCTCGGCCGCAAGGTTGAGCGCGCATGCCAGGATTCTGGAATCGTTGCTGTCCGTTCGGAATCCGACCGGGAGCACTGACGGATCGGTGTGGTTGAGTTCCACCTGGAGCGTGCCGTTCTCGGTACCGATCGGCACCGGGCGATCGAGTCGACCGAACTCGAGCCGGAGATCGTCGAGCATCCGCAGTGCTTCGCGGGCGAACCAACCCAGCTCGTGATGGTGACGCTTGTCCTCGAGCTCGCTGATCACGATCAGTGGCAGAACCACTTCGTGTTCTGCGAATCTACTGGCGGCCCACGGATCCGAGAGCAGGACCGAGGTGTCGAGGACGTAAGTGCGGACGGAGCTGATTGCGGTCACGTGAGGCTCCTCGTTCGGCTGCGTGGCACCCGCGCAAACCTGTTCGCTGGACCGGTCCGGGCCCGAGTGTCAGATGACACGAGGGCCGGGTGCCGGCCCCCTCGCACTGAATAGTTCAGCCACGATCAGGACCTCCCGTACAGTCAGCTACCCCTGCTGACTGTTAAGCGCGACGGTACGCCTGTAGACCGATCCGCCAGTGCACGCGTCCGGCGTGTCGAGTGAACGGAGCGTTACGCATCGCCCCGCTCACAGGTTGTCGCCGCCGTCGTCCGCGCGCTGCCACTGACGACATCCCTGGTCACGGTATCGATATTCTCCGCGGCAAATCTCGATCGCGAGTGGCGGGCTGACGCGTGCACCGGGCGCAGCGCCTACTCGTCGGCACCGATCGATCGTCCACACTGGAACAGTGATTCCCCCCAACGCCGACGACACCATCGCACTCGAACGCCCCGGCCCCGGTCAGCGCCGATGACATCCTTCCGTCCCGTCACACCCGACGCGCTGGTCGAACTGGTAGTCGACCGTGCCACCGCAGAACCCGGAGTCCGAGTGGTTGCGATATCCGGCGCAGATGCGGCGGATCCGGTGGGGTTCGCGGATCGGGTGAGCGCACGCCTGCGTCTCTCCGGTCGTCCCGCTGCGGTGGTGTCGCTACACGAGTACGTTCGGCCCGCCTCGCTCCGCTTCGAGCACGGCCACCGCGACGGATACAGCTACCGCACAGGCTGGTTCGACTTTCCGGCACTGCATCGCGAAGTCGTCGTGGCGCTGCGCGAGCGGCAGAAGTGGCTACCCCGGCTGTGGGACGAATCCACCGATCGCTCGGCACGGGCATCGATCCTCGACGCCGGCCCCAGACAGGTGCTGCTGCTCGCCGGACCGATGCTGCACGGACGCGAGCTCGGCACGGATGTCGTCGTGCAGCTGATGCTCTCCGCCAATGCCCTCCGGCGCCGCACTTCGTCCGACGACCTGTGGACGATCGATCCGCTGCTCGCGCACGATGCCGCGAACGACGCCGCAGCGGACATCGTGGTGCGCTACGACCATCCCGACCGCCCGGCGGTATCGGACGGACGGTGAACACGACGACGGCCCGTACCCCATGGGGTACGGGCCGTCGTGGACCGAGAATCAGGCCTTGGGCAGCAGACCCCAGCCCTCGAGACCCTCGTACAGCGGGAAGTCCTGCGCCAGCGTCGAGACCCGGGCACGCAGGGCCGGGACATCGGCGCCCGCACCAGCAGCGAGCGCCGTCGCGATGATGTCGGCGACCTCGGTGAACTCGGCGTCGCCGAAGCCGCGGGTGGCCAGCGCCGGAGTACCGATACGCAGACCCGACGGGTTCATCGGCGGACGCGGATCGAACGGCACCGCGTTGCGGTTGACGGTGATACCGATCTCGTGGAGCAGATCCTCACCCTGCTGGCCGTCGAGCTGCGAATGGCGCAGATCCACCAGAACCAGGTGGACGTCGGTGCCACCGGTGAGGACCGAGATGCCGTTGCCGGCGACGTCGGCGCCGCCGAGGCGCTCGGCGAGGATCTTCGAGCCGGCCAGGGTGCGCTCCTGGCGGGCCTTGAACTCGTCGGTGCCGGCGATCTTCATCGCCACAGCCTTCGCGGCGATCGCGTGCATCAGCGGGCCGCCCTGCTGACCCGGGAACACCGCGGAGTTGAGCTTCTTCGCCCACTCCTTCTTCGCCAGGATCATGCCCGAACGCGGGCCACCGAGGGTCTTGTGGACCGTGGTCGAGACGACATCGGCGTGCGGCACCGGCGACGGGTGCAGACCCGCAGCGACCAGACCGGCGAAGTGCGCCATGTCGACCCAGAGCTTGGCGCCGATCTCGTCGGCGATCGAACGGAACGCAGCGAAGTCGAGGTGACGCGGATACGCGGACCAGCCGGCGATCAGGACCTGCGGCTTCTCCCGCAGCGCCGTCTCGCGGACCTGGTCCATGTCGACGACGTGGGTGTCCTCACGGACACCGTAGGAAGCGACCTCGTACAGCTTGCCCGAGAAGTTGAGCTTCATGCCGTGGGTGAGGTGACCGCCGTGGGCCAGATCCATGCCCATGAGCTTCTCGCCCGGGTTCATCAGCGCCATCAACACCGCGGCGTTGGCCTGCGCGCCGGCGTGCGGCTGCACGTTCGCGAACTCGGCCCCGAAGACCTCCTTGGCGCGGCTGCGCGCCAGGTCCTCCACGACGTCGACGAACTCGCAGCCGCCGTAGTAGCGGCGACCCGGGTAGCCCTCGGCGTACTTGTTGGTCAGGACGCTGCCCTGGGCCTCGAGGACGGCGCGGGGAACGAAGTTCTCCGACGCGATCATCTCGAGGGTGTCACGCTGACGCGACAACTCACCCGCCATCGCGGTGGCGACCTCGGGGTCCAGTTCGGCGAGGGACGCGGTGTTCACGTCGGTGGCAGGCACAGCAGTCATCAGCGAATCTCCAGGCTGGATTGCGGAAGTATCCCCCTCAGTCTAAGGACGAGGCGGTTCAGTCCCCAAAGCGGCTCCGTCGGCGGCCACCAGGTCGTCGCGCAGCGCGCCCGGGGTGAGTGGTTCGTCGAGCAGTCGACGGAACCGATCGGACCGTTCCGGTCCGATCGGCGCACGGTCCAGCCAGGCCCCGAGCAGCCGGTAACCCTCGACGTAGGTGCTGATGTAGGCCCGCCACAGCGGCGACGACAAGAAGCGCAGGCTCTGCTTCGCCCGCTCCGGACTCGTCAGGCTCCACCGCTGCAGGTACGCCTCGACGTCCTCGACGCTCGCGTGTCGGTCGTGCAGCAGCAGGGCCGCGTCCTGGCGCACCGACAGCAGGCCGCTCGACGCCGCCGACAACTCCTCTGCGCGGTCGCCGTCGAACCGCAACCCCAGGTCGGCGTAGATCTCCTGCGCCCACCGTCCCCAGCCTTGACCGGCAGCTCCGCTCACACCCGCGCCCACGACGGATTCCAGGGCCAGGTCTGCGAGCCCCTCGGCCATGAGGCACTGCGGGGTATTGACGACGAACAGCGTCTGCTCGAGCTGTCCGGCTCCGACGAGGCCGGCCTCCTTGCGGCAGTGCTCGGTGTGGTGGCCCGGATACGACTCGTGCGCGATCAGCCGCGGGAGGTTCGACATGTGCTGGTCGAGGTCGGAGTTGATCGCGACGGTGGACCGGTAGCCGCCGAGGTAGTAGTTGAACCCGGACCACGGCTTGTCGCCGACCACCTCGTAGTCGACGCGCTCTGTGTCGGGCAACGCGTACGCGGCCCGCACCCGGTCGCGCAGTGCACTGTTGAATGCCTCGACGCACTCGCCGAGGCGATCCGGTGGGATGCGGTCCGCGGCACGGTGCGCCTCCATCCGCTCCGAGAGGGTGCCCGGCCCGGGCAGCACGGCGTCCATGCGTCGGTGGGCCTCGCGGTAGGTGTCCTCGTCAGCGGGCTCGATCCGCACGTCGAAGTAGGCGGCGACCTCGTCGACGAAACCGATGTCGTCGCCCGCGAACTTGCGGGCCGAACACTCCAGCGCGGTCAGGTGGGCGTCGAGGAAGCGGATTCGCTCCGCCGACAGGCCTGCCGAGGTCAGGTCCGCCCTCAGTGCGCGAGCGTCGCCGGCCAGTCGGCGCGGGTCCGGGCGCGGCTCGTTCTCCACCTGACGGCGCAACGCCGGATCGCCCGTGTAGGCATCGACGAAACCTTCCTCCAAGCGGTCGAAACGCAGACCCAGCAGGAGGTATTCACGCACCAATGTGTCGGGCTCCATGACGGCCGACACTAGTCGTTTTCGGTTCGAAGTGGACCCGACGTATCGGTGGACTGTGGCTGCGAGCACAATTTGCGTCATGCACCTGCCTCCCCCCAGCACGCGCATACACCGACCGCAGTCGGAGCCGCTCTCACGAGAGGTGCGCCGATGGCTCGGGTGAGCGAAACCAGCCCCTACGTCGAGTTCGACCGCAAGCAGTGGCGCAAGCTCCGCAAGGCGACACCGCTCGTGCTCACAGAGGAAGAACTCGTCGGGCTGCGCGGCCTCGGTGAACAGATCGATCTCGACGAGGTTGCCGAGGTCTACCTGCCACTCGCACGCCTGATCCACCTGCAGGTCGCGGCCCGCCAGCGACTGTTCGCGGCCACCGCAACGTTCCTCGGGGACAAGCACCCCGACCGTCAGGTGCCGTTCGTCATCGGCGTTGCGGGCAGCGTCGCGGTCGGCAAGTCGACAACGGCCCGCGTGCTGCAGGCCCTGCTCGCCCGGTGGGAGCACCATCCGCGCGTCGACCTGGTCACCACCGACGGCTTCCTCTACCCCACCGCGGAACTGACCCGGCGGGGCATGATGCACCGCAAGGGCTTTCCGGAGAGCTATGACCGCCGCAAGCTGCTGCGGTTCGTCACAGAGGTCAAGTCCGGCGCAGAAGAAGTTGCGGCGCCGGTTTATTCACACACCTCGTACGACGTGATCCCGGGCCAGTACCACCTCATCCGGCAGCCGGACATCCTCATCATCGAGGGCCTCAACGTGCTGCAGACCGGACCCCGCCTCATGGTGTCGGATCTGTTCGACTTCTCGATTTACGTCGATGCACGGATCGAGGACATCGAGGCGTGGTACATCAAACGCTTTCTGGCACTGCGCAAGACTTCGTTCGCCGATCCCAACGCGCACTTCCACCACTATTCCGCGCTGTCCGACGAGCATGCGACCCTCGCGGCCGAGGACATCTGGAACTCGATCAACCGCCCCAATCTCGTCGAGAACATCCTGCCGACCCGGCCGCGCGCGACGCTGGTGCTCCGCAAGGACGCCGATCACACCATCAACAGGCTGCGACTACGCAAACTCTGATCCCGGACCGGGTGTCCTTCACGCTCCCCTGGTGACGCGAAGGACACCCCGCGGTCAGAGCCCCTCGTAGGCCCTCGCGACGTACGCATCCGTCCGCGGGGCACCCAGCAGCTGCGGCGTCATCTTGTTCATCACATAGGCGAACGTCATCCGGCGGTCCAGGTCGTTGACGACGATCGATCCTCCGTAGCCGGTCCACCAGCACACCCGTCCGGTCGGGATCGACGGGTGGACCTTCGGCGCGGGCAGCGCGAAGCCCAGGCCGAAACGCAATGCCACGCCGAGGACCTGGTCGATGCCGTCGGCCTGCACGTCGAAGATGCGGTCGATCGTCTCGGGTCGCAACAAGCGCTCGCCCGAGAGCGTCCGTCCGCCGTGCGAGAGCACCGACTGCGCGACGGCGACCGATCGGGCGTTACCGTGCCCGTTCGCGCCACCGATCTCGGCGCCGCGCCACTGCCTGCTCGACGTCTCCGGGATCGGGATCACCGGATTCGTCATCGTCTTGACGAAGATGCCGTCGGGCGGGAGCGCCGCGTAGTCGAATCCGGTGGGCGGCGGCGGGATCAGGGGCGCGATGCGTGCGTCGACGTCGGAGGGGGTCCCGATGTAGTAGTCGGCGCCGCAGGTATCGGCGATCTCGGTTGCGAAGAACTCCCCGAGGCTGCGGCCCGTCACACGCCGGACGATCCCGCCGACCAGGTGCCCGTAGTTGGTGGCGTGGTAGCCCGATCCGCTCCCCGGCTCCCACCACGGTGCCTGCGCGGCAAGGAAGTCCTCCGCGCGGACGGCGTCACAGATGTCGGCGACGGTGAGCCGCCGTTCCCAGCCACTCACGCCGGACGTGTGCCCGAGGACGTGACGCACCAGGACACCCTCCTTGCCGTTCGCGGCGAACTCCGGCCAGTACCGCGCCACCGGGGCCTCGAGGTCGAGCTCGTCGCGGTCGACCAGGAGGAGTGCTGAGAGCACCGTCATGGTCTTCGTCAGCGAGTAGGTATTGACGACCGTGTCCTTGACCCAGCGCGCACCGGTGTCGACGTCGGCGACGCCGCCCCACAGGTCGACGACGATCTCCCCGTCCCGCACGACACACACCGATGCACCCGCATCGGATCCGTCGTCGAGGTTGCGCTGCAACAGGTCCCGCAGACCATCGAACCGGGGTGCCGCGAATCCCTCGACGGCCGTCACCGCGCGGCCACCGGGGTGTGCTGCGCCCGCTTCTCCCCCGCTGCGATTTCCTTCTTCAGATCGCGCACGTACCGCGCGAAGTCGACCTGAATGGTGTGCCGCGGAGTCTGGTAGTACTGCGCGAGGCTGGCGGCGTCGTCGACCGCGATGATGCCGTTCATCTCCTCCGCCGTCGGCGGCGTGTATGCGCCGGTGAGCACGCCCGCGACGAGCTTGCTCTGCTGCTCGGCCAGGTTGACGATCGTCGGCGATGCCTGCGCCAGGCCCATGAAGAACAGGTTGTCGACACCGGGCTGCATGATCCTCTTGAACAGCGGGAAACGGTGCTGGGCATCGGGTTGCAGCGACGGATCGTCGAAGAACGGGAAGCTCATGTTGTAGCCCGTCGCGCACACGATGACGTCAGCGGGGATCCGGCGTCCGTCGACCAACCGGACGTGGTCGCCGTCGAGCGACTCGATGGCTGGCACGCACGTCAGATCGCCCGAGCCGGCCTTGGCGAGGAAGTCGATGCTCACCGAAGGATGTGCCCCGAGCGGTTCGTGATCCGGTTCCGGCAGGCCGTAGTCCTGCATCCGCCCCAACGACTTCTTGATCTTGCGCCGAGCGATGGACAGGCCCAGCTTCTTCGGCATCCACGGCGGCATCATCATCTTGTCGGCCGGCTTGCCCTCGCGGTACTTGGTGAGCACCCAGACCCCGCGCCGCGCAGAAACCCACACGTGCTTGCCGATCGACCGGTGCGACAGTTCCGACGCGATGTCCAGGGCCGAGTTGCCCATGCCGACCACGACGATGTTCTTGCCACGCATGTCGATTGGATCGAAGGCACTGAGGTAGTCGTGGCTGTGGATGATCTGTCCGTCGAACGTGCCGGGATACTCGGGCATCCGCGGATCCCAGTGGTGACCGTTGGCGACGACAAGAGCGTCGTACGTGCGGGTTTCACCGGTATCGAGCGTGACGTCCCATCGCCCGTCCGCAGTCCGCTCGGCCTTCTCGACCATCGTCCCGAACGTGATGGTCTCGCGCAGGCCGAACTTCTCGATGTAGTCCCGGAAGTACCCGTGCATGAGCGAGTGGTGCGGGAAATGGGGCCAATCGTCGGGCACCGGGAAGTCCTCGAACTGCAACCGGGTCGACGACGTGTCGATGTGCAGGCTCTCGTAGCACGACGACATCCCCGTCGGATTCTTGTAGTACCAGTTGCCGCCGACGTCGTCGGAGGCCTCGAAGCAGTCGTATGGGATGCCGTGGTCCTTGAGGCGCTTGGCCGTCGTGAAACCTGAACATCCGGCACCGATGATGCACACCTTGGGTAGTTGTGCCATGGAAGCCTCTCTCCCGCACTCGAATCGCCTACGACCACTGAACCGAACATGTGATGTGCGTCATAGAACCCGATTCGCTGACATACTGTCAAGCGAAATCGGCGAGAAGCCACCCGGCATCCGCCGGGATGATGGGGGTGTGAGCATGAGCGAGATCGACATCGAACCCGGACGGAGGCCGACCCAGCGTGACGAGCAGAAGCGGCTGACGCGACTTCGGCTACTCGACTGCGCCCGTGAACTGTTCGCGGCCAACGGGTATGCCGCTGTGAAGGTCGACGACATCACCTCCGCCGCCGGGTGCAGTCGCGCCACCTTCTACCTGCACTTCACGGGAAAGACGGACGTCCTGCGCAGGATCGGGTCCGAGTCGATGGAACCGCGCGCCGCATCGGTCTACGCCGACCTGGACGAGGTCCTCGAGTGCGGGTCACGCGAGGAATTCGTGCGCTGGGTCGAGCGGGCCGTCGACTGGTTCGAGCGGAACCGGGCGATCCTTCCGGCGTGGGACGAGGCGCTGGTCCTCGAACCGGACTTCCGGGAACCTGCCCGCGACGCCATCTCCGCCTTACCGGACGCGATGCCGTCCTACCTGACCCGGTGGGGCACCGCCCGCGAGCAGGAAGCCCGACTCCGGATCGAACTGCTCGTCACCCAGCTCGAACGGTTCTTCACCCGCTGGGCGGTGCAGGGCACCATCGAGATTCCCCGCGAGCAGGCGGCGGAAGTCCTCACCGACATCTGGTTTCCGGCCTTGTCGCCACCGGCGTGAGTATCAGGTACCGAACCGACGATGCCGCGCCGCGTAGTCGCGCAACGCCCGCAGGAAGTCGACGCGCCGAAACTCGGGCCAGTACGCCTCGGTGAACCAAATCTCCGAATACGCGCTCTGCCACAGCAGGAAGCCCGACAGCCGCTGCTCGCCGGACGTGCGGATCACGAGGTCGGGATCGGGCTGCCCCGACGTGTAGAGGTGGCCGTCGATGCCCTCGACGCTCATTGCCTTGACGAGGTCGTCTCCGGACAGGCCGGCGGCCAACTTCTCGCGCAGCAGAGACTGGACGGCGTCGGCGATCTCCTGCCGACCGCCGTATCCGACCGCGACGTTGACATGGGTGCCCGTGCGCCCGCGCGTGCCCTCGGCGGCGTCGCGCAGTCGCCTCGCCTGATCCTCCGGCAGCAGGTCGAGCGTGCCGACGATCTTGACGCTCCAGTTCTTTCCCGGACCCGAGATCTCCTCGACCACCTCGGTGATGATCTCGAGCAGGGTGTCGAGTTCCTCGGGTTCGCGGCGCAGGTTCTCGGTCGACAGCAGATAGATCGTCGCCATCTCGATGCCGGCCGCGTCGCACCAGCGGAGGAGTTCGGCGATCTTGTGCGCACCCATCCGATGCCCGTGACTGACGTCGGTGAAGCCGTTCTCCCGCGCCCAGCGACGATTGCCGTCGCACATCACCGCCACATGGCGCGGATGCTGTAAACCGTCGAGGCGGCGCAGGAGCCGTCGCTCGTAGATGCTGTACAGCAGGCCGCGCAACTTCACCTGGACATCACCACGGAAAGCAAGACTACGCCGCGGACCCGGGCGGGCAGCGGCGAGCACCCGAGTGTCGCGCACGCCTCACCAGCGAACGCTTCCTAGGTTACGGAACCGTAGGTTACCGTTGCGTAGGTTACTGGCGAGAACTGTCCCACCAGGCGGAAAAAACAGACAGGGGCACGGCATGACGGCACTCGGACTCGACGACCTTCCGGTCAAGCCTCGGATGCGCGGATGGATCCACGCATGGTCGCTCGTGGTCGCGATCCTCGCGAGCGCGGTGCTGGTCTCGCTCGCATTCTCGGTCGAGTCGCCCCGGGCAGGCGTCGCCACACTCATCTACTGCATCACTGTCTGCGGACTGTTCGCAGTGAGCACGACGTATCACCGCATCCACTGGCACACCGTCCGGGCGCGCATCTGGATGAAGCGCGCCGATCACTCAATGATCTTTCTGTTCATCGCCGGTAGCTACACGCCGTTCGGCCTGTTGGCACTGCCACCGCACACCGGCAAGGTCCTCCTCATCGTCGTATGGTGCGGCGCCCTCGCAGGTGTCGCGTTGAAGATGCTGTGGCCCACCGCCCCCCGCTGGGTCGGCGTCCCCCTCTACCTTCTGCTCGGCTGGGCCATCGTCCCCGTCGCAGGCGAACTGGTCCACGAGGCCGGCGTCGCACCGATGGTGCTGCTCGCCGTCGGCGGAGTCCTCTACAGCGTCGGCGCCGTCCTCTATGCCACCAAGTGGCCCAACCCGTGGCCACGCACCTTCGGGCACCACGAGTTCTTCCATGCCGCAACCGCCGTCGCGGCGGTGTGCCACTTCGTCGCCGTCTGCCTGGTGGTGTTCGGGTAGCCGATATCGCGCGATCCCGGTCGCCGAGTTTGCGTGGAACGTCCGCAAAAGCACCCGCGATCACCGTTGACCTGCTTACCCTGGGCCGATCTGACCAGGGAGGCAACGTTGTGACGACGACCGAACGAGTAGTTGGCGGCATCACCCGACTGGCACCGCAAGATGCCGACTTCGTCTTCAACGAGGGCGAGAACCACATTGCGAACTCGACGGGCATCTACCTGTTCGACTGCACCGCCGAGGCCGCGCCGCTGACACAGGACGAGGCCGTCTCCTGGATGCGCGAGCGTCTCGGGTACAGCGGCGTGTTCACCCGCCGGCTACGCCACATCCCGCTGGCTCTCGACTATCCGTTCTGGGTGCCGGACCCCACCCTCGATCTGTCGTACCACGTTGTCGTCGAACCCGTGGAGGCCCCGGGCTGGGACGCCCTGCGGCACCACATCGCCCGGTTCTCGGGCAAATCCCTCGACCTCACCCGCCCACCGTGGCAGCTGCACTTCCTCACCGGAGTCACCGGCATCGACGGACTGCCCGCGCGGATGACGGTCGCAGTTTTGCGATGCCACCACAGTTCCGGGGACGGGCTCGCCGCACGCGACTTGGCGTTGCGAATCTTCGGTCGCGCGGAGACTCATCCGCCCCTTCCGGCGACATCCGAGCACTGGTCCACGACCGCGGAATTCGTCAAGGCCGTCGGCCGACTCCCCCAGCACTGGCGCAACTTTCGTCAGGGGCTCACCACGACAGGCGAGGCGGCGCGCCGGGTCACCGAACAGGTCGAAGCCGGCGCGATCGCCCCGGCACCCCCGCGGCGGCCGGCGACCCGCTTCAACACTGCGATCACTCCGGACCTCACCTTCGATGTGGTGAGCTTCCCGCCCGAGGGCATTCGGGCCGTCCAGGCAGCAGTCGAGAGCTCGACGTTCAACGACGTTCTCCTGGCCACCATCTCCGGCGCCATCGCCAAATATCTGGCGGAGAAGGACGAGACACCGCCCGGATCGCTCGCCGCACTGGTACCCATGTCGCTGCGCGGCACCCGCCCGGGTGTGGCGGACCATCCGGACGGAAACCGCGCGAACCATCTCGCACTGCTGGCGGTGGACCTCCACACCGATATCGACGACCCTATTCTGAGACTCCGCGCCATCAACGCCTCCGTCCGCGCCGAGAAGGGGCGGCACCGGGACCCCGACGTCCAGGTGGCGGCGTCGCGAATCGACACATCACCGGCCTGGCTGCTGAAACTGGTCACTCGCCTGATGGGCCTGCGCAAACAGCCCGAAGGAACCGTCGAAACCGTGAACACAATGGTCAGCAACATCCCGTGGACTGGTGACGACATGGTTTTTCGGGGTGCGCCTCTGGTGAAGAGTTTCGGCCTTCTCGGAATCATCGACAAGGTCGGCCTCAGACATCTGATCGTGTCGCACCACGGTGACGAGATCGAAATATCGTTCTGCACCGACACCGCGATGATGCCGGACACCGACCATTACAAGTCTCTCCTCCTCGAGTCATTCCGCTCGCTCGTGGAGGGGGCAGCGAAAGTGGGCACCGAGGGGACTTCCTCCGATTCCCGAAAACTTTCCCGAATCCGACCCGTCACCCCTTGACCCGTTGTTACCGTTCCGATTGATCACGGGCAGAGCAAGGAGCCTGTGACACAAAAGAACCGGTGTGCGGTCCAGGCTTGTGTGCAGGATTCGATGCCGGACACATGACGTCTTCAGGAGGAAGAATGGGTTCACTCGAAGGACTTATGGGCGCAATCTTGGGGAATGGCGGTCTCAATTCCCTCGCCGCCGACGGCCTACTCCCCGCGTTGCTCGGCTCGACTCAGACCAGCATCCAGGATGCCCTCGGCTCGCTGGGTGAGCTCGTCTCCATCGGCTTCGGCTCGATCGACAGCTTCTCGGCTCCTCCGGCCAAGGGCTAAGGGCTACCAACCCGCGATTTCGAGCTGCAGTGTGCGGTATCCAATTGCTGCAGCCCGCTTCGATGCAGTTTTGACAATCGCTCGAAACCGTCAGACCTAAGGAGAATCATGGCATCCGTCTACGAAGCAATCGGAGTTGTGACCGGGAGCGTGAGCGCTCAGGTCATGAAGGGGCTCATGTCCCTGTTCACCCTCAGCGGCTACCCCGAAGGGCTGCCCAAGCAGTAACGACACGGGTGCGTCGAGCACCTGAATCGGGGCCCGCGCAGACGCGCGGGCCCCGATTGCGTCTGCGGGACAAAAAGAATCCGCACCATCGGTGCCGGCCGAGCCGCGACCCCGCCCTGGTGCACTGACCAGCCGATCGATCAGCTTCCGATCTCCGCCGGCGGAGTACCGATCGGCGCGACACGTCGTCAGAGTCCTCCACGCCACCGAGCGCCCGTCGATCGCGCTCTGACACATATGTCGACGCGCATTCCATTCCGCCACTGCGCTCGCCCGCATCGGCCGCCTGCCTTCGTTGCACGAAAACGTCGAGCCCCGGCAACACGATCGGGCACAAAGCCTCTTGCGTCGACCAACCCAAGGGCCCAAAGGACGCTCAGTTTTACGATATCCGAACAAACGTCCATTCAATTTTATCTCGATTTTCGAAGTTGATCTTGATAGCATTTCCGCCTGTCAAGGCGCGATCACCCGCGTCCACTGACGGGCGCCCAATTCCAGTGTCGTGTTCGGTTTTTGGGGGCCGGTTCATGCAACACCACATCAGGAGGCGCACACATGTCATCGATCCTCGACTCGTACTTCACGCTGATCACCGGCTTCATCCTGGACCTCGGCGGAGTTGCCGCGGCCCCCTTCGGTTCCGTCGCGGGCGCGCTGACTGCCGGCTTCCAGGGCGTCCAGGCCATCCTCGGCGCCACCGGCTCACTGGGCTGATCAGCCCGCAGGGCACCCCGCACCGTTGCCGCGACAACGATCCGGCACTTGCCGGTGCGTACCTCCACATCACTCACCGAAAACCGAAGGAGCATCATGGGATCCATCGAAGCGCTCAACAACCTGTTCATCGGCAGCCTGTCCAACAACTTCCAGAACGTTCTCAACGTTCTGAGCGCTCTGAGCGGCGGCTACGTGGGCAGCTTCCCGACGGAGAACTGACCGCACACACGCGACACACGGCGCCGCGCCTTCTGGTGCGGCGCCGTGTGGCGTCTATGCGTTTCCGGGGCAACCTCTTACACTTCAGGCTCGGCGCACGGCGGAGATCGACGTACGCTCCCGACCTGAATCGCTGGCCCCGAAGGACATCGAGAATGACGAGTCGCGGCAGTTCCCCACGCAGCAGCACACCCACGCACCCGAAGCGAGCCGCGTGCGCACTCGTCTTCACGGCCGCACTGGCCGCGGTCTCGGTTGCCAGTGCGCCCATTGTTTTCGCCGCAGTGCCCGCCGGCGAACTGGTCGCGCAGGGCGCGCAGGCCTCGATCGTCAACGCCACCAACGCGACCGACCGCCTCGTGCTTTTGACCGTCGATTCCCCTGCGATGGGGCGCGAAGTGCCGGTGAACGTCATGATCCCGGCGGACCGTTCCGAATCCCGGGGCGTCTTCTATCTGCTCGACGGGAATTCAGGTCAGGACGCCAGTACCAACTGGCTCGATCCGCGCAGAGGGAACGCGGAGGAGTTCTTCGTGGACAAGAACGTCTACGCCGTGATGCCCGTCGGGGGAACCGGCAGCCTCTACTCGGACTGGGACAGCGACCACCCCAAGTTCGGCCAGACCAAGTGGGAGACCTTCCTGACCGAGGAGTTGCCCCCGCTGATCGATGCACAGTTCGACACCAACGGACGCAACGTCATCGGGGGGATCTCGTCCGGCGCCCAGGGCGCCCTGATGCTCGCGTCGAGGACGCCCGGCCTCTACACCGGCGTCGTCGGCTACAGCGGCTGCTACCTCACCGAAGGGCCCGTCGGGAAGGCGCTCACGGACCTCGTGGTTCTCAACGGTATGGCCAACTCCGAGATGATGTGGGGCCCGCAGGGCAACGACAACTGGCGCGCACACGATCTGTTCCGCAACGCATCCCAACTGGTCGGCAAGAAGATCTACTTGTCCTCCGGCAACGGACTTCCCGGCCCCCACGAATCCCTGGACCACCAGGGAATCGCACAGACCGTGGTGGTGGGCGGGCTTCTCGAGGCAGGCTCGAACCTGTGCACCGACCAACTGACACAGGCACTTCGGGACGCCGGTGCCGACGTGACGCGGAGCGCACAACCAGTGGGCGTCCATGCCTGGCCGTACTGGCGTGACGAACTGGTCCGCTCGTGGCCGACGGTCGACTCCGCTCTCCGCTAGTCGGCGACCGAACATTTGGTATCGATAGGACGAACCGACCGGTCGTTGGTACAGTCAGCGGGCACGCGCAATTGCGCGCGCAGAACTCGGCACACATATTCCTGTCGGGATCTCGACAGGAATACGTGGCCGCAACCTGTCGGGAGTAGAAATGGGTTCCTTAGCGAACATCTTCGATTCCGTCCAGTCGATCGAGCTGGCGGGAAGCACGGTCAAGGCCATCCTCGACTGGGTGGGTGGCATCGTCACGAGCAGTGGGGCCTGATCCAGCCCGCGCTCCATCGATCAACTGTGTGTGATCCCGACGCGATCACAACCCGATTCGCATCACTCGACTGGCAGCGCCTCGCCCGAGACCTGCAACGATACGGAGGTTGGACATGACTTCGCTCGCAGACCTGATCAAGATTCCCGTGATGAGCCTCGACGCCCTGGGCGTCGGTTTGCTCAATTCGTTCCGCAACTTGATCGATTACGCAGGCCTCGCACTCAGCTGAGGCCAGCGACGCAGCACCGCCTGCGTCCACCGAATCCCGAGGGCCCGTGCGTTCACGCACGGGCCCTCGGCGCATTCATCACCAGACAACTCGGCCAATTCAGACAATCGGTCGTTTGTCCAAAAGGAGCGCAATTGTTTGCGCATTCCGCCACAAAGAGACCAACCGATTGTTACCGTCTCAACTGTCACAAGCCGGTCCGGCTTGACGACGATCGTGCACCCGCTCACGCGGAGGCGCATTGACCGCACTGACACAAGGAGACTCACATGGGATCGCTCGAAGGCCTGTTCGCCAATTCCTCGGCCGCGCTGGATCAGCTGCTCGGCACCATCACCGGGTCGGTCGAGGGCATCCTCGGCATCTTCGGCAGCTGACGCCCGATCGCGTCTGCCGAGTCCTGAACTCGGCGACCAGGCTCTCCTAGGGAGCACCCCACATCTCGCAGGCCGAAGGCACGGCCCTGCACCAATTTCGGAGGTTCAACATGGGTTCCATCGGCACCGCTATCCAGATTCCGCTCGGCAGCGCCGACACCGTCCTCGCCGGCCTGATCAACTCGGTCACCGGTGTCATCGCCGGCTTCGGCACGCTCGTCGGCGAGGCTCTCGGCAGCCTCAACGGCATCAGCGGATAGGCACAACAGCTTTCAACGACGGCCCGCGCGGATCACCGCGCGGGCCCTCGTTCGTCATCGCTCCTGGAGCAGATCCTGCAGTCCGCCGGCCTCTGTGACCGGTCTCTCACACACGAATCCCCGGCACACATAGGCCGTGGGAGCCCCGTCGATCTGTGGCCGATCCGCCAGCAACGGCGCCGAATCGACACGCCCCGCAACGACGACGGCACCACCGGGCGCGAGGCGTCGCGCCTGCCTCGACAGCTCGGACGGCGCGTCCTCCGACACCGCGATCTGGATGGGACCGCGCACCCACGCCTCCGCGACGGCGAGCCAGTGCCCCGCCGATCTCGGTGCCCGCTGCAGAACGACGGCCGCGCGGGACAGCGAATCGGCTGCCGCCGTCGCGTATCTCGACGAGTCGGCGGCGTCGGACAGCGCTGCAGCGGTCATCAGTGCCTCGGTGACGCTCGACGCCCCGGACGGCGTCGCTCCGTCGAGCGGATCACGCGGACGGGTCACCAGAACCTCGGCATCGTCCGCGGTGTCGAACCAACTCCCCGGCTGGTCGGGATCGGCGAAGTGGTCGATCGCGGTGTCCAGCAGTGACATCGCGGAATCGAGCCAATCCGGATCGCCGGACACCTGGTGCAGAGCCAGCAGGCCCGTGGCCAGGGCCGCGTAGTCCTCGAGGATGCCCGCGGGCTCGCCCACCACCCCGCCGAGCGATGCCCGGCGCAATCGTCCGTCCACGAGGTGTATCGAGAGCACCATCCGCGCGCATTCCTCGGCGGCTTCGACCCAGTCACCGCGGCCGAGCGCACCACCCGCCTCGGCGAGGGCCGTGATCGCCAACCCGTTCCAGGCCGTGACGACCTTGTCGTCCCGTCCGGGTTGTGGCCGGCGGTCCCGCGCGGCAAGTAGGCGTGATCGGACGTCGGCCAGTCGGTCGATGTCCGTCGGATCCGCGAGCAGTTGCAGCACCGACGTGCCGTGTTCGAAGGTGCCCGCGTCCGTCACCGCGAGCGTCTCCGCAGCCCACGCCCCGTCGGTGTCGCCGAGGACGTCGACGATCTGCTGCGGCGTCCAGGCGTAGGTGAGGCCCTCTTCGCCATCGGTGTCGGCGTCGAGCGCCGAGGCGAACGAACCCGCCGGAGTCCGCAGGTCACGCAGAAGGAAGTCGACAGTCTCCTCGACAACGCGGTGCGCGAGCGCGGAACCGGTCCGCCGCGCGAGATGGGCGTAGAACCGCAGCAGCAGGGCGTTGTCGTAGAGCATCTTCTCGAAGTGCGGCACCACCCACTCGGCGTCCACCGAGTAGCGCGAGAAGCCGCCACCGAGCTGGTCGTAGAGGCCACCGCGGGCCATCGCGTCCGCGGTGCGCTCGATCGCCCGGAGCGTCGGTTCGGCCGACGTCCGCTCGTACGACCGCAGCAGGCCCTCGAGCAGCATCGACGGCGGGAACTTGGGGGCGCCGCCGAATCCACCGCGGTCGCGGTCCTCGTCGCGCAGCACGCTTGCGACCGCGCCCGACAGCAATGGGACGCCGATCTGCGTCCCACCGGCAGGCAGCGCACCGCTGCTGCGGCGCAACTCCGCCACCACCGAGGCGGCGGCATCGTCGACGTCGCCGCGACGGTTGCGCCACGTGTCGGTGACGGCGTGGAGCAGCTCGGTGAACGACGGCATCCCGCCGCGTGGCTGTTTCGGGTAATAGGTGCCGCAGTAGAACGGGGCGCCGTCGGACGTGAGGAAACACGTCATCGGCCAGCCGCCCTGGCCCGTCATCGCCACCGTCGCGTTCATGTAGACGGCGTCGAGGTCGGGACGTTCCTCGCGGTCGACCTTGATGCACACGAAGTGCTCGTTCATCACGGCCGCCGTCGCGTCGTCCTCGAACGACTCGTGCGCCATGACGTGACACCAGTGGCAGGCCGCGTAGCCGATCGACAAGAGGATCGGCACATTGCGTTCCCGCGCCCACGACAGCGCGTCGGGGCCCCACTGGTGCCAGTGCACCGGGTTGTCGGCGTGCTGACGCAGATAGGGACTGGTCGCATCGCCGAGCGTGTTGCGGTCGCGAGCCCCCGGCGCTGTCACGAGTGTCCTAGCTCGCAGGCTTAGCGGGCGGGTCCTGCTCTGTCTTGTGCTCCGGCTCTGTCACCTCGGTGATCGAGGCGCCTCGCTCGGTGCCCTCGTCCGCCGCCTGATCGGCCTCGGGGTGTTCTGGCTCGAACGTGTCCGGCAGCTTCCGCAGCTGCTTGTTCATCGAACGGATCAGCAGGACGGTGCCGACCAGCAACGCCACGACGAGCACCAGTCCGAGCGGCGATGCCTTGCCGAATTCGGGTCCCTGCGGGCTACTCGGCGTACTGGTCCCCTGTGCCAGGAGCTCCCACGCCAACGTCGTCATCACTACTGCTCATCCTCCACAATGCCCGCGAAAAGGTCGTTCTCCGGGATCGCCGTGTGCACCCGGGTCTTGGCCAACTCGAACTCCTCGGTCGGCCAGATCTTCTGCTGAATGTCGAGCGGCACCGCGAAGAAGGACCCGTTGGGATCGATCTGGGTCGCGTGGGCCCGCAACGCATCGTCGCGCTGCGGGAAATAGTCGCCGCACTCGATCTGCGTGGTCACGCGCGCCATCAGGTCGCCCTGCTCGGTCTTCCACTTCTTCAACCACTCGGCCATGGGGAAATCCTCCCCGCGACGCTCGTACTCCTCCTGGAACTGGACCAGGCGCTTACGGATGAACCCGTGCGAGTAGTAGACCTTCTGCACCTCCCACGGCTCACCGGCGTCGGGGAACTGTTCCGGGTCTCCTGCCGCGTCGTACGCGGCCATCGACACCTCGTGGCACTTGATGTGGTCCGGGTGCGGGTAGCCACCGTTCTCGTCGTACGTGGTCATCACGTGCGGACGGAACTCGCGGATCACCTTCACCAGCGCCTCGGTGGGTACCTCGAGGGGTTCGAGCGCGAAGCATCCCTCCGGCAGCGGGGGCTTCGGATCGCCCTCGGGAAGGCCGGAGTCGACGAACCCGAGCCACGTCTGCTGCACCCCGAGGATGCGGGCGGCCTCGGCCATCTCCTCCTGACGCACCTCGGTCATCCGGTCGCGGATACCGGGGACATCCATCGCGGGGTTGAGAATGTCACCACGCTCGCCACCCGTCAGGGTCACCACGAGCACCTCGTTGCCCTCGGCGGCGTAACGGGCCATCGTGGCCGCGCCCTTGCTCGACTCGTCGTCGGGATGGGCATGAACGGCCATGAGTCGGAATCCGCTCACGTGTGTCTTCACCTCAGCTTCGCGTGTCACTGTCGTGGCGTGTCACCTGCAGTGTCCGACAGCCACCACTCGCGGGGCGCCGTCGTCCTTCCCCTATAGTTCCACCTGACACATACGACCGTCTGTCGTACCCCCGCTACCCGCGGCAAACGACGACTCCGACGGCCCCGCAACAGGCCCCTGACCGACGGCGCGAGAGCAGAGTGATGAGCAGTACCCCCTCCCCGGACCGCTACGGAACCGAGCGCCGGAAGTCCGGCCCGCGCCCGTGGGGCAAGTGGCTACTGACCGGTCTCGTCATTCTCGCCGGCATCGGAATCGCCTACATCGGTTACACCAAGTTCTCGGTCAAGGATGTCGAGGGCAAACAGGTGGCGTTCGACATCGTCGACGACCGGACGATGAAGATCCAGTTCACCGTCACGCGCGAGAACCCTTCCGAGCCTGCGGTCTGCATCATCCGAACCCGCTCCAAGGACGGCTCGGAGACCGGTCGCCGCGAGGTGTACGTCGCACCGTCGGATTCGCAGACCGTCGAGATCACCGCGCCCGTCTACGCTTCGCAACAGCCCGCGATGGGCGATTTGTACGGCTGCAGTTCCACCGTTCCGGACTACCTTCGCGCGGGTTGATCGGGGTACCGATCGGTCTTCGTTCCGATCGGTCGAAAACCCTCATCGTGCTAAAATGAGTCGATACACGGTTCCATGGGAGCCGTGTATTGCTGCATTGACGGCAGGACGAGTCTGCTCACGCGGTGGGCGTACCCCGGGGGATCTTCGCCACGGACTAGAGCCGGCCTGCCCGTTGATCGTTGCTGTTCGCAGCGATCTGCCGAGGGAGTCCATCCGGACTTCGAATACAAGGGAGTGATCGAGAATGACCGAGACCCAGGTGACCTGGCTTACTCAGGAGTCTCACGACAGGCTCAAGAATGAGCTCGACCAGCTCATCGCCAATCGTCCGGTCATTGCCGCCGAGATCAACGAGCGTCGCGAGGAGGGTGACCTCAAGGAGAACGGCGGTTACCACGCCGCGCGCGAGGAGCAGGGCCAGCAGGAGGCGCGCATCCGCCAGCTGCAGGAACTGCTGAACAACGCGAAGGTCGGCGAGGCGCCCACGCAGTCCGGCGTCGCCCTCCCCGGCTCCGTCGTCAAGGTCTACTACGAGGGCGACGAGTCCGACACCGAGACCTTCCTCATCGCGACCCGTGAAGAGGGCTCCCGCGACAACAAGCTCGAGGTCTACTCGCCCAACTCCCCGCTGGGCGCAGCGCTGCTCGAGGCCAAGGTCGGCGAGACCCGCGAATACACCCTGCCCAACGGCAGCCGCATGAAGGTCACCCTCCTGAGCGCGGAGCCGTACCACGCCTGATCGCGCCTCCATGACGTGAAGAAAACCCCGGTTCGGGCCTCCGCCCGAACCGGGGTTTTCTCATCTCTCCGCGAGACTCACATCACCCGGCGCGCCTTCATGCCGTCGAAGATGGGGCCGACCTTGACCACGTCGCCGAACGTGGGCGCATGGACCATCATGCCGTTGCCCATGTAGATGCCGACGTGTCCGGGACCGCCGGCCTTCCAGTTGCCGAACACCAGATCGCCGGGCTGCGCTGCGGCCATCGGGATCTCGGTGCCCACCGCCCACTGAGTCTCCGACGTTCGCGGCAGCGACACCTTGCCCCCGGAGGCGGCGAACATGGCGTACGACGTCAGACCCGAGCAGTCGAAGCCGCCCATCGTGGGACCGGTGATGTTGCCGCCGCCCCACACATAGGGCAGGCCCAGGTACCGCATCGCGAGTTGGACGATGGCGCCGCCGATGCCACTGGTAGGCAGGCTGATGTCGAGATTGAAGTTCGCGAACGGCGAGAGCAGTTGCTCGAACTGCGCCTCCGACGCACGGATCTTCTGAATGTACGGCCCGCTCTGGTCCGCCGCATCGTCCGCACCCGACGGCACTCCGCCGGCCTTGCGGACCGCGCGGGTGCCCGCGTTGAACGCGGCCAGCGCGAGGTCGAGGGTGTCGCCTTGGACCAGTCCCTCGGTCTTCCACGCCTCGACCTGGGCGTAGTTGTCGCACAGCATGTGTCCGGCGGCCATCACGGAGTCGGCCACCCCGAGGATGTCGGCGTTGCCGTCGCCGTCGGCGTCCTTGCCGTATTTGGCCCACTCGCTCGGCATGAACTTCGCGGGGCCTCGGCCGCCTGAGAGGGACACCGGCGCCGTGGGTCCGTACCGGAAATCGTTCTCTACCGAGAACAGCGCCGCGAGCGTGGGCGCCTTGACGCCGCCGCAGATTTCACCGGCCTGGCGCAGCCACGGGGCGAACACCGCGATGGAACCGACCTGCCCCAGAACGTTGCCGGGCGGAAGGATCGCCGGCAGTGTCGGCAGCGTCAGGCCACCGATCCCGGGCAGCGTGACCGTGGGAGCCGCGTCGGCGATGGCAACCGGAGCCGACACGACCGGCGCAGGTGCCGCCGGGGCAGCGACCACGGGCGGGGCAGGTTCGGGCGCAGGAGGTTCCACAGCCGGAGCCGAAGCGGTCACGGGCGGCTTCGGAGCTTCGAGTGCGGGGATGACACGAACGAGATCCGACGCCGCCTGCTGCCGCATCTCAGGCGGGAGCAGTGCGACGATGCTGTTGACCGGCTCGACCAACTGCGGCGCGGACTGCACTACGGCGGGTACTTGCGGCGCTTGGGGAGCCGGATCGGGTGTTGCCTTCGCGACCGCCGGGAAGGCGACACCTGTTACTGCTGCGACAGCCACGATGGCGGCTGCGGGCTCCCATGTCATACACCGCTCCTGGGGTCGTGCATCGCTTCCGAGGACTCACGGTAACGGGCAAACCGACTGTCGCGGGCGGGATTCGGGAAACCCTCCGCGTTTCGCGCACTTGTCGTCGACGGGTGTCGATCAGAAGCGACGACAAGTGCGCGAATCGCGAGTTCAGAGGCGTGTCAGCCGAGCGCCTGCTCGACGTCGGCCAGGAGGTCGACGGCATCCTCGATACCGACCGACAGCCGGACCAGATCCTCCGGCACCTCGAGCGCGGAACCGGCGGTGGACGCGTGCGTCATCGCGCCGGGATGCTCGATGAGCGACTCGACACCGCCGAGCGACTCGGCGAGCGTGAAGATCTGCGTGCGCGAGCAGAAGTCGAGCGCCGCCTGCTTGCCGCCCTTCAAACGCACCGAGATCATTCCGCCGAACCGGCGCATCTGCTTGGACGCCACCGCGTGGCCGGGATGCGACTCGAGACCCGGGTAGATGACGTGGGAGATCGCCGAGTGACCGGTGAGCAGGTCGACGATCTTCTCGGCGTTGTCGCTGTGCCGCTCCATCCGCAGCGCGAGCGTCTTGATGCCGCGCATCGTGAGGAAGGCGTCGAACGGGCCGGGGACCGCACCGGCGCCGTTCTGCAGGAACGCGAACTTGGTGTCGAGTTCCTCGTCGTTCGTCACCAGCGCGCCGCCGACGACATCGGAGTGCCCACCGATGTACTTCGTGGTGGAGTGCAACGCGATGTCGGCACCCAACTGCAACGGCTGCTGCAGGTACGGCGATGCGAACGTGTTGTCCACCACCAGCTTCGCGCCCGCGGCCTGCGCCACCTCGGAGATCGCAGCGATGTCGCCGATGTTGAGCAGCGGGTTGGTGGGTGTCTCGACCCACACCAACTTCGTGTTCGGACGGATCGCAGCACGGACGGCGTCGACGTCGGACACCGCGGCCGGCGTGTACTCGATTCCCCACTGCGTGAAGACCTTGTCGATGAGCCGGAACGTTCCGCCGTAGGCGTCGTTCGGGATGACGAGGTGGTCACCGGGGCGCAGCAGCGACCGCAGGACGCAGTCCGTCGCCGCCATGCCCGAGCCGAAAGCCCGACCGAACGTGCCCGATTCGAGCGCTGCGAGGTTGGCCTCGAGCGGACGACGAGTCGGGTTGCCGGTGCGCGCGTACTCGAAGCCGCCACGCATTCCGCCGACACCGTCCTGCGCGAACGTGGAGCTGGCGTAGATCGGCACGTTGACGGCGCCCGTCTGCGGGTCCGGCTCGTATCCGGCGTGGATGGCCCTGGTGGAGAAACCGCTGGAGAATCCCTGCTCACTCATAGCGACCAGCCTAGCGACTCGAAGATCAGGCTCCCGCGCTGAGGAACCCGAGCAGGTCGTGCCGGGTGATGACACCGACGGGCTTACCGTCGTCGACCACCATGAGCGCGTCGGTGTCACCGAGTGCCTTGGTGGCCGCCGACACCGGCTCCTGCGCACCGATCATCGGGAACGGCTTGCTCATGTGCTTCTCGACGGGATCGGCCAGCGCGGCGCGTCCCTCGAAGACCGCGCTGAGCAGATCCCGCTCGGACACGCTGCCCGCGACCTCGCCGGCCATGACCGGCGGTTCCGCACCGACGACGGGCATCTGGGAGACGCCGTACTCGCGCAGGATCTCGATCGCGTCGCGCAGCGTCTCGGACGGATGGGTGTGCACCAGGTCCGGCAGTTCGCCGGACTTGCCGCGCAGCACATCGCCCACGGTCCGCTCGCTGGTGTCGCCGTCGAGCGGGGTGCGCAGGAAGCCGTACGACGCCATCCACTCGTCGTTGAAGATCTTCGACAGGTAGCCGCGGCCACCGTCGGGCAGCAGCACGACGACGACGGCGTCCGGATCGCGCTCGGCGACCCGCAGCGCCGCGACGACGGCCATGCCGCACGAACCGCCGACCAGCAGGCCCTCCTCGCGGGCGAGACGACGGGTCATCTCGAACGAGTCGGCGTCGGAGACCGCGATGATCTCGTCCGGCACGGTCGGGTCGTACGCGGAGGGCCAGAAGTCCTCACCGACGCCCTCCACGAGGTACGGCCGGCCGGTGCCTCCCGAGTAGACCGAGCCCTCGGGGTCGGCGCCGATGACCTTGACCTTGCCGCCCGAGATCTCCTTGAGATAGCGGCCGGTTCCTGTGATGGTGCCGCCCGTGCCGACACCGGCGACGAAGTGCGTCACCTTGCCCTCGGTGTCACGCCAGATCTCGGGACCGGTGGTCTCGTAGTGGCTGTCCGGGCCGCCCGGGTTCGCGTACTGGTTGGGCTTCCAGGCGCCTGAGATCTCCTTCACCAGACGGTCGGAGACGTTGTAGTAGCTGTCGGGGTGTTCGGGCGCGACCGCGGTGGGGCACACCACGACCTCGGCGCCGTACGCCCGCAGGACGTTGCGCTTGTCCTCGCTGACCTTGTCGGGGCAGACGAACACGCACTTGTAGCCGCGCTTCTGTGCGACCAGGGCCAGGCCGACGCCGGTGTTGCCGGATGTCGGCTCGACGATGGTGCCGCCCGGCTTCAGCTCGCCCGACGCCTCGGCGGCGTCGATCATCTTGACCGCGATGCGGTCCTTCGAGCTACCCCCCGGGTTGAGGTATTCGACCTTCGCCGCGACGAGGCCCGAATTCGCGCCGACGACCGAGGACAGCTTGACCAGAGGTGTGTTGCCGATGAGATCGACGACGTGATCCGCGATGCGCATGCCCCCATGCTTCCAGATCCGATTCGGACAGGTGTCGCGAAGGGGCATCACCAGCGTCGACGGTTCCCCGGACCGGCCCACCCGGGCCACGCACGGCGACTAGATTCGGGGGTCCTACGCACTCTCGGAGGATGAGTCCGATGGACCGGTGGCGGACGGCCGCGAAGGCAGGGACGGCGGCCCTGCTGGCGGGCTCGGGTGCGGGCACCGCCTCCTGGGCCGCCTACACGTATCTGGTGTGGCAGGCCGGCGTCGCGCGCGGTCAGATCGTCCGGACCGGGCGGTGGCCCCCGGAGGCCGACGGCGTCTACACGGCCGGGTGCGCGCAATCCGAACGATGGCGCCGCGGCGTCGACGTCGACCTGCACCTGATGCTCTTCGGCGACTCGACGGCAGCCGGGATGGGCTGCACCGTCGCCGACGAGGTTCCCGGGGTGCTGCTGGCGCGCAGCCTTGCCGAACGCACCGGTGGTCGGATCCGACTGAGCACCAAGGCGATCCCGGGGGCCACATCACGCGGGCTCACCGGCCAGGTCGACGCGACGCTCGTCGCGGGCCCCGCGCCCGATGCGGCCGTGATCATGGTCGGCGCCAACGACGTCACCTCCGGGATGTCGCTGCACGGATCAGCCCGTCGGCTCGGCAGTGCAGTGGCGCGACTCCGGGACGCAGGCTCCGTCGTGGTGGTCGGCACGTGCCCCGATCTGGGCGTCATCACCGCGATCCCGCAACCCCTGCGCGCGATCGCGCACGGCTGGGGAGTCCAGTTGGCCCGGTTGCAGACGGCAGCCGCACGGACCGCCGGTGGCCACCCTGTTCCCCTCGGCCGGATCCTCGCGTCGTGCTTCCTCGAGGACCCCGCGACAATGCTGTCCGACGACCGATACCACCCGTCCGCGGCGGGCTATCGTCTCGTCGCCGATCGCCTCGGTCCGGCCCTGATGCGGGCTCTCGCTGAGTGGGACGGACATTCGTCACCGGGGCGCCCCGAACCCGTTCCAGAAATCGCCCCGTCGTACCAGGTGGCGGGCACAACATCCCTGGAAAACATGCTTCGAGTCCACCTGCACGTGCCCTTCGGGAGACGGCGAGGTGGTGATACAGCCCCGGCAACGTAAGTTCAAGGGCGAAGAGACCACCGTACGAAGGAGTTTCCATGCCCGAGGCAGTCATTGTCTCCGTTGCCCGCTCGCCCATCGGCCGCGCCGTGAAGGGCTCGCTGGCCAGCATGCGCCCGGACGATCTGGCAGCTCAGATGGTTGCCGCGGCGATCGCCAAGGTCCCCGAGCTCGATCCCGCCGAGATCGACGACCTGATGCTGGGCTGCGGTCTGCCCGGCGGCAAGGCCGGTTTCAACATGGGTCGCATCGTCGCCATCAAGCTCGGCTACGACACCCTCCCCGGCACCACCATCACCCGGTACTGCTCGTCGTCGCTGCAGACCACCCGTATGGCGCTGCACGCGATCAAGGCCGGCGAGGGTGACGTGTTCATCTCCGCCGGTGTCGAGTCGGTGTCCAGCTTCGCGGCCGGAAACTCGGATTCGCTGCCCGACACGAAGAACCCGTTCTTCGCCGAGGCCATGGAGCGTTCCGCTGTCGCCGCGCAGGGTGGCGTCCAGTGGAGCGACCCGCGCGAGAACGGCATCGTCCCGGACGCGTACATCTCCATGGGCCAGACCGCCGAGAACGTCGCTCAGCTGACCGGCATCACCCGCGAGGACCAGGACCACTGGGGCGTCCGCTCGCAGAACCGCGCGGAGGAGGCCATCAAGGCCGGCTTCTTCGAGCGCGAGATCACCCCCGTCACCCTGGCCGACGGCACCGTCGTCAGCACCGACGACGGCCCGCGCGCCGGCGTCACCTACGAGGCAGTCAGCCAGCTCAAGCCGGTCTTCCGCCCGGACGGCACCATCAATGCCGGCAACTGCTGCCCGCTGAACGACGGTGCTGCTGCTCTGGTCATCATGAGCGACACGAAGGCCAAGGAGCTGGGCCTGACCCCGCTGGCCCGCGTCGTCTCGACCGCTGTCACCGGCCTGTCCCCCGAGATCATGGGCCTGGGCCCGATCGAGGCCACCAAGAAGGCTCTCGCGCTCGCCGGCAAGTCGATCAGCGACATCGACCTGTTCGAGATCAACGAGGCCTTCGCGGTGCAGGTGCTGGGCTCGGCCCGCGCCCTGAACATCGACGAGGACAAGCTGAACGTCTCCGGTGGCTCCATCGCCATCGGCCACCCGTTCGGTATGACCGGCGCCCGCATCACCGCGACGCTGCTCAACAACCTGCAGACGCAGGACAAGCAGTTCGGCGTCGAGACCATGTGTGTCGGCGGCGGCCAGGGCATGGCAATGGTGCTCGAGCGCCTGAGCTAGTCCTTCGCTGAAACCGCGAACGGGCGGTTACTGCGCACGGCCCTCGGCCGTTGCCGCAGTAACCGCCCGTTCTGCGCTTCCAGGGTGTCCGCGGTGTCCGTGGGGTACGCAAACGGGCGGCCGCCGCTTTCGCGACGACCGCCCGTTCGTGTGGCGTGGTGAGACTAGTCGTTGTTGAAGTAGCTCAGCAGGCGCAGGATCTCGACGTACAGCCACACCAGGGTGACGGTGAGACCCAGAGCAACGCCCCACGCGGCCTTCTCCGGTGCCTGCGCGCGGATCAGCTGGTCGGCGGCGTCGAAGTCCAACAGGAAGCTGAACGCGGCGAGCGCGATGCAGACCAGGCTGAAGATGATCGCGACCGTGCCGCCGTCGCGCAGGCCGAAGCCGCCGTCGGTGAAGAAGCTGGCGATCAGATTGCCGACCATCAGCACCAGGACGCCGATGAGGCCGCCGATGATCATGCGGGTCAGGCGCGGGGTGACGCGGATGGCGCCGGTCTTGTAGACGACCAGCATGCCGAAGAACACGCCGAACGTGCCGAGGACGGCCTGGCCGATCAGGGCCGAGCCCCCGACGCCACCGAACTCGACGTTGGTGAACATGAACGACAGCGCGCCGAGGAACACACCCTCACACGCCGCGTACGCGAGCACGATCGCCGGGTTGTCCATCTTGCGACCGAACGAGGCCACCATCACCAGCACGAAGCCGATGAGGCCGCCGCCGATGACGAACGGGGCCGCGAGGTCGTTGTTCCCGTCGACGAGGAAGTAGGAGATGATCGCGGCCACGGAGAGCACACCGAGCGTGATCGCGGTCTTGGTGACGACGTCGTCGATCGTCATCGCGCGCTGAGTGGTCTGCTGGTACTGCTCGGGGGCGCCGTACTGCTGGCCGTACTCCTGCGCGACCTGCGCGCCGCCGGCCTGCGCGGATCCGAACGTGGCGTAGCCCGTGCCCTCCTGCTTGGGCAGGTTCTTGAACACCGGGTTGCTGGTGGTGCGCACCGTGAACATCCCTTCTCGTGGTCGTGTCTCGAGCCCGTCGGGCCCGAGTCGGCCGGGGTCGACCGGCGTCGTTGTCCGTAGAACGCACCGCAGGGGCAGGAAAGTTCCCACACCACGAAGATGACTTGGACAATTCGGACTCTACCGGGCGCCCGCAAGCGCCTGCCATTCGAGCGCCTGCCCAACGGTATCGCTGTCGGCCGCAATCCAGCGCGAAATGACGATCCGGAACACAATGAAGTCATGGGCATCGAAGAAGGACCAGACGACACATTGGACGTCAGCGAGAGCCTCGATTCCGACGAGGTCCGCAACGCAGACGGCGACGACGTGGTGGATCCGCCGGACCACTGGAGCGAGGCCAATCGATTCGGGACCACCCTCCGTGAGGCCGAAGAGGGTGAGAGCCTCGACCAGCGCCTGGCCGAGGAGGAACCGGATGTGCCGCCGTCGGGCGAGCAACGCGAGAACAGCGAGGACGACGACGAACTCCAGGGCGCCGAGATCATCGACGGCGTGATCGTGGAGGACGTCGGCCTGCACCGCGGCCAGGTCGACGGCGACGCGGCCGGCGGCGGGCCGATCGAGTAGCGGCTACGCCGAGCGCACCGACCGTGTGACGCTGAATTTCGGATTGCGTCCGACCACCTCGGTGCGCCCCACCGTGCGGGCCAGCACACTCTTGTATTCGAGGTGCGAGTTGAACACTGTCCACATCTCGCCGCCGGGACGCAGGACGCGCCCGGCCTCGGCGAACATCTTGTCGGCCACGCCGGTGTGAACCGCGGCGCCCACATGGAAGGGCGGATTGCAGACGATCAGGTCGACGCTCGCGTCCGGAATAGATGCCATCGCGTCGTCGCGCAGTCCCCGAATCCGATCGCCGACGCCTGCAGCACGGGCGGTTGCCTCCGCGGAGGCAACCGCCGCCGCCGACTGGTCGGTGGCGACAACCTCGATTCCGGGACGCGCTGATGCGAGGGCGACGGCCAGGATGCCGGTGCCGCATCCGAGGTCGACCGCGGATCGCGCCTCGGGCAGCGCGCGGGGCAGGAACTCGAGCAGGTACCGGGTGCCGATGTCGAGGCGGGTGCCGGCGAAGACGGCACCGTGCGCGAAGACATCGACGCCCAGCTCGTCGAGGTGGTCCGAAACCGGGAAGCGCGCAGCCGTCGAGATCTCTCGTGGTGTGTCGGCAATCAGCACCCGCGACTTCTGACGGCCGCGGCTGGCGCGCACGTCGACGAAGGACCGCCCCAGGACCTCGTTCATCGTCGGGGTGATGTGCTTGTCGCGTCCACCGGCGAACACGACCACGCCGGGATCGGCGAACCGGGCGATCGCGTCGGCGATCTCGTCGAGTTCGTCGAGGCTGCGCGGTAGCTGCAGTAGGACGACGCGGGCGCCGGTCAGCAGTTCCTTCCCCAGCCCACACGACCGGTAGCTGGCCGCCAGCTCGAACGTCGCCGCGTTGTTCGCGAGCGCGCGCTCGCCGGTGAGCGGGTCCTGGTAGACCCGGATCCCGGTCACGCCGAACCGAACGGCAGTGCCCAGGGTGAGCGCCCCGTAGTGGTCGCCGATCACGACGATCGAATCGCCCGGAGTCGAGCCCAGGGCGTCCGCCGCCTCGTCGAGGATCAGCCGGTCCGCCGCGTCGACGGCGAACAGGTTGGGAGCCTCGATGTCGGGGAATCGACGCATGAGGGTGAACAGGTTTTCGGCGGAGAGCATGACCACAAGTGTCCTCGACCCTCCGCGACCGGACGCGTTCGGCCTCAGTGTCCACTCCTGGTCCGCTTCTTGCCGAGTTGTGCGGGATTCCGCGTATGCCGGACGAAAGTGGGCATCGCCGACATCGGGTGGAGTGAGGAGTCGGTCGGGCGGACACTGGATTCCGGGTGACACAACTCCGGATCGAAGGGACCACCATGAACCGACTGGTCGACAAGAAGATCGTGATCACCGGCGCCGCGAGCGGGATCGGGCGGGCCGCGGCGGGCTTGATGGCAGCGGAGGGGGCCCGGGTATTGATCGCCGACCTCGACGCGGACGCCGCTGGTGAGGCGGCCGAGCAGATCGGCCTCGAGGGCGGTCGGGCGGTGGGTATCGCGGTCGACGTGATGGACGAGAAATCGATGGCCGCGATGATCGACCGCGCGGTCGCAGAGTTCGGTGGCCTCGATGTGCTGTGCAACCACGTGGGCGGAAGCAATCCGCGCACCGACCTGGACCTGCTGCGCATGGATCTGGCCGAGTGGGACCGCGCGATGGCACTCAATGCGCGCAGCACGGTCGTCGCGTCACGTCTGGCGCTGCCGCACATGATCGAGGCCGGCGGCGGATCGATCATCAACACGGTGTCGGTCGCCGGACTCACCGGCGATGTCCTCCAGTGCGCCTACGGGGCGTCCAAGGCTGCGGTGATCCGCCTGACCCAGTACATCGCCACCCAGTACGGCCGACGCAACGTCCGCTGCAACGCGATAGCACCGGGCGCGATCATGACGCCCGCCCTGCGCGACAACCTGCCGTCGGACGTGATTGCCGACATCCGCGATCACAACGCCCTGGACCTGATCGGCGATCCCGACGACATCGGCTGGGCGATGGTGTATCTCGCGTCCGACGAGTCCCGCTACATGAGTGGGCAGACGCTCGTGCTCGACGGCGGTCTCACCGCTCAGAGTCCGATCGCAGCGAGCCGACGCGTCCTGCTCGACGACTGAGGCTCACACGGGACTGGGCCTCAGACGGTGACGCGTTCACCGAGGAATGCGTCGATGTGCTGCCACGTGGTGTCCTTCGCGCCGGGACCGGCGAGCAGGCCGAGATGGCTGCCGGGCGCCGTCTCGAACCGCACCGACGGCGATCCGGTCAGGACGTCGACTATCGCGCCGACCGAGTCGGCGGTAGCGATGACGTCGCCGGTGCCACCGACCGCGAGCACCGGCACGGCGAGTTCGGCGAGCTTGATAGTGTTGACACCCAGCGTGATCCGGCCCTCGAACATCCCGTTACCGAGAACCAACTCCTCCGCCATCTGATAGAAGAGTCGACCCGGATAGCCGGGCATCTCGGCCATGAACCGGTCGATGGCCTCCATCCGGGCGAGGGTTTCGGTGTCGTGCAGGTTGTTCGCGACGAACCACGGCTTGAGCAGTTCGCGCTGCGGTGCGGTGGCGCGGTACGCGATCTGGACCAGCGGCGCGGGCAACCCGCCCATGAGCCGCGTCAGTTCGGTGACCGGGCGGTGGCCCGTGACGTTCCCGACCGCCCGCGCGACAGCCATCGTCGGGATCTTGGAGTAGTCGATCGGGGTACCGAGCGCCGTGACCGACGCAATCGGCAGGTCGGGGTGCGCCGACGCCGTGAGGAGCGAGATCGTCCCGCCGAGGCTCCAGCCGACGACGTCGACCGGGACACCGCCGTGCAGGTCACTGACCCGCCGCAGCGCGCCCGGGACGATGTCGTCGATCCACTCCTCGAATCCGAGGTTCCGGTCGGCGTAGCCGATGGTCCCGTAGTCGACGACGTACGGCGTGCGACCAGCCTCGGCCAGGTGCGCGACGAGGGACTGCCCGGGGCGCAGGTCGTAGCAGTGCATCGGCACCGCGAGCGGCGGCACCAGCAGCACCGGGGCACCTGCGGACCCCGGCCCGTAGCGGTGCAGATCCCGGTGCTGCTCACGATGGATCAGCACGGACGGCGTCCGCTCCACAGGCGCGACACCACCACCGAACGTCAGCCCCCACGCGTTGCGCAACGACGTGTTCAGCCGCGATCCCCAGTTCGATTCCCGCACGACTCTCCCCTGCCCTGTCGACCTTCGTTGCGAGCATCTTACCGGCGAGTCAGTTAGGGCCGCTGCTGCGCCAGCAACTCCTCGAAGGGCACCACGTCGGCGAAGTGGTCCACAGGACGAACCCGCTCACGTAACGCCATCGCCGCGGCCAGTTCGTCGCCGGCGCGGGCGATCCGCCGCGCGAGCGCCTGGTCGCCGGATCCCGCCCAGTCCTCGGAGGCCGCGTAGACCGCCGTCGGGACGACGCCCGCACGCAGGTAGGCGAACATCGGGCGGATGGCGTGGTCGAGCGCGAGCGAGTGCCGCGCGGTGCCACCGGTCGCGCCGAGCAGGGTCGGCATGCCGTCGAGCATCCCCTGCTCGAGAACGTCGAAGAACGACTTGTACAGGCCGCTGTACGACGCGTTGAAGATCGGGGTCACCGCGACGATGCCGTCGGACGACGCGACCCGCTCGACGACGGATCGCAGTGCGCCACCGGGGAATCCGGTGAGCATGTTGTCGACGAGCGCGTGCGCGTGATCGCGGAGCTCGACCACTTCGACATCCGCCCCGATGCCGCGCTCGCCGAGCGCGGCGACCGTAGCGGCGGTGAGCCGGTCGGCGAGCAACCGGCTCGACGACGGCTGCGTCAGCCCCGCGGAGACCACCGTCAGGGTTCTGGTCTGTGCGTCGGTCACGACAGCACCCCCGCTTCCCTGCCCGCTAGCAGGCTCGCGTGCGTGGGGGCGTCGGGCACGTGCGCGGGCCGCATCGCATCCATCTCGCGCCGCAGCACGGGTACGACTTCCTCGCCGAGGAGGTCCAACTGCTCGAGAACCGTCTTCAGCGGCAGCCCGGCATGGTCCATCAGGAACAGCTGACGCTGGTAGTCGCCGAAGCTCTCCCGGAACGTGAGGGTCTTGTCGATGACCTCCTGCGGGCTACCGACGGTGAGCGGAGTCTGGTCGGTGAACTCCTCGAGCGACGGTCCGTGGCCGTAGACCGGGGCGTTGTCGAAGTAGGGCCGGAACTCGCGGACCGCGTCCTGCGAGTTCTTGCGCATGAACACCTGACCACCGAGTCCGACGATCGCCTGGTCGGCCGACCCGTGACCGTAGTGCTCGTAGCGGCGGCGGTAGAGGTCGATGAGCTGAACGAAGTGCTCCTTGGGCCAGAAGATGTTGTTGGCGAAGAAGCCGTCGCCGTAATACGCAGCCTGCTCGGCGATCTCGGGACTGCGGATCGACCCGTGCCACACGAACGGCGCGACGCCGTCGAGCGGACGCGGCGTCGACGTGAAGCCCTGCAACGGCGTCCGGAACCGGCCTTGCCAGTTCACGACGTCCTCACGCCACAGTTTGTGCAGGAGCGCGTAGTTCTCGATCGCGAGCGGAATGCCCTCACGGATGTCCTTGCCGAACCACGGGTACACGGGTCCGGTGTTGCCGCGTCCGAGCATGAGGTCGACACGCCCGTCGGCCAGGTGCTGGAGCATCGCATAGTCCTCGGCGATCTTCACCGGATCGTTGGTGGTGATGAGCGTCGTGGACGTCGAGAGCATGATCCGCTCGGTGCGGGCCGCGATGTAGCCGAGCAGGGTCGTCGGCGACGACGGCACGAACGGCGGATTGTGATGCTCGCCGGTGGCGAAGACGTCGAGGCCGACCTCTTCCGCCTTCTCCGCGATCGCGACCATCGCCTTGATGCGCTCGGCCTCGGTCGGTACGCGACCGGTGGTGGGATCCGCGGTCACGTCGCCGACGGTGAAGATTCCGAACTGCATGCCTGCCTCCAAACTATTTTAAAGTTCAACCATATGCCACGAACCGCGCCGCCACGCGGATTATTCCGCCCGCATCCTTGACGTTCCCGCCGAACCGTCATTGACTGCAGTCGAGGGTCACCGTCACCACCACTTCAGGGGGTCGCATGCGGGTCACGCACGAGGTCACCAACCAGGTTCCGCCGTTGATCGACTACGACGCGGCCGACTATCCGCCGCTCCTCGAGGCCCTGCAGCGCGAGGGCGCACATCACGCGCTCGACGAAGTGCATCGCGTCGGACGACTCGCGGGCGGCTCCGAGGCTCAGGCACTGGGCGACCTGGCGGAGGCTCATCCCCCGGTCCTGCGCACCCACGATCGCTACGGGAACCGGGTCGACGAGGTCGACTACGACCCCGCGTACCACCAGTTGATGGACACCGCGGTGGAACTGGGCCTGCACGGCGCCCCCTGGGCGGATCCCCGACCGCAGGCGCACCTTATCCGCGCCGCCAAGAACGCCGTGTGGGGGCAGGTCGATGCCGGTCACGGGTGCCCGATCTCGATGACGTACGCCGTCGTCCCCGCGCTGCGCCACAACCCCGAACTGGCCATGCAGTACGAACCGCTGCTCACCGCCAAGGTGTACGACCCCGAACTGCGCGCCCCCCTCACCAAGCCAGGCCTCATCGCCGGCATGTCCATGACCGAGAAGCAGGGCGGCTCCGACGTCCGCGCCGGCACCACCCGCGCGGTCCCCCAACCCGACGGCTCCTACCTGCTCACTGGCCACAAGTGGTTCACGTCCGCGCCGATGTCGGACGTCTTCCTTGTGTTGGCGCAGGCGCCGGACGGTCTGACGTGCTTCCTGCTCCCCAGGATCCTGCCCGACGGGTCCCGCAACGCTATGTACCTACAGCGACTCAAGGACAAGCTCGGCAACCACTCCAACGCGAGCAGCGAGGTGGAGTACGACGAGGCCGTCGCTTGGCGCGTGGGCGACGAGGGTCGCGGCGTGCGCACCATCATCGAGATGGTCAACATGACGCGCCTCGACTGCACGATCGGCACCTCGACGGGCATGCGCGTCGGCATCGCGCAGGCCGCGCACCACGCGGCGCACCGCAGCGCCTTCGGCGCACACCTGATCGACCAACCACTGATGCGGAACGTGCTCGCGGACCTCGCTGTCGAATCGGAGGCGTCCACCACCGTCGCGATGTGGCTCGCGGCACTCACCGACCGCGCCGACAACGGCGACCCGCAGGCGTCGATTCTGCGCCGCGTCGCCCTCGCCGTGAGCAAGTACTACGTGTGCAAGCGCGGCCCCGCACACGCGGCGGAGGCCCTGGAGTGTCTGGGCGGCAACGGCTACGTCGAAGAGTCCCGGATGCCGCGGCTGTACCGGGAGGCGCCACTGCTGTCGGTGTGGGAGGGGTCGGGCAACGTCGCTGCCCTCGACGTCCTGCGCGCAATGGCCCGTCAGCCCGAATCCGTCGAGGCGTTCTTCGACGAACTCGACGACAGCGCCGGCGGCGACCACCGTCTCGACTCCTCGGTGGAGAAACTCAAGGCATCGTTCGCGGACGTCGCGACGTTGGAACACCGCGCCCGCAGTGTCGTCGGCGAGATGGCCCTCGCGCTGCAGGGCGCGCTGCTCGTCCGGCACGGACATCCGTCTGTCGCGGACGCCTTCTGCGCGAGTCGACTGTCCGGCGAGTGGGGCACCGTGTTCGGCACCCTGCCGACCGGCCTCGATCTGACCTCGATCATCGACCGGGCGACCCCGAAGGTCGGTTCCTGAAGAACTCGCACCACCACGTTCGCCACGTCATAGTGGAGGTATGAGCGACGAACTCGATGCGCAGCCCGAAGTGACTCCGGATCACGATCTCCGCCGCTACGAGATCAGGGTCGGTGACGCGACCGCCGGATTCACCCAGTTCATCGACAGCGGCGACCAGCGGATCTTCTTTCACACCGAGATAGAGGAACGCTACGCCGGGCGCGGCCTGGCCGGAACTCTGATCCGTGCGGCGCTCGACGACACAGTCGCGCACGGTAAGCGGATCGTGCCGATCTGCCCGTTCGTCGCCGGATTCCTCGACAAGCACGACGACTTCAAGGGGTTCGTCGATGCCGTCACACCGGCCGCCCAGCAAGTGGTCATCGAATCCCAACGCTGATCGCGGCCCACCGAACTCCCTCGAACACGAACAGGCCCCACTCCGCACAAGGGAGTGGGGCCTGTCGTCCTGACATCGCCCTATTCAGGCGAGATCGGGATCAGATCGCGTTGATGTTCGTGGCCTGGGGGCCCTTGGCGCCCTGGCCCAGATCGTAGGAAACGCGCTGGTTCTCTTCCAGGCTGCGGAAGCCGCCGCCCTGGATCTCCGAGTAGTGCGCGAACACGTCAGCGCTGCCATCCTCGGGAGCGATGAAGCCGAAGCCCTTTTCAGCGTTGAACCACTTGACGGTGCCGTTTGCCATTCCATACTCCTCTTGCTTGCCGATCACGAACCGCCGATCTTTGAGCGATCCGGGCCGATACTGCTGAAAGCGTTATCCGAAGAGGAGATCGATCCCCGCAACTAAGCGAATTGTGCGCGCAGACGCGCGGGCACAAGTCACTTTGACCGCACTCAGTGAATCACACTCGAGACGGGAAGTCGACGCGTTTGGGATCACTTTGTTGGACAAAGAATCCTCCGGACCCTCCTCGCGCGCCGCTGACGCAGCCCGCGGACGCGGTGACGTGGCGAACCCGGCGGTCGGTCCGACGGGGGGTGTGACCAAGTCGACGGATCTCACGCAGCCAGAAATGAGCCGCGAGAGTCGTCTGGGAGTTCGCACCCGCGTCATACGACGGACCATCGACGGTGGCAACGAGCCCTTCCGCGAGCGCAGCGATCCTGAGATTGTTCTCCTGCGAGTGCCGCATCAATTGCTGCGCGGCGAGGTCGCTGTCGCATCGATAGAGGATGCCGACTATCTCCAGCGCACGGGCACGGACCGCAGCGGACCCACCGCCCGACATCCCCCGACGTGCCCCCGCTGGCGTCGGACGGTCGGCGTCCGACGACGGGATGAAGTTGTGGTGCATGGAAGTTCCTTCGTGGTCATCGCGAGTTCATCTCGGCGACAACACGTATCGGCGCGCAATGACGCCTGTGACTGAGATCGTTCGGTCGAAGATCGACTCGACTCGCGAGCACTCGACCGGTGAGTTCGTGAGGAGATCAGGGGTTCGTCGCTTCGGCCGCTCAGGATCGATATCCGAGCTGACACACCGACTCAATGGCGCACCTGACATTCCCACTGTACCCGATCTACCTCCCGAAAGCCCCTCCACCACCTGGGGAACGCCCGGTTCACGAAGCCTCGTCGCCGCACCCCGCAGCCGCGCAGACGTCCCGACACAACCTCCCCCTTCCGCCCACAGCTGAGCGAATCCATCTCCCCTGCAGAAGGTTCGGACGCACGGGCAGCGGGCGCGACGGGGCGACAAAAAGCCGACGACGAACGGTCCGACGGATCTATCGCGACCTGAGCGATGCGGCTCTTTCGGTCCGCTACGCGACGCACCTTCTCCACTCGCCCCGCGATCGATACGATGAGGGTGGAGAGCGGTGCTGGGCAGCATTCACGCGAACGGCAGCATCGCAGCGGCCTCAGGCCAACACAATCGCCCTTGCGGCCGCGGGCCGAAAGGATCGACCGATGGCACAGGAGCACGCCCACCCGCACCGCCCTGGTGCCGGACGACGCACCCTCGCAAGGACTCTCGTCGCCGGAGCACTCATGGCCATGCCGCTCGGAGTCCCAGCCGCGGCGGCGGCATCCGAACCCGCGCAGACATCGGGCGGCCCGCCCGCCGTGACGGCGGCCTCGGCAGGTCTCGACCACGCGGCCGCCTGCCGACGCTGGCAGAATCCCAACGCCTACGGGCATTGGCACTGCCGGTGACGTCGGCGAATATGTGAAACTGCCCCGGCATGCAAACGGGACAGCTGGAGTGAAGAGTCGACCGATCGGTCAAAATTGCACGTGGCCGAAGGTCCCGCCCACCGAAACTCCGGTGGACGGGATCCCCGATGCCATGTGCCGTCGGACGGCGGGACGGAGGTGCCCCCAGTGGGACTCGAACCCACACTCGGCGGATTTTAAGTCCGCTGCCTCTGCCAATTGGGCTATGGGGGCCCACCACCGGCCCGACTCCGGTGGCCACGACAGTGGAAACCAAGGAACAGTGTAAGCGGCACAAACAGTGAGCTAATTCACGACCCACCCAGTAGGACTGACATTGCAATTCCGTCCAGAATGTCGTGCTCGCTGACGATCAGCTCGTCGATGCCCGCGCGCCGCGAGAGTTCGTCGGCGAGGACGGTGGTGACGATGGCGCCTCCGCCGATAACGTCCACCCGCCCCGGGTGCATGGGCCCGAGAGCTGCGCGCTCGTCGTGTGTCATGGACACCAGGCGGTTCGCGACGTCGTGCACCTGTCCGAGGCTCAGCCGTGACAAGTGGACGCGCTCGGGGTCGTACTCCGGCAGATCCTGCGCGACGGCCGACAGCGTCGTCATGGTGCCGGCGACTCCGACCCACGTGCGGGCCTGCTCGACGGGCACCCGCGCGAAGGCCTGGGCCAGACGCTCGGACGCAAACGCGCGGGCATCGTCGACCTGCTCGGCGGTGGGCGGGTCGTCGTGCAGGCACCGCTCGGTGACCCGCACACACCCGACATCGGTGGAGTACGCGGCATGGACACCCGTGTCGTCGCCGAGCACCACCTCGGTGGATCCGCCACCGAGATCGACCACCACGAACGGGCCGTCGGACGCGTCGAGCTCGCCGACGGCACCCGAGAACGACAGTCGCGCTTCCTCGTCGCCGGTGATGACCTCCGCCTCGGCACCGGGGATCACGGCGCCGAGGATCTCACGGGTCATCGCGAAGAAGTCCTCACGGTTCGATGCGTCGCGGGTGGCCGATGTCGCGACCATACGGACTGCGGTGGCACCGGTGTCACGGATGATCTCGGCGTACTCGCTCAACGCGATCCGCGTGCGCTCGATCGCCTCCGGCGCGAAGGCCCCCGTCGCGTCGACGCCCTGGCCGAGGCGCACGATCCGCATCAGTCGGGTGACGTCGGTGAGCCGGCCGTTCTCGTCGGCATCGGCGACGAGCAGACGGATCGAGTTGGTGCCGCAGTCGATCGCGGCAACCCTGGTCATTCGCCGTCTCCGGCGTCGGCCGGCCCCTGGTACTCGGGCCAGTCGGCGGGAATCGCGGTGCCTCGCAACTTACCTCGCGCGGCGAGAGAGACGGACTCGTCACCGAACGGGTTGACGCCCGGGCCCTTGGCAAGCGAGTGCGCCATGAGCACGTGCAGGCACTTCACCCGGTCCGGCATTCCGCCACCGGTGAAATCGGTTCCCAGGGAATCGATCTCGTTACGCTCCGCGAGATAGGACTCGTGAGCGGCGCGGTACGCGGCGGCGAGTTCCGGATCGGTGCCCAGACGCTCGGTCATCTCGCGCATCACGCCGGCCGACTCCTGACGGCTCGCCTCGGCCGTCAGTCGCGGGTCGGTCAAGTAGTAGAGGGTGGGAAACGGCGTGCCGTCGGGCAGCCGAGGGGCGGTCTTCACGACGCCGGGCTGACCGTCCGGGCAGCGGTACGCGATGGCGAGCACGCCCCGCGGAACACGACCCAGCTGGGCTTCCACGGCGTCGAGGTCTTCCTGGGGGACGGACGATTCGCTCACCCGGTGGGTACTCCTGGTTCTTCTGATGCGGGGGCCGGCACCACGGGGGCGACCGGCGGTGTCTCTGTTTCGACCTCGATGACGGGCACCGGCTCGGTGAGTCGCTGCCACAGATCGCTGTGCCAGGCGCCGGTCGAGGGCGGCGGCGGTGGTGCGTCCTTCTTCGGCGGCTTCCAGTCGCCGGGCAACTGCACCTTGTACGGCGTCTCGCCGGGGCGGACCAGGCCGAGCCGCTCGCGGCCCTGCGCCGCGATCCACGCCGGATCCTCGATCTGCTCCTTCTGGCGGCGCAGTTCGTCGAGTTGCTGCTCGAGCGCCACCTGCTCGGAGGCAAGGCGATCGGCCTCGGAGCGCTGCGTGAGGTACGTGCGCAGCGGCATCGCCAACGTGAGCGCGAGCGCGCAGATCACGACGCCGAGGATGACCGCCCGTCCGGTCGACAGCCCGAAGAATGTGCGCTCGGGCCGGGCCGGTGCCGACCGACGTCCCGCACCCGCTCGTGACGAGCGGGTGCGGGACGCGGCGGCGGGTTGCGTATCGGCGCCACCGGTTGTGCCACCGTCGGCGTCGAGAGGACTCGACGCCGACGGGTCGACATGTCCGGTGGAGGCGGTAGGCGTGCCGGCACGGTTGCGGCGGGGCCTGCGATAGCCCTGCCCGGCCCCGGCACCGTGGCGCTCGGGACGCCCACCCGGAGAGGGGCGACCCGACCGCGACCTACCGCGCTGACTCATCTGCTTGCTTAAGCCTCGAACGCGAAGCGCGGGAACGCCAGCTCGCCGGCGTAGCGCGCAGCGTCGCCGAGGCTCTCCTCGATGCGCAGCAACTGGTTGTACTTCGCGACGCGCTCGCTGCGGGCGGGGGCGCCGGTCTTGATCTGACCGCTGCCCACGGCGACCGCGAGGTCGGCGATGGTGGTGTCCTCGGTCTCGCCGGACCGGTGGCTCATCATCGTCTTGTAGCCGCTGCGGTGGGCCAGGTCGACGGCGTCGAGCGTCTCGGTCAGGGTGCCGATCTGGTTGACCTTCACCAGCAGTGCGTTGGCCGCACCCTTGGCGATGCCCTCCTCGAGGCGCTCCGGGTTGGTGACGAACAGGTCGTCGCCGACGAGCTGGACCTTGTTGCCGATCTGGTCGGTCAGGGAAACCCAGCCATCCCAGTCGTCCTCGTCCAGCGGATCCTCGATGGAGACCAGCGGGTAGGCGTCGATCAGCTCGGCGTAGAACGCGGCCATTTCGGCGGCGGTGCGGTTCTTGCCCTCGAACTTGTAGCCGGTGCCGTCGGTGTAGAACTCGGTGGCCGCGACGTCGAGCGCGAGCGCGACGTCCGTGCCGAGCTTGAGACCGGTCTTGGCGACCGCGATGGCGATCAGGTCGAGCGCTTCCTTGGTGCCCGCGACGTCGGGAGCGAAGCCGCCCTCGTCACCGAGACCGGTGGACAGGCCCTTCTCCTTGAGCACGGACTTGAGCGAGTGGTACACCTCGGCACCCCAGCGCAGCGATTCCTTGAAGCTCGGGGCGCCGATCGGCGCGACCATGAACTCCTGGACATCGACACCGGTGTCGGCGTGAGCGCCGCCGTTGAGGATGTTCATCATCGGGACGGGCAGCACGTGGGCGTTGGGGCCGCCGACGTAGCGGAACAGCTCCAGTCCGGAGGACTCGGCACCGGCGCGGGCCACGGCGAGCGACGCGCCGAGCAGTGCGTTCGCACCGAGGCGGGACTTGTCGCGGGTGCCGTCGGCGTCCAGCAGGGCCTGGTCGACGGTGCGCTGCTCGGTGGCGTCCAGGCCGATGATGGCCGGCGCGATCTCACCGAGAACGGCCTCGACAGCCTTCTGGACACCCTTGCCCAGGTAGCGGTCGCCGCCGTCGCGCAGCTCGACGGCCTCGTGCTCACCGGTGGAGGCACCGGAGGGAACGGCGGCGCGCGCGAAGCTGCCGTCCTCGAGCAGCACCTCGACCTCAACCGTGGGGTTGCCACGGGAATCGAGGATCTCGCGAGCTCCGACCTGCTCAATGATGGCCACGAATGGTTCTCCTTCGGCGGCTTCGTACGGCTGCTGCGGACCGCGAACGAGCCGGTCCGGGCAGTCAGCGTCTGGGTTGTCTACGGGCAGGCGACCACGCTCAGCCGCCGGATGAATAGTGCCAGGTCTGAGCCTAACGGGAGTAACCGACTCCCGTCGCGAAGCACGCCCGTCGCGCAGGTCACCTCCGCACGCCCACCGAGTACGCCGCCGCCCGGTCGCGAACGTCACGCAGATACTCGCCGGACAGGTTGTAGGCCATGAGCGCCGCGGTCCACCCCTCGGCGGTGGTGAGGTCGCCACCACGCGCGCACAGGTATCGCGCGGCGGTGAGGGCCGCGTCGTCGATGCTGTCCGGATCGACGACGCCGTCGCCGTTGGCGTCCACGCCCCAGCGCTGCCACGTCTCGGGGATGAACTGGAGCGGGCCCATCGCCCGGTCGTGGGTGGCATCGCCGTCCATCGCGCCGCCGTCGGTGTCGGGAATCTCGGCGACCCCGGGCGACCCGTCGAGCGGAATCCCGCGGATCGACGGGCTCACCTTCCCGTCGTCGCCGACGCTCGATCCGCCATGCGTGCCGTGCTTGCTCTCGACGGCCGCGATCCCGGCGAGGGTCGTCCACCCGATTCCGCACTCGGGCCGGGTTGCCGTCATCACCGCGGCCGCGTAGCCATACGCCTCGAGCGCGGTGGGCGAGATGGCCAGCGTCTCGGACAGCGGCGTGGCCCAGCCGTCCAGCCGTCCAGCCGTCCGGCCGGGCGCGTTGATGTCGATCGGCGGCGTCGGCGCGCCCGGGCCGGGCGGGATGCCCTCGGGGATCTCGATGCGCGGCTTGCCCTGGTCCAGCTGGTCCAACCCGACCGCAAGCGTCACCACCGCGACACCGACGAGGACGGACGACGTCACGACCAAGAAAGTGCGCAGCGGTCGCCGACGCTTCGGGGGCGGGGACGCCTCGTAGGACCGATCTGCGCCCGATCTCGTCGCGGCTGCACGCGTCGCGGCTTCTCTCGTCACGCCGTCCATCATCCAGACCGCACGGTTGTGACGTTGACCGGATTGGGACCAAATGCCCATTTCAGACAAAAAGCACCAGGTCAGGGCCGGTTTCCGGGCAAACTTAGGGAATGCTACTTTCTGCGTGACTGTTCGAGGTTCGGCTTGCCTTCCTCTCCAGCGCCGACCCGACTCGCATCAGGAGCAGACAGTGTCAGTCCTCGCCGCCGGCGCCGACGCGCCGTCCATCGCGACGCAACTGTTCGGCAGCGGCCTGATCGGCGTTCGCGAGGGACTCGAGACCGGCATCGTCGTGATGATCCTGGTCGCGTTCCTGGTCAAGTCCGAACGCCGCGACGCCCTCAAATGGGTGTGGACCGGCGTCGCTGCGGCCATTGCCATGGTGATCGCGATCTTCGCCGGTATCCACTTCGGCACCTCCACCGTCACCGGCCTTGCCGCCGAGTTGATCAGTGGTCTGGCCTCCCTCGTCGCGGCCGCGATCGTCACCGCGATGGTCCTGTGGATGCGGACGGCGGCCGCATCGATCTCGGGGCATCTGCGCGCCGGACTGGATCGGGCCCTGGCTGTCGGACCTGTGGCAGTCGCAGCGATGGCCTTCTTCGCCGTCGGCCGCGAGGGCGTCGAGACCGCTCTGCTCCTGGTCGGCTATGCCGAAAATGCCGCCGGCAGCACGTGGCCGCTCGTCGGCTTGCTGCTCGGCATCGCCGTCGCAGCCGTCCTCACCGTGCTGCTGTACGTCGGGGCCGTCCGGATCGATTTCGCTCGCTTCTTCCGCTACACCGGCGCCTTCCTCGTCGTCGTCGCGGCAGGCATCCTCGCCTACGGCGTGCGGGCACTGCAGATCGCGGGCTGGCTGCCCGGCGGGTCGACGCTCGCCTTCGACATCTCGTCCGTCTTCGACACCTCCACCTGGTACGGCACCGTTCTGCAGGGCATCTTCAACTTCCGCCCGGACCCGACCCTGCTGCAAGCAGTCGCCTGGGTCGCCTACCTCGTCATCGTCATGCCGCTCTTCCTCCGCCCGGTCAAGGCGAAGACCGCGGCACCGCAGCCCGATCCGGCAGACAGCGACGATCCCGAACTCGAGACTTCCCGATGACCGTCCCCCGAAAGGCTCCGCCCGTGCGTCGTACCACCTCCGCGCTCGCCCTCCTCGCGATCGCTCCCCTCGCCCTCGCGGCGTGCACGTCCAAGTCGGCCGCGGACGACGAGGCGATCACGGTGACCGCTACCGACACCACGTGCGACATCTCGGGCAGCTCTGCGGAGACCGGAAACACGACCTTCTCCATCACCAACAACGGGTCCAAGGTCACCGAGTTCTACGTATTCGGCACCGGCGACCGGGTGATGGGTGAGGTCGAGAACGTCGGGCCCGGCCTGACCCGCCAGCTCATCGTCAACCTCGCCGAGGCCGGGACCTACCACACCGCCTGCAAGCCGGGCATGGTCGGCGACGGCCTCCGCGCCGAGTTCGTCGTCACCGGCGACTCGGTCGCCGCAACCGATCAGGACGGCCGGCTCACCGAGGCCGCGGCCAACTACAAGCGCTACGTCGACAGCCAGCTCATCGCACTGCAGGAGACCACAGCCGCGTTCGTGGCATCCGTCAAGGCCGGCGACGTCGCCGGGGCCAAGGCCCAATACCCGCTCACGCGCACCTACTACGAGCGCATCGAGCCCATTGCCGAGAGCTTCCCGGACGATCTCGATCCGCGCATCGACCTGCGCGAGGTCGACGTCGAGCCGGGCTGGAACTGGACCGGCTTCCACCGCCTCGAGAAGGACCTGTGGGTCCAGGGCCTGCAGCCCGACACCAACGCGATCGCCGACCAGCTCGTCGCCGACATCCAGGAACTCGCCGACGGCGTCGCGGCACCGGACTTCGTCATCGACCCGATCCAGGTGGCCGGCGGCGCGCAGACGCTGCTCGACGAGATCGCGCGCACCAAGATCACCGGCGAGGAGGACATCTTCTCGCACACCGATCTCTACGACTTCCAGGCCAACGCGGACGGCTCGCAGGCCGCGATCGCGTCGCTGCGTCCGATCCTCGACGACCGCAACCCCGACCTCGCGGCGCGGATCGATGCACGTTTCGCCGACCTCGACGCAGCACTGTCGCAGTACCGCCAGGGCGACGGATTCGTCTCCTACGACACCGTCACCGAACCGCAGCGTCAGGCGCTGTCGCAGAAGATCGACGCGCTGTCCGCCGAAGTGAGCCAGGTGCAGGGTGTCATTGCAGGATAAGGGCGGGCAGGATAAGGCCGGACAGGATAAGGACGGGCAGGACGGCAGGCCGCAGGGCGGGGACTCCACCCCGGCACCACGTCCGGGCCTGTCCCGGCGGCGCCTGTTCGGCGCCGTCGGAGCGGGCGCGGTGCTCGCGGGCGCGGGTGTCGCGGTCGGTCGACTGACCGCACCCGAGGCGGCCGAAACATCCTCGTCGACAGTGACCTTCCACGGCAGCCATCAGGCCGGAATCGTCACGCCCGCACAGGATCGCATGCACTTCGTGGCGTTCGACGTCATCACGGACTCGCGCGACGAACTCGTGGCGATGCTGAAGAAGTGGACCGAGATGGCCGCGCGGATGACCGCCGGCGAGGAGGCCGCAGCCGACGGGGCGATCGGCGCCGGCGAGTACAACCCGCCCACCGACACCGGCGAGGCACTGGACCTGCACGCGTCCAAGCTCACCCTCACGATCGGATTCGGGCCGTCGTTGTTCGAGGCGAACGGCAAGGACCGATTCGGCCTCGCAGACAAGCGACCTGCCGCGCTGGCCGACCTGCCCAAGTTCACCGGGGACGCCCTCGAACCGGCCCGCTCCGGCGGCGACATCGCGATCCAGGCATGCTCCGACGACCCCCAGGTTGCGGTCCACGCGGTTCGCAACCTCGCCCGCGTCGGCTTCGGCGTGGTGGCGGTGCGCTGGTCCCAGCTCGGGTTCGGCCGCACGTCGTCGACGTCGACAAGTCAGACAACTCCACGAAACCTGTTCGGATTCAAGGACGGAACACGCAACATCAAGGCCGAGGATCCGTCAGCGGTGTCGGAGTTCGTGTGGGTGGACCCGCAGGACGACCAGTCGTGGATGGCCGGCGGCTCGTACCTGGTCACGCGACGCATCCGCATGCTGATCGAACCGTGGGACCGGACGACTCTCCACGAGCAGGAGCGGGTGTTCGGGCGCAGCAAGGGCAGCGGCGCCCCGCTCGGACAGAAGACCGAGTTCGACGACCTGCAACTCGAGGCCAAGGGCGCTGGCGGCAAGCCCGTCATCGACAAGAACGCCCACGTGCGCCTGGCGTCGGCCGAAGAGTTGGGCGGCATCCAGATCCTGCGCCGCGGCTACAACTTCACCGACGGCACAGACGGTTTCGGCCACCTCGACGCGGGGCTGTTCTTCATCGCCTACTGCCGCGACCCGCAGAAGCAGTTCGTGCCGATGCAGCAGAGCCTGGCTCGCAACGATGCGCTGGGCGAGTACATCAAGCACGTCGGTTCCGCCGTCTTCGCGGTGCCTCCAGGTGTCCGCGAGGGCGATTACTGGGGGTCGACGCTGTTCGAGACGTGACCCGGTTCGAGGCTGATACAGTGCCGTCCATGGACATCGAGGTCGACAGAATCTAGCCACCGGACTGCCGGTGGCGTTGCCGATCCGGCGCGGACCGCGCCTCGGCTGACGACCCATGCCCTCTTCCTGGGGCTCATTTCCCGGCACGCCCGCCTCGCGCCGATCACGTTTCTCGCGTGCACAGCGATGTCGCCCTTGCCGGGCCACACCCCCGGAGACTTCTCGTGATCGGTCGTTCCCTCAGCCCTGCTGATCAGCAACCTTTCACGAAAGGGACGGCAACGCATGAGTGCCTCCGCAATCACCTCGAGAGACCTCACCTTCGAATGGCCCGACGGCACCGTCGCGCTCGACCGCGTGAGCGGCACCTTCACCACCGGCCGCACCGGTCTCGTCGGCCGGAACGGAGCCGGCAAATCCACACTGCTCCGACTGATCGCCGGGCTGCTGCGGCCCACATCAGGACGGATCGACACGGCCGGCGAGGTGGGCTATCTGCCTCAGACGCTGACGGCGCGCAAGGACTCGACCGTCGCCATGCTCCTCGGCATCGACCCGATCGTCGCAGCGCTCCGCGCGATCGAGTCCGGCGACGTGGATCCGCGTCACTTCGACACCGTCGGCGACGACTGGGACATCGAGGCGCGCGCCGACGAGGCACTACACGAAATCGGCTTCACCGCAGCAGATCTCGATCGCCGAGTCGACACCGTCTCGGGTGGCGAGGCCATGCTCATCGCCATCACCGGACTGCGGATCCGCCGCACCCCGATCACACTGCTGGACGAGCCGACGAACAATCTCGACCGGCCGACGCGCGCGCGTCTCGCGGAGATGGTGGACAACTGGACGGGCACGCTCGTCGTCGTCAGCCACGATCTGGAACTGCTCGAGCACATGGATGCCACCGCCGAATTGCACGACAGCCGGATCGAGGTGTTCGGCGGCCGGTACAGCGCCTGGAAGGAGTATCGCGAGCAGGAGCAGGCCGCGGCGGTGCAGGCTGCGCGATCGGCCGAGCAGGCACTCAAGGTCGAGAGGCGTCAACGGATCGAAGCCGACACGAAACTGGCCCGGCGGGAACGCACCGCGAAGAAGACCCAGAAGGACGGCGGGATCCCCAAGATCCTGGCGGGGAATCGAGCCGGCAAGGCACAGGCTTCCGCCGGATCGATGCGTTCGACGCTCGACTCCAAGGTCGAGGCAGCGCAAGCCGCCGTCGACGCTGCGGACCTGCGCGTACGCGAGGACGAACACATCCGGCTCGTCCTCCCCGACCCGGACGTCCCGCGGGGGCGGCGCCTGGCCGAATTCCAGGACGGCGACCGCTCGATCGTCGTCCAGGGCCCGGAGCGTGTCGCGCTCGTCGGCCCCAACGGCGCGGGCAAGTCGACGCTGCTCGAACACCTCGTCCACGGCACGGCCGGGGACCCCGGTCGCGTACACGCGGTGTCGTCGACGGACCGCGTCGGCTACCTCCCGCAGCGACTCGACAACCTCGACGACGGCCTGAGCGCGCTCGAGAACGTGCAGGAGGTCGCACCGGGCACGGCCGCGGGGACGATCCGCAATCAACTCGCCCGCCTACTGATCCGTGGCAGCGCCGCCGATCGGCCCGCCGCGACGCTGTCCGGCGGCGAACGCTTCCGAGTGTCACTCGCCAAGCTGCTACTGGCAGATCCGCCAGCGCAACTACTGGTCCTCGACGAGCCGACGAACAACCTCGATGTCACCAGCGTCGAACAACTGGCCGAGGCTCTCGACTCTTACCGCGGCGCGATGGTGATCGTCAGCCACGACTACGAGTTCCTGCGCAAGGTCGGCATCGACGTGACGCTGGAACTCGACGGGGAGGGTCGAATCGCGAAGCACAGCAACGGCTCCCCCAGCTGATTGGCGGTCAGCGGCTCCAGTAGGCCCGCCAGTCGTCCGCCCCGAGTCCGCCCCACGCGACACCGCTCGCGTGCGCGGCGGACTCGGCGGCGCGAATCCGGTCGACGAAACGCAGTGTCGCCTTGCGTAGTTCGTCCTCGGCACTGCCGGGTCCACCGAGACGAATGACACGCAGTTCGTCGGGAACCAATTCCTCCGGCAACCCGGACTTGCGGGCCCGCGAGATCACCTTCTCCGCGAGTGCCAGCGCGGGCTGCTGGAGCGCGATGCCGTCGATGCAGGATTCGCGCGCCTTCTCGGCCGCCTTCCGCTCCTCCCAGGCTCGCTCCTGGTCGGCGATGTCCACCGGCCCGGTGAGACCGTCGGCCAGGTGCGGGCTGCGGTGGGCCAGCTTGGCCACGAGCGTGGCGGCCACATCGTCGACCGTGAACTCCCCTGCCGCCTCCGCGATCCGCGAATGAAACAGCACCTGCAACAACAGGTCCCCGAGTTCTTCACGAATCGACACCGGGTCACCGGTCTGGATCGCGTCGAGCAGTTCGTAGGTCTCCTCGAGCAGGTAGGGCCGCAGCGAGTCGTGAGTCTGCGTCACCTCCCAGCCGCCGAAACCCCACAGCTTGTCCATGACCACGGCGGCCTCGATCACGGCGTCACCGGCACGCCACTGGTCGTCGCGTTCGCTGCCTGCACTCATGCGGGTCAGACCCCGGCCTGGTCAGCGGTGGGAGTGCTCACGTCGACCGATCCCGCCGCCTTGCCGTCCATCGCGAGGAGGAAGTCCGCGATGTACTGCAACAGTTCCACGTCACGCACCCGCTCGGCGCCGACCCCGCCTGCCCCGGCCCGCGGCAGCGGCATCTGCACCATTCCGGTGGTCGCCCGATACTGCGCGCTCGCGTACATCCGCTTGAGCCGCAACTGCTTCGAGTCCGGGAGCTGCATCGGCGAGATCTTGAGCTGGGTGCCGGTGACGGCCACCTCCTCGATCCCGTACTCGCGGCACAGCAGGCGGAGCTTGGCGACCGATATCAACCGGCCGACCTCCTCCGGGAGCGGGCCGTACCGGTCGACGAGTTCCTCGACGACCGCGGCGATCGCGTCGGCGTCGGCCGCCGCAGCGAGCTTGCGATAGCCCTCGAGCCGCAACCGGTCGCTGGTGACGTAGTCGGGCGGGATGTGCGCGTCGACCGGTAGATCGATTCGCACCTCCTTGGTCTCGGGCTCGGTCGTCACGGGACGGCCGTCGGCGACGGCACGGTACGCCTCGACGGCCTCGCCGACGAGCCGCACGTACAGGTCGAAGCCGACGCCCGCGACGTGACCGGACTGCTCGGCGCCCAACACGTTTCCGGCACCGCGGATCTCGAGGTCCTTCATCGCGACGGCCATGCCGGCGCCCAGATCCGAGTTCTGCGAGATGGTGGCGAGACGGTCGTATGCGGTCTCGGTGAGCGGCTTCTCCGGCGGGTACAGGAAGTATGCGTACCCGCGCTCGCGGCTGCGGCCGACGCGACCACGCAACTGGTGCAGCTGCGACAGGCCGAGCGAGTCGGCGCGTTCGACGATGAGCGTATTGGCGTTCGAGATGTCGAGTCCCGTCTCGATGATCGTGGTGCAGACCAGGACGTCGAACTCACGCTCCCAGAAGCCCTGCACCGTCTTCTCCAGGGTGTCCTCGTTCATCTGGCCGTGCGCGACGACGACCCGAGCCTCCGGGACGAGTTCCCGGATCCGCTTGGCGGCCTTGTCGATCGAGCTGACCCGGTTGTGGACGTAGAAGACCTGACCGTCGCGTAGCAGCTCACGCCGGATTGCGGCTGCCACCTGCTTGTCTGCGTACCCGCCCACGTACGTGAGGATCGGATGCCGTTCCTCGGGCGGGGTGAGGATCGTCGACATCTCACGGATGCCGGCCATGCTCATCTCGAGCGTGCGGGGGATCGGTGTGGCCGACATGGTGAGCACATCGACGTGCGTGCGCAGCGCCTTGATGTGTTCCTTATGCTCGACGCCGAAGCGCTGTTCCTCGTCGACGACGACCAGGCCGAGATCCTTCCAGCGGACACCGGTCTGCAGGAGACGGTGGGTGCCGACGACGATGTCGATCTCGCCTTCCGCCAACTGCGCGATGACTTCCTTGGACTCGGCCGCATCGGTGAAGCGGGACAGCCCGCGAACCTTCACCGGGAAGTTCGCCATCCGTTCGGCGAACGTCTGCAGATGCTGCTGCGCGAGCAGCGTCGTCGGCACCAGCACCGCGACCTGCTTGCCGTCCTGCACGGCCTTGAAAGCGGCACGGACCGCGACCTCGGTCTTGCCGTAGCCGACGTCGCCGATGACGACGCGGTCCATCGGGACCGCCTTCTCCATGTCGGCCTTGACCTCGTCGATGACGGTCAACTGATCGTGGGTCTCGGTGAACGCGAACGCGTCCTCCATCTCCTTCTGCCACGGAGTGTCCGGACCGAAGGCGTGCCCGGGTGCCGCCTGGCGGGCCGCATACAGCTGCACCAACTCGCCCGCGATCTCCCGAACCGCCTTGCGGGCCTTGCGTTTCGTGTTCTGCCAATCGGAACCGCCGAGCTTCGACAGGGCCGGCATCTCGCCGCCCACGTAGCGCGAGAGCTGATCGAGCGATTCCATCGGCACGAACAACCGGTCCCCCGGATGCCCGCGCTTGCTCGCCGCGTACTCGATGACGAGGTACTCACGCCGGGCTCCGCCGATGGTCCGCTCGACCATCTCCACGAAACGGCCGATGCCGTGCTGGTCGTGCACCACCATGTCGCCGGCAGTGAGGGCCAGCGGATCGACCTGGTTGCGCCGCTTGGCCGGCAGCTTCTTGCCGTCACCTGCGGCGGCGACCCGATTGCCGGTGAGGTCGGACTCGGTGACGATCACCAGTCCCGGTACCCCGGCCGCGTCGTCGCCCGGGAGCACGAGGCCCTCGTGTAGCGATCCGCGCAGGACCTGCACGAGCCCGCGGGCCGGCTCGGCGCCCGGCGCGAGTTCGCCAGCCGGGACGTCGGCCTCCTTCAGCCGCTCGAGGACGCGGTGCGCGGTGCCCGAACCGGCGACGACGACCACCGCACGTCCCCCGGTCGTCACGTGCGCCCGCAGGTTCTCGAACAGCATCGACAGCATCTCTTCGGAGCCACGCACCTCGGGGGCCGACTGCACCGGCAGGACGAGCTCGTCGTCGCTGCCCGACGCCAGCGGGCTGATGGTCCACAGCGGACGCCCCTGCGCCTCCGCACTCTCCCGCACCTGCCGCAGCGACCGGTACGCGGACGCGCCGAGATCGATGCCGCCGCCGAGGACCGACGTGTCGATGGGTGCCGCGCCGCCGATCGACGCCGCCGTCCACGACGCCTCCAGGAACTCCTGCCCGGTACGTACGAGATCGGTGGCCCGGGTGCGGATCTTCTCCGGGTCGCACAGCAGCACATGGGTCTCGCGCGGCAGCACCTCGGTCAGCAGTTGCAGCTCACCAGGCTGCAGCAGCGGCAGCAGTGCCTCCATGCCCTCCACGGAGATGCCGGCCGAGAGCTTGTCGAGCATCTCCACCAGTGCCGCGTCGGCGGGGTTCTCGGTGGCGAGTTGCGCGGCGCGGTCCCGCACCGCCGCGGTCAGCAGGAGCTCACGACACGGCGGCGCGACGACGGTCGTGAGTTCGAGTTCGGGTAGCGAGCGCTGGTCGGCAACCGAGAAGGCACGTAGTTCGGTGACCTCGTCGCCCCAGAACTCGACGCGCACCGGGTGATCGGATGTGGGCGGGAAGACGTCGAGAATGCCGCCGCGCACCGCGAACTCGCCGCGCTTACCGACCATGTCGACGCGCGTGTAAGCGAGTTCGGCGAGCCGAGAGACCAGCTCGCCGAAATCGTGTTCCGATCCGATCCGCAGGATCACCGGCTCGATCTCCCCGAGACCGGGCGCCATCGGCTGCACGAGCGAGCGCACGGTCGTGACGATCACTTGCAGCGGCGGCCCGTAGACGGCCTCGTCGGGCCGCGCGAGGCGCCGCAGCACCTGCAGTCGGCGCCCGACGGTGTCGGCGCTCGGCGACAGTCGCTCGTGGGGCAACGTCTCCCACGACGGGAACTGGGCGACACCGTCGCCGATGATCTCGCTGAGCTCTGCGGTGAGGTCGTCCGCTTCACGTCCGGTCGCGGTGACCAGCAACAGCTGAGTTCTGCCCGCGAGGGCCGCGGCCACGAACGGGCGCGCCGCCACCGGGGCGACGATGTCGACACCGGTCCGCCCGATGCTGTCGAGGACCCGGCCGATCGCGCCGTCCGCCAGAGCCGTCGATGCGAGACCGGCGAGCGGAGTGGCTGCGGCACCGGGGGCCGAGGAAGTATCTGAAGGGGACACGGAAGACAACGACGGCGCTCCTGATGTCGTGAAATGCAGACCGTACGATTCTAGGCGCGCCGACCGACAACAGGCCCCGGCGCGGTCACTGACCGAGCTGCGGATCCGCCTCGAGATTGGTCAGGCCGTTCCAACACAGGTTCACCAGGTGGGCCGCGACCACCTCCTTCTGCGGAGTGCGTTCGTCGAGCCACCACGTCGCGGTGGTCGCGACCATCCCGACCAGCGCCTGCGCGTACAGCGGAGCGAGTTCGGGGTCGAGGCCGCGGCGGGCGAAGTCGCCGGCGAGGATGTACCCCACCTGCCGGACGGCCTCGTTGAGCAGACTCGAATAGGTGCCCTCGTCGGCAGCGACGGGCGAGTCACGCACCAGGATCCGGAAGCCATCGGTGCGTTCTTCGACGTAGGTGAGCAGCGCCAACGCGACCCGTTCGACCCGGATGCGGGACCGATTCTGGGCGAGCGACGACGTGATCATCTCGAGCAGTTTCGACATCTCGCGATCGACGACGACGGCGTACAGCCCCTCCTTGCCGCCGAAATGTTCGTAGACGACGGGCTTGGAGACCTGGGCGCGCGCCGCGATCTCCTCGATGGAGGCGGCCTCGTAGCCGCGTTCGGCGAACAGCGCGCGACCGATTTCGATCAACTGCTCCCGGCGCTGTGTGCCGGTCATTCGTGTCCGGGGCGCGCGCTCGGCGGCCTGGGATTCGCGTGCTGGTCGCGACACTCGCGGTAACCGTCCTTTCCGACACGCCGTATCGAACACGTTCGGCGCTGGTAGAGGCCAGCCTATAGACCGGTCGTTCAGAATTTTCTGCGGCAGTTCGACGCACAGCGCGTCGGCATGCGAGGATCGTTCCCGCGCAGGCGGGCCACGGTCCGGCGCGCGGTAATCCGCCGTAGTGTAATGGCAGCACCTCTGATTTTGGTTCAGATAGTTCAGGTTCGAGTCCTGGCGGCGGAGCCCTTTCGGATGCATTCGTTCACAGCCGCTCCGCACCTCCGGACGCTGTGATTCTCCACACAACTTACGAACCGGTCAGTTCGGAGTTGTTACTTGCCCGTTAATCTCCGGCCCGTTGGGGTGCAACTCCGGGGTTCGCCCGACGCACCCTCCGCGGAACGGAATAATCTCGGCCACGTTGCCGTCATCGGCGCGACGCGCGATATTCTTTTCCGGAACGTGCGCGACCGTCGGGCCGCGCGAGCGGCAAAGCGTAGATCGACCTCGAGGGAGCTTCATGCCACCGCAGACCGCCGTCATCGTCCTCGCTGCCGGTGCCGGGACGCGAATGCGGTCGAAGACCCCCAAGGTGCTGCACGCACTGGCCGGGCGTTCGATGCTCTCGCACTCACTGCATGCCGCATCCGGAATCGAACCCACCGAACTCGTCACCGTGATCGGACACGATCGCGACGCCGTCGGCGCCGCCGTGGACGAGGTCGCGAAGGATCTCGGGCGCGCGGTCGCCACCGCCGTCCAGCACGAACAGAACGGAACCGGGCACGCCGTCGGCTGTGGTCTGACCGGACTTCCGGACGATTTCGACGGAACCGTGCTCGTCACCGCCGCCGACGTCCCGCTCCTCGACAGCGAGACCCTGCACGCGCTGATCGCGACGCATACCGCCGAGCCCGCGGCCGCGGTGACCGTCCTCACTTCCACGGCAGCGGATCCCACCGGGTACGGCCGGATCCTGCGGACCACCGACGGCGAGGTCGCCGCGATCGTCGAGCAGGCCGACGCCACCGAGTCGCAGCGCGCGATCTGTGAGGTCAACTCCGGCGTGTACGCGTTCGACGCCGCCACCTTGCGCGGCGCCCTGTCCTCACTGAGTGCCGACAACGCCCAGGGCGAGCTGTATCTCACCGATGTGATCGCGATCGCCCGGACCGCCGGGAAAATCGTTCGTGCACAGCACATCGACGACGACCTACTCGTCGCGGGCGCCAACGACCGCGTCCAACTCGCCACCCTCGCAGGTGAACTCAACCGGCGCATCCTCGAGCGTCACATGCGCGCCGGCGTCACCGTCGAGGACCCGTCGAGCACGTGGATCGACGTCGACGTGACGATGGACCGCGACGTCACCCTGCGCCCCGGCGTCCAGCTGCGCGGGTCGACGCACATCGGCGAGGACGCCGTGATCGGACCCGACACCACGCTCACCGACGTCGCCGTCGGCACGGGTGCGTCGGTGATCCGGACGCACGGCGAGTCCGCCGAGATCGGTCCGGACGCCACCGTCGGCCCCTACACGTACTTGCGCCCGGGCACCGTGCTGGGCGAGTCCGGCAAGCTCGGAGCCTTCGTCGAGACCAAGAACGCCGACATCGGGGCACACTCGAAGGTGCCGCACCTGACGTATGTCGGCGACGCGACCGTCGGCGAACACAGCAACATCGGAGCATCCAGCGTTTTCGTCAACTACGACGGAGTGAACAAAAGCCGCACGATCGTCGGTTCGCATGTGCGTACCGGATCCGACACGATGTTCGTCGCCCCGGTCCGCGTGGGCGACGGCGCTTACACGGGCGCGGGCACCGTCCTGCGCAACGATGTGCCACCCGGGGCGCTCGCCGTCTCTGGTGGTAAACAACGAAACATCGAGGGTTGGGTGCAACGCAACAGGCCCGATACTCCCGCTGCCGAGGCAGCGGCTCGAGCAGTCCTGCAAGATACCGATCCGCAAGAACCAAAGGATGGCGAAGACCAGTGAGCGCGATATCCAGCGACGTGCAGAAGAACTTGATGCTCTTCTCGGGCCGCGCACACCCCGAGTTGGCCGAGCAGGTGGCCAAGGAATTGGACATCGAGATCACGCCGCAGACGGCTCGTGACTTCGCGAACGGCGAGATCTTCGTGCGCTTCGAGGAGTCCGTCCGCGGATCCGACGCGTTCGTGCTCCAGAGCCATCCGGCTCCGCTGAACCAGTGGATCATGGAGCAGCTGATCATGATCGACGCTCTCAAGCGTGGATCCGCGAAGCGCATCACGGCAGTCCTGCCCTTCTACCCGTACGCCCGTCAGGACAAGAAGCACCGCGGCCGTGAGCCCATTTCCGCCCGCCTGATCGCCGATCTGCTCAAGACGGCCGGCGCCGACCGCATCATCACGGTCGACCTGCACACCGATCAGATCCAGGGCTTCTTCGACGGCCCGGTCGACCACATGCACGCCCTCGGACAGCTCGCGCAGTACGTCCGCGACAACTACGGGACCGAGAACATCTGCGTCGTCTCGCCCGACGCCGGTCGCGTGAAGGTGGCCGAGAAGTGGGCCGATGCGCTCGACGGCGCACCGCTCGCGTTCGTCCACAAGACTCGCGACCCGCTGGTCCCGAACCAGGTCAAGTCCAACCGCGTCGTCGGTGACGTGAGTGGCCGCACCTGCGTGCTGATCGACGACATGATCGACACCGGCGGCACGATTGCCGGTGCGGTCGAGGTGCTCAAGAACGCCGGCGCCGGCGACGTCATCATCGCGACCACGCACGGCGTGTTCTCCGATCCGGCCGCCGAGCGGCTCGCGAACTGCGGCGCCAAGGAGGTCATCGCGACCAACACGCTGCCGATCCCGGACGAGAAGCGCTTCCCGACGTTGACGGTGCTGTCGATCGCACCGCTGCTGGCGCGGACCATCCAGGAGGTCTTCGAGAACGGTTCGGTGACCTCGCTGTTCAACGGCATCGCGTAGACGCCTCGTCGACGCCCGTGCCCGGTTCGCTCCTCGCGGACCGGGCACGGGCGTAGTCTTTCTCAGTGTGTTCTCCGGATTCCCGACGACCGCACTGGACTTCTACGAGGACCTCGAGGCCGACAACAGCAAGGCCTGGTGGACGTCGCACAAGTCCGTCTACGACACGGACGTCCGCGTCCCCATGGTCGACCTGCTGTCTGCACTCGAACCCGAATTCGGGCCGGGCAAGGTCTTTCGGCCCTATCGCGACGTCCGATTCGCGAAAGACAAGTCCCCGTACAAGACCCATCAGGGCGGGTTCGTCGAGTCGTGTCCCGGCGTCGGCTTCTACGTCCAGATCGACGCGTCTGGGCTCTTCGTCGCCGGCGGGTACTACTCGCACACCCCCGAGCAACTGGCGCGCTATCGCGAGGCGGTCGACGACGACCGTCGGGGACGCGCACTCGAGCGGGTCGTGAGGAAGGCAGAGAAGGCCGGATTCGAGATCGGTGGCGACCGGTTGGCCACGCGCCCGCGCGGGGTCTCCGCGGAGCACCCGCGAATCGAACTGATGCGGCACCGCTCCCTCACCGCAGGCCTGAGCTACGGCTGCCCGGACTGGCTCGGCACCCCGGAGTCGGTCGACGAGATCCGCTCCGCGTGGCGTTCGATGCGACCGCTCGTCGCATGGTTCACGGACGTGTTCGGCGCTCACGACTGACGTGTCGGGCGTCGCACACCGGAGCGGAGAACGCGTGTGGCACAAGACTTTGCCCTCGATTGCGCAGCCTGAACATGAGTTTGGTCACGCGCAGCGGGAAAACTGGACCTCGGTGTAGCCGAGCGCGAACGGGTGCCCTACTCTGGCTCGTCGTGATCGACGCGCAGACCCTGGTTAACCCCGCCGCCCCTGTTGTTCCGAATCCGCAGGCGGTTCGCCGCTGGACTCCCGGGTCGTGCGTGTGGTGCGGCAGCAACGACTCGATCGAGGAGTTCCGCAACGAACCCCGATGCGGCGTCTGCCGCGAACACGAGACCGTGATCGACGAGGCCCGCAAGTTCATGGGCATGTACGGCCTGCGCCCGATCGGCGGCACGCTGCAGTCCGACGACGACGAAGAGCGCGAGTGGCGCGTGGGCGCCCGTGACGCCCGCGCGGCTCTCAACGGGATCCGCCTGCCCGAGCCTCCGGACCCGGCCCTCGTCCGCAAGTCGATGCGCCCCAAGGCTGCTCGCATCGTGAAGGCGTTCGAGGAGGAGTCCGCCCCGGCCCGCAAGGCGTCCACCGCCCGTCCGCGCACCACGTCGTCGACCGCGCCGGCGCCCACCGCTGCGGTTGCCCCCGCGAAGAAGCTCGACGTCGCTGCGCTCGAGGGGCGCGTCACCGGGCTGCTCGACCAGCTCACCAAGGTCGATTCGCAGATCACGCTGGCCGAGGCCGCTCAGGGTCTCGCGGCCCGCGCCCGCCTCAACGACCTCAACGGACAGAAGGCGACCATCCTGCGCACGCTCGCCGCGCTGGAGAAGGCCCGCCGCAGCGCCGGGGAGTAGCGAGACTCATCGTGTTGATCCGCGACGCCGTCGAGAGCGACCTGCCCGGGATTCTCGAGATCCACAACGACGCGATCGCCAACTCGACGGCGATCTGGGACGAAACGCTCGCCGATCTCGACGAGCGTCGCCGTTGGCTCGACAGCCGTCGAGCCGACGGGTTCCCGGTACTCGTCGCCGACATCGACGGCGAGGTCGCGGGATACGCGTCGTACGGGGTGTGGCGGGCCAAGAGCGGCTACCGGCACACCGTCGAGAACTCCGTCTACGTCCACAACGACTTCCACCGCCGAGGCATCGCGACGGCGCTCATGACGGCGTTGATCGAGCGGGCCCGCGCCGGCGGAATCCATGTGATCGTCGCGAGCGTCGAATCGACCAACACGACATCGATCGCCCTGCACCAACGGTTCGGTTTCCGGATCGTCGCGCAGATGCCCGAGGTGGGCCGAAAGTTCGACCGCTGGCTCGACATGACGTACCTGCAACTGAACCTCTAGTCAGCTGCGCCTCGCGCACACGAGTGCGAACCGCTGATCATCGTCGGTCCACGTCTGGATGCCCTCGAAGCCCGCGGCGACCAGTTCCCCGCTGATACCGCTCAACCTGAACTTGGCCGAGATCTCGGTTCGCATCTGTTCGCCGGCCTCGAACGTCACCGTCAGCCCGAGATCGGCCACCCGTACGGTCATGTCCGCCGTGGCCTCGAGACGCATCTCGATCCACTCGTCGACGGGATCCCACACGGCGACGTGACGGAAGCCGTCGAGGTCGAAATCGGCCCCCAATTGTTTGTTCAACACCGACAGCACGTTGAGGTCGAACTGGGCGGTGACGCCCGCGGCATCCGCGTACGCGGGAACGAGCACCCGCGGGTCGGTCACCAGCGCGACGCCCAGCAGCAGGTGTTCGCCGGGCTCGAGAACGTTCGCGATCTCCGTGAGGAAGGCCCGTCGTTCGCCGGGAGCCAGGTTGCCGAGCGTGCCGCCCAGGAACGCGATCATCCGACTGCCGCCGCCGGGCAGGTGCTGCAGCGACTCGGTGAAATCCCCGACCACCCCGTGCACGTCGATCTCGGGGAACTCCGACGCGATCCGCCGCGCCGCGTCCCGGAGCGCGCTCTCCGACACATCCTGCGGCACATACTTCTCCAACGTCCCCCGCGCGCCGAGTTCGTGCAGCAGCAGGCGTGACTTCTCCGACGAACCGGACCCGAGTTCGACGAGAATCTGAGGCATCGCGACGGCGGCGATCTCGCGGGCGTGCTCTTCCAACAGCGCACGTTCGGTCCGCGTCGGGTAATACTCCGGAAGCCGCGTGATCCGCTCGAACAGTTCGCTGCCGCGCGCGTCGTAGAACCACTTCGGTGGCAGCCACTTGGGCGTCGCGGTGAGTCCGCGTTCGGCGTCGGCCCGCAGTGCTGCGTTCAACTGTTCGGGGGTGATGTGGACTTCCAGGGTCGGTGCTCTCATACCTCTCCCATCTCCGTGGTCGGTTTCGAGTGACGCTCACAGCGGCGTGGTGATCAGATGTCCCGGGCGGGCGGTGACGATGTGCCCGTCGGGTATCTCCTTCCAGTCGTGGTTCCGGTCGAACGGTTCGGAACTGAGTACGGCCCGGTCGTCGTCCACCAGTGCCGACAACGAGTGGTCCCACGTGGTCGCCCACAACTGGTGGCCATCGCCGAGCAGCATGTTCAACCGTGACCCCGGGGCCGCCTCCGCGACGGCGGCCGTCACCTGCATCAGGGCCACCTCCGGACCGTTGTCGCGGAGTGCGTGCCGAACCAGCAACCACAGAAACGCCGAGTCGGTGGGCGCCTCGAGACCGAGCAGGTCGACCGTCGGCAGGCCCGCTGCCAGACCCGTGACCGAGTCGGGCCAGTTCTCGATCCGCCCGTTGAGACTGAACGCCCAGTGGCCCGACACGAACGGCGCACACGCGCTGCGCTCGACGGGCATCCCGACGGTCGCAGATCGGACGGCCGCGATCACCGAATGCGAGCGGATCTTCGAGAGCATCTCGGGCAGAGCAGGATCCGACCAGATCGGCATCGCACATCGATAGCGCGAGAGGGTGGAACCCCACCAGGCGGCGCCGTAACCGTCGGCGTTGACGGTGCCGCCACCACGCATGTCCCGCGGCGACCACGACTGCCGGAGCAGCGAGAACTCCCCCGCCGTGATCACCTCCCGCACCGACCGTGCGGGGCCGATGTAACCCAGGTGCCTGCACATCACAGGTCCCGGGCACAGCGGAAACCCGCAAAGATCTGCCGACGAATCGGGTGGTCCCAGTTCCGGAACGTGCCACGACAGGCCACCGGGTCGGTGCCGAACGATCCGCCGCGCAGCACTCTGTAGTCGCCGCCGAAAAATGCCTCCGAGTACTCGCGATAGGGGAACGCCGCGAACCCCGGGTATCCGGTGAACCGCGACGACGTCCACTCCCACACGTCCCCGATCAGTTGGTAGACCCCGAGCGGGGATCGACCGGCCGGGTACGAGCCCACCGGGGCCGGCGCAAGATGTCGCTGCCCCAGGTTCGCCCTCGTGTGATCGGGTTCCTCGTCTCCCCAGGGGAATCGGCGGGATCGGCCGCTCGCGGGATGCCAGCGCGCCGCCTTCTCCCACTCCGATTCGGTGGGCAACCTCTTGCCTGCCCACCTCGCGTACGCGTCGGCTTCGAACCAGCACACGTGCATCACGGGTTCGTCCGGCGGAACGGGTTCGAGCACCCCGAACCGGTGACGCCACCACCGACCGCCACCGTCCCCGGTCCAGAACTGGGGCGCCTCGAGCCCGGATTCGCGACGGTGCACCCAGCCGCGATCACTCCACAGCTCGCGCCGCCGATAACCGCCGTCGTCGATGAACGCCGCGTAGTCCCCGTTGCTCACCGGGACTGTGTCGATCGCGAACTCCGCGACGTGAACCCGATGTGCGGGCCGTTCGTTGTCGAGCGCCCACGGATCATCCGACGTCCCCATCGTGAATCCGCCTGCCGGTATGACGGTCTCGCGCTCGGACACCGGGGCCGCGGGCCTCGGGACGTCCGGCGCGGTGAGGACCGACTGCCCCTTGCGTAGCTGGTGAGTGGCCAGCATCGTCTCGTCGTGCTGCTGCTCGTGCTGGGCGATCATCGCGAACGCGAACCCGTCGTGTTCGAGGGGCCGCCCACGGAATCGACTCGTATCCAGCACATCCCACATCTTGTCGCGCACCTGCCCGACGTATCGCCGGGCCTCCGCGGGCCCCAGGAGCGGCAGCGTCGGACGGGTGGACCGGGCGTGTTTGAAGGCGTCGTACAGGTCGTCGATGTCGCGACGGACAGGCTCGCGGCCACCGACATCGCGGATCAGCCACAGTTCTTCCTGGCTACCGATGTGCGCGAGATCCCAGACCAACGGGCTCATCAGCGGCGAATGCTGCGCGACCAGATCCGAGTCGTCGACACAGTCCGTCAGGGCGTGGCTGCGGTGCCGCGCGCGCAGCAACGCGGATTCCAACTGCTCGCGCAGACCGCTCACGACATCTCCCCGATCGGATTGCCGCCGCGGCGGCACCGGACCGATGCTCCGCCCAACGCTGCCGCCAACTCTCGATCCGGTGCGACCTCGGCGGCCAGTTCCAGCAGCTCCACTGCCGCGCACCGTAGCTCGCTGTCGGCGAGCCCGTTCCGGGCCGCATCCGACCACCGGCCTCGAGTGCCCGCAGCAATCGCCGACGCCGTATCCACCGTCTTTCCCGAGGACAGGAGTGCCTCGAGAGCCGCGACCGGCTGCCGCCACCCGTCGCCCGGCTGCGTGTCGAAGTACCGCACCTCGAGGTGCCCCACCGCCCGCACCGAGGGGAAGACCGTCGTCAGGTGGTAGTCCAGGTCCGCAGGCGTCGGACGTCGGCCGATGTCCTCGTCGAGCGCGCCGTCGATCCAGTCGGCGAACGTCGCCCCGGGCGGCGCCGTCCAGGACGGCCCGTCCCGCTGCACGCACAGCAATGGGACGTCGAGCACCCATCGCGCGTAGTCGCCGACCGGGTCGGCCGAGACCGTCGCCGATTCCGGCGGCCCGACCGTGCGGGACCGATCGAGTTCGAGCCACGTCCGCATCCGTTGCGACGCCCAGTCTCCCGACGGAATGCCGCGCAGCCGCGGCGAGCACGCGAATGCCGCGATCATGGCGGGCCCGACGGCGTGCAGCAGGTTCCAGCGCCGGGCGACGTCCGCGGCGTCGGCGCCGGCGTCGACGCTCACCTGGACGGCGGCGGTGTTGCACATCATCAGCCTGCCGAACGGGCCGATCTGGTCGAAGTGTTCCTCCATCGCCCGATAGCGCGGCAGTTGCAGCAGCCGCCGGGCGGTGCGGCGGGAGTCGGCCGCCTGCGCGTGCGTGGTGATCGAACGGGTCGCGAGGAGTGCCCGGAGCGTGCGCTCGTCGGAGGCGAGGGCGTCGCACAGCAGGGCTGCACTGTCGTGGGGAGAGCTGGAGAGCTCGATCTGACCGCCAGGTTCGACGGTGACGAGGCTGCCGGCCGGGAGGGGGCGGGCGGGCGAATCGGGATCGAGAGAATGCGGGGCGTGAGGCCCGAGAGCTGCGCCGATGGAGGCGAGGTCGGGGCGGCCGGAGAAGGATCCGCCGTAGTCGGTGAGCCATTCGAGTTCGGCACCGATGAGCCTCGGTGGCCCCAGCTTGAAGCAGACTCCACCGACGTACGACTCGGCCGCGGGACGCGAGGTGAAACCGGTGGACTCGACTGCGACAACCATGCCATCCTCCCCTCGGGAGCGGTCGAGCGTCCTTCTCGACAGTAGAGGTCGCTCCCAGTCGTGGCTACCGATCGGGAGGAATAACCGATGCTCGACCTCGACCGTCTCCGACGCGACACACCTGGTTGCCTGGAAAGGGTATTTCTCGACAGCGCCGGGTCCTCATTGCCGCCGCAACCGGTGCTGTCGACGGTGATCGGGCACCTCCGTCGCGAAGCCGAGGTCGGCGGGTATGTCGCCGCGGCGGAACGGGCCGAGGACCTGGCCGCCGTGCGTCGATCCCTGGGCCGGCTGATCGGCACCGAACCGGTGAACATCGCGCTGATGGACAGCGCCACCCGCGCATGGTGCGACTTCTTCACCTCGATTCCGCTGCAACCCGGCGACCGAATTCTGCTGTCGCAGGTGGAGTACGCGAGCAACGCGATCACCGCGCTGCATCGGGCCCAGGCGACCGGCGCAATCGTGGAGACGGTGCCCAGCGACGCCACCGGACGGATCGACCTCGACGCCCTCTCACGGATGCTCGACGAGCGTGTCCGACTGGTGTCACTCGTCCACGTCCCCACCAACGGCGGCCTGATCAATCCGGTGCGCGAGGTTGTCGACCTCGCACACCGCCACGGGGCTATGGTCCTGCTCGACGCGTGCCAGTCGATCGGTCAGATCCCGATCGACGTCGGAGAACTGGGCGTGGACGCACTGTCGGCGACCGGACGCAAGTGGCTGCGCGGCCCCCGCGGCACGGGCTTTCTCTACCTCCGGGACGCCCTCGCCCGCGACCTGAAGCCGATGGCGATGGATCTCCATGGGGCACAGTGGTTGTCACCCACAGAGTACCTCCCGGCCGCCGACGCGACCCGGTTCGAACTGTGGGAGTGCGACGTCGCCGCCAGACTCGGGCTGGGCGTGGCCGTCGAGTACCTACTCGGCATCGGAATCGACTATGCGGCAACCGCTGTCGCGGAGCTGGCCGATTCGATGCGCGCCGGGCTCGCGGAGATTCCCGGCGTCGTCGTTCACGACCAGGGAGTCGACCGGTGCGGGATCGTCACCTTCACCGTGGACGGCATCGAACCGTCCGGCGTCCGAGAACGTCTGGCAGACAATCGGATCACGGTCACCGTCAGCGGCCGGTCCTCTACCCTGCTGGACATGAGCGCCCGCGGACTCGGGTCCGTGGTCCGCGCTTCCCCGCACTACTTCGTCTCCGACAGCGACATCGACCATTTCCTGTCCACCGTCGCCGCTCTCGCGTGAGCCCTCGATCGGCACGCAAGTAACAATTCGGACAACTATTTCGCAATGCTTACTTCCACCCCTCATCGACATTGGTAATCATTTGACTTGCATTTACCAATACTGGGGAGGAATTGAATTATGCGACGTACCAAGGCTGCGGTTCTGGGAGCGGGGATCCTGGCAACCGGGCTTCTGCTGGCGGGCTGCAACGACGCGGACGGCACGCCGGCGTCCGAGACGACGACCAGCAGTTCGACGACCACCACACCGACGACCACCAGCGCGCCGCCGGCCACGCCCGCTGCGGATTCCGCCGGGGGCGCAGCCGTCCAGTCCGGCGGAACCGGAGGGAACGGCGGCGGGGCTTCCGGTGGCGGAGCGCCCGCACCTGCACCCGCGCCAGGCCCGGCACCCGCGCCCGCGCCCGCACCCGGCGCGGACGGCGTACAGAACGCGCCGCAGCAGGAAGACCCGAACGCCGAGAAGCCTGCCGAGAAGGCGCCCGACGAAAAGAAGGAAGAAGGGACCCCGGAGGGCGGCACGCCCCCGGCCGGCGAAGGCGGCACGACCGAGGGCGGCGACAAGACGCCTGGAGGCGAGGGCAGCGGAACCGGCGAGGACCCGGAGAAGGAAGAGACACCGCAGAACTGACTCGTCGATCGCGGCGTGCCCCCTCAGAAAGGGGGTACGCCGCCCCGTCTGTCAAACGCACCGGACCTCTTCGACACGAGCTTCCCGCTGGGCGGGATCTGTGTGCCACCAGACCATTCACCCGAGTAAATGATCTGTGTCACACCTTTGATTTCGTGTTTCAGTGAGAGGACGACCCTATGGCCGACGCCACCCCAATTCGACCGATTCCCGCAGATCAGATCACTGAATGGGCCTACGAGGCCGACGTCGTCGTCGCCGGATTCGGTGTCGCCGGCGCCTCCGCCGCAGTCGGCGCCGCCCAGGCCGGTGCCGATGTCCTGGTGCTCGAGCGCACCGGAGGCTGGGGCGGCGCCGCCGCCATGGCCGGCGGCTTCATCTACATGGGCGGCGGCACCCCGGTGCAGAAGGCGTGCGGCTTCGAGGACACCGTCGACAACATGAAGGCCTTCATGAAGGCCGCGCTCGGGCCGGGCGTCGACGAGGCCAAGATCGACATCTACTGCGAGGGCAGCGTCGACCACTACCACTGGCTGGTCGACGAGTGCGGTGTCCCGTTCAAGATGAGCTTCTGGGGCGAGCCCGGCTGGGAGCCGCCGGGCGACGACGGCCTGCAGTACACCGGCGGCGAGAACGCGGCGCCGTTCAACGCGACCATCCCGCCCGCGCCGCGCGGCCACGTCCCGCAGATGCAGGACAAGCACGTCAGCTCGGAGAAGGGCGGCGGCTTCATGCTGATGAAGCCGCTCACCGACAAGGCCGCCGAACTTGGTGTCCGCTCGGCATACGACATGCGCGTGCAGGCCCTGATCGTCGACGCCGACGGCCGCGTGGTCGGCGTCCAGGCCAAGCAGTACGGCAAGGACGTGGCCGTCCGCGCCCGCAAGGGCGTGGTCCTCGCGACCGGCAGCTTCGCCTACAACAACCAGATGCTCGAGTCGTACGCGCCGAAGATGGTCAACCGGCCGGCCGCCTCGATCGAGGAGCACGACGGCCGCGCCATCCGCATGGCCCAGGCACTCGGCGCCGACCTCGCCCACATGGACGCCGCCGAGGTCGCGTTCTTCTGCGATCCGCAGCTGTTCATCCGCGGCATCCTCGTCAACGGCCGCGGCCAGCGCTACATCAACGAGGACACCTACCCGGGCCGCGTCGGCCAGGCCACGCTGTACGAGAACCACAACCAGTCGTTCCTCGTCATCGACGAAGAGTCCTACGAGGAGGGCATGACGAAGCCGACGTCGAGCCCGCAGCTGCGCCACCAGCCCAAGTGGGTCGCCGAGACCGTCGAGGAGCTCGAGGCCGAGATGGGCCTGCCCGCCGGCACCCTGCAGGCCACCGTCGACGTCTACAACCAGCACGCCGAGAACGGTGAGGATCCGCTGTTCGGCAAGAAGGCCGAATGGGTGAAGCCGATCGGCTCCCCCATCGCAGCGATCGACCTGCGCGGCATGACCGGCGGCTTCACCCTCGGCGGCCTGCGCACCAACACCGACTCCGAGGTACTGCACGTCTCCGGCGAGCCCATCCCCGGCCTGTTCGCCGCGGGACGCTGCACCTCCGGTGTCTGCGCCGGCGGCTACGCCTCCGGCACCTCACTCGGCGACGGCAGCTTCTTCGGCCGCCGCGCCGGCATCACCGCGGCAAAGGCCTGACGCTCACGCTCACTCGAATCGGCCCGGTCGACGCCTCCGCGTCGGCCGGGCCGATTCACGTTGCACGCCGAGGTTCCGGTAGACTGCTTCGAGTTGTCTCGGCGAGGGCGATTCGCGATGTGTTTGACGCGCTGAATCACCGTGATCGACGCGGCCACGGTTCTGCTCGAGCACTCTGCTCCGCGCGGCCGTCCGTGTTCGTCCCCCTCCCCCGGGACGATCGACCGCCAGCGAAATCTCACGTGAGTTGTAGGAGCCGTTCCACATGTCTGACGACAATCGCCTCGTAGCCTCCACCCGTTCCGAGTTCGGCAAGGGCGCCGCCCGCCGTGCTCGCCGCGACGGCCAGGTCCCCGCCGTTCTGTACGGCCACGGCACCGACCCGCAGCACCTGAACCTCCCGGCTCGCGACTTCGCGTCGATCCTGCGTGCGCACGGCACCAACGTCGTCATCAACCTCGACATCGACGGCAAGGATCAGCTGGCGCTGACCAAGTCGATCGTCGTCCACCCGATCCGTCGCCACATCGAGCACGCCGACCTTCTGATCGTCAAGAAGGGCGAGAAGGTTTCGGTCGAGGTTCGGATCGTCGTCACCGGCAACGCCGCTCCGGGCGCACTGGTCACCGAAGAGACCAACACGATCAAGCTCGAGGTCGATGCACTGGACATCCCCGAGTCCGTCGAGGTCTCGGTCGAGGGCGCCGAGGTCGGCACCCAGTTCCTGGCCGGCGCGGTTGCGCTGCCCAAGGGTGCCACCCTGGCCGACGACGCCGAGCTGCTGCTCGTGAACGTCGTTGCCGCTCAGGCTGCCGAGCCGGCCGCCGGCGAGGAGACCGAGGCAGCTGCCGGGGCCGAGGCCTGATCAGCTCCGCGCTGAACTGAACGTCGTGCGGCGCGCCGATCCCTTGTGGGTTCGGCGCGCCGTTCTCGTATGAGCACAGCCGTATGAGCACAGCCGTTTCGAAAGGACACCCGAGCAGTGAGTGACGAGACCGGCACCGCAGTGGTGGTCGGCCTGGGCAACCCGGGTCCGCAGTACGAGAAGACTCGCCACAACATCGGTTTCATGGTGGCCGACGTGCTTGCCGGGCGCGTGGGCGGAAAGTTCAGCGCCCACAAGCGCAGCGGCGCCGAGATCGTCCAGACCCGGCTCGTGGGCCGCCAGGTGATCCTCGCCAAGCCGCGCTCCTACATGAACCTGTCGGGTGGTGCGGTGTCCGGGCTGGCCCGCTTCTTCTCGGTGAAGCCGGAGAGCATCGTCGTCATCCACGACGAGCTCGACCTGGACTTCGGCACCATCCGTCTCAAGCAGGGCGGCGGCGAGGGCGGTCACAACGGCCTGCGCTCGATCTCGCAGTCGCTCGGCACCAAGGACTACCTGCGTACCCGCGTCGGCATCGGCCGCCCCCCGGGCCGTCAGGATCCCGCCGACTACGTGCTCAAGCCGTTCTCGTCCGTCGAACGCAAGGAACTCGATCTCGTGTGCGAGGAGGCCGCCGACGCCGTCGAGCTCGTGCTGCAGCTCGGACTCGAGGCGGCGCAGAACCGCCTGCACTGATCGGCCGGGCGACGGCTGCAGCCGACAGAACCCGTGCGATTCCGCGGCGTTCACAGCAGTCCGATCGAACTCGACCGCCGGAGCTTGCCCGACGACGTCTTGGGCAGCGAACCCGGTCCCAGAACAGCGACGGTGCGCGGCCGCACCCCGACCTCGGCGACAACGGCGTGTGCGACCTCGCGTTCGATCCGCTTGACCTCTTCGGCGTCGTCGATGGCGTTGGTCTCCACGGCAACTGCGAAGCTCTCGCGCTTGTCACCGGCGTCGAGACGGATCGCGGCGGCATTGCCGGGCCGCACACCGGCGACCGATCCGGCAGCACGCTCGATGTCGGTGGGATAGATGTTGCGGCCGCCCATGATGATGACGTCCTTGACGCGCCCACACACGACGACGAGACCGTCCTCGGTGAAGTAGCCGATGTCGCCGGTGTTGATCCAGCCGTCCGCGTCCTGCGTCGGGACGGGGCCGTCGACGGTGAGATACCCGGGGGTGACGGATTTTCCGCGCAGCTCGATCACCCCGACCGCGCGGCGCGGTAACTCCAACCCGTCGCGGGCGACGACGCGTCCCTCGAGGCCCGGGACGAGCGGTCCGAGCGTCGCCATGGCGCGCGCATTGCTCCGGGTGGAGCGGACCGCAAGGCCGCCGGCCTCGAGTAGATCCGGATCGACGTGATCGAGCACGAGGCCCTGCCGGGGTTCGGGCACCGACACCGCGAGGGTCACCTCGGCCATGCCGTAGGTCGGAGCCAGTGCCAACGGGTCGAGTCCGAATCGGGCGCCGGCGTCGGCGAGCGCGATCATCGTGTCGGGGTCGACCGGTTCGGCGCCGTTGAGCAGGCACCGCATCGACGACAGGTCGTACTCCCCCACCGGGGCCTGCGCCAGCTTGCGCGCGAGCAGCGAGTACGCGAAGTTCGGTGCGGCAGTAACAGTTCCGCGATACTTGCCCATCAATTCGGCCCACAGGAGTGGCGTGCGGAGGAAGTCGAGCGGCGTGATGTGGACGGTGGTGGCGCCGATCTGCATCGGAACGGTGAGGAAGCCGATCATGCCCATGTCGTGGAACAGCGGCAGCCAACTGATCATCACGTCTTCGTCGGGATCGACCTTGACCCGGTCGATCATCGCGTACGCATTGGCGTAGAAGTTGCCGTGCGTGAGCTGGACGGCCTTGGGTGAGCCGGTGGACCCGGAGGTCAACTGCTGCAGCGCAATATCGGATTCGGCGGTCTCGACGGGGTCGATCGGTTCACCGGCGCGCATCGCCTCGATCGTCACGACCTTGATGCCCCGTTCCGCGAGGAGCGGGGCGGCCGCCTCGAACGGTGCGCCGACGATGACCGCGTCCGCCGAGATCATGCGGATGATCGCCTCGGTGTCCTGCGCCCACACCTGCAGATCGGTCCGCTGGGTCGGCTGGTGCAGCATCGTGACCGACGCGCCCCGCATCCACGTCGCCTGACAGGCGGGCGCGATGTCGACGGGCATCCCGGCGAGGACACCGATCGCGTCGCCGGGACCGATCCCGGCATCCGCGAGCGTGCCGGCCATACGACGCGCGATCGCGTGGACGTCGCCCCAGGATTGGCGGAGCGGTGTGTCCGGTTCACCCGTGATCAGGGCCTGCGAACTGGTCGCCGCCGTGGCATACATCTCGTCGGTGAACATACTCATGGAAGCTCCTGCAGGCTCCTGCCGATCCTGTGCGGACACTACGACTGCGCAGCCGATCCCGACACGTATAACCGCAAGCGGTGCCGACCTGTTACTCGGGCGAACACCCCGAGTACCCTGGTAGCGGCCCCGATTCCGATCTGAGAGGTTCACCGTTGACCAGCGCGCCCGACTCGGCCGATATCACCACCGCCGAGAAGGCGTCGATCACCGCACCCAAGAACCTCGCATCAGAGGTGGGTCGACGGCGGACGTTCGCCGTCATCTCACACCCCGACGCCGGTAAGTCGACGCTCACCGAGGCCCTCGCGCTGCACGCGAAGATGATCTCGGAGGCCGGCGCCGTCCACGGCAAGGCCGGCCGCAAGTCGACGGTCTCCGACTGGATGGAGATGGAAAAGGCCCGCGGCATCTCGGTGTCGTCGACGGCGCTCCAGTTCAACTACCACTCCGACGAGACTCCCGACGACCAGATCAACGTCGTCAACCTCGTCGACACCCCCGGTCACTCCGACTTCTCGGAGGACACCTACCGCGTCCTCACCGCCGTCGACGCCGCCGTCATGCTCATCGACGCCGCCAAGGGCCTCGAGCCGCAGACCCTCAAGCTGTTCCAGGTGTGCCGCCACCGCGGCATCCCGGTCATCACCGTGATCAACAAGTGGGACCGTCCGGGCCGCACGCCGCTGGAACTGCTCGACGAGATCAACGATCGCATCGGTCTGATCCCCACACCGCTGTATTGGCCGGTCGGCATCGCGGGCGATTTCCGCGGACTGCTGCGCCGCGGCCTGGGAGACGCCGCCGGGGAGCCCGTCGAATACATCCGCTTCACCCGCACCGCCGGCGGCGCCAAGATCGCACCCGAGGAGATCCTGGACGCCGAGGCCGCCCTCGAACGTGACGGCGACGAGTGGGTTACCGCGGCCGAGGAGAGCGAACTGCTCTCGGCGAGTGGTCAGGACCACGACCAGGAGATGTTCCTGGCCGGTCAGACGTCGCCGGTGATCTTCGCGTCCGCGATGCTCAACTTCGGTGTCCGCCAGATCCTCGACACTCTCGTCGCGCTCGCGCCTGCGCCCGGGAGCCGACCGGACGTCAACGACAAGCCGCGCGAGGTCACCGACCCGTTCAGCGCGGTCGTGTTCAAGGTGCAGGCCGGCATGGACACCGCGCACCGCGACCGTCTGGCGTTCATGCGCGTCGTGTCGGGCGTGTTCGAGCGCGGCATGGTCGTCACGCATGCGCAGACCGGCAAGCCGTTCGCGACCAAGTACGCGCTGACGGTGTTCGGCCGCGACCGCACCACCGTCGAGAACGCGTACCCGGGCGACATCGTCGGCCTGGTCAACGCCAACGCGCTCGCGCCGGGCCACACCCTCTTCAGCGACAAGAAGGTGGAGTTCCCGCCGATCCCGTCGTTCGCCCCGGAGCACTTCTCGGTGCTGCGCGCCGAGAGCGCCAGCAAGTACAAGCAGTTCCGCCGAGCCGTCGACCAGCTCGAGTCCGAGGGCGTCGTGCAGATCCTGCGCAACGACATCCGCGGCGACGCCTCCCCGGTCATGGCGGCCGTCGGTCCCATGCAGTTCGAGGTGGTCGCGGCCCGCATGAAGGCCGAGTTCAACGTCGAGGCCCGCATGGAGCCGCTGGGCTACGCACTGTGCCGCCGCACCGACGCCGAGTCGGCTGTCGAGCTGGGCCGTCAGCGCGGCGTCGAGGTCTTCACCCGCACCGACGGCGTCCTGCTGGCCCTGTTCAGCGACAAGTGGCGCCTGCAGTACATCCAGAAGGAGATGCCGGAGCTGACGCTCGAACCGCTGGTCGCCGCAGGCGATCAGTGAGCCTGCTGCAGACCCTGTTCGACGCCGAACTTCACATCGGCGGCGCCACGATCCTGTGGCGCGAAATCATCGGCAACGCGTTCGGCATCGCGTCGGCGATCGGCGGGATGAAGCGGGTCGTGTGGGCGTGGCCGGTGGGCATCATCGGCAACGCCCTGCTGTTCACGGTGTTCATGGGCGCGCTGTTCCACACCCCGCAGGACCTCAACCTGTACGGACAGGCCGGACGGCAACTCCTGTTCATCGCAGTCAGTGTCTACGGCTGGACGCGCTGGCTGCAGTCGCGGCACGACTCCGGCAAGGCCGTGCTCCCACATTGGGCGTCGAAACGAGCGCGGATCGGAATGATCGCGACGATGGCTATCGGCACCGTCGTGTTCGCGAAGGTCTTCGAGATGCTCGGCTCGTGGGGCCCCTGGCCCGACGCGTGGATCTTCACCGGCTCGATCCTCGCCACCTACGGCATGGCCCGCGGTTGGACCGAGTTCTGGCTGATCTGGATCGGCGTGGACGCCGTCGGCGTGCCGCTGCTCTTCAGCGGCGGCTACTACCCGTCCGCGCTGCTGTACCTGGTCTACGCGGGCTTCGTGCTGTGGGGCTTCGCGGTGTGGCTGCGGATCCAGAAGCAGTCCGCAACCCAGGCGTCGGCGCTCGCCTCGGAATGATCCACCGACCGGTCCGGTTGGACCCGGTATGGCAGAAGTGACGCACGACACGGACAGCACTCCCTCGTACGGCAGGTTCGGCGTCTGGCGCCACGCCTTCGGGCTGCAACCCGAGGTGGGCGCCGAGATCGAACGGCTCGGCTACGGCGCGATCTGGGCGGGCGGATCGCCGCCCGCCGACCTGCAGGTGGTCGAAGACCTGATCGCCGGCACCGAGAAGATCACCGTCGCGACCGGCATCGTCAACATCTTCTCCGCACCGGCCGACGAGATCGCGAAGTCGTACCACCGGATCGAGTCGCGGCATCCGGGACGCTTCGTCCTCGGCATCGGCGTCGGCCACCCCGAGGTGCCCGGCATGGGCGCCGAGAAGCCGTACGACGCTCTCGTCCGCTACCTCGACGTCCTCGACGGCGCGGGAGTCCCGAAGAACCGGCGGGTCCTCGCCGCGCTCGGCCCCAAGGTCCTGAGGCTCGCCGCCGACCGGTCCGCGGGCGCCCACCCGTACCTGACGCCGGCGGAACACACCCGGCAGGCGCGGGAGATCCTCGGCCCGGACGCGCTGCTCGCTCCCGAACAGAAGGTGGTGCTGAGCACCGACGCGGACGCTGCTCGCACGATCGGCCGCGAGGCGGTGGAGAACCCGTATCTGCACCTGCGCAACTACCGCCGCAACCTCGAGCGGCTCGGCTTCCCGACGGCAGAACTCGACAACGGTGGCAGTGATCGCGTCATCGATGCACTCGTCGCACACGGGGACGCGGCCACCATCGCCCCGCGACTGACCGCACACCTCGATGCCGGGGCCGACCACGTCGCGATCCAGGTGCTGCCGATGGCCGACGACCCCCTGTCCGCGCTGCGGGAGCTGGCGGCGGAGTTGAAGATCGGCGAGTAGGCGCCGCACCCTACGACGCGGCGTGCAGCAGCGGCAGCGCTTCGACGAGGGGTGGGTGGGGCGCCCTCGACGTCCCTCACCAACCCCTAAGAATTCGCTAACGGGGATCAAGTTCTGCGCCCATAGCTTGGCAAGTGTCGGCGCCACCGGGGCGCCGACACCGAGCCAGGAGTCCGCACATGAACAAGTTCTTCGTCACCCGCCGTCGCGTTGCCGTCGCCGCCGCGAGCATCGCAGCGGCCGGAGCCATTGCAGTGCCCGGCGTCGCGTGGGCACAGAACGCCATCCCGGGTGGTTCCCCGGTGGCCGTCGCTGCACCGGACGCGGTCGCAGTCCCGGCCACGACTGTCGTTCCCGCCGCCTCGGGCACTCCCGACGGAGACGCCTGCGGTCTGGCGATGACGCCGCTGACGGACGAGGAGCTGCAGACTGCGCTCCGCGACGGCAACGTCATCGCCGAGGAACTGGACGCCACCGCGGCGACCGGCGAGTTGTCGACCGTCTCGTTCTCGGTGGCCGCCGCCACCACTGCGGCCACCGTCACCGACGCCGTGCCCGCGGACGGCGAGGCCGCGGTCTCCGATTCCGTCGCTGCGGCCACGATCACGGTGCAGGCCTGCTGAGCACCCTGGGCACACGGGCACTATGGATGCGGTGACCGATAGCGCCCGCATCCTGCTCGTCGACGACGACCCCAAGGTCCTGGCCTCCCTCACGCGGGGGCTCCGGCTGTCCGGTTTCGAACTCGAGACCGCCGACGACGGGGCCTCCGCGCTGCGTGCAGTCGCGGCAGCGCGGCCGGATGCGATCGTGCTCGACGTGAACATGCCCGTCCTCGACGGGGTGAGTGTGGTCACCGCACTGCGGGCGATGGGCAACGACGTGCCGATCTGCGTGCTGAGCGCGCGCAGCACGGTCGGTGACAGGATCGCGGGACTCGAGGCGGGCGCCGACGACTACCTCACCAAGCCGTTCGAACTCGGCGAACTGGTCGCACGGCTGCGGGCGCTGCTGCGCAGGGCCCCGCGCAGCCCTGCCCCGTCGGGCACCGTGACGGTCGGCGCGCTCGAGGTTGACCTGCCGGGACACCGCGTCCACGTGGGCGGTGACCGAGTCGACCTCACCAAACGGGAGTTCGATCTGCTGAGCGTCCTCGCCGAGAACACGGGCATCGTGCTCAGCCGGGTGCGGCTCCTGGAACTGGTGTGGGGCTACGACTTCGACGCAGACACCAACGTCGTCGACGTCTTCGTGACGTACCTGCGCAGAAAACTGGAGGCCGGCGGAATGCCACGAGTACTGCACACCGTGCGGGGAGTCGGATTCGTGCTGCGGGAGAGGCCGTGACTGCACGCCGACGCTCGCTGTCCCTGCGCGCCCGCGTCGCCGTCGTGTCCGCGCTGGCGGCGACCATCGTCATCGCCGCGATCGGCGTGGCCTTCGCACTGTTTTTGCGCATCAACGGTTCCGAGCAGCTCGACCGCACGCTCGACTCCGTGTCGTTGAGCATGCCCACCCAGATCACCACCCAGTACAGCCTGTCGCCGATGGACCTGCCGTCAGTTCCCGCCCAGATTCTCACCGACAGCACGGTCGCAACGGAAGCGGTGCGCACCGAGACCCCCGACGGCATCGCGGTGCGCGCCCGCGACGTACCGATCACGGGCGTGGCCGACACGTTCGTGGGGATCTCGGTGCCCGAGGACGCCCTCGCCCGCGCGATCCGGGAACAGCAGTGGCAGGTCGCCGGTGTTGCGCTCGTCGCGATCGCCGCCGCCGCCGGCCTCGGCTGGCTCCTCGCCGCCCGAGCCGTACGCCCGCTCCAGCGGCTCGCGGCCGCCACGCACACGGTCGGTGACGAACTGCCCGTGGCGCTTCCCGACGTCCGCGGTGCACTCGAGGCGGAGGAACTCGGCGACGCGATCCGGCACATGCTCGATCGGATAGGCAAGGCCCAGAGCCGAACCCGCGAGGCACTCGGCGCGGCACGCGATTTCGCCGCCGTCTCGGCCCACGAACTGCGCACACCGCTCACGTCGATGCGTACCGACCTCGAGGTGCTCGCGACGATGCCCCTCACCGAACCTCAACGCACCGAGATCCTGCGCGAACTGCGTGCAACCGAACGGCAGATCGAGTCGACGCTCACCGACCTCGAGAGCCTCGCGGTGGGTGAACTGTCCGACGTCGCCGATCACGAGGACATCGATCTCGTGGAACTCGCCGATCGCTTCGTCCAGGAGTGGTCCCGACGCCGGCCCGACGTGTCCATCAGGCTGACGGCAGCGGTGTCGCTGCCGATGCGTGGGCTTCCGTCCGGACTGCGACTGGTCTTCGAGAATGCGGTCACCAATGCCGTTCGACACGGCCGCGCCGACTACATCGAGATCGCCGTCACCGGGGGCTCCCACGGGGCCACGATCACAGTCGACGACAACGGCATCGGCGTTCCCGAGCACGAGCGGACGACCGTGTTCGATCGGTTCACACGGGGCTCGTCGGCACACCCCGACGGCTCGGGTCTGGGGCTCGCGCTCATCGCGCAGCAGGCATCCCTGCACGGAGGCACCGCCGAACTGACCGACAGTCCGCTCGGCGGTGCCCGACTCCGACTCCGGTTGCCCGGAGCCGGCTGAGACCGGCTACTCCGCCAGTTCGGCGGTGATCTCGGTGAAGAGTGCCTCGATCGCCTCGGCGTCGATGTCGTCGAGCGACGGCGGGTTCCAGGACGGGTTGCGGTCCTTGTCGACCAGCACCGCCCGCACACCCTCGATGAAGTCCGCGTTGCGGGTCACCTCGGCGCCGAGAACCAGTTCGAGGTCCAGACACTGTTCGAGCGTCAGGTCCGCGCCCCGGCGCACCAACTCCGCCGTGATCCAGAGGCTGCTGGGGGCCAGCGTGGTGAGCGCCTCGCGGGTCTTCTTCGACCACTCGTCGTCCCCGGTCAGCTTCGCGACCATGTCGGTGACGCTGCCCGACCCGAAGACACGGTCGACCTCGCCGAGCTGATCCGCCAACTCCGATGCCGGTGCGTCGATCGTGTAGCGAGCGAGCACGCCGTCGACATCGGTGCCGTTCATGGACCGGATTTCACCGGCGAGCGCCTCGAGCTTGTCGCTGGGCACGAAATGTGTGGCCAGGCCGGCGACAACGGCGTCGGCGGCGGAGGCGGAGGCCCCGGTCAGGCCCAGGTACATCCCCGTTGCACCGGTCAGGCGCGGCAGGAAGTAGCTGGCACCGATGTCGGGGAAGAACCCGATCGCGGTCTCGGGCATCGCGAGCGCGGCCTTCTCGGTCACGACGCGCACCGACCCGTGTACCGAGATACCGAGGCCGCCGCCCATCGCGTGGCCGTCGATCAGCGCGATGTACGGCTTGGGGTAGCTCGCTATGAGCGCGTTGAGCTTGTACTCGTTCGCGAAGAACGCGTGGACCGCGTTGTGGTCGCGGTCGAGGGCTGACTGGCGGACCGACTTGATGTCACCACCAGCGCAGAAGGCCCGATCCGACGAGCTGGTCACCAGCACCGCGGTGATCGCGTCGTCGTCGCGCCACTGCTCCAACGCGGCGTACATGTCGCGAATCATGCTGTTGTCCAAGGCATTGAGTGCCCTCGGTCGATCGAGCACGATCTCTGCGACGTTTCCGTGCACATGGGTCTGGATGAACGAGGCCATCGCGACTCCTTTTCCTGTCGAACTGTTCACGGCCACAACGCGTCCGTGTGCCACCCGGCACCCTCCGCGGGAAGGATGCGCCGGTAGCGGACACGCAGGTGCCGTCGGCCCGGATCTGCGTGCCAGAACTCGACTGTCGCCGGAACCAGACACCAAGCCTGCCAGGTTGCCGAAACGAACGCTCGGTCGCCCTCCAACTCGGACATCGCGGCCCGGACGGCGGAGTCGTACTCCGCGCCGTCGGTGAGGATCTCGCTCTGCCGACTGGCCGCGGCGACCGCACGCGCGGTGACCGACCGATCCCGGAAGTCCCGGGCGCTCACACCGGCGTCGCCTCGTTCGACCGCGCCGCGGACCCGGACCTGCCGACCCTGCTCGCGCCAGTAGAACGTCAGGGCCGCGTCCGGACAGGCGTCGAGTTGGTGCGCCTTGGGCGATCGGAGATCGGACGAGAACCACCACCCGTTGTCGGTGACATCCTTGAGCAGCAGGGTGCGCGCGTCGGGCGCGCCGGCCTCGTCGACCGTCGACAGCGTGGCGACGTGGGGTTCGACGACGTCCGCCGCGAGTGCCTCGTCGAGCCACCTCAGGAACAGCCCGACCGGGTCGTCCGGCAGGAGGGAATCGCCCGGCATCGGTAGGCCACTGCTCGGCGGCGACGCCTGCGCGCCGGGGATCGACCGGATCCAGCTGCGAGCGTCGGTGAACTCGGCGCGGGGTGGAACGGTCATCGACCGACCCTATCGAGCGGCGCTGCCCTTCGCCGGACCCGACAGCATCCAGCGATGCCCGAACGGGTCGATGAGCGTCGCATTGCGCCTGCCGTAGTTCTCCGAGATCCAGCGTTCGACGGTTCCACCGGCGTCGTGGGCGCGCTCGAGCACCGCATCCGTATCGTCGACCGGAAGCATCAGGCTCACCGACGTCGCGCCCGATTCGGGTGCCGTGAGGCCCATCTCCGGGAACTCCTCGGCCAGATAGATCATCCCGGTTCGCAGGCGCAGTTCGGCGTGCCCGATCCGTCCGTCGTCCATCACGATCGGTTCGCCGACCAGTTCCGCTCCGAAGGCCTTGCGATACCACTCGAGCGCCTCGCGCGCCCCGCGGACCGTCAGGTACGGCAGGGCGCCCGAGTCGGGAAACTCGGTCACGGGGCGACCCCGGGCACGCCGTACTGGGGCGACCCGATCAGCGCCCACCTGTTGGAGGTGAGGCGGAAGCTGGGCATGTCGGCGAGCGAATACACCGACTCGTAGGTGCGCTCGTAGGTGGTGTGCGCGATCTTCCACCGTCCGGCGGCGTCCTTCGCGTAGCGGTCCTGGTAGAACGCTGCTCCGCGCATCATCATCTGATCGCCCGGCACCACGACCGTGTCGGACAGGTACCAGATGCCCGTCGCGGTGTCGCCGTGCACATCGATCTCGGGGTGGCCACAGTGGTGCTCGGTGATCACGTGCGGCCCGAGCGTGTCCTGCAAGAAGGACACGAAGGCGTCCCTCGAGTCGAAACGCAGATGCTCCGCGTAGGTGGCTGTCGCCTCCGGCAGCAGGGTGTCGGCGAACTCCGGCCACGACTTCGTGTCGAGGGCGCGCGCGTACCGGTACTTGAGCCGACTGATCTCGGCTATCGCCTCCAGATCCACGACGCCCGCCCTCCACCGAAGCCCGTACGGTACAAGTGCAGGCTATCCGCCGCCGCGACGCTCTGGGGCCGGTAGCGGCATTATCGTTGCACGCGAAGACGAACCGGGCGACCCGCGGACACGACGCCCGATCTCAGCCGAGTTCGGCCGCGAGTTCCATCCACTGCTCCTCCGCGGCCTCCTTCTCGGCCACCACCTGCTTGAGCTCGGCGCCGAGAGCAACCAGCTTCTCCGGATCGGTTGCCGCCTCGGCGAGCTGGGCGTGCAGCTTGGCCTCACGCTGGTCGAGCTTGGCGACCGCACGCTCGAGTCGTGACAGCTCCTTGCGGGCCGCACGATCGGCGGCGCCGTCGCGGGCCACATTCGGCGCGGACGATCCCGCGGTCGACGCGACCGACTGCGCCACGTTCTCCGGATTCTGGGCCAGCACCGCGCGCCGGCGCAGGTACTCCTCGATGCCGCCGGGCAGGTTGGTCAGCTTGCCGTCCCCGAACAGCGCCCACGTGGTGTCGCAGATGCGCTCGATGAGATAGCGGTCGTGGGAGATGACGACCATGGTGCCCGCCCAGCCGTCGAGCAGATCCTCGAGCTGCTGCAGGGTGTCGATGTCGAGATCGTTGGTGGGCTCGTCGAGCAGCAGCACGTTGGGTTCGGCCATCAGCACACGAGTGAGCTGCAGGCGGCGACGCTCGCCACCGGACAGGTCGCCGACGGGCGTGCGCTGGCGCGCCGGCGCGAAGCCGAGCCGTTCGGCGAGCTGGCCTGCCGAGACCTCCTTGTCGCCGAGCGTGATCCGCTCCGCGACGTCCTTCACGGCGTCGAGCACGCGCATGTCGGTGGGAAGGTCGTCGAGTTCCTGGCGCAGCCAGCCGATCTTCACGGTCTGGCCCTGGATCCGCTTGCCCGACGCCGGTTCCAGCTCGCCTGCGAGGGTGCGCAGCAGCGTCGTCTTGCCGGAACCGTTGACGCCGACCAGACCGACGCGCTCGCCCGGAGCCAGGCGCCACGTCAGGTCGTGGACAAGTTCGCGGCCGTCGGGGGTGGTGAGCTTGGCGTCCTCGAGTTCGATGACGACCCGGCCCAGGCGGCGCTTCGCGAAGGACGCCAGCGCGATGCTGTCACGTGGGGCGGGGACGTCGGCGATGAGCGCCTCGGCCGCCTCGACACGGTACTTCGGCTTGGACGTGCGAGCCTGCGGACCGCGGCGCAACCAGGCGAGTTCCTTACGGGCCAGGTTCTGCCGCCGCTCCTCGGCCGCGTCGGCCTGACGGGAACGCTCGGCGCGCGCGAAGATCCAGTCGTTGTAGCCGCCCTCGTAGCTCTCGACCTTGCCGCCCACCACTTCCCACGTGCGGGTCGCGACGGTGTCGAGGAACCAGCGGTCGTGGGTGACGACGACCAGAGCCGAGCGCCTCGACACCAGATGCTCGGCCAGCCATTGCACACCCTCGACGTCGAGGTGGTTGGTGGGCTCGTCGAGCACCAGCAGATCGAGGTCCTGGACGAGCGCCGCAGCGAGCGCGACGCGACGCCGCTCGCCGCCGGAAAGCCCGTCGACCTTGGCGTCCAGGCCGAGGTTGTCGATGCCGATGCCCGCGAGGATGCCGCGGATGCGCGCGTCGCCCGCCCACTCGTGGTCCGCGACTCCGAGCGGACCCAGAACGACGTCGCCGACGGTCGATCCCTCGGGGAGAACACCTCGCTGGGTGACGACCGCCATTCGCATGCCACCGACGCGGCTGACCCGACCGGAGTCGGGCTCCTCGACGCCGGCGAGCACCTCGAGCATCGTCGTCTTGCCCCCACCGTTGAGGCCGACGACGCCGATGCGTTCGCCCTCTTGCACACCGAGTGAAACGGATTCGAGCAACGGCTTGACGCCGAACGACTTCGAAACCTGCTCGAGATTGATCAAATTCGCCATCAGAGGCTGCCTTCCGGCTCGGGGTCGATCACGCGCGCGCCGGGCACGGGCCCGCTCGCGACACGGACGGTGCGGCAGACTCCCGCACCTGAGAGTTCTGCCCCCACGGCGACGGCCGCATCCGCGTCCGTGCACAGGAACGCGCACGTCGGGCCCGAACCGGAGACGATGCCGGCGAGCGCGCCGGCGGTGACTCCCGCTCGCAGAGTGCGGCGCAGGTCGGGCGCCAGGGACAGGGCCGCCGCCTGCAGATCGTTGCCGAGCAGTGGCGCGAGCGCCTCGGCATCGCCCGTCGCGAGGGCGTGCATGAGGTCGTCGACGTCACCGACGCGCGGCGGATCCCCCTCCGAGCGCAGCCGGTCGAGTTCGCGGAACACCGTCGGCGTCGACAGCCCGCCCTTGGAGAGGGCGAGCACCCAGTGGAACGAATTGCGGGACAGCACGGGCAGCAGTTTCTCGCCGCGCCCGGTGCCGACAGCAGTGCCGCCGTGCAGTGAGAACGGCACGTCGCTGCCCAGTCGGGCGGCGAACTCGACGAGAGCGTCCCGGCCGAGATCGAGGTGCCACAGTTCGTTGAGGGCCACCAGTGCGGCGGCCGCGTCGGCGCTGCCGCCGGCCATGCCACCGGCGACGGGGATGCCCTTGACGATCGAAATCTCCACGTCCGGGGCCACGCCGGCCTCGGCGGCCAGCATCTCGGCGGCCTTCCAGACCAGGTTGGTGTGATCGGTCGGCACCGACTCGGCGCCCTCACCGCGGACCCGAACCGACAGGGTGTCCGACGGGATCACGGACACGTCGTCTGCCAGCGAGAGCGCCTGGAACACGGTGCTCAGTTCGTGGTAGCCGTCCTCCCGGAGGTCACCGACCGACAGGTGCAGGTTGACCTTGGACGGGGCCCGAACCGTGACGGGGCGTGGAACGACGGAAAGCACAATTTCCAACAATAGGCGGTGCGCCCGAGGTGACGAAAACGCACCTCAGGCGGCACTTCCCCCTATCGCACGGACCGGACGCCGACACCGAGTCCCACGACCGCCACCGTAACGGCCGCGACCACTCCCGAGAGCACCGTTCCCGACGCCAGATCACCCGCGAACAGCGCGCGCTCCGCGTCCACCACATAGCCGAGCGGGTTGATCGCAACGAGCGCCCGCATCCAGCCCGGGGCGTCGTCGAGCGGCAGCATCGTGCCCGACAGGATCAGCATCGGGAACATCAGCGTCTGCTGCACCACCCAGAACATCCAGTCCTGATTGCGCACCGCCAGCGCCAGCGCATACGACAGCGCTCCCAGACCCACACCGAACACGCCGAGCAAGACGATGCCGACGACGGCGCCGAGCGGATCGACGTCGAGGCCCAGCGGGAGCGCCACCAGAATGATCAGGACCGCCTGGGCGGCAAGGGGAACCATCTCCTTGGCGGCCCGCCCGATGAGCAGCGACGAGCGGTGCAGCGGCGTCACGAGCATCCGCTCGTGTGAACCCTGCTGCATCTCCATCAGCAGATTCGAGCCCGTCATCGACGTGCCGAAGATCGCGATCATCACCAGCACACCGGGGATGAACCAGTTCCACACGCCCTCCCCCATGCCGGGCACGCTCTTCAGCAGCGGGCCGAAGAGTGCAAGCAGAATCAGCGGCTGGGCGAGGCTGAACACGACGCTCACGGGGTCACGGAGGGTGGGGCGCAGTTCACGGGCCATGACGATGCCGCTGTCGCGGACGATGCCGGTCATGAGAGGTCTCCTCGGGTCTGGAAGTCGAGTGGGGCGGACGTGGTCGGGCTCACGCAGCAGCCGTCTCGCGGAGGCTGCGGCCGGTGAGTCCGAGGAAGACGTCGTCGAGGGTCGGCCGGGCGATCTCGGCGGTCGCGACGCGCAGCCCCGACATCTCGGCTCTGCGCAGCATCTCGGGCAGCGTCGCGTCACCTTCGCTCGTGCGGATTCGCGCCGACGCGCCGACGACCGTCACGTCGCGGACAGTGACGATCTCCACGGCCAGCCGGGCGGCCTCCGCTGCGGCGTCCGCATCATCGAAGCCCACCGTCAACAGGTCGCCCGCGAGGTCGGACTTGAGTGCGGACGCGGTGTCGTCGGCGATCACCGTGCCCCGGTCGATGACGATCACCCGCTCGGCCATCGCGTCGGCCTCCTCCAGGTAGTGCGTCGTGAGCACGATCGTGGTGCCCATGCGCTCACGCAGCCGCAGGATGTGCTCCCAGAGGTTGGCGCGGCTCTGCGGGTCCATGCCGGTGGTCGGCTCGTCGAGGAACAGCAGCGGCGGCCGGTGGACCAGTCCCAGCGCGATGTCGAGGCGTCGACGCTGGCCGCCCGACAGCGTGCTCACCTTGCGCGAGCCGAGTTCGTTCAGATCGAGCGCGTCGAGCAGTTCGTCCGCGCGCACGCCCGACGCCGCCCTGGCCATGCCGTAGCACTGGCCCTGAGTGACCAGTTCGTCCCGCACCCTCTGGTTGTGCCCCGCCCCGCTGCCCTGCCCGACGTACCCGATCCGGCGCCGCACCTCGTTCCGGTCGGCGGCGACGTCGAACCCGGCGACGCTCGCCCGCCCCGACGTGGGCGCCAGCAGCGTCGTCAGCATCCGCAGCGTCGTGGACTTGCCGGCACCGTTGGGCCCGAGCAGCGCCACCAGTTCCCCCTCGGCGACCTCCAGATCGACGTCCACGACCGCGTCGACCGTGTTCTTGCCCTGCTTGAAGCGTTTGGTCAACGCCTCGGTGTGGATCATCGCGTGCATCGTCGTGTCTCCCCGCTTCGTGTTCGTTCGTCAGTCACCACGAAAGCTAGAAGCAATTGCGGACACCTGACGTCCTAGTTGGATGCGATGCTTCGAGACATGAGGGAGACATCGGCACGACTGCTGCGATTGCTGTCCCTGCTCCAGACCCGGCGGGACTGGTCGGGGGTGGAGCTGGCCGAACGGCTGACCATCACGCCGCGCACCGTCCGACGCGACGTCGACAAGCTGCGCGGCCTCGGCTACCCCGTCGACGCGACGGTGGGCGTCGGAGGCGGCTACCGCCTCGGTGCGGGCGCCGAGATGCCGCCGCTGCTGCTCGACGACGACGAGGTGCTCGCCGTCGCGCTCGGCCTGCAGTCCGGAGCGTCGGGTGCCGTCGTCGGGATCGGCGAGTCGTCCGTGCGGGCGCTGACCAAGCTGCGGCAGGTGATGCCGTCGCGGCTGCGGCACCGCCTCGAGTCACTGCAGGTGGACGTCGTGCCGCGGGAGCCTGCGCCGAGCGCAGTCGACGCGTCGGTGCTGTCCGCCATCGCGTCGGTGTGCCACAACCACGAACGCCTCCGGTTCGACTACCGCACCCACGACGGCAGCGAGAGCCGCCGCGAGGTGGAGCCGCACCGACTGGTCCGTTCCGGGTTCCGCTGGTACCTCGTCGCCTGGGACCTGATGCGCGACGACTGGCGCTCGTTCCGCGTCGACCGCATGGACCCGAAGATCCCGACCGGACCACGGTTCACCCCCCGCGAGCTGCCGCCGGGCGGTGCCGCCGAGTTCGTCGCGCGCGGCGTCGATCGTGCGGTTACCCAGGTTCGGGCGCGCGTGCTGCTGCACTCTCCCATCCACGTCATCGCACCGATGGTCGACGCGGCATGGGGCGCGCTCGAGGATGCACCCGACAACCGCTGCATCGTCGCGCTCGGCGGCGACTCACTGCCGTCGATCGCGCGCTGGCTCAGCGCGTTCGACGTCGACTTCACGGTGCTCGATCCGCCGGAATTGCGCGACGAGTGCCGACGCCGCGCCGAGCATCACGCCTTGGCCGCCGAGCGCTACCGCGGTGCCTGACCGGGCACGTCCATCCAGCCGCCGCCCGTGTCGTTACGGATCCAGTCGACCTCGATCCGGCGGTCTGCGATGGCCCACCGCCCGTCGCGACGCTCGAAGCGGTCGAGGTAGCGCAGCCAGACGATCAGAAAGTTGCGGGTCGGGTTGCCCGCGTCGGCGGCGCTGGTGTGCTGGGCCACCGCATAGGTCTCGGTCTTCGCGGTGTCGCCGTCGAGCTCGATCAGCTGGTTGCCCGCGAAGTGGAAGGTGCGGTCGAACAGACCGAAGCCCGCCGGGTCGGCGAGGAACTGCATGAACTCGTCCACCCCGCCCTGATAGAACGGCGCGTAATCGTTGTGCGCGTCGGCGAAGAAGCAGTCGCGTACCAGATCCCAGTCACGGCGATCCACACCACGGAAGTAGCGGTGCAGGACATCGCCGATGTCGGCCCGGTCCGAGAGTGCGCGCAGTTCGTCGGCAGCCACCGTCGTCCCTTCGGTCACGTGAGCGGTTGCCGAACCCTACTTCCGAATCGGCGGCCGATGCCGCGAATCCGGCCGCGAAACGCCGAAACGGGGTCCCATCCTTGCGGATGGAACCCCGTGCACGTCAGATCCCGGTCAGACCGGGAGCGAAATCAGATCGCGGCGACGTCGGTGGCCTGCGGCCCCTTGTTGCCCTGACCGATCTCGAAGCTCACGCGCTGGTTCTCTTCGAGAGTGCGGAAGCCGTTGGTCTGGATGGCCGAGTAGTGGACGAAGACGTCGGCGGAGCCGTCGTCGGGCGCGATGAAGCCGAAGCCCTTTTCAGCGTTGAACCACTTCACGGTGCCTTCTGCCATGTTTCTTTCTCTCCTCTTACGAACTGCAAACTCGGGAAACTCCAGGTCAGGGGTTCCCGGGCCGGTGTCACACGGCGGCTTCGCGATTCCCAGGAGAGAATCCATCCGCCCGCAACTTCAGGATTTGCGAGCGTGGACTAACACAAACACAAAAACTACGACCGACATCAGTCAACCACAGCCGGGCCGATCGCGCCCGTCCACCCGCGAACTAATCCTCGAGAGTGTCGCATCTCTCGAGACCGCCCTTGCGGCCTAGTACCCCCCGGGGGTACCTTCGGATTGTTGCCGATACCCGCACGGGGTAGTGGTACCTAGGAGGAGATCGACATGAGCACCGCCGAATACACCGTCACCGGAATGACCTGCGGCCACTGCGTCGCGTCCGTCGAGGAAGAGGTCGGCACGATCGCGGGCGTCTCGGACGTCGCGGTCGATCTGAAGTCGGGCCGCCTCACCGTCTCCTCCACCGCCCCGCTCCCCGTCGACGCGGTCACCGCCGCGGTCGCGGAAGCGGGCTACACCGCCCAACCGATCTGAGGAATCCGATGCGTACGTCCACCACGCTCATCGCATACGCCGGGGGGCTCGCGGTCGTCTTTGCCGCGGCCCTCGGCGTGGGCGTCGTCACGGGGAGCCCGATCGACATGACGAGCACACACACCGACAGCCACGCGGCCGCCGACATCGAGCCGGCCTCGGGTGTCCCCGCGGGTCTACAGGTCTCGCAGGACGGCTACACCCTCGGTGACATCACCTCGCCCACCCGCTCCGGCGAGCCCGGCACCCTGCGTTTCCGCATCCTGGACGCCGACGGCGCTCCGGTGCGCGGGTACGACGACCTGCACGAGAAGCAACTACATCTCATCGTCGTCCGCTCGGACACCAGCCAGTTCCGGCACGTCCACCCCACGCTGGGTCCCGACGGCACGTGGTCGATCGACTGGACGTGGCCCACCGGAGGCACCTACCGGGTGTTCGCCGACTTCCAGGCGAGCGGTGCTCCCGGCCAGCTGACGCTGGGACGGAACGTCGACGTCGTCGGCGATCTGCAACCGGCGGCGCTACCGGCCGCGTCGCGCACCGCGACCGTCGACGGCTACACCGTCACCCTCGCCGGTGACCTCACGACGGCCGGCGGGCCGCTGACGCTCTCGGTCACCCGCGACGGCGCCCCGGTCACCGATCTCGATCCCTACCTCGGCGCCTACGGCCACCTGGTGGCCCTGCGCACCGGAGACCTCGCGTACCTGCACGTCCACCCCGAGGGCGAACCCGGCGACGGCGTGACCGCACCGGGCCCCGACGCGACGTTCCACGCACAGGCCCCGAGCAGCGGCACCTACCGACTGTTCCTCGATTTCCAACACCAGGGCACGGTCCGCACCGCCGAGTTCACCGTTCCGGTGGGCCCCGCGTCCGGACCCACACACGTACCCGCTCGCGACGGTCACGAAGGAGGACACTGATGACTTCCGCCGATCTCGCAACCACCCGTGACGGCACCGTCGAACTCGCGATCGGCGGCATGACGTGCGCCTCGTGCGCCGCCCGCATCGAGAAGAAACTCAACAAGATCGACGGCGTCACTGCCACCGTCAACTACGCCACCGAGAAGGCGAAGGTCACCTTCGCCGGTTCGGTCAGTACCGACGACCTCGTCACCGCAGTGGAGAACGCCGGGTACACCGCCGCCCTGCCCGCTCCCCCGGCCACCGACGAGTCCGGCGCCACCGAGGACCCCAGGGATCGCGACCTCGCGGAGCTGCGCACCAGGCTGATCGTGTCCGCCCTGCTGTCGATTCCGGTGATCGCGATGGCGATGGTTCCGGCGCTGCAGTTCGACAACTGGCAGTGGCTCTCACTCACCCTCGCCGCGCCGGTGATCGTGTGGGCGGGTCTGCCGTTCCACCGCGCCGCGTGGACCAATCTGCGGCACGGCGCCGCGACGATGGACACGCTCATCTCACTGGGCACCACCGCCGCGTTCGCGTGGTCGCTGTACGCGCTGTTCTTCGGCACCGCCGGTGCCCCCGGTATGAAGCATGCGTTCGAGTTCACGATCAACCGGATGGACGGCGCCGCCAACATCTACCTCGAGGTCGCGGCCGGCGTCATCACGTTCGTGCTCGCGGGCCGGTACTTCGAGGCCAAGTCGAAGCGGACCGCCGGCGCCGCACTGCGGGCCCTGCTCGAGCTGGGCGCCAAGGAAGTCTCGGTGCTCCGCGACGGGGTCGAATCCCGGATCCCGGCAGACCAATTGAGTATCGACGACCTGTTCATGGTCCGCCCCGGCGAGAAGATCGCCACCGACGGTGTCGTGGTCGAGGGCAGCTCCGCCGTCGACATGAGCATGCTCACCGGCGAATCGGTGCCCGTCGAGGTCTCGGTCGGCGACGACGTCGTCGGCGCCACCGTCAACGCGGGTGGACGCCTCGTGGTGCGCGCCCGCCGGGTCGGCGTCGACACCCAACTCTCGCAGATGGCCGCTCTCGTCGAGGACGCCCAGAACGGCAAGGCCGAGGTGCAGCGCCTCGCGGACCGCATCGCCGGTGTCTTCGTCCCGATCGCCATCGCGATCTCCGTTGCCGCCTTGGGCTACTGGATCGGGACCGGCAACCCGCTGCAGGTGGCCTTCACGGCCGCCGTCGCGGTGCTCATCATCGCGTGCCCGTGTGCGCTGGGCCTGGCGACGCCGACCGCGCTACTCGTCGGCACCGGCCGCGGCGCACAACTCGGCGTCCTCATCAAGGGGCCCGAGGTTCTGGAATCGACCCGTGGCGTCGACACCATCGTGCTCGACAAGACCGGCACCGTCACCACCGGCAAGATGACCCTGCTCGACGTGGTCACCGCCGACGGCGTCGATCGCGACGAGGCGCTCCGACTGGTGGGTGCACTCGAGAACGCGTCCGAGCACCCGATCGCCCAGGCCGTCGCGGCCGGCGCGGCCGGCAGCGTCGGCACCCTTCCCGGTGTCGAGGACTTCGTGAACGTCGAGGGCAAGGGTGTGCAGGGCATCGTCGACGGCCACGCCGTGGTCGCCGGACGCGAGAGTCTGCTCGCGGACTGGTCGCAGCACCTGCCGCAGGACCTGGCCGACGCCAAGCGCGCCGCGGAGCAGTTGGGCCGCACCGCGATCGCCGCCGGCTGGGACGGACAGGCCCGCGCCGTGTTCGTGGTCGCCGACGCGATCAAGGACACCAGCGCCGACGCCGTCCGACGGTTCAAGCAACTGGGGCTGACTCCGGTCCTGCTCACCGGCGACAACGAGACCGTCGCACGCACCGTCGCGGAGCAGGTCGGCATCGACACCGTCATCGCCGAGGTGCTGCCCGGCGACAAGGTCGACGCGATCAAGGAACTGCAGGCGAGCGGCAAGGTCGTCGCGATGGTCGGCGACGGCGTCAACGACGCTGCCGCGCTCGCCCAGGCCGACCTCGGACTCGCCATGGGCACCGGCACCGACGTCGCAATCGAGGCCGCCGACATCACCCTGGTGCGCGGTGACCTTCGCTCGGCCGCCGACGCGATCGAGTTGTCCCGCAGGACTCTCCGCACCATCAAGGGCAACCTGTTCTGGGCATTCGCCTACAACGCGGCGGCGATCCCGCTGGCCGCGGCGGGCCTGCTGAACCCGATGCTCGCCGGCGCGGCGATGGCCTTCTCGAGCGTGTTCGTCGTCAGCAACAGCCTGCGGCTGCGACGGTTCAGCCCGTCCAGCTAGACGCGATCGACGAGGCCCCGGCGACAGTTGTCGCCGGGGCCTCGTCGTCTCGCTGTGCCCGTTGTGGTCAGTTACGACCGGCCTTGTCGAGCAGCATGATTCCCGTCGCGGTGGGAACCACACCGCCGACGTTCTTCTGCCACGCGACGTAGATCATCACGGAGCTCACCGGAACGCTCGGAACGGTCTCGTTCCACAGCGTCTGGATCTCGGCCAGCACGCCGCGGATCTGGTCGTCACCGTCGGCCGCCTGCAGCTTGCCGAGCAGCGCATCCATCTGCGGGTTCGAGTAGCCGGAGAAGTTGGCCGTGGACGTCGCCGACAGCGTGGTCTCCAGCCCCAGGTACGGAATGGCCTCGTACAGGCCGATTCCGGCGTGCGCCATGTCGTAGTCGCGCTGGACGTACACCTGCTTGACGATGTCGCCGGCGTTGTTGGCGTTGGTGATGTTCACCGTGAAGCCGACCGCCTGCAGCAGCGACTGCACCGCCAGGCCGATGGCCTGCTCGCTCGGCTCCTGCAGCACGATGTAGTTGAGCTGGCCGTCGTAGCCGTCGGCCTTCGCCTCGTCGAGCAGCTTGCGCGCGGCATCGGGGTCGAAGGGCACACCCTCGACGTCGGTGGCCCACCGGGAAAGATCGTTGAACATTGCCTTGCCCGGCAGTCCGAGGCCGTTGTCGCCGCGCTGGCCGACCAGCTCCGGATCGATCGCCAGCGCAATTGCCCTGCGCACCCGGACGTCCGCGCCCGGCCGCCCCTCACGGTTGTTGACCAGTTCGGCACCACCGCTGTTGAGGATGCTGAAGGAGCCGGGGTAGCCGGCGTCGATGGTGTCGTAGATGGCCTGCGGGTTGCCACGCAGGAAACCGATGTCGATGCCGTTGGTGCGCATCGATTCCAGGTTCTCGCGCGAGCCGCTGAGCGCGATGAACTTGAGCTTGTCGGACTTGGGCTTGCCGTTCCAGTAGTCGGCACGCGCGGAGAGCAGCCGCTCCTCGTTGGGCGCGTAGCGATCGAGGACGAAGGGACCCGCACCGATCGGCTTGAAGGCCTCGCCCTCACCGGCGCCGGGGGCGACGATCATGCCGTGGCCCAGGGCCAGCATCGACGGGAAGGTCGGCCACTGCTTGCGCAGGCGGAACTCCACCGTCTGAGCATCGGTGGCCGTGGTGGACTCGACGGCGTCCATCCACACCGCGGCGCCGTTGCCCTTGTTGGTGTTGTAGCGGTTGATGCTGGCCACCACCGCGTTGGCGTCGAGCGGGGTGCCGTCGCTGAACGTCACTCCGGGGCGCAGCTTCAGCGTCCATACGTTCCCCGCCTGGTCCGACGTCAGCGACTGCGCCAGACGCGGCACGAACTCGCCCGTCTTCTCGTCGTACCGGAGCAAGACGTCGTACACGGCCGCCAGTTCGTCACCGCCGCTGCCGCCGCGGGCGGTGGTCTTGGCCGGATCGAGCACCGCCGCCAGCGCCTGGACGCTGAACGTGAGCTGCGGCGTCGAGCCCGTCGGTTCCGCGGCCTGATCTCCCACCAGGCCCACCGCCGGCGGGGTGCGAGTGTCGCTGGTCTCATCGTTGCTGTCCGAATTGGCACAGCCCGCGAGCGCCAGCGCACCCGCCACCAACACCGCCGTCAGGCTCTTGCCGAACCTCACCCTGCTACCCACGCACCCTCCAGCCACTTAGGTGTGACTCACGCCACACGTCCGCGGTGACGTTATCCCGCGGCGGAACGTACGGAATGCCCGGTCCCATTGAGCGGGAAAGAATGCGCAGGAAGGCCGTTGTCGGCTAAGAAAACACGCTGCCGAACAGGCTTCCGAGGCTGCCCAGAGAACCCGCTCCGCCACCCTGCTCGGGGTCGTTCTTGGCGAAATCGGTGGTGCAGCCGTTGAACTGCACTGCGTCCACCAGCGTCGACGTCGCGGCCGAGCCCGAGCCGACGCTCACACCGTAGTGCTCGACGGTCGCGTTCGGGTTGGCCGCAGCAATGGTGGCGAGAGACGTCGGCACGCGGTCCTCGGCGCCGGCGATGTTCTGGGTGCTCCACCACAGACCCTTCTGGATCTGCTCGTGCGTGGCGCCCTCGGCGACGGTCGTGCCGGGCTCGGCAACCCACACCAGCGTCGTGAAGCCGTTCTCGAACTTGCCGCCGGTGGTGCCCAGCAGACGGATCTGGAACGACGCCGACGACGTGGCGGCCTTCTCGTCGAAGCCGATGTCCTTCGAGATGACATCAGCGAGCGCGACGCCGCCCGCCTCGTGGTACCAGGCAGTGCGGTCCGACGGTCCCGTCACAGCGAGCTCGAGCGATCCGTTCTCGTCGAGGACACCCTCCTCGGAGTAGGCGGCCTCCTGCCCCTTCTCGTCGTCGAACGGGACGCCCCAACCGGCGGGCGTCGCCTCGGTCGACAGTGCGTCACACGTGACTCCGCCGGCGGGCTCGTCGGACGAGCTACCGAGGGAACCACCGAGCGATCCGGTGGAGGCGGCGTGCGACAGCGCCGGCGAGATCAGGGCCGCTGAACCGGCGATTGCGACGACCGCGGCGACGCGGCGGAGCGAACTACTCGACATGGGAAGGCCTTTCGGATACGGAAATGGGCTGTGCTCCAACAAAGTTAGAGACACACAGCCCACTTGCGCTGCCCCGGACATACCCTCCGGTACGAAAGTAGGAGAAGTTGGGTACGAAAGTAGGAGAAACCCGTCCCGCTCCGGTTACCTACAGCGGGCGCACCGTCTCCGTGCATACCGTGAACTCGCGCTCGTCGTGGACGAATCCGCCGTCCGAGCACCGCTTGGCATCGGTTGCGCCGTCGATGATCTCGACAGCACGTTCGATTCCGGGGGCGTGCGGGTCGTTGCAGTCGACACGCCGCGGTTCGTCGTCCTCACCGTCCGGGATGCTCATGCACCCGCCGATCACCCAGTCGACGTCCAGGCACAGCGCGCCGCGCTCGTCGCCCCATTTCGTCTCGTAGTACACCTGGTCGACGTCCGACGGGCACTGCGCGTTGCGCGCGGTCTTCTCGACGACCTTGTAGTTGGAATCGGCACTCCCACAGACGGCTTCGTCGACGGTCGCGTCGTCCGCGGTTCCACCCAGACGCACGCAGTCACCGATCTCGACGTCGAGATCGAGATCGACGCGGCCGCGATCGGTGTCACGGTACGGCGCCGTCGTATCGGCGAGGGCCGAACCGGCAGCGGTCGCGGTGCCCTCCACCGATGTGGCGCATCCCGCCACCGACAGTGCCGCCACCGCAACCGCTGTGATGCCGACGCGCCGCGCCGTCGACCGAATTCTCTTGTTCACAATCACATTCCTCGAACCGGGGATCCCACCTCGGCGGCCGCAGTGACCGACCGCCCGGTGCGGACCCTAGCTGACGCCGGCGAGACGCACGAACGCCGCAGCATCGAGCCTCTCACCGCGCGTGGACGGTTCGATCCCCGCCGCGACGAGGCGCCGCTCGGCCTCGGCGGGCGATCCCGCCCAGGTGGCGAGCGCGGCCCGAAGTGTCTTGCGGCGCTGCGCGAAAGCCGCGTCGATGACGGCGAACACCTTGCGCCGGTGATCGGCGTCGATCGGCCACGGTGCTTCCTCGTAACGGTCGATTCGCACCAGCCCCGACTCGACCTTCGGTACCGGCCAGAACACCGAGCGTCCGACATGGCCGACGCGCTTGACGGCGCCGAAGAAGTTGGCCTTGACGCTGGGTACGCCGTACACCTTGTTGCCCGGTGCGGCCGCCAGCCGGTCCGCCACCTCGGCCTGCACCATCACCAGCGCGGTGCGCAGGCTGGGAAACTCCGCGAACATGTGCAGCAGCACCGGGACGGCCACGTTGTAGGGCAGGTTCGCGACGAGCGCGGTCGGTTCACCGGGAACGTCCTCCGGCATCACCCGCATCGCGTCGGCACCGACCACGCTGAGCCGATCCACCAGTTCCGGCGCGCGGTCTGCGACAGTCGCGGGCAGCCGGGCGGCGAGGTTGGGATCGATCTCGACGGCGATCACCCGGTCGACGACGTCGAGCAGGGCCAGTGTCAGCGACCCGAGCCCGGGACCGACCTCGAGGACGGTGTCCTGCGGGCCGACGCCGGCGACCGCGACGATCCGGCGGACGGTATTGGCGTCGTGCACGAAGTTCTGGCCGAGTTGCTTGGTGGGGCGTACCCCGAACTCTTCGGCGAGGCTGCGGACCTCGACCGGCCCCAGGAGGGCGGCCTGTCCTCGCGGATGGACGGGGGGCGGCACGGCGTCTGACACCTGAAGAACCTAACGCACGAAGGGAACGGTCAGCGCAGGCCCAGCTTGCTGGTGCACGACGGCCATGCACCCCAACCCTGCGTCTGCTGCGTGCGTGAGGCGATGGCGATCTGCTCCTCGCGGGTCGCGAGGTCGGCGCGGGCCGCGTACTTGAGTCCGCCCTGACGCTCCCACGTGTTCTGGTCGAACTGCACGCCGCCGTAGAAGCCGTTGCCGGTGTTGATCGCCCAGTTGCCCGTCGCCTCGCACTGCGCCAGCGCGTCCCACGTGGCGCCGTTCTGCACGGGGGGCACCTCGGTGCCCGGCTTGGCGCCGACGCGGACGACCTTCGGCTGGGCGGGGCCCGTGACGGTGGACGCGACCGGCTTGCGTCCGGTCTCGACGCCGTTGACGGTGGTGACCTCGTACGTGACGTCGGCGACGCCGGCGCTGCCCGGGTTCTCGACGACCGTCCGGCTCATGTTCATCGCCGGGTCCTCGATCCGCTGCTCCGGCGGTGCGACCGGCTCGGTCACCACCCGGGTCTCGACCCGTCCACGGGTCACGGTGACCTCCATGCCGTCGGCGAGGAGGGTGTCGGCGGCCGGCACGACGGTGTCGGCCTGCTCGAGAGGCGTGCCGTGCGCTTCGAGGAAATCGGCGACGGTCGGCGCCGCGAGGCGGACGTCCGACGGGGCGGCACCGCCGTCCACCAACGTCACGGTGCGGGGATTGAGCACATCGAGATCCGAGCCCTCGAGGGGCAGACGCTGCGAGCGGGACGCCGAGACGTGCACATCACCGGCGACGCGGAACTGGTTCAGTGCCTCGTCCACCGTGAGCGCCGTGGTCCACAGCGTGCGCTCTTGACCGTCCACCGTGAGGGCGACCTCGCGGCCGCGGCGCAGCACGACGGTGTCGCCGTCATGCACGTCCGAATCCGCTGCGGGAGCGACCACATCGTGCTCACCGAGGGAGTAGCCGGCCGCCGAGAGCGCCCCGCTGACGTCCGACGACATCGTGCCGACGGAGACCAGCTCGCCGTCGACGTCGACGGTCACCGTCTTGTGCTGTGCGACGGCGACGCCGCCACCGACCGTGAGGGTCACGAGCGTCGCGGCGACCACGCCGTACATCAGCGGTGAGCGGCTCGTGTTGATCTTCGACAGCGGCGACATGCGATTCCTTTACCGGAGACCCAACTTGCTCGTACATGACGGCCACGCACCCCAGCCCTGCGCGGCCTGCACCTTCTCGGCGACCGCGATCTGCTGCTCGCGGGTCGCGCGGTCGGCCGTCGCCGCGTACTGCGTGCCGCCGTACGCGGCCCACGTGCTCTGCGAGAACTGGAGCCCGCCGTAGTAGCCGTTGCCCGTGTTGATCGCCCAGTTGCCGGTCGCCTCGCACTGTGCGATCGAGTCCCACACCGAACCGTTCGCGACCGCGGGGGCCGACGGCTTGGGCTTGGTGCCGACCCGCACGACAGTCGGTGCGGCTTCGCGGACGACCACCGACGACAGTTCCTGCCGATGTGTCTCGACACCGTTGACGGTGGTCACGGTCGCCGTCACCGTTCGCTCGCCCGGTGCACCCGGGTGCTCGACGGTGGTCTTGCCCTGCTCGAGTCCCGCATCCTCGATGCGGTTCTCGGGCGCCGAGATTGCCAGATTCTCGGTGCGGTTCTCGGTGCGGTTGCGGGTCACGACGATCTCGAGACCGTCGACGAGCGGTGTCTCGGGCGCCGGGACGACCGTGTCGGCCTGCTCGAGCGGCACATTCGTCGCAACCAGCAGGTCGCCGACCGTGGGCGCCGCAGCCCGGACGTCCGCGTGCGGGGCGCCACCGTCGGCGATCCGCACCGACTTCGCGTTCACGACGTCGAACTCCATGCCGTCGAGCGGGATCCGTTGCCCACGCGACGCGGATACGTAGGCGTCCCCGGCGAGGCTCATCTGACGCATCGCGTCGTCCACGGTGAGTGCCGTCGACCACACGGTGCGACGCTCGCCGTCGACCGTGAGCACGATCTCCCGGGCACGGCGCAGGACGACGGTGTCGCCGTCCGACAGCTTGGCGTCGACGTTCGGCGCGACGACGTCGTGCTCACCGATCGGATAACCGGCGTTGTCGAGGACGGAACCGACCTCGGAGCGCAGTGTGCTGAGCGAGATCGTCTCGCCGTCGACGTCCAGGGTGACCGTCTTGTGCTGCGCGACGACCAGGCCTCCGCCGACGAGAAGGGTCACGAAGAGCGCGGCCACCACGACGTACAGGAGCGGCGATCTGGCGGTGTTGATCCGAGCAAAAGGCGACACGACAAATCCTGGGGCAGACGACAGGTTCGATCACAGCACGGTAACGGTGGGGCTGTGATCTGGCAACCGCATGGTGTCGATCAGCACAAATGCGGTTACAAAGGTCTCAGGGAAAGCGCTGGTCGATCACGAATCGATTACGGCAGATTCCGACCAGTTGCTTGCGTCACTCCTCCCGGGGCGGCGCGGAAGGGCGGCGCAGGGGGTCGTGGAAGGGGGTCGTGGAAGGGGGTCGTGGAAGGGTGAGGACATGAGCAACGTGGAGGCCGACCCGGTCGAGATCGAGTGCGAGAACGGACCACCCGCAGGCACATCGGGGCGCCCGCTGATCGAGGTCATCACGTCGCGCGAGGTCCCTCTGGGCGGCCCGCGGGCGATGCCGGTGCGCCGCACGCTGCCACAGCGGCAGCGATCGCTGATCGGGGCGTGGTGCTTCGCCGACCACTACGGCCCCGACGACGTCGCGCTGACCGGCGGCATGGATGTGGCACCCCACCCGCACACCGGACTGCAGACCGTCAGTTGGCTGTTCACCGGCGAGATCGAGCACCGGGACAGCAAAGGCGTGCACGCGACGGTGCGGCCCGGCGAGGTCAACCTCATGACCGGCGGCCACGGCATCTGCCACTCGGAGGTCTCGACGCCGACGACGACGATCCTCCATGGCGTCCAGCTGTGGGTGGCGCTGCCCGACGAGGCTCGCGACGCGCCGCGGAACTTCGAGCACTACGTGCCGTCGATCGCGAACCTGGACGGCGGGTGTGCTCGCGTCTTTCTGGGCTCGCTGGCGGGTTCCGAATCCCCCGTCCACACGTTCACTCCCCTGCTCGGCGCGGAACTCACGCTCGACCCGCGCGCCGAGATGCGCCTCGACGTGGACCCGACTTTCGAGCACGGTGTTCTCGTCGACACCGGCGCGGTGCGCCTCGAGCACGTCGACCTCGCCCGCGCCGACCTCGGCTACGCCGGGACCGGGGCATCGACGCTGATCCTGACGAATCTCACCGACGAGCCGGCACGGGTGGTGTTGCTGGGCGGCGCACCGTTCGGCGAGGAGATCGTGATGTGGTGGAACTTCGTCGGACGCAGCCACGCCGACATCGAGGCGTACCGCGACGCGTGGCAGGCCGAGTCCGATCGCTTCGGGCGCGTCGACGGCTACACGGGCACCGTGCAACGACTGCCCGCGCCGCCGTTGCCGAACGCGAGGATCCGGCCCCGGAGGAATCCGCCGTCGGCCTGAGCACCCATTCCTTGTCTACCGGGGCGGGATTCCGCGCATCCCGACGCGGAATGGGCCGCGAGGCTCAGGATCGCGCAGGCAGTCGGTAGGTGCGCTCGGCCGTCGCGGTCGATGCCTTCGCCAGTTCGACGGGGTCCTCGCCGCGCACCTCCGCGAGCGCCCGCAGCGTGTACGGCAGGCAATACGACTGATTGGGCGCGCCGCGGAACGGGTGCGGAGTGAGGTAGGGCGCGTCGGTCTCGACGAGCAACTGGTCCGCCGGGACCATCAGAGCGGCTTCGCGCAACGCCTTCGCGTTCTTGAAGCTGACGGTGCCCGAGAAGCTCAGCACGTAGCCGGCGTCGACGCAGGCCCGCGCCATCACCGCGTCGGACGAGAAGCAGTGGAAGATCACCGTCTCGGGGGCACCCTCCGACTCGAGGACGCGCAGCAGATCGGTGTCGGCCTCGCGGTTGTGGATCATCAGCGGCTTGCCGAGACGCTTCGCGAGGTCGATGTGCCAGCGGAAGCCGTCCTCCTGCTCCTCCGGCGTGGCGCAGCCGTCGAGCTTGCCGGGCCAGTACAGGTCCAGGCCGGTCTCGCCCACCGCGACGACGCGGGGGTCGGACGCCAGACGCTCGACCTCCGCCCTGGTGGCGTCGTCGAGGGCGTTGGCCCGCGTCGGATGGATCGCGACCGCCGCGAAGACCCGGTCGTCCCAGTGCGCGGCGTCCACCGCGAACTGCGCGGCCGCCAGATCGTCGGCCACCGTGACCACACGCTCGACGCCGACCGACGCCGCGCGATCGACGATCGCACGCACGCTCGCCGCGTCGGTGGCACCGCACGCATCGAGGTGGGTATGGGCGTCGACGAGCGGAAACAGCGGCTCGGGCAGGTCCGGGGCGGGACGATCTTTGCTCACGTCGATAGAGTAGGCGCACCATGACTGTGCCTTCCTCGCCCGACCAGATGCCGGCCCCGACGGCCCGGCCCCCGTTCTATCTGACGACCGCGATCGCGTACCCGAACGGCGTCCCGCACATCGGGCACGCCTACGAGTACATCTCGTCGGATGCGATCGCGCGCTTCAAGCGACTCGACGGCTTCGACGTGTTCTTCATGACCGGCACCGACGAGCACGGCCTGAAGATGCAGCAGACTGCGGCCAAGGAAGGCATCGACGTCCGCGACCTCGCGACGCGCAACTCGGACGTGTTCCAGGCGATGGACAAGGTCCTGAACATCTCGTACGACCGGTTCATCCGGACCACGGACGCCGATCATCTCGAAGCCAGCAAGGCGATCTGGGAGCGGATGGTCGCGTCCGGCGACATCTACCTCGACACCTACTCGGGCTGGTACTCGGTCCGCGACGAGGCATTCCACGCCGAGGACGAGACGACGGTCCTCGAGGACGGCACCCGCATCGCCACCGAGACCGGCACGCCGGTCGAGTGGACCGAGGAGTCCAACTACACGTTCCGGCTGTCGAAGTATCAGGACCGCCTGCTCGCGCTGTACGAGGAGAACCCGGACTTCATCGCGCCGTCCACGCGCCGCAACGAGATCCTGAGCTTCGTCAAGAGTGGACTCAAGGATCTCTCGATCTCGCGCACGACGTTCGACTGGGGCGTTCCGGTTCCCGGCGATCCCGCGCACGTCATGTACGTGTGGGTGGACGCGCTCACCAACTACCTCACCGGTGTCGGATTCCCGAACACCGATTCGGACGAGTTCAAGCGGTACTGGCCGGCGAACCTGCACATCATCGGCAAGGACATCACGCGGTTCCACACCGTGTACTGGCCGGCCTTCCTGATGTCCGCGGGAGTGGAACTGCCCAAGCGCGTCTTCGTGCACGGCTTCCTCTACAACAAGGGCGAGAAGATGTCGAAGTCGGTCGGCAACGTCGTCGACCCGCTCGAGATGGTGGAGCAGTACGGCCTCGACGCCGTCCGCTTCTTCCTGCTCCGCGAGATCTCGTACGGCCAGGACGGCAGCTACAGCCACGACGCGATCGTCACCCGCATGAACACCGACCTGGCGAACGAGCTGGGCAACCTGGCGCAGCGGTCGCTGTCGATGGTCGCGAAGAACTGCGACGCCCAGGTTCCGACTCCGGGCGAACTCACCGACGACGACCGGGCCCTGCTGGCGCAGGCCGACGCACTGCTCGAGAAGGTGCGTGCCGAGTACGACGTGCAGGCGCTGCACCTCGCACTCGAGTCGCTCTGGCACGTCCTCGGCGAGACCAACCGGTACTTCTCGCAGCAGGAGCCGTGGGTACTGCGCAAGACCGACCCGGCGCGCATGGCGACGGTCCTGTACGTCACCCTCGAGGTCGTGCGCATCGTCGGCGTCCTCGTCCAGCCGGTGATGCCGGACTCGGCCGAGAAGATCCTCGACCTGCTCGGCCAGACCCCGGAGGCCCGCACCTTCGCGGACCTCGAGACGCGCATCGTCGCAGGTACGCCGCTGCCGAAGCCGGTCGGCGTGTTCCCGCGGTACGTCGAGGAGACCACCGAGGAGTAGCCGCTCGCCGACAGCCGGTGGCCGCTCGACGAAAGTTGTCGGCCCCCTGATGCACACTGTCGGCCATGGGGAGCAATAGAACATACATTCGAGAAAACTTGGCAGGCTCGACGTCCGAGGACTTCGACGAGGTCGAGGACGGGTCGATTGCAGACCCGTTCGACTACGACATGTTCGACGATTTCGAGCGGTTCGAGTGCCCACCACCACGGGAGCGTTCCATCACCGGCCTACTGATCGCCCTCACGGACGCCTACGAGCGTGGGTGGCAGCCGGCCGACGTCATGCATGTGACGCGGCGCGCTCTCGGGGCGGACTCGACGGCGGTCACCGCCGCCACTCTGCTGTATCACTACCGGGTGACCGGCGCCGCGGAGCGGGCGCCGCTCACCTGGGTCACCCAGTTCGACCAGATCGTGGAGCGGGAGTCCGCTGCCGCGCAGTTCGCGACGTCCCTCCCGGATGCCTGCGACAGTGCCGCGTTCGGGGCCGCGCTGGACGCATCCGGGTGGCATCTCGGCGAGAACGAGTCCACCGCAATGACGCTGCTGTGGCTCGAACTGCCCCGGGTCACCGAGCTGTGCGCACCGCCGTCGACGTGGCCGCGGATCCGGCTCGAGTCCGCTCCGACGGACACCGACGAGACCGCAGACCCCAAGGTACTCAACAAGATTCGCGGCCTGCTGGCCAAGGCGGAGGCAACCGAGTTCGTCGAGGAGGCCGAGACCTTCACGGCCAAGGCGCAGGAACTCATGACGCGGTACGCGATCAGCGCCGCCCTGCTGCATGCGGCCGATCGAAGTTCCCCCACTGTCCGCAGTAGGCGCATTCACCTCGACAATCCGTACGTCAAGGAGAAGGTGCACCTGCTCACCGCGATCGGCGACGCCAACCGAGTGCGCACGGTGTGGTTCGACCGGTTCGGCATTGCGACAGTCGTCGGCAGTCCTGTCGACCTCGACCAGGTGGACCTGCTGTTCACATCGCTGCTGATCCAGGCCACCCGAGCGATGCAGGAATCCTCACCGAGCGCGAAGCGGGGGGCACGCACCACCTCGTTCCGTAAGGCGTTCCTGTTCGGTTTCGCGGTCCGCATCGGGCAGCGCCTGAAGGAGGCCGGCAACCGCGCCACCACGCAGGTAGCGGCAGAGTCGGATGTGCCGGTGGAGGAACTGCTGCCCGTCCTCGCGGCGCGGTCCGCAGCCGTCGACGCCGAGTTCGATCGACTGTTCCCCCAGACCAAGGCGTCACGGAGCAGGTCGGTGGACGCAAACGGGTGGTACGCGGGACAGTCCGCGGCGGACGACGCCTCCCTGGACCCGAGCAGTCGGGCCCTCCGGCGATGACGCTTCGCGGACCCCGGATCGGCTGCCACGCCGACCGGGGTCACCGCGATCCGATGTCGTCGGCGGCCGAACCGCATGGAAGGCTGAACAAATGCGATCGGAGCGACTCGGAGATGGCGGCACGGCCGCCGATGTGCTCCGCGCACTGGCTCGGCGGGCTCGCTCGAGGCAACTCGCACCACCGGCCGGCCTGATCGGCAACTGGTTCGACGCCGCCGCCGTCCTGGCACCGAGCGTGCGCGCCGAACCGCACGACGCGCGCGGTGCGTTCGCAGTTCCGACCGGCGGTGCGACCGTCTCCCCCGACGGCACCGGCCCGATCATCGGCGGCGGGTGGATCGGCTACCGCGGCTACCCGGACCGGTCGGGCAGCCTGCCCGAGGCGGCCGGTGGCTGGACCGACCATGTGCTGCGACTGGACACCTCGGGGTGCTGGTGGTTCGAGAGCCTCCTCGACGAGCCGTGCCCCGCCGACCTCGCCCACGCGGTGCGCCGACCCGACACCACCCCGCAGTCCTGGCACATCGACTGGACCACGCCGGACCGGCACGCGCACCGGCGAGGTGTCGAGGACTGCCTCGACGCCATCGCACGCGGCGACGTCTACCAGGCGTGCGTGTGTGCCCGCTTCCACGGCACCAGTTCGGGCAGCCCCGTCGACTTCTTCACCGACGCCGTCGACCGGACCCGGCCCGGCCGTGCGGCATTCGTGCAGGGAGCGTGGGGGGCGGTCGCATCGCTCTCGCCCGAACTGTTCCTGTCCCGCCGCGGCGGCGCCGTGACGTCGAGCCCCATCAAGGGAACCCTCCCGCTCTCCGAAGACCCTGAGCGCCTGCGCAACTCGGTCAAGGATGTCGCGGAGAACGTGATGATCGTCGACCTCGTCCGCAACGACCTGGGCCGCGTGGCCGACGCGGGTTCGGTCAAGGTGACCGACCTGTTGCGGGTCAAGCCCGCCCCGGGTGTGTGGCACCTGGTGTCGACCGTGACCGCCGAGGTGTCGGACCGGGTGAGCGCCGCGGACCTGCTCGATGCCGCCTTCCCACCCGCGTCCGTGACCGGGTGCCCAAAGCACTCCGCCCGGCAACTGCTCCGCTCCTGGGAACCGGAGGCGCGCGGCGTCTACTGCGGTGCCGTCGGAATGCACAGCCCCCTTGCCGGACTCGAACTGAACGTCGCGATCCGGACCGTCGAGTTCGATGCGTCGGGCCGGGTCGGTCTCGGCGTCGGCGGCGGAATCACCATCGACTCCGACCCCGACGCCGAATGGCAGGAGTGCCTGGACAAGGCGTCGAGCATCGTCACGCTCACGGCGTCTCGCACGCCCCGCGACCCGACTCCGGCATCTCGAAATGCGCCGGCCGGTCCTGTGTCAGTTCTGAGGTAGACGCGCAGATCCGCTCGGTGATCGGGTCCTCGTCGAGCCGCCACGTTCGCAGCACGCCGTCGCCGCCACCGGCGATCACCGTGTCGGTGCGCGGCAGGAACGCAACCTGCCACCGGCCGGTCCCGATCGTCGTGAGCGCACCGCCCACCTCCTCGGATTCGCCCACGCCGTCGATGTTCCACAGGCGCACCGAACCATCGTCGCTGCCGCTGACCACGTGACTGCCGTCGCGGCCGAACGCGACGCTGTACACCGTGCCGGTGTGCCCGCGCAGCGGCACCGGACGCGGCGTGAACCCACCGTCGGCGTCCCGGTCCCACAGCAGCAGGGTGTGGTCGTCGCTGGCGGTCACGAGCGTGTCGCCGTCAGGGCCGAACGAAACCGCGTTGACCCCTCCGTCGTGGCCACCCTCGCGAATCGGGAGCGGCGCCGCAGCCGACCGAGTCGAGACGTCCCACGCGTAGATGTCGCCGTCCGCACTCGCCGCCACGAGGACGTCACCGGCGGAACCGAACGCGACACTCCGCACCAGATTCCGGGGCCCGGTGAGCCGGTCACCCAGCCGAACGGGATGTCCGGGATCCTGCACGTCCCACAGTGCGACGCTGAAATCGTCGTCGCCGATCGCGAGGGTCCGGCCGTCCGGGCTGAACGCCATCTCCCACGTGAAACGTGTGGCCGTCACGATCGGCGGCCCCAGCGGCAGCGGACGCGCCGGATCCGAGACGTCCCACAGTTGGACGTGTCCGCCCGACGTCTGAGTGGTCGCCAGGACCTGGCCGTCCGGCGAGAGTTCGGCGACGTTGGCGCCGCCCAGCGGCCGCGGCAGGTCGATCGTCCCGACCCGGTCCATTCCGCCGCCCGCCGACACCGCCCACAGCCGCACCTGCGAGTCGTACCCTGCCGTCACCACCCGCGATCCGTCCCGGTTCATCGACGGCAGTGTCATCGACGAGTCCGACACCGGCACCGTGCCGGTCGGCAGCGTCCAGATGCGCACGATCGAGTCCTGACCGCCCGTGACGATCGTCGTGCCGTCCGGCGAGATGGCGAGCGCGGGAACGCCACCGCCGTTGCCGCTGAGTGCCGGCCGGAGTTCGTGCACGGCGCGCGTCACGGGATCGACCGACCACAGTTTCGCGGTGCCGTCCCACGACGCGCTCGCCAACGTCGCGCCGTCCGCGAACGCGACGGTCCAGATTCCACCCGTGTGCGCCTGCACGGGGGCGCCGACCTGACGGATGTTGCCGGGATCGGTGGCGTCGAAGAACCGGATCATGCCGTCGTCGCTGCTCGCGGCGAGGGTCGTGCCGTCGGGGCTGAACGACACCGAGTGCGCGACGTCGTCGAATCCGGTCAGGTCCCGTCCCAGCTGAACCGGGCGCGCCGGATCCGCGATGTCCCACACACGCACGGTGCGATCGTCGCTCGACGTCGCCAGCACCGTCCCGCCGCGGAACGACACCGTGCGCACCGCGCCGGAATGCGCGCGCACCGTCGACGCCGGGAACTCCCCGGAGTCGGGTCGCGTGGTGTCGAACAGCGTGACGGTGCCGTCGTCGTGCGGCACCGCCAGCGACCGGCCGTCGGGGCTGAACCGCACGTTGTGGATCGGGCCGGGCGCATTCCGCAGACCCGACATCAGCGCTCGCGGTGCGGATAGGTCGCTGACATCCCAGATCCACATGGTGCCGTCGCCGCCGCCCGCCGCGAGCAGTCGCCCGTCCGGACTGAACGACACCGACGCCATGTACTGGTCGGGTCCGGTCAGTTCGTCACCGATCTGGACGGGCTCGGACCGGTCACTCAGATCCCACAGCCGCACCGACCTGTCGTCGCTGGCGGTGGCCAGCGTCCTACCGTCGACCGACAGCGCGACGCCGTAGACGGGGCCGGTGTGACCGGTCAGGCTCCGCGAGATCGGCGTGTTCTCGGTGGCGACCAGTCGGGTGAACGCGTCGTCGCTGCCGGGCCGCATCCGCCACGCGGCGAGCGACAGCTGAGCCGACGTCGTCGGATCGCTCTCACGCAAGGCGTCGGCGAGCGCCACCACCTGCTGGAACTGGGCAGCGCTGCGTTCGTCCTCGGCCCGCGACTTGGCGGCCAACGCCATCGCACCCATCGCGACCGCAACGACGGTCGACAGCGCCAGCGCCGTCATGATGGTGCGCTTGCGCCACATCTGGCGCCGCACCTGCCGCACCGACGCTTCGAGGAAGTCCGCAGCCGCCGGGGTCAGGGATGCCGCGACTGCCTCGACGCCGGCCCTGCCCGCGTCGGATCCGTGATCGGCCTGCCTTTCGGCGTGCTCGGTCAGCAGGTCGAGCCTGCCCCGGTGATAGAGCAGGCTGTGGTTGCGCTCGGCGTCGTCCCAGTGCACCGCGTCGGTCTCGATCTGCTGACGCAGCGCGGAATAGGAGCGGTCCTCCTGGATCCATGTCTTCAGCCGCGGCCAGGTGTCGATGACCGCGTCGTGGATCAGCTCGACGGATTCACCGTCGGCGACGAGCACCCGGGCATTGACGAAGTGGTCGACGACGCGCCTGCCCTCACCGGTGTCGGCGCCCTCGAGGGCGACCAGTTGCGGAAGCGTCCTGCGGATCTTCACGTCGGTGCCGGTGCTGGTGACGTAGACGAGGTGCACGAGCATGGCGCGAGCCAGTACGCGGCCACGTTCGTCGAGTTCCTCCCACGCGCGCTCCGCGGCTGCGGCGATGGATCCGCGTACGCCCCCGGTGGCCCGGTAGTTCGCGATCGTGAGCTGGCCGCCGCGCCGCCGTTCCCACATGGTGTCGAGTAGGTGCGAGACCAACGGCAGCACGGTGTCGCTGCCCTCTCCGGCGGTGAGCACCCCGAGATCGTTGAGGATCAGGTCGACCAGCCCCGGCTCGAGCTTGAGGCCGATCATGCGGGCGGGTTTGGTGATCACCTCGACCACGTCCTCCCGCATGAGCGGTGACACGGTCTTGCTGCGCTGTTCGAGCGCCCGGGCGAGCACGGGGTGGGTGAGCGCCTGCGGATAGAAGTCCGACCGCATGGTCGCGACCACCGAGACGGCCTCGGGCATCGTGCCGTCGACCGGTGTGGTCGCGACCGACTCGAGCACGGCCAGGAACGCCGTTCGCTCACCGGCATCGGAGCACTGGGAGAACAGTTCCTCGATCTGGTCCACCACGATCAGGAGGTGATGGGCGCCGAGCCGTTCCGCGGCCCGGGCCAGGTCGTCGTGGAGTTGTCCCGCAGTCGGGGCCGCGTGGGACAACTCGGCGTGGGACAACTCCGAGTGGGACAACTCCGCGTGGGACAACTCCGGGAGCACGGCTCGCAGCGATGCGAGCGGATGAGCGCCCGGCACCAGGACGACCGAGACGAATCCGCTGCGGTCGGCGCCGCGGTCGAGGGTGCGCAACTGCGGGATCAGACCGGCCTGCACGAGCGACGACTTGCCGACGCCCGAGGCCCCGGTGACGATCACGATGCCCTTGCCCTGCGCGGCTTCGACCGCCGCGACCAGTCCGTCGACGCTGTGACTGCGGCCGAAGAAGAGTCGCTCGTCCTTCTCCCGGTACGGGGCCAGCCCGCGGTAGGGGCGCATCCCGGCCGGCAGTAGCGGCGGCGCCGCCTCGCCGGCTCCCGAGACCGTCGGCCTCGTGGCCGGGACCGAGCTGGCGTTCTGCCACCACGTCTGCCACTGCCGCATCGAGAACAGGCCGTCGGTCGGGGGCGGACCCTCGTGGAGCGCGCGAGCCATCCGGATGAGGACGGCCAGAACCGGACGAACCGACTCGAACGTGGCCGGCATCCGCTTGCCCGAGCGCCAGTCGCTGATCCGCTGCACCGACGCCGGCTTCTCGCCGCCGACCGATCGGCCGAGGGTGGCGGCCTCGGTGACAACCTTCTTGAGTGGGGGCCCGCCGGCGGTGGCGAACAGCAGGCGCATCTGGTCGGCGAAGAAGAGCCGCGCCTGCGCGCCCGAGCGGTCCGCGTCGCGTTGAACCTCGTTGTCCGCCGTCATCCCGATGGTCGCCCTTTCCCTGGTCACCGACCCCCGAAAATCCGTCGGGTCGGTTCGTTTCCCCGTTCCGCAGGCCCTGCGGATTCCGCTGCGGAATAATTCCTCACCACCTGCGAACAGGGATGATAGCCCGTATTGCGAACCATCCAGTTCGTCCATTCCGTCGAATGGGGCAAAGTTGACGTCGACACACAAGGGCCCTGCGCCAGCGGCGCTGTAACCGGTTGGGGTTGGAGAAATCCACTGAGGGGTAGTCCCTGCCGGATACAGCGTCCACGGAGGAGGAACTCGGAATGATCGCGAAGGCGGCCAGGCTGACGGCGAGAACATCGCCGACCGTCGGGGCAGTTCTGGTCATCGCCGCGACCGTGGGCCTGATGGTGCTGTTGGGTGCGGCCCCCGCCGATGCGGCCGCTGCCACGGTGGGTGGCGCTCCGGTTTCGACCGGAGCGTCCACCCCCTGGTAGTCGCTCGACGGGGGTCGGCGGGGAATGCGTCCTGGAGACTCGGGCGCCGGTGGCCGGCGCGCGGTCAGTCCCGGCGGGCGGCCAGCACGGTCTCGTACAGTTCCCGCTTGGAGACGCCCTCGGTCGCGACCTGAGCACACGCGTCCTTCAATCGCATGCCGTCGGCAACGAGTCGCTCGACCTCGCCGACGAGGTCTTCCGGATCCGCAGCCACGAGTTGAGCGCCCTCGAGAACCACGGTGATCTCGCCTCGCGCGTGCTCGACAGCCCACTCGGCCAGTTCGGCCAGCGTTCCGCGGCGAACCTCTTCGTAGGTCTTGGTCAGTTCCCGGCACACCGCTGCGCGGCGGGTCCCGCCGAGCACCTCCACCGCATCCGCCAGACACGCCGCCAGACGGTGCGGAGCCTCGAAGAAGACGCACGCCCGCTGTTCGGTTCGCAGGGTCTCGAACCACGTCCGGCGCTGCCCCTGCTTGCGCGGCGGGAATCCGTCGAAACAGAACCGCTCGACCGGCAGTCCGGACAGTGCAAGCGCCGTCGTGACGGCCGACGGCCCGGGGAGGCACGTGACGGGCAGGTCCTTCTCGACACAGGCCGCGACCAATCGGTATCCGGGGTCGCTCACGGACGGCATCCCGGCGTCGGTCACGAGCAGCACGGTCCGCCCCTCCTCGATGTCCGCGACGAGCGCCGGCAGCCGCGACACCTCCACCTGGTCGTAGAAGCTGACGACGCGACCGGTGATCGTCACGCCCAACGCTGTGGCGAGTGATTTGGTGCGGCGGGTGTCCTCGGCGGCCACGACGTCGGCCGATCCGAGGGCGGTCCGTAGGCGTTCGGAGGCGTCACCGATGTCCCCCATCGGAGTTGCGGCGAGGACAAGGCGACCAGTCATGGGTGACAGCCTACGATCGTCACGTGACCCAGCTGACGGACGAGCACCCCGCGCCCCCGTCCGACGGATCCCGGATCGTCAGTCCCGCTCCCGTCGCGCCGCCCCCGGATTTCGGTCCGACGGACCGCAAGCGCGGCTGGATCGTGACGCTGGTGATCACCGCGCTGGCGGCGATCACGCGGTTCACGATGCTGAACTACCCCACCGATGCCGGCACGCCCGTCTTCGACGAGAAGCACTACGTCCCACAGGGATGGCAGGTCCTCACCGGCGGCGGGATCGAGGACAACCCCGGATACGGGCTCGTGGTGCATCCGCCGATCGGCAAACAGCTCATCGCGGTGGGCGAGGCGCTGTTCGGCTACAACGCGTGGGGATGGCGCTTCGCGTCCGCGCTCGCCGGGACCGTACTGGTGCTGCTGGTGGTGCGGATCGTCCGTCGGATGTCCCGGTCCACGCTCGTCGGCGCACTCGCCGGCGTTCTCCTGATCGTCGACGGCGTCACGTTCGTCTCGTCGCGGCTCGGGATGCTCGACATCTTCCTCGCCCTGTTCACCGTCGCGGCGCTGGGCTGCCTGGTCGTCGACCGAGATCAGGTGCGGGAGCGGATGGCCCGGGTCCGGGCGGAGGGGCGCATCGACGTCACCGCCTTCGGACCGCGACTCGGCTTCCGGTGGTGGCGCTTCGGCGCCGGACTGATGCTCGGACTGGCGTGCGGCACCAAGTGGTCCGGCATGTACTTCATCGCCTTCTTCGGCCTGCTGTGCGTCGCGTTCGACGTCGCCGCCCGCCGCGCCTACGGGGTGCGTCGGCCGTGGGTCGGTACCGCGATCCGCGACATCGTCCCGTCGCTGTTCGCGCTCGTCGTGGTGCCACTGATCGTCTACCTCGGCTCGTACGCCGCGTGGTTCGCGAGCGAGACCGGCGTCGACCGGCATGCCGTGGGCAATCAGATCGGCTCGGGTGGGCCGTTCGCGTTCGTGCCCGACGCGTTGCGCTCGCTCTGGTACTACAGCGCGAAGGTTCTCGAGTTCCATTCGGGACTCACCAATTCGGCCGGCAATCACCATCCTTGGGAATCGAAGCCGTGGACGTGGCCGATGGGTCTGCGGCCGATGCTGTACTACTTCGCCGAGGGCGAGCACGTGTCCGGCTGCGGCGGACCGTCCTGCGTGAAGGCCGTGATGCTCATCGGCACGCCTGCGATGTGGTGGCTGGCGATCCCGGTGCTGGGCTGGGCGCTGTGGCGCACGTTCGTGAGCCGCGACTGGCGGTACGCGACCGTGCTCACCGGATATGCCGCCGCGCTGCTGCCGTGGTTCGTGACGCTGGACCGCCAGATGTACTACTTCTATGCGGTGGCGCTCGCCCCGTTCTTCGTGATGGCGATCGCGCTCATCCTCGGTGAGATTCTCGGCAAGGCCAAGGATTCGGCCGAGCGACGCGGCACCGGTCTGCTCGCGGTGTGCCTGTACGTGGGCCTGGTGGTCGCGAATTTCGTGTGGCTGTGGCCGATCCTGACCGCCGTGCCGATCACCCCGGATATGTGGCAGCAGCAGCTGTGGCTGCCGAGTTGGCGCTGACGGGCACGTCCATTCGGCCGAAAAGCCTCTCGCGGCGGGACCCGAGTACGTAGTGTGCACCGAATGTCGCGGGTTCGAGCATCTCTCGCAGGGCTGTCGTCGATCGTGGCAGCGGTCCTCGCCGCAGCCCTCGTCTCGCTGATACCCGCGGTGGCGCAGGCGGATTCCGGGTCGGACACTTCGCCGCGCTACTCGGATGCCACGTCCGTCGGCGTGCACAACGCCTTCGAGAAGCACCGATACCCGTACCTCGCGGATGCGCTCGACGCCGGAGTCGGCCTCGTCGAGATCGATGTCTGGACCAATGCGGTGGGCCCGGATTGGCGCGTGTCCCACTCGAATCCGGTGGGCAACGACAACAACTGCGCAGGCGCGACAACGGCGTCGCAGCTGCGGTCGGGACCACGAGACCAATTCCTCGGCGGGTGTCTCGCCGACCTACGCGCGTGGCACGACGCCAACCCGGGCCACGCGCCCGTCATGGTCAAGGTCGAGTTGAAGGACGGCTTCACCGCACCGTTCGGCCGGGGGCCCCGCGAGTTCGACGCCCTCGTCCGCAGCCATCTCGGCGACGCCGTGTTCGGTCCCGCCGACCTCGTGGAGCACGCCGGTGCGGCGTCCGCCCCGACGCCCGACGCCGCGGTCCGAGCCGCCGGTTGGCCCACGCTGGATGCCCTGCGCGGCCGCTTCCTCGTCGAACTCATCCCGGGAACCGTGCAGGAAATCAATCCGCTGGACCACTGGTGGACCGACCGCGCCTACGCCACCCATCTGCGGGACCTGTCGCGCATCGGGGCGCTGGGCCTCGCAACGGCGTTCCCCGCGGTGCACAGGGCGCAGCCCGGCGACCCCCGAGTGGCGCGGTACGACGAGGATCTGCGGCCGTGGTTCGTCGTGTTCGACGGTGATGCCGCGGCGTTCACGTCCGGCGGAATCGACCTGCAGTGGTATCGGGACAACGGGTACCTCGTGGTGATGACGGACGCGCACAGCGTCGCGCCCGCCCTCGACCCGGTGGCGCCCTCGGAGGAAGCGGCGCGCGAGCGGGTGCGTGACCTCGCGGCGCGATCGGCAACGATCGTGTCCACCGATTGGACCCCGCTCCCCGGAGTGCTGTCGATGGTCGTCGAGCGCCCCTGAGCCCGGCCCCCGGGCCCGCATGTTCAGGTCCAGCGCCTCCGCGCCCGCACCGACAGCTTGCGGTCCTTGCGCTCGGCCAGGATCAGCGGATCGCGCGACAGGTCCCGGTACAACGAAATGCACAGGCCGATCATGACGACCACGAACGGTGCCGCGGCGATGATGGTCATGGTCTGCAGCCCGTTCAGCGCGTCCGCTCCCCCGGTCCAGAGAATGAGCGCGGCGACGCCACCCGTGAGCAGGCCCCAGAAGACGACGACCCACCGCGCGGGCGCGAGGGCACCGCGTTGCGAAAGGGTGCCCATCACCATCGAGGCGGCATCGGCCCCGGATACGAAGAAGATCGCGACGAGCAGCATGACCAGGACGGTCGAGAGCCCGAACAACGGTAGGTGCTCGAGCATCCCGAACAGCTGACTCTCGGTGGTGTCCCGGCCGGCGAGGTCGATCCCTTCGCGTTGCTCGTCGATGGCGGCACCGCCGAACACCGAGAACCACACCAGGCTCACCAGACTCGGGATGAGGATGACCCCGACCACGAACTCGCGGATGGTGCGGCCGCGACTGATCCGGGCGAGGAACATCCCGACGAACGGGGTCCACGAGATCCACCACGCCCAGTAGAAGATGGTCCACGACGAGAGCCACTCACCGGTGGCGGGGTTGCTCGACGCCGCGGTGCGCGCGGACATCGCGGCGAGATCGGCAGCGTAGTTGCCGATCGTGGTCGGCAAGAGATTGAGGATCAGCACCGTGGGGCCGAGCACGAACACGAACACGGCGAGCGCCAGGGCCAGCACCATGTTGATGTTCGACAACCACTGGATGCCCTTCGCTACACCGGACACGGCCGACGCCACGAAGGCGAGAGTGAGCACCGCGACCACCGCCACGAGCAGGAAGGTGCCGACCTCGCCCATCCAGCCGATCACCTCGAGTCCGGAGCCGATCTGCAGCGCGCCGAGACCGAGCGATGCCGCGGTGCCGAACATGGTCGCGAATATCGCGAGGACATCGATGACCCGGCCGATCGGGCCCTCACTGCGGCGGCCGAGGAGCGGGAAGAAGGCCGCGCTGATCAGTTGCGGTCGGCCCCGGCGGTACGTGCCGTACGCGATCGCGAGTCCCATGACGGCGTAGATCGACCACGGATGCAGACTCCAGTGGAACATCGTGGTGGCCATGGCCGTCCCGACACCGCCGTCGGTGCCGGGCGGCGGCGTGACGTAGTGGGCCAGCGGCTCGGAGACTCCGAAGAACATCAATCCGATGCCCATCCCGGCGCTGAACATCATCGCGATCCAGCTGACCGTCGTGAACTCGGGTTTCTCCCCGTCCATGCCGAGAGGTACCCGTCCGTACCGGCTGAGCGCGAGCCACACGATGAAGACGACGAACGAGGAGGCCGCGATCACGAACAGCCAGCCCATGTTGATGACGAGCCAGTCGAGGACGTCGCCCGTGACCGATTCGAGGTTGTCGGGTGCGACGAGCCCCCACACGACGATGGCGGCGACCGCGCTCGCGGCCGTGCCGAAGACCACACGATCGGTGCCGGACAGCTCGCGCGCGCCTGCCATCCCTCAAACGGTGCTCATTCTCGCGGCCAAAAGCAAGCACCCGGATCCCTGGTGGCGGGATCCGGGTGCTCGTACTCGGTCGGTGTCAGGCTGCGGACAGCACTCGCGAGTTCTTGCCGACGAACGCGTCGACACTGAACCGTCCCGCTCCGACACCCGCGATCAGCAGCGATGCGACGCCCAGCGCGAGAACCAGTTCGTAGCCGCCCTCGCCGACGAAGAGTCCCTTGTCGACGTGGACGAGGAAGAACGCGCCCGCCATGTTCAGGAACAGCAGCGCGCCGGCGATTCGGGTCGCGAAGCCGATCAGCAGCGCGACGCCGCCGACGAGTTCGATGGTGGCGGCGGCGATCGCCGAGACGTCGGCGAGCGGGATGTCCATGCCGGCGAACGCGGCCTGGGTGCCGTCGATGCCCCAGGTGGAGAACTTCTGCCACCCGTGCGCGATGAAGATCACGCCGATGCCGATGCGGGCGATGAGCAGGCTGGCGTCACGGAACGCGGTGGAGTTCATGCGCCCAGCCTGACACAGTCAGGTTGAAGCGTCAACCAAACGTCAGGCGCCCTCGAGGGCATTCATGACGAAGGCCGCCGCATCCTCGTCCGAGATTCCGAGCCGCCGAACCGCCTGGGCGTACTCCGTCGCCGCCTGCTGCGCCTTGGCCCGAGTGGGGTCGCCGGAGGCTGCGACGAAGGAACCCAGACGTCCCCGGGTTTCGATGACCCCGAGCTGCTCGAGTTCGCGATAGGTCCGCGCGACCGTGTTGGGCGCGATGTGGAGCTGAGACGCCAGTCCCCGAACCGTCGGGATCTTGGTACCGGCCACGAGCTTCTCGGACTTGACCAAGTCGAGTATCTGCATCCGCAACTGCTCGAACGGCGGCGTCGACGACGCATGGTCGATCTCGATGTCCACGAGTCCCCTTTCTGCGCCTGGCAGTTCTCTCCCACCGAAGCGAACGCGTGGATTCACGGTAACGCGGCAAGAGCGTCCTCAATGGAAAACGAACCCTGCGTGAGCATCAAAGTGCGCCCGACTGCGCGAGGCGGGCGGTCGCCCGAACCTGGGGCGAGGAGCGCCGCAATCACGGCCGCGACGTCACCGCGCGGCACCGTGCCGCGCTCGAGTGGAGGTTCGGTGAGCGCGACCTCCCCGGTCGGATCGTCGTCGGTGAGCCCACCGGGCCGCAGGATCGTCCAGTCGAGTCCGTCCCGACGTCGCAGATCGTCCTCGGCAGCGGTCTTTGCGGCGAGGTACGCCGCGAACACCTCGTCGGTACCCTCCGGAATCGGCTCGCCTGCACCGAATGAGGAGATCTGGACGAATCTGCGCACTCCAGCCCGTTCCGCGGCGTCGGCCATCAGGACCGCAGCGCCGCGATCGACGCTGTCCTTTCGCTCGATGCCGCTGTTCGGTCCCGCTCCGGCGGCGAACACGACCGCGTCGGCGCCACGGACGATGTCGGCCATCTCGTCCACGGTCGTGTGCTCGAGATCGACGACCACCGGCAGCGCGCCCAGCGCGCGCACCGCCCCTTCGTGGTCGGGGTTGCGGATCAGGGCCACCGCACGGTCGCCCGACGCGGTGATGTCCTTGATCAGATGCCTGGCGATCTTGCCGTGCCCGCCGGCGATGACGATGCGTCGATCGGTCATGTTCGAGACTCCTCACGCTGTGTTCGTGGCTCGGTCATATGCATGCTCCCCCAACCATTGTCCCCGTGCAGAATGGCAGGCATGGCAAGTACCGCTGAGACCGCAACGATTTATCACAATCCACGCTGCAGCACGTCACGGAACACGTTGAAGCTCATCGAGGAGGCCGGCATCGAACCGACCGTCGTCAAATACCTCGAGACACCGCCCTCGCACGACGGGCTACGCAAACTGCTCGACGACGCCGGCCTGCGCCCCAGCGAGGCGATCCGCACGAAGGAGGCCGTCTACAAGGAACTGGGACTGGCGACCGCCACCGAGGACGAACTGCTCGACGCGATGGTCGACAATCCGATCCTGATCGAGCGCCCCATCGTCGTGACCGATCGCGGCACCGTCCTGGCGCGCCCCTACGAGAAGGTGCGCGAAATCCTCTGACCCCGTTCGAGTCAGGGCAGCGGATCGCGCGCGATCGGGCACGACATGCAGCGCGGTCCGCCCCGCCCGGACCCCAACTCGGAACCCGAGATTCGTAACACCTCGATACCCGACGCCTCCATCCGCGCGTTGGTCTCGACGTTGCGCTCGTAGGCCACCACCACGCCGGGCGCGAGGGCGAGCGTGTTGTTGCCGTCGTCCCACTGTTCACGTTCGGCGGTGACGTGATCGAGTCCGGTGTCGATCACCCGCAACTTGCCGATCCCCATCGCCGCGGCGGCGGCGTCGAGGAACGGTTCCGGACCGACGATCTGCGCGGTACCGTCCTGCTGTCGGATCGTGAACGCCGACAGCGTCTCCCGCACCGCGGGATACATCACGACGGCGTCGGTATCGACCATGGTCAGGACGGTGTCGAGGTGCATCGACGCCCGCCGCTGCTCGATCGGCACCGCGAGCACGGTGTGCGCGAGACCGTCATCGAAAACGCTGCGCGCCAAGGCTTCCGCGCCGGCGGGGGTGGTCCGCTCTCCCACGCCGACGGCGATCACGCCCGGCGCGAGAAGTAACACGTCGCCGCCCTCGACCGGGGCGGTGTGCGATTCGTACGCGCGCCGCACCCCGCGGAAGCGTGGGTGATGTGCGTAGATGAGATCGGTGAGCGACGCCTCCCGCGCCCGGGCCGGCAGCGCGAGGGACGTGATCGCGACCCGGCCGCGCACCCAGAACGACGAGTCCCGCGTGAACATCAGGTTCGGCAACGGGTCGATCACGAAGTCGCCGCCGTGGTGCATCAACCGGACCAGCGACGGCGTCGCGGCACCGGTTCCGATCGGCAGCTCGTCGAAGGTCATCCCCGCGGTGAGGATGCCGGCCAGGTCTGTCCCCGGGATTCCCCGCAGGTGGGCGGAGAGATCCTGCGCGAGCGCGTGACCCAGTTTGCGCGGGTCCACGGCGGCCGAGATGCCCTGCATTCGCGCCGCACCACTGGTCGTGAGCGTCTCGGCGAGAAGGTCGGCGAGCAACAGAATCTCCACACCGTGCCGGCTCAGGACATCGGAGAACGCGTCGTGCTCGTCCTGCGCTCGGTCGACCCAGGGCAGGGCGTCGAAGAGAAGCTGATCGTTGTTACGGGGCGTCAGCCTGCGAAGTTCGTCGCCCGGGCGGTGCAGCAGGACCGTGCGCAGCGCACCCACCTCTGTGTCGACACCCGGCTGAGACGACTCCTCCACGCTCATGCGTAAACGGTAGTCCCGCCCGCGGCGCACGGCACGCGGGACACCGCCACCCAATCCTCGAGTATTGTCGAGGTCAGCGCATCGAGAAGGGCCTCAGCCGTGGACTTGCCGGAATGGAACACCAAGGAACTCACACCCGGACAGCTCTCCGAGCGCAGCGGCGTCGCGGTGTCGGCGTTGCACTTCTACGAGCGCGAGGGCCTCATCTCGAGCCGCCGCACCAGTGGCAACCAGCGTCGCTACAAGCGCGACGTGCTGCGGCGGGTCGCGTTCGTCCGATTGTCCCAGCGGGTCGGCATCCCGCTCGCCGAGATCCGCGACGCACTGTCGACGCTGCCCGACGGCCGCACCCCCACCCGCAGCGACTGGGCGCGGTTGTCGAGCCGCTGGCACGCCGACCTCGACCGGCGCATCGACCAACTCACCCGGCTGCGCGACGACCTCACCAACTGCATCGGCTGCGGGTGCCTCTCCCTCGCGAGCTGCACGCTCGCGAACCCGCACGACGCGCTGGGCACCGAGGGGCCCGGTGCGCGAGTGATCGACGTCGAGATCGACTGACCGCGTCAGTCCCCTTCCGCGAGTCGGTGACGCGCCGCGTCCCGGTCGCGTGCCACCATCTGGCCCACCATCTGCCGGGCGAGCACCTCGATCCGGCCGCCGATGAGCGGAACCTTCACGGTGACCGATCCGCGCACGTCCAGCACCGCCCCGCCGCGGTGCGGGCGCAGTTCGTAGACGCCGTCGATCACGACGGGAATGCCCGTGGACGTCCCCTCGACGCGCCCCGACGCCCGACCGTCGCCGACCGGGCTCCACGAGTCGACGCGCTGCATGCGCATCTCGCCGCGAACGACCGTGCGCACCAACGACGGAAAGCTGTCCGCATCGACCGTTTCGATCATGGTCACCGTGACGAGCGGACGTCCGTCGCCGTCGACGGCACCGACCACCTCCACCGTGCCGCGGGACTCGGGGGGAATCCGCGAGCGCCAGTACGTTTCATCGGTCAGCAGAGCGTGCACACGCTCGACCGGATGCTCGAACTCGGCCGAGAACTCGAATCGCTTCGGCATGCGTCGGACGCTACCCGACGGGTCAGGCGATCAGTCCCCGTTCGCGGGCCGCCGCCACCGCGGCTGTGCGACTGTCGACCTCGAGTTTCGTGAACGCATGCACGAGGTGCGACTTGACAGTGGCCTCACTCACGAACAGTTCCTTCGCAATTGCCCGGTTCGACAAGCCTTGGGCCACGAGCGCGAGCACCTCTACCTCGCGGGCACTCAGGTCGGCGCGTGGCTGCTGCATCCGGCGGTACAAACGCTGTGCGACGTCGGGATCCAGCACCGTCTCGCCGCGAGCCGCGGCGGACACGGAGTCGATCAGGACCTGCGGTGCCGTGTCCTTGAGCAGGTACCCGGACGCACCGGCCTCGACGGCCCGCAGAATGTCGGCGTCCGTGTCGTACGTCGTGAGCACCACCACCCGCGGCGGCTCGGGCACCGAGGTGATCCGCGCCGTCGCCTCCGCACCGTCGATTCCGGCGCCCAGACGCAGATCCATCAGCACCACATCGGGTTTCGCGGTGGCGGCGAGCGCCACCGCCTCTTCACCCGACGATGCCTCGGCCACCACCTCGACGCCGTCGTGCGACGCCAACAGCGCGTGCAGCCCCGCGCGCACCACGGGGTGGTCGTCGACCAGCAGGACACGGACCGTGCTCACAGCGGCCTCCCGACCGGAAGTGTTGCGGCGACTGCCGTTCCGTCGCCGGGGGCGGACTCGACGACGAGGGTGCCCCCGAGTTCCGCCAGCCGGTCCCGCATCGCGCGCAGACCGAACCCGCCTGCCTCGCGCTGATCGAAACCGACACCGTCGTCGACGATGTCGAGACGGACCTCGTCGGCGGCGTAACTGAGAGTCACCCGGACCCGCTGCGCCTGCGAGTGCAGGCGCACGTTCGCGAGCGCGCTCTGCGCCACCCGCAGCAGCGCGACGTCGTAGTCCATCGACAGCGCCACCATCTCGCCGTCCGTGAGCAGCTCTCCCGCGATTCCGGTCTGGTCCGCGAGTTGGTCGAGGAGGCGGCGCAGTGCGGACTCGAGGGGTGCCGAGTCGAGATCAGCCGGAGCCAGCGCGTCCACCACCCGGCGTGCCTCGACGAGGTTCTGTTGCGCGGTGTCGGCGATCTGAGTGAAGACCGGCGTCGTATCGGTCCCCCGCAGGCCTGCGCGCGCCAGCAGGAGGATCGACGAGAAGCCTTGCGCGAGCGTGTCGTGGATGTCCCGCGCCAGCCGCGAACGTTCCGCCAGCGCACCGGACTCCCGTTGCAGCGCAACCAATTCGTCTTGGGCACCCAACAGTTCGCGATGCGCCTCGGTGAGTTCGTCGACGAGCAGTTGACGCTCGGCAGCCTGCCGCACCAGCTGCTGGTACACCGTCGCCATGCCGGCCGCGACCGCCGCCCCGATCACCGGACCGAGTATCGACGCCGTCGTGTTGCTTACGCCGTGTCCCAGGCTCGCCGAGATGGACACGACCGTGAGTGCGGCCGTCGCTCCGAGCGCCTGCGGGATCGACAGCAGATGGAAGCACAGAAAGAACAGCGCGAACGACACCCAGACGAAGTCGGGGCTCGCGATCACCAGCACGAGCCAGCCGAGCACCAGGACCGCGAGCCACAACCGCCCGGAGGACTTGCCGGTCTCACGGCTGCGCCGAGCGAACCGGACGCCGGATGCGTACCACCCGAGTTCGGCGACCGCGAGCACCACGATCCACCAATGGCCGCTCTGCGTGGCGAGTACCCGCCCCGTGCCGATCACGAGCAGGAGCACGAACAGGACGTGCGCACCGATCTGCATGGCGCGCAGCACCGGTGCCACGCCGCCACGATTGCCCGTGTCGCCGTGGTACCCGTCGGAAGTCTGCATTTCACTCACGCTAACACCGCCGAAGGAACCGGCACCGCCGTCGACGGGGAAGTCAAACTTTCGATGGACCGGGGAACTCAACCGATGCGCGATGCCCCGATCACCCTCACCGAGCGACGCTGGATGACATGTTCCTCAGTCTTCGAGATCTCCGTTTCGCCAAGGGCCGGTTCACCGTGATGAGCTCGGCACTGTTCCTGATCTCCCTGATGGTCGTGATGCTGTCGGGCCTGACCACAGGACTGGGCAATCAGTCCATCGCGGCCGTCCAGCACCTCGGCGCCGATCACTTCGCGTTCGGTGAGCCGGCGGACGGGCAGTCGCTGTCGTTCGGCGAATCCACCGTCACCGAGCAGCAGCGCGACGCCCTCGCCTCGACGCCCGGGGTCGACGGGGCCGCCGTCGTCGGGATCGCGCCCGTACGCATCACGACCGGCAACCGGGAAGTGGCGGCGTCGGCGTTCGGCGTCGACGGCAACTCCTTCGCCGCGCCCGTGCCCCTCGACCCGGGCACCGCTGCGGTCGACGCCGATCTCGCGAAGGACAACGGGTGGTCCGTCGGCAGTCCGATCGCGATCGGCGAGCAGACGTTCGAAATCGCAGCACTCGTCGACGACTCGTTCTACAGTCACCAGCCCGTCGTGTGGATCGACCACGCCGCATGGACCGGGCTGCCGTCCGCCGGCGGCAGCGACGGCACCGTGATCGCGCTGCGCACGCAGGGAAGCTTCGACGCCGGCACCGCGGAGACCGTCTCGGGTACCGCGATCACCAACGAGAAGGGCGCCCTGAATGCGATCGGCTCATACACCTCCGAACGCGGTTCGCTGCTATTGATGCAGGCCATGCTCATGACGGTCAGTGCGCTGGTGGTGGGCGCGTTCTTCACCGTCTGGACCATCCAGCGCAGCCAGGACCTCGCGGTACTGAAGGCCGTCGGCGCGTCGACGAAGTACCTGCTGAAGGACGCCCTCGGGCAGTCGCTGATCGTGCTCGTCCTCGGCGCCGGGCTGGGCACTCTCGCGGCCGTGGGCCTCGGTGCGCTCGCGTCCGGCTTCGTGCCGTTCACGCTGACACTGTCGGGCACGCTGGTGCCGTTCGTCGCGCTGATCGTGATGGGCATGGTGGGCGCCACCGCGGCGCTGGCCCGCATCGTCTCGATCGATCCGCAGACCGCCCTCGCGAACGCCCGCTGACCCTCCCGCCACCGAAAGGACATCCACATGAGCATCAACCTGCACGACATCGTCCTCACCTACCCCGACGGCGACAACCGACTCCGCGCGCTCGACGACGTCGACCTGCACGTGCGCCGCGGCGAACTGGTGGCCGTCACGGGACCGTCCGGATCCGGAAAGTCGAGCCTCCTCGCGGTCGCGGGCCTGCTGACCACGCCCGACTCCGGCACGGTGACGATCGACGGGACCGATGTGACGCGACTGGACCGCGGCGCGCGCACCGACATGCGACGCGAGAAGCTCGGGTTCGTGTTCCAGCAGTCGAACCTGCTGCCGTCGCTCACCGCGACGGAACAGCTTCAGATGATCACGCACCTGGGCGGCGGATCGGTGCGCGACAGCCGGGCTCGCGCCAGGGAACTGTTGTGCAGCCTGGGGCTGGAAGGCCAGCTCGACCGGCGACCGAACCAGCTGTCGGGCGGGCAGCGCCAGCGGGTCGCCATCGCGCGATCACTCGTGAACGACCCCGCCGTCCTGCTCGTCGACGAGCCGACGTCCGCGCTGGACGAGGAACGCAGCCGCGAGATCGTGGCGCTGCTGGCCGACATCAGCCGCGAACGGCAGGTCGCGACCGTCATGGTGACGCACGATCTGAACCAACTCGACCTCGTCGACTCGGCCTACGAAATGCACAGCGGCGCTCTGCGTCCGCGGCAGATCGCTACAGCAGCGAACTGAACCGGTCGTTGGCCTTCTGCATCACGAACTCGTACGGCGGGGAGAACTTGCGCGCCCACCAGTAGCCGAAGCGGATGTCATTGGACGTGTAGACGAGATAGCGGTTCTTCTCGATTCCGGCGACGATGCAGTCGGCCACCTTCTCGGGAGTGACAGCATGCTTCTCGAATCGACTGGTGAGCTTGCGCACCCGAGGATCCGCGCGGTCGATGCCCGCGATCTGCACCGACTCGACCAGGGGCGTCTTGACACCCCCGGGCACCACCAGGCTCACGCCGATGCCGTGCCGCTTGAGATCGAACCGCAGGACTTCCGACACACCACGCAGCCCGAACTTGCTGGCGCTGTACGCCGCGTGCCACGGCAGGGCCAGCAGACCGGCCGCGGACGAGACATTGACCAGGTGTCCCCCGCGTCCGGCGGCGATCATCGGCGGCACAAAGCGCTCGATGATGTGAATGGGGCCCATCAGGTTCACATCGACCATCGACTTCCAATGCCGGTGCTCGAGGTTCTCGACCGTGCCCCACGCAGAGATCCCCGCAACGTTCATGACGATGTCGAGGCTGCCGAACTCCTCGTGAACCTCGTCGGCGAACGCGGTCACCGCGTCGAAGTCGGTGATGTCGAAGGCGCGCGCCGCCAACACCTTTCCGCCCGTTCCGCTGCACAGCGTGACGGTCTCCGCCAGCCCGACCTCGTTCACGTCGGTGAGGACCAACTCGGCGCCTCTACCTGCCGCCACAATGGCCGTCGCGCGCCCGATTCCGCTGGCCGCACCCGTGACGAGACACTTCTTTCCGTCGAGCGTTCTGATCGCCATCGTCTGCAGATCCCCCCACGTTCGCCGATCGTTCCGTCCGCCCGCAGTCTACGTGGCGCGCGCCACACCCGCGCCGGACAAAATGTCGGCGCGGGCAGGGCGAAAGGGTCGGCGCGTCAGAGGCGCTGGGCCATCTCGTCCTGGTAGTCGCGGATCGTCTTCTCGATCCCGTCCGCGTCCTCGGGGCGCCCGTGGCTGCGGGCGTCGTCGGCCCGATCACGCAGCACACGAATCGCCCTGCGCAATTCGTTGTCGCTCATTCTGCGGTCCATGGGACAAGTCTCCCCGCTGTCGCCGAGGTTTACCAGCCGATCCGAAATCGTCGAGGAGCGCCGGAAATGCCCGACGCCCATCCGAGCAAAGGTGAGGTTATTCGAATCGAGCGCCCACTTACGGGCACCCCGTCCGCGCCATTCCGGCCGACAGCCGAACATATGACCAGTCAACGCTTTCGAGCTACCCTCGGGCTATCGCCGGTGCTACTATCGTCGCGATGTCTGATTTCGCCGCACGGCTGAACAAGCTCTTCGATACCGTCCACCCACCCGGACGGAAACCACACACCAACGCCGAAGTGGCGAACGCCCTCATCGCGGACGGCCACCAGATCTCGAAGCCGTACATCTCGCAACTGCGCTCCGGTCAGCGATCCAATCCGTCCGACGAGACAGTTGCCGCGTTCGCGAAGTTCTTCAAGGTCAAGCCGGCGTACTTCTTCAACGACATCTACGCGTCCAAGGTCGACCACGACCTCGAACTCCTCAACCAGTTGCGGGGCTACGACCTCCGGAGACTGGCGACGCGCGCGTTCGATCTGTCCGAGGAGTCCCAGGCACTGCTGACGACCCTGGCGGAGAAGCTTCGTGCAGCAGAGGGCCTGCCCGAGATTCCCCCGGACGCCTCGCTCTGACGACGGCCCACAGACACGAAGAAGGCCCCCTCCCGAGGGAGGGGACCTTCTTCTTTGTGGAGCTGAGGGGAATCGAACCCCTGACCTCTTCGATGCGAACGAAGCGCGCTACCAACTGCGCCACAGCCCCGAACCACAATCAGCTTTCGCTGACCGCTCCGAAACTCTAACAGGCTGCGCGTCCGGAAGACGAATCGGCTGGTCAGCAGGCATATTTAGTGTCTACAACCTCGACACCACGAAGGGCACCCGATCATTGATCGGGTGCCCTTCGTGGACGTGTTCCGGGGAAGCTCGGGAGGCCCGGGAGGCTCGGTGGCTACTGCCCCGAGACTCGTCGCAGACCCTCGTCGCCGTAGCGACTGTTGTCGTAGCCGTACTCGGCGGCCTCGGCGTCGTAGAACTCGAGGTGATCGAACGCGGGATCCCCGTCGTCGACCTCGAGAACGACCGCGCCTGGGCGACGTAGGCGTGACGGCACGAGCCGTAGTTCGTCATCGGACAGCGACTCCACGCCGAGCCTCGACCGGCCGACCCGCGCCATCCGGCGCCGGCGAATGGCGTGCTCCATGTGGACCTGCCGCCGCAGATAGGCCAGATAGAATCCCAGACCGGCGACGCTGAGCGCGCACACCCACCACATGACGGGCGTGAGCGCTATCGCCAACCCGGCAGTGAGCAGGGACGCGAAGACCAGTCCCAGCATCGAGCGCTGGCGGAACTGGTACCGCGCCGCCCGCGCGATCGCGTCGGCCTCGGGGTCGAATCCACCCCGGCCCCGTCGGTCCGAAACGTACTCCCCCGCGGCGCTGCCATCATGCGCCCTCGGGTCGTCGTCGGCGTGAGCGTCCATTCGATCCTCCGCGTGCGTGCCGTATGAGTCGTCAGTGCGGGCGTCACCGGATTTCGATACCGGTTGCCAGTTCGGGTCACTGCGATGCCCCGCTGCAGGGCCTCGAGCCGTCCGTTCAGCGCCACCACGAAGCAACACTCGAGTCGCGAGGGCCGCGTCCGTCGTCTGCCTGATGCGAGGACGCTTACTGACAAGCATCGGAACAAGGACGAACAGCCAGACGGCGACGAGCGCGATCCAGATGATCGAGGAACTCGGCATACCGGCGACCTCCTCCCATTCGTCTACCAGCACTGATGACGCCAATGACCCGTTCAGGTTAGTGCCAGCGAGGCCCCGATCGTCGCAGACGCGCCGACTCAAGTTTCGCAGGTGTCACACCCGTCACTCGATTATCACCTCTCGAGGAAGAAATTGCAGCCTCGAGATTCGACGGGCCGCGCCGGCCGCCGAGCGCCGATCGAACCCGCTCGATCGAACCCGCTCCATCGAACCCGCGCTCGAATCCCGGCAATGGTGACGATCCGGACGACTACGCAATCGAGAATGTGACAAAACTCGTCACCGACTCCAAATCGTTAGCGCCCCTTTATCAAAATTGAGAAAACAAGTCGCCAAAATCTTACGAATCGGTGATGCAGCCCCAATACTGCATCCGGGCGAACACTCCTGTAGCGGTCGTCCACATCCGCCCGAGGCCGGAGTTCTGCTCCGGTCGTGTATTGAACGAAGACGAGGAATTCCCATGCACGCGAATCACGAGTCTTTCCTTCGCCATTTCCGCCGCCGCACCTTCACGCGCTCGGCGACTGCGGTCGTCGCGGGTGCGGCGGCGCTGACTCTCACGGCCAACATCGGTACCGCGGGCGCCGAGGTCACTCAGCAGGAGAACACCTCGGCCCACACCGTGAGCTTCGACGGCTGGGACCTCAATGTCGAGCAGACCGGGCAATCGATCAACAGCGTGCAGCCGTTGTCGGGCAACCAGTTCACACGCGACCTCTTCGCCAGCCAGCGAGCGCTCGCCACGGTGAGCGGCAACGGTAGTTCGCCGTACATCGGAGGGACCCTCGAGGTCGGCTACCAGATCGGCTACCAGGCCGACGTCTCCAACGGCGCCGTCATCACCGGCAACGCCGGCGTCACCCCGGGCGCGGTCTTCATCCCCGAGGTATCGGAGAACCTGATCCTCACGGCCGACCCCGAGGTCCCCGCCGTCGTCGAACTGTTCAACGGGCAGGCACTCGAACTGGGTGTCGAGACTCCGGTCGAGGGCAACCTCTCGACGCAGATCGCCCCCGGCACCATCGCGACCGTTCCGGTGCAGAAAAAGGAGTGCAAGTCCACGCAATGCGCCATCACGCTGCGCGACGTCCACCTCGAGGTCAATCACGCACTCGGGACGGTGTCGGTGCGGTCGTACGCGATCTTCACCGCGTCGACCGACATCGCCGACGACGTCGTCGTCAGCTACGGCCCACCCGTCATCGTGTGATCGAGCGCCGAGCGGCCTCGTCGGGCTTCGGGCCCCGGCGGGGCCGCTCGGCCGTCCGGACGGCTCACCCCCAGGTGGCGCGCCCGGCCCGCACGAGACGATCGGAAATCGATCCCGGAACTTCCTCCACCGTCATCGCGACGAGCAGGTGGTCGCGCCACTCGCCGTCGACGTCCAGGTAGCGGCGGAGCAGGCCCTCCTCCCGAAAGCCCGCATGCTGCAGCACCGCCCGGCTCGCGACGTTCTCCGGACGCACGGTGGCATCCACCCGGTGCAGGCCCATCGGGCCGAAGCAATGGTCCAGACCGAGAGCGAGTGCGCCGGTCGCGACGCCCTGCCCACCGACGTCCTTCGAGACCCAGTACCCGATCCACGCCGAACTCAGTGCGCCGCGAATGATGTTGCCGACGGTGATCTGCCCGCAGTAGTGGCCGTCGAGCTCGATGACCATCGGCAGCATGCGGCCCTTGCGAGCCTCCGAACGCAGGCTGGAGCACAGTCCGGGCCAGGCCGTGACATGGTGTCGGTCGTTCCACGACGCCTGCCCGGTGGGTTCCCACGGCTCGAGGTGTTCGCGGTTCGTGATCCGCAACCGACTCCACGTCGCGGCATCGCGCAACCGAATCGGCCGCAACGTCACTCGACCTCCCGCGACCCGGAGCGGACCGACCCGGGCCGGCCAACCCGGATGGACGGATCCGTTCCGCTCAGCCGCGCTGCGCAAGGAACGCGACTTCCACCTCTTCACCGGCGCGAACCTCGGTGACCTCGGGATCGACGAGCACCAGACAGTTTGCCTCGGCAAGCGTGGCCAGCAGGTGGGACGAGGCCCCCGGGGCACCGCCGAGCGCCTGCACCAGGTACTCGCCGGTGGACTCGTCGCGCATCAACTGCCCCCGCAGGAAACCCTTGCGGTTCGCGATGGACGTGATGGGGGCGACCGAGCGGGCCGTGACGATCCGGCGCATCGGCTGCCGCCGTCCCAGCGCGATACGGATCAGCGGTCGCACCATGACCTCGAACACGACGAGCGCACTCACGGGATTCGACGGAAGCAGAAAGGTGGGAACCTCGTCCCGCCCGAGCTGACCGAATCCCTGCACCGACCCCGGGTGCATCGCCACCCGCTCGACCTCGAGGTCACCCAGATCCGCGAGCGCGTCGCGGACCTCGTCGGAGGCTCCGCCGCCGACGGCACCCGCAATGACGACGATCTCGGAGCGGATCAACTGTCCCTCGACGACCTCGCGGAGGCGACGCGGGTCCATCGTGGCGATGCCGACCCGATTCACATCGGCGCCGGCATCGCGGGCCGCTGCCGCGAGCGCATACGAGTTGACGTCGTACACCTGACCCGGACCGGGCGTCCGGTCGATGTCCACCAATTCGCCGCCGACCGAGATCACGGACAGTCGCGGACGCGGATGGACCAGGACCTTGTCCCGGCCGACCGCGGCGAGCAGCCCGACCTGAGCGGCACCGATGATCGTCCCCGACCGGACCGCGACATCGCCGGGCTGGACGTCGTCGCCCGCCCGTCGGACGTAGTCGCCGGACCGGACCGGCTTGTAGACCTTGACCCTCGCGTGGCCGCCGTCGGTGCGGTCCATCGGTAGGACCGCGTCCGCGAGCGTCGGCAACGGCGCGCCGGTGTCGACGCGGACCGCCTGACGCGGTTGGAGCCGGATGGGCTGACGCGAGCCTGCGGTGACCTCACCGACCACCGGAAGGGTGAGCTCGGTGGGCTCGCCGTCCTCGCCGCGGATATCGGTACCCGCGGCGAGAACGTCGACACTGCGAACTGCGTAGCCGTCGATCGCAGCCTGGTCGAAGCCCGGCAGTGGCCTTTCGGTCACCACTTCTTCGGCGCAGAGCAACCCCTGCGCCTCGGAGATCGCCACCCGGACAGGCCGGGGTGCCACCGCGGCAGCAGTCACCCTCGACTGCTGCTCCTCAACCGAGCGCATGTGGTTCCTCGTCCTCCAGACCCTGTCGACCCGACCGTGTACTGCTGCGAACCGCTATTCGGCGGAAGGCTGCTTCAGACGGTCGGCCAGCCAATCCCGCAGCGACGGGCCGTACTCGTCGCTGTTCAACGCAAAGTCAACCGCAGCGCGCAGGTAACCGCCGGGATTTCCCAGATCGTGTCGAGTTCCGCGGTGGACCACGACGTGGACGGGATGTCCCTCGGAGATCAGCAGGGCGATCGCATCGGTGAGCTGCAATTCGCCGCCCGCGCCCGGAGTGATCCGGCGCAGCGCGTCGAAGATCGCGCGATCGAGCAGATACCGACCGGCCGCGGCGAAGGTGGACGGAGCGTCCTCCATGGCCGGCTTCTCGACCATTCCGGTGACCTTGAGGACATCCGGGTTGGTTGCGTCCGGAACCGTCTCGACCTCGAACACGCCGTACGCGCTGACCTGCTCCTTGGGCACGTCGATGGCGCACAGCACGCTGCCGCCACGCTTGGCGCGCACCCGGGACATCGTGTCGAGCACTCCGCGCGGCATGACCAGGTCGTCGGGCAGAAGTACCGCGATGGCGTCCTCGTCGTCGTCGAGCACCGCTTCGGCGCAGCCGACCGCGTGACCGAGGCCCAGCGGCTCCTCCTGCACGACGGAGTCGACTTCGAGCAGACCCTGGGCCTTGCGGACCTTTTCCAGCAGGTGGTACTTGCCGCTGGCTTCGAGCTTGCTCTCGAGAACGAGGTCCTCGACGAAGTGAGCGACGACACCGTCCTTACCGGGCGACGTCACGATGACGAGGCGGTTGGCTCCGGAGTCGGCCGCCTCTCCTGCCACCAATTCGATCCCCGGGGTGTCGACCACCGGGAGTAACTCCTTCGGGACGGTCTTCGTTGCAGGTAGGAAGCGTGTTCCCATACCTGCAGCGGGAACGACCGCCGTCCGAAAGCACCTGTTTGCATTGGTGACGGCATCTGTCATAACTCACCACCCTATCCATCCGGCCCCCGCGGCCGGACGGAGCGATCCTAAGGTGGCGGTCATGGATCCGCTCTCCAAGCCGGAATGGCGTGCTCGCATCCTCCGGGAACGCCGCACACTGTCCGCCGAGACACGAGCCGCCGAGGCCCGGTCATTGGCGTCGGCGTCCGTGTCGTTCGTCACCGCGTCGGCTCCGACGGGCGCGGCGACGACTGTGTGCGCGTATGTACCCGTCGGCTCGGAACCCGGTTCGATCGAGATGCTCGAGGCACTGCGCGCGGCCGGCGCCAGGGTGCTGGTGCCGGTCACCGGCGAACCGGGACCACTCGCGTGGGCCGAGTTCACCGGCGACTTCGACCTGGCACGGGCCGGGCACGGCCTTCGCGAACCCACCGGCCCGGTCCTGCCCACCGGAGAGATCGCGGCGGCCTCGGTGATCTTCGTGCCGGCACTCGCGGTGGACGAGCACGGCGTCCGGCTCGGCCGCGGCGCCGGGTACTACGACCGCACCCTCGGCTCGGCCGATCCGGGCGCGGCTCTGGTGGCGGTGGTCCGGGACTCCGAGCTGGTACCGGCGCTGCCGGGTGATCCGCACGACGTGCCGATGCAGTACGCGCTCACTCCGGGTCGCGGGCTCGTCGCGCTGCGCCCCGAGTGACATCCACGACGTTTCGGTACCTGCGGAAATAGAAGGCTGGTTCGCACTGTTGGCACTGTCGACTGTAGAGTGCCAACACCTGCGGTTTGACTACACAGTGCGGAGGAACCCAGTGCCCACCTACTCGTACGCCTGCACCGAGTGCGACAACAAGTTCGACATCGTGCAGTCGTTCAGCGACGACACCCTGACCGTGTGCCCGGCATGCTCGGGCAAGCTCCGCAAGCTGTTCAACTCGGTCGGCATCGTCTTCAAGGGCAGCGGCTTCTACCGCACCGACAGCCGCGGCGGCGGCTCCAGCACGGTCAGCGAGCCCGCGAAGAAGTCGGAGTCCACCTCGGCATCTTCGGCTTCCCCGGCGTCCTCGACCACGAGCTCGTCCAGTACTGCCGCAGCGAGCTAGTCTCCGCCCGAACCGCTTTCTCCACAGCACCCGGCCTATCCACAGGCCGGTTCGTTCGCCCAGGAACGACTCGGCCGGTTCCGCGCACCCGGCCGTAGCGTCCGACCCATGCCGAAGTCTTCCGTCCGTCTCCGCGGGCCGAGTGCGGGATCGTCACTCGCGCCGACCATGCGCAACCGGGTCGGCGTCCTCGTGCGCCCGGACTGGGCACGCACCGACACCGCACGACGGGTCACCGCCGCCGTCCTGATCGTCGCCGCCGGCGTCCTCCTGCTGCGCGACGGCCTCGACGACTCGGGGTCCCCGGTCCTGGTCGCTGCGCGCGATCTGGCGCCCGGCGACGTCCTCTCCCCTGACGACATCCGCGCGGTGAATCGACCCGATGCCGACGCCCCCGAGGGCGCCGTACGAGACGTCGGGGAGGTCTCCGGCCGCACCGTCGCCTCCCCCGTCCGTGTCGGCGAGATCCTCACCGACCTCCGGCTCCTGGGTCCGCGTCTGACCGAGGCGGCCGCGGGATCGGCCGATGCGCGCATGGTGCCGGTCCGGTTGACGGATCCGGGACTGTCCGAACTCATCCGCGCCGGTGACCGCGTCGACGTCCTCACCGTGGAACAGCCGACCGGGTCGGCCGACTCGAAGCGCCCCACCGCGACAGTGCTCGCGACCGACGCCACGGTTGTCCTCGTCGCCCCCGAGGAATCCGGCGGCGGGCGCCGCGACCGCGTCGTCATGCTCGCACTGCCGGCTCCCGACGCCGGTGCGGTGGCGACGGCGTCGCTGACCGACGCGATCACGGTGACTCTGCGCTGACGGCCCACGACTCGAATCCCGGTCAATTAGGGTCGCTGGTGGACTCGACATCCGGATGGACACCCGAACCGAGGGGGCACTGATGCTCAAGGGATTCAAGGACTTCCTGCTCAGAGGAAACGTTCTCGATCTAGCCGTCGCCGTGGTGATCGGTACGGCGTTCACGGCGATCGTGACCGCGTTCACGACGAACATCATCAGCCCGCTCATCGCCGCGATCGGCGGATCCGACCTCGGCTGGGGGAAGGAGATCATCGACGGCAACGCCGCAACGTTCGTCAACATCGGCGCCGTGGTGACCGCAATCATCAACTTCGTCATCATCGCGGCGGTGGTCTACTTCGTGCTGGTCCTGCCCGCGAACGCCGCGAAGGCCCGTTTCGCAACGGTGAAAGAGGACAAGAAGGCCAGCGAAACCGATCTCCTCATCCAGATTCGCGACATCCTGGCGGAGGGCCGCATCGGCGATTCGTCGCCCTCATCCGACGGCAAGCACACACAGATCGACGACTGAACCGACCCTCGACAGCAATGCGAGCGGTGCGCGCAATCCCGTTCGGGACACGCGCACCGCTCGCATCTTGCTCGAATAATGTTGTGCAGCAGAAGAAATTCAGCCGTGGTGCGGCGGCACCTGGCGGCGCAGCCAATCGTCCTGACCGCCGTCGCCGTCACCGCGCGACTCGCCGTCGCGCGACCGCTCGTCCGACGTCTGGTCCGGCAGCACCGTGCCGAACACGGCATCCAGGCGCGCCCGGTTCGCCCGGGCGCGACGGGCCGTCTCTGACTCGTCCGACATGACTACGCGCGCTCCTTCATCATTCGTCGATCGCCGACAACTGACCGATGACGTAACTCGCCAACGGAGTCAGCGTCGCCATCCCGTCGCGGATGGCCGCCCGCGACGCCGCGAGATTGGCCACCAGCGTGCTCCCCGAAATCCCGACCAGCCCACGCGAGATCACCGCGTCGACGGCACCCGCCGCCAGGCCCGAGGACCTCAGCGCCTCACTGATGCCGGTCAGCTCCCGATCCAGGACGTCAGCCGTGGCATCCGGCGTGACATCGCGCGGCGTGACGCCCGTGCCGCCGACCGAGATGACCAGATCCACGCCACCGATCACGGCAGTGTTCAGGGCGTTGCGAATCTCCACCTCGTCCGCGGCCACCGCGACCGTCGCGTCCACCAGGAAACCGGCTTCGGTGAGCAGTTCGGTGACCAGGGGCCCCGTCGAGTCGACGTCGCCGTGTGCAGTGCGATCGTCGACGATCACGACGAGTGCTCGTCCGGCCATCGGTGATTCGAGTTCCATGGTTCCCACCGTAGTGGCAGCGCCCGACACCGTCGGGACATGGCGGTCAATCCGCGGCGTCGGACGCTTTGCGAAGTTCATCAACGGCCACCGGTGGTCGGCGCAGTGCCGAGTGCGACATCGACGGTCTTCACGCTGCCCGACGGATCCTTGTACGTCACGCTCACCGTGTCGCCGGGGGCGTGCGACCGGATGGCCGCGATCAGCGAGTCACCACTCGTGATGACCCGATCGTCGACCTTGGTGACGACGGCGCCCTTCGGGATGCCCGCCTTCTCGGCCGGTCCGCCGCCGGTGACGTCGACGACCGTGGCGCCGCCCGTCGTCTCCTTGGCTGAGACCTGGACGCCGATGATCGCCTGCGTGGCCTTGCCGGTCTTCACGAGTTCGTCGGCGATGCGGCGGGCCTGGTCGACGGGGATCGCGAAGCCGAGGCCGATGGATCCGCCCTGGCCGCCGGCCGTCGCGATCGCAGTGTTGACGCCGATCAACTGGCCTTCCATGTTCACCAGCGCGCCACCCGAGTTGCCGGGGTTGATCGCGGCGTCGGTCTGGATCGCGTCGATGACGGTGTTCTGGTTCCCGGCCTCGCCGCTCGTCGACACGGGCCGGTCGAGCGCTGAGACGATGCCGGCGGTGACGGTGCCCGCCAGTCCGAGCGGCGACCCGATCGCGACGACCTCCTCGCCCACCTTGACGTCCTCGGAGGATCCCAGGTCGACCGGGGTCAGACCCGACTTGCCGTCGACCTTGATGACCGCGATGTCCGAGGTCGGGTCGGTGCCGACGAGCGTCGCGGGCGCGGTGCTGCCGTCGGAGAAGGCGACCAGCAGTTTGCCGTCCGTTCCGCCGCCGGCGATGACGTGGTTGTTCGTCATGATCAGTCCGTCGGACGAGAGGATGACGCCGGAGCCCTCACCCTCGCCGCGGGTGCCCGCCACCTGGATCTGCACGACGCTCGGCACGACCTTGGCCGCGACCGCCTCGACGGAACCTTCCGGTGCGTTCGACGCGGGACTGGTGCTCGCCTTCGGCGCGTCGAGGGCGTTCGAGACGGGGGCGTTCCCGGTGTTGTTCGACGACGCGAGCGATCCCACGACACCACCGATACCGCCGCTCACGAGCGCGAGCGCGATGGCCCCGGCGACGAGCGCCGACCGGCCGACCTTGCGGGGCTCGGAGGGCACCGGAGCGCCCGTGGTCGGGATGGTGCCCGTGACGCCGCTCGTCGGGATCTGCTCGGTCGAGTGGTAGCCCGCCTGGTAGCCGGGCCGCTGGGGGTAGCCCGGGCCGGGTTGGCCGGGACCGCCCGGATAGCCGGTGTTGAACGGCGCCGTCGGGTGGTAGCCGGCGCCGGCGCTCCACGGATCACGCGGAGCCGACGGATGCTGGCCCTCGCCCTGCTGCGGAGCATTCGGGGCGGGATGACCCTGGTAGGGATTGCCCTGGTTCGGGTCGCCGTGAGGAGTACGGTCGTCGGTCATCGCACCGCTTTCTGTCATGACCGCCTGTGTGGGGCGGCACTGGTCCGGTCGCTGAGTACCAGACTGCCGGGCCCGGCTGAGAGGCCCCTGAGATGCTCCTATCAGTTTCCTTTGTCCTTGCGACGCTGGCCAGCACGGCAATTCGGACGCGATACCGACCGGTAGTGTCAGCGCGCGTCGGGCAGAGGCTCGCCCGGCAACACAATGCGGATCCGGGCGCCACCGCGGTCCGACGTCTCCACCGCGATCGTGCCACCGTGCTTGGTCACGACCTGCCGGACGATGGCCAGCCCCAGACCCGATCCCGGCATGGAACGAGACGCGGTGGACCGGTAGAACCGCTCGAAGACGAGTTCCCGATCCTCGGCCGGGATGCCGGGGCCGGCGTCGTCGACGACGAGTTCGAGCAGCCTGTCCCCGATCTGACGCATCGTGACGTCCACCCGTTCGCCCGTCGGACTCCACTTGGCGGCGTTGTCGAGGACGTTGAGGACCGCCCGCGACAGCCCCGCCTGGTCGCCGTAGATGAACCACGGTGTCGTCTGCGCCTCGAAGTCGATCTCGTTGCGCCGACGTCGCGCCTTCTCGAGCGATCGTTCGACGACCTCGCTCAGGTCGACGAGTTCGAAGACCGTCTCGGGAGCGTCCTCACGGGCCAGGTCGACGAGGTCGCCGACGAGCGTGGACAGTTCCTCGATCTGCGCGACGACGTCCTCGCGGAGGTCCGCCATGTCCTGATCGGGGATGCTCGGGGCCCCGGGTCGGCTCGATGCGATCAGCAACTCCATGTTGGTGCGCAGCGACGTGAGCGGCGTCCGCAATTCGTGTCCGGCGTCGGCCACCAGTCGGCTCTGCCGGTTCCGTGATTCCCCGAGCGCGCGGAGCATGGTGTTGAAACTGACGGTGAGCCGGGCGAGTTCGTCGTTGCCGGTCACGGGAATGGGCGTCAGGTCGTCGGTGCGCGCGACCCGCTCGGCCGCGGCGGTGAGCCTGCCGATCGGTCGCAGACCGGTCCGGCCGACGGTGGTTCCGGCCGCTGCGGCGAGCACGACGCCGCAGCCGCCCACGACGAACAGCACCCACGCGAGCCGGTCGAGCACGTCCTCGGTCGGTTCGAGCCGTTGGGCGATCACCAGTGTGCTGCCGTCCCGGGTCCGTTCGGCCAGCACCCGATTGCCCTCCACGGTCCGCAGGGACGAGTCGAGTTGTCCGCGCGCGACGGCCAGTTCCGCAGGTCCGATCGGCACGACGGAGCCGGGCGGAATGTACTTGTTCAGGTCCGGGAAGATCAGCGCCACACTGATATCGGTGGTGTAGAGGGTGGCGCCCGCGATGTAGCGGGGATCGAACGTGATGAGGTCGTTGTCGACGATGGCCGACGCGCGCGACTGCAGCTGGTGGTCGACGTCGGCGTACAGCGCCCGCGACACCACCGCGTACGCCGCGAACGCCATCAGCGCGACGGCGACGGCGACGACGGACGCCGCGAGCAGCGTCACCCGCCAGCGCAGTGACACCGAACGCGTCAGCGGCATCGGTGGCCGCATCTCGTGCTGGACGGGCCGCATCGGGCCCCACGGGGGCATGGGCCCCGGCGGCTGCTGCTGCTGACCGGGCCTGCCGAAGGGAGCAACCATCACGGGGGTGTCTCCCGCAGGACGTAGCCGACGCCGCGCACCGTGTGGATCAGGCGGGGCTCACCGTCCGCCTCGGTCTTGCGCCGCAGGTAGCCCACGTACACCTCGAGCGCATTGCCCGACGTCGGGAAGTCGTACCCCCACACCTCCTCGAGGATGCGGCTGCGGGACAGGACCCTGCGCGGGTTCGCCATCAGCATCTCGAGGAGCGCGAACTCGGTGCGGGTGAGGCTGATCGAGCGCCCGCCACGCGTCACCTCGCGGGTGACGGGATCCAGTGTCAGGTCCTCGAACGTCATCGCTTCGGAGTCGTCGCCCGCGACGGGCGTCGCGCGTCGGAGCAGGGCGCGCAGGCGTGCCAGCAACTCCTCGAGCGCGAAGGGCTTGGGCAGGTAGTCGTCGGCGCCGGCATCCAGTCCGGCGACCCGCTCCGACACCGAATCACGGGCAGTGAGAACGAGAATAGGCAGATCGTCGCCGGTGCTGCGCAGGCGACGGCAGACCTCGAGCCCGTCCAGTCGCGGCATCATGACGTCGAGCACGAGCGCATCGGGACGGGACGCGGTCACCTTCTCGAGGGCGTCGAGTCCGTCGACGGCGAGGTCGACGGTGTAGCCGTTGAAGCTCAGGGACCGTCGCAACGACTCCCGCACCGCCCGGTCGTCGTCGACCACCAATATGCGCATGCCGACATTTTGGCCCCACCGACTGAGATCCCGCTGAGAGGATCCCGTTCACGCGTGTCGGGTCACTCCCGGGGCCGGCGCGGGCCGGGCAGGCTCCAGTGCCGCCACATAGCGATCAGTCGCAGGCCCGACGCGACGACGGTCCCGATCACGAGGCACGTGTTGTCGGCCAGCCCGGCCGACGTGCCGGCCACCACGAACGCGGCTCCCAGCAGCGCCGGGATCGCGTACAGGTCGCGGTGCAGCAACAGTGGCACCTCGTTCACCAGCACGTCGCGCAGGATGCCGCCGCCGATCGCAGCGGTCGCCCCGATCAGCGCTGATGCGAGCGCGCCGGCCCCCGCGTCGAGCGCGATCGCGGCGCCGGTGCTCGCGAACAGTCCCATGCCGAGCGCGTCGAGCACCAGGATCTCGCGGCGCAGCCTGCCGAGCGCCGAGTGCAGGAAGAACACGACCACCGAGGTCGCCAACGCGGTGCCCAGCAGCGGCCAACTGGTCAGCGACGTCGGAGGGTGGATGCCCAGAAGGAGGTCGCGGACGATGCCGCCGCCGACTCCGGTGAAGGCTCCGACCACGCACACCCCGAAAACGTCGAAGCGTTTACTCACCCCGACCAGGGCACCGGACGCGGCGAACGCGACGATGCCCACCAGTTCGAGGGTCTCGAGCAGCACGCGGACAGCCTCGCATGGCCGCCGCGACTGGACACGAGTCCGGTAGAATTGCGCCCGTCGAGACACTGCGGAAGGAAGAGCAATGGCAGTCAAGAGGTCACCGTCGAAGAAATCACGCAGCGAGCAGGGCCGTCGCCCCAAGAAGAACCCGCTGATCGCCGCCGGTATCGAGACTGTCGACTACAAGGACGTCAACCTGCTCCGCACGTTCATCTCGGACCGCGGCAAGATCCGCAGCCGCCGAGTCACGGGCCTGACCCCGCAGCAGCAGCGCCAGGTCGCCGTGGCCGTCAAGAACGCTCGCGAAATGGCGCTCCTGCCCTTCACCAACCGCTAGCGCCCTTCCGTTCGGGGTAAGTGCCGCAGGGATCGCTGCCGCTGCACGCTAGATTCTCCGGGTGTCGTTTTCGTTCCGTACCGTCGCTGTTCTCGCCGCGACCGCCCTCACCGTGGGCGGCGTCGCAGCCTGCTCGTCCGATTCGTCGACCTCCGCGGGAGGCGGTGCCGCTGACTGCATCACCGACTTCGATGCGGGCACCGACTACTTCCCGAACAAGCAGAGCGTCGAGTACGCCGAGAACTTCGACATCGAGTACCACAACTCGTACCAGGTGCTGACGGTTCGACAGCCCGGCCAGGCCGACGAGTCGTATGTGCTCACCCGCTGCGGCGCCCCGGCCCCCGAACTGACCGGTGATCTGGCCGGCGCGCAGCAGGTCGCCACTCCCGTGACGAACCTGTTCGCCGAGTCGACCACGCATCTTCCGAGCCTCGAGGCGCTCGGCAAGCTCGACGTCCTGACGGGCTTCGCGAGCGCCGACTACGTCTACAGCGAGGCCGCGCGCAAACACATTGCCGACGACGGGGTCACGCAGTTCGCCACCGCCGGTCAGGTCGATGCCGAGGCCGTCGTCGCGCAGGCGCCGCAGGCTTTCGTGACCGGTGGCTTCACCGATCCCGCGTTCGCGGTGATCGAACGGTCCGAGATCCCGGTCCTCGACAATTACGACTGGCTCGAGACGGATCCACTGGGCCGCGCCGAATGGATCAAGTTCTTCGCCGCGCTCACCGGCACCGAGCAGCAGGCCACCGAGACGTTCGACGGCATCGTCACCGGGTACGACAAGTACACGACGCTCGCCGCGAACACGGCGCCCGTGCCGATCGTTCCCGGTCTGCCGTACCAGGGCGCCTGGTCCGTGCCGCTGGCCAGCTATTCCAACGACCTGTACGCGACGGCGCGCATCTCGCACCCGTGGATGACCGAACCCGGCACGGGCAGCCTGCAGACAGACCTCGAGACGGTCTTCGCGAAGGCCGGAGACTTCCCGCTCGCGATCAGTACGTCGTCCAACACGACCAAGGCCGACGCGATCGGCGCAGAACCCCGCCTCGCCGAGTTCGCAGCGTTCCGCGACGGGCAGGTGTGGACGTCGTCGGCACGCGTGACCGATGCCGGCGCGCTCGACATCTACGAGCAGGGCGTCCTGCGTCCCGACCTGGTGCTTGCCGACCTCATCGCGATCGCCCACCCGGACCTGCTGCCCGGCCACGAGTTCACCTTCTACCGCCGACTGCAGTGAACCGCACCGCCGCTGCCGTCACAGCGCTGGTCGCGCTCGTCGTCGCGGCCACGATCCTCGCGGTCTCGGTGGGGTCGGTGACGATCCCGTTCGGCACCACCGCCCGCTACCTGTTCACCGGTGACGCGGGGTCCGAGCGCTGGACCACTCTCATCGCGGACATTCGTCTGCCGCGGGTGGTCACCGCCGCGTGCGCGGGCGCCGCGCTCGCGGTCGCGGGTCTGTTGATGCAGACACTGTTCGCGAATCCGCTCGCCGACCCGTACATCCTCGGAGTGTCCTCCGGCGCCAGCCTGGGTGTCGCGCTGGTGGTCCTGGGCTCTGGCACCGGCGCCGGTGTCTTCGCGGCGGTCGCGGGGACGGGACGGCTCGGAATCGCCGTGGCCGCCGCGATCGGCGCGCTCGCGGTGCTGCTGCTGGTCCTTGCCATCTCGCGCTGGGTCCGTTCCGTCGTCACACTGCTCATCGTCGGCGTCATGGTCGGGTCGGTCACCAGCGCGGTCGTCTCGCTGCTGGTCGCGTTCTCGCAGCCCGCGCAGATGCAGCAGTTCATCCTGTGGAGCCTGGGGTCGTACGCCGGTGCGTCGTGGTCGGATCTGCGGGTTCTGGTGCCCGCTGTCATCGTCGGTATCGTGCTGGCCGCGACGCTGGTGCGGGCCCTCAACGCGATGCTGCTCGGCGAGGACTACGCCCACTCGATGGGCGTCCACCTGATCCGCACCCGCACCGTTGCGATCGCATCGGCCGCGCTGCTCGCCGGTGCCGTCACCGCGTTCTGTGGTCCCATCGCGTTCCTCGGCATCGCGGTCCCGCACCTCGCGAGGCTGGCGCTCGGGACGTCGGACCACCGAATCCTGCTGCCCGGCGCGGTGCTCATGGGCGCCGCCGTGTCGCTGCTCTGTTCGGTGGTCGCGCAGTTGCCGGGGCGCGACGGCGTCCTGCCCCTCAACGTCGTGACCGCGCTCGTCGGCGCGCCCGTGGTGATCCTCGTGCTGCTGCGGTCACGCCGCGCGCAGGCCGGGAGCGTCGCATGACACTCGTGCTCGACGACGTCACCGTCGGCTACCCCGGACGCCCCGCTCGCAGGATCCTGAGCGATCTGCGCCTGATCGCGCACGCCGGGCAGGTCACCGCGCTGCTCGGCCCCAACGGCGCGGGCAAGTCGACTCTGCTCCGCTCGGTCGCCGGTCTGCAGCGCATCCTCGGCGGGTCGGTCCTGCTCGACGGCGTGGACGTCACCACGCTGTCCCCCGCGCACCGCGCGCGCAGGATCGCGGTGGTCCTCACCGATCGTGTCGACGGCGGCCTGCTCACGGGCGGCGAGGTGGCCGCACTCGGACGCCTCCCCCACCAGGGCTTCGCGTCACGGCTGGGCGACGACGAGAAGCGTCTGATCGCCGAGAGCCTCGACCGCATGGGCGCCACCGACCTCGCCGACGTGCGACTGCACGAGATGTCCGACGGACAGCGCCAGCGGGTGCTCATCGCACGGGCGCTCGTGCAGCACCCGGCGCTGCTGGTGCTCGACGAGCCCAGCGCCTACCTCGACGTGGCCGCGCGCGTCGAACTGCTGGCGCTCCTCGAGGAGATCGCCACCGACGCCGGCATCACGGTGCTGTTGTCCACCCACGACGTGGAACTGGTGCTGCGCACGTCGCAGCACGTATGGCTCGCGGCGGGCGACGGAACCGTCGTCGACGGCAGCCCCGCTACCCTCGTCGCATCCGGTGCGATCACTCGCGCCTTCGACTCACGCCGCGTCCGCTTCGACGCGAGCGACGGCATCTTCCGGCTGGGCGAGGGCTAGCTGTCCGACTCGTTCTCCACGTCCGGTCGCGGTGCGATCTCGTGGAACATGGCGTCCGACGACACCCACTTTCCGGTGCTTATCAGTTCCGCGATCACCAGATCGAATGCGTCGGCCAGCCACTCGTGCCGCGCTGCGACCAGTTCGATGTCCTCCGCCGACGCGTCCGAATTCTGCTCGAAGAACCGCACGAGCCAGATGTCCCGCGCGTCGGGGTCACTGCTCAGTCCGTGCTCGGTGTTGGTCGCGAGCACGTACATACCGAAGGCGAAATCGACGCGGATCGCGTACACGCCGCCGATATTCACAACGTTGGTGGGCCGATGCGTCGCGGCGGCCAGCGTCGTCAACGCGTCGGAGTAGCGGTCGGCGTGTTCATGTGTGCGGGGCACTCGATCGTCCTCTTCGGGTAGGCGCAGGATCGGACTCGACGGTGTCGGCTCCTACACAGCAGATTCGGCTGCGGCCCGCAGGCGGGCGTTCTCGGCGCGCAACTCGGCGCGCTCGTCCTCGAGTGTCAGGATGAGACCGATTCCGGTGAGGTTCACGCCGAGCGCGACCAGTTCACCGATCCGGGTGAGCCGGTGCAGGTCGTCCTCGCTGTACCTGCGGGTGCCGCCCGCGGTACGCGACGGCGCGATCAGCCCACGACTTTCGTACAGGCGGAGCGTCTGCGGACCGATCCCGGACAGCTCGGACGTCACCGAAATGCCGTAGACACCACGCTTCGAGCGTGAAGATTCCTCCGGCGGTTGAATTCCCACGAAAGGAACGGTAGCAGTGCTCGGCGCCCGGAATCGGCAGCGGCTCACACAACCGGCCCGTCGCAGCGGTCGGACGGCCCGCGAGTAGAGTTCCCGCCGGTATATGCAGTTCAGCGACACCTCGGTAGATCGGCGGACGTAGGCAGTGTCGGGTGTGGTCGCAGGCTTCACGGTCATCTTCGTCGTCATCGCGATCGGGTTCTTCCTCGGTCGCAGCGGGACCCTCGGCGAGCACGGGCAGGTCGTGCTCAGCCGCCTGGTGTTCTTCGTCGCCACGCCGGCCCTCCTGTTCGACACCCTCGCGAACTCCGACCTGTCGGTGGTGTTCTCCCCCACCCTTGCGGTCGCTGCGGCGACGGCCTTCGCGGTCGCCGGCATCTACCTCCTGATCGCGCGCCTGTGGCTTCGCCGGCCGCTTCCGGAACTGGCCATCGGCGCGCTTGCGTCGTCGTACGTGAACTCGGCGAACCTGGGCATCCCCATCGCCGTCTTCGTGCTCGGTGACGCGTCGTTCGTGGCGCCGCTACTGCTGTTCCAGATCATGATCTTCTCGCCGATCGCGCTCACGGTGCTCGACATCAGCACGACGCGTCAGGGCGCGTCCCGGCTCGAGACGGTCACCGCGCCGTTCAAGAACCCGATCGTGGTGGCGGGCGCCGCCGGTCTCGTCGTCGCAGTGTCCGGATGGACGCCGCCCGAGGCGTTGATGCAGCCGTTCCAACTGATCGGCGGCGCCTCGGTGCCGGGCGCGCTGCTCGCGTTCGGCCTGTCCCTGTACGGCGTGCGAGTGCTGGAGAAGGGTGCGAGCCCGCGACGCGACGTCGCGCTCGCGTCCGCGCTCAAGATCTTCGTGCAGCCCGTCCTCGCGTATGTGATGGCCCGGTTCGTGATGGGCCTCGACGGTCACGAACTGTTCGCGATCGTCGTCGTCTCGACTCTGCCCACCGCGCAGAACGTATTCGTGTACGCCAGCCGGTACCAGCGCGGCATGGTTCTCGCCCGCGATGCCGCCTTCGTCACCACCCTCGCCTCGATCCCCGCGATCGCGCTCGTCGCGGCGCTGTTGACCTGATGCCATACTCGTTGTCATGAAGATCAGCCTGACCAGCGTGTACGTCGACGACCAGGACAAGGCACTCGCGTTCTACACGGACGTCCTGGGCTTCGTGAAGAAGAACGAGATCCCCCTCGGCGAACACCGATGGCTCACCGTCGTCTCGGCCGAGGAACCCGACGGCACCGAACTGGTGCTCGAACCCGACCAGCATCCGGCCTCGAAGGCATTCAAGGAGGCCCTCGTCGCCGACGGCATCCCCTTCACCGCCTTCACCGTCCCCGACGTCCGGGCCGAATACGAGCGACTGAAGGACCGTGGCGTCGTGTTCACCCAGGAACCGCTGCAGATGGGTCCGGTGACCGTGGCGGTCCTGAACGACACGTGCGGCAACCTCATTCAGATCGCCAGTCAGTAGCGACGCGGGTCGGTCACCTGCCGGGTCGGCGCATCCGCATGTAGTCGCTGACGACGGCGGCACCGAGACCGTCGAGGTCGGGCGCCACCACCCGCCCACCGACGCGCTGGGCCATCCGGTCCACGACCCGCGCCAGGCCCGGGTCGTCGCCGAGCCGGAAGATCGTGACCTGCGCGCCGAGACGGGCGAGAGTGTCGAGTTCCCGGACCGTGAGTCCCAGCGTTCGCACACTCGGCGGGTAGTCGAAGTACGCCTGACCGTCGGGCTCGAGATGCGCGGTGGGTTCGCCGTCGGTGACGATGAGCACGACGGGCTGTGCGTTGGGGTGCCGGCGCAGGTGCCGGGCCGCGAGCAGCAGCGCGTGGTGCAGGTTGGTTCCCTGATCCCACGCGCCGTCCAGTCCGGCGAGTTCTGTGGCGGACAGGGCCTGGGCGTAGCGGCCGAACCCGATGAGCTGCAGGGCGTCTCCCCGGAACCGCGTGGTCACCAGGTGGTTCAGGGCGAGTGCGGTGCGCTTCATCGGCACCCAGCGCCCGTCCATCACCATCGAGAACGACGTGTCCACCAGCAGCGCGACCGCGGCCTGCGCCCGCTGCTCGGTCTCGGCGACCTCGACGTCGGCCACCGTCATCCGCACCGGCATCCGGCCGGGCTCACGCAGAATCGCGTTGGTCAGTGTCCGCGTGACGTCCCACGGTTCGGTGTCCCCGAACTCCCACGACCGCGACGCCCCCGTCGGCTCCCCCATCGACCCGGCGCGACGGGTCTCACGCTGTCCGCCGCGGTTTGCGAGACGTCCGGCGACGTCCCGAAGCGCCGTCTGCCCCAACTGACGCATCGCCTTCGGCGACAGCCGCCATTGACCGTCGGGCGCACGGTCGAAGAACCCCTGTTGCTGCAGCGCCCGCTCGAGATCGGCGAGCGTGCGCGCGTCGGCGACGGCCTCACCGCCGAGTTGCCGGGCGAGCGCCTCGGTGTCGATGTCGTCGAGCTGTGCTCCCGGATACTGTTGCGACAGTTGCTCGGACAGCCGCTCGAGATCGGCGACGTCGGCCATCGCCGACGTCCCCTCCCCCAGCCCGAGGCCCTCGTCGCCCCGGAACTGCGACGAGCCGTTCCAGTCCTCACCCGGCCGAACCGACTGGAGGTGCGCGTCCAGCCGGTCCAGCTGATTCATGAGCGACGGATCGCCGAAGGCCTGCTGCGCCAGGGCGTCCAGTTCGGCGCGCTGGTCGGGGGTGAGCGAGTTGCGTAGCCGCTGCGCGGCCGCTGCCCGGCGGGCCAGCGAATCGAGCAGTTCCTCCGTGTTGCGTGGGTTCTCGGGAAAGAACTCACCGTGACGGTCCATGAACTCCTCGAACTGCTGCGTGGTGTCCTCTCCGCGAGCATGGCTGTCCAGCAACGAGTTCAGATCCGCGAGCATCTCCCGAATACTCTCGCGATCCTCGTCCGTGGCGCCCTCGAGCACTTGCTTCATGCCGGCGAACCGCTGATCGAGCAGTTCGCGTCCCATCAGGTCGCGGATCTTCTCGTAATCCTCACGCGCCTGGCTGCTGCGCCAGTCGTAATCGGCCAGGTCCGCGACGGCCTGCGCGGTGGACGGCGGCAGTTCCTCGATGCGCATCTCCGCGAACCGGGCGTCGTCGTCGAGAGCACGCGCGAGCGCCTTCCGTTCCTCGAGCACGGCACGATCGAGCAGTTCCCGCACCTCGTCGAGGGTGCCGCCGAGGTTGTTGCGCTGCAGCAGTTCCCGGCGCCGCTTGTTGGCCTGCGCGGCCAGGTCGTCGAGTCCGCGCCGGTCCCCGATGCCACGCCGCAACAATTCCCGCAGCGCCTGGCGCGGCGACGCACCCTCGAGCACGTCGTCACCGATAGCGGACAGCGCGTCCCGCAGATCCACCGGGGGCGCCAGTGGATCGCCGCCTTCGTACGGGCCGTAGCGGGCTCCGCGAGACATCCCGTCTCCCTTCACGAATTCCGACTACGAGTAGACGGCCTGACCGTTCTCGTCGGGGTTCTTGGAGATCCGCCGTGCCAGGTACAGGCCCTCGAGGGCGAGTTCGGCGGCCGAGGCACGCTCCCCGTCGGTCTCCGCGCCGAGGCGACGTGCCACGTCGTCGAGCACGTCGAGTTCGGGAAGTTCGCCGAGCAGGGCCTTGGCGGTGACCCGTTCCCCGGTCACCACGGGCTGCCCCAGTTCGACGGCCGCCACGAGCGGCGCGAGGTCGATGCCACCCAGTCGGATGCGCGCGGTGTCGGCGGTGGCGCGCCGTAGCAGGTGCTCGAGGATCTCGAGTTCCCTTCCCTCCTCACCGGATTCGAACTCGACCTTGCCGCGGAGTACCTCGACGATCGTGCCGAGATCGATGGGACGGGCCACCGCCTCGGCCTCGCCGAGCACCGCGCTGCGATGCACCGCGGCAGCGCTCACCGTCTCGGCGCCCGCCACCGCGAAGCGGGCCGAGACGCCCGAGCGCTGGTCCACCGACGTCGACTCGCGCAGCAAGCGAGTGAACCGGGCAAGGACCTCGAGCAGGTGGTGCGGCACGACGGCCTGCAGGTTCGCCTCCTGCTGGACCACCGCAATCTCGTCCTCGAGCATCGACGGGTAGTGCGTGCGGATCTCGGCACCGAACCGGTCCTTGAGCGGGGTGATGATGCGGCCCCGGTTGGTGTAGTCCTCGGGGTTGGCGCTGGCGACGAGCAGCACGTCGAGCGGCAACCGCAGGGTGTACCCGCGGACCTGGATGTCGCGTTCTTCCATGACATTGAGCAGCGACACCTGGATTCGCTCGGCCAGGTCCGGCAGTTCGTTGATCGCGACGATGCCGCGGTGCGCCCGGGGCACCAGCCCGAAGTGGATGGTCTCCGGGTCGCCGAGACTGCGGCCCTCCGCAACCTTGACGGGGTCGACGTCGCCGACCAGATCGGCCACCGAAGTGTCCGGGGTGGCGAGCTTCTCGGCGTACCGCTCACTGCGGTGCCGCCACGTCACCGGCAGCGCGTCGCCCAGTTCGGCGGCCCGGCGCAGCGAGATCGGGGTGATCGGCTCGTACGGGTGCTCCCCCAGTTCGGAGCCGTCGATCACCGGCGTCCACTCGTCGAGCAGCAGGCTCAGGGTGCGCAGCAGTCGGGTCTTGCCCTGACCGCGTTCGCCGAGGAGCACGACGTCGTGGCCGGCGATGAGGGCCCGCTCGAGCTGCGGCAGCACCGTCTCCTCGAAACCGACGATGCCGGGCCACGGATCGACCCCGTCACGCAGCGCGGCGAGCAGGTTCTCCCGCATCTCGTCCTTGACCGAACGCTGGAGGTGTCCGGACGCGCGGAGTTGGCCGAGGGTCCGCGGCAGATGCACTGGCAGTGTGGCAGTCACCACTCCAAGTTACGAGTGTTCGGGCGATTCGGCACGTGGGACCGCCGACGCGCACGAAGTCGACAGCGCGCTCTGATAGACACACCTCATGGCCGACACCGAGATCACGTTCACCACCGGCGACATCACTCTGCACGGCAGCCTCCGTCTCCCGGTCGGCTCCGGCCCGGACGCGCCCGCGCCCGCGGTGCTGCTGCTCGCCGGCAGCGGTCCCACCGATCGCAACGGTGACAGCGCGCTCCTGCCCGGCTCGATCGGCACCCTCGCGTTCCTCGCAGACCTGCTCGAGAAGCACGGCTACGCGAGCCTGCGCTACGACAAGCTCGGCAGCGGCTCCACCGGGTTGGGGCCCTACGACATCGAGGACATCGGCGACCTGGGCTTCTCGGTGTTCACCGAATCGGCCCGCGCGGGGTTGGATTTCCTCGCGAGCCGAGCCGCCGTCGACCCCGAACGGGTGTACGCCGTCGGCCACAGCGAGGGCGCGCTGATCGCGCTGGCACTTGCCGGCAGCGGCGCTGCCGTCGCGGGTGTGGGCCTGCTCGAGCCGCTCGCGGTCCGCCTGCTGGACCTGCTGACAACGCAGATCGACGGACAGCTCACGGCTGTGGTGGCCGCCGGGCAACTGCCCGTGGAACTGGCAGACGAGTTGCGCGTCGCGCTCGCCGGCGCCGTCGAATCACTGCGGAGCGATGCGACGCTGAGCGACGACCTGCCGGACCCGCTGCGCGCCGCCGGACTGGTGCCCGCCAACGCCCGCGCCCTCGCCGAGGAGGACGCGCTCGACCCGCGCGAACTCGCCGGAGATCTGCCCGCCGGGATGCCCGTCGTGACGAGTTGCTCGGCCAAGGACATCCAGCTGAGCAGCAGCGACGTCGACGCTCTCGACGCCGCGCTCGCCCACACCGCCCTCACGTCGCTGCGGATGACGACCGCCAACCACGTGCTCAAGGAGATCGGCGACGACGCCTCCACGGGCGCCGACTACATCGCGCCGCTGCCGTGGTCGGCCGAGTTCACCGACGGTTTCGAGGGCTGGCTGCGCAGCCTCTGACACCCCGCCGGGAGGGCCCGGCGACACGCTCGACAAAAAACCGAGATGTCGCCGGGCGGTCACTGCTGTATGGTCATCCGTTAACCAACGGGCACACACGAGAAAGGTACGGTCACGATGCGCGTCGAAAGCCCCGCGAAGAATGCAATGCAGCTTCGCAGCAAGCATTTTTCTCACGATCACGTATTTGCAGCCGTACCCGCGTGGCACAGCCCCGCAGCCTTCGATCGACGGCACCGAGAATGAGTCACCCGTAACCGGCACCATTCTCGGGCACCCGAAGGCACACCGCCTCGGGTGCCTTTTCTTTTGCCGCTTTCACCCATACACAGTTCAGGAGAACCACACATGAAGCTTCGTCTCGGCGCACTGAGCGCCCACCGACAGGACCTGCCCGGTGACCTCACCGGACAGGTCGTCACCCTCGACCTCACTCACATCGACGCAGGCCAGGATGCGGCCACGGCGCAACTCATCAGTCAGTTGCTCGCCCGCGGCGCGGCCCGCCTGGTCATCTCGGGCACCGACGACGCCAGTGCCCGCGCGCTGGTCGAGTCCGCACAGCACAACGCTCCCCCGTCCGGTCTCGCGGCCTGAGGCACTCGAGACCGCGACGAGGGAGCGTCGCAGCGAAGGTCCGATCAGTGCGCGAAGTGGCGCGCACCGGTCAGGTAGAGCGTGACGCCGGCCTCGCGGGCGGCCTCGACGACCTCGTTGTCACGGACCGATCCACCCGGCTGGACGACGGCGCGGACACCGGCGTCGAGCAGGACCTGCAGTCCGTCGGGGAACGGGAAGAACGCGTCGGACGCGGCCACCGAACCCTTGGCACGGTCACCGGCACGCTGCACCGCGAGATGCGCGGAGTCGACGCGGTTGACCTGACCCATGCCCACGCCCACCGAGGCACCGTCGTTCGCCAGCAGGATCGCGTTGGACTTCACGGCACGGCATGCGCGCCACGCGAACTCGAGGTCCGCGAGGGTCTTCGCGTCCGCGGCCTCACCGACGACGAGCGTCCAGTTGGCCGAATTGTCGCCGTCCGCGTCGAGGACGTCGCGGTCCTGCAGCAGCGCGCCGCCGGAGATCGGACGCAGTTCGATGCCGGTCTCGGTGGGAGCGGCGGCCTCGAGGACACGCACGTTCTTCTTGCGAGCCAGCACCTCGACGGCACCCGGCGCGTACGACGGGGCGATGACGACCTCGGTGAAGATGTCGGCGACCTGCTCGGCCATCTCGACGGTCACCTCACGGTTCGCGGCGATGACGCCACCGAACGCGGAAACCGGATCGCACGCGTGCGCCTTGCGATGCGCCTCGGCGATGTCGGCGCCGACCGCGATGCCGCACGGGTTGGCGTGCTTGATGATCGCGACGGCAGGCTCGGAGTGGTCGTACGCGGCACGCCACGCGGCGTCACCGTCGGTGTAGTTGTTGTACGACATTTCCTTGCCGTGGAACTGCTTCGCCTGCGCGAGGCCCGCCGGGCCGGCCGGGCTGTCGTACAGCGCCGCAGCCTGGTGCGGGTTCTCGCCGTAGCGCAGCACCGCCGAACGGTCCCACGTCGCACCGACCCACCGCGGGAACTGCGACTGTGCCGAATCGTCCTCCACTCCGCTCGGGACGGACTCGACCAGCGTGGACGTCATCCAGTTGGCGACCGCGACGTCATAGGACGCGGTGTGCTGGAACGCCTGCGCGGCCAGTGCGGTCCGCTCGAAGAGGTTGAAGCCGCCGGCCTCGACCGCAGCGAGGACGCCCTCGTACTTCTTCGGGTCGACGATGACCGCGACCGACGGGTGGTTCTTGGCCGCCGCACGCACCATCGACGGGCCGCCGATGTCGATCTGCTCGACGCACTCGTCCGGGCTGGCACCCGACGCGACGGTGTGCGTGAACGGGTAGAGGTTCACGATCACCAACTGGAACGCCTCGATGCCCAGCTCCTCGAGCTGCGCGAGATGCTCCGGCTTGCGGGTGTCGGCGAGGACACCGGCGTGCACGCGAGGGTGCAGCGTCTTCACGCGGCCCTCGAGGCACTCGGGGAAGCCGGTCAGGTCTTCGACTTTGGTGACCGGGATGCCGGCATCGGCGATCTTGGCAGCGGTGGAACCGGTGGAAACCAGTTCGACACCGGCCTGGTGCAGGCCGGTGGCCAGTTCGACCAGGCCGGTCTTGTCGTAGACGCTGACCAGTGCACGGCGCACTGCCTTGCGTTCACTCACTTGGGATCACGGCCTTTCGTCCGTCGGAAACAACACCTCGGAGGGCGACGGCGGCCACGATCTCGGCCAGCAGTCTCCGCTCGACATTCTTGATGCGCTCGTGCAGCGCGGCCTCGTCGTCGCCGTCGAGAACCTCGACCGGCTCCTGCGCCAGGATCGGGCCGGTGTCGACGCCACCGTCGACCAGATGGACCGTCGACCCGGTCACCCGGACGCCGTATGCGAGCGCGTCTCGCACCGCGTGTGCGCCGGGAAACGACGGCAGCAGCGCGGGGTGCGTGTTGATGATGCGGCCCGCGAAGCGCTCCATGAACGCGGGGCCGAGGATCTTCATGAAACCGGCGCTGACGATCAGATCAGGCTCGTGCGCGGACACTGCCTCGGTGAGCGCGACGTCCCAGGCGGCACGGTCGGCGTGATCGCGCAGCGACACCTTGAAGTGCGCGACGTCTGCCGCGTCGGCGTGGTCGGTGGCGGCGCAGTCCCGGTCGACCCCGACAGCGACGATGGTCGCCGGGTAGCCCTCGGTGCGCGTGGCCTCGATGAGCGCCTGCAACAGGCTGCCCGTCCCCGATGCGAGTACGACGATCCGAGCGGGCACCGTGGGCCGCAGCTGGTCACGCGTGGCAGTCAGCGCACTACTCCTGGTATTCGAGACGATCGGACCGCGTCACGGGCCGACCCAAGCCTAGTCTCTGGGGGGCACCGGACCGTCCGGCAGGTCGCCTTCGTTCGCCGCGGGGCTCGCCGGGGCGTCCTTCACCTTCACCGAATCATCGGTCTCGGTCTCGACCTCCGCCTCGATGACGTCGAGCGGCGCCTCCGCCGGACCCTCGTCGGCATCCTGCGTGTGCGGGTCTGCATCGTCGACGACCTCGGCATCGAGAGCCTCACCGGACGCGGGGCCCTCGGCCACCGGATCACCTGACTCCGCGGGCGATTCGGGCGCGACGCCCGTTTCGGGTTCCAGCTCGGGGTCGGGCTCGGAGCGATAGCGCATCGCCGGTAGCGCGAGGCGTTTCACCTCGAACTCGGGGGTGTCGAACTCACCCGAGACACCGGTTTCGCCTGGCTCCACGGACTCGCCGGACTCGCCGTCGGAGACCGTCTCGGCGTCGGGTTCGACGCTGTTGCGCCGGGCGAGCACGGTGGCGACGGCCAGAGCCGGCAACACCAGCCAACCGAAGGTCAGCAGGCCCAGAGCCCACGGTTCGACGCCGACGAATCCGTAGGCGCCGACATCGCCGCCCGCGACGAAGCCGACCGCCGCAGCGAGCACTCCGGCACCCGCCGCCGCGGCCAGCACGGTGTACGCGGTGTCCTGCAGTGGCAGGAGCAGTCGACCGCAGTCACGTCCCAGCAGCGCGCCGACGGCGACGGGAACGAGAAGCAGGACCGGCCACGCGGAACCGGCCAGTTCGACAGGGACACCGCCCAGAACGGGCATCGGCGGCACCGGGCCCGGCACGATGTCGAAGACACTCAGCGTCGTCCCGCCGGCCTGTGCCGTGCCGCCGAGGAGCACCGCGACGGCGCCGACGGCGAGGTTGGGCAGGTAGAGCACCGACAGCAGCGTCAGGCCCAGCACCCCGAGGACTCCGCCGCCCTCGCCGAGCAGCGTGCCGACCTCGGACCACGACCACACGAGCGAGATCACGGCAACCGCGCTGCCGGCCGCGAACAGCAGCAGCGCGGCGCGCACCGCGAGCCGGGCCACCGACGGCAACCACGCGGGCGCCCCGACAGCGGCGCATTGGATGCGTCCGACAACCGACACAACGCCTGCCGCCGACGCCGACAGATGGATCACGAGCACGCACGCGATCGCCGCGAGAGCATTCGGAGAACCGATCGAGGTGACCGCCGACGCATCTGTGACCACCGCCAACGCGATGAGCGTTGCAGCGAGCGGACCCGCGACGGCCGCGCCGACCACCTTGGCGGCGGCGCGCAGGTCGGATTCCGGTTCGACCGCCCTCGCGCAGCCCCGCGCCACCACCCACATCAGCACCGCGGTGGGGAGCAACGGGAGGATCCCGAGCGGGGCGTCGGTGATCGTGAGCGAAACCTGTTGCAGTGCGAGCCAGCTCGCCGCGATTGCACCGACAGCCCCCGTCAGGTCGCTGTTCGACGACACCAGGGTGACCAGCACGACCGCGGACAGCAGGACGATCGCGACACCGGTCGGGCGCAGGGCGACGCCGACCAGGGCGCGCGCCTCGCCGGGATTCCGGTCGGGACGAGTGGAAGTGTCGCGGCGGGTGCCGCGACCAAGCAGAGAAGTCATCGGTTCGAGGGTCGCACCCGCGTGCGGCGTGGCCACTCAGGCGCGCCGGGACGTGGCGCTCCCCACTGGCTCACGCCGGCTCGGGCGGAGCTACTTCTCGTCGTCCTTCTTCTCGGTCTGCGCCCCGAAGGCCTGGGTGGGTGCGCTGGACGTGTCGCCCTGCGGGGGTTCGGGCTGGGCAGGCGACTGCGGTTGCGGTTGCGGTTGCGCCGACGGCTGCGACTGCTGCTGCTGCTGCGCAGACATCTGCTGTGTGGGCTGCTGCGCCTGGTAGGGCTGCCCGGCCTGGAACTGGCCGTAGCCGGCCGTGGGCTGCGGAGCCTGGTGCGACTGCTGGTACCCGTACTGCTGCGGGGCGTTCGGCTGCGGCTGTCCGTAGCCGGGCATCTGGGGGTAGCCCTGCTGGGGCCCATAACCTTGCGGCGGACCGTAGCCCTGCTGCGGCGCGTAGCCCTGCGGGTGTCCGTAGGCGGCGGGGTGGACATGGGTGCGGCTCGGGCGCCCTGTGGGCTCCTTGACGATCCCGGCACCGAACAGGAACACGGCGGTCGCGAGCACGGCCTGGACGAATCCCAGCACCAGAATCGCGATTCCGCCGGCGCCGAGTTCCGCGCCACCGGGGAGGTTGAGCATGACGGCGAATGCCGTGAGGAACCCCACCACCGCGGCTGCCGCGGCCGGACCCGAATAGCTCTGCTTCGGCAGCAGCGAGATTCCCGACAGCAGACCGCCGAACAGCAGGAAGACCAGGGGGACAATCCCGTTCATTTCGAACGCGTTGAGCGTCAACCCGTACATCATCGCCGAACTGTCGGAACTGAGGTACGGCGCGAACCCGAGCAGGAAGATCACGACGCCCAGCGCCGCAACCCCGAGACCGAGGTAGAAGGACAGTCCTCGGGAATCGGACCCTCCCGACGGCTGCACGGGCTGGCCGTAGCCGGACCCTGCATCGCTGTAAGTCATTTCTGCTCCTCGTCGATGTGTCGAAATCCCCCGTGAACGCTACCCCGATCCCGAGCAACTCTCATCGAGATGTTTCGAGCCTACGAGGGCAAATCAGGTGGTGGCGTCCGCCGTGACGCTGCCGTCCGCAACCGCCGAGACGAGGGCGGCATGATCGGTCTCGGTCCGGTCCGCGTAGGCGCGCGCGAAGGTGGCCATCGCATCGTCGAAACCCGCTCCGGAACCGAGGTAGGCCGCGATCGCAATCCGGTCGCCCCCGCGTGCGTGCGCGTAGCCGAGCACCCGACCGCACAGCCTGCCGTACTGCTCCAACCCGATCGGTGTCATCGTCTCGATCGACGGCGAGCCCTTCGCGTCGCGCAGTTGCCGCACGTAATAGTCCCGCTGCGCACCGTCGTAGCCTGGGCCCTGCTGCCAGCCGAGGAACACATCGCTCGCGGCCTGCATGATGCGCTGCCCTTCGACGACCCGTCGGCCCTGGTTCGCGCACTCGGGGCCGTCCAGATACTTCGCGAGTACCGCGGGCCGGGCCTCCTTCGCCTGCAAGAACAAGGGATCGCCGTCGTCAGCACCCAGCATCAGCAGGATCCAACTGCGGGTCCCCACACTGCCCACCCCGACGACCTTGCGGGCCGCCTGGACGAACCGGTACTGGTCGAACGGCACGCGGTGATCGGGGCGCAGAGTCGCCCGGTACTCGGAGAGGCGCGCCTCCAACTCGCGGTACAGCGACTGCGCGTCGTGCCCACCGAACACCTCTTCGATCGGGACCAGCAGCGGCGGGCGGGAGACGATCCGTCGGTGACCGTCGGACACCTCGGTCAGCTTGCCGAGCGCCTGCAGGCTGCCACGCCGCCACGACTTCTCGAGCAGTTTGCGCGAACTCTTCCGGGAGGCCGCATCGAGCGTGTCGCGGAGGTCGGCGAGTTCCTGTTCCGCCTCGACGTGCGCGTACCAGACCGCCAGGTTGCCCAGCCCCGCCTGTTCACGCATCGTCTCGCGATACGCGGCGACACACGCGAGAACGATGCGGTGCCGTCGCTTACCGCCGAAACCCGATTCCCGCGCCGCCACCTCGATGCTGGCGACCAACCGTTTGACGTCCCACTCGAACGGCCCCGGGTAGGTCTCGTCGAAGTCGTTGACGTCGAACGTCAGTCGCCGTTCCGGCGTCGCGAAGATCCCGAAGTTGCTCAGGTGGGCGTCACCGCACAGTTGCGTGCGCAGTCCCGAGTTCGGCGTGCGGGACAGGTCGTCGGCCATGAGCGCCGCTCCGCCCCGGTAGAACGCGAACGGGCTCGACGCCATGCGCCCGTACCGGACGGGGAGGAGCTCCGGAATCCGTTGCAGATCTTGCTGTCTCAGCAGCTCGATCGGGTCTCGGCCCGCCGCCCCGAGCACGGCGAGGGCGTCGAACGACACGCGGGCCCGCGCCGCCTCGCCGCGCTGGGCGCGATCGGCCCGGACGGAAAACTCACCAACATCTGCCATCGTGCCTCGCTCGGTGTCGGGACCGCACCATTCTCTCCCCGCGACGACCGGCAGACACCGGAAAAGGGAAGATGAATCATGCCCTTCACGTTGCCCGCCGGTTCCGATGTCGCCGTGGAGACGGAGGTCAAGCACTCCCGTTTCATCGCGGTCCTGCGTAGGGTCGACACCCCGGCCGCCGCGCAGGCCTTCCTGGAGGAGCAACGACGCCGGTACCCCGACGCGCGCCATCACTGCTGGGCGTACATCACGGGCAACGAGCCCTCCGAGCGCGCCGAACGGTCCGGCGACGACGGCGAACCGGGCGGCACCGCCGGCATTCCGATGCTGCAAGTACTGAAGGCACGCGAACTGGTGGATGTCGCGGCCGTCGTCATCCGCTACTTCGGCGGCATCAAACTCGGCGCGGGCGGACTGGTGCGCGCGTATTCGGGCGCGGTGTCGGTTGCCCTGGACACTGCCGCGGCTGCGTCGAGCCTGCTCCGCCGCGAACGCCGGGAACTACTGTCCGTACAGGTGGGCCACGGCACCGCGGGTCGGATCGAGGCCGAACTGCGCGGGCGCGGGATCGCCGTGGTCGACGCCGCGTACGGCGCCGACGTCACCTTCACGCTCGCAACCGAGGATCCCGAACATCTGGCGGAGGTCGTCGCGGAACTCACCGCCGGTTCGAGTGAACTCACCCCGGCAGGCGTCAGGTGGGTGGACGTGTGAAACGCGAACGGCGCCCGCAACCGGACGAAAAGTCCTGGCTGCGAGCGCCGTTCGTGAGATCCGACAGGATCAGAGGTTCTTCAGGATCTCGCGGGCGAGGGCCGCGGTCTCGGACGGCGTCTTGCCGACCTTGACGCCGGCCGCCTCGAGGGCGTCCTTCTTGGCCTGCGCGGTGCCCGAGGAACCGGAGACGATGGCGCCGGCGTGGCCCATGGTCTTGCCCTCGGGAGCGGTGAAGCCTGCCACGTAGCCGACGACCGGCTTGGTGACGTTGGCCTTGATGTAGTCGGCGGCACGCTCCTCGGCGTCGCCACCGATCTCACCGATCATCACGATGATCTTGGTCTCGGGATCCTTCTCGAACGCCTCGATGGCGTCGATGTGGGTGGTGCCGATGACCGGGTCGCCGCCGATGCCGATAGCGGTCGAGAAGCCGTACTCGCGCAGCTCGAACATCATCTGGTAGGTCAGGGTGCCCGACTTGGAGACCAGGCCGACCGGGCCCTTGCCGGCGATGTTCGCCGGGGTGATGCCGACGAGCGCCTCACCCGGGGTGATGATGCCGGGGCAGTTGGGGCCGATGATGCGGGTCTTGTTGCCCTTGTCGAGGTTGTAGGCCCACGCGTAAGCGGAGTCCTGCACCGGGATGCCCTCGGTGATGACCACGAGCAGCGGGATCTCCGCGTCGATGGCCTCGACGATGGCGTCCTTCGAGAAGGCCGGGGGAACGAACGCGATCGAGACGTCCGCGCCGGTCTCCTTCATGGCCTCGGCGACGGTCGCGAAGACCGGCAGCTCGACGGCGTTGCCATCCTTGTCGGTGTGCGAGACCGTGGTGCCGGCCTTGCGCGCGTTGACGCCACCGACGACCTGGGTGCCGGCCTTGAGCATCAGAGCGGTGTGCTTGGTGCCCTCGCCGCCCGTGATGCCCTGGACGATGACCTTGGAGTCCTTGGTCAGGAAGATAGCCATTGTTGTGTGTGTCCCTTACTTCGCTGCGAAGGCGAGCTCGGCAGCCTTGTCGGCAGCCTCGTCCATGGTTGCGACGACCGTCACCAGCGGGTGGTTGGCCTCGGCGAGGATGCGACGACCCTCTTCGACGTTGTTGCCGTCCAGGCGCACGACGAGAGGCTTGTTGGCCTCGTCGCCCAGGGTCTCGAGCGCGCCCACGATGCCGTTCGCAACTGCGTCACACGCGGTGATGCCACCGAAGACGTTGACGAAGACGCTCTTGACCTGCGCGTCGTTCAGGATGACGTCGAGGCCGGCAGCCATGACGGCAGCCGAGGCGCCGCCACCGATGTCGAGGAAGTTGGCGGGCTTCACGTTGCCGTGCTTCTCGCCCGCGTAGGCGACGACGTCCAGGGTCGACATGACCAGGCCGGCGCCGTTGCCGATGATTCCGACCTCACCGTCGAGCTTGACGTAGTTGAGGTCGTTCTCCTTGGCCTTGAGCTCGAGGGGATCGGTGGCGTCACGATCCTCGAAAGCCTCGTGGCCGGGCTGACGGAACGCAGCGTTCTCGTCCAGCGTCACCTTGCCGTCGAGGGCCAGGATCTGGTCGTCGGGCGTACGGACGAGCGGGTTGACCTCGACCAGGAGAGCGTCTTCCTTGATGAAGACCTCCCACAGCTTCTGGATCGTGTTGGCCGCGGCGTCGAGCACCTCGGCGGGCAGCTTGCCGGCCTCGGCGATCTGACGCGCGAACGCGAGATCGACACCCTTGACGGCGTCAACGGGGATCTTCGCGAGAGCGTCGGGGTTCTCCTCGGCGGTGACCTCGATCTCGACGCCACCCTCGACCGAGCACATGGCCAGGTAGGTGCGGTTGGTGCGGTCGAGCAGGAAGGAGATGTAGTACTCCTCGGCGATGTCACTCGCCTCTGCGACCAGCAGCTTCTTGACGACGTGGCCCTTGATGTCCAGGCCCAGGATCGCCTCGGCGTTCGCCTGTGCGGCGTCCACGTCGGGCGAGTACTTCACGCCACCGGCCTTGCCGCGGCCGCCGACCTTGACCTGCGCCTTGACCATGACCGGCTTGCCGATTTCCTCCGCGATCTCGCGGGCACCGGCGACGGTGTCGGTAACACGGCCGGCCGACGTCGGCACGTCATGCTTGGCGAAGAGTTCCTTCGCCTGGTATTCGAAGAGATCCATCTGCTCACCGTCTCGTCTGCGTTGACGCCCGCTCGGGGTGGGAGCGGGTCCTTGTCGAACTTTAACTAGTTCAATCAATCGACTATCGCTCGCCTATGCGCCATGTGGCATACATCACGCGCTCGAGTCGAAGGGGACACCCCGTCACGACGGCGACACTCGGTGAGCGTCCGCACCGCGACGCGATCCGGGTGCGCACTCAGTGCGGCCGCACCCGGAGGCGCCCACCACAAGGATTGCAGGTGCCCCGACGGACGTCGCGATCGGATCGGCTTGCGGGCGCCGATCCCACCCTTCGGTCACGGTCGAGACTGGGCTGTAACAAAGGTGGCCCGTCCCGATATATGAACGAGACCATTCGGGATGTTCGGCATCCCCCCAGCTCGCGGTGTGACACCGGTCACATCTTCCTGTTGCGTGCGCGGTACAGGTTGCCCCGCCGCAACCGTTTCGTTACCGTCGCCAAGGTCTAAGTCACAGGCAGGTCACGGGCAGGAGGACGGCAGGGCACATGCACCACCGCACTCAGTTCACCGCCAGCCGATTCGTGAAACAGCACGCCGACGAGGAACCCGCCCAGGCGTTTCCGGCCGAGGCAGGTCCGGAGGCCACTGGCTCCGGAGCGGAAAGATCCGAGATTCGCAGCGTCATGCTCCACCACAGCACCGAAGTTTCCACCGCCCGCGAGGATGCCCCCGGCACCGGCGAGGCACCCACCGGGATCGCCGCCGTCAGCACGGCCACCGATGCGACTCCCCCCGGACGCGGTCGTCACCGCATCCCCACTCCCCCCACCGCCCTCAAGGGCCGCGCCGCCGTCATCGCAGTGGCGGCAGGCGCCGTAGTCGCCGCCGGGCAGGCCGCAATCAGCGGGCCGTCCCAGAATTCCGATCACTCCGAGGTTGCCCTCGACGAGGCCGGTTCCGTCGCCACCACCGCGATGCCCCAGGCCGCGCAGTTCAGCAACGTCGCGCAGACCACCTCCACCAGCTCCGCTCCGCAGGTGCTCGCGCTCGCGAATCCGACGGATCTGAACCAGTTCTCCAACCTCCTCGCCAAGGGCCAGCGCTTCAGCGAGGAGCGCGCCGCCCGCGAGGCCGCCGCCCGCCGCCCGCTGTTCGTCCTGCCGGCCAAGGGCACCTACACGTCGTCGTTCGGATCGCGCTGGGGCACCCTGCACGCCGGCGTCGACATCGCCAACGCGATCGGCACCCCGATCTACACGGTGGCCGACGGTGTCGTCATCGACTCGGGTCCGGCGTCGGGCTTCGGCATGTGGGTTCGTGTCCAGCACGCCGACGGCACCATCACCGTGTACGGCCACATCAACGAGACCCTCGTGACCGTGGGCCAGAAGGTCATGGCGGGCGACCAGATCGCAACGATGGGCAACCGCGGCTTCTCCACCGGCCCGCACCTGCACTTCGAGGTTCATCTGGCCGGCGAGAACAAGATCGATCCCCTTCCTTGGCTCGCGACCCGCGGCATCAGCCTCGGCGTCGAGCAGCCCTGATCCGGCTGCCCCCCAGACCGACAAACACCTCCGGCCCAAGCATTTCGCTTGGGCCGGAGGTGTTTCCGCTAGTCGCGGGTGGAATCAGAGCTTGATCATCGGCACGCCGCCGATGAGCATCAGCCGCACCTTACCGGCCGAGCCGAAGTCGATCGTGACGGTCGCCGTGGGACCGGCGCCCTTCGTCTCGAGCACCTTCCCGAGCCCGTACTTGTCGTGGTTGACGCGATCGCCGACCGCGAGAACGAGGTTGTTGTTGCGGCCGCGCGGCGCCCCGAAGCTCGGGGACGTGCCCGCATTCCGGTCGCTGCCACCGAAGCCCCCACCGCCGTAACCGGATCCACCGAAGCCCGAGCCACCGTAGCCCTGGCCACGCGGGCGGCCGCCACCGATGGCACCACCGGTACCGAGCACGCCCGGATCCTCGCGCCGCCAACTCACCAGATCTGCCGGAATCTCCTGCAGGAAGCGTGATTCCGGGTTGGTGACGGGTTGTCCCCAGGCCGATCGCACGATGGCGCGGGTGAGGTACAGCCGATGCCGGGCACGCGTGATTCCGACGTAGGCGAGTCGCCGTTCCTCGGACAGCTCGGCCGGATCGCCGAGCGCCCGCATGTGCGGGAACTGCCCGTCCTCCCAGCCCGTGACGAACACGACAGGGAACTCGAGCCCCTTCGCCGTGTGCAGCGTCATGAGCGTCACGACGCCCTCGCCCTCGTCGGGCACCTGGTCCGAGTCGGCGACCAGCGACACCCGCTCGAGGAACGCCGCGAGGGAACCCGGATCAGGCTGCCCCTCGTCCTCCGTCGCATCGTCACCGGAACCGTCCTCCTCGGCGAACGCGGCGGCGTTTCGCGCGTCGGAGCTGAACTCCCGTGCGACGCTCACCAATTCGTTGAGGTTGTCGAGGCGCGCCCCATCCTGTGGGTCGCTACTGGCCTCCAGTTCACGGCGGTACCCCGTGCGGTCGAGGACGGCCTCGACAACGTCACCGATGTCGGTGAGGTCGTTGCCGTCGGCGTCCAGGCTCGACAGCAGCGCACGCAGACCGTCCATCAACTCGACGAACGAGGCGATCGCCTTGGCCGAGCGGGTGTTGAGCAGCGGGACGCCGCCCTCGGCGCCCACCCGCAACGCCTGGGCGAAGCCGACGCCCTTCTGCTCGGCGTACACGGCCACGCATGCCTCGGCCCGGTCACCGATACCGCGGCGCGGGGTGTTGAGGATTCGGCGCACGCTCACCGTGTCGTTCTCGTTCGCCAGCACGCGCAGGTACGCGACGATGTCGCGCACCTCCTTGCGCTCGTAGAACCGTGTGCCGCCGACCACCTTGTAGGGAATGCCGAGGCGGATGAAGATCTCCTCCAGGGCACGCGACGAGTTGTTGGTCCGGTAGAACACCGCGACCTCGCCGAACTTGGTCTCGCCGGCATCGACCAGACGGTCGATCTCGGACGCGACGAACTGCGCCTCGTCGTGCTCGTTGTCGGCGACGTAGCCGGTGATCAGTTCGCCCTCACCGGAATCGGTCCACAACCGCTTCTCACGGCGACCGGTGTTGCGGGAGATCACCGAATTCGCGGCAGACAGGATGTTCTGCGTCGACCGGTAGTTCTGCTCGAGCAGGATGGTCCGGGCATCCGGGTAGTCCCGCTCGAATTCCTCGATGTTGCGGATGGTCGCGCCGCGGAAGGCGTAGATCGACTGATCGGCGTCACCGACGACACACAACTCGCCCGGCGGCACGGCGTACGGATCGTCCGACGCCTCCCCCACGAGCTCGCGCACCAGCATGTACTGGGCGTGGTTGGTGTCCTGGTACTCGTCGACCAGCACGTGCCGGAACCGGCGCCGGTAGTACTCGGCGACCTGAGGGTTCGCCTGCAGCAGGCCCACGGTCTCGCCGATCAGGTCGTCGAAGTCGAGCGCGTTGGCCGCCCGCAATCGCTGCTGGTAGTGGGCATACACCCGCGCAACGAGACGATCGAGGTCGTTGGAGTCGCGGTCGGCGTCCGCCGCGGCCTCCTCCGGGTCGATCAGCTCGTTCTTGAGGTTCGAGATCTTGGTAGCGAGCAGGCGCGCCGAGTACCGCTTGGTGTCGATCTCGAGGTCCTTCGAGATCATCGTGAGCAGGCGACGGGAGTCGTCGGCGTCGTAGATCGAGAAGTTCGAGTTCAGTCCCTGGAGCAGGCCGGCCTGAGCGCGCAGGATCCGTACGCAGCTGGAGTGGAAGGTCGACACCCACATGCTGTTGGCGCGCGGACCGACCAGTTGGGCGACGCGCTCGCGCATCTCCGCCGCGGCCTTGTTCGTGAACGTGATCGCCAGGATCTGGCCGGGGCTGACGCCACGGTCGGCGAGCAGGTACGCGATCCGTCGGGTGAGGACCGCGGTCTTGCCCGATCCGGCTCCCGCGACGATGAGCAGCGGTGATCCCGCGTGCAGCACCGCCTCGCGCTGTTGCGGGTTGAGCCCCTCGAGCAGTGCGTCGGCGGGGCGGCGAGAACTGCCCTGGGAACTGCCGGGAGTACCGAGCGTGGAACCGGAGATTGTGTTCATCGTCTGTCCACGCTACCGGCGAAGTCCGACACCGCGGCAGGTACCCGATCGTGCTGGTCGTGAAGGCAGTCACCCTTGCTTGGGTTGGGCTCGTCACGCGTGGCAAACTGGAGTGGTGATCATGGCCGCAACGATGCGAGCATCCGGTGCACGATGGCGCGAGTGCCGTCTGCACTGGCGATTTCCCAGCGGGTACCGACCGATGGTGCCCGCGGCCTGATCCCCCGCGAGCCCCGAGGTCCACATGGATCCCGGGGCGTTCTTGTGAGCAGGACCCGGATTCGTAACGACTCGAGGGAACCGAACGAACCTAGTTCCGACACGAGGAGATGACCATGAGCATTCCGACCGCAACTCCTTCATCCGATTCGCCCGTCCCCGCGAGCGAGGCCGAGATCGCCGAACTCCGCAAAGAGATCGACCGCCTCGACGCAGAGATCCTTGCCGCCGTCAAGCGGCGCAGCGAGGTCTCGCAGATCATCGGCCGCACCCGTATGGCGTCCGGCGGACCCCGTCTGGTGCACAGCCGGGAGATGAAGGTTCTCGAGCGGTTCAGTGAGCTCGGCCAGGAGGGACACACCCTCGCGATGCTGCTGCTGCGTCTCGGCCGCGGCCGGCTGGGACACTGACCCGCTCCGGTCTCCAACCTCCACAGCGCGAACTCGAGAAACGCCCGGCCCCCACGGACCGGGCGTTTCTCGTCGCTCACTGGAGGGCGATGTACTTGGTCTCGAGATACTCGGCGATTCCCTCGCTGCCGCCCTCGCGCCCGAACCCGGAGGCCTTCACGCCACCGAACGGCGCGGCCGTGTCGGAGATGACGCCGCGGTTGACGCCCACCATGCCGGTCTCCAGGGCGTCGGAGACACGCAGCGCGCGGTCGAGATCGCGCGTGTAGATGTAGGCGGCGAGGCCGAACTCGGTGTCGTTGGCGGCCGCGATCGCCTCCTCCTCGGTGTCGAAGCCGGTGATCGCGGCAACGGGCCCGAACACCTCCTCCCGCAGGATCCGCGCCGATGCCGGAACGTCGGCGAGGACGGTCGCCGGGTAGAACCAGCCCGGCCCACCCGGAGCCTCGCCGCCGAGCAGCACCTTCGCGCCGGCCTGGACGGCGTCGTCGACCAGTTCGGTGACGGTGTCGAGTTGATCGGCGTTGATCAGTGGGCCGAGCGTCGTCTCGGGGTCGATGCCGGGCCCCAGCTTGAACGCTGCCATGCGTTCGGTGAGCTTTGCGGTGAACTCCTCCCGCACGGCGTTGGCGACGTGGAAGCGGTTGGCAGCCGTGCACGCCTCGCCACCGTTGCGGAGCTTCGCGAGCAGCGCACCGTCGACTGCGGCATCGACATCGGCGTCGTCGAACACGACGAACGGCGCGTTCCCGCCAAGTTCCATCGAGGTGCGCAGCAACCCCTGCGCAGACTTCTCGACAAGCAGACGCCCGACGCCGGTGGACCCCGTGAAGGTCAGCTTGCGCAGCCGCGGATCGGCGAGCAGTGGTTCGGTGACGGCGCTCGACCGCGACGTCGGCAGCACCGACAGCACGCCCGGCGGGAGACCGGCCTCGGCGAACAGTTCGGCGAGCGCGAGCATCGTCAACGGTGTCTCCGAGGCGGGCTTGACGATCATGGTGCACCCGGCCGCAAGGGCGGGCCCGATCTTGCGGGTGCCCATCGCGAGCGGGAAGTTCCACGGCGTGATCGCCAGGCACGGCCCCACGGGCTGCTTGGAGACCAGGATGCGGCCGTTGCCGGCCGGCGCCGACTGGTACCGCCCCTCCATCCGGACGGCTTCCTCCGCGAACCAGCGGAAGAACTCGGCGCCGTACTTCACCTCGGCGCGGCTCTCGGGCAGCGCTTTGCCCATCTCGAGCGTCATAAGCTGCGCGAACGTCTCCGCCCGAGTGGTGATCTTGTCGAACACCGAGCGCAGCAGTTCGCCGCGCTCCCGTGCGGGGGTGGCGGCCCACTCCGACTGCGCGGCGACCGCGGCGTCGAGCGCCTTGACCGCGTCGCCGGGGCTGGCGTCCGCGACCTCGGTCAGCACGTCACCGGTCGCGGGATCGTGGACGGCGAAGGTGGCACCGTTCTCGGCATCGACGGCGGTGCCCCCGAGCCACAGTTTGGTAGGAACGGCACGAAGCAACTCGGCTGGGTTCATACCCCCCATCATGCGCCGACTCCTTCGTTCGTGTGTCGTTCAATGAGAGTCGACAAGAGCTTCCGGCCCCGGGCCGATAAGCTGCCTCCATGAGCACAGACATCACCGGTACCGCAGCCTGGAAGAACCTGGATGCGCATCATCGAGTGATCGAATCTGCCCATCTACGAGACCTGTTCGCGCAAGATCCCGCCCGAGGGACCGAGCTGACGGTCACCGCGGGCGACCTGTACGTCGACTACAGCAAGCATCGTGTGACCCGCGAAACCCTCTCGCTGCTGGTCGATCTGGCGCGCACCGCGCAGGTCGCGCAGCGTCGGGACGACATGTTCGCGGGTGCCCACATCAACACGTCCGAGGACCGCGCGGTGTTGCACACCGCCCTGCGCCTGCCCGCCGACGCCCAGCTGACGGTCGACGGACAGGACGTCGTGGCCGACGTCCACGACGTCCTGCGCAGGATGGGTGATTTCACCGATCGTGTGCGGTCCGGGCAGTGGCGCGGCGCGACGGGTGAGCGGATCCGCACCGTCGTGAACATCGGCATCGGCGGCTCGGATCTGGGTCCGGTCATGGTGTGCCGCGCGCTGCGTCACTACGCCGACGCGGGCATCTCGGCGCGTTTCGTCTCCAATGTCGATCCCGCGGATCTGGTGGGAACGCTCGCCGACCTCGACCCCGCCACGACGCTGTTCGTGGTGGCGTCCAAGACTTTCTCGACGCTCGAGACACTGACCAACGCGTCGGCCGCGCGACGTTGGCTCGTCGACGAGCTCGGCGAGGACGCGGTTCCCAAGCACTTCGTCGCGGTCTCGACGCACGCCGAGCGCGTCGCCGAGTTCGGCATCGACACCGCCAACATGTTCGGCTTCTGGGATTGGGTGGGCGGCCGCTACTCGGTGGACTCCGCGATCGGGCTGTCGGTGATGGCGGTGATCGGCAAGGAACGGTTCGCGGAGTTCCTCGGCGGCTTCCACACCATCGACGAACACTTCCGAACGGCGCCGCTCGAGAGCAACGCCCCGGTTCTGCTCGGCCTGATCGGAGTCTGGTACTCGAGCTTCTTCGACGCCGAATCGCGTGCAGTGCTTCCGTATTCGAATGATCTCGCGCGTTTCGCGGCGTACCTGCAGCAGCTCACGATGGAGTCGAACGGCAAGTCGGTGCGCGCCGACGGCTCTGCGGTCACCATCAAGACGGGTGAGATCTTCTGGGGCGAGCCGGGAACCAACGGCCAGCACGCGTTCTATCAACTGCTGCATCAGGGCACCCGCCTGGTGCCGGCCGACTTCATCGGCTTCGCCGAGCCCACCGACGACCTGCCCACATCCGACGGCAGTGGCAGCATGCACGACCTGCTCATGAGCAATCTGTTCGCGCAGACCAAGGTGCTCGCGTTCGGCAAGACCGCCGAGGAGATCGCCGCCGAGGGCACGCCGCCGGAGTTGGTGCCGCACAAGGTGATGCCGGGCAACCGCCCGACCACCACGATCCTGGCTCCGCGACTGACGCCGTCGGTGATCGGTCAGCTCATCGCACTCTACGAGCACCAGGTATTCGTCGCGGGCGTCATCTGGGGCATCGACTCGTTCGACCAGTGGGGCGTCGAACTCGGCAAGACCCAGGCACTCGAGCTGGGGCCCGTACTCACGTCAGCGGAAGCGCCTCCGCGGCAGGACGATTCGTCGACGGATGCCCTGGTGCGCTGGTACCGGAACCAGCGCGGTCGCACGGCCTGAGATCAGGCGGCGTGTGGGTGACTCCACCCGCACGTCGTGTACACGCGGCGGTCGCGGTCGACCAGTCGCGCGGCCAGCTCCTGCTGTTCGAGCCAGGTCATCGCCCCGACACCGCGCCGCAACGACGCTGCGGCGGAACCGTGGGCCCACAGCGCATCCTCCGCCATCACCGAGACCTGCTCCCACTCCCCACCGACCGGGTCGTGGCCGGCGAAGGTGACATCCGTGCCCGCGGTGGCGAACGCGGATCCTGTCGGCAGTTCGACCGCGCCGTTGCCGGGCACCTGGACCTGCCAGCCCCCGGCCGGGCAGTGTCCGGCCGTGGCGACGTCGAAGCCGACCCGCACCAGCACTCCACATTCGAGTTCGTGGGCGACGAGCGCCGCCGCTCGATCGGCGGTGTCGGCTTTCGCGATGCCAGCGATGTCGAATGACGCGCCCCACGGCGCGAGAACGGTGTCGTCGTCGATCTGAACGTCCGCGAATGTGGGCACCGGATGGATCGACGGCACCCCGGACTGCGAGTCGTCGACGGCGAGCGGACTGACTGCCCCGTCCGTCATCCGCGCCACCCACAGCGCCGACCGCAGCAATCTCGCGAGGCGCACGCTGACCCGAACCGGGAGGCCTTGGGCCAGGTTGACGGCATGGATCTCGGCATCACCGCGCTGCAGGCTGCACGCAGCCTCCGCCCCGGCGATCACGGACCCCACCAGTGCGACGGCGGGACCCAGCGCCGCCCCCTCTGTCACCTGGACTTGGATCTCCTCGTTCCAGGCGCTCCATCGAGTGTCGACCAACATGGCGTGCTCCGTACGAACCGGTGCGGGCAAAACGGGTTCATGCCCCACCAATTATGCGCTCGCGGCGGACCCTCGTGTCCCCCGTGAACCGGTTCGGCCGCCGAACTCGCCGAATCGGCCCTGCCGCGCCTACGGCCCCGAGTAGCGTCGAATCATGCCGGTACGCAGCGAGAAGACCGGACCGGTCACGACGATCGTGTTGGCCCGGCCCGAGGTTCGCAACGCGGTGGACGGACCCACCGCCGCAGCCCTGGCCGCAGCGTTCCGCGAGTTCGACGACGATCCCGACGCCGCGGTCGCGGTGCTGTGGGGCGAGGGCGGCACGTTCTGCGCGGGAGCGGACCTCAAGTCACTCGGGACGGACCGATCGAACCACGTCACACCGGACGGTGACGGCCCGATGGGACCCACCCGCATGCGCCTGTCCAAGCCCGTGATCGCCGCCGTCTCCGGACATGCGGTGGCGGGCGGCCTGGAACTGGCGTTGTGGGCCGACCTGCGAATCGCGGAGGCCGACAGCGTTTTCGGAGTGTTCTGCCGCCGCTGGGGAGTACCGCTCATCGACGGTGGCACCGTGCGTCTGCCGCGAATCATCGGCGTCGGGCGCGCGATGGATCTCGTACTCACAGGGCGGGCGGTCGGCGCCGCGGAGGCCCTCGAGATCGGCCTGGTGAACCGGGTGGTGCCACCCGGTCAGGCCCGCGCCGCCGCCGAGGAACTGGCCGCCGAACTGGCGGCGTTCCCGCAGACCTGCCTGCGAGAGGACCGGATGTCGCTGCTCGAGCAGGATGGCCTGTCCGAGGAGGACGCGCTGGCCTCGGAGTTCCGGCACGGCATGGTGGCGGTCACGGTCGACGCCCTGTCGGGTGCGGCCCGGTTCACGGCGGGCGAGGGCCGGCACGGGAGCTTCGACGACGCCTGACGGTAACGTCCGGTCTCATGGACCGGCTGACCATGGTGGACGAGATCTTCCTACGCAGGCACCACGGCTACGGCATGCCGATCGTGATGCAGGGCCTGTGGCGCACCGTCGAGACCGTCGACGCCGGGGTCCTCCAGTCGGTTCACGAGGCGTTGTCGCGCGGCGCCCTCGGCCGGCGGGTCGTCCGCCCCCGGGTGCCGGGCGCCCGTCCCCGGTGGGAGGCGAGCACCGAGACCCACCCTCTGCGATACGACACGGACCCGGTCGACGACGTCGTGGCGTGGGCCGACGCGCAGACCGACGTGGACGTCGATCCGGAGTACGGACCGGCCTGGGCGCTCTCGGCCGCGCCCACCCCCGACGGCGGCACCGTGATCTCACTGATCTGTTCACACGTGGTCGCAGACGCCCGCGGCCTCGTGTCCGCGGTCGATGTCGCGCTCACCGGCAAGCCCCCGGCCCCGGCCCCTCTCCGCACGTCGGACGCCGCGGACGCCGCCCGAACCGTCGGCACCGTCCTGATCCGCGGCGTCACGGCGTCGTTGGGACTGGTGTTCAGCGCGGCGCGGCGGCGCGAACTGCGCGAGTTCCGCGACGCCAACCCGAAGCCGCAGCCCGAGCAGACTCACATCGCGACCGGGACGGCCACCGCGATCCTCGATGTCGACGCCGCCGCATGGGACGCGGCGGCACAGGCCGGCGGTGGCACCGCGAACGGACTGTTCCTCGCGCTCGTCACCGCGATCGCGGACGCGGCCGGCGTCCCCATGCCGCTGCACATCAGCGTGCCGGTCGACACCCGCGATTCCGACACCGTCGACAACGCGATGGTCATCACCGAAGTGGTGACGACACCCGAGGACTCCCTGGCCGACATCCGTCAGCTCAGCCGGGCCGCCTTCGACCGGCCACCGATGGGCGCCCCGTCGGGATTCCCCGAGGAAACAGCTCAGATCCTGCCCGATCGCATCGCGAACCACCTCACCTCCGGCGCCGGGGAACGCGACGCGCTCTGCTCCAACATCGGACGATTGCCCGACGCGCTGGCATCACTCGGCCCCTATCGGACCACCGGTGTGGCGACCCGCGCCGTGCACCCGGGCCTGACCGTGGACCGGGCGGCCGCGACGACGACGAGGCTGTCGGGATACCTGTGCTCCTACGACGACACCTACACGTTGTCGCTGGTAGGGGTTGATCCTGAGTACTTCGGTGATGGCGCCGGACTCCGCGACAACGCCGTCACCCAACTCGGGAAGTGGGGGCTGTCGGCTCAGTCGTGGTGAGCGAGTCGGCACCATCCGACTCCATTCGGCACCACTGTGGCGCCAAATAATCCACGCACCCCCTTCCTATGGCACCAATGTGATGCCATAGTGGTGCCATGGAACTGGAACCGTATGTCAGCGCCCTCCATCACGACCTCGCCGTCGCGGCCGAGGCCGGCGGACCGGATGCCCGCGCACTCGCGGAGCGATTGACGGCGCCACTCGATTCGGCTGTGCGACTGGCACTCCTCGACGCGCTGTCGGCCGCCGCAGCCGAGATCACGCGAGATCTCGCGCCCGGTTCCGTCGATCTGCGTCTGCGCGGACGTGAGCCGAGCTTCGTCGTAACTCCCCCGCCCGCTCAGCCTCCGCTCGACGATGTCGCCGCGACCGGTGGCGCAGAACCCGCGCCGCGACTGTCCGAGAGCGACGAGGGTCCGATGACGCGAATCAACCTCCGCCTGCCACAGGAACTCAAGGACCGTGTCGAGGATGCGGCGCGAGCCGCCGGAATGTCGGTCAACGCGTGGCTCGTCCGATCCGCGACGACGGCGCTGGACGAGGGCAGCGGCGCCCGCCGGACCGAGCGACGCGCTCCGACCGGAGGCGACCGCTTCACCGGTTGGGTCCAGTAGCTCCGCATCCACTCGCTTCCCGAACACCACGAAAACGAGGACCATCATGACCATTTTCAGTACCCCCGAACCGATTTCGGCCACCCTCTCGTTCGCTGTCGGCGATGCGACCATCGCCGCCTCCGACCGGGAAGACACAATTGTCGAGGTCCGCCCCAGCGACCCTCACCGCGAGCTGGATGTGCGTGCGGCAGAACAGACCCGTGTCGAGTTCGCGTCAGGCATGCTGCTCGTCAAGGCTCCCCGCCCGCGCGTGCTCGGAATGTGGGGCAAGGTCGGATCCGTCGACGTCACAGTCGAACTGCCGTCCGGCTCCGCAGTCGAAGCCGACGCAGCGGTCGGTGCCTTCCGTTCCACCGGCACCCTCGGAGACTGCCGATTCAAGACCTCGACGGGAGATGTCCGCCTCGGCGACACCGGCACCCTGACCGCGAGCACCGGCGCTGGAACGATCACCGCCGAGATCATCGGCGGTGACGCCGATCTGTCCACCGGGTCGGGCAAGATAGAGGTTCGGCACATCGACGGCGGGGCGGTCGTCAAGAACTCCAACGGACACAACCGGATCGGGTCTGTCACCGGCAGCCTGCGCACCAAGACCGCCAACGGCGACGTCGTCGTCGGCAGCGCAGGGGGCGACATCGACGCCGCCACCGCCAACGGCGAGGTCCGGGTCGCCGAACTGACGCGCGGCATCGCATCGCTGAGGAGCGGGCACGGCGAGCTCGAGCTCGGCATCCGGCCCGGGACGGCCGCGCGCCTGGACGTGCACACCTCGTTCGGCAAGGTCCACAACCTGCTCACGGAAGTCAATGCACCTGCGTCGACCGGAGACCGGCTCGAGGTCCGGGCCCACACCGGCTTCGGCGACATCACCATCAGCCGAGCAGAGCTCGGGGAGAACACAACTCGAAAGGCAGAGCTATGACGGCGACGGTCTCCACATCATCGGCGGTTCGCGTTCGCTCCCTCCGGAAGTCGTTCGGAGACAAGGTGGTCCTCGACGGCATCGACCTCGACATCACCGAAGGTACGATCTTCTCCCTGCTCGGCCCCAACGGCGCCGGCAAGACCACAGTGGTCGACATCCTTTCCACGCTCGTCCGGCCCGACACTGGTGACATCCGCGTGGCGGGTCACGACCTGGCTTCCGACCCGGACAAGATCCGGGCCGCGATCGGCGTCACCGGACAGTTCTCGGCGGTGGACGGCCTGCTCACCGGCGCCGAAAACCTCACGCTCATGGCCGATCTACACCATCTCGGTCGAATCGAAGAGCGTCGCCGCACCGCGGAACTGCTCGAGCGGTTCGACCTCACCGAGGCTGCCGCCGAGCCGGCCGGAAGCTACTCGGGCGGCATGCGGCGCCGACTCGATCTCGCGATGACACTCGTCGGGAGACCCCGCATCATCTTCCTGGACGAACCGACCACGGGACTCGACCCGCGCAGCCGCCGCACCATGTGGGACATCGTGCGCGAACTCGTCGCGGACGGCGTCACGATCTTCCTCACCACGCAGTACCTCGAGGAGGCCGACCAACTGTCGGACCGGATCGCGGTGCTCGACCAGGGCAGTCTGGTCGCGGAGGGCACGCCGGCCGATCTCAAGCAACTCGTACCCGGCGGCCACGTCAGCCTGCAGTTCTCAGATGTCGACGAGTTGACAACGGCGGCAAACCTTCTCGTCGACTCCACCTGCCACAACGAGACCCTCACGCTGCAGGTGCCCGGGGACGGCAGCGTCCCATCGCTGCGCTCGATCCTCGACCGGCTCGACGCCGACTCCATCGAGGTCACCAACGTCGCCATCCACACTCCCGACCTGGACGACGTGTTCTTCGCTCTCACCGCCCGTTCCGACTCCCCGAAGGGGGCTCTGCGATGACCACGCTCTCCTATGCCGTCAGCGATTCCGCCACGATGCTGAAGCGGAATCTGCGGCACATGATCCGGTATCCGTCGATGACGGTCATGCTCGTCGGAATGCCCGTCGTACTCCTGCTGCTGTTCGTCTACGTCTTCGGCGGGACACTCGGTGCGGGACTCGGGGATCCGGCCGGCGGCCGCGGGGCGTACGTCGACTACGTCACCCCCGGGATCCTGCTGATGACCGTCGCGAGTTCGGCTCAGGGAACGGCGATCTCGGTCGCGACGGACATGACCGAGGGCATCATCGCCCGGTTCCGCACGATGGCGATATCGCGCGCGTCGGTCCTGACCGGACACGTCGTCGGCAGCATGATCCAGACGATGCTCAGCCTGGCCGCCGTGACCGGCGTCGCCGTGCTCATCGGATTCCGTCCCACCGCCGGGCCGGTGGAGTGGGCCGCCGCGATCGGCCTGCTCGCCGCCTTCACCCTCGCGATCACGTGGCTGTCCGTCGCGTTGGGCCTCGTCTCGCAGAGCGTAGAGACGGCCAGCAATCTGCCGATGTTCCTGATCCTGCTGCCGTTCCTCGGTAGCGGCTTCGTACCCACCGACTCGATGCCCACCGCGCTGCGCTGGTTCGCCGAGTACCAGCCGTTCAGCCCGGTCATCGAAACCCTGCGTGGACTGCTCCTCGGCGAACCGATCGGCGCGAACGGTGCGCTGGCGGCGGCCTGGATCGTCGCGATCGCGGCGTTCGGGTATATCTGGGCGAAGCGCCTGTTCGAGCGCCGTTCCCCCCGCTGAGAGCATCCCGAAGGGGCGCGAAACCTCTCGCCCCGGCCTACCGTGGATCCATGGCTCCCGAAGAGTTCGATGTCATCGTGATCGGAGGCGGGCCGACCGGGGAGAATGCGGCGGCCTACGCCATCGCCGGAAGTGATCGCACCGCGGCACTCGTCGAACACCAACTGGTGGGCGGCGAGTGTTCGTATTGGGCGTGCATGCCGTCGAAGGCGCTGCTGCGACCGGTCGAGGTCCTGAGCACCGCTCGGCACATGCCCGGCGTCGAGGAGAAGGTCAACGCGTACGGCCTCGACGTCGAAGCCGTCCTGGCCCGCCGGGACGGCTTCACGCACAACCTCGACGACTCGTCGCAGGTGCTGTGGGCCGATTCGGCCGGCATCGATGTGATCCGCGGCAGCGCCCGGATCACCGGGGTGCGTGAGGTCACCGTGGGCGACCGGGTGCTGCGGGCCCGGCACGCGGTGGTCCTGGCGACCGGCACCACCGCGAGCGTGCCCGATCTCCCGGGCCTGCGGGCCGCCCTGCCGTGGACGTCCCGGGACGCGACGAACGTCCACGAGATCCCGAAACGGCTCGCGGTCATCGGTGGCGGCGTCGTCGCGTGCGAGGCCGCGACGTGGCTGCACGAACTCGGCGCCGACGAGGTGACGTTGGTCGTGCGTGGGTCGGCACTGCTCGAGCGGACCGAACCGTTCGCGGGCGAGATGGTCGCCGAGAAGATGCGCAAGCACGGCGTCAACCTGCGGTTCGGCACGTCGCTGCAGTCCGCGTCCCGCCAAGACGCCGTCGATACCGGCGTCGGCCGGATCCACGGCGGCCCGGTGACGCTGAATGTGCGCGGCGACGGCTCCGACCCCGAACTGACGGTCGACGAGGTGCTGGTCGCAACGGGTCGCACGCCCGCCACCGTGGGCCTGGGACTCGAGCGCCTCGGACTGCCCGACCACGGCTACGTCACCGTCGACGATCGCCTGACGGTCACGGGGGTGGACGGCGACTGGCTGTACGCGGTCGGCGACGTCAACGGCCGTGCCCTGCTCACCCACATGGGCAAGTACCAGGCCCGGGTGTGCGGCGACGTCATCGCGGCCCGCGCGGAGGGCCGCCCGCTCGACGGGCCGCGGTTCGTCGCGTCGGCCGATCACGGCCAGGTACCCCAGGTGGTGTTCACGACGCCCGAGGTCGCTGCAGTCGGTCTCACCGAAAGCCAGGCGCGTGCAGACGGATTGGACGTGGACGTGGTCTCGGTCGATATCGATGTCGCGGGAGCGGCACTGTCCCGCGACGACTATTCGGGACGGGCGTCGCTCGTGATCGACCGCGCGACCGACACGATCGTCGGCGCGACGTTCGTCGGTTCGGGCGTCGCCGAACTGGTGCACGCCGCCACCGTCGCGGTGGTGGGCAAGGTGCCGCTCGAGACCCTGTGGCACGCAGTCCCGTCGTACCCCACGGTCAGCGAGGTGTGGCTGCGACTACTGGAGGCGCGGCGCACGCCGTAGTCGGCTCGCACGCCCCGATCGCTGTTTCCAACCCCGGTTCCGATGTACCCTTTCCGACACGGCAGGTACGCGGTACGCTGTTGGCACATCTGGAGGTGCCATGCTCGCCAACCGTGACCGCGCCCGCGCCACTATCCACGCCCTGTCGGACCAGGACCTGGTGGAACTGCTCGCCGAGGAGATCTCGCGACGCCCCAACCTTCGGCCCGTCCGCGACGATGTCACCGCGCTGCTGTCCATGGGCCCGGCGCTGGCGCTGCAGCACGAGCGCGCCGTCGCCAACCCGGCCGCCGCGGCGGTCGCCCGCACCCGCATCGTGGCGTCCGCCCTGCGCTCGCTCGTCGACGACCACGAGATGCTCGACTCCACCGCCGTGAGCCGAACGCTCGGCAAGGCGGCCACGAGCAGGAATACCGCCAGCCGACTCGCCGCAGCGGGCACCGTCGTCGCCCTGCCGGCGGCCGGGCACAAACTCTTCCCCGCCTTCCAATTCGATCCCGAGCGCCGCGAGGTGCGCCCGATCGTCGCCGAGATCAACCGGGCGATCGGCGCCAAGGACGATCCGTGGGGCGCCGCATCGTGGTGGCTGAATCCGACAGCTTTCGAGAATGATCCGCGTTCCCCCGCCGAACTCGCCGTCGCGGGCGGTCGCGAGCAGGATCTGAGGGACATGGCCGACGACCTGATCGCGGACTGAGCGGCCGGTGGAATACCCGGATCCGCCGACGCATCTTCCGCCCGCCCTCGTCGTCACACTGCCCGCCGACACGTCGGTGTGGCGCATTCACAGCGCCGCACGCGGCGGCGCCGATCTCAATCCGACACCCCGCCCACGCGTCCGCACCGGCGGCCGGTTCGACAGCCTCGACGGCTCCTACGGGTACCTCTACGCCGGGGACAGTCCGGCCGCCGCGGTCGCGGAGACGCTGTGCCGCAACCTTCCCGTCGACCAGTCCCCCAGGCTGATTCCGCGAATCCAGATCCGCGGACGCGTCCTCAGCGAACTCCGCACCACCCGGCCGGTCCGGGTGATCGATCTGACCGGAACCGGTGCGGCGCGTCTGAATGCCGGCGTGTGGCTCACCAAGTGCGATCCGTCCGGCTATCTCGCCACCCGACGATGGGCGGCGGCGGTGCTGGCCGCCGACCCGGGCATCGACGGCGTGCAGTATCGACCCCGGCACGACGAGAACAACCTCGCCTGGATGCTCACGGACGCCCCCGGCATCACCGCACATCCCGCGCTCGAACCGGTGGGCGGCGTCGTTCCTCTCGACTCGGCCGACGGGCATTACCTCCTCGGTGCACTGCTCGCCGCCCACAACGCGGCCCTCGCTCCCTGATCACCGCCGTGCAATCCGTCTGTCGTGCAACACTGTCGGGGCGATCACGACGTCTGGCCGCGCTGGTCGAAGCCGACTCAGGCGGGTGACGTCAGCGCCGGAAACCAGATGTCCGTGAGGACCCCGGCGGCCTGATCTCGGGGAATCTCGATCGTCCCCTGCAGAGCCCACCGGGTGAAGAACCGTTCGAGCTGCGTGACCAGCAGTTCGACGCGTAGCCGGGCCTCACCCTGCCGGTCGTGCGGCCAGCGCGCCAGGTACCGCGTCATCGAGTTGGGCAGGGCCACAATCGCATCACGGGACGTCTCCCGGAACGACGGTTCCAGCGCGACGGCCTCGTCCCACGCAGGAAGCATCTCCTTGCAGCCGTCGAACCAGTCGATCGCCCGCTCCACCCAGGCCGTGAACTCGTCACGCGATCCGGTGTCGAGCACCCGGTCGAGATCCTCGTAGAACGCGAAGGCGCTCGGCACCATCTTCTCCAGACTGATCGCCCGCAGGGCCTCGAGCTTGCCGGGGAAGTGCAGGTAGAACGTCGCGCGGCTGCACCCGACCGCAGCGGCGATGTCGTCGACGGTGACGGCCGCGTATCCGCGCGCGGAGAACTCCTCACGGGCCGCTTCGAGCAATCGGGTCCGCGTCCAACGCTTCTGTTCGTCGCGCAGTCGGCCGCGCCTGGTCTTCGCACCGTCCGTCACCGCTCTCACGCCGCTCACGATCGCCCACTCCCCCGCTCTCCGACAAGCCACCACGCGATTTCCATGACTACTCGGCCAGTCACTTGACACATCGTCAGCCGACACCCGACTATGACGCACATCACTAACGCGCATGTTCGGATTCGAGAGGAACCACCAGTGACCAAGTCTGTCGACCCCCAGGCGTACATCGCGTCGGTCATGGCCGGATTGACGGGACCGGGCGGGCGCTTCGAGCTCGCCGAGGAGGACGTGCTCGGCGCCCGGATGCCGGTGATGAAGAACCGCGACAGGTCACTGGGCGATGTGCTCGCCGCGTCGGCCGCGTACGGCGACCGTGACTACCTGGTCACCGAGGACCGCCGCATCAGCTACGCCGACCACCTCGACGGCGTCGCCGCGCTGGCCACCGCACTGAGGGAGCGGTACGGCGTCGGCAAGGGCGACCGGGTCGGCCTGCTCTCCGCGAACACGCCCGAGTGGGTCGAGTCGTTCTGGGCAGCGCAGTCATTGGGCGCCATCGCGGTCGGCTTCAACGCGTGGTGGGTGCCGCGCGAGATCGAGTACGGCGTCGGGCACACGCGTCCGTCCGTCCTCATCGTCGACGCCAAGCGCGCCGCACTGCTCGACGGTCTCGATCTCGACGTCCCGGTCCTGACGATGGAGGACGACATCCCCCGTCTCATCGCGGAGTTCGCCGGCGCCGATCTGCCGACCGCCGACGTCGCCGAGGACGATCCGGCGGTGATCCTCTACACCAGCGGCACCAGCGGACGCCCGAAAGGCGCGGTGCACTCGCATCGAAACCTGTTGGCGGTCATCGACTATCACCGCTACAGCGACGCGCTGGCCGCGGCCTTCACGGGCGCGGCCCCGAGCGACGGCCCGAGCGATCTGCGTTACCTCCTGACGTCACCGCTGTTCCACATCGCAAGCCTGCACAACCTCGTCGTCCCTCGACTCGCGACCGGCAGCGCCGTCGTGCTCTACCAGGGCTCGTTCGACGCAGACCGGGTGCTGCGGCTCATCGAGCGGGAGAAGATCACCAACTGGGGCGCGGTCCCCACGATGGCGAGCCGCCTGCTCGAGCACGAGGACGTCACGCGCTACGACACGTCGTCGCTCACCGCATTCTCGCTCGCGTCGGCGCCGTCGTCGCCAGGTTTCCAGCAGCGACTGCGCGAGCGCCTGCCGTTCGCGGCGAACGCTCTCGTCGACAGCTACGGGCTCACCGAGTGCAGCACCGCCATCTCGGTGGCGACCCCGATGGATCTGCAGGCGTTCCCGGGCAGCCTCGGACGCCCGATCGTCGGCGTCGCAGCGGAGGTCCGCGATCCCCTGGGTGAGCCGGTGCCGGAGGGCACAGAGGGTGAAATCTGTGTACGCAGCCCGTACGTGATGCTCGGCTATTGGGAGAACGAGACCGCGACCGCCGACGCAATCCGGGACGACCGCTGGCTGCACACCGGCGACTTCGGCGTGATCGAGAACGGCATGGTCCGGCTGACCGGGCGGCGCTCGGATCTGATCCTGCGCGGCGGCGAGAACGTCTACCCGGTCGAGATCGAGCAGTGCCTCGACGAGCATCCCGCCGTCGCCGAGTGCGCGGTGGTGGGTATCGATCACCCCGATCTCGGTGAGGAGGTCGCCGCCGTCGTGGTGCCGCGCGCCGGAATGTCGGTGACCGAGGACGAATTGCGGGCGTACGCAGCCGAGCACCTTGCCTACTTCAAGGTGCCGAGCGTGTGGCGCATCACCGGGGAACCGTTGCCGCGCAACGCGACCGGCAAAACCATGCGCAAGCAGATCGTCATCTGAGCGAAAGAGGTCCCGATGAACTACGACGTGATCGTCGCGAACGGCCGGTGGTTCGACGGGACCGGGAAGGGTTCCTCGACCCGTAACCTCGGCATCCGCAACGGCCGCATTGCCACGGTATCGAGCGAACCACTCGACGAATCCGGGTGCCCGCGGGTGATCGACGCCGCCGGCAAGTGGGTGATCCCCGGCATGCTCGACATCCACACCCACTACGACGTCGAGGTCCTGTTACGGCCCGCGCTCGACGAGTCGGTGCGGCACGGCATCACGACGGTGTTCGTGGGATCGTGTTCACTCTCGACGGTGCACGTGGATCCGTCCGACGCCGGTGACCTGTTCGGCCGGGTCGAGGCGATCCCGCGCAGTCACGTCGTCGAGGGACTGGCCGACCGCAAGACGTGGAGTTCGGCGCGCGAGTACGTCGGCGCACTCGAGTCGCTTCCGTTAGGGCCGAACGTCGCCGCATTCATCGGGCACTCCGACATGCGCGCGTCGTTGATGGGCCTCGACCGGGCCACCCGCAAGGAAATTCACCCCACGGATGCCGAACTCGTGGCGATGGAGACGCAACTGACGGAGGCACTCGACGCCGGCTTCGTCGGAATGTCGTCGCAGCAGCTGATGTTCGACAAGCTCGACGGCGAAGTCTGCCGTTCCCGCACCCTTCCGTCGACGTACGCGACGACGCGGGAACGGCGGCGACTCAACGCGATCCTGAGGCGCCGCGGGCGGGCACTGCAGGGCGGACCCGACGTGGCCCGCCCGCAGAGCCTCGTCGTGATGGCGCTGAGCAGTCTCGGCATCGGCCGCAAGCGACTCAAGGTGAGCCTGCTGTCGGCCGCGGATGTCAAGGCGATTCCGGCTGTGGCGCACATCTTCCCGATCATGGCGCGGGTCCTCAATCGCCTCGGCGGCGACTTCCGCTGGCAGCACCTGCCGGTTCCGTTCGAGGTGTACTCGGACGGCATCGATCTGCCGGTGTTCGAGGAATTCGGCTCGGGCGCTGCGGCGCTACACCTGTCGAATCAACTCGACGAGCGTCGGGCACTGCTCGCCGACGAGGCGTACCGGCGCCGGTTCCGCAAGGACTACGACAAGAAGTACGGGCCGCGGGTGTGGCATCGCGACTTCTTCGACGCCGAGATCGTGGAGTGCCCGGACGAGTCCGTGGTCGGGAAGACGTTCGGCCAGGTCGGTGTCGACCGGGGCGGCCTGCACCCGGTGGACGCGTTCCTGGACCTGGTGGTCGAGCACGGCACCAAGGTGCGGTGGCGCACCACGATCTCCAACCACCGCCCGGAGGTCCTGAACACCTTCGCCGCCGATCCCGGGGTGCAACTGGGATTCTCCGACGCCGGCGCGCACCTGCGGAACATGGCGTTCTACAACTTCGGGCTGCGGTTCCTGCGCCGCGTGCACGACGCCGAACGCGCCGGTAAGCCGTTCATGACGATCGAGCACGCGGTGCACCGCCTCACCGGCGAACTCGCCGACTGGTACGGCCTGGACGCCGGGCATCTGCGCGAGGGCGACCGCGCCGACCTGGTGATCGTCGATCCGGCGCACCTCGACGACTCGCTCGACGCGTACGCCGAGTCCCCGATCCCCGAGTACGACAACCTGTCCCGGATGGTCAACCGCAACGACGACGCGGTGGCCGCAGTGTTGGTCGGTGGCGAGTACGTCTTCGGCGCCGGACAGGCCGCCGACGTCCTGGGGACCCGGCGCACCGGCCAGTTCCTGAAGGCGCGGTGATCAGCCCAACGCCCTGAGACTCTCCAGCCTGGCCAGAACCGGTGCACGCCATTCCGCGAGATCCTCCGGACCGTTCTCGGCCCACAACTCGTGGAGTTCGGAGGTGTCGCTGTCCGCGATCGTGCGTTCGAGTGTCGCGAGGATCCACTCGCGCTGCTCCGCGGTCAGGGACGCGCTGAATGCGGCGGCGTCGATGCCGTCCAGGTGCGGGGACGCCTGCTGAATACCGTGGCCGACGGCCACGACCTCCGCGTACGCAATCGCCGCCTGCGCGTCGTCCGCCTCGAGATACTCCCCGCCCACGTGGCTGGTGAAGTCGTCGATGGCGAAGTTTCCCGCCCGCAGCGCGGCAAGCAGGTCGCCCGCTCCGTCGTTCTCGAACGGTCCCGAACCCCATGTCCCCATCCCCACTCCTCCTGTCGCACCGGCCGTCTCCATACGGGACCGACCCTACGGCCGACCTCCGACAGCCGACCCTGTCCCACCTGGTCGCGGTGTTCTGTCGCCGTATAGTCGCGATCATGACCTCGAGTCTGGACGTGACCACTACCGACGGCGTCGTCCGGGGACGCCGGATCGGCGACCTGCTGACCTGGCGCGGAATCCCCTTCGCAGCCCCGCCAATCGGGCCGCTGCGGCTACGGGCACCGCAACCGGTGGAGCCGTGGGCGGGCATCCACGACGGCACCGAGTTCGGCGCCGCCGCTCCGCAGTCACGAATGGGTACCACGCTGCGCCCCGGCAAGTACCAGCCGATCTCGGAGGATTGCCTCACACTCAACGTGCTCGCCCCGTCCGCACCGAGCACGACGCCGCGACCGGTGATGGTGTTCATCCACGGCGGCGCTTTCGTCCTGGGCACCACCGCGATGGGCATCTACCGCGGAGACCGATTGGCCCGCCGTGGCGACGTCGTGTACGTGTCCGTGAACTACCGTCTGGGCGCACTCGGCTACCTCGATTTCACCGAGTTCTCGTCCGCCGATCGGCCGTTCGACTCCAATCTCGGTCTGCGTGACCAGGTTGCCGCACTGCGCTGGATCCAGCGCAACATCGCTGCCTTCGGCGGCGACCCGGACAATGTCACCATCTTCGGCGAGTCGGCGGGCGGCACGTCGGTCACCACACTGATGGCGACGCCGGCGGCACAGGGCCTGTTCGCACGCGCAATCGCCGAGAGTTCGGCCCCCACTCTGGTGGGCGACGCGCCCCGGGCGCGCCAGTGGGCACGGCAGTTCCTGACGCTGCTCGGGTGCGACGACACGACCGATGCGGCGCGTGCACTGGACGCCGCCACCCCGGCCGAGCTCGGCAAGGCCGGAAGCAGGTTGGGCGCAAAGGTTCTCGCCGAAACTCCGGGACTCCACCCCTTCGGGCCCGTCGTGGACGGCGACTACCTGCCCGTCGAGCCTCTGCGGGCGTTCACCGACGGAACCGCGCACCGGGTGCCGCTGATCATCGGCACCAATGCCCGCGAGGGCACGCTCTTTCCCAAGGTGCTCGACGGCCTGCCCACCAACGCGGCCCGCATCGACGCGATGTTCGCCCTCACCGACCCCGACGCACGGGACCGCGTCGTCGCCGCGTATCCCGGCTATCCGGGTCCGATCGCAGCGATCGAGCTGGGCGGCGATCTGACATTCTGGAGGCCGTCGGTCGACATCGCCGACGCCCATTCCGTCCATGCTCCCACCTACAGCTACCGCTACGATTTCGCACCGCGCCTGCTGCATCGACTGGGGCTGGGAGCCACCCATGCCTTCGAGTTGTTCGCGGTGTTCGGCTACGGCGATTCTGCGGCGGGACGGGCGCTCACAGCTTCCGGTGGCCGACGCGGGATGCGGGCGGTCACCGACCGGGTACAGGAGAACTGGATCTCGTTCGCCCGCAACGGCGTACCGGAGCCGTGGTGGCCTCGGTACGATATCGACAACCGGCGCACCCTGCTGTTCGACGTACCTACCCGCGTCGAGCGAGACCCGGGACGGGAACGTCGAGTGGCGTGGTCCGGGTATCGCGGATACCTGGGAGACGGCACCGTCGACGCCGAACGACAGCAGTGACCGGCGACAGCACGGACGTCGTCCTCACCGACGGAACGGTCCGGGGTCGGCGTCTCCCGGACCTGCTGTCGTGGCGCGGAATCCCCTACGCCGCACCGCCGATCGGTAGACTGCGGCTGCGGGCACCGGAGCCGGTCACGCCGTGGACAGGTATCCGTGACGCCGTCGAGTTCGGGCCCCCGGCACCGCAACAACGCCGGTCCGGTGACGAGGACTGCCTCACGCTCAACGTCCTTCGTCCGGCCGAACCGAGCAGCACCGCCCGCCCCGTCATGGTCTACATCCACGGCGGAGCGCACACGGCCGGGACGTCGTCGGATCCGCTCTACAGCGGAGCCTCCCTCGTCCGCCGCGGCGACGTCGTGTTCGTCTCGCTCAACTACCGGCTCGGCGCGCTCGGCTACCTCGACTTCCGCGAGTTCTCCACGGCAGAGCGTCCTTTCGATGTCAATCTGGGCCTGCGCGACCAGATCGCCGCGCTCGAGTGGGTGCAGCGGAACATCGCGGCCTTCGGTGGGGATCCGTCGAACGTCACACTGTTCGGCGAATCGGCCGGTGCGGACGCGGTGGTGACGCTGATGTGCACCCCGGCGGCACAGGGACTGTTCGCCCGCGCCATCGCCCAGAGCCCGCCGCCCGCCACCTCCAACGGCGGTGAACTGGCAGCCCTGTGGGCCCGCGAGTTCCTCGATATCGCGGGGGTGTCGCGCGCGGACGCCGCCCACTACCTCGCATCCGCGAGCCCGGACGTGCTCGTGCGGGCCGCGACGACGCTCAGCGCGCGCGGCGCCGACGAGGCCCCCGGCGTCCGGCCGTTCGCCCCGGTCGCCGACGGCGACCTGCTTCCGCAGCACCCCCTCGACGCGTTCGAGGCGGGCGCCCAGCATCGGGTGCCGCTGATCATCGGCACCAACGCGGAGGAGGGTCGGATCTTCCCGAGGATGCTCGACATCCTGCCGACGAACCGCACCCGGATCGCGACGATGTTCGAGGGCACGGACCCGGCGATCGTGGAGCGCGTGATCGCGTCGTATCCGGGCTATCCGAGGCGGCGGGCGGCGGCGGACCTCGGCGGGGACGTCGTGTTCTGGGAGCCGTCGCTGCGGTGTGCGCACGCGCACACCCGACACAGCGACACCTACATGTACCGGTACGACTTCGCGCCGCGGCTGATGCGGCTCATCGGTCTGGGCGCCACGCACGCCACCGAGTTGTTCCCCGTGTTCGGCACCCGCGGGCTCACGACCGGGACGATGACGGCGCTCGGCGGGCGGCGGGCACTGCGCACGGTGTCCGACACGATGCAGGGCCACTGGCTCGCGTTCGCCCGCGGCGGGCGTCCGCTCGAGACCTGGCCGCACTACTCGCTCGAGCGACGCGACACCTTGATCATCGACGAGGTCTGCCGGGTCGAATCCGATCCGCTACGGACTCGCCGCGAGGCGTGGCGCGGATACCGGCACCGCCATTAGTTCCCCCATCCGCTACCGTTGCGGGTTGCAACCAATATTCAGGCTGTGGGAGACCTCGATGGCGATGCTCGATCTGCGTCTGGGCGGCGATGGATGGGCCGCCCAGTTGACGCGTTTCGCCCTCGTCGGCGGATCCAGCAACGTTCTGTACGCGCTGTCGTTCGTCGCCCTCGACGCGTACGGCACATTGCTCGCGAACGCCGTGGGCGTCATCACCAGCACCGTGCTGGCCAACGAACTGCATCGTCGACGCACGTTCCGCGCCGCAGACCGAGTGCCGTGGTTCGCTGCCCAGTGGGAGGGCGGCGCGCTTGCCCTCGTCGGCCTGCTGATCAGTTCCCTGGCCCTCGCCGCGCTGCACTTCTTCCTGCCCGGCTCGACGGACCTGGTGTCGATCGCACTGGTCATCGCGGTCAGCGGCGTCGTCGGCGGCCTGCGGTTCATCGCCCTCCGTGGCTGGGTGTTCGGACGCCGCGACCCGCTACTTCAGAAGTCGTGACATCCGCCGGTCGGCAAGGATCTTGCCGCCGGTCTGGCACGTCGGGCAGTACTGGAACGATCGCTCCGCATACGACACCTCCCGCACCGTGTCCCCACATACCGGGCACGGCATCCCGGTCCGCGCGTGGACGGTCATGCCGGCCCGCTTCTCGCCCTTGAGTCGGGCTGCCTCCTGTCCCACCGAGCGCGCGACGGCGTCCCCGAGTTGCGTGCGCATCGCGTCGTACAGGCGGTCGACCTCGTCCGGTGCCAGCTTGGCCGCCGTCGCGAACGGCGACATCCGCGCCGCGTGCAGGATCTCGTCGGAGTAGGCGTTGCCGATCCCGGCGAGCATCGACTGGTCCACGAGTGCGGTCTTGATCCGGGCAGTGGTGCCCGCGAGGATCTCGCCGAACTGCGGCCGCGTCACCTCGAGCGCATCGGGTCCGAGCCTGGCGATGCCCGGCACCTCCTGCGGGTCGGCCACCACCCACACCGCGAGGCGCTTCTTGGTGCCGGCCTCGGTCAGATCGAACGCGGGCGTATCCGCGTCGGGCGTGAAGAAGTGCACCCGCAGCGCCAGCGGCCCCTTGCCCGGCTTCGGCGGCGCGGGGCTGGGATTGTCTGCCCAGCGCAGCCACCCGCCGCGGGACAGGTGCGCGATCAGCCACAGCCCGTCGCAGTCCATCGCGAGATGCTTGCCGAACCTGCGTGCGCCGGTGACGTTGCGGCCCTGCAGCGCGCCGATCGGCGGATCGAACGTCTTGAGCACACTCAGCGCGGCCACGTCCACGCGGCCCACCACCGCGCCGACGGCATGGTCGCGCAGGAACTGAGCCAGGGCCTCCACCTCGGGCAGTTCGGGCATGGGGTCAGCGTAAGCGCGGACACCGACGGCCGCGCGCGGATCAGTCCCCCGCGCGCGCAATCGTGCGCGCGGGGCGCCATTTCGCGCGCAGCGTCTCCGCGTTCGACGGCCGCGGGCTCAGCGACGGATCAGGTAGATGTCCATGATCCAGCCCTTGCGCTCGCGCAGGTCGGCGCGCACGCGGACGATCTCGTCCTCGACCTCGCGCAGCGTGCCGGAGATCAGGACCTCGTCGGGCAGGCCCAGGTAGGCGCCCCACCAGATCTCGGCGTCCTTGTCCGGGATGTGAGTGAAACTGCACTCGGCGTCGAGCATCACGACGGCGGTGCCGACGCCGTCGGGCAGGCCGTCGCGCAAGCGGCGCCCGGTGGTGATGTGGACGGGTTCGCCGATGCGGTTGAGCACGATGCGGTGCTGCGCGGCCAGCGACTGGATGCTCGTGACGCCGGGGATCACCGTGTAGCCGAACTCGACGTTGCCGCGGTCGAGGACGCGTTCGACGATCCGCAGCGTGCTGTCGTAGAGGGACGGGTCACCCCACACCAGGATGGCGCCGACGCCGTCCTCGGCCGCGAACTTCTCCTCGAACACGTGGGCGCGACGGTCGTGCCAGTCGTCGACGACGGTGCCGTAGTCGGCCTGACCGGAGCCTGCGGAGCGCACAGAAGGCACGTTCGTCCGATCGCGCGGAGGGTCGACGATGTCGACGATCCGGTAGCCGCGGTCCATGTGCTCGGACAGGATCGTGGTGCGCAGGTCCACCAGCTCCTGCTTCTCGTCGCCCTTGCCGATGACGAAGAACACGTCGGCCCGGTTCATGGCCTTGACGGCCTGGATCGTCACCTGGTCGGGGTCGCCGGCACCGATGCCGATCACGAGGAGCTCACGCATGGGGCAATTGTCCCGGCAACCGCAGACCCCACATAGACTCGGGTCCGTGTACTCGCCGTATGAAGATCTGCTCCGCCTGGTCATGGACTCCGGAACCGCGAAGGCGGACCGCACCGGAACCGGGACGCGCAGTGTCTTCGGGCACCAGATGCGCTGGGATCTCGCCGAGGGCTTCCCGATGATCACCACCAAGAAGGTGCACCTCAAGTCCATCGTGTACGAGCTGCTGTGGTTCCTGCGCGGCGAGTCCAACGTCAAGTGGCTGCAGGAACACGGCGTCACCATCTGGGACGAGTGGGCCGACGCGGACGGCGAGCTCGGCCCGGTCTACGGCGTGCAGTGGCGCTCGTGGCCCACGCCGTCGGGCGAGCACATCGATCAGATCACCAAGGTCATCGAGACCCTGAAGACCAACCCGGACTCGCGGCGCATCATCGTCTCGGCGTGGAACGTGGCCGACCTCGACGACATGGCACTGCAGCCGTGCCACGCGTTCTTCCAGTTCTACGTCGCCGACGGCAAGCTCAGCTGCCAGCTGTACCAGCGCAGCGCCGACCTTTTCCTGGGTGTGCCGTTCAACATCGCCAGCTATGCGCTGCTCACGCACATGGTGGCGCAGCAGGCCGGCCTCGAGGTCGGCGATTTCGTCTGGACCGGCGGCGACTGCCACATCTACGACAACCACGTCGACCAGGTGACGGAGCAGCTGTCCCGCGAGCCGCTTCCGTACCCGACGCTGAAGCTGAACAAGCGCGACTCGATCTTCGACTACACATTCGAGGACGTCGAGATCCTCGACTACCGGCACCACCCGGCGATCAAGGCGCCGGTGGCCGTCTGATGATCGGCCTGATCTGGGGTCAGACCACGGCGGGCGTCATCGGTCGCGACAACACCATCCCGTGGCGTGTACCCGAGGACATGGCCCACTTCAAGGACATCACGATGGGCCACCCCGTGGTGATGGGCCGGCTGACGTGGGATTCGCTGCCGCCGAAGTTCCGCCCGCTGCCCGGACGCCGGAACATCGTCGTCACCCGCCAGGACGGGTGGCACGCGGACGGTGTCGACACCGCGCACGGAATCGAGCAGGCCCTCACCCTCGTCGGCGACACGGCCTGGGTCATGGGAGGAAGCCAGATCTACACGGCAGCAATGCCGTTCGCCGATCTCCTGTCGGTGACTGAGATCGACGTGGATGTCGAGGGCGATGCCTTCGCCCCGACGATCGGCGACGAGTGGGTGATCGGCGACGAGGGCGACTGGCGCATCTCCGAGAAGTCGGGGCTGCGCTACCGATTCCTCACGTACGTGCGCGGCTGACGCCTTCCGGACGGTGGCCGAACCGTTAGGCCGATAACCGGGCCTTCGCGCGCGCGGTGGGTCATACTGCGGGTACCACCGTCCCCGCAGGCTCCGGGAGTGACCTTTGATGGACAAGACCTCGCTGACCGCCCTCGCCCGCCAGCAGCTCAAGCTGGCGGCCACGTCGTCGAGCGGGCGCAGTTCGCAGACCGTGTACGGGGGCCACCAACGCCACCTGCGTCAGACCGTGATCGCGCTGGGTGCCGGGAAGTCACTGGCCGAGCACGACAGCCCCGGAGAGGCGACCCTGCTGGTGCTCAGCGGCAAGCTCGCGCTGATCTGCGGCGAGGACTCGTGGAAGGGGTCCACCGGCGACATGCTCATCATCCCCGCTGCACGTCACAGCGTCGAAGCGCTCGAGGACGTCGCGTTCCTGCTCACCGTCGCGAAGTAGTCACACCAGAAGTAGTCACACCAGAAGTAGTCACACCAACTGAGCGGCAGGAGCCGGGACCCACGCGATCGACAGCAGTCCGTCCACGAAGTCGCGCAACGCGGCGTCACTGGACGTGTCGACGACGCCCCCGGTCGTGATGAGCGACGCGACCAACCGGAACGCCCACTCACACACGGCCCGCGGGTCGATCGTGGCCAACTGCTCGGCGGTCATCATCCGCTCGAACAACGGTGCGAGGTAGTCGGTGCCGCGTTCGATGAACGGCCGGGCACGCATCGTGAACCAGGGCAGGACGACCGCCGGATCGTCGCGAAGCCCCTTCTGCAGCAGGGCGTGCCGCCGCGCGTAGCCCACCGCGAAGACGACGCAGTCGGTGATCCCGCTGTCCAGTCGATCGCTCTCGAGGAGCACGGGCCGAAGCAGCGTGAAGAAGTGCGTGATCTCCCGCTGGAACAGCGCCTCGAAGATCTCGGACTGGTCACCGACATATTTGTAGACGGTGGGTCGTGACAGTCCCGCACGCTCGGCGATCACCGCGTGCAGGCGGGTGCCGTAACCGACGTCGATGAGACATGCCTCTGCCGCATCGAGGATTCGCTCACGAATCGCGATGGGGCTCAGATCTTGTGCGCGGGACTTCACGGCAGGGATTCTAACGGCGCCGGCCCGTACCGGCGCGTTGAAATCTCGGCGAAATCAGTGTTCCCGAGATTCACAGACACCATTGACCTCCTCGTCGGATGCGCTTACGTTCGAGGTGATACCGGCAACACGGCGCCGTATCGACGCGGCGCTCGCTCCCACACCCTCACCACCCACGGCGGGGGTTCACCGAGGAGGGACAGCCATGACACGGACGGTTGGTGCGCCCGATCGGGAAGCGTTCGCGGACAGACTTCTCCGCGGATCGGTCAAACGCTCGTATGCCCCGGTCGTCGACATGGACTGGGACGCCCCGCTCGAGGACGGCAAATACTTCCTCCCCCCGGACGTGCTGTCGCTCTACGGCACCCCGATGTGGGACACGATGAGTGAGAAACAGCGGATCGAACTGTCCCGACAGGAATCCGCGAACATCCTGAGCGTGGGGATCTGGTTCGAGAACATCCTCAACCAGGCACTGCTGCGGCATCTGTTGCACAACGATCCCGGCTCCCTCCACACCCGGTACACGCTGACCGAGATGGGCGACGAGTGCCGGCACATGGCAATGTTCGGCCGCGCGATCGAACGGATGGGCGCCAAGCCCTACCAGTTGCGGTGGTACCAGGCGGCCGCAGTCAACGTGTTGCCGAAGACATTCCGCGGCACGATGCTGTGGGTCGCGGCACTGATCGGCGAGGAGATCTTCGATGCGACGCAGCGTCGTGTCGTCGACGATCCGCAACTCCAACCACTGATCGCCCGGCTGATGCGCATCCACGTCACCGAGGAGGCCCGGCACATCCAGTTCGCCCGCGCCGGCGTCCGGCGGCGGATCGCGGAGACCCATCGACTCGAGAAGCTCTGGGTGGGTGCGGCTCAGGGACTCGGCGGTCTGCTGCTCGAGCGCCTGTTCACGAATCCCGCGATGTACCAGCGGGCCGGTTTGGATCCGCGCGAGGCCCGACGCCAGGCGCGGGCCAACCCGCACTTCCGCGAGAACCAGCGTCGCGGGTTCGCCGACCTCGCCGCCTTCCTCGAGGACACGGGAATGATGCGCCGCACCTCGCGAACGCTGTGGCGCCGGGCGGGATTCCTGTGACACCCCCCGCCGCCCCCGACGTCCTGATCGTCGGCACCGGGTTCTCCGGTCTCTGCATGGCAATACGGTTGAAGGAGGCCGGGTTCGACGACTTCGTCATTCTCGAGAAGGCGGCGGATGTAGGTGGGACGTGGCGCGAGAACACGTACCCCGGGTGCGGGTGCGACGTGATGTCGCTGATGTACTCGTTTTCCTTCGCGCCCAACCGGCGATGGACCCGCATGTACGCCCGGCAACCCGAGATCCTCGACTACATCCGGCGCGTCGTCGACGACTACGACCTGGCGCGGTACATCCGCTTCGATTCCGAGGTGGCGGGTTACGACTTCGACCAGACCGCAGACCGGTGGACCGTCCGCACCGCATCCGGCGATGTGTACCGGCCGCGAATCGTCATCGCCGGTCCCGGCCCCCTCCACAAGCCGCACATCCCCACCCTTTCCGGGCGGGAACGATTCGCGGGCAAGATGTTCCACTCGGCCGAGTGGGATCACGACGTCGACCTTGCCGGCAAGCGGGTGGCGGTGATCGGCACCGGGGCCAGTGCAGTGCAGTTCGTTCCGGAGGTCGCAAAGCAAGCCGCCCACCTCGACGTGTTCCAGCGGACCGCGCACTGGATCCTGCCCAAGCTGGACCGCCCGATCACCCCCACCGAGAAACGCCTGTTCGACGCGGTCCCGGGCGCCCGGAAGGCGTACCGCGGGGCGATCTACTGGACTCACGAATCGCTCATTGCCGGGTTCATGCACCCGCGCCTGATGGCCGGTCTCGAACGGGCGGCCCGGGGTCTGCTGCGCCGCCAAGTGCCGGATCGACGACTGCGTGCGACGCTCACCCCGGACTACACGATCGGCTGCAAGCGAATCCTGGTGTCCAGTAACTATTATCCGACGCTGCAGCGCGAGAACGTGGACCTGGTGACATCGGGGATCGCCGAGTTCACCGCGTCCGGCATCCGGACCGTCGACGGCGTCGAGCACCCGGCGGACGTCGTCGTGTTCGGCACGGGGTTCGAGATCGGCGAGCGGTTCGAGCACGAGCACATCGTCGGACGCGGCGGACAGACGATTCAGCAGGCGTGGCGTGACGGCATGGAGGGCTACCTCGGGGTCGCGGTGACCGGATTCCCGAACTTCTTCCTCATGATGGGGCCCAATTCCGGGGGTGGGAACCAGTCGATCGTCTTCGTGATCGAGGCCCAGGCGCACTACATCCTCGAATGCCTCCGGGCGATGGCCGACCGCGACGCCACCCGCATCGAGGTCCGCGCCGGGACGCAACACGACTTCAACCGCCAGGTGCACCGCAAACTCGAAGGCTCCGTGTGGAACTCGGGCGGCTGTGACAGCTGGTATCTCGACCGCACCGGCCGCAACCGCGCGGCCTGGCCCGGCTCGAGCGTGTCGTACTGGATGCGGACGCGCCACCCCGACCTCGGCGCGTTCGATCTCAGTTCGGCCTCCGACCGCGACGAGGAGGACTATCGGGGGCCGGCCGTGCTCGAGGGCGCCGGCCTGGCGCTGGACGTGGCCGTCCATCTGACGGGGCACATGGATCCGATCGACGGGAACTACCACTGGTACGGCCAGATCCGCGGCGACGACCGCGTCGCACAGCTGAAGCGGCCCGACGCCGGCACGCCCACCCTGAGGATCGGTGACGGCCCCACCGTGGACGCATCGCTCACCGAGCGCGATCCGTGGGGGCATTTCCGCGTCACGGGTGTCGGCGCTCCCCCGTTCGCCCTCGACGATCTGGTGGTTTGACGCTCGCCCGCCACCGGGGGTCCGGAGTCTGCGGTCGAGCGTGGATAGTTCGAACGGGGCCCCGTGTGCTCCCCGGAGGCGGAACACTGGATCCAGAACAATCGAGTTCGCTGTTGGACACCGCAGTCAGCTACGGCAACGAAGAAGCGGTCGGCCGCGCAATCGCGGCCTCCGGCGTCGCGCGTGAGGAACTGTTCGTCACCACGAAGTTGTGGATCCAGGACTCGCGCGACGGCGCCGCCGAGGACGCCACGAAACGATCCTTCGACGCCTCCCTGAACCGTCTCGGCCTGGACTACCTGGATCTGTATCTGATCCACCAGCCCTTCGACGACTACTACGGAGAATGGCGGGCGATGCAGGACCTGCATCGTCAGGGACTGATCCGGGCAATCGGGGTCGCAAACTTCTACCCCGATCGGCTGGTCGATCTCATCGAGCACAACGAGATAGCTCCTGCGGTCAACCAGATCGAGACACACCCGTTCTTCCAGCGGAGCGACTACCAGGAGCAGATGACCGCGCTCGGTGTGCAGATCCAGTCGTGGGGGCCCTTCGCCGAGGGCCGCAACAACCTGTTCACCGACCCCACCCTGACCGCGATCGCCGACGCCCACGGCAAGTCTGTGGCCCAGGTCGTGCTGCGCTGGCTCACCGAACGCGGCGTCGTGGTGATCCCGAAGTCTGTCCGACCCGAACGCATGGCGGAGAACTTCGACATCTTCGACTTCACCCTCAGTGACGAGGACATGGCGCGCATCGCCGGCCTGGATGCGGGCGCCTCGCTGTTCTTCGACCACCGCGACCCCGAGATGGTGCGCCGGCTCAGCAGCCGTAAATACACCTGAGCCCACGGGCCGCGACGGTATCCGGCAAACGAGATCTCGATGTCTCGATCTACTGCTGGTTCGCCGCCATGTACTGATCGTCGCCGACGGGTTCCTGCCAGGTGGTGGGGTCCTGTCCGTCGGGGAGTGCTTCGAGCATCGCGAGGTGACTCATGAAGGTGTCCGCACCGGCGCCGTGCCAGTGCTCCTCGTCGGGTGGGCAGACCACGGTGTCGCCGGCGCGGACTCGGACGATGTGGCCGTCGCGGGTGCCGACCAAACCGACACCTTCCGTGACGTGGAGGGTTTGGCCGACGGCGTGGCGATGCCAGTTGGTGCGGGCTCCTGGCGTGAAACGCACGAGCGCGACGGTCATCCGCGACGGTTCGGTGCCGCTGTAGATGGGGGTTGTGACTGGACTACTACTTGCCGCTGTAGACCGGGAAAACGCTGTCCTCGCCGTAGTCTCGGGCGCGCATGCCACGCAGGGTGTCCATGTCCTCGTCGGAAATGACGAAGTCCACCTCGGCGTTGCTGCGCATGTGCTCCGGGTTGGCCGTCTTGGGAAGCGACACGGTTCCCAACTGCACGGTGTAGCGGATACAAAGCTGTGGCACCGTCACCGAGTACCGATCGGCCATCGCTGCGACCTCCGGGTTCTTCAGGATCTTGCCATGAGCGATCGGCGAATACGCTTCCACGAGAACGCTCTTGCTTTCGCAGTAGGCGAGGAGTTCGGCCGGAGTGTTGCCCGCATGGACCAGCAACTGGTTCACCTGCGGTGCAACGGCGCAGACGTCGAGGATGTTCTCGAGATCCTTCTGCTCGAAGTTGGACACCCCGATCGAGCGAAGCTTGCCCGCGTTGTAGGCGTCTTCGAGGGCCCGCCAGGCCTCGCGGTTGCCCTCGGCGTAGTCACCGCCCCGGAAATCGTCCCAGGGCTGCGGGCTGTGGATCAGCATCAGATCGATGTAGTCGAGCCCCAGGGCGGCAAGCGAACCTTCGATGGCGGCGACCGCCCCGTCGTAGTTCTTGATCTCGGCGGCCAGCTTGGTGGACACGAACAGTTCGTCACGCGCGACGCCGCAGCTGCGGACTCCTTCGCCGACTCCACGCTCGTTGCCGTAGGCCTGCGCGGTGTCGATGTTGCGGTATCCGATCGCGACAGCATCCTTCACCGCGCGAGCAGCTTTGTCGTCATCGATGAACCAGGTCCCCAGACCCAGCTTGGGGATCTGGACCCCACCCGTCAGTGTGTATGTCTCGTTCAAGATCATGCGGCTCTGCTCCTTCGTTTCCTTCGGAGCGCACCATCGGGGCCCGCGCGGTTCCGGGCGCCACCAACGCTCACCCACTTCACGCTACGGGCGCGACACCCGTCGGTGGCAGACCCTGTCAGGACCCCTCACAGCCGGGTCTCCCTCAGGTCGAGATCAGAGAAGATCAGAGAGCTGCACATTCGGCTCTACAGAGGGAAGTCCGGCGTCGACCCCCTCCCCCGAGGATCGACGCCGGACAGTCAAAGGGTGTGAGGGGGCCACCACGATCCCGCTCACGATCACTTCACGGCATACATCGGGCACCCGCTGTAACGCGTTACAGCGGGAAACAACCGAATTCCCGGCATGTTTACCGGCGCATATGCTGCGTGCATGGCGGAGAACGGCAACTGGGACCTCGGGGAGCACGACAACCTGGAGGAACTGCTCGCCGACATGCACAGTCGTCTCGTGGACAGTGTCGCGACCCCGGCCCGGCTGCGCGAACTCCTCGAGGCAGTCCTCGTCGTCGGGGCCGGGCTGGAACTCGACTCGATCCTGCAGCGCATCGTGCAGGCGGCGACGACCCTGCTCGACGCGCGGTACGGCGCACTCGGTGTCCGGAATCCCGACGGCGGATTGTCGGAGTTCGTGTACGAGGGCATCAGCGCGGACCAGCGGGCGCGGATGGGGCATCTCCCCGAGGGACACGGGCTGCTGGGCCTGCTGATGGAGCACCCCCGCCCGGTCCGGGTCACGCACCTCGGCGCGCATCCGGCGTCGGTCGGGTTCCCGCCGAACCACCCGCCGATGGACAGCTTCCTCGGCATGCCGATCATCGTGCGCGGCCAGGTGTTCGGCAGCATCTATCTCACCGAGAAGCGCACCGGGCCGGAGTTCACCGACGAGGACGAGACGATCCTCGACGCGCTGGCCACGTCGGCGGGCGTCGCGATCGACAACGCGCACCTGTTCGAGGAGTCCCGCACCCGCGAACGCTGGGTCACCGCTCTCCGTTCGTCCAATGCGCGACTGCTGTCCGGCGGCTCGATCGACGAGGCGCTCGATCTCCTGGTGACCCGCACCCGCGACCTCTGTTCCGCCAGCGGCGCGTATGTGCTGGTGGTCGAGGACGGGTACGACGGCATCGTCGAGGCCGCGTCGTCCGAGGACGGACCCCGCCCCGGCGCCCACATCGACCTGTCGGAATCCGATCTGCTGCCCGTTCTCCATGGACGTCGGCCTGCCCTGCTCGACGAGCACGCCCGTCTCGGCCCGTTCGGCACCGAGCGCCCGGTGCGGGTCGCCGCGCTGCCGCTGTCCACCACGTCGGGTGTCGCCGGACTGCTGGTGGTGACGCGCGCGGGCACCAACAGTTGGGCCGCTGACGAGATCACCCGGCTCGGCTCGATGGCCGACTCCGCCGCCCTCGCCGTCGAGTTCGCCGACCAGCAGCACCGACGACGCCAGTTCGACGTGCTGGCCGACCGTGACCGCATCGCGCGTGACCTCCACGACAACGTCATCCAGCAGTTGTTCGCGACGGGGATGAGCCTGCAGAGTCTGCTGCTGGACACCAAGGCGCCGCTTCCCGAAGCCGCGGCCGGCACCGTCGTCCAGTCGGTGTCCCAGCTCGATCGGATGATCCACGAGATCCGCACCACGATCTTCGACCTGCAGACCACCGGCGACCAGGCCGGCACGAGCCTGCGCCGCCGTCTACTGGACGCGATCGGCGACCTGACGACCCGCTCCGAACTGGTGCCCAACGTCCAATTCACCGGTGCGATAGACACACTCGTGCCGCCGCGGATCCACCCGCACGCCGAGGCAGTGCTGCGGGAGGGGCTCAGCAATGCGCTCCGGCATGCCGCCGCGACCACGATCGACGTCGTCATCGACGCCGCCGACCGTCTGACGATCCGGATCTGCGACGACGGCGTGGGCGTGCCCGAGACGTCGCGACGCAGCGGCCTCGACAACCTGGCCCGGCGGGCCGAGCAGTGCGGCGGCACCTTCACCCTGCTGCCGGGCGTCAGCTGCGGCACCGAGCTGACGTGGCGGGTGCCGTTGCGGTAGAGCCCGCACTGCATCAACCCTCGTGCCGTGGTCCGGACGCTCGAGTTGCCGCGCGGCCGAGGTAGCGGCCGGTGACGGACGCAGTGGAGTGGATCAGTTCGTGGGGGCCGCCTTCGAACACGACGATGCCACCGTGGTGGCCTGCGCCGGGGCCGATGTCGATGATGTGATCGGCGTGGGCGATGACTCGCAGGCTGTGCTCGATGACGATGATCGTGGCTCCGGCGTCGACGAGCTCGTCGAAGAGCTGGAGCAGGCGGTCGACATCGGTACCGTGAAGGCCCGCAGTCGGCTCATCCAGGACGATTCTCAACTCGCTGACGTCGTCGATGTCCCCGAGGTGTCGGGCGAGCAGCAGGCGTTGACGCTCACCGCCGGAGAATGTGTCGAGGCTCTGGCCGATCGAGAGGTAGCCGAGACCGACCCGTTCGATCCACCGGAGCCGCTCAGCGATGTCGGGGCGCTCGGCAAGAACGTCGATCGCCTGGGCCGGATTCATCGCCAGGAGGTCTGCAATCGTGTGGCCACGGAAGGTGGCGGCCAGCGTGGTGGTGTTGAAGCGTGATCCGCCACAGGCGTCACACTCGGTGTGCACGTTATCGAGGAAGGCGAGGTCGGTGACAATGCTGCCCTTGCCCTTGCAGACAGGGCATGCCCCGCGCCCGTTCGCGCTGAACCAGGACTGATGAAGACCTGTGGCCGCGCTGAAAACGCTACGAATCGGCTCGGCAATCCCGAGAACGGTGATGGGGGTCGAGCGGATACCGCCCCTCAGCGGGGCCTGGTCCACGACCAGGAAGCTCGGATGTTGACGAGGCAGCTCGATCGTGAACAGAGTGCTCTTCCCGGAGCCCGCGACACCGGAGGCGGCGACGAACACACCGAGCGGAACCTCGACAGTGACGTCGCGCAGGTTGTGAGTGCATGCCTCCCTGATCGTCACCGATCCGCGGGGCGTTCTGATCCGTTCCCGCACGCGGATCGGGTTCTCGAGCATGCGGCCAGTTTCGGTGTCTGCCTGGAGAAGCCCTGCGGGAGTGCCCTCGTAGCGGATGGTGCCGCCGTTCGTTCCGCCGCCGGGGCCGAGGTCGATGATGTGATCGGCGGCCTCGATGACACTGGGGTGGTGCTCGACGACCAGAACGGTGTTGTGCGCGTCGCGGAGCTGGGCGAGCAGTTCGAGAAGCCGGTGCACGTCATGCGGGTGAAGACCGGTGCTCGGCTCATCGAATACGTAGCTCACGTCGCTGAGCGCACTGCCGAGGTGCCGGACGATCTTGACGCGCTGAGCCTCACCCCCCGAGAGGGAACTCGAGTCGCGGTCGAGGCTGAGGTAGCCGAGCCCCACGGTGTCGAGGGCATCGAGCCGGTCTCCGACAGCCCGGAGCAGCGGCGCCACTGCGGTCGACTGCACGCCCGCGGCGACCTCGAGCAGGTCGCTGACCGGCAGAGCCGACCAGTCCGAGATCGAACGACCGTCGATCAGGCTCTTACGCGCGCGTTCGTTCAGTCGCGTACCGCCGCAGTCCGGGCAGCTGCGGCGCGTCACGATCTGATCCAGCGCCGCCTTCTCCTCGTCGGTGAGCCGCGATGGCCGCCTACGCAGATACGAGTTCCGTAGCCTCGGCAGGATTCCGTCGAAGATCCCCGAATCCGGGTACTCGGGATCGGGATTCGCCAGCCGCAGTCCCTGCGCGTTCAGCAAGCTGTCCAGCTGGGCCGACGACAGGGATGCGAGCGGGAGGTCGGGGTCCACGAGGCCGGCGTGCACGAGCCGCTTCCATCGATAGGTGCCGGGCGCAAAGGTCGGGAACCGCACCGCGCCCTCCCGCAGACTCCGCGAGGGATCGAGCAGCCGTGTCAGATCGATGTCGTCGACGGTGCCGATGCCCTCGCAACGAAGGCACATTCCGTTCGGGTCGTTGAACGAGTATGCGGGTGAGAATCCTGCCGAGGGCTCGCCGACCCGCGAGAACAGCAGGCGCAGCAGGGGCGCGATGTCGCTTGCGGTGCCGACGGTCGAACGGGTGCTGCCCGTGAAACGGCGCTGGTCGACGATCGTGGTGAACGTCAACCCGTCGACCCGGTCGACATCCGCCGGCGGATGCTGCGGAAGTCGGTTCCGTACGAACACCGGGTAGCTCTCCGCGGCCAGTCGTTCGGCCTCTGCCGCGATCGTGTCGAACGCGAGGGACGACTTCCCCGACCCGGACACGCCGGTGAATACCGTCAATCGATGCTTGGGCACACGCACCGAGAGGTTGCGAAGGTTGTTCGTCCGTGCACCCTCGATCGTGATCCACGATCCACGGTCCCGATCGCGCCCCTGAGGTTCACCTGCATCCGGCTTCATTCTCTCGACGCTACAATCGATTGTGGACGTATTCTGACCACAATTCACGGCCTGAGCAGCAGATCAGGGGGTCGGCCATGGCGAACCCACGGGAACGGATGCTGCGGCTGCTGTCCCTGCTGCAGTCCGGCCGCCACTGGTCCGCCGTGGAACTGGCCGCCGCGATGGAGGCGACTCCGCGTACCCTGCGCCGCGACATCGAGCACTTGCGGGACCAGGGCTACCCGGTCGTGAGCACCCGCGGACCGGGTGGCCACTACCGACTCGTCGCCGGAGCAGCGCTCCCGCCCCTCATGCTCGATGACGATGAGGCCATCGCCTCGGTTCTCGGACTCAGGCTCGTCACGGCGGGCGGCGCCGGAGTCGACATTCAGTCCGACGCCGCCGACCGTGCGATCGCGAAGCTTCGCCGAATCCTGCCCACACCCCTGCGACGCAAGACCGACCAAGTGCTCGCCGCCATCGACATCGACGCCACACGCCACCCCCAGCCCAGCTCGGATGTCGTACGCCGCCTTGCCGAAGCCATCACGACGCACACCAGCGTCACCTTCGACCACGCGCACGGCGGCCGAAGCAGCAGCCGGACCGTCGAGCCCTATCGGATCGTCCGCGCCCGGGGACGCTGGTATCTCTTCTGCTGGGACACCCTCCGTGACGACTGGAGGAGCTTTCGCCTCGACCGGATCACGTCTCCGCTTTCCTCGAACGCCGCGTTTCCGCCCCGGCCTCTACCGGCCGATGATGTCGCCGGCTACGTCACCGAACAGTTCGGCGGACCCGCGCAGCTGCGCGTCGTGCTGACCCTCCACACGGACGCGCGCGATGCCGCATCTCGTCTACACCGCATCGACGGATCTATCGAGCCGATCGACGGCACGCGATGTCGATACACGGCCCACGTCGACTCCTTTACGTGGCTCGCCACCGTTCTGGTCCTCTCCGGCCTCGATTTCACCATCGAGGAGTCGGACGAATTCGGAAACTACATCGCCGACGCGGGGCACCGCCTTCTCGCCGCGGTCGCGGACCGATAGTCGCTCGTCCGGATCGCGTCCCCGACACCTAGTGGCGATAGATCTCCACGTGGGCGTTGGTGATGACTCCGGCATTCAACGACGGTGCGCCCCAATTCGTTCCGCATGCCCCGGCCGCCTCGCCTGTCGGTACGAAAGAGCGACTGGACTGGGTGTAAGGGCCGATCGCGTAGAACGGAAAGGCGTTGGGGATGCCGTGAAGGCCCCAGCAGTCGACGATCAGCACGTACTCGCGACCCGGGGGCGCATCGATGTCATGGCATGTAGCCGTCGCATTGAATGGATCCCACCGCACGCCGCAGTCCGCAGGGTCAGCCTGCGCGGCGCCGGAGCCGATGAATGTCGCGCAAGCCAGCCCCGATACGACCACGGCCGTGACGCGCGCAGTTGCGAGAAGTGTGTTCCTCATCGATACCCTCCCAGTAGCAGATACAACCAATGTCGGTTGTGCGCGACGGGGCGTTACCGTTGCGGTTGAATATTGCCGCCGGCCTTACCCTTTCACTCTGCGTGGAGCTATCTCGGACGGAACTCGTCCTCGGCAGCGCCGATCGGCCGGCTAGCTCCGACGGTTGCTCCGCAGCTCCGTCGCGAGAACCGCAGCCTGGGTGCGTCGCTGCATGCCCAGCTTGGCGAGCAGCCGGGACACGTAGTTCTTGATCGTCTTCTCCGCCAGGAACAGTCGCTCGGCGATCTCGCGGTTGGTCAGGCCCTGCCCGATGAGGTCGAAGACGGCCCGCTCCTGGTCGGACAGTTCGGCGAGCGGATCGGCGGTGCGCTCGGAGCGCATGCGCTGCATCAGCGCGGCCGTGGCACGGCTGTCGAGCAGCGATCCGCCGGCGCCGACGGTCCGCACGGCCGAGATCAGATCGGTGCCGAGGATCTGCTTGAGCACGAACCCGGACGCGCCGGCCATCACGGCGTCGAAGAGCGCCTCGTCGTCGGCGAACGACGTGAGCATCAGGCACCGCAGGTCGGGGAGAACATTGCGCAGGTCACGGCACAGTTCGACGCCGTTGCCGTCGGGCAGTCGGACGTCGAGTACTGCCACGTCGGCGCCACTGGACGGAATCCGCGCCATCGCCTCACCGACCGACGCGGCTTCACCGACCACGGTGAGGTCGGGAGCGCTGCCGAGCAGATCCACCAGCCCGCGTCGCACGATCTCATGGTCGTCGACGAGAAAGACCCGGGTCATCGGTGCCACCTCCGTAGTTGTCATCGAAACGCTACCGCGCCTCGCTCCCGTCACCGGTGCCGGACCTCCCGCCACATGGAACCGGATCTGGTGATGTCGCACACGCCACACCTACCGTCGGCGTCGAGTTGATGCGGCGAGAGGAGTCCGATGACGCGCACGGCGGAAGCCACCGTCTACATCGTCGACGAGATGATGGTCCGGCCCGGGCGGGCACGCGCCTTCCTCGCCGCGTATCTCGAGCGGTACGCGCCGGGGGCCGAGGCGCGCGGCCTCACCCTCGAACGCGCGCTGATCAGCCCGCCGGTGTGGCTCGACGACCAGTCGAACACGGTGACCGTCACGTGGACGGTCGCGGGAGTGGACGCGTGGTGGCAGCAGCGGTGGGCCGCGGGGCGCGACCCGAGCGTCGCACAGTGGTGGGCCGACGCCGAGGATTGGCTGGTCAGCCGCAACCGCAGCACGTCGTGCACGGTCGAGGATCTTGCGGCGGTGACCGGTGTTTGAGGTCACGAAGCTGATTCGGTTCACCGACTCCGTGGACGAATCCGAGCGGGAGACAGTGCTGTCGGACCTCGCGTCCGACGTCGCACCGCACGCCCGCCACACCCTGATCCGCCCCACCTTGCCGGGCGGCATCGCAGCGGGGGACGCTATCGCACGGTTCCGGTTCGACACAGAATCCGATTGGCGCGCAGCACAGAATGACGTCGAGCGACGGCTCTGGACGGCAGCCGTCGCGCATGTGGACTCGGTGACCCACACCGGGACACCCCGGCCCGCGAAGAACGAGACAGAGCCGACCGTGTACCGCACTCTGCTGGTTGCGGTCGATCCGGCAACGGATCCGAACCTGGTGCGGCAGTTCGAGTCCGAGACCGCCCACATGCCCGACCATATCGCCGCGATCGGCGCCTCGCAGCTCAGCCGGGTGCACGACGCGTCCGGCACGGCCCGCTGGACGCACGTGTGGGAGCAGGAGTACGCGAGCCTCGAGGGGCTGACCGGGCCGTACATGACACACCCCTACCACTGGGCCCACGTCGACCGGTGGTTCGACTTCGAGCGCGGACAGAAGGTCGTGACGGCGTTGTGCCACAGCTTCTGCCGAATCGACGAGCCGCTCCTCACCCGCTGATGCACGGTGTCAGCGGGCTCCCTCGCGCTTCGCCATCCATGCAGCAACCTGGGTGCGCGACGTGAAGCCGAGTTTGGCGAGGATGTGGTCGACGTGACCTTCCACGGTGCGCTGGGCGATGACGAGGCGCTCGGCGATGGCCCGGTTGGTCAGGCCCTCCGCCACCAGTTCGGCTACCTGCATCTCGCGCCGGGTCAGCACGGGACCACTCTCGGCGGGGGACTCCGGGAGGTCCGCAGGCTGCTCCCCGAGCGCGTACCCGACCGCCTCCTCGGTGTTCATGCCCACGCCGCGCCGATACGCGGCCTCGAAGCCGACCTCGCCGAGTGCCTCACTGGCGCTCTGGACGCACTGGTCGTGATAGGCCACCAACGGTTGAAACGTCGCGATGGGACTTCCCGTGGCGGTGAACAGCACGTCGGCGGCGCCGAGGAGCACAGCGGCCCGCTCCGGATCCTGTTCGGCGGCCGTCCAGGCGAGTTCCTCGAAACACCATGCCCCCCCGTACTGGTTGTCCAGTACACGTAGGAGCGGGAGGGCCTCCTCGAGCATCGCGATGCCCCGCGCGTGCTGCCCGTGCCGCCAGAGCGACGACCCGTAGTCGGACATCACCATGGATCGCCACATGATCTCGCCGCAGGGTTCGGTGACCGCGAGTGCCTCCTCGTAGCAGCGGGACGAGCCCTCGGGGTCGCCGAGGATATCGATCACGAATCCCAGCCAGTAGAGCGCCGGCACCATCTCGTGGAGGTTGCCCAGGGCACGAAAGGCCTCGACGGCGTTCGTCAGGTCGGTCCGAGCCGGCTCCAGATCGTCGCGAGTGACCGCGGCGTAGGCCGCCGCGGCTGCTGCCAGCGCCTCGGATTCGGCGTGCGGGTTCTCCCTGGCCAGACGGCGAGCCCGGTCCGCGAGGATGGTCGCCGCGACCGTGTCCTGCTGAAGTGCGGCGAGCGTACTGTTCGCGCACAGGGCTTCGACCCGGTCGACGGCCGGCCCCTCGTCTTCCGCGAGGAACCGATCGAGCCAGTAGCGGCCCTCGTTGAACCTTCCCCTCACGATCAAGAAGGGGTTGAGCGCCGTCACCATCCGCATCGCGTCGAGTACCGCCCCCGCATCCGTCAGGCAGAACTCGAACGCCTCACGAATGTTCGCCTGCTCCCGAGCCACGATCGCCGACCACTCCGCCTGCCGGGGGCCGACCCAGTCGTCTTTCATCCGCAGGACGAGTCCCTCGTACCAGTCCCGGTGCCGCCGGCGCACGATGTCCGTCCAGCCGAAGAGTTCCAGCTTCTCCTGCCCGTACTCGCGAATCGTCTCGAGCATCCGATACCGCGCGAGCCCACCCGTCGATTCGGTCTCGTCGCGGAGGACGACCGACTTGTCGACCAGTGCCGCCACGGTGTCGAGGATGTCCACCTCTTTCGGGTCGTCGACGAGCACGCCTTCGGCGGCCTCGAGATCGAAGCCGCCGGCGAATACGGACAGGCAGGCCCAGAGCCGCTGTTCGGTCTCCGTGCACAGGTCGTAGCTCCAGTCGATGCTCATACGCAGCGTCTGCTGTCGGCCCGGGCTGGTGCGCCCACCGCGCGTCAGTAGCCGGAATCGGTCGCTCAGCCGCTCCCTGATCTGCTCCACGGACAGTGCCCGCATCCGGGCGGCCGCCAACTCGATCGGCAGCGGCAGTCCCTCGAGGCGCGCACAGATCTCCTCGACCACCGGCCGGTTCTCGTCGGTGATCCGGAAGTCGGGCACCGCGGCGCGCGCCCGCTCCTCGAACAGGGAGACGGCGTCGGAGGACGAGGGATCCGTACCCGAACCGGGGACGGCCAGCGGCGGCACCCGGACGACGGCCTCCCCTCCGATGCCGAGCGCCTCACGGCTCGTCGCCAGGATGGACAGGCCGGGACAGGAACGGAGCAGGGTGTCCGAGAAGGCCGCGACGGCCGCCACCAGATGCTCACAGTTGTCGAGGATCAGGAGGACTCGGCCGTCGGCCAGGTTCTCGACCAGCACGGCTTCCGGAGGTCGGGCCGACCAGTCCTGCAAGCCGAGCACATCGGTCACGGTCTGTGCCAGCAGGTCCGGATCGCGTAGTTCCCCCAATTCGACGAACCAGGTTCCGCCGGTGAACACCTTCCGCGATTCGCGGGCGACCCGCAGCGCGAGTCTGGTCTTGCCGACGCCGCCGGGACCGGCGAGCGTCACCAGCCGCGATTCGGACAGCAGGCGCCTGGTTTCGGCCAGCTCGGTCTGCCGTCCCACGAAGCTGTCGAGCTCCTCGGGAAGACTCCCTCTGCCGATTCCGGTGTCGGCCCGCACAGCACCGCTCACGATTCCAAGATACGTCGTGGGACGTTCCGGAAAGCAGCTCTCACCAGCGAGCGGACGTAACGTTCGCGGCACGCGAACAGCCGGTTCATACGAGGCGGGAGCGGGTGGCCGACCGCTACGATCAGCGTCGAACGTTCTGCTGTCGAAGGGACCACGAATGACCACGGGTATCGAGCAGCGCGAGTTTCAGGCGGAAACTCGCCAGATCCTGGATCTGATGATCCACTCGGTGTACTCCAACAAAGACACCTTCCTGCGCGAGTTGGTGTCGAACGCGTCGGACGCACTCGACAAGCTCAAGCTCGAGGCCTTCCAGGACAAGGACCTCGAAGTCGACACATCGGACCTGCACGTCGAACTCGAAGTCGACGCCGACGCGCGGACGCTCACGGTGCGCGACAACGGCATCGGCATGTCCCGCGACGAGGTGGTCGACCTGATCGGCACGCTCGCCAAGTCGGGCACCGCCGAACTGCGCCGCAAGCTGCGCGAGGCGAGGGAAGGCGCCGTCTCGGAGGCCGCTCAGGAGGAACTGATCGGCCAGTTCGGCATCGGCTTCTACTCGACCTTCATGGTCGCGGACACCGTCACCCTGCTCACCCGCAAGGCCGGCGAGCAGCACGCGACACGGTGGGAGTCGAGCGGCGAATCCACCTACACGATCGAGTCGGTCGACGACGCACCACAGGGCACGTCGGTGACGCTGCACCTCAAGCCCGTCGACGTCGACGATCACATGTACGACTACACGTCCGAGCAGAAGCTGCGCGAAATCGTCAAGCGCTACTCGGATTTCATCGCGTACCCGGTGCGCATGAAGGTCGAGCGTCCCGCACCGAAGCGCGACGACGCGACCGAGGAGGGCACGGACGGCACGGAGGACGCGGCGGTCGAGACGGTCACCGAGACCCTGACCCTCAACTCGATGAAGGCCCTGTGGGCCCGGCCGCGTGGCGAGGTCTCCGACGACGAGTACAACGAGTTCTACAGGCACGTCAGTCATTCGTGGGACGACCCGCTCGAAGTCGTCCCGATGAAGGCCGAGGGCACGTTCGAGTACCAGGCGCTGCTGTTCATCCCGTCGCACGCCCCGTTCGACCTCTTCGCCCGCGAGCACCGTTCCGGCATCCACCTGTACGTCAAGCGGGTGTTCATCATGGACGACTGCGACGAACTGATGCCCGAGTACCTGCGCTTCGTCAAGGGCGTCGTGGATGCACAGGACCTGTCGCTCAACGTGTCTCGGGAGATTCTGCAGCAGGACCGGCAGATCCGCGCGATCCGGCGGCGCCTCACCAAGAAGGTTCTCACCACGATCCGCGACATGATGACGTCCGACGACGACACGTCGCGGGAGAAGTACCGGACGGTCTGGTCGCAGTTCGGTCGGGTCCTCAAGGAGGGCCTGCTCTCGGACGCCGACAACCGCGACATCCTGCTCGAGATCTCGTCGTTCCCCTCCACCCACAGCGAGGACGGGCAGACCACGCTCGCCGAGTACGTCGGACGCATGAAGGACGGGCAGGAGCAGATCTACTTCCTCACCGGCGAGACCCGGCAGCAACTCGAGGCCTCGCCGCACATGGAGGCATTCCGAGCGAAGGGTCTCGAAGTTCTGCTGCTGACCGACCCCGTCGACGAGATGTGGGTGACGTCGGTCCCCGAGTTCGACGGCAAGCCGCTGCAGTCCATCGCGAAGGGCGAAGTGGACCTCGATACCGAGGAAGAGAAGAAGGACGCCGAGGCCGAGCGTGAGGAGCAGGGCAAGCAGTTCGCCGATGTCCTCGCATGGCTCACCTCGACCCTCGAGGAACAGGTCAAGCAGGTCCGCCTGTCGACCCGACTGACCGACTCCCCCGCCTGCATCGTCGGCGACGACTACGGCATGACGCCGTCGCTCGAGCGCATGTACCGGGCGTCGGGCCAGGAGGTCCCGCACTTCAAGCGGATCCTCGAACTCAACCCGACGCACCCCCTCGTCGAGGGCCTGCGGACCGCGCACGCCGAGCGGGACGACGATCCGAGCCTCGCCGAGACCGCCGAATTGCTCTACGGCACCGCGCTTCTCGCGGAGGGCGGCGAGCTCGAGGATCCGGCACACTTCGCAAAAATGCTCGCGAATCGCCTGGCACGGACCATCTAGACACGTCCACCGGCCGCGGCGGCGCCCGGGGGAGTTCTTCTCCTGCGGGCGCCGCTCGAAACCGGCCATGAACCTCCCCCGGGTGCGTAGCATCTAATCCATCTCGTTCGATTCCCTTCGGGAGGCCGACGTGCGTGGACTTGGCATAGATCTCGGAACGACGAACACTGTCGTCGGCACAGTGGAGGACGGAATCGTTCTGAACGAACCGTCTTTCATGCTGGTTCGGAACAAGGATCCGCACCGCGCCCTCGCAATCGGCCAGGATGCACGGAATCTCGTCGGTCGTACGCCTGCCGGCATCACGCAGGTTCGCCCGGTGCGTGACGGCGTCATCGTGGATCTGGAGTCGGCCCGGGCATTCGTCACGGCCGTCATCGAGCAGGTCGCCCCGCGCCGACGGTACGGCCGGCGGCCGACGGCCGTCATCACGGCTCCCGCAGGCGCCACCCCACTCGAACGTCGCGCGCTGCTCGAGGTCGGGCACGAGGCAGGACTCCGAAAGGTCGGACTGATTCCGGAACCGGTGGCGGGCGCCCTCGGGTGCGGCGTCAATCCGCTCGAGCCTCGCGCGCATCTCGTCGTGAGCGTCGGCGGCGGTAGGTCCGAGGTCACCGCCGTCTGTTTCGGTGGCGTGATCTCGCACCGCAGTTGCCAACTCGCCGGCGAAGAACTGACCAAGTCGCTGCACCACTACCTGCGCGAAGAGCACCAGATCATCGTCGGCGAGCTGACCGCCGAGCGCGCCAAGATGGGCGCACTCGACGCCGCCGAGGAACAGTCCGTCGTGGTGGAGGGACTCGACGCCGTCACCGGGCGCGCACGGCTGATCTCTCTCGACGTCGAGGAGATAGTGGAGGCGCTGCGGCCGACCACGACGGGAATCGTGCAGACTCTGACCGCCTGCCTGGAAGATCTTCCCCCGCAGGCGATCAGTGACGTGATGTCCGAAGGAGTCCTGGTGATCGGTGGCGGCGCGATGCTCCGCGGACTGTCCCACCTGTTCGAAGAGTCGTTCGGTCTCCCGGTGAAGACGGCCGAGCGGCCGCTCACGTGCGTCGCCGAGGGCGCCACGGCCTGCCTGGATCACCCGGAGGTCGTTGCCGCCTACAGCGGCTGACCACCTGCAGAATCCGATCACCGCGTCTATCAGTCACCGCGTCGATCAGTCACAGGGTCATCAGTCACCGGGTCGATCACCGCGTGGGTGCCGCCCCCGGTCGCCCCGCCAGGTAGCGCTCCAGGATCGCCTTGACCACGGGACCGGATGTCGCCGAACCGAATCCACCGCCACGAACCAGCGCCGTGACAACGATCTCGGGTGACTCGAACGGCACCACCGCGGAGAACCAGGCGTTGAGACCACCCGGCGCCGACGGATCCTCCGCCGTGCCGGTCTTGGCGCCGGCTGTCACCGGCAGCGTGGCGAGCTGGCCTGCCGTACCTGCCGAGGCCGACGCCCGCATGCCGGCGCGAACGGGACCGAGCTTGTCCGCGAAGGGAAGCCGCTGAGGTTCGCTCGTCGGAATCGGCGCACTGTCGCCGGTCGCGTCGGCAGCGGCGAGTTGTGGGGTGACCATCGCCCCGGTCGCGATGCCGGACGTCCACCGCGCCACCTGCACCGGGGTCGCCGTCACGGTGCCCTGCCCGATGCCCATCAACAGGGTCGATCCCGGGTACCAGGTACCGCCGATGTCGGCGACATTCTCCGGGGTTCCCAGGAACCCCTCCGACTCGCCGGGCAGGTCGATCCCCGATCGGCTGCCCGCTCCGAGCTCTGCGGCGGTCTTCGCCATCCGCTCGGGACCGAGAAGTTCGCCGAGCTTGTAGAAGTACACGTTGTCCGACCACTGGATCGCGCCCAACAGTTTGTTGGGCCCCATCGGCTGCCAGTTCGCGAAGGTGTGCCCGCCGTAGCTGTAGGCGGCGCCGGTCTCGATCACCTGCTCCGGGTCCAGAACCTGATCTTCCTGGTTCGCCGACGCCACGACGATCTTGAAGGTCGAGCCGGGCGGCGCAGCGGTCTGGTAGGCGTGGTTGAGCATCCGGCCGGGCCCGGCCCCCTCGGTCTGGGCGGCCAGCGCGACGGCGTCGACGGGGGGACCGTAGATGTTGTTGTCGTACCCGGGCACGCTGGCGAGCGCGAGCACCCCGCCGGTGCGCGCGTCCATCACGACCGCCGCACCGAGGTCGCCACCGCTGCTGCGGACCGCCTGTGCCAGTGCGTCCGTGGCCAGGGTCTGCAAGCCGATGTCCAGGTGCAGCCGCAGGTTGTGGCCGGGCACCGGATCCACCCGCTCGGCCGGGCCGACCAGGTTGCCGGCCGGGTCGACGTAGACGCACTGCCTGCCGTCGGTGCCACGAAGCAGCGCGTCGTACTGCTTCTCGAGTCCCGCCCTACCGACCCGCGATCCGAGCGCGAGCTGCGGCCAGCGTTCCATGTCCTGCGGATCACCGACACTGACGTAGCCGAGGACGGAGGCGAGCGTGGCGCCGTACGGATAGTGCCGACGCCCGGAGGGTACGACGAGGACGCCGGGGAGTTGCGCGTCGACGATCCGCCGAGCCTGATCGGGGGCGACCCGGCCGACAGCGGCTTGCAGTTCGCCGTCGCCGCGGTCGTCCAGGGTTTTCGTCAGCTGGTCCGAGGTGGCACCGAGCAACGCGGCGAGCGCACCGCGCGAACCGGACTCGTCGTCGAACATTCGACTGACCACCGAGATGGAGTATTCGGGAACGTTGGTCGCCAACGGCACACCGTTCCGGTCGAGGATCTCGCCACGTTCGGCGGGCAGTCGGATGCAGCGAGTCATCTGGGTATCGCTCAACGCGCGCAACTCGGGACCGCGATCGCTCTGCAACTGCCACGCGAACACCGACATCGCGACGAGGAGCGCGGAGACCGCGAGGGACCCGGCAGTGACGCCCCGAGGCCGTCGTCCTCGGGTGGACGGCGGGGCCCACAGTGGCCGGCCGACACCGTCGCGGCGCACCGCGAGCACCAGTCCGATCGAGATGAACCCGACGACCGCGACGGTGCCGCCGTAACTGAAGATCGGGAGCGGCATTCCGGTTTGAGGCAGCACAGACAGGCTCGCACCGATGGACAGCACCGCGTGGATCCCGAACAGACCGCCGACGCCCGCGGCCACGAGCGCGGCTTCCCTTGTCCGGGCGCGTCGCGCAGCGAGCGCGGCACGCCACGTGATCACCAGGCTGGCCGCGATGACCGCGATGCCGGCGAACAGCCCCCACCCGTACACGACGCTCGCGAACGCGAGGTCGTGCTCCGCTTCGGGAAGGTATGCGGCCCTCAGGTCGTAGATGGGGTCTCGCGCCAGACCCCACAGCCCACCGCTGCCGATCGCAATGTCGGCCTGCATCGACGCCCAACCCGATCCGCTCGGATCGGCATCGCTCGATACGAATGTCTGGATCCGTTCGAGCTGGTAGGGGCGCAGGAAGAGCACCGCAATGGGCAGCGCGGCGATCCCCAGTGCGAACAGCGGCATCAGCGGCGCCATCGGCACCCTGGCCAGGACCAGCATCAACAGCGCAATCGCGACGAGCACCACGGCGCTCGACAGGTCGGGCTGCAGAGCAACGAGTGCGACCACGAGACCCGCGATCGCCAGCGCCGCCGTCAACCGGCGGAACGTGTAGCCGCCGGCCAGGATGGTTGCCGACACCATGACCAGACCGAGCTTGGCGATCTCGGACGGCTGGACGGTGAACAGGCCGAAGTCCAGCCACCGCTGCGCGCCCTTCACCGCGACCCCGACGAGCGGCACGGCTGCCAGCATCGCGACCGAGACCCCGAGAGTCACCCACCCGAACCGGGCCAGATTGTTCACGCGCATACGCGAGACGACCCACATCAGGCCGAGCCCGATCACCGTGAAGAACGCGTGCCGGATCGCCTGCGACGTGAGACCGATCGAGACCAGGTTGAGCAGTCCGAGGACCGCGAGAACGATCGCCGCCGCAACGATCCAGGGGTCGGACTCCCGGTCGTGTCCCCGGACCCGACCACCGTCCCCGCTCATCGGCAGACCGCGTTCTCGGCGGGTACGTACAGCGGCGCGGAAGCGGCGACGGCCGGCGCGCTGGTGACCGCGGCGATGCCCAGGGCGGAACTGTCCGGCAGCGTGGTCCGGCTCAGGCCGTACACGCCGTCTCGCCCCGGCTCGGCCGGGATGGTGACGTCACCACCCTCGCGCACCTCACCGGAGCACCGGTCGTAGACGTTCAGCTTCCAGGTGACCGCACCGACCGCCGACGGATCCAGGCGGACGTCCACCCGCACCGCGCACGGCTTGCCGGGGCTGCAGGCGCCGTCGGCGAAACTCGCTGTGACCCCGGAGATCTGGCCCGAGGCTGCGGGAGCACCGGTATCGACCGGCGCGGGCTCGACACCACCGGCCGCGGCCCCGCCCTGATCTGCCGGTTCGGGCGGCGGTGGTGACACCGGATCGATGTGGTTCTGCGCCGCGGGGCTCACGGGATCGAGGAGAGCGTCCCAGCCTCGGCTCAGTTGCTCCCACGCGCGAGGGGCTGCCACGACGAACGCGACGAGAACGACGATCGAGAGGAGGGCGAACATGCCCTGGCGCCGGGACGGCCGTCTCCGACGGAGGTGCCAGGCGCTGCGGACCGGCGGGTACCAACCAATGCTCGTCGCGAGTGACCCGGCGGGCACGGACGGGCCGGACGGGCCGGTCGGCACTTCCCCACCGTCCACCGCCCGACCGTCCACCCGACTGCCCGGCAGGGACCGCAGCAGCGTCGCCCTGACGAGTTCACCGATCTGCCGCCTCCGTCGGGCCTCGCCGACCGCGTCGAGTTCGGGATCGATCACCCGTCGAACCCGACGAATCAGGCTATCCGGATCCGTTGTGCCCGATACCGATTCGTCCAGTAGTTCACCGAAACCCGAACCTCGACAGTTGGCCGCGATACCGCGTATCAAACCGACGATTGCGTCATTCGTCTCGATACGGGATACGACGCCGGTGACCGTCAGCCGTCCGCCGCCGGACACCATGACGGCGTCCTCTCGCAGCGTCACCGGGCGACCCCGGCGAGCACCGGCCAGTTCGACCTGGCCCACCAGGTCCGCGACCAGCTGCGCGGCCTGAGCCGGCGTCAGCCGCGTGACCGCGAGCAATGTCGGCAGCGTGACACCGGCATCGGTGACAACGAGACCGTCGCCGCCCGAGTCGTCGTCGATCGGTTCGGACGGATCCGGTCTGGCCGCGGCGGGCGGGCTACCGCTCGCATCGACTCCCAAGGCTGCTTCGTTCATCGCGCATCCCCGAAACGATCTGCCTCCCGCAGGCGGCAACAGGACCGGAGCGGGCGGGCGGTGGACTGGGCTGGCCGTGCGGACTCCTGTCGAAATCCCTTGCGCCTGTTCGAATCTATTTAACTCCGATCCCGCCCGTCGAGGGGAGGAATCGAGAAGGGCGGCGGGACCAGAACGTCCGTTCGACAGCATTCCTGTTTTGTCTGATTCGATCGCGGCCAGGATCGTTTCGTAACGTAAGGACCCGTGTCGATCGAAGCCCCTCCCCCGATTCCCACACCGGCGCGGCCCTGGCCCGCGCTGGTGCGCGTGCCACGGGACGGCCGACGCTGGCCGGGCACGGCACGAGCGGCCGTGGCCGTCGCCCTCCCCGGCCTGATCGGCGTCGCACTCGGCCACGATCTGTCCGCCGCAACTGCAGCCCTCGGCGCCTTCGCCGTCGTGTACGGGGAGGGCCGTCCCTATCGGGTGCGCTGGCGGGCGGTCTCGGTCGCGGCAGGCGTGATGGTGGTCGCGGCGGCCCTCGGTGCCGCGGTCGGCAGCGCGGTCCACGACGCGGCGTCTGCCGGCGGGTCGGCGCTGTGGCCCATGGCCCTGGTGCTCGCGATGTCGGCGTTCGTCGCCGTGGCGGCCTTCGTGGTCGACGCGCTCCGGATCGGGGCACCGGGCGCGTTCCTCCCGTTGCTCGCGGTCGAGATCGCGTCGGCGCTGCCCGCGGCCGGCGTCCCCGTCGGCCGGATCGTGGTCTGGACCGCGGTCGGCGGGGCCAGCGCTCTTATCGTGGCGATGTCGGGCTGCATGGTCCGGCCCCGCACCCCCGAACGCGGGGCGGTCGCGTCGACGATTGCCGCCGTCGATGCCTTGGACCGCGCCCGGGACTCGACAGCACGACGCCACGCGGCGGTGAAGGCCGTCCATGCCGCCTGGCAGTGCCTGCACGACGCTGGGATCGCCGGCCAGGACCACCCGCTGACCCGGGAGCTGCTCGAGGCCCAGGATCGCTGCGTCACGCTGCTGCACGGCACGGTGACGACGCTCGACGCCGACGGTGAGGATCTGTCGCGGCGGGTTCCCTCGCCACGCCCGACCGTTCGGTTCCGGTTGGCGCGAGCGACGCCCCTGCGAGGCAGGTCGGCTCTCATCGTCGTGCGCCTGCTCGTGGCATGCCCCGTGGCCGGCGCGGTCGCGATGGGTCTGGGTGTCGCCCGGCCGGACTGGGCCGTGATCACCGCGGCGATGATCCTGCACCAGGGCCCGGACCGGATCCTGGGGACATACCGGGCGGTGCATCGCTTCGCAGGGACCGTGCTGGGACTGGTCGCTCTCGCGGCGTTGGTGCCGATCGATCCGACCGGCGCCGCCCTGATCCTCGTGCTGGCCGCGGCGATGGCCGGAATCCAGGCCTACCTCGTGCGCAACTACGGGCTGGCCATGGTGTTCATCACGATCCTCGCCCTGCTGCTCGGCGGCCTCGGATCACCGGACCATCTGACCGGCGTGACCCGGGACCGTCTGCTCGAGACGCTGATCGGGGTCGTCGTCGCCGTCGTGGTGCTGTGGATGGTGCTGCCCGCGTCGTACCGCAGGATCCTCGACGACGCCGACCGCCGGGTCGCCACGACCGTCGACCGCCTCGAGGCCACGCGGGACCGGTGCGAGGCACGCGAACTGTACCGTGGGCTCGAGTTCGACCTGCATTCGGCGACGACGGCCGCGCTGGTGGCCGCGCACAACGACCCGGAGTGGACCGAGACCCGGTGGGCGCGCCACCACGCGCTCAACGAGTCGGGCTATCGGGCGCTGGCACTGTCCGGAACCTGACGGAGAACGACACCGGGACCGCGCGGCGAGCCACGCGGTCCCGGGACGAGCGTCGAATCTAGGTGCCCGACGGCACGATCAGCACGGGGCAGTCCGCGGTGTGCAGCATCGCGCGACTGGTCGATCCCAGCAGCATGCCTTTGAAGCCGCCGCGGCCACGGGTACCGACCACGATCAGCTGCGCCTGCTCGGCGAACTCGCTGAGCACGCGCACGGGCCGGTCCCGGGCGACGACGCGCTGGACGGTGACATCGGGGTACTGCTCCTGCCAGCCGGCGACGCGCTCGGCCAGCACCACTTCCTCACCGGTCTGGATGCGGCTCCAGTGCGGGTCGTCGGGGGTGGCGCCGAGGGAGGGCTGCACGCTGACGTCGCTCCAGACGTTGACCGCGATGAGGGTGGCGCCTCGCATCGCGGCTTCCTCGAACGCGGCGGCCACCGCCGGCTTGCACGACTCGGAGCCGTCGATGCCGACGACGACGGGGCCCTGCGCGGGCGGGCGCCCGTCGAGGGTGCGACCGCGGACCACGGCGACCGGGCACGCGGCGTGTGCGGCCACCGAGGCCGTCACGGAGCCGACGACCAGTCCGGTGATCTCGCCGTGCCCGTGCGAGCCGAGGACCACCATCCACGCGTGCTCGGACACGTCGATCAGCAGCGGCGCGGGCCGACCCTCGAGTTCCTCGGTCGTGATCTCGATGGACACACCGTCGTCGACGGACTGCTTCGCCAGCACCTGAGCGCTGTCGAGGCGGGCGCGGGCGGTGTCGTGCAGTTCGTCCTGGAAGCTGCGTGCCAGGTAGGGCTCGGAGTAGTAGAACGCCGGGATGTGCACGGCGGTGACGATGTGCAGGCGGCGCTGGTGGACGGCTGCGGCACGGGCCGCCCACACCACCGCGTTCGATGCCGCCTCGGAACCGTCGACGGCGACGACGATCGCATCTGTTGCGTTCATGAATTCAGCTTCTCCTTCACACCGAGGTGTGTTCGGGGACCGGTCGAAGACCATTGTCGCGATTTCTGTCCCTCGCCGTGTAGGTCTTCGGTCCCCGGCGAGCCGTGACGCTCGGCACGTCACGGCCTGCCGGGTCGTCCGTCAGTCGACGATCCCGCGCAGCTTCTCGATCAGCGCCACCCGCCCGGCTCGGTCCGCGGCCAACGGCATCACGTTGAGAGTGGTGACACCGGCAGCGGCGAAGGCCGCGACACGTTCCTTGACGAAGCTCTCGGTACCGATCAGGGAGATGGCCCGCGCAAGTTCGTCGGGCACGGCAGCGGTGGCCTCGTCCTTCTTTCCCGCCAGGTACAGGTCCTGAATCTTCTCGGCCTCCTCCTCGTAGCCGTAGCGGCACGCGAGGTCGTTGTAGAAGTTCTTGCCCTTGGCGCCCATGCCGCCGATGTACAGCGCCAGATTGGGCTTGATCCACTCCAGCATCGGCTCGACGTCGTCGCCGATGGCCAGCGCCGGGCTCGCGTAGATCTGCAGGTCGCCGAGGCTCGGATCGCGCTTCGCGGTACCCGCCGCGAGTGCGTCACCCCACACCGACTGCGCCTTCTCCGGGTGGAAGAAGATGGGCTCCCAGCCCTCCGCGATCTCCGCCGTCAGCGCCACGTTCTTGGGGCCGAGCGACGCGATGACGATCGGGATACGCTCGCGCACAGGGTGATTGATCAGCTTGAGCGGCTTACCCAGACCCGTCCCCCGATCGGCGGGCAGCGGGACCTGGTAGTACTTGCCCTGGTACTGCACCTTCTCGCGACGCCACACCTGGCGGCAGATGTCGACGAGTTCGCGGGTGCGGCCCAGCGGGGCGTCGTACTTGACGCCGTGGAAGCCCTCGATCACCTGCGGCCCCGACGCGCCGATGCCCATGACGAAGCGGCCGTTCGAGACGTAGTCCAGCCCGGCCGCCGTCATCGCCGTGAGGCTCGGGGTACGGGTGTAGATCTGGAAGATGCCCGACGCCAATTCGATCGTCGACGTCTTGGCGGCCAGGAAGCCCAACTGGCTGACGGCGTCGAACGAGTACGCCTCGGGGACGAAGACGATGTCCAGGCCGGCGCGCTCGAGGTCGCCGACCTCCTCGACGGTCTCGGCGAAACCGCCGCTGTAGTTCAAGCCCATACCGATGCGCACTTCGGCGACCCCATTCCGTATTACCTGTGACGGACGTTACGACGAAATGGACTCTACGACCGCTCGGGCCGAACCACCATCACGGGGCACTGCGCCTTCTGAACCAGCTCGTTGCTCGTCGACCCCAGCAACAGTCCCCGGAATCCGCCACGGCCGCGGCTGCCCACGACCACCAGCTGAGCCTTCTGCGACCAGGCCAGCAGATGGGTGCGGGGGCCGTCGATGTACAGCTCGCGCTGGACGTCGACGTCGGGATAGCGATTGCACCAGCCGGCGAGACGCTCGGAGAGCACCTCACGCTCGGTGTCCTCGAAGCTGCGCGGATCGCGGATACCGCTGCGACCGCCCGCGAGGGTTCCGTGCGGGGTGTCGCTCCAGGCGTGGACCGCGATCAGTGGGACGCCGCGCAGCGCCGCCTCCTCGAAGGCGACCGAGATGGCCCGCTCACTCGTGGGGCTGCCGTCGATGCCCACGACGACCGGGCCCTCACTCGGAACCTGGCCGTCGCGCTGATGCACCACGACGACGGGGCACACGCCGTGACTGGCGGCGTTGACAGCGGTGGAGCCGATGCCGCCGGCGGCGCCGCTGCCGGACGCACCGAGGACGAGCGCGCGCGAGTCCTCGGAGAGGGACACGAGCCACCGGGCCCCACCCATCGTGGAGATCTCGGTGGACACGTCCAGATCGGCGGAGACCTTCTTCGCGACCTCGGCGGCACGGCCGAGGATCTCCTTGCCCTCGTCCTCCATCCAGTCGTAGATGCCCGCGACGTCGAGGTACGGGGCCCCGTAGGTGTAGGGCGAGAAGTTGAGGGCGTGGATGATCCGCAGCGACAGGTTGCGCTCGGCGCACATCCGCGCGGCCCAGACGACAGCCGCCTCCGCGGCGTCCGATCCGTCGACGCCCACGATCACGGAGTTCGCGTCCCGTGCGGTCGACGGCTCCTTGATGCCCTTCTCCGTGCCCTCTGCGGTCATCCCGCTCACCCTCTTCCGTTTGCGACGAATCGGTGCGGCATTCGAGGTCGATCCAGCCTCGGATCGATCCGATCGAGGTGCCGCCTTCGACGTTAGTCACTCGGAGGGGTTTCCGTGGGGGTGCGAGGGTCCCGAGTAGTTCGGGACCAAAGTCCCGTTCGCGCGGGGCCAAGGTCGGGACTTCGGATTCGGATACGCGACCCGCGTCACATTTAATTGGAATCTTGGATTCCAATTTCCTACGGTCGAGTCATGCAGCTGACGCAGTTCACCGATCTGGGCCTGCGGATCGTGATGCGCCTGGCAACCGGCCAGGCCGGGTCCGCCGCGCCCAACACGCGGACGATCGCCGATCAGCTGGCCGTCTCGTACACCCACGCAACCAAAGTGGTTGCGCGGCTGAGCGAGCTCGGCGTGGTGACCACCCGGCGCGGACGCGGTGGAGGACTCGCCATCACCGAACTGGGCCGCACCGCCTCGGTGGGGTGGCTGACACGTCAACTCGAAGGCGACGGCGAGGTCGTCACGTGCGAGGGCGACAAACCGTGCCCGCTGCGCAACGGGTGCCGACTGCGGTCGGCGCTGCGCGGCGCCCAGGACGCGTTCTACACCGCGCTCGACGCGATGACCGTCCGCGACCTCACCACCCACACAACCGTGCTGCCGACACCCGTCGTGCCGGCAGTGACCGAACCGTAAAACCCCGACCGACAGGAGAATCCGATGCTCTCGGAGGCCTCGAAGGAAACCGTCCGCGCCACGCTGCCCGCCGTCGGCGCCGCGATCGGCGACATCACGCCGCTGTTCTACCGCAAGATGTTCGACGCCCACCCGGAGCTCGAGCGGAACCTGTTCAACCGGGGCAACCAGAGCCAGGGCGAGCAGCAGAAGGCCCTCGCCGGCGCCATCGCCGCGTTCGCGACGCTGCAACTCGACCCCGATCCGGAGCGGGTCCAAACGATCCTGTCCCGAATCGCGCACAAGCACGCATCCCTCGGGATCACCGCCGACCAGTACTGGATCGTGCACAAGTACCTGTTCGAGGCCATCGTCGAGGTCCTCGGCGAGGCCGTCACGCCCGAGGTGGCCTCGGCGTGGGACGAGGTCTACTGGCTGATGGCCAACACCCTCATCGCGATGGAAGCCGGGCTGTACGAGCAGGCCGGCGTCGAGGCGGGCGACGTGTGGCGCGCAGTGCGGGTGGCCCGACGCGAGCACCAGTCGGCGGACACCGTCTCCTTCACGCTCCAGTCGGTCGACGGCTCCGTGCTTCCGACGTTCGCGCCAGGACAGTACATCTCGGTCGCCGTACACCTGCCCGACGGAGCCCGACAGATCCGGCAGTACAGCCTCGCGTGCGGGCCCACCGACGCCCAGTGGCGGATCACCGTCAAGCGCATCGCCGCCCACCCGCTCCCCGACGGCTCTGCCGCGCCCGCAGGTGAGGTGTCGAACTTCCTGTACGACAATGTCTTCGAGGGAGACGAACTCGCCGCATCGCTGCCGTTCGGCGATTTGGTCCTGCCGAACGACGACGCACCACTGCTGCTCGTCTCCGCCGGGATCGGCTGCACGCCGATGATCGGCATGCTCGACCACCTCGCGACCACCGGCGACCCGCGTCGCATCTCGGTGCTGCACGCCGACCGTTCCGCGGCGCAGCACGCGCACCGCGCGGAACTCACCGAGCTGGTCGACCGACTGCCGTCGGGCGTGATGCACCGCTGGTACGAGGACCTCGGCGCGCGCGAGGCGTTCACCGGAACCCGACTGGGCCGTGCGGATCTGACCGACGTCACCGTCGAACCGGGCACGCGCGCCTTCCTGTGCGGCCCGCTCCCGTTCATGCTGGCGATGAAGGAATCCCTCATCGCCCGCGACGTGCCGGAGGAGAACATCCACTACGAGGTGTTCGGACCCGACAGCTGGGCCGGCGCCACCGCGTAGTCACTCCCGACAGCGACCACGGCCGTCGGCGACATCACGTCGCCGACGGCCGTGGTTCGTGGGCGTGGCCGGGGCGAGTGTTCTAACGTGAGGTGTGGCCCGACCCCAGTTGATCCTGTCGCCGCTGACACCCGCGGCGATCTTCCTCGTGCTCACCATCGACGAGGGGGGTGAGGACACCGTTCGCGACCTGCTCTCCGACGTCGACGGCCTGCGCAAGGCCGTCGGATTCCGAGTGCCCGATTCGGGATTGGTATGCGTCGCGTCGATCGGTTCGTCCGCGTGGGGCCGCCTGTTCGACGGCCCCCGGCCGGCCGAACTGCACGAGTTCGTCGAACTCGACGGCGGACGGCACCGCGCACCCGCGACGCCGGGCGACCTGCTCTTCCACCTGCGCGCGGTGTCGATGGATCTCTGCTTCGAACTCGCGTCCAAGATCATGGGACGGCTGCGCGGCGCCGCGACCGTCGTCGACGAGACGCACGGCTTCCGCTACTTCGAACAGCGCGACCTGCTCGGGTTCGTCGACGGCACCGAGAACCCGGAGGACGTCGAGGCGGCCGAGGCCGCACTCATCGGCGACGAGGATCCCGATTTCCTCGGCGGCAGCTACGTGATCGTGCAGAAGTACCTGCACGACATGGCCTCCTGGAACGCGATCTCCACCGAGGAGCAGGAGCGCGTCATCGGCCGCACCAAGCTCGACGACATCGAATTCGCCGACGACGTCAAACCGTCCAATTCCCATGTCGCCCTGAACACCATCACCGACGAGAACGGCGACGAGCGGCAGATCCTGCGCGTCAACATGCCGTTCGGCAGCCTCGGTGACGACGAGTTCGGTACGTACTTCATCGGATATGCGGCCACCCCCTCGGTCACCGAGGAGATGCTGCGCAACATGTTCATCGGCAAGCCCGAGGGCAACACCGATCGCATCCTCGACTTCTCCACGGCCGTCACCGGCGGCCTGTTCTTCTCCCCCACCGTCGAGTTCTTCGACGACCTCCCACCGGCGCCGGGGATCCGGCAGTCCGGCACCGAAGACACGAGCCCGTCTCCCGCCGCTGACGGATCACTCGGAATTGGCAGTCTGAGAAGGAGTTCCACACGATGAACAACCTCTACCGCGGTCTGGCCCCCATCACCGACGCCGCGTGGGCGTCGATCGAAGAAGAGGCGACGCGAACCTTCAAGCGGCACATCGCAGGACGCACCGTCGTCGACGTCTCCGGACCGCACGGCACCGACTTCTCCGCGGTCGGACTGGGACGCACCACCGCGATCGACTCACCCGCTACCGGCGTGCAGGCACGCCAGCGGCGCGTCGCCCCGCTCGTGGAACTGAGGGTGCCGTTCACGCTGTCGCGCGAGGAGATCGACAACGTCGAGCGCGGCGCGCAGGACGCCGACTGGGATGCGGTCAAGGACGCCGCGAAGAAGATCGCGTTCGCCGAGGACCGCGCGATCTTCGAGGGCTACGCCGCCGCGGGCATCGAGGGCATCCGTGCGAGCGCGTCGAATCCGCCGCTGCAGTTGCCCGAGGACGTCCGCGACGTGCCCGAGGTCATCAGCCAGGCTCTGTCAGAACTGCGCCTGGCCGGTGTGGACGGCCCGTACTCGGTGCTGCTCAGCGCCGAGGCGTACACGCTGGTGAGCGAGACGTCGGATCACGGCTACCCGATCCGCGAGCACATCCGTCGACTCATCGACGGCGACATCATCTGGGCGCCCGCCATCGACGGCGCGTTCGTGCTGACCACCCGTGGCGGCGACTTCGACCTCCAGATCGGGCAGGACCTCTCGATCGGCTACCTGTCGCACGATTCCGAGACCGTCGAGCTGTACTTCCAGGAGTCGCTGACATTCCTCACCTACACGGGCGAGGCCTCGGTCGCCCTGTCGGCGCGCTGACCCGGCCCGGAGTTGTTGCTCACACGAACGAAACAAGGGTTGACAGCGAAGCAGGAGCGAAGGCTAACCTAAACTTCGTCGCCTGAACGGCGACGGAGGTCCCGGACGGCCGGGGACGTGAGGAGCAGCTTTCGTGATCGACGACCTGATCGAACTCGCCCATTCCCAGAATGTCGTGCGCGAGATGCTGCCCAGCCCCGACGGGTGCGACGAGTACGTTCTCGCGTGCGCCGACGGCGTGACGACGATCCGGCTGTGGGTGCGCTCCGACGGCAAGTTCTCACGGGCGTTCGGCAACGCGGGATCACTGAGCCTCGGCCAGGTCATGACCGTATGCGGCCTCTCCTACTCGGCGCGGCAGGCTGCCGCCCCGGCCGCCTGAACAGCGACTCGAACAAGAAAGTCCCCGCCCACCGGGCGGGGACTTCTTCGTTCTGTAGGTCCGACTACATGGTGGCGGATGCGCCGCGCCACGTGACCGCCACGCCACGCTCTTCGAGCCACGCCGACGGATCGACCTTGGCGCCGTTCGCGCTCCACACCTCGAAGTGGAGGTGCGGGCCGGTGGACTGGCCGCGGTTGCCGACCGTGGCGATCTGCTGACCGGCGACCACGTGCTGGCCGACGCGCACCTGGTAGTCGTTGACGTGGCCGTAGACGGTGGTGGTGCCGTCGTCGTGCTTGACGCGCACCCACAGGCCGAAGCCGGACGCGGGACCGGCGTCGACGACGACACCGTCTGCCGCAGCGTGGACCGGGGTGCCGATCGGCGCCGCGATGTCGAGACCGCCGTGATGGCTGCCCCAGCGCGGGCCGAAGTCGGAGGTCAGCGTGCCGGAGACGGGCTTCACGGCGCGCGCCTGGGGCTGGCCCACCGAACCGAAGGCCGCCTCGGCCGCGGCCGTGAGGTTGTCGACGACGTCCTGCACCTGCGCAAGCTCGGTCGGGATCTCGACCGCCTTGGCCGCCTGGATCAGTTCCTGCGCGGAGGGCAGCACCGGCGCGGCGGGGAGGGCGGGAAGCTGGAACTGCGGGAGCGGGGGCAGTTCGAGACCCGCGGGCAGGAGGCCGGCAGGGATCTGGAGCGGAGCCGGTTCGGCGGCGGCGCTGCCTGCCCCCAGCTGGGCACCGGCGGTGAGGATGGCGCCCGTCGCGGCGGCAACCGTCGCGGCCTTCAGGCCTGCGCCGGGACCGGAGGTCTCACAGCGATGACGCCCGCGCGGAGCGACCGGATCGAAGTCGATGATCACAGCATCAGCTGACGTCCGGTTATGGCGTCCCACAGTCACTTACCTCGTTAATCGGTTTCTTCGGCCGCACACTCCGGAGTGCACTCGATCTTGCTGCCGAGCCAAGGTAACAAATCTATATACGGCTCCGCCAGCGTTACCTGATCTTTATCTTCGGGGTTTCTGCGTAGACGCTGGGAGCGCAGGTCGATCACGTCTCGGTGCGGTTCGGCTTCCGGGCGTGTCATCCGCCTACCGTCACGTGAGTGGCGACAGTGTTCGAGCGGACACGACTCCCAGTGGGTCTTGCTGTGGTCGGAGTGGGGCTACCTCCGTCCGGGTTCGCGCCGGCTCGGCGTCGCCTACACCCTGATCGCGACCAGATACGACGAGTGAGCACCCCTGCCCGGCGACGTTCCTGGCCGCCGGGCCCGGCGCGACGGTCCACATGTGTGTTCGACCCGCCCGTCGCATGAGGACCCGACCGATTCATCGCAGGCCCCTTCCGGCGGCTACACTCCCTAACTGCGGAACAGCGCGAACTCGGTTCGCACCCCGCCCCCGCCCTCGTAGCTCAGGGGATAGAGCACGGCTCTCCTAAAGCCGGGCGGGACCGCCATCTACCTGCGCAAACATTCGCCGCGTGGAGCAAACGTGGAGCAGGGATGGGTCGAAGAGATTCATCGGGTAGGCTCACCGACTGCCAGCCTTCGTAGCTCAGGGGATAGAGCAACCCTCTCCTAAAGGGTAGGTCGCAGGTTCGAATCCTGCCGAGGGCACACAAGCCTGTTCAGGCCGTTCTCTTTTGGTGAACCGTTCAGTCTGGTATGTGTCATGGGACTGATCGAGGGGATCCCGCCATGACGTACACGCCGCCACCGCCGAACTACTACCCACCGCAGCAGTGGCCGCCACCGCAACCGCCAAAGAAGAAGGGGCATTGGCTGCCGTCCATCTTCGCCGCGATCGGTGTTGTCGCAGTCGCACTGTTCTTGGCGAACGCGTTCGGACTATTGGATGAGGGGCAAGGCGGCGAATCTGCGCCGGCCTTGATCAAGGCGGATGTCACCGACACCGATAAGTCCGTCTACGAGAGCGTCACTGATCGCGACTACGCGGTGATCGCCAAGAATCCCGACCCCCACCGAGGCCGCAAAGTCATCATCTATGGCGACGTGTTCCAGGCTGACTCCCGGATCGGCGAGAATGACATCAAGATCAATGCGAGGGGTGAAGGGAACACCTTGTTCTTCGAGCAGAACACTCACATTGTTGGGTCGTCTGATACGTTCCGCGATGTGGTGGAGGGCGATGAGGTGAAGGTGTGGGCGACTGTGCTGGGCGAGTATGAGTACACGTCGTTGAGTGATAAGCAGATTCGGGTGCCGATGCTTCAGGCGAACATGATTGAAGTCATCCCCAACTAACTCGCACACACGTTCGAACCACCTGCTACCCTCAACACGTGCCTGAGGGAAGCGGGCACACGGGCAGAGGGACACCCAGAAGGCAGGTTGGGGGTGTCCCTTACTCGTGTTCGTGGTCGAGTAGCCACTGCTGGTGTTCGGCTTCCCATTGTGCGATGTCCCAGAGTTCATCCATGCAGGGTTGGACGCGTGCGGTGGTGTGTGGGTTCCCTGGAATGCAGAAAAAGGCCCCCACTCCTCGCGTTGAGGGTGGGGGCCTTCTGGTTGGGTCGGCGGTTAGTGACTTGCTAAGGACCGCCGGTGCCTGCACGGTGGTGGGAAACCCCGCTGCGGGCGCTTCAGCGCCTGCGGCGGGGTTTTTGGGTTGGGCAAAGACCTATCGCTGGTCGGGCGATGGTGGGACGCTTGGCGCGGCCGGGTCGGATGTGCGCTGCAGGGGGCTGCACATCTGGTCCGGCCTTCACCCGGCAATTACAGCCCAAAGGCGGGCCCGCCTTCGTTACCGTCTACTCCGCGACGCCCGATTCCCTCCGCGACGCCCGATTCCCTCCTCGAAGCCCGATTCCATCCTCGAGATCGGGTCCGCTCGAGATCGGGCGTCGCACTCATTGCGGATTGGCTGCGGAACAGCGGATGGACCGCGTGCGGCGAGTGCGCCCCTTACCGTTTGAACGGCGCCGTCCGATCCGCCCACCCCGGACCGGGCGGCGCTCACCACGCCGATGCGACCGACAGAGCGCGGGTTACGAGCCGGCGCGTGAGCGATAACGGGCGGTCGCAGGGTGGGGAACTAAACCTTCCGGCATCACAAATCGCTGCCCGCGGCCATACAAATCCGACCGTTCAGTCGGGTCGGTATTGGCAGCCGCGCCGCGATGATGCATGATCCCCGTCATGAGCAACGACGCACTGCGGCTTCTGCAGCTTCAGAAGGAGTTCCAGGACCGCGAGACGGCCACGTCGCTGGCCCAGATGTACTCACGCACGGACTGGTCGCCGCGATCGGAAGAGGAGATCGCCGTGGAGTACGCGGCGACCCTTCGCCGGCTGCTCTCCTCCGCCGAAGCGATTGACTCGGGTCAGCTGTAGAAGCTTGAGTACAGCGACCTGATTGCAGCTCGCTGTGAAGCGTCTGCCGCGTACGGAAGGATCTCCAGCGCGGCCACATCCATCTGTGTGAACGTGGACGGTGTCGACCCAGAGAACGCAGCCAAGCGGATACCTACCCCCGCGTTCGCCCCGGCATCGCCGACGGTCTCGACACCATCGATCGCCAGCACCGATGACGCGCCATTGAAGACGACGATCGCGGTATGCCATGCGGTATCGGGGACGGCCGGAGGCGCGGACGTGAGTGCCGTTCCTGCGTTGATCTGGTAGTTCGTGGCGCCCGCCGGTAGCGTCGAAAACGAGTTGCCGCCAGTGCCGGTTCCGGTGGACCCGACGAGCATCCGATTCGCTTGCGGGGTTCCTTGCAGTCGATACCGCAAGACCCGAGTGTGGGGCTGCGTGCCGGCGAACGAGGAATGGTGAAGCATGTCGTCGATGCCGTCGAACCTGACGAACCGCACCCCGCTCTCCGATGCCACGACCGGTCGGGCCGCGCCGCCCGAGTTCGCGAGGTTCAGGCCGGACACGGCGGAAGGCCAGGACGCCAGCAGGTCAGCATCGGTCAGCCCGGCCGCGAGCCACGATTGCGATGCGCCAGAAAGCGGCGGGATCACCGCGGCGTTCGGCGTTCCGGTGACCACATCGGACCAGGGCCCGTAACCGACACCGTTGGCTGCCCTGACCCGCACCTCGTGCGCGGTGCCATTCGCCAGGCTGGTAATCGCCGAACTCGTTGCGGTCGAGGACTGCGACGTCCAGGCAGTTTGGCCGACCGCCCGGTAGTTGAGTTCGTAGCTGGTAGGGGCAGGAGAGCTTGCAGGCTTAGTCCAGGAGACGAGCAACGTCTTCGAGGCCCCACTGACGACCACTCCGGTCACCTGCCCCGGGGCCGTTGGGATGGCTTTGCCCGGCGCGATCCAGTCACGCCGGGCGAGCTGCTGCTCGAAGAACGATGCCATCAGTGGGTGCACGGTCTTGGCGAGGTGGATCGTGTCGCCCGGCACCATGAGCTGCGGCGGAATCGTGTCATTTGCGATCGCGGTCTGGTCGCCAGCGGTGGGAGTGAGCCCGAGGTCCGTGATGGCGCGCTCGACGAGGTACTTCCGGAGGTCCACGAACTGCAGCGGATACTTGCTGGCCAGCTCGGCGTTGATGGCGGTGATGGTCGTGTGGCCGGGAGTCCCGCGAGTCTCTGCTGTGGAAGTCGTGGTGCCCCAGAGCAGGAACCTGCGCACCGTGGGAGCGAGATGGTCCACGAGGCGCTGGGTGCCTTTGATGACGTGCTCGGCCACCGACGCGTCGGAGCCCTTCACGTCGTAGGAGACGTTGTTGCGGCCGACTCCGAGAATGAGAGTCGACCACCGGTCGATCTGCGTGTCCACGATGAACGGGGCGGAACCCGAGACCGGCACCACTGAACCGGCGTTCGTGCGGGTGAATGTGAGGTCGGTGGTGGCCGTGGTGGTGCGCGTGAGCGTGCCCGGCACGCCCGCGAGTGAGCCGGTGAAGGTCCACGTCCGATTCGGCCGCCAACCCACACCCGCAGGAATATTCACCGTCACAGCGCCGGACGCCGGTATCGAGCCGCCCGCGACCGTGCACTGCAAGACCAGCGCACCGACGTGAATCCCGATCTCATCGACGGTCATCCCGGAGCGACCAAGGTTGACGATCGTCGCGCCCGAGTCCAGATCGGCGAGCTTCGCGGGCCACGCATCGCTGATCGACCAGTCGCCGCCGCTGTCGTAGCCGCGGGTTAGGGAGTCCCCGACCGTGGCCTTCGCGCTCTTCAGGGACAGGGTGACACCTTCAGCGGGGGCATAAGTGGAGTTAAGGTGCGCTTCCAACTCCGGAGGATTCACCTTCTTCCCCACCGGATCGAACTGCGCCTTCGAACCCAGCAGCGCCTTCACACGCCCCTCAAGCTCATCAACAATCGGATTACCAGCCATCAAAAACTCCCATCAAAATCAGGCCACAAACGCTTCAAGGAACGTCACCGCCCCAGACTCCACAACCGCCCAAGAGGCCTGCGCAGTACGAATCCGCACCGACAACACATCCCCCTCCACCACAGCCACATTCGGCACCGACACCGTCAGCGAGGAACCAACAATCGAGGCGTTCGTCAACCCCAAAATCTCCACACCATTGAGAGTCAGCGACAAACCCCAGTTGTTGCTTGTCGTCACCGTGCGAGTTACCTGAGCACGCACAGTCACCGTCGCAGCGTCAGGCACCAGAATCCCGCTCACATGCGCCACATCCGGGAACCCGCTGTCGGGCAGCCAGTTCTGGATCACCAAATCGGCACCGGTAGCCGTCGGCGTGTACCGGCCATTCTTGACGACCCGCCACGGAGGAGGCGTACGGAACGCCCGCACAATCGACATCACAGATACCGCCCCCGAACAACCGCAGCGAGCACCCTGCCCGGAGACGCCCCAAGCGCAGACACGTACACCGTCAGCCGATCATTCGTCGCGAACGTTGCATTCACGCCCGAAGCCACACCAGTCCGAGCAAAATCCGTACCCGGTCCATCCGCCTGGTTCGCCACCGACACCGACAGATTGGTGCCGCTGATCTGCGCGTTGTTCTTACGCAACTCCACCAGCGTGGTGCTGCCAGCGTCGCTCGTCCCGAACTGGTAGAGCACGGTGTCGATCACACACGGCCTCGGAACCGGCACACCCACAATCAGATCCCCCGAACCGACCTTTCGCGTGCTCGAACTGTGCACAATCACCAACTCGAACGGCACACCCGACAACTTGCTGAAATCGATTCCCGCGTTCGCCGCAACATCCGAGCCAGGAATACCACCCGCCGGCTTCTGGTACGCCGTGTCAGCGCGATCCACCGAATCCTTCAGCGCCGTAACAAGCTTGTCCCGCGACACATTGCCGTTCGCAAGCTTGTCCAACGTTACCGCCGAAGATGCGAGCTTGTCAGACGACACCGACCCAAACCCCAACTTAGAGTTCGTGACCGCACCATCCTGCAAATCGCCAGCCGCAATCGAGCCATCCACAATCTTCGAACTATCAACCGAGTTCGCGCCCAGCTTCCCCAGAGTGACCGCGCCATCCTGAAGCTTCACCGTGGACACCGAACCATCAGCAGGCGCACCAGCCCAGCCAGCAGCAGCCTGCTCCGACGCCAACGCAGCAGCCGCCGAAACCGCCGCCTCACCAGCCTTCGTAGTCGCAGTCCCCGCGGCAGACTGCGCCTCCCCCGCCTTCACGACGGCCACCTGCCTCGACTGATCCGCCGACTCCGCAGCAGTCGTAGCAACCGCCGCCCCATCCAACGAATCATCACGAGCCGCAGACGCTTCCGCCGCCTTCAACTGCGCAACCTCAGCCGAAGTCACAGCAACAGTCGCACCATCCAACGAATCCTCGCGAGCAGCAACAGCCTCAGCAGCCTTAGACTGCGCAACCTCAGCAGACGTAGCCGCAACCGCCGCACCATCAAGCGAATCATTCCGCGCCGCAACAGCCTCGCCAGCCTTCTCGACAGCAGTCGCCGCAGACACACCAGCCGACAACTCAGACGCCCGCGCAGCATCCGCAGCCTCACCCAAATCAGCCAACGCCTGCAAACTAACCGGCGGCAAATCCGACACCGGATCCGTATCCACCGAAAACACCAGCGACGAACCCTCAACCCGCACCCCAGACACCGAATCGCCCTGAGGCCCACGAGTCACACCAGGCGCCGGCGAACCCGGAACCGGAAACTCATTCGCCAAATCCACCACCGTGCCAGGCACAGCCGGAATCTCCAACGGACGCAACACCACACGCTCATTGCGCACCCGCAAGTCCACAAACTCGACCCGATAGAACGCCGCCTGCGGACTAGTCCACTCATCCAATGCGGGAAGCTTCACGAACTTCTTCCCACGATGCGACAGGTCACCATTCGAGTCGAGCGGCACATCAAACTGCTGCACCACACGAATCGTCGGACCATTCGGATGATGCGGCATCAACACCGCATCCCGAGTATTCAACTGGAGCGTGAACCGGACAGTACCGGTAACCCCAACCTCATCCGGGTCATCGTCCGGGTCCATCCCATCCGGAATGAACGCACTGATGTTGCCCTTCACAGTCACATACTTCAATGGGTGCGTCACAGCATCCCCCTCACTTATACAAGCCAATCCAAGGGGCGCGATCACCCACGGTCATCGACTGAAACGTCAACGTCGAAGGCGGCGAAGTCACCGACGCCTGCCGCACCTGCAACCCATACGGGGCACGAACCGGCAACACACCCGCGCGCTGACCAACAGACGGCGCAGAACCCGAACCCGAAGTCGCCCAGGACAACCCCAGCACCACCAGATCGCCAACCTCGACCTGAACCGGCACACCAAAGCTGCCCGACACCTCACCAACCGCTGACGCCGCATGAGACACCAAATCATTCGTCGCCCCACGCAACCGAAACACGCCCGGCGCAGACTCCACATACAGGGACAACACCAACCGCGACCCCGTACCGCCCCGACCAAACAGACACGTCGCACCCTCAAACGGGCCAGCAGTACTCACCCGCGCCAAATGAAAATAGGTGCCACCCGAACCCAACTCCGCCGGCGAAGCAGCGAACTGCGGATACGTCACCTCGCACGCATCCACCCCACCCATCCACAACGGCGGAAACTGCCCGTTCAACGTCCGGGCAGACACACGGGCAGCCTCCACCAAATCCCTATTGAGAGCCATGAATCACACCGGGATGCAAGTGACTTCGAGGAACGCGCCATCCTTCGACACCTGGAACGCGTCAGCACCCGAACCCAGATTCGACAAGTTCACGAAGTATTCGACCGGAGTGTTCGCGGGCACCACCGCAACCGGTGAACCCGGCCCGATCGGGCTAGACGCGCCAGCAGTGTCATAGCGGGGATTGATCTGCACCCAATGCGGCTGATCGATCGGCAGACTGTACGCCTGCGCACACAGCGTGCCATCAGGTGCTGTGGTCACCGAACCTGTGATCGGGGTCGTGTACACCACCCACAGGGTGATTTTGCTGTTCGCGCTCGCCCGCGCCACAACCCCGGAACGAACCGAAGGCCGGTACGCGAACGGCTGACCGGGTACCAGCATTCGGGCAATCCACCGAGACACGGGAGCCACGCCAGCTGGCACATCAACAGTGTTGAACTGGATTTCCGGAAGGAAGTAGGTGCTGGGAACCTTCACTGGCGCTGTCGTGTAGGTGCCGTCGCCCTTGCGGACAATCACATCACCCGCAGCCACACCCAACGCGGCCGAGAAATCAGCCGCCGACGCGATCGACGCAGCAGGACCAGTCAGCCCCCGATCGCCCTTCTCACCCTTGTCGCCCTTCTGCGAGATGACATTGATCCGGTAGTTCCCCGGCGACACCTCCTCGATCGAACCACCCGGTGTCGGACCGGACGAGAACACGCCACCCACCAGGTTCGGCATGTCCCCCTGATCGCCCTTCTGCCCGATGAAGTCCTCGCGCTCCACCAGATCCCGGCCGTTCCAAATCCAACCGGACGACGACCCATCAACCCCATACCAGTGGCCCGCCTCGGCCTCCGTCAAACCCTCCGCAATCGCGGCCAGATCCCCCACGGACGGCACCGAATACTGGTAGACAGGCGACGGCCCCGGATCACCCTTGTCGCCCTTGTCGCCCTTGTAGGCGGGAATGTTGATGTCGATGTGGTCGTCCACGAACTCAAGCACAGCCTTGTTCGTCTCTCGGACATCGAACGCGTCCTTGAACTTCATGTTCAGCTTCGTGTTGCGTTCGTACTGGTACATGGCTCCCCTATGAAATTATGTAACAACCTATTTCGCGGCAGCAGCCCGCAACTCTGCAAGCTCCCGGCGAAGATCACCAATCAGATCCGTCGCCTCACCCAACTGGGCACGAAGATCCGCAATATCCGCCTCAGACCGATGACGCTCCTGCTCAGCGAGATGCCGCTCCTGATCGGCCCGGACCCTCTCCCGCTGCTGCTCAACCAACACCGCATCAAGTTGCGCCGCCACACCCGCCAACTGTGTGGACAGGTACACGACACGCTGATCGTTAAGCATCTTCGCGGCAGCCTCAATCTCTATGCGCCGCTGAATCCTTGCCGCCTTCAGACCCGACATCCACCGCCAGATCGACCCCGCAAGCGTCCTCACCCAAGGGAGGGTCACAGCAACCACCGCTGCGACCACTCCCGCATACAAGACCCAAGGGTGGGACGACGTATCAGACTCCATCGCCCTTCACTGCAGGCTCAGCCGCCAACCACGGAGCGAACCTGTTGATCAAAAGATTCACTCGCGGATCCGCCAACGCGCCAGTGATAGCGCCACACACCGCCACCGCCTGCGCCATCAGACCAGCCGGCGGAACACCAGACGCAAGAATCACAGTCGGTATCAGCGACGCCAAACCAACGATCGCAGCAAACACAGTGCGAGCGATAGCCCGCCACGGATACGCAACCTGAGTAGGAGCAGCCATCACTTACCACCCTTCAGCAGATCAGCAACAGCATCCACAAGCGTCTTACCGCCCAGCTGCTTCCAACCCTTGTACTGGCCCGCGTTCCGCTGGCCTTCGCCACACAGCTGCTCCCGAATGTCCTTCACGTCAGACCCGATCGGGCCTACGAACTTCGTGATGAAATCCTTGATATCTGCCACTTCCGCTGCACTCATCGGCACATCCCCCTTGTTCCCGCCGCCACCAGCGGCAATCTGCTTCGCCCGCTCAATCACCACGTCATACGGGAAGTTGTAACCCGGATCCCAATGGTCAGACTCTCGGAACGCATCACGGATCTCGATGTGCCCACACACGCCCCGCACACCCGCACGCACCTGATCTCCATTGATCTTCACCAGCGGAATCCCGTACTTCTTATGCCATTCCGCGTACCGCATAGCCGTGCGCTCCAACAGCTTCGCCTCACGAAGCCACCGGTCACGGGACCACTCAGCCCGCCCCATCACACACGTGTGCAAACCGGCCTTGTTACCCTTCGGCATCGCGCCCCACGCCTGCTTGTTGTCCGGGACGAGGCGCACCTCTTCACCATCGAAGTCCACCATCGTCTGATAGCTGCCGGCCTTCGTGCGCTCCAAATACCCGATGACACTGGTGTTGCCACCCTCGGACTCTGTGGTGTGCTGCACGATCACCTGCTTGGTGTTGTCAGCGTTGTTCCACAGCCCGTTCATCTGCTCTCTGTACGGATACAGATCCACAGAATCACCCCTTATTCAGTTAGACATTCACCGCTTGGAAGTTCACTGCCTCCTGCAGCCCCTTCAACAAACGCATACTCTTCGCAGACGGATCCTCATCCACCCGATCATCACCAATCGTCGCCGTCACCATCACCCGCTCAGACCGCGAATCCCGCACCTTCACCCCACGCATCCGGTCATACGACACCTCACCGTCATCCTCCAAACCACAGATCGAACCAACCCTGTAGTCGTAGAACGCCAGGAACGGATACCCATCCATCACCTCAAGCGTCATCGCCCGCTGCCCGCGACCCTCATTCAAAGCCCGCTCAGCAACCTGATTCGCCGCAAACGTGTACCCCGCCTGCGCATTCGCGAAGCCCTCAGGGAACCCCAAGATCCCCATATCGGCCTTCGTCTTCTGATCCACGAACTTCTGGAACGCCAAAAACACGTCCTTGAACAGCGACGCCAACAGCCCAGACAAGCCCGGCAGCACAGCCATCGACAACAGCGCGAACACCCACGTCACCGCAAGCTCCGCAACCATGTCCACAAGCTCGTTCAACCACGTAGGCGACTTACCACCCACCACCACGCTGTAATACAGCGGATGCTTCACCGTCAAACGAGAATTCGCCACACCAGACGACTCAGACGACCACACCACAGACGGAATCTCAGCCCGCCGAAACAAACCATCCACAGCATCCGCCAGGCCCGGCAGCAGAAACCCGCCCACAGTCGAAATGAACCCAGCAACGATCTGCCCCAACGCATCCGCAAGCCCATCCAAGAACGTCTGCGTGTTGATCACACCCGATTCCTTCGGGTTATCAACCACCTCAACCAGATACTGTGCCTTCGTCAGATACAAGTCGGGATGCGGCTGCGGATCACCAGGAAGCCACAAGCGGATGATCAGACGGCACGACGAGTTATCCAACCAGCCCTGAAACAGTTCATCCAACGGCACCATGCGGGCAACACCCACAACCCACTCCGTTGTATCCAGGTGCTTCTTGAACGGGATCATCGTGATCGGTAGACCCAGACGCTTCGCGTTCGGCGTCAGATAGTGATCGATCACAGTGCGGATCGGGCCGATAGCGATGTCCTGCGGAGGGAACTGAACCTCCGGCGCCGACCTCGGGTTACCGAACGCCAGGATCGCATGGAACCAGGCGTAGTCATCGATCAGCGACAGGGTGATCTTCCGCTGTCCCCGCACACCCTCACGCGTCGCGATATCGACACGCCCCGACCAACGCTCATCGTTGTAGGTGACCGTGATCGGAACCACCGTACGATCCACCGACATACACAGTCTGGCGAACTCATGATCGGATGGGATGATGATCTCGCCCGTGCCGACCTGGTTCCACAGGAACTCGACCTCAGCCGACTCATAGTTGTTGACCAGGCCGAGCGCCTCAAGCTTGTTCGAGTAGATGACAATCTCGAACAGTGCGCGACCGCCCACCTTCGGATTCGGTTGCAGCACATCGAACAGCAGTGCTGCCGCATCATCATCCAACGGCCCCGGTGTTAGATGCGCGTCCGGGTCGAACACAATCCCCAAACGATCATTCAGAGTCGCTGTCACCACGGCCCCCGGTTCTTCGGATCAATCCGAACCGTCACCGACGACTCCGCAGTCCCATCAACGAACCGCATCCCGCCCAGGTCAAACACCGAGTTCCGGGCGACAGGCACCCGAAACCGCCGCGGGTCCATGTCCTTGAACAGATTCTCCGCAGGATTCTCAACCACCAACGTGCGGTGATCCGGATCAGTGTCCAGCCGCAACACCTGCCCGGGCTTCAACTTCGGCAACGTCACCAAACGGCCATCACCATCCGGGATCTGCAGTGCGCCAGGCCCCTTCACGATCGCCGTGTAGAACGCCGGCCGATTGCCCGGATTCCGAAGCTTCACCGGCTTCTCACCGTTCACCCACGTCACCGTGCGCTCAAGACCAGACCACCACGGATACTCCGCAATCAGCGGCAAGTTGTACGCCTGGAACCCAAGCATCCCACCGTCTTTCGGGTAGACGATCTCCGGGACATCGTCCAAACGGACATCCAGCCACCACCAGCCAGACTCCCGCGTCAACACATAGATCCGAGACTGCACATCGAAATCGATCCCCTCAAGGAACGACTCAGACAGTGACCGGAACCCAACCTTCGCAGTCTGCGAAATGTGCACGGGCATCTCGAACTTGCTCGGATCGATCACCGACCCCAACCAAGTCGCACCCTCCTGCCGGGCACCCTTCGAAAACAAGTTCTGTCCAGGCGGGCCGTACGTGTTCGCCCAACCCTCCAACACTTGGATACCGCCGTCAGCAGCAGTCATATCCCAGACCGGGCCGTGGTTCTCTGCCCCGCACCAGATCACATGCGCACGACCATCACGAAACAGTTCACCCATAATCATCCTGTATTCAGTTGTGTGAGGGGCACACCCGAAGATGTGCCCCGTCTAGCTACATGCGGTAGCGGCGACCGCGATTGATCTCATGCCGCCGCTGCTCCCGATACGCCGACTCCGTGTCCACCGCCTGAATGTTCGTGTTGCCGTATCCGACACCAGCAGACACCAGCGACTCGACCATGCCGCCCCAGTTGTCGATCGCATACTTCTCGACACGCGACCACGACGACTCCTGCAGATCCGCCCACTTATCGACCTCAATCTGCCGATCCGATGCGGTAGCAATCTGCGCTTCGACAGCAGGATCCAGGCGGGGCGCGTCCCCGAACTGGTCTGCCATCAACGTTTCGCCACGGAACAATCGGTCCCGGAAGCCCGGATCCGTCAACGCCTTCACAATCTCCGACAGGCGCTGCATGTTCTCCGGATTCAGGACGTACTCGTTGACGCCGGTACCGTTGTAGACCGCAGTCAACCCCGGCTTGAGCACGCCACCCGTATCGCGGGACACCCACGACAGCGGATTCAACCGCTCCCCAACATCCTTCGCCTTCTCATACAGATTCCGAAGACCATCAGTGAAGCCCTGAATCCGATCCATGATCTCCTCACGGACCGCATCCTTCACCCCGTCGAACAAGGCCGGCGCGATCTCCTTGAACGGGCCATCACCGAGCAGCTTGCCCATCCCTGCGCTGATCGCATCACCAAGAGGCGACACCATCTTGTCGAACAGTTCCCCAGCCTTACGTGCCAGGAACCCCTTCTGCTCACCCTGAGACGGGCCACCATCACCGCCACCCGGTCCGGGATCAACGAACGCACCGTCCACAATCGGCAGATGGAACTGCCACGGGAACATACTGTTCGTAGCACCACGAGCACCCCTGCCATAGCGGACACCCTCACCACCCGACGACTCAACATTCAGATCCGGGAGGCCCTCAACACCTGACAGCGTGCCAGCCATATGGCCGCCACCATCACCACCAGGGTTATCGAACACACCGAACGACAGACCAGCACCCAAACCCGGTTTGATGCCCAGAGGGCCACCCGATGCAGGGTTGAACGAGCCCGTGTAGCCGTAACGCTGCCACGGATTCCGCCCCAACACTTCCGCCGCGATCGACAGCAGGAAACCCGAGCAGTCGAACGATGATCCAACCCCCGAAGGGCCAGCCCACTCGTACGGCTTACCGTCCTGCGCCTTCGCGAAATCATGACCGCGCTTCAACATCTCCCAAGCGGGATCCTCGCGTTGGACACGGCCACCGTCAGCCATCCCCCACTGGAACATTCCCTCACCAGATGGGTTCTTGCCCTGCAGTGCTGCCTGGTTGAACGCGAGTAGGTTGTCTGCGCCAGCAGCATTCACTGCGGGTACAGACATGACGACTTCGCCGGGCATCAGGTTGCGGAGGACAGAGTCCTTACCGCGTACCGCACCGGGTTCGAGGGGAACCATGCCGCCTGTCGCCATACCGGGGACACCACTGAGTGCACCGCCCTCGCCGAGTTCCTTGATCGGAACCCAATCCGGGAGACGGTTGCCCAGGAACGAATCAACCTTCGACCAGGCAGCGCCGATGCCGTTGTTGAAGACTTCCCGGATCACCCAGTCAATCGGTGCCGCAAGGTATCCCTTCAGTTTCGACCAGTCACCCTTGATGGCCTCAACGGCAGCATTGAAGAACCCTGAGACGCCGGGCAGCTTTTCCCCGATCTTCTCGAACACGGGCAGGATGTCGTCCCGCCAGGTGTCCTTGATCGTGGATGTGAGGGTGTTCCAGCCTTCCTTGGCTTTCTCCTTGATGTTCTCTGTGACTGAGGATCCGATGTCGCCGAGCTTGCCCTTGATGCCGTCGAACGCGGGGAACAGTTTCGTGTCCCAGCCGTCCTTGACATCACCGGTTAGCCCGTTCCAGATGGTCCGCCAGTCTTCGAGCTTCTTGGGATCGAAGCCGTCAGCGAGCGGATCCTTGGTGCGGACGATGCTGCGACCCGGGCCACCGCCCTGAGTGTTGCCCAGGATCTCCTTGACATCATCCGTAGACGGGTTGTCCCCGGATCCGTCCTCATGACGATCGCCCCACAAGCCGAAACCGGTTCGGAGTTGCTTCCACCAGCCGTCATCGTTGTCGTTGCGAAGCCACCGATTAGCGGACCGACCCAACCCCATCCACGGCGCCTCAAAGCCGCCTGAAGGCTCAGCCTCATCACCGAACAACCAGTCACCAGTCGTGTCCTTGATGACACCCCAAGTGCCTCGCCCAGTCTCCGTATTGTTCGCTCCAGGCGACCCAGCAGGCCCCTCAGAGACCGACCCGCCAGGAGCGCCACCACCCAACAAGCCCTGCGCAGCAAACACAAACTGCAGCGACTTCTCCACAAGCTGCAAAAGCAGCGTGACCGTGGACTTCACGTTGTCCCAAAAGTCAGCCATCTTCGAGGCGTTCTCGGGATTGTTCATCCAATCCGCGAACTCGCGCATCTTCTTGGTGATGCCCTCAACCATCGACTCGCCGGTCTTGTCCGAAGTCGAGAACAGGCCACCGATCACGCGCCCGATCTCAACGAACATGTCCTTCAACTGGCGGAACGCATCCGCCGACTCCTGAAGGAACGACCGAATCTTGTTCTGCCCCTCATCAGAACTCGTCCACTCATGAAACTTCTTCATGGTGTCTTCGAACGAGCCACTCAACTTCGGCAGAAACTCAGACCCGACAGCAGCAATATCCTGCAGCGCACCCAGCAGATCCGACAGGCCATTCATCAACGGCTGAATCGAGTTCTTCGTGTTCTCAAGGATCTTCGTCCAGTCCAACTTCGAAGAATCCGAACCCAGATCTGCTAGTGCGCCCTTCAGCCCGCCATTGATCTCAGTAGCGATCCCACCCAAGCCCGCCTTGAACGCAGGCAGCAGATTCGCCGACAGGTTAACAACCTCGTCACCAAACCCCTTGAACAGGTTCTCCTGCACAAGCATCCGCAGACTACGCCACTCGCCACCCAGCCCCCGAACCTTCTGCACAAAATCGCGGGCAGCCGGCGACAGATCATTCAACGCATCCCGGTAGGCGTCAGCCGCCTCCGACCCCGCCTCCATCGCCTCAGTCAACGAATCCTGCGCATCAACAATCCGCTTCTGCGCATCCTCATTCGCGCGGGCAGCATCCTCGACAGCCTCGGTGACACCTTGTTCGGCTTCAGCTTGGGCGTCCTTGGCGTCACGAACCTTCTTCGAGCCCTCGACACCGACGCGGGCAGCGTCAGCCGCCTCTGCCTTCAGGTCCTTGTTCCGCTGCTGTGTCTCCAGCAGTCGCTGCACAGCCTGCTCGTAGTCGATACGAGCGTTGCGTCGGTCGTCCGCATCCGCGCCCGAACCGAACTGGTTGGCTTCGCGCAGCCGCTTACGCGCATCCGTTACCGCACTTTCAGAGGCCTGCTCATCCCAGTAGGCGCCACGCAACGAAAGCTGATAGTTGTCCAACTCCCGGCGGGCATCCACCCGCGCCTGAGTCAGCGCCTCTTCTGCCCGCTGTGACGCCTTCTTCGCTGCCGCAACACGCTTCTCACCATCAACCTGTGTACGTGCCGCAGCCTTCGCGGCATCCGCAACCTGCCGCTGCGCCTTCTCCTGCTGCTTCGCAGAACTCCGGGCTTCCTTCGCAGCGTTATCCGACTCCTTCGATGCCGCCCTGAACGCCTTGAACACGCCCGTAGAGCCGATAACGATCGTCGCGAGCGATGCAGCAGCAGCAGCACCCGCAGCGGGGAGCAGCGCGACCACACCCAACGCCTGCGACAGTTGACCAATCAACGGGATCAGCGACACCGCCGCCAAAGCAACCAACGCTGCTGTGGCCAAACCGACCGGATTCAGCAGCCCAGACGCCGCCCCACCAATGCCGCCGATCGTGTGCGAGGTTGAACTAGCCGCCGAAGCAGCAGCCTGCAACGCCGCGATCTGCGCCAACGCCGCAGTGATATCCATATCGACGTTCATGTGCAACGTGCGATGCATCGCCTGGAACTCAGCCAACTGCAACTTCGCCTGCGTGAAATCCAAATCCACATTGAGCGTGACCTTTTCGCCCGCCCCGAGCGACTGGAGCTCCGCACGAGCCTGCGTCAGATCGATCTTCGCATCAATCTTCACGTCCTCGCTCAACCCAGTGAGCGCAGCCCGCACCTTGTCGCGGATGTGGTCTGTGTCCGGGTCCACACGGATCTTCGGGTTCGGCCCCTCATTGAGCTTTTCCCGCACCTTCGTGTGGAAACCAGTCAGATCGGGTACCAGCTTGATCTTCGCTGAACCAGCCTCATACGTCGCCATACCCGGTACCTCTATTTAGTTATGTAGCCCCCAACCGGGCCAAATGTTCATCAACCTCGACGTCATCACGACGCCTCAACTCAAGCTCCAAAGCCGTTGTCGGATACGGTTTCAAATCCAGACGACCAACCTTGTTCCCATTCACCGCCAACAGGGTTGCTGTCAGCTTCTTTAGGTGGTTCACCACATCGCGGAGTTCCCGCAACTCTGGGGTGAAACCAGCCGGTGTGAGAACAGGTACAGCAGTGTCGTCAGGGTTGTACTGGTCGGCCCAATAGCGGGCCAGATCGGTGTCCATCGCCTGCGCAGACTTGTAGTCCGACCACGAGGGAAGCCGCTTCAAGAACCGGAACAGTTCCGTCCACGGCCTCACCCCACGAAAGTAGTCGTACAGGTCAATCCGCAAGTGAACACGAAGATCCCATGCGATCGACTCGCCGAACTTGTTGATCAGTCGGACGAGCCCACGGAACCCCCCGGCACATCATCCCCACCAACGCCAGCCTTCTTCGGCACCAGATGCGCCATGATGTCATCGAACAGCTTCTCCGTCACCTGGACAGGCTTCGCTTCGAGCGCCGCCCACAGCCGATCAATCTCATCCCCAACAAGCACACTGAGCATGATCTTGATGCCCTCGATCACCGAGGTCGCCTGCTCCGTCGCATCGTCCATCGCATTCAGGCGCGCCTGCAACTCCAGGCGCTCACCCACCGTCTCCGGAATCTCAATCACGATCGGAGGACTCAGCGGAATCACATACGGCTCAGGCTTCACATACTCCTCACCCAAAGCCTCCGAACAGAACTGGTCCCACAGATCCACATCCTGCTTCGGCGTGATCTTCCGAACTGTACCCACAACGACTCCCCTTCGACTCTTCTATTTACTTGTCGGACTTCACAACAGGCTTCGGCAACTCCGGCCGCACCTGCTTCACCCGGTAGCCCTGCGCCTCAAGATTCACACGCTCAACAGCGGAACCCACACGCACCTCAACCCCCCGAGGGGACACCAACACAACATTCATCACACACCCACACACCCTCTCCCCCGAGAAGGAAACCGGGTGCCGCCCAGGGGAGAACAAGACGACACCCGGAAACTCACCTACGGTGTTGCGTCCCAGCCCATCTTCTCCAGCAGCGGCTTCCAACCCGGACCACCGAACGCCCACGCAATCGCATAGCCCTCTTCCGAATCGACCTTCGCCTTACCGGTGATCGGGTACGCCATCGCAGACTCCTGGCCCGCGGACTGCTCACCAACAGACGTGATCTGGAACTTCGGCGCGATACGCCAAATGTAGATCGCATCATCACCCGCACCATCGATACCCAGATGCAGGTAGCGGTAGAAGCGGGTAGCCGGCGCGGTCGGCTCCTTGATCCACAGTTCGCCCGTGGTCGCGTCCGGGGTGACACTCGTCAGATCAGCACCCGTGTACAACTCCAGCGTCTTACGCCGCGTCTCATGCGGAGTCAGCGTGATCGTCGTGTTCTTCCCGATGATGTCCTCACGAGACGACTCCATGTCGCCCCACGACTTCACCTCAGTGGTCTGAACATCCGGGGTGTACGTCGGCGCACCATCCGCCGCGATCTTGCCCAGAGACTCGAAACCCACAGGCAGCGCCTGCAGTTCCGCGTTCGCGCCCGTAGTGAACGCAGTCGGGATCGCGATACTGTCGTCAGCGACGAACACCGCACCCTTGAGCTGCTTACGGATCAGCTCGTTCTTGAAGTCGAGCAGAGTGTCGACTGTCGTTGCAGCCATATGGCTCTCCTATGAAATTGTCTATTCAGTTGTTACTGGCGGCGCATCAACAGTTGATACGTCGCAATCAGCCGGCGATCATCCGGATCTATGTCCGGGATCTGCATGGGGCCGACAAGGCAGCCAGTGTCATCGACGAGGATCCCGTTGACCTTCGAAGCTGCGGCAGTCTCAATCAGCCTGCGGCACTGTCGGGCCATCGCTTTGGCCTGAGCTGCGGACTGCGCGAAGCACTCCACCTCAACCTCAGGGAAGTCCGTCACATCATCATCAGTGCCACCCACACGGGACACCCGAATGTGCGGCATCGGCGTCTCAGGACTGGCCATCGTGCACGTGAACGCGACCTGCTCAAGCAGATCCATCACCACAGACTCGGCGTCAGGAAACTCCATCAGACGCTCCCAATCTTCCGTGCCACAGCCCGCAGATTCCGCTCAGCATCGTTGTTCACCGTGCCCCACTCCCTGTAAGCCGAATACGGGGCGTACGCGATGACCTCGCCGATCATGCGGTCCTTGCGTTTGCCGCCCACTGTCGTCTGGTAGCGGACCTCGCGAGCATTCCTGCCCGTCTTCCGCTTCACCCCAGCCCGGTACAGGGCGATCGCCATTTCACCCTTGTGCTGCAGGTGGCGCCGCAGATCCCCCGATGTGCTCAGGTACGCCGCCATGCCCTTGCGGTTCGGGTTGTATGTGTAGGCACTCACTCGACCTCCTGGAACCGGATCGTCAAGTTCGTAGCCCGCCGAGAACGCCCGTACTGCTGAACGAACGGCTTACCCACGACCCGACATAGCCGGTCCTCGACCTCCAGGCGATCTACCGCAGTCGCATCAGATCCGATAGGCGCGAGCAGCCGGCCACTCGACACCGAACCCTCACGCCGCTCGCCACGGGGAACATCCTCCGTGTCATCCCACTCGACCCCGCACGGACCAATCTTGTGCGACTCCTCGAACTGGGCGTCACCCTCACGATCCCGAGGCCCCCGCCGCAACACCTGAATCATCTGACCGTTACGGAACCTCACCAGAACCCCCGCTCAGCCATCGAATCATGCGCAGGCCAACCAGACTGAAACCACAAGTCCGGGGCGATCGTGTTCCGGCCCGCCAAATAGCCGTCAGTCGCCGGCGCAACACCAGACGACCCACGAGCACCCAACAGGGTCCACTCCTCAGCGAGAACCGTCAGAAAGCCTGCAGCAGCCCGAGTGTCCACCTGATAGGAGAATGAACCAGCCTGCTCCGACCTGTACCCATCCGGATTCCGCAACACACGACACACCGCATTCGCCTGAACCATCACCACCGACTCGTGATCCAGACGCTCATCCTCAAGGCGTGTCTGTAGGTCCGGGATCCGCGCCAGAATCATTCTCGCCGCGTCGTTTACGAGGACGCCCGCGAGGTCTCGTTCCGCCTGTTCCAGCGGCCGCCCCATCCGTGCTTCCACGTCCTCCACGGTCGCCAGATTCGCCGGTATCTGCGCCACCAGCCAACTCCCAATCGCCAGACGGCGGGACCACACAATGAATGATCCCGCCGTTGCTTCTATGCCTGAAACGGGCCATGACTACGGGGCGACCGGGACAGCATCGTCGTAGGCAACGAACGCGTTCTTATCGGTGATGACCCAGCCGAAGATCGCCTCAACGAGGTACGCCTCAAGGTTCTGCTGCCACAGGTGCACAAGAGTGCCGTTGTCATTCAGCGTCGCCTGATCCGTGCGAGACACGGTCATCTGCTCCGCGAAGCCGTACTTCAGCGCCGACCAGTCACCACCCAGGGCACGCACCTTGTTGTCAGTGCCACCACCGATGTAGCGACCCGACACGGACTTGCCGTACGCGACGGGGAGGCCGAGCAGTGAGCCGAAGCCGTCCTTCAGGTTCACTGAGTCCTGGTAGATCGGGCGACCCTGCAGATCAGTCGCCGTCAGAAGCGACTGCTTCAGGCGCGGATCGGCAGCGAAGCCGCTGAACTCGCCGAAGTCGTAGTTCTCGGTGACCAGGTTGTAGCCGTTCACCAGATCAGTCGTCAGGCCACCGTTCGCCTTCGTGGTCGTGCCCAGCTCCACACGCTGCGTGGTCTGATTCACGAACTCCTTACCAGCAATCACGCCAGTCACCGGATTCGTGCCATGCAGCACAGCCATATCGAACGCACGAGTAATCGCGTTCGTCATGTCATCCGCAATGTTCTCCAAGATCCCGAGAGGATTCTTCATACGAAGCTCCTTCGAGAAGTACGTGACCGCAGCGACCTTGATCGGAGTGATCGTCTTGGTCGTGTAGTCGGTCTTCGTGATCGGCTTCAGCTGACCTTCACCGACAACACCAGCCTGAACGTGACCGGTCTGGACCGCGATCGCGGCACCCTCAAGAGGGATGGGGGTCTGGCCCGAGAGTCGGGAGACCACGGACTGTTCCTGCACCCGCTTGAGGATGCTCTGCGCCATAGGCTTCGGAACAAGGTTCTTCGAGTTCGCTTCAGCGAACGTAGTTGCGCCAACAGCAGGCATGGGTACTCCTATGAAGTTGTTATTTAGTTGTGTGGTGGTGCTACTCGGCGCCGAAGAAGGCTTCTGCCATCTCCACGCGAGGATCCTTCGCCGGGTCCTGATTGACCTGGGCGGGATCGACCCGCACCCCACCATTGCTTGAAGCCAAAGCCGCCAGGGCGTCAGCAGAGGTCTTCCACTCGTCCTCGGAAGCGCCAACGATCATCGGCACCACGTTGAGCGGGAGACCCTTCGAGACAGCCAGACTCGTCTTCGCGAGCGCAGTTTCCGCCGCCGAATGCTTGCCTGTCAGGTCATCGATTTGCGACTGAAACGCGGTCGCCTTCTGTTCGATCTCCGCGTCCTTAGCGGACAGCGCAGTCTCAGCATCACCGAGTCGCGACCTCAGCCCCTGAGACTCCTTCCGGAGATCCTTGATCTCGGTCTGCGCCCACTCAGGCAGATCCTCCACCTTCGTCAGAACAGACAGGTCAACAGTCGAGTCAGTCACATTGCCTCCTGGGCAAAGTCAGATGGCCGCCAGGGCCAGAAACAAGAAAAGCGACCGCCAGGGCCGCCAATTACGCCACAGTCCGAAGATCCGGAATCTGCGGCAAGTCATGGTCATTCAAGTACCGGCGCACAGCATTGATGCCATGCGTGTCAGGATGCTCCGCCGCCGCCTTCTCATAGAACGCATACAGCCGGCGAGCCTCAGCCCAACCAGGCCACGTCTTACGGTTGAACACCGGCACAGCGATGCAATCGCAGTTCGGGTGGTACCCCTGCATGTCACCGCCATACAAGGCCGTGTTCCGCGACGAATACACCGCGCCACGCGACGCGAGGGTCACACAGAACGGGCAGTTGTCAGCGCCAGTGAGCATCCGCGCCCAACCCTGAGCCTCCACACCAGGCGGGCGAGACTCATTCTGGGCCTTCGCTGAATCCTCGGGGACAGCACGGGCAGCAGCCTCAACATGCTTCACCACCGTCCCCACCACAGCATCAATCGGATTGACCTTGTTGCTATCCAAAGCCTCATCGACACCAGCCTGCAGGAACTCGCGCTTGTACTCACGAATCTCAGGAATCGGCGGCGGGGTCTTAGCCCCCTGGACGGCACGCTGGGCGTCCATAAACTCGACCGCCACCCCATACGCCTCCTCGCGGGCAACCGTCACCTGAGGCAACACCACATCCACGAACGCCGCCCGATACTCCATCGGCACAACCACAACGTCACCCTGCGGGGCACCCACATTCCGGGGACCCAACAACAGCAACGCTGCAGCATGCGCAACCTTTAGCACGCCCCGCGAAATCAGATCCAGCCTGCGCCTGTACGCGCCCGGCGTCACAGACCCACCGCCGCCAACGCCGGATTACGACGCAACTCCTCAGCACGCTTCCGCTGCTCCGGAGAAAACCCGATCGTCTCCAACGCCATATCCGCCGGCAACAGCCCCGACTCGTACAGCTTCACAGCCGCATCAGTCTTCGCCGCCAACGTCGGAGTAGCCGCATCCCGCCACACAGTCTCCAAGCGCATCGCAGGAGACGCATCACGACCCGCCTGACGCATCGCACACCGCATCGTCCGCTCCCACGAAGAACCGAACGACCGCTGCTTACGCTCTGCACGCTTCACGAGCCGCTCACGAGCCGCCACGATCGCCTCAGCCGACGCAGGGTTCTCCGACGTGAATCCGAGGAAGTCCGGAGGCAGACCCGACAGCGCAGACACGATCCGCGCGTACTGGTTCACAACCTCCGTGAAGTTCCGCAGATCCGCACCCTCGAACTGGCCGGCCTTGCCGTTCTCGTTTTCGAACGCCTGGACATGCCCGATGTACGCCTGCCAACGCGGAACCTGATTGCCCTCAGGGTCTACGAAATCCTTGGCTTCAGCGCCCATCACCCAGCGCTGCGGGATCGCCACAAGCTCCTGAGCAATCTGCAAATTCGTCAACGTTCGGGACGCAGCATCGGTGAGCCCCATGACATCCTGCATCTCCGAGACGCCACGACGATCACCGATCCGCGAACGGTTCGTGAACGGAGTCACCGGCACCGTGCCCATGTTGTGGACAACAGTCTTGTCCTGCTTCCAATCACCAAGACTGCCCCGGTAGTACACCGTCACATCAGGCAGATAGTGGGCAGCCCACTTCACCCGATCCGGCGTCTCATACAGGCGCACAGCCTCAGCAACATCCCGCGTCAACGGATCGATATGACAGGCCATTCCCTGGCCCGTGTGGGAGGTGATCGCAGGCGCACCATCACGCGTCTGACCGACAATCGTGAACGCTTTCCGCTGCACCAACGCCTCGGTATGCACCAGCGACGACTCATCATCCAAGTTGTTCGCCTGCCACCACGACCACAACTCGTCATCAGTCTTATCCGAGCCGGCCAGCCGGAACCCCTCAACATCGAGACGCTCCTCAACCGAATCCACGACCAGCCGAGGCCAATTCACCACCAGTTCAAGCACCCGAACCTCAGGCGGCAACGACACACCCAACGCGTCCAGACGCTTCGAACCCTGGTAGTACGCCTCCAACTTTTGGCGGTCCTGTGTCCCCGACCCCGCCTGCTCCACAAGCGTAGAAAAACTCATAGCACCAGTACCTTCCGGCTCCCCCGCCGCTTACCGGACTCCAACAACAGAGTCCTAGCCATATCCGCCAACAAAGCAGCCGCATACCCATCAACTTTTCGGGAAGACTCCCGATGCTCCTTACCGAACGACACACCAAACTGGTTCAACCGCCGGCGAGCATTCAAAACATGCTCAGTCAGCACCGAACTCTTCGTATGCCGCACAACACCATCCGTGACAGCAGCCACCAGACGCTCATTCGCCCGCGTGATGTCCATCAGCCCGCGCCGCATATCCCAACCCACAGTCGACTTCGGCGACGCCTTCACCAACAACTGACCACGGAAGTCCTGCGACCACTGATCCACATACGACTCCCACAGAGCCACATCGGCGAAGAACCCGGACACCTTGTATGTGGACATCGCCCACCGCACAGTGCCATCCACGTCCGTCCGATCAATCTCCCAATCGGGCCAGCCGTCAGGCTTCTCCCAGATCTTGATCGGCTCAAACAGTCTGTCCGACAACCTGCAAGCCACCAACGCAGTAGCGTCATCCGACTTACCGCCATCGAACCCGAGCGTGATCTCATCCCCAGGCTGCAACCGATCATCCGTGCCACACGCCTCCCACTCATGCGGAGCAACAAGCGCATCCGAAGCCGCCACAACCTGATTCAGATAGAACCGGCGCGCCTCCTCGGGCGTCGTAGCACGGTCCAGGATCTCCTGCACCAGACGATCAACATCCAGCCAGGTCGAATCCCCGCGAGCATCAATCAGACCCGCACGCAACGACTCCACATCATCCAAAGTGGTTGTAGCGGGAGCCTCAGTCGCGTCGTAGTAGATGCCCGTATCGACCGCCTGACCGCCACGCACCTTCACAAACGCCTCATAGTCCAACTCCGCAACAGACCCCATGCCAGGGATATGCGCGTTCTGGATAGCCATCGACCGGGCATCACCACCACGCGACTTACCCAAATTTCGGCGAATAACCGCAGCCATCGCAATGCCGTTGTTGTTCTCCAACCAGCCCTGCGTCTCATTCAAAACCACATACGACGGACGCCCACCCTCAAGAGCAAGCGGAGACGACGTAACCGCCTCAATCCGCCCACCATTGCGGTAGTAGATGATCTCCTTACCGAGATCCACCCCATACTCGACCTGAGCGTCCTTCGACAACATCGGCCCAAGCAGCGTCATCGTGTTGCGTGTCTGATCCTTCGACACCGCCGCGATCTGAATCCACGGCGCAGGATGCTGCTTCCCCACTGGACGACCATCAGCAGTCCAACGAGCAAACCGGCACGGCCCCAACGCCTCAAACCACACCACCGCAGCAATGAACGGGTCCTTGCCCCACCCCTTCATCCGCCGCAACACACCACGCCGAAACCGGAAACGGCCGCCATCATCCAGCTCGTACCAGCGCAACAGAATCCGCAACTGCTCACGCGTCAACCGAAACTTCGAACCCGCGTCAGGCCCATCCGCCTGCACCAAATTCTCAGTCATCCACCGGGCAGCAAGCCACCCCAACGTGCGGTCATCCGCCGGCACATAATCATCAATCGACCGAACAACAGACACAATCGCCCCCAAGGGCGATCAGTCACTCGGCCATACGCCGATAGTTGTCCATGATCGCCACATTCTCGTCATCAACCGGGGCCGAATCCGCGCGCTCAAGCTCAACGCGAGCACGACGACGATCCCCCTCCGTAACCAACAGACGCTCAAACGCCGAATAGATCGACTGCAACATCTGCCCAGAACGCCTCTCCGCAGACTTGTAGTACGACAAGTCATCCATCAGAGAGAACGCGAAAGCCCAATCCGAAGGCTCATAGAACTGCGCTTGCCCTGACTCCCCCAGCGCCTCCCACAACGCTGCAGCAATCGGATGCCACTTGAGATCCCCCGCCGGCTGCACCGAACCAGCCACAACCCCCACAGAAGCAGAAGTCACATCCGTCTTGTTCCTACGCCGACGCTCAGTAGAACGCTTAGGCACCGGACCCGGCATACGCCCCACCAACCTTTCACGTCGTATGCAAAACTTTTCATCAAACCTGCAGGTCGTTCTCACCCCAACGACTCCCAAACCCGTACACAGCCCGAGGTGCTATGCGGCGACGGGGAGGGGGACGGGGGGCAGGGGGTTATCCCCCCACCCTTGTGTAACTTCTTGCATGGTCATGAATGGAGCGTGTGTGCCATGTTGCTGGTTGACATCCCTGCCCTGTGGAGGAAGTCGTCCTCGGTGAGTGGCTCATCCCATGGCTTGTTGTCGTAGCGCCATCCGTCTGGGTCGAGGATGTGGATGCTCTTCTCGGTGCACCATTCGGTTGGCGTTTTGAGTGTGGTGGTCATGGTGTCCATTCGGGGTTGTAGTCCTGATGATTGCTATACGCGGCAGCCATCGCGGGCAGGACGCCAGTCAGGTACTCGGTCCACAGGTCGTTGTCGAACGGGTCGTCGTGAAGTTCCTGGGCTCGCGTGAGCACGCGCCTTTTGGCTTCTACTTCGCGTAGTGCCCGTGCAGGATCATGACGAGCAATGTGATCCGCATGTGCCATGCGTACGTCGCCAATGTCATGGCCGCATATCGGGTAGTGGCCTGACATGACGTAACCCCACAAGCCTGTGCCTGTTCCGTCGTCTTTCGCGCGCCAAGTTCCGTTGCCGCTGCGTTCGGATTCGATGGCTTCCTTGGCGGTCTGTTCGTCTTCGTTGATGCGTGCGTGTAGGAAGTCGATCAACTCCACCATCTCAACCCTTCACTCCTCGTACAGATACGCCACTGTCGCCCACTGCCCAGGCCCGTAAGCCAGGATCATCTCGCCGTCGATGTAGAACTGGAGTGCGCCACTCTTGTGGATCTTCATCTTGTCGGCTCCGACATCGAAGCTGGGTGCGGTGTCTTCCACCCCGAATGCGACATCCCAACGCTTCACTGTTCTCCTATACGAGGCTCATGCGGGACACCTGCCCCGACTTCAACAGATAAACCAGGCCACCACGCTTGCCATCCCCACCGGCCCGTTCACGGAACCAGTCAGACCCACAGTCGTAGGTGGGTGAACACACCCGCGTCACATCCCTTGTCGTGTTCAGTGACCACTCGTGCTCGTGCCCGTGCTGCAGGATCTGGGTACCGCGCGCGTCCTGCCGCCCGAAGTCCTGCCCGCGCAGCCAGTCCAAGCCTTTGCCCCTGGACCACTGATGGCCGTGTACGACAGTGACTGTGGTGTCGCCAACGGGGACGGTTAGCGATCCGGACCACTTATCTGGGGTTCGGACCTCTACGTGGCTGTATGCCTTGGGGTTGAGCAGCATCGCGTCCTTCACGGCCAGCGCGCACTCTGTCGCCCAGTTATCTCCTGGGTAGGTGTTCCACTGGCGTTGCGCTTCGTCGTGGTTACCGCCTACGACATCGAGGTACACCTTGTCTGCGAGTGGCGCCAACGCATCCACTGTGTGGAGCATGAGCCGGCGCAGGATCCGAACTTGTTCGGTGATGGTTTCCTGGGTCAACCAGGCGTTCTTGCCGCCTTGGCTTACTACGCCTTCGATGCAGTCGCCGGGCATTGAGATTTGGATGCCTTCGATGCCGTGGCGTTTGAGGTGTTTGTGTTCGTCTACGGCTGCTTGGAGTGAGTCGTAGTAGCGTTCGATGATCTGTTCGGTGGAACCATCGCGGGATCGTTTGCCGATTTGCTGATCCCCGGCCTGGAAGACCATCCAGTGGCCTTTGCCGCCCTGCTGCTTGTGTGGGCGGGTACGAGCGGTCAGCTTGTCGAGATCCGCGGGCTTGGGTTTGTCTACCGGCTGGTACCGGTACGTGGTGTACACGGTCGTACCGTCGTCAGCGATCTTCCTCGTTGCTGCTGGTGGTTTGAGGAAGGTGGTTGTGTCGGGGTTGAGTCCACAAGCCTGCAGGATGCCTTCAACCGTGTTGGGTTGATGCGGTCCGACGATGGTTGTGGTTTGTGGTCCGGTGGGTGTGCTCGCGGGTGCGAGTAGTTGTGCGAGTGTCCCCACGTTCAGCCCCTAAAAGTCAGTTGTTCATGGTGTAGCTTCCTTGCCCGGCAGGCGCTTTGTCTGTCGCGGTGGTGCCGCACCAAACCTGAACGGGTTTGAGCGGGTCGGGCATCGGCGTCCATTTGGATGGATCCGGATACGGGTGTGTGGCGGGCACGGACCAGGTCTGCCCAGGGTGTACCTGCGGGGAAGGCCTCGGTGCCGCAAGCGGCTTGCCGTAGGTGAGTTCGTAGTCGATCTCGGCGTCTTCGAGTTCGCCTTGCAGCTTGGCGATGAGGTCGCGGATCTCAGGGGTTGTGTCGCCCTTGATCTTTAGCTCAATGCTTGTCACAACAGCACCTCCCGGTCAGGTGGTCTTTGGTCGATGTCAGCCCGCCCGCATACCCGGCCCGTGTGAAGAGTCGGTGTTGTTCGGCTGCTGACCGTGGCTGCTCGTTGAGGTAGCGGGTGTAGGCGGTGCGGTCGTCGTTGTCGAGGGTGTCTAGCCATGCCCCGGTTTTGCAGCGCGTCATTGGCCCCTCAGTGGTCGTAGACGCCGCAGAGGGCGCACAGGTAGAACAGGAACACCGCCAACTGCACCTCAGACAAGCCCTCTACCCGCACCATGCGTCCTGCCTAGCGAGCAAAGCCTCATCCACCGGAGCCGGTGCACCCTTACGCGCCCCAATCGGCTCCTTGTACACCGTGACCAGTCGGTAGCAGTCAGGTCGATTCGGCTCGTTCGGATGACATAGCGAGTACGACTTGTCATCCTTGAATACGCCGCTGTATCCGCCCGCGAAGTCCCCCATTGGGCGACCGCAGTGGTCACATGGTCCGCTTCTCACGTCTCCCCCTAGCTCAAATCCCCTGGATGCTTCTCAGGCCTACGCAACCGCGACTGCCCGCCACCACGCCCGCGAGCCCGGTAGTTTTCCTGCGCGTTACACGCCTTGCATGCCGCCCGCAGATTGGTTGGATCGTCTGTCCCGCCACGCGATACAGGCACAATGTGGTCAACCTCGGCTGCCCGTCCTGTGCACCTGTCGCCGCGGATCCTGCACATGTAGCCGTCGCGGTGGAGGACGAACCGTCTAACCCTGTCCGACAGTCGTTGTCGGGGTTTCTTGGTGTGCCACCTGTGAGTCATTGTTGGAGTAGCCCTCAATCACACGAACACCCGCCCCGTGCAGCGCACGAGCTACCCGGTCAGGCATGAACATGCGAATGTTTTGTGCCGGGAGTTGGCCTTCTGCGGGTAGGCGGATGGTTTCGATCAGTTGCTGTAGTTGCTGGATTTCGTTGAGTGTTTGCGGGTCTGGTGCCGCCGGCGCAGTCACTTGGCCGCCTCCACTGGTCGCGGGGTGCCGTGCTTGATGAACGAGAGCGACCACGTCTTCCCGCCCACCAACTGAGTGATCCGCATAGGCCAGTAGGCACGGAACGGTCGCTGATCATTGAGGCTGACCATCGCGAGCTTCGTTGTCGTGTTCGGCAGATACTCGCGAAGGCTCATTCTGCGATCTCCCATCCCAAACCATTCACCAACCGCCGAAACACCCGACCACCATGCGACTCCGCAAACGCCTGCGCCTCATGCCCGCTCATACACTCCACAACCACCTCACCGTTGATCACCGCCCACTGCGGGACACTCCTGTCCGGTTGCGTGAAGCTGTCGATCATGCCGTCTGCGAGTGCAATGTAGCGGTCTTGGATGTCGTTTTCTGTGGGAAGTGGTGGGATCATCACGCCTTCTCTAGTTCAGCTTCGAACACGCCACCGATGAGTCCGCGCTCGTTCCAGCGGGTTTCGACGCATCGCACGTACCGCACCGCCATGCCATCCACCCGCGCGCGCTTGGTCCAAGCGTCGTAGGCTGCCTTCGCCAGTTCGTCCATGGTTGCTCCAGCCCGGCTACTGGCTGTGAGTCGTCGTGTGCCGTCAGGCAGCATGGTTTCCGCAATCCCCCTCAACACGCCCTCCGCGAACGAGCCATACCCAAGAGCAGCGACCGATTCAGGTTCGCAACCGCCCACCGCAGATGCGGAGATTCAGCAGCCGACTCAGTGATCACATACTGTGCGACACGTCTGCCAACGACAGTCGCCGCGTTCTCCAGATCGACCATCGTCCACCCCTCGAACAAGCTGCCCTTGACTTGTCGTCGCGCGATGACTTCTTCCTTGTTCGCGCACACCAGGATGTGGTCGCCTTTGGTCTCCACCCAGTTCCTCCAAATGTTGGTGTGTGGGCCGCCGCTCAACGTCCTAGGACGGAACGCGCCCACTCTCGGGGAGCCACCCCTCTACCCGAGCAGCCAAAATCAGTCAGACACGCACGAATCGCTCGCCGCGGCCATTGCACCAGCGCCCGTTGCGTCTTCGGTCGGTATAGAGCACGCCTTCGGGTACGTCCTGCCAGCGTAACCAGGGCCCCTCATCCGAGAGCGCTTCGCCCGAACCGGTGATCTCAACCTTGATCGGCACAGTCAGCGAGTACGTGCCCAACTCAATCTCTTGGCCGTTCACCCGCGTGTACACAGGTAACGTCACCGGAACCTTGATCTCGGTGGGTGTTTCAGCCACGGTCGTCCAACCCCTCACGCTCCACCAAATCAGTAGCCCGCACACGAACATCCCGCACCACCGGCACATCCATCAACGCATCAATCCGGTCCGGCGAGTACCCCGACCACACCCGATCACCAGCAACCACCACCGGAGCCTGCATGTGGCCTTCAGCCTTGAACCAGGCGATCGCAGCCTCATCAAACTCAGCCAACCGGTACTCGATACCGTTCTTGTCGAGTCGGCGGATCGTGGCATCGCATTGGACACAAGGCTTTTTGGTGTAGACGGTGACAGTCACTAACAACCTTTCAACAAGCTGGGGATAAGTCAGGCGCGCGTACTGCACCTGCGCATCGAGGGAAACAACAGTTCGAGGAAGATGCCCGTGGCCGACAACAGGAGCACCATGGGATTCATCGCGACCAGGCCGACAACGCCAAATGCTGCATACGTCAACAGGAAGAATCTGCCCAAGATGCCCGCGCCACGCCAGACATCGATCACCTTGGAGGCGATCTTCGACACGAAGTTCTTTGCCACTAGTTCCCCATCCATTCGTGCCTAGTCGCGCAACAGGACATGCCCTTGTACCGGCTCGGAACCTCCACCTGGTGCCTCTCCCCGGATTCGAACCGGGAACTACCGCCCTTTGATGGCGGCTCCTCTGCCAGTTGGGACAGAGAGGCAGACGCTCCCCCACCCGAAGACAGGGGACGCTATTCAATTGTCAGACTGTGAGTTTGCCGCTACGACGCAGCTCCTAACCAGCCCGTGACTGTGAGTGATTCAGAACTAGGACACGATCACATTCTAGGTGCCCCACCAACCCCCGCAACCACTCACACAAACAACACTAAACACTCACCCGGCAACGACCTTTTATGCCCACGCCCCCACCCCGCACGACACCGCCGAGACACATACCTACGCCGTGACTCATCCCGCGCCCACACCAAAGACCGCGTCTCATACCACCAACCATCCGCCCGCCGAACAGCCCGAACCAACCCCTGCGCCCGCCACAAACGCAGAGTCCGCTCCGACCTGTCCACCAACCGCCGCGCATCCCACTCATCCACCCACACACTCACACCTCAAACAGGACAGGCTCAACGGACGCCTCCACCGCCGGCACCCCCACCACAGACACCAACCCCGGAAACAACGCCAAATGCCTGCCACGAACCCCACGCACATCCTCAACCATCTCCACAGGCGGCTGCCACCCCGACACCAACAGCCGCCGAAACCCGCGCGACAGTGAGACAGCAGGCCGCGCATCGTCATACAAAATCCCCCGCACACGCCCACCCCGATCCCGCCACACAAAGCCTTCATGCTGGACGCCACACACGCCACCCCAAAACGCCAACGTGGCAAGCTCCAAATCGGCAGCATCCAGGGCGTCAACATTCAGGGGCGGCTTCGACTTCGGCTTGTCGACACTTGTCCGTGGATCATCCGACTCCACTACCCGCTTCGCCCCGATCTGCGACCGCAGAAACCCGATCACGTCCGGGGCAGTCGTCACAAGATGCAGCAGTTCGCCCACGATTCCCCTCCGATAGTGCTCGATGCAGATTCGCCAGATAGGTGGCACGCCTGTCCGCTTGGTAGGTGTGCCACCACTCCCGGATGTCAGTCATCCATCACCTCCCTGCATGCTTGGTGACCCTTGCTGTAGCCCGCCGCCTGCATCTCCCGGGCTAGCCCCGCAATAGCCTCTGGTGTTGCTGCAGCCCTGAAATCCGCTGTCGTGTTGTCCAGGACCACACCAGCAATCTCAAACGCCGCACGATGCTTCTCACTGGTACTGCCGTAGACGCGCTTCGCTGCGATCACCGCCTCCGCAAGCCCCACCAACCGCTCCCCCGCCGTCTCCTCACGCGTCGGCCCCCGCATCGACTCCAACTCGCTGAAGGTCAGCCCAGACATGCCGCCATCCCCCTCAGCCACCCAGAGCGTTGCGCCTTGCTCATCGTGGGCAGTCCAGCGGACGTTCTCGTAGTCCCGGCGGGCGTTGACCATGCGATTTCCTCCTTGTAGCGGTGCACACCCTTCACGTGTGGGGTGCGGTCGCATTGGATGATGATGGTTTCTCGGGTGTGGTTGGGGGTGTCGGGTGGCCGGGCTTCTAGGTATTCACGGCAGCGGCTCACGGCTGGTCACCGCCCTCCGCGAGGAGAACCTGCTCGCAGTCGTCGCACAGGTCGCGGTACGTGTACCGCTTGCAGGTCTCGTCGTGCGGCCAACGAGTGCCGTCGTCACGCCGATCGGCACAGATCGCGTACCGATGACCTGTTCCCTCGCCAATCCCGCATCGGTGGCAGAGGGCTTCGCCCTGGTAGTGATCGGGAGGGAGTCGGTCACTCACCGTGCTCACCGCCCTCCGCGGCCATGCGAGCCTCGAGTCGTTGAACAGCGGATCGGAACTCGTCCAACACCGGCTGATTACGCCGCAACTCAGCGACGATCTTCTCGGCTCGGCGTGCGAGAAATCGATCTGCGGCGGGGCTACGAAGTCGCTTCACCGCGCTCACCGACCTCCGCCACACGAGCAGCAGCCGGGCTCTGCTCGATGATCGAACTCGCGATGATCCAGCGGAGGCGCTCGACGGGCACAGCCCCGAACTTGACCAGTGACGGCTCATCCTCGCCCCCGTCACGTTCGGCCTCGACCGGATTGTTCGCCAGCTCGAACAGCCGATCCGCCTCGACAATGAGGTAGCCGGCGTTGGTGAGTGCAGCCACCACATGCGCGGCGTGATCCTTCAGTAGTCCACCAACCCAATCGCAGCCAGTGCACTCCGGGTAGCGAGCCGCTTCATTCAGGTGAACCACACGCAACTGGTGCTCGGCGATGATCTGTTCCGCAGTGCTCATGCCACATCTCCTATCGCTCGAATCGTTGGGCAGGGCCACTGCTGCCAGTTGCCGTCGTCTTGGCCGCAGCCCATGCACACCTGAACGAGACGCGATGTGCGTGACCCGTAGTGCATGGCGTCGACTGGCTCATGAACGGCCCGCACGCGCTCGATAGCTGCCCGCAACTCCTGTTCCGCGCTCATGCCTTGTCTCCGTCCACACGCACAAACGGGGCGAGGGCGTCACGCAAGGCGCTATTCGAGCAGCCGCAGCCGTCGCCATCCGTGAAACACCATCCGCCGCGCTTGCGCCACCACTTGTTTCCTGACCCGTCCTGAACTTGCCCAACATCAGCAGGAATGTCATCAGCTGTCGGCCAGGGCTTCTCCGGTGTGCCATCCGGCCCGCTGCCCGGGATGCTGGCTGCGATCGCGTTGGCGACGGCGTCCATGGAGTACGCGTAGGGCTCAGTTTCCGAGCCGCTACCGTTGCAGTGATTGCATGGCAGAAGGTCCGTCCCGCCTTCGGGGAGTAGACGCCCATCAGCCGCAAGCTGGTCGAGGACAGCGCGGGCAGCCTTCCTGACTTGCAACTGACGCCAGCTCACAAGCTCATCCACCGTGGCTCGTTGCTCCGCCTGTGCGATAACTTCCGCCAGCTTCTCCGCTTCCTCGTCGCGGGAAGACTCAGCCTCCAAACGGGCAGCCTGCTTGTCGCACCACACAGCCGAGAACGCGGTGTGTGAGCCCAACCAGTCGCGAGCCTCGTCCGTTCGTAGCACCTTCGCTGCGGTGCGGTACTCGTCCGCCGTGATCGTGTCGGTCATCGGGTCTCCTTGTCGGGGTTGGTGATGCCGCGGGCAGGCCAACCCCACGGGTCAGGGTTGTCGGTGCGGGCTTCGAGCGCCCAGGACGGGAACGTGGCTGCCGGCGTCTCACGTTCACGCCAGCCTTTGCAGCCGTAGTCGTGGCGGTGATCCCAGGTTCCGCAGTCGCAGGCCGGTCTCATGTCTCCTCCAGTGGCTCCCCGAACCCCGCCATCCGCAACAACTCAATCCCCGCCTCCAACGGCATCACAAACAACCGCAACGGAGGCTTCCCCGGACGTGTTCGCTTCGACGTGATGAACCCAACATCCGCACCCGACAGTCGAATCTGCGACTCGAGCTGCTCCAACCAGCCCGACCAATCAGGCGTGCGCACATTTTTGACTTGGCAGATTGCGCCAGGAGCGAGCCCTACAGCCACATCCAAGTGAATATCCCCGGTGTCCTCTGCTCGTCCGGCACGAGTCCGTTCAGCGTGCGGGAAACCATGGTCTCGTAGTGTTTTGAGGACTTGGCGTTCTTCTTCCATGCCTTTCCGATGATTCGCGTTAGGCAACAGTGGCCTCCTTCATGGCAAGTAGATGATTGAGCGCAGCGACCGCTTGTTGCGGGCACACGCCGTTACCGATCGCCTTCAACTGGTCTGCGCGGGAGATCCCCGGCACTGCGGTCACATGACCGGCAGGGAGGCCCATCATCCACTCAGCGAATGCTGCAGAGAGACGCGGTCGGCCGTTCCTGTTCGACTCAGTCGGGGCAGGCGCAGGCCGAGTCAGACGCTCCCAACGTCGAACAGCGGGAGCGTAGGCGCCCCAGTCAATCCCAGCACTGCATCCACGAGCTGCTGCGTGTGGCCCTTCCGCTTGTCCGGGTGCTGGCCGCCGCCAGTCGCATCCGACGCCTTCGGGCTCGGTAGCACCTTCCCGCCCGACCCGAGGAGGTCGTTCTCCACGATGATCGACAGATCCGTCACTTGCGTCCGCCCCGGCTTCTTCCGTAGATGCGCCTCCGGGCTGTTCCCAGACGGTTGAGCAACCGGTGTCGGAAGCACTGTCACCGCGTCGGTCAGAGTCGTCCCACCGTGATGCTGCGATCCCGGCTGCCGAGTAGCGGTCGCGTTCCGGGCACCCTTCGCGTCCGTTGTCACCGGGGTAGGCAGGAAGTCGAGCACCACGCCGGGCAGTAGCTTCTCGTTCGACCTGCTGCCGCCCCGTCTCTCGTTCGTCCCGGTCGCGTTCCCGGTCGTCGGCGTCGGCAGGAGTGACGAGGATGAAGAGCCGTTCGCGGTGATGGGGTGCGCCGACGCCGGAAGCTCGAAGGCTCGTCCATCGGACATGCATCCCGTCTTCGGCCAGGTCTCCGAGAACTCGATCGAACCCCAGAGACCGGTGGCCGGCCACATTCTCCAGGACTGTGTATCGGGGTCGTAGGACGCGAATTGCTTCCCGGACGTACGGCCAGAGGTGTCGTTCATCGTTGGTGCCCTTTCGCTTTCCGGCAGCACTGAATGGCTGGCAGGGGTAGCCGCCGGTGAGGATGTCGACGGGCGGGACGGTGGCCCAGTCGACTTCGGTGACGTCGTGGAGGTTCGGCACGCCAGGCCAGTGATGCTCGAGGATCGCAGACGGTGCGGCCTCGTACTCGCAGTGCCAGGCGACGACACCGTGGAACGCCTCGAGCGCGGCTAGGTCCAGGCCGCCGTATCCGGAGAACAAGGAGCCAACTCGCATCAAGCCTCCAGTCTTGTTTTCACTCTGTCTAGTTGTGGGCCTTGTCGGGGGCAGTGGTGTACTGCCCCCTGTCGGCTAGTTGGCGCGAACGAACGGCCCGTAGGCGCGATTCATCTGGTCAGCACCGAAGGGGCTCGGCCTTCCCGAAGCCACGTAGATGCGGACACCGTCGCGGTTGACGTAGCGGTCATCCTCGTTGTCCAGGTACTCGACGCCTCCCGGTACGTCCTGCCAGCGATCCCACTTGTCAGGCTCACCCTTCAACGCCTGCTCGATCACTGCCAGCTTCTCTGCAGCCTCGACAGCTTCGCGTTTGAAGTGGTCGCGGTCATGCTCCGCTGAATCCAACTGTGAAGTGAGTTGGGACACTGATGCTTCGAGGGTTTCGTTGCGCGCCTTGAGACGGTTGATTTCGGCGGTCTGGTCGTCGCGGTATTGGCCGGCGATCGTGCGTGTCTGTGCGGGTGTGAGTTCGAGTGTCGCCACTACTGCTCCTCGGGTTCTGCGGTTGTCACGAGCTGGCACACGAACCAGCCTGTGTGGGTGTGATGCCACTTCCCTGTGTCTTGGTGGATGGGTTGGTGGCAGTGTCGGCAGGTCATTGGGTGACTGCGGTTTCGTCGAGGCTGTTCAGCTGTTCGTAGTTCCAGGGGTCGTCGGGTAGTCCGCGGCAGTGCCAGCATTCGCGGGGTAGCAGATCGGAACGCACACAACGCCCATCAGTCACTTGGCCTCCACATGCACGGGGTCGCCTACAGGCAGCCCGTTCTCTTCGATCAGGTACCAGTTGAAGTCCCAGCCGACTTCCCACACGGATCCGTTGCTGTCGGTGTGCCGCTGCCCCGACTTGGCCGGCTCAGCCGTTGGCTTGGTCACTGCTGTCTCCCCCTGTTGCAGATGGTGTTGAGGATCGGGGCGGGCAGCAGGATGGTCATAAGCCAGCCTGCTGCCACACCCGTGTAGAGCTTGGTCACAGCACGTCGTGGTTGGATGCCGGGTTCTTCCCCCACGAGTTCCCGCCCTTGTCCCGCTTCGGGATCGGCGCAGACACCGTCCGCACAGTCGCCTCAACCGACTGCCCCTTCGACCCGTCATTCCGCTCGTACTCACGGATATTCAGCTCGCCCGACAGTTCGATCTCCGTCTTCGCCTGGAACTTCTCGGTGATGAACTCCGCGAGGTCACCCCATGCGGTGCAGCGGATGACGGCGCTCTTGTCGGGTTCCCATTCGCCGGTCTGCTCGTTCTTCTTGTTCTTGTTGAAGGCGACGGGGAAGTTGGCTACGAACTGTCCGCTGGGGAGTGCCTTGGTTTCGATGTCGGCGATGATGAAGCCTTTGCCGCTGATGGTGGCGAGCGCCATGTGTGTCTCTTCTCTGTTGTGTTGTCAAAGATCGCCCGTAAGGAGGGCTAAACCGTTCTGTGAGCCACGAACTTGGCTCGCCGGTACTCGGCTAGTGGTAGTCGTCCATCGTCGCCAAATAATCCGGATCAGGAATCCACGGCAACGTATGACCCATCTGCAACTTTTCCGGCCACGCCCGCTCCTCACGAGCACCACGCCACGCCACAACATCCACAATCTCCGCACGTGGTTTCCCCGGATCCTCCTTCGCACGCCGTAGACCGAAACCGAACTCAGGCCACCGCCGCCACAGCGACGATCCGATCGGCCGCATCACCCGATTGCCCTGCATGTCAGTGCCATTACCGGCATGGGCCTCTGTGAGTAGCGCGAAGCCGTAACGCTCGCGCAGTCCGTCGATCACCCACGCAACCTCACGCGCCGACATCTCCTCAGACGGATCCCGATGATGCAGCTTGTACAACGGGCCAAGGACAACCAGATCCGGCGCAGTCGCAGAGATCGAATGCTCCAACCACGAAATATCCTTGCCCGACAGCAAATCGATCCCGGCAGGTCGTGTGTCGATGCACATCTGCTCGTTCCAATCCACCGGAACAAACCCGTGCTGCTCACGCACAGACTTGACGCGGTCGATCACCCACCTGTACCGCCGGCGGGACTGATCGGCAGAGTTCTCGCAGTCGATCACCAGGACACGCACTGAGTGGCTGCCGTCGCCCATGACGTTGCCGCCGAACGGGTGAACACCACCAGCCATGCACGCCGCCAACTGGGTGACGAGAGTGGTCTTGCCGCCGCCCTCAGCGCCCGTCACGACAGTCCGATCCATGCGCTCGAGAAGCCCCGGAACAAGCCACTGCCGTTCGGCTGTGTCGGCTGCGAGGAAGTCGTGCATCCGTTGCGGTAGCGGGGTTTCCTTGTCGGCCGCTGTCTCATCTGCGGCATCACATGCGGCACGCAATCTCGCTGTTGTCGCCCGAACTTCGGCAGCACCATCATCATCCGATAGCGATTGCAGCCGCCTAGACTCGACAGAGAGCGCCGAAACCAGCTTCCGCCTACCCGAGAGTTCCCGAAGCCTCCCAGCGATCTGAGAAGCCGACTCCGGACGCCACGCCATCTGAGTCAGCCCGAAGATCTTCGCCGCATCCCAATACCGGGTGAGCCCTTGCGCCTGCACCTGACCGAACACAGTCACCGCATCCACCGACTGCTTCGTGCGGAGCATCTTCCCCACCACCGCAGCGAGTTCCTTGTGCTGCGGCCTGTACCAGTCGTCCGGGCCGATCGTCAGGAACGCCTGCCCCGCCTTATCGGGGAACAGGATCGCTAGCCCGAGGGCGGCTTGCTCGGTGACTTCATCCCACGCGATCTGTGTGAGTTCATCCGTCAATCCACATCACTCCTCCCACAACCTCCCCGGAGCCTTCTGGGCAACGGGTTGCTCGTCAGCCCAACACTCACCGTTCAACCAAGTCGCAGCGTTCTTCGTGAACCGCTGATCCCTCGACGGGGAATCCCGGTACGCCTCAGCCCCGGCAATCAACACCTGAACATCACCCACAGCCGTCAACGCCTTGGCGAATGCGGTCCGTGCGTGGCCCTTGTCAGCCTTCTTCGGATACGCCTGCCAGAACGCCTCAAACTCGACTGTGTCGGCAGGCTTCTTCGCGTGTTCTTTTACTCTTTTAGGTAGGGAAGGGTAGGGGGCACCGTTAGTAATGGCGTTAGTAACGCCACCTGTAACACCCTCTGTAACAACGTTACTGGCGCCTGCCCGATGCCTCCGAACACGCTCCCTGGTAGCGTCCCGCGCCGCCGTGACCTGCGCTTTCGACTTCTGGTAGTGATCCCAATCCCGAAACACGAAGTCGCCGTCCTGGCCATCAGGTTGATCCCAAAGCCCCACTTCTACAAGACGGTTCGCGTCTCTTGTTCGGCCTCCCAATGGCTTAACCATGGCTCGCGGAAGGCTCCCATCGGTGAGATGTGCCGCGCACCACGACCCCGCCCGCACCCACAAACCCATCGCCGAATTCCCCGCACTCACCGCCTTCGGGTGCATCGCCAAATGGTCATCTATGAAGAACCAGGGCAACTCATCCAACCCCCTTCGTCGTCTAGTAGCACCCACACACCACGCCGCAGGATCGGTGCCTCTGACGGCCCCTGAGACCGGCGTACAAGGTGCCCGTTGCCTTCCGCCTGCACCCGCTTCGACTCCACCCGCACATGACACCCGGCGCAGATGTGGATCAGGTTCGCCGGCATGTTGATCGCCGGATCTCTGCTGCCGCCCATACCCCGCGGCGTCCTGTGATGGATCTGCTGGGCTTCAGCAACACCACAGATCTCACACCCACCACCCGCCCGATCAACGACCTGCTGCGCTACCTGCCTGCTCGGTCCCGTACTTCTTCCCACCCAACTCCCCGTTCCTGTACGCAGCCGTCCAACAAGGCCGACAACGACCACGCCCATTCTTCAAAACACCAACCGACTCAGGCTCGCTACGGAACCGCATCGCACACCCACAACCAACACACCGCTTGACACCATCCGGCTTCCGTTTCATCGACGGCTTGGCCTCCGCAAGGACCCGCCACGTGAAGCTCTGCGATCGACCGATCTGCACGGATATCGACCAAACCTTCACGCCCTGCTCCCGCAGTTCGACGGCCCGCGCCTTGGCTTGGTCACGGGTGAGATCCGGTGGAGGGTTGGTTGCGAGTTCCTTGCTGGCGTTGGCTCGCCATTGCTTGCGGTAGCAGAGTGCGCACCGGTAGCTGTTGTGGCGTTCAACCATGCCGGGGATGCGTCCTTGCGGATCGGATCGCCGGCGGTACATGTCCCTGCCGCAGATGGTGCAGGTACCTGCGAATGCCGATTTGACGCCTGGGCTGGCTACTTGGAGTAGTTGTTCGAGTGCGTTCATGTGGGGACTCCTGCCCGGACCACCCCCGTGACGGTGATGTCGTAGCCGGGTTCAACTAGTTCGCGTTCCCCGTCCGCGTTGAGGCGGTAGACGGGTGGCATGCGGATGGGTTTGATGGCGTCTGCCGCGCACTTTTGGATAACGGGGCATCCGTGGCAGAGGGTTTGGGCTTCTTCAGCTTCGAGGCCGGGCGTGAGGGTCTCGGTGTCCCAGCGTTTCGCGTCATCGGTGTAGCAGGTTCCTTGTGTCCACCAGGGCTTCACGTAGCAGCCGCCTTGGGCATCCAGTAGTTTTCGCGCAAGCACTCAGGAACTGTCATGTCCGGGGAGCCCCACTGTTCACGGAACCCTGATTCCGGGTGCGACCTGTGCGATCCAGAGTGTCCGGCAAGCCGGAAGCACACAGGCCTACCCTCGTCGCTGATTCGTGGTCCGCGCGACCAGCAGAACTCAGGGGCGGGCGGGTTCAACAGTTCGTCTGCGGTGTGGTTGTCGCCTACCTGCCGGCACACCTCAGCCGCCACCAACCGCGAATCAGGCTCAGACATCAACCCACCGCCCAACCTTCGTAACGCACTCAACCTCACGGACAACAACCGTGTGCTGCCACAGCGCGTTGATCTCGCGGTACCTTTCAGCCTCTGCCCGTGTATCGAAGTTAAGACTGCAGCTTCCGCCGTGCAGAAGCCCGAACCGCTGCTTGATCACGCGGCTACTCATCGCGCCCCCAACTGCATCTCAGCCCGCAAATTCGCCGAACGCGTCTGCAACGCATCCTTCTCCCGCGACCACTGCTGCACCCGATCCTGCAAATACTTGAACGCAGCATCCGCAACCTCAACACCCTCACGAGCACTCTCGGTCGCCTGCACCACCTGCGCATCACGAACATCCTTCGCGCCACCAGCAGCCGCCACACGAGCAGCAGCCTCCTCACGCCGCAAACGAGCACGCGCCACAGTCAACGCATCGCGCGCCCCCTCCAACATCTTCGGGGCACGCTGAAAGCACTGCTCCAACTCCAACAGTCGCGCATTCACATACGCTGGCGTGGTTGGGTCTAGTTGGTCCGCGAGGGACACATCCCGCACATCATCCGTCACTGCTGATCCACCCACTTCCTCATCGCCCCAACAGCCTTCTCATCCGAAGACAACGAAATCCGCCCCGACCCATTCACAAACGCCCACTGCTCAGACACCGCAGCCATATCCAGCCCCTTCGCAGCAATCGCAGCAGCCAACTCGCCAGCACCCGCACACGCCGCCGGCGCCACACCACGCTCCACATACTCCGAATCCGGATCCGGATCATCAGTCGGCAAATGCAACACCTGCAGGAGCGCAGTCCGGTAGGCAACCGACATCGCCTTCGACGTGCCCTTGTCCGCACTATCAGCGGCCTCGGCAGCCACCCTCGCAGTGACAGAGTCGCCGTCCGGCCCGTGAAACACGTAGTCCACGAGCACCTTCACCCAAGCCTGACGGTTACCCCGCGAGGTCGAGAACTCGTCGTAGGTCACGTCCTGCACATGAGGCAGCGCGACAATCCCACGAGCGGAGAACGCTGAGTGGGTGGAGTTGACGACCTGATCGATTCCTCTGAACGAGAAGCCCTGTTGTTGGTTCTTCTGGTCTTTCTTGACTGCGCCGACTTCCTTGGAAACCTCGGACAGCAGTTGCACGATGCTAGTCATCGCCCTCCTCCAGATCGCCCGCAGTAGCGACCAAAGCGGTGTCCAACGCATCCCGCAGAAGTCGCATCTCCTCCCGCGACATCTGCCACCGACTCGGATCCTCCACAAACCGGCGGTCCACGAGCGTGATACCAGTCAGTCTGCGCTGGACAACAGTCTGAAGATCATCACTGAGCGTGGCCTCACGGGATGCCAGCACCTCGAACCGCTTCCTGCCGCCACCGCCAACCGTCTGCGACCTACTTGCCTTCGGGCCTGAAATCACGCCAACACCTCCAACTTCCCCACCTTGCGAGCCTCACGAACCTCAACCGCCAACCGCGCCAACCGCAAACCAGCCACCAAATCCAACTCATAAACCGTGCAACGAGGCCGCCCAGTCCTGATCGGCGCATGAACCAACAAACCCACCGACGAATCCAAATCCGCATGCAACGGCTGCCGCACCCCCGACACCTGGTCATAACGCACCGAATTCGCATACACAGCGACCTGCGTCATCACCTTCAACGGATACTGGTTATCCGACTTCCCGGACTTGATGTCCCCCACCACCACCCGACCATCAGGCAGCCGGTACAGGCGATCCAGCGACCCGGCAGCCTTCAGCTCGTCACACACCACGAACGGCTCGCAGTCGATCACCTCAAGCGACTCCGTAGCCACCTGGTACGCCTTCAACCAAGGCACCATCTCCGCCGGCGCAAACTCCACCGACCCGCCCTGATCCAATACCTCAGTGAACTCATGGAAGCTAGTTCCCAGACCGGACGCCTCATCGCTACCAGCCCGCTTCTGCGCAGCCTCCACAACCGGCTTCAACTGACGCTTAGCCTCAGGCACAGACCACGGATCACCATGCTTCTGCACAAGCGACGCCACCTGCGCAAACAGGCTCCGATCCTTCACCACACCGACAGCAGCATTCGCAGACGACCAGTCGATCAGACCAGACTTGTCGTCGAGAATCCCTGCGAGCGTTGACACCCGCGTGTATCCGACCGCGTTCGTCGGCGTCTTCCTCTTGCCGTCGTAGTGGAGAGGCTGCCCGTCTGTCGTAACCCAGGGCTGCCCCCAGTGGTTACGGACGATTGTGTGGTCTGTCATCCGATCACCTCCGTGAACGGCGCATACTGCTGATTCTCGAACTCCACCAGCTTCGCGTTCAAGAATCCCCGACCGCCCACTACCGGATGCCCATCCTTGTCCAGCGCCTTCACCCCTGCCGGGATCTCCTGCACCTGCCACCAAACTCGCGGAACCTGCCGATCCTCAACAGGATTACCGCCCGCGCACATCACGAAACCCTTCACCGATCCACCCCCACTCCCCCGAACACCAACACGAGGGCCAGGAACGCCACCGTCGCGACCAACACCGCCAACGCGCCCGCCACCTGCATGCGCTTCGCAAACGGCGACTTCAACAGCAACTCAAAGCTCCACATGGCCACCCCCAAACGCCAGCAGCGCACCCGACTTCTCCACCAGCGCATTCACATCCAGTGCGAGACCGACCGGCTGATCCTTGATTCCCGGATGCCGCCAACCGTCCGCCAGCAGGATCTTGTCTGCTTCTGCAACCATCTCCGCACGCGTCACTTCTTCGCCCCCATCAGCTCGACCAGCTTCGCCACACCAGCAACCGTCACCCGCACAACCGCATCCCGACCCGGAGACGACTTCTTCACCACCACCAAGTAATCCGCGGCACCTTCACGCGGATTGTTGAACCCATCCGTCCAGCAGACACCCGTGTTCAGGTACTGCTTCAGGCGGCGGAGTCCGGTGTTGATGCCCTCGCTGTGGAGGATCGTGACGACCTGCTCCAGCCTGTACGGCGCTGCGGCGGATCCCAGTTCGTTCCGCTCACCACCGGCATAGGCGAACGGGCCCCAATGCTGTATGTCGCTGAAGTCGATCGGCACGTGCCCAGCTGCGATCGGCGGGCTGCCATCGGCGTAACCCGTGAACGTCCACCCCTGCGGGCACTTCTGCCACCTGTCGCCGCCATCATCCGTGTACAGCCCGAACCTGGAAGGCTCCACCGGCTCCACCGGCACCAGATCGATCGGCGAATCCACATCCGCCACAACACCCTCAACCAACCGCAACGACGGCACACACTCAACAGCCGGCACCTCAACCGCATCAAACCTGGTAGTCCGCTGCCCACACAGGGCATGCTCGATCCGCTCCAACGACCCACGAATCGCCCTGATATCCTCAACCACCGACATACTTCTCCCATCCGAGAACAGTCACGGCCCAAGCAGTGCGCCAACACTCTTGGGCCACCAACAACTTGCGTGCCCCGTGCCGCTACGACGCGGCCACCACACAAACTGGCGGGGCTACTCCAACAAGTCGATGCCGTTACCTCAGCCCTCAAAGCTGGTGTAGGACACATCAAGTCCCGTAGTTCGCATCAACACATGCAGCCCCAAAACCCCAACCAGCGAACCCTGCAACCACCACCCAGGCAGACAAGACACATCCCAGTTCAGGCAGCCACGACAAACCCACAAGTCAGGCACTGCACGTAAAACCCACGCTGTGAAATTCTCAAAGAAGCACGCAGACAACGAGCCACCACCCAAACGAGGGCGTGCACCACAGAGCTGCCAAACGAAGACCCGCCAGAAGTGACGGAAGAACACACCCAACTAGGGGTGTCGTGTCCCGGTACGGAATCGAACCGCGCCCCAAGGGGCACCATGCGGGACCAACTAGCTGGCGATCACTCGCCCCTCAACCACCTCTCCAAATCCGCCTCCCGAATCCGCCACGCACCCTGCGGCGCCGTCCGCTGAAACCCCGTCAACTCCCCGCAACGCAGAGCCAGAAGAATCGTGTTCCGATGCCGACGCGCATGCTCCGCAGCCTCAGTAGTCGTCAGCCACCTCATGCCGCCACCTTCAAGTAGCGGTCCTCCACGATCACGGCCCGATCCATCCGAACCCCCAACCGTGTCTGCAACCCCGCCAAGAACTCGATCGGCGGACGATCCCCCCGCCACATCCGTGTCACCATGGCCGGCGACACACCCAGCAGGATCGCGAGTGCGGCCTGGTTCTTCACTTTCCCCTTCCTCATCGCTTCCTCCACCACCTCTATGTTCAGCCTTGCTGTGGCTGGTCCGGTTGCTGGCATGCATCAACATTGACGCACTAGGCATGTGAATGTCAACGATGTGATTACGCGTGTTGATGACACCCGATGCAGAAATGCAGGTCACAGGTATTGCCATGTTTCAAATCTGACGATAAAGTCTGAGGCATGACCGATCTGATTGCGTACATCGTGAAGCAGCTAGGCCGCAACGTTCGCCAGGAAGAAGTAGCCACAGTGCTAGACCTGAGCCGCGCCAGCATCACCCGACGCATCCGAGAAGGCTTCACCATCGAGGAAGTCCTCACCGTCCTCGACCACTACGGACTCTCCCGCACCGCCGGCCTCATCGACCTCGGCATCCTCGACCAGCAAGACGTCCTCGACGCGCTCGGTTCAGGTGGGCGACTAGTCGACATGAGTACCGACTACGAACTGGCACGAGAGTTAGCGATGCGCGCCAACCCGGAGCTTGCGGCAGTTGAGCTGCATGTGGAGGAGCAGCGGCGCGAACTACCCGGAGTGCCACAGATTCGGGATGCACTGGTTGTCAGACTCGAACGCAAGAATGCGGAGACGAAGCCGTGGGAAGACGCGCCCACCTACGACCCGAACGAAGAAGTTGACTTCACCACGTACGACGCAGCGAGCCACGGCGAGAAGCAGCAGATCGAGGATCCGCGGGGCGACTACTCGTAACTGAATGTCACGGCGACACGCCGACGATTGAACAAACAGTCAATCGGAAGTGAGGGGGGACACAATCACGACCATGACCGCCAGCTACAACCCGTGGCGCGACGCACGCGACCGCTACCCGGACTACCTGATCAACTTCAAACGCGAGCTACCACCGGGGATGCGGGGGTGCATCAAAGGCAAAACGATCTACGTCTGCCGCACCCTCACACAGGAGGCGAGACGCTTCACCCTCGTCCACGAGGTGTGCCACCTCGACACCGGGATCCTCCACACAGGAGACCCACGCGTCGAGCTGATGATCGACCGCATGGCGGCACGCAGACTCATCACCCCAGACGAATTCGTGGACGCGCTCGCCTGGTCCCGCAGATCGAACCACGAGTGCGCAGACGAACTAGGGGTAGACGGCTACGCCCTCAAAGTTTGGGTGCAGTCACTGAACAAGGATGAACGCCGGTACATCACTTCACGGCTACGACGCAGAGGGGAACCGTAGATGGCATGGGCTGAGAAGCTTCCGTCCGGAAAGTATCGCGCCTCATATCGGAACGCCGAAGGGAAGATCCGGTCAGCCGGCACCTTCCCCCGCGAGTCCGACGCGAAACGGGCAGCGAACAAGAAGGAAGCGGAGGAACGGGAGAACCCGAGTAAGAAGTTGGATCCGATCACGTGGGGTGATTGGGAGCCGCGTTGGTCGAATGCGCGGGGCGTGCAGCCTGGCACGAAGAAGGCTGATGAACCGAAGCTGCGGAAGCATCTGCGCCCGAAGTGGTCCGGCTGGAATCTAGCGGATATTACGTCACATGACGTTCAGGAGTGGGTGTCTGGAATGGTCGCGCCGACCGATGCCGGCGGATTGGGGCTCGCGCCGAACACTGCTATCAAGTGTTTCATGCTGCTGTCGAACTCGTTGAAGGCGGCGGTGAAAGCCGACAAGCTCGCATCGAATCCGTGCACTGGCGTGGATTTGCCTAAGCCTGGGCCGATGCCCGAACGATTCCTGACAGATCCAGAGTTGGCTGCGATCCGGAATGCGCTGACGGTTGATGACAAGATGCTGTTCGACATCTTCATCGGCACGGGCGCGAGACTGGGCGAGGGTTTAGCGGTCCACTGGGAATCGATCGACCTCGACAGGAAGACCATCCGTGTTGAGTGGTCGTGGGACCGGGAGATGCGATCGTTCAAGCCTCCAAAGGATTCCCAGATTCGGGACATTCCGATTGGGGCGTCCCTCGCGAAGAGGTTGGGCGAGTGGAAGCAGCAGCATCCCACTGGCCACCCCGCGCCCGTCGAGTATCGGGGTTCACGTAAGCCTCGCACCGGTTTGGTTGTCGGGCAGATGGATGGCAGGCCGTTGGATGATGCGGGGTTCCGTGCACGCTGGCAGGCTGCTGTGCGAATCGCCTACGTGGGGTCGGGGAAGAACCGCCGGCATGTTGGGGCCGCTCGTATCCACGATCTGAGGCACACGTACGCATCGCGTCTTGTCCGGGCTGGTGTGCCGATCCAGGAAGTGTCGCGGCTGCTCGGGCATAAGGATCTGTCTACGACGCAGCGGTATGCGCACCTGGCGGATTCGCAGTGGGATCAGGTGCGGAAGGCGTTGGGGTGATCGTGGAGCAGGCGACATGGAGCGTGGAGCAGCACGTGGAGCACACTCGTGCTCTGGTTCAGTTTGGTTGTGTGCGGTCGGATGCATGCCGAAACCTGAACGTGCAGATCAGGTACAGGGGTTCTGTGCATGATTGTGCGGTCCGCTCGCATCTGCTATGGCAGCCTAAGTAGGCTCTCCTAAAGCCGGTGTCGCAGGTTCGAATCCTGCCGAGGGCACACTTGCCGAGACACGATCGTGAAGGATTCCTCCCGGTACGCGTCGGGAGTCCTTCACGATCACGAATCATCCGAGTGGACTAGTCGACCTGCACCGTGGCGACACCGCTGAACACCTGCGCGCCATGCTGATTCCTGGTCACGATTGCGAGTTCCGCGACGGTCCCGCCGCCCTCGCCGTCGCGCAGTCCGGTGATCTCGACGCGGGCGGTGAGGGTGTCCCCCGGCCATACCTGCAGGATGATGCGGCCACCGAACGACAGGACGCTCGCGTGTCCGAACCGGTCGGTGATCGCCGTCCCGGTCATGCCCATCGTGAGCATGCCGTGCGCGAAGACGCCCGGATGACCGTGCAGGCGGGCGTAGACGTCGTCGCTGTGAAGCGGATGAAAGTCGCCCGACGCGCCCGCGTACATGACAATCTGGGCACGCGTCAGCCCCTCGGACAGCACGACACTCCAGGCACTCCCGACCGCGAGATCGATTGCTGCCGAATCCTCTTCGGCGACAATCGAATCCGCGGACACCGGCGACGGCGCCTCGGCGTCGGGGTTGCGCTCGACCAACGCCGACACCCAGCGCGCGGTCGCGACCAGGACGTCGTCGGAATCCCGGTAGTCCGTGAGGCTCTCACTGAACGTCATGGTGCCCACGCGGCGCCCGCTCCTCTCCCACGTGGCACCGGGTCGCGAGTCGGCGGTCAGGACATCGCCGGCGCGCACCGGCCGGTGAAAGGTGAAGTGCTGCTCCATGTGGAAGCCGGACTTCTGCTCGCCGGCCTGGCGTGAGCCGAGCCAGGCCACCCCCGGACGCGGTCGGCGCGAGTAGGTGGGGTCGAAATGGTCCGCCGCCATCAGGAACGTCGGCGGTGCGACGAGCGCGTCGGGACCCGTCGAAGCGAGCCGCCCGACATCTTCGAACGCTGGGTCGAGGTCACCGACCGCCCGCGCGAACTGCATGAGATGAGAACCGTGAACAACGAAACCGAACATGCCACCAGCTTTCAGCGTGAGAGAACGATTCTGTCTTGGCGTTCCGTCAACGTCGCACACCGCCGGAGCGGGCCGCGTAGGGGGACTCGATCAGTGGGATTCGCGACTCACACCCGGGTGACGGGTTGCTGCAGCTCAGTGACCCGATCGGCGGGATCGTCGGCGTAGACGACAGAGCGTTCGCGGGCCGGGCCGTCGGCACGGTAGCCGTTGGACTCGATCCAGGCATCCAGCGAGTGCCACGCGGGCAGCACGTCGTCCATCGATCCGCGGTACTCGAGCGTCGCGGCGCGAGGAACACTCGGCAGGTGGAGGACCGCGAAGTCTGTGTCCGTTCGAACCCCGTCCGCGACAGGCATCGCCGCATGGACGACGACCTGCCCGCCGATCGGGGTGCGCTCGTAGTAGGCCACCGCGAGTCCCGCCGGCTCGATCCCGTCGCGCTCCAGTCGGACCACCAGTTCATCGAAGAGCGGGCGCACGACGGGACCGATGTGAACCGGATCGAATCCTGCTGCCGTCGAGGTCAACTCCGCCACGCGCATGCCCGGGATCGCTTCGATCATGATCTTGCCGTTCGCCATGAGGCAGTCCTCTCGGATGCGGACCTCGATCACGAGGCGTTCTTCGAGTCTGCTCGGGGAACACCCCTCGGTGTCAAGGCATCGGATCCGAGGCCTCGAGGACCACCGGGTCGAACGCCTCGTCACAGGCGGCCGCGACGAACGCTTCGTGCGCAAGCTCCGCCTCCTCCTCCGTTGCGTACCAACGGTGTTCGAGCGTGGCGTGGTCACGATCGAACACCGCCGCTTCGAAGATCAACGGGGGGCCCGGCTTGCCGTCGGGGTTGAAATCGAGGCCGATCCACACCGTCGAGATGTCTCGGATCCAGTCCAGGTCAGCCATGTCGAGGACGGTGGTCGAACCGATTCGGTCGTAGCCCGGCTGCGCGAGCAGTTTCTCGGCCTCCTCGGGCGGGATGGGGCGTCCGGCCCGGTCGTACCACTGCCGACCCGCGTCCACACGATCCGTCATCGCCCACCTCCATCGTCCGACACCGGCGCAGTGCGCGCCCCGACTCCCTCGGAAGATACCGGGCGGTGACGAATCCCGTGCCATCCGAACGCTTTCACGACCTCATGCCGCCTCGAGGCAGTACTCGACGACGACGCGCGGAGACGTCGTCGGACGCGCTGCGACACGGCGGTCGGACACCACGACAACACCAGCGACCGCGAACAGCAGGCCGATCACCCCCACCGCCACCGACCCGAAGAAGGCCAATCCGAATGCGGCGAGTCCCACGACGAATCCCCCCAGGACCAGGGCGCCGGATCTCGGATGGTCGAGCAGCGAATCTTCCTGCAACCTCTGGTCCGAACTCGACATCTGGTTCATCAACTCTCCACCGCAATTCATGCTGTCAGGGACCGGACCGCTCAAGCGGACGATCATTAATCTATGCCGTATGGTATAGATTTACTAAGCGAATTGCAGAAGACAAGGTGCGCGTCACCGGATAGGAAACCCCCCGGGAGTCAGATCACCACCACGAGGGTCCGGGACATCGCTTCCGAGATCCGCGAACCGCCACGCAAGGTTCGGCGGCCCGAGAGAGAGACGAGTGGCATGGCACGTAAGCACGAGTACTTCACAGACCTGTACACCGACGCCCTGATCGGCTTCGCCGCGTTCACCCACCTGCCGGCATCCGTCGTACGGACAGGATCCGGTTACGCGATCCGGGCCGACGCCGGGTTCGGACGCATCCTCCTCGCCACGAACAGCGAGCAGGGATTGGCGGACACGCGGACCGACCTCGATACCTGGACCGTTCAGGTCCTGCAGAGCTCGCCTGCCGGGGCGGACCTGATCGCGACGGAAACCGACCGCGACCTGGTGACGGCGTACGGCCGCGCGGTAGAGCGTCTCGAACTCGAGGGGTCGTGGTCACCGGTCGAGGTGGCACTGGACCGTCCGGTGACGGTCGTGGAAGGTGCCGCCTGACGGCGCGGGGGTTCAGGCCTCGAGGGCCACGCCCGCGGGCACCTTCGCGAGTTCGCCGAATTTGGCGTCGGAATCGATCCAGTTGACCGAGTGGCGCAAGATATGAAGAGCCTGGTCAAAGGCGTCCGCGAGCCATTCGTGCTCGGCCTGCGCAAGCAGTGCGTCCGCAGCGTCACCGTCGACCTGCTGAAAGAAGGCCACATGCCACGCCTCGACGGCATCGACATCAGTGGTCAGCCCGTCTCCGGCGTTGGTCGCCAGAACGTAGCGGTTGAACTCGAAATCGACGCGGATCGCGTACCGGCCGACGATGTTGACGATATTGGCAGGACGGTGGGTAGCCGCCGCGAGAGCGGTCAGGGCGTCGTTGTAACGATAGGCAAGTTCCTGTGTGCGGGGCATTCGCCCTCATCTCTGGTTTGAAGTGGCCACCGCAGAACCCGCGATGGCGGCCGGCGCACCGGGGTCGAATTGATTCGCCCATTTCGAGTCGCCCATCCGATCGTAACGGCAGCGACGACTGTTTCGCCGAGTCACGAGGAAGCATGACGCGAGGAGAGGAGGTTACCTGTGTATCGGTGACACAGGTTTCGACCACAGGATCCCGCAAACCCGAACGCTGCGATCGGCGTCCAACGCACGATGCGCAGCACTGTACGAAGCGGAGGAGTCGATGAGCACCCGCACCCCCGACCTGACCGAAGTCGGCCCGCAGACCCTGCATCTGTATGAGCGCCGCGGCCTGTTGGCCCCCAACCGGAACGGCCGCGGCGCCCGCCGATTCAGCCGGGGCGACCGCGAGCGGCTTCGCCGCATCTCCGAACTTGTGGAACTCGGCGTGAACCTCACCGGGATTCGCGAGATTCTCGCACTCGAAGACGAACGCTCCACACTGCGCACAGCGATCGAGCAGCTCACGGAGTAGCCCTCCGGTCCGAGCGCCCGCCGCTCCCCCGGTTCACGAGTCCTCGAGCCGAACTTCGGCCGCGGACTTGTCGTCCCGTAATCCGCGCCACGCCGGGTGCCGTAGTCGCCCGGCGTCGGTGCGCTCCCGATATCGAACCTCGCCGACGACGCTCGGTGTCACCCAGACGGTGTCGCCGTCGACATCGGGGACCTCCCCGTCGAACGGACTGGATGCGCGTTCGAGCGGGGCCAGCATCTGGGTCAGTCGTTCGAGTTCCTTCTCGCTGAATCCCGTTCCGACCCTCCCGATGTAGCGCAGGCCCGCCGTTTCGGGGATACCGAGCAGCAGGGAGCCGAGCCCTCTGCCGCGAGTGCCACGGCCCCGCCGCCAACCACCGATCACCACCTCCTGGGTGAGCCAGTTCTTCGTCTTGATCCACGCCGAACCACGCTTGCCCGGGAGGTAGATCGAATCGCGACGTTTCGCGACGACCCCCTCGAGGTCCTTGCTCTGTTCGAGCACCTCCGCCACGCTGCCCGACAGTTGCGGCGGCACGTCGAGTCCATCGGTGGCCGACGCCAGCGCGTCGAGGATGCGACGGCGGTCGTCGTAACGCTTGCGTAGCAGCGAGACCCCGTCGAGGTACAGCACGTCGAACGCCCAGAACTGCGGTGTGCCCCCGGCCTGCAGTGCGGGAAAGCTGGTCCGGCCCCGTCCGTCGAGGCTCACCACCTCGCCGTCGAGCACGACGGCATGACCGTCCAGGGTCGCCTCGAGCGACTGCAACGCCGGATAGCGATCGGTGACGTCGTTTCCCGAGCGACTCCGCAATTTCACTGTCGCACCGTCGAATTCGACGATCAACCGGATGCCGTCCCACTTACCCTCGAACGCCCACCGGTCGGGGTCCAGTCCGTCGAGCGTGCCGGCAGTGGCGAGCATCGGGGAAAGTCCGCGAGGAAGAACGGAGGAGCCGCCGTCGTCCTTCATCAGGTGCATCAGCCACTGGTCGCCCTCGGTGCGGATGAGTGCGTACCGCCCGTCCACACGACTTCCGAACAGTCGCACGATCACCTCGTCATCGCGCCACTTCTCCAGCTCGTACGTCCCCGCGTCCCAGATCGAGACCGTCCCACCGCCGTACTCCCCCTGGGGAATGCTGCCGGCGAAACTCGCGTACTCGAGCGGATGGTCCTCGGTGTGGACGGCCAGTCGATTCTCCTTCGGTGTCGTGGGCAGCCCCCGAGGCACCGCCCACGACACCATCACGCCGTCCCGCTCGAGCCGGAAGTCGTAGTGCAGACGCCGGGCGTGATGCTCCTGGATCACGAACGAATTACCCTCGCCGCCTTCGTCTGCGGTCTGCGGGATCGGTTCCGGCGTGCGGGCGGCGTCGCGCTTGCGGCGGTACTCGGTGAGGGCGTCCACCGGCGGATCGAGACCGGCAATCAGATCCCCGTCCCGCCGGAATCGTTCGAGAACCTCGCCGAACCGCAGGTGCCGCAGCCCCGGATCCTCGAGTTCGTCCCAGGTCCGCGGCGCCGCTACCGTCGGCTCGGCGCGGCCGCGCATGGAGTACGGCGCGATGGTGGTCTTGGCCGGATTGTTCTGGCTCCAGTCCACGAAGACCCGACCGGCCCGCACCGACTTCGACATCGTCGCGGTCACCAGATCCGGGTGCAGTTGCTCCAGGCTGGTCGCCACCTTCCTCGCAACCGTCGACGCCCCGCCCGGCGCCAACGTTCGGTCGAGTGGAACGTAGACGTGAATTCCCTTGCTGCCGCTCGTGACCGGATACGCCGTCCAGCCCAGCGTCGCCACCAGATCCCGAACCCCGGCGGCCACCCGTGCGCACTCGGGAAGGCCCACACCGTCACCAGGGTCGAGGTCGAATACCAATCTCGTCGCGGGCCCGGGTTCTCCGTCGACGAACTGCCACTGCGGAACGTGGACCTCGAGCGCGGCCTGCTGTCCCATCCACACCAGGGCGGCAGCGGAATCGACGACCGGGTAGAGCACCGTGCGGTCCTTGTGATGGACGGCGTGCCGCGTGAGCCAGTCCGGCGCGGACGCGGCGAGATTCTTCTCGAAGAAGGACGGTTCGTCCACCCCGTTGGGCCAGCGCTTGCGGGTCACCGGACGATCCACGACGTGTGGCAGCATCGCGGGGGCGATCGCGTCGTAGTAGTCGATCACCTCGCCCTTCGTGATGGCGGGGCTGGTCCCGGTGGCCGGATAGAGCACCTTGTCGAGACGGCTCACCGCCACGCGTCGGCCGTCGATGGTGCGCGTCGGCATCGGCCACCTCCCTTCGCCAATACGCACATTGTGCGCCCGGGAACACCCGTTCTTGTCGCGTTCCGGGCGCGCGGGCAAGATGGCAGCGGTGTTCACCCCTCGACGACGCCTCGCGGTACTCGCCCTGATCTGCCTTGCTGCGACTCCCGCGGCAGCCTGCACGATCTCGGATCCGGCCGGGGCCTCGGACACCCAGGCGGCGTCCTCCGGCACGGCGGACACCGCGGCGTCAGCCGGTGACTGCGGTCCGGGCGGCGGGCTCACCTGGGCCCCCGGTGTTCTCACGATCGCGACCGACGACCCCGCGTACGCGCCCTGGATCATAGACAACGACCCGGCCAACGGTATGGGTTACGAGGGTGCGGTGGCGCGCGCGGTATCCGAGCGTCTGGGCTATGCGCCCGATCAGGTCCGCTTCACTCGAGTCGGCTTCGAGGACGCCCTCGCTCCGGGGCCGAAGAACTTCGACCTCGACATCAACCAGTTCACGATCGTCGGCGACCGGCGCGACAGCGTCGACTTCTCCGCGCCGTACTACGCGGTGGCGCAATCCGTGGTCGCGCTGTCGACCAATCCCGCCGCGCAGGCGCGCTCCCTCGCGGATCTGACGGGACTGCGCCTGGGCGCCCAGCAACACTCGACGAGTCTGGCCGCGATCGAGGGCACCATCCGTCCGGGGCACACACCGATGGCGTTCGGCACCACCGACGCCGCGAAGGCGGCGCTACAGTCGGGCGCCGTCGACGCGATCGTCGTGGACCTGCCCACCGGATTTCACATCGTCGGCGAGCAGATCCCGGGCAGCGTCATCGTCGGGCAGTTCCCCCGCCCCAACGACGTCACCGAGTTCTACGGCGCGGTTCTCGAGAAGGACAGTCCGCTCACCGGGTGCGTCTCCGCCGCACTGGACGGCCTGTACGACGACGGCACCCTCGACACCATGATCGCGCGATGGCTCACCGACAGTGCCGGAGCGCAGGTGCTGCAGTAACGCGCGCTCCGGGCACCGCCGAGTCGGTCACAACTCGAGATCGCGACCGATGATCTCCTTCATGATCTCGTTGGAGCCGGCCCAGATCTTCGTGACGCGGGCGTCCATCCATGCTCGGGCAACGCGGTATTCGCGCATGAATCCGTAGCCACCGTGCAACTGCACGCAGTGGTCGAGGACCTCGTTCTGCACCTGCGCCGACCACCACTTGGCCTTGGCCGCGTCGACGGCGCTCAGACCGGCGTCGGAGTGCTGGGCGACCGCGGCGTCGATGTACGCCTGCGCCACCTCGATCTTCGTCACCAACTCGGCCAGCAGGAACTTGTTGTGCTGGAACGAGCCGATCGAGTTCCCGAAGGCCTTGCGCTCCTTGGCGTACTCGATGGTCTCGAGCAGGATCTGCTTGGCATGGGCGACGTTCGTGACCGCGGCGCCGATCCGTTCCTGAGGCAGTCGCTCCATCATCGAGACGAACCCGGTACCGGGCTCACCCAGGATCGCGTCCGCCGGCAGTCGCACGTCGTCGAAGAACAGTTCCGCCGTGTCCGCCTCCGGCTGACCGACCTTGTCCAGCTTGCGACCCCGCTCGAACCCGGGGAGCGACGTGTCGACGAGGAACAGGCTGATGCCCTTCGACCGCTGCGTCGGATCGGTCCGCGCGGCCACCACCACGACGTCCGCAGAGTAGCCGTTCGTGATGAATGTCTTGGAGCCGTTGAGGACCCAGTCCGAACCGTCCCGGACAGCCGAGGTCTTCAGGGCCGCGAGGTCGGATCCCGCGGACGGCTCGGTCATGCCGATGGCCGCGACGGCCTCGCCGGCCGCCATCCGCGGCAGCCACTGCTGCTTCTGCTGCTCGGACGCGAGATCGACGACGTACGGCGTGACGATGTCGAAGTGGATGCCGAAGCTCGATGCCAGCGCCATGTTGACGGCGGCCAACTCCTCGGTCGCGACCGCGTTGAAGCGGTAATCGCCGGCCTCGCCGCCGCCGTAGGACTCCGGGATCTCGAGGCCGAGGATCCCCTGCTTACCGGCCTCGTGCCACACCTCCCGCGCAATGACCTTGTTCTCGGCGTAGGACTCCACGTTCGGCACGACGTCGCGTGCGAGGAAATCGCGGACGGCGCCACGGAATTCCTCGTGATCGGCCGTGAAAACTGCTCTCTTCACCTTCGCTAACCCTTCCGACTCACGCACTATCATCTAAGCGTTCGCTTAGTCTGCGATGCGGGTATGCGAAAGTCAATGCGAAACGAGTCGACACCGGGTCGGCGGATGCGGCGGAGGTCGGACACGTGACAGCGCGAACTGGAACGCAGGCAGGCACGCCGGAGGCCGTCCGTCCGGTCGGAGAGGCCGTACAGCGCCTGCTCGACGCCGCCTGCGACGCGTTCGCCTCGAAGGGATTCCACGGCACCAGCACTCGGGAGATCGCCGCCGGCGCCGGCATGAGCCCCGCGGCGATGTACATCCACTTCCGGTCCAAGCAGGACATCCTCGCCCGATTGAGTCTCGAAGGCCACGTCACCGCCCTGACGTCGCTGACCGACAGCGTCCGGGAGCCCGGTTCACCAACCAAACGCCTGCGCGCGGCCGTCTATGCCTTCGCGCACTGGCATGCCGAGAACACCACCACCGCCCGAGTGGTGCAGTACGAATTGTCCCACCTGGACGCCGAGAGTCATGCGCGCGTAGTGCAGTTGCGCCGGGACATCGTGGCCACGGTCCGCACGATCATCGCGGACGGCACACGACAGGGCGAGTTTGCCGTCGCCGACATCGACACCACCACCCTGGCGGTCCTGTCGCTGTGCATCGACACCGCCCGCTGGTACCCGTCGCGCGAACTCCGCAGCCCGGATGCCGTCGGCGCGGCACTGGCGGCACTGGCGGAACGAATGGTCGGGGCGAGCGCGTGAGCCCGCTCCCGCACCACCACTTCTAAGCGATCGCTCAGATGATGTTCACGGCGTACGGCCCATCGGCACGAGCCGTCAGGCGCCAGCCACCGTCGACCCGGGTGAGTTCGACCTCCGCCAGGTTCACGGTGTCCAACTGCGGCCGTTCCGCTCCCGGGTACCACGCCTCGACGCGTCCGGTGCCGTTGCCGCGGAATCCCGCCGCCGTCACCTCGGTCAGGCCCGGAACCGCCCGCGGGTACGCGCGGGCCAGTTGCTCCGCGAACCCCTCGACGAGCCCCTGCTCTTCACCCGACGGGCAGTCGATGCGGTTGAGGTTGCCCTGCGGCTTGGCCGTATTGCCGTCCTTCACCGCGTGTGGGTCGCCGCACGCCTGGGTCCACGACCACCACGCGCCCCCCATCCGGTGCGTGTTCATCGCATCGACGAACCGGCGGACCTCACCCGCCTGGTCGTCCGGCTCACCGAACCAGCCCCACTCGCCCGTCCACAGCGGCGCGCCGTACCAGTCCGCCGCCATCGCGGCGATCCGGAATCCGTCCTCGATCGAGGGGAATTCACTGCTGACGTTGATCGACTGGCTGTAGAGGTGCGGCGAGAACACGACCAGCGGATCGGCGAGATAGTGCCGCGGAGGCAGCGCATCGAATCCGAACGCCGACCAGAGCGCGCTGGGCTCGAAGATCACCAGGTGCGGGAAGCCGCCCGTCTCGGCCTGCCGAATGGCCGCGATCGCCCGCTGGTAGAAGCGGCCGATCTGATCGGCCGCGGTGAACGGGTCCCGCAGACCGGGGTTCGGTTCGTTGAGCAGGTCGTAGCCCACCACCGCGGGCTCGTTCTTGAACTCCGCGGCCAGGCGCGCCCAGGTCTGCACCAGGTGGCCCTGAACGCCCTGTTCATCGTCGTAGAACGCCTGGAATGCCCTGGCAACCGCCGGCGATGCCTCCCGCTGACCGCCGATGTTGCACGTCGTCCACCCGCCGGTGAGCGTCGCCCATTCGGGAGCCCCGTCCCACCCGATCCCGCGCCGCAGCAGCGGCGGGCAGTCCTGACCCTCGGGCGTTCCCACGTAGGGCCCCCACGCGTCCTGGTGCATGTCGAGGACGGTGTAGATGCCGTTGTCCTTCGCGTCCTGCACGGCCTCGCGAATCCGGCCGACATATGCCGCGTCGAAGGCACCGGGGGTCGGCTCGAGCGCCGACCACGCGACGTTCAACCGCACCACGTTGAAGCCGAGCGCCGCCATGCCTTCGAAGTCCGTCCGGTCCAGCGGCGCGACCGTCGGCAGTCCGGTCCCGTTGGGCGCGTAGTCGTTGAGCCCATTGACGTTCGCGCCGCGCAGGAGCACCGTCCGACCGTCGACGTCCTTGATCGCACGGTCCGCAACTGTGAGCTGCGGCAGTGTCCAACCGTCGTCGACCGGCGCGGCCCCCGCCGCAGGGGCGGCGGCCTGCAGGCCCAGAACCGCCAACGCAATCACCAGTAACGCGCGCAACCCGAGCCTCCTGTACAACCGTCCAAGTTGCGGTGAGCCTAGGTCGGCGCACGCCGCAGGAAGCTGAAACGGCTGAAATGGCAGTCCCCGAGCAGTTCTCGGACCGACCCGCGGGTCAGGCCAGTTCGCGTTTGAGGATCTTTCCGGTCGCGGTCATCGGCAACTGCTCGACGATCCGGACCTCGCGCGGATACTTGTAGCTCGCCATTCGCTCCTTCGACCACGCGATCAGATCGTCGTCCGCGATCGAAGCGCCGGCCTTCGGAATGACGTAGGCCCGCACCTCCTCACCGTGGCTCTCGTGCGGAACTCCGATGACGGCAGCCAGCGACACGGCCTCGTGTGTCATGAGAACCTCTTCGATCTCCCGCGGATAGACGTTGAATCCGCCGCGCACGATCATGTCCTTCGCCCGGTCGACGATGAAGTAGAAGCCGTCGGCGTCGCGTCGCGCCAGATCCCCCGTCCGGAACCACCCGTCCCGCATGGCCTCTGCGGTGGCATCGGGACGGCCGTAGTAGCCCTTCATCACGTTGTGGCCGCGGATCGCGATCTCGCCGACGCTGTCGACGTCCTCGACCGTGTGCCAGTCGCGGTCGACCAGACGCACCTGCACACCCCAGATCGGAACGCCGATCGAACCGGCACGCGGCGCCTGCTCCGGGTCGCTGAACAGCGCGACCGGCGAGGTCTCCGACAGCCCGTAGCCCTCGAGGATCTGCACCCCGAAGCGCTTCGCGAACCGATCGAGAATCTCCACGGGTAGCGCAGCACCACCGGAGATGGCCTTGCGGAGATTCGCGGCGATCCGCTCGACGTCGACCGCGTCGTCGACCGCACCGAGTAGGCCCCAGTACATGGTCGGCACGCCGGCGAAGATCGTGATCGCCTCGCGCTCCATGATGTCCAGCGCGGCGGCGGCCTCGAAGCGCGGCAACAACACCAGCGTCGCCCCCACCGAGAACCCGGCGTTCATGTTGATCGTCTGCCCGAACGAATGGAACAGCGGCAGGGTCAGCAGGTGGGTGTCGGGCCGGCTCGGGGTGCTGTCGAACAACCGATTCGCGGCGATCGCATTCATCGCCATGTTCGCGTGGGTCAGTTCGGCGCCCTTCGGCTGACCCGTGGTGCCGCTGGTGTAGAGGATGACGGCGGTGTCCGTCGCGTCGCGCACCGCCGTTTCGAACGTCGCCGGCTGTGCCGGAAGCACATCCGACAGCGCGGTGATCCCTTCCCCGCCGTTTCCACCGCCGATCATGAACATCGTTCGGCACGAGCCCGCCTCACGAAAACCATCTCGCCCGTACTCCCCGATCGGCAACTCGGGTCCACCCTCGAAGCAGAAGTACGCGGCCGCCCCGCAGTCTTCGAGGTGATAGGCGATCTCACGGCCCTTCAACAGGACGTTGAGTGGCACGACCACGGCCCCGGCCTTGAGGATCCCGTAGTAGACGATCGGAAACCACGGCAGGTTGGGGCACGAGAGAGCAATTCGGTCGCCGGGCTCGATCCCGTACGCGACGAGGAGATTCGCAATCTGGTTGGCAAGGCCGTCGGTCTCGGCGTAGGTGAACCGCTCGTCTCCCAGGACGAGGGCATCACGGCCCGGGTACCTGCGGGCCGAGTCTTCCAGGAACATGGACAGATTGAGCATCGAGGGGTTCTCTCTCGGGCAGCGGTCGTGCAGGTCAGTGGCTAGGTGCTTGGATGTCGATCGAGGCGAACAGGTCGTCAAGAAGGTGTGTGGCGCGTGGCCATTCGCCGTAGCCGGAGGCGGGATTGAGGTGGCCGACGGCGCCGAGGTCCACGAGTCGGCTATCCCAGGCCTGTGCCAGATCGACGACGGCCGCGAAGTCGGCGAGCGGGTCGTCGGTGCTGGCGGCGACGATGCTCGGGAACGGCAATGGTCTGCGCGGAACCGGGTTCCAGCCGTTCGCGTCGAGGTCCGGCAGGGTCGGGTAGCCGGTGGGCAGCGGAATGGAGAAGTCGGGCGGGGTAGCCAGGATCGCGCCCGCGATCGGCCGGTCGTGCCGAGCGGCCCAGTGCACGGTGATCATCACCCCGGCGCTGTGCGCGACGAGGACGACCGGGCCGTCGAGGTCGGAGAGGACGGCGTCCAGCGCCGCGACGCGGGCGTCGAGACTGAGCTTGTCGTGTTCGAGCGGCGGAACGGTGCGGACGTTGTCGAGGCCGGCGGCCAAGATCGTCTGCCAGTGGTTCTCGACGTGGTCACGCAGTCCGGGGACGATCACGACCGTCGTGGATTCACTGGTGTTCAAGGCTTTTCCTCCAGGCTCGCGGATCGAGCAGGTGCGGCGGGAACCGAGGCCCCGCCGCACCCGGACGACGGTGACGGTCAGGCGTGTGCGGTGAAGCCGACCTGGCCGGGACGCCGGTTCGGGGCGTACCCGAGCCGGGCGAGCGTCTCGTCGGCATCCTTGTAGGAGGTCCCGATCTTGTAGATGTCGCGGGCCTCCTTACCCGTGGCGATCTCGCGGCCGAGTTCCTTCGCGACGCGCACCAACTGACGGACCTGCTCGGCGGAGGTGATCTTGACCTCGCCGCTGGGTGCCCACAGGTTGTCCTCGTTGCCGCAGCGCGGGTGCAGACCCATCGCGATCGCCATCGTGTTGACCGGCAGCACGCTGCGCATCAACGTCTCGAGTGTCAGGCAGGCGCCATCCGGGACCCGGTCGATGAACTGCATCATGTTGTACGGGTTCGGGCCGTCGAAGCCACCACCGATCGCCACCCATGTCAGATTCAGCGGGCCGGTGTAGACGCCGCGGCGGATCAGCCGCTCCACGGTCTCGAGCTGCGGAATCGACGAGAGCTGGAAGTGCGGCTGGATGCCGGCGGCCTGCAGACGACGCAGATGCTCCTCGACCCACTCCGGTCCGGCCGGGACGGTCATCTCACGGTAAGTCGCGGCGAGCTCGGCATTCTCGAGCGAGGTGCCCTTGATGTCGCCCGCCGTCATCAGCTCCATGATGTTCATCTGGCTGGTGTTGATCGCGATCGTGACCTGGTCCGGCTTCGGGTCCAGCTCGGCGAGCATGTGCCGGACATCGTCCGAGAGCCACTTCGCGTCCGCACCATCACCTTCCGGCGCGAACGAGATCGAGCCACCGACCTGCAGGATCATGTCCGGCACTGCCTCACGGAGACGACCGAGGAGTTCGTTGAACTTCGAGAGCCGCTTGGAGCCCTTCCCGTCCTCCTCGCGAACGTGGATGTGCAGGACGGTCGCGCCGGCCTCGTAGCAGTCGACGGCCTGCTGGACGTGCTCGTCCATCGTCAGCGGCAGGTCCTCGGGGAAGTCCTCCACCGCCCACTCCGGACCGTACGGCGCGACGGTGATGACCAGCTTGTCCTGGATCTCGGGGAAGAGTGCATCGTCATGGAAATGCATTGGGTGACTCCGTTTCTCGATGGCAATTCGAACTGATCGGAAGGTGTTCAGAAGGGGCGGTCGCCCACGACCCCGGCCCGCTCCATCTTGCGAACGGCCGGCCAGTAGTCCTGGACCGCGTAGTGCTGGGTGGACCGGTTGTCCCAGATCGCGACGCTGTTCGGCGTCCACCGCCAGCGCACCTGGTATTCCGGGATCGTGGCCTGGCTCTGCAGGTACCGCAGCAGCTCACCGGCGCCGGGCGCGTAGTCGATGCCGCACCGGACGTTCTCCTCGGTGTGGAAGTTCGTCAGGTGCGTCGCGAAGCTGTTGACGAACAGGATCTTCTCGCCCGTCTCGGGATGTGTGCGGACCACCGGGTGTTCGGCGTCCGGGAAGCGCTCCTTGAGTTCGAGGCGCTGCTCCATCGGCATCCGCGCTCCGAAGGACGCCTCGATGCTGTGCCGGGCGCGTAGTCCCGCGATCTGCTCCTTCACCCGTTCCGGAAGACGCTCGTACGCGAGCGCCATGTTCACCCAGATGGTGTCGCCGCCGACGGCCGGGCCCTCCACGCACCGCAGCACGCAACCCATCGGAGGGTTCGCTCGCCACGTCGCATCACAGTGGTAGGCGTTCTCGAAGGCCTCGCGCGGGCTGTCGAGATCCTTGTAGATCCGGACCAGCCCCGGGAACTCGGGATCGCTGCCGACCACAGGGTGATCCTCGAGCGAACCGAAACGCTGGGCGAGCGCAACGTGCTCGGCCCGGTTCAGGTCCTGATCCCGGAAGAAGAGGACCTTGTACTTCAGCAGCAGCGACTTCAGATCGGCGAACAGGTCGCCGTCGCGGGACACCTCGGCGAGATCGACGCCGTAAAGTTCCGCACCGATGCTGCAGGTCAGTGGCCGGGCGTCCATCCCTGTGACGGTCGCCCGAAGATCCTGTGCGCGTTCGACAGTGGTCATGACGCTCTCCTCTACAAGCTCGGAAGTCGGAATCAGAAGGAGAAGACCGACGAGCCGATGCTGATGCCCGATTCCAGGTCGCGATGGGCCTGTTCGGCCTCCTCGAGCGCGTAGTGTTGGTTGATCTCGATCTCGATGCGTCCGGCCTCGACGTGCCCGAACAGTTCACCGGCCAGTTCCGCACGCTCGGCAGGATCGGCGATGTAGTCGGCGAGCGCCGGTCGGGTCACGAACAGAGATCCCTTGACCGCCAGCTGCATCGCGTCGATGGGCGGGATCGGGCCGGACGCTGTCCCGAACGCCACCAGCAGGCCCCGACGCGCCAACGAGTCGATCGACGACTGAAACGTGGACGCACCGATGCTGTCGTACACGACCGGCACGCCCGCCCCGCCGGTGAGTTCACGCACCCGCTCGGCGACGTTCTCCCGCGTGTAGACGATCACCTCGCCACAGCCGTGAGCACGAGCCACCTCGGCCTTGGCATCGCTCGAAACCGTTCCGATGACGTTGATGCCCAGCAACTTTGCCCACTGACAGAAGATCAGCCCGACGCCGCCCGCGGCAGCGTGCAGCAGGACGGTGTCGCCGGCCTTCAGCGAGGGTTGGATCCGTCGCAGCAGGTAGGACGTGGTGAGACCGCGCATCGTCATCGCGGCGGCCGTCTCGAAGGCGATGCCGTCCGGCAGCGCGATCAGGTGTTCGGCGGGCATGACCCGCTCGGTGCTGTATGCGCCCAGCGGGCTGCCGGTGTAGGTCACGCGGTCGCCGGCGTGAAAGTCGACTACTCCGTCGCCCACCGCCTCGACGACACCTGCCGCCTCCACACCCATTCCCGCGGGCAGCGGCGCCGGGTACAGACCGGTCCGAAAGTACGTGTCCGCGAAGTTCAGGCCGACCGCCTCGTGTCGGATGCGCACCTCACCGGGTCCGGGATCGCCGACCTCGACGGCCTCCCACTTCAGCACCTCGGGGCCACCGGTCTCGTAAATGCGAATCGCCTTGGCCATAACACCCTCCTTGATCATGAGCCGGACCCGTACCGGCCGGTCCACTCGCGCAGTTTCGAAAAATGCGGGGCCACAACCTCGTTCGAGCCGAAGGTCGATCGGTGTGACCCAGATGACACGACAGTATCGATTCCGCGGAGATCGCACATACCCTGGAGGGACATATTTCTGTCCAATTCGGGACATTGGCGGTAGTCTGCGTCACACCCGCATCGAGTCGTGTCGTGGCACACACCTACCCTTGCGGGACAGTCGGAGCCACCGAAGGAGGGTGACGCGGGTGCCGAGACCCCTCGCGCGATACGCCGCACTGACCGGATACATCGAGCTCAGCCGCACTCTGCACATCGAACCGGTGGAGCTGATGCGGTCCGTCGGACTCGACCCCGCCGGCCTCGACCTGCAGGATCGCTGGGTACCGGCGGCGGCCGTCGCCCGACTGCTCGAGCGATCCTCCGCCGCGTCCGGGCGACAGGACTTCGCGCTGCGGCTCGCCGAGCACCGACGACTCTCGACGCTCGGCCCCCTCAGCGTGAGTATTCGCGAGGAGCCCGACGCGCGTAGTGCGCTCCGGATGCTGATCCGGTACCAGCACATGTACAACGAGGCGCTACACATCCGCCTGTCCGAGCGAGACGGACTGTCCGTGATCCGGGTCAGCATCGAACCGGGTGAACCCATGCCGGTGCGACAGTCGGTCGAACTCGCGGTGACCGTGGTCCATCAACTGCTGCGCAGCCTGCTCGGCGACCATTGGCATCCGGTGTCCGTCTCGTTCGAGCACAGTGCTCCGACCGACGATTCCACCCACCGACGCATGTTCGGCGCACCGCTGGCCTTCGACAACGACTTCAGTGGAATTGTCACCTACACAGGCGATCTGAACGAGCCGAACCGACTCTCCGACCCTCACTCGCGGTCGTACGCCAGGCAGTTCCTCGATTCACTCTCCGCCCCCGAGGAGCCGACGATCGCCGGCCGCGTGCGCGAGCTCGTCGAACTACTCCTGCCGACCGGCCGGTGCTCTATCGATCAGGTGGCACGCAGCCTCGGCGTCGATCGCCGGACGGTCCACCGCCACCTCGCCAAGTCCGGGCAGACCTTCACGTCAGTCCTGGACACCACCCGCGTCGAACTCGCCAACCGGCTGGTCGGTGGTCAGCGCTACTCGTTCACGGAGATCTCCGAGATGCTCGCCTTCTCGACGCCGAGTAGCTTCTCCCGCTGGTTTCATCAGCAATTCGGCGTCAGCCCGCGCGCCTGGCGTAAGCAGACGACAACTCCCACCTGACCACGGGTCGGCACCCGTGTCCCGAAATGCACAGAATCCCGTCCCGCAGGGGTAATCATCTGGGGCCGCATCGGGATAACGTGATGTGCGCCACGTTCCGAACGAACGGGAACGTCGCCCCATCACTCTCCCCTGCCGATCTCCGCGAAACGAGTGCTGCCTTGACCACGAATCCCGAAGCGACACCCACCCCGACGATCGATCGCCTGCACGACGAGGGCAACTGGAACCCCCTGTGGGATACGCTTTCTCGCTGGGATCCGGAATGGACCGAACAGTTCATGGCAATGAACGCGACGCCGATCCGCCGCGGCGTGTTCTCGCCCGAATTCGTCGAACTGCTCAGCATCGCGATCGACGCCGCGGCCACCCACCTGTACGCGCCGGGCGTCCGACGCCATATCCGCGCCGCCCTCGAACTCGGCGTGACCCGCGAGCAGATCCTCACCGTCCTCCAGATGGTCAGCGTGCTCGGCATCCATGCCTGCAACCTCGGCGTCCCGATCCTCGAAGAAGAACTGACCGCGTTCGAAGCCCGGTCCTAGCCGGCATCCGGGCGCTGTTCGCGTATATCGCTGCGGCGCCACCCCAATCAGCCCAGTCGCCTCCAGGAGCACCCATGGGACTGTCACCCACGCCGACCGGCCAACCGGCCGGAACCATCGAAGACGATCGCTCCGAGCAGGTCGCCGCCCCGGCGCCGGAGCGCCCACGATCCCGGATCTACCCGTGGCTCGTCGCCGGTCTCGCCTTCGCATTGCTGTTGTCGGACTACATGTCCCGACAGGTTCTCAGTGCCGTCTTCCCGATGCTCAAAGCAGATTGGGCGCTGTCCGACTCCCAACTCGCCTCGCTCACGAGCGTCGTCGCGCTGATGGTCGGTCTGCTCACCTTCCCGCTGTCGCTGCTCGCCGACCGGTGGGGTCGGGTCCGCAGCCTCGTCCTGATGGCTGTGATGTGGAGCCTGGCCACGCTGTGCTGCGCGATCGCCTCCAACTACGAGCAGATGCTGGCCGCGCGGTTCTTCGTGGGCGTGGGCGAGGCCGCGTACGGCAGCGTCGGCATCGCGTTGGTCCTGAGCGTGTTCTCTTCGCGGAAGCACGCATCGTTGAGCGGCCTCTTCATGGCCGGTGGTTCCTTCGGTTCCGTGGTCGGCGTCTCGCTCGGTGGAGTGATCGCCGTCAACGTCGGGTGGCGCTGGTCGTTCACGGCGATGGCGGTACTGGGGCTCATCCTCGTCGCACTGTTCCGGGCCGTGGTCACCGAGTCGCGTCTCGCACAGTACGCGGTGCACGACGATCCGGTCGCCGAATCCGACGGCGTCGCCCCGGCGATCCGGGTTCCCGTGTCCACCCTGTTCACCAATCCCGCGGTGTGGTGCGTCTACCTCGCGGGCGGCTTCCAGATGTTCACCGCGGCCGTCCTGCTGTCGTGGACGCCCAGCTTCTTCAACCGGTACTACGACATGGCACTCGACAAGGCCGGCGCGGTGGCCGCGCTGTTCGTCCTGCTGGTCGGCACCGGAATGGTGGTGTGCGGCATCATCACCGACCGCGTGAGTCGCACCGATCCGGCCCGCAAGTGGATGACGGCCGTCGTCTTCTGCACGATCTCCCTCGTGGCGCTCGGCATCGGATTCCGCTTGGGCACCGGTGCGCCCCAGCTGATCCTGCTCGGTGTCGGCGCCTTCTTCTCCGCGGGATGCTCCGGACCGACCGCCGCGATGGTCGCCGGCCTCACCCACGAATCGGTCCGTTCGTCCGCGCTGGGTACACTCACCATCGCCAACAATGTTCTCGGATTGGCGTTGGGCCCCTTCGTCATCGGCATCCTCGCCGATCGCCTGGGACTGATCGAGTCCCTCTCACTCGCACCCCTCTTCTACATCGCCGCCATCGCCGCACTCCTCGTCGGCAGGCGCGTCTATCCGGCGGGCCTGCGCAAGCTCGCCACACAGAGCACCGCGCCCGCGCGCGTCGGTGACGTCGAGACAATCTGAGACGGAAAGGTATTCATGAGCAAGATCTACACATCGGCGGCGGACGCCGTCGCCGACATCCCGTCCGGGTCGTCCCTGGCCGTCGGAGGCTTCGGACTGTGCGGCATTCCGGATGTCCTCATCGCGGCGCTCGCGGCCGGCCCGGCAACCGACTTCGAGGTGTTCTCCAACAACTGCGGCACCGACGGCCACGGCCTGGGAACACTACTCGAGGACAGGCGCATTCGACGGGTGACAGCGTCGTACGTCGGAGAGAACCGGGAGTTCGCCCGCCAGTACCTGTCGGGCGAACTCGAGGTGGAGTTGACGCCGCAGGGCACGCTCGCCGAGAAGATGCGCGCGGGCGGGGCCGGGATCCCGGCCTTCTTCACGCCGTCCGGCGTCGGTACGCCCATCTCCGAGGGCGGTCTGCCGTGGCGGTACGCCGCGGACGGTTCGGTGGCGCTCGCGTCGCCGCCCAAGGAGGTCCGGGTGTTCGGTGGCCGCGACTATGTCCTCGAGGAGTCGATCACCGCCGACTTCTCACTGGTGCACGCCATGGTCGCCGACACCGAGGGCAACCTCGTGTTCAACAAGGCCGCAATGAATTTCAACCCACTCGCGGCGATGGCCGGGCGGGTGTGCGTCGCCCAGGTCGAGGTGATCGTCGCGGCCGGCGAACTCGACCCCGAGCAGATCCATCTGCCGGGCATCTTCGTCGACCGCATCGTGCACATCGGACAGCAGGACAAGAAGATCGAGAAGCGGACCGTTTCGGCCGCGGAGGAGGGCACACGATGACCGCGGTGGTCGAGACTGTCGGCTGGACGCGCGAGCAGATGGCTGCCCGCGCCGCACAGGAACTCGTGTCCGGCGAGTACGTCAACCTCGGAATCGGTCTGCCGACGCTGATTCCCAACCACCTGCCCGACGACGTCGAGGTGACGCTGCACAGCGAGAACGGCGTCCTGGGGACCGGCCCCTACCCCACCGAGGACGCCGTCGACCCGGATCTGATCAACGCCGGCAAGGAAACCGTGACGGTGAACGCGGGCGCGTCGTTCTTCGACTCCGCCATCAGTTTCGGGATGATCCGCGGCGGCCACATCGACACCGCCGTGCTCGGGGGCATGCAGGTCTCCGCGACCGGAGACCTGGCGAACTGGATGGTGCCGGGGAAGATGGTCAAGGGCATGGGCGGCGCGATGGACCTGGTCCACGGCGCCCGCCGCGTCATCGTGCTGATGGAACACACCGACAAGACGGGCGCCGCGAAGATCGTCGAACGGTGCTCGCTGCCGCTGACCGGCCGCGGCGTCGTCCACCGCATCATCACCGATCTGGCCGTCATCGATGTGACGGAGGCCGGGTTGGTCCTGCGCGAGTGCGCGCCCGGGGTCACCGAGGAGCACGTGCGGGCCGTGACGGACGCGGCCCTGCCCTGACGCAGCGAGGGGTGGGATCAGCCCGCAGCGCGGCTGCGCATCGCGTCGACGAACACCCCGGGGATCTCGGCCGGAGTTCGCGCGACGTGGCTGGTTCCACCCGTCGCGGCCGAGATCTTCTGCAGGACGGCCGCATCGGCGTCCTCGGTGATCCCGATCGTGACGATGATGACCGGACGCGCGGGATCCTGTTCGCGCTTGAGCGTGGCCAGCAGTTCGTCGAGCGAGATGGTGGACGGATCCTCGTTGGCCCCGTCGGTGAGCAGGATGACGCTGTTGATCGCAGCCGGGTCGTAGCCCTCCTTGACCTTGCGGAACGCGGCGAGCGTCGTGTCGTACAAACCGGTGCCGCCCTTGACGAGGGACGGCAGGGTCCGCACGGCGTCGGTCAGCCGCTGGCGGTGGCTCATGCCGTCGACGTTCTCGTCCAGTCGGCGGATCGGGGCCAGTTCTTTGTAGTCCTGCCCGTTGCCGCCGAGTCCGATCGAGAATGCCCACAGCCCCAACTGCGCGTTGTCGGGGAACAGCCTGGCGCCGGTCTCGCTGGCCTGCACCGTCAACGCGATCCGGGTCTCGGGGCCGGCCTTCTCGGCCATCGAACCCGAGACGTCCTCCACCACGAGTGCGCGCGACGGAAGTGCCAGCACCGCATAGCGCTTCAGCACCTTGGCCGTCTCGGTGGGATCGGAGACCGTCAGGACCGCGACGTCACCGACGCCTCGTCCGGCGACGAGCGGGGCCTTGTCCGGACCGCGGAAGCCGCGCTGCGCCAACGCGGCCCGGCCGGCCTCGGACCCCATCACCTCGGCCAACGTGACGCCGGCCTCGCGTGCGTCGTCGTGCTCGGTGCCCGTGGCGGTGGCCACGACCGGATAGTCGAGGAACACCGCACCCGAGTTCGGGGCGGTCGCCTCCAGCCTCACCGCGGAGTCGCCCTCGTTCTGACCCACCACCTGCTGCTCCGTGGCGATGGCGATCCCGCCGTCGGACGCGACGGCCGCGAGCCGCGCGGACGGGTCGGTCTGGTGCATGTTCGCGGCCTGGGCCTGCGCGAGCGGGACCAGCGCGCCGGGCACTGCGTCGACGGCGATGGTGCCGGCGGCCGCCTCCGACAGCGCGCCGACGATAGGCGCGCCCGAGACGCTGCTGGTGAGCGGGTCGCCGATCTTCAGGCCCGACAACTGCAGCGCCGTCAGCCACGTCGCGAAGAACGGCATGTCGCCCCCACGGGCGGCGATCACCACTGGGGTCGAGGCGATCGACTGGGCGGCGACGTCGAACAGGGTGCCGGTGCCGCTGCTCGCCTTCGCGACCCACTGCGACGAATCCGGAACCCACAGGTCCGGGCCGGCCTGCTGGCCGGGCGACCCGAGCGGTTCCATGCCGGACGCCGCCTCGATCCGGTACCTGCGGCAGCCGAGGTCCTCGGCCGACGCCGCAGAGGTCACCTCGGTGAGAACCGGCGAGATCGACGGGTCCGCGGCCACCACGTACTCGGTGACCGAGTCACACCCACCGCCGACGAATGTGTCGACGACGAAGTACCCCCCGGCACCCACGACGACCACGGCCGCGAGGCCGATCGCCCCATACTTGACGAGGGGCGACGTCCCCGCCGCGGGCTTCGCGCGCGGCGCGCTGTGACGACCGGCCATGTCTTCGAGACCTCCGTATAGAGCGCGATCCGGTAGGGGTGCGGGTCGCGTTGTGCGGGTTCCGCCGGATCAGGCGTAGAGGGTGACGAACTTCTGGAGCGAGCCTTCGATGTCGCCGCGCAGCGCCTTGGCCACGCCCGACCCGATGGGCCCGAACAGCGGCGCGCCGCCGAGGTCGATGTCGAGGGCGACGATGGCGCCCGCCGTGGAGGGTTCGACGCTGAGGACCAGCCCGAGCTTGACGCCGCCCTTGCCGTCGCCCTTGAGCAGCAGGCTGCGCGGCGGATTGTACTGCTTCAGAGTCCACTTGACGCGGTTGCGCAGTCCTTTGACGGACACCACCGAGCTGATGACGGTGCCGGCGCTCAGTTCCGCGGGCAGGTCACTGCGCCAGCCCTCGTGGATGCTGAGCCACTGCTCGAACTCACTCAGATCCGACGCCCGGTTCCACGCGTCCTCCGGACTCATGGGCACGTCGACGGACACCTTCAGCTTGGCCATTGACGGATCGTAACCAATGAAAAAGGTGACGTACACGACAGTGCGCCTCGTGCCGCGACTGCGTCACGAGGCGCACTGGTGACCGCTCCTAGTGCGAGACGGCCTTCTCGACGCCGACGCCGGTGAGCGAACGGACCTCCATCTCGGCCTGCTTGACCGGATCCTCGAGCTTGTTCCGGCCGACCCAGGTGCCGACGATGCCGAGCAGGAACGCCAGCGGGATCGACACGATTCCGGGGTTGGCCAGCGGGAACCACGCGAAGTCGGCGTTCGGGAACATCGACGTCTTGGCGCCCGAGACGGCCGGCGAGAACACGATGAGCAGCAGGCAGCTGATCAGGCCGCCGTAGATGCTGAACAGCGCGCCCGTGGTGTTGAACTTCTTCCAGAACAGCGAGTACAGCAGCGTCGGCAGGTTCGCCGACGCGGCGACGGCGAAGGCTAGGGCGACCAGGAACGCGATGTTCTGGCCCATCGCGAGGATGCCGAGCACGATCGCGACGACGCCGATGACGACGACGGTGATCCGCGAGACCCGGACTTGCTCCTCCTCCGACGCCTTGCCGCGCTTGATGACGCTGGCGTAGATGTCGTGAGCGAACGACGCCGACGCGGTGATCGCCAGGCCGGCGACGACGGCGAGGATCGTCGCGAACGCGACCGCCGAGATGATGCCCAGGAAGATCGTGCCGCCGAGTTCGAACGCCAGCAGCGGTGCCGCCGAGTTCTCCTTGCCCGGGGCCGCGAGGATCTTGTCGGGGCCGACCATCTTCGCGGCGCCGTAGCCGAGAACGAGCGTGAACAGGTAGAAGGCGCCGATCAGGCCGATCGCCCACGTGACCGAGCGGCGGGCTTCCCTCGCGGTCGGCACCGTGTAGAAGCGCATGAGCACGTGCGGCAGACCCGCGGTACCGAGGACGAGCGCGATACCGAGCGAGACGAAGTCGAGCCGCGACATGTCACTGAGGCCGTACTTGGCGCCCGGCGCCAGCACGTCGCGTCCGGCGACGGCCTCGTTGGCCGAGCCGTTCACCATGTCCTGCGCGTCCGCCAGCAACTGGGAGAAGTTGCCCTTCACTGCGAACAGCACCAGGACGAACATGATGCCGGCGCCGGCGATGAGCAGCACGGCCTTGACCATCTGGACGTACGTGGTGCCCTTCATGCCGCCGATCAGCACGTACACGATCATCAGCACGCCGACGACCGCGACGACGATCGCCTGGCCCGCAAAGTCCTTGATGTTCAACAGCAGTGCCACCAGGCCGCCCGCGCCGGCCATCTGCGCGAGCAGGTAGAACAGCGATACCACGAGCGTCGACAGCGCCGCCGCCATCCGGACCGGACGCTGCTTGAGCCGGAAGCTCAGGACGTCGGCCATCGTGAAACGTCCTGTGTTGCGGAGCAGTTCGGCCACCAGCAGCAGCGCGACGAGCCACGCGACGAGGAAGCCGATCGAGTACAGGAAGCCGTCGTAGCCATACACCGCGATGGCGCCCGCGATACCGAGGAACGACGCCGCCGACAGGTAGTCGCCGGCGATCGCGAAGCCATTCTGCGGACCGGTGAACTGGCCGCCGCCCGTGTAGAAGTCCGAGGCCTTCTTCGTCGACTTGCTGGCGCGGATCACCAGCGTCATGGTGCCGACGACGAACGCGACGAAGATCGCGATGTTGAACAGTGGATTGCCGACGTCCGTGGCCGACTCCTGCGCGAGTGTGGTGATCACTGTGCCGGTCCTTCCAGTTCCTCGCGGATCGCCGACGAGCGCGGATCGAGTTCACGGTTGGCGAACTTCACGTACAGCGCGGTGATCACGAATGTCGTCACGAACTGGCCGAGCCCGAGGACGATCCCCAGGTTGACGTTGCCGAACACCTTGGTGGCCATGAAGTCCGACGCGTACGTAGCGAGCAGGACATAGGCGCCGTACCACGTGAGGAAGAACGCGGTCATCGGAAAGACGAAGCGCCGCAACCGATGCCGCAGCTCCTGAAACTCCGGACTGGCCTGCATGTCGACGAAGGCCTGCGCGTCCGGGGTGGGCCGCTGCGGCGGCGCCCCCGAGCCGAGATCCGTGGTGGTCATGAGCGGGACTCCTCCGATGGCGGGCGACCTGCGTCGCGGGGTGTGCGATGCGACATTAATGAGAGCCAGGTCACATCAGAAGCCTGTGGCGGCAGTCACACGCCGAGCTGTCGCCGCGTGCGCCGAACGGTCAGCCGGATGCGACGAACGGCTCCCGCCGAGCGCCCGCCGAACAAACGACCGGGCCCATTTTCCATCTCACTGACACCGTGTCCAGTTAGCCTGACGATTGTCATCCGGACGGATGACATGCCGGTTCGACGGTCAGCGAGGAGTGGATATGGCGTTCTCTCTTGTGATCTCCAACGGGACAGTGGTGGACGGGACCGGCGACGAACCGTACGTCGCCGACATCGGCGTCCGGGACGGGCGGATCGTGGCGGTCGTCCCCGGCGGCCGACTCGCCGACGCGGATGCCGACGAGGTCATCGACGCGACCGGGTTGCTGGTCACCCCGGGGTTCGTCGACATCCACACCCACTACGACGGCCAGGTCACCTGGGATCCGATGCTCACGCCCAGTTGCTGGCACGGCGTGACCACCGCGGTGATGGGCAACTGCGGCGTGGGATTCGCGCCGGTGGCCGACGCCGATCGGGAGTGGCTCATCGGCTTGATGGAGGGCGTCGAGGACATCCCCGGTGCCGCGTTGTCGGCGGGGATCCGGTGGGGCTGGGAGTCGTTTCCGCAGTATCTCGACGCGATCGAACGGCAGCCGCTGGCGATCGACGTGGGGACACACGTCCCGCACGGGGCCGTGCGCGCCTACGTCATGGGTGAGCGCGGTGCCCGCAACGAGGCCGCGTCGACCGAGGACATCGCGTTGATGGCCAAGCTGGTCCGGGAGGGCGTCGAGGCCGGCGCCCTCGGGTTCTCGACGTCGCGGACCATCGTGCACCGGGCGATCGACGGGGAACCGGTGCCGGGAACCTTCGCCGCCGAGGACGAACTGTTCGGGATCGGTCAGGCGTTGGCCGCCGCCGGCACCGGGGTGTTCGAACTGGCACCGGCCGGCATCATGGGCGAGGATCTCGCCGCCCCCGACCGGGAACTCGACTGGATGGTGCGGCTGGCGGAACTTACCGGTCGGACAGTGTGTTTCGGCCTGATGCAGCACGACAACGCACCGAACGACTGGAAGCGACTTCTCGATGCGGCGGCCGCCGCATACGAGTCCGGTATTCCGCTCCGGCCTCAGGTCCCGGCCCGCCCGCTGGGCCTGCTGACCGGCGTGCAGACGTTCAACGCGTTCAACACCCGGCCGAGCTACGTCGCGGCCGCCGCACGCGCCGGGGGCGACCTCGACGCGTTGGTTGCGGCACTGCGAGACCCGGCAACCCGCCGGGCGATCCTCGACGAATCCGATTCACCGGACAACCGGATGCCGTACCTGAGCCGGCTCGACCGGACGTTCGAGCTCGGTCACCCGCCACAGTACGAGCCCGATCCCGACACCAGCCTCGCCCGCGAGGCCGCGCGCGCCGGGAAGGATCCGTTCGAGTACGCCTACGACCTGATGCTCGCGGACGAGGGCCGCGCACTGTTCTTCCGTCCGCTGCTGGGCTTCTCGGACTTCACGCTCGACCCGATCCGGGAGATGTTGATGCATCCCGCGACCGCGATCGGACTCGGCGACGGCGGTGCGCACGTCGGCGCCATCTGCGACGCGTCCAACACGACGTTCATGCTCTCGCACTGGGCGCGCGACCGCAGCCGCGGCGACCTGATTCCGCTCGCGACCGCGGTGCGGAAGATGACTCTCGACACGGCGACGATCTACGGCCTCGGCGATCGCGGTGTGATCGCCGAGGGCAAGAAGGCCGACCTCAACGTGATCGACTTCGAACGGCTGCAACTGCAGTCGCCGACGATGGTGCACGACCTGCCCGGCGGGGCCCGGCGTCTGTTGCAGGGTGCCGACGGGTACCGGGCCACCATCGTGTCCGGTCAGGTGGTGCTCCGCGACGGCGTCGACACCGGGGCTCGCCCGGGTGCGCTGGTCCGCGGAGCACGGTGAGGGTCACCACCAGGCGTTGGCGGGCCTGACCGGCCGGCCGGTGGGCGGGGCGTCGGACCGCTGCAGATACAGCAGTCCGTCCCGCTCCTCCGTCGTCCACGAGCGGATCGGGAGGAGCTTCGGCGAGCCGCCGACGCACTTGCCCTGGCCGTTCCAGCGCCAGAGGTGTGCCGGGCAGTCGATGGTGTCGCCCACGACCCTGCCCTTGCTCAGGTTGGCGCCCATGTGCGGGCAACGGGAATCGAGGACGTGGATGACGCCCGCCCGATCGGAGTAGGCCACGAGGTCGGTATCGAATGCCCGGACGGCGTGCGGCTTTCCGTCACGCAGGTCGTCGGCCGTTCCGAGGCAGTGCCAATCCGACACGGGGTCTCCTTCTTCCGAGCGTGCACACGGGCAGCGCACGCAGACCCGTCACGTTCGCCGATACCGAGGAACCGCGTCAATCGCGAGACCCGCCCACCGGAAACTCGCGTCAGGTAGACCGCAGGTCGCCCTCGCGGTCGCGGCCCATCCCGAGCCGCTCGGGTGCGTGCATCCGGGCGAAGATGCGTCCCACGTCGCGCGGTGCCTGCCGTCGGGTCGCGATGCTGACGAAGACCATTGCCGCGAACGACAGCGGGACGCTCACCGCGGCCGGGTACCCGATGAGCACCGACGGCCAACCGTTCCACAGGTTCTCGGACGGCACACCCAGCACCGCGAGCAGCGCCGCTCCCCCGCCGGCGACCAGTCCGACGATCATTCCGGCCGTGGCGCCGGCCGCGGTGAGCCCGCGCCACCAGATCCCGAGGACCAGCAGCGGGCACAGCGTCGACGCCGCGACCGCGAACACCAACCCCACCGAGCGGGACAGGTCCAGCGACGCCGCCCCGAGCGCGAGAACCAGCGGGACCGTCCCGGCCAGTACCGCGGCGACGCGGAAGTCGCGGACCCGTCCGCGCAGCACGTCGGTGCTCAGGACACCGGCGATGCTCACCAGCAGGCCCGACGACGTGGACAGGAACGCCGCGATCGCACCGGCCGCGACGAGCGCCGCGAGCAGCTGGCCGCCCCAGCCGGACAGCACCGCGGACGGCAGCAGCAGCACCGCCGCATCCGACGTCCCGGTGATGAGCAACTGCGGGACGTACAGCCGCGCGAAGACCCCGAGCAGCACCGGGAACAGGTAGAACACGCCCACGAGCGCGATCACGACCAACGACGTCAGCCGGGCCGCGCGGCCGTCGGGGTTGGTGTAGAACCGCACCAGCACGTGCGGCAGGCCCATCGCACCGAGGAACGTCGCGAGGATCAGCGAGTACACCTGGAACAGTGGGTGCGGACCGCCGAAGCCGCCGCCCGGATCGAGCCACCCGGCACCGTCGGCGGGGGCGCCCGCGACGACCGGCACCGGCGATCCGGCGGGCAGCACCAACGTTGTGCCCTTGCCGAGTTCGTGCCGGCCGGCGCCCAGTTGGACGTCGCCCGACACCGGTCGGCCGTCGAGGTCGCCGTGCACCGTGACGTCGGTGGCGGCGGCGACCTGCACGACGACGTCGGTGGTGATGTCGACGGACGTCTGCGCCGTGACGGTGGGCGGGGCGGGCGCGCCGACCGGTCGCTCGTCGGCGAAGAAGTACACGGCCAGCACCAGTGCCGGGACCGCGACGGCGGTGAGCTTGAGCCAGTACTGGAATCCCTGCACGAACGTGATGGACCGCATGCCGCCGCCCACGACGTTGCCGATCACGATCGCCCCGACCACCACGACGCCCACCCACCCGGGCACGCCGAGCAGGATGTTCAGGGTCAGGCCGGCGCCCTGGAACTGCGGCACCATGTACAGCCCGCACACCGACGCGACCACCACCATCGCGACGCGCCGCACCAGCAGCGAGCCGAGACGGAACTGGGCGAAGTCGAGGACGGTGTAGGCGCCGGAGCGGCGCAGCGGCGCCGCGACGAACAGCAGCAGTCCCAGGTAGCCGGCGGTGAAGCCGATCGGGTACCACAGCGCGTCCGCACCATATTTCGCGATCAGGCCCGCGACCCCGAGAAATGATGCCGCCGAAAGGTATTCACCGGAGATGGCGGCGGCGTTCCAGCGCGGCCCGACGCTGCGCGATGCGACGAGGAAGTCGGAGGTGGTGCGCGCCAGCCGCACCCCGTAGATGCCGATGCCGACGGTGGCGACGGCAGCGGCGACGAGCGCCAGCACTGTGAGGAGAGGTATCGGCTGTCCGGTCATCGGCGCGGCCTCAGTCGTCGACCAGGTCGGCGAAGTCCTGTTCGTTGCGCTCCGCGGCGCGGATGTAGAACCAGCCCGCCCCGAGCAGGACCGGGATCGGCACGATCGCGGCCAGCAGCCACGGCAGGCGCACCCCGAACATCGTGGCGTCGGCCGTGCTCGGGAACACGAACAGCACGACGGGAACGACCGCGAACAGCAGCGCGACCGCCGCCGCGACCCGCGCGGCCAGGCTCAGCTGGGCGCGGACGAGTCCGCGGATCATCGCATCGCCCACCTCGGTCTGTTCCTGCACCTCGACGCGGGTCCGCACCATCCGGGCGCCGCGCCGCTTCGCGAGCACCACCCGCTCCCGGGCGGGCGGGACGGCACCCGGCGACGTCACCTCGACGTCCAGCTCTGCCGTGGACCGCGGATCAGTTTGTCCTTCAACTCACGGGTGTGGCGCCGGCTCACCGGCAGTTCCACCGACGGCGCACCGCCCTGCGGCCGCAGGCACACCACCAGGCCGGACCCGACGCTGCGGATGCCGGTCACCTCGGCGAGCGATACTAGGTACGAGCGGTGCACCCGCAGGAAACCGGCGTCGGCCCAGCGGCTCTCGAGCGACGAGATGGGGATGCGCACGAGGTGCGATCCGGTGGCGGTGTGCAGGCGGGCGTAGTCGCCGTCGGCCTCCACCCACTTGACCGTCGAACGCGGCACGAGCGTCGTGACACCGCCGAGTTCGACGGGGATCACCTCGTCGACCGACGAGTCTTCGTCGCCGTCGCCCGTCGAACGGCGTCGTCGCTCGACGATCCGGCGCACCGACTCGGCGAGACGCTCCTCCCGCAGCGGCTTGAGCAGATAGTCGACGGCACCGAGATCGAAGGCCGCCACCGCCCGGTCCTCGTGCGCGGTCACGAACACCACCGACGGCGGCTGCGCGAACTGGGTGAGGATCCCGGCGAGTTCGAGGCCGTCGAGGCCGGGCATGTTGATGTCGAGGAAGACCGCGTCGATGCCGCCGTCACGCAGGATGCGCAGCGCGGTGGTCGCATCCCCCGCCGTGCGGATGTCGCCGATCTCGTCGCGGGCGCGCAGCAGGTACGCCAGCTCGTCGAGGGCAGGTCGCTCGTCGTCGACTGCCAGCACCGTCAGGGGGCCGTCGGAGGGCCCGTCAGAGATCTCGTTCACAACGAATCCATCGTGCCACGTCGGACGGGTCGCCCGGACCAGGCAGGCCGACGCTCGCCGCCGTCACACCCGGATGCCGGGCCGGAATTTCGGGACCCGCATGCTGACCTTGGTCCCGGCGCCGGGAGCCGTCTCGACCACGAGGCCGTAGTCGTTGCCGAACGCGGCCCGCAGCCGATCGTCGACGTTGGCCAGGCCCACGTGCGCGGTCTCCGACGCACTCGGTCCGCCGGTCCCGGACGCGACGGCGTCGAGCTCACCGGACCGGAGCAGTTCGGGATCCATCCCCACGCCGTCGTCCTCGACGCTGATGACGCAGTCCGGTCCCGCATCGGACGCGACGATCGAGACGGTGCCCCCGTCCGGTTTGCCCGACAGCCCGTGCCGCACGGCGTTCTCCACCAGCGGCTGCAGCGCGAGGAACGGCAGCACCACGCTGAGCACCTCGGGTGCCACCTGCAACCGCACCTGCAGGGTGTCGCCGAAGCGCGCACGCTCGAGGGTGAGGTAGCGGTCGATGTTGCGCAGTTCGTCCGACAGCACCGTGTACTCGCCGGCCGACCGGAACGAGTAGCGCGTGAAGTCGGCGAACTCGAGCACCAGTTCGCGGGCCCGGTCCGGGTCGGTGCGGACGAACGACGCGATCGTGCCGAGCGCGTTGTAGATGAAGTGCGGACTGATCTGGGCGCGCAGGGCCCGCACCTCGGCGCGGTCGAGCCGGGCGCGGGAGGTGTCGAGTTCGGCGAGTTCGATCTGACCGCACGCATACCGGGCCACCTCGGTGAGCGCGCCCAGCATCGCCGGTCCGGGTTCGGTGGTGACCACGACGCCGAGCGCCCCGACCACCCCGGTGCCCTCGATCAGCAACGGTTGCGCCACGAGCGCCCGCACGTCGTGGTCGCCGGCGCCCCGCTCGAGATCGGCGTGCCCGACGAGGACACGCCGGCCGCCGTCGATCGCCCGCTCGGCCGCGGCGACCAACTGCGCCGACAGGGCCTCGTGCGGTCCGGTCCAGGCCAGCACTTCGCCGTCCGGACCGATGATCGCGAGCGACTGCGCCCCGGTCAGCACCCGCAGGTGCGGCGCGGCCTCGCGCGCCGACGTCTCGTCCAGGCCGCGGCGCAGCGGGCGCGCGGCCAACGATGCGGTGTGCAGGGTGTCGTGCACGGCCCGCTCGGCGGGTGTGGTGAGCACGCGCCGGGTCCGCATCGCGACATACGTGAGCGATACCGCGACCACGACAACGACCGCGGTCCACACGAGAGCGGTCACCGCGGCGCCTGCCCGGCGCACGTGCTCACCGCGGGGACCCCGTAGAAACGGTCCGTGATCCAGTCGACCGCCCCCGGCAGCGCCTTCGAGTCGGCGTGCACGTCGTCCGCGCGGTAGCGCAGTTCGATCACGTCGCCCTGCCCGCACGCGCGTCCGACGGCCGCGGTCGTCCAGTCGGGACGGATGAGGTTGTCGCGTCCGGCGACCACCACGAGCAGCGGTCCGGCCGCGGGTTGCTGCGGGAGCGCGTCCGCGGTGAGCCAGTCCCGCATCCGCACGACGTCACTGTCGCTGCGCGGCAACGTGTCCGCCGGGGTGACGTTCAGCGCGACCGACAGCTTGCGCGACGCGAGTGCGCCCGTGCACGAGCGGATCACGTCACGGTTGTCGGCGAGCGGGCCCCGGATGTAGGCGCTGGCATCGAGGTCGGGGTGGGACACGCTGAGCCCGTCGAGCAGCATCGGCAGGAAGATCTGTTGCGGGAGGTCGAGATTCGGCGGCCCGTCCGACACGATCGGACTCAGATCGGCGGGCGGAGACAGACTCGCAGAGCCGACGAACTCGAGACCGTCGCCGTACTGCCCGGCCCGCTCCGCGGCCGCCCACGACGCCTGACCGCCCTGGGACACCCCGATCGCGGCCCACCGCGGCGACGCGTCGGGCACCAGCATCCGGGCGGCGCGGACAGCGTCGATCATGTTGTACGCCGCCGTGATCGGTTCCAGGTACGGGTGCGGGCCGTCGGTGCCGAGGCCCTCGTAGTCGGTGGCCGAGACGACGAATCCGCGGGCGAGTAGATCCCGCACGAGCCCGGCCGAACCGAGCAGGTCGGGATGCCGCGACGGTGCGCACTCGTCGAGCAGTCCGGTCGTGGGATGGCCGAGGGAGACGACGGGCCACCCGCCGGGCGGCGCCTGCCCCGGCGGGACGAACACCGTGCCCGACACCTCGGTGCCGCGCCCGTCGATCCCCGACGTCGAGCGGTACAGGATCCGCTGACCCGTCAGCCCGGTGCCGGTGAACGGTTCGGCCGACACGACGACGCCCCGATCGGCTGGATCGGGTGGAGCCGCCGTCTCGGACGTCGGCGTCGCGGTGGTCCGCGGGGTCTGCTGCTCGTCCGCGGTGGCCGAGCAGCCCACCAGGACCGCCGCACACAGCAGCACTGCCAGTAGCGCACCAGTTCGGGTCACGGATCGATTGTGCCCGTCAGAACACCGAATCAGCCACGACGCCGCCACACCCGCTGCTCCGCAGCGGCCTCCTCGATGTCCCGGGACTCGAGTTCGGCGCGCAACACCTCGTCGTCGAGGATGCCCTCGTCACGGGCGGCGATCAGAGCGCTGCGCTGGGCCTGCAGGACGCGACGGCGCACCGAGTCGAACAGCGCGCCCGCGTGCTTCAGCTTGATGTCGTCGCCGTCGTCCTCGCCCTCGGCCTCCTCGACCCGGGCCTGCGCGCGGATCGACACCCGCACCCGGTTGAGTGCCCGGACGAACTGGTCCGGGTCCACCCCGGCGGGCGGACCCGCCGCGACCTCGGCCAGGGCCCGGTCGGCGGCATCGGAGGCGATCCGACGCGCGATCACTGTCTGGTGGTGGGCCCGCTCGAGTTCGGCGGGGTCGGCGACGTCGAGGCGCCTGATCATGAACGGAATGGTCGCGCCCTGAATGAGCAGTGTGCCGACCGCGACGACGAAGGCGATCGCCTGGATGACGCCGCGACCGGGGAACGGATCACCCGACGCGGTGAGCACCGGAATACCGCCGGCGGCCGCGAGGGTCACCACGCCGCGCATGCCCGCCCACGACACCACCAGTTTCTGGCGCCAGTTCAGGGTGGGCTCCGTCGATCGGTGGCGACGCGGGGAGAACCGCAGGCGCACCGGGCCCCAGTTGAGGAACACCCACAGCGGCCGGACCAGGATCACGACCACCAGCACCGCGAACCCGTACGCGAAGATGTGGTGGACCGGCAGTCCTTCGTCGGCGACGTCGTCGATGACGAACTTGAGTTGCAGGCCCATGTAGGCGAAAACGAACATCTCGAGCAGCAGATCCAGAGTTGCCCACAGCGACCGCTCCTGCAGCCGGGTGGGAATCGAGACGTTGGTCGCGTGATGACCCATCACGAAGCCGGCGACGACGACGGCGAGCACGCCGGAAGTGTGGATCGACTCCGCGGCCAGGTAGGCGGCGAACGGCAGCACCAGTCCGAGAACGGTTTCCAGCGGGGAGTCGTACATGCGAGCGCGCACCCACCGGACGACCGTGGCCATGACGACGCCGATCGCGACGCCGCCCGCCACCTCGTAGAGGAAGAACAGCAAGGGCTGCTCGACGACGACGCGGGTGCCGGCGACCGCGGCCACGCTCACCGAGAACAGCGTCAGTGCTGTCGCGTCGTTGAGCAGGCCTTCACCGGTGAGAATTGCAAGGACGCGTTTCGGCAGACCGAGTTTGCGGCCCACACTGACCGCGCTGACGGCGTCGGTCGGCGAGACCACCGCGCCGAGGACGAGCGCCGCGCCGAGCGTGAACTCGGGCACCAACCAATTCGCGAAGAATCCGACAGCGAACGCGGTGACCAGCACCAGGCCCACGCCGAGTCTCAGGATCGAGGCGAAGTTGCGACGCAGACTCGACAACGAGAAATCGAGTGCCGCCGCGTACAACAGCGGCGGAAGCACCACGCCGAGAATGATCTCGGGTTCCAGTTCGAGCCGCGGCATTCCCGGTATGAAGGATGCCGCGGACCCGAACGCGACGAGGACGAGCGGAACCTGCAGGTCCCGTCTTTTCGCCAGGCTCGTCACGGCGATGGCCGCGATCATGACGAGCAGCACGAGTGTGAGGTTCACCCGTCGATTGTGCCGCCGATCGTTCCGGACAGGTCATCCGGCGCGAACGACGCGCGGCTCACTCCTTGGGCGGCACGACCTTCTTGGCAGCCTCGGCGGCCTTGTCGATCTTGTCGCTGTACTTGCCGCCGGTCTTGTCGTCGGCGAGACCGGCGGCCTTGTCGATGACGTCCTGCACCTTGTCGGAGTGTTCCGAAGCGAGCTCCTGGCCCTTGTTGACCAGGCCCTTGACCGAATCCATGAATCCCATGGACACATTCTCCCCCATACGCGTGCGGGCCGCCCGCGCCTCAGGCTGGGCCGGGTACCGGCAGCGCGTGGGTTCCGCCGGCCTCTCGCGCCCAGCGCGGCAGAATGAAGATGCCCTCGGCCTCGATGCAGACGCCGTCCGGGCCGGCGATGTGTCCGGTCACGAACGTCTTGACGCCCTCGACCCGGTCGACACGGGCCTCCACGTGCAGTCGACCCAGCGGCGTGGGACGCCGGTAGCGCAGGGTCAGGGTCGCGGTCATGCCCGGTGCGCCGCCGTGCTCGGCGGCCTCACCGAGGACCTGATCGAGCAGCAGGGCCGAGATACCGCCGTGGGTGAGACCGGCCGGCCCCTCGTACTGCATCCCGAGTTCGACGTCCGCCCACACGCGACCGTCCGGTTCGCGCTGGATCAGCAACGGCGGCGCGACGGCGTTCCGCAGACCGACGACGGCATTGCCCCACGCCCGCCGGGTTCCCGACGCATTCCATCGCACCCCGTACGGATGCGGACGGGTCTTCTCGGCCAGCAGTTGCTTTGCCGCCTCGATGTGTTCCCGCGCGCGCCGGATGTCGTCGTCCTCGGACTCGGTGGCCAGCGTGAGCTCGACCAGATCCCGGACGCTCTCGGTGAGTTCGCCGTAGAGCTCGGCCTCCCGCGCGATCTCCTCGTCCGTCAAGTCCTCGAAAACATAGAGACCCTGCTTGCTGTCGACCGACTCCGTCACCACGCCTCATTCCCGCATGCACTCGATGTGCATCATGCACGTGACGTGGACAATACCGAGGGCTGAGTCACACCATCTCGGCGCACCAGCGCGCGGAACTGGCCGGGCCGATCCGGTCGCGCCGGTTCACGGGGACGATCCCGGGGAGCAGCACGCCCCACATCTCGTCCACGCGCCGCTCCACGTCCTCGAACCAGGTCCGCACCCGCGACACCAACTGCGTCCCGGTGACCGCAGCGATCAGATGACGAGCGAGCACCGGCGGCGACACCGATTCGGCGATGTCGCCCTGCTCGACGGCGCGGGCCACCAGGCGGGTCGCCGAGTCCGTCCACGGCAGGTAGGGGTCGGCCGGGGCGTCACCGAGCGCATCGGTCGCACCGAGTTCGACGGTGAGGCGGATCCCCGCTCGGACGATCGGATCGTACGTTTGACGCGCCATCTCGTGGCACAGCATCACCATCTGCTCGAGCGCCGACGCCTCGGTGGCGGCGATGGCCTCGGTCGCCCGCACAGCCAGAAGGTGCTGTTCACGGATGATGTGGTGGGCCAGGTCGTCCTTGGAACCGAAGTGGAAGTAGAGCGCGCCCTTGGTGATTCGCGCGCTCTCGACGATCTCCTCCACCCGCGCCCCGTAGTACCCGACGCGGTCGAAGACCTCGGCCGCACGAAGGACGATCTGCTGTCGGGTCGCGACGGCACGGGCCTGCTGCGCCACGTCGCACCTCCCCCGGAGTCCCCCATCGAGCCGACGGGTGGTCGGTCGTTGGGAAGGTACCACCCGACAGGTGTCCATGCACCTGTCGAGTGGCACTCTGTCTTCCGGTGTCAGTGCACCCCGGGCAGGTCGTCACTCGACGCGAACAGACGGCGATGTTCGCCGTGGATCCGTCCGGTCACCCACCACGCGATCTCGACCAGGACGACACCCACCAGGCCGATCACGAGCGCCGCGGTCGTCGCGCCGACGTTCGACGGGTCGAGTTTGAAGAACTCACGGGTGAACGAGAAGCCGAACAGGATGACGTAGCCGAGGACCGAACCCACGAGCAGCACGATCTTCCACCACGTGTACGGGCGGGCGACCACCGCGAGCACCCACAGCGCGATCATGATGAGCGTGATCAGGGCCGTCGTTCCGGCCTGCTCCACCTGCGCCGCCGTGGCATCCGGGCCCGCGTACGCCAGGAGGTACGAGACGTAGGTCGCGACACCGATGATGACGCCCGACGGGATCGCCAACCGCATGACCCGTGCAACGAAACCGGTTCGTGCCCTCTCGTTGTTCGGGGCGAGCGACAGGATGAACGCCGGGACGCCGATCGTGAACCATGCTGCGATCGTCACGTGCCGCGGCAGGAACGGGTACGGCAGCGGATCGAATCCGAAGATCTGCGCGGCCACGCCCGAGACCCCGATGAGGAACGCCAGCAGCACCGAGTACACGGTCTTGGTCAGGAACAGATTCGAGACCCGCTCGATGTTGCCGATGACCCGGCGGCCCTCGCCGACGACGTACGGCAGCGTCGCGAACTTGTTGTCGAGCAGGACGATCTGTGCCACCGCACGTGTCGCCGGGCTGCCCGAGCCCATCGCGACTCCGATGTCGGCGTCCTTGAGCGCGAGGACGTCGTTGACGCCGTCGCCGGTCATCGCGACGGTGTGTCCGCGGGACTGCAGCGCGGCGACCATGGCCCGCTTCTGATCCGGGCGGACGCGGCCGAACGTGGTGGACTCGTCGAGGGTGTCGGCGAGCTTCTCGGAATCCTCCGGGAGCTTGCGCGCGTCGATCGCGTGATCGCCGCCGGGCAGTCCGAGCGATGTCGCGACGGCGCCCACCGAAACCGCGTTGTCGCCCGAGATGACCTTGACGTCCACCTTCTGGCTCGCGAAGTACTCGAGGGTCTCGCGGGCGTCGGGCCGCACCTTCTGGTCGAGGATCACCAGCGCCCGCGCGGTCACCACGCCGGGGGCGTCGGGGGCGTCGACCGACCGGTCACTGCTGCCGAGCAGCAGCACCCGCAGCCCCTGCGCACCCACCTCTTCGGCCTGCCGCGCCATGTCGCTGTCCGGGTCGAGCAGGACGTCGGGGGCACCGAGCAGCCAGTTGCCGTTGTTGCCGTAGGACTGGCCGCTCCACTTCTTGGCCGACGAGAACGGCGCCACCGCGGTGGGCTCCCACCCGGGATCGTCGGTGAGGGCCTCGCGGATCGCGAGCATGCTGGCGTTGGGGCGCGGATCGTCGGCGGCCATCGCGGCGAGCGCGCGCGTGGCCTGCGCGTCGTCCTCCTTGGCGGTGCGCAGTTCGGCGAGCTTCATGCCGTTCTCGGTGAGGGTGCCGGTCTTGTCGGCGCACACGACGTCGACGCGGGCCAGTCCCTCGATCGCGGGCAATTCCTGCACGAGGCACTGGCGCCGGCCGAGTCGCACGACGCCGACCGCGAAAGCGATCGAAGTCATCAGCACGAGGCCCTCGGGGACCATCGGCACCAGCGCGGCCACCATGCCGTTGAGGGCGGGGCCGAGTGCCTGACCGCTCGAGAACAGCTGGTTGTAGATGATGAGCAGACCCGCCGGGATCATCAGGTAGGTGATGAACCGGAGGATCTTGTCGATGCCGGAGCGCAGTTCGGAGTGCACCAGCGTGAACTTGCTGGCCTCCTCGGCGAGCTTGGCGGCGTACGCCTCGCGGCCCACCTTGGTGGCGCGGTAGGCACCGCTGCCGGCGACGACGTAGCTGCCCGAGAGCACCTGGCCACCGGCCGCCTTGTGCACGGCGTCGGCCTCGCCGGTGAGCAGCGACTCGTCCACCTCGAGCGCAGACGCCTCGACGACCACGCCGTCGACCACGATCTGGTCGCCCGGTCCGAGCTCGATGATGTCGTCGAGCACCACGTCCTTGGGCGCGACGGGGGCCGCCGCGCCGTCGCGTCGGACCACCGGCTTGGCCTGACTGACGATTGCCAGCTGATCGAGTGTTCGTTTGGCGCGGATCTCCTGGAAGATGCCGATCCCGCTGTTCGCGACGATCAGCAGGCCGAACATCCCGTCGACGATCGACCCCGTCGACAACACGATGATCAGCAGCACACCGAGAATCGCGTTGATCCGGGTGAACACGTTTCCCCGGATGATGTCCTTGACCGAGCGACTCGCCCGGTCGGGAACATCGTTGGTCTGCCCGTTCGCTACGCGCTGCGCCACCTCGTCGGCGGTGAGGCCGTTCTCGATGTGTCGAGGATCGGTATCCAGGGTGCCTACAGCGCCGCCTTCGACCGGGTCGTCCGTTGCCATGACACGAAGGCTATTCCAACTGTCCGATCACACGTCAGAAGGTCCGCGGTGCGGCCGCGTCCCGGGCATGCTGGTCGCATGACGATGCGCGAGCAGGTGTCACTCACGTCCGGTGCCGACTTCTGGCACACGCAGGCCTCGCCGGGAGCCGGGCTGCCGTCCGTCACGCTCACCGACGGCCCCCACGGCGTCCGCAAGCAGCGGACCGAATCGGGCTACTCCCCGGAGTCCGTCCCTTCGACCTGCTTCCCCACGGCATCGGCGCTCGCGGCGACCTGGGACGCCGAGCTACTCGAGGAAGTGGGTGTCGCGCTGGGCACCGAGGCCCGCACCGAGGGCGTGAGCGTCCTGCTCGGGCCTGGCGCGAACATCAAGCGCAGCGCGCTCTGCGGACGGAACTTCGAATACTTCTCGGAAGACCCGTTCCTGTCGTCGCGGATCGCGGCGGCCTGGATCCGTGGCGTGCAGGCCACCGGTGTCGGGGCGTCGCTCAAGCACTTCGCGGTCAACAACCAGGAGTTCCGCCGCTACAGCATCGACGCGCTCGTCGACGACCGCGCGCTGCGGGAGATCTACCTCGCGAGTTTCGAACACGCCGTCACCGACGCCCGGCCGGCGACCGTGATGGCCGCGTACAACCGGGTGAACGGCATCCACTGCACCGAGAACCGGTGGCTGCTCACCGGCGTCCTGCGCGAGCAGTGGGGATTCGACGGCCTGGTCGTCTCCGACTGGGGTGCGGTCACCCGGCGGTCCTCATGTCTGGCAGCCGGACTGGATCTCGAGATGCCCGGCTACGGCGGACGCGGCGACGAGTCCGTGTTGGCTGCGGTCGAGACCGGTGAGCTGTCGGCGGTCGCGATCGAGCGCGCCGCCGACGCAGTCACACACCTGGTCGAGCGAACAGAGCCGGCGCGGGCGGCCGATCCCGGATACGACGAGGCCGCGCATCACACGCTTGCACGGCGTGCGGCCGAGGCCGGCACGGTGCTTCTGAAAAACGACGGTGTCCTGCCGCTCGCGGCGTCGGCGCGAGTCGCGGTGATCGGAGAGTTCGCGAAACAGCCCCGCTATCAGGGTGCGGGCAGTTCGGGTATCAACCCGCATCGCCTCGACGACGCGTGGACGGACCTGATCGACCGGGTCGGGGCCGAACGGTTGGTGTACGCGCCCGGCTACCACCGCGGCTCGGGGCGGACCGATGCGGCGCTGCTCGAGCAGGCGCGCGCGATCGCCCGAGAGGCCGACGTCGCGGTGGTGTTCGCGGGGCTGCCCGACAGCTACGAGACCGAGGGCGTCGACCGCGCGAGCCTGAACCTGCCGGACGGCCACGACGCGCTGATCGCCGCGGTTACCGCGGTGTGCCCGCGCGTGGTGGTGGTGCTCGCGAACGGCGCGCCGGTGCTGATGCCGTGGCACGACGACGTCGCGGCGATCGTCGAGTGCTATCTCGGCGGACAGGCCGCGGGCAGCGCGATCTCCCGCATTCTCACCGGCGACGCCGAACCGGGCGGACGGCTCGCGGAGACGTTTCCGCTGCGCACTGCCGACAATCCGGTGCACGTATGGCCGACCGGCCCGGCGACGCTCGAGTACCGCGAGAGCATCTATGTCGGCTATCGGTACTACGACGCCGCCGAGCTGGATGTCCGGTACCCGTTCGGTCACGGGCTGAGCTACACCTCGTTCGTGTGGTCGGAACTCGAGATCACCGAGGTGTTCGACAGCACTGCCGACGACACCGAAAAACGCTTCGACGTCGCGGTACGCATCACCAACACCGGTGACCGTCCGGGCAGCGAGGTGGTGCAGGTGTACGTGCGCGACGTCGAGTCCACCGTGTTTCGGCCCGAGCAGGAACTCGCCGGCTTCGCGAAGGTGTTTCTCGTGGCCGGGGAATCGCGCCGCGTCACGATCCAGGTGGACCGGCGCGCATTCGCGTTCTGGGACACCACGATCGGCGATTGGGCGATCGAATCGGGCGACTTCGAGATTCGGGTCGGGGCGTCGTCGCGCGACCTCCGGGCGTCGGCGACGGTGGCCCTGGAATCGGATCGGTCCGGCTTCGATCCGGGGCCGCTCGCCTACCACGGTTCGCCCGTGTTCGAACGTTCAGCCTTCGCGGAGCTGTACGGAAAGACGCTGCCCGACAACGTCGTCGATGCGCCGGGTCACTACACCGTCGACACACCCGTCGCAGACATCCGGCACCCCGCGGCGACGCTGCTGACGTCGTTCCTGCGACGCAGGGTTGCCGCAATGGCACCGACGACGGACGACGACGATCCGTTGTCGTTGCTGTTCGAGCGGTCGCTTCAGGAGTTACCGCCGCGGATGCTGCCGATGCTCACGCAGGGCGCGGTCACCCCCGACGCGGCAGCGGCCTTCGTCGACATCTGCAACGGTCGCGGAGTGCGCGGCATCCGCGCACTGGTGACGGCACTGATCCGAAGGTGAGATCACCTGCGGCGCAGTTCAACCCAGGTCTTCCCACCAGGACTTTCGGTCCAGCGGACGGAGCGCGTCCACCCGTTGACCGATCATCGGCACCGTCATCGCGACCCCCGCGTCCGCGGCGGCGTCGGACAGCCGGGTGATCGGCTCGCCCCACGGGTGGAACGCCAGGTTGAACGTGGCCCAGTGGATCGGGATCAGGAGCGCGCCACCGATGTCGAGATGGGTGCGAACCGCTTCCTCGGGGTTCATGTGGATGTCGGGCCAGCGCTCGTCGTACGCGCCCACCGGTAGCAGCGTGACGTCGAACGGACCGTACCGGCGACCGAGATCCGCGAAGCGCGGCGTGTAGCCGGAGTCACCGCCGAAGAACACCCTGTGCCGCGGTCCGGCGATCACCCACGACGCCCACAGCGTGGTGTCGCGGGCCAACCCGCGGCCAGAGAAGTGCCGGGCCTCGGTGCACGTGAGGGTCACCCCGTTCACGTCGGCCGCCTCGTCCCAATCCAGTTCGACGATGCGGTCGTCGGGCACGTTCCATCGTCGCAGGTGTGCCCCGACCCCGATCGGCACCACGAAGACGGCGTCCTGAGTGCGCGTGAGCCCGGCGACGGTCGCCTGATCGAGGTGGTCGTAGTGGTCGTGCGAGATGACGACCGCGTCGATGGGCGGCAGGTCGGCCAACGCCAGCGGCACAGGGTGCATCCGAGCCGGCCCCACGACGGCGGAAGGCGAGACCCGCTCGCTCCAGACAGGATCCACCAGCACCCGGCGGCCGTCGATCTCGATCAGCACACTCGAGTGCCCGAACCACGTCGTCGCCAGATCCCCTGCCTCGGCTGGAGCCAACGGGGTGGCGAGCGGAATCGTCCGCCGCGGACGCCCGATGCTCCCACGGGTGATGAGGGCCTTCGCGAGCCCCGACTGGGACCCTGCGGGCAGCGACGAACTGGGGTCTGAATTATGGAAACGGCTGTCCCGGTAGCGCGGTGACGATTCCGCGTAGGGCTCGATCGCCGCACGCGACGCGCCGAGTGCGGGCAGCGTCCCCCAGGCGGCGCGTGCCACCCAGCCTGCACCGGCGGCCGCCGCCGCAACGAGCACTCCCCTGCCGATCATCATCGGTCCTCTTCCTGTCGACCTGTCCACCTACCGGCCCCGGAAGTCCGGTGCGCGCTTTTCCATGCGGGCCGCCCGCGCCTCCTGTGCGTCGTCGCTGCCCCACGCCGCGTAGAGCGCGGCGAGTTGTTCCTCCGTCTGCGCCTCGCGCGTGCCGTCGTCGTTGAAGACCAGCTTGAGATGGCGCAACGACAGCGGTGCGAGTTCCGAGATGGCGCGCGCCCATTCCTGCGCAGTCACGAGGTCACCGAACTTGTTGGCCAGCCCGCGCGCAAATGCCTCTTCGGCCGAGATGGTCTCGGCGCCGAGCAGCATCGTTCGCGCCGGTCCGCCACCGACGAGCGCCACCAGTCGGCGCACCGTCCACTTGTCCACGGTGATGCCGAGTTTCGCCGCAGGAACCCCGAACCGCGCCTCGGGCGCGACGACGCGAAGGTCCGACGCGAGCGCCAACTGGGTACCGGCGCCGATCGCGGGCCCGTTGATCGCAGCGATGACGGGAACCGGGATCGAATCGATCGTTTGCAGCATCCCCAGGAGGTGGTCGGTGAAGCCTTCGGCGTAGACGTCCCCGGACAAGTCGGCACCTGCGCAGAACGCGGTGCCCTGACCGGTCAGCACGATCACACGGGCCTCGTCCGCGACCGCCTTCTCGAGCGCCTCACGCAACGCGATGCACAATTCGGTGTTGAGGGCGTTGCGGCGCTCCGGGCGCTGCAACTCGAGGGTGACGACATGGCCGTCACGGCTGGTCCCGATCATGTGGCTCCACTCGCTTTCTCGGGTGCGGGCCCGTCCCGTTGACGGGTCCCCGCGGGTGCGCTCCGAACAGTACCTGTGACGGAGCATCCACAGACACGCCTAGTTCGATGGAACAACCGATACGTCGGCAGCGTTGCGGCAGATTCAGGCTATACAGATCGGAGCGGCATGGACACCGAGCTCGAGGTGGTCGTGATCGGCGCGGGGCAGGCCGGGCTGTCCACCGCGTACCACTTGCGCCGCCACGGTCTGGATCCCGAGTCCGACTTCGTGGTGCTCGACCACGCACCCGGCCCCGGCGGGGCGTGGCAGTTCCGGTGGCCGTCGCTCACGCTGCAGACCGTCAACGGCGTCCACGACCTCCCGGGTATGCCATTCGCCGAGACACTCGGCCCGGGCGTGGATGCGGTGCGGGCGGCCGATGCCGTGCCGCACTATTACGGGCTCTACGAGAAGCGCTTCGACCTGCCGGTTCACCGCCCGGTGCACGTATCGATGGTGGGCGATCGCGCCGAACGACTGGCCGTCGAGACCTCCGAGGGGACGTTCCTGGCACGAGGACTGGTCAACGCGACCGGAACCTGGGAACGCCCGTTCGTCCCGTCCGTCCCCGGCGCCGAGCGGTTTGCCGGGCGACAGCTGCACACCCGCGACTACCGCACCGCGCAGGAATTCGAAGACGAGCACGTGATCGTCGTCGGCGGCGGGATCTCGGCGGTGCAGTTGCTCGACGAGATCTCCTGCGTCACGAGCACCACGTGGGTGACCCGCCGCGAGCCGCAGTTCCGGGAGAAGCCGTTCACCCCCGATGTGGGACGGGACGCCGTCGCAATCGTCGAGGACCGGGTCCGACGCGGGCTGCCACCCGGCTCGGTGGTGTCGGTGACCGGTTTGCCGGTCACGCCGGCGATCCGGGCCGCGCGGGAACGTGGTGTCCTGCACCGGTTGCCGATGTTCTCCGAGATCACCGAGACCGGCGTCCGGTGGGCTGACGGCTCCGAGCAGACTGCGGACGTCATCCTGTGGTGCACCGGATTTCGCTCGTCCCTCGACCATCTGGCACCGCTCCGGCTGCGCGGCGCCGGAGGGGGCATCACCATGACGGGCCGACTCGCAACGCAGGTGGCCGCCGACCCGCGTGTGCATCTCGTGGGCTACGGACCATCGGCGTCGACGGTGGGCGCCAACCGAGCGGGACGCGCCGCCGCACGGGAGTTGACGCAGTTCCTGAATCGGTGAGGGGCGGGGTTCAGCCGTCGGACTTGATGATCGGCGGCATTTCGTAGCTGCCGTCGAGCACCGCCTGATCGGGAATGTACATGCGCAGCAACGGCCGGAACGCTCCGGTCGGTGTCGGCAGCCAGTTGGCTCGAGTCGCCGGATCCGACGGCTCGGTGGCGCTCAGGGTCAGCGTGAGTGAACCGTCGTCGCTGTAGACGAGTCCGGGTGTGCGATCTCCGATCGAGTACCGCCCGATCGGGTTCGACACCAGATAGAAGTGCGGCATGCTGTACATCGTGATCGACCAGAATGCGTCGACGGGCGGTGTGGGCGCGAACGTGATCGTGTACGAGTGGTCGCCGCTCAACTGGTCACCGTCGGAGTCGGTGTAGATCTGACTGTACGCGGCCTCGTAGCCGTGGTTGCCCCAGAGCCCACCCATCGCCGCGGCGGCACGCACACCGATTGCTTTGGCGCGGTCCGATATTCGCCACTCCGGACTGTCGATCGTGCCGATCTCGAAAAAGTCGTCGTTGTAGTCGAAGATGTGGAACGCCTGGTGCCAGCCGTTCACCACTGCAGAGTCCGCTCCGGACTTCAGCGCCTCCTCCACTGCGGCCCTCCCCTGCGCCGCACCCTCCACAAGGATCTTCGCGAGATCGGGATCCGCGTTCGCGTACGGCGACTTCCCTGATTCGAGCAGGCCCAGCGGGGCGAACGCCTGCTGCAGCGCGACATCCCGCGGCGCCGGCGGGAATGCCTGCAAGTAGATCCGCAGCTGTTCCCAGAACAGAAGATCCTCGGGCACTGCGGGATCCGGCTCGGGAAGCCCCTCCGGATCGCTGATGCCGAGCGGTGTCAGCACAGTCTGGTCCTGCAACTTCTGCACCCGCGGCAGGTCGTCGACACCGTCGCAGGCCCAGCGCCCGACGATCGAGACGATGGTGGTCGAGCAGTGGACCGCGGTCGCGTCCGGCGGCAACTCGCCCGGCCATCCGGGCGGCACCAGCACGTAGATCCCGGCGAACGTGCCGGTTGCGCGCTTACCGATGTACGCGAAGTTGTTGGTCCAGGCGTCGACGAACTGCAGAACGAAGTAGGCGTCCGATGTGTCGGGAACGGACAGCAGCAGGGGCCCGACGCTCAGGTCCAACTGCGCCATCGAGTACACCGTGTCGTTGTTGATCGACACGAACGTATCTTCCGGCCCGGCCAGATTCGCTGCATGACTGAAGGAATTGAACGGTGCCGCCGCATTCGCCCCGACGCCCGTCGTGACGAATCGCTGGACCTGCGACAGATTGAACACCGGGGCGAAACCGTAAACGAACGCCTTGACGGCCGACTCCACGCTGACTGCCGAATCACCACTCGGAGGGGTCATGTCGCACATTCCACCACCGACATCCCTCTTGCGTTAGCGATACGCCGACATTGGGTTCATCATGGTCTGGTGACCGATTTCCCGGAGTGGGCCCGCCCCCTCGATCTGGCGCCGCATCCCGAAGGCGGCTGGTATCGCGAGACCTGGCGCAGTGACATCGAATTGCCCGGCGTCGCACTGCCCAACATGTTCGGGGGCGCGCGTGCGGCCGGGACCTCGATCCTGTTCCTGCTCGAAGCCGGGCAGCAGTCGGCGTGGCACGCGGTGCGTGGCAGCGAGATCTGGTTCCACCATCGCGGCAGCCCCATCCTGCTCGAGATCGCCGGCGACGGCGACGCTCCGGGCACCGTCTCGACCTTCATCGTCGGACCGGACGTCGAAGCCGGCCATAGCCCCCAGGTCGTCGTGCCACCGTGTCACTGGCAGCGGGCGCGGCCGGTGGGCGACGAGGCTGGACTGGTGAGCTGCGTCGTCGTACCGGGCTTCGATTTCGCCGACTTCCGGCTCGAAGGCCAGGAGTATCCGATGCCGTCGCCGGCGCAGTTCTGACCGGTGACGCGTGTCAGGCGTGGACGCTGTCTGCGAGGAGAGTTCTGAAATCGGGAGCGAGTTCTACTGTTTCGCCGCCATTGTCGTGATCGGCGAGGCGAACGCGTCCGTCGGCGGCGATCCAGATCGGATTGCCCGATCCGTCGTCGGCGATGACGACACCGTCGACAAGGGTTCCGTAGGCCTCACGAGCCCAGGCGGTCAGCTCGATACTGCTCTCACGACCGAGGATCGACGCGTTGTCCCACGCGTGAACGGGCACACCCACGAAACAGCCGCCCCAACGGCCGACGAACTCCTCGTAGTCCACGTCCGGGGCCAGGCCCAGAGCGCCCAGTCCGCTGCGGAGTTCGTCGGAGGGGATGGGCCGACCGGAACCATACGTGGCCACCGCACGTTCGATGCGCGCGACGAGTTCAGCACCGAGAGCCATACGCCGATCCTATGGCCTGTGAGCGCACTCTCCGTGAGGCATCAACATACGAGGCCGGTCTCGTACTAGGCACGTCCCCTTGGTCGTTCGACCGAATTCCTGCGCACCGAATCTCTCTGCTCAGTCTCGCCAGACCGACTTGTACTCGTACCAGGGCCCGCCGAGGTCGGTGGACGAGAAGTCGTCGAACCCCGAGGGTTCTCCGTTGGGTGAGTACACCCATCCGGTGCTGGTCCCGAAGCCGAGCCAAGGCTCTTCCCGGAAGTAGACCTCGCTGTCACGGCCCTCGAACACCCGGGAGATGTCGAACCGGCCGATCTCGACGTTCTCCCGGGCGCGATCGGAACCCGGGCTCGCAAGGAGCTCCCGCGCCACCTGCTCGAACTCCGGACGCATCTCGTCGAACGGTGTCGGCGGCACGGCAGCACCGAGAACGACGGCGCCCAGCACGATCAGCGGAGCCAGGAGGATCCACCACGACCATCGACGTTCTTCGACGACGAAGATCAGCGTGCGGATCGCCCACACCAGCCCCAATACACCGAGCGCCAGCAGCGCGCCGGCGAAGAAGAGGAATGGCTCGGCCCATTGGAAGCTGCCGAATCGGGACGGCCACAGACCGTAGTGGAGGCAGAACAGGAGACCGACGGGAAGAGCCGTCAGGATCGCGACGATCGGGCCCGGAGGGTTGTATTTTCTGTTGAAACCCGCCCGCTTCACATCAGCAGCCCTCTGATCCCCCATTCCGACAACCTAGCCGGACCTATCGGAGAGGCATCCCGCGCTGACGGTTCCGACCGCCGCAAACAGGTACGTCGGGGCATACAGGAAGTAGCGCATCTGCACGAGTCCACCAAGGAGGAGCACAGCCATGCCAAGTACATGCTCTTCTCGGAGCGCTCCCGTAACTCACCCAGCGCGATAGCTGCGATCACCGCCAGCGCAAACGGCAAGCAGTAGCAGCGCATCGCGAAATCGGGCAGCGATTCACGAGCTCCCCGAAACGGAATGACGGCGAGGACTCCAGTCAGAAGCCCGATAGTGCCGTAGATTGCCGGTCGCACAGAAGCCCCTTCACGTTGACGCACGAGAACCCCATTGACTCGAACACTAGTTCGAACTAAACTCGAGGCATGGATCCGGGGGGAATCATCGAACCAAGCGCAGCGCTATCGCTGAACGCCGACGACGCGCGCCGTCTCCCCGAGGCGCAGATGTTGCAGTCCACTCTCGACATCTCACACGAGATCGAGCGCCTGGAAGCATTGCGTGTCACCATGGTCGCCGAGATCGACCAACGGCCAGTCTCATTCGACACCCTCGGGTTTCGCAGCGTCAAACTGTGGCTCGCCGCGAACAC
>NZ_QAOW01000003.1 GCF_003051005.1 Rhodococcus sp. OK519
CCGCACCTGTCGCTGCACGTGAACGCGGCAGACCTGGCGCAGACGGATAACGATCATGCGCATACCGGTGATGATCCGGATCTGTTCGGCGACAACGACATCGCCCACATGCCTTGGACGGGGCCACTCTCGATCGCCACCGCACGACGCCTCGCCTGCGACTGCCACCTCGCACCCGTCGTCATGGACGACGGAGTGCCGCTCAATCTCGGACGTAGCAGCCGAACAGTCTCCAAGAAGCAGCGCCGGGCGCTAGTGGCCCGCGACCACGGCTGCGCCTTCCCAGGCTGCGGCACACCACCCGCCCACTGCGAAGGCCACCACGTAAAACACTGGGCAGACGGCGGACCCACCGACCTCGACAACCTCGTGCTCATGTGCCGCTACCACCACCGACTGCTCCACCACTCACACTGGCAAGTAGAGATCGGCGACGACCACCACCCATGGTTCACACCGCCAGGCTCACTGGACCCATACAGAAAACCCATCCCCGCCCACAACCGCGCAGGACCACGCGCGGCCTGAAACGCCGCCGCTGTATCCGGCACCCGATGGGTGCCGGCTACAGCGAGGTGCCGGCTACAGCGAGGTGCCGGCTACAGAGCAGTGCGACCGAGGGCTTCCAGCCACAGCCGGATAGTCGATCGGAGTCCGGCGGTGCGCAGGTCCGAATCCTCTTCCAGCACGGAGCGTGGCCCGTACGTCAGGTCGAAGAGCAGACCCTCGAGGAGACTGATCAGGTTGTACGCAGCCGCCAGTGGGTCTCTTGCACCCAACTCCCCCATCAGCCCTGTCGCCTTCTCCACGGAGAACAGGCACGTTGCGAGCGCCGCCCGAAGCTCGTCGTCTGCTGCCGCATCGACGGCGAGCGCATACCGCGCCAGAACATCCCGGCGCCGGTCGGTGAGCAGCAGGTCGAGTTGTCCCGCAATCAGATCCGCGGCACCGTCGATAGTGGGAACCGAGCTATCGGTCCGCGCCTCGAGGAAGGCCTCCCTCGATCTCTGTGCCAACCGCCGGACCGCCGCACCGACAAGCGCGGCCCGCGTACGGAAGTAGTACGACGTCGACCCCTTCGCCAGCCCCAGACGCTTGTCGATCGACTGGTGAGTGACGGCATGATTGCCCCCTTCGGAGGCGAGGTCGAGCGCGGCCTCACAGATCGAATCGCGGCGCGACGGACGGTGACTCATGTCTCCATCCTGCCAGACTCTACGATGATAGAGTTCCGGCCATGAGATGGCCGTGGCGCGTGTCCCATCCGGATCTGTCCGTGCCCGCCGCGGCGTTCGACCGGGCGGCACAAACTCAGGGGTTCACGATCGATCATGCTCAGCAGCAGGCGATCTCGAGACTGCAAAACACCTCCGGTCGGGGTACGTATCTGTGGGGCCCGGTCGGCCGCGGCAAGAGTTGGCTGATGGCAACGTATTTCGCGGCCCTACCCACCGAACACAAACGCCGCGTGCACTTCCACGAGTTCTTTCGAGAACTACACACGGCGATCCGCCGGCACCACAACGATCTGGATGCGGCGCTCGACTCCATCCTCGACGGTGTCCACGTCCTGTGCTTCGACGAGTTCCACCTCCACGACATCGCCGACGCAAAGTTCGTCGAACGCCTGCTCCCCGACCTGTTCGACAGGCACGTCGCCCTCGTGGTCACGTCCAACTATCCCCCGCACCGACTGCTACCGAACCCGCTGTTCCACGAGTCGTTCACGCCGACGATCGAGCTGATCGAACAGTCCCTGGAGATCGTCGAGGTCGACGGCCAGCAGGACTACCGGACCGAGTCGCGCCATGTTTCGGGGTTCGCGTCGGGCCGGTGGATGACGCCCGGCGATGCCGATCAACTGGCCGGGCTGGGGCTCGAACACCCCGGGCCGGACGAACTCCGAACGCTCACGCCGTGTGGGCACCCACTCGTCGCGCTGCGCGCCGAGGCGCACTGCCTGTGGTTCGACTTCCGGGATCTGTGCGAGCACACCACGGCACCGGCGGACTACCTGGCGCTCGCCTCGCGGTACGACCGGTGGACCCTGAGCGGTATTCCCGATCTGGCGCACGCGGGACGCGAACCGACGCAACGGTTCGCGAACCTCGTCGACGTCCTTTACGACAAGGATGTCCCGGCGGTGTTCCTGGCCGAGTGCTCCCTGGATTCGCTGACCACCGCCGAAACGCCGCCCGCCGACATCGACCGCATCCTGAGCAGGCTCAGGCAACTGCAGCCCGTACCGACCGCCTGACCTGCCCCGAAGGCAAAAGGAGGCGCCGCCGACCACGTGGTCGGCGGCGCCTCCTGGCGAAGCAGTCGTCAGTGACCCGAGCGGACTGACTCACCGTCGGCACCCGCGGGCACCTCACGAACGGCATCCCCCTTGCGCGGATTGACGAAGAACAGCACGGCCGCGAAGCCGAGCATCAGCGCGGCGGCCGGCAGCATCGCCGACTGCGCCATGGCGGTCGAGAACGGCTCACGCACGACCTCCGGCAACTGGCCGACATGGAAGCCTTCGCCCCCGACCTCGGCGCCGCCCGAGATGCCGAGGGTCGACAGCTCCGCGGTGATCCGCGACGTCATGAGCGCGCCCATCGCGGCGCTGCCGAGGACGGCACCCACCTGGCGGGTCGTGTTGTAGACGCCCGATCCGGCGCCGACGTGCGCGGGCGGCAGGTTGCGGGTCGCAGTCGCCGCGAGCGGCGCCCAGATGAACGCGTTGGACGCACCGATCAGCGCCATCGGCACCAGGATCTGCCAGATCGGGGTGGTCGGGGTCAGACGCGTCGCCAGCCACGCGGTCGCGAGGGCGAACACGAGAAATCCCGGTCCCGCGATGAGCCGCGGATGCGCCTTGTCGACGAGTCGCCCCACGAACGGAGCGAGGATGCCGGTGACGATCGCCATCGGCGCCATCAGCAGTGCCGAACGCGTCGGGGACAGCCCGGTCACGCTCTGCGCGTAGAACATGAACGGCAGCATGACGCCGGTGATCGAGAAACCCATCGCCGCGATACCGAGGTTGGCGACCGAGAAGTTGCGGTCCTTGAACAACACGAGCGGCACCAGCGGTTCGTTGCGGTTGACCTTCTGCCACCACACGAACGCGATCATGATCACGACGCCGAACCCGATCAGCCCCCACGTGCGGGCGTCCCAGTCGTACGAATTGCCTTCCTGCAGACCGAAGACGATGCAGAACAGGCCGATCGCGCTGAGCGCGACCCCGATCATGTCGAACTTGTGGTTGTTGGTCGGCAACGACGGAACCAGACGCCACGCGAGCACGAAGGCGATGACGCCGACGGGGACGTTGACGAAGAAGATCCACTGCCAGCCGAGGCTGTCGACCAGGACACCGCCGAGGATCGGGCCGACCAGCGTCGCGACACCGGCCACCGAGCCCCACAGGCCCATCGCGGTTCCGCGCTTGTCCGGCGGGAAGATTCGCGTGATGACGGCCATGGTCTGCGGCGTCATCATCGCGGCGCCGAGGCCCTGGAACACGCGGGCGACGATGAGCATCTCGACGCCGCCGGCGAGACCGCACCACAGCGATGCGAGCGTGAACACGACCAGGCCGATGAGGTACATGTTCTTGGGGCCGTACCGGTCACCGAGGCGTCCGGTGACGAGCAGCGGCACCGCGTACGCGAGCAGGTACGCGCTCGTCACCCAGATGACCGCATTGACGTCGGTGTTCAGCTCCGCGGTGATGACCGGATTCGCGACGGCGACGATGGTGCTGTCGACGAGGATCATGAAGAAACCCAGACAGAGGGCCCACAGGGCCGGCCAGGGCCTTATTTCGGTTTTCATGTGTTGCCCTTCATATCTGCAAGTTTCAGGTTTTCGAGGAGTTGCGCGGTGACCCAGGGGATCTCACCGTCGCGGACGCGGTCGACGAAGGTTCGCAGCCAGTCGACTTCGGCCTGCGCCATCGCCCGGGTGTACGAGAACGGGATGGTGAACAGCTCCGGAACTGCGTTCGCCGTCTGGAGCAGGTCGTCCAGTTCGGCGATTTCGGTCGCGAGGGCCTCGATCCGACGTTCCAGCAGTTCGAGGGCGGTACCGGCTTCGAGGTTGTGCAGTTCGGCGAGACCCAGCGGGAACTGCGGGAATTCGCGGGTCGGCACCTCGACGATCTCCACGACACGGTCCCGCACCGCAGCCCGTCCGGACTGAGTGATCTCGTACGTGGTCCGCTCGGGCCGGTTGCCCTGCCGATCTGTGCCCACCACCGCGACGAGTCCGTCACGTCCGAGGCGCTCGACCGTGTGATAGAGCGACCCGGGACGGACCTTGACGATGCGGTCCTTCCTCCGGGTGGACAGCAATTGATACATCTCGTAGGGGTGCATGGGCCGCTCGAACAGCAGCGCGAGCACCGACACCCCCAACGGTGTGACAGAACGCGGCAGCATCCCTCACCCCACTTCCACGTCGTATATTCCACGTGGAATATACGACTGTGGGGACTGGCGATCAATGCCGTTCACCGCCTGTGACGAGCGACACCCCGACTCGGGGTCAGCCGAATACCGCGGGATCCGGTCCGAGGCGCCCGTCAGAAGAGTCGAGGGATCCGATCGCGAACATGTCGTCGACGCCGAGTTCGAAGCCGAATACGTCGAAATTGCTCGCGATCCGCTCGGGCGTCACCGACTTGGGAATCACCACGTTGCCCAACTGGATGTGCCACCGCAGGATCACCTGAGCCGGCGTGCGCCCATGCGCGTCGGCGATCGCGCGGATCGTCGGATTCGCGATCGTGGTCCCCTGGCCGAGCGGGCTCCACGCCTCGGTGACGATGCCCATGTCGGCGTGTACCGCCCGCAGGCGCGCCTGCGCGAACTCGGGATGCAGTTCGATCTGGTTGAGCACCGGCGTCTCCCCGACTGCCTCGACCAGTCGCTCCAGATTCTCGGCCGTGAAGTTCGAGACACCGATCGAGCGGATCCGCCCATCGGCCTTCAACTGCTGGAATGCCTTGAACGTGTCGATGTACCGGTCCTGCGCGGGAGCCGGCCAGTGGATCAGATAGAGGTCGAGGTAGTCGAGGCCCAGGCGGGCGAGGCTGTCGTCGAAGGCTCGCAGCGTCGAGTCGTAGCCCTGGTCGGCGTTCCAGAGCTTGGTGGTGACGAACAGGTCTTCCCGGGCGACGCCCGAATCGGCGAGCGCGCGGCCGGTGCCGGATTCGTTCTCGTAGATGCGGGCAGTGTCGATGCTGCGGTAGCCGACGCGCAGCGCCTCGGCGACCGCGTCGTACGCCTGGTCGTCCGGCACCTGGAACACCCCGAAGCCCAGTTGCGGAATCGCGTTGCCGTCGTTCAGCTCGACGGCCGGTACAGAACTGATGGAAGTCATGTTCGGGGCAACCACCACGACGCCCCGACATGTTCCCCGCCGTCTCAGGAAGTGGACGTCGTTGCGCGGCGAGTCGGGACGGGCCTACGTTCATTCCAGGTGGTCTGATCTCCCGGAAGGGGCGGACGATGAACCTCGGATACCGATTGGCGTACCGACTCGGCTTCACACCGTGGGAGAACGCCGGGCGCTCCATCTTCGCCGAGCAGTTGCGCCACCTCCTCGACGAGGTTGCCGCCCCCGGAGACGCCGCAAAGGCCAAAGCGCTCGATCTCGGCTGCGGGACCGGCGACCATTCGATCGAACTCGCGATCCGCGGATGGTCGGTCACGGCGGTCGACTCCGTCCCGCTCGCCATCGAGCGGGCCCGCGCGAAGCTGCCCGTCGCCGGCGCCGACGTCACGTTCGTGCTGGGCGACGTCACGAACCTGCCCGCATACGTCGATCACGCGTATACCCTCGCGCTCGACGTCGGCTGCTTCCACGGTCTCGCCGACGAGCAGCGCATCGCGTACGGCACCGGGCTGACAGCGGTCACCGAACCGGGTGCCGTGTTCCTGATGTTCTCTTTCTCCCCCGGCCACCGCGGGCCGTTGCCGCGAGGCGCATCGCGGGCCGACGTCGAACGTGCGCTGGACGGGTGGACGATCGTCGGGGACGACGCCATGGACACCAGCGGCGCACCGGGCATTCTCGCGAAAGCCGAGCCGCGCTTCTTTCGCCTCGTGCGCGACTGACGGGCTCGACCCAGTCCGGGCAGAACGAACTCGGCCCACCCACATCGCCGATGTGGGTGGGCCGATCCGTATAGACCTGCGGTCAGGCCTGCGGCGTCCGCTCGGCGGCATCGCGTGCGGCGATGTAACCGAACACGAGACCCTGGCCGATCGTCGCGCCGGCGCCCGGGTAGGTGTGCCCGAACGCGTTGGCGGCGGTGTTACCGATGGCGTACAGGCCGTCGACCACGCTGCCGTCCTCACGCACCACGCGCGCACGCTCGTCGGCCTGGACACCGCCACAGGTGCCGAGGTCGCTCAGCGTCATCTTCACCGCGTAGAGCGGTCCACCGGTCAGGGGCCGCAGGTTCGGGTTCGGCTGCTGGGTGGGATCGCCGTAGTAGCGGTCGTAGGCGCTCTGTCCCCGCTGGAACTCGCTGTCGGTTCCTGTTGCGGCGTCCGCGTTGAACTTCCGGAACGTCTCCGCGAACGCATCCTCCGGCAGTCCGGCCTTGCGGGCCAGCTCGGCCGGATTCGACGCCTGGTGGGCGATGCCGGCCTTGTACCAGGACTCCGGGAGCGGCTGACGTGGGAACAGTCCGGCCGCGAAGATGTAGCTGTTGCGGTACTTCTGGTCGAACACGATCCACTGCGACTCGATCGGGTCACCGGCGCGCTCACGCTCGAGGACCTTCTGCCCGTAGGACATGTAGTCGATGGACTCGTTGATGAACCGGCGACCGGTGTGGTCGACGATGAACGATCCGGGGAGCGAACGCTCGGCCAGCATGACCGTCGGCGGGCGGCCGGGCAGCGCCGCCACGGCGGGGAACCACCACGACTGATCCATCAGGTCGGTGGTCGCGCCGACCTCCTGGGCCAGCCGGATCGCGTCGCCCGTGTTGCCCTCGGCGCCGAGGCTCTCGTGGTCACCGAGCGACTCGGACTGATACTTGTGCCGCATCGCCATGTCGTGGTCGAAGCCGCCGGCCGCGAGCACGACACCGCGGCGCGCGGTCACGGTGACCTCGCGATCGCCCTGGGCGACGACGGCACCGGTGACGCGATCACCCTCGGTGATCAGGCGCACCAGCGTGGTCTCGGTCCAGACGGGGATCCCGGCGCGCACGACGCCGGCGAACAGACCCGCGGCGAGTGCCTGGCCGCCGGCCATGTACTCGCGGCGCAGCGCGAGACCGCCGACGCCCTGGGCGAGACGCTTGACAATCCGCGGGATGCCCTTGTGGGGCACGCGCGCCATCAGGTTCATCCACTTGTAGTCGGCGCCCGTGGTGGGCATCGGCATCGGCGCTTCCATCAGACCCGGGCGCAGACGCGGGCGCTCCGCTCCGAGGACCGAGGCGTCGAACGGGCGGCACTCACAGGTGCGCCCGATCGCCGAACCACCCGGCAACTCGGGGTGGTAGTCCGAGTAGCCCTCGGCCCAGAAGAACTTCATCGGCGTCGTGCGCTGCAGCAACTCGACCGTGGCGGCCGAGTTCTCGACGAAGGCGGTGCCGCGCTCGGCGGGTGCGGTGCCACCGACGACGGCACTGACGTAGGTCTGCGCCCGCTCGCGGGAGTCTCCGGCGCCCGCATCACGCAGGATCGGGTTGTCGGGCAGCCAGAAGGCGCCACCCGAACGGGCCGTCGACCCGCCCACGTACTTGGTCTTCTCCACGATGAGCGTGGACAGTCCCAACTCCTTCGCCGCCAGGGCGGCTGCCATGCCGGTACCGGCACCGATCACGAGCAGGTCGACGGTGGTGTCTTTCGCGGTAGGTGTGGTCGCTGCAGAACTGACGGCCATGAGTGCTCCTTCGCCTAGTTGTGGGAGCACGCTAAGGACGTTCGGTGCGCACCGAAAGCGCCGGTCCCATTCGCTGGGAGGCGACCCCCTCCGAGCGGCGCGAGGACCTTCCCACGCAGCGGGAGAGCAACTGGCATGTGATCTATCCCACTTTCAGAATGTCTGAGCGACCGCCGTCCGACCGAAGGAGTCCCACCGTGCGATTCACCTACGCCGAGGCCATGACCGACCCCGCCTTCTACGTGCCGCTGGCGCAGGCGGCCGAACGCGTCGGCTTCGACTCCATGACCGTCGCGGACAGCATCTGCTACCCCGAGGATTCGGATTCGGTCTACCCGTACACGCCGGACGGCAACCGCGAGTTCCTCGAGAACAAGCCGTTCGTGGAGGCGATGATCCTCGCGATGGCGCTGGGGGCGGCGACGACCACGCTGCGGTTCACGACCTTCGTGCTCAAACTGCCCATCCGTCCGCCGGTGCTCGTCGCCAAGCAGGCCGCATCGGTGGCATACATGACGAACAACCGACTGCGACTGGGTGTCGGGGTGAGCCCGTGGCCCGAGGACTTCCAGGTGATGGGGGTGCCGTGGGAGCGACGCGGCAAGCGAACCGACGAGGCGATCGACATCGTGCGCGGGCTCACGAACGGCGGCTACTTCGAGTACCACGGCGAGATCTATGACGTGCCGTCGATCAAGCTGAATCCGGTATCGACCCAGCCGATCCCGATCCTCATCGGCGGTCACAGCGACGCAGCACTGCGCCGGGCCGTCGTGCGCGGAGACGGCTGGACGCACGCCGGCGGTGACCCCGAGGAACTCGATCGGATGCTGGAGAAACTGCAGAAGATCCGTGCGGCGGAGGGCAAGACCGATGCACCGTTCGAGATTCACGTCGCTTCCGCGGATGCGTTCACCGTCGACGGAATCAAGCGACTCGAAGACAAGGGCATCACCGATGTAATCGTGGGGTTCCGCAATTCCTACGAGGTCGCGCCCGACGCCGAACCGCTGGAGCAGAAGATCGCGAACCTCGAGAACTACGCGGAATCGGTGATCGACCGGGTGGCCTGACGCGGCGCGCGATACCAGTCCCGACCAGTGGAATCGGGGGCGGTTTGCGACCCACGTCACACCATACTCGGGGATACCTGACTGAGCGGACGACCGATCAGGCAGTTCATTCCCGAACGTCGGGATCGAAAAGCGAAGGGACCGATACATGATCGACGCAGCCAAGTACGGGCCGTGGGCCGTCATCGCGGGCGGCTCCGAGGGAGTCGGCGAGGAATTCGCCGTTCAGCTCGCCGAGGCCGGCCTGAACCTGGTCCTGCTGGCCCGCAAGCTGGAACCGCTCGAGGTGGCCGCCGAGAAGGCGCGCGCCAAGGGCGTCGAGGTCCGGACACTGTCCGTCGACCTCACGGCGGCGGACATGCTCGACAAGATCCGCAGCGTCACCGACGGGCTCGAGGTGGGACTGCTCGTCTACAACGCCGGCGCCAACACCTACGGCCACGAGTTCGTCACCGGCGACCTGGATCGCTTCCAGCAGGTGATCGACCTCAATATCACCGGTCAGCTCAAGCTGATCCAGCACTTCGGTGCCCCCATGAAGGATCGTCGTCGCGGCGGCCTGCTGTTGGTGGGCTCGATGGCAGGCTTCCTCGGCTCGGCTCAGATCAGCATCTACGCGGGCGTGAAGTCGTTCTGCCGCACCTTCGCCGAGGGTCTCTGGCTGGAAATGCGCGAGTACGACGTCGACGTCCTCGAGATGGTCCTCGGCGTCACCCGCACCCCGGCGATGGCCCGCGCCGGACTCAACATGGACATCCCGGGACTGAACGTCTCGGAGCCCGCCGACGTTGCGGCGCAGGCACTCGCCAACCTGGGCAACGGCCCGGTCGTGGTCGCGAAGGGCAACGAGCGCGCCGTCGAGAAGCGCAGCGGCGGCAACCGTGTCGAGCTGCTGCTGGCCGCGCAGGCCGCCTCGAAGGCGATGCTTCCGCCGGAATCCAAGTAACACAGCATTGTTCGTGGCCACCCGCATCGCGGGTGGCCACGACTCTACGTGCCTGTCGCGTGCAGTCCGTTTCGAACGACGAGGGGATCGAACAATGATCGACATTGCCAAATACGGACCGTGGGCCGTCGTCGCGGGTGGGTCCGAAGGTGTCGGCGCGGAACTCGCAGTCCAGCTCGCCGAGGCCGGCCTGAACCTGGTCCTGCTGGCCCGCAAACCGGAGCCGCTCGAGGCGACCGCGGAGCGGGCCCGTGCGAACGGTGTCGAGGTGCGCACACTGTCCGTCGACCTCACCGAGGCCGACGTGCTCGACAAGATCCGCACCGTCACCGACGATCTCGAGGTGGGACTGCTGGTCTACAACGCGGGCGCCAACACCTACGGCCACGAGTTCGTCACCGGCGACCTGGACCGGTTCCAGAAGGTCATCGATCTCAACATCACCACGCAGCTGAAGCTGATCCAGCACTTCGGCGCGCCGATGAAGGTGCGTCGTCGTGGTGGTCTGATGCTCATGGGTTCGATGCAGGGCATGTCGGGGTCGGTGCGGATCAGCATCTACGCGGGCGTGAAGTCGTTCTGCCGCACGTTCGCCGAGGGCCTCTGGCTCGAGATGCGCGAGTACGACGTCGACGTCCTCGAGATGGTCCTCGGCGTCACCCGGACGCCGGCCATGGACCGGGCTGGACTCAACATGGACATCGACGGTCTACACGTCTCCGAACCGGCCGACGTGGCCGCTCAGGCCGTGGCGAATATCGGGAACGGCCCGGTGTTCATCACGAAGGGCAACGAGGAGAAGGCCGAACGCCGCAGCGGCCGCGACCGCATCCAGATTCTGCTGGACGCGCACAACGAGGCGCTGTTGATGCTCCCGCCGGAATCGCGGTAGCCCAATGCCCATCGGGGTCGACCGCGACAATGCGATCGACCCCGATGTGCGGTTCGGGGACCGTCAGAGCCCGACGAGCTTGTCCGACAACGCCCACAGCGCGGCCGCAGTATCCGGGTGCACGGCGTGGCGGGAGGCCCTGCCGACGGCGCAGTCCGAGAGATAGGCCCCGCCGTCCGTGCCGAGTTCGGGTGCTGTCGCCGCCCACACCGACGTTGCTGCCGCCTGCGGGATCGTCTTGAGGTTGGACAGCAGACCTGGCTTGCCGGCACTCATCCGCTTCATCTCCGCGAAATCGTCTCGGGACATGTGCCGGGAGAGCCCGGTGGCGCACACCCCCGGATGCACGGAAAAGGCATGAATCCCGCTGTCCGCGTTGCGCCGCTGCACTTCGACGGTCATGAGCACGTTGGCCGCCTTGGACTGTGCGTACGACACGAACTTGTCGTACGGGCGGTCCTGGAAGTTCGGATCGACGAGATCGACGGCGTGCGCCCGGTGCGCGTCCGACGAGACGGTCACCACGCGCGACGCCGTGCCTGATCGGTCTGCCGCGAGCCTCAGGTTCGACAGCAGCAGGTTGGTCAGCAGGAAGTGGCCCAGATGGTTCGTGCCGAACTGCAACTCGAACCCGTCCGACGTGCGCTCGAACGGCGTGTACATCACCCCGGCGTTGTTGATCAACAGATCAATCGGTTGTGCGCCGAGATTGTCGACGGCCGCACGAACACTGGACAGGTCGGCCAAGTCCATTGCCAGGGTATTCAGTTCGGCACCGGGCACAACCTCACGGATACCCGCGGCCACGACGGCCGCGGCATCGCCGTCGCGCGCGGTGAGGATCACCGCCGCGCCAGACGCCGCCAGTGCGCGGGCAGTTTCCCCACCCAGCCCGCTCGTCACCCCGGTCACCAGCGCCGTCCGACCGGTGAGGTCGATGCCGTCGCGAACGTCGTCGGTGGTGCTGTCGGGGCCGAAACCTGTCATTCCCACGGTAGTTCCTTCCAGTTCGTCGATACCCGCGTCGTCCACTCCGGATCGCGGCGTTCGAGGAACGCCCGCACACCCTCGGCGGCATCGGGGCCGCCCATGACGCGATGATGAAGCTCGGTCTCGTAGTCGGCGACCTGTTGCGGCGTGAATCCGTAACGGGCCGTGTCCCACAACAAGCGTTTACTCAGCGCCGCCGACATCGGCGCGACGTTGATCGCGATGTCGCGCGCCAGGTCCAGCGCGGCCGGCAGCACTTCGTCGGCGGGCAACGACCGGCTCGCGATACCCAAGCTGACGGCCTCGCGGCCGTCGAAGGTGCGTCCGGTGAGCAGGACCTCCGCCGCCACCGCCATGCCCGCGGTTCGCGCAACCGTCCAGTGCGACATCGCGTCCGGCACCACGCCCCGACGCACCTGCGGGATCGCGTACTTGGCGTCGTCCGCGACGATGCGGATGTCGGCCTGCATCGCCAGTGTGAGCCCGATGCCGATGGCGTGCCCGTTCACGGCCGCGATCACCGGCTTCCGGATCTCGAACGCGGCTGGATTCACGGGGGACGCGGTGAACGCGCCGTCCGCCGGGGACGCGAACGTCTCGCCGCCCGAGGACAGGTCGGCTCCCGCACAGAATGCAGGCGGGGTGCCGGTGACCACGACGGCTCGAACATCGTCGTCGGCGTCGAGGTCGCCGTACAGATCACCGAGTCGACGACCCATGTCGGCGGTGAAGGCATTGCGCGCCTCCGGCCGGTGGAGCGTGAGAACCGCTACGCCCCCGTCGATCTCGACGAGTACATCGCTCACGACGTCAGCTTCTTCACGGCGGCGACCAGATCAGCGATGTGTTCGTCGCGGATCGGGTAGCCCGGGAAGTAGCAGCACACGCGGTCGCTGTAGGCACCGAATCGCTCGACGATCTCGGCGGCACACTCCTCGGGTGTGCCGTGCACCGCGAGGGTACCGAGCATCTTGTCGTCGATCAGATCTGCCATGCCGGCGAATTCCCCGATCTTGGACAGCGCGTTGAGTTCAGGCTGAAGCTCACCCCATCCCTCGACGTCGAGCACGGGCCGGTAGGCGGGCGTGGACCCGTAGAACGCGAGCAGGCTCCGCACGCCGCGGGATGCCGCGGAGAGTTCGTCCGGGGTGCGCCCCGTCCCGACGATCACCTGCGGATAGATCGCGAGATCCGCGGCAGCACGACCGGCCCGATCGAGTCCTTCCTCGATCGCCGGCACCGTGCGTTCCCGGTAGTGACGGACGCTGTTGAACGGCATCACCAGCAGGCCGTCAGCCACCTCGGCGGCCGTTCGCGTCATCACCGGTCCGAGCGCGCCCAGGCAGATGGGCGGCGGGCCGTACGGATTGGGCCCGGGGTCGAACGTCGGGGTCATCAGGGTGTGAGTGGTGAACTCGCCCTCGAATCGCAGACGCGAATTGCCCTCCCACGCAGCAAAGATCGCCTTGATCGCCAGCACTGTCTCGCGCATCCGTGCGGCGGGCCGCGACCACTGCGTGCCGTAGCGCTTCTCGATGTGCGGACGGATCTGCGAGCCCAGGCCCAGACGAAAGCGGCCGCGGCTGAGTGTCTGCAGGTCGTATGCCGTGTGCGCGAGATGCATGGGACTGCGGGGCAACGCGATCGCGACGTTCGTCATCAGATCTGCGTCGACCACCGCCGCCGCGGACACCAGGGGTAGGAACACATCGTGCGGGCCCTCGAACGTGAAGAGCCCGTCGACACCGAGATCGACGAGTTCCCGCGCGCGCCGCGCGGCGTTCTCCGGGCGACCGTCTAGCTGGACGTCCATCTGCACTGTCAAACCCCTTCCACTGCAGCTGACACCTCGGCGCCGTTGCACGCCAGGACGTACAGCGCGCCGGCCAACGATTCGACGAACTCGTCGGCGCCTGAGCTTCCCTGGATCACGCCCCGCAGTGATGTCGTCCCCGACAGGATGTCGAAGATCATCGACGGGTCGACCGCCCGCGGAATCTCACCGTTGCGCGCGGCCAGTTCGAGACGCGCCGAGAAGGCGTCGCGTACCGGATCCTGCAACGCCGACAATCGTTCTCGGTCCTCCTCGCTGACGGCGTCGGCGAGGAGTCCGGGAATACCGGCACGCGCAGCGGGGCTGGCAGCGCGTACGAGGAAGATGCGCGTCCACGTCACGAGATCGGCCTGCAGGTCGTCCGTCGGCCCCGGGAAGGCGTGCCCTCCGGTGCCGTGGACAGCCTCCTCGAGCAGGGCCTCACGCGTGGGCCACCGCCGATAGATCGCCGGCGCGCTGACCTCCGCCCGGCGTGCGATCGCGGTGATCGTCGTCTGCTGGTAGCCGACCTCGCCGAGCAGCCGGCGCGCCGCGACCAGAACCGCACGATCCTTGGCCGGGTCACGAGGACGTCCGACCTTGCCCACGTTCTCGTTCATTACGTTTCACCGTAATACGTTACGTTTGCGAACGAGAGCGGATTCGCGAGATTCCTCGTTCATCGAGGCCATGCGGCCGCTTCGAACGCGCCGACGCCGACCTGGGACAATGGGCCTCGTGACTGCAACACTGCGTATCTCCGGCCTCTCCGCGTCCCGTGGTGAGCGCACGCTCTTCTCAGACCTCGACCTGACGGTCGGGCCGGGCGACGTGATCGGCCTGGTCGGCGCCAACGGGGCCGGCAAGTCGACGCTGCTCACGACGATCGCCGGGGTCGGGAGCGCTGATGTCGAGGGCACGGTCACGCTCAGCCCGCCGGACGCGACCGTCGGCTATCTCGCGCAGGAACCCGACCGGATCGCGGGCGAGACGATCCTCGAGTTCCTCGGCCGCAGGACCGGCGTGGCCGCCGCGGAGGCCGAGATGAACGCCGCGGCCGAGTCGCTCGCGAACGGCGGCGAGGACCTCTACTCCCCCGCGCTGGACCGGTGGCTCGCGCTCGGCGGCGCGGACCTCGCCGAACGAGCCGAGAAGGTCCTTGCCGACCTGGGTCTCGACGTGGCCGGCGATGCCCACATGACGGCGCTGTCCGGTGGACAGGCTGCGCGTGCGGGGCTGGCGTCGCTGCTGCTCTCCCGCTACGACGTCCTGCTGCTCGACGAGCCGACCAACGACCTCGACCTGCCCGGCCTCGAGCAGTTGGAGCAGTTCGTGGCCGAGACCCGGACCGCGCTGGTGGTGGTGAGTCACGATCGAGAGTTTTTGGCGCGCACCGTGACCGGGATCGTCGAACTCGATCTCGCGCAGCAGCAGATCGCGGTGTACGACGGCGGGTACGACTCGTACCTCGCCGAGCGTGAGGTGGCCCGACGGCACGCACGCGAGGCGTACGACGAGTACGCGGGCAACCTGTCGGCCCTCGAAGATCGTGCCCAGATGCAGCGCAACTGGCTCGAGCACGGCGTCCGCAACGCCCGACGCAAGGCCAAGGGCGGCGACTCCGACAAGATGGGCCGCAAGGCGCGTGCCGAGTCCACGGAGAAGCAGGCCTCCAAGGCACGTCAGACGCAGCGCCGGATCGAACGCCTCGAGGTGGTCGACGAACCCCGCAAGGAGTGGGAGCTGCGGATGGAGATCGCCGCGGCCCCGCGCAGCGGCGCCGTGGTCTCCACGATGAACGGTGCCGTGATCCGCCGGAACGGGTTCACGTTCGGACCTGTGACCGCGCAGATCGAGTGGGGCGACCGGATTCTCGTGACCGGGCCGAACGGCTCCGGAAAGTCCACGCTGCTCGAGGTGCTACTCGGCAAGCTCACGCCCGACGAGGGCTCCGCGACGCTGGGTTCGGGTGTCGCGGTAGGCGAAATCGACCAGGCGCGTGATCTTTTCGAGGGTGACGAGCCCCTCTCGGATGCGTTCGGCGCGCAGGTCCCGGACTGGCCCGACGCCGAGGTCCGCACGCTGCTGGCAAAGTTCGGACTCAAGGGTCACCACGTGCTGCGGTCGGCGGCGACGCTGTCACCGGGCGAACGCACCCGCGCGGCGCTGGCCCTGCTGCAGGCCCGCGGAGTCAATCTGCTGGTGCTCGACGAGCCCACCAATCACCTCGACCTCCCGGCGATCGAACAGCTCGAGGAGGCGATGGAGTCGTTCACCGGCACGCTGCTGCTGGTCACCCACGACCGTCGGATGCTCGACACCATGCGTCACACGCGGCGGTGGCGAATGGAGGACGGACGGCTCAACGAGGACTGAGCCGCCGCCCTCCCCCGTCAGCCGAGAAGACTCCGGCCGAGGTACTCGCCCTTCCGGCAGCCCGGGAGGATCGCGAACACCGCCGACCCGATCGGCGTCGACCACTGGTTGAACATGTCGGCCTCCGCCAGTCGCTGCTGCACCGGCACGTACTGGGCGTCGACGTCCGCCTGGTAGGCGACGAAGATCAGCCCCGAGTCGGACACCCCGATGCCGTCGGGCGCCTCGTCGTAGTTGTATGCGCGGCGGTGGAATCGTTCGCGCGGCGCCATCGGCCGCGCCCGCGCGACGTGCGAGAACTCGGGGATGATCTTCAGCCCGCCCGGGCCGGCGGCCTCGAAGTCCGGTGCGTCGTGCTCGGATTCGCCGGTGAGCGGGGCACCGTCCGACATCCGTCGGCCCATCACCTCGTCCCGCCCGGGACGGTCGAGTTCGTCCCAGCCGTCGAGGTCGAGGTGGATGCGCCGGATCACCACCGAGGTGCCGCCGGCCAGCCAGGGCTGCTCTACGCCGTCGTTCCACACCACCTGAGCGAAGTCGTCACTGCCGCCCTTCGGGTTGACGGTGCCGTCGACCTGCCCCATCAGGTTCCGCATCGTCGTGCCCTCGGGTTCACTGCCCCGCGCCCGGCGGAAGCCGCGCTGGACCCACCGGACCGTCGCGGTCACGCGCGCGGCCTTGAGCAGCACCCGCAACGCGTGCGCGACGGTGACCGGGTCGTCCGAACCGACCTGGAGCAGGACGTCGCCGTCGTTCCAGCGAGCCTCGAGTCTGTCGATCTCGAACGGCGGCAACGGTGTGCACCACGACGGGCGCTTGTCGTCCAGGCCTGCAGCCCGGAACGCGCCCGGGCCGAAACCGACGGTGACGGTGAGCCGCGCCGGCGCGGTCGCGAGGTCGGGTTCGGTGTCGGCGAGAGCGCCGCGCCCCTCGGTGAGCCGGACGGCGTCGTCGGTCCACACCCGCATCAGCCGCACCAGTGCCGCCCGGTCGGTTCCCGGTCGCAGATCGAGTCCGACGAACGTGGTGTGCGCCGGCGGCGGAGTCTCGACTCCGGCCTGGTGTTCCCCGTGGAACGGGACCGTTTCCGCGACGACGTCCGCCGTCGCGGGACGCGCGACCGCCACGCCCGTCCCGAGCCCGAGGCCGACACCGCCGATCGCGGCGGCGCCGACCCCGAACAGTTGCCGGCGGCTGAGGTCAGCCACTGTGTGCCTCGCCGTTGCCGTAGTCCTCGCGGGCACCCGTGAAGTCACGGACCTGTGACGTGAACTGTGCGGTCACGCCGTCGGAGAACGTGAACGTGAACGGGACATCCGTGCCGGCCTGGACGGGTGCGGGCAGGTCGAACAGCATGATGTGGTCGCCGCCCGGTTCCAGTTCGTACGAACCGTGCGCGGGGACGGTGACTCCGCCGTCCTTCTCCCGCATCTTCATCGCGCCGGTGCCGTCGGCTGCCATCTCGTGCAGTTCGACGCGAGGAGAGACACCGGTGGTGACGGATGTGAGGGTGACGTCGGCGCCCGACGCGTTGACGATCGTCCCGAACATCGCGGTCATGCCGGAATCTGCGGCCTTGATCCAGGAGTCCTCGAACGCGATCGCGGACGCGTCCGTACCGGACGCCGATTCCTCGGAATTGCTGCAGCCGGTGAGGACCAGCGCGGTGGCCGCCGTCATGCCGATCGCGACAGTGCGGGCGCGGGTGAATGCCTTCATGTACGTGTGCCTTTCGTGTGCGGGCGCGTGCCGGCCCCGAGCGCAATGGGGCGCAATCGGGGCGCAATCGGGGCGCAGTCCCGCAGGGTGTGGGAGAACGCGCGTCGCCGGCGCGCGAATGACGGCCGTGACGCGGTGAAGTGAAGTGGGCTCAGCAGAAAGCGGGCGGGCCGCGGCGCGCGATGGGTCCGACCTGCACGGACGAGTGCACGGGCCGGATGTCGGCGACGACGTGCGGCAGCGCCGGTTCCAGTCGGACCGGCAGGGTCGCGACGATCCGCGGCAGGATGCGACGCATCGCCGCGCAGGCGCGAGGACCGATGCTTTCGGCGCCCGCGATCAGGACGGCGCACACGACGACCGCGACCGAGTGCGCCACCAGCATCGGCAGGGTGAGGTGTGAACCCGCGTGCATGCCGCTGTGGGCGTCACCGAGGGACAGTGCGGCATGCGAGAGCACCTGCCCGGTCGCGAGCACGGGCACGAGCCAGCGGCGCCGGGTCGCGAGCGCAGGCACCGCGATCACGGCGGCCGCGATCACCGCAGCCAGGCCGCCGAGCAGCAACAGCGTCATCCCCTGCGGCACGCCGCCACCGGCGAGGCCGTGGGCGCCGATCGCGAGGGCGACGACGGACGCGGCGACGGCGAGGCCACGCACCTGCCGTGCGAGCTCCTCACCTGGGCCGTTCCGCATGACCAGAGGGTACTACAGGCGGTCGTACAGACCCATCGGGGAACCGCTCGCGCGTTCCCTCGATTTGACACATCGTTGGGTTTTCCTAACGATGTGTTGCATGAGTCCGGTGCGGCGTGGGACGAGTCTCCCCATCTTCAATCGCCTCGCCGTGCTGCGCGCCGAACGGAAGATGTCCCGCGCGCAACTCGCCGAACTGATCGAGGTCAACCCTCAGACGGTCGGCGCGCTCGAGCGAGGCGACCACTATCCCAGCCTCGACCTGGCGTTGCGGATCTGCGCGGTGTTCGAGCTTCCCGTGGAGGCCGTTTTCTCCCGGACCGAGTTCGGACCGATCAGCGCCGAGTTGTACCGAGCCGACCGATTACGAGGAGTCGACGACGATGGCTGACACCGGCCTACTCGAGCGGTACCAGGATTTCCGCACCCGGCGGTTCCTGAAGAACGAGGAGCAGTTCAAGCACTGGCTACCCGGGTGGCGGACGCGGGCACGACGACGCATCCTGGTCGTCACCCTGGCCGTGATTCTCGGATGCATGGTCGCCGTCGGCGCGGTCTGCCTGACGAACATGCGCGTCGGACCGCTGCTGTGGCTGCCGGCTTGCCTCGCCTTCATGGTGACCTGGACAGCCCTGCAGATCGTCTCGGGCCGCCAGGGCGACGCCCCCCGCCGCGCTCTCGACGAGTGGGAGGTCCAGCAGCGCGACAGCGCACGCTCGATCGGGCTCACCGTCACCCAGGTCCTGACCTTCGTCCCGGCGATGTTCCTGATCATCAGCGCTTCGCTGGACCTCGACATCGACCGATCCAACCTCGTCTACTCAGGCGGACTCTTCGTTCTCACCACGCTGATCATCGGCGCGTGCTCGCCCGCGATGATCCTGGCGTGGACCCGCCCCGACCCTGACACCGACGACCACGAGGAGACCACATGACCGGCCACACCCTCACCTTCGACGGAATCGCCAAACGGTACGGCGACGTCGTCGCGCTCGAAGAACTGAGCTTCGACGTCCGCCCCGGCGAGATCTTCGGATTCGTCGGCAGCAACGGCGCCGGCAAGACGACGGCGATGCGCATCGCACTCGGCGTCCTGGCCGCGGACCGCGGCGAGGTCCGACTCGGCGGCAAGCCGGTGGACCTCGAGGTCCGCCGCTCCATCGGTTACATGCCCGAGGAACGAGGCCTCTACCCCAAGATGAAGGTGGGCCGACAGCTCACGTACTTCGCGGAACTGCACGGACTTTCGCGCAGCGAGGCGAGCGAATCGGCCCGTCGGTGGACCGAGCGACTCGGCATCTCCGAACGCGTGAACGACAGCGTCGATGCCCTGAGTCTGGGCAATCAGCAGCGGGTCCAGCTCGCAGCCGCCCTGGTCCACGATCCGGCCGTCCTCATTCTCGACGAGCCCTTCTCCGGCCTCGATCCCGTGGCCGTCGACGTCATGAGCGACGTCCTGGTGGAAAAGGCGAACACCGGCGTCCCCGTGATCTTCTCGAGTCACCAGCTGGATCTGGTGCAGCGCCTGTGCGACCGGGTCGGGATCATCGCGAAGGGGCGGATGAACTCGATCGGCACGGTCGACGAACTCCGCGGCGGTGGAGACGTCCTGCTCGACGTCCACGCGCCCGCGGCGCCGGACGGGTGGGCCGACAACCTGCTCGGGGTGTCGACCGTCAGCCACGCCGACGGCCGCACCGTGCTGTCCCTGGGTGCGGGCGCCGACGACCAGGCCGTCCTGAACGCCGCCCTGAAGACCGGACCCGTGCACAAGTTCGCAGTCCGCAAGCCGTCCCTGACCGAACTGTTCCGAGAGGTGGTGTCCGCATGAGCGACCGCAGCGGACTGAGCCCTGCCCGCGCGATCGCCCTGGTGGCCCGGCGCGAATTCCTGACCCAGGTCCAGAAGAAGAGCTTCGTGGTCAGCAACGTGATCGTCCTGATCGCGATCATCGGCGGCATCGTCGCCGCATCGATCTTCTCCGGGTCCGACGACGACTCCCGCTCCAAGGTGGGCCTGGTCGGCGACCAGTCGCTGAGCGCGGCACTGACCTCGACCGGCGATGCGGCCGGTAACCCGGTCGAGGTGATCGAGGTGGGCGACGAGAAGGCCGCGCGCAGCCAGGTCGAGAACGGCGACCTCGACGTCGCCGTCGTGCCGGGCACCGGGGGCAGCGTCACCGCGATCACCGAGTCGGAGATCGACGCACCGCTGCGCGTCGTGCTCGACGGCGCCGTCGCCGTGCAGGCCCAGACCGCGGCACTGGCCGCGCAGGGCGTCGACGCCGCACAACTGGCGGAGAGCACCAAGTCCGCCGTCGTCACCGTCGATGCGATCGATCCGCCGGATCCCGAACGCGGACAGCGTATTGCGCTCTCCACCGCCGTCGTGATCCTCCTGTACATGCAGATCCTCGCCTTCGGCATGTACGTCGCGATGGGCGTCGTCGAGGAAAAGTCGTCGCGCGTGGTCGAGCTGCTGCTGTCGACGCTGCGACCGCTGCAGCTGTTGTGGGGCAAAGTGATCGGCATCGGTGCGGTCGGTCTCGCGCAGTTGACGGTGTACGGCGTAGTGGGCGTCGGTGCCGGCGTCGCGACCGGCGTCCTCACCCTGGGCGGCACCGCGTGGGGCACGCTCGTCGGCACCCTGGGCTGGTTCGTCCTCGGCTTCGCCTTCTTCGCGGTGCTCTACGCGGCGACCGGTTCGATGGTGTCGCGCCAGGAGGACGTCAACTCCACCGCGATGCCGCTCACCATCCTGATCATGGCGATGTTCTTCGCCGCCTTCAGCGCCGTACAGAACCCCGAGGGCACGCTGTCGAACGTGCTCAGTTGGATCCCGCCGTTCTCCGCGATCCTGATGCCGCTGCGCATCGCCGCGGGTGTCGCGAGCGGGGCGCAGATCGCGGCCACCGTCGTGCTGATGCTGGTGGTCACCATCGCGATGTCCGCCGTCGCCGCCCGCATCTACCAGCGCTCGATCCTGCGGATGGGCAAGACGGTCTCGTGGCGTGAGGCGCTCGCACGGTAACTAGGCTGGAACCGTGACAGCGGCCGCCGACGGTCTTCTTGTCGGCGGCCGCTGATTCGTACGAAGTGGAGGAAAGCCCGTGCCCACGAAGAAGCTCTCGGCTCGAGAACTGATCGGCCAGGTGTTCGACGCCGACAGCTACGTCTCGTGGGACACCGCGCCGCTCGACGTGTCCCCCGACCCGAAGTACCGGGCCGAACTCGACGCCGCCGCCGCGAAGTCGGGGGTCGACGAGTCCGTGATCACCGGGACCGCGCTGCTGGGTGGGCGCCGCGTCGCGGTCATCGCGTGCGAGTTCTCCTTCCTCGCCGGCTCGATCGGTGTGGCCGCGGCCGAGCGCATCACCACCGCGATCGAACGCGCCACCGCCGAGGGCCTGCCGCTGCTGGCGTCCCCGACGTCCGGCGGTACCCGCATGCAGGAGGGCACGCTCGCGTTCGTGCAGATGGTGAAGATCGCGGCCGCCATCGCGGCACACAAGGCCGCGCACCTGCCCTACCTGGTGTACCTGCGCAACCCCACGACCGGTGGCGTGTTCGCGTCGTGGGGGTCCCTCGGCCATGTCACGATCGCCGAACCCGGCGCGCTCGTCGGATTCCTCGGCCCCCGCGTCTACGAGGCCCTTTACGGCGAGAGGTTCCCCGAGGGCGTGCAGACGTCCGAGAACCTTTACCGAAACGGCGTGATCGACGGGGTCGCCGGGGCGAAGCAACTGCGCGAATTGGTCGACCGCGCGCTCCACGTGCTGGTCGATCCCGCGGACGCGGACATGGCCGTGGCAGATCACGTTGCAGAACACAATCTTCCGGATGTTCCGGATATCCCGACGTGGCAGTCCGTGATGATCTCGCGCCGCGGCGACCGCCCCGGGATCCGGGAACTGGTCCGCCACGCGACGTCCACGCGGGTTTCCCTCAGCGGAACCGGCCAGGGAGAAGTGGATTCGACGGTGCTGCTTTCGCTGGCCAGGTTCCGGGGTCAGCCGTGCGTGCTGTTCGGGCAGGATCGCGCCGGCCAGTCGGCACTGAACACGATGGGTCCGGCCGCACTGCGCGAGGCCCGACGCGGCATGCGAATGGCCGCCGAGCTGCGGCTGCCACTGGTGCTGGTGATCGACACCCTCGGAGCGGCGTTGTCCAAGGAGGCCGAGGAGCGCGGGCTGGCACCCGAGATCGCACGCTGCATCTCCGACCTCGTCACGCTGCGCAGCCCCACGGTCTCGGTGCTGCTCGGCCAGGGCACCGGTGGCGGGGCGCTCGCCCTGCTCCCCGCCGACCGGGTCCTCGCGGCCCAGAACGGCTGGCTCGCGCCGCTTCCGCCCGAGGGCGCCAGCGCCATCGTCCACCGCGACACCAGCCACGCTCCCGAGATGGCGGCCGCTCAGGGCATTCGGTCCCGAGATCTGCTGCGCGGCGGCGTCGTCGACGCCGTCATCCCCGAGATGCCCGACGCAGCGCTCGAGCCCGTCGAGTTCTCTCAGCGCGTCGGCGCGGCCATCGCCGCGGAACTCGTCTCGTTGCGCGCTCTTTCGAGCGAGGACCGAATCTCCGCCCGACTCGACCGGTTCCGCACGCTGGGGTTGCCCGAGAGCTGACCTCGCGGGGCGCCGCGGAGGACACTGGAGGTGAACACCTGCTCCGGTCCGTGCACACGGCGACGAGGAGACCGCTAGCCCCGCATCGCGGACCATTCCGTCAGCTGGTCCAACGCGGTTCGTGCGAGGGCTGCCGCCTCGTCCCTATTGACGCGGGAGAGCAGCAGCGCACTGATCGACAGCGACGTCAGGAGACGGGTGCGATGGACGATCTGGTCGGCCGCGGTCTCGGGGTCGAGTGCGCGCAGGGCATGGGCCAGCGCCGCGGCCAACTCCGAACGGTAGGCGTCGACCACGGCCCGTTGGGCGTCGTCGTGCGCAGCGAAGCCGGCGGCGCTGTTGAGAAGCAGGCAACCACGGCCCGGGTAGTCGTCCGGAAGCGACGCGATCGCGTCGGCGACACTGCGGTAGTAGCGCGCGGCGGCGTCGGGGGCGGTGGGCTCGTCTGTGAGGATCCGCAGTCGCGGGCGCACGACACGGTTCAAATAGTCCTGCACTGCGGCATCGAAGAGTCCACGCTTGCTGCCGAAGGCGTTGTAGAGGCTCGACCGGTTCAGGCCCGTGGCCCGCTCGAGGTGCGGGACGGATGTCGCCTCGAAACCCCTGTCCCAGAAAACATCCCGGGCATGACCCACCACGACGTCCGTATCGAACTCCTGCGTCCGAGGCATGACGACCCTCACTTCCCGTTGTGCAACGACCATTGCAGTATATATTGAAACGATCAGTTCAAAACAAGGAGGAGTGACCATGGTCGTCGCGGGACTGATCTTCGCCGCACTCGCCGGCGTGCTGCACGTCTACATCTTCTTCCTCGAGTCGCTGCGCTGGACCGCCCCGCGCACCCGTGCAACGTTCGGCACCAGCACCGAGGAAGCGGCCGCGACCAAGGAACTCGCCTTCAACCAGGGCTTCTACAACCTGTTTCTGGCACTCGTCACGGCCGCCGGCATCGTCGGCGTCCTGATCGGCGCGACCGCGGTCGGATCGGCGCTCGTGTTCGCCGGAACCGGATCCATGCTCCTCGCGGCGCTCGTGCTGTTGCTGTCGTCGCCGGACAAGGCCCGGGCGGCGATCACCCAGGGAACGCTCCCCCTCCTCGCCGTCATCCTCCTCTCACTCGGACTGATCCTCTGAACCCCGCACACACCCGAAGGGACACACCCATGTCGACCAGCACCCAGATCCAGCTCATCGCCCGCCCGGTGGGATGGCCCACGCCCGACAACTTCCGGACCGCCGTGGTCGAACTTCCCGACCTCGCCCCCAACCAAGTCCGGGTGGCCAACGAGTTCCTCTCCGTCGATCCGTATATGCGCGGCCGCATGAACGACGTGAAGTCGTACGTTCCGCCGTTCGCCCTGGGCGAGAACATGACCGGCGGCGCGGTAGGACGGATCGTCGAGTCGACCTCGCCCTCCCATCCCGTCGGATCCGTCGTCGTGCACGATCTCGGCTGGCGTGACGTCGCACAGGGCGATGCCGCGAGCTTCCGTGTCGTAGAGGAGATTCCGGGAGTCCCGGTGTCCGCATACCTCGGCATCCTCGGGCTCACCGGCTTGACCGCGTACGTCGGACTGATGCACATCGCCCACCTGAAGCCCGGCGAGTCGGTGTTCATCTCGGGTGCCGCCGGCGCCGTGGGAACCGCTGCCGGTCAGATCGCCCGGCTCGAGGGCGCCGCTCGGATCATCGGGTCCGCGGGATCGGCCGAGAAGGTGGAACTGCTCACCGAGCGCTACGGCTACAGCGCGGCATTCGACTACAAGCGCGAACCCGTGCGGAAGCAGTTGCGGGAGATCGCCGGAGACGGCATCGACGTGTACTTCGACAACGTCGGTGGTGACCATCTCGAGGCTGCTCTCGACGTGATGCGGGACGGCGGCCGAGCGGCGCTGTGCGGAGCCATCGCGGCGTACAACGCGACCGAGCGCACCCCCGGGCCCGACAACATGGCCAACATCATCACCCGCGGACTGACGCTGCAAGGCTTCACGCTCGGCAACTACACCCACTTCTTCCCCGAATTCGCCGCCAAGATGGGCCCCTGGCTGGCGTCCGGCGACGTGGTGTTCGACGAGACCGTCGTCGACGGCATCGAGAACTCCGTCGACGCCTTCCTGCAGCTCATGCGCGGCGGCAACGTCGGAAAGATGCTCGTCAGGATCTGAATCGCCCGTCTCGACCGAATGTCACATGCGTTCAGTTCGACTGTACGCATGTGACATTCGGCCCGGATGCGGTTTTCCCGCACCGATGTGGCAGTTGCCTGTAACCTGCCTGTCACGCCACCGGCGTCTACCGCTGGATTCCGAATTCCACTTCGTGGTGAGGGTTTTCGGACTCCGGCGGCGGTGGCGACCCTTTGCAGCGACCTTTCTGTCTTCGCGATGTCGGGGTTGTCCGGCCTGTGACCGATCGTCACGTCCGGGCGAATCGTTCTGTCTTCGAACATGGCTCGCCCACTCGGACAAAGGACCTCTGATGAAACCGCATGCACACACCACCAGCCACAGATTCGCCATCCGCTCAGGGGCGGTGGTCCTCACGGCACTCGCCGCAACACTGGTCACGGCACCTCCGTCGGGCGCCGACGTCGTGATCCGCACGATCGGCGCCGGCGACGGCCCCTTCGGGGTCGCGTTCACGCCGGACGGGTCTCGCGCCTTCGTGACCGGCAATCTGAGCAACAACGTCATCTCGATCGCCACCACGTCCGGTGTACAGGGCGGAATCGATGTCGGACAGGGTCCGGCAGGACTGGCTGTCACGCCCGACGGTGCCCGCGCCTATGTCGCGCAACTGCTCGACGGCAATGTCGCGGTGATCGACACCGCGACGGACACATCGACCACGAGCATCGACGTGGGCGACGGGCCGATCTCGGTGGCGGTCTCCCCCGACGGCGCCCGCGTGTACGTCGCCAACCGCAGCAGCGACGACATCTCCGTCATCGAAACTGCCACCAACACCGTGACGAGCACGTTCGCAGTGGGCGACGGTCCCTTCGGCATCGCCTTCACCCCCGACGGAACCCACGCCTACATCGCGAATCAGTTCGACGGGGCGGTCGACGTCGTCGACACCTCGAACAACTCCGTCGTGACATCGATACCCGCCGGAGTGGGCCTGGCAGGAATCGCGATCGCCCCGGACGGCAAGCGCGCCTACGTGGCCGACAACGAGGCCGGCACCGTCGTCGTGATCGACACGACCAGCAACACCGTCGCCCGTACGGTCCCGGTCGGCGAGGGCCCCACCGCGGTAGCCGTCACGCCGGACGGAAGTCGCGTCTACGTGCCTCTCAGCGGTGAAGCGAAGTTGGTGTCGCTCGAGACGGCCGACGACACCGCCGGCCCGAGCGTCGCGGTCGGACTGTTTCCCGTGGGAGTTGCGATCTCCCCTGACGGCAGCCAGGCCTACGTCACGGGCAACAACAGCGGCACCGTGTCGATCGTGCAGATCGAGTACCCCACGCCCGCAGGTTCCCTCGGCTCGCTCTTCGGCAGCTGACCCCTCGTCCTGAGCGCCCGTTCCTTCCCTGGACACGCGGGTTCCTACCCGGACAGGCAAAGAGTGGGCGCTCAGGACGACCCGGCCACCACTGTCGGCACCATGATCGCCACGAAGGCGGCGGTGTCGAGCTCAGGTGTTCGACGGCGCGAACTCGCCGAACGACATTCCGTCGTCACGCCACCAGTCCGCCGCCCGCAGTTCGTCGATCACCGCGTCGAACGCGTCGACGAGCCATTTCCGGTCCGCTGCCGCGAGCCGCACGTCGGACGGACCGAAGAACTGCACCGACCACGTCCCTTCGCCACCGTCCACCGTGGTCGAGAGATCTCCGCCCTCATTGGTGGCGAGAAGGTACCGACTCAACTCGAACTCGACGCGAATCGCATACATACCGCCCAGGTTGACGATGTTCGCCGGCCGCTGCGTCGCCGCAGCCAAGGCGACCAGGGCATCTCTGTACCTCTTGGTGTGCTCACGCGTCAGCGGCACGAGCGCTCCAACCACCACGGGACACACGGAACACGTCCGCGGTCATGTACATGCATGGCATCGACCCCTCGAACGATGCTGCGCACCTGATCGATTCGCGTGCCTATCGCTCTTTTCCCAGCGCTCTCACCTTCTCACGAAAAACCGTTCGCACCTGCTCTCCCAACCGTTAGACGCTGCCCGGACACCGAACCGAACACCGTTCGACTGTGATGTGTCCCACATTTCGACGTCGCAGCTCGGCCGCCCTGGCGATTCACGGTCGGGTCTGCCGCCCGGTGTAAAGTCTGCGTGCCTCACTCCCGCGACGGCTTCGACGGGAGGAGTGTATTCAGTGACCGAACAGGCCGTGGACGAGTCTGAAGGGCTCGGCCATGCCTTTCACCGGGGCAGCCGCCCCGATGACACCTTTGCGGCGTTCGTCGACCGCTACGGTCCCGAACTGCGCAGATTCTGCCGGCCACTCGCCCCGGACGAGGACACGGCAGAGGACGTCGTCCAGGAGACATTCATCGCCGCCTGGAACCAGTTGGCATCGTTTCGCGGCGAGGCCTCGATCCGCACGTGGCTGTTCGCGATCTGCACCCGAAAGATCTTCGATCTCCACCGGCGTCGACGGCCGGACATGGTGGACGACGAGATACTGGACACACTCCCGGATCGACGAGATCGCGAACCAGCGGCGATGGCGTCGAACAACGCCTTCATGAAGGCCCTCGACGGCGCCTTGTGGCAACTACCCCCTCGACAACGCGCATCATGGGTGATGAGAGAGGTGGAATCGATGACTTTTCCGGAGATCGGCAGGCTGCTGGGACTGAGCCCGGACGCGGCACGTGGCCAGCACCGGCGCGCAGCGGCATCGCTGGCGGTCCTACTGGAGGAGTGGCGATGACCCCCCGACGCACACCCCAGACAGAAGGAGGGCGGCGCCATGGTCGGCACTGACCCGCTCACGAACGGACGGGCGCCCGTCACCTCGGCCACCCCGATGCACGCCGCCGACGTCGTGGCAGTCGCGGAACAGTCGGACCTGTCGCCGACCACACTCGCATCGCTGCTGTTGTCGCTGGGCGAGAGCATCACCGACGAGGACGACCTGGTCGATCTCTTGCAGCGCGTGACGGAGGTGGCGCACGACGTCGTGGGCGGCGCCGACAGCACGGGCGTAACCGTCGACTTCGGCGCACGCACGTACACGGCCGCCTACACCGACGGCCGCACCCTGCGCGTGGACCACGAGCAGTACGCCGCCGGCGAGGGCCCCTGCCTGCACGCCTCGCGGTCGCGGGAGACGGTGCTGGTCGATCTGGACGAAGCGACGGACCGGTGGCCGGCCTTCACCGAATCCGCCCGCGCAGAGGGGATCCGCAGCTTCCTGGCCGCTCCCCTGTTCATCGACGATCGCACCCTCGGCGCACTCAACCTGTACGGCCGCGGGCGCGCCGCGTTCGACGAGGTGGACGCCGACGTCCTGGAACTGCTCACCGGCACGGTCTCCCGTGCCATCGGCGAGTTCGCGCGGTTCAAGTCCGCACGCGATGCTGCGGAGGCGCTGCAACGCGCGCTCGAGACGAGGGCACCCATCGAGCAGGCGAAAGGCATGCTGATGGCCCTTCATCGGATCGACGCGCACGACGCGTTCCAGTTGCTGCGCAAGCAGTCCCAGACTACGAACACACGCCTGCGGGACGTTGCCGTCGACCTCGTCGGGCGACTCAGCGCTGTACACGATTCCGAGGCGACCGAGACCGCGTCTTGACGCCCGCGAGCAAGGCAGACGAGGTTGTCGCCGTCCTGACCGAGATCGCCGACGCCGACGACGCCGCGCAGCTGCAGCGGTTCTTCAAGACCGGGCCGGGCGAGTACGGCGAGGGTGACGTGTTCGTCGGCGTCCGAGTGCCGGCGATCCGCAAGGTGGCCAAGGGATTTGCGCATCTGGCACTCGACGATGTCGATGCGCTCCTGGACAGCCCCGTTCACGAGCACCGACTGGCGGGCCTGCTGATCCTCGTCGAACAGTTCACGCGGGCGAGTCGCGCGCGCAATCGCGACGACGACGCCCGCGAGCGGATAGCCCAGCACTACCTGGCGGCCGTGCTGCGCGGACGGGTGGACAACTGGGACCTGGTGGACCTGTCGGCGCTGTACATCCTCGGCGACTGGCTGTTCGACAAGCCCCGCGAGCTCGTGTTCGAACTCGGCGCCGACGACGACCTGTGGCGCCGACGCGTCGCGCTGCTCACCACGTTCGGGTTCATCCGCCGCGGCGACGCGTCGACGACACTCGATCTGGCGGCCCGGGTCCTGAACGACCGGCGCGATCTCACCCAGAAGGCCACCGGCTGGATGCTCCGCGAGGTGGGTAAGCGGGTGGATCGGGGCCTGTTGCTCGGGTTCCTCGACGATCACGCTGCCGAGATGGGTGCGACCGCACTGAGCTACGCCACCGAGCACCTCGACGCCGAGACCCGCGTGCACTACCGCACGCTGCGCAGGGGCTGACCTCGGCCGTTCATCGCCTGTTCCCCGCCGTCCGCCGCACGAGGGCGCGGCAGACGGTTGTCTTCCCGGCCACCGACCGTCGGTCGAATAGGGTGTTGTGTGCATCACAGATGCAGAGTCACGCGTGCGTCTCCGACGCAGTGTCGGAACCGAGAGGACACGAATCGATGAGCACCGCCGAGCATGCGACCGGGGCCTACGCCGCAGCGTTCCAGGAGAGCGTGGAGCAGCCGGACAAGTTCTGGCTCGCCGCCGCCGAGGCCGTCGAGTGGGACACCGCGCCCACCCGCGCGCTGGACGACTCGAACGCCCCGCTGTACCGCTGGTTCGCGGACGGCACCCTCAACACGTGCTTCAACGCGCTCGACCGGCACGTGCGCGACGGCCGCGGCGACCAGGCCGCGCTCATCTACGACTCCGCGATGGTGCCGGCGAAGCGGACGTACACCTACTCCGAACTGCTCGCCGAGGTCGCCCGGTTCGCGGGTGTGCTCGCCGAGCAGGGCGTCGTGGCCGGCGACCGCGTCGTGATCTACATGCCGATGATTCCGGAGGCCGCGATCGCGATGCTCGCGTGCGCCCGCATCGGCGCCGTGCATTCGGTCGTCTTCGGCGGCTTCGCGGCGAAGGAACTCGCCACCCGCATCGACGACGCCCAGCCGGTGGTCCTGGTGACCGCGTCGGGCGGCCTCGAGCCCGGACGCACCATCGAGTACCTCCCCATGGTCGACCAGGCGCTCGGCCTGTCGGCTACCCCGCCGCATACGGTGATCGTCAAGAACCGCGAGAGCATTCCCGGCGCGGCCGCCGACTACCGTGACCGCGGCGCCGCATGGTTCGACTGGGACGAATTGGCCGCCGACGCAACCGATGCCGCGCCGGTCTCAGTCGCTGCGACCGACCCGCTCTACATCCTCTACACCTCGGGGACCACGGGTAAGCCCAAGGGCGTGGTCCGCGACAACGGCGGTCATGCCGTTGCACTGACGTGGTCGATGCGCAACATCTACGACCTCGGACCCGGCCAGGTCATGTGGACGGCGTCGGACGTCGGCTGGGTCGTGGGCCACTCGTACATCGTGTACGCGCCACTGCTCGCCGGTGCGACGACGGTGATGTACGAGGGTAAGCCTGTCGGCACCCCGGACGCGGGCGCGTTCTGGCGAGTCATCCAGGAGCACGAGGTCACCGCACTGTTCACAGCGCCGACCGCGATCCGCGCGATTCGTAAGGCCGACCCGGAGGCGACCGAGCTCGCCAAGTACGACATCTCCTCGATGACGACACTGTTCGCCGCGGGCGAGCGGCTCGACCCCGACACCTACGTGTGGGCCACCGAGAAGCTGGGCGTCCCGGTGATCGACCACTGGTGGCAGACCGAGACCGGTTGGGCCATTTGCGCGAATCTTCGTGGGCTGGAGCCGATGCCGATCAAGGCGGGCTCCCCCACGGTGCCCGTACCCGGCTACCGCGTGGACATCGTCGACGGCGAGGGCACACCGGTCGAGGCAGGCACCGAAGGCAACATCGTGATCGCACTGCCGCTGCCGCCGGGCACCTTGGCGGGACTGTGGCGCGACGAGGACCGGTACGTGAAGTCGTACCTATCGACGTTCGACGGCTACTACCTCACGGGCGACTCGGGATACATCGACGAGGACGGTTACGTCTTCGTCCTGGGCCGCAGCGACGACGTCATCAACGTTGCCGGACACCGTCTTTCGACGGGCAGCATGGAAGCCGTCGTCGCATCGCACACCGCGGTGGCCGAGTGCGCGGTGATCGGCATTCACGACGAGCTCAAGGGCCAGCGCCCCAGCGGCTACGTCGTCCTCAAGGCCGGCGTCGAGATCGAGGACGACATCCTGCGCAAAGAACTGATCGCGATGGTGCGCGAGCAGATCGGCGCGGTCGCCACGTTCCGTGACGTGACCGTCGTGCAGGCGCTGCCGAAGACCCGCTCGGGCAAGATCCTGCGCAAGACGATGCGTCAGATCGCCGACCACGACGAGTACACCGTGCCGTCGACCATCGAGGATCCGTCGGTCCTCGACGCGCTCGAAAAGCTGCTGCGCGGGTAACGCCGACACCGCCGCAAGGGCCTCACCCCACTCAGGGGCGGGGCCCTTCTTTTCGGATAAATCGGATATTCGGCACCAATTCGTACCAAATGGCAATTTAGCTTAAACAACCAAAAGGGCAGGTCAGGCGCGCATAGGGGTTGACCATCACGGTTCGATCACGGTATGTTTACGAACAGGATCCAAACGATCATCGGATTCGACACCATCAATTCGCAATCGCCCCGAGGGGGAGAATTGTCCGTAGTCGCCACGCCGTCCGTCCACGCACTCCTGCGCGACCTCGTCGCGAACAGCACACGGCGCCATTTCCTGCACGATCCCGAGGGCATCGAGCTGTCGAACCAGGCCGCCCTCCTGCGGGAGGTCGTAGTCACCGTCCAGGCCTGCCTGGCGCCTGATCTGGCCGCGACCCGGGCGGCCGAGCGGCGGGACGCCGCGGAGGACCCGTTCTGGGTCGGCGGCCCCGGACTGCGCCTGATCGCGTCGATCGCCCAATACGAGGAGATCCTGGCCACCCTGCTCGACGCGGCGGCCCTGATCGAGTCCGGGCGGATGAGCACGGCCTGGACGCTGCTCGGATCGGCGGCGGATCGCCTCCGGATCCTCGCGGCCCTCGAATCGTCCTCCGGTGGTGACGTCGCCCGACAGTTGGCCGCCGCGTCGGAGCACGCGCGTGCGCGGTTCACCGCCGTGGCGGAGGCCGACGACGTCGACCTCGGACTCCCCCCGGCGTTCGAATCGGTCGGGAGCCTGGTGACGGCACCGGGTCGGCTGACGCTGCCCCTGCCCACGCGGGCGGTCGCGGACATCGTCGAACTGGCGTCGCTCGGTGCGGCGACCAGTCGCGACGGTGGACCGCTCGACGTCTCGTCGCTGCACAACTCCCCGGAGGACACCGACTACGGCCATCTCGCCACCGTCGGCGGCTACCAGTTCCACCTGGCACTCGACATCGTCCGCGCCGCAACCGATTCCCTGTGCGGCGTCGCCGGTGTGCTCACCACCGAGCAGGTCTGGGAGGACTGGGCGGACGATGTCCGCGACGCGATCGACTTCGCGTGGAACTGTATCTAGGACCCGGCCGCGTCAGCCGCGCACACGCACCGGAACGGGGTCCACGAGCACGCAACGCGCACCCGAGAAGATCGTCGGCATGCACTTGTTGCAGTGGATGCACAGCGAACGTGTACGTTCCTCGGCCTGGATCCGGTTGATCAGATCGGGTTCCCGCAGCAGCGCCCGCGCCATCGCGACGAACTCGAAGCCCTCGCCCATCGCGGTGTCCATGCCGGCCTTGTCGGTGACGCCACCGAGCAGCACCAGCGGCATCTTGACCGCGGCCCGGATCTGACGGGCCTGCTCGAGCATGAACAGCGGCTCGTACGGGTAGGCCTTGATGAAGGCCTTGCCGACCATGCGTACGCCGAGCTTGATCGGCTGCGGCATCGCATTCGCGAAGTCGCGAACCGGGGCATCACCCTTGAACAGGTACATCGGGTTGAGGAGTGAGCTACCCATCGTCAGTTCGAGCGCGTCGAGGCTGCCGTCGGCCTCGAGCCACTGCGCCACCTGGATCGCCTCGTCCACCCAGAAGCCACCGGGCACACCGTCGTCCATGTTGAGCTTGGCGAGGACCGCGATCCGGTCGCCGACCGCCTCGCGCACGGCCCGCGCCGTCTCCCGCACGATCCGTGCACGGTTCTCGAGCGATCCGCCGTAGTTGTCCTTGCGCTTGTTCAGCTTGGGACTCAGGAACGAACTCGCGAAGTAGTTGTGGCCGAAGTGGATCTCGACGGCGTCGAAGCCGCCCTCGATTGCGAACCGCGCCGCGTCGGCGTGCGCCGCCGTGATCCGCGCGATGTCGGACGCGGTGGCTGCATGGATCTTCTTCATGCTCAACGGACTGAACGACATCGACGGCGCCAGGGCGGGCAGCCCGTTCGACTTCTCGTTCGCGACCGGGCCCGCGTGGCCGATCTGCGCCGACACCGCCGCGCCCTCGTTGTGGATGACGTCGGTGAGCTTGCGCAGCCCGGGCACCGCCTCGGGGCGCATCCAGATCTGGCCGCGCTCGGTGCGCCCCTCGGGCTGCACGGCGCAGTACGCGACGGTGGTCATACCGACCCCACCTGCGGCGGGTTGGCGATGGAACTCGATCAAATCGTCCGTGACCAGTGCCTGCGGGGTGCGTCCCTCGAACGTCGCGGACTTGATGATCCGATTGCGCAGCGTGACCGGACCCAGTTTGGCTGGCGCGAACACATCGGGGGGAGTGATCTGAGACACCGGAAATCCTTCCGTCGAGGGGCGGCCCGAGGCTATACCGGTGCCAGCGGTCTCGAAAGTGGGGGCGTCCACTGGGTGGGACGCGCGCCCCTTCGCTCGGGGCAGGCTCAGCCGGCCACGCTCCGCGTCGCGATGCCCAGATAGACGAGCATCAGGACAAACAGGAACCAGCCCGCTGCCTGCCAGATCGGCCACGTCCCGTCGCGACGCCACGCGCGGTAGGCCTGGACGAAAGCACCGATTCCGCCGAGCAGCAGTAGAGCCGACGGCACCACCACCACCACCACGATGCGTGCGGTGTCGGTACACAGTCGCCCCTCGCCCGGAGCGCAGTCCCCGGACGAGGACCCCACCGAGATCGTGACGGCCATCGCGACGAGGGCGAGAACGATCGTGATCGCGTCGAACAGCACCGCTCGCCGGAAGGTCCGGGGGTCCGACCACCGCTTCTCCACGTCGCGCGTCATGTGTCTCCTTCCATGTCGGCCGTCTCGTCCACCTACCCGAACCCGAGCGGAACGAAACCGGCGCTCACCCCCTGCGGATGAGGCCGACCTCGCGGCGGTGCGGTTCATTCGTGGGACAGGACCGAACGGCCCACCGACGGAGGAACTGCGATGACGAGACCGGACCCGACGAACGACGCCCCGTACGACCTCCCCGGCGGGTACCCGACGGCGGAGTCCGCCGCCCGCGCGCGGGACGACGCCGACTTCCAGCGGGCGGTGACCGCCTATCGGTTCTGGTACCCGACGGTGTCCGTCGAGGGGATCTTCAACGGCAACCGGGAGATCGGCATCGCCGACAACGCGGCGGTGGGGATCGCGTCGACCGGACCGCTGCAGGTCGGTTTCACGCTCAACTCCGACACCCCGTACGGTGCGGCCGCCCTCGATCTGCGCGACGGCCCGATGGTGATCGAACTCCCGGCCGGCCCCTACATCGGACTGATCGACGATCACCACCAGCGGTGGATCATGGACATGGGCATCCCCGGCCCGGACGAGGGGAAGGGCGGACGGCACGTGGTGCTGCCCCCGGGATACGACGGCGATGTCCCGTCGGGTTGTCATGTGGGCCGGTCGAACTCGTTCACGGTGTTGATGGCCCTCCGTGCGCTGCCCGTCGGCGGCGACATCGACGGCGCGCTCGAGGCGCTGCGCGAGGTGAAGATTCATCGCCTGGGTGCGGACACCGAGTGCCTCACCTTCGTCGACTTCAGCGACAAGCCGCTCGACAGCACTTGCCTGCGGTGGGAGGACAACACCGAATTCTGGACGGTGCTGCACGGGATCATCGACCGCGAACCGGTGGTGGACGAGTTCCGACCCATGTACGGCCTGCTCGCGGGACTCGGCATCCGGAAGGGCGCGCCCTTCGCACCCGATGCGCGAACCACCCGGATCCTCGACCGCGCGGCCCGGGTCGGCCGCGATCAGATGCTGGTGTCTGCCTTCGCCGGGACCCGTCCCGACCGGATCGCGTGGCCGAATCGTGCGTGGGAGTGGGTGGGGCTGGTCCCGGACAACGCCGAGTTCGAGACGCCCACCGGGCTCGATCTCGAGGCGCGCGACCGCTGGTTCGCGCAGGCGATCGTCGCGTCCCCGGCGATGTTCCGCAGGCAGGTCGGTGGCGGTTCCCTGTACTGGCTCGGGACTCGGGACTCACGGGGCGACTATCTCGACGGCAACGCCGACTACACGCTGACGGTGCCCACACCCGTTCCCGCCGGCTTGTTCTGGTCGCTCACCGTCTACGACGCACAGACCCGGTCGCAGGTCCGGACTCCGCTGGGCCGGGCCGCCCTGCGCTCGCTCTTCGAACTGCCACAGAACGACTCGGAATCGATCGACCTCTACTTCGGTCCCAACGCTCCGGTCGGCGTCGAGAACCTGTGGGTCCAGACCCTCCCGGGCCGAGCCTGGTTCGCGTACCTGCGGATCTACGGTCCGCAGGAGAGCTCATTCGACGGCTCCTGGCGGCCGGGCGATTTCGTCCGGATGCCCCCGCTCAGCTGAGCTCGCCGTACCGCGCCAGCGCCTCGCGTCGCTCCTCGGCGTGGTCGACGATCGGATCCGGATAGTTCTCCGGCCGAGCATCTTTCAGCGCGTGCACCGCCTTGCCGCCGATGCCCCGCAATTCCGGAATCCAGCGCCGCACGTAGTCGCCGGTGGGATCGAACTTCTCGCCCTGGCTGATCGGATTGAAGACGCGGAAGTACGGTGCGGCGTCGGTGCCGGACCCGGCGGTCCACTGCCAGCCGTGCTGGTTCGACGCCAGATCGCCGTCGACCAGGTGCTGCATGAAGAACCGCGCCCCGCGCCACCACGGCAGGTGCAGGTCCTTCACCAGGAACGACGCGACGATCATCCGCACCCGGTTGTGCATCCAGCCCTCGGTTGCCAGTTGCCGCATGCCTGCGTCGACGATCGGGAAGCCGGTGCGGCCCTCGCACCAGGCCGCGAACAGCGCGTCGGCTTCGCGTCCGGTGTCGTGGCGGATCGCGTCGAATTTGGCGACGTAGTTGCGACGCGCGCTGTCCGGACGCTGGAACAGGATGTCGGCGTAGAAGTCTCGCCACGCCACCTGCCGCCGGTACTGCTCGGCGCCGTGACTGCGCTTGCGGGCCAGATCCGCGAGCATGGTCCGCGGGTGGATGTTGCCGAACTTGAGGTACACCGACATCCGGCTGGTCGTGTCGAGATCGGGGCGGTCGCGTTCGTCCTCGTAGCGGATCAGGTCGTCGTCGCAGAACTCCCGCCAGCGCTCCAGCGCCGCCGCCTCGCCCGCCGCGAGGCCGGGCCCGTCGGGTGCGGGAATCACGGTGCGCACCGTCGACACGTCGACGTCGTCGGGGTCGATCCAGTCGAGGGTGTCCGGGCCGGTGCGGGCCGGTCCGCGCCAGCCGTGATCGAGCCAGCGCTTGAACCACGGCGTGAACACCTTGTACGGGCTGCCGTCGTCCTTCGTCACCCGACCCGGTGCGATCGCGTACGGGGAACCGGTGGCCACCAGGTCCACGTGCTCGGCGACAGCCGCGTCCCGCTCGCGCCCGTACGGACCGTAGTCGGCGCTGACGTGCACTTCCCGCGCGGCGATCGCTTTCGCGATTCGGGGCACCACCTCGACCGGGTCGCCGCGCACCACGAGCAGACGGCCACCGAGTTGCTCGTCGAGCGCGGACAGGCTGCGGTACAGGAAGTCTCGTCGCGGGCCGCCGGACGGGCCGAGTAGCCGGTCGTCGAGCACGAACAACCCCAGCGCCCGCTCCCCCGCCGCGCTCAGTGTCGGCAGATCCCCCACCCGCAGGTCGCGGCGGAACCAGACGAGCGATTCGGTCACGGCGTCCTCCTGATCGATCGTGTGTCCGGCACACACGACCACGGTAGTTCAGGCGTCGTCTGCGCCGCCCGTCACCGCCTCGCGTGACGCGGTGCGGCGTCGGCGCAGAATTCGTGCTGCGACTCCGACGAAGAGAAGCAGCACCAGCGCCAACAGCAAACCGGCATCGGACACACAATTCGCCCAGTCCCCGAGGGAGACCTGGAGCTCGAACTGGTCGTCCACTCCCAGGATGCCGCCGAGGTTGGCGGTACCGTCGGTGAGCAGGAACAACACTCCGATCGCCACGAACAGCAGACCCGACACGAGCGACGTGGTGTGCGTGCGAACCGGTCCGAAAGCCAACTCCCGGCCCCGCAACCACTGCCGCCGCCCCAGATCGAAGCGGTCCCACAGCAGCGCCAGCACGAACAGCGGGACGGTCATACCCAACGCGTAGAGGGCCATGAGCAGTCCTCCGTATCCGGCGCCACCGCCTGCCACGGCGATGGCCAGAACGCTGCCGAGCAACGGGCCCGAACAGAAGCCCGCGAACCCGTACACCGCGCCCAGCACGAACACGGAGAACGCTCCCGAGGCTCGCACGGAACTGGCGGCGCGCTGGGCAGGAGCGAACGCGAAGCCCTTGCCGAACACCGTCGCGACGCCGAGCACGATCAGGACGAACCCGCTGACCGTGGTCACAGTCTCCCGGTGCCGGGTCAACAGCGACCCCATCGCCCCCAGACCTGCGCCCAGGGGAACCAACACCGCGGCGAGGCCGGCGAAGAACACTGCAGTCCGCGTCGCGAGGCGCCCTACCCCGTCGAAGGCGTACGCGAAGAAGGACGGCAACAGCAGCGCCGAGCAGGGGCTCACCAGGGAGAGCAGCCCGCCCAGCAGAGCACCGAGCAGCCCGATGTCCGTCAAGGCAGGTTCCCTCCGGCCATCTCGATCGTCTGCTCGAAGACGGCCAGGGGTTGGGCACCGAGTACCGGGAATCCGTCGATGACGAACGAGGGCGTGCTCGACACTCCGATCATGTTGGCCTCGAGGACATCCGCCGCAATGTCCTGATCGACCGACGAGTCGGCGGAATCCCGTACGAAACGATCGAGATCCGGAACGCCCGCCTGTTCCGCGAATCCGCGCAGAGCCTCCGCGCTCAGGTCGGGGTGGCCGCGATCAGGGGACGCCGCGTACAACGCGGAGTTGAACTCCCAGAATTTTCCCTGCGCCGCCGCGGCCCTCCCGGCGCGCGCCGCCACCATCGACTGCTCCCCGAAGATGGGCAGGTCGCGCCACTCGATGCGCAGCACGCCCGCGTCGACGTACTTGTCGACCAACTGCGGCTCGATGTCCCGACTGAACTTGGCGCAGAACGGACAGCGATAGTCGGAGTACGCAACCAGAACCACCGGTGCGTCCACCGTCCCTCGCGCCAGCGGATCCCCGTCCTGCCGGCGTGCCATGTCGCCGACCGGTCCGATTCCCGTCTGGGCTTCACCCGCCGCGATGGCGCCGGCGGACGACGCGTTCTCCTCACTCTCACGATCGAGCACGAGGAAACCCACCAGCAGCAGTGCGACGGCCCCCAGCGCACCGAGCAACCACACGTCTCGTCCGATCCCGAAGAGTCGACTCCTGGACGCCATCCGCTTCCTCCACCATCATCGTTCTCGGACCCCAACTACTATCGGCGATAGTACATAGAACTACTATCGTCCTTAGTAGTTCGCGAATTGCAAGAGCGTGAGGGACGACCATCCGATGATCGAATTCTCAAGAACCGCAAAGAGTTTTCTTCGCAGTACGGCTGCCGGAATGCTGACGTTGATCGTGGTGGGCGTGCCGACCGATGTCATCGACACCCCGTGGTTCGGGCGCGAAGTGCCGGTGCGATGGTGGGAGTACCCGGTTCTCGCGGCCACTGTGGTGTTGACTGCCCTGTGGTTCGGCATCCGGCCCGAGCGCGAACAAAGCGCGACCGCCCCGCTGACGGGCGTGATGCTCGCGGTCTTCGCGGTCGGCTGTCCCGTCTGCAACAAAATCATCCTGCTCGCCCTCGGGACCACTGGCGCACTGGGATTCTGGGCGCCGATCCAGCCAGTCCTGGCCGCGGTATCGCTCGCGATTCTGGCCGCAGCCGTCGTGCTACGACGCCGCCGCACCCTGTGCGGACCGGTGTGCGCGGCGCCGCCCGCGCAGGACGGCGCCGACTCGCGTCAACCGCCGAGCATCGCGCAGTAGTACGCGATCGCGGTCACCACGACCGACAGCGTCGCGAACACCGGGAGCGCGGACAACACGAACGCGAACGGATAGTGCAGCACCGCCGCGCCCCTGCGCGTCGCGCGTAGTCCGGACAGCCACGCGATCCGATCCTCCGCGAATCCTGTGTCCGCCGATGCGGCACCGCGACCGTTCCCCGACCCGGCGAGCAGTGCCGCCGACAGGGCACCGCAACCGCACGATGCCGCGGCATGACGGTCCGCCGACAACTCCACGAGCACCCGTACCCACGCCGCACCCTCGCGCGCCAGGGGGACCGCCGGAAGCGCGGCCCTCAGAGCGTCGGCCCACGCCACCAGGAGGTGGTGTCGTCCACGCAGATGAGCTCGCTCGTGCGCGAGGACGGCCGCGCGGACGTCCGGATCGAGACCGGCAGCGCCGGCTCCCAGCACGATCGTGGGAACGCGGCCACCGATGCTGTAGGCCTCGAACTCCCCGCCGTGCACCCGGACCACGTTTGCGCCGTCACCGGCGACGTTGTCGCCCACGAGTCGCAGCATCGAGGCACGCTCGTCGGAGTCGCGGCGGTGACGCAACAGTCCGCCCGACACGGTGCCCACGAGCCATCCGAACAGCAGCACTCCGACACCCCAGGTCGCGGTCTCGATCGCGAGGATCCACGGAACGGTGCCGGCCTCGCGGAGCGAGCGGATGCACGCGACAGTCGTCGCAGGCAGCAGATGCCATCGGTCCCCCGGCCGCAGCCACAGCACCAACGGTATTGCCGCGATGGATGCCACGAACATCACCTGCGACGACAGCCACGCGGCGAGAGATACCCGCGGATGCCGATGGGGCGCGGCCAGGCGATCGAGCCACCGGGGCGCCGCGAACCCGAGCACACCGACCGCTGCGAGGAGTCCGAGTGCGACGATCACGAGACGCCTTCGTCGCGGCGGGATCGGGTCCGCCGCGCGGCGCGTCGGAGAATCCGCGATTCGTCCTCCGAGGCGGAGTTGGCGAAGTGCAACATCACCCGTTCCGCATCCCCGCTCGCTCGGAGAACCTGACGAACGAGGTCGGCTGCAGTCTCCTCCCGACTGAGCGTTGCCCGGTAGCGATAGGCCCGCCCCATCCGCCGACGCGACACCATGCCCTTGGTGTGCAGATTGTCGAGCACGGTCATGACGGTGGTGTAGGCCAGCGGCCGGGGCGGCTGCAATCGATCCATGACGTCGCGGACACGGGCCGGCTCTTCCGAGTTCCAGAGCACGTCCATCACGGCGCTCTCGAGTTCCCCCAGACCGATCATGCCCCGGCTCCGGCGATCAGCAGGTCGGTCGTCAGTTCGATGTGCCGGCGCAACTCGTCCACCGCACGGTCGGCGTCCCGGTCGACGGCGGCCGCGGCGATGCGTTCGTGTTCGCCGTCGACGTCGCGGGCCGCCGACCGCGTGCTGCGGATGCTCCAGCAGCGGTACACCTCGGAGACGTCGCGCAGCGATTCGGCGATGTGCACCAGCCGCGAGTTGGGACATGCTGCAAGGAGCGTGCGGTGGAAGCCGCTGTGCGCCGACAGCCACGCGTCGGAGACCCGGCCGTCGGCATCCGTCGGCGCGGTCCGCGACAGCTTGTGCCGCGCGGCCAGCACCGCGGACTCCCACTCGACGTCGCCGTACGCGATCGAGCGCCGCAGCGCCTCCGACTCGACGAACACCCGAGTTTCGGTGAGCTCCAACAGGTCCGGCACCGACACCGGCACCACCCGGAAACCCAACTGCGCCTCGGACACCGCGAGCCCCTGCTCGACCAGTCGGGGCAGGACCTCGCGCAGGACACCGGTGCTCACGTCGTAGCGCGTCTGCAACTGGCCGAAGGCGAGCTTCTCCCCCGGCGCGAGCATGCCGCCGAGAATGTCGGCGCGCAGCCGCGCATGGATCTCGTCAGCGCGGGTGCCGGTCGCTCGTGCCATGCAGCCAGTACAGGCCGTTCCGAATCGTCAGTCAAGTTTCGAAATTATATTGCGTTTCCGACATTTTTCGGGTCTACTGGCCGTCCAGCACCCCTCGACAGACAGGAACCGACAACGATGCGCATCGCCAATCTCGCCGGACGCGCCGTGCTGATCGACGGCGACCGAGCCGTCGACGTCCACACCGCCAGCGCCGGACGCTTCGGCCCCGACCCCGTCGCGATCTTCGCCGAGTGGGACGCGTTCACAGACTGGGCCGCCACTACCACCGACGTCGAGGTGGGAGTCGCATTCGACCGCCGCGACCTCGGCGCCCCGTCCCCGGCACCGGCGCAGGTGTTCGCGATCGGCCTCAACTACCGCGATCATGCGGCGGAGACCGGACTCGCCGCGCCGGACGCCCCGCCCACGTTCACCAAGTTCGCCAGCTGCCTCACCGGACCCGAGACCGATCTGGCGCTGCCGACCGACACCGTCGACTGGGAGGTGGAACTGGTGGCGGTGATCGGCCGCGAGGCCACCGACGTCGCGACCGACGACGCCTGGTCGCACATCGCGGGATTGACCACGGGACAGGACTTCTCGGAGCGAACCTCGCAGATGGCCGGGCCGGCACCGCAGTTCTCGCTCGCCAAGTCGTTCCCCGGCTTCGGCCCGACCGGACCGTGGCTCGTGACGCCGGACGAGTTCGCCGATCCGAACGACCTGGCGATCGAATGCGCGATCGACGGCGAGACGGTCCAGTCCGGGCGCACCGCGCAGATGATCTTCCCTGTGGCCGAACTGATCGCGCACGTGTCAGCGGTGTGCACGCTGCGCCCGGGCGACCTGATCTTCACCGGCACCCCGGCGGGTGTGGGCGTCGGCCGGAGCCCGCAACGCTTCCTCGCCCCCGGCAACATCGTCACCAGCAGCATCGAGGGGATCGGTCCGCTGGTGCAGCGCTGCGTGCCCGGAGCGAAGTAGGGCGCTCGCCCGCGCCGACGTCGGCGGTGCCGCCCGGCCGGTGGGCTGACGCGGTTTAGTGAACAGCATTCACAATGAATTAGCATCACCGCCGTGCCAGACCACCCCGACAACTACGACGCCGGCGACGCGCTGGGCCGCGCCTACGCGTTGGCCGAGCATCTGTCGACGTCTCTGCAGTCGGACACCAAAATCTTCGGGCTGACGATGGCGCGGACCCGGGCACTGCTGTGTGTGCTCGAGAATCCGCCGATGACGCAACGCGATCTCGCGGCCGCCCTGCGCTGCAGCACGCGGCAGGTGACGGCACTGGTCGACGCGCTCGAGACGTCCGGTCACCTGCGCCGGGACCCGCACCCCACCGACCGGCGCGCCCACATCGTCGCCCTCACCGAACGCGGCCACCACGACGCCGACCGGGTGCGCGAACTCGGGGAGAACACCGCTCGACGCCTGTTCGACGGCGTCGCCCCGGACGACGTCGCCGCCTTCGTCAGGGTCGCGGATTGCTTGATCGCGAACTTCGAACACTCGGCTCCCGGGACGGACGGGGAACGAAGATGAGCGGAACCGCGTCGATCGCCGGGCACAATGCTCAGGTGACCACAACCGCAACCGTACTGGTCGTGGACGACGACCCGGATGTGCTCGCCTCGCTCGAACGGGGACTGCGCCTGTCCGGCTTCACCGTCCTCACCGCGTCCGACGGGTCGATCGCATTGCGGGTGGTTTCGGACGCCTCACCCGACGCCGTCGTCCTCGACATGAACATGCCCGTGCTCGACGGCACCGGTGTGGTCACGGCCCTGCGCGCGGCGGGCAACGACGTGCCGATCTGCGTCCTCAGCGCCCGCAGTTCGGTCGACGACCGGATCGCCGGACTCGAGTCCGGCGCCGACGACTACCTCGTCAAGCCCTTCGTCCTTGCCGAACTCGTCGCCCGGATCCGCGCGATGCTGCGCCGCCGCGCGGTTGTCGCGGCCGTCGGTGTCACCGGAACGCCGGTCGTCGTCGGCCCGCTGTCCGTGGATGTCTCCGGGCGCCGAGTCTGGCTGCGTGAAACCGAGATCCCGCTCACCAAAAGGGAATTCGAACTCGTCGAGGTGCTCACCCGCAACGCCGGCGTGGTGCTGAGCCGGGAACGACTGCTCGATCTGGTGTGGGGCTACGACTTCGTCGCCGACACCAACGTCGTGGACGTGTTCGTCGGCTATCTGCGCCGCAAGTTCGAGGCCGACGGTACGCCGCGACTCGTGCACACCGTGCGCGGTGTGGGCTTCGTTCTGCGAGAACAGACATGATGCGGCCACAGTCGCTGCGGGCGCGCGTCGCCGCGGCCACCGCGCTGGGGGCGACCATCGTCGTCGCCGCCGTCGGCGTGTACCTGGCCCTCGCGATCGCCCGCAACAATCTCCTGCAACTCGACCGCCGACTCGAGACGGCGTCTCGCGTCCTGGTCGTCAACGCGCCGGCCGCGGCACCGTTCCTCAACGTGCTCGGCGACGGCGGCGCGTTCGCGGTCACCATCCGCGCCGGCGACAAGGTCATCTCGAGCACGTCCAGCCGACTGCCCGCGCTCGCCCCCGGCTCGCAGACCGTCGACCTCGGCGACACCCAGTTCCGTACGTTCACGGCCTCGCTCGGCCCCGACTCGACGGCACTGCTGTCCGTGGCCGTGCCCCTCGCCGAGGCGAAGGACCCCACGACCGAGCAGCAGCAACAGGTCGCTCTGGTCGGCGTCCTCGCGATCCTCGCCGCGACCGGCCTCGGCTGGCTCTTCGGCGGACGCGCGGTCCGCCCGCTCGTCGACCTCACGCAGCGCGTCGGCCGCCGTGACCGCGACCTCGCGCCGGCCGCGTCCGGTGTCCGGGAGGCCGACGAACTCGCCGCCGCGGTCGGCGCGATGCTGCAGGACGTTTCCGACGCCCAGGACCGCACCACGGCCGCCCTCGACACCGCCCGCGACTTCGCGGCCGCGTCCGCGCACGAACTGCGGACGCCGCTCACCGCGATGCGCACCGACCTCGAGGTCCTCACGACCCTCGACCTGTCCGACGACCAGCGCGCCGAGATCCTCGGCGACCTCGCGCGCACCCAGGGCCGGCTCGAGGCCACCCTCACCGCGCTGGAGCGACTCGCGTCGGGTGAGCTGTCGAGCGAGAACGACCACATCGACCTCGATCTCACCGAACTGTGTGACCGCGCCGCCGAGGACGCACAACGCCAGTACCCGGGTGTCACCGTCACCGTCGACGCACCCCCAGGACTGGTGGTCCGTGGTCTGCCGGTGGGGCTGCGTCTCGCGATCGACAACGCGATCACCAACGCCGTCCGGCACGGCGGCGCCCGGCACGTGTCCATCGGTGCGCGCACGGGCGACGACGGTGCCGTCACCATCGCCGTCGACGACGACGGGGCCGGCATTCCCGCCGAGGAGAGGTCGGCGGTGTTCGAGCGCTTCCGGCGCGGCAGCGGCGCCGCCAAGGGCGGCTCCGGGCTGGGGCTGGCGCTCGTGGCGCAGCAGGCCGGACTGCACGGGGGCGCGGCCCTCATCGAGGACAGCGCCCTCGGCGGCGCCCGACTGGTGGTGACCCTTGAAGGTTGACGGACGCGAGATCCCGGTCAGCGGCAGCCTGTTGCAGCCGCTGGCCCGGCGAACCAGTGACATCCTGCGGGTCGTCTTCGCCCTGATCTTCCTCGGCGCGGTCATCGCCGGGTCGGTGATCACCCGTAGCGAGTGGGACGCCCTCGAGACATCGGTGTCCGACATCGTCGGCATCCTGTCGCCCGAGGTGTCGGACACGGTCTACCTGCTGTACGGCATCGCGATCTTCGCGCTGCCGTTCGCGATCCTGATCCAGCTCATCGTCGGCCGACGCTGGAAACTGCTCGCCGGTTACGCCGCGGCGGGGCTCATCGCGGGAATCGCGCTGTCCTTCACCGGGTCCGGGCTGGCGGCCCCGCGCTGGCACCTCGACGTCTCCGACCGCCTCAACACGTTCCTGTCGCAGTTTCTCGACGATCCCCGATGGATCGCGATGCTCGCTGCCGTTCTGACGGTGTCCGGGCCGTGGCTGTCGAAGCGCTGGCGGCGCCTGTGGTGGGCGCTGCTGCTGCTGTTCGCGCCGATCCACCTGGTGGTCAGCTCGATCGTGCCTGCCCGTTCGATGCTGGGCCTGGCCGTCGGATACCTGGTCGGCACGGTCATCGTCCTGCTGGTGGGCACCCCGGCGCTGGAGGTGCCGCTCGAGTCCGCGGTCGAGGCGCTGCACCGTCTGGGCCACCGGATCACGGCCTTCCGGGTCATCACCCCGGCGGGCAGCGGTCCACTGGTCCTCGGCGCATCCCGCGACGGCGAGCCGGAGATGATCGTCGAGCTGTACGGACAGAATCAGCGCAGCCGGGGCGCGATCCGGCAGGTATCGAAGTGGCTGACACTGCGCAGCGGCGAGAGCACACCGGCGCATGCCTCACTCGCGCGCTCCGTCGAACACCGCGCGCTCATGGGCATCGCGGTGGCCGATCTGGGACTCGCCGCGTCCAAGCCGATGGCCGTGACCGCGCTGGACCGCGGGTGGGAGCTGTACGCCCGCCCGCTCTCCCACGGCGCCCCCATCGTCACCCTCCGCACCGACAACGCCCGGCCTCGCGACACCCTGCTCGAGATGCTGTGGGACTCACTCGGCGAACTGCACAGCCGTCAGATCACCCACGGCGATCTGCGCGCGTCGGAGATCCGGATCGATGACGGGCAGGCCCTGTTCGACGGCTTCTCCTACGCCGAACTCGGCGCGTCCGAGGCGCAGATCCAGTCCGATACCGCACAGCTACTGCTGACCACCGCGTCGCTGTTCGGCGTGGAACCGGCGGTCCGCGCCGCCCTCTCCGCACGCGGAAGCGACCGGATCCTCGCCGCGTCGGGCCGTCTCACGAAGTCGGCGATGCCGTCGCGGCTGCGCAAGCCGATCCCGAATTCGACGGCGTTGCTCGGGTCGATCCGCGACGAGGTGAGCAACCAGACCGACATCGAGAAGATCGCACCCGAACAGGTCACCCGCTTCACCCGGAACCAGATCATCCAGCTGGTGCTCCTGATCGGCCTGGTCTACGTTGCGTACCCGTTCATCAGCCAGGTCCCCACGTTCGTCACCGAACTGAAGACCGCGAACTGGTGGTGGGCGCTGGCCGGTCTGGTCGTCTCTGCTCTCACCTATGTGGGGGCCGCGGCCGCACTGTGGGCCTGCGCGTCCGAACTGGTGCGGTACCGGAACCTGCTGATCATGCAGGTCGCCAACACGTTCGCCGCCACCACCACACCCGCCGGTGTCGGTGGCCTCGCCCTGAGCGTGCGGTTTCTGCAGAAGGGCGGTCTCGGCACGGTCCGCGCGACGGCCGCGGTGGCGCTGCAGCAGACGGTGCAGGTGGTCACCCACGTCGCGCTGCTCATCTTCTTCAGCGTCACCGCCGGACGCAGTGCCGACCTGTCGCATTTCGTGCCGAAGAGCACCACGCTCTATCTGATCGCGGGTGTCGCGTTGGGCGCGATCGGCACCTTCATGTTCATCCCCAAGGCGCGGCGCTGGCTGCGCAACGAGGTCCGGCCGCAGCTGACCGAGGTGCTCGGCTCGCTCGCCCAGTTGGCCCGCAATCCGGGCCGATTCCTGCTCATCGTCCTCGGAAGCGCCGGCACGACGCTCGGCGCGGCACTGGCGCTGTGGGCGAGTGTCGAGGCGTTCGGCGGCGGGACCACGTTCGTGACGGTGACGATCGTGACGATGATCGGAGGGACCCTCGCGTCGGCGGCCCCGACGCCCGGCGGTGTGGGTGCCGTCGAGGCCGCTCTGATCGGTGGCCTGACCGCCTTCGGGCTACCCGTCGGCATCGCTGTACCGTCAGTGCTGCTGTACCGCGTTCTGACCTGCTGGCTGCCGGTGTTCTGCGGCTGGCCGACTTTGCGCTGGTTGCAGAAAAACGACATGGTCTGACGGTTTGTGACCGATAATTCTGGAACGCCGGAAGAATTTTCCGGTAACCAGTAGCAAATCGAGACGTAGTCCCGATAGCGAAAGTGATATACACACGTTCAAGTACCGCGGGGCTGATCATTGCTCCCCGGCCGACCACCGAAGCGGAGAAAGCATGCGCGTAACCCAGAAGTCCCGCCGACTCAAAGCGTTGATCGGCGCCACGACGGCGGCTGTCGTCGCGCTGCCCATCTTCATCGGGGCCGGAACGGCCGGCGCGGCGGCGCCCGGCAGCGACGCCGCGAAGGTGCAGGCTTCCTCGCAGTCGAACGGTGGCACCAAGCTCGTCTCCTCGACGCAGGTCGGCACCAACAAGCTGCGTCTCACCGTGCGGTCCGAATCGATGGGTCGCGACATCCCGCTCGACGTCATCCGCCCGTCGGATACCAACAGGCCGGCTCCCACCCTGTACCTGCTCAACGGTGCCGGTGGCGGCGAGGACTCCGCGTCGTGGCAGAAGCAGGCCGACATCGGCACGTTCTTCCAGGGCAAGCACGTCAACGTCGTCACCCCGATGCAGGGTGCGTTCACCTACTACACCGACTGGCAGCAGCCGGACGAGGCGCTCCACGGCGTCAACAAGTGGGAGACGTTCCTGACGAAGGAACTGCCGCCGGTCATCGACTCCGCGCTCAACACCACCAAGGTCAACACCCTCGCCGGCATCTCGACGTCGGGCACCTCGGTGTTCAACCTCGCGCTGAAGGATCCGCAGCTCTACAAGGCCGTCGGCGCCTACAGCGGCTGCGCGGACACCGCCACCCCGGTCGGCCAGACGTACATCCAGATCGTGATCGCCGCCCGCGGCAGCGCCGAGGCCACCAACATGTGGGGCCCCGTCGGTAGCCCGGACTGGATTGCCCACGACCCGATCATCAACATCGGCAAGCTCAAGGGTGGCCCGCGTCTGTGGGTCTCGAACGCGTCCGGTCTCCCGGGCCCGCACGACACGCTCGACAGCCAGGGCATCAACGGTAACGTCTCGACGCTGGCCAACCAGATCATCGTCGGCGGCATCATCGAGGCTGCGACCAACGAGTGCACCCACCGTCTGTTCAACGCGGTCAACGCCAACGGCATGGGCCAGCAGGCGTTCTTCGACTTCAAGCCGGCCGGCACCCACTCGTGGGGCTACTGGCGTGACGATCTGAACAACTCGTGGCCGATGCTGGCCGACGCCATGGGGACCCCGCGGTAGTCGTTCGGCACCAGCAACACCACTCTGAGCAGAGGGCGCTCCGACTTCGGTCGGGGCGCCCTTTCTCGTCCCGCGACACCGCTCTCCCGGCTCATACTGGTCGTGTCCCGGACCGAACCGGCACGAGGAGATGCGGTCATGACCTTCAGCCATCCCACGGGAACCCGTGGCGGAAAACCCCCGCACGGGCGCATGGTGCGATGGGTGAACAAGGTAGCCATGAACCGTATCCGCCGTAAGGGCGGCAAGTTCATGGGCATGGACACGCTCGTCCTCACCACCGTCGGCCGGAAGAGCGGGGAATCACGCTCCACGCCGGTCGGCTGGTTCCAGGGCCCCGACGGCAGCTGGGTCATCGTGGCTTCCGCGGCCGGGGCCCGCTCCAATCCGGCCTGGTACCTCAATCTGGCCGCCCACCCGGACAAGGTGGCGATCGAGGTGGGCGGCGAATCGATTCCGGTGACGGCACGCGAACTCCACGACGGCGAACGCGACGACGCCTGGGCGGCGATCACGGCGGCGGCGCCGCAGTTCCTGAAGTACGAACAGAAGACCGACCGGCTCCTGCCGATCATCGAGCTGACGCGTCGGTCCTGACACCACCCCGTAGAGACGACTCAGGCCCCGCACCGGAACGGTGCGGGGCCTGAGTCATGTTGTTCCAGGGACTACTGGGTGCCCAGCAGGTCGATGATGAACACCAGCGTCTTGCCCGACAGCTGATGACCGCCACCAGCCGGACCGTACGCGAGCTCCGGCGGGACCGTGAGCTTGCGGCGTCCGCCGACCTTCATGCCGGGGATGCCTTCCTGCCAGCCCGGGATCAGCCGGTTGAGCGGGAAGGCGACGGACTCGCCACGCAGGAACGAGGAGTCGAACACCTCGTTGGAGTCGTACTCGACACCGTGGTAGTGCACGTCCACGACTCCGCCCGGCTGAGCCTCCGCGCCGTCGCCGACCGTGATGTCCTCGATCACCAGTTCTGCCGGGGCCGGGCCCTCGGAAGGCTCGATGACCGGCGGCTTCGGCGGCACGACGACGTCGAGCAGGTCGATGACGAACACGAGGGTCTTGCCCGACAGCTGGTGCCCGCTACCGGCCGGACCGTACGCAAGCTCCGGCGGAATGGTCAGCTGACGCCGGCCGCCCACCTTCATGCCCGGGATGCCCTCCTGCCAGCCGGCGATGAGGCCCTGCAGCGGGAAGGTGATGGACTCGCCACGGCCCCACGAGGAGTCGAACTCTTCGCCGGAGTCGAACTCGACGCCCACGTAGTGGACCTCGACCTTGGCGCCGGGGGTGGCCTCGGTGCCGTCACCGACAACGATGTCCTTGACGACGAGCTCGGTGGGCGCGGGGCCCTCCTGGAACTCGATCTCGGGCTTGGTGCTCATGTCTTTGTCCGATCAGTAGTAGTCGGGCAGAACGGTCAGCGTGCGGAGAGGTCCACGTAGCCGCGCTGGGTGTAGCCGGTGTAGATCTGACGCGGGCGGCCGATCTTGGTGGCCGGATCCTCGTGCATCTCACGCCAGTGCGCGATCCAGCCGGGCAGCCGGCCCATCGCGAACAGCACCGTGAACATCCGCGTCGGGAAGCCCATCGCGCGGTAGATCAGGCCGGTGTAGAAGTCGACGTTCGGGTACAGCTTGCGCTCGATGAAGTAGTCATCGGTGAGCGCGGCCTCCTCGAGCGCCTTCGCGATCTGGAGCAGCTCGTCGTCGCCGCCGAGCTTCGCCAGGATGGTGTCCGCAGCCTTCTTGGCGATCGCGGCGCGCGGGTCGTAGTTGCGGTAGACGCGGTGCCCGAAGCCCATGAGCTTCACGCCGTCTTCCTTGTTCTTGACCTTACGGACGAACTCCTTGACGTCGCCGCCGCCGGCCTTGATCTCGTCGAGCATCTCGAGCACGGCCTGGTTGGCGCCGCCGTGCAGCGGGCCCCAGAGCGCGTTGATGCCGGCCGAGACCGAGGTGAACAGGTTGGCATCCGACGAGCCGACCATGCGCACCGTCGACGTCGAGCAGTTCTGCTCGTGGTCGGCGTGCAGGATCAGCAGCATGTCGAGGGCCTTGGCAACCTCGGGATCGACCTCGTACGGCTCGGCCGGGAAGCCGAAAGTCATCCGGAGGAAGTTCTCGACGAGGCTCAGCGAGTTGTCCGGGTACAGGAACGGCTGGCCGACGGACTTCTTGTAGGCGTAGGCCGCGATGGTCGGCATCTTCGCCAGCAGTCGGGTCGTCGACAGCTCGACCTGCTCCGGGTCATCGGGGTCGAGCGAGTCCTGGTAGTACGCGGACAGCGCGTTGACTGCACTCGACAGCACCGGCATCGGGTGCGCGTTGCGCGGGAACCCGTCGAAGAACCGCTTGAGGTCCTCGTGCAGCAGCGTGTGTCGACGGATCTTGTCCGTGAACGCCTCGAGCTGGATGTCGGTGGGCAGCTCCCCGTAGATCAGCAGGTAGCTGACCTCGATGAACGTCGAGCGCTCCGCGAGCTCCTCGATCGGGTATCCGCGGTAGCGCAGAATGCCCTGTTCACCGTCGATGTAGGTAATAGCGGAACTGGTGGACGCGGTGTTCACGAAGCCCGGGTCGAGCGTCGTGTAACCCGTGTTGGCAAGGAGCTTGCCCAGCTCGATGCCGTCATTGCCTTCAGTCGCCTTGGCGATGGACATTGTGTGCTCGCCACCGGGGTAGCTGAGTGTGGGTTTGTTGTCATTCTCAGCGGGCACGGAAGGATCCCTCTCAAACTCAGACCAGTGAGTAACTTCGTAACATTCAAGTAGAAACTAGCCGCCCGTAAGCTCCGATGCCCACGGAGGGTCCGCCCCGGGCCGCGAAACGGTGATCGCCGCCGCACGAGCCGCAAAATCCAAGGCCTCGGACCATTGTCCCCTGCCGAGCCCCGCAACCGAATTCGGATGGAGCAATCCGTGACGGTCGAGCCAGTGCAGAAGCGCCGCTTGTACCGTGTCACCTGCACCGATGGTGTCCACCACCGGTACCTGGACGCCCCGAACGCGCACGAGCAGGCTGCGGGTTCGCACGCTCAACCCGTCGGCGCCGTGCGTTGTCACGACGGCGGTGGTTCCGCGCTCGAGCCAGTGCTCGGGCGTCGACCCGTCGGCGCCTCGTCCCAACCACTGGACGTCGTCGTCGGAGACCTTCAGGACATCGACGGACGGCAACAGGTCGGAGAATCGGCGGCGGTAGTCGTCAGGGAAGACGGCTGGGCGGATGTTGGGGTCGAGGACCGTCAGGCGTCCCTCGTCGTGGCTGCGGCGCATCAGGTCGCTGTACACGCTCGCGCCGGGTTCGAACACGAGTGACAGCGTGCCGAACGACACCGCCGTCACCGAGTCCGGGAGACCACCAGGATCGGTGACGAGCCTGTCGGCGGTGCCGTCTGAGTAGAACGCGTACTGCGCAGCGCCGTGGGGGTCGAGTCCGGCGACGGCCAAGGTGGTGGGTTCGGGTCCGCGCTGCACCAGCCGGGTATCCACATTCGACCCGGCCAGGGCCGCGATCAACCGTTCACCGAACTGGTCGGTCGAGATACGGGAACAGAAACCGACGGGGCTCCCGAGACGTCCGAGCGCCACCGCAACGTTGAACGGTCCGCCGCCGAGGCGCGCATCGAACGACTCGTCGCCCGCGGGGACGAGGTCGACGAGGGCCTCGCCGCACACCAGGATTCGCGGATCAGACATGTTCGGGCTCCCCGGTCCGGCTGACGCGATACCGGACGAAAGCCGGGAAGGCGAGAACGCATAGGACGACACCGATCACAACCAATACGCCACCGCCCGCGGATGCGACCGCCGTGCCGAACGCGAAGGCCGCGGCCCCATGCAGGACGTCGCCGATGCGCGGACCGCCGGCCACGACGACGGTGAAGACGCCCTGTAGCCGTCCGCGCATGTCGTCGGTGGCCACCTGCTGCAGCATCGTGCTGCGCAGCGCGGCGGAGATCATGTCGACGGCGCCGCCGAACGCGAGGAACGCAAGGGCGAGCCACAGCAGGATCGCCGGACTGTCGGGGTTCGCGACGCCGATGACCACGCCGAACCCGACCATCGCCAGACCCCACAAGACGATGCAGATCACGACAGCCCTGCCCTGGAATCGGATTCGCGGCAGCCAACCGGAGAACACTCCGCCGAGGACTGCGCCCGCCGACATCGCGGCGAACAGCAGACCGAGGGCGACACCGCCCTCGAGCGGGTCGCCGAACGATTCGTGCGCGATCTGCGGGAACAGGGCCCGCGGCATGCCGAACACCATCGCGACGATGTCGACGACGAACGACGCGAGCAGCACCTTCTGCGTGGCGAGGTACGCGAAACCCTCCCCCACGACCCGCAGTCCGGCACGGCGGGCGGGACCTGTCGGTGGCAGCGCGGGCAGTTTGATCACCGCCCACAGCGTCGCGAGCAGCGCGATCGAGTCGAGCAGATACACCATCGACAGCCCGGCTACAGGGATGAGGACGCCCGCGAGCAGCGGCCCGGCGATGGCACCGAACTGCATCACCGTCATGTTGAGCGAGTTCGCGGCCGGGAGGTCCTTCATCGGCAGCAGTCGCGGGATGATCGCGCTGCGGGTGGGCGAGTTCACCGCGAAGAAGACCTGTTGCAGCGAGAACAGGCACAGCAGCAGCCACACGTTGTCGACGTTCGCGGCGGCCTGCAACCACAGCAGCAGCGACGTGCCGATCATGCCGAGCGTCGTGATGATGATGAGTTTGCGCCGGTCCATGACGTCGGCGAGCGCGCCGCCCCACAGCCCGAACAGGACCAGCGGCACCAGCCCGAACAGGCCCGCGAGACCGACGTAGGCCGAGTTCTGGGTGATCGCGAAGATCTGCAGCGGCACCGCGACGACGGTGAGCTGTCCCCCGATGACGGTGACGATGCCGCTCGTCCACAGCCTTCGATAGTCGCGGTTGCGGAGCGGTGTGACGTCGGCGAGCAGTCCCCTCATCAAGGCTGCAGGCGCTCGACGGTCCACGCGCCGTCGACGAGTCGGGCGCGGACGCGGTTGTGCATGCGGTTGGGCCGGCCCTGCCAGAACTCGACCGACTCGGGTCGGATCCGGAAACCGCCCCAGTGCGGTGGCACCGGAATGTCGCCGTCGACGCTGAAACGCTGACCAGCGTCCACGAGTTGGGCCTCGAGGTCGGCGCGCGAGGCGATCGGGCGCGACTGATTCGATGCCCACGCGCCGAGACGGGACCCACGCGGACGGCTGTTCCAGTATTCGGATGTCGTATTCGCGCTGGTTCTTTCGACGGGCCCGCGCACGGTGAGCTGGTGTGCCAACGGGATCCACGTGAACGTCACCGACGCGTACGGCGTCGCGGTCAGCTGACGGCCTTTGTCGGACTCGTAGTTGGTGTAGAACTGCACGCCGTCGGCGTCGAATCCCTTGCACAGCACGGTCCGGGTGCACGGGTGCCCGTCCGAGTCCACGGTGCCGAGCACCATCGCGTTCGGTTCGGGGAGCCCGGCCTCGACGGCCTGCTCCACCCACCGGCGCGCCAGCGCCGCCCATCCGTCGTCGAGCCACGACGGTTCCAGATCGGGTTCGACGACGGGCCGCTGTGGCCCGACCTCGCCGTAGCTCACTCGCATCGCGGAGAGGTCGGACTTCCGGGAGCCTCGACGGCGGGAATCTGACGACACAGCTTCAGACGCTACTACCGGGTATGCGCTGGCCAGGCGTCCGGTGCGACCGGCTAGAGTTTGGGTAGCCGACTCGCGGCAGTTCCCGGGTCGAGCACGGACGAGCACGAGACGCGCACGCCGGTGCGAGTGCGAACGAGTCGGACGGATCGTAAGGATCGAGTAGTCGAAGGCCGAATCAGTGGCAAGGCAGTGCGGCTCTGCAGGGCAGCACTCGGATGAGGAGAGTCCAGGAGCAATGGCACCCAGCGCTGTAGTACCCGAGGATTTCGTCAGCGGTCTCGAAGGCGTCGTCGCCTTCACCACGGACATCGCCGAGCCGGACAAGGACGGCGGTGCGCTCCGCTACCGCGGCGTCGACATCGAGGATCTGGTCGGTCGTCGGGTCACCTTCGGCAACGTGTGGGCACTGCTCGTGGACGGCCGTTTCGGCCCCGGTCTTCCGCCGGCCGAGCCGTTCCCGCTGCCCATCCACACCGGCGACGTCCGCGTCGACGTACAGGCCGGCCTCGCGATGCTCGCCCCGATCTGGGGCTACCAGCCGCTGCTCGACATCGACGACGAGACCGCCCGTGAGCAGGCGGCGCGTGCGTCCGTCATGGCACTGTCCTACGTTGCGCAGTCGGCGCGCGGCATCTATCAGCCCGCCGTGCCGCAGAAGCTGATCGACGAATGCCCCACCGTCACGGCCCGTTTCATGACGCGCTGGAAGGGTGACCCGGACCCCGCGCACATCGAGGCCATCGACGCGTACTGGGTGTCGGCGGCCGAGCACGGCATGAACGCCTCCACCTTCACCGCGCGTGTCATCGCGTCCACCGGAGCCGACGTGGCCGCGTCGCTGTCCGGCGCGATCGGCGCGATGTCGGGTCCGCTGCACGGCGGCGCCCCGGCCCGCGTGCTGCCGATGATCGAGGAAACCGAGCGCACCGGCGACGCCCGCGCGCTGGTCAAGGGCATCCTCGACCGCAAGGAGAAGCTCATGGGCTTCGGTCACCGGGTGTACCGGGCCGAGGATCCCCGGGCCCGCGTGCTCCGCGCCACCGCCAAGCGCCTGAATGCTCCTCGCTACGAGGCGGCAGCCGCGCTCGAGCAGGCCGCGCTCACCGAGCTCCGTGAGCGTCGTCCCGATCGTGCGATCGAGACGAACGTCGAGTTCTGGGCGGCGGTGATCCTCGATTTCGCCGAGGTCCCGGCGCACATGATGCCGGCGATGTTCACGTGCGGCCGCACCGCCGGCTGGTGCGCGCACATCATGGAACAGAAGCGCCTGGGCAAGCTCGTCCGCCCGGCCGCGATCTACACCGGCCCCGAGCCCCGCAACCCCGACTCGGTCGAGGGCTGGGACCAGATTTCCCACAGCTAGAAACAGTTGGACATCACCACAACCGAGAAGGACAACTCACACCGATGAGCACCCCGATCATCCCCGCCGACCTCAAGCCCGTCGACGGCCGCTTCGGTTGCGGACCGTCGAAGGTCCGCCCCGAGCAGCTGCAGTCCCTGGTCGACGTCGGCGCTTCGGTGTTCGGCACCAGCCACCGGCAGAAGCCCGTCAAGGACGTCGTCGCGCGCGTGCGTTCGGGTCTGCGCGACCTGTTCACGCTGCCCGAGGGCTACGAGGTCGTCCTCGGCAACGGCGGCTCCACCGCGTTCTGGGATGCGGCCGCGTTCGGTCTGATCCGTGAGCGCTCGCAGCACTTCACCTACGGCGAGTTCTCCTCGAAGTTCGCGTCGGTCGCCAAGGGCAACCCGTTCATCGGCGATCCGATCGTCGTGTCGAGCGATCCGGGCACCGCGCCGGCGATCGTCGCCGACGGCTCCGTCGACCTCATCGGCTGGGCGCACAACGAGACCTCGACGGGTGTCGCCGTGCCGGTGACCCGCCCGGCGGGTTCGGAGAACGCACTCATCGCGATCGACGCCACGTCGGGTGCCGGCGGCCTGCCGGTCAACGCCGCCGACGCCGACGTCTACTACTTCGCACCGCAGAAGTGCTTCGCCGCCGACGGTGGCCTGTGGATCGCGCTGATGAGCCCGGCCGCGCTCGAGCGTGTCGCCGAGATCAAGGCGTCGGGCCGCTGGACCCCGGAGTTCCTGTCGCTGCCCATCGCGGTCGACAACTCCACCAAGGACCAGACGTACAACACCCCGGCGCTCGCGACGCTGCTCATGTTCGAGAACCAGATCGCGTGGATGAACGCCAACGGTGGCCTGGACTGGACCACCGCGCGCACCAAGGATTCGTCGGATCGTCTGTACTCGTGGGCCGAGGCCTCCGAGTTCGCGACGCCGTTCGTCGCTGACCCGGCGAACCGCTCGCAGGTCGTCGGCACCATCGACTTCGCCGACTCGGTGGACGCCGCGGCGGTGGCGAAGATCCTGCGTGCCAACGGCATCGTCGACACCGAGCCGTACCGCAAGCTGGGCCGCAACCAGCTGCGCGTCGGCATGTTCCCGGCGATCGACCCCGAGGACATCACCCAGCTGACCAAGAGCATCGACTGGGTCGTCTCGCAGCTCGGCTAGTTCTCCACCGAGCTCACGGAGCTTCCACACAGAGGGCGGGCGCGCGCATGCGTGCCCGCCCTCCGTGCGTCTCACCCCTCCCCTGGCCACCCCTGCCTTCCCCTGGCTACCCCCGGCCACCCCTGACCTCCCCTTCTCCTTCCCCCTCGCCCCCGCGTTTTGCGCACTTGTCGCGCGCGGTCGACCCCCCTCCCCGCGCTTCGCGCACTTGTCGCGCTCATCACACCGAAGGCGGCGCGATAAGTGCGCAAAACGCGCAGGAGGAGTGATATATGGCTCGCGTGTCTTCCAGCGCGAGGGTCACAGATGAATTACAGTCGATCTTGACGTGATCGCGAGTCGGCGCGATGAGGAGGACGAACGTGCGAGAGCTGCGAGTGATAGGTCTCGAGCCTGGCGGCGCGCACGTAGTGTGTTCTGATCCAGACACCGGCGAAAAGTTCCGGCTCCCAGCCGATGACAAACTCCGCGCGGCCTCCCGCGGGGACATCGCTCGACTCGGCCAGATTGAGATCGAAATGGACAGTCAGCTTCGCCCCCGGGAAATCCAGGCCCGCATCCGTGCCGGTGCGTCCGTCGAACAGGTCGCCGAGCAGGCGGGCATCCCGCACGCCAAGGTGGATCGTTTCGCGTACCCGGTACTGCTCGAGCGCGCACGTGCCGCGGAGATGGCGCAGGCCGGACATCCGGTGCGCCCGGACGGCCCCGCAGTGCACACACTCTCGGAGATCGTGACGCTCGCCTTCAAGGCGCGCGGCCAGGACATCGAGGTGGCCGCGTGGGACGCGTGGAAGGACGAGACCGGCCACTGGGTGGCTCAACTGCAGTGGCAGGCCGGCCGCACCACCAACGTCGCGCACTGGCGTTACCAGCCGGATGCCCACGGCGGCACCATCGTCGCGCTCGACGACACCGCTGCGCAGCTCGTCGACCCCGATTTCGGTCGGCGCGGCCTCGCACCCGTTCCGAGTAACGCCATCTACGGTCCGGCGGACTTCGAGCAGGACCACGAGCAGGAGTCCGTGGAGCAGAAGGAAGAGTCACCGGTCACGTTGGCGGACAACGACTCCGACGACATTCCGGTAGACGCCATCGACGAGCCCGAGCACGAGAACCCCAAGACCGCACCGCAGCCGGCGCCGGGCAAGGACAAGCGCGGCAAGCCCGCCCTGCCGTCGTGGGACGACGTGTTGCTGGGCGTGCGGAGCAACGGGCGCGGCTGACGCGGGTGCTGGGTGTCACCGCTTCCACGATCTGGTACGTCGATGCCCCCGAGCGCGTCTCGACTCTGCCCGACGCCGCACCGGACCGGGATGCCGCGCAGGCACTGGCCGCGGCGCTGCACCCCGGACTCGACGTCTCCTTCCTCGGCAACGAGCAACTGTCCGAGGCAGTGAAGCCCGAACCAGGCGAGGTGATCGTCGGGTGCTATCCGGGCGTCGCCGTGGTTCGCACGGGCGAGGCGCTACCACCGACGCCGTCGACACTCGTCGAACACTGGATCCGCCCGACCGATGCCGCGCACACATACCTGTGTTCGTCGACTCCCCCGATGGCGGCCGGTTCGTGGGGAGCGTTCGCGCACTGGGAGAACGGTGAGTTGAAGCGTTCCTTCAGCGCCACTCCGGTTCACATCATCGAGGACGTCGGACTGCCGCAGGTCTGGGAGCGCCCGTTCTGGGCGGGCGACCATCCGGCGCCGCCGATGATGGACGTGCTGCCGGACCCCCAGACGCTGCCGTTCGATCCCGGCGCGTTCGCCGAGGCAGCACCGCACGCGTGGCTGGGCGACGACCTGGATGCGTCATCGATCACGGTGTGCCGCTTCGCCGTGTATCCGCCCGGTCAGGTACCCGAGTCGGTGCGACTCTTGGCGGAGAAGCAGCGCGCGGAGCCGCCGCGCAGCGTGCGGCAGGCGCAACCGAAGCGGCGGTCGCTGTTCGCCAGACTTTTCGGCCGCTCGGGCTGACGAGCCCTAGAGGGCACCGAAAAGCAGTGTGATCCAGCCGGATACGACTCCGGCGGTCACGCCGTACACCACCCACCGCCACACGGGCAGATTCCGCCACCGGTAGACGGTGGGTGCGGCGCCGCCGACGGCCACCAGGTTGAAGCCCACTGCGAGGAGCGGATGGATGTGGGCGAGGGTGACGCCGAACGCCACTACCCCGACCATCGTCACGACCGCCACGAAGACACTCACCAGCAGGCCTGTGGCCCACGGGGTCGGTTCCGGGGGCGTCGTCACGATCCGGTCCGGATGCGCTCGTAGAACGCCATCGCTGCCGCGGTCGCCACGTTGAGCGAATCGGTGCCCGTGGACATCGGGATTCGGGCACGAACGTCGGTGGCACGCATGGCGTCTTCGGTCAGCCCGGGGCCCTCCGCGCCGAGCAGGAGGGCGACCCGGTCGCCCGTCATGGCCTCCGCGAGCGTCGGCGCGGCCGGGTGGGGGGTCAGCGAGATCAGTTGGAAGCCCTTGTCACGCAGAGTGTTCAAACCGCGCGGCCACTCCGGAACCTGCGCGAACGGGACCCGTAGCGCGTGCCCCATCGACACGCGTACCGCCCGCCGATACAACGGGTCGGCCACCGACGCACCGAACAGGATGGCGTCCACGCCCAGACCGGCGGCGTTGCGGAACATCGAGCCGATGTTCTCGTGGTCGTTGACGCCCTCGAGCACCGCGACGGTGCGCGCGCCGCGCAGGACGTCCTCGATGTCGAGGGCGGGCGGGCGGTTCGCGGCCGCGAGCACGCCGCGATTGAGGTGGAATCCCACCACCTCCGCCATGACGTCGGCGGTGGTCCGGTAGAACGGCACGTCCACTCCGTCGAGGTCTTCGGCGAGTTCGGCGAGGCGGCGATCGACACCGAGCAAGCTGTTCGGCGTGAAGCGGGACGCGAGCATCCGCTGCACAACCAGCACGCCCTCCGCGATCACCAGACCCTTGCCCCCGGGCAGGTCGGGGCGACGATCCGACGAGTTCAGATCGCGGTAGTCGCCCAACCGGGGGTCGGCGGGGTCTGCAATGTCGATGACGTGAACCACGGAACCATCGTGCCGTATGCCCCGCAGGCCACTAGCGAGCGCTCCCGTCGCCGACGAGGAGCGACCCGAAATGAGCGTCGAGGACGGCCCGGATCTGCGCGGGCCCGACCCGGTGCGGGTGGTTGATCCCGTGCGCCGCGAGGCCGTCGACGAGGGCGTGCAACCGCATCGCCTCGACATCCGGCGAGGCACCGGGCGCCAACAGGCCCGCATCCCGGAGAGCGAGCGTCGCCCTCAGGAACCCGTCGTACATCTCGCTGTCCGTGCGATCGCGCACCTCGGCCAGTGCCGGGTCGGTGCGCGCGGCGACGGTGAACGCCTGCCACACGTCCATCTCACCGCGCCGGTCGTCGTCGAGCGGGACGAACTGCTCGGTGAGTCGCCTGACGTCGGCGCGCAGGTAGCCGGCGAACTCGGTACCCGCGATCCGGTCGTAGACCCGCTTGGTGACGAGTTCCATCGCGAAGAGCAGCAACTCCGACTGGGTGCCGAAGAAGTGCCGCAGCGATCCGGTGGACAGCCCGGCCTCGTCTGCCACCGTCCGCACGCTCGCGGCCCCGACGCCGTCACGCCGGATCACCCGCAGGACCGCGTCCGCGATGTCCTCGCGCCGCGCATCGGGGCTGGTTCGCTTCACCACCTCGCCAAACTAACACAGCCGTGTTAGTTTCGACCTCGACTAACACAGTCGTACTAGAAATGAGGCGGCCATGATCGTGCCACTGATAGTTGCGTGCGAGATCCTCTTCTGGGTGTTCCTCGGCACCGGACTGGCGGCCCGCTATCTGCTGCGGCGGCCGACGCTGGGAGCAGTGCTGTTGGTCGGCGCGCCTCTCGTCGATGTCATCCTTCTCGTCGCAACCACGATCGATCTGAGCGGCGGCGCCGTGGCATCGTCGAGCCACGGCCTGGCCGCGGCCTACATCGGATTCTCGGTGGCGTTCGGGCACAGCATCATCCGATGGGCAGACGCACGATTCGCGCATCGTTTCGCGGACGGTGCCGCGCCCACGAAGCCGCCACGGCACGGGGCGGCACGCGCGATCCGCGAATGGCGCGAGTTCGGCAAGGCCGTGGTCGCGTGGGCCATCGCCTGCGGTCTGCTCCTGGCCGCGATCGCGATGGTCGGCGAACCGTCGCGCACCGCGGCGCTGTCCGACTGGATCCGCGCGCTCACCGCGGTCCTGGGCATCTGGGGCGTGATCGCCCTGAGCTACACGGTGTTCCCTGCACGGGCGAAGGTGGCCGAGCGCCGCACGTAGACCGCGGCGGCGACGCCCGCGAGGACGGAGACGATTCCGCCGGCGACGAGCGGGGCGCGCGGATCGACGGCGTCGGCGAGCCAGCCGAGCAGCGGACTGCCCAGTGGCGTGCCGCCGAGGAACGCGAGCATGTACATGCCCATCACTCGGCCGCGCATCGCGGACGGCACCGACATCTGCAGGATGCTCATCGCCGCAGTCGAGAACGTGAGGACGAGCGCGCCGGTCGGCACGAGCAGGATCGCGACGGCGACGTACGACGGCATGAGGCCGAGCGCCGTCTCGAGGACGCCGAATCCGACCGCGGCGGCAAGGCACCGTCGCACCGTCGGAGTCGTTGCGCCGCGGGCCGCTGCAGTGGCGCCGATCAACATGCCGATGGCGAGCATGGTCGAGAGCAGGCCGAAGGCGTCGGCTCCCCTGTCGAAGGTGTTGCGGGCCAGAACTGCAAGGGTGAGCGAGAAGTTGAGCCCGAAGGTGGAGACCACGAACACGGTGAAGAGGAGGACGGTGAGATCGGCCCGCTGCCGCACGTACCGGAAGCCCTCGCGCACCTGGCCTTTGGCTCGCGGTGCGGGCGTGGCCGGAGTGAGTTCGTCCGCCCGCATCCACACGAGCGAGGCGAACACCGCAACGAAGGACACGGAGTTCACGAGGAACACCGGACCGGTGCCGATGAGTGTGATCAGGACGCCGGCGACCGCCGGGCCCACGATGCGGGCGGCGTTGAACATCATGGAGTTCAACGCGATTGCATTGGCCAACCGGTCGGGGCCCACCATCTCGATGGTGAACGACTGCCGCACCGGAGTCTCCAGGGCCGTCACGCAACCGAGTGCGAAGGCGAGCACGTACACGTGCCAGAGTTCCACCACGCCACCGACGTCGAGGATTCCGAGGATCGCCCCGAAGGTGGCCATCGCGACGAGCGAGATCATCAGGATGCGCCGCTTGTCGTAGCGGTCGGCGAGCACACCGCCGTACATCGACAGGAACAGTGTCGGCCCGAACTGCAGGGCCATCACCACGCCCACCGCGAAACCGTCTCCGCCGGAGAGGGTCAGGACCAGCCAATCCTGTGCCAGCCGTTGCATCCACGTGCCCACGAGGGACACGATCTGACCGGTCGCGAAGTACCGGTAGTTACGCGAGCGCAGCGCGGCGAACATCGACGGCGCGAGATCGGTTGACACGACGCGATCTTGCCCGCGAACGTCAGCTCACGGGACGATGGATCCCGGTGACCGGTCGAGGTGGGGCGTCAGTCCTTCTCTGCGACCAGCGATCCGATGATCGCGACCGCACCGCGCAGGGTCGCGAGTTGCTCGGCGTCGAGGCTCGCGAGCTTCTCCGTCATCCACGCCTCGCGGGCCTGCGCCTCGCCTTCGATGAGGGAGTGCCCGGAATCGGAGAGGGAGACGATGATCTGCCGGCCGTCGGTGGGATGCGGTGTGCGCTCGACCAGCCCGAGATCAGCGAGGGACGCGATGACCCGGGTCATCGACGGCGGCTGCACCTTCTCGCGCGCCGCGAGCGCGCCCGGGGTCATGGAGCCCTCGGCGCTCAGGGTGGCGAGCGCGGAAAGCTGCGTCAGCGATACCTGTGCGTCCGCTCGCCGCCCCCGCAGGTGGCGCGTCAAACGCACCACTGCTAGGGACAGGTCGCTGGCCAGGGCGCGAGTATCCGTTGTCACAAGTTCGAACAATACGGGAACTCGCGCCCCGCCAATCACGTAACGGCGTCAGTGATCGGGCCGACCGCAAAGTAGGCCACGAACAGTGCGGCGACGATCCACAGCAGCGGATGCACCTTCTTCGCGTTGCCACCCGCGGCCGCCAGGACGACGTAGGAGATGAAGCCGACGCCGATGCCGTTGGCGATCGAGTAGGTGAACGGCATCGTGACGACGGTCAGGAACGCCGGCAGGGCGATCGCGAACTTGCTGAAGTCGATGTCGCGCAGCTGACCGATCATCAACGCGCCCACCACGACCAGAGCCGGCGCTGCCGCCTCGATCGGGACCACCGAGTACAGCGGCGTGAGGAACATCGCGGCCAGGAACAGCACGCCGGTGACGACGTTGGCGAGGCCGGTGCGGGCGCCCTCGGCGATGCCGGACGCGGATTCGACGAACACCGTGTTGGACGACGCGGACGCGCCGCCGCCGACGACGGCGCCGGCGCCCTCGACGATCAGGGCCTTGCCGATGCCGGGCAGGTTGCCGTCCTCGTCGGCCAACTTGGCTTCCTTGCCGAGGCCGGTCATGGTGCCCATGGCGTCGAAGAAGTTGGCGAGCACGAGCGTGAAGACCAGCAGGCTGGCGGCAAGGACACCGATGCGGGTGAACGCGCCGAAGATACTGACGTCACCGACCAGGCTCAGGTCCGGCAGCTGCGCGACGACGTCGGGCATCGCGGGGACGCTGAGGTTCCAGCCCGTGGGGTCGACGCCCTTGGAGGCGCCGATGTCGAAGACGGCCTCGAGGATCGCGGCGAGCACGGTGGTGACGACGATGCCGATCAGCAGACCGCCGCGGACCTTGCGGACGGTGAGGACGCCCATGATCAGGACACCGAAGATGAAGACGGCCGTCGGCCATGCCGCGATCGAACCGTTGATGCCGAGTCCGACGGGGACGGAGGTGCCGGCAGCGTCGGGGATGCGGCGCACGAATCCTGCGTCGACCAGGCCGATGAAGGCGATGAACATGCCGATGCCGGCGGCGATCGCGGCCTTCAGTTCACGCGGGATCGCGTTGAACACGGCGGTGCGGAAACCGGTCGCGGCGAGCGCGACGATGATGATGCCGTCGATGACGACCAGACCCATCGCCTCGGGCCAGGTCACCTGCGGCGCGATGGTGACGGCGAGCAGGCTGTTGATGCCCAGGCCGGCGGCGATACCGAACGGATAGTTCGCGATGATGCCGAAGGCGATGCTCATCAGTCCGGCGACGAGCGCGGTCACGGCGGCAACCTGGCTGACCGGCAGGATGTTTCCGAGCACGTCGGTCTTGGCCGCGGCGTCGTCGGCCGAGAAGCTACCGAGAATCAGCGGGTTGAGGACCACGATGTAGGCCATGGCCACGAACGTGACCAGGCCGCCGCGGACCTCGGTGCTGATGGTCGAGCCCCGCTCGGTGATCTTGAAGTAGGTGTCGAGCAACCGCGAGGGTGCCGACGGCCGCGTGGGCTCGGTGGTTGTGTCGGTAACCGCCATGTCGTGTTTCGGTCCAATCGCCGGGAAGTGGGGTTTCGCACCTGGCAGATTAGGGCACCGACGCGCGGGTAACTTAATTGTGTGACCGAAATCCATAGCACGCCGACGCTCGTGGAGCGCCTGTCCGACCCGCGGCCCGTACTGGCGGTGGGGACCCTCGCGTGGGTCGCGGCGACCGTGGTGGTGCTCCTCGCCGGCGAGCGCTGGAATGCAGCACTACCAGTCTGTTACGCCGGAACCGCCCTGGGCCTCCTCGGATTCGGGTTGTTCCTCGTTCAGCGCCGGGCCGCGCGGCGCGGCAGTCGCGGCGCTCAGCAGGGCCTGACCTGACCGACCGGCCTCGGTCTCGCGCAACCCGTTTGCCCGGTGACTGATCTCACACGGCGGGCGCGTGTGTCCGGCGGCGACTCCGATGGCTGATCGCCCAGATCCACAGCGCGGCCCACGCGACCCCGAACGCCCATCCGGCCAGCACGTCGGTGAGCCAGTGCGCGGCCAGATACACGCGCGAAAGTCCCACGGCGACCGTGTAGCAACCGAGCAGGACGAGCAGTCCGATCCGCCGCACGCTCGGTGCGACGAGACGCACGACGACCGCACCGAGCACGCACGCGAGGATCGCCGACATCATCGCGTGCCCCGAGGGGAACGAGTAGCTGTCGAGTTCGACCAAACGCTCGGGCACCGGCGGACGTGCGCGCCCGAACAAAAGTTTGAGCAGGCTCATCGCGGCCCACCCGGACAGCATCGCGCCGGCGACCATGACGGCCTCCGCCGCGTGCCGACGCACCAGCAGCGCGACGGTCACGACGGTGGAGATGACGAACGCGGCGACGGTGCCGCCGCTGTGGGTGACGACGGTGACCGCGTCGGTGAGTCCGGGCGTGCGGATCTCGAGCATCCAGTTCAACACCGACTGGTCGACGGCAGTCATCGCCGCTCCCCCGTCCAGCGTCGTCGGCAGTGCACGCGGCCGTCGTCGTCGATCCACCACGGCACCGCGACCTCGCCGTCGAGGGCGCCGCCGAGTCGCACCACCAGGTCGTCGTGCACCACGACGCCGCCCGTGGGCAGGTCGAGCCCCAGCGCCGTGCACGCGAGCACCGCGCCGGGTTCGCGGTCCCACGTGCTGGGCTCGCCGTCGCCGACGACGTCCGCGTGGATCGCGGCCGACGCGAGCGGCAGGTCCAGCAGGTCGGCGAGCGCGGACGCGGTGTCGAGCGCGCCGAGCACCAGACGCTCCGGCGGAACCACAGCCGCGAGATGGGCGCGATCGAGCACCAGCGCGACGTCGGGGTCGACGACGTTTCCGGTCAGCGCGCGCACCTTCGCGGGCAGGTCCAGGTCGTCGAGGTCGAGCACCCCGCGGCGGGCAGCGTCGGCGAGCAGGCGGTGCGCGCGGACCGCGACGTCGGGGGTGGGTGTGCGCTCGGGGTCGGCGAGGCGGTCGAGCAGGACGGCGGCCAGCTCGTTGTCGTCGACGATCGGCGGCGCCAGCGCCGCGGCCAGCGCGGGAGCGGCGGGGTGGTCGAGGACGTCGAGCAGGCCGGCGAAGGTGTCGTCGCCGGGAGCGCGGAGCAGCCCGAGGGTGCGGCCGTCGATCTCGGCGTGGGTGCGCAGCCACCACGCGGTGTAGCCGTCGCGGTCGGTGAGCGTGGACGCGGTCTCCGGGTCGCCGGCCAGCAGCGACAGCGCCTGCGGCCAGCGCGCGGGGTCGACGAGGTCGAGGTCGCGGACCGCGATCATGGTCGCGGGGTCGTCGGCGAGGGTGTCCCACCAGGCGTCCTCGTCGTCGAGGTCGTGTTCGGGTCCGGTGGGCAGGTCGGCGCGCAGCACCGTGAAGCCCCAGCCGACGCCGACGGCGCGCAGCGCCTGCTCCCCCACCTGCTCCACGAAGGTCGGGTCGACGGTGGCGAACGGGGAATCGTCGTCGAGCACGTCGGCCAGCGGCGCGCCAGGCAGCAGCAGCTGGTCGGCGGGCACCAGTTCGCCGTCGCCGTCCGGCAGCGGCAGTTCGCCGAGCCACGGCGGACGCGCGTCGGGCGCGGCGAGGACCGCGAGCGCGAGCACGGCCGACGCCAATTCGGTTGCCGCACTGGGATCGTCGTAGTCGAGGTCCTCGATCCGCGCGCGCAGCGCCGGATCCGACAGCAGATCGCCCGCGGTGGCGCGCTGGGCGCCCAACCGGCCCAGCAGCGGGTGCGCCGCGTCGGGGTGGACGAGCCGCACCCAGTCCAGCGCGGAGGCGGCGGCGTCGAGCGCATGCCCCAGGCCGGCGCCGGTGACGACGGTCCGCGGTCCGGTGACGGTGCGGCCGTCGGCGAGCGGAACGGGAATGGCGGCAAGTTCTTCCACCGCCAGCGCGTCCACGACGAGCGGTTCGAGGGCGTCGTAGAGGGCGTGCCACCACGACGGCTCGCGACTGTGCCCGCCGAGCATCTCCGCGACGCGGGCCAGCCCGAAGCGGTGCACGTCGACGGCGGCGAGGGCGGGTGCGTGACGCGGCCCGGACAGGTCCGGATCCACCAGCCCGGGGACGACGTCGGTGAGGGCGTCGGCCAGTTCGGGGGTGAGCCCCGACAGCACGCTCGCGCGGGTGGGGACGAGATCCTTTGCTTCGGGGCCGGTCTCTGCCGACGGCACCCACGGCTGGGCCCGCAGGTCGCGCAGCAGCTCCTCGCGGAGGATCGCATCGGCCTCGCTGCGCGCGAACCCGGGCACCGGTACCAGGGCGAGGCGCTGGTCGCGGGGCAGCGCGGCGACGAACCGCGAATAGCCGTGCGCGACAGCGGCGAGTGGGGCGCCGGGCAGCAGGCGTCGACGATCGGGCTGCAGTGGGACGTCGGCGATGAGCAGCGCGGGCAGCGACAGCTCCTCGTCGGACCGGGTGGGGGCGCGCAGGACGTCCTCGCCGACGGGACGGACGCGGCCGTCGACCACCGGAACCAGCCAGCGCGCGGAGTCGGTGGCGTACTGCCACCACGTGCGGTCGCCGATGGTGATCTCGGTGAGCCCGCCGTCCAGGTCACGGGTCGTGCGGTGCAGCGCGCGCTCGCCGACGGTGACGGTCTCGAGCGCGGGCAGTTCCAGGAGCACGTCGACGGCCTCGTCGGCGAAGCCGGACAGTAGTGCGGCCCCATCGACGTCGGACCGCAGGTGCAGGACCACCTCGGAGTCGAAACCGGCGGCCGGCGCCTCGTCGGTGCCCCACACCAGGCGCAGCACCGGAATGCCCGACGTCGGCGCCTCGAGGCCCGCCTCGGCGATCCGGGTGCGGGTACGGGCGGCCGAGAACAGAAGCGAGCCGGTGGTGGAGCGGAGTTCGATCTCGTCGCTCACCGAACGCACGGCGGTGAAGCCGACGCCGAATTGTCCTACGCCCTCGGCATTTCCGGCCTTCCCGGAGGCCCGCAGCGCGGCCAGGGCCTGCACGCCCTCGAGGTCGAGGGGCGCCCCGGTGTTCGCGACCCGCAGTACGTCGCCGTGCAACTCGACGCGCAGCGTCCCGGGGACGCCTTCCTTGGCGGCGGCGTCCGCCGCGTTCTGCGCCAGTTCGGTCAGCAGGCGGTCGCGGTACCCGGCGCGGACGAGGTCGGCCTCGGCGGCGGCGTCCTCACGCAGTCGGGTGGGCGAGTTACGCCACGCGAGGAGCGTCCCCTCGCGTAGCGCGTCGGTACCGAACGGGTCGGTCAATCCGTCGATGCCGCGTCCGGAGCCGCGTCGGTCGGTTCGGGCGCCTCGGGCTGAGCGCGCTCGATCTCGACCACCTCGATCGCGGCGTCGTCGTACGCGTCGTAGCGCGGCGTGCCCGCCCCGGTGGGCAGCATGGTGTCCGAGTGGGCACCGCAGCCGTAGGTCGCGGTCACGACGTGACCGTCGGCCGCCATCTCGTTGCCGCACACACCGAACGCGGCGTGCAGCGAACCGGCCAGCGGAAGGTAGAAACCGCACAGGTGGCATGTCGAGGGCGCGGCCTTGGCCATCTCGGAGTCGGGGCCGAAGTCACCGTCGTGCCAACGCTCGGCGCATTCGAGCCGACCCTCACGGCTCATGACCTGCTTGCGTCCCAGGCCCACCTCGTACGCGACGTCGTCGACCTCGGGGTCGCCGGTCGCGACATACCCGGGGACCAGACGCGGATCGCCGGCGAGCGGTGCCAGCAGGTCGCCGGGTCCGAGGTCGCCGGGGCGGACGCGCTGATCCCACGGCAGCCACTCGGGTGCGACCAGCGCATCCGGTCCGGGCAGCAGCGCGAGTTCGCTGACGGTGACGTGATCGGAGCCCGGGACCGCGGCCACGACGACGGCCCACTGCCAGCCGCGGTAGCCGGGAAGCTCGGCGTCGAAGCGGTGCGTGGCGGCACATTCGTCCTCGGCGGTGACACCGAGGTGCCTACCGACTCCGCCCTCGGCCAGGTCGATCAGTGCCGCTCGGGCAAGCTCGACGGAATCGGCCAGGACGGGGCGCACGACGGCGCACTCGGGAGACGACGTAACACTCACGCCGTCCATCTTGCCGCACTCGGTCCGCTCCGCGCTCGTGCGGGCTGCCATGCTGGGCGGGTGAATCTGCGTAGCACCCCTGTCCGGGCCGCGATCGCGATGTCCGTGGCGGCTGTCGCACTGCTCTCCGGATGCGCCGGCAGCACCCCGCCGGCCGGCGCGACGATCGCCGAACGGATGCACCCGGAGATCGTCCGCGAACTGCCGCACGACCCGGCCGCGTTCACACAGGGCCTCGAGATCTCGGACGGGACGCTGTTCGAGAGCACCGGCCGGGTGGGGCAGTCGTGGGTGCGGGCGTCCGCGCTCGACACGGGCGCCGAGCAGGCCCGCGCCGACCTGCCGCTGCCGATGTTCGGTGAGGGCATCACCGTCGCGGGCGACACGGTCTGGCAGATCACATGGAAGGACGGTGTCGCGTTCGCGCGCGACCGCGCCACCTTGGCCCAGAGCAAGATGGTCGAGTACGACGGCGAGGGCTGGGGGTTGTGCACGCAGCCCGAGCGCCTGGTGATGAGCGACGGTTCCTCCACGCTGACCTTCCGGGACCGCGACTCGTTCGAGGAGACCGGGACGGTGGATGTCACGCTCGACGGCCGTCCGATCGACCGGCTCAACGAACTCGAGTGCGCCAGTGACGGTTCGGTGTACGCCAACGTGTGGACCACCGACACGATCGTCCGGATCGATCCGGCGTCGGGGATCGTGACGGGGCGGATCGACGCGGCGAACCTGAAGGACGCGCTGCCGTCGGATGCGAGCGGCGTCGACGTCCTCAACGGCATCGCGCAGATTCCCGGCACCGACCGATTCCTCGTGACGGGCAAGCTGTGGCCCCGCATGTTCGAGGTCCGATTCGTCGCCTGAGCACGCTTCGTCGGGTTCCGACACGTCCGAGCGAACTGGAAGAGACCGCCCGTGTCGTGCAATGTCCGGGGACTAGGACAGAATTGAGGAGTGACCGGACCCCGCGACCCCCACGACGCCACTGGGCGTGGGCAACACCCGCAGGATCCTTCGCCGCGACGCCACCCCGGATACGAGAACTATCCGCCGTCGCAGCGGGTCAGCGGCCGTAGGGCGCCGCTGCCACCGCTGCACCCGGTGGACCGGTCGCCGCGCACCGAACGCATCGAGCCGCCCACCGAGCGCATCCCCTCGACGCCACCGCCTCCGCCGCCGCCACCGCCGAACGACGCGGACGCGACGGACGACGGTGTGGACGGTTCCGCGACCGACACCGCCGCCCCCAAGCCCCGGGCCATGCCGCGCAAGCTGACGGTGACCCGGGTCGCCGCGATGCGCGGTCGGGAGCTCACCAACAAGGGCATCGCCTCGTTCCGGCGGGCCGCGACGGCGGACGGCGCTGACAAGTCGGGTCTGACCGCGATGACGTATGCGGTGATGGCGAACTTCGCGACCGACGCCACCGTCGCGGTCGCGCTGGCCAACACGCTGTTCTTCTCGGCGGCCACGGGCGAGGACAAGACCAAGGTTGCGCTCTACCTGTTGATCACGATCGCGCCGTTCGCGGTGATCGCGCCGCTCATCGGCCCCGCGCTCGACCGCCTGCAGCGCGGCCGCCGGATCGCGCTCGCGACGTCGTTCGCGTTGCGGACGGTGCTGGCGATCGTGCTGGTCTTCAACTTCGACAGTTGGGCGCTGTACCCGTGCGCGCTGGGCATGATGGTGCTCAGTAAATCGTTCTCGGTGCTCAAGAGCGCGGTCACACCGCGCGTGCTGCCACCGGAGATAGACCTGGTGCGGGTCAATTCGCGGCTCACGGTGTTCGGCCTGCTCGGCGGCACCATCGGCGCCGGCGCGCTGGCCGGCGCCCTGGCTTTCCTCCTCGGGTCGACGGGCGCGCTGTGGCTGACCGTCCTGATCACCGCGTTCGGCGCGTACCTGAGCATGCGGATTCCGGCGTGGGTGGAGGTCACCGAGGGCGAGGTGCCGGCCAAGCTCTCCTTCCACGGCGACGACTCCCCCACCGAACTGATCGACGCGTCCGCCGTCGCGGGCGCCGCGCCGAACAAGCGACGCCAGCCTCTCGGTCGCGCGGTGGTCACGGGGCTGTGGGGCAACGGCACCATCCGCGTGCTCACCGGCTTCCTCACGCTCTACATCGCGTTCGTCGCGAAGGCCAACACCGAACACGAGGCGATCATGCAGGCCGCGATGCTGGGCCTCGTCGGTGCCGCCGCGGGCATCGGCAACTTCGCCGGCAACGCCACGGGTGCGCGTCTCGAACTGGGCCGCCCGGCCGTCATGGTCGTGCGGTGCACGATCGCCGTCACCGTCGTCGCGATCCTCGCCGCGATCACCGGCAACCTGCTCACCGCGGCGCTGGCCGCGCTCGTGGCGTCGGGGGCCAGCGCACTCGCGAAGGTCTCGCTGGACGCGTCGCTGCAGCAGGATCTGCCCGAGGAGTCCATCGCGTCCGGGTTCGGGCGGTCCGAGACCGTCCTGCAGCTCAGCTGGGTCATCGGTGGCGCGATGGGTGTCATGCTGCCCACCGAACTCTGGATCGGTTTCACTGTCGTCTCGGTGGTGCTTACGATCGGACTGGTACAGACCGTGCTCACGTATCGCGGCGGCTCGCTGCTGCCCGGCCTCGGCGGCAACCGTCCCGAGCACGTGAACCAGGAGACCACCGTCGGCCACAGCCCTCGTGCCGACTGATCCACCGAACGAGAAACGGATTCCATGATGCAGGACCGGACGAAGAAGATTCTTGCCCTGATCGCCGCGGTGGTGATCGTGGCGGCTGCCGGTCTGGCGGGGGTCGTGGCCTACCTCGTGGGACAGTCCGAGGAGAAGCTGCCGACCATCACGGCGTACGCCAAGCAGGAGACCGTCAGTGCGGTTCCGGGCTTCTGTGACCCGTCGCTGCAGTGCGAGGGCCTCGAGATCGTCGAGCTGAATGTGCCGGAGGGCTACCCGCTGCAGCTGTCGCTGCCCAAGCAGGTCGCCGATTCGGATTGGCGCCTGAACGTGCAGATCGGCAACCCGAAGACAGGCGAGATCTACGAGGGCTACCGCGACTACAAGCCCGGCGAGGCGTGGGCCGTGACGGTGCCCGGCGCCCCCGGCGAGCAGCTGATCAGCGCCATCATCCAGCTTCCGGCCCAGGGCGGGCTGGCACCGGTGTGGGCCCTGCAGACGATGCCCCTGCCCGGCGGCGGTGTGGTCGCCCCCGCCTCCTGATTCGACGGCGCAACCGAAACGGGCGCCTTCCGGTGATGATCACCGGAAGGCGCCCGTTCGTCTGTTCGTGGTGGGCGACTCAGCTGTCGAGTTCACGGGCCACGGCCCGAACCACCTCGGAGATCCGCTGCGCGGTCTTGCGGTCCGGGTACTTGCCCTTGCGCAGGTCAGGCTGAATCTTGGCCTCGAGCAGGGTAATCATGTCCTCGACCATGCCGTGCAGCTCGTCGGGCGAGTGCTTGCGCGCCACCTGCTCCTTGCGCCCGCCACCGTTCTGACGGAGCGTCGGGGCCGGCTCGAGCAGCGTCACGCTCAGCGCCTGCGGGCCGCGGCGGCCGGCGGCCATGCCGAACTCGACGCGCTGGCCGGCCTTGAGGCCCTCGACACCGTCGGGCAGCGCGGCCGAGCGGACGTAGACGTCCTCCCCCTCGTCCTGAGAAAGGAAGCCGAAGCCCTTTTCGACGTCGTACCACTTCACCTTGCCGGTAGGCACCGCGTTCACCTGCTCATCTGACTGCCGCACTCACCGTTGAGTGCGCGCGTGGGTAATGCAAAACAACGCGCCCCCACTCGGTGTGCGGGACGCGTGAATGCCCGAGTGTACCCGCCGGGTTCGGGGCTGGGCACCCTCGTTTCCCGCCGCGCGAATGTCACGACCAGACGGTCGGTCTGGGGACGACGTGCCCGATACTGTCCCGACAGTCCTGATGCCCCAGGCGGTATGCCCCGGTCGGTCATCAGGACACTCGACGACCGATAGGACGCCACCGTGACGACGCTGACCGACCTGCTCACCAAGATCGGCTCCAAAAGCATCGAGGTCCTCGACCTCACCGCGCCGCTCAGTTCCGAGACACCCGTTCTACATCTGCCGGAGCCGTTCGCGAACACCATTCCGGCGCGGCTGGAGACGGTCAGCAACTTCGACGACGACGGCCCGGCGTGGGCGTGGAACAACCTGCACACCGGCGAGCACACGGGTACGCACCTGGATGCGCCGACGCACTGGATCACCGGCCGCGACGGCGCGAGCGTCGACCAGATTCCGCCGAGCCGGCTCATCGGCCCGGTCGCGGTCGTCGACGTCACCACCGAGGTGCAGCAGAATCCCGACTTCGTGCTCGAGGTGGAGCACCTCGAGGCGTGGGAGGCCGAGAACGGCACGCTGCCCGACGGCGCCTGGCTGATCCTGCGCACCGGGTGGGCCGAGCGGGGCTCCGATCCCGTGCGGTTCGCGAACGCGGACGCGGACGGTCCGCACACCCCCGGCATCTCGGTGGCGGCCGCCAAGTGGCTGGCCGAGCAGAGCCCCATCACCGGTCTGGGCGTGGAGACGGTCGGCATCGACGCGGGTATCGCGGCCGGCTTCGACCCCATGTTCCCGGCGCACTACTACCTGTTGGGCAACGACAAGTACGGCCTCACCCAGCTGCGGGGCGTCGACAAGCTGCCCACCCTCGGTGCGGTGCTGGTGGCGTCGCCGCTGCCGATCGTCGGCGGCACCGGTAGCCCGGCTCGCGTGTTCGCGCTGGTCGAGCAGGCATGAGTTCCACCGTCACCGGTTCCACGGTCGCCCAGTTGGTGGGCGCCACCATCGCCGATCTCGGTGTGGGGCACGCGTTCGGGGTGGTGGGCAGCGGCAACTTCGCGGTCACCAACGCCTTGATCGCGGCGGGAGTGCCCTTCGTGGCGGCCCGACACGAGGGCGGCGCGGCCACCATGGCCGACGCCTACTCGCGCATGTCGGCGCTGCCCGCGGTCGTCACCACCCATCAGGGGTGCGGGCTCACCAACGCGATGACGGGGATCGGGGAGGCGGCCAAGAGCCGCACACCGCTGATCGTGCTCACCGCCGACACCGCCGGGTCCGCGGTGCGGTCGAACTTCCGGATCGACCAGGATGCGTTGGCGCGCAGCGTCGGCGCCGTCGCCGAGCGGGTGCATTCGGCGCAGTCGGCGGTGGCCGACACCGTTCGTGCGTACCGCACCGCGGTCCGCGAGCGGCGCACGGTGGTGTTGAGCCTGCCGTTGGATGTGCAGGAGCAGGCGGCCCCGGACTCGTGGGCGGTGCCGCTGCTGCCGCCGATCCAGCGGGTGCGGCCCGACGCGGGCGCGCTGACGTCGCTGGTAGCGCAGCTCGAGCGGGCCGAGCGCCCGGTGTTCGTGGCCGGTCGCGGCGCCCGCGACGCCGGACCGCAGATCGCGGCTCTCGCCGAACGGACCGGCGCGCTGGTCGCGACATCGGCGGTGGCCAACGGTTTGTTCGAGGGAAATCCGTTCTCGCTCGGCATTTCCGGCGGCTTCTCGTGTCCGCTCACCGCGGAGCTGATCGCGGGCGCCGACCTGATCGTCGGCTGGGGTTGCGCGCTGAACATGTGGACGATGCGGCACGGGTCGCTCATCGGCGCCCACGCCACCGTGGTGCAGGTGGACGTCGAGGACGAGGCGCTGGGCGCGAACCGCCCGATCGATCTGGGTGTGCTGGGCGACTGCCGGGAGACCGCCGTCGCCGCGCTCGCGGACGTCGGGGCGACGCGGTCCGGCTACCGCACCGACGACGTGCGGGGCCGCATTGCGGCGCAGGGCCGTTGGAACGACGTGGTGTTCGACGACCTGTCCACCGAGTCGACGATCGACCCGCGCCTGCTCTCGCGCGAACTGGACGCGATCCTGCCGCGCGAGCGCACGGTATCGGTGGACTCGGGCAACTTCATGGGCTACCCGAGCGCGTATCTGTCGGTGCCGGACGAGTTCGGCTTCAACTTCACGCAGGCCTTCCAGTCCATCGGCCTCGGTCTGGCCACGGCGATCGGAACCGCGCTGGCGCAGCCGGATCGGCTGCCCGTCGCCGCGCTGGGCGATGGCGGGTTCCTCATGGGGATCTCCGAACTCGAGACCGTGGTCCGCCTCGGTCTGCCGATGATGCTGGTGGTCTACAACGACAGCGCGTACGGCGCGGAGGTCCACCACTTCGATGCGCCCGGCACCGACCATTCGGCAGTGACGTTCCCGGACACCGACATCGCGGCCATCGCCCGGGGTTACGGCGCCGAGGCCGTGACGGTACGGTCGGTCGGCGATCTCGACGCCGTGCGTGCGTGGGTCGCGGGTCCACGGACCCGGCCGCTGCTGATCGATGCCAAGGTCAGCTCCGACGGCGGGGCGTGGTGGTTGGCGGAGGCGTTCAAGGGGCACTGACCAGGGGTTTTCGGGCCCATAACGGGCAGCTTCCCCAATCCCGACGATGTGGGACAAATCTCTTCTGGACGATTGACCAGTTTTGCCTTCAGCAAGGTCACGGAAGTGCTACAAATTACACCGGCACCGCGCGGGGGCAGGTGCCAAACGTTCGACCCAGCTCTTCCAGCTTTGCCAGCGCCGGACAAGCGCCGACCAGATGTTGTGAGCAAGAAAAAGTTTCGACTGGTCCAGTGTCTGAACGCCGACGCACCACCCTTGCAACGACCCCTACCTCCGGGGCCAGAAGAAACGAGAACACCCGCATGAACAAGAAGACCAAGGGCGCCATCGCCGCCGGTGCAGCTGCACTGATCCTCGCCGGTGGTGCCGGCACGTTTGCAACCTGGAGCGATACGAAGGACCTGACCGGCGGCAGCGTCACGTCAGGCCACCTCGCCTTCTCGGGCACTGCCACCGGCGACTGGTACAAAGGCACCGACACCAGCATTGTTGCGAACAAGATCGCGGACATCGCTACCTTCCGGATCGTGCCCGGCCAGACGCTGACCTACAAGGCGACTGCAGACTTCCTTGCCGAGGGCACGAACCTGAACGCGAAGCTGGAGCTGGTTGGCGGCAACACCACGGACGGCATCGGCTTCGATTGGGAAGACACCGTGTTCGCTGCAACCGGTGTTGACAGTGGTAGCGGCGTCATCACGCCGAGTTCGACCACGCGCACCGCAACCGTCACGAAGTCGGTGACCTTCGATGCCACCGGCATCGCCAACCAGGGCAAGGTCGCTGACCTCACCGGCCTTCAGCTGAAGCTCACGCAGACCAGCTAACGATGTCCAAGAACCACCGTTGGTGGGCACTCGCAGCGGTGCCGGTCGTTGGGCTGATCTTCTTCTCAACCCAGCAGACCGGGGCCCTGTGGAGTGGCACACAGAATCTCAACGGCGGAACCGTCACTTCCGGAACCCTCGATATCGCCGTCGGCGCTGGCGGCACGACGATGAGCAACTACCCGTTCACGGCGCTGGCCAAGTCCGGAATGATTCCGGGCAGTTTCGCGCAGGCACCGCTGACCATCCGGAACTCCGGCGACGTTGCAATGAAGTACCGCCTGCAGAACGGCGCTCAGTCGAATCCGGCAGTGCCACTGACTCTCACGGTCGCGACGGTCGCGAACGAGGCAGCCTGCCCGGCAACCGGCAACCCGAGCGGAGCTACACAGGTGTACACCGGTGCGCTGATCGGCGCGCAGATGGCGCAGTTGCGCACGCTCACCCCCGGCACCTCCGAGGTCCTGTGCATGCGCGGTGCGATCGGCGACAATGCCGCCCAGAATGCCAACACCACCGCGACGTTCACGTTCGCCGCTGAGGTCGGATGAGCCAAGCGGTCGAGAGCCAGGATCAACCCACCACCGCCTGGTGGTGGGTTAAGTCTGTTGTGTCCTGGGTCCTCCTGATCGCAATGATCGGCATTCTTGCTCTTACGATCGCAATCCCACGACTTACCGGTTCGAGTCCTTACACGGTCCTGACAGGCTCGATGGAGCCTACCTTCCCGCCGGGAACGCTGATCGTCGTCAAGCCACAGGACGCAAGCGCACTTCAAGTCGGTGATGCGATTACGTTCCAGTGGGAGTCCGAGAAACCCGAGGTCGTCACGCACCGCATCGTCGCGGTTCAACAGACGTCAAAGGGCGAACCGCGGTTCACGACCAAGGGCGATGCGAACTCGTTACCTGACGAGAGACTCGTTGTTCCCGAGCAGGTTCGCGGCAAGGTCTGGTACGCCGTGCCGTACGTCGGGTACGTCAACAACTACATCACAGGCAAGCAACGTTCGATCCTCCTCGTGGTGGTCGTCGGCGGCTTACTGACCTACGCGGTGGCGATGTTCGTCAGCTCGGGCCGCGATAAGGCACGCAAGCGCCGGCAGCCGCCGATCGAAGACGACGACAACGCCTCGACGATGGACATCCCAATGCTCCGCAACGAGAGTTCCGCGTCAGATACAGCGCGCTAGCCGCCGCATCACCCGCACCTTGAGACAACCGGGCTACGAACTGAAACGAACAGGGTCGAATTATCGCGATCCGAGGGGAATGAGAGAACCGATGAAGATACGGACGAGGGGCCTCGTCGCAGCTGCCGCGCTGAGCTCGACCCTCCTGCTCACCGCCTGCGATCCGATCGGCACCGGGAGCGCCGGCAGCTCGGGCGGCGGAACGACGACGACCCCTGCCGGGCCGACCACCACAGCACCACCTACCACCATCGGTGGTGGCGGAAATACCTCCGGTTCTTTGGCTCTCACGACCCTCACCGAGCCCACATGGAGTGATCAGAACGGCCCGATCAATATCGCCACTATAAAGGTCGTTCCGGGCGACGTTCTCACGTACCGGGGGACGTTCAAGATCACCCTCAAGGGGGATGGACTGAAGGCGCGACTCAGCACTGGCGATGTGATCTTCACGGGCGGTGGGCAGCTTGAGGGCAAGCTGCAGCCGGTAGTGACGGCCACGGTCAACGGCGCTCCCCTGCCAGCGGGCAACATTGTTACAACCGCGCACGATGGCGCAACCGTCGAGGTGGCAGCCAAGTTCACCTTCGATCCTCAGACGGCCGGCACTGTCGGACAGTCTGATACGGCCAGCTTCCAGGACATCGGCGTTCATCTCGAGCAGGTCATCGGCTAGCGCTCTACCCACCTCTTCAGGGCCACTGGCGGTCCCCCTCCCGGCCAGTGGCCCTGGCTTGCACCACACAGGCTCCCCAGTCTCGATTGAGACTGGGGAGCGTTGTCGTTCGCCCGCGAGCGCGGCGGCATTCAGCGTGGGCTAATGTTCTCCTGCGTGTCCTCGCCGCCAATCGGACCTACGATCCCCGCTGGGCCAGCCGTTGTGGGCGGCCAGGTACTCCAGGGCCTATGCCACGCCCGAGAACCATTCACGGCAGCCCCACCGACCGCCTATCGATCAGCCTGTCGAGTCACGGCATCACAGCCGACCTTGGCCGTTGAGAGCTGTTGGTGTACAGACGCAAACGAAAACGGGGCCGCTATCGACGTTGGTCGATAGCGGCCCCGTTCCGGGGCTACTTCTAGTTGCTTAGTGCGGCAATCGCGGTCGGCACGGTCGTCGACTCCGAGTCGACCGGCACAGCACTCCAGACGCCGGCGGCGACGCGATAGATCTTCCCGTCATCGACGATCCACAGGGTGTCGTCCGTCGAATCCCATTGCACGATGGCATCTTCCGAGACTCGCCAGGAGAACACCTCCTCGCCGGCCAAGTCGCGGACAACAGCATTCGGACCCGACTTCCCGGCGACGTATGTCCCCGCGGGAGACACACTCGCATCCGCCAGCTTCGTCGTCGTCGGTGTCGTCGGTGTCGTCGTGGTCGGTGTCGTCGTGGTCGGTGTCGTCGTGGTCGGTGTCGTCGTGGCCGGTGTCGTCGTGGCCGGTGTCGTCGGTGTCGTCGTGGTCGGTGTCGTCGTGGCCGGTGTCGTCGTGGCCGGTGTCGTCGTGGCCGCGCTCGGCGCTATCGTCGTCGTCGGCATGGGCTCCGCTGAGCTCGAAGGCAAGGGGTCCTTCGCGTCCAAAGGAACCGACACACGCGCCGCCTGCACACCACTAGGCGCCGCTCCGTCACATTTGCCAAGTGAAACCGTGAACGACCACAGATTCTCACCCGAGTAGGCCGTGCCGGTCTGCCCATTTCGGATGGACCGGACCTCGAATCGCGCGGAGCTCGAAGTCTCCCTCACATCGTCCCAATAGTTCACGGTCACTGAAATTGGATCACCGGCGTTAGCCGGAATTGTCGGCGTGAACGACCGACTGCCACGTGAGCCATTGACAATTCGCATGTCGTACGTATAGCCAGGTCCTAGATGCGCCCACTTCATTGCGCTGCTGCCCACACCGCTCGAACCGCCACCTCCAGTGCAACCCAGCCATTTCGGTGCAGGCCAAAAGTCAGCACTCGAGCTGTACGTGTTCGCGGCGGAAGCAACGTCGGTGAACGCCGCGACCGTCCCGACCGTCGAGACGCCCATGGCTGTCACGCTAATGACACCCAAAGCGATTAACGTGTGTCGCAGGGAAATTCGCATCGAGATTCCTTTAGCTACGTATCGATTCGGTGGGCAAACCGGCCGCAGTCTTCGAGCAGCCCAGCGGATACTCGGGCCGCAAGTCGCCGGGCATATCTGAGGATTCGGAATCGCCGTCTTTGCGCTTCGAACCAGATCCGAAGGCCAGCACCAGGACCCCGCCAACCAGCACACCACCGAGGAAAATGGCGACTGGCGACGACAGCCAGGACACCACGTAGCCGAGCGCTGGCACGCTGAAGAACACGCGATCAGCCTCGGTCACGGTGTAGGGCGTGACATCCGCATCCTGGTTGGCATCACCCTTGAGGATCAGCACCGACGTGGAACCTTCCGAGGAGGCGATCTCATCGACACGGTGTGTAATCCGGATGCCCTGCTCAGTCGAGACGCTGACCACGTCCCCGACCTTCAAATCGCTTGCCGGCGTGGTCTTCGACAGAGCCAACGCGCCGGTCGGGATGTCGGGTGACATCGAGCCGGAGCGGAAAATCAACGGCTTAATACCGAACAGGAGCGAGCCCGTCGCCGCGAGCACACAGATCAACCCGGCAACTGCGCCCACATTGAGAGCGATCTCACGACCCCGGGATCGACGGGATTCATTCGAACTCTGAACGGCCATGCGCCACTCACACAGTCGTCGCGCTGAAGTTGAACGACGTGGCGAGGTTCATTCCCTGCACAGACGTCGGCGCCGCCGGATCCAGTTTCACCTGGAAGCACAGTGTCTCACTACCTTGACCGGAGACCGGTCGTGCGGTACTAATCAGGTCCGCCACACCCCCGGAGACCAACGGGATGTCAGTCGCGATCGCTTCGCCTCCGCTGCATACGGTGCCGTTCGACGTGCCCGTCGAAACGGTCACCTTCAGATAGGGCGCGAGGGTCGACGACGTCGCTGCGGCGTACAGCGCGTACGAGAACGGGACCGTGCCTGTGTTCTGGACAGGCAGTGCCGCCGCCACCGAATTGCCGGGCAGCATGTTGGTCTTCGTCAGCGTCGCAAAATCGTAGGCCGTCGGATTACCTTCATTCCCGTTGAGCTTCAGGTTGATCGTGCCCGTCGAGAACGTTCCCGACGTCGCGACCGCGGTGTCGCTCCACGCGGCGAGGGTGCCGATGGCGCCAAGACCCAGGACGATTCCGAGGGACGCGACCGCGCGAGTGCGGCTACCGGTCAGCACTGCGCGGACGCGCGCACCGACCCTCGGGCGCGAGCCCGGAACAATGTGACGAGACATGAGGGTAAGTGCCTTTCCTACAACAGAACCGATCGGGCGCCGCCACGCCGGGAGACCTACCGGGTCAGCGTCAGATAGATATTTACCACCCGAATGGGACTCTTCGCGGCAAAACTGGTCAATCGTCCAGTAGAAAATTGGGCAGGTCAGCCTGCACATTTCTCACCTACCGCCGGACGACGCCGAACGGGCGGCCACCTGGTCCTCGACTGGGAGCCGGGTCAGACAGCCGCCCGCCGGTCGATCAGGCGTCTTCGACGATCAGGACGCGAGACTGCCCGAGCTACCCGCGCCGGCGAAGAGGCAGGACAGCGAGCCCAGGGAACCACTCGGGACGCAGCCCGGATCGGGCAACTCACCCGGAGTGAAGCCGACGGCCCACTTGGGGTTCACGGTGCCGTTCTGCGTGCCGTTGTTGGCGTCGGCCGGCATGCCGACGACGAGGTCGATGTTCGCGACGGCACCGGCCTCGAGGTGAACCGAGCGGACCTCCGCACCGGGCACCACGGCACCACCATGAACGAGCGTCACCGGTGTTCCGACGTTGCCGCCGACGTCGACGCGGGCGGTGGCGACCATGTCCGGGGTCAGCGTGTAGTTGCCCACCGCGAATCCGACCCAGCCCGCCACACCGGACGCATTGCGCACCTGGAAACTGGTCTTCAACTCCTCCCCGGGCACCAGCACGCCGGGATTCCAGTCGATCAACTCGGGGCCGCCCCACGTGGTGCCGCCGTCAGCCGAGTACTCGACGGTCGCGGGCTCGTCGGCGCGCGCCACGGACGGCACGGCGATCACGGCGACGGCCGACAGGAACAGCGCGAGCAGCACGGCGCCCAGGAGCTTGCCCGGCAGCGAAAGCGCCCCGGACACACGGGTGATAGCGGTCATTTCGCGGAGCCTAGAGCAGACTTTCGGACCAAGCGTCCAATTTGGAGATATTGGATGGATCACCCGAGCCGTACAGGCGTGCACCTCGCCGCCCGCGGTGGCCTACCGTTGTGTTGTGACGAACGAACCGAACCGCAACGACGCCGCCGCCTCCACCGAGCATGGCAAGGGACTGTTCTATGCGGCAGTCGCCAGCTTCCTGATCGGGATTGCCGCGATCGTCGCCATCTTCTTCGTCCACTCGCTCTCCGAAGGCGACCCCGGTCTGGTTCTCTACTTCTTGACGCTGGCGTGCCCGCTCGGCTTCGTGCTCGCCATCGCCTACGCTCTGCGCTCCGGCCGCCGGACCCGCTGAGCCGGCCAGTCCCCGACAACTGAAAGGAACGAGACCATGAGGATCCTGCTGAACATCATCTGGCTGATCTTCGGTGGTCTGTGGCTGGCACTCGGATACTTCCTGGCGGGCATCGTGATGTGCATCCTCATCATCACGATCCCGTTCGGCATCGCGTCGTTCCGCATCGGCGTGTACGCGCTGTGGCCGTTCGGCAAGACGGTGGTCGACAAGCCGACCTCCGGTGTGGGTTCGCTCATCGGCAACGTCATCTGGCTGATCCTCGCGGGCGTCTGGCTCGCGCTCGGCCACATCGCCACCGCGATCGCGATGGCCATCACGATCATCGGCATTCCGCTCGCGATCGCGAACCTCAAGATGATCCCGATCTCGCTGATGCCGCTCGGCAAGGAGATCGTCGACGTCGGTTCCCGCGATCGGGCGGCGTGGTCCGCGCCCGCCTGATTCCGTTCCGGATTCTGAGACAAGCGTTCGGTATACCTGTGATCTCGATCACATTACGCCGCGATAACGGAGCGGTGTCGGACCGTGACCCACGCTCACCCGGCGCGACTAGCTGGGGCTAAGCCGTCTTATTCGAATCCTGCTCGCGAACAACACAAGACGCGCCGCGTTATCAACCGGTGACGTTGAGCGACGAATTCTCGTACCGTCGTTTTCGGCCGCAACCTCGGCCACACCGGGCCCGCCGCGCCAAACCCCGTCCAGTGGGCCCGGAAGCACCCACGAACCATCCATGGACGGGGACGGGGGACCCAAGGTCCTCCGGGGAAACAAGTCCCGAACGAGGGACGACCCCGCAGGCATCGGAAGAGCAATCTTCCTGGGGGTGAAGCCAGACCCGCTCCAACCAGGAGTGGCGAGGCCGGGCGACCTCTCAGTCCGAACCCGACAGCTGACCTCGCAGGCGCGTGCGGAGAGGAAACGACCTACATGAGCGGACGCCATCGCAAGCCGACCACCACCGGCCGTACCGTCGCCAAGGTTGCCGTCACCGGCGCCATCATGGGCGTGGGCGGCGTTGCCTTCGCCGGCACCGCCAGCGCGGCCCCCGATTCCGACTGGGACCGACTGGCGCAGTGCGAGGCCAGCGGCAACTGGGGCATCAACAACGGCAACGGCTACCAGGGCGGGCTGCAGTTCTCGCCCAGCACCTGGAGCGGTCACGGCGGCGGCCAGTTCGCGGCCACCGCTGACAAGGCCACCCGTGAGCAGCAGATCGTCGTCGCCGAGCGTGTGCTCGCGTCGCAGGGCTGGGGCGCCTGGCCGTCCTGCTCGTCCAAGCTCGGCCTCAGCAGCGCGCCGTCGCAGCGCACGCTCCAGGCCACCCCCGCGCCGGCTCCGGTCGCCCCGGCACCCGTCGCCGCACCGGCCGCTCCGGTCGCGCCGCCGGCCATGCAGGCCGCCTTCGCCGGCATCGACTCGCTGATCGACGCCGCCGAGGACCAGGGATTCGTCATCCACCCGGACATCCTCGGCGCCTACGACAACGCGAAGTCCTTCGACTTCACCCAGCTGGCCATGCAGAACATCGCCGGTTTCGCGAACCAGTCGCAGAGCTGAGTCGCAGCAACACCCGGAACGTGAAAACGGGCCCCTCGCCGATGGCGAGGGGCCCGTTTCGTTGCGTATGCGTCAGCGGTTGATCACGGTGTGCGGGTGCACGTAGGGCAGAGACTCCGCCGGAAGAGGGAACTCCGTATCCTCGCCGAACGGCGAAAGATTGCCCGCACGGCTGGAGGACAACTCGGTTACCGCGTGATCTCCATCCGCAGTTTCCGGCCACCCTGGATCGACATAGCGCTTCTTCGAATTGTTAGCCACGCGCCCATTTTGACAGGAGCGCGAGGCGCGGTACAGCCCAGGTCACTAATCTCATACTTGATGACCCCCATGCCAGGCACCGAGGGCGCCCCTCGGACCGCGTCGACGCCGACGACACAGACCCTGACCAGCTGGTTGGGCGACCGCAAGGACGCCGCACTCACAGAGCTGCTGCGACTGCGTCCCGACCTCGCCGTTCCCCCACCCGCCACCTCCGCGGTGCTGGCCGGGCGCGCCGAGCAACGCGCCTCGGTGATGCGCGCCGCCGACCTCCTCGATTCCCTCGACTTCACGATCCTCGAGGTCCTCGCCCTGGAGCAGGCCGATCAGATGCCGGTGGCCCGCCTGCACGTCGACGAGGCCCTCGCGGGGCGCGTGCCGCAGCGCACCGTGGACAAGGCGCTCACCCGGCTGCGCGCGCTGGCGCTGGTGTGGGGCGACGACGAGCACCTGCGCATCGTGCGCGCCGCGGTGGAGGCCATCCCGTGGCGGGTGGGTCGCATCACCTCCGAGACCGACGACCTCACCGAGGACGAGATCCGGGCCGCGCTCGACACGATCGAGCCGAAGGAGCGCGACCTGCTGACGACGCTGGCGCGCTCGTCGCCGATCGGCCGCACCCGCGACGCCGCCCCCGGCACCTCACCGGACCGGCCGGTCCAACGGCTGCTCGCCCGCGGGCTGCTGCACTGGATCGACGCCGAGACCGTGGAGTTGCCGGCCCGCGTGGGTCAGGTGCTGCGCGGCGAGGCCGTCTTCGACCCGTCCTCCCCCACCCCGCCCCCGTTGTCGGGCCGCAAGCAGAAGCCGGCCGATGTCAATGCCGCCGCGGCCGGAGAGGCCCTCGAGCTCGTCCGGCACTGCGAGGATCTCGTCGCCGCGCTCGGCGGCTCCCCCGCGCCGGCACTCAAGGCCGGCGGAATCGGCGTGCGTGAGGTGCGCAGGCTGTCCAAGAGCACCGGCGTCGACGAGGCCCGGATCGGCTTCCTGCTCGAACTGCTCGCCGCGGCGGGCCTGATCGCACGCGGCATCCCCGACCCGGCGCCGCTCACCGACGTCGACGACTACTGGGCCCCCACCGCCGCCGTCGACGGCTGGCTCGACGCGGGCACCGCGCGCCGCTGGGCGACGATCGCGGGCGCGTGGCTGACGCTGCCGCGTCGGCCCTGGATCATCGGCAGCCGGGACGCCACCGACAAGGCCATCGCGGCGCTGTCCGAGGAGGTGCGCGCGCCCGGCGCCACACTCGAGCGCCGCCTGCTGCTCGAACTGCTCGCCGAGGCGGGCGGCAAGGAGGTCTCGGCGACGGAGGCCGGCCGCCTGTTGGCCTGGCGGCGACCCCGCCTGGCCGGACGAGTCGGCCCGCACGTCGTCGAACGCACGCTCGCCGAGGCGCGGACGCTCGGGTTCGTCGCGCGCGGCGCCCTCAGCTCCCCCGGCAAGGCGCTGCTGCACGGCGGCGACCCGGAGGGCGAGATGGACGCGGCCCTGCCCGCGCCCATCGACTACGTGCTGGTGCAGGCCGACCTCACCGTCGTCGCCCCCGGCCCGCTGATCCCCGAACTGCTCGAGCAGATCACCCTCGTCGCCGACATCGAGTCCGCGGGCGCGGCGTCGATGTACCGGATCAGCGAGAACAGCATCCGGCGAGCGCTCGACGCCGGGCTCACCGCGTCCGAACTGCAGGCGCTGTTCGCGACCCGTTCCAAGACGCCGGTCCCGCAGTCGCTGCAGTACCTGATCGACGACGTCGCCCGCCGTCACGGCCGGCTCCGGGCCGGGGTCGCAGCGTCCTTCATCCGCTGCGAGGATCCCGCGCTGCTCGCCGAGGTGTTGTCCTCTCCCGTCGCCGAGCAACTGGCGCTGCGGGCACTCGCGCCCACCGTCGTCATCTCGCAGGCACCGCTCAAGGAGGTGCTCACCGAACTGCGCGCCGCCGGATTCGCCCCGGCCGGCGAGGATTCGAGCGGCACCATCGTCGACCTGCGCCCGCGCGGGGCCCGCGTGCCCACAGCCCGGGTGGCACGCACCCGCGTCCCGGCGGCGCCCACCGACGACCAGCTCACGGCGCTGGTGCGATCGCTGCGCTCCGGGGACAAGGCCGCCGCGTCGTCCGGTGTCGGGCTGCGCAGCGACGGCAGCCGTGCCTCCACCGCCGCGACGATGACGCTGCTGCAGACCGCCGCGCAGGTGCGTCGTTCGGTCACCATCGGCTACGTCGACGCTCAGGGCGTCGCATCGCACCGCATCGTGCAGCCCATCACCGTCGGGGGCGGGCAGTTGGACGCGCTCGATCAGGCGTCCGGCGAGGTGCGCCGGTTCACGCTGCACCGGATCACGTCGGTCGCGTTCGCCGACTGAACGAACCCGGCCATCGATCACCGGCGCACCGCCCGCCGCCGCGATCGGCCGGTTCTCCAGCCACCTCTCGACCTCCGGAACTGCGCGACTGGCTTTTTCCTGAAAATGGGCTATGGTCTCGGTCAAGTGATTGCCACTTCGAATTCAGGAGCGACAATGGCAGACAGAAAACCCGGCAAGAGTCTGAAAAAGTCCGCACAGTCCCTCAAGGAAAAGCGGGCGGAAAAGCGCGAGCGCGCAACTGATGCCGGTGAGTTGATCAAAAAGCGGAAGCGCCACTGACGGGACCCTCGCGATGACCCGCGCGGACCCGGCACCCGATGCCCCGGACGTCCTGGATCACCTGCACCGGAGGCTCGACCTGCTACTGGGCGACCACCTGCCCGGACTGGGCGGGCCCGCAGGCTTCCGATCCGCGATCGCGTCGGCGAAACTGTTCGTCCTCGACGAGCGCGCCCAACATTCCGGATTTCATATTTCCGTCGACGCAGAAAAAAGATGAGGACCCGATCGTGAAGCGGACCCTGCATGCCCTGGACCGAATTCAGGCGCGCCTGGAAAAAGAACTCGACACCACCGAAATTCGTTCCGAACGCGACGCGGGATATCGCGCCGGAATTTCCGAGGCACTGATGCAGGTGATGGATACCAAGAACTCCCTCAGCCCGCGCTGACCCTGATCGTGAAGGATTCCCGTCGTCTGGCGACGGGAATCCTTCACGATCGCCTCCTGTGTGGACGGACGCCACATGGCGCGACGCCGCCGCCGTCAGGACAATGGTCTGGTTACCGTTTGCTCTGATTACCGTTGCCAGGAGGCGCACGTGACCGACGGCCCGCTGATCGTCCAGTCCGACAAGACCTTGTTGCTCGAGGTCGACCACGAGCGCGCGAACGATGCGCGGCAGGCCATCGCGCCGTTCGCGGAGTTGGAGCGCGCCCCCGAACACGTGCACACGTACCGGATCACCCCGCTCGCGCTGTGGAACGCCCGCGCCGCCGGGCACGACGCCGAGCAGGTGGTCGACGCGCTCGTGAACTTCTCCCGGTTCGCGGTGCCGCAACCGCTGCTGGTCGACATCGTCGACACCATGGCCCGCTACGGCCGCCTGCAACTGGTGAAGAGTCCGGTCCACGGCCTCACGCTGGTCAGCCTCGACCGCGCCGTGCTCACCGAGGTGATGCGACACAAGAAAATCGCTCCGATGCTGGGCGAGAAGGTCGACGACGACACCGTCATCGTGCACCCCAGCGAGCGCGGGCACCTCAAGCAGCTGCTGCTCAAGATCGGCTGGCCGGCCGAGGATCTCGCCGGTTACGTCGACGGGGAGGCGCACCCCATCGACCTCGCGTTCGAGGAGGGGCACTGGCATCTGCGCGACTACCAGGAGATGGCGGCCGACTCGTTCTGGGCCGGCGGGTCCGGCGTCGTCGTGCTGCCGTGTGGCGCCGGCAAGACGATGGTGGGCGCCGCCGCGATGGCCAAGGCGAAGGCGACGACGCTGATCCTGGTCACCAACACCGTCGCCGGACGGCAGTGGAAGCGCGAACTGATCGCGCGCACGTCGCTCACCGAGGAGGAGATCGGCGAGTACTCGGGCGAGAAGAAGGAGATCCGCCCGGTCACCATCGCCACCTATCAGGTGATCACCCGCAAGTCGAAGGGTGAATACAAGCACCTCGAGCTGTTCGACTCCCGCGACTGGGGTCTGGTGATCTACGACGAGGTGCACCTGCTGCCCGCGCCGGTCTTCCGGATGACCGCCGACCTGCAGTCCCGTCGGCGCCTCGGCCTCACCGCGACGCTGGTCCGCGAGGACGGACGCGAGGGCGACGTGTTCTCGCTGATCGGCCCCAAGCGCTACGACGCGCCGTGGAAGGACATCGAGGCGCAGGGCTGGATCGCCCCGGCCGACTGCGTCGAGGTGCGGGTGACCCTCACCGATGCGGAGCGGATGGCGTATGCGACGGCCGAGCCGGAGGAGCGCTACAAGCTGTGCTCGACGGCCCGCACCAAGCACGCCGTCGTGAAGTCGATCCTGGACCGGCATCCCGGCGCACCGACGCTGGTGATCGGCGCCTACCTGGATCAGCTCGCGGAATTGGGTGAGGAGCTCGGCGCCCCCGTCATCCAGGGTTCCACGCGAAACAAGGAACGCGAGATCCTGTTCGACAAGTTCCGCAACGGCGAGATCCAGACCCTCGTGGTCAGCAAGGTCGCGAACTTCTCGATCGACCTGCCGGAGGCGTCGGTCGCGGTGCAGGTGTCGGGCACGTTCGGGTCGCGGCAGGAGGAGGCGCAGCGTCTGGGTCGACTCCTGCGTCCCAAGCACGACGGCGGTCAGGCACACTTCTACTCGGTGGTCGCTCGGGACACGCTCGACGCCGAGTACGCCGCCCACCGTCAACGCTTCCTCGCCGAGCAGGGCTACGCGTACCGGATCACGGACGCCGACGACCTGCTCGGTCCGACCATCGGATAGGACATCTCACCCGTGCGACGCTTCGAGTTTCCGGTCGACAAGCACCACGCCAAGGCCGTCAACGAGACCCTCGGCGATCTCCGGCGACTGCAGTGGTCGGCCGCGCTGATGGGCGTCCTGCTGGGCGCCGGGGCTGCGTGGATGTTCGTCCTCGGCCATCCGTGGAGCTACATCCTCGGCGTGGTCCTCGCGATCTGCGCGCTCACCTCACTGTTCATGGTGGTGTGGACGCCGCGGAAGGTCGGCAGCATCGAGGACCTGTACGCCAAGGGCGACCTGGTGCCGGCCGTGGTGTCGGAGGTGCATCCGCGCGGCTACACCCTGCTGTCGCTGATCGACATCGCCAAGCCGGGCGCGGCGCGGCCGCACTACGCGCTGGCGTCGCGCACGGTCCGCTCGCTGCCCGGTAAGAGTTACGCGGTGGGCGCCAAGCTGCCGTCGGTGTCGGTCCTGGGCGATCGCGGATCGCGGTCGGGTGCCGAGACGTGGCAGATGATCAGTTTCATGCCGGTCTCGTGGGGCACCCGCGACAGCAAGGTGCTCACCAAGGCATCGGCCGCCATCAGCGACGCCGAATGGAAACTGCTGAACAAGAGCATCCCGAAATCGGAGAAGGTACGCGGATCGGAGGGGCAGTTCGTGCTGCTCGATCCCACCGAAATCCCCGACGAACTGCGCTGACGCACCGCGGCGCAGCGAATGACAGCGACGGGATTCAGATCATCAACGCGGCGAGCCCGAGGCCGCCGAGGGTGATGAGGGCAACGGTGAGCGCGAGGGTCACCGATCCCATGAGCAGAACCGTCGCGACCGCCGGCACGGCGGCGACCATGAGCATCAGGGCGAACCACCACAGCGCCGTCCCGACGGAATTCGATCTGCCAAGATCCAAGTCCGGCAGCATATTTGGCCGAACCGCGCCTAGTGCCGGCTGGCCGATGGACCCGTTGGTGCGGAGTTCCATATTGGTGACCTCCTTCAGGGGGTCAGCTCAGTCTCTCGCACTTCGGAGAATTTCGCAGCAGTGTTCCCGGACCGGTTTCACATTGACCGCTGTGTCGCGTTCGCTCGACCCTCGCGGACCGGGACCGCGGGGGTCGAACCTCGTTGAACGGTGAACGCTTTCGCGGTGAACGGCAATTGAACTGGTGTGCAGCAACTTCGATTTTCAGCGGGACGGCAGCAGACCCATCACGACCGCGAGTTGCGTCGCAATCGGGTTGAGATTCAACGCATCCGGGGCCACCTTCGGCTTGCCGTCCCACGGCTGCGCGACGCTCGGATCGGCCAGCGTCGCACGTTCGGCGCTGCGCACACCGGTGATGCTGCCCTGCGGCGCGAGGCACCGGACGTCGGAGGCGAACGGGAATTCGTCGCGGGTGTCGTCGAACTCCGGGTCGCGCCGCTGCATCTCGGCCAGGATCTCGTGGGTGCTCTCGTAGCCGACCGTGCACGCGGGCGGGTTGTTGGTCTCGAGGACGATGCCGAAGTGGATGGTGCCGTCGCCGGGCGCGACGGCCCGCGCGGCCACCGGCAGGGCCGGCAACAGTTGCAGCACCGAGCGCAGGTAGGGCTCCCGCCCGGGCGCCAGCGCCGCGATCTGTCGAGCGTTCGACAGAACCGTGGTGAGGTCGGCACCACTCTCGCGCACCAGCGCGCCCACCTGATCACTCGCGGCGGCGCCCGTGCCGATCAGCCTCCGGACGTCCGGATCACTCGACCGCAACTGCGCCGCGAGCGCGTCGATGTCGGCACTGAACGAACGGATCGACGACGCCTGGTCGGCCTGGGTGCCCAGAACGGTGCGGCCGTCGCCGATCAGATCGAGCGTCTGCGGCAGCGCGGCGTCGGCCTCACGGGTGAAGGCGCCCAGCGCATCCACGACGGCCTGCAGGTTGTCGCCCTGCCCGTCGAAGGCCTTGCCGAGTTCGGTCACGACGGTGCGCAAGCCGTCGGCGGGAACGGATCGGGCGAACGCGTCGACCGAGGCGACCAGGTCCTCCACCGGGGTGGGCACCGCCGTGGCGTCCCGGCCGATCACGGATCCCTCCACGAGATACGGCCCGTCGGCATCGACAGGCTGCAGGTCCACGTACTGCTCGCCGATCGCCGATCGATTGGCGACGACGGCCGCCGCGGACGACGGCACCTGCGGACCGCCGTCGTCGAGCAGCAGTTCCACGCGCACCCCGTCGGCGGTCAGGTTCAGGTCCCCCACCCGCCCCACCGGGACGCCCCGGTAGGTGACCTCGGCGTTGGTGAAGATGCCGCCCGACGTGGGGAGGTCGACGAACACCGAGTACTGGCCGAATCCGAGGAGGTTGTCGAGGCGGACGTACTTTCCGCCGACGTAGATCACGGACAGGACCGCGAGAATCAGGAAGGCCGCGATCTGCCCCTTCGCCAGCTTCGAGATCATGTTCATCGCCGCCGGTCCTCCAACGCTCGCCCCGAAGAGAATGTCGGCGAGATCACCAGAACCGCCCCACTGTTACGCAGGCAACACGCTACAGCTATCCGTTACCCGGGGTCACATTCATGTGATCGGCGTTACAAAGTGGACAAATGTCCGGGCGCGACGGGGTTGTGACAGCCTCCGGAGTGGCGCGCGGCCGGCGGCAGCGCCGTCACCGGGGCGACGGGCCAGCAGGCAGGGTCCGGACCGAGCCGTCGGAGTTGCTGCACCTGCTCGCGGCACCACGGCGACACGGCGCGGGCCCCGCTGACGACACCGTCGCAGAAGGTCGACCAATCGACCCATCCGACGTCGTGCACCTCCTCCGGATGCGGCGTCGGTGGCGGTCCGTCGTAGAGCACGCGGAAGACGGGACAGATTTCGTTCTCCACGACGCCGCTGTCCATCACCGCGTGGTAGCGGAATTCGGGTAGGACGAGTTCCACGTCGGAGGAATCGATCCCGAGTTCGTGGCGCAGCCGACGTCGAATCGCCTCCCGCAGCGGTTCGTCCGGGGCCGGATGCCCGCAGCAACTGTTCGTCCAGACACCGGGCCACGTGGCCTTGTCGAGGGCGCGGCGCGTGACCAAAAGCCTTCCGCGGCCGTCGAAGACGTACGCGGAGAACGCCAGATGCAGTGGGGTTGCAGTGGTGTGTACGGTCGCTTTCGGTTCGGTGCCGACGGCGCGTCCCGCCTCGTCGAGCAGCACGACATGTTCCATGTGGGTCCTTCTCCTGTCCGGTCGGCGGTCTGGTCGAGCGTCAGGCCGCACGAGAGTGCGCTCTCGCCCGACGGATCCGCGCGGATGTCCATCCCGCGGAAATCAACTGCGGCAGCGCGACCGCGAGTCGGCGCCGGTGGGAGACGACGGCCCGATCCGCAAGGACTCGGTACCCGCCTTCCTCCACTTCCCGCAAGATGTCGGCGTAGAGCACGAACGCGGTCCGGATCGCGGGGCGCGCCGCCGGGTCGAGCATCGCGATTCCCGGTTCGGCGGCGCGGTACACCGACCGGGTGTGGGCAACGAGATGAGCGAGGGCCCGGCAGAGCCTGGCGTCGGTCCGCCCGGCCTCGCGACAGTGCCGCAGGAGATCCTCGTCGACGCCGAACGCCTCGAGCTCGTCGGTCGGCAGGTAGATCCGGTCGCGGTCCAGATCCTCCCCCATGTCACGGATGAAATTCGTCAACTGGAACGCCTCGCCCAGGGCACGAGCCGGGGCGACGGCGTCGTCGAGCGGCACCGACGTGCCCAGTATGGGAAGCATCTGCAACCCGATCACGGCGGCGGAGCCGTACATGTACTCCGAGAGTTCCGGCATCGTCCGGTACCGCGAACGGAACATGACGGTTCCGGGAACGTCCATCCGCATGGAATGCAGGAAGGCGTAGTGATAGTCGTGCGGAATGTCGTATCGCGCTGTGGTGTCCGCCAGTGCGCTGAGGACGAGGTCGGATTCGGTGTGCCCCGACACCTCGCCTGCCAGGGCCGCGCGGACCCGCGACTCGACAACGTCGAGCGCAGCGGCGGCGGTCCGGTCCGTCGGGCCGACGGAGATGTCCGCGCCGACGTCGACGACGTCGTCGACCATCCGCGCGAATCCGTAGAGCGCGTGGACGCCGGCGCGTCTGGACACCGGCAGCAGCCTGGTCGCGAGGAAATAGGTCTTGCCGTGCCGCGCGTTGAGGGAGCGGCACACGCGGTAGGCGGCGTGCAGGCCGGGATCGATCCCGTCGAGTTCACCCACGATGGGCCCCCACTCGGGGCCCCGCCGGGGCTGGTGTCCGCGCACCGCCGCGTGTGCCTGTGATCCGTTCGGCGGCGAGGCGCCCGGAGACGAGGACGGTCGGAACCCCCACGCCGGGAGTCGTCCCCGACCCGGCCAGCACGACGTTGCCGAGACCCGGCACCAGGTTCTTGCGACGGAACGGTCCGGTCTGGCGGAACACGTGCGCGGACGAGAACGGACTCCCCGCGAGCATGCCCTTGTCGAGCCAGGTCCGCGGGGTGTCGAGATGATCGACGACCATCGACGCCCGCAGATCGCGGTAGCCCCGCCGCTCCAGATCGCGCTGGAGTTCGCGCATGTACGACACCCCCAGCCGGTCCCAGTCGAGTGCGGCGCTGTCGAGGTTGGGGCAGGGCGCCAGGATGGAGACCGGCTCGCTGCGGACGCCGTCTCGCACGACATGCAGGCCGGGATCGGTGACGGCGGGGCGGGTGATCAGCAACGACGGGTCGTACATCAGCATTCCCCGACCGCGGGGGGCGGTGATGCGCGCAAACGTCTCGGACCACTGCGCACCGAAGTCGATGGTGTGGTGGGCGCGCGCCGGCCACGTCCGCGTCACCTCGGTGGGAACGGTCCCGTGGAAGACGACGGCCGAGGGCGACACCACGGCGTAGCCCCGGGTCCGCCCCCGAGTCGCGACGCCCGCATCGCCGAGCAGGCGATCCACCACCGGGATGTCGGCTGTGAGAATCAGTGCATCGCAAGCGAAGTCGCGGCCGTCCGCGGTCCGGACACCCGTCGCGCGGGTGCCGGAGACATCCACTGCCGATACATCCGCGCCCGTGTGCACGACCCCACCGTGCCGGGTGAGGGCGTCCGCCATCGCGCGGGCGATGGCGGACATGCCACCCTCCGGGAAGTAGACCCCGAGCGAGGTGTCCATGTGGGCGATCGCGCCGTACACGCCCAGCGCCTTGTCGGGCGACATTCCCGCGTACAGCGCCTGGAAGGTGAAGATCCGACGCAGCCGATCGTCCCGGATGAAGGATCCGACCCGCGGTCCCAGGCGGCCGAAGCCGCCCAGCCGAGCGAGCCTCAGGGTGTCGAGAAGCGCGCCTCTCGACGACACGAGGTCGAGCGGCGAGTCGAAGTTCGACGCGATGTAGCGGTCGAACTCGGTGTCGAAGATCGAGGCCAGCCAGGACCGCAGCCGGCGATAGCCGGCCGCTTCACCGGCGCCGCACACGCGCTCGACCTCGCCGGACATCGCGACGGGATCGGCGAAGACGTTCAGAGACGTCCCGTCGGCGAAGCGTGCGTGGTAGCTCGGTGCGAGCGTGGTCAGCGTGATCGGGGGCGAGGTGGACTCGAACGACTCACCGACCGCAGCGAGGGCGTCGTCGATGAGGGAGGGCATGGTCAGCACGCTCGCGCCGTTGTCGATGTCGTACAGCCGGTGACCGGAGTCGTCCAGCACTTCGTAGGTGCCGACTCGACCGCCGACGGAGCTCTCCCGTTCGAGGACGGTGACTCGCTTACCCGCACCCGTGAGATGCAGTGCTGCGGACAGCCCGGCGAGACCCGCGCCCACCACCACGACCGACTCGGTGGGCCCGTCGACCGCCTTCACGCGGCACCGTCCAGGATCGACATGAGGGTTCCTCTCTTCTTTCGCTTCTGTGCTCGACGCGCGGACGGTTCGTGTGTCGGCCGATGCAGTGGCCGGCCTTTCCACGAGAGCGCATTTCGCGCTCGACGGATGTGGGAATCCACGACGAGCCCGGCAAAGATCGTGACGGCGAGCGGGTGCGCCCCGGCACTCGTGATGCGTCGCGCCGGGCCCCCGATCCCGGAGAGGCCGCCGGGGCGGCCTGCCGTCTCGGCCGCCGCCGACCCGAGTCGGGCGACGACGCCCGCAAAGTAGCCGACAGCCCCCGCGCGGCGCACACGACCCGATCCCAGAACAGCCGCCACGGGAGGCAGCAGGTAGGCCACGGCCGCGAAGACGAGAACCGCTGCGGCACCTGCCCGTCCGCCGAACGACGACCACAGCCATCGCGTGTACCCCATCCGTAGCTCGGCCCCGTTCCGGTACATCCGGCACCCGACGAATCCGGCACCGGACACCAGCGCAGTGTGTGCACCGTCGCGACGCAGGGCCCTCGCGATGTCGAGGTCCTCGGTGGCGCTGGATGCAACCGCCGCGTGGCCTCCGATCCGGTGGTAGGCGGCGGCGTCGAACATCAGGAACTGACCGCACGCCACGGCCAACGCCGGTCGCAGCGAACGATTCGCCGCAGCGACCACCACGGTCGACATCCACGAGAAGCTCAGCAGGGGTTGGAGCAGTCGCTCCGCGATGCTGCCCGCGTACTGCTCGGGCCACGGACACAGCAGCGCGGCGTCGCCGCCCCGCAGTGCGGCCACCGACGCCGCGATGGCATCGGGTGAAAGTCGCACATCGGCGTCGACGAAAGCGATCACGTCGGCGGACGGAGACTCGGCGAATGCCAGGTCGGCCAGTTGCCGGCAGGCCGCCGCCTTTCCGGTCCAGCCGGGCGGCGGCGGGACCGCGTTCGACCGCACGGTGATCTGCGGGTCGCCGCCCGCAGCGCGGTGGGCGGCGGCCAGGGTCTTGTCCCGCGACCCGTCGTCGAGGACGAACATCCGAATCTCACCCGGATACCTCTGCGCACGAAGGTCGCCGATGAGCAGTGGCAGCGTGGTCTCCTCGTCCCGCGCCGGAACGCAGACCACGACCCGCTCGTACGTCGGACCGATGACCGGACGACGCAACCGAGGCATCGACAGCGCGTTGCCGATGGACAACGCCGCCGACGCCGACGCCAGGATCGCGCCGGACACGGTCAGCCACCAGGCGACGGACGTGCGCCGCGGCACCGCGGCAGGCCCGGATGTCATGCCGTCACCGGGAGCGGTTCGCGTCGGCGGATCAGCGTCCACAGCAACGGGATGCCCGCGAGAGCCATGACGCCGAAGCCGTAGATCGCCGAGTACCGCAGTTCGGGGCCCTCCAGCAGCAGTGCGTGCGCAAACGCCGAGCCGAGCCACGTCCACACGAACAGAACCAGTGGCGCGGTGTCCGGCACGCGTGGGAGGGCATCGCTACGCACGCCGACACGCCTGCCCACGAACTCGACGACACCCGCCATCACCAACGCGGTGCCGAACCAGCCGAGATAGTTGGTGAACGGAATCGACGGTATGCCCGGAAGTCCGGCGGCGGCGGACGTCCACGTCCACTGGCCGTCCGTCACCATCTGTGTGTCCAGATACAGGTCCCAGCCGACCATCCCCGCGGCCGTGATCACCGTTCGCAGGATCGCCGGCCGGACCACAGTCGTCCGTGACCGCTCGAGTACGTAGGTCACCGCACACCAGATCGGATAGAAGCCGGCCGTCCATGCGAGCGGCACCACGACGGGGACGCCACCGATATCCCACCCCAGGCGATCGACGGCGTAGAAATAGCTACCGAAGGGAAACCCCGTCGCCGTCCCGATCATCTCGGCGACCAGGCCCAACCCTGCGGTCGTGGCGAGCAGCACGACCGCCCACGCCAGGCCCCTGGACACACTCGCATGCACCAGGACCGCGGCGGCCGACAGTACGACGACCGCAACGGTGATCGTGTCGCGCGATCCCCCACTCACCAGGGCATACGTGATCTGCGCGGCCAACGCGCACCCGACAAGTGCCCACACCAGGAGCATCGCTCTCGGCCGTCGCCCGCCCGCCGCGGGCAGGATGGGCCGGAGATCCGGCCGGGACAGGGCCGGCCCGGACGACGTCACTCCGGTCGCCGATCACCCGCGGCGTCGGCACCGCAGGCCTGTACCGATTCGTCGGCTTCACCACCCGGCCGCACCCACGACTCGGTCGAGGCCTCGCGTCCCGCGAGCCTGTTGGCTTCCATGAAGAGTTGGAGGAACCCCGTGGCAGCCGGGACCGAACCCGCACCACGCTGTGACGACGCATTCGACAACACCATCTCGAACGAGTTCCCTTCCCTCGACCGTCCGGCCCGTCCGGGGAGACGTGGCCTTCGCCTTTCGGGGGTATTCGGAGCGGTCGTGTCGATGGATGGGAGCGAATTCTGCGCGCGTCGTAGGATCGCGACATGAGCGTCCCGACTCTCGCGGACTCGTTCGAATCTCATCGCGGCCACCTGCTGTCCGCGGCGTATCGCCTGACCGGAAGCGTCACCGACGCCGAGGACGCCGTGCAGGAGGCGTGGATCCGTCTCGCCGGCACGGACGCCGAGCGCATCGACGACCTGCGGGCGTGGCTGACGACCGTCGTCGGGCGCATCTGCCTCGATCGTCTGCGCTCGGCGACCGCACGGCGGGAGCGCTATGTGGGTCAGTGGTTACCCGAGCCGATCGTGACGGACCTGACGCCGTCGGCCATGCCCGACCCGCTCGATGCGGTGGTTCGGGAGGAGGACAACCGCTTGGCCGCGCTCGTCGTGCTGGACACGCTCACCGCCGACCAGCGGGTGGCGTTCGTGCTGCACGACGGCTTCGGGGTGCCGTTCGCCGAGATCGCGGACATGCTGTCGACGAGCGTCGCCTCCGCACGGCAACTCGCTTCCCGCGCCCGACGCGCGGTGGCCGACGCCCCGCCGCCGGTGCCGGACGCCGAGCACGCCGAGGCAGTCACGCGCCTGCTCACCGCGATGGCGGCCGGCGATCTCGAGGCAGTCCTGGCCGCATTACATCCGGACGCGATCACGATCGGCGACGCGAACGGCACCACCCGCACCGCGGTCAACGTCATCACTGGCGCCGACCACACCGCCCGGTTCTTCCTGGGACTCGCGCACAAGTACGGCCTCGAGACGTTCCTGGCGGCGACGCCGGCGCGCGTCAACGGTCAACTCGGCTTCGTCAGTCACGGCTCATCCGGCGACGACACCCACCCCGGCTTCCCGGGGAGGATCACCGGTTTCACGGTGCGTGACGGCAAGGTGTGGGCCGCCTACGACATCGCGAACCCCGAGAAGCACCGCGGCATCAGGCTTTCCGGGGCTCCGACTCCTCCTGCTCCGTCGCCCACGGCACCCGGCACGCGTCACCCGAGTTGAAGCCCTGGTCGTGGATGCCGAGCGCCGAGTTCATCCGCGAGCGCATGTTCTCGAGGCCGACCTGATAGGTCAGTTCGACGACTCCGTCGCGGCCGAAGCGCCGCTCGAGATCGGCCACCTGCTCATCGGTGGCGGCGGTGGGCGTCTCGGTCATCGCGTCCGCGTAGGCGATCGCGGCGCGCTCGTCGTCGCTGTAGAGCGGCGACGTCTCGTAGTCGCCGATGTGCTGCAACCGGTCGATGTCGAGGCCCTCGAGACGCTGGAGCATGGTCCCGAAGTCGACGCACCATGAGCATCCGACGGTCCACGCCACCCGGTACACGGCGATGTCGCGCACGTTGGGCGGCAGCACGGTCGACGCCTTCTGTGCGCCCATCTCGTGCCGCGCCGAGACGGTGAACAGCTTGCGATGGTTGGCGAGCACCGCGAACGGTTCGGGCACCTCACCGAAGCGTCGGCCGGCGTACCAGTACGCGGCCTTCACCAGCGGACCTGCCTCCTGCGGTGTCACAGCGTGAATGCGAGCCATGGTTTCCTCCGTCGTCTCTCCGGTCGGTGCCGGGCGCCGATTGCGCCCGTTCACCCCTTGGACGAGACAGCTGCCGAGAACGTGACACGGCCGGGTTCGTTCGACGACGACCACGCCGCTACGCTGGACAAATGCCCGCAGCGCCCCGCTCCCGCACCGTCTCGCGACTGCAGCCGTTCGCGTCCACGATCTTCGCCGAGATGACGGCGCTGGCCACCGAGCACGACGCAATCAACCTGGGTCAGGGCTTCCCCGACACCGACGGCCCCGCGTCGATGCTCGAGGTCGCGCGGCAGGCGATCGCGGACGGACTCAACCAGTACCCGCCCGGACCGGGCATGCCGGTGCTGCGGCAGGCCATCGTGGCCGATCGCGCGGCCCGCTACGGGATCTCGCACGACCCCAACTCGGAGGTCCTGGTCACGGTCGGCGCCACCGAGGCGATCAGCGCGGCCATCCTGGGGTTGGTCGAACCGGGCGAAGAGGTGGTGCTGATCGAGCCGTACTACGACTCGTATGCCGCCGCCGTCGCTCTGGCCGGCGCCGTCCGACGGTCCGTCCCCCTGGTCCGCGACGGCGACCGGTTCGTCCTGGACCTCGACGCCCTGCGCGCCGCGATCACCCCCGACACCAAGATGTTGGTGATCAATTCGCCGCACAATCCCACCGGCACCGTGTTCACCGAGTCCGAGTTGTCGGCGGTCGCCGAACTGGCCTGCGAGCGAGATCTGCTGGTGCTCAGCGACGAGGTGTACGAGCACCTGGTGTTCGACGGCCGCACCCACACCCCGCTCGCCGCGCTACCCGGCATGTACGAGCGCACAGTGACGGTCTCGAGCGCCGCCAAGACGTTCAATGTCACCGGATGGAAGACCGGGTGGGCGTGCGGACCCGCAGAACTGGTCGACGCCGTCCGCGCCGCCAAGCAGTTCATGTCGTTCGTGGCCGGTGGCCCGTTCCAGCCCGCGGTGGCGCACGCCCTCGAACATGAGCAGCCGTGGGTGCGGCAGATGCGAAACAACTTGCAGGGCAAGCGGGATCTGCTCGCATCGGCGTTGCGCGACGCCGGGTTCGACGTCTATTCGGGCGGCGGCACCTACTTCCTCCTGGCCGACATCAGCGCGTTCGGCACGCGCGACGGCATCGAATTCTGCCGGACCCTGCCTCCGACGGCCGGGGTGGCGGCAGTGCCGGTGAGCGTGTTCACCGACCACCCGGACCAGTGGAATCACTTGGTGCGCTTCGCGTTCTGCAAACAGGACGAGATTCTGTCGGAGGCGGCGGCCCGGCTGCGGCGGTTGAGGGCGTCCGAGTGAGCCTGGCGACGGTCCCCGCCGACTTCCTTCGCCGCGCACTGCGCCTCGCAGAGACGGCCGGCGCGGACTTGTCGTCGACGCTCGAGGCGTCGGGCATCGACGTCGCGGCGCTCGACGACCCGCGGACCCGCCTGACGCCGGAGCAGGTCACGGCCTTCACCCAGGCCACGTGGCAACTCACCGACGACGAACTGTTCGGCATCGGCGCCTCCCCCGTGCCGCGCGGGACGTTCCGGCTGATCTGCCTGTCACTCATCCATCGGCCGGACCTGGGCAGCGCCCTCGAGCGAATGGCAGACGTCACCCGTGCACTACCGGTTCCGCCGCTCACCCTGATTCCGGGCGAACACTCGACGCGGCTCGAGGTGCGGGTCGACGTCCGCGACGACGCCTTCTCCCCCGAGTTCGTCGACGCGGCCTTTCGCCTGGTCACCGATTTCGAACTGATCCTGCTGCACCGATTCGCCGCCTGGCTGGTGGGCCGCCGCGTGAAGCTGCAGGCGGTACTGATCCCGTACCCGCAGCCCGAGGCCCGGTTCGCCAAGCACTACGACAGCATCTTCGGCGTCCCGGTCACGTTCGGGGCGAGCGTGGCGACGCTCGAGTTCGACAACTCGATCCTGCGCGCGCCGATCATCCAGGACGAGAGCGCACTCGCCGAGTATCTGCGCGAATCACCGAATCTGCTTCTCTCCGAACGCGACTACGACAGCACCGCCTCGGCACAGGTGCGCCGCGTGCTCGAGATGGGTGCGCGCGGACGGACGTGTACGGCCGACGAGATCGCCGAGATGCTCTCGATCAGCGTGCCGCACCTGCGCCGATTGCTGCGGCAGGAGGGAACCTCACTCAACGCTCTGCGTGAGGAGGTGCTGCGCGACGCCGCCGTTGCCGCGCTCGGCCGCGGCGAATCGGTGGACGAGTTGTCCGCTCGGCTGGGTTTCTCCGAGGCCAGCGCCTTCCGACGCGCCTTCAAACGGTGGACCGGGGCAACACCGAGCGCCTATCGCTAGGACGCCACCGTCCGGCAGCGTCCCGCCGTGGGGCGAGGCCGTCCGCGCGGACGTTTACGGGCGACGACGACACCGCGGTGGAGGATCTCGCCGCCCCATACACCCCACGGTTCGGCGCGATCGAGCGCCTCGATCAGGCAGCGCGTGCGGATCGCGCACCCTCCGCACAGCCGTTTCGCGCGCTCGAGGTCGGCAGGGACCGGGGAGAACCACAGATCCAGATCACCGGTCCGGCACGGCGTCCGTCCCTCGTACTCGACCTCCGTGCGACTCGCGCTGATCGGCATGCCGACGTTCCCCTCACGTTGTTCCGCGGCCCGGGGATCTCCCGCACCATCGGTACAGACTCGCGCGGGCCGGAAAACTCATCGTGCGCCCGGCGGATGCGATCTAGTTCCAGTTGTCGATCTTGACGTCCCGAGGGGCCGGCGCGCCTGCTCCGGTTTCGACCATCGATTTCAAGCTCATCAGAAAGACCGCCCATTTGGTACTGCAGTGGTGCATGAACTCCACGGGTTCCTTCCATCCCTCGTGCGAGAAGAGCACGATCACGTAGGGGCCGTCACGCCGCAGATCCCACTGCACGCGGGTGCCGATCCATTCCTCGGGACCGTCGACCACCTCCCACAGCACGCGTTCCGACGGCCGGAGCTCTACGACCTCGATGTCGAATCCGCCTTCCCCGAAACGGAACTGGAGAGTTCCTCCGACGTTCGGGTCTCCGCTCGTGTCGCCGGTCCACCAACCGGCGAGACCGTCGATCGTCGTCAACGCCGCGTAGACATCGTCGACGGAGGACGACTCGATTCCGACCCTGTGCAGAATGTCGACCATCTCGAACCCCTCTCCCTGGTCACTTTCGACCGTTGCGTTGGATTCCTTCTGCGATCCGCTTGATGCGCTGGAGCCTGGCATCCCACGTCGATCCGACGGCGCCGAGTTGCGCCACAGCACGGGCGAGTTGGGCGTCGTCGACGCGATAGAGCCGCTCCCTGCCTGCGGGCGTCGCGTGTACCAGACCGACGCGATCGAGAACATTCAGGTGTTTCGCGACAGCTTGCCGAGTCACAGGCAACTGTTCGCTGAGGGTGGTCGCCGTCCCCCGGCCGTCCGCCAGCAGCAGGTCCAGCATTCGTCGCCGGGTCGGGTCCCCGATCGCCGACCAGAGCGCGTCATCGACGTTCATCGACTGGCGCCCAGCCGGTTGGCGTACTCGACGAGACGTGGCAGGTAGCGATCCCAGCCCTCGATGTGCGAGTTGTACTGCTCCTCGAGAACGGCTACCTCCCAGCCCATCTCGCGAAATCCGGTTTCCGTCATTCGGACCGTGGTGCCCTCCCCGGATGGGGTGAGCTCGAATGTCACCAGCATGGCCGTGTCGGGGTTCGGCGCATCGTCGGTCAGATGAACCCAACGGAAGGAGAACAGCCGAGGCGGCCTGGTCTCGACCACCTCGATCCGGGCGACATGTCCATCGGGCGAGTTCCTCTCGCCCCACACGAGTTCCCCGACCGATCCACGGGTCGGTTCGAGACCGACGACCTCGTCGGGCCACCACTCCTTCAAGTGCTCCGGACTACTGATGACGTCGAAGACGACGTCCGGTGCGGCTTCGACGTACATCGACCGCTCGATTCGCCCGTACTCCACGCGACCACCTCATGCAACTTTCGGTTGCACATGAGACTATTCGCGCCCGGCGGCATGCGCAACCATCAGTTGCATCCAGACCCACACGAGGTGATGAGGTGACCCCCACCGTGCCGCCCCAGGTCGAGACGAGCACGCCTGGCCACCAGTCCGTGGGTTGTCGGAAACCAGCTGATACGTCTAGCCCTCGACCACCGCTTGCAGCGGAGACTGCGCCGCCACGGCGGCACCCAGTGCGTCGAAGGCCAGATCGAACGCGTCCGCAAGCCACTCGTCTGTGGCCTCGGCGAGCACTCGGGCCGGACCGCCCTCGACATCGTGAAAGGTCACCGTCCAACTCCCGATCGCGTCGGGATCGGCGCACAGGCCGGCCTCGTCGTTCCGGGCGAGGCAGTACCGACCGAACTCGAAGTCGACGCGAACGACGTCGGAGTCTCCGACACGAACGGCGCTGACGGGTCGTTGCGCGGCCGCCGCCAGCAACGCCATGGCATCGGCGAACGGGTCCGGTGCTCCCCCCGCGCGGGACATCGGAATCACGGCTGCTGTTCGGGGCAGGACGCCGGTCGGCGCCTCGCACTGCAGTTCGGCTTGTCCAGCCATCCCATTCCGGTCCTCTCGATCAGTACCAACTCGCGTGAGGCTGTTACCCCGGACTTCGCGTGGCTATACATGCGATGTTCCACGCCTCACCCGAACCTTCGGCGAAGACGATTTGCGGAGGCGACGTATAAAGCCCCGCCGTCCGGGGTAGAAGACTGATGATCGCGTCGAATCAACAGGTCGGGAGTACCGCAGATGTCGTTCTTGTCGAGCACCACCGTTCGAGTTGCCTGTGTCAGGGGCATCTACTCGTGGTGTGGCATCCGCTACTTCGGCGAGCGCGGCGAGTCCGTACCGATGACCCCGCTCGCCGTGCTGTCCACGGCACGGGCGTGAGCGAGGACATGTGAGGACCGACCGTATATTTACCGGCATGGAGATGCCCGGATCCGCAGCAGCGTCCACCCTGTCGATCGACGTCGACGTGACCGGCGGTGCCGTTGTGATGCACCCGCGTGGCGAGATCGACGTCGTCACCGCACCAGAGTTTCAGGAGGCCGTGGAACGAACCGCGGCGCAGCACCCCGACGTCGCGCTGATCGTCGATCTGTCGAAGGTCGCCTTCCTCGCGTCGGCGGGACTGGCCGTGTTGGTCCGGTGCAGCGACGACCTCGCCGATCAGCGACGATTCATCGTCGTCGCCCACGGCCCCACCACCCTCCGGCCGCTCGAACTGACCGGCCTGACCGAGACGCTCGAGGTTCATTCCTCTGTCGAAGCGGCTCTTGCGACGGTGTGAGCTCCGTGGAGCTATCGATGGTCGCGGTTCCCGCCCAGGTATCGGTACTGTCCGCCGCTCGCGCGGCGCTGACCGAGTTCGCGACCGAGGCGGAACTGCCCGATGCAATGGTGCCGGACATGTTGCTGGCCACCTACGAGGCGATGGCGAACATCGTCGAGCACGCCTATCCGCACGACGGTGCGGGAACGTTCGATCTGAAGGCGGCGTACAACAGGGCCGACGAGACGCTCACGATCACCATCGCGGATCACGGAAGCTGGAAGAGCGGCGGCCCGGATCCCGCGTCACGGCGTGGCCGCGGGCTGCAACTGATGCGCTCGTGCAGCGATGTGGCGGACGTCGTCCCCGACGACAGCGGAACCCAGGTACACCTGCAGTGGCGCGGCCGTCCCGGCAGCGCCGTGCCCGACGAGAACAGCGTGGTTGGAAGTTGAAGCAGGCGGACACGAGTCCTCAGCCCTCGCGCGACGAGACGAACGGCGCACCGCCGGTCACGCTCACCGTTGCGGCGCAACACGATCAGCTGCCCCTCGTGCGCATGCTGACCGAGGTCGTCGCGATGCGCAACAACTGCACACTCGACCAGGCCGCCGACCTCAAACTGGCCGTCGACCAGATCAGCACACTCCTGATTTCGGCCGCGGCGGAGCGCACCGAGCTGGGATGCCGTTTCCGGGCGGCCGGCGACACCTTCAGCGTCGTCCTCACCGCGACCACCGTCGGCGACTGGCAGCCCGAACACGGGAGCCTCGAGTGGCGCATCCTCAGTGCACTCGCCGACTCGATCGAGATCTCCCAGCAGCCCGACGACTCGGGGCGCGCCCACGAGTCGACCGTCACCCTGTGCACTCGAAAGCTGGTGTGACCGTTGTCAACTGCGCCAGCAGGTGACGCCTCTTCGTCGCCCGCTTGGAAGGCTGACGGCGAGGTGCCGCGGCTGTTCGCCGAACTGGCGAACCACGCACCCGACGACGACCGCAGCGTCGCACTGCGACAGCAGATCGTCGCCCGTTCACTTCCCCTGGCCCGCAACATCTCGCGGCGCTTCGCCAGCCGGGGTCAGGAAATGGACGACCTCTACCAGGTCGCCTGCATGGGACTGATCCACGCCGTCGACAGGTTCGACCACACCCGGGGCAGCGATTTCGCGGCCTTCGCCGTGCCGACCATCATGGGCGAGATCCGACGCTACTTTCGCGATCACGCCTGGGCGACCCGTGTACCTCGCCGCGTCAAGGACCTCAGTCTCGGCATCACCAAAGCGACCGAAGAACTGTCCCAGCGGCTCGGCCGGTCCCCGACCGCCTCCGAACTGGCGACCGAACTGGGTGCCGACGTGGACGAGGTCATCGAAGCCATCGCCGCCGCCGGCGCTTATCAGACCCATTCGCTGGACAGCCCCACCACGCGCGACGGGGGCACCGACGAAACGCTCGCCGACACTCTCGTCGCCGACGAGGACGAGTTCGAGAAGACGGAAACCTACCTCGCGTTGCGCCCGCTCATCGATCGGCTCGCACCGAGAGAGAAGCGCATCGTCCAGCTGCGGTTCTTCGAGGAGAAGACGCAGACGGAGATCGCGCGAGAACTCGGCGTCTCGCAGGTCCAGATCTCCCGACTGCTGTCGAAGATCCTCGCCGGGATTCGTACGAACCTGGAGTGAGCGTCGCCCTCAGCGGCGATTCGGCAACCGCACGACCTGAACCCAGAAATCGTCGATCTGACGGACCGCAGCGATGAACTGATCCAGGTCGACCGGCTTGGTCACGTACGCGTTCGCGTGCAACTTGTAGCTGCGGACGATGTCCTCCTCGGCTCCCGACGTCGTCAGGATCACCACGGGGATATCCGCCAGATCCGGATCCGACTTGATCTTCTCGAGTACCTGTCGGCCGTCGTACTTGGGCAGGTTCAGGTCGAGCAGGATCAGTTCGGGCCGGACGGCATCCGTGTAGGCCCCGCGGCGGTAGAGAAAGTCCAGCGCCTGCTCGCCGTCACGGACGACGTGGAGATTGTTGCGAACCTTGTTGAACTCGAACGCCTCTCGCGTCATCAGTTCGTCACCCGGATCATCCTCGACGAGGAGGACGTCGATGGCATTGCCTGCAGCGCTCATGTGAGGGCTCCTTCTGTGGTGCGGATGGTCTCTTCGGCCCCGCGGTCGACGTCGGCGGCCTCGGGCAGGGTGAAGCAGAAGCGGGCTCCACCGGTGTAGTCGGTGTCGAGCCAGATCCGCCCACCGTGGTACTCGACGATCTTCTTGCACAGCGCCAATCCGATCCCGGTGCCGCTGTACTCGTCGCGCGCGTGCAGACGCTGGAAGATGACGAAGATCTTATCCGCGAACTCCCCCGAGATGCCGATCCCGTTGTCCTGCACGCTCACCAACCAACCGACGTCCGGCCGGCGCTCGACACTGATCGACACTTCGGGGACCGTTCCGGGCTCGGCGAACTTGATGGCATTGCCGATCAGGTTCTGCCACAGCATCGTCAACAGTGTCGGATCCCCCTCGACGTCGGGAAGCCGTTCGGGCGCGTGGATCCGAGCACCAGAATCCTCTACCGCAGCAGCGAGATTGGAAAGCGCCTTCGCAAAGGGTCGATCGAGCGACAGCGGCTCGAAGCCGGCGCTCATGCGACCGACACGGGAGAAGTCCAGGAGGTCGTTGATGAGCGCCTGCATCCGCTTGGCGCCGTCGACGGCGAAATCGATGTACTGGCGGCCGCGCTCGTCGAGCTCGTCGCCGTATCGCTTCTCCAGGAGCTGGCAGAACGACGCCACCTTCCGGAGCGGCTCCTGCAGATCGTGGGACGTGACGTAGGCGAACTGCTCGAGTTCGGCGTTGGAGCGCCGCAGTTCCACCGTCTGTGCGTCCAGCTTGGTGGTCTGCGCTTCGAGGCGGGCCTGCCGGTCCTGCACGATCTCGAGTTCGGCGACGATCCGCTGCCGCATCGCCTCGACGTCCTCGGCGAGGGCACGGATGTCCGAGGGCCCGTTACCCGCGTCGATCCGCTGCCCGAAGCTGCCCTGGACCACCTTCCTGGACGATTCTCCCAGTCGGCGCAGCGGGTTCAGGACCGCCTTGCGGATCAGCACCGCCAGGATGCCGGTGGCGGCCAACAACACCAGGAACATCACCGAGAAGACGATCGTCCGTAGGTGGCGCGCGTCCGCGAGACGATCCATCGCATCGAGACGAGCCTGTTCGACGTGCTGGTCCAGTTCGCCGATGAGGACCCGGACCTGGTCGAACGCAAGCCTGCCGCGCTCGTAGACGACGGGATCGATCGGGTTGCCCTCGCCGGGCGTGCGCGCGAGCAACGGATCGGCGAAGACGCTGCGCCAGTCGGTGGAAGCCTGCTTGATCTCGATGAGATCGTCACCCAGTTCCGATCTGTCACCGATCATTCCGCGCAGTTCGTCCATCGCTCGCTGCTCGATCTGCACCCCCTCGGTGTACGGCTCGAGGAACGACGAATCCCCGGACAGCGCGTAGCCTCGGACGCCCGTCTCCTGGTTGAGCAACGACGCCTCGAGATCGGCGGCCGCGGCCCGGGCCGGCATCAGGCCCTCGATCAGTTCGTCGGTGGCCTCGCGGGTGCGCTCGAGGGAGACGGCCGCGCTCACCGCTCCGACGCAGATCAGCACCACCATGACCGTCAGCAGCAGGTTGAACCAGGCCTTGACGGTCCGACCACCCGAACCACGGGTCGCGGGCTGCGGTTGCGAACTCATTTACTGCCGTCTTCCTTCGTCATTCGTACATGTACGACCGCGATGTCGTCGGTGAGGCCTCCGTGGTCGGCCGCGAGACTCTCCACGTGGCCGATGAGCGCGTCGACGAACTCGTCCGCCGACGCCGCCCCACACGTGCGCGCGTACTCGAGCAGTCGCTCCTCACCCAATCGCTCGGTCGGGCCGATCCGGCTCTCGAACAGCCCGTCGGTGAACAGGACGATCGCGGTCCGAGGGTCGACGCTCACCTCTTGCGCTGTCCAGCTTCCCCGCTTGCGCCCCAAGCCCACGGCGGGGCCTCCCGGGACCTCGAGCCAGTCGACGCCCGCCGCTGTGCGCATCATCATGCCGGGATGTCCCGCGCGGATGACCTGCATCGTGGTCCGGTCCGGTGCCAGAACCACGGTCGTCATGGTCGCGAAGATGTGCCGCTGAGGACGTTCCGCGATCAGGACCTCCTCGAGTGTCCGCATCGCGGACTCGACGGGTACACCGCCGATGACCAGCGTGCGCCAGGCGATTCTCAGGCTGACACCCAGAGCGGCCTCGTCCGGACCGTGCCCGCAGATGTCTCCGATGAGGAGATGCACCCCACCGTCCCGGTCTTCGACGACATCGTAGAAATCGCCCCCGAGCAGACCGTGTGCGCGCCCCGGACGGTATCGCGCAACCACGTCGACGTTGTCGCCGCGCAGCAACGGAACGGGAAGCAGTCCCCTCTCCAAGCGGGCGTTCTCCCGAGCGCGTTGCTCACTGGCGCGGAGCGCAGTCGCGGCGTTCTCGGCGCGCTTGCGTTCGATCGCGTACCGCACCGACCGGGCGAACATGTCGGCATCGACTCGGCCCTTGACCAAGTAGTCCTGGGCACCGGCGGCGACGGCTGCCAGACCGGTCAGATCCTCGGCCAGGCCCGTCATCACGACTACCGGCGCACCGTCCGCGGAGCGCTGAACCGCTGCCAGAGCATCGAGACCCTGCGCATCCGGGAGGTGCAGGTCCAGCAGGATGCAGTCGGGCCTGTCCGTCTCGAGCCACGCCCGTGCGTGTGTGAGGGACTTGGTCCAGACGAGATCCAGACCGGGCATGGCGTCGAGCGCCATCTCCTCCACGAGAAGAGCGTCGCCGGGATCGTCCTCGATCAGCAGGACGGTGAGTTGGGTGTCCGGTGTCGTCGTCACGCCCGAAGCACCCATGATTCTGTCGACAGGACCACGAACAGCTCCTATCGCGTCAAACCGGCAACACTGCAGATCGCCAGCCTATCGGACGCCTGACTCACACAGCCGAACGGGACGAGCTCGGATCTCCAGCCGGCCGCGCGGCGATTCCTTCGCCGCTATGCCGCGACCACCGGAATCACCACGGCGAGGCCCGCGAACAGCTTCGCGAACGACGCGAGCGACGCCTCCACCTCGTCCGCCCGCCCGTCGGCGAGCCACCCGAGGATGAGGCCGTCGATGGCGGTGGTGACCATCCGGCTGAGCACGGGAATCGGCACGGTCCATTCGATGCCGGCGGTCGCCGCCAGCTTGGCGAGGAATTCGCCGGTGGAGGCGTAGTACTCGCGGTACTGCCACTCGGCGATGTCGCTGCGGTCGGGCGCTCGCACCGCACCGATCGTCAGTTCGTAGAACACCAACTGCTTCGAGGGCCGTGCCCGGACCGTCTCCCACAGGCTCATGAGGCCCTTGAAGATCGACTCCTCGACGTCGATGCCAGGGGTCAGGCTGCCCACTGCCTTCTCGACGAACCCCGCGACGACCTCGCGGGTGAGTTCGCGCAACAGTTCCTCCTTGGAGGAGAAGCAGTAGTGGAACACGCTCTGCTGCACGCCGGCCTCGGCGCAGATCGCCCTCGTGCTCGCGGCGGCCAACCCCACCTCCGCCGAGACTCGGATCGCCGCATCCATCAGGTCCCTGCGCCGCTGTTCCACCGAAACGTATGGCATCGCAACCTTTCCCGAACGTCCCATGCAGTTATGTCGGCAGCGTAGTGGCGTGACCGGTCCGGGACCAGGATTAAACGCGATGAATGTGCCGGGACGTCCGATGTCCGATTTCACCCTTGTTTCCAAGCTGGTCGGTTGACAGACTTCGAGGACCCGGATGCCCCCCGCCCGGGCACCGGCGCGAGAGGACGAATCAACCGATGAAGATGACGATGGAATCGGTGCTCGAATCGGTGGTGCGGACCGCAGCCACGATCGCCGGTTCGCTGCCCTCCCCTGTTCAACGCGCCCTCGCGGGGCGCCCGATCCGGGTCGACGGACAGGAGTTGAACACCGAGATCCAGTTGATGCTGCGCATGCTCGCACTGCTGCCCGACTCGGACTTCGAGGAACTCCCGATCGCCGAGTCGCGCGCGCAGATCGATCTCGAGGCGCGCCTGGTCAGTGGGCGCCCGATCCCCATGGCATCGGTGACGTGCCTGACGATTCCCTCTCCGGCCGGCCCGATTCCCGCACGCATGTTCCGGCCCGAGGGATTGCCGCCGGCGGCACCGTTGCTCGTCTACTTCCACGGCGGCGGATTCGTGCTCGGCAGCCTGGACAGTCACGACTCGCTGTGCCGCTTCCTGGCCCAGCACGCCGAGGTGGCGGTCCTCGCCGTGGACTACCGACTGGCACCGGAGGCCCCGTTCCCGGCAGCCGCGGACGACGCGGTGGCCGCCTTCCGATACGCAGTGGAGAACGCGGCGGCTCTCGGTGTCGACCCCCACCGGGTGGCCGTCGCCGGAGACAGCGCCGGCGGCAACCTCGCCGCGGTCGTCTCCCAGGCGACGCGGGACGGAGGACCGCGGCCGGCCTTCCAGATGCTGTTCTTCCCGTGGCTCGACATGACCGCCAAGCGCGGTTCCTACAAACTCTTCAGCGACGGCTTCTTCCTCACCGAGGCCCAGATGGACTGGTACACCGATCATTACGTCCCGGCCGTCGACGACCGCAACGATCCGCGGGCGTCACCGATCCTCACCGAGGACCTCACCGGCCTGCCGCCCGCCTACATCGCGCTCTCCGGATTCGACGTCCTGCGCGACGAGGGCCTCGAGTACGCCGAACGGCTGCAGGCCGCGGGGGTTCCCACGACACTGCGGGTCCACCCCGGCCTGGTGCACGCGTTCGTGAACCTCACCGGCTACGGGCGCGCGGGTGTCGATGCGCTCCTCGAGGCGACCGGAGCCCTGCGGGTGGGGCTGTCGTTCGCGACGCACACCACCGGCCCGGCTCCGGAGGCAGTCGAACCGGTGGAGTGACCGCTCAGCCGACGCAGAACTCGTTGCCCTCCGGATCGGCCATCGTGATCCACACGCTGGGTCCGACCTGCCCCCGATGCAACACGGCGGCACCGGCTGCGACGAGTTGCTCCGCCACCTCCTCGCGCCGGTCCCCCACCCGGAGGTCCAGGTGCAGACGGTTCTTCCCCGTCTTGGCCTCGGGTACCAGCTGGAACAGCATGCGTGGCCGTTGCGGATGCTCGGAGTCGCTGATCGCTGCGCCCTCCCGCCAGACGAGCACGCCCTCGAACACTGTGGTGTCGGATTCCTGTGCGTGCCCGGCGGCGACAAGTCCTCGGATGAACTCCTCGTCGCTCGGCTCGACGCGCCAACCGAGCGCCTGCGCCCACCATTTAGCTTGGCTGTGCGGGTCTTTCGAATCCACGGTGACTTGAATTTCGTATCCCATGTGCCGACGCTACTGCCGGCCACCGACAAGTCCGGGCGGCATCGGACGCGAAGGCTGCTCCGCGGTGGTCACCGCGGAGCAGCCTGATGGAGATGAGGTGTCTTCGATGTCAGTTACCGGAGGATCCCGATGAACCCGATGAACCGAGCACGTGCTCTACCGACCCGCTCACCGAGCCGAAGATGTTCTCGAGTGACGCACCGATCGAACCGAGCGATCCGGAGGACTGCGGAGTCAGGGCGAAGGCGACATCGTTCGCGTCTCCCGAGCTGAGGTCGACCGTCTGCGTCAACGGGCTACCCGTGCAGCCGGTCGGCGGGACGACTTCGACGACGTATCCCGCCTGCGCCGGCTTGTACTGGAAGAAGTACCAGCCGTTGGGGTTGGTCTCCGTGGTGGAGATGATCGCGTCCATGTTGTCGCGGAGGTTGACGGTGACATTCTCCGTCGGTTGCCCCGTATCTCCCGGGCACCCGGTGACGAAGCCGAAGATACTGAAGACCTTGACCATTTCGAGGTTCAGCCCGGTAACAGGATTTCCGCTGGTCGTGTCCGCCGGGAGCTTGTCGGGAACGGATCCGCACCCTGCCGGCGGGTACAGATTCACCGAGTAGTCACCCGGTGGAATGTTCTGGAATTCGAAGACTCCGCCGGGCCCTGTCGTCACCGACGCCACGCCGACATTGGTCACGGCATCGTGGAGCTCCACCCACGCGCCCACGGGATTCCCGTCGTCGGCACACGTGTTGGTCATCGTTCCCGAAATCGCCGGGAACGGATCGGCGCTTGCCACTCCCGGAAGGCCGATCGTGGCGAGCACAAGTCCTGCGAACAACGTCCCTGCAGCTGAAAGCCTTCGTTTCACGTCGAACCCCCTCAGGTTCCGCGGACAATTACCGAGGGGATGGTAAGCACACTCATTTACAAGACTCGCCGAATTCTGATCAATTCGGCGTCATTTATGAATATTGCCGCGTTTATTCTTCATCCACCAAACAATGGCAATACTGTAATGCCAATGGATGTAATTCTCACGGAATGCACGGCAGTACATTTTCGGCGCGACGGGCGCGCCACCCCCGAAGGGAAGGCGCGGCCCGTCGAGCGGCAGCCGAATCAGCCGCGGCGAGCGGCTACCGCGGCGGCAAGACGATCGAGCGTCGCAGCGGTGGTGCTCCAGTCGATGCACGCGTCGGTGATGGACTGACCGTAAGTGAGCTCGTCGGCCTGGCCCAGCGTCAGGTCCTGGCGTCCGGCCTCGATGAAGCTCTCGAGCATGATGCCGACGACGCCCCGGTCGCCTGCCTCGATACGCTCCGCGATGTCGGTGACCACGTCGACCTGCTTGTTGTGATCCTTGCGGCTGTTGCCATGGCTCGCATCGACCACCACCCGCTCCGGCAGACCCGACTTGTGAAGGCGCGCAAGGGTATCCGCAACGGTCTCGGCGTCGTAGTTGGGGCCGTCGGTGCCGCCGCGCAGGATCACGTGGCAGTCCGGGTTGCCGACCGTGTGGATCAGCGCCGCCTGGCCCTCGAGGTCGGTTCCGGGGAACACGTGACTGGCCGCCGCGGCGCGGGTGCCGTCGACGGCCACCTGCACGTCGCCCTCGGTGGAGTTCTTGATGCCGACCGGCATCGACAGCGCGCTGCACAGCTGACGGTGCACCTGGCTGGCCGCGGTGCGCGCGCCGATCGCGCCGTAGGTGACCAGGTCGGCGATGTACTGCGGGATGATCGGGTCGAGGAACTCGCAGCCGACCGGCAGGCCGAGGCGGGAGATGTCGAGCAGCAGCTTGCGGCCCATCCGCAGTCCGGTGTTGATGTCGTACGTGCCGTCGAGGTGTGGGTCGTTGAGAAGACCCTTCCAGCCCAGCGTCGTACGCGGCTTCTCGAAGTAGACGCGCATGACGATCTGCAGGTCGTCACGCAGTTCCTCGGCCTTCGCGGCCAGACGGCGTGCGTAGTCCATGGCGGCCTCGGGATCGTGCACCGAGCACGGTCCGACCACGACGACCAGGCGGTCGTCGTCGCCGTTGAGGATGTCGACGGTGGCGGCACGGCCCGAACGCACGGTGGCAGCGGCCACCTCGTCGGGGGTGTGCTCGGCACGCACGACGGACGGCGCCACCAGCGGGCTGATGCTGACGGTGCGCTGATCGTCGAGGCGCTGATCGTTTGCAATAACGGTCATGGGGTTCGGTTTCCTGTTCTCAGGCCGACCCTCGAAGACTGTGAAGAATCCCAGCGAGCCGGTCTGTCATCCGGCTCGGGGGTGGATTGTCAGCGCGTGGTTACGCCGACCGACCCACCCGGGGCCGGCCTGCTAAACCAGAAATAGGTCGCTGACACGCCGCCCAGACTAACCGCTGGCGCGCTTTCGCGCATCAGCGACCCCCGGAACGAGACGACGATCACAGCCAGAGTCCGCCCAGCCCTTGACATACAACCAATCGGTTGTACGTTGAGATTGTGGGCGGAGACGACGAGGACCGGGCAGATGCCCTGTTCCACGCGCTCGCCGACCGCACCCGACGCGACATCATGCGCCGCGTACTGGCCGGGGAGCATTCAGTTTCCGCGCTCGCGGCGAGATACGACATGAGCTTCGCCGCAGTACAGAAACACGTCTCCGTGCTGGAGAACGCCGGACTGCTCACCAAGCGACGCAGCGGCCGGGAGCAGTTGGCCAGGGGCGACGTGGCCGCGGTGCGCGCGGTGGCGTCCATGCTCACCGAGTTGGAACAGGTGTGGCGCGGGCGCATCGCACGTATCGACGAACTCATCGCATTCGACTCGACCCAGGAGGACTGAGCAATGCCTGTCACCGACGTCAAGCAAGATCTCGACAACCTCACCCTGATCATCACCGCCGAGTTCGCGGCACCGGTGGAGCGGCTGTGGCAGGTCTACGCCGACCCGCGTCAGCTGGAGAAGGTCTGGGGGCCGCCTACGTACCCGGCGACGGTAGTGGACCACGAGCTTGTGCCGGGCGGACGCGTCACGTACTTCATGACCGGCCCGGACGGCGAGAAGTTCGCCGGGTACTGGGCGGTCTCGGCTGTCGACGAGCCGAGGAGCTTCGCGTTCGCCGACGGCTTCGCCGACGAGGATTTCAATCCGAATCCCGAACTGCCGGTGTCGAAGAACGTCTACGCCTTCACCGAGCACGACGGGGGTACGCGGGCCACGTACACGAGCACCTTCGAGTCCGCCGAGGCGCTGCAGACGGTGCTGGACATGGGCGTGATCGAAGGGGCCACGTCGGCGATCAACCAGATCGACGAGCTTCTCGCGTCCTGACCACGACGCGCACGGCGTCCCGGACCCGCGCGTCCGGATCGGCGGACAGCCTGTCGAGTTCGACCTCGTACCGTGCGCGGTCGAAGGTCTCGAGTCGGACGTCCGAGAGGACGAGCACCGCGTGGCGGCGCACTGCGGCCCACACGGATCCGAGGCCACCGAACGCAACCTCGATCTCGTCCGTGGCGAGCACACAGTAGCCACTGCCCGGAGACAGGCGTGCGCAGACCGGGTCGTGCAGCGCGGGGTGCGCAGTCAGCGCCTCCTCGAGCGGGGCGTAGTCCAGCAGAGTCGGCACCCCGACGTCGCGGAACGAGGTGTACGGCGCACTGAGCCCCCGGACAGCAACCTCCTCGGGCAGGCCGTCGATCCGGGCGATCACGACGCCCATCCGGCCCAGGCGAGCGAGTGCCGCAGCGGCCCACGCGCGGTCGGGTACCGGAAGCGACGGTTTCGCGACGACCGCCTCCAGCGCATCGACAACCCCGTTCGACGCGTCTCCGATCTCGCCGAGAAGCTTTGCCCACTGCCACTTCTCGCGAGCCCGTGACAGGCGACCCAGTACGGCGGGCACGGCCGCATCCCCGAGATCACGAAGCCAGGCGATCGCACGTTCGGCACCGGGTGGCGGGGAGACGGGCGCGTCGACGATCGCGACCAGTTCGGCGATGCGATTCGCCACTGGGAGATCGGTGAGCCGGTCGACAGCGGCCTGTTCCTCGTCCAGTTCGGGGAAGTGTCTGCGCAACTGAGCCTTCGACAGACTGAGAGGGATCAGTTCCCACGCCTCGTCCATCGCGACGGCGACGAAGTTGCGATGAACGATCCCCTCCTCGACGAGGATGCGCCGGGCACTGCGGCAGGCCTTGGCCGCGGCCCGTTCGAATCGACGATGGACGCGCTCCCAGGTCTTGTCGCCGCCCGCTGTCGCGGCCGCCGTGATCTCCGACGCGAGCGCGTCGTCGGCCTGGTCGGGATCGCATTGCCACGGCCAGTCGGCCGGACTCCATCGCAGTGCATCCTCACCGAAGTCGGCGGTTGCGACGGACGCGAGCGCCTTCTCGCCGGCCACGCCGATCATCGGCCATGCGATCGCCCCTCCGGACTCGGCGTAGAACTCGTGGAGCGCGGCGCCGTAGATCCGGTCGTCCGGGTGCTCGGCGCACATCCGCCGCACGCACTCGACGATCCGGTCCCGAAATGCCGCCTCCACCCGCACCCAGTCCACCCGCCCGACCCTAGGCCACGCGTTTCGAATCGGCGCCGGCGTTCACCCTCTGGTGAAACTGAAACCAATTCTATAAGTTGTGACGGGCGCCATAGACGACTTGCGGCGCGACACCGATCCGACGTCCACAGGAGTGCCCCTCGTGACCGAAGCGCCGATCTCGCTACTTCACGCCGATCTGAAGTCCCTGCTCGATTCGCGCACCAGCTGCCGTGCCTTCCTTCCGGATCCGGTCTCACGCGAGACGATCGAGCAGATCCTCGAACTGGCGCAGCAGACACCGTCGTGGTGCAACACCCAGCCGTGGCGCGTGTCGATCACGGAGGGCGAGGCAACCGAACGCTTCCGCAAGGGCCTGATGGAGCACGTTCTCTCGTCTCCGCACTCCCCCGATTTCCCGTTCCCTCGCGAGTACAAGGGCGTCCACCAGGAGCGCCGCAAGGAATGCGCGATGCAGCTGTACTCGAGCGTGGGAATCGCGGCGGGCGATCGTCAGGCGTCCTCCGCGCAGACGATGAAGAACTTCGACCTGTTCGGCGCTCCCCACGTCGCCGTCATCACCACCGACGAGGCCCTCGGCGTCTACGGCGCCGTCGACTGCGGGCTCTACGTCAACACCTTCCTCCTCGCCGCCCGCAGTCTGGGCGTGGCCACCGTCCCGCAGGCGGCGCTGGCGGGCAGTGCCGCATACCTGCGCAGCTTCTTCGATCTCCCGGAGGAGCGGCAGGTGGTGTGCACGATCTCGTTCGGATACGCCGACGAGTCGCACCCCGCGAACAACTTCCGCACCACGCGCGCCGACATCGCCGATGTCGCCGACTGGGTCTCCTGACGGACAGCACCCCTGACAAATGTCATGACAGGTTCGTGACGGAGGCGTGAGGGCCGGACGGCGGCAGCCGGGCAGATCGGGTCCATCGACCTGATTCTCGGTCTCTCACAGCCGAGTTCGGGCACTATCGAGGTGTTCGGAATGCCACCGCGTGTCGCGTCCCGTGGACGAAGTGCTCCGCCGCGCCGGCATCTTCGAGATCGCCGATCGGCAAGACCGGAGCCGAGAACCGCACCGAGGCGGTACGGATCGCGGAATCGAACGGCTGGCTCTAGAACGAACTCAACGGCCGGTCCGGCAGTTCGGCGAGCGAGCCGAGCGTGCCCATCTCGATCAGGTTGATGACGAAGGTGTCGTGGTCGAGCGGTAGTTCGCCCCCGCTGTCGCATGCGCGAGCCCGCGACGCCAGCGCCGACACGATGAAGTTGGTCGTCAACCGGATCCGTTCCTCGCGCAGCGCCTCACTCATTCCTGCCATCGACTGACGGACCACATCCTTCGCGACCGCACTGGCGGGCGAGTACTTGGCATCGGCGAGACCGCCGCGCCGGTCGTACACCTCGTCCATGATCTGCACGAAGTCCCGTCCACGCTCGTCGAGAAGCTTCTCCGCCAACGGAATCGTCATCGCGGCGATTGCGTCGCGCAGCGCCTCTCGTGACGGCTCACGCCCCGCACACAGGCGTTGGACGAGTTCGTCCATCCGGCTGCTGACGTCGGCCATGTGCCGCACGACGATCGCCTCGAGCAGCCCCTCACGGGAGCCGAAGTAGTAATGGACTGCCGAGTCGTTGCGCACCCCGGCGATCTCGTTGAGATCGCGGATCCGTGCTCGCGCAATCCCTTCGCGCGCGAACAGGTACTCGCCTGCCCGCAGCAGTCGCTCCTTCGCAGGAAGTTCCCCCACCATGGCTTGACAGCCTAACAAACATGATTAATGTGTTCCGCATCACTGTTAACGGTCGCCGTTAACAGTTTCTCTTCCACGGGTCGAAGCGCCTTTCCGGCGGCTCCGACCCGCGCTGGACACTGCCCGTTCACGACTCCCGAACCAGCACACGCGGAGGCACTTCCATGGCTGTACCCGACGGCATCGACGTCACCCACCCCTCGACGTTCGAGGACGGGATCCCGCACGATCTCTTCGCCGAACTGCGTCGCACGGCGCCGATCTGGTGGAACCCGCAGAGCCGGGATGTCGCCGGCTACGACGACGACGGGTTCTGGGTCGTCTCGACCCACGAACTGGTGCAGGAGGTGTCGCGGCGCAACGACGTCTTCTCGTCGTGGGAGAACACCGTGATGGTCCGCAACGCGGACGATGCGACACGCGAGCAGATCGAGGCGCAGCGCGCGACGATGCTCAACAAGGACGAACCCGAGCACACGGCCCTGCGGCGCATCATCACGCGCGGGTTCACGCCGCGGGCCGTCAACGGGCTGCGCTCGGCGCTGGCCGTGCGGGCCCAGGACATCGCCCGGACCGCGGCCACCCTGGGCCGGGGCAACTTCGTGGAGGAGGCCGCGTGCGAGCTGCCCCTGCAGGCGATTGCCGATCTTCTCGGTGTGCCGCAGGAGGATCGGCGCAAGCTCTTCGACTGGTCCAACCGAATGACCGGCCGGGACGACGACGCCTCCGCCGATCCGCTCGTCGCGGTCGGCGAGATCATGGGCTACGCGTACGCGATGGCGACCGAACGTCGCGAACGTCCCGCAGACGACATCGTGACGAAACTGGTTCAGGCGCAGGTGGACGACGGTGCGCTCACCCCCGAGGAGTTCGCGTACTTCGTCATCCTGCTGGTGGTGGCGGGCAGCGAGACCACGCGGAACTCGATCACCCACGGGCTGATGGCCTTCCACGACAACCCCGACCAGTGGGAATTGTACAAGCGTGAGCGGCCCGCGACCGCGGTCGACGAGATCATCCGCTGGGCCAGCCCCGTCCTGTCGTTCCAGCGGACCGCGATCTGCGACACCGAACTCGGTGGCCAGGCGGTGCGGAAGGGCGATCGCGTCGTGATGATGTACGCGTCCGCGAACTACGACGAGACCGTCTTCGACGAGCCCCGCCGCTTCGACATCACGCGATCCCCCAACCCCCATCTGGCGTTCGGCGGAACCGGGGCGCACTACTGTCTCGGGGCCAACCTCGCGCGCCTCGAGGTGGAGTTGATGTTCGACGCGATCGCCGATCATCTCCCCGACATCACGATCCTCGGGCCGCCCACCCGCATGCGTTCGGCGTGGCTCAACAGCATCACCGCGCTTCCGGTCGACTACGGGACGTGCCCGATCGCCCACTGACGGTGAACCACAACGGCAGAAGGCAGGCGATGACTACCCATTCAACCGTGCCGCGTGGCGTGAACACCGACGTCACCAAGACCGCAACCGACCTCACGGCGCTCCGGCAGAGCCTCGAACGCTGGATCCGGATCCGACTCGGCACATCGACCGCCCGCATCTCCGGCCTGCGCATGCCGTCGGAGTCCGGAATGTCGAGCATCTCGGTGCTGTTCACGGCCGAGTGGGACGAGGGCGGGGCGGCGCAGGGGGCCGACCTCGTCGCTCGTCTGACACCCGAGGCCAGCGCCCTCCCGGTCTTCCCGGGCTACGACCTCGAACGCCAGGCCGCCGTCATGCGGGCCGTCGCGACCCACAGTTCGGTGCCGGTGCCGCGCGTCCGGTGGATCGAACTGTCGCCCGACATCCTGGGGCAACCGTTCATCGTGATGGATCGCGTCGAGGGCGTGGTTCCGACCGACAATCCCCCGTACGTCTTCGGAGGTTGGCTGCAGGACGCGACGGAGGCCCAGCGGAACGTCCTGCAGCGCACCTCGGTCGAAGCCCTGGCCGGGATCCACTCGATCCCCGATCCCGGCTCCCTGCTGCCCGATCTCGCTCCGGGATCCCCACACGACGCGCTCCGGCGACACGTCGAATCCGAGCGCGCGTACTACGAATGGACCCGCAACGAAGGCGGCCTCCGGATCCCTCTGCTCGACCGAGGATTCGAGTGGCTCGACGACCACTGGCCGCGTTCGCCGTCGGCGTCCGTGCTGTGCTGGGGCGACTCGCGGATCGGCAACATCATGTACCGGGACTTCCGGCCGGCGGCCGTACTCGACTGGGAGATGGCGACACTCGCGCCACGCGAGCTGGACGTCGCGTGGTTCGTCTTCTTCCACCGAATGTTCCAGGACATGGCGCAGCAGTTCGGCCGGCCGGGACTGCCGGCCTTCGCACGCCGGTCGGACGTGGTCGAACTGTACGAGGCTTGTACCGGCGTCGTACTGCGCGACCTCGATTTCTACCTCGTGTACGCCGCTGTCCGGAACGGGATCATTTTCTCCCGCATCAAGCAGCGTTCCGTCCACTTCGGCGACACCCCGGCACCCGAGCATCCCGACGAATACATCCTGCATCACCGCATGCTCGGCCGCCTGCTCGACGGCGACTACGACTGGGAGGCCCTGTAAATCCCGACCCTCGGTGATCAAGCCGCTCCAACGATTCCGCAGTCTCCGAACGGAAGAAGATACGAATGAAACGATCGTCACTGGCCCGCGCCGGGATCGCACTGACCGCCCTGACCGCCGCGGCGGCGCTCCTGGTCGGGTGTGCGGGCGGCGGCACGAACTCGGCGACCGACGCCTCCGATGTCACGACGGGCCTCGTCGGCGAGCAGTCCGACGCGGGCGACCCGGTCTCGGGCGGCACGCTGTCGTACGCCACGTACAACGGGGTGGCCAGTCTGGATCCGGCCGACCGGCAGGACGGCGGCGCCACCGGTGGCAGCGAGATGGCGGCGATCTACGACCTGCTGATGCGCTACGACACCGCGACGAAGCAATTTCAGCCGCAGTTGGCGCAGTCGCTGACTCCCAACGGCGACAACACCGTCTGGACACTGAAGCTGCGTGACGGGGCCGAGTTCAGCGACGGCACCCCGGTGGATGCGTCGGCGGTGCAGTGGAGCATCAACCACTACCTGGAGAAGAAGGGCACCCACACCCAGGTGTGGAAGGTGTCGGTGGACAACGTGCAGTCCCCGGACCCGGCCACGGTGGTGTTCACCCTGAAGCAGCCGTGGAACGAGTTCCCGATCCTGTTCACCACCGGCCCCGGCATGATCGTCGCGCCGACGTCGATGGCATCCGGCAAGTTCGCCCCCGTCGGCGCCGGCCCGTTCACGGTCGAGAAGTTCGCGTCGCAGAACGAACTGGTGCTGGCGGCCAACCCGGGCTACTGGGACGGCAAGCCGAACCTCGACACGCTCCGTTTCCCTGCCATCGTCGGCGAGCAGGCCAAGCTCGACGCGCTGCACACCGGCGGCATCCAGGCCGCGTATCTGCGCGCCGCGGACGTCGTCAACAACGCACTCGAGGCGGGCGACGCCGGCTACGTCTACACCGTCAGCATGGGCAGCGTGCAGGCGCTGAACCAGCGGGAGGGCCGGGCGGCGTCGGATCCGCGAGTCCGCAAGGCCATCGTGTCGGCGCTGAATCCCCAGACCTTCACCGATCGCGGCGAGGGCGGCTTCGGCATGCCGGGCACGGACATGTTCCAGTCCTGGTCGCAGTGGCACGGTGACGTGTCCGGCCCCGGCTACGACCCGGAGGCGGCCAAGAAGCTCGTCGCCGAGGCCAAGGCCGACGGCTACGACGGCAAGCTCAAGTACGCCGGACTCAACGAACCCGGCGCACAGCGACGGGCGCTCGCGATCCAGTCGATGCTGCAGTCCGTCGGTTTCACCGTCGACATCGTCTACAACACCGGCATCAACGATCTGGTCAAGATGATGTACGCCCAGCACGACTTCGACCTGGGCGAGTCCGGCTTCAACGTTCTCGACGAGTCGCCGTTCATGCGCATGTACGGAAACCTCGCCGGCGCGTCGACGTCCAACGTCCTCGGCTACCAGAACCCGGAGATGGACGCGCTGCTCGGCAAGCTGCAGACCGCGGCCACCGACGACGAGCGCCGCCAGGTCCTCGAGGACATCCAGACTCTCGTGAACGAGACCAATCCGATGATGGTGCTGGGCGCGGGCAAGTACTTCATCCCGTGGAGCAAGGACGCACACGGCATCACCCCCAGCGCCGACGGCATCATGCTGTTCGGAAACGCTTGGCTCACTCCGGCTTCGGCGTCGTAAGGATCGTCTTCGCACCGTCGTCCGAGTCACGATCGGGCGGGCTCCACACCGGGGCCCGCCCGATTCGTGTTTTCGTGGGCCTATGCTGGAGGTGCAGCTGGTTCGCCGGGTGCGGTCGTGAGGAGCCCCGAAGACCGTCGCTCGGCGTCGAAGCATCCGTGGTCGCGAGACCGACGGATGTGAGAGGGAACCCGGTGGAAGTCCGGGACTGTCCCGCAGCGGTAAGTGGGAACGACCGCCGTCACACGCACTGGACCGACAGGTCTGGGAAGCGACGGCCAGTAGATTTCCGGCAGGTTTCGTTCCTGCCCGAGCGCCCACGAGTCCGAAGACCTGCCGACTGTGTCGGGCACGCCGTGCCCGACGGTCCACCGCCTCGAGGAAAAGGCGAGTAGATCGGCTCGGTACTTCGTGCTGCCCGCTGGCGGGCGCACCCCCAGGGCTCGTTCTGTTCTCGTCTGCCGGCGGTGACCATCCACGCTGTGAGCAACTGGAGAACACCGTGACATTCGCTTTCACCGCAACCGTTCTGGGGTCCCCCCGCATCGGGCCCCGCCGCGAACTGAAGAAGGCCGTCGAGTCCTACTGGGCCGGGAAGCTCGACGCCGACGCACTCGAGTCGGTCGGCAAGGACCTGCGTCGTCAGACCTGGGCCGAACTGGTCGACGCCGGATTCGATTCCGTCCCCGTCGGCACCTTCTCGTACTACGACCAGATGCTCGATACCGCGGTCATGCTCGGCGCACTGCCCGCGCGGGTCGCCGGCATCGACAACGAACTGGATCGCTACTTCGCGGCCGCCCGCGGCAACTCCGAGGTGACGCCCCTCGAGATGACGAAGTGGTTCGACACCAACTACCACTACCTGGTCCCCGAGATCACCCCCGCAACGACATTCACGCTGAACCCGGCGAAGGTGCTCGGCGAAGTCGCCGAGGCGAAGGCCCTCGGCGTCCCCGCGCGTCCCGTCGTGATCGGACCGGTCACCTTCCTGCTGCTCGCGAAGTTCGAGGGCGGCGCCCCGCTCGATCGCCTGGACGAGATCGTGCCGCTCTACGCGGATCTGCTCAGCCGTCTGGCCGACGCGGGCATCGAATGGGTGCAGATCGACGAGCCCGCACTCGTCGCCGACCGGACCGACGCCGAACTGGCCGCGACCCGCTCGGTCTACGACCGTCTCTCCGCGCTCGACCATCGTCCCGCGATCCTCGTCGCGTCGTACTTCGGTGACCTCGGACCGGCACTGCCGGCGCTCGTGGAGACGGGCGTCGAGGGCATTGCCGTCGACCTCGTCGCGGGATCGCTGGGTTCCGTCGTCGAGGTGCCGGGCATCGAGCGCAAGCATCTGGTCGCCGGTGTCGTCGACGGCCGCAACATCTGGCGCAGCGGGCTCGACGGATCGCTCGATGCCCTCGAAACCCTGCGGGAGCGTGCGGGTTCGGTGGCCGTGTCCACGTCCTGCTCGCTACTGCACGTGCCGTACAGCCTCGACGGCGAGGACGCGATCGACGGCGCATTGCGGTCGTGGCTGGCGTTCGGATCCGAGAAGATCCGCGAGGTCGCCACGCTCGCGACCGGACTGAGCTCGGGACGCGACGCGATCGCCCGCGAGCTGTCCGAGACACGCGCGGCGGCGGCGACCCGCGCCGCGGATCCGCGGCTGCACGACGATGCGATTCGCGACCGTCTCGCGGCACTGACGGAGGCTGACCGCAATCGACGTCCGGCGGCGGAGCGTCGCGTCGTGCAGGCAGCCGAGCTGCCGCTGCCGCAGCTGCCGACCACCACGATCGGGTCGTACCCGCAGACCACCGCGATCCGCGTGGCGCGCGCCGCGCTGCGCAAGGGCGAGATCGATCAGGCAGAGTACCAGCGCCGCATGCAGGGCGAGATCGCCGATGTGATTGCACTGCAAGAGAAGCTCGACCTGGATGTATTGGTTCACGGTGAGCCCGAGCGCAACGACATGGTGCAGTACTTCGCCGAGCAGCTCGACGGCTTCTTCGCGACCGCGAACGGCTGGGTGCAGTCGTACGGCAGCCGCTGCGTCCGTCCGCCGATCCTGTTCGGTGACGTGCGCCGCCCGAAGCCGATGACGGTCGAATGGTTCACGTACGCACAGTCGCTCACCGACAAGCCGGTCAAAGGGATGCTCACCGGCCCGGTGACGATCCTGGCGTGGTCGTTCGTTCGGGACGACCAGCCGCTCGCGGAGTCGGCCGACCAGGTCGCGCTGGCGATCCGCGACGAGACGGTCGACCTGGAGGCGTCCGGCGCGACGGTGATCCAGGTGGACGAGCCCGCGCTGCGCGAACTGCTGCCGCTGCGGGCCGCCGACCAGCGCGCCTACCTGGACTGGGCCGTCGGCGCGTTCCTGCTGTCGACGTCGGGCGTCGCCGACACGACCGCGATCCACACCCACCTCTGCTACTCGGAGTTCGGTGAGGTGATCGGGGCCATCGCGGGGCTGGACGCGGACGTCACGTCCATCGAGGCGGCCCGCTCACACATGGAGGTGCTCGACGACCTCAATGCCGTCGGTTTCGATCTGGGTGTCGGGCCGGGCGTCTACGACATCCACTCGCCGCGTGTGCCGTCCGTCGACGAGATCGCCGGGTCGCTGCGCGCCGCGTTGAAGGCCGTCCCCGCCGAGCGGCTGTGGGTGAATCCCGACTGCGGCCTCAAGACCCGCGGACCGGTCGAGGTCGAGGCGTCGCTACGCAACCTCGTCGAGGCCGCGCGAGTGGTGCGCGCGGAGATCTGATCGAACGATGGTGGGACCCCGGGTCGGGGTCCCACCACTCGATGACGGCTACTCCCCCGCCAGCCCGGCCCGGCGCCGGGTGGCCTCGGTGATCGCGGACCAGTCCTGGTCGGCCTGCCCGTGCGCGAGGGCGTCGAGGAACAGATCCTCGAGCACACTGCCGAAGGGCAGGCCGACATTCGCGTCGTGCGCCTGGGACAGGGCTAGTCGGACGTCCTTCAGCCCCAAGGGGAGCCGGAATCCGGCGGGCTCGTAGCGGCGCTGCGCGATCATGGCGCCGTAGCCCTCGTAGACGCCGCCCGGGAAGAGGCTGTCGTTCATGATCTCCATGAGCAACTCCGGCGAGCCGCCGACCTTCTCAGCCACCGTCGTCGCCTCGGCCATCGCCTGAATCGCATTGGCGATCAAATAGTTTCCCAGAATCTTGACGACATTGGCCTGCTTGGGGTCGTCGCCGATCCGCCATGTGCGACGTCCGATCACGTCGAGCATCGGTGTCACTCCGTCGACCGCGCCCGGATCCCCCGCCGCGAGCACGGTGAGGTTCCCGGCCTCGGCCACCTCGGCCCGCCCGAACACGGGCGCGGCCACGTAGAAGATGCCCTTGTCACTCAGCCGCGACTCCGCCTCGGCAGACATACCGGGGCTGACCGTGGCCAGATTGACGTGGACCGAACCGGGTTTGGCAACCTGCAGCGACGGCGCGGACAGCACCGAATCCGCGAACGCGTGATCGTCCGCCAGCGAACTGAACACGACGGACTTGTGCAGCACCTCCGCCAGATCGGACGCCTCGGACGCCCCGTAATCGACGACACTCGCGGCTTTGCCCGGACTGCGATTCCACACCGTCACGTCGTAGTCGGCACGTGCGAGGTTGCGCGCCATGGGGCGCCCCATCGTGCCCATGCCCAGAAATCCGATGTCCACGCCCGACTCCTCGCGATCGATTGGATGCGGTCACGGCTCGATCCACTCTAACCCCGAATCCGTTCCCGGGCCGGGGGTCTACCGGGTGCAATGGGACAACCTCACCACAGGCGCGGCGGGCGCGTCCGCGGTCGGCGGCAGCGGTCCGACGGCCGTACAGACCGGCCCCGGTGTGGTGACCGCGGCAATCCTCGCAGTTGGACCACCCGGCGAGCCGGAAACGAACCAGATCAGGACGCCGGCGGATACGGCAGTCGACTACTGAAGTCGACGTCCACGCGCACCGGGCGTCCGATCTGGGGAAACGCCCGCTGTGCGCAATTCGTCCGCTCGCAGATCTTGCAGCCGGCACCGATCGGGACCGGTGACATCTGCTCGTCCAGGCGCAGGCCACGCGAGTAGACCAGCCTGTCGGCGTGCGTGATGTCGCAACCGAGGCCGATGGCGAAGCTGCGCTCGGATGTCCCGTACGGCCGGGCGCCGTCGTCCGTCGTCCGGGCGATCCACAGATAGGTGCGCCCGTCCGGCATCTGCGCCACCTGCGTGACGATGCGACCCGGGGTACCGAACGCGTCGTGCACCACCCACAGCGGGCAACTGCCGCCGACACGAGAGAAATGGAATGCTGTGGCGGACTGACGCTTCGAGATGTTTCCCGCCCGGTCGGTGCGGACGAAGAAGAAGGGCACCCCGCGCCGGTTCGGACGCTGCATCGTCGAGAGCCTGTGACAGACCGTCTCGAAGCCGACCTCGAACTGCAGCGCGAGCATCTCGATGTCGTAGTGCAACCGCTCCGCGGCGTCGAGAAACTGGGTGTACGGCAACAGCAATGCTCCCGCGAAGTAGTTCGCCAAGCCGATCTTGGCGAGCTCCCGGGCATTCTCGCTGAGACCCGCCGCCGACTCGAGTTGACGTTCGATGACCGGCGCCTGCGTGAGAAATGCGAGCTGCGTGGCGATCTGGAACGCACGCTGTCCGGGTGAAAGATGCCTCGAGAGAACGAGGATGCGATCGGTCGCGTCGTACACCCGCTTGGGACCGGGACGGTCCGGCGGATCGGTGCGCAATCGGACGACGATGTCGTGCTCGGTTTCGAGCAATGCCGTCAGTTGCACGTCGAGCGACCCGATCTGCAGGCCGCTTTCGACGAACAGCCGCTCGGCGGCATCATCGAGTTCCGCGATGTGATTGTGCCTGTCGTAGAAGAAGTCCCGCACCTCCTCGAACGGCATCGGCACAGCGCCGCCTGCTTCTGAGGCGGCCGGGGTTGCGAGGTGTGCACTGAACTGTTCCAGCTGATCGGTCGCGGCCTGCAGCCTGCGATGGACGCCGACGAGTGCCTGCCCGATCTCCGGCATGCGCGCGACGAACTCCTCGATGGTCGACGCAGACGGCGCCGGAGTTCCCAGAGTCGTCAACACGTCCTGGAGGTCGGCGGCCAATCGTGCATCCGACTCTGCGGCGAAGAAGTGGGCGTCGAGGTCGAACATCGCATTGAGCTTGAGGAGCACCGGGACGGTGAGGGGCCGCTGATCGTTCTCGAGCTGATTCACGTAGCTCGCCGACAGGTCCAAGACGCGCGCGAGCGCGAGCTGCGTCAGACCGCGTTCCTCACGTAACCGACGCAAGCGCGGACCGCCGTAGATCTTCTGCACCGTCGTGTCCTTTCCAGTCGCCTTCACTCAAGCACAACCGACGGCATTCACACCATTCGCAAACCTGGCCGATTCACACCACAAACTTACGCATATTCAGGCTGTTTACCTCCGATCTACTCGTGCATACGCTGCGAAAACAGCAGAAACAGCTCACCGGAGGACACAGCGTTGAAGACACATCCCGTTCGCACCCACCTCTCCGCAGAGGACTTCCCCCAGAACGAGCATCTCGCGTGGAAGGTCGCCGAGGTCGCCACTGACGAGGTCGAGGTCCCCGCCGACACCGCCGAGATGATCGTCAACCGCATCATCGACAATGCGTCCGTCGCTGCCGCCTCCCTGACCCGCCGACCGGTCTCGAACGCCCGCGCGCAGACCCTGTCCCACCCGTACTCGCCGGGTTCGACCGTGTTCGGTGTGGGCGGCACGTTCTCGCCGGAGTGGGCTGCCTGGGCCAACGGCGTCGCCGTACGCGAGCTCGACTTCCACGACACATTCCTCGCTGCCGAGTACTCGCACCCGGGCGACAACATCCCGCCGATCCTGGCGGTCGCACAGCATGCGGGCCGTACCGGTGCCGACCTCGTCCGGGGCCTCGCCACCGGTTACGAGATCCAGGTGGATCTGGTTCGCTCGATCTGCCTGCACGAGCACAAGATCGACCACGTAGCGCATCTCGGTCCGTCCGCAGCTGCCGGCATCGGCACCCTCCTCGGGCTCGACACCGAGACCGTGTACCAGGCCGTCGGACAGGCTCTGCACACCACCACCGCGACCCGCCAGTCCCGCAAGGGCGAGATCTCGAGCTGGAAGGCCTACGCCCCGGCTTTTGCCGGCAAGATGGCCGTCGAGGCCGTCGACCGCGCGATGCGCGGCGAGGGCGCTCCGTCCCCGATCTGGGAGGGCGAGGACGGCGTCATCGCGTGGCTGCTCGGCGGACCGAAGTCCGAATACGCTGTGCCGCTGCCCGGCCCGGGCGAGGCCAAGCGCGCCATCCTGGACACGTACACCAAGGAGCATTCGGCCGAGTACCAGAGCCAGGCGCCCATCGACCTGGCCCGCCGGATGCGGGGCCGGATCGGCGACCTCGACCAGATCGCGTCGATCGTCCTGCACACCAGCCACCACACCCACGTCGTGATCGGCACCGGCTCGAACGACCCGCAGAAGTTCGATCCGACCGCGAGTCGCGAGACCCTCGACCACTCGGTGATGTACATCTTCGCGGTCGCGCTGCAGGACGGCACGTGGCACCACGAGCGCTCGTACGCACCCGAGCGCGCGCAGCGTCCCGACACGATCGAGCTGTGGAAGAAGATTTCCACCGCCGAGGACCCGGAGTGGACCCGCCGCTACCACTCGACCGACCCCACCGAGAAGGCCTTCGGTGCCCGCGCCGAGGTCACGCTGAAGAGCGGCGAGGTCGTCGTCGACGAGCTGGCGATCGCGGACGCACATCCGCTGGGCGCGCGCCCCTTCTCTCGGGATCAGTACATCGCGAAGTTCCGCACACTCGCCGAGGGCATCGTCGCCCCCGCCGAGCAGGACCGCTTCCTCGATGCGGCTCAGCGCACTCCCGAGCTGAAGGCCGGTGAGCTGAACCAGCTCACGTTCACCGTCACCGACGAGGTCCTCGCCCGCGCCCCGAAGTCGCCGAAGGGACTCTTCTGACATGACCGGACTCATCGCCGCCACCACGTCGGCCACCGACAAGCGGATTGCCTTCCGTGCCGGGCTGACGTCCGGAAAGATCCAGCGCCTGCCGGGTGCGATCAATCCGTTGACCGCCAAACTGATCCAGGAGATCGGGTTCGAGGGCGTCTATGTCTCCGGCGGCGCGTTCTCCGCCGGGCTCGGCCTGCCGGACATCGGCCTGACCACACTCACCGAGGTCGTCGCGCACAGCCGTCAGATCGCCGGTGTCACCGATCTTCCGGTGCTGATCGACGCCGACACCGGATTCGGCGAGCCCATGTCGGCGGCCCGCACCGTCCTCGCCGCCGAGGACGCCGGCATCGCCGGCCTGCACCTCGAGGATCAGGTCAACCCCAAGCGCTGCGGTCACCTCGACGGCAAGGCCATCGTGCCGACGGGTGAGATGGTCCGTCGTCTGCGTGCCGCAGTCACGGCCCGACGCGACCCGAACTTCGTGATCTGCGCCCGCACCGACGCCGCCGGGATCGACGGCATCGATGCGGCGATCGAACGCGCCAAGGCATACGCCGACGCGGGTGCAGACCTCATCTTCACCGAGGCACTGAACACCGAGGCCGACTTCGCGAAGTTCCGTGCTGCAGTGGATATCCCGCTGCTGGCGAACATGACCGAGTTCGGTAAGTCGCAGCTGATTCCGGCACAGACTCTCGAGGAGATCGGCTTCAACGCAGTGATCTACCCAGTCACCACCCTGCGTCTGGCGATGGGCGCCATCGAGCGCGGTCTGCGGGAGATTCACGAGACGGGCACTCAGGAGGGTCAGCTCGACCAGATGCAGACCCGCTCGCGGCTGTACGAACTGCTCGAGTACGAGCGCTACAACGAGTTCGATTCCGGAGTCTTCAACTTCACGCTCGGAGGGAACCAATGACCAATGCAGTCCCGACGATCTACAAAGGCCTGGCCGGCGTCGTCGTCGACACCACCGCGATCTCCAAGGTGGTTCCCGAGACCAATTCGCTGACCTACCGCGGTTACGCGGTGCAGGACCTGGCGGCGAACTGCAGCTTCGAGCAGGTCGCGTACCTCCTGTGGAACGGTGAGCTGCCCTCGGACGCCCAACTGGAGCTGTTCTGCCAGCGTGAGCGGGCAAGCCGCCGTGCAGATCGGTCGCTGCTCTCACTGGTGACGAAGATGCCCGACAACTGCCACCCGATGGACGTGGTCCGCACCGCGATCAGCTACCTCGGCGCGGAGGACCCGGACGAGTGGGACAACTCCTCGAAGGCGAATCGCGAGAAGGCACTTCGCATGATGGCGGTTCTGCCGACCATCGTGGCAGCCGATCATCGCCGTCGTCACGGACTCGACCCGATCGCCCCGCACAGCCACCTCGGCTTCGCCGAGAACTTTCTCAACATGTGCTTCGGCGAGATCCCCGAACCGGAGATCGTCAAGGCATTCGAGGTGTCGCTCATCCTTTACGCGGAGCACAGCTTCAACGCCTCCACCTTCGCGGCCCGCGTAGTCACCTCGACGCTGTCCGACATCTACAGTGCGGTCACCGCCGCGATCGGCACCCTCAAGGGCCCGCTGCACGGCGGCGCCAACGAGGCGGTCATGCACGACATGATCGAGATCGCCGAACCCGCGTGTGCCGAGGCCTGGATGAAGGACAAGCTGGCCCGTAAGGAAAAGGTCATGGGCTTCGGGCACCGGGTCTACAAGAACGGCGACTCGCGCGTCCCGACGATGCGCCAGGCCTTCTTCGACGTCGCCTCGAAGACCGGTGGCGAGAAGTGGGTCGAGATGTACGAGATCCTCGAGCGCACCATGAACGACGCCACGGGCATCAAACCCAATCTCGACTTCCCCACCGGGCCCGCCTACTACCTGATGGGCTTCGACATCGAGGTGTTCACTCCCATCTTCGTGATGAGCCGCATCACCGGATGGACTGCACACATCATCGAACAGGGCGAATCCAACGCCCTGATCCGACCGCTCAGCGAATACACCGGAGTGCCCCAGCGCTCGGTGGTGGCCTGAGCCCACGATCAGCGCCCCGGGGGTTGGTCATTGGCATCACCGTCTCCTGCACCCCGGGGCGCTCCCTGCCACCGCTCACCGGTGGGCGAGGTGGCGCCGTCACGTCCTCGGTCCGCACCAGTCTGCGAGATGCTGAGGAGCCCTGTGGAAGTGGACGGACGGAACTCCGTCCGGACCTGTGGAGACAGTGGATCGGACCTTGTAGACGTCGCTCACGAGATCCTCGGTGAGGACGTCCAGCGGTGTGCCGGTCGCGACGATCCGCCCCTCCTGCAGCACCACCAGCCGATCGCAGTACATCGCAGCGAGGTTGAGGTCGTGAAGCGCGATGAAACTCGTCGTCCGCAACCCCGCGACCAGTTCGAGGATCTCGAGTTGGTGCTGGATATCGAGGTGATTGGTCGGTTCGTCGAGCAACAGGTGCTCGGGTTCCTGTGCGAGTGCTCGGGCAATCTGCGCGCGCTGACGTTCCCCTCCGGAAAGCGTGTGCCAAGCGCGACCGCGCCTCTCCGACATGCCCGTACCGGCCAGCGCCTTCTGGATCGCCGCATCGTCGACGGCCGGGTCGGATCCGAACACCCCGCGATGTGGAATCCGTCCCAGCCGCACAACGTCGAGCACCGTGACGTCGACGTCGGTGTGGGCGTGCTGGTCCACCATCGCAACCCGGCGGGCGATCTGTCGGCGTCGCACGGTTCGGATGTCCGCGTCGTCGAGCGTGACCGTGCCGGTGTCAGGTGCCGCGATACCCGCGAGGAGTCGCAGGAGCGACGACTTGCCCGACCCGTTGGGTCCGAGGAGCCCGACGGTCTCGCCGCGCTCGGCGACGACGGTGACGCCGTCCAGCACGAGGTGGCCGTCGCGGCTCCATCCGACATCTTTCGCGGACAAAGTCATTCGCTTCTCCTCATCCGGAACAGGATCAATGCGAACGCCGGTACACCGACCAGTGCGGTCACCACACCGACCGGAATCTCCTGTGGTGCGAAGAGGGTTCGAGCGATCGCGTCCACCCACACCATGAAGATCGCACCGATCAGCGCGGTGGCGGGAAGGAGCCGACTGTGTCTGGTTCCCACCAGGAATCGAGCCGCGTGCGGGAGAACGAGTCCGACGAAGCCGATTGCTCCGGCCGCACTGACCAGCGCCGCGGTGATGAGCGCCGTGACGGTCAGGAGTACCATGCGCACACGGCGAACGGAGATGCCGAGGGTCGCGGCCATGTCGTTCCCGAAGGTGAACGCGTCCAAAGCCGGAGCGTGGTACAGGCACACAACGATGCCGATCAAGACCACGACCGAACACAGCAGGACGTCGGTCCACCCCACGCCGCTGAGGGATCCGAGCAACCAGAACAGCACACCGCGGGTCTGTTCCGCGTCCGCCGACGAAATTACAATGAACGACGTCAACGCCGAGAACAGCTGCGTCCCAGCCACACCTGCGAGAACGACGCGCGAGGTGCCGCCGCCTGCGCCCGCCGCGAGTAACATCACGAGCGCGAACGACACGACCGCGCCGAGGAACGCACCCGCCGACAGCGAGACGATGCCGCCACCGATGCCGAGCACCACGACCGCCACCGCACCGGTCGATGCGCCCGAGGAGATGCCGAGCACGAACGGGTCCGCGAGCGGATTACGCAACAACGACTGCATGATGGCGCCGCACAGCGCCAGCCCCGCGCCACACACCGCGGCCAGCATGGTGCGCGGAAGCCGCAGTTCCCACACGATGCCGTCCTTGATCCGACTCAGTCCGGACGAACCGATCCCCCAGTGCTCCAACACCACTGCGTACACGTCCCGCACGGACAGGTCGGCGGGGCCGAGCGTTATCGCGAGCGCGATCGACAGAACGAGCGCGGCACCGCCACCGACGTAGGCCGCGCCGAGCAGGGGCCTGGAGTCGAGCCGCGCTGTGCGGTGACTCAATTCGTCAGGCCCCAACCGCGAAGCGCTGCCGACACCTTCTCGATGCCGTCGATCGTGCGGATGGAGGGGTTCATGTCGCCGCCGTTGACCACGATGTAGCGCTTGTCGCGGACGGCGTCGATGTTCCGGGTGACCGGGTTGGACTCGAGGAACGCGATCTTGCTGTCCAGCGCGTCACCGTCGATGCTGCGCCGGCTCAGATCGCCCAGGACGAGGGCGGTCGGGTTCCGGTCCGCGACGGACTCCCAACTCACCTGCGGCCATTCGTCGGTAGTGTCGGCGAAGACATTGGCTGCCCCGACGGCACCGGCGATGATCCCGGACGACCCACAGCAGCCGGCCATGTACGGGGTCTTGGTGTCGGCGAACCAGAAGGCGAGCGGAACGCCCGCGGCCTGTACGTCGGCCGACGCCTTCTCGAACCGCTGCTCCAGTTCGGCGACGAAGGCTTCACCGCGATCGCGGACGTCGAAGATTGCCGCCAGGTCCCGAATCTCCTGGTAGACCGCCTCGATCCGCAACGGCTCGGAGCGGGCGCCGTCCGCGTTCGACGCGGACGATTCCTTGCCGTCGCAGCCGTTGTCGGTGGGGGCGAGATAGGTGGGGACGCCGAGGCTCTCGAACTGATCTCTCCCCGCGTCGCCCCCGTCACCGAACGTCGAGGCGAACGATGCCGAGACGAAGTCCGGTTCGGTGTCGAGGACGACCTCGAGGGAGGGCTTGTTGTCAGCCAGACGGGGGACCTTCGCGTTGTCGGCGGCGAGGTTGTCGCGGACGGGATCGGTCCACGTCGCGGTGCCGACCATCCGGTCGGCGAGACCGAGGGACAGCAGGATCTCGGTCGACCCCTGGTTGAGGGACACCGCGCGCTGCGGGGGCGCATCGATCGTGATCTGTCTGCCGCAGTTCTCGATCGTCAGCGGAAATCTGGACGCAGAGGACGTCGGATGGGCGGCCGTCGTCTCCGCGGAGGACGAGCATCCGGTCAGGACGAGGGCCGCGGCGGCGGTGAGGGAAACGCCGATGTGTCGGACGGTTTGGCGCATGAAGAGTAGAGCTCCTTGCTCAGGGCCTGAATTATGTAAACCGGGGATGGGTGGGGCCAACCGCGGGCTACGCCACTCCGTAGACGACGTAGTCGTCGAAGAGTTGCCACACGGTGCCGGACTCGGCGAATCCCGCTTGGCGGAGCGCTGCCAGCTGGAATTTCACGGTGGTCGGCGGTGACGCGTCTCGCCCGGCGAAGCGGCGGGTCCGCTCCCCCTGCAGAGGGCCGATGTCCGGGTGCGCTCCCAGCAGATTCCACCAGGCATCCCACTCGTCGGCGCCCTCGACGAAGCTGCGCTTCTGCGTTGCACTGTCGTGCCGCGCCGCCCAGGACGCGATGTGCTGCGTGCGTTCGTCGAACCGGAAGTGGTCACCGTTGAGTAGGAGGCCACCGCGTGCCAGTAGCGATCTGACCTGGCCGTACACGTCGACCAGCTGGGCCGGGAGGAGCCAGTGAAGCGCCGTCGTCGAGACCACTGCCTGCGGACGGTCCTCGAGCTGGTCCCTCAGCTGGGCACTCCAGAGCGGATCGACGAGATCGGCATCGACGATCTGCACCCGGTCTCCGAACCCGGCCAGGTGCTTACGTGCGAGCGCGAGAAGCATGGGGTCGTAGTCGATCGCAATGACACGGGCCTCGGGGAACCGCGACAGAAGCCGCGAGGCGAGAGACCCTGGGCCACAAGCGAGATCGACGGCGGTGAAGCTGGTGCCGACCGCGAGTTCGAGGGCGCCGAGCATCACCTCGAACCGAGCCTCACGATGGGCGATGTAAGCAGCTTGTTGTCGATCCCACCGCTCGACCAGTTCGGTGTGGTTCATCGCGTCACTCCGAGATCCCGCAGCCCGGCGGCAATTTGCTCGATCCCTTGGACATTCCTGATGGAGGGGTCCATCGCGGTACCACTGATGACGATGTAGCGCTTGTTGCGGACGGCAGTCAACCGGCTCGTCACAGGATCCGATTCGAGGAACCGGATCTTCTCGTCCACACTGTCACCGTCGCCGCCCCGCCCCAGATCCGCGAGCACAAGCACCGTGGGATCACGGTCGAGCACACTCTCCCAACCGATTTCGGGCCAGAGCTGACGGTTGTCGGCGAAAGCGTTTTGCGCTCCTACCTGCTGTGTCATGATTCCCGGCGCCCCGCAGCATCCCGCGAAGTATGGGGTCTTGGTGCCGTCGTACCACCACGCGAGCGACACGTTCGACGCATCGAGTCCGCCTGCTGCAGCCTGCGCACGACCACGCAGCTCGGCAATCAGCTCGTCACCACGATCGTGAACTTCGAAGAGGGTGGCGATGTCCTCGATCTCCGAGTACAGGTCGGCGAGCGTCGACTCGGTCGCCTGGAGTGCCTCCTGGCCTCCACATTCGCTCGACGACTGGTAGGTGGCGATACCCATGTCCGTGAACCGCTGACGGTCGGCGATGCCCTCGTCGGTGAAGGTGTAGTCGAATGTGGTGTAGACGAAGTCGGGCTCACGGTCGAGGACTGCCTCGAACGACGGGAACTCCACATCGAAGTTGTGCACTCGCGACGCTGCCCCCGCCAAATCGGGTAGCACGGGATCGTCGCCGTAGGCGAGGCCGGCGATCCGGTCCTCGAGTCCGAGACTCAGCAGCAGTTCGGCGGCAGGTTGATTCACCGCGATCGCCCGCTGGATCGGTTCGTCGACCGCCACTGTCGTCTCGCAGTTGGTCAGCTCGGTCGTCGCTCGAGGCGAGTCGTCTGCCCCGCTCTCGGAGCCGCTGCAACCCACAGCGGTGAACACGGCCGCGATTGCTGTGGCTCCGGCGATCTTCCGGACACGTTGGCGCATCACACATCAGCTTCCTGCGGGCGCTGCACGCGAGCGGTCCGCACGATCATGCCGGGGACAGAAGGGTCACCCAGCCCAGCAGGTCGTCGGACTCGAGGCGATGCCGCCCCATACCGTTGCGCGTCAGTTCCGGATTCACACCGGATTCCACCTGATCCCGATTGTCGGGATTGCCTGGTAGCGCGAAAATCTAACAGTAGTTTCCGTGGCTTCGACAATCGGGTCGGGGAAAGACGAACGACCTCGGGGCCTGCACCAGATCACGGTGCAGGCCCCGAGGCGTCGAAAGTGTTGCGGGACTATCCCTCGCCGCGCCGACCGACGGTGATGCCGAAGGCCAGGATCGCGCCGAGCAATGCCGCGCCGGCAGCAACCATGAAGGCCACGAAGAATCCGTCCGAGGAGTAGACCGGGCCGGCCGGGCCGACGGCGAAAATGTGCTGGGCCAGGAGCGCGAAGCCCACCGAGGACAGCATGCCGCCGAACATCGACTGCGACAGACCTGTGAAGTTGGCACCGATCGCGCGCTGATCCTCGGGCAGGGCCATCATCACCAGGTTGGGAATCGCCGCGTAGATCATCGAGCCGAAGCCGATGAGACCGTATGCGCACACGACCTGCCAAGCCTGGTCCGGCGTCGTCGCCAGCCACACTGCGCCGAGGGCGATCAGGACCGCGCCGAGGATCAGGTGCTGGCGGAACCCGATCCGCTTCGACGTCGCGCCGACGAAGACACCGCCGAGGACGATCAGGACGCCACCCGGCAGCATCCACAAGGCCATGTCCGTAACCGAGAGCCCGAAGCCGTAGTCGGCGGCCTCCTTAGGCGTCTGCAGCAGCATCGGGATCAGCGTCGCGGTGAGGGTTGTTGCACCGTAAGCGATACCGCCGGCGAGCAGCGTGATGCCGACCTTGCGGCTGGCGAGCACGTCGATGCTGATGAGCGGTTCCGGAACGCGCCGCTCCCACGCGACCCAGGCGACCGCGAAGATGACGGTGACGGCCAGCGTGCCGAGAGTCTTGCCGCTCAGCCAGCCCCAGCCGGCGCCCATCGACAGCGCGAGCATGACGGTGAACAGGGCGACGGTCAGTAGGAAAGCGCCGATCCAGTCGACGGAAACCTTGGCGCGAACCGGGGTCTCGGGAACGAAGAGCAGCGTCAGCAGTCCGCCGACGGCGCACAGCCCGAACGAGAACCAGAAGACCGAGGACACACCGGTGTGGTCGAGCATGTAGCCGGAGATCAACGGGGCCACGACGGTGACGACGCCGACGCCGGTGTTCGCGATGGAGATCGACATGGCCTGCAGTCGCGCCGGGAAGATGTCGCGGATCAGCGAGTAGCCGAGCGCGGTGAACGCGAAACCGACACCGGACAGGAAGCGGCCGACCAAGAGGATCTGGAACGTCGGTGCGATCGCGGAGATGAGGGCACCGAGGCTCGCGATCGCGGCGGTGACCACCAGGATGCGCTTCTTGCCGTAGACGTCCGCCAGCTTGCCGAGGATCGGCGAGGCGATCGCGGCGGCCAGAACTAGCGCCGTCATGACCCACACGACCTGCGTCGTCTTGTACTCGGCGGCGATCTTCGGGAGCGCCGGGGTGAAGAGTGCGAATGCCAGCGCCGCCTGCTCGGTGAGCAGAACGAGGATCAGCAGGACGCGGATCCAGTACCCGGTCGAGCCGCCGGAATCACCGGCGCCCCGGACGGGGGCTGTGTCGCCCTGAGAGACGGTGACTGCCATATCTACCTACACATTCAAATCTTTGTTTCAACAGTGACCGGACGCACACTAAGAGCTGAGAGCGACTCACCTTCATTGCTTCCCGATGAGCGGAAAACTGTCCGATTCGAAAGGCGCAGCCCACAATCCAGCCCCACACGGACCGTCGACCGGCCGGGTTCGGCCCCCCCGGCAATCCGGCTGCACCGGCGGCCGCTTCCCGAGTTCGGCGCCGATCGTTCTACTGGGCTGAAACTCCTCCGGCCCGGCCGCCCGCGGGGAGCGTTGCCGCCGCTGCCCCCCTTCTTCGGCACACCTCGGGCGGGTCCGGCCACGCCGCTCGAATCGAAATAAATTCTCCAGGTCGGTGGAGCGACGCGGCTCACGCTGATACAGTTCGCACCACTTGATTGAACGCTTGCTCAATCAGTTCGGAATGCGAGCACCTCGGAGGTCCAGAACGTCATGACGACGACAGACGCTAGCTCCCCCATCGCAGTTATCGACCGCGTCGCGATCCTGCTGGACGCATTCCGGGAAGCCGAACGACTGACCCTGTCGGAGCTGTCCCGGCGCACCGGGTTCCCCCGGTCGTCGACGCATCGCATGCTGCTGCAGCTCGTCCGGATCGGATGGATCCGCCGCCACGGGCACGCCTACGAACTCGGCATGAAGATGCTCGAGCTCGGCTCCCTCGCGCAGCACCACGACCGCGTACACCAGGCCGCCCTGCCGGTGATGCACGAATTGCACAACGCCACCGGCCTCGTCGTCCACCTCGCGGTGCTCGACAGCTCCGACGTGCTGTACCTCGAGAAGATCGGCGGCCGGTTCACCCTGTCGGTCCCGTCCCGGGTCGGCGGGCGTCAGCCGGCCTACCGCACCGCGGTCGGCAAGGCTCTGCTCGCCAACTCCCGCGTCGACGCCGAGACCGTTCTGCCGCAACCGATCACCGGCCCCACCCCGAACTCGATCGGCGATTCGACTCGGCTGCGCGTCGAACTCGCGCGCATCCGCGACCAGAGCGTCGCCCACGACCGTGACGAGACGACCGTCGGAGTCTCCTGTGTCGCAGCCGCGATCGGCGACGGCAAGAACACCGTCGGCGCAATTTCCGTGTGCGGACCGTCCAAGAGTATGAACAGCTCGGCGTTGGTCGCGCCGGTCCGGATGGCCGCACTCGCGACGTGGCGGCACATGGCGAGCAGCCGGACGCTGCGCCCCATTCCCGCCTGACCCACCGACACCGTGGGGTGGGCTCGCCGTCATCGGCGAGCCCACCCTTTCGTCGTCTCCCCCACCTCTCGCGCATCGGACAGGCCTTGGACCTCGTCACCGAAAATGCCTGTGCCCCTGCCGGATATCCGGCAGGGGCACAGGACTTCGTCAGCTGAGACGGTTTAGACTTCCGCGACCAGCTCGACGGGCTTGACGCCGGCGGCGACGTTCTCCGCCACGATCCCTCGCCAGCTCTCCTGAGCGCGGGTGGTGTCGACCTCGAACTCGAAGCGCTTGGTCATGTCCTCCGTGACGTCCGCGACGTCGACGTAGAACTGCTGGTACCAGCGACGCAGCTGGTAGACCGGGCCGTCTTCCTCGGTCAGCAGCGGGTTCTCGATCCGGCTCTTGTGATTCCAGATCGCGATGTCCTGCTTGAACTGGTGCTCGACGCCCTCGGTGAACTGCTCCGCCATCGCCTTGGCATCGTCGTCCGACAGACCCTCGGTCCGCTTGACGATGGTGCCCCACTGCAGGATGAACGAGTTGTTCGTGATCGGGTAGTGGCAGTTGGCCAGCTTGGTCTCGACCTTGATGTCGCCCGCAACCGTGTAGACGGTGTCGAGCATGAAGGACGGACCGAAGTACGACGCATCCGAGATGGTCTCCGCCTCGGCCATACCCAGCTGCACGCCGGTCTGGATGTCGTCACGACCACCCGAGCGCATCACCTGGGTCGCGACGTGACCCTCGAAGATGTTCTTGAAGTAGGTCGGGATCTGGAAGTGCACGTAGAAGAAGTGCGCCATGTCCACGACGTTGTCGACAATCTCGCGGCAGTGCGAGCCCTCGACGATGTAGGTGTTCCAGCTCCAGTCGCTCCAGCCACCCTCGTCGTAGCCCTCGACCTGGGGGATCGTCACGTCGGCCGGCGGCGGGTTGCCCTCCGGGTCGTTGTAGACGAAGAACAGGCCGTTGCGCTCGAGCGTGACCCACGCCTTGGTCTTGGCGACCGGGGGAACACGGCGAGCGTAAGGAATCTCGGTGCACTTGCCCTTGCCGTTCCAGCGCCAGTCGTGGAACGGGCAGGCGATGGTATCGCCCTTGATCTCGCCCATGGCGAGGTTTCCACCCATGTGACGGCAGAAGGCGTCGAGAACCTGCAGCTCGCCCTTGCTGTCCTCGAACACGACCAGATCGGTGCCGAAGATCTTGACCTGGTGCGGCTTTCCGTCACGGAAGTCCTCTGCACGGCCGATGCAGTGCCAGCCACGAGCGAAGCGGTCGGGGTTGGCGCCCGCCACGATCTCCCGGACCTCGACGTCGTCGGAAATCTCGGTCATCTTGCCTCCTTCGAAAGAGTGATCGCTTCCCGCCTTGGTACGAGCAGCGACAAAAGTTGCGGAGCCGCAGGGAATCCGGCTCCGATGGTTATGAGTAGGGGCGAACTTCCGCAGTCGACCCCGAGACCGGAACGGTGCGATACGACTCGCCGAGATGCCCCCCGGCGACGGCCTCGTCGATGCTCTTGGTCAGGGCGCTGCACGTACGCACGTACATGCTGTGCGTGCCGTTGGCCGCGGACTCGCGGAACTCGGCGCACGCCGTCTCCGCATCTTCGATCCACTGGGTGCTGGTGTGCGTCGAGCTGTACTTCTCTACGAGTACCCGGTTACCGCACGATCCACATTCGACCGGCTGCATTGCGCGATCCTTCCGTTGGAACTGTATTCATCGAGCGTACGAGCTGTCGGCTCGGTCTCTGTTGTCGATTTCCGTTGAGCGGTAAAGAATTCGGGACGGCTACCTGAGGAAAGCCTGCCCTCCGTCGACCGGTAGCGAATGACCGGTTATGTACCGAGCGGCGGGGCTGCACAGGAACACCACGGCTGGTCCGATGTCCGCCTCCGCGTCGCCCAGACGTCCGAGCGGCACGCTCCGCAGGTACTCGTCGTATGCCTCCGGATTGAGCTCGGCCCACTCGTCCATCAGCGGCGTCGACGCCAGCGGAAGGATCGCGTTGACGCGGATCCCGTCGGCGCCCCACTCGCACGCCGCGGTGCGCGTCAGCACCCGGACGGCCTCCTTGGCCGCGGCGTACGCGCCCGTGCCGGTCGGATCCCACTTCAGTCCCGCTGCGGAACCGAGATTGACGATCGACCCGCGCCCCTTCAGGTGCGGGTGGCACGCACGCATCAGGCGCAGCGTCGCCAGCGGACCCGAATTCATGCTGCCCTGGTAGTCGTCCTCGCTCACGTCGAGGAGCGTGCCGTGAGCCGGAGTCTGCGCGTTGTTCACCAGAATCGACAGGCCGCCGTACTTCGCGATCACGTCGGCGACCGCCGTGTCGATCTGCCCCGCATCGGTCACGTCGCACTCGAGCGCAACGGCCTCTCCGCCCCGACGGACGATCTCGTCGGCCGTCTCGACAACCTTCGACAGGGTGCGCCCGGCGACCACGACACGCGCCCCTTCGGCGGCCAAGGCCAGGGCGATTCCGCGCCCGATCCCCTGGCCGGCACCCGTCACCAGTGCGACGTCGCCCTCGAGTACACCCATTACCCCTCCTGCTTCTGCTTTCTTCGCCACAGTTCGCGGACCATTGTGATCCAAGACACCGGATTGAGCAAGCGATCAATCAATGTAGGATTGCCTTGCCAGGTTGGGCAGGAGCTGCGTGGTCACGGGTAGCATGAGGCGCCTCGACCGACTCGAATCGACCCAGCTACAGGGGGACAACCGCGATGGATCCGCTGGAACGTCGGCGCCAGATACTCGACCGTTCCGGCGAGATTTTCGCGACGAAGGGCATCTCCGCCACGACGGTGCGGGAGATCGCCGACGCGTGTGGCGTCTACTCGGGCACGCTCTACCACTACTTCCCGTCCAAAGACGCGATCGTCATCGAGATCATTCGGGTCTACGTCGAGGAGCTGTACGAAAAGTGCAGCGAAGTGATCCTTCGGGCCCTGCCGCCGATCGAACGCCTGGAAGCACTCGTCCTCGTCGCGATCGAGTCTGCCGAGAACCACCGCCACGCCACGGCGATCTGGCAGGTCGAGACCGACTACATGCGGAACCAGATGCTCGAGGCGAGCCTGGAGGAAAAGGGTGACTTCCCGGCCACCTTATGGACGCAGTGCATCGAAGAGGCGCAGGAGTCGGGCGAATTCCGCAGCGACATCGACTCGGCCACCTTCTACCAGCTCATGCGCGACTCAGTGTGGCTGACGAGCCGATGGTTCCGGCAGTCGCCGCAGAAGACGAATGCGCAATTCGCGCAAGAGATCACGTCGATCTACATCGACGGACTGCGGGTGCGCTGACCGAGGGCACACACACGACGAGGGCGGGGCAGGCGATTCTCATCGCCTGCCCCGCCCTTCTCGTCCTCCGTCGATCAGCTGACGACGAGGTCCAACTCGTCGTCGGTGACCTTGACCGTGATCCGGCCACCCTCGTCGAGCGCGTCGTCGAGCAGCAGATCGGCGATACGGTCGTCGACCTCACGCGCGATGGTCCGGCGCAGCGGCCGCGCCCCGAACTCGGGCTGATGCCCGCGCTCGGCGATCCAGTCCACCGCATCGGGGGTGAACTCGATGTCGATGTCCTTGGACCGCAGACGGTCCCGGCTCTCACCCAGCAGCAGATCGGTGATCCGGTGCAACTGCTCGGCCTCGAGCTTGCGGAAGATCACGATCTCGTCGATCCGGTTGAGGAACTCCGGCCGGAAGGACTCGCGCAGCCGGCCCATCACCCTGTCGCGCAACGGCTTCTCCGCCGCAGCGGCGTCACCGGTGGTGAAGCCGAGCGACCCGCCCTTGCTCGAGATGATGTCCGAGCCGAGGTTGCTGGTCATGATCAGAACGGTGTTCTTGAAGTCCACCGTCCGGCCCTGACCGTCGGTCAGCCGTCCGTCGTCGAGTACCTGCAGCAGAACGTTGAACACGTCCGGGTGCGCCTTCTCGATCTCGTCGAGCAGAATCACCGAGTACGGATGCCTGCGCACCTGTTCGGTGAGCTGACCCGCCTCGCCGTACCCGACGTAACCCGGAGGCGCGCCGACCAATCGGCTCGCGGTGTGCCGCTCGCCGAACTCGCTCATGTCGAGCCGCAGCAACTTGCTCTCGTCGCCGAACAGCGACTGCGCCAACGCCTTCGCCAGCTCGGTCTTGCCGACGCCGGTCGGACCGAGGAACAGGAAGCTGCCCACGGGACGTCCTGGATCGCCCATGCCGGTCCGGCTGCGACGCACCGCCCGTGCGATGGCCGCCACCGCGTCCTCCTGGCCGACGACCCGCTGGTGCAGTTCGTCCTCCAGTCGGCGCAGGCGTTCCTTCTCCTGCCTCGTCATCTGGCTGGCCGGAATCCCGGTGGAGCGAGCCACGATCTCGGCGATGTCGTCGGCGGTGACCGACGGCGTCTCGGCCGCGGCGGGCTCACCCGCGCGTGCCTCCGCGACGCGCTTCTCGAGCCCGGTGATCTCGTCGCGCAGTTGCGACGCCCGCTCGTACTGCTCGGCCGACACCGCGTCTTCTTTAGCCTTCTCGAGCCGCGCGATCCGCTGCTGCAGCGCCTTCGCATCCGGGTTGGATGCGCCCAACTGCAGGCGCTTTCGCGCACCAGCCTGATCGATCAGGTCGATCGCCTTGTCCGGCAGGAACCGGTCGGCGATGTAGCGCGACGACAGTTCCACCGCCGCGTCGATCGCCTCGTCGGTGTAGCTGACGCGGTGATGCTCCTCGTACCGCTCGCGCAGCCCCGACAGGATCGCCTTGGCATCGGCGGGGCTCGGCTCGTTCACCGTCACAGGCTGAAAGCGCCGCTCGAGGGCCGAGTCCTTCTCGATGTGCTTGCGGTATTCGTCGAGCGTCGTCGCACCCACGATGTGGAGGTCTCCGCGAGCCAGCTTGGGCTTGAGGATGTTTCCGGCATCCATGGCACCCTCGCCACCCGCGCCGGCACCGACGATGGTGTGGATCTCGTCGATGAAGACGATGAGACGCCCCTCCTGCGCGACGATCTCGTCGACGGCCTTGGTCAGCCGCTCCTCGAAGTCGCCGCGGTAGCGAGCACCGGACAGCATGGCGGGAAGATCGAGTTGGACGATCCTCTTGTCCGCCAGCACCTCCGGAACGTCGCCGTCCACGATGCGCTGCGCCAACCCCTCGACGACGGCGGTCTTGCCGACGCCGGCCTCGCCGACCAGAACCGGGTTGTTCTTGGTCCGTCGAGCGAGAATCTCGATGGCCTGCTCGATCTCGTCGCCGCGCCCGATGACCGGGTCGACGCCGCCCGAGCGGGCACGCTCGGTGAGGTCCGTGCCGTACTTGTCGAGGGTCGGTGTGGCCGACTCCGACTGCGGTTCAGCGGAACCCGCGTTCACCGCGGACTGCATCGACTCCGGGGTGACACCGGCGGACGCGAGGATGCGTCCCGTCGTGGAGTCTCCGTTGGAGACCAGGGACAGGAAAATGTGCTCGGGGTCGATGTACGTCGAGCCGAGCGCCCGTGCGATCTGATGCGCGTCGAGCAGCGCCCGACGTCCGGCGGCGGTAACCGTCGGCGCAGCCGAGATCGCCTCGCCGCCGCGAGGCAGATGCGCCTCCGCGTCCTGCGAGATCGCCTCGGGGTCGCCACCGACCCGCCTGACCATGTCGCGCACCGGATCCTTGACCGCGGCCACGTGCAGGATGTGCAGCGCGTCCAGGCCCGCGTCACCGCGGCCTGCCGCGAATTGCGCGGCGTCCGCCATGAGTCGCTGAGTGTCACTGCTCATGAGACGGGTGATGTCGATGCGACCGGGCCCCTCGGGCCCGAAGAATGCCGGCATTCGCAGCCTCCTCCAAAGTTGAGTCTTACTGACTCATGGAACATGCCTGGGAAAGAATCAATTCCCGACCGTCCAGAATCTTCGACACCAGAGCGTCCCCCGCCCTGCCCGCACCTCTCCCACCGATCCCACCGACACCCTGACCTGGATGTTCTCGAGAAATCCGAGCGTCGACCCGGCGATTGTGAGAGGCGACACAGTTCCATCTGCGGCGTCAACTGTTCGACAGCCGGCGCGGAGTCATCGGTGGGAGGATCGCGTCCGTGTCGACTGCCTCCGGTGACTTCGAATTGACGATGGACGAGCTACGAGTGGTCACCCACTTTTCCGCGGAGAGCGCCCGAGACGTGCTTCCGGTGTTCGAGGACGCGGTCCCAGGTGATCCCCGTCCACGAGCAGCCCTCGACGCTGCGTGGGAGTTCGTCAACGGTGCGAGGCGGACCACGTTGCAGCGCGTCACCTCAGTGGATGCACACCGAGCCGCGAAGGCCGCGGCCACCGAAGCCGCGCGTCTCGCTGCCCGGTGCGCCGGCGATGCCGCGGCCGCCGCGTACCTGCACCCGATATCGCGAGCGCACCAGGTGGGACACATTCTGCGCGCCGCCGCGGGCGCTGCCCGCGTCGCAGAGTTGAATGCGGGCGACGATCCCGCCGTCGGAGACTTGATGATCGAGCAGGCCCGGCAGCGCGCAACACCGATTCTGATCGATGTTCTGTCCCGCTACCCCGCCGCGCCGACCGCCCGGAATCGCGTTGAACAACTCATGAGCACCCTGGACGACGCCCTGCGCGCGCCCAGCTGAGGAGACTCCGGATCCGGCTTGACCTCGAGCGCACTCGAGCTTCTACCTTCGGGTCCATGACAACGCGAACCGAAGGCACCGGAACCTGGGGGCAACTGCTGAGCGGGCGCCATCTCGGAGTCGCCGCCGTGTTGGCCGGCGGAGTGGCGCTGTACGCGACCAACGTCTATCTCACGAGCAGCCTGCTGCCCACCGCGATCGACGACATCGGTGGGCTGCGTTACTACGCCTGGACGTCGACCGTCTTCCTCATCGCCTCGGTGCTCTCTTCGATGATCGTCAGCCGGACGCTCGCCGCTCAGGGGCCACGCCGGGCGTACCTGATCGGCCTGACGGTGTTCGCGTTCGGAACCGCGGTGTGTGCACTGAGCCCGACGATGGAACTGCTACTGGCCGGACGCGCCGTGCAGGGTTTCGGCGGCGGCCTGCTCGCCGGTCTCGGATACGCGGTGATCAACTCCGCGCTGCCCCGGCATCTTTGGACCCGCGCCAGCGCGTTGGTCTCCACCATGTGGGGCGTCGGCACCCTGGTGGGCCCCGCTGTCGGCGGGGCATTCGCACAGTTCGGCGCATGGCGCTGGGCCTTCGGCGCGCTGATCGTGTGCACCGTGGCGGTCGCCGTCCTCGTTCCGATAGTCCTGCCACCGCACCGCGGTGAACGCGACCGCGCCGTCGCGCCCGTACCGGTGGTCCCGCTGGCGCTCCTCACGGCCGCGACCCTGCTGGTGAGCGTCGCCGGCCTCCTCTCCGACGCCGCGATCTCGGGCGCCGCCGTCGCCGGCGCGGTGGCGCTGGTCGTATGGTTCGTCGCGGCCGACCGGCGCAACCCGCACGGGGTGCTGCCACCGTCGACGTTCACCGGGTCGTCCCTGAAATGGGTGTACCTGACCATCGCGGTCCTCGCGATGGCGTCGACGGTCGAGACGTTCGTCCCGCTGTTCGGGCAACAACTCGCGGGGTTGGCGCCCGTGGTAGCCGGATTCCTCGGTGCCGCACTGGCTCTCGGTTGGACGGTGGGTGAGATTCCGAGCGCGTCGGCCGCCGCGCCGCGCATGGTCCGCCGCATCGTCCGGTCCGGACCGATCCTCGTCGCGGCCGGGCTCACGCTCATGGCGGTGGTCCTCGCCGAGGAGGCCGGGAGCGGACGCGTCGCGCTCTGGGCGGCCGGACTGATCATCGCCGGCGCGGGCATCGGCATGGCGTGGCCGCACCTCGCGGTCGGCGCAATGAACGCCGTGGCCGAACCGGCCGAGGGTGCCCGTGCCTCGGCCGCGATCAACACCGTGCAGTTGATCGCCAACGCGTTCGGCACCGCACTGGCCGGCGTGCTGGTGAACCTCGGCGGACAGTCCGAAATGCGCTCGGCACAACTGCTGCTGTTCGGATTTGCCGCACTCGCGCTCGTCGGCGGCTGGACCGCGTGGCGGGCTGCGCCGTCGGACGGCCGCCCGAACCGGGCGGGCCGCCGCGACGTCGAAGCGACCGCGGTTTAGATCAGACGCGCGAGCGAGCCGCGAACACGCGCTCCCACAGATGCCGATCGGTGCGCGGACCGCCGTGGGTGTCGGCGCCGTAGCGCGCGATCTCGGCGGCGATGTCGAGCGGACGCGTCGGCGGCTGCGCGGGAACGAGTTCGTCGATCGCGAGTTCGTCCGGTACCAGCCAGCACACCTCGAACTCGATGCCGTCCGGGTCGGCGGCGTACAGCGCCTTGGTGGAGCAGTGGTTGCTGGCACCGGTCAGCGCGCCGGCCGCGAGCAGGCGGTCCCGCATCTCGGCCAGCCCGGCGAGTGTGTCGACCTCCCAGGCCAGGTGGTACAGCCCGACGTTGCCCGGCGTCACCCGGCTCGCCGGGTTGGGGCTCTGGAACAGGCCCAGGTCGTGGTCGTTCGCCGAGTCCGGCGCCTGCAGGAACGCCGCACCGGGGAAACCGCCCGGCAATGCCTTGAACCCGAGCACATCCTGATAGAACGCCAGACTGCGCTGCAGGTCCGACACGAACAGGACGGCGTGGTTGAGTCGCTCGATCGCCAACGCGGTCAGCCTCCGAAGTCGTAGGTGACGCCGGTGAGTTGCTCCGACGCCGACCACAATTGTCGCGCAACGCTCCGGTCGTGCGACTTCCGGTTCGAGGAAACCACTTTGGGATAGCCGCGCGTCTCGAACATCGACGACGGGCCGAGGTAGCTGCCGCCGATCGCGTCGGGGACGGTGGCGGCGTACAGCATCGGCAGCGCGCCCATCTCGGCCGACTGGGCGATGAACGGATTCGCCAGTGCCATGACACGGCTCGAGATCGACTCGGTGTGCGACTGCAGATTCGTCGCGGCATATCCGGGATGGGATGCGAGTGCCTTCACCGTCGATCCCGCCGCGGCCAGCCTGCGCTGCAACTCGTACGTGAACAACAGGTTCGCAAGCTTGGACTGCCCGTAGGCCGGCCAGCGACGGTACGTCCGCCGCTCCCAGTTCAGGTCGTCGAGGTCGATGCTGCCGATCTTGTGCATCGCACTCGACATCGTGACCACGCGGTCGCGAACCTTGCCCAGCAGCAGACCGGTGAGCGCGAAGTGCCCCAGATGGTTGGTCCCGATCTGCATCTCGAACCCGTCGGCAGTGCGGCGCAACGGGACCGCCATCACGCCCGCGTTGTTGACGAGCACGTCGACCGAGTCGACCGAGTCCGCGAACTCCCGCACGGACGCCAGGTCGGCGAGATCGAGTCGTCGTACCTCGGCCCTCTCCCCCAGCGGCGCCGCCACGGCCCGCCCCTTCTCGACGTCGCGGCACGCGAGGATCACGTGCGCACCCGCCTTGACGAGCGCCTTGGTCGCCTCCGCCCCCAGTCCACTGTTCGCACCCGTCACGACGAACGTGCGGCCGCGCTGATCGACGATGTCCCCTGCATCCCATGTGGTCATGGCCACAGACTACGGAAATCGGGTGGACCGGAGTGCGGATGCGCGCGAGACGTCCTCACCACGCGTTCAACGCATTCAGGATCTGGGGCCGCGCCTGCCACAACTCCGCCGACCAGTAGGGCCACGCGTGGGTGCCGGTGCCGCGGAACTGGAAGTTCGCAGGAATTCCCAGCGTGAGCAGTCGGACCTGGAAGGCCCGAGTGGTGACCATCGACAGGAATTCGAGGCCCATCGCCATCGTGGTGTTCCAGTAGCCGACCAGATCCGTGGGTCGGTCGTACACACCAGGTATCCCATTGCCCGCGGACACGTACATCGACAAGCCCTGCAACTGGGGCGCCGACATGAACGGGTCGTTGCGGAGCCAGGCTGGGTCCCACGGGAAGCCCCACATCGAGTCGGCGTTGTAGCGGCCGGCGTCGTACATCGCGATGCGGATGGCCTCCCGCATCCCGGGCGCGGTCGTGTTGAGGTAGCCCGACAACGAACCCGCGAATCGGAACTGGTCACGATGGTGAGCCGCGAGCGTCATTGCCGCCGTTCCGCCCATCGACAGTCCGACGACTCCGGTATTCGTCCGGTCCACACCGAAATTGGCGAGATAGTCGGGCAGTTCTCGCGTCAGGAAAGTCTCCCACTTGTAGGTGATGGGCTGCGCGTTGAAATTGCTGGGGTTGTACCAGTCCGAATAGAAACTTGCTTCACCACCCACCGGCATGACAACGGTGACGTTGTCGAGGGCGAACTGCTCCATCGCGTTGGTCTCGAAACTCCACGCGTTGCGATCGTTGCGCGCCCGCATGCCGTCGAGCAGATACAGAGACGCACCGCCACCGCGGGAGGCCCATTGGACCTGGACCTTGATGTTCCCCATCGAGGACGGGACCCATACTTCCTGGTAACCGCCCCGCGGCACCTGGCGTGCTACACGCGCCGCGGCGTCGGGCGCCGCAACCAGCACACAGCCCGCGCAGGTGATCAAGGCGACGAGAACCGCTACCAGTCGACGCTGCCAGAGCCTCGGCCAATTTCCCGCGTAATGCATCGAAACTACTTCCTGCCACCGCCGCCGACCTCGACGAACAACCGAACACGATCATCAGTTGATCCCCATTTCACCGACCGCCGTTAACGAACTTAAATGTGGTAAAAATCTCGCAATTCGATTTCTTGAGAATTCGCTGAGAGTTTCCGGAGATTCACTTTTTTCGTGGTACGCGATGAAGGGAATGCCGACATGCGGCGTGATCAGCAGAAACGGCGGGACGGGGGCCGGACACCTCCCGTCTCGCGCACTTCGACGCGAACCGGATCGCGATGAGTCCGGACACAGACGGGCACCCCGCGGCGAAACGGACCACGCCTGTTGTTGACGATTCACATCGACCGTGCCGCCTGCCGGACAGACCGGAGGAGAAGGCAGCGCCACCACTCACCCCTCGAGAGTGGCGGACGCCGCAACTTACCGAAGGGTAAGGTATGAGTGTGTGCACGTCAACGACCTGCACACGACTTCCCGCGGGCGCGGACCCGGTACCGTCGAGGCGTGCCCGCCGCCCCCCTGCCCGTCCGCGACGGACTGAATCCCACCCGACTGCGACTGCCGGACGACGGCGAATGGGCCACCGCGCTCACCTATCTGCTGGCCCGGTTTCCGTCCGACGCGGCGCGCCTGCGAGAGAAGGTGCACGCCGGCGAGGTGGTCGACGAGCGCGGCACCCCGATCACCGAGTCCACCGCGTACCGGCCCCGCGCGTTCCTCTATCTCTACCGCGATCCGCCGGTCGAGAAGCGCGTGCCGTTCGAGGTGGACATCCTGCACCGGGATGAAAACGTGCTGGTGGTCGACAAGCCCCACTTCCTCGCGAGCACACCCCGCGGCGCGTACGTCGTCGAGTCGGCACTCGTGCGCCTGCGGCGCGAACTCGATCTGCCCGAACTGACGCCGGCTCACCGACTCGACCGGATCACCGCCGGCGTCCTGCTGTTCACGGTCCGCCGGGAGGCCCGCCGGGCGTACCAGTCGCTGTTCGACGAGCGACGGGCCGCCAAGGAGTACGAGGCCCTGGCCCGACACGACGAGACGGTCCGGTTCCCGGTCACGGTGCGAAGCCGAATCGTCAAGGAACGCGGAGTTCTACAGGCCCGCGAGATTTCCGGGGAACCGAACGCGGAGAGCCGGATCGACCTGATCGACGTCCGCGACGGCATCGGCCGCTACCGCCTGTCGCCGCGCACCGGCAAGACCCACCAGTTGCGCCTGCACATGTCCTCGCTCGGGCTGCCGATCATCGGCGACAACTTCTACCCGCGCTTCTACGACGTGGCGGCCGACGACTACTCCGATCCGCTGCGCCTACTGGCTCGCAGCCTCGAGTTCGACGATCCGTACACCGGGGCCCGGCGCCGGTTCGAAAGCCGGCGGACGCTCCCTGCCTGAACCGCCGGAGGGGATTTTCCCGCTACGTGGGTCGAACCGGGCCACGCCAAACCAAGCAAGTGCTAGTTTGCCCACAGCCCAGACGGATCGACACACCGGGAGTACGCCGTGAGCACCTCATCCTCGAGTTCGACGACCACCACCGCCCTCGTCACCGGAGGCACCGGCGGAATCGGCGCCGCGATCGTCCGGCAACTCGCCGCCGAAGGACACAACGTGGTCCTGACGTACAGGTCCAATGCCGAGGCCGCCGCGAAGTTGGTGGCCGAGGCCGAGGAACTCGGCGTGCGCGCCGCGGCGCACTCCATCGACCTCACGGACGCGCAGCAACTGGCCGACCTGGTCGGCACGGTCACCGCCGACTTCGGCGACCTGTCGGTGCTCGTCCACGCCGCCGGCCCGCACGTGCCGATGGTGCACTTGTCGCGAGTCGAGCCGTCCACCTACGCACAGCATCTCAACGACGAGGCGACCGCCTTCTTCACCGTCGTGCGGGCCTGCCTGCCGGCGCTACGCGAGGCGTCGGGGTCGGTGGTCGCCGTGACCACCGCAGCCACCGACCGCTACCCCGTCCGGGACGGCCTGTCCGCGGGAACCAAGGGGGCCGTCGAGGCGCTCGTGCGCGGGTTCGCAGCAGAGGAGGGCCGCTACGGTGTCCGCTTCAATGCGGTGGGCCCGGGCATGCTCACCGACGGCATGGCCGAACGCCTGATCAGTTCCCAGAGCCTCGACCAGCGCGCGCTCGACGTCACGATGAGTCGAATCCCGCTGCAGAAGTTCGGCACCGCGATCGACATCGCCGAGGCCGTCTGCTTCCTCGCGAGCGACAAGGCCGGCTTCGTGACGGGCCAGAAACTCAACGTCGACGGCGGTTACACCGTCTGACCCGGTCGCCGGCGGCCGAGATCACGGCAGCAGCATGCGGGCCGAGATCTCGAGCCGATCGGCGATGTGGATGTACGAGTCGTAGCCCATCCCGGCGCGCAGCAGCGCACCCGCGTACAACATCTCGAGCGCCTCGAGGAGATCGACGTCGGACTCGTCGGACTCGTCGCCCATCGCAGCGAGCAGACGCTTGCGGATCTCGATCCCGATCCGCGCCCGCAGGTGCTCGACGTCGGGGTCGCGACCGAGCAGGGCGGTCGTCACCGCGGAGGCCAGTTCGGGCTCGTCCGAGACGAGCAGCGCGACGCTGCGCAGCACCTCGACCACGCGGGTGGTCCGGTCCTCGGAGACGACCTCATCGGTCGGCAGCGCCGACAGTCGGCGCCAGAACACCTCCGCGACGACATGTTCCTTCGACGAGAAGTAGGTGTATGCCGTCGCGGGCGCCACCCCCGCCCGCGCGGCCACCAAACGAACGGTCAATCCGGCGAACCCGTTCTCGCGTAACACCTCCACAGCGCAGCGAGTGAGCCGAGACACCGTCTCGGCCTGCTTGGCCGTCAGACGACGACGGGTCGATTCGAAATTGCCAGACACATGTCCGGAGGCTACGCGAGGACCGCACCCCGTGCGACGACGGCCCCCGCCCGACGACCCGAGTACACACAGTCGGCGATCGACAGGCCACTGACGTACGACTCCGAGCACACGCCGACCGCGGTCCGCCCGGCGGCATACAGGCCGGGGATCGAAACACCGTCCGCCCCGGTCACCGCGCCGGTGTCCTCGTCGACCGTCAGACCACCGAGCGTGAGTACCGGGCACGGGAACCCGGCCTGCACCCGGATCGAGCAGTCGATCGCATAGAACGGTCCGTCGACGAGGGGTGTGACGTGCGCCGGATCCTTGCCCATCGCGTCGGGCACCCCCGCACGACGGTCGGCGTTGTACCGGTCGAGGGTCTTCGCGAGGCCCGCCGGATCGATGCCGGTGCGCCGCGCCAGTTCCTCGGCCGTCGCCCCCTTCTTGTGTCCCACGCTGAACAGATACGTCGTCTGCAGACGCTGGAACCACAGCGTCTGTTCGGGAACCTGACGCTTCGCGTCGGCAAGGACGCGGGAATCGACGATCAGATACGCGGAGACATCGGTCTGTTCCGCGATGTGCTCACCGATCTTCGCGCCGTAGAACAGTTCGTTGCAGATGCGCTCGCCCTCCTTGTTGACGAGCACTCCCTCGGTCATCGCGATCGGCGGGTTGAAGAACCGCCACGCCGACACCCGTTCCATACGGTCGACGGCCCCGCCGGCGGACTGCCCCATCCGGATGCCGCTGCCGTCGTCGCCGATCGTGCCCAGCCCGGTCCCGCCGAGGTAGCGCGGCGCGTGCTCGCCGAGCATCTCGCGGTTGAAGACGAAGCCGCCGGCCGCGAGGATCACACCCTTGCGCGCCCGATACCGGCGCACCACCGAATGACCGTCCTCGATGCGGCGGATCGGCCCGTCCATGAGACGTCCGATCGGACGGTAGTAGAGGTTCCACTTTCGGTTCTGCGACCCCAGCACGCGATGCAGAACGCGGCGCACCGTGGCCCGCGGATCCACCTCGCGACACTCGACACCGATCACGGTCCCGGCGTCGTCGGTGATCAGGGACGTCACGGTCGTCTGGCAGCGGACGTCGATGCTGCGGCGCTTGCGGGCCGACTTCGCCATCGCGGAGAAGAACACCTTCCCCGACGTGCCCTTGCCCTTGGTCCGGTGACCACGCGGGGCGGGCGCCGCCGCATCCTTGTACGGCGGTGCCAGTTCGTTGCCCGAGTAGTACAGGTAGTACTCGTTGGTGGGGTACGACGTCTTCCGGGGAGCCATGCTGCCTTCGAACGGCACCCCCAACCGCTCGAGCCACTGCAGATTCTCGACGCTGCGCGCGCAGAAGTCCTCGAGCAGTTCGTCCGAGACCACGCCCGCCGTCTCGAGTTTCAGGTAGTCGAACATCGCCGACGGGGTGTCGTCGAAGCCGGCCTCCTTCTGCTGCGCGGTTCCGCCGCCCGCGTAATAGATGCCGCCGCTGATCGCGGTGGCGCCGCCGCCCTGGAAGCGCTCGACGACCAGCACGTCGGCCCCGAGGTCCGCCGCCTCGATGGCGGCACTGGCGCCTGCGGCACCGAAACCCACGACCACGACGTCCGCCTCGCCGTCCCACCGATCGGATCCACCGTACGACTGCATGTTTCGTCTCCTCGCTGGTTCGAGATCCACTGTCCGTTCACACCCACGCGTCGTGGATGTCCTGCCCAAGTTCGCTGCGTCCGAACAGCACCAGGGGCTGGTGCGGATCGTTGATCACATGTGCCCGCCCGGCATGGGCGTCCCGCCAGAAACGCTGGATCGGGGTGTCGGTCCGTAGCCCGCCTCCACCGGAGTGGTCGAAGAGCCGGTCGATCGCCCCGACCGCCATCCCCGTCGCACTCACCTGATCGCGGCGCGTCTTGACCCGCAACGACACCGGGATGCGCACGTCGGCGTGTGCGAAGTCCAACATCTCCGAGAAATTGCGTTCCAACTGCATCCAGGAGAGTTCGATGTCACGCGCGGACTGGGCGAGCGCGGCCTGCATGAACTGATCGTCGGACAACCGCAATGGGCTCACCGCGGCGGTGCGCCCGGTCTGGAACGTGGTGAACGCGGAGTACGTTCCGTCGGCCATGCCGATGATCGGCGCCGTGATCGTGGTCGAGAAGACCGCGGAGAACGGCAGCCGGTAGAGCGGCGCGGTGTTGATCGCCTGGCCGGGCCCGCTGCACCGGACGGTGGACGCGAAGCTCAACGTCCGATGGTCCGGGACGAAGACGTCGTCGATCACGATGTCGTTGCTGCCGGTGCCGCGCAGCCCGACGGTGTGCCAGACGTCGTCGATCCGATAGTCCCGGGCCGGGACCAGGAAGGTGCGAAAGTCGATGGGTTCGTCCGCATCGTCGACGACGAGACCGCCGACCAGCACCCAGTCGGCGTGCGCGGACCCGGACGAAAAGCTCCAACGACCCGAGAAGAAGAATCCACCATCGGACGGGATCGCCCGCCCCATCGGGGCGTACGCGGAGGACACGAGGGTGTCCCGGTTCTCGCCCCAGACGTCCTGCTGGGCGCGTGGATCGAAGAGCGCCAGCTGCCACGGATGCACCCCGACGACCGATGCGACCCACCCCGTGGATCCACAGGCACTGGCCAGCGAGCGCACCGCCGCGTAGTAGTCGCGGGGATCCGCCTCGAAGCCGCCGAAGGCGCGGGGCTGCAGCAGCCGGAAGAAGCCGATGTCGGTGAGCTGCCCGATCACGTCCGCGGAGATCTGCCGGTGCTCCTCGACCTGCCCGGCACGCTCGCGCAACACCGGCAACAGAGCCCTGATGTCATCGAAGACGTCGACGACCTGCCGGTCACCCATCAAACCCCAATCCGCGCCGAGGACACCCTCCACGGCCGCATCCGTACCGACCGAAGCTTCGGGCGATCACCTCCACCGGGGTGAGATTAGAACAGGGTCCATAATTTGTCGACGACTCGTGACAAATGTCGAGGCCAGAATCCCGGAATACCCGAATTTACAAACTGGAATCTGTTCCAGTTTGTTGCTCGATTCCGGTCACGCGTGGTCGGCGAGTACCAACCTGACCACGTCCTCGACATTTCGCACCGCCTGCGCATGGCTGATCCGGCCGGCAATCCAGAACGACAGCGCCGCGAGCATCGCCCCGTCGACGGCCAGGATCGCGACCCGAGACACCTCATCCGGGACACCGTCCATCAGCGCCAGGGTCGCGGCCTGATTGTTCTCGGCACGACGCTGCATCGACTGCCTGACGAAGGGGTCCGCGGACGTCGTGAGTTCCAGGTCGAGCCTCGCGAAGTTGGGGCCACGCTGGAATGCCCGCAACTGACGCCGGTACAGCGCCAGCACCCGCTCGCAGACACTGCGGTCGTCGGACTCGCCGGCAGCCTCCGCCCGACGGCGTTCGGTGTCGAGCTTGCAGGACAGCCGGTCGTTCCAGGCCACCATGGACGCCGCCATCAGGTGTTCCTTCGTGGGGAAGTACCGGTACAGCGTCCCCAGTGCCACGCCGGATCGCTCGGACACCTCACGCATCTGAATCCGGTCCGGTTCGGTCTCCTGCAGCAGCCCGATCACGGCCTCGGTCAGGGCCGCTCGTCGCCCACGCTGACGCGCGGTCATCGCCGCCGTCGACATCGGCGCGTCACAGTCTCCTCGCACCGCGCCACGATAACCGAGAGCTCGCAACGATTTGAAACATCATTCTCATTTCTCGTGAAACATGGATCTTCGAAATAGCTTTCGCACCCGCTACGTACCGACGAGTAGGGAGACACGGAGGCGGAAACAGCCGCCGACAGCTTGTTGCACGGCGCTGGGGTGGGTATAACGAATAGACCGGTATGCGATTGCTCCGGAGATTGGAGGACCCGTGACCGTCATCGACGACGAAGTCAGGATCACGGTCGCGGACGTCCCGCCGACGATGGCCGAGCGGATCACGTTGATCCTCGACCAGTTCGACGGCGCCGGCACCCGGCTCACCGCAGAGGATCTCGTCCAGCTGACCCGGATCCCCCGGTCCACGACTCACCGAATTCTCGATCAGTTGACGCAGCTGAACTGGCTCCGGCACAACCGACTCGGTTACCGCCTGGGATGGCGTGCGATCGCGCTCGGTCGAACCAACGAGCGCGACGAACTCCGTGCCGCCGCCGCACCGCACCTGCACCAGCTGCACCTGCACACTCGCATGATCGCCCACCTGGCGGTTCTCGACGGTCGCGATGTGGTGTGGCTGGACAAGATCGGCGGGCGCTGCGCGGACACGATCGCGACCCGCGTCGGAGGGCGCAGCCGGGCCGACCTCACCACCGAAGGCCGGGCGATGCTGTCGCTGCTCCCCCCGGAGCACGTCGACGTCCTCTACAGCGACATCCTGTCGCCGGAGTCGCTGAGGGAGCTGCACAGACGGATCAGCGTCATCCGCACCCGCTTCGGCCGCACGTGGGAGACCGATTCCCAGGGCGTATCGTCGATGAGCGCGGCGTTGCGCACCGGCGAAGCCGATCACGTTCAGCCCAGCTGCATCTCGCTGCGCGGTCGGGTGCATTCGAATCAACTGCAGCGAACGATGCCACTGCTGGCCGCGACGGTGCGGAAGGTTTCGGAGAGGGTCTCGGACCACTGACGGCGACGGTCCCGCACGGAAGGGCCTGAAAGCAGGAAGGGCCTGAAAAGCAGAAAAGCCCTGGCACCGAGAGGTGGCCAGGGCCGGGATCGAACCGGCGACCTTCCGCTTTTCAGGCGGACGCTCGTACCAACTGAGCTACCTGGCCGGAAGGCACCCGAAACGAATGCCGATCGCGCCGCATCCTTTCGGACACAGAAAAGCGACCCTGACGGGACTCGAACCCGCGACCTCCGCCGTGACAGGGCGGCGCGCTAACCAACTGCGCTACAGGGCCTTGCTGCACTCCTTGCGGAGCGTTTCCTTCTTTCACCGAAGTCCGAAGACTCCATGTGGTGGCCAGAGCCGGGATCGAACCGGCGACCTTCCGCTTTTCAGGCGGACGCTCGTACCAACTGAGCTACCTGGCCGGGCGGCACCCGAACCGAATGCCTATATCGCGCTTCACCGTTTCCGATGAAACAAGCGACCCTGACGGGACTCGAACCCGCGACCTCCGCCGTGACAGGGCGGCGCGCTAACCAACTGCGCTACAGGGCCTTGCTGTAGTGCTATTCAACTGTACTTCTCACCTTGCGGCGAGAAGCGTACCCCCTACGGGATTCGAACCCGCGCTACCGCCTTGAAAGGGCGGCGTCCTAGGCCGCTAGACGAAGGGGGCCTGCCGGATTTCTCCGACCAGTACCTCCAACGGCGTTCCGTTGGGAGCTTGGATAGCTTAGGTCACCGATTTCGCAATCCACAAATCGACTGGTCAAACCACACAAACGGCAGTTCGTCACGGCTCTGAGGTGACCGGAACCTCGGCCGGCCAGCCCTTGCTGCGCCAGTTCGCCAACCACGCGTCCGACGCCATGCCGGCGAGGACCACCTCGAGCGACTCCTCGAATCGAGCCCGCAGGTCGACCTCTTGCGCCGTCAGGTCGGACATGTAGCGCTGGCCGGCCAGGCTCGCCGCGAGGACCCGAGTGAACTTGTCGGTATCGACGCCCTCCCGCACGAGGCCCTCGCGCTGCGCCCGCTGGATCAGGTCACGGGCGGACGAACCCCATACCCGAGCACCGCCGTTCTGCACGTCCGTGTAGAACTCGGGCTCGATGATCAACCGGAACTCGGCCTGCACGATCGGATCGGTCAGGAACATCTGAGCCACCCGATCGATCAGTCCGTGCAGGATCTCGAACGGATCGAGGTCGGTACGGGACATCCACTGATCGGTGGTCTCCCTGAATTTCTCGAGCGCGGACACAAGAACCGCGCGCCCGAGTTCCTCCTTCGATTCGAAGTGGAAGTACATCGCTCCCTTGGTCGCGTGCGAACCCTCGAGGATCGCATTGACCGAAGCTGCCGCGTATCCGCGCTTCCCGAACTCGACTGCAGCCGCTTCCACGATCGCAGCACGGGTCCGTCGCGCACGTTCCTGTTGACGTGCCATGCGCCACTCGCCTCCGAAAGCCGTAACGCTCGCCGGTTACCCGACAAGCTGCCACCCGCCCGGAAACCAGACTAGTCCCCTTGTCGGTCGACCCGAAACTGTAAAGCCCTGATCAGGGCTTTTACGCCCTACGTCCGTAAACACACCAAGTGGTATGATTCCTTCCGGCTCGGGTGTGTTGCAGGGGGTACACGCCCGGGCCCTCAAACGTTCCGGACCCGGCGCTGCCGCCGGGCCCTACAGCCATCCACGCCGCCGGAAGCTCACCCACAGCCCGGATGCCAAACCCACCAGCAGGACGGCGCTGAGCCAGAAGCCCAGCGGTTCGGAGTAGCCGGGAAACGGGATGTTCTGCCCGAAGTAGCCGGTCACACCCGTGGGAATCGCGATGATCGCAGCCCAGGCGGTCAACTTCTTCATGATCTCGTTGAGCGAGTTGCCCTGCATCGCCAGGCTCGTCGCGAGGATCGACTCGATCGTGTCCCTCAGACCGTCGATCCGTTCCGTCGCCCGCAGCGCATGGTCGTAGACGTCCTGGTAGTACGGCACGATCTCGGCGGACGTCGAGTGCACGCCGGGACGCAGCAGCGCACTGAGCGCCTCGTTCATCGGCAACACCACACGCGACATCGCCACCACGTCCTTGCGTAGAGAGAAGCTCTGCAACTGGATCGCCCTGACCGGGCCGGCCCCCTCCAGCAACTCGTCCTCGAGCGCCTGGATCCGTTCGTCCGCGTCGTCGAGCGCCTCGAAATAACCGTCCACCAACTGATCGAGCAACCCATGGACGAGAAACCCGATGCCGTGAGCGCTGAGTTCGCCGATGTCGTCCCAGGCATCGAGCAGAGGGTCGAGCACAAAGCCGTCGTCGGACCGGATCGTGATCAGCGCCTCGGCGAGGATGAACGCCGCAACCCGCGTCGAACCCAGCGCGCCGGTGCCGGGATCGACCCGGATCGCACGTGCGTGCAACAAACTGTGATCGCGGTACCGCACCAGCCGGGGCCGCTGGCTGCCCGACGCAGCATTCTCGAGCGCCAGCGGATGCAACTCCACTTCACCGCCGACCAGCGGCGCGAGAGCGACAAGGTCAGCCGGCGTCGGCGCCAACAGGTCCACCCAGATGACGGTGTCGGGGTCGGCACGATGCGCGGCAACCTCGGCGAGTGACAAATCGGAAGCAACGAGCACTCCGTTGCGGTACACCCGACTGCGGTGCTTGCAGTTCACCTGCGCGTCCGGCGCCGCGCCCCCAGGATCCAGAATCTCTTGCTTCGGCGTCTCGTCCACGCCCACGATCATCGCCCACATCTCGACAAAGCGTGTCGCACACTCACTTCTCCTCGCGCCAAACGCTCTCCGGAATACCACTCACATGTTTGTTTCGAGATTCCACTCGTTCGATATCGGCCGAGTAAAATTTGGCACACATATCGAATAGAATTCTTTTACCGACCATCTGGTTCCGAGGCCGACAGCAGGTATCCGGTACCGGTCCGTGATGGGGTATGCCTGTCGAACAATTCCCACCCCGCTTCCAGCCCTGCAATTCAACGCTGACCCACGGAGCCAGATGACACACGGAGGCATCAGCAGTCGAGCGTGCCCCACACAAACGATCCGTGCGGACCTGCTCGAGCAGGTCCGCACGGATCGTTTCCCGCCACCAGGCGGATCGGCACACTGCGATCTGGTCACTCCAGAATCACGGCGTGCCGGAAGAGAGTCCCCCTACGCCTGCGTCCCGGTGCTGCCGAAGACGCTGCCGCTGCTATTGCTGCCGCTGTTCGCAGATCCGAAAGTCACATCGGAACTGAAGGCGTTCCCGTTGAACAAATTGAAGATCAGATCGAACATGCTGCCCATTCGAGCCTCCTGAAATAGGAATTCCATGAATGATGACAGCGTCACAGTAACAGGGGAACAGACCCCTCGTTGTGCTCTTTCATAACAGATTGATATATACACTCGAGTCACACGAATAAACTTGTTTAACAATATCCGCAAAATGGACGTATTGTTCATTGCGTATATGTACCCGAATCGCTCTGCTGCCACACTGCCCACCGCGGGAAATCCCCGAAATCGCTGGCCGCCCCTGAGCACTGGCGGTGCCCGGGGCGACGCACGGCGGCAGAAACGAGTCAGCGGCCCGCTCCGGATTCCAGAGCGAACCGCTGACCTACGGCGTCAGCCGCCGCGCACACGTGCCCCCAGTAGGGCTCGAACCTACGACCTGCGGATTAAAAGTCCGTAGCTCTACCAACTGAGCTATAGGGGCGTGCGGGCAGAGTCTAATGGGATCGACCGGCCGGAGGAAACTGCACCCGACCGCGAAACCTGTTCTCGCAGCCCAGGGGTACTCGGCCGTCGGCGCGCAGTGAGGGAGAGTGTGCCTCACCGGCGCCGACGACCGCCCTCCCCCGAGGGTTCGACGAAGGCCCCTCGAAAGGGAGAAGACTGTGAACGCCCCGCCTCCAGACAGACGGGGCGTTCAGCGGACTGTCGACAGCACCCGTAGCCGACGGCCGGCCCCCGCGCGAGGAGGCACCAACAGATCACCACACCGCGGGGTGCGCCGGAAGAGTTCGAGCCGACAACGGGTGCAACGGCCCACCGATCAGGGACCAAGGGCCCACTCGCGGGGAGGATTTCAACCGCGGAGACGCTGAAGCTCGGAGTCCAGACGGCCGTCGTAGGCGGCGGCGAGTTCACGCAGGGCAGCGGAACAGGGCCCCCGGTAGGCGGGCCCGTGCATGAGCCCCAGCACGTCGGGCTCCAGATCCGCGAGCGCCCGCAGCGTGGACCCCAGCGCCGGGGTGAGCGCCGTCGCGTGTCCGAGGTCTTCCGCGGCCAGCGCGGGCCCGACGATGTCGTGCTCGGTTTCCGACACCGGCCGGCCGAATGCGGTGAAGAAGTCGCCGCACAGCAGCGTCGACGTCGTCTCCTCGAACAGAAGTCCCGCGTCCCAGCCGTGCGGGACGTGTGGGGTCTCGATGCGGCGCACCCGACGGCCACCGATGTCGATGACTTCGCCGTCCTCGAGTGGACGCGGACGCCGGTCGGCGAGATACCCGATCTGGACGAAGCAGCCCATCGCCCCGTGCGCCACCTGCGATTTCGGTGCGGCCTCGAGCCACCGATTCATCGATCCGCTCTCGTCGGCCTCCACGTGGCCGAACGTGATCCAGCGCAGCGTGTCCAGCGGCAGGAGCGTCGAGGCCGCATCCGAGACGGACGGGAAGAGCATCGGCATCCCGGTGTGGAACAGCAGCGGCTCCTCACCGCGGATCAGGAACTGGTTCATGGGAAGGTTCGCCTCGTCGACGAACGTCGACAAGCGGAAGATGTCCGCTGCTATCTCGGTGACTTCGGTGTCCATGTCCGGCCTCCTACTCACATCTCGGGCGCAGGCGACTCCCCCGACGACTGCGGCTCACGCTGATGCAGATCCCCGCGCAGCTTCGCGACCTCGGCTCCGCGCTTGCGATACCGGACGTGGAGGAACACGGCGGCCGCGAACAGCAGCGTGCCGATGATGGCTCCCCACAGCGACGCCCCACGGAACCCGGGAGCATCGACGTCGAGCGTCCGCTCCCCCGCGTGCGCTGCACTGCTGTTGCCGAGGACGACGGTGAGGGTCAGCAGGTTCGGAATGGCAACGACGACGCCGAGCACCAGGAGCGAGATCACCCAGATCCGTGCGTGCGCGCGATGACGTGACCGCCACGCAAAGTAGAACAGCAGCAGGGGAACCCCCGTGCACACCACCCCGTACAGCAATCCCCACGTGATGCCGCGGGAGAAGCTGCCCGACGACAGTGATCCCACGCTCTGCGCCCACCAACGGGGCAGGAACGCGGCGAGGATGAAGTACGCGACGACGAGCGCAACCGCGATCACGCCGGCCCAGATGGCTTTCCTCGCCCAGGGCGGCAGGCCCGACTTCGCGGGCACTGTCGTGGAAGCGTCGGTCACGATCGTCCTCCTGTCGTCGGGGCATCGTCCTCCGCGAGAACGACGCGCGCCAGGGTCTTCGGTGCGATCAGCGTGTACGACGTGCGCGCCCACTCTCGGAGCTGATTCCACCAGTCGTCGTGGCCTGCGCGCGGCACGGTGAGGGAGACCCAGCCGTGTCGACCGAGCCCGTACCCGGCAGGCGCCGCCCCCGGTTCGGTGGCGACCACCGCGGCAGCTTCGTCCTTGGGGAGTTTGAGCGACAGGCTCGACGCGTCGAGATCGCTGAACACGAAGTTCTTGCCGCGCACCCGAAAGGTGGGGTGTCCGCCCCACTCCTCGATGTCGACGCGGTGAGCCTCCGGCAGTTCGCCGACAATCTGCTGCAGCCGACTCATGTTCGCGACCATGGCGCGATTCTGTGCCCCTCCGCCCCGTGCCGCAAGGTTTTCGAGGAGACGATGCCGCCACGGAATGTTTCAATCGCCAGGTGACTCAGGTCGTTGCCGCCACGAACAGTCGGACCCGCGGGATCACCGCCACCATCGAGGGATTCTTCGCGTTCATGTGGTTCGGGTGGGGATCCGCCGACGCACCGGGAACGCTGCAGGCGGTGCTCGTGGCCGGTCAGGTGGTCGCCGGGCTGGTGGTGATCGCGGGCATCGCGACCGCCATCCGGGGCACTGGAGAGCGCACTGCGCTGGCCGACCCGCGCGTGCGCCGCAGGTACAACATCGTGGTGGGAGCCGAGTTCGGCATTCTGTTCGCCGGCGCGGCAGTGCTGGGAGCGGCCGGACTCGGCGCGTGGACACCGGTGTGGATCTGCGCCGGCGTCGGCCTTCACTTCCTACCGCTGGCCCGACTGTTCGACGACCTGTGGCTCGTCCCACTCGGCGTCGCAGTGACGGCAGTCGCGGTCGTGGCGCTCGTTGTGGGTCTGGCGACCGACGTCGCGCCGAGTACCGTCGCCGGGCCGGGCGCCGGACTCCTCCTCGTCGTCGCTGCGATCTCGGTCCTCGCCGGGGCTCGGGGCCGTGAGCGTGAGACGATCCCGCCGCCGCGTCTGCCGGAACATCGCTGACGCTGCCGGCACGGCGACGGCGAGCAGCGCCCCGACGAACCCGACGGTCGCCGGCCACCCGCCGTGGGCGTACGCGATGCCCGCTCCGGCCCCCGCGACGCTCGAACACAGGTAGTACGCGAACAGATACATCGACGACGCCTCGGCCCGATGCTCGACGGCGAGAAGGCCCACCCATCCGCTGGCCACCGAATGCGCGGCGAAGAACCCGCCGGTGAACAGCAGCATCCCGGCCAGGACGAGCGGCAGCAGAGTCGACAGCGTGATCGCCAGGCCAAGCGCCATGACGAGCACGGCGCCGAGCAGGACCGCACCGCGGCCGACGCGATCCGCGGCCGCCCCCGCCACCGCCGATGTGTACGTCCCCGCGAGGTACATCAGGAACACCAGGCCGACGAGCGCCTCGGGGAGTGAGAACGGCGCGTCGAGCAGTCGGAAGCCGAGGAAGTTGTACGCCGAGACGAATCCGCCCATCAGCATGAAGCCGAGCGCGAACAGCATGGCGAGTGCCGGATTGCGAAGGTGCCCGGCCAGATTCGACAGCACGATGCGCGGGCTCACCCGCTGCGGGCGGAAGTTGCGCGACTGCGGGAGCTTGCGGGTCATCACGACGGCGAGTACGAGCGCCAGCACGGACGCCGCTTCCATCGCCCAGCGCCACGACGCGACGTCGAGCACCGTGGAGGGCACGAGACGTCCGATCAGGCCGCCGATCGTGGTGCCCGCGACGTATCGGCCCATCGCCGATCCCAGGTCCCGGGTGTGGATCTCCTCGGCCAGGTAGGCCATCGCGACCGCGGGGATTCCGGCCAGCGCGATACCCTGCACGGCCCGTCCGATCAGCAGCACCCAGATGTTCGGGCTCAACGGCAGCAGCACACCGAGCACGCTCGAGACCGCCGCGGACGTCACCATCACCCGCGTGCGCCCGAACCGTTCGGAGAGCACGCTCGCGGGGATGATCGCCAGCGCCACCATCCCCGTCGTCACCGAGACCGCGAGCGCGGAGATCGCCGGCGCAACGTCGAACGCGTCGGTCAGCGCGGGCAGCAGGGCCTGTGCCGCGTACATCGAGACGAACGTCGTGAGCCCGGCCGCGAACAGCGCGACCGTGATGGCGCGGTACTCGCGCGTGCCCCGAGTCGGTCGGACGTCGGACCCGTTCGCCGACGTCGACGCCGCCTCGTCCACGAGCGTGTGTTTCATGCGATCTCCTCCGTGAACCATCGTCGCGAGATCGCAGACATAAAGGAAATGCATTTCTCAACAGCTGTTGATGCAGCCTGTGCATAAGCTGGTGCTGTGGAACTGATCGAGGGCCTGCGATGGTTCATCGCACTCGCCGAGACGGAGCAGGTGACGGCCGCATCGGACATGCTCCGGATATCGCAGCCGACACTGTCGCGCCGGCTGGCCCGGCTCGAACGGGACATCGGCGCGGAACTGTTCGACCGACACGGCCGCCGCCTCGAGCTCAACGAGCGCGGGCGACTGCTGCTCGATCATGCCCGGCGAGCGGCCACCGAACTCGCGGCCGCCCAGCGCGAGATCGAGGCGTTCGACAGCCCGGACCGGGGCACCGTGCGCCTGAGCTTTCTGCACTCGTTCGGCACGTGGTTGGTTCCGGATGTCCTGCGCGCCTACCGCGAGCGGCACCCCCGCGTGTCGTTCACGCTGTACCAGGACGCCGCGCAGGCCCTGACGGACCGAGTCGTCGAGGGCCGCGACGACTTGGCGTTCGTGTCGCCACGACCCCGGAGTTCCCTGGTTCATTGGACGCCGGTGACGTATCAGCGACTGGCCCTTGCCGTGCCGTCGGGACATCCGCTGAGCGCCCACATCGACCTCGATCTGGGCGCCGCGGCGGGCGAACAGTTCATCGGGATGCACGAGGACTACGGAATGCGTCGGATCTTCGACGAGCTGTGCGCCGAGGCCGGCATCGTGCCCGACGTGGTGTTCGAGTCGAGTGAACTCGCGACGATCGGCGGCCTGGTGTCCGCGTCGCTCGGCGTCGCGGTGATGCCGTGGCAGGAACCGCGCGCGTGGCCCGAGGGTGTCACGCTCGTCCCCCTGCGCGGCGCCGGACGGGAGATCGGCGTGATCCGCGCAGTGGGCCGCCCACTGCCGCCCGCCGCGGATCGATTCCTCCGATTCACAGCGAACTCACGGTGTCTGGAACCGAAAACGGATCCCCTGCAAGTCACCGACGTGTAACGTTCGCCACACGAAATGCGGTGCATTTCATGACGGGCAGGCGACCTGCGCGGAATCCGGCGTGGGGGCGCCCTGAGACACCGACCGATTTGTTTCGATCCCCCCGTGGGCCGTAAACCTACGGTACCGTAGGTTCGCAGCGGGATCCCTGAAATACAGCGCCACAGGCTTTCAGCGTCAACAACTTTCACGGAGGCAAAACCGATGTCGAGAGACCTCACTCAGCTCGAGCTGCTCCAGGAGCTGCTGCCGGTCGCCGAAGAGAACGTCAATCGACATCTCTCCATGGCCAAGGATTGGCATCCGCACGATTACGTCCCGTGGGACGAGGGCCGTAACTTCGCCGCGATGGGCGGCGAGGACTGGGATCCCGAGCAGTCCCGACTGGGCGAGGTCGCGAAGGCCGCGATGATCACCAACCTGCTGACCGAGGACAACCTGCCCTCCTACCACCGGGAGATCGCGGAGAACTTCTCGCGCGACGGCGCGTGGGGCACCTGGGTCGGGCGCTGGACCGCCGAGGAGAACCGCCACGGCATCGTGATGCGCGACTACCTCGTGGTCACCCGCGGCGTCGATCCCGTGGAACTCGAGAACGCCCGCATGATCCACATGACCAACGGCTACAGCTCGCCGGCCGGCGACAGCGTCGGACTGCTCCACTCCGTCTCGTACGTGACGTTCCAGGAACTGGCGACCCGCGTCTCGCACCGCAACACCGGCAAGGCGTGCCAGGACCCGGTCGCCGACAAGATGCTCCAGCGCATCGCGGCCGACGAGAACCTGCACATGATCTTCTACCGGAACATCTGCGGCGCCGCGATGGACATCGCTCCGGACCAGACGCTCAAGGCCGTGACCGACATCATCATGAACTTCGAGATGCCCGGCGCCGGAATGCCGAACTTCCGCCGCAACGGTGTCCTGATGGCCAAGCACGGCATCTACGACCTGCGTCAGCACCTGGAGGAGGTCGTGATGCCGGTGCTGCGGAAGTGGAACATCTTCGACCGCACCGACTTCACCGCCCGCGGCGAGGACACCCGCGAGGAGCTCGCCACCTTCCTCGAGAAGCTCGAACTGCAGGCCACCAAGTTCGAGGAGATGCGTGACCGCTCGCTCGCACGCGACGCCGCTCGCGCCGAGAAGGCCTCCTGACAGGTCGCCACCTGCCTCGTTGCAGCTATCCTGTGCCCGGTACCGGATTCGGTACCGGGCACAGTCTTTTCTCACGTAATAGTTATCCCGAGGTCTTCATGTCACCCCTTCGCATCGGTTCGCTCGAGCTGGGCAGCCCCGTCGTTCTCGCGCCCATGGCGGGCATCACGAACGTCGCGTTCCGCACCCTGTGCCGCGAACTGGAACTCGAGCGCGCCGGCAGCACGTCGGGCCTGTACGTGTGCGAAATGGTGACGGCTCGCGCCCTCGTCGAGCGTCACCCGGTGACGATGCACATGACCACGTTCGGCCCCACCGAGACGCCGCGGTCGCTGCAGCTGTACACGGTGGATCCCGAGATCACGTACGCCGCGGCGAAGATGATCGTCGACGAGAACCTCGCCGACCACATCGACATGAACTTCGGCTGCCCGGTCCCCAAGGTCACCCGCAAGGGCGGCGGGTCGGCACTGCCCTACAAGCGCCGCCTGTTCGGGCAGATTGTCGCGGCAGCGGTGAAGGCGACCGAGGGCACCGACATCCCGGTGACGGTGAAGATGCGGATCGGCATCGACGCCGAGCACCACACCCACCTCGACGCGGGCCGCATCGCCGCCGCGGAAGGCGCCGCTGCCGTGGCGCTGCACGGCCGCACCGCCTCGCAGCGCTACTCGGGCACCGCCGACTGGTCGGAGATCGCCCGTCTCAAGGAGCACGTCACCGACATCCCGGTGCTCGGCAACGGCGACATCTTCGCCGCCGAGGACGCCGCGAAGATGATGGCCGAGACCGGCTGCGACGGCGTCGTCGTCGGACGCGGCTGCCTGGGCCGGCCGTGGCTGTTCGCCGAGCTCAGCGCCGCCCTCAACGGCAACGAAATTCCCGTCCCGCCGACGCTCGGCGAGGTGACCGCGATCATGTTGCGGCACGGACGCCTGCTCGCCGACCACCACGGCGAGGACCGCGGCATGCGCGAGATGCGCAAGCACATCGCGTGGTACATGCGCGGCTTCCCTGCCGGCTCCGAACTGCGCAACGGGATGGCCCGGGTGTCGTCGCTCGCCGAACTCGAGGGCTTCCTCTCCCAGCTCGACCCGACGGTGCCGTTCCCCAAGGACGCCGAGGGCCCGCGCGGGCGTCAGGGTTCGCCCGGCACCGTCGCGCTGCCCGACGGCTGGCTCGACGACCCCGAGGACACACTCGTCCCGGCCGGCGCCGACATCATGCATTCCGGCGGATAGCCCCGGCCTCTCACACCCGCGCCTAGACTCCGAAGAAGCCTGCAGTTCCTCGAGGATTCTTCCGGAGGTAGACGTCGTGGCCGCTTCACCAGCAGATTCGGACCCCTGGCCCGCGCTGCGGGTCGACGACTGGCAACCCACCCGCGACACCCTGCACATGTGGACCCAGATCGTCGGGAAGGTCCGCATGGCCCACACGCCGCTGGTCAACCACTGGTGGCAAGTCCCGCTGTATGTGACTGCGCGAGGGCTGACGACGTCGGCGATCCCGTACCGGACCCGGGTGTTCGAGATCGAGTTCGATCTGTCGGGCCACCGACTGGTGATCCGGGACAGCAACGGGGCACACCGCGAGTTCCCGCTCGAGCCGATGCCGGTCGCCGACTTCCACGCCCGCGTCATGCGCTCACTCGACGAGCTGGGCATCGAGACGCACATCCAGCCGACCCCCAACGAGGTTCCGAACGCGATCCCGTTCGCGGAGGACACGGTCCACGCATCGTACGATCCGGCGTCCGCGAGCCTGTTCTGGAAGCAGCTCATCCAGGCGGATCGTGGCCTGCACGCGTTTCGGTCGTGCTTCCTCGGCAAGGTCAGTCCCGTGCACTTCTTCTGGGGCTCGTTCGACATGGCGTGCACGCGGTTCTCCGGGCGGACCGCACCCCCGCATCCGGGTGGCACCCCCAACTGCGGCGACTGGGTGATGGTCGAGGGCTACTCGCACGAGCTGTCGAGCTGCGGGTTCTGGCCGGGCGGCGGCGAGGAGGGCGCCTTCTACGCCTACGCGTATCCCGAACCGGACGGTTTCGCCGCCTACCCCGTCGAACCCGATCAGGCGTCCTACAGCCCGGAATTTCGGCAGTTCCTGCTGCCGTACGAGGCGATCCGCACCGCCGCCGACCCCGACGCCACGCTGCAGAGATTCCTGCAGACCACCTACGCCGCGGCCGCCGACAAGGGCGGCTGGGACCGCGCCGCACTCGAGTGCGATCCGCACCGGTGGGACAGCGTCCGCTGACGTCCGGCAGCGCCGCCGACCAAATCTCGCCGCGCGCACTGATGCCTCGGCGGGCATCCATCAGTATCATTGCGACGTCGTCGAGCGACGGTATCTTTTTGGAGGCGGAGAGGTCAGGGCGAATAGGTGGGTGACGAGCACAATCCCGGTCACGCCGCGCCGGAAGGCCGTGCCCCCTGGGAACGCCCCATCGCCGACCGCGGCTACCGCGAATCGCACAGCCGACGCCGCAGGCTCCACGAATCCACTCCCGACGCCGACGGCGATGCAGGCCGCCGGGACCGCGAAGACGACCCCAGCGAGCAGCTGTCCGTCGCAGAACTGATGCAGAAGATGGGCCGGCCGGCCCCCGTGACATCGGGAGGCCGCCGCGCCCGCGCGGACGACGCCGGGGACACCGGGGACACCGGGGACGAATCGGGCCCGGACGAATACGCCGAACTCGACGTCGAGTCGACGGAAGTCATTCCCGTCGTACCCGCCTTCACGAACGAGCCCCCGCCCGAGCCCGAGCACGAACCGGCCGAAGCCAACTGGGTCGAGGACGCGGTCACCACCGCCTCTCCCCAGGCTGTCGGCGCACCGAACCGGACCCGCCTCGCCGCGAGCAAGAACCGCAAACGCCGCAAGCTGCTGGTGGTGGGACGGTCGTTGGTCGCCTTCATCGCGGTCATGGCAGTGCTGGCCACCGGAACCGTGTGGGGCTACCTACGCTCGGCCGAGGGGCGCTTCTCGCAGATCGCCGCGCTGGACACCAACTCGACGGACATCGTCGATCCCGGCGGGCAGACCGGTGACGAGAACTACCTGATCGTCGGCACCGACACGCGTGCCGGAGCGTCGGGATCGATCGGCGCAGGCACCGTCGACGACGCCGAGGGCGCCCGATCCGACACGGTGATGCTGGTCCACGTTCCCGCCGACCGCAGCCGCGTCGTCGCGGTCTCGTTCCCGCGCGACCTCGACGTCGAGCGGCCGGTGTGCCAGGGCTGGGACAATAACTCCGGCACCTACAGCACCGAGACGTACCCGGCCGCAGACGGCGACAAGCTCAACGCAACCTACGCCCTCGGCGGGCCGAAGTGCCTGGTCAAAGTCATCCAGAAGATGTCAGGACTGCAGATCAAGCACTTCGTCGGCATGGACTTCGCCGGATTCGAGAGCATGGTCGACAACGTGGGCGGCGTGAACGTGTGTGTCCCGCAGCCCCTCATCGACGGCGAACTCGGCACCATCCTGCCCGCCACCGGCAATCAGACCCTCGACGGCCGCAAGGCTCTCGACTACGTCCGCGCCCGCCACGTCGAGGCCGAGGGCAACGGCGACTACGGACGAATCAAGCGCCAGCAGCTGTTCCTGTCGGCGCTGCTGCGCGAGGCGATGTCGAGCAAGGTGCTGTTCGATCCGGGCAAGCTCAACGGCTTCATCAACGCGTTCACCCGCTCCACCTTCGTCGAGGGTGTCGACACCCGATCGCTGCTGACGCTGGGGCAGTCCCTGCGCAACGTCGATGCGGGCGCGGTCACGTTCATCACGGTCCCCACTGCGGGCACCAACGACTGGGGCAACGAGATCCCGCGCCTCGACGACATCAAGGCCATCTTCCAGGCGATCATCGACGACGAGCCACTTCCCGGCGAGGAACGCTCGGGCGAGAAGAAGGACACGACCCCGGCGCCGGCACCGGACGTGACCCAGCTCGCGACGACGCCCGAGGAACTGTCGGTGCAGGTCTCCAACGGCTCGGGCGTCTCCGGGCTGGCTGCGAGCACGGCAGACCGCCTCGCCACGTACGGGTTCGGCATCTACAGCGTCGGCAACTACAGCTCGACCAGCAACCAGACGATCGTGCGCTTCGCGCCCGGACGCGAAGCCGAGGCGGCCACCCTCGCATCGGCCATCCCCGGCGCCGTGCTCGAGTCCACATCTGGCCTCGGCAACATCGTCGAGGTGGTGCTCGGCACCGAGTTCGACGGCACCATCACCGCGCCCGCCGCGCCCGGCACACCCGTCGACTCCGGCCCCACGCGGATCTACACGGAGGACGGCGCGGAACTGCCCGCGGACCTGGCCGTCACGAACGCCACCGACAACCCCTGCGCCTGACCCCGGAACTGCCCCGGTCATTCACCCGCCGTTCACCCGACCGTGGTGACTTGGTTTCCGGCACGCCGTAGGCTGTGACCTCATGCGCGTGGCTTACAACGAACAGATGACCGAGCTCGCCGACACCCTCGGCGAGATGGCGGGCTTGGCCGGAGCGGCCATGGAGAAGGCAACCCAGGCACTCCTGCACGCAGACCTCGGCCTCGCCGAGCAGGTCATCGGCGAGCACGAGAAGATCACCGAACTGAGCGTCGTCGCCGAGGAACGGGCCTTCGCCCTCCTCGCCCTGCAGGCACCGGTGGCCGGCGATCTGCGGTCGGTGGTCAGCGGCATCCAGATCGTCTCCGACATCGACCGCATGGGCGCGCTCGCGCTGCACGTCGCCAAGATCACCCGCCGCCGGCACCCCAACCACGTCCTCCCCGAGGAGGTCAACGGGTACTTCGCCGAGATGGGGCGCATCGCCGTCGCCCTCGGCGCGGGTGCCGAGGAGGTCCTCGAGACTCGCGACCCCGAGCGGGCCGCGCGGATGAACGAGGAAGACGACGCGATGGACGACCTCCATCGCCACCTGTTCAGCGTGCTCATGGACCGCGAGTGGAGCCACGGCGTCGCCGCCGCCGTCGACGTGACGCTGCTGGGCCGCTTCTACGAGCGCTTCGCCGACCACACCGTCGAGGTCGCGCGCCGAGTGATCTTCCTCGTCACCGGCAAGATGCCGGTCGAGCCGCGCACCGAGGCCGACGACCTCAGCACCTATCCGGAGCTGTAGCGAGTCTTCTCCAGCAGGCGCCCGCCGGGATTCCCGGCGGGCGCTTCGTGTTTCCTCGATCGCGACGCGCGGTCCGCCCCGTCCGTGCGGTCCACCGCCAGGGCATGATCGAAGCGTGCGCCTCCCTCGACACGTCGAACGATCGACCGGCATCGTCGGGCTGCTCTGCGCCCTCTACGGGGCGGTGGGCCTGTTCGCATCGACCGTGCCGGTGGAGAATCGGTTCGTCGTCCTCCTCGCGGGCCGGACGCCTTCGTTGCTTCTGCTGACGCTGTTCGGTGCCGTCGTCGCCACGCTCGGCCGCCGCTGGATCGCGGCCGGCGCGTGCCTCGCGGTCTGCGCTCTGGGTACGGCGTTGCTCGCACCGCTCTACCTGCCGGGCGCGGACGGCGTCTCCCCCAGCGCCGCCACCGGACCCACGATCCGCGTCATGCAGGCCAATACGAAGATCGGACAGGCGGATCCGGCGGAACTCGTCCGCACCGTCCGCAACCGGGACATCGACATCCTGACCGTCCAGGAACTGACCGACGAATCGATCGAGGCGATGCACCTGGCCGGCCTCGACGAGGCACTCCCCCACCGATTCGTGGTCTCACGCGGCCCCGGCGGCGAGGGCGGCGGCATCTACAGCCGCTTCCCACTGTCGAACACCCGTGATCTCGACGGCTACCTGTCCGCCAACCTCACCGCCGACGTCGACGTGGGGCTGAGAGAACCGCTGGCGCTGTTGGCAGTCCACCCCGCGCCCGCCTACCTGTTCCCGGCCCAGCTGTGGGCGGCGGAGCTCCGGGGAATCCACGACGAGATGCGCGCGGATGCCCTGCGCGACAACGTGATCGTCAGCGGAGACTTCAACGCCAGCTACACCCAGCCGCAGTACCGGGCACTACTCACCGACGGTTACGCCGACGCGGCGGATCAGGCTGGTGCCGGGTTGGTTCCGACGATGCCGGCGGCCCGGTGGTACCCCGCGATCACCGGTATCGATCGCATCATCACGAAGGGCGCGGCGGTGACGAGTCTCGAACGCATCGACATCGCCGGATCCGACCATCACGGCGTGGTGGCCGACATCAGGCTGCGCACCGACGGCGCGTGACGGGCGCCGCGCTACGCGCCACCGTCGACGGAGATGAGTGCGCCGGTCACATACGACGAGGCGGGGGTCGCCAGCCACACCGCGGTCCCGACGATCTCGTCGGGGTCGCCGATGCGGCGCAGCGGCATGCGCGCGGTGAGCATCGACTCGTCGGTGGTCGATCCGAGGGCGCGCTCGAAGCTGTCGGTACGGAAGGGGCCGCACACGATCGTGTTGACCCGAATTCCCCTCGGGCCCAGCTCCTGTGCCGCGGCCACGGTGAGGGTGTTGAGCCCCGCCTTGGCCGCGGCGTACACGCTCGTCCACGGCGACGGACGCGTCGATGCTCGGGAACTGATGTTGACGATCGAGCTTCCGTCCGGCATCACCTCCGACGCCAGCGCCATCAGCCGCAGCGGGCCCTTGAGGTCGACCGCGAACGTCTTGTCGAACAGTTCCTCGGTCACGTCGACCAGTCGCGGAACCGACGGCGCGATGCCTGCGTTGTTGACCAGCACGTCGATCCGCCCGAAACGCTGAACGACGTTGTCCGTCAACGCCGCGCAGTCGTTCCAGTCACCCACGTGACATCGGACGGCGACGGCCTGTCCGCCGCTCGCCCTGATCTCGTCGACGACGGTCTCACACGCCTGCTCCTTCCGGCTCGACACGACGACTGTGGCGCCGGCGGCCGCATAGCCGAGGGCGATGGCCCGGCCGAGGCCTTTACTGGCACCGGTCACCACCGCGATTCTGCCCGCCATCGACAACGGCTCCACCGACCCGCTCAAGGCCGCGCTCCCGCGCGGTCAGCCACCAGATCACGCCGACTCGGCAGATGCTCGCTGGGCCAGTCGGTCGGTGACGGCAGGTACCCTGCCAGCACGTCGCGGGCGAGCGTGGCCTCGTGCACCTCGGTGGGGCCGTCCGCCACGCCCAGTGCGACCGACGACAACAGCATCTTCGCGAGCGGCATCTCGTTGGAGATCCCCAACGCCCCGTGTAGGTGCATGGTGCGCAGGACCGCACGGTGGTACACATGCGGTGTCGCGATCTTGACACCCGCGATCTCCCTGCGGGCTGCGCGGGCGCCCTGCGTGTCGACCACCCAGGCGGCGTGCAACACCTGCAGGCGAAACTGGGTCAACTCCACCCAGGCCTCGGCGATCTTCTGCTGCGTCACAGGGTTTCTCGCCAGCGAGGCACCCCGAGTGGTGCGGCTGAGCGCGCGTTCGCAGACCATGTCGAGGCAGCGCTGAACGGCGCCAACCGTCCGCATCGCGTGGTGCAGGCGCCCTCCACCCAGTCGTGCCTGGGAGATCTCGAACGCGCCGCCCACCTCACCCATGAGGCCGTCCACCGGGGCCCGGACATCGCGATACCGCACGTACGGATGGTTGCCCGCACCGTCCGGCTCGAGCCCCAGCCCGGTGTGCCGAACGATCTCGATCCCGTCGGTGTCGGCCGGCACCAGGAACATCGAGGCACGACGGTGGGGCGCGGCGTCGGGGTCGGTCACGGCCATGACGATGAAGAAGGCCGCATACGCCGCGCTCGACGAGAACCACTTCTCCCCGTCGATCACCCATTCGTCGCCGTCCAGCACCGCCCTCGTGGTGAAGGCGGTAGGGTCGGCACCGCCGTGCGGTTCGGTCATCGAGAAGCACGACGAGATCTCACCTCGCAGCAATGGTTCCAGGTATCTCGCACGCTGCGCGTCGCTGCCGTAGTGCGCGAGGATCTCCGCGTTGCCCGAGTCTGGCGCCTGACAGCCGAACACCGAGGGCGCGAACGCCGACCTCCCCAGGATCTCGTTCATGTGGGCGAGCGCCACCTGGCCGTAGCCCTGGCCGCCGAGGTCGGGAGTCAGGTGACACGACCACAGACCACGCTCTCGAACGCGCTCCTGCAACGGTCGAATGCGGCGGTCGTGCACGGGGTGCGACTTGTCGTAGATCACGCTCTCGTGACCGTACTCGAGATCGAGCGGCTCGATCTCCTTGCGCACCAGCTCACGGATCCAGTCGAGCTGCTCGGACAGCTTCGGGTCGATGGCGAAGTCGGTCATGTCAGCTCTTCCGATCGTCGAGGCGGCGTCGCGTAGTGGGCGTCATTTGAGGAGGAGCGTGTTGGCGGTCGTGCCCACACCGCCCGGGATATCGAGTGGTGCACTCGCGAGGAACATCTCCCACACCCCGTCGCTGCGGCAGTCACGGGTGACCGGCCCGAGATTCCACAGCTCGCCCACCGCCATCCCGAACGATCCGATGAGCGTCGGATGCAACCACCGCATCATTCCGTTGCCGCGCTCGAACTCCGGCCGCCAGGCCTCGAGCCCCGGATTGTCGGCGGCGATGCCCACGACGCCGTGGTCCCACAGCCAGCGCGCGACGTCCTCGCTGTCCTCGAGGCCGGCCGATTCCACGCGCTGTGGATCCGCGGCCCAATCACGTTTGAGCTGATCGGATTGCGCTACATACCAATCCAGGAACCCCGTGTACAGCAGAACGATGTCGCCGGCCACCAACCGCACTCGCGTAGCGGCGAGTGCCCGATCGAGATCCGCGACGCCGATCGGGGTCCGCGAGCCCGCACAGTAGTTCGGGTCGATCGCGCGCATCGCCGACTCCGCGTCCAGCAGCACAGCCCGCCCGGCGATGCCCCGTCGCGCCCAGACCTCGATTCCGAGCGCCCCTCCCAGGACACCGTCCAGCGTGTGGCCGTTGTAGAACGCATCGGCGCCGAAGGCGACGTGAGACAACGAGTCCCATTGAGCGCCGGCCTGTGGATAGAACCTGTCGATCCGGTCGTCCAGCGTGGTTCCGTCAGTTCCGGCCGATACCTCGTGGATCAACGACTCTCGCATGAACAGAGGCGGATCGATGACGTCCGGCGCCGTGTTGACAGGGAAGACGGCGCCCTTACGGACCAGCCCGGCGGCGGCCACGATCCGGGCGGGCGTCTGCAGATTGACTCGTCCAACTTGGTCGTCGGCACCGAAGACGTGCCATCCACACGGTCGACCCGCACCGTCCGTGGGCAACTCGTCGTAGGCCGGCACCGCAGGGCCGGTGGTCGTCTCGAAATACATGCGCGCGTCCTCGTCCTCTCGACTCGATGTCCTGGGCATTGCCGGATCCACAGGGCGAAGCGTCACTCGACGAGCTTGGCTGCCTCCTCACGCAAGCGCTGTTGCTCGGCCGGACGGCTGTGAATCGGGTTGTTCGGATCGGACCGGGCCCACTGGATGAGTTCGGCGACGCTGTAGGGGTGCTCGCCTCGGCGTCCGAGGAGATCACTCATTGTGCCGACGGGCTCACGCAGATCCTTGCCTGCCATCACCTGGTCCCAGTGCTCGAGGATGTTCTCGGGTGTCGGTTCGTCGTCGGGCGCCTGCCATCCCTCGGTGGTGGCGAGGATGAACCGAGACTGCCGACCCGCTCCGGCCTGGATGGCTTCGCCGGAGACGGGGCACTGTTCGTGGGCCAGCAGCGCGACCAGCGGCGACACTTTGGCCGGCGCGAAAGCATTGTCCAACATCGCCTGGAAGCGCTCGTCGGGTACACGCGGCATGTTCGGTGTCTGCGCCGCCGGCATCACCAGATTCACCTTGATGTCGAGGTCCGGACTCGTGACACGCTCGGCGGCGAGTTCGTTGGAGAGCACTCGGGTGTGCGCGAGCACACCGCCCTTACCCGCGGCGTACACGCCGGTCATCGGAATGCCCAGCACCGAACCCGATCCTGTGTTGACGATGCGACCGTACCGCTGACGTCGGAATATCGGCATCACGGAACGAATGATGTTGATCGTGCCGATGAGATGCACGGCGAGGGTGCCCTGCACCATCGCGTGATCCGGCAGCGTACCTCCGCCCCACGCCGCATTGTTGATCACCACGTCCAGTCGCCCCCACGCATCCAACGCGTCCTGGACGATTCGATCGGTGCCGGACGGATCGGTGATGTCGCTGTTGTTCTCCACCGCGATGCCGCCTGCCGCGCGCACCCGTTCGACCGTCTCCGAGGCTCCCGCGATGTCGTTGACGACGACCTTCGCCCCACGCTGAGCCAACAGCAGGGCATGCTCCTGCCCCATGCCGTGCTTCGCGCCGGTGATGGCGACGACCCTGCCGTCGAACCTCAGTCCACTCATCCGAACCAGACCCTCTCTGCACCAGAACAATCCAATTGGCAGCCCAGCAGACAACGGCAAATATTGTCTATACCGTGACTAGATATTTTGTCTAGACTTATTTATCTCCCGAGTGTCGCGGAATCCGTTGACACGCCGCCCGCAGCAGTGCCATTGTGTGAGCGTTCCCGGAAAAGGGAAGATGCGCGAGAGGTTCCCACCGTCAGCCGTTCACGCACTTGAACATTCGAAGACGAGGTACGCCGCATGCGTTCACTGATGCTCGTCGACGGCGACCTGAAGATCGCGCACTTTCATCGAAGTTCGTCATCGCTGTCTCGTCTCGTGAAAGGGAATCCGCAACATGAAGACCAAGGGCGCAATTCTGTGGGGAGTGAACGAGCCGTGGTCGGTCGAGGAGATCGATCTCGGTGATCCGCGCGAGGGTGAGGTCCAGGTAGAGCTTGCCGCGTCGGGACTGTGCCACTCGGACCATCATCTCGTCACCGGCGACATCGCACTGCCGGGATTCCCCGCGCTCGGCGGACACGAGGGCGCCGGTGTGATCACCAAGGTCGGGCCCGGTGTGAAGGGGTTGGCGGAGGGCGATCACGTGGTGCTGTCGTTCATTCCCGCCTGTGGCCACTGCGCCCAGTGCTCCACCGGTCACCAGAATCTCTGCGACCTCGGCATGTATCTACTTACCGGTCAAGCGATCTCCGACGGCACGCACCGCGTCCAGGCACGTGGCCAGGACGTCATCCCGATGTGTCTACTGGGCACGTTCTCGCCGTACGTGACCGTGCACCAGTACTCGGTGGTCAAGATCGAGCCGTACATCTCGCTCGAGGCGGCTGCGCTCGTCGGGTGCGGTGTCACCACCGGATGGGGGTCGGCGGTCAACATCGCCGAGGTGCGTCCGGGCGAGAGCGTGGTCGTCGTCGGTGTCGGCGGCATCGGCATCAACGCGGTCCAGGCGGCGGCAGCGGCCGGCGCCGAACGCATCATCGCGATCGACCCGGTCGAGTTCCACCGGGACCAGGCCAAGCGCTTCGGCGCCACGCACACCTTCGCCTCCATGGCGGAGGCGATCGAGCCGGTCATGGAGATCACGTGGGGTCGGATGGCCGACAAGGTGATGCTGGCGATGGGCGTGGTGCACGGCGAGGACATCGAACCGGCCATGATTCTGACCGCCAAGGGCGGTAAGTGCGTCGTCATCGGCCTCGCGTCCGTGACGGACATGGACACCCGACTCAGTCTGTTCCAGCTGTCGATGCTGCAGAAGCAGCTGTGCGGCACGATCTTCGGTGGTGCCAACCCCCGCAAGGACATCCCCTCCCTGCTGTCGATGTACCACGCCGGAAAGCTCAACCTCGACGATCTCATCACGAACACCTACCGCCTCGAGGAGATCAACGACGGCTACCAGGACATGCTGGACGGCAGGAACATCCGCGGCCTGATCCGGTACACCGCCGACGACCGGAACTGAGGCTGCGCGCATGGGCCTCTCGGCCGAGCAGCGCCGATCGCTCGACCGATGGCTCGACGAGAACGAACTGCATTGCGGTGCAACCACCGATGTCACACCGGTGCGAGGCGGACGGTCACACGTCATGTTTCGTCTGCGCCGGGCGGACGCGACGTGGATACTCCGTAGTCCCGCTGCCGTCGCGATCGATGCGGCGGCAGCGGGGTTGCGGCGCGAGTTCCGGGTTCTCGGGGCGCTCGGTGGCACCCGAGTACCGCACCCCGCACCGGTGGCGCTGTGCGACGATCCGGCCGTGCTGGGCACCGAGTTCTATCTGATGGAGGACGTCGACGGCATCAGCCCGATGCCGCGACACCTCGCGCAGCTGCACGCCGCCCCCGAGCCCACCGCTGTCGTGGACGCGCTGATCGATGCCCTCGCCCACCTGCACGACGTCGACTGGCGCAGGGTGGGCCTCGACGACTTCGGGCGGCCCGACGGCTTTCATGAACGCCAGACCGCGCGCTGGACAGGACAACTGCGGTCCTACGGCGAGAACGGGCTCGACGGCCTCGAGGACGTGATCGCGTGGCTCGACGGCCACCTGCCCACGTCTTGGCAGCCGACCCTGATGCACGGCGATTACCACATGATGAACGTCCTGATCGCGGTCGACGATCCGGTGCGGGTCAGCGCCGTCCTCGATTGGGAGACCACGACGATCGGCGACCCCCTGCTCGATCTCGCCGGTTTCCTGGAGGTGTGCCGAGAGGTCTATCGCCCCGAGGACGGCTGGCCGACACAGCAGTACATGGCGGCCCGCTACGCGAGCAGGCGGGGCATCGGCGACGCCGTCGACCTGACGTACTACAGGGTGCTGTACAACTATCGTCTGGCCGTTCTGCTCGAGGGCATCCACCAGCGATCGCGTCTCGACCCCACCCGGCCCACCGACGACGCCATGGGGCAGCGAGCGCGCAGCACGGCGCGACGCGCGAAGGAATTGATCGAATGACTGTGCGGCAGACGCGCTACCAGGCACTTGCCGAGGCACTGGAGAGGGACATCGCGGGCGGCGTCTACCCGGTCGGTTCCAAGCTGCCCAAAGAGACCGAACTGTGCGAGCAACACGGCATGAGTCGAGGCACCGTCCGACAGGCGCTGCAGCATCTCGAGAACCTCGGCATGATCGAGCGCCGCGCCCGCGCCGGCACCACCGTGCTGTCCCGCGAGCCAGAGAACCCGTACGTGCAATTCGTCTCCAGCAAGGACGAGATCATCACGCTCGTGGAGAAGACCAAGATTCGACGACCGTCCACCGGCGAGGTGGTGGCCGACTTCGCACTCGCAGCCCGACTGGACGTCGAGCCCGGCTCACGCTGGTTCCTCGTGGCCGGACCGCGCTACCTGCGCACGGGCTCCAAACAGCCGTTGTGCTGGAGCGACCAGTACATCCGCGCCGAGGCGCCCGGGCGAGAGCGTTTGCTGCGCGGCGACTTCGACCGGGAGTCGCTGCGCGGACACACGATCGAACAGGAAGTGCGCGCCGCCATGCTCACCGACGACGTCGCGGCCGCGCTCGACGCCGAACCACGTGCGCCCGCGCTGGTCATCACCCGTCGGCACTACGCGACCGACGGGGCGATGCTGTCGGTCAGCTTCCACATCCATCCCGCCGACCGATACAGCATCCGGACCACCCTCACCGACTCGTAGGGGCACGGGCTGCAGGACTCAGCCGAAGCGGCCCGAGATGTAGTCCTCCGTGGCCTTCTGGGTGGGGTTGGAGAAGATCTTCTCGGTGTCGTCGATCTCGATGAGCTTGCCCGGCTTGCCGGTGGCCTCGAGGTTGAAGAACGCCGTCTGGTCGCTCACGCGCGCAGCCTGCTGCATGTTGTGCGTGACGATGACGATCGTGAAGTCCTTCTTCAGCTCGGTGATGAGGTCCTCGATCGCGAGCGTCGAGATCGGATCGAGCGCCGAACACGGCTCGTCCATCAGCAGGACGTCGGGCGAGACCGCGATGGCGCGGGCGATGCACAGACGCTGCTGCTGACCACCGGACAGGCCGCCGCCGGGCTTGTCGAGGCGGTCCTTGACCTCGGTCCACAGGTTCGCGCCGCGCAGCGACTGCTCGGCGATCTCGTCGAGCTTCTTCTTGTCGCGCATGCCCTGCAGTTTGAGGCCGGCCACAACGTTGTCGCGGATCGACATCGTCGGGAACGGGTTGGGCCGCTGGAACACCATGCCAATCGTCTTGCGGACGCCGACCGGGTCCACGCTGGAGCCGTAGATGTCCTCGCCGTCGAGCAGCACGGAACCCTCGACGCGAGCACCCGGCGTCACCTCGTGCATGCGGTTGAGCGAGCGCAGCACCGTCGACTTGCCGCAGCCCGACGGGCCGATGAACGCGGTGACGCTGCGCGGGGGCACCGACAGCCCGACATCGGCGACGGCGTGGAACTTGCCGTAGTAGATGTTGACGTCCTTGAGATCCAGACGCTTGGCCATTATCGGCTCCCTACTGATGCGAGCGTCAGCTCGAGTATGTGCTTACGAGGTTCGGGGGTTGCGGTGGCTGTGTCGATCGCCGCGTGTTCGCTGCTCACTTGTTGCGCACCGACGCGAAGTGTCCGATGGTCTTGGCGACGATGTTGAGGACCGCGATGAGGAGGATGAGGGTCAGGGCCGCACCCCAGATCCGGTTGGAGCCTGCGTCGGTGGGGTTGTTCATCTCCGCGACCATCACGCCGGGCAGCGTGCCCATCTCGCCGCCGAACAAGTTGAAGTTGATGAACGGCGCGTAGCCCACCAGGATCAGCAGCGGCGCGGTCTCGCCGAGCACGCGGGCCAGGGCGAGCATGACGCCGGTGATGATGCCGGGCAGCGCGGTCGGAACGACGATGCGGGCGATGGTCTTCCACTTGGGAACACCCAGGGCGTACGACGCCTCGCGCAGATCGTTCGGCACGATGCGCAGCATCTCCTCCGTGCTGCGGACCACGACGGGGACCATCAGCAGCACCAGTGCCAGCGACACCGCGAACGCCGACTTGGGGAAGCCGAACGTCGCGATCCACAGCGCGTAGATGAACAACGCCGCGACGATCGAGGGCACACCCGAGAGGATGTCGACCATGAACGTCGTGAGCTTGCCGAGTCGCGAATTGCCCGCGTACTCCACGAGATAGACGGCGACGAATAGGCCGAGCGGAACCGACAACGCGGCGCACACGAGTCCCTGCATGAGGGTGCCGATGAGGGCGTGGTAGATGCCGCCGCCCTCGGCCGACCCGGAGAGCCCGCTCAGCGAGTGCGTGAACCACGTCTGTGTCGTGATCGCGCCGATGCCCTTGACGACCACGGTCCACAGCACCCACACGAGCGGCACGAGCGCGACGAGGACGGACAGGGTCACCAGCACGGTAGCGGTGAGATTGGTGGCTCGGCGGCGGAGTCCGACGCCCTGGAACGCGGGTGCCTTGATCGGCTTGTCGAGGACGCTGGTCATCGGTCAGTCCCGCTTTCCGGCGATCGCAGCACGCGCCGCCGCGTTGACCACGAAGGTGAGCACGAAGAGGACCAGGCCGGCGGCGATGTACGCGCCCGCCTGGATGTTGTTGTTGAACTCGGCGTAGCCGAGGGCGATCTTGGATGCGATCGTCGAACCGCTGTCGAACAGGGATCCACCGAACGACTGCGACGTCGTGCGCAGGATCATGTACAACGCCATCGTCTCGCCGAGCGCGCGGCCGAGGCCGAGCATGGAGCCGCTGATGTAGCCGGACTTGCCGAACGGGATGACAGTGGTGCGCACCACTTCCCAGCGGGTGGCGCCGAGCGCCAGCGCGGCCTCGACGTGCGCCTTGGGGGTCTGCGCGAACACCTCGCGGGTCACTGCGGTGATCACCGGCAGGATCATCACCGCGAGCACGATGCCGGCGGTGAAAATGGTGCCGCCGCCGCGAATCGAACCGGTCCCGTCCGCGAAGATCGGGATCCACCCGAGATTCTCGTTGAGCCACACCGCAACCGGTGCAATCGCGGGAGCGAAGATCAGCAGACCCCACAGGCCGTACACGATCGACGGCACCGCCGCGAGCAGGTCGATGACGTATGCGAGCGGGCGCGCCAACTTCTTCGGCGCGTACTCGGTGAGGAAGATCGCGATGCCGAGGGCAACCGGCATCGCCAGTACGAGGGCGAAGACCGAGACCATCACGGTCACCTGCAGCAGATCCAGGACACCGAACGCCATCGCGTTGATGTTCTCGGTGTCCCACGCCCGGCTGGTGAGGAAGTTGACCTCGTTGCGCTGCAGTGCGGGGACCGCACGCCAGATCAGGAAGATGCCGACCGCGGCGACGAGCAGCGTGATGAAGACCGCCGATCCCGACGCCAGCGATCCGAAGATCCGGTCGCCGGGTCGAGTGACCGTCTTGTTCTTCGTGGCCTGTGGGGTACTGATCGGGGCCTCCGGGTTACCGTGCGGACCGCCCACCCCGGCCCCGCCGTCCGCGGGGTCGGAGGCGCGTGGTGTCGACCTTGTGCTCGCGTCAGTCATCTGCGCTCACATTCTCCGTCTGAATATAGATGGGCGGTCCGTCGAACGATCGTTCCGATCAGGCGGAGATCGCGGAGATCGACTCGTTGATCTTGGCGCGGAAGGATTCCGGCAGCGGCACGTAGCCCTGCTCGGCCAGCGTCTGCTGTCCCTCGTTCGCGGCGCTGGCCAGGAACGACTTCACGGCATTGGCGGTGGCGGCGTCGTAGCCCTTGGAGCACACGATCTCGTAGGTCGCGAGGACCAGCGGGTAGGCGCCGGCTTCCTTGGTGCCGTAGATCGACTTCAGGTCGAGTGTGAGGTCACCGACACCCGAGCCCTTGAAAGCTGCATTCGCGATGGCCTTGGACGCCGTCTCCTGCGTGAGCTTCACCGCGCCGGCGCCCGTGTCGATCTGCGCGGAGGGCAGCTTCTGCTGATCCGCGAAGGACTTCTCGACGTACGTGATCGAACCGGGGGCAGTCGCAACGGCCTGCGCGACACCGGCCGAGCCCTTCGCGCCCTCGCCGACGCCGCCCTTGAAGTCGGAGCCGGCACCCTGGGTCCACGCACCGCCCGACGCCGTCTCGAGGTACTGCTGGAAGTTGTCGCTCGTGCCGGACGAGTCCGAACGCACGATCGGGCTGATCTTCTCGTCGGGCAGTGTGACGCCGGAGTTCAGCGCCGCGATCGCCGGGTCGTTCCAGTTGGTGATGCCACCGTTGAAGATCTTTGCGATGGTCTCGCCGTTGAGCACCAGATCGTCGACACCATCGATGTTGTAGGCGATCGAGACGGGACCGAACACGAGCGGCAGGTTCCACGCGTCGTTGCCGGCGCAGCGGGCCTTGGCCTGATCGGCCTGCTCGCCCTTGATCGCCGAGTCGGACCCGGCGAAGTCGATGTTCTTCGCGATGAACTGCGTGCGGCCGTCGCCGGAGCCGCTGGGGTTGTACGCGACGTTGACGCTCTTGCCCTTCTGCTGGCAGGCCGCGATGTAGGTCGAGGTGAACTCGTCCATCGCGTTCTTCTGCGCAGACGATCCGGCGCCGGAGAGCTTCTCCTTGCCGTCACACAGGGCGGTGGACGCCGACGTGTCGACGGTGGACGACGCCGCGTTGTTGTCGCTGCCGCACGCGGTCAGAGACATCGCCGTCACGGCACCGACAGCTACCACTCCGAGCAGTGCGCCCTTACGGTCGAGATTCACCCTGGTCCTCCGCTGGTCTAGCGTCCCGCCCAGTGTCGGGCGGCATGGGAAGCGCGGGACGTTGGCGACCCGCGCCGGGCGACGTTTCGCCACCCTGGCCAGAAAGGTAGGGGGGCACGGTAGCCAGCGGGACCCGGTTCGGTGAACGGAAGATGAACACCCACGGTAAACCTGCCGAGATGTGAATCACACCGACCGAAAGAGCTGATCAGGACTGCGCGGCGTACGCGACATCCACGTGAAATCGCTCGAATCCGAGACGCTCGTACGTGCGCAGCGCGGCGGTGTTGTCGCCCTCGACGTACAGCAGCACGGTGTCCAGTCCACGGTCGCGCAGATAGCGCAGCCCCGCGAGGGTGAGCACCCGGCCCAGGCCCCGGCCCTGCGCGTCGGGGTCGATCCCCACCACGTACACCTCGCCGAGCGCGGGGGTGCCGTTCTCCGGCGCGTGCACCTTCGTCCAGTGGAAGCCGAGCAGGCGATGGGGGTCGCCGCCGGAGCCCTCCGACGGGTACGCCAGGAACAACCCCTCCGGGTCGAACCACGCCTCGGAGCGGCGCTCGTCGATCTCGCGCTGCGTCCACGTCCCCTGCTCCGGATGCCACGCGAACGCGGCCGCGTTGACCCGCAGCAGTTCGGCGTCGTCCTCCGGTCCGCGATACGTCCGCAGCGTGACACCGTCCGGCACCACGACGTCGGGCAGTTCCGGGGTGGTGAGCGAGCGGCGCAACTGCAGCAACTCGCGCGCACCCGACAGGCCCAGCCGGCGCGCGACGGCGACCGCGGCGGGCAGATTGCCGTGTGCCCACACCCGCGTTCCCGGACCACCGGCCTCGAGCACCCCGGACACCAGACGTCCGCCGACTCCGGCGCCGCGCTCGGACGGGTCCACCACCACCTCCGCCATCGCGGGATGGTCGGCGTGCCCGGGTTCGAGCTGCGCGTAGCCCACGACCCGGCCGTCGACCGTGCAGACCAGGTGGCGCGCAGGCCCGTCCGTGGTGAGCGCGTGCACGGCCTGTTCCGAGATGGGCGCCGTGCCGTCGACCGTCGTGGCCTGCGCGATCATCGCGCGAACCGCGTCGACCGGCGGTGAATCGATCCAGTCGAGCTGTTGCACGGTCATCAATACGCCGATCCGTTGGTGGGTGTCAGGTCGGTCTCCCCGGAGTCGTCCGACATATCCGGGTCGTCCACGGCGGGCCCGGGCCTGGCTGCGGCACGCGCGGGACGCACAGCCTTGTAGCCGACGTTGCGGACGGTGCCGATCAGCGACTCGTACTCGGTGCCGAGCTTGGCGCGCAGCCGTCGCACGTGGACGTCAACGGTGCGGGTGCCACCGAAGAAGTCGTAACCCCAGACCTCCTGCAGCAACTGGGCGCGGGTGAAGACCCTGCCGGCGTGCTGCGCGAGGTACTTGAGGAGTTCGAACTCCTTGTAAGTCAGATCGAGGGGCCGTCCCCGCAGTCGTGCGGTGTACGTCCCCTCGTCGATGACCAGCTCGCCGAGCGTGATCTTGCCCGCAGCCTCGGGGCTCGCCACCCCGCCGTTGCGGCCGACCAACAATCGCAGTCGCGCGTCCAGTTCGGCGGGGCCGGTCGACGGCAACAGGATGTCGTCGAGCCCCCAGTCGGAATTCACCGCGACCAAGCCGCCTTCGGTGAGTACGGCTACGACCGGAATCGCAGATCCGGTGCTGCCGAGCAGCCTGCACAGGCCGCGCGCGGCGGCCAGGTCAGTGCGGGCATCGACGAGTGCCACATCCGCCGCGCCCGCCTCCAGCAACGACGAAACTTCCGTCGGAGCGGGGCGCACGGAGTGCGACAGCAATGCCAACGAGGGCAGCACCGTATCGGGATTGGGGTCGGAGGTCAGAAGCAACAGCTCCACTCAACCTCCCTCTCTGCGTCGCGAGTGCCGACGCAGGGGCCGACACCGAGTGGACCGACGTTCATGTTTCGGGGACAGATTAGCGCGAGTTCGACCAGGACCATCGCACCGGTGCCCGACGGACTCGGTAACAATGATGTGGTGCGCAAACTCATCATCGGCCTGGTATGCCTCGTCGGACTTGTCGTCGTCGTCGATTTCGGCGCCGCCGCCTACTCCGAGTTCCGGGTCTCACGCGCGCTACGGGAGGGCGGATCGCTCAACGCGGACCCCGAGGTGACCATCCACGGATTCCCGTTCGTCACGCAGGCGTGGAACGGCAAGTACGAGAACATCGAGATCCGTGCGCAACAGGTCGAGGCCGACATGATCGGCGAGGTCACGATCGAGGCGACCCTCAACGGGGTCTCCGTCCCGCCGTCCGCACTGATCGACGGCTCGGTCCACACAGTTCCGGTCGATCATCTCGAGGGCCGCATGAAGATCGACGCCACCGACCTCGGCAAGTTCCTCGGCATCCCCGACCTGCAGGTTTCCGCACCACCGGCAAGTAAGTCCGACGGCACCGGCGGGTCCGGCGGATCCGGTTCCACCACCGACGACGGCGGCATCGTGCTCACCGGCACGGTTCCGGTCGGACCGCTGCAGACTTCGGTGAGCGTGCAGGCGGACCTGGTGCTGCGCGGCGAGCAGTTGATGATCGTCGCCACCGATTTCAACTTCGACCCCACCGGCGAGTCCGAGTTCACGGTGCCGGCCCCGTTGCGCCAGCAGGTGCTCGACCGCTTCACCAAGACGATCGACCCGCAGTCGCTGCCGTTCGGCATCATGCCCACCGATGTGTACGCGCAGGGGTCGCAGATCGTCATCGAGGGAAGCGGCGACGACCTGACGATCAACCTCGACGAGTTGCAGGCCCAGCTGTGACCGCTCTCATCATTCTCGTCGCGGCGGTCGCGGCGACGGTGGCCGTGGGGTTGGTCCTGCAGTCCCGCGCCGGCAAGGTTCGCGCCTCCACACCGTCGACCACCGGAGTGGTGGACGACGAACGGGCAGCCCAGTTCGCGGCCGCCGGTGTCACCGCGACCGGACGACCGATCGTGCTGCATTTCTCGGCCGACTGGTGCGGCCCGTGCGCCGCCGTCCGACGCGTCGTCGAACAGGTCGTCTCTCGCCTCGGCACCGACGCCGACGGCCTCCCCGCCGCCACCGAGGTGGAACTCGACATCGACCGGCATCCCGCTCTGGCAAAGACTCTGGGCGTCCTGTCGCTGCCGACGACCTTCATCCTCGACGGCGCGCTCACCGAGCGATTCCGGATTTCCGGGGTACCGTCCGCCGCCGATCTCGAGACTGCGCTCGCGCCCCTACTCCAAACAGGGCACCCCGATTCCTGAAAAACCGGGTACGCTGCACCACGTGTACGCCAACCACGAGCTGATGCTCACCCGTCGCCGCGCAGTCGATCTGTGCCGCCTCGGTGGTTGTTGCTGTCCCTGCTGCTGATCACGCAGACGGTCTGTTTTCTGCCCAGCGCTTCTCGCTGAGATCCCCGTCCGTGATCGGTGAATCCCCGAGTCCGGTCCCTGCCGCGATTTCCCGGCGGCATGTCAACAATCGGTAGCCCGCAGGAGCACTCCACAATGGCATCTCCCACGTCCACACTCACGGCCCAGCAGGTCGACATCCGGGGTCCGCGCTTCGCCGCATGGGTCACCACCGCCGTCCTGGTCGTGGTGCTGGCGCTGTCGACGGGCTCCACACTCGCCGCAGGCCTGCTGCTGGCCGCGCAGGCCGTGGTCTTCGCGATCGGCGCCGTCGCCGGTCCCCGCCGCAGCCCGTACGGCCGGTTGTTCGCGGCCTTCGTCGCACCACGACTGAGCCCGACGGTCGAGCGCGAACCCGTCGCCCCGCTGCGTTTCGCGCAGGGAGTCGGCCTCGCTTTCGCCGCCGTCGGCACGGTCGCCTTCCTGCTCGGCGCGGGAGTCGTCGGCGGCATCGCGACCGGCTTCGCGCTGTTTGCCGCGCTGCTCAACGCCGCCTTCGGCATCTGCCTCGGCTGCCAGATCTACCCGCTGGCCGCCCGCCTGCGCGGCGGCACCACGCCCAGCGCAGCCTGACCCGACGTTCCGGATTCCGCCCACGGTACGAGCCTGTGCCCGTACGGATTCCGCACGCTCCACCGCTCTCCAACCCGTTCTCACCCGCCGTTCCACCATCGAAAGGACACTTCATGGCTCGCTCCGACGTCCTGGTCTCCGCAGACTGGGCAGAGCAGAACCTCAACGCTCCCAAGACCGTCTTCATCGAGGTCGACGAGGACACCGCCGCCTACGAGAGCAGCCACATCGAGGGCGCGATCCGGCTCGACTGGCGCAAGGATCTGCAGGACGGCGTCCGCCGCGACTTCCTGAACCAGGAGCAGTTCTCGGCCCTGCTGTCCGCCAAGGGCGTCGCCAACGACGACACCGTGGTCCTGTACGGCGGCAACAACAATTGGTTCGCCGCCTATGCGTACTGGTACTTCAAGCTGTACGGCCACCAGGACATCAAGCTGATCGACGGCGGCCGCAAGAAGTGGGAACTCGACGGCCGTCCGCTGTCGAGCGAGACCGTCACTCGTCCGGCCACCGAGTACAAGGCTGCCGCAGCCGACACCTCGATCCGCGCGTTCCGTGACGACGTGATCGCCGCGATCGGTTCGGCCAACCTGGTCGACGTCCGCTCCCCCGACGAGTTCTCGGGCAAGATCCTGGCCCCGGCCCACCTTCCGCAGGAGCAGGCGCAGCAGCGCGGACACGTCCCGGGCGCCATCAACATCCCGTGGAGCACCACCGCCAACGAGGACGGCACCTTCAAGTCCGACGAGGCCCTCGCGAAGCTGTACGCGGACAAGGGCTTCGACGAGACCAAGGACACCATCGCCTACTGCCGCATCGGCGAGCGCTCGAGCCACACCTGGTTCGTGCTGCAGGAGATCCTCGGCAAGCAGAACGTGAAGAACTACGACGGCAGCTGGGTCGAGTACGGCTCACTGGTCGGCGCACCGATCGAGTTGGGAGCATAAGAGATATGTGCGGAGCACCTGTTCAGACCCAGACCCTGCCCGCGGGCGTCAACGTCGAGAAGGAAACCGTCATCACCGGCCGCGTCGTGGCCGCTGACGGTCAGCCGGTGGGCGGCGCATTCGTCCGCCTGCTCGACGGCACCGACGAGTTCACCGCCGAGGTCGTCGCATCCGCGACCGGCGACTTCCGCTTCTTCGCCGCGCCCGGCACCTGGAAGGTGCGCGCGCTGTCGAGCACCGGCAACGGTGACGTGACGATCAATCCGGACAGTGCCGGCGTCTACGCCGTCGACGTGACCGTCGCCAAGTAGGTCGATACCGAACTGAGAAGGGGGCACCACTCCGCTCGGAGTGGTGCCCCTTTTTCCGTCGTCTAGCCCCCGGCCGCCGGGAGGGTGTCGATCCAGTCGGTGACCCTCCCGCTGTCGCCGAGAAGCGGGGCGGGACCGGGAAGCCAGTACAGGATGTGCTGGAGCGGACCCAGCACGATGTACGGCTTCACGATCAGGTCGACGATGCCGCGATTGTCCTCGAGGAACCCGGCGCCCTCCGCTGCCAGCTTGGCCCGGACCACCTCGGCACCCGGGCCACGAGCCCAGGCATCCAGTGCGGCAACGCGTTCCGGAGTGGCCTCAGCAGTCGCCGCATCGTCGCGGTACGTCTGGTCCGCAACCGTGCGCAGAACGTCGAGCAGCGACTCGCCGGACGTGAACCAGTCCTCGCGGGAGACGATGTGGGCGATCGCGCGCGCAGACATGTCGGAGGCGACACGGCCGAAGTCCGCGAACGTCTGCACGGGGTTGAGGATCGTGAACCGCATCTGCCCCAGAACCCCGAGCGCGAGTTCGAGCAGCGCGACGTCCGGCGGGGCGTCGCACGCGATGTCCATCGGACGGCAGTCGTAGAGGATCTTGCCGTCGAGCGCGCCGTAGTCGGCCGGCTCCGACGCCATGAAGCCGCCACCGGCCGGGCCCGGTTCGCCGAGTGACGGTGTCCCGGCGGGCCGGTACGGGTCACCGACCAGCGCGACACCGGCGATGTCGGCGGCGGTGACCGCCGCTGACGCTCCCCGGTGACCGATGTCGCGCGAGACGCGCTCGGTGACTTCGGCACCCACGCTGTAGCCGAGCAACGCAAACCTCGTCGCAGTGCCGCACTGGGTCTTCTTCTCGTCCAGGATCCGGTTCAGCGACGTCACACCGGCCGCCACCGAATCCTGGTACGTCGGCACATCCGACAGCAGGCCCAGGCCGTACGTCGACGGGTACGGCACGTACACCCACCCGACCCTGCCGGGTTGCTCACGGTTGGCCTCCCCGAGCGGCACCGTGACCTGGTTGAGCCAGTTGGACCCCGGCACCCGGTCCTTGTCGTCGAACGGATCGCGATCGGCGGTCGAATCCCCGGCACCCGACGTCGCGACCACCAGAATGTCGGGACAGTCGGCCCCGTAGTTGTTCGGATTCACGGTCGGCGTGCGCGTCGAACCCGATCCGGAGTCCGCCGATCCCTCCGCCGCTGCAGCGACACCGGTCCCGAGCAGCATCACCGCGGTGAGCAGCCCACCCAGAGTGCACGCGACCGCCCGACACCTCGTCCGACTCATCGACACCTCCGACCGTTCGCACCACTGCAGACGTGGCTGATCTTGTTCCGTTGGCGATTCGGGAGCACCGTACTCCCGCATTTCGGGCGTCGAGGCGGATTCCGCCGGATCGATTCACCCGACCGCACAGTCCCGTCCGATTTCTGACGCCGCGGGGACGCGGTCTAAGATGGGCCCGTGGTCATCTTCTTCGAGGTTCTCCTGGTTCTTGCTGCCATCCTGATCACCTGGTTCTCGCTGTACGTCGTGTACCGACTGGTCACCGACAAGCCGTGAATCAGGATCCGGACGCGGGCTCAGAAAAGCAGCCTGACGACACCGAGTCGCACGTTGTCCGTGGCAGCGGCGACCGTGCAGTCGCGGCTGCCGAAGAGCGCGCGAAGGACACGGCGGGACGCAACATCCCGACGCTGCCCGATCTCCCCCTGCCCGAGGACACCGCGAATCTGCGACTCGGGCCGGACCTGAACCCCGGCATGCTCGCGCTCCTGCCGCTCGTCGGCGTGTGGCGCGGCGAGGGCGAGGGTCACGACCCGGAGACCGGCGACTACCCGTTCGGCCAGCAGATCATCATCTCGCACGACGGCGAGAACTACCTGGCGTGGGATTCCCGCAGCTGGCGTCTGGATGCCGACGGCGGTTACGTCGGCCCCGATCAGCGCGAGAGCGGCTTCTGGCGGGTCGCCGGCGACGGCATCCCCGGCAGCACCAACGAGGAAGTCGTCGAGCTCCTCCTCACGCACGCGTCCGGCGTCGTCGAACTGTTCTACGGTCAGGCGCTCACGCAGTCGTCGTGGGAACTCGCGACCGACGTCGTGATCCGCAGCGAGTCCGGTGAGCTCATCGGTGGGGCCAAGCGCCTCTACGGCATCGTCGAAGGCGGCGATCTGGCATACGTCGAGGAGCGCGTCGTCGCCGACGGCCCCCTCGCGCCGCGGTACTCCGCACGCCTCCAGCGCTACATCGGCTGACCACCCCAGAACAGCAGCGACCCCCGGGCCCGTCCACGAGACGAAGCCCGGGGGTTTCGCATTTCGTGGAGTTCCGATCTGGACGTGACCGGAGGGCTCGGGGGTCGGGTAGCTGCCTGGGATTCGCCAGCCGTCGTGCGGTCAGTGATCCCGAGAGCATCGTGGCTAGCGGACAGCCACCTCACGTGTCCGTTTGTCATTCAACTTCAGACCACCTCCTTCCTCGCGTAAGCCCGAAGTTACGCCCGCGGCGCGGACTCGGCAACGGGTTTTTCGGTCGAGGTGGCCTTCGCAACGAGACGAGCCCCGCCCCGGACAGTGCCGGGACGGGGCTCATTCGGTGCGCCAACGGGCGTTCACGGCACGCTTTTACGCTCCGGGCGTGCCGTGACTTCCCGTTCGGGGCGGACTAGCTCATGTTGCCGAGCACGTTGCCCAGGATTCCGCCGACCACGTTGGAGATCGAACCCTGGGGGTCGGTCAGAGAACCGAAGACCTGACCACCGACGCCGATGCCCTCGAGGCTGCCCGTGCCGGCCTCGACGGGATTCGGCTGACGGATCGTGACGCACACGCCCATCGGGTTGATGTTCCAGTCGCCGGCCGCGAGCACGATGTTGGTGCCCGCGCCGCTGTCCAGCTTGCTGCCGACCACGGCGTTGTCCGGGACCTTGTACGTGGTTTCCAGGGCGATGACTCCGCCGCCCGCCGTGGTCCACCCGGTGCCCTTGGCGATGACGGCATTGTTGCCGACGACGGCGGTGCCCGTGACGTCCTCCCACTGCTGGCCCCCGAGGACCCACTTGACGTTCACGCGCGCCTTCACCAACTGGAAGCCGGCCGGGTGGAAGTCGCGGATCTGGTTCACGAGCGCCCCCGAACCGGACACCTTCGTGAGGTAGGTGACGGTGTGGCCCGGTGCGGCAGTGCCGTCGCCGACGATCTCCTTGCTCACGGTGTACGGCGTCCCGAAGGAGCCGGGCCAACTGTCAGTGACCGACTGGTTGAGCGCGCATGCGGGCGTGGCCTGTGCCACCGACGTTCCCAGGCCAACGGTGACGCCGGCGGCGAGGATCGCCATCGAGGCGGTTGCGGCGACGGCGTGGCGTAACGAGCGACGTGACATATAAAGCTCCGTTCAGTGGGGTGTGAAGTCCAGCCTGAGGGGGAAGGTAGAACGTGTTTCAGTATCGAGAGTGCAACTCGGCCAAGTTGCCCAATCCGCAGTGAAGTCGCTCACATACTAGCTACGAATTCGGACGTACGTCCAGAAATCTAGCACCGAGGTGGCAGGCACTTTTCATCGTCTCGCTGCAGGTAACGCGCTCACCCTCGCAAACGATCACTGGAAAACTGGAACGTGTTACACCCACGGAGGCAGGGCGTGGAGGGGAAGGACCCCGAGGTCAGGTGTGGCGTCCGACACCGAGCGGTTCGCCCGGACTGACACCGTCTCCCATTCCGGCCGGTCCGCCACCCACGGTGACAACTCGATCCGGGCGTGCATCCGCGGGCAACTGGTGCGTGACCAGCACGACGGTGCGGGCGGGATCGACCAGCGCGCCGCGCCGGTCGAGCAACTCCCGCAGGATCTGCGCGCCGTCCGTCGCGTCGAGATGCTCGGTGGGCTCGTCGAGCAGCAACACCCGGGCGGGCGATACGAGCGCCCGGGCGAGCAGCAGACGTCGGCGCTGGCCGCCCGAGATCGCGCGGGCCCCGCCACCGAGCATCGTGTGGACCCCGCGCGGCAGCCCTGCCACCCACTCCCCCAGACCCACGGTCCGCAGCGCCTCGACGGCGCCGGCCTCGTCGAGATCGCCACGTGCCACCCGCAGGTTCTCGAGCACGGAAGTGTCGAACAGGTGGGCGTCCTCCGCGAAGAATCCGATCTCGCGGCGCAGCTCGTCCGGCCGGAAGTCGGCGAGCGGGTCGCCGTCGACGGTCACCGTTCCGGACAACGGCGGCAGCAGTCCCGCCACCGTCATCAGCAGCGTGGTCTTGCCTGCACCACTACCGCCGACGACCGCGACGCGCGCGCCCGGGGGCAGGTCGAGGTCCAGTGGCGCGGTCACCCTGTCGCCGCCGGGCCACCCGCACCGCACGTCCTGGATGCGAACATGCGCCGGATCGGGTGGCGTCCGCGTGCCGCCGGGATGCGACTCGCCTGCACGATCGAGGAGCGCGAGAATCCGCGACGACGCGATCCGTGCACGGGTCAGCGCGACGGCCGCCGCAGGCAGCGCACCCGTCGCCTCGAATGCGGCGAGCGGCACCAGGACGAGGATCGCCAGCGACATCGGTGTCATGGCGCCCGGCGAGCCGCCGTCCGGCCCGTACAGCGTGATGCCGATGAGTAGCGAGCCGAGCACGCTCGCACCGATGGCAAGCGGGGTAGCGGCAGCCGCGAAGGCGGCAGGCATCGCGGCGCGATCGGCGGCGCGGACGGCGGCGTCGTCGGCGGCCTCGGCGCGAGCGACGACGTCGTCGAGACGCCCGGCCACCCGTAGTTCGGCGGCGTGGTCCAACGCGGTGACGGCGGTTTCACTGAACAGTGCCGTCGCCGCGGCACTCTCGGACTCCGCAATACGCGCCGCGCGTGCCGACAGCCACGGCGCCAGGATCCCGGACACCGCCAGCGCGACGGCGAGCACGAGAGCGGCGGCCGGCGAGATCAGCCCCAGCACGAGCACCGCGGACAGCGCCATGACAACGGCGACCGCGATCGGCACCAGCGCCCGAATCACGACATCGCCGAGCGCATCGACGTCCGCGCCCGTGCGCGCGAGCAGATCGCCGCGACGCAACCCGGCGGCAGCCGCGGGGTCGCCGTCGGCCAGGCGCCGGTAGATCATGGTCCGCGCCGACGTCGTACCGCGCAGTGCGGCGTCGTGCGTCGCGAGACGTTCCAGGTAGCGGAAGACACCACGGGAGATACCCAGCGCGCGCACGGCCACCACCGCAACGGTGAGGTCGAGCACGGGCGGCATCTGCCACGCCTTGGTGATCAGCCAGGCCGACAGCGCGGCCAGGGCGAGTGCGCTGCCGAGCGTCGCGACGCCGGCCGCGATCGCCGCGAGGACTCGCTTCGATTGGAGGTCGAGCAGGCGGATCGCCCGCACCAGATCACGATTCATGTTGCTGCGCCCCGACTTCCTGCTGGGCCTCGACGTACACGACGCGATCGCCCACCGCGAGCACGGTCGGCCGGTGCCCGACCACCACGACGGTCCGTCCGTCCCGCGCCAGGTCGCGCAGCGAGTTCAACACGGTCCGCTCGGTGTCGTCGTCGAGGTGCGCGGTGGGCTCGTCGAGCAACAGCACCGGCCGCGGCGACACCAGCAGACGGGTCAGCGCGAGACGCTGGCGCTGACCGAGAGACAGGCCCAGTCCACCGGCCCCGACGACGCTCTCCCAGCCGCGCGGCAGTTCCGCGAGAACCACGTCGAATCCGGTTGCCCGACAAGCCTGGCGGAGTTCCTCGGAACCGAGATCCACAGTCCCCACGAGGGCGAGGTTCTCGGCCAAGGTGCCCGGCACGATCACCGGGTGTTGCGGCAGCCACGCGATCTGGTCCCACCACCGCGCCCGATCGAGATCGGCGACATCGACGTCGCCGACCCGCACCTCGCCCTCGACCGGTTCGGCGAGGCCCAGGATCACCTGCAGCGCCGTGGATTTCCCGGATCCGTTGGCGCCGGTCAGCACTGTCACCTCACCGGGCCGACACATCGCGTCCAGACGGTGCGGCGCGAGACCCGACCGCGAGTTCATACTGACTCCGACCAACTCGATGGAGTTGTCGTCGGGCACCGCGGAACCGGTTCCGGACGAGCGGCGCTCGGGCGCCTCGCCGATCACCGCGAATGCCTTGTTCGCCGCGGCGAGGCCGTCCTCGGCCGCATGGAACTGCGCCCCCACCATCCGCAGCGGCAGATAGACCTCGGGGGCGAGGATGAGCGCCACGATGCCGGGTTCGAGTTCCATGTTGCCGAACACCAGGCGCAGGCCGATGCTCACCGCGATGAGCGCCACCGACAGCGTCGCCAGCAACTCGAGCACCATCGAAGACAGGAACGCCACCCGCAGCGACGACATCGTCGTCTTGCGGTGCGCGTCGCCGAGTTCCCGCACCCGCGCGGCCGGGCCGTGTTCGCGGCCGAGGGCCCGCAGCGTCGGCAGGCCGGCGAGCAGATCCATCAGCTGACCCGAAAGGCGGGTCATCGCACCGAGATTCTCCTCGGACTTCCCCTTGGTCAGCAATCCGATGAGGATCATGAATACCGGGATCAGCGGCAGGGTGATCACGACGATCATCGCAGCCGTCAGGTCCTGCAGGATGATCACGAGCAGGGTCGCGGGGGTCAGCGTCGCCGCCAGGATCAGCGCCGGAAGGTAGCCGGTGAGGTACGGCGCGAGCCCCCGGATGCCTCGGGTGAGGACCGTGGCGATCTCGTCGCGGCGCGGATCGAGGTCCCGCGGCGACATCCGGGTCGCGGCCTCGAGCACCTCCACCTCGAGTTCCGCGACCACGCGGTTCGCGGAGCGGTGCGCGTAGCGCGCGTGCAGCCACGACGCCAGCGCCCGTACCGCGACGGCCACCGCCAGCCACGTGAGGTCGGTGCGCCAGTCCGCGAGGCTGCGCCGATCCGACGTGATGACCCCGGCGAGGATCGTGCCGATCAGCACCGCCGAGACGATCACCATCGCGACGTTCACCGCCGACAGCACCACCGTGAGGATCAGGTAGCCGCGCGCCGACGCCGAGTACTTCCACAGGCGCGGGTCGACGGGACCTCCACGCCGCTCTTTGCGGCGCCCCGCCCGTCGTGATCGGGCGGGGCGTTCGATCTGCGTACTCATCAGACCTTCGTGGATCCGGCCTTGCGCGGCAGCCCGATGGACGGCGGAATGTGCTTGGTGGAGATCCGCTTACGGAACACCCAGTACGTCCAGCCCTGGTAGATCATCACGATGGGCGTGAGGATCACGGCCGCCCACGTCATCACCTTCAATGTGTACGGACTCGACGACGCGTTCTCGATCGTGAGGTTGTATGCCTCGTTCGTCGTCGACGGCATCACGTTCGGGTACAGCGACGCGAACAGCAGCACCACCGTGGCGATCACCGCGAGCGTCGTGAACGCGAACGCCCAGCCCTCGCTCTCGGCGCGGGTGAGGAACACGACCGCGATCACCGCGACGGCCGCGAGCGCCACCAGGATCCACGTCCAGCCCTTGCCGTGGGCCAGCTGGGTCCACAGCACGAACCCGCCGGCGATCGGCACGGCCGGGATGGCGAGTTTCTTCGCGAGTTCCGCAGCATCGATGCGCACGTCGTCCGCCGTCTTGAGCGCGATGAACACCGCGCCGTGCAGCGCGAACACCAGCGCGGTGGTGATGCCGCCCAGCAGCGCATACGGATTGAGCAGATCGAAGAAGCTCGACGTCACCTTCTTGTCGGCGTTGATCTCGACGCCCCGGACGATGTTCGCGAAGGCCACACCCCACAGCACCGCCGGGACCCACGAGCCGATCATGATGCCCAGGTCGGCACGGGCCCGCCACTTGTCGTCGTCGATCTTTCCGCGCCATTCGATGGCCACGATTCGCAGGATCAGCGCCACCAGGATGATCAGCAGCGGTAGATAGAACCCTGAGAAGAGTGTTGCGTACCAGTCCGGGAACGCCGCGAACAGCGCACCACCGCCGACGATCAACCACACCTCGTTGCCGTCCCACACCGGTCCGATGGTGTTGAGCAGCACGCGGCGACGCTTCTCGGTCTTGCCCAGTACCGGCATCAGCATGCCGACACCGAAATCGAATCCCTCGAGCACGAAGTACCCGACGAAGAGCACCGCGATGAGAATGAACCAGAACTCCTGCAGTCCCATGACGGTCTCCTAGTAGGCGAACGAAAGTAGTTCGTCGGCTTCCGATTCGCCCGGTTCCCCGGGGCCACCGGCCTTCGGTTTCGGGCCCTCACCCGGCGGGTGCAGATCGTGTGGCGACGGCCCCTCGATCGCGTATCGGCGGATCAGATAGAACCACACGACACCCAGCGCGCCGTACAGCAGCGTGAACACCACGAGCGAGGTGACGACCAGCCCGACCGGGTGATCGGAGACGCCCTGGTCCACGGTCAATCGGATCAGGTCCACCCCGGTGGGATTGGGGTGCACCACCCAGGGTTGACGACCCATCTCGGTGAAGATCCAGCCCGCGCTGTTCGCGAGGAACGGCATCGGAATCGCAATGAGGCACAACCACTTGAACCAGTTCTGGTCCGGGACTCGGCCTCGCCGCGTGACCCAGAGTCCGGCCAGCGCCAGCGCGAGCGAACCGGCAGCCAAGCCGATCATCGCGCGGAACGACCAGTAGGTGACGAACAGGTTCGGGCGGTAGTTGCCGGGGCCGAACTGGTCCTCGTACTGCGCCTGCAGGTCCTCGACGCCTTGCAGCGTGACGCCACTGAACTTGCCCTCGGCCAGCCACGGCAGGACGTACGGCACCTTGATCACGTGGCTGACGCTGTCGCAGTTGTTGTGCGTCCCGACCGTGAGGATCGAGAAGTCGGGATCGGTCTCGGTGTGACACAACGACTCCGCAGAGGCCATCTTCATGGGCTGCTGCTGAAACATCAGCTTGCCCTGGACGTCGCCGGAGTAGATCACCCCGATGCCCGCGATGATCATCACGAGCATGCCCAGGCGGGCCGCCGGCCGGAACATTCCCCGCGCGTCCCGGGCCAGCGTCTCGGCCTCCTCCGGCGCCGCGGTCTTGGCCTTGCGCATGTTGCGCACCATCCACCAACCGGCGATACCGACCACGAAGGTCGCGGCAGTGAGGAAGCCGCCGGCGACGGCATGGAAGTACGCCGCGATCGCCGTGTTGTTGCTCAGCAACGCCCAGATGCTCTCGAGCTCGGCGCGTCCGGTCTCGGGATTGAAACGCGCGCCGACGGGGTGCTGCATGAACGAGTTGGCGACGATGATGAAGTACGCCGAAGCGTTCACACCGATCGCGGCCAGCCAGATGGTCGCGAGGTGCACGCCCTTCGGCAGTCTGGTCCAGCCGAAGATCCACAGGCCCAGGAAGGTCGATTCGAGGAAGAACGCGACGAGTCCCTCCAACGCCAGTGGCGCGCCGAAGACGTCGCCGACGAAGCGGGAGTACTCGCTCCAATTCATGCCGAACTGGAATTCCTGGACGATGCCTGTCGCGACACCGATCGCGAAGTTGATGAGGAAGAACTTGCCGAAGAACTTGGTGAGGCGATACCAATGGTCCTTCTTCGTCACCACCCACATGGTCTGCATGATCGCGACCAGTGGAGCCAGTCCGATCGTGAGCGGAACGAAGATGAAGTGGTAGACGGTGGTGATTCCGAACTGCCACCGCGAGACATCCAAGACATCCATGGCTACTCCGAAAACTCGGCCCGTAGGACAGGCTTCGGGGTCGAGGCGTGGGCGTCCGCTCGATCCCTGTTCACAAAGCTACTGCGGTGAGAAGCTCACCGCAGCTATTTGTTACTACGGAATGTAGTAGACCGAGTGGTTCCCGCCTAGCCCAGGTCAGTCCGAACCGACCGTCTCGACCGCCAACGCGACGAGGGAGGCAACATCCTCGGCCGCCGGAGCGGCTGGCAACACGAGCCCGTCGAGGGTGTGGACACGGGCCGCGAGCGTGACACTCGAGACCAGCCAGACACCTTCTGCCGCAATGAGATCAGCAGGAAAGAGGGGTGCGTACTCACACGCGTAACCCTTGTCCGGAGCCACCTCGAAGAGCGCCTTCTGCGTGGTGCCCGGCAGGATGCCCTGCGCCGGTGGCGGAGTGATCAAAGTCTTACCCCGAGCGACGATGACAGTGGAGCGTGGACCCTCGAGAACTCGGCCCTCGCTGCTCGTGAAGACGACATCGTCGGCGCCCTGGGACTGCGCGTGCCGCAGGGCCGCCATGTTGGTCGCGTACGACAACGTCTTCGCGCTCAACAGTTGCCACGGCGCCGACGCGGAGAGATCGACCGAATATCCTCGCGGCAGCGTCAGAACCGACACCCCGTCCTGTCTGGCCCGCAACACGCGCTCCGCGACCGCGCCGACGGTCACGAAAGCCGTCGGTCCGCCGCCGCCCTCGCGCCCCCGGCTGAGTACCAGTCGCATCCAGCCCTCGCGGTCGCGTCCCCACTCACGGGCCGCCGCCTCGACTGCACGGGTCCACAGACCGCGCCCGGGCCACGGTAGACCGAGGGCGCGCGCGGACTCCTCCAACCGATCGAGATGCAGGGCCTGCTTGCAGGCACGCCCGTCGCGCACCAGCAGTGTCTCGAACACGCCGTCGCCGCGGACCACCGCGAGGTCGTCCACGTGCAGCAGGGGCGTGCCGGCGTCCCGGACCTGCCCGTCGAGGGTCACCAGAACCAGCTCAGCCATGCGCCCACCATAGCCATCGACGCGTTGAGACCGGCCGGTCCGACGTCGCTCCGCCCGACCCGCCCGTCCGGCGCTCATAGAATGGGGCCGTGGCCGACACTCCGCTCGTTGCATCCAGTCCGCTTCTCTCCATCCCCGGCGCCGTGCCGCCGCTCGACGGGTCACCCGACCCCGGTGTCGCATGGCACCACGGGGACCCGTTCGCCGAGCAGCGCGCCGCGATCCGATCGGCGGCGGTTGTCGATCGCTCCCACCGGTTCGTCATCGCGATCTCCGGCGAGGAACGGCTCACGTGGCTGCACACCATCTCGAGCCAGCACGTGGCCGCCCTGCCCGACCGGACGAGCGCCGAGAATCTCAGCCTGGATCTCAACGGCCGCGTCGAACACCACTTCGTGATGACCGACCTCGACGGCGTGACGTGGATCGACACCGAGGCCGACCGCGGCCCCGACCTGCTCGGCTTCCTGCAAAAGATGGTGTTCTGGTCCAAGGCCGAGCCTCGTGACGGCAACGAACTGGCCGTTCTGAGCCTGATCGGCCCGGACGTCGAGACGTCTCCCGCGTTCACCGCGGCACTGGGTGTGGCTTCGCTGCCCGGCGTGTACGAGGCCGTGCCGCTCGACGGCGGCGGATTCGTCCGGCGCATGCCGTGGCCCACTGCCGACTCGTTCGATCTCCTCGTCCCCCGCGCCGACCTGCCCCGGTGGTGGTCGCGGCTCACCGAAGCCGGCGCCCGCCCGGCCGGCACGTGGGCCTTCGAGGCGCTGCGGGTGGCCGCGCACCGGCCCCGCATCGGCCTCGACACCGACGACCGCACCATCCCCCACGAGGTGGCGTGGATCGGCGGTCCCGCCGAGCACGGCGCCGTGCACCTCGAGAAGGGCTGCTACCGCGGCCAGGAGACCGTCGCGCGGGTCCACAATCTCGGCAAGCCGCCACGCCACCTGGTCATGCTGCACCTCGACGGGTCCGCCGAGGGACTGCCCGAGGTGGGCGAGGCGCTGACCGCAGACGGCCGGGCGGTGGGCCGCGTGGGCACCGTCGTCGACCACTTCGAAGAGGGCCCGATCGCGCTGGCCCTCGTCAAGCGGTCCGTGCCGGCCGACACCGCACTCGTCGCCGGTCCCTGCGCCGCCGCCATCGACATCGACTCGGTGCCGCGACACGACGAGCTGCAGGCGGGCCGGGCCGCCGTGGACCGCTTGCGCGGCCGCGGGTGACCGGCCGGGTCGACGCGGTATGCGTCGTGTTCACCGAACTCGACGTACCCAGCCGGCGCTCCCCGCGAACCGCCATCGACAAGCGCCCCGTGGCGGGCCCCGTGTGTGTCGAGACGGGCGGGCTGGCCGGCGACCACGTATGCGATACGAAGTTCCACGGTGGACGCGACAAGGCCGTCTATGCGTACTCCGCGGAGGAGGCCGCGCGCTGGCGCGTCGAACTCGGACGTGAGCTGCCGCCCGGGTGGTTCGGCGAGAACCTGCGCGTCACGGGGGTCCCGACGACCGACGCGGTGATCGGAACCCGCTGGCGCGTCGGCACCACCGAACTCGAGGTCACGGAACCGCGCGTGCCGTGTGGGACGTTCGCACACTGGGCGGACGAACCACAGTGGGTCAGACGCTTCACCGACCGCGCCGACGTCGGCGCGTATCTGAGGGTGCTGGTGCCCGGCCACCTGCAGTCCGGCGATCCGATCGACGTCGTGTCGGTCCCCGCACACGGGGTGACGATCCGCGACCTCTTCGTCGGCGACGAGCCCGCCAAGCTCGAAGCACTCCTGGCCGATCAACCCGATCTCGCGGACGGGGCCGAGACCCGCGCCCGCAAGTTCCTCGACCGTGTGGAAGCGCAGGTGCAGTAGTGAGCGTCGAACTGGTGGAAGTGGTCCGGTCCGGGTTCCGCGAGTGCGTGCACCGCGGGTCGCTGGTCGTGCTGTCCCCGGACGGCTCCCCCAGCGTCGAGGTGGGCGAAGTACACACCCCCATCTACCCGCGCTCGACGAACAAGCCGATGCAGGCCGTCGCGCTGCTCCGCGCCGGCTTCGTGCCGACGTCGACGGAGGAACTGGCCATCGCGTCGGCCTCGCACGAGGGCGAGGCCGCGCACGTCGAACTGGTCGAACAACTCCTGGGTCGCACCGGACTCGACGAGAGCCGGCTGCTGTGCCCGCCCGACCTGCCCGCCAACGAGCAGGCCCGCGCCGAGGTCATCGCGGCAGGCGCCCCGCGCCGCCCCGTCTACATGAACTGTTCGGGCAAGCACGCGGCCATGCTCGCGGCGTGCGTCGCGAACGAGTGGCCCACCGACTCCTACCTGGATCCGGCGCATCCGCTGCAGAGGATCGTGATCGAGACGATCGCGGAGCTGTCCGGCGAGCCGGAGACCGAACTCGGCATCGACGGCTGCGGACTGCCGATCATCCCGGTCTCGCTCACCAACCTCGCACGCGCGTTCGGTCGTCTCGTCACCGCGGACCCGGGCTCACCGGAACGCTCCGTCGCCGACGCGATCCGCGCCCACCCCCGACTCGTGTCGGGCACCGGACGCGACGACGCCCGGCTGATGCCCGCGGTCCCCGGACTGCTGTGCAAGGCGGGCGCGGACGGCGTCCACGCCGGCGCGCTGCCCGATGGCACCGCCTTCGCGTTCAAAATCGACGACGGGCACGAACGGGCACGGCTGCCGCTGACCGCTGCGCTCCTCCACCGACTCGGCGTGAACTGGTCCGAGGACCACGCCGCTCTGGCGTCCCAGCCGGTACTCGGCGGAAACGTCCGAGTCGGCACGATACGCGCAATTCCCGGCGTGTTCTAGCCTGCACAAATCGGGCATCCGAGCAGCTCACGGGCCCGCTGAGACCAATCAGACACCGCTGACGACGGCACGTGGAGGCGGAAGCGAGTTTTGCACGCTAGAGTGTGGGTCAGGAAAACATCAACACTCACGCGGGGCCGCCAAATTCCCCAGGCCGCCCCGCGAAAGCGCGAGGGGGTCAGCCATGGGCCGCGGCCGGGCTAAGGCAAAGCAGACCAAGGTTGCACGGGAGCTCAAATACAGCTCGCCGTCCACGGATTTCGACAGCTTGCAACGAGAGCTCTCGACCGGCGGAGCACCGAGCTCACCCCGCAACGGCGGAGTGATCGCGGACAAGCGCGCCGACGAGGAGCCTCGCTCGCGCTGGGACGAGGACGACTACGACGATTGGCGTCGTTGACTGTCCTAACAGAAGCACCTCACTTGCCTCGAAATGAGGGGGAGCCCGACGGCTCCCCCTCATTTCGTGGTATCCGGCGATCGCCGTAGCCCTCAACGGGCACAGTCCCGTTCGCAGCCGCCGCCGAAAACACGACGTCCCCGGAACCTCTGGTCGAGGCCCGGGGACGTACGTGATGGAAGTGAGCGTCAGAAGCGCGGGTGATCACCCAGGAGCAGCGCACGCGCGGCGTCGGCGTCCGATGCCTTCTTGACGGTGCCGAGCGTCCAGCAGTCGATGTGACGTGCCGTCAGCACCGCCAGGGCGCGATCCACGTCCTCGGGCGCGACGATCGCGACCATGCCGACGCCCATGTTGAACGTCTGCTCCATCTCGGCGCGCTCGACACGACCGCGCTGCGCGATCATCGTGAACACCGGCGCAGGGCTCCAGGTGCCGCGGTCCATCTCGGCGACCAGGCCCTTGGGCATGACGCGCGCGAGGTTGTTCGCAAGGCCACCACCGGTGACGTGGCAGAAGGTGCGCACGTCGGTCTCGGCCGCGAGTGCCAGGCAGTCCTTGGCGTAGATCTTGGTGGGCTCGAGCAGTTCCTCACCGAGGGTGCGGCCGAATTCCTCGACATGACCGGTGAGCGACATGTGGCTGATCTCGAGCAGCACCTTGCGGGCCAGCGAGTAACCGTTGGAGTGCAGACCCGACGCACCCATGCCGATGACGACGTCGCCCGGGCGGACCCGGTCCGGGCCCAGCACCTGGTCGGCCTCGACGACACCGACGCCGGTGGCGGACAGGTCGTAGTCACCGTCGGCCATGACGCCGGGATGCTCGGCCGTCTCGCCACCGAGCAGCGCGCAGCCGGCCTGGATGCAGCCCTCGGCGATGCCGCCGACGATCTCCGCGACCCGCTCCGGCACGACGCGGCCGACGGCGATGTAGTCCTGCAGGAACAGCGGCTCGGCGCCGCACACGACCAGGTCGTCGACGACCATCGCTACGAGGTCGAGGCCCACCGTGTCGTGCTTGTCCATCGCCTGCGCGACCGCGAGCTTGGTACCGACACCGTCGGTGGACGCCGCCAGCAGCGGCTCCTTGTAGCCGCCCTTGAGGGAGAACAGTCCGGCGAATCCGCCGAGGCCACCCATGACCTCGGGACGGCTGGCCTTCTTCGCCAGCGGCGCGAACAGCTCGACTGCCCGGTCGCCCGCTTCGATGTCGACTCCGGCGGCGGCGTAAGAAGCGCCCTGCGTGCGGGTACTGTCCTCGGTCATTGGGTTCTGGCTCCAGCCTTGATACTCGGTGAATGTCTCAACTGCCGCAATCAGCAGCAGTTGCGGATGCATGTGCGCATGCGCAATCACCTCGATTGCGCCCTTACGCTACCGGAGTGCCCAGGGCACACCGGTAGCGTCCTGCGAACTAGGGACGGGACAGCGCGTCCGCGTTGTCGTTGTCGTGGCTCATCGCCGCACCGGCCGCCGACTCCAACATCCCCTCGAGGACGTTCTTGCCGATGCCCCCGGCCGGCAGCGCGATCGGGTAGGTGCCGTCGAAGCACGCCGCGCACAGGCGCGTACTGGGCTGCTCGGTGGCCGCGACCATTCCGTCGATCGAGATGTAGCCGAGCGAGTCTGCGCCGATCGACCGGCGCACGCCGTCGAGCATCTCGTCGAACGTGGCGTTCACGCCGCTGCCCTCCGCGCCGTTCGCGATGAGCTCGGCGGGCGAGGCGAAGTCGATGCCGTAGAAGCACGGCCACTTGACCGGCGGCGACGCGATGCGGACGTGGATCTCGAGGGCGCCGGCCTCACGCAGCATGCGGATCAGGGCGCGCTGGGTGTTGCCGCGCACGATCGAATCGTCGACCACGACGAGGCGCTTGCCGCGGATGACTTCCTTGAGCGGGTTCAGCTTGAGGCGGATACCCAGCTGGCGGATGGTCTGCGACGGCTGGATGAAGGTGCGGCCCACGTAGGCGTTCTTCATCAGACCCTGGCCGTACGGAATACCCGAGCCCTGCGCGTAGCCGACCGCGGCGGGGGTACCCGACTCCGGCACCGGGATCACCAGATCGCCCTCTGCGGGATGCTCCTTGGCGAGGCGGCGGCCGATCTCGACGCGAGTGGAATGCACCGAACGGCCGGAGATCACGCTGTCCGGACGGGCCAGGTAGACGTACTCGAACACGCAGCCCTTGGGCTCCGGGTTCGCGAAGCGGGAGGACCGGACGCCGTCGGCGTCGATCGCGAGCAGCTCACCGGGCTCGATCTCGCGCACGAACGACGCGCCCACGATGTCGAGGGCTGCAGTCTCGCTGGCGACCACCCAGCCGCGGTCGAGACGACCGAGACACAGCGGGCGGATGCCGTGCGGATCGCGCGCCGCGTACAGCGTGTGCTCGTCCATGAACGTCAGACAGAACGCGCCGCGCAGCGTCGGCAACAGCTTCATCGCGGCCTGCTCGATTGTGCTGTCGGCGGCGGCGTGTGCCAGCAGCGCGCCGACGATGTCCGAGTCGGAGGTGGCCGCGCCGGGACGCTTGTCGTTGATCAGGCCGGCCTCGCGGGCCCGCTGCGCCAGCTCGGCGGTGTTGACCAGATTGCCGTTGTGACCGAGCGCGACACCGGTGCCGGCGGCGGTGGTGCGGAAGATCGGCTGCGCGTTCTCCCACGTGGTGGACCCGGTGGTGGAGTAGCGGCAGTGGCCCACGGCGACGTGCCCCGGCATGGCGCCGAGAGTCTGCTCGTCGAACACCTGGCTGACCAGGCCGAGATCCTTGAAGACCAGCACCTGCGAGCCGTCGGCGACGGCGATGCCGGCCGCTTCCTGGCCACGGTGCTGGAGGGCGTAGAGCCCGTAATACGTCAGCTTGGCGACATCCTCGCCCGGCGCCCAGACACCGAAGACGCCACACTCTTCGCGAGGTTCGTTCTCGTCCTCGTCTGGTGCGGTGGTAGCGAGAAGATTCCGACTGTTGACCGACAGTTCGGCACGAGTCACGGCAAGCGCTCCCTTAGGGGATTCGGTGCGGGGGGCGTGCCCCATTCTAACTACCGCTCGGCGCGAGTACGACGGTCGGTGCACAGGATCACGCCGATGAGACTCGAGTCACAGACAAGTTACAGGCGCAGCAGCGGCAACCAGTGCCCGATCTCCCCCGCCCGACTGCCCGATGCGGTGAGCGAACCACTCGCAGCGGCGGCGTCGAAACCGAGCAGCCCGGTCGCCAGCAGCAGCCAGGTGCGTGGGTCCGTCTCGACGACGTTCGGCGGGGTGCCGCGGGTGTGCCGGGGACCCTCGATGCACTGCACCGCCACGAACGGCGGCACGCGAACCTCGACGCTCGAGCCGGGCGCGATCTGCTCGAGGGTGCGGGCGCTGAGCCGCACCGCGGCCGCGAGCACGGGGCGCGCGGGCTTGTCCTCGACCTCGCCGCGCAGCCACGGCCCGACGGCGAGCAGCGCACTGCGGAGTTCGGCGGGATCGACGGCGCGGCGAGCGGGCATGCGCGCCAATCTATCGAGCCGATTGCCCGCGACCGGAACAAGCCCGCGCACATCGCGGTTGCACGGGTCATGAGCACCGACGATGCGCAGCGCCAGCTCCTCGATCTGGTCGCGTCGCAGAACCGGGCGGTCCTGGCGACGCTGAAGCGGGACGGTCGGCCGCAACTGTCGAACGTCCTGTACGCGTGGGATCCGGACACCGGCACGGCCGGCATCTCGGTCACCGCGGACCGCGCGAAGACCCGCAACGCCGCGCGTGAACCGCGGGTCTCGCTGCACGTGAGCGCGCCCGACTTCTGGAGTTACGCCGTGGTGGAGGGCAACGCCGATCTGAGCGCTGTCGCGGCCGACCCGCACGACGCGACGACCGACGAACTGGTCGACATGTACCGGGCCGCGACGGGACGCGAACACGAAAACTGGGAGGAGTTCCGGCAAGCGATGGTCGACGAGCGACGCCTCGTCCTCCGAGTGCGGGCCGATCGCGTATACGGAATGGCGCAGCTGCCCTGACGTCCACTCACACCAGCGTCGGCGGCACCTCACCTGCCCGGGCGGTCATCTGGAGGCGTCGCAGCAGCAGCGCGCCACCGACGTTGACGGCCAGGTGCAGCAGCGCGGGCGCGAGGACGCTGCCACTGCGGGCACGCAGCCAGTCGAACACGAGCGACGCGGCGGCCGTGAACGCGACGGTGCCGGGCACCGAATCCCGCGCGACATGCGCCGGATGCACATGCCACAAACCGAACGTGGCCGCGCGGAATCCCGTTGCCGCCACCGGCGGGAACGCCCGATCGGTGAGTGCCGTGAGCAGCCCACGGAACAGCAACTCCTCCGTGAAGACGGTGCCGAACGGAATGTGCGCCGACACCCATTCGGTGAAGTCCTGCCGCACGTCGTCGGGCACGGCGAAACGACTGTGCAGCGACGGCGTCGCGAGCGCCACCGCGTAACCGGCGACCGGGATCGCGGCAGCGGCACTCCCCCACCGCAGCCCGGACCGAATGTCGGCCAGCCCCAACTCGTCCCGGCGCAGACCGCTCGCCAGCCCGGCCGCGGTCGCACCCGCTGCCACCACCGTCCCGGCGGTCGCCCGCCCCCGCGGCGACAACCGCAGCGCGGGCAGCACCCCGTTGCTCCACGCGACCAGCGCCGTGCCGAAGCCCAGCGCCGCCGCGCGCCTCACTTCTCGGGCCCGTCGTGCCCGCGCAACCCTTCGAGCACGCCGCGCACGCGCTCGGTGTCGGAGGGCGTCCAGCCGTCGGGCGCGGCGACGGCGACCCAACCGTCGAGGATGACGGTGCCGTAGTTGTGCCCGTGCCCGTCGGGCACGCCTGCCGCGTTCGCGAGGTCGGCACTCACCTGCCAGAAGGTGACGAACGGGAACCACTTCATCGACGGGAGACGGTCGAAGCCGGGCGGCTCCGACAGCCAGGCCGGCCGGGAGAAGGCCAGATCCGGCGACCACCACACGACCGGATCGGACGGATGCTGGATGTACAGCACCCGGGGCTCGAGCCACGGTCCGGGCCCGCCAGGGATCGCGTCCGCGTCGTCCGCGAACCTGACGACGAGGCCGTCCGCATAGACCGGTTGCACCTCGGGCGTACCCGGGTCGCGCCGCTCGGTGAGCGCACTCCACAACGGGTTGGAGTTCGGCGGGCCCACCCACAGCACCCCGTCGACGGTTTCCCGGATGTCGGCGAGGCCGTCGAACGCGCCTTCCCCGGCCTGCGTACCGAGGCTCTCGCCGTACACGTAGAGCTTGGGCCGGGTGGCCTCGGGCTTGGTGAGCCACCGGTCGTGCACGGCGTGGATCAGCGCGTTGCCGGCGACGGCGGCCTTGCCGCGGTCGGCGATGAACGAGATCCAGCTGGGCAGGTACGAATACTGCGCCGCGACCAGGGCGCTGTCGCCGTTCTCGACGAGTTCGATCGCTTGGGCGGCGGTGGGATTGACCCAACCGGTGCCCGTGGTGGGGACGATGACGAGCGCCTTGCGGTCGAAGGCGCCGGTCCGCTCGAGCTCGTCGAGTACGACATCCATTCGCTTCGCCGTCGTGTCCGCGGTCTCGAGCCCCGCGTACACGCGGATCGGCTCCTTGGCGGGCGTGCCGTTCGCGGCGGAGAGTTCATCGGCGGGGATTCCGCCGGAGACGAAGTTGCGTCCCTCGAAGCCGAGGGAATCCCACTGCGCCAGCGAGTCCGGACTACCCGACTTCTCGGGCAGGATCGGCTGCACCGCACCCGGCCTGGTCTCGTTGTTCTGCAAGCTGAACGCCGAGTTCACGAGGGAATAGCCGACCCGCAGCAGGATGCCGTCGACGAGCATGAACACCAAGACCAGGACGACGGCGAAGCCACCCGCCGACGCGGCGGGGCGGGGGATCTTCAGCCACTTGTTGAGCTGCCGGGCGATCCAGCGGACGAGGTCACGCAGCACCCGCCACAGCGCGATGAGCAGCGCCGCCACCAGCAGGCTCAGCCCGCCGGTGCGGATGTAGCCGGTGGTGGTGGTGCCCTCGGCGTTCATCAACGCCGAGAGTTCCCGCTGCCATCCGGCGGCGTAGATCAGCATGGTCACCGCCGCCAGCGCCGAGGCCACCGGCACCACGACCTTGATGGCGCGCATGTACCGGTCGGGCAGCGGCCACCACGGCCGGCGCGCAAGCCCGAACTCGTAGACCACCCAGCCGACGGCGGTGCCCACGGCGTAACCGATTGCGGCGTTGATGCCGCCGATCAGTCCCTGGAAGAGCCAGTCACGCGGTAGCAGCGACGGCGTCAGCGACCAGCAGAAGAACAGTGATGCGAAGGCGATACCGGTGAAGTCGAGCTTCAGCAGTCCCCACGCCCAGAGGGCGAACGGGTGCCGCTGACAGAACCCGGGGACGGCAGGGGTCGGTGGCTGCGAGTCCTCCCGCAGCTCAGCGACCGCCTCCCGTTCGATCCCCGAGTCCGTCACGCATCACCCAAACAGGGCCGGGAGGGTCGCCTCGTGCGTCTTCCGCAGCTCGGCCATCGTGACCGAGAACTGACCCTGGATCTCGACGGAGTCGGAACCCTCGTCGACCACACCGATACGCACCCACGGAAGGTTACGTGCCGTGCACATAGCGGTAAAGCGAGTTTCCTCGGTACGCGGCACCGCGACCAGCACGCGGCCGGCCGACTCCGAGAACAACGTCACGAAGGGGTCCTGATCCTCCGGCAGCAGGATCCGGCAGCCGGTCTCGCCGGCCAGCGCCGCCTCGACGACGGCCTGCGCGAGGCCACCCTCGGACAGGTCGTGCGCGGCGGAGATCAGGCCGTCGCGCGAGCCGGCGAGCAGGATGTCGGCGAGCAGTCGCTCACGCTCGAGATCGACCTTCGGCGGGACACCGCCGAGGTGGCCGTGCTCGACCTGCGCCCAGATCGAGCCATCGAGTTCATCTCGAGTCTCCCCCAACAGGATCAGCGTCTCGCCCGGCTCGAGGCCCAGACCGGTGGGGATACGACGGTGCACGTCGTCGATCACACCGAGGACGGCGACGACGGGCGTCGGCAGGATCGCGGTGGATCCGGTCTGGTTGTAGAAGCTGACGTTGCCGCCGGTGACCGGGATGCCGAGCTGCGCACAGCCGTCCGCCAGACCGCGCACGGCCTGCTGGAACTGCCACATGACGCCCGGATCCTCCGGCGAACCGAAGTTGAGGCAGTTGGAGACGGCCTTCGGGGTGGCGCCGGTGACGGCGACGTTGCGGTACGCCTCGGCCAGCGCGAGCTGCGCGCCGGCGTACGGGTCGAGCATCGTGTAGCGGCCCGACGCGTCGGTGGCCAGCGCGATGCCGCGTCCGGTCTCCTCGTCGATGCGCACGACCCCGCCGTCCGCGTTCTCCGCGAGCACGGTGTTGCCGCGCACGTAACGGTCGTACTGCTCGGTGATCCACTTGCGGCTGCACAGCGCCGGCGACGCGATCATCTTCAGCAGCGTGGCCTTCAGCTCGTCCGCGGTCTCGGGACGCTTCAGGTTCGCGGTGGTGTCGGCGATCAGCGCGTCCTGGGTGTCGGGACGCGCGAGCGGGCGCTCGTACACCGGGCCCTCGTGGGCGATGGTGTTGGCCGGTGCGTCGACAACGGTCTCGCCGTGCCAGTCGATGACGAGGTGCTCGCCGTCGGTGACCTCACCGATGACGGTGGCCAGGACGTCCCACTTCTTGCAGACCTCCATGAACGCATCGACGTTCTCGGGGGTGACGACCGCACACATGCGCTCCTGCGACTCGCTGGAGAGCACCTCCGCAGCGGTCATGCCGGTGGCGCGCATCGGAACCAGGTCGAGGTCGATGTGCATGCCGCCGTCACCGGCTGCGGCCAGCTCCGAGGTGGCGCAGGACAGGCCGGCACCGCCGAGGTCCTGGATGCCGACGACGAGCTTGGCGCGGTACAGGTCGAGGCAGCACTCGATGAGCACCTTCTCGGTGAACGGGTCGCCCACCTGGACGGCGGGAAGCTTCTTGGGACGCCCGCCGGCGCTGTCGTCGAAGGTCTCCGACGCGAGTACCGAGACGCCGCCGATGCCGTCGAGTCCGGTGCGTGCACCGAACAGGATGATCTTGTTGCCGGCGCCGGACGCGAACGCCAGGTGCAGGTCCTCGACGCGCATCGCGCCCGCGCACAGCGCGTTCACGAGCGGGTTGCCCTGGTAGGAGGCGTCGAAGACGGTCTCGCCGCCGACGTTGGGCAGGCCGAGGGAGTTGCCGTAGCCGCCGACACCGCGGACGACACCGTCGACGACGCGACGGGTGTCGGCGTGGTCCGCCGCACCGAAGCGCAGCTGGTCCATGACCGCGATCGGGCGCGCACCCATCGCCATGATGTCGCGGACGATGCCGCCGACGCCGGTGGCCGCACCCTGATAGGGCTCGATGTACGACGGGTGGTTGTGGGACTCGACCTTGAAGGTGACCGCCCAGCCGTCACCGATGTCGACGACGCCCGCGTTCTCGCCGATACCGGCGAGCATCGAGGCCTTCATCTCGTCGGTGGTGGTCTCACCGAAGTACTTGAGGTGGACCTTCGAGGACTTGTAGGAGCAGTGCTCGCTCCACATCACCGAGTACATCGCGAGCTCGGCGTCGGTGGGACGGCGGCCGAGAATCTCCTTGATGCGGGCGTACTCGTCGTCCTTGAGGCCCAGCTCCTTGAACGGCTGAGCGACGTCGGGAGTCGCGGAAGCGTTGGTGACGGTATCTACCTGCGGAGACACGGGGCGTGTGGTCCCTTCCCTCTGGGAGCGAATCGGCAGTCCGGGCGGCGGGCTGCCACGCCAAAGTCTAGCCGGGGGCGCCGACGCGCTGCGCACCCGCTGCGCACACCTCCGTAACCGGACCGGCCGTGCTAGCGCACCGGCGTCAGGAAAGCCGCGAGCGCGTCGGCGTACATCCCGACGTCGCGTGCACCCATCAGCTCACGAGCCGAGTGCATCGCCAACTGCGGCGCGCCGACGTCGACGGTCGACAGCCCGGTCCGCGACGCGGTGATGGGACCGATCGTGCTGCCGCACGGCAGGTCGGCCCGGTGCACGTATCGCTGCATCGGCACACCGGCCCGGTCGCAGGCCAGCGCGAACTCGGCGGCCCCGGCGGCGTCGGAGGCGTAGCGCAGGTTCTGGTTGACCTTGAGCACCGGCCCGCCGTTGATGTCGATGCGGTGCGCGGGCTCGTGCCGGTCCGGGTAGTTGGGGTGCGTCGCGTGCGCCATGTCGCCGGATGCGCACACCGAGCCGGACATCGCCCGCAGGAAGTCCTCGCGACCACCGCCGCGCAGCAGCACGATCCGTTCCAGTACCGAGTTGAGCAGGTCCGAGAAGGCGCCACGGTCGGACATACTGCCGACCTCCTCGTGGTCGAACAGCGCCAACACCGGGGTGCTCTCGCCGGGCTCGGCGACCGCGGCGAGCAGCGCCTGCAGCCCCGCGTAGCAGGTGCCCTGGTTGTCGAGGCGCGGCGCGCTCACCAGTGACGAGTCCTCCCCGACCACCGCGGACGGTGCGAGGTCGTGGGTCATCAACTCCCAGCCGAGCACCGCGTCCGCGGCGACGCCGGCCTCGTCGGCGAGGAAGCCGATGAACGAGCGCGGCTGCGTGCCGGTCCCCCACACGGCGTTGACGTGCCGCTGCGGGTCGAGCTGGACGCCCTTGCGTTCCTCGGACAGGTGAATCGCCAACTGCGGGACGCGCAGGATCGGCCGGTCGACGCGGACGAGGACCTCCTCGACGGCGTCGCCCGCACGCACACTGAGCCGACCCGAGATACCGAGGTCGCGGTCGAGCCACGAGTTGAGCCACGCACCGCCGTACGGTTCGAGGCCCACCATCTGCCAGCCCGCCGACACGAGGTCGGGATGCTGCTTGACCCGCAGGTTGGGGCTGTCGGTGTGACCGCCGACGATCCGGAACGGCGACGATGGGCCGCCGCCCGGGACGCCCTCGGTGCTCCACGCGATGAGCGAGCCGCCGCGGATCAGGTAGTACCGGCCGGGCGCCGACGGCCACGCGTCGGTCTCACGCAGTTCGGTGAATCCGTTCTCGGACAACTCGGCCGCGACCGTTGCACACACGTGGAACGGAGACGGCGAGGCGTCCACGAACGAGCACAATCCCTGGGCGTCTGCCTGCGTCATCGATGGCATACCGACAATCATGCAGTACCGGGCTCAGTGGGCTCCGGACACGCAGAACTGGTTACCCTGCGGATCGGCGAACGTGACCCAGCGGAAGCCGTCCATGTTCTCGCGGTGCACCTCGCTGGCACCGGCGGCCAGGACACGCTCGACCTCCGCGTCCAGATCCGACGACCCCAGGTCCAGATGCTGGCGGTTCTTGCCGGGCGTCGGATCCTCCACCTTCTGGAAGCCCAACTTCTGTCCCCAGCCGGGGATCCCGACCATGTAGAACCAGCCGTCGTTCTCCTGCTCGATGGTGCCGCCCGTGAGGTCTGCCCACCACTTCGCGAGCGGGCCGGGGTCGGTCGAGTCGATCGTGATCATGCCGAGTGTGAGTGCCATGACCGGACGCTAGCGCGTGGGTCCGACAACCGTCAGAGTTCCGGCAGCGCGCACACCGCGTCGAGTCCGAGGACGTGGTTGAGCCGGCCCGAGACGATCCACGAGCCGATGCTCATGCTCAGTTCGACGAGCTCGCGCTGACTGTAGTGCTCGCCGAAACGCGCGAAGAACTCGTCGTCCAGGTTGTGGTGGTCGAGTGCGTACCGCTCCGCGTACTCGGCAGCCAGGCGGGTTCGGGCGTCGAAAGCGTCTGTGGTGCGCCAGTTCTCGACGTCCTCGAAGAACCCGTCCTCGACCTTCTCGCCGTCGCGTTCGGTGCGCCAGTCCATGCAGACGATGCAGCCGTTGATCTGTGCGATCCGCAGACGCGCGGCCTCGAACTCGCGCAGCGCGAGCGTGGACTGCGAGTAGACCGCCAGCGACAGTTTGGATGCGGCGATACCGATGCCGGGCACCATCTCGCCCCACACGTAGCCGACGGGGTCCTTGCCCTCGGGGATGTCGATTCTCATTGCTGAATCCTTCCGGTTTCCCCCAGTGTGCCCGCCGAGACCGGCCCTGTCGCCGAAAATCCCAGTGCCGGAGAGGGCCGCAGCGGCACGTCCAGGGCGTCGTACAGCCCCGGTTCGGCCTCGACGAGCCAGTCGATGGCATTGACGAGTCGCCCGACGGCGGTCGCATTGCCACCCGCGGCGCGGCTGCCGCCCTCGTCGGTGGCTTCCACCGAGACCTCGATGCGCGGACGCCCCTCCACGATCACGCGGTGCGCCCCGGCACCGCCGTCGGGCGGCATCGGCCAGTCCGTCGCGCACGACGGGTGGATGCGGGTGACGTGCTCGACGACGATCCGCGGCACTCCCCCGACGATGCCCTGCACCTCGAACCGCAGCGCGCCTTGCGTCCCGGCGGCGAAATCACCCATCGTCGCCGTCGTCACGTCCGATTCGAGGGGACGGCGCTGCACGGTCTCGCGGATCTCGTCGAGGTCGACGCCGAGCGCCCGCGCCATCAGCCGGATCTGTCCGCCCCACACCATCGTCGGCACGGAGGGCGCGATCATCGGCGGCTCGTACTCCATCGGCTGCCCCATGCCGACGAGATAGCGCACCGAGTCGGGCTGGTCGTAGGTGGAGTAGTCGAAAATCTCCTGGCACCGGACCGCGTCCACGACGGACCCGAGGCCGCTCACCAGCAGCGGCAGGATGTCGTTGCCCCACCCGGGGTCGACGCCCGACACGAACAGCGAGCCGCCCGCAGCCGTGATCGCGTCGAGCACCGGTTCCCGGATCTCGCGCGGCGCGCTGCGGTGGTCGTAGAGCGCGTACACCGACGGCGTCACCACCACGGCCCCGGTGCGCAGGATTCGCACGATGTCGGCGAGCGCGTCGTCAGGGCGAATGTCGCCCGACGCCGCGTAAACCACGGCGTCGGGACGGGTCGCGAGGACCGCGTCGATGTCGTCGGTCGCCGTGACTCCGACATCCGCGCCCACGTCGCCGAGGTCGCCGGCGTCGCGCCCGACCTTGGCGGGGTCGTGCACGACGACCGCGGACAATTGCAGACGGGGATTCGCGTGCACCGCGCGAATCGCGGCGCGTCCGACGTTGCCGGTACCCCAGACGACGGTGGTGATCATGGGCGGGACGCTAGCGAAGGTCGCGGCCGCGCGTGTCCACTTCGGCACAGACGAAGGGACCCTTCGGTCGCTGGTAGCGGCCGAAGGGTCCCTTCAGGTGTCTCGGTGGTGCCGACGAATCAGGCCGTCAGGACGCTCTCGAGCGCGGAGTAGAACATGCCCAGGCCGTCGTCACTCGGCCCGGTCAGGGCCTCGGTGGCGTGCTCGGGGTGCGGCATCAGGCCGACGACGCGGCCGTTGGCCGACGCGATGCCGGCGATGCCGCGCTGCGAACCGTTCGGGTTGTCGCCGACGTAGCGGAACACCACGCGGCCCTCGCCCTCGAGTTCGTCGAGCGCCTGCTCGGACGCCTGGTAGCGGCCCTCACCCGACTTGAGCGGGACGAGGATCTCTGCGCCCACCTCGTAGCGCGACGACCATGCCGTCGAGTTGGACTCGACCTTGAGCCACTGGTCGCGGCACACGAAGTGCAGACCGGCGTTGCGGGTCAGTGCGCCCGGCAGCAGACCTGCCTCGCACAGCACCTGGAAGCCGTTGCAGATGCCCAGGACCGGCATGCCGCCCTGGGCGGCCTTGACGACCTCGCCCATCACCGGCGCGAAGCGCGCAATGGCGCCGCAGCGCAGGTAGTCGCCGTACGAGAAGCCACCGGGAACGATGACGCCGTCGACACCCTTGAGGTCTGCGTCGCCGTGCCACAGGTTGACGGCCTCGCCGCCGGCCAGGCGGACGGCGCGGGCGGCGTCGACGTCGTCGAGCGTGCCCGGGAAGGTGATGACTCCGATGCGCGCGCTCACTGGACTCGCGTGACCTTCCAGTCCTCGATCACCGTGTTCGCCAGCAGCGACTCGGCGATGGTCGCGAGCTCGTCGTCGCTGACGGTGTCGTCGACCTCGATCTCGAATCGCTTACCCTGACGCACATCCGACACGCCGGCATGGCCGAGTCGGGACAGCGCCCCGACAATGGCCTGTCCCTGCGGGTCGAGAATCTCGGCCTTGGGCATGACATCGACAACGACACGGGCCACGTGCTGCTCCTCGCTATGGCTGGGTTCCGCCCGGGATCGCACCGGGCATCCTGGAGTTTACCGTTCAGGCAAACGGCGCTCGGCATCGAGTGATGGTCCGACGCCGCCCCGCCCGCGAGTGTGATCCCGCATACTCGTTTCATGCGACTGACGCACTTCGGCCATTCCTGTGTCCTGGTTGAGCTCGACGGCGCGAAGATCCTGTTCGATCCCGGCAATTTCTCGCACGGATTCGAGGGGATCACGGGGCTCGACGCCATCCTGATCACACACCAGCATCCCGACCACGCCGACCCGGCACGACTGCCGGCGCTTGTCGACGCGAACCCCGGCGCCGGGCTGTACGCCGATCCGCAGACGACGGCGATGCTGGGCGAGACCTGGACGGCGGTGTACCCGGGCGACGTCTTCAACGTCGGCGAGGTGCAGGTGACCGGGACCGGCGGCACGCACGCGGTGATCCATCCGGAGATCCCGCTGATCGACAACACCGCGTACCTGCTCGGTGACGCCGAGAACCCGGCCAAGTTGATGCACCCGGGCGACTCGCTGTTCGTCCCGGAGCAGAAGGTCGACGTCCTCGCGGTCCCCGCGGCGGCGCCGTGGCTCAAGATCTCCGAGTCCGTCGACTATCTGCGCGCAGTGCACCCGCGGGTCGCCGTCCCGATCCACCAGGGTGTGGTCGCGAAGGAAGCCCGCGGCATCTACTACGGACGGCTCACCGAAATGGGCCCGGGCGGAACAGAATTCCGGGTGCTTCCCGAGGAATCGAGCGTCGAGGTGTCGTAGCCGACGCCCGCGGATCCGGCGCCGGCACGCGCCGGATCCAAGCACCGGGACGATCCCGGCAATCCACCCGGAGCAGTGGCATCGCGACCGTGGATCGCCGCATACTGAGGTATGCGGCTCACGCACTTCGACCATTCCTGTTTGCTGGTCGAGCGGGATGGCGCACGCATTCTGTTCGATCCCGGCGACTTCTCCCATGGGTTCGATGGAATCACCGGACTCGACGCCATCTTGATCACCCACCAGCACCCCGATCACGCGGATCCCGACCGTCTGCCCGCCCTCGTCGAGGGCAACCCGGATGCGGCTCTCTACACGGACCCACAGACGGCTGCACTGCTCGGCGACCCGTGGACCGCGGTTTTCCCCGGCGACGAGTTCCGGATCGGGAAGGTGCGGGCGACCGGCGCGGGCGGAGTGCATGCGGTCATCCATCCGGACATGCCGCTGATCGACAACACTGCGTTCTTCCTCGGCACGGCGGACAATCCGTACGAGTTCCTGCATCCGGGCGATTCGCTGTTCGTCCCCGCGAAGGCGGTCCCGGAACAGTCGGTGGACGTCCTCGCGTTTCCGGCAGCAGCACCGTTCCTTCGTATCGGCGACGCGATCGATTACCTGCGGGCCATGAAACCCCGGGTGGCGGTGCCCATCCATCAGGGAATGCTCAATGACCACGGGCGCAAGCTCCATTACAGCCGCTACACCGCGCTCGGTCCAAGCGATACGGAGTTTCGCGTTCTTCCGTTGGAATCGAGCACCGAGGTGTCCTGACCGGACCTCTCACGCCACCTCGCGCACGGCAGCCTGCATCGGCCAGCGGTAGACGGTGGCCGCTGCACCGTGGTGCAGCGCGAGGTCGACGGCGTCGAGCACCGTTTGGCGCGGGCCGGTCTTGCCGAGTTGCTTCGCCGAGACGGCCAGGCGCACGAGCCTTCCGCGCCGGGCGCCGCGGGAGGCGCTCAGCACCATCGCCCGGCACCGCCACGGCTCGGCGCGGAAGCCGTCGCCCAGTCCGATGACGTGGCTGCGCACGGCGGTGTCGTGCGCGAGGTCGCGGACGGCGGTCATGCCCGCCAGCAACCGGAATCCGGCGTTCGGCAGCACGGCGACGGCTCCCGGGGACGCGACCCAGCGCGGCGGCGCGAACAGTCGGGTCCGCAGACCGACCTCCTCGAGCACCCGATCGGCGGCGATCAGTCGCAACCGCGCCTCGTGTTCGGGCAGCACCGCGAACTCCGCGCGGCGGTACTTGGTGGCGGCCTGGTCGTAGCCGTGCAGAACGATCGCGTCACCGCGGTCGCGCCGATCGCGCAGCCAATCCTGCGTGACGGCGTCGGAGACCAACCGGTACTTGTCCTCGAGCCGCGGGGCGACCAGCAGCGACAGCGGGACCGATCTGCGGTCCATCTCGGCCGCGAAATCCGCGACCACCTGGGCCGTCTCTTCCCTGATTCCCGACACCGACACGATCACCTGTCCGGTCATGTCGTCGAGGGTGGCACCCGCAGGTGAACGGCAGACGGCGCCCACCTACACATCCGGTGGACGAATGCGAGTGGGCGCCGTCGACGGAATCGATCCTTCTAGCGGGGCAGGACGGCCTCGATGGCCGCGATCACCTCGGGGGCGTCGGGCTCGGTGCGCGGACGGAATCGGTTCGCGACGGTGCCGTCGGGCGCGATCAGGAACTTCTCGAAGTTCCACTGGATGTCGCCGGCCTCGCCGTCGGCGTCCGCCGTCTTCGTCAACTCGGCGTAGATCGGGTGCCGGTTCTCGCCGTTGACGTCGACCTTCTCCATCAGCGGGAACGTGACGCCGTAGGTGGTGGAGCAGAAGGTCTGGATCTCCTCGGGCGTGCCCGGCTCCTGGCCCATGAACTGGTTGCACGGAACACCGATGACGGTGAGACCGCGCTCGGCGTACTCCGACGCCAACTTCTCGAGCGTCGCGTACTGCGGGGTGAGACCGCACTTGGAGGCCACGTTCACCAGGAGAACGGCACGCCCACCGTATTCGCCCAGGCTGGTCGGCACACCGCCGATGGTGTTGATTTCGAGGTTCTGCAACGGAGTCGTCATGGGCCCAACCTAGCGAAATCCCGTCGACGGAGCCGAAACCCTACTCGAGTGCGCCGATTGACGGAAATGCCCGTTCCGCCAGGTGGCAATGGGGACCGTGCCGTCCTACGGAACGCGTGATTGATGTGACACACGCCGCAATCAACGCTTCTGCCGTCGACCGATGTGGTCGCCGGCTGAAGGAGCGCAATGCAACCCCAAGACACGACGGATACGGAGCCCTCTCCGAAGGACTCTCGCCGTGCCCTGATCTCCAGCTTCCTGGGATCGACAGTCGAGTACTACGACTTCCTTCTCTACGGAGCAGCAGCGGGCCTGGTATTCCCGAAGCTCTTCTTCCCGGACTCGATGGATCCGGTCCTCGGATCCACCCTGTCGTTCGTCATCCTGCTGGCCGGCTACATCTCGCGGCCGATCGGTGGCGTCCTGTTCGGGCATTTCGGTGACAAGTTCGGCCGCAAGAACATCCTGGTCATCACCCTGCTGATGATGGGCATGGTGTCTGTCGCGATCGGCCTGATGCCGACCTACGCGACGATCGGCATCGCGGCTCCGCTGATCCTGGTGGCGCTGCGCGTCGTCCAGGGCCTCGCGGTCGGTGGCGAATGGGCCGGGGCGACGCTGATGGCCGCCGAACACGTCGGCGAAGGCAAGCGAGGCTTCGCCGCGTCCATCGCGGTCGCCGGTGGGCCCACCGGATCCGTCCTCGCGACGCTGGTGCTCGCCCTCTTCTCGGGACTGCCGGACGACGCCTTCTACAGCTGGGGCTGGCGAGTTCCGTTCCTGATGTCGGCGGTCCTCGTGATCGTGGGCCTGTTCATGCGCTACCGCGTCACCGAGTCCCCCGACTTCGCCCGGGCCCAGGCCGCCGGCGAGGTGGAAACCGGAACTCCGATCCTGCGCGTTCTCCGGAAGTACCCCGCGTCCACCGTGTACGGCATCCTGGCCGCCGCCGGACCACTCTTCATGCAGGCGATGCTCGCGGTCTGGATGGTGCCGCACATCGCCGCGCAGGGAACGATGCCGCGCCAGGACGCGCTGTACATGCTGACCTTCTCGAGCGTCCTGCACATCTTTGCAATTCCGTTCTTCGCGTGGCTCTCCGACAGGCACGGACGCCGCAAGGTCATGCTGGCCGGCGCGGCGGTGTCGATCGCTCTGGTGTTCCCGATGTTCCTGCTCTTCAACTCCGGCAGCTACTGGCTGGTGGCACTCGGCTTCATCGTGGGTAACCCGATCATCCAGGCGTCGATGTACGGCCCGATCGGCGCCTTCCTCGCCGAGAAGTTCGACACCGCGGACCGCTACACCGGTGTCTCGCTGACCTTCCAGGTCGGCTCCGTCCTCGGTGCGGGAACTGCGCCACTGGTCTGCAACTGGCTCTTCGGTCTCGGCAACGACGGCGGCACGAGCAACATCGCGTGGTACTTCATCGCCCTCACCGTCGCGTCCGGTGCGGCCGTGTTCCTGTCGAAGGAGACGCTGGCCAAGAAGCGTGCAGCGAAGGTCGACGCCGCCGGTGACGGCGAGAAGGATCTCGTCACGAACCGCTGACACGAGCGCGCCACAGTGAATGTGCGGTGCCACCTGTTTCGGGTGGCACCGCACTTCGCGTTCACGTGAATCGCCGACGCGATTGTGCCGTCAGCTCGTTCCGGCGAACTCCACGAGCGTGGAACCCCACCCGAGTGAACCGAATCGTGTTGTACCGCAGCCCGCCTCCGCAATCAGGGCGGACAGCTCTGCCTCGGTGCGTCGGCCCGATCCGTACAGGCACAGCTTGAGCAGGTCGTCCTCGGTCGCGTGATCGTCGGTGGTCTGCGGGTCGAGCAGGTCGGTGACGAGCACGACCCGACGAGCGGATGCACCGAGCGCACCGATCAGCAGACGTGCGTCGGGATCGGGATGTCCGTCGACCAGGTCGACCGCGACGACGAGATCGACCGAGTGCGCGAGAGGCGTGAATTCGCTGCGGTCGACCCGCTCGATTCGACCGCGTCGCGACTCCGCCACGTCGCCCGCGTTGCGCTCGTTCAACGCGGGCAGGCCCACGAGGGAGATCGCGAGATCGGGCCGCACCCGTGCGAGGGTGTCGGCATACACCCCGGCGCCCTCACCGTAGATCGCGACGGTGCGAACCCCGTCGAGATCCACCGAATCCGGTAGCGCCGGCGCGCGATAGACCGCACCCGCTGCTGCTTCCTCGTGAAAATCGTCCGCGAACCCAGGTTCGCGCTGTTTGTCGGCAAAGCTGTGACCGACGCCGGGCGCTCCGGTGCGAATCGTCTCGAGCAACCCCAGAAACGCCATGTCGAGCCGGGTGTGGACCTTCCCGAAGTGCAGAGCCTGGCTGGCGAACGTGTCCGGGTCGGCCAGGATCGACCCCATCTCGGTGAGCCCGACGCGCTCGCCGTCCACCGTCAGGAGATCCATCAGCGCGAGGTGGCGCACCAACTTCGCCGTGGCGGCCGGGTGCGTGCCGCACTCGGCCGCGATGTCCGCCGCCGTCGCGGCACCACCCTCGACCGCGGCGAACACCCCGACCGTGACCGCCGCCCGGATCACCAGGGGCGGCAACAGTTCCGACATCTCGTGCAGCCGTTCGTAGGCGTCGGGCACAGCCTCCGCCTCGATCCCCTGCGGCCTCCCGTCGGGGTGCACCACCTCGCGGTGCCGCCAGTACCCGGCGATCTCGACGAACTGCTTCGGTATCGCCCTGTCCTGCTTCGCCCACCGGCGTAGCGGCTTGATCGTCAGTGCCTCACCCGCGACCCACAGGTAGGGCTGCCCCGGCCGCCACTCGACCGCCTGAGTGGTCTCGACCAGACGCGACTCGCCGCCGTTCTCGGACCGGAACAGCCAGGTGATGTCCACCGGTGCCGCACACTTCAGTTCCTGACGATGCGACGGTTCCGCGACCTCGATGATCACCGTCGCGGGCAGATCCGCAGGCAGCATCTCGAGACAGCGGGCGATGGCGGGCAGGGCCGTCTGGTCGCCCGCGACGAGCATCCACTCGGCTTCCAGCGGCAGACTGGAGGAATGTTTGGGCCCGGCCATCAGGATCGTCTCCCCCGGACGCACTCGATACGCCCAGTCGGAAGCCAGTCCCCCCTCGTGCTCCGCGAAGTCGATCGCCATCTCGCGTGTTTCTGCGTCGTAGCTGCGGACGGTGTAGGTCCGGCTGTACTGGAACGATCCGGCCGGCCAGTCGACCGCACCGGTGTCGGTGTTCCGCGGCACGTCGAACGGCAATACGCCGGTCGTCGGATCCACCGGCAGGAGCTTGATGTCGTCGTCGAAGCCGTTGGTGCACACCGCGGGCAGCCGGACACCGTCACGAATGTGGCTGTCCATTGCCGGACCACCCACCGTCACGCGGCGCATGCCCGGGGTGACGTCCTCGACCCGGAGGACCTCCACCTCCCGGATGCAGATCGGAAACACCTCGACCTCACGGACGGTCGCTGCCATCGAAAAGCCCTCTCTCTAGTGACATTCGTCATTACACCCGGCTGGGCTCGTCGACGACGTGTGCGTGTTCGTCGAAGCGCCGCAGCCGCTTGAAGGTGACAGCCAGCACGACGGTCGCCACCAGGCCGGTGGCGCCGTAGACCGCGAGTGCCGCCTCGATCGGTACCAGTGCCGCGACGACACCGGCGGCGACAGCCCCCACCGATGCGCCTGCCGTGACCTGGGCCGACCACACACCCGCGATACGCGCGCCGTACTCCTCGGCGGTGTGCTTCTGGACGATCGAGTAGCGCAGGATGTCGGCGATCGCCTCGCCGAATCCGTGGGCCGCCAGACCGATCACGGTGACGGCGAGGGCTGCGGTCGCTCCGGCGCCGATGAGACCGGCCGCCGAGAGCAGCATGCCCACGAACACCGCTCGACCCGACCAGCGCACGGTGCCGGTCCATCCGCTGGTGAGGGAACCGAGCACGGCGCCCACCGCCGGCGCGGCGTAGAGCAGACCCGTCACCGATGCGCCGACACCCAGCACCTCGGCCGCGTACTCCGGGATCAGGACAGCCCACCCGGCGAGCAGCATCGTCACGAAGCCGCATACGAGCACGCCACCGATGACGCGCTGCGACGCCGCATAGCGGAATCCACTGGCGACCGCGCGCAGCGGTGACTCGCCGGCGGACCGCGGCGGCGGCAGCGACGGCAACCGGGTGATGCAGAACGTCGTGACCGCTGTGGTGATCGCGGCCAGGGCGAACGCGGATCCCACTCCACCCGAGGCGATCACGACGCCACCGAGCGCCGGCCCGATCATCGCGCCCAGATCGCCGGTGAGCGCCATGAGCGCGCCCGCCGCAGCCATCTTGCTGCGCGGCAACAAGGTCGGGGTGACAGACATCAGCACGGTAGCCGAGATGCCCCCGCAGACACCGTCGATGATCGCGGCGAGGTAGACCACCCACAGCTTCGGGTCGGGCAGGAAGGCGTTGGCCGCGAGAACCGCGAACGCGAGGCCCGCGCATCCCCGAGCGAGAGCGATCACCCGGCGCCGGTCGTACCGGTCGGCGAGGATTCCGCCCGCGAAGGTCGCACCGAACGTCGTGATCCCCAGCACCGTCGACACCGCCGCGACGTGCGCGGTGGACCCGGTGATCTCGTAGACCTGCAGCGGGACCGCGACGATGAGGAAGCCGAGTCCGAACAGCGACACCACACGCGCAGTGAAGATGTACCGGAATTCGCGACTGGTCCGCAGCGGGTCGAGGTCGAGGCTCAGCCTCTCCAGAAGTGCCACAGGCGGGTCACCGCGGGTCGAGCAGCGCGAACCACTGCTCGAGGTCGGGTTCTGCTGCGAGCGACACGAAGTCGACATCCGCTCCGGAATCGCGCCAGCGTTCCACGAGTGCCATCAGCCGCACCGAGTCCAGGCCCTGGTCCACCAGGCTCACCGAGAGGTCGATCTCGGCGACGTCCACATCCAGGATCTGTGCCGTGTCGGCGAGGATCGTGTCGCGGTCGAGTGACATGTTCTATCTCCCTTGTTTACTGAGGTCTGGGGTCGGTCTCTCCGGGTCACGGAAGCGCGGGTGCCGGCACGCCCAGCAGTGCCACCATCGCCCGCTGCCACGCGGACGCGATCGCGTCGAGGGTGGCGTCGTCCAGCACGCCGGACGCCGCGAACTCACAGTCCAGGATCGGCCCGTCCGCCGTGTCCTCGACGACGGCATCCACCTGCAGGACGTGGTCGAGCGGCGTCGTCGGATCCACCGATCCGCCCAGCGCCACACCCTCGGGTGCGCCGCTCCACGGTCCACCGGCGTTCTCTCCCAGCGTCATCCGGCCCAGGTAGTTGAACACGATCTGCGGACGCACGTATCCGGCGAACGGGTCCTCGTTCGCGAGACGTCGCAATACGCCGAAACCGATCCCGTTGTCCGGCACCGATCGGAGCGACCGCGCGGCGCGCTCACCCGCCTCGTTCGCGGGCGCGAGGCCGTCGAGCACCTCGGCGACGTCGATGCCGCCGAGATCGAACGCGACGGGATACATCGACGTGAACCAGCCGACCGTGCGGGCGACGTCCGCGCCGGGCACCACCTGTTCCTCGCGGCCGTGGCCCTCGAGTTCCACGCGAACCGTGGCGCCGCCGCGCACCGACGACACCGCGAGTGCCAGCGCCGCGAGCAGGGTTTCGTCGACGGCACCGCGGAGGGCTCGTTCCGTGATCGCCACCGGCAGCACACGCTTCACCGACCGGATCGCGGACACCGTGTCGAGCGCCGGGTCGAGCGTTCGGACGCCGAGCACCGGTTCCCCGATCTCGGTGGCGCGCCGCCAGTATTCCGCGGTGGCGCCGATCTGTTCCGAGGCCGCCGCGTCGACGAGGCCGCGCGTCCAGGCCCGGAAGGGCGTGCCGGCGTCGGGCAGTGCGACGGGTTCGCCGCGAAGCGCCTGCCCGACAGCGGTCGCGAGGTCGGGTACCACGATCCGCCACGAGACGCCGTCGACCACCAGGTGGTTGATCGCCACGAACACCCGGTCCTGACGTCCGGGGCCGAAGTCGAACCACACCACCTGCATCATCAGCCCGTCCTGTGGACGCAGTGTCGCGTAGGTGTTCTCCCGCTCGGCCGCGAACACCGCGCCCCACTCCTCGTCTGGGCACGAGGAGACGTCGACCCTGCGGACCACCGTCGAGACGTCCGGTACCTGTTCGGGCACCGACCATTTCACAGTGCCGTCCACTGCCGCGAACCGGGACCGCAGCATGGGATGCACTTCCAGGAGCCCCACGACCGCGGCCTCGAGCACCGCCACCGTGAGCCCGTCGGGCGCCACCAGCAGGCGCGCCTGCGAGAACCGGCCCAGGTCGGTACCCCAGTTCACTGCTTCCCAGACGATCGGTGTCGGCAGCACCTCGCCGGTCCCCGGTGTAGCGGCCAGGGCCGCCGCCGCCGCGTCGAACTCCGGCTGTGGCGCCTGCCCGCACACGGCGGCAATAGCCGCGACGGTGCGCAGTTCGAACACCTGCCGTGCGGTCAGGCGCAGGCCCGCCGCGCGGCATCGGGACACCAGTTGGATCGAGACGATCGAGTCGCCGCCGAGCGCGAAGAAGTCGTCGTCGATGCCGACCCGCTCGAGTCCGAGCACGTCGGCGACCACCGCAGCGAGCATCGCTTCGGTATCTGTCCGGGGCTCACCGGATCCCACCAGCGCGGCGAAGTCCGGTTCCGGCAACGACTTCCGATCGATCTTTCCGTTCACAGTGAGGGAGAACTCCGCGAGCACCAGCACGGCCGCGGGAACCATGTAGTCGGGCAGGCATTCCGCGACGGCGGTGCGCGCCGTCGCCGGATCGAGGTGTCCGTCGGGGGTGACGTAGCCGACCAGGCGCGTCACTCCGCGGGTGTCGGTGTGTGCGACGACGATCGCGTCCCGCACCCCGCGGACTCCGGCCAGCGCGGCCTCCACCTCGCCGAGTTCCACGCGGAATCCACGGATCTTCACCTGGTCGTCGCCGCGCCCCAGGAACTCGAGTGCCCCGGTGATGCCGCGCCGCACGGTGTCGCCCGTGCGGTACATCCGCTCTCCCGTGACGCCGAACGGATCGGCCACGAATCGTGCGCCGGTCAGATCCGGTCTGCCCAGGTAGCCGCGCGCCACTCCGGCCCCCGCGATGTACAACTCGCCGGTGCTGCCGGCCGGGACGGGTCGCAGCATCCGGTCCAGCACGTACGCGCGGCCACCGTGGACCGCCCGACCCAGGCACGGCTCGTCGGCCTCGGTGACCTGTCCGACGAGCGCGTCGACGGTGCACTCGGTGGGCCCGTACAGGTTGAACGCTCGCCCTTCGGTGAGCTCTCGCAGCCGACGCCACGATGCCGGGTTGACGGCCTCGCCGCCGAATCCGACGGTGGCGGGACGGTGTTCGCGATCGAAAAGACCGGCCGCCAGCATGCGGTCGAGAAACGACGGCGTCACCTCGAGGAAGTCGAGTCGGTGGTCGACGATGTAGTCGGTCATCGCGTCCGGGTCGCGCATGGTGTCCTCGTCGAACACGTGGACGGTGTGCCCGTCGAGCAGCCACAGCGTGGGCTGCCACGACGCGTCGAAGCTGAACGACCACGCGTGGCCGACGCCGATCGACTCCCGCCCGGTCGCCGTGACCGTGGGGCGGTACAGGTCGGCGCGGTGACTCTCGAAGAGGTTGAGCAGGTTCGAGTGGGTGACGGCGACGCCCTTCGGCAGGCCCGTCGAGCCGGACGTGTAGATGACGTACACGGTATGGCCGGGTCGCAGGACGGCGAGACGGTCCACGTCGGTGACGGGAGTGCCGGCCAGAGTCCTCAGCACCGCTTCGACACTCGGGTCGTCGAGCACGACGACGGCGGTGCCCCGCAGGACGGGTTCGAGTACCGCATGCGCCGTGCTGTCGGTGACGACGACGGCCGGTGTCGAGTCGGCGACCATGTGCGCCAGCCGGTCCGCTGGATACGACGGGTCAATCGGGACGTACGTGCCACCCGCGGCGATCACCGCGGCGATCGCCACCACCATCTGCTCCGAACGCGGCAGCGCCAGGCCGACAACGGTGTCGGGGCCCACGCCGGACCCGATCAGCAGGCGTGCCAGGCGCGACGAGGCGGCACCGAGTTCTGCGAATGTCAGGCGGTCGTCACCGAACACGACCGCATCGGCGTCCGGTGACGTCGCGACCCGCACGGCGAGCAGGTCCGCCATCGTGGCGCACCCCGTTGCGGGCGCCGGCGCGGTGGCGGCCCAGTCGCCCACCAGCAGCGCCCGTTCCTCGCCCGAGAGCAGGTCCACGGCCGCAACGGTCGTGGCGTCCGGCGCGGACAGTTGCTCGAGGACCCGGACCAGACGCTGCCCGAGGGCGTCGACGTCGATCTCGCTGAACAGCGCCCGCTGGAATTCGAGCGTGAGAGCCAGTTCGTCGTCGAGTGCCGCGACGAGGACGAGCGGGAAGTTCGTGGCGTCGTGGCCGCGGACGTCGCTCACCTCGAGCCCTCCGGATTGCTGCGCGCGAGCCAGGGCGTCGGTGTCGATCGGGTAGCTCTCGAACACCAACAGGGTGTCGAACAGTTCGCCGATCCCGACGCGGCGCTGGATGTCGGCGAGGCCCACGTACTGGTCGTCGAGGACGCTGTTCTGCAGAGCCTGTGCGCGACGGAGGAATTCGTCGATGGGCTCACCGGGTTGCAGGCTCACTCGCACCGGGACGGTGTTGATGAACAGGCCGATCATCGTCTCGATGCCGGCCACCTGGGGGACGCGCCCGGACACGACGGCGCCGAAGACGACATCGTCGCGGTCCAGCCGGTGACCGAGCAGCAGCCCCCACGCCGCCTGGACGACGGTGTTGACGGTGACGCCGAGTTCCCGGCTGCGGCGCTGCAGCTTCGCGGCCAATCCAGCCGGCACCGTGATCGCATGCTCCCCGGGCAGGTCCGCCCGCAGCGACGACCCGGCGGGCGCGAGCAGGGTCGGTTCGACGACCCCGCTCAACAGGTGGCTCCATCGCTGCAGGGCCGCGTCGGTGTTCTGCTCGGACAGCCACGCCAGGTAATCGGTGAACGGGCGAGCAGGGGCCAGCGCGGCGAGGTCCGCGTCGGCGCCGTAGAGCGTGAACAACTCCCGCATCACGAGCGGTGACGACCAGCCGTCGAGCAGGAGATGATGCGCCGCGAACACGAGTCGGTGCCGGTTCGGTGCGAGGCGGATCAGGGTGAATCGCAGCAGCGGCGCCGCACCGATGTCGAAACGGGTGATCCGGTCCTGCGCAACGATCTCGGCGCTGCGTTCGCGCTCCACGTCATCCGTGACGCCGGTGAGATCGACCTCAGTCCAGAGCAGTTCCGGGTCGGTGAGCACGACACCCATCGGGTCCCCGGCCGCGGTGGCGCGGAATCCGGTGCGCAGCGTCGCGTGCCGAGCCAGCAGGGCACGGGCGCTGCGCCGCATGACGTCGACGTCGAGATCGCCGCCCAGGTCCAGGACGGTCTGCATCGCGTAGACGTCGCTGTCCGAGTCGAGTTCGGCGAGGAAGAACAGGCCCCGCTGCAGCGGGGTCAGTGGTACGACGTCCTCGATCGGGCCCACTTCAGCTGCGAGGGAGAGCAGTTCCGGATAGTCGAAGCCTCGGTAGGTCAGGTCCGACGCGGTCCTGCCTCCCGTCGCCGCTGACGGCGTGTGCCGGGCGAGGGCCCCGAGGGCGTCGACCCAGCGGTCCGCGATCCGTGCCACCGTGTCGTGGTCCAGAATCTCGGCGGCAGCGGTGAACTCGCAGACCAGTTCGGGACCGTCGATGCCGTCCTCGGTCACCGCGTTCACATCGAGGATGTGCTCGAGCGGGGTCGCCGGATCGACGGCGCCACCGAGTGCACCCTCCTCCGGGGCTGCAGACCACGCGCCACCCGACTCCTCACCCAGGGTCAGCCTGCCGAGGTAGTTGAACATGACGTCGGGGGCCCGGTATCGATCGAGCCGGCCGGTCGCGTCACCGAGTCGTCGCAGTATTCCGAAACCGATGCCGCTGTCCGGGATTCGCCGCAGGCCGTCCTTGACCCGGGCGAGAGCAGTACCGGCGGCGGCGTCCCCGGACAGCGCGCCGGCCACGTCGATACCGCTGAGGTCGAGGACCGCCGGGTACAGCGACGTGAACCATCCGACGGTGCGCGACAGATCGGCGCCCGGCACCACGTGTTCCTCGCGTCCGTGGCCCTCGAGGTGCACGCGCACGTGTTCGCCGCCGCGCTCCGCGGCGATCGCGAGGCCCAGTGCGGTCAGCAGCACGTCGGCGACGCCCGCACGGTAGGCGGCGGGCGCCGTCGTGAGCAGACGCTCGGTGACGCGAGCCGGAACCCGGACTTCGACGGAGCGGGCGGATGCGACGGTGTCGCGCGCCGGATCGAGATCGCGCGCGCCGAGGGCAGGCTCCTCCTCGCCGGACAATTCCCGCCACATCGGCAGCGAATCGAGTATTCGCTTCGATCCGGCTGCCGACTCGAGTCCGACGGCCCAGTCCCGGAACGATGTTCCGGTCTCGTCGAGGGCGACGGTTGCGCCGCGCACTGCCTGTTCGACGGCCGACGCCAGGTCCGGCACCAGGATTCGCCACGACACGCCGTCGACCACCAGGTGGTGTACGGCGATGAAGACACGCCCCGGACGTGCGGGGCCGAAGTCGAACCACACCGCCTGCAGCATCACGCCCGCATCGGGACACAGCGCCGCGTAGGCCTTCTCGCGTTCCGCTGCGAAAGTCTCGGACCATGATTCTTCGGTGACCGGCACTCGGCGCACCAGATTGTCGGCGCTCGGGACCTGCTCCGGGACAGTCCACTCCGGGACCGCGCCGGTGACGATGAACAGGGATCGCAGCATGTGATGGGTGGTGAGCAGAGCGGTCACCGCCGCCCGCAACGCGTCCTCGGTGATCGAGTCGGGAGCGACCAGCAACCTGGACTGGGCGAACCGGTCGAGCGGCGCGCCGTGGGAGACGGTGTCCCACACGATCGGTGTCGGCGGCACCTGACCGGTCGCCGCAACGACGGTCCGCGACTCGCTCACCGGAATGTCCGGGGTGTCGTGTGCGGCGGCGAGGGCCGCGACGGTCCGCAGTTCGAACACCTGACGCGCAGTGATCCGGAGGTCGACCGCGCGAGCCCTGCTGACGAGTTGGATCGAGACGATCGAATCGCCGCCGAGGGTGAAGAAGTCGTCGTCGATGCCCACCCGTTCGAGATCGAGCACCTCGGCGACCACGGCGGCCAGGGCGGTCTCCGTCTCGGTGCGGGGCTCACCGGAGCCCACCAGCGCAGCGAAGTCCGGTTCCGGCAGCGCCCTCCGATCGACCTTGCCGTTCGCGGTCAGCGGGAACCGGGGCAGCGGCACGATCACCGCGGGGACCATGTAGTCGGGCAGGCGCTCGCCCACCTCCGCGCGCACCGAGAGCGGGTCGGCCCCGCCTGCGACATACCCCACCAATCGGGTCACGCCGCGCCCATCGGTGTGTGCGACGACGACGGCCTCTCGCACACCGGACACCTCCGTGAGTACCGACTCGATCTCCCCGAGTTCGACGCGGTAGCCGCGGATCTTCACCTGGTCATCGGCTCGGCCCGCGAACTCGAGTGCGCCATCGGAGGTCCACCGCACGACGTCGCCGGTGCGATACATGCGCTCCCCCGCGGCGCCGAACGGGTCTGCGACGAAACGTGATCCGGTGATCTCGGGCCGGTCGTGGTAGCCGCGCACCACGCCTGCGCCGGCCACGTACAGCTCACCGGCGACACCCGGTGGAGCATGCCGCAGCCAGCGATCGAGGACGTACACGCGGGTGCCGGGAATAGGCCTGCCGATCACGACGGCCGCGCCGCCGATCCGAGCGAACGTCGCATCGACGGTGCATTCGGTGGGGCCGTAGCAGTTGAAGGCCGCGACACCACGGGCGCCTGCGGCATCGAGCCTGTCCCACAGTGCCTGCGACACAGCCTCCCCGCCCACCGTGAGTTGGGCCGGGACGTGTTCGGTGGACTCGAGCAATCCGGCGTCGAGTAGTTGGTTCATCAGCACCGGCACGCAGTCGACGTAGTCGATCCGATGGGCGCGGACGTAGTCGACGATGTAGCCGACGTCGGCGCGCCGGTCCTCGGCGAGCACGTGCAGGGTGTGGCCGTCGAACAGCCAGGTAAGTGCGGCGACCGCGGAATCGAACGCGAAGGGATACGTCAGCAGTACCCGGCGCGGGCGACCGGACACCACCGGCATCATCGTCTCCCGCTGCGCGGCATGCAGATCAGAGAGGTTGGCGTGGGTGACGACGACACCCTTGGGCAGACCGGTGGACCCGGACGTGTAGATGACATAGGCGGCGTTGTCCGGTCGCAGCGGCGCGAGTCGGTCCGTGTCCGTGACCGGCGCCGGATCGAGTCCCGCCAGTTCCGCGCGCACGCCGGGGTCGTCGAGCACCAGAACCTCGGTCGGCGCGAGCACATCGTCCAACGACTCTGCGACCGCCGCCGTCGTCACGACGACGGTCGGGCGGGCATCGGCGACCATGTGCGTCAACCGATCCGTCGGGTACGACGGATCGAGCGGTAGGTACGCGCCCCCCGCGGCGAGCACCGCGGCGACCGCCTCCACCGTCGACGCCGAGCGCGGTAGGGCCAGCCCCACCCGAACATCGGGTCCGACGCCGCGGCCGATCAGCAACCGTGCCAGTCGTGCCGAGCTTGCGGCCAGTTCACCGAACGTGCGCTGCTCGTCGTCGCAGATCACCGCGGGCAGCGCGGGATCGTGCCCGGAGAGCAGATCGACAACCGGCACGGCCGAGGTCGCGGCCGGCGTCGTCGACCACGCGTCCAGCGCCCGCATTTCGGTTTCCGGTAGCAGGGAGAGTGCGGCGATCCGCCCGGCGGGATTGCCCGCGAGCGCACCGAGCGTCGCGACCAGCCGCCGGCCCAGCGCCTCGACGTCGCTCGCGCGGAACAGTGAAGGGCGGTAGTCGAGTTTGACGACCAAGCGATCCGCGACGCCCGCGGTGAGCACGAGCGGATAGTTCGTGGCATCCACCGCGTCGACACCTGCGATCCCGACACCGCCTGCGCGCTGCGCGCGTTCGAGCGCGTCGCGGTCCACGGGGTACGACTCGAAGATCGTCAGGGTGTCGAACAGTTCGCCCAGTCCGGTCTCGCGCTGCACCTCGGCCAGACCCAGGTACTGATGGTCGAGGGTGCGTGACTGATCCGTCTGCACGCGGCGCAGCATGTCGGCCACGGTCGCGGCTGGGTCGAGACGAACCCGGACCGGCACGGTGTTGATGAACAGGCCCACCATCGATTCCACGCCCGGCAGATCCGCAGGACGGCCCGACACCGTTGCGCCGAACACGATGTCGTCACGGCCGACCAGACCCGCCAGAAGCAGGGCCCATCCGGTCTGCAGCACGGTGTTGAGCGTGACACCGCAGTCTCGCGCCAGCCCCGTCAACTGTTCGGTGAGGTCGGCGGAGACGTCGACGTCGATCGCGGTGGTGCCCTGCGTGTCACGCGTCGTTCCGGGCGGGGCGACGAGCGTCGGCTCGGACAGCCCTGCGAGCGATTCACGCCAGAGGGCTCGCGCCGTGTCGTGATCCTGGCGTCCCAGCCACGACAGGTAGTCACGGTAGGGCCGGACGCTCGGCAGCGCCGCGGCACTGCCACCGGCCGCGTAGATCTCGAGCAGTTCGCGCACCAGGATCGGTGTGGACCAGCCGTCGACGACGGTATGGTGCGCGGTCAGCAGCAGGCGCACGTCGTGGTCGGCGACTCGGATCAGCGCCCAGCGGACCAGCGGTGGTGCAGTGAGGTCGAACCACGTGTGCAGGTCCGCGTCGAGCAGGTCCGCAAGATCGCGTTCCGCATCGGTCGATCCTCGTAGATCCACACTGCGCCAGAGCACCTCGATGTCCTTGACGACCAGGCCGGCGACGCGCCCGTCCTTGCGGGGACGAAAGCACGTACGCAGCGCCGCGTGCCGGTCCAGCAACGCCTGCGCCGAACGGTGCAGACGCTGCTCGTCGACGTCGCCGGTCAGTCGCAGCACCGACTGCACGGTGTACGCATCCGGCTCCTCCTGCGGCGCACCACGCTCCTCGACGATGGGAGCCGCGACTGTACTCAGGTAGTGCAGACCCTGCTGCAGGGGCGACAGCGGGACGACGTCTTCGAGCTTGGACATGCAGTCGGTCTACTTCCGGTCGAGAGGGGTACCGGTACGAGCACGGCCCCCGCGCAGGGGCGTCGGGGGCCGTGCTCGAGCCGGGGTGTTACTGCTTGGCCGCGGGCAGCGCTCCGAGACCCTCGTCGATCGAATCGAGGGCGAGTAGCGCAGTCTGATGCGTTGCGGCCTGGGCGTGCTTGACCTGAACGATGTTCCCGGCCTTCACAGCGGGCAAGTTCTGCCACAGCGGCGACGCGATCAGTTCCTGCATCTCCGGCGTGACGGATCCGTCGAGCTCGACCCCGTAGACGATGACGTCGGCGCCACTGAGCTTGTCGGAAATCCTCTCGAACGCAACGTACTCGGAGTGTCCGTCCTCCGGGTTGTCGGTCTGGCCGGGGAACTGCAGACCGAGATCGTCGAACAGGTTCGTGACGTACGAGGACTTGTACTCGCGGACGAACTCACCCGGGTCGGGGAAACACACGCTGCACACACCAGCGAACGTCAGTCCGCCGAGCTTGTCCTGGTACTTCTTCGAAATCTCTTGGGTCCGTGCGTCGTACTGGTCGATGAACGCACCGTACGAATCGGAAACGTTCGCGGCATCCGCGAACTGCTCACCGAGTGTGCGCCAGTCCGCCGGTGTCGTGGGGCCGAGGAACACGACCGGTGCCAGTGCCTGCAGCTTGCCCATGTCGACCTGCGACTGGGCGCGAGACGGTACACCGAGGATGATCAGGTCCGGCTTGGCCGCCGTGACCGCCTCGTAGTTCAGTTCGCTGATCGAGCCGTCGGGACCGACCTTCGGAAGGGCGTCGTACGCCTTCTTGGTGTCGGCGTCCATGTTGTCGTCCTCGCGGCCCCACTCACAGATGCCGGAGAGATTGGCGCCGGACTGGATCAGCGGCAGCACTGCGTAACCGCAGGCAACGATGCTCTGGGGATCGCTCGGGATTTCGATCGTGCCGTTCTGCGCCTCGAACGTGCGGGTCGTGGCAGCAGCGGTGGCCTCGTCCGATCCCTTGTCGTCGTCGCTGCCACACGCCACCAGTCCAGCGCTCAGCAGCGCGGCGGCGCCGACCACGGCTGCCCGGCGGGCCCAGCCCATGTTCACCTGCATGCGAGTGTCTCCCCTAGATTTCATCGTTCGATGCCGAGCGGTCGCTCGAGTCGATTGGTTAGGCTAACCGAACTTTGCCCTGGTTCCAAGAGCGCGCCCGATCATCGGACTCACAGGAATTCCATTTCGAACTCGTCGATTTCGGACTGATCGAGGTCGGCGAGGGTCAGATCGGACGGCGTCAACCCGCCTGCGGCGTCTCCCGCGCAATGCCCGCTCAGCGCACACAGCGCGTCGACCCATGCTCCGGCCAGGCTCGTGACGACTTCGGCATCGACCACCGCGGGACTGAAGCCCCAGGTGGCACGGAGCACCGGGCCGTGCTCGGTGTCCTCGGTGACGGCGCCGATCTCGACGGCGTGGCTGACGGGCATGTCCCCGTCGGCCGCTCCACCGAGCGTGCTCGATTCCGGTGCACTCGTCCACGACCCACTCGCCGACTCCCCCAGCGTGAACCGGCCGAGGTAGTTGAAGCCGATCTCGGACCCGCGCCCGGTCGCCAACACGGCCTGCGAAGCAGGATCGAGGTGACGGAGGATGCCGAAACCGATTCCGCTGTCGGGAATGCGACGCATCTGCTCCTTGACGGATTTGAGTGCATCGCTCACTGATTCGCCGCCGGCGAACGCGTCCGGCAGATCCACCCCGTCCACGTCGAGCAGCACCGGGTACAGCGTCGTGAACCACCCGACGGTGCGCGACAGGTCGGCGCCCGGCACCGCCTGCTCCTCGCGTCCGTGGCCTTCGAGGTCGATCGGCAGGGCGCCCGGCCCCTGAATCTTCGCGACGGCCAGGGCCAGGGCGGTGACCAGAACGTCGTCGACGCGCGCGTTGAACCGCTCCGGCACGATCGTCAGCAGTGCGTCGGTCACGTCCCCGGGTACGGCGACCTCGATGGTTGAGGTCCCGGACATCGTGTCCCGCAGCGGATCGACGGCCCGGGTGCCGATCGCCGCTCGGTTCGGCGCATTCGCCGCGGCCAGCCACATCGGGAGTTCGCTCCGCCGTTCGGAGGCCGTCTCGACCACGCCGCGAGACCATGTGCGCAGCGGCGTTCCGGTCACCGAGAGCGCGGTACCCGCGCATGCGTCCGCGAGGTCCGGCACGAGGATGCGCCACGACACACCGTCGACCACGAGGTGGTGGATCACCAGCAGCACGAGCGACTCGGACTCACCCGCGTCGAACAGCACCACGCGCACCATCGCACCGCCGGCCGGATCGAGGCGCCCGTACGCGTCGTCGGTAGCGGACCGAACAGCCTCGCTACGCGCGTGGCCGTGAAGTCCGCGGATATCGATGTGAGACACGATATCCGCGGCGGGCACCGCACCGGGCGAGGGGATCTCGAACAAGCGGTCGGTCTCATCGAAGGACGCGCGCAACGCGTCGTGCGTGTCGAGCAACGCCTGCACCGCGTCGGTGAGCGTCGCGAGCGTCAACCCGTCCGGCGCGCGCAGAAGTCGCGACTGCGCGAACCTCGAGTACGGACCGCCGCGGTCGAGAAGATCGTGAACGATCGGGGTAGCAGGCGCGAATCCGAGCCCGGCCTCGGGATCCACGGGGGCGGCGTCTTCCTCCGCCTCTGCGACTGCCGCCACTCCCGCGGCCGTCCGGTGTTCGAAGACGTCGCGCGCAGTGAATCGAATCCCGGCGGCGCGGGCGCGAGAGACCAACTGAATCGAGACGATCGAATCCCCTCCGAGGGAGAAGAAGTCGTCACCGGGCCCCACGTCGTCGAGACCCAGAACGTCCGCGACCACGGCGCACAGGCGGCGCTCGAGATCGGTCCCGGCATCGTGTGCCGTGCCCGACGATGTGAAGTCCGGCGCCGGCAGCGCCTTGCGATCGACCTTGCCGTTGGGCGTGACCGGCAGTGCATCGAGCACGACGACGGCGGCGGGCACCATGTGCGCGGGCAGACGCGAGGCCAGATGCTCCCGCAGGCCGTCACCGTCGACAGAATTCGCCACGGCCACGTACCCGACGAGGCGGCGTCGGCCCGGTTCGTCCTCGCGCACGACCACCGTCGCCGCCGCCACCGCGGGATGAGACGCGAGCGCCGACTCGACCTCGCCGAGTTCGATACGGAAGCCGCGGATCTTCACCTGGTCGTCGGTGCGGCCCAGGTATTCCAGCGAGTACTCGAGTCCACCCGATCGCTTCCATCGCACCAGATCCCCGGTGCGGTAGAGCCGTTCGCCGGGCTCACCGAACGGATCCGCCACGAAGCGTTCCGCGGTGAGCCCGGGCCGGTTCAGATAGCCGCGGGTGACGCCTGGCCCTCCCACGTACAACTCGCCCGGAACCCCACTGGGCACCAGACGCATCCGTGCATCGAGCACGTGAGCACGTGCTCCGTCGACCGGAAGGCCGATGTGGGGCCGAGTACCCGTGATGTCACCGATCGTGGCATCGACGGTGCATTCGGTGGGACCGTACATGTTGGTGGCGCGGACGTCGTCTGCGTCGGCGAGTGCGGCCCACAGATCCTCGGAGACCGCCTCACCACCGACGGCGAGCAGGCCCGGACGGTGCGCTGCAGCAGGATCGAGCAGGCCCGCGCGCAGCAGTTCGGTCATCAACAGCGGTACACAGTCGACGGCGTCGATCCGTGCGCGGCGCACGCAGTCGACGATGCCCGCCGCGTCCGCAGCGAGGTCGGCGTCGAGCACGTGCAGCGTGTGCCCGGCCAGCATCGACAGCAACGGGTCGATCGCCGAGTCGAAGGCCAGCGCGTACGTGAGCAGCACCCGCAACTGCCGGTCGTCGGCGGAACCGAACGTCCGGCGGCGTTGCGTCGCCATCAGATTCACGACACCGCGGTGCGGGACGACGACGCCCTTCGGAACGCCCGTCGACCCGGACGTGTAGATCACGTACGCGGCGTTGTCGGCGGTGGATGTGCCGAGTCGCTCGCCGGTCGCGAGCGGCCCCGACGCCAGCGCCGGGTCCACCGCGGCGAGGGCGGCCTCGTCGAGCACCAGCACGGGCGCAGCATCGGTGAGCATGTGTGCAATCCGGTCGGCAGGATAGGCCGGGTCGATCGGCAGGTAGGCGCCGCCGGCCTGCCACACCGCGAGCGCCGCGATCACGATGTCGGAGCCGCGGGGAAGCTGCAGGGCCACCACAGTTTCCGGACCGACACCGCGGGCGAACAAATGCCGTGCGAGGCGATTGACGCGCCCACCCAGATCCGCGAATGTGAACTCGGTCCGTCCCTCTACGAGGGCGATCGCATCGGGCGTGCGCGCAACCCGATCGTCGAACGCCGCTGCCGCGGTCTGGAAGCCGACATGGGCGGCGGGGATCAGCGAGCCGCAGGTGAGGCGTTCACGCTCCTCGGCCGACAGCAGGTCGACGTCCGACAACCGGGCCTCGGGTGTGTGGACCAGGGCACTGAGCGCCCGCACCACCCGGTCCACCAGGCCCTCGGCCGTGGCCGCGTCGAACAGGTCGTGGGCGTACTCGATCCGGACGCGTAGCCCGTCGCCGGGCAACTCGACGACGTCGACGGTGAGATCGAACATCGCGGCGCCGGTGTCGATCGTGACCACACTCGGTTCGAACTCCGCGAAGTCCCCGACGACGGGCGGCATCCGGTGCTGCACCAACACCTGGAACAGCGGGTGCCGGGACGCCGAACGCTCGGGATTGAGCGCCTCCACCAAGCGATCGAACGGAAGATCCTGGTGGGCATAGGCTTCGAGATCCTCCGCGCGGACGCGAGTGACCAGCTCACGCAGGGTGGGATCCCCCGACAGATCGGAACGCAGCACCACGAGGTTGACGAAGAAGCCGACGAGCTGGTCGAGTTCGGCGGCCGGCCGACCCGCGGTGGGCGTGCCGACCACGACGTCGGCGCCGGCACCGCTGCCGCTCAACGCGAGCGCGACCGCGGTGTGCGAGAGCATGAACATCGACGCGCCTGCCGAACGCGCGAGACTGCGCAGGCCGTCGGCGACGTCGGCGGAGACGGCACGCTCGACGAGGCCGCCCGTGGACGTCGCTGCCGCCGGACGGTGCCGATCCGTCGGCAGCGCGATCTCCTCCGGCATTCCGGCCAGGCGCGTACGCCAGAACTCGTGCTGCGTGGATGCGAGGCCGTCCAGGTCGTCGTCGGATCCGAGCAGATCCCGCTGCCACAGTGCGTAGTCCGCGTACTGCACAGGTAGTGCCGCGACCGAGAACTCATCGCCCGCGACAGCGCCGCGGTACGCGGTACCGAGGTCGCGCAGCAGCACGGGCGTCGACAACTCGTCACTCGCGATGTGGTGGGTCAGCACGAGGAGCACCGACTCGTCGCCGGTCACGAACAAGCGCAACCGGATCGGGAACTCATTGTCGAGATCGAACGGGTATCGGGCCGCATCCACGAGGATCGAGTCCAGCTCACCGGCATCGACGTGTTCCACGGCGAACGGCACTGCCTCGGGGACAGGGCGCACGTGCTGCATGCCGACGCCGTCGACGTCCGCGAGCACGGTGCGCAGCACCTCGTGGCGGCCCAGTACCGCTGTGGTCGCCACACGCAGGGCCCCGGCGTCGGGCACGCCGCGCAGACGCAGAGCCACGGGAATGTTGTAGGTGGAACTCGGGCCCTCGAGCCGGAACTGGAACCACAGCCGCTGCTGGGCCGCCGACAGCGGCGAGACCGGGCCCCGGTCGACGGGCCGCACCGCCGGGCGGTTCCCCGCTCCCGCGGCGACAGCGCACTGTTCGGCCAGACCGAGGACGGTGGGATGGTCGAACACGGCCCGGATGGCCAGTTCGACACTCACCGCATCGCGCACTCGGGCGATCAGCTTCGCGGCCGCCAGCGAATGGCCGCCGAGTAGGAAGAAGTCGTCGTCCACCCCCACGGTATCGAGGCCGAGGACGTCGGACACGAGCGCGCACAGCACCCGTTCGAGCTCGGTGGACGGCTCTCGCGCCGGGATCGCCGTGGTGAAGTCGGGGTCCGGCAGCAGTTTCCGGTCGATCTTGCCGTTCGACGTCAGGGGCAGCGCGTCGAGGAACACGAACGCCGCAGGAACCATGTAGGCGGGCAGCCACTTCGCGACCCGGTCCCGGGCACCCGTGTGGTCGCCGTCGCCCCCGACGAGGTACGCGACCAGGCGCGCCGATCCGGTGGAGTCGGGGCGGGCGACCGCGACGGCGCGGGCGACGCCGGGCAGACGCAGCATGGCGGCCTCGACCTCGCCGAGTTCCACCCGGAAGCCGCGGATCTTGACCTGATGATCGGTCCGGCCGCGGTAGACGATCTGCCCGTCTGCCGTGCGCTGCACGACGTCTCCGGTCCGATACATCCGCGAGGAATCGCCCGTCGGATCGACACAGAACGGGTTCGCGACGAAACGTGATGCCGTCAGCGCCGACGCGCCCAGGTAGCCGCGCACCACGCCCGGTCCGGCAACGTACAGCTCGCCCGGTGCTCCGTCGGGGACCGGGTTCAGTCCCGAATCGAGCACGTACGCGCACAGGTTCGCGACCGGACTTCCGATGACGGGCTCGGAGGCATCGGTGATCTCGGCGACCACGACGTCGACGGTGCCCTCGGTGGGGCCGTAGAAGTTGAACGCTGTGCCCCCTCGCTCGCGCAGTCGACGCCACAGGTTCTCGCTCACAGCGTCACCGCCGAAGCCCAGCGTGGGGACGATGTCGGCGGGCAGCAGGTCGGCGTCGACGATGTGCTCGAGTTGCGACGGCGACAGTTCCACGAAGTGCCAACCCTCGGCCCGCGCCTGCGCCGCGAGCAGCGCCGGATCGCGTTGTGTGTCCTCGTCGACCACCCGCAGTTCGTGCCCCGCGAGCATCCACAGGTGTGGGCCCCACGACGCATCGAAGGCGAACGACCACGCGTGTCCCACCCGAAGTCGATCCCGCCCCGCGACCGCGCATGCCCGGGAGAACACCCGGTCCCGGTGGCTGTGGAAGAGACTCACGGCGCCACGGTGCGGCACCTCGACACCCTTGGGCAGCCCCGTGGAACCGGACGTATGGATGATGTAGGCGATGTCGAGATCGTGCAGACGATGGCCGCGTTCGGCGGCGGTCAGCGGTTCGTCGGTTCCGACGCTCAGGTCCAGCGCTGCGAAGTCGACGATGCGAAGCTCGCCCGTCACATCGCGGAGTCGTTCCCCCACATCACCGCTGGTGACGATGCATCCCGGTTCGGTCTCGGCCAGCACGTGAGCGATGCGGTCGGCGGGATGGCCGCGGTCGATCGGCACGCACGTGCCACCGGCCTCGAGGACCGCGAAGAGCGCGACGAGGGTGTCGACCCCGCGTGGGAGGGCGACCGCGATCCTTCGGTGCGGGCCGAGGCCGCTCGCGAGCAGCATGCGGGCAAGTCGCCGAGCCCGGGACGCCAACTCGCCGAACGTCAGCGACGTCGACGCGTCACCCGCCGCGGGCGCATCCGGATCACGGAGTACCTGCGACTGCAGGAGGTCGGGCAGCGTGAGCCCCGACGGAACCGGCACGGTCTTGCCGGCGGAGCCGTCGAGCAGTGCCCGACGCTCGATGGGGGTGAGTACGGGCAGTCGGGCGAGCGCAACGGATCCGGGATCAGCGAGGGCCGCCACCGAATCCATCAGATGTGCGAGCCGATTCGCGTGTACGGCGAGGTCGTCGTCGGTGTAGCGCTCGGCGTCGACATCGATCCACACCTCGAGACCGCCGACGTGGTCGAGGGGGCGCGCGGTGACCATGAGGTCCTGCAGCGGCCCCCGAGCCACCGAGTGCACCGCGGCGTGTAGGTCGTCGAAGCGCAGGCGGTCGCCGAAGGGCTTCACGTTCACGGACGGGCCCACGACCCCGCGGGATCCGGCGGGCAGACGCAGATCGTTCTGAATGTCCTCGCCGCGGTAGCGGTAGTGACCGCGGCACCCGGCGACGGCGTCGCGGACCTGCTCGACGAGCGCACCGACGGTCATCGACGGCGCCGGATCCAGGCGCAGCGGAACAACGTTGACGGCGGACATCGGAACGGCAAGCGCCGCACTCCCCAGACGGTTCATCACCGGGAACCCGACGACGATGTCACCGCGCCCACTGGCACCGCGCAGGTAGACCGCGACCGCCGCCGTGAGGACATCGCCCCAACTGGCCCGTGCCGTCTTACCGACGGCGGCCAGCCCGCGCTGCTGCTCGGCGGTGAGGGTGAGCCGCATTCCACGTGACGCGCGTGCGATTCCGGCCGCGCCCGCCGACAGCGTCACGGCCTCCGCGGCGTCGTCGAGGTAGTCCGCCCAGAACACGCGGTCGACCTCGAAATCGGGCGATTCGCGGTAAGCCGCCTCCTCCGCCACGACGGGAGCGAGGGACGTGAACTTGCAGGCCGGACGGTCCTGTCCGCGCGCGTCGGCGGTGTAGATCTCGGCGATCCTCCGCATCAGCAGCCCGAAGCCGTAGGCATCGATGACCAGATGGTGAATGCACAAGTACAGCAGAGCTATACGGTCGTCCAGTTGGAAAACCGTGGCACGCACACAGGATTCCGATCGCGGGTCGATCACCCGCCGGTGATCAGCCTCCATCAGGCCTTGGGCAGCGGACCACGAGTCTCGCCGATGACGCAGATCTCGAACCGACACGTCGCCGAGACGATGGGCAGCGGGCCGCAGATGCGCGGTGCCGTCGGACGCGATCTCGACTGCGGCAGTGAGCACTTCGGCCTCGCCGACCGCCACCCTGACAGCACCGACAAGCATCTCGATGTTCACGTCGCCGCGAAGTTCGATACATTCGGCGGTGTTGAAGATCGGATTGTCGGGGTCCAGCTGCTGAGCGAACCACACGCCGGCCTGGGCTCGGGTCAGTGGAAATGCCGAGGTCGACGGGCCGGTCGGGGACACTGACCATCTCCTGTTCTGTAGACGAATCCGACTGCGCCGTAACGCTTCACACGAAGGCTGCAGAAGCCGAAACAAGATCGAAGAGTACCAAAGGTTAGGCTAACCGTATATGTTCTAACCGGTCGGCGCATCCCCACCGATCCATTCCCACGTCACCGCCATCGAAAGGTGAGCGCTCATGCCTGCACCGGTCGTCGCAGCGAACACCCCGCACCTCACCGGAACGACGGTCACGAACCCGTTCGTCCTGTCCCGGCCACAGGGAAGCATTCGCGCAGAGGGTGTTCTGCGTCACTTCGACCACGCCGGTGAGGCGGCGGACGCGCTGCGCGCCGGCGATGTCACCGCCCTGACCGGCGCGCTGCCCTTCGATCCCGACACTCCCGCGGCCCTCGTCGAACCCGGACTACTGTGGCGCAGCGACAAACCCTGGCGCAGCATCCCCACCTCGGACCTCCCGGAATGCGGCGTCGAGCAGCGCCTGCCCGGCGAGGACGAGCACGTGGCCCGCGTCCGAACGGCCCTCCACCGCCTTCGCGACGACGCCGATCCCCTGCGCAAAGTGGTACTCGCCCGGATGTTGCGGCTGCGCTCGCATGGACGGCTGGATCCGGAGTCGTTGCTGCAGAGCCTCATCGCCAACGATCCTGCGGGCAACGGCTACTGCGTCGATCTGTCCGCGGCCGGTCCGGGGAGTGCCGGTCAGTGGCTGGTCGGATCCAGCCCCGAGGTCCTGATCCGCAAGCAGGGCCGGGCGATCAGCTGTCATCCGCTGGCCGGGTCGGCACGACGCCTGGACGATCCGCTCGCCGACTGGGAATCGGGACGCGCGCTGGGAGAATCCGCGAAGAACCTGGACGAGCATCGGTTCGTCGTGGACGCGATCCGGGACAGCCTCGCGCCGCTGTGCACCGAACTCGAGATTCCGGAGCGACCGACGCTCACCCACACCCCACAACTGTGGCATCTGGGTACCCCGATCCGGGGCGTGCTCGCCGACACTTCGGTGACAGCGCTCGACCTGGCGATGACGGTGCACCCCACGCCGGCGATCTGCGGCACCCCCACCCGCGCGGCGTTCGAGACGATCAGCGCGCTGGAAGGCGACCGCGGCTTCTACGCCGGCGCGGTCGGCTGGTGCGACGAGCGCGGCGACGGCGAGTGGATGGTCACCATCCGCTGCGCCCGGATCGACGCCGACGGCACCGGTCTCACCGCATACGCCGGTGGCGGCATCGTCGCCGATTCCGTCCCCGAGGACGAGTTGGCCGAGACCGCAACCAAGTTCACCACCATCCTCGACGCACTGGGAGTGACCGCATGACCGCACCGCTGTGCCTGGTGACCGGTGCCGGACGGGGCATCGGTCGCACCACGGCTGTCACCCTGGCACAGCGCGGGTGGCGCGTCGCCGTGCTCGACCGTGACACCGACGCGCTCGAGCGAACCGGGGAACTCGTCGGCGCCGCGTGCGTCGCCGCCCATGCCGTCGACATCCGCGACCGCGCGTCCGTGGCCGACGCCGTGGCCACGATCGAATCGCTGCACGGTCCGCTGGACGGTCTCGCGCACGTCGCCGGTGTCCTCGAGACCGGGTCGGTGCTCGACAGCGAACCCGACTCGTGGAAACGCGTATTCGACGTGAACGTCACGGGTCTACTGAACGTGCTGCGCGCCGTCGGAGTGTCGATGCGCGAGCGCGGATGTGGTGCGATCGTCGTCGTGGGCTCCAACGCCGCGGGGGTTCCGCGCACTGGAATGGGGGCCTACGGCGCCTCGAAGTCTGCGGCGACCATGATCGCACGGGTCACGGGACTCGAACTGGCGCAGCACGGTATCCGTGTGAACGTCGTGGCGCCCGGTTCCACCGACACCGACATGCAACGATCCCTCTGGCCCGATCCGGGCGACGACACCGGTGCGCGCGGTGCCATCGAGGGCAGCCTCGCCGACTTCAAGGTGGGAATCCCGCTGGGCCGCATCGCCGCCGCCGAGGACATCGCCGATTCGGTCGAGTTCCTGCTGTCCGACCGCGCCCGGCACATCACGATGCAGGCGCTCTATGTCGACGGCGGCGCGACGCTGCAGGCCTGACCGCCGTCGCACTTCCGTGCAACTCGCCACCCACCCGAAAGGAGAACGTCGTGACCACCGCTCTGCGGCGCAGTCCCCTGGTCCCCGCAACGCCCTATCCCGCGGAGTTCGCGCAGCGCTACCGGGATGCCGGGTATTGGACCGACGAGACGTTCGCCCAGTTCCTGCCCGCGCGTGCCGAACGGTTCGGGGATCGGATCGCTGTCTCGGGCACAGGCGAGGGCGGCGTCCGCCGCACCCTCACCTACCGCCGGCTGAACGAGCGCGCCGATGTCCTCGCGGCCGGATTGCTCCGCCTGGGTGTGCGCCCCGGCGACCGCGTCGTACTGCAGGTACCGAACATGCCCGAGTACGTCGAGATGCTGTTCGCGGTGTTCGCGATCGGCGCGCTGCCTGTGTTCGCGCTCCCGGCACATCGCCGCGCGGAGGTCGGCTACTTCTGCGAGTTCACCGACGCGGCCGCATATGTGATCGCGGACCGGCACGGCGGATTCGACTACCGCACCCTGGCTCGCGAGATCGTCTCCGGGTCCGAGCGTCCACCCATCGTGATCGTCGTCGGCGATGCCGGAGAGGACACCGGGTTCGTCCCGCTCTCCGAACTACGCACCGCCGAGGGCACTCCGGACGATCGCGCCGAACCGACCCCGGATTCGGTTGCCTTCCTGCAGCTCTCGGGCGGCACCACCGGCCGCTCCAAGCTGATCCCTCGCACCCACACCGACTACCTGTACTCGGTGCGCGCGTCGGCCGAGATCTGCGGCCTGTCCCCCGACACCCGGATGCTCGTGAGCCTGCCTGCGGCGCACAACTTCCCGATGAGCTCGCCGGGAATCCTGGGGGTACTCCACGCGGGCGGACGCGTCGTGCTGGCACCCGATCCGACGCCGTCGACGTCGTTCGAGTTGATCGAGCGCGAGCGGATCACCATCGCGTCGCTGGTCCCGCCGCTGGCACTCACCTGGATGTCCGCGCCCGCCCGCGCCAAGCACGATCTGTCGAGCCTCGAGATGCTGCAGGTCGGCGGTGCGAAATTCAGCGCCGAGGCCGCGCGGCGGGTTCGCGGCGAACTCGGATGCACGCTGCAGCAGGTGTTCGGCATGGCCGAGGGCCTGGTCAACTACACGCGCGCCGGCGATCCCGACGACATCGTGACCACGACGCAGGGCCGGCCCATCTGCCCGGACGACGAAATCCTGGTGGTCGACGAGTCGGACGCCCCCGTCCCTGTCGGCACGGTCGGAAACCTGCTCACCCGCGGCCCGTACACGATCCGTGGCTACTACGCTGCGTCAGAACACAATCGCTCGTCCTTCACGGCGGACGGCTTCTACCGGACCGGAGATCGGGTCCGACTGACCGAGACGGGTCATCTCGTGGTGGAGGGGCGGGCCAAGGACCAGATCAACCGCGGCGGCGAGAAGGTCGCGGCCGAGGAGGTCGAGAACCATCTGCTCGCGCACCCGTGTGTACGCGACGTCGCCGTCGTCGCCAAGCCCGATGCGTACCTGGGCGAGCGGACGTTCGCGTTCGTGATCGGCGAGGGCACCCCACCGCGCGCCGTCGAGTTGCGCGTCTTCCTCCGCGAGCGAGGACTTGCCGCCTACAAGATCCCGGACGGCTTCCAGTTCGTCGACGAGTTCCCCGTCACCGGCGTCGGGAAGGTCAGTCGTACCGAACTGCGTCGCGCCCTCGAATCCACGTTCACCGTCGACAACGCCACCGACAGATAGGTCACCGATGTCCCTGCCTCGCTCCGTCTCCTACCCGATGCCCACCGAGTTGCCCGTGAATCGGGCGCCCTGGCGGGTCGACCCGGACCGCGCGGTGCTGCTGGTCCACGACGCGCAGGAATACTTCATCCGTGCGTTCGACCGCACCGCCGACCCGGCCCGCACCATGATCTCGAACATCGACGCGATCCGCACCGCGTGCCGGGCCGCCGGGGTGCCGATCATGTACACCGCGCAACCGGGCGACCAGAACCCCGAGCACCGCGCGCTGCTCACCGACTTCTGGGGCCCGGGTCTGTCGGCCGACCCCGCCGAGACCGCGATCATCGCAGACCTCGCACCGGAACCCGAAGACGTCCTGCTCACCAAGTGGCGCTACAGCGCGTTCGCGAAAACCGATCTGCGGCAGCGACTGTCGGACCTCGGCCGCGACCAGTTGATCGTGACGGGCGTGTACGCCCACATCGGGTGCCTCACCACCGCACTCGACGGCTTCATGCAGGACGTCGAGATGTTTCTCGTCTCGGACGCTCTGGCCGACTTCTCGTCGGCCGAGCACCGGCAGGCTCTCGACTACGCCGCCGCGCGCTGCGCCGTGGTGACGCCGACCGCGCACGTGCTGCCGGGCCTGGCGATGCCCGTCCCGGTGTGAAGCGACGGTGGGGCGGGCGCCCGAAGGTGCCCGCCCCACCGTCACATCGAGTCGGTTACGCGGCGCCCGCCGTGTCGAGCACCCACGCGTACTCGAACGCGACTTCCTTCCACTTCTCGTACCGGCCGCTGACGCCGCCGTGGCCTGCGCTCATCTCGGTCTTGAGCAGCAGCGGCGCGTCGCCCGTCTTCGTCGAACGCAGTGCCGCAACCCACTTGGCGGGCTCGACATAGAGAACCCGGGTGTCGTTGATGCTCGTGATCGCGAGGATCGCCGGGTAGTCGTGGGCCGCGACGTTCTCGTACGGGCTGTAGGAGCGCATGTACTCGTACACGTGCGGGTCCTCGAGCGGGTTGCCCCACTCGTCCCACTCGATCACCGTGAGCGGCAGATCCGGGTCGAGAATGGACGTGAGCGGATCCACGAACGGCACGTTCGCGAGGATCCCCGCGAACAGTTCGGGGGCCAGGTTCGCGACCGCACCCATCAACAGACCGCCGGCGCTACCGCCGTCGGCGACCAACTGCTCTGGCGTCGTACGCCCCTCGGCGATGAGATGCCTTGCGCACGAGACGAAGTCGGTGAAGGTGTTCTTCTTCGTGAGCATCTTGCCGTTCTCGTACCAGTGCCGGCCCATCTCGCCGCCGCCGCGCACGTGGGCGACGGCGAACACCATGCCGCGGTCGAGCAGCGACAACCGCGCCACCGAGAATGCGGGATCCATGCTGGCCTCGTACGAGCCGTAGCCGTACAGCAGCGTCGGTGCCGGATCGCCGCCGATTCCCTTGCGCCGCACGATCGAGAGCGGGATGCGGGTGCCGTCCTCCGCCGTGGCCCACTCGCGGTGCTGCTCGTAGTCGGCAGGATCGAACCCACCCAGGACGGGCTGCGCCTTGCGCAGCAACAGCTCACCGGTCGCGAGGCGGTAGTCGTAGACGCGCGAGGGCGTCACGAACGACGTGTAGCCCAGGCGCAGCGTCGGCTGGTCCCACTCCGGATTGGAGCCCAGACCGACCGAGAACAGCTCCTCGTCGAACTCCATCTCCGTCAGCTCGCCGTAGCCCTCGGGCGTGAGCGGCCAGATGGCCAGCCGCGTGAGCACGTCCCGGCGGTAGCTGAGCACGAGGTGATCGGCGAACGTGTCGATGTCCTCGAGCCGCACGTCGTGGCGGTGCGGGATCAGGATCTCCATCGCTCCCGGATCCGACACGGGGGCCTGCGCCAGCACGAAGTTCTCGGCCTTCTCGCCGTCCACCACGTCGTTGTGCAGGATCAGGAAACGGTCCTCGCCGCCGACCACGGCGTGCTCGGCCGAGTATTCGACACCCTCACGGCGCGGGAGGATGACGCGGAACTCGCCCTCGGGGTTCGTCGACTCGAGGATCCAGCCCTCGGTGGTCACCTTCGACCCGAGCCAGATCATCAGGTACTTCTCGCTGCGCGTCGAGCCGACCGCCACCCAGTAGCGCTCGTCCGGCTCGTGGAAGACCTTGACGTCGTCGGCCTGCCCGGTGCCGAGCTTGTGCCGCCAGACCGTGTCCGGCCGCCACGACTCGTCGACCGTCAGGTAGAAAATGTGCTGGTGATCGACGGCCCACGTCGCACCGGGCGCGGTGTTCGGGATCTCGTCGGCGAGCAGCTCACCGGTCTCGAGGTTCTTGAACCGCAGCGTGTAGCGCTCGTCGCCGACGACGTCCACCGAATACGCCAGCAGTGTGCCGTCGTGGCTCAGCGAGAACGCGCCGACTGAGAAGAACTCGTGGCCCTCGGCCAGTGCGTTGCCGTCGAGCAGGATCTGCTCGCCCTCGACCGCGGTGTCGGCCGACAGTTCGGGCGGCGTCCAGTCGTCCGGGCCCGAGATGGGGCAGCGGCAGTTGACGCCGTACTGCTTGCCCTCGATGGTGCGGGCGTAGTACCACCAGTCACCCAGCCGCGTCGGCACCGACATGTCGGTCTCCTGCGTGCGCGACTTGATCTCCTGGAAAACCTTCTCCCGCAACGGCTCCAAATGCTCGAGCTGCTGCGCGGTATACGCATTCTCCGCCTCGAGGTACTCGATGACCTCCGGGTCTTCCTTGGCCCGCAGCCACTCGTAGTGATCGACGAACGTATCCCCGTGATGCGTCCGCTCGAGCGGAACACGCTTGGCGACCGGCGGCGGAGTTGGCGTCGAGGGCGCAGTCATCTCAGCCCACCCAGTCCGCGAAGGACAGACCCGAGATGCGCTCGTACGCCTCGATGTAGCGGGCGCGGGTGGCGTCGACGATGTCCTGCGGCAGCGGCGGCGGCGGTGTGTCCGACGCGCGGTCCCAGCCCGAAGCCGGGCTGGTGAGCCAGTTGCGCACGAACTGCTTGTCGAAGCTGGGCTGCACCTTGCCGGGCTCGTAGCCGTCGACCGGCCAGTACCGCGACGAGTCGGGCGTCAGCACCTCGTCGGCGAGGACGAGGTTTCCGTCGGAGTCGAGACCGAACTCGAACTTGGTGTCGGCGAGGATGATCCCGCGATCGCGCGCGAAGCTGGCAGCGCGGAAGTAGATGTCGAGGGTGTCCTCGCGCAGCTTGACGGCGAGGTCCTGGCCCACCTTGTCGATGACGGCGGCGAAGTCGATGTTCTCGTCGTGGTCGCCCAGATCAGCCTTGCTGGCGGGCGTGAAGATCGGGTCGGGCAACTGGCTCGCCTCGACCAGGCCCTCGGGCAGTTCGACGCCGCACACCGCGCCGGTGCTGTTGTAGTCCGCCAGGCCCGAGCCGGTGAGGTAGCCGCGGGCGACGCACTCGACCGGGAGCATGTTCAGCTTGCGCACGACCAGCGCGCGGCCGAGAACCTCCTCGGGGATGCGCTCGTCGAGCGGATCGCCCGCGAGGTGGTTGGTGCCGCCGAGTTTCTCGAAGAAGAACACGCTCATCGCGGTGAGCACGCGCCCCTTGTCCGGGATGGGCGTGCTGAGCACGTGGTCGTAAGCCGAGATCCGGTCACTGGCGACCAGCAGCAGGTGCTCGTCGTCGATCGTGTACAGATCGCGGACCTTGCCGCCGGCCAGGTGGGTGTAGGACTCGAGTGTAGGACGCACGTCCTCAACCCTATCGGTCAGCCGAATCGGCGCACCCCACAGCACGTGGGGTGCGCGATTAGTGTCTGCAGAACATGGCTTCTTACGATCAACTTCCCGCCACGATCACGGTCGCGTCCGTTCGCGACATCACGCCGAACATGCGTCGTGTCACCTTCGCCGGAGCGGGCGTCACGGCGTACGCATCGGACGAGACCCGCGTCCCGAACATCAAGTTGATCTTCCCGAACCCCTCCACCGGAGTCCTGTCCCTGCCGGTGGTGAACGACGACGGCTCACGACTGCAGTGGCCCGACCCGGCAGTCCGTGGACGGGTTCGCACCTACACGGTCCGCCGCCTCGACCCGGTCGCCGCCGAGATGGACGTCGACTTCGTCCGGCACGGCGACGAGGGGCTGGCGAGCGCGTGGGCGGAACGCGCTCAGCCCGGCGACACGATCGGCGCCGCGGCCGGAGGCGGCATCACCGCCCCCGTCGCCGACCGCTACCTGATCGTCGGCGACGAGACCGCGCTGCCCGCGATCGGCCGCATGCTCGAGCGCCTGCCCGCCGCGGCCGTCGGCACCGTGTACGTCGAGGTCGACGCGCCGGCCGAGGAACAGGATCTGACCGCCCCGGCCGGACTCGACATCGTCTGGCTGCACCGCCACGGCTCCCCGGCCGGCACCACCACTCTGCTCACCGACGCCGTCAAGAACCACACCTTCCCCGACGTGCCCGGCGAGAAGGTGTTCGCGTGGGTGTCGGCGGAATCGGCCGTCGTCCTCGACCTGCGTCGTCATCTCCGTAACAACGTCGGGATGGACCGTAAGTCGACCCTCGTCATCGGGTACTGGAAGCGCGGCGTCAGCGAGACCGGCTACGGCAAGGCCGCCGACCACGACCGCGACTTCACCGAGCACGACGCCTGACCCCCCTCCCGCCTCCCCTCCCCTCCCCCCTCCCCTCCCCCCGCGTTTTGCGCACTTGTCGCGCTTTCCGAGCCCGAATTTCCGCGATAAGTGCGCAAAACGCGGGAGGCGAGTGGCGCGGGGAATACGTCCCGACCGGAGATCGTTAGCCTTGTTTCGGACTTGACGATCGATCTTCGGGAGAGTGATGGCGACCGACACCGCGACGAGGTCATCGGTGGGACTGCGCTCCGAACGCGGCCCCATCCTGCTGTCGCTGATGCTCAGCACGTCGCTCGTCGCGCTCGACAGCACGATCATCGCGACGGCGGTCCTCACGATCGTCGACGACCTCGGCGGCTTCTCCCAGTTCCCGTGGCTGTTCTCGGTGTACCTACTCGCGCAGGCCGTGTCGGTGCCGATTTACGGCAAGCTGGCCGACATGTTCGGCCGCAAGCCGATCATGATGCTGGGCATCGCGGTGTTCGCGATCGGCTCACTGCTGTGCGGCGTCGCATGGAGCATGCCGACGCTGATCGTGTTCCGCGCGATCCAGGGCCTGGGTGCGGGTGCGGTGCAGCCGATGAGCCTGACAATCGCCGGTGACATCTATTCGGTCGCCGAACGCGCCAAGGTGCAGGGTTACATCGCGAGCGTGTGGGGCGTGTCGGCGGTGCTCGGCCCGACGCTCGGCGGCCTGTTCTCCGAATACCTGTCGTGGCGGTGGATTTTCCTCGTCAACCTGCCGTTGTGCGCGATCGCAGCATGGATGCTGCATCGCAAGTTCCTCGAGAAGACGGTGGTTCAGAAGCGGCGCATCGACTACCCGGGCGCCGTCCTACTCACGGGCGGCGCGGCGCTGATGATCCTCGGACTACTCGAGGGCGGGCAGGCCTGGGCGTGGGTGTCGCCGGCGGGCATCGGCGTGTTCGTGGCGGGTGCGCTGCTGCTCGTCGCGTTCGTCCTCGTCGAGGGCCGGGTTGCCGATCCGATCCTGCCGCTGCACATGCTCACCCGTCGGGTACTGGTGGCGAGCAGTCTGGTGTCGCTGTCGGTCGGCGCGATCCTGATGGGCCTGACGTCGTACGTACCGACGTTCGTGCAGGGCGTCCTCGGCACCGGCGCACTGGTCGCAGGCTTCGCGCTGGCGGTCCTCACGATCGGCTGGCCCATCGCGGCGTCGCAGGCCGGGCGGCTGTACCTGCGCGTCGGGTTCCGCACGACAGCCCTGATCGGCAGCGCCCTCGTGCTCGTCGGGTCCGCACTGTTGTTGTTGATCGCGGAGGGCTCACCGGTGTGGCAAGTCGGTGCGACGTGCTTCGTCATCGGTTCGGGCATGGGCCTGATCGCGACGCCCACGCTGATCGCGGCCCAGTCCAGCGTCGACTGGTCCGAGCGCGGCGTCGTGACGTCGACCAACATGTTCGCCCGCTCGATCGGCAGCGCCGTCGGCGTCGCTGTGTTCGGGGCGCTCGTCAACTCCCGTGTCGGCGATTCCGCGGACCCGGATCCGACGGACCTCTCCGGCGCCATCCACCTCGTGTTCCTCGGCATCCTGGGGATCGCGGTGCTGCTGACGGTGTCGTCGGCGCTGATGCCGCGAGCGGAGAAGACGGACAAGGCGGACAGCGGCGTGTAGCCCGTCGTCTATCCTTGGCCCGTTGTCACGGTGAACGGGAAGTCCGGTAGATGCCGGCGCGGTACTCGCCACTGTGGGCAGGTACGTCGATTACTTGGGGTTCGACCCCAGCCACTGGGTGCACATGCATCCGGGAAGGCGTAGTCGGCGGTTATCCCTGCCGAGCCAGGAGACCGGCCGTGACGCATAACTGCACGTTTTCCACGAGTCATGGAAGGCGGGTCGCTTTGCGTACCCATATTTCTCGCCGAGTCATCTCCACGGCAACGGTGTCGATCGCCGCTGCCCTCACCCTCTCCGCCTGCGGCGGGACGTCGGATTCCGACGGCGACGCCGCGGCAATCTCCCTGCAGAACTGCGGCCGTACCGTCACCCTCGACGGGCCGGCCGAACGGGCCGTCACCCTCAACCAGGGCGCCACGGAGTCGGCGCTGTCGATCGGCGCCGAGTCGCAGATGGCCGGCACCGCGTACCTCGACGACACCATCGCCCCGCAGTGGCAGGCCGCCTACGCGCAGGTCCCGGCGCTGGACGAAAAGGACTACCCGAGCCGCGAGGCCCTGCTCGAGACGAAGCCGGACCTGGTGTTCGCGTCGTACTCGACGGCCTTCGAAGACAAGGCTGTCGGTACGCACGAGTCGTTCGACGCTCTCGGCATCGCCACCTATGTCTCGCCGTTCGCCTGCAAGGACAAATGGACCCGCCCCGCCGTCTCGTGGGATTCGATCGGCACCGAGATCACCGACTACGGCACGCTGTTCGGGCGCGCGCCCGAGGCCGACGCCGTCGTGGGGCAGATGCGCGAGTCGCTCGCCGGCATCGAGGCCGCAGCCCCCGCGAAGGGCAAGAACATCTTCTGGTACGACAGCGGAACCGACACCCCGTACGTCGGAGGCAACGCGGGCGGGCCGCAACTGATCATCGATGCGGTCGGCGGCACCAACGTCTTCGCGGGCTCCGCAGGCGCGTGGCTGGACGGCAGCTGGGAGACCGTGTTGGCAGCGAACCCCGACGTGATCGTCCTGGCCGACGCGTCGTGGGATACCGCCGAGGCGAAGATGACCTACCTCCGAAACGATCCGGCTCTGAAGGACCTGACGGCCGTGCGCGAGAACGCATTCGTCGTGGTGCCGTTCTCGGCGAGCACCCCCGGCCCGCGCCTGATCGAGGGTGCGTCCCTGGTCAGCGAGCAGCTGGGCGGCGGCCGGGCATGAGCGTGACGACCCGGGTCCCCGCCCGGGTTGCCGCGACGACCGCCACCGGGTGGTCTCTGGCGCTGGCCGTGCTGCTCGTGGTGAGCTGCGCGGCCGGCGTCGCGATCGGTGCGGCCGACCTGTCGATCGGCACGGTCGTCGAGTCGATCGCCGGACGCCTCGGCATCGGTCCGGGCACCGATCTGCTGACGACGCACATCGTCGTCGATCTGCGGCTTCCGCGGGTCCTCGCCGCGGCGCTCTGCGGCGCCGGCCTGGCGCTCTGCGGCGCCGTGCTGCAGTCCCTCACCGGCAATGCGCTGGCCGATCCGTACCTGCTGGGAATGTCGGGCGGCGCGTCCCTCGGCGCGGTGCTCGCGCTGACGGCCGGCGTCGGGACTGCCGGGTTCCTCGGCATGGGCGCGGTGTCGATCGCCGCGTTCGTTGCCGCACTGGTGAGCCTGCTGGTGGTGTTCCTCATCTCCACCTCCCCGTCGGGCGCACTCATGCCCGGACGGCTGGTCCTCGCGGGCATCGCGATCGGCCAGTTCGCGGCAGCGCTGACATCGGCGCTGGTGTTCTTCGGCGATCGCGACGCCGCGCACCGGGTCCTGCAGTGGACCCTCGGATCGTTCGCCGGGGCTCGATGGTCCGGGCTCGTCACCATCGCCGTGGTCGTGGCGGTCACTTCCGTCGTACTGCTGGCACACGCCCGGGTCCTGGACTCGTTCGCCTTCGGCGAGCGCGCCGCCGCGAGTCTGGGCACCAACGTCGAGCGGTCCAGGTGGGTGCTCTACGGGGTGGCGTCGCTATGCACGGCCGCCCTCGTCGCGCAGGCAGGCGTGATCGGATTCGTCGGGCTCGTCGTCCCGCACGCCGCCCGAATGCTCGTCGGGCCGTTGCACGCTCGACTGCTGCCGGTCGTTGCGCTCGCAGGAGCGTCGCTGCTGGTCTGGGCCGACATCGCCGCCCGCAGCGTCATGCCGGGACGCGAACTGCCGATCAGCATCGTCACCGCGGTCGTCGGAGTGCCGGTGTTCGTGGTGCTGCTACGACGTCGGGGCGCCCGGTCATGAGCCACCACTCCCCCGAGATCCGGGTCGACGACGTGACGTGGTCGGTGGGCGGCGCCACGATCCTCGACGGCATCACCTGCCGTGCGCCGTCCCGGGGGTTCACCGGTCTGATCGGGCCCAACGGCTCGGGCAAGACATCGCTGCTCTCCGCCATGGCCCGCCTCACTCGCCCCGACAGCGGACGGGTGGAGATCGACGGGGACTCGGCGACCGCGATGAACCGCCGGGAGTTCGCGCGGACCGTCGCACTGGTGGAACAGCATTCGGCCACCGAACTGGAACTGACGGTGGAGCAGATCGTCGAGCTGGGCGTGATCCCGCACCGGGGCGGCTGGGCGCGGCCCGCCGCCGTCGGCACCGCCGACGTGGTCACCGAGAGCCTCGCGATGGCGGGGATCACGGCACTGCGACACCGCCTGTGGCAGAGCCTGTCCGGCGGCGAGAAGCAGAAGACCCAGCTGGCACGAGCCTTCGCGCAACGCCCCTGCGTACTGCTGCTCGACGAGCCCACCAACCACCTCGACGTCTCGGCATCACTCGAACTGCTCGACCTGATCCGCGGCCGCGGCCTCACCACCGTCGCCGCTATGCACGACCTCAACCTGGCCGCGATGTACTGCGACCACCTCGTGGTGCTCAGTGGAGGCCGCGTCGTCACCGAGGGCAGCCCCGAGACCGTCCTGACCGAGGACCTGCTCGCCGACGTCTACGGGCTCGACGCGATCGTCCAGCCGCATCCCAGAACCGGGCGTCCGATGGTGGTGCTGTGCAGCAACGCCGTCGTCGATGCCGAAAGGCCCGTCTCGTGAACGTGATTCGACCCCACCGATGGGTGGTCGTCACCGCCCCCACCGACCGCGGCGACGACCCCCGCGGACAACTCGGCAGCGCACTCGATGCGCTTCGAGAACGCCACCCGGACACCGTCTTCCGAACCGCGGTTCTCGGCGGATCCGGGCCGTCGATCACCGTCGCACTCGACGAGGCCGCTACTTCCGGCGCCACCGAGATCGTGGTGATCAGCGGTCAGACGATGCTGGATCGCAAGATCGACGCGTGGTTCCGCCGGGTGATCGGACACTGGCTGCGTGAGCGCGGCACCGACGCCCCGGACATTCGTCTGGCACCCCCGTTGTCCGACACCACCGACTACGCCGACCTACTCGACGCCGCGATCGCAGGCCCGACGACACCGGCCCGCACCACCACCGCGCCGCTCACCTCGCCCGCGTGGGACGAGATCCCGGGCTTCACCCGGCATGTGCTGGTGTGCCGCGGACCGCGCTGCTCGGCGCGCGGCGGTCCCGAGACCGCCGAAGCACTCGACGCGGCGCTGGAGGCCCGCGATCTGGGCGACGACGATGTCCTCGTCACCCAGACCGGCTGCATGTTCCCGTGCACGCAGGCCCCCGTCGTCGCTGTCTACCCGGACAACTCGTGGTACGCCGGGCTGACCGCCGACCGCGTCGACCGGTTCGTCGACCAGCACCTCGTCGAGGGTCGGCCGATCACCGAGTGGCGCGGGGCCAGGCGGGAATCTGCGATCCTGGAGTCATGACCTCCCCCGCCCGCATCACCATCACGTACTGCACACAATGCAACTGGCTGCTCCGCGCCGGATGGATGGCGCAGGAGTTGCTCAGCACGTTCGGCACGGAACTGGGAGAGGTGGCGCTGATTCCCGGAACCGGTGGGATCTTCCGGGTCGACGCCGGCGGCATCCTGGTGTGGGATCGTAAGCGCGACGGCGGTTTTCCCGACATCGTGACCCTCAAGAAGCTCGTGCGCGACGCGGTCGTCCCGGACCGGGATCTCGGGCACGCAGACCGAACACACAACCCCTGAGTGCGGGGTCTCGACGACTCCCCGCTGAGCGACCAGTCTTGAACACAGGCATGTTCGGGTGAAAACCACCCCGTGAACCGGCCGGCCCCCGTATCGCGTCGGCCGCAGTGAAACAGCTGTGCAACCGCAAGACCGAGCGAGGTCACGATGACGACTGATCAGGTAGTGGACCGTGCGATCGATTCGAGGACGACGGATGAGGTAGCGGACGCCGTCGCCAGACTGCGGACTACTCACGCGAGCCGGCGAACCAGAAGCGCTCAGTGGCGCATCGAACAACTGCGTGGCATCGAACGCATGCTGGACGAGCGCGAGGACGAGATAGCCCAGGCCCTAGCCGAGGATCTCGGCCGCGACGCCTTCGAGTCCTGGATGTCCGACATCCTCGCCACCAAGCTCGAGGCCGCGTACGCACGCAAAAGAGTGCGCCGGTGGATGCGCAGCAGGCCGCGGCCGCTGTCGCTGAACCAAATGCCCGCGCTGGGCTGGGTACAGTACGAGCCGCTCGGAGTGGTCCTGGTCATCGGGGCGTGGAACGTACCGCTGTTCGTCACCCTGGGACCGCTGATCGCCGCAGTCTCGGCAGGGAACTGCGCCGTGGTCAAGCCGTCGGAACTTACACCCACGACGTCGCGCCTGCTGGCCCGGCTGTTACCCGAGTATCTCGACTCCGAGGCCGTAGCCGTGATCGAGGGCGACGGCCGCACCACCCAGGCCTTGCTCGCGCAGGGCCTCGATCACGTCGTCTTCACCGGTGGCACCGACATCGGCCGAAAAATCCTGGCTGGGGCTGCACCGCACCTGACGCCGGTCACCCTCGAACTCGGAGGCAAGAGCCCGGCGATCGTCATGCGGGACGCCGACCTCGCCGTCACCGCCCGTCGCATCACCTGGTCGAAAGTCTTCAATGCAGGCCAGTCCTGCATCGCGGCGGACTACGTATTGGTCGAGCGTTCCGCCCGGGATGAGCTGGTCGATCGAATAGTCGACAGCATCAACGAGTTTCAGTCGGACAACCCCACACGCGGACTGCGCATCATCAACGACCGCCAGTTCGCCAGGTTGGCCGGCTACCTCACGTCCACCGAGGGCACCGTGGCAGCTGGTGGCGGCTGCGATCCCGCGACACTGGCCGTCGAGCCGACCGTCCTGGTGGACCCGAGCCCCGACGAACCAGCCATGCAGGAAGAGATCTTCGGTCCGATCCTCCCAGTGCTCACCGTCGACTCGCTGGACGAGGCGATCGCCTTCGTAAACGCCCGACCGAAGCCCCTCGCTGCATACGTTTTCACGAGATCAGCGCAGCCGCGCCGACGCGCACTATCCGAGGTGAGTTCCGGAGGCGCCGTCGTCAATCACCTCATCTACCAAGTCGCGGCCCCCCAACTACCATTCGGGGGCGTGGGATCCAGTGGCATGGGGCAGTATCACGGAAAATGGGGCTTCGAAGCACTCAGCCACCGGAAGGCAGTGTTGTTCAAGCCGTTCAAGCCCGATCCGCGCTTCGCCTACCCTCCCTACACCGAGAGAGCGCGCAAGCTGATCCGACGGCTGTATCGGGCTTGACCGTCGAACGCCCTGCGAGCCGCCCTGCTCCCGAGTTGACCTCCCGCGGATGCGATTGCGTCCGCGGGCGGTCAACTTGGGCGCGGGGACCGGATCGGCCTGGACGCCATGACCAGCACCCGCCACGTCGACGTCGCGGTAATTGACATGCGGACGAGGCGTTGCGGGGCCTACCTTCGACACATGAGCGAGTTGGTTACCGTCCGTCGATACCACCCAGCCGACGAGGATACGGTGGTCGACCTGTGGGCACGCGCCGCGAAGGGCGCGCATCCGTTCGTCGAAGGGGAGGGCGAAGGCAGCCGCGAGGCGAAGATGCGCGCGGTGTATCTCGTCGAGGCTGACAACTGGGTCGCAGAGTCGTCGCTGGGTGTGGTCGGTCTCCTCGGACTCCTCGGCTCCGAGATCGGCGGACTCTTCGTCGCGCCGGAGGCACAGGGTCGGGGCGTCGGACGCATCCTCGTCGAGCACGCGACAGACCTGCTCGGACCGGTGACACTCGACGTGTACGAACGAAACACCTCCGCACGCCGGTTCTACGAGCGCATGGGATTCGTGGAATTGCGACGGCGCATCGACGAGGACGGCCACCAGTTGATCACTCTGGAGCGCGCACCCTGACCGGGCCGATCAGACGACGCCCGGCACCAGAGCCTTGCGGTCGACCGGGTATTCGACGAACTTGTCCCGATACCACTTGTGCGTGGCGATCGCGCGTGGGATGAGGTTGCCGGCGGTGATGAGGAAGATGACGACCCCGGCGAGTGACCACGTCAGCAATGCGAAGCCCGCCCACGCGATCAACTCACCGAGATATGCGGGGCTGGAGACGAATCGGAAGCCACCGCCCATCGGGATGCGGTACTCGGTGGCACCCGGGTTCTTCTTGTCGCGCAGGTTGCGCACGATCGACTCGGAGTTCACGAGCAGGGCGAAGCCGCACAGGTAGACCACCAGACCGATCAGGAACCGGGGGTCGGTGAGCCACGCCGTGTCGTACTGGTGCATGTAGTCGTGGCTGAAGAACGCGCCGTTGAGGTAGCCGTGCATCGAGGTGACGATGACGCCCATCGCGATCACCGAGATGTTGAACGTGCTGCGCTTGCCCGGCACCTGACGGATCGACAGTGGGAAGTACCAACCGCGATTCGCGTAGTGCAGCAACCACACCGCGGCCAGCACCATCGAGGTGGGCTCGAACCGGTTGGGCCCGGCCAGATAGAACACCGCGAAGACTATCGTCGCGGGGATCTCCATGAGCCACCAGCCGAGCTTGGGGTTCAGGTTGAGGCCCAGGTTGGTGGACGAGAAGCGGCCGTACGAACTCTGCGCGAAGAACCCGCCGACGATCACGAACGCCGCGAACGCGAACGCGCAGGTCAGAACGGTGTCGTAGACGGTGTTTCCGGTGTACCAGTGCATCGGGATCCTTCGGTGAGCGCGGTCGCCGCAGCGCGGATCACTCGGCTGCACCCACCACGAACCAGCATCGAACTGGAACGTGTTCTACCACGAATCCTCGGCCGTGGTCGACACCTTTCTGGACATGAGTCCATGAAGGCGCATCTTGACCGAGTCAGAGACGACTACGCGGCAGAGGCCGCCCCGAGCTCGATGACGAGTACGCCGGCCGCGATGAGCGCGATGCCGACGCCCATCCGAGGCGTGAGCGGGTCCTTGAAGATCACCCGTCCGAGAATCGCGGTCAGCGCGACACCGGACGCCGCCCAGATGCCGTACACGACACCGACAGCCATGCCCCGATCGAGGACGACCGCGAGCAGACCGAACGCCACGAGGTAGCCCACCACTGTGGGCGCCAGCCACCATCTCCGGGCCAGGCCGTCGGATGCCTTGAGGCACAACGTCCCGGCGACCTCCGCGACGATCGCACCCACGAGCAGCGCCCACGTCACGGTGTCGTCTCCACATCGCGTTGCTCCCGGGAACGCTCCCTCTCGGCCGCCTGCGAACCGAGCTCGACGGTCAACACCCCGGCGATGACCAGAGCGATTCCGGCACCCATCAGCGCGGTGAGCGCGTCCCCGAACAGGACGGAGGCGAGCAGAGCGGTCAGCGTTATGCCGCAGGCACCCCAGATCCCGTACGCGACACCGACTGCCATGTGCCGAAGCACCACAGCCAGAAACGCGAAGGACGCGAGGTACCCGGCCACCACGAGGACGTACCAGACGGGATGATCCGTCGCCGCGCGCAACGACAGCGTCGCCGCGACCTCGCAACCGATCGCACCGGACAGGAGCCACCATCTCATGCCCCCACCGTATCGGTCAGTCCGGACGCGGCCCGAAGGTGTCGAGCATGACGATCGGGCCGTCCTCCGCCCGGCTGTGTGCGTCGATCTCGAGTAGCCCCGCGAAGGCCTTCGCTGTGTACACCGGATCCAGCGCAACCCGGAACTCGGCACCGACCCGCTGCGCCGCGCGCCCCTCTGCAGTGGCGTATCCGTAACCCGGGCCGAGGTATTCACGCGTCACCGTCAGATCGGCCGATCGGAGGTCGACGTCGCCGAGGTTCGCACCGCGTTCGCGCAGCAGCGATTCCGCCCGCCCCGCCAGATCACGAATCTCACGCTCCCCCAGCGGCAGGGTGTCGTTGACCACGACGGCGACGACGCCCGTGCGCAGCCCCGCCAGCTGCAGGCCGAGCAGCAGCCCGGCGACGGTTCCGCCGGAGCCGACAGGGGCGACGATATGGCCGGGCTCGGGAATCTCGCCCGCTTCGACCTGTGCCGCCAATTCCAGTGCGGCTTCGACGTAGCCGAGCGCACCGATCGGCGAGGACCCGCCCGGTGGCAGGTAGTAGGGCAGTCGCCCACCACGCATGTGCCGCAGCATGAGCCACGGCGCACACGCGAATGTACGGACCTTGGTGCGGGTGAAATGCAGGGTGGCGCCCGAACGCTGCAACCGGGCGAGTTGCGCGCGGACATGGTCGTCGACCGGCTGATCGATGAGCGCGATCGCGGTCTCGATCCCGAACTGCTCGGCGTACAACGCGGTCGCGAGTCCCCAGTTGGTGCCGAGACCGCCGACGGTGATGATGCGCTTCGACTTGCGGGCCAGGACGTCCGGGATGATCCACTCGAGCTTACGGACCTTGTTGCCGCCCCATCCGCCCGAACCGAAGCGGCTGTCGTCCTTGAGCCAGATCCGATCTCGTGTACCGAGCCCCTCCAGTTTGCGTACGGGCGTCGGCGATTCACCCAGCCGAATGTGGGGAAGCGAATCCACCAGTTCGGGGAAACGCTGGTGCAGATAGGGCGGAGCCGTCGTCACGTCAGGCATCGATCACGCCCAGACGACCGCGGATGGAACCGGCGAGATAGTCGAGGTCCGGTCGCGGCGGCGTCGTCGGTCGGCCGCGTAGACCGAATCCGTCACCCGCGGTCCGAGGAACGACGTGAAGATGCACGTGGAACACCTCCTGACCAGCCACCACTCCGTCAGCGAGGAAGAAGTTCGCTCCCTCGGCCCCCACCGTACTTCCCCGCAGTGCGGCCGCGATCCGTTGGCCCACACGGAACAGTCGCGCCCCGTCCTCGGGGTCCAATTCGGCGAGATCCGCGGCGTGCGCCTTCGGGACCACCAGCAGGTGGCCGGGTGTGAAGGGACGGATGTCCATGAACGCGATCGTGTGCTCGTCCTCGTGCACAAGACTCGATTCCGCCCGGCCGGCGACGATGGCGCAGAAGACGCAGTGGCTCATGCTCGTCGATGTTATGTGTCGAATGCCGGAGCGACGAAGCGCCGCACCAGTTGCCGTTCCGTGTCGTCGTCGACGCCGGGCCATGCCAACAACGTGAGGACCACGCGGACGATCCACTCCCCGGACGCGCCGTCGGGCGCGACACCGGTGAGAGTGGTGGCGAAGCGCGTCACATCCGGGGACGCCGCGAGATAGCCGTCGGCTCCGCCCGTCCTCGTGTGCGCGAACCAGTACGACAGCGTCGCATCGGACCGGACCGCGGCCAACGAGGTGAGGATCGCCTCGACGATGCGCTCCGCGCCGCTCAGGTGTGCCACCGCGCGGGCCACCTCGTCCGCGACTGACGCGGCTGCCGCGGACACCACCGCGGACACGATCGCGGGCTTCCCTCCCACGTAGCGGTAGAGCGTCGCCCGCGAACACCCCGCACGCTCGGCGACGTCGAGGGCACCCACGTGATCGAACCCACGCTCGAGAAAAAGTTCCGCCGCGGCCGCGGTGATCCGCGCGACCGCGAGGTCGCGGCGGCGCCCACCCGTGAGCCAGTCGTCCGTTCCCGCCACCACAACCCTCCGGTCACCCGAACTCATCCTGTCTCATTGTGAGACAGAGTGACCATTTCGTCTACAACCCGACCGTGTTGTCACCTGCGGGAACAGTGCCCCGCGACGTGCGGCTCGAGACGCACCGTTCCTGCACGTGACAGGCGGTTTCTCAGTTTCTCGGCAGCCTTGACAGCCGGCACGTACGCCGTGAACCGTGAGATAACTGCAACAGGTTTCACCGAAGGGACGGCATCCGTGACCACGACGCCACTGGACGGCCTCGACATCTTCGCCGCCGAGCATCTCGACGATCCGTATGCGCTCTACGACGCCCTGCGGACCCACTCCCCCGTATACCGCGTTCCGGGCACCGACTTCCACCTCGTGTCCTCATGGGAACTGGTGACCGAGGCGCTGGCCCGGCCCGCGGACTTCTCCTCGAACCTGACCGGGCTGATGGTGCAGCGCCCCGACGGCCCACCCTCGACGTTCGACATGGACGGCGGCGGCATGGCGGTGCACGTCCTCGCGACGGCCGACGATCCCTCGCATGCGGTGCACCGCAAACTCGTTCTCGCCCAACTCGCGAAACGTATCCGCACGCTCGGCCCCACCGTCCGCACGCTCGTGGACGACCTGTGGGATGAGGGACTTCGCGCCGACGGTTCCTTCGAGTGGGCGGTCGATCTGGCCGACAAGTTGCCACTCGCACTGGTCGCGAGCCTGATCGGACTGCCGCACAGCGATGTTCCCCAACTACTGTCGTGGTCGTACGACAGCACGGAGATGCTGGGCGGCATCATCACCGAAGAACACCTCCCGTCGCTCGTCGCCTCGGCCGCCTCACTGACCGGCTACCTGTACACCGAATTCACTGCGGCCAAGCTGGATCCACAGACCGATCTGCTGGGCGTGCTCGCGCACGCGTGCAACGAGGGCCACCTCACCGACGACGCGGCCGTCCTGATCCTGGTCCAGTTGGTCGGTGCGGGCGGCGAGTCGACGGCGGGCCTGATCGCGAATGCCACCCGGATTCTCGCACTGAATCCGGCACTGCAGGAACGGCTTCGCCGAGAACCGGGCCTGATCGACCCGTTCCTCGACGAGGCGCTCCGCCTCGAGTCGCCGTTCCGTGGACACCACCGGCACGTCGTCGCCGACACCACCCTCGGCGGCGTCCGTCTGCCCGCCGGCGACCACGTACTGCTGCTGTGGGGCGCGGCCAACCGCGACCCGTCGATGTTCCAGGATCCGGACACCGTGACCCTGGACCGCCCGAACCTCAAAGGCCACCTCGCGTTCGGCAAGGGCATCCACTTCTGTGTCGGATCGGCGCTGGCCCGGATGGAGGCACTCGCCGCGCTGACGACGCTGCTCGAGCGCACCACGTCGTTCACGATCGCCGACGACGGCGCCGAATGGGTACCGAGTCTGCTGGTGCGCCGCCATCGGTACCTGCCGCTGCAGCTGAACCTCCGCTAGCCCAGAAGTATTGGAGATCCGTCTCGCCGCCTTCCCGCTCACTGGACAACCACCTTCTCGCCTCCACATCCCGGACCTATGGTGACCCACACCACACTGACGTCCAGTGTCACGACAGGAGAACCGGATGAGCGCACGCGTACCCGTCACCCCGATCGACGCTGCCGAGATCGCTTCCTACGACCACGAGACCGATGTCCTGGTCATCGGCTACGGCTGCGCCGGAGCGTCGGCCGCACTCGAGGCGGCCGCCGCAGGCGCCGAGGTGATCCTGCTGGAACGGCAGAGCGGGGGCGGCGGATCGTCGGCGCTGTCGGGCGGCGAGATGTATCTCGGCGGCGGCACCCCCATCCAGGAGGCGTGCGGTTTCGACGACACCCCCGAGGCGATGGAGAAGTTCCTCCTGGCCGCGCTCGGCCCCGACGCCGACGCGGAGAAGGTAGGCCTGTACAGCCGCGAGAGCGTCGCCCACTACCAGTGGCTCGTCGACCACGGCGTGCCGTTCAAGCCGTCGCTGTGGGATTCGCCCACCTGGGTGCCGCCCACCGACGACGGCCTGATGTGGATGGGCGAGAACTCCTACCCGTTCTGCGAACTCGCCGAGCCCGCGCCGCGCGGGCACCGCGTCACCTCCGACGGTTTCGGCGGCAAGGTACTCATGGCGGAGTTGAGCGAGGCCGTCGCACGGACGTCCGTGGCGGTCCATACCGACACCACCGCGCTGCGCCTGATCGCCGAGGGCGGCCGTGTCGTCGGCATCGTCGCCCGTCATTTCAACGATGTCGTCGCCTACCGCGCTCGGCGCGGCGTGATCATCACGACCGGCGGGTTCGCGGACAACAAGGAGATGGTCGCGCAACACGCTCCACAGTTGGTGGGTCTCGGGGTCAACAGCGACGGCGGTGACGACGGCCGCGGCATCGTGATGGCCCAGGCCGCCGGCGCGGCGGTCAAACACATGTCCGCCGGCCAGATCGGCATCTCGCTGGTGCCCGGAATGATGGTGCGCGGCATGATCGTCAACAGCGTCGGCCAGCGGTTCATCAACGAGGACGTCTACCCGGGACTGGTCGGCCAGGCCGCACTGTTCAAGCACAACCTGCAGGTGTGGGTGATCCTCGACGAACAGGCGTACGAGGAGGTCCCGGTCGACGAACGGTGGGGCGTACAACCGCATTTCGTCGCCGAGACGCTCGAGGAACTCGAACGCGAGATCGGCATGCCCGAGGGTGCGCTGCAGAACACGGTCGGCGAGTACAACCGGTTCGCCGAGCACGGCGAGGACCCGTACTTCCGCAAGTCGGCCCGCTGGCTCCGGCCCCTGCAGTCACCGTTCGCGGCGATCGACGTCCGCCGCGGGATGTCAGCCCCGAGCGAGGGCGGCACCGACAGCGGCGGAGGCGCCGCGGTGTTCACCATCGGCGGCCTGCGCACCACCGTCGACGGCCACGTCCTGGGCCTCGACGGCAACGCGATCCCCGGACTCTTCGCGGCCGGCCGCGCCACGTCCGGCCTGCACTCGTGGGGCTACATCAGCGGCACCTCGCTCGGTGACGGCACGTTCTTCGGCCGTCGTGCGGGTGTCGCCGCCAGCGCTGTCACCGCGGGCGAGTAGCGCCGCATAGCGTCCGCCGAGCGCGCGCAACTCGTCATGGGTGCCGCGCTCGGCGACCCGGCCGTGGTCCAGGACCGCGATCTGGTCGGCGTCCCGGATCGTGGAGAGCCGGTGCGCGATCGTGATCGTGGTCCGGCCGCGGCTGACGACGTCGAGCGCGGCCTGCACAGCCCGCTCCGTCTCGTTGTCGAGGGCGCTGGTGGCCTCGTCCAGTACGAGGATCCGCGGATCGCGCAACAGCGTTCGGGCGATCGCGATGCGCTGCTTCTCGCCGCCCGAGAACCGGTGGCCGCGGGCGCCGACGACGGTGTCGTAGCCGTCGGGCAGCGACTCGATCAGATCGTGCACCTGCGCGGCCCTTGCCGCCGCCTCGATCTCGGCATCCGACGCCTCCGGCCGGGCGTGCCGCAGGTTCTCCCGAATCGTCGCGTGCAGCAGATACGTCTCCTGCGAGACGACACCTACCAGTTCGGACAGCTCCGCGAGCCGGATGTCACGCAGGTCGACGCCGTCGATCGTCACCTTCCCCGACGTCGGATCATGCAGGCGCGCGACCAACGACGCCAGAGTGGTCTTACCCGAGCCGGTTTCGCCGACCAGCGCGAGTGACGACCCGGCGGGCACGTCGATGGTGACGTCGGCCAGCGCGTCCCGGTCGGCATTCTCGTAGCGGAAGCGGACGTCCTCGAACCGCACCGCGCCGTCGGCCTTCTCCCGCGGCATCGGAACGGGGGTCTTGGGGTCGTCGATCTCCACCGGCAGATCCAGGTACTGGAAGATGCGGCTGAACAGGGCCAGTGAACTCGTCACGGACACACCGACGTCGAGCAGGCCCATCAGCGGACGGAACAGCGTGGTCTGCAGCCCGGTGAACGCGACCAGCGTGCCGATCGTCATGCCGCCGGATGTCGCGGGCAGTCCCGCCGCGAGGTACAGCAGCGCGGGGATGGCCGAGAAGATGATGCTCATCGTCGCCATCCGCCAGCGGCCGGACAGCTGCGAGCGGACCTCGAGATCCACCAACCGGTGCGAGGTGTCGGTGAAGCGGTCGGACATCGCCGGGCCGGCGCCGAGGGTCTTGCCGAGCTGCACACCGCTGATCGACAAGCTCTCGTCGATCTGGGTCTGCATGTCCGCCAGCGCCTTCTGACGCTGGGCGGTGATCTCACGGCGCATCAGCGCGACCTTGCGGGTGAGCCAGATGGCCGGCGGCAGCACGATCAGCGACAACAGCGACAACCGCCAGCTGAGGACGGCCATCGCGATCGCGGTGCCGACGACGGTGGTGACGTTGGAGGCGATCGATGTCGCGGTGGACGTGACGACGGTCTGCATGCCGCCGATGTCGTTGGTGAGCCGGGACTGGATCTCACCGCCGCGGGTGCGGGTGAAGAAGCCGAGCGACTGCCGTTGCAGGTGCGAGAACACCCGGGTCCGCAGGTTGTGCATGATGCGCTGCCCGACCGTCGTCGAGATCCAGGTCTGAACCACGCCCAGCACCGAGCCGGCGACCGTGATCGCGAGCATGCCGACCACCGCCCACACCAGCAGGCTCACGTTCTGGTCGGGGATCGCGTGGTCGATCACCTCGCGGACCAGGAACGGGTTGGCCAGGGAGATCGTGGACGACACCACGATCAGCGCCATCACCACGGAGATCTGCCAGCGGTACGGCGCGAACAGGGAACCGATCCGGCGCAGGCTCACGGGTGAATCCTCGAGCTGAGCGCGGTCGGCGGGATCGATCTTGCGGGAACGCATGGGACCCCCGCCGGGTCCACCGAATGGTGGGCTTGTCATGTAACCACCCCTCTCAGAAGTCGGGGCAAGCCTTTACTGAGGTTGCCTCAACATGAGGTAGGTGTCAAGTGAGGTAAGCTCCGGCACATGACGGAGGTACCGGCCGACCAGCTCCGCGATCTCGTGATGTCCACGTCTCGCGCGCTGCGTCGACGCTGGTTCACCGCGCTCGAACCCTGGGAGCTCTCTCCTCACGAATTCCGCGCGCTGCGCGTCATCGACCGCGAGTCCGACGGCCGGCCGCGACTCGGGGACGTGGCCAAGGCCCTGCGCATCGCGCCGCGTTCGGCCACCGAGGTCGTCGACCGTCTCCAGAAGCGCGACCTCGTCGAACGCGTCGCCGACGGCGTCGACCGCCGCGCGGTGTGCGTCCGGCTCACCGACACCGGCCGCAAGCTGATCACCGAGATGTCGGCGGCCCGCGATGCCCAGGCCGCGGACTTCTTCGCCCCGCTCGACGGCCACGACCGTGCCGAGTTGAGCCGCATTCTCGACAAGCTCACCGCCGACGACGCCTGCTGACCTCTGACCTCACCCCCGATCCGCGAACTCCGCCGGGGAGAACGTGAAGACGAAGTAGTCCCGGCCGTCGAAGACGAACGTCGACGAACGGGAATCCCCGGCACGCTCGGAGTCCGAAACCGTGCCGGGAATTCCCGTTCGAGGCCGACTGCTAGGCCAGCGTCGCCTTCGCGAAGGCGAGGGCCTGCGGCCAGGAGATGTCCCACGCCGCCTTGTTCACCGGATCATCGTGGCGCGCACGGGCGCTGAAGCCGTGCGCGGCACCCGGGTAGACGTGCACGATGGTCGCGCCCGACTCGCGGGACTGCAGCGCAGCCTGCAGGGCCTGGAACGACCCGGTCGACAGGATCGTGTCGGCGCCGGCGTGCAGCACCATGACCGGCGCCGCGATGGACGGGGCCAGCGCGATCGCGTCCAGTGCATGATTCGCCGCCGCCGGATCCCAGATCGACGGGTGGTACGCAACCACATTCGCGAGATCCGAGTCCCGCGCACCGAGCAGCAGCGCGAACCTTCCGCCCAGGCACCAGCCGATGACGCCGACCCGGCGCGCACCCAGTTCGCCGCGCGCGTAGTCGAGCAGCGCGCCCATCTCGGCGAGGCACTTCTCGTCGTCGAGCTCGCCCATGAGCTCGAACAGACGCTCCTTCGGAGTGTCGTCCAGGCTCGGGCCGTGCCACGGATCCCACACCAGCGCGGTGACCCCGGACGCCGCGACGTCTGCGGCATACTCCCGCACCTGCGCGTCGATGCCGTTGATCATCGGCAACAGCAACATGACGGTGTCGCTGCCGCCCTCCGGCCGAGCCAGGTGTGCGGTCAGATCACCGACCGCAACGGAACTCGTTGTCACAGAATGGCGCCCGGCGTGTAGCGAGCGGCATCGGGGTTGGCGTCGACGAGCTTGCGCACCTCGGCGACCACGGAGTCGACCTGCGCACCGGCGGCACCGACGAACGCGGCGCGGTCGGCCAGGGCCTCGTCGAGGGCGGCACGGTCGAGCGGCAGGCGCTCGTCGGCGGCCAGACGATCCAGCAGGTCGGGCTCCTTGCCCTGCTCACGCATCGCGAGCGCGACGGCGACGGCGTGTTCCTTGATGACCTCGTGCGCGGTCTCGCGGCCGACGCCCGCGCGGACCGCGGCCATGAGGACCTTGGTGGTCGCGAGGAACGGCAGGTAGCGGGTGAGCTCGTTCTCGACGACGGCCGGGTACGCACCGAACTCGGCGAGCACCGTCAGGAACGTCTCCATCTGGCCGTCGATCGCGAAGAACGCGTCCGGCAGCGCGACGCGGCGGACGACGGAGCAGAACACGTCGCCCTCGTTCCACTGCGCACCGGCCAGTTCGGCGGCCATCGACGCGTAGCCGCGAAGCACCACCTGCAGGCCGTTGACGCGCTCGCACGAGCGGGTGTTCATCTTGTGCGGCATCGCCGACGAGCCCACCTGGCCGGGCTGGAAGCCCTCGGTGACCAGTTCGTGGCCCGCCATCAGGCGGATGGTGTGCGCCATCGACGACGACGCGGCACCCACCTGGACCAGCGCGGACAGCACGTCGTGGTCGAGCGAGCGCGGGTACACCTGGCCGACGCTGGTGAAAACGTGGGCGAAGCCGAGGTGCGCAGCAACCTTGGCCTCGAGCTGTTCGAGCTTGGCGGCGTCACCGTCGAGCAGGTCGAGCATGTCCTGCGCGGTGCCCATGGGGCCCTTGATGCCGCGCAGCGGGTAGCGGGCGATGAGCTCGCGGACGCGGGTGAGCCCGACCAGCAGTTCGTCGGCAGCCGACGCGAAGCGCTTGCCCAGCGTGGTGGCCTGCGCGGCGACGTTGTGGGAGCGTCCGGCCATGACGATGCCGGTGTACTCGGCGGCCCGCTCGCCCAGGCGTGCGGCGACCGCGATGCCGTGGTTGTAGACGTGCTCGAGCGAGCGCAGCACCTGCAGCTGCTCGACGTTCTCGGTGAGGTCGCGGCTCGTCATGCCCTTGTGGACGTGCTCATGACCGGCGAGAGCGTTGAACTCCTCGATGCGGGCCTTCACGTCGTGGCGCGTGACGCGCTCACGATCGGCGATGGAGTCCAGGTCGACGCTCTCGAGCGCCCGCTCGTAGTCGGCGACGGCCTCGGCGGGGACGTCGATGCCGAGCTCCGCCTGAGCCTTCAGCACCGCCACCCACAGCTGGCGCTCGAGCACGATCTTGTACTCCGGCGACCACAGCGCCTTCAGCTCGGGGCTGGCGTAACGGTTGGCAAGGACATTCGGGATGCGGCTCACGAGATCCCAGTTTACGGCGAGACCCGAAGCCCCTCGTCAGCGCGTGCTCGGAGGTGCGAACTCGTCGATCAGGTCGAGCAGCATCGCCCGCGCCATCGCCCGCGGATCGGGATCGACCTCGCTGAGCGCGCCCACCACCACGCCGTCGACGACGGCCACCAACCGACGTAGCTGCGGTTCGCGTACCTCGCGGCCGGACCGGCGCAGCACCTCGGTGAGCAGGTCGTCGAGCTGTGCTCGCAGCCGCAACTGGACGTCGCGCAGTTCGGGATGGCGGGCCGACGCGACGAACCGCTCGTACCGCGCGATGAGCCGCTCCCGGGAACCGTCGCCCGCGTCAGTGCCGTCTTCGGGGCCCACCAGCAGGTCGACGATGAGGTCGACCGTCGCCTCGACGCCGCGTCGGCGCTGTGTGACGTCGTCGATGCGCTCGCGCATCGCATCCAGTTCGCGGTTGCCGTTGTGTTCGACGGCCAGCGCTACCAGCTCGTCGAGCGAACCGAAATAGTAGGTGGTGGACGCGAGCGGAAGCCCGGCTCGCGTCGCGACCGCCCGATGCCGGACGGCGTCGAATCCGCCTTCGAGCAGGAGGTCCGCCGCCGCGGTCACGAGTGCCTGCCGACGCCTCTCACCTTTGGGGGTGGCGGCAGAAGTCATCCCTTCATCGTGCCAGCCGGCTACCCCGGGCCAAAGCGGATTGACGGAACACCGTGCCTACCGCGGTGCCGGCAGCCACCGCTCGAGGCGGACCAGCGCGTCCCGGATCTCCGCCGTCGAACCGGCGAACGACAGCCGCACCGTCTGGTCACCGTGAGCGGTGTCGAAGTCGATGCCCGGCGCCAGCGCGAGGCCGGTGTCGGCGAGCAACCGCGCGCACCACGACGTCGAGTCGTCGGTGAGGTGCGCGATGTCGGCGTACACGTAGAAGGCGCCGTCGGCGGGCGCGAGTTCGGTGAGCCCCAGCTTCGGCAGGCCGATGAGCAGTAGTTCACGGTTGGCGGCGTACCGCCGGACGTGACCGTCGAGCTCGGCACGGGACTCGTCGGTGAACGCCGCGACGGCCGCGTACTGCGAGATCGCCGGCGGGCACACCGTCATGTTCGACGCGAGCCGCTGCAACGCCCGGCGCAGGTGCTCGGGCACCAGCATCCAGCCCAACCGCCAGCCGGTCATCGAGAAGTACTTCGACACCGACCCGATCACGACGGCCTCACGCGACGTCTCCCACGCGGACGCCGTCGGCTGTCCCCCTGCGGCCCCACCCGAGAACTCGATGCCGTGATAGATCTCGTCCGAGATGAGCAGCGTGTCGTGCTCCTCGCACCAGCGGGCCAGTGCCGCCAGTTCGGCCGGGTCGATGACCGTGCCGGTGGGGTTGGCGGGGCTCGCGACGATCAGCCCGGCGGGTGGGGTGTCCATCTCCTCGAGCATCGCGACGGTCGGCTGGAACCGGGTCTCGGGACCGCAGTCGATCTCGATCACGTTGCAGCCCAGCGCCGTCAGCGTGTTCCGGTACGCGGGGTAGCCGGGGCGGGCTACGACAACGGTGTCACCGGCGTCGAAGGCGGCGAGGAACAGCAGCGTGAACGCGCCCGAGGAACCGGTCGTGACGACCACCTCGTCGGGGTGGACGGCGTAGCCCGAGCGATCGCGGTGGTAGTCGGCGATGGCCTGGCGCAGCGGCTCGATTCCGAACGTCTCGGTGTATCCGAGGAGGTGATTGTCCAGAGATTCCCGCGCCGCACGCAGCACCGGCTGGGGCGCGGGCGTCGACGGCTGCCCGGCCGCGAGCGACAGCACGTCACCGTGGGTGCGCTGCCGCTCGTTGGCGGCCTTCCACACATCCATGACGTGGAAGGCGGGGATGGAGGATCGCTGGGAATCGGTACGCACGACTTCGACGTTAGCGCGCTGAACACCGCCACCCGAAACGGGTGCCGCACCATTGCCGCTCCGGAAACGGCGACGCCGCGCTCCCGATCGGGAGCGCGGCGTCGCGAAGAACGGAGCGGCAGGTCAGATGGAGATCCGGCCCTCGACCGCGGCCAGGCCGATGTCGCTGCGGAAGTGCCCGCCCGGCAGCTTCACCTCGGCCAGGCGCGCGTACGCGTCCTCGCGGGCCTCGGTGAGGTCGGCACCGACACCGACGACACTCAGGACACGGCCACCGGCGGAGACGACGGCGCCGTCCTCACGGACAGCGGTGCCGGCGTGCAGGACGCGCTCGGCCTCGGAGCCGGTGATGACGTCACCGGAACGCGGGGTGGCCGGGTAGTTCTCGGCGGCCAGCACGACGGTGACCGCGGAGCCGTCGCGCCACTGCAGCGGCGGGATCGACGCGAGCGTGCCGGTCGAGGCGGCATTCAGGACCTCGCCGAGCGGGGACTCGAGCAGGGCTAGGACGGCCTGCGTCTCGGGGTCGCCGAAACGGCAGTTGAACTCGACGACGGCCGGGCCGTTCTTTCCCATCGCCAGGCCCGCGTACAGCAGACCGGTGAACGGGCAGCCACGCTTGGCCATCTCCACCGCGACCGGCTTGACGACGTCGTCGACGATCTGGGTGACGGCATCGGCCGGCAGCCACGGCAGCGGCGTGTAGGCGCCCATGCCACCGGTGTTGGGGCCGGTGTCGCCGTCGCCGACGCGCTTGTGGTCCTGCGCCGGCAGCAGCGGGACGACGGTCTCGCCGTCGACGAGGCAGAACAGCGACACCTCGGGGCCGTCGAGGAACGACTCGAGCAGTACGGGGTGGCCGATTTCGAGGCACTCGGCGGCGTGGTCACGTGCGGCGCTGCGGTCGGTGGTGACGACGACGCCCTTGCCGGCGGCCAGTCCGTCGTCCTTGACGACCCAGTTGGGGCCGAAACGATCGAGAGCGGCATCCAGGTCGGCCGGGTTGTCGACGACCTCGCTGTGCGCGGTACGGACACCGGCGGCGGCCATGACGTCCTTGGCGAACGCCTTGGAACCCTCGATGCGGGCGGCCTCGGCGGACGGGCCGAAGCACGCGATCCCGGCTGCCCGGACTGCGTCGGCGACACCGAGCACCAGCGGCACCTCGGGGCCGATGACGACGAGGTCGGCGGCCTGCGACTTCGCGAGCTCGACGACGGCGTCACCGGACGCGACGTCGACCGCATGAGTCTCGGCGATGCGTGCGATGCCGGCATTGCCGGGGGCACACATCAGCTTGTCGACGCCCGGGTCACGGGCGAGGGCCAACAGAAGGGCATGTTCACGGGCTCCAGAGCCGATCACGAGTACGCGCACGGGTGTCAGCCTACGGCGCGGCCCGAGCCGGGCCGACCACTACCTCGGCCGTCGACTGCCGGTAGGACTCGACTTCGTCCTACTGCCGGTAGGACTCGACTTCGTCCTACTGCCGGTAGGACTCGACTTCGTCGACGGGCCGCGGGGTCGCCGTGTCCGCGTTCTCGCCGAACTCCTCCCGCGCCCGCCGTTGCCGCAGCAGATCCCAGCACTGGTCGAGGCGTTCCTCGACGAGCGTCAGTCGGGCCTTGTCCTCGTCGCCGAGACCGTCGCCCGCCGCGCGGGCCCGGAGTTCCTTCTCTTCTCGAACCAGTTCGTCGATGTGTTCGATGACGTCGTGATCGGTCATGATGCCTCCCTTTCTGCAGGGTAGGCCCGTGCACGCGGGTCCGTCACCGTTCCGCGGTCGAGTCGTAGATCGTGACGCCGTCGACAGTGCTGGGGGTAAAGCTGTCCTCGACCCACTGCGAGATCTGCGACGCGGTGCCCTCACCGCCACCGCGGCCACCGCCCACGCCACCCGCGCCGATCGTGTCGGCCGCGCACGCCATCGGACCGGCCAATCCGGTGAACAGCGCGGCCCCCGATCACGACGACGGCGACGATCCGGACTTCTCGGTGCGGGTGTTCGGGCTGAACTCGGGGACGATGTCGACCCGGCTGTCGCGAGCACTGGGCAACGGCGGCGATGCCGGATGTGTCACGAATACCGTTGCCGACCTAGCACTTTCGAGCCTCAGAACGGTGCGACCACACCGGCGATCGGGATGCGCCCCGCGACGGCGACACGGAAGTCGACCATTGCCCGCTGCAGATGATCGGGGCTGGTCACGACCACGGCGCCACTCGCACCCCGATCGGCAAGAATCCGATTGGTGTTCACAGCGTTCTCGACGGTCGAGCGTGACCTGTTCTCCTCGGTGATCCGGAACGCCGGAACTCCGTTCGCGACGAGCCACTGCCGCATCGCCTGCGCCTCGGTGACGCCGGACTTCGGCACACCCCCCGCGACGATGATCGGTGCCAACGGAAAGCGTTGCGCCAGTTGCAGAGCGCCCTGCAGTCGGGACACCAGGAGTTGGCGCATGGTGCCGTCGTCATAGAGGCCGGCACCGAGCACCACGATATTGGTGGTGAGCGGATTGAAGGCCAGCATCACCGGGACCTGGGTGGTCAGCGTCTCCATCCGGGTACAGGCGACGATGCTGTCCCGACTCGGACTCTGGCACCCTCCCGCTACGGACAGAGCCCCGTTGACCAGGGTCGTCACCGACAGCGCATCGACGACGTCGAGCGAGGATTCCGCGGCGGCCTGGCCGGGCAACGCAATTGCGGCGGCCGCGGCGGCGATCACGGCCGGGACGACCAGACGACGGAGACGTAACGAACGTGGGCACAACAAACGTGGGGACATGACACTCCTCGGTAACGGTCCCCCGACCGAAAGTAAAAGTCGCGTATCAGTGTGACCCGCATCACGAAATCGTGTGAGCTGTTCCGTGATAGTCCACGGTCACGACGCGTGTCGCCCAATCGACTCCGCGTATCCCGGTCCGAGTACCGACGGCCGCGTTGGCCACCTATCCTCGCCGTATGCCTTCTGTGTTCAGCGCCATCATCGCCGGAGACCTGCCCGGCCGCTTCGTGTGGGAAGACGAGGACGTCGTCGCGTTCCTCACGATTGCCCCAGTTACGCAGGGCCACACCCTGATCGTCCCGCGTAAGGAGGTGGACCAGTGGCAGGACGTCGATGACGAACTGTTCGCCAAGTGCACCGAGGTCTCCCGCAAGGTCGCCCGCGCCGTCCGCCAGGCCTTCGACGCGCCCCGCGCCGGTTTCCTGATCGCGGGCCTGGAAGTGCCGCACCTGCACATGCATGTGTTCCCCGCCTACAGCATGGGTAACTTCGACATCAGTGGCGCCGATCCGAACCCGTCCCCGGAGTCGATGGACGAGGCCGCCGCCAAGATCAAGGCGGCCCTGCGCGAACTGGGTCACGGCGAGAACGTGCCCGCCTGACCCGTCACCCTCTCGGCAGCCGCACCCGGAAGGTGGCACCCCGCCCGGGCGCGCTGTCGACGCCGACGGTCCCGCCGTGCGCGGCCACGATCGCCGCAACGATAGACAGCCCCAGTCCGCTGCCGCCGCTGGCCCGGGTCCGGGACGCGTCGGCGCGGTAGAACCGCTCGAACACCCGGGCCGCGTCCTCATCCGCGAGACCCGGTCCCGCGTCGGCCACCTCGACGACGGCGTCAGCGCCGTCGGTACCCACGCGCACCGTGACGTCGGCGCCCTCGGGCGTGTGGTCGAGGGCGTTTCCGATCAGGTTGCCGACGACCTGACGCAATCGGGCGTCGTCACCCATCACTTCCGGCGGATCCGAATTCGGCAGCATTTCCAACACGATTCGACGCTGCGGGGCGCGCGCCCGCGCGTCGTGCACGGCGCCGGCGGCCACCGCCAACAAGTCGACGAAGTGCCGTTCGAACGGTCGCTGAGCATCCATCCGTGCCAGCAGCAGCAGATCCTCGACGAGCAGTCCCATCCGCTGCGCCTGGCTCTCGATCCGGCTCATCACCATCTCGGTGTCCGTCGACGCGCCCTGCCGATACAACTCCGCGAATCCACGGATGGTCGCGAGCGGTGTCCGCAGTTCGTGACTGGCGTCCGCGACGAAGCGCCGCATGCGTTCCTCGGACTGCCGCGCCGCATCCTCCGACGCCGCCGTCGCCGCGAACGCGGTCTGGATCTGTGTGAGCATCCCGTTGAGTGCCGACGACAGTCGCCCCACCTCGGTGCGCTCGTCCCACTCGGGTACCCGGCGGTGCAGATCGCCGGCGGCGATGTCGGCGGCGATCTCCTCCACCTCCCGCAGCGGGCGCAGGCTGCGCCGCACCACGAGAGAGGTCGCGAAGCCCAGGATGACGAGCACCACGGCACCGATCCCGATTTGCAGCACCACCAGGCGTTCCACCGTCGCATCTATATCGGTGAGCTTCACCGCGACGGTCGTCGTTCCCGACGGCGTCGCCACCGTCATCTCCCGCCACCGGATGTCCTCGCCACCGACGGAGCCGACCGTCACCGGACCCGAATCGTCGCTGATTTCCGGTGTGGCGCTGGTACTCTCGTCGTTGATCTCCATCCGCACGGTGCCGTCGGGCTCGGTGGTCCGCACATAGAACGGGCTCGGAGGCTGGTTCGGCCCGGGCGCAGACACCGGTGGCAGCCCCCGAGGGTCGCGCGGCTTCGCCCAGCCGTGCGCGGCGTCGAACAGTTGCCGGTCGGTGCGGTCGATCAGTGACGACTCCATCGCGGACGTGACCGCGACTCCCGACGCGAGCAGTCCGGCCGCCGCCAAGAGCAGTAGCGCCACCACCAGGGTGATCCGCAACGGCAACGCGCGCAGGCGCCTCATCCCCGACTCCTACCGCGGTTCGCGCATCACGTAACCGACACCACGCAGCGTGTGGATCAGCCGCGGTTCGGTGGTGTCGATCTTGCGACGCAGGTACGAGACGTACGACTCGACGACGCCCACCTCACCACCGAAGTCGTAGTTCCACACGTGATCGAGGATCCGCGGCTTACTCAGTACGGTGCCGGCATTGACCATGAAGTACCGGAGCAGCGTGAACTCGGTGGGCGACAACGAGACCGGCGCCCCGGCCTTCCGCACTTCCCGGCTGTCGTCGTCGAGTTCGAGGTCGGCGAACGTGATCCGGGCCGACTGCTTGTCGTCGGAGTGGCCGGCGCGGCGCAGGATCACCCGCAACCGTGTCACCACCTCCTCGAGGCTGAACGGCTTGGTCACGTAGTCGTCGGCCCCGATCGTGAGACCGGTGACCTTGTCCTCCACAGCATCCCGAGCAGTGAGGAACAGCACCGGCGCATCGACGCCGTCCGCACGCAGTCGGCGCAGCATCCCGAACCCGTCCATGCCCGGCATCATCACGTCGAGGATCAGCGCGTCGGGCCGGAAGGCGCGCGCCCTGTCGAGCCCCTCCGCCCCGTTGGTCGCGGACTCCACCTCGAACCCCTGGAAGCGGAGACTCACGGACAGCAGTTCGACGAGCGACGGCTCGTCGTCGACGATCAGCACCCGGACCTGCGGCGTTTCACTCACCCCACAAGAATCCCCGATTCACCTGGTTGCCGCCTGGACGTTCCCTGGGAGGTTCCTGTGAATGCGGCGCGGCAGCGGTGACACCAGCCACCACAAGGGGAATCAGCGTACTAATTCGGTACCGTGGTACCAGTCAGCACGACATCCGGACGAGCGCACCGTACCCGGCCAGCGACAAGACGGTGTTTGGGAGAGTTGGAACACCATGGCCTGGATCGTGCTCGTAATTTCCGGCGTCCTCGAAGCCGTGTGGGCGACCGCCCTCGGCAAGTCGGAGGGCTTCAGCCGTCTCACGCCGTCGATCGTGTTCGGCGTCGGCCTGCTGCTCAGCATGGCCGGGCTCGCGTACGCGATGCGCACCCTGCCCACCGGCACCGCCTACGCGGTATGGGTGGGCATCGGCGCCTCACTCACCGTCGCGTACGCGATGGTCACGGGCGCCGAGAGCACCTCGATCATGAAGATCCTGCTGATCCTCGGCATCGTCGGGTGCGTGATCGGGCTGAAAGTACTGCACTGACACGCGCCGCTGGGGCGTACCGAACACCCCGTTTGAGTGTGTGGCGCGGGTTACAGTAATCGGATGAACCTGGTGTCAGCGCTCACGTTCCCGGTCCGGGCGAGCCTCGCGCTCACGGGCGCGGCGCTCGAGGTGGCCGAGACTGCGCTGGCAACCACGCGGCTTGCCCTGGCGAGCACCACCGTGACCAGCGTCAGCGCGGCCACCCTCGCCAATCCACGCGGTCCGCTGCAACTGGTCCAGCAACTGGCGTCGCTCGCGTCCGACGACCGTCCACTGGGGCAGGCGCTGCGCCCCGGTGGGCCGTTGGATCGACTGCTGGCTCCGGGTGGCGTCGTCGATCGGCTCACCTCCGACGGCGGCACCCTCGAGCGACTGTTCGAGCCCGGCGGGGCGATCGAGCGGGTGCTCGCCCCCGGCGGTCCGCTGGAGCGGGTGCTGGCGGAGGAGGGTCCGGTGGACCGGATCCTGTCGCCTGACGGACCGCTCGAACGACTGCTCGCGCCGGGCGGCCTGCTCGACCGCCTCACCGCCGAGGACGGCCCGCTCGAACGCCTCACCGCGGAGGACGGTGCCGTCGAGCGTCTGACGAAGAAGGACGGCATCGTCGACAAGGCGCTCGCCGAGAACGGCATCCTCGACACGCTCCTCGCAGAGGACGGCGCGTTCGAGCGCCTCATCGCGGAGGGCGGGCCGCTCGACCAGATCGTCGCGCTGTCCGAGACCCTCACCGCGCTGGCCCCGAACCTGCAGCGGATGAGCGCGAGCATCGACCTGCTGCAGGAGACCGTCGGTGTGCTCAGCGCGGCCGTCGGCCCGCTCGGCGATCTCGCCGGACGACTGCCCGGACGCTGGCTCAAGGGTGGGCGCGGACCCGATCTATCGCTCGGCCCCGCCTGACAGGTGCACGTCGAAGAACGCGAACACCCGACGCCACGCATCCTCCGACGTCGCGTGGTCGTAGCCCATTCCGGTCACGCGCAACAGCTTTCCCGCCGCCTGCCCCGACACGAGGCGGTTGGCGAAGCTGTGGCCGACACCGGGATAGGTCTCGACGTCGTGCTCGATGTCCAGTCCGGTGAGCGCGGCATCGAGCTTACGGCCGGCGCCCCACAGCATGGGATCCCGCGCCCCGTAGCTCCCGACGATCGGGCACGACCCGCCGAGCGCGTCCTCGATGTGTCGCGGCAGCGGGCCGTAGAACGGCGCGGACGCGTCGAACCCCCGCGGCGCCGACACGAGCGCGAATCCGCCGCCCATGCAGAAGCCGATCACCCCGACCTTGCCGGTGCAGTCCGGACGCGTGGCCAGCAGATCGCGGGCGGCGAGCAGATCGTCGACGGCCCGGCCCTGGCGTCGGATCAGTTCCCGGAACACGCGCGTCACGCACCGGGTGCGCCCGCCGCGCGTGTAGAGGTCGGGGGTCAGGGTCAGATACCCGCGGGCCGCGACACGAGCGGTGATGCCGCGGATGTCCCGTCCGACGCCGAGCGCGTCGTGCACCACCACCACACCGGGCCACGGTCCGGCGCCGGGGGGCGTCTCCAGAACCGCGTCGATCGAGCCCTCGGGCGTCGGAACTTTCACCGTCGACATGCTCGAAGACTAGGAGCCTTCGTCCTGCGCTCGGCCCCGATTCGTAACGATTCGGCCGTCTTTCGGGCCCGTTCATTCCGGTTGGATAACCACTTCTCCGGTGCCCGCCCGGGTGGGGGTTTCGTCGCTAGCCTGGCCTTGGCGCTGTTGCTCCGCGACGGACCCGGCGCCGCCGGTTACTCCAGCGCCGCAGGCGCGGGACGGCCCGAAGTACCTGGAAAGGCACGGAAGCAGTCGATGAACCACATCTCCAACACTCGTCAGACCACCGCGAGCGGTATCCGCACCGGATCGATCAGCACCGAAGAGATCAAGTCGCGCATCGCGGCCATGTTCGGAGACTCCCCAGCCCCCCACCAGGACAAGTGAGGCCGACCCCCCTTCAGCTCACTCGCCCGTCTCGTCCCGTGCCGGACGTGCCCGGATGTGCGCGCGTTCGCCCTGGCGGCCGAAGAGCCCCAGGAACTCGACGGGATCTTCGTCGGCCGCCCCGAACCAGTGTGGAACCCGCGTGTCGAACTCGGCGGCCTCCCCCGGAAGCAGCACGAGATCCCGGTCGCCGAGCACCAGGCGTAGGCGTCCGTTGAGGACGTAGAGCCACTCGTAGCCCTCGTGCACCCGCGGGTCCGGAACCTGCGGACCCGCGACACCCGGAATCACGTGCTTGTACGCCTGAATTCCTCCCGGTCGGCGCGTGAGCGGCACGATCGTCTTGCCGCCTCGGCTGATGGGCCGCATGTGGATTCGCGGATCTCCCGTCGGTGGCGCGCCCACCAACTCGTCCAGCGGCACACCGTGCGCCCGGGCCAGCGGAAGCAGCAGTTCGAGGTTCGGTTTCCGCTGCCCGGATTCCAGCCGCGACAACGTGCTCACCGAGATTCCCGTGTCGGACGACAGATCGGCCAGCGTCGTGCCCCGCTGCTGTCGCAGAGCGCGCAGCCGCGGCCCCACCGCGTCGAGGATCCGGTCCATGTCGTCGGAGTCGTCCATGACCCCCAGGATGCCCACCCGTTGCCATTTCGGCAACAAAGCTTGCCCGATTTCACCGACGGTCGGCATGGTGGTGACTCAAGGGAGGAATCGATGAGCGCTCAGACATTGAAAGACAGATACGACGTCGTGGTGATCGGCGGCGGCGCCGCGGGACTCGAGGGCGCGCTGATGCTCGCGCGGTCGCGACGCTCCGTGCTGGTGATCGACGCCGGCCAGCCACGCAATGCACCGGCCGAGGGGGTGCACGGGTTCCTGTCGCGGGACGGTATCGCGCCGGCCGACCTGACGCGTCTCGGCGCCGACGAGGTGCGCCACTACGGCGGCGAGATCGTCGAGGGGACGGTGTCCGACGTCCGACGCGACGACGGGTTCACCGTCCTCCTCGCGGACGGGCGCAGTGTGCGGGCGCGACGCGTGCTCGTGACGACCGGCCTGGTCGACGAGTTGCCGGACGTCCCGGGCGTGCGGGAACGGTGGGGACGCGACGTCCTGCACTGCCCGTACTGCCACGGCTGGGAGATCAACGACCAACCGGTCGGCGTCCTCGGCACCGGCCCGATGAGCGTGCACCAGGCGCTCATGTTCCGGCAATGGTCCGACGACGTGACGCTGTTTCTGCACACCGCGCCGGAACCGAGTGACGACGAACGCGAACAACTCGCAGCCCGCGGCGTCCGTGTCGTCCCCGGCCGGGTGGCGTCGCTGGTGATCGACGACGACCGTCTCACCGGTGTGCGCCTCGACGACGGCACCGTCGTGGACCGTCGGGCGGTGGTGGTGGCTCCGCGCTTCGTCGCCCGCGTCGACGCGCTCACCTCGCTGGGCATCGAGACCGAAGTCGAACCGATGAGCGGCGGAAGCTTCGTGCCGGCCGACTGGTCGGGCCTGACGAAGGTCCCGGGCGTGTGGGTGGCAGGCAACGTCGGCGACATCAGGGCCCAGGTCCTCGCGGCCGCCGCGGGCGCCGCCACCGCCGCCGTCGCCATCAACAACGATTTGATCGCAGAGGACACGAATCGCGCTGTGGCCCAACGCCGAGCGCAGGATCAGAAGGGATCTCCAGAATGACCGATCTGCCCGACGTGCTGGACAAAGAGTTCTGGAACGAGCGCTACCGCTCGAGCCACCGTCTGTGGAGCGGCAACCCGAACGTGAACCTGGTGAACGAGGTGTCGGAGTTGACGCCCGGCACCGCGCTCGACGTCGGCTGCGGCGAGGGCGCCGACGCCATCTGGCTGGCCCGACGCGGCTGGACCGTGCACGGGATCGACCTGTCGAGCGTCGCGATCGAGCGGGCCGCCGAGCACGCGGCCGACTCCGGCGACGGCATCGCCGACCGGGTGACGTGGGAGGCTGCCGACCTCGTCGAGTGGGATCCGGGCACCACCCGTTACGACCTGGTCAGCTCGCAGTACGTGCACCTGCCGTCGGGCGAGCGGGAGGTTCTCTACGCCCGTCTCGCCGAACTGGTCGCGCCCGGTGGCACGCTGCTGATCGTCGGCCACCACCCGTCGGATCTGGAGTCCGGCGTTCCCCGTCCGCCCCGGCCGGAGCTGTTCTTCACCCCGGACGAGGTTGTGGCGCTGCTCGATTCGCAGAAGTGGACGGTGGACACGGCCACCGCCGTGTCGCGCATCGTCACGCACGACGACCACGAGATGACCATCAACGACAGCGTCGTTCGCGCGCGCCGGGCCGTCTGACCGCACCGGTCACCCGTCGTGGCGCCGGCCGGCCTGGCCGGCGCCACGGCCCTCGACGTCACACCGCGCCGCGCGCAACCGCGCGTCCCGCGCGCGCAATCGGCCGCGCAGCGCGCTGACCTGCGCGCGGGAGCCGTGGGGCAGGTAGCTGACCGGGGCGAATACAGGTAGTCGAACAGGTAGTTCTGACGTGGCCCGCGCACCCCTCGGAGAGAGAACCTGGAGTAGTCACACCGGCACTACCCGAGGAGAACGATCATGATGCGTCGCGGACGCAAGACGCTCATTTCGCTCGACAGCGGAAGTTGGTGCTTCGGCCGGATCGTCGGCCGGCGCCGATGCGAGTCCGGCGTGCGTGTCCAACTCCTCGAACGAGACGGTGCCGGGAAGTACCCGACTTTCACCGTCGCCGAGCAGACGGTGGGTGACGGTTTCGCCCTCTGAGCGAATACCGGCACCTACACGGCGCGCTCGTCTCTGCTGCGATCCGCGTCGACTTATTTGATCGCCACGGCCGCTGCTGCCGCACACAGGGCCACGAACCCTCCCACAACGAGGCCGTCGGCAAACAAGCCGGATTCCCACCATGTCAACAGCCCGGGGACCAGGCCCGCTACCAGGATCACCATCCCGACGAATAGGTGGAAGTCCCTTCGCACCTCATTCGAGTCGGGCTCCGGTTCCGCGGCCTCGGTCGCCGGATGTGTCGGCGGGCTTGTCGGCGGGCTTGTCGGCGGGCTTGTCGGCGGGCTTGTCGGCGGGCTTGTCGGCGGGCTTGTCGGCGAGATAGACGATGTCAGGAAATCCGGGCCTTGGACGTCTCCGGGAACTTCATTTCGAGGAGTAATCCGATATGGCATCCACGCTCACCATCCGAGAATCTCAGTCGGTCGGGCGGGGGGCTTCGCGTCACACCCCTCGCCAGGGGGCACTTCCAGGATAGAAACCTCGCAGAACGCCATCCAGGGGTCGAGGCGAGCGCCACATATGGCACAGCTCGCAACCAGCAGGGGAACAAATAGAATCACCACTGCTTACAACGTTCCTCTTGGAGCCTCCTGTCGGGATTGAACCGACGACCTTTCGCTTACAAGGCGAGTGCTCTACCACTGAGCTAAGGAGGCAGTGGAGCGCGCCCATCATATCCATAGCGACAGTGGTGCGCGTAACTGTGCCGCGACCGCCCGTTTTCGTTAGCGTTGTCCCATGCGCATCTCGGAGATCGCCACCATTCTCGCGTGGCACGACGCTCTCAACTCGTCCGACATCGACACGCTGCTGGCGGTCTCCAGCGACGACATCGAACTGGCAGGCTCGGAGGGGGCAGCGCAGGGGCTCGCCGCTCTCCGCGAGTGGGCATCGTCCGCCGCCCCTACACTGGTGCCCGGCCGGATGTTCATGCACGACGGCGTAATCGTCGTCGAGGAACAGGCCACCTGGCCGTCGAAGACCGATGAGCCTGGCGAGACTGGCAATACCAAGACAGTCGCCACCGCCTTCCGTGTCGTACACGACCAGGTAACCGCCGTGTTCCGGCACGACACTCTCGAAGAGGCACTGGAGGCCACCGATCTCAGCGAGAAGGATCTCGTCACCGACGTCTGATGTGCGCAGGTTCGCAGCATCGTTCGGCAGTCTGGTCGCGGACCGCCGGGCAACGGTCGACGCAGTCACTGCCGCGCCGACACCGCTGCAGCCGATCGACCTCACCGACGATGCACGCGTCGCCGAGGTGTTGGACCTCGCGGTCCGCGTCGGGGAGGTGCTGTTGGCGTCGGGCACGTCCGCGATCGACACCGCGACGCAGGTGAAGTTCATCGCCGCGACGTACGGGCTGGCGCAGTGCGACGTCGACGTCACGTACAACTCGATCGTCGTGTCGGCGCACCGCGGGCCGCTGATTCCGCCGGCCGGCACGATGCGCATCGTGCACTACCGGTCGATGGACTTCACGCGTCTGGCGGCCGCCGACCGACTCACCCGTCGGATCCGGCTCGAGGCGATCACACCCGCGCAGGCGCACGCCGCGCTCGACGCGATCGTCTCCGCGCCGCACCCCTACAACCGCTGGGTCGCGACGCTCGGCTGGGCCGGATTGGCCGCGGCCGTCGCGGTGCTGCTCGGCGGTGGACCGCTGATCGTCGCGGTCTCGTTCCTGACGACGGTGGTGATCGACCGCGTCAACCGGGCACTCAACCGCTTCGGGCTTCCGTACTTCTTCCAGCAGATGATGGGTGGCCTGATCGCGGCCGCCCCGGCGACGGCGCTCTATATGGTCCAGGACCACCTGGGCGTGGTGATCAGGCCGTCGCAGATCATCGCGGCCGGTGTCGTGGTGCTGTTGTCCGGGCTGTCACTGGTGGGTTCCGTGCAGGACGCCATCACCGGCGCGCCCATCACCGCCGCCGCCAGATTCTTCGAAGTCGTCATGATGACCGGCGGCATCATCGCCGGCGTCGCGCTGTCGCTGAGGGTCGCCTCGGCGCTCGGGGCCGATCTCCCGGTGCTGAGCAACGCCGCTCAACCCGACCTCACGCAGCTTCCGGTGAAGGTGATCGCGGGCGCACTCGCGTCCATGTTCTATGCCCTCGCGTGTTACGCCGAGCGGCGGGCACTGACCGCGGCCGGTCTGGGCGGTGCGGCGGGTCTGCTGTTCTTCGTGCTCGCACAGAGTGCGGGCATCGGCCCGGTGATCTCGTCGGCGATCGCCGCGACCGTGATCGGTTTCGCAGGTGGTCTGATGGCCCGCCGCGCATTGACGCCACCGCTCGTCGTCGCCGTCGCAGGCATCACGCCGCTGCTGCCGGGCCTGTCGCTGTACCGCGGCCTGTACGCGATGTTGAACGACGAGGTGATCATCGGGCTCACGGCACTGCTGGGGGCGTTCGGTATCGGTTGCGCCCTGGCCGCGGGCGTCACCCTGGGCGAATGGGGAGCGCGGACACTACGCCGACCGCCGCGCATGCGTCGAAACACGACGCTGCGCCGCCCGAGGTTCGGGCGACGCAGCGTAGTGATGAGCGATTCTGTGGCCGACTCCGTCACTCCGAAAGTGAGTTAGTCGCCCGAAAAGCCTTATTCGGCGGCGTTCTTCTGATCCTGCTCCATGGCCTCACGCAGGCTCTTGGGCCGCATATCGGTCCAATTCTTCTCGACGTATTCGACGCACGCCTGGCGCGAATCCTCACCGAAAACGATTCTCCATCCCTGCGGGACCTCGGAGAACGTGGGCCACAGGGAGTGCTGGTCTTCATCGTTGACCAGCACGTAGAAGCGGCCGTCTTCGTCGTCGAACGGATTGGTGCTCATCTAACCTCGCTTGTCGCGTACGGGTTGTCTGCAGTCAGCCTAGCAAGGCTGCCGCTGATATCTCGGTGAGCGAGAATCGAATCGAGGATCTCTCCCGCGCGCACCGCGACATTGGACAGCAGGGACGCCGTCAGTCCGTGGGTCTTCTCCGTACCACCCTGCAGGTAGACGCCCCCGCGGATGCCCGGACCGGCCTCGAGCCGGTAGTCGCGGCCCACACCACGATCGATATGCATCTCGGGCAGCGAGTCGCCGAAGAGCGATTCCAGTGGAGTCGGGACAAATCCGGTAGCCAGGACCAATGCGTCGCACATCAGGGTGTCCGTCAACCCGTCGAGCGCGCTGTACACCGACACCTCGATGCCGTTCTCGCTGTCGCGCAACGTGCTGACCTCGGATGCACGTCGCATGAACAGCCGTCGCTCGCCGCGAACCCGTTCCTGGTACTCGGTGGCGTACAGCTCGTTGATGAGTTCGATGTCGACGCACGAATAGTTGGTGCTGCGATGCAGTTCGAGCAACCGGGCGCGCTCGTCCGCGGGTGCGGCGTGCAGTTCGTCCACGGTGCCCGGATCGAAGATGCGGTTGGCGTACGGGCTGTCGTCGGCCGGGCTGAACCCGAAACGCGAGAACACGCTGTGCACCTCGGCCTGCGGGTACTTGTCGTGCAGGTACTGCACCACTTCCGCGGCACTCTGACCTGCTCCGACGACCGCGAACCGCTGATGCACCGGCTCCGGCATCTCGGCGATACGGAACAGGAACTGATGGTTGTGGAAGCATCGCGGCGACGGGGTCGCCCACTCGGGCAGGCGTTCCCGCAGGCCGGCACCGACCACGACATTGCGGGCACGCACCGTACTGCCGTCGGAGAGCACCACCTCGAAGCGCTCGACCACACCTTCGTCGTCGATTCCCTCGACCGCCGCGACGGTGGTGCCGTACTCGACGTCGGCGTCCACCTTGGCGGCCGCCCACTGCAGGTAGTCCTGGAACTCCACCCGGGTCGGGAAGAAGGTCTGGTGGTTGACGAAGTCGACGAGCCGGCCGCGCTCGTGCAGGTAGGAGAAGAAGGTGTAGCCGCTGCGCGGATTGCGGAACGTGACCAGGTCCTTCGGGAACGCGATCTGCATGGTCGCGCCGTCGAGCACCATGCCCTGATGCCAGCCGAACTCCGCCTGCTTCTCGAAGAAGCGGGCCCGGATCCGGTCGGCCGGCGTGCACTCCGCGTTGTGCTCCTCGATCGCGATCGCGAGCGCAAGGTTCGACGGCCCGAACCCGATCCCGATCAGGTCGAGCGTCTCATCCGACCCGAGCGAATTCGCGCTCGTCGTACGCTGACTTTCAGTCATCGCTCATGTCCGTCCTCGTGGCACCGACCCGGAACGGGTCCCGCAGTGTTTCGTTGCCGAAGATAGCAAAGCCTAACCTTCTTCGGGATGCTACCAACCCGGGCGGGCGCGTGTGCCTGGTCACAACGACGACTTCAACAGCGCGGACACCTCGCGAGCCCAGCCCTCGACGGCGTCCTGATCGAGCATTCCGGTCGAGAAGTCGAAATAGGCATGTACCGGACCGCCGCCGACGGGCTCGTAGAAGCTCAGCGTCAACTCCGCCGACGGCATGCCCACCGGAACCGGCAGGAAGCCACCGAGAACGCCCTCGAGCGCATCCAACCGCGCCTGCTCGTGGTGCACGAGCATCACCTGCGGTAGGCGACCGGCACGCAGGCCGATTTCTTCTGCGACATAGGAGAATCCCACGTCCTGGTTGTCCAGGGCCTCGAGATTCGAGACGCGGACACGCGCCAGCAGTTCGTCGAAGCCCGGGTCGCCACTCGTGTCGGTCCGCATCACGACGACGTTGAAGAAGCATCCGATCATCGGCGCGAGCACGTCCTCCGTCCGGCCCGCCACGAACGAACCGATCGGGATGTCTTTGCCCGCACCGCTTCTGGTCAGCACGGTCGCCAGCGCCGCCTGCAACACCATGAACATGCTGGTGCCGGTTCGCGCGGCGATCCGGTCGATCCCCTCGTGCAGGTCCGCGTCGATCTCGATCGGGACCAGCTCGCGGCGCGCCTCGCGGACCCCCGCCGACGCCGGCAGGTGAAGACGGGTCGGCATGTCCACCAGCCGGTTTCGCCAGTAGTCGAGCTGACGCGCGTGCAGGCTGTCCGGATCGCCGGGGGACCCGAGCAGACCGGTCTGCCAACGCACATAGTCCGGGTACTCCACCGTGAGCGGAGTCCAGTCCGGTTCGGCCCCACCGGCACGCGCCGCGTAGGCGGTCAGCAGGTCACCGAGCAGCGCCACCACCGACCACTCGTCGACCGCGAGATAGTGCATCGTCAGCAGCAGCGTCTGACGATCCGCGTCGTCGGTCACGAGATGCACCCGCAGCGGCGCCTCCTCCGTGAGGTCGATCCGCAGTTGTGCCAGCTCGAAGACTCGACGATGCAGGTCGTCGTCGCCGACGTCGATCACGTCGATGCCCGGACGCGGACCGTCCGACGTGAACACCTCTGCACCGTCCGGGGCGAACACCGTCCGCAGCGGCACGTGCCGATCCACGACGTCGTCGAGGGCTCGCGCGAGATGTTCGGGGTCGATCGGCTCGAGCAACTCCAGCGCCAGCGCGTGGTCGGCCTGCGCCCGGGCCCGCGAGGATCGGTGCCGCAGCCAGTGCATGCGCTGCGACGGCGCGAGCGGCACGGGTCCGGTCTCGCCCGTCACCGCGAGGCCCGAGTGCGCGACCCGGTCGCCGTGCCGGACGACGTCGGCCAACTCGGCCACCGTCGGGGCGTCGAACACGTCGCGGATCGTGATCGCGACCTCGAAGGCACTCCGGATCCGTCCGACGAGCTTCATCGCCGCCATCGAGTGGCCACCGAGGTCGAAGAAGCCGTCGTGGATGCCGACCGCCGGCAGGTGCAGGATGTCCGAGAAGACCTCGCACAGTTCGGTTTCCAGCTCGTCACGCGGCGTCCCGTCACCGGCGAGCATCGACCAGTCCGGCGCGGGCAGCGCCTTGCGGTCGAGCTTGCCGTTCGGGGTGAGCGGCAACGCGCCGGGCAGCGCGACGACCAGCGTCGGCACCATGTAGTCGGGCAGTGTCGCCGCCACGTGCGCACGGACGTCCGACGGATCCACCACCGCCGCGGTCACGCCGTCGTCCTCGAACTCCGGAGTGACGTAACCGATCAGGCGGGTGATCTCACCGTCCCGATCGGCGACCACTGCGGCCTGACTCACCGCCGGATGACTCGCGAGTGCGGCGATGATCTCGCCGAGTTCGATCCGGAATCCCCGGATCTTCACCTGGTCGTCGACGCGGCCGAGGAAGTCGATGTTCCCGTCGGTCCGCCACCGCGCCCGGTCACCGGTGCGGTACATACGGCCCGGTCCGAACGGATTCGCCACGAATCGGCCCGACGTGAGATCGGGCCGCCCCAGGTAGCCACGGGCCAGACCACGGCCGGCGATGTACAGCTCACCTGCGATACCCGGTGGCACCGGACGCAGGCGGCCGTCGAGCACGAAAGCCTGCTCGTTGGGATCGGGGATGCCGATCGGCACCGCTTGCGTCCACCCCGGCAGCGCCTGCCACAGCGTGTTGTTGACCGTGGCCTCGGTGAGACCGTAGGCGGCGAGCAGGTTCAGGCGCTCGGCCCAGCGCGCGATGAGATCCGGCGGCACCGTCTCGGTGCCCACCAGTACCGTGCAGCCGTCCGGCACAGCGCATCCCGGAGGCAGCGCGGCCATCAGCGACGGCGGCAGGATCGCGTGCGTCACCTTGCGCTCGTGCATGAAGTCGGTGAGTTCCGGACCGGCCACGCGGGCCTCTTCCGGGATGATCACCAGTGTGGAACCGGTGCACAGCGCCATCGACAACTCGAACACCGCCACGTCGAAGCCGACGGAGGCGAACTGCATGACGACCGATCCGGTGGTCAGCTTCATCCGGTCCTCGGCCGTCGCGACCAGGCTCATGATGCCCTCGTGCGGCAGCACCGCGCCCTTGGGACGGCCCGTCGACCCGGACGTGTAGATCACGTATGCGGCGTGGTCGAGCCCGGGCGGCGGTGTCGGCAGTCCATCAGTTGCGCGGCCGTAGGTTTCGGCGATCACACGGGGGTCGTCGAGCAGGACCCGGTCCAGGTCCCCCACGATCCGGGCCGATTCGGGCGACGTGGTCAGCAGGACCGTGGCGCCCGAGTCCTCGAGCATGAACGAGATGCGGTCCTGGGGGTGGTTCAGGTCGAGCGGCAGGTAGGCCGCACCGAGACGCAGCACGCCGAGCACCGACGCCACCATGTCGATCGAACGCGGAACGGCCAGGCCCACCACACTTTCCGTCCGGACACCGCGCGCCGCGAGCACGGCCGCAATGCTCTTGGACCGCTTGTCGAGTTCGGCGAAGGTCGCCTCGCCGTCCCGGTCCGCGACGGCGATCGCCGTGGGCGTCTCCCGCACCCATCGGTCGAACGCCTCCGGCAACGTCAATTCCTCGACAGCTCGGGCGGTGTCGTTGAAGGAGCGCAGCACCGAGTCGCGTTCGCCGTCCAGGAACACGTCGACGGCGGACACCCGCGTCGCGGGATCCGCGGCGACGGCACCGAGCACGGCGACCTGACGGCGTGCCATGCGCTCGACGGTGTCGCGATCGAAGAGGTCGGCGCTGTACTCGAGTCGCAGCTGCACCCGGTCCGCGTCGAGGAACTCGGTCCAGTTGAACACCAGGTCGAACTTGGCGGTCCGCTCCTCGATGGATACCGGCGCGAGCGCCAGGCCCTCGGACGGTGCCGGGTCGGCGGTGCGGCTGTGGTACCCGACCATCACCTGGAACAACGGGTTCCGGGCCAGCGTGCGAGCCGGATTGAGCCGCTCGACGACGGACTCGAACGGCACGTCGGCGTGCGAGAACGCGGCGAGGTCGAGGTCCTTGACGCGCGCCAGCAGGTCCGCGAAAGTCGGGTCACCCGAGACGTCGGTGCGGAGCACGACGGTGTTGACGAAGAAGCCGACCAGATCGTCGAGTCCCGGCTCGGAGCGTCCCGCGACCGGCGCACCCAACGGCAGGTCGTCTCCGGCGCCGAGGCGCTGCAGCAGCGCCGCCGACGCCGCGTGCAGCACCATGAACATGCTGGCACCGTGCGCGCGGGCGATGACCCGCAACGCGCGGGTGGTCGCAGCATCAAGATCGAGTTCGATTGCGCCACCGGCGAAGCTGGGCCGTGCAGGCCTGCTGCGGTCGGCGGGAAGCTCCAGTTCTTCGGGTGCGCCGTCGAGAACGCCGGCCCAGTGGTCCAGCTGACGGCTCATCAGTGAGTCGGCGTCGGACGGCTCGCCGAGCAGCGCCCGCTGCCACAGTGTGAAGTCCGCGTACTGCACCGGCAACGACGTCCACTCGGGGGCCGCGCCGTGGGTGCGCGCCGAGTAGGCGACCATGAGGTCGCGCAGGAACGGCCGATCCGACCACTCGTCGGTCGCGATGTGGTGCAGCACCAGCGCGAGTACGTGCTCGTCGTCTCCGACACGGATCACCGTGGCGCGCAAAGGTATCTCGGCGGCCAGATCGAACGGTCGCCCTACGGCGGCGGCCACCAGCGCGGGAGCCTCGTCCGGTTCCGCGTCGACCACGGTGACATCGGGCCGGACGCTGTCCAGGACCAGCTGGACGGGTTCGCCGTCGTGCTCACCGAACACCGTCCGCAGCACCTCGTGCCGCACGACGACATCGGCCAGGGCCTCGGTCAGGGCGGCCGGATCGAGGTCGCCGCGCAAGCGCAGCACGATCGGGAAGTTGTACGCATTGGACGAGCCCGCGCTGTCCCCTTCCATCTGCTGGATCACCCACAGCCGCTGCTGCGCCGGCGAGAGCGGCAGATGCTCGGGCCGCTCCCCCGCGACGAGTACCGGCCGTGTCGACTCGGTGCGCCCCGAGATCCGCCGTGCGAGTGCGGCGACGGTGGGCGCCTCGAACAGGTCCCGCATCGTCACCTCGGCAGACAGATCCGCGCGCGCACGACTGATGAGCCGGGTCGCGAGCAGCGAATGCCCGCCGAGATCGAAGAAGTCGTCGTCGATACCGAGTTCGACCTCGAGTTCGAGAACCTCGCCGAAGAGCCGGCACAGTGTCTCCTCGACGGCATCACGCGGCTCGCGGGATTCGCCCGACCCCTGGCCCAGCACCGTGTCGGCGGACGGCAGCGCCCGCACGTCGAGCTTGCCGTTGACGGTCATCGGCAGCTCGTCGACCGCGATGATCGCGGCCGGAACCATGTAGTCGGGCAATACCGTCCGTGCGTAGGTCGCGAGGTCCCGGTTACCGGCAGTGACGACGTACCCGACCAGGCGTCTGATCCCGCCCGGCCCGGCGTCGGCGATCACCGCGGCCTGCCGCACCGACTCGTGCGCCGCCAGTACCGATTCCACCTCGCCCAACTCGACGCGGTGACCACGGATCTTCACCTGGTCGTCCGTGCGGCCGAGGAAGTCGATGTTGCCGTCCGGCCCACGCCGCACGAGGTCGCCGGTGCGGTACATGCGGGCACCGGCGCCGACGATCGGGTCGGCGACGAACCGCTCGGCAGTGAGCGCGAAGCGGTCGAGGTAGCCGCGCGCGAGTCCGACGCCGGAGATGTACAGCTCACCCGGCACGCCGTCGGCGACAGGTCGCAGCCAGCCGTCGAGGACGTGAGCGACGGTGTTCCAGATGGGTCGGCCCACCGTCGGGGTGGCGCTGTCGGCCGTGCCGCCGCCGAGCGTGTTGATCGTGTACTCGGTGGGGCCGTACAGGTTGTAGCCGCACGTACCCTCGGTGTCGCGCAACACGTCCCACACCTGATCCGAGACTGCCTCGCCGCCGAGCAGGACCAGCGGCGGGCGGTGCCGTCGCGGACCGTCATCGAGCAGGCCCTCCTCGATGAGGTGCCGCGCGTACGTGGGGGTCACATTGACGACGTCGATCTGGTGCGCGTCGCCGTACGCCACCAGGGCCTGCGCGTCACGGCGCAGTTCCTCGTCGCAGATGTGCACCTCGTGGCCCTCCACGAGCCACAGCAGTTCCTCCCACGACATGTCGAACGCGAACGACACGGTGTGCGCGATGCGCAGCGTGCGTCCGCCCTCCCCGCGCACGACCGGTTCGAAGATCGCCTCGCGGTGGTTGAACTGCATGTTCGTCAGGCCGCGGTACGGCGTCACGACGCCCTTGGGTCGGCCCGTCGACCCGGACGTGTAGATCACGTACGCGGGATGGTCCAGGCGCCCCGGGACGCCCGGCGCGAAGCCGCCGAGTTCGGCGGCAGTGAGCGCCGATTCGTCGCAGCCGGCCAGAACCGCGGAATCGTCGACGAGGATCGTGTCGACCGTTGCCGCCGAGAGGATTTCGGCAGCACGCGTGGTAGCCAGCATCGTGACCGGCCGGGCATCATCGAGCATCCCGACGAGACGCTCGGCCGGATGGTCCAGTTCGAGCGGCAGATACGCGGCACCGGTACGCAGGACCGCGAACAGTGCGACGACGGTCTCCACCGACCGCGGCAGCGCGAGGGCCACGATCTTCTCCGGTCCGGCGCCGTGCGCGAGCAGGACCCGGGCCAGTCGGTTGATCCGCGCATCGAGGGCCGCGTAGGTGACGGTGTCGTCGCCGAACACCAGCGCCGTCGCCTCCGGGATCCGCTGCGCCGTCTCGGCGAACAGGTCGGCGACGGTCTGCTCAGGTACCGCGTGCACGGATTCGGTGAGCCGGGCGTCGAGGGCCGCACGGTCCTGCGGGGCAAGGATGTCCGTCCGCCCGACCGGGAGATCGACGTCGTCCGCGAACTGCTCGAGCAGTCGGACGAACGTATCGAGCATGTGCTCGGCATCGGCCGCGGAGACCTTGTCCGGGTGGAACTCGAACTTCAGCTTGGTCTCGGCACCGGGGGTCACGACCACCGTGAGCGGGTAATGCGTGTGGTCGATGCTGTCGCCGCCGCTGATGTCGTGCGCGGCGTGCAGCGCCGACACCTGGTTCTCGTCGACGAAGTTCTGCAGCACGTACAGCACGTCGAACAGTTCGCGGTGTTCGCTTGCACGCTGGATCGCGGCGAGACCGAGGTAGTCGTACGGCATCAGTTCCAGCCGCGCGGTCTGCGTGCGACGCATCAGATCCGACGCAGACTCGTTCGGTCGCAGCACCATCCGCACCGGCACGGTGTTGAGAAACATGCCGACGACGGAGTCGATGCCGGGTACCTCCGGCGGCCGGCCGGCGACCGTGGTGCCGAACACGACGTCGGTGCGGCCGGTCGCGCCCGCGAGCACCAGACCGAGGGCCGCGTTCAGGACCGCGTTGAACGTCACCCCAGCCTGCGTCGCCTGCGCGCGCAGTCGCTCACCCAGATCCTGCGACAGCACCGCATCGCGGCGGCCGGGCAGGCCCGCGGACGCACCGGTGCGCCGCGCGATCAACGTGGGCTCCGCGAGTCCGGACAGCGTCCGCGTCCACGCGTCCCGGGCGGCGTCGCCGTCGCGGCCGGCGAGCCAGGACAGGTAGTCGTCGAATCCGCCGTCGGGCATGACGAATCCGGTGTCGTCTCCGCCGGTCTCGTAGAGGGCGAGCAGTTGGCTCACGACGAGCCCGTTGGACCAGCCGTCCCACAGCAGGAACTGGCGGTTGATCACCAGTCGGTCGCGGTCCTCGCCGAGGCGCAGTACCAGCGCGCGCCACAGCGGCGGCGTCTCGAGGTCGAACGGCGTGAGCCGGTCCTCGACCATCAACTGCGCGGCCCGCTCGTCGCGGGCGGCGTCGTCGAGGTGTCGTAGGTCCACCTCGGTGATCGGGACGTCGAGTCCGGCGCTGACGAACTGCACCGGCGCGGCGAGACCGGCACTGACGAATCCTGCTCGCAGCGTGGGGTTGCGGCGCTGCAGTGTGCAGATCGCGGCGGACAGTCGCTCGAGATCCAGGTGCCGGTCGAAGTCCAGCGAGAACTGCGCGGTGTAGATGTCGGCGCCGTCGGCGATCCCGGCCTGGAAGTACAGGCCTTCCTGCAGGGGGGACAGCGGCCAGATCATCTCGACGCTGCTCGGTGTGGCCGCGACGACCGAATCGATCTCGGCCTGCGTCAGACCCGCCAGCGGAACGTCGGACGGAGTGAGCGCGACCGACCCGTCGTGCGTGTCGGCGAGCGCGACGAGTTCCCGCAACGCCGAGGCCCAGCCGTCGCTGAGCGCGCGGGCATCCGTCTCCGAGAGATCCGGCTCGGACCAGCCGAACACGGCGCTCAGCACCGGCCCGTCGCCGGTGTCCTCGCACAGCGCATTGACGAGCAGGCGGTACGGCCCACCCAGATCGGCGTCGGGATCGGCTGCCAGCGAACCGGATTCGACCGCCGACGCCCATGGCGCAGCGAGGGCCGCGGGCATCCTGCCGAGATAGTTGAACAGCACCTGGGCGGGGGCGCCCGCCGCGAGCAGTCCTGCGGTACGGGCGTTGGCGTAGCGCAGCATGCCGTAGCCGATGCCGCCGTCGGGCGCGGCGCGCAGCGCCTCCTTGACCGACTTGAGGACGTCGAGCGCTTCGCCGGAACCGGGCAGACGCACCGGAGTGATGTTGGTGAACCAGCCGACCGTGCGGGACAGGTCGACGCCCGGAGCGAGCTCCTCGCGGCCGTGCCGCTCGAGGTCGAGCAGCAGATCCGACTCCCGGCCCTGCGTGGCGAACCAGTGGGTGACCGCGATACGCAGTGCCGTCACCAGGACATCGGTGACGTCGGCGCGCACGAGAGCCGGCACCGCCGTGAGTACCGCCTCGGTCTCGGCGACCGAGAGGCGCACGGTCCGGCTGACGCCGCTGCCGATAGTGACGTCGCCGCGGGCCGCCGGTACCAGTTCGGCACCGGGCGCGGTGGTCTCTGTCCAGTGCTCGAGCTCGCGCAGCCGGGAGGGCTGCTGCGCCTGTGCGGTGACGAGCTCGGCGTACTCCTTCAGTGACGTGCGGACCGAGTCGAGCGCGGCGGGCTGACCGGATTGCGCCGCCACCCACGACATCGGCAGATCCTCGAGCAGCACGCGCCACGAGACGCCGTCGACCACGAGGTGATGGGCAACCACCAGCAGGCGTCCGAGATGAGCCGGGCCGGCGTCGAACCAGACGGCCTCGACCATCGCGCCCCGTGCCGGGTCCAGACGGCCGGCGGCGGCGGCGGATTCGGCGGCGAGGACATCCCGTAGCCGGTCGTCGGCGCAACCACTGACGTCGACGCGCCGCAGCGACGGCGCGACGGTGCCACGCTCGGCGATGTGCACCGACCACACACCCGGCGCGTGCCGGGCGAGCTGCTGCCGCAGCCCGTCGTGGTGATCGAGAACGGACTGCAATGCAGCCGTGAGGGTCTCGACGGTCGCCTCGGCAGGCGTGTTGATCAGGACGGCCTGGTTGAAGCGATCGGTGCCGCCGCTCCACTCCGACAGCCGGTGCACCACCGGCATCGGCAGGGCATCGCCCGTGGTGTCGACGGGCACGGCCGCGACCACGGCGGTCGAGGCCGCCGGGTCGTCCCCGAGCACCCGGGCCAGCGCCCGAGCGCTGCGCTGCTCGAAAATCTGCCGCGGGGTCATCGTGATCCCCTCGCGCCGCGCGAGGTTCACCAGCCGGATCGCGAGGATGCTGTCGCCGCCGAGGGCGAAGAAGTCGTCGTCCTCGCCCACCGACTCGCGTCCGAGCACCTCGGCGACCAGGCCGGCGACCACCGAAGCGCGGCCTGTCGGTGCGGTGTCCTTCGACGCCGTGACAGCCGGGACGGCAGGCACCGGCAGCGCGCGACGGTCGAGCTTGCCGCTGGGGCTCAGCGGCAGCTCGTCGACCACGACGAACGCTGTCGGGACCATGAACTCCGGCAGGGTCTCCCCCGCGAATCGGCGGACCGCATCGACATCGATATCGGCGTCCGCGACCACATACCCGACGAGCTGCTGGTGTCCGGGCGCGTCCTCCCGCACGACCACGGCCGCCCGGGCGACGTCGGGATGCTCCGCGAGACGGGACTCGATCTCGCCCAGCTCGATCCGGAAACCGCGCACCTTCACCTGGTCGTCGGCGCGCCCCAGGTACTCGACGGTGCCGTCCGCGGCGCGGCGCGCCACGTCCCCGGTGCGGTACATGCGGTCGCCGGGTGCGCCGAAGGGGTCGGCGACGAAACGGTCGGCGCTCGATCCCGGGCGTCCGAGATACCCACGCGCCAACTGCGGACCCGAGAGGTACAGCTCGCCCGCGGCGCCGTCGGCGACGGCCTGCAGGTATGGATCCAGCACGTAGAGAGAAGTATTGGCCACCGGCAGGCCGATCGGCACGGCCGTCGCGTCCGCCGGCAGGCCCTGCACCGCAGCCGCGCAACTGACCTCCACCGACGCCTCGGTGGGGCCGTACAGGTTGTCGAGGACCGCGCCCGGCAGCACGTCCGCGAAGCGGCGCACCACCGGCAGCGGCAGCGCCTCGCCGCTCGCCGCGACCACCCGCAGGCCCGTGCACGCGCGTGCCTTCGGTTCGTCGAGGAACAGCTCGAGCATCGACGGGACGAAGTGCGCGCGGGTGATCGACTGATCGACGATCAACTGCGCCAGGTACTCCGGGTCACGGTGCCCGTCGGGACGCGCGAGCACCAGCATGGCGCCGGCCACCAGCGGGCCGAAGAACTCCGGCACCGAGACGTCGAAGCTCGACGGCGTCTTCTGCAGCACACGGTCCGTGGGCAGGATCGCCCGGAACGTCTGCATCCACAGCAGGCGATTCACCACACCCGCGTGCGGGACGACGACGCCCTTGGGCCGACCCGTCGACCCGGACGTGTAGATCACGTACGCCGGGTGATGCGGCAGCACGTCGACCGTGACCGGGTGGGCGGGGTAGCCGTCCAGGTCGAGGTCGTCGACGAGGATCCGGTCGACGCCGGTGTCCGGCAGCGCAGCCGCAGCCTCGACGGACGTCAGCACGCACACCGGTGCCGAATCCTCGAGCATGTACGCCAGCCGATCGGCCGGGTAGCCGGTGTCGAGTGGGACGTACGCACCGCCTGCCTTGCCGATCGCGAGGAGGGCCACCATCAGTTCGATCGATCGGGGCAACGCAACGGCCACCCTGGACTCGGGACGGACGCCGCGCTCGACGAGGATGTGCGCCAACCGGTTCGCGAGATCGTGAAGCTGTGCGTAAGACAGACTCCGCCCCTCGAACACCACCGCGGTTGCGTCAGGAGTGCGGTCGGCCTGTTCGTCCAGCAGCGCGGTGACGGTTGTCGCCGGGAAGTCGACGACCTGGACATCTCTGTCGCGAGCGGGCTTGCGGCCGAGAGCAATCGCCGCCACCGGGCCGTCCAGCGTCGCGGGCAGGCCGGACAGAATCGCGACCATGCCGTCCGCCATCTGTGCGGCCGACGCGTCCGATACCCGCGCGGCGTCGTACTTCACCTCGAGACGCAACTCGTCCCCCGGCACCGCGATCAGCGTCAGCGGGTACGGCGGATGCTCGTCGAAGCGAATGCCGGTGAGGGCCAGGCTGCCCGACGGATCCGCGATCGCGGTGTCGCCGATCGGATAGTTCTCCACCACGACGAGCGTCTGGAAGAGTTCCTGCAGTCCGGTGACGCGGCGCAACTCGCCCAGCCCCACGTACTGGTGCTCGAGCAGCGCCGACTGCTCCGACTGCCAGCGCGTGAGCACGTCGGCGGTCGTCTCATCCGGGTTCAGCCGCAGACGCGCCGGCACCGTGTTGATGAACAGGCCCACCATCGATTCGATGCCGGGCAGGTCCCCGCCGCGCCCCGAGACTGTCGAACCGAACGTCACATCACGCCGACCGGTGAGGCGAGCGAGCAGCAGTCCCCACGCGCCGTGGACCAGGGTGCTGGTGGTCAGCCCGCGCTCACGGCCGAGTCGGTTCAGCTCGCTCGTCTCGGCGGGCGGAAGCGACACCTCGACACTGCGGACGCCGCGGGCCCCCGCCGCGGGGACCCCGGGCAGCGTCGGCGGCTCGCCGGCGCCCGCGAGCGCCCGCTGCCACACATCGATCGACGTTTCGCGGTCACGGGATGCCAACCAGCCCAGATAGTTCCGGTATGCAGCGGGCGCGGGCAGGGCGAGCGGGGTTCCGGCCGGGCTGTACAGGGCCAGGAGTTCGCGCAGCATCACGGGCACCGACCAGCCATCGGCGACGACGTGGTGGATGGACTGCAGCAGCAGGAACTTTGCCTGTTCGAGGCGAACGAGGGCGTAGCGCAGCAGCGGCGGCCGTTCGAAGTCGAAGCCGCGAAGCCGGTCCTCCGCCAGCATCCGGTCGACGGCGGACATCGGGTCCGGGTCCGTCGAGAGGTCCAGCACCGTCATCGGCACGTCGGCGCGGGCCGAGATCACCTGCACCACGCGGCCGTCGGAGAGCGGACGCAGCGCAGCGCGCAAGACGTCGTGACGGTCCACGACGCCCTGTAGTGCGCGGTGCAGCGCGACGGCGTCCACCTCGCCGGTCAGTTCCACCACCTGCTGCACCACGTACGGGTCGGGCTCGCTGGGAGACGCGCCGTCGCGCTCGTAGACGCTGTGGAAGTAGATCCCGTCCTGCAGCGGAGTGGTCGGCAGGATGTCCGACAGCGTCGGCGCGGTTTCGGCGAGCCGGTCGATGTCGTTCTGCGCCAGCGGGACCAACGGGAAGTCGGACGGCGTATGTCCGCCTCCCGCTGCGGACCCGGCGATCTCGCGCAGTGCAGCGCTCCAGTGGTCGGCGAATGCGCCGACCTCCGCCTCGGACAGGAGCCGCCCGGCCCATGTGAGCGTGGTGCGCAGCGTCGGTCCGCCCGGACCGTCGGTGGCGATCACGTCGACAGTCAGGGCGTGCGCCAGCGGCATCGCCGGGTCGCTCGCACCGCCTGTCGCGGTGGGCAGCCAGTCGACGCCCTCGCCGGACGCGACCCGGCCGAGGTAGTTGAACAGCACCTGTGGAGCGGCGCCGGATGCGAGATCGCGGCCCGCCGCGGTCAGGTAACGCAATGCGCCGTAGCCGAATCCATTGTTCGGGACCCGTCGCAACTGTTCCTTGACGGACATGAGTGCCGACGGAAGGGCGGCGCCCTGGACGTCGAGACGTACCGGGTACATGGTGGTGAACCAGCCGACGGTGCGGGAGACATCGAGGGCGGTGCCGGGCGTGCGGACGAGATGTTCCTCGCGGCCGTGGCCCTCGAGATCCACCAGGACGTCCGCATCACCGCCACGCCAGCGGCGCAGAGCCAGGGCCAGCGCCGCCGCGAGGACGTCCCCGGCACCCGCGTGGTACGCGGCCGGGATGTCGGTGAGCAGCGGTGTGGCGACCTCGCTCGCAGTGTCGATCGTCGTGCTGTGCGCCGACGCCCACGTGTCGACGGCGGGATCGACTTCTGTGGAAGCGATCTCGAGCGCACCGGGTGCGGTTGCGGCCTTCCAGTGCCCCAGTTCGTCGTCGAACGCGCCCTCGGCCGCACGCACGCCCTGCAACTCGGTCCAGCGGCGCAGCGACGTGCCGACCGGCGGCAGTTCGGGCTGGCCACCGGCAAGGAGCGCTGCGGCGGCGCGGGCGAAGTCCTCGACGACGATCCGCCACGACACCCCGTCCACCACGAGGTGGTGCCCAACCAGAAGGAGACGGCCGGCCGTATCGGGACGACGGAACAACATGGCCTGCAGCATGATTCCAGACTCGGGGTCCAGGAATTCGACGAGCGCGTCGCGGTCTGCGGCCACGGCGGTCTCGACGTCGGCGTCCGGCAGATCCGAGACGTGCACGGTCGGCAAGACACCGGCGGCGGGAATCGTGAGCGCTCCGCTCTCCCGATCCCAGCGCGCCCGCAGCGCGTCGTGCCGATCGACGACGGCCTGCAGAGCCGCGGTCGCGGTGTCCTCGTCGAGACCCGCCGGAGTCTGCAGCAGCACCCACTGATGGAACGTGCGCACGTCGGTGCCGACGCCGCAGACGCGGGCGACGACCGGCGTCGCGGGCACCTCGCCCACCGCGATGTCATCGGCGTCTGCGGCGTCCGCGACCCGGCCGTCGAGGACCGCGGCCAGTGATGCTGCGGTACGGAGCTGGAAAATCTCCCGAGCGCTGATCGAGAAGCCCTCGCGCCGAGCCTGGTTGACGAGCTGGATCGCGACGATGCTGTCGCCGCCGAGCGCGAAGAAGTCGTCGGTGACGCCCACCTGGTCGAGCCCCAGCACGCCGGCGATCAGCGCGCACAGGGCTGCCTCGAGTTCCGTGCGGGGAGCGACGTGCTCGCTCGCCGCGGCCAGATCGGGCTCGGGCAGCGCCCGCCGGTCCAGCTTGCCGTTCGGGGTGAGCGGGAACGCGTCGAGGACGACGAACGCCGACGGCACCATGTACTCGGGCAGCTTGTCCGACGCCCATGCCCGCAGCGTATCGATGTCGAGGACCCGATCGCCGTCCGGAACGACATACGCGGCAAGGTAGTTCGCACCCGTCGGCGTCTTGCAGACGAGGACCGCGCTGTGTCGCACTTCGGGGTTGGACGCCAGCGCCGCCTCGACGTCCTCCAGTTCGAGACGCATGCCGCGAATCTTCACCTGGTTGTCGGCGCGGCCGAGGAAGTCGAGGCTACCGTCGGCGCTCCACCGCGCCAGATCGCCCGTGCGGTAGAGGCGGGAACCGTCGTCCGCGAACGGGTTCGCGACGAACCGTGACGCCGTCAGGGCGGGTGCGCCGACGTAGCCGCGCCCCAGCAGGTAGCCACCCGCATACAGCTCGCCGCCGATGCCCTCGGGCACCGCGCGCAGTTGCGAATCGAGCACGTACAGCTGGGTGTTGGGGTTGGGGCGGCCGATGGACGTCGCGATGCGGGTGGCCTCGTCGCGGTAGATCACGTGCGAGACACCGATCGTCGCCTCGGCCGGTCCGTACCCGTGGTACAGCGTCGTCGACAACTGCCGACGGAAGCGGTCGAACAGGTCGGGGGTGAGCACCTCGCCGCCGCACCACACGTGCCGCAGCCCCGACAACAGGTCGGTGTCGCGCGCCAGGTCCAGCAGCACGTCGAGCATCGACGACACCAGGTAGACGAACGTGACCTGTTCGCGGGCAATGAGATCGAGCAGGTATTGAGGATCGCGTTCGCCGCCTGACTCGGTGACGATCAGACGACCGCCCGAGACCAGCGGCAGCAGGATCTCGTTGACGGAGATGTCGAACGACAGCGGCGCCTTGAACAGCGACGCGTCGTCCGCCCCGAAACCGAGCACGCGCTCACGCTGCCAGAGCAGGCGCGCGCAGATCGCCTCGTGGCGGATCATCGCGCCCTTGGGTCGGCCTGTGGACCCGGAGGTGAAGATCACGTATGCGAGGCGGCGGCCGTCCAGCTCGCCGTCGGGCAGCACGTTCGAGTACTCGTCGTGCGCCCAGGCCGAGAGATCGACGGGCACCGAGTCGGTTCCGGCGTCAACGCCACCCGGACCGGTGAGCACCAGGCGGGCGCCTGCGTCGGTGAGGACGGAGTCGCGGCGCTCCTGCGGCCACGCCGGATCCAGCGGCACGAAGGCCCCACCCGCGCACAGCACCGCCAGGAGTCCGACGACCATCTCCGCCGACCGCGGAAGACCCACGGCCACAACTTCTTCCGGGGACAGGCCCCGCTCGAGCAGATGGCGGGCCAGCTGCGCCACTCGCTCCGACAGTTCGCGATACGTCAGGCGCACCTCGCCCGCCACCAGCGCCTCGGCGTCGGGGCCGCGTCGGACGGCGTCGGCGAACAGTTCCGGAACGGAGCGCGACGGCTGCCTTTCGGCGGTGTCGTTCCACTCGACCAGGACCCGGTGGCGCTCCTCGTCGGACATCGGCTCGAGCGCGCCCACCGCCGCCATCGGATCCCGCAGGAACTGGGACACGAAGTGCGCCAGGCGTTCCTCGTGCCGCAACAGCTCGTCGCGCTGCCCGGCCGGGGCGCGCAGGTCGATGCGGATCGGTTCGCCGTCCTCGCCGCCCTGGATCGAGAAGTCGAGGTCGCTGACCGGCCCGGTGACCGAGCCGCGAATGTGCGCGGGATTGCCGTCGAACTCGAGGACGTGCTCGAACATCATCGAATTGATGCCGGGACCGAAGACGCGCCGGTCGGGGTCGATCGCCCGCACCTCGCGGGCGAGGTCCTCGCCGCGGAAGCGGCCGTGACGCAGCGTCGCGACCAGCTGGGCGTCGATCGCCCGCGCGAGGTCGCCCACCGTCGCGGCCGGGTCCACCCGGAACGTCACCGGCAGGATCGTCGACGCCATGCCCGGGGTGCGACGCATCGCGCGGCCGACTCGGGCCGCCATCGGCACCGAAACGGTGAGCTCGCGCAGGCCCGTGACGCGATGCAGGTAGGCGACGATCAGCGCCATCGGCAGCCGGGTGCGCCGGATGCCCGCGGCGGTGGCGAACGCGTACATCGCGTCGGCGATGGCGCCGTCGATCGTGACGGTCGTGGACTCCGGTGTCGCGGAGCCATCGGCGCCGGCCGCGCAGATCTGCGGGGGTTCGGGTGCATCGAGAATCTCGCCGAGCCAGTAGGCCCGATCGGTCTCGAAGCGGGCCGATCCGCGGTACTCGAGGTCGGCGTCGACGAGGTCGCGCAGCGCCCACTCCCCGGCCTTCGACTCGAGGTTCGGGTCGTCGTAGCGCGCGACCATGTCGGCGACGATCAGCGAGATACCGAAGCCGTCGATGATGCTGTGGTGATAGCGCTGGTACCAGACGGTGTGATCGTCGGCGAGACGGAACAGCGCGTGCGCGAACAGCGCGTCGTCGCCGGTGACGTCGGCGACCGTCGCCATGTCCCGGTCCATCCACTCCTGCGCCGCGGCCTCCGGGTCGGCGGCGTCGCGGACGTCGACCACGTCGAGCGGCCACGCGTCGGACGGCGCCGGCACCTGCCGCAGCGTCCGGTCCTCGCCCACTCGGAACCGGACGTGCAGCGCCTCGGCGTGCGTGACGGTCCGGCGGATCGCCGCGGCGGCGCGGTCGATGTCGATCGGTCCGGTGGCCTCGACGACGAGGGACAGGTTGTAGACGGTGCTCTGCGGATCGAGCTGCTGCGCGACGAGGATCTCGGACTGCGCGGCGGTGACGGGCAGCCCGGTGACGGCGTCGTCGAGCAAGGGGGCAGCCGGCAGGTGGTCCGCAGACATACAAATCCGATCGTCCGTCGTGACGCGCCGCGCGAGACGGACGCAAAGGTATCCAAATTAGGATAGGCTAACCCGCTCGCCTGCGCCCATCCGGCCGCGCCGTCCGGCCACCCACCCCTCGCGTTTTGCGCACTTGTCGCGACCTGCGAGGGGCCCGCAGCGCGCCAAGTGCGCGAAACGCGGGAGGGAAGGGACCGGGGTCGACTGGGGTGTCAGCCCGCGAGGAAGTCGAGAACCACCTTGTTCACGGCCTCGGGGCGCTCGAGGTAGCCGTAGTGACCGGCGTCGGGAATCTCCTGGTAGACCGCACCCGGGATCGCGTCGGACACCTCCTTGGACAGGTAGGCCGGGATCATCCGGTCGTCGGCGAAACCGACGGACAGGCACGGACGCGTGATCGCCCGGTAGGCCTGTGCGCGGTCGAACTCACGATTCATCGCCAACTGGGCGCGGACGCCCGCCGACGCCTTTCCGCCCGAGAACTCGAAGACGTCGAGCCAGTCGCGGGCGGCGTGCTGGTCGGCGAGCGTCGCGGGAGACAGGTTCATGACCGCGGTGACCGCGGCGCGGTACTTGGCCGGGAGCGTGACGCCTGCGGCCTCGAGTTCCCGCTCGCCCTCGTTGAGGGTGCGTTGGAACTGGTCCATCCGGGCGTGCCCGGCGAGGAAGACAGCCTTGCGGACCAGGTCGGGCCGGGCGAGCGCGAGTTCCTGCGCGACGCGTGCGCCCAACGACGTGCCGACGACGTGCGCCGGTCCACCGATCAGTTCGATCAGGCCCGCCGTGTCGGCCACCATCGCCTCGATCGTGATGCCGTCGACACTCTCCCCCGACGGCGCGATGCCGCGGTTGTCGAACGTGCACACGCGGTAGCCCGCGCCCACCAGCGCCGGAACCTGATGCAGGTCCCACACCCGCCCGGGGCTTCCCGTGCCCATGATCAGGACGACGAGATCACCGTCGCCCTTCACCTGGTAGTTCAGAGGAATCCCGTTGATGGTGGCGATGGGCATGTCGGCCTTCCTCATGGCGGTTGAACTGCAGCAAATAGGGTTGGGTAACCTAAATCTCGAGGGTCGTCGCGACCGGCGGCTGAAACTGACCAACTCGTCCCGGAGGATCGCGTTGAGAGTCGCCACGCTGGGCTACCAAACCTGGGGCCACCGTACCCTGCAGGCTGTTCTCGACTCGGATCACGAGGTGGTGCTCGCCGTCACCCACCCCAAGAGCGACCACGCCTACGAGAAGATGTGGGCCGACTCCGTCGCGGACCTCGCGACCGAGCACGGTGTGCCGGTACACATCGCCGACAAGCCCGACGAGGACTTCAAGGCCGCACTGAAGGCGGCCCGGCCCGACATCATCGTTGCCAACAACTGGCGCACCTGGCTGCCGCGCGACGTGTTCGACGCCCCGCGCTACGGCACCCTCAACATCCACGACTCGTTGCTGCCCAAGTACACCGGCTTCTCGCCGCTGATCTGGGCGCTCATCAACGGCGAGGAGGAGGTGGGCCTCACCGCGCACCTCATGGACTCCGAACTCGACGCCGGCGAGATCGTCTTGCAGCGCTCGACGCCGGTCGGCCCCAAGGACACCGTCACCGACCTGTTCCACCGCACCGTCGACATGATCGGCCCCATCACGCTCGACGCCCTCGCGCTCATCGAGTCGGGCCGCACCGACTGGATGCCGCAGGACCGCACGCAGGCCACGTTCTTCCACAAGCGCTCCGACGAAGACAGTCGCATCGACTGGACCTGGCCGGCCGACGCCATCGAGCGCCTCGTGCGCGCCCAATCGGACCCGTACCCCAACGCGTTCACCACGTTCAAGGGGCAACGGATCCGCATCCTGGCGTCGTCGGTGTCGACGGGCAACTACGGCGGCACCCCCGGCCGCGTGTTCATCCACGAGGGTGACGGCATGGTCATCGTCGCCGGCCCCGACGCCCGCACCGGGCAGAACAAGGGCCTGGTCGTCGAGCGCGTGCGTCTCGACGACGGCACCGAGATGTCGGGCAAGGAGTTCTTCCCGCACGGCGGCGGATACCTGGGGCGCTGAACTCCGGGGGCTAAACCCGGTTCGCGACCACGCCGGCTGCGCGGCGAAGGAGGGTGATCGTCGAACCGACTCCGCCACCACGACTTCCTTGCCATACTGGGCGCGCTTCGCCGACAGGCGAGAGCAGCCGTTCTCGAGCGGGCCGGCCCCGCGAAGGGAGGCCCGCCATGCCCTACGCCGCGCCCCGTCCCGGACGTCGCACCGTGCTCCGGGCGCTCGCCGCCGGTCCACTGCTACTCGTTCTGCCGATGCATCCCACCCTGGCGACTGCCACATCGAGCGTCAGCAGTGCGGATGTGGCGGCCGGCAGCTTCGGCCGCGGCGATCTCGACACCTCTTCGGCCCCCGACTGGATGCGACTCCTTCCGGACAGTGCGAATCTGGCTGAACTGTCGCTGCCGGGAAGCCACGACACCATGGCGCACAACTCATCGATCCCGACCCTCACCCAGGACTTCGTTCTGCCCGTTCAGCTTCAGGCCGGGTTGCGTGCGTTCGACATCCGCACCCGCCACTTCCGGGACGTCTTCCCGATCCATCACGACCTCGAATACCTGCATGCCAACTTCACCGACGTCGTACGGACCGTGACCGCCTTCCTCCAGGCGAACCCGAGCGAGACCGTGCTGATGCGCTTGAAGAAGGAGTACACGGAGGAGGAGAACACCCGGACGTACCAGGCGACACTGGACTGGTACATCCACGAGAACCCTGACACCCGCGATCTGCTGGCCGCGCACCTGTGGACGCCTCCCGCCGGGTACGACGGACGAATCCCGACGCTCGGCGAGACACGCGGCAAGATTGTCGTGCTGCAGGACTTCACCGCCACCGCCGTGTACGGCCCCCGATGGGCGGGCCCGAGCATGGATATCCAGGACGACTTCACATTGCCCAATCTTGCTGCGGTAAAGACGAAGTGGGACACGGCCCGCACCCAGTTCGAGCGGGCGGCCCTCGAAGACTTCGGAACCCTGTTCGTCAACCACCTCAGTGCGACCGGAGCATCGCCGGCCGTGATGGCGACCGGAACCGTGCCGATCACCGTCGCCAAGGGAGTCCCCGGAACACCGGGGATGCTCACCTGCGCAGAGAACTACCTCCGGACCACCGGCACCGGCCGAACCGGCGTCGTGATGGCCGACTTCCCGACCGCTGCGCTGGTGGAAACGATCATCGCCCGCAACTTCAGCTGACCGCCGACCTGTTCATTCTGCGGACACAACGGACATCGAACGGCTACTCTCCGTGCGAACCCGCAGCGGCACTCGGCCGTCCGCATCCGTCGTCAGTCGCGAGGGCCCATGCGATCTATACGTACCGCGTTCAACCGATTACTGCTGTTGATCGTGGCCGTGCTGGCCCTCGTCGCCCGCGCAGCCTCCGCCCCGCTCGTAAGTCCCGAGACCGACGTCGATGCCGACACCGACACCGACACCGGCGGATCCCCCGCGATCCGCCTTCTGGGCGCGAGAAACTTCCGCGACATCGGCGGCTATCGGACGCACGACGGCAGGATGGTCCGTACCGGCCTGGTGTACCGGTCGAACAAGCTCAGTTCGCTCACCGATGCCGACCTCGCAATTCTCACTGCCGCACAGGTCACGCTCGACGTCGACCTGCGAAACAGGTGGGAACGCAGGAAGGATCGTGACCGGATCCCGGAGGGCGTCCGCTATCAGGTGGCCGACGTCGTCTCGTCCGAGCACGGCATCGCGTTCCACGAATTCGTGCCGCTCACGTTGGGCCGCGCGCTGATCGACGCGGCGACGAACGGCTCGTCGGACATTCGCCATTCGATCGGCTACCCGTTGATGGTCACCTACCGCGGCGCCGACGTCGCCTTCCGTGACCTACTGACCGCGATCGCCCACAACACCGACGGCGCCACCGTCTATCACTGCAGCGCCGGCAAGGACCGAGCCGGTTGGGGCACGGCCGTCCTGCTCAGCCTCCTCGGGGTCCCGAAAGGGGCTGTGTACCAAGACTTCCTGGCCAGCACCACGCACCTCGGCCGCGACGACGCCGTCGAGAAGTCCTGGCTCGACAGCGCGTTCGCCCGAGTCGACCGTCTGTACGGTGGCATCGACAACTATGCGAGGAAGGGCCTGGGCATCGACCAGCAGACCATCGACACCCTGCGGGCCCGGCTACTCGTCTGACCCCGACAGCGGGATCCGCGTTCGGCCGAGCGAGGCGCTGAGCGGCGGCGGTGAATGCAGCTCTCTCGATGACCTCCTGGACCACCTCTCCGAGGACCGCTAGGTGGGAGAGACTACCCGCTCGGCCGCGCCTTCCCATGCCGCCCAGAGCTGCGCGTAACGTCCACCCGCCGAGACCAACTCGGCCGGCGTGCCCTGTTCGACGATTCGGCCGTGCTCGAGCACCACGACACGGTCCGCGGCGGCCGCCTGCGTGAGCCGGTGCGCCACGACGAGCGTCGTGCGGCCCCGGGTAGCGGCATCGGCGGCACGCTCGAGTTCGCGGGCGCCGGCACTGCCGGCCTCAGCCGTCGCCTCGTCGAGGATCGCCACGGCAGGATCGGCCAAGACCAGTCGCGCGAGCGCCAATTCCTGTGCCTGCGCCGCAGTCAGGCCGTGCCCACCCTCGCCGACGACGGTGTCGAGGCCGTGTTCGAGGGCGTTCACCCACGACAACGCGCCGACGGTGTCGAGGGCGGCGGTCACGTCGTCCACCGTCGCGTCCGGCCGGGCCAGACGCAGGTCCTCGATTAGCGGGCCCGCGAACACGTGCACCTCCTGGCTGACGATCGCGACGTGCCGCCGCAACCGGTCGGCGCCGAGATCCGCGAGCGGCACACCGCCGATCCGGACCGTCCCCGACGTCGGCGGCAGCGATCCCGCCGCGAGCACCGCGAGGGTCGACTTACCGGCACCTGTCGAGCCGACCAACGCGACCCGCTCCCCCGGCGCGATGCGCAGGTCGATCCCGTGCAGCACCTCGTGGCCGCCGTCGTAGCTGTGCCGCACGTCGACCACATCGAGGGACGCGTCGGACGGCTCGACACCGGTGCCCACGTCGGCCGTTTCCGGGATCTTCACGACCCCGACGAGACGGGCCAGGCTCGCGCCCGCGGACTGCACCTCGTCGAACGTGTACAGCAGCGTGCCGATCGGATTGAACAAGCGGTGGAACAGCAACGCCGCGGCGGTGGTCTGGCCGACGGTGACGACGTCCTGCTTCACGAGCGCGAAGCCGACCGCGAGAATCACCGCGAGGCCCACGAACTCGGCGCGGTTGCCGCGACCGGCGAACCGGGTGAACAAGCCGAACACGCCGACGGCCAGATTGCGGGCGTCGGCCGACGCCCGGTCGATGTCGCCGAGGTGGCTCTCCTCGAGTCCGTACGCGCGGACCGTGCGCACACCCTGCATGCTGCTGATGAGTGCCTGTGAGCGACGGCCCATCGCGACGCGTTCCTGCGCGTACAGCGGACCGGACCGCGGCAGGTACCAGCGCAGCGCCAGCGCGTACATCGGCAGCGCGACCATGCCCGCCAGTCCCAGACGCCAGTCGATGCCGACCATCGCCGCCATGCTCAGCACCACCAGCAACAGTGCCGACACCAGGCTCGGCACGACGTCGGCGACGGCCTTGCCGATCACCGCGACGTCGTCGCCGACGCGAGAGAGCAGGTCGCCCTTGCCGACTCGCTCGATCGTGGGGATCGGCAACCGCAGTGCGCGCCCCACCACCTGCTCGCGAAGTCCGGCGAGAGCACCCTCCCCGAGCTTCGCTATGAGATAGGACCCGAGACCGGTGAGCACGCCCGCGACGATCGCGGCGACCGTGATGACCGCGACGACCCCGACGATCGTCGACGCCGGGGCACCCTCGCGCACGCGGTCGACCAGGACACCGAACACATAGACCGGAACCACCGCGGCCGCAGCCGCGATCAGCCCGACGAGCAGCGTCAGCGCGGCCAGTCCCTTGCGGCGACCGATCGCGTCGCGCAGCCAGCGCCAGCTCTCCGACGCCGATGCGATGGGCAGCAACTGCTGCTCCGGCGCGCTCATCGCAGCACCGCCTTCCGGTAGTTCTCGTCGGTTGCCGACAGGCCGGCGTGGGTGCCCTCGGTGACGGTGCGGCCGTCGTCGACGATCACGACGCGGTCGGTCACCGAGAGCAGCGCAGGGCTGCTCGTGACGAGGATCGTCGAGTGCGCGCGGGTGCCGTCGTGCCGGCTGGTCGCGATGCCGTCGGCGATCGCGTGTTCGGTGACGGCGTCGACTGCCGTGGTCGGGTCGTGCAGCACCATCACCGGCGCCCGCGCCGCCAGCGCGCGGGCCAGCGCGACACGCTGTCGCTGACCACCCGACAGGCTCGCGCCCCGGTCGGTCACCTCGTGGTCAAGGCCCGCGGCGTGTGCCTCGACCACATCGACCGCGGCCGACGCCCGCAGCGCGTGCTGCACCGCGTCGTGGTCGGCGCCCGGCGATCCGGCGGTGACGTTGGAGTGCACGGTCCCGGCGAACAGATCGGTGTGGTGCGGCTCGACCAGCACGGTCCGACGGGCGTGTGTGAGCCCCAGATCGGCCAGCGGGACGCCACCGACGCGGATCTCCCCCTCGTACCGATCCGGGGGCACCTGTCCGGACAGGACGTCGGCGAGCGCCTCCGCATCCTCCGGCCGGTACGCCACCACACCCACCAGTTCGCCCGAGGCGACGGCGAGGTCGACGCCCGTCAGGGACCGGTACGCGACGGCACGCAGTTCGACGTCGCTCGCCCCGGACGGTTGCGTGCTGCCGGCGGGCAGCAGAGGTTCGGCGTCGAGCACCAGCGCCAGCCGGTCCGCCGATGCCCGCGCGTTCGCGTAGAAGCCCGGGACCCGCGCCAGCATGCCGAGTGGTTCCACGATGAACTGAGACAGCCCGACGACGGTGATCAGCTCACCGACGGAGATGCGCCCCTCCAGCGCGAACCAGCCCGCGAACCCGGCGACCGACACCGCGAGCAGCGCGCTCACCGTCATCGACACCCCGACGAACACACCGGTCGCCTTCGCCGCCCGCATCGTGGCGGCCAACGCGCCCTGACTGACGTCGCGATAGCGCTGCGTGGCGGCCGACTCCGCTCCGATGCCCCGTAGCGGCCGCAGACCGCTCACCAGGTCGGTGGCCATTCCGGCCGCGCGTGCGGTGGTGGCCTGCTGGGCGGAGGCCCGACGGGTGATCAGCGGCGCCGCCGCCTGCAGCAGACCCAGCATCACCGGCGTGCCGATCAGCACCGCGAGCCCCAGCGGGACGTCGATCACCAGCAACGCGATCGCCGACGCGACCATTGCAGTCAGCGCGGCGGCCACCCGTGGGACGACGTCGAGAATCCACGCCTCCTTGTCGGCGTCGGACGTCGACACGGTGAGCAACTCACCCGCGCGGAGGTCCGTGCGGACGCCCCGGGAGTCCAGGATCCGGCCCGCGACCTCGACGCGCAGACGATGCGCCTCCTGCTGGACAGCCAGCACGATGAAACGCGCACCGAACCTCCAGGCCGAGGTCAGCACCACGAACAGCAGGGCCAGCGCGGCCAGCCACACGACCAGCGCCGTCACGTCACCGGTCTCGACCGCGCGGTCGACGATCACCCCGATCGCGATCGGCACCGCCGTCTCGGCCACCTGGTGCACGCTGACCAGCGCCGTCCCGGCAATCAGACGTGCACGATTCCGTGTCAGCGTGCGGCGCAGAACCGCGGTACCACCTGCCATCAACCCTCCAGCCCTCGACCACAGCGTAGGTAAGTAGACCCTAACCGGGTGGTGAGTGGCGCTGACCGGGGCGGTTCTCATAGAGTCGCAGTCAGGAACTACCTGCTCATGAAGTAGCAGCAAGCCGGAAGGAACAAGATGGCCGCGAAGACGACCGCCGAGAACGAGATCGCGGACGAGGAACTCGAGCCCGTAGCCGACGAGACCGCTCGACAGGCGCAGCGTGTCGTTGCCGCCTACGCCACGGATGCCGACGAGTGCCGCATGCTGCTCTCGATGCTCGGCATCGGACCGGCTGTCAAGCTCGACTGACGAAACACACAACTGAGGAAAGAGCAGGGAATCCGTGGCTGAGCTCTCGGGATTATCGACCAGTTCCGAGGGCGCCGCGGCCGCCCAGCACGCCGGCACCGATCGCGGAGGCTCCGACTTCGTCGTCGTCGCCAATCGCCTTCCGGTCGACCTCGAGCGACTCCCTGACGGCACGACCCGCTGGAAGCGCAGCCCCGGCGGGCTCGTCACCGCTCTCGAACCGATCCTGCGCAACAACAAGGGCGCATGGGTCGGCTGGCCCGGTGTACCCGACATAGATCTCGATCCGATCGTCGAGGACGGTCTCGACCTGTACCCCGTGCCGCTGAGCGCGCAAGAGGTCGCCGACTACTACGAGGGCTTCTCCAACGCCACACTGTGGCCGCTGTACCACGACGTCATCGTCAAGCCGGAGTACCGGCGCGAATGGTGGAACGCGTACGTCGAGGTGAACCGACGCTTCGCCGAGGCCACGTCGAACGCGGCTGCCGAGGGCGCCACCGTCTGGATCCAGGACTACCAGCTGCAGCTGGTGCCGAAGATGCTGCGGATGCTGCGCCCCGATCTCACCATCGGCTTCTTCCTGCACATCCCGTTCCCGCCGGTCGAGCTGTTCATGCAGATGCCGTGGCGACGGGAGATAGTCGAGGGCCTGCTCGGCGCCGACCTCATCGGGTTCCACCTGCCCGGCGGCGCCGAGAACTTCATGTTCCTGGCTCGGCGGCTCGCCGGTCAGCAGACGTCCCGAGGGTCGGTCGGCGTGCGTTCCAAGCTCGGTGTGGTGCAGGTCGGATTCCGCAACGTCCGCGTCGGCGCCTTCCCGATCTCCATCGACTCCGGCAAGCTCGACGAGATCTCGCGCCGCAAGTCGATCCGAGACCGCGCCAAGCAGATTCGCAAAGAACTGGGCAACCCCAAGCACATCATGCTCGGCGTCGACCGCCTCGACTACACCAAGGGCATCGACGTCCGCCTCGACGCGCTGTACGAACTGCTCAACGAGGGTCGGGTCGACCCGGCCGACACCGTCATGGTGCAACTGGCCACCCCGAGCCGCGAACGCGTCGAGAGCTACGTGCAGATGCGCGGTGCGATCGAGCAGACCGTGAGCCGCATCAACGGCGAATACGCCGAGGTAGGCCGTCCGGTGGTGCACTACATCCATCGCCCCATCGGCCGCGACGAACTGATCGCGTTCTTCGTCGCCTCCGACGTCATGCTCGTGACACCACTGCGCGACGGCATGAACCTGGTCGCCAAGGAATACGTCGCGTGCCGCAGCGACCTCGGCGGCGCCCTGCTGCTGAGTGAATTCACCGGTGCCGCAGCCGAACTCCGCCAGGCTTTTCTGTGCAACCCCCACGACCTCGACGACGTCAAGGACAAGATGGAGGATGCACTCAACCTGGACCCGGAGAGCGGCCGCCGCCAGATGCGCGCCCTGCGCCGCCAGGTTCTCGCGCACGACGTCGACCGGTGGGCGCGGTCCTTCCTGGACGCACTGAGCCAGGGCGGCGTCGCCGGATCCGCTCTGTTGCCCGCCGACGGCGAGTACACGGAGTAGGCACCCCGACCGAACGACAATGGGCTCCCGCATTGCGCGGGAGCCCATTTCGGTTCGAGCGGCCGACGGCCGACTACACCGGGCTAAGGCGTCCGGTGAGCCAACGATCGCCGTCCTTGTGCATCTCCATGCGCACCCGACTGCCCGTTGTCGCGGCGTCCGGCATCTCTTCGCTGGTCGTGATCTGGTTGACGTACAGCAGTACCACCGCGTCGTTCGGGCTCGCCGATTCGATAGCCCCCGCCTGCACGGTGGCCTCGACGGTGATCTTCTTCTCCTTGGCGCCCGGAGCGATCGTCTCCTTCACCAACTTGTCGTAGTCGGCCTTGAAATCACCCGTGAGACCGTCACCGGCGGCAGCCAACTGCTGATCGACCTCGTTGAAGTTGTAGGACAGCATCGCGGCTGCCTGGACAGTCGCGGCCTGGACCGCGTCCGTGCGGGCCTGTTCAGCCGCACGGTCCTGCAAGTAGCCCCAGCCCAGAAACCCGACGCCCACCAGGAGCGCGGCAACCACCACTCCGGCGACAGCGATGAGCGCAGTCGGCAGCGATGACTTCGTAGGAACAGACCCTGGCGTGGCCTGGGTCCGCGGCGCATCCGGCTCGGTGCTCACGCCACCACCCTCATTCTCGGCACGATTCTCGGTCACGGCACGAACTCCACCTTCGATGCCGTCAACGTCCCGTTGTCGTCGGTCACGGTGACCCGCATCCGGAAGTCACGGGGGCCGTTCTGGTCCCCGTTCGCCGAACTCACATCAGCGCGGGCCGAAACGAGAACCTTTGCAGTGTTTCCATTCTCGCCCTCGAAACCTGTCCCGACGATACGGCCGACGGTGGTCACGCCGGCCTCCTTCACGATGCTGACGAAGGGATCCTCACGACCGTCGAACTCCGACTTGAACTCGCCACTCGCCCCCGCCAGGATCTTCTCGACGTCTTCCTTGGCCGTATCCGGCTTGATGGTCGTCAGGTTCAGCACTGTCTGCTGAGCGGTGTCAACGAACGCCTGCCGTTGAGCGTCACGATCGTTTGCGGCCGATCGCTCGAACAGTAGCCATCCGCCGACACCGAGAAGTGCGACGATCACCAAGCCCAATGCGATCGCAGCGGCCAGCGGGCCGCGACTCTTCTTGGGCGCGACCGGGTGCCATTCCTCCGACGCGGTCTCACCTGCCGACAGCGGGGGCACAACCGTCTCGGTCTTCGTGACTGCTTCGTCGACCTCGACAGCCTCAACTGTCGGGGTTCGATTCTTCTCCAACGTGATCGTGCCCGCGGGGGCCCCACCCGAGTCGACAACCCGAGGGCCCTCCATCGACCGCGGGCCATTGTCGCTCGCCGGTCCCGCACTCCGACTGGCGCGCCGACGCATCGGCCGCTTGTGCTCGTCGGACGTCAGCCCTGCTGACGTGTCATCATCGTCTGCCACGTCGTGTCCTCCCTCGGTGTTCCTCCCGCGAGCCCCGGCTGCGAGTACAGCAGGCCGTCGGGCCCGACGTACTTGCCCGTCGTCGGGTCGTAGGGGCGCGCTGTGGCAGGCACATTCGCACTCCCAGCACTCGCCGGAGCCGTCGTGTACGAGGGTACAGACGGATCCTGCGGTGGCCCACTGGGCGGGTTGTTGCCCAGCGGAACGTAACCTGCTGGGCTGCGGCACTCCTCGGGCGATGCTGCCCGCTTGTCCGCGACCTCCATGCACGGGTAGTTGCGCGCACCGCGGACGGTCGTCGGGTCGTCCTGAGCCACCCTGCAGAACAGGTCCGAAGGCGTGGGAGGAGTCGTCCTCTCGTTCGGCGCACGCCACTGGTCGGCGGGGAGGAATCCCGTGGTGCACGGCGGCGGATCGTTCACCTGCAGTGCGAAGTTCACGATCGCACCGTCGTCGATCGGACCCTTCATCGCGATGGTGAGCAGCGACGACACCAGCGGCGGATAGATCACGAGCACCTGCTCGATGCTCTTGTGATAGATCGTGGAGACCTCGCCGACGCTCACCAGATTGGCGAGCAGCAAAGGCAACGTCGGCTTCAGCTCCTGGAACAGAGCGTTGGCCTCGCTCGCTGCGTTCGGCGTTTGCGCGAGCACACTGCGGATCTGTGGATCGCTGGTGCGCAACTGGTTCGAGAAGGTCACCAGGTTCTGTGTCCACGCCCGGATCGCGTCGCTCGTCACCACCTGCGTGTCGAGCAGGCCCTCGGCCTGTTCGATCAGCGTCGTGGTGGCGTCCGAGTTGGCGTTGGCCTCCTGCACGAACAGGCGTGCCGAGTCGATCAGCCGCTGCAGATCCGGACCGGCGCCGTTGAATGCCTTGAACGACTCGTCGACGACGGTGCGCAACTGGGTGTTCGAGATGCTCTGAACAAGCGTATTCGCCTGATCGAGCATGACGCCGACGTCCTGTGGAATGCTCGTGCGATCCACGGGAATCACGTCGCCGTCCTCGAGATACGGCTCCGAGTCGGTGCGCGGAATCAGGTCCACGTACTGCTCGCCGACTGCGGACACGCTCTTTACGGCCGCGTCGAGATCCGCCGGGATGTCGTAGCTGCTGCTGATCGACAGCTTCGCGTCCACACCGTTCTCGGTGAGCACGACGTCCTCGACCTTGCCGATGTTGGTACCACGGAAAGCGACGTTGGCGTTCGTATACAGCCCCCCGGTCGCAGGGAGCTGCACGGTTATCCGGTTCTGCCCGATGCCGAACAAGGCGGGCAGTTGTACGTACTGAGTGGCCATCACGACCAGCCCGATGACAGTGAGGATCGAGAAGATCACCAACTGGATTCGGACGAACCTCGAGAGCATCATGGCGTCGGCACTCCTAGTCGCGGAAGGCCAGGAATCTGCAGCGGCTGAACGTCGTCGGCCGTCGCAGGCTTGGGCTCGGGCTGGATCAGGTCGGGCTTCTTGGGATCGGGGATCCGCAGCGGGTCATTGGCCTGGCCGGCCGTGCCCGCCAACGTCCCGAGCGCGCCCTCGACACCGGCAAGTGTCGGTCCGAGCCCCGTCTGGTCGATGAAGTTGGTGGTCAGCCGCTCGTTCGTCAGATCGATCATCATGTTGAGGTTTGCGTAGTCACCCTGGAACACCTGATCCATGTACTTCATCGTGAACGGGAAGGTCAGCATCAGCGACAGCACCTCGGTGAGGTTGTTTCCGGTGCCGGCGAGCTGCGCCAACAGCGGGGACAACGAGGCCAGATTTGCCTTCAGGTCGTCGCCGCTCTCGTTGATCACCCGCGTCGCGGTGTCGCTGAAGCTACCAAGTGCCACCAGGGCATTCGTCAGATTCTGACGCTGCGCCACCAACACCTCGAGCGCGGGCGGAATGCCGTCGAGGGCACGGTTCAGCGTGTCGGTCTGCTGGTTGACGGTTCCGGTGAGTCGATCGATTCCCTCCATCGCGGAGATGATCTGGGTGCGCTGGTCGTCAAGACTGCCGACGAGTTGGTCGAGCTGCGGCAGCAGATCCCGGATCGAGTCCTCCCGGCCGTCGAATGCCTCATTGAGTTCTCGGGTGATGTCATTGATCTGCGCAAGGCCACCGCCGTTGAGCACGACCGAGAGCGACGACAGCGTCTGCTCGGTGGTGGGATAGGCTCCCGCCCGCTCGAGCGGAATGACATCCCCGTCCTTCAGGCTGCCCTGCGGAGCGATTCCCACAGGCGGAGCAAGCTCGAGGTGCTGAGAGCCGAGCAGGCTGGTCTGTCCGATCTTTGCCGTCGCGTTGGCAGGAAGCTGCACGTCCTTGTTGAGCGACACCGTGACCAGGGCGTGCCAGTCCTGGACCTCGATGCCGGTGACCGCGCCGACCGTGACGTCGTTGACGCGAACAGGCGAGTTCTGCGACATGGTCGTCACGTTCGGCATCTGGATCTGAACGGTATATGCGCCCTCACCACCACCTTCGGTGCCGGGCAACGGAACCGAGTTGAGTCCGTTCCACTCGCAGCCCGTCACGGCCATGCTCAGTGTCAGGGCGATGGCCGAAGCGGCCACCACCCGGGCACGTTTGCGATTCCCGGTCATCGCCCACCTCCCGGATTCAGCAGGGACCCGAGATCCTTGGGGACCTGGACCGACGGCATTGATCCGAGTGGCCCCAGCTCGGCGGACGACGGTCCCTGCGCCGACCGCTCTGGCACCTGGCCGGCGAGACTCGACGGAGAGTAGGCGAGCTGGTCGGGCCGAGCGCCTTGTGCATCCGCAACACGCGTCAGGATGGCCGGGTAGTTCGTGGTGATCGAGTTGAGCACAGGTCCGAGGAACTGCGCGCACAGGTCTGCCGAACGATCCGAATCGTTGGTTTCGAGCCCTGCGATCAGGCCACAGACCATCGTGATCGGGTTCCTCGCATTGCTCGCGGCCAGCACGCCGTTCACGGATCCCTGCTTGGGGGTGTAGATGTCCTTGAAGTTCGCCAGCGCGTTCGGCGCGACATGCAACACCTGCTCGAGCTGGGGACGCTTCTCGACGAGCACCGACGTCGCGTCCGCCAGTCGGCCGACCTGCTCGGTGAGTGACGCACGGTTGTCGGTGACGAAGCGGTTGACATCACTGATCGCGACATCGAGATCCTGCAACGCCGTTCCGAGTTCGTCGCTGGTGTCCGCGAGCAGGGAGGACACCGACTGCAAGCGCCCGCCGAACTGCACGATCTGTTGGTTGCTCGACGACAGTGCCGACACGAACACCTGAAGGTTCCGAATGGTCGCGAACAAGTCGGTCCGTCCGTCGGACAGAGTCTTCATCGTGTCCGACAGCTCGCGCAGCGTGTCGCGCAGTGCATCGCCGTTGCCGTCGAGGTTGTCGCCGACCGTGTTGATGAAGTTGCCGAGCGACCCCTGATCCGCGCCGCCCTGCGGGCCCAGTGCATCTGACAGCTTGGTCAGCTCGGTTTTGATCTCGTCCCACTCCACCGGAACCGCAGTGCGGTCGAGCGGGATTTCGGCGCCGTCCGCCATGGACTCTCCCCCGGCGTAGACCGGGGTGAGCTGCACGAACCGCGCGGCCACGAGACTCGGCGCGATGATGACCGCCTTGGCATCGGCCGGGATGTCCACGGAACGATCGACATTCATCACGACGGTCGCGCCGGTTCCGTTCGGGTCGATGCTCTCGATGGAGCCGACCTTGACCCCGAGTACGCGGACGTCGTCGCCGGCGTACAAGCCCGTCGTGGACGGGAACTGCGCCGTGATGGTGGTTTTTCCGAACCCGGGGAACAGGTAGATCACCCCTGCCACGAGAACAGCAACCACGACGATGGCGGTGCCGCCGATCGTCAGCCACTTCTTCCTGGTACTTGTCTGCTGCTGTTCGTCGCTCATCGGTTCGGATCCTTGAGCTCGGTCTTCAATGGCGGGAACTGGGATAGGTCCTGCGGAACATGCTCCGGCCACAACAGTTGGTCGACCACCGTCTGAACCATCGGACTGACGCTGAAGTTCGCGACGTAGGCCATGAAGAACGGGCCGCTGCCGACGGCCTCACCCAGCGAGCGCGCGTACGGCGCGAGCCCCTCCAGCGCCTGGCCGATGTTGTCCTTGTTGTTCTGCAGATTCGCGACGACGGCGTTCAGTTTGTCGAGCGTCGGCTTCATCTGCTGCTCGTTGTCCTGCACCAGACCAGTGAGCTGCTGTGAGACCGCCGAAACGTTCGTGATCAGCTCACTGATCGCGTTCCGGCGGCGATCCAGCTCACCGAGCAACTGGTTGCCGTCGAGGATCAGCGAGTTGATCTGGTCACTGCGGTCCGCCAGGATCTTCGTCACGTCCTCTGCCTTGCCCAGCAGGTCCTTCAGTGACTCGTCCCGCGAGTTGATGCTCTGCGACAGCCTGGTGACGCCGTCGAGCGCCGCCCGCAATTCCGGCGGGGTGTCCGACAAGGTCTCGGACACCGCGTTGAGCGAATCGTTGAGCTGGTTCGTGTCGAGATCCGCGACGGTGGAGGTGAGATCACCGAGCGCGTCGTTGAGCGAGTACGGAGAGTTGGTGCGCTCCAACGGAATGGTGCTGCCGACCCGCATGACGTCGGATCCCTCGGACGTCACCTGCATCGACTTACGCCCGAGAACGGTATTGGTCTTGATGTCGGCACCGGTGCTGTCGCCGAGGCGGATGCCCTCGTTCATCGAGAATCGAACCCGGACCTCGGTGCCGTCGAGTTCGATGTTCTCCACCTTGCCGACGTTCACGCCGGCGACAGTCACGAAGTCGCCGGGCATCAGCCCGCCGGCATCCTCGAACAGCGCCTCGTAGCTCACGTTGCCGAAGAGGAACGGCAGTCGGTCGTACTGCAATCCGGCCAGCACCAGGCACGCCGAGACAGCGACACCGATGATGCCGATTCGCGTGAGATTCCGCTCACCCTTCGCCATTGAATGCACACCTCCCCGTCGTCTGAAGCGGTGTGGTCGGCAGTTCCACCCGCAACTCCTTCCCGTCGGGTCCGGAGAACTTGAATGCCACCTCGCACGTATAGAACTGGAAGAACGCACCGTACGAACCAGCTCGGATCAGCTTCCGGTAAGACTCGGGCAGCCGCTCGAGCACCCAGTTGATGTCGTCCTGGCCGTTCTGCAGGTTCGTCGCGAGTTCGCCCGCGTGAGCGATGGTCGACTGCAGATCGGGACGCGCTCCCTGAAGCAACTGCGCGAGGTCGTCGGTGGCCGTGGCGAGCTTCGGGATTGCGGCGCCGATCGGATCACGGTCCTGGGCGAGACCACTCACCAATTGCTGAAGCTGGTCGATGGTGCTCGAGAACTGATCGCCCTTGTCGTTGATCGTCGTCAGCGTGGTGTTCAGGTTCGTGATGACGTCACCGATCAGCTTGTCCCGGTCCGCGAGGGTCGACGTGAACGAGCTGGTGTTACCGAGCAGCGACACCAGCGTGCCGCCCTGCCCCTGCAGAACCTGCAGCAGCGCTCCGCTCAGGTCGTTGACCTGTTCGGCGCTGAGGCCACGGAGCAGAGGCTTGAAGCCACCGAGCAGCATGTCCAGATCGAGAGCCGGCGCCGTCTGCGACTCCGGGATCGTCTGTCCCTTGGAGAGCGTCTCAGGCGAGCCTTCCCCGTCGAGCAGCTCGAGGTATCGGTCTCCGACGAGGTTCTCATAGCGGACCGTTGCCCGGGTGCTCTGCAGCAGTGGGTACTTCGTGTCGACGTCGAAGCTGACGTACGCGAGGTTGTCCGACCCCACCTCGACACCCTTGACGGTGCCGACCGGGACGCCGGCAATCCGGACCTTCTCCCCCGACTTGAGTCCGGAAGCGTTGGTGAACTGGGCACGGTAGCCGTCGGTGCTGCTGAATCGGGCCTGGCTGAACACGACTGCCAGACCGGCGAAGATCAGCACCATCACGACGGTGAACGCGAGGAACTTGACTGTGGTCGCGCGCATCAGTTCTGACCTTCCGCAACCGGGGTTCCGCCGTAGAGCATCTGGAACAGCGTGGGCATGCTGATGGTCGTCTTCGTCGCCGGCATGTAGGGGGTGTTCGCACTGTCGGTCACCACGAACGGCGCGTTACCGTCACGCCTCGGATCGAAGTCGGGCAGCCCCCAGCAATTCGGGCCACCCGTGGCATTGACCTTGGGCAGATCGCGCGGGTACGTGTACGGCTCGAGGCCGCCCAGGAAGCTCGAGCTCATCGCGAAGCCTGCCTGGCTACCGCCCTCGATCTGTTCGGCCATCGGTCGGGCCTTGTTGAGGCCGATGATGAGGCACGAGATCGCCGGCGAGTAGCCCGACAGCAGCGCCGTGGTCGGCTCCAGCAGCGCAAGTGCGCGCGTCAGGTTTGCCTCGTTGTCGGTGAGCAACTGGTTTCCGTTGTTCGCAAGGGCGACGGCGTTCTCCAGAGTCATCCGCAGGTTCTCCCGCTCCTCGACGATGCTGCCGCTGGTGGCGGTGAGGTTGCCGAGCAGCGTCATCAGATCCGGCGTGACGTCGGCGTACGTGTTGGTCACGGTGGCCGCAGCGGCGAGGTCCCGCTTCAGCTGCGGCAGGGTCGGATTCATCTTCTTCAGGTACGCGTCGGTCTCACCGAGCAGCTCGCCGAGTTCGTTGCCACGACCGTTGAGCGCCGACGAGATGGCGCCGAGGGTCGCGTTGAGCTTCTCAGGCTCGATCTGCTGCAGCAGCGTCGACAGGTTCTGGAACAGCGTGTTGAACTCGACGGTGACGCTCTCTGCGCCGATCACCGAGCCCGGCTGCAGAGATTTGGGCGACGGATCGCTCGGCGTGACGAAGTTGACGTACTTGGAGCCGAACACGGTGGTCGACTTGATCTCGACGGGAGAATTCGACGGAATGAGGTGCATCTGCGACGGATTCATCGCGAGCTTGATCCGCGCCTGGCCGTCGACCTCGTCGATCGACGCGACCCGGCCCACCTCGACCCCACGGAGCTTGACCTTCGCGTCAGGCTCCATCACGAGACCTGAGCGCGAGGCTGTGATCGTCACCGACTCGGTCTTCGTGAAGCCACCGACGAACATCGTCAGTGCCACGACGACGATCGCCACGATGCTGAACACCATCACGGCCGCGGCGAGCTTCTTCTTCCACCTTGATTCGGGCATCGCTCCTCCGCCTATCCCGAGAGGTTGAAGTTGCCGGACTGGCCGTAGATCGCCAGCGAGATCAGCAGGGTCACCGTCACGACGGCGATGAGCGAGGCGCGGACGGCATTACCCACCGCGACACCGACACCGACCGGGCCGCCACTGGCGTTGTAGCCGTAGTAGGTGTGGATGAGCATCACGGCCACGCCCATCACGATCGCCTGCACGAACGACCACAGAATGTCCGTCGGTATCAGGAAGGTCGTGAAGTAGTGGTCGTAGACGCCGCCCGACTGCCCATTGAGTACGACTGTCGCGAAACGACTGGCCACGAAGGACGCGATGACCGCCAGCGAGTACAGCGGGACGATCGCGATGATGCCGGCCATGACGCGCGTCGAGACGAGGTACGGAATCGACGGGATGGCCATCGATTCGAGGGCATCGATCTCCTCGGAGACCCGCATGGCGCCGAGCTGAGCGGTGGAGCCGGCGCCGATGGTGGCAGCCAGACCGATACCCGCGATGACGGGCGCTGCGATACGCACGTTGATGAAGGCGGCGAAGAAGCCCGTGAGCGCCTCGACACCGATGTTGCCGAGCGAGCTGAAGCCCTGCACCGCGATGGTGCCGCCGGTGAACAGCGTGAGGAATCCGACGATGACCACCGTGCCGCCGATGACGGCCAGCGCGCCTGTGCCCATGCTGATCTCGGCGATGAGACGCAGGACTTCCCGGCGGTAATGCAGCAGCGCGCGTGGGGACCATGCGAGCGCGCGCCAGAAGAACAGCGCCTGCTCACCGACCCGGTCGGTCGAGCGCGATGCGCGCGACAGACGCCGTCGTGTGCGGACGAAACGTCCCGATGCCACCAGAGCCATCTAATTCACCACCCTGTCACTCACCCGGACGTCAACTTGATGCCGATGGCGGTGATGAGCACGTTGACCACGAACAGCGCCATGAACGAGAAAACGACGGTCTGGTTGACCGCGTCACCGACACTCTTCGCGCCACCGCGGACGTTCATGCCGAGGTATGCAGCCATCAGGCCCGCGATCATGCCGAACAGACCGGCCTTGAGCATCGAGATCATCAGTTCCCCGAAGCCGGTCAGCAAGGTGATGCCGTTGACGAACGCACCAGGGTTGACGTCTTGGACGTACACCGAGAAGAGGAAGCCACCGAGGATGCCGATGGTGCAGACGAGACCGTTGAGGAGCAGCGCGACCACGGTGGACGCGAGCACGCGCGGCACCACGAGGCGGTGGATCGGGTTGATACCCAGCACCCTCATCGCGTCGATCTCCTCGCGGATAGTTCGGGCCGCGAGGTCCGCACAGATCGCGGTCGCGCCGGCGCCGGCGACGATGAGCACCGTGACGATGGGGCCGACCTGCGTGACCGCCCCGAGGGCCGCGCCCGCGCCGCTGAGGTCGGCCGCGCCGATCTCGCGCAGGAGAATGTTGATCGTGAAGCTCACCAACACGGTGAACGGGATGGCGACGAGCACCGTCGGGACCATCGAAACGCGCGCGACGAACCACGCCTGATCGATGAACTCCCGGCGCTGGAACGGGCGCGAAAAGACTGCCCGGAGCGTGTCTGCCGACATCGCGAAGAATCCGCCGGCGGCTCGTAGAGGTACCTCGAGGAGGTCGACCACGTTTCCCTCCTCACCAATCCTCGTCATGAACGTTCGATGCGTGCGGCCGCAGCATGTGCGGCACAACACACCCCCCAGGGCGTCCGAACAGGACAAACGCTCTGTGACCCAGGTCATATTAACTAGAACGTGTTCACCTGTCAAAGATCTGGGCGAATACACCGCCGAAACCGGATCACGCGTCGCCACTCCCGAGTCCACCCGAAGGCGAGAACCGGCCCATCGACGATATGGAGCGGACCGGAATGACCTCGCCGCGGACATCTCCATAGAGTCCATACGGCGTCATCTACCTGCGTATATACCCAGGTTTGCGCCATCCGCCGAGACTACGGAACACAGCAGCCCGAAGAGTTCCGCGATATCCTGGGCGCCACACCCGAGCGGTCGCCTGCCGCAGGATCGGCTATACCTTCGGCGCGGCGGAGCAGGTCAGAAAATGGAACGCGTTCTAGACACCAGTACAGCGTTCGGCGGCGGGCCCACTCGAAAGCGGCCGCCCATCGAAGACGACGCCCGGACGCATCCACGTCCGACTCATTTTGTCGCCTTTCTTCCTACATGTATCGGAAATCCCGCAATCCCCCGTTACGTGGGGAATTGCGGGATCGTCTGGATCGAAACCGGGCGCGATCAGCCCAGCGACTTGAGCGCCTCCGAGGCGGAGAACATCCGCTCGGGATCACGGTTCTCGAAGTAGCCACCCATCTCGTCAGCGAGGCCGGCTGGGGTCCACTGCGCATCCGCATCGAAACGCTGCTCGACGACCGGCGCGGCCATGAGCGCGACCATGGGGCCGTAGACGACGAAGACCTGACCATTGACCTTGTCCGCGGCAGGCGACGCCAGGTACGACACGAGCGCAGCGACGTGCTCGGGTGACAGCGGATCGATCTGCCCCTCGGGAGCATCACCGAAGACGGACTCCGTCATCGTCGTCCGTGCGCGCGGGCAGATGGCGTTGGCGCGGACGCCGTAGCGGGACAGTCCACGCGCCGCCGACAGTGTCAGCGCCGTGATACCGGCCTTCGCGGCGCCGTAGTTCGGCTGGCCGGCAGGACCGAGTAAGCCCGCCTCCGACGACGTGTTGATCAGTCGTCCGTAGACGGGGGCACCGTCGGCCTTCGACTTGTCGCGCCAGAAGGTGGCCGCATTGCGGGACAGAAGGAAGTGACCACGCAGGTGCACCTTGAGGACGAGATCCCACTCCTCGTCAGACATGCCGAAAAGCATGCGGTCGCGGACGATTCCCGCGTTGTTGACGACGATGTCGACGCCGCCGAGCCCCTGCGCCGCCGCCATGAGGGCGTCCGCCGTCGACCGTTCGGCGACGTCACCCGCGATGAACTCGACCTTGCCACCGAGGGCACGGATCTCGTCGAGCGTCGACTCGACGGTGTCGTTGACCGCAAGATCGTTGACGACGACGGAAGCGCCCGACTGGGCCAAACCGATCGCCTCGGCCCGACCGAGGCCGGACCCCGATCCGGTCACGATCGCGACCTTGCCCTCCAAGCTGACCTCGCGACTACTGCCTGCACTCATCTACGCACTCCCGTACCGGTGACGTCGACCGGCCTCGCGCCGGTCGGTGCCTCGTCGCCGCGGCTGTCGACGACGCGGCCAATGTAGAACGTGTTCTACATTGGCCGCAAGGGTGGCGCTAGTGCTCGGTGAGCGCCGCGCGCGGGCACTGCGCGATTGCCGAACGCACGTCGGCTTCCCTATCGGCCGGAGGAACGGCGGCGGAGATGAGCAGCTCCTCGTTGTCGTCCAGATCGAAGATGTCGGGAGCGATTCCGACGCAGACACCGTTGGCCTCGCAGCGATCCCTGTCGACCCTTACCTCCATGACGGTTCCTCATTTCACGTTCGTTCGAAAGACTGGACGGAAGCGCTGCGCACCGGGCTGTGGCGCACCGACACTTCGCCATAAGACTAGAACCCGTTTCACTGCTGTGCAATGATTCGGACAACCCTCCTCTAGGCGCCGACCGCGCGGTCGGCACCGGTGACGGAAAGGCCGCTGTCACAGCCTCGTACACGATCAGCCGTGCTCGCGATCATTCCAGAACTCAGTGCCGAATCGGGCGAATCAGCGCCGACGATTGCTCTGGAATGGAGAACAACCGCGTGGATATCACCTACACCCCGCAGCAGCAGCAGCTGCGGGAAGAATTGCGAAGCTACTTTGCGAAATTGATGACCCCCGAACGCCGTGAGGCGCTCGCCGCGACCACCGGCGAGTACGGCGAAGGCAATGTCTACCGTGAGGTCGTCCAGCAGATGGGCCAGGACGGCTGGCTCACGCTGGGCTGGCCCAAGGAGTACGGCGGGCAGGAACGCTCCGCGATGGAGCAGCTCATCTTCACCGACGAGGCCGCCATCGCCGGCGCACCGGTGCCGTTCCTGACGATCAACTCGGTCGCACCGACGATCATGCACTTCGGCACCCCCGAGCAGAAGGCGTTCTTCCTCCCCAAGATCTCGGCGGGTGAGCTGCACTTCTCGATCGGCTATTCCGAGCCGGGAGCCGGCACCGACCTCGCGTCGCTTCGCACGTCCGCGGTCAAGGACGGCGACGACTACGTCATCAACGGCCAGAAGATGTGGACAAGCCTCATCCAGTACGCCGACTACATCTGGCTGGCGTGCCGCACGGATCCGAGCGCCCGGAAGCACCGCGGCATCAGCATGCTGATCGTGCCGACCACCGCCGAGGGCTTCTCGCACACGCCGGTCCACACGATGGCAGGCCCGGACACCAGTGCCACCTACTACCAGGACGTCCGCGTCCCGCAGACCTCGCTCGTCGGCGAGGAGCACGGCGGCTGGCGACTGATCACCAACCAGCTCAACCATGAGCGCGTCGCGCTGACATCGGCCGGCCCGATCATGACGGCGCTGCAGGAAGTGCGCGAGTGGGCGCAGAACACCAAGCTCGCCGACGGCCGGCGCGTGATCGACCAGGAGTGGGTGCAGATCAATCTCGCACGGGTGCACGCCAAGACCGAGTACCTCAAGCTCATGAACTGGGAGATCGCCTCTGCGGAGGATCACGCCCCAGGTCCCGAGGCCGCGTCCGCCAACAAGGTCTTCGGCACCGAGTTCGCGACCGAGGCATACCGCCTGCTCATGGAGATCATGGGCCCGGCCGCCACCGTCCGGCAGAACTCTCCCGGCGTCCTCCTCCGCGGACGCCTCGAGCGGATGCACCGCTCCGCACTGATCCTCACCTTCGGCGGCGGCACCAACGAGGTGCAGCGGGACATCATCGCGATGACCGCCCTCGGTCAGCCCGCATCGAAGCGATAAGAAAGGACTCAGGGACAAAGTCATGGACTTCACCCTCACCGAAGCCCAGCAGGACCTCGCGGGTCTCACGGGCGGCATCGTCACCGACATCGTCACCAACGAGCGTCTACGCGAACTCGACTCCGCCGAGGACCGCTTCGATCGCAAGCTCTGGGACGCCCTCGCAACCTCCGGGGTGCTCAGCGCCGCACTGCCCGAGTCCGTCGGCGGCGACGGATTCGGCGTTCTCGAGCAGGCCAGCATCCTGATCGAACTGGGCCGCGGCGTCGCCCCCGTCCCCTACCTGTCGTCGATCGTCATGGCGGCCGGCGCGATCGCCGAGTTCGGCTCGGACGCACAGTGTTCGGAGTGGGCCGCCCCGGCCGGCGCCGGCTCCAAGATCCTTGCCGTCGCGCTCGCGGAAGAACTCAACGACAACCCGGCAGCGCCCGTGACCCGCGCCGAGAAGACGGCCGACGGCTGGACGCTGCGCGGCACCAAGATCGTCGTCGACGGTGCGCCGATCGCCGACCTGTTCCTTGTTCCGGCCGCCACCGACAACGGCACCGTGGTGTTCCTGGTCGAGGCCGGTGACGCCGGCGTCGCCGTGGCCCGCCAGCAGACGACGGACTTCGGGAGCACCGGCATCGTCGAGTTCGCCGACGTCCGCCTGGACGACGACCGCGTACTCGGCAGCGTCGAGCACGGCGCGGCGATCGTCGACTGGATCGTCGACCGCGGCTCCGTCGGCTCGAGCGCCTTCCAGTTCGGCGTGCTCGACCAGGCACTGAAGATGACCGCCGACTACGCCCGCGAGCGCGTGCAGTTCGACCGACCGATCGGCAGCTTCCAGGCCGTCGCGCAGCGCCTCGCCGACGCGTACATCGACGTCAAGGGGGTGCGCCTGACGCTGTGGCAGGCGGCGTTCCGTCTGGCCGAGGGCCTGCCGATCGAGGGCGAGATCGAGACTGCGAAGTTCTGGGCGGCAGACGCGGGGCACCGCGTCGCGCACACCGTCGTGCACGTGCACGGCGGCGTCGGACTCGACGAGGATCACCCGACGCACCGGTACTTCCTCGCGGCCAAGCGTCAGGAGTTTCTACTCGGTTCGGCCACCGACCAGCTTCGCCGCCTGGGCGCGGAACTGGCCGCGACGCCCGCGTAACCGGCACGCGCGCAGGCAGTCCCACACAGTGAAATGAGAGAGCATGACGGGCGTCACACGGGCCATGATGTGGGCATGACAGTGACTCCCACCGTCGCGGATCTGCTCACGCGGCTTCGCGACGTCGATACGCACGGAATCCGATTCGAGGATACGTACATTCCGTGGACTGACCACGTCCACGGAATGTACGACCGTGCTGCCGCTCTCGATGCACTGCTCGATCCCGCTCGGCCCCGCCACTTCGGCGTGCTGATGGACAACATCCCCGAATTCTCGTCGCTTCTGGGCGCCGCTGCCTTCTCCGGCGCAGTGATCGCCGGGCTCAACACGACGCGCCGCGGCGAGGCGCTCGCCCGCGACATCGCCCTGTCCGACTGCCAGGTGGTCTTCACCGAGAACACCCAGGCTCACTTGCTCGACGGGTTGGATCTCGCCGGTGTACGGGTGATCAACGTGGACTCCCCCGAGTGGCCCGAATTGTTGGCGCCGTTCTCCGGCAGCCCGGCGATCCCGCCCACCGCGAAGCTCGACGATCTCCTCATGCTCATCTTCACCTCCGGCACCAGTGGCGATCCGAAGGCCGTGCGCTGCACGCACTTCAAGATCGCCGACCCGGGCGTGATGCTCGCGGATCGCTTCGGCCTCGGGGCCGACGACGTCGTCTACATGTCGATGCCGATGTTCCACTCCAACGCCATGATGGCCGCGTGGTCGGTCGCGTTGCATGCCCGCGCCGGGATCGCGATGCGACGCAAGTTCTCCGCGTCGGGGTTCCTGCCCGACGTGCGCCGCTACGGCGTCACGTACGCCAACTACGTCGGCAAGCCGCTGTCCTTCATCCTGGCCACGCCGGAACTCACGAACGACGCCGACAACACCCTGAAGATCATGTACGGCAACGAGGGTTCCGCACCGGTGGTGCGGGAGTTCGCCCGCCGGTTCGATACCCGGGTGATCGACGGTTTCGGCTCCACGGAGGGCGGCGTGTCCATCTCCGCGCATCCCGACTCCCCCGCCGGCGCACTCGGAATGCTGCCTGCCACCGTCGAGATCCGGAATCCCGACACCGGAACCGTCTGCCCTCCTGCAGAGTTCGACACGAACGGCCGACTCGTCAACGCCGAGGAGGCGACCGGCGAGATGGTCAACGTGACGGGGGCCGGAGCGTTCGCGGGCTACTACAAGAACGCCGAAGCCGACGCCGAGCGCCTGCGCGACGGCATGTACTGGAGCGGCGACCAGGCCTACCGGGACGCCGACGGCTTCGTGTACTTCGCTGGACGCAGCTCGGGCTGGCTGCGGGTCGACGGCGAGAACCTCGGCGCCGCACCGATCGAACGCATCCTGCTTCGATACCCGGGCTTCGCACAGGTATCGGTGTACGGCGTGCCGGACCGCGAGGTCGGCGATCGAGTGATGGCGGCGATCATCCCGACCGGCGACGTCGACGACTTCGACCCGTCGGCGTTCGCCCGCTTCCTCGACGAGCAGCCCGACCTCGGCCCGAAGCAGCGGCCCACACTTGTGCGCGTGTGTGAGGAGTTCCCGCGGACCGCGACGTTCAAGGTCGTGACCCGCACACTCAGCGCGGAACGCTGGCACTGCACCGACCCGGTGTGGGTGCGCGATCGCGGACAGGACGAGTTCGAGCTGCTGACAACGGAACTCGCACTCACTCTGGAGCGCCAGACCGCAGACGCCTGACGAACGAGAACAGCGCCCTGGAACCATGTTCCGGGGCGCTGTTCGTTCTACAGGGTCAGCCCTTGAAACCGTCGAGACGGGATACCGTCGACTCGTATCCCTCGACGAGCTCGGCCATGATCTCGGCGACCGGGCGGATCTCGTTCATCCGGCCGACGATCTGACCGACCGGCATCGCGACGACCTCGGGATCGTCTCCCGCCGAGATGCGCTGATGCGCCTCGCTGACGAGAATGTTCTGCAGTGGCATCGGAAGCGGCTCGGGCGCATCCGGCTTGGCCCAGGCGTCGGTCCACTTGGTCTTGAGCAGACGCGCCGGCTTGCCGGAGTAGATCCGTGAGCGGACCGTGTCGGCGGACGTCGCCGCGAGCAGGGCGCGCTGGATCGACGACGGGCCGTCGGCCGCGCTGCCGAGCTTGTACTCGCTCGTGGTGAGCCAGTACGAACCCATCCAGACGCCGGAGGCGCCGAGAGCGAGGGCCGCCGCGACCTGACGGCCGCTGCCGATACCGCCCGCGGCGAGCACGCCCGCCGAATCACCGATCGCGTCGACGATCTCGGGGACGAGCACCATCGAGGCGATCTCACCGGTGTGCCCACCGGCCTCGTAGCCCTGCGCGATCACGATGTCGACACCGTTCTCCACGTGGCTGCGCGCGTGGTCCACGGCGCCCGCGAGGGCGGCCACCGGGACACCCTTCTCGTGCGCGAGATCGATGACGTCCTTCGGCGGCGAGCCGAGAGCATTGGCGATCAGCGCGATTCGATGGTTCAGCGCGACATCGACGTGCGACCGGGCCACCGAATGCAGCCAGCCGAGGACGCCGGCGGCGTGCTCGACGTCATCGGACAGCGGCGGCACGCCCAGCTCGTCGAGCGTGCGGTTGACGAACGCGCGGTGCTCGGCCGGGATGAGCTTGTCGAGGTCCACGGCGGCGCCCTCGGTGGGGATCTTCGCGGGCATCACGATGTCGACGCCGTACGGCTTGCCGTCGGTGTTCTCGTCCATCCACGTGAGCGTGGCCTCGAGCTCGTCCGGGTCGTTGAACCGCACGCACCCGAGCACGCCCAGACCGCCGGCGCGGCTGATCGCCGCCGCGACGTGCTCCGACGGGGTGAACCCGAAGATCGGGTACTGGATGCCGAACTTCTCGGCGAGATCGGTATGCATCAAGCGTCCTTGCCGTTGGTGAGGTGATCGTCGGCCTCGCGCGACTGGGTCTGCGCGGTGGCCCACTTGTAATCGGGTTTGCCTGCCGGAGAGCGCTTGATCTCGTCGACGAGCCACAGGCTGCGCGGCACCTTGTAGCCGGCGATCTCCTTGCGGGCGGCGTCGACGATGTCGTTCAGGCTCGGACGGGTGCCGGGACGCGGCGCGACGACCGCGGCGACGCGGTTACCCCAGCGCTCGTCCGGGACACCGACGACGAGGACGTCGAACACGTCGGGGTGCGTCTTGACTGCGCCCTCGACCTCTTCGGGGTAGATCTTCTCGCCACCGCTGTTGATCGAGACGGATCCGCGGCCGAGCATCGTGACGGTGCCGTCCTCCTCGACCGTGGCGTAGTCGCCCGGGATCGAGTAGCGAATCCCGTTGAGGGTCTTGAACGTCGCCTTCGTCTTCTCCTCGTCCTTGTAGTAGCCGACCGGGATGTGTCCGCTGCGGGCGATGAGGCCGACCTGCCCGGAGCCCGGGGTGACCGGGATGCCGTCGTCGTCGATGACAACGGTGGCGGCGTCGATCTTCACGCGCGGTCCACCGGTGTGCTCGAAGCCCTTGGTGATGGTCGCCAGGCCGCCGAAGCCGGTTTCGGACGATCCGATCGAGTCGGTGAGCAGACGGTTCGGCAGCAGGTCGAGGAACTGCTCCTTGAGCGCCGGCGAGAACAGGGCAGCACTGCTGGCGATCACGTACAGCGACGAAAGGTCGTACGGCTCACCGGTCTCCGGGTTGCCCGCGATCAGTGCGTCGATCATGGGTCGCGCCATCGCGTCACCGGTGATGAAGATGAGATTGATCTTGTGGCGGTCGATGACCTGCCACACTTCATGGCCGTCGAACTCGGGATGCATGACGAGCGTGCCACCGCCGAACAGGCTGTGGAACACCGCCGACTGCGAACCGCCGTGGATCATCGGAGGAATCGGGAAGCGAACCATCGGGGGATGCGCGGCGCCGAGTTTCGCCAGCTCCCACTCGTCCTCCAGGTATTCGCCGGTGACGAAATTGACGCCGCCGCCGAGTACGCGCCACCAGTCCTCGTGCCGCCACATGACGCCCTTGGGCATTCCCGTGGTGCCGCCGGTGTAGAGGATGAAGATGTCGTCGGGGCTGCGCTCACCGAAGTTGCGTTCGGGCGAGCCCTGCGACAGCGCGTTCTCGAATTCGACACCGCCGTACGCCGAGTAGTCGAGATCCGTTCCGTCCTCGACGACGATCGCGGTCTTGACCTGAGGGGTGTTGGGGAGGACGCCTGCAACCTTGTCGCTGTATCGGCGCTCGTGGACGAGCGCGACCATGTCCGAGTTCTCGAAAATGTACTGTAACTCGTTCTCGACATACCGGTAGTTGACGTTGACCATGATGGCGCGGGCCTTGAAGATGGCTACCATCGACACGATCGCCTCGATGGTGTTCCGGCTGTAGATGCCCACCTTGTCGCCCGGTGCGACGCCCTGATCCCGCAGGTAGTTGGCCAGACGGTTGGCCTTCTCCTCGAGTTGCGCGAACGTGATCTCGCGGTCGGCGTCCACCAGTGCGAGGCGATCCGGGTTGAGGTCGATCGAGTGCTCTACAAGGTCTGCAATATTAATGGCCACGTCAACAAAGTAGAACGTGTTACTGTCGCTGACAAGACCCAATTAGAGACTCAGCTCACACGTATATCAGGAGTAATCAGTGTCCACCGAAACCACGGAAAATACAGATGTTTCGGCAAAAACGCCCCACTGCCTCGTCGAGAAGCGTGGCCACGTCCTCATCGTGACCATGAATCGCCCCGAGGCCCGCAATGCACTCTCGGGCGAGATGATGGCGATCATGGTGGACGCCTGGGACCAGATCGACTCCGATCCCGACATTCGGGTCGCGATCCTCACGGGCGCCGGTGGCACGTTCTGCGCCGGAATGGATCTCAAGGAGATGAACCGCAACGCACCCGGCGACAAGTTCACGGGAGGCATGGACGTGACCCGTCTGCCGGCACTGCTCAAGGGCCGCCGCCTCACCAAGCCGCTCATCGCCGCGGTCGAGGGTCCCGCCATCGCGGGCGGCACCGAGATCCTGCAGGGCACCGACATTCGCGTCGCGGGCCAGAGCGCCCGCTTCGGCGTGTCCGAAGCGCGACTCGGCCTGTTCCCTCTCGGCGGTTCCGCGGTCCGCCTGGTCCGCCAGATGCCCTACACGCTGGCCGCGGAGATCCTGCTCACCGGCCGGACGGTCCCCGCACCCGAGGCCAAGGAATTGGGCCTGATCGGCCACGTGGTCCCCGACGGCCAGGCGCTGGACAAGGCGCTCGAAATCGCCGAGCAGATCGCCGCCAACGGCCCCATCGCGGTACAGGCGATCCTCAAGACCATCCGCGTCACCGAGGGCATGCACGAAGAGGACGCCTTCAAGCTCGAGGCCGAGATCGGCGCCGCGGTGTTCAAGAGCAACGACGCCAAGGAGGGCCCGCGCTCGTTCGCCGAGAAGCGCGCCCCCAAGTTCACCGGCAGTTAGCGCGACGCTTCCAGCCGAAGGGTCCCTTCACCCGCTCCGAGCGAGTGAAGGGACCCTTCGGCTTTCGGGGAACGCCACCGACGCCGCGTATCCTCGACGAACATTTACCGACGAACGACAGGTGAGAGCGCCGATGGGCACTAGTGCGAACGAGGCATCCACGCCGGACTGGCTGCGCCTCGAGCCCCTCGAACTGACGCCGATCCTGTCTGCGGCACTCGATGCGTTCTACGAAAAGGGCTTCCACGGGTCGTCGGTGCGCGATATCGCCCGCCGCGTCGGCGTCACGGTGCCCGCCCTCTACTACCACCACGAGAACAAGGAAGGACTTCTTGTCGCGCTGATCGAACTCGGCACCGGGGACGTCCTCGCGCGCGCCCGTTCCGCCGACGACGCGGGAGACGGCGACGCCTTCCGTCGCCTGACCAACGTCGTCTCCGCGATCGTCCTGCGAATGACGGATCGAGCCAGACTCTCGGCGATCGAGGGCGAGGCCCGCTACCTCACCTCCGAAAACTTCGAGCGATACCGCACGGTCCGCAAGGGTATCGAGACCATCATGCTCGACATCGTGCGGGACGGAGCCGAGACGGGCGCGTTCGAGGTCGACGACCCCGCAGAGACCACACGGGCCATTCTGGGCATGTGTCAGGCCATTCCTCGCTGGTACCACGCCGAGGGCGAGCTCGGCCCGCAGGCCGTCGCGGCCAAGTACGCGGCGATCGCCGCGAAGATGGTCGCGGTCCTCCCCTCCTGAGCCCGAACCATTGACCCCGACCGACCCAGCATGGTACCCACTTAGCGATCGATAAGTAAGCAACGTGAGGAGTGGGAGCATGACCGAGGCAGTCATCGTCGACGCCGTTCGACTCGCGTCCGGAAAGGGCAAGCCCGGTGGCGCCCTGTCCGGAACCCACCCGGTGGAACTGCTCGCGCACGTGCTGCGCGCGATCGTCGAACGCAACGGCCTCGATCCCGTACGGGTCGACGACGTCATCGGCGGCTGCGTCCAGCAGGTCGGCGAGCAGGCGCTCAACATCTCGCGCAGCGCGCTGCTGTCGGCGGGCTTCCCCGAATCGGTCCCGGCGACGACGATCGACCGGCAGTGCGGATCGAGCCAGCAGGCCGCGCACTTCGCCGCGCAGGGCGTCATCGCCGGCGCCTACGACATCGTCATCGCATGCGGCGTCGAGTCGATGAGCCGCATCCCGATGGGCACCTCCCCCATCGGCCAGGATGCGTCCGGCCCGGGTATCGCCGCACGCTATCCGGAAGGGCTGGTCCACCAGGGCATCTCGGCGGAGCTGATCTCCGCGAAGTGGAAGCTCGACCGTGAGACACTCGACGCGTATGCCGCGCAGTCGCATCAGCGCGCAACGGCCGCCGCGGCGAGCGGTGCCTTCGACAACGAGATCGTGCCCATCGCGGTCACCGATGCCGACGGACGCCGGAACGAGCATCGCGTCGACGAAACGGTGCGTGGCACCACCAGAGCCGAAGGCCTGGCAGGCCTGCGGCCGTCGTTCCGGACCGACGAGTTCGCCGCCCGCTTCCCCGAGGCCCCGTGGCAGATCACGCCCGGCAACTCGTCGCCGCTCACGGACGGCGCGTCCGCCGTGCTCATCATGAGCAAGAAGGCCGCTGCCGAAACGAAGCTCACTCCGCGCGCTCGCTTCCACTCGTTCGCGGTGCTGGGCGACGACCCGCTGATGATGCTCACGGCGCCGATTCCCGCGACCCGCAGGGTGCTTGCCCGTGCCGGACTGTCCATCGACGACCTCGACGCGTACGAGGTGAACGAGGCCTTCGCGCCGGTGCCCCTGGCGTGGGCGCACGAACTGGGCGCCGACCCCGCCAAGCTCAACCCGCTCGGCGGCGCCATCGCCCTCGGCCACGCACTCGGCTCGTCCGGGACACGCCTGCTGACGACGCTCGTCAATCACCTCGAGGCGACCGGCGGCCGTTACGGTCTGCAGACCATGTGTGAAGGCGCGGGCATGGCCAACGCGACCATCATCGAACGACTCTGAACGCAAGCACAATCGGAAGGAACCACATGATCGTCAATGACAGCGTCGCCCTCGTCACGGGCGGCGCGTCCGGTCTCGGACTCGCCACCGTCAAGGCACTCCACGACCAGGGCGCCAGCGTCGTCATCCTCGACCTGCCGTCGTCCAACGGCGAGGTCATCGCGAAGGAACTCGGCGACCGCGTGCGCTTCGCCGCCGGTGACGTCACCGACGAGGCATCCGTCGTCGCCGCTCTGGATCTCGCGGAATCCCTCGGGCCGCTGCGGGTCACGGTCAACTGCGCCGGTATCGGCAACGCCATCAAGACCGTCGGCAAGCAGGGTGCGTTCCCGCTCGCCGAGTTCAACCGCGTCATCAACATCAACCTCGTCGGCACTTTCAACGTGCTCCGCCTCGCGGCCGAGCGCATCGCGAAGACCGACCCGATCGACGGCGAGCGCGGCGTCATCATCAACACCGCATCCGTCGCCGCGTTCGACGGCCAGGTCGGCCAGGCGGCGTACTCCGCGTCCAAGGGCGGCGTCGTCGGCATGACGCTGCCGATCGCGCGCGACCTCGCGTCGCTGCTGATCCGCGTCGTCACGATCGCGCCGGGACTGTTCAAGACCCCGTTGCTCGCAGGGCTGCCGGAGGCCGCACAGGCCTCGCTGGGCCAGCAGGTTCCGCATCCATCCCGCCTGGGTGATCCCGCCGAGTACGGTTCGCTCGCCGCACATATCGTCTCGAACCCGATGCTCAACGGCGAGGTGATCCGCCTCGACGGCGCAATCCGCATGGCGCCGCGCTGATCGGCTGCGCAACAGAAGCGGCGCGGGCCGCGGTGGATTCCACCGCGGCCCGCGCCGTTTGCGTTTCGTGAATGTCAGACCGTGCCGACCGCCGCCGCCAGCTCACGCATGTGCGAGGTGCTGCGGCACGTCACGAGCAGCATCGTCACGCCGGCATCCTCCCATTCCTTGACCTGGGTCCGTACCTCGTCGCGGTTGCCGATGATCATCGTGTCCGTGACCATCTGGTCCGGCACGACCGCCGCGGCCTCCGCCTTGCGGCCCGACAGGAACAGCTTCTGAATCTCCTTGACCTCGTCGCCGTATCCCATGCGGGTGTAGACCTGGGCGTGGAAGTTCATCTCCGCCGCGCCCATCCCGCCGACGTAGAGCGCCGTCATCGGCCGGAGCTTGTCGATCTCGGCCTGCCGGTCGTCGGTGACGATCACCTGGCACGTCGCGGCGATCTCGAAATCCTCACGGCTGCGCCGGGCCCCGGCACGCGCGAAGCCCTCGTCGAGCCACTCGTTGTACATCGGCGCCAGGCGCGGGGTGTAGTAGATCGCGAGCCAACCGTCCGCGATCTCCGCCGTCAGCGCGACGTTCTTCGGTCCCTCGGCGCCGAGCCAGATCGGCAGGTCTGCACGCAGCGGGTGTGTGATCGGCTTGAGCGGCTTGCCGAGTCCCATCGATCCCGAACCGGTGTAGGGCAACGGATAGTGCGGTCCGTCGTTGCGGACCGCGGCCTCGCGCGCGAGCACCTGCCGCACGATCGAGACGTACTCGCGAGTACGAGCGAGGGGCTTCCGGAACGGCTCCCCGTACCAGCCTTCGACGACCTGCGGGCCGGACACACCGAGGCCGAGGATCGCCCGTCCGCCCGACAGGTGATCGAGTGTCAGTGCGTGCATCGCGCAGTTGGTGGGCGTGCGCGCCGACATCTGGGCCACCGACGTTCCGAGCCCGATGCGTTCGGTGCTCGACCCCCACCACGCGAGCGGAGTGAAAGCGTCGTTGCCCCACGACTCGGCTGAGAAGACCGCGTCGAATCCGGAGGTGTCGGCCTCGTTCACCAACTCCTGCGCGTTGGCCGGCGGTTGCGCACCCCAGTACCCGAGTTGTAACCCCAGCTTCATTGCGTGCCTCCGTGTTTTCCCAGACCTGCAGTGACTCTTGCCACAGTAATAAGAACCTGTTCTACTCGATTCCGTGACTCAAGGAAAGACAGCGAGCAAGAGCCAAGTGGCCGAGCAGCCACTGAGAGCACCACTTAATCTGAAATTCGACTACACCCGCTCACTGGGGCCGACCATCGGCGCGTTCGTGACGGCTCTGCGTGACCGAAAGGTCATCGGTGCCCGGGGTTCCGACGGCCGAGTTCACGTGCCGCCACCGGAGTTCGACCCCGCGACCCACGAACCGATGACGGACTTCGTCGACGTGTCCGACACCGGGACGGTGGCCAGTTGGTCGTGGATGCCCGAGCCCATCGAGGGCCAGCCGCTGACCCACCCGTTCGCGTGGGCGCTGGTGAAGCTCGACGGCGCCGACACCTCGATCCTGCATGCCGTCGACGCGGGCTCCCCCGACGCGATGAGCACGGGGATGCGAGTTCGCGTCCGCTGGGCCGACGAGCGCACCGGGCGGATCCAGGACATCGCATGCTTCGAGCCCGGCGAGAGTGACTCTGATTCCACCGCAACCGTTTCCGGAGGCGATCCGGTGACCGGCATCGTCACTCCGATCGATCTGCACTACACGCACACCGCGTCGTTCGAGGAAACCTACTATCTGCTCGGCCTCATGGAGGGCAAGATCATCGGCGGGCGCACCGATGCGAACGGCAAGGTCTACGTGCCGCCGCGCGGCGCCAACCCCACCGACGGTGTGCCCACCAAGGAGCAGGTCGAGGTGTCCGACAAGGGCACCATCACCACCTTCTGCATCGTCAACGTCCCGTTCATGGGTCAGCAGATCAAGCCCCCGTACGTTGCGGCCTACGTGCTGCTCGACGGCGCCGACATCCCGTTCCTGCACCTGATCCTCGACGTCGATGCGTCCGAGGTCCGGATGGGCATGCGCGTCGAGGCCGTGTGGCGCCCGAAGGACGAGTGGGAGTACTCGCTCCGCAACATCTCCCATTTCCGCCCGAGCGGTGAGCCGGACGCGGACTACGACACCTTCAAGCACCACCAATAGGAGCCTCGAGACCATGACAGACATTGCAGTCGTCGGCTTCGCACAGGCCCCCCATGTGCGCGAGACCAGTGGCACCACCAACGGTGTCGAGATGCTGGTCCCCTGTTTCCAGGAGCTGTACTCCGATCTCGGAATCACCAAGTCCGATATCGGATTCTGGTGTTCCGGATCGTCCGACTACCTGGCCGGACGCTCGTTCTCGTTCATTTCCGCCATCGACTCGATCGGCGCGGTGCCGCCGATCAACGAGTCGCACGTCGAGATGGACGCCGCGTGGGCGCTGTACGAGGCCTGGGTCAAACTCATGACCGGCGAGGTCGACACCGCCCTCGTGTACGGCTTCGGTAAGTCGTCCGCCGGTAACCTCCGCCAGATTCTCGCCATGCAGATGGACCCGTATCTCGTGTCTCCGTTGTGGCCGGACTCGGTCTCGGTCGCGGGCCTGCAGGCCCGACTCGGTCTGGACGCCGGCAAGTGGACGGCCGAGGACATGGCGGCGATCGCTCAGCGCAGCCGTGCCGCCGCGAAGTCCAACCCCGACGCCCAGATCTCCGGGGACGTCGACATCGAGACGCTGCTGGCGTCCGAGTACGTTGCGAATCCGCTGCGCGCCCACGACTGCGCACCCATCACCGACGGCGCGGCCGCAATCATCCTGGCTCGCGGCGATCGTGCCCGCGAACTGTGTGAGCGCCCGGCATGGATCACCGGAATCGATCACCGGATCGACTCCCCCAACATCGGTTCGCGTGACCTGACCACGTCCCCGTCGACGACGTCGGCCGCACGCGCCGCGACGGGTGGCGATGTGTCGAACATCGATGTCGCCGAACTCCACGCACCGTTCACTCACCAGGAGATCATCCTGCGCGAGGCGATCGGTCTGACCGACGCCACCACGATCAACCCGTCGGGTGGCCCCCTCACCGGCAACCCGATGTTCTCCGGCGGTCTCGAGCGTATCGGCTACGCTGCCCGCTCGATCATGAGCGGCGACGCGCAGCGTGTCCTCGCCCACGCCACCAGTGGCCCTGTGCTGCAGCAGAACCTGGTCGCCGTCATGGAAGGACGCAACTGATATGGGCAAGCAACTCGCCGCCGTCCTCGGCACCGGCCAGACGTACTACGTCGCCAAGCGTCACGACGTCACGATGGCCGGCATGGTCCGCGAGGCGATCGACCGCGCGATGGCGGACGCCCACGTGGGCTGGGATGACATCGACGCCATCGTCATCGGCAAGGCACCCGACCTGTTCGAGGGCTCGATGATGCCGGAACTCGCGATGTCGGATGCGCTGGGCGCCAACGGAAAACCTCTGTTGCGCGTGCACACCGCCGGTTCGGTCGGCGCCTCGACAGGCAACGTCGCCACCAGCCTGGTGCAGTCCGGCGTTCACAAGCGAGTGCTCGCAGTGTCGTGGGAGAAGCAGTCCGAGTCCAACGCGATGTGGGCTCTGTCCTCCCCGGTGCCGTTCACGATGCCGGTCGGCGCCGGCGCCGGCGGCTACTTCGCACCGCACGTGCGCTCGTACATCCGCCGATCGGGCGCGCCCGATCACATCGGCGCGATGGTGGCCGTCAAGGACCGTCTCAACGGCGTGAAGAACCCCTACGCACACCTCAAGCAGCCCGACATCACCGTCGAATCGGTGCAGGCGTCCCAGATGCTGTGGGACCCCATCCGTTACGACGAGACATGCCCCTCCTCGGACGGCGCGTGCGCGCTCGTCATCGGCGATGAAAGTGCTGCAGAAGCTGTCCTTTCGGAGGGCCGCAAGGTCGCGTGGATCCACGCCACCGCGATGCGCACCGAACCGCTCTCGTACGCCGGTCGTGACCAGGTGAGCCCGCAGGCCGGCCGCGACGCCTCCGCCGCGCTGTGGAAGGCCGCGGGGATCACCGATCCGCTGAAGGAGATCGACGCGGCCGAGATCTACGTGCCGTTCTCGTGGTTCGAGCCGATGTGGCTCGAGAACCTCGGCTTCATGCCGGAGGGTCAGGGCTGGAAGCTCACCGAGGCCGGCGAGACGGCGATCGGCGGGCAGTTGCCGGTCAATGCGTCGGGCGGCGTGCTCTCGTCCAACCCGATCGGAGCGTCCGGCATGATCCGCTACGCCGAGTCGGCCATGCAGGTCATGGAACGCGCCGGGGACCACCAGATCGACGGCGCCCGCAAGGCCTTCGGCCACGCGTACGGTGGCGGCTCGCAGTACTTCGCGATGTGGGTGGTCGGTACCGACCGTCCGACCAACTAGGAGGCTCTCCCATGAAGTTCACAGTCGGCATCGCGATGAGCCCGCTGGACCAACTGACCGCCCTGGCACAGACCGCAGAGGAGGTTGGTTTCGCGAACATCGCGTTGCCCGACTCCCTGTTCTTCATGGAGACGGCCGCCGCGGACTACCCGTACACCCCCGACGGCTCCCGCATGTGGAATGCCGAGACGCCGTGGGTGGACCCGTTGATCGCGGCGGCCGCGATGGGCGCCGTCACGAGCACCATCGGCTTCTACACCAACGTCCTCAAGCTCGGCTCCCGCAATCCCCTGCTGCTGGCGCGGCAGGTGGGTTCGGTGGCGAACCTGACCGGCAACCGCTTCGGTTTCGGCGTCGGAATCGGCTGGGCGCCGGAGGAGTTCGAGTGGTGCGGCGCCCCCTACAAGAAGCGCGGCGCCCGCGTCGACGAGATGATCGAGATCATCAAACTGGTCCTCGACGGGGGCATGGTCGAGTACCACGGCGAGTTCTTCGACTTCGACCGACTGCAGATCAGCCCGGCCCCCAGCAAGCCGGTGCCGTTCTACGTGGGCGGCCACACCGAGGTCGCGCTCAAGCGCGCGGCCCGCATCGGTGACGGCTGGACGTCGGCCATGATGAAGTTCGACGACCTGGTCGCCACGATGGCTCGCCTCGACGAGTTGCGAGCCGAATACGGCCGCGCCGAGCGGCCTTTCGAGATCCAGGCGGTCTGCATCGACCGGTTCGGCAAGGACGGCTACGCCGAGATGGCCGAGGCCGGTATCACCGACAGCATCGTCGTCCCGTGGATCTTCGACGGCCTCGGCTTCGACGCCCCGCTCGAGGCCAAGCAGGACTCGCTGCGCAAGTTCGCCGATCAGTACATTCACTAGGGAGCGAAGCATGACGACGACAACCGGAACCGAGCACCCCGCCCGCGTCGCGGCGAAGGCATCGCAGTCCGCGGCGAGCGGAAAGCGCAAGGAGGAGTGGCTCGATCTGTTCGCGGAGGACGGCTGGGTCGAGGACCCGGTCGGCCCGTCGGGCTTCGACCCCGAGGGCAAGGGCCACCACGGCCGCGACGCCATCTCGAAGTTCTACGACATGACCATCGCCAACACCGACTCCCTCGAGTTCTTCGTGAACGACTCGCTGGTGTGCGGCGACGAGAACGTCAACATCGGCTTCATTCGCACGGTGATCGCAGGCAACCAGGTCGACGCCGAGGGCGTGTTCGTCTATCGCGTCAACGCGGAGGGCAAGCTGCAGTCGCTGCGGGCCTTCTGGGAGGTCGAGCGAGCGATGAAGACCCTGAAGAAGATCTGAGTTCACCGACCACGACAGTGGGGCGGTCACCGATGAGGTGACCGCCCCACTGTCGTTGCGCCCGTGTATCTCTCACCTGAATCCGAAGATCCCGGAAATGACCCCGGAACGACCCTGGAAACAGAGCAGTAGCGCCGGCGAGGGATGAGGGATCTCGCCGACGCTACTGCGTCTGTGGTGGAGGTCGAAGCTAGTGCTTGACCGGGCAACCGCCGGTCTTGTAGTCGACCTGGTACTCCTTGATGCCGTTGAGCCAGCCGGAGCGCAGGCGGCGAGTGTCGCCGGCCTCGGTGATGTCCGGGAGGAAGTCCGCGATCGCGTTGAAGATCAGCTCGATCTCCATGCGGGCCAGGTTGGCGCCCAGGCAGTAGTGCGCGCCGGTGCCACCGAACGACAGATGCGGGTTCGGGTCGCGGGTGATGTCGAACTTGTGCGGCTCGTCGAAGACGTCCTCGTCGAAGTTGGCCGAGACGTAGCTCATCACCACGCGCTGACCCTTCTTGATCGCGACTCCGCCGATCTCGGTGTCCTGGAGGGCGGTGCGCTGGAACGAGGCGACCGGAGTGGCCCAGCGAATGACCTCGTCGGCCATCGTCTTCGGACGCTCCTTCTTGAACAGCTCCCACTGCTCCGGGTTGTCCATGAAGGCCTTCATGCCGTGCGTCGTCGCGTTGCGGGTGGTCTCGTTGCCGGCCACCGCGAGCACGATCACGAAGAAGCCGAACTCCTCCGGGCTGAGCACGTCGCCGTCGACGTCCGCCTCGATGAGCGTCGTGACGAGGTCGTCCGCAGGGTTCTCCTTGCGGGCCTCCGCCATCTGGTACGCGTAGCCGAGGATCTCCATCGACGCCGCAGCCGGATCGATGTCGGCGAACTCGGGATCGTCGTACGAGGTCATCTGATTGGACCACTCGAAGACCTTGTTGCGGTCCTCCTGCGGCACACCGATGAGCTCGGCGATGGCCTGCAGCGGAAGCTCGGCCGCGACCTGCGTGACGAAGTCGCCGCTACCCTCGGCCGCGGCAGCCTGGACGATCGCCTCGGCCCGGTCCTTCAGCTCGGCCTTGAGTCCGTTGATCGCGCGGGGCGTGAAGCCGCGGGCAACGAGCTTGCGCAGCTTGGTGTGCTCCGGCGCATCCTTGTTCAGCAGCACGAAACGCTGCAGCTCGATCTGCGCGCGCTCCATGTCGTCGTTGAAGCGCGGGATCGCGGTGTTCTCCCAAGTGGAGAACACGTCGCTGCGCTGCGAGACGTCCCGAATGTCTTCGTGCCGGGTGACAAGCCAGTATCCGCCGTCGTTGAAGCCACCGACGCCGTCCGGCTGCTCGACCCAGAACACCGGCTCGGTCTTCCGAACTTCTGCGAGTTCTGCGACCGGGATCCGGTGTGCGTAGATGTCAGGGTCCGTAAAGTCGAAACCTGCGGGAATATTGGGCTGCGCCACTGCTGTCTCCTGCCCTCGCGGTCAGGCCGCGAAGTGATGTGGAACACGTTCTATATGCATTGAATCACAGAGCGTCGATCAGGGAAAGACTAGGCAAAAATCAACCCACCGGGTCCTTGCCCGATGGGGAGAACTTGTTCTACTTTTCGAAGTAGAGAGCGAAAGGAGCCCGCCGTGGGCACACCAGTAATCGTCGAGGCAGTTCGTACCCCCATCGGAAAGCGCGGTGGCTGGCTGTCCGGACTGCACGCGACCGAGATCCTCGGTGCCGTACAGAAGGGCATCGTAGACCGCGCGGGCATCGATCCCGTGCTGGTCGAGCAGGTGATCGGCGGGTGTGTCACGCAGGCCGGCGCGCAGTCCAACAACGTCACCCGCACCGCGTGGCTCGCCGCCGGTCTTCCGTGGCAGGTGGGCGCCACCACCATCGACTGCCAGTGCGGTTCGGCGCAGCAGGCCAACCACCTCATCGCCGGTCTCATCGCAACCGGTGCGATCGACATCGGCATCGCGTGCGGCGTCGAGGCCATGAGCCAGGTTCCGCTCGGCGCCAACGTCGGCACCGAGGCGGGCCCGCGTCGTCCGGCGTCGTGGGACATCGACATGCCCGACCAGTTCAACGCGGCCGAGCGGATCGCCAAGCGCCGTGGGCTCACTCGTGAGGACCTCGAGGCCCTCGGCGTGCAGTCGCAGGCGCGCGCGAAGCAGGCCTGGGAGGAGGGCCGCTTCGATCGCGAGATCGTCCCGGTCACCGCACCGGTCATCGGCGCGGACAAGCAGCCCACCTCGGAGATGAACGTCGTCAGCCGCGACCAGGGTCTGCGCGACACCACCGCGGAGTCCCTCGCCAAGCTCAAGCCCGTTCTCGAGGGCGGCACCCACACTGCGGGCACGTCGTCGCAGATCTCCGACGGCGCCGCCGCCGTCATGCTCATGGACGAGGACCGCGCCCGCGCGCTGGGCCTGAAGCCGCGCGCCCGCATCGTCAGCCAGGCCCTCGTCGGCGCCGAGCCCGAGTACCACCTCGACGGCCCGGTCCAGGCGACGGCGCGGGTGCTCGAGAAGGCCGGCATGAAGATCGGCGACCTGGACCTGTTCGAGGTCAACGAGGCCTTCGCGTCCGTCGCGCTGTCGTGGGCACAGGTCCACGGCCCCGACATGGCCAAGGTCAACGTCAACGGCGGCGCCCTCGCGCTCGGACATCCGGTGGGCAGCACCGGGTCCCGCCTCATCACCACCGCGCTGCACGAACTCGAGCGCCGTGACGGCTCGACCGCGCTCATCACGATGTGCGCGGGCGGCGCACTGGCCACCGGCACCATCATCGAGCGGATCTGATCGGAGCACCTGGAAGATGACCACCACGCGCCCGTCGGGGCTCGATTCGAAATACACGGTCGGCATCATCAAATGGATGTCGAAGTTCAACGTGAAGCTGTATCGGGCCACCGGCGGGCGTCTCGGTGGCAAGTGGCGAGTCGGCAGCGCCTTCCCGTGGGGAATCCCCGTCTGCCTGCTCACCACGATCGGCCGCAAGAGCGGGCAACCGCGGATCAGCCCGCTACTCTTCCTCGAGGACGGCGATCGGGTGATCCTGGTGGCGTCGCAGGGCGGGCTTCCCAAGAATCCGATGTGGTATCTGAACATTCGCGCGAACCCCGAGGTGACGGTCCAGATCAAATCCTCTGTCCGGACGATGCAGGCACGGGTCGCGTCCGACGAGGAGCGCGCCGAACTGTGGCCCCGCCTGGTGGCCATGTACGCCGACTTCGACAACTATCAGTCGTGGACCGACCGACAGATTCCCGTGGTGATCTGCGAATAACTTTCGGCCCTCCCCCGCGCGGCCTCGGGCGGGAATAATGGTGGGCGACGCCCGGCACATCGGCGCCGGGCACCCGGTTCTCGAGGAGGAATGTCGCAACATGACCGTGAAGAACCACGACCAGGTGATCGATCGGCGCGAGATCGCTTCGGCCCTGTTGAAGGCCCTCGACCGTCGCCACGAGGTCCTGGACGCCATCGTCGAGAGCGCGGATCGTGAGGCCGCCGTCGCGGCGGTACGCGACCTGCTCGACACCTCGGATTTCTGCGCCGAGGCCGTGCTGGGTCTGCGTTTCGACCGGCTCACGATCAAGGAACGCGATCGCATCCGCACCGAACTCGAGGATCTCGACGCCACCCTGCAGTGGCTGCCCGAGCAGCGTCCGTACAGCACCGGCGCGGGAGTTCGCGTGCGCCCGTTCACCGATTCGGACGCGGACACCGCACTGTTCCGGGCGCGGTCCACGGAGCGCTTCGACGAGTCCGGCTCGCCGTGGAGCGCGGACCGCGTCGAGCAGGAACGCCAGGACGGCCTGAAGCGCATCGACGACGAGTCGGCGGCATGGCTGGTTGCCGAGTGCACCACCGGTGACGAGCCCAGCAGCGTCGGTCTGGTGTTCGGTGAGCTCAACGGCAACGAGGTCGACGTCGCGGTCTGGGTGGCGCCCGACGCGCGGAAGCAGGGATACGGCACGGCCTCGCTCAAGCAGGCGCGCAGCGAACTGGCCGCCTACTTCCCCGGCACCGTGCTCATCATCCGCACCCCGGCATAACACCCATCGAGACGAAGAACGCCCGTGCGCATCGTGCGCACGGGCGTTCTCTCTGTCCGACTTATGCGCCGTAGACCGGAGTGGGGGTCTCGGCCTTGTCGAGCAGATCGGCGACAACCGGTCCGAGTTCCTTCGGATCCCAGCGGTCACCCTTGTCCTGGGTGGGTCCGTGGCGCCAGCCCTCGGCGACGGTGATCTTGCCACCCTCGACCTCGAACACGCGTCCGGTGACGTTCTTCGACTCGGCGGAGCCCAGCCACACGACCAGCGGGGAGATGTTCTCCGGTGCCATGGCGTCGAAGCCCTCCTCCGGAGCGGCCATCGCCTCGGCCATCGCGCCACCGGCACCGACGGTCATGCGGGTGCGGGCCGCGGGGGCGATCGCGTTGACGGAGACGCCGTAGTTCTTGAGCTCGGCGGCAGCCTGGATGGTCATCTCGGCGATGCCGGCCTTGGCCGCGGCGTAGTTGCCCTGGCCGATGGAGCCCTGCAGGCCCGCGCCCGAGCTGGTGTTGATGATGCGTGCGTCCACGGGACGTCCGGCCTTGGACTCGGCGCGCCAGTATGCAGCGGCGTGGCGCAGCGGGGCGAAGTGGCCCTTGAGGTGAACGCGGATGACCGAGTCCCACTCCTGCTCGCTCATGCCGACAAGCATGCGGTCACGCAGGAAGCCCGCGTTGTTGACCAAAACGTCGAGGCGGCCGAAATTGTCCAACGCGGTCTGGATGAGGTTCTGAGCGCCCTCCCACGACGCGACGTCGTCACCGTTGGTGACGGCCTCGCCACCGGCAGCCTTGATCTCGGCGACAACCTGCTCGGCAGGGGTCTCGCCGGTGTTGGAGCCGTCGCCGCCGACACCGATGTCGTTGACGACGACCTTGGCGCCCTCGGCCGCGAAGGCCAGCGCGTGGGCGCGACCGATTCCACGGCCGGCGCCGGTGATGATGACGACTCGGCCGTCAAGCAAACCGCTCACTTGTTCTCCTTAAGTAGTAGCCGCGGCCAGGAAGGCCGGGCGCTCGCCGCCGCCGTGGACGGTAAGTGTCGAACCGCTGACGTAGGCCGCCAACGGGGATGCCAGGAATGTCGCACAGTTGCCGATGTCCTCGGGACGGGCCATCCGACCCAGCGGGACGGTACTGCCGACGGCCTCGATGCCGGCGTCGTCTCCGTAGTGCAGGTGGCTCAGCTCGGTCTGCACCAGTCCGACGACGATCGAGTTGACCCGCACCTTGGGGGCCCACTCGACGGACAGGCTCGCCGCAAGGGAGTCGATGCCGGCCTTGGCCGCGCCGTAGGCCGCGGTGCCCGGCGACGGACGGCTGCCACTGACGCTGGAGATCATCACGATCGAGCCGCCGTCCTCCTGCTTCTGCATGACCGCGTTGGCGATCTGCGAGATCAGCAGTGGCGCGAGCAGGTTCAGCTCGACGATCTTGGAGTGGAACTTGGGGCTCGCGTCCGCCGCCATCGCGAACGGTGCGCCGCCGGCGTTGTTGACGACCGAGTCGAGCCGGCCGTACTTCGCGACGATCTGGTCGATCATCGACTGCACCTGTTCGGGGTCGCGGACGTCGCACGCGATGAAGTCGACACCGCGGCCGTCGACCTCGATGGGCTCGGCGGTGTCCTCCCTCGGACGACGCGCGCACGTGACGACCGTTGCGCCCGCACGCAGGAAGGACCGGCTGATTCCGGCTCCGATTCCGCGCACTCCGCCGGTCACCAGTACGACCTTGCCTTCGAGACCGAGATCCACCTTGTTCCTCCCTGAAGCGGCACGGGTCATCCGCACCCGTCTGTGATAACTTACCAAGCAATCGCTTGGTTCGGTCAACAGACGTAAGGAACATGCCATGGGCATCACTTCGACCTCGGACGGTGCCGGGATCACCACGGTCACCGTCGACTACCCGCCCGTGAACGCCATCCCGTCCAAGGGCTGGTTCGAGTTGGCCGACGCCATCCTCGCGGCGGGCAAGGATCCCGAGACCCACGTGGTGATCCTCCGAGCCGAGGGACGCGGCTTCAACGCCGGCGTCGACATCAAGGAAATGCAGGCCACCGAGGGCCACGGCGCGCTGATCGACGCCAACCGCGGCTGCGCTGCGGCCTTCTCCGCGGTCTACGACTGCGAGGTGCCCGTCGTGGTCGCCGTCAACGGCTTCTGTGTCGGCGGCGGCGTCGGCCTGGTCGGCAACGCGGACGTCATCGTCGCGTCCGACGACGCCATCTTCGGCCTGCCCGAGGTCGACCGCGGCGCGCTCGGTGCGGCCACGCACCTCGCCCGCCTGGTCCCGCAGCACATGATGCGCACGCTGTACTACACGGCCAAGAACGTCGACGCCCAGACGCTCAAGCACTTCGGTTCCGTCTACGACGTGGTCCCGCGCGCCGAGCTCGACGCCTGCGCACTGAAGATCGCCGGCGAGATCGCGGCCAAGGACACCCGGGTCATCCGCCGTGCCAAGGAAGCCATCAACCGCATCGACGTGATGGACGTCCACACCAGCTACCGGATCGAGCAGGGCTTCACGTTCGAGCTCAACCTCGCCGGCGTCGCCGACGAGCACCGCGACGAGTTCGTCGCAACCGGCAAGCCGAAGTCGAACACCACCGCACCCAAGGGAGACAGCAAGTAATGGCTGAGAAGCGCGAAAAGCGCCGCTCACTGGATGAGGCAGTCGCCGGTATCCAGAGCGGGATGACCATCGGCATCGGCGGCTGGGGCTCGCGGCGCAAGCCGATGGCCCTCGTGCGCGCGCTGCTGCGTAGCGACGTCACGGACCTGACCGTCGTCGGATACCTCGGCCCGGACCTCGGCCTGCTGATCTCCGCCGGCAAGGTCAAGCGCGCCTACTACGGCTTCGTGTCCCTGGACTCGGCTCCGTTCTACGACCCCTGGTTCGCCCAGGCCCGCGTCGCCGGGACCATCGAGTCCCGCGAGATGGACGAGGGCATGGTCAAGGCCGGCCTGCAGGCCGCCGCAGCGCGCCTGCCGTTCATGCCGATCCGTGCCGGCCTCGGCTCGGATGCGCAGACCGTCTGGGGCGACGAGCTCAAGACCGTCGCGTCCCCGTACCCGGACGCCGATGGCCGCACCGAGTCCGTCATCGCGATGCCCGCGCTGAAGCTCGACGCTGCTCTGGTCCACCTGGACCTGGCCGACGAGCGCGGCAACGCCGCATACACCGGTGTCGACCCGTACTTCGACGACCTGTTCTGCCTCGCAGCCGAGCAGCGCATCCTCAGCGTCGACAAGATCGTCTCCACCGAGGAGCTCGTCAAGTCCGTCCCGAATCAGGCCCTGATCCTGAATCGCTCGATGGTCGACACCGTCACCGAGGCTCCGAACGGCGCTCACTTCACCTTCGCCGGCGGCTACAAGCGCGACGAGAAGTTCCAGCGCCACTACGCCGAGTCCGCCAAGACCCCCGAGGCGTGGCAGACCTTCGCCGACACCTACCTGTCCGGCAGCGAGGACGACTACCAGGCCGCCGTGCGCAAGTTCGCAGAGGAGCAGAAGTCATGACCGAGGTAACCCGCGCGGAGTACTGCGCCATCGCGTGCGCCGAGTTGTTCGCCGATGCCGGCGAGATCTTCGCCTCCCCCATGGCGACGCTGCCGCTGATCGGTGCCCGCCTGGCCAAGCTCACCACCGAGCCGGACCTGATCATCACCGACGGCGAGGCCATGATCCTGGCCGAGGCCCCGGCCATCGGCGCCAGCGCGCCGATCGAGGGCTACATCCCGTTCTCGAAGGTGTTCGACGTGGTTGCATCGGGTCGTCGCCACGTGGTGATGGGTGCGAACCAGATCGACAAGTTCGGCAACCAGAACCTCTCGGCGTTCGGCCCGCTGGACAAGCCGACCCGCCAGATGTTCGGCCTGCGCGGCGCCCCCGGCAACACCATCAACCACGCCACCAGCTACTGGGTGGGCAAGCACTCCTCGCGCGTGTTCGCCGACAAGGTCGATGTGGTGTGCGGTGTCGGCTACGACAAGGTCGACCCGGAGAACCCGGCGTTCCGCTTCCTGAAGAACCACCAGGTCGTCACGAACCTCGGTGTGTTCGACTTCCAGGGCCCCGGCCAGACGATGCGCGCAGTGAGCCTGCACCCCGGCGTCACCGCCGAGGACGTCAAGGCCAACACCTCCTTCGAGATCGCCGGTCTGGACTCGGCGGGCATCACCCGTGAGCCCACCGCCGAGGAGCTGCGCCTGATCCGCGAGGTCATCGACCCGAAGAGCCTGCGTGACCGCGAGGTCTCGCTGTGAACCAGGTGCTGAAGACGCCGTTCACCGAACTGGTGGGCGTCGAGCATCCGATCGTGCAGACGGGCATGGGCTGGGTTTCCGGCCCGCGCCTGACCGCGGCCACCGCCAACGCGGGCGGCCTCGGCATCCTCGCCTCGGCGACGATGACGTACGAGGAGCTCGAGGCTGCGGTCATCAAGACCAAGCAGCTGACCGACAAGCCGTTCGGCGTCAACATGCGTGCCGACGCGTCGGATGCCTCGAAGCGCTGCGATCTGCTGATCCGCGAGGGCGTCAAGGTCGCGTCGTTCGCCTTGGCACCCAAGAAGGAACTGATCGCCAAGCTCAAGGACAACGGGATCGTCGTGATCCCGTCGATCGGTGCGGCCAAGCACGCCGTCAAGGTGGCCTCGTGGGGCGCCGACGCGGTGATCGTGCAGGGCGGTGAGGGCGGTGGCCACACCGGCGGTGTCGCTACGACGCTGCTGCTGCCGTCCGTGCTCGACGCGGTCGACATCCCGGTCGTCGCCGGCGGCGGATTCTTCGACGGTCGCGGCCTGGCCGCGGCGCTGTCGTACGGTGCCGCTGGCGTCGCGATGGGCACCCGCTTCCTCCTCACGAGCGACTCGGCGGTGCCGGACTCGGTCAAGCAGGAGTACCTCAAGCGCAGCCTCACGGACACCACGGTGTCGAAGAAGGTCGACGGCATGCCGCACCGCGTGCTCAACACCGAGCTCGTGGATGCGCTGGAGAAGTCCAGCTACGCAAAGGGACTCGTCGCGGCTACCAAGAACGCGATGAAGTTCAAGGCGATGACGGGCATGAAGTGGACGACGCTGGCGAAGGACGGCCTCGCCATGAAGAAGTCCGGCGACCGCACGTGGCAGCAGATCATCATGGCCGCCAACACCCCGATGCTGCTCAAGGCCGGTCTGGTCGAGGGCAACACCGAAGCCGGCGTGCTCGCGTCCGGTCAGGTCGTCGGCATGATCAACGACCTGCCCAGCTGCAAGGAACTGATCGAGCGCATCATGGCCGACGCCGCGGCGCGCATCGATGCACTTGGAGACCTCAAGGCCTGACCGGCTTCCCGGCTCTCCGCTGAAGGGACCCTTCATACGCCACCAGCGCGTGAGGGGTCCCTTCTTCCGTTTCAGGCCAATTCGCCGTCCGACTCCGCAGGCCGCGCGGGACGGGTCAGCAGCCCGCCGAGGACGTCGAGGGCATCGGTCCAGGCATCGAGGGTGCCGGGTGCCAGACGGCGGTGGTCGAGCACGCCCGGCTGCGCGAGTGTCGCGTCGAACGGCACCTCGACGAACCCCGCGATGCGCGGTGCCAACGCCGCCCTGATCGCAGCCAGGTCCACTGGGGTGTCCGGCATCTGGTGCGAGACAACGACGATGGTCCGTCCGAACACGTCCTCGCCGTACGCCGACATCACCCAGGTGAGGGCGTCACGCATACGGCTGAGAGGCTCGGACCGGGCCGGCGTGACGATCACGAGCGCGGCGTTCGAACGCAGCAGAGGCGCCAGTCGCGGCGAGCGCAGGGCGGTCCCGACGTCGTGGATCCTGGCGCTGTGCCTGGCCGCGAGCAATTCGTCGACAATCGCCGGATCGCCGAGCCGGCCGCCACCGTTGCCGACCACGACGACGCCGGCCGACGTCAGGGCCATGTGCGCCTCGAACTGGCGAATCGAACGGGCCGCATCGACCATCCCACACCCGGTGCGGGAGAGCAGGTTACCGCTGTCGCTGGTGGCATCGACGGCCGAGACCTCCTTGCCCGTGCCTAATCTGAGGGCCGTGGCAAGGCCGAACGCGGTGGTAGTGGTTGCGGCCCCGCCCGATCCCGCGACCACCACCGCCGACACCCGTTCGGGCTCGGCGACTTTCGGAACCCTGCGCAGCGCCACCACGTTGTTCATCGCAGATCCTCCACCTTCGCGATCCTGAATCCGCCGGGTGAAGCAGCGACGGTGATGCGCTGACGGATGGCGCCGTCGGTGCCGTCGGGCATCCGCAGTCCGAGGTCGACCTCGTAGGTGTTCGGATTCTCGGTGGACGCGATGGTGACACAGTGTTCGGTGCCGGCGGGAACGTCGTCGATCCACTTCTGGATCTCCGGAACCGGATTGGGCGTGACCATCAGCGACGCCACCCGGCCGCCGTCCCGTTCGACGTAGTACGCGTGGTCGAACGCACGGATCGCGCCGGGCCCGTTGTCGACGCTCCCCGGGCCTCGACCGACGCTCCTGCCCGCGCTCACCGCGTCGGCGCACCAGGCTGTCGAGACCGCCGGGGTCCCCGAATCGGCAGAGGTCTCCCCCGGCACCGGCACGGCCGATCCGACGGTCTCCCGGTCACCGCCCAGGAGCACCGCCGCGGCCGCGGCGCCGGCGACGCACAGGAGCGAAACCGCGGCGCCCGCCAGGTAGAGCGGCTTCCTCGGCCGGCGCGGGGCGGGTGCGCCGGAATGCTTCGCCGGTGCCGCCGCAAGCCAGGTGGGGCGGTACTCGAAGTCGGACACCGATTCCTCGTCGACCGTCTGCACGTCGGCAGCGACCACTTCCGCCGCGACCTGGTCCACCGGCTCACGGACGATCGCAACCGGTTGCACAACAGCACTTTCTGGCACCTCTGCCGATCCGAACTGCTCAGTCACGTCCGGGAACAGTGCGGGTCCGTTCCGATTGTCGGTCGCCATTTCTCCTCCGAGGTAGGCGGGTGGGGCGGAATACAACCCGCCCCACCCGGGTCTCAAGCCTGGACGCCGGCGCCGACGGCCTCGCCGATCATGTTCGCGGCGACGCCCAGGGAGGATTCCTGGACGAATCCGGTAAGCCTGGCGTCGATCTGTCCGAGCAACTGCCCGCCGCCGGGCTGTGCCGCCACGAAATCACGTGCCTGACGGTCGATTCCGGGCGCAGCATTCACGATGTCCCGCACTGCCGACGTGGCCGCGCCACCGACCGGGTTGGTCTCCCACTGTGCGAGGGCGTCCTTCGTCTGGGTGGTGACCGCGGGCTTGTCGACGTCGTTGAAGTAGCTACGCACCTCGGCGGGGAGTTCCTGCGGCTCGCCGAGGTCGCCGGCGCCGACAGTGGTGCCGGCAACAACTCCCGTGACTGCTCCGGGCACGGCACCGATCACTCCGCCGACGACAGCACCGATCGCTGTTCCGATAGTGCCGTTGGTGACGAAGACAACCTGTCCACCGGGAATCGCGAGGTCCCGTCCACCCCACATTCCCGCACCGATACTGCCGCCGATCGTCCCGCCGATGAGCGCGCCGGCGACGCCCGTCCCGATCGCACCCGCGGCGCCACCACCGATCTGCGCCGCTGCGAGTCGATTCGCGCGAGTCGTCTCGACACCCAGCGACCGCCAGAACGTCGACACCTCGGCCTCGATGACGGCGGAGGTGTTGTTGGTGCGCGCGAGGTCGCCATCGGTGATCCAGTTGGGCTGCGCCACATGGTAGGTGCCGAGGCGGAGGGTCTCGCGCGGCGCGATGATGGGCGCCGTGGGCTCGACGTACGTGGGCAGGTGCAGTTCCTCGACCCGGAAGGGTGCCACGTAGTAGTCGTCGGGCGCGTCATACGTGTTGGTGCCGTAGTCGTAGTTCTCGAGCGGCTGGTACTCGACGTCCTCGTACTGCGCAGGCGGCGCCACCCAGTACACCGGCTCGGGCTGCGCCGGTGCCGCTGTCACGCCACCCTGAGTGGTGGGCGTGGAGGTGACCCCGCCCTGGGTCCGGGGCGTCGCGGTGACGCCACCCTGTGTGGGAGGCGCCGTCGTCACACCGCCCTGGGAGGGGAGTTCGTTCGGCACGGCGGACGCCGCCCCCGACGCTGCCACGACCACCGCGGCTGCGGCGGACGGAACCAACGCCATCTTGGCGAGCGTGCTGACCCTGCTCTTACGGTGCTTACCCATCGAAAGATCCCCCCATTGGTGATTCGAGACTGAGCCGTCGCTCTGTTCAGCACCGGAGGAGCCGCGTGTCAGCGGAGACGATGAACGCCGATGCCCGGTCAGGAATGCCCGGAATGCCGGCGTGTGCGGGCGAGCACGGCCCGGCACAGCTCGAACGCGGGCATACGAATGCCCGCTCATCCCCCTCGGCATCCCTGCCGCCCCCATCACGAAAACGTCCCCCGCCGACTCGATTCCCCCGGTCGGTGTAGTGCAGAGCGCAGATTAGCAGCAGAGCCCGCCTACGTCCGCGCGCCCCTCACGTCACGAACCGGAGGCCGCGCCCTTCGCCGCAGCCATTCGCGCCCGCACCTCGGGGCGGCGCAGCGGCGGGACCGTCCTGGGCGGCTGCCGACGCGGCGGCAGGGCAGCGAGCAGTTCCATCGTGGTGGCCGTGACCTGCTCGACGGCCTTCTCGAACGCGTCGTGGTTGGTGTCGGACACCTTGTGGACGCCGCTGACCTTCCGGATGTATTGCCGCGCAGCGGCCTCGATCTCCTCGGCGGTGGCTGCCGGTTCCAACCCACGCAACTCGGTGATGTTTCGGCACATGCCCGAACGGTAGCCCCGCATCGGCTCGGGCGAAAGGCTGTTCCGCATCCTGATTACCGCGTACTTTCGGTATCAGACACCGGACAGCGACCGCGGGGGCACGATGCACGTCGTAGAGAACCTGACCGAGACAGCTGCCATCCCGCATCCGCCACGACGTCTGCCCCTGCTCGGCGACGTCCTGGGCGTCTCGCTGCACACCCCGGTGCAGGACTCGATGCGGCTCGGCCGGCAACTGGGGCCGATCTTCGAGCGCAACGCGCTGGGCCATCGGTTCGTCTTCGTGTCCGGCGCCGACATGGTCGCCGAGCTGTCCGACGAGTCGCGTTTCGCCAAGAACGTGGCCCCGGGGATCGCGGAATTGCGCGGTATCGGCGGCGACGGACTGTTCACCGCCTACAACGAGGAACCGAATTGGGCGCGCGCACACAATCTGCTGCGGCCCGCGTTCACACAGTCGGCGATGCGCTCGTACCACGACATCATGGTCCGGGTTGCCGGTGAGCTCACCGACCACTGGGACGGCCACGTCGGCAGCGCACCGGTGGATGTGTCGTCGGACATGACGAAGCTGACGCTCGAGACGATCGGACGCGCCGGCTTCAGCTACTCCTTCGACTCGTTCCGCCGGGGTCAGCCACATCCGTTCGTGGAGGCGATGGTCCGCGCCCTGACGCACGCGCAGCGACGCACCTTCCGCAACGTGCCGGGTCTCGGGAGGCTTCTCTACCGGAAGTCGGACATACAGAACGTCGCCGATACCGCCTATCTGGCGGAGGTGGTGGACGAGGTGATCCGGCAGCGCCGCGACAGCCTCGGGTCCGGCCCCGAGGACCTTCTCGATATCATGCTCCGCGCCGCCCGCGAGAACGATCCGAACCGCCTCGACGAGGTCAACGTCCGCAACCAGGTGGTGACGTTCCTCGTCGCCGGACACGAAACCACCTCCGGTGCATTGTCTTTCGCGCTGCATTACCTGTCCCGCAATCCGGATGTGCTCGCCCAGGCGCGCGCCGAGGTCGACGCGGTGTGGGGCGATGAGGCTCCGACGTTCGAGAAGGTCGCCAAGCTGCGTTACGTCCGACGGGTCCTCGACGAGACGCTGCGCCTGTGGCCCACGGCTCCCGCCTACGCGCGCGAGGCCCGCACGGACACCGTTCTCGCGGGTCGGTATCCGATGAAGGCCGGCGAGTGGGTGCTCGTCCTCATCCCCTCCCTGCACCGCGACCCGGCGTGGGGCGACGATCCCGAGCGGTTCGACCCGGACCGCTTCGCCCCCGAGCACGTCCGCGGCCGGGCTCCGCATATCTACAAACCGTTCGGCACCGGCGAACGAGCCTGCATCGGAAGACAGTTCGCGATCCACGAGGCCGTCCTCGTGCTGGGCACGGTCCTGCGCCGCTACGACTTCTCGGCCGATCCCGATTATCAGCTGTGCGTCCATGAGCGGCTGACGCTGATGCCGGTCGACTTCCGGTTGTCGCTCCGCCCGCGTCGCCTCGAATGAACCACGTCACCGCACGCCGTACCGCCATATCTTCGGGCATGATGGTGTCGGCGTAGACATCAATGGCTGGAGGCCCACATGGGCCAACCGTCGTCGCGGGAGGCACTCGAGCCGCACCGCCCGGTCCGTTTCTGCACGACGCCGACCGGCGCGCGGGTCGCCTACGCCTGCACGGGACAGGGAAAAGCGCTGTTGGTACCCGCGGCGTGGATCAGCCATCTGGAACTGCTGTGGCAGGACCCGGCCTACCGCGCCTTCTTCGCTCCGCTGTCGGCGATTCGGATGGTTGTGCAATACGACCGCCCCGGCTGCGGGCTCTCCGACCCCTGGCCGGGTGCGCAAGGGCTGGACACCGATCTGGTGATCCTCGAGGCCCTTGCCGATCACCTGGACCTGGAGAGTGTCGACCTGCTGGGCATCTCCCTCGGCGCGCCGGTGTCGGCCGCTTTCGCAGCGCGGTTTCCACAGCGCGTGGGCCGGCTGATCCTGTACGGCGGTTACGCCGACGGCTCGCAGATCGCCACGCCGGAGGTCCGCACCGCGATGCTGGGCCTGGTCCGGGCTCACTGGGGCTTGGGGTCCGAACTGCTGTCCGACGTCTTCCTTCCGGACGGCAACGCAACGACCAAGGCGCTCTTCGCCCGCCTGCAGCAGGAGGCTGCGTCACCCGATCTCGCCGTCGGCCTGCTCGCCCAGTGCTACGAGACCGACGTGACCGATCTACTTGCACGCGTCACCGCCCCGACGCTGGTGGTGCACCGTCGCGAAGACCGGGCGATGCCCTACCGCGCGGGCCGGGAGCTGGCCGCACACATCCCCGGAGCGCGGCTGGTTTCGCTGCCCGGCAGCAGCCATTTCCCGCATGTGGGCGACGCGTCCGCCGTCGTCCGAGCGATCCTCGAATTCCTGGGCGAGGGCCACGCCACGCCGTCTTCGGAACCGTCGACCTCGCCCTCGGGCGAGTTGACCGCCCGGCAACTGGAGGTGGCGGCGCTCGTCGCCGAGGGCATGACCAACCGGCAGATCGCCCAGCGGTTGGGCATCGAGGAGCGCTCCGCCGAGGGACACGTCGAGCGCATCCGTCTGAGGCTCGGGTTCACGTCCCGCGCCCAGGTCGCCGCCTGGTGGGCCCGCCACGTCTCCTCGGCGACCGACTCGGTGGTACCGGATGAGGTACCGGATTGAGGTACCGGCAGGGGTGATTCCCGCCTATCCCTCGCTGCGCTGCTCCGCCAGGCTCGTAGTCAGTTCGACCGACCGCGAATCCCGAAAGGAATGTCAGCGATGAATGCCCGACACGACGTTTTGTCCCTCGAGCCGAGGGAGTCTGCACCGACACTGCCCGACCAGTTCCGACCTCATCCGCTGCGCGGGCCGTTCAACGCACTGTTCTTCACTGCGCTCGACCGGTACCTTGATCGCCTGCTGCGTCCGCACAAGCAATCCCTCTTCGGCAGCCTTCCAGCCACCGTCGTCGAGTTGGGGCCCGGCGTGGGCGCCAACCTGCGCTACCTCCGCGCCGGCACCCGGCTGATCGCCGTCGAACCGAACCCGGCGATGCATGATCGCCTGCGCGCACGAGCCGCACGCGCCCATATCGATCTCGAACTGCACACCACCAGTGCAGAGCGGATCGATCTGCCCGACGAGTCGGTGGACGCGGTGATATCCAGCCTCCTGCTCTGCACCGTGACCGATCCCGTCGCCGTCCTGTCCGAAGTCCACCGCATTCTGCGCCCCGGCGGGCAATACGCCTTCCTGGAACACGTTGCCGCTCCTGACGGCACGGCGCTCCGCCGCCTGCAGCGGGCTGTGCGACGGCCATGGAGTTGGACCTTCGAAGGCTGCTCGTGCGAACGAGACCTGCAGGCGGTCATCGAGGCCGTCGGATTTGCCGAGACGACCGTCGAGACCTACCGGCTGCGTTCACCCTTCGTGCCGGTGAACTCTCAGATCGCCGGCGTGGCTCGCAACCGCAACTGACGGACACTCGGCGCCGACTCCATCGTGGTGCCGGCGCCGAGACCGATTCCGCCAGCATCTATTCGGGCATTCCGCCCACTCGTGCACCAGACTGTCGTTACCGTTCGCGTCACATCCGCACACGAGAACGGCGAACGACATGGACTCTCCCCTGGCCACAGTGGCCCTGCCGGCCGCGCTCGCGATCATCATGTTCGGACTCGGCCTGTCGCTGACGACCGCTGACTTCGCCCGCGTCGCAAAACATCCCCGCGTCGTGACGATCGCGCTGGCGTGCCAGCTGCTGATCCTGCCCGCCATCGCCTTCGGTCTGGTGCTGCTGTTCGACCTGCCCGCGTTGCTCGCAGTCGGCATGATGGTTCTCGCCGCCTCCCCCGGCGGCACGACCGCGAATCTGTTCAGCCACCTCTACCGCGGCGACGTCGCCCTCAACATCACTCTCACCGCAGTCAATTCGGTGATCGCCGTGATCACACTGCCGATCGTCACAAACTTCGCGATCGGCTACTTCGATCCCGCCGAGACGGGCACCTCGATGGGCCTGCAGTTCGGCAAGATCCTGCAGGTGTTCGCGATCGTGCTGATCCCCGTCGCGATCGGCATGCTGGTTCGGGCGAATCGCGCCGACTTCGCGCGCCGCATGGACAAGCCCGTCCGCATCGCGTCTGCGGTCGTGCTGGTTCTCGTCATCGTCGGCACCATCGTCGCCGAACGCGAGAACGTGGGCAGCTACCTCGCCGACGTCGGCGCCATCACTGCACTCTTCTGCGTCGCGAGTCTCGCTGTGGGCTACTGGATTCCGAAGGCCCTCGGCGCCGGACAGCGTCAGTCCATCGCATGTTCGATGGAGATCGGCGTCCACAACAGCACGCTGGCGATCGCGATCTCCATCAGCGTTCTCGACAGCGTCGACATTGCGATCCCCGCCGCCGTCTACGGCGTCGTGATGTTCCCGCTCGCGGCGGCCGTCGGCTGGCTGATCAGCCGAGGCCCGCAAACCGAGGCGACGGACGCCCCGGCCCCGGACCGATCGGAACGGACAGCCGAAAGCAGCTGACACCCGTTCCCCTTCCTCTCCAAATCCGCGTTTTGCGCACTTGGCGCGCCCTGCCGGGCGCCTGACGCGCGAAAAGTGCGCAAAACGCGGGGGCGGGAAGAGCCAGACGACGAACCCGAGCCGGAACTAGGGCACGAGCACGATCGTTCCGCGGGTCGCACGTTCGTCGACGCGGCGGTGCGCTGCGGCGACCGCGCCGAGCGACATCGTCGAGTCGATCACCGGACTGATCGTGCCGTCCACGATCCGGTCGAGGGCCGTCGCACGAAGCTCGGCGACACGCTCGAGCCAGGCCGGCCCGGCGCAGGCCGTGACGGTGTACCCGCCGGCGTAGAGGTCCGCCGCGGCGATGTCGGGGGCCTGTCCGGAGAGCATGCCGTACGACAACAGCCGTCCGTGCAGGGGCGTCAGCGAGCCGAGCACGTGCCGCGCCGCCGACCCCCCGATCGAGTCGAACGCCACGTCGATCGTGTGGCCTCCCGCCGCGGCCTCGAGCGCGCCCGGCCGATCGAGATCGGCATGATCGAGCACGATATCCGCACCGAATAATTCGGCACGGGTGCGGCTTTCGTCGCTGCCCGCGGTCGCCACGACACGACCCACCCGCCCGCGCAGCAGTTGCGTCAGGTACGCGCCGATCCCGCTGCCCGCCGCCTCGACCAGGACGGTTGCATCGCGTAGATCGCCGGCCCGTTCCAGTAGCGCGAGCGCGACCGGGGCGCCGGTGAGCACCGCCGCGGCCTCCACCGCGCCGATCGCGTCCGGCACCGCCACGCACTGCTGGGCGGCGGCGCATACGAACTCGGCGTGCGCACCGATCGCGACGCCACTCACCGCAACGCGGGTACCGATCAGGCGCGGATCGACGCCGTCGCCCACCTCGTCGACCACCCCCACCGCCTGGGAGCCGAAGACCATCGGCGACGAACCGGGCGAGGGCGCTGCCCCCGATCGCATCCGCGTCTCGATCCACAGCACCGGGCTTGCCTCCGCACGCACCCGCACCTGCCCCGCGGCGGCGTGCACGTCCGCAATCTCACGCGCCGCCAGCACCTCCGGCGCACCTGGCTGTGTCCACACGATTCCACGCATCACATCTCCCCTTAACTGGACCGTCGGTTCAGTTAGAGCATGCAGGGATCTGGACCGGCGGTCAAGATATATTCGGTCACCGATACGCAACACCCCCAGGAGATTCGATGCCCGAGGCACGACCGGAACGCGCCGACGCCGCCCGAAACCGGCGCGCGATCCTCGCCGCTGCGGAGCGCCTGTTCACCGAGCACGGGCCGGACCACGTGTCCATCGAACAGATCGCGGCGGAGGCCGGCGTCGGAAAGGCGACGGTGTTCCACCGCTTCGGCAACCGCAACGAATTGGTGCGGGCAGTCGTGTTCGAGCATGCGAACGCGCTGCGCGAGGCGGTCCTCGACGCGCCACCGCCGCTCGGCCCCGGCGCGCCCGCGGGCGAGCGACTCGTCGCCTTCCTGCTCGCCTTCGCACACCTGATCGTCGATCGCCCCGCACTCATCGCCGCGTACGACGCGGGGGCGCCGGACGAGCGCGCCGACGAGCTGCACCGCTTCTGGTACGACCACCTGAGCGCGTTGATCACCGAAGTCCGGCCCGACATGGACCCGGACGGGGCCGCCGTGCTGCTGCTCGGAATGGTCGCCGGCGCGGCGCGGCCGCTGGCTGCGGGCGGAGAGCGCGCCGAACGGATCGTCGACTCGATCGAGACCGTGACTCGGGCGATCGTCGGAGATGTGACTCGGTCACTGTAACGAGAGACGAAAAATGCCCTCCCGGTTCGGAATCGAACCGGGAGGGCATTCGCGAGCGGTGAGGACTAGTCCTGGATGCGCTCGATGATCGTGACGTTCGCGGTGCCGCCACCCTCGCAGATGGTGAGCAGACCGTAGCGGCCGCCGGTGCGCTCGAGCTCGTTGAGCAGCGTCGCCATCAGCTTGGTGCCGGTCGCGCCCAACGGGTGGCCGAGGGCGATGGCGCCACCGTTGACGTTGACCTTGGCCGGGTCGGCGCCCAGCTCCTTGATCCACGCGAGGACGACGGGCGCGAAGGCCTCGTTGATCTCGATCAGGTCGATGTCGTCGAGGGTCAGACCGGTCTTCTCCAGCGCGTGCTGGGTGGCCGGGATCGGCGCGCTCAGCATGAAGATCGGGTCGTCGCCGCGGGCGCTCATGTGGTGGATGCGCGCGCGGGGCTTGAGTCCGTGCTTCTCGACGGCCTCTTCCGACGCGAGCAGCAGCGCGCTGGCGCCGTCGGAGATCTGGCTGGCGACGGCGGCGGTCAGGCGGCCACCCTCGACCAGCACGTTGAGGCTCGCCATCTTCTCGAGGCTGGTCTCACGCGGGCCCTCGTCGGTCTTGAACTCGTCGAACGCGACGATCTCGTTCTCGAAGCGGCCCTCGGCGATCGCAGCCTTGGCGCGCTCGTGGCTCTGCAGAGCCCACTTCTCGAGGTCCTCGCGGCTGATGTCCCACTTGTCGGCGATCATCTCGGCGCCGCGGAACTGCGACACCTCCTCGTTGCCGTAGCGCTCGGTCCAGCCCTTGGACTCGGCGGTGGGGGTGCTGAAGCCGTACTGGTCGCCGACGATCATGGCGGCCGAGATCGGGATCTGGCTCATGTTCTGCACGCCGCCGGCGACGATCATGTCGGCGGTGCCCGCGAGGATCGCCTGCGCGCCGAACTGGATGGCCTGCTGGCTCGAGCCGCACTGGCGGTCGACGGTCACGCCGGGCACGTGCTGCGGCAGGCCTGCGGCCAGCCACGACAGGCGCGCGATGTTGCCGGCCTGGCCACCGATCGCGTCGACGCAACCGAAGATGACGTCGTCGACGTCGGCCGGGTCGATGCCGGTGCGCTCCACGACTGCCTTGATAACGTGCGCGCCCAGGTCGATCGGGTGAACGGGCGCCAGGCTGCCGTTCTTCTTACCGATCGCGGTGCGGATCGCGTCGACGATGTAAACCTCGGGCATAACAGCTCCTGGATTCGGATTACTTGTGGGAGTCGGGGCTGGCAAGCCCGTCGAGAACGATGGAGAGGTACTGCTTGGCGACAGCCTCGGCGGTCATCGGGCCACCCGGCCGGTACCAGCGCACGGCCACCCAGACCGTGTCGCGCATGAAGCGGAAGACGATCTCGATGTCGAGATCCTTGCGGAAGCTGCCGTCGGCGACGCCGGCCTCGAGCACCCCGACCCACAGGTCGCGGAACTCCTGGCTACGCTCGGCCAGGTACGCGAACCGCTCGTTGGTGGCGAGGTGCTTGACCTCGTCCTGGTAGATCGCGACGGCGCTGTGCGAGGCGTCGATGGCCTCGAACGACGCGACCACGAGGCCCTCGAAGGTCTCGCGAGAGCCCATGCCCGCGCCCACGATCTCGCGATAGCGTCCGAACAGGTCGTCCTGGAAGCCGCGCAGGATCTCGTCGACCATCGACTCCTTGGAGTCGAAGTGGTGGTAGAGACTGCCGGACAGGATGCCCGCCGCGTCGGCGATGTCGCGCACGGTGGTGGCCCGCAGACCACGTTCGGCGAACAGGCCGGCGGCGAGTTCGAGGAGCTCGGCGCGACGCCCGGACTTGTTCGAAGACTCGTCGGCGCCTCGGGGTGGAGTCATGCGAGACATCCTACCAACCAAGCGATTGCTAGGGTATCGCCGCATTTCGCCCAGTGGGCACTTTTCCGCAGCGGCCGAATGTCACATCGGTTCAGTTCAACTGCACCGATGTGACATTCGGCCACCACGACGTTCACGAACGAGTGCCTACGCGCGCTGGCTCGAGATCGAGACGATCTCGCCGGTGAGGTAGGTGGTGTAGTCGCTCGCCAGCATCGCGATGGTCGCGGCGATCTCCCATACCTCGGCGGCGCGGCCGAAGGCCTCGGACGACGCCAGCTGGTCCAGCAGTTCCTCACTGGTGACCTTCGCCAGGAACGCGTGGCGCGCGATGGACGGCGCGACGGCGTTGATGCGGACGCCGTACTCGGCGGCCTCGATCGCCGAGCAGCGGGTGAGCGCCATGACGCCGGCCTTGGCGGCGGCGTAGTGCGCCTGCGAGTGCTGCGCACGCCAGCCGAGGACCGACGCGTTGTTCACCAACACGCCGTTGTGGTCGACGGACTTGAAGTAGCGCAGCGCCGCGCGGGTGGCACGGAACGTGCTCGTCAGCGTGATGTCGAGGACGCGATCCCACTGGTCGTCGGTCATGTCGACGACGGGGGTCTCGCCACCCAGCCCGGCGTTGTTGACGAGAACGTCGATGCGGCCCAGCTTCTCGGCGGCGCCGACGATGAGGGCGTCGACCTGCTCGGTGCTCGAGACGTCGCACACGAACGACTCGATCTGCTGGCTGCCGAACTCGGCCGCCAGCTTCTCGACCGTCTCACCGAGACGACGCTCGTGGAAGTCCGAGACCAGGACGTCGGCACCCTCGAGTAGCGCGCGGCGCGCGGTGGCGAATCCGATGCCGGTGCCGGCTGCGGCCGTCACGACGACCTTCTTGCCCTTCAACAGGTTGTGGCCCTCGATCTCGACGGGGGCGACAGCGAGGGGGGACTTGATGGTGGCGGTCACGGGCGTGCCTCTCGGGGAAGGCCGAGCACGCGCTCGGCGATGATGTTGCGCTGGATCTCGTTCGATCCGCCGTAGATGGTGTCGGCGCGCGTGAACAGCCACAGACGCTGGAGGTCGTTGAGCTCTTCGCCCGGCTCGGTGTTCTCGACACCGACGAGCGAGGCCGCACCCTGGACCTCCATGGCGAGTTCGCCGAGGCCGCGATGCCAGTTGGCCCACAGCAGCTTCGCGACGGACGCCTCGCCACCGTTGGCGCTCGCGTCGACGCTCGCGAGTGTGCGCAGCGCGTGAGCGCGGATGACCTGCAGGCTCATCCAGGCGCGGGAGATCTTGTTGCGGATCGCCGGATCCTTCGCGGCGCCGTTGCGCTCGGCCAGTTCGACGATCGACTCGAGCTCACGGGCGAAGCCGATCTGCTGCCCGAGCGTGGAGACACCCCGCTCGAACGTGAGCGTGCCCATGGCGACGCCCCAGCCGTTGCCCTCGCCGCCGACGACGAGGTCCGCATCGGTGCGCGCATCGTCGAAGAACACTTCGTTGAATTCGGAGGTGCCGGTGAGCTGGATGATCGGGCGAACCTCGACACCCTCCTGGTTCATGGGAACCAGCAGGTACGACAGGCCCTTGTGGCGCGACGATCCCGGCTCGGTGCGGGCGACGACGAAGCACCAGTCGGACAGGTGCGCGAGCGACGTCCACACCTTCTGACCGTTGACCGTCCACTGGTCGCCGTCGAGGCGCGCGGTGGTCGACACGTTCGCGAGGTCGGAACCGGCGCCGGGCTCGGAGTAGCCCTGGCACCACAGCTCGGTGACCGTCTTGATCCCCGGCAGGAAGCGCTGCTTCTGCTCCTCGGTGCCGAACGCGATGAGCGTCGGGCCGAGCAGCTCCTCACCGATATGGCTCACGCGGGCGGGTGCATCGGCGCGCGCGTATTCCTGATGGAAGATGATCTGCTGGCTCAGCGTCGCCTCGCGTCCGCCGTACTCCTTCGGCCACCCGAGGCAGGTCCAGCCGGCGGCGGCCAAGTGACGATCCCACTCGAGGCGTTCCTCGAACGCCTCGTGTTCACGTCCCGGCCCGCCCAGGCCCTTCAGCGAGGCAAACTTCCCGGAGAGGTTCTCTTCGAGCCAATCACGAATTTCCCGCGCAAAGGCCTCGTCAGCGGCTGTCTTCTCGCTGGTCTCAATACCCTGGCTAACGTCCACAGCGATACGGTACCCTACCAAGCACTTGCTTTGTATAGAGGTTCTGCCTCGTTGAGGAGAGATTGTGAGCACGAATGTGACCACCGAGCCCCGGACGACCCCGGCTGCGCTGTGGCGCGCCGCTGAGCAATTCGGATCGAACGAGGCTGTAGCGGACGGATCCGACCGGACCACTTACACCGAACTGCTGGAGCGCGTGCGCCTCGCAGCCCGGGCGTTGATGGCCAAGGGTGTCGAAGCAGGCGACCGCGTTGCGGTCTGGGCGCCCAACACCCACCACTGGATCGAGGCGTTCCTCGCCGCGCAGTACGCCGGCGCGACGCTCGTGCCGATCAGCACCCGCTACACCGGTCACGAGGCCCTCGATCTGCTCGAGCGCACCCAGGCCAAGGTCCTGGTCGTCCCGGATCGCTTCCTCAAGAACGATCGCCTCGCGGACGTCCTGAAGGCGGCCGGGCCCGAGGGCATCCCGACGCTGCAGCTCGTGCTGCGCACGCCGTCGGACGACCCCGCGGCCGGCGCCCCGACCACCGAGTTCCCGGGCGGCGAGATCCTCGAGTGGGATCAGCTCGCTGCGGCCGCCGAGCCGATCTCCGCCGAGGAGGCCGACGCCCGTGCCCGCGCCGTCTCCCCCGACGACGTCGCCGACATCCTGTTCACGTCCGGCACCACCGGCAAGAGCAAGGGCGTCATGACGGCGCACCGTCAGACCGTCGGCATCGCCGACGCGTGGGCGGACTGCGCCGAGGTCGACAGCAATGACCGCTACCTGGTCATCAACCCGTTCTTCCACACCTTCGGCTACAAGGCCGGTCTCATGGTGTGCATCCTGCGTGGCGCCACGATGGTTCCGGCCGCGGTCTTCGACGTCCCCACGATCATGGCGACCATCGCGAACGAGAAGATCAGCGTGCTGCCGGGCGCCCCGACGATCCATCAGACGATCCTCGACTTCCCGACCCGCGACGACTACGACCTGTCGAGCCTGCGCGTCGCCATCACCGGCGCGGCCGCGGTGCCGGTCGTCCTCGTCGAGCGCATGCAGGCCGAACTCGGCTACGACGCCGTCATCACCGCCTACGGACAGACCGAGGCGGTCGTGGTGACCATGTGCCGCACCGACGACGACCCGGTCACGGTGTCGACGTCGTCGGGCCGCGCGATCCCCGGCATGGAGGTCAGGATCGGCGAGCACGGCGAGATCCTGGTGCGCGGCGAGAACGTCATGCTGGGCTACCTCGACGACCCGGAGTCGACGAAGAAGACGATCGACGCGGACGGTTGGCTGCACACCGGCGACGTGGGCGTGCTCGACGAGCGCGGCTACCTCGACATCACCGACCGCCTCAAGGACATGTACATCTCCGGCGGCTTCAACGTGTACCCGGCCGAGATCGAGAACGCTCTCGCCCGCATGGATTCCCTCGCGGAGGCCGCTGTCATCGGCATCCCGGACGAGCGAATGGGCGAGGTGGGCCGTGCCTACGTCGTGCCGAAGGCGGGCGTCACCGTGACCGCCGAGGATGTCGTCGCGTTCTGCAAGGAGCGCCTGGCGAACTTCAAGATCCCGCGTGAGGTGACGGTCGTCGGCGCGCTGCCGCGGAACCCCTCCGGCAAGGTGCTCAAGAACGATCTGCGGGAGGGCAAGGCATGAGTGTCCCCCACGGTGGTTCCGATCGGGACGGTGTTCCCGACGAGGGGGAGGTCGTCACCTACGAGGTGCGCGACCACGTTGCGTTCGTGACGCTCAACCGTCCCGACTACCGCAACGCGCAGAACTCCGTCATGACGTACGCCCTCGATGCCGCGTTCGAGCGCGCCGTCGAGGACGACGACGTGAAGGTGATCGTGCTGGCCGGCAACGGCGAGCATTTCAGCGCCGGCCACGACATCGGTACGCCGGGCCGCGACCATCACGTGCACTACGAGAACAAGGCCGCCCTGTGGTGGGACCATCTCGGCAAGTCCGGCGGTGATCAGCGTTTCGCCCGCGAGACCGAGGTCTACCTGGGCATGTGCCGCCGGTGGCGCGAGATCCCGAAGCCGATGATCGCCCAGATCCACGGCGCCTGCATCGCCGGTGGCCTGATGCTCGCGTGGTGCTGCGACCTCATCGTCGCCTCGGACGACGCATTCTTCGCGGATCCCGTTGTACGAATGGGCGTTCCGGGTGTCGAGTACTTCGCGCATCCGTGGGTGCTGGGATCGCGGTTCGCGAAGGAGATCCTCTTCACGGGCGATCGCTTCTCCGCGCAGCGCGCGTACGAGGTGGGCATGGTCAATCGGGTGGTGCCGCGCGCCGACCTCGAGACCGAGACGCTCGCGCTGGCCGCGCGGGTCGCGGAGATGCCGCGGTTCGGTCTGGCGCTCACCAAGAAGGCAGTCAACCAGTGCGAGGACCTGATGGGTCAGCGCGCCGGTATGGATTCGGTGTTCGGCCTGCACCACTTTGCCCACGCACACAATGCCGAAGTGGGCAGGGACTCGCTGGGTGGAATGGACGTCAACAGTATGAAAGCGAAGGCGAAATAGTGGATCTCGAACTGGATGAGAAGGCCCGCGCCTTCCAGCTGGAAGTGCGCGAATGGCTCGCTGCCAACGTCCCGGCGGAACCGCTGCCGTCGATGGACACCGCGGAGGGCTTCGAGGCCCACCGCGAGTGGGAGCACAAGCTCGCCGACGCCCGCCTGTCGACCGTCTCGTGGCCCGTGGAATTCGGCGGCCGCGACGCGTCGATGATCGAGTGGGTCCTCTTCGAGGAGGAGTACTACAAGGCCGGCGCCCCCGGCCGTGTCAGCCAGAACGGCATCTTCCTCTTCGCGCCGACGCTCTTCGAGCACGGCACCGAGGAGCAGCTCGCGCGCATCATGCCGAGCATGTCCCGCGCGGACGTCATCTGGGCGCAGGCGTGGTCCGAGCCGGAGGCCGGCAGCGACCTCGCCGGCATCCGCTCGACGGCGCGACGCACCGACGGTGGCTGGATCCTCAACGGGCAGAAGACGTGGAGCTCGCGCGCGGTGTACGCGGACTGGGGCTTCGGCATGTTCCGCACCGACCCGGAGGCCCAGCGCCACAAGGGCCTGACGTACTTCATGTTCCCGCTGAACCAGGACGGCGTCACCGTACGCGCGATCCCGCAGCTCGACGGCGAACCCGGCTTCGCGGAGATCTTCTTCGAGGACGTGTTCGTGCCCGACACCGACGTGGTCGGTGAGGTCAACAACGGCTGGCGCGTCGCGATGAGCACCGCGTCCAACGAGCGCGGCCTGTCGCTGCGCAGCCCCGGCCGCTTCATCTCGGCGGTCAACCGCCTGATCGAGGTGTGGAAGGAGAACGCCGACGACACCGACACCGCGGCACGCGATCGCGTCGTCGACGCGTGGATCGGCGCCGAGGCGTACCGCCTGCACACGTGGGGCACCGTCACCCGCATGCTCGAGGGTGTCCCCCTCGGCGTCGAGGGCTCGATCAACAAGATCTTCTGGTCCGAGCTCGACGTCCGCATCCACGAGACGGCCCTCGACCTGCTGGGCGCCGACGGTGAACTGGCCGGCAAGTGGCAGGACGGCTACCTGTTCTCGCTGTCCGGCCCGATCTACGCCGGCACCAACGAAATTCAGCGCAACATCGTTGCCGAGCGGATGCTCGGACTCCCGAAGGCGGATCGATGAAATTCTCCCTGTCCACCGAGCAGCGTGATTTCGCGGGCAGCCTGCGCGGCCTGCTCGCCAACGCCAACACCCCGGCCGTCGTCCGGTCGTGGGGCGAGAACGACACCGCCTCGGGTCTGGCTCTGCTGCAGCAGCTCGCCGAGACCGGCGTGACCGCGCTCGCCGTGCCCGAGGAGTTCGACGGCATCGGCGCGCATCCGGCCGATCTGGCCGTCGCGTTCATCGAACTGGGCCGCGCCGCGGTGCCGGGCCCGATCTTGGAAACGGCAGCGGCGGTACCCGCTCTGCTGTCCGCGCTCAACGATCAGCAGCTGGCCAAGCGCTTCCTGCCCGCGATCGCCGAGGGCACCCTCGCGTCGTTGGTGCTCGAGCCGTCCACACCGCGTGCCCTCGACGCCGATGTCGCCGAGCCGGTCCTGCGGGTCTCGGGCGACACCCTCGAGCTGGTCCGCCCGACCACGCAGCTCGAGTCGGTCGACCCGGCCCGCCGCCTCTTCGAGGTCGAGTCGGTCGAGACGCTGGCACAGGGCGCGGACGTCGCCGCGGCCGCCGAGAAGGCCTACGACCTCGCGGCCCTGGCCGCGTCGGCGCAGCTGATCGGTGCCGGCCACGCGATGATCGAGACGGCCACCGAGTACGCCAAGAACCGTTCGCAGTTCGGTCGCGTCATCGGTAGCTTCCAGGCCGTCAAGCACCACATGTCCGACGCCCTCGTGGCCGTCGAGATGGCGACCCCGCTGGTGTACGGCGCGGCGATCTCCATCGCCGAAGGATCCGACACCGTCGCCCGCGACGTCTCGGCCGCCAAGGTCGCCGCCGCGAACGCCGCGTACGTGGCGTCACGCAAGGCGCTACAGGTCCACGGCGCGATCGGTTACACCCTCGAGTGCGACCTGTCGCTGTGGCTGACCAAGACGCGGGCCCTGCAGTCCGCGTGGGGCACCGCCTCCGCACACCGCGCACGGATTGCGAGCGCGCTGTGAGTGGGGTCGGAGTGTTCTCGGAGGAGCAGCTCGAGCTCCGCAAGATCGTTGCCCAGCTGCTGAGCAAGCGGGCCGACGCGGCCGCGCTGCGCAAGACGCTCGAGTCGGGCGAGGCGTTCGACCGCGGCCTGTGGGATCTGCTGTGCCAGCAGGTCGGTGTCGCGGCACTCGCGATCCCGGAGGAGTTCGGCGGCTTCGGTGCCACCGTCGTCGAGCAGCACCTGGTGCTCGAGGAGCTCGGCGCGTCGCTCACGCCGTCGCCGATGTTCGGTTCCGCGGTCCTGGCCGCGCAGGCGATCCTGGCGACCGGCAACGACGAGGCGTGCGAGCGCCTGCTGCCCGGCATCGCCGAGGGTGCGTCCATCGCAGCCCTGTGCTGGGTGGGCCCCGAGGGCCACTGGCGCAGTGACGATGTCGCGTGCACGGCGGCCGGCAACGACGCCGACGGCTACACCGTCTCCGGTACCGCGCACTACGTGCTCGACGGCGCACACGCCGACGTGCTCATCGTGGCCGCAGTCCTGGAAGGCACAGACGACGTCCTCGGTTTGTTCGAGGTCGATCCGACGGCCGACGGCGTCGCTCGCCGCCAGCTGCCGACAATGGACCTGACGCGGCCGATGTCGTTGGTGGAGTTCACTTCCGCCCCGGCCGTCCGGCTCACCGCCGACGACGCGACCGCGGCACTCGAGCGGGTGCGTCAGATCGCGATCGTCGCGCTGTCGGCCGAGCAGGTCGGTGCCGCGGCACGCTGCCTGCAGATGACGGTGGACTACAGCAAGGATCGCGTCCAGTTCGGTCGTGCGATCGGCAGCTTCCAGGCGCTCAAGCACCGGATGGCCGAGCTGTACTTCCTGGTGGAGACGGCCCGCTCGGCGTCCTACGCGGCGGTCTACTCGCTGAGCGAGGGTCTGCCGTCGGCGGCAGCCGACGCGGCGGTCGCAAAGGCGTACTGCTCGGAGGCGCTGCTCGCGGTCACCGGCGATTCGATCCAGCTGCACGGCGGCATCGCGATCACGTGGGAGCACGACGCGCACCTGTTCTTCAAGCGCGCCCACGGCAGTGCACAGCTGCTCGGCCAGCCGGAAGAGTTCATCACGGAGATGGAGTCGCTCGCGGGTCTGCCCGCCTGACCCCGTCCCCAGCGCGAGGGCCGGCCCGGAATCTCCGGGCCGGCCCTCGGCGTCTCTACGGTGTTTCAGACCTCGGCCTGCGACGTCCAGCGAGCCTCGCGAATCCGTTCGATCTTGTACCGGCGGCGCGGCGCCATGATCCCCGGTAAGAGGAACGACAGCATCTGGTCGATGCGCTCGTACAGGTCCTCGCGGCCTGTCAGCACGTTGGAGACCAACTGGACCCCGGTAAAGGCGCCGACGATGAAGCGGCCCAGTTCCGACGGCTCGACCGTCTCGACGACGTCGCCCTCCTCGATGCCGGCACGAGACACCTCCTCACACGCGTCGATCCAGTCCGCGTACGGCCTCCGGGGGCCGCCGTCGGCGCTCATCTCCAACGTGAGCCGGATGCCGGCGCGCACGATCGGGTCCTCGACCATCTGCCGGCCCATCTCGTAGCAGAGCATCACCAGCCGATCGAGCGCCGGAGCGCCCGACGACATGATGGACTCGACTGCCTTCATCGATATCGCGTGCTGCTCGTCGATGACCACGGTCGCCAACTCGTCCTTCGACTTGAAGTGGAAGTAGAGCGCGCCCTTGGTAATTCCGGACAATTCGACTATTTCCGCGAGGCTGGCCCGCTCGTATCCGACGCGGTCGAACATCTCCGCGGCACCGTTGACGATCTGCTGTCGCGTGATCACCGCCCGTTCCTGCTTGAGCATCCAGCAGCACCCTTCGTCTCACATATACCGACAATGCATCATTGCCGACGACGAGGGATCGGGCCAGAGTAATTCCCGAACCAATCCTGGTCAGGCGAGGAGTTCTTCGAGGTATCGGGCGACGCCGTCGTCGTCGTTCGACGGCAGCACCCGGTCCGCGAGCGCACGGACCTCGGGTAGCGCGTTCTCCGGGCACAGCGCGGTTCCACCCCAGAGAAGCATCGGGATGTCGTTCACCGCATCCCCGATCACCGCAACTTCCTCGGCCGTGAGGCCTCTCGTCGCGCACAACCGGGCGAGGGCACTGGCCTTGGACACCCCCGTCGCCGCCATCTCGATGTACGGCGCACCCGAGTGGGTCAGCTCGACGCCGTCCACCCCCGCCGCGACCGCGAGCCGGTACAACTCGCGGCTGGGCATCTCGGGATGCCGCGCGACGATCTTGACCATCGGCTCGCCCATTCGCGGCAGTCGCTCCTCGAGGATCATCTCGTCGAGCGTGCGATGGTGGTCGGCGTAGTCGCACAGCGCCGCGTACTCGGGTTCGGCCACGAACGTCGTCGGCCCGACGTTGGCGAACACCGCCCCCGGCACGAGCGTGCGGACACGTTCCATCGCCGCGAGCGCCTCGGTGACCTCGATCGAGACGGTGCCGGTGATCTCGGGTGTGCCGTCGGCAAGGTCCAGGGTGACGGCGCCGTTGGCGCAGATCGCCTCCCCACGGAAGCCGCACGACCGCGCCAGGGCGTCCACCGAGTGCCGGGCACGCGCGGTCGCCCACACCACCTCGATTCCGGCGTCACGCGCGGCCGCCATCGCCCGCGCCGTCCGCGGCGACACCGTTCGGTCGGACCGCAGCAGGGTCCCGTCGAGGTCGGAGGCCACCAGTCTGATTCGCGTCACGTGTGAATGATCCCAGCACCGTGCCGTGGCGCCCACTCAGCCGGCGCGGGGCGACAGATCATGCCGAGTTCACCTCCTGCCAGGACCGGTAGACGTCGACGGCGTCCTCACGCGGCTGGTAGCGCATGGGCAGCCGGCGGTCCTGCCAGGACTTGGCGAACTCGTCGTAGAACGTGGCGAGTTCGAAGTACTTGCGGTCGTCCACGTAGTAGGGCGCGTAATCCTCGCGAGTGGTGAGGAAGACGACCTCGTCCGGGGAGCAGTAGTACAGCGATCCCAGGCACATCGGACAGGGGTGGGCAAGAACGTAGATGGTGGTACCGGTCAGGTGCTCGGTGCCCGCCCTGGTGCATGCCTCGCGGATGGCGAGGATCTCCGCATGGGCGGTGGGGTCGCCGGTCTGGACTACCTTGTTGGGGCTCTCGGCGAGGATCTTGCCGTCCTTGACGATGACGGTTGCGAACGGTCGCCCGCCCTCCGCGACGTTCTGGCGGGCTATGTCGATGGTGCGCTGGACGAAGTCCATGGAATTCTCCGGAAGTGGAAGGGGGGCACGGGCGGGGTGGGCCGGAAGGCTGGTTCCGGCCCACCCCGTTGCCGCCTGTCTGTGACGCCGACTCGCCGTCGGATCAGAACGGCTTGGTCGGCAGGTACTTGCCGTCCAATGTGATGACGGCCCGCTCGCCGCCTTCAGGATCGGCGACCTTCTGCACGTCGAGTTTGAAGTTGATCGCGGAGATGATGCCGTCGCCGAACTGCTCGTGGACCAGGGCCTTGAGCGTGGTGCCGTAGACCTGCAGCATCTCGTAGAAGCGGTAGATCGTCGGGTCGGTGGGGATGCCGCCGGGGATCGAGCCGCGAGTCGGGACGGCCTGGAGCAGCAGTGTCGCTTCGTCGTCCAAGCCCAGCAGCTGGACGACCGCCTCGGCGGACTTCTCCGGCAACGGGTGCTGGCCGAGGACGGCAGCGGTGGTGAAGGCCACCGACAGTCCGGAAGCGTCGGCGATCTGCTGCCAGGAGAGGTTCTTTCGGATCTTGGCGTCGACCGCGGCGGTGGCGATGGCCTGACGGGCGGTGGGGTCGAACTGGGCGTGCATCATGATCGGAACTTCCTTCTCTTCGATGGACCACTTCACGACGTGAGGTGGCAAGTGGGTGGCGGTCAAGCCGCCAGCGCGGAGCCGGTGGTCGCCAGTTCCTCGACTCGGCCGGTGGCGATGTCGAAGACCCAGCCGTGAAGGGTGAGCTGCTGCTCTGCCAGGGCGCGGGCGACCGAGGGATGGGTGGTCAGATTCGCCAGCTGCGCGAGCACGTTCTGGCGTACCAAATCGGGAACGTCGCCTGCGGCGGTGGTGCGGGCCCGAGAGGCGTCCGCGTGCCGCAGCCAGGCAGCGACCGCCGGAGCGCCGCTCAGGTCGTGACTCCGTGCGAGTGCGGTCATCGCGCCGCAGGCGGAGTGACCGCAGAGGACGATGTCCCTCACCCCGAGCGTCGCGACTGCGTATTCGATGCTCGCCGCCACCCCGTCGGCGTCGGGGGTGTAGGCGGGTACCAGGTTGCCGGCGGTGCGGATGACGAACAGGTCACCAGGCTCGGCGCCGGTGATCAGCTCGGGAACGACACGGGCATCGGAGCAGCCGATGAACAGCGTGTGCGGCGTGTGATGGGTGGCCAGGTGAGCGAAGAGCTCCGTCTTCGCCGGGAAAACGTCCTTCTGAAAACGGGCGATGCCCTCGGTGAGATCCTGCATGGGTCACTCCCTTCGGTGGTGGTCCGCCCCGACGGGCTGACGAAATCCACTCTGCATGACCTGCGCCTATAGTGTCCAAGACTCAATATTTATTGAGGCAATAGTTTCCATCTATAGTGAGTTCCATGGCCGCCCTCGAACTGCGTCACCTGCGCTACCTGCTCGCCGTCGCCGAACACGGCAACTTCACACGCGCCGCCGAAGACCTGCACATCTCCCAGCCCACGCTCTCCCAGCAGATCAAGCAACTGGAGAAGACGGTGGGTGTGCAGCTACTCGACCGCACCGGCCGCACGGTACGACTCACCGATGCCGGTGTCGTCTACATCGACCACGCCCGTCGCGCACTACGCGACCTGGACACCGCCGAACGCGCCGTCCACGACGTCCAGAACCTGTCCCGCGGTCACCTACGCCTGGGCGTCACCCCCACGTTCACCGCGTACCTCGTCGGCCCGCTCACCGCCGAACTCCACACCCACCACCCCGGCATCAGCCTGACGCTCACCGAAACGACGCAGGACCATATCGAAGCCGCCCTACTCGCCGACGAACTGGACCTCGGAATCGCATTTGCCGGCCGTCACCTACCCGGCATCAGCGCCACCCCGTTGTTCACCGAAACCCTGAGCCTCGTCACCAAAACGTCACCGACCCCGGCGATCGCGAAACCCTTACCGGCGCAGGCCCTGACGGATACAGAACTGGCGCTGCTCAGCGGCGACTTCGCCACCCGGAGCTACATCGACGCCTATCTCGCCGACCACAGCATCACCCCCCGCATCACGGTTGAGGCCAACTCCATCCAGGCCCTCACCGAAATCGTCCAACGCACCCCCCTGGCCACCGTCCTACCCGACGCCGTCACCCACGATCACTCCCACCTCACCCCCGTCCCACTCGACCCGCCGCTGCCCACCCGCACCGTCTCTCTCCTGGACCGGCACGGCGCCTATCGCAGCGCGGCCGCCCGCGCCTTCACGCAGCTCACCCTCGACCTCGTTCACGCCCGCCGCTACACCCCGCCTCGAGCCGATCCGCCATCCGGAAACGGTTCGCCCGAGTCACTTTCGCGGTGATGTCGAACGAACGACGATTCAATACATTCATTTCTGAATACAGAATTGGATGTACTATTAGTTCGTGGAGACGCTGGTTCATCGCGACGCCCTTGCCCGCTTCGGCTATGCGCTGTCCGACCCGACGCGCGCGCAGATCCTGCTGAGCCTGCGTTCGGCCCCGGGCTACCCGTCCGATCTCGCCGACACCATCGGGGTGTCGCGGCAGACCGTCTCCAATCACCTTGCCTGCCTGCGTGGCTGCGGCCTGGTGGTCGCAGTGCCGGAGGGCCGCCGCAGCCGCTACGAAATCGCCGACCCACGGATCGGCCACGCGCTGGGCGACCTGCTGGGGCTCGTGCTGGCGGTCGATCCGGCGTGCTGCCCGGATGCCGCCACCGACGGTTGCTGCTGATGTCATCCGGTGTGGCGGTGTCACCGGATCGCCGGGCGACCCTCGCCCGCCGGATCCGCTGGCTGGTCGCCGCGACCATTGCCTACAACGTCGTCGAGGCCGCGGTCGCGTTGACGGAGGGCGCCCGGGTGTCGTCGACGGCGCTCATCGGCTTCGGCCTGGACTCGGTGATCGAGGTGTCGTCGGCGGCGGCCGTCGCTTGGCAGTTCTCCGGACGCGATCCCGAGTCCCGTGAGCGGGTGGCGCTGCGCATCATCGCCTTCTCGTTCTTCGCTCTCGCCGCATACGTCGCCGTCGACTCCGTGCGGGCACTGTTCGGCGTCGGCGAGGCGAGCCACTCGACGGTCGGCATCGCGCTGGCCGCGGCCAGCCTCGTCATCATGCCGGTGCTGTCGTGGACCCAGCGCCGCACCGGACGGGAGCTGGGATCTCTTTCCGCGGTGGCGGATTCGAAGCAGACCCTGCTGTGCACGTACCTGTCCGGCGTCCTGTTGGCCGGCTTGCTGCTCAACAGCCTGCTCGGGTGGTCCTGGGCCGACCCGGTCGCGGCGCTCGTCATCGCTGCCGTGGCGGTGCGCGAGGGCCGCGAGGCGTGGAAAGGCGACGCGTGCTGCGCGCCCGTCAGCGACCGAACACAGTGCCACCGTTGAGGTGGATCACCTGAGCATTCACCAGTCCGCCGGCCTCGCTGCACAGCCACAGGATCGCCGCGCCGACGTCGGCGCCCGTACCGAGCCGACCGATCGGGACCTGTCGAATCATTTTCTGCACCTGGGGATCGTCGGCGCGACCCAGTCCCTCCATCAGTCCCAGCGCCAGCGCGTTGGCGGTGACTCCGTTCGGTCCGCACTCGACACCGAGATGCCGGATCAGCGCCTCCGATCCTGCCTTTGCGGCGCCGTACGCGGCGACCCCGATCGGCAGCCCCCGGGACGACGCCCCCGACGAGATCTGGACGATCCGGCCCCAACCGTTCTCGAGTTGACGAGGCAGCACGGCCTGGACGATGCGCATCATCGCCGCCAGATTCAGGTCGATTTGCAGTTGCCAGTCCGCGGGCGGCATGTCGACGAACTTGTTCGGCCGGCCGCCGCCGTCGGGGACGCCGGCGTTGTGGACGAGGATGTCGACATCGCCCACGTCATCCGCAAGACTCGCCAGCGCGGCCGCGGTGGCACCGGTGTCGGTGACGTCGAACGGGCACGCCACCGCTGCTCCCCCGGCCCCGGTGATCGCGTCGACCACCGACCCGGCACGGTCGGCATGGAGATCGTTGACGGCCACCGTCGCTCCCGCCGCCGCGAGGACGTGCGCGATGCCCGCGCCCACCCCCCGGCCCGCGCCCGTCACCAGGGCCGTCCGCCCAGACAACCCGAACTGCTCCACACCGAGGTCCATCGCATCCTCCACTCCGACAGTCCGCATATGGTGACAGTCCGGCAAGATCACTCGAGTTCCGGTTCTCACCGACCGGGATTATCGGCGCCCGAACGAATTCCGTGGAATCGCTCCTGGCGTACGACCCCCTGTGTGATGCTCCGCGGATGACCGCCCGCTCACCAGAAGAACTCGACGCCCTCGAGGACATCCGGCAGCTCAAGTACCGGTACTTCCGCATGCTGGACCTCAAGCGCTGGGACGATTTCGCCGACACGCTCGCGCACGATGTCGTCGCCGAGTACGGGACGCACGCCCTGAGCAGGCCGCTGGTGTTCGAGAGCCGCGACGCCCTTGTCGGCTTCATGCGGAAGGCGTTGACTCCGGCGATCACCTCGGTGCACTTCGCCCACCACCCGGAGATCACGGTTACGGGGTCCGCGGCCGAGGGCACGTGGGCTTTCGAGGACACCGTCATCGTTTCCGCGGCGCGGTGCCTCATCCGCGGCGCGGGCTACTACCGGGACAGCTACCGCCGCGACGACGACGGCCGCTGGCGGATCGCTCGCACGTCGTACGAGCGGATCTACGAGTCGATGATCTCGCTCGACGACGTCCCGAGCTTCGAGTTCCTGTCGCACATGTGGTCGGAACCACCCGCGAAGGGCGCCTGACTAATCGGCACCCGAACGGAAACGCTCCTAGCCTGGAACCCATGACCACTCCAGAGATCACCCTGAATTCGGGAACCGTCATCCCCCAGCTCGGCCTGGGCGTCTGGCAGGCCACCAACGACGAGACCGAGCACGCCGTCCGCTTCGCGCTCGACGACGCCGGCTATCGGCACATCGACACCGCCTCCGCGTACGGGAACGAGGAAGGCGTCGGACGCGGCGTCACCGGATCCGCGGTGCCGCGCGAGGACATCTTCGTCACCACCAAGCTGTGGAACTCCGATCAGGGCTACGAACCGGCACTGGCGGCGTTCGACGCCAGCCTGTCCCGCCTCGGCCTCGACTACGTCGACCTGTACCTGATCCACTGGCCGCTGCAGGACCAGGACACCCGACTGCGCACGTGGGACGCGATGGAGAAGATCGCCGAATCAGGCCGCGCCAAGGCCGTCGGGGTATGCAACTTCGAACCACACCACCTGCAGGAACTCGTCGACCGCGGCGGCCTGCTCCCCGCCGTCGACCAGGTGGAGTTACACCCGCATCTCCCCCAGCATGCGATCCGCGACTTCGCGGCCCTGCACGGCATCGCCGTCGAGTCGTGGAGTCCGCTCGGCGGCACCAGCAACTCCGGATGGGGAGACTCGTCCAAGCCCAACACGCTGCTCGACGACCCCGTCGTCGCCCGTGTCGGCGAGCGGCACAGCAAGTCCCCCGCCCAGGTGCTCATCCGCTGGCACCTGCAGAACGGACTCATCGTCATTCCGAAGTCCGTGCACGACAATCGCATCGCACAGAACATCGACGTGTTCGACTTCGAACTCACCGATCAGGACATCGCCGATATCGCGACGCTCGACGACGGTGTGCGGGTCGGATTCCATCCGGACGAGATGAATCTCGGGGCGCCGAAGTAGGGCAAAAGCCCATACCTTCGCGAAAACTCCACCACGGCGGCCGGTGTCCGCGCACTATGTTCTCGCACCTTGTCAGGTTCGGGAAAGGACCACCATGCGCCGCCAGTATCGGATTGCTCTCGCCGCGACCGCCGCCGCCCTCACCTTGGGCCTGATGCCGGCGACCGCCGCGGCGACCCCGAGCGAGGGCGTCACGGGCGAGATCATCGCCCAGGCGACGGTCGGCGACAAGGACTACATCCTGCGCAAGATCACGATCGCACCGAACGGCACGACGGGCTGGCACTTTCACGACGGCATGCTGTACGGCATCGTCACGGAAGGCACACTGACGCACTACAAGTCGGATTGCACCACCGACGGCATCTACAACGCCGGCGGCACCATCGTCGAGCCCAGCGGCAACGACTACGTCCACATGGGCCGCAATATCGGGCCGACGCCGATGGTCCTGCACGTGCTCTACGTGCTCCCGTCCGGCAAGCCGATGTCGGAGGACGCCACGGCGCCGGCCTGCGCGTAGTCGCCGGCAATGCTGGTGAGGAAGAACTCTCGGATGTCGTCGGCGAGCAGGCCTGGCACCTCCATCGCGGCAAAGTGACCACCGCGTTCGAACTCCGACCAGTGCCTGATGTCGTACAGACGCTCAGCCAGTGGTCGGACCGATTGCGTGATGTCGTGTGCGAACACCGCGACGCCGAGCGGAACCGGGCACGGCTCGATCCGCCGGGGAGCGTCTCGGTGCAGGCGCGCCGAGGACGCCGCGGTGGCGGTCAGCCAGTACAGCGAGACGTCGGTGAGGATCCGGTCGTCGCTGACGGGTGAACGCGGGTCCGTCCATTGCGCGAACCGCTCGGCTATCCACGCCAACTGACCGACCGGCGAATCGGTGAGTGCATAACCGATCGTCTGCGGGGCGCTGGCCTGGAGCGCCTGGTAGGGAGGGCGATTCGTCATCAGGTGCCTGATCTTGTCCAGTCGAGCTTCGTCGGTTGCGGACAATTCGACGCCAGCGCCCGGGTCCGGCCGGGTCGGCAAGTAGTTGACGTGTACTCCGACGACCTGCTCGGTCGCCACCGCACCGAGCGCCGTCGAGATGCCCGCGCCGAAGTCGCCACCCTGCGCGCCGTAGCGCTCGTATCCGAGACGACGCATCAGCTCGGCCCACGCCCGCGCGACCCGGACGATGTCCCAACCACGCTCGTGGGTCGGCCCGGAGAATCCGTATCCGGGGATGGACGGAATCACCAGATGGAAGTCCCGCGACAACGGCTCGATCACCTCGAGGAACTCCAGGAACGAGCCGGGCCAGCCGTGGGTGAGGATCAGTGCAAGCGCGTCGGGCTTCGAGGACCGGACATGCACGAAATGGATGTTCTGGCCGTCGATCTCGGTGGTGAAATGCGGAAGCTCGTTCAGTTCGGCCTCGCGTGCGCGCCAGTCGTAGCGGCTGCGCCAGTGCTCGGCCAGTTCCCGGAGCCGCGCCAGCGGGAAGCCGTAGTCCGATCCGGCGTCGGCGACCTCGTTGGGCCATCGGGTGCGGGCGAGCCGGTCTGCCAGGTCGTCGAGATCGGCCTGAGGGATCTCGATGCGGAACGGTTCGATCATGGTGCCTCCTCCGGAGAACCTCGTTCGCGTACAAACGTTCATCACATAAACGTTTATTGCACGAACGATAACACCACAATCGTTCAGGCATCTAACGATTCGACTAGACTTCGCCGCATGGAGCGCCCATCCGAAGAGACACCCGCCAAGTGGCAGGCCCTGCCCAGTTGGCAGATCACCCAAACCGCACACCATGCACATCGTGTGGTGGCCGAGGGGTTTTCGTCCGTGGACGCCCGCGGCTTCCATTACCGACTGCTGGCGACGCTCGAGGAGTCCGGCCCGGCCAGCCAGGCCGAGCTGGGCCGGCGCAGCGGTATCCACGCCAGCGATGTGGTCGCCGCGATCAACGAGCTGGCCGATCGCGATCTGGTCGAGCGCACTCCGGATGCCACCGATCGGCGGCGCAATGTCATCTCCCTGACCACCGCGGGCAAGCGCCAGCTGCGACGGCTGGAGAAGCGGCTGGCCGAATCCCAGGACGAACTGCTGGCGCCGCTGTCGCCCGAGGAGCGAGGGCAGCTGACCGGGCTACTGTCCAAGCTGCTGGCACATCACGCGGCGCTGTCCGACGTTCGCGAGACGAAGCGCTGAGCGCCTGACGCTCACCGCGGTTCGCTCGTTTGTCCTCGTTCGCGACACCCGATCCGTAGGGTGCCCGATATGGGGGCTTCGAGAATCATCGTGGGATTGTTGGCCATCGGATTGACCGCGGGCTGCGGTTCGTCGGGCGATACCGACGACACAGCCGAGCCGGCCCCACCTCCCACCATCCCGGGGTTGGTGGAACCGACGTGCCTGGCCGGCAATCTGCTTGCGAGCGCTGGATTGGTGGGCAGTGCGCCCCCCGCACCCGAGCCAACCTCCATCCCAGACGATTTCGAACCGGTTCGCGTCGTCACGTGCGAGGGCTCTGACGGCACCGATGAGAACGCGACGTGGATCGAGGAACATCGGCAGGGCGACCTGAGCGCGGTTCTCGCCGGGTACGAACTGCCTACCGATCCATTGAAGACAACGCGAATCAACGGCGTCGACCAACGAACCTGCTACATCGATCAGATGACTCCCCCGATCGTCTGGCTCGTCGACACACAGGGTCTCGCAATGCGCCCAGAACTCCCCACCGGCGAGTGCGGTGAGTACAAGTGGGTCGCGATCAACGCGATCCGCGCCCTACCGGTCACCGAGACGATCAGCCACATGATTCCGGTTGCGGCGCCGCCGCCGTGAACTTCACCGGCATCTCCTCGATCCCGGACACGAAGTTCGCCGCCCGGCGCGGCACCGGGCCGCTTGTTGCGAGAGCCATGTCGGGCAGGCGGGCGAGCAGTCGCTCGAACATCATCACGCCCTCGAGCCGAGCAAGCTGGTTGCCGAGACAGAAGTGGGTGCCGAAACCGAAGGCCACGTGCGGGTTCGGTGATCGGCCGATGTCGAAGCGCTCGGGATCGTCGAACACGGTCTCGTCGAAGTTCGCCGACTCGAACAGCAGTAGCATCTTCTCGCCCTGAACCAGATCGGTCCCGAAGAATGTGGTGTCGCGGGTGACGATGCGGGCCATGTTCTTGATGGGCGAGGACCACCGCAGCATCTCCTCGACCGCGATCGGAATGCCCGACGGCTCGGCCACCAGCCGATCACGCTGATCGTCGTGCCGCAGCAACTGCTCCATCCCGCCGCTCAGGACGTGACGGGTGGTCTCGTCACCGCCGATGAGGATCAGCAGCGACTCGTTGACGATCTCCTGGTCGTCGAGGCGCTGACCGTCGATCTCGGCGTGCACGAGAATGCTGATGAGGTCGTCGGCCGGCTCCTTGCGCCGCTCGGCGATGGTGCGGAAGGTGTACTCGTTGAACGCGACGTATGCATCCATCATCGCCTTCAGCTGCTCGTCGGTAGCGTTGCTGCCCAACGCCTTCACCAGATCGTCCGACCAGCGCAGGAAGGTCTCCCGCTCCTCGGGCCGGACTCCGAGCATGTCGCCGATCACCGCCATCGGTAGCGGCGCCGCCAGGTCGGCGACGAAGTCGCACTCCCCCTTCTCGCATACCGCGTCGATCAACTGGTCGCAGATCTCGCGGATCCGGCCGATCTTCGCCTCCACCTTCTTGCGAGTGAAGCCGGTGTTCACCAGGCGGCGCCGCTGCAGATGTGCGGGGTCGTCCATGTCGATCATCTGCGGCAGTGGCCCGGTCTCCGGACGGATCCCCCCGGCATTGGAGAACAGTCCCGGGTCGCGCTCGGCGGCGATCAGCGCGGCGTACGACGCCGCGGCCGCCATGCCGTTCCGGTCACGGAACACCGGTTGATTGCTTCGCATCCACGCGTATGCCGCGCGGGGATCGCCCGACCCGCCCGCATAGAAGCGGCCGTCGAGCAGATCTGTGTCGTTCACGATCGTCATCGCATGCTCCTTCATCCGAACGGACGAACCGGAAAGCCTCGACAATCACCCAAACCTGCCCCGATAGTAGAACTTGTTCCTACGATCGGCGGGGTATCGAACACACGAGGGGAGACGTGATGGGTTCGGAGGCGGACGCCGGCGCATTCACCGGCAGATCGGTCCTGGTCACCGGAGGCGGCAGCGGTATCGGCCTGGGGATCGCGCAGGCCCTCGTCACGGCCGGCGCGCACGTCACGATCTGTGGCCGCAGCGCCGACAAGCTGACGACAGCGGCGGAGAAGATCGCCGCGACCGGAGCGTTCGCGGCGGGCGGGTCCGTTTCCACCGTCGCCGCCGACGTCACGGACGAGGGCGACGTCGAAGGCGCCGTCGCGCGGGCGATCGAGACGACCGGACGGCTCGACGGCGTCGTCGCGTGTGCGGGCGGCAACGAGACGATCGCGCCCATCACCCAGCTCGACACCGAGGCGTGGCGCAGGACCGTCGACCTCAACGTCACCGGCACGATGCTCACCATCAAGCACGGCGCGCGGGCACTCGTCGCGGCCGGCGGCGGGTCCATCGTCGCAATCTCCTCGATCGCGGCCAGCAACACGCACCGCTGGTTCGGCGCCTACGGGGTATCCAAGTCGGGTGTCGATCACCTGGTGCAGCTTGCCGCCGACGAGTTGGGCGCCAGCAACGTTCGCGTCAACGGCATCCGCCCCGGCCTCACCCGCACCGACCTGGTCGCGATGATCACCGACGGCGGGCCGATCCTCGACGACTACCTGGCGTGCACTCCCCTGGGCCGGGTCGGCGAGGTCGACGACATCGCCGGACTCGCACTGTTCCTGCTGGGCCCACAGTCCACCTGGATCACCGGGCAGCTCGTCAACGTCGACGGCGGACAGATGCTGCGGCGCGGACCGGACTTCACGTCGATGCTCGAACAGGTCTACGGCGCAGACGGACTACGAGGAGTGGTATCGCAGTGAGTTTCCATCAGGTGCTCGGCAAGCAGGTCGACATGCCGGTGCAGATCCGGACCGCGACCGCGTTCATGGCGATGTACTCGGTTCCGACGGAGGCAGCGCAGAAGCTGATCGACCACACGGGTCTCGAGATCCTGCAGTGGCGCCGCGGACGCGGGCTGTGTGGTCTGGTGTTCGTCGACTACATCGACGGCGATCTGGGGCCGTACAACGAATTCGGTGTCACGTTCATGGTGCGCAATCACCGCCGGACCGGGCGGACATCCGTCCCGGCAGATCTGCGTTCACTGGCGACGGGCAATGCCGGAGCACTGATCCACCAGTTGCCCGTCGACGGCGAGTTCACGCTCGCCGCCGGACGCGGCATCTGGGGGTTCCCCAAGATCATGGCCGAGTTCGAGACCGACCACGTCAGCGACCTCCGCCGCGGCAGGGTCAGCCAGGACGGGCACCTCATCGCGGAACTGACCGTCAAGCAGGGCATCCCGACGCCGGGTCGCGGTGCCAACACGTCACTCGAGGCGTACTCCCACCTCGACGGCGTCACCCGGCACACGTCGTGGGACATGAGCCCGACCGGAGTCCGGACACGACTCGGCGGCGCCGATCTACGACTCGGCGACCACCCGATCGCCGACGAACTGCGCTCGCTCGGACTACCGCGCCGGGCGTTGGCGACCACCACCATCCCGGACCTGCAGATGACCTTCGGGGACGCGGCCACAGTCTGATACTCCGTGACACTCGGGGCCCGGCTCTTGCGAATCCAGACCGTCTGGTGTGTGCTGAAGACTTGGACGCTTGATCAAGTTCGATTCTCTACCTCGCGCAAAGGATTACGTCGTGACGATCAGTCGACGCAGCGTGCTGGCCGGAGCCGCGGCCGCACCGGCGCTCGCAGCCCTAGCCAGCTCGACCGCTTCAGCTCAGCCCCGCTCCGCCCCCGCGCCGGCCCGCAGATCCGCGCCCGACCAGGGATTCCGGGTCGGCGTCGGCCTGTCCGACATGACGGGCCCGGTCGCCGAGAACGGGATGATGGGCTATTCGCAGTTCGACCAGCGCGCCGAGGGCCTGCATCAGCGGACCCGCGTGCGGGCCTACGTCTTCGCCGACGCCGACGACAACCGCGTCGTCTACACCTGCGCCGACACCTGCATGGTCTTCCAGGCCGTGCACGACGCCGTGCTCGCGCGCCTCGCCGCGAAGTACGGCAACCTCTACACCGAGAAGAACGTGATGCTCACGGCCGTGCACTCGCACGCCGCATGCGGCGGTGCCTCGCAGGACTACGCATACAGCCTCGCGACGCTGGGCTTCCAGCCTCAGGTGTTCGACGCCGAGGTCGACGGCGTGGTCGAGGCGATCGTCGCGGCGCACGACAACCTTGCCGCGGGCACCGTCGCATACGGGCGCAGCGAACTGAAGGACGCGAGCGTGAATCGTTCGCGCGTCGCATTCGATCGGAACCCGCAGCACGACAGGGACTACTACCCGCTGGGCATCGACACCGCGATGCGGGTGCTCCGGATCAGCCAGGGCGGCGACAACGTCGGCGGCATCGGCTGGTTCCCCACGCACGGTGCGTCGCTCACCAACAAGAACCATCTGATCTCGGGTGACAACAAGGGTGCCGCCGCCTACTTCTGGGAGCACGACGTCGCCGGGGTCCGCTACCTCGACGGCAAGCCCGGATTCGTCGCCTGCTTCCCGCAGACCAACACCGGCGACATGTCCCCCAACCTGGATCTCGAGCCCGGCCACGGCCCCACCGCTGACGACGTCGAGAACACCCGCATCATCGGCGAGCGCCAGGTGGCCGCCGCCCGCGAGGCCTTCAAGAAGGCCGCCCCCCTGTCGTCGACCACGATCGACAGTCGAATCCTCTACCTGGACATGGCGAACCAGGTGGTGGACGGCAAGTACACGTCCGACGGCCAGGTCCGCCGCACCGCGCCGGCCTGCGTGGGCGCGGCAATGGCCGCGGGCAGCACCGAGGACGGCCCGGCCATCGACATCTTCACCGAGGGCACCCGTAATCCGATGATCGATGCACTCGGCGGTATCGACACTCCGACGCCGCAGTGGCTCGCCGACGCACAGGCGCCCAAACTGGTGCTGGTGCCCGTCGGCCTGCTGCCTCCGGACGGCTGGGTGCCGCACGTGCTCAAGATCCAGATCATCCGGATCGGCGACGTCTATGTCGTCGGCGGCCCCGCCGAGTTCACCATCGTCTCCGGCCTGCGCATCCGGCGCACCGTCGCCGCGGAACTCGGTGTCCCGCTCGAGAACGTCATCTTCAACGGCTACGCCAACGCCTACTCGAGCTACTGCACCACGCCCGAGGAGTACGACGCGCAGCAGTACGAGGGCGGCTCGACCCTGTTCGGGCGCAACACCCTTCCCGCGTACCAGCAGGGTTTCGCGGAACTGGCCGCGGCGATGAAGACCGGGGCCGACGTCCCGCGCGGACCTGCGCCGCGCGACCTGTCCGGCTTCCAGCCCGGCTTCGGGCGCGAGTTCCCCTTCGACGCACCGCTGCCCGGCCGCAACTTCGGCGACGTCCTGGTGCAGCCCGCCGGCAGCATCGGCGCCGGGGAGCAAGTGGCTGTCGAGTTCGTCACCGGCCATCCCAAGAACGATCTACACCGTCGCGGAACGTATTTCGAGGTGCAGCGACGGGAGGCCGACCGCTGGGTGCGCAGCGCCGACGACGGAGACTGGTCCACCAAGTACCACTGGCGGCGCGACGGCCTCAACGCGTCTATCGCCCGCATCACGTGGGATGTGCCAGCAGGCACCCCGTCGGGCACGTACCGGATCCAGCACTTCGGCAACTGGAAGAACCCGGAGGGTGCGGTGTTCGCGCTTACCGGAACCTCCGCCGAGTTCGCCGTCCGCTAATCCCCCCTCACCCACTGAAGGGTCCCGTCGTGCGCCCGCAGCGTCCGACGGGGCCCTTCAGCTGCTGGACTCCAGAATCTCCTTGGCATTCTCCAGGTTTCCGCGCACGTCTCGGGCATACAACTTCTGCGCGATGGCATCGGCGAACTTGAAGAGGCCGGAACCCTCCTCGCCGTCCTGCCGGAACGTCACCTTGGTGGCGCCGTCACCGTCGCTGTCGAAGTCCAGTTCACGCGTGTATCCGATCTTCGATTCCCTGGATTCGAGTCCGATCCGCTTGTTCGCCTCGTAGTCGACGATCGCCTCCGTTGCATGAATGTGTGCGCCGGCAACCCGCGCCGTCAACGCGAAGACCGCGCCGACCTCGTCACGCGAGCCTGAAACCGTCTTGTATTCGACTATGTTGCTTGCCCATTCGGTGCCGTTCTCGGGGTTCGTCAGGTACTCGAACACCTCGGCGACAGGCCGGTTGATGACGATCGTCTCTTCCGTCCTGAGCGTCTTGGCCATGAAACTCACATCCTCGACTCGCGACAATGGTCGACGCGTCACGCATGAGGTTGGCGCACCCGCGCCGATGAAACACTCGCACAGTCGCATTCGCGAGACTCTCCGCGGCGACCGCACGTGCATCACCCTCGATTCTATCCCTGTACCCCGCGCTTTTGAAGGCCCCCTCATAAGGGTGAAGGGTCCCTCCGTGCGCGGTCAGCGCACGAAGGGACCCTTCAGCCCTTCCCCATCCCCCCGGGTCTTGCTACAGCCAGGTGTCCTCGCTGGCGGTCGTGAGGAACGCCTCGAGGTCGTCCCGCCACTTCGCCGGCACGGTCTTGTCCGGTTCGATGCCGGTGTACTGGCCGCGATAGAACAGCAGTGGCCGCTCGGTCTTGATCTCGCTCATCGAATGCACCCGACCGAACACCACGAAGTGGTCACCGCCGTCGTGCACCGTCTCGACCGTGCAGTCGATATGCGCGAGCGATCCGGTGAGGATCGGTGACCCCAACGGAGATGGCGTCCAGTCGATTCCAGCGAACTTGTCGGGCTCACGCGAGCCGAAACGCGCACAGGTGGACTGCTGCTCCTCGGCCAGGACGTTGACGGCGAAGCGGCCGGACCGCTCGATGGCCGTCCACGAACGAGACGCCTTGGTGGGGCAGAACAGCACGAGCGGCGGATCGAGGGACAGCGCCGCGAACGACTGGCACGCGAAGCCGACGGGAGCACCGTCATCGACTCCGCCGGCGGTGCCGGCACCCATCGTGGTGATGATCGTGACGCCGGTACAGAACTGTCCGAGCACGGACCGGAACTGGCGCGGATCGATCTCCGCACCGGTTCCGGCCGTCGGCGTCTCGTGGGGCGACACTACTTGAACCCCACCGTGAAGTCGTGTCCCCACAGACTCACCGCGGTGCTCTCCTTCGCGATCCACTTGTCGTCCTCGACTTCGAGTCCCTCACAACCGAATTCGACGTCGAAGCCACCCGGGGTCTTCATGTAGAACGAGAGCATCAGATCGTTGACGTGGCGACCGAGCGTCGCCGACATCTTCACATTCTTGCGGAGCGCGCGGTCGAGGCACAGTCCGACGTCGTCGGAGTTCTCGACCTCGACCATGAGGTGCACGATCCCCGAGGGGTTCGGCAGCGGCGCGAACGCGAGGCTGTGGTGCCGCGGGTTGCAGCCGAGGAAGCGCAGCCAGGCCGGCTCACCGTCCGCCGGACGCCCGACGACCTGCGGAGGCAGACGCATCGAGTCGCGCAGCTTGAAGCCGAGCACGTCGCGGTAGAACTCGAGGTCCGCCTCGTCGTCCTTGGTCGCGAGCACCACGTGCCCCAGGCCCTGCTCGCCGGTGACGAACTTGTGCCCGTACGGGCTCACGATGCGTCGATGCTGCAGCGCGACGGTGTGGAACACCTCCAGGCGGGAACCCGAGGCATCACGGCACTTGATGAACTCGACGACGTTGCGCTCGGCCGCCTCGTCCTTGGTGCCCTCCTCGAACTCCCAGTCGGCCTTGGCCAGCCGCTCACGAATCTCCTGCAGCCCTTCGGCGTTGGCGCACTCCCAGCCGGTGGCGTAGAGCCCGTCACGCTCGCCGGGCACGATGACGAGGCGTGCCGGGTAGTCGTCCATGCGCAGGTACAGGTTGTCGGGGTTGGCGCCCTTGCCCTCGATCATGCCGAGGACCTTGAGTCCGTACTCGCGCCAGGCGGCCATGTCGGTCGCCTCGATGCGCAGGTAAGCGAGTGAACGGATACTCATCAGTTGCCTCCTTCGAGCAGGAAGTCGCCTGCGAGTCGGTTGAACTCGTCGAACTTCTCGAGTTGCGCCCAGTGGCCGCAGCCGCCGAACACGTGCAGCTGCACACGCGGAATCATCTTCAGTGCCACCAGCGCACCGTCGATCGGGTTGACGCGGTCCTCGCGGCCCCAGATCAGCAGGACCCGCTGGCGCAGCTTGTACGCGTCGCGCCACAGCATGCCGAGTTCGAAGTCCGAACTCGCGAACGACTTGCCCATCGCCTTGGCCGCGGCGAGTGACTCCGGAGAGCTTGCCGCAGCAAACCGCTCGTCGATCAGTTGGTCGGTAATCAGATTCTGGTCGAACACCATGATGCGCAGGAACGCCTCGAGGTTCTCGCGCGTGGGCTGGTACGCGAACTTGCCGAGATTGCGAACGCCCTCGGTGGGGTCCGGCGCGAACAGGTTGACGCTCAGCCCCCCGGGGCCCATGAGGACCAGGCGTCCGGCACGGTCCGGATAGTCGAGCGCGAACCGGACCGCGGCACCGCCGCCGAGTGAATTACCCAGCAGATGAACGCGGTCGGTGATGCCGAGCGTGTCGAGCAGATCCTTCAGGGCTGACGCGCTGTGGACGAAGTACTGCGGGTGCTCGTTCGGCTTGTCGGACTTGCCGTAGCCGGGCTGGTCGACCGCGAGCACATGGAACTGCTGCGCCAGAACGGGAATGTTCTTGGCGAAGTTGGACCACGACGACGCGCCGGGCCCACCGCCGTGCAGCAGCACGATCGTGGGGCCGTTGCCGACGCCCGCCTCGTGGTAGTGCAGCTTCAGGTCGTCGCGGACCTGCGCGAAACGAGAGGTCGATTCGTACGTGAGTTCTTCGGTTGCCGTCATGTGCCGCCCCCTAGACCATCGTGTCGGTGAGCGGCAGGCCGAACTCGGCACCACCGAACATCACGTACGCACGCTCGGCGTCGTTGGCGGCATGCACGCGACCGGCGTGCGCGTCGCGCCAGAAGCGCTGGATCGGAGTGCCGTTCGCGAGCGCCGTGGCCCCGGAGTTCTCGAACAGCAGATCGATCGAGGCGATGGCCCGCCCGGTGGCGCGGACCTGGTCGCGGCGGGCGCGCAGACGCAGTTCCATCGGCACCTGCTCGCCGGCGAGCAGGCATGCGTACTCGTCGGCGACATTGCCCGACAGCTGACGCCACGCGGCGTCGATGTCACTGGACGCCTCCGCGATCCGGATCTTGGCGAACGGGTCGTCCTTCGCCTTCTCACCGGCGTAAGCGGCGCGCACGCGCTTGCCCTGGTGCTCGACGTGGGCCTCGTAGGCGCCGTAAGCCATGCCGACGATCGGGCTGGAGATGGTGGTGGGATGAATGGTGCCCCACGGCATCTTGTAGACGGGAGCCGTGTTCTGCTGCAGACCCGGTGCGGTCAGGTCGCTCATCGCCTTGAAGCTCAGGAAGCGGTGACGCGGCACGAACACGTCCTTGACGACGACGGTGTTGCTGCCGGTGCCGCGCAGGCCCACGACGTTCCACACGTCGTCGATCTCGTAGTCCTCGCGCGGGATCAGGAAGCTGCCGAAGTCGACAGGGCGGCCGTCCTTGATGACCGGACCACCGACGACGACCCACGAGGCGTGATCGGAGCCCGACGACCAGGCCCACGCACCGTTGACCTTGTAGCCCCCCTCGATCGCTTCGCCCGCACCCATCGGCGCGTACGACGACGAGATCCGGACGTCGGTGTCCTTGCCCCACACGTCTTCCTGGGCCTGCTGATCGAACAACGCGAGGTGCCAGTTGTGGATGCCGAGGATGCCGGCGACCCATCCGGTGGACCCACACGCGCTCGCGATGTTGCGGACCGCGGTGTAGAAGGTGACGGGATCCGTCTCGAGACCGCCCCACTGCTTCGGCTGGACCAACCGGAAGAATCCGGTCTCCTGGAGTGCCTTGATGGACTCGTCGGGGATTCGGCGCAGGTCCTCGGTCTCCTGCGCGCGTTCACGCAGCACCGGCAGTAGCGCGTCGATCCGCTGCATCACCTCGTGGCTGTCATGGTCACCCACTGGACGCTCCCGTCTGTAATCGATGTTCACTTTCCCTGAGACTAGAACACGTTCTCTTCCGTGTCGAGGAATCGGCAATTCCACTGGTTATGCGAAGTCGTTGCCGATACAGAGCTCAGGAAATCTAGCGGAATCCGTCGAAGTTCTATAACGTGTTCTAGCAACAGCTAGAAGGGATGTGAGGTACTCATGGCGCAGATTCGTGAGATCGATGTGGGAGCTCCGCAGACGCGTTTCGCACGCGGTTGGCACTGCATCGGACTGGAGAGCGAGTTCCTCGACGGCAAGCCGCACGCCGTGGAGGCATTCGGCACCAAGCTGGTGGTCTTCGCGGACAGCCAGGACAAGCTCCACGTTCTCGACGCGTACTGCCGGCACATGGGTGGGGACCTCAGCCAGGGCGAGATCAAGGGCGACTCGGTCGCGTGCCCGTTCCACGACTGGCGCTGGGGCGGCAACGGCAAGTGCACCGACATCCCCTATGCCCGGCGCGTGCCGCCGATCGCGCGCACCCGCACGTGGGTCACGCTGCAGGAGAACAAGCAGCTGTTCATCTGGAACGACCCGGAGGGCAACCCCCCGCCGGACGACGTCACGATTCCGCGCCTGCCGGAGGTGTTCACCGACGAGTGGACCGACTGGAAGTGGAACCGCATCCTCGTCGAGGGTTCCAACTGCCGCGAGATCGTCGACAACGTGGTCGACATGGCGCACTTCTTCTACGTTCACTTCGGCTTTCCGAAGTACTTCAAGAACGTCTTCGAGGGCCACATCGCGTCGCAGTTCCTGCAGAACCACGGCCGTCCCGACGTCGGGAGCATGGGCACCCAGTACGGCGATTCGGTGCTGGACTCGGAGGCGTCGTACTTCGGGCCGTCCTACATGGTCAACTGGCTGCACAACAACTACAGCGGCTACAAGGTCGAGAGCATCCTGATCAACTGCCACTACCCGGTCAGCCAGGACTCCTTCGTGCTGATGTACGGCGTGGCCGTGCAGAAGCCGAAGGGCCTCGACGACGCCACCAGCGACAAGCTGGCGACGAAGTTCACCGAGGGCGTCGCCATGGGCTTCGAGCAGGACGTCGCGATCTGGAAGAACAAGACCAAGATCGAGAATCCGCTGCTCTGCGAGGAGGACGGCCCGGTCTACCAGCTGCGTCGCTGGTACGACCAGTTCTACGTGGACGTCGCCGACATCGACGAGAAGGCGACGCAGCGCTTCGAGTTCGAGATCGACACCACCAAGGCCGTCGAGGCCTGGCAGCGCGAGGTCGACGCGAACCTGGCACGCCAGGCGGAAGAGAAGGCGGCCGCCGAGGCGGCCGAGCACAAGACGGGAGTGTGACGATGACCTCGACCTGGGCCAAGGCCCCGAACTACGCCGACAGCCCGGCTCGGGTCGAGGCCGTCCGCGCACAGACCGTCGTCGACCAGCACACCTATCTCGAGCAGGGGCTGCAAGAGGTGGAGTGCCGCGCATGCGGCACGTGTGTGCTCGTCCGGAAGAACAGCTTCAAGCACACCAGCATCCAGTGGCAGGGCGACCCCGCTCAGGTCTGTCCCGAGTTCGCGGGCGCCGGCGGGCGCACCGGGTCACGCCAGACCTGCCCGCGCATGCTCAGCAGCATCCAGCACGCAGTGATGGAGGGCATTCTCGAGGTCGAGGAAGATCTGCCGACCAAATCCGCCAGCTGATCGTGAAACGGCGAGGCCCCGGACGAATCGTCGTCCGGGGCCTCGCCGTGTTCCGGAGCACCCCGCTCGCCTCCACGCACGTGCCGACGGCTGCAACAGGTGTTCGTTTACCCCTGAAGCTACGGCAAAGCTTCGTCAATACTTCCTGGCAGAAAGCATGGACTGGCACGCACCTCGTTCTATAACGTGTTCTACATGAGCAAGCAGGAATACGACATCGTCGTCGTCGGCAGCGGCGCTGCCGGCATGACCGCAGCCCTGACCGCAGCACACAAGGGGCTCAGTGCAGTCGTGATCGAGAAGGCCGCCCACTACGGCGGCTCGTCCGCGCGGTCGGGCGGAGGCGTCTGGATCCCCAACAACGAGGTGCTGAAGCGGGACGGCGTCACCGACACCGTCGACGCCGCGCGGACCTACCTCCACGGCATCATCGGGGACGTCGTCGATCCCGCGAAGATCGACACCTACATCGACCGTGGCCCGGAGATGCTGTCGTTCGTCCTGAAGAACAGCGCACTCGAACTGCAGTGGGTGCAGGACTACTCGGACTACTACCCCGAGGCCCCCGGTGGGCGTCTCGGCGGCCGGTCGGTCGAACCGGTTCCGTTCGACGGCAACCGCCTCGGCGACGACCGCGACAACCTCGAGCCCGACTACGTGAAGGCGCCGCGAAACTTCGTCATCACGCAGGCCGACTACCGCTGGCTCAACCTGCTGATGCGCAACCGCCGCGGCCCAGTGCGCGCGATGAAGGTCGGCATGCGATTCCTGGCGGCCAAGGCCCGTGGCAAGGACCTGCTCGTCCGCGGTCAGGCGCTCATGGCCGGCATGCGAATCGGCCTGCGCGACGCCGGTGTCCCGATCCTGCTGAACACCCCACTCACCGAGCTGTACACCGAGGACGGCGCGGTTCGCGGCGTGAAGGTGCTCATCGACGGCCCCGACGGACCCACCGAGCAGATCATCCGCGCGCGTCACGGCGTCGTGCTGGGCTCCGGAGGGTTCGAGCACAACGACGAGATGCGCAAGAAGTACCAGCGCGCCCCGATCGGCACCGAATGGACCGTCGGCGCCAAGGCCAATACCGGTGACGGCATCGCCGCCGGCCAGAAACTGGGTGCGGCAGTCGAGTTCATGGAGGACTCGTGGTGGGGTCCGTCGATTCCACTCACGGGCGGCCCGTGGTTCGCGCTGTCCGAGCGCACCCTGCCGGGCTGCATGATGGTCAACACCCGCGGCAAGCGCTTCGGCAACGAGGCCGCACCGTACGTCGAGGCGACGCACATGATGTACGGCGGCAAGTACGGCCACGGCGAGGGCCCGGGCGAGAACATCCCCACCTGGATGATCCTCGACCAGCGTTACCGCAACCGGTACACGTTCGCGGGCATCACGCCCCGCTCGCCGTTCCCGGGACGCTGGCTCAAGGCCGGCGTGGTCGTCAAGGCGAACACGATCGCCGAGCTCGCCGAGAAGACCGGGCTGCCGGCCGACACCCTCGCCTCGACCGTCGAGCGGTTCAACGGCTTCGCCCGCAACGGCAAGGACGAGGACTTCGGTCGCGGAGACAGCGGCTACGACCACTACTACGGTGATCCCCGCCTGAAGAACCCCAGCCTCGGGGAGATCAGCAAGGCGCCGTTCTACGCGATCAAAATGGTGCCCGGCGACCTCGGGACCAAGGGCGGCATCCGCACCGACGTCGACGGCCGCGCGCTGCGCGAGGACGGCTCGGTGATCGAGGGCCTGTACGCGGCCGGCAACTGCAGCTCACCGGTCATGGGGCACACGTACGCCGGACCGGGCGCGACCATCGGACCGGCGATGACCTTCGCCTACCTCGCGGTTCTCGACATCGCGGACCGCGCCCGTGCCACAGCGCCGTCCGTGACGAACTGACAGGAGACGCCAGTGCCCATCGATCCGTCGATCGCGATCGGAGCCGAGCTACCGGCCCAGGAATTCTCCTGGACGCCCTCGGACGTGCAGCTGTACCACCTCGGAATCGGTGTGGGCGCAAGCCCACTCGACCCGCGCGAGTTGCACTACCTCGATGACGCCAAGCCGCAGGTACTGCCGACGTTCGCGACTGTCGTCGCGAACATCCACGCGACCGAGGCGCCGCGGGTCTCGTTCCCCGGCGTCGAGATCGACCTGGGCAAGGTCGTCCACGGAAGCCAGGAAGTAACCGTCCACCAGCCGATTCCGGCGAGTGGGTCGGCGCGGACCACGACGCGGATCGTCGAGGTGTGGGACAAGGGCAAAGCGGCGGTGATCGTGCAGGAGTCGGCCACGGTCGCGCTCGACGGTTCGCCGCTGTGGACGGCCCGCTCGTCCATCTTCGCGCGCGGCGAGGGTGGTTTCGGGGGTGAACGAGGCCCGTCCGAATCCGTCGCGTTGCCCGACAGGACACCGGATTTCGAGTCGATCTCGCAGGTACTGCCGCAGCAGGCGCTCCTGTACCGGATGTGCGGCGACAGGAACCCATTGCACTCAGATCCGGCATTTGCGACCGCGGCGGGCTTCCCTGCGCCTATTCTGCATGGACTGTGCACCTACGGGATCGTCTGCAAGGCGGCTACCGACACCGTGCTCGACGGTGATGCCAGCCGCGTCAAGGGATTTCGCGCGCGTTTCGCCGGGGTAGTCTTCCCCGGCGAATCGCTTCGGACGCGAATGTGGCGCGACGGTGACCAACTGCTGATCTCTGCAACCGTTCCCGAGCGCGACGACTCGCCGGCTCTGGCCGACGTCGTGCTCACTGTCGCCTAGCGACGTCCGCACACAGCTGTACCGGTCGGGTCGGCAATCGCGTCGGCCCGACCGGGAGTATCCGCACCGTACTTCTTTCCCCTCACACAACTTGGAGTACACGAATGACGCTCAACGACGAGCAGTTGCGGCTGTCCCGGCGAGGATTCCTTGCCGCGGGCGCCGCGGGCGCCGGCGTGCTGGCGGCCGGCGCACTCGGTGGCTGGACCCCGGCCTTCGCGGTTCCGGCCGGTTCCACCGCTTCCCTCGGATCGCTCGGATCGTCCGGCCCGGTCGCGCCGCTCCCGACGCCGCCGAACTTCCCGAACGGGATCGCACTTTTCCAGCAGGCGTACCAGAACTGGTCCAAGGAGATCATGCTGGACGCCACGTGGGTCTGCTCCCCCAAGACGGCGCAGGACGTGGTCGTCCTTGTCAATTGGGCGCACGACAACGGGTACAAGATCCGTCCGCGCGGCGCGATGCACGGCTGGACCCCGCTCACCGTCGTGCACGGCTCGAACGTCGACAAGGTGATCCTCGCCGACACCATGACGCACCTCAACAGTGTCGCGGTGAACGCGGGCGGTAGCCCGGCCACGGTCACCGCCGACGCCGGCGCCAGCATCGAGGCCATCGTCACCGAACTGCAGACGCACAACCTCGGCTGGGCCAACCTGCCGGCGCCGGGCGTGCTGTCGATCGGCGGTGCCCTCGCGGTCAACGCCCACGGCGCGGCACTGCCCGCCGACGGCGAGGCGCCCGTCGCGGGCCACACGTTCGGCTCGCTGAGCAACCTCGTCACCTCGCTCACCGCGGTGGTGTGGGACGCGAACGCGAATGCGTACGCCCTGAAGACGTACCAGCGCAACGACCCCGATATCACCCCGATGCTCACCAACCTCGGGCGCTGTTTCCTCACCTCGGTGACGATGCAGGCCGGCCCGAACGTTCGCCAGCGGTGCCAGAGCTACACCGACATCCCTTGGCGGGAGTTGTTCGCAGCAAAGGGCACCCCGGGTCGCACCTTCGAGAAGTTCATCGCCGAAAGCGGTCGCGCCGAGGCCATTTGGTACCCGTTCACCGAGAACCCCTGGATGAAGGTCTGGTCGAACTCGCCGACCAGGCCGGAAGAGTCGCACGTGGTCGGCAGCGCCACCGGAAGCGCCTCCCTCGTCGGAAAGCCGCCGCAGTCTCGTGAGGTCACGGGGCCCTACAACTACATCTTCTCCGACAACCTGCCGGAGCCGATCACCGACATGATCGGTGCGATGAACGCCGGTAATCCCGGAATCGCGCCGCTCTTCGGGCCCGTGATGTACGGCACCACCGTCGCCGGGTTGTCCGCGACCAACGCCTACGACATCTGGGGCTGGTCGAAGGATGTGCAGTTCTACATCAAGGCCACGACGCTGCGGCTCACCGAGGGCGGCGGCGCCGTCGTCACGAGCCGTGCCAATATCGCGACGGTGATCCACGACTTCACCGTGTGGTTCAACGAGCGCATCGAGTTCTACCGCGCCAAGGGCGAGTTCCCGCTCAACGGCCCGGTCGAGATCCGCTGCTGCGGCCTGGACCAGCCCGCGGACGTCCAGGTGCCGTCGGCCGGCCCGCCGACCATTTCGGCTACCCGCCCGCGTCCCGACCACCCCGAGTGGGACGTCGCCATCTGGCTGAACGTTCTCGGCGTTCCAGGCACCCCCGGCATGTTCGAGTTCTATCGGGAGATGGAGCAGTGGATGCGGACGCACTACAACAACAACGACGCCACGTTCCGTCCCGAGTGGTCGAAGGGCTGGGCGTTCGGCCCCGACCCGTACACCGACGCCGACATCGTCACGAACAAGATGCGGGCCACCTACCTCGAGGGCGTGCCGGCCACCGAGAACTGGGACACCGCCCGGGCGCGGTTCAACGAGATAGACCCGCACCGCATCTTCAGCAACGGCTTCATGGATCAGCTGCTGCCGTAGGGTAGCCCGATCCTGCTCCACCGACGCCGGTGGTGCCTGCGTAACCACGCGGCACCGCCGGCGTCGTCGTGCGCCGGGTGTTCTGCGTCGGCGTACCGTCGAAAGTGATCGGTGGCAGTCGCGAACGAGGGAGTGCCGTCATGACATCGACGAATCCGGAACCCGCTCCTCCCCCGGCTGCGTCCGGTTCGCCGCAGCCGCCCCAACAGCCACCGCCACCACCGCCGAGCAACGCCGGCTGGGCGGTCGCCTCCCTGGTCGCCTTCTGGCCCCTCGCGTTCGCGGCGTTCAGCAACGCGTTCGAGGTGTACCCCAGGTGGGCGCGCGGCGACTACGCGGGAGCGCAGTTCGCGTCCGACCGGGTACGCAAACTCGGTCAGTTGTCGCTCTGGATCCTCGGTGGGATCCTCGTGCTGCTCGCGATCGCGTACATCGTCATGGCCGCGGTGTGGATCTCGCACGGCGGCTACGACGACAACTGGCACCGCGGTCGGATGGGCTGGTAGCGGTCAGCTCACGCGGGCCGGGTCGTGCCCGGCAGACGTCGTATCCGCGGGCGATGCCGTCGGCCGGTGCCGTATCGGCACGCACACGACGACGATGAGCGCCACCGCCGACACCGCCGCCCCGAGCCAGAACAGCCGGTCCAGCCCGATCGGTGACGGCACCGCTGCTGCGCCGACCATGACCGCGGATGCGGCGATGACAGCGGCGCCGACGGCGCTCGCCGCCGAGGTTCCGACGGCCCGAACCAGGCTGTTGACACTGTTGGCCGACGCCGTCTGATCGAGCGGGACAGCCGTCGTGATCAGCACCGGCATCGCGGCGAGTGCAAACGCGACACCGATCGAGACGATGAACGCGCTGATTCCCACTGTGAGGACACTGCTGCCGAGCACACCGCGCTCGGCGAATCCGAGACTGATCGCACCGGCCCCCACGGCCAGTGTCACGCCGGCACCCCAGACGCGAATCATCGCGGCCGACACCGGAGCGAGGAAGATCATCACGACCCCGCCGGGCAGCATCACGAGACCGGCCGCCGCGGCGCTGAGTCCGAGTCCATGTCCGGTCGTTGTCGGCACCTGGAGTTCCTGCGTGGACGCGTACGAGCTGAGGAACATCGCGAAACCGAGGAGCAACGCGCACAGATTGGACACCAGGACGGGACGCCGGACCGAGGTCCTGAGGTCGACAAGAGGATGGGATACCTTCAGCTCCAGCGGGATCCACACCGCGAGCCCGATTGCACCGGCGACCGCAAGTCCCACGGTCGGCAGGCTTCCCCACCCCCAGGTACCGCCCTTGGAGATCGCGAGCAGCATTGCGCTCAGCGCCGACGTCAACAGCGTCGCACCCAGGTAGTCGAATCGTCCCGCGGCCCGAGTGGTCGACTCCGGAACCACGAACGGCAGCAGCGCCGCCATCACGACCGCGAAAGCCGCGGGAACCCAGAAGAGGGACTGCCAGCCGAGGTGCTCGTGGAGGACACCGGCGAGCGGCATCCCGAGCACACTGCCGATACCGATCGTCGCACTCATCAACGCCACACCGCTGCCGAGCCGTGCCGGCGGCAGGACTTCGCGCATCATGCTGATGCCGATCGGCATGAGCGCCATCGCGAAGCCCTGCAACCCGCGGCCGACGACCGCCGTCGCGAAGCCCGATCCGACGGCGGCGACGACCGAGCCCGTCACCATGAGCCCGAGACACACCAGCATCATCGCGCGTTTGCCGAACATGTCGGCGAGTTTGCCGATGAGCGGCGTACCCACCGCGCCGGTCAGCAGCGTGACGGTGACCAACCACGACGCGCTCGTCGGCGGGACACCGAGGTCGACGGCGAACGCCGGCAGCACGGGCACGACGAGGGTCTGGAGGAGCGCGACGAGGATCCCGCTCAGGCTCAGGACACCGATGACGAGCCCGCTCCGCGCAGTGCGCGAAGCGGGCGTCGCATCGACTGTCACCCGGTCACACGAGCTGCATTACCTGCGTCGATCGGGAGCACGGTGCCGCTGATGTGCGCGCTGGCTTCGGCGGCGAAGAACAGGACCGCGCGCGTGATCTCGAACGGGTCGAGCCACGGCACGGGCTGCGCGTGCAAGCTCTGGAACACCGGGGCGACGTCGTCCATCGTCGGCTCTTCGAGGTCCGGTCGCATCATCGAGTAGAGCGCCTTGTTGTGGATCATCCCGGTCGAGATGTTTCCGGGTGCAATCGCGTTGACGGTGATGCCGTTCTGCGCGAGATCCAGTGCGGCGCTCTTGGTCATACCGATGACACCCCACTTGGATGCGGCGTACGCGGCCATGTTGGTGTTGCCGGCCCGGCCGAGCATCGACGAGATCGTGACGATGCGGCCGTAGCCGCGCTCGATCATGCCGGGTGACACGGCGCCCAAGGTGTTGAAGACGCCGGTGAGGTTGGAGTTGATCGCCTCGTTCCACTGCGCCGAGGTCATCGACTGGATCGGGGCGGCCACCGAGACACCCGCGTTCGCCACCGCGATGTCGACGCGACCGAACTCCGTCTCGGCCCGCTTCACCAGGTCGTCCATCGCCGCGCGATCAGCGGTGTCTGCCTTGACCGCGATGCACTTGCGGCCGGTGGCCTCGACGAGACGCACGGTCTCGGCCAGTTCCTCCTCGGTACCCAGCGGGTAGAACACGGACTTGCTGTCCTCGCACCGGTCGCAGATGACGATGTCGGCGCCGCGCTCCGCGAATGCCACCGCATGCGAGCGCCCCTGCCCGCGGGCTGCGCCCGTGATCAGTGCGACCTTGCCTTCGAACTCCTCCATGCTGCTTCTCTCCTTGCGATCGGGGACCGTGACGACACACGGCGTCCAGGACTATCACTACCCGCCACCGCTGTGACACCGGACACAAGTCTCGGCCAGCGGGAAGTTCGACCGTCATTCACCGAAACACAATCGGCGGGCGCAGTGGGGAATGCGATCCGATTGTCACCGACCGACCGTGAGGATCACGACGACCGAAACAGTCGCGAGTGCCACCACCGTAGCGGCCAGGCCGAGCATGATCACGAATGGAGGCACGATTCTCCCGGTTCCGAAGGCCTCGCTCGACCGCTCGTAGCGACTACGCGCCGTCACGACCACGACGGACGCCGAGGCGATCGCCCAAATCCCGATGGCCTGCAGCAGGACGGATGATCCGGGAACGTAACGAAGGCAGAGAAAGGCGACCGCGGCGAGGCTCGCAGCCGTGCGCACCCACGCGAGCGTCGTCCGCTCGGGTTGCAGGCCGGGATCCCCGTGCCCCGCGATCGCCCTGGTCAACGCACCACCACGATGAGCAGTGTGACGCCGGCGGCGGCGATGAGACAGGCCAGGAAGGCCGCGATCGCCGGTACCGGCAGACTGCGGCCCTTCCGCATCGCGGCCTCCACACCCATCCAGCGCAGGAAGGCGAACCCGACCAACAGGATCGCGCCGACAAGCAGACCCACGACGAGGACGGTGTGCATCGCGGGTCCGACCACGTCGGTTCCGAACGCCTCGAGTCCCACGGCGGCAGCGATCAATCCGAGACCCGTCCGAATCCAGGCGAGGTACGTCCGCTCGTTCGCCAGCGTGAACCGCGGATCCGGATCGTCGCCTTCACGAAAGGCCTTCGGTCGCCACCCGCGCAGTGTCACCGCGACGGTCCCTCCTCGTACGTCGATCCGGTCAACGGGCGTATCGCTTCAGCACCGCGGCGCGGCGACGACCGAGTACGGTCCGCCGCTCATCGGCGTCGACCCGAACCGTCGCTGCAGGCAACTGGGCGAGCACGTCAGCGAACTTCACCTTACGCACCGTCGGTGCCGGAAGGTCGGCATCCGACGCGAGCCACCACCGGTACACGCAGCGGGTCAACTCGTTGCCTGCCGTATCCAGCCAGTTCGCCACGCCGGGATCGCGGTGCGCGACCACCGCGCGGAACACCCCGTCGCCGTCGAGCACTGCTTGGTGGCCGTTGAGCGATGTCTGCCGGTAGGTGTAGTCCAGGGACTGCCCCCAGTGATCGCCGAGATGGATGTTCCAGAAATGGCAGTCCGGTGGGGCGACCTCGAGGATCAGCGCCTCGTCGGGGCCGATCTCGAAAGTTCCACCGCCGTAGGCGATGTGACCGCCGTCGCTCGCATACGATCCGCTCACGGTGGGTTGGGTCCGCAGGACGTTCCGTTCCCCGTCACGCAGTCGGTACATCGCGGACCAGTACTCGGCGAATCCGTCGACGAAGCGCCCCACCGACTCCACCTGCCCGGTCACGGTTACCGGTTCAGCCACCGGTCCCGGGCCGTCGACATCGAGCCGTTCGATCGAGACGTGGTACGGATCCTCGGCATCCCAGTCGTAGAAGTACTGGCGCGTGATGACGTCCTTTGCATTCGGGGGCATCGGCAGCCAGTTTCCCTCGTGCGGCCGAGCGCTGATGATCACCTCGAAATTCCCGTTGTCCTGCAAAGTGATTCCGCCGGGATTGGAGATCGCGCCGAGCGTCGACCCGGTGGCCGCCTTGAACGCGGCCCGGAAATCCTTCGGCTGGCGCCCGCCGGACTGGACCTTCTCGTACAGGCTGATGGTGTCGTAGAGGGTCAGCCCGATGTAGCGCGCGCGGCCACCGGTTCCGGTGAGCCGATACGTCCCGTTCGGATCGAGCACCGCGTGGCCGAACAGGCAGTCCGGCGACTCCGTCGCGTACCTCTTGGTGTTGTCCTGCAGGTGCCCGACCTCCGGATAGTCGGGGTCGGCACTGAAGACCACCTGTTCGAGACCCGCGTTCAGCAGATTGAGCAGGTATCGATAGCCCGCCGCCCGCATCGCCGGATCGTCCGACCGTGGATCACCGGAGATCACCTTGGACGCCCGGGACAGGTTGTCGCACAGGCTCTGCCAGGCGGCATCGAGTTCCGTGTTGCGTTGCTGCCGATCGTCGACGGGCTGGTTCACAACCCTGCCCTCAGGCCGGAACGTCGCCGAGGACGGAGACGCGCTCCATGACACGGCGATGCGGGAAGTAGTCACTGGCCGCGTAATGCTGCGTGGCGCGGTTGTCCCAGAAGGCGATCGAGTTGGGCTGCCAACGGAACCGGCACTGGAAGTCGGGCACCTTGGCCTGGTCGAAGAGATGACGCAGCAGTTCCTCACCTTCTTCGGGGTCCATGTCCGGAATGTGGGTGGTGAACAGACTGTTGACGAACAGCGTCTTACGGCCCGTCTCGGGATGGATCCGTACGATCGGATGCTCCACCGGCGGGTACTGCTCCTGCATCGCAGCGAGCTTCTCGGGCCCCATCGAGCGCCCGAAGGACGGCACGAAGTCGTGAATCGCGATGCGGCCCTCGATCTTCGCCTTGACCTCGTCGGACAGACAGTCGTAGGCGTTGCCCATGTCGGCCCACAGCGTGTCGCCGCCCGCGGGCGGAACGTCGAGCGCACGCAGGATCGATCCGAGCGGCGGCCGCTTCTGCCACGTCACGTCGACGTGCCAGATGTTCTCGGTGCCGGGGCTGTCCTCACCGCGCTCGAAGTGGACCACCTCCGGAACCTCACCCTGAGGCAGCAGCGGATGAATCTCGAGGTCACCCCAGTGTCGCGCGAAGTCGCGGTGTTGCAAGCCGGTGAGCTGTTGGTCGCGGAAGAACACGACCTTCCACTCGAGCAGAGCCCGGCGCAGGTCCTCGACGACCTCGGCACTGGGATCGCGCAGATCGACGCCGTGAATCTCAGCACCGATGTACGGCGTGACCGGCCGAACGTCGAACCTCTCGTACGGCCTCGACTCGAAGTCATTTGCGCACCTGCGCATTCCGCGCGGACCGAACTCGATGGAATGACCGCCGATCGCGACGGTTCGACTACTGGTCAACGTTGCCATGCAAGTCTCCTGGTCTCGAGGAATCCCTGTCCGAACACACCACCGCCGATGCCATCCGCTCGACCGGAGCCGGCGAAGGCGCCTTCCGCAAACTATCAGCCGGCGACTCGAGCCGTCAAGACACTGACTTAATTCGCGAAACATGCTGCATAGGACAGGTATTGATTCAGTCGCAAGCTCTCCGCGTGGGACGCGGGCCCCCGTGCCGATTCCACTGAGTGGGACCTGGGTCACATCCGGTCCTGCGACTGGGACTAACGTCCCTTCCCCAGGGCGACTCAGCCGCCCATACCGGACTCCGTCGAACGCGCCACCGCCAGGCACCTTCTTCCCGACGACGAAACATTCTGCGCCCCAAACTTCTCGCGCGTAGGCGTCGTCGTCCTCCACCGAAACAAAGGACAACGATGGCGCTCGTCCTCACTCCGATTCAAGGCGAACTCGCACGGCTTCTTGTACGCGGCAGCCGTCGGGCTCATCGGAATCGTCGTCGCCCTCGTGATGAAGCACGGAAGGACGCCCGCCGCCGCCGGCCCGGGCACGCCCGATTCGGAAGTCGGTCAGTCCGAGGTCGAGTCGGGTGCCTCCAACGCCCCCACCGACATGTCGACCAGATGACGAACGGTCTCGTCGAAGTCGACGTCTACCAGTGGATTACCGCCGTTGCGGCGCTGTTCGAAGACAGCGAGCGCCGAGACCGCCATGTTCAGCATCAGATCGACCCGGACCACCGCCACCCGACGCGGCAGGTGGTCGAGTGCGCGCATCAGCCGAGTCGACACCTCACGACTGACCTCGGTGACGCCGCCCAGATCGGAGTTCGTGATGTCCACCGACGGAGACACGCGAGCGATGAACTGCGCGTAGTACGAGTCGGTACCCGAGGTCCGAAGGTAGTCGGCGAGTGGCACGACGACCGCCTCGACGAGACCGCGGACGTCGTCGCCGCGACCCGCTTCGTCCAACTTTGCGAGGAAGGCAGCGCGGCTGAGGTTGATCTCGCGCATACGACGTCGGAACACCTCGAGGACGAGCCCGTCCCTGCCACCGAAGTGGTACTGCACAGCCGAATTGTTCTTCTGCCCGGCGGCAGCAGCGACATCACGCATGGACACGCCGTCGATGCCGCGCTCGGCGAACATTCGCTCGGCAACCTCGATCATCGTGCTCTTCGCGTTTCCGGGATTCGACACGCCGAGAGAGTAATGAGGCAACGCTTCAAGGGTCAAGGCGCACCGCCGGTACCCTCCCCCCGCTCCGCCACCATGAGAGGTGAGTCATGAACCGTCATTCGATTCCCATCGTCCGCACGGAACAGCAGGTTCCCACCGCGGTCGACTACCGCGACCAGAAGGAGCCGTTCACGCGGCCACAGCCGGTGCGACCGCCTGCGGGCGCTCCCAACGTCCTGCTGGTGATGCTCGACGACGTCGGCTTCGGCGCCCCGTCCGCGTTCGGTGGACCGTGCCGCACCCCCACCGCGGAACGTCTGGCCGCCGACGGCGTCAAGTACACCCGATTCCACACCACAGCCCTGTGCTCGCCGACACGCGCGGCGACGCTCACCGGGCGCAACCACCACAGCGTCGGATTCGGCGTGATCGCCGAACAGGCAACGGCCGCTCCGGGTTACAACGGAACTCGACCCGACTCGGCGGCTACCGTGGCCCGCGTTCTGCAGGGCAACGGCTACGCGACAGGCGCGTTCGGCAAGATGCACCAGACCCCGACCTGGGAGATCAGCGAGGCCGGCCCGTTCGACCGCTGGCCCACCCGCGAGGGCTTCGACCGCTTCTACGGCTTCCTCGGCGCCGAGTCGGATCAGTTCTCCCCCGTTCTCTACCAGGATTTCACTGTTGTCGATCCGCCGCGGACGCCCGACGAGGGCTATCACATGTCGGAAGACCTGGTGGACCGCGCGATCGAGTGGATCGAGTCGGTCGGCACGATGGATCCGGACAAGCCGTGGTTCTGCTACCTCCCGTTCGGCGCATGCCATGCGCCGCTGCAGGTTCCGGACAGCTACCTCGACAAGTACCGCGGCGAGTTCGACCACGGATGGGACCGTCAGCGTGAGATCACGCTGGAGCGCCAGAAGCAGCTCGGGGTGGTCCCGCCGGCGACCGAGCTGGCACCGTGGTCGGGCGATCTGCCGCACTGGGACGAACTGGACGACGACCACAAGAAGGTCTCCTCCCGGCTGATGGAGCTGTACGCGGCGTTCCTCGAGCACACCGACGATCAGGTCGGACGGCTCGTCGACCGGCTTCAGGAACTGGGTGCGCTCGACAACACCCTCGTGCTGTACATGCTCGGCGACAACGGCGCCTCCGCCGAGGGTGGCATGGAGGGGTCGTTCAACTACCTCGCCGGACTCAACGGCTACAAGCAGACCACCGCCGAGGTGCTCGAGCGCTTCGACGAGCTGGGCACGCCGGCGAGTTACCCGCACTACCCGGCGTCGTGGGCGCTGGCGCTCGACACCCCGTACCAGTGGGCCAAGCAGGCGGCATCCCACTACGGCGGTACCCGCAACGGTCTGATCGCGCACTGGCCCGACGGAATCACCGAACCTGGACTTCGGGACCACTGGCACCACTGTGTGGACATCACTCCGACGATCCTGGCGGCCGCCGGCGTGCCGGCGCCGGACACCGTCGACGGCGTTCCACAGAAGCCGATGGAGGGCGTCGCGATGAACTACACGTTCACCGACGCCGGGGCCGCGGACCGCCACACGACGCAGTACTTCGAGATCTACGGCAACCGCGGAATCTACGACCACGGATGGACGGCGGTGACCCTCCACCGGGCGCCGTGGCTGATGGCGACGTACGGTCTGAAACTGCCTGCATTCGAGGAGGATCGGTGGGAGCTGTACGACACGACTGCCGACTGGTCGCAGGCCCGCGACCTCGCCGCCGAGTTCCCCGAGAAGCTCGAGGAACTCAAGCAGAAGTTCCTGGTCGAGGCCGCGCGCTACCAGGTGCTGCCACTCGACGACCGCACGGTGACGAGAAACGCTGCACCACACGACCGTCCGCCACACCCGCTGCGGGGCCGCACGAGCATCACGCTGTACCCACACATGTACGGCCTGCCGGAGAAGGCGGCGCCGCCGCTCTTCAACCGCTCGTACGTACTCACAGCATCGCTCGAGACCGACGGCAAGCCGTGTGAGGGCGTGCTCGCGAGCCTAGGCGGGCATTTCGGTGGGCTGGCCCTGTACGTGGCCGATTCGAAGCCGGTGTTCTGCTACAACTTCAGCGGCGGCGGCCGCACCTTCGTGCGCCCCGACGTCGAGCTGACTGCGGACACCCGTGAGGTTCGGCTCGAGTTCGAGTACGACGGCGGCGGGATCGGGAAGGGCGGAACGGCAACGATTTCCGTCGACGGAGTCGTCGTCGCGACGGGACGGATCGAGGAGACGACCCGTGCGATCTTCAGCATGAACGAACAGTTCGACATCGGCGTCAACCGCGGCAGCCCGGTGTGCAACGACATCGTCGGCCGCTTCGCCTTCACCGGGCGCCTGCACCACGTCCGGGTCGACCTACCCGGCGAGGGCCGCCCGGAGACCGCCGAAGAGCGGCAGCGAGTGGCGCTGGCGACGCACTAGTGGCGGGAATCGGGGCCGGGGTCGGCGAGCGCGCGCTCGCCGACCCCGGCGCTCGACGGATTCGCGATTGCAGCGAGCCCGCTTGATAACCACGCGATCACGACCTGTCCGCGTTGCTGTCAGATCTTCTGGGCGCGTGACACGTTCGCCGGAGCGCCTGCATCGTGTCGTTCCAGCCATTCCAGAATCGCCCGGTTCGTCTCTTCGGGCTTCTCCTGCTGGATCCAGTGACCGCTGTCGAGGTGGATCTCTTCGACGTCGGGCACGAACTCTGCGAGGTTCTCGGCCTGCGCCACGGCATCGCGGTCGCCGTAAATCATGAGGGCGGGTTGGTGGATGATCGGGTCGACGTGGGCAAGCAGGTGCCAGTCGCGGTCGAAGTTCCGGTACCAGTTGATGCCGCCGGTGAAGCCGGACTTCTCGAAGGCGGAGACGTAGACGGCCAGATCGCTGTCGCTCATCATGGGCTCCCCGAGAGGGCTCTCCGCCCGGGCGAGATCGATCATCACCATCCCTGGCTGCGCCTGCTCGAAAGGCTCGTTCTTCCGGTACAGGTTGCGGAGGAACCGTGCCGGGTTCTCGTCGAGCACGGCGTCCGCGACGCCGGGCCGCCGGTTGAAGTGGACGAAGTAATAGTCGCTGCCGAGCACCGCTTCCATCCACTCGAGCCAGGGTGTCTCGCCGCGCACGGGGTACGGAAGGCTCAGGCAGATCACCTTCTCCACGCGCTGCGGATGCAGCAGGGTCAGGCTCCACACGACCATCGCCCCCCAGTCATGGCCGAGGAAGGTCGCGTCCCCGTAGCCGTAGTGGTCGAGGAGGGCGACGAGATCGTCGGCCAGGTGTACGACGTCGTAGGCAGTGACCTCGTCCGGGCGGGAGGAGTTGCCGTAGCCGCGCTGGTTGGGGGCAATGACGTGGTAGCCCGCGGCGACGAGGGCGGGCACCTGATGACGCCAGGTGAAGGCGAGATCCGGCCAGCCGTGGCAGAGCACGATAGGTTTGCCGGCGTTCTCGCGGCCTGCTTCGAAGACCTCCAGCTCCACGCCGTTGACGGCGATCATGGTGGGCTCGGGGAAGTCGGTGGGGTTCATTACTAATTCCATGCCATCAAGGTAGGAACCTATACCGGTCACATCATGACCGGTTTTTCTGGAAATGTTGTCGGTATGCGAACTGACCGGCTGGTGGCGATCCTGCTCATGCTGCAGCGACGCGAGCAGGTCACGGCCGCGGAGGTCGCCAAGGAACTCGAAGTCTCCGAGCGCACCGCACGCCGCGATCTCGACGCCCTGGCCATGAGCGGCATCCCGGTGTACTCGGTCCAGGGCCGAGGCGGCGGCTGGCGGCTCCTCGGCGGCGCCCGCACCGACCTGTCCGGGTTGACCTCGGGCGAGGCCCGCGCCCTGTTCCTGGTCGCCGGCCCTGCCTCGGCGGCGTCGCCCGCAGTGAAGACCGCCCTGCGCAAACTCGTCCGCGCCCTGCCGGAACCCTTCCGGGCACAGGCCGAGGCCGCGGCATCCTCACTGGTCCTGGACCCGCAACAATGGGGCGCGACACGTATCGTTCGGCAACCCCCACGCTTCCTCGACGACCTGCAGGACGCCGTGATTCGCGGCGTACAGGTGCGACTCGGTTACGTCGATCGCCAAGGCGCCGAGACCGAGAGGACCATCCACCCGCTCGGAGTCGTCGCCAAAGGCCCGTCCTGGTATCTCGTCGCCCAGACCGCGACCGGCCGACGAACCTTCCGAATCGACCGCGTCTCATCTGCCGACCCGACCGGCGACCCCGTCCACCGACCCACGGACTTCGACCTCTCCGAGAGCTGGCGCGAGATCTCAGACGAAGTCGACCGCAAGCGAGCGCCCGTCGAGATCCACGCGACCTGCGCACCCGACGGAATCGGCCTGCTCCGAATCGCCGTCGGCACCGACCTCGAAATTGGAGGCGCCACCGACGACGGCCGCGTCACCGTCGTGATCCGCGGACCCGAGGAGTACGCACTCGCAGGTCACCTCGCCGGACTGGTCGAATGGCTCGACATCACGAGCCCCCAGAGTGTGCGGGATCACCTCGCCGCGATCGGCAACGCCCTCGCCGAGCGATACCGCTGATCGACGCGGTTGTGAGGGACCTACTTGATGGTCGCGAGCGAGGCCGGCGCGGCGGAACAGGCGTCCGCGACCTCCGTGCCCTTCTTGTCGAAGTGCGCGGTGAAGACGTTCGCGTGGTCGGCGTGCTCGTGGAAGTGGTGCGGGGTAGGTGGCCTGGACGAAGGCGATAGGTGGCACCAAACTTCTACGCCGTGAGCACCAATCCCGAAGTGGGAACACCGGTTCCGGCGGTGACGAGGACGTTCTCGACATCCGACACCTGGTTGACCGAGGTGCCACGGATCTGCCGCACGCCCTCGGCGATGCCGTTCATGCCGTGGATGTACGCCTCGCCGAGCTGACCGCCGTGGGTGTTGATCGGCAGGCGTCCGCCCAGTTCGATTGCGCCGTCGGCGATGAAGTCGCGGGCCTCGCCGCGGCCACAGAAGCCGAGTTCCTCGAGCTGCATCAGCACATACGGGGTGAAGTGGTCGTAGAGCACCGCGGTCTGCATGTCCGACGGCCGCAGCCCCGACTGCTCCCACAGCTGATCGCCCACCAGTCCCATCTCCGGCAGACCCGTCAGACCGTCCCGGTAGTAGCTGGTCATGATGTACTGGTCGACCCCGCTGCCCTGCGCCGCGGCGGCGATGATCGCCGGCTTGTTCGGCAGATCCTTGGCCCGCTCGGGAGACGTCACCACGATCGCGATGCCACCGTCGGACTCCTGACAGCAGTCGAGCAGGTGCAGCGGCTCCGCGATGAAGCGCGAGTTCTGGTGATCCTCGAGCGTGATCGGCTTGCCGTGGAAGAACGCCTTCGGATTGGTCGCTGCGTGCTTGCGGTCGGCGACCGCAACGCGGCCGAAATCCTCGCTGGTGGCGCCGTACACATGCATGTACCGCTGCGCGATCATCGCAACGAACGACGCCGGCGTGCCCAGCCCGTGCGGGTAGGAGAACGCATTGTCGGTGCCCGACGAGTTCACCTGCTGCACCAGCCCGGTATTGACCTGACCGAACCGGGCCCCCGACCGCTCGTTGAACGCGCGGTAAGCGACCACGACGTCCGCGACTCCCGTGGCGACCGCCATGGCGGCCTGTTGGATGGTGGCGCACGCGGCACCGCCGCCGTAGTGGATGCGACTGAAGAACTTGAGGTTCGGGATGCCCACCGAACGGGCAACGGCCGCCTCGGTGTTGGTGTCCATGGTGAACGACGTCAGACCGTCGACGTCCGACGGCTTCAGTCCCGCGTCGTCGAGCGCCGCCTGGACCGCCTCGGCAGCCAGGCGCAGTTCACTGCGGCCCGAGTCCTTCGAGAAGTCGGTGGCGCCGATGCCGACGATCGCGGCCTTGCCGGACAGCCCGCTCATGCGCCGCCTCCGTTCATGACGAGAGTGACCGTGGAGGTGATGTGGTCACCGAGGCTGTCCTTGCCGACCACCTTGACCGTGGCCAGGCCGTCTTCGGCCGCGACGACCTCACCGGACAGGTGCAGGGTGTCGTACGCGTACCACGGCACACCGAGGCGGAGCTTGATCGACGTGATGCGCGCCCGCGGTCCGGCCCAGTCGGTGACGAACCGCTGCACGAGCCCGGTGTCGGTGAGGATGTTGACGAAGATGTCCTTGGACCCGCGCTGCTGCGCCTTGTCCCGGTCGTGGTGCACATCCTGGAAGTCCCTGGTGGCCAACGCCGTCGAGACGATGAAGGTGGGGTCGCCGTGGACGGAAAGGCCCGGCAGCTGGTCGCCGACGGAGATGTCGAGTGCGCTGGTCATCTCACGACTCCTTCACGGGACGCCACGCGTACAGCGTCCAGGGCTCGTTACCGGTCTCGTCATCGCCCGGGAAGTCCAGGAACTGGGCCTGCACCGGCATGCCGACTGCGACCTCGGACGGGTCGACTTCGCGCAGCTCGCCGAGCATGCGCACGCCCTCCTCGAGTTCGACGAGTGCCACCACGAACGGCAGCGATCGACCCGGCACCTTGGGGGCGTGATGGACAACGAAGCTGAACACCGTGCCGCGACCGGATGCCACGACGTAGTCGGTGGTCTCGGACTTGTCCTTCCACAGCGCCGGAACCGGCGGGTGCTGGAGCGTGCCGTCCGGGCGCTGCTGGATCCGCAGCTCGTGTGCCGCCACACCGTCCCAGAAGAACTGGGTGTCCCGCGACGGCGTCGGCCGCATCATGCGCGTCGGATCCAGATCGTCGGGCACACGCCCGTCGGCCGAATGTGACACGCGTTCAGTCGAACTGACCGAATGTGACATTCGGTCAGAAACCGGGGGCGCGAACTTCAGGATGCGGAACATCATTTCGGCGACGATCTCTGCACTACCGTCTTCCCGAGCCACCTTCCAGAAGTTGCGCGTCGTGAAGAACCACCCCTCGCCGAGTCCGGTCTTCTTGGGGCCGACGACCTCCTCGAGTGTCGACTCGATCGTCACCTCCTCACCGGGGCGCACGTAGCGGTGGTAGATCTGGTCGCAGTTGGTCGCGACCACCGAGGTGTAGCCGGCGTCGTCGAGAATCTGCGTCATCCGGCCCAGCGGATCGTCTTCGTCGCGGGCGGCTCCGAGGCCGCGCATGGTCCACACCTGTGCCATCGCGGGCGGTGCGACGAGGCCACCGTGGCCCGCGGCCACGGCAGCGTCCTCGTCGACGTAGATCGGGTTCTCGTCACCGATCGCCTCGAGCCAGTTTCGGATCATCGGCATGTTGATCGGATCCCGGCCCGCACGAGCCTTACTCGCCCCGCCTGCCTTGACCTGCTCGGCGCCGGCCAGGATCTGGGCGGTCGTGTCCGTCATGGCACCGTCACTCATCGCGGCACCTTCGGCAGTCCCAGGCCGGCCACCGCGATCAACTCGCGCATGATCTCGTTGACGCCGCCACCGAAGGTGATGACGACGTTGCGCTTCACCTGGACGTCGAGCCACCGCATGAGCGCGGCGGTCTCGGGATCACCCGGGTCGCCGTGCGCGCCGACGATCTCGTCCACGATCCTGCCCACGCGCTGAATGCGTTCGGTCGCAAAGACCTTGGTGGCCGACGCATCCGCGATGTCGACGTCGCCGGTGGCCGCCGCCACCTGCCAGTTGAGCAGTTCGTTGAGCCGGTACGTCGCGTGGATCTCGCCGAGTCCGCGGCGAACGTCGTCCAGTTCCAACAGGTCCCGCTTCGCGGCCCAGTCGTACACCTTCTCGTACAGACCCGCGACACGGCCGGCAGGACCCAGCATGACGCGCTCGTGGTTGAGCTGCGTCGTGATGAGCCGCCAGCCCTTGTTCTCCTCGCCGACCAGCATGGTCGCCGGCACGCGGACGTCGGTGTAGTACGTGGCGTTGACATGGTGGGCACCGTCGGCGGTGATGATCGGGGTCCACGTGAAACCCGGATCCTTGGTGTCGACGATCAGGATCGAGATGCCGCGGTGCCGCGACTCGGCGTCACCGGTGCGCACCGCGAGCCAGATGTAGTCGGCGTCGTGGCCACCGGTGGTGAAGATCTTCTGGCCGTTGACGACATACTCGTCGCCGTCGCGCACCGCCGTGGTGCGCAGCGCCGCCAGGTCGGTGCCCGCGTCGGGCTCGGAGTAACCGATCGCGAAATGCACCTCACCGGCAAGGATCGCGGGGAGGAACTTCTGCTTCTGCTCCTCGGTTCCGTACGTCTGCAGCGTCGGACCGACGGTCTGCAGGGTCACCGAGGGAAGCGGAACATCTGCGCGCACAGCCTCGTTGACGAAGATCTGCTGCTCGATCTCACCGAAGCCGCGGCCACCGAACTCGACGGGCCAGCCGACACCGAGCCAGCCGTCCTTGCCCATTCGGCGGATGACCTCACGGTAGGTGGCGCCGTGCCGCTCGGTGAGCATGATCTCGGCCTCCGCCGGTGAGATCAGCCCGGAGAAGTAGCGGCGCAGTTCCGCCTGCAGTTCACGCTGCTCGGGCGTCAGATCGATGAACACCGGGCCCCCACGAGGTCGAGTCGGTACGAGGCGCCGCCGACGAGGCGGGCCAGGTCTTTGGCAATGGAGAAGTAACGGTGCATCGGGTACGTGACGTCCACGCCGATGCCGCCGTGCAGGTGATGCAGCGTCCGCATCGCGGCCGGTACCTCGGTCGCGATCCAGTACGCCGTGACATCGAGATCGTCTGCGGCGTCGAGGCTCTCGGCCACCCGCCATGCCGACGACAGCGCCGCGACGTGCAGGGTCCGCGAAGTGACGTAGACGTCGGCGATCTGCTGCGCGACGGCCTGGAACGCCGCGAGCGGCTTGCCGAACTGCTCACGGGTCGTGAGGTGGTCGGCGGCCAGACCCGTTGCGCCGGCGAGCAATCCGTCGGCGTACGCGCCGATGCTCGCGAGCGCGATCCGGTACAGCGTCTCGACACCGTCGAGTCCGCCACCGAGGACGTCGGCGGCCGGGACGCGGACGGCGTCGAAATGGGCCGAGAACTCCGGACCACCGGCCGACGTCGCACCCTTGACGAGCGTGACCCCCGGCGCGTCCGGCGCCACCGGCACCACACCGGCGTCGGTGGGCACGAGAATGCGGTGCGCGATGTCGGCGAACGCCACGGCGATCTTGTGGCCCGTGACGACGACGTCGTTGCCGTCCGCGACAGCCGTCGTCGACGGCACGGCAGGGAACGCGCCACCCTGCTCCGCGAGCGCTGCGGTGAGCACCCGCCCGCCCGCGATGCCGTCGAGGAGCGTGTCCTGCTGTTCGATCGAACCGAGGGCGAGCACGGGGAGCACGCCGAAGCCGAGGGTCGCGAGCGCCGGGACCGGCGCGGCCCCGCGGCCGATCTCGGTGAGCATCGTCGCTACCTCGAGCACGCCGAGTCCGTCGCCGCCGAGCCGCTCGGGCACGGCCAGCGACAGCAGGTCCGCCTTCGCGAGCGCCTGCCACAGCTCGGCGCTGAAGCCGCCGGTGTCGGCGGGATCGGTGTGCTCGCGAGCCAGCAGGCCCACGACGATCTCCGCCACCGTTTCTTGAGTCTGATCCAGAGAGAAGTCCACGTTGCCGATCCCGCCTGTGTTTTAGAACGTGTTCCTGTTCTATCACCTGCAGGATGACGAAGAAAGTCCCACAAGATCGAGAACATGTTCACCTACCGAACGGCACGCGTTCAGGTACCCGCCGATCCTCGTCCCGGGGACAGCAGAACGCCCGCCCGTGAGCATGTCCACGGGCGGGCGATCGACGCGATCGGGCTCGGCGGGCGTCAGCCGCGCGGCAGCCCCAGCAACTGCTCGGCGGCGACCGTGAGCAGGATTTGCGTGGTGCCGCCGGCGATGGACAGGCACCGGGTGTTGAGGAATTCCCGCGTGAGCGGTCCCTCGACCCAGCCGGCCTCACCCGCGAGTTCGACGGCGAACTCGGCGACGCCCTGACGGTTTCGCACGCCGACGAGCTTGCGGACGCTCGACGCCGGCCCCGGATCCTGACCGTCGAGCTGACGCAGCGTCGTGCGCAGTTCGAGCAGCGATCCCACGAGCGCCTCGGAGATCAACGCGCCGAGGTGGTCAGCGGTCACCGGGTCCGGATCGCCCGCGAGTTCGAGCAGTTCCTCGACGGCCTTGCCGAGCGACGACCCACCGCTCATCGCGACCCGCTCGTTCGCGAGCGTCGTGCGGGCGAGCTTCCAGCCGCCGTTGACCTCCCCGACGACGCACTCGTCGGGAATGAACACGTCGTCGAGGAACACCTCGTTGAACAGTGCGTCGCCGGTGATCTCGCGCAGCGGCGAGATCCGGATGCCGGGGGTGCGCATATCGAGCAGGAAGTACGTGATGCCCCTGTGCTTCGGCGCGTCCTTGTCGGTGCGGGCCAGGCAGATTCCCCAGTCGGCCTCGCGGGCGAGCGATGTCCACACCTTCTGCCCGTTGAGCTTCCAGCCGCCGTCGACCTTCTCGGCAACCGTGCGCAGCGACGCCAGATCCGAGCCGGCACCGGGCTCACTGAACAGCTGGCACCAGGTGATCTCGCCGCGCAGCGTCTGCAGCGCGAAACGCTCGATCTGTTCGGGGCTACCGTGCTCGAGAACTGTCGGCACCGCCCACCACCCGATCACGAGATCGGGCCGCTCGACACCGGCCGCCGCCATCTCCTCCGCGATCAAGATCTGATGGGCCGCGCTCGCACCGCGGCCGTACGGACGCGGCCAGTGCGGTGCGGCGTAACCGGACTCGGCGACCGCCACGCGCCGCTCCGCCTCCGGAACGACGGCGAGGGCGGCCACGTCGTCGCGGATCGCAACCCGCTCCGACTCGAGTTCGGACAGGTCGATCGTCAGGTGCCGGCGTGCGCCGGCCCGGGTCAGCTCGGTGACCCGCGCCCGCCACACGTTGCTGCCACCGAGGATCTGCTTGTTCGACACCGCGCGACGCAGGTAGTAGTGCGCATCGTGCTCCCACGTGAAGCCGATGCCGCCGAGGATCTGGATGCAGTCCTTGGCGTTGGATACCGCTGCGTCGAGCGCGACGGCCGCGGCGACGGACGCCGCGATCGGCAGCTCCGAGTCGGCCGCGTGTCCGGTGTCCGGATCGGGCAGCGCATCCTCGGCGGCGACGGCCGCATCCCACGCGACGGCACGCGCGGCCTCGACGCGGCACAGCATCTCGGCGCACAAGTGCTTGATCGCCTGGAACGAGCCGATGGGCTTGCCGAACTGCTCGCGGATCTTGGCGTACTCGACCGCGGTCCGCAGGCTCCAGCCCGCGACGCCGGCGGCCTCCGCTGCCGCGAGGGTGGCGGCCAGGTCGCGCACGAGTTCCGGCGCGACGCCGGTGACGATCCGATCGGACGCCACCGCCACGCCGTCGAAGCGGATCCGGGCGGCGCCCCGACTCTTGTCGAGGATGTCGAGCGGTTCGACGGTCAGCCCGTCCGCAGCGGCGTCCACGAGGCACCACACGACGCCGTCAGCGGCCCGCACGGCGACCAGCACCGCGACGCCCGGCTCGCCACCGAGCGCGCTACCCGCGTCGCCGGACAGGACCAGTCCGCCGTCGGCGTCCGGGGTCGCGTCGAGCACCGGACCGTCGAGCACCACCGAAACCGGCAATTCGCCCTCGGCGATCTGCCCGGCCCACGCCTTCGCGGCGGCGCCGTCGGCGCGGCCGAGCACCAGACCCGCGAGCGCCGTCGACAGAACCGGTCCGCCGACCAGTTCCACTGCCGACTGTTCCAGCATCGCGGCCAGGTCGACCACCTGTCCGCCGACCCCGCCGACAGACTCGGGAACACCCACCGCGAACAGGCCCAGGGATGCCACCGACGGCCATGTGCGACGCCAGAAGTCCGCAGGTCCTTCACGTAAAATGGCGATGGGCGCGGCAGAGCGTGCCCACGCCTGAATCGACTCCTGGACGGCCTTCTGCTCGTCACTCGTGGCGATTGTCACAACGGCTACCCGCCTTTCGTGGATGACATATACATCTAGAACGTGTTCTAATATGCTCGACCGTCAAGAGTCAAGGCGTGAAGGAAACAGTCGATGACCACCTCATCTCGATCCCGCTCCACCGGGGGTACGGTCTCGACCCTCAGTGAGGACGATCTCAGCTCCAACGCTCAGCGCGAGCGCCGCAAGCGAATCCTCGATGCCACCCTGACGCTCGCGTCGAAGGGTGGCTACGAGGCCGTGCAGATGCGTGCGGTCGCCGAGCGCGCCGACGTCGCCGTCGGCACCCTCTACCGCTACTTCCCGTCGAAGGTGCACCTGCTGGTGTCCGCCCTCGCGCGCGAGTTCGAGCGGATCGAGTCACGGGGCAAGATCCCCCCGGGCCACAGCCCGCTCGAACGGATGCAGCTCATCCTGGGGCAGATCACCAAGGCGATGCAGCGCGATCCCCTCCTCACCGAGGCCATGACCCGCGCCTTCATGTTCGCGGACGCATCCGCGGCGGCCGAGGTCGATCAGGTCGGCAAGCTCATGGACACGTTGTTCGCGCGGGCCATCACCGATAACGACCCCACCGAGGAACAGCTTGCCGTCGCCCGCGTCATCAGCGATGTGTGGCTGTCGAATCTCGTGGCGTGGCTCACTCGACGCTCGTCGGCCACCGATGTCGCCAAGCGGCTCGAACTGACCGTCGAACTGCTCCTCGGCGACGGGTCGAAGACTCCCTTCTGACCGGATCCGTCGGCCCCCAACCGGAACGCGGCGCGCCAGCCCGCCCGCAATCGCTTAGGTTTGAACCTGTGAGCGCTCTGGATCTGCCGATCGAACTCCGCCGGGCCCTGTCCACCGTGGCCCGGACCCCTCGCCTGCTCGTGGCGTCCGACTACGACGGCACGATGGCTCCCATCGTCAACGATCCGGAGAACGCCTACCCCCACGCGGAGTCGGTGCGGGCATTGCGGGCGCTGGCCGGCCTGGCCGCCACGACGGCCGCCGTGATCTCCGGACGGGCCCTCAAGGATCTCGCGACGCTGTCGCGGTTGCCGGCCGAGGTGCAGTTGGTCGGCAGCCATGGGTCGGAGTTCGACATCGGCTTCGTGCACGCGATCGACGCCAACGCTCGCAAGTTGCTGAGCGAGGTCACCTCCGAGCTGTCCCGGATCGCCGACCTGTACCCCGGTGTCACGGTCGAGACCAAGCCGGCCAGCACCGCGCTGCACGTGCGCAACGCGAGCCCCGAGGCGGGCGCGAAGGCGCTCGCCGCAGTCCACGCGGAAGCCGCACTGTGGACCGGCGTGGAGGTCACCGAGGGCAAGTCCGTCGTCGAACTCGCCGTCATCGCGACCGACAAGGGCAACGCCCTCGACATCCTGCGACATCAGGAGGGCGCGACGGCGGCCGTCTTCTTCGGCGACGACGTCACCGACGAGAAGGCGTTCGGGCGCCTGCAGGGTCCCGATCTCGGCATCAAGGTCGGAGAGGGAGACACCCTCGCCGCGTACCGCGTCGACTCCACCGAGGACGTCGCAGCGGCACTGGCCTTCCTGCTCGAGGAGCGCCGCATGTGGCTCTCGGGCGCGGATGCCCCGCCCATCGAGCGGCTGACGATGCTCGCCAGTCCCCGATCCGTCGCACTCATCACCCCCGATGCGAACATGACGTGGCTGTGCCATCCCGAGCCGGACTCGGCCGCGGTGTTCGCCCACCTGCTAGGCGGTTCCGAGGCCGGTCACTTCAGCGTGGGCCCGCAGCGCGAGGCGTTGCCGCTGAGCCAGCAGTACCTCGACGGCACCATGACGGTGCAGACCCGCTGGGCCAGCCTCACGGTCACCGACTACTTGCCGCACGACGTCCAGCCGAGCCGTACCGACGTCACCCGCGTCATCACCGGCCGCGCGAAGGCCGTCGTGAGCTTCGCACCCCGCCCGGAGTTCGGTCAGGTTCCGGTGCAGATGGAACCGGACGCCGACGGACTCCGGGTCTCGGGCACGAGTGAGCCGATGGTGCTCCGTTCTCCCGGTGTCCACTGGGACATCACCACCGACGGAACCCAGCAGACGGCACTCGCCGTGGTCGACCCGTCACAGGGCCCGGTTGTGCTCGAACTACGTTGCGGAACAGAGGATCTGGGCCCCTCACAGATTTCGGAGCCGGAACGTCGGGAGATCGCCGAATCGTACTGGCGAGACTGGGCGAACACGCTCGAGCTTCCACCGCTCAAGTCGGATCTGATGAAGCGGTCGGCGCTGACGCTGCGCGGCCTGGTGCACGCGCCGAGTGGATCGATCCTGGCTGCCGCGACCACATCGTTGCCCGAGGAGATCGGCGGCGTCCGCAACTGGGACTACCGCTACTGCTGGCTACGCGACGCCGCGCTGACGGCCTCGGCCCTGGTGAGCCTCGGTTCCCTCGCGGAAGCCGAGAACTACCTCGAGTGGGTGCACGGCGTGCTCGAGACGCTGCACGGGCCGGAGCGACTGCACCCGCTCTACACGCTGTACGGTGCCGGCCTGCCGCCGGAGGCGGTGATCGATTCGCTGCCCGGGTATGCGGGATCACGCCCGGTGCGTGTCGGCAATGCCGCGAACCAGCAGGTGCAGTTGGACGTGTTCGGCCCCATCGTCGACCTGATCTCGAATCTTGCCCTGGCGCGACAGAAGAAGGGCATGGCCGGGTCGGACGCACTCACCGACCGCGACTGGGAACTGGTGTCCGCGATGGTCGAGGCGGTGGAGCGGCGGTGGAGCGAACCGGATCACGGGATCTGGGAGATTCGCGACAACCCCCGGCACCACGTGTACTCGAAGGTGATGGGCTGGCTCACGGTCGACCGGGCTCTCACCCTGGCCGAGAACTTCGGCCGCGAGGCCCGGGAGACATGGGCGGCCCTGCGCAGCGAGATCGCCGAGGAAGTCACGGAGAAGGGGTGGAACGCCGACGTCGAGTCGTACACCGCCGCCTACGACGGCACCGACCTCGACGCAGCGACGCTGCACATCGGACTGTCCGGCCTGATCGATCCGGCCGACGAGCGATTCGCGGCGACGGTGGTCGCGACAGAAACCGAACTGCGCAGCGGCTCGACCGTCTACCGCTACCACCATGACGACGGTCTACCCGGCACCGAGGGCGGCTTCCACCTGTGCGCGGCGTGGCTGGTGGAGGCGTATCTGCTGATCGGTCAGCGGTCGGACGCCGAGGCGTTGTTCAAGCAGCTGGTGAACGCCGCGGGACCGACCGGCCTGCTGGCCGAGGAGTACGACCCGGTGGCCGAGCGCTCACTGGGCAACCACCCACAGGCGTACAGCCACCTCGGCCTACTGCGGTGCGCGCAGCTCCTGAGCGCGGACACACAGCGGTAGAGACACCACCCTCCGGCCGCTCGGTTCGAGAATCCCTTATGTGCTGCAACAGATCTGGCTGACGAAACGAATCGCAGGGCGTCGACGCGCTCGGCTCGACCGTGACCACCTGAACGAAAACGGCAAAGGGTCGCGAAGTTTCGTGCCACACTCAGGCGTCCGCTGCGGTACCGCATCGAGAACCCCTCTTACGCAGGCCCGGCGGTCCCCTCGCATCGAACTGCCGAGGGTTCACCGAAGGAGGATGCAACAGTGGGTTCAGGCGACTTCGTGGGACAGTTCTTCGGCATTCTAGGGGGAGGGCTACAGCTGCTCGGTTCGACTGAACTGGGGCAGGGTGTCCAGATGGTCGGGATCTACCTCGCTCAGGCAGTCGGATCGCTGGGCAGCTAGCGCCCCAACAGAATCCGACGATCCCCTGCCGGGCGCCGGTTCCGGTGGGCCTCCTCGCTACCGCGGGGACCTGTTGCACCCCAGTCGGTTCGGTCCCGAGATCGCTACGGCTCGGGAGGGGAGGCCGCGGTGTGCCCGCGCACCAGTTCGGTCTCGAGCATCTCGACCGTCGTGACGCCGGAATCGGACCGGGACATCAGCAGTGCGCCGGCCCGTCGACCCTTGTCCTCCTGGGGCTGGAGGACGGTGGTCAGACCCTCGCGAAGCGCATCCTCGATCCCGTCGAAACCGGTGATCGACAGTCGGCCGGGAACGTCGACACCCTCGCAGCGCGCCCAGTCGAGGGCTCCGAGCGCGAGAACGTCGGTGGTGCACAGTAGCGCGGTGATGCGCGGGTTCACTGCGAGCGCATGCGCGGCCGCGGCGTGCCCGGCCTGCGTGGTGTGCTCGAAGCGCTCGACGACGGTGAGCGACGACGGGTTCAGGCCGGCGTCGGACATCGCGTCCCGGACACCGGCGATGCGCTCGCGCTGGACGTGGAAGTTGGGAGCGTGCAGCCGATCGCCGTCGACCACCCTGTCGGAGCGGTCACGACCGAGTCGCATGCACAGCACGCCGATCTCCCTGTGGCCCAGTGAGATCAGAAAGTCGGCAACCTTCCGCATCGCGGCGCGGTCGTCGATCCCGACGAGCGAGGCGCCGGACATCTCCCGCGGCTGGTCGCAGATGACGGTCGGCAGGTGCCGCTCCCGCACCGCAGCCAGATAGGGGTCGTCGTCTGCGACGGAGTACACGACGAAGCCGTCGACGCCGGCCTGCTGCACCACAGCTGCCGCCTCGACGTCGTTGCGCCCGGGCCCGGCCGGGATGAGTAGCAGACCCTGCCCGGCGGACTCGCACGATTCGGCGAGGCCCGCGAGGAAGCTCATCGCGGCAGGGTCACGGAACGAGTAGCTGAGCGCCTCGGTCAGCAGCAGACCCACGGCCCCGGCCCGACGGGTGCGCAACGACCGAGCAACCGGATCGGGGCCGGGGTAGCCCCGGCGCTTGGCGGCCTGGAGTACACGCTCGCGCAGTTCGGCCGACAGCTGATCGGGGCGGTTGTACGCATTGGAGACGGTCGTCCGCGAGACCTTCAGCTCGGCGGCGAGCGACGCCAGAGTGGCTTGACGACGTGGCTGTCGAGACCTTGGCATAACGGGACGGTAGCGGTTCGGGGGGCGAACGGCGAACTGGATCCCGCCCCGGACCGATAAGACCTGCACAGTTCCGCTAATGTGTAAACGGAAACCGTTACCAATAACGGTCGGTCCCGACAGCAGGTCGGCCATCGGCCCGGTCGTGATCAGGAGAGACGAAGTGCGCATGCCCCGAAGGTTCCGTGCCTCACGAACCGCAGCGGCAGCCCTCGGCGCTGCCCTCGCAGCAGTCGCCCTCACGGCGTGCGGCAGCAACCCCGGATCCGACGGCCAGATCCGCGTCGTCACATCCACCAACGTGTGGGGCAGCGTCGCGCAGGCCGTCGCAGGCGACCGCCTCGAGGTCACCTCGATCGTCAACGAGCCCTCCGCCGATCCGCATTCCTACGAGGCGAGCCCTTCCGACGCCGCAAAGATCACGGACGCGTCCCTCGTCGTGCTCAACGGTGGCGGCTACGACCAGTTCGTCGAGGACGTCCTCGAGTCCACCGGGCCGAAGCCGACCGTCGACGCGTTCGATCTGTACGAGGAGCGCACCGGCACGCACGCCACCGAGTCCGCCGAGGAGCACGCGGGCCACTCGCACGGGTCGATCAACGAGCACGTCTGGTACGACATCCCCACCGTCGATGCCACGGCGAATGCGATCGCCGCGGAACTCGGCAAGCTCGACCCCGAGGGCGCCGACACCTACCTCCGCAACGCCGAGACCTTCCGCAGCCGGCTACGCCAAGTATCGGAGACGACGGCCTCGATCGCGGCCGCGCATCACGACGCGCCCATCGCCCAGACCGAACCGATCGCGCACTACTTGCTCCAGGCCGCGACGCTGAAGGACCTCACTCCCCCGGCGTTCACCGGTGCGATCGAGAACGGCACCGACCCGTCGCCCGCGTCCATCGCCCAGACGCGTGAACTGCTGGCGGACAAGAAGGTACTCGTCCTCGTCTACAACTCGCAGACCGTGGACAAGGTCACCGAGAACATCCGTGAGACCGCCGAGAACGCCGGTGTTCCCGTCGTCGAGGTCACCGAGACCCTGCCCGAGGGCATGGACTTCGTGCAGTGGCAGACGGAGACGGCGCGAGCACTCGCGGCGGCCCTGAACGGCGTCTCGTGACCGCCGCACCGCCCGCCGTCGAACTGCGCGACGCCTGCCTGTCCTTCGGCGAGCGCACGCTCTGGTCCGAACTGAACCTGGCCGTCGAGCAGGGCGAATTCATCGCCGTCCTGGGCCCCAACGGCTCCGGCAAGACGTCGCTGCTCAAGGTCCTGCTCGGTCAGCTCGCGCCGACGTCCGGCACCGTCCGGATCGCCGGCACCCCGGCCCAGGCCGGCAACTCACACGTCGGGTACGTGCCGCAGCAGAAGTCCCTCGACGAAGGACTGCCGCTGCGCGGACGCGACCTCGTCGGCCTCGGTGTCGACGGGCATCGTTGGGGCACCGGCCTGCTCGGTCGCGCCAAGCGCCGCGCGATCGTCGACTCGGCCATCGCACAGGTGGGCGCGCAGGCGTACGCGGACGCCCCGATCGGCTCCATGTCCGGCGGCGAGCAGCAGCGGCTGCGAATCGCACAGGCGCTCGTCGGCGACCCCAAGGTGTTGCTGTGCGACGAGCCGCTACTGAGTCTCGATCTCGCCAACCAGCACCGCGTCTCCGAACTGATCGACCGCCGACGCCGCGACCACGACACCGCGGTCCTGTTCGTCACCCACGAGATCAACCCGATCCTGCCGCTGGTCGACCGCGTGCTCTACCTCGTCGACGGCAAGTTCCAGATCGGAACGCCGCAGGAGGTAATGACCTCCGAGGTGCTGTCCGCGCTCTACCGCACCGACGTCGAGGTGCTGCACGTGCGCGGACGCCTCGTGGTCGTCGGCACCGGCGACGCCATCGACGCGCTCGGCAGCGGCAGCGGTCCGCGCCCCGGCGAGGGCGTCCACCACACCGAGGACCACGCATGAGCAACAAGTTCACCGACGCGATGTCACACATGTTCGACTTCTCCGCGACCGCGGACCTGTTGCGGTACGACTTCGTCCAGCAGGCCCTCATCGCCGGCGCAATCCTCGGACTGCTCGCCGGTGTGATCGGCCCGCTGATCGTGAGCCGGCAGATGTCGTTCGCCGTCCACGGGACGTCGGAGCTGTCACTGACCGGCGCGTCGGCCGCACTGCTCATCGGTGTCGGCGTCGGCATCGGTGCAGTCGTCGGATCCGTCGTCGCGGCCGTCCTGTTCGGGCTACTGGGAACGAAAGCACGCGAACGTGATTCGGTGATCGGCGTCATCATGGCGTTCGGCCTGGGCCTGTCGGTGCTGTTCCTGTGGGCCTACGACGGCCGCACCGGCACCAGCTTCTCGCTGCTGGTCGGACAGATCGTCGCGCCCGGCAACTCGGGTCTGGCGCTGCTGTTCGGCTGCGCCGTAGTCGTACTCGGCACCCTGTCGGTCATCTACCGCCCGCTGCTGTTCGCGAGCACCGACCCCGACGTCGCCGCGGCGCGCGGCGTGCCGGTGCGCGGCCTGTCGATCGTGTTCGCCGTCCTCGTCGGCATCACCGCCGCACTGGGCGTGCAGATCGTGGGCGCCCTGCTCGTCATGGCACTGCTCATCACGCCGGCTGCCGCCGCCGGGCACGTCACCGCCAACCCACTGAAGGCGACGGTGCTGGCCGTGCTGTTCGCCGAACTCGCCGCCGTCGGCGGCATCCTGCTCTCCCTCGCCCCGGGCGTCCCGGTGTCGACCTTCGTCACCACGATCTCGTTCGTGATCTACCTGGTGTGCCGCGCGATCGGCGCATCGCGACGGCGGTCTGCGGGGCGCGTCGTCGTGCCGGCCGGAGAGCACCTCCACGCCTGAAAGTCGACCGCAGGCATCCCCGATCGGGGTGCCTTGGTCCGCCGCCACCCTGGATTCGGTGCCGAACCGCATGCAGGCACCGAATTCGTAGGGAGAGAACGATCCACTACTTCGAGCGACTTTCCGAGACGACATTCCTCGCGAGCAGCCACACCGGCGGCGCCTGGAATACCGCGGAGCAGCACATCGCACCGGCGCTCGGTCTGCTGGCACATGCAATCGAAACCGACCGCGATCGACGCCGCGACGACTCCCCTGCCATCGGCCGACTGTCCTACGACATCCTCGGAACCCTGCCGATCGGTGTCGTGGAAGCATCCGTTCGGATTCTGCGCGCCGGTCGCACGATCGAATTGGTCGAAGCCACTCTCAGCCACGACGGCCGAGTCGCCGTAGTGGTGCGGGCCTGGCTGATGCAGTCCTTCGAAACCCAACCGTTCCACGGCACCCCCTTCCCCACCATCGCCGCACCCGACGACATGCCGTCGTGGGACGCGACGACCGTGTGGCCGGGTGGATTCATCGAATCCGCCGACGTCCGCCGTGCGCACCTCGAGCCCGGACGCGCCTCGTTCTGGGTACGCACCCCGGTCGCGCTCGTCGCCGACGAACAGGTGAGCGCCGTCGCCCGAACCGCCGGGTTGCTCGACATCGCAAACGGCATGTCCACCCGGGTCAGTCCGACCGAGGTGGCCTTCCCCAATCTCGACCTCACCGTCCACCTGTTCGCGATGCCTCACGGCGAGTGGGTGGGTTTCGACACGAACGTCAGCTTCGGCGCCTCCGGGATCGGGCTGACCCACAGCGTTGTCAGTGACGTGCGGGGTCCGATCGGAACGTCGTCGCAGATCCTCACGGTGCGGCCCGCCACACGGTAGCCAGGCCGGCCGTACGCGGCTACGACGGCGGCACCGGAACTAGGATCGACGTGTGGGAATGATCGATCTCAACAGCGACCTCGGCGAGAGCTTCGGTGCGTGGACCCTCGGCGACGACGCGGCGATGCTCGACCTCGTCACCAGTGCGAACGTTGCGGGCGGGTTCCACGCCGGCGATCCCGCGACACTGCTGCGCACGTGCCGGGACGCGGCCGACCGCAACGTCCGGATCGGGGCGCAGGTGGGCTACCGCGATCTCGCCGGATTCGGTCGTCGCTTCATCGACATCACCGCGAGTGACCTGACGGCCGACGTGATCTATCAGATCGGTGCGCTCGACGCCCTGGCCCGCGCCGCCGGATCCGCGGTCACCTACGTCAAACCGCACGGCGCGCTGTACAACGCGATCGTCCACCACCGCGACCAGGCCCGGGCCGTCGTAGCTGCTGTGCTCGCGGTGAACCCTGCACTGCCGGTCCTCGGTCTGCCTGGATCGGTCTTCCTCGAGGAGGCGGACGAGGCCGGATTGCGCACCGTCACCGAGGCGTTCGCCGACCGCGCGTACACGCCCACCGGCACCCTGGTCCCCCGCACCGAACCGGGCGCCGTCGTGGACGACCCCGACGTCGTCGCGGCGCGGGTACTGCAATTGGTCACCGCCGGCACGATCGAAGCCGTCGACGGTTCCCGAATCGCAGTGCCGGCGGAGACGATCTGCGTCCATGGCGACACTCCCGCCGCGGTTGCGATGGCCGCAGCGATCCGAAAGCTGCTGGATGCCGAGAAGATCCACGTGAAACCTTTCGTGTGATGCGCATCCTCGACGCCGGCGACCGCGCGCTGCTGATCGAATTCGACGGGCTCGACGCGACACTCGCGCACTACCGCGCGATGACCGCCCACCGGCATCCCGCTGTCGTGGACCTCGTTCCCGCCGCACGGACTGTCCTCGTGCAGTTCCGCGGGACCCGGCCCGACATCGTCGCCGCCTGGGTGCGGTCGACCGCCCCGATCACCGCGCACGCGCTGCCCGCCACCGCAACCGCAACCGCAACCGCAACCGCAACCGTCGAGATCCCCGTCCGCTACGACGGGCCGGACCTCGACGAGGTCGGCGAACTCACCGGCCTCGGTCCCGACGGTGTGATCGCCGCGCACACCGGGCAGGCGTGGACGGTCGCCTTCGTCGGCTTCAGCCCCGGCTTCGGATACCTCGTCGGTGAGGACACTCGCCTGCACGTCCCCCGACGCTCGTCGCCCCGCACCTCCGTCCCGGTCGGCGCCCTCGGACTGGCGGGAGAGTTCTCCGGCATCTATCCGCGCAGTTCCCCCGGGGGCTGGCAGCTGATCGGAACTACGACCGAACCGATGTGGGACGTCGACCGCGACCCGCCGGCGCTGTTGCAGCCGGGCACCGTCGTCACCTTCCGCACGGTCGACGGCTGAGCCGTGTAGTCGACCCGGAATCGCCCGAACAGCAACGAAATAGGCCGATTCCGAACGACGCCCGGCGCTGTCGGGCGAGAATCTTCCATTGTCGGGGGACAAACGGGCGCGAAAACACCGCGCGGTTCGAAAACCCGATCCGAGGAGATTCGATGACCAACCCTCAGCACACTGCGCTGTCGGAATCGTCCCTCGCCGAACGACTCGGCAACGCCGTCGCAGGCGCCGTGTACAGCCCGGGTGAGGACGGCTACCGTCTCTCCGCCGCCGGGTTCAACGCTGCAACCGTGCACCGCAGTGCCGCCGTCGTCGTCGTGTCCCGTGCCGACGACGTCGCCGCCACCGTGAAGATCGCCGGCGAACTCAGCCTGACGATCGCGGTTCAGGCCACCGGGCACGGCGCCGCCCCGGCACCCGAGAACAGCATCCTGATCGACACCGCCCTGCTCGACGGAGTGACGATCGACCGCGACGGCCGCACCGCCACCGTCGAAGCCGGCGTCCGCTGGCAGGAGGTACTCGACGCGGCGGCCCCGCACGGCCTGGCCGCGCTTGCCGGATCGTCGACCACCGTCGGCGTCGTCGGCTACACGCTCGGTGGCGGCCTCGGGCCGATCGCACGGATGCACGGCTTCGCCGCCGACCACGTGCTGTCGATGGACGTCGTCACCGCTGACGGACGGCAGCGCCGGGTCTCGGCCGATGTCGAACCGGACCTGTTCTGGGCACTGCTCGGCGGCGGCGGCGCGTTCGGCATCGTCACCCGAATGACGTTCCGGCTCTTCCCGATCCAGACCCTCGATGCCGGCGGGGTCTTCTACGACATCGCCGACGCCCCGAACGTCCTGCGGCGCTGGCGGGACTGGATCGGCACGGCACCCGACTCGGTGTCGAGTTCCGTCGCGATCGTCAACTTCCCGCCGCTACCCGAACTGCCGGAACCACTGCGCGGACGCACCGTCGTGCACGTGCGGGTCTCCCACGTCGGCGACGACGAGAACGGTCCCGAACTGCTCGCCCCCATGCGCTCGATCACCGCGCCGATCCTGGACACCGTGACCGAGATGATGTTCCCCGCGATCGCGTCCATCCATGCCGACCCCACCGGCCCGATCCCGGGAATGGAACGCTCGACCCTCCTGCAGGAGTTGCCGGACCCCGCGCTCGACGCCCTGCTCGGCATCGCCGGGCCCGCCGCCGGTCTGCCGATCATGCTGGTCGAGATCCGGGCGCTGGGCGGCGCCCTGGCGGCCGCGACCGCCCGCAACGCTGTCGCGGGACGCGACGCCGCGTTCACGCTCTTCACCGTCGGCATCCTCGCCCCGCCGATCGCCGACGCCGTCCCCGGCGCACTCGAGAGCGTCGTCGAGGCGATGGCCCCGTGGAGCACCGGAGGCGCGCTGCTGAACTTCGCCGGATCGGCTGACGGCGCACCCGCGGCCCGGGCCGCTGCGGCGTGGACTCCGGAACAGCGCCGACGACTCGTCGCGACCCGACTCACCTACGATCCGGCCGGCCTCTTCGCCCCCACCGCCCGCTGGTCGTCGGGCCAGATCACTTCCACTCCCACTTCCACTTCCTGAACCCGCGTTTTGCGCACTTATCGCGCGTCCGGCGCCCGAAATTTCGCGACAAGTACGCAAAACGCGGGTCAGGCGCCGAGGGCGAAGGCGACGAGGAAGCCGAGCGCGGTGGACAGCCCCACCCACCAACCGCCCTCGCGGTACGCCTCGGGCATGAGCGAGTCAGCAAGCACCGCAATGGTTGCGCCACCCGCAAACGCCTGAATGACGGCGATGCCGCCGACGGAGACGGTGTCGGAGACCGCGTTCGCGGCGATGACGACGAGCACCAGGACCGCGGCGGTGACGGCCCACACCCCGAACGCGCGCTTCGAATCGAAGCCGGGTTGCCCCCGCATCGACGCGGCGCCCGCGACGGACTCGGGGACGTTGCCGACCGCGACCGCCACCAGCAGCACCACTCCCCCGCCCTCCATGAGCGAGACGCCGAGCGCGGTGTTCTCGGGAATGCCGTCGAGCAGCGACCCCAGCATCAACGCCCAGCCCAGCGCGGCCGGTCCCAGTCTGTTCTCGATGAGATGGTCCGCCACGACGTACACGAGCGCACCCGCCAGCAGTGCCGTGCCGGCAACCCACACACCCTCGATCGCGAACGCCGGCGCGAACAGTTCCGACGACACCGCCGCCACCATCGTGCCCGCACCGAACGCCATGAGCGCGGCCAACAGCGGCTTGGGGAGGTTGTAGTGCAGACCCACCCACGCGCCGAACAGCAACGGCAGGGCCGTTCCCAGACCGTACAACGCAGCCGTCAGCATCGATCGATCGTAGTGAGCGCCGACGACGATGGGCGACAATCGACGCATGGCATGGCTCGAAGTCCTGCGCGCCGGCGCGCGCACCACCGTCCAGGACCGCGGGCGGCCCGGGCACGCGGCACTCGGCGTCGGGATCTCGGGTGCCGCCGACGTAGTGGCCCACGACGGTGCCAACCGCCTCGTCGGCAATGATCCCGGCGCCGCCACGCTCGAGGTGACACTCGGGGGCCTGCGGGTGCGCGCCCACGGATCCGCCACCATCGCCGTCACCGGGGCGCCGACGCCGCTCCTCGTGAACGGTGCACCCCGACCGCGGTACTCGACGCTCCATGTCCGCGACGGCGACGAGGTCGCGCTCGGGGTCGCGCCGACCGGTCTGCGCGCCTACCTCGCGGTGCGCGGCGGCATCGACGTTTCGCCCGTCCTGGGCAGCCGCTCGACGGACACCCTCTCGGGGATCGGGCCCGACCCGCTCCGGGACGGGGACCGACTGCCCGTCGGCTGTCCAAGCGCCGATCTACCCGCGGAGGACCTCATCCCGCCACCCGCGCCGGCCACCGATCCGGTCGAACTGCGGATCCGAATGGGGCCGCGTGACGACTGGTTCACGCCGGCCTCGCATTCCGCCCTCGTGGAGCGGACGTGGACGGTCAGCACCGACACCGACCGCGTCGGGGCCCGTCTGGACGGTCCAGGACCGCTGCACCGCGGCCGCCAGGGCGAGTTGCCGAGCGAGGGCATGGTGAGAGGTGCGCTGCAGGTGCCGCCCAACGGCATGCCCGTGCTGTTCCTGGCCGACCATCCCGTGACCGGCGGGTACCCGGTGATCGCCGTCGTCCTCGAAGACGACATCCCGGCCGCAGCTCAGCTGCGACCGGGATGCCGGATCAGATTTCGTCGGGTTCAGTGACCCCGCGAGCAGTCAGCCGCGGCGCTGGCGCGCGATCTCGGAGAGCACGACGCCCGCGGCAACGGACGCGTTGAGCGACTCCACCTCACCGGACATCGGGATGCTGAGGATCGAATCGCACGTCTCGCGGACCAGACGCGAGAGGCCCTTGCCCTCGGAACCGACGACGACCACGACGGGGCCGGTGCCCTCGTAGTTGTCGAGGGTGGTGTCGCCGCCGGCGTCGAGGCCGACGACCTGAACACCCTTGGACTGCCAATCCTTCAGCGTGCGCGTCAGATTCGTCGCGCGAGCGACGGGCAGACGGGCCGCGGCACCGGCACTGGTGCGCCATGCGACAGCCGAAACGCTGGCGCTGCGACGCTGCGGGATCACCACGCCGTGACCACCGAACGCCGCCACCGAACGCACGACGGCGCCGAGATTACGCGGATCGGTGATGTTGTCGAGGGCCACCAGCAGTGCGGGCTCCTGACGGGTACGGGCCGCCGTGAGCAGATCGTCCGGATGCGCGTACTTGTACGGCGGCACCTGCAGGCCGATGCCCTGGTGCAGTCCGTTGGCGCTCATGCGGTCCAGGTCGCTGCGCGGAACCTCGAGGATCGAGATCCCCGCGTCGGCCGCGCGCTGCACGGATTCCTTCAGCCGGTCGTCGCTCTCGGCGCCCACCGCGACGTACAGCGCGGTCGCCGGCACGCCGGCACGCAGGCACTCGACGACCGGGTTGCGTCCCAGCACCATCTCCGGACCGTCGTCGGACTTGCGGGTCACCGGGCCCCGGCCGCCACCGGTACGCCCGCCGCCGGCACGCCCACCACCGGTGGCGCGCTGATCGGCAGCTTTGGCCGCAGCCCGCGCACGCTTCGCCGCGGGATGCTTGGTGCGCTCCTCGGCGGGGGGCGTCGCGCCACGGCCCGCGAGACCACGGCGGTGCTTGCCACCGGATCCGCTGACCTGGCCCTTCTTGGTGCCATCCTTGCGGATCGCGCCGCGCCTGCTCGAATTACCAGCCATCACTGTCCCGATTCGTTAGAAGCTTGCTTGAGGGCCCATGCGGCCCCGTTAGCGGTGTCCGTGACCTCGATGCCGGCCGCAGCCAACCGGTCGCGAACCTCGTCGGCCACCGCCCAGTTCTTTTCGGCCCGCGCCTGCTGGCGCCGGTCGAGTTCCGCCTGCACGAGCACATCGAGTGCGCCCATGGCTGCAGTGTTGTCCGAAGCGGCGGCCCACTGCTGATCCAGCGGGTCCACCCCCAGGATGCCGAGCATCGCACGGACCTGACCGGCGAGCGCCCGCGCGCCGTCGGCATCCCCGGACTCGAGCGCGATATTGCCCTCGCGTACCCGCCCGTGAATCTCCGCGAGCGCCGCGGGCACGTTGAGATCGTCGTCGAGCGCGGCCGCGAACTCCTCGGTCCACTTGCCGACCTGAACATCACCGGCCCGCTCGACCGTGCGCATCACGAACGACTCGCACCGCCGGAATCCTGCCGCAGCCTCCTGTAGCGCCTCCTCGGAGTACTCGAGCATCGACCGGTAGTGGGCGCTGCCGAGGTAATACCGAAGTTCCTGCGGTCGAACGATTTTCAGAACGTTCGGCACGGAAAGTACGTTGCCGAGCGACTTCGACATCTTCTCGCCCGACTTGGTGACCCAGCCGTTGTGCAGCCAGTACTGCGCGAAGTCGTCGCCCGCGCACTTGGCCTGCGCGATCTCGTTCTCGTGGTGCGGGAAGACCAGATCCAGTCCGCCACAATGAATGTCGAATGCCTGTCCGAGGTAGAACACGGCCATCGCCGAGCATTCGAGATGCCAACCCGGGCGGCCCGGGCCCCACGGAGTGGGCCACGACGGCTCACCCGGCTTGGCCGCCTTCCACAGAGTGAAGTCCCGCGGATCCCGCTTGCCCGCACCGACGCTCTCGCCCTGGTGGACGTCGTCGAGCTTGTGCCCGGACAGCCGGCCGTACTCGGGGAAACTACGAACGTCGAAGTAGACATCGCCACCGGATGCGTACGCGTGCCCGTTGTCGATGAGCCGCTGCATCATCTCGACCATCTGCGTGACATGCCCGGTCGCGCGCGGTTCCACGGACGGCGGCAGCACACCGAGCTGCTGGTACGCCCAGTCGAACGATCGCTCGAACGTCGCGGCCCACTCCCACCACGGCCGGCCGGCCTCGGCGGCCTTGTTCAGGATCTTGTCGTCGATGTCGGTGACATTCCGCACGAACGCGACGTCGTAGTCGTGCGCCAGCAGCCAGCGCCGCAGCACATCGAAGGCGACGCCGCTGCGGACGTGTCCGATGTGGGGTTCGCCCTGCACGGTGGCGCCACACAGGTACACCGAGGCATGTCCGGGGGTCAGCGGGACGAAGTCACGCGGAGCCCGTGTCACGGTGTCGTATAGGCGCAGGGTCACGACGAGCGATTCTACCGGGCGCCATCAGCGGGGATGATCAGCGCGGTCGCCACCGCAGCTATGCCTTCGCCGCGGCCGGTGAGCCCGAGGCCGTCGGTGGTCGTCGCCGACACCGACACCGGCGCTCCGAGGACGTCGCCGAGCACCCGCTGGGCTTCTTCGCGACGCGGACCGATTTTGGGCCGATTGCCGATGACCTGCACCGACGCATTGCCGACCACGTAACCGGCATCGCCGAGCAGTCGCCGGACCTCGGCGAGCATCCGCACGCCGGATACGCCGTCCCATTCGGGCCGCCCGGTTCCGAACACCGAGCCCAGATCGCCCAATCCCGCCGCAGACAGGAGCGAATCACACAGTGCGTGGGCCGCGACGTCGCCGTCCGAGTGCCCGGCGCAGCCGTCGGTCTCCTCGAACAGAAGCCCCGCCATCCAGCACGGACGCCCCTTCTCGATCGGATGGACATCGGTGCCGATTCCGACTCGCACGCTGGGAACTCCTTACTCGGATCCGGCCTGCCCGAGCAGAACCCTGGCCAGGGCGAGATCCCACGGTGTCGTGATCTTGAATGCCTCGGGTTCGCCGACGATGGTGCGCACCCGCTCACCCAGCCGCTCGACCAGTCCGGCGTCGTCGGTCGCATCACCGTTGACGTCCTGGTAGGCGCGACGGAGGAGGTCTGCATCGAAACCCTGCGGCGTCTGGACGGCCCGCAACTCCGAACGCGGCGGAGTGCCCGTCACCGTGCCGAGCACGTCGACGGTCTTGATGGTGTCGCTCACCGGCAGCACCGGAACGACGGCGGCCCGACCGGCGTGCAGTTCCGCAACGACCCTCGCGATCAGCGACGGCGGGGTCAACGCGCGGGCGGCGTCGTGCACCAGCACCAGTTCCGCATCCGAGGCCGCGGCGAGTCCCGCCCGAACCGAATCGGCGCGTTCCTCGCCACCCACGACGACGAGAACCTCGTCGGGCAGCTCGGCTCGGGCGGCCTCGACGAGGTCGTCCGGCACGATCACGATGACCGCGTCCACGGCGCCCGAACCGAGGAGTCCGTCGACAGCACGGCGCAGCATGCTGCGCCCGCCCAGCTCGACGAACGCCTTCGGTACGGACTCGCCCAGCCGGACTCCGCGCCCGGCCGCAGGGACCAGTGCTACGACCGGCCCCCTGTTGTCACTCACTGTCAGGACGCTGCGGCCAGGACCTCATCGAGGATGATGTCTGCCTTGGCGGCGTCGGTGCCCTCCGCCAGGGCGAGCTCACCCACGAGGATCTGTCGAGCCTTGGCCAGCATCCGCTTCTCACCGGCGGACAGGCCACGATCCTGCTCGCGTCGCCACAGATCACGTACGACCTCTGCGACCTTGTTCACATCACCCGAGGCCAACTTCTCCAGATTTGCCTTGTAACGGCGAGACCAGTTCGTAGGCTCCTCGGTGTGCGGCGCACGAAGCACCTGGAACACCTTGTCGAGACCCTCCTGGCCGACCACGTCACGAACACCCACGTACTCGGCGTTATCCGCAGGAACGCGAACGGTGAGATCACCCTGCGCGACCTTGAGAACGAGGTATTCCTTCTGCTCACCCTTGATGGTGCGGGTTTCGATCGCCTCGATCAACGCCGCTCCGTGATGGGGGTATACGACGGTGTCTCCGACCTTGAAAATCATCTGTCCCGTGCCCCTTTCGATCTTTCGAGTTTAACACGTGACCAAACGATCGTCCCATCAACAGCGCAGGTCAGGGGCGTCGTTACCTGATCTTAGGGCTTGACAGAGTGCTCCAACCGTGCATTTCGACCCCCCGGAAAGGCCCTTCCGGAGCGCCACCACGGACGCCCGATCCTGTACTCCGCCAACCGTTGCGCGCCCGACACGACCTCGTAACGAGTACCCAGCGCGCGGCGTCTCGAGGCTGACTACTACTCTGCCTAGTGGATTGTGAACCTGACCCATGGAGGACAACCCGTGACTGCTCTCAAAGCGTCGCCGACTCGCCGAGTCCTGGCCGCTGTCGCTCTCGCTGCCGGCGCGACGCTCGTGCTGTCCGCATGCGGTGCGGGTCAGATCTCGCAGACCGCGACCCAGGTTGCTGCCATCAACGGCAACCAGGCTACGAGCGGCGACATCGCACTGCGCAACGTGCACGTCGTCTACCCCAACTCCGAGGAATACAGCATCGAGCCCGGCGGCAACGCGGCGCTCGCATTCACCGCTGCCAACCTCAGCGAGTCGAAAACAGACCGTCTGAAGGACATCAAGACGGACTTCGCCGGCTCGGTGAAGATCGACAAGAAGGACGGCACCCTCGAGATCAAGCCGCAGGCTGCTCTCGGCGCCGGCAACCCGGATGTCACGGTGCCCGAGCAGGCACCCGAGCACGTCAGCCTGATCGACGTCACGCTCGAGGACATCCGCGAGGGCGTCCGCCCGGGCCTCACCTTCCCGGTCATCTTCACGTTCGAGAACGCCGGCGACATCGTCGTGCAGGTTCCGGTCGACGCCGGCCCGCTGGTCGAGCGCCACGAGTCGGACAAGTCTCCGGACGTGGCCGAGGGTCATCACTGATCCACAGCACTTCGGGAAGGCCCGGGCGACACCGTCGCCCGGGCCTTTCTGTCTGTGCGGGCCACTAGGATTCGCGGGTGGCCAAACCCAAATCCAGCTTCAAGTGTTCGTCGTGCCAGTACACGGTGGCCAAGTGGGTGGGCCGCTGCCCCGAGTGCGGTACGTGGGGCTCGATGGACGAGGCCCCGGTCCTCGCGGCGGTCGCGTCCCGGCCCGGCGCGTCACTGGCCCGAGCCGGCGCGGCGGCGCTCCTGCCGTCCACTCCCGCGACGCCGATCACCCAGATCGACAGCAAGGCGACCCAGGCCAAGGCGACGGGGGTCGACGAACTCGACCGCGTGCTCGGCGGCGGCGTCGTGCCCGGGTCGGTCGTGCTGCTGGCCGGCGAGCCCGGTGTGGGCAAGTCGACCCTGCTGCTCGAGGTCGTGCACCGGTGGGCGTGCCGCAGCGCCGACGACCGGGCCCTGTACGTCACGGGTGAGGAGTCGGCCGGGCAGGTGCGCCTGCGCGCCGACCGCACCGGCGCGGTGCACGAACGGGTGTACCTGGCCGCGGAGTCCGACCTCGCGACGATCCTCGGACACGTCGAGCAGGTCCGCCCCACACTGTTGATCGTCGACTCGGTACAGACCATGCTCGCCGCCGACGTCGACGGTGTCGTCGGTGGTGTCACCCAGGTGCGGGCGATCACGAGCGCACTGACATCACTCGCGAAGGCCAGCGGTGTGCCCGTGTTGTTGATCGGTCACGTCACCAAGGACGGCGCGGTCGCCGGACCGCGGTCGCTCGAGCACCTGGTCGACGTCGTCCTGCATTTCGAGGGCGACAAGCACTCGAGCCTGCGCATGGTCAGAGGCATCAAGAACCGATTCGGCGCGGCCGACGAGGTGGGCTGCTTCGAACTGCGCGAGGACGGCATCGTCGGTGTCAGCGACCCGTCCGGGCTGTTCCTGCACCATCGGGCCGACGAGGTGTCCGGTACCGCCGTCACGGTCACGATGGACGGCAAGCGCCCGCTACTCGGCGAGGTGCAGGCGCTCGTCGCGCCCACCAACAACCCGTCGCCCCGCCGCGCGGTCAGTGGGCTCGATTCGGCACGCGTGTCGATGGTGCTGGCGGTCCTCGAACGCCGCCACGGCATCAAGCTGTCCGACAAGGAGGTCTACGCCGCGACGGTCGGAGGGATGCGCATGACGGACCCGTCGTGCGACCTGGCCCTCGCGGTCGCGGTCGCGTCGGCGGGCAAGAACCGGCCGATTTCGGCGGGCACCGTCGTGCTCGGTGAAGTGGGGCTGGCCGGGGAGGTCCGACGGGTGTCCGGCGTGGCCCGCAGGGTCGCCGAGGCCGCACGCCTGGGATTCACGCGCGCGGTGGTCCCTGTCGACTCCGGTGACGTGCCGAAGGGTATCCGCTCGATCGAGGTCGCCAACGTGGGAGACGCACTCCGGGCGCTGAGCCTGAGTTAGGCCTTTCGGGACAGAACATCGTCGGCCGACACTGGAGCAACTCCGTGCCGAGCATGGAGTGGCAGCCGAGATCAACCCCTCTATCCGTGTCGAAGAGCGGGGCGTCAGACCGCGGAGGTACCGAACGGCGATGAGGGTTCGCCGTCGACGAACGCCGCGGTGGGCGCGAAGTGCTCCGGATTCACGGTCAGGAACAGGCCCCGCGACGTCGCGACCGGAGTCTCCGGATCGGCGCCGGGGCCCTCGACGATGAACGCCTCCGAGGTCGTGTACGCCTTGCGGCGCACGGTGCCTTCGAGTCGCGCCCGGAACTGCAACACCGAACTCAGCGGGATGGGGCGAGCGAAGTCGATCTCCAGGTGCGCCGTGACGACGGGGCCGCCGAGCACCATGCACGCCATGCCCTGCACCTCGTCGAACGCGGTCGACAGGATGCCGCCGTGGATCACTCCGGGGCCGCCCTGATAGCGGTTGGCCACCTCGAGGCGGCCCGTGACGGCCAGCTCCTCACCGGCCTGGAAGCTCATCGCCATGCCGGCGGGCTGGTCGTCACCACATCCGAAGCACTTGGACCAGTGCTGCGGGAGTGCTTCCCCGGGTACGGGAAACCAATCCGGCAGCTCCGGAAGAACGAGGTCATCGGGCAAGGTCCAAGTACTGCTCACAACTAGGTAATGTAGATGCGGCCCGACCGCGGCCCGTATGCGGCACGGCAAGATGTGACGTCGACCGCACCAGGGGGATTCGCGATGACCGATGTGCCGCCGTCGACTGCGTCACGTGACACCCGCGAAACCATCGCCCGCCTCGCCCCCGGAACCGCCCTCCGCGACGGGCTCGAACGCATCCTGCGCGGGCGCACCGGCGCACTGATCGTGCTCGGCTACGACGAGCAGGTCGAGGAACTGTGCGACGGCGGCTTCGAACTCGACATCGACTTCGTGCCGACGCGCTTGCGCGAGCTGTCGAAGATGGACGGCGCCGTCGTGCTGTCGACGGACGGCACCCGCATCCTCCGCGCCAACGTGCAGCTGGTTCCGGACCATCGGATCCCGACAGTCGAATCGGGCACCCGGCACCGCGCGGCCGAGCGCACCGCCATCCAGACCGGGTATCCGGTCGTGTCGGTGAGCCAGTCGATGAGCATCGTCAGCGTGTATGTCGGCGGAATCCGACACGTCATCAACGCGTCGGAAACCATCCTGTCGCGTGCGAACCAGGCGGTGGCCACCCTCGAGCGGTACAAGTCGCGCCTCGACGAGGTCACTCGGCAGCTGTCGGTGGTCGAGATCGAGGACTTCGTGACGCTGCGCGACGCTCTGACGGTGGTACAGCGGCTCGAGATGGTTCGCCGCGTCTCGGTCGAGATCGAGCAGGACGTGCTCGAACTCGGCACCGACGGTCGCCAGCTCGCCCTGCAGTTGGAGGATCTCGTCGGCGACAACGACACCGTCCGCCAGCTGATGGTCCGCGACTACCTGGCAGGAAGCGAGCCCGCATCCGCGACCGCGGTGGAGAACACGCTCGCGGCGATGGACAAGCTCACCGACGTGGATCTACTCGACCTCACGACGCTCGCACGGGCATTCGGCTACCCCGGCACGATCGAGGCGCTCGATGCACCCATGAGCCCCCGCGGTTACCGCGTGCTCACCCGGGTGCCCCGCCTGCAGTTCATGCAGATCCATCGCCTCGTCAGCTCGTTCGGAACGCTGCAGGGTCTGCTGGCAGCCACCGCCGCGGACCTGCAGTCCGTCGACGGCATCGGCGGCCTGTGGGCAAGGCACATCCGGGAGGGCCTGTCGCGGCTCGCCGAGGCGTCGATCAGCGGCCCGTACGACTAGTCGGCCGGTCAGCCCCGACACAGCACGTCAGGCGATGTTGAACGGCTCCGGACTGCTGCGCAGGGACCCCAGCTGTCCCACCACTGTGTAACCCCCGGGTGCGACCGCCTCACGCGGCGCGGTGCAACCCGGGGCAGACGTCTTACCGGACCACTTGACGGTGAAACCGGCCTGTTTGCCCGGCTCCAGCGTCCGCACCTCGGGAGCCGCGGACGGGAAGCAGTCGACGTTGGACCACAGCCGGTCCTTGCCGTCGAGGGAGTAGACGAGCACCTGCTGGAGGCTCGATCCGAGGTCGCGCTCGCACGTGCTGGTGCCGATGTTCGTGATCGCGATCGTGAATCCGGGCTCTTCCCCAGCCTTGTACTGCGGAAGATCGGGAGTCACTCTCAGCGCCAGCGACTGGTCTGTGCACTCCTTGGACGGATTGCCGGTGGTGGTGCTCGGCGCCGTCGTGGTGCTGGACGCTCCGGCGCTCGAGGCGTCGGTCGCCGACGGATCGGCGGACTCCGACGCGTCCGGCGCCGCGTTCGGTTCCGTCAGCTCGGACGAAGCCGCGGCGGCAGCCGACTCGGGTTCGTCGTCGCCGCCACCGATGGACAGGACGATCCACACGATCAGCACGAGCGCCACGACGGCGCTGCCGATGGCGAGCGCCCGCCGACGCCAGTAGATCTCCGGGGGAAGCGGTCCGTTCGGTTCAAGCACGGCTCAACCGTAATTCCACGAATACAACACCCGCATCAGCACACTCGGCGTGTCGCCCCGGGTTCACGTCAGTCGACGGTCTCACCCACATCGCCGACCACGCTCTGCAGCTTGATGTCGCCGTCGGACAGCTTGTAGGTGACGCCGACGATGGCGCACTTGCCCGCCTCGACAGCCTCGGAGATGATCCGCGATCGCTGCATCAGCAGCGAACCCGTCTCGACGACGTGGCGGCCCTCGAGTTCGTCGACGGTGGTCAGACCCTCGCGGCGGCCCATCAGGATCGACGGCGAAACGCGCTCGACGACGTCGCGAATGAAGCCGGCCGGGATGTTGCCGTTGTCGAGGGCGTCGAGCGTGGCCTTGACGGCACCACAGCTGTCGTGGCCGAACACGACCACCAGCGGAACCTTGAGGACCGCGACGGCGTACTCGATGGAGCCGAGGACCGCGCTGTCCATCACGTGACCGGCGGTGCGGACGACGAATGTGTCACCGAGGCCCTGGTCGAAGATGATCTCGGCGGCGACACGGGAGTCGCCGCAACCGAAGATCACCGCGGTCGGATACTGGGCGTCGACCAGTTTCGCCCGGTCGGCAATACCCTGGCTCGGATGCAGCGGGGTTCCGCTGACGAAGCGCTCGTTACCCTGCTTGAGGGCCTTCCAAGCGGAGATCGGGTTGGAATTGGGCATGAGGCAATTGTGCACCCTTCGCCGCTCGGCGTCTCGGCGGACCTGACGAATGCCTTAGGGACGAACAGAAAGTGGTGAGAGTTTCGGTGGCTTCCACGTCAGTGGACAGTGCGGCGCTACTGCGGTGGTACGGCGAACAGGCACGCGACCTGCCGTGGCGCCGCGAAGGTGTGACCGCCTGGCAGATCCTGATGAGCGAGATCATGCTGCAGCAGACACCGGTCGTCCGTGTGGCCCCGATCTGGGAGGAATGGGTCCGGCGGTGGCCGGTGCCGTCGCTGATGGCGGCGTCGAGCCAGGCGGATGTCCTGCGAGCCTGGGGCAAGCTCGGCTACCCGCGGCGGGCGCTCCGCCTGCACGAGTGCGCAGGCGTCCTGGCGGCGGAACACGGTGACGCCGTCCCCACCGACGTCGACGTCCTGCTGAGCCTGCCGGGCATCGGCGACTACACCGCCCGCGCGGTCGCATGTTTCGCGTACGGACAGCGGGTTCCCGTGGTGGACACCAATGTTCGACGGGTCGTCGCTCGGGCCGTGCACGGCCGCGCCGATCAGGGCAACCCGTCGACCAAACGCGACATGGCCGACGTCGACGCACTCCTGCCCCGCACCCGCGAACGCGCAGCCCGCTTCTCGGCCGCGCTGATGGAATTGGGTGCCACCGTCTGCACCGCCCGCACCCCGGACTGCGACGCCTGTCCCCTGCCCCGCTGTACCTGGGTGGAGGCGGGCCGACCCGCGTACGCCGGCGAGCCGCGCAAGGTGCAGAAGTTCGCCGGCACCGATCGCCAGGTGCGCGGGAAGCTGATGGACGTGCTGCGGGGCACCGCGCATCCGGTCGAGCGCGCCCAACTCGATCTCGTGTGGCTCAGCGACCCCGGCCAGCGCGACCGCGCGCTGGACTCACTGCTGGTCGACGGGCTGATCGAGCAGACCGAGGACGGCCTGTTCGCCCTGGCCGGCGAGGGGAACTGACGCCCTCATCCGAGGGACGTCAAGAACTCCTCGACCGCATCGCGGTACCGCCCGGGCTGATCGTCGTGGACCAGATGTCCGGCGTCGGCGACCCACACGTACTGCGCGTCGTGGCCGTCGAGCATGCGTTTCATCTGCCCCTCGGGGGTGATGGTGAACTCGCCCTCGATGAGCAGCGCGGGCGCCCGCACCGCATCCCACTGCTCCCAGAAGTCGCGCGTGCCCCACTCCTCCGAGATGTCCCGGAAGGTCGCGACACTGCCGTGCAGGTACCAGCCGTCGGCGCGTCGCTCGAACGAGTCCAGGAAATAGCGGCCCGCGACCTCCCCGAAGAACTCGAGCACCGACTCCTCGCTGGGAAACGGCTGCGGCCACGCGGAAACCATTGCCGCCCAGTCCTGCGCGGTGCGGCCGCGGAAGTCCGGGGCCATGTCCTCGAGCACCAGCGCCCGGACCCGGTCGGGATGCGCAGCGGCGAAGCACCACGCGTGCAGCGCGCCCATCGAATGGCCGATCACGGTGAGCGGCTCGTCCAGCCCGTCGAAATCGCTGAGCGCGGCGGCGAGGTCATCGACGAACAACTCCGTCGTCGGATCGCCGTCGATCGGACGACCGTGACCGGCTGCGTCGAACGTGTAGACGTGGCCGTGTTCGCGCAGCCACGAAACATGCCGCGACCACGTCCGTGAACTTCCCATCAGCCCGTGCAGGAGCAGTATCGGCCGCCCCGCCCCACCCTCGTCGTGCAACACGGGATCGACGGTAGCCGAATGCCCGCGGTACAGGGGAGGACAACTGCCTCGGGAGTACCCTCGCGGGCATGGCAGTCGTGAAGATCAACGCAATCGAGGTACCCGAGGGCGCCGGCCCCGAACTGGAGAAGCGGTTCGCGAGCCGCGCCCACGCGGTCGAGAATTCGCCCGGATTCCTCGGGTTCCAACTCCTGCGTCCGGTGAAGGGCGACAACCGCTACTTCGTGGTGACGCAGTGGGAGTCCGACGAGGCGTTCCAGGCGTGGGCGAGTGGCCCGGCTCGCGAGGCCCACGCCGGCGAGCGCGCGAAGCCTGTCGCCACGGGCGCCTCACTGCTCGAGTTCGATGTCGTGCTCGACGTGGCGGCCAAGCGCGAATCCTGATTCCGCGAATCCTGATTCACTGCCCGCAGCTCGGGCGAGAATCGCCCATACAAGACATACCGGTCACGGTGTCAATCGCTCGATTGACACCGTGACCTGCATGGTGCCAAAGTTCGCTCGACAGAGCGATGGGTCGACGGTAATCCGGTGTCATTCCGGAGCGGTCGCGCCACTGTGATCGAGGGAACACCCTCGGGAGCCAGACACCTCGGCCATCGCATGGACCTAGCGGGACGCGAAATCCCAGGAGGCACCGATGGCAATCGCCTATTCACCCGACAGATCGGCCGAGACGGCCACCGTCGCACTCATCGCCGCGGCAGTCGTACTGCTCGCGATGCTCACGCTCTACCTCGTCGGATTCGACCAGGGCGCAATCTCCCGCAGTGGCATGTACATGCACGAACTGATGCATGACGGTCGTCACCTGCTGGGTGTGCCGTGCCATTGAAACCACTGACGACGATCACCGAGACCTTCAAGACCCTCCTCCTCCGTGGCCTGCTGGCCGGCCTGATCGCAGGCCTGCTGGCAGGTGCCGTCGCGTTCACACTCGGTGAACCCCACGTGCAGTCCGCGATCGTTCTCGAGGAATCCGCTGCCGCACCGGAGACGGATCACCACGCGAGCGAGGCGGCACCGCACGACACCGAAGCTGCGGAATCCGCTGAGCCTGAGGGTCATGCACACGGCGACGATGCCCTCGTCAGTCGCACAGGTCAGCGATTCGGCCTGTTCCTGGCCACCGGCCTCGCCGGTCTCGCGTTGGGCGCGATCTTCGCCGTAGTCGTGCACTACGCACGCCGGTTCACCACGATGGCGGGTCCCCTCCTCGCCATCGTGGTGGCTGGATGCGGCTGGCTCGCAATCGAAGCCGTGCCGTTCTTCAAGTACCCGGCCAACCCACCGGCCGTCGGCGATCCGGAGACGATCAACGAGCGGACCCTGCTGTGGCTCGCGTCGGTGATCCTCGGTCTCGTCGCGGTGGCGGCAGCCGTGTACGCAGGCCGCGCTCTGCGCAACCAGCAGTTGGTGACGGCCCGCGTCATCGCCCGGGTGGCAGCGTTCCTCGTGGTCGTCGCCATCGGGTACATCACGCTGCCCGGGATCGACGAGGTGGGCGAGGACTTCCCCGCCACCCTGCTGTGGCAGTTCCGCATCTCGTCCCTCGCGACACAGGCAAGCCTGTGGCTAGCGCTGGGGCTGGCGTTCGCATTCCTCACCGAACGCGCCGCCCGCCGCACGATCCGCTAGCTCAGATCGCGCACGAGTCGTCGTTGCAGCCCTCGGCCTCCCCGCCGAGGGCTGCACTGGTTTCGCCCTCCGCATCCTCGAAGGCCTGACGAAGCAACTCGCCGAACACGTCCTGCGGCTGCGCACCCGACACCGCGAGGCGGCGGTTGGCGACGAAGAACGGCACCCCGGACACCCGAAGCTCCTTGGCAGCGTCGAGGTCGGCCCGCACCACATCGGCGGCGGCATCGCCGTCGAGCGCCGCAGCGACCTCGGCGCCGTCCATCCCGACCGTCGCAGCGATCTCGACCAGCACGGCGCGGTCGTCGATCACCTTCCCGTCCGCGAAGTGCGCACGGAACAACGCCTCGAGCAGTACGTCACGCCGCTCCCCCGCCAGGTGCAGCAGGCGGTGTGCATCGAAGGTATTGGCCGCGATCACGGTGTCGAAGTCCATGACCAGCCCGTCGGCGGCCGCGGTCGTGGCGACGTGCGCGAACATCTGACGGACCTGGTCGGCCGGCATGCCCTTGTGCTCGACCAGTGCCTCGAGCTCACCGCGCCGCGCACCCACCGGAGTGTCCGGCGCGAGCTGGTACGAGCGCCACACCACCGACACCCGGTCCCGGTGCGGAAACTGGTCGAGGGCATCCGTGAAGCGGCGCTTCCCGATGTAGCACCACGGGCAGGCGATGTCCGACCACACCTCGATCAGGACGGTCGGCAGAGCGGACTCGGTTCCAGCGTGCACGGCAGGGGCATTGTTCTCGATGGTCACGACGCATTCGAACACACGGCGGCGACGTGTTGTTCCGTGCGCGCCGTGTGACCCCGGTCAGCCCCTGCCGAGTTCCTCGCGGAGCACCCGCTTGAGGACCTTGCCCGTACTGCTGCGCGGCAGGCCCGCGCGCCCCTTGGCGATGACGAGTCGCTGCGGCGTCTCGCCCGGATCGACACCGCGATCCTCGAGAAACTGCACGATCTCTTCGAGACTGAGGACGGCACCGGGCGAGCACGCGACGACAGCGACAACCTGCTCACCGACGCGCCCCTCGGGGCAGCCGATCACGGCCACTTCGGACACCGCCGGATGCTCGGCGATGATCACCTCGAGGTCGACCGACCCGATCCGCACCCCGCCCCGCCGGATGATGTCCGAGGCGCGGTCGACGAACCTCAGGTACGCGTCGTCGGGTCCGTCGATGACGAACAGGTCGCCGGTCATCAGGAACCCCTCCGCATCGAACGGATCGCGATCACGTGCGGGGTTGAGGTACCCCGCGAACACCGTCGGGCCCGTCACCCGCAGTTCCCCGAGGACTCCAGGCTCGGTGATCTCGGCCCCGGTCTGCTGATCCACCAGCTTCAGCACCGTGCCCCGCCCGTCGCCGCATCGGGGATACAGCAGCGCGCGCGGGTGATCCGACGAGCGGGCATCCGGATCCGACCGCAGGCTCACGCCCTCGATCGTGCCGAAGAAGTTGACGAGTTGAACACCGTGCCGATCCCGCCAGCGCTGCACCGTCTCCGGCGCGAGATGTCCTGCACCCACGCCGACCCGGGTGAGGGTGGACAGATCCACGGCAGGCCCCTCACAGGACTCGACGGACGCCAGCATCGAGGGACGCCCGGCCGTGTACGTGACCTTCTCCTCGGCGATCTGTCGCACGAATACGTCCAGGCGGAACGGCTGATGCTGAACCAGGATGCACCCGGTCGACAGCCACGGCAGCATCGTCCCGATGATCCCCGCCGAAGTCATCATCGGGAACGGATTGAGGACCACGTCGTCGGCTGTGAGCCCGGCCGCCTCGACCACACCGCGCGCGTGGGCGAGGGACTCGCAGTGGGCGTGCGGCACACCCTTCACGGCGCCCTCGGTGCCGGACGTCCAGCAGATGGCGATGCAGTCGTCGGGCGCGGCGCGGTCGACTGCGCCGTTCGCGGCGACTTCGGCCGCATCCGCGGCGGTGGGCACGCCGTGACCGATCCTTACGACACCGTCAGGGACGCCGACACCGTAGCTGAACACTGTCCGCATGGTCGGGATCTGCGATCGCGCCGAGATCACCCGTTCAGCAACGTGATTGGACCCGATCCGGGCAGCAGTGACGAACGCACTCGCACACGATTCGTTGCAGAGTTCGACGATCTCGCGTTCGACGGACTCGATCGCGAGCAGTGAGACGATCGCGCCGATCCGCCACGCGGCGAGGATGACTACAACCTGCTCGATGGTGTTGGGAAGCTGGACGCCGATCACCTCACCCGCACGGACGCCGGACCGCAACAGGGTCGCAGCGAGCCGATCGACCTCGCCGTCCAACTCGGCCCACGTGATTCGGCCGGGGACCGCGTCCACGTAATCGGACTTGTCCACCGGGTCGACGACTGCGAGCTGATTACCCCGTTCGCGCACCCTGTCGGCCAGCAACTGCTGGACGGTGTCCTGCGTCCAGACACCGGACTTGGTGTACTCGTCGATGCGGATCTGAGGGTGAATCTTCAGGCTCCCCATGGGCCCTCCCTTTCTCGCGATCCGACGTCCCCGACAGCCGTCACTCCACTGAATGTGTGATCTAGGTCACTAGATCTATCACGGTCCAGTTACTTGCGCGAGTCGCAATCCGCCCGATAGCGCACGACCTGCGGAAATCAGACGAACACCGCGATCGGGAGCCCGATCCCCGGGGGCTGCGGGCCGTCAGACGACCAGCCCCGCCCGGAACGCCTGCAGCGCCGCCTCGACTCGATTCCGCACACCGAGCTTGTCGAAGATCGCCGACACGTGCGACTTCACGGTCGTCTCCCCCATGAACAATCGCCGCCCGATGTCGGCGTTCGACTCCCCCTCGGCCAACACCGTGAGTACTTCACGCTCGCGCTCGGTGAGCCTGCTCAGATCAGGCCCGGCGGACTGCGGCATACCGCGCTCGGACACGATGCGCCGCAACGCTTCCGGACTGAAGAGCGTGTGACCGGATGCCACCACCCGGACCGACTGATGGAACGTCAGCGGCGATTCGTCCTTGCTGAGAAAGCTGTGCGCGCCGGCAGCGACGGCCTTCACGACGAGATCGTCGACATCCATCGCGGTCATCGCGATGACCTTCGGAGGCGATTGCAACTCCATCAGTCGGCGAGTCGCTTCGAGCCCACCCACCCGACGCATCTTGAGATCCATCAGCACCACGTGGGGCTTCATCGAAGCGACCGCGGCCGGGACCTCGTCCCCGTCGCTCACGCACCCCACCACACAAATGTCCTGCGCAGGATCGAGAATGTCCGCTACCCCCCGTCGAACGAACGGATCGTCATCGACGATCAGAACGGTGATTCCCCCAAGGTCTCCCATAATGCTCAGAGAATAGTTGCCGACACCGACAATTCCGGCTGTTCAGGCGGACCACGGAACCCAGCACCTCACGACGAAGTCCGACTCGAGCCGGCCTGCCTCCACCGTCCCGCCGATCTCCTGGGCCTGCTCCGCGAGACCCCGCAGCCCGGTCCGAGAACCGACACCTGCACCGGTCACGCTTCCGCTCAACGAGTTGCGCACCAGGATCTGGATGCCGCGCTCGGGCGCACCCTCCAGCGAGATCGCGACGACCTGATCTGCGGCATGCTTCTGGGCATTGGTCAGCGACTCCTGCACGACGCGGAAGCAGACGTGTCCCGCCAGCACGCCGACATCTCCCGGCGCCAGATCTGTGGCGAGCGTGCAGTGCATGCCGGCGGCCCGGGCCGCCTGGACCAGTTGCGGCACCGAGTCGATGCCCTGATGCCCCGCCGAACTCCGCGGGCCACCCGTACCGCGCAACACCCCCACGATGCCCTTGAGGTCGTCGAGCGCCTCGTGTGCGGTCGACCGGATCTGGGCGGCCGAGTTCACGACCTTCTGCGGGTTGTCGGCAGCGTTGACCTGCAGGGCACCCGCGAACAACGAGATGCGACTGAGGCCCGCCGCCAAAGTGTCGTGCATGTCCCTCGCGATCCGCGTGCGCTCCTCCGCGCGGATCATCTCGTCGCGCATCACGTCGCTCCGTTCGGTCGCCGCGTCCCGCACCTGCTCGGCCTCCACGAGCGCGCTACGGGTGCGGAGCACGGCCGCCGACGCCAGCACCAGACCGACCAGGATCGTCGCCACCAGCAACGGGATCCACGCCGACACGACGTACTGGTTCATCGGACTGCCGTCCTCGGGCTTCTGTGAGCCGATCGTGAGAACCGAGTAGTCGCGCAGTCGGTAGGCGTCGTAGAGGAGCGACACCGCACACGCCACCCAGACAGCGACAGCCGCACCGGCCAACCGGTATCCACGCACGAGGCGCGCGACGGCGAAAAGTGCGATGAGCGCTGCCGTGGCATCGGTTTCGAACGCGATCGGACCGACGAGCGCTGCCGCCAGTACCAACCACGGACGTTCGTACCGCCACACCAGCGCCACACCGGCAGCGAGGTTCAGCATGAGCCCGATGCCGTGGTTCCAGGCCGGCGTGTTCGCGGACATCGACGCGAGCCCCACCGTCATCAGCGAACAGAAGACGCTGAACGAGACCGCGAGCACGGTCCAGACGCGACGCCGAATCCTCTCGGCTCTCTCGGATTTCACGAAGAGCACGGTACGCAGCTTCACCGACATCCCGACATCCGACATAGGTGGGACTCGGCGGCACGAACAGGTACGAAATGAGGAGGAGGTTCCTCCGACGGGAGGAAGACACCGCGGGTGTCGCTGCGATGTGCTCGAAGCAGATCAACGAAACGCCGCCACCGGGCGGCGATCCACGACCGTCGAAAGGAAGCTCGGTGAGCGCTCCGCAGCAGTACCCCCACCCGCCGCAGCCCGGCTACGTTCCGCAGGAACCGCCCCGCAAGAGCTGGTTCGCCCGGCACAAGGTGCTGACCTCACTCGGGGTGGTCGCCGTGGCGATCATCGCGATCACCGCCGCGACCAGCGGATCCGGGGACGGGCCCGCGCAGGAGGCGCGCGAGGCAGGCGCGGCCGTCGAGGCACCGTCCGATGTCCGGATCGGAACGCCGGTTCGCGACGGCAAGTTCGAGTTCGTCGTGCACGGGGTCGAGGCGGGCGTGCCGAGCGTCGGGACCAACGAGTACCTCACCGAGCGGGCCCAGGGGCAGTTCGTCCTCGTGCGAATGACCGTCCGCAACATCGGTGATCGCGAGCAGAGCTTCACAACGTCGGCCCAGAAGCTGGTCGACGCGCAGGGACGGCAGTACTCGGTGGACGACATGGCCACCATGACCCTCGACAGCGGCACGCCGTTCGAGCAGATCAATCCCGGCAACTCCATCGATGCCGCGATCGTGTTCGACGTACCGGCCGGCGTTGCACCGGCTGTGCTCGAGGTTCACGATTCGGTCTTCTCGGGCGGTGAATCGGTTCTGCTGCAGTAGCGATCGGTCAGAACCGATGGCGGTGTGGTTCGGCGTCGAGGGGTCGCCGAACCACACCGCCTCCGCGCGTCGACCGGCCCGCAGTTGTGCGAAGCGCACAACTACGCGCGACGGCCGAAGCTGCGCGGTAGCGTCGGGGTTGGCTTCCGATCGACGGAGAGCAGGCAACACACTCGATCGACCGGACCGCTGTCGCCCAAGGCTGTTCGCCGCCCCGGATCCTGGTCCACCGGGTTCGCGGTGCCGCTCGCACGGTGCTGCATCGGAACCCGGCACGTCCTCCGACCCGATCGTCCGGGGCGCACCCCAGGAGGAACCCATGACTCTCGTCCACAGTCCCAACAGGGCAATCGAATCGCTCGGCATCGCACTCGTCGCGGTCGGCGTCGTGCTCCTCGCTCTGCTCACCCTCTACCTCGTCGGATTCGATCAGGGCGCCATCTCGCGCACCGGTATGTACATGCACGAACTGATGCACGACGGTCGCCACCTTCTGGGGCTCCCATGCCACTAGCGGGGTCGCTCAAGAGCCTGCTTCTGCGCGGTCTCCTCGCCGGCCTGATCGCCGGCCTCCTGACCGGCGCCGTCGCCTTCGCGCTCGGGGAACCACATGTCGCGGCGGCCATCGCCATCGAGGAATCGACATCCGCCCCGGCGGAGCCCCACGATGCAGCTACACCGGCGCACTCGCACGATGACGACCCACTCGTCTCCCGGGACGGACAACGCGCCGGGTTGTTCCTGGCGACCACCCTCGCGGGAATCGCGATCGGCGCCATCTTCGGGGTCGTCGCTCACTACGCGCGAAGATTCACGACTCTTTCGGGCCCGCTGCTGGTGCTCGGTCTCGCGGGCGCCGGCTGGCTCGCCGTCGAGGCGGTGCCCTTCTTCAAGTACCCGGCCAACCCGCCGGCAGTGGGAGACCCCGACACGATCAACGAACGAACCTGGCTGTGGCTTGCCGCACTCGTGCTGGGACTCTTCGCAGTCTGCGCAGCGGTATACGTCGCAAAAGTCCTTGTCTCCCAGAGATACTGGACAGTACGTCTCGCCGCCTCAGCTCTGACCTTCCTCGCAATCGTGACCGTCGGCTACCTGCTTCTCCCCACCGTGAACGAAGTGGGAGAAGACTTCCCCGCCACCCTGTTGTGGGAGTTCAGGATCTCGTCGATGGCGACGCAGGCGACGCTGTGGCTCTGCCTCGGTCTCGCCTTCGCCTTCCTCACCGAACGGGCCCAGGCCACGCCGACACCCGAACGGATCTCTCCCGCCGCCGAGGGTAAGGCGACGACCAGGACCACGCGACCGTAGGAGGGGCACTGGCGAGGATTCGGAACGACCAGGACAAAACCCCGAACCCACATGGAAGGGAGACCTCCATGACCACCGCACATCAGGCTCGATTCCAGACGCTCACCGACGGTCTGGCCAAGATCGCTCCGGCAGAACACGACGTGCGGGATTCGCCGTACACGATCACCAACGCGCAGTACGACGTTCTGCGACACGTCCTGCACGACGTCGGCGGACAGCCCGCGCTCTCGGTCCCGTACCTCGAGAAGGGCGAAGAGGCGTGGGAGATGAACACCTACGTCACGTGCGAATGCCTCGGCTGGCGTGGCTCCTGGAACTCGGAGATGCGCCGGCGGGCCGAAGTCGATCTCGGCGAGACGCAATACTTCGGCTACCCCTACTACGCCCGCTGGCTCACCGTCGCCGCGAAGGTGATGGTCGACAAGGGCCTCATTCCCCTCGACGAACTCTGCGACCGCATCGACCAGGTGCGCGCCCGCCTTCAGGAGGAGCGGAAATGACCCCCAAGTTCAAGGTCGGCGACCGCGTGGTCGTCAAGGACCAGACGAGCCTCTTCCACACCCGCACACAGGCTTTCGTGCGCAATCAGGAAGGCACCGTCGTCGAGCACCGTCCCGATTGGGTGATTCCGGAGGACGAGGCGTTCGACAAGCTCGAGACCGGACGCAAGGAACCGTTCTACGTCGTCCGTTTCAAGCAGACCGACCTGTGGCCGCGCTACACGGGATTCGCCATCGACACTCTCGAGACCGAGTGTGCCGAAGGCTGGCTCCGGCCCGCAGGCAAGAACAAATAGATAGGAGGAGGAGAAGTGAGCGATTCGCACAGCCATTCGGGCAAGGATCCACACGCCCCCATCCAGGCTTCGGAAGAGATCAGCGAGTTCGAGGTGCTCGAACTCGCGCTGCGGGAACTCGCGATCGAGAAGGGCCTCTTCTCCACCGAGGACCACAGGCGTTTCTCCGAGTGGGCCGAATCGATCGGCCCGTCAGGCGGTTCCAAGCTGGTCGCCAAGGCCTGGACCGATCCCGAGTTCAAGAAGCGTCTGCTCGAGAACGGCACCGAGACGTGCAAGGAGGTAGGCATCGACTGGACGGACCCGACGGGCACCGGCACACCCAGTGACTACACCTTCTTCTACGTCCTCGAGAACACGCCGGAGGTGCACAACGTGATCGTGTGCACCCTGTGCTCGTGCTATCCGCGTCCGGTGCTCGGCATGTCCCCGGACTGGTATCGGACACCGAACTACCGGCGTCGCCTGGTTCGACGTCCGCGCGAGGTACTCGCCGAGTTCGGCCTGCACTTCCCGTCAGATGTGGAAGTGCGCGTGCATGATTCGAACCAGAAGTCCCGATTCATGGTGATGCCGATGCGCCCTGAGGGCACCGAGGGCTGGTCCGAGGAGCAGCTCGAGAAGATCGTCACCCGGGACACCATGATCGGTGTGGCGCTGCCCTCGACAGACTGGGACGCGTCGAAGGCGCCGTCGGCTGGAGGTGGCAAGTGACGGCGACCCAAGGCTACGAGGTCATCCTGAGAACGCTGCCGCCCGGAAGCGAACGCGCCGGCGACCTCGACGACACCGACCGCAAGCCGGAACCGTGGGAGTCCGCGATGCAGGCCACCTGCGAGTGCCTGTCGTGGCGTGGATCGTGGGACAACCTCGAACGCCGGCACACCGAGGACGAGCTGGGCGAGACCGTCTACAGCGAGTTCCCGGTCCGTTCACGGTCCGCCATCACCACGGCGCACGCCTTCCTGGATCGCGGAGTCGTGAGCCAGGACGAACTGCGCGCGAAGATGGAGCAGGTCCGGGCGAGGCTCGAACGCAGCTGAGGACGGACCTCACCGCCCCAACACGTTCGAGCGCTCGCCACAGGGGGCTACTCGAGCGCGGCGTCGAGCGTGATGTCGACGCCGGTCAGGGCCTTGCTCACCGGGCAAGACTCCTTGGCGGCCTGGGCGACGCGGGCGAACCCCGCAGCGTCCAGGCCGTCTACCTCGCCGCGCACCGTGAGCACGATCCCGGTCAGCTTGAACCCCGGATCGTCGGGTCCGAGCGAGACGTCGGCGCGGATGTCGAGACTCTGCGGCGTCCCGCCCGCCTCACCGATCAGCGCCGACAACTGCATCGCGTAGCAGGACGAATGCGCCGCCGCGATCAGTTCCTCGGGACTGGTCGTGCCACCGGCGTCGTCCGCCGCCCGTTTCGGGAAGGAGACCTCGAACGTGCCGGTCCCGGAACTGGTGAGTTCCACCTGACCCGAACCCTTTTCGAGTGTTCCGTTCCAAGCGGTACGCGCGGTACGTGTGGGCATGTGCAGATCCCCTCTCGTCGTCAGGTCTAGGTCCTTCTCGCAAACTACCCCCTATCGTGGGATCACATGGGGCAGCTGGAGAACGTCGGGCTACGGCGGGAGTCCCTCGGTTTCGCGTGCGGCTCGAGCCTGTTCGTACTCGGCGCCTTCCCCGGCTACACGTCAGCCGTGGGCAGCGAGGCGGACAACCTCACCTACTTCGCGGGGTCGCTGTTCTTCACCGGCGCCGCATTCGTCCAACTGCGACTGAGCGGACGAGTGGTGCCCACCGCCTCGACCTCGCGTGTGGACCGGTACGACTGGTGGTCGGCGCTCGTCCAGTTCGTCGGCACGCTGTTGTTCAATGTCAGCACCGGAGCCGCGCTCGTGCACAGCCTGTCGCTCCGCGAGCACCACGAGTTCGTCTGGCAACCCGACGTGTTCGGCTCGTTGTGTTTCCTCGTCTCGAGCGGCCTTGCCGTGGTCGCCACCACCGACGTCGACGGACTGTGGGATCCACACGCCCGCAACTGGATCAGCACCTGGCTCAACGTGACCGGATCGGTCGCGTTCGGGATTTCCGCGGTGGGAGCAGTGATCGTTCCGGGCACCCACCGACCGGAGAGCGCCGTGGCCGCGAACCTCGGCACCCTGGTCGGGGCATTGTGCTTCCTGATCGCGGCGCTGTTCATGAAACCGGCGGCGCCCGGAACGGTGAGGATTCCCGGCAGGCACCGCTGACCCGGGCCGGGTCGGCGTTCTCGGTCTCACAGATCCGCGTGCTCGGCAGCTTCATCGATTTCGCGATAGTGCGCGAGCAGTTCCCGTTCCCGGTCGTGGCGCGGATAGGCGAAGAAGACGAGCGCCGCGCCGACCAGGACGATCGCGATCGCCGCGCCGTACGCGCGGGAGTCTCCGTCGAGGAAGGCTGTGCGGGCAGCATTTTCGATCACACTCGCGTACTGCGGGTACCGTTCCGCGACATTCTCGGCACCTGCGAACGATTTCTCCAGAGCGGCCTGGGTCTCGTCACCGACGCCCCTCGCCTGCGGACTGGCGGCAATCGCGGCAGCGAAGGAAGCCGCGTATCCGGCGGTGAGCAGCGCGCCGAGCACCGACTGCACGATGGCACCACCCAGATCGCGCTGCAGGTCCGCAGTGCCCGACGCCATCCCGGCACGCCACACCGGCACCGAGCCGGTCAGCGAATGCGAGGCCGGGGTACCGGCCAGTCCGACGCCCGCGCCGAGGAACATGTAGCCGAGCGCGATCTTCCAATACTGTGCGTCTTCCTTCCAGAGCAGGAGCGCCACCACCAGCCCCAGGACGATTGCCGCGTATCCGAGCAGCAGCGTGAACCGGGCGCCGTGAGACTCGACCAGCTTGGCCGACTGCGGGGCGACCACCACCATGACGGCCGCCGCGGGCAGACCGGCGGAGCCTGCCGCCAGCGTCGAGTACCCGAGCACGTTCTGCATGAACTGCTGACCGATGAACAGGGTCCCCATCAGCGTTCCGAACACCACGATGCCGGCGATCGCCGCCACCCAGAAGATTCGCCGGCGGGCCACTCGCAGGTCGAACAGCGGGTACTTTGCCCGCAGCTGCCGGATTCCGAACGCCACCCCGGCAGCGGCGGCGACCAGCAGCATGGAAAGTGCCGTCGCACGCATTCCGGCGACCGGGGCGAAATTGATGCCCAGTACCAGAGCCGCCACCAGGATCACCGAGACGATCCCGCCGAGATGGTCCACGGGATCGGTCGACTCGTTGACGTGGCCAGGCACGAAGCGAACCGCAGCCCACAACGCGACCAGTGCGAGCGGCACGGTCACCAGGAACACCGATCCCCACTCGAACGACTGCAACAGCGCCCCCGACACGAGCGGCCCGAGCGACGAGATGCCGCCCCCGATCGCGGACCACAAGGCGATCGCCTTGGTCCGGTCCGCCCCCGACCAGAGTGCCGTGATCAGCGCGAGTGTGGTCGGGAAGGCCATACCGGCCGCGACGCCACCGAGCAGTCGGGCAAGGACGAGCACCTCGATGCTCGGTGCGAACGCGGCGATCGCACTGGCCGGCAGCGACAGCACCATGCCGAGTACCAGCATCATCTTGCGCCCGTACCGGTCTCCGAGGGCTCCGAGATAGAGCACCGAACCGGCGAGCCCGACGGAGTAGCCGACGGCAATCAGGTTCAACTGGGTCTGACTGGCGTCGAATGCCCGACCGATGTCGGGCAACGCGACGTTGGCCACCGCCAGGTTCAGGTTCGCGACGGCCGCAACGAGTATCAGAGCCGCAAGGACGAACGCGGCCCGCGCGGGACGGGTCCCGACCGCTGCGGATGTCATGCGGTCAGTCCACACCATCGACGCCGGTCGCGTGCACCGAAATGCCGATGCGACGAGAGTCGGCCCGCGACTGGCATAGCGTGCTGATCATGACAGTCGACGACCCGATCCTCCCGGCATTCGCCGAGGGCACAGCCCGAACCGTCGCGTTGGCGCACGCCGCGCTTCGTCGACGTCCGCGAAGGCACGGAAAGCGCGGGACGATCCTGGTCGGAATCGACGGCCCCTCGGGCAGCGGGAAATCGACTCTGGCCGATCAGGTGGCCGCAGCGCTCGACGCCGCCCCGATCGTCCGGATGGACGACCTGTACCCAGGTTGGGACGGCCTGGCCGCCTCGGTTCCACGGCTCGTCCGCTGGGTTCTCTCCCCTGCCCTACACGGCCGGATCCCCCGCTATCGGCGCTACGACTGGCATCGCGGCGGATTCGCGGAGTGGCGGGCGGTTCGCCGTCATCGATATCTGGTCGTCGAGGGCGCGGGGTCGACCTGTGGCACTGCACGCGAGTACTACGCGGTCCGGGTGTTCGTCGACGGCGACCCGGACGAACGGATGCGACGTGCTCTGCGGCGCGACGGAGAGATGTTCCGACCGCACTGGACCCGTTGGGCCCGGCAGGAGGCGGCGCTGTTCGGGGCGGACAGGACCCGCCGGGCCGCCCATGTCACGTTGATCACGAGTTCGGTGTCGGAGAGGCAGAACTGCACAGTTCGACCATGAGTCGGTGGTGCCGGCCTCAAATGCGACGACGCCCCGCGAGCACATGCTCGCGGGGCGTCGTTCTGCGTGAACCTACTCGGCCGAACCACCCTCGGACGGGGTGTCACCGGCATTTGCCAGAGCCTCGGCCGGCGAGTCCGGAACCGTGACCGGCTTCGGGGCTCCGTGGAACGTGAACTTCGCGTTCTCTCCGGCGCCTTCGCCGTCCCAGCCCTCGACGTCGACCAGAACGATCTGACCTGCGCCGAGCTCGTTGAAGAGGATCTTCTCCGACAGCTGGTCCTCGATCTCGCGCTGGATGGTGCGACGCAGCGGTCGCGCACCGAGCACCGGATCGAACCCGCGCTTCGCGAGCAGCGACTTCGCCTGCGCGGTCAGCTCGATATCCATGTCCTTGTTCTTCAGCTGCTTCTCGACGCGAGCGATCATCAGGTCCACCATCTGGATGATCTCGTCGCGAGACAGCTGGTGGAAGACGATGATGTCGTCGATGCGGTTGAGGAACTCGGGGCGGAAATGCTTCTTGAGCTCGTCGTGGACCTTGAGCTTCATGCGCTCGTAGTTCGACTCGGTGCCGGTTCCCGAGGTGAAGCCCAGGCCGACAGCCTTCGAGATATCCGAAGTACCGAGGTTCGAGGTGAAGATCAGCACCGTGTTCTTGAAGTCAACCGTGCGACCCTGACCGTCGGTGAGACGACCGTCCTCGAGCACCTGCAGGAGGGTGTTGTAGATCTCCTGGTGTGCCTTCTCGATCTCGTCGAACAGGACCACCGAGAACGGCTTGCGGCGCACCTTCTCGGTGAGCTGACCGCCCTCTTCGTAGCCGACGTAGCCGGGAGGGGCACCGAACAGACGCGACGCGGTGAACCGGTCGTGGAACTCGCCCATGTCGATCTGGATGAGTGCGTCGTCGTCACCGAACAGGAAGTTGGCGAGCGCCTTGGACAGCTCGGTCTTACCGACACCGGACGGGCCGGCGAAGATGAACGAGCCGGACGGACGCTTCGGATCCTTCAGGCCGGCGCGGGTGCGGCGGATCGCCTTGGAGACGGCCTTGACGGCGTCTTCCTGGCCGATGATCCGCTTGTGCAGTTCCTCCTCCATGCGGAGCAGACGCGTGGTCTCCTCCTCGGTGAGCTTGAAGACCGGGATACCGGTCCAGTTGCCCAGCACCTCGGCGATCTGCTCGTCGTCGACCTCGGCGATGACGTCCAGGTCACCGGAACGCCACTGCTTCTCGCGCTCGGCACGCTGCGCGACGAGGGTCTTCTCCTTGTCGCGGAGGTTCGCGGCCTTCTCGAAGTCCTGCGCGTCGATCGCAGATTCCTTCTCGCGGCGGGCGTCGGCGATCTTGTCGTCGAACTCGCGCAGGTCCGGCGGAGCGGTCATCCGGCGGATGCGCATTCGGGCGCCGGCCTCGTCGATGAGGTCGATGGCCTTGTCCGGCAGGAAGCGGTCGTTGATGTACCGGTCGGCCAGTGTGGCCGCCGCAACCAGCGCGCTGTCGGTGATCGAGACGCGGTGGTGCGCCTCGTAGCGATCGCGCAGGCCCTTGAGGATCTCGATGGTGTGCTCGACCGTCGGCTCGCCGACCTGCACCGGCTGGAACCGGCGCTCGAGGGCGGCATCCTTCTCGATGTACTTGCGGTACTCGTCGAGGGTCGTGGCACCGATGGTCTGCAGCTCACCGCGAGCCAGCTTCGGCTTGAGGATCGAGGCCGCGTCGATGGCGCCCTCGGCCGCGCCCGCACCGACGAGGGTGTGCAACTCGTCGATGAACAGGATGATGTCGCCGCGGGTGTTGATCTCCTTGAGCACCTTCTTCAGGCGCTCCTCGAAATCACCGCGGTAGCGGCTGCCGGCAACCAGCGAACCCAGGTCCAGCGTGTAGAGCTGCTTGTCCTTGAGGGTCTCCGGGACCTCACCGTTGACGATGGCCTGCGCGAGGCCCTCGACGACGGCCGTCTTACCGACGCCCGGTTCACCGATGAGGACAGGGTTGTTCTTGGTGCGGCGGCTCAGCACCTGCATGACGCGCTCGATCTCCTTCGAGCGGCCGATGACCGGGTCGAGCTTGCCCTCGAGGGCGGCCTGCGTGAGGTTGCGGCCGAACTGATCGAGAACCAGCGACGTCGACGGGGTACCGGCCTCGCCACGGGTGCCGCCCGCTTCGGCGGGCTCCTTGCCCTGGTAGCCCGACAACAGCTGGATGACCTGCTGACGCACACGGTTGAGGTCGGCGCCGAGCTTGACGAGCACCTGAGCGGCGACGCCCTCGCCCTCACGGATCAGACCGAGGAGGATGTGCTCGGTGCCGATGTAGTTGTGGCCGAGCTGCAGCGCCTCACGGAGGCTGAGCTCGAGGACCTTCTTGGCACGCGGAGTGAAGGGAATATGACCGGACGGGGCCTGCTGGCCCTGGCCGATAATCTCCTCGACCTGGCTGCGGACACCTTCGAGGGAGATACCCAACGACTCCAGCGACTTCGCCGCCACGCCTTCACCCTCGTGGATGAGGCCCAGCAGGATGTGTTCCGTGCCGATGTAGTTGTGGTTGAGCATCCTGGCTTCTTCTTGGGCCAGGACGACGACGCGCCGCGCGCGATCGGTGAACCTCTCGAACATCGCTCTCCCTCACACTCTCCGGCAAACAGTTCCGAGACCTGCGTCTCGACACTCCCCGCCGCGTTTCGCTCCGGCACAACAGGCTGACGGCCCCCGGAACCGATGAAGGTTCCACGACCCCACCTCATACTCTAGTGGGCTGCCTTCGGACCTGCCGCTCCTCCACCCGTCAAATCGGTGGACCGGACCTGCTCGAAGTGTTCAACGCCGCAGGTCGCGGATTCGTTTCCCGCGCGCTGTACGCCTGAAGCGAACACTCCCGCGCGCGTCACCGTCGCAGATCTGCAACCTTCGCCGACGACCCCGGGTCGTGCGGGTTCCTCCGATCACGGCTCGGCTCGGGCATCCCGGCATCGTCGGCGACCCCCGCGTCGCGCGAGGCGATCGTCATCGCCCGCCGTTCCTCGCGCGGGCCGGTGGGCAGCAGCCGTTCCGACGTCCGGTGCAGCGCCCACGCGATCGGGACGGAGAAAGCCACGGTGACCACGAAGACTCCGACGGTCGAACCCTGGAACGTGCGGTAGCCGAGCATCTCGACGACGAACTCCATCACCACCAGATGCACGAGGAACACCTCGTAGGAGATCTCCCCGAGCCACACCACCGGCGCCGACGAACACAGGCGTCCGAGCGGGCCGGGACGATCGCCGATCACGAGCGGTGCCATCAGCGCCGTCGCGAACAGCAGGTAGAGCATGGATTTCGTCGATGCGGCGACAGCGTCCGCCGGGACGATCGTCGCCTCCCCCGCCAGCGGCGTGCAGGCGAGCAGCAGGAAGTAGATCGCCAGCAGTCCCATCCCGTACGGATTGCAGCGCTTCACCGTGACCGAGGCCAGCGCGAGGAGCATGCCGCCCGCGAACCACGCGACGAAACCGGGCAGCCACAACCGGGCGGTGAAGGTGATGTCGGTGTGGTGGGTGATCAGCGTCCACAGCGGGCTGATCGCGACGAGGACGAGCAACGCGACCGCCAACCGGACCGGATGCCAACGTCGGCGGCACACGACCACCACCACGAACCAACCGATCAGCGGCAGCAGCAGGTAGAACGTCGCCTCGACCGCGAGACTCCACATCTGCGTCAGGCCCGTGTGCAGGTGACCGGCCCCGTAGATCTGGGTCAGCGTCATGTTGCGCGCGAACCCCGACCAGCCGAGACCCGTCTCACCCGCATCGTCCCGGAACAGGTAGATCACGTACGTCACAATGACGGTGATCCAATACGCGGGCAGGATGCGTCGCACCCGATGCCACAGGTAGGTCCGGGTCGACGGCAGTTCCCGCTGACCCGCCGCCGTCCGCAGCCACGGACGGAACAGCAGAAATCCGGACAGGACGAAGAACACCGCGACGCCGATCTCGAGCCGGGAGAACGCGCCGCCCGCGAGATCCGGCGTGTACCGGCCCGTCCAGAAGGCTGCGTGGGCGCCGATCACGAGCAGCGCCGCGACCGCGCGGAGACCGGTCAGCGCGGGGAGATAGCCGACCTCCGCGCGACTGGAGGGCCGAGTGTCCCTCACGATCCCGCCTTCGGCGCCCCGACGACGGATCCGATGGGCCCGGCGCCCACACACAGTTCCAGCCCCGGAGTTCCGGGCGTGACGCGAAGCGCCTCGCCTGCGCCGTACAAACGCACGAACACCTGGCCCAGCCCGGCCTCGACGGGCACCGTCACGGTGTCGTCGCTCCGGTCGAGGCCCACCTCGACGACACCGTCGGCGCTCGCGAAGTAGTTGAGCTGGGCCGTCCATTCCCAGTCGATGAGCGGACCGTCGAGCGGCACCTCCGCGCCTCCGCCCTCGATCCGGTACCCGCAGCCCGGCTCCGGGCCCTGCCCGATATTTCGGGTCGCGGTCACGGCTGCGGGGATCAGGCGTCCCGAATCGTCGAGCAACTGAAGGTAGTCGGTGTGCCTGGCGAACTCGGGACGGTCACGCAGCGGACCGAAGAGGTGACTGGTCGTGTTGTGCGGGTACGCGACCGGCAGGAGCACCCAGATCGATACCGGCTGATCGAGCAGCGGTGTGTCCGGGTTGGCGGCCAGCGACTGCCTGGCATGCGCGAGATAGTCGACCGTCGGGTTGTCGCGCCAGCGTTGGACGAACGTGATCGTCGACCACAGGCTGCTCGCGACGAACAGCACGACCAGCGCGGCCACCACCACCGGAGGGACCTTCGACAGCGGTCGGACGTGTTCGCGACGCGGAGCCCGCACGATCAGCGCCCAGCCGATCGCGAGCACGACTCCGCTGTCGGCGACGTACCGAAGCGTCTGGGCCAGTTCGTAGGCGGTGTCCGGACCGGACCTGGTCAGCACCATCGCGGCCTCTGAGGCCGCGACGTACGCGACCATCGACAGCCACACCACACCGGTGCGTTTCCGGTAGCGCAGCGACCACCCGAGCGCCGCCGCGACCGCCACCCAGCCCAGCACGACCAGCACTGTCGGCGGCGTCGTCCACGGCGGACTCGGCGGCCAGCGATCCCAACCCCACGGCCCACCGAGCAGCGTCGGGATCAGGCCAAGCGACGTGCCGTGGTGCACCAGTCCGACGGTTTGCGTCGCACTGGGCAGCACGAAGCGCGACTCGGTGAACACGAGGTACGACGCCGCCCAGCACGCGACGACGGCGACGAGCGGAATCCACAACGCCCGACCCTTCGACAGCGCCGAGCGGACCGGCCGCGCCACCCCGTCGACGCGGTACATCAGCACCACGACGGCGAATGCGACGAGCGGGACCAGCACCGACTTCTCGAAGAACGCCAACGACAGTGCGGCGACGACGGCGCCGGACACGGCGAACCTCGGTCGTCCGGTCCGGCACAGGCGGATCGCGTCACCCGCCACCCACGCGAGACCGATCTGCATCGGCAGCGAGTTCAGGCCGGCCGCCCACCACGCGAACGACGGCAGCGTCAACGGCGAGAATAGGTAGAACGTGAGCGGCAGCAACAGGACGGCGCGGGTCCCCATCAGCAGACGCAGCACCCGCAGCACCGCGAGCGAGGCCCCTGCCTGCAATACGAGCAGCATGATCGCCGGCACCGCCCAGTTCAGCGGCGCCACCGTCGTCGCGATCCAGGCCGCGAGGAAGGCGGCCGGCATGAAGTGTCCGTCGTGGTCGTAGAAAAGGAAGGCACCCGACGGCATCGAGGCCTGGCCGGAGCGGCTGACGAGGATCAGATCGTCCCAGTAGAAGTCCCCCGCGAAGGCGACGACACCGCGCACCACCAGTTGCAGCGCGACGAGCGCGACGGCGAGAGCGAGCACGTGCCGCGGGGAGAGTGGCCACCACCGGTTGCGCGATGAGCCGACCGACGTTTCCGTCGCGTCGCCCGTGCCTGCCTCCGGAACCGCTCGCACGCACACACTCCTTCCCGCCGGCCCGATCGCCGGAGCGGAACCTTACCCATGCAAATTAATGGGTCTCTGAGGGTCCGCGAGAGGCCCGGTGCGGCGTCAGCCTCCCGTGATCGGCGCGACGAACACACACGGCACCGGACGCGGATGATCCGGATCCAAGGCATTGAGGACGTGAGCGGCGGCGACCGGTTCGGCGGCAATGGCCGCGTGCTCACCGTAGTTGGAACTGCATTCGTCCTGCACGACGACGTTGGTCGCATTCGGCGCCTCGAGGAACCCACTCGTATGGGGCACGACCAGTTCGTCGTAGCGCGTCATGATGTTCGTGTAGGTGATCTTGGATGCGTAGATCCCGTCCGCCTGCAGTGCATTCAGAAAATCGGACCCGGTCACCATTTGCGGGCACGCCTGGCAAACGGCACCGATGCCTTCGTCGATCAAAGCCCCGGCACCGAGCGTTCGGGCCCCCTCGACGAGTTGGGCCGCGCCGAATGCGTCGGTCCCGTTCCACAGCGGCGCCAGCGACACATACTTGTCGACCTTGTCCCCACCACCGAGATGTTTGACGTAATAGGTCGGCATCAGCGTGCCCTGTGAATGGCCCACGAGATCGACTCGGTGGGCGCCGGTCGCAGCGAGAACGCGGTCCACGAAATCGCGCAGTTGTCCGGCGCTCTGCACGATCGTCTTCATACCGCCGACAGCGGATATCGGCCACGGCAGATCGTCGAAAGCACCGTAGGTCAGCGAGAAGACGCAATATCCCTCGTTGGCCAACAGCGGAGCATACGTGCCCCAATTGTCCTGGCGGTTGCCACCGGTGCCGTGAACCAGGACAACAGGATTCGGATGCCGGTCCGGCGGTTTACATGCCCAATCGTTCGATCCCGGCGCAGACCCACCCGGATTGCCCAATTCCAACGGTATTCCCGCAAGGAAGTTATAGGAAACCGGACGGTTTTCTTGTGCTGCTCCCGGCCCCGCCGCACAAACCAGCGGGATTACCGACAGCACCACGCCCGCAAAGATTCGCCTCAGCCGCACATCGCGGACGCTATCAGCGAGTCTTTACGGGCGTACCCGATTCGACGGAGCCGTGCTCCTGCCGTAATCAGTGGGCCTTGTTGTAGGCCTCGGTGATTTCCGCAGAGATGCGTCCGCGCGAGGACACCGTGAACCCGTTGCGGCGCGCCCATTCACGAATCGCCGCACTCTGCTCACGATCGACAGACGGCCGCGACGACGTGGTAGCGGCGCCGGCAGCGCCCTTTCCTGCACGACGACGATTGGTCACCTTGCGCGCATGCGAAACCCACACCTCGAGTTGCTCGCGCAGTTTTGCGGCATTATCCGAGGAGAGATCGATCTCGTACAGAACCCCATCCAGGCCGAACTCGACGGTTTCATCGGCAGTCGCGTCCTGATCGACGTCGTCGATGAGCGTAACAGTGACCTTCTTTGCCATGGGGTCAATTCCTTCCGAATCCCGCGCCTTACTAGGACGCGAAGCGCCCGATCGGCAACTCGAAAGCAATAGTACCCCGAATCATCGAATTCGATGACTCGGCAAAAGAAGTATTACGAAACCGCCGGTCAGCGCACAGAAGGTCGGACAATTGGGAACAGGATCGTTTCCCGGATTCCCAATCCGGTGAGCGCCATGAGTAGACGGTCGATTCCCATACCTGTTCCGGTGGTCGGCGGCATACCCTGTTCCATTGCCGCCAGGAACTCTTCGTCGAGAACCATGGCCTCGTCGTCACCGGCCGACGCCAAGCGTGCCTGGTCGACGAAACGCTCACGCTGGATGATCGGATCCACCAACTCGGAGTAGCCCGTGGCCAATTCGAATCCGCGGACGTACAGATCCCACTTCTCCGTCACACCCGGCAGGCTGCGGTGCTGACGGGTCAGCGGTGACGTCTCGACCGGGAAATTCCGGACGAAGGTCGGCTCGAACAGCTGATCACCGCACTGGTGTTCCCACAGTTCCTCGACGAGCTTGCCGTGACCGTATCCCTTGTCCTTCGGGATCTCCAGACCCACCTGCGCGGCGAGCGCCAGCAGTTCCTCGACACCGGTGTCCGGGGTGACCTCGACGCCGATTGCGGCGGACAGCGACGGGTACATCTCCATCGTCTTCCACTCACCGCTGAGGTCGTACTCCGTCCCGTCGGCGAGGGTGACGACCTGCGTGCCGAAGGCCGCCTGCGCAACCTCCTGGATCAGCTCGCGGGTCATCTTCGCGGAGTCGTCGTACGTGCCGTAGGCCTCGTAGGTCTCGAGCATCGCGAATTCCGGCGAGTGCGTCGAATCGACACCCTCGTTGCGGAAGTTGCGGTTGATCTCGAAGACCTTCTCGATGCCGCCGACGACGCAGCGCTTGAGGAACAGCTCCGGCGCGATGCGCAGGAACAGGTCGATATCGAGTGCGTTCGAATGGGTGACGAACGGTCGCGCAGCGGCACCGCCGTGGAGCGTCTGCAGCATCGGCGTCTCGACCTCGAGGAAGCCACGGCGCTCGAGCGCGTTGCGCAGCTCGCGCACGACTGCCACACGCTTGCGGGCCGTCTCGCGGGCCTCCGGGCGAATGATGAGGTCTGCGTAGCGCTGACGCACGCGGGACTCTTCGCTCATCTCCTTGTGCGCGACCGGCAGCGGACGCAGTGACTTCGCCGCCATCTGCCACGCGTCGGCCATGACGCTCAGCTCACCGCGACGCGAGCTGATCACCTCGCCGTGCACGAACACGAAGTCGCCGAGGTCGACGTCCGACTTCCACGCGGCCAGCGCGTCCTCGCCGACGTTCGCGAGGCTCAGCATGGCCTGCAGCTGCGTACCGTCGCCCTCCTGGAGCGTCGCGAAGCACAGCTTGCCGGTGTTACGGACGAAGATGACGCGGCCGACGACGCCGACCTGCTCGCCGGTGCTCGTGTCGGGCTCGAGCTCGGGGTACTTCGCGCGGATCTCCGCGAGGCTGTGAGTGCGCGGAACGGAGACCGGGTACGGCTCCTGTCCCTGGGCGAGCAGACGCTCCCGCTTCTCGCGGCGGATCCGGAGCTGCTCGGGGGTGTCGTCTACTGGCTGCGCGGGTGCTTCACTCACGGGGTCCAAGACTATAGGGCGCCGTCTGCCGAGCGTGTCGCCGGTAGGACGGCAGCGACCGCGAGCACCGCGCCAGACGCGCAGTACAGGCCGACCCGCACGTGATTCCAGAGTGACCAGCCGGTTCGGTAACGGTGCCAAGCGGCCGCATCGGCCACGTCGGTGGACGCGAACGCGTTGTTGCGCGGAACGTGATAAATCACGGTGACCGCGAACGCCGCGAGCACACCGATGCAGCCGAGAACCGTCACCGCCCAGCCGTCGGCCCGCACGACCGAAGACCAGATTCCGGCGACGCATGCAGCGAGCGCCGACCCGACCAACGGCAACATCAACGCGCTGCGTGGCGCCTCGACATTGAACGCCTCCATCGACGCTATGGCGGCGCGCGCATCCACCGAGCGCAGGGCCGGCATCACCACGGCAGAGAATGCGAACAATGCGCCACCCGCGACGACCGCGCCGAACGCAGTCACCCCGACGACCGACTGCAGAACGATCTCGGAGCCCTTCACGACCAGGCCCCCGTTCGCGCGGCCTCGGCCGCAAAGACAGCGAAGTCGCGCGCAGGCCGTTCCAACACCTCTTCGACAACGCCGGTGACGAATCGATTTCGGCCGTCGAGAACCTCGGAGAACAGGTAGGAGAGAAGGTCGACCATCCCGTCGGGGACACCGCCTGCTGTCATCTCTTCGGAAAACTGCTCCAGCCCAATTGTTTCGAACGTCACGGCGCGGCCCGACGCCAGCGAGATCGCGGCGACCGCCTCGGCGAAGGACAGCGACCGTGGACCCGTCACCTCGAAGACTCGACCGAGAAGATCGGCACGTGTCAGGGCGGCGACCGCCACCTCGGAAAGGTCGTCGAGGTCGATGAAGGGTTCAGCCACGTCACCTACCGGAAGTGCCAGGTGCCGCGTACGAATCGGTTCGCGTAGATAGCCCTCACTGAAGTTCTGAGCGAACCAACTCGCGCGCACCACTGCCCATTCCAATCCGCTGCAGGACAGGGACTCCTCGGCCTTCTCCGCTGCCGGTTCACCCCGCCCGGACAGGAGCACGACCCTACGAACGCCCGCGGCCAGCGCGAGATCTGCGAACTCCGCAATGTGCGAACTCGATTCCGGAACAGCAAGATCCGGCGCGTACGTCACATACGCGGCGTCGACACCGGACAGAGCCGGCCCCCACGTCACGCGATCGTTCCAGTCGAAGACCGTCCCCGCGCTCCTCGACGCGATTCGGGTGCGCACCCCCTTCGCCGTCAACCCCCGTCCAACGCGCGCACCGGTCTTACCGGTACCACCGATCACTACCGCCGTCTGAATCTCACTTGTCGAGGTCATGTACCCATTCGAACGCCAGTCGTCGATACGATCCATAGTCGAAAGTCGCAGAAACATACGCCAGCGTCTAACTTCGTGTCATGGATGCACTGTCGATGATGCTCGCCGGATCGAGGGCGGAGGGCGCATTCCTTCTGCGCTCGCTGCTCGATCCCCCGTGGTCACTGCGCATCGAGGACCACGCTCCCGTCACCGTGCTGGTTCTTGTGCGCGGATCGGCAATCGTCGTCTCGGACACCGGTCAGAGCGAGTACCTCGAGGCAGGCGACGTCGCACTCCTTCGTGGACCCGACCCGTACACGGTCGCCGACCGGCCGGACACGCCGCCACACGTGATCATCGACGAGAGCCAGAACTGCCACGCTGCCGCCGGAGCACCCGCCCTGCGCATGACCGGCCTCGGCGTCCGGACGTGGGGCAACGCGTCCGGCGGATCGACCGCGATGCTGACCGGCACCTACCGATTCGACAGTGTTCTCAGCCGGCAACTGCTCGACAGCCTCACCCCGATCGCGGTGGTGCCCCGCAGCTCCGGCACCGAACCGATGATCGCCCTTCTGGCGCAACAGATCACGCTGGACAGGCCCGGCCAGGACGCCCTGCTCGATCGGCTACTGGATCTCGTCCTGATCGCATCGCTGCGGGAATGGTCGGCCCTCAACCCGTCACGGTCGCCGAACTGGATCACAGCCTACGACGACCCGATCCTCGGGAATGCCCTGAAGCTGATCCACAATCAGCCGGAGCGGCCGTGGACCGTCGAGAGCCTGGCCCGCGAATGCAATTGTTCCCGCGCCGCTTTCGCACGAAGGTTCTCCGAGCGCATGGGCATCGGGCCGGTCGGCTACCTCACCGAATGGCGCCTGTCCGTCGCCGCCGACCTGCTGTCGAACCCCGAACGGACCGTCTCGACGATCGCCACCGAGGTGGGCTACTCCAGCCCGTTCGCGCTCACTGCCGCGTTCACCAGACACCACGGGGTGAGCCCCCGGGAGTTCCGACGCCGTCAGTGCGCCGAGACCGCCGCGAGCTCGCGGGTGCAATGACGCTCACCCATGAGTGCGCCGAGCAGACCCGCAGCCTTGACGGCCTTGTAGCCGCCCACCAGGTCGGTGGCCTTGTGTAGCCCGAGCTGCCGCAACGATGCCGCAGCCAGGCTCGAGGTGTAGCCCTCGGAGCACACGATCACCCACTCGACATCGTGATCCACGGCCAACGCGAGGTTCGCGTTGCTGGTCGGATCGAGGCGCCACTCGAGGACGTTGCGCTCGATGGCGAGCGCACCGGGCAGCGTGCCCTCGATGGCGCGCTGCGCCTGGGGGCGGATGTCCACGAAGATCGCGCCGCGCCGGTAGGCCTCGGTCAGTTCGAAGACGTACATGCGGTCGATCTGCGAACGAGCGTCGTCGAGCATCTGGTCGATGGTCACTTGGATTCCCCTTCGGGCAGATCGGTCAGCTCGGTACGGGTGCGGCGCAGCGCACCGTGCTCGGTGACCTCGTAATAGGACATGGCGGCGAGCGGCGGCGAGTACGCGTGCACGCTCAGAGTGGGTTCGGAGATGTCGGTGACGGGTCCCGGTGCACGCATCACGTCGTGCACCCACCCGAGCGGGAAGGAAGCCTGATCGCCCGCGTCGAGCGTCCGACGACGCAGTTCGCCGCCCACCCAGCGGTATTCGGCCAGACTGCCGCTCAGCACCGTGAGTGCACCGAAAGACCCTGCATGGTCATGTAATTCGGTGGAGCGGTCGGGAACCCAGCTGATCAGCCAGACGTCGACGTCGTCGTCGGAGTGCAGGCGCGTGGACCAGCGCTCGGCCGTCGGGAAGGCTGCCGGCAACAGGTGATCGTGCCGACCCTCGATGACGTCGGCGGCACCCTGATCGGTGATCCGGAGCAGGTCGGCGGGGCGCAGGCGCGTCGGCAACGACGAACCGAGACGACGGACGTCGGGATGAGCGGCAAGATCGAGTGCAGACGTGGAAACGTCAATGGAATATGCAGAATGCATGAGCAAAGCTCCAAGAAGTGAAATTGGTCAAGGCAGCGTTCAGCCTCGACAACACTCCTGGGCGCTCATGCAACGGAACATGTCGAACAGTGTGACACAACATCGCCGGCGACGAAACCCCGAAGGCGCCGTGAGACCCGCGACTTCGACCCTCAGACCTCGCTGCGCCGCGCTCCGCGACGCGCAAGGTTACGTTCGTAGACCAGGCGCAGGCCCTCGAGCGTGAGTTCGGGTTCGTGGTGCTCGACGGTCTCGCACTCCGGCATGATCAGCAGCGCGCGGTCGCCGGTTGCGATGACGGCGACGTCGTTACCACCGAATGCCGTGAGCTCCGCACGAACTCGACGCACCAGACCGTCGACCAGGCCGGCGAAGCCGAACACGGCACCGGACTGCATGGCTTCGACGGTGTTCTTGCCGACCACCGACCGCGGGCGCACCAATTCGACCTTGCGCAGCGCCGCGGACTGTGACGCCAGCGCGTCCGTGGAGATCTCGAGTCCCGGAGCGATGGCGCCGCCCAGGAATTCCCCCTTCGCGGACACCACGTCGACACACGTCGACGTACCGAAGTCGACGATGATGCAGGCGCTGTCATAGAAGTGATGCGCGGCAAGGCTGTTGACGATGCGGTCGGCCCCGACCTCCTTGGGGTTGTCGACCAGCAGCGGCACCCCGGTACGCACGCCGGGCTCCACCACTACGTGTGGGACGTGGTCCCAGTAGCGCGCGAGCATCACCCGGATCTCGCGCAGCACCGACGGAACGGTCGACAAGGCCGAGACACCGGTGACCTGTTCGGCATTCGCACCCAGCAGACCCCGGAACGTGAGCGCCAACTCGTCGGCGGTCATCCGCGCATCGGTTCGCATCCGCCAGTCCTGCACCAACTTCGAGTGCGCACCGCTGCCGGTGAACAGTCCGAGAACGATGTTCGTGTTCCGGACGTCGACGGTGAGAAGCACCGCCCTACACCAGACTGGAGAGCATCCGCGGCGTGATCAGACCGGAACCCTCGGGCGCGTGCGCGGGGTCCGAACCGAGCTCGACCGGCTTGTTGTCACCGTCGACGAACACGACCCGTGGCGCATACTCGCGGATCTCCTGCTCGTTCATCACGCCGTACGCGATAAGAATGACGAGGTCTCCGGGATTCACCAGATGCGCTGCGGCACCGTTGATCCCGATGACACCCGAGCCTCGCTCGCCGGTGATCACGTATGTCTCGAGGCGAGCGCCGTTGTCGATGTCGACGATTGTGACCTGCTCACCCTCGAGCAGATCTGCCGCCTCCATCAGATCCTGGTCGACGGTCACCGACCCCACGTAGTGCAGGTCGGCGTGCGTGACCGTCGCCCGGTGGATCTTCGACTTCATCATGGTGCGCAACATGTTCGGCCCTTCGATATTTCCGTGGAGAGGAGGTCAGTAGATGTCTGCGACGGTCGGATCGCCTGCCTGCGCGTCGCGTTCGAGGAAGCCGGTGCCCACCGCGACGCCGACATTGTCGATCAGCCGGGTGGCGCCGATCCGGGCGGCGACGAGGAGGCGGCCGTCGCCGCGCTCGGGGGCAGGGCCGAGGTCGACGCCGCGGACCTCGAGGTAGTCCACCTCGACCTCGGGCACGGCCGCAAGGACCTGTCGCGCAGTCGCGAGGATCGCCTCGGCGCCACCGGATGCGGCATGCGCGCCCGCGACGAGCGCCGCCGACAGGGTGGTGGCGAGCTGACGCTGCTCCGCATCCAGGTACCGGTTGCGCGACGACAGCGCCAGCCCGTCCTGCTCGCGCACCGTCGGGACGCCGATGATCCGGACGTCGAAGTTGAGGTCGCGGACCATCTGCCGGATCAGCGTCAGCTGCTGGTAGTCCTTCTCCCCGAAGAATGCGCCGTTGGGCGCGGCGATCTGCAGCAGCTTCGCGACGACGGTGAGCATGCCGGCGAAGTGCGTCGGCCGGCTGCCGCCCTCGAGCTCGGCGCCCAGGGGGCCGGGCAACACCGTGGTGCGCGGGCCGTTCGGGTACATTGCGGCCACAGTGGGAGCGAACACCAACTCGACGCCCTCGGCACGCAGCAGCGCCAGATCCGCGTCGAGCGTGCGCGGGTACGCGTCGAGATCCTCGCCCGCACCGAACTGCAACGGATTGACGAAGATCGACACGATCACGACCGCACCGGTCAGCTTCGCCTGCCGCACCAGCTCGATGTGCCCGGCGTGCAGCGCACCCATCGTCGGGACGAGCGCCACCTGACGGCCGACGCCGCGCAGCGCCTTCGACACCCGCGTCACGATCGCAGGGTCGTGGTGCACGGTCAGTTCGCCGCGCTTGTATCCGCCCTGCAATGCAGAAGCTTCGGTCACAGTGCTCACCTTCGGTCCTCGAGTACTTCCATCAGTTCGGGCTTGGATCCCGTACGTTGTGCGGTCCGCAGCGACAGCGCGCGATAGCCGGCGGCCAGTTGCGGGTCGACGTCCTCGAGAACCTCGAGGTGCTTCGCGACGGCTGGTGCGTCCCCGCGGGCGACGGGTCCGGTCAGCGCCGCCTGTCCACGCCGCAGTGCGTTGTCGAGTGCCGCCGACAGCAGCGGTTGCAGGACACGCTCGGGCAGCCCGTTGGGGTCCTGCCCGATCAGTTCCTGTCCCAGCAGTTCCTGCCCTTCGAGCGCGACCCTCAGCGCCGCGACCGCGTCGACGACCAGAGTCACGAGGTGATTGCTGCCGTGCGCGAGGGCCGCGTGGTAGAGCGGACGGAGGTCCTCCCGGACGCGAACCGGCTCACCGCCGATCTCGAGGACGAGGGACTGGCCGATCGCGTAACCGATGTCGTCGGCCGCGGTGATCCCGAAGCACGCGTCGGACAGGCGCGCGGTGTCCTCGGCGTGGCCGGTGAAGGTCATCGCGGGATGGATCGCGAGCGGTACGACGCCCTGCGCGGTGAGAGGCTCGAGGATGCCGATGCCGTTGGCGCCGGAGGTGTGCACGACGATCGTGCCCGGCCGCACCGAATCCGTGGCGGCAAGGCCCTTGATCAGACCTGCGAGTTCGTCGTCGGGTACGGCGAGGACGAGCAGTTCCGCGCGGGCGGCCACCTCGGGCACCGACAGGATCTCGCTGTCCGGCAAGCGGGTCTCGGCGCGGTGGACGGAGGCGTCGGACACCGCGGAACAGGCGACGACGAGATGACCGACTCGCTCCAACGCGGAGCCTACGGCTGTTCCGACCCGCCCAGCGGAGACGATTCCTACCGTCAATCGCGCGGGCGCAGGTCCATTGGTGATCCCGAAAGAGGTCACACTTGTCCTCTCGTTCGTTCCAGTCCCGCTCGGCGGGTACCAGACGTCCTGCGGAGAGAATAGCGCCGCCGGAAGAGGCGACGCCACGGGCTGGCGACGTGATCTACAGCACGGGGTGAGTCGTCACTCTGCGCGGCGGCGCCGACGCGGCGCGCCGTCGCCGGCTTCGGCGGTCTTCATGTTGGCCATTATCTCGGCAACCGACAGTCCGCTCGAGTGTGCGCCGGCGCTCTCGGAATCCTCGGAGAGTCGTCGCGAGCGCCGCGACCCGGGAGTCGCCTCCTCGTCGACGGAAGTCGCCTCCTCGTCGATGGGGGTCGCCTCCGGTTCAGACACCTCCGGTTCAGGATTCTTCTCCGGTACCACCTGCACTACGGGCTGTTCCACGTCGTCGTCGTCGACCGCCTCGACATCGAGCGGTTCCGGCTGGACCGGTTCCGGCTGGACGATGGTCGTCTCGGCGGTCATCGGCTCGTCGTACGGGGTCGCGAGGGAGGGGCCGTGCGGCGCAGGGGTCTGTGTGCTGTTCCGGGCGGTGTCGTTCCGGCCCGAGCCGTTCCGGTCCGTGTCGTTCCGGCCCGTCTCGTTCCGGCCCGTGTCGTTCCGGCCGGGCTCGTTCCGGCCGGGCTGGGCCCCGGGGACGAACAGTCCCGATGCGGCCGGTTGGTAGCTGCCGGAAAGCTCCTGCACCCGAGTCGACTCGGCCCGCAGTGCGACCCGGTCCTCGGGCAGCAGTCCGTCGAACAGAACCTCGAGGTTCTTGCGCAGGGCAGCAAGCTCCTCGCGCAGCGCCGCGATGGTCTCGGCCTCGGCGCCCAGTTCGCCACGCACCCGCACCTCGACGCCGAGTTCGTACTCGCGGCGCGCAGAGATCTCGCGCTCCAACTGCAGCTCGTACACCTTCTGCAGGTCGCGGACCTTGGCCTTGTCGAGTGCGGACTCCCGGCGGAACTTCGTCATCGCGATCGCGCCGAGCGTCGCGGCCCACAGCGCGACGACCAACCCCACACGCAGGAGTTGGACGCTTTCACTGAAGATCAAGAGGAGCGACGCGACCACGGCGAGTACGACGAGGCCGGCGACGATCATCTGGCTCGCACTACGCCGGTTACGGCGTACTGACTTGGCGCGACCGGGAACCGTCATGCGATCAGGGTAACTGGACCGCAGAGGTTCCCCGGTTCGGACACAACGGTGGCCACAATCCGTTATGCCCGATTGGAGCGGGGCGGGTCGGGGTCAGTGCGCGGGTTCGTCCGGGTGGTCGTCGGGAGTCCGGCAGCAGTGCTCGAGCCACAGCGCGGCGGCCACCAGCAAAACGGCCGCAACCAACCCGACGATGACGCCCGGGCTGTCGGACACCGCCGCCCGCAGGTGCGATCGCTGCGGCCACAGGTACACGAGGAAGCCCGCCCAGACGCCGGCACTCGCGGCTCCGACCAGTGCTGACGCCTTCGCGAGTGCGACCGCGCGGGCGGCGGTGATCGGGTGCAACTGCCGCGGGCCGTCGCCGATGGCGTGCCCCCGCACCCGTGAACGGACAACGAACGCGAGAATCGTTTCGATGAGGGCAACCGGGTACAGCGACGCTCCGGCATAGACCGGAATCGGCGGGATCGAACCATAGGCGACCCGCAGCAGCAGCCACGTCGCCACTGCGGCCAGCAGAGCCAGCGACAGCAGGTCCCAGATCCGGGTCGGCTTCATCACAGTGACCGTAGTTCCAGTCGCTGCGCCGTCCGACGAACTCCGTCCCTTTCACTCACGTCCAATTTCGCGAGTGCGTCCTCCACCCGGACCGTTGTCCCGGCAACCGCGAGCGTCGCGTCGGGTTCGACGGCCAACCACGGCACCAGCACGAAGGCCCGCTCGTGCGCCCGCGGATGCGGCAGCGTCAGTTCCGGATCATCGCTGCGGATTCCGTCGCACACCACCACGTCGACGTCGAGTGTGCGCGGACCCCACCGCTGCTCGCGGACGCGATCGGCGGCCACCTCGAGTTCCTGCCCGCGGCGCAGCCATCCCAGCGCGTCCGTGTCGGGATCGTCGACGACGACGATCGCGTTGAGGAAGTCCTGCTGGTCGACGCCGCCCCACGGCGCCGTCGCGTACACCGGCGACACCGCCACCACCCAGTTCTGCAGACCGTCCACGACGCCCTGTAGGTGGGCCAGGCTGTCGCCGATATTGGACCCGATGGACAGGACGGCCCGACTCATCGCGGTATCCCCGAGCCGGAACGGGACCGCGTCGCCACCACCGCGACATCGGCGAAGGTCAGCGGAATGGGCGCGGAGGGCTTGTGCAGCACCACTTCCACGCCGCTTACCCGCTCGTCGAGCATCACGTCGTCCGCGATCTCCGCGGCCACGGTCTCGATGAGGTCGCGCACCGGACCGCCGACGATTTCGGCCGCGCGCTGCGCCAGATCGCCGTAGTCGAACGTGTCCTGCAGGTTGTCGGACGCGGCCGCCGGAGCGAGGTTCATCCACAGCGTCACATCGACGTAGAAGTCCTGCCCGTCCCGTTTCTCGTGGTCGAAGACCCCGTGGTTGCCACGGACCTTCAGTCCGCGCAACTCGATGCGATCGCCGCCGACATCACTCACCGCCACCTCCTGGCACGAAAGACAATCAACTCTGGGAAGTACGAGCCTGAGAGCCGCGGGCCCACGCCCCGGCGACCGCGATCGCGTCGAGCGACGCCTGAGCGTCGTGCACCCGCACCCCCCACGCGCCGTGGGAGGCCGCGAGCGCCGAGATCACGGCGGTCGCGGTCTCGCGTCCGGCGGGCGGACGCACCGTTCCGTCCGCGTCCGCCAGCAGCGATCCGAGGAACCGCTTGCGCGAGGCGCCGATCAGGACGGGGAAGCCGAGTTCGACCAACTCGGGAAGCCGGTGCAGCAACTGCCAGTTGTGGTCGGGGTCCTTGACGAAGCCGAGGCCCGGGTCGAGCACGAGGGCCGACGGGTTCACTCCCGCCGCGACCGCGGCGTCCACCTGGACCATCAGTTCGTCGCGCACGTCCCGGACGACGTCGCCGTAGTGCGTCGAGCCGCCGGCGTGGACGAATCCGTCAGCGGGCCGCCAGTGCATGAGCACCCAGGGCACTCCCGCATCCGCGACGACGCGGGCCATGTCCGGGTCCGCGCGCCCACCCGAGACGTCGTTGATGATGGCGACACCGGCCTCGATCGCGGCCTGGGCGACGGACGCCCGCATAGTGTCGACACTGACGGTCACGCCCTCGGCGACGAGCGCCGCGATCACGGGTGCGACCCGCGCGGCCTCGATCTCCGGTTCTACCCGCGCCGCGCCCGGCCGGGTGGACTCACCGCCGACATCGACGATGTCCACGCCGAGCCGATGCAGATGCACCCCGTGCGCGACGGCCGCGTCCCGGTCGAGAAACTGCCCGCCGTCGGAGAAGGAATCGGCGGTGACGTTGAGGACGCCCATCACGACGGGCCGACCGGGGCGCGGTAAGGCGATCACTTGCGCAGGATCAGATCCAGCGCCTCGGCGCGCGAAGCGGAGTTCGACTGGAACAGGCCCCGCACCGCCGACGTCGTCGTGCTGGCACCCGGCTTGCGGATCCCCCGCATCGCCATGCACAGGTGCTCTGCTTCGACGACCACGATGACGCCGCGCGGATCGAGCTTGGTCATCAACGCATCGGCGACCTGGGTGGTGAGCCGCTCCTGCACCTGCGGACGCTTGGCGTACAGATCGACCAGCCGGGCGAGCTTCGACAGACCGGTGACCCGGCCTTCGGCGCCCGGAATGTAGCCGACGTGCGCGACACCGTGGAACGAGACGAGGTGGTGTTCGCACGTGGAGTACATCGGAATGTCGCGCACCAGCACGAGTTCCTGATGTCCCTCGTCGAACGTCGTGTTCAGGACGTCGTCCGGGTTGGTGTACAGCCCCGCGAAGACTTCGCGGTAGGCGCGCGCCACACGGGCCGGGGTGTCCAACAGACCCGGGCGGTCGGGGTCCTCGCCCACCGCGATCAGCAGCTCACGGACAGCCGCTTCGGCACGTGCCTGATCGAAAGGCCTCCCCGTCATGAGGGCGACCGACTCACTCCCCAACTGATTCACCGACAACCGACCGCACCTCCAGTATCGGGGCTGACTGCCCTGGCCCACCCCGATAGGGGTGAGCCAGGGCCAAGCCTAGTTGCGAGCCGACTACTGCGAGCCGCTCGGCCCCTCCCAGGCCTGCGTCCGAGCATCGTCATCAGACCGTCCGGTCCCTTCATCCCCAGGTCGCTTACCGTGCGTACCCCCGGGCGCGCCCGGGTTCTGCTGCGGCGGTTCCCATTGCGGGTACTGCTGCCAGCCACCGTGCTGGGTCCGGTTGCGGTCCTCGGCGGTGTCCTTCGGCGGCCACCCCGGTGCCGACCACCCGGCTGGAGCGCCGTAGTCAGGAGTGGTGCCCTGCACGGGCGGCTGCGCCGGGGCGGCCGGGTAGGACGGCTGCGGCTGCGCGGCACGATTCGGTTCCGGGGTGTCGTACCCGTTGACCGGGGCAGCGGCGTCCAGTGAGTCCCGCTTCGCGAACGTCGGTTGCGGCATCGCCTGCGTCGGCTCGGTGGCCGGCGGCCACGTCTCGCCACGCTCGACGGCGAGTTCCCGGGGCGTCTTGATCGGCGGCTTGGTCGACGGCTTGCGATCCCCGAACACGTTGAACGCGGTGATGCGGGGGCGCTTCTCGACGCCCGTGAAGATCTGCTCGAGATCCTTCCGGGTGAGGGTCTCGCGTTCGAGCAGCTCGCGGGCCAGGATGTCGAGGACGTCGCGGTACTCGTCGAGGATCGACCAGGCCTCGGTGTGCGCGGCCTCGATCAGGTTGCGCACCTCCTCGTCGATCTCGCGAGCAACCTCGTGCGAGTAGTCGGAGTTCATACCCATCGACCGGCCCAGGAACGGGTCGCCCTGCTCCTGTCCGTAGCGGACCGCACCGAGCTTGGCACTCATGCCGTATTCGGTGACCATCGCGCGAGCGATCTTGGTGGCCTGGTCGATGTCCGAGGACGCGCCGGTCGTGGGCTCGTGGAAGACGAGTTCCTCGGCGGCACGGCCACCCATCGCCATCACCAGACGAGCGATCATCTCGGACCGCGTCATCAGGCCCTTGTCGTCCTCGGGCACAGTCATGGCGTGACCGCCGGTACGTCCGCGGGCCAGGATCGTGACCTTGTAGATCGGCTCGATGTCCGGCATCGCCCAAGCCGCGAGCGTGTGGCCACCCTCGTGGTACGCGGTGATCTTCTTCTCGTGCTCGGAAATGATCCGGCTCTTGCGGCGCGGACCACCGATCACACGGTCGACGGACTCCTCGAGCGCCGCCTCGTTGATCACCGTGCCGTTCTCGCGGGCCGTCAGCAGCGCGGCCTCGTTGATGACGTTCGCCAGGTCTGCACCGGACATACCGACGGTGCGCTTCGCGAGACCCTCGAGGTCTGCGTCCGGCGCGATCGGCTTGCCCTGCGAGTGGACCTTGAGGATCGCGCGGCGACCGGCGAGGTCGGGGGCGCCGACCGGGATCTGCCGATCGAAACGGCCCGGGCGCAGCAGCGCGGGATCGAGGATGTCGGGACGGTTGGTCGCGGCGATCAGGATGATGCCGGTGCGGTCGCCGAATCCGTCCATCTCGACCAGCAGCTGGTTGAGCGTCTGCTCGCGCTCGTCGTGGCCGCCGCCCAATCCGGCGCCACGCTGGCGGCCGACGGCGTCGATCTCGTCGACGAAGATGATGCAGGGACTGTTCTGCTTGGCCTGCTCGAACAGGTCGCGCACGCGGGACGCGCCGACGCCGACGAACATCTCGACGAAGTCCGAACCGGAGATGGTGAAGAACGGCACGCCGGCCTCGCCGGCAACGGCGCGGGCCAGCAGCGTCTTGCCCGTGCCGGGAGGGCCGTAGAGCAGCACGCCCTTGGGGATCTTGGCGCCGAGGGCCTGGTAGCGCGCGGGGTTCTGCAGGAAGTCCTTGATCTCGTAGAGTTCCTCGACCGCCTCGTCGGCACCCGCGACGTCCGCGAAGGTCGTCTTGGGCATGTCCTTCGACAGCTGTTTGGCCTTCGATTTACCGAAGCCCATCATTCCGCCGCGACCGCCGCCCTGCATGCGGTTCATGACGAAGAAGAAGATGCCGAGCAGGATGATCATCGGCAGCACGAACAGCAGGATCGACGTCAGCCAACTCTCCTGCGTCACGCTGGTGTTGTACTCCTGCGCGCCGGACGCGGCGACCTTGTCGAAGACCTGCTCGGAGGCCGCGCTCGGGTACTTGGCGAGGACCTCGGTCTTGCCGTCGGTGGCGTCACCGTTCTTGAGCCACAGGCGCACCTGCTGCTCGCGGTCGTCGATCTGCGCCTTGTCGACGTTCTTGGCGTCGAGTTGGGCGATCGCCACCGAGGTGTCGACCGACTTGAAGCCGCGTGTGTCGTTGCCGAAGTAGCTGAAGGCATAGATCACCAACAGGACGCCGGCGACTATCGCCAGGTTGCGGAACACAGTCTTGCGGTTCATACAGGTTCGGCCACGGCGGCCGGTCCTTTCGATAGTGCGGGCTACGCTCGTGCAGATTCACGGGTCTTCAGTCCAGCGAACCGGACAAATCGACTCCCGGCTGTCCGGACATCTCAGATTACCGCGAACGATGATGCTCGACGCCTGGTAGCAGCCATCCACTCCGAGAAGTGGCGTCATTGCGTTCAACGCACGACGGTGCCGTCCCGGTTCCCGATGCCCGCCGATCGACACCCACGGTCACCCGATTCGTGCCGCAACTCACACGTTCGCGTGCCGCGGCCAGCCCTGCCGACGTTCGAGTTCGGCGGCCACCGCGAGGATTGTCGCCTCACCCCCGGGGGGCGCGACGACCTGCACGGCGATCGGGGTTTCCGACCCGCTGTGTATACCGACCGGCACGCTCGCGGCGGGCCATCCGAGGACGTTCCAGAGCGCACTGAACGGTGCATATCGTACATTTGCGACCACGTTGGACGCCCAGGACTTCTCACTCCATGCGAGCGCGCGGATCGGTGGCTGCGCGAGCGACGGTGTCAGGATCACGTCGTGGTCGGCGAAGAATCCCCGCATCCGCGCGTCCAACCGGTCCACCTGGGACTGCCGGACCAGGCCCGCCCGCTCGATCACTCGGCCGATCGCGGCATGCCGTCGGGTCCGCGGCTGCAGCAGCGTCGGGTCCAGCCCGTCGGCGTCGGCCGCGGTGCCGGCGAGCCAGCGCACGAACGCCGCAGACATCAACGGCGGGTACGGCACCTTCACCGTGCGGGTGTGGTGGCCGCCTTCGCCGAGCAGCGCGGCCGTCTTCGCCACCCCGCGAGCCCATTCGCCGTCCAACGGCACGATCGGCGACGGCGTGTTCGTGTCCACGCCGATCCGCAGCGGCCGTGGAGTCGACAGAGACACCTCGGCCAGGTCCGGCCGCGCGGCCAGCACCGACAGCATCAGGGCCGCGTCCCGCACGGTCGACGCGATCGGTCCGTTCTCCGACATCCCGAACCACGAATGCACGCCGAGTTCGGCCGGGACCAGGCCGCGGCCGGGCTTGATACCGAAGACGCCGCAGGCCGCCGACGGGATCCGGATCGACCCCATTCCGTCGGCGGCCAGGGCGATCGGCACCATCGCGTCGGCGACCGCGGCCGCGGAACCACCCGACGAGCCGCCCGGCCCGTAGGACGTGTTCCAGGGATTCCGGGTGATCCGGCCCGGCGAGTCGACGGCGCCCCACACACACAGTTCGGGAACGGCGGTCAGACCGATCGGGATCGCGCCGGCGGCGCGCAGGCGCGCGACGGTCGGGTGATCGTGGGTGGAGGGCGACGGGTCCGTGGCCAGCGAACCGTCCCGCATCGGTTCACCGGCGACTTCGACGTTGTCCTTGATCGCGACGGGAACGCCGGCCAAGGGCAGGTCGGCCAGGTCCGGCCGCGCGGCCAGCGCCCGCGCCTCCTCGACGGCCCGATCCCGCATGACCCGCACGAACGCATTGATCCGCGGATCGCGCTCCTCGATCCGGCGCAACGCGTCCTCGACGGCGGTGACCGGCGACAGCTCGCCCGAGCGGACCCGGGTGGCGATCGACACGGCGGTGAACTCCTCGACCAGGTGATCTCGCACCTGACGAGTATCCGTCCGTCGGCGATAGTATTTCGAGTACCCCGAGGGGTGAGTTCCTTCCACCCTTCTGCACTCCCCCTCCTCGGACGGTGACGAGTGATGGACGGTTCAGTCGAATCGACCGCCGATGCCGCGAACTCCGCATCGACGGTCATGGGCGGGCCTTCGAACGACCTGGGCACGCAGACCGTGTCGTTCCTGGCCGACGTCGTGGCCCGGTTCGCCTCCGCTTGGGAGTCGGCGACCGACGGCACGACTCCGGACCTGGACACCTTCCTTCCCGGAGGCCTGCCGGTCGGTGACGCGTTGCGCCGCGCCGCGCTCGTCGAGTTGATCAAGGTGGATCTCGAGTACCGGTTGCTGCACACCGATCAGCCGAGGCCGCTGTCGTCGTACTGCGCACAGTTTCCGGAACTGCGGACGAAGCCGGTGCCGGCGGATCTCATCTACGAGGACTTCCATCTGCGTCGCCGCGGGGGGCACACCGTCGATGCCGTGGACTACGCGCGTGAGTTCCCCGAGCACGCGGGCCGGTTGGCGGATCTGCTCGACGGCACCGGCGACTATCGCAGCACGCTCGTGGCGCAGCCGGGCGCGCAGCACGCGCTCGACCAGGTGGACGTCGGCGACAGCATCGACGACTTCGACCTGCTCACCGGGCTGGGCCGCGGCTCGTTCGCCCGCGTGTTCCTGGCCCGGCAGCGTTCCATGCAGCGGTTGGTGGCAGTGAAGATCTCGCACGACCACGGCACCGAACCGCAGACCCTCGCCCAGCTGGACCACGACTACATCGTGCGGGTGTTCGACCAGCGACTGCTGGCCGACCGCGAACTCAAGCTGCTGTATATGCAGTACGTCCCGGGCGGCACCCTGCTGGACGTCCTGCGCCGCGTCCGCGAGCACCCGGCCGATCCCCAGCACCCGCTGTCGGGTCGCGTGCTACTCGAAGCGATCGACGCGGTCCTCGAACGCAAGGGCGAGATCCGGCCGTCGGATTCCAGCGTCCGCGACGAGATCGCGACGCTGAGTTGGCCGGAGACGGTCGCCTGGCTGGGCCGACGTCTGGCAGACGCTCTCGACTACGCGTACGAGCACGGCGTGCTGCACCGCGACATCAAGCCCGCGAATGTGCTGCTGACGTCGGAGGGTGTCCCCAAGCTCGCAGACTTCAACATCAGTTTCAGCGACCGGGTGGCCGGCACCAGTCCGGTCGCCTACTTCGGAGGGTCGCTCGCCTACATGTCGCCCGAGCAGTTGGAGGCGTGCCACCCGGAGCTGTCGGGCTCGGCGACCGACCTGGACGCCCGCAGCGATATCTACGCGCTCGGCGTGATGCTGTGGGAACTGCTCACCGGACGCCGGCCCTTCGAGGACGAGCAGGGAGCGGGCGAGTCGGCGACGTCGCTCGAGCGGATGCTCGCCCTGCGCCGCCGCAGCATCGACCCGCAGTTCCAGGAGGAATTGCCCGACGACTGCCCCGCGGCCCTGCGCCGCGTCCTGCTGACCTGCTTGGCCCCCGACCCGAGCGATCGGTGGACGACCGGGGCGGAGCTGGCGCAGCAGTTCGACCTGTGCCTCGACGCCCGTGCCCGTGACCTGGTCGATCCGCCGCCGACCAGCTGGCGGTACCGGCTGCGGCCGTGGATGATCCCGATCGTCGCGCTGGGTGTGGGTGTGCCGAACACGCTGGCCGCGATCTACAACTATCACCACAACAAGACGCTGATCATCAGCGAACTCTCCCCCGACGCCCAGCAGCGGTTCGTCCAGATCTCACAGGTGATCAACAGTGTCCTGTTCCCGTTGGGGTTCTTGTTGATCATCTACTTCTGCCGCTACGTCATCTCGGTGCCGCGCGGTCTACGGAAGGGCCGCAGCTACGACGCCGCGACCCTCGCTCGTGCCCGCGCCGACACCCTGCTGATGGGTGACCGGATCGTCGCGGTCGTCTTCGCGCTGTGGCTCTTCGCGGGGATCGCGTTCCCGGTCTCGATGCAGATCGCCGCGGGCAGCATCCCGCAAGGCGCGTACGTGCACTTCCTGGGGTCGCAGATCGTGTGCGGCGCGATCGCCGTCGCCTATCCGTTCTTCCTGGTCACGTTCTATGCGGTTCGATGCCTGTATCCGTCGCTACTCCCGCACGGCATCGCCAGCAGCAGCGACGAACGCCGACTCCGCGGACTGGACCGGCGCAGCACCATGTACCTGGCGGTGGCCGCCTCGGTGCCGCTGATCGGAGTCGCCGGGGTGACGTTCCTTTCCCCCGACGAGATCTCCGTCGTGATCTACGCGGTGCGGGTGCTCTGCGTCGGCGGCGTCATCGCGTTCGTGTTCGTGTACTGGCTGTTCCGCCTGCTCGAGGAGGACCTGCGGGCGCTCGAACGCGTCGTGTCCCAGGGGACCTATCCGCCGTACACCTTGGGGTCGAGGGTGCCGATGTAGGGCAGGTCGCGGTAGCGCTCCGCGTAGTCGAGGCCGTAGCCGACGACGAACTCGTTGGGGATGTCGAAACCGACGTGCGCGACCTCGACGTCGACCTTGACGGCGTCGGGCTTACGCAGCAGCGTGACGACCTCGAGCGACGCCGGGTTGCGGGTCCGGAGGTTGCGCATCAGCCACGACAGCGTCAGACCGGAGTCGATGATGTCCTCGACGATCAGCACGTGGCGGCCGGCGATGTCCTTGTCGAGGTCCTTGAGGATCCGCACGACACCGGACGACGACGTCGACGAGCCGTACGAGCTGACGGCCATGAACTCCATCTGGGTGGGGATAGGCAGCGCCCGCGCGAAGTCGGTCATGAAGAAGATCGCGCCCTTGAGGACACCCACGAGCAGCAGATCGTCCTGCATCGGTTCGTCGGCATAGCGGGCCGCGACGGCCTCGGCCAGTTCGGCCGTGCGCTCCTTGATCCCGTCCTCGGAGATCAGTACCGATGCGATGTCGCCCTCGTACACGGAGCATTCCCTTCAGTCGTTCACGAACCCCGCCGACAGCCTGCCACGCCGCCGGGAAGCAACCAACCTGACTCCCACCCTGCCGCCGCCGAGCGCGACGCCGCCTTGGCCCCGCCAGCGGCCGATCAGCTCGTCGACGGCACGTAACTGCTTGTCGGTCAATGCTTTCGCTCCACTGTCGAGCAGCCACAGCCGCAGCGCCCGTCGGCGCACAGCGACGGGGACGTCGACGAGGTACTCGATCACGAGGTCGTCTCCGTCACGTGCGGACGCGGCGGTCTGTTCCGCGAGGGCGTCGAGCACCTCGCCGTCCTCGCGGAGGTGCTCGGCGGTCCGCGCGAGGGCCGCGGCGACGCCGCCACCGAGGGCGGCCTCGAGCAGCGGCAGCACCTCGTGACGCAGGCGGACGCGGGTGAATGCGGGGTCCGAGTTGTGTGGGTCCTCGTGCGGCGCGAGGCCGAGTTCGGCGCACGCCCGGCGGGTCACATCGCGGCGCACCCCCAGCAGCGGGCGCCCCCACGGCGCGTCGTGGCCGGCCATTCCCCGGATCGACCGTCCGCCCGATCCGCGGGCCAGACCCAGCAGGACGGTCTCGGCCTGGTCGTCGAGGGTGTGACCGAGCAGCACCGGGTGCCCGGAGCGGGCGGCGTCCAGGGCGGCGTATCGCGCGGACCGGGCGGCTGCCTCGAGTCCCCCGGGCCCGCTGACGTCGACAGGCACGACGTCGGCGCCCGCGCAGCCGAGGTCGAGGGCCCGCGCGGCCGCAACCGCGGCAACCTTCCCGGACCCGTCCTGCAGTCGGTGGTCGACGACGACGGCGCGCACCGACGGCGCCTCGGCGACGGCCGCTGCGGTGAGGGCGAGCGAGTCGGCGCCGCCGGAGAGGGCCACGACGACAGCCCCGGCGGGGTGATGCCGCGACAGCCAGGCGCGCACCGCGTGCCGGACGTCGAGGATTGCGGGTTCCTCCGGGAGCACGACCCGCGCGGTCACCCCAGGACCCGGGTGATCCACAGGTCGGGATCGTCGATCTCCGCGGCGACGGGCATCGTGTCGGGGCCGGACCAGATCGCGTTGAACTGCTCCATCCCGACCTTCGCGACGACCGCGTCGACGAAGGCCTTGCCGCGCACGTACTGCGCCATCTTGGCGTCCATCCCGAGCAGCGCGCGGACGAGACGCTGGACGGGGTTGCTCTTGCGGTGGCGGCGCGCGTCGAACGCCTTGCGGATGCGGACCACCGACGGCACCACGTCGGGACCGACGGCGTCCATGACGTGGTCGGCGTGGCCTTCGAGGACGGTGCCCAGCATCAGCATCCGGTCCAGGGCCTGGCGCTGCGGTTCGGCCTGCGTCGCGCGCAGCAGTCCGACGACGCCCCGCTGGTCGGCGGGCAGGTCGTCGCCGCGGCGCCGCTCCCGCAGCGCGCCGGAGAGCCTGGTGACCATCTCGGTCATCGGTTCGTCGGTGGACTCTCCCAATGTCGCGACCGACTGCCGCATGTAGTCGCCCATCCACGGCGCCGACGAGAACTGCACGCGGTGCGTCACCTCGTGCAGGCACACCCACAGCCGGAAGTCGGAGGGCGGGACGCGCAGGGTGCGCTCGACCTGCAGCACGTTGGGCGCGACCAGGAGCAGTGCGCCGTGCTCGCCGGTGAAAGGGTCGTACTGGCCGAGGATGGCCGACGACAGGAACGCGAGCATCGCGCCTGCCTGCAAGCCGGCGGGCTTACCGGCCAGCAGTGTCCGCTGCCCGGGATCGAGTTCGGAGCCGGTGAGCTGCGCCATCGACTGCGCAGCCGCGTGAATCCAGCCGGCCCGGTCCAGTACCTGTGCCTCGGGGATCGGCAGGCCGTCCGCGAGTCGGGTGACGTCCCGGACCGGTCCCTCCGCCCGGATCGACGCCTGCGCGAGTTCCGCGACGACGGCCTCCGCGGTGTAGCGGGACGTGGCGGGTCCGGCCGGAGCCAGCCGCGCGCCGGCGCGCGCGGCGATACCCCAGTCCACCGTGTTCGCGAATCCGTGCTCAGATTCCGTCACGTCCCGACCCACCTCCGGTTGTTACCCGCTCATTCACCTGCATCCGCACAGACGCAGCGCGCCCGCCACCGCGTCGAGTGCGGGACGGCTCACCTCTGGCGGACGATCGTTCGACATCAGCGCGAACGTCAGTACCCGGCCGTCCACGTCGACGACGTACCCCGTCAACACGCTCGCGACGGAAAGAGTTCCCGTCTTGGCGCGCACCCAGCCCGCGCCTGAACGATCGCCCGACGCGTACCGGTCGGACAGCGTGCCGGTGGCACCGGCGACGGGCAGGTCGTCGAGCATGGGGCGCAGTTGCGGCTTGGTGTCGCCCGCCGCGGCGGTCAGGACGTCGGCGAGCAGTCGCGACGGGATGCGGTCGTCGACCGACAGCCCGCTGCCGTCGTGCAGGGTCAGCCCGTCCATCTTGAAGCCCGCGTCATACAGCGCTTGGCCGATGGAGGCGGTAGCACCCGCGAACGACTGTTCGGCGTTCTCGGCGACGGCGACCTCGCGGGCGATGGCCTCGGCGAGCACGTTGTCGGACCTGCGCATCATGACGCCGAGGCGGTCGCGCAGTGGCGCGGACAGCACGCTGGCGACGGGCGCGGCACCCGATTCGGCCTTGCCGACGGTGACGCGGGCGGGGTCGATGCCGAGGGCCTGCGCGAGGACGCGGCCGGTGTCGAGCGCGGGGGTGGCACTGCGCGGCGACTCGTCGGCGAAGGGGTCGATCCGCGCGCCGTCGATCATGAGCGACTCGATGGGCGCGATGTAGCCGGCGGCGACGTCCTCGGGCATCCAGCCCTGCGCCATCGTCGGGCCGGTGTAGGCGCTGGTGTCGACGACGATGCTGTCCACCTCGGTGCCGGCGCGGCGGATCTGTTCGACGAGGTCGGCGACGCGGGGCGCCCCCGGGTAGTAGCTGGGTTGCCCGACGGGCTGCGCCGTCAGGGTGGGATCTCCCCCGCCGACCAGCACGAGTTCGCCCGGACGCGAGCCCTGTACGACGCGCGTCTCGACGCGGTGCTCCGGGGCCAGGGACAGCATCGCGGCGGCCGCGGTGAGGATCTTGGCGGTGGACGCCGGCGTCATCGGGGCGTCGGGGTTCTGGCTCCACAGCGTCGTGCCGGTCTGCGCGTCGGCGACGACGCCGGTGAACGCACCGAGCGCCGGATTCGACACCAGCGGGGCGAGGACCGCACCGAGCGCCTCCCGCGTGGGCATCGGGGCGTCGTCGGGGACGGGCACTACCTGCGGTGTCGCGGTGACCGGCGACGGCTGCGCGGATGTCGCGGCGCCGTCGGAGGCGGTGGCGGTGTCCCGCTGGACGAGGACGATCGCCAGTCCGGCGACCGCGAGGATCAGCACGACGGCAAGCGAAATCAGGATCCGAACATTTCGGCGTCGGCGACCGGCCAGCGCGCCGATCCTCTTCTTTCCCTCGCCCGCCAACGTCCCTCCGAAATCTCTCGCCGCCGTTTCGACGGACTATCCAGATCGTCTCGAGCGAGGTCCCACAAGGTTCCGGCACCCGCATCACACAGTATCGCCGACCCGCTACCCTTTTCCCGAACCGTCTACCCAGGCGGCAGAGGCAGACAGCCAGAAGACCCAGACAGTGAGGACATGACGTGGAGTTCGACGTCACCATCGAAATCCCCAAGGGCCAGCGCAACAAGTACGAGGTCGACCACGAGACCGGCCGCGTGAAGCTGGATCGCTACCTCTACACCTCCTTCGGGTACCCGGCCGACTACGGCTACATCGAGAACACCCTCGGCGAGGACGGCGATCCGCTGGACGCGATGGTGCTGCTGCCCGAGTCGGTCTTCCCCGGTGTCCTCGTCGAGGCACGCCCGGTCGGCATGTTCAAGATGGTCGACGAGGCCGGCGGCGACGACAAGGTCCTGTGCGTTCCCGCGGGTGACCCGCGTTGGGATCACATCCAGGATCTCGCGGATGTCGCACAGTTCGAGCTGGACGCCATCCAGCACTTCTTCGTGCATTACAAGGATCTCGAGCCGAACAAGCACGTCACGGGCGCCGACTGGGTCGGTCGCGCCGAGGCCGAGAAGGTCATCACGGAGGCTGTCGAGCGCCTGAAGGCCAACGGCGGACACTGACGCTTTCCAGGTGAAGGGGTGGGACCACGATCGTGGTCCCACCCCTTCACTGTCGCTGCTGTTTTCGGGGCCGTCCGACTCCCCCACTACGATTTGCCGGGTGACCGGTTACGACGATCTCGACATGTTCGGCGGCCTCGACGCCTCCACCCTGCCGTCCCGCCAGCAGCGGATCCTGGTGACGATCCGCGACTGGGCGGACGCCCACGGGTGCCCGCCGAGTACCCGTGAGATCGCGGACACGGTGGGGTTGCGCTCGACGTCGTCGGTGTCGAAGCATCTGAAGAGCCTGGAGGACAAGGGGTTCCTGCGCCGCGGCGGCGCGATGACCCGACAGCTCGACGTCCGCCCGTTCCTCGCCGGTTCGGCCCCGGGCCGCGCGTCGGAGAACACGGTGACCGTTCCCGTCGTCGGCGACATCGCGGCCGGCGCACCGATCCTCGCGGAGGAGCACACCGACGAGGTGCTGGCGCTGCCGCGCGAACTCGTCGGCTCGGGCACCGTCTTCGCGCTGCGGGTGCGCGGCGAGTCGATGGTCGACGCCGCGATCTGCGACGGCGACACCGTCGTGGTGCGCCGCCAGGACGAGGCTCACTCTGGCGAGATCGTGGCCGCGATGATCGACGGCGAGGCCACTGTGAAGGTGCTGCGCCGACGAAACGGCCACGTGTTCCTCGAGCCCCGCAACCCCGCCTACGAGGTCATCGACGGCGACGAGGCCGTCATCCTCGGCAAGGTGGTCTCGGTGATGCGGCGGATCTGAGCGCGCCGCGTCCCCCTTCGAATGCTCGTTCCTCGGTTCGCGAGCCTGTCTACATCACATGGAGACCGTTAAACGGTACGGCGCAAAAAGGCGACTGGCAGATGATCACGAGAAAATGACGCACTACACTACGGCCACGTTCAACGACGATCCGCTTTGCGTCTTCAGTTCCGTGCATATTTGGTTTGAAGCCTCCTAACGTCTCACCCAGGTACCCGCCATGCCGTGACAGAGTCGCTTTCCGCAATTGGAGGCAATTTCGTGACCGTGAAGCCACCGCCACGGCCCCCCCTCCAAACACTGTATCGACGACCACGCTCGGTCTCGATAATGACCGGAAAGTTCCCCCTCCCCTCGCCCGCCCGCCGTATGGATACTATCGCCCTCTCTGGTAGCGGATACTCGTCCGTCAGCGCGTCAACGTACTCGCGGTAGCTGGACCCAGGGTCACTCAATTCAATGACAGCCTGAGCTGCCTGAGCCTGTCCCTGATCTAGACTTCCAATATCGGTGAGGATCGCGATCTGGGTCGCCAGCGCCTCGATCTTGTCGTGAGTCTTCTCGGTATCTTTCGCTGTGAGGATGTAGATGACCACAGCAAACGACAAAGCGCACACAGTCGCCCAGAATCCAGCCAACTCGAAGACCCCGCGAGCGTTGAACCACCAGAAAGCAGCAGTTGGCACCGCCGCGACGACTGCAGACCCCCCGATAACAAAGCGTCGCTTAGTCACTTGCTCGGAGAACCATTCTTGCGCTTTGCCGCTCCATGGATGCTTCAATGACTTCTCCCGAACTCCCCGGACACTAAAATGGCCCTCTCCGTCAATTGCAGGACCATGCCCCGCTACTCACCTCGTGCAAGGTAGCGCCGAATCGGGCATTCTGCTCATCGGCCTTCTCCGGCCGCATTCGGCCACCCCGACTGAGCCCTGGCCGGTTCCGTTTTGCACTGTCCGGCAAAGCGGCGTTCGGGCGTCGACCCGATACGGATATCAAGTCGATTGAAGTGGCTGGCCGGCACGACGGGTGGACCGAGGTTGCGAGACCGCGGGTCGCCTGCACGCGAATCCATCCACATCTCAAACCATGCCACTCCGCGCGTACGCACTCTGGAAGGTCACCGAAGGATGACTCAACTAGGAAATCGGGTCCCTCCCCCGATCCGCACAGATCTGATTGCAGATCTCCCGCACCTCGTCAGGAACCTCGGAGATCAACATCAGATAGGTATCACCTGTGGCCCCGAGTGCGCCGGACCCGAACTCTCGGTAATGGTCATCGCACAGATATGCGCCCCCGCTACGGTCGCCTATCTGGATTTGGGCGTCATAGCGCGCGGTCACACCACAAAAATCGCACTTGGGTAGGCTCGATAGGAACGCGACTGTACCTAGCCGGGGGTTGACCATAAGATCTACTTCGTCAGCGAGTTCGTACGAGTGAGCCAATTCATGAAGGACGTGTTCGGGAGGCGGCGGCACCAGATTTCCACTAGCGTTCCTGGCTGGCCACGCCATCGCGTGGAGATTCATGTAGTCGTACACCGCCTCGAATGCGGCGTGAAGTCGCTCGTCACCAGTCAAGTCCGAGGGCAGATTGAGCGAAGCGTTCGGCATCCGCAAGAACGGATCTGGGGTCGTCATGGCCGAAGTCTGCCTTGAGCGAGCTACTGCCGAGGCAGTTTCGATGCCGCTCACCGCAGCCTTCTCCAGTCAGACGTGATCCCACGTATCGCACTTTCTTCTATCAGCAATTATCTTCGCCACTCCCGGCGATTCGCAGCATCGCCTGCCGGAATCCCGTGCTTCAATGCAAGATTGCTGGATGGGCGCCGACGCCCAAACAGGGGACAAAGAGGTCAACACATGATTGAGCGCATCGTCGTCCGGGGCTACCGCCTCTTGCAGGACTTCGAGATGGAGCCCTCGGCGGGACTCAATATCGTCGTGGGCGGCAACGAGGCTGGCAAGTCGACCCTCCTGGAGGCGATCAGTCTGGCTCTCACGGGGCGTGTCGACGGCCGCTGGGCTGAAGAACAACTCAACCCGTACTGGTTCAACCAACAATTGGTGGCCGACTACTTCACTGCGCTTACCGGCGGGAGTTCCCCCGAGGCCCCTGAGATCCTCATCGAACTCTTTCTCAGCCAGTCGAACCCGGACATCCACGTCCTCCGCGGCGTCTACAATTCCCGAGCCACGGACGCACCAGGCCTGCGCGTCCACATCAAGCCGTCGACCGACTACGCCCAGGAATTCACCGACTATCTCAATGCCCCAGACCGACCCGACATCATCCCTGTCGAGTACTACGAGGTGGAGTGGCAAGATTTCGCCGGTGCAACAATCCGCCGCCGCCCGAAGGGACTGGGGGTCTCCTTCATCGACTCGCGAACTATCCGGTCGACAACAGGTGTCGATTACCACATGCGCGAGATGCTCGGTGACTTCGTCGAGGCTAAGGAGCGAGCTGCAATCTCAGTAGCGCACCGTAGCGCACGGCACAACATTTCGGAGACTGCGCTTTCCGAGGTGAACCAACGCATCGCCACTGCTAGCACCAGACTCCATGAAAAAGATCTCGCCCTGCAGATGGATCAGTCATCAAGCGCATCTTGGGAAGCGGGCGTTGTCCCACACGTTGGTGAGATCCCGTTTGCCCTTGCGGGCCAGGGTCCGCAAGCCGCGATCAAGGTGGCGCTCGCGATGAACCGCTCGGCTGGTACCACGGCTTACGTTCTGATCGAGGAGCCGGAGAATCACCTGTCCCACACCAGCCTTACAAGCCTGATCGCTCGCATCGAGGCGCTTGCAGGCGAACGGCAGGTTTTCATCACCACACACAGTTCCTACGTTCTCAACCGGCTTGGGCTCGACAAGCTCCGACTCCTGCACGCGGGAACACCGACAACGTTCTCTGCGATCACTGCAGACACCGTTCGCTACTTCAAGCGTCTCTCCGGCTTCGATACCCTCCGGATCGTTTTGGCGGACAAACTCGTCCTCGTGGAGGGCCCGTGCGACGAGATGCTCTTCGAACGCGCCTTCCGCGACAAGCACGGCAAGGCACCCATCGAAGCTGGGATCGACGTACTGTCCATGGCCGGGGTTGCCTTGGCTCGAGCCCTGGAGCTCTCCGCAGCAGTCGGCCGTCAGGTCGCTGGGATCCGAGACAACGACGGTCAGCCGCCAAGTCACTGGGAGGAGAAGGTTGCAGCCCATCTCCTCCCCGGGAAGCGGGAACTATTCATCGGGGAACCTGCCGATGGCAAGACCCTCGAACCTCAGTTGATTCACGCCAATGGCGACGCCGTCTTGCGAGCACTTCTGCCGATTGCGGATGCCACGAAATCCACCCTCGACTGGATGACCGGCCACAAGACCGACGCTGCCTTGACACTGGCCGAATCGGAAACTTCGATCACGTTCCCGGACTATCTGATGAAAGCGATCGAGTTCGTCGAATGAACCGAGTCACTCTCGCCGTCGCTGGCTCCCGCAAGACGCAGTCAATCGTCGATGCCTGCGCAGGCGGAGCACCGAACGTACGCCGCCTCGCATTGACATTAACCCAAACCGGACAAGCCGAGCTCCAGGGACGACTCCGGCAAGCCTGTACACCAGGAACAGCACCCGAGGTCATGGGTTGGTTTACGTTTCTACTTCAACACTGCATCCGCCCGTATCTACCGCTGCAGTTTCCTGAACAGCGCCTCCGCGGCTTCAACTTTGACGGCCAGCCCGTAGGCGGAAGATACGCCGAGGGACCGGCGCGATTCTTCGACGCAGAGGGGCGAGCGTATCGGCTCCATCTGTCGAGGCTGGCCTGCGACGTGTCCGCGGCGAGCAATGGCGCTGTCGTCGACCGCCTTTCCCACATCTACGACGAGATCTACATCGACGAGGTGCAGGACCTGACCGGGTGCGACCTCCTCATCGTCGAACAGCTCATGAAAGCCGCCGACGTCGACGTCCACATGGTGGGCGACGTTCGGCAATCGGTGTTCGATACCAACCCTCGGGACCCGAATCTCAAGAAGTTTCGAGGCGTGAAGATGCTCGACTGGTTCGAACTGCACCGCGCCTCAGGTCTTCTCGACGTCCAGCACAACCAGGAAACCTGGCGCGCCAACCAAGTGATCGCCGACTTCTCCGACACACTCTTCCCAACCGAGTTCTGTTTCGAACCGACAGTCTCGAAACAGACAGAGCTCACCGGCCACGATGGGGTGTTCGCTCTCACCGAGGCCGACACGGCCGCTTACTTGACGCGGTTCAAACCGCAGGCGTTACGAGACAGCATCGCCACAGCACGTAACGTCGATCTGCCGTTTCGCAATTTTGGGACGGTGAAGGGGCTGACCTTCGATCGAGTAGTCGTGTATCCGCCGAAGTCCGTCACTGACTTCCTCACAAAGGGGACTGAGCTCAAGCCGAAAACCGCGTGTGGGCTCTACGTGGCCGTAACCCGTGCCAAGCACTCGGTTGCATTCGTAGTCCAAAACCCGACGGCCACGCAGCTGACACCTTGGAGCGCATCAGGGTAGGAACGACGCCAATTTCGATGTTGAGCGACTCTGCCAACGAAATTGACCAGCACTAATCGCCGCCTGCTCGAGTGACACCCGATCCACTGTCGTCGACACCCGACTTCTTCCGCAGCGGCACCTCGCGCCAGATGAGGATCAGCACCAGCGCGACGACGGCGAGGACGACAACCGGCGGATAGATCGCCTCGAAGGCCGCCGCGAAGCCGTCCTTGAACGGTGCCGCGAGGGTGGGATTCAACTGTTCGATGAAGGATGTGTCGTTCATCGCGGCACTCGCCGCGCTCGGGTCGCCGCTCATCAAGCCGCGCGCGATTTCGGCCTCCACCGGGTTCGAACTGTTCACGCCGGCCGCGACGGCCTGCTGGAACTCCGGTGACGCGGCGGCGTCGTGCAGTTGAGTCGTGATCGCCGGGGTCAGTTGCGCGAAGAGGATCGACAGGAACAGCGCGACACCGAGCGTGCCGCCAATCTGCCGGAAGAACGTGGCGGCGGCCGTCGAGACGCCCATGTCCCTGGGCGGCAACGCGTTCTGGATCGCCAGGGTCAATGGTTGCAGCAGATTTCCCAAGCCCAGTCCGAGCACGAAGATGAAGGTCATGAACATCGGCAGGCTGGTCTGCGCGGTCACCGTGTGCAGCAGCAGGGCCGCGACCGCGATCAGCACAGCACCGACGATCGTGAAGATGCGATAGCGGCCGGTCTTGGCGATCAATTGACCGGACAGCACCGACCCGATCGCGATGCCGAGCACCGCGGGCAGCATCTGGAAGCCCGCCACGGTGGGACTCGAGCCCTTCACCACCTGCAGGTACTGCGGGATGACGGTGATGGCACCGAACATCACGGCGCCGACGAGGAAGCTGATGAGCACGCCGAGCGCGAACGTCTGGCCGCGGAAGAAGTGCAGCGGGAACAGTGCCGCGTCCTTCATGAAGTATTCGACGACGACGAAACCCAGCACGCCGACGACGCCGATCGCGTAGCAGGTCAACGACTTCGGGCTGGTCCAGCCCCACTCGCGCCCCTGCTCTGCGACCACCAGGATCGGAACCAGGCCGATCGCGAGGACGAGCGCGCCCCACCAGTCGATCCGTATGGCCCGGTGCACCGGCGGCAGGTGCAGCACCCGCCACACCACCGCGAGCGCGAGCATGCCGATGGGGACGTTGACGAGGAACACCCACCGCCACCCGGCGATGCCCAGGATCGACGGCTGTCCCGCCAGCACGCCGCCGATCACCGGGCCGAGCACGCTCGACGTGCCGAACACAGCGAGGAAGTAGCCCTGGTAGCGGGCGCGTTCCCGGGGCGAGACGATGTCGCCCACGATCGCGAGCGCCAGCGAGAACAGGCCACCGGCGCCCAGGCCCTGGATGGCCCGGAACACCGCGAGCATGTACATCGACTGGGCGAACGTGCACAGCACAGAACCGAGCACGAAAAGCACGATTGCGGCCATGAAGAACGGTTTGCGGCCGTAGATGTCGGACAGCTTGCCGTACAGCGGGGTGACGAGGGTCGCGGTGATGAGGTACGCGGTGGTCACCCACGCCTGCAGGGCATAGCCGTCGAGGTCGTCGGCGATCGTGCGCATCGCCGTCGCGACGACGGTCTGATCGAGCGCGGCGAGGAACATGCCGAGCAGCAGGCCGCTGAGGATCGCCAGGATCTGGCGGTGGGTGAACGAAACCTGCGGCCCGGACGCGGCGGCGGGATCGATGTCTCGAGATTCCTCGGTCATGTCCGACCCCGCCGTCGCTCGTCACATCGCGGTCAGTGCCCCTTGAACTCTGGGGGACGCTTCTGGAACACCGCCGTGATCGCCTCGGTGAGGTCCTCCGACGGCAGGAAGGCCGCATTCCACGCGGCCACGTAACGCAGGCTGTCGTTCACCGCCGCGGAACGACTGTGGTCGAGCACGTCCTTGATGCCGTGCACCACGAGCGGCGGGTTGGCCGCGATGTCGGCGGCGGTCGCGTGTGCCGCGGCGAGCACCGCGTCGGCATCCTCGAACACGTCATTGACCAGTCCGATCTTCTCCGCGCGGGCCGCGTCGATGTCTTTGCCGGTCAGCGCCAGTTCACGCAGATGCCCGTCGCCGATGATCGCCGGCAGGCGGGCGAAGCTGCCCATGTCGGCGACGATAGCAACCTTGACCTCGCGGATGCTGAACTTCGCGTCGGCACTTGCGTATCGGATGTCGGCGGCCGTGATCAAGTCGACACCGCCGCCGATGCACCAGCCCTGGATCGCGGCGACGACGGGCTTGCGGCAGTCCGCGACGGCGTTGATGCCGGACTGCATGCGCTTGATCAGGTTGTGGAAGTCGGTGCGCGGACCGGCCTGAGCCTTGTCCGCGAGCACGGCGCCGAAGCCCCCGCTCATCGCCGGCAGGTCGAGGCCGAACGAGAAGTGCTTGCCCGATCCCGCCAGTACGACGGCACGGACCTCGGGGTCCGCGTCGAGTTCGGCGAAGATGCCGGGGAGTTCCTCCCAGAAGTCCGGCCCCATCGCGTTGCCCTTGCCGGGGCCGATGAGCGTCACCTGCGCGACGTGGTCCTTGCGCTCGACCGTGAACGCTTTCCAGCTCTGCTGTTCCGTCATTACCGAAGAGTAACTTGGCGGCGTCGGGCACACCAGAGTCAGGGAGCGACGGGATAGTGGCTGGTGATCGCGACGCGGTTCCACGCGTTCATCACGATCGCGAGCCAACTCACCGCCGACACCTGCTGCTCGTTCAGCGAACCGTCGTCCCACACCCGGGTGTCCGGCACCGACAGCCGGGTCACCTGCTCCGCCAGAGCGAGCGCGGCACGCTCAGCCGGCGTGAAGTACTGCGATTCCCACCAGGCCGCGATCACCGCCAGCCGGTCGCTCGTCTCCCCCTGGGATATGGCGTCGCGGGTGTGCATGCGCAGGCAAAATGCGCACCCGTTGAGTTGCGACACCCTGATCTTGACCAGTTCTCCCAGGAGCGGGTCCAGCCCCGACGCTTCGATTGCGGCATCGGCCTGCCCGTTGAGGACGATCAACTGCTTGTAGGCGTCCGGGTGCTGCTTGCTGAGGTTCACCGAACTCATCTGCACTCCTCCGATTCGCTTCGGGCGTCGTCAGTCGCGATGCCGCACGATGTTCAGGATGTTGCCGTCCGGCGCACGGACGAAGAATCTGCGCACACCCCACGGCTCGGTGGTCAACGGGTACACGATCTCGTACCCGAGTCTGCGCGCCTGCGCGTATGCAGCGTCGACGTCGTCGGTGTGCACCGACACCACAGAATCCTCGGGCGCGGACGCATCGCGCGTGACCAACTGGACGCTCACCCCGGTGTCCGGTGACGCGAAGCGGGCCACCCAGCCCATGTCGAACTCCTCGGTACTCAAACCGAGATAGTCCGTGTAGAAGCGTTTGGCCGCACCGACATCCGGAACACGAAGATTGGCCGTGATGCGTGTGACGCGCATGTCGTCCTCCAGTCGCACTCGACGCGGACACCGAAATCCTCCCAGCCCGAGGCGAACCTAGTGGCGATACGCGCGATCTCATCCCGTTCGGACTCCCCGCCCGATCTACCGCTCGAGCCTCGCCGGACGGGTGACCGCCAGGACGACGCCGGCCATCCCCGCGGTTCTCCACCGATCCACGCTCGACTCGTTAAATGTGCGCAAAATCCGCGCAGACCGGCTGGCTTCAACCCTCGAGAGGTGCATGATCGAATCGCCCGCACGTGGCATCTCCGCGACGTCGAGAGAGGTTGCGCATGCTTATGCACCAGGGAATCGGTCTCGATCGGTTCAACGATCTGCCCCGCAGTCGAGCCGTGCACGCGCTGTTCGAATGCTGCTGCTGCCTGCCGTGGTCGGCACGGATCGCCGACGGCCGCGCGTACGCGTCGCACAGCGAACTCCTCGCGTTCGCCGACTCCGAGTTGCACGCGTTGCCCGAGTCCGAGATCGCGCAGGCGCTGCAGGGCCATCCGCGGGTCGGGGCGCGGGCGGGGAGCCTGGCGTCGTTCCGGGAGCAGTGCTCGGTGTGGGTCGAGGATGTTGCCGTGATGAGCACGCTCGACCAGGCATCCGCTGCGTACGAAGCGCGGTTCGGTTTCCGGTACGTGTGGTGCTCGGACGGACGTAACGGCCGGGCGCTGCTCGCCGACTTGACGGCACGTATGACGAACACCCTCGACACCGAACGGCACGTCAGGACAACGGAACTCGCACGAATCACCTGCACTCGACTCGACCGGATGCTCGGCCCGGAGGGCGGGTTCCCGACCTACTGAGGACGGTCGGCGCGCGCCACGGCCCCGGCGAACAACGCGGTCACGGCCTCGCCCATCGTGCGTTCGTCGACTTCCTCAGGGTCGACGGAATGTTCGAGGACCAGCCCGGAGATGAGTGCCATCAACGAGATCGCGGTGGTTCGGACGTCGATGTCGACAGCCCACTCGCGCGCCCGTTCGCCGATCAGCTCGACGAGTTTGCCGCGCAGATAACGACGTTCGCGTAGATACGCCTGTTCGACGATCGGGTCACGGCCCGCCTGGACCCCGAACTCGAGGACGAGTAGCGACCATCCCGGATCGGCGGTGAGCGCCGACGCGATCTCGGCACCGCCGCGCCCGACGGCGTCTGCCAGGTCGAGGCCGGAGATCTCGGCGAGGACCCGGCCCGCGAGTTCGAGGGAGCGCTGCGCGAACAGTTCCGCGAACAGGTCCTGTTTGGACTCGAAGTTCGAGTACACGGCCCCTTTGGTGAATCCGGCGCGGCGGGCGATCTCGGCGAGTTTGGCACCGGCGAACCCTTGCTCGGCGAACTCGTCGGCGGCGGCGTCGAGGATGCGCGTTCGCACCACATCGCGCCCTGGCCGCGCTACTGCGGGCATCTCGTCTTGACGACTACCAGTCACGATACCTAGGGTATTCAATACCCACGGTATCGACAACCGCGCGGAACCACTCCGACTCGAGGACACCCGTGACCACATCGACCACCACCGAACCCGACTCCGCCGCACAGGCCCCGACATCGGCCGCACCGCTGCCCACAGGCCCGCTCGAGCGGTTCGGCAGCCGCAAGGTGATGGCCGCGCTGGTAGTCGGAGTGCTCGCGCTGCAGCTCGGATTCATCCTCAGCTACGTGGCGGCGTTCCATCAGCCGACACCGCGGGACATCACGGTCGCCGTCGTCGCCGGGCCTGGACTGCCCGACGGCATCGGTCAGCAGTCCGTCGACAAGCTCAACGCGCTCGACGGCCATCCCGTCGACGCCCGCACCGCATCCGACACCGCGGAGGTGCGGCGTCTGCTTCGCGATCGGGAGATCCAGGGCGCGTATGTGATCGAACCGACCGGTACCGACACACTGATGACCGCGAGCGCGGGCGGCAGTTCGATCGCGTCGGCGCTCGAGTCGATCTTCGAGCAGGTCTCGGAGACCCAGCACCGCCAGATCGTGGTGCGCGACGAGATCCCCGTCGGCGCCCACGACAACCGCGGACTGTCGGGCTTCTACCTGTCGATCGGCTGGGTCGTCGGCGGCTATCTGCTGGCGGCAGCCATCGGACTGATCATCGGAGCGCCGGCGACACTGCGGCAGGCGTGGGCCCAGCTCGCGGTGATGTTCGGGTACGCCGTCGTCTCGGGGGCACTCGGCGCGCTCATCACGACCCACGGACTGGGCACCTTTGCCGGTCATTGGTTCCCGCTGTGGATCCTGGGTACTGGCGTGGTGTTCGCAACGGGCGTGTTCACGCTGGGCCTACGCGCCGCCGTCGGCATCCTCGCCGTCCCGCTGGCCATCGCGGTGTTCGTGGTGCTCGGCAATCCGAGTGCCGGCGGCGCATTCGGCGCCAATGTGATCCCCAGCTTCTACGCGGCCATCGGCAAGTGGATCACGCCCGGCGCCGGGACCGAGGGCGTGCGCAGCATCGTGTACTTCGACAACGTCGGCCTGGCGCAGCCGGCGGTGGCGGTGGCGCTCTACACCGTGCTCGGCGCCGTCCTGCTCCTCGGCTTCACCGCGTTCCGGTCACAGAGGATCACCGGTTCGACGGCCGATACGCCTGCCCCCGCCGCGAAGTAGTCCTACTCTGAATCCATGCCCAGGCTGCTGCATCCCAATGCGGCGCACGTCGCCGACACCTTGATCGCGCGCGGTCACCACGGTGTCATCGTCACGCAGCCTGCCCCCACTCACAGCGCCGAGCAGGCCGCCGAGGCGCTGGGCGCGGATCGGGGCGCGATCGTGAAGTCGCTGATCTTCCTACTCGACGACGAACCGGTGTTGCTGCTGGTCTCGGGCGCGCACGAGGTGAATCTCGACGCGACCGGCGCGCGACTCCAGGGCACCCTGACGCGTGCCCCGCTGGACGTCGTGCGGGAGGTGACGGGGCAACCGATCGGCGGTGTGGCGCCGCTGGGGCACCCCACGAATCTGCCGACCTACATGGACACCGCCCTCGCCGCCCATCCGGAACTGTGGGCGGCCGCCGGCCATCCTGACACCGTCTTCCGCACCACGTTCCCCGAACTTCTCCGTGTCACGGCGGGTCTGTCCATCGACATGGACTGACCGGTCACGGCGCCGAAGGACCTCGATACGTAGTTGCCCGCTCAGTGAACGAGAACCTGGTCGCTCGGTGAGCCTGGCCTTATAGTGGCGGCAGTCCACCAGGTTCGAATCGGAGAATGCCTTGTCACAGTCTGTCGAGAACGCGCCCGAACTTGCTGTTGCTCCCGCCGACGGCTCGAAGGGCATCAGCAACGACGAGTACAAGGCCGCGATGCGCCGCCACCCGGCCGGTGTCACCATCGTGACCCTCGATTCGGAGAACGGTCCGGTCGGATTCACCGCGACGTCGTTCGCGTCGCTGTCGATGAACCCGCCGCTCATCTCGTTCAACATCGCGCTCAGCTCGTCGAGCATCAACGCGTTGCACGCAGCCGATTCGGTGGTCGTGCATCTGCTCGGGGAGCACCAGCAGCACCTGTCGCAGCGCTTCTCGCGCAGCGCCGATCAGCGGTTCAGCGACGAGTCGCTGTGGTCGCGGCTCGAGACTGGTGAGCCCGTGCTGCACGGCACCCCCATCTGGATGCGCACCACGGTCCACCAGTTGATCCCGGCCGGCGATCACACCCTGGTGATCGGCCTGATCACGCGCCTCCACAACGAGAACGACGACGAGGCCGCCGCCGCCCCACTGCTGTACCACGAGGGCCGCTACCACCGCGCTACACCGATGGACTAGCACTTCCGCACGTCCACCCGGCCCGGTTCGTCGTCGACGAACCGGGCCGGAGTCGTTCACTGGGCGCACACTGGACTGGATGCTCGAAGTCATCGACCGGGGACGCTCCACCAGTCGGCACCCGACTCCGGTGCTGTGCGTCCACGGCGCGTGGCACGGCGCCTGGTGCTGGGACGAGCACTTCCTGGAGTATTTCGTCGCCCGCGGCTACCGCGCGGTCGCCGTGAGCCTGCGCGGTCACGGCGGAAGTCGGACGTCCAAGCCACTGCACTCACTCTCGGTGGCCGACTACGTCGATGACGTCCGCAAAGTGGCGGACCGTCTGCCATCCGGCCCGATCCTCCTCGGTCATTCGATGGGCGGGTTCGTGGTCCAGAAGTACCTCGAGAGCAACACCGCACCCGCCGCGGTCCTCCTCGCGTCGACGCCGCCGCGGGGCGCGTCACGGTCACTGGTGCGCCGCGCCCGAGTCCATCCTTGGCTCTACGTGAAGGCGGCCGTCACCGGGCGATCCCTGCACACCGTCAGTCTCCCGGCGGTAGCCCGCGAGGCCTTCTTCCCTGCGGGCATGTCCGACATTCTGGTCACCCGGTACGCGTCCCGGCTCACCGAAGAGAGCCGACGGTCAGTCCTCGACACGTTGTTCCTCGACCTGCCCCGCCCGGAACGCGTGACGGCGCCGATCCTGGTGCTCGGCGGGTCCGACGACAGGGTCTTCTCCCCTGCCGAGATCCACGCCACCGCTCGGGCCTACCGGACGACTGCCGAGATCCTTCCACATACAACTCACAACATGATGCTCGGAACACAGTGGCGCCCAGTGGCCGAACACATCGCCATGTGGCTCGATGCCCGCGGTCTGTGACCCGGCCGGCCGACACTCTCGGCTACCCGACAACCGCGCCAAAGCCGACCATTTCGGACCGTTCGTTGTATTTTCGCGATATGAATTCGCGACGCGGGGACCGCGACGGACGCTTCACCACTGCACGACGTCGAATCGCGGTGGCCACGGCGGCGTTCGCACTGGGTGCCTCCCTCGCGGTGAGCGTGGGTACGGCGCCGGTCGCCGGAGCAGTCGCCCCCACGTTCAACCCGGGTTCCCGGCCCGGCAACGCGTCGGAGGTAGCGGCAGTCACCGAGGCGGTCCGAAACCACCTGGCGGGCACCGCGGGAGCGGCCATCGCCATCGTGAAGCCCTCGCCCGACAATCCGGCGGTCTCGATCACCACCACCTACTACTTCGGCGACGCGGACAAGTCGGGCCCGATCGCGGTCGGACCCCAGACCCGGTTCGAGATCGGCTCACAGACCAAGACATTCACCGCGGCCCTGCTCGCCCAACAGATTCAGCAGGGCAACTTGGCCCTCAACGACAACGCTCAGCGCTTGGTGCCCACGGACGCCGACGTCACGGTGCCGAGCCGCGACGGCAAGCAGATCACCCTCCGAGAACTGGCCGCCCACCGCTCCGGCCTGCAGCGCGACCCCGCGAACATGGGAGGCGGCTGCGCTGCCGAGGCGAACTACGACGCCGCGAAGCTGGCCGAGGGCCTGAAAGATCCCGGCGCCCTGGACTTCACCCCGGGTACCGACTGGCTGTACTCCAACTGGGGATTCGGCCTGCTCGGGTCGCTTCTGACCAATGCGTTCGAGCCCGGCAAACCGGCCTATGGGGAGGTCGTGAAGCGGGAGCTCACCGTTCCACTCGGCATGTCGCACACCGAGCTCGAACCGGCTGCGAATCCCTCACTGGCCGTGCCGTACAGCGGGGGCGTTCCCGTCTGCTACCACGACAACACCGGCACCATCGCGGGCGCCGGCGGACTGGTCAGCACGGTCGAGGACATGGCGATCTGGGCCGAGGCGACAATGGGCAGGGGATCAAACCCGCTGGCCCCGACCCTGAAGACGACACTCGATCGCATCGCCTCGGGCCCGGCGGGTAACGACATGCAGATGGGCATGGCATGGCAGTTGTATCCGGCTCTCCCGACATCCGAGTTCCCGGCGTACGCCTACAAGGACGGCACCACGCAGGGCTCCCAGAGTGCCACCGAACTGGTGCCGTCCGAGGACTGGGCGGTCACCGTGCTCACCAACGAGCGGAACGCGAATCCCAGCGCCGTCGCCGACCAGCTGCGTGAGCAACTGGCAACCGCGGGCAGCGACGAGCCCGTCCCCGCCGGATCGTCCGGCAACACCGGATCTTTCTGGAACATAGGGCGAATCCCGTTCGGGAGCTGACACCTACGCGCGGCCACTGGGTAGAATCGGGACCGGCCACATCCGATCCACAGGATCGAGAAGTCATGGACCTGCATCTGACCGGTAGGTGTGCCGTCGTCACCGGCGCAAGCAAGGGCATCGGACTCGCGGTGACCAGTGCGCTGGTCGCAGAGGGTGCTCACGTCGTCGCCGGATCCCGCACTCGCACTGCGGAACTCCAGTCGATGGAGGCGGACGGAAATGTGACGTTCGTGGCGTGCGACCTGTCCACCGCGGAGGGCCCGGTGGCCCTGATCGAGGCGGCCGCCGCTCGTGGCGGAGTGGACGTCCTGGTCAACAACGCCGGCGCCGTCACGCCGCGCACCGGCGGCTTCGCGAGCGTCTCCGACGACGACTGGATCGCCTCGCTGACCCTGACGTTCCTCTCCGCGGTGCGCACCACCCGCGCCGCGCTCCCCCAGATCGTCCGCCGCGGCGGCGGGTCGATCGTCACCGTCAGCTCGGTCAACGCGTTCCTCCCGGACCCGGGGGTGGTCGACTACTGCGCTGCTAAGGCCGCGCTCACCAACTTCTGCAAATCGCTGTCCAAAGAGGTTGCCGGTCAGAATATTCGAGTCAATACGGTCAGCCCCGGGCCGGTGACCACCGCACTGTGGCTTGCCGACGACGGAGTCGCCTCCACTGTCGCCCGGGTCAGCGGCAGCACAGCCGAGTCGGTAGTCGAGGCGGCCGCCGCCGGCTCGGAGACGGGACGGTTCACCCGCCCCGACGAGGTGGCCGATCTCGTCGCCTTTCTCGCGAGCGATCGTTCCGGCAACATCACGGGCGCCGACTTCGTCATCGACGGCGGACTGATCAAAACCCTCTGATCTCGAAACCCTTTGATTGCAGGGACAATCGGTGCCATGGACCGCACATTCGACGAACTGGTCGCGGAGGCCGAGGCCGCTCCGATGGAGGGCTGGGAGTTCTCGTGGCTCGACGGGCGCGCCACCGAACAGCGCCCGTCGTGGGGCTATCAACGAGTCCTGGGCACACGCCTGGCGCGAGCGACGGCCGCCCTCGACATCGAGACCGGCGGCGGGGAAGTCCTTGCGGGCGCCGGCGCGATGCCGCGAACCATGGTGGCGACCGAGTCGTGGCCGCCCAACATCGCGAAGGCGACCGCGCTGCTGCACCCGATGGGTGCGGTGGTGGTCGCGGCTCCGGACGAGCCACCACTGCCGTTCGCGGACAACGCCTTCGATCTCGTCAGCAGCCGTCACCCCAATACCGTGGCGTGGGCGGACATCGCGCGGGTGCTCGTCCCCGGTGGAACCTATCTGGCCCAGCACGTCGGCCCCGAGAGCGTGTTCGAACTGGCCGAGTTCTTCCTCGGTCCACAGCCCGAGGCACGACGCCTCCGGCATCCGGACACCGAGTCCGCCGACGCGCGCTCCGCCGGACTGGAGATCGTGGACCTACGGTTCGAGCGACTACGCGTGGAGTTCTTCGACATCGGCGCGGTGATCTACTTCCTGCGGAAAGTGATCTGGATCGTTCCCGGATTCACCGTCGATGCCTATTCCGAACGCCTGCGTGACCTCGATCAGCACATCCGGGCGGAAGGGATGTTCGTCGCGCACTCCACCCGTTTCCTCATCGAGGCCCGCAAACCGTACTGAGCCTGGTCACGGACTTCAGGACGCGTGGGCCGGCCTGGCCCGGCCGAAGCGGGCGAGGGCCTCGTCGACGGTGTCGGACGCGACGGCCAGGCCTCGACGCTCGAGCCAGGGCAGGGTTCCGTCCACGATGCGCTCGAGCACCTGCGGGAGGGCGAGCGGCAACAGCGTGACGCCGTCCGCGACGTCGGCGGCCTGGATGTCGGCGATCAGGCCGGCGAGTCCGTGCGGCGTCCCCACGTACGAGAGTGTCGTCGGCTGGTGCGGAACTCCGAGTGTCTCGTCGAGCAGCGCCAGTTCGGCACGCGCGCTTCGGGAGTCGTCGGCGATGAGAGTTTCGATGTCGACGAGGACGGTGACGCTGTCGGGGTCACGCCCCTCAGCGGCCACCTGCGCACGGATGCGACTGCGGGTCTGCTGCGCCTCACGCAGATCGACGGCCTGGACACGGTGGACGACGGCGGGCGAGGCGGCGAGATCGAGCGCGTCGGGTCCGACGGTCAGGTCGACCCAGTAGTCGGGCCCGGTGAGCGGGACGTTACCGGCAATACGCGAGGACGCAGGATGACGGCCGGCGCCGGACAGTTCGACGGCCACCCGGAGCGGACGTCGCGGTGTGATGGAACGGATGGAAGCAAAGACGGACTGGGACATGATGATTCCTCGGGAAGAACGGAGTGTGGTGGGCGGCGCGAAAGGTCAGCGCCGACACATTTCCGAGGAGGTACGGCACAGGTCGACATGACGGCGGGACCACTGCCCGCTCCGATCGATCGACTCCATGCGCGTCACGCTATCCCCCGTCGCTGTCCCCCACCACAGTTCGGATCACGAAGATCCGAGTCGATTCGAATCGATTACACGCACTCGGCGGCACCGTCGATGGTGCTCGAGAAGCCACGGGTCTCGGGGACCGGGTTCCACAAGCCGTCGGTCTTGCCGTAGTTCCAGGTCTGCTCGCCGGCAACCAGCTGGCGGACGGCGGCGATGAGGCGCTCGACGTCGTCGGATCCGGTGCCCAGACCCAGGCTCGCGCGCACGGCGCCACCGGCGTGGCCGATGCGGTTCAGCAGCGGGTGGGCGCAGAAGCGGCCGTCGCGCACGCCGATGCCGTGCTCGGCCGACAGGTACGCGGCGATCTGACCGGGCTCGTAGCCGTCGATCGTGAAGGTGACGATGCCGACGCTGTCCGGGGCGTCCGACCACAGGCGCAGCAACTGCACGCCCTCGATCTCGCCGAGGCCCTCCGCGAGACGCGTCGACAGGACGCGCTCGTGCTCGACGACAGTGTCGAAGTCCAACGCGGACAATGCATCACACGCCGCAGCGAGGGCCGCGACGCCGAGGACGTTGGGGCTGCCGGCCTCGTGACGAGCCGGAGCCGGTGCCCAGAACGTCTCGTCGACCGTCACCTCACGCACGGCGCCACCGCCGGCGAGGTACGGCTCGGCCGCATCGAGCCAGTCGCGACGACCGACGAGCACACCGGCACCGAACGGCGCGTACAGCTTGTGCCCGGAGAAGGCCAGGTAGTCGACGCCGCTCTCGGACAGGCTCACACGGCGGTGCGGGGTGAGCTGCGCGCCGTCGACGAGGATGCGGGCGCCACAGCGGTGCGCGATCTCGGCGAGCTCGGCGATGGGGAGGACCTCGCCGGTGACGTTGGAGGCGCCGGTGATCGCGAGGAGTGCGGCAGGCTTGACGCTCAGCTCGGCAACGATGCGGCGAATGGTCTCGGCCACGGTGTCGGCTGCCTCGACGACGCGGGAGTTCTTCCACGGCAAGAAGTTTGCGTGGTGCTCGATGTCGAGGACCACGACGTCACCGGGAACGCAGGTCGCGAGGAGGTTGAGCGAGTCGGTGGTGTTGCGAGTGAAGACCACTACCTGGTCGTCATCGGTGTCGACGAAGCGCTCGACGGACCCGCGGGCACTCTCGTACGCCTCGGTGCTCACACGGGAGGCGTAGCCGGCACCGCGGTGGACGCTCGCGTAGAACGGCAGCAGCTCCTGCACACGGTCGGTGACCTGCGCCAGAGCGGGAGCGCTGGCTGCGTAGTCGAAGTTTGCATAAACGCAGGTTCCACCCCCGACGAGCGGAACCTGCAAGTCACAGCCGGAAACCCGGGCGATCGGGGCGGTGGCACAGGCGGTGGTGAGTACAGCAGTCATCACAAAATCCTTCGGGTCCGGGACCCGTCGGCAGTGAAGACTGAATGCCACCGGAGTCCGCGCTTGCCGTGGCCTCATGGCGCACAGCCTGGTCGTCACCCGGAGCACCCCACCGCGGTTGGAGGGTTGCCGACCAGCTAGCCGGGGCTTGATGCTGGTACTCGTGACCTGGCAACGAGGATGTCAGAGCCCTCCGCGCGATGTCAACCCACCGTCAACCCTTCCATCATGAGACGGTCATCACACTCCAGCTCGGCTCCTCGCGGCACCCAGTTGGCCGACAGCCTCCAGCCCGCGATCGGGGCCGTCCCGAAAACCCACCGCCACAGCATGATTGATTCGAACCGCCGGAGACGCACGCAGTGCGAGCAGCCGAACGTACGCACGGACGATCCCGGACCAGTCCGTGGACGGGAGCTCTCTCAGTCGGCAACGATCTGCCGGAGTTCGACGCACCCCTTGGGCCCGAGGGGGATCTTCGACGCGAGCGCCACCGCCGCTTCCCGATCGGGCGCGGACAGCACGTAGATGCCATTCGCGATCTCGTTGTCCTCGGTGAACGGCCCATCCGTCAGCAGCATCTCCCCGTCGCGCAGCCGCACGGTCGTCGCCGACGCCGGCTGGAACAGCGCCCCGGAACCCTTCACCCGATCGCCGGCGATCTCGCCGAACCGCTGGTGCTCGGCAACCCGTGCCTCCCACTCCGCCGACCCCGGTTCGCTCGCCGATCCCCGCGGTTCGCGCAGCAGCGCGGCCCACCACGTGTCCGTCGGTTCTTCCGCGGAGTTCCAGAACACCATCGGCCACAGTTCCACGTGCCCGGTCGACACCTCTGGAACCTGCCGCACCAGCGACAGCGCGGCGTCCAGGTCCGCGGCGTCGAACACGTAGTAGCCGCCGACGGCCTCGGTGACCTCCGCGAACGGCCCGTCCGTCACGAGCGTGTTCCCGCCGTCGTGCCGGATGGTCGCGGCATCGGACGTGGGGTACAGCCCGCCACCCGCGACGGCCTCCTGCGCCTTGGTCCAGAACTCCTGATGCCGCTGCATCGACGCGGTGTACGCGTCCGTGCCGGGAATCGACCCGGGGCCGCCCTCCTCGGCGGCGAGCAATGCCAGGTAGTACATGTCGTCATCCTCCCTCCGACATCCTCCCTCCGACGCGGGGCCGATTACCCCGCTTTCGTGAACACGACGTGCCGCGGGCGCGGATTTCGACACATCCGGTGGAGAATCGTCAGGAAGAAGCGATTCGCCTGCCGGGCGGGTGTTCATCCTCCGGACACCTGGACGTGAGACAACTCGATGTCCGCCCGACCAGGCACAGAGAGGGACGTCCCGGATTGTCTGCCCAGCCAGCAACAGACCAGTCGGATCAGCGGTCTCCGCACCGGATACCCGCTGAGTTCCTTCGATCGGCCCTCGCGCCCGCACCACGCACCCTCGTCGACATCCTCGAGGCCACCGCAGCGGCCCATCCGGACGCCACCGCGATCGACGACGGCACCGCACCGCTCACCTATCGCGAATTGCTGGACGAGATCGCGACCGGCGCCCGTTGGCTCGCCGACGCCGGCGTCGGCGCGGGAGAGCGGGTCGGCGTGCGGATGCCGTCGGGCTCGCGCAACCTGTACGTCGCGATCCTGTCGGTGCTCGCCGCCGGCGCCGCGTACGTGCCAGTCGACGCCGACGACCCCGACGAGCGCGCCGAACTGGTGTTCAGCGAGGCGCAGGTAGCGGCAATCCTCACCGCCGACGGCGTGCAACCCGGCACCGCGCCGCGCCGCGCCGCACCGGACGTCCGGCCCCCCACGCCGGACGATGACGCGTGGATCATCTTCACGTCAGGCTCCACGGGCACTCCCAAGGGCGTCGCGGTCACGCACCGCAATGCGGCAGCGTTCGTCGACGCCGAGGCTCGGATGTTCCTTCAGGGCGATCCGATCGGTGCGGAGGATCGGGTACTGGCGGGGCTGTCGGTGGCTTTCGACGCGTCGTGCGAGGAGATGTGGCTCGCGTGGCGGCACGGCGCCGCACTGGTACCCGCACCCCGATCGCTGGTGCGCAGCGGCATGGATCTCGGACCGTGGCTGGTCTCGCGCGACGTCACGGTCGTCTCCACCGTTCCGACGCTCGCGGCGCTGTGGCCGGCCGAGGCGCTCGAGGCGGTGCGGCTGTTGATCTTCGGCGGCGAGGCCTGCCCGCCGGATCTGGCCGAACGGCTCGCCGTGCCCGGTCGCGAGGTGTGGAACACGTACGGCCCCACGGAGGCCACCGTCGTCGCGTGCGGCGCGCTCATGGACGGCACCGGGCCGGTGCGCATCGGACTGCCCCTCGACGGCTGGGACCTCGCCGTGGTCGACGCGTCCGGTGAACCGGTCGCCGACGGTCAAGTCGGCGAACTCGTCATCGGCGGGGTCGGGCTCGCGCGGTATCTGGATCCCGCGAAGGATGCCGAGAAGTACGCACCGATGACGACGCTCGGCTGGGACCGCGCCTACCGCAGCGGCGACCTGGTCCGCCTCGATACGGCGGGTCTGCTGTTCCAGGGCCGCGCCGACGATCAGATCAAGCTCGGCGGACGCCGCATCGAACTCGGTGAGGTCGACAACGCACTGCAGAACCTCCCCGGGGTCAGCGGTGCCGCCGCCGCGGTTCGCAAGACCGCGGCGGGCACCTCGATCCTGGTCGGCTACATCGCCAGCACCGACCCCGACTTCGATCTGAAGGCGGCTCGGGATCAACTGTCCGAGCACCTTCCCGCGGCCCTCGTGCCGCGGCTCGCACTGGTCGACGAACTACCGACCCGAACGTCGGGCAAGGTCGACCGCAACGCATTGCCGTGGCCGCTGCCCGGTGCCCGCGAAGACACGGTCGATCCGGCCCTCAGCCTCGACGGCACCATGGCCTGGGTGGCCGGGCTGTGGGCTTCGATCCTCGGCGCGAGCGTCACCGGACCCGACGACGACTTCTTCGAACTCGGCGGGGGCTCACTGTCCGCCGCCCAATTGGTGTCGGCGCTGCGTGCGCGGTTCCCCCAAGTAACCGTGGCACAGCTGTACGACCATCCCCGACTCGGCTCCCTCGCCGGATTCCTCGACGACCTCGCCCCCGCCGCGGCCACCACGGCCCGGCACGTCGACCCCGTGCCGCGGCGGGCCCAGGCCGCGCAGATCGCGGTGACCGTGCCGCTGATGACGCTCACCGGACTGCAATGGGCGACGTGGTTGGCAATTACCGGCAACGTCCTCGCTTGGTTCGACGTCTCGTGGGCGCCGACACTGTCGTGGTGGTGGGTGGCGCTCGCGTTCTTCCTGTTCATCACCCCTCTGGGGCGGATGGGCATCGCGGTGATCGGGGCTCGCACGCTGCTGCGGCGGCTGAAACCGGGCACGTACGCGCGCGGCGGCCCCGAGCACCTGCGGCTGTGGATCGCACTGCGCCTCGTCGAGGCCAGCGGCGCCGACAACCTGTCCGGCGCACCGTGGATGCTGTACTTCGCCCGCGCCCTCGGCGCCCGCGTGGGACGCGGCGTCGACCTGCACACCCTCCCCCCGGTCACCGGGATGCTCGTCCTCGGTGACGGCTGTTCCGTCGAACCCGAGGTGGACCTGGCGGGCCACTGGATCGACGGAGACGTCGTGCACATCGGTGAGATCCGTATCGGCGACGGCGCCGCGATCGGCGCACGTTCGACGCTCCTGCCGGGCGCCCGCATCGGCCGGGGCGCCGAGGTGGCCGCGGGCTCGGCGGTGTTCGGCAAGGTCAAGGCGGGACAGCACTGGGCCGGCTCGCCCGCGGTCAAGGTCGGCAAGGCCATGCACCCGTGGCCCGATCGTGTGCCGCAGCGCGCTGTCCACTGGGTGCCCATCTTCGGCGTCACGTCCATCGTATTGGCCGGTATGCCGATCTTCGGCCTCGCCGCGGGCCTGCTCCTGATCGGCCGGCGAGTGCGTGACGCGTCCGATCGCGGCGACGCCTTCTGGCGCGCCCTGGCGATCCTGCCGGTCGCGACCGTGCTGAGCCTGTTCGTCTTCGCCGCGCTGACGGTGATCGCTGTGCGCCTGCTGTCGATCGGGCTCGACGAGGGCTACCACCCGGTGCGCAGCCGCATCGGGTGGCAGGCGTGGGCCACCGAGCGGCTCATGGACTCGGCCCGCACGTTCCTTTTCCCTCTGTACGCGAGCCTGCTGACGCCTCTGTGGCTGCGACTGCTCGGTGCGAAGGTCGGACGGGACACCGAGATCTCCACCGCCCTCGTGCTGCCCAAGTTCACCACCGTCGCCGACGGCGCCTTCCTCGCCGACGACACCATGGTCGCGAGCTACGAACTCGGCGGCGGCTGGATGCGCATCGAACCCGCGAAGGTCGGCAAGCGCGCATTCCTCGGCAATTCCGGGATGGCCGGGCCGGGGCGCCGCGTCCCCAAGAACGGCTTGGTCGCGGTCCTGTCGGCAGCGCCGAGCAAGGCCAAGTCGGGTTCGTCGTGGCTCGGGAGCCCGCCGGTCCGGCTGCGCCGGGCAGCGACCGCGTCCGACGCCTCCCGAACCTTCGCCCCGCCGCTGCGGCTGCGGATCGCCCGCGCGATCGTCGAGACGTGCCGGCTCATCCCGGTGATGGTGACGTTCGGGATCGGCCTGGGCGTGCTGTTCACGCTCGCGTGGCTGGTGTCGGTCGGCGGATTCTGGCTCGCAGCCCTGTGCGGGGGCGTGGTCCTCATGATCGCGGGCGCCGTGGCGGGAGCCGTGTCGGTGGCCGCGAAGTGGCTCGTCGTTGGCCGGATCGGCACGGTCGAGCATCCGCTGTGGAGTTCGTTCGTATGGCGCAACGAGGTGTCCGACGCGTTCGTCGAGACCGTCGCCGCACCGTGGTTCGCACGGGCCGCGAACGGCACCGCCGTGATGAACGTGTGGCTGCGCGGGCTCGGGGCGACCATCGGCCGCGGCGTGTGGTGCGAGACCTACTGGCTCCCCGAGGCCGACCTGGTGACCCTCGGCGACGGCGCCACTGTCGAGCGGGGGTGCGTCGTGCAGACGCACCTGTTCCATGATCGGATCATGTCCATGGACACCGTCACGTTGGGTGCGGGCGCCACCCTCGGCCCGCACTGCGTCGCGCTGCCCGCCGCCGGTCTCGGCGACGGCGCCACCGTCGGCCCGGCGTCGCTCGTCATGCGGGGCGACGTCGTCCCGCCGTCCACCCGCTGGCAGGGCAATCCCATTGCGCCGTGGACGGATTCGACGTCCGACGGAGACGCGCGATGAAGCCCGGCAAGACAGCGGACGACCCGATCGACCCCTACCTCCCGCAGGCCGGAAACCGCGGATACCGGGTGTCCCGGTACGAGTTGGACCTCACGTACAAGGTGCACAGCAACCGCCTGTCCGGCAAGGCGACGATCACCGCGACCACCACCGACGTCCGGCCCCGCTTCTCCCTCGACCTCGCGCCGACGTTGCAGGTGTCGAAGCTGTCGGTGAACGGCCGACGGGTCGCGAAGTACACGCACCGCGACGGCAAGCTGACCATCACCCCGGCGCAGAAGATTCCGGCGGGCGGAGTCCTGTCGATCACCGTGCAGTACTCGGGTAACCCGCAGCCTGTCGCGAGCATGTGGGGCGACGTCGGCTGGGAGGAACTGTCCGAGGGCTCGCTCGTCGCGAGCCAACCGAACGGAGCCGCGTCGTGGTTTCCGTGCGACGATCACCCGAGTTGCAAAGCGAGCTATCGCATCTCGATCACGACCGACTCGCCGTACCACGCCGTCGCGAACGGCAGCCTGGTCCGCAAGCAGACCAAGGCCAGCTTGACGACGTGGGTGTACGAGCAGACCGAGCCGATGTCGACGTACCTGGCCACCGTCCAGATCGGACCGTACGAGCGTCGCCGTATGGACAGCGGCCGCGTCCCGATGCACGCAATCCACCCGCAGGACCTACGGAACCGTTTCGACCACGACTTCGGCCGCCAGTCGCAGATGATGGACGTCTTCGAAAAACTGTTCGGCCCCTACCCGTTCGACGACTACTCGGTCGTCGTCACCGGCGACGACCTGGAGATCCCGATCGAGGCCCAAGGACTGTCGATCTTCGGCGCCAACCACTGCGACGGCCACCGCGGCTCCGAACGTCTTGTCGCACACGAGCTCGCGCACCAGTGGTTCGGCAACAGCCTCACCCTCGGGGTGTGGAAGGACATCTGGCTGCATGAGGGATTCGCGTGCTACGCCGAGTGGCTGTGGTCGGAGAACTCCGGAGGACCCGACGCCCAGACCCTCGCCCTGCAGGCGCACCGCGGCCTCGCCGGCAAGCCGCAGGACATCCTGCTCGGCGACCCGGGGCCGCGACTGATGTTCGACGACCGCATCTACAAGCGCGGCGCCCTCGCACTGCACGCGCTGCGGCGAGAGATCGGCGACGACGCCTTCTTCGCCCTGCTGCAGAAGTGGACTGCCCAGTACCGGCACTCGACGGTGTCGACCGAGCAGTTCACCGGCCTGGCAGCACAATTCACCGACAAACCGTTGCGCCCGCTGTGGGATGCGTGGCTCGCGGCGAAGCCGCTACCGAACCTCTGACACTTCCGGCAGGTGCCGTCGCCACTTGACGATGACGAGCGCCAGACTTGCCGCGGCCACGACCGCGCCGATCACGAACATCATCGGATACGTGAACGACGGGTTCGCCTCCGCGATCACCGCCATCGCGGCGGGCACCGCGAATCCGAGGTAGCTGAGCGAGTAGAAGACGGCGGTAAGTCCGGCCAGATCGTCGGGGCCGGCGATCCGCTGGATCTCCTGCAGTCCCGACACCAGTGCGAGGCCGTATCCGCACCCCAGGATTGCCGCCGCGATCATCGACATCGGGACCGTCAGCACGTTCGACGCGACCGCCGCCACCGACATGCCCAGCACAAGCACCGCGAGTGCCACGGCAACAGCGCGGGCATTCGACGGGCTGTCGATTCTGCGCCCGACGGCCTGGATCGCGAATCCTGCACCCAACCCGATCATGCACAGCAGCGCCGAGAACGCGACCGGCGCACTGCCACTGCGACCGGTCATGAGCGCAGGCATCACCGCGTACGCGGATGCCGCCGCACCGAACACCCATGGGGCGACGGGAGCGACGACGTACAGGAAGCGGCGGTGCGCGACGGCCGGAATCTTCAGATCCTGCGTCAGCGAACGACGCTCGTTCCTCGGTACGGCGGACCTCGTCTCCGGTGCCCGCAGCAGCGCAACACCGGCCGCGAGCGCGATCGTCGAATGCACGGCGTAGGCGAGCGCACTCGGCCACGGCGCCCACTGTGCGAGTGTCCCCGCGACACCCGCGCCGATGCCGAACCCGGCGGTCAGGCTCATCGCAGCACGCCTCGCACCGGCACCCGGCCGGGCCGACGGATCCCGATCCGCCGTCGACAGTTCCTTGAGCCAGCTACCGCCGACAGCCATACCGAGTCCCAATGCGACGCCGGACAGGATGCGTCCGGCGACCAGCCATGCCGCCGAATCGGGTCCGGCCGCCAGGACCAGCGATCCGGCCACCGCGATGAACGGAGCCGGCAGCATCAGCGGACGTCGACCCAACCGGTCCGAGAGCGGACCGCCGATCAGCAGCGCCGGCACGATGCCGAGCACGTACGCAAACAGGAAGGTGTCGACCACGACCTGCGTGAACCCGTGGTCGAGTTTGTACATCACGAGCAACGGCGTGAACTCGTTGCCACCCCACGCCACCGCGAACATGCCTGCGGCGACGAGCATCCACGGACGCAGGCGGCTGTGCGTCGCAGGAGCAGCCAGCGCGACGGAGTCCTCGACAGCGGTCATCGCCGGCTTCCTTCACCGAGCGCGTGGACCTCCCGCATGTGCCGACGGAGCGTCGACGCGAACCCGCCCGCGTCGCCGGCCTCGAGCAGGTCCGCGAGTCGGGTGTGATCGTCGATGATCTTGGTGATCTGTTCCGGATCACGGGCCAGCGAATGGGCCGTCATCCGGCGCTGACGCTCCCGCAGTCCGTCGTAGAACGTCTCGAGCAGTGGGTTACCGCCGGCGCGCACGAGGGCGCGGTGGAAATCGGCGTCCAGTGCGCTGAACTCCGCGGCATCGCCGGACGAGGCGACATGCTCACGCTGCCGACGCAGGTTGTCCCGGAGTGCCGCCACGAGCAGATCCCGTGTCCGGGTGCCCGGCATGACCGACTCCACGGCATGTACCTCGACGAGAAGACGCGCGTCGATCACGTGTTCCGCCTCGCCGTCGGCAACGGGAACGATCAGCGCGCCCCGCTTGGGGTAGAGCCGCATCCAGCCCTCCGCTTCGAGCCTGAGGAAGGCTTCGCGGACCGGCGTCCTGCTCGATCCCATGCGCGTCGCGATCTCGCCCTCACTGATCAGCTCACCGCCCGGCAACGCGCCGGACAGGATCATCTCCTTGACCTCGCGGTACGCCAGTTCTGCCGCTGAATACAACTTAGACACAAGATGTATTTATACGCCTTGCGAACGATCGCCGGACACTCGGGTCAGACCGTCGGCTCCGGTCCCGGCGTACGCGACTGCGCCGAGTACCGGCCACCGTTGCGGACGATGTCGATCGGATGATCGAAGCACTCGCTGATTCGTTCTGTCGTGATCACGGACCCGGCCGGCCCCTGCGCGGTGATGCGACCGTCCCGAATCAGCAGCGCGTGCGTCGTGGTGGTCGGGATCTCCTCGATGTGGTGGGTGACGAGGATGCTCGCCATCAGCGGATGCTGCGCCCGCATCTCGTCCAGCGCGGTGAGTAGTTGTTCCCGCGCCGCGAGGTCGAGGCCGGTCGCTGGTTCGTCGAGCAACAGCACCGGCGGATCCGGCATCAGCGCCCGAGCGATGAGCGCGCGCCCCCGCTCGCCCTGCGACAGGACGGGCCAACGCGCCTCAATCCGCGGGATCATGCCCATCATCGCGATCAGCTCCTCCGCCCGCGCGCGATCCGCGTCGGTGGGCTGCCACCGCTGCACGAACTCAGGCGTGTTCGTGAGTCCGGTGAGCACGACATCACGCACGGTCAGTGGCCGCTCGATCGTGTGACGGGGGTTGACGTGACCGATGTGCGAGCGCAACTCCCGCATGTCCACCCGGCCCAGCTGATGCCCCAGCACGCGCACGGTGCCGTGGGTGGGATGTGCGACGGCACCGAGCAGGCTCAGCAGTGTGCTCTTGCCGGCACCGTTGGCCCCGAGGAGAACCCAGTGCTGCCCTTGCTCGATACGGACGTCGATGCCGCTCAGGATCTTCCGCCCTTCCCGGATCAGATCCACGCCTTCGGTGCTCAGCACGACGTTTCCGACAACGCTGGTACTCACTCGCCATTCCTTACTTCTTCCAACTTCGCGATCATGGGGTCGAGGTTCGCTGTCGTCGCCGCGACAGCTGCCGAACTGTCCCCGCGTTCGAGTGCAGCCACGAGCGCATCGTGGGCGTCTCCGGTATTCGGAATTGTGGGCTCGTTCTCGAGCATATCCACGAGGGCCCCGTGCAGGATCGGCCGAACCGAGTCGAACAGTGCCGTGAGCACCGGGTTGCCGGCGAGAATCACCACAGACCTATGAAACTCGAGATCGGCCCGGACGAACTCCTCTGCTCCCGACGCCTCACTGGAGTGCCGCTCGGCCACCTGTTGTCTGAGGCCCGCAAGGTCCTCAGGTCGGGCACGCTCGGCAGCCAAACGCGCAGCTTCCACTTCGAGCGCGCGCCGCACTTCCAGAACCTCGAGGACGCGCGATCGCCGCAGCAGCTGTTCCAGCGCCGCCGCCCCCACAGGTTCGACGACGAAGGTACCCACACCGTGCCGGACGTCGAGCAGTCCGTCCCGCACCAGCAGACGTACTGCCTCCCGTACAGACGACCGCCCGACGCCGAGTTCGGTTGCGAGCTCCGCTTCGCTGGGCAATCGCTGACCGACCGCCCATTCGCGGACGTCGATCCGCCGACGGAGCAATTCCTCCACCTGCGGCACCAGCGGCCCGCTGCGCAACGTGTGTCCTGCCATGGTCCACCTCCGCTCGGAAGTATAGACATCAGACGTCTGATGTCTGGCGGACGAGCGTCAGACTTCGACTAACTCTGCGGGCCGCCTCATCAGGGCGCCGGCGTTCCGAAGTGGGTGGAATTGATACGGAAATGCCGAAGGCCCCCACCCTGACGGGTGGGGGCCTTCGGTTGAAAGGTGTTCGGCGGTGTCCTACTCTCCCACACCCTGTCGAGTGCAGTACCATCGGCGCTGGAGGGCTTAGCTTCCGGGTTCGGAATGAGACCGGGCGTT
>NZ_QAOW01000004.1 GCF_003051005.1 Rhodococcus sp. OK519
AACGCCCGGTCTCATTCCGAACCCGGAAGCTAAGCCCTCCAGCGCCGATGGTACTGCACTCGACAGGGTGTGGGAGAGTAGGACACCGCCGAACATCCGTTACCGAAAGGGGACCCAACACACTGGGTCCCCTTTCGTGCTTTGTATGAAAGGAATGGCTGTGTCGGAAAGCAGTGGTGATCGTCGGAACTTCCGCGGAGACGGCCCCCACCGTTCCGAAGGACAACGAGACGGTCGGCCGTCGTCGGATCGACGTGGGGGTCACGACGACCGCCGTCAGTCTCCGACCGGTGGACAGGATCGTGCCGGCCGTCCGGGTAGTGGTTCAGGTCAGTGGCGCGATCGTGACGATCGCAGTGGAGACCGTGGTGACGACCGCCGCGGATATCAGGGTCGCGACGACCGCCGCGATGATCGTCGCGGCGAACGTTCGTCCGACGATCGCCGTCCCTTCCAGGGGCGCGGCGACGATCGTCGCACCGGGGGTGGGCCGCGTCGTCGTGGCGGCGAAGGCGGCTTCGGGCCGGCCCGTGATCGTGACGCGATCGGGCAGCAGCGGCGTGACGCCCGCCCCGACGAGCCGGATATCCCGGACGACGTCGAGGCATCGGAGCTCGAGCCCGCCGTGCGCCGCGATCTGCTGAGTCTCGACAAGAACAACGCAAATGCGGTCGCCCGCCATCTCGTGATGGCAAGCCGGCTGATCGACGACGATCCGCGTCTGGCACTCGCGCATGCCCGCGCCGCACGTCAGCGTGCCGGCCGCATCGCGGTGGTCCGCGAGACCGCGGGAATCACCGCGTATCACGCCGGCGAATGGGCAGAGGCGTTGTCCGAGCTGCGGGCCGCACGTCGGATGTCCGGTGGCCCGGGCTTCCTCGCCGTGATGGCTGACTGCGAACGCGGTCTGGGGCGTCCCGAGCGCGCGATCGAGCTGGGCCGGAGCGACGAGGCGCGTGCGCTGACGGGCGAGGATGCCAGCGAGCTCCGCATGGTCGTGGCAGGTGCCCGCATGGATCTCGGTCAGTTCGACCAGGCCGTCGTCACCCTGCAGACTGCGGACCTCGATGCGGCGCGTACCGGCGCGGCTGCGGCCCGGCTGTTCTACGCGTATGCCGACGCGCTCGTTGCCGCCGGACGAATCGCCGATGGCCTCAAGTGGTTCCTCAACGCGGCGGCCGCCGATCTCGACGGGGACACCGATGCGGAGGAGCGTGTGGCCGAACTGACCGGAGAAGGTCAGTGACGTCCACGCTGCGAAGCGGCTTCGACGTCCTCCTGCTCGACCTCGACGGCACCGTGTACCAGGGACCCGACATCATCCCTGGTGCGCGGGAGGCGCTCGAGGCCGGGGACGAGCGTCAGCTGTACGTGACGAACAATGCGAGCCGCAGTCCGTCCGAGGTGGCCGAGCATCTGCGTGATCTGGGCTTCACTGCGGCCGACGGCGATGTCGTCACGAGTTCGCAATCGGCTGCACGGCTGCTGTCCGAGCAGTTGGACACGGGGTCTGCGGTGCTGGTCGTCGGCACGGACGCGCTCGCCGCGGAGATCGAGAACGTCGGGCTGCGTGCGGTCCGACGGTTCGCCGACAGCCCGGTGGCTGTGGTCCAGGGGCATTCGCCCGCGACCGACTGGGGGATCCTCGCGGAGGCGACCCTCGCGATCAGGGCCGGCGCGCTGTGGATCGCGGCCAACATCGATTCCACTCTGCCCACGGAGCGGGGACTGGTCCTCGGCAACGGTTCCATGGTGGCCGCACTCCGGACGGCAACGGGGCAGGATCCCGTCGTCGCGGGTAAGCCGGCGTCGCCGCTCATGCGGGACGCCCTGGCGCGGGCGAACGCGTCCAAGCCATTGGTCGTCGGGGACCGACTCGATACCGACATCGCCGGCGCCAACGCGGTGGGTGTCGAATCGCTCCTGGTCCTGACCGGCGTGAGTACGACGGCGGATCTGCTGCGTGCGGACGCGGTCCACCGTCCGACGTATGTCGCAGAGTCGCTCGAGGCGCTCAACCGCCCGGCGGCGTCGTCGGTGGTTGCCGTCCACCCTGGTTGGCAGGTGGACTTCGAAGCCGGTGATCTCGTGGTGCGCACCGTCGACACGGATGGCGAGTCGAACGGTCGTACCACCGCTGGGGCATTCTTGACTGTGCTCGCGGCGGCGTGGACACACCCGGAGTTCGTCCGGATCAGGGCCGCCGACAGCGAAGCACGGACCGCGGTGCCCTCGCTACTGGGCGGCATGTAACGGACCGGACGCCGGGATCACCGGTGGTCCGTTGTCGGGCAGATGGGCTAGGTTTGCTTCGATGAGCACGCCGGTACCACTCCCAGGCCAGCACCTCCCGGGTACGGGCAGCAGTGTCGACCCCGCGAGCATTCACTCGAGGGTCGACGCGCTGCTCACCCGGTTGGACGGTGCCGAAACCGACGCGGACACCGCAAGTGGGCTGACCCGGCAGGCGCAGATTCTCGAACGGGCTCACGATGTTCTCGTCGAGTCCCTGGCAGCAGTGGACAAGGTCTGAAGGTGGCACGTCGAGCAAGGGTCGATGCAGAACTCGTGCGGCGGGGACTCGCACGGTCTCGTGAGCAGGCAGTGGAGTTGATCTCAGCGGGCCGTGTGCTCATCGCCGGGACTGTGGCGACCAAGCCTGCCACGGCGATCGAGGCCGGTACGCCACTCCTGGTGACGGAACTCGACGAGGAGATTTCGTGGGCGTCGCGGGGCGCACACAAGCTGATCGGCGCACTGGAGGCGTTCGGGCCGCGCGGGCTCGCGGTCGAGGGACGACGGTGTCTCGACGCCGGCGCGTCGACCGGAGGATTCACCGATGTGCTTCTGTACAACGGGGCGCGCGAGGTCGCGGCGGTGGACGTCGGGTACGGCCAATTGGTGTGGAAACTCCAGACCGACGACCGCGTGCACGTCTTCGATCGCACCAATGTTCGGTCCATCGACGCCGAGACGATCGGTGGTCCGGTGGACTTGGTGGTGTCGGACCTGTCGTTCATCTCGCTCAAGCTTGTGCTGCCGGCGCTCGTCGCCTGTGTGTCCGATGGTGCGGACCTCGTTCCGATGGTGAAGCCGCAGTTCGAGGTCGGTAAGGATCGCGTCGGCACCGGCGGCGTGGTACGCGACCCGGAACTCCGGGTGAGCGCAGTTCTCGAGGTGGCTGAGGCAGCGGCGGCACTGGGTCTGCGCACTCTCGGCGCCGTGGCCAGCCCGCTTCCGGGTCCGTCGGGCAACGTCGAGTACTTCTTGTGGCTCCGCAAGGCCGACGCGGCTCCCGCGGACGTGGACGCCGACTCGGAAGACGGAGATTCGGCTCCCTCCGTCGAGGAACTGATCCGGCGCGCGGTCGAGGAAGGTCCGCAGTGATCCAGGCCATGGCGGATGCCGTGTCGCGCAGCGATTCGGGCCGTCAGATCCTCCTGGTGGCCCACACCGGCCGCGCCGAGATCACCGACACCGCGCGCCGCGTCGCCGCGATCTGCGCGCACGCCGGAATCGGACTGCGACTCCTCGAGAACGAGGTCGATCTCGCGTGGGTCGAACGCGGCGCCCACGACCCCGACGTACCGGTAGTCACAGTGGTCCCGGAGGGGCCCGGTGCTGCGTCCGACTGTGAGATGGTCATCGTCCTCGGGGGCGACGGCAGCTTCCTGCGCGCTGCGGAACTGGCCCAGTCGGCCGATGTTCCTGTGCTCGGCATCAATCTGGGCAGGATCGGTTTCCTTGCCGAGGCGGAGGCCGAACACCTCGAGGCGGCGATGGCGCAGGTCGTGCGGCGCGAGTACCGCATCGAACATCGGATGACGCTCGACGTCGTGGTCCGCATCGAGGACCGGATCGTGCAGCGAGGGTGGGCACTCAACGAAGCGAGCATCGAGAATCGGTCGCGGCTCGGTGTGCTCGAAGTGGTACTCGAGGTCGACGGACGCCCGGTCTCCGCGTTCGGGTGCGACGGTGTTCTGGTCGCGACCCCCACGGGTTCCACTGCGTACGCGTTCTCCGCAGGCGGCCCCATCGTGTGGCCCGAACTCGAAGCGCTGCTGGTGATTCCGAGCAATGCGCACGCACTGTTTGCGCGTCCGCTCGTGACCAGTCCGGAATCGATCGTGGCAATCGAGACGGTCGCGGACAGCCACGACGGGCTCGTCTTCTGCGATGGACGCCGGACGCTGGAACTGCCGGCAGGCGCTCGGGTCGAGGTGGTGCGCGGTAAGTATCCCGTCCGCTGGGTGCGCCTCGATTCGGCGCCGTTCGCCGATCGCATGGTGCGCAAATTCGAACTACCGGTGACCGGGTGGCGGGGGAGGAAGCGGTAGCTGTGCTTTCGGAGATTCGGATCGACAACCTCGGGGCCATCTCCTCGGCCTGCGCCCAATTCCACGAAGGGCTGACTGTCCTCACCGGCGAGACCGGTGCCGGCAAGACAATGGTGGTCACCAGCCTGCATCTGCTCAGCGGTGCCCGCGCAGACGCCGGCCGTGTGCGGGTCGGTGCGGCACGTGCGGTTGTCGAAGGTCGGTTCAGTGTCGACGCAAGCGCGCCGCAGGTCGACCGTGAGGTCACGCGGCTCCTCGAATCGTGCGGCGCCGAACGTGACGAGGACGGCACCATCATCGCGGTGCGGACCGTGGGTGGGGACGGCCGCTCGCGGGCCCACCTCGGTGGGCGGAGCATCCCGGCCGGTGTGCTCTCCGAGTTCACCGACCCGCTCCTCACGGTGCACGGCCAGAACGATCAGTTGCGTCTACTCCGTCCGGACCAGCAGCGCGCAGCGCTCGACCGCTTCGCGGACAAGGCCGTCGGGCCCCTGCTCGCCCGTTACGGCAAGCACCGGGCGGAGTGGCTCGAGGCACGGACCGAGCTGATCGAACGGACCAGTCGCACACGCGAACTCGCGCAGGAAGCCGATCAGCTGACGTTCGCACTCGAGGAGATCGACCGGATCGCACCCACGGCAGGCGAGGACCGGGAGATCGTCGACGAGGTTCGCAGGCTCGGCGACCTGGATTCGCTGCGTTCTGCCGCAGAGGACTCGCAGGCCGCGCTCGTCGGGATCGAGGACTCGGTCGACGGCGGTTCCGGCGCGCTGGACCTTCTCGGGGAGGCGCGCGCACGGATCGAATCGTCCGACGATCCCGCGCTCGCCGGACTCGGGCCTCGACTGGGGGAGGCGATGGCGGTCGTCGCCGATGTCTCGGGTGAGCTGTCGGGTTATCTGTCCGGACTGCCGAGCGACCCAGGCGCGCTCGACTCGTTGTTGACGCGTCAGGCCGAACTCAAGACCCTCACCCGGAAGTACGCTGCCGACATCGACGGCGTGCTCGAGTGGGCGGGAACGGCGCGGGATCGCCTCGAACGCATCGATGTGTCCGCCGACGCCTTGGCGGACCTGTCCGCGCGGGTGGACAAGGCGGCGACGTCGACCTCGGAAGCTGCCGGCAAGCTCTCCGCGGCTCGGACGAAGGCCGCTGTCAAACTTGCGAAGGCCGTCAGTGACGAATTGGCGGGTCTCGCGATGGGGCGAGCGGCCCTCGAGGTTACGGTGCGCCCGCGGGAGGCGGGACCGGCCGATTCCGCTCCCCTCGTGCTCGACGGACGCGAACTTCACGCGGGCGTCTCCGGTGTCGACGAGGTCGAGTTCCGTCTCGCGGCGCACAGTGGTGCCCCGGCGCTACCGATCAGCAAGAGCGCGTCCGGTGGCGAGTTGTCCCGCGTGATGCTGGCCCTCGAGGTGGTTCTGGCGGGCTCCGACCGCGGCGCGACGATGGTGTTCGACGAGGTCGACGCGGGTGTCGGTGGCCGTGCTGCAGTCGAGATCGGGCGTCGACTCGCCCGTCTGGCACGCACACATCAGGTCATCGTCGTCACGCATCTGCCGCAGGTGGCGGCCTTCGCTGACACACACCTGGTGGTCGACAAGACCGACGACGTCCGAAGTGGCATCGACAGCGGCGTGCGCACCCTCACCGAGGACGAACGGGTCGTGGAACTGGCGCGCATGCTCGCCGGCCTCGAGGACACCGAGACCGGTCGGGCGCACGCGGAGGAACTGCTGTCGATCGCGGGACAGGAGCGCAGCGCCGCGCTGGCGTGACCTCGAAACAGACTTTTCAGTTGGCATTGTGTTACTGGTGTGGTATTTGGTACGGCGCGCCTCCGTGGTGATCGTCATGTGACGGGCGATCATCGAATCCATGAAGATGCCGGCGCTGCTCTCCCGTAAGACCGAATCGCTACCCGGAATCAGCGGCATCGCCCGAGTCGACCGCGACACCGCCAAACTGCTGCGTCGAGTCGGCCATGGTGACATCGTCGTCCTGGACGAGATCGATCTGGATCGGGTGACGGCCGACGCTCTCGTGACGGCCGGCGTCCTCGCCGTCGTGAACGCGTCGGTGTCCATCTCGGGCCGCTATCCGAATCTGGGGCCCGAGGTCCTGGTGGCGAACGGCATCATTCTCGTCGACGCGCCCGGCAGCGAGTTGATGAAGGTCGTCAAGGACGGCTCCAAGGTCCGGTTGCACGAGGGCGCTGTGTACGCGGGCGAACGCCTGCTGGTGCAGGGCGAGGAGCAGGTCGAGGCCGAGATCTCCGACCGGATGATCGAGGCCCGGACGGGCCTCGTCGACCATCTGGAGGCGTTCTCCGGCAACACCATCGAGTTCATTCGGTCGGAGAGCCCGCTACTGATCGACGGCGTCGGCGTGCCGGACATCGACGTGGATCTGAAGGGCCGGCATGTGGTCGTCGTCGCGGACGGGCCCGACCACCAGTCAGACCTCAAGAATCTCAAGCCGTTCATCAAGGAGTATTCGCCGATCCTCATCGGTGTCGGTGCGGGCGCGGACACACTGACCAAGGCCGGCTACCGCCCGGACCTGATCGTCGGTGACCCCGAGGACATCACTGCCGAGACGCTCAAGTGCGGTGCCGAGGTCGTGCTACCCGCCGACCCGGACGGACACGCACAGGGCCTGTCGCGCATCCAGGATCTGGGTATCGGCGCCATGACGTTCCCGGCGTCGGCGTCGCCGTCGGATCTGGCGCTGCTGCTGGCCGACCATCACGGCGCGTCACTCATCGTCACCGTCGGCACCACCGTGTCGCTCGACGAGTTCTTCGACCGCGGCCGCCGGGACGCCAACCCGGCCGCGTTCATGACGCGTCTGAAGGTCGGGCCGAAACTCGTCGACGCCAAGGCCGTCTCGACGCTGTACAGCAGCAGGGTATCCGGTGCGGCCATCGCGTTGCTCGTCCTCGCGGCGCTCACAGCGGTCATCGTCGCGCTGGTGGTCTCCAATGTCGGCGGAGACGCCGTCGACTGGGCAATCGATACGTGGAACAGCTTCGCGCTGTGGGTTCAGGGGCTCTTCAAGTGATTTCGATGCGTCAACATGCCATTTCCATAGCGGCAATCTTCCTGGCCCTGGCCATCGGTGTCGTGCTGGGTTCCGGGTTGCTGTCGAACGGGATGCTCTCGGGTCTGCGAGACGACAAGGCCGATCTGCAGAGCGAGATCGAGGACCTCAACACGACGAACAACCAGTTGAGCGAGCAACTCACCTCCGCCGACGGATTCGACTCCGTGGTGTCCGACCGGATCGTGCGCGACGCACTCGCTCAGCGCTCGGTGGTCCTCGTCACCACACCCGACGCGGATCCGGGCGACCTGGAGGGCGTCAACCGTCTGGTCGGACAGGCCGGCGGGAACGTGACGGGCCGGATCGCACTCACCAAGTCGTTCGTGGACTCGGTGAACGGCGATCAGCTGCGCACGACTGTGACAAACATCATCCCGGCAGGAATTCAGCTCCGGACCGGCGCCGTGGACCAGGGGAGCCTGGCCGGTGACCTGTTGGGTTCGGTCCTGTTGCTCAATCCGCAGACGGCCCAGCCTCAGACCACTCCGGAGGAGCGGGTGCTCGCTCTCGACGCGCTGCGCGGCGGCGGTTTCGTCGACTTCGACGGCAACGTGGCCCCCGCACAGTTCGCGATCGTCGTCACCGGTGCCGGTGATCCCGAGAACACCGGCGGTAACCGTGGTGCCGTGATCGCGAGATTCGCGGCGTCGCTGGACGGCCGCGGCGCCGGCACCGTGCTGGCGGGACCGCCGTCGTCGGCGGAAGGCAGCGGTCCGATCGCGGTCGCGCGCGCCGATGCGGGCGTCTCCGCGATGCTGTCGACGGTCGACAACGTCGACCGGGAATCGGGTCGCATCACCACGATCCTCGCACTTCAGGAGCAGCTCGGAGGCGGATCCGGGCGGTACGGAACGGGGCCGGGAGCGGCCTCCGTGACCGTGGGGGCACCGGCACAATGACACGGGTGTGACGCCTCTCGCCCCGTAACCGGAGCGCCGCGCGCGGCGCTCCGGCGAGAAGGTGTTACCGTGAGGTCCCGTGGGTCGGCAGGCCCCAGCAGCGTCCACTCAGACCAAGTCCTGCACAGTCGTCACGGGAGCCCCTTTGCCACAGTCACGCATTCATTCGCGTAGCGCCACCAAGCACATCTTCGTGAGCGGGGGTGTCGCCTCCTCGCTCGGTAAGGGATTGACCGCTTCCAGCCTCGGTGAGCTGCTCACCGCGCGCGGACTGCGCGTGACCATGCAGAAGCTCGATCCTTACCTCAACGTCGATCCCGGAACGATGAACCCGTTCCAGCACGGCGAGGTGTTCGTCACCGAGGACGGTGCCGAGACCGATCTCGACGTGGGGCACTACGAGCGTTTCCTCGACCGCGACCTCAACGCCTTCGCGAACGTCACGACCGGCCAGGTGTACTCGGCAGTCATCGCCAAGGAGCGTCGCGGTGAGTACCTCGGCGACACCGTCCAGGTGATCCCGCACATCACCGACGAGATCAAGAGCCGCATCACCGCGATGGCCGGAGCGGATGCGCAGGGGCAGGTCCCCGACGTCGTCATCACCGAGATCGGCGGCACGGTCGGCGACATCGAGTCGCAGCCCTTCCTCGAGGCTGCCCGCCAGGTGCGCCACGACGTGGGCCGTGAGAATGTCTTCTTCCTGCACGTGTCGCTCGTTCCTTACCTCGGCCCCTCCGGCGAGCTGAAGACCAAGCCGACGCAGCATTCGGTGGCCGCGCTGCGCAACATCGGTATCCAGCCCGACGCGCTGATCCTGCGCTGCGATCGCGATGTGCCGCAGGCACTCAAGTCGAAGATCGCGCTGATGTGCGACGTCGACGTCGACGCCTGCATCTCCACCCCCGACGCGCCGTCGATCTACGACATCCCGAAGGTGCTGCACAGCGAGGGCCTCGACGCGTACGTGGTCCGTCAGCTGGGCCTGCCGTTCCGTGATGTGGACTGGACGGTGTGGGGCGACCTGCTCGACCGCGTCCACAACCCGCGCGAGACCGTCAAGGTGGCTCTGGTCGGCAAGTACGTCGACCTGCCCGACGCCTACCTGTCGGTGACCGAGGCGCTGCGCGCCGGTGGCTTCGCGCACCGCTCCAAGGTGGAGATCTCGTGGGTGCCGTCCGACGAGTGCGAGACCGAGGAAGGCGCACGTGCCGCGATCGGCGGCGTCGATGCCGTGCTGATCCCGGGAGGCTTCGGCATCCGCGGCATCGAGGGCAAGCTCGGTGCCATCCGCTTCGCGCGCACCCACAAGATTCCGCTGCTCGGCCTGTGCCTGGGTCTGCAGGCCGTCGTCATCGAGGCCGCGCGCTCGGTGGGCCTCGAGGATGCGAACTCGGAGGAGTTCGACGCCGACACCACGCACCCGGTCATCTCGACGATGGCGGACCAGGAGCAGATCGTGGCCGGCGAGGCCGACCTGGGCGGCACGATGCGTCTGGGTGCGTACCCCGCGGTGCTGGACAAGGGCTCGGTCGTCGCCAAGGCATACGGCAGCGAGAACGTCTCCGAGCGTCACCGCCACCGCTACGAGGTCAACAACGCCTACCGCAACCGGATCGCCAAGAGCGGCCTGGTCTTCTCCGGCACGTCGCCGGACGGCCACCTGGTCGAGTTCGTCGAGCTCCCCGCGGACAAGCACCCGTTCTTCGTTGCGACGCAGGCACATCCGGAGCTCAAGAGCCGCCCCACCCGTCCGCATCCGCTGTTCTCGGCCTTCGTCGGCGCTGCCCTCGACTACAAGGCGGCCGAGCAGCTTCCCGTCGAGGTCACGGATGTCGCGGCATCGTCGCCGGCGGACGCGGCCACCGCGGACAGCGTCGGATAGCCACTCGATGAGCCTGCCGGGGGAGCACGAGTTCGACACGGTCGCCTCGCGCGATGTGTACAGCGGGGCGATCGTTGCCCTGCGCGTGGACCGGGTGGCGATGCCCGGCGGGCGAGAAGCTGACCGAGAGGTCGTCGAGCACCACGGGGCTGTTGCCGTGGCGGTGCTCGACGACCTCGATCGGCTGGTACTGATCCATCAGTACCGACATCCACTCGGACGGCGACTGTGGGAGTTGCCTGCGGGCCTGCTCGACGAACCCGGCGAGGCTCCCGTCGCCGCGGCGCGCCGTGAACTCGTCGAGGAGACCGGACTCGCGGCCGACCACTGGTCGGTGCTCGTCGACGTCGCGTTGTCGCCGGGCTTCACGGACGAATCCGTCCGGGTGTTCGTGGCGACCGGCCTGCACGAGGTGGGCCGTCCGGACGCTCACGACGAGGAGGCCGACCTCGAGATCGTGCGGGTTCCGCTCGACGACGCCGTGGACATGGCGCTGCGCGGTGACATCGTCAACGCGACTGCGGTGTCGGGGATCCTGGCGCTCGCTGCGGCGCGCGCGAAGGGCACGAGCCTGCGCTCGGCCGACGCCGAGTGGACCGATCGGCCGGAGGCCTTCACGCGACGCAAGCACGGTCGGGCCGCCCACGGATCCGCATGACCGCGCTGGGCGGTCTGATCGACTCGTATCTGGACCACCTGACCGTCGAGCGCGGGGCCGCACGCAACACCCTTTCGTCGTATCGCCGTGACCTCGAACGCTATGCGCGCTTCCTCGAGGGGCGAGGTATCGATGACGCGCGGTCGGTCAACGAATCCGACGTCAGCGAGTTCGTGGTGGCCCTGCGCAAGGGCGACCCCGACGCCGGGGTCGTGGCGCTGGCGCCGAGTTCGGCGGCGCGTGCACTGATCGCGGTCCGCGGCCTGCACAGATTCGCGGCCGCCGAGGGGGTGACGACCGGTGACGTCGCGCGGGCGGTGAAGCCGCCGACGCCGGGCCGACGGCTTCCCAAGTCGCTGCCGCTCGACGATGTGCTCGCGATTCTCGATGCCGCCGGCGGCGACGGTGCCGCGGACAACCCGCGCACCCTGCGCGACCGCGCGCTGCTCGAGCTGCTCTACTCGACCGGCGCCCGCATTTCCGAGGCAGTCGGCCTCGACGTCGACGACGTTGACACACAGTCCCGTTCGGTGCTGCTGCGCGGCAAGGGCGGCAAGGAACGCGTCGTCCCCATCGGTCGGCCCGCGATCGCCGCGATCGACACCTACCTGGTGCGGGGCCGTCCCGCGCTGTCGGTGCGGGGCGGGCCTGCACTGTTCCTCAACGTCCGCGGTGGCCGGTTGTCCCGGCAGAGCGCCTGGCAGGTGCTGCACACGGCCGCCGAGAAGGCCGGCATCGCGGTCGCGGTCTCACCGCACACCCTGAGACATTCGTTCGCGACACATCTGCTCGACGGCGGCGCCGACGTCCGCGTCGTGCAGGAACTCCTGGGGCACGCCTCGGTGACGACGACGCAGATCTACACCATGGTCACGGTGGGTGCGCTGCGCGAGGTGTGGGCTCAGGCGCATCCCCGGGCGCGTTGACAGGTTGCGTGTTGGCAGTCGTTTGAGATCACGAAGCGGTAGCGTTACGGCATCGGACAGCGACAGGATGGGACCGACAGGACAGGGGAACATCGGACCGTGGTGACACCGCAGCCGCCGGAGGCGGAGCAAGCGCACCCGTATTCCAGGGGCGCGCTGTCGTATGCAGAGAATCTCGAGCCGGTGACGGACGCGCCGATGGGCCCGACCGGCCGTCCGCTGCGTGAGGTGCCGGAACCGGGGCCCGTCGCCGCGCACGGACCCGCTCGAATCATCGCGATGTGCAACCAGAAGGGCGGCGTCGGCAAGACCACGTCGACGATCAACCTGGGCGCCTCACTCGCCCAGTACGGGCGTCGGGTGCTGCTCGTCGACCTCGATCCGCAGGGTGCATTGTCCGCGGGTCTGGGTGTGGCACATCACGATCTGGATCTCACGGTCCACAACCTGCTGGTGGAGCGGACTTCGATCGACGACGTGCTGATGCGCACTCGGATCGAGGGACTGGATCTGCTCCCGAGCAACATCGACCTGTCCGCCGCCGAGATCCAGCTCGTCACCGAGGTGGGCCGCGAGCAGACACTCGGCCGGGTCCTGCACCCCGTTCTCGACCGCTACGACTACGTCCTCATCGACTGCCAACCGTCGCTGGGCCTGCTGACCGTCAACGCACTCGCGTGCGCCGACAGCGTGATCATCCCCATGGAGTGCGAGTACTTCTCGCTTCGGGGCCTGGCCCTGCTCAACGACACCGTCGACAAGGTCCGCGACCGGCTCAATCCGCGGCTCGCCCTCGACGGCATCGTCGTGACGATGTTCGACTCCCGCACCCTGCACGCCCGCGAGGTCATGTCGCGCGTCGTGGAGGTGTTCGGCGACCTCGTGTACGACACCGTGATCAACCGCACCGTGCGATTCCCCGAGACCAGCGTCGCGGGGGAGCCGATCGTCACGTGGGCACCGAAGTCCGGTGGTGCCGAGGCCTACCGGGCATTGGCCCGCGAGGTCATCCACCGCTGCGGCCGGTAGCTGCTGTGACCACGGACGTCGTAGGGGAAGCGCCACCGGAAGCCGTCGCGGAGGATCCGCCGGGATTCCGGTTGCGCCTGCGGAACTTCGAGGGTCCGTTCGACCTGTTGCTGACGCTCATCAGCCAGCACCGACTCGACGTCACCGAGGTGGCGCTCGCGGAGGTCACCGACGAGTTCATCTCGTACATGCGCGGCCTCGGAAGTGACCTGGGGCTGGACCAGACGACCGAGTTCCTGGTGGTGGCCGCGACCCTGCTCGATCTGAAGGCGGCCCGATTGCTACCCGCGGGCGAGGTGGACGATACCGAGGATCTGGCACTGCTCGAGGCGCGGGATCTGCTGTTCGCGCGGCTGCTGCAGTACCGGGCGTACAAGCAGGTGGCGCAGCTGTTCGGTGAACTCGAGTCGGCGGCGCTGCGCCGGTATCCGCGGTCGGTGTCGGTGGAGGACCGCTACGTCGGGCTGCTTCCGGAAGTACTCCTCGGCGTCGACCCCCTGCAGTTCGCGGAGATTGCCGCTACCGCGTTCCGGCCCCGACCCGTGCCGACGGTGGGACTCGATCACCTGCACGTGCCGACGGTGTCGGTGCCGGAACAGGCGGCCAGGATCCTCGAGTTGCTGCAGCAGCACGGCGCCGGGGTGTGGACGTCGTTCGGTGTGCTCATCGCGGAATGCGACGCCCAGGTTCAGATCGTGGCGCGCTTCCTGGCGCTGCTCGAGCTGTATCGAGAGAAGGCGGTGCTGTTCGAACAGCCCGAGCCGCTGGGAGACCTCCTGGTGAGCTGGACCGGCGAGGACCGATCCGCACCGGCGAGCGAGGAGGACTACGGATGACATCCGTCGACACCGACGACCTGGGCCCGTTCGAGGACGAGTTCACCGAACTGTCCGACGACCGGCTCGCCGCCGCGCTCGAGTCCATGCTGCTGGTCTTGGATACACCCGCAGCCCCGTCGCTACTCGCCGACGTCCTCGGAGTTCCGGAAGCACGGGTCGAGACGATGCTGCGGACGATGGCGGCCGGCCTGACCGAGCGGGGGAGCGGCATCGACCTGCGCTATGCGGGTGACGGCTGGCGGTTCTACACGCGCACCGAGTTCGCTCCCTACGTCGAGCGTCTGCTGCTCGACGGTGCCCGGTCCAAGCTGACGCGCGCCGCCCTCGAGACGCTCGCGGTCATCGCGTACCGGCAGCCACTCACCCGCGCACGGATCAGCGCGGTGCGTGGGGTCAATGTCGACGGTGTGATCCGATCGCTGTCGGCGCGCGGGCTGATCACCGAGGCGGGGCTGGACGCCGACTCGGGGGCAACCACGTATGCCACTACGGAACTGTTCCTCGAGCGCCTCGGACTGGCGTCACTCACCGATCTCCCACCCCTCGCGCCACTGCTGCCGGACGTAGATGTGATCGATGACATCACCGAGAGTCTCGAAGCCGATCCACGATTTGCGAGAATGGACAGGAACGCAGGGCCTGCGCAGCCGCAGGACCCTGAGATCGACACCGAAGATTGACAGGAAACAAAAAGTGAACAAGCCCGCTCGCCGTGATGGCACACCGGACCGCAAGACCAGGCAGCCTGCCAAGCCCTCCAAGGGCGCGAAGCCCGCAAAGAGCACTGCCCGCACCGAAGCTGGGAGCAACCAGCTGAACAAGCGGGGCAAGCCGAAGTCGGTCAAGCCCCAGCGCGCCCAGACTCAGGCGCAGAATCCGAAGATCAGCAACGCGAAGCCCGCGAAGCATCAGTACGCCGATGTCGACCGCGATCTCGAGCCCATGAAGGGCGACGGCGTGCGACTCCAGAAGGTGCTCGCGCAGGCCGGAGTCGCCTCCCGCCGCGCCGCCGAGGAGCTCATCGACCAGGGCCGCGTCGAGGTCGGCGGCCGCATCGTCCGCGAGCAGGGCCTGCGTGTCGACCCGGAGAACGCTGTCGTCCGCGTCGACGGAATCCGGGTCGTCGTCAAGAAGGACCTCGTCCACATCGCACTGAACAAGCCCCGTGGCTGGCAGTCGACGATGTCCGACGATCTGGGCCGTCCCTGCATCGGCGACATCGTCTCCGAGCGCGTCTCGGCCGGTCAGCGCCTCTTCCACGTCGGCCGGCTCGATGCCGACACCGAGGGGCTGATCCTGCTCACCAATGACGGCGACCTGGCGCACCGGCTGATGCACCCGTCGTTCGAGGTGCCGAAGACGTACCTGGCCACCGTGCAGGGTGTGGTGGACCGCAACGTCGGCAAGGCGCTCAAGGCCGGTGTCGAACTCGACGACGGCCCCGCCAGCGTGGACTCGTTCGCTGTGATGGACATCAACGGCGGCAAGTCGCTCGTGAAGATCGTCCTGCACGAGGGTCGGAAGCACATCGTGCGTCGTATCCTCGACGCCGTCGGACATCCGGTGGTGCGTCTGGTCCGCACCGACATCGGCGCCGTCGCCCTCGGCGACGGGCGTCCCGGCACCCTGCGTGTCCTCGGCCGCGGCGAGGTCGGCGGCCTCTACGGGGCGGTCGGCCTGTGACGGACCAGGCCGCGCTGGCCGTCGCGATCGACGGCCCGTCGGGCACCGGCAAGTCCAGCGTGTCGCGCCGGGTGGCGACGGCCCTGGGCGCCCGCTACCTCGACACCGGTGCGATGTACCGCATCGCGACGCTGCACGTGCTGCGCCGCGGTGTCGACGTGTCGGATCCGGTCGCGATCGCGGAGGCGACGGCTTCGCTGCCGCTGACGATCGGGACCGATCCGGCGACGGACGGCGTCCAGCTCGACGGCGAGGACGTCACCGACGAGATCCGCGGCGCGGCCGTCACCCAGGCGGTGTCCGCGGTGTCCGCGGTCCCCGAGGTGCGGGCGTTCCTGGTGGATCTGCAGCGCCGCATCGTCGAGCAGGCTGGTCGAATCGTCGTCGAGGGACGCGACATCGGTACCGTCGTACTCCCGGATGCGGACGTGAAGATCTTCCTGACCGCCTCCGCGGAGGCGCGGGCCACGCGACGCAACGCCCAGAACGTCGCGGAAGGCCGCGGTGACGACTTCGCCGCCGTCCTCACCGACGTGCAGCGTCGCGACCACCTCGACTCCACCCGCGCGGTGTCTCCACTGCGCCCGGCGGAGGACTCGGTGACGGTGGATACGAGCGAACTGGGAATCGAAGACGTGATCGGCAGGTTGCTGCTGGTGGTAGGCGACAGAACTGGAGCAGTGCAGTGACCGACGGTATTTCCGGAGATTCCACGGCGATCGAGTACGCCGGAGACGGCATCTGGAGTGAGGAATCCGACTGGGACCTCACCGATCTCCTCGATGGCGAAGACCCCGAGGAGCACATCGCCGTACCGACCCTGGCTGTGGTCGGACGCCCGAACGTCGGCAAGTCGACGCTCGTCAACCGCATCATCGGCCGTCGCGAGGCGGTCGTCGAGGACATCCCCGGTGTGACGCGTGACCGCGTGTCGTACGACGCCAACTGGGCCGGCCGCCGGTTCATGGTGCAGGACACCGGCGGCTGGGAGCCCGACGCCAAGGGGCTGCAGCAGGCGGTGGCGCGTCAGGCCGAGCTGGCGATGAAGACCGCGGATGCGATCCTGCTCGTGGTCGACGCCGTCGTCGGTGCGACCGCGACCGACGAGGCCGCGGCGCGCGTTCTGCGACGGTCGAAGACACCGGTGATCCTGGTCGCCAACAAGGTCGACGACGGCCGCACAGAGTCCGAGGCGGCCGCATTGTGGTCGCTGGGCCTCGGCGAGCCGTACGCGGTCAGTGCGACCCACGGCCGCGGTACCGGTGACCTGCTCGACGAGGTCCTGCGAGTTCTGCCGGAGACGCCCCGTGAGGGCACCGGCGGTGAGGGCCCGCGACGTGTCGCGCTGGTCGGCAAGCCCAACGTCGGCAAGTCCAGTCTGATCAACAAGCTGTCGGGCGACGAGCGTTCGGTGGTGCACGACGTCGCGGGCACCACGGTCGATCCCGTCGACTCGCTCGTCGAACTGGGCGACAAGGTGTGGAAGTTCATCGACACCGCCGGCCTGCGCAAGAAGGTCAACCACGCCAGCGGTCACGAGTTCTACGCGTCGCTGCGGACCAAGGGTGCGATCGAGGCTGCCGAGGTCGCGATCCTGCTGATCGATGCCTCGAAGCCGATCACCGAGCAGGACCTGCGCGTCCTGAGTCTGGTGGCAGAGACGGGCCGTGCGCTGGTAATCGCGTACAACAAGTGGGATCTGGTCGACGAGGACCGGCGTCTGATGCTCGAGAAGGAGATCGACCGCGAACTGGTCCGCGTGCCGTGGGCGCAGCGGGTCAACATCTCGGCACAGACCGGTCGCGCCGTCCAGAAGCTCGTCCCGGCGCTCGAAACGGCCCTGGAGTCGTGGGACAAGCGCATCCCGACCGGACGCCTCAACAACTGGCTCAAGGAAGTGGTGGCTGCGACGCCGCCGCCGATGCGTGGCGGACGCCTGCCCCGCATCATGTTCGCGACCCAGGCCAGCACCCGCCCGCCGACGTTCGTGCTCTTCACGAGCGGCTTCCTCGAGGCCGGCTACCGCCGGTTCCTCGAGCGTCGCCTGCGTGAGGAGTTCGGCTTCGACGGCAGCCCCGTCCGCATCTCGGTGCGTGTGCGGGAGAAGCGGGACCGCAACAAGCGCTGATCGTGCGTGACCGCACGGGTTCTGCCGGAGTCGCACAGCAATTCGATACGGATTCGCTGTGCGACGATCCCAGGACCCGTGCGGTGCAGCGTCCGAGATGGCGAAAGTGGGCGCTGACCAGTCGATTCGCTTTCCGGAGCGACACTGTTGTAATCTTCTGTGGCGCCCGAACGAGGGCGTGGACGGGCTGTGGCGCAGCTTGGTAGCGCACTTGACTGGGGGTCAAGTGGTCGCAGGTTCAAATCCTGTCAGCCCGACCGAGAGAAAGTCCCAGGTGAATGTTTTCACCTGGGACTTTTTCTGTTTCCGGATTGTTTGCGGCAGATCTGGATCAGCCAGATCTGGATCAGCCAGATCTGGATCAATGGGGGCCGCTGGCGAGTCGCGCGGCCGCCCTGTCGACGAGCCGACCCCGAAACCGTTGCATCGCTGCAATGGTGTTCGTGACCTCGCCTGGGTCGGCGTCGGGACGTCGTGGCGAGCCGGCATCGAACGGCGGGGCCGGGTCGTATTCGATGGCCAGCTGGATGCTCACACGCTGGTCACGTAGCGGGCGCCGCGGGCCTGCCGACGCAGGAAGTCGAGCATCGTCGCATCCTCGAACAGCACGAAGGCGCCTTGACCTCCGGGGACGAACAGCACGTCGGCCTGCGGGGCGTCGTCGAGCGTCGCGGTCGGCAGGATCGCGAAACCCGCGTCGGTCGGCACCGGTTCGAGCCGATGCCAGACGAAGTGGACCTCCGTGTCGGGCAGGCGTGAGAACACCTGGGCGGGACCGGTGAGATCGAGTTGAGTGACATCGGGAAACACCACGCACACGATGCGGACTGGCTGGCTCATCCGTTCATCGTTGCCGCACCGGACGATCCGCGCGTCGGAATCGGCCGTGCTAGCTGTCGTCCGAACCTTCGCACAGATGACCGATCGCGTCGGACCAGATCGGGAACGTCTCGACCAGGTCGCGTGATCCGCCTGTCACCTTCCAGACGCCCCAATGCCCGGCGTGGTCTCCCGCATCGATCTTGCGGACCGCCCAGGGCGCGGGGATCCGATCACGACGGATCGGGAGACCGAGAAGCCGACGCATCGCGTCGTAGGGGATCGGATCGCTCATTGCGCTCAGGCGAACTCGGGGCAGTACGAGACGGTCGCGGCTCCCAGCACATTCGTGACCTCGGGCGCCGTGTAGCGGTCGTCGTGCCGGTAGTCGGCGGTGACGTCGGACTTGCTCTGCCCGCGGTAGAGCGCGTTGCACATCGACAGGCCGAGACGGATCTGTTCGCTTTCCGACTTCTCCATCAGTGTGAACTCGGTGATGTACGAGAGGAAGAGCAGATCCTGGCTGCTGAGTTCCGTGCTCGGTTCGAGCGAGTTCACCTGTGTCGATGCGACTTCGGCGGAGGTGGTCGTGGAGGCACGGGCTCGTGCGGTCGGCGAATCGTCGGTGACGTCGACCACAGCGGGCGGTGTGGTGTGTGGGGCGGTGGCTGCGACGGGTTGCGGCGCGGCGCGGGAGATGACGACAGGTTCGCCGTCGGTCGGTGTGCTGCTGCACCCCGTGAGGATCAGAACCGAGGTGGAGAGGGCGGAGAAGAAACCGAGACGAGCCGAGCGAATCACGATGCGGGATCTTTCCCTATCCGTCCGACAGATTCGATTTCGGGGGCGGCATCGTCGCAGTTGTCAGTTCAGGTTGGCGTCCGGGCGGACGACGGGCATGACGATTTCGGTGCGTGGATCGGCGACGTCGGGGTCGTCGAGATAGCACTCCCACGCCTCCCCGACAGTGACGAATCCGTGCTCGGTGATCCATGACGTCAGCGCGATGTACGCGGGTTCGACACTGTCGTAGGCGCCGACGTGCAGCGTGGTGACCGCGGGACCCGCCGGCAACGACGTCGGCTCGACCCTCCCGGTCGTCTCGATCGCCCGCGTGAGGGGGAATCCGGCTTCGATGTTCCACGAACCGCCCGGCAGGGGACGGTATCTCGCGAACGGTGGACCGGCGAGACGGATTCCGGACTCTTCCGCGGCCGCGACGACCTGCCGGAACGCCCCACCGATGAACCCGGCGATGTCCTCGACCGGGACGTCGCCACACACCGCCGCCGCGGGCTGTTCGTCTCGTTCCTCGAGCCGGATGTGGTAGTTCATGAATCGTCTCCCTCGAAGCACGCCAGGTAACCGTCAGCGGCGAGGACGCTCGTCGCGCAGTAGGCCGCGGTCGGGTAGTAGGCGCCCATCGATGTTGCCGGATCGGCGTCGTCCGCCTGCGATGCCTGGATGGACTGTGGGTAGAACGTGTCGTCCGGCAGCATGTTTCGCAGGAAGAGCAGCTTTGTCGGGACGTCGGTGGACCCCCACGGGACGACGGTCACACCGGGCTCGAGGACCGACGGAAGATCCTCCGGAGGGGCCACCACATAGTTGTAGAAGCCGTCTGCGTCGAGCGTCGTCTGGAAGTCCGCGGCACAGGCCACCACGGGGTACGGGGAGATCAGATCGTTCTGACACATCGACCAGTACCGCACCTGACGCCCTGGTTCCGTCACGGCCGTCCCGCCGCGCGTGTCCGGGAAGGTCGGGGCACGGCCGCGCACCACGACGACCCGCCCGGGCTGGTGGGTGAACTGGGCCCCGATGTACTTGTTGTCGCCGTTGGGGAACAGACCCGACGTGCTCGCGGGGTTCACGAACGTGGCCTCGGGGGCGTTGCCGGGGAAGGCTCCGGATGCGGCCGACTCGATCGCCCGATCGAAGCCCGTGCGGGCGGCGTCGGCGACGGGCCCGGTGTAGCCGCTCGGATCGAACGGCTGACCGCAGGGCTGCACCGGCACAGTCGCCCCGCCGATGCGGTACCGGACGTCCGGGAGCGGGACACCACCGCTGAGCGACGCGGGATCGTCCGGGACGTACACGCGAACGATGAGGAACCCGACCGGCGCCGCGCCGGGACGAAGCGCCTGAATCTGGTTCCGGGTGGGGTCGGCGGCGCCGGCGACCAGCGTCGCGTGCCACTGCCGCGCCTGCGGTGGCGCCGAGCGGGCAACCTGAACGTCGAACGGGTTGGAACTGCCCGCGTCGGGCGCGATCTCGTCGTCGCGCAGCGTGTCGATCGTGTCGAGGTCGGTGCCGTAGGTGTTGAGCGAGAAGTACCGGGCCGACGGGAACGTCCCGGACAACTCGATCGTGTCGGACGGACCGAGGGCGTACGGGAGAACCCAGTACGCGGCATTGGTGTCGGGGAACGCGACGTTGAGGACCTCGCCGTCGGACAGGAACCGCCACGCACACGGCGCAGGCTCGGGTGCGGCGGATGCCGGTGCCGGCGCGGTGACGGCCGCCAGGGTGGCGCACAGGACGGCACTACCGCTGAGGATGCGGCGGGTGAGAGATCGCGACGACATGTTCATCCGAACCCCAATCGCAGGTTCTCACGATACGAGGCCCCGGCGCCGATGGTGCATGATCGGGCGAACACTGGTTCTGTGCACAGGAGGTGGTCATGGCGGACCCGAAACGGTTCACGAGACCGGAGATCCAGTCCGCACTCGAGGCTCTGGACGCGGTGACGGTCCCGCTCGGCGACCGGCGGGCCGCAGCCGTGGTGATCGCGGTGATGCAGGGCGCCGGCGGGGTGCCGGTGTTCCCGCTGACTCTGCGTCCGGCGAAGATGCGTGCCCATGCAGGGCAGTTCGCGCTCCCCGGTGGTCGGCTCGATCCCGGTGAAACCGCCAGGGATGCCGCACTGCGCGAACTGCGCGAGGAACTCGGTATCGAGGTCGGGCCCGACGACGTGCTGGGTCGGCTCGACGACTACGTGACCCGGTCGGGCTACGTCATGACCCCGTTCGTCGTGTGGTCCGAGCGGGCCGTCGACTCGGTGGTGCCGAGCCCGGACGAGGTGGCACACGTCTTCTCCGTTCCGCTGGACGAACTCGATGTACCGACGCAGTTCGTCGAGATCCCCGGATCACCCGACCCAGTCGCGTGCTGGCCGTTCCGTGGCGAGCACATCCATGCACCCACCGGGGCGGTGATCCACCAGTTCTGTGAGGTCGTTCTGCACGGCCGGCACACCCGGGTGTCCGAGTTCGCACAACCCAGCTTCGCCTGGCGCTGAAATTCGTGTGAGTCCTGCGCCGCGGGACTAGCGTCAGCGCCGTGACCCTCCTGCGATCGGCACTGCGCGCACTGGACCGCACCGGCGTCGAGCCCGTGGCCTGGCAGCCACCCCCCGCCCCCGCACTCACCGGTGTGCTCGCCCCCAATCGCCTACTCGATGCGGCGGAGCAGTGGAAGCTGCCCGCCGGCAGGGGGCCGGAGGACGTCGCGGTCGACGGCGACGGACGAGTGATCACCGGGGGCGAGGACGGGCGACTGTGGCGCTTCGACGCCGTCGGGCGGGCGACCGAACTGGCCCACACCGGCGGGCGCCCGCTCGGTGTCGAGGTGCTCGACGACGGCCGATACCTGGTGTGCGACAGCGAGCGTGGCGTGTTGCGCGTCGACGAGACCGGTCGGGTGGAGGTACTCACCGACACCGCGCTCGGGACGCCGCTGCTGGCCTGCAACAACTCCGCCGTCGGAAGTGACGGCGTCGTCTATTTCACGGACTCGTCGTCGCGGTTCACGGTCCCGGACCATCGTCTCGACCTGCTCGAGCACTCGGGCACCGGACGCCTGCTCCGGTTCGACCCGCGATCCGGTGACATCGATCTCCTCGCCGGCGGGCTTCAGTTCGCGAACGGGGTGGGACTCTCGCGCGACGAGTCGTTCGTGATCGTGGCGGAAACCGGTTCCTACCGGATCCAGCGGGTCGAGTTGACCGGGCCACGTGCGGGAGCCGTCACCGTGTGGTCGGACAACCTGCCGGGCATTCCCGACAACGTCACGTCGCAGACTGCGGACGGCATTTTCTGGGTGGCGCTGTACAGCCCGCGGATGCGACTGCTCGACCAGGTGGCGCCGCATCCGACCCTGCGAATCCTCACCGCGAACCTTCCGGACTTCGTCCAGCCCGATCCGGAACACCGGGCCTGGGTACTCGGCCTCGACGCCGACGGCCGAATCGTGCACAGCCTGCAGGGAGGCAAAGGCAGCTACTCGCCGGTGACGGGAGTCCGCGAGACCCCGGACTGGCTCTATCTCGGCAGCCTCACCGCCGGGTCGATCGCTCGCATTCCACGGGGTCTCATCGACCGCTGAGCGTCGAGGCCCCATCCGGTCGGTCACTGAAATGCGACACCGTATGTGGAAGGCTGGCGTACCGACAAGGACACGGGGTGCCGAGAGGAATGTTGGTGGACGCGGTAGGACAGCAGAACGTGAGCCCCCCCGCGGGGGCCGACCGCATCCTCACGATCCCCAATCTCCTGAGCATGATCCGCCTGGCGGGGGTACCGCTCTTCCTGTACCTGCTGTTGGGGCCGCAGGCCGACGGCTGGGCCCTGGCGCTGCTCATGCTCAGCGGCTTCACCGACTGGGCCGACGGCAAGCTCGCGCGGCTGCTGAACCAGATGTCGCGGTTCGGCGCGCTGCTCGATCCGTTCGTCGACCGGCTGTACGTGATCACGACCCTGATCGCTTTCGTGCTGCGCGACATCATCCCGTGGTGGGTCGCTGCCATTCTGATCGGGCGTGACCTGATCCTCGCGCTCACCCTGCCGATCTATCGTCGGCGGAGCCTGCCGCCGCCGGAGGTCATCTACCTCGGCAAGGCCGCGACGTTCGCGCTGATGTTCGCGCTTCCGCTGGTGCTGGCCGCGCAGGGGGACTGGGCGATCGCGTCCATCGCTCACGCGTGGGGATATGCGCTCCTGGTCTGGGGCACCGTGCTGTACGTATGGACGGCCGGGATCTACATCGCCAAGGCTGTCGGCGTCGCCCGTACGGTGCCCCGGAGCGGCCCGTGAGCGGTGCACCCCGGCCGGTGCGGCGAAACCCGGTCCCGTCGCTGCTGAAGTCGCTCATGAACGACCATCTCGACCCCGGATACGCCGGGGCTGCCGCGGACCGGGAACAGGGGCACTCGAGACCGTCGCGGATCGCGGCCGGGGCATGGATCGCGTTCGGGGCGCTTCTGGTGGGGCTCGTCTTCGGGATCGCCTACGCGCAGGCGTCGTCGTCAGCGTCCGATGTCGACGCGACCCGTGGCGAGATGCTCACCAAGGTGCGCGACGCCGAGGACCGAGGCCGGAGCCTCGCCACGACCCGCGGCCACCTGGCCGTCCAGGTCGACGCTCTGCGGGCCAAGGTCCTCGCGGGTGACGCCGAGGGCTCCCAGGTACTCGAGCAGTTGCGGACCCTCGAGTCGGCCGCGGCCGCCGAGCCGGTGCACGGACCCGGGATCGTGGTGACGCTGACGGACCCGGCGGCGCGCCCGGATCTATCGGACTCGTCGCAGCGTGCGCCGGGTTCGCCGCAGGCGGGAGTTCTCGACCGAGACCTGCAGTCAGTCGTCAACTCCCTCTGGGCGGCCGGGGCCGAGGCCGTTGCCATCGGCGACGTGCGTGTCGGGCCGGGCGTCACGATCCGACAGGCAGGTGGCGCGATGCTCGTCGACAATCAGCCCGTGCCGTCGCCCTACCGGGTGTCGGCCATCGGATCTCCCGCCAAGCTGCAGACCAGTTTCGTCGTCAGCGACGCGTATCTGCGAATGGCGGCAGTCCGGGATTTCTACGGCGTGGGATTCTCCATCGCCGAGTCAGGCGACCTGCAGCTACCCGCTGCCGCAGGTCGTGAAGTGAGGTACGCACAGGAAACCGGGGCACCGTGAAAGGTGGATATGCGCTCTACGGAGTGCTCGCGCTCGTCGTCGGAATCGTGGTCGGGGTCGCCTTCAGCCCGCAGGTGCCCGACGCGGTCCAGCCCTATCTGCCGATCGCGGTGGTCGCAGCGCTCGACGCCGTCTTCGGTGGCCTGCGCGCGTACCTCGACGAGATCTTCGACTCGAAGGTCTTCGTCGTGTCGTTCGTGTTCAACGTGCTCGTCGCCGCGCTGATCGTCTGGCTCGGTGATCAACTCGGAGTCGGCACCCAGTTGTCGACCGCCATCATCGTCGTCCTCGGCATCCGCATCTTCGGCAATGCGGCCGCGCTGCGGCGGCGACTGTTCGGAGCGTGATCGGTATGCAGGACAACGGGACCCCCACCGGGCCGCGCACCGAAGGCCGGCACGAGATGCCGCCGAAACCCCCCGCGCGTTCCCGGGGACGGCTCGGCTTCGGGCTACTGGCCGTCCTGCTCATGGCCGCGCTCGGGGTGGGTATCGCGACGCAGGTGAGCAGCACAGGTTCCGGTGACAATCTCGACTCGGCACGGCCCGCCGATCTGCTGGTCGTCCTGGGCAACCTGAACCAGCGCGAGGCGGCGCTGCGGCAGGAGGTCGCCGGACTCGAGCAGACGCTGTCGAAACTCGAGGCGGGCGGCGGCGGTTCCGGTGCCGCACTCGACGAGGCGAAGGCGCGCTTGTCGGCTCTCTCGATACAGGCGGGTACCGTCGCCGCGGTCGGCCCCGGGGTGATCCTGACGGTTCAGGATCCCGGAACGTCCGTCGGTTCCGAGGTGATCCTCGATCTTCTGCAGGAGTTGCGGGCCGCCGGTGCCGAGGCGATCGAAATCCAAGGTGCGTCAGCGGATCCGATTCGCATCGGCGTGGATTCGTGGGTCACTGGCGGTGGGGGCAACATCACCGTCGACGGGCGCAAGGTCTCTGCTCCGTTCCGCGTGGTCGCGATCGGTGACCCGCCGACGCTTGCAGCGGCATTGAACATCCCCGGTGGCGTGGTCGACACCGTCGCGCGGAGCGGAGGGCAGCTGCGAATCGAGCAATCTTCGCAGGTCACCGTCGCCGCCTTGCGGGACATCTCACCACGCCAATACGCTCGTCCCGGAAACTGATCTTCTTCGGTCCGCTCGCCGGGCCGTCCCCGAAAGGAAGCCACCGTGAGTGAGCTCGCTACCCCTGCCGATCTGCGCTACACAGCAGAGCACGAATGGGTGCGGCGGACGGGTCCGACGACGGTGCGCGTGGGCATCACGGACTTCGCGCAGTCGCAGCTCGGTGACGTCGTGTTCGTGCAGCTTCCCGCAGTCGGCGAGGACGTGACCGCCGGTGACTCGTTCGGCGAGGTCGAGTCGACGAAGAGCGTCTCCGACATCTTCGCGCCGTTGACGTCGAAAGTGGTTGCCGTCAACGAGGATCTGGACGGCAGCCCCGAACTGGTGAACACCGAGCCGTACGGCAACGGCTGGCTCGTCGACCTGGAGGTCGACGACGAGGCGGGCCTGGACGCGGTGCTCGCCGGAACCCTGGACGCCGAGGGATACCTCGCCATCTCGGGCAGCTGATTTCGCGGGTCACCGCCCGGCCTGTCCGCCTACACGCACCGCCACTCTCAGGGTACGGTCGAGGTGAGCGCAGAGCCGTGGCGGTGCGCAGATCCGCGCCGGAATGTGATCGTGGCCGAGACTTCGTCGAGGCCGAGTTGTACCGCGTGAATCCGGGGGCGCCCAGGGCGCTCCCGGATCGACGGATTGAGGAGGAGAAACGGTGAGCGAGAACGGCAACGACGCGGTTTACGGAGAGACGCCGGCCGAGACCACATCGGTTTTCCGTGCGGATTTTCTCAACGAGATGGACACCCAGTCGTCGCAGACGGCCGAGGCCCCGGTCTCCGGAGTCGAGGGTCTGCCCGCGGGGTCCGCGCTGCTCGTCGTGAAGAGGGGCCCCAACGCGGGCTCGCGCTTCCTGCTCGATCAGCCGACGACGTCCGCCGGGCGTCACCCCGACAGCGACATCTTCCTCGACGACGTCACGGTGAGCCGTCGGCACGCCGAGTTCCGTCAGGACGACGACGAGTTCCAGGTCGTGGACGTGGGTAGCTTGAACGGCACGTACGTCAACCGTGAGCCTGTCGACTCGGCGGTGCTCGCGAACGGTGACGAGGTGCAGATCGGAAAGTTCCGTCTGGTCTTCCTCACTGGACCGCGTGGCAACAGCGGCGGCCCGCAGATCGGCGAATCCGCGGCTGGTGCAGGTAGCTGATGACGGCTGTTCGGCAGGACGCTGCCACGGGCATGTCGATCGGCACGGTGCTCGATCGACTCCGCCCGGATTTTCCGGACGTCACGATCTCCAAGATTCGGTTCCTGGAGGCCGAGGGGCTCATCAGCCCCGAGCGAACCCCGTCCGGCTATCGGCGATTCTCGATCGCGGACTGCGAGCGTCTGCGATTCGTGCTCACCGCGCAGCGGGATCAGTACCTTCCGCTCAAGGTGATCAAGGAACAGCTCGAAGCGATCGACCAGAGCGCGGCGACGGTGGGCGCGGTGGATTCGGCACCGCGCCGCCCTCGCACGCTCGCGATCGCGCCCGGCGAGGTGTCACCGGAAGAGTTCCGGTCCGACCGTGAGGTGCGGATCAGCAGGGACGACCTCATGGACCGCGCGGGTATCGACGCGAAGTTCCTGAGCGAACTGTTGCGCAGCGGGCTCATCGTCCCCGGAGCTGCCGGGTTCTTCGACGAGGACGCCGTCACCCTTGCGCGCACAGCGAACTCGATGTCCGAATTCGGACTCGAGGTGCGGCATCTGCGGGCATTCAAGCTGGCCGCCGATCGCGAGGCCGGGTTGGTTGCGCAGATCGCTGGTCCGGTTGCGAAGGGGCGCGATGCCGGTGCGCGTGATCGCGCCGAAGAGATGGTTCGGGAGCTGGCCGCCCTGTCGCTGACGCTGCACACCTGTCTCGTCAAGGCTGCGGTCCGCGGGGCGCTCGATCGCTGACGGCCGTAGCAGGTTCGAATAGAATCGGGGCAGTACGTCAAGCGGGGCTCGTTCGCCGTTCGAGGTGGACCCGGTCACCGGTACGAGGTGGAGGACGCGATGAGTGAGATGCGTGTGATCGGGATCCGTGTCGAGCAGCCGCAGAACCAGCCGGTGCTGTTACTGCGTGAAAGCAATGGCGACCGCTATCTGCCGATCTGGATCGGCCAGACCGAGGCAACCGCGATTGCGCTGGAGCAGCAGGGAGTCGAACCTGCCCGCCCACTGACGCACGATCTCATCAAAGATCTGCTCGAGGCTTTCGGGCACACACTGCGTGAGGTGCGGATCGTGGACTTGCAGGCCGGCACGTTCTATGCCGATCTGGTGTTCGAGGGCGAGGTTCGCGTGTCCGCCAGGCCCTCGGACTCGGTGGCCATCGCGCTGAGGATCGGTGTACCGATCTTCGTGGAGGAAGCGGTACTCGCCGAGGCCGGCCTGGTGATGCCGGACGAGCGAGAGGACGAGGTGGAGAAGTTCAAGGAGTTCCTCGAGTCCGTGTCGCCGGACGATTTCAAGGCGACCGACGGCTGAATCCCACTCAACCTCAACTTGAGGTTGAGACTCTTGGGCGCGTCGCGTTGACCCGATGCGCCGAGAACCCTAGCGTCGTGCATGCGAACGGACGCCACGCTAGGGGTCCGGGGCGTACTCTGAGTGGATCCACCGTTCGGGTTTACTCGATGTCACGAGTGTGTGGTTGACGGGTTTCGAGAAATCGACAACGACCGTCGCCGCCGCTGAACACGCGAGAGGGAGTAGTCCGTGGGAGATCGGCCGCAGGAGCAGCAGTTGAACCTCACTGACGAGGCAACTGGCCAGGCCTCGAAGGTGTCGACCGTCGACGACATGCAGCCCGGGCTGTTCCCCGATGACTCCGTTCCCGACGAACTCGTCGGCTACCGGGTGCCGAGTGCTTGCCAGATCGCGGGCATCACGTACCGCCAGTTGGACTATTGGGCCCGCACCAATCTTGTCGTCCCGTCCATTCGTGGTGCCGCCGGCTCCGGCAGCCAGCGGCTGTACTCGTTCAAGGACATTCTCGTCCTCAAGATCGTCAAGCGACTCCTGGATACCGGCATCTCGCTGCAGAACATTCGCGTCGCGGTGGACCACTTGCGCCAGCGCGGTGTCGGCGATCTCGCTCGCATCACGTTGTTCTCCGACGGCACGACGGTCTATGAATGCACGTCGGCCGAAGAGGTGGTCGATCTGCTGCAGGGCGGGCAGGGCGTGTTCGGCATCGCGGTCAGCGGAGCGATGCGCGAACTCACCGGAACGATCGCCGATTTCCCGGCGGAACGCGCCGACGGTGGCGAGGCCACCCAGAGCCCTGAAGACGAGTTGGCATCGCGCCGTAAGAACCGGAGCGCCCGCAAGACCGGCTAGACGGTTCCTGGCGTTCGGCGGGCGGGCGGTGGTGGCATAGACTGACGGTGCGTCGCCGTCGCGCGGGAGAGTTCCGTGCAGAGTTTTCTCTGTACGGGCGCCGAAGGAGCAACACCTCCCCGTCAATCTCTCAGGCACCCAGGACCGTGCGGGCTCCGACGCCTCTGGAAAGCGGTGGGAGTACCCACCCGCCCACGGGGAAAGGCGTACGTCGTCCGTGCACAATGCCGGCCGATGTGGCAGCCGAATCTCTCAGGCGCTCGGAACTTCGAGCAGGCGACAGAGGGGGAGGACCGTTCCATTCGTGGAGCGCATCCTGCACCTGACGAACCGCCTGGGAGTTCACTTGATCGACGCTCGTAGCCATTCGTTCGCCGACCGCCATGTCGGTCCCGACTCGGCCGAACTGGCACGCATTCTCGACGTTGTCGGCGTCGAATCGCTCGACGAACTTGCGGCACGAGCCGTTCCGGACAGCATCCTGGACCCGGCACCCGGCGGTGTCGCGGCCGGTCTCGACGTGCTGGACGCGCCCCTCTCCGAGCACGAGGCTCTTGCAGCCCTCACGGAGCTGGCGGCGCGCAACACGGTCGCCACCTCGATGATCGGCCTCGGCTACTACGACACCCTCACGCCGCCCGTGTTGGTGCGCAACATCCTGGAGAATCCGGCCTGGTACACGGCTTACACGCCCTACCAGCCGGAAATCAGCCAGGGCCGCCTCGAGGCGCTGCTCAACTTCCAGACCATGGTCGGCGACCTCACCGGCATGGAGATCGCGAACTCCTCGATGCTCGACGAGGGCACCGCCGCAGCCGAGGCCATGACGCTCCTGCGACGGGCGTCGCGCAGCAAGTCTCCGCGCTTCGTTCTCGACGCCGACCTGTTCCCGCAGACCCGCGCCGTGGTGATCACGCGCGCCGAGCCGCTCGGCATCGAGATCGTCGAGGCGGATTTGACTCGGGGCCTGCCCGACGGTGAGTTCTTCGGTGTCCTCGCGCAGCTTCCGGGCGCGTCGGGTCGGGTCGTCGACCACGCTTCGATGATCGCGGACGCCCATGAACGGGGCGCACTCGTCGCGGTCGGCGCGGACCTGCTCGCCCTCACGCTCCTGACGCCGCCCGGCGAGATGGGCGCTGACGCGTGCTTCGGCACCACTCAACGCTTCGGTGTCCCGATGGGCTTCGGCGGTCCGCACGCCGGCTACCTCGCGGTGCACGGCAAGCATGCTCGTCAGCTCCCGGGACGCCTGGTCGGCATCTCGGTGGACGCCGACAACAACAGGGCGTATCGACTGGCGCTGCAGACCCGCGAACAGCACATTCGGCGCGAGAAGGCGACCAGCAACATCTGCACCGCGCAGGTGCTGCTCGCGATCGTCGCAGCGATGTACGCGAGTTACCACGGCGCGGAGGGCCTCAAGGCCATCGCCCAGCGGGTCCATCAGCGCGCCGAGTTCCTGGCCGACGGCCTGAAGGCCGCGGGCGTCGAGGTGGTGCACGAACAGTTCTTCGACACGGTTCTCGCGCGTGTCGAGGGGCGCGGCGAGGAGGTCGTGGCGAACGCGAAGGCCTGGGGCGTCAACCTACGTCTGGTCGACGCCGACCACGTGGGGATCGCGTGCGACGAGGCGACCACCGAGGCGCACGTCCAGTCGGTGCTCGCGGCGTTCGGGGTTTCCGGGGATGCCGAGTGCGCGCACACTCCGGCGCCGTTCGGTGACCGCACCACGGCGTACCTGCAACACGAATCGTTCACCAAGTACCGCACCGAGACCGCGATGCTGCGTTACCTGCGCGCGCTTTCCGACAAGGACATCGCCCTCGATCGCAGCATGATCCCGCTCGGCTCGTGCACGATGAAGCTCAACGCGACCGCCGAGATGGAGCCCATCACGTGGCCCGGATTCTCGAAGCTGCACCCGTTCGCGATCGAGGACGCACCGGGGATGCTGCAGGTCATCGAGGACCTGCAGGACTGGCTGGTCGCGATCACCGGGTACGACGCGGTGAGCCTGCAGCCCAATGCCGGCAGCCAGGGCGAGTACGCGGGCCTGCTCGCGATTCGCAACTTCCACCTCAGCCGCGGTGACGACCACCGAGACACCTGCCTGATCCCGTCCAGTGCGCACGGCACCAACGCCGCGTCCGCGGTGATGGTCGGGATGCGCGTCGAGGTGGTGGCGTGCCGCGAGAACGGCGACGTCGATCTCGACGACCTGCGCGCCAAGATCGCCGATCACGCCGAGCGGCTGGCCGCGATCATGATCACCTACCCGTCGACGCACGGTGTGTACGAGCATGAGATCGGTGAAATCTGCGCGGCCGTCCACGACGCCGGCGGTCAGGTGTACGTCGACGGTGCCAACCTGAATGCGCTTGTCGGGCTGGCGCGTCCGGGGCGGTTCGGCGGCGACGTGAGTCACCTGAACCTGCACAAGACGTTCTGCATTCCGCACGGTGGCGGTGGCCCCGGTGTCGGACCGATCGGTGTGCGCTCACACCTCGCACCGTTCCTGCCGGGGCATCCGATGGCGCCGGCACTCGGGCAGTGCGGTCCGGTCTCCGCGGCGCCGTACGGTAGTGCGTCGATCCTGCCGATCACGTGGACGTACATCAAGATGATGGGCGCGCAGGGCCTGCGCCGGGCGTCGCTGACGGCCATCGCGTCGGCCAACTACATTGCGCGGCGTCTCGACGAGTACTTCCCGGTGCTCTACACGGGCGAGAACGGAATGGTCGCGCACGAGTGCATCCTCGATCTGCGTCCGCTCACCAAGGAGACTGGCGTGACGGTCGACGACGTCGCCAAGCGCCTCGCCGACTACGGTTTCCACGCCCCGACCATGAGCTTCCCGGTCGCCGGCACACTCATGGTCGAGCCCACCGAGAGCGAAAACCTGGCCGAGATCGACGAGTTCTGCGACGCGATGATCGCGATCCGTCGCGAGATCGATCGGGTCGCGGCAGGGGAGTGGCCTGTCGACGACAACCCGCTCCGCGGCGCCCCGCACACCGCCGAGTGCCTTGTTTCCGAATGGAATCACCCGTACTCGCGGGAGATCGCGGTATACCCGCGCGGCACTGCGCGGCCCAAGGTGTGGCCCGCGGTGCGGCGAATCGACGGCGCGCACGGTGATCGCAACCTCGTGTGCTCATGCCCGCCGATCGAGGCCTACTCCGACTGACGCGTGAACGAAGGGGGTCGATCCGTCCAATGGGCGGACCGGCCCCTTCGTCGCACACAGGCCAGTGCCGGGTGCGAGAATCCGGAGCAGACGGAACTGACAGATACCCGGAATTCGAGCCCGGTTGGCGGCGAGTGTCACGTATGTCGGTGGCCGCGACCCGCAGGCCCGGACGAGCGGGGCGGCCGATACCGAAACGTCGTTGACCTCTCGGTCTGCCGGGCAGATGATCGATGAATGGTCGAGGTGCCGGAAGAGGTGCATACCGCTCGGGTCGCAGATCTCTTCGACTTGGTGGCGGACAGTTACGACAACGTGGGCGTCTCGTTCTTCGGGCCGATCGCGGATCGTCTCGTCGAGGCGGTAGCGCCGCCGCCAGGCGCGCAGGCGCTCGACATCGGCTGCGGTCGGGGCGCGGTGCTCTTTCGGCTGGCGGAGGCGGTCGGCCCGTCCGGTGAGGTGACCGGAATCGATCTCGCGCCGCGGATGGTGGCCATCACCGCCCACGAGGCTCGGGCCCGCGGGTTGACGAACACGCATGTGCAGGTGATGGACGCGATGCGGCCGACGCTTCCGTCCGGCCGCTATGACGTCATCACCGCGTCGTTCATGTTGTTCTTCCTGCCGGATCCGGCGGCCGCTCTGACGGCGTGGCGTTCCCTGCTGGTGCCGCGCGGGACGGTGGGGGTCTCGACGTTCGGTGCGTGGGACCCGCGTTGGGAGGAGCTCGACGACCTGTTCGCGCCGTATCGGGATTCGCGGTTCTTCCCGGTCGATCCGCGGGATCCGGACGGGCCGTTCGGGACCGACGCCGCGGTCGAGGGCTTGATGCGGAACGCCGGCCTCGTGCACGCGCGCACCAGTACATTCGACCTCGATCTCACTTTCGATGATCCGGGGCATTGGTACTCGTGGACCCGTTCGCACGGCCAGCGGATGTTGTGGGAGTCGATTCCGGAGTCCGACCGTGATCAGGTGAAGGATGCCGCGCTCGAGCGGGTCGAGGGGTGGCGGGACGAAAGTGGCCGGGTGGCTACTCGACACGGGATCAGGTTGACGCTCGCGCAGCGACCCTGAGACACGGTCGCACCGCCCGAGGAGGGGGAGGCCATGTCGAGGATCATCGTCGCCGTACTCCTCGTTGCCGCGCTGTTCGGCACCGGTGTCGCGTTCTATCGCGTGCTGTCGGATGTGGCGCCGGCGTCGACGGATCGCCCACTCGCGAACGAAGTCGCCACCGTCAAAGGTCGGACGATGACCTGTGCCGAACTACTGCCCGACGGGTGCACGTTCGATCTGCAGTTCGCGTTCGATCGGTGGGGCGATGGACTGAACGCCTTCGTCGCCAGTGATCTCGGGCCCTGGGGGAGGGGACTTCCTGTGGCGCCGGCGGCGAAACTGGGCCTCGAGGCGTGCAACACCGCTTCGATGCCGGGCCGGACCTACCTCGAATTCGAGCCGGTGGCGCGGGTGGATCATCCCGGTGCGAGTACCCCTGAACTGTATCCATTCTGGAACCAGGCGCGCGAGATTCTCTGCCCGGCTGGGTAGTCGCCCGGTGTGCTCCGCCGCGTTCCGTGGTCGAAGTCCGTGGCGGACGGAATCGTAGGATAGACAGAATATTTGGGTCCACCATCAACCGCACCGCTCCGTACGCTGCCCCTTCTCGAGCAGCCAAGACGAAAGGGGCCTAAGGGCGCTAAGACGCGTCGAGGAAACCGAAGCTGCGAGCGCGGGAAAGTGCCTCCGCACGCGAGTGAACGTTCAGCTTTCGATACAGGGTCCGCTTGTGGGTCTTGACCGTCGATGCGGAGAGGAACGCCAGCGCGGCGATCTGGCCGACGGTCAGGCCGCGCGCGACGCCGTCGAGCACGGTCTTCTCCCGGTCGGTGAGGAGCGGGAAAAGCAACGTCGGGGGATAGTGTGCGACTTCCGGTGTGGCGAGAAACTCTGTCAAGGTCGGCGACGGTCGAGATGCCTGTTCGTCGAGGGAGATCACGGTCTGGCGATCGACTGTTGCGAAGGCACTCCGGATTCCGGCACGGTCGGCGATGGTGCAGGCGTGGGACCAGGCCCGTCCGGCGTCGTCGCGCCGGTCGAGGCTGAACGCGGCCACGGCCTCGATCACGAGCGACTCGAGATGTGCGCGGGTGTACGGGGTACCGAGCCAGTCGTACCGGCGGCACGTGGTGATCGCGGACGGGTAGTCGCCGGTGAGGAGGTGGGTTCGGGCCACCGCTACGACCGCCCACGGGGTGTCGCACGGCAGAGAATCCGCGAGTATCCGCGCTCGACGGGCATCCCCGAGCGCGAGGTGGACCTCGATCTCGGTGGCGTCGAGCAGCGAACTGACGAAGGCGCCGTTGGCGCGTGCTCGGGCGTCGGCGCACTCTGTGAGCGCGGTGAGCCCCTGGACCGGCCGACCCGCCGCGATCGAGTACCTGCAGCGTGCGAACGCGACGAACGGCCAGAGCTCGGCGACTGCCGGCAACTCGCCGAGTGTGTCGAGAGCTTTGCCGGCCGTATCGACGTCGAGGGTGCCGAGGGCCGTGAGGACGCGCGCGACGGCGCCGCCGATCCGAACGAGGGCTTCGGTCCAGTCTTCGCCCGCAGGGGACTGCTCCTCGGCAACCAGCCAGTCGTGAGCTCGCTGCAGTTCTCCCGCGAAAGCCCAGTTGAGAGCGGAGTTGCCGGCCGCGTTGCGAGAGATGTAGTTCATGCTTCGCGCGGTACCCAGACGGTGGGCGCGGCGAAGTTCGACGGTGGACTCCGCGAAATCGCCCGACAGTTGATAGGTGAGCCCCATCTGCATGCGCAGGAACGGCAGGAAGTCGGTGATCGCATCGGGTTCCGCATCGAGCAGGCGATAGATCGAGCGGTTGAGGCGGCGTGTCTGATCGGCGGCCGACGCATAGTCGCCCGCGATGCGCTGCAGGAGGATTCGGTTGCCCACCACACTGAGGGCTGCGCGAGGGTCCTCCGCCACGGTGAGGTCGAGCAGGTCGGCGGTGTCGTACGGCTCGGCGTCGTCGGAGTGGTCGCCGGACAGGTGCCGCACGAGGTCGCGAATGCCGCTGATTGCAGGATGCGCCTCGATCACCGGCCCGGGCAGGACGAGCAGCACGTTCCTGAGCAGTTCGAGATGCCTGTTGACCAGTTCGGCCCCGTGCTGGTCGAACAGTTCGACGGTGAGGTCCCAGTTCTCGGATTCGGCGGCGCAGCGCAGCGCGGCCGCGTGCTCGCCCCGGTCCCGATGGTGAAGTGCCAACAGCGTCGACCGCGCCGACGGGTCCATGCCCTCGGCGCGTTGCACGGCGAGGAGCTCGGTGCGTACGGCGGTCGGCAGCTGCCAGGCGTCGCCGTCCGCGGTGTCGAGGTGGTCCAGGATTCCTGCTGCCTCGAGGTCGCGCAGGTACCGGGCTGCGTCGGGGCCGCCGCCTAGGTACCGCGCCAACTCCACGGTGACCGCATAGGCGGTCGCCGTGCTGACCATAAACGTTCGTAGCTCGGCGTTCGACGTCCCCAGGACGTCGTCGCGGACGTAACTCGTGATCGCTTCGGCGTAGGCCTGTCCGAGGACCACATCGGTCAGCGGGCGAGCAGACCGCGTCGCCGCGAGAACCGCCGTGGCGAGCAAGGACAGCCCTCCGGTCCGGCGGTGGAGTTCGTGCACGTCGGGGTCCGTCGGATGAACGCCGGCCGCAGCGAACATCTCCCGGATGTCGTCGAGGGTGTACAGCAGGTCGTCGGCTCGGACGGTGTGGTGCTCCGGTCCGAAGGACAGCGGATCGTCGAACATCGATCGCCCGACGACCGTCACCATGACGTTGACCGAAGCGCAGTCGTCGACCAGATCGAGGATCTGACGCTCGATGTCGGGGTCGGGGTGCCGGTCGATGCGTTCGAGGATCAGATCGACCGGACGGTCAGCACGCGACAGCGATCGCAGCCCGTCCACGCCGCCGGTGACGCCGACACTCACGAGTTGCTCGCCGACGTGTGTCCAGTATCCGTCGGTAGTGGCCGTCGGTTCGGGGGGCGCAATGACGACAGTGGTGCGCCCGGCGTCTCGTGCGAATCGGTGCCACGCGGTCGCGAGGCTCGACTTCCCGAAGCCCTGCGGTGCCCGGACGACGGTGAGACCGGCGTTCCGCTGGAGTCGGCTGATGAGCCGGCTGGGGGCCCACACTGTGGTTTCGTCGCCGACCGCGTTGCGCTGCTCGGTCAATTCACGTCCTTCGGGTTCGGCTACGGTGTGCGGTCCACACCCCGGTGTCGACACGGAACCACCATCAAGGCACACCGCGCACCGGTGGGGCGGCTCGGTCTCCGTGTCGTGACGCTTTATCACCCCCCACTTCACCCATCACGCTGGAGTGGGGATCAGCTGTCGGTGCCGGGTCGGCTCGCGAGTTCGAGGATCGTGATCTCGGGGGGCGCACCGACACGGACCGGAGGACCCCAAGCGCCCGCGCCACGGGAGGTGTAAATGACAGTGTCGCCGACCTGGTCGAGACCGATCACCGAAGGCTGCTGCAAAGGGACGAGGTAGCCCAGCGGCCACATCTGGCCGCCGTGGGTATGTCCCGACATCTGCAGATCGACGCCGAGTTCGGAAGCCTCCAGGGCCTGCTTCGGCTGGTGCGCCAGGAGCATCACGAAGCGGTCGGGGTCGCGGCCGTCCAGCGCGGCGGCAAGGTTCGGCTCATAGGGGGCGGGGGAGGTGAGGTCGTGGATGCCGGCGAGATCGATGACGCCGCCGCCGCGGTGGATCTCGACGCGTTCGTTGCGCAGCGTCCGGATGCCGAGTGTGTCCCACAGATCCAGCCAGCGTCCTCCGTCGCCCGCGTAGAACTCGTGATTGCCGCTCACGCCGAACACGCCCAGCGGCGCGCGCAGGTCACGCAACGGCTCGAGGTCGCGTCCCACCTTCGCGACCGTGCCGTCGACGAGATCGCCGCCGAGCAGGATGAGTTCGGGCTTCTGCGCGTTGACGAGTTCGACGACCTTGCGGGTGAACCCGATTCCACGGGACGGGCCGACGTGCAGATCGGTCACGAGGGCGATCCGCATGCCGGCGAACTCGCTCGGCAGGCGCCGCAGCGGCACCCGGACCCGTTGGATGCGCGGCGTGTGCGCTTCGGTGACGCCGTATCCGGCGGCACCGATCGCCGCGACGGTCACGGCGACGGTGGCACCGCGCAGGACGCGGCGCCGGGACGGATCCGTGGGCTGCGGGCGCCCCGCGAGCCGGGCGATACCCGAGCCCGCGGCAACCAGAATCAACCCGAGGACGAGGTACAGCAGCGCCGCGAGCCACACCCAGCCGACGAAGCCGGGGATCCGCGCCCACACCGGGTCGAACACCTCACCGCTGCCGATTCCGATCAGTGCCAGGACCCACAGCACGACCAGCGCCACGCCGACGGCGCGGGCGGGACGCCCCTTCAGCCCGGTCGCGCGGACCAGACGGCGGTACACCCACCAACTGACGAGCGCGAGGAAGGCTCCGAAGATCGCGATGCGCACCATGGCCTACGACAGCGTCTTCTCGAGCGCGTCCGCGAGCGCGGGACCCTGTGTGGACGGCACCGCCGCGAATGTCCCGTTCGTCTGCTGGGCCATCGCTTGCAGCGTCCCCTGGTCGCTGTTCTCGCCGATCGAGATCACGTCGACGCGGACCGGATGCGCCGTGCCGGAGAGTGCTTTCGTCAGTTGCTGTTTCGTGGTCGAGGTGTCGTCGTTGGGTCCGTCCGTGATGAGTAGTACGGAATTGGGGCGTCCGTCGACGAACGCGTTCACCGCGCTGTCGTGGGCGGCGATCATCGACGCGTACGTGGACGTCGCCGTGGCCGGGCGCAGCGACTGCAGCGCGGTCTCGAGCCGTTGCCTGCGATCGCCGTCGGACATCGGGCCGGTCGGCACCTTCACGAGGTACGGCTTGCTGCCGTCGAGTCCGCGGCTGTACACCCACAAACCGACGTTCGACGTTTCACCGAGTGCCACGATCCGCGCGGACAGCGCGTCGACGGTGTTGCTGAGCCGTGTGCCGTCGCCGTCGGCGTAACCCATGGACCCGGAGACGTCGAGCAGGATCGTCGTGGCCTGGGGGACGGCCGGGTTCGCGAACGTCGACGCGAGGCGTGCCGCGGCGGGAGCGGCCGCGGGGGCCAATACCTGTTCGAGTGCGGGCATCGGGGTGCGCTCGGTAGCGGCCGGCGTCCGGTCGCCGACGCGGAAGCCCGCATCCACCAGTGACTGCGCCTGCTCCGGCTGCCGCAGGAACTCGACGAACTGCGCGGCCGCGCGGCCGAGGGTCTCGTCGACCCACGGGGTGGTGAGGATCGCTGCGGGGTGGTCGGCGACCGGCGTGGCTCCAGCGGGTGCGAACGCGATCAGACCGTCTCCGTGCGCGAAGACCTGCTGCTCGGTGGCGGGGACCGCATGGAAGGAGGCCGCCGTGTGGTCGGATCGGGCGGAGAGCTTGTCGAGGGTATCGGCCGTCGCCGCTGGGGTGCCGTCGATGGACCTGCTGCCGTTCTCGAGCGCGCCGATCGCGGCAGTGACCTGAGGTGAAGCCGCCTGCGCTTCGGTGAGCGGGCCGGTGCCCGCATTCACGGTGGCCGCGGCGACGGCCTCGATCGCGGCGCCGGTGGCGCCGGAACCGGGCCCGGTGGGCAGCGCGAGTTTCAGGCTGCCCCAGCCCGCGAGACCGAGTCCCGCGAGAGAATCCTTGCCGGACTGCAGCGTGGGCAGGGTCTGCCAGCCCGTACCGGCCGCAGTGAGCGCGAGGGCAAGTTCCTCGGGTGCGGCGACGACGACCGGACTCGACGCGATCGACTTGGGCTGACCGTCCACCGCGCCGGTGCCGGCGAGTCGCTCGACCGCCGTGCCGGTGGCCGGAATCCACAGTGCCGGGGCGGGGCCGAGGTCGGCGTTCCACGGTCCGTCGGGGGCGGCAGCGAGAACGTCGGACACGGCCTGCGAGTCGGCTTCGTGCACCGACACCGACACGCAGTGGTCGCGGATCACCGGCAGAGACTCGGTGAATCTGGTGGCGAGCTCGCGCAGCGGCCCGGCGATGTCCGGGTCGGCGGCGACGGTGAGCGTCGCGTCGCCCTCCACGCACGTCCCGGCCGCGGCGGTGCCCTGACTGCTCGTGCGGTCTCTCAGCTGGAACCAGCCGACGACGCCGAGCACGAGCACGATCACCGACACCACCGCGATGATCGGTCCCTTGCTGACGCCGCGGGTGCGCTGATCGCTGCGATGCTGACCCACGAGGAAACCGCCTTGCTCTCTACCTTGTCGGACCGGCGCCCGACCGGCCCCGACGAACGCAGTCTAGTGACGGATCCGGACATCCCGAATGCGCGCGGCCCCGGCACCTGTGTGGGTGCCGGGGCCGCGCGCGATGTCGAGAATCAGGCGTTGGCGGCCTTGTACTCGCGGCGGCGACGATGCAGGATCGGCTCGGTGTAGCCGCTGGGCTGCTTGCCGCCCTCGAGGATCAGCTCCTTGGCCGCCTGGAAGGCGATGTTGGAGTCGAAGTTCGGCGCCATGTTGCGGTAGGTGGCGTCGCCCTCGTTCTGACGGTCGACGACCGGCGCCATGCGCTCGAGGCTGGCGACGACGTCGGCCTCGGTGACGATGCCGTGGCGCAGCCAGTTCGCCAGCAACTGGCTCGAGATGCGCAGTGTCGCGCGGTCTTCCATGAGTGCGACGTCGTGGATGTCGGGCACCTTGGAGCAGCCGACGCCCGCGTCGATCCAACGGACCACATAGCCGAGAATCGACTGGCAGTTGTTGTCGAGTTCCTGCTGCTTCTCCGCATCCGACCAGTCGGTGGACGGGGCGAGCGGGATAGTGAGGATCTCGTCGATCGTTGCGCGCGGCTTGCCCTTCAGCTGGTCCTGGACCGCGAACACGTCCACCTGGTGGTAGTGCGTGGCATGCAGGGTCGCACCGGTGGGCGACGGCACCCAGGCGGTGTTGGCGCCCGACTTCGGGTGACCGATCTTCTGCTCGAGCATGTCGGCCATCAGATCGGTCATGGCCCACATCCCCTTGCCGATCTGCGCCTTGCCCTGCAGTCCGCACGCGAGGCCGGTGTCGACGTTCCAGTCTTCGTACGCGGCGATCCACGTCTGCTTCTTCATGTCGGCCTTGCGGACCATCGCGCCGGCCTCCATCGAGGTGTGGATCTCGTCGCCGGTGCGGTCGAGGAAGCCGGTGTTGATGAACACCACCCGCTGGTCGGCCTCCTTGATGCAGGCCGCGAGGTTCACGGTGGTGCGCCGCTCCTCGTCCATGATGCCGACCTTGATCGTGTTCTCCGGCAGGCCGAGAATCTCCTCGACCCGACCGAACAGCTCGGTGGTGAACGCGACCTCTTCGGGGCCGTGTTGCTTGGGCTTGACGATGTAGATCGAGCCCGTGCGCGAGTTGTCGAGCGGGCCGTGGTCGTCGTCGATGGTCAGACCGTGGGCCGCGCACGCGCCGGTGATGAGCGCGTCGAGGATGCCCTCGGGCATCTCGTTGCCGTCGGCGTCGAGGATCGCCGGATTCGTCATCAGGTGTCCGACATTGCGGACGAACAGCAGCGAGCGGCCGTGCAGCGTGAGTTCGCCGCCGTCGGGGGTGGTGTAGGTGCGGTCGCCGTTGAGGGTGCGGGTGATGGTCTTGCCGCCCTTGTCGAACGACTCGGACAGGTCACCGCGGTTGAGGCCCAGCCAGTTCCGGTAGCCGACCACCTTGTCGTCGGCGTCGACCGCGGCGACCGAGTCCTCGAAGTCCATGATCGTGGTGATCGCGGACTCGAGCACGACGTCCTTGACGCCGGCGCCGTCGGTCCGGCCGATCGGCGAAGTCGGATCGATCTCGATCTCGACGTGCAAACCGTTGTTGCGCAGCAGCACCGAGGTGGGGTTGTCGCCGTCGCCGAGGTAGCCGACAAACTTCTCCGGCTCCGCCAGCGTCGTGACGACCTCGCCACCCAGTTCGACGGCCAGCTTGTCGTCGATGACGAAGTAGCGGGTGGCCTCGGTGTGCGAGCCCTTGGCCAGCGGGGCGGCGGTGTCGAGGAAGTTCCGGGCCCACGCGATGACCTTGTCGCCGCGAACCTTGTTGTAGCCCTTACCCTTCTCGGCTCCACCCTCCTCGGAGATCGCGTCGGTGCCGTAGAGGGCGTCGTACAGCGAACCCCAGCGGGCATTGGACGCGTTGAGCGCGAAGCGTGCATTGAGAATCGGGACCACCAGCTGCGGCCCGGCGGTGGTGGCGATCTCGGCGTCCACGTTCTCGGTCGCGACCTGGAACGGTGCCGGCTCCGGCAGGAGATACCCGATGTCCTGTAGGAACGCCTTGTACTCGGCGGCATCGAGCGGCTTACCCGCGCGCTCGCGATGCCAGGCATCGATCTGCGCCTGCAGGTCGTCACGCTTGGCGAGCAGCGCCTTGTTCTTCGGGGCGAGGTCGGCAAAGACCTTGCCCGCACCCTCCCAGAACGCCTCAGCGGAAACGCCGGTCCCCGGAAGAGCCTCCTCGTTCACGAAGTCGTAGAGAACCTTGGCGACCTGAAGACCACCGACCTGCACGCGTTCAGTCATGGAACTGCCTCACTTTTCGGTACCAGCAGCGTCTCCGGCACGGCCACGGCCTGGGCATATGCGGGAACGCCGAACGGGACGACAACAATGTTACCCGGCGGTAGCTTCTGCGGGAGATCAGTCCGGTGCGGCTGCCAGGGCATCGACGAATACAGCTCGAGAGCTGAGGCGCGTGAGGTGGGCGCCGACTGCGGTGGGACGAACGGTTCGCGTCCGGATGCAGACTCGATCATGAAAGGCGAGTTGGCCGATCGTGCACAGATGATACGTCCCGCGCACCCTCGTCGCGCGACGGGGCGCGGGCGGGCGGGCGGAGCCGCGACGAGCGGTCGGGGATGCGCGGTGAGTGGAAGCGGGCGCTACTCGTGCTCCCGAATCTGCTGCGCCACCTCGTGGAAACGACACGTTTCCAGGTCGGCCCCGAACGTCCCTTTACGGTAGGGCCCCAGGTCCTGTCTGTACATCACCGACGGCGGGTCGAGGTGTGCGGGAACCGGCTGCGAGTGAGGATGATCGAGCACACGGCGCGGCGATGGCTGTGGGTGTATCGAACGAGGTCCGCTCGGCGCACGCACCGCCACCCACGCCGAAGTTGATCGAGTACCGGAGGATGTATGAGCGACTACGACGCCAAGATGATCATGCTCTCGACCGAGAACCTGGACGAGGCGATCAAGTTCTATACCGAGACCCTCGGGATGACCCTGAAGTTCCGGGACGGCGCGCATTTCGCCGCGCTGGACGGGGGATCGGTGACGATCGCGCTCGCGACCGCCGTCGACCACCCGATCCCCGGCAAGGTCGTCGTCGGTATCAAGACCGCCGACGTCGACGCCGCAGCGAAGGCGATCGAGGAGGGCGGCGGGGCAATCATCAAGGGGCCGTACGACGATGCCCACGAGCGTCGTGTCGTGGTGTACGACAACAATGGCAACGGGCTGGTTTTCTACAGCCCGCTCGCGCGCAAGTGATCCGGGACGGCCCGCGGCGTGTGACGCTGCGGGCCGTCATCGGGTCAGGCCTTCTTCCCGGCCGCTGCCGTCGCCATCCTCGCGGCCGCGTCGGCGAGCGGGATGCCGTCCTCGGCGAGCGCCGGAACCAGCAGGTCCATGCTCTTGCCCAGTATCACCACGAGCAGCACGCGCAGGGCGCTGATGTCGGCGGCGATGCGGACACGATCGGTGCTCACACACGACAGCCGCGAGTATGCCTGCTCCACGGTCTGCCACTCGCCGCGCAGCCCCTCGACTAGCAGTTGCGCGCGGATCACCGGCGCGGCGGCCGGGTAGAGGTCCTCCTCGGCGGCGCGATGCCACGGCCGGAGCGTGTACTCGGCGAAGTCGACGACGGCACGGTGGGCGGCCGCGAACTCGGCGTCGTCGGCTCCGATATTTCGGAACACATCGCGTTCGAGCGCCGCGATGCCGCCGAGCAGGTCGAACATCGTCCCCTGCAGTTCCTCGGCCGCTTCCTGGATCGCCGTGTCGGTCATCGAAATCCTCTCATCCCGTCAGTTCGGCGAATCCGCCGTCGAACTCACAGTAGGTGTCCACGGTTCCCGCGCCACGGCCCTGTCGCACTCACCGATACGCTTCTTTTCGTGCGTGGTGAATACAAGGTTCCCGGTGGCAAGCTCGTGATCGTCGACGTCGAGGTGGAGGACGGGCGCCTTTCGCGGGTGTCGTTGTCCGGGGACTTCTTCCTCGAACCCGACGAGGCGCTGGGCGACATCGTCGCGGCGGTGACCGGCATGCCGACCACCGCCGATGCCGCGCAGCTGGGACAGGCCATCTCGGGTGCGCTTGCCGACGACGCTGCGATGATCGGCTTCACGCCCGAATCTGTCGGCATCGCGGTCCGCCGTGCCCTCGGCCACGCGACCAGCTGGCACGACCACACGTTCGACGTCATCGAACCGGTGGTGCTCGACCCGGCGATGCACGTCGCGCTCGACGAAGTCATCGCCCGCGAGGTGGCGAACGGCGAACGGCGTCCGACCCTGCGATTCTGGGATTGGGATTCACCACTGGTGGTGCTCGGCTCGTTCCAGTCGGTGCGTAATGAGGTCGACGAGGAGGCCGCGACTCGTCACGGCATCGGCGTCGTGCGGCGCATCTCCGGCGGCGGCGCCATGTTCATGGAACCGGGCAACTGCATCACCTACTCGCTCGCGGTGCCCACGTCGCTGGTCGACGGGCTGAGTTTCGAGCGCTCGTACGAGTTCCTGGACCAGTGGGTGATGGGCGCGCTCGCCGACGTCGGCATCAAGGCCCGCTACGTGCCGCTCAACGACATCGCCTCCGAACAGGGCAAGATCGCCGGCGCCGCACAGAAGCGGTTCGCCGCCGGCGCGGTGCTGCACCACGTGACGATGGCCTACGACATCGACGCCGACAAGATGACCGACGTGCTCCGCATCGGGCGGGAGAAGATCTCCGACAAGGGCATCACCAGTTCCGGCAAGCGCGTCGACCCGATGCGCTCGCAGACCGGTATGGCACGCGCCGACATCATCGCCGCGTTCCTCGCGCACTTCCGGGCCCGCTACGACACACGCGACAGCGTCTACAGCGACGCCGAACTGGCTGCCGCACAGGAGTTGGTCGACACCAAGTTCGCGAACCCGGAGTGGACGTACCGCGTGCCGTGACCGGCCGTGCCGCTCCCGAAATGACCTCTCGCGCGCGCAATCGCGGGAGCGGGAGGTCATTTCGGGAGCGTGAGTGGAGTGGCCGCGATAGCGACCCGGTGCGGTGCTCGCGCAGTGCTGACGGGCAAGACCGACGCAGCGCCTCGTCCGGACTCGGCGCCGCGGCGGCGGGCGCGGTTGGCGCCGCACCACTGGCGTGATTCCGGAGCTGTCAGCCGACGGGCTGGTCGGCTGTGTGTACAGCTACCGAGCTGTCGGCGCCCAGCAGTCGACGGCACCGTTCGAGAATGTGCGCCCGCAGGTCCGCAGCCCGCTCGGCCAGCACCGCCTGCTCACGCACGTAGTCGGCGCGGCCCTGCGGGGTCTCGATGCGCACGGGCTCGTAGCCGTAGTCGGACAGGTCGTACGGGCTGGCCCTCATGTCCAGCTCCCGCGCGTCCGTTGCCAGACGGAAACAGTCGAGGACGATCTCGGACTCGATGAGCGCCCCCAGTTTGGATGCCCACTTGTACAGGTCCATGCCGGCGTGCAGGCATCCCGGTTGCTCGCGCGCGACCTGGTCGTCGCGCGACAGCGGTGCCTCGTTGAGGGGGACCGCGTCGGGAGTGAAGAAGCGGAACGCGTCGTAGTGCGTGCAGCGCAGTTGCATCGACTCGACCACCTCGTCGGTGCCGGTGTGTCCGAGACGGAGCGGGACCTGGGCGTGCCGGATCGCTTCCTCGCCGCCGTGGTAGACCATCGCCCACTCGTGCAGGCCGAAGCAGCCCAGGTGGGGCCGCCGGCCCGCGGTCGCGGACAGCAGCGCGGCGATGAACTCGACCGTGTCGCGGCGATGCGCGAGCACGTCGGGGGAGAGCGTCACCAGATCGCCGGTGACCTCGTAGCCGGTGTAGATCAGGTAGTCCTGCGCCGACGGTCCCGCGAGCGCGGTCCCGAACCCGGGATGCCAGCGTCGCAGCTGGTTCGGTCGGACGCTGTAGTACGTGAACAGGAAATCGTGCACCGGATGCTTGACGTCCGCGGCTTTGCGCTGCAGATGCGGCCCGACGAGATCCGCCACCACCTCGCGGTGGCGGTCCCGTCGGGCAGTCCACACTTCTTCCGGCAGAACTGCCGAATTCACTGCTCTCAAACCGCCTTCTGGCCGGGTACGGCATCGACGATCCGATGGGTGCCGTCGCGCACGGTACCGACGAACTCCTCGACGAGGTCCTCGAGCGCGACGATGCCGATCACCGCACCCGACCCGTCGACCACCGCACCGAGGTGCGAGTTGGTGCGCCGCAACCGGGCGAGAGCGTCGTCGAGGGGCAGCGTCACCGAGATGAGCGGCAGTCGGCGGATGTCGGACCGCGGGATCGCGGTCTCGGGTCCGGCCGTCTCGTCGGCGACCCGCTCCAGGACGTCCTTGAGATGCAGATAGCCGATCAGGACACCGTCGGCCTCCCGCACCGGGTAGCGCGAGTAGCCGGTCTCGACGACCGCCCGCTCGACCGCACCCAGCGTGGTCCCGCCGTCGACGAACGGCACGGTACGCATCTTCGCCGAGGGAATCATGACGTCGGCGACCGTGCGGCCCTCGGTCTCGAGGGCCTGGGTGAGCCGGCGGTGTTCCTCCTCGTCGATCAGGCCCTCGGTGTGGGATTCGCCGATCATCTCGGACAGCTCCAGTGCGGAGACCGTCGCATCGAGTTCGTCCTTGGGTTCGACGCGCAGCATCTTGAGGATGCCGTTGGCGCTGATGTTGTAGAACGCGATGAGCGGCTTGGCCAGCTTGATGAACGCGAGGTGCGCGGGCACCAGCAGCATCGCCGTCTTCTCCGGTCCGGCGATCGCGATGTTCTTCGGAACCATCTCGCCGAGCAGGATGTGCAGCACCACGACCAGGCCCAGTGCGATCGTGAACGCGATCGGATGGAGCAGGCCGTCCGGAACGCCGAGCGCGTCCATCGGCGCCTCGATGAGGTGCGCGATGGCCGGCTCGCCGACCTTGCCGAGCAGGATCGAGCAGATCGTGATGCCCAGCTGCGCCGCGGCCAGCATCAGCGACAGGTTCTCGCCGGCCTTGATGACGGTGGCAGCGCGCTTCTTGCCCTGCGCGTGCAGCGCCTCGAGACGGTCGCGGCGCGCGGTGATGAGTGCGAACTCGGCGCCCACGAAGAACGCGTTGCCCGCCAGCAGGACCACGGTGAGTAGAACACCGAACAGATCACCCACGGTGACTCTCCTCCCGGGTCGGGACGATCGCCGGGACCGGGGTCAACAGCACCCGGTCGATGCGACGGCCGTCCATCGTCAGGACACGCGCGATCCAGCCGTACCCGTCCGGGCCGATGGGCAGCCCGTTGGCGTCCGGCAGGCTCACCTCGTCGCCCTCGACCGGGATCCGGCCGAGTGACGTGAGGACGAGGCCGCCGAGGGTGTCGTACTCGCCCTCGGGCGCGACGTACCCGGTGGCGCGGCCGACCTCGTCGGTGCGCAGCAGCCCCGAGCAGGCCCAGCTGTGGCCGACGCGCTGGACGTCGATTTCGGGTTCGTCGTGCTCGTCGCGGACGTCGCCGAGGATTTCCTCGATGAGATCCTCCATGGTCACGACGCCGGCGGTGCCGCCGTACTCGTCGACGACGAGCGCGACCTGCATGCCGTCGGAGCGGACGCGCTCCATCACCGTGTCGCCGTCGAGGGTCGACGGCACCACGGGGACGGCCTGCGCGAGCGAGTCGAGCCGGGTGGTCGAGCGGCGCGCAGCCGGCACCGTGAACGCGTGTTTGATGTGCACGACACCGATCGTGTTGTCCAGGTCGCCGTCGACGATCGGGAAGCGGGAGAAGCCGGTGCGTGATGCCGCCTCGAGCAGGTCGGCGACCGTGGCATCCGTGTCGAGGGTCTCGATCTTCACGCGCGGGGTCATCAGTTCCTCGGCGCTGAGGTCGCCGAACCGCAGCGAGCGGTTCACCAGCAGTGCGGTCCCCGCGTCGAGGGATCCGCGTTCGGCGGACGTGCGGACCAGCGATCCGAGTTCCTGCGGGGAGCGGGCCGACCGCAGTTCCTCGGCGGGTTCGATGCCGAGGCGGCGGACCACCCAGTTGGCGGCGCCGTTGAGGCCGTTGATGGCCCACCTGAAGATCAGTGAGAAGCCGGCTTGGAGGCCGGCGGTGGCACGGGCGGTCGGCAGCGGCCTGGAGATCGCCAGGTTCTTGGGCACCAGTTCGCCGAAGATCATCGAGAACGAGGTCGCGATGATCAGCGCCAGCACCAGGGAGACCCCGCTGGCCGTGGAATCGGACAGGCCGACGCCGTTGAGCAGCGGGGTGATGAACCGGGCGAGCACGGGCTCGGCGAGGTAGCCGGTGATCAGCGTGGTGATCGTGATACCCAACTGGGCGCCGGAGAGCTGGAACGACAGCGTGCGATGCGCGTGCTGGACCTGACGTGCCCGGCGGTCGCCGCCGCGCGCATGGGCGTCGACGGTGCTGCGCTCGAGCGCGGTCAGGGAGAATTCGGCCGCCACGAAGAGGGCGGTGCCTGCGGTCAAGGCGATGAAGCCGACCAGGCTGAGGACGGTGAGTGCGACGTTCACGTCGACACCACCCGCCCGGGCAAGTGGGGAGCTACGGGGCCGCCGGGTTTGTCTCCCGGCTCGGTAGAGGAGCCCTCGGACTCCGCGTCCGGGCCCGGTGCAGTAGCTGCGGGTTGTGCGTCTGGGGGCGTGTGTATGGGTGCCTCGGGCACCGGGGTCCTCTCTGTCGGGCGGCGCATATCGTCGGTTCCAACGGAACCGGTGTCGACGATATTTCCGGAAACGAAGCCTCCACTGTACCGGGCGGCACCGGAACGGGATGAAACGGACACCCTTTTCGGGGTTGGGTCACCAGCCGGAGGGGAGGGGTCGCCCCTCCGCGAAACCGGCCGCGGACTGGACCCCGACGACGGCCTTCTCGTGCAGTTCGTCGAGGGTGCGGGCGCCGGCATAGGTGCAGGTGCTGCGTACCCCGGAGCAGATGTGGTCGAGCAGATCCTCGACGCCCGGGCGTGCGGGATCGAACCGCATCCGGGAGCTCGAGATGCCCTCCTCGAACAGGCCCTTGCGGGCGCGGTCGAACGCGGTGTCGTCGATGGTGCGGGCCGCGACGGCACGCTTGGAGGCCATGCCGAAGCTCTCCTTGTAGCGGTTGCCGTCCCGGTCGAACCGCAAATCGCCGGGCGACTCGTAGGTGCCCGCGAACCACGAGCCGACCATCACATTGGACGCCCCCGCGGCGAGAGCGAGCGCGACGTCACGCGGATGCCGGACCCCGCCGTCGGCCCAGACATGCGCCCCGAGATCGCGGGCCGCCGCGGAGCATTCGGCGACGGCCGAGAACTGGGGCCGGCCCACGCCGGTCATCATCCGGGTGGTGCACATCGCTCCCGGCCCGACACCGACCTTGACGATGTTCGCGCCGGCATCGATCAGGTCGCGCGTCCCCCGCGCCGAGACCACGTTCCCGGCGACGAGCGGCACCCCCAGCCCGAGTGCGGCGACCGAGCGCAGGGCGTCGAGCATTCGCTGCTGATGGCCGTGCGCGGTGTCGAGGACCAGTAGGTCGGCGCCGGCGTCGGCGAGTGCCTTCGCCTTGGCGGCGACATCCCCGTTGACACCGACGGCCGCGGCGATCCGCAGCCGGCCGTGTGCGTCGACCGCGGGCGTGTAGATCCCGGCGCGAATGGCCCCGGTGCGGGTGAGAACCCCGGCGAGCATGCCGTCGGCGTCGACGATCACCGCGAGCGGATCGTGCCGCGACTCGAGCAGTCCGAACACCTCGCGTGGGGTCGCCGTCGCCGGGGCGGTCGCGAAGTCGCGCACTGCGACGGCCCCGACACGGGTGAAGCGGTCCACGTCCGCGCACGACGCCTCGGTGAGCACCCCGATCGGCTTGCCGCCGTCGACCACGACCGCGGCCCGGTGTGCCCGCTTGTTCAGCAGCGTCAGCGCGTCCGAGACGGCGTCCTCGGGGTCCAGGGTGATCGGGGTGTCCGCGACCAGGTGCCGACTCTTGACGAACGCGACGGTCTCGGCGACCGCGGACGACGGCACGTCCTGCGGGATGACGACGAGACCGCCGCGCCGGGCGACAGTCTCGGCCATCCGCCGTCCGGCCACCGCGGTCATGTTGGCGACGACGATCGGGATCGTGGTGCCGGATCCGTCCGACGTCGCGAGGTTCACGTCGAAGCGTGACGCCACGTCGGTCCGGTTCGGGACGAGGAACACGTCGTCGTAGGTGAGGTCGTACGGGGGGCGCTGCCCTTCGAGGAACTGCACAGTCGCCGAGCGTACTGCGCACCCGGGCGTCGTGCCCGCTATCGGTCGAGTGCCGGATCCGGCCGCTCGACCCGTCCGTCGCCGTAGCGGGCGAAGCGTCCGGCCTCCCGATCGTGGACGGGAGCCTGCGAGGGCCACGGCCAGCCCCCGAAACCGGTGCGCCGGTAGTCGTCGTAGGCGGCGGCGATCTCGCGGTCGGTGTTCATGACGAACGGGCCCTGCGCGGCGACCGGTTCCCCGATCGGCACGCCCTGCAGGACCAGCACCGTCGCCGCGGTCTCGGCGCGCAACGTCGTTGCACCGCTGTCGTCGGGGGCGAATCCCCATCCGGAGTCGAGTGCGGCGCCGTCGACGTCGACGCGGGCGCCGTCGCCGTGCACGTAGAGCACCCGGCGGGTGTTCGGGGACGCCGCCGCGGGAAGATCGACGATGGCACCCGGTTCCAGGTCCACGAGCCAGATCGCGACGTCCGAGTCGGCCGCGGCCGCCCAGGAGTTGGTGGGCGGCGCGAGCGCGTCGCGGCCCGCGAACCGCCCCGCAATCACCCGCACCCGCGCGCCGTCGAGTACGACGTCGGGGATGTCCTCGTTCCACTGCATCGTGAACTCGGCCGACGCCGACTTGTTGCGGGCGGGCAGGTTCAACCAGATCTGGTACAGCTCGAAGTCGTTGTCGCCGTCCTGGTTCAGCAGCGGGAACATCTCCGAGTGGCTGACCCCGCCGCCCGCGGTCACCCACTGCACGTCGCCGCCGCCGTAGCGCGCGGATGCGCCGGTGGAGTCGGCGTGGTCGACGAACCCGCGCTGCACGACGGTGATCGTCTCGAAGCCGCGGTGCGGGTGCGCGGGAAACCCGGGCACGGTGGTGCCGTGATACATGTTCCACCCGGACGGGTGGCCGAAGTCCTGGCCGAGCGGGCGGTCGGAGACGTCGACGGCCGGCGTCATGTCCGGGGTGCCCTGAGGGTAGTGGTCGACGTGGTGGACGGCGAACAGGAACGGATCCACTGCCGGCCACGGGGTGCCGAGGCGGAAGACCTGTCCGGTGCGGGCGGGTGAAGTCACGGTTCCTCCAGAGAGCTGTCGTTGAAACTCGAACTGCAGTCTATAGTTGAAACTTGAACTGCATTGTCGACCGTGACAACGTCGCCGGGCCATCGGGCATTCCCGTCAGTCCGAGACAGGCTCCGGGGCAGGCTGCAGCGTGGCCTGTTCGCGCGAGAGCGCGATGGTGGCCACCAGCATCACGACGGCCGCCGCGGCGACTACCGCGATGCCGACACCGGATACCTGTAGGCGCTCGTCGAGCACGGTCATGCCGAGGAAGATCGCGACCACCGGTTCGCCGATCGTCATCGCCGGCAGCGACGCCGACAGCGGCCCCACCTGGAACGCGCGCTGCTGCAAGTACAACCCGATGATTCCGGCCGCGGCCAGGGCGTAGGTCTGCCACGCGCCGAGGACATGGCCGAGTCCGTGCTCGAATAGATCGGTGACGTACTTGGTGAAGGCGACCGCCACCCCGTAGAGCGCACCGCTCGCGCTGCCCAGCAGCAGCGCCCGCCAGCCGGGGGCAACCCGCGGGGACAACCCGAACGCGGTCGCAACCGCGACGAGCACCACCACCGTGACCAGCGGGACCGACCACTGCGCCCACGGCGCGTCGGTGCCGCCCTCGGTGGGGTTGCCGACGACCAGGAACACCGCGAGCGCGGCCGTGAGTGCAATCGCGAGCGCCCACGAGTTGCGGGTGAACCGGTACCCGGAGAACTTCGCCGACAGCGGCAGCGCGAACAGCAGCATCGACACCAGCAGCGGTTGGACGATCAGCACCGACCCCAGCGCCAGCGCGATCACCTGGAACAGGTAGCCGCCGCCGTCGCCGACGACGCCCGCCCACCAACGCGGGCTGCGCATCAGCGCCGCGATGAGCGATCTATCCTCCGGAACCTGCGCCGCCGCACTCTGCTGCGCCACCGAGGCGCACGCGAACAGGAACGCGGCGATCAACGCGCACACGATCGAGGCAGCGGGCAGTCCGGTCATCGGTCAGTTCCCTCCGCGGCGGCGTCGGCTCTGACCGGGTCCGGGGCGGGCGGTGCCGTCGCGTCGCGCCCCGCCACGACCCCGGACACCGCGCTGTGAACCCGGACCCCGACGATCGGTGGGGGCGTCTTTCTTCGGCGGCGCGGGCGACGCCTCCGGTTCCGGTACCGGCGTGCCGCTGGGCTCGCGCGCCCCGGTGACGTCCTCCCATCGCCGGTCGAGGCCGCCGACGTCGAGCGGATCGACGTCCACCCCCGCGGCCCGCATGACCTTCCCGGCGGGGCCGCGCTCGTCCTCGGTCACGACCGTCACCACGACACCGGTCTCCCCGGCGCGAGCGGTCCGCCCCGCCCGGTGCAGGTACGCCTTGGACTCGGTGGGCGGGTCGACGTGCACGACGAGCGAGACGTCGTCGACGTGAATGCCGCGGGCCGCGACGTCGGTGGCGACCAGCACCGGCACCGTGCCGTCGGTGAACGCGGCCAGGGTCCGGGTGCGGTGCCCCTGCGGCTTGTCGCCGTGCAGACCACCCGCCGGGATCCCGGCCGCGTGCAGCTCGTCGGTGAGCCGGTCCACGCCCGCCTTCGTGCGAACGAACAGCAGTGTCTTCCCGGACCGCGCCGCGATGCGGGCGACGGTGGCGTACTTGATCTCTCGCGGCACGTGCAGCACGTGGTGCTCCATCGTGTCGACGGCGGCGACGGCCGCGGCGGTCGCGTGCGTGACCGGATCGTTCAGGTAGCGCGCGACGAGTGTGTCGACCTCGCCGTCGAGGGTCGCCGAGAACAGCAGCCGCTGCGCCGACGCCGGGGTGCGGTCCAGGATCTCGGTGACCTGTGGCAGGAAGCCGAGCTCAGCCATGTGATCGGCCTCGTCGACGGTCGTGACCAGGACGTCGTCGAGCATGATGGTGCCCTGCGCCAGATGATCGGCCAGCCGCCCCGGCGTCGCGATCACGACGTCCACGACGCGCGCGAGCCGAGTGGCCTGTCCCTTGAACGGGACACCACCGACGATCGCAGAGGTCCGCAACCCGAGCGCGAGCGCTGGTTCGTCGAGCGCCTTCTCGATCTGGGCGGCCAGTTCGCGGGTGGGTGCCAGGACGATCGCGCGGGGGCGCCCGGGCCGGCTCGCACCGCCCTTGAGTCGCACCAGCAGCGGCAGCCCGAACGCGAGGGTCTTGCCGGACCCGGTCGGACCGCGGCCGAGGACGTCGCGTCCGGCGAGAATGTCGGGGATCGTGGCGGCCTGGATCGGGAACGGAGCGGCGATGCCGGCACGGCCGAGGGCATGCACGAGCGGGGTGGGCAGGCCGAGCTGCGCGAAGGTGGGGAGAGGACGGTCGGACATGGGTGGCGCGGGCCTTCCGTTCGTGAAGTCACAGGCTACCGCGGGGTGACACAATCGCGGTTCCGCGTGAATGAGGAGGTAGGTGTGTCCGAATCCGGGCGTTCCGAACTGGTGACCGAGGTGGAGTTCCGGCATCTGCAGCGATGCGTCGAGCTGGCGGCGGAGGCGCTGCTGGCCGGCGACGAGCCGTTCGGATCGGTGCTGGCGACCGCCGACGGCACGGCCGTCGCGGAGGACCGCAACCGCATCGCCGACGGCGACCGGACCCGGCATCCCGAGTTCGCGCTGGCGCGGTGGGCGGCCGAGAACCTGACCGAGGAACAGCGGGCCGGCGCGACGGTGTACACGTCGGGGGAGCACTGCCCGATGTGCGCGGCCGCGCACGCGTGGGTGGGCCTGGGGCGCATCGTCTACGTGGCCTCCACCGGGCAACTGGTGTCGTGGCTCGCCGAGATGGGCGTGCCCCCGGCCCCGGTGCGGCCGCTGCCGGTCCAGGACGTCGCCCCGGGCGTCACCGTCGTCGGACCGATCCCCGAACTGGTCGAGGACGTGCACCTGCTGCACCGACGGCTGCACGGGGCCTGACACGCGAATCGGGGCGGACGCCGCAGCGTCCGCCCCGATTCAGCTGTCGTGTGCCGAGACTCAGGCCTCGATCTCGGAACGGTCGCCGCTCCAGAGGGTATGGAACTTGCCGGGCATGTCGACGCGCTCGTAGGTGTGGGCGCCGAAGAAGTCGCGCTGGCCCTGGGTCAGCGCGGCCGGCAGACGCTCGGCGCGCAGACCGTCGTAGTACGACAGCGACGACGCGAACGCCGGCACCGGAATGCCGAGGGTGGTAGCGGTGACGACGACCCGACGCCAGCTGTCGATCGCGTTCTCGATGGCCTCACGGAAGTACGGCTCGACGATCAGCGACGTCAGATCCGGGTTGGTGTCGTACGCCTCCTTGATGCGGTTCAGGAAGCGGGCGCGGATGATGCAGCCGCCACGCCAGATGGTCGCGAGATCGCCCGGGGTGAGATCCCAGCCGTATTCCTCGCTGCCGGCGCGGATCTGATCGAAGCCCTGCGCGTACGCGACGATCTTCGACGCGTACAGCGCGCGGCGGATGTCCTCGGTGAACTGCTTTACGTCGGTCGGCTTGGCGCCCAGCTCACCGGACGCCAGCCCCTTCGCAGCCTTGCGCTGTTCGCGCGAACCGGACAGCGCGCGGGCGAACACCGCCTCGGCGATGCCGGTGACCGGCACACCCAGATCGAGCGCGGACTTGACCGTCCAGCGCCCGGTGCCCTTCTGCTCGGCGGCGTCCACGATCACGTCGACGAGGGCCTTGCCGGTCTTCGCGTCCTTCTGGCGCAGCACCTCGGCGGTGATCTCCACGAGGTAGCTCTCGAGATCGCCGGCGTTCCACTCGGTGAACACGTTCGCGACCTGCTCGGCGTCGAAGCCGAGGGCGTCACGGAACAGGTTGTACGCCTCGCCGATCAGCTGCATGTCGGCGTACTCGATGCCGTTGTGCACCATCTTCACGAAGTGGCCGGAGCCGTCCGGGCCGATGTGCGTGCAGCACGGGGTGCCGTCGACGTGCGCCGAGATCGACTCGAGCAGCGGGCCGAGCGCCGCGTACGACTCCTTCGGGCCACCCGGCATGATCGACGGGCCGTTGAGTGCGCCCTCCTCGCCGCCGGAGATGCCGGCGCCGACGAAGTGCAGGCCGCGCTCACGCAGCGCCGCCTCGCGGCGGATCGTGTCGGTGTACAGCGCGTTGCCGCCGTCGATGATGATGTCGCCGGGCTCCATCGCGTCGGCGAGTTCCTCGATGACCGCGTCGGTCGCGTCGCCGGCCTTGACCATGATCAGCACGCGTCGCGGCTTCTGCAGCGCGCCGACGAACTCCTCGATGGTCTCGGTGCGGACGAAGTCACCGTCGTCGCCGTGTGCAGCCAGAAGGGCATCCGTCTTCGCGACGCTGCGGTTGTGCAGGGCAACCGTGTGCCCGTGGCGGGCGAAGTTGCGAGCGATGTTGGATCCCATAACGGCGAGCCCGGTGACGCCGATCTGGGCGCGGGCAGCCTCGGTGCTGGCAGAAGTCTCGGAGGTCATGGTTACAGCTTCCCCCGAGACCCCACCGTGACGCGAACCGGCCCCGCAGTTCGGGACGTGACACCGGACACGCATTCGGCCCCGACCGCCCGGGGGAGGGCGGCCGGGGCCGAATGGGGTTCACGGACGGTCGATCACGTCGACCGGCGCACTACGCGTTGCGGTTGCGGTGCGGGCCGTCGAAGCCGTCGTAGCTGCGACGCTCCGTGCGGCTACGGAAGCCGCTGCTGCGCTGGTCGGACGCTCCCGCGCCACCGCGGCGGTCGCCGGACGGACGGTTGTCGCGGTCACCGAAGTCGCGGCGCGGGCCGCGGTCGTCGCGGTTGCTGGAGTTGCTACGGAAGCCGCCGCCGTCGCCGTCACGACGCGGGCCGCGGTCACCGAAGTCGCGGCGCGGGCCACGATCGCTCGAGTTGCCACGGAAGCCGCCGCTGTCGCCGTCGCGGCGAGGTGCGCGGTTGTCGCGGTCACCGAAGTCCCGACGGGGTCCGCGGTCGTCGCGGTTGCCGAACGAACGGTTGTCGCGGTCGCCCGAGTTTCCGCGGAAACCACCGCCGCGAGAATCGCCGCCCCGCGAGTCGTTGCCCCGCGAGTCGTTGCCACGGAATCCGTTGTCGCTGCGACGGTCGCCGAAGTCGCGGCGCGGGCCGCGGTCGTCGCGGTTGCTGGAGCCACGGAAGCCGCCGCTGTCGCCGTCGCGGCGAGGTGCGCGGTTGTCGCGGTCACCGAAGTCCCGACGGGGTCCGCGGTCGTCGCGGTTGCCGAACGAACGGTTGTCGCGGTCGCCGAAGTCACGACGCGGCCGATCGCCCTGCGGACGGTCGTCCCGGTTGCTGGAGCCACGGAAGCCGCCGCCGTCACCGTCGCGACGCGGGCCGCGGTCACCGAAGTCGCGTCGCGGGCCGCGATCGTCCCGGTTGCTGGAGTTGCCGCGGTAGCCACCTTCGCGGCGGGGACCACGGTCGCCGAACGAACGCTCACGGCGATCGCCGCGATCGTTGCCGAAGTAGCTCTCCCGCACCGGATCACCGCTCGGCGCCTGCGCGCCCGTGATGGTCGCGAGCTCCTCGGATCCGGGGAACACCGGCACGGCGGTCGCATTCACACCCGCCATGCCGGTGAGGCGGCGGAACATGCGTCGCTGGTTCGGCAGGACGATGGCCGCGACGACACCGGCCTCGCCCGCGCGGGCGGTGCGGCCGGCACGGTGCAGGTAGTCCTTGTGGTCCTGCGGCGGATCGACGTGCACGACGAGGTCGATGCCGTCGACGTGAATACCTCGTGCCGCGACATCGGTCGCGACCAGCACCGGGGTGCGGCCGTTCTTGAAGCGCTCGAGCACGCGGGTGCGCTGGTTCTGTGCCTTGCCGCCGTGCAGAGCCTCGGCCGCGACACCCTTCTCGCGCAGGCGCTCGGTGATGCCCTCGGCGCCCAGCTTGGTGCGGGCGAACATGATGGTGCGGCCCTTGCGGGAGGCGATCTCGGCGAGGACGGCGTCCTTGTCGCCGCGATCGACGAGCAGCACGTAGTGGTCCATCGTGGTGACCGACGCGCGGCCGTCCTGCGTGGAGTGCAGTTCGTGCTCGGGCAGGAACTCGCGCACGAGGGTCTTGACGTCGTTGTCGAGCGTCGCCGAGAACAGCAGGCGCTGGCTGTCGTTCGGGGTGTCGCCGAGCAGCGTGCGGACCTCGGGCAGGAAGCCCATGTCGGCCATCTGGTCGGCCTCGTCGAGTGCCGTCATCTCGATCTCGCCGAGAACGCACGTGTTCTGCCGCAGGTGGTCGCCGAGGCGACCCGGGGTGGCGACGAGGATGTCGACGCCGCGACGCAGCTGGTCGACCTGCTTGGTGAAGGGGGTGCCGCCGACCGCCGCGCGAACGTTCAGTCCGAGCGAGGCGGCGTACGGGGTGAGCGAATCGACGACCTGGAACGCGAGTTCGCGGGTCGGCACGAGAACCAGCGCGCGCGGACGCTTGGGGGCCGGGCGGTCCTCGTGACGCGCCAGGCGCGCCAGCATCGGCAGACCGAATGCGAGCGTCTTGCCGGAGCCGGTCTGGGCGCGGCCGAGAATGTTCTTGCCTGCAATCGCATCCGGGATCGCCATCGCCTGGATCGGCGACGGGACCGTGATCGAGTTGCGGGCGAGTGCGGCGACGACCGGCTCGGGCAGGCCGATCTGCGCGAACGTCAGCTCGGGCTCGGTGTCGGCTTCGGTGTCGGCGTCTGCCGACTCATCGGTGGTCGACTCGGCGTCGGTGTCGGTCGGCTGGGGGGCCTCGGCCTCGACAGTCTCGACGGAGGTCGGGACGGCAGGGTTGTCCTGCTCGTCCTGTACAGAAAGATCTTGTACTGAAGGATCTTGGGCAGCAGTGGTCACGCGGAAATACCTCTCCGGACGTCGGGCGCGTTTCGGAGCGGGGCTGTCATGCAGCCGCACGAAGAGACGAGCCAGGGCACATATCACCTGGCCATCTGAGCGCGTCTTGCGGGAGAGATGGGGCTGTGTGCCACACATTGATTGATCGGGCCGCGACGGCGGCCGAAATCGAGTGTACGCGATGCCGCCCGCGGTCGACGACACATCGTGAGTGGTGTGACCAGCGCTACTTCTGGGGAATCAGGGCTGTGTCGTCGAGAACAGTCGGCTCAGCTCCACCAGCCACGGCACCGCGACGGCGATGGTCGGCACCACGAGGATGGCCGCCGCGCCGGCGTACGCGGCCGCCGCGATCCGGACGTCGGCGCCCGCACCGGTGAGGCGCTGCACGCGAACGAGAGTGCTCGGTCCGCCTACGGCCATCGCACCACGAGGTGCCGTGGAGCCGGCGCACGCGACCAGAGCACGCGCGAGCGGCGCCGGGCCGGTCACCTTGACCGCGGAGTCGTCGGCGAGGAGCTCGACCAACAACTGCACCGAGCCGAGGGCTGACTTCGATCGCGCCACCCGAGGGAACGCGTGGTGGACGGCGGTGAAGGCCTCGAGGACCAGGTCGTGGCGGGCACGCAGGTGCGAACGCTCGTGAGTGAGGATCGCGGTGACCTCGGCGTCGTTCAGCGAATTCAGCGTCCCTTCGCTCAGGACGACTCGCTGCCGCAGCCCGGGAAGGCAGTACGCGATCGGTTCGGCCGTCTCGAGGACTCGGACGTCCGAGAATCGCCCCAGCGCGGCGGAGACATCGATGTCGCCGCGGTCGAGGAGATCGACGAGCATGCGATGGCGGGCGCGCCGGCGGCGGGTGTGCACGCCGACGCGCACGATCGAGAAGATGAGCTTGGCGCCGATCAGCAGGGTGATGCCGAACACGGCGACATACAGCAGCCACAGTGGGAGCCCCAGCGCGTCGATCTCGGCCGTCGGCTCGGTGGTGGGTCGTCCGTCGGGGCCGGGCACCAGCAGCTGGCTCGCGATCGCGAGACCGGAACTGAACGCGGACAGGACCGCCGCCAACGCGATGGCCTGCCACAGCACCAACGCCGCTCGCGGAGCGCGGAAGGGCCACTGTGCTCGACTGAGCAGTGCCGGGACTGGCCCCGACAGCGCAAGCGCGAGTAGCCCGAAAGCCAGCGCCGTAGTGGCGTTCATCGATTACCGGTCATGACGGCGGGAGCCTCAGCTCGCGCGTCCGGTGCCGGGACGCAGACCTGCCGGGCCGGCCTTGGCGGCTTCCGCGACCTCGAGGGCGGCGAGCGCCTCACGGAGGGCGGCAGCCTCGTCGGCACCGACCTGGCCGACGAAATGCACGAGCGCAGCGGCACGCTCACTGGATGCGTCGGCCTGCTGCAGCGCGTCGACCATGAGGCTCGCGACCAACTCGTCGCGACCGTGCATCGGAAGGTACCGGTGCGCGCGGTCGTCGCGCTGCTGGATCACGAGGTGCTTCTTCGCAAGTCGCTGGAGCACGGTCATCACAGTCGTGTACGCCAGTTCCCGGCGTGCGGCGAGTGCTTCGTGCACCTGCCGCACGGTCTGGGGTTCCGTCGCCGACCACAGGTGGTCCATCACCGCACGTTCGAGCTCGCCGAGTCCAGCCATGCTCCGATTCTACGGACCACCCTCCCCGAATGCTTACTACTGCCAGTAGTAAGTTCGGCGCGTCGGTGTGGTATCGGTCTCAACGCCGCGTCGGGCGGTATACCGGTGGGGGAGACGTCAGCGCGGAGGTCCGATGTTCGGGTGGCTCGATCGGTTGTCGCTGGTGTCGGGCCCATTGCCCGTCGTCGTCGCGGTCTGCGGAATCGTCGGCGCGGGCTGGCTCGTCGCCGGCCGACGACGGTGGTTCGTGCGGCGCGCCCTACCCGCGTCCATCGTCGGCGCGGTCGCCGTGACGCTGCTGCTCCGGCTGTTCGTGGAGAAGGTGTGGAAGCCGTTCCCCGACCCGATAGAGACGTCCGTGTACGTGTGGATCGGTATCGGGCTCTGGGCGATTGCACTGGCGGTCCCGCGCGCGTTCACCACCGTCCGGTGGAAGATTCCGGTCACCGTGGTGGCGGCGCTGGCCGTCGTGCTCACCGCCGCGGTGCAGATCAACCGGGTGTTCTACGCCTATCCCACAGTCGGTATCGCGCTCGGTCTGCCGGATCCCGACCGGATCGATTTCGAACAGGTGCCTCCCTCGACCGAGCCCGTCGTCGCCGGACGCCCCCTCGAGGACGTGTGGGCCCCGCAGGCCCCCGGCGACCTCCCGTCGAGCGGACGGCACACGACGACGGCGATCCCGGGCGCCACGTCCGGGTTCTCCGCGCGCGACGCCGTCATCTACCTGCCGCCCGCCTATTTCGCGAACCCGCGGCCGCTGCTGCCGGTCCTGGTGATGCTCGCCGGGCAGCCCGGCTCGCCCGAGGACTGGCTCAACGGCGGCAAGCTCGCGATGACGATGGACGCGTTCGCGCGTGAGCACCACGGTCTCGGACCGGTGGTCGTGGTGCCCGACGGCACCGGATCGCAACTGGCCAACCCGCTGTGCCTGGACTCGCAACTCGGGAAGGTCGCCACCTATCTGGCCGTCGATGTGCCCGCCTGGATCAAGACGCACCTGCAGATCGACCCGGATCCGCGGTCCTGGGCGGTCGGCGGATTGTCCTACGGCGGAACGTGTTCGCTGCAGTTGGCCACCAACTATCCGCAGGTGTATCCGACGTTCCTCGACCTGTCCGGCCAGGAGGAGCCCACGCTCGGGGACCGGGGTCGGACCATCGACCAGGCGTTCGGTGGCGACGAGGCCGCGTTCGTGGCCGTCAACCCGCTGGATCTGATGAAGTCGCGCCGCTACCCGGACTCGGCGGGGATCATCGTCGTGGGCACGCGCGACGACGCCTACCGCGGCGGCGCGCAGAAGGTCTACGCGGTCGCGAAGGACGCCGGCATGGATGTGCAGTACGTGGAGGTTCCCGGTAGCCACAGCTTCTCGGTGTGGTCCGCGGGCCTGCGCGACGAAATGGATTGGCTGGCGAAGAGAATGGGACTGATCTCGTGACAACGCTCCGTCGGTACGCGCGCCGGGTCTCCGAGTTGCTCCGCTACGGCGCGTCCGGCGCGCCGGTCAGCATCACGCTGCTCGCGGTGCTGTGGGTGCTGGGGTTCGCGACCGACTCGATCGTCCACGGTCCCGGCCAGTTCGTCGATCGCCACCTCGCCGTCGGGATCGGTGCCGTCGAGCACTGGCGGCTGTGGACCAGCCTCAGTGCGGGTCTGTGGGCGCCCGGTCTGGCCGGCTATCTCGGCGCCACCGTGCTCGTGTTCCTGGTCGCCGCGCCACTCGAACGTCGGATCGGGTCGGGACGTTTCGCGCTCGCCGCGCTCGTGACGCAGGTCGCGGGCGCGCTGGTGGGGCTGGCGGTGGCCGCGGCCGCGAAACTGCTCGACGCCGACTGGGGATTCCGCCTGCACATCGGCACCGCGGTGGGCCCGACGACGTGGATCGCCGGTGTCGCGATGGCCGCGAGCGCGTCGATGGACACGCTGTGGCGCAGACGGATCCGGGTGGGGCTGCTCGCCCTCACCATCACCCTGGTGCTGTTCGCCGGCCAGTTGCAGGACGTGATCCGACTCGGTGCCGTGGTCGTGGGACTGTGCGTGGGCCCGTGGATCGTCGGACGATCCGCGCGCGGACACCGGATCTCCGGAACCCGCCGCGAGGGTCGGGTGCTGGTCGCGATCGTCGTCGCCGCCACCTCGGTCGGCACGATGCTGGCCGCGCTGTCGCCACACGCCGTCGGCCCGCTCGCGGTGCTGCGGGACCTGTTCCGGGGTGTGCCGTGGACGGTGGACGAGGTGCGCGAGATCTGCGCCGAGGCCCCGACCGGTCCCGACTGCCGGCGCGGCGAACTCGACCTGAGACTGTCCGGGTTCGGTCCGACGCTGCTCAGCCTCATGCCGTCGGTGTTCCTGCTGGTGCTGTGTGACGGGTTGCGCCGCGGCCGCCGGTTCGCGTGGGCGGCATCGCTCGTCGCGCAGGTGCTGCTGCTGGCGTTGTCGCTGCTGAATTTCGCGGTCCGCTACATCGACATCGCCGACGAGGAGTCCCTCTTCTACGGCCTCGACGCCCCCAACGTGTACCGGACGCTCACACCGTTCCTCACGCCGCTCGTGCTCGTGATCCTGCTGCTCGCGACGCGGAAACTGTTCGACGTCGCGGCACCCCCGCGGACGTACACCCGTCTCGCCGGCAAGGTCGCCGTGCTGACCGCGGGGCTCGGCGTGCTGTACGTGCTCGGGGGGCTGTGGGCGCGCAACGGCTTCGACCGCCGGCCCACCGTCGGCATGCTCGTCGCGGACTTCCCGGAGCGCCTGGTGCCACCGGTGTACCTGCAGATGCTCGATCCGCGTCTGCTCCCGGACGACTGGGCGTCGACGCTGCTCTACGAGTGGACCGGCGTCGCGTTCTGGGTCGTGGTGTGCGTGCTGGTGGCGGCCACGTTCCTGCGGCCCGCGCACGGCGCCGACACCGGTGCCGCCGAGCGGGCCCGGGAGACCCTCGTCCACGGTTCGGGCAGCGCGCTGGCGTGGATGACGACGTGGCGCGGCAACTCCTACTGGTTCGGCGCGGGCGGCGACAGCTACGTCGCCTACCGAGTGATCGGCGGTGTCGCGCTGACGACGGGCGGGCCGGTGGGCCGGCCGGACCGGGTGGGCGACGACGTCCGCGGGTTCGCGGAGTTCGCGGCGTCCAACGGGTGGGTGCCGTGCTTCTACTCGGTGACCGGGGACGTGCGGGACGCGGCCGAGTCGCTGGGCTGGGTGGGGGTGCAGGTCGCCGAGGAGACGGTGCTCGACCTCGGCTCGATCGCGTTCACCGGCAAGAAGTTCCAGGACGTGCGCACCGCGCTGAACAAGGCCGCGAAGTCGGGGATCACCGCCGAGTGGGTCAGCTTCCCGACGGCGCCGCTCGCGATCACCGACCAGATCACCGCGATCTCCGAGGAGTGGGTGGCCGACAAGGGGATGCCCGAGATGGGGTTCACGCTCGGCGGCCTGCAGGAGATGGACGATCCCGAGGTGCGCTGCCTCATCGCGGTCGACGAGGAGCGCACCGTGCACGGGGTGACGTCGTGGCTGCCGGTGTACCGGGACGGCCGGGTGGTCGGGTGGACGCTCGACTTCATGCGCCGCCGGGCAGACGGCCCCCAACAGGGCTTCCGGCCCGCGATGGAGTTCCTCATCGCGTCGGCCGCGCTGCTGCTCGAGCAGGAGGGCGCCGAGTTCGTGAGCCTGTCCGGGGCGCCGCTGGCGACCGTGCAGGACGGCGAGCAGACCGGAATGTCGGGGGATGTGCGTCCGGGGCTGTCGGAGGCGATGGATTCGCTGCTCGACGTGCTGGGGCAGACGCTCGAACCCGTGTACGGCTTCCGGTCGTTGTTGGCGTTCAAGTCGAAGTTCCAGCCCCGCTACGAGCCGATGCACATGTGCTTCGCCGATCCGGTCGCGCTCCCCAGTATCGGCAATGCGATCGGACGCGCGTACCTGCCCGACGTCTCGCTGGGACAGGGTGTCCGGCTGGTGCGGACGCTGATCCGCAGATGAGAACCATCGTGCCCGGTGGTTGACGTGGTTGACCGACGGATGGCAGGGTTGGTTGACAAGGTTGACGGGCTGGAGGAGTTGGCGATGACGTCGCTGGTCGAGCAGGAACACGAACTGATCGAGCTGCTCACGCGGCGTGTGCGCAGCACGTTCGCGGCAGCCGCCGAGGCGGGTGTTCCCGCCGAGACGTTCGCCGACGTGGAGGCCATCGCCGACGCCATGTCCGCCGCACTGCCCACCAGTCACGTGTACGACCAGATGGTCGGGCCGTTCTACGACACCGCCGGGATCACCCGCTGGTGGCGGGTCAGCCGCCAGGCCGTCAGCAAGAAGGTCGCCACCAACGCGCTCATTGCGTGCCGCCTCGACGACGGCCAGTGGGTGTACCCGGTGTGGCAGTTCACCGACGGTGGCGCCGTGCATCCGGCGCTCATCGAGGTGTGGCGGATCCTGCGCGCCGCGGCCGACCCGTGGACGGGCGCGCTGTGGCTGTGCACCCCGCAGGACATGCTGGACGGCCGGACCGCCGCGGACTGGCTCACCGCCGACGGGCCGATCGACCCGGTTCGCACCGCCGCCCGCGCCGACGCACAACGGTGGGCTGCATGACCCGTGAGGTCGTCGCGCTCGCCTCACCCGAGAACCGTTCCCTGGCAGGATTTCCCACCTGGTCGCTGACCACGCGGAGGCAACTGTGGCGCGGGCACCGCACCGACAACGGCCCGTGGTGGTTCGCGTCGTCGGGGCGGGGCCGCTTCGATCTCGCCGAACCGCGGGGCACCTGCTACGTCGCGTTCGACGAGCGCACCGCGATCCGGGAGACGGTGGGGGAGGTACTGGCCACCGCCGGGGTGATCCCGCACGACTTCGCCGCCGAGCGCTCGATGTCCCGACTGCGCATCCCCGCCCGTCGCATCCTGGCCGACACGTGCGCCGAGGAGGCCGCCGACTTCGGGCTCACCCGCGAACTGTGCACCGTCACGCCGTACGAGATTCCGCAACGGTGGGCGTCCGCGCTCGCCGGGTCGTGCGCCGGCCTTCGTTATCAGAGCAGGTTCACCACGGGAACGTCGCCGAACGCGGCCGCGCTGTTCGACGACGCCGGCGCGCGCGGGGACTGGGCCGTCGACGACAACGCGCAGCCGTTCGCCGCCGCGGCGCGCCGCTCCGGTTTCACCGTCGGCTCGGTGCCGCGGACCGTGCGAATCGTCCAGCCTCCGGGCTGACCGGTGGGAGCGGCTCGCAGCAGACCCGACTGTGGCAGCCGCGTGCCTTTGCACATTCTGGAAACGGCCTGTTCCTGGACGGATGCCCGTTATGTTCTGTGCAAGGTGGCTACCCGACTGTGGCTCCCGCGTGCCCTGAAGGGTGCGGATCGCATCCGGAAGGAAACACCTCCATGGCCATCCTCGATTGGCTAGGCCCGCGTGGACCACTGTCTCGTAGCGCGGCGGCTCTCGGCGTCGGCGCACTGACGATCGCTGCGGTCCTGACCACCACGGTTGCGGGTCCGGCCGCCGCGGATGCCGTCACCGACACCGTCACCGTCGGCGCGAATCCGTGGGCAGTAGCGGTCAGCGGCGACCGCGCCTACGTCACCAACACCGGCAGCAACACGGTGTCGGTCATCGACACCGCCGCCACCCCGCCCGCCGTCATCGACACCATCGCAGTCGGCGGGCAGCCGATCGGCGTGGCGGTCAGCGGCGACCGCGCTTACGTCACCAACGCCGGCGCCGGCACGGTGTCGGTGATCGATACCGCCGCCACCCCGCCCACCGTCATCGACACCGTCACGGTCGACGCGTTTCCGTACGGGGTGGCGGTCAGCGGTACTCGCGCCTACGTCGCCAACCAGGCCGGCGGCACGGTGTCGGTGATCGATACCGCCGCCACCCCGCCCGCCGTCATCGACACCGTCACGGTCGACGCGCAGCCGTACGGGGTCGCGATCAGCGGCACCCGCGTTTACGTCACCAACCAGGGCGCCGGCACGGTGTCGGTGATCGATACCGCCGCCAACCCACCCACCGTCACTGACACCGTCACGGTCGGCACGGCTCCGTACGGGGTGGCGGTCAGCGGTACTCGCGCCTACGTCGCCAACGGCGGCAGCGGCACGGTGTCGGTGATCGATACCGCCGCTACCCCACCCGCCGTCATCGACACGATCACGGTCGGCACCAGGCCGGTAGGGGTGGCGGTCAGCGGTACTCGCGCCTACGTCGCCAACGGCGGCAGCGGCACGGTGTCGGTGATCGATACCGCCGCCACTCCACCCGCCGTCATCGACACCATCACGGTCGGCACCAGGCCGGCCGTGGTGGCGATCAGCGGTACTCGCGCCTACGCCACCAATGCCGGCGACGACACGGTGTCGGTGATCGCGATCGACCACGCACCCACCCTCACAGGAACCCCGCCCGCCGGGACGGTCGGCCAGCCCTACAACTATGAGTTCACAGTCACCGGACGACCCGCGCCCACCGCGACCGTCACCACCGGCACCCTGCCCGACGGGCTGACCCTCACCCCAGAAGGAGTCCTGTCCGGAACCCCCACCACCGGTGGCCGGTTCGAATTCATGCTCACCGGTTCCAACGGCATCGGCGAACCCGTTGCCCTGCCCGTTGTTCTCGACATCGACGACACCACCCCGTCCGCCACCGGGTCACTCGGGTCACTCGGATTGCTCGGAAGCTTCGAGTCCTTCGTCACGCCGTAACGGTGTTCACCGCTCCTTCGTTGGACCGCCCACCGCGCCGTACACGTGCCGGGTGCCGATGGGGACGATCAGCGGACGGTCCGAGACCGGGTCGTCGATGACGGTGGCGTCGAGCCCGAACACCTCCGCGAGCAGCTCGGCCGAGATGACGTCCTGCGGCTTGCCGGACGCGACGATGCGGCCCTCGGACATGACGACGAGGTGGTCGCTGTAGCGGATGGCGAGGTTCAGATCGTGCAGCACCATGATCACGGTGCGGCCCATTTCCTCGTGCATCCGGTCGACGAGATCGAGCACCTCCACCGAGTGCGACAGGTCGAGGTACGTGGTGGGCTCGTCGAGCAGCAGGATGTCGGTGCCCTGCGCGAGTGCCATCGAGATCCAGGCGCGCTGGCGCTGGCCGCCGGAGAGTTGGTCGACGGGGCGGTCGGCGAGATCGGCGACGCCGGTGAGCGCGAGGGCGTGCGCCACCTCGGTTTCGTCGTCGGACGACCACTGACGGATCCACGACTGGTGGGGGTGCCTGCCGCGCGCGACGAGGTCGGCGACGGTGAGCCCCTCCGGGGCGACGGGGGCCTGCGGCAACATGCCGAGGGTGCGGGCCACGTCCTTGGTGCGCATCGTGGTGATGGCCTTGCCGTCGAGCAGGACGGTGCCCGCGCGCGGCTTGAGCAGCCGGCCCAGGGCCCGCAGCATCGTCGACTTTCCGCACCCGTTGGGTCCGATGACGGTGGTGATGACGCCGGCGGGGATCTCCACGTTCAGGTCCTCGACGATCACGCGATCGCCGTAGCCGAGGGTGAGGTTCTCGGCGACCAGGCGCGGCGCGGGCGTGGACCGGGCCGTCTCGGTGACGAGGGAGTCCTGGGTCATGCCGAGACCTTCCGGTTGTTGCGGACGAGGAGATAGAGCAGGAAGGGTCCGCCGAGCGCGGACGTGACGATGCCGACCGGCAACTCGACGGGCAGGATCGTGCGGGCGATGATGTCGCTGCCCACCACCAGCACCGCACCGGTGAGCGCCGACGCGATGATCGGCGGACCCGGCGACCGGACGAGGCGCATCGCCACCTGCGGGGCCGCGAGCGCGACGAACCCGACCGGGCCGGCCGCTGCGGTGGCGACGGCCGCGAGGATCACCGAGGCGAACAGCAGCTTGGCCTGCTCGGACTGCTGGCGCACACCGAGCGAGCGGGCGTTGTCGTCGCCGAGGCGCAGCGCGCCGAGCGTGAACGTCGAGATGATCGCCCAGCCGCCGATGACGGCGAGGGCGATCGCGACCGGCCACACCTGCCCCCAGCCGGCGCCGTTGATGGAGCCGTTGAGCCACACCTTGGCGCGGGAGACGTCGTTGATGTCGGCGGAGATCAACAGCCAGCCGGTGACGGCGATGAGCATCGCGTTGATGCCGATGCCGATGAGGATCAGCCGGTAGCCCTCCACGCCATTGCGCCACGCCAGCAGGTAGATGACCGCGGCCGTGAGCAGGCCGCCGGCCAGCGCGGCCAGCGGGATGCCGAGCGTCGCCAGCAGGCCCACGAACGAGCCGCCGCCACCGAGAACGATCAGCGCAACCGCCGCGGCGCTCGCACCGGAGGTGATGCCGAGGATGTCGGGGCTGGCGAGGGCATTGCGGGCAATCGACTGCGTGATGGCGCCGGAGATGCCGAGCGCGATGCCGATCAGGACGGCGACCAGGGCGCGGGGCAGACGTAGATCCATGACGATGAACCGCTGCACTTTGGAGCCGCCGCCGACGAGCACGTTGGCGACCTCCGCGATCGACAGCGGGAAGTCGCCGCGGCCGAGGCCGACGCACACCAGGAGGAAGAGCAGCACCAGCAGTACCACGTTCACGACGATCATGAACGGGCGCAGCACCAGCGAGAACGGTCCGACGCGCAGCGCCGGCCGGGACGGCACCTTCGCGGCGTCGGAGCCGGCTCCCGGCGCGGAATCGGGGAGGGAGTTCAGGACGCTCACAGGCTCGCCAGCTTCCTGCGCCGAACGAGCGCGATGAAGAACGGGGCACCCAGCACGGCCAGCACGATGCCGACCTGCAATTCACCGGGCCGGACGACGACGCGTCCGATCACGTCGCACATCACCAGCATCACGCCACCGAGCAGTCCGGCGTACGGGACGAGCCAGCGGTAGTCGGGTCCGGTGATCGCGCGGGCCACGTGCGGAACCACCAGGCCGATGAACGCGATCGGCCCGCAGGCCGCGGTCGCCGCGCCGGTCAGCAGGGTGATCGCGACGATGCCGATCGTGCGGGACATCGCCACGTTGGTGCCCAGTGATCGGGCGACGTCTTCGCCGAGGCTGATCACGTTGAGGCTCGGTGTGCTGGCGATCGCGATGATCAAACCGACGACCAGGAACGGCAGCACCTGCCAGAAGATGTCGAAGCCGCGGCCCGCGACGGATCCGACGACCCAGAACCGGTAGCCGTCCAGGGTGGTCTGGTCGAGGATGACGACGGCGTTGGTCATCGCCTGGAGGAAGAACGCGACGGCGGCGCCCGCGAGCGCCAGGCTCAGGGGACTGGCCTTGCCGTTGCCGATCGAGGAGAGCCCGAACACGGTGATCGACGCCAACGCAGATCCGGCGAAGGCGAACCACAGGTACTGGCTCGGCGCGGTCAGTCCGAGCGCGTAGATGGCGATCACGACGAGGAAGGCCGCGCCTGCGTTGAGGCCGAGCAGGCCGGCGTCGGCCAGCGGGTTTCGGGTGTGCCCCTGGATGAGGGCGCCCGCGACACCGAGCGCGATGCCGACGACGAGTCCGAGCAGGGTGCGCGGGATGCGCAGGGTGCGGACGATGATGTCGGTCTCGCTGCCGCTGGACGAGAACAGAGCGTGGAAGACCTCGGGGAACGACAGGGGTCGGGCACCGATCGCGACACTGGCGAACAACACCAACACCAGGAGGATCGCCAGGACGATCAGGCCCAGGATGCGCCGACGGCGGACCGCCGCCATCGAGGAGTCCGGTGCGATCGGGGTGAAGCCGTCGGCGCGGGCGGTGGCTTCGCGGACCACCTCGATGCCGTCCGCACGCCACGGCAGGCGGCGGAGTGCGCGCCGGACACCGATCGGAGCGCCGGTCTCGGCGTCGCGGGTGACGAGTCCACACCAGCCCTTGCCGACGGTGGTGCCGGCATTGCCCTCGCGGAATCCGCGGTTCCAGACGAGCAGCGCCACTGCGATGAACAGCGCCGCGCCCCCGAAGACGACGCGATCGGCCTGGCCGCCGCCATTGGCGTCGGCGAGGGAATCGACGAGGTACCAGCCGATGACGAGCGGGATCGCCGCGAGGCCGAGATCGAGCAGGTTCGCCAGCGCGCGGCGGTGCCGGGGGGCGGGACCTTCCGGAATCACTTCCTTGCCGTACGCGCTGGGCACACGGTGCTTCGACGCATCCGGATTCACGTCCGGGTGGCGGGTCGTCGTCACGGGCTGGGTGCTCCTAGGAGAGGAAACGCTAACGAGCGTCAGGTTACGGAAGCCTAACCGAACGCGCGAGGGCGGGATCCGCTGTGCGGCACAGGCGGACCCCTCGGTCCGAACTCAACTTAGGCTAGCCTACGCTTCTGCTGATCACCCTGATTCTCGATGGAGGCACGATGGCCGCGACCGCGCATGTCCCGTTCGGTACCGAGACGACAGCACTCGACGCCTCCTGTTGTCGCCTGCGGGAGATCTCGCCGGACTATCCCCGGGTGTACGCCGTCGCGACGATGGCCCGTCAGGGCAAGCGCCGCTGGTGGCCGATCGCATCCTGCGCCGCGCACTCCGACGAGTTGCCCGCCGACCGCGTCGGCCGAATGTATGCGCGGCTGTTCGAGGATCTGCAGTCGCCGACTGCCGCCGTCACGCAGGTGGCGTCGGCGCTCGTGCACGCGATCGTGGGCCGGGTCGCCGCACTGGTGGTGCTGGAGGGGAGGGCGTGGGACCCGGGTGTCGACAACCTCTGGATCCACATGGACAGCGACAACGGCATCGACTGGGCCGGTGTCGTCGACACCACTCTGCGGGTGCTTCCGGAGGACGACCTGGCGTACGCCCGCGAGGTCGTCACCCTGCCGTGTGAGCGCGCACTGCTCGTGTGGACTGCACACCGGTGCGTCACCTCGCTCGCTGCCGTTCGGAGCGCACTCGACCTTTGCGCACCGCTCGACGCCGCCCGGTTCGCGACGCTGGTCGCTGACGCGGTGCTGAGTGCGGTGACGCGGATTCCGCTGTCGACGGGAACCTCGGAGGTGGCGGCGGTGCGCCGCGGCCAGGGGCTGCTCGACGCCTTCGAGGCGGCCGGAGTTCCGGTGCGCGCCCGCATGATGCTGGACGCCGTCTGCTGAAGGGGTTGCCTGATTAGGGCAGCCTTCCCTATACTCGTGTCACCGAGACATTGGACCGCGCCGGAGTCCTGAGGGCTGCAGTGACTCCCGGTCCCTTCCACGGCGGGTTCCGCGCACACGCGCGGAACCCGCCGATTCTTTTCGGTATCCGCCTTCGGAGGGTCGCGTGCGCCCCGGCCACACCGGTAGCTCACTATGACGAGGTACATATTCGGCAGGCGGTCGCTGTCCACACCCGGTGTCGGACTCTCCGCCCGAAGCGATGGAGCAGGTCATGGCGAGCGATGCAGAACGGGCACTCGGGTTGAGCGATGGGGCGGACCCGGCAGAGGTCAACGCCTTCCTCAACAAGGGGTTCGGGGAGGCGCTCGGGCTCGAGTTCACCGAGCTGACCCCGGATCGCGTCCGCGCGCAGTGGAAGGTCACCCCGGCGCTGTACCAACCGTGGGGGATCATGCACGGCGGTGTGCACTGCGCAGTCATCGAATCCGTCGCCAGCATCGCCGCAAGCCTGTGGCTCGGGGACCGCGGTCACGTCGTCGGCGTGAACAACAACACCGACTTCCTGCGCGCATCGCGTGAGGGCGTGCTCCACGCGGAGGCCACGCCGATCCACCGCGGCCGCACCCAGCAACTCTGGGTCGTCACGATCACCGACGATCAGGATCGGCTCGCCGCGCGCGGACAGGTGCGTCTGCAGAACATCACCGAGACGTCCGCGCTCGGCAACAAGTGACGGGGCGGGCTCAGCCCGCTTCGCGCGAATCGGCCGCGTGACGCGATCGACTCTGCTCCTGCAGGATGTCGATCGCGTTGCGCGCGAACACCTGTTGCTCGGTCGACGCCATCTGCGCGCGGCCTCGGCCGAGGAAGCTGACCGTCCACGAGATCACCGTCGACAGTCGACTGCGGAAGCCGACCAGATACATCAGGTGGATGACGAGCCACATGATCCACCCGATGAAGCCGCTGATCTCGAGCTTGCCGACCTTCGCGACCGCGCTGAATCGGGAGATGGTCGCCATCGATCCCTTGTCGAAGTACTTGAACGGCTGACGATCCTCCGGCTTCGCGTCGTCGAGGCCCGCCCTGATCTCCTTCGCTGCGTACTTACCGCCCTGCATCGCCACCTGCGCCAGCCCGGGAAGCTTGTCGAGCGACATCATGTCGCCGATCACGAACACGTTCGGATATCCCGGCAACGTCAGATCCGGATTCACATGCACCCGGCCTGCACGGTCGACCTCCGCACCCGACTGCTCGCCGAGCTGCTTGCCGAGCGGGCTCGCCTGCACGCCCGCCGACCACACCTTGCACTGCGACTCGATACGTGACTCGGTCCCGTCCTTCGCCTTGACGACCAGCCCGTCCACGTCGACGTTCGTGACCATCGCGTCGAGATGGATCTCGACGCCCAGCTTTTCGAGGCGCTCGGCGGCCTTGCGGCTCAGCTTGCCGCCGTAGACCGGCAGGACCGCGGGGGCACCGTCGAGCAGGATGACGCGTGAATCCCGCGTGTCGATCTTCCGGAACGCACCCGCGAGAGTGCGGTGCGCCAACTCAGCGATCTGTCCGGCCAACTCCACACCGGTCGGACCGGCGCCGACGACCACGAACGTGAGGAGCCGGGCGCGCTCGGCGGGATCATCCGACAGTTCGGCCTGCTCGAAAGCGCCGAGGATGCGGCCACGCAGCTCGAGGGCGTCGTCAATTGTCTTCATGCCGGGCGCGAACTCGGCGAAATGATCGTTGCCGAAGTACGACTGCCCCGCCCCCGCCGCCACGATGAGCGAATCGAACTCGGTGACCGTCTCCCGGTCGAGCAGCCGTGACGTGACCTTGCCCGCGGCCAGGTCGATCGCCTCGACGTCGCCCAGGAGCACCTCGGCGTTCTTCTGCTTGCGCAGGACCATGCGGGTCGCCGGCGCGATGTCTCCGACCGACAGGATGCCCGTCGCCACCTGATACAGCAGGGGCTGGAACAAGTGATGGGTGGTGCGGGCGACGAGGGTGATATCCACATCGGCGCGCTTTAGTGCCTGCGTGGCGAACAGGCCACCGAAACCGGAACCGATCACCACGACCCGGTGCGGTCGGGGTTGTGCCGAGGGGTTGCTCATGCCGCGCTCCTCGAGATTCGACGAAACGTGATGACCCTTGTCACGGTAGCCGCCGCCCGGTCACTCGTCCTGCCAACGAGTCGGACCTACGGATACGCCGATGGGCGGTGGGATGACTCCCACCGCCCATCGGCGCTCTGTCTCAGGTGCAGGTCACTCGTCCTTGAAGACGCTGCCGCGGCGGATCAGGAAGGTGAAGCCGATCGTGACGAGGCCGAGGACGACCATCATCGTGGCGACCGTGTTGAGACCGCTCACCGTGGGTGCGACACTGCCGGCCGACATCGCGGACGATGCCAGCAGCATCGTCGCGATCGACGTGCCGATGCCCTGACCACCGGTGCGCAGCACCGAGTTGGTGCCCGTCGCCTCGCTGGTGTTGCTCTCGGGCACGGCCTCGACGATGAGGTTGGGCAGTGCCGTGTACGCGAAGGCGGTACCGATCGACACCGTGATGATCATCGCGACCATGCCGGCGACCGAGTCGTGGAAGACGATGAGCATCGCGCTACTGATTGTGAAGAGGGTGCTACCGAGCAGCATCGACGAGCGCGATCCGACGGCCTTCGAGATGCGGCCGCTCAGCGGGGTGCACACGAAGCCGAACATCGAGCCGATGAACGAGAGCCAACCGGCGTTGGTGGCCGAGATGCCCAGACCGAACGGCGCCGTGGTCGGCGACTGCAGGATCATCGGGATGATCATGGTGCTGATGCCCATGGGGCCGACAGCGATCGCGAGGGTCGCGAGCATGGTCAGCGCGACCTTGCGATCGGTGAACAGGCGGACGTTGACGATCGGATCGGTGACCCGCAGCTCCCACTTGACCCACAGCGCCAGGACGGCGAGACCACCGAGGATCAGACCGAGGGTCTTGCTGTCGGTCCAGCCCCACGCACCGGACTTGTTGATGCCCAGCAGGATCGCGGCGATGGCCGGAGCGAAGGCGATGGTGCCCAAGTAGTCGACCCGCTGGGTCGTACCGACCGGCGGTCGCCACGGCAGGACGAACAGGACGAGCAGCAGTGCCAGCACCGCGTAGACGGCCGCGACAACGAAGATCATGTGCCAGCTGGCGTGATCGATCATGACACCGGCCACCAAAAGCGACGCCGAACCGGCGGCCACAGCGGAACCGGAGATGACCGCGATGGCCACGGGCACCTTCGCTGCAGGCAGATGCTCACGCGCCAGACCGATGCACAGCGGCAGGATCGCGCCCGCCACACCCTGGATGGCACGGCCGACGATGATGCTGCCGATGCTGTCGCCGATGGCACTGATGAACGAGCCGAGGGCTGCGGCACCGAGGAGGACGATCAGGACGCGTTCGCGTCCGTACATGTCACCCAGGCGGCCACAGACCGCGGCCGAGGCGGCGGCAACCAGCAGGAAGGCGGTGACCGCCCAGCCGACCGTGGCCGCATCGCTGTTGAATTCCTTGATGAACGTCGGGATGGCGGCGTACACCATCGACGTTTCGAAGGCGCTGATGATCTCCACGAACACGAGAACGGCGATGATCACCCAGGCCGGACGCTGCCGGTTGTACCGGCCACGGCTCCCGGAGCGGGAGGAGGGGGGTGTGGCGCGAGTATCTGCAGTTGCTGTCACTGAAGTAGATGTCCAGACTCTTGGCTCGCCCGATGACGGGCTGCGCTGCGTGAATTCGAAGATCCGCGAGATCGTCGCGTTTACACGGATTCCGGCGGCCGTGGGTGGGCTGGTCCTGTTCCGTAGGTCACAGAGTGTGGCGCGTCACTGCCAGGCCATCGGGGTGGTGCGCACTGAGTGGGACTGCTGCGTGATGGAGGCAACAGCCGCGACCAGGGAAAACGGAAGAAAGTGCAGGTCAGAGCGGTTCGGTGGACTAGCGCACTCAAAGGTGGGGCTCTCGCTGACCGGGACAGCGGAAATCAAGTGGCTCCACACATGCCTGCGGAGGCGGCAACACAGTGCCGACCGCACGAGTGTGTCAGGCAAATGACACTTGTGTAGGCAAAACAGATGAAATTGGCGCAAACGAATGACTGAGCGCTCAGGTCGGGACTGGTCAAGATCAATGTTCCTGCCGGCGACATCAGTTGCAGGTCATGAAGTGCGCCCACCAGCGAGTAGCACTCGGCAGGGAAGTCCTCGATGAAGCGAGGTGCGATATCGACTGGGAGGAACGCTCGACCCCCGGAAACGTGATGTCCGATTTCCGCTGGCCCGACCGGGCGAAGTGACCGCATGCTGGTGTGATGATCGGCGACGACGGCAAGTACCAGGCGGTGTGCAGTCGCGATGTGCGGTTCGACGGGGAGTTCTTCTTCGCCGTCGCCACCACCGGCATCTACTGTCGGCCGAGTTGTCCGGCGACCACCCCGAAACGCGCGAACGTGCGCTTCTTCCCCACCGCGGCCGCGGCCCAGAGTTCGGGTTTCCGCGCCTGTCGACGCTGTCGTCCCGACGCTGTGCCCGGATCCGCGGTGTGGGATGTGCGGGCGGACGTGGTCGGGCGGGCGATGCGCTTGATCGCCGACGGCGTTGTCGACCGCGAGGGGGTGTCGGGGTTGGCCGCCCGTCTCGGCTACAGCGCCCGGCAGGTTCAGCGTCAACTCAATGCGGAGGTCGGCGCCGGCCCGACGGCACTGGCACGGGCGCGACGGGCGCACACGGCGCGGATCCTGCTGCAGACGACGTCGATGCCGGTGACCGACGTCGCGTTTGCTGCGGGGTTCGCCAGCGTGCGGCAGTTCAACGACACCGTCAGTGAGATCTATGCGGCCACGCCGACGGGCCTGCGCGAAGCGCGACCCCGGTCGGCGACCCGCTTCGGGGACGTGGGTGTCGCCGGGGCGGTGCCCGGGATCCCGCTACGGCTGCCGTTCCGCGGCCCGTACGCGGTCGCCGAGATGTTCGGCGCCCTCGCTTCGAGTCTCTTGCCGGGTGTCGAGGAGATGGCTGGTGATGCCCCCCGTCGCCGCTACCGGCGCACGCTGCGCCTCCCGCACGGTGCCGGGATCGCTGAGGTCCGTGAGTCCGGCGGCGGCGACAGCGGCTGGCTGGACTGTCACCTGTGCCTCGAGGATCTGCGCGACCTCACAACCGCGGCACATCGGGTGCGGCGTCTATTCGACCTCGATGCGGATCCTGATGCGGTCGCCCACCGTCTGGGCCGGGCACTCTCCCCGGTCGTGTCGCTTCGGCCGGGTCTGCGATCACCGGGGACCGTCGATCCGCACGAAGTTGCGGTCCGGGCGGTCGCGGGCACCGCGGCGGCGCAGGTGGTGCAGCGGTACGGGCAGCCGCTTGGCACCGCGCGAGGCGGACTGACGCATCTCTTCCCCCGAGTCGAGGATCTGGCCGACGCCTCGCTCGACGATCTACCTCACTCCGCTGGGCGAACGCTACGGGTGCTCGCTCGTCGCCTCGCCGACGGCGAGATCGTGCTCGATACCGGCGTCGATCGGGCCGTCGCGGAGAAGGCCTTGCTCGACGTCGCCGGAATCGGACCCGCGCGCGCAGCCTACATTCGGATGCGCGGTCTCGGTGACCCCGACGTCCTGCTGACCGACGACGCCGACGTTCGAGCGGGAATGGCCCGGCTCGGTCTCGACGTGGTCGACGCCGATCGCTGGCGGCCGTGGCGAACCTATGCCGGACTCCACCTGGCCGAGGCCGCCCGCGATCGGCGAAACACTTTCAGCGGGTCGTGAATCCGCCGTCGATGGCGAGCGCGGCGCCCGTGATGAACGATGCCTCGTCACTGAGAAGGAACGCGACGAACGGTGCGATCTCAGCGGGCTGCGCGATGCGGTTCACGGGGTGAAGCGACTCTATGTGGGCGAGCGCCTCGTCGGTGGTGACCATCGATTCCCGCGCGAGCGGGGTGTCCACGCCGCCCGTCGTGATGGCGTTGACCCGGACACCTTGCGCGGCCACTTCGAGCGCCACCGACCGGGTCAGCCCCACGACCGCGTGCTTGGCGGCGACGTAGGGTGCGGCCTCCGGAAGCGCCACAACACCCAGATTGGACGCGTTGTTGACGATCGCACCACCGGTCTCGAGTACCGCCGGAATCTGGTGTTTGAGGCAGTTGAAGACGCTTGTCACGTTCTGAGCCAGTTCGGCGTTCCAGGCGTCCGCCTCGATCGTCGAGATCGGGCCCGACGCGTTCACGCCGCCAGCGTTGTTGAATGCGCCGTTCAGACAGCCGAATTCGGCGATCGCGGTCGTGACGAGCAGAGCGGCGTCGTCCTCGACCGACACGTCGGCGGGGACGAAGATCGCCGTGCCACCGGCGGCCCGCAGACCCTCGGCGGCCTGCTCACCGACGTCCTTGCGTCGGCTGCCGATGATGACGGCGGCGCCCTCGGCGGTGAGGCGGCGAGCCACCGCGAGGCCGATTCCGGACGATCCGCCGGTGACGATGAAGACCTTGGATTCCAGACGTGCAGACATGATTGAGCCCTTTCGGAGGGGGTACGTGGATCGGCGCCTCCATCAGGGTGCTGTGCGACGGTAGTGCGCGCTGGCGGGAATCGGACGTTGCGTCGGAGTCCGCAGACAGGGGATGTTCGGACGCACACCGAGCACGGGCTGCATGTCGTAGAGTGCCGGCGATTTCGGTATCAACCGATCGGTTGACTGCGGTATCCACCGGATAGCTCGCAAATCTTGGGCTGCACAGTCGATTCGACGACTGTGCGCCGAATGGCACGCTCGGGTCATGGCAATCATCGAGGTGGACGGCCTCGTCAAGCTTTACGGTGACCACACCGTCGTGAACGGGCTCAGCTTCGTGGTCGAGCGTGGCGAGATCTTCGGCATCCTGGGCCCCAACGGGGCAGGCAAGACCACCACCGTCGAATGCATCGAGGGACTACGCACTCCGGACGGCGGAACCGTTCGCGTCTGCGGCATCGACCCGCAAGACGACAGCGGTGAACTGCGGCAACTGCTCGGCGCGCAGCTGCAGGAGAGCGGGCTGCCCGACAAGCTGACCGTCCGTGAGGCGATGGAGCTGTACAGCTCCTTCTACCGTGAACCCGCCGACTGGCGGGAACTGGTCGGCGCCCTGAACCTCACCGACAAACTGAACACGCAGCACCGGCGGCTCTCCGGCGGACAGAAGCAACGGCTGTCGATCGCGCTCGCGCTCATCGGCAACCCACGAGTGGCCGTGCTCGACGAGCTCACCACCGGCCTGGACCCAACGGCTCGCCGCGACGCGTGGGACCTCGTCGAGAGCATCCGTGACCGAGGCGTCACGATCATGCTGGTCACACACTTCATGGAGGAGGCCGAGCGGCTCTGTGACCGGATCGCCGTGATCGCGGCGGGTCGTCTCGTCGCACTCGACACCCCGGCCGGGTTGGTCGCGAAAGTCGACGACCACCAACGGATCCGGTTCCGGCCTTCCGCACCACTGGATCTCGCGGTGCTGACCACGCTGCCCGAGGTCATCTCGGTCGAGCGGGCCGGACATCAGGTCGTGGTGACCGGCACCGGAGATGTCTTGTCGACCGTGGTCACCGCGCTCGCACACCATCACATCACCGCAGCCGACCTGCGGGTCGAGCAGTCCTCCCTGGACGATGCGTTCGTCACGCTGACCGGCCGCCCCGCCGAGAACTGAGGACACCGACATGTCAGCCCTGCTGCGACTCACCACCACCGAAACCAAACTCTTCTTCCGCGAGCCGATCAGCGTGATCTTCGCGCTCGTGCTCCCACCGCTCCTGCTCGTGGTCCTCGGCGCGATCCCGTCGTTCCGGGAGCCCGACCCGAACCTCGGCGGCCTACGGATCATCGACCTGTACACGCCCATCGTCGTTGCCCTGGCCGTCACGACGCTGGCGACCAGCAGCCTGCCCCAGCAGTTCGCTACCTACCGAGAGAAGGGCGTCCTGCGACGTATGCGGATCACGCCGGTCAAGCCCACCGTCATGCTAGGCGCACAACTGCTGACGTCCACGATCATGGCCACCGCGACAACGGTGCTCGTACTCGCCATCGGCCGACTGGTGTTCGCCGTGAAGTTGCCCCGGGGCCTGCTGGCCTATCCGGTCGCATTCGTGCTGACGGCGTCGGCGATGCTGGCTGTCGGGCTGCTCGTCGCCTCACTCGCTCCCAGTGGCACGAGCGCCGGCGCGATCGGACTGGTGCTGTTCTTCCCGCTGGTGTTCTTCGCGGGCCTGTGGATACCGCGCGAAGCGATGAACGACGTCCTGCGCACGATCAGCGACTTCACTCCACTGGGCTCCGGCGTACAGTCCCTGCAGGACGCCACCGCCGGTCATTGGCCGCAACCGCTCCATCTCGCGGTCATGCTGGGATGGACGATCGTGGCCGGCGGACTGGCCGCGCGGTACTTCCGGTGGGAGTAGATCATGAGCAACGAGGTGGCGCTGCGTGCGGACCACGAGCGGGCGGAGCGCTGGGAGACCGCGGTCATCAGGGTTCTTCCGTACATTCTCCTGGCATCGAGCACCGTAATTACTGTGCTGCAAACGGGTTCGGTGCACCTGGCGGCTGCTCTGGGTCTCACGTTCGTGACCACTGCGTGGCTGCTCTGGCTTCGTGTCCTGGACCGATCTCGCTCCGACGGGCCGCTGATCGGCGTGTACTACGCCGGACTCATGGTGTTGTGTGCAGGACTGGTGGCGCTCGCGCCCTGGTACGGCATCGTCGCCTTCATCGGATACGTCCACGCGTTCCTTTTCCTGACAGGCGCTTGGCGGTACGTCGGTGTCGCCGCCACGTCATTGATCATGGCCGTGACATACATGGGCGGACTGTCCAGGATCACCGCCGACGACATGTGGGTGTGGCTCGCCATCAGCCTGGTCAGCATCGTGATGGCCGGAACCTTCTTCTACTTCGCCGACACGACCGAGAAGTACGGTCACAGGCAGACTCGGGCACTCGCCGAACTACATGACGCCAACACCAAGCTGGAGACAGCACTGGACGAGAACGCTGCGCTGCACGCTCAGCTGCTGGCCCAAGCGCACGAGGCTGGCATCCTGGACGAACGGCAAAGGATGGCACGCGAGATCCACGACACCCTGGCCCAGAGCCTCGCGGGCATCGTCACCCAACTTCAGGCTGCCGAGCAGACGATGGACGGCCCGTCGACGTCGCGTCGGCATGTCACGAAAGCGATGGACCTGGCACGGGGCGGACTGATCGACGCGCGGCGGACGGTCCACGCGGTGGAACCACAGGTGCTTGCCGACGCCAGGCTCCCGGACGCGATCGGCGATGTGGCCAGAGGCTGGTCGGAGGCCAACGACATCCGCGCCGTCCTGACCGTCACCGGTGACCCCAGACCCATGCACACCGACGTGGAGGTGACACTGCTGCGGGCCGCGCAGGAAGCACTCGCCAACGTCGCCAAACACGCCGACGCCAACAGAGTCGGCCTGACTCTGTCCTACATGGAGGACCTGGTGACCCTGGACGTGCGAGACGACGGAGTCGGTTTCGATCCCCACGCGACACGCGTAAACGGCTCCACGAATGGCGGATTCGGGCTCGCGGGTATGCGGCAGCGCGTGCAGCGCCTCACCGGCCGACTCGATATCGAGTCGGAGCTCGGCGGAGGCACCGCGATCTCGGCCTCAGTACCGGCCATCCCGGCGGGCGGCGGGCAGTGATCTCGCTGCTGATCGTCGACGATCACCCAGTAGTGCGTGACGGGCTGCGGAGCATGTTCAGCGCGAACCCCCGCTTCGAGGTCCTCGGCGAAGCCGCCGACGGCGCGGAGGCGGTTGCCGCCGCGACCCGGATCCAACCGGACGTGATCCTCATGGACCTGCGAATGGCCGGGACTGACGGCGTCACCGCCATCAAAGAGCTGGCCGAGCGAGGGGTGTCGGCGCGGGTCTTGGTGCTCACGACGTACGACACGGACAGCGACGTGCTTCCCGCGATCGAAGCCGGCGCCACCGGCTACCTGCTAAAGGACGCACCGAGGGACGAGCTGTTCCGTGCAGTGGAGGCGGCCGCCCAGGGGAAAGCGGTGCTTTCACCCGCCGTCGCGACCCGGCTCATAGACCAGATGCGGCACCCGGCTTCGGCACCGCTGTCGCAGCGTGAGCTCGAGGTCCTCGAGCTGATTGCCCGCGGCTCGACGAACCGCGACGCGGCAAAGCAGCTCTTCATCAGCGAAGCGACGGTCAAGACGCACCTGCTACACGTTTACGCGAAGCTCGGCGTCAATGATCGTGCGGCCGCTGTCGCCACCGCGTTCTCCCGCGGCTACCTGAAACCGCGACACTGATCCTTCGATGACTGAAACAGCCGACCCATTCGACCCGTGCGCGTCGTCTGGTTCGGCCCCTGCAACCAGAGCAACAACGTGTTGGCGGTTGGCCGGAGTGAGGCAGCTGCTGGTTCGGTGAGGTTGTCTTCGGGCAGTACTCGGCGCGCGATCGGGCTGACGCGTCTCGTGTTGCCGTCGCCGAACGGTTCGTCGACCGCATGCGCGCTGGCGGCATCGGCCCGCGTCTGTGTAGGTGCGTCGCTGCGCAACGGCGTCGCGGTAGCCGTCAGCCAGCCTGCTCCGTTCGTCCCATCCGCGAGCGCCGCAGGATACGAGGCGGGAGGCCAGGCCGTCATCTTCACGATCGCTGTGGTCAACGGCTCCCAGGAGAACTACGACCCGACTCTCTTCACGACCAGCCTGCAAAGCGGAAACCGTGAAGCGAGCCAGATATTCGACTCCGCGAAGAATCTGGGAGGAACGCCGAGCACGGTCGTGCTCCCCGGGCGTGAAGCTGAGTTCCAGGTTGCCTACGCCGTCAGTGACCCCACCGACCTCGTCGTGGAAGTAAGCCCACGTTTCGAGTACCGCGATGCCATCTTCACGTTCTGAAGCCGTGTGACCGCGTAGGTCGAGGTGCGTTCGCGGGGCGGAACATGATGCCGTCTCGCTTCGCGCGTGAGGCCGGCGCTCAGCTCAGCTGTCGAACCCGGGGATACTGCCGCGAGTTAGTCGGCGACAGCCGCATAGCAGCGACGCCGCAGGTAGAGCGTGCACGTACTCGCCGCGGACGACGCTCAGGTGAAACTCTCAATAAAACGCCAGCTCAGACGGCATCGGAATGGCTTGTTACGGTCCGTCATCCGCCCTTGGAGTCGTCGAATGATGATCAATACGAACGAAGAAGAGGCGGCCGGAGTGGGGACGGTCATCGCGACCGCTCGGCGTCTTGCGATGGATGCGGACTTGGTGCCGGAGACGGTGGTCGAGTGCGGGTCGCTGGCGGATCTTCGGGCGGTGTGCGAGACCGAGGCGGCGGCGCTTCCTACTGACCCGCGTACGGGCCGGTTCACGACCGCTGCCGACGTGCGGTTGTGGAGGGCGCTGCACTGCGGCGGTAAGACGGCGGGGTATCTCGCGGATCGGTGAAGCCGCGGCAGGGGTTCGATCCGGTCTGATGCGGGGTGGAGTCCCGGCCCGAAGGACCCGGGCCGGGACTCCGTTGGATCAGGGCGCGGTCCGCGACAGCGGGTGGCGGGTCGTGGAGGTGCCGGAGGTGGACGTCGTGTTCACACAGTCCCGTCGACTAGACCAGATCCCGCGATGGTCGCCAACGCGGGGAGCCTCCGTCGACGACCCCGCCCGAACCGCCGGCAAGTCTTCGCAGATCAGCCCGTGAACGCCGATCCCGTTCCGCCGGCCGAGCCGGTTGCGAGCGATCCCGGATTGGGTCCGGTGGGAGCGCTGCCGAGCCAGTTGAACGGCAGGCGACTGGATGTGCTCGGGCCGGTCCCGGCGCCGCCGAGGTAGGTGGCCTCGGCCTCGTACGAGCCGGGGGGCAGCTCGGAGACCCTCGCGGTCATCGTGACCTCGCTCACGCCTCCGTCGAGGAGTGTCGTGACCGGCGGTCCGGTGGTGGACAGGAACTCGGTTGCGTTCAGCAGGCCGACCCGGCGCTTCACGCTGAGCGTCGTCGGCCCGTCGAGCGTGCCCGTCAGGCTGTAGGTGCGCATGGTGAACAGGGCGCCGCAGGTGGGTCCGGGAACGGCCGGCGGCACGCAGGACCGGAACGGCGAGGAGCCCGCCACCTCGAGGGTCGTATAGGTGAGCGCCGGCTCGACGACGACCGTGACGTCGAGTGTGGCGTCGGCTTGCAGACCGTTGCGTGCTCGCAGCGTGATGGGGAACGAGCCCTTCTCCAGCGGGGAGCCGACGATGCCGTTGAAGGACTGGGCGCCGCCCCCTTGTCTGAGCTCGAGCCCGTTCGGAAGCCGGCCGCCGACGATCGAGAGCACAGTCGGGATGCCCGCGGTCCCGCCCGTCCCGACGCACGGCTGGTGGTAGGTGGACCGCAGCGCGGCCGGCGTCACTGCGCAGTCGATGCCGAGTGGCGTCGGCGGCTGAGGTGGTCGTGCGGTGATTGTCGAAATCCAGTTCAGAGTGAGCGGCACCAGCCGACTGAGGGAGCAGTCGCTCGACGAACCGCAGCGGACCTGCCAGTTCGGGAGACCGGTGGGGGGGGAAGGCATCTGGACGAAGTTGAGGCTGTTGTGCACCTCGGTGGCACCGCCGGTGACGTCGATCCTGACCTGTTGCAGGCTCGGTTCGAGGTAGCAGGCCAGCGAGTCGTTCCGCACGGTCAGCGTCAAGGGGACGGTCGTCACGGCGTCGTAGGTCACGAAGTCCGCGGTGGGAAATTGACCCATGCAGTTGCTGTCGCCTGGATAGATGCGCACCCGGACGCCAGCACCGACATCGAACTTCAGCGTGAGAAACATCGGGTAGTTGCCCAACCCCGGGAGCGCCGCGTCCACGCCGGCGACATCGGCTGTCTTGACCTCGGCGACCGGGTCCACGTTTGCCGCGGTCGGCGTCGGTGCGTTCAGTTCAGTCGCTGCGGCCGGCAACGGTGCGCCGAGGACGAGTGCCGACGCGGCGATCGCCATCGCGACGACCGATCCGAGGCCGACCCGCCGCCCACGGGTCCGGTGCGCAACGGCACCCAGGCGCCGTTCGTGCGCGCGCGAGCTGTTCTGGTCCATGATCTGCCGCCTCTGTCGTCAGGGTCGTGGTGCGGCCCGAGGATTCGACAAAGACTACCAACCAGTCTGTATTGAGAGCGGGTGATCTGCAGCACTATCGCGATTGGAGTGTGTCAAGGTTCTCGGACAGCGACTCGGCGGTTTCGGCCAAGTCCAGGGGCGTGGTGTATCGAGGTCGCCGCGTGATTCCTCGTTGGGTTATGCGGTCAGTGCTGGTGTGAGCTCCTCGGCAGGTTCGGCGGTGTCGTTGGTGTCGGTGGGCTTGTCGCCGCGGGCGGTGACGGGGACGTCGAGGCCGAGGTAGCGGCGTCCTTCGATCCACTCGCCGTGTTGTTCGGCGAGCACGGCGCCGACGAGTCGGATCAGGGAGGTGCGGCCGGGGAAGATCCCGACGACGTCGGTTCGATCCGGTCTGATGCTGGTGGGCCCGGCCCGAAGTCGCCGGGCCGGTCCCGTTCGTCAGTGTGGTCGATCGTGTTCGCGGGGTCTGGGTGTTGTTTCTGGGTTCGGATGCGCTTTGTGGGTGGGATGGTGGTCTTGTATGGGGGTTTCAGTTGACCGAGGGGGTTGTGGTGCGGGTACGTCGTGTGGTGGTGGGTTTGTCTGTGGTGGGGCTTGTTCTTGCAGTGGGGGGTTGCGTTAGCGGAGGCGATGCCGGTTCGGGGGCAACAGATGTCGCGGCGGTGGCGGCGGCCGTGCCTCTTCCGGATCGGGTCGTCGTTCGCCAGCCGGGGTTCGTCGATATCGGTTTCTCGGCTGATGAGGTTCCTGTGTGGCCGGGACCGCACCCTTATGAGTTCCTCGAGCCGAGTCCGCCGTCGGGCTCGAGTGGCGAGTTGGCTGGAGAGCAGGCTGAGGTCGTGTATACGGCGGCTCTCGAGAATCCAGGCGTTCTGTGGAACGTCGGCGGCGTTGTGCTGTGGCTGGTTGTCGAACCTCTTTAGTGTTAGTGAGGGCTTCGCGTAGGGCTCGGCCTGTGAGGGCCGTTCGCTGTCCTGACCTGGTGATGTCATGCGGCTTTGCGGTCGGCGCTGCTGGTTGGTCAGGGTTGTTCGGGTTCTTTGGCGTGGCAGCCAGAGTTAGTGGCTGCGGTACCGTGCCCGGTCAGCCTTCTGGGATGGTGATGACGGTTGATTGTTGCTGGACTGTGAAGGCGGGGATCTAAAACGGGATGAAGTAGTCCTCGATTCCGGGGTATGCGGACATCCACATTGCAGGGTCGTTCTGGTGACGTCAGCAGGTCGCGAGTGCGACGTAGGAGCTGGCGGGGATCCCGGTGAGCGCTTGTGTGGTGACGCCGGTTGGCTGGGATCCCATGACGACGTCGGGGATGGGTGGGAGGGCCTCCGCCGGGTACCTCCGCTAGGAGTGTCGCGCAGTTCGGTTCAGAAGTTGTCGGTGACTCAGAAGCCGCTCGCACCCCCGCTCACAATGGTTTTCGCCTGTCCGGCGCGCGAGGCTCCCGATGGATGGGAAACCCTGTAGTCGGTCCCGGCAGCCAGCTGATTCTGTGAGATCCGACACTCCAGGTTTTCGCTCTTCGGCATACCTGAAGTGACGTTCCCCACGACGAAAGGCGTTCCCACCCATGCGCATCCGAGCTCTTCGGCTATCCATTGCGGTGATGGCGACCGCGGTCGCGGCCACAACCGCGACCGCCGGCGTCGCGTCCGCTGGTATCAACTTCGGAAGCTCCGGGGGCAGTTTCGGCAGCAGCGTCGGCAGCAGCGACGGCGAGATGGTCATCACCCTGGTGCGCCATGCGGAGTCCGCCGGTAACACCTCCGGCCTGGTCGACACCAAGGTGCCCGGACCCGACCTGACCCCACGTGGCCGGACGCAGGCAGACAATCTGGCCATCCAGCTGGCCGACCAGGATTTCGACTGCGCCTTCGCGTCCAACATGGTGCGTACAGAGCAGACTGCGGCACCGACCGTCGCCGAGCAACACCTGAGCGTCGACATTCAGCCCGGTTTCCGGGAGATCGAGGCAGGCGACTACGAGGGCTCCCCGGAGGCCGAGGCGCTGTCCGGTTACCTGCAGGCGCCGATCAAGTGGCTCTCCGGCGACCTGAACGCACGGATTCCAGGCTCCATCGACGGCAACGAGTTCGACGGCCGCTTCGATCAGGCACTGCTCAATGTGCAGGACCGTGGCTGCACCAACCCGGTGATCTTCTCGCACGGCGGCACCATCATGTTCTGGTCAATGATGAACGCCAGCAACGCGGACATGAGCAAACTCGGCACCGATCCGATGCGTAACGGCGGCCATGTCACCTTGAAGGGCAGCCCGCAGCGGGGCTGGACGATTGTCGAGTGGGTCGGCCACCCGGACCTCGGCTGATTCGCCCTTCCGCGCCCCGGATGTCATCGACACGATCGATGGCTCCGGGGCGCAGCCGTATCTCGGCCGGGGTCCCCATGGCGACGTCGGGAACAGCCTTCGTCGGCATTCGACACATGGGCGGTCCCGCAACGACGGTAGATCCACGATGGACCCGCCACTCGCCGTGACGGTGCGCAACCGCACGTCGAGGGAAGTCTCCGCAGGGACGGCGGCGTAGCTCGCGGTCAGTTCCCGTCGAGGAAGCGGTAGAGCGGATTGCGTGCGGCGGCCTCCCGCACACCCGTGCCCGCACCCTCGGTGTACACCTGCGTCGTGTTCATCGACTCGTGCCCGAGCATCCGCATGAGCGTGAAGATGCTGACGTTCTCGTCGGCCATGTTGGTGGCGAACGTGTGCCGGAACTGGTGTGTGAGCGCGCCCTTCGCGCGTTCACCGTTGATCCCGGCGCGGCGGTACGCGCGCAGCACCCGGTACTGCAGCGTGCCGCGCGTGATCCGTTCCCCGTCCGCGCCCACGAACAACGGATCGGTGCTGCGAAAGTGTTGCCACGGAGTGGCATCGTCCGGCACGCGGCGTTTCGCCGTCCCGGGAAGCCGTTCGATGCGTGACTCGAGGTAACCGGTCAGCGCCGCCACCAGCGCGGGCTCGGCGGTCGCGACCCGTTCCTTGCTGCCCTTGCCCCGCACGAGGATCACCCGACCCGATCCACCGTCCGGATCGGTGGCGCCGCGAACGTCGCCGAGGTCGACTGCGATCAATTCCGACGACCGCATGCCTGTCAGGAGGGCGGTGAGAATGATCGCGAAGTCCCGCTCACCCCACGGGCGGACGCCGTCGTTGTCATCCTCCTGCAACGTCCGGATCAGCCGGGTGACCGCGTCCGCCGGCAGCGCCTTCGGAATACGCTTGGGCGCCTTGGGGCGAAGGACTGCAGACATGGGATTGGCGACGATGGCGTCGAGTGAGAACAGGTAGTCGCACAGCGTGTTCCAGGTCGACCAGCACCGCCGGATGGACGCGACCTCGTGCGTCGCGGCGAACGCGGCGAACGCCTGCTGCATCGACGGCTTGGTGATCACCTCCACCGGCAACGCGGCCACCGCCATCCCCGCCTGCTCGGACAGGAACCCGGTGATCGCCGCGAAATCCTGGCGATACGCCTTCAGAGTGTGGGGGGAGGGCTTCGCCGTGCTGCGATGCAGCAGGAATTCGCCGAACCAGGCCTCGAGTAGTCGTCGATCGTCACTCACGTGGGCCCGCTCCGTTGTCCTTCCGAGACTGCGATTTGCGCGGCGCCGGGGACCGGTTCGCGTCCGGTGGAGTCTATCGGCCCGTTACGACAGCGAATGACGGCGATGGCGGACGACCACCCCTGACGGGCTCTGCAGATTCGTCATCCGTTTCGCCAGGATCGCGACGAAAATCGTGTAACTTCGCGTGCTGGCGAACAATTCGCGCGTGACTGAACTTCGATTCAGTGCCGCTTCACCCTCGATTTCACCCCTTTCCGACTTTTCCTGACGCCGCCGTATGGATACTTTGAAGGAGGTCAGGCGCACCCCCCGACGTGTGCCTGGCCTTTAAACTTCCGGCGCCCCCGCCGCGGTCCATCCGCGGCGGGGGCGCCGTCGTTTCAGCGGTTGTCGTGAGGCCGCCTCGACATGTGTGGTCCGCGGTCGTTCGGGGTATGTCGACAGCGTGGCGGGGCAAACCGGCGACAGGGTGCCGCGGACGGACCCCGGCCAGGAGGCGCGTGATGGCAACCTGCGATACATGCGGCAACGACTATGACAAGTCGTTCACGGTGGTCATGGGGGACCGGCGTGGAGTGTTCGACAGTTTCGAGTGCGCAGCTCACGCGATGGCACCCGTGTGCGGGCAGTGCGGGTGCCGAATCCTCGGGCACGGAGTCGAGGACGAGAGCCGCATATTCTGCTGCGCAAATTGCGCACGAACGGCCGGACACGAACAGCTTGTCGACCGGGTGTGACGAGCGGCGCGCACCCGCTGCGTCACCGACACTCCCGTCCAGCGACAGCGCCCTGTACCCGTGGCCCGCCAGGACCCCCGCCGCCACGGTGGACTCCTCGGCCCGCAGTTCGTCGGCGATCTCGCGGCGGGTTGGTGGGCGCCCCAATTCATGTGACAGGGCGTCGGAGGACCGCCGGATCTGCTCGTGGACCTCGCCGCGGCCGTCGAACCGCCGCGCGACGTGCTCGGCCGACGGGGGACAGCGTGTGACGGCGCGGTCGCGCAGCCTTGTGAATCGTGGATCTGCGGCGTCGAGCGACGACATCGATTGCAAGAGCGGGACAACGTCCACGTACTCGTCGGTGTGGGTGACGGTGCGAGTCACACAATCGCCTCGCAGTGACGGGGGAACGGCATCAGGGGACCGGGCCAGGGTGATATCCGTGCGCTCACGTGTCCTCCGTTCGATCGACAGCGGACACGACTCATCGTAGGCGTGGGGCGGCCGGGGAGGGGAGTGCGTGGGTCCGCCGGAGGGCCTGAGGCGGGGCGTAATTCGTCCGTTTGCTCACACGTTTGCGCAGGTAGCGGCGTCCGGTCGGCCGAGCGGATCGGTGCGGCGCGTGGGTGATGGGGGCGGCACGAACGGGACTGTCCGAGACTGGCTCGTGTCGAACGCGCCGAATCCACGAACCATCAACGCGCACATGGATATTCGTCATTATCCATGACGGTGGTGTGGGTCTGGGCGGAACCTGCGGGGTAGGGCGGCCCACGGGCCGAAGTCTCTGCCGGCGCGAGAGGAATTGGTACCGACTGTACGTCGCGCGTCGTTCGAATTCCGGCAAACCGGCGGCGGCGTGGCTCGTCGATTTTGCCGCGAGTTCGAGGATGTTGTCGCTGGATTCGGGTGCCGGCCGGATCGCCGGTGACGTCTCGGGCCTCGTGGACGGTGCGCCGACAGACCGACCTGGCAGCGTGGAGGTCGCGGCCCGTCGGCCGAGCTTTCGGCGGCGATGCTTCTGACCGGATCGGTGTGCGCCGTGCGGGCGGTGTCTGACGCCGATGTCGGCGTTCGAGGCCTGGCGTGGGTGGATTCGCTCGGGCAACCTCTGGGGAACCGCCCGATCCCGATAACTTGACATAATGTGGATTATCGGCGAAATGGCGACGTGGGATAACGCCGTCCGTACGGGTTTGCCGCGGCGCTTCGCCGGTGCCGTCGACCGTTCGTTGTCCGATGCTCTGGACTCTGGATGTGCGCGCTGTCGCTGCGCCTGCTCGACGCGTGTGTCCGGCGCGGTTCGGCCCGTCGTCGGCGTCCGACTTGCGGGACGTATCACTCGGACCGCTGTGGACCGCTGTGGGTCTGTCGCGATCCGCCGGTCGGGATTCAAGCTTCGAGCCTGCCCGGGTCGGCGGCCGGATACCGATCAGATGCCGCCGGGCCCGGATCGACCTCCTCGGCGCTCTCCTGTCATCCCGCCGTGTGCCCATCAATACGTCACAGTGACGTATTGATGGGCACACGGTTGTCGGTCACGCGCCGACATACTCCGCGAGATGCTTGCCGGTGAGCGTCGAACGGTCGGCGACGAGATCCGCGGGCGTGCCCTCGAAGACGACCAGTCCGCCGTCGTGTCCGGCGCCCGGGCCGAGGTCGATGATCCAGTCGGCGTGCGCCATGACCGCCTGGTGGTGTTCGATGACGATGACCGACTTGCCGGAGTCGACGAGACGGTCGAGCAGGCCGAGCAGGTTCTCCACGTCCGCGAGGTGCAGGCCGGTGGTGGGCTCGTCGAGGACGTAGACGTCGCCCTTCTCCCCCATGTGCGTCGCGAGCTTGAGCCGCTGACGTTCACCGCCGGACAGCGTGGTGAGCGGCTGCCCGATCTTGATGTACCCGAGTCCGACGTCCACCAGCCGCGCCAGGATCTTGTGGGCAGCAGGCAGTTTTGCGTCGCCCGAGCCGAAGAATTCCTCGGCCTGCGCCACGGACATCGTGAGGACCTCGCTGATGTCCTTGCCACCGAACTTGTAGTCCAGCACCTCGGCCTGGAACCGCTTGCCCTCGCATACTTCGCAGGGTGTGGAGACGCCCGCCATCATCGCCAGGTCGGAGTACACGACGCCGGCGCCGTTACAGTTGGGGCACGCGCCGTCGGAGTTGGCGCTGAACAGGCCGGGCTTGACGCCGTTGGTCTTCGCGAAGGCCTTGCGGATCGGCTCGAGCAGTCCGGTGTAGGTGGCGGGGTTGCTGCGCCGCGAGCCCTTGATCGCACCCTGGTCGATGGACACCACGCCGTCTCGCTTGGCTACAGAGCCGCCGATCAGCGAACTCTTGCCGGAACCGGCGACACCGGTCACCACGGCGAGCACACCCAGTGGGATGTCGACGTCGACACCGCGGAGGTTGTGGGTGTCGGCCCCGCGCACCTCGAGGGCGCCCGACGCTGTCCGGACCGACGGCTTGACCGAGGCGCGGTCGTCGAGGTGCTTGCCGGTGAGGGTGCCCCACGAGCGGAGTTCGTCGACGGTTCCCTCGAAGACGATCTCGCCGCCCTCTGTGCCGGCGCGCGGACCGAGGTCGACGACATGGTCGGCGATCGCGATGGCCTCAGGCTTGTGCTCGACGACCAACACGGTGTTGCCCTTGTCCCGCAGCTGCAGCAACAGGTCGTTCATGCGTGCGATGTCGTGCGGGTGCAGGCCGATGGTGGGCTCGTCGAACACGTAGGTGACGTCGGTGAGCGACGATCCGAGATGACGGATGAGCTTGGTGCGCTGCGCTTCTCCGCCGGAGAGTGTGCCGGCGGGGCGGTCGAGGCTGAGGTAACCGAGTCCGATCTCGACGAAGGAGTCGAGCGTCTCCCCCAGCGACTTCAGCAGCGGCGCCGCCGACGGCTCGTCGAGGCCGCGCACCCAGTCCGCGAGGTCACTGATCTGCATGGCACAGACGTCGGCGATGCTGACGCCGTCGATCTTCGATGAGCGTGCCTCCGCGCTGAGCCGGGTGCCTTCGCAGTCCGGGCAGGTCTGGAAGGTGATCGCGCGGTCGACGAACGCCCGGATGTGGGGCTGCATCGCCTCCCGGTCCTTGGACAGGAACGACTTCTGGATCTTGGGGATCAGGCCCTCGTACGTGACGTTGACGCCCTCGACCTTGACCTTGGTCGGCTCCTTGTAGAGCAGGTCGTCCAACTGCCTCTTGGTGAACTCGGCGATCGGCTTGTCGGCGTCGAAGAATCCGCAGCCGCGGAAGATGCGCCCGTACCAGCCGTCCATGCTGTAGCCGGGGATCGTCAGCGCACCCTCGTTGAGAGACTTGCTGTCGTCGTAGAGCGCGGTGAGGTCGAAGTCGGAGACCTTGCCCAAGCCCTCACAGCGCGGGCACATGCCGCCGGTGATGCTGAAGGCGCGGCGCTCCTTGACCGTTCGGCCGGACTTCTCCACCGTGACGGCCCCGGCCCCGCTCACGGAGGCGACGTTGAACGAGAAGGCCTGCTGCGACCCGATGTGCGGCTGGCCCAGGCGGCTGAACAGGATGCGCAGCATCGCGTTGGCGTCGGTGGCGGTGCCGACGGTGGAGCGGGGGTTGGCACCCATGCGTTCCTGATCGACGATGATCGCGGTCGTGAGCCCGTCGAGGACGTCGACGTCCGGACGTGCCAGGGTCGGCATGAAGCCCTGCACGAAGGCGCTGTAGGTCTCGTTGATCATCCGCTGCGACTCCGCGGCGATCGTGGCGAAGACCAGTGAACTCTTGCCCGAACCGGATACCCCGGTGAACACGGTCAGCCGACGCTTGGGCAGTTCGACGCTGACGTTCTTGAGGTTGTTCTCCCGCGCGCCGTGCACCCGGATCAGGTCGTGGCTGTCAGCGGCGTGCGTGGTCATCGTGTCTCCCTCTGTGGTGTGCGGCCTCCATGTCTACCGGAACGCACTGTCATCGCGTCGCGGTCTGCCAGGTGAAACCGTCGGGGTCGGTGAAGGGACCGGCCTCGGTCCCGATCACGATCCCGTGCGATCCGGTTCCGTCGTCGGCCACCCCGGCGTCCTTCGCGAGGGCACGGCGCCCGTAGAGCGCCAGTTTGATGAGTGACCCCGGGGCGGCGAACTCGACGTACTTGCGGCCGAAGCTCTTGGCCACCTCAAACCCATGGTCGACGTAGAACTGCTTGCTCGCCTTGACATCGTCGGCACCGAGCAGCAGGACGATGTCGTCGATCTTCCGGCTGGCGGGCCCGGTGTTCTTCTTCGACGACGTCGCGATCTTCCAGATCGCGCCGTCCGGGGACTGCACGACGCCGCCGTAGCCCCAGAGACTCTTCTTGACAGGCTGGAGAATGCTCGCTCCGGCGTCGAGTGCGGTCTCGACGAGGGTGTCAACGATGTTGGGCTGGGACACCACGAGTGACAGCGTGTAACCGCGGAATCCGGTGGTCGGTGCGGCGGTGTCTGCGACGGCGGCGAGGTCGTCGACGCCGAGAGCTGCATGGAAGGCCTTTGCGGCGCCGGGGTCGGGGGCGTCGAGGGTCAGTGCGGTGATCGTGGTCATGTCAGCGCACCTCGTTGATGCGGAGCAGGTTGCCTGCGGGGTCGCGGACGGCGAAGTCGCGGATGCCGTAGGGCTGCTCGATCGGTTCCTGGACGATCTCCGCGCCGCCGGCCGCGAGCTTCTCGAAGGTGCCGTCGAGGTCGGGGGTGGCGAGCGTGAGGATCGCGTACGTGCCCTTCGCCATCATCTCGGTTATGGTGCGGCGCTCGTCGTCGGTGATGCCGGGGTCGGCGGCCGGCGGGTGCAGGACCAGCGATGTGCCGGGCTGGTCCGGGTGGCCGACGGTGATCCAGTACATGTCGTTGTAGCCCACCTCCTTGCGAACCTCGAAGCCGAGGAGATCGCGGTAGAAGGCGAGCGTGGCGTCGCGGTCGATGTGCGGGAGGAACGCGGAGTGGATGGTGATGTTCATGACGATCACGCTAGGCGGGGCGTGAGGGCTGCGCTTCTCGATTTCTGATCGGTCTCGTGACGTGCTTGGCGACGCACGACGGCATCTCCGCGTCGGGGCGCACCTGGTCCCGGTACACGCTGGGCGGAACCCCGACGAGCTCGGTGAAACGGGTGCTGAAGGTGCCCAGCGACGAGCAGCCCACCTCGAAGCACACCTCGGTGACGCTGAGGTCGCCGCGCCGCAGCAGCGCCATCGCGCGTTCGATGCGGCGGGTCATCAGGTAGGCGTAGGGGGGCTCGCCGTACGCGCGGCGGAACTGGCGGCTGAGGTGCCCGGCCGACATGTTCACCCCGCGCGCGAGCGCCTCGACGTCGAGCGGCTGCGCGTACTCGCGGTCGATCCGATCGCGGACACGGCGTAGCTGTGCGAGGTCGCGCAGTTGCTGTTCGGCGACGGGTCTTCTGGCCACATCCGTGATGGTGCCACGTCATTCGGGAGTCCGCAGCTTCGCGGAGACCGGTGGCGGGTCCTGGATGCGTGGGACAATGACGCGGTGGCCGCCGTCGGTGCACGATCCGATCCCGGGTGTGAGCTGTGTTCGCTCACGGCATCGGACGGGGACAGCGGCGCCTGGCTGCTCACGTATCTCGGGTTCGATCCTGACACGGAGGGGCAGCGGGAAGCGCTCCTCACCCTCGCCAACGGCTATCAATCGGTGCGTGGTGCGCTGGCCGAGTCCCACGCGGACGGTGTGCACTACCCCGGCGTGTACGTCGCGGGCTGCTACAACCGTCTCGACTCTTTGATCGACGGCGTGCGGCACGAGGACGAGAGCATCGTGAACCTGCCGAACTGGGTGGGCGTGACGTTCCGGATCGACGACGGTCCGTGGTCGTCCCCCGCCGGTGACAGCACCGTCGACCACCACCACGTGGGACTGGACGTGCGCGGGGGTCTGCTTCTGCGGGAGACGGTCCTGGTCGACTCGCGAGGGCGCCGGACCCGATTGCGACAGCGTCGCCTGGTGTCGATGGCGGACCCGCACCTCGCGGTCGTCGACACGCTGGTGCGTCCGGAGAACTGGTCGGGCCGGCTCACCGTGCGCTCGACACTCGACGGGACCGTCCGGAACACGAATGTCGCGGACCTGTCCCGGTTCGCCGATCGTCATCTGACCGAGGTGACGTCGGGACCGTCCGGGGACGACGTGGTGTGGTTGCACGCGGAGACCAGCCAGTCGCGCCTGCGGGTGGCGCAGGCGGCGCGCACCCGGGTCCGTGTCGACGGGATGTCCGTCGAGGCCGAGCGGACCCGGAGTTTCGGATCGGATGCGGTGGCCGACGAGATCTCGCTGGAGGTCGCGTCCGGGCAGAGCGTCGAGGTGGAGAAGACCGTCGCGATGTACACGTCGCACGATCGGGCCATCTCCGAACCGGGTCTCGCGGCGCGGGAGGCCGCCCACAGCGCGTGCTCGTTCGAGCGGGTGGTGGCCGACCACGTGGAGGCGTGGGCGTCGCTGTGGCGGCGGTTCGAGGTGGTCGTCGAGGCGGACGTGCGGACCCGGCTCGCGGCGAACGTGCAGATCTTTCATGTGCTGCAGACCCTTTCCCCGCACACTGCGGATCTGGATGCCGGGGTGCCGGCACGTGGCCTGCACGGCGAGGGCTACCGCGGTCACATCTTCTGGGACGAGATGTTCGTGTTCGGGTTCCTGAATCTGCGGCTGCCGGAGCTGACCCGGGCGTTGCTGCTCTACCGGTTCCGTCGTCTACCGCAGGCCCGGCGGTTGGCGACGGCGCAGGGGCTGCGTGGTGCGTTGTTCCCGTGGCAGAGCGGGAGTGACGGTCGGGAGGAGACGCCGCGGATGTTCTTCAACCCGCGATCGGGTCGGTGGATGGCCGACAATTCGCGGCGTCAGTTCCACGTCGGTCTGGCGGTCGCCTACAACGTGTGGAGCTATTGGGAGGCGACGGCGGATCTGGGCTTCCTCGCGAGCTTCGGCGCCGAGATGCTGGTGGAGAACGCGCGACTGTGGGCGAGCCTGGCGGTGTACGACCCGGCCGACGATCGGTTCGACATCCGTGGGGTGATGGGGCCGGACGAGTTCCACGACGGCTACCCGGATCGTCCCGGCGGCGGCATCGACAACAGCGCGTACGTCAACGTGTTGGCTTCGTGGTCGCTGGCGCGCGCGCTCGACGCGTATCGCGTCCTGGGTGAGAACGAGGCGGCCGGCGTGTGGGAGCGACTGCGAGTGACCGCCGAGGAGATCGAGCATTGGGACTATCTGCGGCGGCGCATGCGGTTGTGCTTCCTCTCGAATGGGTTGCTGAGCCAGTTCGAGGGCTACGAGTCGCTGCGGGAACTGGACTGGGCGGGCTACCGGGCGCGCTACGGGAACATCGGACGGCTCGATCAGATCCTCGAGGCCGAGGGCGACTCCTGCCTGCGGTACCGGGCGTCGAAGCAGGCGGACGTGCTGATGCTGCTGTACCTGTTCTCCGCCGAGGAGCTGACGGCCCTCGTACACCAGATGGGCTATCCGTTCGATCCGGCGTCGATCCCCGAGACGGTCGAGTTCTATCTGGCGCGGACGTCGCACGGGTCGACGCTGAGCAGGGTGACACACGCGTGGGTGCTGGTGCGCGGCGATCGGCGGGGGTCGTGGGAGATGTTGGGTGAGGCCCTCGAATCGGATCTGTCCGACACCCAGGGCGGCACGACCCGCGAGGGTATCCATCTGGGGGCGATGGCGGGCAGCATCGACATCCTGCAGCGCTGCTATTCGGGATTCGCGATCCGGGAGGGCGTGCTGTGGTTGCACCCGCAACTACCCGACGAGTTGCGGAACCTCGAATTCGACGTCCGCTACCGCGGTCATTGGATCCACGTGCGCTGCGACCACGCGTCGGTGACGGTGTCGACGCGCAGGAGCCGGGCCGCGCCGGTTCGGATCGACATCGACGGGTCGGTGCACGAGCTGGCGTCGGGCAGTCGGGTGAGGGTGGAACTGCGGCGGGGCCGTGCCGTCGATGGCACGCTGGAGACGGCACCCGATTTGTGAGGGAGGTTCGACGCAATGGAGACCGACCCGGAAACGGACTTCGCGGAGGGATCGGTGGTGGCCGGTATCGACGGGTCGCCGTCGTCGTTCGAGGCGTTGCGGTGGGCGGCGCAGGTGGCCCGCTGCAAGCGCGCTCCCCTGCACGTAGCGCACGTGCTACCGAGCCCCGGGGTGTATCTGAGTGAGGCGGCGGTGCTGATCCAGGCGCAGTTCACCGAGAAGCTCGAGTCGGATTCGGTGAGCCTGCTGCGCCGCGCGCGTGAACTCGTGGGCGCCGAGTTCTCCGACGTCGACTCGACGTTCGCGCAGTATCCGGGTCCGCCGTCCGCCGCGCTCGTCGAGTTGAGTGGGCGTGCCGGTCTGCTGGTGCTGGGGGCGACGGGCGCGGGCACTGTGGGGGCCATGCTGGTGGGGTCGACGGGGCAGCGCGTCGCGAACCATGCCCGCTGCCCGGTACTGGTGTGCCGTGGCGGTGGGCCGGTGGAGGCCGACGAGAGGCCGATCGTCGTCGGTGTCGACGGCAGCGCGCTGAGTATCCAGGCGGTGGGCATCGCCCACGAGTATGCGGCCGTGCTCGGTGCACGTCTGGTAGCCGTGCATGCGTGGGGTCCGGCGCGAACGATCCAGCGGTACGGGGCATTTCGGCTCGTCGACTGGCCGGCGGTCGAAGCCGAGGAGCGAGCGCTGTTGGCGGAGAGCATGGCCGGCCACTCGGCCGCGTGGCCCGACGTGCGCGTCGAGACGGTCCTCGAGCAGAACAGTGCGGGCCGAACGCTGCTCGAGTACGCCGGGCAGGCGCGGTTCGTGGTGGTGGGCAGCCGTGGACGGAGCCGGATCGCCGGGGCGCTGCTGGGGTCGACCAGCCAGAATCTGCTGCATCATTCGCCGTGTCCGGTGATGATCTGTCGCGGCAAGGGCGCCGCCGGCGTCGACGGCGAATTCGACGGCGAGGCGTGGACCAGCGACTCAGTGTGAGCGGACCACCATCAGGGGAATCGTGGTGCTGCGCAGCAGCGCCGCGCTGGTGGACCCGAGAGTCATGCCGTGGAAGCCGCCGCGCCCGCGACTGCCGACGACGATGAGCCGGGCGCCGGCGCCGCGCATGAGCAGGTTCCGGGCGGGTCGGTCCTGAACGATCACCTGCTTCACCGACACCGACGGATGCTTCTCCCGCCACGGTGCGAGTCGCTCCGCGAGCAGGTGCTGCTCGGCGGCGGCGATGTCCGTCCAGGTGTCCGCGACCGATCCTTCGGGGAGGGCGCGGTCGGACCACGCGTGCAGCGCCACCAGGTCGGCACCGTGCAACGTTGCCTCGTCGAATGCGGCGGCGACCGCGGGTTCGCTGGTCTCGGTGCCATCGACCCCGACGACGACAGGTCCGTCGAAGGCGGGCTCTCCGGGACGTGGCCACCCCGCCACGACCACGACCGGGCAGGCGGCGTGGTGGACGATCGCGGAGGTCACCGATCCGATCAGTCCGCCGGTGAACTCCCCCAGTCCGCGGGTCCCGAGCACGATCATCCGGGCGGTGCCCTCATGATTCATCAGCGCCTGGACGGGTGTGAGCGCCACCATCTCCGTCGAAGCGTCCACCCGGCCGACCTCGGCCGCGAGTTCGACGGCGTCCTGCAACGCGCTTTCGCCGCTGACCCGCAGGTCGTCGGCGAACGGGGACGCCATTCCGATTCCGCCGGTGGTGACGCTGGAGACCAATAGCAGCGGGTCGCCGCGCACCGAGGCCTCACCGGCCGCCCAACGCACCGCGTCGCGCGAACTCGCGGATCCGTCGACTCCGACGACGATCGGTGAACTTCCCATGGGGACTCCCTGTCGGACGACTCCTTCCAGCAAACACCCGGACGCGGGCCCCCACCGAGGTTTGCGCCATCGCGGCGGCACCCGTGACGATCCGTGCCGGATTCGTCGGGAACTTCCTCGGCTGTGCTTAGCTGCACGCATGGGGTGGATTTCACGGGAGATCGGCATTGCGACCGGGGTCGGCGCCATCGCGTCAGCGAGCGAGATGGGTGGTTCCGATGTTGTCGGGTTTGAACCTCTGGTGTTGACGATGGGCGCGTTCGTCGGGGTCGTTGTCGGAACAGTGTCCGTCGTCGGTGGCACTCTGGCGGTGCAGTCGGCGCAGGTGTGGCCGCCGCGGTCGGCGTGGTGTTGGCGGCACAGGTTTGCGGTCTGCTCCGCCGCCGCAGTGTTCCTGTTGCTCGCGATGTTCTTCATCTGGAGTGTGTCGACTTCGGGGATGTCCACGAACCCGGATTCGTCGGAGGGCGCGTGGTTCATGGGGATGTCTGCAGCGTGCGCCGCGGTGACCTACGGATGCACCATTTTCCTGGCGCCGACAGTCGACTCACGTGCGCATCCTCGACGACCGAAGCGAATGAGCGACCCGGGGACGCGCTCGAGCGGCTGAGCTCGTTCGAACGTGGCGAGCCCGCGTTGCGCGCCGTCTCGTCCGATATCGGGATCTTGCCGGGACAGGCCGGTGGGACGACACTCGATGCATGGGCACCCGAGCGGCTCCGGAGCCGATTCGGGCGGCGGTCTCCGTCGCCTGTCGGGCCCCCTCGGTGCACAACAGCCAACCGTGGTCGTGGGTGTTCAGTTGCGGGAGCCTCGAACTGCATGCCGATCGGCTGCGGGCGTTGCCGGTCGTCGACCCGCTGGCCCGTCAGATGGTGATCAGTTGCGGAGCGGCGCTGAACCACCTCGAGGTTGCGGTCGCCGCGCACGGACTCGGCGTCGCGGTAGATCGTCTACCGGATCCGGGCAATCCGATGCTGTTGGCGTCGGTCGCGTTCGTCTCGGCCGACGACTCCGAGCGGGCGCGATCGCTGCGGGCCGCCATCGAGGGACGGTGGACCGACCGTCGCGCCTTCGGCACCCCGACCGACGACGCTCTCGCCGGCCTGCAGGACCTGCTCGGAGGCCACGGCGTCTCACTGACGTTCCTCGGAGCCGACGGCCCCTCCAGGCTGGCGGAGGCCACGCGCAGTGGTGCCGAACTACGCCGGCACGACGCCGCCTATCGGGCCGAATTATTCTGGTGGACAGGGCATTCCGGAACCATCGAGGGTATCCCTGCGAGTGCGCTGCCGGACGGCGCTACGGTCCCGGTGGGGCGGGAGTATCCGCGCGGCATCCTCGAACCGCCGGGGGCGTCGGACCGCGCCGCGCTGGCGGTGCTCAGCACCGACAGCGACACCCGCCTGGACTGGCTGCGGTGTGGGGAGGCGCTGTCGGAGTTGCTGCTCGAGGCGACGGTCCGGGGCCTGGCGACGTGCCCGCTCACCCACGTCACCGAGATCGCAGCGAGTCGGGAGATGGTGCGCGCAGCCGCGACCGCGTCGGGCGCGCGCGGCCGATTTCCCCAGGTGGTGGTGCGTTTGGGGACGCCGTCGGCGGGTGAGTTCGAGGTACCGCGGACGGGTCGGCGCCGCGTCGACGACGTGTGGCACGACGCGGGAATCTAGGCGCCGGTGTTTGTGACCGGGAGCGCGCCACCATGCAGTGACACCCCGGGATTCGCGTGTTCGGATCGCATTATCGGGCCAGGCTTTTGAGCCTTCCCCCACGCAACGAAGCGCAAAGTAGCGTGATGATGCCCAGGCCTACGGTCAGGCCGATCATCGAAAAAGCAACTCCGATCCCTTCTTGACTCGTCACCCCATTAGCCACGCCGGCAGACATGGCTGTAGACAAGCCTGCCGCACAAAACAGCGGTGATATGAGGGATCCAGAATTCACCCTCCTCGCATACATCGAAGTCAGGACAGCGAACGCCGTGAGCGTTACGCCCAAGGCCGCTATCTGCCAGGGAGGATAATCACTCGGAGGTGGATAACTGGGCCCTCGAGACCCTCCCTTGTCTCCAGTTGTCCAACTCAGCCAGCCCGCACAAGCGACAAACCCCAAAACGAAGGCCAGGACTCCTACTTGATGCCGCGATAGCCTCCCCGGACGACCCCATCGAGGCCAAAAACCGCGGCTCACGGATCCGGCGGGCCATTCGGAAACCTCGAAACCGGGAACCCTGCCCATCCGCCAGATCACCAGAGAAGTTGCCGCTGTGGGGATGACGACCAGCGGGATTTCCAGAGACGCGAAGTGGGACGGAGAAAAACTACTCCATGACATTGCGGTGATCCTTCAATGCTCCTAGAAAGAAGGCGCCAGCCCAACCCGGATGCGGGGCCCAACCATTCCACATGATCTACAGAGGATCGACGACCAACCACTGCACCGTGTTGCCTACGTTCCAAAGTGCGCCCGGGTTGCCGAGAGCAGCCAGGTACGTGGCCCGAGCTTGTGCGCCGGCAATCTCACCGCTCGTCCCGGACGGTGGACTGGGCAAGAGGAACTCGGAGGGGTTCGGCCCTGGCCATACAGGTACGTCATCAGGCGAGATGTCGGTGTCGATGAAGGCTGGTCGATGTACGGCCACCCGGTCGGGAATGGGCTTGGTTTCCGCAGCCTCGGTGATGCCCGTCCCCCCGGGAACATCATTGTTTCCGCTACTGCAACCCACCACGGCAAGAGCAAGACCTGCGACTACCAAACCCACTACCGCACGACGTACCCGCACTGTTACTCCCCTGCTGGCAACCGCCCCCATACGAGCCCACCATCCCATGTGGAGGGTTTCAACGAACCCGGAATCACGGCGTCCCACAGTCACGCCCGGGAACCTGTGTAAAGACGACCCCAGCGTCCCCGGAAGCGCCGAGTTCGCGCATGACCCGGGACGCCAGCGACGCCACGCTGATTCGCCTCTCGGCAGTCGCACATGCATCGAGTCTGGGTCTGCATCAGCAAGCTTGGCCTTGTCGGTGCGCAGTAACACGCGCTGGGAACTCTCGATATGGACATAACGGCTACGCGAAAATACATTCACCTGATCGAGGAGTCCCGATATGGCCCTGCCCACTCTCTCCGGGCGGCGTACCGGTGTCGTCCTCGCGTTGGCTTGCGCCGCGGTTGCACTCGGCTCGGCACCCGCCGGCGCGGAGCCCGCCAACCCGTCGAGTCCTCGCGGCGGTCTAGCGGCCGTCAATGACGTGCTGGTCCCGCAGGACCCCGCCTTCTGGAACCCCGATGTCCGCGGAACCCGTGTACTGACTCCGATCCGGCCCGGGGAAACGGTGTACTGCGTGAGCGGCTACGACACGCCGCCCGGGTGCTCCACACTCGACAAGCATTGGTCCTCGCCGCAGCGCGACCTCGTGCACATCGACGTACCCATGATCGGGCGGTCGCCAGTACGCGTGTGGATGGACATCCTCCCCCGCCTCAACGAGGGTTCTCTCGGTCAACTGGTGCAACACTTCTTCGCTCGGTGACACAGTGCCGACATGCGTCGGCGTAGGTCGTGTGTGTCGATAGCGACACCGACGGGATCCGAGTCACAGGCCGTACGGGGTCATTTCAGATCACTTCATCTGCGTCCCATCTGGGTCAACCACAGGTGAATCCGATAAACCAAGGGCGCGAACGGTCCGTACCAGATCCCGTACGAATCTCCCATTGCGCGGTCCCCCTCATTTACAGGTTGTCCTCAGAACCGATTCCACCAACCAACGAAGAGATTCCACTCGAACAACCCTGGCCAACCCGAGTCCATCGGATTCGAGTGGTGCAGATCCGGCGGTAGACCACTCACAGCTGCCTCCCTCAGGCACCTCTAGTGCGGCTGCCGAGACCATTCGGCGGTCGCGGCGGCGAGTGAATCATCGAGCGGACCGGAGGTGTCGATCAGGGCGGCCTCGGGCCACGGATCGGCGTCGTGGGCCATCGCGACTGCAACCGCCGGCGTGGCCTCCGAGTCGGAGTCGCGGCGGGCGGCGGCACGCTCGAGAAGACGGCGCTCGGTGAGCTCGGCGGGCGCCGTGCACCGAAGCTGGACCAGGTCCGAACAGGTCTCCGCCGCAGTCTCGGCGGCGCGGGCGCGATAGTCGTCGTGAGTCCACGACGCGTCGAGCACCACGGATCGTCCCTGAGCGAGGAACCGGTGTGCCCGCTCGAGCATCGACGCGTACACGAGGTCCGTCGAATCGGCCGAGTACCGCCCGCTGCGATAGTCGGGGGCGGGGGTCGAGGCGCGGTCGTCTGCGAACAGGTGCCGTCGGAGGTGGTCGCTCGAGATCAGTTCGGCTCCGACGAGCTCCGCGAGGCGGGCCGCGAGCGTGGACTTGCCGGTCGCGGGCAGTCCCCCGACAACGGCGAGGCGACACCGGGCCTGCTCGAGGTGCTCTTCGGCGAGCGCGGTGTGCTTCAGCGCATCGTCGGCCGACGCGGCCCGGCCCTGGAGATATCGGACGCAGTCGACTTTGGCCCGCATGAACGCGCGGTATGCGATGTAGTGGTGGACGAGCGAATCGGGCGCCGTCTCGGCGGCACGGTCGGTGTAGCCGAGCAGGAGACGCTCGGCGAGGTCCGGCCTGCCCTGGAACTCCAGGTCCATCGCGAGGCATGCGATGTCGTCGATCCGGTCGATGTACCGGAGTCGGTCGTCGAATTCGAGGCAGTCCAGGATCCGGGGGCCGTCGTCGAGGCAGAAGATGTCGTCGCTGAGCAGATCGGCGTGTCCGTCGACGATGCATCCGTCGGTGATCCGCTGCCCGAACAGGGCGCTGCGGCCGTCGAGATAGTGGTCGACTGCGCGGGTGATGGCGTCCAGGCGGCCCGCGTCGATCACCCGCTGGTCAAGTTTCCGGGTCTCGCGCAGATTGTCGTGCCAGCGCCGGCGGACGGCGTCGACGGTGCCCGCCCGGTCGATCTCCGGGCCGCGGGCGGCGACTCGATGGAAATCGGCAACGATGCGGGCGATGGAGTCGACCGCGGCCGCGCACACGGTGGAGCGGTCGCGCGCCAGAATCGAGAGGCGCGCCTGCTCGGGCATGCGCCGCATCACCACCATCGGCTCGCCGACACCGCCGTCCGGATTCCCGAGTTCGGCCACCCCGAGGTAGACGTCGGGGGCCAGTCGGCGGTTCAGCTCGACCTCGCGTTCACACACCGCCACGCGCGCAGCGCGGGTGCGGAAGTCGAGGAACTCGGTGCGGATCGGCTTCTTGGTCTTGTAGACGCGATCGCCGAGGAGGATCACGACCCCCGAGTGCGTTTCGTGCAGCCCGGCGAAGGGCTGTTCGGGCGGCGTCGACGACGGATCAGCCGGCTTCACCGTGCTCGTCGTAGTGGCCCTCGTGTTCGGCATGGCGGTGCCCGTCGTGGATGTAGTCGACATGATCGCCGTGCTGCACCGTTTCGTGGCCGCAGTCCTTGCCGTGGACGTGCGGGTGGTCGGCCGGATCGTGTGCGTGATGCTCGGAAGCCGTCATGGTTCTGCCCTTTCGGTCTGCTCCACGCTGACGTTTCCCACGGTAGTGCGGTTCGCCACGCGTCGGGACGTTTCCGTACGACGGGTCAGCGGAAGCGTTCGGCGCCGCGCGCCATCACGACCAGTCGGTCGGAGAGAGTGGCGAGTTCCCCGGCGTCCGCTCCCTCCGCGACGGCGGTGGCGACGTCCTCGGCCGCGCAGCGCAACTCGAACAGTCTGTCGGACAGTGCGGACGCCTCGTCGGAGGTGAGAACCAGGGCGTCGGCAGGGATCGACGTCCCCTTGACCGCGTTGCGCTGCTCGTAGGCGCGCTGGCGGCAGGATTGACGGCAGTAGCGTCGGCGACGCCCGATCCCGGCCGGAGCGACCTCACGCCCGCACCACACACACGATTCGGGTCTCCGGGAAGCTGCGGCCATGGTCGAACACCTTACTGCGGGCAATGGAACGGGCGCCCGGTAAGATAGGGCGGCCGCATCCACGTGAGCCTCGGGAACGATCCGGGATTCCGGGACGTTGTAGTTGGTTGTGAACGCTCGGTGCGCCGCCCTAGGCGAACTGGCGCGGTGACGAACGAAGAGAGGACACACCATGGCAGATCGCGTACTTCGAGGTAGCCGGCTCGGAGCGGTGAGCTACGAGACCGATCGTGACCACGACCTGGCCCCCCGCCGCATCGCTCGATACCGGTGCGACAACGGCGAGGAGTTCGACGTCCCCTTCGCCGACGAGGCCGAGATTCCCGGCGTCTGGATGTGCAAGAACGGACTCGAGGGCTCGTTGCTCGAAGGCGTCGCGCCCGAGGTGAAGAAGGTCAAGCCCCCGCGCACCCACTGGGACATGCTGCTCGAGCGTCGCTCCGTCGACGAGCTCGAGGAGCTGCTGAAGGAGCGCCTGGACCTGCTCAAGGCCAAGCGTCGCGGAGCTTGATCGCGTAAGCGCCTCGCACCATCGTCACGGCGCCGCCACGACCTGTCGTGGCGGCGCCGACGTGTATCCAGGAGCTTCCCCGTTTCCGAACGGAAACGGGGAAGCTTTTCAGCAGTTGCTGGGTGCGGGTTCGCCGCGGAACCGGGCGTCGAGGTAGTCCAGCGCGCGCGGCGCACCCAGCACGGCCGTCGTGAGGTGGTCCGGGCTGGGGAACAGTTCCGACTCGACCGTCGCCCCGGCTCGGCAGTACCGCTGCAGCGTCGTCGCGATGGAGTCGACAGGGATCAGCACGTCCGTCGGGCTGTGCCATTCGAACAGCGGCGCGGTGGGCACCCCCGGATAGTCCTCGACGCTGTTGTCGGACAAGACCTCTCGTGCTCCAGGGCTGGAGAGCAGGTCGGTCGTCGTGGCGATCTCCGACGCACTGTGGCCGGCTCCGGTCGCCAGGATGTCGTTGGTGCAGGCGTCGGCGACCGCGTCCCGCATGGCCAGGCCGCGGGCGTTCAACTGCTCGCTCACCGGTAGTCGATCGGGGTACTCGCGTTCGAGGCCGATGGCCGCCGCGAGCGCCAGCCCGAACGCCGGGTGCGGAGCGGTTCCGAGGCCCTGGGCCATCTTGCCGAGGTTCATCGGCACGCCGCCCGCCGCGACCCCGACGATGTTCAGCTCCGGCGCGTACGACGGCGCCAGCGCCGCCGCGAACGACGTGGCCATTCCTCCCCCGGAATAGCCGGCCATCGCGACCGGGCTCGCCGCCAGTCCCAGCTCCGGCATGCGCTGCGCGGCCCGGATCCCGTCCAGCGTGATCTGTCCGCCGAGCCTGGCCGCGCCGTATGCGCTGGCCGGGCCCAGATGATCCGGCAGGGCGACGGTCCAGCCACGGGTGAGTGCCACGTTGAGTGCCGGAGCCTCGCGAATCATGAGATTGGGGTCGTTCGTGAAGAGCGTGCGCGACGGGGCACACCGGGCGCCGAGTGCGTTGATGATGTGCTGGTACGACAGCAGTGGACCCGACGATGGCCGCGCGTCGGGGACGAGGAGCGTGCTGACGGCCGCGATCGGGCCGCCCTCCGATCCGGTCGAGCGGAAGCGGACCTGCCAGACGGTGGTGTTCGGAAACTGTGGAAGCAGCGGCATGCGGCGGGCCGCGAGCACGTCCCCGGGTGCGGACCCGGCCAGGTCGCCGGACTGGCCGTAGAACGGATCGGGGTCGGCCGCCGGCAGCACCGGCGCGGCAGTCGCCGGGCCGGTGACCGGTGCGACGAGCACCGCCACCGCGACAACGAGTGCTCGGGTCACACGACTCGTGAACCCGGCGCGGAGCGGCGGTGGTAACAGAGCGAACGGCATCGATATCCCCCTCGAAAAGCGCGGCACCACAAACAGTTCATGTCCACCGAAACCACGCATTTCAGATCTCCCCGTGGATCTGCGGGCGCTTTGCGTTCGGTCGAACGGCGCCCCAGCTTATGCGACGCCGGCACCGGAGCCGAGCTGTTCCCGCGAACCACGTTGCGGCACGGTGTGATTCACTTTCGAATACCGCGCGATCGCGTGCGCTGCAATCGAATCCGGACACATCACGGCATTCGTGACCGCATCGAAACCGAACCGTTCGGGCTGCCGGTTCGCCGCCTCCGCAATCTGGCCGAAGATTCGCCACGCCCCTGCCCCCGTGCCATCATGAAAGGAACGCATGAAGCCAGCGGAACCGGCTGACGCGATCGCTCGCAGATCTACCGCGCAGGTCCAGCAGACGTAAGGCGAGGTGGCGTATGGACGACACCAGCGGCCCGGTCACGGCCGACACCTCAGAACCACCCACGGGAACGCTTCCGGCCGACGAGCAGAGTCTCGTCCACCTCCGATCCGAGCTCGACGACATCGATCGCCGATTCCTCGAGGACATCCGGGCACGGATTGACGTGTGTGTCCGGATCGCCGAGGTCAAGCGACATCGCAGCATTCCGATGATGCAGCCTCAGCGGGTGAATCTGGTCCAGGATCGCGCGGCGGAGTTCGCTCGTTCCAATGGGCTGTCACCGGAGTTTCTGCGCAGACTGTACGAGGTGATGATCGGAGAGACGTGTCGGATCGAGGACGTCGTCATCGGGGCGGACGGCGATGCGAATCGTGCAATGGGCTGATGGCACCATGTCGACCCGCACACTCCTGATCGACAACTACGACTCGTTCACCTACAACCTCTACAGCCTGCTGTCGGAGGTCAACGGTGAACCACCTTGGGTCGTGCACAACGACGCCGACTGGGCGTCGGTGCCGCTCGACGACTTCGACAACATCGTCATCTCGCCCGGTCCGGGGCGCCCGGACCGCAAAAGGGATTTCGGGATCAGCGCGCGAGCCATCGCGAATCGGGAGATTCCGGTGCTGGGCGTGTGTCTGGGTCACCAGGGGCTCTGCCACCTGTTCGGTGGCAACGTGGGGCTGGCGCCGGCGCCGATGCACGGCCGGATCTCCACGATCCGGCACACCGGGACCGGGATCTTCACGGGGATCCCGTCGCCGTTCCAGGCGGTGCGCTACCACTCCCTCATCGTCGACGCGATGCCCCCGGAGCTCGACGAACTGGCGTGGACCGACGACGGCCTCATCATGGCCGCCAAGCATCGCGCACAGCCGTTGTGGGGCGTGCAATTCCATCCCGAGTCGATCTGTACGCAGTACGGGCGCGAGCTGCTCGGGAACTTCCGCGACCTCACTCCCACCCGGTCCGGCCGCCCGGTCGGTCGTCCGGCGTCCGCCGCGGTACCGGACGCGGCGCCCGCGATCGCCGAGCAGCCGCCGCGCTACCACGTGTCGAGTGTGCGGGTGGACCGCGCGGTCGATCCGCACGCGGTCTACAGCAACATGTTCGCGGACGGCCCCAACAGCTTCTGGCTCGACGGCAGCGCCGCCATCGAACCCGAGTCCCGCTTCTCGGTGTTGGGCGACTGTTCCGGCCCGCTCGCCGAGTTCATCACCTACCGGGTGGCGGAGACGACGGTGTGTGTGCAGCGCCAGGGTAGGCCCGACGAGCGTGTGCACCAGCGGTTCTTCGATTACATCGACGAGCAGCTCCGCACGCGTGCGGTGCCGCCGCTGCGGGATCTGCCGTTCGCGTTCGGCCTCGGCTACGTCGGGTATCTGGGGTACGAACTCAAGGCCGACGCCGGCAGTCAGCTGGTGCACTCCTCGCCGACCGCCGACGCGGCCTTCGTGTTCGCGGACCGCGCGGTGGTGATCGACCACCTCGGTGGCTGCTGTCACCTGCTCGCGCTGAGCGAGGAGGCAGACGATCCCGTCGTCGCGAAGTGGTTCGCGGACACCGAGTCTCGCATCCGGAAACTCGCCGAGGAGGTCGCGGCGCCGCCCCCGCACCCGCTGGTGAAACTCGAGGAAGACACGAAACCCCGCCTGCGGCACGGACGTGACGAGTACCTGGCGCTGGTGGGACAGTGCCTGGACGAGATTCGGTCCGGCGAGTCGTACGAGGTGTGCCTGACCAACGCGGCGACCGTGGACCGGGTGATCGACCCGCTGCTGAGTTACGAGACGCTCCGGGAGATCAGCCCCACCCCGTACAGTGCGCTGCTGCAGTTCTCGGGGGTGTCGGTGCTGAGCGCGTCCCCCGAGCGGTTCCTGCGGATCGGCGCCGACCGGGTGGTCGACTCGAAGCCGATCAAGGGCACGCGGCCCCGGGACGCCGAACCGGAGCGCGATGCCGCGCTGCGGCAGAACCTGCTCGACAGTGAGAAGGATCGCGCCGAGAACCTGATGATCGTCGATCTGGTCCGAAACGACCTGTCTCGGGTGTGCATTCCCGGGTCGGTGCACGTGCCGAAGCTGTTCGACGTCGAGACGTATGCGCCGGTGCACCAGCTGGTGTCGACGGTGCGCGGGACCCTCCGTGACGACGTGTCGGCCGTCGACTGCGTGCGAGCGGCGTTCCCCGGCGGCTCGATGACCGGGGCCCCGAAACTGCGGACGATGGAGATCATCGACAAGCTCGAGGAGGGTCCGCGGGGCGTCTACTCGGGCGCGATCGGGTACCTGTCGATCAACGGCACCGCCGACTTCTCCATCGTGATCCGCACGATGGTTGCGACCGACGACCACGTGACCTTCGGTGTCGGCGGTGCGATCGTGGCGCTCTCGGATCCCGAGGAGGAACTCGAGGAGACGATGGTCAAGGCCGTCACGATGCGGCGATGCCTGTCGGCCACCTCGGCGGATGGTGACGGCGAGGGCGGTGCGGAGGATGTCGCCGATCAGGTGGACGATCCGTGACCACACGTGCCGACCCCACCACGTGCGGGCTGGTGATCGTGGGCGGGGCGGGCGCGGTGGGCTCGCTGCTCGCGGAATCGGCACGCGTGGGTGGGGATTCGGTGACTGTGATCGACTCGGCCCCGCCGCGACCGGTGTGCGACGCGCTGCCCGGCGACGTCACCGCGCCGGGCGCGGAGATCCGCGCGGCCCTCGCCGGCGCCGACACGGTGATTCTCGCGGTCCCCGAGAGCGTGGCGCTCGACGCCGTCCCCATCGTCGACAGGCTGATGCGCCCCGGCGCGGTGCTGGTGGAGACGCTGTCCGTCAAGTCGCGGGTCCATCGCGTTCTGCACGAGGATGCCCCGACGCGGCCCGCGGTGGGGATCAATCCGATGTTCGCGCCGGGTCTGGGGATGCAGGGGCGGCCGGTCGCCGCGGTGATCCACCGCGACTCCCCCGACGTCGAGCGGTTTCTGGGTGCCGTGACCGGCTGGGGCGGACGGGTGATCCGGGTGAGCGCGGACGACCACGATCGCACCGCCGCGGCGACGCAGGCGCTCACCCACGCGGCGGTCCTCGGGTTCGGGTTGGCGCTCGGCGAACTCGCCGTCGACGCCGACACCCTGGTCGGGGCGGCGCCGCCGCCGCACGCGACGCTGCTGGCGCTGCTGGCGCGGATCGGTTCGGGTGCCCCCGAGGTGTACTACGACATCCAGGCAGGAAATCCGCACGCGGCCACGGCCCGGGCGGCTCTGGCCGCGGCGCTGCACCGACTGTCCGCGGCCGTCGCGCACGGCGACGAGCGCGAGTTCGGGGCGCTCATGGCGGCCGCGATCGCGCCGCTCGGCGACCATGGCGAGCACTACCGGACGCTGTGCGAGGACCTGTTCACCGGCCCGCTCGCGCCGGGCGATCGACCGGAGGGGGGAACACCGTGACCGACAACGTTTTCGGGGACGAGGCCGCCGAACATGAGAGGCTGCTGCGGTTGCCGTCGCTGCCGCCGTTCGACCCGTCCGATCGGGTGGAGAGCGCGGTCATCGGCGCTCTTGCCGGCAGTTGGCCGCGGCGCGCCGTCGTCAAGCGCCCCGAACCCGACCTCGACGACCTGTTCGACCCGGCGAAGGCGGACTACCCGCAGACGCTGATCCCCTTCCACGACCACGACCTGTTCGCGAAGGTGGACGAGCCGACGCGAGACCGGGTCCTGGCGTGGGCGTGGATCGGCTACAACAAGAACGTCATGGACGTCGAACAGTACGTGGTCAATCCGGGATTTCGGCTGCTGTCGCAGGACGCGTTCGGCACCGGACTCGGCGACCCGCTCACCATCGCGACGATGCAAGCGATGGTCGACGAGCAGTACCACACCCTCATGCACCTGAATGCGAGCGCGCTGACCCGGCGGCGGCGGGGCTGGGACCTACCGGAGAGCCGGCTGCCGTACGGGCCGACGGTCCGGCATCATCGAGCGGCCGTCGACGCCGCGGACTCCCCTCGGGGCGCGGCGCTGGTGTCGCTGGCGTTCACGACCGTCGCCGAGACCTCGATCAGCTCCTACCTGGGTCTGATGACCGACGACGAGGACCTGCAGCCGGTCAACCGCGCCACCGTCGTGCTGCACCGCCGCGACGAATACTGTCACTCCTCCATCGCCGGCGAGCTGCTGAAGATCGTGTTCGAGCGTCTGGGCGGCGACGACCGGCGAATCCTGCTGGCCGGACTCGCGGACGGGCTCGAGGCGTTCCGATCGAACGACTTCGCGACGTGGTCGGCGGTGTTGGAGCACGAGAACGTCCGCGGTGCGGACAGGATCGTCGCGGCCGCCGCGCACGACGCGGGCCGACAACGCTTGGTGCAGGACTGCAGCGCGATCCGGCGTCTGTGCGACGACCTCGGGGTGAGCGACGACGTTCCCTACGAGTGGTCGTGACGACCGCCCGTAGGGCGCCGGGCGCGGTTCACGGTGTCGCGTTGAGCCATTCGTAGAATGCGGGCTCCACGTTGGGGTTGGCGCCGGTGATCCCGTTGTAGGCGCCGATGCCGGCGCCGATGCCGGTGCCGAGAATGCAGCCGGCGATGAAGTTCGGGAAGATCGAGACACAGCCGACCGCCAGTCCCACCCCGGCACCGATCGCCATGCCGGCGGGGCCGCCGGTCTCCCATCCGATCTGAAGCTCGCGCATCAGGTTGTCCTGGGCGGTCTGCTTGTCGACGACGGGCTGCACGAGCGGGACGGCGGAGTCACCGGGCGTGGGGGCCGCGTAGGCGGTGCCGGCTCCCGCGCCGAGCGCCGCCACGACGAGAACCGATGCGGCCGCGGCCGTCGAGGCCTTCAGAAGCTTCATGACGCTCTCCAAACTGTGTGGATGGAACGCACTCCAGTCGTCCCGACGCTAGTCGCTGCGACGGTCCTTCGCCACGAATCTGCGGTGTCCGCGTTCTATGCGAAGTTTGTTGCGGCAGGACCGATTTCAGTGCGCGGCGAGGTATTCCTCGAGCAGCGGACCGATCGCGGCCAGCGCCGCCGGCTCGATCATCTGGTTGTGCTCGCAGTCGATGGTGAACTCGCGGATGCCGCCGGTGATCGCCGGCTGCCACACCTGCGGTGAATGCTGCGCCGTCGGTTCCGTGCTGCCGTCGCCCTGACCGGCGGTGAAGAACAGCAGGTCACCGTCGAAGACATCCGGCGCATACCGGTTCATGATGCGGGCCGACGTCGTGAACCCCTCGTTGATCCGCTCGAGATGGGCCGGCGTGAGTCCGGTGTCCTGGCCGAGGGATTCGTTGAGCAGATCCACCGCCTGCGCGTAGGTGAGGTCGCGGACGTCGCCGTAGGGCGCGAGGTCCAGCCCCAGACCCTCGAGCAGCTCGATCACCGTGAGATGCCCGGGATCCTCCTCCCCCTCCGTCAGATAGCTGTCCATGATCGCGAGGGTCGCGACCTCCTCGTCGGCGCTACGCAGTTCGACGGCCATCGCGTGTGCGATGACGCCGCCGAGCGACCAGCCGAGCAGGTGATACGGCCCGTGCGGCTGCACCGTGCGGATCTCCTCGACGTACCGGTGCGCCAACTGTTGCACCGACTCGAAGTCGGGGCCGCCACTGAGAAGCGGCAGCTGCAGTCCGTACGCCGGGCGGTCCTTCGACAGGTGCTGCACCAAGCCCGCATACCCCCAGGACAGCCCGATCCCGGGATGGACGCAGAACAGCGGGGGCCGTTCGCCGTTGGGACGCAGCGGGATCACCACGCCGAGGGCGTCGTCGACGGGCGAGTCGCTGTGGCCGAGGTACCCCACCGGCAGGTCGATCCGCTTGGCCAGACCCGATGGCGTCGGGTCGAGGAACATCGTCTGCAGCGGCAGTTGCCGGCCGAGCCGGGCCTGCAGCTCCGACATGATGCGGGTCGCGATGATCGAATTGCCGCCGAGATCGAAGAAGCTGTCGTCGATTCCGACGTGGTCGACGCCGAGCACGTCGGCGAACACCTCGGTCACCGCGCGTTCGGTGGCCGTCGTCGGCGGGCGGAACTCGGTGGTGAGCGACGTGAACTCCGGCGCGGGCAGGGCCCGTCGGTCGAGCTTGCCGACCGGGGTCAGCGGGATCTCGTCGAGCACCACCACCGCGGACGGCACCATGTGCGCGGGCAACTGAGCGGCGACGTGGGCGCGCAGGTCCCGCGACTCGACGGAGTGGCCCTCGACGGGACGCACGTACGAGGCGAGCAGCGTGTCGCCGGACGGCCCGGTGTGGCCGAGGGTCGCGGCGAACGTGACGGCGGGATGCCGGGTGAGGACGGCGTCGATCTCGCCGAGCTCGATGCGGAAGCCGCGCACCTTGACCTGGAAGTCGGAGCGGCCGATGTATTCGATGGTGTTGTCGTGCCGCCACCGCACGACGTCGCCGGTGCGGTACATCCGGGATCCGGGAGGGCCGAACGGGCTCGCGACGAAGCGGTCGGCGGTCAGCCCGGGCCGGTTGTGATAGCCGCGGGCCAGGCCGGGACCGGAGATGTACAGCTCGCCGGGCACCCCGACAGGGACCGGGCGCAGGCGGCCGTCGAGCACGGCCTCCTCGAATCCGATTGCGGGCCCGCCGATGTTGACGACCTCGCCGGGCTGCATCGGCGCGCTGACGCTCGCCTGGATGGTCGTCTCGGTGGGGCCGTACCCGTTGAACATCCGTCGTCCCGGCGCCCACTTGGCGACCAGTTCGGGCGGGCACGCCTCGCCGGCGACCGCGAGGACCCGCAGCGATTCGAGTCCCGCGTCTTCGATCGAGGCCAGCGCGGTGGGCGTGATGAACCCGTGCGTGACGCCCTCGCGCGAGAGCAGGTCGGTCAGTTCGGCTCCGCCGTAGACGGTGGGCGGGACGATCACGAGTCGGGCGCCGGCGCTGAACGCCATCATCATCTCGAAGACCGAGGCATCGAAGCTGGGCGACGCGAGATGCGAGACGCGGGCGTCGGGCGTGACGGTGAACCGGAGCCGTTCCTCCTCGGTGAGATTCGCGATGCCCACATGGGTGACGATGACGCCCTTGGGTCGTCCCGTCGACCCCGAGGTGTAGATCAGGTAGGCGGGATGCGCGAGGTGCAGCGGTGTCGTCCGGTCGGCGTCGGTGACCGGGGCCGGCGAAGCCTCCGCCACTTGGGCGGTGAACGCGTCGTCGTCGAGGACCAGCCACGGGACGGTGTCGGGAAGCCGTTCGCGCAGTGTGGACGTCGTCAGTCCCGCCCGGCTGCCCGAGTCGGTGAGCATGTGCGCGATGCGCTCGGCCGGATAGTTCGGGTCCACCGGGACGAAGGCGGCGCCGGCCTTCGCGACGGCCCAGATCGAGACGATCTCGTCGATCGAGCGGGGCATGCCGAGGGCGACGAAGGTCTCCGGGCCGATCCCGCGTCCGGCGAGGACCCGGGCCAGGCGGTTGGAGCGTTCGTCGAGCTCGCGGTAGGTGACCGTCTGCCCGAGGTAGGACAGCGCTGTCGCGTCCGGGTCGACCGAGGCCGCGGATGTGAGCAGTTCGGGCCACACGAGCGCGGACACGTCGGAGCCGCCGTGCGCCGGTGCCAAGGCCGCGAGTTCCCCTGCATCGAGGATCTCGATGTCGCCCACCGCGCGTCCGGGGTCGGCGGTGACCGCCTCGAGGACCCGGACGAAGCGTTCGGCGATCCCGCGGACGGTGGACTCGTCGAACAGATCCGTCGCGAAGTCCAGCGACGCGACGATGCCGGCCGGGGCGCCGTCGCCGGAGAACTCCTCGGCGAGGACCAGTTCGAGGTCTTCCTTGGCGACCTGCGCGTCGATGCCGACGCCCTCGACGACCAGGCCGGGCAGCTCGAGTCGGGGCCGCTCGTTGTTCTGGAATTCGATCGACACCTGGAACAGCGGCGAGTACGACGTCGACCGGGGCGGGTTGATCTCCTCGACCAGGCGCTCGAACGGCACGTCCGCGTGCCCGAATGCGGCGAGGTCCGCCTCGCGTACCTGGCGCAGCAGGGCGTCGAAGGAGTCGCCGTGATCGATCCGGGTGCGCAGCACCAGGGTGTTGACGAACATTCCGACGAGTTCGTCGAGGGCGATCTCGCCGCGCCCGGCGATCGGGGTGCCGATCGCGATGTCGTCGGTGTCCGCCAATCGGGCCAGCACGGTCGCGAGGGCGGCGTGCATCGCCATGAACATGCTCGCGCCGTGCCGGTGCGCGAGGTCGGTGATGTCCGTGTGCAGTTCGGCGGGGACGCGGAACTCGACGCGTCCGCCGCGGAACGTCTGCTGCACGGGCCGGGGGCGGTCGGTCGGGAGCTGAATGACGTCGGGGAGGCCGGCCAGTTCCTCGGTCCAGAACTGCAGCTGCCGCGTGATGAGCGAGGTGGGGTCGGTGTCGGAGCCGAGCATCTCGTGCTGCCACAGCGTGAAGTCGGCGTACTGCACGGGCAGCGGCGTCCACTGCGGGACCGCGCTCGCGGCCCGCGCGGTGTACGCGGCCATCAGGTCCCGGCCGAGCGGCGCCATCGAGTACCCGTCGGCGCAGATGTGGTGCATGACGATCACCAGCACGTGATGCTCGTCGTCGACCTCGATGAGTTCGGCGCGCACGGGCGGTGCGACGGTGACGTCGAACCCGCGTGTGGCGAACGCGGCGATCCGCTTCCGCAGTTCGGTGTCGTCGCCGACCACGACGGGCGCGAGACCGGTGAGGACCTCACTCACCGGCCAGACCGCCTGCGACGGCTCCTGATCGACGATCGGGTACGCGGTGCGCAGGGACTCGTGGCGTTCGAGGACGTCACCGACCGCGTCGCGCAGGGCCGCCGTGTCGAGGGTGCCGGTCAGGTTCACCGCCATCGGGATGTTGTAGGCGGCCGACGCGGTGTCGAACTGGTTGATGAACCACATCCGCTGCTGCGCGAGCGAGAGCGGGATCCGGCCGGGACGTTCGCGGCGGCCGAGTTCGGGTCGTGCGTACCCGCTGCCGGTGCCGCGCTCGCGGGCGACCCACTGCGCGAGCGCGTGGATCGTGGGCGCCTCGAACAGTGCCCGGACGGGGATGTCGGCGTCGAGCAGGCTGCTCAATCGGGCGGTGACGCGGGTCGCGATCAGCGAGTTGCCGCCCAGATCGAAGAAGCTGGCGTCGATGCCGATCCGGTCGACACCGAGAACCTCGGTGAACACGTCCGACAGCGTGTATTCGAGCGGGTTCGTCGGCGCCCGGAATTCACCTGTGGTGAAAGTGAACTCGGGCTCGGGCAGTGCGGCGCGGTCGAGTTTGCCGACCGGGTTCAGCGGGATCTCGTCGAGCACCGTGATCGAGGCGGGCACCATGTGGGCGGGTAGGTGCGACGACAGCCGGTCGAGCAGTGTGCTCGATTCGAGGTCGGCACCGGCCGCGCGCACCACGTAGGACGCCAGGACGGTATCCCCGGCCGGCCCGGGCACGCCGAGGGTGACGGCGAAAGTCACGGCCGGATCGGCGGTGAGTGCGGCGTCGATCTCGCCGAGTTCGATGCGGAATCCGCGCACCTTGACCTGGAAGTCGGAGCGGCCGACGTATTCGATCGTCAGGTCGGGGCGCCACCGGACGATGTCGCCGGTCCGGTACATCCGCTCCCCCGGCTTCCCGAACGGGTTCGCCACGAACCGTTCCGCGGACAGCCCGGGACGGCGGTGGTAGCCACGGGCCAGACCCAGTCCGGCGATGTACAGCTCACCCGGCACCCCCACCGGCACCGGCTGCAGGCGGCCGTCGAGGACGACCTCGCGGACACCACGGATCGGGCCACCGATGGTGATGGGTTGGCCGACGGTCATGGGGTCGCTGATGTTCGTCATGATCGTCGTCTCGGTCGGCCCGTACGCGTTGTGCAGGTTCCGGCCGGGCGCCCACCGCGACACCAGTTCCGGCGGGCAGGCCTCGCCGCCGACCGCGACCTCGGTGAAGTCGTCGAGGCCGGTCGGGTCGACGGTCGCGAGCGCGGCAGTGGTGACGAACGCGTGGGTGACGTGCTCGGCGGCGAGCAGGCGAGCCAGGTCGGCGCCGCCGTACACGGTGGGCTCGGCGATCACCATGGTCGCGCCCGCCCCGAATGCCTGCAGGTACTCGAAGACCGCGCCGTCGAAGCTGGGGGTCGCGAAGTGCAGGGTCCGCGACCGGGCGGTGGCGCCGAACCGGTCGATCTGGTCGAGCGCGAAGTTGTCGAGGCCGCGGTGCGCGACGACGACGCCCTTGGGCCGGCCCGTGGATCCGGAGGTGTAGACGACGTACGCGGCGTGTTCGAGCCCCAGCGGCGCGGCACGGTCGGCGTCGGTGACGGGAGCGTCCGAGTGGGCCGCGCAGGCCGCCGCGAAGTCGGGGTCCTCGAGGGTGAGCCAGGTGACGGTGTCGGGCAGCAGGTGCCGGTGCTCGGCGACGGTCAGGCCCAGGCCGGCGCCCGAGTCGGCGAGCATGTGCTCGATCCGTTCGAGCGGATAGTTGGGGTCCACGGGGACGAACGCGGCGCCGGTCTTGCTGACCGCCCACACCGCCAGGACCGACTCGACGGACCGCGGGATGCCGAGCGCGACGTACGACTCGGGCCCCACCCCCTGGTCGATGAGAACGCGGGCGATCCGCGACGACCGGGTGTCGAGTTCGCGGTAGGTGACCTCGCGCCCGGAGAACGACAGGGCGATCGCGTCGGGGTCGAGAGCGGCGGCGTCGGCGAAGATCTCGGGAAGGGTGCGGGTCGATCCGCCGACCGCACCCGGCACCGGCGCCAGGTCGCGGCGCTCGGTCTCGGTCAACAGGTCCAGCCGCGCGAGCGTCCGGTCCGGATCGTCGGCGATGTGCTCGAGGACGACGGCCACCCGGGTCGCGATCGACTCGATCGCCGCCCGGTCGAAGAACTCCGGGAAGTACTCGAACTTCAAGTTGAGCCGGCCGTTCGCCGACGCGACCACCGACAGCGGGTAGTGGGCGGCGTCGCGGCCGTCGACCCCGGTGACCCGCAGGCCGGCGATGTCGGTGTCGGCAGTCAGCGCGTCCCGGTCCACCGGGTACGACTCGAACACCGTCAGGGTGTCGAACGCCGCGGCCGGACCGGTGGCGCGCTGGATGTCGGCAAGCCCGAGGTAGTGGTGGTCGAGCAGCGTGGCCTGTTCGCGCTGCACGCGGTCCAGGAGTTCGCCGAGCGTCTCGCCGGCGTCGAGGGTGACCCGCACCGGCAGTGTGTTGATGAACAGGCCCACCATCGATTCGATACCGGGGATCTGCGGGGGCCGTCCGGACACGGTGCCGCCGAACAGGACGTCGGTACGGGCCGTCAACGCGCCCAGGACGATTCCCCACGCCGCTTGCACGACGGTGTTGAGGGTCAGGCCGCGTTCGCGTACGAGGGACCGCAGCGTGTCGGTGTGTTCCGGCGACAGCGCGACCTCGAGTTCCTCGGTGCCGGCGGCGTCGAGGCCGGTGGCGCGCGTGTTCGGCGCCAGCAGGGTCGGCTCCTCGAGCCCGGCGAGGGCCCGCCGCCACGCCGCGGTGGACTCGGTGGGATCCTGGTCCGCCATCCAGGCCAGGTAGTCCCGGTAGGGATGCACGCGGGGCAGCAGCGACGCGTCGCCGTCGGTCGCGTACAAGGTGAGCAGGTCGCGGATCACGAGCGGCGTCGACCAGCCGTCGAGCAGGATGTGGTGGTTGGTGACCACGAGGCGGTGCTCGCCGCCGCCGAGGTTCACCAGCGTCATCCGGATCGCCGGTGCCGTCGTCAGATCGAAGCGGGTGCCCCGGTCCGCGACCATCAGTTCGTCGTAGCGGCGGGCGCGGGCGCCCGGGTCGAGGCGGGAGAGATCGACCTCGGTCCACGGCAGGTCCACGCGTTCCGGAATCACCTGTACCGCACCGCTGTCCGACCCGGCGCCGTCGGGCCGCACGAACGCCGCCCGCAGGTTCGGGTGCCGGTCCAGCAGCGCCTGCCCGGCCCGCCACAGCCGGTCGGTGTCGACGCTGCCGCCCAGCGACAGGGTCAATTGCACCAGGTACGCGTCCACCGAGTCGTCGGCGAGCATCGCGTGGAAGTGCAGGCCGGCCTGCAGCGGGGACAGCGACCACACGTCGCTCAGCCCCGGATACCGGTGCTCGAGCTTGTCGATCTCCGTCTGGTCGAGGCCGACGAGGTCCAGATCCGACGGCGTGAGTCCGCCCGCGCCCGGGTGCGCGGCGTGCCGGGCCAGCGCCGACAGCGCCCGCACCCACAGGTCGGCGAGTTCGCCGACGTCGACGGTCGCGAGGACGCCGCGCGGGAACGCCCACGTCGCGCGCAGTCGCGGGCCGTCGGGGGTGTCGCCGACGACGGCGTTGACGTCGAGGGCGCTCGCGACGGGCATCGTCGCGCTGGGGGCGTCGTCGAGTTCGGTGTCGCTCACCGGCACCCACGGAATGTCTTCTGCGGTCGCGGTTCCGCCGAGGCGGCCCAGGTAGTTGAAGGTGACCTGCGGCGTCGGCAGGTCCGCGAGGACCGGCGCGGTGCGCGGGTCGAGGTAGCGGAGCATGCCGAACCCGATGCCGTGGTCAGGGATCGTGAGGAGTTGCTCCTTGACGGCCTTGAGGGCGGCGCCCGCGGCGGGGCCGGCGCCGAACGCGTCGTCGACGTCGATCCCGGTCAGGTCCAGACGGACCGGGAAGATCGTCGTGAACCAGCCGACGGTGCGGCCCAGGTCGGCGCCGGGCACCACCTGGTCCTCGCGGCCGTGTCCCTCGAGGCTGACCAGCGCGGTGTCGGTGTCGGCGCCGCGGGTGCGCCGCCATCGGGTCAGCGCCATCGCGAGACCCGTCAGCAGGGCGTCGGCGACATTGCCGTGGAACACCTCCGGCACCGTGGTGAGCAGCGACTCGGTGATCGGGGTCGGCAGTTCGACCGTCACCTTGTCGACGGTGCCGTGCACGTCGACGGCCGGGTCGAGGGGCCGGGACCCGATCACCGGGTCCGGGGTGTCGAGGGTGGTCCGCCACAGGTCGAGTTCCCGATCCCGGCCGGTGACGTCGGCGAGCCCGTGGGCCCACCGGCGCATCGAGGTTCCGGTCGGTGTGAGGTCGGGCAGGTCTCCGGCCTCGACCCGCGCCCACGCGGCCGCCAGATCGGGGACCAGGATGCGCCACGAGACGCCGTCGACCGCGAGGTGGTGGATCACCAGCAGCAGGCGCCCACCCGACGAACCGGCGTCGAACCACACCGCCTGCAGCACGGTGCCCGCCGCGGGGTCGAGCCGGCCCGCTGCGTCGTCGAGGGCCGCGGCCGCGGTGGCGGTGAAGTCCGTGCCGGACAGCGACTCGACCGGGATCCGGGTGATCAGGCCGGCGACGTCCACCGCGCCGACCGGCCGCACCAGCATCGTGGGCTCGGCCCCGGGCTGCAGCCGGGCGCGCAGCATGTCGTGCCCGTCCACGACCGCCTGCAGCGTCCGCTCCAACTGGTCGCGGTCGATCTCGCGCGGCAGCGCCAGCAGCGCGGTCTGGGTGTACCGGCGCACGTCGTCGCTGCGGCCCAGGAGCCAGTGCATGATCGGCGTGAGCGGGAACTCGCCGATCCCGCCGCCGGGCAGTTCCTCGAGGTGGACCGTTCCCTCGCCGGTGTCGTCGGCGGCGACCGCTGCCAGCCCGGCCACGGAGCGGTGCTCGAAGACGTCCCGCGGGGTGAAGCGCAGACCCGCCGCCTTCGCCCGCGACACCAACTGGATCGACATGATCGAGTCGCCGCCGAGGCCGAAGAACGAATCGTCCACCCCCACCGAGTCGAGACCCAGTACCTCGGCGAACAGCCCCGCGAGGGTGCGCTCGGCATCGGTCTGCGGGGCGCGTCCGGCGGTGGTCCGGACCCCGAACTCGGGCTGCGGCAACGCCTTGCGGTCGAGCTTGCCGTTTGCGGTGATCGGGAGTTCGCCCAGGACCATGAGCGCCGCCGGCACCATGTACGACGTGAGCTCGCGGCCCACGTGGTCCAGCACGTCCTGAGTGTCGAGGTCGGTTGTCTGTTCGGGGACGGCGTACGCGACGAGCCGGGCGGGTGCGGCACCATCCTGGTGCACCGCCACCACTGCCTGCGCGATCCCCGGGTATTGCAGCAACGTCGCCTCGATCTCGCCCAGTTCGATCCGGAAGCCGCGGATCTTCACCTGGAAGTCGCTGCGGCCCAGATACTCCAGCCGACCGTCGCGGTTCCAGCGAGCCAGGTCGCCGGTGCGGTACATCCGGGTTCCCGGTTCGCCGAACGGATCGGCGACGAACCGGCCGGACGTCAGCGCGCCGCGGCCGAGATAGCCGCGGGTCAGCTGCTCCCCCGCGACGTACATCTCGCCGGTGACTCCCGGTGGGACGGGGTGCAGACGCTCGTCCAGGACGACCACCCGCAGTCCGGGGATCGCGCGGCCGATGACGCTCGCGTCGGCGGCCTCGGCGAACGCCCGGTCGAGTTCGAGATGCGTGACGTGCACGGTGGTCTCGGTGATGCCGTACATGTTCACCAGGCGCGGTGCGGTGTCCGGGTGGCGGCCGTACCAACGGCCCAGCTGCCCCAGATCGAGTGCCTCGCCGCCGAACACGACGTACCGCAAGGCCAGGTCGGTGCCCGGGGATGCGTTTTCGGTCGCCAGCCGGTCGGCCTCGGCCAACTGGTAGAACGCGGTCGGGGTCTGGTTGAGCACCGTCACCCGCTCGGTGCGCAGCAGGTCCAGGAACATCTCCGGCGACCGCGCGGTGTAGAAGTCGACGACGACGAGTCGGCCGCCGTGCAGCAGCGGACCCCACAGCTCCCACACCGAGAAGTCGAACGCGTACGAGTGGAACATCGTCCACACGTCGTTCTCGTCGAAGCCGAACGCGCTCGCCGTGTTCGCGAACAGCGTCGACACGTTGCGGTGCGTGACCTGCACGCCTTTGGGGCGGCCGGTGGAGCCGGACGTGTAGATGACGTATGCGACGTCGTCGGGGCGCAGAGGCGAGAGCCGGTCGGCGTCGGTGAACGGCCGGTCCGGTAGCACGTCCAGCGCCCGGATCGTCTCGTCCGAGTCCAGCCGGATCAGGGGCAGATCGGTGTCCGGGATCGCGTCGGCGTCGGCGAGAGTGGTCAGTACGCAGATCGGTGCGGCGTCGCCGAGCATGAACGCGAGCCGCTCCGCCGGATACGTGACGTCGAGCGGGAGATACCCGGCGCCGGACTTGACGACCGCCAACAGCGCGACCACCAGATCGGCGGACCGCGGCAGCGCCACCGCGACGAGTGTCTCCGGGCCCACCCCGGCCGCGACGAGGTGACGGGCGAGGCGGTTGGCTCGGGCCTCGAGTTCGGTGTAGTCGATCGTCTCCCCGTCGGAGGTCAGGGCCGGCCGGTCGGCGAAGCGGGCCGCGGCGGACGCGAAACGATCGGCGAGGGTCTCCTCGCCCGCACCGACCCCTGCGGTGTTCCACTCGTGCAGCATCGTGTCGCGTTCGGCGGCGGTGGTGATCTCGACGTCGCCGGTCGGGCGGGACGGGTCCGCAACGAGCGCCTCGACCAGTCGGGTGAAGCGCTCCCCCAGATCCCGGACCGTGTCGGGCTCGAACAGGTCCGTCGCGTACGTGAACACCGCCGACATGCCCGCCGGGACACCGGATTCGTCGTGACGTTCGGCGAGCGTGAGCTGCAGGTCGAACTTCGCGACGGCCAGTTCGGCCTCGACGGGGTCGGCCACCAGCCCCGGCAGCTCGAGGCGCGGGAGTTCGTTGTTCTGGAACTCGAGCAGCACCTGGAACAGCGGCGAGTGCGCGGTCGAGCGTTCCGGGGCCAGCACGTCCACCAGTCGCTCGAACGGCAGGTCCGCGTGACCGAACGCCGCGAGGTCGAACTCGCGGGTGCCGGCCAGCAGATCACCGAAGCCGCGGTCCGGGTCGACGCGGCTGCGCAGCACCAGCGTGTTGACGAACATGCCCACCAGATCGTCGAGTTCCGCCTCGCCGCGGCCCGCGATCGGGGTGCCGATCGCGATGTCGTCGGTGCCGCTCAGCTTGGCCAGCAGCACCGCGAGGGCCGCGTGCGCCGCCATGAACATCGTGGCGCCGTGCCGTCGCGCGGATTCGGCGAGCGAGCGGTGCACCGCCGCCGGGATCTCGAAGTGCCCGCGGGCGCCGTCGAAACTCTGCCGGGCGGGACGGGGACGGTCGGTCGGCAGCGTGATCGCCTCGGGCAGCCCGGAGAGGGCGTCGGTCCAGAAGCCGAGCTGGCGACGGACCAGCGAGTCCGCGTCGTCCTCGGATCCGAGGACCTCGTGCTGCCACAGCGCGAAGTCGGCGTACTGCACCGGCAGCGGGGTCCACTGCGGCACATGGCCGCCCGTGCGGGCCACGTATGCGGTCATCACATCCCGGGCGAGCGGCGCCATCGAGAAGCCGTCGGCGCTGACGTGGTGGACGACGATCGTCAGGATGTGCTCACGCGGGCCGAGTCGGAGCAGTTCCGCACGGACCGGGACGGCGGCGGTGACATCGAAGCCGCGGGAGATCAGCGCCGCGATCCGGGCGGGCACCTGGTCGGGCGGGGTGTCGACGGCGTCGAGTCCGGGCGCGGCCTCGGCGGCGGGGACGATCATCTGCAGCGGTTCGCCGTCACGGGTCGGGAAGAACGTGCGCAGAGTCTCGTGCCGTTCGACGACGTCGACGACCGCCGCGGCCAGCGCCTGGGTGTCCAGTTCGCCGGACAGGCGCACGGCCAGCGGAATGTTGTAGGCGGCCGACTCGGTGTCGAACTGGTTGATGAACCACATGCGCTTCTGCGCCAGCGACAGCGGTACGGGGTCGGGCCGCTGCTGCGGCACCAGCGACGGCCGGACGACAGTGCCGAGCTGTTCGCGGGAGACCCAGCGCGCCAACAGGTGCGCGGTCGGCGCCTCGAACACTGCCCGCACCCCGAGGTCGACACCGAGCGCGGCGCCGAGTCGGGCGATCACCCGGGTCGCGATCAGCGAATTGCCGCCGAGGTCGAAGAAGCTGTCGTCGACGCCGATGCGTTCGAGCCCGAGGACGGCGGTGAAGGTGTCGACGATGGTCTGCTCGACGGGGTCCGTGGGCGCCCGGAACGTGGTGGCCGCCGGCAGGAACTCCGGGTCCGGCAGGGCCGCCCGATCCAGTTTCCCGATCGGGGTCAACGGGATCTCGTCGAGAATCATGATGCTCGACGGCACCATCTGGGCCGGCAGCCGCTCGGCCACGAACTCGCGTAGCGCACCCGGTTCGGGTTGCGCGTCGGCGGCGGGCAACACGTACGTCACCAGCGCCGTCTCCCCGGTCGGGCCGGGCCGTCCCAGGGTGACCGCGAACCGGATGTCCGGGTGGTCGCCGAACGCGTTGTCGATGTCGCCGAGTTCGATCCGGAAGCCACGGACCTTCACCTGGAAGTCGGAGCGGCCGATGTACTCGATCGTGCGGTCGGCCCGCACCCGCACCACGTCGCCGGTGCGGTACATCCGCTCGCCCGGGATGCCGTGCGGGTTCGCGACGAATCGCTCCGCGGTGAGTTCCGGTCGCCGGTGGTAGCCGCGGGCCAGGTTCGGTCCGGCGATGTACAGCTCGCCGGGCACCCCGGCCGGCACCGGACGCAGCTTGGTGTCGAGGACCAGTTCGGACACCCCGCGCAGCGGTGCACCGATCGTCACGGTCTCGCCGGTCACGAGCGGGGCGCTCACGTTGGCCATGACGGTCGCCTCGGTGGGGCCGTAGCCGTTGTAGAAGCGCCGCCCGTGCGCCCAGCGGGCCACCAGTTCCGGCGGCACCGCCTCGCCGCCGACCATCACCTCGGTGAACTCGTCGAGCCCGGTGGGATCGACGGTCGCGGCCGCCGCGGTCGTGATGAACGCGTGCGTGACGTGCTGGTCGCGGATCAGGTCGGCGAGTTCGCGGCCGCCGTACACCGTGGTCGGTGCGATGACCATTGTCGCGGACGCCCCGAAGGCCAGCAGGTAGTCGAGCACCGCGGCGTCGAAGCTGGGGGTCGAGAAGTGCAGGGTGCGCGACGACGGCTGCGTCGCGAAACGCGCCAGGTACTCCTCGGACAGGTTGTCGAGCCCCTCGTGCGTGACGACGACGCCCTTCGGGGTGCCGGTGGTGCCCGACGTGTAGATCACGTATGCCGGGTGGGTCAGGCGCAGCGGCACCGGCAGATCCGCGTCGTCCAGTGCGGCTGCGGACTGCGCCGCGCACCGTGCCTCGAATGCGCGGTCGTCGAGCACCGCCCAGGGCACCGTGTCGGGCAGTCCGTCGCCGACCCCGGACACCGTCAGCCCCACCGCGGCACCGGAGTCCGCGAGCATGAAGGCGATCCGGTCGGCCGGATAGTTCGGGTCGACCGGCACGAACGCAGCCCCGGCCTTGGCGACTGCCCACACCGCGACCACGGACTCGATCGACCGCGGAATGCCCAACGCGACGAACGATTCCGGGCCCACCCCGTCCTCGACCAGCACGCGGGCCATCCGGTTGGAGCGCTCGTCGAGATCGCGGTAGGTGACCTCGATGTCACCGGAGACCAGGGCGATCGCGGCGGGATCCAGGGCCGCCGCGTCGGCGAGCAGAACCGGCAGGGTGCGGGCGGACCGTCCGGGTCGACCGCGCAGCGGCACCAGCTCGGCCCATTCGGTGTCGGACAGCAGGCGCAGCCGCGCGAGCGGGCACTGCGGATCCTCCGAGATGTCGATGAGGACGCGCTGCACCCGCTCGGCGAGCGACCGGGCCCGGCCGCGGTCGAAGAGATCCGGCAGGAACTTGAGCTTCATCCGCAGGCGGTCGTCGGCGTTGGCGACGAACGTGAGCGGGTAGTGCGCGGCGTCGGCCCCTTCGTGGATGCGTACCAGGCGCAGTCCGGCGATGTCGGCGTCGGCGACCGCCGAGCGGTCCACCGGATACGACTCGAACACCGTGAGCGTGTCGAACGCCAGCGCGGGCCCGACGGCGTCCTGGATGTCGGTCAGGCTCACGTGGTGATGGTCGAGGAGTCCGGCCTGCTCGGACTGCACGCGGCGCAGCAATTCGCCCACCGACTCGCGGGCATCGAGGCGCACCCGGACCGGCAGCGTGTTGATGAACAGGCCGATCATCGCCTCGATGCCGGGGATGTGCGGCGGGCGCCCGGAGACCGTGCCGCCGAACACGACGTCGTCGCGTCCGGTCATCGCGCCCAGCACGATCGCCCACGCCGCCTGCACCATCGTGTTGAGGGTGACGCCCCACTGTCGGCCGATCGCCTGTAACTTGGCGGTGCGGGCGGCGTCGAGCGTCAGGTCGATCTCGTCGGAGACGGTCGACTGTTCGCGGCCGCGATCGAACGGTGCGAGCAGGGTCGGCTCGTCGACACCGGCGAGCGACTCGGCCCACGCGCGCACCCCGGCCTCGGGGTCCTGCGCGCCGATCCACGACAGGTACTCGCGGTACGGGTGCACGCGCGGGAGGGCCGCGGTCTCGCCGTCCGTCGCGTACAGGGTGAGCAGTTCCTGCATCATCAGCGGCGTCGACCAGCCGTCGAGCAGGATGTGGTGGTTGCTGAGGATCAGACGGTGCTCGTCGGGTCCGGTCCGCACCAGCAGGAACCGGATCAGCGGGGCCTCGGCCATGTCGAAGCGCCGCGTGCGGTCGTCGGCGATCAGCCGCACCAGTTCCGCTTCCCGCACCGGCTCGTCGGTCTCGGACAGATCGATCTCGTCCCACGGCAGCGGCACCCGCTCCTGGATCACCTGCACCGGCGTGCCGTCGGTGCCGTGCACGAATGCGGAACGCAGGTTCGGGTGGCGATCGAGCATCGCCTGCCCCGCCCGCCGCAGCCGGTCCGGGTCGGCGCCGCGCACGTCGAGCATCATCTGCACCGTGTAGGCGTCCACGGACCGGTCGGCGAGCTGCGCATGGAACAGCAGACCCGATTGCAGCGGAGACAGCGACCACACGTCCGTCAGGCTGGGGAACCGGTGCTCGAGCTTCTCGATCTCCGTCTGATCGAGCGCGACCAGATCCAGATCCGACGGGGTCACCCCGCCCGCGCCCGGCCGGGTGACGTGCCGCGCGAGCGCGACGAGGGCGTCCGTCCACAGCTGCGCCAGCGCGGTCACGTCGTCCGCCGACAGCACGCCTGCCGGGAAGCCCCACGTGGCGCTGATCCGGGACCCGTCCGGACTGTCGGTGGTGACGGCGTTGATGTCGAGGACCGACGCGGCGGGTAGATCCGGGTCCTGCAGGATCCCCAGGTCGGCGTCGTCGGTCGGCATCCATCCGGCGGCCCGCTGGTCCTCCGGCACCGACGCGGTGAGTCGGCCCAGATAGTTGAAGCTGACCTGCGGGGCCGGCAGATCCCGCAGGGCCCGCTCGCCGTCGTCGTCGAGGTAGCGCAGCAGACCGAACCCGATGCCGTGGTCGGGCACCGCCAGCAACTGCTCCTTGACGGCCTTGATCGCGGCACCCGCGCCGCGCCCGCCCGTGAACGCGTCGTCGATGTCGATCCCGGTGAGATCCATCCGGACCGGGAACAGCGTCGTGAACCAGCCGACGGTACGCGCCAGATCGGCGCCGGGCAGCACGTGATCCTCGCGGCCGTGGCCCTCGAGCGTGACCAGCGCGGTGTCGCCGCCGACGCCGCGGTCCCGGCGCCAGCGCACCAGCGCGAGGGCCAGCGCGGTGAGCAGGCCGTCGTTGACGCTGCCGCGGAACGCGTCGGGCACCGTCGTCAACAGTGCCTCGGTCACGTCGGGCGACACCTCGACGGTGACCTTCTCGGCGGTCGCGGCCACGTCGACGGTCGGGTCGAGCGGGCGGGCGCCGAGCATCGGATCGTCCCCGGACAGCGTCGCGCGCCACAGGTCCAGTTCGGCGCGGCGGTCCGCGGCGACGTCGACCAGGCCGTGCGCCCACCGCCGCATCGAGGTGCCGACCGGGGCCGGGTCCGGCCGCTCCCCTGCGGCGATCTGCGCCCACGCGGTCGCCAGATCCGGCACCAGGATGCGCCACGAGACGCCGTCGACCACCAGGTGGTGCACCACGATCAGGAGCCTGCCGCCGCCGGTCCGGGAGTCGATCCACACCACCTGCACCATCTCGCCGGTGGCCGGGTCGAGCCGGTCCTCCGCCGCGTCGAGTTCGGTGCGCACGGCGTCGGCGAACGCGTCGGTGCCCGGCGCTGCGTCGACCTCGACCCGGCGGATCGCCAACTCCGCGTACACCGCACCGGGCGGCGGCACTACCAGGCGGTGCTCGCCGGGCCGGATCCGCGCCCGCAGCATGTCGTGCCGGTCCAGGACCGCCTGCAGCGCGCCCGCCAGCGATGCCTCGTCGAGGCCCTCGGGCGCTGTGAGCAGGGCGGCCTGCGAGAACCGGTCGTGATGTCCGCCGCGGTCGAGCAGCCACCGCGCCACGGGCAGCAGTGGGACGTCGCCGACACCGCCCCCGTCGAGTTCGGCGAGCACGATCGCGTCCGCGCCGACCTGCGCCACCCGCGCGAGCGCCTCGACCGTCTTGTGCTCGAACACGTCTCGCGGAGTGAAATGCAGACCCGCGGTCTTCGCGCGCGACACCAACTGGATCGACATGATCGAGTCGCCGCCGAGGCCGAAGAACGAATCGTCGACACCCACCGAGTCCAGGCCCAGGACCTCGGCGAACAGTGCGGCCAGGTCCCGTTCCCGGTCGGTGCGCGGGGCGCGCCCCGCCGCGGCGCGGGCACCGAAGTCGGGGGTGGGCAGCGCCCGTCGATCCAGCTTGCCGGCCGGGCCCAGCGGCAGCGCGTCGAGCACCATCACGGCAGACGGCACCATGTACGACGCGAGGAAGGCGCCCACGAAGGCGGTGACGTCGCCCGGGTCGATGGTCGCGCCGGGTTCGGGCACGACGTAACCGACGAGGCGGCTCGCGGGGCCGGAGCCGTCGACGGTGACGACGGACCGTGCGACGCCCGGGAAGCGGCGCAGCGCCGACTCGACCTCGCCGAGTTCGATGCGGAACCCGCGGATCTTCACCTGGAAGTCGGTGCGGCCCAGGTACTCGAGCTGCCCGGAGCCGTTCCACCGGACCAGGTCGCCGGTGCGGTACATGCGGCTGCCCGGCTCGCCGAACGGGTTCGCCACGAACCGCTCGCCGGTGATGCCGGGGCGGGCGTGGTAGCCGCGTGCCAGTCCGGTGCCCAGGACGTACAGCTCGCCGGGCACTCCGCCGGGCACCGGGTGCAGGCGCGCGTCGAGCACCACCAGCGACGTGCCCATCGGGGGGCGGCCGATCGTGACGGGCACTCCCACCGCCAGGGGCTCGCTGATGCTCGCGACGACGGTGGCCTCGGTAGGGCCGTACGCGTTGAACATCCGCCGGCCCGGCGCCCACTGCGCCACCAGTTCGGGTGGGCAGGCCTCGCCGCCGGTGGCGACGCACTCGAGCGCGGTCAGGCCGGCCGGATCGACCGACGCGAGCGCGGCCGGTGTCACGAACGCGTGCGTGACCCGGTTCTCGCGCAGCAGGTCGCGCAGTTCGTCGCCGCCGAGGACGGTCGGCGGGGCGACGACCATCGTGGCGCCCGACCCGACCGCGAGGAGCAGTTCGAGGATCGACGCGTCGAAGCTGGGCGACGAGAAGTGCAGTGTCCGCGAGCGCGGCGTGATGCCGAAGCGGGTGCGTTCCTCGGCCGCGAAGTTCGCCAGGCCGCGGTGCGGGACGACGACGCCCTTCGGGGTGCCGGTCGACCCGGAGGTGTAGATCAGATAGGCGGGGTCGTCGAGCCGGACCGGCCGCACCCGCTCGGCGTCGGCGATCGCGCCGCCCGGCAGCCGGTCGAGCTGGTCGCGAACGTGCCTGTCGTCGAGCACGATCCACTCGGTGACCGGTGGCAACGTGTCGTGGTGTTCGCGGACGGTGAGCCCGAGAACCGCACCGGAGTCCGTGAGCATGTGCTCGATCCGGTCCGGCGGGTAGTGGGGGTCCACCGGCACGAACGCGGCACCCGTCTTCGCGACCGCCCAGGTCGCGGTCACCGATTCGATCGAGCGGGCCAGCGCCAGCGCGACCACCGACTCGGGGCCGATGCCCCGCCCGATCAGCAGCCGGGCCAGCCGGTCCGAGCGCGCGTCGAGTTCCCGGTAGGTGAGTTCGCGGCCCTCGAACACGACGGCGGTGGCCTCGGGGTCGACGACGCTCGCGGTCGCAAGCAACTCGGGCAGGGTGCGGGCCGGGACGCCGGCGCCGCCGCCGACCGGGGCGATCGCGGCCCGCTCGGTCGTGGTCAGCAAGTCGACGTCGCCGACCCGCACGGTGGGATCGTCGGTGACGGCCCGCAGCACGGCGGCGAACCGCTCCGCGAGTCGGGCGACGGTGGCGGGATCGAACAGGTCCGTCGCATACGTGAATCCGGCGGCCACACCGGCGGGTTCACCGGTGTCGGTGAACTCCTCGGTGAGGCTCAGCTGCAGGTCGAAGTTGGTGGCATCGGTGCCGGTGTCCACGACGGTGACGGTGAGGCCGGGCAGTTCGAGCCGGGGACGTTCGATGTTGCGGAACTCGAGCATCACCTGGAACAGCGGCGAGTGCGCGGTGGACCGTTCCGGTGCGAGGGCGTCCACGAGCCGTTCGAACGGCAGGTCCGCGTGGTGGAACGCGTCGAGGTCGCCGTCTCGGACCTCGGACAGCATCTCCGAGTAGGAGGCGGCGGGATCGAACCGACTGCGCAGCACCAGCGTGTTGACGAACATGCCGACCAGATCGTCGACGGCGGCCGCACCGCGGCCGGCGATCGGGGTGCCGATCGCGACATCGTCGGTGTCACCGAGGCGGGCGAGCAGACCGGCGAGGGCCGCGTGCACCGCCATGAACACGGTCGAATTGTGGCCGCGAGCGACCGCGGTGAGCCGCCGGTGCACGTCCGCGCCGATCCGGAAGTCGTGCACGGCGCCGCGCAGGGACCGCTCCGACGGCCGGGGCCGGTCGGTGGGCAGTTCCAGTGCCTCCGGCAGCCCGTCGAGGGCGCGTGCCCAATGCCCCAGCTGGCTGGACAGCATGCTGTCCGGGTCGTCGGTGCTGCCCAGGACCTGCTGCTGCCACAACGCGTAGTCCGCGTACTGCACGTCGAGCGGCGCCCAGTGCGGGGCCCGATCCTCGGTCCGGGCTACGTACGCGCTCATCACGTCCCGCGCCAGCGGTGCCAGCGAGAAGCCGTCCGCGCAGATGTGGTGCACGACGATCACCAGCACGTGGGCCTGCGGGCCCAGCCGCAGCAGCAGCGATCGCACCGGCGGCGCCGCGGTGACGTCGAAGCCTCGCGCCGCGAACTCGGCGATCCGTTCCGGCGCATCCTGTTCGGTGGTGGCAACGGCCTCGAGGTCCGGCGCGACGGCCGCGGTCGGCACGATCACCTGGGTGGGTTCGCCGTCGACCATCGGGAACCGGGTGCGCAGCGACTCGTGGCGCCCGAGGACGTCGGCGACGGCCGCCCGCAGGGCGCCGCGGTCGAGGTCCCCGTCGAGGCGCACCGGCAGCACCACGTTGTAGGCGGCGGAGGCGGTGTCGAACTGGTTGATGAACCACATCCGCTTCTGCGCCAGCGACACCGGGACGATCGGCGGGCGCTCGACCGCGGTGAGCGGTGGGCGGTCGGCGCCGCGCATGCCACCGGACTCGATCCGCAGCGCCAGCGCCGCGACGGTCGGCGCGTCGAAGATGTCGCGCACCCCGACGTGCGCGTCGAGGGCCTCGTTGACCCGCGCCACCAACCGGGTCGCGACCAGCGAGTTCCCGCCCAGGTCGAAGAAGCTGTCGTACACGCCCACCCGTGCGGCGCCGACGAGTTCACCGAAGATCAGCGCGAGGATCTCCTCGACGGGATTTCGCGCGGCCACGAATTCGGTCTCCGCGGCACGGAACTCGGGCGCGGGCAGCGCACGGCGATCCAGCTTGCCGGTGGCGCCGAGGGGGAACTGGTCGAGCACCAGGATCTGCGACGGCACCATATAGGCGGGCAGCGACTCGGCGAGTGCGTCCCGTAGCGCCGCCGGGTCGGCGTCGGCGCCCGGATCGGCGATGACGTACCCGATCAGTGCCTCCCCCATCAGATCATCGCGGCGCACCACGACCACCGCCTGCGCGACGCCCGACTGCCCGAGCAGCGTCGCCTCCACCTCGCCGAGTTCGATGCGCAGGCCACGCAGCTTCACCTGGAAGTCGGTGCGACCCAGGTACTCGAGCTGCCCGGAGCCGTTCCACCGGACCAGGTCGCCGGTGCGGTACAGGCGGGTGCCCGGCTCGCCGAACGGGTTCGCGACGAAACGCTCCGCGGTCAGGTCCGGCCGTCCCACATAGCCGCGTGCCAGCTGGATGCCCGCGAGGTACAGCTCGCCCGGCACCCCGATCGCTGCCGGGTGCAGGCGCGAATCGAGCACGTACACCTGGGTGTTCCACACCGGAGTGCCGATCGGCACGGACACCGTGTCGGCGGCGGTGTACTGCCGGTAGGTGACGTCGACGGCGGCCTCGGTGGGGCCGTACAGGTTGTGCAGTTCGGCCCCCGAGGCGCCCACGAATTCCGCGAACGCGGCCGCCGTCGCCGGAGGCAGCGCCTCGCCGCTGCAGAACACCGTGCGCAGCGACCGGCACTGCTCCGGATCGGCGCCGACGACGAACGCCGCGAGCATCGACGGCACGAAGTGCGCCACGGTGACGTGCCGCTCCGCGATCAGCTGCGACAGATACCCGGGATCGCGGTGCCCGTCCGGCAGCGCGATCGCGAGTCGCGCACCGGTCTGTAACGGCCAGAAGAACTCCCACACCGAGACGTCGAACGTCGCGGGCGTCTTCTGCACCACGACGTCGGCGCCGGTGAGGTTGTACCGGCCCTGCATCCACGCCAGGCGGTTCACGATCGCGCGGTGGCTCACGGCCACACCCTTGGGGCGACCGGTCGACCCCGACGTGTAGATGACGTACGCGACGTCGTCCGGTCGGAGAGTTCCGTGGCGTTCCTCGGGCCGGATCGGGCTGTCGTCGTGGGCGTCGAGGTCGAGGCGGTCGATCTCGAGTACGTTCGCGCCGTCGGGCAGACCCACACGATCCCGGCCGGTCGTGAGCACACACACCGGTTCCGCGCTGGCAAGCACGTAATCGGTCCGCGCCGGCGGGTGATCCGGATCGAGCGGCACGTACGCGCCGCCCGCCTGGGTGATCGCGTACATGCCGATCAGCAGGTCGAACGAGCGCCGTATCGACAACGCGACCCGGCTCTCCGGTCCGACGCCGCGTGCGATGAGTTCGCGAGCGAGGCGCCGGGCGCGGGACGCGAACTGCGCGTACGTGAGTTCGTCGTCGCCGAACGTCAGGGCCACCGCGTGCGGGGTGCGACGTGCTTGCTCGTCGAACAGGTCGACCAACGTCGCATCGGGCACCGGGTGCGCGGTGGCGTTCCACTCGTCGAGGACGAGTTCGCGTTCGCCGTCGACGAGAACGTCGATGTCCCCGACGCGGACGGCGGGATCGACGGTGACGGCCTCGAGGATCCGCACGAACCGCTCCGCGAACACCGCGACGGTGCCGGGGTCGAACAGGTCCGCGGCATACGACAGGGTCGCCTCGAGTGCACCGGGTCGACCCTCCACGTCGGACTGCTCGGTGACGATCACCTGTAGATCGAATTTTGCTGTGCCGGTGTCGATCTCGTCGACCTCGACGGTCAGGCCGGGCAGTTCGACACGGTTGCGGTCCTCCCCCTGTACTACCAGCATCACCTGGAACAGCGGCGCGTACGACGCCGAGCGGGGCGGATCGAGAACCTCGACGAGCCGCTCGAACGGCACGTCGGTGTTGCCCAGGGCCGCGAGATCGGTGGTGCGGGTGTGCGCCAGCAGGTCGCTGAACGTCCCGCCGAGGTCCACCCGGCTGCGCAGCACCAGCGTGTTGACGAACATGCCGATCAGATCGTCGAGTTCGGCCTCGCCGCGCCCGGACACCGGCGAGCCGATCGAGACGTCGGTCGCGCCGCTGGCGCGGGACAGCAGCACGGCGAGCGCCGCGTGCAGCACCATGAACAGGCTGGCCTCGTACTCGCCGGCGACGTCGAGTAGCCGACGGTGCAGGTGCGGCGCGATGCTGAAGTCGACTGTGCCGCCGCGCAGCGACTGCTGAGGTGGACGGGGCCGGTCGGTCGGCAGTTCGAGCAGGTCGGGCGCCCCGGTCAACTCGTCACGCCAGAATGCGAGCTGACGAGCGATGACACTGTGCGGATCATCCTCCGAGCCCAGCAGGTCACGCTGCCACTCCGAGTAGTCGGTGTACTGCACCTCGAGTGGCGGCCATCCCGGTGCGGACCCCGCGGCCCGGGCCGCGTACGCGACCATCACGTCTCGGGCGAGCGGCGCCATCGACAGTCCGTCGGCGGCGACGTGGTGGACGACGAGCGAGAGCACGTGCTCGGCGGGGCCCAGTCGCCACAGGTGCGCGCGAACCGGCGTCTGCACCGACACGTCGAATCCGGCGGTCGCCGCGTCGGTCAGCCGCTGGGGCAGCTGCGCCTCGGTGACGTCGACGGGCGCGAGGTCGAGCGATACCTCGGCTCCGGATCGCACCAGTTGCACCGGGCCGTCGGCGGTGTTCGGGAAGACCGTCCGCAGCGTCTGGTGCCGCGCGACGACATCGGCGAGGGCGGTCCGCAGCGCGGCCAGGTCCAAGGGCCCGCTCAGCCGCACCGCGATCGGGATGTTGTAGGCCGCCGACGACGGGTCGAACTGGTTGACGAACCACATCCGCTGCTGCGCCAGGGACACCGGCACCGGGCCGTCGTGCTCGCGCGGAACCAGCGGCGGCCGTGCGCCGTGGCCCGGCCCGGCGGCCTCCACGCGCGCGGCGAGCGCGGCGACGGTCGGGGCCTCGAACAGGTCGAGGACGGTCAGTTCGGTGCCGAGCGTCGTGTTGATGCGGGCCACGATCCGCGTCGCCGTCAGCGAGTTCCCGCCGAGGTCGAAGAAGCTGTCGGTGGTGCCGATCCGCTCCACCCCGAGCAGTTCCGAGAACACCCCGGCGATCTTCTTCTCGTCCAGCGTGGTGGGCGCGCGGAATTCTCCGGTGCCCGTGTCGAACCGGGGTTCGGGCAGGGCGCGCCGGTCCAGCTTTCCGGCCGGGGTCAGGGGCAGCGAGTCGAGCACGACGACACCGGCGGGCACCATGTGCGGGGGCAGGACGTCGGCGGCGTGCGCGATGACGTCGGCGCCGAGGTCCGCGGCGGTCTCCCGGTTGCTCTCGGGCTGCACGTACGCGACCAGCAGCGTGTCGCCCGACGGTCCGACGAAGCCGGTGGCCAGCGCGAACCCGACGTCGGGGTGCGAGCGCAGCGCGGCCTCCACCTCACCGAGCTCGATGCGGTAGCCGCGGATCTTGATCTGGAAGTCGCTGCGCCCGAGATACTCGAGCGCATGCCCGCCGCGTCCGGATCGCCTCCAGCGCACCAGGTCGCCGGTCCGGTACATTCGGGATCCGTCGAACGGGTTGGCGACGAACCGTTCGGCGGTGATCCCCGCGCGGGCGTGGTAGCCGCGGGCGAGGCCGTCGCCGTAGACGTACAGTTCGCCGGCGACCCCGGGCGGGACGGGGCGCAGCCGGGCGTCGAGGACGAGTGCGCCGATGCCGAGCGGGGGGCTGCCGATCGTGACGTCTTGCCCCACTACGAGTGGTTCGGACACGCTCGACACGACCGTCGCCTCGGTGGGGCCGTACGCGTTGAACATCCGATGCCGCGGAGCCCACTGCTCCACCAGGTACGGCGGGCACGCCTCGCCGCCGGTGACGACGCACTCGAGGTCGCCGAGGGCGGCCGCGTCGACGGATCCCAGGGCCGCCGGTGTGACGAAGGCGTGGGTGACGCGCTCCTCGCGAAGCAGCGCCGTGAGTTCCGCGCCGCCGTAGATCGTGGGCGGGGCGATCACCATCGTGGCGCCCGCCCCGAACGCGAGCATCAGTTCGAGGACGGAGGCGTCGAAGCTGGGTGACGAGAAGTGCAGTGTGCGCGAGTCGGGACGGACCCGGTAGCGGCGACGCTCGTCCTCGGCGAAGTTCGCCAGGCCGCGGTGGGTGACGGTGACGCCCTTGGGCGTGCCCGTCGACCCCGACGTGTAGATGAGATACGCGGGATTGTCGATGTGGACGGGCACGAGACGGTCGGCGTCGGTGACGGCGTCGGCGGACCACTGCCCGACCTGGTCGGCGAACCCGGGATCGTCGAGGACCAGGGACGGCACGGTGTCCGCGACCGCGGCGGCGTGCGCCGCGGTTGTCAGCGCCAGCATCGAGCCCGAATCGGTGAGCATGTGCTCGATGCGGTCGGCCGGGTAGTTCGGGTCCACCGGGACGAACGCGGCACCCGTCTTGGCGACGGCCCACACCGACGACACCGACTCGATCGATCGTGGCATCGACAGCGCCACCACCGACTCCGGGCCGACGCCCCGTGCGATCAGCAGGCGCGCCAACCGGTTCGACTCCTCGTCGAGTTCGCGGTAGCCGACCTGCCGGCCGTCGTAGGACAGCGCCGCCCGATCCGGATCGGCGTGCGCGGCCGCACCGAGGATGTCGGCGAGCGTGCGCGGCTCGACGCCGTCGCCACCCCACACCCCGGACAGTTGCCGGCGCTCGTCGTCGGCGAGCAGGTCGATGTCGGAGACGACGGCGGACGGGTCACCCAGCACCGCATCGAGGACCCGCAGGAATCGCGCGGACAGCGTCTCGATCGTCTCGCTGTCGAACATGTCGGTTGCGAACGCGAACGAGGCGTCGATGCCGTCGGGAACATGCTCGCCGTCGCCGTTGCCCGCGAACCGTTCCTCGACGGTCAGCCGCAGGTCGAGGGCGGAGATGTCGGGACCGGTGTCGGTGCCCCGCACGAACAACTCCGCCTCCTCGAGGTGCGGTGTGCGGCCGTCGAGGAACTCGAGCAGGACCTGGAACAGCGGCGAGTGCGCGTTCTCCCGAGTCCGGTCCAGCGCCTCGACCAACTGTGCGAACGGTGTCTCGGCGTGCCGGAACGCCTGCACGTTGGCGCGGCACACGTCGGTGAGCAGTTGGTCGAACGTGATCCTCGTCGACAGTCTGCTGCGCAGGGTCAGTGTGTTGACGAACTCCCCCGCTGCGCTGCGCCCTGTCACCGGGGTGCCGATGGCGATGTCGTCGACGTCCGCGAGCCGCGCCAGGAGCACCACGAGCGCGGCGTGGACGGCCGAGAACACGGTGCAGCCGCGGGCGTGCGACTGCTCGACGAGCGCGCGGTGCACGTCGGCCGGGACCGTGAAGTCCACCCGGTCGCTGGCGAGAGCCCGCCGGGCCGGACGCGGCCGGTCCGACGGCAGCGAGAGGATGTCCGGCAGGCCGGCGAGCTCGCGGGACCAGAACTCGAGCTGCGAGGCGGTGCGCAGCAACTGCGCGCCCACGACGGAGCTCTCGGTGTGGATGTCGCCGACACGGGCGTCGGGGGGCGCGAGTACGAACTCCTCCACGAGTTCGAGGAACCGCCGATGGTGGGCGCGCAGGTCGCCCTCGGAGTACCGTCCCGGGTTCGCCCGGAACTCGACGAATGTCCTTGTCGGGCTGCCACTCTGGAAGAAGTTGACCAGCAGGTCCTCGACCGGCCCGGAGGTCACGATGTGATATTCGCCCTCGATGTCGCCCAGCGTCATCTTCTGGTGGAACAGCATCACGTTGACCATCGGCCCGGCCAGCCCACGCGCGGTACCGGTGAGGCCGGCGTCGCGCCGGATGTCCTCGATGCTGCACCGCTGGTGCCGCAGTGCGCCCATCAGCTCCAATTGGATGCGGCCGACGAGGTCGGCGACGGTGTCGTGGGGTAGCACCGTGGCCCGCAGCGGCGCGACGTTGACGAGCATGCCACCGGACCGCTGCAGGGGTGCCGTGGTGCGCGCCGACACGGGCATGTTGACCAGGACGTCGGTGCGCCCGGTCATCCGCGCGAGGTAGCACGCGAACGCCGCGATCAGCACTGCCGCGGGCGTCGCCTCGAGTGTGCGGTCGGTGGAGTCGAGCGCCGCGATCACCCTGTCGGGCAACGGTCCGCTCTCGAGCCTGCTCACGGCGGCGACGGGCGCCTCGGTCGCGGCCAGCGTCGAACCGGACTCGATTCCGGCGACGTGGTCGGCCCAGTACTCACGATCGGCCTGGAAGCGACTCGACGCCCGGTACTTCTGGTCGATCGCCAGCAGTTCGTGGAGATCGAGCGCCCGGTTCGGTTCCGGTTCCCGGTTCTCCCGGGCCGCCGTATACAGGACGGCGATCCGGTTCGCCATCGTCATACCGCTGTACCCGTCGAGGGCGACATGATGAATTCTGGTGTACCACAAGTATTCTCGATCGCCGGTCCGCAGGATCGTCATATCGATGAGGCGATCACGGGTGAGGTCGATCGGCACCGAGTAGTCGTGTTCCATCCACTCGTGCGCGGCCGCCGTCGGATCCGGCTGATCGCGCAGGTCGAGCACGGCGATCGAGGTGTCGGTGTTCGGATCGACCAGCTGGAACGGTTCGCCGTCGACGTCGACCAGGTGCAGGAACGGGGACTGGAACTCCTCGGCGGCCACGACAGCGCATCGACTCAGGAGGTCGACGTCCAGGTCCCCGTGCAGCACGACGTACTGCGCGATGAAGATGGGGACCGCCGGTGTGAGTTGCTGGGCGAACCACATACTTCTCTGCACCGCCGAAAGCGGAAACGCTTCGCCGGGGAGAGCTGGTGTGCCGGAACCGTGACCGTCCGGTTCCCGAGATCCTGACATCGTCATTTACACGCCCCCTGAGAGCAGAATGCCCTGGTTGCAACCGGACCACACCATATCAAGATCCATTACGCGCTCGGACTGTTTCCGAGACCGCAAGATCGACTCATATGGCCTGGTAGATAGCGGTATTTGACCCTTCGGTCCGGTTGGTCCCGGGATCCCGCCCGGGGGTGACACGAAGGGGTTCGCGGCGCGAAATCCGCGCCTAGCCGAGCGACGAATCATGCTCCGGTGCGAGGAACGCGTCGCGCGGCCGCAGTTCGGTCCAGTGCGCGTCGATGTAGTCGACACATGCGCGACGGGTGTCCCCGCCGTGCACTATCGCCCAACCGGCGGGAACGTCCGCGAATGCGGGCCAGAGCGAATGCTGGTTCTCCTCGTTGACCAGCACCAGGTATTCGGCATCGGCGTCATCGAACGGATTGGTCACCGTCTCACCTCTCGATCGCAGTCGACGAAATGTGATGCACACCGTTCTTTAGTTCGACCGCCGGACGCTGCCTGTTACACCATGTTAGGCGCGAAAACGCCCCCGCACCTCCGGATGGAGGCGTGCGGGGGCGTTTTCGGGGTGTTTCGGGTCAGGACCGGCCGAGCAGCGCCTTGACCTTGGAGATCCGATTCGTCACACCCCACCGGGTGACCTTGAGCAGTGCCTCGCGGACGATGTTGCCGCTCATCTTCGACTCGCCCAGTTCGCGCTCGGTGAACGTGATCGGCACCTCGGCGACCGTGAAGCCCTGGCCGATCGCCCGCCACGCGAGATCCACCTGGAAGCAGTAGCCGTGCGACTCGACTGCGCCGAGATCGAGCGCCTCGAGGACCTCGCGCCGGTACGCCCGGTAGCCGCCGGTGATGTCCTGCACCTTCACGCCGAGCGCGATCCGCGAGTAGATGTTGCCGCCGCGGGAGAGCCACTCGCGGTGCTTGGGCCAGTTCACCACGGTGCCACCCGGCACGTAGCGCGAGCCCAGCACCAGGTCGGCGCCCGCGTCGACGCGGTCGAGGAGTCGGTGCAACTGTTCGGGGGCGTGGCTGCCGTCGGCATCCATCTCGACCAGCACCGTGTAGTCCCGCTCGAGGCCCCACCGGAAGCCGGCGATGTAGGCCGCACCGAGACCGTTCTTCTCGGTGCGATGCATCACGTGGATGCGTCCCGCCTCGTCCGCTGCGGCGAGCTCGTCCGCGAGCGCCCCGGTGCCGTCGGGGCTACCGTCGTCGACCACGAGGACGTCGGTCCCGGGCAGCGCCCGGTGCAGCCGGCCGACGATCAACGGCAGGTTCTCCCGCTCATTGAAGGTCGGAATGATCACCAGTGTCCGTGCGCTCGGCTGGACGTTTCCCCCGGTTGGCGTCGCCGCTGACATCGAGATCCTCCTCGCCGGCTGTCACCGGCACGTTCGGTGTGTCCTCCACGGGGCGGTCGATCCGCTGCTCCGCGTCCTTGCTGGTCGCCCGGTCACCCCTCCGGCTGCCGACGGCAGCGAAACCGAGCGCGACGGCTGCGCCCAGACACAGGAGATACTCCGGAATCGGGCCGAGCCGAGTTGCCAGCGTAGTACCGGTGCGCAGTGAGACCTCCGACACCAGGGCTGCCGGCTCGAAAAGCGGTGACTGCTGCGTCACCGAACCGTCGACGTCGATGATCGCGCTGACCCCGCTCGTGGCCGCCACGACGACGTCGCGGCGGTGTTCGACGGCCCGCACCCGGGACATCGCCAATTGCTGGTAGGTCATCTCGGTGTCGCCGAACGTGGCGTTGTTGGTGGGCACCGCGATCAGTTCGGCGCCGTCGCGCACCGACTGCGTCAGCGCACGGTCGAACGCCACCTCGTAGCAGGTCGCGACGCCCACCGGGATGCCGCCGGCGTGGACGACACCGTTGCCGTCGCCGGGCACGAAGTTGCCGGCGTCGTCGGCGTACGAGGAGAACTTCCGGAAGAAGTCCCGGTAGGGAATGTATTCGCCGAACGGCTGGATGATCCGCTTGTCGTGCCGCTCGCCGGGGCCGGCGGCCCCGTCCCACACGATCACCGAGTTGGTGGTGGTGCGGTCCGTGTTCACCAGCACGGCACCGACCAGGATCGGCGCGCCCACCGCCTCCGATGCCGCGGTGATCTCGGCGGCGGCGTCCGCGTTGCGGAGGGGGTCGATGTCCGACGCGTTCTCCGGCCACACCACCAGGTCGGGCTGCGGCTCGCGCCCTCCCGCGACGTCGTCGGCCAGCTGGAAGGTGCGCCGGACGTGGTTGTCGAGCACCGCGCGGCGCTGCGCGTTGAAGTCGAGCCCCAGTTGCGGCACGCTGCCCTGGATCGCCGCGACGGTGATGGTCCGGTCGCCGTCCGCGTCGGCGTTGACGTACGGCACCGTGGCGAGCGCGACGACCGACGCGCTGCATGCGACGAGCACCGGCCCGACGAGCGCGAGCACCGGCCGGCGACCGACCGCGGTCAGCGCGAGGACGGCCAGTCCCGTTCCGGTCAGGGCCACTCCGAAGCTGAGCAGCGGCGCCCCGCCGAGCGCGGCGAGCGGCAGTAGCCACCCTTCCGGCTGGCCGAAAGCGAGACGGCCCCAAGGGAACCCGCCGAACGGGACGGACGAGCGCAGCCATTCGGTCAGGCTCCACGCCGCCGCAATCGCGACGGCGACGACCCACACGGGCGCCCGTAGTCGCGCCACCAGTACCGCGCCGAGGCCGAACAGCCCGATGAAGACGGCCTCGGCCGCCGACAGCGCCAGCCACGGCAGTGGCCCGACGTACACGCCGATCCACGGCAGCAGCGGGACGAGGAAGCCCAGGCCCGCGAGATACCCGTAGCCGAAGCCGGCGCGCAGCTTCCGTCCGCCGCGCCCGTAGCCGGTGAGGACCGCGGTCAGCAGCGCGATACCGACGGGTGCGAGGAACCACAGCGGCCGCGGCGGGAAGCTCGCGAACAGCAGCACGCCCGAGGCGACCGCGAGAACGGCGTCGCGCGCGGTCGCGGTCAGCGCGGTTCGGTCAACCCTCATGGACGGTGACCCCGCGGTGCACCGAGCGCACGCACACCGGCACGGGTGCGTCCTCCTCGAGGCGCGGCAGCGCCGGCACCCGCGACCGGGGGTCGGTGGACCAACGCTGCACGGAGTCCTTGGGGGCAGCGACGACGAGTTCGTCGGCATCCCACACGACGTACGACGCCGGAGCGCCTGGTGTCAGGGTGCCGGCCAGGCCGTCGCGCACGCCGCCGGCGCGCCACGCACCACGGGTGGCCGCCGAGAACGCGGCCCGCGGGGAGACGCCGCTACCCGGGGTGTGGTGGTGCACCGCGGCGCGCAGCATCGCCCACGGATCGACGGGAGTGACCGGGGCATCGGAGCCGAAGGCCAGCGACATGCCGGTCCCGGCGATCGGGGCGAACGCGTTCATCCGGGTCGCCCGCTCCGGGCCGAGGCGCTGCGCGTACATGCCGTCCGTGCCACCCCACAGTGCGTCGAACACGGGCTGCATGCTGGCGATCACACCCCAACTGCCGAGCCGCGCGGCCTGTTCCGGGGTGACCATCTCGAGGTGCTCGAGTCGGTGGCCGCGGGACGCGACGGCAGGACCGCCGAGTTCGGTGGCGACAGCCTGGAATGCTGCGACGGCCGTGCGGATCGCGTCGTCGCCGATCACGTGGAAGCCGGCCTGGATGCCGGCGAGCGTGCAGGCGCGGACGTGCGCGGTCACCGCGTCGGCATCGAGATAGCGGTTGCCGTGGTGGCCCACGCAGTCGTGATAGGGCTCGAGGAGGGCCGCGGTGCGGGAGCCGAGGGCGCCGTCGATGAACAGGTCACCTCCCAGCGCGTGGGCGCCGGTGCGGGCCAGGAGTTCGGTGGCCGCCTCCGGCGAGGTGACGGCCTCGCCCCAGTAGCCGCGGACCTCGACGCCGTGCGACAGCCCGAGCAGTTCCCGGAAGTCGGCGAGTCCCCCGATGCCGGGTCCGCCGCATTCGTGGACGGCGACGATGCCCTGCGCCGCGCAATGGTCGAGCGCGGCCGTGCGAGCCTTCGCGCGCTGCGTCTCGGTCAGCAGCGACCGGGCCTGGTCACGAACCAGGTGGTGGGCGTCTGCGGTGAGTGCGCCGTCGGGCGCGTACCCGGCGGCGGCCGTCAGATCCGGCACCGCCGCACGCAGCGTGGTCGAGGCGAGCGCCGAGTGCGCGTCGATGCGGGTGAGATACACCGCGCGGCCGGGGGCGGCGGCGTCGAGGTCGGCGGTGGTCGGGGCCGCGTCGGACCACGTGCTGTCGTCCCAGCCCTGGCCCCAGATGACCGCGCCGTCGTTCTCGCTTGCGAAACGCCGCAGCAGGTCCAGGCATTCGGACCTGCTACACGCCGCCGTGAGATCGAGGCCGGTCAACTGCAGGCCGAGCGCGGTGACGTGGACGTGGGTGTCGACGAAGCCGGGAGTGACGAACGCGCCGTCGAGTTCGATCACCTCGGCGCCCGGGTGCAAGGCGCGTCCCGGACGGTCCTCGCCGATCCACACGACGGTCCCGTCGGTGACGGCCATCGCGGTGGCGTCGGGGGCACTGGGGCTGTAGATGCGGCCGTCGACCAACAGTTGGGTACTCACGGGCATCCAGTCTGCCTGCTACGGCAGCGCGCGGGGCCCCTGGGTCGGGGTGTCGGACCCGAAGTCGGGGTACACGTCCACTACCTCGCCGTCTATGACGGTCCCCCGTCGCGCCGCGGCGTTGCGGGACGCGAACTCGACACCGGCCATGGTCATGTTGGCGCGCTTGCCGGCGAGCAGGACCGCGACCGGGCGGAGTGCCCAGCGGGTGGGCGGCAGCAGCATCAGCAATCCGAGTACCGACGTCACCAGACCCGGCACGAACATCAGCACCGAACCGGCGGCCACCATGGCGCCGTCGGCGACCGCACCCGTCGGGGACGCCTCGCCCCGCGTGGCCCGGCGGAAGCCCTCCATCACGGCACGCCACTGCGACTTGACCAGCACCATGCCCACGGCGGATCCGGCGATGAGCAGCAGAACCGTCCACAGGACGCCGATCGTGCTGCCCACCCAGATCAGCACACCGACCTCCACGACGACGTAGAGAACGAACAGTGCGGCGATCATCGGTGATCCTTTCGGTGGCGCATGCCGCCGGGGTCCGGCGGATGCTCTGTCTGGTCAACGATCGGGGACCCGAAAATGCTCCCACGCGGGATGACAGGCGTCGGAGTCGATGCGATAACGGTCTAACCCTAAAGTTGACGTAGAGAGTTTGGTCGTGGTGCAGTACCAGGACAGACCGGCTGGGAGGGCTGGTCATTCAGGGAGGAGTTCACATGTCACGACGTTTCGGGCGAACCGCACGCCGACTGGCCGTCCGTCTCACCGCCACTGTCGCTGCGGCCGCCGCGGGAGCCGTCGTGTTCTCCGGCGTTGCGAGCGCGGCGCCGGCACCGGCGGCACCCCCGTCGCTGCAGGGTCTGCTCGGCGAGCTGACCAAGACGTTGCCGCTGCCACAGGATCTATTGGGCGGACTGCTCGCCACTCCGGGGGTCACCGACCTCATCGAGGGCGCCACCGGTCAAGAGGTGGGAGCCACCACCGCGAAGGACTTCCTGTTCCCGGCACCGACGTTCGGATGCGGCGTCGCCGGCAACCCGATGACGGTCACCGTCGCGAGCGCGCAGTCGGGGCCGAACTTCCCGATCCCGCCGTGGATCGAGCGCGGCAACCTGCGCTTCCAGGCGCTGCCGGCGCACCTCGACCTCCCGAAGAAGTCGGATCTGCAGGTGGCCTGGTTCAACACGACAACCCTCGAGGGCGGCGTCGTCCCGCTCGATGACACGATCATGAACGTTCCGACGCTGTCGAAGACGGTCGCCACCGGCGAGGGCAACGTGCTGGCCGCGATGTTCGGTCAGGTGAGCTACGAGTCGGGCACCACCTGTACCGCGCTCGGCACGGTCGGACAGTTCACCGCATAGCTTTCCCACGCAACAACGCGCCCCCGCCGACGGCTCGGCGGGGGCGCGTTGTTCCATCGGCACACGATCAGGCGCCGGAGGCGACCTCTTCGATGGCATCGCAGAGGATGGTTCCCGCTGCCGCGGTCCATCGCGGTTCGCGGTCGATGCTCGTCGCGAGACTGTTGATCATGAAGGCCAGCGCTGTGTGGTCGGCGCTGACCGCGATCGAGAGGCCCTCCTCGCGCGTTCCGCCCATCCTGTGATGGCTCCCACCGGGGCCGGAGAACTGGATGTGGACGGCATCGGTGCGACCGCCGTTCTCGGTCCAGGTGCCCAGATACGCGCGCACCGCGAAGTCCCTGCCCGGAAACTCGCCCCCGCCGTCGTAGTCGGCGAAGTCGCTGGTGGACACCTCGTAGTCCCAGTGCTCACCGCCGGCCCGCGGGTCGGTGACGTGTCGGCATGTGGTGGTGCCCTCGGCGGGCAGCAATGCCGCGCCCGCCCACGAGATTCCGAGTTCGAGGCGATTGCCGGTGACCGCATCGACGTCGGGCAGGTCGAGTGCGCTGCCGCGTTCCTGTCTGACGAATCCCGTATCCGGACTGTCAGCCTCGCTCGACGAGCACCCCGTCACCGCCGCGGCCACCATCACCGCAGCGAGCAACGACACGATCCTGCACGGTCTCCCCACCATGCCCCCAACGTATCCGACTAATCGGACACCGGGGCGATGTCCCTCTCAGTGGGAGCCGACCTGGGATTCCGACCGACATTAAGACAATCTGACTTACACCGGCAGCGACCAGCGCGCAACGGGAGGGTCATGCCGACGCCGTGTGCGTCTCGCGCCGCCTGCGAGTTAAGTCAGACTGCCTTACGTCGAGAGAGGCATTCCATGAAGATTCGCTCCCGGTTCCGTATGACCGCCCTCACGGCCGTCGGCGCCTCGGCGCTGATGCTGCTCACGGCGTGCAGCGGGACGTCCGCCGCGCAGTCGACCGACCACGCGCTCATCGACCCGTCGTTGTCGAACGAGCAGATCGCCGACCTGTCGGAAGAGGCCTTCTACTGGGGTCTGAACATCGCCGGTTACTACGAGCTGCGGCACGTCTTCACCGAACTCGAGGGACAGCCCGCCTTTCGGGGCATCAATCGTGTGCAGCCGCAGCTGAACCTGTTCGACGCGAAGACCCGGTACGCGACCACGGTGAACGCATCGACGCTCTACTCCGGCGGCGCCTTCGACGTGTCGGACGGTCCCGTTGTCGTCGAGACACCCGCTGTCACGGACGGTCGCTACTGGAGCGTGCAGGCAACCGACCAGAACGTCGACTGCTTCTTCAAGGCCGGATCGCAGTTCACGGGCAACGCGCCGCAGCGCTACGTGATCGTCGGGCCGGACTGGAAGGGCAAGCTGCCGAGCGGATTCCGGGGCACCGAGATAATCCGGGCGTCGTCGAACTCGTTCACGATCGCCGTGCGTGTCGCGGTCACCACCCGCGACGAGCAGGACATGGCCGGCGCGCGGCAGACCGTCACCGGGGTCCTCGCTGCGCCGCTGGCGCTGTGGGAAGCGAACGGCGGCAGGATTCCTCCGCTCGACCAGCAGCCGATCGTCAAGGGTGACTATGCGACGTTCCCGCGGATGGATCAGATCTCCGACATCGGAAAGTCCATGACGCCGATCGACTACCTGCAACTGCTCAGCCTGTCCATCAACGATCCGTCCCTGACCCGGCGCACCGATTCGGTCAAGGAGACCGACACGTTGAACCGGCTGTCCAAGCTCGGACTTCGCGAGGGCACCATCTTCGAACCGGCCGACGTTTCCGAAGATCAGAAGGCCGCCATCGAGGACGGCTTCGCCCGCGCGCGCCGCGAGGCCAAGAAGGCGTTCGAGTCGTCGCAGGTCGATATGAACGGCTGGAGGCTGCAGTCCAGCCTGTTCTTCGACGACCTCGACTACGTCGCCAAGGCCGGCGCCGACGACGTCGCGTGGGGTACCCCGGTCCCGTACGAGTCGCACACCATCGCCTACGTCTTCGACGACAGCGCGGGCCGACCGCTCGAGGGCAAGTACGACTACACGCTCACGTTCGACGTGAACGATCTGCCGCCGACCACCGAGTTCTGGGAGCTGCCGGTGTACGACTCGGCGGGCTATTTCATCGACAACCCGGTGAACCGGTACAGCGCGACCAGCGAGTTGCTGAAGGCCGGCGATTACGCCGTGGTCGACGGCAAGCTCACCTTCTACCTGCAGCCCGAGCGGCCCGCCGAACCCGAGAAGGCCCGCAACTGGCTGCCGACCTCGCCGTCGGACGGCTTCCAGCTGGCGGCACGGTTCTACGGCCCCACCGCGGGACTGATCGACGGCGGCTACGCGATGCCGCGCATCGTCCGCTCCTCGTAGCCGTGCGATCGTGGCGGGCTGTCAGAACCCGCCACGATCGCCCAGCCGCGCAACAGGTCGGCCACCGGTCAGGTCCGGATGGCCGCCGCCGAGACGCCTCGCTCTCGATAGAACCCCGACAATTCCTGGATCGCCGACTGCAAAGCGCGGCACCGGTCCGCACTAGACTGTGCCGGTGATCGTGACGCATGGCAGTGCTCAGCACACGGACCACGCCCTGCACGTGGTCGACCCCGAGTTCACCGCACTCCCCCTCCGCGCCCTCGCCGACGCGGCGCTCTCGGTGGCGCGGGCGGCCGGCGCGGAACACGCAGACCTGCGGGTGCACCGCACCATCACGCAGTCCCTGCGCCTGCGTGACGGGCGCGTGCAGTCGGTGGAGGACGGTACCGAGACCGGATTCGCGGTCCGGGTGATCGTGGACGGCACCTGGGGCTTCGCGTCGCACGCCCAGCTGACACCGGACACCGCGGCCGCGGTGGCGACGGAGGCGGTCCATGTGGCCCGCGCGCTGCGCACTCTCAACCGCGAACGCGTCGTGCTCGCACCCGAACCCGCCTACCCCGATGCGACGTGGGTCTCGGACTATGTGACCGACCCGTTCACCGTCGCGACCGCAGACAAGGTGGCGCTGCTCGGCGACTGGTCACGGCGTCTGCTGGACGCCGACGGCGTCGACCATGCGACCGCGAACTGCCTGCAGGTCAAGGAGCAGACGTTCTACGCCGACCTGGCCGACTCGACGATCACGCAGCAGCGTGTGCGGTTGCATCCGGAACTCGAGGCCACCTCGGTGGACGCCGCCGCCGGAACCTTCGAGACCATGCGTACCCTCGCCCCGCCGGTGGGGCGAGGCTGGGAATACCTGGCGGGGGCGAGCACAGCGACGGGGAATGTCGCAGCTGCCGGCTGGGGGTGGGACGCCGAACTCGCCGAGATCCCGGGGTTGCTCGCGGAGAAGATCGCGGCCCCGAGCGTCGGCGCCGGTCCCACCGACCTGGTGATCGACCCCACCAACCTGTGGTTGACGATCCACGAATCCATCGGCCACGCCACCGAGTACGACCGGGCGATCGGCTACGAGGCCGCCTACGCCGGAACATCTTTCGCGACACCGGATCTGCTCGGCACGCTGCGGTACGGCACCCCACTGATGCACGTGACCGCCGACCGCACCGAACCGCACGGCCTGGCGAGCGTCGGGTACGACGACGACGCCGTCGCCGCTCAGCGGTGGGACCTGGTGCGCGACGGCACGCTCGTCGGATACCAACTGGACCGGGTGTTCGCGCCGAGACTCGGGCTCGACCGCTCCAACGGATGCTCGTACGCCGATTCCGCGCATCACGTGCCGATCCAGCGGATGGCGAACGTGTCGCTGCAGCCGGACCCGGACACCGACACGAGCACCGCCGACCTGATCTCCCGCGTCGAGAACGGGATCTACGTCGTCGGCGACAAGAGCTGGTCGATCGACATGCAGCGCTACAACTTCCAGTTCACCGGGCAGCGGTTCTTCCGGATCCGCGACGGCAGACTCGACGGTCAGGTCCGGGACGTCGCGTACCAGGCCACCACCACCGACTTCTGGGGGTCGATGGAGGCGGTCGGCGGACCGTCGACGTGGCGCCTCGGCGGCGCATTCAACTGCGGAAAGGCCCAGCCGGGGCAGGTCGCGGCGGTGAGCCACGGCTGCCCGTCCGCGCTGTTCCGCGGCGTCAACGTGCTCAACACCCGGACGGAGGGCGGACGATGATCCCCGCACAGGAACTCGTCGAGCGCGCCCTCGCACTGTCGACCGTGGACGAGGCGATGGTGCTCGTCACCGATGCAGGCGAGGCGTCGCTGCGGTGGGCCGGCAATTCGATGACCACCAACGGCGTCTCGACGTCGCGGTCCTGGACAGTGCTGTCCGTCATCCGCTCCGCCGACGGTTCTGCCAGGGTCGGCGCGGTGACGTCGTCGACGGTGGACGCCGCCGCGATCGCCGACGTCGTGCGGGCCAGTGAGTCCGCCGCGCGGTCCGCGCAGCCTGCCGAGGACGCAATGGACCTGCCGACCGGCGACGGCGTCCATGACGCTGGATGGTCCGACGGCCCGGCGACCACCGGTGTCGAGGTGTTCGCCGGACTCGTGCCCGGTCTGGCCGTGGGCTTCGACGGCGCCGACCGGCTGTACGGCTTCGCGCACCATCAGGTCCACTCCACGTGGCTCGGCACGTCGGCGGGCATCCGCCGCCGGTTCACGCAGCCCACCGGGTCGATCGAGATCAACGGCAAACGCGCCGACGCCAGCGCCTGGGTGGGTTCGGCGAGCCTCGACTTCACCGACGTGTCGGTCCCGCGCCTGCTCGCCGACCTGGGTACCCGGCTGGACTGGTCCGCTCGCTCGGTCGCGCTGCCCGCCGGCCGCTACGAGACGGTCCTGCCGCCGTCGGCGGTGTCGGATCTGATGATTCCGCTGCTGTGGGCGATGGAGGGCCGCGGCGCGCAGGAAGGGCACACGGCGCTCTCCCGCAGCGGCGGCACCCGGGTGGGCGAACGGCTCACCGACATTCCGCTGACGCTGTACTCGGATCCGCACGCGGACCGTCTGGCGTACGCGCCGTTCGTCGCGACCACCACCTCGACCGATACGGTCTCGGTGTTCGACAACGGGATGGATGCGGGACGCGTGGACTGGATCCGCGACGGTGCGATCAACGCACTCGCCTACCCCCGCGCCGCGGCGGCGGAGTTCGATGCGCCCGTTGCCGTTCCGGGAGACAACCTGCTGCTCACCGGCGGTTCGGCGGCCACGCTCGACGACATGGTGGCGGGCACCGAGCGGGGCCTGCTGCTCACGACGCTGTGGTACATCCGGGAGGTCGACCCCGCCACCGCGCTGCTCACCGGCCTCACCCGCGACGGGGTGTATCTGATCGAGGACGGCGTGGTCACCGCCGCGGTGAACAACTTCCGGTTCAACGAGAGCCCGTTGGATCTGTTGCGCCGTGTCACCGAGGTGGGCGCGACCGAGCCGACGCTACCTCGGGAATGGAAGGACTGGTTCACCCGGACGGCGATGCCGCCGATGCGGGTTCCGGACTTCCACATGTCCTCCGTCAGCCAGGCCCAGTGAGGAATCCGATGGCCACGATCTCGAACGACGACCGCTGTCCCTGCCTGTCCGGCGAGCAGTACGGCCAGTGCTGCGGACGCTTCCACCGCGGCGACGCGGACGCGCCCACCGCCGAACAGTTGATGCGCTCGCGCTACGCCGCGTTCGCGGCCGGCGACGAGGACTATCTGCTGCGCACGTGGCATCCGACCACCCGGCCCGCCGGGTTGGACCTCGACCCGGAGCAGGTGTGGCGCCGCCTCGACGTGCTGGCGACGTCGGGCGGCGGCCTGCTCGACACCACCGGCACCGTCGAGTTCGTCGCCCACTACGTCGACCACGGCGAGCGTGGATCGATGCGCGAACACAGCACCTTCGTCCGCGAGGACGGAAGATGGCTGTACGTCGAGGCCGTGCAGTAGAACAACTCTCGAGAAGAGGACCCCACCATGCGTTTCGGATACTTCGTGCCCCAGGGATGGCGACTGGACCTGGTGGGAATCGATCCTGCCGATCAGTGGCGTGTGATGCGCGACCTCGCGGTGCGCGCCGACAACGGCCCGTGGGATTCGATCTGGGTCTACGACCACTTCCACACCGTTCCCGAACCCACCGACGAGGCGACCCACGAGGCGTGGTCGCTGATGTCGGCGTTCGCGGCGGTCACCGACCGGGTACGCCTGGGCCAGATGTGCACCGCGATGAGCTACCGCAACCCCGCCTACCTGGCGAAGGTCGCCGCCACCACCGATCTCATTTCGGGCGGCCGCGTCGAGATGGGCATCGGCGGCGGCTGGTACGAACAGGAGTGGCGCGCGTACGGATACGGGTTCCCGTCGGCCGGTGAGCGACTCGGCCGCCTCGACGAGGGCGTCCAGATCTTCAAGCAGGCCTGGACCACCGGCAGTGCCACCCTCGACGGAAAGCACTACCAGGTCGACGGCGCGATCGTGCGCCCGTTGCCGCTGCAGGACGGCGGCATCCCGCTGTGGATCGCCGGCGGCGGCGAGAAGGTGACGCTCAAGATCGCCGCCAAGTACGCGCAGTACACCAATTTCGACGGCACCCCGGAGGTGTTCGCGCACAAGTCCGAGGTCCTGCGTCGGCATTGTGCGGCGGTGGGCACCGACTTCGATGCCATCACCCGCTCCGCCAACTACAACGTCGCGATCGGCCGCACCGAGGCCGAGGTCCAGGACCGGCTCCGCGCCCTGCACGCTCGCCTCGAACCGATCGTCGGCGCCGAGAAGGCCGAGGCGTCACTGAACGCGTTCCGCGGACTGCCCGCCGTCGGTACTCCGGAACAGATCGTCGAGAACCTGTCGGCGTTGAAGAAGCAGGGCCTCGAGTACGCGATCTTCTACGTGCCGGAGGCGGCGTACGACACGTCCGGTCTCGAGTTGCTCGAGACAGAGGTCCTGCCACACCTGAGGTGAGCGAGTAGCGTCCACAGCAGAGGAGCCTGCTGTGGTGTGGTTCGACGCGGACGGTTACTGGCTGTCGCGGCTGCTCTTCAAGGAGGGGCTCGCCGCTATCTATCTGGCTGCGTTCCTGGTGGCGGTCAATCAGTTCAGACCTCTCATCGGGGACGGCGGGATGCTCCCGGCCCGGCGCTACCTCGCGGGCAGCCCCTGGCAGCGGTCACCGAGCGTCTTCCACGTGCACTACTCCGACCGCTTCTTCGCGGTCGTCGCGTGGTGTGGGGTGGCGCTGTCGGGTCTCGCGCTGTTCGGCCTGGTGGACCGGCTTCCGCTGCCCCTGGCGATGCTGGGCTGGCTGCTGCTGTGGGGGCTGTACCTGTCGATCGTCAACGTCGGGCAACTCTGGTACAGCTTCGGGTGGGAGTCGCTGCTGCTCGAGGTGGGCCTGCTGGCGGTGTTCGCCGGGAACTGGGACACCGCCCCTCCCCTGCTGACGCTGCTGCTGCTCCGGTGGCTGCTGTTCCGGCTCGAGTTCGGTGCGGGTCTGATCAAGATCCGTGGGGATCCGTGCTGGCGGGATCTGACCTGCCTGAACTACCACCACGAGACCCAGCCGATGCCGGGCCCGCTCAGCTGGTACTTCCATCACCTGCCGCGGCCGTTGCACAAGGTCGAGGTGGCCGGCAACCACTTCACGCAGCTGATCGTGCCGTTCTTCCTGTTCGCGCCGCAGCCGGTGGCGGGCGGCGCGGCCGGGATCATGGTGCTCACGCAGCTGTGGTTGGTGGCGAGCGGCAACTTCGCGTGGCTCAACTGGCTCGCGATCGTCCTGGGCCTGTCGGTGCTGCCCGACGCGTTCTGGGTGTTCGTACTGCCGGTGTCGTCGCCGTCCGGTGTCGGGTCGGCGCCGCCGTGGTTCGTGATTCTCGTCGTGGCCGTCACGGTCGCCGTCGTCGCGCTCAGCTACCGCCCGGCGCGGAACATGTTCTCGAGTCACCAGATGATGAACGCGTCGTTCGATCCGTGGCACCTGGTCAACACCTACGGCGCATTCGGCCACATCACGAAGATTCGGCGCGAGATCGTGGTCGAGGGCTGCTCGGACGCGCACCCCGGCCCGGACAGCGAGTGGCTGGCGTACGAGTTCAGGGGCAAACCGGGCGACCTGCGGCGGCGTCCGCGCCAGTTCGCGCCCTACCACCTGCGGCTGGACTGGCTGATGTGGTTCGCCGCGATCTCCCCCGGCTACGCCGCCTCCTGGTTCGGAGCCTTCGTCACCCGACTGCTCGAGGGCGACCGCGCGACTCTGAAACTGTTGCACCACAACCCGTTTCCGAATGCTCCCCCGGCGGCGATCCGGGCGCGGACGTTCCGCTACCGCTTCACGACCCCTGCCGAACGCCGCGAGACCGGCGCCTGGTGGTTCCGGAGCCTCGAGGGCGAGTTCTGCCCGCCGGTGTCGCGGCGTAGCGCGCATTGAGGAGCGGTTCACCGGCCGCCCGGAGCCCAACTCACGCTAATGACAGTTAGCGCCGTCATCGAATCGCGCAGTGCCGGGTGGATGTTTCCGGGCGGCAACACGTGGATCGGCGTGACCGGGCCGGATTCGCAGGGACGATTTCCCAACCTCCGTCCGCGTCGGTAGCCCTAGGAGATGCATGGCACGGTTTTGTCACTGTGACAGTGCGACGGTCCGGGGATCGGGCGTCCAGACCTGTCGGTATCGCTCGGTAGGCTTCATCCCGTCGGATGACGAAAGGACCACGGGTGTGAGCGAGCATGGCGACATCGTCGTGTCCGCACCCGCACTGCCCGCCGTTCCGGATCGTTCGACGCTTCGGACGATCCCCGAGATGGAACCTGCCGCCCCGGTACTGACGGCGTCGGCGGAGGCGCGGATCATGGCGGCACTCGAGCAACGGCACGCGCCGTCGACGGTCCGGAACTACCGGGGCGACTGGGACAAGTTCCGCGCCTGGTGCGCCGAGCGGGGACACGTGCCGATGCCGGCGCACCCGCACACCGTCGCCGACTACCTCACCGAGCACGCCGACCGGCGCACCGATACCGGGGACCGTGTCTACGCGACGAACACCCTTACCCGCTGGGTGGCGTCGATCAACTACTGGCACCGCGCCTGTTCGCGCCCGGCCCCCGGCGGCACCCAGATCGTCAAGGACACGTTGGCCGGCATCCGCCGGACGTACGCCGCATCCGGGGAGCGCCCCACCAAACGGGTCGCGCCCCTCCTCGGAGACGAAATCAGCTACATCCTCGCCACCATGCGCGAGAATGCCGACACCTGGCAGGGCCGGCTGCGTGAACGCCGCGATTCGGCGGTCATCCTGCTCGGATTCCTGGGGGCGTTCCGGCGCTCCGAGCTGTCCGGTCTGCAACTGCGGGACATCACCCTGCACTCGGAGGACGGACTCCACATCCTGGTACGGAGATCGAAGACCGACCAGATCGGCGACGGCATGGTCAAGGCCACGCCGTTCGCTGTCGGTCACCGCGCCTGCCCACCGTGCGTGTACCGGCGCTGGCTCGACGTCCTCCTCGCCCACCATCGGGGCGGCCGTTCTGCTATCGCCCAGCTACTCGATAGCCCCGGAGCATTCCGTACCCACGTCTGCCATGTCCCCTACCCCGATCTCGATCCCGGCGTGGCGGCCTCACCGGTGTTCCGGCCGTTGCGCGTGAACGGGAACATCGGTGACAGCGCCCTCACCGGGCAGGGCATCCACGGGGTGATCCGCCGCGCCGCCACCGATGCCGGCCTGACGCCCGCCAAGATCGCGAAACTCGGCGGGCACTCCCTGCGCGCCGGGTTCGTCACGCAGGCGTTCCGGAACGGAGCGCAGGCTCACGAAGTCATGCGGCAGACCGGGCACAAGAATCCCGCCACCCTGGAAATCTATGCGCGCGAACACAATCCGCTCACGGGGAACGCGGTCGCCGGTTTCGACCTGTAGCGCTCGGGCCCAGACTTCCCGAGTGGGCACCCGGCAACGTCAGTCGAGGATCGCCGTCGCCTCGATCTCGACGAGGACGTCCGGTTCGAACAGGTAGTCCACGCCGATGAGCGAGGCGGGCGGCATGGGCGACGGCAATCCGATCTCCGCGGCGACCCGTTCGACACCGGCCATGAGTTCGGAGATCTTCTCGGGCCGCCAGTCGGTGACGTAGAAGGTCAGTCGCAGGACGTCGTTGAACGTCGCGCCGGCGCCGCCGAGCCCGGCTCCCGTGTTGCGCAGCGCCTGGACAACTTGCCGGGCCAGATCATCCGGGGCCACGGGAGTGCCGTCCGCGAGGCGAGCGATCTGCCCTGCGACGTGCACGTGCCGGGTACCTGTGCCGATCGCGACGTGGTGGTACGGGGTGGGTCCGGTCATGCCTGCAGGGGTGGTGAGATACCGAACGGTCATGAGTGCTCCTCGCACATCGATTCAATGGGGTATCTCAGTGATACTTGGTAACCGAAGGACACTTCAACGAGACTAGGTAGCGTGCGCGATACCACCGACATCGCTTCCGGCGACTTGACCGTCACTCCTCCGCATCGTGAACTTCTCGATCAGGTTCTCGACAAGTGGTCCTTGGCGGTGCTCAACGAACTGTGCGACCACCCGAGCCGCTTCAACGAACTACGCCGCGCGATTCCCGCCGTCACGCAGAAATCGCTGACCGCGACACTGCGCCGCCTCGAACGCAACGGGATCATCGCCCGTGAAGTACTCGACGCCCGACCCATCGCCGTCGAGTACCGGATCACCCCCCTGGGCAAGACGTTGCGGCACCCCGTCGACGTCCTCCTGGCCTGGGCCGATGCCCACATGCCGGCGATCGAGGATGCCCGCACCCGATTCGACAGCGAAGGTGACTGAACCGACGGTTTCCGCCGAACTACAGGGTCGTCGACCCGAAGATCATGCCGAGCGGAACCAGGATCGCGGCGGCAGCAATGGCCAGTGGGTTTCCGGCGAGCATGCCGTCGCGCAGCCGATTCCCGACCTGAGCTGCAATGGCGCTCGATCCTATGATGTGCCTTTCCCTAGATACTTCAGATACTTCGGGTATGTCGCTGAACACCCTGTGAATCGGTTCGTCTCCCAGCCGCGTTACTGCGTGACCGCCAGGCCGATGGTCCCCTTGCGGCCACGTCGAAGAAGACTGCCCTTCATGGTGATCCAGCCGAGGATCCCGTACTTGCGGGCGATGACGTCGCGCGCATGTTCGGTGTCGGCGTCGTCGAGAACGACTGCGGTCGCGTCGATCTGCGGGCCCGTCGGGTTGCCTCGCACATCGCAGGCGCCGACGGTGACGCGCGATCGGTTCCGGATCCGCTTGACCTTCCACGAGTCGGTCACCGTCCACATCAGCAACCGGTCGCCGTCCATCGCCGCCCACAGCGGCGTCGGTACGCCCGAGCCGTCCTTCCGGAATGTGGTCAGCAGAACGTATTTCGAGGCACCGATCTCGCTCAGCGTGGTCATGCCCGCCAGGGTACGTGGGAAATCGGACTGAAAGTCACGCGATGACTCAGCCCTCGGGCTGCTGCGTGTCATTGCCGCTCGTGCCGTGATTGCGCGCCTCGATCGCTTCGACGGACTTGTCGAACTGCTTTCCCAGAACGCGGGTGCCGAAGAGCCCGAGCACGCCGGCAAGCAGACGGCCCCGCAGATTCTTACCGTCACGGACGACCAGTACGTCGACGTCGGTCCCACCAGTCGGTGTCTGCGTGAGGTTGTAGGTGTGGCCCGACGCGCCGCCCCACAGGTTGGAGTCGGTGGTCGTCATCACGACGTGATGCGGGTCGGCCCAGTCGTAGTGCAAACGCTCCCAGATGCCGCTCGAACCCTCGGTGACGTCGGCATCGTGTGGTCCTTGGTTGTGCACCTCGAGATAGCTGTCAGCGCTGTTTCCGAAGACTTCCTCGCGGCCCGGCCCGAAGTCGGTGAGACCCGCAAGGACCTCCTCGGGTGTCGCGTTGGTCGTCTTGTGGAGGTGGATGGTGGTCATGACGTTTCCCTCGACAGGTCGATGGTCCGATCCGGTCCTGAATGGACACGGTGACCTATCCAGGACACCACGCGCGCGAGGATCGAGGAAGAGGGACGTCCATGGTCTTTCCCTCGTGTCAGCGCGTTCGATAGATCGCGGCGGCCATCGCGCCGAGCAGCTCGTTGGCGTCGAGGGCCAGGTCGATCGCGTCGTTCACCGAATCGCTGGGCACGACGATGTCGTTGAGGTAGATCGCGAACACCAGTCGTCGGCCGCTCTGCGCATCGATGTACCCGGCGAGCGCTTTCGTCGTGAGGGCGAGCTGCCCGTCGAGCGCACCGATCAGCGTCCCGGTCTTGGCCCGAATGTTTCCCGCAGCCGGATCGGTGCGATCGATGACGTCAGAGAGGGATCCGTCGATGCCCATGGCCGGCATCGAATCGTAGAAGACGCCGAAATCGTCCCTCTGTGCAAGCAGGCGAAGAAGTTCGGTTTGCGCGATCGGTGCGGCGCTGTCGCCTGGAAGGCCTTGGGCGTCGACGAGAACGAAGGACTCCGGATCGATACCGGCGTCGACGAGGATGTCGCGTTCGATGGTCATTCCGTCCTCGTAGGTGCGGAGTCCTCGTTCAACTGCCATCAGTGGGGCTAGAAGGTTCGCGCCGAGGTTGTGGCTGACTTTGTTGATCAGCGTGGCGTATTCCCTGAACGGCGGCGACGTATGGATTGCGGCTACGGGCAGTGCGGCAACTTCCGGCGAGCTCGGGAGGATGCCGTCGGGGTTGGTGCCCGATGCCGGGGCGGTGGTGGTGATCCCGTTGCGGGCCAGCGCCTCGACGAGCAGGGTCCGTGCGAATGCCGGCGGATCGGGAACCTGGTAGGTCGCCACGAACGGTGCCACCGCATCGGCGGGCACCGTGCCCCGCACAAGGATGCGCCCTGTGCCATCGCTGTCGACGGTCACAGACGGTGCGGTTCCGGCAGCTGTGGTCGTGACATCGGCATCGACGGTGAAGGCCGCTGTTTTCGGACGCCAGTCGACGGCGGCCGGCCTGCCGGGCTCGTGGGGTGTGACGAGCAGGTCGACAAGGTTGTCGTTGACAACGATCGGAGTGATCGGCACTCCGCCGATCGACACGGGGTCCCACAGGCGGTCGTCGATGATGACGTCGCCGTCGATGTGCCGAATCCCGCTGGCAGCGACCTGGCGAGCAAGTTCGTTGATCCCCGCGAGCGGATCTTGCGGGGTGATGGTGGCCATTCCGGGCACGGCATTGGCGTCGTAGTGATCGAAGTCGGGAACTGCGAGAGAGCCCTCCGCGGTCGTCCGTCCGCCCAGTGTGAGGTCGCCGCTGGCCACCATGATCAGGTCACCCGACAGGCGACCCTCCGGCGTGACCACCCCGGTGTGCACGATCGGGGTTCGGAAGCGGTGGTCCCCACCCAGGACCTCGAGTGCCGAGGCGACGGCGAATGTCTTCGCAGTCGATCCGGTCAAGAACGGCGATTCTGCGTTCAGTGACTCGAGGACCTCACCGGATTCCTGGTCGGCGACCAAGATCCCCCAATCTCCCGCATCCCACGGATCGGCGTCCATCAGTCGCTGCAACCCGTCGCTCACGCCTGACGCCGCTGCGGCCGTACCCGAGGATCCGTCGTCGGCTGGACTCGAGCACGCCGCAATCGCCGATGCCGCCACGATCGGTATCGCGATGATCGAGGTGAGTCTGGTGCGGTGCCGCTTGAACATGGAGATTCCATCCTCTCGAGATGGGAGTTGGGTTCGGTGATGACTTTGGTGGCATCACAGGGGCTTTCGAGATCGGGACTCAGCCGCGAAGTGCACGGGCGACGTCGATCCGCGACGTTCTGACAGCGGGCCATGCCAGCGCCAGGCACGTCGTGATCAGCGTCGCGGCGGCCAGACCAGCCAGCATCGGCCAGGGCAGGCCACCCACTACGCCGCCGACCGATGTCCGCGCGCCGACGGCGATGGTCCAGCAGGACACCAGGAGCGTGACGAGGCCGAAGAGGATCGCGGTCACGGCGTAGATGACGCCCTCGTACACGGTGGATCGGGCGATCACTCCGGGTCGGGCCCCAGCTGCACTGATGAGGGCGGAATCCCGACGACGTTCGCGACCGACCAGCGCGATGACGGTGAGCCCGCCGATCCACGAGACCACGAATACCCATCCGAGCACGACGAGCACGTCGTCGAGTCCGGTCGAGCCGCCGGGCATCGCGTTGCCGATCACCATGAAGAGGCCCACGATCGACAGCGCCAGAGCGAATGGGAGGACGGTGGTCACGCTGCGCGCGGCGCGGGCGCGGCAGGAGTGCACGGCCAATCGCCAGGCGATATCGGCGGCCGGCACCAGCGCGGTCCACAGTCTCATCAGCGGCGTGAGTACCCACGGCCCCATCAGGAGCAGAAGGCACACCAGGAAGAGGTTTCCGGCGAAGGCGAACGCGGTGCGCTGTTCGGGTCCGCTGAGCTCGAAGCCCAGACCCGGGATCCACATGCCGATCACGCCGGCGAGCAGACCGAGCGCGAGGATGCTTCGCCCGATGCCGGGCCGGGCCGGGGGCTCGGCGGTGTCGCGGAAGGCGCGCATTTCGGGGGTCCTCGCCGCGCGTCGGGCCGCAGCCCACCCACCCATCAGGGGTGGGACGATGCCCGCGACCAGCGTCGCACCGAGGTACCACGGCTCGAAGCCGACGTAGGCGCCGTGCAGGTCGAGACCGGTGTCGGTCCACTGGCGCAGTGTCGCGCGGGCCACGACGAGTGCGAGCGGCAGCGCGAGCAGACCGGCAGTCAATCCCAGCACCAGCAGTTCGGTGACGAGCACGCGGCGCACCCGGCGCCGCGGGATGCCGAGGATCACCCACAGTGCGTGCTCGCGCCGTCGGGTGGTGAGAGTGAGGCCGACGGTGGAGGCGACGACGGCGACCGCCGCGAGGACGGTGAAGAAGACGATATTGCCGCCCAGGGCGATCGTTGCCTGGGTCATGTCGGCGTCGCCTGCGGCCTGCGCCGAGCCGATCGCGGTGAGCATCGCGATCACGGCTCCGGCGCCGCACGCACCACCGACGGTGGCGCACAGGACGGTCCACAGCCACATCGCGGACTGGCTGCGGATGTCGGCGAGAACGAGGCGGATCATGCGAGCGCGTCCTCTGCGGTGGCGGCCTGGGCGTCGAGGATGGCTTCGCTGACAGCCAGGCCGTCACCGCCGGGAAGCATCGTGTGAACGCGTCCGGAACCCATGACGACGACGTGGTCGGCGCGGGCCGCGGCGTGCGGGTCGTGGGTGACCATCACCACCGTCGTGCCCTGCGCGGGCAGGGCCTGCAGCCAGTCGAGCACCACCCGGCCCGACGCGAGGTCGAGCGCCCCGGTGGGCTCGTCCGCGAACACGATGCGCGGGCGGTTGGCGACAACGCGGGCGACGGCCACGCGCTGGCGCTCGCCGCCGGACAGCCGATCGGGTCGACGTCCGGCATGTTCGCGAATGCCCAGTCGGTCCATGGCGTCGCGGACCCGGGCTCGCGGCACCTTGTGACCGGCGAGGCGGGCCGGAAGCGCGATGTTCTCTTCGACCGACAGCGAGCTGACCAGGTTGTACTCCTGGAACACGAAACCGATGTGCTCACTGCGAAACGCTGCGCGTCTGCGGGCGCCGAGGGAACCGAGATCGGTGCCGAGCACCTCGACGGTGCCGCCGGTGGGCACCTCGAGGCCGGCCGCGCAGAACAGCAGGGTGGATTTGCCGGACCCGGATGGGCCGACGATCGCGGTGAGTCGACCCTCGGGGATGTCGAGATCGATGTCGTGCAGCACGCGGGTGGATTCACGGCGACGACCGGGAACGGGAAAGTCCATGCGCAGGCCGCGCAGCCGGAGACAGGGGGTGGTCGGGGCGTCGTGTGGCATGAATCCATTCGATCGGTTTCGCGCCCGGCAAACACTGGTGCTGTCTCCCCGAGAAGGTAGAGCGAGCACTACCTTCTCGGGGCCCGGAGTCTGGCAGAGTTCGATGCCATGTCGTCCTCACGCCTGGGCCGCAGGGTGGTGCTGGAGATGGCCGCCGCGGCGCTCCTACCGTTCCTGCTGGTGGGCGTGGTGTTGGTGCCGCTGCTGCCGATCACTGCGGTGGTGGTCGCCGAACTCGACCGCATGCGCGCCCGCGCCTGCGGTGCGGCGAGCGAGCCGCTGCGTCCGAGGGACGAATCGTGGTGGCGCTGGATTCGCGCGCGAGTGCGGACGTCCGGACTGTGGCGCACCGACCTGCCGGTGTTGCTGGTGGCGGTCGTGCTGTCGGTGTTCTCACTGCTGATCGCCTTCTTCGGTTTCATCGGTGCGTTGGTTCTCGTCTTCTCCCCCGTCTTCTGGGCGTTCGGCATCGCGGCGCAGGCGGGCCCGTTCACCCCGTCCTCCGCGGGACAGTCGGTGGCTGCGGTGCCCTTCGGTTTCGTGTTGGCGGTGGTGACGGCGGCATTGCTGGCGGGAATCTCGTCGCTGCGCGACGTGGCGCTGCTCGGGTTCTCCACCCAGCGCGACCGCGATCTCCAATCACAGCTGCGCGACCTCCGCAGCAGTCGTGCGTCGTTGACCGAGGCGTTCGAACTGGAGCGGCAGCGCATCGAGCGGGACCTGCACGACGGCGCGCAACAGGACCTCGTCGCGGTCGTGCTCAGTCTGGGGATGCTCGAGGCGGCGGCCGAGTCCGGAGCCGACAACGAACGCCTCAGGGAGTTGGCCTCGCGTTCGCAGGCTCAGGCCGAGCGTGCCCTGGAACGGCTACGCGAGACGGTGCGCGGCATCCATCCCCGTGATCTCAGCGATCTGGGTTTGGTGGCGGCCGTGCGCGAGTTGGTCTCCCGGTCGCCGCTGTCCGTCGAGTTCGTGGCGGAGGGCGACGACGCTTCCCTGTCCGCCCCGATCGCGGGCGCCGTCTACTTCACGATCTCGGAGGCGCTCACCAACGTCGTCAAACATGCCGCGGTCGACCACGCCCGGGTGGAACTCCAGTGCACGCCCGAGGGGGTGACGGCGAGGATCGTCGACGAGGGCGGTGGCGGCGTCGAACTCGGTGAGGGACGCGGCACCGGCCTGGTGGGGCTGCGCGAGCGGATGCGCAGTGTCGGCGGCGAGATTCGGGTGGTGAGCCCGACCGGCGTGGGAACTACGGTGGTGGTGACGGCCCCCGCCGAACCGCCGTGGTGACGATTCGGATCCGAGCACGACGAGGAAATGTGCAGCCATGAGAATCGTGCTCGCCGACGATGCCCCGCTCATCCGGGCCGGGATCAAGGAGATCCTGGTGGCCAGCGGGCACGATGTGGTGCGCGAATGCGACGACGCGCCCTCGCTGGTGTCGGCTGTCGACGCCATGGCCGCCGCCGGTGAGCTGCCCGACCTGGTGATCACCGATGTACGTATGCCGCCCGAGGGCACCGACGACGGCCTGCGAGCCGCGATGGAACTGCGGGCGCGCCATCGTCAGTTGCCGATTCTGGTGCTGTCGGCCTACGTCACCGGGCCCTATGTCAAGGAGCTGCTCAACGGGCCCGGCGCAGACGGTGTCGGCTATCTCCTCAAGGAGAAGGTCGGTCGCGTCGGCGACTTCCTGCGTGCGGTCGAGACGGTGTCCTCCGGCGGTGTCGTGGTCGACCCGGAGGTGGTGCGCCACGTCACTCGGCCGGAATCCTCGTCGGGGCCGCTCGGCAGGCTGACGGCAAGGGAGAGCGAGGTGCTCGCGCTGATGGCCGAGGGCAAGTCCAACGGGGAGATCGCCGACGCGCTGTTCCTGTCGAAGGCGGCGGTGAGCAAGCACGTCGCCAATGTCTTCCTCAAGTTGGGACTGCCGCCCGGGGAGGACAACCGCCGGGTCAAGGCGATCCTCACCTGGCTCGAGCATCACTGATTGGCCCGTCCGCCGGTTGAATATTTCGTGAATATCGCTGCAGATATTGCTGATTCGGGCGTTGTCTGGCTCGTCGTGCGGTTTGCTGGGACGGACTTCCCGACATCCTGGACATCGACGAGGAACACCCCGTGACCGAGTTCTACCCGATCGACCGCCGCCGTTTCCTCGCCGCTGCCGGCATGACCGGTGCGGCCGTCTCGCTGGCCGCGCTGGCGCCCACCGCCGCAGCCGCTGTCCCGGGCGCGGTGCCCGCCGGCGGCAAGCACCCCTTCCCGACAAACTCGAACGTCCGCGTGCTCGTCACCGGCGACGCCGGAACCGGCACCCAGGCGCAGTGGGCCGTCGCGGACGCGATGCGCAAGGTGCACGGCGCCGAGCCGTTCGGGATGGCACTGGGGTTGGGCGACAACATCTACGAGGCCGGGCCGAACGGTGACCGGGACGTGCAGTTCGCCACCAAGTTCGAGGATCCCAACCACGGACTGGACTTCCCGTGGGTGATGGCCCTCGGCAACCACGACAACACCGCCCTCTTTCCCGGCGACGGCGGCTGGCTGCTGCGCGGCAACGACGAGGTGGGCTACCACCAGACCTCCCGCAAATGGTGGATGCCGTCGCGGTACTACTCGGTGCGGGTGCCCGAGGAGAATCCGGTCGTCGAGTTCTTCGTCCTCGACCTCAACCCGGTGGCTGCCTATCTGCCGCCGCTGTTCGTGCCGTACTGGGCGGCCGACGGGCAGTTCATGAACGAGCAGCGCGCCTGGCTGGACGCGGCGATCGAGGCGTCCCCCGCCAAGTGGAAGATCGCGTGCACCCATCACCCGTACCTGAGCAACGGCTCGCACGGCGACGCCGGTGCGTACGACGGGATCCCGCTCGAACCGATGAACGGCATCCACGCCAAGCGCTTCTACGAGGACCACGTCGTCGGGCGCTGCCAGTTCGTCCTGTCCGGCCACGATCACACGCTGCAGGTCCTCGAACCGACCATGGCGTCCAAGGGCACCCGGCAGGTCGTCTCCGGCGCCGCCGGAAAGAACAGCCACGGCAAGTCCACGAGTCCCGAGCGCGCGAATCTCTACCAGAACTTCGACGACGTCGGCTTCATGACCATGGACCTGTCGACGGACTCGGTGCGGCTGCGGGCGTACACCGTGGACATTTCGACTGCGGCACCGACACTCACGTTCGACCGCCGACTATAGGACGGCAGCGGTTCGCAGAGCTCGACGACTTCTACCGACGGCGGAGCCGGAGCCGGCTGTAGGTGAAGACCGTGAGCACGCAGCTGATGAGCACCAGCATGGCGATGCTGAGCAGCCACCACGATCCGGTGTGCTGCCACAGCGAGTCCGGCTCGGTGCCGGTGGCATTCGTGACCAGGTCCACCGTCGAGGCGGCCGCCGCGAACCCCCAACGTGACGGAAAGAGCCACGCGACCTGTTCGAGCCCGGCGCGTCCGGTGATCGTGATCAATCCTCCGCACATCACCAGCTGCGCCATGATCGTGACCACCAGCATCGGCAGCACCTGCTCACTCGAACGCGCCACCGACGACAACGCCAAACCGAGCACGACGCAGGTGCAGGTAGTGGCGGCGATGTCCACGATCAGTTCGACGGCGCCCGACGGGAGCACACTGCCGTGGCCCGGGAACCCCTTGCCCACGTAGACGATCAGCACCATGATCACCGACTGCACGATGCCGGCTGCGCAGAACACGACGATCTTCGCCGTCAGGTAGGCGGACGGCAGCAGCCCGGCGGCACGTTCTCGCTGATAGACCATGCGCTCGCCGACCAGGTCGCGGATGGTCAGCGAACAGCCCATGAAGGCGGCACCGAGAATCAGCACCACCAGGATCTGGGTGAGTTCGCCGGATACGTCGGCACCGGACTGACCGAACCCGGTGTCGCCCGGCACCAGCAGGGCCAGGCCGCCGAGCACGAAAGGCAGCAGGGACAGGAACACCAGATAGCCCCGGTCGGCACGGATCAGTCGAACCTGGCGGCGGGCGACGGTGCTCAACTGCTCGAGTCGGGACGTGTGCGCGGGGCGCCCCAGAGGCCCGGGTGGGCTCGGCGGCGGCGCCGCCTCGGGGCGGGAGGCGCGATACTCGGCGAACACCCCGTCCGGGTCGGAGGCGACACGGGCGAAGATGTCCGCCCAGTCGGTGCTGCCGAGTGCGCTCCCGACTCGGTCGGGCGGTCCCACATACGCGGTCTTGCCACCGGGCGCGAGGAGGAGGACCTGGTCGCACATCTCGAGGTAGGACAGCGAATGCGTGACGATGACGACAACGCGGCCCGAATCGGCGAGGCGGCGCAGCGTCGCCATGATCTGGCGGTCGAGCGCGGGGTCGAGACCCGACGTCGGTTCGTCGAGGATGAGCAGGGAAGGGCCCGTGAGCAACTCCAGCGCGACCGATGCGCGTTTGCGTTGCCCGCCCGAGAGGCGATCGACGCGGGTGTCGGCGTGCTCGGTCAGTTGCAGTTCGTCGAGTACCCCCGCGATCACCGCTTCCCGGTCGGCCCGGGTGGTGTCCGGTGGCAGTCTCAGCTCCGCGGCGTAACCGAGGGCCCTCCGGACGGTCAGCTGCCGATGAACGACGTCGTCCTGAGGGACCATGCCGATGCGGGAGCGCAGTACCGAATAGTCGGTGTGCACGCTGCGTCCGTCGAACTCGACGACGCCCTCCGTCGGTCCTTCCGCACCGGAGATGATCTTGGCGACGGTGGTCTTTCCCGCGCCGGAGGGCCCGATCACCGCGGTGAGACTGCCGGGTCCCGCCGTGAACGTGACGTCCTCGAGTAGTCGTCGCCCACCTTCGATGGTGAGCCCGACGCCGTCCACGCGTAGACCGCCGACGGTCGTGGCTGTCGCCTGCCGTGGAACGAGACGGCCTTCGTGCACGCTGAAGTCGGTGTTGCCGATCGTGACGACGTCGCCGTCGGTCAGCCGTGCGCGCGTCACCCGGGTGCCGCCGACGAACGTTCCGTTGACGCTTCCCAGATCGTCGAGTTCGAGGCCGGACGGCACGTCGTGGACTATCGCGTGACGGCGTGAGGCCAGCACATCGCGGACGACGATGTCGTTGTCGGGGGCCCGTCCGATCGTGAGGGCTCCGGCGGGGACGGTCTCGTGCGGGGTCGGGGGCGGGGCGATCGAATCCCCTACCTCGATCGTCGACTCGTCCCATCGACTGCCCACGTCCTGTCGCGTCGCGTCGGGGTCCTCGATCGAGATCCGCACGGTGGGCCCCTCGACCGCATCACCCAGGCGGACGAGCACAGTGTCCGTGACGGGTACTTCTTCTCGGCGCTTGCCGGCGACGTAGATCCCGTTCTTGCTGCCGGAGTCGACCAGTTGCCATCCCTCGTCCCACCGGAGCTGCGCATGCTCGCGCGACACCACGGGATCGACGATCGTGATCTCCATCTGCGGGTCGCGGCCGATGCGTATCGGTTTGCCCGCCCTGTAGCTTGCGCGGCCCTGTGCAGTCTCGACCACGACCCGCGGGTACTCGCTTCTCGACCAGTCGTCCATCGCCACGGCCTCCGGTCAGCATCAGGCGTCGAGCGTCGACTCCTCCATGGTCGCACCCACGCCCCGGGATCCGTCGACAGAACGAGCACTCTCGTATCCTCGCCGCCAGCCTGAACCCGCGTCCTGATGAGTTTCGTCGACGCGGCGAGTCTGCCTTCTCGTAACACCACACTGGAGAGCGGAGCATCACGTGAGTCAACAGCTGAAGGTCCAGAACTTCAACGTCTCGAGCGACGGCGTCGCCTGCGGGGAGAACCAGACCTTCGAGCGCCCGTTCGGCCTCGATCCCGGTGCGATGTTCGCCTGGGCGGGCGCCACTGCGAGCTGGCCCATGCGGACCGATGCCGGCGGCACCCGCGGCCTGGACGACTACTTCACCCGCGACTTCTCCCACAACATCGGCGCCGAGATCATGGGTCGCAACAAGTTCGGGCCGCAGCGCGGCGCGTGGGAGAACCTCGACTGGGAGGGCTGGTGGGGTGAGGAGCCGCCGTTCCACACGCCGGTCTTCGTCGCGACCCACCACCCCCGGCCGTCGATCACGCGCGGCGAGACCACGTTCCACTTCGTGGACGACAAGCCGGCCACCATCCTCGCTCAGGCGAAAGAGGCTGCGCAGGGGAAGGACGTCCGACTCGGCGGCGGGGTCACCACGATCCGGGAGTTCCTCGACGACGACCTCGTCGACACCATGCACGTGGCCGTCTCCCCGATCACGTTCGGGACCGGACTGCGCCTGTGGGACACCCCGGACGAGCTGCTCGACCGCTTCCATTTGGAAACAGTGCCCAGCTCGATCGGGGTGACCCACCACCTGTTCTGGCGAAAGTAGCCGGTCGGGCTACTCCCCCTCGAGCTCGCCCTCGGTCTCGAGGTACACCTGGCGCAGACCCTCGAGGACCTCGGGGGACGGCTCCTCCCACATGTTCCGATCGACGGCCTCGAGCAGGCGCTCGGAGATGCCGTGGAGCGCCCACGGATTCGACTCGGACATGAACTTGCGGTTCTGCTCGTCCAGCACGTAGGTCTCGGCGAGCTTCTCGTACATCCAGTCCGCGACCACGTTGGTGGTCGCGTCGTACCCGAACAGGTAGTCGACGGTCGCGGCCATCTCGAACGCGCCCTTGTAGCCGTGCCGGCGCATCGCCTCGAGCCAGCGCGGATTCACGACACGGGCACGGAAGACGCGGGCGGTCTCCTCCGACAGCGTCCGGGTGCGGACGGCGTCGGGACGGGTGCTGTCGCCGATGTACGCCTCCGGGGACTTGCCGGTGAGCGCGCGGACGGTCGCGACCATGCCGCCGTGGTACTGGAAGTAGTCGTCCGAGTCGGCGATGTCGTGCTCGCGGGTATCGGTGTTCTTGGCGGCCACCGCGATCCGCTTGTAGGCACTGCGCATGTCGTCCGAAGCCGGGGCACCGTCGAGGCCGCGTCCGTACGCGTAGCCGCCCCACGTGGTGTACACCTGCGCGAGGTCGGCGTCGTTGCGCCAGTTCTTCGAGTCGATCAGCTGCAGCAGTCCCGCGCCGTACGTGCCGGGCTTGGAACCGAAGATGCGGGTGGTGGCGCGGCGGTCGTCGCCGTGCTCGGCGAGATCCGCCTGCGCGTGGGCGCGGACATAGTTGTCGGCGTCGGACTCCTCGAGACCGGCGACCAGGCGGACGGCATCGTCGAGCAGCGCCAGCACGTGCGGGAACGCATCCCGGAAGAAACCGCTGATCCGGACGGTGACGTCGATGCGCGGGCGCCCGAGTTCGGCGAGGTCGATCACCTCGAGACTCGTGACGCGGCGCGACGCCTCGTCCCACACCGGGCGGACACCGAGCAGCGCGAACACCTCGGCGATGTCGTCGCCGGACGTGCGCATCGCGGAGGTACCCCACACCGACAGGCCCACCGACTTCGGCCACTCGCCGTGATCGGCGCGGTAGCGGTCGGCGAGCGACTCGGCCATCGCCTGACCGGTCTCCCACGCCAGCCGCGACGGCACCGCCTTGGGGTCCACCGAGTAGAAGTTGCGGCCGGTGGGCAGCACGTTGATCAGCCCGCGCAGCGGCGAACCGGACGGGCCGGCCGCGATGAAGCCGCCGTCGAGCGCGTGCAGCACCTGGGCGATCTCGCCGGACGTCTGCCGCAGTCGCGGCACCACCTCGGTCGCGGCGAAGCGCAGGATCTGCCGGACGGTGTCGTCGTCGGACAGGCGATCGGCCGCTTCGGGATCCCAGTCGGCGTCGGACAGAGCAGCGATGAGCGCGTGCGCCTGCGCCTCGATCTGGTCGACGCGTGCGCGGTCCTCGGCTCCGTTCACACCGACCTCGGCCTCGCTCAGGCCCAGGGCCTCTCGCAGACCGGGCACCGACTGCTCGCCGCCCCACATCTGCCGGGCCCGCAGCATCGCGAGCACCAGTTCCACCTCGGCGTCGCCCTCCGGGGCGCGGCCCAGGATGTGCAGGCCGTCGCGGATCTGGACGTCCTTGATCTCGCACAGCCAGCCGTCGACGTGCATGAGCATGTCGTCGAACACGTCCTCTTCCGGACGCTCGGACAGGCCCAGGTCGTGATCCATCTTCGCCGCGCGCATCAGCGTCCAGATCTGCTGGCGGATCGCCGGCAGCTTCGCCGGGTCGAGCGCGGAGATGTTGGAGTGCTCGTCGAGCAGCTGCTCGAGCCGGGAGATGTCGCCGTAGCTCTCCGCGCGCGCCATCGGCGGGATCAGGTGGTCGACGAGGGTGGCGTGCGCGCGACGCTTCGCCTGCGTCCCCTCGCCCGGATCGTTGACGAGGAACGGGTAGATCAGCGGCAGGTCGCCGAGTGCGGCGTCGGTGCCGCACGACGCGGACATGCCGAGCGTCTTGCCGGGCAGCCACTCGAGGTTGCCGTGCTTGCCGAGGTGCACGACGGCATCCGCACCGAAACCCCCGTGCTCGGTGCTCGCGCCGATCCAGCGGTACGCGGCCAGGTAGTGGTGACTCGGCGGCAGATCCGGATCGTGGTAGATCGCGACGGGGTTCTCACCGAAACCGCGAGGCGGCTGCACCATGAGCACCACGTTGCCGGCACGGATCGCGGCGATGACGATCTCACCCTCGGGATCCGACGACCGGTCCACGTACAGATCGCCGGGGGCCGAACCCCAGTGCTCCTCGACGCCCTCGCGGAAATCCTGCGGCAGCGTCGCGAACCACTCGCGGTAGCGGGCGGCGGAGATGCGGATCGGGTTGCCCTCGAGTTGCTCGGCGGTGAGCCAATCCGGGTCCTGACCGCCCGCGGCGATCAGCGCGTGGATGAGCGCGTCGCCGTCCTCGGCCGCGAGGCCGGGCAGTGCGTCCTCGCCGTCCACCGGCCCGAGGTCGTAGCCGTTCTCGCGCATCGCCGTCAGCAGATCGATCGCGCTGGCCGGGGTGTCCAGGCCGACGGCGTTGCCGATACGCGCATGCTTGGTCGGGTACGCCGACAGCATCAGCGCAATCTTCTTGTCCGGGTTGGGGATTCGTCCCAGCTTCGCGTGGCGGACGGCGATCCCGGCGACGCGGGCGGCGCGCTCGGCGTCGGGCACGTACGCGGTGAGGCCGTCGGCGTCGATCTCCTTGAACGAGAACGGCACCGTGATGAGGCGTCCGTCGAACTCGGGGACGGCGACCTGGGTGGCGACGTCCAGCGGGGACATGCCGTCGTCGTTGGCCTCCCACGCCTCCCGGCTACTGGTCAGGCACAGGCCCTGCAGGATCGGCACGTCGAGCGCAGCGAGTTCGGCGACATCCCACGCCTCGTCGTCGCCGCCGGCCTGCGCGTTCGCGGGCTTGGTGCCGCCGGCCGCGAGGACGGTCACGACCATCGCGTCGGCCCGGCCCAGCGATTCGAGCAGGTCGGCGGGTGCGGTGCGCAGCGATGCGCAGAAGATCGGCAGCGGAGTCGCCCCGGCGTCCTCGATGGCGTGGCACAACGCCTCGACGTACGTGGTGTTCCCGGCCAGGTGCTGGGCGCGGTAGTAGAGCACCGCGACGGTCGGCCCGTCGATCTCGCGAGCGGGACGCTCGAGTACGCCCCAGTTCGGCAGGTGCACTGCGGGCTCGAACCCGTGACCGGTGAGCAGCACCGTGTCGGACAGGAAGTTGTGCAGTTGGCGCAGGTTGTCGGCGCCGCCCTCCGCGAGATACGTGTGCGCCTCGGCGGCGATGCCGGCGGGAACCGTCGAGCACTCCATCAACTCGGCGTCGGCGGCCTGCTCACCTCCGAGCACGACGGCCGGCAGCCCGGACGCGAGCACCGCGTCGATGCCGTCGTCCCAGGCGCGGCGACCACCGAGGATCCGGACCACGACGAGATCGACGCCGTCGAGCAGTCCGGGCAGGTCTTCGTCGACCAGCAGTCGGGCCGGGTTGGCCCAGCGGTAGTCGGCGCCGCTCGCGCGGGCGCTGAGCAGGTCGGTGTCGGAGGTCGACAGCAGCAGGATCACTGGTGCAGCCTTTCCGGGGTTTCGCGCCCCACGGCAGGGTTCGAGCGAGCCCGAGGGACTCGTCGAAGCGGTTCGGGCGGCGGAAGAGGGTCTGACTTTCACAGTGGCGCGACCGCCCGGAATCTCACCGGTTTCCTCTTCTGCCGCGGTCGCCGGTGATCCTACCGGTCAGCCGTGTGCGCATCAGCCGCCGCACTTCTCTAGCCTGGAGACGTGCCATCTCCACGTTCCGGCCCGGACAAGTGCCCGGGTGCGCTCCAGGTCCACCAGGCCGCCGACGGCCCCCTCGCCCGTGTCCGCCTCCCCGGCGGTGTGATCACATCGCCGCAGCTCCAGGCTCTGGCGGCGGCTGCGCAGGAGATCGGCAACGGCGAGATCGAGCTCACCTCGCGCGGCAACGTCCAATTGCGGTCGGTCACCGACCCGGACGAGTTCGCGCGGCGGATCGCGGAGGTCGGGCTACTGCCGTCCACGACGCACGAGCGGGTGCGCAACATCCTCGCGTCGCCGCTGTCGGGGCGGATCGGCGGTTTCGCCGACGTTCGCGGACTGGTCGCCGATCTCGACCGCGCACTGTGCGACGACCCGGCATTGGCCGACCTGCCCGGGCGGACGCTGTTCACGCTCGACGACGGCACCGGCGACATCTCGGGCCTGGGCGGCGACTTCGGTATCCACGGGCAGGGCGACGAACGCTTCGCACTGGTCCTGGCCGGCGAAGACACCGGCGCCCGGGTCGCCGGCGCCGATGCGGTGGGTGCGCTGCTGGCGGCGGCCCGCACGTTCGCCGAGATCCGCGGCGAGGCGTGGCGACTGAACGAGGTGCCCGGCGGCACCGAGCAGGTCCTCGAGCGTCTCGGCCTCGAGTACGGCGACCCGGTGCAGCTCCCCGGCGCGGTCGAACGCGGTCCGATCGGCTGGCTCGACCAGCCCGACGGCCGCGTCACCCTCGCCGCGGGTCTCGCGTTCGGCACGCTCCCGGCGCGGGTCGCGGAGTTCCTCGCCGCCGTCGACAAGCCGATCCTGGTCACGCCGTGGCGCTCGATCCTGCTGCCGGACCTCGAGGAGTGGGCGGCCGAGCAGGTGGTCCGGGTGCTCGCGCCGATGGGGCTGATCTTCGACGAGAACTCCCCGTATCTGCAGGTCAGCGCCTGCGCGGGACAGCCCGGCTGCGCCAAGTCGCACACCGACGTCCGGGCCGATGCCCGTGAGGCGATCGAGAACGGCGAGCTGCCCGACGACGGCCGCCAGCACTGGTCCGGATGCGATCGCAAGTGCGGTCGCCCCCGCGGCGAAATAACAGACGTGGTCTCCGGCCCCGACGGTTACCGGGTGGAAAACGGGTCGTCGTGATGCCTCTATCGTGTGGCGCATGATCGACTACATCCGCGACGGCGCGGAGATTTATCGCCAGTCCTTCGCGACCATCCGGGCCGAGGCGGACCTCACCCGGTTCCCCGCCGACGTCTCGCAGGCCGTCGTCCGGATGATCCACGCGAGCGGTCAGGTCGATCTGGTCGACGACGTCGCGTTCACGCCGAACGTCGTCGCCGACGCGCGCGAGGCGCTGCGCCGCGGCGCCCCGATCCTGTGCGACGCGAAGATGGTCGCCGCCGGCGTCACCCGTAAGCGACTGCCCCGCGACAACGCCGTGCTGTGCATGCTCGACGACCCACGAGTTCCCGTGCTGGCCAAGGCGATCGACAACACGCGCTCGGCCGCGGCACTCGAGCTGTGGGGCGACAAGCTCGACGGCGCAGTGGTCGCGATCGGCAACGCCCCCACCGCGCTGTTCCATCTGCTCAACCTCATCGAGGCCGGTGCGCCGCGGCCCGCCGCGATCGTCGGCGGACCCGTCGGCTTCATCGGTGCAGCGGAGTCCAAGGAGGCCCTGATCGAGCACCCCTCCGGGCTCGAGTACCTGGTGGTGCGCGGTCGTCGTGGTGGCAGCGCGATCACCGCGGCGGCACTGAATGCGATTGCGAGCGAGGTCGAATGAGCTCCGCAGGCAAGCTGTGGGGTGTGGGCATCGGCCCGGGCGATCCCGAGCTGATGACGGTCAAGGCCGCCCGCGTGATCGGTGAGGCCGACGTCGTCGCGTTCCACAGCGCCCGGCACGGCCGGAGCATCTCGCGCGGGGTCGCTGCCCCGTACATGCGGGAGGGCCAGATCGAGGAACACCTGGTCTACCCGGTCACCACGGAGTCGATCGATCATCCCGGCGGCTACCAGGGTGCGATGGACGAGTTCTACGAGCAGGCAGCCGATCGCCTGGCCACGCACCTCGCGGCGGGGCGCAGTGTCGCGCTCCTCGCGGCCGGCGATCCGCTGTTCTACAGCTCGTACATGCATATGCACAAGCGTCTGGCCGACCGGTTCGACGCCGAGGTCATCCCCGGCGTCACCGCCGTCAGCGCCGCCTCCGCGGCCCTCGCCGAGCCGCTCGTCGAGGGCGAGGAAGTGTTGACCGTCCTGCCGGGCACGCTGCCGCAGGAGGAGCTGACGCGACGCCTGCGCGAGACCGACGCCGCCGCGATCATGAAGCTCGGCCGCACGTATCCCGCTGTGCGCCAGGCATTGAAGGACGCCGGACGGATCGACGAGGCCTACTACGTCGAGCGCGCCAGCACCGACCGGCAGCGCGTTGCCGCGGCAGACGAGGTCGACGACGCCGACGTGCCGTACTTTGCGATCGCGATCGTGCCGAGTCCCCTGAACAACCGCATCGAACCCGAACCTGCGCGTGGTGAGGTCGTGGTCGTGGGACTCGGTCCCGGCGACCAGGCGTGGACCACGCCCGAGGTGCGCCGAGAACTCGCGCGCGCCACCGACCTGATCGGCTACACCACCTACATCGACCGGGTCCCGGTCCGGCCGGGACAGCGTCGGCATGCCAGCGACAACCGTGTCGAGGCCGAGCGCGCGGCGATGGCGCTGGACATGGCCAAGCGTGGCGGACGCGTCGTCGTCGTCTCGTCGGGCGATCCGGGTGTGTTCGCGATGGCCTCCGCGGTGCTCGAGGTGGTGGCCGAAGACCAGTGGAAGGACGTCCCCGTCCGGATCCTGCCCGGTATGACCGCGGCCAATGCCGTCGCCAGCCGGGTGGGAGCCCCGCTGGGCCATGACTACGCGATGCTGTCGCTGTCGGATCGCCTCAAGCCGTGGGACATCGTCGCCAAGCGGGTCTCCGCCGTCGCGAGCGCGGACATGGCCTTCGCGGTCTACAACCCGGCGTCGAAGAGTCGCACGTGGCAGGTGGCCGCGATGCGCGATCTCGTGCTCGAGCACCGCTCCCCCGACACCCCGGTGATCATCGGCCGGGACATCGCCGGGCCCGAGGAGTCGATCAAGATCGTCCGCTTGGCCGACCTCGATCCGTCGGACGTCGACATGCGCTGCCTGCTGATCGTGGGCTCGTCGCAGACCACCGTCGTCGAGAGTGCGCACGGGACAACGGTCTTCACTCCGAGGCATTACCCGGCCTGAGGCCGCACCTGGTCTGAAGCACCGCGGTACCTCGGACCGACGATCCGGGGCGACCGCGTCACCTCGGTGGGTGGGTGCACTGCACCCACCCACCGAGGTGCGATTCCGATCTAGCATCAGGCAATGCCGTCAAACGAACTCGGAGACTTCCTTCGCTCACGCCGTGGTCGAATCGCGCCGGGAGACGTGGGGCTGCACAGCTACGGCACTCGGCGCGTACCCGGTCTCCGACGTGAAGAAGTTGCGATACTCGCAGGTCTGAGCGCCGACTACTACACCCGCTTGGAGCAAGGGCGAGAACGCAATCCCTCGACTCAGGTGCTCGATGCGCTCCTGCGTGCGCTCCGACTCGACGCCGAGCACGAGATGCACCTGTACCGGTTGGCGGGTTTGGTACCGAGTGACCGTGTGTCCGCTGTCGGGGAATCCGTCAGCCCCGCACTGCTGCAGTTGATGCAGACCTACGACTGGACGCCGGCGTTCGTGTTGAACAGGACACTCGACATTCTGGCGTGCAACCGGATTGCCGAAGCGCTCTTCTCACCGTTCGCCGCCACCGACAATCTGGTGCGGATGGTGTTCACGGACCCCGCCGGCGCCTCGTTCTATGCCGAGTGGCCGCGTGCGGCACAGGCCACCGTTGCGGCACTTCGACTGGCCGTCGGGCACCACCCGGCGGATCCTCGTCTGTCCCGGTTGGTTGATGAACTCGCCGCGGCAAGCCCCGCCTTCAGACAGTTGTGGGCCGAAGGTCACGTGCGGGGCAAATCTCTGGACGCGAAGGAACTCGTTCATCCCGACGTCGGTGCGATGAGCTTGACCTCCCAGGCATTCGATGTCCGTGACCGGCCCGGACAGCAACTGCTGATCTATCAGGCGGAGCCGGGGTCCCCGAGTGACCGGGCCCTGAAACTGTTGGGTTCACTCACCGCGACCAGAGATCAGGAGCGGCGCGGCGCGGATTCGCATTCCGGCCGACCCCTGACCTGACCACTGCTCACCAGGCCTACCGTCTGTGCGCCTACTGCGCGCTCGCTGTGGGGCGAACGACGATCTCGTTCACATCCACGTTCGAGGGCTGATCGACGGCAAACGCAATCGCGTCGGCGATCGCTGCGGCCGGAATCGAGACGGCGCGATACGCCCTCATGTCCTCGCGAGCCGTGGCGTCCGAAATGCTCTCCGCCAATTCGGATTCCGTCACTCCCGGGGAGACGACGGTCACGCGGACGTCGCCGGACGATTCCTGGCGCAGTCCTTCGGAGATCGCGCGCACCGCAAACTTCGTAGCGCAGTACACCGCGCCTGTCGGCACCACCTCGTACGCCCCGACAGATGCGATGTTCACGAAATGTCCGCTCCCCTGCGACTTCATGACCGGAAGTGCTGCGGCGATGCCGTGCAGAACGCCGCGAACATTCACGTCGAGCATCCGATTCCACTCGTCGATCTTCAGTGCGCTCAGCGGGGACAGTGGCATCACGCCCGCATTGTTGACCACGACGTCCACCCGTCCGAACTGCTCGCAGGCAGCCTCCACGAAGGACCGGACGTCGGCCAGATCGGTGACATCGACCCTGCGGAAGGCCGCGATGTACCCGGCATCGACAAGTTCTTCCACCAGGTGGGCGAGATGGTCGGTGCGCCGTGCACCGAGGAACACCCGGTGCCCGTCGGCGGCCAGCTTCCGCGCTGTCGCCGCGCCGATTCCGCTGCTGGCTCCGGTGATCAGGACTACTTTGTGCTCGCTCATAGGTGTCTGTCCTCTCGGTACAGGACGAGATGCTCATGGTGGAGCACCCCGTCGCGAATGTCTCCGGTTGCGGTGAATCCGGTGTCGTCGATGTAGTCGAGATGACTTCCGGTCACGGTGTACTGGCCGGTGTAGGCGCTCTCTCGGTTGCCACGGGCTTCGTCGTAGCGACCGTCCGCGCGCAGTTCCTGGCGTATCGAGCCGTCCGATGTCACCCACATGCCGACGATGTCAGCCCGGTCGATCGTGGTTTCGGATTGATCCATCACTGTCCCCTCTCGGTTCGGTGTTCCCAGTCTGGCGACGGAAACGAACCTCAGGTAGGACGTGGTCCGACCGGGTGCCCCACACCCGGTCGGCCGTCTACGGACCGACGTCCATGACATGGATGGCACCCGGGTGCGTCGTCGGCCGATCCCCGACGAAGGGAACTAATTGATCGGGGGCAGTTGGACGACCTGACCGGCGTAGGCAAGTCCGGCACCGAAGCCGAGGAGGAGCGCCGTGTCGCCACGGCGGGCCGATCCTGAACGGAGCAGCTGTTCCATCGCCATCGGGATCGACGCGGCACTCGTGTTGCCGGTTTCGACGATGTCCCGCGCAACCGCGACGGTTTCGGGTAGGCCCAGTGTCCGGATCAGTGCATCGGTGATGCGGCTGTTTGCCTGATGCGGCACGAAGGCGTCGAGGTCGTCGACCGTGACTCCGGACTTCTCCAGTGCGTCACGGCACGCCTTCTCCAGGAAGGTGACTGCCCAACGGAACACGGCCTGACCATTCATTCGGATGTAGGGCCGCTCCGGACTGTCGCCACCGACCGCTGCGGCGTCGACTTCGGCGAAGTACTGCATGAAGTCCTTGTCCTGCTTGATCGCCGCGGTCTGGCTGCCGTCGGATCCCCATGCCACCGGGCCGATGCCCTCGGCGTCGGACGGACCCACCACGACCGCGCCGGCCCCGTCGGCGAAGATGAACGCGCACGTCCGGTCGGTCGGGTCGAGCAGGTCCGACAATCGTTCGACGCCGATCACCAGGACATGGCGGGCCTGTCCGGCGCGGACGAGGCTCGCGGCGTTGCCGAGCGCGTAGCAGAAGCCGGCGCAGCCGGCGGAAATGTCGTAGGCGGCCGTGTCCTGCATGCCGAGCTCGGTTGCGACGACCGCCCCGGCCGACGGCCCGAGCACCATCTGCGACGACGTCGCGAGCACCACCGCATCGACCTGTTCGGGGGCCACACCGGCGGCGGTGAGCGCGTCGCGGGCGGCCGCAACGCTCATAGCGACGATGGTCTCGTCGGGCTCGGCCCAGCCACGGGATGCGATGCCGGAACGGGTTCGGATCCACTCGTCGGAGGAGTCGATGCGGTCGACGATCTCGGCGTTGGGCACGACGCGTCGAGGTCGGTACACGCCGAGACCCAGAAGGGCTGCGTGGGCGACGGGATCTGCGGTGGCGATGGGGGCGGGCACGGCGTCCTCTCCGCGTGAACCGGTCGGTCCCCGCTATTGAGATCTAACAGGAACCGATCGGTTGTGGCCCGGCATCTCGGAGATCCGCCCTCCTGCTCCCGAGGACCACCACCGATCACGGAACTCCCTCTGTCACGATGACGCAGTGCTCCTGATCCGTATCGAGTGGATGACGCTCGCAATCGCCACGGCCGCCTTCGCGGTATTCAGCGCGCTCGAGCGGATGTGGTGGGCGACCGAGTGCCAGCTGGGGCTCCTTCCCACCACATTGATCAGGGACTGGGATGAATGCACGGAGTCGACGTTCTCGTTCTATGGGGCCGGACTCCTCGTTCCCCTGGCAATCCCCGTGGTGCTCTGCGTCATACCGGGCGTTGTGCCTCGTCGCGGCGTCGCGTCGGTTTCCGCGGCCGCGCTCGCCGCATTCTGCATCTCTACGTTTTGGCTCGCGCCGTATCCTCTGCCGGGGAGCGGGGCAGCACTGCTCGGTTTCGCCGGCTATTGCTGGCCGAGCGCGATCATGGCGATTCTGTTGGCATCGTTGCACGATCGGCTGGCTGCAACTTTGCACAACTGACCGCCGAGCCAGCTGGTCTGACCACTTGACCACCGATCCGCCCCGGCCTAGCGTTTGTGACATGGATCTCACGCCGGTGCGTCGGCGGTCGATCCCCGACGACGTTTTCGACCAACTGCTCGACGGGGTCGTCGGCGGCCGGCTGGCTCCGGGCGAGGAGTTGCTCAGTGAGCGCCGGATGGCCGAGTCGCTGGGTGTCTCCCGTCCCGCCGTTCGCGAGGCTCTGAACCGGATTGCCGCGATGGGGCTGGTCGACGTCCGGCAGGGCGGGGCCACCCTCGTGAACGATCTGCACCGGCGGGCGGGGCTGGATCTCCTGCCGAAACTGCTGGTGCGGGGCGGGGAGATCGACCTCGCCGTCGCCCGCAGCATCCTCGAGGCGCGGCTGTGGAACGGCCCCAAGGTCGCGGAGCTGGCGGCCGAACGCGCCGACGCGAAGGTCGCCGACTCGTTGGACGCCGTCGTCGACGTGCTCGATGCGGATAGCGATCCCGTTCGGCGACAGCGGCTGGCACTGGACTTCTGGGACCTGGTGGTCGACGCTGCTGACTCGATCACCTTTCGTCTGATGTTCAATACGCTCCGGGCCGCGTACGAACCGATGCTCGACGCGCTCGCGGTGGCGATGGCGGCGGAAGTCGACGAGGTCGAACGCTACCGATCCATCGTCGCCGCGATCCGGTGCCGCGACGCCGTCTCGGCTTTCGCGGCCGCCCAGTCGCTCCTCGCGCCCGCGACGGCGCTCCTCGCGGCGGCACTCGATCTCGCCCGCACCGACTCACAGGAGTGCTCGTGACCACCACCCGCTCCGGCTCGCCGGCATTCGGGCGAAACGTCACCCTGCCGGCGGCGCTGCGTGAATTCGTCCGTCACCCGAGTCCGTGGATCATCGGGGTCCTGTTCGTCGGCGCCCTCGCAGCACGGTTGATCGTCGGCGAGTGGACGTGGGCGGACGCCGTCGTCCCACTGGTGATGCTCGCGTTCTTCCCGTTGCTGGAGTGGATCATCCACGTGTTCGTCCTGCACTGGCGGCCCCGCCGTGTGGGCGGGCTGACGGTCGATCCGCTACTTGCGCGCAAGCATCGCGCGCACCACTCCGATCCGCGGGACATTCCGCTGGACTTCATTCCTGCGCCGGTGTTCGTCTGGCTGGTTCCGCTCCTGCTCGTGATCACGGTGTTCGTCGCACCCCGGATCGGACTGGGCCTGACGTTCCTGACCGTGATCACCGCCCTCGGCGCCGTCTACGAGTGGACGCACTTCCTGATCCACACCGACTACCGCCCGAAGTCCGCGCTGTACAAAGCCACGTGGCGGCATCACCGCAACCACCACTACCGCAACGAGCACTACTGGTTCACGGTCACCACGTCCGGCACAGCCGACCGTCTGCTTCGGACAGAGCCCGATCCCGACACGGTCGAGAAGTCGCCCACGGCCAAGCATCTGCACGATCTGCGAGCCCGGACCGAGGCCGCGGGGTCGACACGCCACTAGGCTCCACGCCCAGATCTGGCATCGGCTATCGAACGGTCTCGATGCCGGCGAGGATGAGGTCGATACCGGCAAGAAACTGCTCGCGATCGTCGTGCCCCGGGAGGTGAGCCGCCATCCGATGGACGAACGGATACTCCTCGGAGTCGAGCTCAGTCCATCGCGTGGCGACGGTCTCCAGGAAAGCCGATCGATCCGTCTCGCGAGCGAGAAGGCGGGCACCTGCCGCGTACTGCCCCGCGAGGCCGAGGATGTAGTTCACGAGTGCGGACGCGCAGTCGAATTGGTCCTGCTCTGGCATGCCGAGCGCCTGAAGTGGCCCGCCGACGCCTTCGAAGATCTGCACCACCGCGGACTGCCACGGCTCGCGTGACAGCTGCGTGCCAATCCAGGGGTGCGCGTCGATGGCGTCGAACACACCGAGGGCAACAGCTCGGATCGCCTCGTTCGGCGTTGCCCCGTCGACGACTTCGGTCACCGCGCGGGCGATGACAACGTCGGTGGTCGCGGTCAGTAGTTCGTTCTTGTTGGCGACGTGCCAGTAGATCGCACCGGCGCCCGTTGCCAGGCGGGTCGTGAGCGCGCGAAATGTGAGCGCACCCTCTCCCTCCGCGTCGAGGATCTCGATCGCGGCGTCGACGATACGTTCCTTCGAGAGCGCCTCCGTGCGCCGGTCGGTCCGCTGATTCCTGGTCGCCATCACATCATCTTGACACGTTTGGAACGTCGTTCCAAGATGGATCGTGGAATGACGTTCCATTCCCTTCTGAAGGAGAAATGATGACGACACCAGTCACGATCATCGGTGCGGGCCTCGGCGGCCTCACCCTCGCGCGGGTCCTCCACGTCCGCGGCATCGCCGCGACGATCTACGAAGCCGAGTCCTCGGCCGAGACCCGCACGCAGGGCGGTCAGCTCGACATCCACGAGAAAGACGGACAAATCGCACTCGCCGCGGCCGGACTGACCGACGAGTTCCGCGCGATCATTCATCAGGGCGGCGAGGCGTCGCGCGTGCTGGACCAGCACGGCACGGTACTGCTCGAGGAACCCGACGACGGCACGGGTGGGCGTCCGGAGGTCCTTCGCGGCGACCTACGTCGGATCCTGATCGACTCCCTGCCGGCCGGGACGATCCAGTGGGGACACAAGGTCGCCGGCGTCGCGCCTGCCGGGGGTGGCCGACACGAACTGGCCTTCGCGGACGGGGCGACGGTGACCGCCAGCCTGCTCGTCGGCGCCGACGGCGCCTGGTCGAAGGTTCGCCCGCTACTCTCCGACGCCGAGCCCCGGTACGTCGGCACCACGTTCGTCGAGACCTACCTGAACGACGCCGACGTGCGACACCCCGCCGCGGCGGAAGCGGTCGGCAACGGTGCAATGTACGCACTCGCCCCAGGACAGGGAATCACGGCGCACCGTGAAGTCGGGGGCACCCTTCACACGTACGTGCAGTTGAACCGCCCAGCAGACTGGATTGCGGGGATCGATTTCACCGACGCCGCCACCGCGACGGCGCGAATTGCGGCCGAGTTCGAAGGGTGGGCACCGCAGCTCACCGCACTGATCACCGGCGGCGAATCGGCGCCCATCCCCCGCCCAATCCATGCCCTCCCGGATGCACACCGCTGGGACCGCGTGCCTGGTGTGACACTCATCGGCGACGCCGCGCACCTGATGGCACCGTCCGGCGAAGGCGCGAACCTGGCCATGCTCGATGGCGCCGAACTCGCGAACGCGATCGCCGCACACCCCGACGACATCGAAGCGGCACTCGACGAGTACGAGGAGACGATGTTCCCGCGCAGCGAGTCGGAGGCCGCGGACTCACATCTGATTCTGGAGATCTGCCTCGGTGATCGCGCGCCGCATTCTCTTGTCGACTTCCTCACCGGCTCCTCGGAACCGGTAGACGCATGACGCAGTCGGCCCTACGCCTCGCTCATGCGGCGCCACCCTTGTCCGCGTCCTCCTGCAACGTGTGAGCGACAAGCGCATTGGCGTGCCCGTGGCCGATTCCGTGCTCGGTCTTGAGCCACGTCACCAACTCCATGTGCTTGGTGAGGTCGGACGAGCGAATCAGGCTCTGCCACTCGCTGATCGGCTTGCCGTACTTCTTCTCGATCGACGGAAAGTAAGACGCGGGACCCTTCACAGGCTCTGTCATGTTCGGCACGTTACCTGTGGGTGCCGACACGTTCCCGCATTCCACGCAGCCATTCCATCGGATCCCACCCGGGACGCCCCCGTGTGAGCGGGTAGCACGCGAAACCGATGAGTACGGCGGTGAAGTGGCCGATATCGGTGAACGTGAGGGTGCCCAGCAGTGGAAGGCCGTAGACCAGGAGCACCCCGAGCGCGTACAGGTACCGCCACGGCGGCGCGATCCGGTACGCCAGCACCGCGGTGACGCCGGCGAGCGCATAGCTGACCCCCACGTCGAGGGTGTTCACCGCCGATTCCGGTGCTCGATGATGCTCGATCGCGAGATACAGCACCCCCTCGCTGATGTAGGTAGCCCCGACGTGCGCGATCACCGCGATAGACAGCCATCGCCACGTCCCGAGCCATCGCTCGACAGGCACATGGAACAGGTTGAAGAGCACGAAGTAGCCGATCCACGTGCCGCCCGCGATCCACAAGGCGCTCGTGATCAGGACTCTGATCGGGTCCTCACGCAGATGGTGCAGATTGGTCGACCGATCTCCGAGGACGTCGTTCAAGACCTGTGGCGACAAATGGTGCATGACGACCGTCGTCACGAACAGAATTGCCAGCCACACGAACGTGCCGGGGGCGCGGCGAACATACGCCCACACCGCGGACGTTACGTCCGACGCTCGGAACCGCCTCTCGGCATCCACCCGACCAGTATGCCCCCGGTGCCGCGAGCGTGACGTCCTGCCGCGTACCCGCTGATCCGGGCTGTGACCGCGAGGATTGCCGTGCCGGTGCGGTCGCGTTCGATCCATCGCCCCGTCCCTACCGTTACCGGACATCCACCCCGGCTTCGTGGCTTGAACTTGACCGAGACGTAGGTGGGTCCGGTGCCCCAGTGTGGAATTGCTGGACTGTTCGGTGGCAATATTCGGTATTCCATACGATTCCGTCCTGTACGAAATCTCACCCGGAATGCGTGCTGCTCCCAAAATGACCCGCTGCCCGCGCGATCGTGTCCGCGCGGGGTCAATTCAGGAGCGGGAGCACAACTTTCGGCGCTCAGCCCCGCTGCGAGGCCCAGGCCACCGCGACGTCGAGATCCGACGTCGTCGGCACCCCGGCCGGGATAGGGGCCCGCGCCACCATCACCACCGGTACCCCCAGCGCTCGGGCCGCGTCGAGCTTCGCCTCGGTGAGCGCTCCCCCGCTGTTCTTCGACACCACCACGTCGATACGGTGCCGGCGCAAGAGCGCGATCTCGTCGTCGACCGTGAACGGTCCGCGAGCGAGCAGCAGTTCGGCGCGCGGCGGCATCCCGACGTCCGGCGGGTCGATCGCACGGACGAGGAACCACTCGGGACGGTCCGCGAACGCGTCGACGCCCTGCCTGCCGATCGTCAGGAACACCCGCTCCCCCAGCCCCGCAACTGCATCGGCGGCCGACGCGAGATCGGGAACGGTGTGCCAGCGGTCCCCCGGCCGCGACGTCCACTCCGCGCGTCGCAGCACCAGCAGCGGGACGCCGGTCCCGTCCGCCGCGTCGGCGGCATTCGCGGTGATCCGCGCAGCGAAGGGATGCGTCGCGTCGACGACGGCGTCGATGTCGTTGTCCCGCAGCCACGTCGTGAGCCCCTCGACGCCGCCGAACCCGCCGATCCGCACCCTGCCGACCGGCAGCACCGGCTCACGGACGCGGCCGGCGAGAGACGAGATCACCTCGACGTCCTGTTCCGGATCCAGGCGGGCCGCGAGCGTGCGCGCCTCGCGGGTGCCGCCGAGAACGAGGATCCGCCGCACGTGGGATCTCAATGCGTGGTGCGTGAACGCGTCGCCGAGTACAGGTAGCTGTCGGGGAAGCCCGCGGCCGCGAGCACCCGACCCACGATCACCACGGCGGTTTTCGTGATCCCGGCGGCGTGAACCTGGTCGACGAGCGTCGCGAGTGTGCCGCGAAGCACGACCTCGTCGGGCCGACTGGCGAACGCGACCACGGCTGCCGGGCAGTCCGACCCGTAGTTCTCCGACAGTTCCTCGACGATCTGCTCGATCCGGTGCGCACCGAGGTGTACGACCATCGTGGCGCCGCTGCGCCCGAGTGAACGCAAATCCTCCCCCGGCGGCATCGCCGTCGACAGCGTCGACACCCGGGTCAGCACGATCGACTGCGACACTCCCGGCACCGTCAGCTCACGACCGAGAGCGGCGGCAGCCGCGGTGAACGCGGGAACACCAGGAACGATGTCGTAGGCGACGCGTGCCGCGTCGAGTCGCCGAACCTGCTCGGCCACCGCTGAATAGATGGACGGATCCCCTGAGTGCAGCCGCGCGACATCGAGACCGGCCGCGTCGGCGGCGATGATCTGTTCGACGATCTCGTCGAGGCTCATGCGGGCGGTGTCGATCACCTCCGCATCGTCCGGGCACAGCGTCAGCAGCTCGACGGGCACCAGGCTGCCCGCATACAGACACACCGGGCTCTCGGCGATGATCCGCGAGCCACGCAGCGTGATGAGGTCCGCGGCGCCCGGTCCTGCTCCGATGAAGTGGACTGTCATTGCTCTTCCCTTTCGGTGCTGTGCGGCTTGACGACCGACCACTGCGCCACCGGCAGTTGCGGCCGCCACGCCGTGAATCCGCCCAGCGGTTCGCCTCGGTAGATCTGGAACTTGCGCAACTCGCCCCCGAGTCGTGAGAACCACGTCAGGACGAATGCCTCCGACTCGGCGGTGACGGCGTTGACGACCATCCGTCCGCCCGGGCGCAGGCGGTCCCAGCAGGCGTCGAGCAGGCCGTCCTGCGTCACGCCGCCACCCACGAAGATCGCGTCCGGGCTGGACGGCTCGACGGTGAAGGCCGCCGGTGCCGAGCCGAGCACGCGCAAAGCGGGAACACCCAGCTGCGACGCGTTGTCGACGATCTGCGCGACGCGCGCGTCCTCGCGTTCGAAGGCGATCGCGCGGCACCGCGGATCGGTACGCATCCACTCGATGCCGATGGTGCCGGATCCGCCGCCGACATCCCACAGCAGTTCGCCCGGAGCGGGTGCGAGCGCCGAGAGTGTGAGCGCCCGCACCTCGTGCTTGGTCATCTGCCCGTCGCCCCGGAAGGCGGCATCGGGCAGGCCCGGCGTCCGGGTGAGCCGCAGCGCCGAATCCGATGCCCTCAGCTCGAGCGCGATCACATTGAGCGGATCACCGGGCGCCCGGTCCCACGTCGCGGCAACGCCGTCGGCGATGTTCTCGGCCGGTCCACCCAACTGCTCGAGGACCACCATTGTGCTGTCGCCGAAACCGCGCTCGTCCAACACGCGGGCCACCGCAGCGGGTGTCTGCTCGTCGTTACTCAGGACGAGCACACGCTGACCGGCGCTCAGGCTCGCGGCCAGCGTCGACGCCTCGCGATTGACCAGGCTCACGGTCGTCGTCTCGTGCAGCGGCCAGCCCAGCCGGGCGCACGCGAGCGACACCGACGACGGGTGCGCGATCACCTGCAGCCGCTGGGGACCCAGAACGCGCCCGAGCGTCACACCTATGCCGTGGAACATCGGGTCACCACTCGCGAGCACACAGATTCGGCGCTCGCGATGCTCGTCGAACATTCCTGCCAGCGCGGGCAGCATCGGCGACGGCCACGGCACGCGCTTCGCCTCCGACTCGGGGACCAGCGACAGTTGCCGGGTCGAGCCCATCAGCACCTCGGCGTTCCGGACGGCCGCCTGCGCACGTGGAGACAGACCGTCCCAGCCGTCGGCGCCGATACCCACGACGACGATCGGATCGATCACACTGGGAGTCACCGGGGCATCCGCCGCCAGACGAATTGCGGCAGCAGCCGCATCCCGAAGATCACGGGGCGGAGGAGCCCGGGCACCCACACGCGTTCGCTGCCCTTGCGCAACCCGTGCGCGACCGCGTCGGCGACCTGTTGTGGGGTGCTCGAGAACGGAGCCGGCTTCATGCCCTCGGTCATGCGCCCGATGACGAAGCCCGGGCGAACGAGCAACAATCGCACCCCGCTGCCGTGCAGGGCGTCCGAGAGTCCGCTCGCGAAACCGTCGAGACCGGCCTTCGCCGAGCCGTACACGTAATTGGCGCGCCGCACACGAGCCCCCGCGACCGACGAGAACACCACGATCTGACCGGATGCGCGGGCCCGCATCAGGTTCGCCAAGTGCGTGAGCACGCTGACCTGCGCGACATAGTCGGTGTGTACGACGGCGAGCGCGTGCCCGGCATCCTGCTCGGCGCGGGCCTGGTCGCCCAGCACCCCGAACGCCAGCACAGCCACGCCGATAGGGCCGTACTGTTCCGCGATCGCCGACATCACCGCCGGGTGGTCGGCGACGCGGTCCGCGTCGAACTCGACACAGTGAACCGCCGACGCGCCGGCATCGACCATCGCGGCGCGTTCCTGCTCGAGGTCGCCGCTGCGCCGGGACGCGAGCACCACCACGCGACCAGGAGCCAGCCGCTGCGCGACCTCCAGTCCGATCTCGCTGCGACCGCCGAGCAGCACCACCGAGCCTGGTGCGTAGTCCGTGTCACTCATGACTCCAGTGTCCTGGATTCGCAGCGCTCGAGTACCGTCGGGGCATGGCCCGAACCCCGTCCGATCCCTCCCACCTGACCGACGAGGCTGTCTCGTTCCTCACCGAACGGCACCTCGCGACCCTGACGACGCTGCGTAAGGACGGAACGCCGCACGTCGTGGCGGTGGGATTCACGTGGGATCCGGAACGCCGAATCGCCCGGATCATCACGAACGACGCGTCACAGAAGGCGCGCAATGCCGACCGTGGCGGCTACGCCGCCGTCAGTCAGGTCGACGGTGGACGCTGGCTCACCTTGGAGGGCCCCGCTCGGGTGATGTCGGATTCCGCGTCCGTCGCCGAGGGCGTCGATCGCTACGCGGCCCGGTACCGGACGCCGCGCGAGAACCCGACCCGCGTGGTCATCGAGATCTCCGTCGAACGCGTCATGGGGTCCGCAATTCTCGTCGAACGCTGAAATCGCCTGATTTGCACTGGTATTCGGCTGTCGGGTTCGCGGTTACGACGCTCGGGTAGGCGGTACCGTGAGGGGACGTCACCAGCGCACCCGAACGGGGATGGCCATGACTACTCGACGCAATGAACTACCGCCGGATCACCGGTCCGGCGGACGCCGGGCCCTCCGATGGTCCGCGGTGGCCGCGGTCGCGGCGGGCACCCTGGCCGTACCCGCGACGGCGTACGCGCTCCCACCGCATCCGTTCGGCCCACCGGCCGTGACGATCGGCTGCGCCAATCAGGGCAGCCTGATGTCGTTGACGGGAGCCACCGGGCAGTCCGGGCCCGAGCAGACGCCGCCCATCGGGCCCGGCGAGATCCGGTTCGAGTCGTTCCCGGCGGCGCCCCCGATTCCGGCTGCCGGGCAGGTGACCGTCGCGTGGGTCAACCTCGACACCGGTGCGACGGGTGTCGCAGCGCTCGAGGGCGCCTACCCGTACTACTCGAAGACGGTGTACACCGGCCAAGGCAACGTCCGGGCCACCGTGTTCGGGACGATCGATCTGTGGAGCCTGCCGCTGTGTCAGTCGAATCCGACGTTCGGGAACTTCATCGTCTGACCCGCACCGACGTTCAGCCGGGCAGGATCGTGAGTCCGTGCGGCCGCTGGTTCATCGACTCGCACCCGTCCGCGGTCACGACGACGATGTCCTCGATCCGGGCGCCCCACTGCCCGCGGAAGTAGATCCCCGGCTCGATGCTGAAGGCCATTCCCGGCTCGAGGACGGTCTCGTTCCCGGCCACGATGTACGGCTCCTCGTGCACCGACAGCCCGATTCCGTGTCCCGTCCGATGTACGAACACCTCTGCCAGGCCGGCCGCCGCCAGCACGTCCCGCGCTGCGGCGTCGACGGACTCGGCGGTGACTCCGGGACGGACCGCGGCCACGGCTGCGCGCTGGGCCGCCTGCAGGACCGCGACCTGCTCGGCCACCCGGGACTCGGGATCGCCGAGCACGTACGTGCGGGTGGAATCGGAGTTGTAGCCCGGCTCGACCGGTCCCCCGATATCGATCACCACGACGTCCCCCGACTCGATGACCCGTTCGGACACCTCGTGATGCGGATCGGCGCCGTGCGGGCCGGATCCGACGATCACGAACGCGGCCTCGGTATGTCCCTCCGCGAGGATCGCTGCGGTGATGTCCGCGGCGACCTCCGCCTCGGTACGCCCCGGCCGCAGCCACTGACCCATTCGGGCGTGGACGCGGTCGATCGCAGCACCGGCCCGGCGCAGCGCGTCGATCTCGGCGTCGTCCTTGAGCATCCGCAGTTCGCGCAGAACGCCGGTCGCCAGCGCCGGGATCGCACCGAAGCGCCGTGCGAGCGGCACCAGGTGCAACGCGGGCATCGCATCCGTGACCGCGACGCGCGGGGTCTCCGGCAGTAGCGAAGACACCAGTTCGTACGGATCGACACCGTCCACCCAGTCGTGCACCGGCAGCCCCAGGTCACCGACGGCCGACTCGTCGAGCGAGGCCAGTTCGAGACGCGGCAGGACCACCGACGGCGGATTCCCGTCCGCCGGCACGATGAGACACGTCAGCCGCTCGAAGGAGTCGGCGCGTGAGCCGACCAGGTAACGCAGGTCCGGGCCGGGCGTGACCAGCAGTCCGTCCAGTCCGGAACGCCGCGCGATCTCGGCGGCGCGGGCCAATCGATCGGCGTAGACCGACGTCGGGAACCGGGATGCCTCGGCGTGATCGGGGGCGGCGCTCAGCGAACTCTCGGAACTCATGGGTATCAGGCTAGATCGATTTGGCAGGATGGGCCGCATGAGTGGGCCTTTGCTGCTGTTGGACGGTGCAAGTCTGTGGTTCCGGGCGTTCTATGCCCTCCCCGAGTCGATGACCTCGCGGGACGGTCGTCCCGTCAACGCGGTCCGCGGGTTCACCGACATGGTGGCCGCGCTCATCACGCGCACTCAGCCGTCGCGGCTCGCGGTGTGCCTCGACCTGGACTGGCGACCCCGGTTCCGGGTGGAGGCCATACCGTCGTACAAGGCGCATCGCGTGGCGGAGGAATCCGACGGCTCCGCCGAGGAGGTGCCCGACACCCTCACCCCGCAGGTCGACATGATCATGGACGTCCTCGCCGCCGCGGGGATCGCGACCGCTGGCGCCGAGGGCTTCGAGGCCGACGACGTACTGGGAACGCTTGCGGCGCAGGAGAAGAACGACCCCGTCGTGGTGGTCAGCGGCGACCGCGACCTGCTGCAGGTCGTCTGCGACGATCCGGTACCGGTCCGTGTGCTCTACGTGGGCCGGGGTCTGGCGAAGGCCGAACTGTTCGGCCCCGCAGAAGTGGCGGACAAGTACGGGGTGCCCGCCGGACGTGCGGGCGACGCCTATGCCGAACTCGCTCTGCTGCGCGGTGATTCGTCGGACGGACTACCCGGTGTGAAGGGAGTGGGCGAAAAGACAGCGTCCACGCTTCTGCTGCAACACGGTTCGCTGGAGAACCTGCTGGCAGCCGCGGGCGATCCATCCAGCGACGTCGCGAAGGGCGTGCGGGCCAAGCTGTCCGCGGCCGCCGACTACATCGACGCCGCGGTCCCGGTCGTCCGTGTCGTCACCGACGCCGACGTGCGCCTGTCGCGGCCCGACACCCTCGCGAGCAGCCCGGCCGATCCCGCCCGGCTCGAGCAGTTGGCGGCCGAACTGGGCATCGAGCGCTCGGTCGCGCGACTGCTCGCGGCGATGGCGGCCGAACGCGCCTGACCTGAACCCCTACCGGGGTCAGCTCGGGCGGCTGACCTCGTAGGTGCCCTCGTCGTCGGTGAACGTCAGCTTGACCGTCTTCTGTGAGCCGTCGACGGTCAGGGCGCACTCGAACGATGTGCCTTTCTCGACCTTCTGGCCGGACGGGCAGCTGACGCCGGTCACCGACCGTGCTCCGTAGGAATCGGTGACGATCTGTTCGACGCCACGCTGGGCGGCCTCCTGATCGAGGGTCTTCCCGCCGAGGAGTGCCGAGAGCAACCACGCCACCAGGCCCACCACGACGACCGCCGCGATACCGATCCCGACCCAGAGCATCGTTTTGTTCCGGCCCTGCCCCGGCACCGGCTGACCGGGCTGCTGCGGCGCCCACTGATTGATCGGCTGGCCGCCGTAAGGCTGGGGCTGCTGCGGGTACCCGGGAAACATCTGAGGCTGACCGGGCGCGGGAGCCCCCCACTGCTGGCCCGGATTCGGCTGGCCCTGGTTGTGCTGGGGCCAGCCCTGTGGCGACTGCCCCCACTGAGTTCCCGGCGCGGGGCCCGGTGCGCCCGGGTGCGCCTGCCCCCAGGTCTGCCCCTGCACCTGATCGGAGCCGCGGTACGGGCCGGCACCGCGAACGTCGGCCGGGTAGGCGTGCTGGGGGAACTGCTCCGCCGGAGCAGGCGCGCCTGCGCCCTCGACCGAACCTCCGTCGCGCGACCACTGGGTATTCGAGTCGTACGGGCCGCTCATGTCGTCTCCTCGTGTCCGGTCCGCGGCCGTCTACGCCGCAACGAAATGCCTCGCCGGCAGGCCCGAGACGACTGCCACACTACGCAGTACGTGCGACGACGGGGCACATTGCCCCGCGCTGTCCGTGTCGCATCGTGCGGCGTCCCGTCACTCCACCAGGTGGGCCTTCGCGTGCGTCACGGCCTCGATGTCACCGACCGTTGCATCGATCAACTGATGCGCGAGATCGGCGAGTGCGCGAGCGGTCGACAACTCGTCACCGATCGACGGCACGTTCCGATCGACCGGATTGCGCCGGGCTTGGCCGACCCCCACGATCGTGGACTCTGCCATGTGCAGGCGTGCCGTCGACCTGGTCTGCGCCTCGTGCTCGTCGATGGCGATGTCCACCGACCACGTCTTGCCGTCCATCATCTTCTCTCCTCTCGCCGGCGCAGACGTCACGCACGAGTCTGCGCGAGTTGCGCCCGTACGAATCAGTCAACGACGGTCGAGAGAGAAAAACCAGAGCGGGCGGACGCCGACTGCGTCAGGTGGCCGCGATCGCGACCACACCCCGGCGGATCGATCCGATCGCCCGCGCAGCCGCCTTGGCGACCGCCGGATCGGGCGCCGTCGAATGCACCTGGTCGAGGAGATCGATCACCTGCCGGCACCAGCGCACGAAGTCACCGGCAGAAAGTTCCTTGCCGCCCGAACCCGCCGCGAGGAGAACGTCCACCAGGGGTTCGTCGTTGGCCCACCGATAGATCGCGGACACGAATCCCGAATCCGGTTCGCGGGTGACGGGCAGCTTGTGCCGGATCTCGTCGGCCTGCAGGCCGCCCCACACCCGCACTGTCTCCGCGAGCGCGTGCCGCAGCGGCACGGTGGGCCCACGATCTGGTGCGTCCGAATCCTGCCGTGACTCGTACACCACGGACGATACGACGCCGGCGAGTTCGGCAGGCGTCAGCCCACTCCAGGCGCCCCGCCGCAGACACTCCGCGACCAGCAGATCGCTCTCGCTGTAGATCCGGCCCAGACGCTGTCCGTCCTCCGTCGCCTTCGGGTCCTTGCCTTCGGAAATGTAGCCGCGTTCGGTGAGGAGCGACACGATCCGGTCGAAGGTGCGGGCCAGCGAATTGGTGGTCGCCGCTGCCTTCTGCCGCATCGAATCGGTCTCTCGGGCGAGCCGGTTGTACCTCTCGCCGATACGGCTCAACTGCTCCCGATCAGAACGCGAATGGCACGGGTGATCGCGCAGCGCCTTGCGGAGCGCGATCACCTCACTGTCTTCACGCCCACCCTTGACCCGCTTGGTCTTCCGCGGCGGGACGATGCCGGTCGATCGGAGCGCCGACGCCAAGTCGCGGCGCACACGAGCCGTGCGGTGATCGACGTGCCTCGGTAGACGCAGATGTCCGAGGGATCGGACCGGCACCGGGAAATCCGCGGCGCTGACCTTGCCCGCCCACTTGTCCTCGGTGAGCACCAACGGGCGCGGATCGTTCGGATTCTGGTCCGGTTCGAGCACGACGGCCAACCCCGAACGCTTGCCGACGGGAATCGCGACGACGTCACCGCGACGCAACCCCACGAGCGACGCCACCGACGCACCGCGGCGATCGGCGCGGCCCTGCCGCTCGAGCATGCGTTCGCGACTTCGCAGTTGTTCCCGGATCCCGAAGTACTCGAAGTACTCCCCATCCACGCCGCCGAGTTTGTCGCGAAGCTCCGCCAGCGCGGCCTCGTTGCGTTCGATGCCGCGGGTCAGCCCGACAACGGACCGATCCGCCTGGAACTGTGCGAACGATCGTTCCAGGAGTGCCCGGGATTCCGCCGAGCCCATCCGGTCGATCAGATTGATCGACATGTTGTAGCCGGGCCGGAACGAGCTGCGCAGCGGGAACGTTCGGGTCGATGCCAGACCGGCGACGTCGGTGGGTTCGACGCCCGGCTGCCACAGCACGACGGCATGACCCTCGACGTCGATGCCGCGCCGACCGGCCCGACCGGTCAGCTGGGTGTACTCGCCCGGCGTGAGCTCGGCGTGGGTGTCGCCGTTGTACTTGACGAGTCGTTCGAGGACAACGGAACGCGCCGGCATGTTTATACCCAGCGCCAACGTCTCCGTCGCGAACACGGCGCGCACCAGACCGTTGACGAACAACTCCTCGACGGTCTCCTTGAACGCCGGCAGCATCCCCGCATGGTGGGCAGCGAATCCCCGTTCGAGAGCCTCGCGCCAGCCCCAATAGCCGAGCACCTCCAGATCCGGGCGCGGCAGGTCACGAGTGTGCTTGTCGACGATCTCGCGGATCTGCACGGTCTGTTCCGGCGTCGTCAGCCGCAGCTTCGACCGGACGCACTGTGCGAGCGCAGCCTCGCACCCGGCGCGGCTGAAGATGAACGTGATCGCGGGCAGCAGCCCCTCCTCGTCGAGGCGGGCGATCACCTCCGGCCGAGGAAGTGGCCGGAAGTCGTTGGACCGGTAGTTGCCGCGACCGCGGGGCTCCCATGAACTCTCGCGGTCGAGCGCGAGCCTCTGCTTCACGTGACGCACGAGGGAGGGATCGACGACCAGTTGACGCGCAGCCCCCTCGGCGACCTTGGCGTCGAAGAGGTCGAACAGGCGCCGACCCACGAGGATGTGCTGCGAGAGCGGAATCGGCCGGGTCTCGTCCACGACGATCGTCGTGTCGCCGCGGACCGTCTCCATCCAAGCGCCGAATTCCTCGGCGTTGCTCACGGTGGCGGACAGGCTCACCAGTCGCACGTCTTGCGGAAGGTGCAGGATCACCTCCTCCCACACGGCGCCACGGAACCGGTCGGCGAGGTAGTGCACCTCGTCCATCACGACGTGGGACAGGCCCCGCAATGCCGGCGAATCCGCATAGAGCATGTTGCGGAGCACCTCGGTGGTCATGACCACCACCGGCGCATCCGAGTTGATGCTCGTGTCACCCGTCAGTAAGCCGACGGCGTCACTGCCGTAGCGCTCGGCGAGTTCGTTGAACTTCTGGTTGCTGAGCGCCTTGATCGGCGTCGTGTAGAAGCACTTACGACCCGACTCCAACGCCAGGTGCACCGCGAACTCACCGACAACTGTCTTACCTGCGCCGGTCGGCGCGCACACCAGCACCCCGTGGCCTGCCTCGAGGGCCGCACAGGATTGAAGCTGGAAGGGGTCGAGCGGGAAGCTCAGCTGCGCGGTGAAAGAGTCGAGCCGGTTACTCACAGTCACAGTGTGTCCGTGTAGTCCTGCGCGGCCGCAGTCGGAGCGGCGGACGACTGAACGGGAGCGGTGTCCCCGATCGGCGTGGGTTCGGTGATCGACGAGGCGTCCTCGTCGTCCAGTGCGCCCCAGTTCTCTGTTTCACGACGCGCCTTGCGGCTGTCGTTGATCCGCGAGATTTGGACGGCGATCTCGAACAGGACGGTCAGCGCCAACGCGAGTGCCAGCATCGAGAACGGGTCCTGACCCGGTGTCGCGACCGCGGCGAAGACGAACAACGCCATGATGAGACCGCGGCGCCACGCCTTGAGTTTGGCGTACGGCAGCACACCGACGACGTTGAGCGCGACGATGAGCAGCGGAATCTCGAAGCTGACGCCGAAGATGATCAGGAGATTGATCACGAAACCGAAGTACTGGTTGCCGCTCAGCGCAGTGATCTGGACGTTGTCGCCGATTGTCATCAGGAAGTGCAGAGCCTTGGCGACGACGACGTAGGCGAGGACCGCGCCGGCCATGAACAGCACCGACGCGCCGACGACGAAGCTGATCGCGTACTTGCGTTCCTTGGAGTACAGGCCGGGGGTGACGAATCGCCAGATCTGGTACAGCCAGACCGGGCACGCCAGGACGATTCCCGCCGTCAAGGCAACCTTGAAGCGCAGCATGAACTGGTCGAACGGGCCGGTCGCAAGCAACCGGCATGCGCCGTCGGAGCTGAGATCCGCGCGACTCGACGAGGGCAGCGAACAGTACGGGCCCCGCAAGAGTTCTCCGAGGCTCTCGATGCCGAGGATCCGGGTCGAGTACCAGACGAATCCGATGATCGTCGTCACGATGACCGCCGCGACCGCGAGCAGAAGTCGCGTCCGAAGCTCGTAGAGGTGATCGATGAGCGACATCGTGCCGTCTGGATTTGTCCTGCGCCTGCTCCGACGCGGGTCGAACGGAATTCGCACTGTGGGCCCTAGCCTTGATCAGCCGGACACCGGGGTGAGTTCGTCACCCCGGTGTGTGGTGGTACGTGGACTAGGCCGACTTCGGCTCGGTGTGCGACTGCGGAGTCTCCACGACCGTGACATCGACCGTCGGGGACGGAAGCTGACCGGTGGGCGCAGCAGGCGGCTGAGTCGCGGCGTTCGGCGTCGTGTTGCCCTCGTTCTGCATCTCCTTGACCTCGCTCTTGAAGATGCGCAGCGAGCGTCCGAGTCCGCGAGCCGCATCGGGCAGCTTCTTCGAGCCGAACAGGATGATGACGACCAGGGCCACAATGGCCCAGTGCCAGGGGCTCATGGCTCCCATAGTTACCTCCAGGTATCAGATGCCAACGATGCTACCGGACGTGTGTGCGTCGATCTTGCGGTAAATGTCCAGTTCACCGTGACGTTACAACCAACCGGAGCTGCTGCTGCGCAATCGGCCGAGCCGTTAACGAAGCAGTAATCCGAAATTACACTTTCGGACGCTTCCACGGTGGCGGATCGGGGTCATCGGCCACCGCACACGCGTCGTCGACACGAGAGCCCGACGTCATGCATCCAGGGCGTCGTACGCGTCCAAAGCTGCTCGCGCCCGCCGTCGAACAGCCTCGACCAACTCGGGCGGATCCACGACGCGCGCACCGGACCCGAATCCCAGCACGAGGCGCGCCATCCATTCCTGGGAGCCGTACCGCATGGTCGCCTCGACTGAACGATCCGGCAAAGTCCGCACGGGTTCGAGTGGATAGTTTTCCAGGATCCAGCCGTGGTCGGGCGCGATCTGCAGCACCGCGAGGGGCAGGTCCGCGTCCGCACTGAACAGCTCGAGGTGCTCGTCGGTCCCGAGCGCCTGAGTTGGGGGCTCGGCAGGCTCGTCCAACTCGACCGCGGCATCGATCCGGTCGAAACGGAACAGGCGCACGCCCTCGGCCTGACGGCACCACGCCTGCAGGTACGTGTGGTCGTCGAGGAGCAGCGATCGGATGGGGTCGACTACCCGCTCGGTGAGTGCGTCACGCGACGCCGAGTAGTAGGTCAGCCGCAGCGCTCTGTCGCGCTGCAGCGCGTCCCGGACGGTGGCGGCGACGGGGTTCTCCGGTGCCGCCCCGCCGCCGTCGACGCCGCCACCGCCGACTCCGCCGTCGCCGTCGTCCGAACCCGCACCCTCGCGCCGCGCCGCACTGCCGGCGGCCGATTCGATCTTCGCGATCGCGCCCTGTGCTGCGGACGGATCCACCATGCCCGGCATCTCGGCCAGCGAGCGCAGCGCGATCAGCAGCACAGTCGCCTCGGTCGACGTCAGCCGCAGTGGCCGATCGATACCGGCCGAGAAGACCACCGCCACGGTGTCACCCTCGAAGGACAGGTCGATCAGGTCGCCGGGACCGTAGCCGGGCAGCCCACACACGAACAGTTGCTGCAGGTCCTTCGTCAGGTTCGGGACGCTGACACCGAGTTCCCTCGCTGCGGCCTCCTTGCTGATCCCCGGATTCGCGATGAAGTACGGAACCATGTTCAGCAGTCGCGCCAGACGCGACAAACCGGCCGTCATCGAACCTCTCCCCCTTCGTCGGCCGCGAGCTCGACGTCCGCCGCGAACCGCAGTTTCTCCTTGACGTCCGCACGCAACGATTCCGGCGCGAGAACGAGCGCGTCCAGCCCGTGGCCCGCGATGAGCCGCGCCGTCCAGCCCCACGACCGAACCGGTATGTCCAGGACGGCTCCGGCACGGCCGCCGAGTTCGCGCGCCTCACGAACGGTCCCGAGCCGACGCAATTCGAAGGCCCGGCCGTCGGCCACCCAGACCGTCGCCGTACCGGTCACGGAGCCCGCCCCGGTCACCGAGTCGACGATGTCGCGCAGGTCGACGTCCGCAGGCTTGCGGACCGCGTTCTCCGGACCCACCGCGTGGACCGGTTCGCTGATCCGGGACAACCGGAACGTGCGCGTCGCGTCACGGTCGACGTCGTGGCCCACGAGATACCACCGGCCGTGCAGGGTCACGACGCCCCACGGCTCGACGGTCCGGTCCACATAGGGTTCCGTGGGAGCGCTTCGGTGCCGGAAACTGACCGCCTGGCCGGCGTCGATCGCCTCGAGCAATTGCCGCAGCGCCGATTCCGAACCGCGGGTGCGTGCGGGGACGGCGGCCACAGGAACAGCGTCGATGTCTGCGTCCACCTGAACCCCCGCGGCCCTGAGCTTCATGAGCGCGCTCTGGGAGGTCGACATGAGTTCGGGTGATCCCCACAGCCGGGCCGCCACCGCGACCGCGGCCGCCTCACCGCTGTCGAGGTCCACCTCGGGCAGCTCGTACGCCGTGCGGTTGATGCGATAGCCCTCGACGGTGGAGAACCGGTTCGCCGGCCCCGTCTCGAGCGGAATGCCGAGGTCACGGAGTTCACTCTTGTCCCGCTCGAACATCCGGTTGAACGCCTCGTTGCTCGGCGACTCGCGGTACCCCACGACGCTCTCACGGATCTTCTCGGCGGTCAGAAACTGTCGCGTCGACAACAGGCAGATGACAAGGTTCATCAGCCGCTCGACTTTGGAGGTCGCCACGCCGAGAAGAGTAGCGGTCCTACCCCCGACCGGACGGTAACAAAACGGTCGTTTCGTTCGCAGGGTCGCCGAACGAACCGATGGGCGCGGTCACATCGAAGCGATGAGCCGCTCGACCCGTTCGTCGACCGAGCGGAACGGGTCCTTGCAGAGCACGGTCCGCTGCGCCTGATCATTGAGCTTGAGGTGCACCCAGTCCACCGTGAAGTCACGGCCCGCGTCCTGTGCGGCGGCGATGAACTCGCCGCGCAATTTCGCACGGGTGGTCTGCGGCGGGGTCTGCACGGCCGCCTCGATCGTCTCGTCCTCCGTCACCCGCTTCGCGAGGCCCTTGCGCTGCAACAGGTCGAACACACCACGACCGCGCTTGATGTCGTGGTAGGCCAGGTCCAGCTGGGCGATCTTCGGATCCGCCAGATCCATGCCGTACTTGTCCTGGTACCGCTGGAACAGCTTTCGCTTGATGACCCAGTCGATCTCGGTGTCCACCTTCGCGAAGTCCTGGTTCTCGACGGCGTCGAGGGTGCGACCCCACAGATCGACCACCTGGTCGACCTGTGGATCCCGCTCGCGGGTACGCAGATGATCGACCGCGCGGGAGTAGTACTCCCGCTGGATGTCGAGCGCACTCGCCTGGCGGCCACCCGCGAGCCGAACCGGTCGACGGCCCGTAAGGTCGTGGCTGACCTCGCGGATCGCACGAATCGGGTTGTCGAGGGCGAAATCACGGAACGGAACTCCGGCCTCGATCATCTCGAGAACCAGGGCGGCGGTGCCGACCTTGAGCATCGTCGTGGTCTCTGCCATGTTCGAGTCGCCGACGATCACATGGAGCCGCCGGTACTTCTCGGCGTCGGCATGAGGTTCGTCGCGGGTGTTGATGATCGGCCGCGAACGGGTGGTGGCGGACGACACGCCCTCCCAGATGTGTTCGGCGCGCTGCGACAGGCAGAAGGTCGCCGCCTTCGGCGTCTGCAGGATCTTGCCGGCGCCGCAGATCAACTGGCGCGTCACGAGGAACGGCAGCAACACGTCGGAGATCCGGGAGAACTCGCCCGCTCGGACCACGAGGAAGTTCTCATGGCACCCGTACGAGTTTCCCGCCGAGTCGGTGTTGTTCTTGAACAGGTAGATGTCGCCGCCGATGCCTTCCTCGGCGAGCCTTTGTTCGGCGTCGACAAGAAGGTCCTCGAGCACGCGCTCGCCCGCCCGATCGTGGTTCACGAGTTGCAGCAGGCTGTCGCATTCCGCGGTCGCGTACTCGGGATGTGACCCGACATCGAGATACAGTCGCGCCCCGTTGCGGAGGAAGACATTGGAACTGCGGCCCCACGAGACCACCCGCCGGAAGAGGTAGCGGGCAACCTCGTCCGGACTCAGCCGTCGATGACCGTGAAAGGTGCAGGTGACACCGAACTCGGTCTCAATTCCCATGATTCGTCGCTGCACACTTCGACAGTACAGCGCGGAGGCCGTTTGCCTTGCCGTTCGCGATGAGCCTCGCGGCCCTAGGGTGGGAACGTGGCCGAAGTGAGATATTTCCCCGAACGTACCGACCGGATACTCATGCGTCTGAGCGCCGAGTTGCCGCCGTCACGACTCGACGGCGGACTCCGCGGACTGAGCAACGCCGCGAGTCACAGCGTCCTGTGGATGGGCGTCGCGGCCGGAATGGGCCTGGCCGGCGGCCGTGCTCGCAGGGCCGCAGTGCGTGGCGCGCTGTCGGTGGCCGGCGCGAGCGCACTGTCGAACGCGGTCCTCAAACCGATGTTCCCGCGCCGTCGTCCGCCCGCCGGCACGACTGAGTTCGCGATGCGACGCGGTCTACCCGCCCCTCGCTCGTCGTCGTTCCCCTCCGGGCACTCCGCGTCCGCCGCAGCCTTCGCCGTGGGAGTCGCACTCGAGTATCCGGCGGCCGGGGTCGCACTCGCGCCCGTCGCGGCCGCGGTCGCGTACTCGCGGGTGCACACCGGAGTCCACTGGCCCTCCGACATCGCAGTGGGAATGGGTGTGGGCGCGGCGGTCGCGCTCGCGACCAGGCGCTGGTGGGCGGTTCGGAACGAGGAACCGGCGACGCTCGGTCCGGATCGGACAACCCAGGCACTGACGGACGGCGACGGGATGATCGTGTTCGTGAACCCGGGGTCCGGCAGCGAGGACGACTCGGTGCGCACCGAGATCGAGGAACGACTCCCGCAGGCACGGATCGTCGAGTTCGACGGCGACCGCGACTTCGACACTCAGATCGACGAGATCGTCGTCGAACGCTCACCGAAGGCACTCGGGGTGTGCGGGGGCGACGGAACTGTCGTGACCGTCGCGGACGCCTCCGTCCGGCACGACCTTCCGCTCGCGGTCTTCCCCGGCGGCACCCTCAACCACTTCGCGCGCGACGCGGGAGTCGGCGACGTCGCATCGACCGCCGAAGCGATCGCGCGTGGCAGCGCGGAACTGGTCGACCTCGGCCGGATCCGGGTCGACGGCCACCAGGAGGCGACATTCGTCAACACCGCGAGCCTGGGCGGATACCCGGACTCGGTCCGACTGCGCGAGCGCTGGCAACCGCGCCTGGGCAAGTGGCCGGCGGCGGCCTTCGCGATGGCACGGGTTCTGGCGTCCGCTCAGCCTCTGGCGGTCACGATCGACGGCGCCGAACACGCCATCTGGATGCTGTTCGTGGGGAACGGCCGCTACTTCCCGACCGATCAGGTGCCGATGTCCCGTCCCGACATTCATCGAGGCACCATCGATGTGCGATACCTGCTGGCTGATCACCGCTTCTCACGACTGCGGCTCATCGCTGCGGCCCTCACCGGAACACTCGGCACCTCACGTACCTACGTGCACAAGAATGCTCCGGCGGTATCGGTCGAAATCGACGGCGACCCAGTCGCGTTGGCGACCGACGGCGAGGTGGTCGCCGACGGCCGCCGTTTCGAGTTCCGCAGCGAACCCCAGCGAGTGGTGCTCTACCGGCAGGTCTAGTCGGATCCGGCGGTATCCCCGGTTTCGGGGGTATCGCCGGTATCGGGGGTATCGCCGGGCCCGCCACTGTCCTTGGCGTCGGGCTTGGGAGCCGGCGGTGCAGGCAACAACGGCTCGAGTGCGGCGCCCGCAATACGCCGGAACGTACGACGCGGCCGGGACTGGTCGAGCACGGCGACCTCGAGGCCCGAGACTCCCAGCGCACGCCGTTCGGAATCACCGTTGCCGGACGGGGTTCCGTCCCGCAACGCGGTCACCGCAACGGACACCGCCTCGGCGAGATCCATTCCCGGACGATACGACTCACGTAGTGCCGTCGCGATCGGCTCGGTGGTTCCGCCCATCACGACGAACTGCTGCTCGTCCACGATCGATCCGTCGTACGTGATCCGGTACAGCTGGGCCTGCGGCGGCGCGCCCTGCGGGCCCACCTCCGCGACACAGATCTCCACCTCGTACGGCTTGGGCTGTTCGGTGAAGATCGTCCCGAGTGTCTGGGCGTACCCGTTGGCCAGCGAACGACCGGTCACATCGCGGCGGTCGTAGGAGTAGCCGCGCATATCGGCATGCACGATTCCCGCCCGGCGCAGGTTCTCGAACTCGTTGTACTTGCCGACGGCCGCGAACCCCAGTCGGTCGTACAGTTCGCTGACCTTGTGCAACGCGGTGGACGGATTCTCCGCCACGAACAGGACTCCGTCGGCGAACGTCAGCACGATGACACTCCGGCCGCGCGCGATTCCCTTGCGCGCCAACTCCGAGCGATCGCGCATGATCTGCTCGGCGGAGGCGTAGTACGGCAGCGTCATCGCGGTGTGCTTCCTTCCTCGGTGCGGCCGGCCACGACCGCGCGAGCCAATTCGGCAGTCCGCTCCGCCGGCACGTTCACCGCGCCGGTCGAGGTGATGGACACCGCCGTCGGGTAGATCGAGCGCACCAGGTCGGGCCCGCCGGTGGCGGAGTCGTCGTCGGCTGCGTCGTACAGCGCTTCGATGGCCATCCGCAGGGCCGAATCCTCATCGGCGCCTTCGCGATACAGCTTCTTGAGCGACGACTTCGCGAACAGTGATCCGGAACCGATGGCGTGGTAGCCGGCCCGCTCCTCGTACCGTCCGCCGACCACGTCGTAGGACACGATGCGACCCGCGCGTTCGGGGTCGGCTGCATCCAGATCGAAGCCGACGAGCAACGGGACGACCGCAAGGCCCTGCATCGCGGCCCCGAGATTGCCGCGGACCATCGAGGACAGCCTGTTGGCCTTGCCATCGAAGGTGAGTTGGACGCCCTCGATCTTCTCGTAGTGTTCGAGTTCGACGGCGAACAGCCGGACCAGTTCTATGGCGACACCGGCAGTGCCGGCGATTCCGGCTGCCGAGTAGTCGTCGGTGACGAACACCTTCTCGACGTCGCGGCTGGCGATCAGGTTGCCCATCGTGGCGCGCCGGTCACCGGCGATCACGACGCCGCCGGCGAACGTCAACGCCACGATCGTGGTGCCGTGCGGCGCCACGTCTCCGTCGGAACCGTTGCGGTTCATGTCGATTCGATTGCCGGGCAGCATCTCCGGCGCGTGGAGGCGCAGGTACTCGGTGAAGGAGGACAGATTCGAGGCGAACCCCGACCCGAGTCCGGCACCGAGGCCGCCAACAGTCGACGGCGCCCCTGCACGACCGGCCGTCACTGGCCGCCCTTCTGGACGTACGCGCGGACGAAGTCCTCGGCGTTCTCCTCGAGCACGTCGTCGATCTCGTCGAGCAGATCGTCGGTTTCCTCTGCGAGCTTCTCGCGCCGTTCCTGCCCGGCTGCGCCTTCGCCGATCGGGGCATCGTCGTCGTCGCCGCCACCAGCGCGCTTGGTCTGCTCCTGAGCCATAGCCACCGACCTCCTCTTCACCGCGGACCGAACCGGAGCAACCCTCCGGCGGTCCGTCCTGCTCGGACCCTAACCCTACCGACCGACAGTGGCCGTGGGGTTGCAAGCGCGCGGCGCGATTCTCCGGCGTAATCAGTTCGTAAGCTGATCCACCAGCTCAGCCGCCGAATCCACCGAGTCCAGCAGCTTCCCGACATGAGCGCGGCTGCCGCGCAACGGCTCGAGCGTCGGGATGCGCACCAGCGATTCGCCGCCCAGATCGAAGATCACCGAATCCCAGCTGGCCGCTGCGATGTCGGCACCGAAGCGGCGCAGACACTCACCCCGGAAGAAGGCCCGGGTGTCGGTCGGCGGGTTGTGTACCGCGTCGAGCACCGATTGTTCGGACACGAGCCGCTCCATCGAGCCACGCGCGACCAGGCGGTTGTACAGGCCCTTATCGAGCCGGACGTCCGAGTACTGCAAGTCGATCATGTGCAGCCGCGGCGCCGACCACGCCAGGCCCTCACGATTGCGGAAGCCCTCGAGCAGGCGCAGTTTGGCGGGCCAGTCCAGCAGGTGTGCGCACTCCATCGGGTCGCGCTCGAGTAGATCCAGCACCATCGCCCATTTGTCGATGATGTCCGCCACCCGCGGATCGTCGTTGCCCTCCCGGTCGACGAACGTGGCGACGCGGTCGAGGTAGATCCGCTGCAGTGCAAGACCGGTCAGCTCGCGGCCGTCGGCGAGCGCGACAGTTGCCCGCAATGTCGGATCGTGACTGATGTGGTGGACCGCGGTGACCGGACGAGCGAGCTGGAGGTCGGTCAGGTCGACGCCAGCCTCGATGAGGTCGAGCACCAGTGCCGTCGTACCGACCTTGAGGTACGTCGACATCTCCGCCAGGTTCGCATCACCGATGATGACGTGCAGCCGTCGATACTTGTCGGCGTCCGCATGCGGTTCGTCGCGGGTATTGATGATGCCCCGCTTGAGTGTGGTCTCGAGTCCGACCTCCACCTCGATGTAGTCGGCCCGCTGCGACAACTGGAACCCGGCCTCGTCCCCGGACTGGCCGATGCCGACGCGGCCCGAACCGCAGATCACCTGCCGCGATGCGAAGAACGGGGCGAGCCCGGTGATCACCGCCGAGAACGGCGTCGCCCGGGACATGAGGTAATTCTCGTGCGTGCCGTACGAGGCGCCCTTGCCGTCGACGTTGTTCTTGTACAACTGCAGTCGCGGCGCGCCGGGAACGCTCGACGCATGCCGGGCCGCGGCCTCCATCACCCGTTCGCCCGCCTTGTCCCAGATGACGGCGTCGATAGGATCGGTGACCTCGGGTGCCGAGTACTCGGGATGCGCGTGATCGACGTACAGCCGCGCCCCGTTGGTGAGGATCATGTTGGCGGCGCCCACCTCGTCGGCGTCGATCACCGGAGCGGGACCGTTGAGCCTGCCCAGATCGAATCCACGAGCGTCCCGCAACGGCGACTCCACCTCGTAGTCCCACCGGGTGCGCTTGGCCCGCGGAACACCCGCGGCCGCCGCATAGGCCAGCACTGCCTGCGTGGAGGTCAGAATCGGATTCGCCGAAGGCTCGCTGGGCGAAGAGATACCGTACTCGACCTCGATACCGATGATCCGCTGCATGGCACGAGCCTAGATCGTTCGAGGCGTTCGCATCCCGACGACAGCGTGGAACGTGTCATCGATCCTCGCCGATCCGGCACTGGAGGTACGTATCGGCGCCGATTCTGCGTAGAACCATCCCCACCGGCCCTGGTGCCCACCGCGCCGATCTGTCTTTCTCCAGCCGAGGATCCGTGAGGTGCACTGTTCGGCCGCGAACGGTGATGTCGCACTCCCCCGCCGCGACGACGTTGCGCGCCCAGTCACTGTTCGAACCGTAGGTCAGCGCGAATCGATAGCCGTTTCCGATCCGAAACGCATTGACCGGCGTCGTGTAACTCCGACCGGAGCGTCGACCACGGTGATGCATCAGCGCGAAGCCCGGCAAGCGTCCGGCGACGTGGACCACGGCGCGATTGAGTCCCACCCGGTTGGCCCGCGCGAGTGAACGTGGAAGGGGCACGGCGTCACCACCTCTCGTCCCCGCCAGCGTATCCCGACCAGCGACACTTGACCCTGACACAGTGGCAAGGACTCGAATAGTCGACGAAGGAGGTGGTTGTCGTGAATACAACCAACCACGGTGGGCCCGTTGCTCACCTCGTCGACGCTCGCGCCGCTCTCGCCGCCACGAACCCGTCGGCTCGCTTGCGCGCGGCCCTCTCGGCCGGCACCGAGGGCGATCCCCAGATGGCGGATGCACTCGTCGCCAGGTGCGCGGTCGAGCCGGACTTCTACGTCCGCGACATGCTGACCTGGGCGTTGTGCCGACTGCCCGCCGCGATCACGGTGCCGAGACTGCTCACCGAACTGACGTCGGACACCGGACAGGCCCGCAGCCAGGCCCTGCACACGCTGTCGAAGATCGGGGATCGGAGCGCGTGGCCCGCGGTGACGACCCTGCTGCACGACGAGCACGACGAGGCCGCCCGCAGCGCGTGGCGGGCATCCGTCGCGTTGGTGCCGGACGGCGAAAAGGCCGTCCTCGCCGCGGACCTCACCCGGGAACTCGGACGCGGTGACGTGCAACGTCAGCTGAGCCTGAGCCGTGCGCTGGTGGCGCTCGGGGATGCGGCTCTGCCGGTCCTCGACGCGGCGGCAGGAAGCCTCGATCCGCGGATCCATGCCCATGTCGAGGCCACGCTGGGGCTATTCCGAGACCCCGAAAGCGGGTTCACCCTTTCACTCGACATCGCGAAGCGCGTCGCGATCACCGGCCCGGACACCTAGGAGGAGATACAAATGCTGATCGGCGAGGTCTCGCGGCGCTCCGGTGTCAGTGCGCGGATGCTGCGGCACTACGACGCGTTGGGTCTGGTGCAGCCCACAGGTCGCACGGCGGGCGGCTACCGCGAGTACTCGGCTGACGACATCCGACGGCTCTTTCACGTCGAGAGCCTGCGGACGCTGGGGTTGTCGTTGGACGAGTCCAAGCGGGCGCTCGACGAAACCGATTTCGCGCCGACGGATCTGGTCGGCGACCTCATCCGCCACACGCGGCGGAGGATCGCCGCCGAGGAGGAACTGCTCGCGCGACTCGAGCACGTCAACGCCGCGGCCCCCGAGGAATGGGACGACGCTTTGCGGATCGTCGCACTCCTCCAGGGGCTCGGCTCCGAGTCTGCGGCACGTCGACAACAGGCGGTCCTGTCCCAGGACGGTCCGACGGCGCTGCCGATCGAGGCACTGGTCGACGCTGCCCTCTCGGAGGACGACCTCAACGTCGCAGGGGCACTCCACTGGTCGTTGGCCAGGTCCGGTGAGGGACTCGCGGCCCTCGCCGTCGGCCTCGACTCGGAGGCCGTCGATGTGCGGCGTCGCGCCGCGGCCGCGATTGCCGAAGTGCACACCGGCGAAGCCGCGGCACTTCTGACACGAGCCCTGCGCGATACGGACGCCACGATCCGAGGGCGCGCCGCCCTGGCCCTGGGTTCTCGGGGCAGCGCAGATTCGATTCCTACCCTCCTCGAGATGGTCCTGGAGGGGCACCGCGACGTCGAGGCCGCCGAGGTGCTGGGAGCACTGACAGCGGTCTCGATCCCCGCCGAGGACGTCGTCGAGCTCCTACTGGACGAGCTGGGCGACGCGGATGACCCGCCCAGGCGGCTGCGAATCACGCAGGCGCTTGCCGAGATTCCCGGTCCCGAGGCCAGGGGCGTCCTCACTCGACTCACCCGCGACGGCAATCGGACGATCGCGGCCACTGCCGCGGCGATCGTCCGCGCGCAGGACAATGCGCGGGCTCGGCGTTCGAGACCCCGCTGATCGGGGGGATATGTCGATCTTCGTGAATGAACTGGACGGTTGGTCTACAGTCCTGCAGTGATCCAGATCACTGCTACCGGCGGAGCTGATGTGACCCGAAGGACTCTCTCCCGGCGCGGTTTTCTCACCGCCGGCATAGGAGCAGCCGCCGCAGTCGCGGCCGGCTCGCTGCTTCCGCCATCGCTGCAACGGGCACTGGCCGCACCGGTACCACCGGGGAACTTGGACTCGGTCGAGCATGTGGTCCTCCTCATGCAGGAGAACCGGTCGTTCGATCACTACTACGGGACCCTGCGCGGGGTGCGGGGGTTCGGCGACCCCAACGCACTGCAGTTGCGGACCGGGTCCACCGTCTTCGAGCAGCCGGCGGCCGACGGCCGGGTACTGCCGTTCCCGATCCGGGATTCGGCCTCCGCGCAGCGCATGGACGTCCAGAACGTCACCGGACTGGACCACAGCTGGGAGGGCGGGCACCAGGCCCTCGCGGACGGCTGGCACGACGGCTGGATCGCAGCCAAGACCGGCACGACGATGGCCTACTACGACCGCCAGGACATCCCGTTCCACTACGAACTCGCGGACGCGTTCACCATCTGCGACGCCTACCACTGCTCGGTGCCGACGTCGACCAGCCCGAACCGCAACTACTGGGTGTCCGGGTACACCGGATTCGAGCCGCCCGGCCTCAATCCGTTCGGCTCGATGGATGCGTTGGGGGTGTCCGGGTCGTCGGAGCCGGCGGGCCCGGAAGGGCGCGCCGTCACCAACGCCGCCTACAACCCCTGGCACGCCGGCTACGGGTGGCCCACCGTTCCCGAGCGGCTACAGGCCGCCGGCATCACCTGGAAGACGTACCAGGAGTGGGACAATTTCGGCGACAACAACCTCGAGTACTTCACCACCTTCAAGAAGGTTGGTGCCCGCCTCCTCGGCAACCCCGGCCTGATCCCCTATGAGCTGCAGACTCTGGCCGGGTTCTATCTCGCGCTACCCGAGTTGCCGACCGCCGCCCAGGACGTGGCGGTGGGTGCGCTCGAGGTCGCGGTGAACGGACTCTCCCCCGCCGACCGGCAGCTGTACGACCGCGCGCTCTACCGCTCACGGCCGGGGACCCTTGCCGCCGAGTTCCGTGACGACGTCGAGTCCGGCAGACTGCCGCAGGTCAGCTATCTGGTTCCGCCCGAGGTCGATTCGGAGCATCCGTCCGGATCGTCGCCCGCGGCGAGCGCGACGTTGCTCTACGAGGTACTCGACGCTATCGCCTCCGATCCGGACCTCTGGTCGAAGACGGCCGTGATCGTCAACTTCGACGAGAACGACGGCTACTTCGACCACGTGCCACCGCCGCGTCCACCACTGTCGGCCGATACCGAATGGGTGGCGGGTCAGCCGCTCGGGCTCGGTCCGCGGGTGCCGATGACGATCATCTCACCGTGGACCGTGGGCGGATTCGTGTGCTCCCAGCTGTTCGACCACACAGCGGTCACGCAGTTCCTGGAGAAGCGCTTCGGGATCAGTCAACCGGAAATCGACCCGTGGCGTCGGACGGTGAGCGGAGACCTGATGTCGGCGTTCGACTTCGCCACACCGCGGAGCCGGCCCACTCTCACCCGACCACAGCCCACCCCGCCTCTGGAACCGCGATGGACGCCGACTCCACCCGTCGACCAGCGAACTCCTCAGCAGGAGGAGGGTGTCCGCCCGGCCCGCGCGCTGCCGTACCAGCCCGACGCGCACGTGACCCTGGATCCCGCAGCCCGTTCGTTGAGGTTGCGACTGGTCAACACCGGGGCCGCCTCGGCGCACCTGGCCCTGTACCCCTATGCCGGCGAGTTCGACGTACCGCGGCACTACGACGTCCTCGGCGAAAGCGCCGACACGGTGCCCCTGAATGCCTCGCGCTACAGCCTGACACTTCTGGGCCCCAACGGTTTCCGGCGCGAGTTCGACGGTTCGACCGACGCAGCCGCGGCTGAACTCGACGTGTCCTCGATGATCGACACCGCGACGCGGGCGCTCGCCCTGACCGTGGACAACCGGGGAGCCCGGGACCTGAACGTCGAGGTCGACGGTCAGCGGCGTCGGATCACGGCCGGCGGATCCGAATCACTGACGGTGTCGTCGACGAACGGATGGTACGAGGCCACCGTGTCCGTCGACGAGGACCCCCACTTCCGGCGACGACTCGTCGGTCACGTCGAGAACGGACAGGACAGCGTCAGTCAGCTGACATGACGGTGTCGCCGGCGCCCCGGCAACGAACGACATAAACCCGAGAGTCCACTAGGAGGACCCGTGCGTCGTATCCGGCTCGTTTCGCTGATCATGACCGGCTCGCTGGTGCTCGGAGGTGGGATTGCGGCCGCGCAGAGCGGCTTCCCCACGTCCGGAAGTGGAAGTGGAAGTAGCACTGCGCTGACACCGTCCTATTTGAAGGACGATGCAGGCCGTTCACTGATCCTGCGCGGGTTCAACACGGCCTCGAGTGCAAAGAATGCGCCGGACGGTATGCCGGACTTCACCGAAGCAGATCTCGACCGCGAATACGCGGACATGGGAACCAACTTCGTGCGGTTCCTGATCTCCTGGCGCTCGATCGAACCCGCGCCGGGCGTGTACGACCAGCAGTATCTGGACCGTGTCGCGGATCGGGTCGGCTGGTACGCCGAACGCCGCTACAAGGTGATGCTCGACATGCACCAGGATCTGTACTCCGGGGCGATCACCTCAGACGGCGACGGCGGAAACGGCGCCGGCAACATCGGCAACGGCGCGCCGGCCTGGGCGACGTACATGGACGGGCTTCCGGTGGAGCCTCAGCCCCGGTGGGAGCTGTACTACATCCAGCCCGGTGTGATGCGCGCGTTCGACAACTTCTGGAACACCACCGGCAAGCACCCGGAGCTCACCGAGCACTACGCGAACGCGTGGCGTGCGGTTGCCGCGCGTTTCGCCGACAACGATGCCGTCGTGGCCTACGACCTGATGAACGAGCCCTGGGGAGGCACCCTGCTGGGCCCGGAGTTCGAGTCCGGACCACTTGCATCGCTGTACCAGCGGACCACCGACGCCATCCGACAGGTCGACCAGGACACCTGGGTGTGCGTGGCCCCGCAGGCGATCGGCGTCAATCAGGGTCTGCCCAGCGGGCTCACCAAGATCGACGATCCCCGCGCGGGTGAGCAGCGGATCGCCTACTGCCCGCACCTCTACCCACTGCCCCTCGACATCGGTGGCGGACACGAGGGCCTGGCACGCACGCTCACCGACGTGACCGTCGACGCCTGGCGCGCCAACACCGTCCACACCGCCGGAGTGCTCGGTGACGTGCCGATCATCCTCGGCGAATTCGGCCTGGACACCACACTGCCCGGCGCCCGGGACTACATCGAACGCGTCTACGCGACCGCGCGCGAGATGGGCGCCGGAGTCTCGTACTGGTCCAGCGATCCCGGCCCCTGGGGCCCGTACCTTCCCGACGGCACCGAGACGCTGCTGGTCGACACCCTGAACAAGCCGTACCCGCGTGCAGTCGCCGGCACCCCGGTCGAGTGGTCGTCGACCACGGATCGCCTCCAGCTCACGATCGAGCCGGATGCCGCCGTCAGCGCCCCCACGGAGATCTATCTCCCGGAAGCCGGGTTCCCGGGCGACGCCCGGGTCGACGGCGCCGATGTCGTGGGCTGGAACCGCGAGAGTCGATTGCTCACGGTGCGGACGCCGACCGATTCGGGCACCGTGACTGTCACTGTGACCCCGGCAGCCTGATCCGGCGAAAGCGATGAACGGTCGTCGATGCGACGATGGCTTCATGGAGGAAGTCGTTGCGGTCTACGACGCACAGGGTGAACCGATCGGCACTGCGCCGCGCTCACGGGTGTACGCGGAGGGACTGTGGCACGCCAGCGCCGGCGTCCTGTTGCGCTCGCTCGACGGCTCGCGCATCTATGTGCACCGCCGGACGCCCCAGAAGGCCGTGTTCGCGAGCATGCACGACTGTCTTGCCGGTGGCGTCGTCGATCCCGGCGAGACACCGGAACAGACCGCGCGCCGCGAGTTGGAGGAGGAACTGGGGGTTACGGGCGTCGAACTGACCCCGATTTCCCGGATCGCGTGGGACGGGACGTGGAACGGCGCGCCGCTGCGGTGCCACCTGTTCGCGTTCGAGACGCGCTACGACGGGCCGATCCGCCATCAGCCCAGCGAGATCACCGACGGCTGGTGGTGGACCGCGGACGAACTCCACACGCACCTGCAGGACCCGGAGTGGCCGTTCGTTCCGGACACCCGGGCCCTGCTGGCCGACTACCTCGGCTGACGCTGGGACTAGAGGTACTGACCCGTGTTCGACTCGGTGTCGATGGCACGGCTCGCGCTGGCGTTCTTCCCCGTGACGAGTGTGCGAATGTAGACGATCCGCTCGCCCTTCTTGCCTGAGATCCTCGCCCAGTCGTCCGGGTTGGTGGTGTTCGGCAGGTCCTCGTTCTCCGAGAACTCGTCGACAATCGAATCGAAGACGTGCTGCACCCGCAGACCTGGCGACCCCGTCTCGAGCACCGCCTTGATCGCGTACTTCTTGGAGCGGTCCACGATGTTCTGGATCATCGCGCCCGAGTTGAAGTCCTTGAAGTACAGGACCTCCTTGTCACCGTTCGCATACGTGACCTCGAGGAACCGGTTGTCGTCGCTCTCGGCGTACATCCGGTCCACGACCCGTTCGATCATCGCCTTGACGCACGCTGCGCGATCGCCGTTGAACTCGGCGAGGTCGTCGGCGTGGACGGGCAGCGTCTCGGTGAGGTACTTCGAGAAGATGTCCTGCGCCGACTCGGCATCGGGCCGTTCGATCTTGATCTTCACATCGAGGCGCCCGGGGCGCAGGATCGCGGGGTCGATCATGTCCTCGCGGTTGGACGCGCCGATCACGATGACGTTCTCGAGCCCCTCGACGCCGTCGATCTCGCTGAGCAACTGCGGCACGACCGTCGTCTCGACGTCGGACGACACCCCCGATCCGCGGGTGCGGAAGATCGAGTCCATCTCGTCGAAGAACACGATCACGGGTGTGCCCTCGGAGGCCTTTTCCCGGGCCCGCTGGAAGATCATCCGGATATGCCGCTCGGTCTCACCGACGAACTTGTTGAGCAGCTCGGGACCCTTGATGTTGAGGAAGTAGGACTTGGCCTCCTTGCTGTCCTCGCCCCGGGACTCCGCAATCTTCTTGGCCAGCGAGTTCGCGACGGCCTTCGCGATCAGCGTCTTACCGCAGCCCGGAGGCCCGTAGAGCAGCACGCCCTTCGGCGGCCGCAGCGCGTACTCGTGGAACAGATCCTTGTGGAGGAACGGCAGTTCGACGGCATCTCGGATCTGTTCGATCTGCCGACCCAGTCCACCGATGTCGTGGTAGCCGACATCCGGGACTTCCTCGAGCACCAGGTCCTCGACCTCGGCCTTCGGGATGCGCTCGAACGCATACCCCGCTTTGGTGTCGACCAGGAGGGAGTCGCCGGGCCGCAGGCGGCGGGTGGGGGAATCCGGATCCGTGACGATGTCGGCCTCGGCGATCTCCGCAAGCGGGGCGGCGAGCCACACGACCCGCTCCTCGTCCGCGTGACCGACCACGAGCGCACGTTGCCCGTCGTCGAGAACCTCACGCAGAGCGCAGATCTCACCGATGCTCTCGAACCGCGACGCCTCGACGATCGTGAGCGCCTCGTTGAGGCGGACCGTCTGGCCCAGCTGAAGGGTGTCGGTCGCGACGTTGGGCGAGCACGTGAGGCGCATCTTGCGTCCCGACGTGAAGACGTCCACGGTCTGATCCTCGTGGACAGCGAGCAGGATGCCGTACCCACTGGGGGGCTGGCCGAGCCGGTCGACCTCTTCCCGGAGGGCGATGAGCTGCTGCCGGGCCTCTTTGAGCGTGTCCATCAACTTGCCGTTGCGAACGGTGAGCGAATCCAGTCGGGACTCGAGTTCGCGCAACTGCTCGGGGGATTCCGCGAGTTGCCTACGGAGCGCCGCTGTTTCTGCCCGCAGCGCATCGAGTTCACGTGCCGCGGCAACCGGGTCCGGATTCTCTGTCGGGTTCATGTGCAGCTCCTCCCAGTCCGATCTATCAACGCTACCGGCAGCGCGGGCAAAGCGGGGTGTGACACGGGCTCGAACTCCTTCGAGACCCAGTCGTCGGCGAGCCGTGACGCACGTCATCGGTTCGAAACGCCCATGTTAGCCTTACCTTCCTACCGGCCGGTCGTGTCCGATCGTGCCCCCGTAACGAAAGGTCCCACCGTGATCATCCGTAAATCCCTCGTCGCCGTCGGCGTGCTGGTCGCCGCCCTCGGAATGACTGCGTGCAGCTCGGACGATTCGTCGGACACGGCCTCGACCACCGCGGCCACCTCGGCAGTCCCGTCCACGACCGCTTCGGCATCGTCGGCCGACGCTGCTGCACCGTCCGCGCAGGTCCTGCAGGAACAGCTGACGACCTTCTTCGATCCCGCCACCACCGTCGAGCAGAAGGCCGCGGTGATCGAGGACGGAACCGGGCGCACAGCCCTGCTCGGACAGTTCAACGACGTGCTCGCGGGCTACCCGCTGACGGCGACGGTGGGCGAGGTGGCCGTCGACGGTGACACCGTCGTTGCAACCACGCAGATCGCGGGCCCGCACGGTGGCGCACCGGTCCCGGTCACCTTCGTCCAGAAGGACGGCTCCTGGGTCATCGCGGACGCCAGCACCTGTGAGATCTTCGGCATGGGACGACTCTCCTGCTCCTGATCTCCTGATCACACGAAAGGGCCCGTCGCGCAACTTCGCGCGACGGGCCCTTTCGTGGTTCGGGCGGGCTCTCTCAGCCTTTGCCGGGGCGCCGCTGCGGCTTGGGGGTCACCGTGCCCTCGGCGAGACGTCGGGCGGTGACGAGGAAGGCGGTGTGACCCTGCATCCGGTGCTCCGGGCGCACCGCGAGGCCGACAACGTGCCAGCCACGAACGATCGACTCCCACGAGCGCGGTTCGGTCCAGCATTCCTGCTCGCGCATCGCCTCGACGACCTTGGACAGCTGCGTCGTGGTCGCGACGTAGACGACCAGGACGCCGCCCGGGACGAGGGCCTTCGACACGGCGGGCAGGACGTCCCACGGCGCCAGCATGTCGAGCACGACGCGGTCGACCTTGCCGTCGACGTCGGCGTCGTACTCGGCGAGATCGGCGATCGTCAGATCCCAGTTCTCGGGCCGGCCACCGAAGAACGTCTCGACGTTGCGGACGGCGTGCTCGGCATGGTCCTCGCGGACCTCGTAAGACGTGACCCGGCCGGTCGGTCCGACGGCCCGCAGCAGCGAGCAGGTCAGCGCGCCCGAACCCGCTCCTGCCTCGAGCACTCGCGCGCCGGGGAAGACGTCGCCCTCATGGACGATCTGCGCCGCATCCTTCGGGTAGATCACCTGGGCGCCGCGCGGCATCGACAGCACGTAGTCGGTGAGCAATGGGCGCAGCGCGAGGTACGGGGTCCCGTTGGTGGAGGTGACGACGCAGCCCTCGTCGGTCCCGATCAGGGCGTCGTGCAGGATTCCGCCGCGGTGGGTGTGGAACTCCTTTCCGGGTTCCAGGATCACCGTGTACTTGCGCCCCTTGGCATCGGTGAGTTGGACGCGGTCACCGACCTGAAACGGTCCGCTACGTCCCAGTCCGCCTGATGCCATCTCGCGCCCACTCCATTCGTTCGAGGTGCCCGACACAGTGTCGGACCCAGCGCATAGCCTGCCAGGCGTGACCATCACCGTTCCGACGCACCCTGCCCCTGGCGGCGCCGACGCCGGTCAGGAGCCCGGGCAGACCCGTGGGCGCCGGTTGGCACTGTCGCCGTCACGAGCGAGCGATTTCAAGCAGTGCCCGCTGCTGTATCGGTTCCGTGCCATCGACCGCATCCCCGAGACGTCATCGAAGGCGCAGGTCAAGGGCACCGTCGTGCATGCCGCGCTCGAGGCGCTGTTCGCGTTGCCCGCCGACCAGCGAGTTCCCGAGCGGGCCGGCGAGCTCGTCGAACCGGCGTGGGAGCGCGCGCTCGCCGACTCGCCGGACCTCGCCGATCTGATCGGCCCCGACGAGCGCGCGAAGTTCCTCACCGAGGCCCGGCGGCTGGTCGCGACCTACTACCGGCTCGAGGATCCGACGCGCTTCGATCCGGAAGCGTGTGAATTGCGCGTCGAGACGGAACTCGACGACGGGGTACTGCTGCGCGGGTTCGTCGACCGCATCGACGTGTCGCCCACCGGTCTGATCCGGGTGGTCGACTACAAGACCGGTCGGGCGCCGTGGGAGCTGGCCGAGTCCAAGGCACTGTTCCAGATGAAGTTCTACGCACTCGTCCTGTTGCGGACGCGTGGCATCGTCCCGGCGCGGCTGCAGTTGCTGTACCTCGGGGACGGCCAGGCACTCACGTACGACCCGGACGAAGGTGAGCTGCGTCGGTTCGAGCGAACACTCTCCGCGATCTGGCAAGCGATCGTCGAGGCGGGTGCCGAAGGTGACTTCCGCCCCAATCCGGGCCGATTGTGTGACTGGTGCGACCATAAGACGCGTTGCCCGGCCTTCGGAGGAACACCGCCCCCGTATCCGGGCTGGCCGGACGTTCCCACGGAGGAGAGTTCGGAGTTCTAGGAGACAGTCGAGTGAGCGATCAGGCCTACTACGTACCGCTCGGAAGTGCGGAGGACGGCGTCGAGCGGTTCACGTCCACGCCGCTGACCGCGAGCACGTGGGCCGACACGATGCAGCACGGGGCGCCGCCGTCGGCGCTGTTGGTCCGCGCGCTCGAGCGCTGTAACGCCCGGCCCGATGCTCGGCTGACCCGCGTCGTCATCGAGATCCTCGGCCCCATCCCGATCAGCGACATCGAGGTACGTTCGTGGGTCGAGCGCCCCGGCCGGCGTGTCGAATTGGTGGTTGCGGAACTGTGGGCCGCCGGACCCGACGGCACCGCGCGGGCGGTCGCGCGCGGCACCGGGTGGCGGATGGAGACGGTCGACACCGCGGCCGTCGTGCGCACGGCCGACGCTCCCCTGCGCCCGGTGTCCGAAGCGCACGAGGTCGACATGGACGGCCCGTTCTGGGGCACCGGATTCGTGACCAGCCTGGACTGGCGCTGGCTGGCCGAGATCGGCTGCGAGGGCCCCGGACAGGTGTGGGCGCGCCCCAATCCCGTTCTGGTCGAAGGTGAGTCGCTGAGTCCCGTCCAGCGGCTGTTCACCGTCGTCGACGTCTCCAACGGTGTCGGCGCGAAGATCCACCCGGGCGAGTGGACCTTCCTCAATACCGACCTGACCGTCCACCTGTTCCGAGTGCCGGACGGCGAGTGGATCGGACTTTCGTCCGAGACGTCGTACGGGCCCGACGGTGTCGGTATGTGTGCCGGCATCATCTACGACGAGGCCGGCGCGGTGGGACGGATCAACCAGACCCTCCAGATCCGCGCCCGCTAGAGACTCCGCATACGTCGACGGCGGTGCTTCCCCGATTCGGGAAGCACCGCCGTCGACGTATGCGGACTGTGTCAGAAGGCGCGGCAGGACCGGATGTCGGACGCCAGGATCGCCTTGGCGCCGAGGTCGGCCAACTGGTCCATGACGGCGTTGTGGCCCTTGCGCGGAACCATGGCCCGCACGGCGACCCAGCTCTGGTCCGCCAGCGGCGAGAGCGTGGGCGACTCGAGTCCCGGCGTGACCTTGACGGCCTCGTCCAGAGCGGTCTTGGGGCAGTCGTAGTCGAGCATCAGGTACTGCTGCGCGAACACGACTCCCTGCACGCGGGCGATGAGCTGGTTGCGGGCCTTGTCGTTGCGGTCGGAGCCCTGGCGCTCGATGAGCACTCCCTCCGAGTCGCACAGCGAGTCGCCGAACGCCACGAGGTTGTGCTGACGGAGCGTCCGCCCCGAGCCGACGACGTCGGCGATGGCGTCGGCCACACCGAGCTGGATCGAGATCTCGACGGCGCCGTCGAGACGGATGACGGTGGCCTCGAGGCCGCGCGCGGCCAGATCGGTGCGCACCAGGTTCGGGTACGACGTCGCGATCCGCAGGCCCGCCAGATCCTCGACGGCCCAGTCTTTTCCTGCCGGTGCGGCGTAGCGGAAGGTGGAGCCGCCGAAACCGAGCGCGAGGCGCTCGTCGACCGGGGCACCCGAGTCACGCGAGAGGTCGCGGCCGGTGATGCCCAGATCGAGCTCGCCGGAACCGACGTAGATCGCGATGTCCTTGGGGCGCAGGAAGAAGAACTCGACGTTGTTGGTGGGGTCGAGAACCGTCAGATCGCGCGAATCGGTGCGCCGACGGTAACCCGCCTCCGAGAGAATCTGGCTCGCGGACTCGGAGAGCGATCCCTTGTTGGGTACTGCTACGCGCAGCATGTGAGGTGGTCCTTCCGGGACGATGGGGTGCAGTCAGTCGAGGCCGAACTCACAGATGTCGGTAGACGTCTTCGAGCTTCAGACCCTTGCCCACCATCAGGACCTGGACCCAGTAGAGCAGCTGAGAGATTTCCTCGGAGAGAGCTTCGTCGCTCTCGTGTTCGGCGGCGATCCAGACCTCGCCGGCCTCCTCGAGCACCTTCTTGCCCTGCGCATGGACACCAGCGTCCAGCGCAGCAACGGTGCCGGATCCCTCGGGGCGGGAGGCGGCGCGCTCGGTCAGCTCAGCGAACAGGGATTCGAAGGTCTTCACGGGTTCCGATTCTCTCACGAGGCGCCCGGCGCCTCGAACTCAGCATCCAGCGTCCGTCGGCTCTCGAATCGCCTGAGCTCCCCCGTCACCGGATCGTCGAACTCGAGTCTTCGGGCCAGCAGCCGCAGCGGGTCGGTGAAGTCGTCCCTGTCCCGGCGACGGAACACGGGGTAGAAGTTGTCGCCGACAATGGGCGCGCCCAGCGAATTCAGGTGCAGACGCAGCTGATGGGTGCGGCCGGTGCGCGGGTGCAGCCGATACCGAGCCAGCGTGCCCAGGCGTTCGACCAGCTCGATCCGCGTCTCCGAATTCGGCTCTCCCGGTTCCTCGTACGCGGTGAGTTCGCCGTGGACCTTCCGGATCCGGCTGCGCACGGTGCGCGGAAACTCGACGTCGTCGAGGTACGGTGCGATCGCCTCGTACACCTTGCGCACCCGCTGCCGTTCGAACATCTCCTGGTAGGGCCTGCGCAGCTCGGGATCGGACGTGCACAGCAGCACCCCCGCGGTCATCCGGTCCAGACGGTGGACCGGGACCAGGTCGGGCAGATCCAGGTCGCGCCGCAGTCGCACGACGACGGTCTCCCGGATGTGCGCGCCGCGCGGAATCGTCGACAGGAAGTGTGGCTTGTCGACGACGACGAGCCCGCGCCCGTGGTGCAACACATCGATAGCGAAGGGGACCGGGACCTCCGGGGCCGGCTCCCGGTAGAAGTACACGAACCGGGTCGGCTGGTAGCGGGTGGCGCCGTCGACGGCACGCCCGTGCTCGTCGACGACCTCCCGCGCGGCGATCCGGCCCGCCCAGTCCTCGTCGGCATGGTGTTCGGACAGGAACTCCACGACGGTCGCGGCGGCGAGTCCGGCCGGCATGCGGATCCGGTCGGGGCCGAGTCCGTCCCGTACCGGCAGCGGGGCGCGCACCATCGTCAGAACTCTCGGCCGGTCAGGCGTCGTCCGGCACGCACGACTCGCACACGAGCGTCAACTCGCGGCCGTCCATGTCCGGCTGGTTGCGGTACCGCGACGTGGGGGCCTGACACATCGTGCACGTCCCGAGTGTCACCGCCTTGTCGCTGAACCGAAGATTCATCCGCTTGTCGAACACGTACAGCGATCCGTCCCACAGGCCCTCGTCGCCGAAGGCCTCGCCGTAGCGGACGATGCCGCCGTCGATCTGGTAGACCTCGTCGAACCCGCGATTGCGCATCAGCACCGAGAGCACCTCACAACGCACACCGCCGGTGCAGTACGTGACGACCGGCTTGGACTTGAGGTGGTCGTAGCGGCCGCTGTCGAGCTCGGCCAGGAAGTCTCGGGTGGTCGCGACGTCCGGGACGACGGCGTTCCGGAATCGCCCGATCTCGGCCTCGAACTTGTTGCGGCCGTCGAAGAACACGACGTCGTCGCCGCGCTGGGTCACCAGTTCGTGAAGCTCGTTGGGCGACAGGTGAACACCGCCGCCGACGACCCCGTCGGCGTCGACCTTCAGCTCGTCCGGGGCACCGAAGGTGACGATCTCGGGGCGCACCTTCACCGACAACCGCGGGAAGTCGTCGCCGACACCGTCCGACCACTTGATGTCGGCGTCCTTGAACGGCGCGTATGCGCGGGTGCCGCGCACGTAGCGCTTGACGTCGGCGATGTCACCGCCGACGGTGGCGTTGATGCCGTGCTCCGAGATCAGGATCCGGCCCGTCAGGTTGTTCGACGCCGCCAGCGTGTGCTGCCACAGCCGGATCGCCTCGGGGTCGGCGAGCGGCGTGAACCGATAGAACAGAACTATTTTCGGAGTAGCCACCGTCAGGCCACCTCCCGCCGATGCAGCGCGAACAGGTCCGACTCCGTCAGACCTTCGAGGGTGGTGCGGAAGATTCGGTTCGCCGACGCCGGAACATCGGTGATCGACGGAATGACCAGCACGGTGCAACCGGCGGCGTCGGCGGCCGCGGCACCCGTCGGCGAATCCTCCACCGCGAGGCATTCTCCGGGCTCCACACCGAGCAATTCCGCGGCCCGCAGGTACGGCGCCGGGTCGGGCTTTCCCTCCGGCACCTCGTCGCCGCATACCGAGTGGTCGAAGTGCTCACGACCCAGGGTGTCGAGCGCGAACTCGCACAGCTCACGATCGGTGTTGGTCACGAGCGCCGAGCCGAGTCCCGCCGACCGCACGGTGTGCAGCGCCTGCTGGGCGCCGGGTCGCCACGGCAGACCTGCCGCGAACAACTCCCCCATGCGCGTGTACAGCCACTTCTTCGCGTCGGCGAGCGCCTCCGGGTGCGGATCGAGGCCCAGTGACGCGAACACCGTGGTGAGCGCGTTGAGGCTGGACGCCCCGATCGTCGCGAGCCGAGTCTCCTCCGACATCGGGCCGCCCAGATGCAGCGACAACTCCCGAACCCCGATGTCCCACAGGTTCTCCGACTCGAGCAGCGTGCCGTCCATGTCCCACAGGACGGCACGCAGGGTGCCCGCCGATACCGATGACGTTCGATCAAACATTGAAGTACTTGGCCTCCGGGTGGTGCAGCACGAACGCGTCGGTGGACTGCTCGGGATGCAGCTGAACCTCTTCGGACAGCTCGACGCCGATCCGCTCCGGCTCGAGGAGCGCGACGAGCTTGCGCCGGTCCTCCAGATCGGGGCACGCGCCGTAGCCGAACGAGTAACGCGCACCGCGGTACTCGAGCTTGAAGAAATCCTCCACGTTCGCCGGATCCTGCTCCGCGATGTTGTGGCCGCCGGGCAGGACCAGTTCCTCGCGAACGCGGCGATGCCAGTACTCGGCCAGCGCCTCGGTGAGCTGGACGCCGATGCCGTGCACCTCGAGGTAGTCGCGGTAGGCGTTCGCGGCGAACAGTTCGTTCGCGAAATCCGCGATGGGCTGGCCCATGGTCACGAGGTTCATCGGCAGCACGTCGACCCGCCCGTCCTTACGCGCGTCCTCGCGGGACCGCACGAAGTCGGCGATACACAGGAACCGGTCGCGCTGCTGACGCGGGAACGTGAACCGGAAACGCTCGGGCGCATCGGGTTCCGGCGACTCGAGGACGATCACGTCGTCGCCCTCGGAGACCGCTGGGAAGTACCCGTAGACGACGGCGGCGTGTTGCAGCACGCCCTCGGTGCTGAGCCGGTCGAGCCAGTACCGCAGGCGCGGACGCCCCTCGGTCTCGACGAGCTCCTCGTACGTCGGGCCGTCGCCGGCGCGTTGGCCACGCAGACCCCACTGCCCGAGGAACAGTGCCCGCTCGTCGAGCAGACCCGAATACTCGCCGAGCGCAATGCCCTTGACGATCCGGGTGCCCCAGAACGGCGGCTTCGGCACCGCGATGTCGATGGCGACGTCGGAGCGCTCCGGCACGTCGACCGGTGCCGCCTCCGACTTGCGCTTGTCGGCGATCCGCTTCGAGCGCTCGTGCCGCGCCTTTCGCTCGGCGGCCTTCGCTGCGGCCGCCAACGCCTCCGGGCTGTCCGGCGCCGGACCCTCGCCACGCTTGACGGCCATGATCGTGTCCATCAGGTTCAGGCCCTCGAACGCGTCACGCGCATACGACACCTCACCCTGGTAGACCGCGGACAGGTCGTTCTCGACGTACGAACGCGTGAGCGCAGCACCTCCGAGGAGAACCGGGAACTGCTCGGCCACACCCTTGGCGTTGAGTTCCTCGAGGTTCTCCTTCATCACGACCGTCGACTTCACGAGCAGACCCGACATGCCGATGACGTCGGCTTTCTTGTCGAGCGCGACGTCGAGGATGGTCGCGATCGGCTGCTTGATGCCGATGTTGACGACCTCGTACCCGTTGTTGGACAGGATGATGTCGACCAGGTTCTTGCCGATGTCGTGGACGTCGCCCTTGACGGTCGCGAGCACGATCCGGCCCTTGCCGTCGTCGCCGGTCGATTCCATGTGCGGTTCGAGGTGTGCGACGGCAGCCTTCATGACCTCGGCGGACTGCAGCACGAACGGGAGCTGCATCTGGCCGGAGCCGAACAGTTCACCGACGGTCTTCATGCCGGACAGCAGCGTGTCGTTGATGATCTCGAGCGGCGGACGTTCGAGCATCGCAGCGTCGAGGTCGGCCTCGAGGCCGTTCCGCTCGCCGTCGACGATGCGTCGGGCAAGGCGCTCGAAGAGCGGCAGTGCCGCGAGTTCCTCGGCCCGCGAGGCGCGCGCCGACGCCGCCGAGACGCCCTCGAACAGTTCCATCAGCTTCTGCAGCGGGTCGTAGCCCTCGCGGCGGCGGTCGTAGACCAGGTCGAGCGCCGTCTCGCGCTGCTCGTCCGGGATCCGCGCCATCGGCAGGATCTTCGAGGCGTGCACGATCGCGGTGTCGAGGCCGGCGGCGGTGCACTCGTGCAGGAACACCGAGTTGAGCACCTGACGGGCGGCCGGGTTGAGGCCGAACGAGATGTTCGAGATGCCGAGCGTGAAGTGAACGTCCGGGTAGCGGCGCTTGATCTCGCGGATCGCCTCGATCGTCTCGATGCCGTCGCGCCGCACCTCCTCCTGACCGGTCGAGATCGGGAAGGTGAGCGCGTCGATGATGATGTCCGACTGGGACAGCCCCCACCTCGTGGTGATGTCCTCGATCAGCCGCTCGGCGATCCGCACCTTGTGATCGGCGGTACGGGCCTGGCCTTCCTCGTCGATGGTCAGTGCCACCACGGCGGCGCCGTGTTCCTTCACCAGCTCCATGATCCGCTGGTAGCGAGACGTCGGCCCGTCACCGTCCTCGTAGTTCACGGAGTTGACCGCGCTGCGGCCACCGAGGTGCTCGAGGCCCGCCCGCAGCACCTCCGGCTCGGTGGAGTCGAGCATGATCGGCAGCGTCGACGCGGTCGCGAAGCGGCTGGCGAGCGCCGCCATGTCGGCCGCGCCGTCGCGTCCGACGTAGTCGACGTTGAGATCGAGCATGTGTGCGCCGTCGCGGGTCTGATCCTTCGCGATGTCGATGCACTTCTGGTAGTCCTCGGCGATCATCGCTTCACGGAATGCCTTGGAGCCGTTGGAGTTGGTGCGCTCACCGATCATCAGGATCGATGCGTCCTGGTCGAACGGCACCGACTGGTACAGCGACGACGTGCCGTCCTCGGGCTGCGGGGCGCGCTGCGCCCTCTCGACGTTGCGGACGGCCTCGGCGACCCGGCTGATGTGTTCCGGGGTGGTGCCACAGCAGCCGCCGACGAACGCGAGCCCGTACTCGCTGACGAAGCCCGAGAGCGCGATCGCGAGATCCTCGGCCGAGAGCGGGTATTCGGCGCCGTTCGGACCGAGCTGCGGCAGACCGGCGTTCGGCATCACCGACACCGGCAGCTTCGAGTGCCGCGACAGGTGCCGCAGGTGCTCGCTCATCTCGTCGGGCCCGGTGGCGCAGTTGAGGCCGATCATGTCGATGCCGAGCGGTTCGAGTGCCGTGAGCGCGGCACCGATCTCGCTGCCGAGCAGCATCGTGCCGGTGGTCTCCACCGTCACGTGGGTGATGATCGGCAGTCGCTTGCCGAGCTTCTCCATCGCGTGCTGGCTGCCGATGATCGCCGCCTTCACCTGGAGCAGGTCCTGGCAGGTCTCGACGAGGATCGCGTCGGCGCCGCCCTCGATCATGCCGAGCGCGGATTCGGCGTAGGCGTCGCGCAGGACCGCGAACGGCGCGTGGCCGAGCGTGGGCAGCTTCGTGCCCGGTCCCATCGATCCGAGGACGAACCGGCTCATGCCGTCGCGGCCGGGCCCCATCTCGTCGGCGACCTCGCGGGCGATGCGGGTGCCACGCTCGGACAGATCGCGAATGCGGTGGGCGATGTCGTAATCGGCAAGGTTCGGGAGGTTGCAACCGAAGGTGTTGGTCTCGACCGCGTCGGCACCGGCCTCGAAGTACGCGCGGTGGATGTCGCGCAGCACGTCAGGACGGGTCTCGTTGAGAATCTCGTTGCAGCCTTCGAGGCCGAGGAAGTCGTCGAGAGTCAGATCCGCGGCCTGCAACATCGTGCCCATGGCGCCGTCGCCGATGACAACACGCTGCTTCAGCGCATCGAGCAGGGCAGAGTGGAATGGTGCAGACATGCCGTCCAGCGTAGTGGGCGGCTCGTCGGGTGCTGGTCGTAGGCTGGGTGCGTGAGTTCACCGGAGTTCCCCGACACCGCCGCTGCGGACGATGCCGACGCGGACGTCCCACCCCTGCGCGATCCAGTTCTGATCGCCGCTTTCGAGGGCTGGAACGACGCGGGCGACGCCGCGAGCGGGGCAGTCGAGCACCTCGAGCTGACGTGGGACGCCAAGCCACTCGCCGAGCTGGACTCCGAGGACTACTACGACTACCAGGTCAATCGGCCGATGATCCGGCAGATCGACGGGGTCACCCGCGAGATCGTGTGGCCCACCACCCAGCTGTCGCTGTGCAGCCCTCCGGGCAGCGACCGCGACGTGCTGTTGCTGCGTGGCATCGAGCCGAACATGCGGTGGCGCAGCTACTGCGACGAGCTACTCGAGTTCATCGAGGAACTCGGTGTCCACACCGTGGTGATCCTCGGCGCACTCCTCGCCGACACCCCGCACAGCCGGCCGGTGCCGGTCACCGGAACCGCGCACAGCGTCGAGGCCGCCGAACGCTTCAGCCTCGAGAGGTCCCGATACGAGGGCCCGACCGGCATCGCGGGGGTGCTGCAGGACGCGTGCGTCAAGGCGGGGGTTCCGGCGGTGTCCTTCTGGGCCGCGGTTCCCCACTACGTCTCCCAGCCGCCCAATCCCAAGGCGACCGTCGCTCTGCTGCAGCGGGTCGAGGAGGTCCTCGACATCGAGGTCCCGCTCGGCGACCTGCCCAACCAGGCCGAGGACTGGGAGGAGTCGGTGACCGAGATGACGCACGACGACGAGGAGATCGCCGAGTACGTGCGCTCCCTCGAGGAGCGTGGCGACGCGGAGACCGACATCACCGAGGCCATCTCGAAGATCGACGGTGACGCACTCGCCGCCGAGTTCGAGCGATACCTGCGCCGGCGCGGGCCGGGTCGCTTCGGGGCGTGATCGCGGACGGCACCGCCGGCCTGCGCTCGAGGTTGCAACGCTCGGCGCTGTACGCCGGCGGCTTCCTCGGCCCCTTCGGCGGCGGCGTCGTCACGTCGATGCTGCCCGAGATCGGTGACGGCCTCGGAACCGACGCATCCGCCGCTGCGTCGTCTCTCACTGCCTACCTGCTGCCGTTCGCGCTCGTCATGCTCGTATCGGGCACGCTCGGTGCGCGGTGGGGCCGGATGCGGACGGTCCGCGTCGCCTACGGCGTCTATCTCGCCGCGTCGGTCGCGTGCTTCGCTGCCCCGACGCTCGAGTTGTTCCTCGGTGCGCGCGTGCTCCAGGGCTGTGCGAACGCATTCACCACACCCCTTCTGCTGGCGACCCTCGCCGCGATGACGCCGCAGCAGAAACTCGGACGTGCCCTCGGCGCGTTCGGTGCACTGCAGGCGGCCGGGCAGACCAGTGCGCCGCTGATCGGCGGGCTGGCCGCCGAAATCAACTGGCGCCTGGCCTTCCTCGCGATCGCCCTCGTCGCCGGCATCCTGGGCGCCGTCGGCCTGCCCGACGCCGCGCGCACCATACCGGCGGACACCGGCGCCCGGCTTCGGGATGCGCTGCGCCCGGACGTCCTGCGAGTCGGCGTCGTCGCGCTGCTCGGGTGGGGTGCGCTCGGCGGACTGGGATTCCTCCTCGCCTTCCGCGCCGAGGACGTGTTCGGTATGAGCCCGGCCGCTCGCGGACTGCTCCTGACCAGCTTCGGTGTAGCGGGCATTCTCACGGCCCGGCCGGTCGGCACGCTCATCGATCGGATCGGCCCCCGCAGGACGGTCGTGCTCGGCGCCGTCGCAGGCGCGGCCCTGGTCGCTGTGGCGGGCACCGTCGGGTCTGTCGCGGTCGCGGCGATCGCCTGGTTCGTCGCGGGTGTCGCGTCGCAGTTCCTGCTTGTCGGCGTCAACGCCGCGGTTCTCGGCGGCGAGGGCGGTAACCGCGGCGGCGCGGTATCCGTGGTGCAGTCGTTCCGGTTCTCCGGCTCCGCGCTCGCACCGCTCACTCTCACGCCGTTGTATGCGGTCCACCCCAGCGTCAGCTTCCTGCTGCCCGCGCTGCTCCTCGCCGCCCTGCCGCCACTCCTCATGCCCCGCTCCCGCCCGATCGAGGCGGCCGCGGACTCGGAACCGAACACCTGACGAGAAAGTCGCCACAGCGGACACCCCATCTGTGATCGGTCGTCGGGTACGGCGGAAATTGTTGCGTCCGCTGGAACCGGTCGCCGACGCGGTGCCGCCACATATTCGGGCAATCCACTGGTTCCGTCACGCACAGACTTCACCCGGGCGCTCAAACGCGACACGGGTGTTGTTCGGGTTAACCTCCGCTTCCGTTGTGCACAGAGTGACTACTGTGACGAAAGTGAGCATCACAGACGTTGCCCCGAACCCGCGCCCCGAACGCAGCATCGACATCTATCGGCGCGCGGTCTCGTGGCTCGAAGCTGCGCTGCCCCTCGGCTGGACGGTCTCGGCGGACCGGCCCCGCTCCCCCTCCGCGCCGGATCGCCTGCTCATCACCGCCCCCGACGGCGACACCGTCTCGTACTCGATCATCACGTCGAAGGGCATCCTGAGCGGCGACATCGCCCGCATCGCCACCGAACTCTCCGACAGCGACCGCGGATTCGTGTGCGCGCACTACCTGTCGGAGCCCGTGCGCCGACAACTCGACGGGCACGGCATCTCCTACGCCGACGCCACCGGCAACCTCACGATCGTGGCACCGCGCCCCGCCATCTGGGTGCGAAATCGGGGCGCGGACGCCGATCCGTGGCGCGGGCCGGGGCGGCCCTCCGGCGTCCTCACGGGTGAGCCGTCCGAGCGCATCGTGCGGGCCCTCGCCGATCACGTCGGGGAGATCTCGGTCCCCGAACTCATCAAGCTCTCGGGCGCATCGACCGGCGCCGCCTACCGGGTCGTCGAGGTGCTCGCCGAACGCGAGCTGCTCACCCGCACGCCGCGCGGCCCCATCACCGGCGTCCGCTGGGAACACATGCTGCGGGCGTGGGCCGGCGACCGCAAGCCCTGCCCCACGCGGCGTTTCGGGGCACCGAACGGGCTCGAGGATCTGCGCGAACGGCTGGCCGCCGGCAACGGCGAACTCGGGTATGCGGTCACCGGGATCGGCGCCACCGACTACGCCGCGGCCGACGTGCTCGAGCTGTATGCCGACGACGTCGACGCCTTCGCCGCCGCACTCGACCTGCGCCCCGTCGACGGCCGCGGCGACGTCGTCGTAGCGACGCCGTGGTCGGCGGTCGTCTTCGAACGGATGGAGATCCGCGGCGGACTTCATTGCGTCGCACCCACCCACGTCTATGCAGACCTGGTGGCGGGGCCGTTCCGGCACCCTGATGCGGCCGACTACCAGCTGGCTACCTTGAGCGCGGACGAGTCCGCATGGCGCCGTGAGATGCGCCGGCAGAGGTGACCGACCGGCGTGTTCGCTCGCGGACCGACCGACGCCCTACGCTGTCACGGTGAGCGATTCGGGTGACACGCGTGCGTCTGTCGCGTCTGGCGTGGCTTCGGACGTGGATTTCGCCGTGCGCGAGGACCGGTTGCGCCTGTTCTCCTTCACGACTGCGGAGAAGCGCGCCGACTATCTGTGGGTGCTGCGTGCCTTCGACCATGCGCGCGCGAACTACGTTGTGCTGCTGCACGCCGGCGATGCCGCCGACATCCTGGCCCGGATCGCAGGCGACGACGCCACCGGCGCGCTCACCCACGCCGAGATCACGCCCCTACTCGAGCAGTTGCACACGTGGGGCGTACTCGAACGCAGCTACGACGGCAGCCGCGCGGCGACTCTCGCCGAATACCGGAACCGGCACTTCGTGTACCAGTTCAGCCAGGCCGGATACCTGGTCTTCCGGGCGGTCGAGGATCTACTGCACGCGCGTCTCGAGGATGCGACGCTCTCCCGGCTCGCGCTGCCCGACCTGCTCGCCGACCTCGAGGAACTGGCCGAGGCCAACCGGCGCGGGGACGGCGACCTCATCTACCGCAAGCTCGCTCGGCTCGACTCGACGCTCACCGACATGGCGGCGCGGGCGGCCCAGTTCTATCTCATGCTCGGCGATCTGGTGCGCACCACCGAGATCACGCCCGAGGCCTTCCTGTCCCACAAGGACGCACTGCTCAGCCACATGCGCGAGTTCAGTTCCGATCTCGCCCGCTACGCACCCAAGCTGGGTGCCGCGATCGAGACCGTCGAGGCCACCGGGATCGAGTCGCTGATCGCGCGCGCCGCCGCCAGCGACGACCGTGTCTTCCTGTCCCGTGAGGAACGCGAATCCGATTGGCGGGCACGCTGGTCGGGGTTGGCCCAGTGGTTTGTCGCCGCCACCGGACCGAGCGAGTCCGATCGGCTGCGCGAGGGCACCATGAGCGCGATTGCGGCGGTGCTGTCGTTGCTGCGCCGCGTGACCGAGACCCGACGCGGCGGGGTGAGCCGGGAAAGTCAGCTCCGGCATCTCGCGGGCTGGTTCGCAGCGACGCCCGACGAGGATTCTGCGCACGCCCTGTTCCAACTGGTCTTCGACCTTGGCCGACCGCGCCATGTCTCGATGGTGCATCCGGATGCGGACATCATTCCCGACTCCCGGTCCTGGTGGGACGCGACGCCGGTGGAGATCTCCCGGACACTCGCCGAGACCGGCCGCGCTGCGCAGCCCGGCATGCCGTCGCGCGTGCAGCGCAATGAGGGCAGCATCCGGCGACTGCGCGAGGAACAGCTGTCGTCCCAGCGCGCCCGCGCGGTCGCGGCGTCGTCGTTGGCGGCGTCGGGGGCGTACGACCGGGTACTCGACGAACAGGAGACGGACGTCCTGCTCAGCCTGCTCAACGCGGCCCTGACCGCCCGTGTACCGGTCACCGGATCCGTTCCCAGCTCGACCGGTTCGGAGAACGGCGTGCGACTCACGCTCAGCCCCAACGGCGAATCGACGGTGGTGCAGACTGCGCGCGGCAAGCTCCACCTGGACGGACTGCGGGTGAGCGTCCGATGAGGAACCGTGCAGTCTCCCCGCTGGACCTCGACTCTTATCAGCGGGCCGCGCGGGTGATCCTGTCGAATCACCTTGTGACGCAGACTTACCCCGATCGCCTCGCGCTGCCGCTGCTACGCAGATGGGCCACCGAACTGCGCGACGACCTGCTCGAGCTGTTCGGCTACCGACTCGAGGTCACCGAGACCACCGCCCGTCTGTTCACGGTCGCAGACCGCCTCGAACCGGGCGCACCCGCGCGCACCGCCAACGACCGCACCTTCGACCGGCACCGCTACGCGTACCTGGCCCTCGCGCTCGCCGCACTGGGTCGCGCGGGCAACCAGATCACGCTGACAGAACTGGCCGAGCACGTCGCGACCGAGGCCGGGCAGGTGCCCGGAGTGGCTCTGTCCACCGAACGGGCGGCGGACCGCGACGCGTTCGTCGACGCCGTCGGCTGGCTCGCCGCGCGCGGGGCGATCGTCCTTGCCGACGGTGACGCGAGCGGGTGGGCGTCCAACCCCGATGCGGGCGAGGCCCTGTACGACATCGACCGGTCGGTCGTCGTGGCGCTGTTCCGGCCGCCGCGCGCGCTCCAGCATCTGACGTCGGTGCGGTCCCTACTCGCGGGCGAGGACGCACCCGTCGACGAGGACATCACCGGCTACCGGACGACAGATCCGCGGGAGACCGCCCGGCGGATGCGGCGCGCGCTGGTGGAACGGCCCGTCGTGTACGCCGACGCCCTCACCGACGACGAACGCCTGCAGTTGGCGCTGCCCCGCACAGCAACCGACGTCGAGGATCTCACCGGCCTGGTCGCCGAACGCCGCGCCGAGGGCATCGCGATGATCGATCCGTCGGGCCGGATGTCCGACGTCCGCTTCCCGAGCACCGGCACCATCGCGCAGGTCGCGCTCCTGCTCGCCGGTGAGGTGGCCGACCGCGTCCTCGATCTCGATGCCGAACCGCTCCCCCTCCGGCCACTGCCGACCACCGACCAGGCCGAACTGATCGAGCGACTGGACTCGGCGATCCCGCGTGCCGGCATCTTCGAGGAACTCGCCGACACCCTCGCCCCTGCCGACCGGCCGGATCTCTCGCTCGATGCCGAGGCAGAACGGGAACCCGCTCACTACGCGCTCCTCGACGACCACTGGATCACCGCGGCCGTCGACGAACTCGTGCTGCGCTTCGGCCGCACGTTCGCCGCGCAGTGGCAGGCCGACCGCAAGGGGCTGCGCCGCAATGCGATCGCTCTGCTCGATCGGCTCCAGCTGATCCGGATCGTCGACGGCGGCATCCTCGTGCTGCCGCCGATCGCACGGTTCCGGGGCGTCGTCGTCAACATTCGTGACCGGACAGCCCAGTCCGAGTTGTTCCACGAACCGGTTCCCGGCCAAGCCGAACACCTAGAGAAGTAGAGGCATCTTTCGCATGGCATCTGCGCGTTTCAAGCCGACCCGCGCCGGGATCATCAATCTCTGGGACTACCGCGACCAGGAGTTCTCGTTCGCCGACGGCCGACTGGTGCTCCGCGGTCCGAACGGCTCGGGCAAGACCAAGGCACTCGAGGTGCTGTTCCCGTTCGTGTTCGACGGGCGCATCGAGCCCCGCCGCCTCAATCCGTTCGCGGGTGAGGAACGGACGATGAAGTCGAACCTGCTCTACCGGGGCCAGGATTCGGCGCACTCGTACGTGTGGATGGAGTTCGCGCGTGGGCCACAGGAGGACCCGGAGGCAGTCACCGTCGGTATCGGCATGCGCGCGAGCCGGCAGAACGACAAGGTCACCCGCTGGTACTTCGTCGCCGACGGCCGCGTCGGCGTGGACTTCTCACTACTCGGCGACGACGACCGTCCGCTCACGAAGAAGCAACTCGCAGAACAGCTGGGCAGTGATGCGATCACCGACCGCCCTGTCGACTACCGCGGTGCGATCGACGCCCGGCTGTTCGGGCTGGGCGCCGAGCGCTACGACCAGCTGATCAATCTCATCCTGACGCTGCGCCGTCCACAGTTGGCGAAGAACCTCGACCCCAAGGGCCTGTCACAGGCCCTCACCGACGGTCTGCGACCGCTCGACGAGCAACTCGTCCTCGAGGCCGCGCGCTCGTTCAGCGACATGGAGGAGGTCGGCCGGGCGCTCGAGGGCCTCGCCGCCGCGGACCAGGCGGCGCAGAGCTTCGTGACCGTGTACTCGAAGTATCTGGCACAGCAGGCACGTACCGACGTCGAACAGGTCGCCCGGCGCCTCGAATCGGTGGAACGCGCGCAATCAGTTCTGGACGGCGCGGTCGCGCTGCAGTCGTCGCGTCAGGAAGAGCGCCTGCTCGCCGAGGATCGTTTCACCGCCGCCGAGCGCGCGCTCGAGCAGGCTCGCGCCGACCTCGACACCCTCCAGCGCTCGGGCGCCTACGAGGGCAAGCAGCAGCTCGACGACCTCGCCGCGGCTGTCGCTCAGCTCAAGTTGTCCACCGAACAGCAGGCCGACAAGGCCCGCAGAGCGCAGGCGACGCTCGAGCAACGCACCGACGAGGCAATGCGCGCAACCGATTCGGTGCGTCGGGCCACCGCGGCGCTCGTCCACGCGGAGGAGCAATTGGCGGATGCGGCCGAACAGGCGGGCATCGCCTGGACACCGCTGCCGGACGGCTCGCGCTCCGACCAGATCACCGCCGCGGTTCGCGGTCATGCGGAAGAACGTGACGGCGACGTGCGTGCCGTCCGCGCCTCGCTCGCCACCGTCGAGAAGGCGGGCACCGAACGGGATCGCGCCGATCGCGCCGCCGACAGAGGACGCGAACTCCTCGAATCGGCGCAGGCCGCGGTCGCGGAGGCGGAGGCCTCGGTCGAACTCGCCCGCGCCGATTGTGCCGCGGCTCTGCGCGGATGGTGGACCGAGCATTCGACCGAGTACGCGTCGATCGGGGTGACCGCGAATCTCTTCGCGGGCCTCGATGCCGCCCTCGCGCGGGCCGGCGAGGACGACTCCCCCAGCCTGACGACGGTGTTGCACGAGGAGACGCAGTCGGCGCTCGACGAGCAGCGTGCCCAGCGCCGAGACGCGGTCGCCGAGCAGTCGGCGGCGAGGGACCGGATCGCCGCGCTGCGGGCCGACCGCAAGCTGGTCGCCGCCGAGCACGACGACGCCCCGGCCGGCTTCGCGTTCCGCACCGGTGACCGCAGTGACCTCTCCGGGGCCCCGCTGTGGCGTCTGGTTCGGTTCGCAAGCGGCGTCGAACCGGCCCTCGCGGCGGGAGTCGAGTCGGCGCTGGCGGCTGCGAACCTCCTGGACGGGTGGATCTTCGGCGGCGACGGCCCGCCGCCGAGCCTCGAGTCCGAGCAGTACCTCACGGCCCTGCCCGCCGACCGGCGCCCGACGGGGCCGACTCTGGCAGACGTCCTCGAGGTCGAACCCGACGCGGGCGTGCCGGAGTCGACGGTGCAGGCGATTCTCGAGTCGATCTCGCTGGACCGCGGCAACACGGCCGGCGATTCCGTCGTCGGAATCGGGGTGGACGGACACTTCCGCCAGGGTGTCCAGCGCGGCCGACACGTCAAGTCCGAAGCCGAGTACATCGGCACGACGGCACGCGAACGCCGCCGCGCCCAGCGACTCGAGGAGATCGATCTGGATATCGCGGCAGCCGAGGAAGCCCTCGCCGCCGCGCGCGATGCCGAGGCGGAGACCGCCGCGGTCGTCGACCGGCTGACCGGGGCAGGCAAGGCGCTGCCCCGCACGTCGGCGGTGCTGGCCGCCATCAAGAAGCTGACAGAGGCCGCCGGAGCACTCCGCATCCGGTCCGAGTCGACGACCACGTCCGGTGACGAACTGGACCAGGCGATCGCTGATCACACGGCGAAGGAGAAGCAGCTACGAGCGATCGCGGTCACCCACCGCGCGTCGCACCACGCCCGCGACATCGACGCCCTGGCCGCCTCGATCCGACACTTCGAGAGCCAGGGCGAGCAGCTGCTGCGCTGCCGCCGCGAGCACGAGAAGGAACTCGAACACACCCGCGAGGCGGAGGACCGACTCGAGGAAGCCCGCGGTAACACCGACGAGTTCGTCGAGGAGGCAGCGGTCGCCGAGGAGAACTACGCGCAGCAGGTCTCGCGGCTCGAGACCCTCAGGGAGGCGCTGGGGGCCAGTGCCGAGCAGATCGACGCCGACCTCGAGGAGGCCCGTGCGCGGATCGAGGTGTGCAAGACCGAGCAGCGCGGCGCCCGCAAGGCGTACGACACCGCGGTCGAGCAGATCGGCAAGGCGGAGGGCGCACACAGCGCCGCGGTCGAGGCGCTGCGCAGCGCGCTCACCGAGACCCGCACCGACGTGGACCGGCTCGCGCCGTACGCGCGGCGCGACCTGCTCGACCTCCTCGGGGTGGCCGGTGAGCACACCTGGCCGCAGAGCAACGCGGCATGGCTCACCCCGGACCAGTTGGTCTACCGAATCGTCACCGAGGGCGATCCGGATGCACCGATTCTGCCGCCCGAGGTCGGGAACCTGTATCGCGCGATGGACACGGCGACCGCGGCCGTCAAGACGAGCGAGAACGCCAAGAAGTCGACTCGTTCGGCCCTCACCGCCGCCCTGCAGGACTTCGATGCCCAACTCGCCGCGGCGGGCCAGGACTATCGGCTGCAGTGGGATGCGCCGGACGGACTGACCGTCGTCCGCGTCCAGGACGATCAGGGCTTCTCCTCGATCGGCGACTTCGCGACCCGGATCGGGGCGGCGCGTCACGACCAGGAGGTGCTGCTCACCGATTCCGAGCGGCGCATCCTCGAGGACGCGTTGCTGACCGGTCTCGCCCAGCAGATCCACGAACGCACCGCCGACGCCCGTGATCTGATCGCGCAGATGGGCACCGAGATGCGCGAGCGCCGCATGTCGTCGGGCAGCACGATCGGCGTGCACTGGGTGCTCGCCGACAACCTCGACGACAGCTCGCGGGCCGTCTCGAAGCTGCTGGACCGGGCGCACTCGGCACTGAGCGCCGACGAACTGGCGACCATCCGCGCCCACTTCGCCGCGCAGGTCCGGATCGCGCGGGCCGCACATCCGGAGCGCTCGTATCCCGAGATCCTCGCGTCGGCGCTGGACTACCGCCGGTGGCGGGTGTTCTCGTTCACGCTCGTCGGCGGCGACGGCAGCGAGGACCGTCTCACCGTCGCCCGCCACAGCGCACTGTCCGGTGGCGAGCAGTCCGTGTCGCTGCACCTGCCGCTCTTCGCCGCCGCCCACGTCATGCTCTCGTCGGCCGACCCGCACTCTCCGCGACTGCTCGGCCTGGACGAGGCGTTCGCCGGTGTCGACGACAACGGGCGCAGCGAACTGCTCGGCCTCAGCGTCCAGTTCGATCTCGACCTCTTCATGACCGGATACGACCTCTGGATCACGTACGCGGGCGTGCCCGGCTGCGCTCACTACGATCTGGCTCACTCGACGGCGGAGCAGAGCGTCAGCGCGGCTCTGCTGGTGTGGTCGGGCGGCGATCTGCTGGCGGAGCACGACGGGAGTAATCTCGCGCGGGCTCTGGGCTCGCCGCTCCGTCGCCGCGTCCCCGCCACCGCCGACGGCGGACTCGAATTCGCGGACGTTTAGGCCCCGGAAAGGGCAATCGGGGCGCCCGGATCACTCGATCCGCCCGCCCCCGAATGCGTTATCTACCAGGTCTGACGACACAATCCCCGCAACGACACGCCGTCAGCTTTGTGATCTGAATCACTTTGGATGCCCGAAGTGGCACTCGTCTCGATGACTTGAAGATCTTTGGTAACAGCCTGTTATCTGGTTGTGACCTTGCCGTGACCACCCGGTGATCCGACGGTCTCGATCACGACGATCGCTATCGATACTACCGGTGTTCACGCCCGACGCGGTTGCCCCCGCAGCCCTCAGCCGGAGCATGAGCCTTGCATAACACCCTTGACTGCACGAACGATCGAAAGACCGGCACCCAGCGCGGACTCCTGTCCCGGGCCCGCGTCGCCGTCCTCGCGACCGCCACCGTGGCCGGGCTCTGCGCCGGCAACCTCGCTGCCGCGCCCATCGCATCCGCGAGCATCACGCCAGCGTTACCTGCCGCCCCCGCGCAGTTCCTCGACACCGCGGGCCTGCTGAAGGCACTCGACCTCCCCCTCTCCTCCACCGCACCCGCCCCCGTGTCGCAGGCGAGCATCATCCCGGCGCCGGCACCGATGGCCCCCGCCCCCGCACCCGCACCGCCGGCACCGGCGTCCGTCACGCTCGACGAGCTCGTCAACATCGTGCCGCAGGTGGCTGCCGACCGCTTGGCACAGTACGTCGCGCCCCTCAACGAGGCACTGGCGAAGGCAGCGATCGACACCCCCCTCCGGAAGGCCGCGTTCCTCGCGCAGCTCGTCGTCGAGTCCGACTCCTTCCGCACGTTCGAGGAGTATGCGTCCGGCCGCGCCTACGAGGGTCGTTCGGATCTCGGCAACGTCGCACCCGGCGACGGTGAGCGCTTCAAGGGCCGCGGCGCCATTCAGGTCACCGGCCGGCACAACTACGAGAGCGTCAGCCAGTACCTCGGCATCGACTTCATCGCGAACCCCGAGCTGATGGCGACGCCGGAGAACGCCTTCGAGACCGCAGCCTGGTACTGGCAGTCCCGCAACCTCAACTCCGTGTCGGACAGCGGCAGCATCGAGTCCGTGTCGCGCATCGTCAACGGTGGCACGCACGGCCTGGTTCAGCGGATCGACAGCTTCCAGCGCGCGCTCGCCGTCTTCCACTGACGCACCGCACCATCTCGACCATCTCGCCCCCTGTCGGACAGCATGTCCGGCAGGGGGCGAGTCGGTTCCGGGGTACGCCTCCGCTTGAAAGTTCGGGTCACCGAAATCTATAGTGCGTAGTAGCGAACCACCGCGTCACCGGTGCTCGCGGCATGCCCGAAGAGTTCAGCGAGCGGAGTCCAGTGAGCACCGAGATCGACGCACCCTCAGCGCCGCGACGGCGGGGCGGCAGCCTTCGCTCCGCGGCCCTGCTGGGTCCGGCCTTCGTCGCCGCGATCGCCTACGTCGATCCGGGCAATGTCGCGGCCAACCTCACAGCCGGCGCCAAGTACGGATACCTCCTCATCTGGGTGCTCGTACTCGCGAACGCGATGGCGGTCCTGATTCAGTACCTCTCGGCGAAACTCGGCCTGGTCACCGGGCGGTCGCTGCCGGAGATGCTGGGGCAGCGCCTCCGCAAGAGGAATCGGCGAGCCTTCTGGCTGCAAGCGGAGGGCATGGCCGCCGCGACCGATCTCGCGGAAGTGATCGGCGGCGCGATCGCCCTGCATCTGCTGTTCGGTCTACCCCTGTTCGTCGGCGGACTCATCACCGGCATCGTGTCGATGGTGATCCTGTCGATCCAGTCGCGTCACGGTCAGCGCACCTTCGAGTTCGTCGTGATGAGCCTGCTCGCGATCATCACGATCGGGTTCCTGTCGGGGCTGGCCTTCACCGACATCTCGGCCGGCGATGCCGTGGCGGGCCTGGTCCCCCGGTTCGAGGGTTCCGAGACCGTTCTGCTCGCGGCCAGCATGCTCGGTGCCACCGTCATGCCACACGCGATCTATCTGCACTCTGCCCTGGCCCGCGACCGGCACGGCGCTGCCGGGCACGGACCGCGCCTTCATCGTCTGCTGCGGATCACCCGGTGGGATGTCACGGGCGCACTGGTGGTCGCGGGTGGAGTGAACATCGGCATGCTCCTGCTCGCCGCGTCGGCGCTGCGCGGCGTGCCCGACACCGACAGCATCGAGGGCGCGCACGCCGCGATCCAGGCGTCACTCGGCCCGGGCGTCGCCGTGGTGTTCGCGGTCGGACTCCTCGCGTCCGGTCTCGCCTCGACGTCGGTGGGCTGCGCAGCGGGATCCGAGATCATGCACGGACTGCTGAACATGCGGATCCCCGTCCTCACCCGGCGCATCGTGACACTGATCCCGGCACTGATCGTGCTCGGGATCGGCGTCGATCCCACGTATGCGCTCGTGATCAGCCAGGTCGTGCTGAGCCTGTGCATCCCGTTCGCGCTCGTCCCCCTGGTGCGGATGACGTCGGATGCCGATCTGATGGGCCCCGAGCGCAACGCGCCGGTCACCACCGCCCTCGCGTGGCTGTTCGCCGGGCTCATCATCGCGCTCAACGTCGCGCTGCTGTGGCTCACGGTGACGGGGTCTGGCTAGTATCCGATCCGGCTGTCACGGCAGCGACCACACCACTGTCGTCGCGAGCCAGAACACGAGCGCGGCGCCAGCGAGGAACACGACGGAGATCACCAGTCCGATCGTGTCGATGCGCCGATCGGTGCCCTCCCCCGGCTCCAGCCAGAAGCGCAGCACTCGGGTGACGACCGGCATCACCACCCAGGTCAGCAGACATACCGAAGCGATGTTGCCGAGCAGCAGGCTCGCCCAGAGCGGAGCGCCCGGCCACAGTTCGTCGATCAGGATCGTGAGCACCACGACCAGTGGGTAGAGCCCCACCAGGACCGAGAGTGCGGTCTTCCACGACGGAACCTGCGCGTCGCCGGCACCGCCCGCAGGAAACCAGGAACCGTACGGGTTCGGGATCGGCCGCACGGTGAAGTTCTTGAACGCCTGTCCCTCTGCAAGCAGGGCCGCGCGCTGCGGCGATTCCAGCCACTGGTCGAGATGCTCCTGGGAATCGAACGTGAACAGAATCGTCCAGTCGTCCTGCACACCCGGGATCGGCGGATGCCACTCCGAACCACGAAATCCGGGAAACTTCTTCTCCGCATCGGTAATTCGGCGCTGCCACGCGATGAACTCGGCCTCGCGGCCGGGCACGGGCGGATGCGACACGACGACCGTCACCGCGTCCGAGGAGTTCTCCAACAGCACATTCTGTGTCGGCGGCGTCGTGAACAACGCACCGGCACCGTCTACCAGTTCGCGGCGCCGGCCGCTGTCCAGCCAGGCGCGCAGGTGATCGAGCGAATCGAAGCGATAGACGACCGACCATTCGCAACCGCCGTTCAGTGGCGGCGTGACCTCGGTCCCGAGAAATCCCGCGAAAGACGCAGCCGCGGAGTCGACTTCCGTCTGCCAGCGCCGGAAGTCCGCGGCGACGCCGGGACGCAACGGATGCGTGACCACCACCGTCGCGGGCCGCTCCGCCATGTCAGTACGGGTGCTTGTCGGGCTTCTCGGCCCACGTCGCGTAGGCCGCGGCCCCGAGATCGGCACGAATCTGCTCGATCTTGATGGAACGATCCGCGAGCGGGCGCGAGAAGTCCTCGTACTGGAACGCGTCGTCGAAACCGATGCCGCTGGTGGCGGGCAGATCGCTCGCGAAGTACACCGCGTCGAGCCGTGACCAGTAGATCGCGCTCATACACATCGGGCACGGTGCGCCGCACGTGTAGATCTCCATGCCCATCAGCATCCGAGCCCGTTCGGGCACCCGGTCCGGCGAGCCCGCCGGGCGCGGCACCAGCCTCAGCGTGGACTCGTCGAGATGCTCACGCGAGATGCTCGGCGCCTCGGCGTTCAGTACCACGATTGCCTTGCGGATGGCCTCGACCTCCCCGTGCGCGGTGACGTCTCCGGTGAGCAGCACGCGGTTCTGGCCCCGCGCCACGATCTCCCCGTCTCGCGCGATCACGGCCCCGAACGGGCCACCCCAGTTGTTCGTGACCGACTCGATCGCCAGCCTGCACGCCTCGTTCATGAGTTCGTCCGGTGTCATGGCCGAATCGCCTCCACACATCGCAGTAGACCCACTCACAATCTAGCGAGCCGGTGAGGCACACCACGGGCGTTTGCGCTCGAAAGGCTCCATGACCAGGCGATTTGCCCCGATCTCGTGGCCGAGGCGATTCGCCGCACGGACTGACAAGGCCGGCAGCGCGGTGTCTACTTGAGAGACCCGACGATGGGATCGAGGTGAACGCGGATGCCGGTGTGGCGTTTGCGCGACTTCCAGGACGACGACCTGGACCAGGCCATCCAGATCTGGGATCAGAGCCGAGTACCCGGCTCTCCCGAACCGGTGTTCACGCTCGCCGAGGTGATGGCCGCCGCGAGAGCCGGCCAGCCCGCCGTGGTGGCGACGGTGAGTGATGAACTCGTCGGCATGGCGGTCGCGCAGGTACACGGTGAACGCGCGTGGATCCTGCTCGTCGCGCTCGGTGCACGCTGGCGCAATCGCGGCATCGGCAGCGCACTGCTGGCCAACCTCGAGCGCCGTCTGCGCAGCGCCGGCGCCCATCGCATCTCGGCGGTGCTGCCGGAAGCCGCCACCGGGTCGGCCGCGTTCGAGCACTCGGGCTACCTGCGACGCGACGGCCTCGTCTACTACGAACTGCTCGAGCCATTGGGCCCCGACAAGACGCTGCTCAGCGAACTCGGCGGTCGCGTCATGCCGGAGGGGCTCTGGCAGACCATGTCCGGCATGGAGGGCGTCAAGGAGGTCATCGAGCGCCGCATCGTCTCCCCGCTCGAGAACCCCGACCTCGCCGACCGTTACGGAGTCCATCCACCCAAGGCCGTCATCCTCTTCGGACCGCCCGGAACCGGCAAGACCAGCTTCGCGAAAGCCATCGCGTCCCGGCTGGACTGGCCGTTCGTCGAACTCTTCCCGTCCCGGCTCGCCGCCTCGTCCGAGGGCGGCCTCGCGGCGTCGCTGCGCGACGTCTTCGCGGATCTCGCCGAACTCGACGAAGTGGTGCTCTTCATCGACGAGGTCGAGGAGATCGCCAGTGCCCGAAGCGGAGTCGCCACCAACCCCGCGCACGGGGTGACGAACGAACTCCTCAAACTCATCCCCGCATTCCGCGAAGGCGAGCGGCGACTGCTGGTCTGCGCGACCAATTCGGTGCGATCACTGGACTCGGCGTTCCTGCGCCCGGGCCGATTCGACTACATGATCCCCGTCGGTCCACCGGACACACCGGCGCGGCACGCCGTGTGGCAGCGGTATCTCGGGGCGTCGGCGGCACACGTCGATCTCGACCGACTGGTGGAGGCGAGCGAACTGTTCACCCCCGCCGACATCGAGTTCGCGTCCCGGAAGGGTTCCCAGGCCGCGTTCGAACGTGAGGTCGCCGACCGATCCGGACGTCCCGCGACCACGGACGACTACCTGTCGGCGATAGCCGACACCCGACCGACCCTCACGACCGAACTGCTCACCGAATTCGAGGCGGACAGCGAGAAGTTCACCCGACTCTGAGCGGGCCGAGCCGGATCAGTGCAGTTCGACGCCCAGCAACGCATCGACTGCCGCCGCGAACGCCACGGGTGCAGCCGTGTCCGGGCCGCCGTGATCGACGGCACGCCGCGCCCATCCGTCGATCGCGTCGAGGGCCTTGGGCGTGTCGAGGTCGTCGGCGAGGTGCTGACGCAATCGCGCGATCGTGTCGTCGGCGGACGGGCCCGACTCGAGTGCTGCGGCCTTGCGCCACAGCGCAAGCCGCTCCTGTGCGTCGGACAGCACCTGGTCGGTCCACGGACGATCGAGGCGGTAGTGCCCGGACAGCAGACCCAGCCGGATGGCCGCGGGATCGACGCCCTCGCCGCGCAGCTTCGAGACGAAGACGAGGTTGCCGCGACTCTTCGACATCTTCTCGCCGTCCAGACCGATCATGCCGGTGTGCACGTAGTGGCGAGCGAAACGGTCCGTACCCGTGGCGGATTCGGCGTGCGCGGCCGAGAACTCGTGGTGCGGGAAGATCAGATCGCTACCGCCGCCCTGGATGTCGAAACCCGAGCCGATGCGGTTGAGTGCGATGGCGGCACACTCGATGTGCCAGCCGGGACGGCCGGGACCGAACGGCGACGGCCACGACGGCTCGCCGGGACGCTGCGCACGCCACACCAGGGCATCGAGCGGATCACGCTTGCCGGGCCGCTTCGGGTCGCCACCGCGCTCGGCGAAGAAGTGGTCCATCGTCGCGCGGTCGTAGCCGGACTCGTAACCGAACTGCGCGGTCGCGTCCGCCCGGAAGTACACGTCCGGGTACTCGGGGTCGTCCACGACGTAGGCGGCACCGGAGGCAACGAACTTTTCGACCAGCTCGACGACCTCGTTCACCGACTCCACGGCACCGATGTAGTCGCGCGGCGGCAGGACGCGGAGCGCCTCCATGTCCTCGCGGAACAGGGCCGTCTCCCGCATGCCGAGCACCACCCAGTCCTCGCCGTCACGGTCGGCGCGTTCGAACAGCGGGTCGTCGACGTCGGTGACGTTCTGCACGTAGTGCATGTCGTGTCCGGCGTCCCGCAGCACCCGGTTCACCAGGTCGAACGTCAGATAGGTTGCCGCGTGGCCGAGGTGCGTCGCGTCGTACGGCGTGATGCCGCACACGTACATCTTCGCGGTCGCACCCGGGGTCACCGGCCGCACCTGCCGATCCGCGGTGTCGTAGAGCCGGAGGGCAGGACCCTGACCGGGCACGGACGGGACAGCGGTGTCGGACCAAGACTGCATGGGAACGAGCCTAGTGGAGAGTCGAATCCGCCCTCGCGGGCGGCGTGGGTGACGGCTCGGGCGCCGACGCCAGACGACTCGGCCACCAGATCCGCTGCCCGATGTCCACAGTGAGCGCGGGCACGAGCAACGAGCGGACCAGGAGGGCGTCGAGCAGCACGCCGAACGCGACGATGAACGCGAGCTGCGCAAGGAACAGCAGCGGGATCACCGCCAGCGCCGAGAACGTGGCCGCGAGCACCACCCCGGCAGACGTGATCACGCCGCCGGTGACGGTGAGTGCCCGGAGCGTGCCTCGTCGGGTACCCACCCGCAGAGCTTCCTCGCGCACCCGGGTCATCAGGAAGATGTTGTAGTCGATGCCGAGGGCCACGAGGAACACGAACGCGAACAGCGGCACCACGGGGTCCGCCCCGGGGAAGCCCAGCAGGTGATCGAACACCAGCGACGACACTCCGAGCGTGGCCGCGAACGAGAGCACCACGGTGCCCATCAACAGCAGTGGGGCCAGCAGCGACCGCAGCAGCAGCGCGAGAATCGCGAAGACCACGAGGATGACGACCGGGATGATCACCGTCCGATCGCGTGTCGAGGTGTTCTTGGTGTCGAGATCGGTCGCGGTCGGCCCGCCGACCAGCGCGTCCGCGCCGGGCACTGCGTGTACGGATTCGCGCAGCCGTTCGATCGTGCGCTCGGCGGCGAGCGAGTCGGCCGGATCGGTCAGGGTCGCCTGGACCGCGACGCGTCCGTCCACGACGAGCGGGGCCGCGTCCCCGGGAGCGGTCACCGCCCGCACCTCGCTCACGCCCTCGACCCGGGACGCCGCCAGTACCCCGTCGACCGCACCGGCGTCGGCGACGACGATCGCGGGCGAACCGGAGCCTGCGTCGAAGTGCTCGCCGAGGACCTGCTGCCCGGCGACGGAGTCGACGTCGAGGAGGAAGATGTCGGACTGCGCGACACCGCTCGCCTTGAATGTCGGCAGCAGCAGCGCGAAGGCCACGAGTACCAGCGTCGACGCGATCCAGAACCGCCGCGGATGCGCGCCCACCTTGCGGGCCAGCGCACCCCAGAACCGGTGATCGGCCGCCTCGTCACGGTCGGCGTGCGCGGGATCGTAGGCCGGCCGCTTGGGCCAGAAGGCGATGCGCCCGAAGAGCACCAGCACGGCGGGCAGGTAGGTCATCGACGCCACGAACGACGCCGCGATGCCGAGGGCCGCGACCGGTCCCAGACCACGGTTGGAGTTCAGGTCGGACAGCAGCAGGCAGAGCACGCCCGCAATCACCGTGCCGGCCGACGCGGCGACCGGTTCGACCGTGGCCCGCCACGCCCGCTTCATCGCGTCGAACCGGTCGGGTTCGTTGTGAAGTTCCTCGCGGTAGCGCGCCACGAGCAGCAGCGCGTAGTCGGTGGCGGCACCGAACACGAGGATGAACAGGATTCCCTGACTCTGGCCGTTGAGGGCGATCGCCCCGGCGTCGGCGAGCAGGTAGACGAGCAGACTTGCGAGCCCCAGCGCGAACACCGCCGACGACAGCACCAGGAACGGCAGCAGCGGACTGCGGTAGACGACGACGAGGATGAGCAGGACCACCGCGGCTGCCACCAACAGCAACAGCCCGTCGATGCCCTTGAACGCCGTCGAGAGATCCGCGACCTGCCCGGCAGGCCCGGTGACCAGCACGGTCAGTCCGTCCGGCGGGCTGTCCAGTTCGGCCCGCAGAACTTCGACGCTGTCGCCGACGTCGACGGTCGAGTCGACCGGGACGATCAACTGCAGCGCGCGCCCGTCCTGCGACGGGATCGGCGGCGACGTCTGCTCGCCGAAGCCCTCCGTCCCCGCGACCCCGGCTGCGGCTCGTGTGAGGAAGTCGGCATCGGACGCTGTTGTCCCCGAATCGCGTTCGGCGACGACGATCGCCGGCACGAATCGGGTGTCCGTGAAACCTTCGTAGAGCGCGCCCGCCTCGGTCGCCTCCGCGGACGACGGCAGGAACGCGGTGTTGTCGTTCTGCTGGACGTCGCCGAGTTTGCCGGCGAACGGTCCGCCGAAGCCGCCGACTCCGAGCCACACGAGCACCAGCACCGCCGGGAGCAGCCAGCGCAGCCGGGACGTTCGGCGCGCCGGTGGTGCGTTTCGTTCTGGCGTGCTCACGGGGCCTCCAGGGTCGGTCGACGGCTACTCTCGGGACACTTCGAGGATAAGTTTATTCAGCCCGCTGAACAATTGCACGGAGACGCCGGTGCCCCACCCCGATCCCGCCCACGCGGCGCCCGACCCCGACAGCGTTTTCGACGCCTGGCCCACCGGGCGACTGCTGTCGACCGCGGCACGCCTCGTGGAGCACTCGTGGGAAGAGGTCCTGCGCGCGCACGACATCACCCATGCGGGCCTCATCGCCCTGCACACCCTCACTGACAGCCCACGGTCGCAACGCGACATGGCGCGCGCGTGCCGCGTCACCGACCAGACCATGAGCCGGACGGTCGAACGCCTCGAACGCAGCGGATTCGTCACGCGCACCACGGATCCCAGCGACGAGCGGAAACTGCGGGTCACCCTCACCACCACCGGACGCGACACCCACACACGATTGCTCGCCCTCGAACAGGACGACACGTCGCTCACCGCAGGCGTATCCGACCCGCAGGCGCTACGAGACCTGCTCCTCGAATTGATCCGTACCCGGCAGATGCCGGGTCGCTAGAACGCCGGCCACGGAATGGGGCGCGAACCGGCGGGATGCGGCATGACCGGCTGACGCTGCAACGCCGTCGCGCGCTCGCGCAGCGCCTCGATCTCCGCCGCGGTGATGTGCTCGGTGAGCACCGCCGGAAACTCCTCCCCGGACAGTCGCTCGACCAGTGTCGTCACGTCGGACATCAGATCGTCGGCGATCGGGGCACCGGCCCACCCCCACAGCACCGTCCGGAGCTTGTTCTGCTCGTGCAGGCAGATGCCGTGGTCGACGCCGTACACGGACCCGTCGATGCCCTCGAGCGCGTGGCCGCCCTTGCGATCCGCATTGTTGAGGATGATGTCGAGGACCGCCATCCGCTGCAGCCGCGGATCGTCGGCGTGAATCAGAGACACCTCGGCGCCCTGGACGTCGAGTGCACGCAGGACCTCCAGCCAGCCCGGCGGCACCTCCTCGGGCGGGCAGATGTCCACCAGGTCGAGTTGTCCGCCGGATTCCGGGTGCCGCTCCGGGGTGTCGATCCATCGCTGCACCATTCCGGGCCCCAGGGGGCCGTCGCGCAGAATCGTCTGCGGAATGACTCCCCACCCGAGTTCCTCGGAGATCAGGTACGACGCGATTTCCCGGCCGGCGAGTGTCCCGTCCGGAAAGTCCCACAGAGGCTGCTCGCCACGGATCGGCTTGTAGACGCATCGCACCGAGCGGCCGTCCGCGGCGGCGTCACACACGAGAGTGGCGTTACTGGCGTGCACGATTCGTCCGACCAGCGTCAGCTCGCCCGCCGCGAGCACCTCGCCGTCGGCCGGGTCCACAGGATCGATCGGCACCGTGGTCAGAGCTCTTCCCCGAACTCGACGGAGGAGTCGAACCCGGCGATCCGCCGATAGCCGTTCGTCCGGATGCACACATGCCCGTCCGCGCCGAGCGGCTCACCGCACAGCGGGCACGGAGCCCGTCCCGCCGCGATGACACGCTCGGATCGGAGCGCGAACTCTCGGGCCTGGACGGGAGTCAGGAACACCCGCACCGCGTCGGGCCCCTCCTCCGTGTCGTCGAGGACGACTGATTCGTCGAACTCCGTCTCACTGACGGCGAGCAACTCCACCACGACCGATTCCGCCTCCGCATCCCAGCCGAGGCCCATTGTGCCCACCCGGAACTCCACGTCGAGCGGGGTCTCGAGCGGGCTCACGTCACCGAGTTCCCCGGCCTCGGGCGGCACCGCCGTTCCGAACCTGCGATGCACCTCCTCGAGTAATAGCCCCATCCGATCCGCGAGCACCTGCACCTGCTGCTTCTCGAGCAACACACTCACGACCCGTGCATCGTGCACGGCCTGGAGGTAGAAGGACCGATCGCCCGGCTCGCCGACCGTCCCCGCTACGAATCGATCAGGGGTGCGAAAGACGTGTATCGCGCGTGGCATTGCACCTCCTCGAATTCTGCGTACCGCTTCATTATCCGCCTAGCGGCCGTTACCGACCTCACCGCCGGGAACAGGCTCGCGCGCGCCGTGTCCTGATCCTCGACCGTCGAGGCCAGTCAGGTCGCCCCCGGTGTCGTTCATTCTCAGAACGTACGGTCTCGTGTCGGTGTACCGGACGACGCTGATCGAGGCGGGTTCGGTGACGATGCGCTGGAACCCGTCGAGATGCGTTCCGACCGCGTCGGCCAGCACGGCCTTGATCACGTCCCCGTGGCTGCACGCCACCCACAACACGTCGGCGCCGCGCTCGTCGGCGAGCCGGCGATCGTGCTCCCGTACCGCCGCGACCGCGCGGGCCTGCACCTGCGCCAGCCCCTCGCCGCCGGGGAACACCGCCGCGGACGCGTGCTGCTGGACCACCTTCCACAGCGGTTCCTCGACCAGTTCCTTCAACGCACGCCCGGTCCACTGGCCGTAATCGACCTCGACCAGTCTGTCCTCGACGCGTGGGGTGAGACCGCGGTCGACCGCGAGCGGTGCGACGGTCTGCTCGCAGCGCAGCAGCGGCGAGTGGACGATCTCCGCGATGCCGAGCCCCGCCAGCCGATCGACGACGCCTTTCGCCTGTTCCACCCCGACTTCGTCGAGAGCGACGCCGCTCGACCGACCGGCCAGGGTGCGCGCCGTGTTCGCCGTCGAACGTCCGTGTCGGAGCAGGATCACCGTCATGCGCTACAGCCTAGTGCGACCCCGCTCCGGCACAGGTCACGTCGCCGAGACCACGCCGGTCGCGAGCAGCACCAGCACGAGAGTGCCGAGCGCGATGCGGTAGCCGACGAACCAGTACATGGAATGGTTGACGACGAACCGGAGCAGCCACGCGATAGAGGCGTAGCCGATCGCGAACGCGATGAGCGTGGCGACGAGCAACTGTGCACCGGACGCGACGAGCCCCTCCCCGGCGGGCTCGAATGCATCGGGGAGACTGAACAATCCGGAAGCGACGACGGCCGGGATCGCGAGCAGGAACGAGTACCGGGCGGCCGCCTCACGAGTGAGCCCGAGGAACAGCCCGGCGCTGATGGTGCCGCCTGAACGCGAGACGCCCGGAATCAGCGCCAGCGCCTGAGCGGAACCCATGATGATGCCGTCACGGGCCCGCAGGTCCTCGATCGGCCGCGTCTTGCGTCCGTAGTACTCGGCGGCCGCGATCACGAGCGCGAACACGATCAGCATCGTGGCGATCAGCCACAGATTCCTTGCGCCGGTACGGATCTGATCCTTGAACAGAAACCCGAGGACACCCACCGGGATTGTGCCGATGATCACGTACCAGCCCATGCGGTAGTCGAGATCCGAGCGATGCTCGGCATGGAAGAGACCACGGAACCACGCGGCGACGATGCGGCCGATGTCCCGCGCGAAGTACAGCAGCACAGCAGCTTCCGTACCCAACTGCGTGACGGCGGTGAACGACGCTCCCGCATCGGTACCGAAGAAGATCTCGGACACGATCCGCAGGTGTCCGGAGGACGAGATGGGCAGGAACTCCGTCAGACCCTGCACCGCTCCGAGGATTATCGCCTGGAGCCAGGTCATGGCCTCCCCGATCACGTGTGGCACCCCGGGCCACACGAGAAGCGGACATGACGGCGGATGAGCTTGGGGGCATCCGGATTACACGCGTGTAGTCCAAGTTTCACGGCTCAGACGGTACCCGGCGTGGCTGTTCTCGGCGCATCGTGCGCACTACTAGGGTTCATGATCGGCGGGTACCACCCGCCGATCCAATTCATCCGGTGTCGAGGCGTGGGCGGTTATGGAATACAGAGCAGTGGGAACGAGCGGGCTGCGAGTGTCGAGGCTCGGTCTGGGCACCCTGCACTGGGGGCGTGACACCGACGGTGACGAGGCCGCGGCACAGCTGTCGGCCTTCGTCGATGCAGGCGGCACACTCGTCGACACCTCCCCCGCCTACGGCGACGGCAAGGCGCAGCGTCTTCTCGCCGAACTGCTCGACGACGTCGTGCCGCGCGACTACCTCATCCTCGGTGGCAGTGCCGGGATCAATCCGTTCGCGGCGCCGGAGCAGCGGATCGACTGCTCGCGGCGCGGGCTGCTGACGCAGCTGGACGCGACACTGCGCGAACTCGGCACCGACCACCTCGACATGTGGCAGGTCGCGACCTGGGATCGGCTCACGCCCGTGGACGAGATCGCCGACACCCTCGACTACGCAGTCACCAGTGGGCGGGTCCGCTACACCGGCGCCCGGGGATATCTCGGCTGGCAGCTGGCCACCGCCGCGGGCCGATCCGGCCCGGGCAGGCTCGTCGCGACGCAGGCCGAGTACTCGCTCCTCGCCCGCGGAGTCGAAGAGGAACTACTTCCGGCGGCCGCACACCACGGCATCGGCGTGTTCGCGGCCGTGCCACTCGCCGGCGGCGTGCTCACCGGCAAGTACCGGGACGGCATCCCGGCGGATTCGCGCGGCGCCGACCCCACCCACGCGCCGGAAGTGCGCAGCTACCTCACCGAGACGTCGGTCCGGGTCGTCGACGCCGTCCTCACGGCCGCCGACGGTCTCGGAACCTCGCCGCTCGCAGTCGCACTCGCCTGGGCACGCGACCGTCCCGGGATCGTGAGCGCCGTCGTCGGTGCGCGCGATCTCGCGCAACTGACCGGCGTCCTGGCGGCCGAGGACCTCGTACTTCCCCCGGCGATCGCGGCGGCGCTGGACGACGTGAGCGCGTGAATTCGGGCGCGCGTCCAACTTTCGATTGATTCGCGGTGATTAGTGACGACAACGATCGGAGGATAGGCTAACCTCGTGTCCGTTGTGTTTGACGAAAGTCACGTGAAGGAGATCACATGGACGTGCTCGACCAGGGTACCGAGGCCGGCGAGCTCGCCGGTTTCGCGGAGCGCATCAAGACCGAGACCGATGCGGCTCACCGCACCACCGAGCAGTCCCGATTCGTGGGCGATCTCCTCGCGGGCAAGCTGACCAAGGAGGGCTACGCCGCCCTGCTGGTGCAGACCTACCTGGTGTACGAGGCGCTCGAGCGCGCCGCCGACGCTCATACCGCCGACTCGGTCGCCGCACCGTTCATCGCCCCCGAGCTGGTCCGTCTGCCGTCCCTCGCCGCCGACCTCGAGTTCCTGCTCGGCCCGGCATGGCGCGACCAGCTGGTCGCCACTCCCGCGACCGCAGCGTACGTCTCCCGCCTCGAAGAGGTTGCGTTCACCTCGGCCGCAGACTTCGTCGCGCACCACTACCTGCGCTACATGGGCGACCTCTCCGGCGGCCAGATCATCCGCCGCATGCTCGAGCGGGCCTACGGCTACGAGGTGGACGGGCTCCGCTTCTACATCTTCGATCAGATCGCCAAGCCCAAGGTCTTCAAGGACGAGTACCGCGCCAAGCTCGACGCGGCCCCGCTCTCGACCGAGGAGCAGGCACGCTTCATCGCCGAGGTGAACCTCGCGTACGGACTCAACGGTGGCCTGTTCGCCGACCTCGAAGCCGATATCGATCGCTACCTCGTGAAATGAGATCTCTGCTCTCCCGGCTCGTCGTCGTGGCCGCCTCGGCCGCGACAGTGGTCTCGCTTGCCGCGTGTACGTCGGTCACGACCGGCGACACCGAGCAGCACGGCCAGACCACCGCAGTGGTCGCCGATACCGATCCACGGCCGATCGCGGACGCCCCGGCCCCGCAGCTGCCGGTGACGGTGCGCAGTTTCGACGGCGTCGACGTCACCGTGACGAATGCCAGCCGCATCGTCACCGCCGACCGGTACGGCACCCTGACCGAGACGGTGTTCGCCCTCGGCCTCGGTGACAACGTCGTCGGCCGCGACACCGCGTCCGCGTTCCCGGCCGCGAAGGACATCCCGAACATCACGCCGGGTGGACAGTCGCTCAGCGCCGAGGCAATCCTGAACCTTGCCCCGACCGTCGTGCTGACCGACACCAGCATCGGCCCCAAGTCGGTGCAGGAACAGCTCCGGGCGGCCGGTGTTCCCGTCGTGTACTTCGACCCGACTCGCACCCTCGCGGGTGTTTCAGGGCAGATCACGGCGGTGGCCGCGGCGCTCGGGGTGCCGCAGCAGGGAGAGCAGCTCGTAGCGCGCACCGGGCAGGAGATCGCGAACGCCAAGGCCCTGGTGCCCTCGGGTTCCGACGCCCTCAAGATCGCGTTCCTCTACATGCGTGGGCCGTCGATCACGATGCTCGCCGGACCCGGTTCGGGCGCCGATTCGCTGATCCAAGCGCTCGGTGCGACCGATGCCGGCACGGCCTCGGGCCTGACCAGCGAATTCGTTCCGATCACGAGCGAAGCCATGATCGCGGCTGCACCCGACGTCATGCTCATGATGACCGGCGGCCTCCAATCGATCGGTGGCATCGACGGATTGGAGAAGGTCCAGGGCATCGCGCAGACCCCCGCCGGTCAGAACAAGCGCGTCGTCGACATGGCCGACACCATGCTGCTCAGCTTCGGCTCCAACACCGGCCAGGTGCTGGCTGCACTGGCCGAGGCGATCTACCACCCCACCGCGGAATGAGCACCACCGTCACCAGTCGGCCGAAGGTGCGCCCCGGCACCGTCGTCGTCGGGCTGGTCGTCCTCCTCGCGGCGCTCGCCCTCGCGTCGGCCTGCATCGGTCAGGTTCCGACCAGCCCGGGCGAGGTGCTGGGCAGTGTCCTCCACCGGATCGGCATCGACCTCGGGCCGATGCCGTCGCATCCCAGCGGCGAGGTCACGCTCTGGCAGGTCCGCTTCCCGCGGGTGATCCTCGCGATCCTCGTCGGAGCGGCTCTCGGCTGCTCGGGCGCCCTGCTCCAGGGCGTCTTCTCGAATCCGCTCGCGGAGCCGGGAGTCATCGGTGTGTCCGCCGGCGCGGCGGTCGGCGCGAGCGCGGCCATCGTCCTCGGCGGCGCGTTCACCGCCGGTCCCGCGGTGGCGGGGGCGGCGTTCGTCGCCGGCCTGATCACCACGACGCTGGTCTATCTCCTCGCCCGATCGGAGGGTCGGACCGAGGTCGTGACCCTCGTGCTCACCGGCGTCGCGATCAACGCTTTCGCGGGCGGCCTCATCGCGTTCTTCACATTCGTGGCCAGTCCCGCAGCACGCGATCAGATCGTGTTCTGGCAGCTCGGCAGCCTCAACGGTGCCACCTGGAACGCGGTCGCGATCGTCGCCCCGATGGCGATCGCCGGCATCGCGGCGTCCATGCTGATCGCCCCCAAGCTGGATCTGCTCGCCCTCGGCGAGAGCGCTGCCCGACATCTCGGCGTCGACGTCGAGAAGCTGCGCCTGATCGCGATCGTGATCGTCGCGGTGCTCGTGTCGTCGGGCGTCGCGTTCACCGGCATCATCTTGTTCGTCGGTCTCGTCGTGCCACATGTGATGCGCATGCTGGTGGGACCCGGACATCGACTGCTGCTGCCCGCGAGCGTCCTCGGTGGATCGATAGTGCTGCTCGCGGCCGACCTCGGCGCGCGCACCCTGGTACCGAACGCCGACCTCCCGCTCGGCATGCTCACCTCGCTCGTCGGTGGCCCGTTCTTCTTCTGGCTGCTCCGCCGCACACGCTCCCGGCAGGGCGGGTGGGCGTGATGGCGTCGCTTCTCGAACGCGCCCGGAACCTGTTCGGCCACGAGGTGTCCGGACCGGACCGCACCGAAGCGGGTGCCGTCACGATGCGGGCGACCGGCATCAGCGTCGAACGCGGCGGGCGCACAGTCCTGGACGGCGTCGACCTCGAGGTCCGCGCCGGCGAGGTGCTCGCGCTCGTGGGCCCCAACGGCGCGGGCAAATCCACACTCTTGGCCGCGCTGTCGGGCGACCAGCCGGTCGTGGGCGGCGCCATCGAACTCGACGGCATCTCCCTGTCCGAGTGGACGCCGGCGGAGATGTCGCGGCGGCGGGCAGTCCTGCCCCAGCAGCACACCGTCGGGTTCTCGTTCACCGCCCGCCAGGTGGTCGGAATGGGGCGTGCCCCGTGGCAGCGCACCGATCGCAGCGCGGACGACGAGAGAGTGGTCCAGGAGAGCCTCGAGATCTGTGATGTCGGACACCTCGCGGATCGACCGTTCAGCGTCCTGTCCGGCGGTGAACGGTCCCGCGTGGCGTTGGCGCGCGTTCTCGCCCAGGACACCGAGACCATCCTCCTCGACGAGCCGACCGCAGCCCTCGATCTGGGCCATCAGGAGTCGGTGATGCGCGTCGCCCGCGACCGGGCGGCGGACGGGGCTGCCGTGGTCGTCGTCCTGCACGACCTGGGATTGGCCGCCGCCTACGCCGACCGGATCTGTGTCCTCGAGGACGGCCGTGCCGCCGCCGACGGGTCACCGGCCGAGATCCTCACCGAGGAACTGCTGACCCGCGTCTACGGACATCCGGTCGAGGTGTTCGCGCATCCCCGCTCGGGCGCCACGCTCGTGCTTCCCCGGCGCGACGACGGGCCCACCGCCCGGGCCTGAACGCCCGCGGGTGTCGTCCGCCTCACGAACGGGACGCCTCGGATTCCGGCGGGTCCTGTCGATCATGGATGCTAGAGAGCGAGCGACACCAGCAGCATCCCTGCATCACTTCCGAGGAGCACAACAATGCGAGTACCCGCACCGCGCATCACCGTTTGCACGATCGGGGCCGCGCTGCTGTTGCTCACCGGATGTTCGACCGAGAAGAACGGCGACGATCTCCAGACGATCGAAGCGGCCACCGCCGCGGTCTCGCCGGCCGAATCGTCCCCGGCCGGTTCGGTCCAGGACCTCGGCCGTGCGATCGACGCTCTCGCATTCGATCCGGCGTCCGGCACGACGGCAATCCTCACCGACGGCGGCACCGAGCTGCTGTTGCAAGGCGCGGGCGAACCGCGCACCGTGCCGCTCGACGGGCGCGCCACCGAGCTGACCGTCGCCTCCGACGGCCGGGTACTGCTGCCGATGGACGGGCGAGTGCAGATCGTGAACGTGGCGTCCGGTGAGACGTCTTCGGTCACCGTCGACGGCGACGCGCGTTCGGCACTGTTCCTGCCCGACGGCACGCTTGCGGTCGGGTCGGCCAGCGGCAAGATCCAGATCCTCGACGCCGACGGCGCCGTGACGAAGACGATTTCCGGGCTGGCCTCGGTCGACGAACTCGCCCTCACGAACGGCGATCTGAGCGCGCTCGACCGCCGCCAGACGTCGCTCACCGAGATCGACCTCGAAGACTCGTCTCTGGGCATGGCACTGCGGGCCGGCGAGGGCGCCACCCAACTCGTCACCGACGAACACGGACGCATCCTCGTCGCCGACACCGCAGGCAACGAGTTGCTCGTCTTCACCACCGATTCGCTGATCATGCGCCAGCGCTACCCCGTCCCGCACGCGCCGTACGCGCTCGCGTACGACGATCGCACCGACCTGGTGTGGGTGACACTGACCGGCAGCAACAAGGTGATCGGCTACGACCTCTCCACCGGCGTCCCCGTCGAGAAAGGCCGTTTCGACACCGTCCGGCAGCCGAACTCCGTCGCCGTGGACACGACGACCGGGACGCTCGTGGTCGGTTCGGCGACCGGCGACGGCCTGCAGCGGATCCCTCTGCCGGCCAACTGACCGCACCACCCATCACTTTCCGGTATCCGGCCCCGAGGGAGACTCGTGTACTACCCGCTTCTGCGTCTGATGTTCCGGATCCCCCCGGAACGTATCCATCACCTGGCGTTCGCGGCGATGCGACTCGTCACACGCTTCGCGCTGATCCGCGCGCTGGTCGCCAAGGTGCTCGTCGTCGACGACCCGGCACTGCGCACCACGGCGTTCGGCGTGGACTTCCCGGCGCCGGTCGGGTTGGCGGCAGGCTTCGACAAGGACGCGACCGGCGTCGACGCGTGGGGACCGCTCGGCTTCGGTTTCGCCGAGGTGGGCACCGTCACCGCGCAGGCGCAGCCCGGTAACCCGGCACCTCGGCTGTTCCGTCTCCCCGACGACCGGGCGCTCGTCAACCGGATGGGCTTCAACAACCACGGCGCCGGAAACGCAGCGAACCACCTGCGCCACCGGCGCGGTGACGTGCCGATCGGCGCCAACATCGGCAAGACGAAGATCGTCCCCGCTGAGGAGGCTGCCGGCGACTACACCGCGAGCGCCCGCCTGCTGGGCCCGCTGGCCGACTTCCTGGTAGTCAACGTCAGCTCCCCGAACACGCCGGGTCTGCGCGATCTGCAGGCCGTCGAGTCGCTGCGCCCACTCCTGCAGGCGGTGCTCGACACCGTGCACATCCCGGTGCTCGTGAAGATCGCCCCGGACCTGTCGGACGAGGACGTCGACGCCGTCGCCGACCTCGCCGTCGAACTCGGTCTGGCGGGCATCGTCGCGACCAACACCACGATCTCGCGGGCCGGCCTGAACACGCCGCAGTCGCGGATCGACGAGATCGGCGCGGGCGGCCTGTCCGGCGCACCGGTCGCGGCGCGTTCACTCGAGGTGCTGCGCCGGCTGTACAACCGGGTGGGCGGCAAGCTCGTTCTGATCTCGGTGGGCGGCATCGAGACCGCCGACCAAGCCTGGGAGCGGATCCTCGCCGGTGCGACGCTGGTCCAGGGATACACCGGCTTCATCTACGGCGGCCCGTTCTACGCGCGCACTCTGCACAAGGGATTGGCGCGGAAGGTCCGTGAGGCCGGCTTCCGGTCCGTCGCCGACGCCGTGGGCGCCGGCTCACGCACCTAGCCACAGACGCGACGAGGGCCCGTCACCGATTCGTCGGTGACGGGCCCTCGTCGGTTCGTCGCTACTTCTGTTCGTGTGTTCCGGTGATCACCGCGCGCGCGATGGCGTGCGAGAACAGGTTGAAACCGAGGAACGCCGGCGTCGATTCGGGCGTGACGTCGAGGTGCTCGACGTCCACGGCGTGCACCGCGATCATGTACCGATGCGGACCGTGGCCCTGCGGCGGCGCGGCGCCGAGGAACCGCGCGAGACCGCCGTCGTTCTGCAGGGTGACGGCACCGTCGGGAAGCCCGGATCCGTCGTCGTCGCCGGCCCCGGCCGGCAGCGACGTCGTCGTCACCGGGATGTTCGCGACCGCCCAGTGCCAGAACCCGGACGCGGTGGGTGCGTCCGGGTCGAACATCGTGACGGCGAAACTCTTCGTCTCGGGAGGGAATCCCGACCACGACAGCTGCGGTGAGATGTCGCGCCCGCCGGCTCCGAAGATTCCGCTGACCTGGTCGTTCTTCAGCGGCGCCCCGTCAGTGACATCGTCGGAGGTGAGGTCGAAGGACGGCAGGTCGGGCAGTTCGTCGTACGGGTTGTGGACCATGGGTTTCCTCTCTCTCGATCAGCTGCGCAGCAGGTCTCTCGATCAGCTGTGCAGCAGGAAGTGCTCCATCACCCGGGTACCGAAGCGCAGGGCATCGACCGGGACGCGTTCGTCGACTCCGTGGAAGAGCGCCGCGAAGTCCAGGTCCGGCGGCAACCGCAGCGGGGCGAAGCCGAAACAGCGAATCCCCAGGCGCGCGAAGGCTTTCGCATCGGTTCCCGCGGAGAGCATGTACGGGACGGTACGACCGTTCGGGTCGTGCGCCAGGATCGCGTCGTTCATCGCGTCGACGAGGTCGCCGTCGAACGTCGTCTCGTAGGAGTCGAGTTTGGTGATCCACTCCCGGGTCACACGCGGGCCGATCAGCGCGTCCACCTCACGCTCGAACGCCGCCTGGCGGCCCGGCAGCACCCGGCAGTCGAAGACCGCCTCGGCGGTCTGCGGAATGACGTTCGCCTTGTAACCGGCCTTGAGCATCGTCGGATTCGCAGTGTCGCGCAGCGTCGCGCCGATGATGCGGGCGATGCTCCCCAGCTTCGCGAGCATGCCGTCGATGTCAGGCGAGTTCGGGTCGAACTCCAGGCCGGTCTCCTCCGCGAGCACGGTGAGGAACTCGGCCACCGAATCCGACATGACCAGAGGGAAGGTGTGATTGCCGAGACGGGACACTGCATCGGCGAGGAGCGTCACCGCGTTGTCCTCGTGCAGGAACGACCCGTGGCCCGCGGTGGCCTTCGCGGTGAGCCGCATCCAGCCGAGGCCCTTCTCGGCCGTCTCGACGAGATACAGGCGCTTTTCCGTGCCGTCCGCGCGCGGGACGGTGAGCGAGAAGCCGCCGACCTCCCCCACGGCCTCGGTGACACCCTCGAAGAGGTCCGGACGGTGGTCTACCAGCCACTGGCACCCGTACTTGCCGCCCGCCTCCTCATCGGCGACGAAGGCGAACAGGATGTCGCGCGGCGGGACCGCACCCTCGGCCTTGAACTGGCGCGCGAGCGCCAGCATCATGCCGCACATGTCCTTCATGTCGACGGCACCGCGGCCCCACACATACCCGTCCTCGACAGCGCCCGAGAACGGATGCACACTCCAGTCGGCCGGCTCGGCCGGCACGACGTCGAGATGCCCATGCATCATCAGCGTGCCCCGCTCCGGGTCCGCGCCGCGCAGGCGGGCGAAGACGTTTCCCCGACCTGGCGCGCCCGATTCGACGTACTCGGTCTCGTAACCCACCTCCTCGAGGCGCTCCTTGACCCAGAGGGCGCATTCCCGCTCCCCCTTGGTCGTCTCGAGTTCACCGGTGTTGGACGTGTCGAACCGGATCAGCGAACTGACGAGGTCGACGACCTCCGACTCGGCCCGACCCGGAGACCGCTCCGACGACCGATCCGACGTCACTGCTTCTTCATTTGCTGGCACTCCACTTTCCTACCACCGTCTGGTGCCCCGCCCGTGAACGGACAAGCACGCACATATGCCTCAAAAACATAGTCTGACCAGTCGATTTTGGACCTGGCGCAATATCGGATAATCTTTCCAGGCACCCGGAGAACGGGGGCAAACGAAAACAACTGAATGCCTCGCGAACAAGCGAGCAACAACGAGTCCGAGTGGCGGAATGGCAGACGCGCTAGCTTGAGGTGCTAGTGTCCTTTAACGGACGTGGGGGTTCAAGTCCCCCCTCGGACACTCTGAGTTGAGACAGACGACGAAGGCCCCGGTTCATCGAACCGGGGCCTTCGTCGTTCAGCAGGTGCATGCTCCCGGTGTCTCGGTGGCCTCGAATGTCTCGGCGACTCGGTGGCCTCGAATGTTCAGCGCCTCATGGCCTCCATCCGTAGTTCCTCCCGATTCGACTGGGACAGTTCGCGCACCGCGAGATCCTTGGCACACACCAGCAGCGATCCGAGCGCGCTCACACGCGGGAACGTTGACTCGGTGTGATTGACGTTGTCATGGTCGTCCGCGCCGTCGTATACGACGGTGGATCCCCGTGTCAGCCACCGCTTGACGTCGCTCACGTGCGGCAGGTGTCCCGCGGTCCGCAGATAGAACGACTGCAGCAGCGCCACCACGCCCAGCACGACTGGCGTCGCCTGGCTGGCGCCGTACTGGATCGACTCGCCCGTGTCGTTGAGGATCCCCGATGACGTGATCGGCGACCCCGGCGCGAACGTGTCGGTGGCACAGGGCCCGCCGATCGTCCGATGCAGGCGCTGCGTGAACGGGGTCAGCCTGTCGGCGTCCGATGCAAACGCCTTGGCGCCGTCGCGGTACCGGAAGCTGCCCTCGTCGGCGTCGTACACGGCCCCGACGCTGATGGTCTGCCGGAAGATCGCGGGATAACACATGCCCTGCATCCCGCCGTGCGCGTAGTAGTCGTTGCCGGCGGCTGTGCAGCAGCACACTCCTTCGTCCGTCAACTCCTGCAGCAGCGCGCCGATCGCGTCGCCGGGCATATCGGTGTCGGTGATGCGGTTGTCGGCAGCGCCGGTGGCCAGGCACAGCGCCGAGATCCCCAGCGACGTGCGCCGATCGAGCACCCAGTCCAGTGCATCACGGATATCGCCGAAGCGGCCGGTGCCGTCGTTGGAGAGCACCTTCACCGGCACGATCCGCGCGTTCGGCGCGATACCGGTGTGGATCCGGCCCGCGCAGGCGATGCCCGCGACAGACGTGCCGTGGCCGTGGCCGTCGGTCACCGCGGACGGGTCGCCGCCGTAGTCGGAGGTGAAGTTGCGTCCCGGGACCACCCTGCCCGCGAAGTCGACGTGTGTGGAGCGCAGTCCGGTGTCGAGCACCGCGACGGTGACGCCGGACCCCGACACATTGAAGTCGCGGCGCGCTTCGGGTGCCCGTACCAGCAGGTCCACCTCGGTAAGTTCCGGAAGAAACGGCCCGTCCTTCTGCAGCGGTGCCTCGACCGGGACCACGGTGTCCGCATGCAGTAGTTCGAAGGTGCCGACGACGGTACCCATCGGCACGCCGGATCGGTCCGTGCCGGGTTGGCCGGAGGAACCGTTCGACTCGTTCATTGTGCTCACCCTCCTCGAGTGTCATCTCTCGAGCGGGGGACTGCCCCGGGGCACTCCCCCTGGTACCTCAAATGCTCCTCCCACCACGGCGTCGTGTCACCAGCCCTGCGACCGCGAATCGACGTGCCGGCAGTCGGTAGAATGTCCGGTCGGCCCACCCGTACGGGAATCCGGCCCTCCGCACGAGATCAGGACTGAGCTACCGACCGATGGCACAACCGATGACGACTATCGATCCCGCCGACCTCGACGTCTGCCTGCGGGTGCTGTCGGAGGCATCCGCGCTCGACTCCGACCACCCCGATTCCGTCGCGCTGCAGCGTGCCGTCGGCAACCTGTTCAAGAAGCTCAAGCGCAAGCGCCGGAACGAGACGCGCGACGCAGTGTCCGAGGCCGACCGCGCGGTCGTGGCAGCCACCGCGACGGGGTCACCCGAGCGCATCGACGACGAGACCGCGGGCATTCTGCTGACGTCGAACACCGCCGGCGCCAGCGCGGGCACCCTCATCCGCCCGCGCCCGTGCTACATCTGCAAGCAGCGATACACCCAGGTAGACGCCTTCTACCACCAGTTGTGCCCCGAATGTGCGGCGAGCAACCACGCCAAGCGGGATCAGCGCACCGACCTCACCGGTCGCCGTGCCCTGCTCACCGGTGGCCGCGCCAAGATCGGCATGTACATCGCGTTGCGCCTGCTCCGCGACGGTGCGCACCTGACGATCACCACCCGTTTCCCGAACGACGCCATCCGGCGGTTCAAGGCGATGGAAGACAGTGGCGACTGGATCCACCGCCTGCGGGTCGTCGGCATCGATCTGCGCGATCCGGCGCAGGTGGTCGCCCTCGCCGATTCCGTTGCAGCGCAGGGTCCGCTCGACATCCTCATCAACAACGCCGCGCAGACGGTGCGCCGCTCCCCCGGCGCCTACAGCGCCCTCGCGGACGCCGAGTCGGGCGCGCTGCCCGCCGGTGAGCTGCCCGACGTCGTGACGTTCGGCAAGACCAGCGAGGCTCACCCGGCGGCGCTGGCCGGTTCGCTCTCCACCGCCGCTCTGACGGCGTCCACGAACCTCACCGCTGACGAGGTGAGCTCGCTCGCCCTCGTCGCCGGTTCCGCTACCCCCGCCCGGATCGAGCAGGGTGTGGCGATCGATGCCGGCGGCCTGCTGCCCGATCTCGCGCATTCCAACAGTTGGGTGCAGACGGTCGGCGAGGTCGACCCGATCGAACTGCTCGAGGTCCAGCTGTGCAACTCGGTTGCACCGTTCATCCTCGTCTCGCGGCTGCGCCCCGCGATGGCAGCGGCCGCAGCCCGACGCAAGTACGTGGTGAACGTCTCCGCGATGGAGGGTCAGTTCAGCCGCGCCTACAAGGGTCCGGGCCACCCGCACACCAACATGGCCAAGGCCGCCCTCAACATGCTCACCCGAACGAGCGCCAAGGAGATGCTCGACGACGGCATCCTCATGACCGCCGTCGACACCGGGTGGATCACCGACGAGCGCCCGCACTACACGAAGCTGCGCTTGGCAGACGAGGGCTTCCACGCGCCGCTCGACCTGGTGGACGGCGCCGCCCGCGTCTACGACCCCATCGTGCAGGGCGAGGCGGGCGTCGATCTGCACGGGTGCTTCCTCAAGGACTTCCAGCCGTCTCCCTGGTGACCGGATAGAGCGACGTGTGCCACACCCGGTTTCCGCGGCGGAGCGGGGATACTGGACTGGCGTACCGATCACTCACTGTCTGGAGGCCTGATGGCGATTGCCGTTGCACACAGCGACAGCCCGGAGGGCCGCATGGCGATGGTGTACGCCGCGCGTGAGGCGATACAGCGTCGGGAGCAACTGCTGGTGCTGCACGTGCTCGACGACGCCGGCAGCGACGCCGATCTCGCGGCGCTGCGCGCGGTGGTCCAGACCGTGCTCGACGGCGGCGGGGTCGGCGAATCGCCCTGGGAGCTGCGGACCTGCGAACACAGCGGGGACCGCGTCGGCGCACTCGTCGATCTCGTCGACGACAGCGGCGCGGGCCTGTTCGTCGCGGGCAGCAAGCGGATGTCGCCGATCGGCAAGTTCCTACTCGAACGGTCCCTGCAGCGCATCCTGCTCGAGGTCGATGTTCCGGTGCTGGTGGTGAAGGAACCGCAGTAACCTGGATCCAGACTCCACCCTCGGAACTCCGTCCCGATTCGCCGGGGAGGTGGCACGGTGCCGTACAGGTTGCTGGTGGACGCCACGGTGCTGGTCCACCTGGCGTTTCTCGCGTACGTCGTGGTCGGCGGTTTCCTGGCTTGGCGGTGGCGGCGGACGATCTGGCTCCACGTCGTCGCCGTCGCGTGGGGGTTCAGCACGGTGCTCGTCGGGATCGACTGCCCGCTCACGCACCTCGAGAACTGGGCCCGCGAAAGGGCCGGTGAGCGGCAACTGCCGTCCGAGGGCTTCATCGCGCACTACCTGACGGGTGTGATCTATCCGACGAACGCGGTCGAGGTGGTCCGAGCGCTCGTCGCCGTGTGCGTGGTGGTGTCGTGGATCGGGTTCGTCCTGCCCCGGCTTCGCAGTTCCCGACACCACGCATCGGTGTGACATTCCTCGCACAGATTCTTACCCGCTAGTAGGGTAGGGGAATGACCTCTGCACCGCGCACGCGCACGCTCGACGTCGTCGTCTACGGCGCCACCGGATTCGTCGGCCGCCTGGTGGCGGACTACCTGGCGCGCAATGCCCCCGTCGGCACCCGCATCGGTCTCGCGGGTCGTTCCATCGACCGACTCGAGCGAATCCGTTCCGGCCTGGGCCCGGCCGCCGCCGAGTGGCCCCTGCTCCGGGTGGACGCCACGGACGAGGCCTCGCTGCGCGAGCTCGCCGCCGCCACGCATGTCGTCGCGACGACCGTGGGCCCCTACGCCAAGTACGGCCTCCCGCTCGTCGAGGCCTGCGCGGAGGCCGGCACCGACTACGTGGATCTCACCGGAGAGGTGCCGTTCGCGCGCGAGAGCATCGATCGCTTCCACGACGCGGCCGTCGCGAGCGGGGCCCGCATCGTGCACTCGTGCGGGTTCGACTCCATCCCGTCGGACCTCGGGGTGCACGTCCTGCACCGGCAGGTCCAGTCGGACGGTGCGGGCGATCTCACCGACACCACGCTGGTGGTGACGTCGCTGCGCGGCGGCGTCAGCGGCGGCACGATCGACTCGCTGCGCACCCAACTCGACGCCACCAAGCGCGACGCCGACCTGCGCCGGACCACGGTGTCGCCGTACTCGCTCAGCCCGGACCGCGCGGCCGAACCTGATCTCGGCCGCCAGCCGGACATGGCGCTCGTTCGCGGGTCGGAGATCGCCCCGGGGGTGGCGGGCTGGAAGGCGCCGTTCTTCATGGGGCCGTACAACACGCGCGTGGTGCGCCGTTCCAACGCCCTGTCGGGCTATGCGTACGGCAAGCACTTCCGGTACCGCGAGGTGATGAACGTCGGGTCGTCGTTCCTCTCTCCGGTCATCGCCGGTGGCGTCGCAGCCGGCATGGGCGCCCTCGTCGGAGGACTGCTGTTCCCGCCGACGCGCTGGGTACTCGATCGAGTGCTGCCCAAGCCGGGACAGGGTCCCAACGAGAAGGCCCGTCGCAACGGCCATTTCACGATCGATCTGTACGGCGACACGACGTCGGGTGCCCGCTACACCGCCCGTGTCGCGGCGCAGGGCGATCCGGGTTACGCGGCCACGGCCGTCATGTTCGGCGAGTCCGCGCTCGCCCTCGCGCTGCAGCGCGACGATCTGCCCGACCGGGCCGGCGTTCTCACCCCTGCCATCGCGATGGGCGACGTGCTGGCGGACCGCCTGCGCAGTGCGGGACTCGAAATCCGGGCAGGACGGGCCTGACCGCCGACCGGGCTCAGGTTCCGCTCGGAGACTGCCCCGTTCCCGCTCTCCCCGCGAAGTCCTCGAGCGCCAACCGGTGGCGAGGTTGCCGCTCGATGATCATCGTCCGGGTGACCTCCTGATCCGGACTGACGTGCAGGAGCTCGCCCGGACACAGCGATTCCCAGTCCGGGTCCTCGTCCATCTGTTCGGTTGCGATCACCACGGCGGGCAGCGTCGCGAGCGCACCGGACCGCGCCCGGACTGTGCCGGCGCTGCTGGAGTGTTCGAGATGACGCCGCCCGCTCGGGCCGCCCGGCCGGCGCCGGAGCACCATCAGATCGTCGGTGTCGGGATACCGGAACGCCCACAGTTCACGAGCGTCCGCCAGGACGAAGTTGAGCGAGAGCACCCTCAGGTTGTCGGCGATCCACCCGACCGCAGCGGCGATTCCGGCGGCGACATCGCCGTCATGCTCGTCGATGTGTCGGGTGATGAGCGCGAAGTAACGCTCGGAGTCGGTGTCCCCGCGCACCAGGTCGCGGTAGTCACCGAGTTCGGCCTCGAGCGCCGGGAGATCCTCGATCACACCGTTGTGTGCGAACAGCCGACCCTTCAGTTCGAACGGGTGGGTGTCGGCGAGGTTGTTTGCACCGGTGGTGGCGTAGCGAACGTGCGCGATGAACGTGCTGGACTCGCGTTCCTTCGCCTCCCACGCGAACTTGCTGTCCTCGTACGCCGCGACGGGTTGCTTCTCGACGCGCGGCGATCCGTCGGCGGTGAACGTCCCCAACCCGGTGCCGTCCGGCATCCGTCTGCTCTGCTGCGCGAGGCTGTCCTGCGCATCGAGCAGCCAGAAGGTGGCGTGCACACGGTGTGGGGCTGCGGACATTCCGAACAATCGACACATGGTCGTCGCCCTCCTCACGTCGAGGCCGGTGTCGAACCAGTATGACCGTGCACCCCACACCGATGTGTGGGTTCGTGGCTGTCAGAACTCCATGCCCGCGTCGGCGCCCATCTGCATCGTCGTGTTCGCCCCGTCGAGCGACTCGCGGATGATGTCGGCGTGCCCGGAATGGTGGGACGTCTCCCGCAGGACGTGCAGCAGCACCCGGCGAGCGCTCCACCACTCGCGTTCGGGCGCCCACGGCGCGGTGGGCAGCGGGATGCGGAGATCGAGATCGTCGAGCGAGGCGACCACCCGCGCCGTCTCCTCGGCTGCCGCACGATAGTCGTCCAGCAACCCGTCGATCGTCTCGCCGTCGGCCATGTAATAGGTCCCCATCGCCGTCTCCATGTCGAATTGGGCGGTCTCGTCACGCTCGAGGATCTTCCGGATCCAGTCCCGTTCGGTGTGAGTGACGTGCTTCACCAGACCGCCGAGAGTCAGATCGCTGACGGTGGACCGCGTCCGGGCCTGCTCGTCGTCGATCCCCCGGACGGTGATCAGGAAGTTGTGACGCTGGTCGTCGAGCAGCGCGAGGATGTCGGCGCGCTCGCTGCTGATGTCGCTCATGGTGGTTCACCCTTCGATCGGATCGGTCGAACTCGATGTGAGAGACGCTACGAACAATTGCGGTCAGTTCCGGTCCTCTATTGCAATGCCCGAGAAAATTCCGCGTCGCGTGCGACGGCGGAGGCGGCCGGATCTAGCCTTGCCGTCGTGACCGCCCCTACACATGCCTTCCTGACAGCACGGCTGCCCGCGTACGACCTGGCCGTCACCGCGGTGTCCGCGTTCACGTCGGCCGCGAACGCGCTGCGGGTGCAGGCAGGCCTTCCTCCGCACAGCTCGACCGTGCAGCCGGAGCGGATCGCCGCGTCCTTCTCGGGCGACAGGGTGTTCCGCCGTGACGGTGAACCCGTGACGGCGTTCGCCGAGTTGTCCGGATTCTTCGAGACGGCCGACGGCTGGATTCGCACCCACGCCAACTATCCGCATCACCGCGTACGCCTGTTGAGCGCTCTCGGACTGACCGACGAGTGCGACCGCGATCGATTCGCGCGCCACGTCGCGACCCTGTCTGCCGCGCACGTCGAGGACCTGGCAGCCGCGAACGGTGCCATCGCAGTTCGGGTGCGGACCGAGCGGGAGTGGGCATCGTCGGAGCCCGGCACAGCGGCGGCATCCGGCGATCTCGTCACCACCGATGCCCGTCCCGACCGGGGCGACCCCGGCGTGTCCGGGACGGCTACGGCCCCGTTGGCCGGTGTACGGGTCCTCGACCTGACCCGCGTCATCGCCGGCCCCGTCGCTTCGCGGGCGCTCGCGCTTCTGGGCGCCGAGGTGCTTCGGATCGATCCGCCGCAGTTGCCCGAGATCGGGTGGCAGCATCTCGAGAACGGTCAAGGAAAACGGTCGGCGCTGCTCGATTTGCGCGACGGCCGCGAACTCGAGCGGTTCCGGGACCTGCTCGCTCGCGCGGACGTCCTCCTGACCGGTTACCGGCCGGGCGCCCTCGAGGCACTGACCGGCGACCCTGCCGAGACCCGGCCCGGCCTGATCCACGGTCGAGTGTGCGCGTGGGGTCGCCGCGGCCCGTGGGCGAGCTCTCGGGGCTTCGACAGCATCGTGCAGGCCGCGTCGGGCGTCGCGCTGATCGAGGGCGACGGCTGCCCGGGCGCACTGCCCGCCCAGGTGCTCGACCACGCTTCCGGTTACCTGCTGGCTTCCGGGGTGATCGACGCCCTCGCCCTCCGCCGCGACGACGGTGCCGGACGCGACGTCGACGTCTCCCTCGCCCGCACCGCGGCCTGGCTGCTCGCCGCACCGGGCCGGAATGCGGCTCCGCCGCCCGCACGGCTGCCAGGTCCCGACACCGTCGTCACGCACGGCGCGATCACCACGGCACGGCCACCCATAGCCGAGTTCGCCGACTACCCGTTCCCGGCGAGAACGTGGGGCACGGACGCGCCGTCGTGGTGATCGCGGGTCTTCGCGAGCACCCCCACCACGATCAGCACCTGCGCGGCGATGTAGGTGGCCATGATCCAGAACCCCTCGACCGGTGGCCCGAACCAGTCCGCGAAGGCACCGAGGGCGATCATGCCGTCCGACACCAGGAACAGTCCGCCGCCGATCGCCGCGGTGCGGCCGAGCCCGGCGGAGAGCACCGCCATGACGCCGAGCGCGGTGCCGTAGACCAACGCGGGAACCAACAGGGCCCCGGCGCCCGGAGCGCACGCGGCGACGAGCAGCACCACCACGACCGCGTACCCCGCGACCAGTGCGCGGTGCCGGCGCATCACGCCGTCCCGGTTGTAGGGCACGAAGGCAACGATGTACGTGATCTGCGCCAGCAGGAAGAAGCCCACCATCAGCAGGAACGAGGTGTCCCCGTCGGACAGGTCGGGGGCGGTGTCCCCCAGCCATGAGAAGCCCAGCGCGATCAGGACCAGCACGACGAGGCGACCGCGAGGAGCCGACGTCGCCAGCCACACGGTCCCTGCCAGCGCCGGCATGAGGAACCACTGGGACACGTTGGCGACCGTCTCCGCGTCGACGAGTCGGGCCACCAGATGCGCGGCCGCGATGAGTGCGAAAACCGTCCAAGCAGCCCTGATCGGAAGGGTCCGCTGCGAATTCATCGTCACATGGTAGGGCGCAGACGCCCGGCATCCGTACGGGCCGGCCGATTCGGTCATGATGAAGGGCATGGCTGAACGTACCGACCGGATTCCGCTCATCGTCGACGTCGACACCGGCATCGACGATTCGGTCGCCCTGCTCTATCTGCTCGCCCGGGATGACGCCGACGTCGTCGCGGTCCTCTCGACGGCCGGAAACGTGCCGACCGCGCAGGTCGCCGCCAACAACCTCGCGTGGCTGGAACTGTGTGGCCGCACCGACGTCGAGGTGGCCGTCGGCGCCGACGGCCCGCTGAGCACTCCGCTGCGCACCACCGAGGACACCCACGGGCCGCAGGGCGTTGGCTACGCGGTGCTGCCCGAGCCCCGACTACGCCCGTCCGAGCGTTCCGCTGCCGAGGCGTGGGTGGCATTGACTCGGGAGCGCCCCGGCGAGCTCGTCGGCCTCGTGACGGGTCCGCTGACGAATCTGGCGCTCGCGATCCGGCTGGACCCCGAACTCCCCCACCGACTCCGCGGGTTGGTGGTCATGGGCGGCGCCTTCGATTACCCGGGCAACACGACGCCCGTCGCGGAGTGGAACATCTCGGTCGATCCCGAAGCTGCTGCCGAGGTGTTCGCCGCGTTTTCCGACGTGCCGCACGAACGTTCACCGATCGTCTGTGGGCTGAACCTCACCGAACGCATCATCCTGACGCCCGAGCACGTCCGCCGGTTCGCGGAACTCGCCGGCAGCACACCTACCGAGAGCATCAGCGCCGACGACCGGCCCGGCACTAGGTCCACGGCGTCCAATCGCGTGGTACGCCACGTGTCCGATGCCGTCCGTTTCTACTTCGAATTCCATCGTGACCACGCGCAGGGATTCATCGCGCACCTGCACGACCCGTTCGCCGCGGCCGTCGCCCTCGACTCCACGATTGCCCGCTATCGCAGCGCCACCGTCGATGTCGAGACCGACGGGCGTATCACCCGCGGTCAGACCGTCGCCGACTGGCACGGATTGTGGGGAAGATCATCCAATGCCCAGATCGCGTGGGAAACCGACGAGAAAGCGTTTCTCGACGACCTGATCACCAGGCTGGCGGGTCTGGCCCGCCGGATCGAGCGGCAGTCGTAGCGAACCGACCGGTAGCTCGACACTGGTACCGTTTCGTCGATCTGGATGAGTGTCCAGTCGGGTCGCCGACTGTCACCAACCAGGTCGTTCAGTCGGGGAAAAAAAGGCGGTACACGTGGTACGACAGGCACGAGCCGTGGCAACGCGGCAACAGATCATCACCGGTGCGGCTCGGATGTTCGAGCAATCCGGATTCGAGGGCGCCAGTCTCGGCGACATAGTCGACGGCGCAGGAACCACCAAGGGCGCGCTCTACTTCCACTTCCGGTCGAAGGACGAACTGGCGCGCGTCGTCATCGAGGAGCAACACCGCACTTCGATCACTTCGCTCCACTCGATTTCGGAGACCGGCGCAAGCGCGCTTCGACAACTCGTGATGCTCTGTCACGAGATGGCACGCCAAATCGTCGACGATCCCGTCGTGCGCGCCGGAATGCGGCTCACGCTCGAGTTCAGTGGCTCGAGTGAACCGGCCCAGCCCTACGTCGACTGGATCCAAAGCGCGCGAGAGATAGTCGAACTCGGCGTCTCGCAGGGCGAGATCGTGCGCACCGTCGATCCCTCGACCCTGGCGCGGTTCGTGATCGGATCGTTCACCGGCGTCCAACTCGTGTCGCAGGTCCTCACGCTGCGGTCCGACATCGAGCAACGGGTCGACGACATGTGGGCGTACCTCCTACCGGGGATCGCCACCACCGCCGATCCCGAAGAACTGTCCGCGATTCGTGCGGCGCGGTGGAGTGCACCCGCCGATGACGACGTGCCGGAACAGGATTCGACCCCCGGTATCTGAATCCATTCAGGCCGCCCCCGCATCCCGAGTGGTCCGGGGATGCGGGGGCGTCTGGATCGGCAGAGTACTGCCGGATATTGCATCCGGTTACGTTCGGCAGCCCGCATGCTGGATCGCCGGAATCGATCGATGCCTGCTGACCTGCGGTCAGCGTGGCTGCAACCGCGACCACCCTCATGAACGGGTGACTTCGGAGGACGTTGTGCGCCGAGTCCGACTCCTGGACGAGGCGCTCGGCGAGCGGGCTAGTTGATGGTCGCAAGCGAGGCCAGCGCGGTGGAACAGGCGTCCGCGACCTCGGCCCCCTTCTTGTCGAAGTGCGCGGTGAAGAAGTTCGCGTGGTCGGCGTGCTCGTGGAAGTGGTGCGGGGTGAGCACCGCGGAGAACACCGGCACGTCGGTGTCGAGTTGGACCCGCATCAGTCCGTCGATCACCGCGGCGGCGACGAACTCGTGCCGGTAGATCCCGCCGTCGACGACGAGGCCGGCAGTGACGACGGCGTCGAACCGGCCGGTGCGGGCCAGCCGCTGCACGTGGAGCGGGATCTCGAAGGCACCGGGCGTCTCGAAGAACTCGATGGCGGCGGGGTCGTGCCCCAGCTCGCGCCAGCGGGTGACGAACGCGTCCCGCGCGTGGTCGACGATGGACCGGTGCCAGGTGGCCTGGACGAAGGCGATGGTCATGGACAAATGCTAGTGCCGACGATGACGAGCGCGGGCGGCACACTCTGTCTGGTTCGGTAATTCAACAATTTCCGTCGCCCGCAGAAGCTGTACGCCCCCGCCTGCGGCTGCACGAGCAGATCCTCGACAAGTGGCACATCTCGAACACCGACGTCACTCGGGAGTGCCGGGTGCGAGACACGCGGATCGGTGCCAGACTGCCGGGCATGGACCAAAGCATCCACTTCGTGACGCTTGCGACGCCGGATCTCGATGCGGCACGGGCGTTCTACTGCGGCGGGCTCGGCTGGGAACCCCTACTCGACGTGCCCGACGAGATCATCTTCTTCCAGACAGCTCCGGGGACGGTACTGGGCCTGTTCGACGCCGAGAAGTTCCGGGCGGACATCGGCCGCCCGGGCATGCACGTGGCGACGTCGGGAATCACGTTCTCCCACAACGTCGACAGCGCCGAAGCGGTCGATGCGCTGGTGGCCGCCGCGGTTCGCGCCGGCGCCGCCCTGGTCAAGCATCCGCAACGCGCCGCATTCGGCGGCTATCACGGCCACTTCGCCGATCCCAACGGCGTGATCTGGGAAATCTGCCACAACCCCGGATGGAGCGTCGATGCGTCCGGCCGGGTACGCCTCACGACCGACATCTGACCGCGTCACCGTGGGCTTCACCCGCGGCGGGCACATTTCACATCCGGTTTCACGCACCTGCCGGCCTCGGCTTGGCGCCGCCCCGGTCGGTGTCCCGCTCCTCATCTGATGAAAGGAACATCTCCACCTGTGACCGTCCTGACCCGAGGCGCGAACACCGCGATCTCCGAGGCTCCCGCCACCGTCGCCGTCACCGGAACCACCCCGGGCAGCGTCGACCTGTTCGTTTTCCAAGTCGACAACACCCGCAAGGTCCGCTCCGACGACGACCTGGTGTTCTTCAACAATCCGGCCTCCCCCGACCGCACCGTCACCCTCGACGCCGACGGACAGGTGCGCCTCGACCTGCCCGCCATCGACGCCGGTATCGACATGATCGTGATTGCCGTATCCGTCGATGAGACTGTGCCCGGGCCACTCTCGGCGGTCCCGACGCTGGCGGTCAGCCTCAGCCAGCCTGGTGGCGAGACGATCACCGCAGCCATCGATGGGCTGACTTCCGAACGGTCCGCGGTGCTGCTCGAGGTGTACCGCCGAAACGGAGAGTGGAAGGCCCGCAACGTGTCCGCCGGCTGGGACGGCGGGTTGGTCGCGTTGGTCACCGAGCATGGTGTCGCCGTCGACGACACCCCCGCAGAACCCGCCACCACACCCGGACCGGCACAGCTCCCAACCGCACCCCCACCGGCTCCAGCGGCAACCACGCCGCTGGCGGCGGTCGTCGATGCGGCCGGGGTTCGCACGGTGCCGGCGGAGGCGAGACTGTCGCTCGAGAAGCGGCAGAAGCTCGACCTGCGGAAGCAGGAAGTCACGAAGGTTCTCCTGACGAAGGGGGCGCGGAACTACGTCGGGCGGGTCATTCTGGTGATCGACAAGACCGGGTCGATGAGCCGCCGATACTCTGGTGGCGAGGTGGCCGAGATCGTCCGCCGCATGGTTCCGGTGGCCACTCAGCTCGACTCGGACGGGCAGCTCGAGGCGTACCTGTACGGCGTGAAGTTCGCGAAGCTGCCCGACGTGACCGTCGACCGCGTCGACGAGTGGATCGACGACTACATCCATCTCCACGGCCGACACGGCGGAATCGACTACGACCGACAGATCGGCGGCATCAACGACGAGATCCCGATCATGTCCGAAGTGATCGCCGGCCTCGACCGCGACACCAGCGTCCCGACATTGGTGCTGTTCTTCACCGACGGCGGCTTCAACAAGCGCACCGCGATTCAGAAGCTGATTCGTCAGGCGTCGTCGCGGCCGGCGTTCTGGCAGTTCATCGGTATCGGCCGCAGCGGATTCGGTGTCCTGGAAAAGCTCGACTCCCTGTCGGGGCGAGTGGTCGACAACGCCGGGTTCTTCGCCGTCGACAATGTCGACGGCCTCCCGGACGGCCGCCTCTACGAGCTGCTGCTGTCGGAGTACCCGGACTGGTTGCGCGCCGCCCGCGCCGCGAACATCCTCACCTGACCGACGGTGGCCGGCGAAAGCGCCGGCTCGCAGATACGACGAGACAGGCCCCACACCAACCGAAGTGGGTGCAGGGCCTGCTCAGTCGTACGTGGGGGCAGCGTCTACTCGGCTCCGTCGAACGCGTCGAGAATACGGTGCGCGGCAAGGGCCGCCGTGAGCGAACCTTCCCGTACCTGGTCCTCGACCTCGCCGCGGATCTTCTTGACCCGGTCGTTGGAGTGGAGTCGCCGCAGCAACTGGTCGTGGACCATCGACCAGGTCCAGTCGACCTGCTGCTTCTGCCGCTTGCGTTCGAGTTCGCCGGCGTCGCCGAGCACCTGACGGTGCCGGAGCACCTCGTCCCAGAACTTGTCGACGCCGATGTTCTCGAGCGCGCTCATGGTCAGCACCGGGGGCTTCCACAGCGCGTCGTGCGGATAGATCAGCCGCAGTGCACCGGCCAGTTCGCGGGCCGCGACCCGCGCCTCGGTCTCGTGCCTGCCGTCGGCCTTGTTGACGGTGACGATGTCGGCGAGCTCGAGGACACCCTTCTTGATGCCCTGCAACTGATCACCGGTCCGCGCGAGGGTGAGGAACGTGAACGTGTCGACCATGTTGGCGACCGTCACCTCCGACTGCCCGACACCGACCGTCTCGACGAGGATCACGTCGTAGCCGGCGGCCTCGAGCAGCACCATCGTCTCGCGGGTCGCCTTGGCGACACCGCCGAGCGTGCCCGACGTCGGGGACGGCCGAATGAACGCGTCGGGCTCCACCGACAGGTTCTGCATCCGGGTCTTGTCGCCGAGGATCGATCCACCGGTTCGGGTCGACGACGGGTCCACCGCGAGGACGGCGACCTTGTGCCCCAACGAGAGCAGATGCATTCCGAGGGCTTCGATGGTCGTCGACTTGCCGACGCCGGGAACACCCGTGATGCCGACCCGGATCGCGTTGCCGGCGTGCGGGAGCAGGCGCAGCAGCAACTGCTGCGCCTGCTCCCGGTGATCGGCCCGGGTGGACTCGACGAGCGTGATGGCCTTGGAGACATCACTTCGCCGGCCCTCCAGGACCGCGTCACCGAGCGCAGCCAGATCGAGCGGCGGTCGGCTAGTCGGCGGCAATCGGATCATGTCCCAACTGCGCCGACAGCTTCTGCAACAGACCGATGGCCGCATCCGCGAGGACCGTGCCGGGCGGGAAGATCGCCGCTGCACCGGCCTGGTACAGCTCCTCGAAGTCACCCGGCGGGATGACGCCGCCGACGACGACCATGATGTCGGGGCGACCGACCGCAGCGAGGGCCTCCCGCAGTGCCGGCACCAGCGTGAGGTGACCGGCGGCGAGAGAGGACACACCGACGATGTGGACGTCGGCGTCGGCCGCCTGCTGGGCGACCTCCTCGGGGGTCTGGAACAGCGGTCCCACGTCGACGTCGAAGCCGAGGTCGGCGAAGCCCGTGGAAATGACCTTCTGGCCGCGGTCGTGGCCGTCCTGGCCCATCTTCGCGACGAGGATGCGGGGACGACGTCCCTCGTCCTCGGCGAACTTCTCGACGAGCTCGATTGCGTTCGAGATGTTGCTCACCTTGCCGGCCTCGTCTCGGTAGACACCGCTGATGGTCCGGATCTCCGCCTGATGGCGCCCGTACACCTTCTCGAGTGCGTCGGAGATCTCGCCGCCCGTCGCCATCGCGCGAGCCGCGTTGACTGCGAGGGCGAGCAGGTTGTTCTCCATGCCACCCTCGGTCGACGCCGCGGCGCGGGTGAGCTCGGCGAGGGCCGCCTGCGTCGCATCCTCGTCACGCTCGGCACGCAGCTTCACCAGCTTGGCGAGCTGCTCGGCGCGCACCTTGGTGTTGTCGACCTTGAGGACCTCGATGCTGTCCGGCTCGTCCGGCACGTACTTGTTGACGCCGATCAGCGGTTGCCGGCCGGAGTCGATACGGGCCTGGGTACGGGCCGCGGCCTCCTCGATGCGGAGCTTCGGGATGCCCTCACCGATGGCCTGCGCCATGCCGCCGGCCTCTTCGACCTCGGCGATGTGGGCGCGGGCCCGGTTCGCGAGCTCGTTGGTGAGCCACTCGACGTAGTGCGAACCACCCCACGGGTCGATCGGACGGACCGTGTTCGACTCCTGCTGGATCAGCAGCTGGGTGTTGCGGGCGATGCGGGCCGAGAAGTCGGTCGGCAGCGCGATCGCCTCGTCGAGTGCGTTGGTGTGCAGCGACTGGGTGTGGCCCTGCGTCGCCGCCATCGCCTCGACACACGTGCGGCCGACGTTGTTGAACACGTCCTGTGCGGTGAGCGACCAGCCGGAGGTCTGCGAATGGGTACGCAGCGACAGCGACTTGGCGCTCTTGGGCTCGAACTTGGCGACGAGCTCGCTCCACAGCAGCCGGCCGGCGCGCAGCTTGGCGACCTCCATGAAGAAGTTCATGCCGATGGCCCAGAAGAACGACAGTCGCGGCGCGAACTTGTCGATCTCCATGCCCGCGTCGAGACCCGCCCGGATGTACTCGACGCCGTCGGCGAGCGTGTACGCCAGCTCCAGATCGGCCGTCGCTCCGGCCTCCTGGATGTGGTAACCCGAAATGGAGATCGAGTTGAACTTCGGCATCTTCGCGCTGGTGTACGCGAAGATGTCGGAGATGATCCGCATCGACGGCTTCGGCGGGTAGATGTAGGTGTTGCGGACCATGAACTCCTTCAGAATGTCATTCTGAATGGTTCCGGCCAGCTGCTCGGGGGCGACGCCCTGCTCCTCGGCTGCCACGACGTACAGCGCCAGGATCGGCAGCACCGCGCCGTTCATGGTCATCGACACCGACACCTGCGACAGGTCGATGCCGTCGAACAGCTGACGCATGTCGAGGATCGAGTCGATCGCGACACCGGCCATGCCGACGTCACCCTGCACGCGCGGGTGATCGGAGTCGTAGCCGCGGTGCGTCGCGAGGTCGAACGCGACCGACAGGCCTTTCTGACCGGACGCGAGGTTGCGGCGGTAGAAGGCGTTGGACTCGGCGGCGGTGGAGAATCCGGCGTACTGCCGAATGGTCCACGGCTGGTTGACGTACATCGTCGGGTAGGGACCGCGCAGGAACGGTGCGGCGCCCGGGAAGCTGCCCAGCGGATACCCCTCGGCCTCGACCGCGTCGCGGTCGGCCTTGGTGTAGACCGGCTTGACGTCGATGCCCTCGGGCGTCGACCACACCACCTCTTCGGGGGTGTAGTTGTTCGCCGTCGCGAGGTTCTCGATGAGCGCCTCGGTCTGCGCCGGGGTGGGAGCGGCGGGTGCCGGGAACTGTGCGTCGGTCAGCGCGACGTCGGCGAAACTGCCGATGACGTGCTTCACCTCGTTCGTTGTCACTTCGATGCTCCCAGTCACTTGTTGTCGCCGTCGATTGCGTCGAGCAGTGCGGTGAGGGCCGCGACTGCGTCGATGCGAGCGGTAAGGAATCCGTCGGGGCGCCCGGCACCCTCGACATCGGCGAAGATCTTCTCGGGACCGGCGAGCAGCACCTGCTCGATGCCGGCCTCGCGGAGGGCCGTAACAGCCGCTGCGCCCTGCTCGGCGTAGCGCTTGTCGGTGCCACACAGCACCGCGATGCGGGCTCCGGACTCCTTGGCGGCCGGCGCGATGCTGCCGTCGGTGGCGTCGAGCGGACCCGGATTGAGGGCCTCGATGCCACCGGAGGCGAGCAGGTTGGCCGCGAACGTGGAACGACCGTTGTGCTCGGAGACGGGACCCAGCGGCGCCAGGAACACCTGGGGGCGTTCGCCGTTCGCTGCGAGGAAAGCATCCGAACGGTCACGCAGCGTCTCGAACGCGGCGGCGTAGCGTGCCACCGTGGCACCGGTCTCGATCGCCTCGGTCGGCAGCGGTGCCTCAGCGAGGTTCGGGAACTCGTTGACGCCGGTGACCGCGGTCTTGCGGTGCGCGATGTCGGAGTCGCGGGCGGCCTTCGTCGCCCCGATGCGATCGCCGATCACGCCGGATCCGAGTGCCGCCGAGTAACCGCCGACCGTCTCGATCTGCTGGAAGAACTCCCACACCTTGGCTGCGATCGAATCGGTGAGGTCCTCGACGTACCAGGAACCGGCACTCGGATCGAGCACGCGGCCCAGGTGCGACTCCTCGAGCAGCAGCAGCTGGGTGTTGCGGGCGATACGCGCCGAGAACGACTTCGAGACGCCGGCAGCACCTGCGGGCAGCGCGACGTCGAACGGCAGCACCGTAACCGAGTCGGCGCCGCCGACACCGGCGCCGAAGGCGGCGAGCGTGGTGCGGAGCATGTTCACCCACGGATCGCGCTGCGCCATCATCGCGGCGGACGTCACCGCATGCTGCACGGCGCCGCCGAACTCGGAGGCACCGCACACCTGCGCGACGCGGGCCCACACCTGACGACCGGCGCGGAACTTCGCGATGGTCTGGAACTGGTCGTCGGTTGCGGCCAGACGGAACTCGAGCTGTCCCAGTGCCGCCGAGATCGGTAGACCGGCGTTGGTGAGCGCCCGGAGATACTCGACACCGGCAGCGATCGCCGCACCGAGCTCCTCGGCGTCACTCGCACCGGCATTGTGGAAGACGGTGCCGTCCACGGTGAGCGCACGAACGGTCTCGGCGCGGGCCGCAGCGACCTCCGCGAGCGCGACCGCGTCGGCCAGCTCGACTCCGGCTGCGCCGGAGAACCCGTCGGTCAGCGGCGCGGCGCCGAGGCCGACGCGCACGTCGGCCCGATCGGCGACACCGTCACCGGCAGCGGCGCGCGCATCGAGGAGCGCGAACAACTTCTGCGCCGCGGCGGCGGTCTCGGAGCCGGCATCGAGAGTCAGCGGCGCCAAGTCGAGGAGCACGCCCGCGAGGGCTGCGTCGAGGGCATCTGTCGGCAGGTTCTCACCACCGAGGGAGAGCCACAGCGCGCTCACCCCGTTCTCGAGCGAATCGAGGATCGTGCGGTTGACCTCGGCGGCGTCGGCGACACCCCGGCCGAACTGCGCGTTGACGAGCCAGCCGGAGTTGACGTCGCGGTTGCCGTCGGCGCCGCGCACGAACGGGAACTCGCCGGGCAGCGGGGCCTCGGGAAGCTCGTCACGTCCGGTGTACAGCGGCGAGACGGTCACACCGTCGTACGTGGTGGTATCGAGAAGCTTCTGCGGCTCCGGGCCCAGCTCGGCGGCGTCTACTCGACGCGACTTGGCAAGCACGCCGGCGACGGCCTGCTGCCATTCCGAGTAGGCGCGCGCGGCGTCCTCGGCTTGTGAAGCTGGTGACACGGGGCGGCTCCCTCTCACTCTCGTGCATGATCGCTCGTGGCGAGCGGTCTTCCAATCGGGCAAACAATCGGGCAAACAAATGGGACGATTCCAGTCCCCTCGACCTGTGATGCTAACCGCATCCGTCCGGCCGCCGACGCCAGGCCACCCGCGGTTCGTTAGCCTCCATTCATGAGCGTTGCGAACGTGCTGGAAGAAGGTCTGTCGATCACTCCTCAGCGACTGTTCCGAATGAGTCCGCCGCAGCGCATCGACGGCGTCAACCGCCTCACCATGGACATCGACGGTCTCGATACACGCCGCGTCTCCCCCACCGCCACGCTGGGCATTCTCGTAGACGACATCCTCGGATTCACGTTGTGGGACCGCCGCGGCGAACGGGCCGGCGTCGTCACGGCCGACCTGTCAGTGGACTTCGTCACACCGACCGGATGGTTCGGCCCGGACGTCTGCGCCGACGGACGCGCCGTGGCGATCACGGAGGACGGCGGCATCGCCGCGACCGAACTCCGCGACAGCGCCGGCACCCTGCTTGCGACCGCGACTGCGTGGGGCAACTTCGTCGACGGCGGTGCCGATCGCAGCACGACGGTCGTGCGGCCACTCGCCGCCGCGGCGGCGATCCCGGCGGCGTCCGTCTCCCCGCTCGAGCGCATCGGCGGACGATTCGAGGCCGAGGGCACCCGTCTCGTCGTGCCCGCGAATCCGGCACTGGCCAACAAGCTCGGGGTGATGCACGGTGGCATCCAGGCTTGCGCGATCGACCTGGTCGGCAATGCCGCGGTCGCCACCGCCGAGGCGCCGATGCACACGTCGTCACTGCGGATCAACTACTTCCGGCCCGCGCCCGTCGACTCCGAGGTCGTCTTCACCGCCGAGGTACTCAGGGCAGGCCGGTCGGTCGCGGTGTCACGCGTCACGAGCACAGCCGCGGACGGGCGCGTATGCGCTGTCGCGACCGTCACGTGCCGACGCCTCAGCCGGTAGGGGCGGCGGCCGCTCCGTCGCAGGTAGCCTGAACGATTGTGATTGCGAGACTGAGGGATCCCCGAGTGCTCGGTGCCCTCGTCGGACTGGCACTGCTGTTCGTCGCGGCGGCATTGGTGCCGCATCCGTCGATCGAACAGATCCGGTCGTGGGCCGATTCCGTCGGACCGCTGTTTCCCCTCGTCTTCCTGTTGGTTCACGTCGTCGTGACGATCGCGCCCGTCCCACGGACGCTGTTCACCGTCAGCGCCGGCGTGCTGTTCGGGACCGCAACCGGAATCGCGGTGACGATGGTGGCCACGACGATCAGCGCCGTGCTCGCCCTGCTGATCGTGCGGGCGATCGGCCGCGACGCCGTCGCGTCACATCTGACCCATCCCGCCGTCCGTTCGGTGGACGCCCGCCTCGAGCGGCGCGGCTGGCTGGCCGTGGGATCCATGCGGTTGATCGCGATGATTCCGTTCTCGGTAGTGAACTACTGCTGTGGCGTCTCGTCCGTCCGCGTCGTGCCCTACACGGTCGCGACCGTGGCCGGGATCCTGCCCGGCACGGTCGGGGTCGTCCTCCTCGCCGACGCGCTGACCGGTGAGACCGATCCCAGACTGCTGGTCGTGTCGGGGATCTGCATTGCCGTGGGCATGCTGGGACTGTTCGTCGATGCGCGGGCACCCATCGCGCCCAGCACGGCCGGAGGTCAAGCTCAGGACCTGGATTCATCGAAGTAAGGCCCAGAGGCTTGATCTTTCACTATCAAGCTCATAGCCTTGCTCCATGTTCGTTCTGACCGTGGACCAGCGGGGCAGTCGACGAGACATCGACCGCGTCGGACCGCTCCTCGAAGACCTCGCGCGCCATCCCCTGCTGCGCCCATTCGAGCGCACGGCCGGAGACGAGGTCCAGGCCGTCGCCGCCGACGCCGATACCGTCGTGGATCTGGTGCTCGAACTCGTGCGCCGCGAACACTGGAGCATCGGCGTCGGGGTGGGAACGGTCGAAGAACCACTCCCTGCGCAGACCCGTGCCGGCCGCGGCCCCGCATTCGAAGCGGCCCGCGACGCGGTGGAGCGCGCCAAGAAGACTCCGGCCGGGGTCGCTGTCGAGGGCGCGGACCCGCAGGCCGCGGCCGACGCCGACGCCGCCCTCACCCTGCTGGCACTCCTGGTGTCGCGCCGGACACCGCAGGGCCACGCCGCCGTCGCACTTGCGCGGGGCGGACTCACCCAGGCCGAGTCGGCAACCGAACTCGGCATCAGCAAGCAGGCCGTGTCGCAGCGCCTCATCGCCGCCGGCTGGCACGCCGAGGTCGCGGGACGACAGTTGGCCGCACGACTCCTCGGGAGGGCAGACCGATGACCGCACTCAGCCTCACACTCGTAGGAATCGCTGCCCTCGTCGGCGCGCTGGCGGGCCGGCTGCGCGCGGTGTCAGGCCCCGCGGGTGTCGTCACCCGACTGGCACCCGTCGCCGCTGTACTGGCCCTCGCCGGCGCGGCACTCGCGGCGAGCGCCGCGCCCCCGGTCCACGGATTCGCCCTCGCCGCGACGTACGTACTGACCGTCGCGGCCGCCGCGACCGGTGGCGCGCCGATGGTGCTGGCCGCCTTCCGCTTCGCCCGCCGCCAGCCGGACGCCGGACCCGAGCCCGACGACGGACCGCTGCGCGGCGGCCGCGTCATCGGACTCCTCGAGCGGACGGCCGTCGCGGTGTCGATCCTCGCCGGGTGGCCGGAGGGCATCGCGATCGTCCTCGCCGTCAAGGGCCTCGCCCGCTACCCCGAGCTTCGGGAGCCCCACGCATCGGAGCAGTTCATCATCGGAACCTTCACGAGCGTGCTGTGGGCAATCGCCGTCGCGGGTGTCGGTCGGGCGCTCGTGACGTAGAAATACACCCGTTGACTCGAACATAAGTTCGAACTACCCTTCGGGAATGAACCCGAAGCGCATCATCGACACCCCCGCATCACTGGGGCCGCACCCCAGCGACCTGCGACGATTATCCAAGTTCGAACGACTACAAGCGATAATCGCCATCTCCTACGAGATCGAGCGCCTCAGAGCTTTCCACGCCGCCGCGCTGGCCGAGATCAACAGACGCGGAATCCCGTTCGACGCTCTCCCAACTCACGCTGGTCGGCATCCCCTCGCGGCGCAGAAGCTCCCCATCAAGTGCGCGCTGCGCGAGGAACCAGAGATCGCTGACGCCCCTGAAAGCCCTGGGAACACCGTGCCCCACCGGTCGACATCGGCACACGCCTGAACTCTGCGTCACAGCTCTGGCGGACGCCTCTCGATCAGCTCCTTCGCATCGCGCAGCCCCAGCCCCGGATGCATCTCGCGCAGCAGCTTGATCGCCGAGATCCGCTCGAATGTAGACCCGATCGCAGCCCGCACGTCCTCCGTCGGAACATCCTCCGGCGCAACCCGAACCGTCTCAATCCGCGATTCGCTCCGATTCCGCCACGCCCGCACCGTCGACACGACGGAGGCGGGCAAGGCGAACGCAAACACGCCGAGCCACGCCCAATCCCACGCCGACGGTCCCGACGTCATCCGGTCCACTGTGGACGGTACGCCCAGCACGAGCCAAGCCAGGATCAGAGTGCTGCCCCAGACCCGTTCGTTCTTCAGCCAGCACAGCACCCCTACGCTTGCCCCGGCGGCAACTCCTCCTGCTGCTGTTCACCGCCGCCGAGCAGATGCTCGGTGCCCAGACCCGTGTCGACGGGTGTCCGCGCGACCGCTTCCGCGGCGCGGACGGCCCGTTCGACTGCCGGGTCGGTCTTCGTCTCGAACCAGCCCGCAACCTCTTCGGAGTCGTCCTCGGGACGCGGGAGGTCCTGACCCTCGGTCCGACTGGGCTCGTAACGGAAGACTCCGTCCTCGCCCGGGGCGCCGAGGGTCTTGGCGAAGCCCTTGAGGGCGTCACCGAAATCGCTGGGCACCAGCCACACCTTGTTGGCATCACCCTGTGCCATTTGCGGCAGCGTCTGCAGGTACTGGTACGCGAGCATCTCGGGAGTCGGTCGACCGGCCTTGATGGCGGCAAACACCTTCTCGATGGACTTGGCTTCGCCCTGCGCCTGCAAGTACTTCGCGGCCCGCTCACCCTGCGCCCGCAGGATCCGGGACTGACGCTCGCCCTCGGCCCCGAGGATCGAGGCCTGCTTGGCGCCCTCCGCAGCGAGGATCTGGCTCTGCTTGGCACCCTCGGCGGTCTTGATGGACGACTCGCGATGACCTTCTGCGGTGAGGATCATCGCCCGCTTCTCACGGTCCGCCTTCATCTGCTTCTCCATCGACTCCTGGATGGAAGGCGGCGGATCGATGCTCTTGAGTTCGACGCGAGCGACGCGCAGTCCCCAGCGGCCGGTGGCGTCGTCGAGCACGCCGCGCAACTGACCGTTGATCGAGTCGCGCGAGGTCAGGGTCTCCTCCAGCGTCATGCCGCCGACGACGTTACGGAGCGTGGTGATGGTCAACTGTTCGACGGCGGCGATGTAGTTGCTGATCTCGTAGACCGCAGCCTGCGGGTTGGTGACCTGAAAGTAGACGACCGTGTCGATCGAGAGCGTCAGGTTGTCCTGCGTGATGACCGGTTGCGGTGCGAACGACACCACCCGCTCACGCAGATCCACCTTCGCCCGGATCCGGTCGACGAACGGGATCAGGAAAGTCAACTGCCCCGACACCGTCTTGGTGTAGCGGCCGAGCCGCTCGATCACCGCCGCCTCGGCTTGCGGAACCAGTGCCACCGACTTGGCGACCAGGATCACCACCAGCACGACGATCACGGCCAGAACTATGAGAGCTGCCATCTTCCTAGGGTCCCCTCCAGACAACGGCTGTCGCGCCGTCGATCTCCATTACTGTCACCGTGGTGCCCGGCAGATAAACCTCCGTGACGTCGAGCGGCCGAGCTGTCCACACGTCACCGTCGAGCTTGACCTGTCCGGCGTTCGCCCCCACCTCTTGGAGCACCAACGCCTGCTTGCCGCTCAGCGCCGCAATATTGGTCGGCACCGCGGGCGGAACCCCGAAGCGCCGCAACATTGCAGGCCGTATCCCGACCACCAGCGCGAGGGACACCACCCCGAACACGACGGCATCGATCCACACCGGGAAGTCGGTTACCGCCGTGATGGCAGCGGTTGCCAGCGCGCCCCCCGCGAGCATGAGGAGGAAGAACCCTCCGGTCACGGCCTCGGCGGCCGCCAGCAACGCACCCGCCACCAGCCAAATCAAAGCTGCCACACCACCATCTAACCAGAACTTCCGCTCCGGGCGCGGGGCTCGCCGACCCGCCTGGGGACGTACCGGAGGCTCACTCCACGGTCACGAAATCGACGAGTCGCTCCACCGCGCCGATCAGCGGTGCCTCGAGGTCGCGGAAGCTCGAGACCGCACCGTAGACGCGTCGCCACCCGTCCTGCGGTGTGCCCCAGCCGAGCGCGTCGCACACACCCGTCTTCCAGTCCTGCCCCCGCGGAACCCTCGGCCACGCGTCGATGCCGACAGCGCCGGGCCGCACCGCCTCCCACACGTCGATGTACGGATGGCCCGTCACCATCACGTGCGGTCCGAGCCCCTGCGTCAGCCGTTCCTCCTTCGAGCCGGTGACGAGGTGGTCGACCAGGACTCCGACCTTCCGGCCCGGCTCCGGACGGAACTCCGCCAGCCGGTCTGCCAGATTGTCGAGTCCCTCGAGATGTTCGACGACGACCCCTTCGACCCGCAGGTCGTGACCCCACACCCGTTCGACCAGGGCGGCATCATGGATGCCCTCCACCCAGATCCGGCTCGGCAGCGCAGTGCGTGCCCGCAGCCCCTCGACCTTCGTCGAACCGGACGCCGATCGCTGCGCAGTCGGCTTCGACTGCTGCGGCGCAGGGCGGACGAGGGTCACCGGCCGGCCGTCGACCAGGAACGCGGCCTCGCGCATCGCGAACAGGCGGGTGCGGCGGGCAGCATCCTCGAGGCGCACGAAATCGCCGTCGTACGTGCGCTCGATCCCGACGACGGCGCCGCAGAATCCGGTGGCGGCATCCTCCACTACGAGGTCGCGCTCGGCGGCCATCTCGGGGGTCTTGGGCTTCCGGGTCCGGGAGTGGCCGGCGAAGATGTCGCCGTACGCGTTGCTCGAGTTCACGGCACCCAACGCTAGGCGAGGCGGTGCTGTGCGCAGACACCGCCACGCCGTCCTATGCTCGTTAACCGTGAGTTCTCCCAGCGCGACACTGACCCTGTGGGCCGCTTCCTGGCTCGCCGGGGACAGCGCACCCGACGATGTGATCGACGCCCTGCAGCAGTGGGCGCCGATGCACCTCGTCGGGGCCGTCGACGCCGCCACGGCCCTGTCGACGGATCTCGCGTGGCCGGGGGTGCAGGACGGCGCCGCACCGATCCTGCTGCGGCTCGTCCGACGGTGCACCGACACGTCCGGTGCGCTGCGCCTGGTCCTGCCGGCGGCCGGTGACGTGCGGGGCCTTCCCGCCGGCACCGATTTCGCGCGGGCCGCACTCGACGCCGGCGAGGGTGTGATCGTCGGCGAACCCGGGGAGCCCGGTATCGGACTCGTGCCCGTGGTCGAGGGGCCCGACGTGCTGCGCTGGAGCGTCCATTCGATCGCGAACGTGCCCCCGCTTGTCGAGCACACCGGTCTCGGCGAGGCCGAGTACGCGATGCGCGAGGCGATCCGCGACGCCGCGCAGGCGCTCCTGCAGTTGTCCTCGGTGCAGACCGGTCACGCCGACGGCGATCCCCGCCGCCGCATCGCCGAGGCACTCGACGACCGGGCGCACCACCGCTACCCCGATTCGCTCCCGACACGGGCCCTGCGGATTCTCGACTCGGCCGATCAGGTGGCGACGATTCTCGAGGTCGCCGAACATGATTCGCCGACGGAGGCGCCGTCCGCCTCCAGCGCCGCCGCCCGCGAGGAACTGCTGCGCCCGCTGTGGTCCGCCGTCCGGACGGCGCGGATGGCCGCGGTCTCCGCCTCCGCGAGGGCCGCGCACCGCGCCTGACGACGGCGTCAGCGGTGATTCATCACGATGTGCCGATCGATGCGCACGTGCTCGTCCAACGTCGGATAGAGCAGTTCGGTGTCGCAGCCGTAGTCGTGTCGACGCAACCATGCGTACACGTCGCCCCACAGCCAGATCCCGCCCGAAACGGTATTGAACGGCATCGGGAACGGCGTGCCGCGCTGCCGGACACCACGCACCCACTGCCCCACTGCCTGCCGCGTCACCCCGGCGCGGTCCGCGACGTCCTGACGCGTGACGAGGTCCGGATGAGTGCGTTCGGGCCGCACGCCGTGCGCGACGAGTTGGTCGACCAGACTCATTCCCGCAGTCGCGCAGCGCATTCCCTCGGCGATCACCGTCAGCAGCTGCAGACCACCCTGGTCGCGGACACGGATGTCGAACTCGTCCGCGATCGCCGCCTCCCGTGACGCCGTCAGCAGCGGCACGATGAAGGTGAACTCGAAGCGGTGATAGAGGCTGTCCTGCACCCGATCAACATAGTCCGCCGGGTGGTTTCCATCCGGAAACAGGCCGCGAGGAACGCGTCAGCGCGCGCCCGGACGCCGCGCGGGCGCGCAGCAGTCCACCGCGCAGGGAAGCCCGTCGACGGTCGCCCCCAGCAGCGGTTCCCTGCCGAGTCGGGCGGGGCCGGCGCCGTCGCGGCGTTCCTCGACGAGACTCCGAATCATCTGTGCGAAACGCGGATCCGTTCCGGGCGTCGCGACGCGCACGAACCCGATGCCCAGTTCGGCCGCCTTGTCCCGGGCCTCCGTGTCGAGGTCCCACACCACCTCGAGGTGATCGGAGACGAACCCGACGGGGCACACGATCACGGCGGGGGCACCCGCGGCCGCAACGGTGTCGAGGTGATCGCAGATGTCGGGCTCGAGCCACGGGACCTGCGGCGGACCGGACCGCGACTGCCACACCAGGTCGAAGTCGTCGACGCCGGCGGCCTCCGCGCACAGGCGTGAGGCGTCGGCCACCTGACGGCTGTACAGATTTCCGCCCGCGGCGGGAGGCCCGGCCTTGGCGTCGGCCGCGAGCGGCACCGAGTGCGCCGTGAACACGAGCCGCGCCCGATCGCGGACTTCCTCCGGAAGCTGCTCGCGCGCAGCCCGAATCGCGTCCGCGAAGGCCGCGATCATCAGTGGGTGGTCGTAGTACTGACGCAGCTTCGACAGCGTCGGAGCGTCCTCCCCTGCGGCGGCTCGGGCCCGCGAGATGTCCTCGTCGTACTGACGGCACCCGGAGTACCCACCCCACGCCGACGTGGGGAACACCAGCGCGTTGCGGACACCGTCGTCGCGCATGCGTGCGACGGTGTCCTCCACCATGGGATGCCAGTTGCGATTGCCGAAGTACACGGGCAGATCGATTCCCGCGCCGCGCAGTTCGGCCTCGACACGCTCGATGATGTCGCGGTTGAGGGCGTTGATCGGCGACACCCCACCAAAGTGCATGTAGTGCTCGGCGACGGCGTCGAGGCGCTCGGGCGGGACACCCCGGCCCCGGGTCACGTTCCCGAGGAACGGCCGGACATCCTCCGGCTTCTCGGGCCCCCCGAAGGAGAGCACGAGTAGTGCATCGAACTCGGTGTCCCGCTGACCGCTCATGCCTTCATTCTCGCCCAATGTCGAAACAACGACGAAACCGCCGCCCTCGACGGGTCAGCCGACCACCGCGTGGAAGCCGCCGTCGACATAGATGATCGACGCCGTCGTGCCGGGCAGCCAGTCCGAGAGCACCGTGCACACACTCTTCGCGACGGGCGTCGGGTCGTCGACGTCCCAGCCGATCGGCGCTGCCGTGTCCCACGCGGTGTTGAGCTTGTTCAGTTCCGCACCGGGGCCGGTGGCGTCGCCGGCGATCGCCTTCGCCGCGAGGGTCTTGACAGGGCCGGCGGCAACGAGATTGGAGCGGATGCCGCGAACACCGACCTCCTTGGCGACGTACCGGTTCACCGCCTCGAGCGTGGCCTTGGACACTCCCATCCAGTTGTAGAACGGCATCGCGCGGGACGGATCGAAGTCCATACCGACGATCGACGCGTTGTCGTTGAGCACCGGCAGCAGCGCCTTCGCCAGAGACGCGTACGAGTACGCGGAGATCTCCATCGCATTCGAGATGTCCGACCACGGCGCGTCCAGGAACGGTGCACCGAGACCCGAGCGCGGCGAGAACGCGATGGAGTGCACGACGCCGTCGATGCCCTCGGGCGCCAGCTCGCGGACCCGGTCGGCGAGCGTCGCGAGATGCTCGTCGTCCTGCACGTTCAGCTCGACGGCCGGCGGCACCGGCTGCGGAAGGCGCTGCGCGATCCGGTCGATCAGCCGCAGCCGATCGAAGCCGGTGATGATGACCTTCGCGCCCTGCTCCTGCGCCACCTTCGCGACGTGGAACGCGATGGAGGCGTCGGTGATGATGCCGGTGACGAGAATGGTCTTGCCCGCGAGCAGTCCGCCCATGTTGCTTCTCCTGTTGATGAAAGTCTGTGGGTGCGTGGTGTTCCGGGAAGGCCTAGTGGCCCATGCCCATGCCGCCGTCGACCGGGATCACGGCACCGGAGACATACGCGGAATCCTCGGACGCGAGGAAACTGACCACCGCGGCGACGTCCTCGGCCTTGCCCAGGCGCTGCAGCGGAATGAACTTCTTGGCGGTCTCGCGCAGGTCGTCCGACAGCTCGGCGGTCATGTCGGTCTCGATGAAGCCCGGCGCCACGACATTCGCGGTGATCGACCGCGAGCCGAGTTCACGGGTGATGGAGCGCGCCATCCCGATGACGCCGGCCTTGGACGCCGCGTAGTTGATCTGGCCCGCCTGACCGGCCATGCCGACGACCGAACCCAGGAAGATCATCCGACCCCAGCGCGCGCGCAGCATGGCCCGGTTTGCCCGCTTGGCGCATCGGAAGGCGCCCGTGAGGTTGGAGTCGATGACGCGCGAGAACTGCTCCTCGTCCATGCGCATGAGCAGGGTGTCGTCGGTGATTCCGGCGTTGGCGACCAGTACCTCGACCGGGCCCTGATGCTCCTCGACCTCCTTGAAGGCGCGGTCGATCGACTCCGCATCGGTGACGTCGCACTTGACCCCGAACAGACCCTCCGGCACACCCGAGCCACGGTGCGTGACCGCCACCTTGTGTCCGTCGTTCAGGAGGCGCTGCGCGACGGCCAGGCCGATGCCGCGGTTGCCTCCGGTCACGAGCACGGAACGGGACGGGCTGCTGGTGTTGGACATGCGATCAACCTATCTGTTCGCTTGCGGGTTACGGGTACAGGTGGACGAATTCGACGAACAGGGCGGGCGGGCGCCCGGTCAGGGCAGGCGTTGACGGAGGACGAGCGAAGTCGCCAGACCCGCAGTGATGAAAAGCACGCCGAGTACCAGCCAGGGGCGGCTCGCGTCGCCGCGCGCGTTCTCGAACCCGATCTGCTCCTCGAGGGTGTCGTAGACGTCGCGCAGTTCCTCGAGACTCGACGCGGTGAAGAAGCTACCGCCCGACAGGTTCGCGATCTCCCGCAGCGACGGATCGTCGACCGGGACCGGAATGCGGTCCCCCTCGATCTCGACGCTGCCGTAACTCGTGCCGAACGAGATCGTCGAGATCGGCACGCCCTTGTCCTTCGCCTGCCGCGCCGCGGTGAAGCCGCCGCGCGGATCGTCGGGGCTCTCGGGCACCGTCTGCTTGCCGTCCGACAGCAGCACGATCCGGGCGGGCGGCGCCTGTTCGCTGCCACCGAGCACGGCCGCGAGCGTGTCGATCGACTGCAGCGACGTGAAGATCGCCTCACCCGTCGCGGTGCGCTCGCTGAGCTTCAGATTGTCGATCGCGGCTTTCGTCTCATCGCGATTCGGGGTGGGCGACACCAGAACCGACGCGGTACCCGCGAACGCCACCAGCCCGAGGTTGATGCCGGGAGTCAGTCCGTCGGCGAAGGATTTGGCCGCCTCCTGCGCGGCAGCGAGACGGCTCGGCTCGACGTCGGTGGCCTTCATCGACAGCGACACGTCGATCACCAGTACGACGGTGGCCCGGTTCCGGGGCACCCGCTTGTCCGCGGTGGGACCGGCCAGAGCGACGGTCAGGAACACCAGACCGACGAGCAGCAACGCGATCGGGATGTGCCGCGTGTAGTTGGGCCGGTTGGGCGCAACCTTCTCGAGCAGTTCCATGTTGGCGAACCGCAGCACGTGCTTCTGGCGTCGGCGCTGGATCACCACGTAGCCGGCCACGAGGGCCGCCACCACCGCGAGGAACAGCAACCACCACGGAGAGGCGAACTGGGACAGGCTCATCGGCGGCCCGCCCCACGACTCGGGGCGCCGTAGCTGTGCCGCCGCGCCCCGACGAAGCGCACGACGTCCGCGATCCAGTCCCGGTCGGTGCTCAGGCTCAGCAGCGGTGCACCGCAGCGACGCAACGTCGATTCGACGTCGTCACGATGCGCGGCCGCGGCGCGCGCGAAGTCCGCACGCAGCTTCGGTGTGGTCGAGAACTCCCGTGTGCGACCGGATTCCGGGTCGAGCAGCACGACATCACCGGCGTCGGGCAGCGTCAGGTCCCGCGGATCGAGCACCTCGATGCCGAGCAACTCGTGCCGACCGGACAATGCGCGCAGCGACCGCTCCCAGTCGATCGGTCCGAGGAAGTCGCTGATGACGACCGCGAGTCCCCGCCGACGCTCGGGTCGGCGCAGCGATTCGAGCGCGCCGCGCAGGTCGCCGCGCACGCCCTCCGCGGCGTGGGGGGTGGTCGCGATCCGACGCAGCATGGCCTGCGCGTGGACCCGGCCGCCGCGGGCGGGTATGCGCAGCATCCGATCTCCGGTCGCCACGACGGCACCGATCCGGTTGCCACTGCCACCCGCGAGGTACGTCACGGCGGACGCCGCCGCCACCGCGAGGTCCCGCTTCTCGCACAGCGCGGTTCCGAAGTCCAGGCTCGACGACAGGTCGATCACCAGCCACGTCTCGAGCTCGCGGTCGGCCACGGTCTGCCGGACGTGCGGGTGCGTGGTCCGGGCGGTCACCGACCAGTCCATCTGCCGCACGTCGTCGCCGGGCTGGTACTCGCGGGCATCGCCGGGCTCCGATCCCGGTCCCGGGATGAGTCCGAGGTGGTCACCGTGGAGCACGCCGTCGAGACGCCGTCGGACGGTCAGTTCGAGCGTGCGCAGTGCCGCCGTGAGCTCCGGATCGCGCAACGATCCGGAGCGGAAGGACGGCACAGCACCCGGGTGTCGGGTCACTGCGGCTGCGTGCCCGAGGTCGCCGCGGGTACCGCGCCGGGTTGGTAGGCCGGAGCCGACGGCTGGGCCATCTGCGGCACCGGCTGGGCGCCGACCTGGGGCAGCCCGACGGTCTGCAGCACGCGGGTGATCACGTCCTCCGGCGAGACCTCGTCGGCGAGGGCGTCGTACGACAGCACCAGTCGGTGCCGCAGCACATCGGGAATGATCTCGAGCACGTCCTGCGGGACGACGTAGTCGCGGCCACGGAGCAAGGCGAGTGCGCGGGAGGCCGAGATGATGCCGAGGGTGGCGCGCGGCGAAGCGCCGTACGCGATCCAACCGGCGACGTCGTCGAGGCCGAACTGCTGGGGCGTGCGAGTGGCGGAGATGACCCGCACCACGTAGTCGACGAGCGCGTGGTGGACGAAGACGTTGCTCGCGACCTTCTGCAAACGGACGAGTTCCTGCGGGTCGAGGACCTGGTTCGGTTCGGGGGCGGCGACGCCCATGCGGTAGACGATCTCCCGCTCCTCCTCGACCGACGGGTAGTCGACGAGCACCTTGAACAGGAAGCGGTCGCGCTGCGCCTCGGGCAGCGGGTACACGCCCTCGTTCTCGATGGGGTTCTGCGTGGCCATCACCAGGAACGGTTCGGGCATCGGATACGTCTTGCCGCCGATCGAGACGTGCCGTTCGGCCATCACCTCGAGCAGCGCCGACTGCACCTTCGCCGGGGCACGATTGATCTCGTCGGCGAGCAGGAAGTTGGCGACCACGGGCCCGAGTTCGGTGTCGAACTGCTCGCGGCCCTGCCGGTAGATGCGGGTGCCGATCAGGTCGGTCGGCACGAGGTCCGGGGTGAACTGGACGCGGGAGAACGATCCGCCGACCACCTTCGCGAAGGTCTCCACTGCGAGAGTCTTCGCGACACCGGGCACACCCTCGAGCAGCACGTGGCCCCTGGCCAGGACGCCGACGAGCATCCGCTCCACCAGTCGGTCCTGTCCGACGATGACCCGCTTGACCTCGTAGATCGCCCGTTCGAGCGTGTGCACGTCCCGAGCCAGGTCCGACGTCCCCGCTCCCGTGTCCGGGTGAACCGCCCCCTGCGAACCGGACCCAGCCACCGCGCCGTCACGTGAGGTCACCGACACTCCCCGCTTCCACCTAGATCGTTCCATCGACTTGCCAGACTTGCCTGTCCGCTCAACTATTCCAGGTGTCGCCCCGCCCCCGCACGAAGCCGGGGTGAGCTACGACACCATACGGACAGCGTACGGAGTCATGCCGTCCCATCGCACCGGCGAAACCCGGACCGTGGACCCCGACTGCGGGGCTTCGAGCATCTGCCCGTCACCCAGGTACAGCGCGACGTGCTGGCTGGCGTTGGGACCGTAGAAGATCATGTCGCCGCGGCGGATCTCCGACGACGGCACCTGCGTGCCCGCGGTGTACTGGTAGCCGGTGTAGTGCGGTAGCGAGATGCCGACGCCGGCGAAGGCGTAGATCATCAGGCCCGAGCAGTCGAAGCCGACCTTGCTGAAATCGCCGAAGCTGTCGGCGACACCGCCGTCCCGGATGCCGAGCGTCGGGCCGTTCTCGTTGCCACCGCCCCACGCATAGGGCAGTCCGAGCTGGGACATGCCGCGATCGATCACCGTCTCGATGGCCCCCGACCCGGTGACGGACGGCGCCATCGGACGTGGCTTCGACTGTGCGGGCGGTGTCCAACCGCCGTTCTCGTCGTCCTCGAGTTGGGTGTGGGACCGCTGCCCGTCGGCGAGCTGGGAGGCACGGTCACGCGACGCCTGATCCTCGGAGGCCCGGCGGGCGGCCTCCTGGGCCGCGGCGGCCGCCGCGGCCGCTGCCGCTTCCTCGGCGCGACGCTGGTTGTCCCAGTCGAGGTACGCCTCGCGCTGCCCTTGCAGTCCCGTCACGTTGGCGCGTGCGGAATCGAGCTGAGCCTGAGCACTGTTGCGATCGGACTCGATCTGCGTCTTCCGCGCGGCCTGCTCCTGCAAGGCATTTCGGGCGGACGCGATCGCCTGCTCGGCCTCGGCCTTCTTGTTCTCGGCCGCACCCGCCGCGGCGTCGGCGCGTTGCTTCGCCTCGCGCGCAGCGGAATCCCTGTTGGCCTGCTCGGCGCGCGCCCGCTCCAGATTCTCCAGAACGGCCTTCTGGCTCGCCGACAGCATCCGCATCATCTGCGCGCGCTCGAGGATGTCCTCCGGCCCCTCGGCACCGAAGAAAGAGGAGAGCGACGCGACGTTGCGGCCCTTGGTGTAGCTCGACACGGCGTAGTCGGTGAAACGCTTGCGCGCCTGCTCGATCTGCGTTCCCGCGTCTCGGAGCGCCTGCTGGCTCTGCTCGACGAGCCCACCGGCGGCGGCGGCCTCGTCGCGCGCGCTCTGAAGATCGACAAGCGCCTTGTTGACGTCCTCGCGCTTGATGGCGACCTCGTCATCCAGACGTGCCAGTTGCTGGTTCGCGGTCGCGACCTGGTTGATGAGATCGCCGACCTGCGTGACGCCCTCCGACACGCGAGCATTGCCCGTCTCGATCTCGGAATCGGACGGATTCGGCGGTGGCGGCGGAACAGCGGCTGTCGTGCCGGGCAGACCCGCGACGAGGGCGCATACGACGCCCGCGCCCAGCAGCATCCGCACGCCCACCGAGCGCACACGTGGAAATGCCGGACGCCGCACGCCTACGCGTGAGCCGCTTCGCGCCACAACACCCTCCCTACTGCTGCGACCGAACCCGGCTTTCCACCGGACCCGTGCGGGGAGGAGCGCTACCGCGGACGGTGCCCACGACGACGCGCAGACCACGCGACCTTTCAACAGCCACATGAGTCGTCACATCACTCTCGCGACACTTCTTCCCCAAAAAGTGCCACTGGCACCGTACGACACTTTGCGCTCGCTGGTGAACTCTTGTCACAAATGACGTCGACGTAATTCGACCAGCGGAAACAGTTCGAGAAGGGCGGGTCAGGAACCGGCGGGATGCTCGTCGGCGACCGGCGTCGCCTGCCGCGAGACCGGCGCATCTGCTGCATCTGCGCGACCTCGGCGGGCCTTGGCCACGAACGAGACTCCGGCGACGGCCGCGACCAGAACCACGAGCAGCGCCGTCACGAGCCCCCACTTGGGCGCCGGCTCGGCGATCCCGTCGACGAAGTTGTTCGCCGAATCGACCGCGTTGCCCGTGAACGTCCGATCCTGGGCACGCTCGAGCACGACGCGGCTCACGGTGTCGCTGTAGGTTCCGTTGGCCGACGGGCTCAGCACCAGGACCGTGCCGCCCTCGACGGTCCCGACCTCGGTGGCCAGGTCACGCAAGGGTTCGGGACCGCGCGGATCGGATTCGACGACGACGATGTGCAGATCGATCCCGTCGTCCTGCGCCCGCGCGACGACGGCGCGCAGGCCCTCGACGTCCGAGGCAGGGGCCGACACATTGTCGTCGGACAGATCCGCGAACACTGCGTCGAGAGAGACGTCGTCGGGGATCTTGGCGATGTTCGGCAGCAGGACAGGCGCGATAGAGGCAGACATCTCTCATCCGGGGTCGGGTACGACGGGCAGACTTGAATTGCACAGTACGTGACGTATCGACCCGGGCGCGCCGCCGCCGTTGCACCCGCGTGCCGACTGCGTGAGGATTGAAGCGACGCGGACGACATGGCAGTTCGATGGCAGTTCGATGGCAGTTCGAGGGTGCGACATCCGGCCCGAGCGCGCCCCCACAGCCTCACAGGACAAGCGTACTGTTAGACTCCTGGCGAGACGCTCGCGGAGCTGCCGGGCTCGGTCTGTGATCGAGCCAGTGCCTGCTCGCCTGCCTCGCTTCAGCCGTCGACACAGCCCCGTCGATGGCGAACCTCAAAGACGAGTGGAGCTGACGTGACCACCAGTATTGATTCGTTCGGCGCCAAGGGAACGCTCGAGGTCGGAGACAACTCGTATGAGATCTTCCGCCTCGCGTCCGTCCCCGGCACCGAGAAGCTGCCCTACGCGCTGAAGGTTCTCGCCGAGAACCTGCTGCGCACCGAGGACGGCGCCAACATCACCGCCGATCACATTCGCGCCATCGCGAACTGGGATCCCTCGGCCCAGCCGAGTGTCGAGATCCAGTTCACGCCCGCCCGCGTGATCATGCAGGACTTCACCGGCGTGCCCTGTGTCGTCGACCTCGCCACGATGCGTGAGGCCGTCACCACCCTCGGCGGCGACCCGAACAAGGTCAACCCGCTGTCCCCCGCCGACATGGTCATCGACCACTCGGTGATCCTCGACGTCTTCGGCCGCGCCGATGCACTCGAGCGCAACGTCGACCTCGAGTACCAGCGCAACGGCGAGCGCTACCAGTTCCTGCGCTGGGGCCAGGGCGCGTTCGACGACTTCAAGGTCGTCCCCCCGGGCATGGGCATCGTGCACCAGGTCAACATCGAGTACCTGGCACCGACCGTCATGACCCGCAACGGCCAGGCGTACCCCGACACCTGCGTCGGCACCGACTCGCACACCACCATGGTCAACGGCCTGGGCGTGCTGGGCTGGGGCGTCGGCGGCATCGAGGCCGAGGCCGCGATGCTCGGCCAGCCGGTCTCCATGCTGATCCCGCGCGTCGTCGGCTTCAAGCTGACCGGTGAGATCAAGCCCGGCGTGACCGCGACCGACGTCGTGCTGACCGTCACCGACATGCTGCGCAAGCACGGCGTGGTCGGCAAGTTCGTCGAGTTCTACGGTGCCGGCGTGGCCGAGGTGCCGCTGGCGAATCGCGCAACCCTGGGCAACATGAGCCCCGAGTTCGGTTCCACCGCAGCGATCTTCCCGATCGACGGCGAGACCATCAACTACCTGCGTCTGACCGGACGCTCCGAGGAGCAGCTCGCGCTCGTCGAGGCGTACGCCAAGGAGCAGGGCATGTGGCACGACGCTGCCCACGAGCCCGCATACTCCGAGTACCTCGAGCTGGACCTGTCGACGGTCGTGCCGTCGATCGCCGGCCCGAAGCGCCCGCAGGACCGCATCCTGTTGTCGGAGTCGAAGGACGCGTTCCGTCGCGACATCGTCACCTACGTCACCAACGGTGCCGAGGCTGCCCACTCGGACCTCGACGAGGCCGTCGAGGAGTCGTTCCCGGCTTCCGACCCCGCTTCGACGGCCGGCGTCTCCGACGTCGCCTCGGTGGTTCCGTCGGCGGCCAACGGTTCGCACGGGCGTCCGAGCAAGCCGGTGAAGGTCACGACCGAGCGCGGCGAGTTCGTTCTCGACCACGGCGCGGTTGCGGTTGCCGGCATCACGTCGTGCACCAACACGTCGAACCCGTCGGTCATGCTCGGCGCCGCACTGCTCGCCCGCAACGCGGTCGAGAAGGGCCTCGAGAGCAAGCCGTGGGTCAAGACCAACATGGCGCCCGGCTCGCAGGTCGTCTCCGACTACTACGAGAAGGCCGGCCTGTGGCCGTACCTCGAGAAGCTCGGCTTCTACCTCGGTGGCTACGGCTGCACCACGTGCATCGGTAACACCGGACCGCTGCCGGAGGAGATCTCCAAGGCGATCAACGAGAACGACCTGTCGGTCACCGCGGTGCTCTCCGGCAACCGCAACTTCGAGGGTCGCATCTCCCCCGACGTCAAGATGAACTACCTTGCGTCCCCGCCGCTCGTCATCGCGTACGCGCTGGCCGGCACCATGGACTTCGACTTCGACTTCGACGCTCTGGGCCAGGACAAGGACGGCAACGACGTCTTCCTGAAGGACATCTGGCCTTCGGCCCAGGAGATCGACGACACCATCAAGTCGTCGATCAGCCAGGACATGTTCCGCAAGTCCTACGCCGACGTCTTCAAGGGCGACGAGCGCTGGCAGAACCTGGCCACCCCGGCCGGCGACACCTTCGAGTGGGACGAGAACTCGACCTACGTCCGCAAGGCGCCGTACTTCGACGGCATGACGATGGACCCGGCCCCGGTCACCGACATCAGCGGCGCTCGTGTGCTCGCGCTGCTCGGCGACTCGGTCACCACCGACCACATCAGCCCGGCCGGCCCCATCAAGCCCGGCACCCCGGCCGCGCAGTACCTGGACGCCCACGGTGTCGAGCGCAAGGACTACAACTCGCTCGGCTCGCGTCGCGGTAACCACGAGGTGATGATCCGCGGCACGTTCGCGAACATCCGTCTGAAGAACCAGCTGCTCGACGATGTCTCCGGCGGCTACACCCGCGACTTCACCCTCGAGGGTGCGCCGCAGTCGTTCATCTACGACGCGTCGCAGAACTACCAGGCCGCCGGCATCCCGCTGGTCGTCCTGGGCGGCAAGGAGTACGGTTCCGGTTCGTCGCGTGACTGGGCCGCCAAGGGCACCAGCCTGCTCGGCGTCAAGGCCGTCATCGTCGAGTCCTTCGAGCGCATCCACCGCTCGAACCTCATCGGCATGGGCGTCGTCCCGCTGCAGTTCCCCGCCGGAGAATCTGCTGCCAGTCTCGGACTGGACGGCACCGAGACCTTCGACATCTCGGGCGTCGCCAAGCTCAACGAGGGCGTCACCCCGGAGACGGTCAAGGTCACCGCGACCAAGACCGACGGCTCCACGGTGGAGTTCGACGCGGTCGTTCGCATCGACACCCCCGGCGAGGCGGACTACTACCGCAACGGCGGCATCCTGCAGTACGTGCTGCGCAACATGATCCGGGGCTAGTCACCTGATCGTGTGATCTCGGTTCCCGCAGATCACTCAGCGCGTTGACGGCGGGCTCGGGACGTCAGTCTCGGGCCCGCCGTTGCAGTTTCGTACGAAAGGAAGTCGGCTGTGCCCAAGGTCAGTGAAGACCACCTCGCGGCGCGGCGGAGCCAGATTCTCGACGGCGCCCGCCAGTGCTTCGCGCAGTACGGCTACGACGGCGCCACTGTGCGCCGCCTGGAGGAGACCACCGGGCTCTCGCGCGGTGCGATCTTCCACCACTTCAAGGACAAGGACGGCCTGTTCCTCGCCCTGGCTCACGAGGACGCGAAACGCATGGCCGACGTGGTCGCCGAGGGTGGCCTCGTGCAGGTGATGCGGGACATGCTCGCCTCGCCCGAGCAGTTCGACTGGCTCGGCACCCGCCTCGAGATCGCCCGACGGCTGCGCACCGATCCCGAGTTCGCGCGGGACTGGACCCAGCGCAGCGCCGAACTCACCGAGGCCACCGTGCGTCGTCTCGAACGTCAGAAGTCCGCCGGACGCCTGCGCGACGACCTGCCCACCGATGTCCTGCTCGACTACCTCGACCTGGTGCTCGACGGTCTCATCGCCCGCATCGCGTCCGGGCACGGCGCCGCGAATCTCTCGGCCGTCCTCGATCTCGTCGAGGAATCGGTGCGACGCAGGGAAGCCTGACGCGTTCCCCACTGCCGAGGGTGCTTGTCGGCGGCAGACACTGCCCGATGCACCCCACGGCGGGCGTCACCCCGACTTCTTGCGCCGATTCGGCCCGCCCCGACGCCGCAGTGTCACGTCGGCCTCGACGAGCACGTTGTGGATGAACCCGTAGGAGCGGCCGGTCTGATTGGCGAGCGTGCGGATGCTCGCACCGGCCTCGTACTGCGTCTTGAGGTCATCGCGGAGCTTGTCACGCGATTCCCCGGTGATGCGGGCTCCCCGCGAGATTCCCGTGCTCTCCGCCATGACGACCTCCGGTCAGCTGAGCGAGCCTCGGTTCCAGGCTAGATCACCGATCGACGCGTGATCAACAAACCGAAAACTCGCTCAGCCAGCGGAGACGGGACGAATCAGGCGAGCTGGATGAGCTCGAGATACTCCTGCGACCAGTGATCCTCCTGGCCGTCGGGCAGCAGGATGACGCGCTCGGGGTTGAGTGCCTCGGCGGCGCCCGGGTCGTGCGTGACGAGGACGACTGCGCCTTTGTAGCTGCGCAGCGCGTCGAGCACCTGCTCACGCGAGATGGGGTCGAGGTTGTTGGTGGGCTCGTCGAGCAGCAGCACGTTCGCCGCCGACGACACCAGACCGGCCAGCGCCAGACGCGTCTTCTCACCACCGGACAGCGTTCCGGCCGGCTGCTCGAGCTGCGGGCCGGTGAACATGAAAGCACCGAGCAGAGAGCGCAGTTCCTGCTCCCCCGTGTCCGGCGCGGCGTGCCGGATGTTCTCCCACACGCTCGCGTCGTCGTCGAGGGTGTCGTGCTCCTGCGCGAAGTACCCGATCTTGAGACCGTGACCGGGGACGAGCTCGCCCGCGTTGGGCGTCTCGGTGCCCGCCAGGATGCGCAGCAGCGTCGTCTTGCCGGCGCCGTTGAGCCCGAGCACGACCACCCGGCTGCCGCGGTCGATCGCCAGATCCACGCCGGCGAAGATCTCCAGGGACCCGTACATCTTGGTGAGGTTCTCGGCCATCAGCGGGGTCTTGCCGCACGCGGCCGGCTCCGGGAAGCGGATGTGCGCCACCTTGTCGTCCACCCGGACCTCGTCGAGCGCGGCCATCATCTTGTCGGCCCGCTTGGCCATGTTCTGCGCGGCCGTCGCCTTGGTGGCCTTGGCACCGAGCTTGGCGGCCTGCACGCGCAGCGCGCCCGCCTTCTTCTCGGCGTTCGCGCGCTCACGGCGGCGGCGCTGCTCGTCGGTGGCGCGGGCGTCCAGGTACTTCTTCCAGCCCATGTTGTAGATGTCGGCCTCGCCGCGGACGGCGTCGAGGAACCACACCCGGTTCACGACGTCGTTGAGCAGGTCGACGTCGTGACTGATCACGATCAGGCCGCCGTCGTGGCTCTGCAGGAACCCACGCAGCCACGTGATGGAGTCTGCGTCGAGGTGGTTGGTGGGCTCGTCGAGCAGCAGCGTCGTGTTCGACTTGCCACCGGAGCCGTCGGACGCGGCGAACAGGATGCGAGCCAGCTCGACACGGCGACGCTGACCGCCGGAGAGCGTGCGCAGCGGCTGCTCCAGGATGCGATCCGCCAGCCCGAGGCTGTTGCAGATCCGCGCGGCCTCGGACTCGGCGACGTAGCCACCGAGCGCGGAGAACCGGTCCTCGAGCGAACCGTACTTGCGCACGGCCTTGTCGCGGACGGCGTCGTCGACGGCCTCGGCCATGATGTTCTGCTGCTTCTCCATGCTGCGCAGGATCTCGTCCAGCCCGCGCGCCGAGAGGACACGGTCCTTGGCGAGGACGTCGAGGTTGCCCTCCTTGGGGTCCTGCGGCAGGTAGCCGAGCTCACCGCTGCGGATCACCGCGCCCGCGTAGGGCTCGCCCTCGCCCGCGAGAATGCGCAGCGTGGTGGTCTTGCCGGCGCCGTTGCGTCCGACCAGACCGATCCGGTCACCGGCCTGGACACGCAGCGCCGGACCCGGAGCAGACAGCAGGGTCCGCACACCGGCACGAACTTCGAGGTCGGTGGCGGTAATCAAGCAAAACTCCTCGAGTGGACAAACAGTGGAACGGCCCCGGGCGTGGTGCGCACGAGCCTCAGGCGTCATCGTGCCCGTGGATAAGCACAAGAACCACCGATTTTACCGTGAGTCCGCGTAGCCGCCACACCCCGGTCGAGTGAGTCCGCTAACGTTCGGCTCCATGACACGTGCGAACGATCTGCAGGGACGAAACGCTCTGGTCACCGGCGCGAGCCGTGGCATCGGCAAGGCGATCGCCGCCGAGCTCCTGTCCCGCGGGGCCAACGTGGTCGTCACGGCCCGCAAGCCCGAACCGTTGGAGGAGGCGGCGAACGAGTTGCGGGTGCTCGGGCACGCAGGCAAGGTGCTCGCGATCGCCGGCAATTCCGGGGATGCGGCGGCCCGCCACGACGCCGTCGCCCGGACCGTGTCCGAACTCGGCTCCCTCGACATCCTGATCAACAACACCGGCATCAACCCGGTGTACGGGGCGCTGATGGACGCAGACCTGGACGCGATCCGCAAGATCTTCGACGTCAACGTCGTCGCCGCACTCGGCTACGTGCAGGAGGCGTACCGGGCCTGGATGGGCGAGCACGGCGGGGCGGTCGTGAACCTCGCGAGTGTCGCCGGTATCCGCTCGACCGGCGTCATCGCCGCATACGGCGCCTCGAAGGCCGCGCTCATCCGGCTCACCGAGGAACTCGCGTGGCAACTCGGCCCGAACATCCGGGTCAACGCGGTCGCCCCAGGCGTCGTGAAGACGAAGTTCGCGGCCGCGCTCGTCGCAGCCGGCGAGGATCAGGCGTCGTCGATCTACCCTATGAAGCGGCTCGGCACTCCCGAGGACGTCGCGGGCCTGGTCGGCTTTCTGGTGTCCGACGAGGCCGCCTGGATCACCGGTGAGACGGTGCGCGTCGACGGCGGCCTGCTCGCGACGGGCGCGCTCTGACCGGGACGGTCGATCTCGCGGTCGTCGGGCTGGGCCCCGCCGGGCGCGCCCTCGCTCACCGCGCGGCCGGCAGGGGGCTGAGCGTCGTGGCTGTCGACCCGCATCCGGACCGGCCCTGGTCCCCCACCTACGCGGCCTGGGTGGACGAGCTACCGCGCTGGCTCGGATCCGGTGTGCTGCGCTCTCGGGTGCCGCACCCGCAGGCCTTCGGAACGCGCACCCACCTGCTCGATCGGGCGTACGGGGTGCTCGACAACACCGCCCTGCACCGCGCGCTCGACGTCGCGGACGTCCGCCTGGTCCGTGGGCTCGCGGACACCGTCACCGCCGAGACTGTCGTGCTGCGCGACGGCACCGAGATCCGCGCGCACCGGGTGATCGACGCCCGCGGACTGCGCCCGGATCCGGCGCTCGCCGAGCAGACGGCATTCGGGATCGTGCTGCCGACGTCGGCGGCGGCGCCCGCGCTCGGCGACGCCGACTGCTGGTTCATGGACTGGCGGCGCGACAACGGCACGTCGCAGACCGATCCGCCGTCGTTCCTGTACGCCGTTCCGCTGAGCGACGACGCGATGCTCCTCGAGGAGACGTGCCTCGCCGGACGGCCGGGGCTGACGCAGGGCGAACTGCGCCGACGGCTCGACACCCGCCTGCGCAACCGCGGCGTCGAGCCGCCCGCCAATCTCGAGGTGGAGCGGGTCCGGTTCCCTGTCGAGGCGCCGCGCCACACGTCCGACGTGGCCGCGTTCGGCGCCCGGGCGGGGCTGATCCACCCGGGCACCGGGTACAGCGTCGCGGCGTCGCTGTCGGCGGTCGACGACGTCGTGGCCGCGCTCGTCGCCGGTCACGACGTCGGAAAAGCTTTGTGGCCGTGGCGGGCCCGCGCAGTCCTGTCGTTGCGCGAGGTCGGATTGGCCGCACTCTTGCGTCTCGATCCGGCGAACACCGCCGTGTTCTTCGATGCATTCTTCGCGCTGCCCGTCGAGCGTCAGCGCGCCTACCTGTCGGGACGTGACGACCTGTCCGGGACGGCCACCACGATGTGGACGCTGTTCCGGACCGTGCCGCCGCCGATCCGCCGGACGCTGGCCGAGGCCGGCATCCGGCGGTCGTGACTCAAGAGCCGAGCGAACCCGTCGGGATCCACGACGGCAGCCATCCGAGCGATCCGGTGGCGGGCGCTGCCGACTTCGGCAGCGGCGAACCGTCCAGGTCGACGGGCTGGGCGATCCCGAGGTTGTCGAGCACGGTGGGCGTGATGTCGGCGATGGTGACGTCGTCGTCGGTGGCGCCCGCCTGGTAGCCGGCACCGCGCGCGATGACGAACGTCGTTGCCTCCTCGGCGCTCTGGCCGCCGTGTCCGCCCGTCACCTTGTGACCGTGGTCGGAGGTGACGAGAATCGTCCACTTCTCGCCTGTCGCCCTCGAACGAGCGTCGACGGCGTCGACGATCCGGCCCACCTCGGCGTCGACTCGCTCGAGCGCCGGCACGTACTCCGATCCGGCAGTCCCCGACGAATGGCCGGCGCCGTCCACCTGATCGAGCTGGGTGAACACGAAATCTGGACCGTTGGTGGCGATCTCGGCGGCGACTGCTGTGGCGGTCGCCGTGTCCGTCGCAGCGTCACTGCCGGCGCCCGGCGTCGAGACGACGACGTCGGCCTTCGGTGTGCCGGAGTTCGAGATGGTCGCGATGCCGCCCCACGTCGCGATCGACGCGGTGCGCAGTTCCGGCTTGACCTGCTCGATGCGGGTGAACGCGGTCGGGTACAGGTCGTAGCGGGCGCCGTTGTACGAGTTGTCGACCACACCGTGCTTGGTGTGCCAGACACCGGTGAGAATCGTCGACCACGACGGCCCGGAGATCGTCGGGTGGCCGAGGATCGACGATTGGCCACTGGTGCCCTCGGCGACGAGACGGTGCAGGTTGGGAGTGTTCGCGGACTTCACGTGGTCGAGCATCGTGCCGTCGAGGCCGATCACGACGGTCTTGGTGACCGGTGCGGGTGCGGCGGCGGCGGTTCCGGCCGTCGCCGAGGCGACACCGGCGGCGAGCGTGCCTGCGACGAGGAGGAGGGACAGGGTCTTGGGGGAGGTGATTGTGTGGGTCACGAGCATCAGCCTGGATCGGACTAGACCAATTGTCTCCCCTTTGTCGCAACTGTTGTTTCAGCGTTCGCCGGTCGTTCGCCGGAGATGCCGCACGGTAGCCGGACGGTCGTTCGGACGTCGCCGAAATGTCTCGAGATGGTGATGATCTCCGCCGCGCACCACCCGCGGCGTCCCGTTCTGGGCGATAGTGGGGTGCATGCGATCCATCTGGAAGGGCTCCATCGCGTTCGGGCTGGTCAACGTGCCGGTCAAGGTGTATTCCGCGACGGAGGACCACGACATCCGCTTCCACCAGGTGCACGCCAAGGACGGCGGTCGGATCAAGTACAACCGCACGTGCAGCGAGTGCGGTCAGACGGTGCAGTTCGCGGACATCGACAAGGCGTACGACTCCGAGGAGGGTGACCGCGTCATCCTCACCGACGAGGACTTCGAGAAGCTGCCGGCGGCCGAGATGCACGAGATCCCGGTGCTGCAGTTCGTGCCGACCGAGCAGATCGACCCGATTCTGTTCGAGAAGAGCTACTACCTCGAACCGGACTCGGCCACGCCGAAGGCGTACGTCCTGCTGGCGAAGACACTGGAAAAGGCCGATCGCACCGCACTCGTGCACTTCACGCTGCGCCAGAAGACCAGACTCGCCGCGCTGCGCGAACGCAACCGCGTGCTGGTGATCCAGACGCTGCTGTGGCCGGACGAGGTGCGGGCCGCCGAATTCCCGTCGCTCGACGACGCGGAGGAACCGAAGGCCAAGGAACTGAAGATGGCGGGCACGCTCGTCGAGAGCATGGCCGAGGACTTCGATCCCACGGAGTTCACCGACGATTACCAGATCCAGCTTCGGCAGCTGCTCGACGACGCGATCGCGAGCGGCGGAAAGAAGGTGATCCCCGCCGCCGAACGCACCGAGGGCGGCGAGGACGCCGAAGTGGTGGACCTGGTTGCTGCGCTGCAGCGCAGCCTCGAGGCGGCGGGCGAGGACGTCAAACCCGCGCCGGCGAAGAAGAAGGCCGCCGGCCGCAAGCGTGCGTGACGGCTGCCCCGTCGACGGGCGGCTATCGCGCCCACTCGCCGGCGAGCGCCCGCAGATAGCGCCGGGTCATGTACCGCTGCACGGAACGTCCGATCGGACCGCCCACGCGCGTGAACCATCGGCCCGGCCGGGAGAACGCGGTGACGGTCGCGACGACCGGCCCGTCCGGTAGCCGCGACACACAGAACAGCTCCTCCCCCGTCTCCGGGTGCCCGGTGAGAGTGCCGTAGGCGAAGCCGCGGCGATCGGGCTCGTCGATCGCATGGACAACGCGACACGGGATCGAGAACCCGCACCAGCGGAGCAGCACATCGGTGCCGGGCTGCGCGGTGGGCGTGGCGGCCTCTACCCGCAATCCCGCGCGCCGGTGCACGTCCCACCGCATCAACGCGTCGGACGCGGCGAGGAACGTGTCCTCACCGCGTCCGATGTGTATCGATTTCCGGAAGTGCCGATACCCCGCCGGCAGCTCTCCGGCGGTGGCACCGACCTCCCGATAGGTCAGATCCCGGATGGACAGGCTAGACCGTGAACCCGAGGGCGCGCAGCTGCTCGCGACCGTCTTCGGTGATCTTGTCCGGCCCCCACGGCGGCAACCAGACCCAGTTCATCCGCAGCTCGTCGCACAGGCCGCTGTTCACCAGGGCCCGCTTCGACTGCTCCTCGATCACATCGGTCAGCGGGCAGGCAGCCGACGTCAGCGTCATGTCGAGCTGCACGACAGCGACGCCGTTGTCGTCGATCTCCTTGAAGTCGTAGACCAGACCGAGGTCGACGACGTTGATACCGAGCTCGGGGTCGACGACGTCACGCATCGCCTCCTCGAGCTCGTCGAGGCGCTCCGGGGTGAGGTTCGCGCCGTACTCGGCGGTGGCCGTCTCCTGCTCCGGGTTCTCGGGCTGGGCCTGCTCGGCCTGCGTGTCCGTCATGATGTCTGTCCTCCGGTTCGAGCCAGGTCGTTCTCGTCGTCGACTATTCGAACAACGGCGTCCTTGAAAGCCATCCATCCCAGCAGCGCGCACTTCACGCGCGCCGGGTACTTCGACACCCCACTGAACGCGATGCCGTCGCCCAGCACGTCCTCGTCGCCCTCGACAGTGCCGCGACTGGCCACCATCTCGTTGAACGCGTCGACGGTGCGCAGCGCCTCGTCGAGCGGCATCCCGACGACCTGGTCGAACAGCACCGACGTCGACGCCTGGCTGATCGAACAGCCCTGGCCGTCGTAGGAAATGTCGGAGACGACCGGACGACCGTCCTCGCCGTCGGTGAGGTGCGCACGCAGCGTGATCTCGTCGCCGCACGTCGGGTTGACGTGGTGTACCTCGGCCCCGAACGGGTCGCGCAGACCGCGCCCGTGCGGATGCTTGTAGTGGTCCAGGATCACTTCCTGGTACATCTGCTCCATACGCATGCTCAGTTCCCTCCGCTCACGCCGAAGAAATCCTGTGCCCGCCGGATACCGGCGATGAGTGCGTCGACCTCGTCGAGGGTGTTGTACAGCGCGAACGACGCTCGGGCGGTCGCGGCGATACCGAACCGCTGGTGCATCGGCCACGCGCAGTGATGTCCGACGCGGACGGCGACGCCGTCGTCGTCGAGGACCTGCCCGAGATCGTGGGCGTGGATCCCGTCGACGAGGAAGGACACGGCCGAACCGCGGTCGACACCGTCGGTAGGACCGACGATCCGCACGCCGTCGATTCCGGCGAGACCCTCGAGCGCCTTGGTGACGAGCTGGTGCTCGTGCGCCGCGATCGCATCCATCCCGATGTCCTCGAGATACTCGACGGCCGCCCCGAGCCCGACGACCTGCGAGGTCATCGGAACGCCGGCCTCGAACCGCTGCGGCGGCGGGGCGTACGTACTGCCCTCCATCGTGACGGTTTCGATCATCGAGCCGCCCGTGATGAACGGCGGCATCGACGTCAGGAGTGCACGGCGACCGTAGAGCACGCCGACACCGGACGGGCCGAGCATCTTGTGCCCGGAGAACGCCGCGAAATCGACGTCGAGCGCATGGAAGTCGACGGCGATGTGCGGCACCGACTGGCACGCGTCGAGCACCGTGACCGCGCCGACAGCCCGCGCGCGGCGAACCAGTTCGGCGACCGGCGAGATCGCACCCGTCACGTTCGACTGGTGCGTGAACGCGACAACCTTGACCTTGTCGGTCAGTTGGAGCGAGTCCAGGTCGATGCGACCGTCGTCGGTGATGCCGTACCAGCGCAACGTTGCTCCGGTTCGACGCGCAAGCTCCTGCCACGGAACGAGATTCGCGTGATGCTCGAGTTCCGTGACGACGATCTCGTCACCGGGACCGACGACCTTGTCGAACCGGTCGTCGCCGAACACGTACGCCACCAGGTTGAGCGACTCGGTCGCGTTCTTGGTGAACACCAACTCGTCCGGATCGGCACCGACGAACGATGCGATCGCGGCGCGCGCACCCTCGTACGCGTCGGTGGCCTCCTCGGCCAGCTGATGCGCGCCGCGGTGCACCGCGGCGTTGCACGTCGTCAGGAATTCCCGCTCCGCGTCGAGCACCTGCACCGGACGCTGCGAGGTGGCACCCGAATCCAGGTACACCAAGGGCTTTCCATCGCGCACGGTCCGCCCCAGGATCGGGAAGTCCTCCCGGATCCTGGTGACGTCCAGCGCAGCCGCCGTCGTGGTCATCGTCGACTACGCTCCGGCCGCAGCCTGGGTGAAGCGCACGTAGCCGTTGGCCTCGAGCTCGTCGGCGAGCTCGGCGCCGCCGGACTCGACGATCTGGCCGTTGACGAACACGTGCACGAACTCCGGCCCGATGTAGCGGAGAATGCGGGTGTAGTGCGTGATCAGCAGGATCCCGCCGTCCTCGCGCTCCTTGTAACGGTTGACGCCCTCGGACACCACGCGCAACGCGTCGACGTCGAGACCGGAGTCGGTCTCGTCGAGGATCGCGATCTTCGGCTTGAGCACGCCCAGCTGCAGGATCTCGTGGCGCTTCTTCTCACCACCCGAGAAGCCCTCGTTCACGCTGCGCTCGCCGAAGGTCGGATCGATCTCGAGCTCGCTCATCGCCTCCTTGACCTCCTTGACCCAATGGCGAAGCTTGGGGGCCTCGCCACGGACCGAGGTGGCCGCGGTGCGCAGGAAGTTCGACATCGAGACGCCGGGCACCTCGACCGGGTACTGCATAGCCAGGAAGAGCCCGGCGCGGGCGCGCTCGTCGACGCTCATCTCGAGCACGTTCTCGCCGTCGAGGGTGATGGAACCGGAGGTCACCACGTACTTGGGGTGACCGGCGATCGCGTACGACAGGGTGGACTTGCCGGAACCGTTGGGGCCCATGATGGCGTGCGTCTCGCCCGAGCGGACGGTCAGGTTCACACCCTTGAGGATGTTGATCGGCTCGGCGTTCTCGTCCGAGTTTGCGACGTTGACGTGCAGGTCGCGAATTTCAAGCGTAGACATTCGATTTCCTATACGGGTATCGGCGAAATATCGGGAAGGTGGCGAACCGGATCAGGCGCCGACCGCGGCCAGTTCGGCCTCGACCGCGGCCTGGAGACGCTCGCGCACCTCGGTGACCGCGATGCGGTTGATGATCTCGTGGAAGAAGCCACGCACGACCAGCCGCATCGCCTGCTCCTCGGGAATGCCCCGGGCGCGCAGGTAGAAGAGCTGCTCGTCGTCGAAACGTCCCGTGGCGCTGGCGTGCCCGGCACCGACGATCTCGCCGGTCTCGATCTCCAGGTTCGGCACCGAGTCGGCGCGAGCGCCGTCGGTGAGCACCAGGTTGCGGTTGAGCTCGAAGGTGTCGGTGCCCTCGGCCGCCGCCCGGATCAGCACGTCGCCGATCCACACGGTGTGTGCATCCGGCTTACCCGAGGTCGGATCACCTTGCAGCGCACCCTTGTACACGACGTTGGACTTGCAGTGCGGCTGCGAATGGTCGACGAGCAGACGCTGCTCGAAGTGCTGACCGGCGTCGGCGAAGTACAGGCCGAGCAACTCGGCGTCGCCACCGGGGCCGGCGTACTTGACCGTCGGGGTGATGCGAACCAGATCGCCACCGAGGCTCACCGACGTGTGCCGCAGCACCGCGTCGCGCCCGACCAGCGCGTGGTGTGCCGCGGCGTGGACGGCGTCGTCGGCCCAGTCCTGCACAGCGACCACGGTCAGTGAGGAACCGTCGCCGAGCACGAACTCGACGTTCTCCGCATAGGTTCCGCTGCCCTTCTGATCGAGCACGATCGTCGCCTTGGCGAACTCCTCGAGCCGGATCTGCAGGTGACCGAACGCGACCTCGCCCTCACCGGGGCCGGTGACGACGATGTTGATCGGCTCCGCAACCTCGGTCTCGCGACCGACGGTCACGACAGTGGCGGTCTCGAACGACGAGTACGCCTGCGCGGCAACACGATCGAACGGGACGCCGCCCTGTCCGAGACGCGCGTCATCGCGACCGACGGTCTCGACGGAGGCCTCGCCGCCGGTGATCTCGATCTTCGCGGAGCCCAACGGCCCGGCGGCGGCCGTGCCGTCGTGCAGTCCGCGCAGGCGGCGCAGCGGCGTGAAACGCCACGCCTCGTCGCGGCCCGCGGGGACCTCGAATGCATTCACGTCGAACGAGGTGAAGACCTCGCCCTTGTTGGTTGCGGGGGCGACATTCTCGCCGGCCGCCGCGCCCTGTACTCCCGTCACGGGGGTGCTCGGCGTCATTTCCCTCGTCGCTTCGCTCGTCACTAGCCCACCGCCCCTTCCATCTGCAGTTCGATCAGGCGGTTGAGCTCGAGGGCGTATTCCATCGGCAACTCCTTGGCGATGGGCTCGACGAACCCACGCACCACCATGGCCATGGCCTCGTCCTCGGTCAGACCGCGGCTCATGAGGTAGAACAACTGGTCGTCGCTGACCTTCGACACCGTCGCCTCGTGGCCCATCGTCACGTCGTCCTCGCGGACGTCGACGTACGGGTACGTGTCGGAGCGGCTGATCTGGTCGACCAGCAGCGCGTCACACTTGACGGTCGCCTTCGACCCGTGCGCACCCTTGTTGACCTGGACCAGGCCGCGGTACGACGCGCGACCGCCACCGCGGGCCACCGACTTCGACACGATGGTCGAGGAGGTGTGAGGTGCCAGGTGCAGCATCTTCGCGCCGGTGTCCTGGTGCTGACCCTCACCGGCGAAGGCCACGGAGAGGACCTCGCCGCGGGCATGCTCGCCCATCATCCACACGGCCGGGTACTTCATCGTGACCTTGGAGCCGATGTTGCCGTCGATCCACTCCATCGAGCCGCCCGCCTCGACCTTGGTGCGCTTGGTCACCAGGTTGTAGACGTTGTTCGACCAGTTCTGGATCGTCGTGTAGCGGCAGTGGCCGCCCTTCTTGACGATGATCTCGACGACCGCGGAGTGCAGCGAATCGGACTTGTAGATCGGAGCGGTGCAGCCCTCGACGTAGTGCACCGAGGCGCCCTCGTCCACGATGATCAGCGTCCGCTCGAACTGACCCATGTTCTCGGTGTTGATCCGGAAGTACGCCTGCAGCGGGATGTCGACCTTCACACCCGGCGGGACGTAGATGAAGGAGCCACCGGACCAGACGGCGGTGTTGAGCGCGGAGAACTTGTTGTCGCCGGCCGGGATGACCGAGCCGAAGTACTCCTGGAAGATCTCCGGGTGCTCGCGCAGACCGGTGTCGGTGTCGAGGAAGATCACGCCCTGCGCCTCGAGATCCTCACGGATCGAGTGGTAGACGACCTCGGACTCGTACTGCGCCGCGACACCGGCGACGAGGCGCTGCTTTTCCGCCTCGGGGATCCCCAACTTGTCGTAGGTGTTCTTGATGTCCTCGGGCAGGTCCTCCCAGCTCTCGGCCTGCTTCTCGCTCGAGCGCACGAAGTACTTGATGTTGTCGAAGTGGATACCGTCGAGGTTGGAACCCCAATGCGGCATCGGCTTCTTGTCGAAGGTCTTGAGCGCCTTGAGCCGGATGTCGAGCATCCACTCGGGCTCGTTCTTCTTCGAGGAGATGTCCCGCACGACAGCCTCGGACAGCCCTCGTTGCGCGCTGGCACCGGCGACGTCGGAGTCCGACCAGCCGTAGCCGTAGTGGCCCAGCGACGCGATCGCTTCTTCCTGCGTGAGCGGCGCCGCGGGTGTCACCTGGTCTGGTGTGACGGTCATGCGAGCTCCTTCCGGAGTCTTGTTACGTACCGGTGTGAGCTGTCCACCGGGGAGTACATCTATGAGGTCTTTCGGGGTAATGCGAGCGGAACGTGGGTAGTGCAGGCGCAGTCGCCGTTCGCGATGGTCGCCAACCGCTGGACGTGAGTGCCGAGAATTTCCGCGAACGCGGCCCGCTCCGCCTCGCAGAGTTCGGGGAACTCCTCCGCCACGTGCGAGATCGGGCAGTGATGCTGGCAGATCTGAACGCCGTTGCCGACGGGGCGGATCGACGCGGCGAAACCGGCTGAGGTGAACGCCTCCGCGATCTCCTCCGCGGTGGACTCCACTTCCTCCGGCTTGTCCTCTGCCACCGGGGCGACCTCGCCGACGATGGACTGCACCCGACGCCGGGCGAAGGCCTCGATGGCCGCGTCGCCACCGATCTCCCGCAGCTGCCGCATCGCGGCCCCCGCAAGGTCGTCGTACGTGTGGCCGAGCTTTCCCCGGCCGGCCGCAGTGATCTGGAAGAGTTTCGCGGGCCGACCACGGCCACGCTGCCGGCGGCTGGCCGCGCTGGCCTCCTGCGCCTCGCCGGCCTCGATGAGCACATCGAGGTGGCGTCGAACCCCCGCCGCGCCGAGTCCAAGCCGCCCGCCGATATCGGTGGCCGAAATCGGCCCCTCCTCGACGAGCAACCGCACCACCGCGGCGCGGGTATGTCCCTCGTGCGCACCGGCGGTGGACCCCGTCGAAGCAGCAGAGAATTGAACAGGCGCGTGACCTGCACTTTCCCCACTGGAACGTCGAGCCGCTTCCGATTTCACAACACCAGTGTGACGGAATTAAGCGCTTCGGTCCACGAAGGGTTACCTGCGTGATGTGGGACACAGCCTGCGCCCCACCCGCAGACACAACCGCGGCGGGAGCCCATCGTTCGCACCGCTACGCTGCACCGTGTGCCGCAGACCGAGATGGAACACGAGTCGGAAGCCCCGGCCCCGACTCGGGCCGCGAGGGCTGCCACGTTCGTCAAGCGTGCAATCGGCGTCGAGGGGCGCTCCCACCGGCCGTCGGTATCCGACCGCCTGCACGGCGACGAACCCGAAGCGCCCGGACTGAACTCCCGCGAGACGCGCCAACTGCACTGGATCCGACTCTTCGGCGCGACAGGCGCAGTCCTCATGGCCGTCGGCGCGCTCGGTGCCGGCGCGCAACCCGTCCTCCAGAACCCCGTCCAGGGCCTACGCATCCTCGGGCTACCCGCGCGCATGCCGAGCGCGACCCTGAGCATGGCCATGACCGGAACCGTCATGGTGGTGCTGGCCTGGCTGCTGCTCGGACGGTTCGCAGTCGGCAGCATGCGCGGCGGGCGGGCGCTGCGTCAGCTCAGCCGATCCCAACTCGACCGCACCCTGCTCCTGTGGGTGATTCCCCTCACAGTGGCGCCCCCGATGTTCAGCCGGGACGTCTACTCCTACCTCGCCCAGAGCGAGATCACAGCCCGCGGACTCGATCCGTACGAGATCGGCCCCGCGGGTGCCCTCGGCGTCGACCACGTCCTGACCCGGACCGTGCCGAACATCTGGCGCGAGACACCCGCACCGTACGGGCCGCTGTTCCTCTGGATGGGGCGCGGCATCACGTCGATCACCGGCGACAACATCGTCGCCGGCATCTTCCTGCACCGCCTGCTCGCCCTGGCCGGTGTCGCAATGATCGTGTGGGCGCTCCCCCGGCTCGCCCGCCGCTGCGGCGTCTCCAGCGTCAGCGCACTATGGCTCGGCGCCGCCAACCCACTCTTGCTGTTCCACCTGGTCGCGGGCATTCACAACGAAGCACTCATGCTCGGGCTGATGCTCGCAGGTGTCGAACTGGCACTGCGGGCGGTGGAGGGCACCGATCCGATACGCGGACGAACCCTGATGCTGTTGCTCGCCGGTGCATCGCTGATCGCGCTGTCGTCGACGATCAAGGTCCCGTCGCTGCTGGCGCTCGGGTTCGTCGGGATGGCACTGGCCAGACGATGGGGCGGCACCGCGAAGGCGCTCGCGAGCGCCGCAGCATTGTTCGCGGTGGTGGCCATCGCGGTCACGATGTTCGTCAGCGTCGCGAGCGGCCTCGGTATGGGCTGGACGCAGACACTGGGCACCGCCACCGAGGTCCGCAGCTGGATGTCGATCCCCACGCTCCTGGGGCTCGGGACGGGCCTGGTCGGGGTCCTGCTCGGGCTCGGTGACCACACCACCGCCGTCTTGAGCCTCACCCGTCCCATCGCTTCTCTGGTGGCGGCGTTCATCACGCTGCGCATGCTCATGTCGGTACTCGTCGGACGGATCCACCCCATGGGCGGACTGGGCGTCTCGCTCGGTGCGATCGTCCTGCTGTTCCCCGTGGTCCAGCCCTGGTATCTGCTGTGGGCGGTGATCCCGCTCGCAGCCTGGGCAACCCGGCCCGTGTTCCGGATCCCGACAATCGCCTTCTCGTCGGTGGTCTGCGTCATCCTGATGCCCAACGGCGCCGAGTACGAGCCGTTCATGATCGTCCAGGCCGCGGTCGCCACGACCCTCGCAAGCGTCGCCATCATCTTCCTCACGCGGAACCTGCTGCCGTGGCGCGCGCAGCAGACCACCGCACCGGCCTGAACGGGCCGGGGCTTACGCTGGTTCCTCGTGATTGGCAGAACGTCGGAGACGGCGTTGAAAAAGGGCGAGCCCGCAGTGCGCATCGAGGGCGTCGTCAAGACGTTCGGCGAGGTCCGGGCCGTCGACGGGCTCGATTTCACGGTCGCACCCGCGCAGGTGCTCGCGCTCCTCGGACCGAACGGCGCGGGCAAGACCACCACCGTGGAGATGTGTGAGGGCTTCGTCACACCCGACGCCGGTTCGGTGCGGGTACTCGGCCTCGACCCCATCGCCGACTCGGCGGCGCTACGCCCCCGGATCGGGGTCATGCTGCAGGGCGGTGGCGCGTATCCCGGCGCCAAGACGGGCGAGATGCTCGACCTCGTTGCGGCGTACTCCGCGGATCCCCTCGATCCCGACTGGCTGCTGCGCAGCCTCGGACTCCAGGACGCACGCCGGACGCCGTACCGGCGGCTGTCCGGCGGCCAGCAACAGCGTCTGTCGCTCGCGTGCGCGCTCGTCGGCCGTCCGGAACTCGTGTTCCTCGACGAACCAACCGCAGGCCTCGACGCGCAGGCGCGGCTGCTCGTCTGGGAACTCATCGACGCCCTGCGCCGCGACGGTGTCAGCGTGCTGCTGACCACACACCTGATGGACGAAGCCGAGGAACTGGCCGACGAACTGGTCATCATCGATCATGGCCGGATCGTCGCGTCCGGCACGCCGTCGGAGGTCACCCGCACCGGCGCCGAGGGCCGATTGAGCCTCGTCGCGCCGCCCGGCCTCGACCTCGCGCCGCTCCGGGCCGCGCTGCCCGCGGAGTTCCAAGCCCAGGAACTGTCCCCCGGCGACTACGTGGTGCGCGGAACCATCGATCCGCACGTCGTCGCGGCGGTCACCTCGTGGTGCGCCGGGCAGGACGCGCTGGCCACCGAGATCCGCGTGGACCAGCGCCGCCTCGAGGACGTCTTCCTCGAACTCACGGGACGGGAACTGAGGGGATGAGCGTGACGAATCACGACCGCCTGGCCGACAACCGATTCGCCGCCGGCACGTTCACCCCGCGCCCGCAGGCCGCACCGCCGCTGCAGATGCTGGTCGCACAGTCCAAGCTCGAACTGACGCTGCTGCTCCGGCACGGCGAGCAGTTGTTGCTGACGATGCTCATCCCGATCACGCTGCTGATCGGCCTGACGCTGCTGCCCATCGGCGACTTCGGCGGTGACCGCGTCGCCACGATCGTCCCGGCCGTGATGATGGTCGCGATCATGTCGACGGCGTTCACGGGACAGGCGATCGCGGTCGGCTTCGACCGTCGGTACGGCGCGCTGAAGCGTCTCGGCGCCACCCCGCTGCCCCGCTGGGGCATCATCGCGGGCAAGAGCGCGGCCGTGGTCATCGTGGTCGCGATGCAGACACTGCTGCTGGGGGCGATCGGCTTCGCTCTCGGCTGGCGTCCGAGTCTCCTCGGACTCGCGCTCGGCGCCATCGTCATCGCGCTCGGCACCGTGACATTCGCTGCGCTGGGTCTGCTGCTCGGCGGGTCGCTGCGCGCCGAGATCGTGCTGGCGCTCGCGAACATCCTGTGGTTCGCGATGGCCGGCATCGGCAGCGTCATCTTCGCCGACCAGATCAACGACGGCGTCCGGATCGTCGCCCAACTGATTCCGTCGGGCGCGCTGGCGCAGGCCCTCGAGGACGCGACCGCCGGGAGCCTCAATCTGGCCTGCATCGCGGTACTCGCGGCTTGGGCTGTGGTGGCCGGATTCGTCGCGACCAGGACGTTCAAGTTCGTCTGACACGAGTATTCGTGCATTCGGCTCGTGTCCGGCGAAACGGTTCACGGAACCGACCGTCCAGAACGACAATGACCGGCGTGACCCACTCCCTGATGACCGGCATCCGGCGAACCTCCATCGCGGCGTGCGGCGCACTCGCGCTGGCGCTCGCACCGCTGACGGCCGACGCGGCCCCCGTGTGGGGCCCCCTCGCGCCCGCGAACCCGTACCTGGGACCCGATGGGACCTCGACCATGCACGGCGACGCCGGATCCTCCGACGCCACCGAGCTGGCGGGTCCGGGCACCGGCGACGTCTCGATTGCCCAATACCCGTTGGCCTCGGCCTGCCCGACGTTGCTGCAGGGCTCGGACGGCCTGGTCGTGGCGTTGTGCACGACGATGATCGGCCAGAACCCGACCGTGCACCTGCTCGATCCGAACGCCTCGACGTTCCCGATCGGCGGCACCCTCGCGCAACTCCAGCTCACCAAGGGCAGCCTGCTCGGCGGCGTGTACGCGTACCTCGACTCGGAGGATCGCCTGGTCGTCGTCGACGGCACGCGGCACCTGCTGCGCATCGGGCACCAGCAGACCGGCGGCAGGTGGACGCTGAGTGTCGACGAGAACGTCGATCTGACGTCGGGGATCCCCGACGGCGACAACGTCACCGGCCTGGCGCCGGACTGGGCCGGCAACGTCTGGTTCGCGACGGGCGGCGGCGTCGTCGGCACGGTCGACGCCGCCAGTGTCACCCGGACCATCGACCTGCCCGACGGCGAGCAGGTGCAGAACAGCATCTCGACCTCGGAGGGCGGGACCGCCGTCGCGACGACGCACGCGACGTATCAGCTCAGCGCCGGGCCCGACGCGCAACCCGTCATCGACTGGCACCAGGACTACGACCGCGGCTCGGCCCGCAAGCCGGGACAGCTCAGCTGGGGTACGGGTTCGACGCCCACCTACTTCGGCCCCGTGACCGGCTCGGAGTACCTGACGATCGTCGACAACACGGACGGCCAGGTGAATCTGCTCGTGTACCGCTCGGCCACCGGCGAAGAGGTGTGCAAGGAGCCGGTCCTGCCGCCCGGCGACGACAACGGCAGTCTTTCGGGCAGTAGCGGCAGCCTGTCCGGAAGCACCGGAGGGTCGGGAGGCAGCCTGTCCGGCAGTGTCGGCGGCAGCACCGGTTCGGGCAGCGGCAGCGAGAACTCCCCCATCGGCATCGGACGTTCGGTGTTCGTCGCAAGCACCTACGGCTACCCGTACCCCACGGTTCCGGCCGGCGCCGGCGAAGCCGTTCCCGCATCGGCGCCGTTCCGCGGCGGCATGACCCGCGTGGACGTGGACACCGACGGCAACGGCTGCAGCACGGTGTGGCAGAACCAGGTCCGAAGCTCCGCGGTGCCGCACCTGTCCACGGCCGACGGGAACATCTACACGATGGTCCGCCAGGGACTCGACACGACCACGCCGCTGGACGGGTTCGCATACGCCGTCCTCGACCCCGAGACCGGCGCGGTGAAGTCCACCAAGACCGTCACCGGCACGCTGCTCGGCGACACGCTGCAGATGTCGGCGCTCATCACCGCCGACGGGCGCTACATGCAGGGCACCATCTCGGGAATCGTCTCGGTCAACCCGCCGGGCAGTGGCTCGGGCGGGTCGTCGGGGTCGTCGGAGTCATCGGGGTCGTCAGGGTCGTCGGGGTCGTCGGGGTCATAGCCTGCGCGGAGAATCACACCGGATGATGCGGGGGCAACTACACCTCGTAGTGGATGGACCTCTACCATCGGGGCGTGTTTTATCGCGGGTTTGTGAACCTGGTCAACCGTCTACCGCTGCCGTCGTTGGCGGTCCAGAAGTGGATCGCGATCGCGGTGATCGTGACGCAGGGCGGCATCGCCGTCACCGGATCCGTGGTCCGCGTGACGGCGTCCGGCCTGGGCTGCACCACGTGGCCGCAGTGCTACCCGGGCAGCTTCATCCCGACCGGTGATTCCACCGCACCCTGGTTCCACCAGTCGATCGAGTTCGGCAACCGGCTGCTCACGTTCCTGGTGGTCGCGACTGCGGCGGCCGTGGTCCTCGCGGTGACCCGCGCGGGACGCCGCCGTGAGGTGCTCGCCTACGCCTGGCTGATGCCACTGTCGACCATCGCTCAGGCCGTTCTCGGCGGCATCACCGTGCTCACCGGCCTGCTCTGGTGGACGGTGGCGCTGCACCTGCTGGTGTCGATGGCGATGGTGTGGCTGTCGGTGATGCTCTACCACAAGATCGACCAGCCGGACGACGGCGTCGAGGTCACGACCCTCCCCAGGCCGCTGAGCTGGCTCACCGCCCTCTCCGGTGTCGCCCTGGCCGGAACGCTCGTCGCCGGAACGATGGTGACCGGTGCCGGCCCGCACGCCGGCGACAAGAATCCGGAGCGCACGGTCGAACGCCTCGACCTCGACATCACGAACCTGGTGCATCTGCACGCCGAACTGCTGGTCGCCTATCTGGCGCTGCTCGTCGGTCTCGGCTTCGGCCTGTATGCCGTCGGCGCGAGTGCCGCCGTGAAGCTGCGATTGAAGGTCGTGGTCGCGCTGGTCGCGGCGCAGGCGTGCGTCGGCCTGGTGCAGTTCTGGACCCACGTACCTGCCGCGCTGGTGACCATTCACGTCGCACTCGCCGGTGCCTGCACCGCCGCCACCGCAGCCCTGTACGCGGCGGGCCGGATCCGTGAGCCGGTCAGCGACCGCACCGACGCCGAAGCAGTCGCGCCCGCCTGACCCGGCGTCACCCGCGAACGACGAAGGCCGGGGTCCTGCACATGTGCAGGACCCCGGCCTTCGAACGTGTCAGCGCTCGTTGCGCGCCTTGGGGAAGCGCGTCTGATGCGCCACCCAGCCCGCCATCTTCGCGTAGTGGCCCTTACGCGGGGTCACCACGCTCGTCAGGGCGCGATCCCACTCGGAGACAGTGATCTCGTCGAACGACGCCACGACCGCATTCGCGATCGCAACGGTGTCGACCACCTGGTCGCCGAGGATGCCGTCGGCGCCGACGAGGGTGATCCGCACACCCGCACGACCGACCGGCTGGATGACCGCGCTCGCGGTTCCGCCGTGCTCGGAGACGAACTTCCGGATGGCGGCGACCGTGCCCGAGGGCAGGACCGGGGCCGCAGCGGTGCTCTGGGTATCGGTGCTCATGGGGTCAGACTACTGTGCGGTAGCCGAGCGACCGCTACGACCGTCCCATCGATCGATGTGTGGCGCGGTGTAGAACAAGAACATGCGTGCAATCGTGGTTTCCGAGAACGGCGGTCCCGAGGTCCTCACTCCCACCGATGTGCCCGATCCGCAGCCCGGGCCCGGCGATCTGCTGGTCGCCACCGATGCCATCGGTATCAACTTCATCGATACCTACATTCGCGCCGGAACCTACGCCTCGGAGCTGCCCTACATCCCGGGCAACGAGGGCACCGGAACCGTCGTCGCGGTGGGATCCGACGTCACCGAGTTCGGTGTCGGTGATCGCGTCGCCTGGGCGGAGGCGCAGGGTAGCTACGCCGAGAAGGTCGTCGTGCCGGCCGCCCTCGCGGTGGACGTGCCCGCCGGCGTCGCACCCGAGCAGGCCGCGTCGGCGCTCCTGCAGGGCATGACGGCGCACTACCTGATCGAATCCACGTATCCGGCGCGCGCGGACGAGACGATCCTCGTCCACGCCGGAGCAGGCGGTGTCGGACTGCTGCTGACCCAGATGGCTGCCGCGAAGGGCGTCAAGGTCATCACTACGGTGTCGACGGACGAGAAAGAGTCGCTCTCGCGTGACGCCGGCGCCTGGCGGGTGCTCCGCTACGGAGACCGACTCGCCGCGAAGGTGCGTGAACTGACCGGCGGCGAGGGGGTCGCCGCGGTGTACGACGGTGTCGGCAAGGACACGTTCGACGCCAGCCTGGAATCGCTGCGGATCCGCGGCACCCTCGTGCTGTTCGGGGCGGCGAGTGGACCGGTTCCGCCTTTCGATCTGCAGCGCCTCAACGCCGGCGGGTCCCTGTTCGTCACCCGCCCGACCCTGGCCCACTATGTGCGGGACCGCGAAGAACTGACGTGGCGTGCGGGCGCCGTGCTCGACGCGATCGCCGCGGGCACGCTGAAGCTGCGGGTCGGTGGAAGCTATCCCCTGGACGAGGCCGCGCAGGCACATCGCGATCTCGAGGGCCGCAAGACCACCGGTTCGATCGTGCTGGTGCCCTAGGACGCGACACCCGTACGACGACGAAGGCCCCGGTCGCACCCGACCGGGGCCTTCGTCATATGTGTTGTCAGAAGTAGCTGGCGATGGTGTTCCAGCCGAGCACCGAGTCCACGGCGAGGCCGCAGCACACCACCGCGAGGTAGTTGTTCGACTGCAGGAAGAGCTTGAGCGGCTTGACCGAGCCGCCGCCGCGGACGCTGTTGTACAGCTGGTGCGCGACGAAGAGGAACCAGGCACCGGCGAGCAGTGTGACGACCGCGTAGATCCATCCTGCGGCCGGGACCAGCGCGAGCGAGGCGAGAACCGTGGCCCACGTGTAGATGACGATCTGCTTGGTGACGTGCGTTTCGGTAGCGATGACCGGGAGCATCGGCACGCCCGCGGCCTTGTAGTCCTCCTTGTAGCGCATCGCGAGGGCCCACGTGTGCGGCGGCGTCCAGAAGAAGATGATCAGGAAGAGGACGACCGGCTCCCAGCTGAGCGATCCGGTGACCGCCGCCCAGCCGACCATGACCGGCATACAGCCGGCCGCGCCGCCCCAGATCACGTTCTGCCACGTGCGGCGCTTGAGCACCATCGTGTAGACGAGGACGTAGAAGGCGATCGTCAGGACGACGAGCAGACCCGCGAGCAGGTTCGTCCGCCACCACAACCACACGAACGACGCGACACCCAGGGTCATGCCGAACACGAACGCGTGCCGGGTCGGAACGGCCTGACGAGCGAGGGGACGCAGCGCTGTCCGCTTCATCACCTTGTCGATGTCGGCATCGACGACGCAGTTCAGGGAGTTGGCGCTCGCGGCGCCCAGCCAGCCGCCGAACAGCGTGCTCAGGATCAGTACCAAATCGATGTGACCGCGATCCGCCAGCAACATCGCCGGAATCGTCGCGACGAGCAGCAGCTCGATCACCCGCGGCTTCGTCAGCGCGATATACGCCAGAATCGTCGACGACATCCGACCCCAGAGCGTGGTGGTGTCCCGCGCAGCCTTCGAATCCGATGCGTCGGTGGGGCTGCCGAAACCATGTCCGCTCGGCCGATGCCCTGTACGCACGCTATCTCCTTGCCCCACGCGACTACATCCTCGCTTACTACTGCACTACTACAAACGATGGTAGACGGCGGCAACCCCTGAACCGAATCGACCCGATCGGGGCGGCACACTAGGCTGGAAGCGCACTCGAGGTACGGCGGCGCCCACTGCACCCTCGGGACACCCTCCGGCTCCACGTACAACCATGTCAGGAGACATCTGCCCGTGTCGATCACAGACGAGATCCGCGTCCTCACGCAACCGGTCCACCCCACCGACTGGACCGACCTGGACACCAAGGCCGTCGACACCGCCCGCGTCCTCGCCGCGGACGCCGTCCAGAAGGTCGGCAACGGCCACCCCGGTACCGCGATGAGCCTCGCGCCGCTGGCGTACACGCTGTTCCAGCGTGTCATGCGGCACGATCCCGCGGATGCCGACTGGATCGGGCGTGACCGATTCGTCCTCTCCTGTGGCCACTCGAGCCTGACCCTGTACGTCCAGCTGTACCTGGCGGGCTACGGCCTCGAACTCGACGACTTGAAGTCGTTGCGCACGTGGGGCTCCAAGACGCCGGGCCATCCCGAGCATGGGCACACGCGCGGCGTCGAGATCACCACCGGACCGCTCGGCCAGGGTCTCGCGTCGGCTGTCGGCATGGCGATGGCGGCCCGCCGCGAGCGCGGCCTGTTCGACCCTGACGCGGCTCCGGGTGAGAGCCCGTTCGATCACCACATCTACGTGGTCGCCTCGGACGGCGACATCGAGGAGGGTGTCACGTCGGAGGCGTCCTCGATCGCCGGTGTGCAGCAGCTGGGCAACCTCACGTTGATCTACGACGACAACAAGATCTCGATCGAGGACGACACGGCGATCGCGCTGTCCGAGGACACCGCCGCCCGCTACGAGTCCTACGGCTGGCACGTTCAGGTCGTCGAGGGCGGCGAGAACGTCGTCGCGATCGAGCAGGCGCTGGAGAAGGCTCGCGAGGTCACCGACCGCCCCTCGCTGGTCCTGCTCCGCACCATCATCGGCTACCCGGCGCCGACCAAGATGAACACCGGTGCCGCGCACGGTGCCGCGCTGGGCGCCGACGAGGTCGCCGCAGTGAAGACGGCGCTCGGGTTCGACCCCACTCAGACCTTCGAGGTGGCCGCGGAGGTCATCGCCCACACCCGCAAGGTCGTCGACCGCGGCGTGCGTGCGCACCAGGAGTGGCAGGCGCAGTACGACGAGTGGGTGCAGCGCGCGCCCGAGGGTAAGAAGCTTCTCGACCGCCTGACCGGCCGGGACCTGCCCGCCGGCTGGGCCGATGTGCTTCCGACATGGGAGCCGGACGCGAAAGGCCTGGCCACCCGCAAGGCGTCTGCCGCCGTGCTCAACGCCGTCGGCCCCGTCCTGCCCGAGTTGTGGGGCGGTTCGGCGGACCTCGCGGAAAGCAACAACACCACGATCAAGGGCTCCGATTCGTTCGGCCCCACCTCCATCTCGACCGACATGTGGAACGCCCAGCCGTACGGCCGCACCCTCCACTTCGGTGTGCGCGAGCACGCGATGGGCTCGATCCTCAACGGCATCGCCCTGCACGGACCGACCCGCCCCTACGGTGGCACCTTCCTCGTCTTCAGCGACTACATGCGACCCGCGGTGCGCCTCGCGGCGATCATGAAGACCCCGGTCGTCTACGTGTGGACGCACGACTCGATCGGTCTCGGCGAGGACGGGCCGACGCATCAGCCGATCGAGCACCTCGCAGCCCTGCGGGCGATCCCCGGCCTGTACGTCGTCCGACCCGGCGACGCCAACGAGACCGCACACGCTTGGCGCGCTGTGCTGGAGAAGGGCTCCGACGAGGCGACTCGCGCGCCCGCCGGTCTGGCACTGACCCGACAGGATCTGCCGGTCCTCGAGGGCACCGACTACGACGGTGTCTCGCGAGGCGGCTACGTTCTCGCCGAGGCATCCACCGGGAGCCCCGAAATCGTCCTCATCGGCACCGGTTCGGAGCTGCAGCTCGCGGTCGCAGCTCGCGAGGCACTCGAGGCCGACGGGGTCCCCACCCGGGTTGTCTCGATGCCGTGTGTCGAGTGGTTCGACGCCCAGGACCAGGCCTACCGTGACGGCGTCCTGCCGCCCACCGTCAAGGCCCGGGTCGCGGTCGAGGCCGGTATCGCGATGCCGTGGCACCGATTCGTCGGCGACGCCGGTGAGATCGTGTCGATCGAGCACTTCGGCGCGTCCGCCGACTACAAGACCCTGTTCCGCGAGTTCGGCATCACCGCCGAAGCCGTCACCGCGGCTGCGCAGCGCTCGCTCGCTCGAGTGAAGGGATGAATTGCACGATGACTCAGAACGCGAATCTGCAGAAGCTGTCCGAGGCCGGCGTCTCGGTGTGGCTGGACGATCTGTCCCGCGACCGGATCGAGTCGGGCAATCTCGCCGAACTGATCGCCACCAAGAGCATCGTCGGTGTCACCACGAACCCGTCGATCTTCCAGGCAGCACTCAGCAAGGGGCACGTCTACGACGCTCAGGTCCGTGAACTTGCAGCACGCGGCGCCGACGTCGAAGCCACCATCCGCACGGTGACCACCGACGATGTGCGTGCTGCGTGCGACGTGCTCGCCCCGCAGTTCGAGGCGAGCCACGGCAAGGACGGCCGCGTGTCGATCGAGGTCGATCCACGACTGGCCCACGACGCAGACAAGACGGTCGCACAGGCGATCGAGCTGTGGAAGATCGTGGACCGCCCCAACCTGTTCATCAAGATTCCGGCGACGGAGGCCGGTCTGCCGGCGATCACCCGAGTGATCGGCGAAGGCATCAGCGTCAATGTGACCCTGATCTTCTCGGTCGAGCGGTACCGGAAGGTCATGGAGGCCTACCTCGACGGGCTCGAGGCGGCCAAGGTTGCCGGACACGATCTGTCCGGAATCCATTCGGTGGCATCGTTCTTCGTCTCCCGGGTGGATACCGAGATCGACAAGCGACTCGACAAGATCGGCACCCCGGAAGCGCTCGCGCTGCGCGGTAAGGCCGGTGTCGCCAACGCCCGCCTGGCGTACGCCACGTATCAGGAGGTCTTCGAGGTCGACTCGCGGTTCCATGCCCTCCTCGACAGCGGCGCTCGTCCGCAGCGCGCACTGTGGGCATCGACGGGCGTCAAGAACCCCGCCTACCCCGACACCCTCTACGTCACCGAGCTGGTCGCCCCCAACACGGTGAACACGATGCCGGAGAGCACCCTCGACGCGGTCGCTGACCACGGCGATATCACCGGCGACACCACCTCGGGTACCGCGGTCGAGTCCCAGAAGATCTTCGACGAGCTCGCGGCCGTCGGCATCGATCTCACCGACGTCTTCGTGGTGCTCGAGAACGAGGGTATCGACAAGTTCGAGGTGTCCTGGAACGAGCTGCTCGACGCGACCGCTCAGCAGCTCTCCGCTGCTCGAGAGAGCTGATCCGTGAGCGGACCCGCGGCGGACGGTTGGATCAACCCACTACGGGACAGCAGGGACCGGCGACTGCCTCGCATCGCCGGCCCCTGTGGCCTTGTGATCTTCGGTGTCACAGGCGATTTGGCGCGCAAGAAGCTGATGCCCGCGGTGTACGACCTCGCCAACAGAGGCCTCCTGCCGCCCGGGTTCGCTCTCGTCGGGTTCGCCCGGCGGGACTGGGCGGACCAGGATTTCGCTCAGGTCGTGCACGATGCGGTGCGCGAGCACGCGCGCACCCCGTTCAGCGAGGACGTCTGGGAACAGCTGTCGAAGGGCATCCGCTTCGTGCAGGGCAGCTTCGACGACGAGGCAGCCTTCACGGAACTGTCGAACACGTTGGCGACCCTCGATCGTGAGCGGGGCACCCGCGGCAATCACGCGTTCTACCTGTCGATTCCGCCCGCCCAGTTCCCGACCGTGTGCGAACAGTTGTCGAACTCGGGCCTCGCGAAGTCGGCGGACGGGCAGTGGCGGCGCGTCGTCATCGAGAAGCCGTTCGGACACGACCTCGAGAGTGCACGGGAACTGAACGCCGTCGTGAACAACGTGTTCCCCGAGGACATGGTGTTCCGAATCGATCACTACCTGGGCAAGGAAACGGTCCAGAACATCCTGGCGCTCCGTTTCGCGAACCAGTTGTTCGATCCGATCTGGAACGCCCACTACGTCGACCATGTGCAGATCACGATGGCCGAGGACATCGGCCTGGGCGGCCGCGCCGGCTACTACGACGGCATCGGTGCCGCGCGCGATGTGATCCAGAATCACCTGCTCCAACTGTTGGCGTTCACCGCGATGGAGGAGCCCGTCAGCTTCGAGCCGTCCGAGCTGCAGGCCGAGAAGATCAAGGTGCTCTCGGCGACCCGCTTGGCCGAACCGCTCGACGAGACCACCGCGCGCGGGCAGTACGTGGGTGGCTGGCAGGGCGGACGCAAGGTCATCGGGCTTCTCGAAGAGGAGGGCTTCGCTCAGGACTCGACCACCGAGACCTACGCGGCCATCACGCTGGAGGTCGACACCCGACGCTGGGCCGGGGTTCCGTTCTATCTGCGGACCGGAAAGCGGCTGGGCCGCAGGGTCACCGAGATCGCGGTCGTGTTCAAGCGCGCCCCGCATCTGCCGTTCGACGCGACGATGACCGAGGAACTCGGACAGAACGCGCTCGTGATCCGGGTCCAGCCCGACGAGGGCATCACCATGCGCTTCGGATCCAAGGTCCCCGGGTCGAGCATGGAGGTCCGCGACGTCAACATGGACTTCAGCTACGGGCAGGCGTTCACCGAGTCGTCACCCGAGGCATACGAGCGCCTGATCCTCGACGTCCTGTTGGGCGAGCCGTCGCTCTTCCCGGTCAACGCCGAGGTCGAGTTGTCTTGGAAGATCCTCGACCCGGTCCTCGAGCAGTGGGCGAAGCAGGGACGGCCGGAACCGTACGAGGCAGGCACCTGGGGTCCGCCGTCGGCCCAGGAAATGATGCGCCGCACCGGTCGCGAATGGAGAAGACCGTGATCATCGAGCTGCCGGGCACCACCACAGGCGCGATCAACAAGAAGCTCGTCGAGCTGCGAGAGACGGGAGGCGCGGTCACGCTCGGCCGCGTCCTCACGCTCGTGGTCTGCACCCGCGAGAGCAAGAACTCCGAAGACGTCATCGACGCCGCCAACGAGGCGAGCCGCGAGCACCCCTGTCGCGTGATCGTCGTCGCTCGCGGATCACGTTCGGAGGAGACACATCTCGATGCGGAGATCCGTGTGGGCGGCGACGCCGGCGCCTCCGAGGTCGTGATCCTGCGCGTGTACGGCGAGCTCGCCGACCACGAGGCCAGCGTCGTGGTCCCGTTCCTGCTGCCCGACACCCCCGTGGTGGCGTGGTGGCCGGAGGACGCTCCCACCGTGCCCGCACTGGACCCGGTGGGCCGGTTGGCCATTCGCCGTATCACCGATGCAACAGGTGCCGACGATCCGACCGCGACCATCAAGAGTCGTCTCGGGTCGTACACGGCCGGCGACACCGACCTGGCGTGGAGCCGCGTCACCTACTGGCGTGCGCTCCTGACCTCCGCGCTCGATCAGCCGCCGCACGAGCAGATCGTGTCGGCGACCGTGTCCGGTCTCGCGACCGAGCCGGCGCTCGATATCCTGGCGGGCTGGCTCGCCGGTCGCATCGACGGTCCTGTCCGGCGGCAGACCGGTGAGCTGTTCGTGGAGTTGAAGCTCGCGAACGACACCATCGCGATCAGCCGCCCGCAGGTGGAAACCACTGCGACACTGACCCGTACCGGCCAGCCCGACGCCCTCGTCGCCCTGGCGCGCCGCGAGACGCGGGACTGCCTGGCTGAGGAACTCCGGCGCCTGGACCCGGACGAGATCTACGAAGCCGCCCTGACCGGACTGTCGAAGGTGGAATATGTCTGACCTGAACGAGATTCAGCGCTTCGCCGACACCGATGCCCTCGTGCGTGCGGCGGCCGAGCGATTCGTCGACACCGTCGTGGCCGCACAGCGCGAGCGCGGTTCGGCCTCGGTGGTACTCACCGGCGGCGGCACCGGCATCGCCCTGCTCGAGCACGTGCGCGCCAACCCCGGTGCCATCGACTGGTCGGCGCTGGACGTGTTCTTCGGCGACGAACGCTTTCTGCCCACCGGCGATCCCGAGCGCAACGAGGTGCAGGCGCACCACGCACTGCTCGACCACGTTCCGGTCGATCCCGCCCGCGTCCACGTCATGGCGGCCTCCGACGGCGCCTACGGCAGCGATCCCGTCACGGCCGCCGCCGCGTACGGCGAGGTGCTCGAGACGTTCGGCGCCGACCGCACCGGCCCGCTGTTCGACGTCCATCTGCTCGGCATGGGCGGTGAGGGGCACGTCAATTCGCTGTTCCCCCACACCGATGCGGTCCGTGAATCGGAGCAGTTGGTGGTCGCGGTCACCGACTCCCCCAAGCCGCCGGCGGTGCGCGTGACCCTCACGTTGCCGGCGCTGCAGTCCGCGCGCGAGGTGTGGCTGATCGTCTCGGGTGAGGCGAAGGCCGACGCGGTCGCCGCGGCGGTCGGCGGCGCCCACCCGGACGAGATCCCGGCCGCGGGTGCACGCGGCAGCGAGAAGACCGTGTGGCTGCTCGAAGAGTCCGCGGCGAGCGCACTCCCCCGCTCCTGACCTCGCACGTCATTCCGGCTGGTCCTCGACGGGCTCACCCGGAATCGGCGGCGGGAACTGACCGGTGTCGGCCACGATCGATCGTGGCCGACACCCAGTAGACAACAGTGCGCCGCTGCGTGGTCCGCCGGCGCCGCGTGATCCGAGACGCCGATACGTCGTTTCCCTCGGGCATCGCTCCATAGATTGGCTCCCTCCCTGGCAGTCCCCGATCACTTCCGTTCGATCAGTAGGACGTGCCCTGGCTCCGATCGGTTCCCTCGGTCGTACACGCGAACCGGGCGGTAGCCTGTGGCGTGTGGATCGCGATGAGTATCTGGCGGCGCTCGCCGACGTGCTGAACCGTCACACCGACGCCGCTGCCACCAAGCTTTCAGCGATCCTCGACGTGCTTCCGGCGGAGGCCACCGAGCTGTGTATCGACGTGTTTCCCGACCAGGACGGTGAGGGCACATTCGATGTGTGGGTTCGCCTCGATGGACCGGACTACTTCACGCTGAACAATCGGATCGACGCCCACCGCCATCTCTTCGGCGTCGTCTACACCGAGGACGGCGTCGAACCTGACGTCCCGCTCATGTCGGGAGACGCGCCCTTCGTGGTCGAGGATGCCGTCGTCGATGCCGCCGCGACCTGGCTGACGGAATTATGGTCCCGGGTGGGCGCAGGCCGCTCCTCGCTACCGTGGCCCGTCGACGGCGAGGACGGCTGCGGGACCGTCACACCGTTGCTGTTCGAGCCGACTCGGCGCTGAGACAGAGACTTCGTCACCGGCGCAGCGCGTCCGACAGTTCCGCGATCAACCCCGTCGCCGGGCTCATCGGGTCGGCCCGGCCACTCGGGACAGTGCCGCGCCCGTTCTGACCTCCCGCGGACGCGATCGCGCGGGCAGCGGGTCAATTCGGGAGCGGCGTCCACCGGCCGACATCCGTCGCCGACGGTCACCCGCTGTTGCGCAGCGCCGTCGCGAGACCGTTCATGGTGAGCTGGATGCCGCGCCGGACACCATCGGAGTCGTCGCCGGCGCGGTAGCGGCGCAACAACTCGACCTGCAGGTGGTTGAGCGGCTCGAGGTACGGAAAGCGGTTGTGCACCGACCTATCCAGCGCCGGGTTGTCCCACAGCAGGTTGTCATGACCGGTGATGGCCCGGTACATCGCGAGGGTCCGCGCATGCTCGGCCGCGATCTTGCCGAACACCTCCTCGCGCAGCGCCGCGTCGGGCACCAGCTCGGAATACCGTGCGGCCAGGCCCATGTCGGACTTCGACATCACCTGCGCCATGTTCGAGAGCACCGTCCGGAAGAACGGCCACCGCTCGTAGAGGTCGGTGAGCGTCGCGAGACGATCCTCGTCGTCGCCGACCCACCGCTCGAAAGCCGTTCCGGTGCCGTACCAGCCGGGCAACATCACCCTCGACTGGCTCCACGAGAGCACCCACGGGATGGCGCGCAGGTCCGAGATCGACTCCGTCGGTTTGCGCGATGCCGGACGGCTTCCGATGTTGAGCGCGCCGATCTCTGCGACGGGTGTCGACGCCTTGAAGTACTCGACGAATCCGGGGGTATCGTGCACGAGGTCGGCGTAGGCCACGCGTGCCAGTTCGGCGAGTTCGTCGAGGATCGCGTATGCGGGGACGGCGTCGTCGCCCAGGCCCTCGACGTCGAGCAGCGTCGACTCGAGGGTCGCGGAGACCAGCGCCTCGAGATTGCGGCGCGCCAGGCGGGGTTCGGCATACTTCGCGGCGATGATCTCGCCCTGCTCGGTGATCCGCAGCGAGCCCTCCACCGCACCAGGTGGCTGCGCAAGGATCGCGTCGTAGCTGGGTCCGCCGCCGCGGCCGACGGTGCCACCGCGACCGTGGAAGAGCCGCAACCGGATTCCGGCCTCCCGCGCGACCCGCACGAGGTCCAGTTCGGCCCGGTACAGCGCCCAGTTCGCGGCGAGGTATCCGCCGTCCTTGTTCGAGTCGGAGTAGCCGAGCATCACTTCCTGGCTCTGTCCGCGATTGGCGACCAGCGCCCGATAGACCGGGACATCCAGGGTCGCGGTGAGAGTCTCCGCGCCGTGCCGCAGGTCCTCGATCGTCTCGAACAAGGGCACGATCCCTACCGTGCACCGCGGACCCTCGGCGCCGTCCGGATCGAACAGTCCCACCTCCGCGAGCAGGATCGCGGCCTCGAGCATGTCGCTGACCGACTCGCACATGCTGATGACGTAGTTGGGGATCGCCTCGGGCCCGATGCGGTCGACGGCGTCGGCCGCGGCCCGCAGGATGCCGAGTTCCTTCGTGGTGAGTTCACTGAACTCGGCGTGCGGCCCGGCCAATGGACGGCGGGTCGCCAACTCTCGCGACAGCAACGCCACCCGCGCGTCCTCGGGCAGCGACCGGTAGTCCGGATGAACGCCGGCCCACGCGAGCAACTCGGCGACGACGGTCTCGTGGACCTCGGAGTTCTGCCGCATGTCCAGGCCGGACAGGTGGAAACCGAACACCTCCACCGAGTTCCGCAACTGCGCCAGGCGGTCGTCGGCGACGGCGCCGTCGCCGTGCGAGCGCAACGACGCATCGACCACCTCGAGGTCCGCGAGCAATTCGGCCGGTCCGGTGTAGCCCTGCAGTTCGCCGGCGACCGCGTGCACCGCGGGGTGCCCGAGAATCCGCGCGGCCGTGACGGTCAGGCGGGCACGCATGCCCCGCACGGCCCGCCGGTACGGTTCGTCCGCCCGGAACGCCGATTCATCTGCCGACTCGTCCGCCAGCGCTTCGAGGTCCGGGGTGACCGTGACCAACCGGGCCGACATCGACAGTTCCCGTTCGAGTACCTCCAACTCCGCGAGGTGGTGCTCGATCGCGGTCTCCGCGGCGCGGTGCGTAGCCCGCGCAACCACGTCGGCGGTGACGTACGGATTACCGTCGCGGTCGCCGCCGATCCAGGATCCGGGTCGCAGCATGGGGTCAGCGAGCACTTCGGACTCCGGCCACCGGGCCCGCAACGCGTCCCTCAGTTCGGCATTGATCCGGGGCACCACCTCGAACAGCGAGGCATCGTAGTATCGCAGCCCCACCTCGATCTCGTCCTGGATCCGCAAGCGCGACAGCCGAATCAACGCGGTCTGCCACAGCGTGAGGACCTGCCGCCGCAATTGCTTCTCGACGACGTCCGACTCGCCGGGGTCGCCGGACACCCACTCACGCCGCCGCATCAGTTCCATGATCCGGTTCTGCGTCTCGAAGATCGTGCGGCGCCGAGTCTCGGTGGGATGCGCGGTGATCACCGGCGCTACGAGCGCCCCGGCCAGCGCCGCGGCCGCGATCTCCGGATCGACCGGCGCCGCATCGAGTTTCGCGTAGGTGGCGGCGAGGCTGCTGTCCTGGGGTGGTTCTCCGGCCCGGACATGGATGGCACGCCGTCGTTCGCGGTGAACGTCTTCCGCAACGTTTGCGAGCAACGCGAAATGACTGAACGCGCGGATCACGGGGATTGCGTCAGCGGTGTCGATGGTCGCGAACATCTCGGCCAGATCGGCGCGGTCGATCTCCGACCGGCGGACCCGGAACGACTCCACCCGAGCGCGTTCGACCAGGTCGAAGACGTCCTCGCCCGCCTGTTCGCGGACAATGTCGCCGAGGATTCCGCCGAGCAGTCGAATATCTTCGCGCAGCGGCTCGGTGGCCGCGCGCGACGCGGAAGGTGCCGAAGTGGTTGCCGACGAATCCGAGGTCCCGGTCATCACCTGATTATCGGCTGACGACCGGCCACCCGCACGACAACGAGGAGGCTGGCCTCAGCCCTTGGAACGCACCTTCGATCGGGGTGAGCCGGACGACCACCCACGGGGTGTCGAGGGCGTCGTGCGCCCTCCGCTCAGTACCTGCGTGTCAGCTGAACTTGATCTCGAGCCCGATGCCGAGGATCGCGATGACCCAGATCGCGGCCGTGAACACCGTCATGCGGTCGAGGTTCTTCTCGACGACGCTCGATCCGGCCAGGCTCGACTGGACGCCGCCGCCGAACAGGCTGGACAGACCGCCGCCCTTGGCGCGGTGCAGCAGGATCAGCAGGATCAGCAGCAAGCTGGTGATGACCAGCAGGATGTCCAGAAACAGTGCCATCTCGGTATTCGCTGCCCTTCACGCACGACGGATTCGGCCACTAGCGCGCCCAGCTTACCTGTTAACTGCGCGATCGAACGCGAACTCGGCCTTCGTGGCGTACCAGTCGAACCTGACCAAAGGGACGCATCGCCCGATCAGGCGTGAAGCCCTCCTCGCTGGGGTGCTGACTGCCCGGAAGGTAGTGGGGCACGTTGTGCCACAAAAGTGGGGCATCTCACTGCGCCCACAGCTCTGCGCCGCACCACCCGAGCCGCCGTGGCAAAACACACCTACCAGGGGCATCGTCGCGAGCCGGGGCCGGGCCGTCGCCGACATCGACCACCCCTTCTGGACGTCGAAGCCGGCTATCTGCAGACCGGGCTCGCCGAGCTGGCGGTGAAGTACGGGACGGTGGACAACTATCTGCGCGGCGGTCTCGATCTGTTGCCGGTGACCATCGAGAAGCTGCGCATCAAGCTCTTCGGCTGAGCTAGGCCGTGAACGGTGCCGGGCACGAATGAGATCCGCCCGTGCCCGGCGACTCGTCGACTCACTGAGTGAGACAGATCACTCACAGGGTGGAGTGCGGCGATACCTTCCCGGCAGAACACACCACATTGCGGAAGGAATCTCTGTGACGAAGCCTGTGCACCACAAACGTTTCCGACGTAGCCGGACAACCGCCGCCCTCACCCTGACCGGGGCCCTGCTGCTCGCCGGATCCGCCATCGCCGACGCAGCCTCGTTGCCCGCGTTCGGCTCCGCGGACGCCGGCTCGACCGCGCCCGCCCGAGAAGACACACCACGCCTGGCGTCGGTGAACAACTTCCGCGATATCGCGGGCACCGGTGACGGGTACGTCGGCCTCGGCGGTCTCCGCGTCAACGGCGGCCTCTTCTATCGTTCGAACACGCTCGCGCCGAACCCCGCCGACCTCGCGACTCTCGAGTCGCTCGGCCTGACGACCGTGTACGACCTGCGCACCGACCAGGAGATCGCGGCGAAGCCGGACGTCCTGCCCGCCGAGGTCCGGTACCGCCAGATCCAGGTTCTCTCGGCCGATCCCAGCGGCGACATCGCCGGGCTGCGAACCCCCGAGGAGGCCCGCGCCTACGTGCAGGACGGCTACCGTTCCACCGTCAACGATGCGACATCGCGGAGCGGATACCGGCAGTTGCTCACCGAACTTGCCGATACAGCGGGACCGCAGGTGTTCCACTGCACCGCCGGCAAGGATCGAACAGGCTGGGCGACGGCTCTACTGCTCGGCATCGCGGGCGTGTCGCGGGAGACCATCCTGGCCGACTATCTGCTGTCGAACGACTACTCGGCCGACACGATCCGAGCGACGCTCGATCGGATCACCGCCGTCAAGGGTCCGGAGGCGGCAGAGATCTACCGGCAGCTGATCGGGGTCGACGCCAGCTACCTCGAGGCGTCGTTCGCAGAGGTCGACGCCAACTACGGGTCGTTCGATCGATACCTCGTCGATGGCCTCGGGCTCTCCAAGAGCACCATCGTGAAGCTCGCGGCGAAGCTGCTCGTGTGACCCGATCCACGACGAACGCGGGGCTCGGCGCCAGGTTCGCTCGCCGGGCAATGCTGACGGTGCGGGTCAGCGTCACACCTTCCAGGTACGTGATCCGCAGCCCCGGATAGTGCAGTGCCGCCATTCGGGGCGCGACGCTCACACCGATACCGCGGGCCACGAATCGGAGTACCGCGTCCAACTCGGCGCCCTGCACCACAGTGTTCGATCGCAGCCCTGCCACAGCCAACGTCTGGTCGAGGGACGATCGAAGGTCGTAGCTGTCGTGGCACGCCACGAACTCCTGTGCGGAGAGTTCCTCGAGGGTGATCGTGCCGCCGTCGGTCGGTGGCGGCAGAGCCGCCGACGACACAACCACGAGTTCCTCCTGCAGCAGCGTTGTCAGGTCGAGGCCGGAACCAATCGTGCCGGGCTCGGCGACCACCAGCGCCACATCCAACTCCCCCTGTTCGATTTTGCTTGTCAGGGTGCGTGATCCGGCTTCGGTGACGTGCAGGTCGACACCGGGATGTGCGGCGCGATAGCGGCTGAGGACGTCGGCGACGAGACTGATGCACAGGCTCGGTGTGGCCCCGAGCCGGAGTCGCCCCCTGGTCAGTCCGGCGAGTTCACCGATCTGCCGGTACGCCGCTGCCCTGTCCTCGAGCATCCGCAGGGCCACGGGCAGCAGTACCTCGCCCGCAGCGCAGAGGGTCACCGCGCCCACGCCCCGGTCGAACAGGCGGACACCCAGATCCTTTTCGAGCGCGGCTATTTGGCGGCTGAGCGACGGCTGCGCGATGCCGACCTCGTAGGCGGCCTGGCTGACCGACAAGCCGCAGTGCTGTCGAAACGAAAAACGCGGGGCGCGTGACCTTTCCGGCCACGCGCCCCGCGTTCGTTCGGTTGCTACCCGATCACGGGAGCGGTCCACCGGCCGCGATGGCCGACAGGGTGGCGAACTCGTCCGCCTTGAGCGATGCTCCGCCGACCAGTCCACCGTCGACGTCGGGCTGAGAGATGAGCTCGCCGACGTTCTTGGCGTTGACCGAGCCGCCGTAGAGCACCCGCACTGCCTGCGCGATCTCCGGCGAAGCCAGTTCGCCCAGGGTGGCACGCACCGCGGCGCACACCTCCTGGGCGTCGGCGGCCGAGGCCACCTTGCCGGTGCCGATGGCCCACACGGGCTCGTACGCGACGACGATCTTGGCGATCTCGTCGGCCGACAGACCCGCGAGCGAGCCCTTCAGCTGCGCGACGTTGTACGCCACGTGCTCACCGGCCTCGCGGATGTTCAAACCCTCGCCGATACAGACGATCGGGGTGATGCCGTTCGCCAGCGCCGCCTTGGTCTTGGCCAGCACCGTCTCGTCGGTCTCGCCGTGCAGCGTGCGCCGCTCGGAGTGCCCGACGACGACGAACGTGCAGCCCAGCTTGGCCAGCATGGAACCGCTGATCTCGCCGGTGTAGGCACCCGACTCGTGGGCGGAGACGTCCTGCGCACCGAAGGTGAGCGGGAGCTTGTCGCCCTCGATCAGCGTCTGCACGCTGCGGATGTCGGTGAACGGCGGAATCACCGTTACGTCGACCTTCTCGAAGTACTTGGCGGGCAACGAGAAAGCGATCTTCTGCACCAGGGCGATGGCCTCGAGGTGATTGAGGTTCATCTTCCAGTTGCCGGCGATGAGTGGCTTCCGTGCCATGCCTCAGTCCTCCAGTGCTTCGATGCCGGGCAGGGTCTTGCCCTCGAGGTATTCGAGGGACGCGCCGCCGCCGGTCGAGATGTGCGAGAAGCCGTCCTCGGGCAGGCCGAGCTGGCGCACGGCCGCCGCGGAATCGCCGCCGCCGACGACGCTGAACGCGCCCTTGCCGGTGGCCTCGATGATCGCCTCGGCGACACCCTTGGTGCCGGCTGCGAACTTCGGGAACTCGAACACACCCATCGGGCCGTTCCAGAACACCGTCTTGGCACCCGAGAGGATCGCCGCGAAGCGCTCCACCGACTCCGGTCCGATGTCCAGGCCCATCCAGCCGTCCTCGATCTCGAGGACGGAGACCGTCTTCGACTCGGCATCCGCCGAGAAGGAGTCCGCGATCACCACGTCCTGCGGGATGTGGATGACGTCCGCGAACCGCTCGAGCAGGTCCTTGCAGGTGCCGATCATCTCTTCCTGGCACAGCGAGTTGCCGACCGAGATGCCCTGCGCGGCAAGGAAGGTGTAGAACATGCCGCCACCGATGACGAGCGTGTCGACCTTGGGAGCCAACGCCTCGATCACGGCGAGCTTGTCCGACACCTTGGAGCCACCGAGCACGACCGCGTACGGACGCTCGGAGTCCTGGGTCAGCTTCTGCAAGACCTCGACCTCTTCCGCGACCAGGTTGCCCGCGTAGTGCGGGAGCAGCTGGGCCACGTCGTAGACCGACGCCTGCTTGCGGTGCACGACACCGAAGCCGTCGGAGACGAACGCGCCGTCGCCGTCGACCAGGTCGACGAGCGCCTTGGCCAGAGCCTGACGCTCGGCGTCGTCCTTGCTGGTCTCGCGCGGATCGAATCGGATGTTCTCCAGCAGCAGGACATCGCCGTCCGTGAGGCCCTCGGAGCGCGCGAGCGCATCCTGACCGACGACGTCACCGGCGAGCTGGACGTTGCGGCCCAGGACCTCGCCGAGCTTCGCGGCGACCGGCGCCAGAGACAGCGCAGCGTCGACCTCGCCCTTCGGGCGGCCGAGATGCGCCATCACGATCACCTTGGCGCCCGCCTCGGCCAGCGCCGAGATGGTCGGCGCGGACGCGACGATGCGGCCCGGGTCAGTGATGGTGCCGTTGTCCAGCGGGACGTTCAGGTCGGAGCGCACCAGCACGGTACGGCCCTCGACGCCCTCGTCCAGCAGGTCCTTCAGCGTCTTGACTGCCACGGCGTCAGAGGGACTTCGCGACGAGACCGATGAGGTCCGCGAGACGGTTCGAGTAGCCCCACTCGTTGTCGTACCAGGAGACGATCTTGACCTGGTCGTCGATGACCTTGGTCAGGCCGGCGTCGAAGATCGAGGAGTGCGGGTCGGTGACGATGTCCGACGACACGATGGGAGCCTCGGTGTACTTCAGGATGCCCTTGAGCGGTCCCTCGGCAGCAGCCTTCATCGCGGCGTTGATCTCGGCGGCAGTGGCCGGCTTGCGCAGGTTCGCGGTGAGGTCGGTGACCGAGCCGGTCGGGATCGGCACGCGCAGGGCGTAGCCGTCCAGCTTGCCCAGCAGCTGCGGGAGGACCAGGCCGATGGCCTTGGCCGCACCGGTGCCGGTCGGGACGATGTTCAGCGCTGCGGCGCGCGCGCGACGCAGGTCGCTGTGCGGCGCATCCTGCAGGTTCTGATCCTGGGTGTACGCGTGGATCGTGGTCATCAGACCCTTGACGATGCCGAACTCGTCATCGAGGACCTTGGCGATCGGTCCGAGGCAGTTCGTGGTGCACGAGGCGTTCGAGATGATGTTCTGGCTGCCGTCGTACTGATCGTCGTTGACGCCCATCACCACGGTAAGGTCCTCGCCCTTGGCGGGCGCAGAGATGATGACCTTCTTGGCGCCGGCCTCGAGGTGACCCTTGGCCTTCGCGGCGTCGGTGAAGATGCCGGTGGACTCGACGACGACGTCGACGCCCAGCTCGCCCCAGGGGAGCTCGTTGAGCGGGCCGCGGTGTGCGAGCGCCTTGATCTTGGTGTCACCCACGACGATGGTGTCGTCGCCCTCGAGCGAGACGTCGTACGGCAGACGACCCAGGATCGAGTCGTACTTGAGCAGGTGAGCCAGCGTGGCGTTGTCGGTGAGGTCGTTGACCGCCACGATCTCGATGTCGGTGGTGCCGAGCGCCTTCTGCGCGTCGACCGCCCTGAAGAAGTTACGCCCGATACGACCGAACCCGTTGATGCCTACCCGGACCGTCACAGTTAGCTCCTTTGCCCATCTACTCTGGTGTGCAGTTTTAGCCCGCGCGAATGTCGCGAGCACGTCGATAGCCACGACGATCGAACCGATATGCAGGACCCATCGGTCGATGTGTGTCCCACCCTAGTTGGCGGAGCGCGGTCGGCGCGCATCTGCCCCGGTCACCGGAACCGGTGCCCGTCACAGCAAGGTGAACGAGACCTCGACGAGACCATTCGGCCGCCGTCAGGCCTCTTCGAGCAACTCGGGGGTCACGGCCGACTCCGTGTCGGGGAGTCCGAATTCCTTCGCCTTGCGATCGGCCATCGACAGCAGACGACGGATCCGTCCGGCGACCGCGTCCTTCGTCATCGGCGGGTCCGCGAGCTGACCGAGTTCCTCGAGCGAGGCCTGTCGATGCTTGACACGGAGAGAGCCCGCGGCCGCGAGATGATCGGGCACGTCCGCGCCGAGGATCTCGAGCGCACGCTCCACCCGAGCAGCGGCCGCGACGGCTGCCCGTGCCGAGCGGCGCAGGTTGGCATCATCGAAGTTCGCCAGACGGTTGGCCGTCGCACGCACCTCGCGGCGCATGCGCCGCTCCTCCCACGTCAGGCGCGTGTCCTGCGCACCCATCCGCGTGAGCAGCGCACCGATGGCCTCGCCGTCCCGGACGACGACACGGTCGGTGCCCCGGACCTCACGGGCCTTGGCCGCGATGCCCAGCCGGCGCGCGGCGCCGACCAGGGCGAGCGCGGCCTCCGGACCCGGGCAACTGATCTCGAGCGCAGACGAGCGGCCCGGTTCGGTGAGCGACCCGTGTGCCAGGAACGCACCCCGCCAGGCGGCCTCGGCGTCTCCGACGCTGCCACCGACCACCTGCGCGGGAAGGCCCCGCACCGGCCGACCACGCATGTCGAGGAGCCCGGTGCGTCGGGCCAGCGCCTCACCGTCCTTCGCGACGCGAACCACGTAGCGCGAACTCTTGCGCAGGCCACCGGCACTGAGCACGTGTACATCCGTCTGGTACCCGTACAGGTCGAGGATCTCGCCGCGCAGCCGCCGCGCGGTCGAACCGAGGTCCACCTCGGCCTCCACCACCACGCGGCCGCCGACGATGTGCAGACCGCCCGCGAACCGCAGCAGCGCCGACACCTCCGCCTTGCGGCAGCTGATCTGGGTGATCGTGAGCCTGCTGAGCTCGTCCTTGACCTCGGCTGTCATCGCCACGAGGCGCTCTCCCTTCCACCGACTGTCCGTTCGGCGGCTCGTTCGATGTCGTCGCGGCCGGTCGCCGGACCGGCCTGCCTGTGCCGCTCCGCGAGGAGCGCGAGGACATCCGCGAGCTTGGCCGCGTGATGCTTGTGGCTGCCGTCCTCCGCGACGTCCGCGTAGACGACCTCGGCGCCCAGTTGCCTCGCCGCCCGACACAGGTGGTCCCGTTCGCGACCGGCCGGCACGGACGCCGAGTCGACGACGACGTGGTCGACACGAAATCCTGGCGCGTGTTGGCACAGTACGTGCAGATGACGCTCCGCGGAGAATCCTGCGGTCTCCCCCGGCTCCGGCGCGAGGTTGAGAACCAACACCTTCCTGGCCGACGTGCGCATCAACCCGTCGAGCAGTTCGGGAATCAACACGTGCGGGATCACACTCGAGAACCACGATCCGGGGCCGAGGATCGCGAGGTCCGCCGTCGCGAGCGCCGCGAGCGCGTCGGGGCAGGCAGGCGGATCGGCGGGTAGCAGGCGCACCCGGCGAACCTTGCCGGGGGTGGTGGCCACCGCGACCTGGCCGCGGATGCAGCGACTGACCCGAGGATCCGTCTCGAGGCCGACCACGTCGGCCTCGATCTGCAGGGCCTGCGTCGACATCGGCAGCACTCGCCCCTCGACCTGGAGTAGACGGGCGAGGGTGTCGAGTGCCGCGATCGGGTCGCCCAGCACCTCGGTGAGGCCCGCGAGGATCAGGTTCCCGACGGAGTGCCCCGCGAGCGCGCCGGACCCGCCGAAGCGGTGCTGCACGGTCTCGGTCCACGACTGGACGTCCGGGGTCTGCGCGGCCAGTGCCGCGAGTGCCATCCGGAGATCGCCTGGCGGAATCATCCCCAGTTCGTTGCGCAGTCGCCCCGAGGAACCACCGTCGTCGGCGACGGTGACGACGGCGGTCACGTCGGAACTGAGCCGACGCGCCGCGCTGAGCGTCGCGTAGAGGCCGTGGCCGCCGCCGAAGGCGACGATCCTGGGCGCACGGCCATCGGTGCGGGTCGAGACGTCCGTCATTCGCGCCCCACATCGCGGTGGACGACGCGGACGGACAGACCGTCCTCGCAGCCGAGTCGCGCAGCAAGTGCCTCGGACATCGCAACGCTCCGATGCTTGCCGCCGGTGCAACCGACCGCGATCGTCATGTAGCGCTTTCCCTCCCGGCGGTATCCCGCCGTCGTCAGTGCGAGGAGTCGCATGAAGGTGTCGAGGTACTCCTCGGCCCCGTCACGGGACAGGACGTAGTCCCGTACCGCCTCCTCCAGCCCGGTGTGCGGGCGAAGTTCCGGAATCCAATGGGGATTCGGCAGGAATCGGACATCGCAGACCATGTCCGCGTCCATCGGCAGCCCGTGCTTGAACCCGAAGGACTGCACGGTCACCTGGATCGCGCCGGTGGCCTCACCACCGAAGGCGGTCTCGATCTTCTCGCGCAGTTCGCGCACCGACAGCGCCGAGGTGTCGACGACGAGATCGGCGGACGCCCTGACCTGAGCCAGCTTGGCCCGTTCGGCCGCGATTCCCTCGGACAGCGTGCCTTCCTTGCTGTCGCTCTGCAACGGATGGCTGCGGCGCACGTGCTCGAAGCGCCGGACCAACACCGGATCGTTGGCCTCGAGATACAGCACCCGGATCTGCACCGGCATGGCTTCGAGGGCGGTGACGACCCGGCCGAGGTCACCCGTGAACGGTCGGCTGCGGATGTCGATCACCACCGCGAGGCGGCTGATCGGCGGATCCGACTCCACGCCGAGTTCGACCATCCGCGTGATCAGTTCGGGCGGCAGGTTGTCGACCACGTACCACCCGAGATCCTCGAGCAGCTTGGCCGCCGTGCTGAGCCCCGCCCCGGACAGACCTGTGACCAGCGCGACCTCCACGTCTCCCCCACCACGTACCTGCTGGTCGTTCACTCGCGACTGTGTCCTGTTCGTTCCGATGCGCCGATGTCCGTCACATCATCCCCCACCACGACGCCTCCCGCAGCGACATCTGCGGCGGCCTCGCCGGTCGAGGGCGCTCCGCGCTGCCCGGACGTCGGTTCGGCGAGGGCCGCGAGCACGGCCTGCGCGGTGGTGACGCCGATGCCGGGCACCGCCGTGATCTCCTCCACCGTCGCCTCGCGGAGCTTGGCCACCGAGCCGAAGTGCGTGACGAGTGCGGTACGGCGCGTCTCTCCCAGGCCGCGCACCGAATCAAGCGCCGACGCCGTCATCCGCCGCGAGCGCTTGCTGCGGTGGAACGTGATCGCGAAGCGGTGCGCCTCATCGCGGACCCGCTGCAACAGGTACAGCGACTCGCTCGTGCGCGGCAGGATCACCGGGTCCTCCTCGTTCGGCACCCACACCTCCTCGAGTCGCTTCGCCAGACCGATCACCGCGACGTCGGTGACCCCGAGTTCGTCGAGCACCTCCGCGGCCGCGTTGACCTGCGGGGATCCGCCGTCGACGACGAACAGGTTGGGCGGGTACGCGAACTTGCGAGGCCGGCCGGTCTGCGGATCGAGGGCCGCTTCGGGCGCCTGGTCGCCGCCATCAGCACCGGCGCCACCACCGGAGGCGGCGTCCCGGTTGTGTCGCAGGAACCGGCGCCGGGTGACCTCCGCGATACTCGCGACGTCGTCCGAACGCCCGTCGCCGGCGGCCTCCCTGATCGCATAGTGCCGGTAGTCGGACTTGCGCGGCAGTCCGTCCTCGAAGACCACGAGCGACGCGACCACGTCGGTGCCCTGCACGTGACTGATGTCGACGCACTCGATCCGCAACGGGGCCGAATCGAGATCGAGTGCCTCCTGAATGCCCTGCAGCGCAGCAGATCTCGATGTGAAGTCGCCCGCACGCCGCAGTTTGTGCTGCGCCAGCGACTCCTTGGCGTTGCGTTCGACGGTCTCGGCGAGCGCCTTCTTGTCGCCGCGCTGCGGGACCCGGAGCTGAACGGCCGAACCTCGCAGCGTCGAGAGCCACTGCTGGAGACCCTCGACATCCCGCGGCAGCGCCGGTACCAGCACCTCGCGCGGAACGGCATTCGCCGGCTGGTCGGCCTGCGCGCCGCCCTCGGAGAGCGCGGCCTGCTCACCGTAGAACTGGGTGAGGAACTGCTCGACCAGGATCGCCAGTTCGGACTCGTCGCCCGTGTCCGCCGCGACCGCGTCGCGTTCGATGGCGTCGCCGGCCTTCTCCACCACCCAGCCGCGCTGTCCGCGGACCCGCCCACCGCGAACGTGGAAGACCTGCACCGCCACCTCGAGGTCGTCGGACGCGAATGCCACGAGGTCGGCGTCGGTGCCGTCACCGAGCACGACGGCCTGCTTCTCGAGAGCTTTCTTCAACGCGCCGACGTCGTCACGAAGCCGCGCGGCGGTCTCGAAGTCGAGGTCCTCCGCCGCGTCGTGCATGCGGGTCTCGAGCTGCCGGACCAGGCGATCGGTGCGGCCCGACAGGAAGTCGCAGAAGTCCTCCACGATCTCCCGGTGCTCGGCGGCACTGACCCGCCCCACGCACGGCGCCGAGCACTTGTCGATGTAGCCGAGCAGGCACGGCCTGCCGATCTGGTTGTGACGCTTGAACACTCCCGCCGAACACGTGCGCGCCGGGAACACCCGCAGCAGCAGGTCGAGGGTCTCGCGGATCGCCCACGCGTGCGAGTACGGACCGAAGTAGCGCACACCCTTGCGCCGCGGTCCGCGGTAGACGAACAGCCGCGGGAACTCCTCGTTCAGGGTCACCGCGAGGACCGGATACGTCTTGTCGTCCCGGTACCGGACGTTGAACCGAGGGTCGAACTCCTTGATCCAGTTGTACTCGAGCTGGAGCGCCTCGACCTCGGTACTGACGACGGTCCATTCGACGCTGCCCGCGGTGGTCACCATCTGACGGGTGCGCGGGTGCAGCGACGAGACGTCGGCGAAGTACGAGTTGAGCCGCGAACGCAGACTCTTGGCCTTGCCGACGTAGATCACGCGGCCGTGCGGGTCTCGGAACTTGTACACGCCCGGATCCGCCGGGATGGTTCCCGGCGCGGGTCGATAGGTGGAGGGATCGGGCACGGTTCCAGGCTAGTCGGAGGTACCGACGGCACTCACTCGGCGCGTGAGCCCGTGTACTTCGCCTCGAGGTCGCGGAACCTGCGAACGGCCTGCACGGCATGCTCACGGTCGTTCGCCTGGATCGCCATCACCGGGACGTATTCGTCGTCGGGCAGTTCGATCCGGGCCCACGACGCGCCGTCCGGGAACGACATGCCCTGGTCGAGATCCCAGTCGACGACGCGCTCACCGAGGATGTTGCGCACCGCGATGCCGCGCGGACCGACCCGCAGGCGCGGACGGGTGAGCAGAAGCACACCACCCGCGAGAAGGAGACCGATACCGGCCATCGCGAACTGGTCGACGAGACGGAAGTACACACCCGTCGCGGACGTGCGCAGCAGGATGGCCAGCGTGACGTGCACCAGTACGAGCACGCCGGCCGCGATCATCGCGTAGCGCGGCGACTTCTTGGACCGGACCTCGAAATCCCAGTCACTCTTCGTGCTCATCGCGAGGTCGACCCCGTCCGCTTCCGTCGTAGCTGCGCAAGCGTCACGGCGGTGTCGATCGCCGCCGCACACGCCTCGCCGCCCTTGTCCTCGACCGAACCCGGCAGACCGGAACGGTCCAGCGCCTGCTGCTCGGTGTCGGTGGTGAGCACACCGTTTCCGACCGGGACACCCTCGTCGAGGGCCACCCGCGTCAGACCGGCCGTCACCGCGTCGCACACGTACTCGAAATGCGGTGTGCCACCGCGGATGACGACACCGAGCGCGACGACGGCGTCGTGCGACTTCGCGAGTTCCTGAACCACGACCGGCAATTCGACCGCGCCCGCGACGCGAATGATCGTCGGGTCCTCGATCTGAGCCTGCTTGGCGACCCGCTTGGCGCCCGCGACGAGCGCCTCACTGATCTCCGGATGCCACTGCCCCGCGACGATCGCGAGCTTGAGGCTCTTCGCCATCCCCAACTGGAGATCGGGGCGCCCCTCACCGCTCACAGCGCGTCACCGGCCTCGAACTCGTCCAGGCCCACCATGTCGTGGCCCATGCGGTCACGCTTGGTGCGCAGGTAGGTCAGGTTCTCGGCGTTGGCGCGCAACGGCATCGGAACTCGGTCGGTGATCTGGAGTCCGTAGCCGTCGAGCCCGACCCGCTTGGCCGGGTTGTTCGTCAGCAGGCGCATCGACTTGATGCCGAGATCGACGAGGATCTGCGCGCCGATGCCGTAGTCCCGCGCGTCGGCGGGCAGCCCGAGCTGCAGATTGGCGTCGACGGTGTCCGAACCGGCGTCCTGCAGCTGGTAGGCCTGCAGCTTGTGCATCAGGCCGATGCCGCGACCCTCGTGGCCGCGCATGTACAGGACCACACCGCGGCCCTCCTGCGCGACCATGTCGAGCGCCGCGTCGAGCTGCGGACCGCAGTCGCAACGCAGCGACCCGAACACGTCGCCCGTCAGGCACTCCGAGTGGACGCGCACCAGCACGTCGTCGCCGCCGTCGACGGAAAGGTCGCCGCGGACGAGCGCCACATGCTCGACCTCGTCGTAGATGCTCTTGTAGCCCACAGCGGTGAAGTCGCCGTGACGGGTCGGGATGCGCGCCTCGGCCACCCGAACAACGTGCTTCTCGTGCTTGCGGCGCCACGCGATCAGGTCCGCGATCGAGATCAGGGCCAGATCGTGGTCGTCGGCGAAGACACGCAGCTCGTCGGTCTGGGCCATGTGGCCCTCGTCCTTCTGGCTGACGATCTCGCAGATCACGCCGGCCGGACGCAGATCGGCCATCCGGGCCAGATCGACCGCGGCCTCGGTGTGTCCCGGACGACGCAGCACGCCGCCCTCCTTCGCCCGCAGCGGCACGACGTGACCCGGGCGGGTGAAGTCGTTGGCGCCGCTCTCCGGATCGGCCAGCAGACGCATCGTCGCGGCACGATCCGACGCCGAGATACCGGTGCCGATGCCCTCGCGGGCGTCGACGGTCACGGTGTAGGCGGTACCGTGCTTGTCCTGGTTGGTCGCGTACATGGGCGGCAGGCCCAGCCGGTCACAGTCCTCGCCGTCGAGCGGAACACACAGGTACCCCGACGTGTAGCGCACCATGAACGCCACGAGTTCGGGGGTGGCCTTCTCGGCGGCGAAGATGAGGTCGCCCTCGTTCTCGCGATCCTCGTCGTCGACCACCACAACCGCTTTACCTGCGGCGATGTCTGCGACTGCGCGCTCGATGCTGTCGAACCTGGTCACGTGCTTGGGCTCCAAAATCTTGAACTGGTGTGCTCGAGTATGTCCCGGCGCATCGCTTCAGATGCACCTCAACAGTACGACCTCGCGTGACGAGGTCGTTATTCCGGCTACCGTCCGGCAGCCGTGTGCAGGCGCTCGACGTACTTGGCGATGACGTCGACCTCGAGGTTGACGGGCGTGCCCGGTTCCGCCGCACCGAGGGTGGTCAGCGCGAGCGTCGTCGGAATCAGCGAGATCTCGAAGTATTCGGCACCCGGTTCACCGCCGAGCGCGGACACCGTGAGGGAGACCCCGTCGACGGTGATCGAGCCCTTCTCCACGACGTAGCGCGAGATGGTCGACGGCAGCGAGATGCGCACGACGGTCCAGTTCTCGGACGGCGTCCGGCTGATGACCTCGCCGGTGCCGTCGACATGCCCTTGGACGATGTGCCCGCCGAGGCGACTGTTGATCGCGGCCGCGCGCTCGAGGTTGACGCGGCTACCGACCTGCAGTGCGCCGAGACTCGACCGCACCAGCGTCTCGCGCATGACGTCCGCGGTGAACGCCTCGCCGCCCTGGACGTCGACCACCGTCAGACAGACGCCGTTGACGGCGATCGAGTCGCCGTGGCCGGCGTCCGAGGTGACCAGCGGTCCCTTGACGGTGAACCGGGCCGCGTCGGCCAGATCCTCCTTGGCGACGATCTCGCCGAGTTCCTCGACGATTCCGGTGAACATGTCTTCGCTCCCTTGGATCGATCAGCTACTGATCACGGGGATCAGATTCAACAACAAGTCATCGCCGAGGACCTCGACGCTCTCCCGCCGAAACCGTAGCGCCTCGGCAATCGTGGACACCCCAGCATCTTCCACTGCGTGGGACCCCGCGCCCAGCACGACGGGTGCGAGGTACGCCTGGATCCGATCGACCCGTCCGGCGGCGAGGAAGGCACCCGCCAGCCGCGGCCCACCCTCGACGAGCACGTCATCGTGATCCGTCAGAGCTGCGAGAACGTCGTCGACGTCCCGGGTGCGCACCATCAGGGTGGGCGCCGCGTCGTCCAGCACTCTCGCGGTGGCCGGGATGTCCCGCGTTCCGACCACGACCCGCAGGGGCTGGTGCGGGGCGAGGGAGCCGTCGGGCAACCGCGCGGTGAGCCACGGATCATCGGCGAGGACCGTCCCGGTGCCGACGACGATCGCGTCGAGCCGCGCCCGGTCGGCATGCACGCGGGCGCGCGCGTCGGGTCCGGTGATCCACTGGCTCGTGCCGTCGTCGGCGGCGCTGCGGCCGTCGAGTGTGGCGGCGAACTTCCACGTCACGTGCGGGCGCCCGGTCCGCTGCCGGTGCAGCCACGCACGGAGCGGACCGCGTTCGACGTCGTCGGCGAGCAGCCCGCCGACAACCTCGATCCCCGCCCCGCGCAGGGCGTCGGCGCCACCCGCGGCAGTCGGGTTGGGGTCGCCCACCGCGTAATGCACCGACTCGACGCCGGCGTCGATCAGGGCCTGGGAGCACGGGCCGGTCCGGCCCCGGTGATTGCAGGGCTCGAGCGTGACGACCGCGGTTCCGCCGCGGGCCCGCTCCCCCGACTCGGCCAACGCGACCACCTCGGCGTGCGGACCACCGGGCGGACGCGTCGCGCCCACACCGACGACCTCACCGGACGCGTCGAGAATCACCGCGCCGACCGGAGGGTTGGGGCTGGTGCTGCCGCGCGCAGCCTGGGAGGCGTCGATCGCGAGCCGCATCGCGGCGTCGAGCGAGGTCACCGCGAGTCTCGTCAGATCGCCAGCGTCAGGTGCGGCGATGCCTTGGCCGCCTGCTCCCGCAGTCCGCGGACCGCCGCGGCGGGGTCGGCGGCACCGTAGACCGCGGATCCCGCGACGAAGCAGTCGATGCCGGCCTCGGCGGCCTGTTCGATGGTGTCGACGTTGATGCCGCCGTCGATCTCCACCAGCAGCCGCAGGTCCCCGGAGTCGACGAGCTTGCGGACGGCGCGGGCCTTGTCGAGGACCGCCGGGATGAACGACTGTCCGCCGAATCCGGGTTCGACGCTCATCACGAGCAGCGTGTCGAAGCTCTTCAGGATCTCGAGGTACGGCTCGATCGGCGTGTTCGGCTTGATGCTCAGGCCGGCCTTCGCACCCGCGGCGCGGATGTCACGAGCGACCGCGATCGGGTCGTCCGTGGCCTCGGCGTGGAACGTGACGTTGTGCGCCCCGGCTTCCGCGTACGGCGGCGCCCAACGGCCCGGATCGTCGATCATCAGGTGGCAGTCCAACGGGATGTCGGTGGCCTGCAACAGGCTCTGCACCACCGGCAGTCCCAGCGTCAGGTTGGGCACGAAGTGGGCGTCCATGACGTCCACGTGCAGCCAGTCGGCGCCGGCCACGGCGTCGGCCTCCTCGGCCAGGCGCGCGAAATCGGCGGAGAGGATGGACGGTGCGATCATCGGGGTTGCCACGACGGCGAGTTTAGTCGGCGGACCGCGACCGATCGCCGGTGCCGGGGTGCCGCCTGGCGGGCACCCGTCCGGCAGGCTGTGTCACCACCGGCCCCGCCGGCGGATGCACCGTCGGCATCACGCGAACCTCGTTGTGGTGCAACGTGATCGACGTACCGTCGTGCTGCAGCGTCAACTCGTCGCCCACCACGAGGTGGTACCGCGTCTCGACGTGGTCGATCTCCACGCGCAAACGACATCCCGCGGCGGCCACCCCGAACGCGAGGCGATCGATGCCCTGCGGCAGCGTCGGCCGGAACGTGATCCCGGACCGACGTCGGCGCGCGCCACCGAATCCTTGGACGAGGACGATCCAGATGCCGGCGAGCGAGGCGAGGTGCAGGCCGTCGCTGGTGTTGTGTTCCAGGTTGTGCAGGTCGATCAGCGCCGTCTCCCCGAGATAGTCGAGGGCGAGATCGACGGCGCCGACGTCGGCGGCGACGACCGCCTGACTACACGCCGACAGCGACGAGTCCCGCACCGTGAGCCGCTCGTAGTACGCGAAGTTCCGCGCCCTCTGCTCGTCCGTGAACTCGTCGGGGACCCACTGCATCGCCAGCACGACGTCCGCCTGCTTGACCACCTGCTTGCGGTACAGGTCGAAGTACGGAAAGTGCAGCAGCAGCGGATACTGCGCAGGCGACGTCGACGCGAAGTCCCAGACCTGGCGATCGGTGAATCCGGAGGACTGCGGATGCACGCCGCGCGGCCCGTCGTACGGGACGAACATTCGCGCCGCGGCGGTGCGCCAGCCACCGAGTTCCTGGTCGGTGATCCCGAGATCGGGCATCCGCTCGCGGTGGCATTCGACCACCGCGACCGCCGATTCCAGATTCTCGCGCGCCATCAGGTTCGTGTAGAGGTTGTTGCGCACGAGCGCGCTGTACTCGTCCGGGCCGGTGACACCGTCGATGCGGAACGACCCCTCCTCGTCGAAGTATCCGAGCGAGTGCCACAGCCGGGCCGTCTCGACCAGCAGGTCCAGGCCGACGGTCCGTTCGAATTCGCCGTTGCCGTTGGTCCGGATGTAGCCGATCGCCGCGCGCGCGATCGCCGCGTTGACATGGAAGGCGGCCGCACCCGCCGGCCAGTAGCCGCTGCACTCCTTGCCGGTGATCGTCCGCCACGGGAAGGCTGCCCCCTCGAACCCCAGTTGGCGGGCCCGGTTGCGGGCCTGATCGAGCGTCGAATGCCGCCAGCGGAGCGCGTCGGCCACGGCCCGCGGCAGGACCGACGTCAGCACCGGCAGCACGAACATCTCGGTGTCCCAGAAGGCATGACCGTCGTATCCGCGGCCCGTCAGCCCCTTCGACGCGATCGCGGTGCCCTCGGCGCGAGCCGACGCCTGCAGGATGTGGAACAGCGCGAAGCGCACCGCCTGTTGGATCTCGGGGTCGCCGTCGACGGTCACGTCGGCGAGCGCCCAGAACGCGTCGAGGTACGCGCGCTGCTCGGAAACCAGCCCGTCCCAGCCACTCTCGCGGGCGAGCGTCAACTCCCCCGCCACCTGGTCCCGCATCGCCGGGGCGGTGCGGCGCGCCGACCACGCGTGCGACACATACTTGACCATCCGCACGCGTTCGCCCTGCGACAGTTCCGACGTGATCGTCACCCGGCCCTGATCGGGGTAGCTCTCGACGTCGATGTGCACGCCCGGTCCGGTCACCTCGTGGTCCATCGCAACGGCGATCCGCAACCCACTCTGGGCCGTGGTGTGAGTCAGTTGGACGAGGGCCTCGTGGTGGAAGTTCTCCTCCGCGAAGAGCGGTTCCGCCAGGACCGCGGCCGCACGCGGGTCCGCCTCCTGCTGCGGCATCGGCTCGTTCGCGACGAGTTCCGACTGCAGGACCACGCGGGCGGGGCCGTCCAACGCCTCGACGACGTAGTCGATCGCCCCGACCGTGCGTTGCGTGAACGACACAAGTCGTGTCGTGGTGACCCGGACGGTCCGGCCCGCGGGCGAGCGCCACTCGACCTTGCGCCGCAACACTCCGGCCCGCAGGTCCAGTTCCTGTTCGTGCACCAGGATCTTGCCTCGGCGGACGTCGAACGGTTCGTCGTCGACGAGCAGGCGCACGATCTTGCCGTCGGTGACGTTGATGATGGTCTCGCCCGAATCGGGGTAGCCGTAGCCGGGCTCCGCGTACGGCATCGGCCGTACCTCGTACACACCGGCCAGGTAGCTACCGGGCAGGCCGTGCGGGTCCCCCTCGTCGAGGTTGGCCCGCCAGCCCAGATGCCCGTTCGCGAGCGCGAACAACGATTCCGTCTGTGCGAGGACGTCGAGGTCGAGGGTCGTCGCGCGGAGACTCCACGGTTCGACGGTGAAGGCGGGATGGGTGATCATGCGGCCGTCCTCCCACTCACGGGCCGGCCCACTGCGATCGGGCCGGTGAGTCCACGCTAGGACAGTGGCGCGCTCACGGCACGAGAACGGCGGCGCCGCCGAACACTCCACCGGCGAGGTCGGCGAGCGCCTTGTCTGCCGCATCGAGCGGATATCGATGCGCGCTGACCCGCAGGCGGTGCTGCTGCGCGAACGCGAGGAACTCGCGCGCATCGTCCCGGGTGTTCGCGGTGACACTGCGCAGTTGGCGCTCCCGGAACAGGTGACGCTGGTAGTTCAGCGGCGGGATGTCGCTGAGATGAATGCCGGCAACCGCCAGCGTGCCGCCCGCGTCGAGCGCCTCGAGCGCCGGAAGCACCAGGTCACCGGCAGGGGCGAACAGAATCGCCGAATCCAGCGGCTCCGGGGGCGGATCGGCTGCCCCCTGAACGGATGCGGCGCCCAGGCTGAACGCAAGTTCGCGGGCCTCGGCCCCGCGAGTCATCACGTGCACCCGCGCGCCCCGGGCGAGTGCGACCTGCGCAGTCAGATGCGCGCTGCCCCCGAACCCGTAGATGCCGAGACTGCCGCCGTCAGGCAGATCGGCCCGCTGCAATGAGCGATAGCCGATGATGCCCGCGCACAGCAGCGGAGCCAGTTCCACGACCGGGTAGCCGGTCGGCAGTTCGAGGGCGTAGTCGGCGGGCACCGTCGTGTACTCGGCGTAACCCCCGTCGGCGTCCCACCCGGTGTACGTCGAATAGGGGCACAGGTTCTCGTCGCCGCGAACGCAGTACCGGCAATGCCCGCAGGTGCCCCGCAGCCACGCGACACCGACCCGCTGCCCCACCGAGAATCGACCACCGGCCTCGTCGCCGACACCGACGACCTCCCCGATCACCTCGTGCCCGGGCACCACGTTGAGCCGGTGCGGCCGCAGCTCGCCCTCGACGACGTGCAGATCGGTTCGGCAGACACCGCATGCCAGCACTCTGACCAGGAGTTCCTTGCTCGTCGGCCGCGGGAGCAGCTCGCGCCCCAGATGCAGCGGACGATCGGTGAGCGGGCCCGGTCTCGTGGTCCGCCAGGCGCGCATGGTGGTGGCCGGCATCGTTGTACTCGAGGTGCGCGAGTTGTCAGTCCGCATACAAGATCCGTACTTCGTCGCGAAGGCGCCGGCGGGACCGGTACACGGCCTCTTCGGAGAGTGCCGCGGTCGCCACTTCCAGGATGCCTGGTTCGACGCGCCCACAACAAGGGGGAACCGGAGGAACCGGTCGGCCCGGCGGCAGATCTCATGCGCAGACGGGAACCAGCAGTCAGGATGGAGACACCTTCGCCCCCCGAACGGAGGACCGCTCGATGGCCACAAGCCCGAACGACCTCGCAACCGACGACGAACTCCGACTGCTCCACCGGTACTGGATGGCGGCCAACTATCTGACGGTCGCGCAGATCTACCTGCGCGACAACGTCCTGCTCCGACGACCGCTGGTGCCGCCGGACATCAAACCCCGCCTGCTCGGGCACTGGGGCACGAGTCCCGGCCTGTCACTCGTGTATGCGCACCTCAACCGGCTCATCCGACGCACCGACGCGGATGTGCTGTTTATCGCCGGGCCCGGTCACGGCGGCCCGGCCGTCGTGGCGAACACGTATCTGGAGGGCACGTATTCGCAGTTGTATCCGGATGTGACACCGGATGAGGCGGGGCTGCGCAGGCTGGCGCGACAGTTCTCGACCCCGGGCGGAATCCCGAGCCATTCCGGTGTCGAGACTCCGGGCTCGATCAACGAGGGCGGCGAACTCGGCTATTCGCTCGCGCACGCCGCCGGCGCCGCGATGGACAATCCGGATCTGATCGTCGCATGCGTCGTCGGCGACGGCGAGGCCGAGACCGGTCCCCTGTCCGCTTCGTGGAAGGTGCCGTTCTTCCTCGACGCCACGAGGGACGGCGCCGTGCTGCCGATTCTGCACCTCAACGGCTACAAGATCTCCGGACCGACGGTGCTCGGGCGCCGCACCGACGACGAGGTGCTCGCGGTGATCCGCGCCTTCGGGTGGGACGCGGTGCTCGTCTCCGGCGACGATCCGATGCAGGTGCACCGCGACCTGGCCGAAACCCTCGACCGCGCCCATACCGCGATCACCCGAATCCGCCGCGACGCCCGCGACTCGGGCTTGCCGGACCGGCCGCGCTGGCCCGCTATTGTGCTCCGCACCCCGAAGGGCTGGACGGGCCCGGACGTCGTCGACGGCGTCCAGGTGGAGGGGACGTTCCGCGCGCACCAGGTCCCCATCGCCGACGTCCGCGAGGATCCCGCCCACCTGCTCAGGCTCGAGGAATGGATGCGCTCGTACGCACCGGACGACCAGTTCGATCCGCAGGGCCGCCTGGTACCCGAACTCGCGGCGCTCGCCCCGACGGGCGATAAACGGATGGGCGCGAACCCGCACGCGAACGGCGGCCGACTTCTACGCGACCTCGACCTTCCCGCGGTGGCGCGGTACGCCGTCGACGTGCAGGCGCCCGGTGCGACCCACCACGAGACGACGCGTCCACTGGGCGAGTTGCTGCGCGACATCTACGTCGCCAACCCGGACAACTTCCGACTGTTCTGCCCCGACGAGACGAACAGCAACCGACTCGGCGCGGTGTTCGAGGTGACCGACCGCTGCTCCGCCGGGACCGTCGTCCCGGGCGACGATCACGTCGGTCGCCACGGCCGCGTGATGGAGGTGTTGTCGGAGCACCTGTGCCAGGGCTGGCTCGAGGGCTATCTGCTCACCGGGCGGCACGGCCTGTTCGCGACCTACGAGGCATTCGCCATGGTGAGCGCGTCCATGACGATCCAGCACACCAAGTGGCTCGAACGGGCCCGCTCGCTCGACTGGCGCGCACCGGTCGCGAGCCTGAACATCCTGCTCACCTCCACCTGTTGGCGCAACGACCACAACGGGTTCTCACACCAGGGTCCGGGGCTGATCGACACGGTGCTCTCCCTGTCCGGCGGTGTCACCCGCGTCTATCTGCCTCCGGATTCCAACTGTCTGCTGGTGGTGGCGGAGCACGTGTTCGCCGAGCGGGACTGCGTCAACCTGCTCGTCGTCGACAAGCAGTCGCATCCGCAGTACCTCCCACTCGAGCAGGCCCGCGAGCACGTCGACGCGGGCGCCTCGATCTGGGACTGGGCGGGCACCGAGAACACCGAGGGCTCCCCCGGCGCCGAACCCGACATCGTGCTCGCGTGTGTCGGCGACGTGCCCACCGAGGAGACGCTCGCGGCCGCGGCACTACTGCGCGGACACGTCCCGGATCTGCGGGTGCGGGTCGTCAACGTCGTCGACCTGATGTCGATGGCGCCGCCCGACGTGCATCCGCACGGGCGCTCGCACGAGGACTTCGCGCACTTGTTCACCGAGGACGTCGACGTCGTCGTCGCGTGGCACGGCTACGCCCGCGCCTTCCACCAGTTGCTGCACGGCCGGATGAACCCCGATCGGTTCCACGTCCGCGGCTATACCGAGCAGGGTTCGACGACGACGCCCTTCGACATGGTGGTGCTCAACCACATGAGCCGCTACCACCTCGCGATCGAGGCGCTGCGACGATCCACTCGGACGCCGGCCGGCGCCGAGGCCCTGTCCGGGTACTGCGAGCGCATGCTCGAACGCCATCACGGATACGTGCGCGAGCATCTCGAGGACATGCCCGAGGTCCGGAACTGGGTGTGGCCCGAACCTGTGTGATCAGCAGTTGCCGTGCAATCGACCACCGAATGTGCAAGATTCGACACAGATTATCTCCCGAAGACGCCTGATATCTTTTCGAGAGGAGCACCTGTGTCCTGTAACGCAAACCCCGACCCGCGCTCCGCTCACCGGACGGGTCCCGCCCGCGCGCCGAAGTGCGTCGTCACAGTCGTCCCGGCCCACGACGAGCGAGATCTTCTCCCGCGCTGCCTGACAGCATTGGACGCCGCCGCACGACGCTGCCCGGTGCCGGTGCGGACGACGGTCGTCCTCGACGCCTGCACGGACGGCACCGAGGCGGTGATCCCCGAGGGCGTAGCTCGGATCGACGTCCGAGGCCGCAACGTGGGCGCCGCTCGGGCCGCCGGCTTCGCCGCGAGTGGATGCGTCGGCCGTGACGACGTGTGGTTCGCGACCACGGACGCGGATTCGGTCGTGCCGGAATCCTGGTTCGTCGACCAGTTGGTGTTCTGGGCCGACCACGACGCGATGGTGGGCACCGTGCGCGTCGATTGGACGCATCACACCGCTGCGACCAGAAGTCGATACGAACGTCGGTATCGCCGACGCGACGGCTCGGTGCACGGTCACGTACACGGGGCGAACCTCGGGATCCGCGCGGACGTGTACGGCGCCCTCGGTGGCTTTCACGCCCACGCCACCGGCGAGGACGTGGACCTCGTCGACCGTCTGCAGCGCGCCGGGCACCGCATCGCGTGGGACGAGCAGAGCATCGTCTCGACCTCCGATCGCCGCGATCCCCGGGCACCGGGGGGCTTCGGCCAGTACCTGCACTCCGTCGCCGCGGCGAGCGGATCATCGGGCCTCGTGGTCAGCGCTGCGGCCGTGGAGGAACGATGACGATGAGTTCGGTTACCGTCCATCCGAACGTGACACCCGACGACGCCACCGGTTGGCCGTTGCCGGGGTCGGGCGGCACGAGGAGCAGGTGGCAGGCGCTCACCGACGCGGCGCGCAGCGATCTCGTCGGGGCTCGAATCCTCGAGGCACACGCGGACGCGGTCGCGATCCTCGCCGAACTGCGGGGTCCGCAACCCCGCCCGGGTGAACTCTGGGGCGTGTGGGCCGCAGAGCCGCCCTCACCGGTTCTCACTGCACACCGCACCGCATCGGGTTTCGTGCTCGACGGACGCAAGCCCTGGTGTTCGGGTGCGCACACGTGCACGCACGCGCTCGTGACCGCGCGGCTCGAGGGTGAACGGGCGCTGTACGCGGTCGATCTGCGAGGACCCGACACAGTGGCGGTGCCCGACACGTGGCATGCGGTCGGCATGGCGGCGAGCGACTCCGGGGCTGTGGATTTCGTCGGCGTTCCCGCCGTCCGGGTCGGGGATCCCGGCGCGTACCTGACCCGCCCCGGATTCTGGCACGGCGCGATCGGCGTGGCCGCCTGCTGGTACGGCGGTGCCCTCGCCGTCGCGGACCAGCTCCGGCGTCGCGCGGGCGACGATCCCCACCGGCTGGCCCATCTGGGGGCGGTGGACGCCGCGCTGTACTCGGTGGAGTGCGTCCTCGATGTCGCGGCCGCGGAACTCGACGCCGATCCGACCGATGCGCACGCCGGCCGGATCCGTGCACGACGGGTGCGCGCCGTCGCCGAGGCCGCCGCGACCGAGACGCTCGACCGGGTGGGACGAGCGCTGGGCGCCGGGCCGCTGTGCGACAACCACGCCCACGCGCAGTTGGTGGCCGACCTCACCGTGTATCTCCGCCAGAGTCACGCAGAACACGACCTCGCCGATCTGGGAGCCGCCCTCACCCGACCCGAAAGGAGCATCCTGTGACGGCGAACGCGCCCCGGATCTCGCATCCTCGAACAACGTCCGAACGGTTCGGCGCCGTCCCCGTAGAGGCCGGCGGGACCCCCGAATCCGAGTGGGCCGGGAACACCTCCTTCGCCCACCTCGACGTCCACACATGCCCGGAACTTCTCGTCGCCGCTCCGCATCCCGACGACGAGGTGCTGGGCGTCGGAGCGCTCGCGTCGGAGCTCGCGGCGCGCGGCACCCCGGTGTCCATCCTCTCCGTCACCGACGGTGAAGCGTCACACCCGGACTCACCGACTGTCACACCCGACGCGCTCGCAGCGATGCGCCGTACCGAGTCCGAACGTGCCGCGCAGCGCCTCGGGTTGCCCGCCCCCGACCGACTCGGACTGCCCGACGGCTCCGTCTCGGATCACGAGAAGGAACTCGCAGAGATGATCACCGAACGCCTGCGCCCCGGCGCATGGTGCGCGGCACCCTATCGACACGACGGGCATCCGGACCACGAGTCCGTCGGGCGGGCTGCCGCATACGCCGCCCGGCAGGCGGGGGCGGTGCTGATCGAGTACCCGATCTGGTTGTGGCACTGGTCGTATCCGCTCGATCCGTCCGTTCCGTGGCACCGCGCGAGAACCTTCCACCCGACGGGCCGTCGACAGCGACTCAAGCGGGACGCCGTTGCCGAGTTCACCAGCCAGACAGCGGACCTGTCCCCCGACCCCGCCGATCGCGCGATCCTGCCACCGCGGATCCTCGACAGACTGCTGCGCGACCACGAGACGGTGTTCGTCCCGTGAACCGAATGCCCGACGACTACTTCGACCGGATGTACGCCGACTCGGCGGATCCCTGGGGATTCGGCGAGCGCTGGTACGAGGAACGCAAGCGCGCCCTCACCGCGGCGATACTGCCCCGTCGACGATTCCGCTCGGCATTCGAGCCGGGTTGCTCGATCGGCAATCTCACCGAGGTACTGACACCGCGCTGCGAGCACGTCCTCGCCACCGATGTCGCCGACGAGGCACTCGACCGCGCGCGGTCGCGGCTCGGGGAATGCAATGTCTCGTTCCGACGCTGGGCGCTGGGCGACCCGTGGCCGGCCGAGACCTTCGATCTCGTCGTACTCAGTGAGGTCGCGTACTACCTGCACCCCGAGGAACTGACCCGGGCGCTCGGTGACCTGGTCGAGCACCTGGACGACGACGGGGTGCTCCTCGCAGCGCACTGGCGCCACCCGGTCCCGGACTACCCGCAGACCGGGGACGCCGTCCACACCGTGCTGGCGGCGCAGTCGGGCCTCGCGCGCACCGCGCGGTACGCCGACCCGGACGTTCTGATCGAGACCTTCGAGCCATCCGTCCGCTCCGTGGCTGCCCGCGAGGGCCTGCTGGGATGAGCCGTCCACAACCGACCACGACACCACCGCTGCAGGCCCGTATCGGCCCGCACCTACGAAGGGAAACCTGATCGTGAACAAGATGACCGCGAAGGCGTTGTACAAGCCGCTGTCTCTCGCCACCGGAGTGCTCGGCGGCCTGTTGGCCGGCGTCGCGTTCCGGGAGATCTGGAAGCGGGTCGGCGACGACGACCATGCACCGGACGCGACGGATCTCGAGCGCTCGAACCGGGAAGTTCTGGTCGCCGCGGCGCTGCAGGGCGCCATCTTCGCCGTGGTCAAGGCCGCGGTCGACCGCGCCGGCGCCAAGGGATATCGCGCACTGACGAACTGACCCCGCGGACCGCGGCCGGGCGCGGGGACGAAGCTCAGACTCCGAGTTTCATCCCCGCGCCCGCGTCCACCCTCAACTGCTGGCCGGTGACGAACCGCGACTCGTCCGACGCGAGGAACACCACCGCGTGCGAGATGTCCTCGGGTTCGACCCACGGTGTCGGCATCGCCTGCATGAACGGGAACGTCACCTCGGCGTCCGCGGCCGTCGGGTTCTCGAGATCGGGCCGGAACGTCTTGTACATCGGCGGGCTCTGCAGCATCGGCGTGTTGCAGTTGGTGGGGTGGATCGCGTTGACGCGAATCGAACTGGGGCCCAGCGTCAACGCCAGCGAGTGCGTGTAGGTCGCGATCATCTTTTTGGCGAGGCCGTAGCCGTCGCCGCCGGGGCCCTGCAGCGCTTGCTGTCCGTTGATTCCCGTCTGCGGGACGAGGCCCGCCACCGATCCGGTGGCGATGATCGATGCGCCGGCACCGAGATGCGGCATCGCCGCGTGGATCGTGTTGACGACCCCGACGAAGTCGACGTCGAACGCATCGACGAACCCCTGCGGCGGAATGTGGTTGCCGAGCGGGCAGATTCCCGCATTGGCGACCACGACGTCCAGGCGGCCGAGCTTTTTCACCGCCGCCGTCAGTTCGCGTTCGAGGGCAGCGCGGTCCCGCACGTCCACCTTGGCGGTGACGACCCGGCGCCCGGCCTTCTCGACCAGATGCCCGGTCTCCTCGAGGTCCGCCTCGGTGGCGAGCGGGTACTCGTTGCTGCCGATGTCGGCGCAGATGTCGAAGGCGATGATGTCCGCGCCCTCGTCGGCGAGGTGGACGGCGTGACTGCGTCCCTGCCCGCGTGCGGCGCCCGTGATCAGAACGACTTTCCCGGCAACCCGATTCATCAGTGCTCCTCCGTGGCCGTCCACAGTGAGCGGCGGTGCCGCCGCCCACTGTGGATTAGAACACGTTCGACTGTGACTCAGGCCACGTTCGTCGGGTCCGGATCAGGAGTCCGACGGCCTGCGCAGCGCCGCCATGAACATCGCGTCCGTCCCGTGGCGGTGAGGCCACAGCTGGACGCCCGGGCCCTCGCCCAGGCCCGGGACACCGGGCACCAGCTCGCGCGTGTCGAGGGCGATCGCACCGTGCCGGCGGACCGCGTCCGCCACCACCGCGACCGTCTCGGACGCATGCGGCGAACACGTCGAGTACATCACCACGCCACCAGGACGAACCAGCTTCAGGGCCGACGCCAACAACTCGCGCTGCAGCTTCACCAGCGCGGCCACGTCCGACGGCTGCCGCCGCCACCGGGCCTCCGGCCGGCGCCGCAGCGCGCCCAGGCCGGTGCAGGGCGCGTCGACGAGGACTCGGTCGTAGCCGCCGTCGAGACCCGGGTCGCGGCCGTCCGCGACGTGCACGTCCACCGGCAGGTCCTTGGTGGTCTTGCGTACCAACTCCGCCCGATGCTCGGACGGCTCCACCGCGTCGAGCCGTCCGCCCTCGATGCCGACGAGGGCGCCCAGCAGGGCGGCCTTGCCGCCGGGTCCAGCGCACAGGTCGAGCCATCGCCCACCGTCGGGTCCGTCGAGCGGCGCCAGCGTCAGCGCGCGGGCCACCAGCTGGCTGCCCTCGTCCTGCACCCCCGCGAGACCCTCGCGTACCGCATCGAGCTGGCCGGGATCGCCACCGTCGAGGTGCACCGCGTACGGCGAGTACGGACCCATCTCACCACCGGTGACGAGCGCGAGTTCCTCCGCGGAGATCTCGCCCGGACGCGCGACGAGGTGCACGGTGGGCCGGGCATCATCTGCGATCAGCACGTCCTGCAGTTCGGCGGCGTCGGCGCCGAGGGAGTCCGCAAACGCCTGCGCGATCCACTTCGGATGCGCGTAGCGGAAGGCCAGGTGACCCACCGGATCGGTGACGGCGTCGGGAGCGAGCTCGGCGACCCACTCGTCCTCGGTCTTCTCCGACACCCGTCGCAGCACCGCGTTGACGAACCCCGACTTGCCGGGACCGGCCTCCGCGCGCACCAGGTCCACCGACGTGGCGACCGCCGCGTGCGGGGCGACCCGGGTGCGGAGCAGTTGGTACGCGCCGAGTTGCAGCACGTCGAGCAGCGGCCCGTCGATCTCCTCGACGGGGCGGCCCGCACACGTGGCGATCACCGCGTCGAGCAGACCACGCGCCCGGGCCGCGCCGTACGCCAGCTCGGTCGCCAGAGCGGCGTCGCGGCCGTCGAGCCGCCGCTCCCGAAGGAGGCCCGGCAGAACCAGATTCGCGTACGAATCGCGTTCGCGGACGGCCCGCAGGACGTCGCGAGCCGCGCGGCGTGGCTGATCGACCGAGGCCTGCGCCGGATCCGGGCGGCGGGCCTGGCGCGGGCGATCGTTGCGCCGGCCCGATCCTCCGGGGCGACCACTCGATCCTCCGGCTCCGCCGGATCGCCGTGCCGGTCGCTTCTCGTCACTCACTGTGCTCGTACCTCTCCGTCGAGGCGCGCACCGCGCGCCCAGTCCACTGCCGCCATCTGCTTCTTGCCCTGCGGCTGCACCTGATCGAGGCGCACCGCCGTCGTCGACGTCCCGACGAAGAAGCCGTCCTTGCGAACCTCGATCCGTCCCGGCGGCAGCGTCTCCTGCGCCAACGTCACCGGTCCGACCTTCACCCGCAGATCACCGATCATCGTCCAGGCCCCGGGAGCCGGGGTCACGGAGCGAACGTGGCGGTGCACCGCGAGCGCGGGCTGATCCCACCGGATCCGCGCCGACTCGACCGACACCTTCGGAGCGTGCGAGACGCCGTCGCGAGGCTGCGGGACCGCCTGAACCGACCCCTCCTCGACGCCGTCGAGGACGCTCTCGAGCAGGATCGCACCGCTCTCCGCAAGTCGGCCGAGCAGCGTGCCCGCGGTGTCGGTCGTGCGGATCGACTCGGTGACGACGCCGTACACGGGACCCGTGTCCATGCCCTCGTCGAGCGCGAACACGGTGGCGCCCGTCATCTCGTCACCGGCGTTGATGGCGGCCTGCACGGGCGCCGCGCCGCGCCACGCCGGCAGCAGCGAGAAGTGCAGGTTCATCCATCCGAAGCGCGGGACATCGAGCACCGGGCGCGGCAGCAGATTGCCGTACGCGACGACCGGGCAGGCGTCCGGCGCCAGTTCCTGCAGTCGCGCGAGAAACTCCGGGTCGGACGCCGACTTCGGCGTCAGCACCTCGATGCCGTGTTCGTCGGCGAGCTGTCCGATCGGCGAGCGCACCAGTTTGCGGCCCCGGCCGGCGACGGCGTCGGGCCTGGTGACGACGGCGACCACCTCGTGTCGCTCCGAGTCGATCAGCCGTCGCAGCGACGGCACGGCCGGTTCCGGTGTCCCGGCGAAGACGATCCGCATCAGCGTCGGACCTCCGTGCGCGGGGTACGGGTGGTCCTGCGAGTGGACACGGACTTCACGAGGGCGGCTCCCGGAGCGTCGAATCCCGGCGGTGCCGGGAGGGGGTTCACCCCGCGATTCTACGGAGCGCCCCCATCCCCGGTCAGCGCCGCCTGCACCCGCGCGGTGTCCGCGTCGGACCACCCCTCGGGCTGGAGAATTCGCGCCCACATTCCGGTGGCCTCGGGCCCGTACGAATGGCCGTGCCCGTCCGGCACATCCGCGGAGAACACCATGTCGAGGGTCACCTGCCAGAACGTCACGAACGGCATCCACGTCATGTTGGGGTCCACGTCGCGGCCCCGCGGTTCCTGCAGCCAGTCGGGCTCGTTGAACAGCAGGCTCGGCGACCACCACACGATGGGGTCGCTCGCGTGCTGCCAGTACACGATCCGGCGCGGTTTCCACGGCGTTCCGAGATCGAGGTCCTCGGGTTCGGACGCGAACCGCACCGAGGCGCCGTCTCCGACCACCGGCAGGATCTCCGGCGATCCGGCATCACGGGCCGCCGTCACCTCCTGCCACTGTGGCGTGAAGTTGGGGGTTCCGACCCAGAGTCCGCCGTCGACGCGGGCGGCCATGTCCTGGAATCCGGCGAAGGCGTTCTGGCCGCCGTAGGAGCCCAGGCTCTCACCGAACACCACCAGCCTCGGTCGGGTTTCGACCGGCAGGTCGATCCACCGGGTGAACACCGCGTTGAAGAGGGCGCGCCCGGCGATCTGCGGGCTCTCCCGGTCCGCGATGAACGCCAGCGGGCTCGGCAGGAACGAATACTGCATCGACGCGATGGCCGTGTCGCCCGCCTCGATGTACTCGAGCGACGACGCCACACTCTGGTTCACCCAGCCGCGTCCCGTGGTCGTGTTGACGGCCAGGACCTTTCGCTCCCAGGCCTTCGTCCGGTCCAGTTCGGCGACGACCAGGTTCGCGACCGAAGGCACGGAATCCGCCGACTCGCGTCCGGCGTACACCCGGATCGGTTCCTTCGCGGGACGGCCCGTGACCGCGGTGATGTCCGCAGCACCCGGGCCGCGGCCGACGAACGTGCGCCCCTCCTGCCCGAGCGTGTCCCACGCCTGCGCCGATGCGGGCGACCCGCTCCGCTCGGGGACGGTCGGCTGTTCGACGCCGGCAGCGGTTGCGGTGTCGGCGCCCGAGAAGCTCCAGTTGGCAAACGCAACCAGGCCGTTGTAGAGCGCGCCGTTGACGAGCAGGACTGCGAGCAGGACCGCCACAGCCAGCCCCGCCACGTTGGCAGCGGGCCGCGGAATCAGGCGCCGGGCCAGCGCGGCGAGCTTCCTGGTCCCGACCCGGATGCCCCGCCCCGCTTCGAGCAGCACGAACCAGACGACGAGAGCGATGAGAAACACCAACAGGACGTTGGCCTGGTGGGTGCGCTCGATGCCGACGAGATCACGGACGTAGTTCTGCCACACCCCGCCGAGCACCAGGAACACGGGAACGAGGATCACGGCAGCGACGCCGAGAACCCACCAGCCGATCCGCCGGGTACGCGGCGACCACGACGGTTGCACGCCGCACGAGCGGATCACCCAGGCCGCCAGGCACCCCGCCCCGTAGCCGGCGGCGACAGAGATTCCGGTCGCGACACCCTGCAGGTACCAGGCACGCGGCAGCAGCGAGGGGCTGATGGACCATGTGAAGAGCACCAGGGCGAAGGCGAGCCCCACCGGATGCAGTCGCCGGCCGTACGTCCGCGTCCCGCGCCAGAACCGGCTCAGCGCCGACCGGGAGTCGGCTCCACCGTCGGCGGGTAGGTCGTCTGGCACGTCGGCGGCGCCGGACGTCCTGGTGGCAGCAGTCATGGCCGGAACGATAAGGCCTCGACACCGTTTCGACGCCGCAAACGCCACGCTGCCGCCGTGTCCTGCGGTCTACTGCGAGCGCGGGTGCGTCTGGACCCGCCCGAAACCGAGGCTCGGAGGCCGACATGACGGGAATCGCCACCAAGTTCGACAAGGCCTTCGAAACGCGATCGGTCGACGATCTCGCCGACGCGCCGGTCTCGGCGTTGCAGGGTGTGAGCGATTCCGACGCCGAGCACCTGAAGGCCGCGTTCAACATCAGGACTGTGCGCGATCTGGGCACGAACAAGTATTTCCTGTGGGCGCAGGCCGTGGCGAAACTCGCCGAATGACCCGACACGGACCGTCAGGAGTTACTGACGACGATCATGTCGAGGATCCCGGTCCCCAGCGGGACCGGCCGGCACACCGGTGCGGGGGCCGTGGGATCGAGTTCGCGCACAACCAGTCCGAGCGCGAAGGAGTCGTACACCATGTTGAAGTGTCCACCCTTGTTCTCCGGGCACAGATCCTGCACCGACAGATTCGTCGCACCCGGATCCCGTAGCGCAATGTTGCTGTGGGGCTGGATCATCTCGTCGTAGCGCGAGCCGATCGTGGTGTACCTGACACCGGGCACGGTGTCGCCCCCCGCATTGAGTGCGGCCAGGAACGCGGACCCCTGCATCTGCTGGCTGATCGCCTCCGACGTGAGCCATTCGACGATGCGGTCCGGCCGCGGCAGAAGTCTGAGCAGTGTGACGATCCCGTACATGTTGCCGCCGTACGTGGGCGACGCGACCCCCACCCAGCGATCGACCACCGCGGCGCCCCCGAGTCGATTGACGTAGTAGCGCGCGACGGTGGCGCCCTGCGAGTAGCCCACCAGGTCGACCTTGGCGGCCGTGGTCGCGGCACGCACCCGTTCGACGAAGTCCGCCACCTCGGCGGCGCTGCGCGCCATGTCGCCCCGCGCGTACTTCCCGGGCTTGCCGTCCGAACCGTAGTTGAGCGTGAACACGCAGGCGCCGCGTTCGGCGAGCATCGGCGCCAGGGCGGCCCAGTCGATGTACGAGTCCGAGTCGCTTCCGTGTACAAGGACGACCGGATCCGGATCAGTCGGGCCTGTCCGGCACTCGAAATCGTTCGAGCCGGGCGGCGCCGAGTCCGGATGGTCCTCGGCGTACAGCAGCGCTGCGGCGTGGCGAGTCTGGACCGGACCCGGTTGGGTCGGAACGACATACGACGTATCGGCGGCGGACGATCCCACCGGGAGCGCACCGACGGCCGCCCGCGACGCACCCAGGGCGATCACGAGTACGACTCCCGCCGTTGCCGCGATCATTCGTACGGACCGACCCATACGCACCTCCCGTGGCGGAAAACCTGGACCGTGTCTACCAAGATCACCGGGGCCGCGTCGCCTCGGCGACCGGTGGGCGAGATAACGATCCGGGAACGTGATGGAATAGGGCCATTGCGCGAGAGAATCAGGGGCACTGATGACCATCGTGGACAACGCGGTCTACGTCGACGGAGCGCGCGTGGACACTCCGCCGTCGCTCGACTGCACCTACCGCGCCCTGCGCGAGCACGGCGGCATGGCCTGGATCGGCCTGTATCGACCGGATGCCGCCGAGGTGGAGTCGCTCGCCGACGAATTCGGCCTGCATCATCTCGCCGTCGAGGACACGATCGCGGCTCATCAACGTCCCAAGCTCGAACGGTACGACCAGACCCTGTTCGTGGTGCTCCGGCCCGCCCGCTACCTCGACGACGTCGAGAAGGTCGAGTTCGGCGAGGTGCACCTGTTCGTCGGTCCCGATTTCGTGGTGACAATCCGGCACGCCGAATCCCCCGACCTCGCGCAGGTCCGGCACCGCCTCGAAGCCGACCCCGAACTGCTGAAACTGGGGCCGGAAGCCGTTCTGTACGCGATTCTCGACCAGATCGTCGACGACTACCTGCCCGTCGCGGCGGGCCTCGAGAACGACATCGACGAGATCGAGAACCAGGTCTTCACGGGTGATCCTGACGTCGCCAAGCGCATCTACGACCTGTCCGGCGAGGTCATCGACTTCCAGCGCGCCACCCATCCACTGGTGACGATCCTCGAGGCCCTCGAACGCGGGTCCGACAAGTACCGCGTCGACCTCGAACTCCAACGGCACCTGCGCGACGTCCTGGACCACACACTGCGGGTCGTCGAGCGCGCCGATTCGTTCCGCTCTCACCTACAGACTGCGCTGACCGTGCACGCCACGCTGGTCGCCCAGCAGCAGAACGAAGAGATGCGCCGGCTCACGCTGACCAGCCTGGCGCAGAACGAGGAGGTCAAGAAGATCTCCGCCTGGGCCGCAATCCTTTTCGCGCCGACCCTGGTCGGCACCGTGTACGGCATGAATTTCGCCGACATGCCCGAACTCGGGTGGCAGTTCGGCTATCCGATGGCCGTCCTGCTCATGGTCGCGACATCGGTGACCCTGTATCTCGTCTTCAAACGCCAGCGCTGGCTGTGAGATTCACCTTCCGGTGAGCGAGATCACATCTCGCTCGAATACCGAATGCGCACTTACAGTCCCGGAATGATCAAAGCCGTCGCTCTCCTCGCCCGTAAGTCCGGACTCACGCACGCCGAGTTCGTCGACTACTACGAGAACAACCACGCCAAGCTGATCCGCAGCCTGCTGCCGCAGATTCGGGAGTACCGCCGCAACTATCTCGACGTGGCATCGGGAATCGGCGCGGACGGCGCGCCCACTCCGGACTTCGACGTCATCAGCGAGTTCGTGTTCGACGACCGAGCCGCCTACGACGACATGCTCGCCACGCACGCGCGACCCGAGGTCGCCGCCGCAATCGAGGCGGACGAGGAGAACTTCCTCGACCGGTCACGCAACCGCATGTACATCGTCGACATCCGCGAGAGCTAACCGATCCGCAGCGGGTCCACCTGCACTCGAACGGGACCTGTCGACCGGCGGGCGCTCCGCACCGCACGCGCCTCGGCCAGCGCCTTGGCGAGCGCCCGCCCGTCGGCGCGGGGCACCCGAACGAGCATGCGCTCCACCTCTTCCGGTTCCGGTTCGTCGCTCGAGAACGGCAGTCGTTCACCGGGCGGCAGGGGCACCGGTCCCAGGACCTCCGCCGAATCGGGCAGCGCAGCCAGCTCGAGTATCTCGCCGATCGATGCCGCCGTGCCGTCGATCGCGGCAAGGTGCACGGCGGGCGGGAAACCGACCTCCGTCCGCTCCTCGAGCTGAGCGCGGGCGTGCCACACCGGATCCCAGCGCACCAGCGCCTGGACCGTGGGGATCCCGGAATCGGCGACAACCACCACCTGACCACCATCGCCGTGCGGACGGACGAGCGCCGACGCGGTCATCCATCGGCGCAGCGCCTCCTCCGCGGCCCGCAGATCCGCGCGGCCCAGCAACGCCCATCCGTCGAGCAACAGCGCCGCTCCGTATCCGCCGGGCATCACCGGTTCGGCGCCTACCGTCGACACGACCAGCTTGGGCCCCGGCTCGATCTCGGACTTGACGTCCGAGCCACCCGACGTGTGCACCGCGAACCCGGCGAAGGCTCTGCCCAACTCCTCGGCGGTGCGACCGGCACCCACGACGACCGCGCGCAGCGCGCGTGCACCGCACGCATTGCAGCGGTGGTTGGTGTCGGCGACTCCGCACCACTTGCACGTCGGGGAGCCTGCACCATCCGGCCCCGCGGCCGCCGGCAGCGACAGCGGGCCGTTGCACCGTCGACACCGCGCGGGTGCACGGCACTTCGCACACGCCAGCGAAGGAACGTAGCCACGGCGCGGAACCTGCACCAGCACACCGTTTCCTGCGGCCAGCGCCTGCCGGGCCGCGGCGAAGGCGATGCCCGGCAGACGAGCGGCGCGGGCACCGGGGTCGCGGGCGAGCGCGTGATCGCTGTCCGCGAGTGCGGTGATCATCGGTGTCCGGGACCGTACGACGTCTCGCCCCGCCACCAGGTCGTGCGCCCACCCCGAGTCCACGAGGGCCTCCGCCTCCGCCGTCCGTGCATGCCCGGCCAGGACCACGGCGCACCCCGTCGAGTGCGCGCGCAGCAGCGCGACCTCGCGCGCGTGCGGGTACGGCGATCGGGGCTCGGACAGGCTGCTGTCGCCGTCGTCCCACACCACCACCAGACCGAGGTCCGGTGTGGGCGCGAAGACCGATGCCCTGGTTCCGACGACGATCCGCGCCGTGCCCCGCAGGGCTGCGAGCCATCGGCGATAACGCGCGGACGGGCCGAGGCCGGCCGCCAACCCGACGACGTGATCGGCGCCGACGACGCTCTCGCATGCCGTGACCAGTCTGTCGAGGTCTCGCTGGTCAGGGACCACGAGGACCGCCCCCCGACCCGTCGCCGCCACGACACCCGCCAACTCACCCAATCGCAGCGCCCAGTCCTCACCGGGGAGTGCCTGCCACGCGGCGCGGGGACCACGTCCGGACTCGAGCGCCTCCAGGAAGTTGACGCCGTGGGTATACGCGGACCAGGCTTCCCGATCGACCTTCGCGACGTCCGGTGCCGGGCGTGGGGCCCACTCCTCCGACTCGACCTTGGCATGCCGGGGTGGGATCGCCAGACGCAGTACGTCGGTACGGGTCCCGGCGTAGCGGTGGGCCACCGCGTCGACCAGGTCCCGAACCTCCTCGGTGAGAACGGGTTCCGCCGAGACCACTCGGTCCAGCCACCCGAGCTTCCCGGGATGATCGCTCGACGGGGCCCGCTCGAGGATGAAACCGTCGACGAGACGCCCCGAGAACCGAACCCGCACGCGCACACCGGGCACGGCCTGATCGTCGAGGTCCGCCGGAACGAGGTAGTCGAACTCCCGGTCCAGGTGCGCAACAGGAAGCAGCGGCAGCACACGCGCCACAGGCGCGTGTGCTGCCGCTGTCTTGTCGGTGCCGGTCAGCGAACCGATCTCTCGGTCGCGATCAGAGGCCTGCGGCCGCGCGCAACTTCTCCGCGCGGTCGGTGCGCTCCCACGGCAGGTCCACGTCGGTGCGACCGAAGTGGCCGTACGCCGCGGTGTCCGAGTAGATCGGGCGCAGCAGGTCCAGGTCGCGGATGATCGCGCCGGGACGCAGGTCGAAGACCTCGCTGATGGCCTGCTGGATGGTGGCCACGTCCACCTTCTCGGTGCCGAACGCCTCGACGAACAGGCCGACGGGGGCGGCCTTGCCGATGGCGTAGGCCACCTGAACCTCGATGCGGTCGGCGAGACCGGCCGCAACGGCATTCTTGGCGACCCAGCGCATCGCGTAGGCGGCCGAGCGGTCCACCTTGGAGGGATCCTTGCCGGAGAACGCGCCGCCACCGTGGCGGGCCATGCCGCCGTAGGTGTCGACGATGATCTTGCGGCCGGTGAGCCCAGCGTCGCCCATGGGGCCGCCGAGCACGAACTTGCCCGTCGGGTTCACGAGCAGACGGACGTCGGCGGTGTCGAGCGGAATGGTGAGCTCGGACAGGACATGTCCGAGGACCTTCTCCCGCAGATCCGGGGTCAGCAGGTTGTCGAGGTCGATGTCGGCGGCGTGCTGCGTCGAGATGACAACCGTGTCGAGGCGGACCGGACGGTCGCCGTCGTACTCGATGGTGACCTGGGTCTTACCGTCCGGGCGCAGATACGGCAGCACACCGGTCTTGCGGACCTCGGTCAGACGACGCGACAGACGATGTGCGAGCGCGATCGGCAGCGGCATCAGTTCCGGGGTGTCGGTGCACGCGTAGCCGAACATCAGGCCCTGGTCGCCGGCGCCCTGACGATCGATCTCGTCGTCGGAGGCACCATCGACACGCGCCTCGTGCGAATGGTCGACGCCCTGTGCGATCTCGGGCGACTGCGCGCCGATCGCGATGTTGACACCACACGAGTTGCCGTCGAAACCCTTGGCGGAGGAGTCGTAGCCGATCTCGAGAACCTTGTCGCGCACGATCTTCGGAATGTCGACGTACGCGGACGTGGTGACCTCGCCGGCGACGTGAACCTGTCCGGTCGTCACCATGGTCTCGACCGCGACGCGGCTGCGCGGATCCTTCTCGAGCATCGCATCGAGGATGGAGTCACTGATCGCGTCACAGATCTTGTCCGGGTGACCTTCGGTCACGGACTCACTGGTGAATAGCCGCTTGCCGGACGTGCTCACAGATCTCCCTCTCGACGTTCTGCCGAATCCCGAGTCGCCGGACCCGTGTTGCCGGACTCCGGGAACTCGATACGACACCTGAGCTGATTTTCGTTTCGACTTCTATTCAATACCGCGGACGACCCTAGTGCCAGGAAGCCGTCCCCGGCGCCATCTGCTGGCGCAGTGTGTTACTCGAAGACCATCAGACCGGCGACCGCGTCGAGGACACGACTCGCCATCAGCGATTTCGATCCCGGCTCGATGGCCGACTCGGTGCCATCCGCACCGAGCAACCAGCCGTCGTTGTGGTCCACCTCGAACGCCTTGCCGTCTCCGACGGCATTGACGACGAGAAGGTCACAGCCCTTGCGGGCAAGTTTGGTGCGGGCATGATCGAGAACCCCGCCCGTCGCGTCACCGGTCTCGGCGGCGAACCCGACGATCGCGGTGGACGGCGCGATCGTGCCGTCTCGACGAGCCTGCACGAGACCCGCCAGGATGTCCTCGTTACGGACCAGCGGAATCGTATCCGGCTCGTCCGCCCCCTTCTTGATCTTGCTGGTGGCCACGGTCGCCGGGCGAAAGTCCGCGACGGCAGCAGACATGATCACGGCATCGGCGTCGATCACGTGCTTCATGACCGCCTCGCGCATCTGCTCGGCGGTACGTACGTGCACGACGTCGACGGCGGCCGGGTCCCCGAGCTCCGCGGTGGCCCCCGCGACGAGCGTCACCTGGGCGCCGCGCTGGGCGGCCAGGCGCGCGATCGCGTAGCCCTGCTTGCCGGAACTCCGATTGCCCAGGAACCGCACCGGGTCGAGCGGTTCACGCGTGCCGCCTGCGGACACGACGATGCGCCGCCCCTCGAGGTCCCGCGGCAGTGCCGCGGGCCGCTCGAGAAGCAGCGAGGCCAGCGTGAAGATCTCCTCGGGCTCGGGCATGCGGCCCGCGCCCGTGTCCTTGCCGGTGAGCCGGCCCGACGCGGGTTCTATGACGATGCTGCCGCGTTCACGCAGCGTCGCGACGTTCCAGACGGTCGCGGCGTGCTCCCACATCTCGGTGTGCATCGCGGGCGCGAACACCACGGGGCAACGCGCGGTGAGGAGCGTCGCGGTCAGCAGGTCGTCCGCGCGTCCTGCCACCGCGCGGGCCATGAGGTCCGCGGTGGCCGGCGCGATGACGACGAGATCTGCTTCCTGGCCGAGGCGGACATGAGCCACCTCCGGCACGTCCGCGAACACCCCGGTCTGAACCGGGTTGCCCGACAGCGCCTCGAAGGTCGCGCGGCCGACGAACTGGAGCGCAGCCTCGGTAGGGATCACCCGGACACTGTGACCGCTCTCCGTGAAACTCCGGACGAGGGCACAACTCTTGTAGGCGGCGATACCGCCGCCGACGCCGACGACGATCCGCTTCCGCGCCACCTGCGACCCGTCAGCCGCCGAATCGGGTTCCCGATCGGACACGGGCGTTGCTCCGCTCACTCGCCTTCGGTGTGCTCGAGCAGGTCGGAGTGGATCTCGCGCAGCGCGATCGACAGCGGCTTCTCCTGCAGACCCGGCTCGACGAGCGGGCCGACGTATTCGAGGATGCCGTCACCGAGCTGGTTGTAGTAGTCGTTGATCTGACGAGCGCGCTTGGCCGAGTAGATGACCAGGGCGTACTTGGACGACGTGCGCTCGAGCAACTCGTCGATCGGCGGGTTGGTGATGCCGAGCGGGGTGTCGTAGGCAGGCAGGGCGCCTGCAGTTTCGGACACTAGTGCTTCGGTGCTGCTCACTCGGTTTCTCCTGAACTGGACTGGTTAAGTGCCAAATCGAAATGCCGGAACTAGGGGCAACTGTACCTAGACCTGTCGCCCAGCCAGTAAGGATACCAACTCGTGGCAGGCCTGGCTGACGTCCTCGTTCACGATGACCGTGTCGAACTCGTCCTGCGCGGCCAGTTCGACCTTCGCGGTCTGGAGCCGCCGCTCGACGACGTCGGCAGGTTCGGTTCCGCGGCCCGTGAGGCGAGACACCAGCACATCCCAACTCGGGGGTGCCATGAAGGCCAGCACAGCCTCCGGCATGGCCGCCCGCACGGAGCGGGCGCCGACCAGATCGACCTCGAGGAGAACGGGCTTGCCCTCACTCAATGCCCGACGGACCGGCTCGGCCGGCGTGCCGGAGCGCTGCAGACCTCCGTGAATCTCCGCCCATTCGAGCAGTTCACCCGCCGCGATCATGCGGTCGAACTCCTCGCGCGTGACGAAGTGGTAGTCCTGGCCGTCGACCTCACCCGGACGCGGGTCGCGGGTGGTGGCCGAGACGCTGAAGACAACCTCGGGGAAACGCTCCCGCAGCAGCCGAACGACGCTGGACTTACCCACGGCCGAGGGGCCGGCCAGTACTACCAGCCGACCCCTCCGCACTGCGCTGTCTGCCTCGGACATCGCCGAGGCGGCACTGCTGCCTGACACGTTTTCTGCGTCAGAGATCACGTCTCTCGCTCAGGCCTCGAAATCGAAGCGCTGCAGCAGAGCCTTGCGCTGACGGTCGCCCAGGCCGCGCAAGCGGCGGGTCGGGGCGATCTCCAGCTCGGTCATGATCTCCTGAGCCTTGACCTTGCCAACCTTGGGCAGAGCCTCGAGCAGCGCCGAGACCTTCATCTTGCCGAGAATTTCGTTCTCTTCGGCATCCTTCAGGACCTGCTTCAGGTCGGTGCCGCCGCGCTTGAGGCGCTCCTTGAGCTCAGCCCGGGCCTTACGGGCGGCAGCCGCCTTCTCCAAAGCAGCAGCGCGCTGCTCATCGGTCAACTGGGGAAGGGCCACGGTTCCTCCGTCTCATCGTGTGCACATATGGTCTACAACCCCCGGATAACCAGGGGCGATAGCGACCGTACCCACGTGGAGCGTCGATTGCTAACCCACCCCCCGACGTAGACGCCCGATTCGGGTGGGATATGTGTTCATTCGACGGTGCGTTCGAATGGGACGTAACGCACCGGACGATTCGAACACGAATCCACGCGCCAACCTGGGCCCGAGCGCTATAACCCCAGGTCGTGGCCGCATTCCACGCCCTCGCGGCCCGGTCGGCTCACCGCGACGGCGTGGTGTGGCACACAGTTCGACCGCGGCCGGTCGTCGACTCGGAAAAATCCGGAAGAATTCGCGAAAGTCACGCGCCGTCGTCGCGTGTCGCACGGCTGTGCCATGCGGAATCGGCACCCCCACAACGACAAAAGCCGGACCCGGTGAGTCACCGGATCCGGCCTGTGCCGGTGTGTCACGGCGCGTGAGCGCCGTTTCAGGAGCGTCAGCCCTGAAGGAATGCGAAGGCCTCGACCGACCGCCCCACGGCCTCCTGCAGCGCCGTCACGGACGGCCCTGCCCGCAGCACCTCACGGGACACGCTGGGGACGACTGCGCGCAGGCTGGCACCCGCGAGACGGCGGACGTCGTCCGCGGTGCCGCCCTGATGCCCGACGCCCGGCATGAGGATCGGCCCGTGGAGTGCGCTCAGGTCGGGCGCGTCGGCCAGCGTTGCGCCGACAACGACGCCGACCGAGCCGAGGACGTCCGCACCGGCGTTGCGGGCGGCCGCTTCGTCGACCATCACCTGGCTGATCTTGCGGCCGTCGGCCGACGTCGACAGCTGGACCTGCGCACCCTCCGGGTTGGACGTCGCCGCGAGGACGAACAGTCCGCCGCCATTTCGCTCCGCCAACTCCAGCACGGGGTCGAGAGAGCCGAACCCGAGGTACGGGGACACCGTCACCGCATCGGACTCCAGCGGCGACCCCTCCCCCAGCCAGGCCCGCGCATACGCGTTCATCGTGGAGCCGATGTCGCCGCGCTTGGCGTCGGCCAGCACGAGTGTCCCGGCCTCCCGCAGCACCGTCACGGTCCGTTCCAGGACCGCCATGCCCCCCGAGCCGTACGCCTCGAAGAAGGCGACCTGCGGCTTGACGAGTGCCACCTGCCCGACGAAGGCCTCGACGCAGATCTCGCTGAACCGCTCGAGCCCCTCGACGCTGTCCGGCAGACCCCACGCCGCGAGCAACTCGGGGTGCGGATCCACGCCGACGCACAGCGAGCCGTGACGGCCCGTCGCCGCGTGGAGCCGCGCCCCGAACGACTGGCGAGCCGCCATCACTGCTGAGCCGGCTCGCGCAAGCGCGCGTGCAACTCCTGCAGCGACTGGACACCGATGTCACCGCGGATAGCGGCCTCGATGCCCTGCACGGCTGCGGATGCACCCTGCACGGTGGTGATGCACGGAACGCTCTTCGACACCGCCGCGCTGCGGATCTCGTAGCCGTCGACGCGCGGGCCGGAGTTGCCGTACGGGGTGTTGATCACCATGTCGACCTCTCCGTCCTTGATCTGGTCGACGATCGTGCGGGCACCCTCGGGCAGGGCCTCACCGGACTGCTTGTGCACCTCTTCGCACGTGATGCCGTTGCGACGCAGGACGTCGGCGGTGCCCTCGGTGGCCAGGATCCGGAAGCCCAGGTCGGCGAGCCGCTTGACCGGGAAGATCAGCGAGCGCTTGTCCTTGTTGGCGACCGAGACGAACACCGAGCCGCTGGTCGGCAGCGAGCCGTACGCGGCGGTCTGGCTCTTGGCGAACGCGGTACCGAAGTCCGCGTCGATGCCCATGACCTCGCCCGTCGACTTCATCTCGGGGCTCAGCAGCGTGTCGATGCCGGTGCCGTCGGCGCGACGGAACCGGTTGAACGGCAGCACCGCTTCCTTGACCGCGACCGGAGCGTTGATCGGCGCGTGACCGCCGTCGCCCTCCGCCGGGAGGATGCCGGTGGTCCGGAGTTCGGCGATGGTCTCACCCATCATGACCCGGGCACACGCCTTGGCCAGCTGCACCGCGGTCGCCTTCGAGACGAACGGCACGGTCCGGGATGCGCGCGGGTTGGCCTCGAGGACGTACAGGATGTCGTCCTTGAGCGCGTACTGCACGTTGAGCAACCCCTTGACGCCGATGCCCTTCGCGAGCGCCTCGGTGGATCGGCGCACGTTCTCGAGGTCGGCGCGGCCGAGAGTGATCGGCGGCAGTGCACACGCGGAGTCACCGGAGTGGATGCCGGCCTCCTCGATGTGCTCCATCACGCCGCCGAGGTACACCTCGGTGCCGTCGCACAGCGCGTCGACATCGATCTCCACCGCGTCCTCCAAGAAGCGGTCGACCAGCACCGGCCGGTCGTCGGAGATCTCGGTCGCGCGGGAGATGTAGTTCTCGAGCGACTGCTCGTCGTACACGATCTCCATGCCGCGTCCGCCCAGGACGTACGACGGGCGCACCAGCACCGGGTATCCGATACCGGACGCGATGTCGCGTGCGCCCTCGAACGTGGTGGCGGTGCCGAACTTCGGCGCGGGCAGGCCGGCCTCGGTGAGGACACGACCGAACTCACCGCGATCCTCGGCGAGGTCGATGGCCTCGGGGCTGGTGCCCACGATCGGCACACCGGCAGCCTTGAGGCGCTTCGCCAGCCCCAGCGGCGTCTGACCGCCGAGCTGGACGATGACCCCGGCCACCGTGCCGGACTGGCACTCGGCCCGGTACACCTCGAGCACGTCCTCGAAGGTCAGCGGCTCGAAGTACAGGCGGTCGGCGGTGTCGTAGTCGGTCGAGACGGTCTCGGGGTTGCAGTTGACCATGACGGTCTCGTAGCCGGCCTCGGACAGCGTCTGAGCAGCGTGCACGCACGAGTAGTCGAACTCGATGCCCTGACCGATACGGTTCGGGCCCGAGCCCAGGATCAGGACCTTGGGACGCTCGGTCTGCGGTGCCACCTCGGTCTCGGCCGCGGGATCGAGCTCGTAGGTCGAGTAGTGGTACGGCGTCTTCGCCTCGAACTCGGCGGCGCAGGTGTCGACGGTCTTGTAGACCGGGTGCACCTTCAGCTCGTCGCGCAGCGCGCGGACCGCGTCCTCACCCTCGGGGCTGTCGCCACCGAGTTCGGGGCGCAGCGACGCGATCTGACGATCCGACAGGCCGTGGTACTTGGCCTGGCGCAGCATCTGCTCGTCGAACTTCTTCGCGGCACGGATCTGCTCGCCCAGCTCGCAGATCTGCTGCATCTGGTCCAGGAACCACGGGTCGATAGCGGTCGCGTCGAACAGCTGCTCGATGGTGGCGCCCAGCGCGAACGCCTTCTCGATGCCGTACATGCGGCCGTCGTGCGGAACCTTCAGCTCCTCGAGCAGCGACTCCAGGTCGGTGGCCTCGACCGCGGGGCCCGTCCAGTAGCCGGCCCGCTTGGTCTCGAGCGAACGCATGACCTTGCCGAATGCCTCGGTGAAGTTGCGGCCGATCGACATGGCCTCGCCGACCGACTTCATCGTCGTGGTCAGGGTGCCGTCGGCGCCGGGGAACTTCTCGAACGCGAAGCGCGGAGCCTTGACGACGACGTAGTCGAGAGTCGGCTCGAAGCAGGCCGGAGTCTCGCCGGTGATGTCGTTGACGATCTCGTCGAGCGTGTAGCCGATGGCGAGCTTGGCTGCCATCTTCGCGATCGGGTAACCGGTCGCCTTCGACGCCAGAGCCGACGAGCGGGACACGCGCGGGTTCATCTCGATGACGACCAGGCGGCCGTCCGTCGGGTCCATCGCGAACTGGATGTTGCAGCCGCCGGTGTCGACGCCGACCTCGCGCAGGATGTCGATCGACAGGTCGCGCATCGCCTGGTACTCGCGGTCGGTGAGTGTCATGGCCGGGGCCACCGTCACCGAGTCGCCGGTGTGGACGCCGACCGGGTCGACGTTCTCGATGGAACACACGATCACGACGTTGTCGCGACCGTCGCGCATCAGCTCGAGCTCGTATTCCTTCCAACCGAGGATGGACTCCTCGATCAGGACGTTCGCGGTGGGTGAGGCAGCCAGGCCGCCGCCGGCGATGCGCTGGAGGTCCGCCTCGTCGTACGCCATGCCGGACCCGAGGCCACCCATCGTGAAGGACGGGCGGACCACCACGGGGTAGCCGAGCTCGGCAACCGTGGAGAAGACCTCTTCCATCGTGTAGCAGACGCGCGAGCGCGCCGACTCGCCACCGACCTTCTCGACGATGTCCTTGAACTTCTGGCGATCCTCGCCGCGCTGGATGGCATCGAAGTCGGCGCCGATCAGCTCGACGTCGTACTTCTCCAGGATGCCCTGTTCGTGGAGAGCGACCGCGGTGTTGAGCGCGGTCTGGCCGCCGAGTGTCGCCAGCACGGCGTCGATCTTGTGGCCCTTCTCCGCCTCACGCGCGATGACCTTCTCGACGAACTCGGCCGTGATCGGCTCGACGTACGTGGAGTCGGCGAACTCGGGGTCGGTCATGATCGTGGCCGGGTTGGAGTTCACCAGGGAGACGCGCAGGCCTTCCTCACGGAGAACCCGGCAGGCCTGGGTGCCCGAGTAGTCGAACTCGCAGGCCTGTCCGATGACGATCGGCCCGGAGCCGATCACCAGGATGTGCTCGAGATCTGTACGACGTGGCATTACTTCTTGACTCCCTCGAGCAGGTTGGCGAAACGGTCGAACAGGTACGCGGCGTCGTGCGGTCCCGCCGCGGCCTCGGGGTGGTACTGCACGGAGAACGCGGAATCGTCGAGCAGGCGGACGCCCTCGACGGCGCCGTCGTTGGCGCACGTGTGGCTCACCACGGCGCGGCCGAACGGCGTGTCGAACTCCTGCCCTGCCTCGCCCTCCAGCGCGAACCCGTGGTTCTGCGCGGTGATCGCGATGCGGCCGGTGCCGTGTTCGATGACCGGAATGTTGATGCCGCGGTGGCCGAACTTCATCTTGTAGGTGTTCAGCCCCAGGGCGCGGCCCAGGATCTGGTTACCGAAGCAGATGCCGAACAGCGGCAGCCCCTGTCCCAGCACCTCCTTCGTGAGGTGCACGGCGCCGTCGGCGGTGGCGGGGTCGCCCGGGCCGTTGGACAGGAAGACGCCGTCGGCCTTCAGATCCAGGATGTCGTGCAGCGTCGCGGTCGACGGCAGCACGTGCACCCGGATGCCCCGCTCGGCGAACATGCGCGGAGTGTTGGTCTTGATGCCGAGGTCGATGGCAGCCACGGTGAAGCGGGCCTCGCCACCGGTCGGCTCGACGATGTAGCCGTTGGGCGTGGACACCTCACCGGCCAGGTCGGCACCGAGCATCGTCGGCTGGCTCTTGACGCGCTCCAGCAGGATATCCACGTCCGCGAGTGCGGCACCCGAGAACACGCCGGCACGCATCGAGCCGCGGGTGCGCAGGTGGCGCACGAGGGCGCGGGTGTCGATCCCGGCGATGCCGACGATGTCCTGACGGACCAGTTCGTCCTGCAGGGAGCCGGTGGCACGCCAGCTGGACGTGCGGCGCGAGGGGTCGCGCACGACGTAGCCGGCCACCCAGATCTTGGACTCGGACGACTTACCGGTCGGCCCGACCGACTCGTTGTCCTCGTCGTTCCAGCCGGTGTTGCCGATCTGCGGTGCCGTCGACACCACGATCTGGCGGTGGTAGCTGGGGTCGGTCAGCGTCTCCTGGTAGCCGGTCATGCCGGTGCTGAAGACGGCCTCGCCGAGGGTCTGTCCCACGGCCCCGAAGGTGGTTCCGCGGAAGACCCTGCCGTCCTCGAGAACCAGAACCGCCGTAGTGGAATCAAAGTCGCTCATGCGTCTTCTCCGTTCTGCTCGACCTCACCAGAGCCCGCCGCATTCGCTGTGTCATCACTGTCTGTCTTGCGCACCCACTCGGGGTACACCGTCTTGTCGTCGCCACGGAATCCCGTGTCGATCTCGGTGCCGGTGGGCAGTTCCCACCGGATCACCAGGACTCCGTCTTTCGTCATGACCTTTCCGGCGAGTCCGCTCTCGGTGCGGATCGCGCGGATCGATCCCTCGGGGATCCAGATTGCCGAGGCGCCGTCGCGCTCGAGCAGGATTCCGCCCGTCCAGCGGCTGATCTCGCCGGTGGCGCGGTGGCCGATGTCACCGACGGCGATCCGGTCCTGCCAGCTGGGGGCGATGGTGCTGCCCACGTAGAGGCCGGTGCTCGGGGCGATCAGCTGCCTGCCGAGATCGGCGGGCACCTTCGGGAGCTCGCCGATGGTCTCGGCCTGCCGCCTGGCCCGGGCCTTCCAACCGCGATACATCAGGAAGACCGCGAAAGCCCAGATCGCGATACAGCCGACGACCCACAGAATGCGTTCCATCAGACCATCACTCCTCGAGCGCGAACCTTGCCGTCCCGCGCGGTGACGCGGCCGCGCAGCACCGTGGCCGTCACCTTCCCCGGAAGCGTCATCGCCTCGTACGGGGTGTTGTTCGCGACGCTGGCCAGTTCCGGTCCGTGGACCGTCCACTCCGTGTCCGGATCGACGAGCACGAGGTTGGCCGGCTCGCCCACCTCGATGGGGCGACCCTGGTCGTCGAGGCCGACGATCTCGGCGGGACGTTCACTCATCACGCGGGCGACGCCGCGCCAGTCGAGCAGACCGGGCCGGACCATCGTCGCCACGACGATCGACAACGCCGTCTCGAGTCCGAGCATGCCGGGGCGCGCCTGCGAGAACTCGCAGCACTTGTCCTGCTCGGCGTGCGGTGCGTGATCGGTGGCCACGCAGTCGATGGTCCCCTCGGCCAGCCCCTTGCGCAGGGCGGCGACGTCCGACGCCTCGCGCAACGGCGGGTTGACCTTGTTGACCGCGTCGTACGTCTCGAGACGCGAGTCGTCGAGCAGCAGGTGATGCGGGGTGACCTCGGCCGTGATGGAGATGCCCTGGCTGCGGGCCCACTTCACGAGCTCGACCGAACCGGCGGTGGACGCGTGGCAGATGTGCACACGCGCACCGGCGTCGCGGGCGAGCAGCGCGTCGCGGGCCACGATGGACTCCTCGGCCGCTCGCGGCCAGCCGGCCAGTCCGAGACGGGCCGCGGTCGGACCCTCGTGTGCGACGGCCCCCTCGGTGAGCCGAGGCTCCTCCGCGTGCTGCGCGATCAGCACCCCCAGCGACGCCGAGTACTCGAGCGCCCGACGCATGATCAGCGGGTCGGCGACGCAGTGACCGTCGTCGGAGAACATTTTCACGCGGCCGACGCCGGCAGCCATCGTCGCCATCTCGGCGAGTTGCCTGCCCGCGAGTCCGACGGTGACCGCACCCACCGGGTGCACGTCCACGAGGCCGACTTCCTGGCCACGGCGCCACACATGGTCGGTGATGACGGCCGAGTCGGCGACGGGGCTGGTGTTCGCCATCGCGAACACCGCTGTGTAGCCGCCCAGCGCCGCGGCGGCGGAACCGGAGTCGATCGTCTCGGTGTCCTCGCGGCCCGGCTCACGCAGGTGCGTGTGCATGTCGACGAAGCCCGGCAACAGGATCTGGCCCTGCCCGTCGATGACCTCGACGTCGTCGCCCGCGCTCAGGCCGACGCCGATCTCGAGGATCTGACCGTCGCCCAGGAGCAGATCGGTCGGCTCGCCCTCCCCGTACACCAGAACGTTCTTGATCAACACGTTCCCGCTCGCGGACATCTGCGGCGCCACCTTCTCGTTTCTCGTCTTTTCGCTATTTGTGTTCGGTCCGCTCACGCGACCTCTTCCGTTCCCACCAACAGCCGGAACAGCACTGCCATTCGGACGTGGACGCCGTTGGTCACCTGCTGCAGCACAGCCGTTTTCGGCGAGTCGGCGACCGACGACGCGATCTCCATGCCGCGCAGCATCGGACCGGGGTGCAGCACCACGGCGTGATCGGCCAGCAGGCCCAGCCGCTTCTCGTTGAGCCCGTACGTGATCGAGTACTCGCGCGGCGACGGGAAGAACCCGCCGTTCATTCGCTCGGCCTGCACCCGCAGCATCAGCACCGCGTCCAGCCCGGGGAGTTCGGCGTCGATCGAGTGCGACACCCGGACCGGCCACGTCTCGACCCCTGCCGGCAGCAGCGTGCGCGGCGCCACCAGGACGACCTCGGCACCGAGCATCGAGAGCAGCAGCGCATTCGAACGCGCCACGCGGCTGTGCAGGATGTCGCCGACGATCGCGATGCGGCGACCCTCGATGCCGCCCAGTCGCTGGCGCAGCGTCAGCGCATCGAGCAGGGCCTGCGTCGGATGCTCGTGGGTGCCGTCGCCGGCGTTGATGACGGCCGGGCCGCCGTCCTCCGCGGCACCGGTCCATGCTGCGATCTGGTGCGCCGCACCGGAAGCCGGATGCCGGACGATCAGGGCGTCGGCACCGGCCGCACGCAACGTCATCGCCGTGTCGCGCAGGGACTCGCCTTTCGACACCGACGAACTGGAGGCGCTGACGTTGATCACGTCGGCGCTCATCCACTTGCCGGCCACCTCGAACGACACGCGCGTGCGGGTGGAGTTCTCGAAGAAGACCGTCATCACGGTCCGCCCGCGCAGCGTCGGCAGCTTCTTGACCTCGCGTCCGAGCAGGGCCTGCTCGAAGCGCTCGGCCTCGTCGAGTAGCTCGGTCGCGGAGTCCCGGTTCAGGTCCGCGATGGAGAGCAGGTGCTTCACTTCTCGATCTCCTCTGCGTGCCCGCTCGACAGCACGACGCCGTCCTTGCCGTCGTGCTCGGCGAAGAGCACGGCGACGTCTTCGGTGCGTGCGGTGGGCACGTTCTTGCCTACGTAGTCCGCGCGGAGCGGCAGCTCGCGGTGGCCTCGGTCGACGAGCACCGCCAGCTGGACGGCGCGCGGTCGGCCGAGGTCGCGCAGCGCGTCGAGCGCGGAGCGGACCGTGCGGCCGGAGAAGAGGACGTCGTCGACGAGGACGACGAGCGCGTTGTCGACGCCACCCTCGGGGACGGACGTGCGCTCGAGCGGCCGGTGCGGCTTGGTGCGCAGATCGTCGCGGTAGAGCGTGATGTCGAGGGAGCCGACGGGCGGCCTGACACCCGCGAACTCCTCGATCTTGTCGGCGAGCCGAGCGGCGAGCGTCGTGCCGCGGGTGGGGATTCCGATCAGGACGACGCGAGGTGCAGAACCATCGGTGGCGTCGAGCGCGGTCTTCTCGATGATCTGGTGCGCGATGCGGGCGACGGTCCTACCGACATCGGCCGGGGACAACAGTTCGCGAGCGTTCGCGGGCGAGCCGGATGAGGGCCCTTCGGGCGTACGCATACAGCGACCTCCTTCTCCGCCTCTCTGGACGGATCGTTAAAGGATGTCTGACGCGGCTCAGCCTATCAGCGGCGGCAGCCGCGTCAGATTCCGGGTAGTCCGGGTCCAGGGCCGTTCGGACGACGCTGTGTCCACGGCCACAGGGACGACACTGCCGCCCACCCCGGGGCGGGAATGGGCGGCAGCGTCGTCACGTCAGGACTCGGTGTCTTCGGTGTTCTCGGTGTTGTCGATGTTCTCGATGCTCGGGCGCTGCGAGGTCGCAGCGGCAGCGGCGCGAACCTGGGGCGCCACCAGCACGACCTGGCCCAGCACACCGTTCACGAAGCCCGGCGAATCATCGGTGGACAGTTCCTTGGCAAGTTCGACGGCCTCGTCGACAGCCACCACCGGAGGAACGTCGGTGGCATGGAACAGCTCCCACACGGCAATCCGGAGGATCGCACGGTCCACCGCAGGCAGACGATCGAGCGTCCAGTCCTGCAGGTGGGACTCGATCACCTGGTCCAGCCGGTCCAGGTTCTCCGCGACACCCTGAACGACCGTCACCGTGTACGGGGCGACGGGCGCCACCGAATCGTCGCGGCCCGCGAGATCCGACCGGTCGTCCGCGAGGCGGACCGGATCGACGTCGCGTGCTTCGGCCTCGAACAGGAAATCGACGGCCCGCTTGCGGGCCTTGTGACGTGCTCCGAGTTTCTTATGCGTGCCCGACACTCAGGAATTCACGCGCCCGAGGTAGTTGCCGTCACGCGAGTCGACCTTGAGCTTGTCACCCGTATTGATGAACAGCGGAACCTGGATCTCGGCACCGGTCTCGAGCGTGGCCGGCTTGGTGCCACCCGTCGAGCGGTCGCCCTGCAGACCCGGATCGGTGTGCTTGACCTCGAGCTCGACCGTGACCGGGAGCTCGACGAACAGCGGCGCGTCCTCGTGCGTCGCGACCTGGACCCGCATGTTCTCGAGCAGGAAGCGCGCACCGTCACCGACGGTGGTCTCGTTGACCGGAATCTGGTCGTAGGTGTCGCCATCCATGAAGATGTAGTCGCTACCGTCGTGGTACAGGTAGGTCATGTCGCGACGATCGACCGTCGCGGTCTCGACCTTGACACCAGCGTTGAAGGTCTTGTCGACGGTCTTGCCGGACAGGACGTTCTTCATCTTGGTGCGCACGAAAGCGGGGCCCTTACCCGGCTTGACGTGCTGGAACTCGATGATCTGCCAGAGCTGGCCCTCGATCTTCAGCACGAGCCCGTTCTTGAAATCACTGGTGTCTGCCACTTAGTTCGCGTCTCCTTCAGACGATTGCGAAATCCTTGCTGGTGAGAGTGAGGAGTTCCGGCCCCTGCTCGCGAACGACGAGCGTGTCCTCGATCCTGACGCCACCGCGCCCGGAGAAGTACACACCCGGCTCGACGGTCACCACCGCACCGCAAAGCAGTGTACCGGTGCCGAGCTTGCCGATCCCGGGCGCTTCGTGGATCTCGAGGCCGACGCCGTGGCCGAGTCCGTGCAGGAACAGGTCGCCGTATCCTGCGGACTCGATCACCGACCGCGCCGACGCATCGACCGAACCGACCGGTACACCCGGGACCAGCGCCGCGCGACCGGCAGCCTGCGCCCGCGCGACCAGGTCGTAGAGGTCGCGTTGCCAGTCGTCCGCCGTCTCCAGGACGTACGTGCGCGTCATGTCGGAGTGGTAGCCGCCGATCTGGGCGCCGAAGTCCAGCTTCACGAAGTCGCCCGACCCGAGGACCGCCTCGGTGGGGCGGTGATGCGGAACCGCGGAATTGGGCCCGGCCGCAACGATGGTCTCGAACGAGATGCCGTCCGCACCCCGCTCGAACATCAGCCACTCCAGTTCGCGGGCCACCTCGCGCTCCGTGCGACCGGGGCGTAGTCCGCCTCGCTCGACCAGAGCGGCGAGCGCCTCGTCGGCGGCCGTGCAGGCACGACGCAGCAGGTCCACCTCGCCCTCGTCCTTGACCTCGCGCAACCGCTCGACGATCCCGGGCGCCCGCAGCAGCTCGATCCGCGGCGCGACCTCCTCCCACGCCGCGTGCTGGTCGAACGTGACGACGTGGCTCTCGAACCCGACCCGGCCGACGCCCCACGCCGTCACGAGTTCCAGCAGACCCGGCGCGCACGCCCTGGCGATCTCGGCGCGCAGATCGGGGACCTGCTCCCCCACCTGCACGAGGTATCGGCCGTCGGTGGCGATGACCGTCCGGTCCTCGGCTCCGGTGTCGTCGGCAGCCGAAACGATCAGCGCGGCATTCGATCCCGTGAACCCCGTGAGGTACCGGATGTTGAGCAGATCGGTGACGAGCAGCACATCGAGTTCACGTTCGCGCAGGATCTCGCGGAGCCGTGCCCGACGTGCGGCGGTCGACGTGGGCGCCTCATGGATCGACATGCACCGAAACTACCCCTCGGGGCAGCCGTGTCCGACACCTCTTCGGCCCGTTTGTGTGGGTTACGACACACGCCCGGAATCCTGCTGGTTACGCTGTGTCACATGAATGGGTGGGTCGTACGTGGTCTCGGTCTGGCATTGGTATACGTCGTGGTGCGCACGTTCCTCGGCGCCGCGGTGACGGAGTGGCCCCAGCAGGGCAGCATCCTGCGGTGGTTCTCGTTGATCGTCGTGATCCTCGCCGCGTTCCTGTGGGGCGCGCTCGACGGCATTCGCGACCGTCGTGCGAATCCGGATCCCGACGACTCGGCCGACCTGACGATGCGGTGGCTCGCGGCCGCCGCCGTCGCGGGTGTGCTCGCCGGAGCCCTCTCATGGCTGGTCGGCATGATCTTCGACATCGCGGTCGCCAACGGTTCGTTGTTCTTCGAGGTCACCTCGGGGGCGGCATTCACCATCCTGCTGATCTTCGTCCCGGCGACGATCGCCGTCGCACTGGGTCGCTTCCTGGTCGGACGCGAGTCGAATAACTCACGCGACGCGGTGGCGTACGAGCACGACGCGGATCTCGAGGTCGAAGAGAATGCGGCCGAGAACTACGCCGGTAGCGAGTGGTCGTCCGAGCACGGTCAGGTTCCGGCCGACGACTCCGCCACCGAGGTCTTCTCGCCGGTCGATCCGGACGGGCAGCACGGCGGGGCACATCGCGCGGACAAGTAGCGGAGACAGTCCACATACGGACGAGAGCGGGCCGGGGTGGTGATACCACCCCGGCCCGCTCTCGTCGGACGTCGATCAGTGAACGATCGTCAGCCTCGCTCGGCGAGGAATCTCAGCGCCAGCGCGTAGCCGGCGACTCCCAGGCCGACGATCGACCCGGTCGCGACGGCGCCCAGGTATGAGTGATGCCGGAACTCTTCGCGCGCATGGACGTTGGAGATGTGCAGTTCCACCAGTCCGGCGGTCAACTCTGCGCACGCATCCCGCAGGACGACGGACGTATGCGTCAATCCCCCGGCGTTGAGGATCACCGGTTCGCCCGCGTCGGCGGCGTCGTGGATCCAGCCCAGCAACTCACCTTCGCTGTCGCTCTGCCGGACGACGACCTCGATCCCGAGTTCCTTCGCGGTTCGCTCGCACAGTGCGACGAGGTCGTCGTGCGTGGTGGAGCCGTAGACCTCGGGCTGGCGCTTGCCGAGGCGACCCAGGTTGGGGCCGTTGACGACCTGAACCCTCACAGCAGCACCGACCCGCCACTGGGGCTCGCGTCCCGCGCGATCGCCCCGTACGCGGCGACGAGCAGCGACGGATCCGGTCCCTCGAGACGACCCGGCTTGGCGAGGCCGTCGAGCACGACGAAGCGCAGCAGCCCGGCGCGGTTCTTCTTGTCGGTCTGCATACCCTCGAGCAACTGCGAGAACGCGTCGCCGTCGTAACTGGTGGGCAGACCGACGAGCTCGAGGATCGACCGGTGCCGGTCGGCAGTGGCATCGTCGAGGCGGCCCGCGAGTCGACCCAGTTCGGCCGCGTACACCAGGCCGACCGCCACGGCGGCGCCGTGACGCCAGCGGTAGCGCTCGCGCCGCTCGATCGCGTGACCGAGTGTGTGTCCGTAGTTGAGAATCTCGCGCAGATTGGACTCGCGCAGGTCGGCAGCCACGACCTTGGCCTTGACCTCGACCGAGCGACGGATCAACTCGGGCAGGACCGTCCCGGCCGGATCCAGCGCAGCCGCGGGATCGGCCTCGATGAGGTCCAGGATGACCGGGTCGGCGATGAAGCCGGTCTTGATGACCTCGGCCATGCCCGCAACGATCTCGTTGCGCGGCACCGTCTCGAGTGTCGCCAGATCGATCAGCACCGCCGACGGCTCGTGGAACGAGCCGACGAGATTCTTGCCGGCCTCCGTGTTGATGCCGGTCTTGCCGCCGACCGCCGCATCGACCATCGCGAGCAGCGTCGTGGGCACGTGCACGATGCGCACACCGCGCATCCACGTCGCGGCCACGAAGCCGGCGAGGTCGGTGGCGGCTCCGCCACCGAGGCTCACGATCGCGTCGCTGCGAGTCAGGCCGATACGACCCAGGACCTCCCAGCAGAAGCCCGCGACCGCGAGGTCCTTACCTTCCTCTGCGTCCGGGATCTCGATGCGATGCGCATCGATCCCCTTCTCTGCCAGAGCCGCCCGCACCGCTTCCGCAGTCTCCGCGAGCGGCGGCTGGTGGAAGATCGCCACCGTGCGGGTGCCCGCGAGCTCATCGACGAGCTCACCGAGCAGACCCCGCCCGATGATCACCGGGTAGGGATCGGCCGTTGCCACCTCGACGCGTACCGGTTCCGTCACTTCTCTACTGCTCCGCTTCTGTGTCGTCTCGTGCAATGCCGTCTCGTGCAATGCCGTCTCGTGCAATGCCGTCTCGTGCAATGTCGTCCCTGGCCAAGTCGTCTCTCGCCAGATCGTCTCTCGCCAGGTCGTCTGCGAGTTCGTCCGGTGCAGATCCGCCGGTCAGCTTCGTCACCACCTGCTGGACCACGCGGCTGGGACTGCGACTGTCGGTTCGTACCCGGATCGTCGCCACCTGTCGATACAGCGGCCGACGACGACGCATCAGTGCGTGGTACTTCGCCTTCGGGTCGGCACCGGCCAGCAGTGGTCTACCCGAACTCGTGCCCGTCCGTTTGAGGCCCTCCGCGACGCTGATCTCCAGGTACACCACGGTATGCCCCACCAGCCGGGACCGTGTGCGTTCGGACAGGATCGCACCACCGCCCAGGGACAGGATCCCGTCGTGGGACGCGAGTGCCTCCCCGATCACCTGCTCCTCGATCTCCCGGAAGAACGGTTCCCCGTCCGTCTCGAAGATCTCCGGGATGGTGCGGCCGGTCCGCCGCTCGATCTCCGCGTCGGTATCGAGCAACTCGACATCGAGTGCCTGCGCGAGCCGCCGGCCGATCGTCGACTTCCCCGCGCCCGGCGGCCCCACGAGCACAGCGCGCGGTGTCATCGGATCACCGCGGCGGACGAGCCGCGATGCCGTCGACGTATCGCTGAAAGTTCGAGCGGGTCTCGGCGATCGAGTCGCCGCCGAACTTGTCGAGCGCGGCCTGGGCAACCACGAGAGCCACCATCGCCTCCGCGACGACACCCGCGGCCGGGACCGCACACACGTCGGAGCGCTGATGGATGGCGACAGCCTCCTCGCCGGTAGCCATGTCGATGGTCGACAGGGCCCTCGGCACCGTGGAGATCGGCTTCATCGCGGCGCGTACGCGCAGCGCCTCACCGTTGGTCATGCCGCCCTCGAGCCCGCCTGCGCGGTTGGTGGAGCGCAGGATGCCGTCCGGCCCGGGTCGGATCTCGTCATGTGCCGCGCTGCCGCGGCGACGCGCCGTCTCGAAGCCGTCACCCACCTCGACGCCCTTGATCGCCTGGATGCCCATGAGTGCGGCGGCGAGCTTGGAGTCGAGACGGTCGGCACCACTGACGAACGAGCCCAGACCGACCGGCAGTCCGTGCACGATGACCTCGACGACGCCGCCGAGCGTGTCGCCGTCCTTCTTGGCGGCCTCGATCTCGGCGATCATGGAGATCTCCGCTGCTTCATCGAACGCCCGCACCGGGCTGGCATCGATCGCGTCGAGGTCGCCGGCCTGCGGGCCTGCGCCGACATACGGATCGGAAGCGCCGATCGAGATCACGTGGGACACCACCTCGACGCCGAACAATTGACGGAGGAACTGGCGGGCGACGGTGCCGGCCGCGACGCGAGCCGCGGTCTCGCGGGCGCTCGCGCGCTCGAGCACCGGACGGGCGTCGTCGAAGCCGTACTTGAGCATGCCCGAGTAATCGGCGTGACCGGGGCGCGGACGCGTCAGCGGCGCGTTACGCGCCTGACCGGCGAGTTCTGCCTCGTCCACCGGGTCGGGAGACATGATGGTCTCCCACTTGGGCCACTCGGTGTTGCCCACCTCGACGGCGATCGGGCCGCCGAGCGTGCGACCGTGCCGCACGCCGCCGATGATCGAGACCTTGTCGGCCTCGAACTTCATGCGGGCACCGCGGCCGTAGCCGAGACGACGGCGCGCCAGCTGCGTCGAGATGTCGTCGGACGTCACCTCGACACCGGCGACCATCCCCTCGAGCATCGCGACGAGGGCGGGACCATGGGATTCTCCAGCAGTTATCCAGCGCAACACATCCAGCATCTTTCCACGAGGAAGGGACCAGGTACGACAGTGGGCCGTCGGTGGGCCGTCGGTGGGCCGTCGGTGGGCCGTCGGCCGCTTTCGTCACACCCGCCACAGGCAGGTGCACCGCACGACGGCACCGGCAGAACTAGGAATCGAGTGCGGCGGCCATCGCCTCGCGGGGCGCGGGCATTCCGGTGAACTGCTCCACCTGGCCGTACGCCTGGTTCAGGAGCATCGCGAGTCCCCCGACGACGGTGCCGCCCGCCCGCGAGACGGCCTCCGCCAGCGGCGTCGGCCACGGATCGTAGATCGCGTCGAGCACGAACGGCGCCCGGCCGATCGCGTCGGCGAAGGGGGTTGCCCCCGCCGACGGGACGGTGCTCACGAGCACCGCGGACGCCGCGCAGACGTCGCCGAGTCGGGAGTCGTCGAACGGCAGGTGGCGCACGTCGAGGCCCACGGCCTCCGCGCAGTCGAGGGTGTCCCGTGCCCGGCCGGCATCGCGTGCGACGACGGTCACCGAGCCCACCCCGAGGTCCGCGAGCGCGACGAGCGCGGGCCGCGCCGTTCCGCCCGCTCCGACGACGACCGCCGACGCGCCGGTGAGGTCACCGATTCCGCCTTCGACGAGCGCGCCGCGGACACCGTCGACGTCGGTGCAGTCGGCGCGCCATCCGCCGTCGACGCGGACGAGCGTGTTGGCCGAGCCGATCGTGACGGCGCGGTCGGTGCGCTCGGTCGCGAACTCGAGGGCCGCGACCTTGCCGGGCATCGTCACCGACAGGCCCACCCATTCGGGCCCGAGGCCCGACACCAGCTCCGGTAGCTGCTCGCCGGTGCACTCGATCCGCTCGTACGTCCAGTCGACCAGCCCGAGCGCGCGATAGGCCGCGAGGTGAAGGTTCGGGGACTTCGAGTGTGAGATCGGGCTCCCGAGTACCCCAGCCTTCCGGGCCTTCCTGGCGTCACGGGCAGACACGTCGTTCACCTTCCGCTGTCGAGGATGCCGCTCGTGCGAGCCAACTCGATGTTCGCGAGGTGCTCGTCGTAGCTGCGGGTGAAGAGCGTGGTGCCCTTCTTGTCGATCGTCACGAAGTACAGGAAATCACCCGGCGCCGGATTCTCCACCGCGCGAAGCGCATTGATACTCGGCGACGCGATGGGCGTCGCCGGCAGGCCCGGCATGGCGTACGTGTTCCACGGGGTGACCCGGGCACGGTCGGCGTCGGTGGTGGCGACCTCGGTCTCGTCGAGGGAGTAGTTGACCGTCGAGTCGAACTGCAGCGGCTGGTTCACCGCGAGACGATTCACGACCACGCGCGCGACCTTGTCGAAGTCGGCGGGCAATGCCTCGCGTTCGACGAGCGACGCGACGATGAGCATCTGGTACGGGGCCAGGCCCACGCTGCCGCCCGCAGTCTCGAGACCCGTCGCCTCGTAGCTCTCGGCACTCGACCCGACCAGGTGGTGCAGGATCTCGACGGGCCCCTGGGTCGGATCGAAATCCCAGCTGCCGGCCGCGATCAGACCCTCGAGCTGACGATCCCGGTCCGGGACGTTGGCGACCGGCGTGCGCGCCCAGTCCGGGACGCCGAGCGCCGCGAGGTCCGCGCCCGCGCCCGCCTGGTTGAGCTGGTCGTAGCTGATGCACTTCTTCGTATCGGCCGGGCCGACACAGCTGGCTTCGGAGATGAGCGTGTAGATGCCCTTCTTCACCGCCCCCGTCTGGACATCACGGGTGTCGTGGAGCTGACGGCCTTCCGAGATCACCATCGCCCCGACGCGCGCGGTCGGCGACACGAGGGCCGCGACCGCGTCCGTTCCCGAGATCTGGGTGGCGACCGAGTAGAAGCCGGGCTGCACCGAACTCATCGCATCGTTGCGGAGCGCGGCGCGATAGAACGCGGCCCCGCTCTTGACGACGTCCTTGGTCGCCATCTCGTCGGCGATCTGATCCGCAGTGTCGCCGGGATGGACCTGCACGACCACTTCGGGACCACCCGGTCCCGCGTAGTCGGCCACGTCGCCGCCGGTGATCTGGCCGTACACCGCGACCGCGGCAGCGCCCAGCCCTCCGAGCAGAACCGCTCCGGCCAGGACTCCGATCACCCGGCCCCGGCGCTTGCGCCGTGCGGCCGCCTGCAACCGACGAGCCTCGCCGCGGCTGATGGGATGTGTGCCGACGGCGGTCGGCAGCGCTCGGCGGCGGTCGTCGTCGTACTCGTATCGGTCGTACTCCGGCTCGTAGCCGTAGCCCTGGTCGTGCGGCTGCCCGTACTCGGGCTCGAACGCGGGTCCGTGGTCGTTGCCGGACGCGTACCGGTAGTTGCCGTCGTGATCACCCGCATAGCCGGGGGTCGACTCGTATTCGGGACGACCCGACGGTGGCCGATGATCGTTCACAGGGCGTCTCCCGTGGGTCGATCGCCACCGTCCGCATCCGACACGTTCACCGCGCTACTCCGCTCGTCCAACCATCCCTGCAAGATCGCCACCGCTGCGGCCTGATCGATCATCGGCCGCTGTCCCTTGGCTCGGACACCGCTCTCCCGCAGTGCCCGCGACGCGGTGACCGTCGTCAAACGCTCATCGGCCATTCGCACCGGGATCGGCTCGATCCCGCGCTGTAATCGCCGAGCGAATGCGGATGCCAGATCCGCGGCCTTCCCTCGCTCACCGCGCAGCGTCTGCGGCAGCCCGACGATAACCTCGACGGCCTCGTACTCCTCGACAAGCGCGACAATCCGCCGGATGTCCGGCGCGTCGGGCCCCTTCTCCTTGGACCGCGGAACAGTCTCCACCGGCGTCGCGAGAATGCAGTCCGGGTCGCACGAGGCGACCCCGATCCGCACACTGCCGACGTCGACGCCGATCCGGCGTCCGCGCCCGGGATCGTCGACCCCGGGGCGATCGGGACCCGACCGGGCAGAACTGTCGGGACCCGACTGGGCAGTACTGTCGGGACCCGACGAGGCCGGGGCCACCGCTAGGAGTTTCCTGCCAGGTCGGCGACCCGGCCCCGGACACCCTCGAGCGCCGCGGGGATGCCGGAGACGTCGGAGCCGGAGCCCTGCGCCATGTCGGCCTTGCCGCCACCGCGTCCGCCGATCTGCGGGCCGAAGCTCGATACCAGCTCACCGGCCTTGATCCCGAGGTCCTGCGCCGCCTTGGTCGCGGCCACCACGAACGGCACCTTGCCGTCGGCGTCACCGAGCAGCACCACGACAGCGGGCTGCGTGCCGAAGCGGCCACGGATGTCGGTCACGAGGCTGCGCAGGTCGTTGCCGGCGACACCGTCGGGTGCCCGCTCGGCGACGAGCAGCACCTCACCGAAGCGGTGGGCCTTGTCGACGAACGTGCCCGCCGACGCGAGCACGGCTGCAGCCTTGGTGGCCTCGAGTTCCTTCTCGGCGACCTTGAGGCGTTCGACGAGCGCCTCGATACGGGCCGGGACCTCGTCCGACGGCACCTTGAGCGACGACGCGACCCCGGCGAGCAGCGCGCGCTCCTTCGCCAGGTAGCGATAGGAGTCGAGACCCACGAACGCCTCGACGCGGCGTATGCCGGAGCCCACCGAGGACTCGCCGAGCAGCGTGACGGGGCCGATCTGCGCCGACGTCTGCACGTGCGTACCGCCGCACAGTTCCATCGAGAACGGTCCGCCGATCTCGACGACTCGCACCTCGTCGCCGTAGTTCTCGCCGAAGAGCGCCATCGCACCCATCTGCTTGGCCTTGTCCAGATCGGTGACGAAGGTGTTCACCGCGTGGTTGGCGGCGACGGCCTCGTTGGAGACGACCTCGATTTCCTGCTTCTGCGACTCCGACAGCTGGCCCTGCCAGTTGAAGTCGAAGCGCAGGTAGCCCGGCTTGTTGAGCGAACCTGCCTGAACGGCGTTGGGGCCCAGCACCTGTCGCAGCGCCGCATGCACCATGTGGGTGCCGGAGTGGCCCTGCGTCGCACCCTTGCGCCATTCGGCGTCGACCTGCGCGAGAACGACATCGCCCTCGGTGATCTGGCCTTCCTTGACGGTGACCTTGTGGACCCAGACCTTCTTGGCGATCTTCTGCACGTCGTTGACCTGCACGCGCAGACCGGCCGCGGTGATCGTGCCGATGTCGGCGATCTGGCCGCCCGCCTCCGCGTACAGCGGGCTGCGGTCCAGGATGACCTCGACGTCCTGGCCCGCGGTCGCGGTGGGCACCCGGACACCGTTCGAGATGAGCGCGAGCACGTGCGCCTCGGACACCAGTTCGTTGAAGCCGGTGAACTCGGTGGGTCCGCGGTCGACCAGGTCCTTGTAGACGGTGAGGTCGGCGTGCGCGTGCTTGCGCGCCTGCGCGTCCTCCTTGGCACGCTTGCGCTGCTCGGCCATGAGCGAACGGAAGCCGTTCTCGTCGACGCTCAGGCCGGCCTCGGCCGCCATCTCCAGAGTCAGGTCGATCGGGAAGCCGTAGGTGTCGTGCAGGGCGAATGCCTCGCTGCCGCCGATGACCTTCTTGCCCGTGGACTTCACCTCGTCCGCCGCGATCTCGAAGCGCTTCGAGCCGGAGTCGAGGGTGCGCAGGAACGCTGTCTCCTCGCCGACGGCGACGTTCGAGATGCGCTCGAAGTCGGTCTCGAGGACCGGGTAGGACGGTGCCATCGTGTCGCGCACCACGGCCATGAACGCGCCCATCGACGGCTTGTCGGCTCCCAGCAGCTTCGCCGAGCGCACGATGCGGCGCAGCAGGCGACGCAGCACATAGCCGCGGCCGTCGTTGCCCGGGTTGACGCCGTCGGCGATGAGCATCGCGGCGGTGCGGGCATGGTCGGCGATCACGCGGAGGCGGACGTCGTCCTCGTTGTTCTTGCCGTACGCGCGGCCGCTGAGTTCCTCGGCCTTGGAGATGACGGGGCGCACGAGGTCCGTCTCGTACACGTTGTCGACGCCCTGCAGCAGGAACGCGACGCGTTCGACGCCCATGCCGGTGTCGATGTTCTGCTTCGGCAGCGGGCCGAGGATCTCGAAGCTGTCCTTGCCGGAGCCCTCGCCGCGCTCGTTCTGCATGAACACGAGGTTCCAGATCTCGAGGTAGCGGTCCTCGTCGGCCTCGGGGCCGCCCGGGGCGCCGTACTCGGGGCCGCGGTCGTAGTAGATCTCCGAGCACGGGCCGCACGGGCCGGGGACACCCATCGACCAGTAGTTGTCGGCCATACCGCGGCGCTGGATGCGCTCGTCCGGGATGCCGGCCTCTTCCTTCCAGATGTCGCGGGCCTCGTCGTCGTCCAGGTAGACGGTGACCCACAGTCGCTCGGGGTCGAAGCCGTAGCCGCCGTCCTCGACGCTGTCGGTGAGCAGCGCCCACGCGTGCTTGATCGCGCCGCGCTTGAAGTAGTCGCCGAAGCTGAAGTTGCCGGCCATCTGGAAGAACGTGTTGTGACGGGTGGTGACGCCGACGTTCTCGATGTCACCGGTGCGCACGCACTTCTGGACGCTGGTCGCGGTGGAGTACGGCGGGGTCTGCTGGCCGAGGAAGAACGGCTTGAACTGGACCATGCCCGCGTTGACGAACAGCAGGTTCGGATCGTCGAAGATCAGCGAGGCGCTGGGCACCTCGGTGTGGCCCGCCTTGACGAAATGGTCGAGGAAGCGCCTACGGATCTCGTGGGTCTGCACCGGGGTTCGTCCTAACTTATGTCCGTCTGATGAAACAGTGTCCAGCCGCCGACATCGCCACCGAAATGCGAATCAGCCATTCGCAAGCTTAACGCCCCGGCGCTCGCCATTTATTCGGCGGACGTGGCGGGCTCGGGCAGACGGTCACGACGGCGCCGGTCCTCGACGAAGTGGCCGACGACGACGAGGCTGCGAAACGCGGCGAAGCGGCGGTGACCACCCCCGCCCCCACGAAGCTCGCGGTGGCGCTGCAGCACATAGCCGGATTGTGACGCGGATCTCGCGACGACTCAGCGCCCTCGCACGATCCTCCGCAACTTTCCGACACGGGAGGCGATCTCGCGCTCCACGCCGTGCCCGGTCGGTTCGTAGTAGTCGACGCCGACGAGTTCGTCCGGCGGGTACTGCTGCGGGAGGACACCGTCCGGATGGTCGTGGGGGTATCGGTAACCCACCGCGTTGCCGAGCCCCGCGGCCCCGGCGTAATGGCCGTCCCGCAGGTGCGGGGGCACCAGCCCGGACTTTCCGGCCGAGACGTCGGCCATCGCCGCCCCGAGCGCGGCAATGACGGCCCCGGACTTGGGCGCGGTCGCCAGGTGGATCGTGGCCTGCGCCAACGCGAGCCGAGCCTCCGGCATGCCGATGAGCTGCACGGCCTGCGCGGCGGCGGTCGCGGTCTGCAACGCCGTCGGGTCGGCCATCCCGATGTCCTCGCTGGCGTGCACGACGAGTCGGCGGGCGATGAAGCGCGGATCCTCTCCCGCGGTGATCATCCGGGCGAGGTAGTGCAACGCGGCGTCGACGTCGGAGCCACGAATGGACTTGATGAACGCGCTGATGACGTCGTAGTGCTGGTCGCCGTCCCGGTCGTAGCGGACGGCCGCCTTGTCGACGCTCGATTCGACGGTCTCGAGGTCGAGCACGGCCGGCCGCTCGTCGGTCCTGTCGAGCGCGGCGCCGGCCGCGGCCTCGAGCGCGGTGAGCGCGCGGCGAGCGTCACCGGCGGCGAGACGGACCAGGTGTTCGAGCGCGTCGTCGGCGATCTCGACGGAACCGCCGAGGCCCCGCTCGTCGGCGCGGGCCCGCTCGATGACCACGCGGATGTCGTCGGAGGTGAGGGACTGCAGTTGCAGCACCAGGGAGCGTGACAGCAGCGGAGAGACGACCGAGAACGACGGGTTCTCCGTGGTGGCAGCCACCAGCAGGACAATCCGGTTCTCGACCGCGGCCAGCAGCGCGTCCTGCTGTGTCTTGGAGAAGCGATGGACCTCGTCGATGAACAGCACCGTCTGCTCGCCCTGGAGCAGCCTGCGGCGAGCCAGTTCGATGACACCCCGCACCTCCTTGACGCCCGCGGACAGGGCTGACAGCGCCTCGAACTTGCGTCCGGTCGCGCCGGAGATCAGCGAGGCCAGCGTGGTCTTGCCGGTACCGGGCGGGCCGTAGAGCATGACGGACGACGCCCCCGATCCCTCGACCAGCCGGCGCAACGGGGTGCCGGCACCGAGAAGGTGCTGCTGCCCGACGACCTCGGACAGATCGGTGGGACGCATCCGCACGGCCAGCGGAGCACCGGGATGTGGACGGGACACCTGCCGAGGAGCCGACGTGAGCGGCTCGACCTCGGGTTCGGCCGCGGAGTCGGCCGAGGGTGCCTCGAACAGGCCCGCCGAAGCATCGGCCGGGTCCGTGTCGCCGAAGAAATCAGTCACGCCCCGACGCTACTAGCCGGCACCGACGCGCCGACCAGGCCACACTCAGGAGTGACCCCGCGCACGATGCGTCTCGTCGGAGGTCGGTGCACGCAACAATCCCTCCCAGGCGTCGATGCATGCCGACAACTCGCCTTCATCGGGAGACGCACTCGACCGACCGTAGCGGGCCAGCGTCCGCAGCGCGCTCTCGTAGACCATCATGATCCGTTGCCGCCGTGCATCTTTCGGAAGATCGACGAGGGCATCGGCGAGGGCGTCGCGTAACGCCCGGTCGACGGCGATGCCGCTGGCGGTCACAACCGGATCTGCCGCACCGAATACGCTGCCGAGGACTTCGGTGTCCAGCAACCGGTCGACGAGACCGACGTAGTGGTTTCCTTCGCGAAGACTGTCGGCGAGCGGCTGCACGAGGCACCACAGCGCGTCTCGGACACCCAACCGACCGTGACGCGTGCTCCGTTCACGGATCATCGCCTCCCGCTCCGCGTTGATCACGGGCAATCGATGCTCGAGAACTGCTTCGAGCAACTTCTCCTTCGAACCGAAGTAGTAGGTGATCACCGACGAGTTGTGTTGCCCTGCGGCACTGCGGATCTCAGCCAGGGTGACTGCCCCGTAGCCGCGCCGGGCAAACAGTCGCTCGGCCGTCTCGACCAGGAGGACCCGCGTCTCCTGGCCGGCGCTGTAGTGGCCACGTCGGGCGGTCATGGCTGCCCACCCTAATCGAGCCGGATCTCGACTCGGCGCGCCCCGACGCCTTTCCGGCATTGCGCGCGTTTATCGTGCGATCGCCGATCTGTAAACCCCTGAGCGCACGGGGAGTGCATCCATTCCGGAAATTAATAGCCTCCCATTACTTTGACTGTCGTCCCAGTCCCCCAGCCGAATTCGAGGACGATCGATGACGACACTCGCACACCCCATCGTGACCGTCGTTCCGCTCGCCGGAGCGATAGGCGCCGAGATCCGCGGCCTCGACGTAGCCAACCTGTCCGACGCGGATCTCCACGCCGTCCGGGACGCGCTGCACCGCCACGGGGTTCTGTTCTTCCCCGCGCAAGGTGTCGACCCCGCCACCCATCTGGCGTTCGCGCGGAAGTTCGGCGAGATCGTCTACCCGCACGAGCACCTGGCCCACCTCGGCGACGAGGGCTACCGCGAGATCAGCGTCATCAGCACCGACAACGGCAGCGCCTACCAGGCCAATCGCTGGCACTGCGACGTGGCGTGGAGGCCGGAGCCGACGCGCTTCAGCGTGCTGCACATGCAGGTACTGCCCGCCGTCGGCGGCGACACGCTGTGGTCCAACCAGTACGCGGCGCTCGACGCGTTGTCTCCGCCGATCCGCGAAGCGCTGTACGGACTGACGGCCACGCATCGGATCGCGCCGCTGCCCAACGTCCCGGAGGCCGTTCACCCGCTGGTGATCCGACATCCGGACACCGGGCGCGAAGCACTGTTCGTCAACGATCTGTTCACGTCCGCGATCAACGACGTCACCGACGACGAGAGCCGCGCGCTCCTCGGGCTACTGAAATCCGTCTCGATCCGACCCGAGTTCACCGTCCGCCGCCGCTGGGCTGTCGGCGACATCGCGATCTGGGACAACCACTTCGTCCAACACAACGCCATCTACGACTACGGCGATCAACCGCGTCGGATCCACCGCATCGAGGTCGCTCCCGAGGCGCCCGTCCCGGCCCGCTGATCTGCTGCCCGGCAGCGCACCACACCACCCATTCCGAAACCCCGTTCCCTCAAGGAGGAATCGTGACCACCCTCGAGACTCGCCCCACCACCGCGTCCGACATCTACGCCGCCGGCGGCATCACCGTCACCAAGCTGGGAGAGCACATCGGCGCCCTGATCGAGGGCGTCCATGTGTCCGGCGACATCGCCGCCGAGACCGCCTACGCGATCCGCTACGCGCTGGCCGCCAACAAGGTGGTCGTCTTCCGCGGCCAGCACCACGTCACGGACGACATCCAGTACCAGTTCGCGGGCACGCTCGGCTCGCAGACGACCACCCACCCGACGCTGACGTCCGAGGACAACCGGACGCTGGTCATCGAAGGTGCTGCGAACAGCTGGCACACCGACGTCAGCTTCATCGACCGGATCCCGAAGGCCTCGATCCTGCGCGCGGTGGACATCCCGCCCTACGGCGGCGCCACCACGTGGGCGTCGACCACCGCCGCTTACGCGCAGCTACCCGTCCCGCTCCGGGCGCTCGTGGACAACCTGTGGGCCGTCCACAGCAACGAATACGACTACGCGGGCGTGCACGCCGATCGCAAGGGCATCGCGGTCACCACCGAGAACACGATGCACAGCTTCACCCGCCTGAAGTTCGAGATCGAGCACCCCGTGGTCCGCGTCCACCCCGAAACCGGCGAGAGGTCGCTGCTGCTCGGTCATTTCGTCAAGAACTTCGTCGGTCTGAAGACGTCGGAGTCGGCCGCGTTGTTCCAGCTCCTCCAGGACCGGGTCGTCCGGCTCGAGAACACCCTCCGCTGGGCCTGGACGCCGGGCGACCTGGCGATCTGGGACAACCGCGCGACCCAGCACTACGGCATCGCGGACTTCGGCTCGCACAAGCGCAGCGTCCACCGAGTGACGCTGGCCGGCGACGTCCCGGTCTCGGTCGACGGCGATGCCAGCCGCATCCTCTCCGGCGATGCCTCGCACTTCTCGGTCGTCGACACCTCCGACCGTTTCCCCGGCTTCACCGCCTGATTCGCCCACGCCGCAGACGTCAGCGAGCGGAAGTCGCCTTGGGCGCCATCGCGACGGAGGAGAATTGCGCGACGAGCGGGCGCAGGAGCAGGAGCAGGAGCAGGACACAGTATTCGGTTCGAGTCGCTCCGTCGGGCCAGTCCGTACAGAACAGAGGAGAGCCCCGATGGATCGCACTCAGCTACCCATCCACCTGACCCAGGACGCGGTCGAGCCCGCGCACGACGTCCGCCATCAGCAGGAGCCCCTCCCCGGACCTCCGAGGGTGACCGCCCCCGAGGGTGCACCCAACGCACTGGTGATTCTGCTCGACGACATGGGCTTCGGTGCCTCGTCGGCCTTCGGTGGGCCGTGCTCGATGCCGGTCGCCGAGCAGCTGGCGGCCGACGGGCTGAGGTTCAACCGCTTCCACACCACGGCGATCTGCTCGCCGACACGGGCGGCGCTGCTCACCGGGCGCAATCACCACAGCGTGGGAATGGGGGTCGTCACCGATTTCTCCTCCAGCGCCCCGGGCTACACGGGCATCCGCCCCCTGGACGCCGCGCCGCTGGCACGGACCTTGCGGGAGAACGGCTACGCGACCGGTGTATTCGGCAAGTGGCACCAGATCCCGCAGGACGAGATCACGCCAGTCGGCCCGTTCACGCACTGGCCGACCCAGGAGGGCTTCGACACCTTCTACGGGATCATCGGCGGGGCTGACGATCAGTTCCACCCGAACCTGTACTCCGGCACCGCGCAAGTGGAGCCGCCGTCGACGCCGGAGCAGGGTTACCACCTCTCCGAGGACCTGGTCGACAAGACCAGGGACTGGATCCGATCGGTGCGCGACGTCGACAAGGAGCGCCCCTGGTTCGCCTACCTGCCCTTCGGTGCCACCCACTCCCCCTTCCAGGTTCCCGACTCATGGCGGGACCGGTACCGCGGAAAGTTCAACCACGGCTGGGACGAGCAACGCGAGCAGACTCTCGAGCGGCAGAAGGAGCTGGGCGTCGTCCCGCCCGACACGCTCCTGTCGCCCTGGCCCGACGGTGCTCCACATTGGGATGAGCTCGACGACGACGGGCGCGTCGTGGCAGAGCGGCTCATGGAGATGTACGCGTCCTTCGCCGAGCACACCGATGAGCAGGTCGGTCGACTGGTCGAGTATCTCCGTGCCAGCGGAGAGCTCGAGAACACGATGGTCTTCTACATCCTGGGCGACAACGGTGCCTCCTGCGAGGGGCGCCTGACGGGTACGTTCAACGAGTCGCGGACCTACAACGGACTGCCTGAGACCGCCGCCGAAATTCGTGGCCGCCTCGACGAGATCGGGGGGCCGACCAGCTATGTGAACTACCCGGTCAGCTGGGCCCTGGCCATGGACACCCCGTTCCAGTGGACCAAGCAGGTCGCGTCCCACTTCGGGGGAACCCGCAACGGGCTCGTCGTGCACTGGCCGAAGGAGATCTCTGAAGGCGGCGGCGTCCGCACGCAGTGGCACCATGTCATCGACGTGGCACCGACCATCTTGGAGGCCGCCGGAATCCCGCATCCCGACCAGGTCGACGGGATCAGCCAGCGCCCCATCGAGGGCACCTCGATGCTCTACGCGCTCCGCGACGGCGCCGCGCCCGACCGGCACCTCACCCAGTACTTCGAGATCTTCGGCAACCGCGGGATCTTCCACGAAGGCTGGACCGCGGTCACCAAGCACCGTTCACCATGGGACCTGTCGCGGACCGAGCCCATCCCGTTCGACCAGGACACGTGGGAGCTGTACGACACCACCCGTGACTTCTCCCAAGCCACCGACCTGGCCTCCGAGCACCCGGAACGGCTGGCCGCGCTGCAGGAGCTGTTCCTGGAGCAGGCACGGTTGCACCAGGTGCTGCCGCTCGATGATCGAGGCATCGAACGCATGGACGCGGCTGTCGCCGGGCGCCGCATCCCCGACCTGGGCGGGCGGGTCACCGTGCCGGCCGGCACGCGTCGGCTACCGACCGCGGCGTTCCCCAGCACGTCGAACACATCGTTTCGGCTGAGCGTGCCCGTAGTGGCCGACAGTGAGGGGTCCGACGGCGTCCTGGTGAGCTTGGGCAACTCCTTCAACGGGCTCTCCTTCTACGTCCGAGAAGGGGTGGTGTCGTTCGCCCACAACCTGTGCGGGCTGGTCACCACGCATGTACGCGCCACCGAGCCACTGACGGCCGGCGAACACCTGCTCGAGTACCTGTTCAACTATGACGGCGGAGGCATAGGTCGGGGCGGGACCGGTCAGGTCCTCATCGACGGTCGGATCGTCGGGGAGGGTCGCGTCGAACGCACGGCTCTGTTCGGTTCCGGTCGGCTGACGGTGGGCGCGAACCCCGGCACGCCGGTCACCTCCGACTACGCCCGCGCCGGCGAGTACCGGTACACCGGTCGGGTCGGCGAGGTCACCGTCGAAACCGATGCCGCAACCAGCTGGCCCACCAACGCTCAGCGGCTCGAGGCGGAGCTCGTCACGCACTGACCGCCACCCCATCCAGCGGCGGTCTTGTAAAGGATTCGACGCACGGGGATCAGATACCTCGGCAATCTGATTCCCTCCAATTACTTTGGTCCTCATACCTTCTCCGGCCCCGGCCCACTGACAGCCGACGTCGGTTCGGCCGGCGGCATCACCGTCACCACGCTCGGCGCGAACGTCGGCGCCCGGCGCTCTTCGCCGGCTTCACCGCCTGAATCTCCTCCGCCCCAACGAGTTCGCCCCCTCCACACGTCCCCGAAAGGACCTCCTGTGTTCAGCCGCCCTGTCCTCCCCCGGCGCCGCTCCCTGTTGGGAGCTCTCGCCCTGTCCGTCGTCGGTGTCCTCGGCGTCGCGGGGTGCAACTCCGCGGTCGACCAGGCCGGCGCCGACACCCGAACCGAGGTCACGGAGGGCGGCGTCCTTCGGATCGGCGACGGTGGTGATCTGACCCCCGCGTCGCTGTACTCGGGCGCCCCCGCGCAGGCCGCCATCACCGGTCTGGTCTACGACACCCTGATCCGTTACCCCGCCGACAGCCTCGACCCGCAGCCGAAACTGGCGACGTCCTGGAAAGTCTCCGACGACAAGCTGTCGGTGCACCTGGCACTGCGTGACGACGTGACCTTCCACAACGGCAAGCCGCTCACTTCTGCGGATGTCGAGTCCAGCATCCGGACGTACGCCGATCCCGCCCGATCCGGGCAGCTCGCCCGCACAGCCGCACTGGTCGCCGACTTCGACACCAGCGACCCGCACGCGATCACGCTCACGCTCGCCAGACCCGCCGGAAACTTCTTCGACCTGCTCGACGTCATGCCGATCATCGACCAGGACACCCTGCCCGATCTCGACACCGGCAAGGGCTACAACGGGACCGGTGCGTTCCGGTTCGTCTCCTGGAAGCCGGGAGCGTCGATCACGTTCGACGCCGACAAGCAGTACTGGGGCGGGGCGCCGCACCTCGACGGGGTGGAATACGTCATCGTCCCCGACGCCCAGACGCGGGTCTCGCAGCTGCGGTCCGGCCAACTCGACCTACTGCTCAACATTGCGCCCCGCGACGCCGACGAACTGGGCAGCAATCCCGGTTTCCAGGTGGTCGACCAAACCGGCGTGCAACGCACCGCGTACATCGGCGCCAACGTGCAGGCGCCGGGGCTCAGCGACGTCCGGCTTCGCCAGGCGATCGCCCACGCGGTGGACCGAGATCGGATCGTCGCCGATGTCTACCAGGGGCACGGGAGCGTCGCCAGCCTGCCCTGGCCGGAGTACTCCCCCGCATTCGACGCGGATCTGAACGGCACGTACGACCACGACGCCGAGAAGGCCGAGGCACTGGTCGCCGAGGTCGGCAGCGTGCCGGTCATCCCCGTCGCATACACGGCGGGATCCACCGAATCCGAGGCAGTCGCACAGATCCTCCAGGCCGACCTCGCCGCGGTCGGGATCGAGACCACACTCCAGCCTCAGGACCAGGCCACCACCCTCAAGAACCTGATCGGGGGCACCTACGGCGGCCTGTGGATCACCGAGCACACTTTCGCGCAGTACACACCGGCAACCCTGCCCACCAGCGCCTACGTGTACAACGCGAACAAGAACGCGTCGAACTTTTCCAACGCTGAATACAAGGCCGCTGTCGAAAAGGTCTGGGGGATCACCGATCCGAGCAGTACCGACGCCGAGGACGCGTACCGGGCGCTGAACGCCGAGCTGCTCGACAACGCCTTCGTGATCGGCCTGTTCAACCATGAGAACGAGCTGGCCACTTCCGCCGACGTCCACGGCGTGGGCTGGACCAAGAAGGGCGAGCTCGACCTGAGCAACGCCTACCTGGCTGGGTGACGAACGATGCTGCGCTACAGCCTCCGTCGGATCCCCTCCGCCCTGATCGTGCTCGCTGTCGGCTCGGTGGTGATCTTCACCCTGCTGCGGCTGGTGCCCGGCGACCCGGCCCAGATCCTTGCGGGCCCGGACTCCTCCCCTGAGGCACTCGAGTCGATCCGTGACGAGCTCGGTCTGACCGGGTCACAAGTTGGCCAGTACTTCTCATGGCTCGGCGGTGTCGCCTCGTTCGATCTCGGACATTCGCTGACCCTCGGCGGCGACATCGGTTCCCTACTGCTCGACGCACTCGGTAACACCCTGGTTCTCGCGGTGGCGGCACTGTTGATCGCCGTTGTCATCTCGTTCACGCTGAGCACGGCCTCGGTGATCATCGACCGGCGCTGGCTCGACAGCATCGTGACGACGTTCGGCACGATCGCGGTGGCAATCCCGAACTTCGTCACCGGCGCGATCCTGGTGGTGCTGTTCGGTGTGGTGTGGGCGGTGCTGCCCGCGGGAGGCGTTCCGAGGAAGGGTTTCCTCGATGATCCCGGAATCTCCGTGCAGTACCTGATCCTTCCCGCCGTCTGTCTGGCGCTGCCGATCGCCGCTGCGCTGACCCGGTTCCTCACCGAGTCGCTGCGCAGCCAACTCGCGGAACCGTACGTCACGACAGCTCAGGCCCTGGGGATCTCACGCCGTCGCATCGTGCTGACGCAGGTCCTGCCCAACGCGTTGCCCTCGACGCTCACGGTGTTGGGGATCCAGGTCGGCCACCTACTCGGCGGAACCGTTCTGGTGGAGGCGATCTTCGCCTGGCCGGGGCTGGGACACCTGATCGAGCGGGCGATCTCGAGCCGAGACTATCCCGTCGTGCAGGTGATGCTGCTCTTCTCCATCGCACTGTTCGTTGCCATCCAATTGGTCACCGACCTCGTCAACGCGTGGCTCGATCCGCGAATCAGGCTGGGAGGTCAGGCATGAGCACCGTTTTCGACACCGCACCCGAGGACGAGGCGGCGACCACCACCGGGGCCGATCGACTCGATCGCTGGGCCGCGCTGCGCAGCGGTCGGGGGCTGGCCGGGCTCATCCTGGTGGTCATCGTCGTGCTCGCCGGCCTCGCGGCGCCCTGGCTCGCGCCGTTTGCACCGGACGAGCAGACCGCCGGGGCGGCGCTGCAAGGGCCGAGCGGTCAGCACCTGCTCGGCACCGACTCCGTCGGACGCGACATCCTGTCCCGGACCCTCCACGGCATCCGGATCGACCTGCTCGTGATCTTTCTGGCGGTGCCGGCCGGCGCGGTGATCGGCTCGCTGCTCGGTCTCGCGGCCACGCGGCACGGCCGCATCGACCACGCTCTCCAACGCGCTTTCGACCTGATCCTCGCCTTCCCGACCATCGTCCTCGCCATCGCGCTCACGATGGTCATCGGACCAGGTGTCTGGACGATCGCGACGGTGATCGTGCTCGCCGAGATCCCGGTGTTCGGTCGACTGACCCGAACCTCGGTGCTCACGGTGCGGCAGGCGCCCTTCGTCGAGGCCGCGCGGACGCTCGGCGCCGACGAGGGGTGGATCCTGCGCCGACACGTCCTGCCGAACTGCCTCGAACCGCTGACCGTGCAACTCGCGCTGGCGATGTCTGTGGGGGTGTTCATCGAGGGAGCCATGAGCTTCCTCGGCCTCGGAATCGTCCCACCCACCCCGTCGCTCGGCTCCCTCATCAAGGAGGGCACGCAGAACGCCTATCACTCGCCGTTCTTCGTCGTCGGCCCTCTTGTCGTCGTCGTCGTCCTCGTGCTCGGCCTGCTCCTGATCTCGCAAGCTCTCGCCGCCCGGTCACGGCTGCGGTGACCCACCACTCCAAGGACCCCTCGTGCCCCCTTCACTACTCGACATCCGTGACCTGACCATCGCCTTCGGACAGGCACGACCCGCCGTCGACTCCGCCTCACTCGAGGTCGCACGCGGTGAGTTCGTAGCCCTGGTCGGCGAATCCGGCTCCGGCAAGTCCATGACCGCGCGCGCGATCCTGGGTCTGTTGCCCGGCGGCGCCACAGCACAGGGGTCGATCGTCCTCGACGGACAGGAACTGATCGGAGCAACCGAACCCGAGCTCGAGCGGTTGCGCGGTTCGAAGGTGTCGTTGATCTTCCAGGAGCCGCAGAGCGCGCTGAACCCGGTCCGCCGCATCGGGTGGCAGCTCCGTGAGGCGATCCGCGCGCACCGGAAGATCTCGAAGACCGACGCACGCGACGCCGCCATCCACCTGCTCGAGCAGGTGGAGATCCCCGACCCCCGACGACGCGTGGACTATTTCCCCCACCAACTGTCCGGGGGACAGAAACAGCGGGTCGCGATCGCGCTCGCATTGGCGGGAGAACCCGATCTGCTCGTCGCCGACGAGCCGACCACCGCCCTCGACGTCACGGTGCAGGCCGAGATCCTGGCGCTGCTCGGCCGTGTCCGCCTCCGATCCGGCATGGGCATCCTGCTGATCACCCACAACATGGGTGTGGTGGCGCAGCACGCTGACCGCGTCATCGTCATGCGCGCCGGAGAGATCGTCGAAACCGGCGGTGTTCATTCGGTGTTCGACGCCCCGACCCACCCATACACCCGGTCCCTGCTGGCAGCGGTCCCGCGACTTCCCGAACAGGCCGGCGCCGAGCTACCCGGACGGGCCACCGATGTCGTACTCGAGTTCGACGCGGCCACCGTCACCTACGCGGCGCACCACGGGAATCCCGCGTTCCGCGCCGTTGACGGGGTGACCCTCACGGTCGGCCGGGGCGAGGTACTCGGACTGGTGGGCGAATCCGGTTCCGGTAAGACCACGCTCGGACGGGCCGCCGTCGGACTGGTGGGACTCACCGCGGGCCGAGTGCTCGTCGAAGGACAGGACCTCGGGGACATCTCCGCCCGGCAACTCCGCGAGTTGCGCCGTGACGTGGCGTTCGTGCAGCAGGACCCCGCGACATCGCTCGATCCCCGGTTGACGATCGCCGCGAGTATCCGCGAACCGCTCGACGTGCACGGCGTCGGGTCGTCGACGGAACGTCGCCGGCGAGTGCTCGAACTCCTCGACGCCGTTCGGTTGCCCGCCCCCTTCGCCGACCGCTTCCCCCATCAACTGTCGGGCGGTCAGCGCCAGCGGGTGGCGTTGGCCCGCGCGCTCGCGCTGCGACCGAAACTGCTCATCGCCGACGAACCCACGAGCGCACTGGACGTGTCCGTGCAGGCCGAGGTGCTCCAACTCTTCACCTCCATCCAGCACGACCTCGGCTTCGCGTGCTTGTTCATCAGCCACGACCTGGCGGTGGTGCACCAGGTCGCGGATCGGGTCGCGGTCCTGCGGTCCGGATCGGTGATCGAGACGGGACCGGTCGACGCCGTGTTCACAGCGCCTCGCGAGAACTACACGCGAACGCTCATCGAGGCGGTGCCGCTACCCGATCCGGCGCGGCGTCCCACCCACTCGGCGCGCCGGAGCCCCGCCGCGGTCTGACACCGACGCCCGGACCGACGCGAAAAGATCTCGGCCTCATGACCTCCACACGAGCCTTGTCAGCGACCGAACAACGAGGCGAAGAAGCCCGACTTGGCCGGCTTCTCGCACTTGCAGCGCTCCGCGTTCGGAACGGTTCGCATGACGCTGTCGACGTGCTGGCCGCAGCCGCCCCACGTGGTCTTGGCGCAGGTCTTACAGGTGACGGGATAACACACGGCAAATCTCCTCAGTAGTGGCGGAAGGTGCCACCCACGATACCCCCAGGGGTATCTGATGCAATGTGCGTGTGCCCACACTCCCGACCTACTCGTTCAGTCGCGCGGTGCGGTCACGCGAATCCTGTCGACCCGCCCCGACAGCTCGAGCCGACGCGCCAGCACCGGGTTGTCGACGGCCTGACTCTCGTGGCATGCGATCGCAGCGAACTGCATCTCGCGATCGACCTCGACATCGATCACCCCGTCCCCGTCGAACCCGCCGAAGTCCGTACCGAACTCGGCGTTCAACGCCTCGGCAACCGTCGGCGCGACACCCCACTCCAGCACTCGCAGACCCTGCTCGCCCGCGATCCGGACAGCGGACGCCGTCGCCGCTCGATGGTCCGGATGGCCGGTGACACCGCTCGCCTCGAAGACGATCAGCGTGGCCGCCCCACGCAGCGCGTCCCTAACGACGGCGTCGAGGTCGTCGGGGGCCACCGTGGCGAGGCCGCCGTCAGGAAAGTCGAGTAGGTCGACGGCGGTGACCCCGAGCAGCTCCGCCGCGGCCGACAATTCGTCCCGGCGCACCGTGGCGAGGTCCACCCCGGCGCCGAGCGTGCTGGCCTCGCCACTCGTCAGACACAGCACCCGAAGGTCCGCGCCCGCGACCGCGAGCGCCGACAGCACGCCACCCAGACCGAAGCTCTCGTCGTCCGGGTGGGCCATCACCGCCAGCGCCGGCCCGCCGGACACGAGATCCCGCAGCACCGCCTCTCCTGCCGCCTCGATCACACCGAGCCCCTTTCGTCGCCCCCCCCCAATTCGTCGTCCGCCCAGCTTCCCACCGAACGACACCCCGAACACGACTTCGCCGCCAGTCTCGTCGCCTTACGCTGTAAAGTGCTGTGAACTGCCGGTTTTACAGCGTAAGGAGATGCGTGGCGCCATCCGACACAGAGCGCGGCGCCGCGGCACGCACGATGCAGTTGCTGTGGAGTCCCCCGGGGGCACCGTCGCCCTCGACGGCCGGGCTCACCCTCGAGGCGATTATCGATGCAGCAACGGTCATCGCCGACGAGCGGGGCGATGCCGCGGTGCCCCTGCGTGCGATCGGGGATCGCCTGGGGTGCACGGCGATGGCGCTCTACACCTACGTGGGGGGAAAGGCCGAACTCCTCGACCTCATGCACGACCGCACGTATGCACAGTTCGGTACAGCGCCACCGGTCTCGGTGGTCGAGTGGTGCGAGCGACTCCTCGAGTTGTATCTCGCGCATCCCTGGATGCTCGACCTCGCGCACTCTCGGCCCGCGCTCGGCCCGCACCAGCAGCAGGCCTTCGAATCACTGCTCGGCACTCTCGTGCCCAACAGTTTCGATCGTCGCGATGTCGTGGCGATCGCGTCGTCGGCGTTCTCGCTCCCGGCCTCGGCTGCGCGCACGATCGTCGATGCCCGCGGGGCGCTGTCGGGTTCGGTCGAGGACAACGAGCTGTGGTGGAACGAGCGGATGGACACCCTCGCGGCGGCCGCACCGGATTTTGCCGCCAGGTTTCCCCTCGCGAGTGGCCTGTCGCAGCACCAACCAGCGGCGGGGACCGGGACTACCCCCGATGATGTCCCGACGCTGGAGCGCGCGGCCCGCGATAACCTGCGCCGCGCAGTCGAACTGCTGGTCGCCGGCGCGTCAGGAAGAGACTGAGCCTCAGCCGATCCGCTCGTGGAGTCGCGCGACCACCTGTGCGGCGTGGTCGGCCACCTCGAGGGATCCGGATTCGTGCGCGAACCGCGCGAGGCTTTCCCACCGCGCCGTGAGCGCCTCTGCGCGCGGCGCGGACAATTGGTGTCCCCGAACCGCCGCGATGCGCGTGTAGTCCTCGGGCAGGAAAAGGAACGTGCTGAGCCACACCCACACGAGCTGTGCGTCGATGACGCGCTCGTTGAGGAAGTCGTCGTCGGCGAGGACCGGCCACATCCCGACGACCTCGGCCCGCCACGCCTCGGTCATCGCGCGCGCCCGCTCGTACGAGAGCTCGATACTGCACAGGCAGGCGGGGAACGAGACCAGTGCGTACGCCAGATCGAGGGTGGCATCCCGGAAGCCGCCCCACTCGTAGTCGAGGAAGCGGACGCCGGCGTCGTTGACGATGATGTTGTCCGGGCACAGGTCCGACGGGCTGAAGGCACGGAATCGGCCCCCGCCGAACAGTTTCCCGGCCCGCGCAGCGATCTCCAACACGGCGGACGGAACCTCGACACCGAGTTTCTCGGCCAAGAGCGCAGGCACCGTCTCGAGCGACGCCGCGGCCTGCTCCGCGACGACGTCGCCACAGTGGGCCACCTCGGCACGCCGCAGGAGCGCGGTGAAGTCTTCCTCGCGGCCGACGGTCGCGGCATGCATCCGCCCCAGAGCCTGGGCCATGGCCATCAGCGAGTTGGTGACCGAGTCGGGATCCGCGTTCTTGAGCAGTGTGGCGAACGGCGTGGAATCGCCGAGATCGCCCAGGACGAGAAGGCGCTCGTCGAAGTCGTAGGCAAGCAACTCGGCACCGGGACGGCTTTCCGTCGCCAGGGCCGTCGCGAACTGATAGGACACCGCTTCCCGGAGGAATGCCACGTCGACCGAGTCGGAGTCGATGCCGTCGAACTCGATACGCCGTGGATCGGCCGCCTTGCGCGTCGACTCACGGACCTGCTTGAGAATGAGTGTGCGCGGCAGGGAGAACGGATTCTCCGCCACGCGAACGCGAAGCACGATCGTGCGGCCACTTCCCCCGAGGTCGACAGGATCGACGAGTCGGACAGCAGCGCCCGTACGACGGGCGAGCAACTTCTCGGCTGCGGCAACGACCTCGGAGAGGGGTTCCGCCAATATTGCGGTCATCGCTCACCAACCTACCTGGCCGGGCCGGTCGGGGCCCGGTATTCAATGCCGCGGAAACCGAACCGAGTCCACTGACCTGGGAAGATGACGATTTGTGTGTCGGTTGCGGTTATCACCCGTGCGCTGCAGCAGCAGGACGAGCACGGCCGCAATCACGATGCCCGTCAGGTTGACCCCCAACTGCGCGGCCGACATGAGGGCCACTCTCCACTCACCGAGGGCTGCGGCTACGGCCGTGAATCCGGCCGCCGGAACCGTGGTCACGGAGATGAACACTCCGACCAGGGCGGCAGACTTCGAGGACACCAGGGCGAGCATGCCCGCCGCGCCGGCGAGCAACGCCACGATGAACGACGACAGCCCGACGCGATAGATGAAGTCGACCTGGTGGAGGTCCTTGATCGTCGCCAGATCGACCCAGCCCAGCAGCTTCGCCACCAATGTGCAGGCCACCGTCACCGCAATGGCGAAGGGGAAGCCGACGACCAGTGCGAACAGCGAGCGGCGAGCCAGGCTGAACTTCCGGCGAGCGACCGCGACGGCGAGCGCCGCCAGTGGCCCGAACTCGGGTCCCACGACCATCGCGCCGACGATCGTGACCGGCGAATCGGTGACGATGCCCACCGAGGCGAGCAGGCACGCGATGGTAAGGAACGCCAGGAAGGTGATGTTGAGGGTCGACTCGTCGCGCGTGCGAGTGGTCAGTTCGTCCCATACGACCGTGTCGTCCGGGTCGCCCGGGGCCGCCCGTTCGGCAGCCCGGGCCGAGTCCGACAGCACCGTCTCGATCGGCACGAGGGTGATCGCGCCGCGGTGCTCGATCTTCAGCTCGTGGAGCTGGTCGAGCACCTCGTTGGCAGACTCGCGGGCGATGTCCGCCTGGACCACGTCGCCGACGGGCTCGACGGCGGAGCCCCGCGCCACTGTGATGTGGGTGGCGCCGGGCTCCTCCTCGAGCAGCGCGAGGACCTCGTCGGTGATATCCCCCGGACAGATCACACGCAGATGCAGCACTTGCGGTTCCCCCCGCTTTCGAGACCTACTCGGACGTGGCCTCGGCCACGGACCCGGATTCGGCCTCGGACTCGGACTCGGCCGCCGGCGGCTTCGGCTTGGCGTCGATGCCCGACTCCTTGCGCTGGAGCGCGGTGATCGGCGCGGGAGCGTCCGTCAACGGGTCGACGCCGCCGCCCGACTTCGGGAACGCGATGACCTCACGGATGGAATCCACGCCCGCGAGCAGCGCGGTGATGCGATCCCAGCCGAACGCGATGCCGCCGTGCGGCGGGGCGCCGAACGCGAAGGCATCGAGCAGGAAGCCGAACTTCTCTTCGGCCTCCTCGTGCGAGATGCCCATCACCTTGAAGACGCGTTCCTGAATGTCCTTGCGGTGGATGCGGATGCTGCCGCCACCGATCTCGTTGCCGTTGCAGACGATGTCGTAGGCGTAGGCGAGCGCCGAACCGGGATCGGTGTCGAACGTGTCCAACGACTCCGGCTTCGGCGAGGTGAACGCGTGGTGCACGGCAGTCCAGGCGCTGTAGCCGAGGGCCACGTCGCCACTCGCCGTCGCGTCGGCGGTGGGCTCGAACATCGGCGCGTCGACGACCCACACGAAGGCCCACGCGTCGGGATCGATGAGGTTCTGCTTGCGGGCGATCTCGCCGCGGGCGGCACCGAGGAGTGCACGCATCGGCTTGGTCGCGCCGGCCGCGAAGAAGATGCAGTCGCCCGGCTTCGCGCCGACGTGCGCAGCGAGGCCCTCGCGCTCCGCATCAGTGAGGTTCTTGGCGACCGGGCCGCCGAGCGTTCCGTCCTCGCCGACGAGCACGTACGCAAGGCCCTTGGCACCGCGCTGCTTGGCCCATTCCTGCCACGCGTCCAACTGCTTGCGGGGCTGGCTCGCGCCGCCCGGCATCACGACGGCACCGACGTACTCGGCCTGGAAGACGCGGAAGGTGGTGTCCTTGAAGAAGTCCATGCACTCGACGAGTTCGATGTCGAAGCGCAGGTCGGGCTTGTCGGAGCCGAAGCGGCGCATCGCCTCGGCGTACGTCATCCGCGCGATCGGCGTGGTGATCTCGTACCCGATCAGCTTCCACACCGAGTGGAGGATCTCCTCGGCGAGGAGCATCACGTCGTCCTGTGTCACGAAGCTCATCTCGATGTCGAGCTGAGTGAACTCCGGCTGCCGGTCGGCGCGGAAATCCTCGTCGCGGTAGCAACGCGCGATCTGGTAGTACCGCTCGATGCCGCCGACCATGAGCAGCTGCTTGAACAGCTGCGGGCTCTGCGGCAGCGCGTAGAAGCTGCCCGGCTGCAGGCGAGCGGGCACCAGGAAGTCGCGGGCACCCTCGGGCGTCGAGCGCGTCAGGGTCGGGGTCTCGACCTCGACGAACTCGTGGTGAGCAAGCACTGCGCGGGCAGCCGCGTTGGCCTTCGACCGCAGCCGGATCGCGCGGCCGGGACCCTCACGGCGCAGATCCAGGTAGCGGTACTTCAGGCGCGCTTCCTCGCCCGCCTGGTCGTCGAGCTGGAACGGCAGCGGCGCGCTCTCGTTGAGTACCTCGAGCTCGGTCGCGTTGACCTCGATGGCGCCGGTGGGGATCTCGAAGTTCTGGTTGCCCTCGGGGCGGACCTCGACCGTGCCGGTGACCTTGACGCAGTACTCGGCGCGCAGTCGGTGCGCCTGCTCGAGCACGTCACCCGCGCGGAACACCACCTGGGAGACGCCCGACGCGTCGCGGAGATCGATGAAGATCACCCCGCCGTGATCGCGCCGCCGAGCCACCCAACCGGTGAGGGTGACGGTCTGCTCAGCGTGCTCGGGTCGTAGCGAGCCGGCCAGGTGGGTGCGCAGCACGGGATTCCTTTCACAGTCTTCCGACACAGTGATCGATCCGTGCTTTCAGCACGGATGTCGATTCGTGCTTCCAGCACGGTGTTCTGTCTGCAGCGATCCTACGGAGGGACCTCGTGTTATCGGAAACGCACGCCCGGATTGCTGGAATGCTGTTACGGCCGGCACACGCAGTAATGGATAGGGAGCCATCGGGATGACGTTCAACGAGGGCGCGCACGTCGACGCAGGTCGCGTATCGGTCGGCGGCGGCGGAGGCGGCGGACGAGGCGGAAAATTCGTTCTCGGCGGAGGCGCCGGCGGCCTGATCGTGCTGGTGCTGGCACTGCTGCTCGGTGGTGATCCCGGTTCGTTGCTGGGCGGGCTCACCGGCGCGACAGGCATGCCGGCCGATAACGGCACCAGTGCAGTGAGCGGATCACTGGCCGAGAAGTGCCGCAGCGGAGTCGACGCCAACCGCGATGTCGACTGTCGCGTGCTCTACACAGTCGGGAGCCTCGACCAGGTGTGGGAGCCACAACTGCCCGCGCAGACCGGTGTGGACTACGTCGCTCCGAAGGTGCGCATCTTCTCGGGGTCGGTGAACACCGGGTGCGGCAACGCGACCAGCGACGTGGGCCCGTTCTACTGCCCCGCCGATTCGACGGCGTACTTCGACACCAGCTTCTTCCAGCTTCTGACGGACCGGTTCGGGACCAACGACGGCGCGCTCGCGCAGGAGTATGTGGTGGCCCACGAGTTCGGGCACCACATCCAGAACCAGCTCGGCGACATCGGTCGCGCGCAGCAGGACCCGCGCGGCGCGACATCGCAGGCGGTGCGCACCGAGTTGCAGGCCGACTGCTATGCGGGAGTCTGGGCGCGCTACGCGTCCTCGCAGCCCGGCCCGGACGGATCGGCACCCCTGCTCGCGCCCCTCACCGACAACGACGTCCGCGACGCCCTGTCGGCGGCCTCGGCGGTCGGTGACGACCGGATCCAGCGGTCCGCGGGCGCCCGCGTCAACCCCGAGGGGTGGACGCACGGGTCGTCGGATCAGCGGCAGAAGTGGTTCCTGGCCGGATACGGCACCGGCAAGGTCGCGGCCTGCGACACCTATTCGGCCCGCGACCTGAACAGTCCCCCCGCGCTTCGCTGATTCGCGCCGCCTAGCCTGTCCTGGATCGACGTTCGACGACACCGACCAGTTCCGGGGAGGCCTCCATTGGCGACCGTGCACCGTGAGCGCGCGCTCGAAGCCCCCGACGAGGTGGCGCTGCGCGACGGCCGCGTCGAGTTGTCGTGGCCCGACGTCGACCGGATCGTCAACCGGATCGCCAACGCGCTGCGAGCGATCGATCCGGGGCCACACCGTCGCGTCGCGGTGTTCGCCCGCAACTGCGCCGAGACGGTCCTCGCCCACGCCGGCATCATCCATGCCGGCTGCTCCCCCGTCCCGGTCAGCAGCCACCTGACCGTGTCCGAACTGACCTACATTCTCGGGGACTCGCAGGCGGCAGCGGTTTTCGTGGGCCCGGAGAACGTCGAGATCGGCCTCGAGGCGGCACGATCGGCCGGCGTGCCTCTCGTCGTGGGCTGGCGGTGCGACGATTCGGACGACAACCGCGTGTGGAATTGGGATCGGTGGCTGTCGGGCGCCTCGGACGACGATCCGCCGTCGGACGTTTCGGCACTGCCGTTCCTGTCGTACACGTCCGGCACCACGGGAACCCCCAAGGGCGTCAACGCACTCGCCGGCAGCCCCACCCCCGGGACGACGGTCGACGCCTACGTCCGGTCGATGCAGTCGCTGCCCGCCGCGCAGTGGCCCGGACATCTCGTGGTCGGCCCGCTGCATCACACCGGCCCGCTTGGTGGCGTCCGCCTCGTCGCGGCCGGACGTCCGGTGACGGTGCTCGAGAAGTTCGACGCCGAAGCCGTCCTCGCGACGATCGAGCGCCACCGCATCGCGACCACGCTGATGGTCCCGACACACTTCCACCGTCTGGTGTCGCTGCCTATGGAGGTGCGCACCCGCTACGACGTCAGTTCACTCCGTCTCGTCACGCACACCGGTGCCCCGTGCCCGCCGGACGTCAAGCGCGCGATGATCGACTGGGTCGGTCCGGTGCTGTTCGATTCGTACGGCGGCAGCGAATCCGGTCCGCTGTGCGGCATCACGAGCGACGAGTGGCTGATCCGCCCGGGCAGCGTCGGCCGGGTGCGGCCACCGTTCGTCCGGGCCGTCGCGGTCGGCGCCGACGGAAGCGAACTTCCCACCGGCCACGAGGGCCGTCTTGCGTTCGAGGAACGGGACGGCCGATCGGTCGCCTATCTCAATGCCGACCAGAAGACGTCCGATGCGCTGATCCGTCCCGGCCTGTTCACCCTCGGTGACGTCGGCTATGTCGACGATCAGGGCTTCGTGTTCATCACCGACCGTGAAACCGACATGATCATCTCCGGCGGCGTGAACATCTATCCCGCCGAGATCGAGACCGTGCTCGCCACCCACCCGGGTGTCGCCGACGTCGCGGTGATCGGTGTGCCGGACGCCGATATGGGCGAGTCGCTGCTGGCGCTGGTGGTCCCCCGCGGGCAGGCACCGTCGGCGGCCGACCTCGTCGAGCACTGTCGCACGTCGCTCGCGGGCTACAAGGTCCCGCGCGTATTCGAGTTCCGCGACGACCTCGGGCGCACCACGATGGGAAAGCTCACCAAACGCACCCTGCGGGCTCCGTATCGGACGGCGCACTGACGCGGTCAGTCGCCGTCGTCGCGATCCCGATCGTCATCCTCCGACGCCCCGGACTCCGCGTCCACTTCCTGGACCAGTTCGTATCGGCGGCCGTACGTTTCGACGATCGCCTGGATCACCGCGACGACCGGCACCGAGACCAGCGCGCCGATCGCTCCGAACAGTGAGGCCCCGACGATGACCGACCCGAAAGCGACGGCCGGATGGATCGCGACGGTCCGGGACGTGATCCGCGGGTGGAGGAGATAGTTCTCGATCTGCTGGTACGCGGTCCCGAACAGCACCACCCATACCGCGTCGAGGGGTTGCGCGGCCGCCGCGATGATCGCGGGCAGCCCGATCGCGAGGTAGGTACCGATGGTGGGGATGAACTGGGAGACCACGCCGGTCCAGATCGCGAGCGGAAGCCAGTACGGGACGCCGATCACCAGGAAGAAGATCCCCGTCGCGACAGCGCTGCACGCCGCGAGGATGACGCGGGACACGACATACCCGCCTGCCTTGTCGACGGAGATCTCCCACACGGTTGCGATCACCTTCTGCTGGCGCGCCGGGAACCAACTCGAGATGGTCTTGCGTAGTTGCGGTCCCTGGGCCGACATGTAGAAGACGAACAGCAGCACCGTCGCCGCCTGGAACACGGCGCCGACCAGCGTCGACACGACACCGAGGACCCCGGGGGTGAACCTCTCGGCGAGGCTCTGGATGGTCTCGGGCGTGATGTTGATCAGATCCTTGCCCGTGGCGAAATCGGTGCCGAACTGCTTGTTGGCCCATTCCGTGACGTGAGTGAGGGCATCGGGCAGTGCGCCGAGCAACTGCGCGAGTTGCTCCGCGAGCAACGCACCGAAGATCGCGATGAACCCGATCGCGAACAGGATCGTCCCGAACAGCACCAGCCCGGTTCCGGCGCCCCGCCGGAGCCCGGCCCGTTCCAGTCGGTCGACGACCGGTTCGATGGTCACGCTCCCGAGCCACGCGAGGAAGAGCATGCCGAGGAAGTCCCGGATGTGAAGGAACATCCAGCCCGAGATCTGGTACGCCGCAACCGCGAGCAGAACGTAGACGATCGCCACCCGAAGCGAGCGCAGATTCGCCCTGCGTGCGAGGTCGCCGATCGACGCCCGCCCGTCCGAGCCGCCCTGCGAGTCGTTGCCGCTCATCGCACCCTCCGCCCCGATTGCCGCCCTACCGCGGGAACCTACCCGTCCCAGCAGGACTCGGCGGGGAGGTTCCCCGGCAGAAATCCCTCCGATCTCCAGGGGTGGACGTTCACCGCGGGACGGCGTATAGATTAATTATCTACCTAATTAATCGTGAGGAGCGTTCCATGGGCGAGGCGTACATCATCGACGCGATCCGTACCCCGGCCGGCAAGAAGAACGGCGCCTTGGCGTCCGTCCACCCGATCGACCTGGGAGCGAGCGCAATCCGTTCGCTCCTCGACCGCACCCCGATCGACCCGGCCGCCATCGACGACGTCGTCTTCGGCTGCGTCGACGCGATCGGCGGCCAGGCCGGCAACATCGCACGCACCGCCGGCCTGGCCGCAGGGCTGCCCGAGCACGTTCCCGGGGTGACCGTCGATCGGCAGTGCGGGTCGAGCCAGCAGGCCCTGCACTTCGCCGCGCAGGCGGTGTTGAGCGGGACCGCCGATCTGGTCGTCGCGGGCGGCGTCCAGAGCATGAGCCGTATCCCCATCTCCGCGGCCATGACGGCCGGCCGCCGATACGGGTTCGAGGAGCCGCAATCCGGTTCCGCCGGATGGCATCGGCGCTACGGCAACGAGGAAATCTCCCAGTTCCGCGCCGCCGAACTCATCGCCGAGAAGTGGGGCATCAGCCGCGAGGACATGGAGCGGTGGGCCCTGCGTAGTCACGAGCGCGCCCGCACGGCCGCAGCACTGGGCCGCTTCGACGCCGAGATCGCCCCCGTCGGCGCGTTCGCGGCGGACGAGTGCCCACGGAACACGAGCCTCGCGGCGATGGCCGCCCTGCCGACGCTGCGGCCGGGCGGACGCGTGACCGCCGCGCTGGCGAGCCAGATCTGCGACGGCGCGAGCGCGACGCTCGTCGCGTCCGAGGCCGCCGTCCTCGCGCACGGCCTGCGGCCGCGCGCGAGAATCCATCACCTGAGTGCCCGCGGCGACGACCCGGTCTTCATGCTCACCGCGCCGATCCCGGCCACCGAACACGCGTTGCGCCGCACCGGGATGCACATCGACGACTTCGACGTCATCGAGGTCAACGAGGCATTCGCATCGGTGGTGCTGGCCTGGGTCGCCGAAACGGGGGCCGACCCGGACCGCGTGAATGTCAACGGCGGCGGGATCGCGCTCGGTCACCCGCTGGGCGCGACCGGAACCAAGCTGTTCGCGACGATGCTGCACGAGCTCGAGCGCACGGGCGGGCGGTTCGGCCTGCAGACGATGTGCGAGGGCGGAGGAACCGCGAACGTCCTGATCGTCGAACGACTGGACTGAGGAAACCCGTTGACATATGCAGGTAAATGCCTGCATAGTTTTGGTGTGCAATCCGAACAACCCGATATGGACGCGGTTTTCAAGGCACTGGCCGACGGCACCCGCCGGCTGCTGCTGGACCGGCTACGGGAGCACAACGGTCAGACGCTGCGGGAGCTGTGTGAGCGGGTCGATATGGCCAGGCAGTCGTTGACCCAGCATCTCGACATTCTCGAGCGGGCCGGGCTGGTGACCGTGCTGCGGCGCGGGCGCGCGCGGGTGCACTACATCAATCCGACACCGATTCACGACATCGAACAGCGCTGGATCTCCGTCTTCGACCGCCCCCGGCTGAATGTCCTGCGCGCCATCAAGAACCAGGCAGAGGAGTACACCATGACCGCCACCGTGCCGAGCTACGTCTACGTCACCTATATTCACGCCAGCGCCGAACAGGTATGGAAGGCGCTGACCGACGCCGACCTGACCGCCCAGTACTGGTCCCACGAGAATGTCTCCGACTGGCAGCCCGGTTCACCCTGGGAGCACCGCCGCGCCGACGGCTCCGGCAAGGTCGACGTCGTCGGCAGGGTGCTCGAGTCCGAACCTCCGACGAAGCTGGTTCTCACCTTCGAGGACTCCCCCGAGGAGGACCGCTCGCCGTCCGTGGTGACCTTCTCGGTCGAGTCCCACCGGGACATCGTCCGGCTCACAGTCACCCACGAGAACCTGCCGAATGAGCAAATGCTGCAAGGCATTTCGAGCGGCTGGCCCTCGGTGATCGCCAACCTCAAGTCCCTGCTGGAAACCGGCAAGGTCCTCCCACAGGCCCCGTGGGAAATGGACTCGGCGGTGCGCGCCTGATGTTGGACACCACCGCATTGCGCGAAGCTTACGACTCATTCCTGGAAGCCGCTGTCACCGTATCCGATTCGACCCACCTCCGGACGCCCCCACCCGGTGAATGGAATGCCGATCGGATCCTGGCCCACGTCTGTCTCGTCACCGCGGGCACTATCGCCGCGGCGGCGGCGGTTGCGGCGGGGGAACACACCACCTACGACAATCGCCACACCCTCGACACCTGGACGATCGACCGCGTGGCCGAACGGGCGGGCGGGCCCCCTGGCCTGCGTGAGCGCCTGCGCCGTCAGGCAGAGATCCTCTGCGGCTTCGGTGGACCCGCCCTGTCCGATCCCGAACTCGACACCCCCGTCCCGCTCCTCGGGCTCTCCGGGGGCACCCTGCTCACCGACACCGTCGTCCCGCTGCGCGGACTGTTCGCGGGCCTGGCCGACATCGAAATCCCCACCCACACCAGGCAACTGCTGGCCCTTCTACCCGAAGAGGCCGCCATCTGACACGCGATCAGGGCCGATTCCGCCGAGGAGGTAGACGCGCTGCGCCGCGTCGTCGACCTCGGCAAAGATCGCCCGGACCCACGCCTCGGGCTCAGGTAGTTGCACGTGCCGGTGGGCGCCCGTCTCGGCGTGAGCACTCGCCACTGTCACGGTCACGGTCACGGTCACGGTCACGGTCACTGCGGTTCCGCTGGAGGCGGGGTTCGAGCCCTGCCCAGCGGTCGAATCCCGAGGGACGGGCCGACGCCTCAGAACAGCGTGAGTGCGGGCGCTGCGCCGGCCCCGACGAGCTCACGGCGCGCCGGGGGCGTCGGGTCGCGGTGCTCGGATCGATCACCGAGCCCGTACTTGTCGACCATCGGCTCGACCCGCGCCCGCAGCCACAGCTTGTACTCCGGGGTGACGTACGCGCCCCGCCCGTACAGCTGCCGATACCGCCGCACCAGCGCGGGGTGCTCGGACGCGAGCCAGTTGAGGAACCAGCCCCGGGTACTGCCGCGCAGGTGCATCGGGAAGATCGTCACGCCGGTGGCCCCGGCCTCCGCGATGGCCTCGAGAAGTCCGTCGAGATGCGCGGTCGAATCGGTGAGGTATGGAATCACCGGCGCCACCATGACATTGCACGGCAGCCCGGCGTCGGTGACCGCCCGGATCAGATCCAGCCGGGCGCGGGGATCTGGCGTTCCCGGCTCGACGGCCTTCTGCAGTTCCGGGTCGTGGATCGCGAGTGACACCCCGATGCCCACCGACACCTGCTCGGCCGCCTGCCGCAGCAACGGCAGATCCCGGCGCAGCAGCGTGCCCTTGGTGAGAATCGAGAAGGGCGTGCGAGATTCGGCGAGTGCACCGATGATGCCGGGCATCAGCCGATAGCGCCCCTCCGCCCGCTGGTACGGGTCGGTGTTGGTACCCAGCGCGACGTGTTCACGCTTCCAGGAACGCCGGGCCAATTCTCGTCGCAACACCGCAGCGATGTTCGTCTTCACGACGACCTGCGAATCGAAGTCGTGACCCGAATCGAGGTCGAGGTACTCGTGGGTGGGCCGCGCGAAGCAGTACCGGCACGCATGACTGCACCCACGAAACGCGTTGACGGTGAAGTGGAACGGCAGCGACGCACCGTCCGGCACCTTGTTGAGGGCGCTCTTGCACAGCACCTCGTGGAACGTGATGCCCTCGAACTCAGGCGTCTGGATGCTGCGCACCAACCCGGCCCGTTCCAGACCCGGAAGCGCGCCGTCGTCGGCGTCGAGCGTCTGCCCCTGCCACCTCATGGCCCCAGTCGAACACGCGTGCGAAGCAGTGTCAACCATTTCTTCGAAACAGTGTTCGAGTCGAGGTATCGTCGGTGCGGGAACACGCCCGAAACATCGGACTGACACAATTTCCGACCATGACCAGAAAGAACATCTCATCCGGTTCCGAGTGGGAGCCCAAGATCGGCTACTCGCGCGCAGTGCGCATCGGCAACCAGGTCGCCGTGTCCGGCACCACCTCGCCGGGCGCAACGCTCGAGGAGCAGACCCGCGGCGCTCTCGCGACCATCGCAGCGTCCCTGACCGAGGCGGGCGCGTCGCTCACCGACGTCATCCGCACCCGGATGTACCTGCGCGACATGAGCAAGTGGGAGGAGGCCGCCCTCGCCCACGGCGAGGTGTTCGGCGACATCCGTCCCGCCACCACGATCCTCGAGGTGAGCGCGCTCATCGATTCCGATCTGCTCATCGAGATCGAGGCCGACGCCGTCGTCGCCGACTGACCTCGAACCGTCGCGGGCCGCCTTGTCCTCCGAGGCGGCCCGCACCTGTCGTCAGAACATGAACACGCCGCGCGTGGCCAGCCACGCGATCGGGTCGGTCTTGATCCAACCCGGGAGATCGACCTCGAAGTGCAGGTGCGGGCCCGTCGAGTTGCCGCGGCTACCGACGTCTGCGATGCGCTGGCCCGCCGACACCCGCTGACCGACCGACACCAGGTTGCGGTTGTTGTGGCCGTACGTCGTGACGGTGCCGTCGTTGTGCCGGATCCGGACCCACAGACCGAAGCCCGACGCCGGCCCCGAGTCGATCACGACGCCGTCGGCGACGGCGTAAATGGGGGCACCCATGTTGGCGGCGATGTCGATTCCCATGTGGCCACCGCCGAAGTAGGTGGTGATGGGGCCCGTAGCAGGCTTGACGACTCCCCCGAGACCCAGACTGCCGAGCGGCAGACCCGAGCTGGAACCGAAGTCGAGGCTCTGCAGCGCACCGGAAACGTTGTTCACCATCGAGGTGGCGTCCCGCAGGATGTTCGTCAGGTCGGCCGAGCTCGGCAACGGTGGCAGCGCCGGCTGCGCCGAAGCCGTCGACGCCGAGCCTACGACGACTGCCGCCGTCAGCCCCGCAGCCGCAACGGCGCCCGCCACGATCCGCTGAAACCCCTTCTGCCACTTCCCACGCGTCATTCCCTCACCCTTCCGTCGAACGCTCTGATCAGATCTGTAGAACCACATCGGATACGAACTCGTCACGAATCCACGATTACGAAGAAGTCCCACATCCCGGTCGCCGGCGCAACTCCAACGGCGATTTCGGTTCTCCCACCGGAGCATCGCATCGGCGCCGAAGAACGTTGCAGCAAGCCACACGTTTTCAGCGCGGCGACCGGACCTCACCCGGCGTCGTATCCTGAGGTGCGACGATAACGGGAGGCAACTGTGCGTGTTCGCGGATTCGGCGAGCTCGAGGCTGTCGTGATGGATCGACTCTGGAACCGCGGGACCGCCTCCACCGTCCGCCAACTCTTCGACGAGCTCGCGAAGGAACGCGAAATCGCGTACACCACGGTGATGTCCACGATGGACAACCTGCACCGCAAGGGCTGGCTGGAGCGTGAACGAGTGGGCAAGGCGTTCAGCTACTGGCCCACTCTCACCCGCGAGCAGCACACCGCCCGACTGATGCGCGACGCCTTCGACGACGGCGGTCGCTCCGATCTGGTCCTGACGCACTTCCTCGAACAGATGTCGGAAGAAGAGGCACAGAGCCTGCGGATCGCGCTCCGACGCCTCGCCGCCCCAGGGGACGCCGGATGAGCGCGGCGGCGTGCCTGCTCGCGTACGCCGTCGCAGTCGCGGTCATCGCCCCGCGAATCCTGCCGAGACTGACCCGAAGTGGCGTCGCGCCACGGCTGGGGGTGGTGGCCTGGCTGGTGGCGATCGCCTCGGCGGCGGCGTCGTCGATCGCGTTCGTGGGCGTCGTCGCCGCCGACACGTTCGCCGGTACGTCGGTCTTTGCGGCGTGCGAGCACCTCGTGCGGGCGATCGCCGGAGCGCACAGCATCGCGGCCACTCGGTTCGTCACCACGGCGGTCGGGGTCGCCGCAGGATCCGCGCTGTTACTCGCGGCAGTTCGGTTGACGCGCAACCTCGCCGCGCGACGACGTGTCACGTTCGGTCACGCACGCTCGGTACTGATCGTGGGCCGCCGCGTGGCCGGAGTCGACGCCGTCGTGCTCGACGCTCCCGAGCGGGCCGCCTACTGCGTCGCGGGACGGCCGGACGCGATCGTGGTGACCTCCGGTGCTCTCGATGCGCTCGACCATCGCCAACTCGACGCGGTGCTCGCCCATGAACGCGCGCATCTCGCCGGTCGACACCCCCAACTGCTCGCGATCGTGAGGGGACTCGCCGACGTCGCGCCGCGCCTTGCCCTCTTCACGGCCGGCGCGACCGACATCGCCCGACTGCTGGAGATGTGCGCGGACGATCGAGCGATGCGCGCCCACACACCGCACACCCTCCTGCGCGGACTCGTCACGCTCGCCGGTTCCCGGCCGATTCCCGATGGCGCCTGCGGCGCAGGCAACGTGGCCGTCCTGGCCCGCGCCGGCCGGCTGGCGTCGCCGCCGGGGCGCGGGGACCTGGTGCGCAACCGCGCTCTGCTGTCCGGCGCGATTGCCTTTCTGGGAGCACTCCCCCTCGGCGCGACCACCCTGGCCGTCACCGGCCGGATGCTGTGCCTCACCACGCTGCTCTGAACCTGGGTGGCGGCGTGAAGGAGCCGGTCCGAGTCGGCCGGACAGCACCGGGAGCCCGCCGGGCGAGACTTCTACTAACCTACTAAGTAGAACAGTAGACAAGTTTGGAGCCTCCGCGTACGTCGACAGGCCCGACCGCTACCCGCCCCGGACGGAGAACACCCGATGGCCCGATTCCGCACTGCCGCATTACCTGTGATCGCCGTTGCCGCGTTCGCCGTCGGCGGCTGCACCAGCGGCACGCAGACCACGGCGGACGCCGAGACCACCACCCCCGCCGTGGTCAATCCACGCCTGGTGACGATGCCGCTGAGCCCCGAACTGGATCACCTGCACGGCCTGCACGTCGACGCCGACGGAACGGTTCTCGCCGGAACACATTCCGGCCTTCTCGCGCTCGCGCCCTCCGGGAACACGACGCGTGTCGGCCTATCGGAGGACGACCTGATGGGGCTCAGCGGCGTCCCGGGCACGGACACGCTCTACTCGTCCGGCCACCCGGGGCCGTCGAGTGACGCCCCCAACCCGTTGGGGCTCGCGCGGAGCACCGACGGCGGTGTGACGTGGGAGTCGCGATCGTTGGTGGGTGAGGTGGACTTCCACGCCCTCGCGAGCGACGGCGCGATCCTGGTCGGTTTCGACACGTCGTCGGGCATCCGGGTCTCGGCCGACGACGGTGCCACCTGGACACCCGGCGCCGCCATCGGCGCGTCGGCGGTGGCCGTCAACGACATCGGCATCTGGGCGGCCACCCAGGGCGGGCTGCTGCTCAGCACCGACGGGGCCGCAACCTTCACCCCCGCCCCCGGCGCGCCGCCCGTCGGACTGGTGTCCGCGGGCCGCGACGGGGGGCTGTGGGGCATGGACGACGACGGCAATGCGTGGCGTAGCCGCGACGGGCTGTCGTGGGAGGAGTTCACTCGGGTCGGCGAGGTGGAGGCTTTGACGGCGGTCGACTACGACACCGCCTACGCCGCCACCGCGCAGGAACTCCACACCTTGCGCTGACGGATGTCAGCGCTACGGCGCCGGGATCTCGTCGATGATCGACTGGACCACGGCGCCGTAGCGCCGGACGAGGTCCTCCGGATCGATCTCGTCGACCGGCAGGATCCCGACGGTGCGGATACCGCTGGCGAGACCGAGCAGGACGGCGACGACCATCTGCGTCGGCAGTCTGTCGTCGGACGTGTCGCCGATCTTGCCGGAGATCCCCCGGATGTAGCGCTCGCGGGCGTCGGCCCGCACCGCGTGCCGATCGGGTGCCTCGTGGATGAGCAGCGGCATCATCACCCACGGTTCGGACTCGTCGGCATCGCGCCGCTCGACGATGTTGCGCACCAGGCGATAACCGGGGGCCTCGTCCTCGCAGACGTGCGGATCGTCGGCGGCCGACGGCAGTGTCGGTGCCGCAGCCTTGTACAGCTCAGCCTTGCTGCCCATCATCTTCATCACCATGGCGGGCGAATATCCGGCGAGTTCGGCGACGTCCTTGATGGTCGTCGCGGTGTACCCGCGCTGAGCGAAGAGCCGACGGGCGGCGTCGATGATGTTGTCGCGCGTGGACTTTCCGCTCACTACCCTCTCCCTGGTCACGACGCGGTCTCCACACGTGCCTCGGCCGCGGCCTCGATCACCGTCGACACACGCACCGTCCGAGGCATCCGCGGGATGAACCACGCGACTGCCGCGGCGAGCAGCGCCATGCAGCACGCGACCGCGAACACCGCCCGGAACGCGTCGAGAGTCGGCAGGTTCACTCCCGCGACGTCCATCGTCATCGCGGTCAGGAGCGCTGTCACAACGGCACTGGACGTCGAGGTACCGATCGACCGGACCAGGGAGTTGAGGCCGTTCGACGCCGCCGTCTCGGTGATGGGCACCGCCTGCATGATCAAGATCGGCATGGCCGAGTAGGTGATCGCGGTTCCGATGTTTACCACCATTGCGCCCAGGATGATGAGCGCGACCGACCCGTTGAACGTGAACCGGATGACGTACGCGGCCGCGAGGATGAGGGCACCCGTGATGAGCGTGGTGCGGGCTCCGAATCGCACGGTGATCTTCGCGGACAACGGCGAGAACGCCACCATCGACAGGCCCGCCGGCACCATGCACAGGCCCGCGGTCAGCACGCTGAGCCCGAAGCCGTAGCCGGTGCTCTCGGGCATCTGCAACTGCTGCGTGGTCGCGAGCATGTTCGCGAACATCGCGAATCCGACGATCATGGACGCGATGTTGGTGAGCAGCACCGGACGCCGAGCCGAGGTCCGCAGATTCACCATGGGGTCCTTGACGCGCAGCTGGTAGGGGATCCAGATGGCGAGCACCACCACCGCGAGCGCAAAACAGCCCAGCGTGCGGGCACTGCTCCACCCCCAGGAACCACCCTTGGAGATTGCCAAGAGGAGAGCCGTGAGCGCCACCGACAGGATGATCGCGCCGAGGATGTCGAAACGTCCGGGCGTGCGAACCTTCGACTCGGGGACCACGATCGCCACGGCGGCGAACATGACAGCGCCCGCGGCCGCCGAAATCCAGAAGATCGCATGCCAGCCCAGGTGGGGATAGATCACGCCGGCAAGCGGTAGTCCGAGGGCGCTGCCCATACCGAGCGTCGCACTCATGAGCGCGGTCGCGGCAGGCACCTTCTCACGCGGCAACTCGTCACGCAGGATCCCGATGCCGACCGCGATGAGCGACGACGCAAACCCCTGCATGCCGCGCCCGATGAGCACTGTCAGGAAGGTGCCACCGACCGCGGCGAGCAGCGAACCGCTCACCATCACTGCCATGGCCACGAGCATCATCTGCTTCTTGCCGACCATGTCCGCCAAACGCGAGACGATCGGTGTCGCGACCGCTGCACTGAGCAGTGTGATCGTGACGAGCCAGAACGCATTGTCGGCGCTGACGTCCAGGATGTGGCGCAGATCCGGGAGCAGCGGCACCACGAGCGTCTGCTGCAGAGACACCAGGGTGCCGCACAGGCACAGCACCGCCGTGATGAGCGCGCTGGATCGACGCGGGCGGACCCTCTCCCGGGACACTGTGGGGGCGCTGGATCGTGCTGGCAATGGATCATCTCCGAACGTGCGGTCGTGCCCGGAGACGGCGTAGAGCCGGTGCCCGGAACGATCAATGGTGAATGAGCGTTCACCAAGCAGTGAACACCCATTCACCATGTCGGAGCAAATCGCCGTCCCGCTACGAGGGATGTGTGATCAGCCCCTCAGCGGCGCGCGAACTCACCGGCCTCCTCCCAGCGGCGACGCTCCTCACCGAACGCAATTGCCTGCTTGGCCCGGAAGGCCTCGATCGATGTCGCGTTGTCCTCGAGGAACCTCTCGTGGTCGGCCAACGAGAAGTTGCCGTCGGCGATCTCGATCCCACCCGACCCCCGGCCGGCAGCGAGATCGGCTCGCAGATCCAGCAATTCGTCGGGGCCGACGGGGTACCACGAGATCCGGTCGAAGAAGCGCAACAGCCACGGCGTTCCGTCCTCGAACGGCCCCGCCGACTGCGGGTGCAGGTGGTTCCACACCTGTGTCGTGCGGCCGACGAACTGGTATCCGCCCGGCCCCTCCATGCCGTAGATGCACAGGTACGCGCCGCCGATGCCGACCGCGTTCTCCGGCGTCCAGGTGCGGGCCGGGTTGTACTTGGTGGTGACCAGGCGGTGCCGCGGGTCGAGCGGGGTCGCGACCGGCGCGCCCAGATACACGTCCCCCAATCCCAGGACCATGTAGTCGGCGGCGAACACCGTGTCGAACACGTCGTTCACCGACTCGAGGCCGTTCATGCGGCGGATGAACTCGATGTTCCACGGGCACCACGGCGCGTCGGCACGGACGCCGTGCATGTACCGCTCGATGGCCTCCCGGGTGGCCGGGTCGTCCCACGACAGCGGCATCCGCACCGTCCGGCTCGGCACCACCAGTTCGTTCGCGGCCGGGATCTGCTCCTCGGCCTCGGCCAACAGTCCGAGCAGCGTCGAGACCGGCAGGACGTCGGGGTCGACGCGAACCTGGAGCGATCGGATCCCGGGTGTCAGGTCGAGCAGACCTGTGGGCCGCTCGGCGTCGAGCCGCTGGTGCAGGGCATGAACGCGGGCCCGCAGCGCCAGATCCAGTGTCATGTCGCCGTATTCGACGAGCACGTTGTCGTCGCCGGAGCGGCGGTACGTGACCGCGGTGGCGCCGTCGCGGCGAGCGAGGACGCCGTCGTCACCGTCTCCGCCGGTCGAGAGCACCGCGGGCAGCGACGCCCGCCGGCCGAGACCGAGATTCCGCCGGGACGCGGTGCGCTCCGACCGGACCGGAACGAACCGCACCGTGTTCCCCGGGGCCAGTTGACCGAGCTTCCATCGGTCCGCGGCCACCACCGTGACCGGACACACGAAGCCGCCCAGGCTCGGACCGTCGGGTCCCAGGAGGATCGGGGTGTCGCCCGTGAAGTCCAGCGCGCCGATCGAGTAGGCGTTGTCGTGGATGTTCGACGGATGCAACCCGGCCTCGCCGCCGTCCGGTCGGGCCCAGTCCGGCTGAGGGCCGATCAACCGGACGCCGGTGCGATCGGAGTTGAAGTGGACCTCGTAGTCGGTGCGATACAGGGTGTCGATGTCGGCGCGGGTGAAGAACTCGGGAGCACCGTGAGGCCCCTCCGTGACCGCGATCTCCCAGCGCCGGGACAGGGCGGGGACGGCGTCGGACGGCACCGCTGCCGGTTCACCTGTCGGCGCGTCACCGAGGGCCAGAACGTCGCCCTCACGCAGCGCCCTGCCGTCGAGCCCGCCGAACCGGCCGAGCGTGAAGGTCGAAGCGCTGCCGAGGAATTCGGGGACGTCGACGCCGCCGGCGATCAGGACGTAGATCCGCAGGCCCGGACCGGAGACGGCTCCGACGTCGAGCTCTCCCCCGGCCGGAACGAGTACCGGGCGCCACTGCGGAACGACGATGCCGTCGACGGTCACCGTCGTCGGAGCGCCGGTGACGCACACGCGGGTGGGTTCGTCGAAACGCAGCGCCGGACCTGCCATGACCGCCTCGAATCCGGCTGCGCCCTCGGAGTTTCCGACGGCCACGTTGCCGAGGCGGAACGACAGGTCGTCCATCGGCCCCGACGGCGGGACGCCGATCTGCCAGTAGCCGGTCCGACCCGGGTAGTCCTGGACGGTGGTGCCCATGCCGGGGCGCAGCACCGTGCACTTGGCGGTCATGGCTGCACCTCCGACGGCCGGGTGACGATCATCCGGACGGCCGTGGGGTCGAAACCGTTGCACGGGTTGTTGATCTGCGGGCAGTTCGACACCAGGACCAGCGCGTCGACGGCGGCGCGCAACGCCAGACGCTTGCCCGGTGCGGACAGACCGTCGACGATGCCGAGCGCGCCGTCCGGATCGACGGGGACGTTCATGAAGAAGTTGATGTTCGATACCAGGTCACGCTTCCCGAGCCCCCAGCGGGCGCCCTCGACCAGGAAGTTCTCGACGCACGCGTGCTGGTGCTTGGTGTGGTGTCCGTAGCGCAGCGTGTTCGATTCCTGCGAGCACGCGCCGCCGACGGTGTCGTGGTTGCCGACCTCGTCGGCGACGATGGCCATGAGCGGACTGCCGTCGTCGGAACGCAGCACGCTACCGGTGGTGAGAAACAGGTTGCCCTGTCCCACCACGGTGGCGGCGGCCGAGTAGCGCTGGGAGTGGTCCCCTGCCGCGTAGATCAGTGTGTCGACCGCTTGGTTGCCGTGGAGGTCGACGATCGTCAGGACGTCGCCCGCGGCGACGACGGCCGACCACGGTCCGCGAGGGGCGACGACCTCGTCGAGGACGACCCGTCCGGGAACGAGGGCCAGGTCGGTGGCGGCGGGAACGGTGGTGGTCATCGGGCGTCCTTTCCGAGGTGCTCGGCTGCCCACACGTCCTCGGTGTTGAGGACAGCGCGGTGGTATTCGGGGTCGTCGTTCGGGAGGGTGGCGAGGCCGTCCGGGGCGGCCCACGCGAGGATCTCGAGCGGTGTCGTCGAGAACTCCGGTGCCGGATCGAGGGGGTGTGCGGTGTTCGCGACGAGCACGATCACCGGCACATGGACGAGCAGGTCGACGTGCGCTCCCGCGCCGGCGGTGCCGGTGCTGTCGAGAGCGCCGTCCGGCGCGACCCGCACGCCGTGGAAGAACGACAGCGACGGCGGCAGGTCCCGCGGGCGCAGGTCGTGCTTGGCCGCGGCGACGGTGAACAGTTCCCGTCCGGCGGGCGACGGCGAGTGCAGGGCGCCGGCGCCGTACTTCTCGACGTTGGCGGCCGCGCTGGTGGTCCCGCACAGCGCGTCGTGGTGGCCCGACGTGTCGGCGACGACGGTCGCGAGGACCCGCCCGGCGTCGGAGAGCAGCGGGTGCCCGGCCCCGACGTATGCCTGCCAGGGAACCTTCACGGTGTCGGCCACGTTCAGGCGCTCCCACGGTGCGTCGGCGCGGTAGAGCAGCACATGGGCGCAGGCGTTGCCGTCGAGATCCCGGAGACGGAGCCGAGTGCCCCGAGCGAGCACCTTCGACGTGTACCGCCCGCCGGGCACGGTCTCGGCCCAGGTCAGGTCGTGTGCGGCGACGCCGTCGGGCGGCGTGGGCCAGTCGGAAGCCGGCACCACCGGCATTGCGGCGGTATGCGTTCCGGCCTGCGCGCGGGCGTGAGTACGCGCCCCGGAGGTGGTGCCGGTGGCCGCGTCGGACGCGAGGGCGGAGGCGTTGCTGGTGGTCACTTCAGGCTCCGATCGTGACGGGGGTCGGGACGGGTTCGACACGGGGACGACGAACCGTCGCGTGGTAGGCGAGGCCGACGAGCACGACGGCCGCGACGGTGAGCGGTGCCGCCCACTGCAGCAGCGGGTACTCGCCGGTGGGGTTGAAGATCTCGGCGCGCGGCCAGGACAGGTTGATCACCATCGCGACGCCGTAGGCGACGGCGGCGATGTTGACGGGAATCGCGAAGACACCGAGCGAGAAGAGCTTTCGCCCGTCGGCGTCGACCTGGGGCCCGGAGTACGGGAATCCCTTCAGTCGGCGGACGAGCAGCGGCACCGTCACCATCAGGTATGCGAGGTAGATCAGCACGATGCACACGCTCGACAGGGTCGTGAAGATCGCGGAGTTGCCGACGTTCACGGCGAGCACCGCGATGCACAGCACGCCGATCACGATCGACGGCGCGATCGGGGTGCCGGTGCGGACGTCGACCTTGGCAAGCACCTTGCTCGCGGGCAGTCGACCGTCCCGGGCCATCGAGAACATCAGCCGCGACGCAGCCGTCTGGATTGCAAGGGTGCACACGAACACCGCGATCGCGACGTCCACCAGCAGCAGGGTTCCCCACGGCGAGCTGAGAATCGAGGTCAGCACGTACGGCAGACCCTCGGCCGCGAGGCGACCGTCGGTGAGGCTCGGCGCGGCCATGAGCGCGCCGACGATCATCAGTCCACCACCCAGCGCCGACACGGACAGCGCCAGCCGAATGGTGCGCGGCGCGACCCGGCGCGGGTTGCGGGTCTCCTCGGCGAGCTCACCGGCGGAACCGAAGCCCACCATCACGTAGGCCGCCATGAGGCCCGAGACGATCCACGCCCAGATGTAGCCGGGCTGGGTGCCGGCCGCGCCGGCGTCGAACACGACGTCGGGTCCGCGCTGAGCATGCGTGAAGAACATGCCGATCACCGCAATGACGCCGATGATCTCGCAGGTCACGCCGATGTTGTTGATGCGCGACATCCAGTTCACGCCGATGCAGTTGATGATCGTGGTGAGCGTCAACAGGATCGAACCGAGCAGCACGGCGTTGGCGGCACCGCTCGAAGACGTCAGGGCGGTGTCCTCGCCGATGATCTGGAACCCGCTCCAGATCGACGGCAGAACCACCTGCAGCGCGATCGCGGCGGCCGATGCGGTGACGATCTGCGCGACGATCATGAACCAGCCTGCGAACCATCCCACGATCTCGCCGCCCATGCGCCGCGACCATTGGTAGATGGCACCCGAGATCGGATACCGCGCAGCCAGTTCCGCGAAGCACAGCGCCACCATGAACTGGCCGAGGAACACCAGCGGCCAGGTCCAGAAGAACGCGGGACCCGCGAATCCGAAACCGAGGCCGAACAATTGGAAGATCGTGGTGAGGATCGACACAAACGAGAATCCGGCCGCGAACGACGCGAACTTCCCGAGCGATCGGTGCAACTGCTGCTCGTAACCGAATTCAGCGAGGTCACCCGCTTCGGTCGACACCGGTGGTGCGGTGGTCGTCATGGAACTCCTCTTGAAAGGAAGACGGAAGCCGCACCGCTCCGGGCTACCGGGCATCGGCTTTTCTGTCAGATGACAGTTTTGCGACCGAAACGGCGCCGCCGATGTCGCGCACGTTGCAATCGTGGGTCGCGGCCGCCCGCCCCGATTGCGTGGCCGTGTCGTGGGTTACGCCCGCGTGACAGGCTGCTCACACCCGCAGGTCGCGGACTTCTTCCGGCGAAAACGCGCGCCCGGGACCCGCGGAGACGGCCACCGAACCTGCCAAGATGAGGCCATGACGAGCACTGGCGCCGGTCGACCTCGGCTGACAACCCGCCGACGGCCGGGAGCGACCGCGCGGGACGAAATCCTGGATGCCTCGGCGGAGTTGTTCACGACGCGGGGGTTCTCGGGTACCTCGACACGGATGATCGCGGATGCCGTCGGCATCCGGCAGGCGTCGATGTACCACCACTTCGCGACGAAGGACGACATCCTCGCCGCGCTGCTCCTCGACACGGTTGCAGCGCCCCTCGCCTGCGCCCGAGCATTACGGACGGCGTGCCCCGATCCGGTCGTCCGCATCTACGCACTGGCGCTGTACGACGCCACCCAGCTCGCGGAGTCCCGATGGAATCTCGGCGCGCTCTACCTCCTGCCTGAGGTGACGACCGAACGCTTCGCCGAATTCCGCTCGCTCCGTACTCAACTCATGACGCGGTACACGGAATTCGCCCTCGACGCCCAGGCCGCCATCGACGATTCCGATTCGGACCCGGCTGCCGCCGCTCTGCCGTTCCGCCTCGTCGAGGCGACCATCAATGCCCGGTCCGACGCGTCCGCCGAAGTACCGGACACCGCGCTGTCCGCCGAGGTCGTCGCCGACGCGGTCCTGCGGGTCCTCGGCCGCGGCGGGCCGCCGACCGAAATGCGAGCCCAGGCCCGGGTGCAGCTTCAGCGAGTAGCCGAGAGTTGTCCACAGCCCCACCGATGAGCGATGCCCACCGGTCGGTGAGTCGGTTACAGTGTGAGCCGAGTCGACCAAATGGGGGGTCATATGGACGGGTTTTCTGCTGCGCCCGATGAGATTCGGGCGTACGGGGACGTCGCGGCGGGGGCCGCGGCACACATCGCGACAGCGGGCGGGTTGGACCTGGCCGCGAATGTTGCCGCGCTGACGCCGGTGTTCGGCGCGATCGGCGCAGACTTCCTGGCGACGTTCGCCACTACGCAGACCGCGCACGCACGCTCGGTCGCCGCCCTCGCGAACCACTATGCGGGGACGGGGTCGGTCGCGCGTGCGATCGCCGCCGCGTACGACGCGACCGACCACGCCACCGGCAGCGTCCTCGGTGACGCGCACAGCGCTCTGGGGGAAAACGCATGACGACACCCGATCCCACCGCCGGACCGAGCCCGACGACCGTGCTCGACATGCTGCAGGCCTCGCCTGTCGGGCCGGTCCTGGACATGCCGGTTCCGCTGACGCCGATGGAGGCGCTCGGCGCCTCCCCGATCGGCCCGCTGCTGAACACCCCGTTCACCGACATCGCCGCCGGTGCCCTGCCGCCTCTTCCCATGCTGCCGCCACTTCCCACGCTGCCGCCGCTTCCCGACCTGCCGCAGCTTCCACCGCTGCCGGGTATCGACCAACTGTTGCAACCGGTCTCCGATCTCGCGAGCGCGTTCGGGACCGGCACGCTCGGAGGGTTCGACCCCACCGCGATGCTGCGGGACTCGTCGTCGGTGATCGACACCGCACTGTCGATGGGCATCTCGGGGCTGCGCGCGCTCGATCAGGCCTGGGACGGTCAGGCGGCGCTCGCTGCACAATCGCAGGGCGAGCAGGCGCGCATCAGCGGTGAACAACTGAGTGAGCGCGGCAACGCCATCGCCGCGGTCACCCAGGAGGCCGCGGCAACGGTGTCCCGCGGCAATACCCAACTCGTTGCGATCGCGGAGTCGTTCGCGGCCACCGCAGTCGCGGCCGCACCGGTGGCACTCACGCCGCCGGGCCAGACGATGCTGCTCGCCGCGGCCGCCGACCACCTGCAACGCGCTCTCACGGTCGTCGCCGCGACGCGTACGGAACTCGCGCGCCACCAATCGGCGATGGTCACCCTGGGCGCGGACATCCCCGTACCGGTGGCCCCGGCGCCGGCAGCCGGCCTGCGGGCCGCGGGTGGACAATCACCCATCGCCGTCGCCGGTGCGGTACTCGAGTCCGTCGGCCGAACGCTCGCCGACTCTGCGACCCAGCAGACTGCGGACACGCTTGCCTCCCAGACGTACGCGGCGAGCGTGACACCCGGTTCGGTCCGCGAGTTCGCCCCCGCCGCGGCCACGTTCGGTGGCGGGGCGGCGCTGTCCGGCGGCAGCGGAACAGGGCTGGTACCCGGCTTCGTCGCGGGTGGCACAGGAATCGCTGCGGGGTCGATCGGGCGCGGGCCGTCGGCTGCTCCGTCCCCGGGAGCCGCCGTTACGAACTCCACCAACACGAACGCCGGTGTCGGCGCAGCCGCCACGCACGGCCCCGGGACCCCCGGCGGCTATGCGCCCACGGGGATGGGCTCGTCGGCCCCGCGCGGCGCGTACGACGACTCGGTGCACGGCGGATCCGGCTACCTCACCGCCGCCGTGTCGAGCAGCGAGATCGTCGGCGACCTGCCGATGGTGGCGCCGGCGGTGATCGGCACCGTCGAGATCGATGCGTTGGGCGGAGACGACGCGGCGGCGCTCTGAGCCGGGTTCGACGTGCTCGGTCCGGTCGTCAGACCAGACCGAGCGCCCGAACCGCGTCGCGTTCCTGCTCGAGTTCGGTGACCGAGAGGTCGATCCGCGCCCGGGAGAAGGCGTCGATGTCGAGGTCCGGCACGATCTGGAACTCACCGTCGGCGCAGGTGACGGGGAACGAACTGATCAACCCCTCCGGGACGCCGTAGGAACCGTCGGAACACACCGCCATCGAGACCCAGTCGCCGTCCTCGGTGCCGGAGATCCAGTCGCGGACGTGGTCGATCGCGGCACTGGCGGCACTCGCCGCCGACGACGATCCACGTGCCTTGATGATCGCGGAACCACGCTGCTGGACGGTGGGGATGAAGGTGTCCTCGATCCACGCCTGATCCGACACCGCGTCAACGGCGGGCTTGTTGCCGACGAAGGCGTGGGACAGGTCTGGATACTGTGTTGCCGAATGGTTGCCCCAGATCGTCATCCGCCGGATCCCGGCGGCCGCCTCCCCCGTCCGGTGCGCGAGTTGCGCGATGGCGCGGTTGTGGTCGAGCCGGGTCAGCGCGGTGAATCGGGTGCGCGGCACTCCGGGCGCGTTCGACATCGCGATGAGCGCATTGGTGTTGGCGGGGTTACCCACGACGAGAACCTTGACGTCGTCGGCCGCCGCTGTCTCGATGGCCCGTCCCTGAGTCGTGAAGATCGCGCCGTTGGCAGCGAGGAGGTCGCCGCGTTCCATCCCCTGCGTGCGGGGGCGCGCTCCCACCAGCACCGCGACGTTGGCGCCGTCGAAGCCGGCCGTCGGGTCATCGGAGATGTCCACGCCGCTCAGCAGCGGGAACGCTCCGTCCTCGAGTTCCATCGCGACGCCCTCGGCGGCGCGAACCGCCGAGGGAATCTCGAGCAGTCGCAATCGAACGGGGGTATCCGGGCCGAGCATGTCGCCGGCAGCGATCCGGAACAGCAGACCGTAGGCGATCTGGCCGGAAGCCCCCGTGACGGTGACCGTGACCGGCGCCTTGTGGACAGGTGCAGTGTGCATGCCGCCTCCTCGCGTCGTATTCGACACCTTCCACGGTAGTCACGAATTCGACGGCGGGAGAAAGAGATCGGTCACACCCCGCTGCAGCGGACGAGTGTGTCGGCAGTCACACCTGGACGAGTTTCGCGAGGTCGCTGCGGTGGCTGAGCGCCAGCTTCTCGCACGCACGGTAGATGTGGCCCTCGACAGTGCGCACCGACAACACGAGCCGACTGGCGATGTCCTTGTTCGACAGCCCGCGACCCACCAGCACCGCAACCTCACGTTCGCGATCGGTCAGGGGCAGCGGTCGCGCCGCCTTCGCGAGTGCCGGTGTGGTCGCGCCGTCGCATTGCGACGCGAGCCAGTGCGCCTTCGCGGCGGACGTCAACTCGCCGCGACGATCATTGGATCGGGAGTACGCCGTCGCCGCCTGGGCGTAGGTGTCGGCGGCGGCCAGCAGGGTTCCGGTGCGTTCGAACTCGGCCGCCAACGAATCCAGCGTCGCACCGTCCGCCTTGGCCAGTGCATGCGCCCGCGCCGCCGCGACCCGCGCGAAGGGGCCGTCGACGAAGCCCGCGAGTTCGGCCAACCGCGAAACAGTCGAGTAGTCGCCGAACGTCGTCGCCACATCCAGCGCGATCGCCTCGACGGCGTACTGCCCGGACTGCGCCGCCAGTTCCCCGGCCCGCCGCGCGGCGTGTACCGCCGCCGAGACCTCCCCCGCCGAGCCCGCGACCCACGCCCGTGCCACCTCGATCAACGGGTCGAAGAACGCCAGTTCCGGTCCGGAGTTTCGCTCGGCAACCGCGAGCGCGGCGGCCGCGTCGGCGCCTTTGCCCTGTGCGGCCCGCACCTGGCACAAGCTCACGGCGGCCAGCAGCATCCACTCCGACCGGGTCTCGCGGTCCAGCACCGCGAGCGCCTCGGTGAGGTGTTCGGCGGCGTCGTCGAGTCGCCCGCTCGTCAGTTCCACCACACCCGATGCGACGTCGGCCAGCGCGGCGCTGTTGGGTTGACCGGCCGCGAGGTCCCGGTAGCGCGCCGAGGTCGCCTCGGCCACCGACAACCGTCCGACGAGGGTCAGGGCCAGCACCTCGAAATAGCCGATGTGGAATCGCAGCAGACCGTCGCCGTGCGAGATCGCCTCCCACGCGGAGGCCGCGAGAGCCCCCACCTCGAGGCCGCGCCCGGACACCGTCAGCGCGGCCACGCCCGCGAAGACCCCACTCGCGCGTGCCCACGGGTGCGCCTCGGGCGCCGCCTCCACCCGCCGAGCCAGGTCGATCGCCGTCCCGAGATCCCGGTCGTAGAGATGCAACACGGCGTCGAGGGCGACGACGGACACCGCCAGCATCGGATCGGTGATCCGGTCGCGCTCGCGCTGGAACAGCGCTACCGCCTCCTGGGGGCGTCCCGCCTCGAGATACAGGCTCGCGACGCGGGTCAGCAGCCATCTCGCGACGTCGTACTCGCACAGCGCGTCAGGATCGACGGCTGCGAAGACCTTCTCGGCCTCGTCGCCCTTGCCCTGCCACATCAGCGCGCGCCCCAGCGCGAACGAGGCGTCGAAGCCGCCGCCGCGGCGAACTGCGGCGCCGGCGAGCCGGGCACCCAGTTCCAGGCTGGCCATCGCGATCGCGTCCTCGGCCCCACGCACCAGGAGTTCGGGGTCCGGTTCGATGCCCGACTCCATAGCGAGTTCCGCGATCCGCATCGACGTCACGACGCCCGGGTCGGGCGATTCACGCAGCACCTCGACGAGGCGCCGCTTGATGCGCTGCGCGGCGAGCACCCCGGCACGGTCACGAATCACCTCACCGAAGAGCGGATGGGCCAACCGCACGACGTGCGCGTTGCCGACGTCCCGGATCCGGACGAGGTCCATCCGCTCGGCCTCCTCGATCGACCGGCGGCTCACCAGTTCGCTGAGGACCTCGAGCTCGAGCGGCTCACAGAACGCCAGGTAGTCGACGACGTCGAGGGCGTCCCGCGGTGTGCGGGCGAAGCGTGATTCGAGCAGTGATGCGAGGGCGGCCGACACACCGGGCCGGCCCCGCAGTTGCCACACGCCGCCGGATCTGCGGAGGGTGCCGCCGTCGAGGGCGCCCTCCACGAGATGCCGCAGGAACAGCGGATTGCCTTCCGACGCCTCCCAGATGGCGTCCGCGCTGAACCGCTCGACCGGGGCGCCGAGCACCTGATGCAGTTCCTGGTCCATCTCCGCACGAGTGAACGGCTGTACCACGAACGGAGTGAGCAGCCCGTCCTTCCAGAGTGCCTCGATCGCCGACGGGACCGGCGCGCCGCTGCGGACCGTGACGACGAGGCGCACGTCCCGCCCGACTGCCAACTGGTGCACCAGACCCGCGGAGAACTCGTCGAGCAGGTGCGCGTCGTCGACACCGATGATGGCGGCGCCGCCGTCCGGGGCCACGCCGTCCTCGGCGAGCACATCGCGGACGGCCCGCAGGGCGACCACCGGATCGCGGGACGTCGTCCGGGCGAGGTGCGGGGCGAAGGCCCCGAGGGGAATGCTCTGGGTCGATTCGGTGCCCGCGATCCAGCGGGCGTCACCGGTGAGCGATCCCACCAGCTCCCGCGCCATCGTCGTCTTGCCCACGCCCGCGGTGCCGACCAGCACCACTCCGCACGACCTTCCGTCGCGGAGCAGTTCCCGAGCACCCTCGAACGCAGCCTTGCGGTCGAGGACGGGCCAGAGACCGACCATGCTTCGAACGATAATCCTGTCGGCGGGCCCCGCGCACCGAACCACTCAACCCGCAATCAGGGAGTTACTGGACGGTCAGTCCGTCACGACCGCTTTCGGCGGCTCAGTTCGAGAGCGCTGCCACTTCCGCGTCGGTGAGGACCGTCTGGGGCACGCGCCCCGCGTCCCGGGCCAGCGCCACGGCCCGGTACAGCGGTCGCTCCTCGAGGCCCGCGCCGCGGGCCTCCGCTCGCAACTGATCGATCAGCAACGACGCCGCCGCCGCGGCCGGAGCCAGCTCACTCGCCGACAGGGCGTCGGCGAGCTTGCGCAGGCCCAGCACGTCGAGTTCGCGGCCACCGTCGGCGGTGTAGAGCGCGAGCGGCACAGTGCGGACCCTGCGGCCGTCGCCGATCCGCAGGACTACCTGACTGACCCGCGCCGCGCGGACGACGAACTCCACGCTCGCGGCCTGCGCGACGTCGATCCGCCTCTCCACGAGGCCGTTCGAGGCATGGATCGTGGTTCCGGCCAGCCACATTCGACGACGGGTCGCCAGCAGAGCGGACACCGCAGTGGGAAGCGCGATCACCGCGGCGACCACGACCGCGATCAGCGGTGCAGCGAAGATCGCCACCACTCCGCCCACCACGATCCCGATCACAACGGCGACCAGTGCGACCTTCCGCATGCGCGGCGCCAGCATCGCCGCCGGGATCAGGTCGAGGGAGAACTCCTCCCCCGCCTGCCTGTCAGGCGTCGGCAAGAATCGAACCGATGTGTGCGACAACGCCGTCCATCGGCACCGACGTCTGCTCGCCGTTGCCCAGGTTCTTGACCGCTATGGTGCCGGCAGCGAGATCCTCGTCGCCCAGCACCAGCGCGAGACGGGCACCGGACCGATCCGCCGCCTTCATCGAACCCTTGATGCCGCGCTCGCCGTAGACCATGTCGACGCGGATGCCGGCCTCGCGCAGCGCGTACGCGATCTTCACCATCTCGGTCTTCGCGGCGCCGCCCAGCGGAACCCCGAAGACCTCGCAGCGCGCCGGGTTACCGGCGGACTTGCCCTCGGCCGCGAGCGCGAGGATCGTCCGGTCGACGCCCAGGCCGAACCCGATGCCCGACAGCGGCTGTCCACCGAGTTGCGCCATCAGCCCGTCGTAGCGGCCACCGCCGCCGATGCCGGACTGCGCGCCCAGACCGTCGTGGACGAACTCGAACGTCGTCTTGGTGTAGTAGTCCAGGCCACGCACCATGCGCGGGTTGACGACGTACGGCACGCCGAGCGCATCGAGGTGTGCGAGAACCTCGTCGAAATGGGCCTTGGCGCTCTCCGAGAGGTGGTCGAGCATGAGCGGCGCGTTCGCCGTCATCTCGCGCACTTCCTTGCGCTTGTCGTCGAGCACGCGCAGCGGGTTGATCTCGGCGCGACGGCGGGTGTCCTCGTCCAGGTCCAGCCCGAACAGGAACTCCTGCAGCCGTTCCCGGTACTGCGGGCGGCAGGTGTCGTCGCCGAGCGAGGTGATCTCGAGGCGGAAGCCGTCGAGACCGAGACCGCGGAAGCCGGCGTCGGCGATCGCGATCACCTCGGCGTCGAGCGCGGGGTCGTCGACGCCGATCGCCTCGACGCCCACCTGCTGCAGCTGACGGTAGCGCCCGGCCTGCGGGCGCTCGTAACGGAAGAACGGGCCCGCATAGCTGAGCTTCACCGGAAGCTGGCCGCGGTCGAGCCCGTGCTCGATCACGGCGCGCATCACGCCGGCGGTGCCCTCGGGACGCAACGTCACCGAACGGTCGCCGCGGTCGGCGAAGGTGTACATCTCCTTCGACACGACATCGGTGGACTCACCGACACCGCGCGCGAACAACCCGGTGTCCTCGAAGATCGGTAGTTCGATGTGCCCGTAGCCCGCCAACCGGGCGGCCCGGGTCAATCCGTCGCGCACGGCGACGAATTCCGCGGACTGCGGCGGGACGTAGTCGGGAACGCCCTTGGGGGCCGAGAAGGTGCTGAGGCCTGACTTACTCACGGTGGTTACTTTTCCTTACTGGGAGGCGGTCAGTCCAACGAGGAACGGGTTGGCGGCACGTTCCTGGCCGATCGAGCTGGAACCTCCGTGCCCGGGCAGGATCGCGGTGGTGTCGTCGAGTACCAACAGCTTCCGCGCAATCGACTGCAGCAACTGGTCGTGGTTGCCACCGGGCAGGTCGCTGCGGCCGATCGAACCCTGGAACAGGGTGTCCCCGGTGAGCGCCACCTGGAGCGGGCCGTCCTCGGTGGCCAGTTCGGTGCGGAACACGACGGATCCCTGGGTGTGGCCGGGCGTGTGGTCGACGACGAAGTCGATTCCCGCGACGGTCAGCTCGTCCCCGTCGGCGATCTCGATCACCTCGGCGGGCTCCCGGAATTCGACGCCCGCAATCATCTGGTTCATCGACGAGCCGATGCCGCGGCCCGGATCGGTGAGCATGTACCGGTCCTCCGGGTGGATGTAGGCCGGGATGTCGTAGCGCTCGCACACCGGGTGCACCGACCACGTGTGGTCGAGATGGCCGTGGGTGAGCAGAACCCCCTTGGGCTCGAGCCCCTGCTGTTCCAGAAACTGCACCAGCGGCTCAGCGGCGTCCTGCCCGGGATCGACGACGACGCACTCCCCCGAGTCGTCGTGCGCGAGGATGTAACAGTTGGTCTGGAACATCCCGGCGGGGAATCCGGTGACGAGCACGGCGACAACTCCTAGAGTACGGGGCGGTTACGGAGGCCATTCGGGATCCGACGCGGATCAGTACAGCCTAGGCTGTCGCCCCGCCAGGATCCTCTCAGGTTGAGGTGGCAGACTCGCGCATGTCCCATGCGCGGTGACGGGCGCCACGGGAGATTCCGGAACAAACCGAACGAGACGCACGGGAGGACGACTGCAGTGCCGAGCAATCAGCAGCGCCGCGAGGCCGCGAAACGAAAGCTGGAACGCCAGCTCGAACGGCGCGCCGGGCGCGCCCGCAAGCGCAAGCAGATGACGATCGGCGGAATTATCGTCGGCGCGATCGTGGTGATCGCGGTCGGTGCCGTCGTCGTGACGCTGTCCGGCAAGGACGACAACACGACCGACACCACCGCCGCGTCCGAGACACCGAGCGCCGCCGCGATGCCTGCCGGCCGGGCCACGCCACTGCCGAACCTCGTCAACTGCACGTACACGCCGGCCGAGGCCGCTACGAAGCCGAACAATCCGCCGCGCGCCGAGGGCATCGACACCACGGTCGCGACGGTCAGCGCGAGCATGGAGACCACGCAGGGGCCCATCGGGCTGACCCTGGACAACGCGCAGTCGCCGTGCACCGTCAACAACTTCGCCAGCCTCGCGTCGCAGGGCTACTTCGACGGCACCACCTGCCACCGCCTCACCACCAGCGACTCGCTGAAGGTGCTGCAGTGCGGTGACCCGACGGGCACCGGGGCCGGCGGTCCGGGCTACCAGTTCCCGAACGAGTTCCCCACCGACCAGTACGCCCCCGACGACCTCGCCGCGCAGACGCCGGTCACGTACAAGCGCGGCACCATCGCGATGGCCAACGCCGGAGCGGGAACCAACGGCAGCCAGTTCTTCCTCGTCTACGGCGACTCGACACTGCCGCCGCAGTACACGGTCTTCGGCACGATCGACGAGACCGGGCTCGCGACGGTCGACAAGATCGCCGCCGCAGGAGCCGAGGGCGGCGGCGCCGACGGCAAGCCCGCCACCCCTGTCGACATCACGAGCGTGAGGTTGGATTGATGAAGCGCACAGCACTCGCGGCCGCCGGACTCGGCGTCGCCCTCCTCCTCACCGCATGCTCATCCGGCGACGGTGATTCGTCGGACACCGCCGGTTCGACGAGTTCGTCGAGCATGTGGACCACCCCCGAGGCGCCGAAGATCGATCTGTCGCAGTACCCGGCACTGCCCGCGGTGCCGGCACCGTCGGCACCCACCGTCGACTGCAGCTATTCGGCCGCGGGCAACGCCGCCAAGGACGTCACTGCTCCGAACGGGACCGCTGTCTCCACCGCGGGCACGGTCGGGGTCGCGCTGACCACCGGCCAGGGCCCGATCGGAATGACCCTGGACCGTGCAGAAGCGCCGTGCACCGTCAACAGCTTCGTCAGCCTCGCCGAGCAGGGCTACTTCGACGGCACCCCGTGCCATCGTCTCTCCACGTCGCCCGGCCTGCAGATGCTGCAGTGCGGTGACCCCAGCGGTCGCGGAAACGGCGGGCCCGGCTATCGGTACGCCAACGAGTACCCGACGAACCAGTTCGCGCCGAACGACCCGGCGCTGAACAACCCCGTCGTGTACCCGCGCGGCACCGTCGCGATGGCCAACTCCGGTGTCGACACCAACGGCAGCCAGTTCTTCCTCGTGTTCGAGGACTCGCTGCTGCAGCCGAAGTACACCGTGGTCGGCACGATCTCGGAGGAGGGCCTCGCCACGATCGAGAAGATCGCGGCCGCCGGCGACGACGGATCCAGCTCAGCCGGTGGCGGTGCCCCCAAGACCCCGGTCACCATCGAGACCGCCAAGGTCGCCTGACCTCGTTCCCACAGCTGAAAAGGCCCCCCGAGCGCTCGGGGGGCCTTTTCAGCTGGTTCAGGGTTGCTCTTCGTCTACGCCGCGGAGGTGACGCGGTAGACGTCGTAGACGCCCTCGACGTTGCGGACCACGTTGAGCACGTGGCCGAGGTGCTTCGGGTCGCCCATCTCGAAGGTGAACTTGCTGACCGCGACCCGATCGCCGGACGTGGTGACCGACGCGGACAGGATGTTCACCTTCTCGTCGGCGAGCGCCTTCGTCACGTCCGAGAGCAACCGGTGCCGATCGAGCGCCTCGATCTGGATCGCGACGAGGAACAGCGACGTCGGCGACGGCGCCCACTCCACCTCGATGATCCGCTCCGACTGCTGACGCAGCGACGTCGCGTTGGTGCAGTCCGTGCGGTGCACGCTGACCGCGCCGCCTCGGGTCACGAACCCCAGGATCTCGTCGCCCGGCACCGGGGTGCAGCACTTGGCGAGTTTCGCGACCGTGCCCGGCGCACCCGGCACCAGCACACCCACGTCACCCGATGTGCGCGAGCGGGTCGGGATCGTCGACGGCGTCGACCGCTCCGCCAACTCCTCCTCGACGGCCGTCTCGCCGCCGAGATGCGCGACCAGGCGTTGCACCACGTGCTGCGCCGACACGTTGTGTTCGCCCACCGCCGTGTACAGCGCGGAGACGTCCGCGTACCGCAACTCGTGCGCCAGCGCGGCCATCGCCTCCGCGTTGAGCAGACGCTGCAACGGAAGTCCGCCGCGGCGAACCTCCCGGGCGATCGCGTCCTTGCCGGCCTCGAGCGCCTCCTCGCGGCGCTCCTTCGCGAACCACTGCCGAATCTTCGCCTTCGCGCGCGGGGACACCACGAACGTCTGCCAGTCCCGGCTGGGGCCGGCGGTCTGTGCCTTGGACGTGAAGACCTCGACGACCTCACCGTTCTCGAGCGTCCGCTCGAGCGCCACCAGTCGCCCGTTGACCCGGGCACCGATGCACCGGTGCCCCACCTCGGTGTGCACGGCGTATGCGAAGTCCACCGGAGTGGATCCCGCCGGCAGGGTCACGACGTCACCCTTCGGGGTGAAGACGAAGATCTCCTTGACCGCGAGGTCGTAGCGCAGCGACTCGAGGAACTCGCCCGGATCCGCGGCCTCACGCTGCCAGTCCAGCAGCTGACGCATCCAGGCCATGTCGTCGACCTCGGCGACATCGCTGGAATGCTTGCCCTTCGTCTCCTTGTACCGCCAGTGCGCGGCAATGCCGAACTCGGCGGTGCGGTGCATGTCGCGCGTCCGGATCTGGACCTCGAGCGGCTTGCCCTCGGGACCGATCACCGTGGTGTGCAGCGACTGGTACACGCCGTAGCGGGGTTGCGCGATGTAGTCCTTGAACCGGCCCGCCATCGGCTGCCACAGCGAGTGCACGACACCGACGGCGGCGTAGCAGTCCCGGATCTCGTCGCACAGGATCCGGACGCCGACCAGATCGTGGATGTCGTCGAAATCGCGGCCCTTGACGATCATCTTCTGGTAGATCGACCAGTAGTGCTTGGGGCGGCCTTCGACGACCGCGCTGATCCGCGACGCCGACAATGTCGCGTTGATCTCCGCGCGCACCTTCGCCAGATACGTGTCACGCGACGGCGCCCGGTCTGCGACCAGACGCACGATCTCCTCGTACTTCTTGGGATGCAGGATCGCGAACGCGAGGTCCTCGAGTTCCCACTTCACCGTCGCCATCCCGAGCCGATGCGCGAGCGGCGCAATCACTTCCAGCGTCTCGCGGGCCTTGCGGGCCTGCTTCTCGGGCGGCAGGAAGCGCATCGTCCGCATGTTGTGCAGACGGTCGGCGACCTTGATCACCAGCACGCGGGGATCGCGGGCCATCGCGATGATCATCTTGCGGATGGTCTCGCCCTCGGCTGCCGAGCCGAGCACGACCTTGTCCAGCTTGGTCACGCCGTCGACGAGGTGCGCGACCTCGTCGCCGAACTCGGCGGTCAGTTCGTCGAGCGAGTACCCGGTGTCCTCGACGGTGTCGTGCAGCAGCGCTGCCACGAGCGTCGTGGTGTCCATCCCCAACTCGGCGAGGATGTTGGCCACGGCCAGCGGATGCGTGATGTACGGGTCGCCGGACTTGCGGAACTGCGTCGCATGCCGCTGCTCCGCGACGTCGTATGCGCGCTGGAGAAGTGAAAAGTCGGCCTTGGGGTAGAGCTCACGGTGCACCGCGACGAGCGGTTCCAACACCGGACGGATCGGCGCGTTGCGCTGACCGGTGATGCGACGCGCCAGACGCGCCCGCACGCGGCGCGATGCCGACGTCGGCACCGGCGCGCTCTTCTCGGTGGGAGACGCCCCACCGGTATTCGTGGCATCAGCGTTCTGGGAACGATCAAGATGCTGGGTCATGCCGTCACCTCCTGCCACCGCATTGCCACGGCCACTCGAAACCCGGTGGCACTGCTACACCACCAGGCACAACTGTAGTCCTCAGACCCTGACCAGCGACGTCAGCGGGTACCGGTCGAACCGCTGCCGACCACCCAGCTCCTCGATCTCGAGGACCACCGCGACACCGACGACCACGGCGCCCGCCCGCGACAGCAGTTCCGCCGCCGCCAGCAGCGTGCCGCCCGTGGCGAGGACGTCGTCGATCACGAAAACTCGACGCCCGTTCAGGTCCGGCGCATCGCATGGAATCTCGAGTGTCGCGGCACCGTACTCGAGCGAGTAGCTCTCGGAGTGCACCGGCGGCGGAAGCTTGCCGGCCTTGCGTACGGCGAGCACGCCGCAGCCGAGTTCCAGTGCCGCACCGCCGCCGAGGAGGAAGCCTCGGGCGTCGACACCTGCGACCAGATCCGCCCCGGCACCCGCGGCTGCGAGGCCCTCGATCACCGCGCGGTAGCCGGGCCCGTCCGCGAACACGGGCGTGAGGTCGGCGAACCGGACACCGGGGGTCGGGAAGTCGTCGCACCAGCGGGTCAGACGGGAGACTGCGTCGCCCGCCCGCTCGAGTACCGCGGAGAATTCCGGGGTGGGGGCTTCCGGTGCATCCATCTGAGAAATCACCTGAGAAGTATCCACCTGTCCATGTTCCACCCCGCACCGGACCTCGTCGGATTGGGGACGACCGCGTGCATGCCCTTCGAGTGGGCGATGGTCCGCGGCTGGTCGAACAGGGGGATCGTCGGCATCTCGTTCCACAGGATCGCCTCGGCCTCACCGAGCAGCGACATGCGGGCGGACAGCGATGCATCGACGGACAGTTGGTCGACCACCTGATCGAATCGCCGGTTGGAGAACGATCCGAAATTGTCGCCGTTCCCGGTGCGCAACGCGAAGGCTGCGGCATCGACCGTGTCGGTTCCGGCGGCACCGGCCGCGGACGCGGTGCCCGCCAGCACAGCGTCGACCTGTCCGGCCCGCAGGGCCGTCGGCGAGAAGTCGGGCGAGCCCGCGTCCTCGACGGTGATGCCCGCGCCCGCGCAGGAGTCCGCGACGATCCGCACCGTACGTGCGCGCCGCTCGTCCGGGCCGAGATACCCGACCCGGACCGTCAACTGCTGCTGGCCGGCCGCCTCCCGCGCGGACGTCGCACCCGCAATATCGGGATCGGTGTACAGGCCGCCCTCGGCAGCGACCGCCGACGGATAGAACAGCGTGTCCGGAGCCGTGATCCGAGAGTCGACGACGCCCGATCCCACCCCGTCGGCGCGGTCGAATCCGGGGTGCCCGAGTTCGTCGTACAGCCGCTGCCGGGGCAGACAGAGCGCGAAGGCCCGACGTGCATCGGCCGAACCGAACACGCCGTGCGTCGCGAGCACGAACTGCTCCACACTGCGCGACGGCTCCTCTGCGACATCGAACCCATCACCCGGATCGAATCCGGAGAGGGAACCGGCACCGACGTCGACGACCTCGACGTCACCGGCAGCCATTCCGGACTGGACGTCCGAACCCTTGGGCCACACCACGATCCGCGAGGTCTGCGGTTTGATGCCCCACCACCGCTCGTTCTCGACGAGGACGAGACCACCGTCCGCGGTATACGAGTCGATCCGATACGGCCCGGACGAGGGCAACTTGGTCAGATCCAATTCGCCCGGCACCAGGCGCCACCCGGTGTTCCAGAAGTCCGCGATCCGGCCGATGGCATCCATATCGCCGCTCCGAATCGCGCCGACGAGATCGGGCACGCCCGCGGACTGCGCCGCGACGTGTGCCGGCATCAGCTCGGTGGCCCCGAACAGCGACCGCCAGCCGAGGTAGCCGCGACCGGGCGCGAAGACGACGGTGGCGTCCTTCGCCCCGGGCTGACAGTCGACGCGTTCGATGTCCGCGTACCCCGCCCGAGTCGCGGCGTCGAACATCGGCACCGGACCGCCGTCACCGGGGCGCGTGAACCGGCCGTTGCCCGCCGCCCACGCGAGGACGAAGTCGTCGCACGAGACCGGAACTCCGTCCGAATAGACCGACGCCGGGTTGAGCCGGTACTGGACCGTGAGCGAATCTCCCGGCAGCACGTTCGCGGTCCCGAAGTCGGTGTCGGCTACGGGTGCGCCGGACGGACCCGTGTAGTTCATCCCGGTGAGGACCCTGCTCAGTGCCTGCACGGCACCGGTCGGCGATCCGTCGACGGTATTGCCGTTGTAGGTGGTCACGACGTTGTCGATCGCGTACCCCAGCGACGGCACCTGATCGGCGGGTTCGCCGCAGGCTGCGGTCGCACCCACCGCGACCGCGGCGGCCAGGGCGACGATCGACCTGGCCGCGCGGCGGGTGGCACGGGGGGCGCGGCGGAAACTGTTCGCGTCCGGCATGTCAGTGCCTCTTCTTGTTGCGCTTCCCGGTCGGTACCGCGCCGGGTCGCGGCGACGAGCCCGCGGTCGAAGGCACTCGTGCCTCCGACCGGGCACCTCCGGCGCGGGCGCCGTTGTCGGCGCGCTTGGCGAGCACCTTCTTGGTGTGCGCCGCCACAGGTCCCCACCGCTCCTTGATCGACACCAGCATCGGGGTCGCGGTGAAGATCGACGAGTACGCGCCGACGAGGATGCCCACCAACTGGACGAGCGCGAGGTCCTTGAGCGTGCCCACGCCGAGCAGCCACACGGCCACCACCATGAGGGCGATCACCGGCAGGACCGAGATGACCGTGGTGTTGATCGACCGCATGAGGGTCTGGTTGACGGCCAGGTTCGCCTGCTCGGCGTACGTGCGCCGGTTCAGGTGCAGAATCCCGCGGGTGTTCTCCTCGACCTTGTCGAACACGACGACCGTGTCGTAGAGCGAGAAGCCGAGAATCGTGAGCAGGCCGATCACCGTCGCCGGCGTGACCTCGAAACCGATGAGCGAGTACACGCCGGCGGTGACGACCATGTCGAAGAACAGCGAGATGATCGCCGCGATCGCCATGTCCCGTTCGAAGCGGATGGCGATGTAGATGCTGACGATGATGAGGAAGACCACCAGCGCGATGAGGGCCTTCTTGGTGATCTCACCGCCCCACGTCTCACTGACGTCCGCGACGCTGATCGCATTTTTCGACGGATTGCCGTCGCTGTCCTTTGGCTGGAACTCGTCGTACAGAGCGTTCTGCAGCGAGTTGACCTGACCGGCGTCCAAGGCCTCCGAGCGGATCTCGATCGACGAGCTCGAACCCGAACCGACCGTCTGTACCGACACCGCTTCCTGGCCGAGGCTGTCGGCGTAGACGGTCTCGACCTGTTCGGTGGTCACGCCGGAGGGCGCCGGGAACTGGATGCGGGTGCCACCCTCGAACTCGATGCCCAGCGTGAAGCCGCGCACGACGATGCTCAGCAACGAGAGCCCGACGATGGCCGCGGTGATCATGTAGTAGAACTTGCGGCGCCCGATGACCTCGAAGCCGCCGGTGCCGGTGTAGAGCCGCTGCAGCCAACTGTGGTGCGGCAGCAGTGCCCGATCGACGCCCGCGTCGCTTGCGCCCGTGGAGGTTGCGGAGGTGTTCGACTCACTCATGTTCATGCCTCCATGTCCGACGATGCCTGCGGGGTCGATGCCGCGACCACCTTGCGTTCGCGAGCGACCTGCTGGACCGCGCCGAGACCGTTGACGCTCGGCTTGGACCAGAACCGGGACTTGGACGCCATGTACACCAGCGGCCACGTCACCAGGAACACCACGACCACGTCGAGGATCGTCGTGAGGCCGAGAGTGAACGCGAAGCCGCGCACCTGACCGACAGCGAGGGCGTAGAGGACCGCGGCGGCGATGAAGCTGACCGCGTTACCGGAGAGGATGGTCCGGCGGGCACGCGCCCAACCACGCGGAACGGCGGACCGGAAGCTGCGACCCTCACGCATCTCGTCCTTGATGCGCTCGAAGAACACGACGAACGAGTCCGCAGTCATACCGATACCGATGATCAGACCTGCGATGCCGGCGAGGTCGAGCGTGAACCCGATGTACCGGCCGAGGAGAACCATGACCGCGTAGACCATCAGGCCCGACAGCACGAGCGACAACGCCGTCAGGACGCCGAGCATGCGGTAGTAGACCAGGCAGTAGATCAGCACCAGCGCGAGACCCACGGCGCCCGCGATGAGGCCGGCCTCGAGCGACGCGAGACCCAGGGTCGCCGACACCGTCTCGGCCTCCGACGCCTGGAACGACAGCGGCAGCGAACCGTACTTGAGTGTGTTCGCCAGTTCCTGCGCCTGTGTCTGGTTGAACTGTCCGGTGATCGACGTCGAGCTACCGGCAGGGGTCGCACCCTGCACGACGGGAGCGCTCACGACCTTCGAGTCGAGGGTGAACGCGGCCTGCTTGCCGATGTTCGCTGCCGTGAACTGCGCCCATGTGGTGCTGCCACTGGACTTGAAGCTCAGGCTCACCTCGTAGCGGGACTGCTGGGAGTTGTACCCCGAGCTGGCGTCGGAGATCTCCTGGCCGTCGATGATGCTGGGCGCCAGGAGGTACACGGTGGTGCCGTCCGTCGAGCACGCAACGAGCGGCAGGGCCGGATCGTCGTTGCCCTGCAGCGGGTCCGGTGCCGAGCAGTCGAGGGTCGCCATCGCCTGCTGCTGGACCGCCGGGTCCTCGCTCTGGCGGGTGGCCTTGGCCTTGGCGATCTCCGCTGCGGCGGCCTCGGGCGAACCGGGGGTGGGCTCGGCGGACGCCGGCGCAGGTGCCGTCGCCGGAGCAGGTTCCGTTGTCGGAGCAGGTTCCGTCGTCTCGGTGGGATTCTGCGCCGGGAACGGCCGCTCCTGAGCGTCCGGGATGGCGGCGGGCTCCGTCGGCGCGGGCGCCGGCGTGGTCGGGGCCTGGGTCGCGGGCGCCGGCTGCGCGCCGGGAGCGGCCGCCGCCTGCGAACCGATGACCGGCCGGATGTACAAACGGGCCGTCTGACCGAGCGAACGCGCCTGTGCGCTGTCGTCACCCGGGACCGTGATCACCAGGTTGTCACCGTCGATCACCACCTCGGAGCCGGACACGCCCAGTCCGTTGACGCGCGTCTCGATGATCTGCTGCGCCTGACGGAGACTGTCCTGGCCAGGGGTGCTGCCGTCAGGAGTCCGCGCGGTGAGGGTGACTCGCGTCCCGCCCTGAAGGTCGATCCCGAGCTCGGGGGTCGGGGACTTGTCTCCGGTGAAGAAGACCAGCGCATACAGCACCGCGACGAGCGCCGTGAATACGGCGAGCGCGCGCACTGGGTGCACCGATCCTGTCGAAGGTGCCACGGTCTGTCTGTCTCCTCGGTACGTGCGGATCAGATGATGACGCAAAGGTGATGACGCAAATCAATGACAAGTAAGGACACTCGGCGATCCGAGCGCGAACCGGCCCACGACGACAGGGGAAACCTGCCGCCGCGGGCGGCTACCGCTCTATTCGCCGTTCAGACGACGCTGGGTCTCGTCCGGGGTCTCGTCGCCATGATCGTCGGCGTCGGTCTCGTCGGAGTCGAGTGTCTCGTCGTCGTCGATGATGTGCTCACGCACGACCATCCGCGACCAGGTGGTGACGACGCCGGGAGCGATCTCGAGATCGACCGTCGCATCGTCGAGGCCCGCAACCGTCGCATGCAGTCCGGCAGTGGTCATGACTCGGTCACCGATCTTCAGGGAATCCTGGAGATCGGTCGTCTTCTTCATCTCCTTCTTCTGCCGCCGGATGCCGAGGAACATCGGCACGAGCAGAGCAAGAATCAGAAGCGGAAACAGCAATTCCATCAGGAAGTCAGTCCTCGGGTTCGTCACTTAGGGCGTTACACAGGGCGATGCCACGGAACCGGGTCGGTGCCGCGCCAGTGACCAGTGTGCCACTAGCGGGTCGATCGAAAGGGAAATCGTCACCGATGGCATTTCGCTCATATCGAACAACGTCGGTCGACGAACGGAGGAATCACCTCAGGATTCACCCGTGCCGGCGGCATCCGGGTCGAACGACCCGAGTTGTGGCTCCCTGGCGCGCACCTCGATTCCGCCCACCGCAGCGTCCGGCGGTGGGATGAGGCCGAGCTGAGCCCACGCTGCGGCCGTCGCGACCCGACCGCGGGGCGTCCGGGCGATCATGCCCGCACGCACGAGGAACGGCTCGCACACCTCCTCGACAGTGGACGGCTCCTCCCCCACCGCGACCGCGAGGGTCGACACGCCCACCGGCCCTCCACCGAAGCTCCGCACGAGCGCTCCCAATACCGCCCGGTCCAACCGATCGAGCCCGAGCACATCGACGTCGTACACGGCGAGGGCTGCCTGTGCGACCTCCTTGGTGACGACACCGTCGGCACGCACCTCCGCGTAGTCACGCACGCGGCGCAGCAACCGATTCGCGATTCGCGGCGTGCCGCGCGACCGTCCGGCGATCTCCGCGCTCGCGTCCTCACCGAGTTCGATGCCGAGGATGCCGGCCGACCGGGTGAGGATGAGCTGCAGTTCGTGCGGCTCGTAGAAATCCATGTGCGCGGTGAAACCGAACCGATCTCGCAGCGGTCCGGTCAGTGCACCCGATCTCGTGGTGGCACCGACAAGCGTGAACGGCGCGACCTCGAGCGGGATCGACGTGGCACCCGGCCCCTTCCCGACCACGACGTCCACCCGGAAGTCCTCCATCGCGAGGTACAGCATCTCCTCGGCCGGGCGTGCGATCCGGTGGATCTCGTCGATGAAGAGCACGTCACCCTCGACGAGGTTGCTGAGCATCGCGGCGAGGTCGCCGGCGCGTTCGAGAGCGGGACCGGACGTCAGCCGCAGCGACGTTCCCAGTTCCGTAGCGATGATCATTGCCATGCTCGTCTTGCCCAGGCCGGGCGGACCGGACAGCAGCACGTGATCGGGCGTCCCGCCGCGCATCTTCGCGCCGGTCAGGACCAACTGCAACTGTTCCCGGACCCGCGGCTGGCCGATGAAGTCGGTGAGGCTCTTCGGCCGCAGGCTCGATTCGATCTCGCCGTCCGAGGCGACGAAGTTCGCGGTGACGGCCGACTCGTCGTCCGGCCCCGCGTGGTCGCCCGCGCCGTCGTCGAAGATCATCGCGTCTTTCCGAGCAGCGCGAGCGCCGACCGCAGGACGGTGGACGTCGGGGCTTCGGGATCTGCTGCGACGACGGTGTCGGTGGCCTTCTCGGCGTGTTCGAGGCGGAAGCCGAGCCCGGTCAGCGCCTCGACCACCTGATCTCGGACGACGCCGGCCGACGACACAGCAGCCGCCCCCGGGATGTCGCCGGCCACGGCGACGGCTTCGACCTTGTCGCGAAGCTCGACGACCATCCGTTCGGCGCCGCGCTTGCCGATTCCGGGAACCCGCGTCAGAGCGGTGACGTTGCCCTCGGCCAGCGCCTTGCGCAGTGACTCGGGCTCGAGCACCGCGAGGATCGCCATCGCCAGGCGCGGACCCACCCCGGACACGGTCTGCAGCAGCCCGAACAGATCGCGCGATTCGGCGTCGGCGAATCCGTAGAGCGTCATGGAGTCCTCGCGCACGATCATCGCGGTCAGCAGACGTGATTCGTCGCCCCTCCGGAGCGTCGCGAGTGTCGCGGGCGTGGCGTTGACGCGGTATCCCACTCCCGCCGCCTCGACCACCGCATGGTCCAACCCGATGTCGAGAACCTCACCTCGAACCGAAGCGATCACCGTGTCCCTGCCTTTCCGGCTGCAACTTCTCTCAGTCGCGCCTCGTACCGCCGCTTCTGCTCGGCTGCGGCCGCCTCGGCCGCGGCCATCCGATCCAGCATCGGCGCGCGCCAACAATGGCAGATCGCGAGGGCGAGGGCGTCCGCCGCGTCGGCGGGCTTGGGCGCGGTGTCGAGTCCGAGAATGCGGGTGACCATGGCGGTGACCTGCTTCTTGTCGGCGGTACCGCTGCCGGTCACGGCAGCTTTCACCTGACTCGGGGTGTGAAAGCACACAGGGATGCCCCGCTTGGCCGCGGCGAGGGCGACTACGCCGCCTGCCTGCGCGGTCGCCATCGCGGTCCGCACGTTGTGCTGGGAGAACACTCGTTCGACGGCCACGACGGTGGGCCGGAACCTGTCGAGCCACTCGTCGGCGGCATTGGAGATCCCCAGGAGCCGCGACGCGAGTTCCATGTCCGGCGGCGTCCGAACGACGTCGACCGCAACCGGTTTCACCTCACGCCCACGGCCGGCATCCACGACACCGAATCCGCATCGCGTCAGGCCGGGGTCGACACCCAGAACACGCACGCGCCCACCTCTCGCACTACCGAACAGTTGTTCGAGCATAGCGGGAGGCGGGCGCGTGACGATGCACCAACACGCAGTCGGTGCGGTGGAGACTATGCGTCGAGTTCGGCGAGTACCTCGTCCGAGACGTCGATGTTGGTGTACACGTTCTGGACGTCGTCCGACTCCTCGAGGGCGTCGACGAGCTTGAACACCTTGCGGGCGCCCTCGGCGTCCACCGGGACCTCGACGGAGGCACGGAAGTCCGGATCGGCCGACTCGTAGTCGACACCGGCCTCGACGAGCGCGGTGCGGACGGGGATCAGGTCGCCGGCCTCACACACGATCTCGAAGGAGTCACCGAGGTCGTTGATCTCCTCGGCACCGGCCTCGAGCACGATCTCCAAGAGGTCGTCCTCGGTGCGGCCGTTCTTCTCCAATACGACGACACCCTTGCGAGTGAACAGGTAGGAGACCGAACCGGGATCCGCCATGTTGCCGCCGTTGCGGGTCATCGCGGTCCGAACCTCGCCTGCGGCACGGTTCCTGTTGTCGGTGAGGCACTCGATGAGCACCGCGACACCGTTGGGGCCGTAGCCCTCGTACATGATGGTCTGCCAGTCGGCGCCGCCCGCCTCTTCACCGGCGCCGCGCTTGCGCGCGCGCTCGATGTTGTCGTTCGGCACCGAGGTCTTCTTGGCCTTCTGGATGGCGTCGAAGAGGGTGGGATTACCCGCCGGATCACCGCCACCGGTACGAGCCGCCACCTCGATGTTCTTGATCAGCTTCGCGAAGGCTTTGCCGCGCTTGGCGTCGATCACAGCCTTCTTGTGCTTGGTGGTGGCCCATTTGGAGTGGCCGCTCATTCGTGGGAGCCCCTTCCTGCAGCGCGCCGTGGCAATTACGACAAATCCCACGACGAATCGACTGCACTTCTGTCGGATGTTCGATGCTACCTGCATACCTTTCCACGTCGGACGGAGCGCCCACCGACCAAGGTCACGATCCGGTACCTCTTGGACAGTTCCGTGGACAGTCCGCCCGGTTCGTTGGAGCCTTCCAAAGACATCGATGACGACATCCATGACTGGACTCGAAGGACGACGGAATCGACTTCTCGCGCGGGGGCGCACGGAGGGAAGTCGGAATCGTTGGGGGAAAGGGCGTACTCATGCGCATTCACGGACCGGGCCGATCGAAACGGGTGAGACGGCGGCTGATCGCCATCGCCGCGGCGGTGCTCGCGCTGCCTGCTTTCGTCGCCGTAACCGGGCCGACAGCGGCTGTGGCGGCACCTGCCGGCGGGTACGAGGAAGTGTTCGTCGACTCGTCGATGGGCCCGATCAAGGTCCAGATCCAGTGGGCCGCGCGCGGCGGAAACGCCGCGCTGTATCTACTCGACGGCATGCGCGCGCGAGACGACCGCAACGCGTGGTCGTTCGAGACGAATGCGCTCGATCAGTTCCGCCTCGACAACGTCACCCTGGTGATGCCGGTCGGCGGTCAGTCGAGCTTCTATTCCGACTGGTACGGGCCGAGCAACTTCAACGGGCAGAAGGTCACCTACAAGTGGGAGACCTTCCTGACCCGGGAATTGCCGAACTACCTCGCAACCCGGGGTGTCTCCCGCACCAACAACGCCGTGACCGGATTGTCCATGGGCGGATCCGCGGCGTTCACCCTCGCGGCGTATCACCGCGATCAGTTCAAGTTCGCGGGCTCCTACTCGGGGTATCTCAATCTCTCGGCGCCCGGCATGCGCGAAATGATCCGCATCGCGATGCTCGAGGCCGGAGGTTTCAACTCCGATGCCATGTGGGGCCCGCCATGGGACCAGCAATGGATGCGGAACGACCCGTTCGTATTCGCACCGATGCTGCGTGGGCTGTCGATGTACATCTCGTCGGGCAACGGACTACCTGGAGAGTACGACGCGCCCGGAGCCCTGTTGGGGTCGCTCGGATCGTCGAACCTGCAGGGCTCGCTCGGATCGTCGGGATCGATTACGTCGTTCAACACGTCCAACGCGATGGGGCTCGAGTCGCTCGCCCTGGCCAACACGCGCGCGTTCCAGATGCGACTGGAAAGCCTCGGGATCTCCGCGACGTACGACTTCACCGCGCAGGGCACGCACAACTGGGGCTACTGGTCCGCGGAACTGTGGAAGTCACGTCCCCAGATCCTCGACGCCCTCAACGCGTGGTGACCACGGCCAGGTGACCGGTGCGGGGCCTCAGTTGCCCCGCACCATGTCCACGAACAGTTGATGCACGCGACGATCGCCGGTGACCTCCGGATGGAACGAGGTGGCCAGCACAGGGCCCTGTCGCACGGCCACGATGTGGTCGGCGGCGGGGCCTTCCGGCACGCGGGCCAGCACCTCGACGCCGGGTCCGACACGCTCGACCCACGGCGCGCGGATGAACACGGCGCGGACGGGGTCGCCGTCGATCCCGGTGAATTCGAGATCGGACTCGAACGAATCCACCTGACGGCCGAAGGCGTTGCGGCGCACCGTGATGTCGAGTCCGTCGAGATGCTGTGCATCCGGACGAGTATCGAGGACCTCACTTGCCAGCAGGATCATGCCGGCACACGATCCGTATGCCGGCAGTCCGTCCTTCAATCGCGCACGCAGCGGGTCGAGAAGTTCGAACACGGTCAGCAGGCGGCTCATCGTCGTCGATTCGCCACCCGGAATCACCAGGCCGTCCACGGATTCGAGTTCGGACAGTCGGCGCACGCCGATCGCCCGGGCCCCACTGGTTTCGAGTGCCGCGAGATGTTCGCGGACGTCGCCCTGCAGTGCGAGCACGCCGATCGTCGGTTGATTGGTCACGAGTGAAAATCCTGCACTATTCGACGCTATTGACTCCGGAAACGCTATCAGCCGCCGGTCCGCAGTCCGCATCCGCCAAGGCCCGACGGGCGACGTCAGTCGCGGCGCAGAAACCGCGTGAGCCCCTCCTGGACGACGGCCGCCACGAGGTGGCCTTCACGGTTGAAGATTCGGCCCTGGGTGAGAGCACGCCCGAATCCCGCCGACGGCGACGATTGGTCGTAGAGCAGCCAGTCGTCGGCCCGGAACGGACGCATGAACCACAGCGCGTGATCGAGGGACGCACTCTGGATCGGGGTGTCGGGGTGCGTGGTGCTGGCCGAAGCAAGCAGCGTCATATCGCTCATGTACGCGAGCGTGCAGATGTGGAAGACCGGGTCGTCGGGCAGCGCCTCGCGGGAGCGGAACCAGACCTGCTGCTGGACGGGAACGCCCCGCCGGCGCTCGATCCGGTCGGCCGGCACGTACCGCAGATCCCAGTCCGCCCACTCGCGGAACTCCCACGACATCTCCTCCGACGTAAGCGTCGAGGCGTCGGGCAGCTCCTCCGGCGCGGGCACCGGCGGCATCATGTCCTCGTGCTCGATCCCCTCGTCGAGAACGTGGAACGACGCCGACATCGTGAAGATCGCCTGCCCGTCCTGCACCGCGGTTACCCGACGCGTGGTGAAGGAACGGCCGTCCCGGATGCGGTCCACGAGGTACACGATCGGCATCACCGGATTACCGGGCCGCAGGAAGTAGCCATGCAGAGAGTGAACGTGGAACTGCTCGTCGACGGTCCGCACCGCGGACACGAGTGCCTGACCGGCAACCTGACCGCCGAACGTGCGGGGAAGGATCGTCTCGGTCGCGATACCCCGAAAGATGTCCCGCTCGAGTCGCTCGAGTTCGAGGATCTGCTCGATCTTCGCCATCTGGGGCTCCTTCCGCCACGTTCGCTCAGGCTAGCAACGCACAAACACGAACGCGGTGAGAGCCGTATCGGCCCTCACCGCGTTCGTCAGACCTGGATCGATCCGCGGGTCAGATCACCAGCCGCGCTCGGCGAGGCGGTGGGGCTGGGGGATGTCGTCGACGTTGATGCCGACCATGGCCTCGCCCAGGCCACGCGAGACCTTCGCGAGGACGTCGGGGTCGTCGTGGAAGGTGGTGGCCTTGACGATCGCGGCAGCACGCTCGGCGGGGTTGCCGGACTTGAAGATGCCGGAGCCGACGAACACGCCCTCGGCGCCGAGCTGCATCATCATCGCCGCGTCCGCGGGGGTCGCGATGCCACCGGCGGTGAACAGGGTGACGGGGAGCTTGCCGGCCTTGGCGACCTCGACGACGAGGTCGTAGGGGGCCTGCAGTTCCTTCGCCGCGACGTACAGTTCGTCCTCCGGGAGGGAGGTCAGGCGGCGGATCTCCTGGCGGATCTTGCGCATGTGGGTGGTGGCGTTGGAGACGTCTCCGGTGCCGGCCTCGCCCTTGGAACGGATCATCGCAGCGCCCTCGTTGATGCGGCGCAGGGCCTCACCGAGGTTGGTGGCACCACACACGAACGGGACGGTGAACGAGAACTTGTCGATGTGGTTCTCGTA
>NZ_QAOW01000005.1 GCF_003051005.1 Rhodococcus sp. OK519
AACGCCCGGTCTCATTCCGAACCCGGAAGCTAAGCCCTCCAGCGCCGATGGTACTGCACTCGACAGGGTGTGGGAGAGTAGGACACCGCCGAACACCTTTCAACCGAAGGCCCCCACCCGTCAGGGTGGGGGCCTTCGGCATTTCCGTATCAATTTCCTCTTGTTGTATGAGCCGGCGACCTCACTGAATGCGGTGGCGAATGGGGCGCTCAGCCGAGGCTCGGGAGTGACGAGATCGCGTCCCGCGGTCCACTCTGATGTACGCGATCGATGGGATGAGCGAGTCGGGTGGGTGCCGCTCGACCGCGCAGGTTGACTTCCCCACCCGCGGCCCAGAATTCGGCTTCAGCGGTGCCGGCACGTTCGACCGTCGGAAGTGACGCGAGCAGGAGCCCCGGATCGCCCTTGGCGACCTCCGAGAGTCGGGCCGCCTCGTTCACTGGATCGCCGATGACGGTGTACTCGAAGCGTTCGCGGGCGCCGACGTTGCCGGCCACGGCTGTCCCCGCTGCCACTCCGATTGCGGCGCGGCAGTCGGGAACCTCGACGGCGAGGCGGCGTCGGATCGTGCGAGCGGCCGCCAGCGCCTGCCCTGCAGCGTCGTCCATGTCACGGGGTGCGCCGAAGATCGCCAGCGCCGCGTCACCCTCGAACTTGTTGACGAATCCACCATGGCGATCGACCTCGTCGACGACCACTTCGAAGAACCGGTTCAGGAGGTCGACGACCTCGGTAGGCGGTCGAGTCGCGGCGAGCTCCGTGGATCCCACGAGATCGACGAAGAATATGGCGACCTCACGCTCTTCACCGCCGAGCTGCGGCGGTTCGACGAGCGCAGCCGCGGCGACATCGTGGCCCACGTGCCGTCCGAAAAGATCGCGGATGCGTTCGCGCTCGCGGAGACCGTCGGCCATTCGATTGAAGCCGGACTGAAGTTCACCGAGTTCCGTGCCGTCGTAGACGACGACCGAGGCGTCGAGATCGCCCTCCTCGATCAGGCTCATGCCGGTCTTGACGGCGCGGATCGGCGCGACTGTGGCGCGCGCGGAGAGAAGGATGAGGAGTAGGCCGAAAAACAGGGTGATTGCGCCGAGGCCGACGATCGCCACAATCAGTTGCTCCCGCGTCGTGGCGCGGTTGAAGTAGCTGAAGACCGCGACGATCATGAGTCCGGTCATGGGGACACCCGTGCCGAGAACCCACGCGAGCAGCGTTCGTCCGACGACGCCGCCGAGCCTCACGTCGGGGCGGGTCCCCACCTCGAGCGCTCGGGCGGCCGCGGGACGAAGCGCGAATTCACTGAACACGTGACTGAAAGCGCAGATGGTGATTCCGCCGAATGCGATCGTGAATGCGACCTTCGGCACGGCCTCCGGGTCGACCAGCCCGTAGGCCGCCGTGAGGATGACGAGCGCGATCGTCCACTGACCGATCTGCATCTTCGTCAGCCGCCAGGGCATCGTCAGTGCCGTCAACTGTTCGCGGCGAGTCGGTGTGCGGTCCTGCATCATCCATTCGAGGCTGTGCAGGGCACGCCGCGTGCCCATGATCGTGCCGATGAGGAGGGCGACGGCGAGATAGATCGGGACGACGATGAAGTTGAGGAATCGGAATTCGTCGGAAAGCATCTCCGGCCCCGGTACGACGTACGTGACGAGTATCGCCACTACCGCTGCGCCGATGAGGTTCGCGCCGACAAGTGACGTCGTCAGCAGGGTCTGGACCCGGATGCGCCGGATACGCGGAGTCTCGGAAGGCGTTCCGAGCAGACGGGATCCGAGTGGGGTGGAGGCGGATCGGCGCGGGTCCATGGTCGTTCGAGAGTAGTCCGAATCCATCCACTAGGGTGGGCGGAGTGCGTCTCGTAATTGCTCGTTGCCGTGTCGACTACGTCGGTCGTCTGACCTCCCATCTTCCGATGGCGCGTCGACTGCTCCTCATCAAGGCGGACGGCTCGGTGAGCATTCACGCCGACGACCGGGCGTACAAGCCGTTGAACTGGATGAGCCCTCCGTGTTGGCTGTCCGAGACCACCGACGGTGAATCGTCGGACGGCGCGGAGCAGCAGTTGTGGATCGTCACCAACAAGGGCGGCGAGGAACTTCGGATCACGATCGAGGAGATCGAGCACGATTCGAGCCACGAACTCGGCATCGATCCCGGACTGGTCAAGGACGGCGTCGAGGCGCACCTACAGGAGTTGCTGGCAGAGCACGTCGGGACTCTTGGTGACGGTTACAGCCTGATTCGCCGCGAGTACATGACCGCGATCGGCCCGGTCGATCTGCTGTGTCGCGACGCGGACGGTGCCACGGTCGCGGTGGAGATCAAGCGCCGTGGTGAGATCGACGGCGTCGAACAGCTGACGCGCTACCTGGAACTGCTCAATCGGGATCCGTTGCTGGCACCGGTCAGTGGCGTGTTCGCCGCTCAGCAGATCAAGCCGCAGGCCAAGACTCTGGCGACCGACCGCGGAATCCGGTGCCTCGTACTCGATTACGAGGCACTGCGAGGAACCGAGAGTACCGAGTTCCGTCTGTTCTGATCGTCGTCGCTCAGCGCGCGCGGCGACACCTAGACTGGTGCGGTGCCGCGTCATAACCAGCCCCGCAAGTCCCAGCGCCGATCCGGAGGATCGACGGGGGAGAGTCGCGGCGGTCTGTTCGGCGATGCGCTGGCACGCGAGGAATCCGGTCCTGCCGGATATGGCGACGAACGATTCATGGTGCGGCAGATCCCCGGTGCCCGCGCCACCAAGAGCTATCGGTGTCCCGGGTGCGACCAAGAGGTGCGTCCGGGCGTGGCTCATGTGGTCGCGTGGCCGACCGACCGCGGTGGTGCCGACGACCGTCGGCACTGGCACACCGGGTGTTGGTCGGGACGCGGGACGCGCGGGCTGACCCGCCGCTGGTCCTAGCTGGTTGCGGGAGCGCCGGCAGGGACCTCCCCGCCTCCATTGGACTCGACAGCGGCACCGTTGTCGGTATCGAGTTCGGGTGCCGCGACATTGTCGAGCATTTCGGACTCGCGGTTGACGGAGGCCAACATTGCCGGAACCGAATCCAGCTGGCCGCGAATGCCCAACAGCTGAGCGAGGATCCGGCCGCGCAGCACGCGCAGCTCCTCGGCGAGTTCCTTGGCGTGGGCGATCTTGCGCTCGGATTGCTCGGTAGCGACCTGCAGGCGGCGGGCGGCTTCCTGGCTCGCATCGGTGAGGCGCCGTTGGGCGTCCGCCTTGCTGTTCGCCTCGCGTTCTTCGATCTCGGCGATAGCCTTGGCGCGACGCTCCGACATCGTGATCTCGAAGTCCTGCTGGACCTGGATGCGCTTGGCCTCGGCCTCCGCGGTGAGGCGGTCGCTCTCGGCCTGCGCTGCCTGGACGATCCGCTTGGCCTCGGCCCGGGCGGCCTGCATGGTCTGCTCGTGCTCGCGTTCGAGCACCTCACGGCGCTTCTCGAGTTCCTCGGTCTTCGTCTCGTAGAGCTCGCGAAGCCGTGCGCTCTCCTGTTCGGCGACCGAGATCATCTCGGCAGCTTCGGCTTCGGCCTTGGCGCGGACCTCCGAGGCCTCGTCGGAAGCCAGGCGGAGCATGCGGGAGATGCGCTCGCTCATGCCCTCCGCAGTAGTGGGCGGGACCGAGAGCCGATCTACGTCGCGCCGGAGTTCGTCGATCTCGTCGCGTGCGTCCTCGAGCTGATTGGCCAGTTCGCGGGCCTGCGCGGCCGCGGCGTCGCGATCCGTCGCCATGAGGCGCAACTCGGTGTCGAAACGGTCGAAGTAACGCCGAACCTCGTCCTTGTCGTATCCCTTGCGGACGATGGTGAACGGCATGCCGCGGTCGTAGGCCATGCCCGCCAATCTACCGGGGACGACAGGCGGTGTGCCCGCGGAGTGGGACCGGGATCGTCACACCGGGCCCACCCCGCGGAGGCATCCGGGAATCCCGGTCAGTGTCCGCCGTCCGCGGCCGGCTCGACGAGCTCGATGAGGACGCCGCCACCGTCCTTCGGGTGAATGAAGTTGATACGTGAGTCCGCCGTACCGCGGCGCGGTGCGTCGTACAGCAGGCGGACGCCGTCGGCGCGCAGCTGGGTGCTGATCGCGTCGATGTCGGTGACGCGGAACGCGAGCTGCTGCAGGCCGGGGCCGCTGCGGTCGATGAACTTCGCGATCGTCGAGTTCTCGTTCAACGGGGCGAGGAGCTGGATGGCGGGGGCGCCGGCAGCCTGGCCCGGGTATCCGAGCATTGCCTCGCGGACGCCCTGCTCCTCGTTGACCTCCTCGTGGAGGGAGACCATGCCGAGGTGGTTGCCGTACCAGGCGATGGCGGCGTCGAGATCAGGAACCGCGATACCGACGTGGTCGATCGCGGTCACGAGCTCGGAGGTCAGTCCACTCGGGGCGGGGCTGGGGGCGGAAGATGTCATGTATCAGACGGTAGCGCTACCGTTTGAACTGTTCGCGCCGGGCCGGGGGCTGAGGCCGCTGCCCGGACCAAGATCGACCGCTGGAGGAATCTTGACCACTTCTGTCATCGTTGCCGGGGCTCGTACCCCCGTCGGACGACTGCTGGGATCCCTGAAGGACCTTTCCGGGTCCGACCTCGGCGGTGTAGCGATCAAGGGCGCCCTGGAGAAGTCCGGTGTCGCGCCCGATCAGGTCGACTACGTGATCATGGGACAGGTCCTCACCGCCGGTGCGGGACAGATGCCGGCGCGTCAGGCTGCCGTCGCCGCGGGTATCCCGATGAGCGTCCCCGCGCTCACGATCAACAAGGTGTGCCTGTCGGGTATCGACGCCATCGCGCTGGCCGACCAGTTAATCCGTGCCGGCGAGTTCGAGATCGTCGTGGCCGGCGGCCAGGAGTCCATGTCCCGGGCCCCACACATGCTCGAGAAGAGCCGTGAGGGCTTCAAGTACGGCGACGTCACGCTGCGCGACCACATGGCCTACGACGGCCTGCACGACATCTTCTCCGACCAGCCGATGGGCAACCTCACCGAGCAGCGCAACCAGGACGACGACCAGCGCATCACGCGTGAGGCCCAGGACGCGTTCGCGTCCGCCTCGCACCAGAACGCGGCCCGCGCCTGGAAGGACGGCCTCTTCGCCGACGAGGTCGTGCCGGTCACCATTCCGCAGCGCCGCGGTGAGCCGATCGTCGTCGCCGAGGACGAGGGCATCCGCGCCGACACCACCGCCGAATCGCTGGCCAAGCTGCGTCCGGCATTCGCGAAGGACGGCTCGATCACGGCCGGTACTGCGTCGCAGATCTCCGACGGTGCCGCCGCCGTCGTCGTGATGAGCAGGACGAAGGCCGAGGAGCTGGGTCTCGAGTGGATCGCCGAGATCGGTGCGCACGGCGTCGTCGCCGGCCCGGACTCGACGCTGCAGTCCCAGCCCGCGCGCGCGATCGCTCGCGCCTGCGAGCGCGAGGGCATCGACCCGAAGGATCTGGACGTCGTCGAGATCAACGAGGCGTTCGCCGCCGTGGGTATCGCGTCGACCGGTGAGCTGGGCCTCGACCCGGCCAAGGTCAACGTCAATGGTGGCGCCATCGCGATCGGCCACCCGCTCGGCATGTCCGGTGCACGCATCACCCTGCATCTGGTCCTCGAGCTGCAGCGACGTGGTGGCGGTGTCGGCGCGGCCGCTCTCTGCGGCGGTGGCGGCCAGGGCGACGCGCTGATCGTGCGGGTCCCGAAGAAGTAGGCCACTACTCCTCGACGACACCTCGTGGTCGAGACTGTGACGAGTCTCAACTACGGGGTGTCGTAGTTTCTCGGGCACAATGGCGACCATGGCGAACTTCTTCGATCTCAGCTCGTGGCCCAAGCGTTTCCGTTTCGTGGCCGTTCTGGAAGCAATCAGTTGGGCCGGTCTGTTGATCGGAATGGCATTCAAGTACCTCCCGGAGGAGGGCCCCGAGATCGGCGTCAAGATCTTCGGACCCTTCCACGGCGCGATCTTCGTGATCTACGTGATCGTGACGCTGTTCACCGCGCGGGCACTGAAGTGGAACTTCGCGACGTTCGCCCTCGCGATGGTGTCGAGCATCCCGCCGTTCATGACGATCTGGTTCGAGATGTGGGCCGCGCGCAACGGCCGCCTCGGCGAGCTGTCGACGGGCGCTACGCAGAAGACGGAGCGCGTCGCGGCCTGACGGCACTTTTCGAGTGACGGGTCGGAATGGCTGCCCGCCCGTCACTCGTGACACACTTGAGCGGTGACTCGACCTGGTTCCCGTCCGTCCCCCAATATCGCAGCGGCCATGTCCGGAGCCGTTGATCTGTCCGGTTTGAAGGACCGTGCTCCGGCATCGCCGAGCGCGTCCACCGGTCCGCCGTCCGACGGCGCAGCCGCCCCCGTGAACGCCACCGGGCTGGCGCCCGTCATCGACGTCACCGAGGCGACGTTCCAGGCCGAGGTCCTCGAGCGATCCAACGAGGTTCTGGTCATCGTGGATCTGTGGGCCACGTGGTGTGAACCGTGCAAGCAGCTGTCGCCGTTGCTCGAGAAGCTCGCCCACGAGGGCGGTGGCAACTGGGTGCTCGCGAAGATCGACGTCGATGCGAATCCGGGCATCGCTCAGGCATTCGGTGTGCAGTCCGTGCCGACGGTCGTCGCGATCGCCGCGGGACGTCCACTGGCCGACTTCGCGGGCGCGCAGCCGGAGCCGCAGTTGCGGCAGTGGATCGCAGCGTTGCAGGAAGCGGTCGCAGGCAAGCTGGCCGGTCCGCCGTCAGGTGACGGCGAACCCGAACCCGAACCCGAGGACCCCCGCTTCGTAGCGGCGGAGAACGCGCTCGACGACGGAGACTTCGAGGGCGCCGAGGCGGCTTACAACCTCATTCTCAATTCCGAGCCGGGCAACCAGCAGGCACAGGCCGCGTTGCGTCAGGTTCGCTTCCTCGGCCGCGTGCAGGACCTGCCGGACGACGTCGTCGACGTTGCCGACGCGCAGCCGGATTCGATCGATGCGCAGTTCGCGGCCGCCGATGCCGAGCTGTATTCGCAGCGGCCGGAAGCCGCGTTCGACCGACTCGTCTCGCTGGTCAAGCGCACGTTCGGCGACGACCGGACGACAGTTCGGACGCGTCTGCTCGAGTTGTTCGAGCTGTTCGATCCGGCAGAACCCGTCGTCATCGCGGCGCGGCGAAAGCTGGCGTCAGCTCTCTACTGAGGGCTGCGCCGCCGAGTCGTCAGCGGTACCGTCCGTCGCACGCCTTCTGCCCGCCGAGAACGCCGGTGCGGAACGCGTCGACCCGGGAGAAGCCGCTGGGCACGGTGTCGCCGTCGACGTCGCTCGCGGCGAGGCCGTCGGACAGTAGTCCGGAGATCGCTTCGTCGAGATCGCCCGCCGACAACCAGATTCGGCGTTCGGCGCCGGTGGTCGAACCGTCGGGGCTGAGCGCCGCGGTCACCGAACCGGACAGGCAGGCGGCCCGCAACGCGGCCTGCGGGCCAGTGATGGATTGGCCGGCGGCCTTCTGCACCGCGAGCGTGTACCGCGACGCGACCAGGACGTACGCGCTGTAGTCGCCCGTGACGTCGACGCTGAGGAGCGGATCGACGCTGCCGGTAGCCGTCGAGGGGCGTCCGCGCGCTGCGAGCGCCGCGACGTCCACACTGATCGTGTCGGTCGACGGGCAGTATGCGACGGGCTGGGTGGTGGCAGCGTCGGCGCAGGTGGTGTCGGTGCCGTTCAGATCGAGTTTCGGCGGATCGTCGAGCGCGAACACCGAACCGAACGAGTCGAACAGCGCGGTGAGGGATTCCTTCGTCACGGGGAGTTCGCCGTCGTCGTTCCTGCCGTCGAATCGTTGCGGGAGGCTCGCCCGCCGCGAGGTGACCTCGTCCGCGTCGATTCGTGTGCAGGCCCCAGCGCCGTCGGTGAACCCGATCTGGGTCGCGGTGACCCGCTCGAAGGCGGAACCGTGGATCGAATCGGGATCGTTGGGGGCCGCGTCGCGGACCGAGACTGTCGCGGCGAGGACGGAATTGAGGCCGTCCGACGTGTTGAGGGTGAAGTGTGGTGCCCCGTTCTCGGCGACGTGCCGGACGAACGCGCCCGCGAAGCAGTCCGCCTGTTGCTCCACCACGATTCCCGGATCGTCGTCGCCGACGAGCCCGGCCTTGTGCTGGATCGCGTGGCCGTACTCGTGGGCGAGGACCATCACGACGGACATGGGGCCGAACGCCTCGATGAGGCTCGGCAGCAGGTAGGCGCGATCCCAGCCGATCGTGTCCTGCTTGATGCAGTACGCGGCATTGACCAGGTCTGCCGTGTCCATTCCGCAGAACCGGATTCCGCCGGGACCGTCCGGATCCCACGACAGCAATTCCGACACCGGTGCGAATGTGCCCTTGAAGACGTTCGGGTATTCGACAGCCCAGTAGTCCTCGATGTCGGCGATCGCGTTGGCCGCGAGGGCGTCGACGTCGCTGCCGTCGGTGCCCGACACGGCGATCTGGGCGTCGGGCACTCCGTCGCGGGGGCCGCTCGGGCCCCCCGTCGCCGGAAGACCCGCGACGGTGAACGGGTCGTCGTAGATGGACACGGCGTGGCCGTCGGTTGTCGTCGCGCAGGCGGTTGCCGCCAACGTCGCCGAGATCAGGACCGTGAGCAGGGTCCTCGCGGTGCTCGCCCGTTGCGATCGCGTCCTCACCGATCCAGCCCAGTCACCGAGAGTTCCCCTCACCGTTCCAGTTCCAACCAGATCGCCGAACTCGCCGGCAGTGTCACCACCACCGACGCCGGGCGGCCGTGCCACGAGCGTTCCGTGGCGGTCACCGCACCCAGATTGCCGAGCCCGGATCCACGAAAGTCCACTGCGTCGGTGTTCAGGATCTCAGACCAGGTTCCGGTCTCGGGCAAGCCCACGCGGTAATCGGTGTGAGGCGAACCCGAAAAGTTGAACAGGCACGCGACGATCGAACCGTCGCTGCCGTACCGGAGGAAGCTGAGCACGTTGTTCTCGGTGTCGTTCGCGTCGATCCACGAGTAGCCGCCCGGGGAGGTGTCGAGCGACCACAGCGCGGGCGTGGCGCGGTACTTGGCGTTGAGATCGCACACCAGCGCGTGGATGCCCCGATGCAGGTCGCCGGTCGCGGGATCCTCGAGCTCGGGCCAGTCCAGCCCGTGCTCCTCGGACCATTCGCTGCTCTGGCCGAATTCCTGGCCCATGAAGAGCAATTGCTTGCCGGGGTGTGCCCACAGATAGGCGAGCAGTGCCCGAACGCTCGCGGCCTTCGTTCCGTCGTCGCCGGGCATGCGGGACCACAACGTGCCCTTGCCGTGAACCACCTCGTCATGGCTGATCGGGAGCAAGTAGTGCTCGCTCCACGCGTACATCAGCGAGAAGGTGATCTCGTGGTGGTGGAAGCTGCGGTGGATGGGGTCGCGTTGCAGATAGCCGAGCGTGTCGTGCATCCAGCCCATGTTCCACTTCATCGTGAACCCCAGGCCGCCGACGCTCGTGCCCCGAGTGACGCCGGGCCACGCCGTCGATTCCTCGGCGATCGTGACGACACCCCGGTTCAGTTTGTGCACGGTCGCGTTCATCTCCTGCAGGAAGGCGACCGCCTCGAGGTTCTCCCGCCCGCCGTGCACATTGGGCGTCCACTGGCCGGGTGCCCGCGAGTAGTCGAGGTAGAGCATCGAGGCGACGGCGTCGACGCGCAGCCCGTCGACGTGGAACTCGTCGAACCAGAACAACGCGTTCGCGACGAGGAAGTTGCGGACTTCGCGCCGACCGAAGTCGAAAACATAGGTGCCCCAGTCGAGTTGTTCGCCGCGTTGCGGGTCGGCGTGTTCGTACAGGGGAGTGCCGTCGAATCGCGCGAGCGCCCACTCGTCCTTCGGGAAGTGCGCGGGCACCCAGTCGACGATGACGCCGATGCCGGCGAGGTGCAGCCGATCGACGAAGTAGCGGAAGTCGTCGGGCGAACCGAATCGCGCCGTGGGGGCGTAGTACGACGTCACCTGGTATCCCCACGAACCGCCGTACGGATGTTCGGCGACCGGCAACAGTTCGACGTGGGTGAACCCCGTCTCGATGAGGTACGCGCTCAGCTCGTCGGCCAGTTCGGTGTAGCTCAGGCCGGGTCGCCAGGAACCCAGGTGTACCTCGTAGACGCTCATCGGTTCACGGTTCGGTTCGAGTCCCGTTCGCGCCGACATCCATTCGTGATCGGTCCACCGGTACGCCGACACCGCGACGATCGAGGCGGTGGCGGGTGGGGCCTCGGTCGCGAACGCCATCGGGTCGGCCTTGTCGCGGACGCTACCGTCGTGGCCGTGGATCCGGAACTTGTACATCTCGCCGGGGCCGACATCGGGGACGAACACCTCCCAGACTCCGGTACCGCCGAGGACCCGCAGAGGGAACGTCCGTCCGCCCCACAGATCGAACTGGCCCAGCACCGTCACACCGCGTGCGGCCGGCGCCCACACCGCGAACGACGTCCCCTGCACGACGCCGTCCGGGGTCTCGTACGTCCGCGGGTGCGCTCCGAGGACGTCCCACAGGCGTTCGTGCCGGCCCTCGCCGAACAGGTGCAGGTCCAGTTCGCCGAGGGTGGGTAGGAAGCGGTAGCCGTCGGCGGTGACGGCGACGTGGTCGCCGGGGTACGTGACCACCAGGCGATAGTCGACGAGGTCCGGGACCGGAAGGAACGCGCTGAAGACGTCGTGCGCGACGTGGTGCAGTGGGTGGTCCCGGCCGTCGATCCGCACCGACACCGACTCCGCGCCCGGGCGCAGGGCGCGGATCACGGTGCCGTCGGCGCGAGCGTGTGCGCCGAGTACCGAGTGCGGATCGTGATGGGTGCCCTGCGCGAGCAGCGTCAGGTCGTGGGGGTCGGGCGGGCACACCGCGTCCGGGGTCGTCACGGGTTGTGTGCCCGGTCGGCGAGGCGTCGGCGGGCCTCGAGCGGAATCGGCGGCAGCGCCAGGACGTGGGCGCATGCACGCCACGGCTCGAGCCGGACGAAGTTGTGCTGCCCCCACTCGTACTGCTCGCCGCTGACCTTGTCGTGGACGGTGAGGTGATCGTGCCAGTCGCGTCCGATCGCCGGCATGTCGAGGGAGACGAATCCTTGCCGGGCCCCGAAGGAGTCGAGGTTCACCACGATCAGCACGGCGTCGCCGGTCACCGGGTCGAATTTCGAGTACGCGATGAGGGCGTCGTTGTCGACGTGGTGGAAGTGCAGGTTCCGCAACTGCTGCAGGGCCGGGTGAGCACGGCGGATCCGGTTGAGCGTCGCGATCCACGGCTCGAGCGATTCGCCCCGCGAGCGCGCACCGGCGAAGTCGCGCGGACGCAGTTGGTACTTCTCCGAGTCGAGATACTCCTCACTGCCCGGGCGCACGGCGACATGCTCGAACAGTTCGTATCCCGAGTACACGCCCCAGGTGGGCGAGAGGGTCGCGGCGAGCGCCGCCCGCACCGCGAACATGCCCGGCCCGCCGTGCTGCAGGCTCTCGTGCAGGATGTCCGGCGTGTTGACGAACAGGTTGGGGCGGGCCTCGTCGGCCTTGGCTGCGATCTCGGTGCCGAATTCGGTGAGTTCCCACTTGTTCACCCGCCACGTGAAGTACGTGTACGACTGCGTGAAGCCGCGTTTCGCCAGCCCGTACAGCCGGGCCGGGCGGGTGAAGGCCTCCGCCAGGAACAACACGTCCGGGTCGGATCGCTTGACCGCCGCGATGAGCCATTCCCACAAATCTGGCGGCTTGGTGTGCGGGTTGTCGACCCGGAAGATCTTGACGCCCAGTCGAACCCAGTGCAGGACGACGCGCAGGACCTCGCTGTGCAGGCCGTCCGGGTCGTGGTCGAAGTTGAGCGGGTAGATGTCCTGGTACTTCTTGGGCGGGTTCTCCGCGTACGCGATGGTGCCGTCGGGCAGTTCGGTGAACCACTCGGGGTGCGTACTCGGCCAGGGGTGATCGGGAGCGCACTGCAGCGCGAGGTCGAGCGCCACCTCGAGCCCGAGGCGGGCGGCGTCGGCGACGAAAACCTCGAAATCGGCTTCGGTGCCGAGGTCCGGATGGATCGCGTCGTGGCCGCCGTCGGCAGATCCGATAGCCCACGGTGAACCCACATCTTCCGGGCCGGCCGTCAGGGAGTTGTTGGGGCCCTTGCGGTTCACCTCGCCGATCGGATGGATCGGCGGCAGGTACACGACGTCGAAGCCCATCGCGGCAATCCGTGGCAGATCCTCGGCGGCGGTCGCGAAAGTGCCGTGCCGGGGCGCACCGTGCTCGTCCCAGCCACCCGTCGAACGGGGGAAGAACTCGTACCACGATCCGAACAGCGCCCGGCGTCGATCGACGACGACGTCGTAGGTGCGTGACGACGTCACGAGTTCCCGCAGCGGGCGGATTCGAAGCGCCTCGGCGATCTCCGTCGAGAAGGCCGGTGCCACGCGCACCGGTAGTTGCCGATCCGACCGCAGCGCGGCCGCGACCGCGAGCAGCCGATCGTGGTGGGAGGACTCGGCGCCCTCGGCGGCGCGTTCGAAGAGTCGTGCGCCCAGCTCCAGGTCGTTCGCGAGCTCCGCGGGGCCCTGCCCGACGGCGAGCTTCGCCTCGACGGCGCTGCGCCACGTCTGGATCGGATCGCCCCACGCATCGATCCGATACGTCCACGTTCCGACACTCGACGGCGCGAACGTCGCGTGGAACGCATCGAGCGTCGGCCCGGGATGCATGCGAAGGCACAGCCTTTCGGCGGCGCCGCGGGGTCCCTCGACGACAAGGGTCGCGGAGACGGCGTCGTGGCCCTCGCGCCACACCGTCGCGGACACCGGGAACACCTCGCCGACCACGGCCTTGGCCGGGAATCGGCCGCCCTCGATCGAGGGCAGCACGTCATCGATGGCGAGGCGACCTGGCACGCGTACTCCGTTCGGGTTCCGACTGTCCGGGTCAGGGCCGAGGGTGTCGACGCTGATCAATCAACGGTAGTTCAGCGGGTCGGGTAGCGCGGGGATAGTCATCCGTCCATGGTGCGCCAGGTCCCACGGCCCATGGTGCGTCAGGTCCCACGACTCGGCAGGTCACCGGCCCCGAACATGGGTAGTGTTCGCGGCGTGAAAGCCCTGCGTCGTTTCACCGTCCGAGCCCATCTGCCCGAGCGTCTCGCGGCGCTGGGTCCGTTGTCGACCAACCTGCGCTGGTCCTGGCATCCGCCGACGCAGGACCTCTTCGCATCGATCGACCCCGAATTGTGGGTGGCGGTGCGCCACGACCCGGTCCGCATGCTCGGTGAGGTCGATCCCTACCGGCTCGACGAACTGGCGGTCGACCCCACGTTCCTGGCCGATCTGGACGGCGCGGCCGCGGACCTCGACCATTACGTGACACGCCCGCGCTGGTACCAGGATCAGCAGGACAGGGGCGCCGCACTCGCGACCGGAATCGCCTACTTCTCGATGGAGTTCGGCGTCACCGAGGTGCTCCCGAACTACTCCGGTGGACTCGGCATCCTCGCGGGCGACCATCTCAAGGCGGCGTCGGATCTGGGCCTGCCGCTGATCGGCGTCGGACTGCTGTATCGCTCCGGCTACTTCCGGCAATCCCTCACCGCGGACGGCTGGCAGGCCGAGCACTACCCGGCACACGATCCGCAGGGCTTGCCGTTGCGATTGCTCACCGAGAACGCGGGTGACGGGGGCCCCGGCGCACCGGTCCTGGTGCACGTCGCGATGCCCGGCGGCCGGGTCCTGCGGGCGCGGGTGTGGATCGCGCAGGTAGGTCGGGTCCCGCTGCTGCTGCTCGACTCCGACATCGCGGAGAACGAGCCCGAACTGCGGGCGGTGACCGATCGGCTGTACGGCGGCGATCAGGACCATCGCATCAAGCAGGAGATCCTCGCCGGGATCGGTGGCGTCCGGGCGGTGCGTGCCTACACGCGCGCACACGGTCTTGCGGACCCCGAGGTGTTCCACATGAACGAGGGACATGCGGGGTTCCTCGGTCTCGAGCGCATCCGTGAGCTGGTCAGCGGCGCCGGACTGGGGTTCGACACCGCGCTGGCGGCGGTGCGCGCGGGCACCGTGTTCACCACCCACACTCCGGTGCCGGCCGGCATCGACCGGTTCCCGGCCGATCTGGTGCGCCGCTACTTCGGCGGCAACGAGGGGGAGCGCGAGTCCACGCTGCTGCCGGGACTGGCCGTCGACCGGATCCTGGCGCTGGGCGCCGAGAACGACCCGGGCACGTTCAACATGGCGCACATGGGGTTGCGCCTCGGCCAGCGCGCCAACGGGGTCTCGAAGCTGCACGGCGAGGTGAGCCGCGAGATGTTCGAGTCGCTGTGGCCGGGATTCGACGCCGCCGAGGTGCCGATCGGGTCGGTCACCAACGGCGTCCACGCCCCGACGTGGGCGGCTCGCGAGTGGATGGACCTCGCACGCCGACTGGTCGGGCCGGACATGCTCGAGGAGGCCCGCGGCTGGGAACGGCTGCGGGAGATCGATCCGGCCGAGCTGTGGTCGACCAGGAACACACTGCGCGCGCAGTTGGTGGACGAGGTCCGCCGACGGGTCCGAGCGTCGTGGCTCGAGCGCGGCGCCACCGAGGCCGAACTGGGGTGGACCGCCGAGGTGTTCGACCCGAACGTCCTGACCGTCGGGTTTGCGCGCCGCGTCCCCACCTACAAGCGTCTGACCCTGATGTTGCGCGACCCCGAGCGGCTGAAGGCGCTGCTGCTGGACGCGGAACGGCCGGTGCAGTTGGTGGTCGCCGGCAAGAGCCACCCCGCCGACGAGGGCGGCAAGGCACTCATCCAGCAGGTGGTCCGGTTCGCCGACCAGCACGACGTGCGGCACCGCATCGTGTTCCTGCCCGACTACGACATCTCCATGGCCCGCTACCTGTACTGGGGCTGCGATGTGTGGCTCAACAACCCGCTGCGCCCGCTCGAGGCGTGCGGGACGTCGGGCATGAAGTCGGCCCTCAACGGCGGGCTCAACCTGTCCATCCGCGACGGCTGGTGGGACGAGATGTTCGACGGCGAGAACGGTTGGGCCATCCCCACCGCCGACGGCGTCGCCGACGAGGTCCGCCGCGACGATCTCGAGGCGACCGCGCTGTACGAGCTGCTCGAGCGGTCGGTGCTGCCGCGGTTCTACGACCGCGACGAGGACGACGTTCCGGGTCGGTGGATCGAGATGGTGCGGCACACCCTGCAGAGCCTCGGGCCCAAGGTACTTGCGTCGCGCATGGTGCGTGACTACTCCGTCGAGTACTACGCACCGGCCGCGATCGCGGTCCGGAACACGTTGCCCGACAACTTCGCCGGCGCCCTCGAGATCGCCGAGTATCGGCGCCGTGTGGAGGCGGCATGGCCTGGTGTGCAGGTGGCGCAGGTCGACAGCGCCGGACTGCCCGACAATCCGGAGATCGGAGCAGACCTGTCACTGCGGGCGTTCGTCCGCCTGGGAGGGCTGTCGCCCGACGAGGTGGTGGTGCACGCGGTGCTCGGCCGGGTGGGTGCGAACGACGACCTCACCGACGTCTCGACGGTCCAGATGGTGCACACCGGTACCGACGGACTCGGCGAGGTGTTCGAAGCCGTCACTCCGTTGCCCGTCTCGGGATCGGTCGGATACACCGTCCGCGTTCTGCCGCACCACCGGCTGCTCGCGACCGACGCCGAACTGGGGCTCGTCGCGGCACCGTACGTCTAGCGGGACCTTCTCCAGCCCTATATCAGGACTGGATGTCCCGGCGCCGGAACCCGACGAGCGCGAGTGTGTACAGCGCGGCCGCGACGACGAGGAGCACGAGCACCGGAACGATGTCGAACTCGTCGGCAGGCAGATTCGGGGTGAAGTGGAACGGTGACGCCCAGCCGGTCCAGTCGGGGAGGACTTCCAGGAACATCCCGATCACGAGCGCGTACCCGAGGTACACCCACACCACGGCCAGCATTCGGGGGAACCACGCGTACACGGCGGCGCTCAGCGCGATGACGGTCAGTGTCGCGGGCAGGAAGTTCGCGGCGGCGCCGACGAGCCGACCGAACATTCCGCCGTCGTGCAGTGTCGCGGCCGCGGTGACTCCCATCGCGGCGCCGGCGGCCAGCACGATCAGCGATGTCGCCACCGAGATCACCACCAGCTGCGCGCCGAGCCACCGCCACCGCGACACCGGGCTCGCCAGCACGTCCTCGGCCCGGCCCGACGTCTCCTCGCCCCGGGCCGACTGGATCGCGGTCATCGCGTACATGCACGCCATGATCGCGAGGAACACCAGATACAGCGCGAACGCGCCCTGCGCGGCGTTGCTCTCGCCGCCCGGCAGCAACCCGGCCAGGCGCGGATCCTGGTTGACGAACTCGGCGACCTGCTGGCCCAGCGCACCGATCGGGAACGCCAACGCAGCGACCCCGATGCCCCACGCCGCGATCTGGTTGCGTTGCATTCGCAGCGTCAGCGCGGCGATCCCATCGAGCGCAGCGCTCGCACGGGGCCGGCCGCCGCGCGGCGCGACGAGACCGGCGCCGACGTCGCGTCGGCCCACCACCGCGTATGCGAGCACGACACCGACCACGACCGCGGCCAGCCCCAGCAGTAGCGGCCACCAACGTTCGTCGACATAGGCGCGAGTGGCCTGCCCCCAACCGATGGGCGACAGCCACGACCAGATGCTGTCGTCCTCCTTGGCGCGGACGTCACCGATCGCCCGCAGCAGGTAGGCGACCGCCACCGCGACCAAACCCAATCCGCTTGCGGTGCGGGCATGCTCGGTGACCTGTGAGAACAGGGCCGAGGTGGCGCCGAACACGAGTCCGACCATGAACACCGACCCCGCGAGATTCCAAGAACCCAACACCGGCAGGCCGACGGCGGTCAGACCGACACCCAGCACCACCGCGATCAGCAGATTCGCCAGCAGCACCACCGCGAGCCCCGACGTGATCGGTGCGAACCGCCCGACGACACCGGACCTCAGCATCTCGGCGCGCCCGGTCTCCTCCTCGGTCCGCAGATGCAGCGTCACCAGTAGGACCGACATGATCGCGACCGCGATCATCGTCATGCCCGCGATCTCGTTGGCGACCATGGCGCCGAGCGTGTAGTCCGACAGCCCGTATCCCGGTCCTGCGAGCGCGGTCGCAGCGGGCGACTCGATGAGCGCGGCGCGCGCCTGCCGGGCCTCCGGCGTGGGGTAGAGATTCTGATAGCTCGACGCCAGCAGCACCGTCGACCCGCCGACCGCGATCACCCACGCGGGCAGGCGGATCCGGTCGACGCGCAGCGCGAGGCGGGTGAGCGCCCACGTGCCCGCCAGCGGGTCGGCCGCCCCGGCGGCGGCGGGCCGCGCTGCCTGCTCGACACCCGCGACCTGCGTCGTCATCGCCGCTCGATGCCCAGCGAATCGAACTCGTCGCTGTACTCGCGCAGGAACAGATCCTCGAGCGTCGGCGGGTTCGCGGTGATCGTCACGATCCCGAGGCCGGCGAGTGTCGTCATCACCGAGTCGATGTGATCGGAGTCGACGTCGAACGTGACGCTGTTGTCCTGATCGTCGAGCGGCTTCACGTTGTGTACGCCCGCTACGGTTGCGAGGCCGTCGGGGGAGTGGCGGGTGGTCGATGTGACCGTCGTGCGGGTGAGGTGCCGCAACTCCTTCAATGTTCCACTCTGCACGGTCCGTCCCGCACGGATGATCGTCACGACCCCGCACAGCGACTCCACCTCGGCGAGGATGTGGCTCGACAGCAAGATCGTGCGCCCGTCCCGCGCGGCCTCGCCGATGCACTGCTGGAACACGGCCTCCATCAGCGGATCCAGGCCGGACGTCGGCTCGTCCAGGATGAGTAGTTGCGCGTCGGCCGCGAGCGCCGCGACCAGCGCCACCTTCTGCCGGTTGCCCTTGGAATAGGTGCGGCCCTTGCGGGTGGGATCGAGTTCGAAGCGCTCGAGGAGTTCCTGGCGGCGGTGCTCGTCGAGGCCGCCGCGCAGCCGTCCGAACAGGTCGATGGCCTCGCCACCGGTGAGATTCGGCCACAGGTTCACGTCGCCCGGCACGTACGTGAGGTGTCGGTGCAGGCTCACCGCGTCGCGCCACGGGTCGGATCCGAGCACCGAGACGTCGCCGCCATCCGCGCGCAGCAGGCCGAGCAGCACCCGGATGGTGGTGGACTTGCCGGAACCGTTGGGGCCGAGGAAGCCGTGGACCTCGCCGGGGCCGACCTCGAGATCGAGGCCGTCGAGAGCATGGACGTCACCGAAGCGTTTGGTGAGTCCGCGAACCGAGATCACCGGGTCCATCGCCCGAGCATAGGACGCCCGGCACCGGCCCGGCCGGGTTTCGAGGACAGCCGAAAGTCAGGACGACGGGCGTGACGCTGCGATCCGGGTCAGTGCCTGCCGTACCACCTGGGGGTCCGCCGTCTCCCAGAACGGGGGCAGCGACGCGCGCAGGTAACCGCCGTAGCGGGCGGTGGCCAGACGGGAGTCGAGGATCGCCACCACCCCCTTGTCGTCGACGCTGCGCAGCAGGCGCCCCACACCCTGCGCGAGCAGCAGGGCCGCATGGTTCGCCGCCACCGACAGGAATCCGTTGCCGCCGCGCGACTCCACCGCCTGCTGACGCGCCACGAGCAGCGGATCGTCGGGGCGGGGGAAGGGGATGCGGTCGAGGATCACCAGGCTCAGCGACGGCCCGGGGACGTCGACGCCCTGCCACAGCGACAGCGTGCCGAACAGCGTCGTCGGCTCGTCCTCCGAGAACTTCTTCACGAGAGTGCCGGTCGCGTCGTCACCCTGGCACAGGATCGGCACGTCGAGGCGCTCGCGCATCTCCTCGGCGGCAGCCTTCGCGGCCCGCATCGACGAGAACAGGCCCAGAGTGCGGCCACCGGCTGCGGTCACCAGTTCTGCAATCTCGTCCATGAACGCGGGGGACAGGCCGTCCCGTCCGGGCGGCGGCAGGTGCCGGGCGATGTACATGATGCCCGCCTTCGCGTGGTCGAACGGCGATCCGACATCGAGCGAATTCCAGCGCAGCGCACCGGCATCCGACGGCGCCTCCTTGCCGGTCGCCGTCGCGGTGTCGCTGCGGGACGGCGACTCCGGCGGCAGGCCCCAGTTCACCGCGAGTCCGTCGAACGACCCGCCGACGGTGAGGGTGGCCGACGTCAGCACCACCGTCGACTCCGCGAACAGGCTCGCGCGGAGCAGCCCACCCACCGACAGCGGGGCCATCCGCACGACCCGGCGCACGTTGCCGCGATTCTCGTCGACCGACAGCCACACGACGTCCTTGCGCTTGGCCGGGTCGGGCTCGTCGAACGCGGTGAGCACGCGGACGGCGCTGTCGTGGACCTCGTCGATCGCCGACAGCGCGGAGTTGCGCGCCGCCGCGGCCTCCGGATCGGCGGCGGCCATGCCCGGCTTGGCCGGACCGATCGCGGTGCGCACGTTCCACGCGGCGTCGCGAACCGCGGCCAGCGCCAGGCCGACACCGTCGGGCAGTGCGTCCCACCGTCCTGCGGCGAGCTCTTCGAGCAGATCCGCCCACCCCTCGGCGGACGCCTCCAGTCGGTCGACGTCCTGCTCCTCGACGAGCTTGACGGCGCGGCGCGCGGCGGCACTGATCGCCGCCGACGACAGTTCCGCCGTCGCGACGCCGGTGACGCGGTCGACCAGTTCGTGTGCCTCGTCGATGACGACGACGTCGTGCTCCGGGAGGACCGCGATCCCGGAGATCGCGTCGATCGCGAGCATCGCGTGGTTGGTGACCACGACGTCGACCTGCGCGGCCTCCGCGCGGGCGCGCTCGGCGAAGCAGTCCTCGCCGACGGGGCAGCGGGACTTGCCGAGGCATTCGCGGGCACTGACGCTGACCTGCCGCCACGACTGATCGCTCACGCCGGGCACGAGATCGTCGCGGTCACCGGTCTCGGTGTCCGACGACCATTTGGTGAGGCGCTGCACCTCGCGGCCGAGCCGGGAGATCGCGAACGCGTCGAACAGCTCCGCCTCCGGCGGATCGTCCTGCGCCATCCCCGTGTGGATCTTGTTCATGCACAGGTAGTTGCCGCGGCCCTTGAGGATCGCGAACCGGGGAAGGCGTCCCAGGGCGGGCTTCAACGCCTCGGCGAGCCGGGGCATGTCGCGATCCACCAACTGGCGCTGCAGCGCGATCGTCGCGGTCGAGACGACAACGGTTCGGCCGGACTGGACGGCATGCCGGACGCTGGGGACGAGGTACGCGAGGGACTTGCCGGTACCGGTGCCGGCCTGCACCGCGAGGTGCTCGCCGGTGTCGATCGAATGCGCGACGGCGGACGCCATCGTCAACTGATTCTGGCGTTCCTTGCCGCCGAGGGAGCGGACCGCGAGCTTGAGGAGATCGGGCACGTTCGGCAGCTCACGGGGCACCGGAACAGGGTACTGCCCGCCGTCGCATCAGCCCCGGCCCGGGATCACCCGCACGATCGACGACGAAGGGTGCGATGCCCCCGCATACTGCCCGGACTGTGGTTTCCTTTCGGGTGCACTACCTATTTCCGGCATTTCGCCCGAACAGTGACACGAAAGGCCGTGGTGTTCGGGGAACCCCCACGCCAGTCGGGAGCTGACCGGCATTCAGGCGACCGTCGGCGACGACCGCTTCACCGTCACCGCCGGCAACGGCACCAGCCCGGATGCCGTCCTCGGGGTATCACTGGTCGTCGCTGCGGCACCCGTCCCCGAACCGCCGACCGACGCCTTCCTCGGATCGCTCGAGTTGCTCACTTCCGCGTTCGGCAGCTGACTTCCCGGCCGCACCGTCCGGCGGGCACTACGACTCCGGACGCAGCGGCTCCGCGGGCGCACGGGGGCGAAGTCGCAGATCGACCGGTTGCCCGTCGGACGGGAACGGCAAGGAGGTGAAGTTGAGCGGGGCGACGTAGTCGGCGTCGACGCACCACTCGAAACGCAGGAGGAGGTGGTGCATGATCGCCTTGATCTCGGCCCCGGCGAAGTGCATGCCCAGACATTTGTGGACACCGCCGCCGAACGGTTCCCAGGCGTATCGGTGCACCTTGTCCTCACGTCGGTGCGGCGCGAAGCGCTCGGGATCGAAACGCTCGGGATCGGGCCAGTACTGCGTCATGTGGTGGGTGAAATGGGGTGCGACCGCCGTATAGGTTCCCGCTGGCACGAAGTGCCCCCGGATCTGGGTGTCGCGTACCGCACGGCGCGCCATGACCGGCACCGGAGACACGATCCGCAGGCATTCCTTCATCACCAGATCGAGGCTGCCGAGTCCGTCGAGATCGGCATAGCTCGGTGCCGAGGTTCCCAGCGCGAGTGACTCTGACCGGCACCGGTCCTGCCACTGCGGATGCTGGCCCAGGTACTGCATCATCGTGGAGAGGGTGATCGTGGAGGTGTCGTGTGCCGCCATCAACAGGAAGATCATGTGGTCGACCACCTCGTCATCGCTGAAGCGTTGTCCCGCTTCGGCTTCGATGTGACAGAGCACGGAGAAGAGGTCGTCGGTCTCGCGCTCTCGCCGCGCGGGCAGGTATCGGCGGAAGAAGGCCTCGAGGACCCTGCGGCCGTCGAGTCCGCGCTTCCACCGGGTCCCCGGGACCGGGTAGCGGATCACCGAGGTCGCGGCCTGGACGCAGTCGACGAAAGCCTTTTGTACCGACGAAATTTCGTGCTCAGTGGATGCCTCCGCACCGCCCATGAAGATATCGGTGGCGAGATCGAGGGTGAGCTTCTTCAGTGCGGTGTAGGCGCGGAATCCGGGGGCGGGGGCCCACTCGTCGAGCGCCGCGTCGATTGCCGGGTTGAGGGCCTCGACGGACTTGTCGAGTCGGGAGCGGGTGAACGCCTGCTGCATGATTCGGCGGTGCCGGAGATGTCCATCGGAATCGAGAAGCATGAGACCGCCGTGGAAGAACGGGCCGATCAGCACCGACCAGCCGTCGCCGTTGGCGAACGCCCGGTCCTTGTTCTGCAGCACTTCCTGGCACGCGTCGGGGCCGAGAACGGCGATCCAGCGCCGGCCGATCATCGAGAACCAGGAGACCTCGCCGTAACGGTCCCACTGCTCCTGCATCAACGCCAGGGGGTCCCGAATGTACGCGAGGGCGTGCCCGACCACCGGCGGGCCCGCTCGTCCCGCGACCGGGCGCAACAGCGAGTGGGTAGGTGGGTCGGCCAGGAACTTGGACACGATGAACCCCCGTTCAATCTGACAGTGCATCCTGTCAGAATGGATGTAGTGTGCGTCACACGGATTGCGTCTGTCAACATCGAGCCATGACTTCTCCTGCCCCGCGCCGGTACGCCGGCCTGAGCGGCGACCAACGTGCCGCGCAGCGACGCGAACGCTTGCTCGAGGCGGGGCTGGACCTGTTCGCGGCCGCCGGACGGAGCGGCGCCACCATGACGGCCATCTGCGCGCACGCCAAGTTGACGGAGCGATACTTCTACGAAAGCTTCACCAGCAGAGACGAACTCCTGCAGACGGTCCTGGAAGGCATAGTCGCCGAAGTCCGTCAGGCCGGACTGGAGGCGCTGCACGCGAGCACCGGCACCCTGGAGCAGCGGGTCCGCAGTGCCATCGCATCGCTGGTCGCCATTCTCACCGACGATCCCCGCAAGGGGCGTTTCGCGCTGATCGAATCCGCCGCCTTCGAACCCTTGCGCACCGACAGGCGCGCAGCGCTGCGCGGCTTCGCCCGGATGGTCGCGGACGAGGCAGCCCGGATGTACGGCGACCGAGCCTGGCCGACGCTGCAGGGGGAGATCAACGGGCTGCTGTTCGTCGGCGGCTTGGCCGAACTGGTCACCGCATGGTTGAACGAAGAGATCGCCCTCACCCCGGACGAGATCGTCGACGCGGCCACGTATCAGTTCACCTCCACCGCGCATCGCTGAGACGGTCTACTCGCCTCCGACGCGATCCGGCGTGAGGGGTCAATGCTCGTCGTCGGACCGGCCGGAAACTCCACCCACCAGCTCGACACCGGCCGCGTCGAGTTCCGTGAGCGCGGCCGCCACGGTGACGGGGGAGACGCCCGCGGTGAAGGGGAGCAGCACCCGTGTGCGGAAGCCCTCGCCGGTGGCGTCGAGGGCGGTCGCCCGCACGCAGTGGTCGGTCGCGATGCCGACCACGTCGACGGCGTCGATGTCGCGTCGGCGCAGCCAGTCGGCGAGGGGCTCGCCCGACCGGGACGTGCCCTCGAAGCCCGAGTAGGCGGCGCTGTACTCACCTTTCGAGAACATCTCCTCGATGGGCTCGGTGTCGAGCGCCGGGTGGAACTCGGCCCCCGGTGTCCCGGCCACGCAGTGCGGCGGCCAGGTGTCGACGTAGTCCGGGTCGTCGGAGAAGTGGGTGCCGGGATCGACGTGGTGATCCCGCGTGGCGACGATCGCCACATACCCCTGCCCGGACAGGAGTGCGTTGATCTCGGCGGCGACCGTCGCGCCACCCGCCACGGCGAGCGATCCGCCCTCGCAGAAGTCGTTCTGGACGTCGGTGACGATCAGTGCACGTCCGGTCACGGTGGCCACCCCTCTCCGCTGGTCGTGGGTTCGGCCGATGCAACGAATCGAGTCGGCACGGCCGGATCGCCGTGCGAGAGCTTGAGACCCTCCCACGGCAGGCTCACGAGATTGCGGGCGAGGAAGGCGCGACTGTCGGCCAGCGTCGGCAGGTTGTCGGCGACGTCGCCTCCGCGCACCATCGGCATCAGCAACTCTCGCGCCTCGAGTTCGCCCATCTCCGGGGCCGGCGCGCCCGCCCGGTACAGCACTTCCTCGACAACGGTGCCCGACGGCCGACTCAGGCGCACCGCGCGCTTGGTGCCACCGCGTGACTGCTTGTGGCTGCTGCGCTTCTCGACCGGGACGCCGTCGACCTCGACGAGCTTGTAGACCATGCCCGCGGTGGGGGCGCCGGATCCCGTCACCAGCGACGTCCCGACGCCGTACACGTCGACGGGCTCGGCACGCAGGGCGGCGATCGCATACTCGTCGAGGTCTCCCGACACGACGATCCTGGTTCCCGTCGCTCCGAGACCGTCCAACTGCTCGCGTACCTGCCGCGCGAGCACTCCCAGATCGCCCGAGTCGATCCGCACGCCGCCGAGGTCGGTGCCGGCCGCGGCCACCGCGTTCTCTACGCCGCGGGTGATGTCGTACGTGTCCACGAGCAGCGTCGTGGCGACCCCGAGCGCTGCGACCTGAGATCGGAACGCGGCCACCTCGTCGGGGACGCCGTCCTTCGTGTGCAGCAGCGTGAAGGCGTGTGCGCTCGTGCCCGCGCCCGGGACGCCGTGCCGGCGCACAGCCTCGAGGTTCGAGGTGGCGTCGAACCCCGCGAGGTACGCCGCGCGGGCGCACGCCACCGCGGATTCCTCGTGCGCCCGTCGCGAGCCCATCTCGATCATCCGACGTCCGCCACCGGCGCTGACCATGCGCGCCGCGGCCGAGGCGATCGCACTGTCGTGGTTGAGGATCGACAACACGAGCGTCTCGAGTAGGACACATTCGGCGAATGTCCCCCGCACCGACAGGATCGGGGAGCCGGGGAAGTAGAGATCGCCTTCGCGATAACCGTCGATGTCGCCCGTGAAACGGAAGTCCCGCAGCCAGCGCACCGTCGCGTCGTTCAGGAAGTGGGAGACGACCGAGAGCTCCGCTTCGCCGAAGTGGAAGCGCGACAACGCGTCCGCGATGCGCCCCATGCCGGCGACCACACCGTACCGGCGTCCGTCGGGTAGTCGGCGGGCGAACACCTCGAAGCTGCAGCGCCGGTGTGCGGAGCCGTCCGCGAGCGCCGCTTCGATCATCGTCAACTCGTATTGGTCGGTCAGGAGCGCAGTGCTGGGCCCGCCGAGCGCGGGAACGGTTGCCACGTGGCCAACTCTACGATTCGGGCGTCGGGCGCGGGTGTCGGGTTCGATGACCACGCCGTACCCTGGACGCATGGCGCCGTGTTCCACAATGACGACTCTCCCGACCGCAGTCCCTGTCGGCAAGATGCCCGCTGCGGCACCCCAGGTCTCGCCCGCGGAGGCGGAGATCGAGGAGACGGCCGAGGCGCAGGACCGTCCGTGGGTGACCGTCGTCTGGGACGACCCGGTCAATCTCATGCACTACGTGACGTACATCTTTCAGAAGCTTTTCGGCTACAGCAAAGCGAAGGCGACGGATCTGATGATGCAGGTTCACAAAGAGGGCAAAGCGGTCGTATCCAGCGGTTCTCGCGATAAGGTCGAGGGCGACGTGCGGAAGCTGCATGCGGCCGGCCTGTGGGCAACGATGCAGCGCGACAGCAGCTAGACCTCCATCCATCGACCTCTCTCGACCGTAAGGATCCCGGGTACAGACGTGCGGACTTGGACCAGGAAGAACTCACTCGGCGGCCTGAAGCTGCGTTCGGAGTTGGACGCGCACGAGGCGGCGGTGCTGAGGTCCCTGGTGACCTCGGTGTCCGGACTCCTCGAGGAGCGTGCGGCATCGGCGCCGACCGACGAACTCGCCGCCCTCACCGGCCTGCGGACCGGTAACTCCGAGGCGCCCTCGGACGACGTTCTCGCTCGGTTGCTTCCGGACTTCCAACGCGCCGACCCTGACAAGCCGGACAACGACACGGAACGGGGCAACGTCAACGGGGCGCTCCGCAGCCTCCACGAGCCCGACATCATCGACGACAAGCTCGCGGCGGGATCGGTCATCCTGCAGACCGTGCCCGCCGAGGGCGGGAAGGTCGTCCTCACGCCCGAGCAGGCGGACGCCTGGCTGTCCGGGCTCAACGACGTGCGCCTCGCGCTCGGCACGAACCTCGGTATCGACGCCGACACTCCCGACGAGGTGGATCCGGAGGATCCGCGAGCCCCGCACTACGACGTCTACCACTGGCTGACGTGGATGCAGGACTCCCTCGTGCAGGCATTGGTTTCGTGACGGCGCCCGGTACGTCGGTCCGGATCGGACCGACGGATTCGCTGTGCGACGTCGAGGGGGTCCTCGTCGGCCACGATTACGTGCTCGACGCGGACGCGACTCTCGGCGACGGAGCGGCATCGGGCTGCACCGTCGTCCTCGCGCCGTCGGGCGCGACGGCCGGTGTCGACGTGCGCGGCGGCGGCCCGGGTACCCGGGAGACCGACCTGCTCGACCCCAGCCATTCCGTGCAGCAGGTGCATGCGGTGCTGCTGTCGGGCGGTAGCGCGTACGGTCTGGCCGCGGCCGACGGTGTCATGCGGTGGCTCGAGGAACACGACTACGGCATCCCGATGGGGGCGCCCGGACAGGTGGTCCCGATCGTGCCCGGAGCGGTCGTCTTCGACCTGCCGGTCGGCGACTGGCGCATCCGGCCGACTGCGGAATTCGGCTACCGCGCTGCGGACCGCGCGTCCACGACAGTCGCGACGGGTTGCGTCGGTGGGGGCACCGGCGCGCGTGCCGGGGTGCTGAAGGGCGGTGTCGGCACCGCGAGCGCGGTCATCGAAGGTGGCCCGGCCCACGGCATCACGGTGTCGGCGCTCATGGTCGCCAATCCGGTCGGTTCCGTGTGGGATCCCGAGACGGGTCTGCCATGGGGTCTGTCGCTCGCGGACGCCGAAAGGCGCGGCATGAGATTGCCCTCGTCCGAGGAACTCGCGGCGGCGAACGCCCTCGCGGAGAAGGCCACGGTGCTCAACACCACGATCGGCGTGGTCGCCACCGACGCAAAACTGTCGAAGGCGTCCTGCCGTCGGGTCGCGGTCGCCGGGCACGACGGCATGGCGCGTGCGATCCGGCCCGCGCACTCTCCGCTGGACGGCGACACGATCTTCGCGCTCGCGACCGGTACGCACGAGACCCCGTTGCCGGACGGCGTCCCTGCAGCCTTCCCCGCGGAACTGCCGATCCTCGACGCGGTGTGCACCGCGGCCGCGCAGTGCGTCGAACGAGCGATCGTCGATGCGATCCTCGCCGCCACCACCGTCGCCGGAATCCCCAGCTACCGGGACGTGTTCCCGTCGGCGTTCGGTTCCTGAGGAGATCCGAACGCAGACGGGATCAGGCCGTCGAGATCCGCGACGACCGCGGGACGGGAATCGGAATCGCGGAGAGCAGTTGCCGGGTGTACTCCTGGCGCGGATTCGCAAAGACGTCGTTCACGGGGCCCTCCTCGACGATCGTGCCCGCCGACATGACGGCGACGCGGTCCGCGATCACCTCGACGAGCGCCAGGTCGTGGGTGATGAACAGGTAGGACAGTCCGAGTTCGTCCTGCAGTTCCTGCATCAAGTTGAGCACCTGCGCCTGCACCGAAACGTCGAGTGCGGCGACCGGTTCGTCACACACGATCAGCGCGGGTTCGACGGTGAGCGCCCGAGCGATCGCCACCCGCTGCAACTGGCCGCCGGAGAGTTCCGCGGGGAACCGCTCCAGATAACGCCCGCCGATCCCGACCCTGTCGAGGAGCGCGGCGGCGCGCCGATCCCGATCGGCCCGGCCCAATCGCTGATGAATGGCCAGGGGCTCGGCGACGGCCTCGGCGATGCTCATCCGCGGATCGAGGGCACTGAAAGGGTCTTGGAAGATCATCTGCATGCGGCGTCGGAGTCCACGAAGCTCGCGGCTTCCCAACGCACGGACGTCCACGCCGTCGAACCGAATCGTGCCTGCATCGGGTTCGATGAGACGCAGGACCAGTCGGCCGACGGTCGACTTGCCGGCCCCCGATTCGCCGACGAGTGCGAGTGAGCGCCCGGCCTCGATCGTGAACGCGACGTCGTGAACGGCAGGTGCGGCGGCCTTGCGAGTCCCGACCAATCCACGACGTCCGCCGAACGATTTCCGCAGGCCTGTGACTTCCAACAGTGCGGTCACGGGCGGACCACCCCTTCCAATACCAGTTCCTGTACTCGCGAGCACCGCACGGCCCGGCCGTCGGCACGTGCCGCCGTCGCCGGATGTCGGGCATCACAGACACCGGCGAGCGCGTGCGGGCAGCGGGCCTCGAACCGGCAGCCCTCCGACCATTCACCGGGCGCGGGAATCCGTCCCGCGATCGTGCGCAGGAGCCGCCCGTTGCCGACTGCTGGGATCGATCCCAGCAGTCCGGAGGTGTACGGGTGGAGTGGATCGAAGAACACCTCCTCGCACGTTCCCTGCTCGGCGACCTCGCCGGCGTACATCACGACGACCCGGTCCGCGATTTCGGCGACCACGCCCAGATCGTGGCTGATGAACAGGACCGAAACGCCGGTCCGTTCCTGGATCTCGCGGAGCAACTGCAGAATGCGAGCCTGGACCGTCACATCGAGCGCCGTCGTAGGTTCATCGGCGATGATCATCTGTGGGTCGCACGCCACCGCAGAGGCGATCATGATCCGCTGGGCCATACCGCCACTGAACGTGTGCGGATATTCCTGTGCGCGCCGGGCGGCGTCGGGGATGTGCACCATCTCGAGCATCTCGACGGCGCGGGCCCACGCGGCCTTTCGCCCCAGCCCGAGGTGCGCCCGAACGTTCTCGGCGATCTGTTCGCCCACCGTGTACGCCGGGTTGAGGCTGCGGATCGGCTGCTGAAAGATCATGCCGACGTGATTACCTCGGACCGCGCGCAGCTCCCGCTCGGGCAGACCCACCAGCTCGCGGCCGTCGAGTCGGATCGACCCGCCCGCTATTCGGCCCCCACGTCGTTCGGTGAGTCCGAGGACCGCCATCGCCGTGACAGTTTTTCCCGAACCGGATTCGCCGACGAGGGCCACCGTCTCCCCGCGCCCGACCTCCAGCGACACGTCCTGGACGGCAGGCACCCAACGGCCGCTCTGGTCGAACTCGACCGTGAGACCGCGAACCTCGAGTAGCGGTTGCGCGGTCGGTACGTCACGCATGTGAACCTCCTGATCTCCGGCGGCCGAGCGCCGCTTGCAGACCCTCGCCGACGAACGCGAACGCGAGAACGGTGAGGAAGATCATCACTCCCGGTGGCCACACCAGGTAGGGGGCGACCGAGATGGTTTGGCTGGCCGTCGTCAGCATCGAACCCCAACTGGCCGTGGGTGGTTGGACGCCCAGGCCGAGGAAGCTGAGGCTGGCCTCCGCGCTCACTCCGATACCCAGGGCGACCGACATCTGGACGATCACAGACGGCAGGACGTTCGGCAGAATGTGCCGGAGGACGGTGCGGGGACCCGAGCAGCCCAGCGCCGTCGCAGCCTCGATGTAGGTCTCCTGACGGACATCCTGGGTTGCGGCGCGCGCGACCCGGAAGAACGGGGGCGCGAGAATTACACCGACCGCGATCATCGCATTGGTCAGTCCTGGGCCGAGGATCGCGACGAGCGTCAGTGCGAGGATCAGCCCGGGCACGCTCATCAAACCGTCGTACGCCCGTGCCAGGAACGTGTCGATTCGACCGCCGCGGAACCCCGCGAACACGCCCGCCGGCAGGCCGAGGACAAGCCCGACGCACACCGCGATCGCGGCGGCGCGCAACGATACCTGGGCGCCGAAGATCAAACGGCTCAAAACATCTCGACCGAAATCGTCGGTGCCGAGCCAGTGGGTTCCGTTCGGTGATTGCAGCCGCCCCAGGAGGTCCTGAGCATCGGGGGAGAAGGGCGCGAGCGCGGGCGCGAACACGGCGACGGCACCCAACAGGAGCAGGAATGCCGACGCGACAACGGCAAGTCGGCGGGACGTGAACGCCGCGACGAAGGCACGCACCGGACCGGCGCGGCGCCGGACGATCGGGGTGGCCGGGGCTTCGTGAACGGTTGTCATGCGCGCACCTTCGGGTTGAAGTAGCCGTAGGAAATGTCGACGAGCAGATTGACGACGAGCACGATCGCGGTGGTGAGTACGACCAGGCCGAGAAGCACCGGGATGTCCCGGCCGAGGACGCTGTTGACTGCCAGGGTGCCCAGACCTGCCAGCCCGAATACCGTTTCGATCGCGACCGTGCCGCCGATCATTTGAGCGAAGCGAGAACCGAGGACTGTGACGACGGGCACCGCGGCGTTCTTCGCTGCATGCTTGATCCTGACCTGGGTGACGCTGAGTCCCTTGGCTTCCGCGTTGAGGATGTAATCGCGGCCGAGCACGTCCGCGAGGGAGGTCTTCAATTGCAGGGCCACCTCCGCCATCGGCAGCATCGCCAGGGCGATCGCGGGGAGTATGAGGTGTGAGATCCACGGCCCGAACCCGTCGGCGAGTGGTTCGTAGCCCAGCGCCGGCAACCAGCCCAGATTGACGGCCAGGACCACGACCAGTATCAAACCGAGCCAGAAGGGCGGCACCGCGATCGCGGCCGAGGCGAGGGCGGTGATCACCCGGTCCACCCACGCCCCCGGGCGTGCGGCGGCGGCGAGTCCCGCCAGCGGGCCGATGACGAGCGTGAGGATCATGGCCACCAGTACGAGCGACATCGTCACGGACAGTCGGTCGCCCACCATCTCGGCGACCGACTGTCCGTTGACGAACGACTGACCGAGATCACCCTGTACGGCGTGGGCCAACCACGACGCGTATCGCTCGGGCAAGGAGTCGTCGAGGCGGAGTTGCTCGCGGATCTGCTCGACCTGCGCCGGCGTGGGATTCTCGCCGGCCAAGGTGACGGCCGGATCGCCGGGTGCAAGATCGATCAGGACGAAGACCACGAACGAGACGACCAAGAGCAGGGGAATCGCCATCAGAAGGCGACGTGCTGCGAACCGGAGCAACGTGTGTTCTCCCTTCAGAAGTGGACGGGCGGTGCGATGGCGACGGTCAGCCGACGACCGCGAGGGTCCGCAGGTTCGGGAACCCGGATCGGATCCACGGCAGCGTGTCGACGTTGGTGACGCTCTTCGACTTCGCCCAGACCTGCTCGCTGCGCAGAATCGGCACCCAGTTCGCGTCGTCGGCCAGAATCTGCCAGATCTGGTCGTACAGCGCGGCGCGCTCGGCCTCGGATTTACGCGGGTCGGCGGCGTCCCGGGAGAGTGCCTGAACCGTGTCGTTGCCGGCCGCGATCTTGTAGCCCGCGGTCACATAGTTGGTCACTGTTCCTGCCGGATCTGGCTGCGGCTGAACACTGTTGGCCTGAGATTGCAGGTCTCCGGCCATGAAAGCGCCGTCGATCTGGGCCTGCGGCAGCATCTCGACGGTCGCGTCGATCCCGACTGCCTCGAGTTGCGCCTGAACGGCCTCGGCAACCACCTGGTTGGTGGACCCGGCCGCGGCACTGATCGTCACGGCCGCTCCTCCCGCGCGAGCCACGAGATCTTTCGCCTTGGCGGCATCGAACAGGTACGGATTCGCCAGGCTGTCGCTGTGGGCCCAGAATCCCTCCGGATAGAACTGATCGGCCACACGCGCATTGCCCGAGAAGAGCCCCTTGACGAGGGCGTCCTTGTCGATCGCGTGCCCGATCGCCTGACGCACCTCGGGTTTGGTGAGATCTCCGCGGGCCGAATTGAACAGCAGCCCCTGGATCGAGAGCTGGGGGACGGTGTCGCCCGCGATCGCACCCTGGGTGACGAGCGCCTTCGCCTCCTGCACGGGCGTGGAGCCGGCGATCTGCGCCAGGTCGAGGGCGCCGGTCCGGACGCCGTTGAGCCGGGCGGCGGTGTCCGCGCTGTACTGGATCTTCATGCTCTGCAGGAAGCCGGCGTCCTGATCCCAGTAGTCGGCGGCCTTCTCGAAGTCGACCTGGACGCCGGGGTTGACCTTGGTCGGCAGGTACGCGCCCGATCCGGCGGTGCCCGGGTTCGTGGCCAGTTCGGACGCACGCTCGGTCAGTGCCTTCGGGCTCACCATCATGCCCGCATTCAGCGCGAACTGGGCCGGCAACGACGCGCCCTGGCCGGGTTCGAGCATCAACCGCACCGCAGTGGGGCTGACGACGTCGACGGCGGTGATCGGTGCGAGCTGCGCAGCGATCGTGCTGCCGGGCATCGACTTGCCGCGCTCGATGTTTGTCTTGACGGCACCGGCGTCGAACACCGTTCCGTCGTGGAACTTCACGTCGTCGCGCAGCGTGAGGTCCAGCGAGGATCCGTCCGGCGCGAACGTCCATGCGGTCGCGAGCATGGGTTTGACGTTGTAATCGGCGTCGAGCTGGGTGAGGGCGTCGTAGATCAGGAACGTGTACACGTTCTGCCCGATGTTGTTCTGCAGTGCCGGGTCGAGGATCGTCGAGGGAGACGGCACGGACACCGTGAGTGCCGCGGTTCGGTCGTACTCTCCGCTCCCGGCCGTGGTGGACCCGCTCGTGGCGGAGGAACTGCCGCTGCCGCACGCTGTGGCCGTCATGGCCGTACCGGCGAGTGCGACGGCCAGGAGGCGTCGAGCTCGGTGCCTGCGCTGAGTCATGCTTCTACCCCTGACAGGTGTGAGTAGGGAATGGGGCAGCGAGAAATACACCGGGCGTGGCCTATTCGGATCGCCGGCTCTGCTGCGTTCTGTATGACGCGGATCACAACATAGGCGGCACCGCTGTTGCTGTCAATCAATTGATTGGCTGGGGATTGATCGGTTGATTGGGTTTGGCGGGTGGGTTGCGCCACACGGGCATTCGTCGATCGATACCGCCGCATCGATCGGTAGGCTCGATGTGACGTCGGACGCGCATCGGAGGAGTTGGCCAGTGGACAGCGCAGGGAATCGATCCGCGGTGATACCGAGCGCGCCGCGCCCTCTGTGGCAGCGGGCCGCGATGACTATCGGCGGGTTCGCGGTTGTTCTGTACGTCCTCGAGGCGTTCGACACGATCGCCCGAGACAATCCGTTGGACCAGTGGGGGATCGAACCCCGCACCCTCGACGGGTTGTGGGGAATCCTGTTCGCGCCCGTGCTGCATTTCGGGTGGGGACACCTGCTGGCCAACACGGTGCCGTTCCTGATTCTCGGGTTCCTGGTGCTGATGTCGGGCATCGGCCGGGGGCTCGCGGCGACCGGCATCATCTGGGTGATCGGCGGCGTCGGCACGTGGTTGACCGGTGGCGTCGGGGCGCACGCCGGTGCGTCCGTCCTGATCTTCGGCTGGCTCACGTTCCTGCTGGTGCAGGGCATCTTCACGCGTAGTTTCGGGCAGATCGTGCTCGGCGTCGTGGTGCTGTTCGTCTACGGCGGCATGCTGTGGGGCGTGCTGCCCGGGCAGTACGGGATCTCGTGGCAGGGCCACCTGTTCGGGGCGATCGGTGGTGTCGCGGCAGCCTGGGTGCTGTCGGCCGACACCCGGCGGAAGGGCGATTCGGCGTCGCCGACGATCGGTTCCATCGGGACGACGCGACCGCTTCGCTGACTCGATCGTCACACCGTTCGCGGCGGTATCGGCGCATCACAATCCGGCGTCGGATGTGAGTTGACGCCACCGAAACGGCCCGAAGCTTTTTGAGAGCGCGGTCGTCGTGGCAGCATAGTTTGCATGCGCATTACGGTCCTGGGATGTTCGGGCAGCGTCTCCGGACCCGACTCGGCTGCTTCGGGTTACTTGTTGACTGCTCCGGGCACCCCGCCGGTCGTCATGGATTTCGGACCCGGCGTGCTCGGCGCCCTGCAGAAGCATGCTGATCCCGGCGAGGCCACGATCCTGCTCTCACACCTCCACGCGGATCACTGCCTCGACATGCCCGGTCTGCTGGTGTGGCGGCGCTACCACCCGAAACCGCCCAGCGGGCGTGCCCTCGTCTACGGACCGACGGACAGTGCGTGCCGCATCGGGGTCGCATCCGCCGAGTGCGGCGGGGAACTCGACGACATCTCCGACACCATCGACCTGCGTAGCTGGTCGGACGGGCACGTCGCCGCGATCGGCGAACTCACGGTCCAGGCCTACCGTGTGAACCATCCGCCGGAGTCCTACGGCTTCCGCGTCACCAGCCAGACCGGCCGCGTGCTCGCGTACACGGGCGATACCGGCATGTGCGACGCCGTCGTCGACCTCGCCCGCGGCGCGGACGTGCTTCTGTCGGAAGCGTCGTGGACACACAGCGTGGACCGACCCGAGGGCATCCACCTGTCCGGCACCGAGGCCGGCCGGGTCGCGACACGCGCCGGGGTGGGCGAACTGCTCCTCACCCACATCCCGCCGTGGACGTCCCGCGAGGATGTGATCGCGGAGGCGAAGGCGGAATTCTCGGGCCCCGTGCACGCGGTATCCGCCGGGGATGTCTACACCGTCTGACACCACCCGCTCGACACCGAGGACTCGCTGTCCCGTGTGACGACTAGGCTCTTCGAACGTGACGACACGAGAAGACGGTAGGACGGACGACGAGCTCCGCGAGGTTCGCATCACGCGCGGTTTCACCAACCATCCCGCGGGTTCGGTGCTGGTCGAGTTCGGCAACACCCGGGTGATGTGCACCGCGAGCGTCGAGCAGGGTGTGCCGCGCTGGCGTAAGGGCTCCGGACTCGGCTGGCTCACCGCCGAGTACGCGATGCTGCCCGCCGCGACCCACACCCGCAGCGGCCGCGAGTCGGTCAAGGGCAAGGTCGGCGGCCGCACGCAGGAGATCAGCCGGCTGGTCGGCCGGTCGCTCCGCGCATGCATCGACCTCGCCGCGATCGGCGAGAACACCATCGCGATCGACTGCGACGTATTGCAGGCCGACGGTGGTACCCGCACCGCGGCGATCACCGGCGCCTACGTCGCGCTCGTCGACGCGGTGGCCTACCTGCGCGCAGCGGGCCGTCTGGCCGACCCGCAGCCCATCTCGTGCGCGATCGCCGCGGTCAGCGTCGGTGTCGTCGACGGCCGTGTTCGTCTGGACCTGCCGTACGAGGAGGACTCGCGCGCCGAGGTCGACATGAACGTCGTCGCGACGGACACGGGCACGCTCGTCGAGATCCAGGGCACCGGCGAGGGCGCGACCTTCCCGCGAACCACCCTCGACAAGCTGCTCGACTCGGCGCTCGCCGGCTGCGAAGAGCTGTTCGCGATCCAGCAGGCTGCGCTGGCCGAGCCATATCCGGGCGTGCTGCCCGAGTCGCCCGAGCCGAAGAAGAAGGCGTTCGGCAGTTGAGCGAGATCCGCAGAGTCCTTGTAGCCAGCCGCAACGCCAAGAAGCTCGGTGAGCTCCGCCGCGTCCTGGCCGCCGCCGGTATCGACGGACTCGAGGTGATCGGCCTCGACGAGGTGCCCGCATTCCCCGAGACCCCGGAGACCGGTGCAACGTTCGAGGCCAACGCGATCGTGAAGGCCGTCGACGGCGCTGCGGCCACCGGACTGCCCTGCGTCGCCGACGATTCCGGTCTCGAGGTCGATGCGCTCAACGCGATGCCGGGCGTGCTGTCGGCGCGCTGGAGCGGTGGGCACGGCGACGATGCCGCCAACACGGCGCTGCTGCTCGGTCAGCTCTCGGACGTGCCGGACGAGCGTCGCGGTGCGGCGTTCGTGTCGGCATGCGCGCTCGCGATCCCCGGACAGGACCCCGTCGTGGTGCGTGGGGAATGGCGCGGCAGGATCGTTCGTGAGCCACGCGGCGAGAACGGGTTCGGCTACGACCCCGTCTTCGAGCCCGAGGGCGAGCAGCGGACATCGGCGCAGCTTTCGCCGCAGGAGAAGGACGCCGCGTCGCACCGTGGTCGCGCGCTGGCCCAGTTGGTGCCCGCACTGGCGGCGCTGGCACGCCGCTAGCCGGACCTCTGGAAACAGACGAAGGGCCCGTCCGTGGACGGGCCCTTCGTTGTGGGTCGGTGCGGGTGAGCCGCTCAGACGCCGAAGTCCTTCTTGACCTGCTGGGTGCGCCAGTGTTCGACGAAGAACGACAGGAAGGGGATGGTGCCGGCGAGGAGCGTGCCGATGGTGCGGCCCGCGGGCCAGCGCACCTTGACCGCGAGGTCGATGGTGAGGATCAGGTACACGAAGTAGACCCAGCCGTGGACGATCGCGATCCAGGCGGGGAGGTTGTCGACGCTGAAGATGTACTTGGCGACCATCTCGGCGGTGAGCACCAGGAGCCAGATGCCGGTCGCGTACGCGAGAACGCGGTAGCGAAGCAGCGCGGATGCGATCTTCTTGTTGTCCTGCTGCGTCGGTGCCGCCGCGGTCGCGGTCTGCTGTGGGGTGGTCTCGCTGGGGCCGCCGCTCACTTGTCGCTCCTATCGGGCTCGCGAGCGGAGAGCTCGGCGAGATAATCGTTGTACTCGAGCATCTGCCGAGCCTCGGGGTCGTCCAGGTCTGCGGACGTGGGCGTCGTGTTCGTCCGCGTCGGCAGCAGCCCCTCGGGGACATCGGTGGGCTCGTCGTCCTTCGCAGTGGCGGCGCCCTCGTCGTCACCGTCCTCGAGCTGCACGAACCGCCGATACGCATACACCACGAACGCCGCGAAAAGCGGCCACTGGAAGGCGTAGCCCAGGTTCTGTCCGGTGCCGCCGACGGCTTCGAAACGCATCCACTGCCACCAGCCGAGCCCCAGGCATCCGAGGGATGCAACGACGACCAGCAGAATCAGGGCTGGTCGGCTCTTTCGACGGGTTCGGGCCACACTTCGACGGTACCCGAGGTGGGGAGCCTCCCTGTAGGGGTGCCGGGTGGTTCTGGTCACCTGAGCTGCGACGCAGCGACTGTCCGGGCTGCGTTTCGTTCCGTGCGGGTCGTCTGGCAGAATGAACCGCTGTTCGTCGCATCCGGTTCCGTACCGCGCGACGGTCACAGGAAAGTGGCAAAACCGGACTCACCACCCTGGTGGGTCGCTGAATTGCACGTGACACGTGCGCACTCGTGTGCGCGCTGAAGGAGAACCGCAGCTCATGGCTGTCAAGATCAAGCTCACCCGCCTCGGCAAGATCCGCAACCCGCAGTACCGGATCGTCATCGCCGACTCTCGCACCCGTCGTAACGGCCGTGCGATCGAGACCATCGGCAAGTACCACCCCAAGGAAGAGCCCTCGCTGATCGAGATCGATTCCGAGCGCGCTCAGTACTGGCTGAGTGTCGGCGCGCAGCCGACCGAGCCGGTCGAGAACCTGCTGAAGATCACCGGTGACTGGCAGAAGTTCAAGGGCCTGCCGGGCACCGAGGGCACCCTGCGCGTCAAGGAAGCCAAGCCGTCCAAGCTGGAGCTGTTCCAGGCTGCGCTGGCGCAGGCCGAGAACGAGCCGGCCGCCGAGGCCATCACCCCCAAGAAGAAGAAGGCCGCCAAGGACGCAGAGGCTGAGGCTCCTGCCGCCGAGTCCACCGAGGCTGCCGAGTAATGAGCGCCGTTGTCGCCGATGCCGTCGAGCATCTCGTCCGTGGGATCGTCGCCAACCCCGACGACGTTCGCGTCGAGCTGATCACGGGGCGTCGGGGACGCACCGTCGAGGTGCATGTGCACCCCGACGATCTCGGTAAGGTGATCGGTCGCGGTGGTCGTACCGCGACCGCCCTGCGGACCCTGGTCTCCGGTATCGGTGGCCGTGGAATCCGCGTCGACGTCGTCGACACCGATCAGTAGGACGCAGTGGAACTCGTTGTAGGCCGCATCGCCAAGGCGCACGGCATCAAGGGCGAACTGGTCGTAGAGGTTCGCACTGACGAACCCGAGGATCGTTTCGTCGTCGGTGCCGAACTGCGTGGTCGCAAGCCGCGCGAGAGCAAGCTGCACACGTACACGGTGGAAGCCGCCCGGGATCATTCCGGGCGGCTTCTGCTGCGCCTCGAGGGCGTAGCCGATCGCTCCGCCGCGGACAACCTGCGCGGCACGCTGTTCGTGATCGACACCGCAGATCTCACACCGTCCGACGATCCGGACGAGTTCTACGATCACGAGCTCGAGGGTCTGGCCGTGCGGATCGCCGCTGGACGCCCCGACGCCGGTACTCCCATCGGCACGGTGATCGAGGTATTGCATTCCGCTGCAGGAGAACTGCTGTCCATTCGCCGTGAGGGCGAGACATCCGGCGAGCTGTTGGTGCCGTTCGTCACGGCCATCGTGCCGAGGGTCTCGGTGGCTGACGGCGTCATCGAGATCGATCCGCCGGAAGGCCTGCTGGACCCGGACTTCGGCGACAGCCGCAACGAGGAGTGACCGAACCGCCGTGCGTCTGGACGTAGTCACGATCTTCCCCGAGTACCTCGAGCCGCTTCGCGCCGCTCTGCTCGGTAAGGCGATCGACAAGGGACTCATCTCCGTCGGTGTCCACGATCTGCGACGCTGGACCCACGACGTACACAAGGCCGTGGACGATTCGCCGTACGGGGGCGGCCCCGGGATGGTCATGAAGCCGACCGTGTGGGGCGACGCTCTCGACGAGGTTCTCACCGACGAGACCGGCGAACCCGACTCCGAGGCGCTACTCGTCGTTCCTACCCCCGCCGGAGTCCCGTTCACTCAGGCCACCGCGCACCGGTGGGCGCAGGAGAAGCACCTGGTGTTCGCTTGCGGCCGATACGAGGGCATCGACCAGCGTGTGTTCGACGACGCGGCTCGCCGCGTGCGCGTCGAGGAAGTCTCCATCGGCGACTACGTCCTCATCGGCGGCGAGGCCGCGGTCCTCGTCATGGTCGAGGCCGTCGTGCGCCTCCTGCCGGGCGTCCTCGGCAATCAGCAGTCCCATGAGGAGGATTCGTTCTCCGACGGGCTCCTCGAGGGCCCCAGCTACACGCGTCCGGTCAGTTGGCGTGGACTGGACGTCCCGCCGGTCCTCCTGTCGGGGGATCACGCGAAGGTCGCGGCCTGGCGGCGTGCCCAGTCCCTACAGCGCACAGCGGAGCGTCGGCCCGATCTCCTTTCCTGATCGGTGACCAGACTTCCTTGACCCGCCGCGTGGTCCGCGAGTAGGCAGGAACTCGAGGTGACCGGCGATGACTGATGTCGACTATTGCGTCGTAGGAGCAGGGTTCGCGGGGTTGACCGCAGCGCTGCGCCTGAAACAGGCCGGCCGTTCCGTCGTCGTACTCGAGGCGCGGGATCGGATCGGCGGACGCACCTTCACCGAGGTTCGCGGGGGCGGACTGTGGATCGACCGCGGTGGGGCGTGGATCGGTCCGGGCCAGGATCGCATCCAAGCCCTGATGTCCGAGTTCGGGGTTCCCTCTTACAAGCAGTACACGGACGGCGCCGCGATGATGGTCGTCGATGGCAAGCAGTACCGCTACCAGGGCACGATCCCGATGACGATGAGCCCGTGGGCCGTCGCGAACCTGGGGACGGTGTTCCTCGAGCTGGGCGAACTGTGCAAGACGATTCCGCTGGACGCGCCATGGGAGGCCAAGCGTGCCGCCGAGTGGGACCGGATCAGCCTCGCGAAGTGGCTCGACGACAACGTTCTGTCGAAGCCGGCCCGGGAACTGCTCGAGATGGCGATCGCCGGCTGCTACACGTCGGCGGCGTCGGAGGTGTCGTTCCTGTTCGTCCTTTATCAGATGGCCTCCGGGGGCGGTCCCGGTTTCGTGCTGGGGGTGAAGGACGCCGCGCAGGACGCCCGGCCCGTCGGCGGAATGCGGGCGATCTACGAACCGATGGCGGTGGAAGTCGGTCGATCCCTGCATCTTTCGCAGCCGGTGCGGGTCATCGAGCAGGATGCCGAGGGGGTGACTGTGTGCACCGACCAGTCGACGGTGCGGGCACGCCGCGCCGTGGTCACCGTGCCGCTCGCGACGGCCTCCCAGATTCGGTACGAGCCCATGCTCCCGGTCGATCGTTCGATGTTGCACCAGCGGATGCCGAGCGGCGCGATCCTCAAGATCGCCGTCGTCTACGACGAACCGTTCTGGCGGGCGGACGGGTTGTCCGGCCAATCGGCCGCGCCCGGTTCGGCCGCGATGGTCACCATCGATGCGAGCACCGACGCACTCACCCCCGGCGTTCTGTGTGTCATCGTCGAGGGTCCGGCCGCCCGCGCCCTCGGCCGGATGACCGCGACCGATCGCCGCGGTGCCGTGCTGTCGGAGCTGACGGAGAGATTCGGGGCGTCGGCCGCCGCGCCCGTCGACTACGTCGAGCAGGACTGGACCGGCGAGCGCTACTCGGGTGGCGGGATGCTGAGTCACGCGCCCACCGGAGTACTCACCGAATTCGGTGCGGCCCTGCGGGAATCGTGCGGGCGCGTCCACTGGGCGGGCACCGAAAGCTCCGCGGTGATGTGCGGGTGGGTCGACGGCGCGGTGCGGTCGGGGGAGCGTGCCGCGCGTGAGGTGATCGCCGCGGACGCCCTCGTCGGCGTCGACCGCGGTTAGCCGATCCGCCCGTCCGGGAACACTGTTCGCACGATGTCGGTGATCGTCTCCCGCGCATGCAAGGCACTGGCGTCGTCGACGGCCGCGGTGATCGAGGTGTCCGGGTAGTCGGTGTCGGCGTCCCCGTAGTCGAGCGCTTCCCGGGACACGAGCACCAGCACGTAGCGGTCGCCGGGTCCGATCACCCCGGTCGACACGTGCGTCCACAGGTCGTCGATGCAGCACATCCAGCCCTGCTTGACCGCGATGCCGGCCTCTCCGGGTAAGCCGGCGGGTAGGCCGAAGGTCTGGTCGTAGCCGTCCGCGGCGGTCGGACTGGACTTGTGCAGATATCCCAGCAGTTCGTCGCGGTGCGTCGGATCGAGGCCGCCGCGGCCGTCGAGCACGGCCGCGTAGTAGTCGACCAGATCGTGGCCGGTCGTCGTCGTGTTCCACCAGTTGTCGTCGTACGGGACTGCAGTGTCGGGAAGCTCGTACCGGGATACGACGTCGAGCACGATGTCGGAAGTGCCGTACTCGTTCCACAGTTCGTTGGCCGCGTCGTCGTCGGAGTTCTCGAGCATGCGGGCCACCAGGGCGTGCTCGTCGTCGGTGAGTTCCAGTTTCGCGGTCGTCTCGCGAAAGAGGAGGTCGTCGGCGATGAAGAGTTTCGCGACCGAAGCCGTCGGGAACGGGGTGGCGTCGGCGAAGGACTCATAATGGCCGTCACGCCGGTCGAGCAGCGCGATCGTCACGTCCGCGCCGCGTTCGGTGGCGTCGACGACGGCCTGGGTGATCCGGCCCTCGAATGTGACCGGCACGGCGTCGACCCCGACGTCGGTGGCGGCGTTCTGGCGCCGACTGTCGGCGGTCGTCCCGTCGTCGGACGGTGTCGCGCAGGCTGCGAGCGCGGTGGCGGCGAGGCAGGCGACGACGAGTCGTCGCGCGCGTCCGGCCACCGGATCCTCCACCACATCGTTCGCCAGCCTCATTACCGGCGACCAGATCAGGCTAGCGGTAGGGTCGATCGCCGTGACGACTGCTCTCAAATCTGTGAACCAGCGCATCGCCGACGAGCTCGACGTACGGGAAGGGCAGGTCGCCGCGGCCGTCGACCTCCTCGACGGCGGCGCCACGGTTCCGTTCATCGCTCGCTACCGCAAGGAGGTCACGGGCGGGCTCGACGACGCGCAGCTGCGCCAGCTCGAGGAACGTCTGCGCTACCTGCGCGAGCTCGACGAGCGCCGGCTCGCGATCCTGGAATCGATCCGCTCGCAGGACAAGCTCGACACCCAGCTCGAGCAGCAAATCATGCTCGCCGAGACCAAGGCCCGGCTCGAGGACATCTACCTGCCGTACAAGCCGAAGCGGCGCACCAAGGCGCAGATCGCCCGGGAGGCCGGACACGAGCCGGTCGCGGACGCGCTCATCGGCGACCCGTCCGTCGATCCCGCCGGCTACACGGCCGAGCAACTCGAGGGCGCCCGAGCGATCCTCGTCGAACGGTTCGCGGAGGACGCCGACCTGGTCGGTGAGCTGCGCGAGCTGATGTGGACCCGCGGCCAGGTCGAATCGACCGTCCGGAAGGGCAAGGAGACCGAGGGCGCCAAGTTCGCCGACTACTTCGAGTTCTCGGAGCCGTTCGAGAAGCTCCCCTCACACCGCATCCTCGCGATGTTCCGCGGTGAGAAGGAGGAGGTCCTCTCGCTCACGCTCGCGTCGGATCGCGAGCCGGTGGAACCGGGCGAGAGCACCGTCTACGAGGGTCGGATCGCGCGCCGGTTCGACATCGCCGACCGGGGGCGTGCGGCCGATCGTTGGCTGCTCGACACCGTGCGCTGGGCGTGGAAGACCAAGATGCTCGTCACCCTCGGCATCGACACCCGAATGCGGTTGCGGCAGTCCGCGGAGAAGGACGCCGTGGACGTCTTCGCAGCCAACCTCAAGGACCTGCTGCTGGCCGCGCCCGCCGGCACCCGCGCCACGATGGGACTCGACCCGGGCTTCCGCACCGGCACCAAGGTCGCCGTCGTCGATGCGACGGGCAAGGTCGTCGCACACGACACGATCTACCCGCATCAGCCGCACAACAAGCGGGACCAGTCGCTCGCGACGCTGGCGGCTCTCGCCGCCAAGCACGGCGTCGAGCTCATCGCGATCGGAAACGGCACCGCCTCCCGGGAGACGGATGCGCTTGCGGCCGATCTGATCTCGAAGTTCCCCGACGCCGGTCTCACGAAGATCGTCGTCTCCGAGGCCGGCGCGTCGGTGTATTCGGCGTCGGCGTACGGGTCGCAGGAACTACCGGATCTCGACGTCTCGATCCGCGGTGCGGTGTCGATCGCACGACGCCTGCAGGATCCGCTCGCCGAGCTGGTCAAGATCGACCCCAAGTCGATCGGTGTCGGGCAGTACCAGCACGACGTGTCCGAGACGATGCTCGCGCGTTCGCTCGCTGCGGTCGTCGAGGACGCCGTGAACGCGGTCGGCGTCGACGTCAACACTGCGTCGGTGCCGCTGCTGGCGCGGGTGTCCGGCATCGCCGGGTCGCTCGCCGAGAGCATCGTCTCCTACCGCGACCAGAACGGCCCGTTCCGCAGCCGCAAGGGGCTCAAGGACGTCCCGCGGCTCGGGCCCAAGGCATTCGAGCAGTGCGCGGGCTTCCTGCGGATCCCGAACGGCGACGACCCGCTCGACGCGTCCAGCGTGCACCCCGAGGCGTACCCCGTGGTGCGCCGGATCGTGCAGGCGTCGGGTGCGGGCGTGGGGGAGTTGATCGGCAACACGGCCGTCCTGTCGAAGCTGCGGCCCGCCGAATTCGCCGACGACCGGTTCGGTCTGCCGACGGTCACCGACATCATCGCCGAACTCGACAAGCCCGGCCGCGATCCGCGACCCGAGTTCAAGACCGCCACGTTCGCGGCCGGCATCGAGAAGGTGGCCCACCTGAAGCCCGGCATGGTGCTCGAAGGTGTCGTCACCAACGTCGCGGCATTCGGTGCCTTCGTCGATGTCGGTGTCCACCAGGACGGCCTGGTCCACGTGTCCGCGATGTCGCGCACCTTCGTCAGCGACCCGCGTGAGGTCGTCAAGTCGGGCGACGTCGTCAAGGTCAAGGTGCTCGAGGTCGATGTCGAACGTCAGCGCATCGGGCTGACGCTGCGTCTCGACGACGAGGTGGGGGCGCCGAGTGGCCCGCGCGGCGGTCAGGGTTCGCGTGGACCGCGACCGACCGGACAGGGTGGCGGACAGCAGCGGCAGGGCGGACAGCAGCGACAGGGCGGGCAGCAGCGACAGGATGGCCGGGGCCGTGACCGGAAGCCCGAGCAGAGCCCCGCCGGCGGTTCGATGGCTGACGCGCTTCGCAAGGCCGGCTTCGGAAAGTGACTCGTCGACAGGCGTCCCGGCCATCGGCCCGGGCGCCTGTCACCGTCAGTACCCGCCGATGCCCTTGCCGATCAGCGATACGCCGATCACGAGCAGGAGCACCGCCATCACCGCGACGTTGTTGGCGGTGAGCCACACTTTGAGGCCCTCCAACCACGACGTCGCCCGCTCGCGCATCGTGAAGTAGCCGATCACCGGAATTGCGACCGTGCTGGCGGCGAGGATCGTGAACACGATTCCCGCGACGGCCATCGTCCCCGCGCCGACGCCGAGTTGGGCGACCGCGACCGCGGCGCCGACGATCATCAGCAGGTTCTTCGGGTTGATCGCCGACAGCCCGACCCCGAGTGCGAGAGCTTTCGCCGGCGTCACCTTGTCGATTGCGGCCAGCCACGCCGGCATGGTCGGTTCCTCGCCCGGTGCCGGCCGGCCGCGCCACTGCTGGACGGCGAGTGCGAGCAGGAGCAGGCCGAGCACGAGACGGATGGTCGCGGTGACCGCGTTGCCGTCCGAGCTCGACGACAGGTCGACCGCGCTGCCGACCGCCACCAACACCGCGTACCCGACGGCGATTCCGAGCACCCACCCGGCGAGGAACGCCGTCGCGGTGCTGCCGGCGCGGGGAGTGAGCAGCATCAGGATCGTCGCGATGATCGGAATGGGGCTGATCGCGACGCCGATCGCGAGGGGGAGCACATCCCCGATGGTGGTACCCATGATCGGATGGTGGCAGCACATGCCGTCCGGGGACCCCACCCGTTGCGGGTGAAACGCCGGATGCCGCTCCGGCTTTCGCGACGCTCGCGCAGGTGGAATGCTCGTGAGCCATGCAGTCGATGGCATCCGCAGGCACCGAGACGTCCAATGCGCCCAAGAACATGGCGTGGGTTCCGGGAGGGACGTTCTGGATGGGGTCCGAGGACTTCTATCCCGAGGAACGTCCCGTCCACGAGGTCGGTGTCGACGGATTCTGGATGGACACCCACCAGGTGACGGTTGCCGAGTTCCGGCGCTTCGTGAAGGACACCGGGCACGTGACGACCGCGGAGATCGCGCCGGACCCCGCCGACTACCCCGGTGCGGATCCCGCGCTGCTGGTCCCCGGATCGCTCGTCTTCACCCCGCCGACCCACCCGGTGTCGCTCGACGACTACCAGCAGTGGTGGTCGTGGGTGCCCGGCGCCGACTGGCGACACCCGGAAGGCCCCGGCAGCAACGTCGGCGGCCGTGAGCGTCATCCCGTCACACATGTCTCCTACTCGGACGCTCTCGCCTACGCGACGTGGGCGGGCAAGGCCCTGCCCACCGAGGCCGAATGGGAGTTCGCTGCCCGCGGTGGCCTCGATCGCAAGACGTTCGCGTGGGGTGACGACTTCACGCCGAGCGGCAGGCACCAGGCGAACACCTGGCAGGGTCAGTTCCCGTGGGAGAACCTCGCCGAGGACGGCTTCGTCGGCACCTCGCCGGTCGGTGTGTTCCGGCCCAACGGTTACGGCCTCGTGGACGTCGCGGGCAACGTGTGGGAGTGGACCACCGACCTCCACACCGCTGACCACAGCGCGTCGGGCAAGAACGTCGCGCCCGCGTCGTCGTGCTGCATTCCGCGCAACCCGCGTGTCGAGATGGCGGAGGTGGGCGACGGCGAGGCGTACCCGCGCCGCGTCATCAAGGGCGGGTCGCACCTGTGCGCGCCGAACTACTGCCTGCGCTACCGGCCCGCCGCACGGCAAGGTGAGACCGAGGAGACGTCGACCTGCCATATCGGCTTCCGGTGCATCGTCCGCGGACCGGGCCCGACCTGATGCGGGACTGGCTCGACCGGGAGATCATCGCGAACGGTCGCCTTCCGCTGCTCTTCTTCCTGATCGGATTCCTGCTCGCCTTCCTCTTCATCCGGCTCAGCGTGCGCATGATCCGGGCCGAGGTGAGCTGGTGGCCCGGCAACATCACGCCGGGCGGTCAGCACATCCACCACGTCGTGTTCGGGGTGGTGACGATGTTCGCGTCCGGCATCGGGCTGATCGCGCTGTACGAGACGGCGACGCAGGCCACCGGCGCGGTGCTGGCGACGTTCTTCGGTATCGGGGCCGCCCTCGTGCTCGACGAGTTCGCGCTGATCTTCTATCTCAAGGACGTGTACTGGTCGGACCAGGGCCGCGCCTCGGTCGACGCGGTGTTCGTCGCCCTTGCGGTGACCGGATTGCTGCTGCTCGGCTTCCAGCCGTTCGAACTGCTCGACATCACCGAGTTTCGCGAGGACCGGCACATCGCGGTCCGGGTGGCGCTCATCGTCCTGCTACTGGCGAACCTGGTGATCGCGGGGATCGTCATCCTGAAGGGGAAGATCTGGACCGGCCTGGTGGGGCTGTTCGTCTTCCCGATCCTGCTCGTCGGGGCGATCCGGCTGAGCCGACCGGGAGCGCCGTGGGCGCGGTGGCGCTACGTCGGCAAGCCGCGCAGGATGCGTCGTGCGATCGAACGTGAGAAACGATTCCGTCGCCCGATGATCCGCGCGAAGATCTACGTGCAGGATCTCGTCGCCGGCAAGCCGAGTGTGGAGCACGCACTGACCGCGACCGAAGTCGAGTTGGAGAGGATAGTCCAAGCGGCTCCGGCACCGATTTCCGCACATGGCGGGCCGTCTGGCACAATGGTCGGGTTGCCCGGCGAGGGCGACTCAACTTGAACTGAGCACGAACCAGTCGAGCTACCGCCGCTCGGTTCCTCTGCTCCTGCGAAAACGCAAGGATGGAACACCCATGAACACCTTGGATTTCCTGGACGCCAAGTCCCTCCGCAACGACATCCCGGATTTCCGCGCCGGTGACACCCTGAACGTGCACGTCAAGGTCATCGAGGGCTCGAAGGAGCGCGTGCAGGTCTTCAAGGGCGTCGTGATCCGTCGCCAGGGTGGCGGCGTGCGCGAGACCTTCACCGTCCGCAAGATCTCGTTCGGCGTCGGCGTCGAGCGCACCTTCCCGGTCCACAGCCCCAACCTGGCCGAGGTCGAGGTCCTCACCCGCGGTGACGTCCGTCGCGCCAAGCTGTACTACCTGCGCGACCTCCGCGGCAAGGCTGCGAAGATCAAGGAAAAGCGCTGAGCTTCGACGCTCCGAGCTTCTTCGATTGGCCCGGCACCGTTTTCACGCGGTGTCGGGCTAATCTGTCTCAGTGGCAGATGCACCGCAGGATCCGGACGTGACGCCGGAGGCGAATGATCAGGAGCACACCGGGGGCCGATCCCGCAGGCGCAAGGGCAAGGAAAAGAAGCCCAGGTCGTTCTGGCGCGAGATCCCCATTCTCATCGTCGTCGCGCTGCTGCTGAGCTTTCTGCTGCAGACGTTCATCGCGCGGGTCTACCTGATCCCGTCCGAGTCGATGGAACCGACGCTGCACGGTTGTCCCGGATGCACCGGCGACCGCATCGTCGTCGAGAAGATCAGCTACCGCTTCGGAGACCCGGAACCCGGCGACGTCGTCGTCTTCCGCGGGCCGGAGTCGTGGTCCGAGGGGTACGCGTCGACTCGGTCGGACAACGTTGTGCTTCGGGGACTGCAGGAGGTCGGTTCGCTGGTAGGCCTCGTGCCACCGGACGAGAACGACCTCGTCAAGCGGGTCATCGCCACGGGCGGGCAGACCGTCGAGTGCTGTGACGACCAGGGGCGCGTCCTCGTCGACGGCAAGCCACTCGACGAGCCGTACATCACGATGGACTTCCCGTTCCTTCCCGGCGTGCAGACGTGCGATACCGCGGTCAAGTCGGGACGCTGCTTCGGTCCCGTCACCGTTCCCGAGGGGCACCTGTGGGTGATGGGCGACAACCGCAGCAACTCGGCGGATTCGCGATACCACGTCTCCGACGAGATGCAGGGCACCATTCCGGTGGAGAATGTGATCGGCAAGGCGACATTCATCGTCCTGCCCCCGTCCCGCTGGGGATCGATTCCGTCCCCCGACATCCAGCAGCAGTGAGTACCTGGCCACCGAGAACCGTCATTCGCAGAGCATCCGGCTTGCGGACGATGGAGTCTGCGTTGGTCCGGAGCGGGCTCGGCCCGGTCGCCGGGGTCGACGAGGCCGGCCGCGGTGCGTGCGCCGGACCACTCGTCGTCGCGGCGTGCGTGCTCGGCCCCAAACCGCATGCGGCGCTTGCCCGGCTCGACGACTCGAAGAAGCTCACCGAGAAGACCCGGGACGAATTGTTCCCGGTGATCAAGCGCCTCGCGGTCGCATGGAGCGTCGTTGCGATCCCCGCAGCGGAGATCGACCGCATCGGCGTGCACGTCGCGAACATCGAGGGCATGCGCCGCGCTGTGGCGGGTCTGTCCGTCCCGCCGGGCTACGTGCTTACCGACGGCTTCCGGGTGCCGGGGCTTTCGGCGCCCTCGCTGCCGGTCATCGGCGGCGACGGAGCAGCCGCGTGCATCGCCGCGGCCAGCATCCTCGCGAAGGTCAGCCGGGACCGGACGATGGTGGCGCTCGACGACGAACTGCCCGGCTACGGTTTCGCCGGACACAAGGGGTACGGCACCGCGGTGCACACAGCGGCCATGAACGAGTTGGGGCCGAGCCGGGAGCACCGGATGTCCTACGCCAATGTGGCCGCGGCGAGCCGCGCGTACGATTCGGCGGCGCGCCGCGCATACGAGTCCGCGGCGAGCCGCGGGTTCGGTGCCACGGGGTAGGTACGAGATGATGATTGTTCACAACAACGCAGGAGGACGTCGAGACCGATGAGTGCCGAGGATCTCGAGAAGTACGAAACCGAGATGGAACTGTCGCTGTACCGCGAGTACCGGGACATCGTCGGGCAGTTCTCGTACGTCGTGGAGACCGAGCGCCGGTTCTATCTCGCGAATTCCGTGGAACTGCTGCCGCACAGCGCCGACGGCGAGATCTACTTCGAGGTGCGGATGTCCGACGCGTGGGTGTGGGACATGTACCGGCCGGCTCGGTTCGTGAAGTACGTGCGGGTCATCACGTTCAAGGACGTGAACATCGAGGAACTGGAGAAGTCGGACCTGCGGCTGCCCGACAACGGGCTGGGCTAGGCGACAGCTTTCGACGGGCCACGCATCCCGGAGTCGGGGTGCGTGGCCCGTCGTCGTCTCCGTCGTCGGTCCACAGGTCCTGGTTCATCCACAGGGCAATTGGTTTGCCCTGGTGGGCAGCCGGCGGTGTGTGATCGTGGGGGCACAGTCGGTCTCACCGGCGGGAGGTTCCGGCCGGGTGAGGGGGATGCCCGGATGGGACGCAATCTCGCGCTGGGCGCGATGGGGGAGGAACTGGCGGCGTCAGCGCTGACCGCTGCGGGCCTGCAGATTCTCGACCGTAACTGGCGGTGTCGTCACGGCGAGTTGGATCTGGTGGCGGTGGACGGCGACACGGTGGTGTTCGTGGAGGTGAAGACACGCTCGGGCCTCGGCTTCGGCAGCCCTGCGGAGGCGGTCACGTATGCCAAGCAGCGGCGCATCCGGATGCTCGCCCAGCGGTGGCTGGCCGCATCGGAGCGGCACTGGACGTATGTGCGGTTCGACGTCGTCTCGGTCCTGGTCGATCGGCGCCGCGAGCCCGAGGTCACGCACCTGACGGCGGTGTTCTGATGGCACTCGGTCGCGCGCATTCGGTCGCGGTGACCGGTGTCGACGGGCAGATCGTGGAGATCGAGGCGGACATCGGGCGCGGGCTGCCGGGGGTGCATCTCGTCGGGCTCCCGGATACGGCGCTGCAGGAGTCTCGGGACCGCGTGCGCGCGGCGGTCACCAATTCGGGCGCGAAGTGGCCGGAGTCGCGGGTGACGCTTGCGTTGTCGCCGGCGACCCTGCCCAAAGTCGGCAGTGTCTACGATCTGGCGCTCGCGTGCGCAGTCCTCGACGCCGCACGTCAGGTGCCGCGCAAACGGCTCGAACACACGGTGCTGTTGGGCGAATTGGCGCTCGACGGGCGTCTGCGGACGGTGCGCGGCGTGCTGCCCGCGGTGCTCGCCGCGAAGAACGCGGGCTGGTCGACGGCAGTGGTGCCCATGCCGGCACTGGCCGAGGCCGGCCTGGTCGACGGGATCGAGGTGCTGGGCGCAGACCGGCTGACCGCGGTCACGGACTGGCTGCAGGGCAAGGGTGAATTGGCGGCGCCCGAGCCCTTCGACGCGGGAACCGTATCGGCGCGAGGCGATCTCAGCGAGGTGGTGGGTCAACCGGATGCGCGGTGGGCGATCGAGGTCGCGGCCGCGGGCGCACACCATCTGATGCTGACCGGGCCGCCCGGGATCGGAAAGACGATGCTGGCACAACGACTCCCGGGCATTCTGCCGCCGCTGTCCGAACGGGAGGCTCTGGAGGTCACGGCCATTCACTCGGTCGCCGGACTGCTGACGTCCGATTGCCCGCTCATCACCGAGGCGCCGTTCATCGCGCCGCACCACACCTCGTCGGTGAGCGCGCTCGTCGGCGGGGGCAGCGGGATGGCCAAGCCCGGTGCGGTCAGCCGCGCGCACCGCGGAATCCTGTTTCTCGACGAGTGTGCCGAGATGGGTACGAAGGCGCTCGAGGCGCTGCGGACCCCGCTCGAGGATGGCGAGGTCCGGATCGCGAGACGCGACGGAGTTGCCTGCTACCCGGCCAGATTCCAGTTGATCCTTGCCGCGAATCCGTGCCCGTGCGCGCCGGCGAGGGAGACCGACTGCGTGTGCGCCCCGACCATTCGACGTCGCTACCTGGGCAGGCTGTCCGGACCGCTTCTCGATCGAGTGGACCTGAGGATCCGGATGAAGGCGGTCGCGACGGGCGCACTGATGGACGAGGTGGGCGAGAGCACGGAGGATGTTCGGGGGCGCGTGTCGGCGGCGCGGTCGGCGGCGACCGAGCGTTGGGGCCCGTACGGGTGGCGTACCAATGCCGAGGTGCCGGGACCTGCATTGCGGCAACGATTTCGGCTGCCACGTGAGGCGGTGGCCCCGCTCGAACGATTGCTCCGCAAGGGTGTGGTGACGGCCCGCGGCGCCGACCGTGCGCTCCGGGTCGCCTGGACCCTCGCGGACCTGGCCGGTCTGGACGCTCCGGGAACCGATCAGGTCACCACGGCCCTCGAGTTCCGGGACAGGGGAGTGGGGTGACGGGGCACGATCCGCGGCTGCTGGCATGGGCGTATCTGTCCAAAGTGGTGCAGGGCTCGTGCCCGCCGCTGGCGCAACTCGTCGCAGCGGTGGGGCCGGTCGATGCCGCACGGGCGGTGCGGGAACGCGATCTGTCGAGCTTCCTGGACCGGCGAACGTCGGCCCGGGCGCACATCGACACTGCGGCACGCGACCTGGATCTGCTTGCCGGACTGGGTGGCCGGTTGGTGACACCGGACGACGACGAGTGGCCGCGGTGGCGGCTGCTCGGATTCGACCGGCTCGGCGACGGCCGCGACGACGGCGCACCGCTCGCCCTGTGGGTGCTCGGGGGCCGGTCGGTGGACGAATTGGTGACCAGGTCGGTGGCCGTCGTCGGCACACGCGCCGCGAGCTCGTACGGCGAGCACGTGACCGCCGAGATCGCCGGTGATCTCGCTGCGGACGGGTGGACGATCGTGTCCGGTGCGGCATTCGGTATCGATGCCGCCGCACACCGGGCCGCACTCGGCTCGGGTGGGCTCACCGTGGCGGTGCTGGCGTGTGGCGTGGACCGCGCGTATCCGGCCGGACATGGTCGCCTCCTGCAGCAGATCGCACGCGACGGCGCAGTGATCAGCGAGTACTCGATTCGGGTACTTTAACACCATGCGTCCTCAACAGAAGCCGACACGCGCATTGATCGTGGTTCGACTTTCCAGACTCACCGATGAGTCGACCTCGCCCGAGCGTCAGCTCGAAGTCTGTAAGAAGCTGTGCGAGGCCCGCGGCTGGTCCATCGTAGGCGTGGCCGAGGATCTGGACGTTTCGGCTGGTAACACCTCTCCGTTCGATCGTCCGTCTCTGTCCAAGTGGATCGGAGACGGCGAGGGAGACCCTGGCCGAGCCCACGAGTACGACGCGATCGTGTTCTACCGGGTGGACCGGCTCGTTCGTCGAGTTCGGCACCTGGGCGAGATGATCACCTGGTCGGAGAAGTACGCCGTCAACATGGTGTCCGCGACCGAGTCGCATTTCGACCTGTCTACGCCGATCGGCGTAGTAATCGCCCAGCTCGTCGCGTCGTTCGCAGAGATGGAGCTGGAAGCGATCAGCGATCGCGCCTCGTCGGCGCACCAGCACAACATCCGGTTGGGCAAGTTCGTCGGCGGCTCCCCGCCGTTCGGGTACGTGGCCAAGGAGACGACCGACGGGACCGGGTGGCGGGTCGTTCCTGACCCCGAGATGACCCAGGTCATCCGCGAGATCGCCGAGCGGGTGCTGAACGGCGAGCCTCTACGCCGGATCTCCGACGACCTGAATGCCCGAGGAGTGCTGACGCCTCGGGACCGGCTCCGCATCAACAAGGGCCAGAAGCCCATGGGGTTCCAGTGGCACTCAAACTCACTGAAGCGGCGGCTGACCTCCCCGGCGATGCTCGGGTACGCGATCACTCGCGAGCAGTTGCTGGACGCGCGAGGCAAGCCCGTGGTCAACAAGCGAGGCGAGAAGGAGTACGGACCCGATCAGATCCTTATCGGCTCCGATGGGCTGCCTGTACAGCGCGCCGAGCCGATCCTGACCAAGCCGCTGTTCGAGCGGCTACGGGCCGAGCTGGAGCATCGTGCGGTTCGGAAAGAGCCCAACAAGCGAACGAACTCGCTGCTTCTGCGGGTGCTGTTCTGTTCGGTGTGCGGTGGCCCGGTGTACCGGGCCAAGGGCAACGGTGGCCGGTCGAACCGGTACCGGTGCGGCACGGTCCAGACGCCGAACAAGTGCGGCAACGGCTCAGTCCTGGAGCACGTTATGGACGACGCCGTCGAGGATCAACTACTCGCGCTGATGGGTGATTCCGAGCGGCTGCAACGGGTTTGGGATGCGGGCGAGGACACCGCCGAGGAACTCGCCGAGGTCGAGGCGAGGCTGGCCGATCGAACAAGCCTGCTCGGCATCGGCGCATACAAGTCCGGTACTCCGCAGCGTGCCACGCTCGCTGCCCTGATCGATGCTGACGCCAAGCTGTACGACCAGCTAGCAGCAACCACGACCCGGCCCGCTGGCTGGACCTGGCAGCCGACCGGTGAGACGTTCCGCGACTGGTGGGGTCGGCAGTCGGTGCCAGAGCGGAACATCTACCTCCGCACGATGGGCGTCGAGGCCTGGTACGACACTCGGGAGGAGTTCAAATTCAGACTTGAGTTCGGCGCGCTGAACAAGATGTCGGCCGGACTCCAGACGGTCGGACCGATCGAGACGATGACCGACGCGTTCGTCAACATGGCCGAACACGGCATAGCCGGAATCGAGATCCGGGGCCGCAAGGTTGTGGCCGTCTCGAAGTCCGGCGAGCGGGTCGAGCTGCCGTTGGACATCACCGAGGAGTGATTCGGCACCAGGCCGGCCAAAACCAGGCAGGTCCAGGCACCCCCGGAACCGAGGAACGTTCCGCAGCGTCCAACCTCGTATGGACGACGAGAGAGAACACTTCCTGTTGTGGGAACTGGAGATCCTGCGGGACCGCTGGCTATCCGAGGAGTACCCGGACTAGTCACCCTCCAGGAGTGGAACCAGGACCGCCGTGCCCTTGTCGGTCAGGTGGCCACCGGCACGCCCTGGTGACCTCTCCAGCAGCCCCTTTCTGGTGGCTTGCCACAGGTGATTCTTGATCGCCGCCGCCGACTTGCCGGTGAGTGAGGCGAGGTGCTCCATCGGCTTGTCCTGGCCGTTGTTGACGACGCCGACGTAGACGCGCGAAAGAAGTACGAGGTACTCCGGCGTGATCGCGCCACTTGCCGCGTGACTGGCCAGTAGCCCGGTCAGCTTGCTCTCGGTGTCCTGCCGCGCTCGTTGCCAGCGTTTCGAGGCGGCCAGCTTCCCCCGCAGTCGCTCCAGCGCGTACTTGAAGTCCACGTCTCTCAGCACCGTCTGCGAAAGCCCGCCGGGCGGACACGTGTCGGGGTCAGAGGGGTAAATCACCAACATGGCTGGCCCGCCCTGCGTCTCGCCCTCGGGCCACTGCATCGCCGCGACCCATTCGTCGTTCGGGCCGATATCAATCTCCACCGAGAACCTGCTGTCGTGATCCACCTGCCAGTTCGCCATCCCGCCACACTAGCACGGTTAACGTGTTTGACAGACCGGTTAGACACACCATACATTCTGGGAGTCGGCAACTACGGCAGCCCGGATCCCGGGCGAACCCACGGCAGCGGGACGAGCTGCCACAACCGAGGAGAGAACACGAGAATTGACCAACAACATCGGCGAGGTCGAGACCTCGGCATCGGGCATCAAGTTCGTCCGCCCGCTGGGCAACCAGGCCGCCAAGGCCGTGCCGAACCACGTCGACCGGTGGCGACGCGAGAACCCGAACCACGTGTACCGGCAGGAAGTGAAATCAACCGGCGGAGCGTGGGTCCAGTTCTGGGGTTTCCGCGTCTACTACGGCCCGTGCGCCGAATGCGGCGGGCTCGTCCACACCCGGCGGAAGATCTCGCACAAGAAGGACGGAAGCACCAACACCGCCCGGTGGCCGAAGTACTGCACCGAGTGCAACGAGAAGCGGCGCGCGGCGCACGATGCCGGTGCAGCTGAGCGGATGCGGGCGCTACGCAAGCGCAGAAGCGAAGGTCAGCCTGGGTCTGATTCGTATGTAGCCCGCAAGTCGGGGGGCGGGTGGTACGCCACTGCGCCGAGTAGCCACTACCTTGCGTGAGCAAGATCACTGGAAGCTGCAGGCGGAGAACGTGTTCCGAATATGTACTGAGTAATCGAAAGGGAGAGAAGGCATCCCTTGAACGTGCGAGCTTGAGCACCGGTGGGGTCGGTGCTCGTTCGCATCCCGACGAGTCCCCAACTCGTCGGAGGTCGGTCGGTGTAGGCCTTTCTCCTTCGCCGACCGCCAGAACTTCCCGAGGCTGCTTGCTCTCGGAAGCCGCTGATCCTTGCCAGCGGATAAGGGACGGCTGGCTGCCAGTCCCGCTCTTGAAAGAGGAACCGAGATTCCCCGGCCTGCTTGGTCATGGCAGGCCGGGGTTTTTCTCGGCCCACACCCGATAGCCCTACTCGAACCCAAGGAGGTGGCGTCATGCCCGCCCATCGCTGTACTCGCCACCCACACCGTGGCCCCGAGGACTACCGGCCAGATGGCCGGACCTGCATCCACTGCAGCCGCGAAGCTCAGCAGCGTTACAGCGCTCGCTGCCGCGATGCGCTGCGGACCTTGAAGGCCCAGGCCGGCCAGGCCTGAGCTACACCCCACAAAGACCGGCCAGATGCCGGTCTACCACCACCCACCTAGATGGAGGAATCCATGAAGTTGAACGACTTGCCGAGGTCTTGGCAGATCCACATCCGCGAGCTCCGGGCCGAGTCTGCCCGGTACCGCGTCGAGAACGTGAACCTTCGCGCTCAGATGGAGGATCTGACCGAGGCCGGCCGCAATGCCTAGTCGAAACCTGGTCCGGCACCACGGCAAGCTCGGGGCTCACGGCCCCGGTGGAGGCCAGTTGTACGCATCCGTGCCGATGGAGCTTGCCCGCGATGGCAAGCTCTCGTATCTCGCCCGGTCGGTGGCGATGTACGTCTGGTCGCATGACGAGAAGTGGCAGCAGTCGGCCTCAGCGGTGGCGGTGGCCCTCGGCATGGATCGAGGCACCGTAGGCAAGGCCCTCGCCGAACTAGAAGAGCACGGCTGGCTCGTCCGTGAGGTTCACAACAAGATCGGCCCGAGCGGCAAGCCTCGCACTGCGTGGGAACGTTGGCACGTACAGATGACGAATCGACGATTCACGTCGGAGGAGATTCGCGGGCTGCGGGCTGCCCCGGACGTGCGGGCCACACCCGCACCTTCTGACCAGACGTGCGGGCCACACCCGCACGGGGGTGCTGGTACCACCATCACGGACGGTGCGGACAACACCAGCACCATAGAAGTGGAATCAGGAGTGCACCCAGAAGTGCACTCCAGTAGTGCAAGTACTGATCAGGACGAGACCGGCCTTGTGAGCCGGACTCTTGCGGTTGCGGGTACAGACGCAACTGCAGGTGGTCGGGGCCGGGGAGGCCCCTCCCATATGGAACCTGCATCTGCTGGTGCCCCCGAGGCACCGGAGGAGAACCGGCCTGAAGGCCTGCATTCGTCGAACGGGTTCCCCGACCCGTTCGCGGGCGAGTCCGCATGGCGAGCTGAAGGACACGCACGAGAGGAGCGTGCCGTGCCATCTGTGCCCAACTTTCACTACGAAGAGCCGCCGTCCACTCGAAGGACGGCGGGACGTAAGCGACAGCGATCGTTCGCCAATCGCATGGCGGACCTGGGATGACCTGATTCAACTGCACATCACGCCGAGAGGGCCACGACCGATGTCGTGGCCTTTGTGCTGCCCGGACCCCGGCAGCGACAACACCAGAGGAGAGATGAAGACATGGAAGAAAATCAGACCGATGTTCCCGGCCTTGAGGGCCACGCTGACGGAGTTTCTGCCGGTTCGGGCACCTCGGGTACCCCCGACGCCGATAACAGTGCTCAGCGCACCAGCAAAGAGGCCCGCTACCGGGTCGAACGCAACGCTGCCCGCGAGGCGCTGACCGCCGCACAGGCTCGCATCGAGCGACTGCAGCGAGCGGAGATCGAGCGACTGGCTGCTGACGCAGGCCTGGCGCATGCCTCGGATGTGTTCACGCTGTCCGGCAACGGACCAGTCGACTACCTCGACGACGACGGCAACGTCGACCCGGCCCGAGTGGCAGCGGATGTCACTGCCGTCCTGGTCGAGCGTCCCGGCCTGCGGAAGAACGCCCCCGCGTTCGATCCCTCGCAGGGCACCGGGGGCAACAAGCCGAAGCAGTCGGCCCCGTCGTGGGGCGCACTGTTCCAATGACTTCGAACGCTACAGATATACGGATATATGGATATATGGATATATGGATATATGGATATATGGATATACAGCTATCTGCATAGCTGTATATGCAGACAGTCTGCGACTGGCTAGCGTTCACCTCAAGGGGCTGTGCCCCATGAGGATTCGGTCCGTGACCGTCTCCTGATCCACCCCCTATCAAGGCCTCCGGCAATCGAGCTGGGGGCCTTTCTCATGTCCCGGAAAGGACAACACCATGGCAGTTCTGAACAACAACCTCGCTAACGCCTTCACCCCGGAGGACTACGGCAAGCTGATCGATACCGAGGTCGACGCGAAGTCGGTGGCCTTCCAGGCCGCGACCGTCGTCAACACCGACAAGCATCAGGTTCGTTTCCCGGTGCTGCTCTCGGATCCCGAGACCGGCTGGTACGAGGAGAACACCCCGATCACCCTGGTCGACCCGGAGACCAACGAGATCGTCGTGATCCCGTCCAAGGTCGCCGGTCTGACCCAGGTCTCGAACGAGGCTGTGGACGATACCGATCCGGCGATTGCCGCCCAGATCGGCAAGGCGCTGGCCCGCGACATCGGCAAGAAGATCGACGCTGCGTTCTTCGGCAACACCGTGACCAACGGCCCGTCGGGCCTGCTCTCGGTCGCCGGTGTCCAGGTGGTCGACACCGGTGCCGGTTGGACCACGCTCGATTACGTCCACGATGCGAAGTCTCAGGCGATGGCGAACGGTGCCGAGCTGAGCCACATCGTCCTGGCCCCGGATGTGGCACTGGCGCTGTCGAAGGCGAAGACCGGCGCCGGCTCGAACCTGGGCCTGCTCGAGACCGTCGACGACGGAATCAAGCTCGCTGGTCTGATCGCTCTGGTCTCGCCTGCAGTCTCGGCCGGCAACGCCTGGGCGCTCGACTCTTCGCAGGTCATGACCGTGCGCCGTCGTGGCACCACGGTCTCGCAGTCGAAGGATGCAGCGTTCGGCTCGGATGCAACCCAGATCCGCGCCGTCTCCCGAGTCGGCTTCGGCTTCGCGAACCCCGCTGGCATCGTGCGCCTGCACCCCGCCGCCTGACGAATTAAGCACGAAGCCCCCGGCAGCAACGCCGGGGGCTTCCCTTCACCTATTCATTCTGTTCCGAATTGTGTAGCACCGGTCTCATCTTTGCCTTCGTGGCCACCACTCGGCCAGAACTTAAATCGACGTGCAACGCAACTTCTCCGCGAAGGTCGAGTTCGCTCCCCACCGGTACGACGCGCAGGTCTTCAACCTTCCCTTTAGTGCTAGCAAATTGCATCGCCGTGCGCTGGTGAGCGTCGTCTTCCACAAACTGTTCATCGCCGAAGCAGCGGTGCACGTGAATCACGTTTCCAGTGTTTGCGTCGTAGACAACAAACGTGCGGCTTCGCATGTCTTCTTCATCTTGAGGCTGGGTCGATTCGATGGAATCACTAAAAGAAATATGCATGACTATCCCTTCAGGACCAGAAGCTCAGCATCCATCGAGCCCTCGTGTAGCCATTGAAGGTCGCGACAGCGAATGTAATGCTCGTCATATTCTTCCGAAAAGCGGACAGCATTGGCGTTTGAACATTCTCAACCCCATTGTCGCTAACAATTTGATAAATAAAACAGGACGCCCCTGCGTAGTCCGATTCGTCACCAGATGTGACAGCCCCAAGCGCGATATCCGCGAACGTATCACGGTTTCTGACCTGGATTGTCATCGAGTGCTGGTAGGTGTTGTCGTCGCCGCTTGCGTTCCCCACCCCTAGCCGGCCCGCCTTTTGACCTAGCATTGTGACTCCGATTCTGCGCCGTCGGTGTACACCGACCTCACGGTACACCGACCTCACCACTTCTCGCACGCCGACTGCATGGAATCGAATACTGCACTCGCCGACTGTGCGTGCGGAAATGCCGAATTGCACTGATTGCAGTACTCGATATCCGCCATACGGCGCAGAAGTAATGGACCGACCTAATGGCACCCCAGGGGGGCTCCCCCCGGCATCCCTCTCGACCGGGACGTTATGCGGCCGCCACATCTTGTGCGGCTTTCAGAACCCGATTTTTCACCAGATGCCCTGTTCAAGGGCAATTTCCCCATTCAGATAAAGGAGTTGAAACGCCTATGCGGCCACGAATGCCGAAGGGTTTCGGGTCGGCAGGCCAGAAACTCTGGAGAACCGTCCTGGACGAGTACGAGCTGGACAACGAGCCCGCCAAGCTCGAGATCCTCGCCCACGCCTGCCGGGTGTCCGACACCATCGCCGAGCTGGACCGTGCGACTGCCGATCAGCCGCTGACCGTCCGAGGCTCCGCAGGCCAGATGGTCATTCATCCACTGATCTCAGAGGTCCGGTTCCAGCGGGCGTTACTCGCCCAGCTACTCGCCCGACTCAACTTCGCACCTCCCGAGGAGGACTGATGCCCAGAGGTTCTGGGATGTCGCCGACCAGGCGACGCAACCGCAAGCCGACCGGCTCGAGCCCCGAGGCTCTGGCTGCCCGTCTGCCGGACGATCTCCGGTCGCTCGAGGGTGTGGGTACCCCCAGCGAGTACCAGGCGCTGCGGGGCCACGTCGCCGACTGGCTCGACCATGCAGCACCAGGTCAGGGCCAGGTTCAGGCCTCTGCAGTGATGACCGCAGCCGGTCTCTCGGCTGCTGAGTTCTACCGGATCGCCCTCGAGGCCGGCCAAAAGCAGGCAGGCCCCTCCGCACACAACCAAGGAGCACCGCATGCCCTACGCAATCGCTGAAGATGTCCAGGCCGTACTCGGTCGGGCGCTGACGCCCGAAGAGACCGGGATGGTCAACCGCCGACTCGAACAGGTCGAGCGCATGATCATTCGCCGGATCCCGGATCTGGCCGACCAGATCACTGCAGGATCCATCGACCGCGCCGACGTGGTCGACATCGAGGCCGAGGCCGTCCTGCGTGTCGTCCGCAACCCTGAGGGGCTATTCTCCGAGACGGACGGCACGTACGGCTACCAGCTCGACCGTGAGACCGCATCCGGCAAGCTGCAGATCCTCCCGGAGGAGTGGCAGACGCTCGGGATCCGCCCGAGCAAGATGCACATAATCGTGCCGAATCTCGTTGCCCCGGCGCACCGCCCGATGTTCGGGGCGGGTGGCTGATCATGAGTCTTCTCAATCGTGGAACCGAGACCGTGAAGGTCTTCCCCGAGGAAGTCATCATCGACGAGGACGGGAACAAGCTCACCCGACCGAGCAAGGTCGGTATCCTGGTCAAGGCTGTTGTCCAGCCGATCAACCTGATGGCAGCCAACTTTGAGTCTCAGAACATCGGGTTCGAGACCACGACCAAGTACAAGCTGAGGCTGGTCGGATACCCCAGCCTGCTCGGTGCCCAGTCCGCCGTCGAGTGGCGCGGCAAGCGGTACGTCATCGACGGGGAGCCCTCGATCTTCAACGGCTCGCCGCGTACGGCACGAGCCGAATACGTCATGCTCCGCAAGTGACGACCTCGAGGACTCGCAGGTGCCGACTGCACCTGGGCGATCGCTGGAGGCCGCGCGGTGGCGGCCCCCAGCGTCGTTCACTACTTCTTCTTGCCCTCGACGACGGTCGTCTTGGGGTGAGAAGCCGCGTGCTTCTTGGTCACGTACCGTCCGGTGATTGCGCTGCGCGCCTTACCGGAGCCGCTCGACTTAGCCACGGTCACAGCCCCCGAATCGTCGTGGTGCGGGTGACCGTGTTGATCTTCATCGGCACGGTCTTGGTGATCGTCGTTCCACCACGCGTGATCTTGATCGGCACACGAGCGGTGCCAGTCCTGCGGGTGATGTTGGTGTGGCGAACGCGGCTCATGGCCGCCTCCATTTCCGCCGGGGCGGTTCAAGAACGATCCCGTGAAACTGGCCACCCCATCTAGAAGGGCCAGCTAGCCTGAGTTACGCTCGAAAGGCATCCTGGAAAATGCAGTCAAGCGCACCCGGCTCGGGGACCTAACCCCGATGTCGGGGCCTTGTCGTGTTCCGGCTGTTACCGAATCTACACCTTGTGGCCGACAGAAAAGTACAACCCGAGATCTTGTGAGTGACACGGTTGATATTCCCAGGTCGGCACCTCACGTGCGGGCCCCGGTCGGCGTGACCCAGGTCACAAATCGCCTGGTGGCCTGACTTGCGCCCGCGTTCATCGCCTAGCTGGACCGAACAAGTTGGCAGCGTGCGATCGGTTGTCGAACTGCCGTAACTTCGCGCAGGAGGACGTCTCCACTCGAGCGTTGGGCACGGTGAGCCGCCGACGATGATGTGGAGCCCTGGGGGCGCTGTCCCCCTGCCCGAGCGGAGCACCCAAGGGTGCCGGTGTCGAAACCCCCACCCCGAAATTTTCCCACGAACCGCATCCCCGCATCGCGTCAGGCCACGACGAATAGCCCGCTCCCACAATGGAAACAGGCTGTCGCGAACCCTCAGCATGTCCTGGCCAGGACTGCACCATGCTGAGAGCGCCCGCCCCGGTTGGCGGGATGAAGAACACCGGGTGCCGCTGGTTCTCGTCGAGCGGCGCTTTGAACGACGGCAGGCCAACGGCCCGCACCGCGCCCCCAGGGATTGCGCCCTGGAAGGCGGAACGGGTCGTTAGCTGGTGATGTGTCGGGGAACGCGTGAGAGGGAGGTGGTCCCGAGCGCGCGGCGTGCGGGATGCAAGGTCTCAACCTCACAGGTGACGGTGGATACAGCTATGCTGCGGGAGTTCATTACGGACCTTCATTCCGTCGTGACCAAGATCCCCGATCGGTGTTGGTAGCACCTACGGGGATCGTCCCCATTTGGAGTTAAATGGGAATCATCGAGTATCCGCCTGGGACGACGCCTGCGCGATACCGATTCCTGGCCCGAAACCGTCTGGTGGCCGGGTTGTCCGAGGCGGTGGTGGTGGTCGAGGCGGGGTGGCGCAGCGGCGCGCGGAACACGGCGACGTGGGGTCGGCGGCTGGGACGTCCGGTGCTCGCCGTACCGGGGCCGGTGACGTCGGCGGCGTCCACCGGCTGCCATCGGATGATCCGAGTGGGTGAAGCGCGCTTGGTCGCAAGCGCGGCCGATGTCGTGGAGGAGGCGGGCCCGATCGGGGTGGATGGCGACGACAGCGGCCCTGCACGTTCGCTGGACGCGTTGTCGGGTGACAGTGCGACGGTCTACGAGGCACTGCCCGCCAGCGGTACGCGAGCCACCCGCGAGCTGTCGGAGGAATCCGGACTGCCGATCGATCGGGTGCGGGCGGTCCTGCCGATACTCGAGCTGGAGGGGTTCGTGGGGTCGGACGAGTCGGGATGGTTTCGTGCGAGGTGATTCACGCCTCGCGCATCATGACGTCCTTGATGCGCGCGATTCGCTCCGGATCCTCGTCGCCCCCGGCGCGACCGACGAGCGTGGTCAAGGTGGTGATGACCGGTTCGCCGGTGTCGTCGGTGACGAGATTCTTCGTGACGATGATGTCGGTGCCCGCGGTCTGCCGGAACGATTCCAGGGAGACATCCACCGACAACCGGTCGCCCGCCCGCATCGGCCGATGGAAGATCAGCCGCTGGTCGGTCTGAAGGATCTGGCTCAGATCGAATCCGGTGATGATCTGCTCGAGCAAGAACTTCTGTGCAATCGCGCCGATGACCGAGACGAAGGTGAGGGGCGCGATGAGCGCGGGATGACCCAGATCGCGTGCTGCTTGCTCGTCGTAGTGTGCGGGATGGTCGTTCTGCACTGCGATCGCGTACTCCCGCACCTTCTCCCTGCCGACCTCGTAGTAGTCGGGCATGCGGTAGCTGAAGCCGACCAATCGCTGGGCGCGAGTGGCGCGGTCTTCCGTTGGTTCCGCGGATCGGGTCACTCGTCGAGTGTGACTTACGATCGGCGCCGGCGGCCGAAATCGGACAGAGATCGCGCCGGTTACGACAAATCGTTTCCCGCGGGAAACATGCCGTCGTCCAGTGGACAGCAAGGCATGCCGCACCGGGTGCGGTGATCGCCTAAAGTCGCGTCATGGCTACCGTCTGGACCGTTCCCGATGACATCACCCGTGTGCTGCTGGCGGCGCCGGGGATCCGCGACTTCCTCACGAACGACGAGGGGCGGGGAGCGGTCAGCGATCCCAAGGTGCGTCTGGCGGAGTTCGCCGCAGTGGTGGGATCACTCGGAAAGAACGCGGGACGGACGTTCAGCTCGGTACGGGACGCCTCCGGTGTCCTGTTCGAGGGGCAGGCCGTCGGCGGGGTGATGATCTCCGACGCCCTGCGTCTGGCGGTGATGCGGGTGATCACTGCCGAACCGCGCGAGCGCAAGCCGGCGCCGAATCCGCTCCCGGCCCGGGTGGTCGAGAATCTCGGCCTGTACGTCTATGCGCTGCGCGACCCGCGGGACAAATCGATCTTCTATGTGGGTGTCGGCCGCGGCAACAAGATCTACTCACACGACTGGGATGCGCTGGGGGAGGCCGGCACCCTCGATGCAGAGTCGGTCGGCGAGCCGGATCGGGAGGAGGCGCGCAAGGCATGGATCCAGCGCATCCGCGACATCTACGCTGCCGGTCATTCCGTGGACCACGTCGTGCTGCGGCATCGGATCGAGGCAGCCCATGACGCGACGGCCGAGGCGCGCGAGGCCATTCATGTCGTCACCGATGCGCTCCGACTGCTCGAGCGAGGTTCCGGTCGTACCGTTCTGACCAACTTGGTGGGCGAGCCTGCCGACCTCGAACGGCGGGCGATGACGGTGGAGGAACTGGCGGTCCAGTACTCGGCTCTGCCTGCGCCGGACCTGCCGGTGCCGGGCGCGCTGGTGCGGGTTTCGGCGGCCGCTGATCAGTCGCTGTCTGCCGAGGAAGTGTACGAAGCGGCCCGGTGTCCGTGGCCTGCGAGCGCGACCGCGCGGAATATCGCGGGCCTGCCGGTGATCGTGTTCGCCGACAACATTGTTCGTGCGGTTTATCGAGTTGGTTCGTGGAGTCAGGTGGGGCCGAACGCCGATCAGCAGTTCCGGTTCACCGGTGAGCCGGATCCTGAACTCGAGGCCGCGTTCGTCGGCACCCGGGTTACGCCGGATCGGGCGGGGCTCAAGGCGTGGCCCGCGCACGGCTGGGTTCAGCGAATGACGACGGCGCGTCCTCACAAGCGCTGACCCTCAGGACTCCCGAAGACAGTCTATGGTTAGGTAACGCTAACTATGGGCTGTCTTTGTTTTCGAGGAGTGTTGAAGTGGCACGAAATACGTCGACGTTGACAGTGGTACGCACCGAGCGGGTTACGCCACACATGGTGCGAGTTGTGCTGGGTGATCCGGGGTTCGACTCCTTCGAGCCCTCCGTTCTCACCGACTCCTACGTCAAGATCGAGTTCGAGTCGGGTGACGACACCGTGCTCCGGACGTACACGGTCCGATCCGTGGATCCCGTCGCTCGGGAGATCGCGGTCGACTTCGTCGTCCACGGAGACGAGGGGGTTGCCGGGCCGTGGGCCGCGACAGTGCAACCCGGTGCGACGGTGACCGTGCGCGGCCCCGGTGGGGCGTATGCGCCGCGGGCGGATGCCGACTGGCATCTCATCGCGGGCGACGAGTCCGCCCTTCCAGCGATCTCGACGGCCGTCGAGGCATTGGCGCCTGATGCGGTGGCAAAGGTGTTCATCGAGGTTGCGGGCGCGGACGACGAGATCGAGTTGCCGGCCGGCCCTGGAGTGGAGATCGCGTGGATCCACCGCGGCGCCACCGCCGATACGGCGGGCGACGACCTCAGCGGTGTGAATTCCCCGTTGGTGGCCGCGGTGCGGGCGGCGGAGTGGCTGCCGGGCGATGTCCACGTCTTCGTGCACGGCGAGGCCGAGGCCGTGATGCATGGCCTGCGCCCGTACATCCGCAAGGAGCGCGGAGTGCCCGCCGCGTCGGCCTCGATTTCCGGTTACTGGCGTCGCGGTCGCACCGAAGAAGGCTTCCGCGTGTGGAAATCGGAACTGGCGGCAGTCGAGGCAACTACGAACTGATCGTCTCCGGGCCCGTGGTCTGCGGACTGCGGGCCAGGATCTTCAGCGCCGTCATCGCGACCGTGCCCGAGGCGACGATCGCGATCGCCATCGGCAATGCGGTGCCGCCGATTCCCACCAGTGGAGATACGACAGCGGCGAGCCCGAATTGGCACGCGCCCATCAGTGCCGATCCGGTGCCGGCCGCATCCGGAACCTGGCCCTGCGCCAGGGCTGTGGCGTTGCCCATGATGAAGCCGATGCTGGTGACCACGCCGAACAGCGTGGGGAGAACCAGCCAGATGCGGGTGTCGCCGATTGTGGTGGCGAGCAGGAGGAGTACGCCCGAGGCGAGCAACAGGGCGACGCCGAAGGTCAGGAGTTGTCGAGCCTGGTACGTCCCGATGAGCTTGGTGTTGACGATGCTGCCCGCGACGATCCCGGCCGAATTGACCGCGAACACGATCGAGAACTGGCCGGGGGACAGACCCATCACTTCCTGGACGACGAACGACGACGCCGAGATGTACGAGAACAACGCCCCGAACCCGAACGCGAACGTCAACGCGTAGCCAACGTAGACGCGGTTGCCCACGACGTACTTCACGTTCCGGGCGAGTGCCGTCAGCCCCCCGCCGTGGCGGCGCTCCTTCGGCAGCGTCTCCGGCACGAGGAACAGCACACCCAGAAGCATCACGATAGAGGCTCCGGCGAGGACCCAGAAGATGCCGCGCCACCCGATCGGGCCCAGCAGGGCCCCGCCCATCAGGGGCGCGACGACGGGGGCGACCCCGCCGATGATCATCATGATGCTGAACAGCCTGGCCGCCACGTCACCCTTCGCGCGGTCCGCGATCACCGCACGCGCCAACACGATTCCCGCACCGCCACTGAAACCCTGCAGCAGGCGGGCGGCGATGAGGATTTCGATGGTGGGGGCGATCGCGCACAGCACACCGCTGATCGCACACAGCACCGTGCCGAGGATCAGCAGCTTGCGCCGACCGAGGCCGTCGGACAGCGGTCCGATGATCAGCTGACCCACGCCGAGACCCGCCATGAAGGTGGCGAGCGTGAGCTGCACACTCGTGTCGGACGTGCCGAGGCTGCCGGTCATCGATGGCAGCGCCGGCAGATACATGTCGGTGGCGAGGGGAGCGATTGCCGAGAGAAGGGCCAGAACGCACAGCATGGGGAGGGGAATCGCTCGTTTCACGCGAGAACCCTACCGGCGTGCGCACTTGCGAATTCGGTCGGTCGCGGCGACCGTGGACGGCATGGAATCCCGGTCGCCGCGCACCCCACTGCCCCCGATGCTGCAGGTGCACCTCGACGACTACGACGAGTTCCTGCGCCTCGAGAGGGGGCGGTCGGAGCACACGGTGCGCGCGTATCGGGCGGACGTCGCCAGTCTCCTCGGCCACCTTGCGGCAGGCCGGGCGAATGCGGTTCTGGCAGATCTCGATCTGAGGGTGCTGCGGGCCTGGCTCGCGGGCCAGGCCGCGTCGGGCACCGCTCGGACGACGCTCGCGCGACGGACGTCGTCGGCGAAGGGGTTCACGGCGTGGGCCGAGCGCACCGGACGGATGCCGGTCGACCCGAGTGTTCGCCTCGTGGCCCCGAAGGCGCACCGGACACTGCCGCCGGTGTTGCGGCAGGAGCAGGCCGCCGAGGCGATGGTGGCCGCCGAATCCGGTGCCGCCCAGCAGGATCCCGTGGCTCTGCGCGACCGGCTGATCGTCGAGTTGCTGTACTCGACCGGTATTCGCGTCGGGGAGCTGTGCGGACTGGACGTCGGCGACATCGACCACGATCGGCGTGTGCTGCGGGTGCTGGGCAAGGGTGACAAGGAGCGGGTGGTTCCGTTCGGCAGGCCCGCCGAGGAAGCGATCGGTGTGTGGCTACGTGCCGGGCGACCGCATCTGGAAAGCGAACGTTCGGGTGAGGCGCTGCTACTCGGACGTCGGGGCGGACGGCTCGACCAGCGACAGGCGCGCGAGGTGGTGCACGATGTAGTGCAGGCGGTTCCCGGCGCTCCGGATCTGGCCCCGCACGGTTTACGGCACTCGGCTGCCACCCACCTCCTCGAAGGAGGCGCGGACCTGCGTGTGGTCCAGGAGTTGCTCGGTCATTCGAGCCTCGCCACGACCCAGCTCTACACGCACGTTTCCGTGGCGCGACTGCGAGCGGTGCACGACCAAGCTCACCCGCGGGCCTGACCGGCGTCTCCGGTCGGTAGCAGCCGTATGGGCACGGCTCGCACCAACGGCAGTGGGTCGAGATATTCGCGATCGCGTCGCAGCCCCCAGTGCAGGCACGCCGCCGCGGCGCACTCGGGGTGCCCCGACACGACGGTGCCGAGGACGGTTCCGCGCTCCACGCGTCGGCCCGCAGTGACCGCTGCGTCGACGGGTTCGTAGGTGGTGCGCAGCCCATCGGCATGGTCGACCGAGACGACGGGCTTGCCCGCGACCGTGCCGGCGAACACGACGATGCCCGCTCCCGCAGCGAGCACGGGCTGGCCCGGTGCCGCCGCGAGGTCGACGCCGCGGTGCCCGGCCAGCCAGTTGCGTTCCGGCCTGTCGAACGGCCGTGCGATCTGCGGACGGGGGCGTAACGGCCAGTCGAATTGCGGGCGACCCTGGTCGGGCACCGCAGCTGTCGCCGGTGCGGCGGCTGGTGCGGCGGTCGGTGCGGCTGTCGACGGGGGCGATGTGGCCGGGCTCAGCATCAGTGCGAGCGTGACGCCGACCAAGGCGCGTCCGGCTCTCGTGTTGTTCATGAGACGAGCCAAGCTCACGCGACGGCGGTTGGGGCGGTCGCGGACCGGATTGTGGATGGACGAATCGTTCATCCACAGATTTCGGGGTTCGACGGGTGCGCTGACCTGCGGCGGGTGGCCCTGGACGAGCGGGTTAGGTCTCGCAGGGGCGACGCCGTACACTTGTCGAGCGGTCTGTGCTCGCACAGTCCGACTTCGCGCGCCCGCGCACATATCCGGCTGTCGGCTGGTCCAGCATTCGTGCAGGTCCGACATCGGGCGGGCGCCAGGGCAGGGATCACCGATCCCTGCGACAACCGGCACTTGAAAGAAGAGGTACACAGCCATGGCTGTTGTGACCATGAGGCAGCTGCTCGACAGCGGCGCACACTTCGGGCACCAGACCCGCCGTTGGAACCCGAAGATGAAGCGATTCATCTTCACCGACCGCAACGGCATCTACATCATCGACTTGCAGCAGACGCTGACGTACATCGACAAGGCGTACGAATTCGTCAAGCAGACCGTTGCCCACGGTGGCACGATCCTGTTCGTCGGTACCAAGAAGCAGGCGCAGGAGTCTGTCGCGGGTGAGGCCACTCGCGTCGGAATGCCCTACGTCAACCAGCGTTGGCTCGGCGGCATGCTCACCAACTTCTCGACCGTCCACAAGCGCCTGCAGCGCCTGAAGGAGCTCGAGGCGATGGAGCAGACCGGTGGCTTCGAGGGTCGCACCAAGAAGGAAATCCTCATGCTTACGCGTGAGATGACCAAGCTCGACCGCACCCTCGGCGGCATCCGCGACATGGCCAAGGTTCCGTCGGCCATCTGGGTCGTCGACACCAACAAGGAGCACATCGCCGTCGGCGAGGCGCGCAAGCTGAACATCCCGGTCATCGCGATCCTGGACACCAACTGCGACCCCGACCTCGTCGACTACCCGATCCCGGGTAACGACGATGCGATCCGTAGCGCGGCGCTGCTGACCAAGGTCGTGGCCTCCGCTGTCGCCGAGGGCCTGCAGGCCCGCGCCGGTGCCAGCGCTGACAAGGACGCGAAGCCGGAAGCAGGCACGGGCGAGCCGCTCGCGGAGTGGGAGCAGGAGCTCCTGTCGCAGGCAGCTCCGGCCGCCGACGTCATCACCGAGGGTGGCCCCGAGTCTCCCCGTGAGGCTGTCGCCGAGGCCGACTCCAAGCTCGCCGAGGCTCCCGCGGACATCGCGGACGCCGAGCAGCAGGCCTAGTTGATTCGGCCCCGACCAGAGAACCTGGTCGGGGCCGTTTCACGCCGCTGCTTTTGCCTGGCACCGCTCGAGTCAGGCATCCGTAACTCATCCGAGGAGGATCGCCCCATGGCGAACTACACCGCCGCCGACGTCAAGCGGCTCCGTGAGCTCACCGGCTCCGGCATGATGGACTGCAAGAACGCGCTCACCGAGACCGACGGCGACTTCGACAAGGCTGTCGAGCTGCTTCGCATCAAGGGTGCCAAGGACGTGGGCAAGCGCGCCGAGCGCACCACGGCCGAGGGCCTGGTTGCGGCCAAGGACGGCGTCATGGTCGAGATCAACGCCGAGACCGACTTCGTCGCGAAGAACGCGGAGTTCCAGGAGCTGGCCGACAAGGTCGTCGCTGCTGCCGCCGCCGCAAAGCCGGCCGACCTCGAGGCTCTCAAGGCTGTCGACGTCGACGGCAAGACTGTCGACGCCCTGGTCCAGGAGCTCTCCGCCAAGATCGGCGAGAAGCTCGAGCTGCGTCGTGTCGTCTCCTTCGACGGCCCGGTCGCGACTTACCTGCACAAGCGCGCCTCCGATCTGCCCCCGGGCGTCGGCGTGCTCGTCGAGTACACCGGTGAGGGCGAGGCTGCGGCCGATGCAGCTCGCGCCGCCGCGATGCAGGTCGCTGCGCTCAAGGCCAAGTACGTCACTCGCGACGAGGTCCCCGCGGACATCGTCGAGGCCGAGCGTCGTATCGCCGAGCAGACGGCCAAGGAGGAGGGCAAGCCCGAGGCTGCGCTCCCGAAGATCGTCGAGGGTCGCGTCAACGGCTACTACAAGGACGTCGTCCTGACCGAGCAGTCCTCGGTCACCGACTCCAAGAAGACCGTCAAGGCCATCCTGGACGAGGCCGGCGTCACGATCACCCGCTTCGCGCGGTTCGAGGTCGGCGCCAGCTAGTCGCACTTCCACACATCGGCCCCGCCGGTCGAGTGGTCGTGGTCGTCGGTTCCCACGGGGACCGGTGATCGCGACCCACTCGATCCGTGCGGGGCCGACGTGTGCAACGGGTGGGGTCAACTGGGGCGATTCGCGGTCGATGAGGCAGGATGAGAGAGTCCGCGACGTCGGACGGCTCGTGAGGCTCGGCCCGACGACATCGCGCCCCGCCCAGCGGGAAACCGCAGTATTTCGTAGTACTCATAGACGCATGACCTGCAGAACCGAGGGAGAATTATGACCGCACCAGCCGACGAACGTCCTGGATTCCGACGTGTGCTTCTCAAGCTCGGCGGCGAAATGTTCGGCGGCGGCGGGGTGGGGCTCGATCCTGACGTGGTGACGACCGTTGCCGCGCAGATCGCCGAGGTCGTCCGCTCGGGCGTGCAGGTAGCGGTGGTGATCGGCGGCGGCAACTTCTTCCGCGGTGCCGAGCTGCAGCAGCGCGGCCTCGACCGGGCCCGCTCGGACTACATGGGCATGCTCGGAACGGTCATGAACTGCCTTGCACTGCAGGACTTCCTGGAGAAGCAGGGTGTGGACACCCGCGTGCAGACTGCCATCACGATGGGTCAGGTCGCCGAGCCGTACCTGCCGCTGCGGGCCAGCCGCCACCTGGAGAAGGGGCGCGTCGTGATCTTCGGCGCCGGCATGGGTATGCCGTATTTCTCGACCGACACCACGGCTGCGCAGCGCGCCCTCGAGATCGGCGCCGAGGTGGTCCTGATGGCCAAGTCCGTCGACGGCGTCTATTCGGCCGATCCGCGCCTGGATCCCGACGCCACGATGTACTCCGAGATCACCCATCGTGAGGTGATCGAAAAGGGCCTGAAGGTCGCGGATGCGACAGCGTTCAGCCTGTGCATGGACAATCAGATGCCGATCATGGTGTTCAACCTCCTCACGCAGGGCAACATCGCTCGTGCGGTGTCCGGTGAGAAGATCGGAACACTGGTCAAGTCATGACGACGCGCAATGTGATCATGGATCGCAACGCACGTGACCGCGATGGATACGAGACGGAGGAACAGCCGTGATTGATGAAGCTCTCTTCGAGGCCGAGGAGAAGATGGAAAAGGCCATCACGGTTGCGAAGGACGACCTCGGGTCCATCCGGACCGGTCGCGCCAACCCGGGCATGTTCAACCGCATCGTCGTCGAGTACTACGGCTCGATGACGCCCATCACGCAGCTGGCGGGCATCAACGTGCCCGAGGCGCGGATGGTCATCATCAAGCCCTACGAGGCTTCGCAGCTCGGACCGATCGAGAACGCGATCCGCAACTCCGACCTGGGTCTCAATCCCAGCAACGACGGCAGCATCATCCGCATCTCGATCCCGCAGCTCACCGAGGAGCGCCGCCGCGAGTTCGTGAAGCAGGCCAAGGGCAAGGGCGAGGACGCCAAGGTCTCGATCCGCAACGTCCGACGCAAGACGATGGACGAACTGTCGCGCATCCAGAAGGACGGCGAGGCCGGCGAGGACGAGGTCGGGCGCGCCGAGAAGGAACTCGACAAGACCACCGCGCGCTACGTCAGCCAGATCGACGAGCTGGTGAAGCACAAGGAAGCCGAATTGATGGAGGTTTAGCGGTGGGGAAAGCTGACGGCGCCCCCGTAGCGTCGCCGGGTCCGGCCGCGGCACCCTCCAAGGCCGGACGTAACCTTCCTGCCGCGATCGCCGTCGGCGGTGGCCTCGGCGTCGCGTTGATCGTGATCCTGATCTACGCGCCTCTCGTGTGGATCGGCGTCGTTGCGGTCGCCATGGCGGTCGCGACCTGGGAGGTCGCCAAGCGCCTGCGCGAGGCCGACATCAACGTCCCGATCATTCCCCTGCTGGTCGGCGGCCAAGCCGTCATCTGGTTGAGCTGGCCGTACGGCACGACCGGCGTGCTGGGTGCGTTCGCCGGCACGGTGCTGGTGACGATGGTGTGGCGTCTGTTCGATCACGGGCTTGCCGCCACCCCGCGCAATTTCTTGCGCGACACGGCGGTCGCTGTGTTCGTAACGGCCTGGATCCCGCTGCTCGCGTCGTTTGCCACGCTGATGGTGCTGCAGGACGACGGCGCCGCCCGTGTGCTCTGTCTCATGATCGTCGTGGTCTGCTCCGACGTCGGTGGCTACGTCGCGGGGGTGTTCTTCGGCAAGCATCCGATGGTGCCGGCGATCAGCCCCAAGAAGTCCTGGGAGGGCTTCGCGGGCTCGCTCGCGTTCTGCATCGTCGGTGGCGTTCTGACGGTGACGTTCATCCTGGATGCGAACCCACTGGTCGGCGCGCTCCTCGGCGTCGCATTGGTGTTCACCGCGACGCTGGGCGATCTCATCGAGTCCCAGGTCAAGCGTGAGCTGGGGATCAAGGACATGGGTACGCTGCTGCCCGGCCACGGCGGCATCATGGACCGGCTCGACTCGCTTCTGCCGTCCGCCTTCGTCACCTGGCTCGTCCTCACCGTTCTGGTGTGAGCCTCATCCGTTCCGGCCGTGGTCGGGCTCGGGGTCCCATCCCGAGCCCGAACATCTGGCACTGGCCGGACATCTATGAGATCGAGAACCGAGCCCAGGACGTCGACGGTGTGGTGTTCACGGCCCTCGCCGAGCTGGCAGGCTGGGGTGGGCGCGACGTTCTCGACGTCGGTTGCGGTGCCGGGTTCCATCTGCCGGTCTTCGCCGCCGCCGCACGTTCGGTGGTGGGCGTCGAGCCTCATCCTCCCCTCGTGGCAGCTGCCCGCGCCCGTGTGGAGGGGCACAGCGCGATCACCGTGCTGCACGGGTCTGCCGAGTCGCTGCCCCTTCCCGACGCGTCCGTCGACGTCGTCCACGCGCGTACCGCGTACTTCTTCGGGCCCGGGTGCGGCCCGGGCATCCTCGAGGCGATGCGGGTGCTGCGGCCCGGGGGAGTGCTCGCGATCGTCGATCTCGACGCCACCGTTTCGCCGTACGGCGACTGGATGCGTGCCGATCTTGCGCACTACGATCCGCGCGCTGTCGAGTCGTTCTTCGAGGCACAGGGATTCGCGATGCATCGCGTTCGGACGCGCTGGGAGTTCGAGAATCGGGACGGCCTGCGCGCGGTCCTGGGAATCGAATTCACCGAACGCACGGCCGCCCGTGCTTTCGCGGAGACCGCGGGTCTGGGTCTCGAGGTCGGCTACCGCATCCATACCCGATCCGTGCCGACGGGGCTGATCCTCTGAACAGGTAAGTGTTACTCAGAGTATTGACAACGGCTGCTGTCATCGTGTGGGGTGAGTCACATGCGCATTCTGCGGGGCTTTCGTCGGACGGCAGTGATATTGGGTGGGTGCCTGGCGGCCGCGACGGCGGTAGGTGTGGCGGAGGCCGCGCCCGCACCTGCGGACTTCTACCAGGTTCCGGCGGAGGGACTCTCGGGTGAGTCGGGCAGCATCGTGCGCTCGGCCCCGTACGCTCCGCTGCTGTCGATCCCGAATCAGCAGGGTCCGTGGCCGTCGGGCGCGAACCGAATGATGTACCGCACGACGGATGCTCACGGTGCGGCGACGGTGGCCACCGCGACGTACTTCGACGCGAGTCTGCCCTGGACGGGCGCCGGTGCGCGCCCGCTCGTCGTCCTCGCGCCCGGCACACAGGGGCAGGGTGACCAGTGCGCGCCGTCGAAGCTGTTCTCGGACATCGTCCACTACAACGTCCCGCTCGACTTCGCGGTGGAGTACGAGCTGCTTCAGGTGCACGCGCTGCTCTCGCGCGGCGTCGACGTCGTGGTCGCCGACTATCAGGGCCTCGGGACTGCGGGCATGCACAGCTACACCGACCGGCGCGCACAGGGCCAGACGATTCTCGACGCCGCCCGGGCTGTGAAGGCGTTGCCTGACAGTCGGATCGCGGCCGACAGCCCGATCGGCTTGTGGGGCTACTCGCAGGGCGGCGGCGCGGCAGCCTCGGCGGCGGAGATGCAGACGTCGTATGCGCCCGATCTGAATGTCCGCGGTACCTATGCGGGCGGCCCGCCTGCCGATCTGCGGAAGGTCGCCGCGGCCCTCGATGGTGGTCTCGCGGCGGGGTTGCTCGGCTACGCCGTCAACAGCATCTACGCCGGCTATCCGGAGGCCCGCGCCGAGATCGACGGCGCCCTCAACCCGACGGGCCGGCAGGCGCTGGACGCCATCGCGACCCAGTGCGTGCCGGAGACCATCGCGCGATACGGGCTGCACCGGACCGCGGAGTGGACGAACGACGGACGCTCGATCGCCGAACTCATCGACGGATTGCCGGCGGTCCGGGCGGTCGTCGACGAGCAGCGGATCGGACGGTCGGTGCCGCACAGCCCCGTGCTGATCGTGCAGGGACGCAACGACGACCTCATTCCGCACGCGCAGGCCGCGCAGTTGGCCGGAGACTGGTGCGGACAGGGGGCGACGGTGGAATTCCGCACCGAGGAGATCCCGCCGATCGCCCCGGGCTTCGTCGTCGGCCACGGGTTGCCGATGATGTCGGGTCTGCCGTCCGCGCTGGATTGGATGACGGATCGATTCAACGGTGTGCCGGCGCCGTCGAACTGCGCCAGGTGACCGTCAGGCGAGGCCGAACACCTCGGCGAGGTGCGTGAGCTTCTTGGCTTTGGCGAGCCGGGGCAGGTCACTGCCGTCCCGCACTCGTTCACCGTCGGTGCCCAGTTCGGCGATCACGTCGTGCGCCCAGGCGATGTCGTGGGGACTCGGGCTCAGCGTGCGATTCACCGTCTGCGCCTGGTCGGAGTGCAGGCACAGTTTGCCGGTGAGGCCGAGTGACGCCGTCGCTTCGCAGTCGCGTTGCAGGATGGTGTCGTTCGCGGACACTGTCGGGCCGTCGATCGGGCCGCCCGCGAGGCGGGCCGCGCGGCTCGCGATCACGAGCCGAGAGCGCGGATAGGCCATGGCGAGCACGTCGTCGCTCATCCCGGTGTCGCGGCGGAAGTCGCCGCTGCCGAACGCGAGACGGAACGTGCCGTCCGCGCGGGCAATCTCCGGCGCTGCCTCCAGGCCCGCTGCCGACTCGATCAACGTGATGATCCGGGTGCCGTCCGGCAGCCGTTCGCGGGTTGCTTCCACCTGCCCGCCGCTCTCGGTCTTCGCGAGCATGACACCGGACAGCCCGGGGAGTTCGGCGAGCGTCTCGAGGTCGTCAGCCCAGAACGGGGTCGTGGCGTCGTTGATGCGCACCCACCCGTCGCCTCCGCCGGTGAGCCACTCGGTCACCGCGGCCCGCGCGGCCGGCTTGTGATCGGGTGTGACGGCGTCCTCGAGGTCCAGGATCATGGCGTCGGCGTGCCCGGGGCGCACGAAGCTGTCGGGTCTGGTGGCTGCCGTGAGGAGCCACGAGCGGGCCAGATCGGGATCGATGCCGGCGCGGCCGGACGGCTGCGTGTGAACGGTCACGGGGCGGCTCCTCGTCGTACTGACCGGACTCCTGCGGTTCCTCCATCGTGCCGTGCTGCTGCGCGGTCAGCTACCCCGCCGGGTTGGCGTCGGGCGGCGGATTCCCCGATGCTGCCCGTTTCGCGACACGGCGGATCTGGATGATCCGGACTCCACCGGCCAGCGCCATGATGAGGGCGCCCGCGATCGCCGCCAGGAGGAGGCTGATGCCTGCGGGGAGACTGAACTCCCACGCGAACAGCTCGAACGTGACGGAGTCCAGGTTCTGCAGAATGAAGATCAGCAGCAGGATCGCGACCACGATCCCGATGACCAACCCGGTCCACGTCGATGCCGCGCGGGTGCGGCCGAGCTTGTGCGCATCGTGTGACGTCAACGCGCCCGACTCTTCGTGTCGCCCGTGGGGGGCCGTCGCGTCAAGGGGCGGCTCCACCGGGGTCGCCTGGGCGTCCTCGGGGTCCTCTCGTCGATTCTCGGACATGTGTCGATCATCACCCACTGTGTGGTGTTCCGCACGCGCATCGGACAGCTCGGTCGAGCAGTGGGAGAATGGCAGGCACTATGACTGTCTCCCTTCCTCTCGTCTTCAATGCGCCGCGCCGCGGAATGCCGCCGCGTCATCTCGCCGACCTCGACGCCGACGAGCGCAAGGAGGCCGTGAAGGAACTGGGTCTGCCCGGTTTCCGGGCCGATCAACTGGCGCGGCAGTACTACGGCCGGCTCGAGGCAGATCCGGACAAGATGACCGATCTGCCTGCCGACATGCGCGAGAAGGTGGGTGCCGCGCTGTTCCCGCCGCTCTTGACCGCGGTCAAGAATGTCGCGTGTGATGCCGGGCTGACCCGCAAGACTCTGTGGAAGGCCAACGACGGCACCCTGCTCGAGAGTGTGCTGATGCGGTACCCGGACCGGGCGACGCTGTGTATCTCCAGCCAGGCCGGCTGCGGCATGGCCTGCCCGTTCTGCGCCACCGGCCAGGGCGGTCTGCAGCGGAACCTGTCCACCGCCGAGATCGTCGACCAGGTGCGCGCGGCCGCCGCGGCGCTGCGCGACGGCGACGTCGAGGGCGGTCCGGGGCGGCTGTCGAACATCGTCTTCATGGGCATGGGGGAGCCGCTCGCGAACTACAAGCGCGTCGTCGCGGCAGTCCGTCGGATCACGTCGCCCGCACCGAACGGCCTGGGCATCTCGCAGCGCGCGGTGACGGTCTCGACCGTCGGACTGGCGCCTGCGATCCGCAAGCTCGCGGACGAGGAGATGTCGGTGCGCCTGGCGGTCTCGCTGCACACGCCCGACGACGAACTGCGCGACACTCTCGTCCCGGTCAACAACCGGTGGCCGGTAGCCGAGGTGCTGGACGCGGCCCGTTACTACGCCGACAAGTCCGGTCGGCGCGTGTCGATCGAGTACGCGCTGATCCGGGACGTCAACGATCAGCCGTGGCGTGCCGACCTGCTCGGCAAGAAGCTGCACAAGGCGCTCGGGCCGCTCGTCCACGTCAACCTCATCCCGCTCAACCCGACACCGGGCAGCGAGTGGGACGCCAGCCCCAAGCCGGTCGAGCGCGAGTTCGTGCGGCGGGTCCAGGCGCAGGGCGTCTCGTGTACCGTCCGCGACACTCGCGGTCAGGAGATCGCCGCCGCCTGCGGCCAGTTGGCGGCGGAGGGTTCCTGATCCTCGGGGCCGCCCGGGTCGGGTCGGGTCGAGTTCGCTGAGCGGACGCTCTCAGTTCACCCGAGTTGCGCAAAACCTACACGTGCGCAAACGGGCGAACTAGGGTCAGCGCCACCCGTGTCCGCGCGAACCCGAGGTGGCCCATGTCGTTCCCGATCCGAAACGTCTCTCGCCGTAGCTTTCTCACCGGACTGTCGATGGTCGGCGCCGCGGCCGCGTTTCCGGTCACGGCCTTCGCGGCTCCGGTCCTGCGCCAGGCGCCAGATGTCGGGCCGGGGCTGATCCGGAACCCGGAGTTCGCGAACGGCGTCATGGCCGGAGTGCCACGCACCGACGGCGCGACGCTGTGGACGCGGATCGGTTCGGCCGGCGGGGGCGGTAGCCTCGGTTCCGTCGGTACGGGTTCGGGCACAGGCAGTCTCGGCTCCGGCGCGCTGGGCAGCGGCGGTACTGCTGCCGGGGAACTGGCGCTGATCGTGTCGACGCGCGAGGACCTGTCCGCGCCGGTGCTGGCCGAGCGGGTCCAGGTCCGCGAGGATGCCGACGGCACAGTGCATTTCGATGCGACGGGCCTCGTGCCCGGTGAGACCTACTACTACCAGTTTCGTGGCGCCGGGGGAGAGTCGCCGATCGGCCGGTTCCGGACGCTGCGGCCTGCGGATTCCGACGAACCGGTCCGCATCGGCTGGTTCACCTGCCAGGGCTTCGAGGAAGGCTACTACGGAGCCCACCGTCATCTTGCCGAGGAAGACCTGGACTTCGTCGTGTGCCTCGGTGACTACGTCTACGAATTCACCATGCCCGGGGTTCGGGGAATCGATGCCAACGTGTTCCCGCAGGGACTCGACAGCATGCGGGACAAGTTTCGCAGGTACCGGTCGGACGCCGACCTACGGATGATGCACAGTCGGCACGCCTTCCTGCCGATCTGGGATGACCACGAGTTCCGCAACAACTACAGCAAGGACGGCTGGACGTTCCCGGTCATCTCGCCGATCGATGGTGCGATCGGGTTCCAGCAGAAGAAGCAATGGGCGTGGCAGGCGTGGTTCGAACACATGCCGGTGCCCCGGTTCGCCGACGACCCGTTGCGCACCTATCGGTCCCTGCGGGTGGGTCGGACGGTGGAGTTGTTCGCGCCGGACACCCGGCAGTACCGCGACCGTCAGGCGTGCGGCGACTCGCTCGACCACATCGTGTGCGCGGAGGCCGATGCTCCGGGCCGCACCATGCTCGGTGCGTCGCAGAAGGATTGGCTGCTCGACGGGCTGACCCACTCGGACGCGACGTGGAAGGTGGTGGCCAACGCAAACATGATGATGGGCATGGTGGTGGCGGACAACGGCACCCGGGCCTACATGGACACGTGGGACGGATACGGCGCCGAGCGGGCCGAGATCCTCTCCACCGCGGCCCAGTCGGTCGAGAACATGGTGCTCGTGACCGGGGACGACCACGACGGGTGGGCGGGTGAGCTGTGGGACACCGGGTTCGCGCCGGGCACATCGAGCGGTGAGCAGGTGAATACGCCGGGCACCCGGCGGGCGGGTGTCGAGTTCGTGGTTCCGTCGGTCACGTCCACGAACACCGGGGACGGCGGCTACAACCTCGGCAGCAGCGGAGGCGATCCTGTCGATGCCGCGCGGGCCGAGGAGATCAACCGTCGCGAGCACAACCCGCATGTCAAGCACGTCGACATGGTCAGCCACGGCTACGGGTTGCTCGACGTGGAGGCTGGTGAGGCGCGGTTCCGCTTCCGTGCGGTCGACAAGCTGAACCCGAACCCGGATGTGACGACGTCGAAATCGTTTCGGACACCCGCCGGCCAGGCCGTCATCGAACCGGCCTGACCGACGCCCGAACCCGGGAGACGCCTGTCCCAGCTACGACGAAGGCCCCGCACCTGCAGGTGCGGGGCCTTCGCGGTAAGTCTGTGCGGTGTCGACTACCGCGGTTTGCGACGCAGGATGATGTCGCGAACCAGGATGAACACGATCGCGCCGGCGAAGCCGACGAGGAACAGGTCCTCGACCTTGCCATGGTGGTTGCCGATCATCATCAGCAGCAGGAACGCGGCAAAGAACCAGCCGGCGAAACGGAACAGTCGCGGAGCTTCGCCACTCCAGCCCCATGCGGCCGAGGGGACCTCGGCGGTGTCGACGTGCGCTGCGACTACGGGGTCGTTGGAAGTGGGGTCCAACTGGGTACCGGCCACGGCTCGATCCTCCTGATGTTACGAAAGCGCTTTTCCCGCTTATCGTGGCATACGACCGTGCGTCGTACGAACCTGGGTCCGGGGGTGTCGCGATCCGAGGTGACGACGCGAAGGCCAATCCTGTGTGATTCTCTCAGCTTCGGTCAGGAACAATGGATCCGTGGCTGACACCCAACCGACTCGCGTTCTGCTGCTGGGCAGCACCGGTTCCATCGGCACCCAGGCCCTCGAGGTCATCGCCGCCAACCCCGACAAGTTCGAGGTGGTGGGGCTCGCGGCTGGGGGCGGGAACATCGACTTGCTCGCCCGCCAGATCGCGGAAACGGGCGTGACCAGTGTTGCGGTGGCCGACCCGGTCGCGGCAGCTCGCTTGGACGTGCCCGGCGTGCTGTCGGGCCCCGACGCCGTCACCGAACTCGTGCGGGCAACAGAGGCGGACGTCGTCCTCAACGCCCTTGTCGGGTCGTTGGGGCTGGAGCCGACGCTGGCGGCGCTGGAGTCCGGTGCGCGCCTGGCCCTCGCGAACAAGGAATCGCTCGTCGCGGGCGGTCCGCTCGTGACTGCGGCCGCGGCGCCCGGCCAGATCGTGCCCGTCGACTCCGAGCACTCCGCGCTCGCCCAGTGTCTGCGCGGCGGCCGCGCCGACGAGGTGGACCGACTGGTTCTGACGGCGTCGGGTGGCCCGTTCCGAGGATGGACGGCCGCGGCGCTCGAGGACGTCACGCCGGAGCAGGCCGGCGCCCATCCCACGTGGTCGATGGGTCCGATGAACACGCTCAACTCCGCGTCGCTCGTGAACAAGGGGCTCGAGCTGATCGAGACACACCTGCTGTTCGGGATCGACTACGACCGCATCGACGTCACGGTGCACCCGCAGTCGGTCGTGCACTCGATGGTGACGTTCACCGACGGTTCGACGCTCGCGCAGGCCAGCCCGCCGGACATGAAGCTGCCGATCGCACTCGCGCTCGGCTGGCCGGCACGGGTTCCGGGTGCGGCTGCCCCGTGTGACTTCTCGACCGCGTCGACGTGGACGTTCGAACCGGTGGACTCCGTGGTGTTCCCGGCGATCGACCTGGCTCGGCAGGCAGGCAAGGCCGGTGGCTGCATGACGGCGGTCTACAACGCCGCCAACGAGGTCGCGGCGGAGGCGTTCCTGAGCTCTTCACTCCGTTTTCCGGAGATCGTGCGGACCGTCGAGCGTGTTCTCGCGGCAGGCGGAGAGTGGGCCGCACCTCCCGCTACGGTGGACGACGTGTTGGCCGCCGACGGGTGGGCCCGTGCTCGCGCACGCGAGTTCGTGAAACAGGAGGGCTAGAACCGCATGGTCTTCGCTATCGGAGTAGTGCTCTTCGCCCTCGGGATCGGTGCCTCCATCGCGCTGCACGAGGCCGGGCACATGTGGACCGCCAAGGCCCTCGGGATGAAGGTCCGCCGGTACTACATCGGCTTCGGCCCCAAGATCTTCTCGTTCCGCCGCGGTGAGACCGAGTACGGACTCAAGGCCATCCCGGCGGGCGGCTTCTGCGACATCGCCGGTATGACGGCCGTCGACGAACTCGCACCCGACGAGGTCGACCGCGCCATGTACAAGCAGAAGGCGTGGAAGCGGATCGTCGTGATGTCCGGTGGCATCGCGATGAACTTCGTCCTCGGCTTCGTGCTGATCGTCGTGCTCGCGGTCGGCTGGGGACTGCCGAAATCCGACACGAGCGCCGTGGTGGAGAAGACCGCGTGTGTGTCGGCGACGCAGGCAGGTGCAGACGGCGGTTACGCGCTCTCCGAATGCACGGGGGACGGCCCCGCTGCTGCGGCCGGTATCCGTGCCGGCGACGTGATCACGGCAGTCAACGGCCAGGAGACGTCGACGTTCAGCGACGTCGTGAAGGCGACCCAACCGCTCTCGGGGACGGCCGAGTTCACCGTCGATCGGGACGGTCAGACACTGGTGCTTCCGGTGCAGATCGAGCAGGCAGAGCGCTACGTCAACAACCCTGAATCGACCGACGCCGACCCGAAGCCGCCGATCCTCCGCGAGGTCGGAGCGGTCGGCATCCAGGCCGCACCGGGGATCGTGAAGTATTCGGTACTGGGCGCCCTGCCGGCGTCCGTCGAGTACACCGGTCACCTGTTCGGGCAGACCGTGCACGCGCTGACGCAGCTGCCGTCGAAGGTCGCCGACCTGTGGACTGCGGTCACCGGTGGTGAGCGCGATCTCGACACCCCGATCAGCGTCGTCGGTGCCTCTGTCATCGGCGGCCAGGTCGCCGAGCAGGGGTTGTGGGAGGTGTTCGTGGGCCTGCTCGCGAGCCTGAACTTCTTCCTGGGTGTCTTCAACCTGCTGCCGCTCCTGCCGCTCGACGGCGGGCACATTGCGGTCACGATCTACGAGAAGATCCGGAACTCGATTCGACGGATGCGCGGCCTGGCAGCCGGTGGCCCGGTCGACTACATGAAGCTGATGCCCATCACCTACGTCGTGGTGGTGATCGGCGGCGCGTACATGCTGCTGACGCTGACTGCCGACATCGTCAACCCGATCAAGCTGTTCCCGTGACGCCGCGTCCCGACGTGCGCGAACGATAGACTTGCCCCGTACCAACGAAAGAAGGCGAAACGTGACCAGCCCCGTCGGTTTGGGCATGCCCGATGTACCTGCGGTCCTCGCACCGCGTCGTAAGACCCGTCAGCTGATGGTCGGCAACGTCGGCGTCGGCAGCGATTACCCGGTGTCCGTGCAGTCGATGTGCACGACCAAGACCCACGACATCAACGCGACGTTGCAGCAGATCGCGGAGCTGACCGCGTCGGGTTGCGACATCGTCCGCGTCGCGTGCCCGCGTCAGGAGGACGCCGACGCGCTCGCGACGATCGCGAAGAAGAGCCAGATCCCCGTGATCGCCGACATCCACTTCCAGCCGCGGTACATCTTCGCGGCGATCGATGCCGGGTGTGCCGCGGTGCGCGTGAACCCCGGCAACATCAAGGAGTTCGACGGCCGCGTCAAGGAAGTCGCGAAGGCGGCCGGCGACGCGGGCATCCCGATCCGCATCGGCGTCAACGCCGGATCGCTCGATCCGCGGCTGATGCAGAAGTACGGCAAAGCCACGCCCGAGGCGCTCGTCGAATCGGCGCTGTGGGAGGCCGGGCTGTTCGAGGAGCATGGTTTCGGCGACATCAAGATCTCGGTCAAGCACAACGATCCGGTGATCATGGTAGAGGCCTACCGGCAGCTTGCGTCGCAGTGCGACTACCCGCTGCACCTCGGTGTGACCGAGGCGGGCCCGGCGTTCCAGGGGACCATCAAGTCCGCGGTCGCGTTCGGTGCACTGCTGTCCGAGGGCATCGGCGACACCATCCGCGTATCGCTGTCGGCCCCGCCCACCGAGGAGATCAAGGTCGGCACGCAGATTCTGCAGTCGCTGAACCTGCGCCCCCGCAAGCTCGAGATCGTCTCGTGCCCGTCGTGCGGACGCGCGCAGGTGGACGTCTACACCCTCGCCGACGAGGTGAGCGCCGGACTCGAGGGCATGGAGATCCCGCTGCGCGTCGCCGTCATGGGTTGCGTCGTCAACGGACCGGGCGAGGCCCGCGAAGCCGATCTGGGCGTCGCGTCGGGCAACGGCAAGGGGCAGATCTTCGTGAAGGGCAAGGTCATCAAGACCGTTCCCGAGGCGCAGATCGTCGAGACGCTGATCGAGGAAGCGATGCGTATCGCTGACGAGATGGAAGGCGGGGAGGCGAGCGGTGCGCCAGTCGTCACCGTGAGCTGAGAAATCCTCCCACCCCCGCGCAGGTTCATGGCAATGTGGTTACCAGATCCGGCGCTGGCAGCTCGACGCTGACAGTCATCATGCCGAGCGGTCCCACGGCACAAGGGGGTGCGTCAGTGCTCAAGCTCCTCGGAGCGCGGCAACTGGGTGGTCGGGACACCTCCCAGGTGCTGCGTGTGCTCGAAGCCGATCCTGTCGCCGCCTGCATGGTCGCGGCCCGCGTCCAACAGTCCGGACTCGATCCGCGAGCCCTCCAGGGCGAGATGTGGAGCCGAGGTGGGCCGACGGAGTCGCTTTGCTTCGCCGGTGCCAACCTGGTGCCGCTACTCGGGGGCACCGACGACCTGAGGTCCTTCGCGGACCGGGCCACCAGGTTCCCGCGGATGTGTTCGTCGATTGTCGGCCGGGACTCGCTGGCACTTCCGCTGTGGGAGATGCTCGAGTCGGAGTGGGGCCCGGGTCGTGAGATACGTTCGGAGCAGCCACTGCTCGCCCTGCGGGGCGACCCGGCCGTGAAACCAGATCCGCGGGTGCGGCAGGTGCGCATGGACGAGATCGAGGCGTATCTGCCTGCGGCGGTCGCGATGTTCATCGAGGAAGTCGGCATGGACCCCCGGGCCAACGACGGCGGCCGCAATTACCGGCGTCGCGTTGCGAACCTGATCGCATCGGGCCGGGCATGGGCGCGGTTCGAGAACGGCGAAGTGGTCTTCAAGGCGGAGGTGGGATCGATGTCCGCCGCCGTGGGCCAGATCCAAGGCGTGTGGGTGAATCCGGAACGCCGAGGCGAGGGCCTCGGGGCCTCGGGTACGGCGGCGGTCGCGGCGGCAGTGGCGGCACTGGGGCGGGTGCCGAGTCTGTACGTCAACAGCTTCAACGAGCGTGCCCGCCGCACGTATGCGAACGTCGGCTTCACTCAGGTCGCGACGTTCGCGACGGTGCTGCTCGACTGAACAGCGGCGAGGTCAGGCCGCGCCCGACCATCGCAGGTAGGCGCGGGCGAGGGGATCCGCTGCCAGGATCGCAACGATGGCTGCCGCAATCATGTACGGCCCGAACGGAATTGTCGTGCCGATCCGGCTCCGCCGGCCAGCCAGGAGGATCACGCCGACGACTGCCGCCAGCAGGAACGCCAGGAATGCCCCGACGAGCAGCGTGCCGTAGGAGATGAACGCCAGGACGGCGCCGATCACGCCCGCCAGCTTGACGTCGCCGAACCCCATGCCGGCCGGATAGATCAGGGCGAGCACCAAGTAGAACCCGAAGAGAACGATGGCCCCGATCGCTGCTCGAAGCAGCGCGGGCCAGTCGTTCAGGATCACGGAAGCGGCTGTGAGACAAACGAACAAGATCGGGTATGCCGGCACGACGAGGAAGTTCGGCAGTCGTTTGCAGTCGATGTCGATAACGGTGAGGGCGACTCCGAGGGCAGCGAAGTAGAGGTACGCCGGCGCCGCCGGGAGCAGATCGAGGGCGGCGAGGCGCAGCGTCACAGCGACGAACAGCAGTGCCGTGGACAGTTCGACGAGCACGTGGCGGGCGCTGGTGTCGCGGGGCCTGATGAGCGTGTCCAGCACCGCAATGCGCGCGGATGTCGCCGGCGCGGGGGAGTAGCCGCGTACTTCTTCGGAAGGCTCGTCCGCTCCCTGTGCCGTCTCGAACCGGACCCGGTCGATCGCCCTGTTCGCGAAGGTGCCGGCGAGGATGCCGAGGATCGCGGCGACGCCGCTCGTCGCGAAGATCACCTTTGGTCACCTATGACTGTCAGTTTGCGTTGCGCTTCGGTGACTCCGGCTGTGTGCTGCCGATAGAGGGGCGGTGGCGGTGCGTCGGGTCGCATCAAACTCCATTGGGGTGGAGACGATCTCGTGGCGGGGCTTGCTGGAGGTGCACCCAGGCGAGGCGCTATCGAAATGTCGATCGTGATTGAAACGTTACCTGGAAGGGTGTCCAGTTCTCGGTTTGGGCCCTAAAGTTTCCGATCAGATTACCTGAATAAGTGATCCGCCTCACAGTTGGACTGTTCGATCTGAGATCCTCTCCCCTACCAAATCAGGAGCTCTCATGAACCCTTTCTGCGTGAAGCGGTACGCCTGTCTGGGCTCCAAGGAACCCGCGGCGCCTGACTCTTGCGCGCTACCGTGCTGCCGTGCCGGGTGAGTGGTCGACGCGGATCTAGTGGCTATTCTTCTGCGGGCGGATCGTCGAGGCGACCTGTCTGCATGCTGGGTGCGGGTGACGGCGTCCCCGGCGGCAGTCGGTCAAGGCGGGTAAGCCGCTGCCCCGCAGCAACGTTCGGAAATCTCGGTATTGCACCGCGGCCGTGAATCTTCGGGATCGGGCACCTCGCCGGGGGGTGAGCATGAGCGATTCGTGGTGGCGCTCACGCTCACCCCCGGTGTGGGTGCTACCCGTACACGACTGCCCGCGTCACCTGCATCGTCTTGCGGTTCAGATAGCAGAACAGCACCGCGTGCTCGCCGGCGACGGTGCAGGTTGCGGTGACTGCATCACCGGCGGCGATGAGCTTGGTGACGTTCTCGACCACCCGGCCACCGAGCAGTTCGACTGCCCTGCTGTCCCCGCGCTTGGCGTCGGCGACGAGGCGTCGAACAGATCGTTTGCCGCGCTCGCCGACGCTGCGGACGGCGAGTCCGAACGCGAGCGAGCCGCCGAGGCCCTGCAGGCGGAGCATGCGCGCGCTCATGCCTGCTGCGACAGCGAGTTTCGCGCGGTCCACGCCTGCGACCTGAGCGAACATCGGCGCCACTTCCCAGTGCGCGGCGATGCGCCGGATGCGGGGCGCGCCTTCGTCGAGGGTCGTCTCGTACAACAGGTGCATGGGAGCCTTGGCTACCACGCCGCCGCCCAGTCGGGTCTCGATCGTCACGTCGCGGATCACGTCGAGGCCGCTGACGATGTCATCGTTCTCGACATGGAAGCGGATGTCGTTCGGGGCGATGAACGTGTCCCAGAATCGGGCGAGCGCGTCGCGGCCACGCACGTGACTGCGCCGGTCGTACAGGCCACCGAGTACGGGTCGGCCGCCGACGGGATCCTCGACCACGTGCCGGTCCGCAAACAGTCCCAACCAGGCATTTTTGTCGTGCACTGCGACGGCGGCGGGGGACTGGCGAGCCAGATTGAGCAACTCCTGCGTGGTGGTGGTGCGGGTGATCGTGGTCGCCTCGATCGGTGTCGCTGACATGGCCGCGAGTATGGCACAGGAGGTGGAACGTGTTCCAGGTTCCGGCGATGTCGGGGCCACCCCGCCGTTAGGCTGCATGAATGACTGATATGTCCAGTTCGGCGGAGGTCGGTGGTTCCGAAGACGACAAGCGCGCCTCCGTGGAGCAGCGCCCTCCCGTCAACGCTGGATGGGCCGTCGCGGCACTACTCTTCTTCTGGCCGTTGTCGTTCGCGGCCTTCACTCACGCATTCAACGTGCACCCGATGTGGTCCGAGGGTGACCACGACGGCGCCCGGAACGCGTCGAAGCGCGTTCGGTGGCTGGGGCAGGTGTCGCTGTGGATCGGCGGGTCGATCGCGGTGGTGCTGGTGGCGGTGTACGTCGTGGTTTCGGCCGTGTGGATCGACGGGCACCGCGACCACGGAGCCTCGCCGTCGTTCACCGGTGCCGGCTATTGCGATTTCGATGGCGGCTTCTCCAGTGGAGGTGACTTCGGTGGAGGCGACTTCGGTGGAGGCGACTTCGGCAGTTTCGATTGGTAGTTGGGGGCCTATCGAGAATCTGCCACCTCCTACGGCAGCAGACCCATCCGCCGCGCCGACACGACGGCCTCCCTGCGCGAGTGCGCGTCGAGCTTGCTCATGGCGCTGCGCAGGTAACTCTTCACCGTCTCGGGCTTGACGGAAAGCCGTTCGGCGATAGCGGCATTCGAGCAACCGAGTGCCGCGTGACTGAGGACGTCGACCTCGCGCGGCGACAGGATCACGGAGGGTGCGGCGGTTTCGACGCGCCCGCTCCCGATGCCGGCCAGTCTCGCGGACAGCGCCCGCAACTGTTCCTGGAGTGAAGGATCGCCGACGGTCTGCGCGATGCTGCGCAGCTCGGCGTGGACGTCGCGGATCTCCTCGGTGTCCGCCCCCGAATGCGCGGACTGCTCGGCGGTCGCGGCGTCGAGGAGTTGGACGCGCCGATCCACCTCGTCGCGGATCGCGATCTCGTTCGCGAGCTTGCGTCCGGCGTGCATCATGACGTCGGTCAGGCGTTCGCCGACCGGCGACTGTTCGCGGATCGCCGCGTACAGCACCGCGCGTGACCGTCCCCGCACGACGACCGGGACAGCCAGCACCGACCGGAGGCCCTCGGCCAGAACCGGGCGGTCATAGTGATGGGTGATGCTGTTGTCGCGGCCGTAGTCGTCGACCGAGACGGGATTCTTCCGCTCCACCACTCGGCCGCCCAGCCCCGAGCTTTCCGGCACCGCGAGGCCGCGCAGGCCGTCGGTGTGGGTGCCGACGAACTCGCCCAGTCGCAGCGTCCGGTCGTCGACCTCGCCGCCGAACACGACGGGCACGATGCCGCTGGCCGCAACTTTGCGCAGCTCAGTGCGCAGCGCGTCGCGGTCGCGTGGTCGAAGCAGGGCCGTGCTGTCGGTCGGCATCCTCTTCACCCCTTTCCGGGGGTAGTGGTTCGAGGCTGTGACTTGCAGCATAGGTAGGACGACGGCCCGGCGGTGAATCGGGCCCCGACGACGAGGAGTGACGATGACCGTCGACACCACCACCCGTGTGCGCGAACTCTTGGCGCAGTACGACACCCCGCAGGCCTGTGCGGCGGAGCTGCTGTGCGACCGGCACCCGGCAGATGCCGTGGCGTTCACCGTCGTCGAATCCGACCTGTCGTCGACGGATCTCACGTACGGCTGGCTGCGTGAGCAGTCCACCCGCTTCGCGGCCGCCCTCGCCGACCTGGGCGTCGAGCCGGGCGACTGTGTGGCGACGCTGATGGGCAAGTCGGCGGACCTCGTCGTCGCGCTGCTGGGTATCTGGCGCCGCGGCGCCGTCCACGTCCCGCTGTTCACCGCGTTCGCGCCGCCGGCGATCGCGTTCCGGCTCGAGGCCAGCGGTGCGAAGGTCGTGATCTCCGACGCGAACCAGCTCGACAAGCTCGCCCCGGGCGACGACATGCCGTCGAACTCGTCGTGGCAGGTCGTCGTGGTGGGCGAGGGTGTGGGCGCACTGCGGTTCGCCGATCTCGTCGCGCAGCATTCGGCCGACGACCCGCGCGGTGCGGCCGTGGCGCTCGGCGGAAACGCCCCGATCGTTCGTTTGTTCACCAGCGGCACCACCGGCTCCCCGAAGGGTGTCCCGGTGCCGATCCGCGCCCTCGCCGCCTTCCGCTCGTACATCGAGTGGGGACTCGACGTCCGCGAGGACGACGTCTTCTGGAACGCCGCCGACCCGGGGTGGGCGTACGGGCTGTACTACGCGCTGCTCGGGCCCATGGCGTCGGGCATCCGCAGCATCCTGCTGCACGCCGGGTTCTCCGCACCGCTCACATGGCAGGTGATGGAGCGCTTCGGCGTCACCAACTTTGCCGCCGCACCCACCGTCTACCGGAGTCTGCGCGCCGACGAGACCCCGGTGCCGGAGTCGGTGAAGCTGCGGCGTGCGTCGTCGGCCGGTGAGCCGCTGACGCCCGATGTCATCGCGTGGTCGGAAGCCGAGCTGGGCGTGACGGTGCGCGATCAGTACGGGCAGACCGAGCACGGCATGTTCATCATCAACGCGTGGGCCGACGGGCTGCGCGAGGACGTCGTTGCCGGCTCGATGGGGCGTCCGCTGCCCGGGTGGACCTGCGCCGTCCTGTCCGACGACTCCGACGAGATCGCACCGCCGAAGACCCCCGGCCGGGTCGTGATCGACACGACCGCGAGCCCGCTCATGTGGTTCACCGGCTACAGCGACGCGCCCGAGAAGACCGCGGCCCGTTTCACCGACGACGGCCGCTGGTACATCACGGGGGACGCCGGCCAGGTGGACGAGGAGGGCAGGTTCTTCTTCTCCTCCCGCGACGACGACGTGATCATCATGGCGGGCTACCGCATCGGCCCGTTCGACGTCGAGAGCGTGCTCGTGATGCACGACGATGTCGTCGAGTCCGCCGTCGTCGGTATGCCCGACCAGTTGCGCGGCGAGGTGCTCGAGGCATTCGTCGTGCTGCGACCGGGCGTCGAGGCCACCGACGCGCTCGAGAAGGAACTGCAGCAGTTGGTGAAGCGGAAGTTCGCCGCCCACGCCTACCCGCGGACCGTGCACTTCGTGCCGCAGTTGCCCAAGACCCCGAGCGGCAAGGTCCAGCGCTACATCCTGCGTCAGGGCTCCTGACCGAAATCCGTGCCCCTTCCCCCTCGCGTTTTGCGCACTTGTCGCGGTTTTCGAGGCCGAAATTCCGCGATAAGTGCGCAAAACGCGGGGGTGGAGGTGGAGGTGGGGGTGCGGGAGGGGGCGGGCGCTCAGTCCAGGATCGGGCTCAGCGGGCTGCGCCGCGGCCGCGGATGCGTCCGAGGGCGAGGAGAGCGACGAGGGTGACGAGCAAGAGCAGGGTGGTATTCGCGGCGGCCTGGAACACCTGACCGCGGTCGGTGAGCCCGAAGATGGCCACCGGCAACGTCTTCCACGTTGCCGGGTACACCATGATCGTCGCACCCAGTTCGCCCATCGACAGCGCGACGGACAGGCCGGCGGCCGCGCCGAGAGCCGGGACCAGCAGCGGAAGCGTGATTCGGAACAGCACCCGAGCCGGCCCGGCGCCCAGGGATTCGGCGGCCTGCCGGTAGGCGGGGTCGAGGCGGTCCAAAGCGGCCGAGACGGAACTGAATGCGAAGGCCAGCACCAGGACTGCGTGCGCGAGGATCACGATCCACTTGGTGCCGCCGAGTAGCAGCGGTCGTTCGTTGAACGCAATGAGCAGGCCCAGACCGATCGCCACCGACGGCAGCGCCACCGGCAGGTGGAACACCGCATCGGTCACCTTGCGCAGCCACGTCGGGGCCTCCCGGGCGGCCAGCGCCGCCCAGGTGCCGACGATGAGCGCGAGACCGCCGGCGATGATGGCGGTCTGCAGGCTGACGACCATGCTGGCCTGGTTCTCGTCGGACAACGCAGCCGACAGGTTCTTCGTCCCCAGGTCCGACGGCAGAGGCCCGTTCCACGCACCGGCGAGGGCAGCCGCGATCACCGTTGCGATCGGTGCGACGAACACGATCGTCACCACCGCCGCGAAGAACGCGAGTGTGAGGTACCTAGCGCGTCGGGTCCACAGCAGCACGGCTGCCTCCCATCAGTCGGGCGAACAGGAATCGGTACCCGCCGTACAGCGCGAGCGACAGGGCCACCTGGACGGTCGCGATCACCGCGGCGCCGGGCAGGTCGAACGTGACGATGCCGTGCGTGTAGATCAGCACCGGCAGGGTCATGACGTCCTTCGCGCCGGTGAACAGCACGATGCCGAACTCGTTGAGCGTCAACAGCAGTACCAGCGATCCGCCCGCCATCATCGCGGGCCACGCCTCGGGCAGCACCACCTGGCGCAGCACCCGCAGCGGCGACGCACCGAGGCTCGCCGCGACGTCGAGTTGATCGCGGGGGATCTGGGAGAACGCGGCCAGCAGTGGCCGCACGACGAACGGGGTGAAGAACGTGATCTCGGCGGCGATCACACCGAGCGGGGTGTTCAGGAAGTTCAGCGGCCCCTGCTCGGCGCCGGTGATCCGCATGATGAGCGCGTTCACCGCGCCCGCCGTGCCGTAGAGGAACGTGAACGCGAGCGTCACCAGAAACGACGGCAGCGACAGGATCGTGTCGATCAGTCGGCCCACCACCTTCGAGCCCGGGAACGGCACGAACGCGAGTACCAGCGCCAGGAAGGTACCGAGCACGAGGCAGCCCATGGTGGACGCGACCGCCACTTCGACGGTGCGCCACAGGGCGTTCCGGAACGACGCCGAGCCGAGGACCTCGGTCCACGTGGACCAGCCGCGGCCGGTGTCGGTGACGGTGGACTCGGCCAGCACCCGGGCCATGGGGTACACCGCGGACCCGACGACCAGCAGCAGCGGCGGCAGCACCCACAGTCCGGACCTCCACCGGGACGGCGCGCCGCGAACCGGGGGTCCGTCGAGGACGGGAGGATCGAGGACGGCGGTCATGACGCGGCACTCGGAACCGGCACCAGGACGGCGCCGCGCTCGGGGAACCGCATGCCGACCTCGGTCCCGACCGGGCGCTCGTCATGGCCCGGCACGTCGACGTCGATCGGCGTCTCGGGCAGGCTCGGCAACGCGATGGTCACCCGGGTGGACGCCCCTCGCCACACGCTGGCGACGATGCGGGCCGGCAGTGCGCCACGCTCGGCGGGGGAGGTGAGCGTGATCGCGTGGGGCCGCAGGCACAGCAGGGCTCCGGCGTCGGACTCCCATTCGGTGCGCCCGATCTCGGGCTGCGGGGCGTGCGCGGTGACGGGGGTGCCGCCGACGGATACCAGCGCCGACGTCCCGATCACGCGGGTCACCGTGCACGGCAACAGGTTCGCGCCACCGAGAAACGCCGCGGTGAAGCTGCTGGGCGGCCGCTTCCACAGGTTCTCGGTGGTATCGACGTCCACGAGTCGCGCGTCACGCATGACGGCGATCCGGTCCGCGAGCGCGAGGGCCTCGGACTGGTCGTGCGTGACGTAGAGCATCGCGGTGTCCGGCAGAGCGGCGCGCAGTTCCTGCAGTTCGCTCAGCATGCTCTGGCGCAGTTGGGCGTCGAGCGCCGCGAGGGGTTCGTCGAGCAGGAGCACCCTGGGCCGGATCGCCAGTGCCCGCGCGATGGCGATGCGTTGCTGCTGTCCGCCCGACAGCTCACGCGGAAAACGCTTGCCGTACGCCGACATCCCGACCATCGCGAGGGCGTCGGACACCCGCCCCGCGACCTCGGCGCGCGAAACCCGCTGCGCACGAAGCCCGAACGCGACGTTCTCGGCCACCCGCATGTGCGGGAACAGCGCGTACGACTGCACGACGACGCCGATGCCGCGCTTGGCGGGCGGCAGGTCGGTGACGTCCTCGGCGCCGAGACGGACCGTGCCCGACGCGGGACGGGTGAATCCAGCCAGGGCCTTGAGTGCGGTGGACTTGCCGGAGCCGCTGGGGCCGAGCAGGGCGACGGTCTCGCCGCGGGCGACGCGCAGATTGAAGTCGATCAGGGCCCGGGTGGCCCCGTTTCCCCGCCCGTAGGAGACGTTGACCCGGTCGAAGGTGATGGCCGGAAGGGAGGTGTCGGCGTTCCGCGAGTTGGTGTCGCGGACCTTGCCGACGGTGGTGCGGAGGGACCGCCCGGGCTCGAATCGCGGCATGTCAGTTACCGGTTGCCTTCTGGTAGGCGGCGACGTCGGCGTCGAGGGAAGCGAGAACGTCGTTCCAGTTCGGGGTCCACACCTCGACACCGTTCACCAGGCCGGTGGGCGTCGACGGGTCGGTCGAAGCGCCCGCGGCCTGACGGACGTCGGTGCGGACCGAGACGCCGAGCGCGTCGGTGGCGACGGTCTTCTGCGCCTTCTCCGACAGCAGGTACTCCATGAGCTTCTTGGCCTCGTCCGAGTGCGGGGCGCCCTTCGCCAGGCCCATCACATACGGCAGGGCGACGGTGGTGCGCTTGCCGCCCGCGGAGGCGGGGAAGAAGATGCCGAACTTGGAGCCGTCGTCCTTGATGGACGCGAGGTTCATCTGGACGTCACCGTTGGCGACGAGGAGTTCGCCGTTGCTGACCTTGGGCTGCAGCTTGCCGGTGGACGACGACGGCCCGACGTTGTTGGCATGCAGCTTCGCGAGGTAGTCGAGCGCGCCTTGCTTACCCATCAGGTGCTGGAGCAGCAGCAGGACGGCGGTGCCGTCACCGGCCTGGCCGGGGGTGGAGTACTGCAGCTTGCCCTGGAACTGGTCGGTGAGCAGGTCGTCCCAGGTCTTCGGGGCCGGGTTCGCGCCGGGGTTTGCGATGAACGACAGGTAGTTGTCGACGACGGGCACGTACTTGCCGGCCGGGTCCTGGACGTCGGCGGGGACCGCGGAGGTGTCGATGCCGCTGGGCTGCAGCAGGCCCTGGGCGTCGGCCTTCTGGATGAACGGCGGCAGCGTCACGACGACGTCGGCCTGCGGGTTGGACTGCTCCTTGTCGACGCGGGAGACGACCTCGCCGGAGCCGGCCTCGACGAGGTTGACGGCGATGCCGGTCTCCTCGGTGAAGGCGGCGAACTGCGTCTTGTACCAGCGCGCGAGGCCGTCGGCGCTGTAGACGGTCACGGTCTCGCCGCGGGTGCCCGCCGCCGATCCGGTGCCGCCGCACGCGGTGAGGGTGAGGGCCGCGGTGGTCATGGCGACCGCGGCGATACCGGCGCGGAAAAGCTTGGTGTTCCTGCTCATTCGGGAATTCCTGTCTAGGTGAGGGATTCGAACGGTGACGGAAGAACTCGAGAACAACTCAGTGGGAGAGAACGAGATCGGTGAACTCGCGCACCGACGGCACGACGTGGGTGGGATCGGCGGTGCGCAACTGCTGCTCGTCGTGGGCGCCGGTGAGGGCGCCGGCGACGATGCTCGCCCCTGCGCGTCGGCCGCTGGTGATGTCGTTGGCGGTGTCGCCCAGGACCGCAACGTCCTTCACGTCATCGACACCCAGGCGCATGAGTGCGGTGAGGATGAGGTCGGGGTAGGGGCGTCCGCGGCCCGCCTCGGCGGGGGACAGCGTGAGGTCGGCGAGGGTCTGCCAGCCGAGCGCGGCCAGCAGCCTGTCCTGCGTCGTGCGGCTGAACCCGGTGGTCAGCACCACCCGGACGCCGGCGTCGCGCAGCGCGGTGATCGACTCCGCGGCACCGGGAATCGCGGTGGCGCCGCCCTCGTCGACGAGGCGGTCGTACTCGGTTTCGAACGCGCGGTTGGCGGCCTGGGCCCGGTCCTCGCCACCGAAGAGGGCGCGGAACACGACGATCTTGGACTGGCCCATGGTGTCGAGGACGTACTGGCGGGCCGCGTCGGCCTCGGGTCCCGTCGCAGGGAGTCCCGCAGCGGCTCCGGCGGCGTCGAACGCCCGGAGCACGAGTCCGTCGTCGGCGACGGTGGTGCCGGCCATGTCGAGGACGGCGAGCTTGATGGTGGTCACGATGTCTCCTGAGATGTCGGGGTTACAGGCCCAGCCGGTCGGCGGTCTGTTCGGCGAGCGCGGGTCCGAGGGTCATGCCGCGGCCGCCGGGACCGGCGACCACCCACACGCAGTCGGCGGGCTGGGCGCGGTGCACGAGCTGTGCGGGGTCGAGACACTGGCTGTAGACGCCGGCCCACCGCTTGACGATCGGCGGCAGCGAACGGCCGAGGAGTTCCTCCACGACGCTGGTCAGATGGCGGTACGGGGCCTCGTCGACATCGAAGTCGAACGGCTCGTCGTACTCGTGGGTGTCGCCGATCGTCAGTCCGCCGTGCAGTCGCTGGACGCACAGCAGCTGCATGCGGTGTTCGGCCGCGGTGGGTTCCTGCGGCTGGGCGGCGCGCAGGGCGTCGAGCGTCGGACCGGCGAAGGCTGGGTAGTAGCGCATGCTGTCGCCGTCGGCGATCGCGGTGGTGAGCGCCTCGCCCAGCGGTGCGGTCTGCATCATCTGCAGTCGCACCCGGCGCAGCGGCAGATCGCCGGCCAGATCGCGGGCGAGACCGCCGAGGGTGGCGCCCGGGCAGACGATCACCAGATCGACGTCGAACGTCCGGTCGTGGTCGTCGCGAATGCGCACACCGGTGGAACTACTGGCGATCTCTCGGGCCTCCGTGCCGGCATGGAAGGTGTACCGCCCCGACGCCTCCAGGTGGCGTCGGATCGCGGGCAGCGCGATCCGGGACTCCACCGCGCCGTCGCGGATGCAGTGCAGGCCGGCGAGGAACTTGCCGCGCAGCGCCGGGTTGACCGCCCGGACCGCGTCGGGCCCGAGGAGGCCGAAACCACGCACCTCGGCGTCGGCGCGGGACACCATGTCCTCGGCGACCGCGACCTCGTCGGGGGTGCGCAGCAGGGTCATCGATCCGGCGGCGCGGAAGCCGATCTCGGGGACCCGTCGGGCCAGGTCGGCCCACAGCTCACGGGAGCGCAGCGAGGCGTCGAGTTCGTGCGGGGCACGACCGGAGACCCACACCAATCCGAAGTTGCGTACGGTGGCACCGCGCGCTTCGAGTTCGCGTTCGAGATGGATGACGTCGTGTCCGCGTCGGACCGCCTCGTCGGCGTGTGCCGTACCGAGGATGCCGCCGCCCACAATTGCAATTCGCATGGGACACAGCCTGAACATTGGTCTAGACCAACTGGGAGACGCTCGGCGAACGCCAGATGAACAATTGGTATAGACCTAACTTTGTGTAATCTGGCGGACGTGAACGACGACTCGGCTGCACTCGAAGAGACTGCTGCGCTGTTGAATTCGCTCCGCGGAGCGTTCGACTGCAAGGCCGTCTGGCCGTCCGGCGCGCACGTAGCGGCCAATGCCGTCCGGTTGCGAGGCTACGACGACCGCGCGAAAGTACCGGGCGCGCATGCGGTGTCGGTCGGTGACGTTCTCGAGGTCGCGCGCCGTGTGCAGGCGGCGCCATGACCGCCGAGAATCTGCCCAAGCACTACCTCGTCCGGACGCACGTGGAGGACCTGCTCGCCGATCTGTCCGAGGGTGATCCGGTGCCCGCCGAGCGGGAGCTGGCCGCTCGGTGCGGCGTGTCCCGGGAGACGGTGCGGCAGGCGTTGCACGAACTGTTGGTGGCCGGACGGGTGGAGCGCAGGGGGAGGGGAACCGTCGTCGCCCGGCCGAAGATGGTGCAGCCGCTCTCGCTCGGCTCGTACACCGAGAGCTCGCTCAGTCAGGGCCGGGAGCCGGGCCGGATTCTGGTGCGCTGGGAGGAAGTCGACGCGCACGAGAAGCTGGCGGCAATTCTCGAGATCGAGATCGGCGACCCGGCGATCCACCTCGAGCGTGTGCTGCTGGCCGACGGTGAGCGCATCGGCCTCGAGAGCACCTACCTACCGCTGCGCCGGTTTCCGGACCTGGCCGACACGTTCGACCCCGAGACGTCGCTCTACGCGGCGATCCGCTCGAAGGGCATCGAGTTCATCACCGCCACCGAACGGATCGAGACCGCCCTGCCCACACCGCGCGAGGCGGGGCTGCTCGATTCGAGCACCGCGATGCCGATGTTGAAGCTGCACCGCGTCTCCCGCGACACCGACGGCGTGCCGATCGAGCGCGTGCGCTCGCTGTACCGGGGGGACCGGATGGCATTCGTGACGGAGTTGCGCTGATCGAACGGCGAAGTCGTCCGGCTACGGTGCCGCGTGCTCGACCACCGGTATCTGTTCGGTGAGGTGCCGCCGGGCGGCCTTCTCCACGAGTAGCGGGACGAAATCACGCACCTTGCCGTCGCGGAAGCGCGCGTGAATGTCGCGCACGGTGCGCTCGATCTCCGCGGGTGAGACGGATGGGTGCCGGACGATCAGGCGCTCGATGACCTGGTCGATCAGAAGCACTTCCTCGACCCCGTTCATTCGACAATCGTCCGATCGCCGACGGCACGCGGTCAATCTCGAAACGGCACCGAAATCGACCCAGTTCGTACCGCGCGGTTTCGCGCCTTGCCGGCTCGACCCGGATCCGTCGAGCGAACATCGGGTTCCGGCCCGAACCGGCGGGCGACGACGGAGAATGGAAGGCGGTCGACGAGGATTCGACTCGGGACCGACTGTGAAGCATGGGCATCCGCGATACGGAGGCATCCGTGGGAAAGAAGGCGAAGGGCACGAAGTCCGCGCGCAGCGGACGGCCGCCCGCCGGCACCGGCGAACTGACGGAGGCGGGCGCACCCGAACCCGCTCCGCGGATGTCGAACAAGCACTACCGCCACCGATTGGAGACGCTTCAGGCCGAACTGGTCGCGATGCAGGAGTGGGTCAGGGCGTCGGGGGCGAAGGTGTGCATCGTCTTCGAGGGCCGGGACACGGCGGGAAAGGGCGGTGTCATCAAGGCGATCACCGAACGGGTGAGCCCGCGGGTGTTCCGGGTGGTCGCGCTACCGGCACCGACCGAGCGGGAGAAGTCGCAGATGTACGTCCAGCGATATCTGCCGCATCTGCCGGCGGCGGGCGAGATCGTCATCTTCGATCGGAGCTGGTACAACCGGGCCGGCATCGAGCGGGTACTGGGCTTCTGCACCGAGGATCAGGCGAAGCTGTTCCTCCAACTGATCCCGACCGTCGAGCGAGCGATGGTCGAATCGGGTGTCGTCCTGCTGAAGTACTGGCTCGAGGTGAGCGAGGAACAGCAGACCCTGCGCCTGCAGTCCCGCATCGACGACCCGAGAAAGTACTGGAAGCTGTCGCAGATGGACCTGACGTCGTACAGCCACTGGTACGACTATTCGCGGGCCCGCGACGAGATGTTCCGGTTCACCGACACCGGGTGGGCCCCGTGGTATCTGGCACTCAACGACGACAAGCGGCGGGGGCGGCTCAACATCATCAGCCACCTGCTGAGCCAGATCCCCTACGAACCGCTGGAGCGCCCCGACGTGACCCTGCCCCGGCGCCAGGACGCCGACGGCTACGCCCCGCCGACCCAACCGCTGCACTGGATTGCCACACCGTTCTGACGCGCTCGAGCCACCCGGCAAGGAGTAGGTCATGGCCACCACCGAACCCGTCCCCGGCCGGACGGGCGAGTCTGCAGCTTCGGACACCCGACCGGCGTGGCACGGCCGGAACGCGGATGCCGTCGTGTCGGCGCTTGCGTCCGATTCTCGTTCCGGACTGAGTGGTGACGATGCCGCCGCGAGGCGGGAACGGTACGGCGTCAACGAGATCGCCGCCGAACCGCCGCCGTCGATCTGGGCGGTCGCGAGCCTGCAGCTGAAGGATCCGATGAACCTGATGCTGGTCGCCGTCGTGATCATCAGTCTGGTCATCGGGGAGATCTCGACGGCTCTCGTGGTCGCGGTCCTGGTGGTGGTGAACATCGTCCTGGGCACGCAGCAGGAACTGAAGGCGCGCGCGAGTGTCGACGCGCTCGCGAAGATGCAGACACCGCAGACCCGGGTGATCCGAGACGGCGCGTTGATCCAGATTCCCGCAACCGATCTCGTCCCCGGCGACATCGTCGAGCTCGAGGCCGGCGACCTGGTTCCCGCGGACGGTCGCCTCCTGCGTTCGGCCACTCTGGAGACCCAGGAGGCCGCACTGACCGGTGAGAGCGCGCCGGTCGCGAAGGATCCGCAGGCTCTCGAGTCGGTGGACGTTTCGCTGGGCGACCGCAGCAACATGGTGTTTCAGACCACCTCGGTCACTCGGGGGACCGCGACGATGGTGGTGACCGAGACCGGGATGCGCACCGAGATGGGCCGGATCGCGTCCATGCTCTCCGCGATCGCGCCGAGTACGTCACCGCTGCAACGGGAACTGCATTCGCTGACCAAGGTGCTCGGGGTCATCGCGTGGACCGCGGTGGCAATCATCGTCGTCATCGGGGTGCTGCGGGGGCAGAGCCTCACCACGGTGATGTTGCTCGGTATCTCGATGGGGGTCTCCGCGATACCTACCGGCTTGCCGACCTTCGTGCAGGCGATGTTGGCCTACGGGGCCCGGCAATTGGCCGATGCCAAGGCGATCGTCAAGAACCTCAGCGACGTCGAGACTCTCGGTGCGACCAGCGCGATCAACTCCGACAAGACCGGCACCCTGACGATGAACCAGATGACGGTGCGGTCGCTGTACTTCCACGGCCGGTGGTTCGAGGTGGACGGTGAGGGCTACGGCAAGTCCGGCACCATCCGACACGTCGCGGGGGAGGACGTCCCCGACTTCACCCTTCTGGCGTACGGATTGTGCCTCGACAGCGACGCCACCGTCTCCGACGGCGGTGAGGTGGTCGGTGACCCGACGGAGGCCGCCCTGGTGGTGCTCGCGGCCAAGATGGGAGTCGACGCCCCACTCACTCGTCGTACCTACCCGCGCGTGGCCGAGGTGCCGTTCGATTCCGCCTACAAGTTCATGGCGACGTTCCACCGCCTCCCCGTCGACGGCACGACCCGGTTCGTCGAGTTGGTCAAGGGTGGTCCGGACGTGGTCCTGGAGAGGTGCCGGTCGGCCTTCCGCCCCGGCAGGGACGAGGTGCCGCTGGACGACATCCGTGACGAGATCGTGGCGGCCAACCGGGTGATGTCGGAGAAGGGACTTCGCGTGCTGGCGTTCGCGACTCGGATCCTCGACAGCGACGAACCAGCGGTAACGGACGATCCGATGGCCTTCGTCGACGATCTCACGTTCGTCGGGATGGTCGGCATCATCGACCCGCTGCGGCCGGAAGCGATCGCCGCCGTGCACACCGCGCATGCCGCGGGCATCGAGGTCCGGATGATCACCGGCGATCATGCGATCACCGCGGCCGCGATCGGTGCCGAACTGGATCTCGGACCGGGCGCGGTCAGCGGGGCCGAACTCGCGGGCATGACCGACGAGGCGCTCGCCGCGGCGCTACCGGGACTGCACGTCTTCGGCCGTGTCACCCCCGAGGACAAACTGCGCCTGGCCGATGTCATGCAGCGCGGCGGCGCAATCGTCGCGATGACCGGCGATGCGGTGAACGATGCTGCCGCGCTGAAGAAGGCCGACATCGGTGTGGCGATGGGTTCGGGGAGCGAGGTGACCAAGCAGGCCGGCCGGATCATCCTCACCGACGACAACTTCGGAACGCTGGTCACCGCGATCCACCTGGGCCGCAGCATCTACGACAAGATCGTCGCCTACATCCGCTACCAGATGGCGAAGCTGTTCTCCCTCGTGCTGCTGTTCCTCGTCGCGAGCGTGTTCGACATCAACGACGGGGTCGCGCTCACGCCACTGATGGTGGTGTTCCAGCACTTCTTCATCACCCTGTTCCCGGTGATCGTCATCATGCGGGACCCGCCGCCGCCCAACCTGATGGACAAGCCGCCCCGCGATCCGAAACAGCCGATCGCCAACCGGACGTCGTTCGTCCAGTGGTTCGCCTACGGCGTCCTGCAGTTCGCGGTGGCTCTCGCGGTGCTGTTGCTGGCTCCGGGCACGATGAGTCCGACGGAACCGAACGTGCCGATGACGATGGCCTTCGTCGTCCTGTCCTTCGGCTCGGTTCTCGCCGGGCTGGTCATGCGGCGCGACCCGGAATCCGGTCTCGTTTCACCCATCCTCGGCGCGCTCGAGATCCTGTCGATTCCCACGGTCGTCACGGTGCTCGCGGTCGAACTCGGCTTTCTTCAGGACCTCCTCACGACAACGTCCCTGACCGGGGGACAGTGGCTCGCGTGCCTCGGCTCGTCGCTGATCGTCCCGGTCGTGATCGAGGCGGAGAAGGCGCTGCGACGGCGGCGTCGCCGGAGAGCGTGGCCGGCACCACCGATTCCCGCGACGGTCGCCGTCGACCCGCAGCGTGCCCGCGCACGCCGACCCGATCGTCGATCCGGTGCATCGATCTGACCCGAATCCCCGTGTCAGCGGCCGTCGTCGGACGACAATCCAAGGATGACCTGGACGGAAAGCCTCCGACGGCTGCCCGGCCCGGCGACGGCCCTCGGGTATCGCCGCGAATGGTTGCGCACGGACATCGTGGCCGGCCTCGTCCTCACCGCGCTCCTCATCCCTGCCGGGATGGGATACGCCGAGGCTGCCGGTCTGCCCGCGTACGCGGGCCTGTACGCGACAATCGTCCCGCTCCTCACGTATGCCGTTGTGGGGCCGTCGAAGATCCTCGTGCTGGGGCCGGATTCGTCACTCGCCCCGCTGATTGCCGCGGCGGTGCTGCCGCTGGCTGCGGTCGGTGATCCGGAGAGTGCCCTCGCCCTGGCGGGTGTCCTCGCGGTTCTGGTCGGGGCGATCCTCATTCTCGGCGGATTCCTCAACTTGGGCTTCGTCACCGAACTGCTGTCCAAACCGATCCGGCTCGGCTACCTCAATGCGATCGCGCTCATCGTCGTCGTCGGGCAGCTTCCGAAACTGCTCGGGTTTCCCGTGGAGGCATCCGGTGTCATCGGGGAGACCGTCGAAATCGTCAGGTCGATCTTCACCGGCGCCATCGATCCCGTCGCAACTGCGGTGGGCGTCGGCTCACTGGCCGTGATCGTGGCCTTCAGGCTGTGGCTGTCGCGCGTTCCGGGAGTCCTCGTCGCTGTCCTCGGCGCGATCGTACTCTCGGCAGCGATCGGGCTCGACGACGAGATCGGCATGGTCGGCGCGTTGCCGAAGGGGCTGCCCCTGCCGTCGTTCGGTGGCGTCGACTGGCAGGACGTCGTCCAGTTGGTCGGTCCGGCTGCCGGCATCGCCCTGATCGCCTTCGCGGACACCGGGGTGCTTTCCCGGACGTTCGCCGCCCGCCGGGGCGAGGATGTGAACGGCAGCACAGAGATGAAGGCGATCGGTGCGGCCAACGTGGCGAGCGGACTGTTCGGCGGGTTCCCCATCTCGGCCAGCGGGTCCCGCACCCCGGTGGCCGAACAGAGCGGAGCCCACACGCAACTGGCGGGGGTGGTCGGCGCGCTCGCGGTCCTGGCGTTCGTGTTGATCGCGCCCGGACTGACGGCGTACCTGCCCGACGCCACCCTCGCTGCGGTGGTGATCGTCGCCGCGACGGCGTTGATCGACGTCGACGGAATGGTGCGACTGTGGCAGATGAGCCGGGTGGAAGCAGGGCTCGCCGTCGCCGCGTTCCTGGGGGTCGCGCTCGTCGGGGTGCTGCAGGGCATCCTGGTCGCGATCGGGCTGTCGTTCGTTGCCGTCGTCGTGCGGGCCTGGCAGCCGTACCGCACCGAACTGGTCGAGTTGCCCTCCGAGACCGGCTTCCACGACGTCGCCCGGCACCCGGAGGGGCACCGCATCCCGGGACTGGTGCTCATTCGGTTCGACGCACCACTCTTCTTCGCGAACGGCGGAATCTTCGACGACTACGTGCGTTCGGTGGTCGCGAAGGAGCAGAACCCGGTCGACTGGGTGGTGATCGCCGCCGAACCGATCACCGGCCTGGACACCACCGCCGTCGACGAACTGGTCGATCTCGATCGCTACCTCGAGGGCAACGGCATCCGACTGGCGTTCGCCGAGATGAAGGGGCCGATCAAGGACCGACTCGTCCGATTCGGCCTCGGCGAGCGATTCGATCCCACCCACTTCTATCCGACCATCGACGCGGCGGTGGACGCATTCCGGCGTCGCGCGGAAACGAGCTAGGGGGCGTCGTGGCCGATGGAACGCGCCAGCGCTGGTGGGCACGTTCGGGGTTCGCGGTCGGCGTGTGCGCTGTGGTTGCTCCGATCGTGTTCGCCGGGCTGCTGAGCACGGTCGCACTCCTCGTCGTTGCGGTGGGCGGTGTCGTCGTGACGGTGGCCGCGGCGTACTGGTTCCTCAGCAGTCGCGGGGCGGTGCGCGGGTGCTCGGCCGGGCTGGCGGTGCTGGCGCCGGTCGTCGTGCTCGTGCTCTTCGTCCGCGCCGGCCTGCTGTGGGTGGTGGTGCTCACGTGTGCGCTGCTCGCCGTCGCAATCTTCTGCGCGCACCGGGCACTCGCCGCCGCGAGCACGACGCCGCCGGCGCCCGAGATCCCGGCGCGGCCGCCTCGTCGACCGTTTCTCGTGATGAATCCCCACTCGGGTGGCGGCAAGGTCGCGAAGTTCGACCTGCATCGCAAGGCAGAGGCGCTCGGTGCCGAGGTCGTCCTGCTCGACGGCCCGGAGACGATCGATGTCGTCGCGCTGGCGCGAGACGCGGTCGCACGCGGCGCGGACCTGCTCGGTGTGGCCGGCGGCGACGGCACTCAGGCCTTGGTCGCCGCGGTCGCGGCCGAGCACGGCCTGCCGTTCCTCGTGATCAGTGCGGGAACGCGTAACCATTTCGCACTCGATCTCGGCCTGGACCGCGATGATCCCGCCACGTGCCTGGGCGCGCTGCGCGACGGCGTCGACGTGTGGGTCGACCTCGGCATGATGAACGACCGCCCGTTCGTCAACAACGCCTCGTTCGGCGTCTACGCAGAACTGGTCCAGAGCCCGGCCTACCGCGACGACAAGACGGGCACCGTTCTGCAGATGCTCCCCGACCTATTGGGCGCACAACGGGATTCGGGTCTGGTCGTCACGATCGACGGCGTCACGGTGCGGGGCCCGCAGGCCGTACTGGTCAGCAACGGCCCGTATCGGACGTCGGACCTCGTGGGCCTCGGCAGACGCGAGCGGCTGGACGCCGGGGTACTCGGGGTGGTGACGGTGTCGGTGAACAGTGCCCGTCAGGCCGTCGGGCTGCTGCAGGGCGGACATGCTCGGGGCCTCACGACGTCGCGGACCACAGAAGTCGTCGTCGATTCGGTTCGACCGCTGATCCCCGTCGGCGTCGACGGCGAATCCCTGATGGTCGAGACCCCGGTGCGATGCACGGTCATGCCCGCGGCCCTGCGGGTCCGTGTCCCACGGGTGCGTCCGGACCTACGCGCGCCGCAGCAGGGACTCGACCTGGCACGTCTCTACCGGCTGGCCCGCTGACCCGCCTCGCTCGGGACTCGGCAGACCGGGTGCGTCGGGGGTCGCGGCCGGTCGGTCTACGCTGGATGCATGTCTGTTCGCACCGCGCTCGTTCCCGGAACCGTCTCGCCCGTCCTCGATGTCCCCAAGAGCATCGAGCGTCCCGAGTACGTGTGGAAGGCGACGGCCCGTGAGGGCAAGGAGCCGTGGGTGCAGACACCCGAGACCATCGAGAAGATGCGGGTGGCGAGCAAGATCGCCGCGCGGGCACTGCAGGAGGCCGGCAAGGCCGTCGCGCCGGGCGTCACCACCGACGAGCTGGACCGCATCGCGCACGAGTACATGTGCGATCACGGGGCCTACCCATCGACGCTCGGCTACCGCGGCTTCCCGAAGTCGTGCTGCACGTCCCTCAACGAGGTGATCTGCCACGGCATCCCCGACTCGACCGTGATCCAGGACGGTGACATCGTGAACATCGACGTCACCGCCTACATCGACGGCGTCCACGGCGACACCAACGCGACGTTCCTCGCCGGCGACGTGTCCGAGGAGAACCGCCTGCTGGTCGAGCGCACCCACGAGGCGACGATGCGCGCGATCAAGGCCGTCAAGCCGGGCCGCGAACTCAACGTCATCGGCCGCGTCATCGAGTCGTACGCCAACCGCTTCGGTTACGGCGTGGTGCGCGACTTCACCGGCCACGGCATCGGCGAGACCTTCCACAACGGCCTGGTGATCCTGCACTACGACCAGCCTGACGTCGACACCGTCATCGAGCCCGGCATGGTGTTCACGATCGAGCCGATGATCAACCTCGGCACTGTCGACTACGACATCTGGGAGGACGGCTGGACCGTCGTCACCAAGGACCGCAAGTGGACCGCCCAGTTCGAGCACACCATCGTCGTCACCGACGAGGGCAACGAGATCCTCACCCTGCCGTGACGGCGGCGCTGAGCGGCGCACTACTGGTCGCCGGCACCACGTCCGACGCCGGTAAGAGCGTCCTCGTCGCCGGGCTGTGCCGGATGCTGGCGCGGCGCGGGGTGCGGGTGGCGCCGTTCAAGGCGCAGAACATGTCCAACAACTCGGTCGTCACGCTCGACGGTGGGGAGATCGGACGGGCGCAGGCGCTGCAGGCGCGGGCCTGTGGGCTCGAGCCGAGCGTCCGGTTCAACCCGGTGCTGCTCAAGCCGGGCGGTGACCGGACGTCGCAGCTCGTGGTCCGTGGCAAGGCCGTCACCACCGTCGGCGCGCGTGACTACATCACCCACCGGGAGTGGCTGCGCGAGATCGTCGCCGATGAGTTGGCCGGGCTGCGCGGCGAATTCGACGTCGTGATCTGCGAGGGCGCCGGCTCGCCCGCCGAGATCAATCTGCGGGCCACCGATCTGGCGAACATGGGGCTGGCGCAGGCCGCGCAGCTGCCGGTGATCATCGTCGGTGACATCGACCGCGGGGGAGTGCTCGCGCACCTGTTCGGCACCGTCGCCGTGCTCTCGCCCGAGGACCAGGCGCTGATAGCCGGTTTCGTGATCAACAAGTTCCGCGGCGACGTGAGCCTCCTCGAACCCGGACTCGAGCAACTGAGGGCCCTCAGCGGGCGCCCCACCCTGGGCGTGATTCCGTTCGCCGAGGGGCTGTGGCTCGACGCCGAGGACTCGCTCGGGGTCGTCGGCGACGCCCCGGTCGGCCGGCCGGCCGCGCCGATCGGTGACGAGTGGCTGCGCGTCGCCGCGATCCGGCTGCCCCGCATCTCCAATTCGACCGACGTCGAGGCGCTCGCGTGCGAGCCCGGAGTCTCGGTGCACTGGGTGAGCGAACCGTCGCGGCTGGCCGATGCCGACCTCGTCGTGGTGCCCGGCAGCAAGTCGACGGTCACCGACCTGGAGTGGTTGCGGCGCAGTGGTATCGGCGATGCTCTCGTCCGTCGCGCGGACGCGGGCGGGGCGATCCTGGGCATCTGCGGCGGCTACCAGATGCTCGGCGCCGTCATCGACGACGGTGTCGAATCCGGCGCCGGTAGCGTCCCCGGGCTGGGCCTGCTCGACCTCGAGATCGAGTTCGCCGCCGACAAGGTGCTCGCGCAGGTGGACGGTGATGCGGACGGAGTTGCCGTGCGGGGCTACGAGATCCATCACGGACGGGTGCGCCGCAACGGCGACGCCGCGCTCCTGACCGCCGCCGGTGGTACGAAGGAAGGCAGCGTGCGCGGCAGCGTGCGCGGCACCCACTGGCACGGACTGCTCGAGAACGACGAGTTCCGGCGACGGTTCCTCGCCGAGGTCGCCGCGGCTGCGGGACGGACCGGCTACTCGGTAGCCCCGGACACCGACGTCGCGAAGGTGCGGGAGGCGCAGCTGGATCTGCTGGCGGACCTCGTCGAACAGCACCTCGACGTCGCCGCGCTCGACGCACTGCTGGGAGGCGGCGCACCGAGCGGGTTGCCGACGATCAGATCGTCGCTCGCCTGAGGGCCCCACACACCGGCTCTTCGCCCGTTTACGTGCGTTGATACCGAGGTAGGAGTATCGCCGCAATGACGGCGACAACACTGGCACCCAGTGCGGTCGCCGTGGCCCAGATGTATCCCGACGCCGACGGCACGCTCAGCGCGGAGCCCGGGACGGGTGAGATGTTGTGCGCCAGAATCATTCCCACCACTGCGGCAGACGTCGCCAGGCCGATGATGCGCATGAGCGCGTTGAGGCCGTTGGCTTCCCCGGTTTGTTCGACAGGCGTGGCTTCCATGATCAGGGTGGGCAAAGTGGCGTAGGTAATTCCGACGGAGGCGCCGACGAGGCACGTTATGCCCACCAAATAGACCGTCGGGAACTCCCATTCGACGGCGAGCGCGATCAACATTGCGGACAAAGCGATGAACAACAGGCTGCCGGCGGACACGAGAGTGCGCCGCGCCCCCAGCGATGTGACCATTCGTGCACCGACATTCGAGGACACGAATGCCACCAGTCCTGAGGGGGCCATGAGCAGTCCTGCCGTCAGCATCGAGGCCCCCAAGCCGTGTGGGGTGGACGTCGGAGCCATCAGCATCTGGATCGGGGCCAGTTCCATTCCGTAAAACGCGAACCCTGACATGAGACCGGCAACATTCGCCAGCACAATGACGCGGCGCGACGCGATCCGCAGGTCGAGAAGCGGATTCCTCCGTCGACGTTCATAGGCCACCCAGCCGAGGAAGGTGAGGACCGACAGCCCGAACAGCGACAGGGTGATCGGCCTCGTCCAACCCCAATCGAGACCCTTGCTCAGCGGAAGCAGCAGCAACACCAGGACTGTGCCGAGGCCCAGCGCGCCGATCAGATCGAAGCGGCCACCGGTGCGGATGCGGCTGGGCACTATCAGGGCGTGGATGCCGACGAAGCAGGCCACCGACCCGGCTGCGGACACCCAGAACAAGGCACGCCAGCCGAAAGTCTCCGCAAGGAAGGCGGCAAACGGAAGACCGAGGGCGCCACCGACGGCCATGGACGAGCTCATCATTCCGACCGCGGCGCCGAGGCTGGCCGAGGGCACGAATTCACGCATCACGCTGATCCCGACCGAGACGAAAGCGACTCCGAGGCCCTGCAGTCCACGACCCGCGAGGAAAAGCGGAAGGCTTGGAGAGAGCGCACACACCAACGAGCCCACCCCCACCGACGCGATGCACAAGAGTAGGAGGCGCCGCTTCCCATACATGTCACCGAGACGGCCCACTATCGGCGTGGCCACTGCTCCGACGGCCATCGTCACCGTCACCGCCCACGATGCGTTCCCCGCACTGGTGTCGAGCATTGTCGGCAACATCGGGATCAGTGGGACAATCAGGGTATGCGTCAGGGACATTGCGATCCCTGCTGCGCACAGCACGATTACCCCGATACGGGCCTTCCGGGCGGACTCGCCGCCATCCGCCGAGAATCTTGTTTCCTGGTCAGCTTCGTCACGGGGTAACGACTTCGACTCCGGCGGCTCTACTGCTCGCTGCATCTGTGCTCTTCCTCGACCTGCAAGTGTGCCGACATCATGGCGGTATACGTTCTCGATCTCGGCTGGACTTTATGCAGTTCGACCGCAGTGAGCGCAGATTCAGCTGCGCGACCGCGCTGATCGGACTACTACGACGGAAGCGCACGCGGTGGTTTGGCAGGGTTCTCCCTGATCACAGCGCTGATGGGGGACGCCCGGTGTCGTTCGAGGAGCGTGACACCGTCTTCCCGATCAGCGGGAAGACGGTGCGTCGACGGCTGATGCCTGTCCACGATCAGGTCGTCGCGCGCCTGATAACCGACCAGGTCGTGGCGATCGCCGCGACGGCAGCGGCCAGCGGTACCCCGACGAACACCAACCAGCGGGGTGCGTCGACAAACCACGACCCCACGGCCGGCCACCATTGTGCCCACGTCACGACGACTGCGGCGAGACCCAGCACAGCGATTGTCCCGATTCCCGCGATGAGGAATCCCGGGGTGCGCCAGCGCTGGTACACCGCTCCGAGGAGCATCGCGATCGCGGTAGTGAGCAGCATGCTCGCGAACAGGGTGATGGATTGCAGCACAGGGGAATCGGTCACATAGCGAAGTACGCCGAACATGCGCATCCTGACACCCCACCCGTCGGTGGCGGCTTCGATCACCGACAGCGCCTGTAGCGCTGCAGCAAAGGCGATCGACTGGACCACCGCGACCACGGTGGTGGCGGCGAAGAACTGGCGCCGCGTCACGCTCAGCCCGAGCGCGAACGGATACGTTTGGGTCATCGCCTGTGTGTAGAAGGCGACGACGAAGCCGTACAGGGCCAGCACCGCGCCGGTGCCGTGGGTCTCACCCTCGGAGCCGACCAGCGCGAAGACCGTCAGATTGATGGCGAAGGTGACGGCAAGGATCGCGGCGGGTGCGACCAGCAGCAGTGGCCATGACACCGCGTGCAGTCGGCAGACGGCTGCGAGTCGCGCGATGCCCGTGGGAGAGCGGCGCGGGAGGAGCCGCGGTGGGGAGACTGTGGCGGCGGTCATGAGTGGTTCTCCTTGCCTGCGTCGGTGCGGCCGTCGAGAGCGTTGCGAATCGTTATTTGCTGCAGGGAGATCGGCGACAGTTCGATATCGGATCGCGCTGCTTCGGTGCGGTCTGACGGGGAGAGCGTTCCCTGCACCGTCGCGCGAGAGAGTCCGCCGAGGTTCTCGCGATGCAGAACCGTTCTGCCTGCCGTGAAGGCGTCGACCGCCGCGGTCCGTCCGCTGGCGAGTACGTATCGGCTGCGCAGGTCGTCCGAATCGGCGTCGATGGCGACACGGCCGTTCTCGATCACGATGACGTGCTCGAGGAGGTCGGCCACCTCGTCGATGAGGTGGGTCGACAGCACGATCGTTCGCGGGTGAGCCGCGTAATCCGTGAGCAGTCGGTCATAGAACAGCTGGCGGGCAACCGCATCGAGACCCAGGTACGGCTCGTCGAACAGCGTCAACGGTGCGCGGGACGCCAGTCCGATGACGACGCCGAGCGCGGAGGTCATGCCACGCGAGAGCTTCTTGACGCGGCGGCACTCGGGAAGTTGGAAATCATCCATGAGCCGGCCGGCGAACTCGCCGTCCCATCGAGGCAGCAGTAGTTCCGCGGCCGACAGGACATGCTTGACCTTCAAGTCGTCCGGATACTTCTGGCTCTCCTTGACGAAGCACAGATCCTGTAGAACGTCCGCGTTCTCGAACGGCGCCCCGCCGAACACGCTCGCCTCTCCACTGCTCGGAAGTTCCTGGCCGGTGAGGATCTTCATCAGGGTGGTCTTGCCTGCGCCGTTCCGGCCGAGGAGCCCGTAGATCGTCCCCGCTCGCAGATCGAACGAGACGTCGTCGAGAGCGATGACGTCGCCGTACCGTTTCCCGATGGCCCGTACCGAAACGACTGTGTCCCGGCCGATGTCCGTGATGGTCATGGACGTTCCTCCCATTGGTCCAGCATGGATTTGAGTTCAGCGATGCTCATTCCGAGCTTGTCGGCTTCGCGCACGAGCGGTGCCACGTACTGATCGGCGAACTGCTTACGCCTGCGAGACGCGAGGGCGTCTCGCGCGCCGGCGCTGACGAACATTCCGATTCCTCTTCTCTTGTAGAGGATCCCGTCGGCGACGAGCTGATTCAGCCCCTTCGCCGCGGTCGCCGGGTTGATCCGGTGGAAGGCCGCCAATTCGTTCGTCGACGGTGCCTGTGACTCCTCCGGCAGTGAACCGTCGATGATCGCGTTCTCGACGAGCCCCGCGATCTGCTGGAAGAGGGGCTTGCCCTCCTCGTTCAGCACTACGCCCCGCCGTCGGCCGGGCTAACTGGTTCGTTACTCATGTAATGAACCATAGAAGTGTTGTCGAGGGTCCGTCAACCCATCGCTCTCGGCGTGCGCTCTTTCCGGTGTTCGCCCCGCAACGCGTGTTCGGCGCGTTTAAGCTGCGGAGCGATGTCAGAAGCCACCACTGGCCCGACGGTGAGGAAGTGTCGACGTGCGTAGAAGCTTCGGTATCGGAATGGGCGCGCGCCTTGCCGGTGGCTCGATCGTGGTGGCGCTGGCGCTTTCGGGGTGCTCGTCGAACGAGTCGGACACCGGAACCTCGACGTCGTCCACACCGACCACCACGAGCGCGGCGTCGTCGACGGTGGCGTTGCAGAAGCTCGACCTGGCGACGCTGGACGGCATCGTCAAGAGTGTCGCGGAGAACCTGCAGATTCCTGGCGCGGTTGCGATCCTCAAGACGCCGGACGGTGACCTGACAGTCAAGTACGGCACCGGAACTCGCGGACAGAGCAACCCCGTCGATCCCGCCGAGCACATCCGGATCGGCTCCAACACCAAGACCATGACCGGCACGGTGATCCTGCAACTGGTGCAGGAAGGCAAGATGGCGCTGACCGATCCGGTCTCGAAGTTCCGGCCCGACGTCCCGAACGGCGACAACATCACCATCGAGCAGTTGCTGGACATGCGCAGCGGGCTCTTCAACTACACCGAGACCGCCGAGCTCAACCAGGCCCTCGACGACGATCCGCAGAAGCAGTGGAAGCCCGAGGAACTGCTGGCGCTCGGGTTCGCGAACCCGCCGTACTTCCCGCCGGGGCAGGGCTACCACTACTCGAACACCAACATCGTGCTGCTCGGGCTCATCGCCGAGAGCCTCGACGGCAAACCGCTCTCGCAGATCTTCCAGTCCCGGCTGTTCGGTCCGCTGGGGCTGAGCGGGACATCGTTCCCGGCCATCGCCGACAGCTCGATTCCGGCACCCCACTCGCAGGGCTACGTGTACGGGACGAACATGGACACGCTGACCGACCCGGCGCTGCCCGAGCCGATGCAGGCCGCCGCGAAGGACGGATCCCTCCAGCCGAACGACGTCACCGACGTCAATCCGTCCTGGGCCTGGGCCGCGGGCGCTGCCATCTCCACCGCGAACGATCTGGTGACGTGGGTGCAGGCGCTGGTGGGCGGAAACCTGCTCGACTCGGATATGCAGGCCAAGCGCCTCGCCAGCGTGCAGCCGACGAGTCCGGACAGCGGATCCGCCCAATACGGTTGGGGCATAGCGAAAATGGGTCCGATGTTCGGGCATACCGGTGAGCTGCCCGGCTTCAACTCGTTCATGGGCCACGACCCCGTGAACAAGGTGACGTTGGTGGTGTGGGCCAACCTGGCTCCGGCCGCGAACGGCCAGGACCCCGCGACCACGATGGCCAGGGAGATCATCGGCAAGGTCTACCCCGCATAGGTGTCCGATTTCGTGACGTCGATCGCGTACCGTTTCCAGTCATGGAGTCGACGAGCGTTGCCGTGGGAAGTGGGACCGTGACGGTCCGTATCGGGGGACCGGAAAGTCGGCACACCGTGCTGCTGCTCCCCGATGCCGGCGCTTCCGCCGACGTCTTCGACGCCGTCTGCGCGCGTCTGCACGATTCGGATCTGCGGACCGTCGTTCCCGAGACCATCGACGGGCTCGACCAGCCGTCGGTGATCGCGATGCTCGACGAGCTGAAGCTGCCGTGGGTCAACCTCGTCGGCGCCGGTGCGGGTGCGGAACTCGCCTGGCAACTCGCTGCCAAGACGTTCGGCCGTTTCGCGAGTCTCATCGTCGCGGACCGCGGACACCCGGCCGTGCCGGGCGCGGACGGAGCGGTGATCGACGCTGCGTGCCCGGCGGTCGAGTTGCCCACGACCGTCGTCGTCGGCAGCTCACTGGGGCGACCGTGCGCCGACGCGAGTGGCCGCTACGCGTACTCGGAGTTCCGGATCGTCCAGCTCGACGGTGTCGACGACGTTCCTGTGAAGGCGGCTGCCGAGCTGGCGACCGAAATCGTCCTGCGCACCGGCTCCTGGTAGGCGCCCACCGCCCGGACGATTACATCTCGGGGACGGGCGGTCCCTAGACTCACCCGGTGCACGACACCCTCTCCACCCCGGCCGACACCACGTCCGTCCGCGCCGCGCTGCGTTCTCCCCGCCGACTGACGACCGAGGCCCTCGCCGGTCTCGTCACCGCACTCGCGCTCATTCCCGAGGTGATCTCGTTCGCGGTCATCGCGGGCGTCGATCCCAAAGTGGCGCTGTATACCTCGTGCATCATGGCGATGACGATCGCGTTCGTCGGCGGCCGTCCGGCGATGGTGTCGGCGGCGGCGGGAGCAACTGCCCTGGTGATCGCGCCACTCGTTGCATCGCACGGCATCGACTACCTGATCGCCGCGGTGTGGCTGGCCGGTGCGCTGCAGATCCTCTTCGCGGTCGGGGGCCTGGCTCGGCTCGTCCGGTTCATTCCGCGGTCGGTCATGATCGGGTTCGTCAATGCCCTCGCGATCCTCATCTTCAGTGCCCAGATGCGGCACCTGTTCGACGTCCCGTGGCTTGTGTACCCGCTGGTCGTGGCCGGTCTCGCGATGATCGTGGTCGTGCCCAAGCTGACGAAGGCAGTCCCCGCGCCGCTGATCGCGATCGTCGTCCTGACCGGCGTGGTCGCGCTGTTCGGGCTCGACGTTCCCGACGTCGCCGACCAGGGTGAGCTGCCGTCCGGTCTGCCGACATGGATGATCCCGGACGTCCCGCTCACGTGGGAGACGCTGACGATCGTCGCGCCGTTCGCGCTGGGCCTGGCACTGGTGGGGCTTCTCGAATCGCTGCTCACCGCAAAGCTCGTCGACGACATCACCGACACCCCGTCCGACAAGACCCGCGAGTCCTGGGGTCAGGGCGTCGCGAACATGGCGGGCGCGGCGTTCGGCGGTATGGGTGGTTGCGCGATGATCGGCCAGACCATGATCAACGTGAAGGAGGGGCGGGCCCGCACCCGGGTCTCGACGTTCCTCGCCGGCGCGTTCCTGCTGGTGCTGTGTGTGACGGTCGGCGACGTCGTCGGCTCCATCCCGATGGCCGCGCTGGTCGCGGTGATGCTGGTGATCGCGGTGACGACCTTCGACTGGCGCAGTATCGCGCCCCGCACCCTGCGGCTGATGCCGCGCAGCGAAACCCTCGTCATGGTGGTCACGGTCGTCGGCACCCTCGCCACCCACAACCTGGCCGTCGGCGTCATCGGTGGTGTGCTGACCGCGATGATCGCCTTCGCGCGGCGCGTGGCCCACCTGGCCGGGGTCGACATCGTCGACGAGGCCGGCGAGCGGATCTACCGGGTGTCCGGCCAGCTGTTCTGGGCGTCGAGCAACGACCTGGTGCACCGGTTCGACTACAGCGACGATCCGGACTCGGTGGTGATCGATCTGTCCGGCGCCGACGTGTGGGACGCGTCCACCGTCGCGACCCTCGACGCAGTGCAGGGCAAGTACGCGGCCCGCGGAAAGCGTGTGCGCATCGTCGGCCTCGACGGTGCGAGTCTGGCTCGGATCGAGAAGCTGTCGGGCCGACTCGGCTGAGCGACACCGACCGCTCGTCTCACAGATGTCGCCGTTCGTCGCCGTGCGTATACGTTCGATTTGAACTCGTCGCGGGCATCGCGTTAGCCTCCAAGCATTGGTGTGTCCGATGTCGGACCGTCACACGAACTCGTCCGGGAAGGTCTCCGATGCGCGGCCCTGCAGCAACCGTCGCCACCACGCTCATGCGTGGTTGTTGTTGCATGCGTCAGCGCTGAGACGAGACATCCTGCGCGACGGCACATTCCGTACCGTCCCGCCTCCCCGCGCATTGTCCCTCCCAACGGGCACCCACTCGTCGCAGCGCTAGTCCATCGCAGGTGCCCGTGGGGAAAGGACCCGTAGCATGACCGCACAGACTCTCCCGATCATCGATCTGGAGAACCTCGACGTCGACGCCCTCCGCCAGGTCACGCACGAGATCGGCTTCTTCTACCTGACCGGTCACGGCATCGACCAGCAGCTCACCGACGAGCTGATCGCCGCGGCGCGGACGTTCTTCGCGCTGCCCGAGGCCGCCAAGCTCGAGATCGAGAACGGCAACTCGCCGCACTTTCGGGGCTACACCCGCGTCGGCGGCGAGCGCACCCAGGGCTACATCGACTGGCGGGAGCAGCTCGACATCGGACCCGAGCGCGACGCCGTCGACCCGATCGACCCGGCCCGCCCGTGGGACGTGCTGCACGGCCCCAACCTCTGGCCCACCGCCGTCCCCGGTCTGCGCGACCTCGCGCTCGGGTGGTCGAGCCAGGCGCAGGATGCCGGGCTGCGACTGATCCGTGGGTGGGCGCAGTCGCTCGGTGCGCCGGCCGACTTCTTCGACACCGCCTTCGCCGACCCGGACCCACTGCTCAAGATCGCGCGCTACCCGGGCCACGACGGCTCCGTCACCGGCCAGGGCGTGGGCAGCCACAAGGATGTCGGTGCGTTGACACTGCTCTACCCGGAGCCCGGCAGCACCGGTTTCCAGGTGGAAACAGGCAGCCGGGGAGGCGGGACTGCCTGGCTGGACGTAGCCCCGATCCGTGGCCATCTGCTGGTCAACATCGGTGAGCTGCTCGAGGTCGCCACCGGCGGATATCTCAAGGCCACCGTGCACCGCGTGCTGCCGCCGCCGGCCGGCAAGGACAGGGTCTCGTTGCCGTTCTTCCTCAACCCCGGCTACGACCGGGCGTTGCCGACCATCCCGCTGTCACCCGAGCTCGCGGCCGAGGCGGCCGGGGTCGGACCGGACCAGCACGGCGGCACCCTGCACGCCCGCTACGGCCTCAACGCCCTCAAGTCGCGCCTGCGCGCGCACCCCAACGTCACCGAGCGGTACCACCGCGATCTGCTCGACCTGCCCGCCCTGCGCGGCTGACTGTCTCCACACACCGAAAGGCATCTCTCAATGTTCTTGCGCCGCACCGCTGTTCTCTCCGCTGCTGCCCTGCTCACCGCGGGCCTGGCCGCCTGCTCGTCGGGTAATGACGGGGAGACCCTGGTGATCTCCGCATCCAGCACCCCGCACGTCGAGATCCTCGAGCACATCGCCGACTCCGGCGTCCTCGGTGACGTCAAGCTCGACATCAAGCCGGTCACCGGCGAGATCGACCCCAACGAGCTGCTCGTTGCCGGCGACGTGCAGGCCAACTACTTCCAGCACGCCCCGTACCTCGCGGACTGGCAGAAGCAGAAGGGCGTGAGCGACCTCGTCTCCGTCGCCGGCGTGCATCTCGAGCCGATGGGCCTGTACTCGGAGAAGATCACCGCCGTCGATCAACTCACCGACGGCTCGACCATCGCGCTGCCCAAGGACACCACCAACTTCGCGCGTGGCCTCTACCTGCTCGAGTCGGCCGGACTGATCCAGATGGACAAGCCGTTCGCCGACGCCGACCTGTCGGTCGTCACGCAGAAGAACATCAAGGTCAACCCCAAGAACCTGAAGTTCGTCGAGATCGAGCGCTCGCAGCTCGCCCGCAACCTCGGCGACCCGCAGATCACCGCCGCGGTCATCAACTCCAACTACGCGATCGAGGCCGGGCTGGTGCCGTCCGAGGACGCGCTGCTGTCGGAGAAGGTCGAGAACAACCCGTTCGCGAACCTGCTCGTGGTCCGCACCGCCGACGAGAACGATCCCGGCGTGAAGGCGCTCGCGGAGGCGCTCGAGTCCCCGGCAACCGCAACCTGGATCCAGGAGAACTACTCCGGTTCCGTCGTCCCGGTCCACCCGGCCGGCTGATGATCACCGTCGAGAATCTGGTCAAGACCTTCCCCGCCGCCGGCGGAGCGGGGGAGGTCGCGGCCCTGCGCGGCGTCGATCTGCAGATCGCCGAGGGCGAGATCTTCGGCATCGTCGGGCCGTCGGGCGCGGGCAAGTCGACGCTGCTGCGGTGCCTGAACCTGCTCGAGCAGCCCACCAGTGGACGCATCGTCCTCCGCGGCGACGACCTGTCGCAGCTGTCGGGTGCCGGACTGCGTCAGGCGCGGCGCCGCATCGGCACCGTGTTCCAGCAGTTCAACCTGCTGCACTCGCGAACCGTCCGGGCCAACGTCGAGTTCCCGCTCGAGCTTGCCGGGATGAACCGTAAGCAGCGCCGCGCCCGTGCCGACGAGCTGATCGAGCTCGTCGGACTCGGCGGCAAGGAAAAGGCGTTCCCGTCGCAGCTGTCCGGCGGGCAGCAGCAGCGTGTCGGCATCGCCCGCGCGCTGGCATCCGATCCGGACGTGCTGCTGTGTGACGAGGCGACCAGCGCCCTCGACCCCGACACCACCGGACAGGTGCTCGACCTGCTGGCCGAGCTCAACCGCTCGATCGGCGTCACCGTCATTCTCATCACCCACGAGCTGGGTGTGCTGCGCCGCATCTGCACGTCCGCGGCTCGGCTCGAGGACGGCCGCATCGCCGAGACCGGACGGATCCTCGATCTGGTCGGCACGCCCGACTCGGTGCTGGGATCGGCGATCGTCCCCGTCGGAGAAGATCCGTCCGCGGGGGACGGCGCCGACACCGCGCTCGTCACCACGATCGGCGACGAGGCGCACGGGCCGTGGCTCGCGCAGCTCGTCCGCAAGCTCGACGTCGACATCTCGGTGGTCGGCGGCAGCGTCGAACAGGTCGCCGGCGTCACCGTCGGACGGCTGCGGTTGCGGTTCGGGCCCGACGTGAACCGGGCCGACGTCGACGCCTTCGTGGCCGCCCAGCCCGGCACCACCCTCGCCTGGGGCGCGGGGCAGGAAACGACCGGCGCATTGGCGCAAGGGGTAACCGCATGAACAAGCTGTCCTGGCAGGACTCCCTTCCCGAGGTGTGGGAGGCGACGCGGGAGACCCTCTACATGGTGGGAATCTCCTTCGTGCTCACCGTGGTCGGCGGTGTGCTGCTCGGCGTGATCCTGCACGTGACCTCGCCGAGCGGGTTGTGGCCGCAGCGCGCCGTCAACGCGGTGCTCGGTGCGATCGTCAACGTGTTCCGTTCGCTGCCGTTCCTCATCCTGATGATTGCGCTGATCAGCACGACCCGGCTGATCGTCGGCACCGCGATCGGCCCGACGGCCGCGATCGTCCCGCTGACGATCGGCGCGATCCCGTTCTACGCGCGCGTCGTCGAGTCGGCGCTGCGCGAGGTGCCCGTCGGCCGCGTCGAGGCCGCCCAGGCGATGGGCGCGAGCAACGGTCAGATCGTGCGGAAAGTGCTCCTGCCGGAGTCGGTTTCGGCTCTGATCGCCGGCGCGACACTGACCGTGGTATTGCTCGTGGGCTACTCCGCGATGGCCGGTGTCATCGGTGGCGGCGGGCTGGGTGACTTCGCGATCGTCTACGGCTACCAGCGGTTCAACACGCCGGTGCTGTTGGTCGCGGTCGTCGTGCTGATCGTTCTCGTGCAGATCCTGCAGTCCATCGGCGACGGCGTCGTCCGGGCGTTGAAGCACCGCAAGTAGAACCACGGACTCCGATCCTGAAGGATTCCTCTCGCCAGGCGACAGGAATCCTTCAGGATCGGGAATGACTGCTACGCCGTCTCGGCATCGGCATCGGCATCGGCATCGGCGTAGTGCGGAGTGTCGCGACGGCCGATCCCGTTGGCGCCTCGTACCGTCGTCCGCGACGAGGGGAGGCGGGCGCATGCTGAATGCGATTCGGGCGGGGTGGTTTCTGCTGGCGTGGATGTGCGCCGGCCTGGCGGTGCTGGCTGCGACCGGCTCGATGATGCAGATCACCGAATGTGAACTGGGATATCCGGACGCGGGAATCATGCCCGGCGAGGAATGCGACGAGTCGGTCGCGCGGACCTACGGGCCGGCGATCGTCGCCGTGCTGGCGATCCCGGCGCTACTCTGCCTGCTCCCCGCGGCGTTCCCGGAGCGCCTGCTCGCGGGGCTGATCGCAGGCACGCTCGTCGTGGGTTCGTTCGGCACGTTGTTCGCGTCCGCACCGCTGAGCGTGTTCGTCTACTTCGTTCCCGCTGCGGTGCCGGCAGTGGCTCTGGCGTTGTGGCACTCCTGGCTGCCCGACAGGCTCGACGCGCTCAGTTAGACCCGAGCGAGCTGAAGGAGCCGAGGGATCCGTTGCCGGAGGCGGGTGCGCACTCGGGGTCGTCCGATTCGTTCTCACACGCGAACACCTTGGTGATGAACGTGACCGCGTCCGCCTCGTTGGCGTACAAGCTTCCGATGTGATCGGCCGGATAGATTCTGAAGTCGGGCTGGGTGCCGGCAAGATTCATGTCCGCGATGAGTATGAGCGTCAACGGAAGCGGCACGGTCATGTCCCGAGCCCCTTGCGCGATCATCAGCGGCCGGTCGTACCCGGTGATCGGCACCCACAGGTAGTCCCGTAACGCCGCCATCAGTGCCGGTACGTCGAGCGAGCGCGAAAGCATCTGGGCCACGGAGACATCCGATGCAAGCCGGGCGAACTCCGCATAGGGCAGCTCCGGGGCCGCGTCGACCAGCGTGCGTCCGATCGGCGTCAGGAAGCTGTTGACGTCGACCTCGGGATGAACGTCGCGGAGTCCGGCGATCACGAAGGTCATGAAGTTGGTCAGCCCGGCGAGACCTTGCGGTGGGAACTCCGGGCCGGCCAGTGGGGCGAATGTCTCGATGTTCGACGGTACGCCGGCGGCGACCGCACCGCGGTAATCCAGTTCGGGCGCATACTCGGTCGCGGCGCGCGCAGTGAACACCGCCGCCTGCCCGCCCTCGGAGAGCCCGACGGCCGCCCATCGCGACGAGAGTCGGTCGTCGACGCCACGGGCCGCCCGCACCGAATCGATGACACTGTGCGCGGCGGATTCGCCGTGCAGGTAGGGCGGGACACCAGGAGTGCCCAGTCCGATGTAGTCGGTCGCGGCGACGGCGTAACCGCGGGCCAGCCAGTTCGTCACATATCGGCTGCTGCCGGAGTCGACCCCGTTGCGCGACGGGGCATCCGCGTCGGAGTTGCCGATGGTCCCATGCGCCCAGGCGATGACCGGCCAGCCCCCCGGCGGGGGAGTGCCGTCCGGGACGAACACCATTCCGGTACAGGGTGTTACTCCGCGCGGGCCCGTCGTCAGGTAGGTGATCCGGTACGCGGCGCCGGTGCCCGGCAGCCAGTGCGACCGGGGCAGCGGGGTGGACTCGAGGACGACCCCGGGTTCGCCGACAGCACGAGTGACGACCGGGACGGCCGACGCTGCGGGCGTGAGGACCTGCGGCGCGCTCGCGACCAGCGCGACAGCGAGCGCGGTGACGATACGGCGGCCCGTCCGGGAACCCATCATTCGCCGAATCTAGCTCAGTGCCAACGAGCGTCGAGGCGGTTCGGAGAACCCGACGTCCCCTGGACGGGCACGACCGATTCGGCTCAGATCTCCAGACCGAGCAGCGCGTTCTCGACCACCTCGGGCAGTGCCGGGTGGATCCAGTACTGCCCGGTGGCCATGTCGTCGGCGCACAGCCCGAAGCTCATCGCCTGGATCAACGGCTGGATCACGGTGGGCGCCTGGGCGCCGATGACGTGGGCGCCGAGGAGTCGTCCGGTGCCGCGCTCGGCGATTACCTTGCAGAAGCCCTCGTCGTCCTCCATGGCCCAGCCGTATGCGACGTCGCCGTAGTTCTGGACCTTGACGGTGATGTCGAGGCCGGCCTCGCGGGCCTGCTCCTCGGTCATCCCGACATCCGCGATCTGTGGATCGGTGAACACTGCGGCGGGCACGAACCGGTGATCGGTGCGACGCAAACGTGAGTTCGAGTCGACTGCAGTGTCGTTCCAAGCATCGTGGAGCAGGTTGTGCTGGACCACGCGCATCTCGTGGTTGGCGACGTGCTTGAGCTGGTACGGCGACGAGACGTCTCCGAGCGCGAACACCCCCTCGGCGGTGGTGCGCTGGTACTCGTCGACGATCACGCGGGCGGACTCGTCGACCGCGACGCCACCGAGCGCCGCGTCGAGCCGATCGCCGTTGGGGGTGCGGCCGACCGCGACCAGCAACTCGTCGCCGGCGACGACGGTGCCGTCGGACAGTTCGATCTCGATCCCGTTGCCGGACGCGCGGACCGCGATCATCGGATTGCCCAGGTGCACGTCCCACTTGCGCTGCGCGAGTTCGGTGAACCAGTCCGACACGTCCCGGTCGAGGTGGCGCAGCAGTCGGTCGCTGCGGCCGATGATCGACACCTGCACGCCGAGCGCCGAGAACACGTGCGCGAATTCCGCTGCGATGAAACCGGATCCGAGAATGACGAGGCGCTCGGGCAGCGCCGGCAGTCGCATGATGTCGTCGTTGGTGTGAAAGCGGACGCCGCTCTCGAGGATCTCGTTCGGGACGATCGGCCGCGAACCGGCGGCGATCACGACCTGATCGGCGGTGATCACCTCGCCGGTCCCGGTGTCGATGGTGCGCGGGCCGACGAAGCGGGCGTGGCCGCGGAACACCGTCACGTTCGCGCAGTCGTGGGTGCGGTAGCGTTCGCCGCCCGCCGAGATGGGATCGATCCGGCCGAACACGCGCTTGACGATGTCGGGCCAGCGCACGTCGTCGAGCGTCGCATCGATACCAAGCTTCGACGACTCGGTGATGGTCCGCGCCACCTCGGCGGCGTACACGTACATCTTGGTGGGGATGCAGCCCACGTTGAGGCAGGTGCCGCCGAAGGTGCCCTCCTCGAGGATCGCGACCTTCTTGCCGTCGTAGCGGTTGTCGAGGATCGAGTTGCCCGATCCGGTACCGATGATCGCGATGTCGAAATGCTTCACGCGGGTGCTCCAGTCTGTCGGTCGTCTAGATGGTGCGCGTCGAGCCAGGCCAGCCACAGATCGACCTCGTGGAAAGCCTCCGCGAGCGGCTTCGCGGTGGACAGGAACACGTCATGGCGGGCGCCCTCGATCGGCACGATCGTGGTGCGGTTACCCAGGCAGCCTGCCCACCGCGCGATCTGGTCGACGTCGAGGACGGCGTCGGCGGCGTCGACGGTGGGGTTGTAGCGCGATGCGAAGACCGTCCGCTTGGATCGCAGGATCAGCGACGGCACCCCGATGTCGAGACCGTGGTGCAGATCGGCGTGCCCTCGGCGGATCGCGCGGAGCCACCCGAATCGGATCGGGAACCCGGTCAGCGGCTTCCACTCGAGGTCGTACTCCCACTCACCGTTCGATCCGACGTGCAGGCTCGAGCCGTAGGTGTCGAGCTTCTGCCCGGGAATCGTGGTCTTGCTCGACACTCGGCCCAGCGCGTCGATCGCGGCCGACGTGCCGGCGGCGCGTAGGAGCGCCGGGCCCTGCAGGTCGAACCACGGACTGTTCAGGATGAGGCCCGACACACCAGCGCCCGCGGACCCGCCCGGCTTGCGCTCGAGACGGTCGAGCCACAGCGGCAGGATGAGACCCCCGGTCGAGTGGGCGACGAGGAGCACCTCACCTCCGCCGACCTGCTCGCGGACCAAGCGCAGCGCCTCGTCCAGTTCGGCGTCGTAGAGCGTCAGGTCCGTTACGAAGTGCGGGGTCTGCCCCGGCCGCCGGGAGCGCCCGCATTTGCGCAGGTCGAGGGCGAAAAAGGAGTAGCCCTGCTCGGCGAAATGTTCAGCCAGGTGCTGCTGGAAGAAGTAGTCGGTGAACCCGTGGACGTACAACACGGCCCGGGGCTCCGGCGTCGGCGAGGGCTGATAGCGGACCAGCGTGGCCGCGACCTCCCCCTCCCCGTCGGGGTCGGTACCCAAAGGGATTGTCAGCTGCTGGTATCCGTCGCCCAGGACGTCGGGAGCCCAAGTAGTCACGATCACACTCTATTGGGCGAACGAAGTCGTTTGCGAGGGGCACAATTGGGGAAGGTGACGCACAGGTAACCTAAGCGCCACAGGCGCGCGAAAAGCGGTCTGTCCACGCGATGTCTCCGAGCGGGCGATGCGTGCGAAACAGGTCGCGTGTGAACAGACCGTGTGAACAGACAAGGAAGTCGATTCTCCAGTGTCAGAGCAGAACGTAGTGGCGAAGACCGATGTAGTGCTCGTGGGTGCGGGCATCATGAGCGCAACGCTCGGCGCGATTCTGCGTCAGCTGCAGCCCGACTGGTCGATCACCACCTTCGAGCGACTCGACGCCGCCGCGGCCGAGAGCAGTGACCCGTGGAACAACGCGGGTACCGGCCACTCCGCCCTGTGTGAGCTCAACTACACCCCGGCCAAGGGTGACGGCGTCGACATCAGCAAAGCCGTCAACGTCAACGAGCAGTTCCAGGTCTCGCGCCAGTTCTGGGCGTACGGCGTCGACAATGGGATCCTCACCGATCCCAAGGAGTTCATCAACCCGATTCCGCACGTGAGCTTCGTGCACGGTGCCGACAACGTGAAGTACCTGCGTGCTCGCTACGAGGCGCTTGCCGCTCACCCGCTGTTCGCCGGCATGGAGTACTCGGAGTCGGAGGACTTCTTCGCCGAGCGTCTGCCCCTCATGGCGAAGGGCCGCGACTACTCCGACCCGGTCGCCCTCAACTGGACCGAGTCCGGCACGGACGTCGACTTCGGAGCGCTCACCAAGCAGCTCCTGGGTTACGTCGGTGGGTCCGGCGGCCAGGTGTTCTTCGGTCACGAGGTCCGCAACCTCACCAAGCAGTCCGACGGCAGCTGGCTGGTCAAGGTCGAGAACCTGCGCACCGGCGCCAAGAAGACCGTCAACGCCAAGTTCGTGTTCGTCGGTGCCGGCGGCGGTGCCCTGCACCTGCTGCAGAAGTCGGGCATCAAGGAGGCCAAGGGCTTCGGCGGTTTCCCCGTCAGCGGCCAGTTCCTGCGCTGCACCAACCCTGAGCTCATCGCCCAGCACCGCGCCAAGGTGTACGGCAAGGCCGCCGTCGGTGCGCCTCCCATGTCGGTGCCGCACCTCGATACCCGCGTCATCAACGGCCGGCAGGGACTGCTCTTCGGCCCCTACGCCGGCTGGTCGCCCAAGTTCCTCAAGAACGGCAAGGTTACCGACCTGCCCGGCTCGGTCAAGCCCAACAACCTGACGTCGATGCTCGGCGTCGGCCTGACGGAGCTGGGCCTGACCAAGTACCTCATCGGTGAACTGATGCAGTCGCCCGCCGACCGCATCGGCACGCTGCGTGAGTTCGTGCCGCGCGCCACCGGTGGCGACTGGGAGCTGATCACCGCCGGTCAGCGCGTGCAGGTCATCCGCAAGAAGGGCAACGGCGGCGTCCTCGAGTTCGGCACCGCGGTCGTCAACGCGGAGGACGGCACCATCGCCGGCCTGCTCGGCGCCTCCCCGGGCGCGTCGACCGCCGTGCCCGCGATGCTCGACGTCCTGCAGCGCTGCTTCCCGCGCGAGTTCCAGACGTGGACGCCCAAGCTGCAGCAGATGGTCCCGTCGCTCGGCCTGAAGCTGTCCGACAACCCCGACCTGTTCCAGCAGGTCTGGGACTGGAGCACCCGCTCGCTCGAGCTCGGTGAGGTTCCTGCGTCGGTGCCCGCGCATGCGGCGCCGGTCGTCGAGTCCGCCACCGTCTGACATTCAGCACAGCGCCGCGGCCCGGAGCATCGACTCCGGGCCGCGGCGCTGTGCTGTGGGCGGCACGGTAGGGTGCTGCAGCAGAGAAACGCTGCGGGGAAGTCCTGTGAGAAGCAGGCGCGGTCCCGCCACTGTGAGGGTGCACGTCGTACACCCGGAGCCAGAATGCCGCAACGTTTCGCAAGGCCAAGCTCTCGGCGAGGAAACCGAGGAGTGAAGGGATTCGATCGTTGCGTCACAGTCACGACCACGCAGGTAGCGATACCGCCGGTTACCCGTTCAGTGCAATCGTGGGGCAGGACCGCCTGCGGCTGGCGCTGATTCTCTGCGCCGTCCACCCCGGCATCGGTGGTGTTCTGGTGCGCGGCGAGAAGGGCACCGCCAAGTCCACCGTCGTCCGTGCGCTCACTGCACTTCTACCCGAGGTGGGTGAGGGCCGCCGCGCCCGACTCGTGGAGCTGCCGGTGGGGGCCACCGAGGATCGCGTCGTCGGATCCATCGATCTCGAGAAGGTGCTCCGCGACGGAGAGCGGGCGTTCCAGCCCGGGCTCCTCGCCGACGCGCATCAGGGCGTGCTGTACGTCGACGAGGTCAACCTCCTGCACGACCATCTGGTCGACGTGCTGCTCGACGCCGCGGCAATGGGCCGCGTGCACGTCGAGCGCGACGGTGTCTCACACTCGCACCCCGCCAAGTTCGTGCTGGTCGGCACCATGAACCCGGAGGAAGGCGAGCTGCGCCCGCAGCTGCTCGACCGGTTCGGCTTGGCCGTCGACGTGGCCGCGTCCCGAGACGTGGACGTGCGCATGCAGGTCGTGCGCCGACGTCTCGATTACGAGCGCGACCCGGATACCTTCGCGGCTCGTTACGCCGAGGAGGACGCCGACCTGGCGCGTCGAATCGCCGACGCCCGCGCCGTCGTGGACGCCGTCGAGCTGTCCGACACCGAATTACGCCGCATCGCGTCGGTGTGCGCCTCGTTCGACGTCGAGGGCATGCGCGCCGACCTCGTGCTCGCCCGCACGGCGACCGCGCACGCCGCATGGCGAGGCGCCGACACCGTCACCGAGGGGGACGTGCGGGTCGCGGCGGAACTGACTCTGCCGCACCGTCGTCGGCGTGACCCGTTCGACGAGCCCGGCCTCGACCCCGAGCAGCTCGACGACGCGATGGACAAGGCCGACGCCGACGCCCGCGCGCACGAGGAGCCCGAGCCGGATCCGGACCCCGACGGCCCCGGCAGTGGAGAGAGTCCCGAGGCCGGCGAGAGCCCCGAGTCTGCGAACGAGACCTCGAAAAGCGAATCGCCCGAACCGGATTCGTCCGCGCCCGGTGCGAGTTCCGGTTCCGAGCGTTCGGCCGGATCTCCGGGACCGCAGTTCCGGGCCCGCCTGCTCGAGATTCCCGGCGTGGGCGACGGAGCGCCCGGCCGGCGTTCCCGTTCCCGCTCGACCCGTGGCCGCACCGTGCGTTCCACGACCGAACGCGGAACCGGCCTGCATCTGGTGAACACGCTGTTCGCGGCCGCCGAACACCAGACCGCCCGCGGGCGTGTCGCCGGTCCGATGCGGCTGGGGCCCAGTGACATTCGTGGTGCGATCCGGGAGGGTCGCGAGGGCAATCTGGTGCTGTTCGTCGTGGACGCGTCCGGTTCGATGGCCGCGCGGGACCGACTGTCGGCGGTGACCGGCGCCGTCGTGTCGTTGCTGCGCGACGCCTACCAGCGCCGAGACAAGGTTGCCGTGATCACCGTCCGCGGCAAGGACGCCGAACTGGTGCTGCCGCCCACGTCGTCCGTCGATGTCGCGGTGCGGCGTCTGCGGGCGATGAAGACCGGTGGACGCACCCCGCTCGCCGAGGGGTTCCTGCGGGCGCGGGACGTCGTCCTGCGTGAGCGGGTGCGTGATCCGCGGCGCCGGGCGCTGGTCGTCTCGCTCACCGACGGCCGCGCGACCGGCGGGGCGGACGCGGTGCGCCGTGCCAAGCGGGCCGCGGGCATGCTCGCGGACACCGGTGTGGCCTCGATCGTCGTCGACTGCGAGACCGGGATGGTCCGACTCGGTCTGGCCGCCGAACTGGCGCGGGCCCTGCGTGGCGGCTGTGTGCGCCTGGCCGAGCTGTCGGCGCAGCAGGTGGCCGGTGTCGTTCGCGCTGCCGCCTGACCTCTGTGAACTGAATAGGTAAGCCCGAGAAAGGGACTGAACATGCCTCAGGGCGTACCCGAGAACGTGCCCGCCGACGGGCTCACCACCCGCCAGCGCCGCAACCTGCCGGTCCTCGCCGTCCACACCGGGCCCGGCAAGGGCAAGTCGACGGCGGCGTTCGGCATGGCTCTGCGTGCCTGGAACCAGGGCTTCGACATCGGTGTCTTCCAGTTCGTGAAGAGCGCGAAGTGGAAGGTCGGCGAGGAGGCCGCGTTCCGCACGCTCGGCGACCTGCACCAGAGCAGTGGCGTCGGCGGCGCCGTGAGCTGGCACAAGATGGGCGAGGGCTGGTCGTGGACCCGTAAGCAGGGGAGTGAAGAGGACCACGCCGCCGCGGCCCTCGAGGGCTGGCGTGAGATCGCCCGCCGACTCGAGGCCGAGACGCACCGCTTCTACGTGCTCGACGAGTTCACCTACCCGCTCAAGTGGGGCTGGGTGGACACCGACGAGGTGGTCGAGGTCCTGCGCAACAGGCCGGGCAACCAGCACGTCGTCATCACCGGACGGGACGCGCCGCAGGCGCTCGTCGATGCCGCCGACCTGGTGACGGAGATGGCCAAGATCAAGCACCCGATGGACGCCGGTCGTAAGGGCCAGCGCGGCATCGAGTGGTGACGACGGTGATTCGTTGAGTACCCCCGCCGTCGTCATCGCGGCCCCGGCCTCGGGCAGTGGCAAGACGACCGTCGCGACGGGACTCGTGGGCGCGCTGCGCGCCGCGGGAGACCGGGTGGCGCCGTTCAAGGTCGGACCCGACTACATCGACCCCGGCTACCACGCACTCGCCGCCGGCCGACCCGGCCGCAATCTCGACTCCGTGCTCGTGGGCGCCGACCGGATCGGCCCGTTGTTCCGGCACGGCAGCGACGACTGCGACATCGCGGTCGTCGAGGGCGTGATGGGGCTGTTCGACGGCAAGATCGACCCGGGATCGTCGGAGCCGTCCGCCGAGGGGTCGACCGCCCAGGTGGCAGCGGCTCTCGGGGCGCCGGTCGTGCTCGTCGTCGATGCCCGCGGCCACAGTCAGAGCCTGGCCGCTGTGCTGCACGGCTTCTCGACGTACGATTCGGCGGTCCGCATCGGCGGCGTCATTCTCAATCGGGTGGGCAGCCCGCGCCACGAGCAAGTGCTGCGGCAGGCGTGCGAGCGAGTGGGTCTGCCGGTGCTCGGTTCGGTGCCACGCCTGGCCGAACTCGAGGTGCCGTCGCGGCACCTGGGGCTTGTCCCCGCTGTCGAGCACGGCCGCGCCGCCATCGACGCCGTCGCCGCGATGACGGAACTCGCTGCAGCACACCTGGATCTGCCAGCGATCCGAGCTCTCGCGCGCTCGTCCGTCGACGCCGTCCCGTGGGATCCGGCGGCGGAGGTCGGGCCGGTCACGTCCGGTCCGCGACCGGTGATCGCGCTCGCCGGTGGTGTCGCGTTCACCTTCGGGTACGCCGAGCACCGCGAACTGCTCGAGGCCGCGGGCGCCGACGTCGTCACCTTCGACCCGCTGCACGACGAGCTTCCCGCAGGGACGGCCGGACTGGTGCTGCCCGGCGGCTTCCCCGAGGAGCATGCGGTGGCGCTGGCGTCGAACACGGCTCTGCTGCAGCAGGTTCGGCAGCTGGCTGCCGACGGTGCGCCGATCCATGCCGAGTGCGCGGGACTGCTGTACCTCACCCGCACCCTCGACGGCCACCCGATGGCCGGCGTGATCGACGTCGACGCGCGCTTCGGGAAACGTCTGACCCTCGGCTACCGGGAGGCCGTCGCGGTGTCGGACTCGGTGCTCTTCGACGCCGGCACCCGCGTCACGGGTCACGAGTTCCATCGCACCGCACTCGACGTCGGCGCTGTGGACGGTGCCGATCCGGCGTGGGGCTGGCGGGCCTGGGACGCCGGGGCCACCCGGGAGGGGTTCGTCGCCGGCGCGGCGGGCGCCGTCCATGCCTCGTATCTGCACACCCATCCGGCCGGGAATCCGCAGGCCGTCCGACGATTCGTGGAGGCAGCTCGTGAGTGAATTGTGTGTAGGCATCGGCGCGGGCAGCAGGGTGGGCGCGGCCGACATCGTCGCCGCCGTCCTCGACGTCTGCGGCGACGAGCAGGTGGGCGTCGTGGCGACCCTGGATCGGAAGGCCCCCCTGCAGCCCTTCCTGGACGCGGCCGAGGTTCTCGGTGCGAGGCTGATCGGGTACGCGCCGGATCGGCTCGCAGCAGTGCCCGTTCCCAACCCGGTGGGCGACGTCGCGGACTCCGTCGGCACGCCCAGCGTCGCCGAGGCGGCCGCGATTCTGGCCGCGAACGGCGGACCGCTGATTGTGACGAAGCACGTGACGAATGGCGTGACCGTCGCGGTCAGCCGTAGTGTTTCGTGATCTGTCGAGAAGACATCCGAATGATTCTGGAGAACGGGGAGACGAGTGTCTGCTTCCGCCGGTGACGAGACCAGCTACCTGGTCGGACTCAACCTGACGGACCGTCGTGTCGTGGTAGTCGGTGGCGGCACCGTCGCGCAGCGCCGACTCGGCCTGCTGGTCGCGTCCGGTGCCCGCGTGCACCTCATCAGCCGCGAGGTGACACCCGCGGTCGAGGGCATGGCGACGTCCGGGCAGATCACGCTGGAACTGCGCGACTACCGCGACGGCGATCTGGACGGCGCCTGGTACGCGATCGCCTGCACCGACGAGCGCGCCACCAACGCCGCGATCGTCGCCGAGGCGGAGCGCAGTCGTATCTTCTGTGTCCGCGCCGACAGCGCCCGGGAGGGCACCGCGGTCACCCCGGCGACCGGGATGTTCGACGGGCTGTCCATCGGCGTGCTGGCCGGTGGCGCGCACCGCCGCTCGGCCGCCGTCCGCACCGCGTTGCTCGAGGCCCTGCAGTCCGGCGCCGTGAGCGACACCGACGAGGCTCCCGCTCCCGGTGTCGCCCTCGTCGGCGGTGGGCCGGGTGACCCCGACCTCATCACCGTCCGGGGCCGCCGTCTCCTCGCGCGCGCGGACGTCGTCGTCGCCGACCGCCTCGCCCCGCCGGAACTGCTCGCCGAACTCGGTCCGCACGTGGAGGTGATCGACGCCGCCAAGATTCCGTACGGCCGCGCGATGGCGCAGGAAGCGATCAACGCCGCGCTTATCGACAACGCGAAGGCCGGCAAGTTCGTGGTCCGTCTCAAGGGCGGCGATCCTTACGTGTTCGGGCGCGGCTTCGAGGAACTCGAGGCGTGCGCGGCGGCCGGTGTCCCGGTGACCGTCGTCCCCGGCATCACGAGCGCCATCTCCGTGCCGTCGGCCGCCGGGATCCCCGTCACTCACCGCGGCGTCACGCATGAGTTCGTCGTCGTCAGTGGTCACGTTGCCCCCGACCACCCGGACTCGCTCGTCGACTGGTCGGCGCTCGCCAAGCTGCGCGGCACGATCGTGCTACTCATGGCGGTCGAGCGGATCGAGCAATTCGCCGCCGTGCTCGCCGAGGGCGGGCGCCCCACGGACACCCCGGTGACCGTCATCCAGGAGGGCACGCTGCGGACGCAGCGAGTGCTGCGAGCCGACCTGGCGACCGTCGCGGCGCGCGTCCGGGAGGAGAACATCCGCCCGCCCGCGATCGTGGTCATCGGCACTGTGGCCGGATTTTCCGCCGACGCTCGGTAACGTGAACTCTCGTGTCTGACTCCATCGTCGTGAAGTACCCCGTGACCACGCGCGCGTTCGGTCTCGCGATCGTCGTCCTCAGCGGAATGCAGCTGATGATGGTGCTCGACGGCACCGTCGCCTCGCTCGCGCTCGCCAAGATCCAGGAAGACCTGGGTCTCAGCGATTCCGGGCGTAACTGGGTCATCACCTCGTATGCGCTCACGTTCGGTGGCCTGATGCTGCTCGGTGGGCGGCTCGGCGACTCCTTCGGGCGCAAACGGGTCTTCATCAGTGGTGTGGCACTCTTCACGATCACGTCGCTGCTGTGTGGGCTCGCGGTCAACGAGGCCACGCTCATCGCGGCCCGCGCGCTGCAGGGCGTCGGCGCCGCGATCGCGTCGCCGACCGCTCTGGCGCTCGTCGCGACGACGTTCGCGCCCGGACCCGTGCGCAACCAGGCCATCGCGATCTTCGCGGCGATGACCGGTATCGGCTCGGTGCTGGGTCTGATCGTCGGCGGCGCACTCACCGAGGTGTCGTGGCGTTGGATCTTCCTCATCAATGTCCCGATCGGCCTGGTGATCCTGGTGTTCGCGTTCCGGGCACTGGCCGAGACCGGGGCCGAGCGCCTCAAACTCGATGTGCCGGGCGCGATTCTCGCGACCCTCGGCTGTACCGGTGTCGTCTTCGGGTTCACGGAGGGCCCTGAGATGGGCTGGGGCAGCGCACCGGTACTCGTCGGCGCGATCGGTGGACTCGTCCTTCTCGGCGCCTTCCTCGCGGTGGAGCGCCGCGCCGAGAACCCGCTGCTGCCGTTCTCGCTGTTCCGCAACCGCAGCCGGGTCGCGACGTTCATCTCGCTGGCCCTCGTCGGCATGGTGATGTTCTCGCTGGCCCCATTCGTCGCGTTGTTCGTGCAGGACGTCCTCGCCTACACGCCATTGCGGGCAGGCATGGCGTTCGTGCCGTTCGCGTTCGGGCTCGGCGCCGCCGCGTTCGTGGCATCCAAGGTCGCGGTGAAGGTCCAGCCGCGCTGGCTCGTCGTGGCCGGCACGCTCATCACGTTCGTCGGGCTGATGTACGGCTCGACGCTCGACGCGTCCGCCACCTACATCGGCAACCTGTTCATGCTTGTCGTCGGGGTCGGCTTCGGTGTCGGGCTCGCCGTGGTGCCGCTGCCGCTGTGCGCCATCGCCGGAGTCGGGCCGCACGAGATCGGGCCGCTCGCCGCCATCGCCCAGGTGGCGCAGACACTGTTCGGCCCGGTCGGTCTCGCGATCGTCGGCGCGATGGCCACGTCGAAGACCCTGTCGCTCGGAGGGGTGTCCGGTGTACCGGCGGCGGAAATGACTCCCGCCCAGCTCGATGCCCTCTCCAGCGGCTACACGTTCGCGCTGCTCGGCTGCGCGATCCTCGCCGCGCTCGCGGCCCTGGCCGCGCTGTTCATCCGGTTCACCCCCGAGCAGGTGGCTCAGGCACAGGCCGCCGAGAAGGCTGCGCAGGAGGCGTAGCCGACAGGCGCCGGCGCTCGGAGTCGGCTCGTTGCTCCTGGTGCAGCCGCTGCTCGTGCTGTCACTGATGTTCGCGTTGCCGCTCACCGCCCGCCTGTCCGGTCGGGCGGTGCGTCCGGCGGACTGGTGGTGGGCGGCCGTCTTGACTCTCGCGGTGGCGGTGCTCGTCGTCGTCGGCGACCCCAGGGCCGGAGCCCCGCGGGCCGAGACGTGGCATTGGGTGCTCGTCGTGGCGGTCGGTGTGCCTGCGCTCGTCTTGTGTCTGGTCGGTGCGCGCAGCGGGTCGCCGTCACGGCGCGCGCTGCTACTCGGACTCGCCGGGGGCGCACTGTTCGGCGTGGGCGCCGTGCTCACCAAGGCGGTCGTCCACCTGATCGCTCGAGGGCCGGTCCCGCTGCTCACGTCGCTGGAGCTGTACGTCCTCGTCGGAGTTTTCGGGGCGGCCGTCGCGATCCAGCAACTGGCGTTCCGGACGGGGGAACTGCAGGCGTCGTTGCCCGCGACGACGGTGACCGAACCGGCCGTCGCTGTTCTTGCGCTCGCACGCAGCGCCGCCGATCAGGAACGAGCTCTCGCGGCCGTCGCCGTCACGTCAGGATGATCAGTTCCGAATCCGACGCCAGTTCCACCCGCAGACCCGCCTTCGACGCGACGCGCGCGACGCCCTTGATGTCGGTGGGCTCGGCCCGGGTGACGGTGAGAGCCCGCGCGAGCAGGCCCTTGTGGTGTTTGTTGAAGTGGCTGACCACCTTGCGTGAGCCGTCCGGTTGCTCGGTGAGGACGGTGGCGATCATCGCGCCGGGGACCGGACCCAACTGCTGGTAGGTGCCCGAACGCAGATCGACGACGAGGCCACCATCGGCCTCCGCGGCCAGGGCGTCCGACAGTTCCGGCTTCCACAGTGACTGCAGCGTCCCGAGGCCGGGCAGCTTCGAGCCCCCCGACAGCCGGTACGCCGGGATGGGGTCGCCGGCACGCACCGCGCCGAACAGCGCCGAACCGATCGCGATCCGTCGGAATGCCTTCTCGCGCTGCACCTTCGTGAACGACGGGGCGTCGAGGGCGTCGAACAGCACGCCCGTGTACCGCGCGAGCGCGGGGCGGGTGGGAGACACCCACAGCTTGGCGTTGCGTTCGATCTCGTCGGCCTGTTTGGGGCCGAGGCCAAGCGCGAGGTTCGACGCCTCGGTATCGGTCGCCAGCTCGACGAGCGCCGCCACGAGCATCTCGCGGGTCTCGGTCAGTCGGGGCATCGACAGCTCGCCCAGGTCGAGCGGCGCACCCTTGCCGCCGTCGGACTTGGTCTCGGAAGGGGGAAGCAGCACCAGCACGATCGATAACCGTACCGGGGTCGGAAAAGAGGCCTGGCCTCCGCTCCGGAGAGCGAAGGCCAGGCTGTGGGGTATTCGGGTTCAGATCAGGCGCGACGACGCAGAGCCGTCAGCACCAGACCGGCGGCAATGGCGCCACCGATCGCGAGCGGAGCCACCGGCAGGCCCGAGCCCGAGCCCGAGTCGGACTGGACGCTGGCGGCGTTCTCGATCGGCGGAGCGTCGACGACGAGGTTCGCGGGGGCCACCGGTGCGAACGTGATCGGCGTCGTGGTGTCCTGGCTGCGGTCAGTGGAGCCGTGGGCCATGACGGTGTAGATCGAGCATGCGTTCACGTAGCAGTTCGAGGCGGCGTTGACCGCGGTCGCGGAGATGGTGGCCGTCCACGCGCCACCCACGATCTGGGTCTTGTTGATGAATCCGGTCGTGATCCATGCGCCGGCGTTCGTGGTCGAGTACTGGTCGTCCTGGACGATGCCGTAGTAGATGCCATTTCCGGCCGCGGCACCCTCGAAGCCCGTGCCGGACAAGGTGATGGTGTCACCCACGACCAGATTCGTGGTCTTGTTCGCGGTCACCGCAGGCCCGGAGGGCACGACCACCGGCGGAGCGAAGGTGACCGGCGTCTGGGTGTCCTGGCTGCGGTCCGTCATCGTGACGTGGTCGGCGAGTGTGAAGATCGCGCAGGCGTTCTCATAGCAGTTCGCATCACCCTTGATCGCGGTGGCCTTGAGCGTGGTGGTGAAGCCGCCTTCGACGATCTGGGTTGCCTTGATCCACTTGGTGGAGTGGAAGACGGCGCTGTTGGTGTTGGAGTACATGTCGACCTGCGCGAGAGCGACGTAAATACCCTGACCCTCGCGACCGAACCCGGTGCCGGTGACGGTGATGTCCTCGTCGTTCGTCAGGCCGGTCGTCTTCGACACGGTGACGGCCGGACCGGCCGGAACAACGGGCGCCGCGAAGGTGACCGGGGTCTTGGTGTCCTGGCTGCGGTCGGCGGAGCCGTGCGCTGCGATGGTGTAGATCGAGCAGGTGTTGGCGAGGCAGTCGGAGCCGTTCTTCAGGGCCTCGACGTCGATCGCGGCGCTCCAGGAGCCGCCGACGATGTCGGTCGACCTGAGCCACTTGGTGGTCATCCACGCGCCGGCGTCGGTGGCGGAGAACTTGTCGTCCTGGACGAGCCCGACGTAGATGCCGTCACCAGCGCCGGAGAACCCGCTGCCGGCGACCGTGACCGTCTCGCCGGCGGCGGCGATGTCGGTGGACTTCGAGACCGTCACCTGCGGCGCAGGGGCCTCGGGGCCGGGGTCGCTCGAGCCGAGGCTGCCGAGCGAGCCGAACGGACTGGTCTGCGCTGCGGCGACGCCCAGCGGCAGCGTGCAGGCGACGGTGGCGACGACCGCCACGACCGCGGACTTGGTAAACGCGCGCATCTTCCTACTTTCTGATGTGGTTCGCCGAGGGGTGGCGAAACTTAGGTAAAGCTAGCCTGTGTTCGCGGGTGAGTAAATAGTCTGGTTCGTTCGCCCTGGGGTGAAATTGCTTGTGCAGCAAGGCTTTCCGGCATGGATCGAGTGGGGGCATCCGTGACGGATGCCCCCACTCGAGTGGGAGATGCTAGGCCCGGCGGCGCAGCGCGACGGTGGTCGCGACCGCGAATCCGGCCCCGATGACGGCGCCGATCAGCAGCGGGATGATCCACGCGGTGCCGTCGGAGATCGCATCGGCGAGGTTGCGGACCGCGGAGTCGGACGTGTTCGACTCGTTCGCAGCGGAGGAGGTGCCGCCGTCGGTCGGGCCGCCGTCCGCGGTCAGGGCTGCGGCCGCGGCCTTGTCGGCGTTGGGGGCGTTGGGGTCGTCGCCGAAGCTCACCGGCGTCTGAGTGTCCTGGCTGCGGTCACTCGAACCGTGCGCGGCGACCGTGTAGATCGAGCACGCGTTCTTGGTGCAGTCCGAATCGCCCTTGACTGCCTGTACCTTCACCGAGGTCGACCATGCTCCGTCCTTGATTCGGCTGGGCGTGATGAACGCGGTCGTCATCCACGCGCCGGCGTCGGTGGTGGAGAACTTGTTCTCCTGGATCAGGCCGACGTAGATGCCGGGCTGTTCGCCCGAGAAACCGGTGCCTGAGACGGTGATCTCGTCGCCCTCGATCTTCAGGCCCTTGGCCTTGGACAGCGTCACGGCTGCGGTCTTCGCGGCGCCGGGAGCGCCGGCGGCATTGAGAACCGGGGGAGCGGTGACGGTACCCGGGGCGACGCCGCCGACGAAGCTCACCGGGGTCTTGGTGTCCTGGCTGCGGTCCGCGGAGCCGTGGGCCATGACGGTGTAGATCGAACACGCATTCTTGATGCAGTCGTATGCGCCCTGCGTCGCGATCATTTCGACCGGCAGGGACCAGTTGCCGCCGGCGATCTGCTCGGGCTTGATGAACGCCGAGGTCATCCAGACGGACGCGTCGGCGGCGGAGAAGATGTTGTCCTGCACGAGGCCGACGTACAGGCCGGGGGCAGCGCCGGAGAAGCCTGAACCGGAAACCGTCACCGTCTCACCGGCCGGATTGATGTCGCTCGCCTTCGAGAGGGACACCGACAGGCCACTGTTCGCCGTGAAGGTGGTGCCGGGTGCGGCACCCGCAGCGCCGGGGCCGGTTGCGGTCCCACCGGTCCCGGTCCCGGTTCCGCCGCCGCCGGTGACCGGGGGTGCGGTGCCGACGAAGCTGATCTTGGTCTTGGTGTCCTGGCTGCGGTCCGACGAGCCGTGCGCGGCGAGCGTGTAGAGGGCGCACTCGTTGTTGATGCAGTCGCCGTTGGCGAACGCGCCGACGACGTCGATCTTCGTCGAGAATGAACCGCCCGGCATGTCGGCCGGCTTGATGTACTTCGTGCCGTAGAACATGTCGGCGTTGGAGGAGGAGTACTTGTTGGTCTGGGCGATCCCGACATAGATACCCATGCCGGCCGTCGAGAAGCCGCTGCCGCGCACCGAGATCGAGTCACCGGCGGCGTTGAGGCCGGTCGTCTTGCTTGCGTTGACTCGGGGGCCACTGCCGGTCACAGGCGGTGTGGTGGCGGGCGGCGCCGACGTGGTCGTCGTCGGCGGCTTGGTGGTCGTCGTGGTGGGCGGCTTCGTCGTCGTGGTCGGCGGCGTTGTGGTCGGCGGCGTTGTGGTCGTGGTCGGGGGTGTCGTCGTGGTGGTGGGCGGCACCGTGGTGGTGGTGGTCGGCGGCGCGGTGGTCGTCGTCGGCGTGACGGACGCGAACGTCACCGGGGTCTTGGTGTCCTGGCTGCGGTCCGGGGATCCGTGTGCTGCGACGGTGTAGATCGAGCACGTGTTCTGGGTGCAGTCGGAGGTGCCCTTGGCGGCGACCACCTGGACGTTCGTCGACCACACGCCGCTCTTGATGTCGGCCGACTTGATGAACGCCATGGTCATCCAGGCGCCGGCGTCTGTCGCGGAGTACTTGTCATCTTGGACGAGGCCGACGTAGATCCCGGGGGCTGCGCCCGAGAAGCCCGCGCCCGAGACGGTGATCGTGTCGCCGTCCTTCAGCCCGGTCTTCTTCGTGACGCTCGTGGTCGGGGTTCCGGCCGCTGCTCGAACGGTGGGACCCGCACCGGTCGTCACCGGAGCGCTGGAAACCGCCTGGACGGCAGCGGCGTTATCGCCGGGGGTATCGGGGGCAGCAATTGCGATGCCCACCGGCGTCGTCAATGCCACGGCGACCGCCATGGTCGCGAACGCAGCTCTGCGGAACGCGCGCATCTTCCTTCTTCCTGGTCACAGCCGCGGTTGCGGCGCCACGAGGCGATCGAACATCGAGTGAGGTAAGCCTATGATCGCCTAGGCGAGCCTAAGCTACCTCGAGTTTCGCCCGATGTGTTGAGTTTCGTGTTCGGAGTGCGCTTCTCGGCCCTTGTGGCAGCTGTCCGCTCCCGATGGTCGTACGCGATCGACAACCGGGCCCACTGCGGTGGCAGCGCTCGACTAGGCTGCTACAACGTGATCACCCGCATGTCGCACCTGTTCCTCCGCACCCTCCGCGACGACCCGGCCGACGCCGAGGTCGCCAGCCACAAGCTGCTGGTCCGCGCCGGCTACGTGCGGCGCATCGCGCCCGGCGTCTACTCGTGGCTGCCACTGGGCCTGCGGGTGCTGCGCGAGGTGGAGCGCGTGGTCCGCGAGGAGATGAACGCGATGGGCGCGCAGGAGATCCTGTTGCCCGCGCTGCTGCCGCGTGAGCCTTACGAGACGTCGAACCGCTGGACCGAGTACGGTGCCGGCCTGTTCCGCCTCAAGGACCGCAAGGGCAACGACTACATGCTGGGCCCCACCCACGAGGAGCTGTTCGCGCTCACCGTGAAGGGTGAATACAACTCGTACAAGGATTTCCCGGTCACCCTGTACCAGGTGCAGACCAAGTACCGCGACGAGGAGCGGCCCCGCGCCGGCATCCTGCGCGGCCGAGAGTTCGTCATGAAGGACTCCTACTCGTTCGACCTCACCGACGAGGGTCTGACGGAGTCCTACAAGGCGCACCGTGACACCTACGAGCGGATCCTCGCCCGGCTCGGCGTCAAGTACGTCATCGTCTCCGCTACGTCGGGCGCGATGGGCGGCAGCGCGTCGGAGGAGTTCCTGGCCGAGAGCGAGATCGGCGAGGACACCTACGTTCGCTGCCTCGAATCCGGTTACGCCGCCAACGTCGAGGCCGTCGAGACGCTCGCCCCCGAGCCGATCCCGTTCGACGGTCTGCCGGCCGCCGAGGTGCACGACACCCCCGGCACGGAGACCATCGATACCCTCGTCGAGTGGGCCAACGGCGCCGATCTCGGTCGCACTGTGACCGCAGCGGACACCCTGAAGAACATCATGGTGAAGACTCGCGTTCCGGGCGGCGAGTGGGAGCTGCTCGCGATCGGCATCCCCGGCGACCGTGAGGTGGACGAGAAGCGCCTCGAGGCTGCGCTCGAGCCCGCCGAATACGTTCTCATCACCGAGACCGACTTCAAGAACAACCCGTTCCTCGTCAAGGGTTACATCGGCCCGAAGGCGCTGCAGGAGAACGGCGTCCGCTACCTCGTCGACCCGCGCGTGGTGGACGGCACCAGCTGGATCACCGGCGCCGACGAGGAGGGCAAGCACTACGTCGACCTGGTCGCCGGACGCGACTTCACCCCGGACGGCACCATCGAGGCCGCCGAGGTGCGCGACGGCGATCCGTCGCCCGACGGCGCCGGAGCGCTCGTTGCCGCCCGCGGCATCGAGGTCGGTCACGTCTTCCAGTTGGGCCGCAAGTACACCGACGTGTTCAACGTCGACGTGCTCGGCGAGAACGGGAAGCCGGTGCGTCCCACCATGGGTTCGTACGGCATCGGCGTCTCGCGCCTGGTCGCGGTCATCGCCGAGCAGCATCACGACGAGAAGGGCCTGCGCTGGCCTGCCGAGGTCACGCCGTTCGGCGTGCACCTGGTGATCGCGAACAAGGACGACGCCGCCCGCGAGGGTGCCGAGGCGCTGGCCGCAGAGTTGGACAAGGCCGGCATCGAGGTTCTGTTCGACGACCGCAAGGCGTCGCCCGGCGTGAAGTTCAAGGACTCCGAGCTGATCGGTGTCCCGCTGGTCGTGGTCGTGGGCCGCGGCTACGCCGAGGGCAAGGTCGAACTGCGCGATCGCTTCACCGGCGAAGCCCGCGAAGTTGCCGCCGACGGCGCGCTCGCGGAGATCCTCGCCGCGATCCGGGGCTGACCCACGTCCTGAACCGCGCGTTTTGCGCACTTGTCGCCGGAATTCGGGTATCCGGACGGCGATAAGTGCGCAAAACGCGGGGTGGTGCGCCGCGATCCGGTGGACAGTGGAGACGGCGGTCCCGAACGGGGCTCCACATCCACACCTCGGAGGGTGATGACGTGGGCGAGTTGCTGTTGAATCCGCACGACTACGACCCCAAGGACCTCGATCCCAACACCCGACGGTTGTTGCGCGCGACCATCGACTGGTTCGAGGCCCGCGGCAAACGGCGTCTGCTCCAGGACGACTTGCATGCGGTGTGGACGGGCGATTTCCTGGACTTCGCCGGCCACGAAAAGCTGTTCGCGACCTTCCTCACTCCGGCAGCGGAATCGGACGGTGATCCCAACAAGCGCTGGGACGCGGCCCGCAACGCGGCGCTCAGCGAGATCCTCGGGTTCTACGGGCTCGCGTACTGGTACCTGTGGCAGGTGACGGTCCTCGGTCTCGGGCCGATCTGGATGAGCGCCAACGCAGCAGCCCGAAAGCATGCCGCCGAGCAGCTCGATGCCGGCGGTGTGATGGCGTTCGGGCTCTCCGAACGCGACCACGGCGCCGACGTCTACTCCACCGACATGCTGCTCACCCCAGAGGGGAGCGGCGACGTTGCCTTTCGGGCGAACGGCACCAAGTACTACATCGGCAACGGCAACGTCGCGGGGATGGTGTCGGTCTTCGGCCGCCGCACCGACATCGAGGGTGCCGACGGGTACGTGTTCTTCGTGGTCGACAGCCGACACCTGCACTACCGGTTGATCGACAACGTCGTTCACGGCCAGATGTACGTCAGCACGTTCGCGCTCCGCGACTATCCGGTGCGTGTGCAGGACGTCCTGCACACCGGGCCGGACGCCTTCTCGGCCGCCCTCAACACCGTCAACGTCGGCAAGTTCAATCTGTGCACGGCATCGATCGGCATGTGTGAGCACGCGTTCTACGAGGCGATCACCCACGCGCACAACAGGGTTCTCTACGGAAAGCGGGTGACCGACTTCCCGCACGTGCGCGCGAACTTCGTCGACGCCTACGCCCGGCTGATCGCGATGAAGCTGTTCAGCGCCCGCGCCGTCGACTACTTCCGCAGTGCCGGTCCCGAGGACCGGCGCTACCTGCTGTTCAACCCGATGACGAAGGCGAAGGTCACGTCCGAGGGGGAGACGGTGATGGCGTTGCTCCACGACGTCGTCGCCGCGAAAGGGTACGAGAAGGACACGTACTTTCGGGAGGCCGCCGAGCTGATCGGCACGCTGCCCAAACTCGAGGGCACCGTGCACGTCAACGTCGCGCTCATCCTCAAGTTCATGCCGAACTACCTGTTCAACCCCGCCGAGTATCCCGACGTCGGCACGCGGGACGACGACGCCGACGACGAGTTCTTCTGGAAACAGGGTCCGGCACGGGGATCGGGGAAGGTGCAGTTCCACGACTGGACGCGCGCCTACGCCGACCACGCCGACATTCCCAATGTTGCACGATTCCACGAGCAGGCTCTCGCGCTTCGGGAACTACTCGCGACGGCAGGTCCCGACGAGCAGCAACTCGCGGACCTCGACTTCCTGCTCACCCTCGGGCACCTGTTCGAGCTGGTGGTGTACGGACAGTTGATCCTGGAACAGGTCGATATCGCCGCCATCGATCGCGACCTCGTCGAGCAGATCTTCGACGTCCTCATCCGTGACTTCTCCGGCCACACAGTGGCGTTGCACGGCAAACCGTCGTCGACCGAGGCGCAGCAGGAGTGGGCGCTGGGCGTGATCCGCAAACCGGTGGTCGACGCGGGAAGATTCGAGCGGGTGTGGCAGCAGGTCGTCGAGTACGACGGCGCCTACGAAATGCGCGGCTAGATGTGAAATGCGGGGCTCGATGTACTGACTGGAGACGTTGGTCGAGTGCCTCACTCACCTCGACCATTCACGGGTCTCGCTGTCGCTGGGGGGATGCCGATCTCGTCGATGTCGTGGCCGCTGCAGGCAATCCTGGTTGCACTGGCGTGCTCGATACGGGACACGATGAACCACCGCATAGCGTTGCGTAGCCTGCACCACCCGATCAGGTACCAACGGCCGTCCGTGGAGGCGAACATCACCGGCTCGACGTCGCGGGTTGTCGTGTTGCCGTCACGCGAGGTGTAGCGGATCCGCACCACCCGTTGCTCGGCCATCGCTTCCTCCAGTGCCGACTTGATCGTGCGCGGAGTAGGAGGCGCGTCGACCCAGACGCGACTGGCCAGCTCATCGGCCTTCGTCCGGGTCCGTGGATCGAGTACATCCATGATCTTCCGAACGCCCGCCAAGGCGAGATCGGCGTAGGGGGCATCGGGTGCAGCAGAGACTGCCGCGAGTAGCGCCACTGCCTGCACGGGGGTGAGGCTGACCGGTGGCAGGGTGCCTCGAGCGACGAGCCCGTAGCCGCCTCCGGGGCCCGGGCGTGACCAGATCAGCGCGCCAGCGTTCTCGAGTGCGGTGAGGTCTCTCTTGACCGTCCGCACGGACACGCCGAACTCGTTTGCCAGCCTCTCAGCAGTGCATCCACGCGGTCCGCTGCGTCGCAGCATCTCGGACAGGGCGTGGAGTCGCTCCGCTCTCTTCATTTCCCACCCCGGGTCATTTCCCGCACCGGCAAAAGATCATGCCAAAATGGTGACATACCCTTGTCCCGGAGGCTTGAGAGCATCGTGGTGTGACGACAAACGCGAGCAACCCGACCATCATCTTGATCGCCGGCCATTGGCTGGGGGCGTGGGCATGGGACGAGGTGCGCGAACACCTGACCGCTGACGGCTGGCGAACCATCCCGATGACGCTTCCCGGCCTCGATGAGCGGGACCCCGAGCGGGCGTCCAGGACGCTCGACGACCAGGCGACGGCGATCGAGCAGGCAATGACCCGGGCCTCTGCTTTCGAGGCGCAGCCGATCGTCCTCGTGGCACACAGCGGAGCCAACGCTCCGGTAAGCCTTGTGCTCGATCAGCATCCCGAACTCGTCCGCCGAGTGGTGTGGGTCGATAGTGGGCCCGTCGCGTCCGGCAGCGTCTTCGCCCCGGAAGCGCCCGAGGACCTGGCCGAGTTTCCTCTGCCGCCCTTCGACGCACTCGGCGAGCAGGCCAGCCTCGAGGGCCTGAGCGCCGAGGCTCTCGAGCGCTTCAGATCCAGGGCCGTTCCAGAACCCGGTCCCGTGCTACGCCAGCAAGTGAAGCTCACCAATGATGCGCGTCTGGCGGTCCCGACCACTCTGGTGTGCTGCTCGATCCCGAGCGCGCAGATATTGGAGTTGGCCAACGCGGGTCATCCGATGTTCGCCGAGGTGTCGAACCTCGACCATGTCGACCTCATCGACCTCCCGACCGGGCATTGGCCCATGTGGAGCCGACCTGGCGACCTCGCCCACGTCCTCGCCGCGGCAGCGACGTCCCCGGCCAACTGAACCGCAGACAGGCCAACTGAACCGCAGACAGGCCAACTGAACCGCAGACAGGACTGACAAGGGCCGGCCGATGCGGCCGGCCCTTGTCCATTCCCGAAAGATCTCATGACACACCCCGATGCCGCGCCCACGCGTGGCCGAGCGGATGACGGGTGACCGATTCACCCGTATGGTGTGACCCGCGTCATCGATACAGACCGCCGACCCTGGGGAGACACAGGCGAATGCCGAAGTTGAGAACTATCGTCGTGACGGCCGCTGCCGCCGCGCTTCCGCTCGTCGCCGCAATGCCGGCGCATGCGGCCTCGCTGAATATTCCGGGGCTCATCAACCAGGGCATCGACACCCTGGAATACACCGCTGCGTCAGGGATTTCGGACACCGTGTCGTCGCTCGGTCAGTACGCCGCGGCACACGCCTACCTCACCACCGGCGACCCCGCCTCCCGCTACGTCGTGGTGCTCGGCGCCCGCCTGAACGCCGACGGACTGCTGCCCGCAGTGCTCAACTCCCGGCTGAACACGGCCGCCGCGATCGCCCGTCTGCATCCGGCCAACAAGGTGATCGTCTCCGGGGGACCGACGCAGCCGTTGCCGTACACAGAAGCCCAGGCCATGCTGGCTGGTCTCGTGCTTCGGGGCGTCAATCCGGCGAACATCATCCTCGAGAACGATTCGTTCTCGACCGTCGACAATGCGCGCAACACCACCCAGATCCTTTCCGCCGCAGGTGCGGACGGTGCCGTGCTCGTCACCTCCGCATCGCACATCGACCGCGCGCTCGGTGTGTTCCAGTCGGCATCCGGCCAGTTCCGGTTCGTACCGGTGGCCGCCCCGGGCTTCTGACGGCCGATTTCCGTACCGACCGAATCGGACTCGCCTCCCGGTGCGGCGGGGGCCGCGGTCGTAGCATCGAGGTCGTGGCCAATCCGACCGTCCGCTCCGTTGATTCCGTCGCGCTGCGCGTGCTCGTCTACAGCAGCGACGCCTCGACGAGGGACCGGGTGATCAGCGCGCTGGGTGCCCGACCCCATCCGGACCTTCCCGAGATCGTGTACCTCGAGGTCGCGACGGAGGCGGTGGTGATCCGCGAGATGGATGCGGGCGGGATCGACCTGGCGGTGCTCGACGGCGAGGCGCAGCCCGCCGGCGGTATGGGGATCGCCAAGCAACTGCGCGACGAACTCGACGTGTGCCCGCCGATCGTGGTGTTGACCGGGCGGGCCGACGACCGCTGGCTCGCCGATTGGTCGCGCGCGGATGCGGCCGTCCGGCATCCGATCGACCCGTTCGCGCTGGCTGAGGCCGTGGTGTCGCTGCTGCGCCGAGTGTGACCGGGTCGCGCCCAGTCCGAGTCGATCTCGTTGCCGGAAGACTCGCGGGTAAAACCGAGGCCAAGCCGGGGGTCGATCTGGGTAGGCTGAGGCGTAGATCACATTCGGCGGGTGGGTTTTCCTGATTGCGTGATTGTGCGTCGTCCGTGGCTACCCGCCGTCCGTGGTCGCCGTACGGGCTGGCGCACAGGCAGGAAGAGCCGACGAAGCTTCTCGGACACGCACTGCTCCTGCACCAGCTCGGTCGACCGTCCGGCATCGGACGGCCGGGGCTCGCGACCGGAGGAGCTGAGGCTGGGTGAACGCCTACGTGCCGATTCTCGTGCTCGGCGCCATCGCGGTGGCGTTCGCGGTCTTCTCCGTGTTCGTTGCGTCGGACGTCGGGCCGCGGCGGCTCAACCGCGCGAAACTCGAGGCCTACGAGTGCGGCATCGAACCGATGGAACAGCCCGGAGGCCGGGCGAACGGGCAGCGAATCCCGGTCAAGTACTACCTGACGGCGATGTTGTTCATCATCTTCGACATCGAGATCGTCTTCCTCTACCCATGGGCCGTCCACTTCGACGCCCTCGGCGTGTTCGGTCTGGCTGCGATGGCTGTGTTCGTCTTCAACGTTTCCGTCGCCTACGTCTACGAGTGGCGGCGTGGGGGCTTGAGCTGGGACTAGCGATCTGGACGTGATCACGGAGCGGAGGTGAATCAGGAATGGGGCTCGAAGAGAAGGTGCCGGGCGGCTTCCTGCTGAGCACGGTCGAGACCGTGGCCGGCTACGCCCGCAAGGGTTCGCTGTGGCCGGCGACGTTCGGCCTCGCGTGCTGCGCGATCGAGATGATGGCGACCACGTCGGGGCGCTTCGATCTCGCCCGCTTCGGGATGGAGGCGTTCCGCGCGTCGCCCCGGCAGGCCGATCTCCTGATCGTGGCAGGACGGGTGAGCCAGAAGATGGCCCCCGTACTGCGGCAGGTCTACGACCAGATGGCCGAACCCAAATGGGTTCTCGCGATGGGGGTCTGCGCGTCGTCGGGCGGAATGTTCAACAACTACGCGATCGTGCAGGGCGTCGACCACGTTGTCCCGGTAGACATCTATCTGCCGGGCTGTCCGCCGCGGCCCGAGATGCTGCTGAACGCAATCCTGGCGCTGCACGCCAAGATTCAGGACATGCCGCTCGGCGTGAACCGCGAGCGGGCCGTCCGGGCAGCGGAGGAAGCGGCCCTGACGGCGCGGCCCGTCGTCGATCTCGGTCTGCCCGGGCGCGCGGCGGGGGTGGTGCGCTGATGGCGATCGACCACGACGACGTCCATGGCGGGTCCGACCCCGAAGCGACCGCGGGCCCCGAGGGAACCGTGCCACCCGAACGCGTCGCCGGCGGCGAGATGATCGGGCTGCGGCAGGGGATGTTCGGCGTCGGGGGCACCGGCGACACCTCCGGGTACGGGCGCCTGGTCCGCCCGGTCACCCTGCCCGGCGGTACGCCTCGGCCGTACGGCGGATGGTTCGACGAGTTCATCGACACCCTCGCCGGCGCCCTGGATGCCACGGGTCTGCTCTTCGACGACGCGGTGGAGAAGGTGGTCGTCTTCCGGGGTGAACTGACCCTGCACGTGCGGCGCGAGTACCTGCCGACCGTCGCGCGGCAACTGCGCGACCACGCGGCACTCAGATTCGAGTTGTGTCTCGGGGTGAGCGGGGTGCACTACCCGCAGGACCCGGGCCGCGAACTGCACGCGGTGTATCCGTTGATGTCGGTCACTCACGGACGGCGTGTCCGTCTGGAAGTGGCTGTGCCCGATGCCGACCCGCACCTTCCGTCGCTGTACTCGGTGTATCCCACCACCGACTGGCACGAGCGTGAGACGTACGACTTCTTCGGACTGGTCTTCGACGGCCACCCGTCGCTCACCCGGATCGAGATGCCCGACGACTGGGTGGGGCACCCGCAGCGTAAGGACTACCCCCTCGGCGGAATCCCCGTCGAATACAAGGGGGCGACGATCCCGCCACCGGACGAGAGGAGGGCGTACCAGTGAGCGATTCGCGTGATCCCTTCATCGAGTCCGACGGCGGCGCTGCGGTGTTCACTGTCGACGGCCAGGACTGGGACGAGTTGGTGGACGCCGCGAACAGTGCCCGCGATGCCGGCGCCGAGCGCATCGTCGTCAACATGGGCCCGCAGCACCCGTCCACGCACGGGGTGCTGCGGCTGATCCTCGAGATCGAGGGGGAGACGGTCACCGAGGCCCGCTGCGGGATCGGCTACCTGCACACCGGGATCGAGAAGAATCTCGAGTACCGAAACTGGACGCAGGGCGTCACCTTCGTCACGCGCATGGATTACCTGGCGCCGTTCTTCAACGAGGTGGCGTACTGCCTGGGCGTCGAGAAGTTGCTCGACATCACCGACCAGATCCCCGAACGGGCCACCGTCGTGCGGGTGCTGCTCATGGAACTCAACCGGATCTCGTCGCACCTGGTGGCACTCGCGACAGGGGGGATGGAACTGGGCGCGATCACACCGATGCTGTTCGGGTTCCGGGAGCGCGAGCTGGTCCTCGACATCTTCGAGATGATCACCGGCCTGCGCATGAACCACGCGTACGTCCGTCCCGGGGGGCTGTCGCAGGACCTGCCCGACGGCGCGGTCGCGAAGGTGCGCGAGTTGCTCGACCTGATGCCGCGACGGCTGCGTGACCTCGAGGATCTGCTGAACGAGAACCCGATCTGGAAGGCTCGGACCAGGGGGATCGGGTACCTGGACCTGACCGGGTGCATGGCGCTCGGCATCACCGGCCCGGTGCTGCGGGCGACCGGTCTACCGCTCGACGTGCGGCGGTCGGATCCCTACTGCGGGTACGAGAACTACGAATTCGACGTCGTCACCGACACCGGCTCCGACTGCTACGGCCGCTACCTCGTTCGCGTCAAGGAGATGGCGCAGTCGCTCGGCATCGTCGAACAGTGCCTCGATCGGCTCCCGCCGGGGCCGGTGATGGTGTCGGACAAGAAGATCGCGTGGCCTGCCGACCTCGCTGTCGGCGCCGACGGTCTCGGAAACTCGCTCGAGCACATTCGGCGGATCATGGGTACGTCGATGGAGGAGTTGATCCACCACTTCAAGCTGGTCACCGAAGGTTTCCGGGTTCCGCCCGGCCAGGTGTACGTGCCGATCGAGTCTCCGCGCGGGGAGTTGGGCGTGCACGTGGTGAGCGACGGCGGCACCCGCCCGTACCGCGTGCACTACCGCGACCCGTCGTTCACCAATCTGCAGGCCGTGTCGGCGATGTGCGAGGGCGGGATGGTCGCCGACGTGATCGCGTCGGTGGCCAGCATCGACCCTGTCATGGGGGGAGTGGATCGATGACCGAATCGCGCACCACCGGGCCGGTGTTCCTCGAGTTGGGGCCGAGTCCGCAGGAGCGGGCGGCGTATCCGCCCGACGTCGCGGCCCGACTCGCCGCCGATGCGGAGGAGATCGTCGCCCGCTACCGGAACCAGGCCGACCCGACACAGCCTGACGGCACCGCTCGGTCCGCCCTGTTGCCTCTGCTGCACCTGGTCCAGGCAGAGGACGGCTACGTCTCGCCCGCCGGAATCGACTTCTGCGCGCAGCAACTCGGACTCACCGCCGCCGAGGTGACGGCCGTCGCGACGTTCTACACGATGTACCGCCGCGATCCGACCGGGACCTACCACGTCGGGGTGTGCACCAACAGCCTGTGCGCGGTGATGGGCGGCGACGCCATCCACGCGGCGCTGCGCGCGCACCTGGGGATCGGTGACGGCGAGACCACCGCGGACGGTGCGATCACGCTCGACCACATCGAATGCAACGCCGCGTGCGACTTCGCGCCCGTGATGATGGTCAACTGGGAGTTCTTCGACAATCAGACTCCGCGATCGGCGACCGAGGTGGTCGACGCCCTGCGCACGGGAGAGTCGGTCAGGCCGACGCGCGGCGCGACGCTGGGTTCGTTCCGGGACACCGCGCGGATCCTCGCCGGGTTCCCCGACCGCCGTCCGGGCGCCCTCGAAGCCGGCGGCGGCGCCGGGCAGGCCACCCTCGCCGGGCTGAAATGCTCGCGCGAGGATGCCGCGTCGCCGCTCACACCGGTGCTGAGCAGCCATTGGGGCGAGGACGGGTCATGGACCCTGGACGCCTACCACGGCCACGACGGCTACACCGCGCTGCGCAAGGCGCTGCGGATGAACCCGGACGAAGTGATCCAGACCGTCAAGGACGCCGGACTGCGCGGCCGCGGCGGCGCCGGATTCCCGACGGGCATGAAGTGGTCGTTCATCCCGCAGGACCCGGCGACGGACGGGACCGCGAAGCCGCACTACCTCGTCGTCAACGCCGACGAGTCGGAACCGGGCACGTGCAAGGACATTCCGTTGATGTTGGCGTCGCCGCACTCGCTGATCGAGGGTGTGGTCATCGCGGCGTATGCGATCCGTGCCGGGCAGGCCTTCATCTACCTGCGCGGCGAGGTGGTGCCGGTGCTCCGGCGACTGCAGGCCGCCGTGGCCGAGGCGTACGACGCCGGATACCTGGGCCGCGACATCCTCGGCTCGGGCTACGACCTCGACATCGTCGTCCACGCCGGCGCCGGCGCCTACATATGCGGTGAGGAGACTGCACTTCTGGATTCGCTCGAGGGGCGTCGTGGTCAGCCCCGCCTACGGCCGCCGTTCCCGGCCGTCGCGGGTCTGTACGCGTGCCCGACGGTGGTCAACAACGTCGAGTCGATCGCGAGCGTCCCGCCGATCATCCTGCGCGGGCCGGAGTGGTTCCGCAGCATGGGCAGTGAAGCGTCGCCCGGATTCACGCTGTACTCGCTGTCGGGGCACGTGACGAGCCCCGGACAGTACGAGGCCCCGCTCGGGATCACGTTGCGAGAGTTGCTCGCTCGCGCCGGTGGCGTGCGGGCCGGTCATCGTCTCAAGTTCTGGACACCGGGCGGGTCGTCCACTCCGATCCTCATCGGTGAACACCTCGACGTGCCGCTGGACTACGAGGGCGTCGCCGCAGCGGGATCGATGCTCGGGACCAAAGCGCTGCAGATCTTCGACGAGACGACGTGCATCGTGCGAGTGGTGTTGCGCTGGACGCAGTTCTACGCGCACGAGTCGTGCGGGAAGTGCACGCCGTGCCGGGAGGGGACGTACTGGCTGGTGCAGATCCTCGAACGCCTCGAGCGCGGAGAGGGGAGCGAGGAGGACCTCGGGAAGTTGCTCGACGTCTCGGACACCATCCTCGGCAAATCCTTCTGCGCGCTCGGCGACGGCGCGGCCAGCCCGATCATGTCGTCGCTGCAGTACTTCCGCGACGAGTACGTCGCGCACCTCGAAGGGCGGGGATGCCCGTTCGACCCGGACGAGTCGACACTCGTCGCTCGGGTCCGGTCCGGACCGGAAGGGGGGAGATCGTGACCGTCAACATCAACGCCGACGCGTCGGGCCAACCGGTGCCGTCGGACCGCGTCACCCTCACGATCGACGGAGTGGAGGTCACGGTTCCCAGGGGGACGCTCGTGATCCGGGCCGCCGAGGGCATCGGCATCCAGATCCCGCGGTTCTGCGACCACCCACTGCTCGACCCGGTCGGCGCGTGCCGCCAGTGCCTCGTGGATGTCGAGGGGCAGCGCAAGCCGCTCGCATCGTGCACGACCGTCGCCACCGACGGCATGGTCGTCCGCACCCAGGTCACCTCCGAGGTGGCCGACCGCGCCCAGAAGGGCGTGATGGAACTGCTGCTGATCAACCATCCGCTGGACTGCCCGGTGTGCGACAAGGGCGGCGAGTGCCCGCTGCAGAACCAGGCGATGTCCAGCGGGCGGGCGGAGTCCCGCTTCGACGGTGTGAAACGCACATTCCCCAAACCTGTTCCGCTGTCGAGTGAGGTGCTGCTCGATCGGGAGCGGTGCGTGTTGTGCGCCCGCTGCACCCGGTTCTCCCGCCAGATCGCGGGCGACCCGATGATCGAACTGCTCGAACGCGGGGCCCTGCAGCAGGTGGGCATCGCCGAGGGAGAGCCGTTCGACTCCTACTTCTCCGGCAACACGGTCCAGGTCTGCCCGGTCGGGGCCCTCACCGGTGCCGCGTACCGCTTCCGGGCGCGGCCCTTCGACCTGGTGTCCACCCCGAGCGTGTGCGAGCACTGCGCGGGTGGGTGCGCGCAACGCACCGACCACCGCCGGGGGACGGTTCTACGCCGACTCGCCGGCGACGACCCCCAAGTCAACGAGGAATGGAACTGCGACAAGGGCCGGTGGGCGTTCACGTACGCGACGCAACCGGACCGTCTGACGACGCCGCTCGTGCGAAACACCGGCGGAGGGCTGCGTCCCGCGTCGTGGCCCGAGGCACTCACCGTCGCGGCCCGCGGTCTGGCGGCGGCCGGAGGAGCCGGAGTGCTGGTGGGAGGACGCGCCACCTACGAGGACGCGTACGCGTACGCGAAGTTCGCGCGCGTCGTGCTCGGCACCGATGACATCGACTTCCGATCCCGCCCGCACTCCGAGGAGGAATCGGCGTTCCTCGCCGCGCACGTGGCGGGACGTGGGCTCAGCGCAGACCCGGAAGCCGTGACGTACGACGACCTCGAAAATGCGTCCGCGGTCGTGCTCGTCGCGTTCGAACCCGAGGAGGAATCCCCGATCGTCTTCCTGCGGCTGCGCAAGGCCGTGCGCACCAAGCGCGCCGTGATCCTCTCGATCGCACCGTTCGCGACCCGCGGCCTCGACAAGATGTCCGGCCGGCTGCTGCGCGCGGTGCCCGGTGACGAACCGGCAATCCTCGACGAACTCGCCGGGTCCGAGTTCCTGCGACGTCCCGGCGCGGTCATCGTCGTCGGGGAGCGCGCCGCCGCGATTCCCGGCACCCTTACGGCCGTCGCGGCACTGTCCGCCGAGACCGGCGCGCGGGTCGCATGGATTCCCCGGCGGGCCGGTGAGCGCGGTGCGCTCGATGCGGGGGCGCTCGCGGGCGTTCTGCCGGGCGGGCGCCCGCTCGACGAGACCGCGGCGCGCCGGCAGGTCGCCGAGGTCTGGCAGGTCACGGACCTGCCGGACAGACCCGGGCGGGACACGCAGGGAATCCTCGATGCGACCGTGTCCGGTGAGATCGGGGCGCTGCTGGTCGGTGGCGTCGACCCCGACGATCTCCCGGATCCGCGAGCGGCCCTCGCCGCGCTCGACGCCGCCGGGTTCGTCGTGAGCCTCGAACTGCGGCACAGCGCCGTCACCGATCGCGCCGACGTCGTTTTCCCGGTGGCTCCCGTCGCGGAGAAGTCCGGCAGCTTCGTGGACTGGGAGGGGCGGGTGCGGCCGTTCGAGGCCGCGTTGCGCGACACCGGCGCCGTTCCGGATCTGCGGGTGCTGAGCGCGATTGCCGCCGAGATGGGTCGTCCGCTGGCCTTGCCGGATGTCGCGGCCGCCCGCGCGGACCTCGATCGCCTCGGCTTCTGGCACGGCGACCGTCCGCCCATGGTCGGGACTTCGCCGTCGACGCCCCCCGAACCCGGGCCGGGCCAGGCCGTCCTGGCGGGCTGGCGGATGCTGCTCGACGCGGGCCGCATGCAGGACGGGGAGCCGTTTCTGGCCGGAACCGCGCGCTCGCCCGTCGTGCGACTGTCCTCCGACTGCGCCGCCGAACTCGGAGTGCGCGACGGGGATCCGGTGACCGTTGCGACCGCTCGGGGGACGGTGACGCTGCCGTTGGCGATCACCGACCTGCCGTATCGGGTGGTGTGGCTGCCGGTCGACTCACCCGGATGTGCGGTGTATCGGCAACTCGGAGCGGGACCCGGCGACGTCGTGAGTGTCGGTCCAGCCGAGGACGGCGGTGTGCCCGAACGTCCGGCGCACGGGGAGGTCGTCCGATGAGCACACTCGCCGCCGCCGACCTGTCGATGTTCGGCCACGACCCGTGGTGGCTCGTGGTCCTGAAGGCCGTCGGGGTCTTCGCCTTCCTCGTGCTGACGGTGCTGATCGCGATCTACGCCGAACGAAAGGTGCTGGCGTGGATGCAGATGCGCGTCGGGCCCGATCGGGTCGGCCCCCGCGGGATCCTGCAGTCCCTCGCCGACGGCGTCAAACTCGCGCTCAAGGAGGGCATCGTCCCCGCGGGTGTCGACAAACCCGTCTATCTCCTCGCGCCGATCATCGCGGTCGTGCCGGCGTTCATGGCTTTCGCGGTGATCCCGTTCGGACCGCAGGTGTCGATCCTCGGACACCCGACGCCGTTGCAGCTCACCGATCTTCCGGTGGCGGTGCTCTACATCCTCGCGGTCACGTCCGTCGGGGTGTACGGCATCGTGCTGGCGGGGTGGGCGTCGGGTTCGACGTATCCGCTGCTCGGCGGGCTCCGGTCCACCGCTCAGGTCATCTCGTACGAGGTGGCGATGGGTCTGACGTTCGCGGCCGTGTTCCTCGATGCCGGAACGATGTCCACGTCGGGGATCGTGGCCGCACAAGAAGGCACCTGGTACGTCTTCCTGTTACTGCCCGCGTTCCTGATCTACGTGACGTCGATGGTCGGCGAGACCAACCGCGCCCCGTTCGATCTGCCGGAGGCCGAGGGCGAACTGGTCGGCGGCTTCCATACCGAGTACTCGTCGCTCAGATTCGCGATGTTCATGCTGGCCGAGTACGTCAACATGGTGACCGTTTCGGCGCTCGCCGCCACGATGTTCCTCGGCGGCTGGCACGCGCCGTGGCCGCTGAACCTCTGGGACGGAGCCAATTCCGGCTGGTGGCCGCTGCTGTGGTTCGTCGCGAAGGTGTGGGCGTTCCTGTTCGTGTTCATGTGGTTGCGCGCGACGCTGCCCCGCCTGCGCTACGACCAGTTCATGAATCTGGGCTGGAAGGTCCTCATTCCCGCCGCCCTCGCGTGGGTCATGGTCGTCGCAGTCGTCCGGGCGCTGCGCAACGAAGGCCACGAGGTTCGGTGGATCGCCCTGGCGGTGGGCGGCGTGGTCGTGGCCGCCGCGCTGCTGGTGCTGCTCTACCGCCGAATGCGGGCCGCACGTGACGGCGCTGTCGCAGCACCCCAGGACACCGGTCCGCCGTTCGACCCGATGTCGGGCGGATTCCCGGTGCCGCCACTACCCGGGCAGGGTCCGCCGCCCGCGCGCCCGCTGGTCCCCACAGGACGGTCCGGAAGGGAGGATTTCGATGCCTGAGTTCCTCGACTCCGTCGCAGGTTTCGGTGTGACGTTCTCGACGATGTTCAAGAAACCCGTCACGGAGTTCTATCCCGAGCAGAAGACGCCCACCGCCGAGCGCTACCACGGTCGGCACCAACTCAACCGGCACCCGGACGGGTTGGAGAAGTGCATCGGCTGCGAACTGTGCGCGTGGGCGTGCCCGGCGGACGCGATCTACGTCGAGGGTGCCGACAACACCGACGACGAGCGGTATTCGCCGGGTGAACGGTACGGGCGGGTCTACCAGATCAACTACCTCCGCTGCATCGGCTGCGGGCTGTGCGTCGAGGCCTGCCCGACGCGAGCGCTGACGATGACCAACGAGTACGAGATGGCCGACGACAACCGTGTCGACCTGATCTACGGGAAGGACCGGCTTCTCGCACCGCTGCAGGACGGGATGGAGTCGCCGCCCCACCCGATGGCGCCAGGCACGACGGACGAGGACTACTACCTCGGAAACGTCACCGGAACGGTCGACGGTCCGCATGCACGCCCCGGGGAGGTGACCTAGTGGACACCGCAACCGCACACTCGGCGGCATTGCTGGCCGCGGATGTCTTCACCCGGACCTCCACCGGCGAAGCCGTCCAGTTCTGGATTCTCGGGACCGTCGCGGTCATCGGGGCCCTCGGTGTCGTATGCGCGCCCAAGGCCGTCTATTCGGCGATCTTCCTCGCCATGACGATGATCATGCTCGCGGTGCTCTACATCGCGCAGGGCGCACTGTTCCTCGGTGTCGTACAGGTCGTCGTCTACACCGGCGCGGTGATGATGCTGTTCCTGTTCGTGCTCATGCTCATCGGGGTCGACTCGTCGGACTCCCTTGTGGAAACCCTACGCGGGCAGCGCATCGCGGCGGTCGTCGCCGGACTGGGGTTCGGCCTGTTGCTGATCGGCGGGCTCGGGAACGCCACCGTCGGGGTCGTGCGGTCGGGGGAGTTCGGCTTCGTCGGACTCGACCAGGCCAACGCCGGCGGCAATGTCGAGGGCCTCGCCGAACTCATCTTCATCCGCTACGTGTGGGTGTTCGAACTGACCGGCGCACTCCTGATCACCGCGACCATCGGCGCGATGGTGCTGGCGCACCGCGAACGCTTCGAACGCCGCCTGAATCAGCGGGAGATGTCGGAGCGGCGGTTCCGCGACTGGGGCGCAGGAGAGGCCGAATCCGCGCGCGTCACCCCGTTGCCCAGCCCCGGTGTCTACGCGCGACACAACGCCGTGGACCTGCCCGCGCGACTGCCCGACGGAACCTATGCGCGGGAGTCGGTCAGTCGGATCCTCACGCCGCGCGGTATGCCACCCGGCGGCGAATCGGCGGTGGGGGAGGAGGACCGATGAACCCGGAGAACTACCTCTACCTGGCCGCTCTGCTCTTCACGATCGGCGCCGCCGGAGTGCTGTTGCGGCGCAACGCGATCGTCGTCTTCATGTGTATCGAGTTGATGCTCAACGCCGCGAACCTGGCCTTCGTGACGTTCGCGCGGATGCACGGGAACCTCGACGGCCAGGTGTTCGCGTTCTTCACGATGGTGGTCGCCGCGGCCGAGGTCGTCATCGGCCTGGCAATCATCATGACCATCTTCCGCACCCGTCGCTCGGCCTCGGTCGACGACGCCGACCTGCTGAAGTATTGACATGAACGGGGGGACGGGAATTCACGCGCTCATCTGGCTCCTGCCGACACTGCCCCTGCTGGGTGCCGCGGTCCTGCTCCTCGCCGGACGCCGCAGCGATCGCTGGGGCCATCTCCTCGGGTGTGCCACCCCGCTCGCGTCGTTCGCGCTCGCGGCCGCCATGTTCGTCGACATGGTGGGCCGCGACGCTGCCGACCGGGTGATGCAGCAGGATCTGTTCACGTGGCTCCCCGTCGCGGGACTGCAGGTCGACTTCGGGCTGCGCCTGGACCAACTGTCCATGTGCTTCGTGCTGCTCATCACCGGCGTCGGATCGCTCATCCACATCTATTCGGTGGGCTACATGAAGTCCGATCCCGGTCGCCGACGGTTCTTCGCCTACCTCAACCTGTTCCTCGCCGCGATGCTGCTGCTCGTGCTCGCCGACAACTACCTCGGCCTGTACGTCGGCTGGGAGGGCGTCGGTCTGGCGTCGTACCTGCTGATCGGGTTCTGGCAGCACAAGCCGACCGCCGCCACCGCCGCGAAGAAGGCGTTCGTCGTCAACCGCGTCGGGGACATGGGCCTGATGGTCGGACTCATGATCATGTTCGCGACGTTCGGGTCGGTGTCGTTCACCGACGTTCTCGGCGGCGTCGACACCGCGAGCGGGGGAGTGACGACCGCGCTCGGTCTGGTGCTGTTGCTCGCCGCGTGCGGAAAATCGGCCCAGGTTCCGCTGCAGTCCTGGCTCGGTGACGCGATGGAAGGCCCCACACCCGTGTCGGCGCTGATCCACGCCGCCACGATGGTCACCGCCGGCGTCTACCTGATCGTCCGGTCCGGTCCGATCTACGAGGCTGCGCCGGGCGCGCAGGTCGCCGTCGTCCTCGTCGGCGCCGTCACACTCCTGTTCGGCGCGATCATCGGATGCGCCAAGGACGACATCAAGAAGGCGCTCGCGGCGTCGACGATGAGCCAGATCGGCTACATGGTGATGGCCGCCGGACTCGGTCCCGCCGGTTATGCGTTCGCGATCATGCTGCTGCTCGCGCACGGCTTCTTCAAGGCTGGGCTGTTCCTCGGCGCCGGATCGGTGATGCACGGCATGAACGACGAGACCGACATGCGGCGCTACGGCGGTCTCCGAACCTTCATGCCGATCACGTTCGCGACCTTCGGCCTCGGCTACCTCGCGATCATCGGAATCCCGCCGTTCTCGGGATTCTTCTCCAAGGACAAGATCATCGAGGCCGCGTTCGGGTCGGGTGGTCTCGGTGGGGCGGCACTCGGCACGGTCGCATTGCTGGGCGCGGGCCTGACGGCGTTCTACATGACGCGCGTGATGCTGATGACGTTCTTCGGCGAGCGCCGGTGGGGGGCAGGAGCGGAGCCTACGGAGCGACCGGGAGGCGCGGAGGTTCACCCGCACGAGTCGCCCGGCGTGATGACGGTGCCGATGGTCGTCCTCGCCGTCGGTTCCGTCGCCGCGGGCGGTCTGCTCGCCATCGGCGGCACCCTCGAACGCTGGCTCGCGCCGGTCTGGGCAGAGTTCGGTGCTGCCGCCGAGCACGGAGAACTCGCGGTCCCGGTCTGGGTGGTCACGGTGGTCACGCTGGCGGTGGTTCTCGCCGGCGTCGGAATCGCGTGGCGGCAGTACGGAACCCGGCCGGTGCCGGTCCCGGCACCCGCTCGGGTGTCGGCGTTGACAGTGGCGGCGCGCCGCGATCTCTACGGTGACGACGTCGACGAGGCCGTGTTCATGCGGCCCGGACAGCGGGTGGTCCGGGCGCTGACGATGCTCGAGGACAAGGGGATCGACGGTGTCACCGGCGGTATGGGCGCGCTGCTCGGGCAGGTGTCGGTGAGGCTTCGCCGCCTGCAGACGGGATTCGTGCGCTCCTATGCGCTGTACATGTTCGTCGGAGCCGTCTTCGTGGTCGCGGCAGCTTTGGTGGGGAGGGCGTGATGGACGGCTTTCCCTGGTTGACGACGCTGTGGCTGCTGCCACTGGTGGGGGCGGTGGTGGTCGCAGCGTTGCCGGCGCGGCGACGGACGGTCACCCGCTGGGTCGCTCTCGCCGTGGCGGTCGGGACGCTCGCGGTCTCCGCCCTGCTCGCGGTGCAGTTCGAACCGGCAGGTGAGCAGTACCAGTTCGTCGAGTCCCATTCATGGATACCGGCGTTCGGGACCCGCTACGAACTGGGCCTGGACGGAATCGCGTTGGCGCTGGTGCTGCTGACTACCGTCCTGACACCCCTGCTGCTCCTGGCCGGCTGGCGCGACGTACCCGCCGACGATGCGAGACCGCGCGGCACCCACGCGTACGTCGCATTGATCCTGGTGGTCGAGTCGATGGTCCTGATGTCGTTCCTGTCCCTCGACATCCTGCTGTTCTACGTGTTCTTCGAGGCGATGCTGATCCCGATGTACTTCCTGATCGGCGCGTTCGGGCAGCCGGGCCCGGGCCGATCGCGGGCCGCGGTGAAATTCCTGCTGTACAACCTCTTCGGCGGTCTGATCATGCTCGCCGCGGTCATCGGACTGTACGTCGCGACGGCAGGGGCCGACAGCCCGTTCGCGTCGGGCACCTTCGACTTCCGGGCGATCGTCGACGCGGTGTCGTCCGGCGAGCTGGCGATCAGCGCCCCGGTCGCGAACGCCCTCTTCCTCGGGTTCATGTTTGCGTTCGCGGTGAAGGCGCCGCTGTGGCCGCTGCACAGTTGGCTGCCCGACGCCGCCGTCCAGTCGACCCCGGCGAGCGCGGTGCTGATGATGGCCGTCGTCGACAAGGTGGGCACGTTCGCAATGTTGCGGTACTGCCTGCAGTTGTTCCCCGACGCTGCCCAGTATTTCGCGCCGCTGGTCGTGACACTCGCGGTGATCAGCATCGTGTACGGCGCGCTGCTCGCGATCGGTCAGACCGACGTGATGCGCCTGATCGCATACACGTCGATCTCGCACTTCGGCTTCATCGTGCTGGGGGTGTTCGCGATGACAAGTCAGGGGCAGAGTGGTTCGACGCTCTACATGGTCAACCACGGCTTCTCCACCGCCGCGCTGATGTTGGTCGCGGGCTTCCTGGTCACGCGCCGCGGTACCCGGGCCATCGCCGACTACGGCGGCGTGCACAAGGTGGCACCTCTGTTGGCGGGCACGTTCCTGATCGCCGGTCTGGCAACGCTGTCGCTACCGGGCCTCGCGCCGTTCGTCAGCGAGTTCCTCGTCCTGGTCGGCACTTACACGCGCTACCCGGCAGCCGCCGTCGTCGCGACGATTGCGCTGGTCCTCGCCGCGCTGTACATCCTGTGGCTCTACCAGCGGATGATGACCGGACCCGTCACGAGCGGCAACGACGGGATCGGGGATCTGCGACGCCGCGAACTCGCGGTGGTGGCACCGCTGATTGCGATTCTCCTGGTGCTCGGGGTGTATCCCAAACCGATTCTCGACGTCGTCACTCCCGCCGTCACCAGCACACTGACCACGATCGATCGTCAGGATCCGGCGCCCGTCGTCGCAGAGCAGGACGGAGGTGAACCCCGTTGAACCCCACGGTGTTGCCGGCCCCCAGCATCGAATACAGCCTGCTCTCACCGATGCTGATCGTGCTCGGCGTCGCGGTCACGGGCGTGCTGGTCGAGGCGTTCTGGCCGCGCCGCACGCGCTATGCCGCCCATCTGGTGCTCGCGTTCGGTGGACTGGTCGCGGCGCTCGTCGCGGTGATCGCCCTCGCGGGCACCGAACAGGTGGCAGCGGTCGGATCGATTGCGATCGACGGTCCGACACTGCTCCTGCAGGGGACCATCCTGTCCGTCTCCCTCCTTGCGGTCCTGCTGATCGCGGACCGGGGGATCGCCCGCTCGGTCGCGGCAGCCTCGGCCGAGCACCGGTCGGCGGTCGGTGCCGTCGGACCGGCCGACGCCTTCACCCCCAGGGCCTCGGCGGTCCCCGGCAGTGACGCCGAGAAGGAGGCGACCAGAGCGGGAGCGGCGCAGACCGAGGTCTTTCCGCTGACGATGTTCGCGGTCGGCGGGATGCTGCTGTTCCCGGCGGCGAACGATCTGCTGGCCATGTTCGTGGCGCTCGAGGTGCTGTCGCTGCCGCTGTATCTGCTGTGCGGACTGGCCCGTCGACGCAGACTCCTGTCGCAGGAAGCGGCACTGAAGTACTTCTTGTTGGGCGCCTTCTCGTCAGCGTTCTTCCTCTTCGGTGTGGCGTTGCTGTACGGCTACGCCGGCACCGTCTCGCTGCCCGGCATCGCAACTGCCGTGGACGCGCAGTCCGGTGACGAGGCCTTCGCCCAGATCGGTCTCGCGCTGCTCTCGGTCGGCTTGCTGTTCAAGGTCGGTGCGGTGCCGTTCCACTCGTGGATCCCGGATGTCTACCAGGGGGCACCTACCCCGATCACCGCGTTCATGGCCTCGGCCACCAAGATCGCCGCATTCGGTGCGATGCTGAGGATCTTCTATGTTGCCGTCCCCGGTCTGCACTGGGACTGGCGACCGGTCCTGTGGGCTGTTGCGATCCTCACGATGGTGGTCGGTGCGGTGCTCGCCATCACTCAGACCGACGTCAAACGCATGCTCGCGTACTCGTCCGTCGCGCATGCCGGGTTCCTGCTCACCGGCGTCGTCGCGGGCGGCGAGGACGGACTGTCGTCGACGATGTTCTACCTGCTCGCCTACGGTTTCAGCACGCTCGGAGCCTTCGCCGTCGTGAGTCTGGTGCGCGATCATGCGGGCAACGAGGTCACCGATCTGGCCGGATGGGCCGGGCTCGGCCGACGCTCGCCACTGATCGCGGCGGTGTTCGCGCTGTTCCTGCTGGCGTTCGCCGGCATCCCGCTGACCAGTGGTTTCGTCAGCAAGTTTGCTGTCTTCCAAGCCGCGGCGTCCGGCGGCGCGATGCCGCTGGTGATTGTCGGCGTGATCAGCAGCGCGATCGCCGCGTTCTTCTACGTGCGGGTGATCGTGCTGATGTACTTCGCGGACCCGGCCGACGAGCCTCCGGTGGCGGTCGCGACGAGCGCGCCGTCGATTGCGGCGATCACGGTCGCCGGCGCGGTCACCGTGATTCTGGGCATCGTTCCCCAGCCCGTACTCGATCTCGCCGAGCGAGCGGCCGCCTCCCTGCTGTGATCGTGCAGGAATGCGTGAGGGGACCGGAATTCATCCGGTCCCCTCACGCATGTCGAGCTGTGGATTTCAGGAGCGGAGGATCAGGATCCGAAGTTGAAGCCGCCGCCACCCTGGCCGCCGCCGTTCGCTCCACCGGTGGAGCCCGCAGCACTGCCGTCGCCCTCCGATCCGAATCCGACATTGGCGCCGAACATCGCGGAGAGCAGGGCTGAGAAGATCGCTGAGATGGACATCGTTGCTCCTATGTGTCGCTCGATCCAGGGTCGACACCGTGCGGTGTCGGTTGTCATTGGACAGCGCGCGGGAACGTCCACGGGAGGGATGAGTGGCAGGTTAGGGGGCAATTGGGGGGATCGATAGGGGATAGCCCCGGGGTGCCCGTGTCGGGGACGAATCCCCTAGGCGCAAACCCCGCTTCACTCCGACGGCAAACAGTCGGATACACCGATGCAGCCGCGCAGGGTGAACTGCGCCGTGCCGTGGGATCCGAAGGGGCTGATCAGCCTTCGGTGACGACGGTGCCCTCGCCGAGTGGACGGGTCATCGACCACAGTGTGATCGACTGGCACTTCGACATCTTCCACTCGCCGTTCTCGATCACGTATTCGTCGACGTACTCGATCGAGCGGACGGTCTCGGTGTTGTCGATGAGGTTGACCTGACGGAAGGCGAGAGTCCACTTGCCCGAGGCGAGTTCGTCGCCGTGCAGGGTGATGTCCGGGTGGAACGCGTGGTGCATGTCGAGAATGACGTTCTTGCCGTCGACCTTCTGCAGCGCGATGGTGCGGAAGACCTCGGCGATGGGGTCGGCGTCGTCGAACTTGCCGAGCGGGCCGTAGTCGATCACGGCGCCGCGGTCGATGAAGCACGCGCGGAAGGTGTCGGCGTCCTTTGCATCGCACGCGCGCAAGTAGCGATGCTTGAGGGCTTTGATGGCCTCGATGCGCTCGAGGTCGTCGAGGCGCTGTTCGATGGTGCGTTCCGTCACGGGAAATCCTCTCGGTTGCGATCTGTGTCACAAAACCTAGGCCTTGTAACGCGAACCGCGAGATTCTTTCCCGCTCAGCGGAGAACTCAGGGCTGGCCGGGGAATGCCGTCGTCGCGGGCGCCACGCCGAGGATTGCGCGCCAGTTCCCTGCGCGGACAGCGGCTTCGGTGAGGGCGGTGACGCCCACCTCGCGGGTGTGTTCGGACTGGCTGCGTTCGATCACCGAACGCCAGGCGACGGCGGTGTCCGACTCGATCTGCGCGGCAAGTTGCGCGGCGGAGACGGGGTCCGATACCGCGAACGGGATCGTGTAGCCGGCCTCCGGTTCCGGTGCGTCGACGTCGGCGGCTGCCAGCGCGTCGAGCGTCGCGTCGCGGCGGGCCCGGTGGGCCGCGGTGTTCGAGGCGACGAGGTCCGCACGGTTGGTGTTCGAGAAGGCGGCGACGATGCCGTAGGCGAACACGGCCGCATACTCGGCTTGCAGCGCCTCGATCAGGGCCTGCTGTTCGGGGCCGGGACTACGGGAACTCACGGGAGCAACACCACCTGTTGTGCGGCGCACGACGCGCTGATCGAACCGAGGAGGCCGGCCCGGTAACCGGACTGCGTCCGCGCCAGCTTCGCGGCATCGCGCTGCGCAGTGGCCAGATCGGCCCGCATCTGGTCGACGCCCGGAGGCGCGGTGACCGGTGTCGTGGGGGCCGTGGAGGATGGCGGGGCTCCGCCCACCCGCGCGATCTCCTCGTCCAGCGCATCTGCATGGGCTGTCCGCTCCGCGGCGATCACGCCGAGAGCCGCCGCGAGATCGGGGCGCGTGGCGATCGCGGCCGTCGCATTCGCAGCGTCGCGTCGAGCGGAACGTGCCTGCTCGGTGAGTGCATCCACCTCTGCTGGGGTGTCGGCGCTACCGGCATCCGAGCAGGCGGTGAGCAGGGTCAGCGCGGTAGCTCCGAGCGCTGCGCCGCCCACGGCGCGCAACGCGGCGCGCCGCGACACCGGGGTGGAGAGGAAGGTCGTTCGCACTTGATCATCGTGCCAGGCCGTGAGCCGATCGGTGGTACCGAGCAGGTCGCGAGGGCGGGCGTCGGCTGATCGTGCCCCAGGCTGGTCACAACCACTCGCGGGGCGCGATACCCTTGAGTCTCCACAGTCCAACCGGTGGTGTGTCTTGTCGTGCTTCGTCGAAGGCGTTGCACGGTGGGATCGCCGCACGTCAGCAATGACTACAACTGAAGCGAGGAGCGTCCCAGATGCCGGTGCCGTCGAGGGAGAGAGTGATCGAGCTTCTCGCTGATCCCATCGGTCGTGAGGGCTACGACCTCGAGGATGTCACCGTCACCCTCGCAGGTCGACACAGTTCGGTGCGTGTGATGGTCGACAGTGACACTGGTCTCGAGCTGGACGAGGTGGCTCGTCTCAGTCACGTCATCTCCGAGGTGCTCGATTCCGTCTCCGATTTCGGGGAGTCTCCGTACACACTCGAGGTGACCTCGCCCGGGATCGACCGGCCCCTCACCGAGGAACGGCACTGGCGCCGTGCGCAGGGCCGCAAGGTTCTCATCGAACTCGCGGAGGAGTCGGTGACCGGCCGGGTCGGACAGCTGGCGGACGGCGGCGTCGACGTGGTGGTCAAGGCCAAGGGTGGTCCGGTCGTGCGCCGGGTGGAACTCGAAGATGTCCGGAAAGCTGTTGTGCAGGTGGAGTTCTCGCGTCCGGACGCGAAGGAGCTCGAACTCGCGGGTGGTATTCCCGAGGGTCGAGTGGCGCCTGCTGACGTGGAAGCGTCGAACGAAGTGAACGAAGAAGGGTCGGACAAGTGAATATCGACATCGCAGCACTGCGCGCAATCGAGGCCGAGAAGGGAATCTCCGCGGGCACCATCATTTCCGCGATCGAGACGGCCCTGCTGACGGCATACCGGCACACCGAGGGGCACCAGCCCCACGCCCGCATCGACGTGGACACCAAGTCCGGTGTCGTTCGGGTGATGGCTCGCGACGTCGATGCCGACGGCAATCGGGTGGGTGAGGAATGGGACGACACCCCCGAGGGGTTCGGGCGGATCGCGGCGACCACCGCCCGTCAGGTGATCCTGCAGCGCCTGCGCGATGCGGAACATGAGCGGAGCTTCGGCGAGTTCGCGACGCATGAGGGCGAGATCGTCGGCGGCGTGATCCAGCGCGACAACCGCGCCAACGCGCGCGGCATGGTCGTGGTCCGGATCGGCAGCGAGGCGAACGGCGCCGAGGGTCTCATCCCTCCGGCCGAGCAGGTGCCGGGTGAGACCTACGAGCACGGTGACCGGATCAAGTGTTACGTCGTCGGGGTGTCGCGCGGCCAGCGCGGACCGCAGATCACGCTGTCACGCACGCACCCGAACCTGGTGCGAAAGTTGTTCGCTCTCGAGGTCCCCGAGATCGCCGACGGCTCTGTCGAGATCGTTGCGGTGGCCCGCGAGTCCGGCCACCGCTCGAAGATCGCGGTCTACTCGCGTGTTCCCGGCCTGAATGCGAAGGGCGCGTGCATCGGCCCGATGGGTCAGCGCGTCCGGAACGTGATGAGCGAACTCGCCGGCGAGAAGATCGACATCATCGATTACGACGAGGATCCGGCGAGGTTCGTGGGCAACGCACTGTCGCCGTCGAAAGTGGTGTCCGTCACTGTCGTCGACCCGGAGGCGCGTGCCGCGCGGGTCGTCGTCCCCGATTTCCAGCTGTCGCTGGCGATCGGCAAGGAGGGGCAAAATGCACGTCTGGCTGCGCGATTGACCGGATGGCGCATCGATATCCGTAGCGATGCGGCATCGGACCCCGAGTCACAGGTCGGTCGCGAAACGACGGGTGCTTAGGAACAGAATGCGGAATTCGCGGGTATACAGCGGTAGAGTGGTCGATGGTTCAGCGTGAACTGTCTGTGTCGACGCGTGTCCGAGCCGGAATTCCGGAAAGGACATGTGTCGGATGTAGACAGAAAGTGCTGGCCACCGACCTGCTCAGGGTCGTGGCACGGGAGGCCGAATCCGGCGGATTCGTCCTCACTCCCGATCTGAAGCACAGGCTCCCGGGTCGAGGTGCATGGCTGCACCCGGACTCGAAATGCCTGAGTGAAGCGGGGCGGCGCCGAGCATTCGGCAGAGCACTGCGGGTGTCAGGAAGTCTCGACTCCTCGGAACTCGATCGTTTGGTCGAGGACACCGAGTTGTCGTAGCCAGTCATTCGAACCTGTGCGAGCACGACAGTGATAACGCGGGACGCAGTACCACTCGAGCCCACTCGGGTTGCATAAACACTCGAGAACATCGAGCAGTACCTCAGAGAACAGGCACAAGCACTCATGAGCACACCGTGAAGCACCAGCGATGAACGTCCTTCGGAGATAACCGAGGTCGTGCGGGCACAGTCGCTCGCTCGACCTCTCAGTAGAGGAGAGCAGTGGCAGGCAAGGCCCGCGTGCACGAGTTGGCAAAAGAACTCGGTGTCACAAGTAAGGAACTACTCGCACGGCTCAAGGAGCAGGGCGAGTTCGTGAAGTCGGCGTCGTCCACCGTCGAGGCCCCGGTCGCGCGTCGTCTGCGGGAGTCCTTCCCGTCGGCGAATGCAAAGCCGGAAGGCGGCGACGCAGCACGCCCGTCGGCGAAGCCCGGTGTCCCCGGCGCTTCCGCCCCGAAGCCGGGCGCCCCGCGCCCCGGCCCCAAGCCGGCACCGGCGGCTCCCGCCGCGCCGGAAACCCCCGCGCAGCCCGCAGCATCCAGTGCTCCGGCAGCGCAGACTCCCGGACCGCGTCCGGGTCCGGCACCGACGCCGGCACCGGCTCCCAAGCCCGTTCCGCAGGCGCCGACGGCCCCCGCTGCTCAGGCACCGGCTGCTCAGGCACCGGCTGCTCAGGCTCCGGCAGCACCCGCTGCTCCGGCGGCACCGGCTGCCCCGGGTCCCAAGCCCGGTGGTCCGCGCCCCGGTCCCAAGACGCCGCGCGTCGGAAACAACCCGTACTCGTCGGCACCCGCCGAGCGTCCGGCTCCGCGTCCCGCTCCGGGCGCTCCGCGTCCCGGTGGTCCCCGTCCGGGCCCGCAGGCCGGCGCCCCGCGTCCCGGCGCTCCCGGCGCTCCGCGTCCGGCTGCAGGTCCCGGTGGACCGCGTCCGGCTCCGGGTCAGGGCGGCCCCCGTCCTAGCCCCGGATCCATGCCTCCGCGCCCGAACCCGGGTGCAATGCCGCAGCGTGCGGCGCGTCCGGCGCCCGGTGCCGGTCGTCCCGGCGGCGGTCGTCCGGGTGCTCCCGGTGGTCGTCCCGGCGGCGGTGGCGGTGGCTACCGCGGCGGCGGCGCTCCCGGCGGCGCTCCCGGTGGTGCTCCCGGTGCAGGTGCAGGTGCAGGTGCACCCGGTGGTTTCCGCGGTCGCCCCGGTGGCGGTGGCGGTCGTCCCGGCGGTCGTGGCGGTGCAGCGGGTGCGTTCGGTCGCCCCGGTGGTGCCCCGCGTCGTGGCCGTAAGTCGAAGCGGGCGAAGCGCGCCGAGTACGAGAGCATGCAGGCGCCCGCCGTCGGCGGCGTGCGGTTGCCCCGTGGCAACGGCGAGACCATCCGTCTCGCCCGCGGCGCGTCGCTGTCGGACTTTGCAGACAAGATCGATGCGAACCCCGCCGCACTCGTGCAGGCGCTGTTCAACCTCGGTGAGATGGTCACGGCAACTCAGTCGGTCAACGACGAGACGCTGGAGCTTCTCGGCGGCGAGATGAACTACGTCGTCCAGGTCGTCAGCCCCGAGGACGAGGATCGCGAGCTCCTCCAGTCGTTCGACCTCACCTACGGCGAGGACGCAGGCGACGAGGACGATCTCGCGTCGCGTCCGCCGGTGGTCACCGTCATGGGTCACGTCGACCACGGCAAGACCCGCCTGCTCGACACGATCCGCAAGGCCAACGTCCGCGAGGGCGAGGCCGGCGGCATCACCCAGCACATCGGCGCCTACCAGGTGCTGACCGAGCTGGACGGAAACGAGCGTCTGGTGACGTTCATCGACACCCCGGGTCACGAGGCCTTCACGGCCATGCGTGCGCGTGGTGCCAAGGCCACCGACCTTGCGATTCTCGTGGTCGCAGCCGACGACGGCGTCATGCCGCAGACGGTGGAAGCGATCAACCACGCCCAGGCGGCCGACGTGCCGATCGTGGTCGCGGTGAACAAGATCGACAAGGAAGGCGCGAACCCGGACAAGATCCGTCAGCAGCTGACCGAGTACGGACTGGTCACCGAGGAGTACGGCGGCGACACCATGTTCGTCGACATCTCCGCCAAGCAGGGCACCAACATCGATGCCCTCCTGGAAGCGGTGCTGTTGACCGCGGATGCCTCCCTGGATCTGCGCGCCAACCCGGACATGGACGCCCAGGGTGTCGCGATCGAGGCGCACCTCGACCGTGGCCGTGGTCCCGTCGCGACCGTGCTCATCCAGCGCGGCACGCTTCGGGTCGGCGACTCGATCGTCGCGGGCGACGCCTATGGCCGCGTCCGTCGCATGATCGACGAGCACGGCGACGATGTCGAGGAGGCTCTGCCTTCGCGTCCCGTCCAGGTCGTCGGCTTCACGTCGGTCCCCGGCGCAGGCGACAACCTGCTCGTGGTCGACGAGGACCGGATCGCCCGGCAGATCGCAGATCGGCGTAATGCACGCAAGCGCAACGCGCTCGCTGCCCGCAGCCGCAAGCGCATCAGCCTGGAAGATCTGGATGCCGCGCTCAAGGAGCACAACGAGCTCAACCTCATCCTCAAGGGCGACAACTCCGGCACCGTCGAGGCGCTGGAAGAGGCCCTCATGGGGATCCAGATCGACGACGAGGTGCAGCTGCGTGTGATCGACCGCGGTGTCGGTGGCATCACCGAGACCAACGTCAACCTGGCGTCCGCGTCCAACGCGATCATCATCGGCTTCAACGTCCGTGCCGAAGGCAAGGCGACGGAGCTGGCGAACCGCGAGGGTGTCGACATCCGGTACTACTCGGTGATCTACCAGGCCATCGACGAGGTCGAGAAGGCCCTCAAGGGCATGCTCAAGCCGGTCTACGAAGAGGTGGAGCTCGGCAAGGCCGAGATCCGCGCGATGTTCCGTTCGTCGAAGGTCGGAAACATCGCCGGCTGCCTCGTCACCTCGGGCATCATGCGTCGCAACGCGAAGGCACGCCTGCTGCGCGACAACAAGGTGATCGCCGAGACCGTCACCATCTCCTCGCTCAAGCGGGAGAAGGAAGACGCGACCGAGGTCCGCGAAGGCTACGAGTGTGGTCTGACCGTCACGTACTCCGACATCAAGGTCGGCGACGTGATCGAGGCCTACGAGCTTCGCGAGAAGCCGCGGGACTAGTCGCACCGAACGTGTCCCTCCCCGGTGGCCTCGTGCCACCGGGGAGGGACACTCCGGCTCTGCCGGGGTCGACACGTCTCTGCACCGGAGGGAGGACTGGTGTTTCTCGGCGCGCTCGAGATGGACATCCTGTTCGGCGATGTGCGGTCATTGAAGGAGAAGCGGTCGCTCGTGCGGCCGGTCCTGACCGAATTGCGACGATATGGCGTGTCTGCTGCGGAGACAGGTGAGCACGACCGCTACCGGCGGGCGTTGCTCGGTGTCGCGGTGGCAAGTTCAGGGGTGGGACATGTCCACGAGGTGCTCGATCAGTGCGAGCGGCACGTCGCCGGACGACCCGAACTGCAACTACTTGCAGTTCGACGAAGAATTTTCGGCCCCAACGACTAGCACCGTCTAGCGCGGGCTGACGCTGGACACAGCTGGACAAACCCGGGAGAGGAGACTGATTGCCATGGCAGATCCTGCACGCGCACGCAGGCTCGCAAAGCGCATCAGCACGATCGTCGCGACGGCGATCGACCACGAGATCAAGGACCCACGTCTTGCCCTCGTGACCATCACCGACGCCAAGGTGACGGCGGACCTGCACGACGCCACGGTGTACTACACCGTGATGGGCGAGAACATCGACTCCGAGCCGGACGTCGTCAGCGCCGCTGCGGGCCTCGAGAAGGCCAAGGGCGTTCTGCGTTCCAAGGTCGGCGCGGGAACCGGTGTGCGGTTCACGCCCACCCTGACCTTCGTCGCCGATACGGTGCCGGACACCGCACGGCACATGGAGGAACTCCTCGCTCGGGCACGCGCCGCGGACGATGCGGTGGCCCGCGCTCGGGAGAATGCTAAGCCTGCCGGCGACGCCGACCCGTACAAGGAACAGCGTGACGTCTCGGACGACGCCGCCGACGAGGACAACTGACCCCGAGGCCGTCATGACTCACTGCCCGGAATCCACGACGCCGACCCTCACATCGCGACACGTGTCCTTGCAGGACGTGATCGGGCTGTTGGAGGGTGCGACGTCGGCGACCGTCCTGTGTCACGTCCAGCCCGATGCCGACACCATCGGCAGTGGGTTGGCACTCGGAATCGTGCTCGAGCGCAAGGGCATTCCGGTACAGGTGTCGTTCGCGACGCCTGACCGGCTGCCGGTATCGATGTCCGGCCTACCGGGTAGGCACCTCCTGGTGCCGGCCGAGGACGTCGCCGAGTCCGTGGATCTGTTGGTGACCGTCGACTGCGGCAGCGCGGGGCGTCTCGGCGCGCTCGCGTCGCGGCTCGGCGGTGCCCGGCGGTCGCTGGTGATCGACCATCACCGGTCCAACACTCGCTACGGGATGTTCGACCTGATCGACGATTCCGCAGAGGCCACCACGGCCGTGCTGGCTCGTCTGTTCGACCTGTGGAACGTCGAGATCGACGCCGATCTCGCACACTGCCTGTATGCGGGTCTGGTGACGGACACCGGATCGTTCCGGTGGGTGCAGCCAGGCACGCACACTCTCGCGGAGCGCCTGCTCGGCACGGGTATAGACGGTGCCGCTATTGCGCGCACACTGCTCGACACCCATCCGTTCGGCTGGCTTCCGATGCTCGGCGCGGTGCTCTCGTCGGCGGTGCTCGTTCCCGAGGCCGCCCAGGGGAGGGGTCTCGTGCACGCCGCGATCAGATGCACCGACTCCGCCGGACTCGGCTCCGAGGAGGTCGAGAGCGTTGTCGATATCGTGCGCACCACCTCCGAGGCCGAGGTGGCGGCCGTGTTCAAGGAGTCCGCTCCGGGCTCGTGGTCGGTGTCGCTGCGTTCGAAGGAGACGGTGGATGTCGCGGCTGTGGCCGAGCGTCTCGGTGGCGGAGGCCATCGATTCGCGGCCGGCTACACCGTGAGCGGCCCCGTCGAGTCCGCCATCTGCGCACTGCGCGAAACCCTCGGCTGAGTTGACCGGGACCGCGGAGGGCCCCGCTTCCGATCGCGAGGCGACGGACGTAGGGCCGCGCCGGATTCTCGGGCTCGCGGTGCCCGCCCTCGGCGTCCTCGCGGCGGAACCGCTCTATCTACTCCTCGACATCGCGGTCGTCGGGCATCTCGGGGCCCTCGCGCTCGCAGGTCTCGCGGTCGGTGGACTGATTCTCGCCCAGGTCAGTACACAGTTGACATTCCTCTCGTACGGCACAACGGCGCGGGCGTCGCGTCTGCACGGAGCGGGCCGCGAGCGCGAGGCGGTTGCGGAAGGCGTCCAGGCGACCTGGCTCGCGCTCGGTATCGGGGCGGTCGTGGTCGTACTCGTCCAATTGTTCGCGGGACCGATCACGGCTGTGATCGCCGGGTCGGGAGACATCGCCGCGGAGGCTGAACAGTGGCTGCGGATCGCGGTGTTCGGGGCGCCTCTGATTCTCGTGGCGATGGCCGGCAACGGCTGGATGCGCGGGGTGCAGAACACGATGCGTCCGCTGCGCTTCGTCCTTGCGGGGCAGGTGGTCTCGGTGATTCTCTGCGTCTTGCTCGTTCACGGTGTGGCAGGGGCGCCACGCTGGGAACTGGCGGGTTCGGCGGTCGCGAACGTGGCGGGCCAGGCTACTTCGGCGGTGCTGTTCGGCGTGGCGTTGCTGCGCGCGCGGCTGTCGCTCCGCCCCCGTCCGGCGGTGATGCGGGCCCAGATGGTTCTCGGCCGAGACCTGATCCTGCGTAGCCTCGCGTTCCAGGCGTGTTTCCTCTCCGCGGCGGCGGTCGCGTCCCGTTTCGGGGCGGCCTCGGTCGCGGCACACCAAGTGGTGCTCCAGCTGTGGAATCTTGTCGCCCTGACTCTCGACTCACTCGCGATCGCCGCGCAGACACTCGTCGGTGCCGCGCTGGGGCGCAGTGATGTGCGTGGCGCGAATCGCCTGGCGTGGCGCATCACTCGCTGGTCTGCAGTGTTCGCGACGGTCCTGGCGCTGGCGTTCGCAGTCGGAGCCAAGTTCATTCCGACCCTGTTCACCGGTGACCCCGACGTGCTCGACCAGACGTCGGTCGCGTGGTGGTTCTTCGTCGGAATCATGCCGGTGGCGGGCATCGTGTTCGCACTGGACGGCGTTCTTCTCGGCGCGGGAGACGCGGCCTTCCTCCGGACGGCCACGCTGGCGTGCGCCCTGGTCGGGTTCCTGCCGCTCATCTGGGCGTCACTGGCGTGGGACTGGGGCCTCGCAGGAATCTGGACGGGGCTTACCGTGTTCATGGTGTTGCGGATGGTGGCGGTGCTGTGGCGCGCCGCGTCGGGTCGCTGGGCCGTCGGAGGCTCCGACCGCCAACTGCAGGAGGCGAAAGGGTAGTGGTGTGGCAGGCAAACTGATGGCGGTGAGCGACACACACGTCGGGCACCGGGGTAATCGGCCGATCACCGAGGAGATCTTCCCGGATTCGCCGGACGACTGGCTCATCGTCGCCGGCGATGTCTCGGAGAAGACCGATGACATTCGCTGGGCGCTGACGCTACTGAAGAGTCGGTTCGCGAAGGTGATCTGGGTGCCAGGCAACCACGAGTTGTGGACCACGGCGAAGGATCCCGTTCAGATGCACGGCAGGGCCCGCTACGACTACCTGGTCGACATGTGCCGGGAGATCGGCGTGATCACCCCGGAGGACCCGTACCCCGTGTGGGAAGGCGACGGCGGCCCCGCCACGATCGTGCCGCTCTTTCTGCTCTACGACTACACGTTCCTGCCGGACGGGGCCGTCGACAAGGCCGACGGACTGAGGATCGCCCGCGACAAGAACGTCGTCGCCACCGACGAGTTCCTGCTGTCCTCGGAGCCGTACGCGACACGCGACGCGTGGTGTCGGGCCCGCCTCGCCGAGACCCGGGCGAGACTCGATGCGCTGGACTCGTCGATTCCGACCGTCCTGATCAACCACTTCCCGCTGGTCCGCCAGCCGACCGAGGTTCTCTACTACCCGGAGTTCGCGCTGTGGTGCGGAACAGTGGAGACGGCCGACTGGCACACCCGCTACAACGCCACCTGCTGCGTCTACGGGCACCTCCACATCCCGCGCACCACCTACTACGACGGCGTCCGCTTCGAGGAGGTGTCCGTGGGCTACCCGCGCGAGTGGCAGCGCCGCGGCCTCCCCGACAAGCTGCTGCGGCAGATCCTGCCGGTGCCCGAGTACGCGCCGGGCACTCTCAACAAGTTCGGCGGCCACTTCACGATCACCGCGGAGCAGGAAGCCGAGTACGAGCGCATGCGGGCTCAGCGATGACCGCCGGAACCGAGTCCAGGAGAACGGGATTGATCGAGCGTATTCTGCCGGCCGGTGTGAAGTCCGCGGAACTGTTCGAGGATCCACCCGGTCTGCAACCGCACCCGCAGGAGGCGTCGCTCATCGCGAAGGCGGTCGAGAAGCGTCGCCGCGAGTTCATCGGCGCCCGCCACTGCGCCAGGCTCGCGATGGCGGACCTGGGCGCGGAGCCGGCGCCGATCCTGCGCGGCGACATGGGCTCTCCCGTGTGGCCGCGCGGAATCGTCGGCAGCCTCACCCACTGCGACGGCTACCGGGCCGCGGTCCTCGGCTACGCGATGCAGGTACGCAGCATCGGTATCGACGCCGAACCGAACGGGCCTCTGCCCGACGGTGTCCTGGATGCGGTGAGCCTGCCGCAGGAGCGCGATTGGCTCGGCTCGGCGGACCCGACAGTGGTTCACTGGGACCGTCTCCTGTTCTGCGCGAAGGAGGCCACCTACAAGGCCTGGTTCCCGCTCACCGGCCGCTGGCTCGGTTTCGAGGACGCGCACATCACGTTCGCCGAGGGAGAAGGCGGCACCGGCACTTTCCGTTCCGAGCTGCTGGTGCCCGGCGGCACCGCGGACGGATCGGCGCCGCTCGTCGCGTTCGACGGTCGGTGGCTCGTCTCGGACGGGCTGATCGTCACGGCAATTTCGGTGAGCTGACCGGCGCTGGCAGAATCGGATCACGTGTCCAAGTCTCAGAAACCGTCCTCCGGCCTCGTCGGCGCCGGCCTGCTGATCGTCGACAAGGAAGCTGGGATGACCAGCCATGACGTCGTTGCGCGCTGCCGGAAGCTGCTCAATACCCGCAAGGTGGGGCATGCCGGCACCCTGGACCCGATGGCCACCGGCGTGCTGATCCTCGGCGTGGAGCGAGCCACCAAGCTGCTGGGTCTACTGGCGTTGACGACCAAGTCGTACAGCGCGACCATCCGGTTGGGGCAGGCCACGACCACCGACGACGCCGAGGGCGAGACGGTGTCGACTGCCGACGCGTCCGGTATCACCGACGAGCAGATCGCCGCCGAGGTCGCGAGACTCACCGGCGACATTCAGCAGGTGCCCGCGAGCGTCAGCGCCATCAAGGTGGACGGTCAGCGCGCCCATGCCCTCATCCGGGCGGGTGAGGAGGTCACGCTCGCGGCGCGGCCCGTGACGGTCTCGAAGTTCGAGATTCTGGCGCGCCGCGACGTTGCGGCAGCAGACGGCGGTTCTTTCGTGGACCTCGACGTCGACGTCGATTGCTCGTCGGGAACCTACATTCGTGCGCTCGCCCGCGACCTGGGGGCCGCGCTCGGGGTCGGTGGTCATCTGACGGCGTTGCGCCGCACGAGCGTCGGGCCGTTCACCCTCGAGCACGCGCGCACGCTCGACGAGTTGGCGGAGGATCCGGCCGTCAGCCTCGATATCGACCAGGCCGCGCAGACCGCGTTCCCGCACCGGCAGATCAGTGCCGAGGAAGCCGAGTCGATCAGCCAGGGACGCTGGCTCGAACCGATCGGCTGCAAGGAGATCTACGCGGCGATCGACCCGGGCGGGCACACCATCGCGCTGATTCAGGAACGTGGCAAGCGAGCCAGTTCGGTGATGGTCGTCCGGCCCGCGACGCTGCAGTAGCGAGCGCGTCAGCTACCCGGAATGAAACCCGGGTAGACGAAGTGGCCCGGTCCGCCACCGGGAAGGCTCGCGCCCATCGACCCGGGGTAGTCCATCGCGAGCTTGACCAGCTTGTGCGGGTTGCCCTCGCGGTCGGCCTGCCAGCACTCCAGCAGGACGCCGTGGAAGCCGGTGCACACGATGCGCGTGCTGGTTCCGAACGGAGACGTGAGCCGGTTCTGGCTGACGAACGGGTTCCAGTAGTTCAGGTCGGCCGGGGTGAGGAAGCCGTTGTAGTCGAACGGGTCCAACGGACTCGGGTACGGCGGCGGCGTGGGCCATTCGTCCGCGGAGGCGACCCCGGCGCCGGCGAGCGCGACGGTCGCGGCCGCACACACTGACGCGGCGATGCGGGCGGTGCGGCGGACGGCTGTGCTCATCGCGAACCTCGTCTCGATCGGCTTCCCGACTCGGCTGCGGGACGCGTGAGCCGAGCCTAGACGAGCCAGATCGCCTGTGCGGCCGGGTCGCCGAGGTCGACGGTCCCGGCCTGGTCGGTCGAACCGAGCCGGATCGAGACGGTCCCGGCGAAGTCGCGTCGCTCGACCACTGTGATTTCCGTATCGAGCGCGATCCCGACCGAGTCGAAGTAGCGGAGCATCGCGGGATCGGCGTCGGAGATGCGGGCGACCCGTCCGGAGTCGCCGTCCTGGAAGTCGCTCAGCTGACGCGCGGGGGGAGTGGGCACCGATCCGTCCGCGGCGGGAATGGGGTCGCCGTGCGGATCGCGTTCGGGGAAGCCCAGCTTGGCGTCGATCCGGTCGATCATGCGGTCGGACACGGCGTGTTCGAGCACCTCGGCCTCGTCGTGGACCTCGTCCCAGCCGTAGCCCAGTTCGTTGACCAGGAAGGTCTCGATCAGCCTGTGCCGGCGCACCATGGACACCGCGGCGGACCGGCCGGCGTCGGTGAGCGCGATTGAGCCGTAGCGGGCATGGTCGACGAGCCCCTGGTCGGACAGCTTGCGGATGGCCTCGGACACCGTGGAGGCGGAGACACCGATCCGCTCGGACAGCAGCTTGGTCGACACCCGATCTCGCGACCATTCCTGGACGGTCCAGATGACTTTGAGGTAGTCCTGTGCCACCGACGACAAGGTCTCCGGTCGGGTCACCTCACTCGGTGCGGGTGCGTCTGATTTCTGCGTGGCCACGGTTACGAGCTTAGGCAACAGTCACGTGCGGCACACATCACCTCCCGTCTCGGTTCGACGATTGCGCAACATGATCAGCGAATTCGTGGCGCAGGGTCGGTCCGGACGTGACCGGCGTGTGCGGTGGCCGTAGGCTGCCACCTGTGCAGAGATGGCGAGGTCTGGACGATGTGCCGGCGGACTGGGGGCGTTGCGTCCTGACGATCGGCGTTTTCGACGGTGTGCATCGTGGGCACGCGCAACTGGTTTCCCGCGCGGTCGAGGCGGCGCGGAGGCGCGGAATCCCCAGTGTGCTCATGACATTCGATCCACATCCGGCGGAAGTCGTGCGGCCGGGTAGCCACCCGGCGCAGTTGACGACGCTGCCGCGGCGCGCCGAGTTGGCCGAAGAGCTGGGCATCGACGTCTTCTGCGTCATGCCGTTCACGACCGAGTTCATGAAGCTCTCGCCCGAGCGCTACGTGCACGAGATTCTCGTCGAGCGTCTCCATGTCTCGGAGGTCGTCGTCGGGGACAACTTCACATTCGGGCGCAAGGCGGCCGGGAACGTGGATCTGCTGCGCGAGACCGGCGCACGCTTCGGGTTCGCGGTCGACGGCGTGAACCTGCTCGCGGAACACGCGGTGACGTTCTCCTCGACCTACATTCGTTCGTGCGTCGATGCCGGTGACGTCTCGGCGGCGGCCGAAGCGCTCGGCCGTCCGCACCGTGTGGAGGGTGTCGTCGTGCACGGGGACGGGCGTGGGCGTGGTCTCGGCTTCCCGACCGCGAACATCGCACCGCCGATGTACTCGGCGATTCCCGCCGACGGCGTGTACGCGGCATGGTTCACGGTGCTCGGGCCCGGTCCTGTCGAGGGCGCGGTGGAACCGGGCAAGCGGTACGCGGCCGCGGTGTCGGTCGGCACGAACCCGACCTTCTCCGGGCGGACCCGCACGGTCGAGGCCTTCGTCCTCGACCGCGAGGCCGACCTCTATGGCCAGCACGTGGCGGTCGACTTCGTCCAGCGTGTGCGCGGGATGGAGAAGTTCGATTCGGTCGACGCGCTCATCGAGGAGATGGGCCGCGACGCCGAGAAGGCGCGCACGATCCTTGCGGAAGCGGCCGATCGCTGAGGCCCCGAGCGGCCTGGTAAGATTTCCCGCTGGTGTGTGCTGCGGTTCGTGGCGGCCACGCCCGTCGGATGTTCGGGGGCAACCCGGGATATCCGATTTCCTTTCACGCGGACGTCAGTTACAGGAGTGCACCAAGTGGCATTGACCACCGAGCAGAAGAAGCAGATCCTCGGCGAGTACGGACTGCACGAGACCGACACCGGTTCGCCGGAGGCGCAGGTGGCCATGCTCACCAAGCGCATCGTCGATCTCACCGAGCACCTGAAGATGCACAAGCACGACCACCACTCCCGCCGCGGCCTGCTGCTGCTGGTCGGACGCCGTCGTCGTCTGCTCAAGTACGTCCAGAAGGTCGACATCGCGCGTTACCGCTCGCTGATCGAGCGTCTCGGCCTGCGCCGATAAGACGCGCTCACGGCGAGTCGCCTCGCCGACCTCACCGATAGCCAGCGAGGCACTGTTTAGACTGAGCCTCGTTGGCTATCGGTGTTTGCAACACCACCGCCGCCCGCACCTGCAGCAGTGGCGACGGCCCTCGGTAGTGGCCCTCCGGATCGAGACATCCGGCAGGCTTCGATCGACGGCCGCCTCCGCGTTGCGAGGGAAGTGCAGCCGCGACCAGGAGGGTCGTGGCGCCCATGCGGAAACGGCAAAAGACGAGAGGGAAGAGAAGAAAAGTAATGACAGACAACACCGCAGTAGAGGTCGAAGAGGGCGTGTTCGAGTCCTCTGCCGTCATCGACAACGGGAGCTACGGCACCCGCACCATTCGTTTCGAGACCGGCCGCCTTGCACAGCAGGCCGCCGGCGCCGTCGTCGCCTACCTCGACGACGACACCATGCTGCTGTCGGCCACCACGGCCAGCAAGCAGCCCAAGGAGCATTTCGACTTCTTCCCGCTGACGGTGGACGTCGAGGAGCGCATGTACGCCGCGGGCCGCATCCCCGGCTCGTTCTTCCGTCGCGAGGGTCGTCCCTCCACCGACGCCATCCTCACGTGCCGCCTCATCGACCGGCCGCTGCGTCCGTCGTTCGTCGACGGCCTGCGTAACGAGATCCAGGTCGTCGTCACCGTCCTGAGCCTCGATCCCAAGGACCTGTACGACGTCGTCGCGATCAACGCCGCGTCCGCGTCCACGCAGATCGCCGGCCTGCCGTTCTCCGGCCCCGTCGGTGGCGTGCGCGTCGCACTCATCACGTCGGACGAGAACAAGAGCGGCCAGTGGGTCGCCTTCCCGACCGTCGAGCAGCTCGAGACCGCGGTCTTCGACATGGTCGTCGCGGGTCGCGTCGTCGAGTCCGGTGACGTCGCCATCATGATGGTCGAGGCCGAGGCCACCGAGAACGTCATCGACCTGATCGAGGGCGGCGCGCAGGCGCCGACCGAGGCGATCGTGGCCGAGGGCCTCGAGGCTGCCAAGCCGTTCATCGCGAGCCTGTGTGCCGCGCAGCAGGCACTCGCCGAGAAGGCTGCCAAGCCCACCGGCGACTACCCGGTGTTCCCGGCCTACCAGCCCGACGTGTACGCCGCCGTCGAGGCAGCTGCCACCGAGAAGCTCACGGCTGCGCTGTCCATCGCCGGCAAGCAGGAGCGCGACGACAAGACCGACGAGGTCAAGGCCGCCGTGCTCGAGCAGGTGGCTCCGCAGTTCGAGGGCCGTGAGAAGGAAATCGGCGCCGCGTTCCGCTCGCTGACGAAGAAGCTTGTGCGCCAGCGCATCCTGCGCGACCAGTTCCGCATCGACGGCCGTGGCATCACCGACATCCGGTCGCTGTCCGCCGAGGTCGCCGTGATCCCGCGTGCGCACGGTTCGGCACTGTTCGAGCGTGGCGAGACCCAGATCATGGGCGTCACCACCCTCGACATGGTCAAGATGGCGCAGCAGATCGACTCGCTGGGCCCCGAGACCAGCAAGCGCTACATGCACCACTACAACTTCCCGCCGTACTCCACCGGTGAGACGGGCCGCGTCGGTTCGCCGAAGCGTCGCGAGATCGGCCACGGTGCTCTCGCCGAGCGCGCCCTCATGCCGGTGCTGCCGAGCCAGGAAGAGTTCCCGTACGCCATCCGTCAGGTCTCGGAGGCGTTGAGCTCCAACGGTTCCACCTCGATGGGTTCGGTGTGCGCCTCGACGCTGTCGCTGCTGAACGCCGGTGTGCCGCTGAAGGCTCCGGTCGCCGGTATCGCGATGGGCCTCGTCTCCGACGAGGTCGACGGCGAGACGCGTTACGTCGCGCTCACCGACATCCTCGGCGCCGAGGATGCCTTCGGTGACATGGACTTCAAGGTCGCGGGCACGAAGAACTTCGTCACCGCCCTGCAGCTCGACACCAAGCTCGACGGCATCCCCTCGAAGGTGCTGGCCGGCGCGCTGTCGCAGGCACACGATGCCCGTACCACGATCCTCGAGGTCATGGCCGAGGCCATCGACGCGCCGGACGAGATGAGCCCGTTCGCGCCGCGCATCACCACCATCAAGGTGCCCGTGGACAAGATCGGTGAGGTCATCGGCCCCAAGGGCAAGATGATCAACTCGATCACCGAGCAGACCGGTGCCAACATCTCGATCGAGGATGACGGCACGGTCTACGTCGGTGCAGCGGACGGTCCGTCCGCGCAGGCTGCGATCGACATGATCAACGCCATCGCCAACCCGCAGCTGCCCAAGGTGGGCGAGCGCTTCCTCGGCACGGTCGTCAAGACCACCGCCTTCGGCGCGTTCGTCTCGCTGCTCCCGGGCCGCGACGGACTGGTGCACATCTCGAAGCTGGGCAACGGCAAGCGGATCGCCAAGGTCGAGGATGTCGTCAGCGTGGGCTCCAAGCTCCGCGTCGAGATCGCCGACATCGACAACCGCGGCAAGATCTCGCTGATCCCCGTGGAGGATGCTGCGGACGACTCCGCCGCCCTCGCCGAGGGTGACGCCGCAGCCGAGTAGGTCGGCCACAGCAGTACCGGGTCCGGCCCCGCACGGTTCGTCCGTGCGGGGCCGGACCCTTACCCCAGGTGTATCGTGGATCGACGTTCCGCACCTTCCGAGGTTTTCGGGACATCGTCCGGACTTAAGGAAACACGAACCGCCACATGGCTCAATCCCTTCGCGCGAAGCCCCTGAAGGCACGACGCGGCTCCGCACCGACCAACCGTCCGCGCACCGGCGTGCAGCGCACCGTCCTGCCCGGAGGCCTCCGCGTGGTCACCGAGCACGTGCCCGGCGTGCGTTCCGCGTCCGTCGGTGTCTGGGTCGGCGTGGGTTCGCGTGACGAGCAGCCCACCGTCGCCGGCGCGGCGCACTTCCTCGAGCACCTGCTGTTCAAATCCACTCCGACCCGTTCGGCCCTCGACATCGCGCAGGTGATGGACGGTGTCGGCGGCGAACTCAACGCGTTCACGTCGAAGGAACACACGTGCTTCTACGCGCACGTCCTCGACGACGATCTCCCGCTCGCGGTGGATCTGGTGAGCGACGTGGTGCTGCGCGGCCGATGCCGGTCGGTCGACGTCGATGTCGAGCGTCAGGTGGTGCTCGAGGAGATCTCGATGCGGGACGACGATCCCGAGGATCTGCTCGGTGACGCCTTCCTGACCGCGCTGTTCGGCGACCACCCGGTCGGCCGGCCGGTGATCGGCAGCATCGACTCGATCGAGGCGATGACCCGCGCCCAGTTGCACTCGTTCCACGTCCGCCGCTACACCCCCGACCGGATGGTGGTGGCGGTCGCGGGCAACGTCGAGCACGAGCACACGGTGGAGTTGGTGCGTCGCGCGTTCTCCGGACACCTGGACCGCGCCGTCGATCCGGCACCGCGCCGCGAAGGCGCGATCCGGCTGCGGACGGCGCCGACCCTGAGCCTGACGAAGCGGGACAGCGAACAGGCGCACCTGGCGCTGGGGGTGCGAGCGTTCGGGCGGCACGAGGGACACCGCTGGCCGCTGTCGGTCCTCAACGCGGCCGTCGGCGGTGGTCTGAGTTCTCGGCTGTTCCAGGAGATCCGAGAGGAACGGGGCCTCGCGTACTCCGTGTACTCGGGCGTGGACACCTTCGCCGACACGGGAGCCTTCTCGGTGTACGCCGGCTGTCAGCCCGAGAACCTCGGCGAGGTCGCGACGCTGATCCGTGAGGTGCTGGCGAACGTCGCGTCCGACGGCATCACCGACGCCGAATGCGCCCGCGCCAAGGGGTCGTTGCGGGGTTCGCTGGTGCTGGGACTCGAGGACTCGGGGTCGCGGATGACGCGGATCGGGCGCAGCGAACTCAACTACGGCAACCATCACTCGGTCTCCGAGACACTGTCGCGCATCGACGAGGTCACCACCGACGAGGTGCGCGAGGTGGCCAGGGTGTTGCTGCAGCGACCGTTCGCGGCCGCCGTGGTGGGCCCGTACCGGCGCAAGCGGGATCTGCCGGCATCGGTGCGGGGGATCGTCACCTAGCGGTTCGGCGGGCGGGGTTGCGTGATCACTGCCGATACATCGCGACCCGCACGACATCCGCGGGATCGACGAGGTGGTCGTGGTCGTCCTCGCCGGCGTCGATCTGCACCCAGTCGATGCGGCCGGTGAACGCGTTGTCGCCCCGCGGGTACTCGGGGGTGACGGTGGAGAGGCTGTCGCGGCCGACGTCGGTGTATTCGTAGCCGAACCCGATGGGCTCGGTGCGCTCGATTCGTCCGCTTCCGACCGCGGCGCCGTCGACGAAGAGTGTCACGGTGCCGCCCTTGCCGAGCCCGCCTCCGTCGTAGGCGAACTCGCTGCGGACCTGATGTGTTCCCGTCGGGACCGGTTCGGTGGCACGGATGTAGCTGCGCTCGAGGCCGAACAGGTTGTAGCAGAACGTCGGTCGGCCCTCGCGGAAGTAGAACGACCAGCCGCCGGCGTGGCCGCCGAGGTTGAGGATCACCCCGTGGGCACCGCCGTCGGGCACCCCCACCTGCGCGGTCAGTGCCCAGGATCGGTTGCGCCAGTTGACGATGTGCATCTCGAGCAGTGCCTCCATGCCGGGCAGCAGGACCTGCCGGTTGCCGGGCACCAGGCTGGGTTTGCCGGAGATCCCGGGCAGCACCCGCTCGAACGTCCGATCATCGAGCGGCAGCACGTTGTGCCGCGTCGCCTCGATCAGGAACAGTCGCTGCAACTCGTGTAGCCGATCCGGATGCTCCGTCGACAGATCGCGAGCCTGCGTCCAGTCGGTGGTGCCGTCGTACAGTTCCCACACGTCGTCGTCGAATGCGATTCCCGTGCCGCCGAGGATCTGCCACGGCGTCCGGTGCTTGGTCACCGCGGACCATCCGCGGTGGTAGATGCCGCGGTTGCCGAACATCTCGAAGTACTGCGTGACGTGGCGTTCGGGTGCGACTGCGTCGTCGAAGCTGTAGGTCATGTCGATGCCCTCGATGGGGTCCTGCCGGATACCGTTCACCGTCGTCGGCGCCGGGATCCGGGCGGCCGCCAGCACGGTCGGCGCGACGTCGACGACGTGATGGAACTGTTCGCGAATCTCGCCCCGGGCGTCGAATCCGTTTGGCCAGCGCACCACCGTGCCGTTGCGCGTGCCACCCCAGTGCGAGGCGACCTGCTTGGCCCACTGGTACGGGGTGTCCATGGCGTGCGCCCAGCCCACCGCGTAATGCGGCGACGATTCGGGACCGCCCAGTTTGTCCAGCTGGCCCACGAGGAACTCGGGGGTCTCGATGTCGGCCATCCCGTTGAGGCTGATCAGTTCATTGGACGTGCCCTGCAGCGTCCCCTCGGCGGAGGCGCCGTTGTCACCGATGACGTAGAAGACCAGTGTGTCGTCGAGGGCCCCGACCTGCTCGATCGCGTCGACGACCCGGCCCACCTGATGATCGGTATGTTCGAGGAACCCGGCATAGTTCTCCATCTGCCGGCGCAGCACCGGCAGCAGCAGCTCGTCCATGTCCTCCCACGCGGGAATGACGTCGTGGCGGCGTGTGAGTTCCGCGTCCGCGGGCACGACGCCGAGTTTCTTCTGCCGCGCGAACGTCCTCTCGCGCAGCACGTCCCAGCCGTCGTCGAAGCGCCCTCGGTACCTGTCGGCCCACTCCTTCGGGACGTGGTGCGGGGCATGGGTGGCGCCGGGCGCGAAGTACAGGAAGAACGGCTTGTCGGGTGTGAGGGCCGTCTGCTGCCGCACCCAGGCGATCGCCTTGTCTGCCAGGTCCTCGGTGAGGTGGTAACCCTCCTCCGGGGTGCCCCACGGCTCCACCCGTGTGGTGCCCTCGTGCAGCGTCGGATACCACTGGTCGGTTTCGCCACCGACGAAGCCGTAGAAGTACTCGAACCCGTTTCCCGGTGACGGCCACCGGTCGAACGGCCCCACCGGACTGGTCTCCCAGATCGGGACCTCGTGGCACTTCCCGACGTGGGCGGTGGCGTAGCCGTTGAGTCTCAGGACGTCGGCGAGCGGAGCGCAGGTGTCCGGTCGGACGGACGTGTACCCGGGGGCGGCCGTCGCCATCTCGGTGATGCTCCCCATTCCGACGGTGTGATGGTTCCGTCCGGTGAGCAGTGCCGCCCTGGTGGGGGAGCACAGCGCGGTGGTGTGGAACCGGGTGTACTTCAGCCCGTCGTCGGCGAGGCGTTGCGCGGTGGGTGTCGCGATCGGCCCGCCGAACGTGCTCGACGCCCCGAATCCGACGTCATCGAGCAGCACTATCAGCACGTTCGGGGCGCCGGCGGGTGGTCGCAGCGGCCGGAGTGGCGCATATCGTGCGTCCGGATCCTTTGCGTCGTACAGGACCGTGCCGGTGTACTTCTCGTTCGGTATCGGCAGGACATGTCGGCCGATACCGCCGAGGTCACTGCTTCCGTTCGCGGTGCTCACCGGAACGACCTCCTGACGATGCGCATGGCGCCCCCGTCATCGACGGTACGTTTCGGCGAGCCTGGTTCGCAGCGAAATCTCAGCCTTCGTGGATACGGACGGGAGTAGCCTCGAACTGCGTCGGTCGGTGGGATCGGACGCCCGTCCGGTCCGTGGCCGGCACCGTAATCGGTGCCGGAAATGACTGTCCGACAACTAATTCCGGAAATCGCTCAACCGTAGAGACGGGGCTGACGGGACATGAACGAACTGGCCGAATGGGACATCGTCACCGGAGTCGGCATCACCGCGCTGGGGGTCGCGGCGGGCCGCGCGATGGAGACCCGACGGGAGGGTGCGCTGGTCTCGGATCCGTACGCGGAGGCTTTCGTCGAGGCGGCCGCGCCGCCCGTACCGATGCCGACACGGCTCGAGGATGCCGACGATCGTGAGATTCCGTGGCGTTCGATGGCTGACTACATGGGAGTGCGCTCGCGCTACTTCGACGACTTCTTCGCCGCCGCGAACCTGGCGGGGATCGGGCAGGTGGTGCTGCTCGCGGCGGGTCTCGACGCGCGCGCGTACCGACTGGAGTGGCCGGACGGAACCACCGTGTACGAGCTGGACGCGCCGAAGGTGCTCTCGTTCAAGGACGACGTGCTGACGGCTGCGAACGCGCAGCCGCGCGCCGATCGCCGTGTAGTGGCGGTGGATCTTCGCGAGGAGTGGCCGGTGCCGTTGCAGGAGAAGGGCTTCGATCGATCCACGCCGTCGGCGTGGCTGGCGGAGGGACTGCTCCCGTTCCTCCCGAACGCGGCGAAGGAGAGACTGTGCCGCTTCGTCACCGACCTGTCCGCACCCGGTAGCCGCTTCGAGGTGGAGCACATCGACGACGTGCGCGCAATGATGCAGGAGGAGTCGACGCAGCGCGCACGCGACCTCTTCGGCGTCGACATCGAGTCGCTGTGGCCGGACGACGGCGAGTTCGACCCTGCCGCATGGCTGGCGGACCACGGCTGGGACGTCGAGGCGGTGCGCTCGGCCGACGTCGCGCTGCGATTCGGACGCACCCTCGAGAGCCCGAACGGGGACCCCGCGCGATCGAGCATGTTCATCACCGCGATACGCCGGTGATCGCCGAACGTCGGATGAGTGCCGTCGATGCGTGCACCGTAGGCTTACGGCGAGCACATTCAGGGATTCAGGGATTTCGGGCGGAGCGTGTACGTGACTTCAGCAGCACCCATCAGGGTCGGTGTTCTCGGCGCCAAGGGCAAGGTGGGCCGCGCGATGAGCGAGGCCGTCGAGCAGGCTGCCGACCTCGAGTTGGTGGCCGGTGTCGATCAGGGTGAGCGCATCGAGCACTTCGTCGACCAGCGCACTCAGGTGGTCATCGACTTCACACACCCCGATGTCGTGATGGACAACCTGCAATTCCTGATCGCCAACGGCATCCACGCCGTGGTCGGCACCACAGGCTTCGACGACGCCCGCCTCGCGCAGGTGCGGTCGTGGCTCGACGAGCGCCCGGGCGTCGGCGTGCTGATCGCACCCAACTTCGCAATCGGCGCCGTGCTGTCGATGCGCTTCGCGGCGGCCGCTGCCCGCTTCTTCGACTCGGTCGAGGTCATCGAACTCCACCACCCGAACAAGGCCGACGCTCCGTCGGGCACCGCATACCGGACGGCGGCGCTCATCGCCGAGGCGCGCGAGAAGGCCGGCCGCGGACCGAGCCCCGACGCCACCACCACCGAACTCGAGGGTGCACGCGGGGCCGACGTCAACGGCGTGCGGGTCCACTCGATCCGCCTCGCGGGCCTCGTCGCGCACCAGGAGGTGCTCCTCGGCACCCAGGGCGAGACGCTGACCATCCGGCACGACTCGATCGACCGGAACTCGTTCGCTCCCGGCGTGCTGCTCGGCGTGCGTGAGATCGGGCAGCGCCCCGGCCTCACCGTCGGCATCGACCCCCTGCTGGACCTGTGAAGAACAAGTCCACGCGCGTCGTCGTCGCGATCGCGGCGATCGTCTTCGCGCTCGCGTTCTACTTCGTTTTGCTCGGGCAGCGCGGTGTCGCGCTGATCCAGGACGGTCGCGTCGTGCCCGTCGTCCTCGGCATCGCGGTGCTGGTGTTGCCGTTCCTCGGAGTGTGGATGGTCGTCGCCACCATCCGGTCGGGTCTCGCGCACCAGCATCTTGCCCGCCGCATGCACGACGAGGGACTCGAGCTCGACGTCGAGGACCTGCCGCGCCGGCCGTCGGGCCGCATCGAACGCGACGCCGCCGACGAACTGTTTGCACAGGTCAAGCAGGAGTGGGAGGCCGATCCCGACAACTGGCGCAACTCGTACCGCCTCGCCCGCGCCTACGACTACGCGGGTGACCGTGGCCGAGCGCGCGACACGATGCGCCGCGCCGTTGCACTCGAAAAGCTCGAGCGGGAGGCCTGACCGCGATGGTCGACGGTCCGCCGGAGAAGGCAGGGAAGACCCTGCTGGTCGTGCACCACACGTCCTCTCCGGCGACCCGCGAACTTCTCGAGTCGGTGCTCGCCGGTGCTCACGACCCCGACATCGCCGGTGTCACGGTGCGGTCCGTGCCCGCGCTGCATGCGACCGCCGTCGACGTGCTCGGGGCCGACGGCTACGTCTTCGGGACGTCCGCCAACTTCGGATACATGTCGGGCGCGCTCAAGCACTTCTTCGACACCGTCTACTACCCGTGCCTCGACACGGTCGCAGGCCGGCCGTTCGGGCTGTGGGTGCACGGCAACAACGACACCGCGGGTGCGGTGAAATCCGTGCAGAAGATCGTCACCGGACTGGAATTGGTGCAGGCCGCGGAGATCGTCGAGATCACCGGGCCGATCGACGCCGCAGTCCGCGAGCGGTGCTACGAACTGGGCGCGACGGTCGCTGTGACCGTCGCCGGCGATCTCTGATCCGGTATCAGTTCATCGGCACCGTGTTCGGGTCGGATCGGTCCGGCGGCCCGGGCTGGAACGGTGGAGGATTCTCGGCGTCGAAGACGTCGGGCAGCGTGGCACACGTGGCACCCGGCTCGGGAAACGTGTTGCGGTTCAAGCGAAGCGCATTGACGAACTGATCGATCCGGGCGTCCAGCGGCCCGTCCACCACCAGTTGGTGCCCCCAGGACTGCAGTGAGATCGGAACGGACAGACCGGGATACGGCGACATCATCAGGTACGGCTGTCCCTCCACCCGGTCGACGAGTCCGTCGAGCGCCGCGCCGGTGACGAGCGTGGGGTCGTACGTGATCCACACCGCGCCGTGCTCGAGGGAGTGCACGGCGTTCTCGCTGCGAATCGGCTTGTCGTACACCGTTCCCGTGCAGGACGCCCACACCGCGTCGTGCGGACCGCCGAACGGGGGAGTGCGGTCGTACGCCACCCGCTGGGTCTCGCGGACGTGGAGCCCGGCCGGATACTCGATGACCGTGATGCCCTCGATCCCGAGCGACGGGTCGGGATTGGCGGTCGACGGTGCGAACGGATCCGCGACCGCGGAACCCTCGACAGTGCTGCCGCACCCGGCGGCGACGAGCATGAGTGCGCCTGCCAGCGGCGCGGCCCGCAGGAACGTTCGCACGTGTGCCGGCCTACTTGCCGTCGACGAACTTGGTGAGACCCGCGCTGGCGGTCTCGAGGGCCATCTTCTGGGCCTTCTTCAACAGGAAACCGGGCAGCGGGATCTTGGGATCGACGGTGAGCGCGAACTTCACGAGCGTGCCGTCGCCCTTGGGTGTGAGGGTGTAGGAGCCGTCCTGGCTGTTCTGCTGGGTGCTCTCGACGAGGGTCCAGGACATGCTGGTGTCGCCGTCCCACGAGTAGTCGACGACCTGCTCGTCGTTGATACCCATGATCGACACCGTCATCCGCACGCGATTGACGCGGCCGTCCGGGTGGGTGCTCTCGACGATGACCTTCTTGTGAGCGGACGACCATTCGGGCAGGCGGTCGACAGCGGCGATAGCCGCCATCACATCGGCCGGCGCGGCCCTGACCTCGAATTCCTTTGCCCCGGAAACAGCCATGCTCTCCACTCCTCAACCCCGTGAAAACACCGAACGACGAGACGCAATTAGACCATTACCGGGGGTGGGATTCCGGCAGGTGACGATCGGCAGCGCCGAACGTCGTCGGCGCGTTCACCGATCGTCGTCGGGGCGGCTCCGGCGCATCTGGTCGCGCAAGGCGCCCTGGACGGCCTGGGAGACCCAGGAGTTGAGCGACATCCCGTCCTGCACTGCGGCCTCCTCGGCGCGGGACTTGATCTGATCGACCAGGCGCAGGGTGACCCTGCTGATGTCGCCGGTCATGTCTTCGAGGGTGCGAAAGGCATCCGAGGGGTCACTCGGCCGCTCGGCGTTCGCGGAATCGCGGTCGGGCCGGCGCCTCGCCGACTCGACCTTGACGTCGGTGCCGTCGAACCGCACATGGAGGGTCCGGTCGCCCATTTCCTCCGACGCCTCGCGGGCGAGGTCGGACAATGCCGACACCAGCATCAGCTGTGCCGAGCGTTCCATCGCCGCCGCGAGGGCCTGAGCGATCCGCTGGGTCTGTTCGTCCCCGAGCGCGGCGGCGGCGGTGAGGTCGTCGCGCAGGCGGGCCGTGTACTCGGTGAGATCCATGACGCCATCATGGCGTCGCGCGTGATGTCATGTCAACGGCGTTTGATGTCGGCATGGCGTCATTCGAGCATCGTCGCCTTGATCGCCGCGACGTCCTGGTCGGTCAGTCCCAGGCCCCAGCGCACGTACCCGTCGAAGCTGCCGTACCGCTCGTCGGCGGCGCGGAAGGACGTATCGAGCAGCGACAGGGACACGCCGTCGATCGGATCGGTCTCGCTGGTGTTCCGGTAGTAGTTGCTCAGGAGATAGTCGGCATTCACCGTCGCGCGGTCCACACCGAGGAGCGTCAACAGCACCGCCGTCGTCCAGCCTGTGCGGTCCTTGCCCGCGCTGCAGTGGTAGAGCACGGAGCCGCCCGAGTGGGTGATGTCGCGGACGTCCTTGAACACCGCCGCGAACCCGGTGTTCGCGCTCGGTCCGAACACGAAGTCGCGGTACGCCGCCGGCAGGTCGACCAGCGTCGTCAAGGGAGAACCGCCCAGGACGTCGTCGACGTTGTAGGTCGCGCCGGCCGGGACCCGATCGGGCAGGGCGGTGCGCTCGAGAACGGTCCGCAGGTCGTCGACCTCGCGCACACGCAGGCGCTCGAGCGTGGCCAGATCTGCGGGCGTCACACGGTCGAGTGCGTCCGAGCGGAACACGAGACCAGTTCGGACGGTTCGGCCGTCCGAGGTGGTGTAGCCGCCGACATCGCGGGCGTTCGGCGCGCCTTCCAGATGCAGGGACCGATCGGCGATCGTCAGATCGGTGACCGGTGCGGCGGCGGTCACCGCCGGACCGCCCAACGTGAGTGCGATGGTCGCGGCGAGCGCGGCGATGGTCCGGCGCAGGAGGGATTGTGAGGGTGCCACGGTCGGGTCTCCGATCGGTGCGGCGAAGGGGTCCTTTCGAGTCGTACACCGACCGGGTGCCCCGGCGGTGACGTTCCGATGAATCCCGCGGCCGTGCGCGTGATCGGCCCCGGTCACGGCGAGGGTTAAGGTGCGGTCGACAAGGTGCGCGACGATCCCGGAGGAAGTGCAGTGCCCAACGCGGTGTCCCTGAAGGTCCAACTCGTCGCGAAGACCGAGTTCTTTCCGCCCGCCGACGTCCCGTGGGAGACCGATGCCGATGGCGGCGAGGCGCTCGCCGAGTTCGCCGGCCGCGCCTGCTATCAGAGCTGGTCCAAGCCGAACCCGCGTACCGCCACCAATGCGGGATACCTGCGGCACCTGCTCGAGGTGGGGCACTTGTCGGTACTCGAACACGGCAGCGTCAGCTTCTACATCAGCGGTATCTCGCGCTCGTGCACGCACGAGCTGATTCGGCACCGGCACTTCTCGTACTCGCAGCTCTCGCAGCGGTTCGTCCGCGAGAACGATGCCAACGTCGTCGTCCCTCCGGCCGTCGCCGGGGACGCCCACCTCGAGGAGCTGTTCGCGAAGGCCACCGCGGCGAGCCGCGACGCGTACGCGGAACTGCTCGGTGCGCTCGAGGAAAAGCTCGCCGACGAGCCCAACGGGCCCGTGCGCAACAAGCAGGCGCGTCAGGCGGCGCGCTCGGTGCTGCCGAACGCCACGGAGACCCGCGTCGTGGTCACCGGCAACTATCGCGCCTGGCGCCATTTCGTCGAAATGCGGGCAACCGAGCACGCCGACGTGGAGATCCGTCAGGTCGCTATCGAGTGCCTGCGGCAGCTGCAGGCGGCAGCTCCGAATGTGTTCGGCGACTTCGAAATCGTGACGTTGCCCGACGGTTCCGAGGTGGCGACGAGCGAGTTCGCCGCGGTGCTCTGAGCTGCTGGGCGTTCGGCGGTGCCGTCGCGTTCAAGTCTGCAACCGAGACCGGGTAGCCTTCTGACCATGACCTACGGTGATTCAGCTGCATCCGTCGAGCATCCGTTCGGCACCGTCCTCACGGCAATGGTGACCCCATTCACCAAGGACGGAAAGCTGGACGTAGACGCCGGCGTTCGCGTGGCCACCCACCTCGTCGACAACGGTTGCGACGGACTTGTGCTCGCGGGTACCACCGGCGAATCGCCCACCACCACGGAGGACGAGAAGCTGGAACTGCTGCGCGCGGTCATCGCCGCCGTGGGCGACCGGGCCAAGATCGTCGCCGGTGCAGGCAGCAACGACACCGCGCACAGCGTCGAACTCGCACGTGACGCTGCCCGTGCGGGCGCGCACGGTCTGCTCGTCGTCACGCCGTACTACTCGCGTCCGCCGCAGGCCGGTCTCTACGCGCACTTCACGGCCGTTGCCGATGCGACCGATCTGCCGGTCATGCTCTACGACATTCCGCCCCGCTCCGTCGTCCCGATCGAGACCGAGACAATTCGTCGCCTCGCCGACCATCCGCGCATCCTCGCGGTCAAGGACGCCAAGGGCGATCTGAACGCAGGCGCCGAACTCATCGGCACCACCGATCTCGACTTCTTCTCGGGCGACGACCCACTGAATCTGCCCTGGCTATCCGTCGGTGCTGTGGGCTTCGTCAGTGTGATCGGCCACCTGGTCCCGCAGCGACTTCGCGCACTGCACACCGCGTTCATGGAGGGCGACCTCGAGAGGGCTCGCGAGATCAACCTGAGCCTCGTGCCCGTGAACCGCTCCGTGGCGCGCCTCGGCGGCGTCAGCGCATCGAAGGCCGGACTTCGACTCATGGGTCTCGACGTCGGCGAGCCTCGCCTGCCGCAAGTCGCCCCCACTACCGAGCAAATCGACATTCTGGCCGCAGAACTGGCCGCAGCGGGGGTTCTGGCATGACTCGTCCCACACGTCGTCGTAGTGCTTCCCGCCAGGCCGGTCCGCCGGCTCCGGCGGCTGAGCGTCCCGCCTCCACGCCCGTGGCCTCGAAGCCGGTGAGCGAGCAGTCGGCCCCGGCGAAGCCGGTGAGCGAGCAGGCTGCCGCCGAGCGTCCCGCTGCTGAGCGTCCCGCCGCCAAGAAGTCAGGGGCACGCAAGTCTCCGGCCAAGCGGTCGCAGCGGTCCAAGGCCCCGGCTCCCGTGCCCGCCGACCCCACCGACCGGCTCGGCCTGCCGCCGAAGGCGCCGAAGAACGGCCTGCGCGTCGTGGCGCTCGGCGGCATCGGCGAGATCGGCCGCAACATGACCGTTTTCGAGCATCAGGGCAAGCTCCTGATCGTCGACTGTGGCGTGTTGTTCCCCGAGGACCAGCAGCCCGGCGTCGACCTGATCCTCCCGGACTTCCGGTACATCGAGGATCGCATGGACGACGTCGAGGCGATCATCCTGACGCACGGCCACGAAGACCACATCGGTGCGGTGCCGTTCCTGCTGCGCCTGCGGCCCGACGTCCCGATCATCGGCGCCAAGTTCACGCTCGCGCTCGTCGCGGCGAAGTGTCGCGAGCACCGCCAGCGGCCCAACCTCGTCGAGGTCGTCGAGGGCGACAAGACCACGCACGGACCGTTCGAGTGCGAGTACTACGCGGTGAACCACTCGATCCCCGACGCGATCGCGGTCGCTATCCGCACGAGTGCGGGCGTCGTGCTGCACACCGGCGACATCAAGCTCGACCAGTTGCCGCTCGACGGTCGTCTCACCGACCTCGCCGGCTTCTCCCGGCTCGGTGACGAGGGCGTCGACCTGTTCCTCGTCGACTCCACCAACGCCGAGGTACCGGGCTTCGTCACGCCCGAGCGTGAGATCGGTGGCGTGCTCGACAACGTCATCGGCAAGGCCACGCAGCGCGTGATCGTCGCGTCGTTCGCGAGCCACGTGCACCGCATCCAGCAGGTCGTCGACGTCGCCAAGCGCTACAACCGCCGGGTCGCCTTCGTGGGCCGCTCGATGGTCCGCAACATGCAGATCGCACAGGACCTCGGGTACCTGTCGGTGCCGGACGGCCTCGTCGTCGACATCGACACCGCCGCGAACCTGCCCGACGACAAGCTCGTGCTCATCTCGACCGGCTCGCAGGGTGAGCCGCTGTCGGCGCTGTCCCGGATGGCGCGCGGCGAGCACCGCCAGATCAACGTCCGCGCGAACGACCTCGTCGTGCTCGCGTCGTCGCTGATCCCCGGCAACGAGAACTCGGTGTTCGCCGTCGTCAACGGTCTCGCCAAGCGTGGCGCCACCGTCGTCACACAGCAGAGCGCCAAGGTCCACGTCTCCGGGCACGCATCCGCCGGTGAGCTGCTGTACCTGTACAACGCGGTGCGCCCCACCAATGCAATGCCGGTGCACGGTGAGTGGCGGCACCTGCGCGCCAACGCCGCGCTGGCCGAGGCCACCGGTGTGCCGAAGGAGCGCATCGTGCTCGCCGAGGACGGCGTCGTCGTCGACATGGTCGACGGACTCGCCGAGATCGTCGGGCGAGTCCCCGTCGGGCACGTGTACGTCGACGGCAACTCGGTCGGCGACGTAGGGCATTCGACGCTGTCGGATCGACTCATCCTGGGGGAGGGCGGCTTCATCTCGATCTCCGTCGCCATCGACACGGAGACCGGTCGCGCCGTCAGTGAACCCGAGGTCAGCGGTCGAGGCTTCTCGGACGACCCGCAGGCGCTGTCGGAGGCGGCACGCCTCGTCGACAAGGTCCTCGGCGACCTCGCCGCGGAGGGCATCAACGACACCCACCGCATCGCGCAGGCCGTGCGCCGCGTGGTGGGACGCTGGGTGGCGGACAAGTACCGCCGCCGGCCGATGATCGTGCCGACCGTCATCGGGGTGTCCTAGCCCGAGACGGGGCGGTCGGACGCGGCGGGTGAGGAGGATGTCCCGTCATGACCGAACGCAAGCCGCTGCGCGCCACGTTCGAGTCGTGGGTCGAGGCCCAGATTCGTGGCGCCTACGAGCGGGGTGAGTTCGAGAACCTCGAGGGCGCAGGCAAACCGATCCCGGGCGGGGCCGGTGGTGACTGGTGGGTGCGCGGATACCTCGAGCGCGAGGGGATGTCCGCGGATGCCCTGCTGCCGGAGCCGCTCCGGCTGCGCAAGGACATCGAACGACTACCGGAGGCGGTGCGCTCGGCCCGGACCGAGCCCGAGGTGCGCGACGCGGTCGCGCGCCTCAACCGCCGGATCGCTGCCTGGCTGCGCAACCCCTCCGGGCCACAGGTCCCGATCGGCCGCGTCGACGCCGACGAGGTTGTCGCGCGGTGGCGTCGGGATCGCGCGTCGCTTCTTGTCGTCGAGGTCGGCGTGATCGGCGAGGAACAGCGCAGGGCCCGTCGAGCCTCCGCGAGCGCTGCGCTCGCGGAGGCGGGGTACACCGAAATCCGTCGGGGCGCCGTGCGGTTCGATCGCCGCCGCCGTTTCGTGTGGCCGTTCGGGCGACGTCCGAAGTCCGTGTGAGCGTGGCGGATTCAGCCCTCGAGCTTGCCGTAGTCCACGGTGAACCACTGTTCGGGGCGCATTCGGATCACGACGGCACGGTCATTGAAGGAATCCGCGATGAACTTCTCCGCCTCCTTCTCCGGGAGGTACCGGCGGACAAGGGGGCGGATGTCGTCGGGCGTGACCGACTCCTGGAACGTCGCCGGTCCCTCCACACTCACGTAGCGGTACGGGGGTTCTTCCTGCTGCGCGCACAGACTGAAACGGCCGCTTGCGCGGATCAGCCGTTCCTTGACGGTGCCGTTCTCGGTCCACACCATCACCTCGCCGCCGGGGGAGTAGTGGTACCAGATCGGCACCGCGAGCGGCGCGCGCCCGTCCCGTTCGGCGGCGATCACACCGACATGGAGGTCGGCGAGGAACCGTTCGCGTTCCTCCACGGACATGGTGGTGCTCGACATATGTCGCTCCTTTCGTTTCGGACCGGACGCCTCCCACGCTAGGACCCGCGGGCGGAGAGTCCGCGCCCTTCCGCGAATCTGCGGTTACCGTGTGGTGTGCCCTATGCCCGTGACGAACGACACGCCCTCGTCGAGACCATGCGCACTGTCGGCCCCGAGGCGCCGACGCTGTGCGGGGACTGGACCGCCCGCGACCTCGCTGCGCATCTGGTGCTGCGGGAGCGCCGCCTCGACGCGACCCCCGGAATCATGGTTTCGGCGCTCGCCGGGCATACCGAACGCGTCCAGCAAGGGATCGCGGCGCGGGACTGGAACGAACTGCTCGACGACGTGCGCTCGGGTCCGCCGGTCTGGTCCCCGTTCCGTTGGGTGGACGAGCAGGCCAATCTCTCCGAGATGTTCATTCACCACGAGGACGTTCGCCGTGCGCGCGACGAGTGGACCGTGCGGACGCTCCCCGACGGCATGCAGGAGAAGCTGTGGACGATCGCGAGCGGCATCGGTCGTCGCAGCTACCGAAGGTCTCCGGTGAGCGTCGTGCTCGAGCGTCCCGACGGTAAGCGGTCCGGCGTTCGATCGGCAGGCTCGGCAACGGTCACGCTGCGCGGTGAGCCCGCCGAACTGCTGCTGCACGCGTTCGGTCGCGATCAGGCGCGGGTGGAGTTCGACGGGGAGGCCGCGGACGTGGCGGCCGTCACCGCACTCGACCGCAGCATGTGAGACGCGGGGCTTCCGGCGTGCATATCAGAGCAGCTCGGCGGGTGTGGCGGGTGTTGCGGATGGTCCGGATGGTGCCCGAGCGACTAACCTGACCTCTATGGCAGGGAAGACGAGCGCCCGCGGATCGAGTTCGGCAGCATCGACCTCGAGGACACGTGCGCGCTCATCGGCCTCCACTGCAGGCGGGTCGAAAGCGTCGGGCCGCGGTGGCGGGTCGTCGGCGTCACGCAAGCCCGCCGCCACCCGCAAGGCCCCGGCGCAACGTAAGCCCGCCGCATCACGTGGTGGTTCGGTCGGACGCCGGCCGGCGCCCAAGAAGTCATCCCGCGGGTCCGGTGCGCTGGCATCGATCGGCAGGGGCATCGGCTCGGGCTGGTCGATGGTCGCCAAGGGCGTCGGTGCCACGACCCGCACCGTCAGCAAGGCCACCGAGATCGAGAACGGCCATCGCCGGGACGGCATCGCGCTCGGTCTGATCGCCGTCAGCGTGGTGATCGCCGGCGGCATGTGGTTCTCCGCGGGTGGGCCGGTCGGGGAGTGGATCGAGACCGCCGTCCGTGCCGTTGTCGGCGCCGTCGCTGCCGTTCTTCCCCTCCTCGGAATCGGCATCGCGATTGCTCTCATGCGAACCGAGCCGAAGCCGGACATTCGTTCCCGGCTGGTCCTCGGGTCGCTACTCGTGGGCCTTCCCGCAGTCGGCCTCTGGCACATCGCGGCCGGATCACCCACCACGTCGGACGGTTGGCCGTCAGCGGCGGGGATCGTCGGCTACGTCGTCGCGGGCCCGCTCACCAGCGGTGTCACTGCCTGGCTTTCTGCTCCGCTGCTGCTGATGGCGATGTTCTTCGGGGTACTGCTCCTCACCGGGACCACCGTGCGCGAGGTGCCCGAGCGCTTCCGCTCGTACTTCGGCACGTCGTACCACGACGACGAGTACGACTACGCCGACGATCCCGACTTCGACGACGAAACCGCCGACTACGGGTCTGCTGACTACGGGTCCGACGACTACGACCCCGCGGGCTTCGATGCCGACGGCTACCCGGTCGACACCGGTCGGCCGGCCCGGCGCACGCCGCGCCGTCGCCGCAGCACACCCGAACTGAACTACCCCACCGATGAGGTCCACCCCGACGCGGCCACCGAGGTGCTCGGGTTGTGGGATCCGGGCGACCCCGCGCCCCCCGCGCCCGCCCCGCCCGCACCCGTGCCCGAGCCGGCACCGCCCGTGCGGCCCAAGCCGCGCGCGAAGGTGACGCCCACTCCCAAGCCGGAGCCGGAGCCGGCGGCGGAAATGGAGACGCTGGTCCCGGACCGTGTCGTCGAGGGCGACTACGCGCTGCCTCCGCTGTCGCTGTTGGTCGAGGGCGACCCGCCCAAGCTGGGCAGCCAGGCCAACGATGCGATGATCGAGGCCATCACCGAGGTTCTCCAGCAGTTCAAGATCGATGCTGCGGTCACCGGGTACACGCGTGGCCCGACGGTCACTCGCTACGAGGTGGAACTGGGTCCGGGCGTCAAGGTCGAGAAGATCACCGCGCTCGCCCGCAACATCGCGTACGCGGTGGCGACGGACAACGTCCGGCTGCTCGCGCCCATCCCGGGCAAATCCGCGGTCGGCATCGAGGTGCCCAACTCGGATCGCGAGATGGTGCGCCTGTCCGACGTCCTCGGGGCGTCGTCGACCCGCAAGGACCATCATCCGCTGGTGATCGGTCTCGGCAAGGACATCGAAGGCGACTTCGTGAGCGCGAACCTCGCGAAGATGCCGCATCTGCTCGTGGCCGGCTCCACCGGTTCCGGTAAGTCCAGCTTCGTGAACTCGATGCTGGTCTCACTGTTGACCCGTGCCACGCCGGACGAGGTCCGGATGATCCTCATCGACCCCAAGATGGTCGAGCTCACGCCGTACGAAGGCATCCCGCACCTCATCACACCCATCATCACGCAGCCCAAGAAGGCGGCCGCGGCACTCGCCTGGCTCGTCGAGGAGATGGAGCAGCGCTACCAGGACATGCAGGCCAGCCGGGTCCGCCACATCGACGACTTCAACGCAAAGGTCAAGTCCGGGGAGATCACGACGCCGCTCGGCAGCGAGCGTGTGTACCGTCCGTACCCGTACATTCTCGCGATCGTCGACGAGCTCGCGGACCTGATGATGACCGCCCCGCGCGATGTGGAGGAGGCGATCGTCCGCATCACGCAGAAGGCGCGTGCGGCCGGTATCCACCTCGTGCTCGCGACGCAGAGGCCGTCCGTCGACGTCGTCACCGGTCTCATCAAGACCAACGTCCCGTCGCGGCTCGCGTTCGCGACCTCGTCCCTCACCGACTCGCGCGTCATCCTCGACCAGCCGGGCGCCGAGAAGCTCATCGGTATGGGCGACGGGCTGTTCCTGCCGATGGGAGCCGGTAAACCGGTCCGCATGCAGGGCGCGTTCATCACCGACGAGGAAATCGCGGCGATCGTCGACTTCGCCAAGAATCAGGCCGAGCCCGAGTACACCGAGGGCGTCACCGCGCAGAAGGCGGGGGAGAAGAAGGACGTCGACCCCGACATCGGCGATGACATGGATGTGCTGCTGCAGGCGGTCGAATTGGTGGTCTCGAGCCAGTTCGGGTCCACGTCGATGCTGCAGCGAAAGCTTCGCGTGGGCTTCGCGAAGGCCGGCCGACTCATGGATCTCATGGAGACCCGCGGCGTCGTGGGTCCGAGCGAGGGGTCGAAGGCGCGGGAGGTCCTGATCAAGTCGGACGAGCTGGAGGGTCTCCTGTGGTCGATCCGTGGTGGCGACCCGGAGGCGGCACCGGACTCCGACTGACCGATTTGTCCGTATTAGGCCTCGGCGCGGTGCCTGTGGTTGAATAGGAAGCACTTTTGGAGGGGAGTATCCCCGTTCCTGCGGCAGACTCGTCAACACGATCGGCACCGTTGCCGGTCCGGTTCTGTCGGCCGATCACACCTGGCATCGCCGGTCGATCTGCGGGAGAGACCTCCGGTGGTGAAACGTACCTACCGGAGGTCTATCGCTGATGAATGTCTCCCCCCTCGTCTGGATCATCACGTGTTTGGTGATTCTCGGACTCTTCGTCTTCGACTTCTTCGCGCACGTGCGCACCCCGCACGCTCCGTCGTTCCGCGAGTCGGCCTTCTGGTCCGCGGTCTACATCGGTATCGCGATCGTTTTCGGCCTGATAGTCATGTCGATCTGGGGCACTACCTTCGGCGGTGAGTATTTCGCCGGCTACGTCACCGAGAAGGCGTTGTCCGTCGACAACCTGTTCGTCTTCGTGATCATCATGTCCACCTTCGCGGTGCCGCGTGAGTACCAGCAGAAGGTGCTGCTGATCGGCATCGTCATGGCGCTGGTCATGCGTGGCATCTTCATCGCGGTCGGTGCCGCGGCGATCAACACCTACAGCTGGGTTTTCTACCTGTTCGGCGCGTTCCTGATCTTCACGGCCGTGAAGCTGGTCAAGGACTCGGGTCACGAGGCCGAGGTGGAGGAGAAGCGCGAGAGCAAGATCGTCACGCTTATCAAGCGCCTCCTCCCGACGACCGAGGAATACGACGGCGACAAGCTGATCACCAAGATCGACGGCAAGCGTGTCGTGACGCCGCTGCTGCTGGCGCTCGTCGTCATCGGCTTCACCGACGTGCTGTTCGCGCTGGATTCGATCCCCGCAATCTACGGCCTCACCCAGGAGCCGTACCTGGTGTTCACCGCCAACGCGTTCGCGCTGATGGGCCTGCGCCAGCTGTACTTCCTCATCGGCGGACTGCTCGAGCGTCTCGTGTACCTGTCCTACGGACTGTCGCTCATCCTGGCGTTCATCGGCGTCAAGCTGGTCCTGCACGCCCTGCACGAGAACAGCCTGCCGTTCATCAACGGTGGTGAGCACGTCTCGGTCCCCGAGATCTCGACCGTGATGTCGCTGAGCGTGATCTTGGGTGTCCTCGTCGTGACGACGGTTGCGAGCCTGCTCAAGACTCGCAACAAGTCGGACGACACGCCGGTTCACAACTAGACGTGCACAACTGACCGGGAACGCCGGTCGGACCAGTGGTCCGACCGGCGTTCGCCGCTCACTTCACGAAGACGCCGAACACCGGAATCCACTCGCGGACGACACGTGCTTGCACGAGGTCCCGTTTCGCGAACGGATCCTGATCGAAGAGCGAGTTCACGTCCTCGGCGTCCGCGGCCTCGACCATCATGAGGGCGCCACCGCCATCGGCGAACGGCCCGGACGAGTGGACGATGCCACGGCGGACGAGATCCGCGAGCCACGCGCGGTGGTCCGTGCGATGGTCGTCGCGTTGCGCGGACTTCTCGTGCGCGTATGTGTATTGGACTGCGAACAGCGGCATGGTTCCTCGTTCCCGGAGTGTGGACGTGCTCAGAGCGTCAGCAGCATGCGGGTATTACCCAGCGTATTCGGCTTGACGTAACTCAGGTCCAGGAACTCGGCGACACCGGTGTCGTAGGAGCGGCACATCTCGGCGTACACCTCGGCGGTGACGGGGGTGCCCTCGATCTCCGCGAACCCGTGCTTGGCGAAGAAGTTCACCTCGAAGGTGAGGACGAACAATCGTTCGAGTTCCAGTTCGCGAGCCATCTCGATGAGCTTCGCGACCACCAGGTGGCCGGCGCCGCGACCCTTGACCGACGGATCGACCGCGACCGTGCGGACCTCGCCGAGGTCGGACCACAGCACGTGCAGCGCGCCGCAGCCCACGACCGCTCCGGCCTCCTCCACGACCCAGATCTCCTGCACGGCCTCGTACAGCGTCACGAGATTCTTCTCGAGCAGGATTTTCCCGGCGTATATGTCGATGAGTCGTTTGATTTCCGGTACGTCCGAGGTGCGCGCGCGGCGCACCTTCATCCCTTCAGCCTCGTTCGATCCAGCCGTCGGAGTCCCAGATGTCATGTGGTGCACAGTAGTCATCCCCCGAACCGATATTGTGAGCAGTGTGCCGCCCCGATCCGTCGCCCCGAATCACGTCCCGTACGTCTCGGGCATGCCTGGGCGAACCGTCGGATCGGATCGCTCATGAGCACCCCTCGGCGTGAGACGGCCGCAGCACCCGACGCCCAGCCGGCTGCCGGCGTCGCACCGCACACCCCGGTGCCGCTGCTGAACATCGCGAACATCCTGACGATCCTCCGGATCGTGCTCGTTCCGGTATTCCTGGTGGCGCTGTTCGTGGATGGCGGGCACTCCACGGGATGGCGGATCATCGCTGCATCGATCTTCGCGATCGCGGCCGTCACTGATCGGATCGACGGACAGCTGGCCCGCAAGCATGGGTTGGTGACCGATTTCGGGAAGATGGCGGATCCGATCGCCGACAAGGCACTCATCGGCGCGGCGCTCGTCGGGCTGTCGATGCTCGGCGACCTGTCGTGGTGGGTCACCGGCATCATCGCGGCACGCGAGCTGGGTATCACGCTGATGCGCTTCGCGGTGCTGCGCCACGGGGTGATCCCGGCAGGGCGCGGCGGCAAGCTCAAGACCCTCGTGCAGTCCGTCGCGATCGGCCTGTACCTGGTCCCGCTGCCGGACGCCTTCATGCCGCTCAGCGCCACCCTGATGGGCATCGCAGTGCTGCTGACGGTCGCCACCGGCCTCGACTACGTGGTTCAGGCCGTGCGGCTGCGCTCCGGTGTGCGACACGGCGGCACATGACGGATCCGCTCACCGCGTCGGTGCCCGCTCGGGACCTGGTCGAGGCACTGGCCCGGCGGAGTCAGACCGTGGCCACAGCGGAGTCGCTCACCGCAGGTCTCCTCGCCGCGACGGTGGCGGGAGTGCCCGGCGCGAGCACTGTGCTGCGAGGTGGGCTGATCGTCTACGCGACCGACCTCAAAGGCAGCCTCGCCGGGGTCGAGGCCGCTGTCCTCACCACCGACGGTCCGGTCGCGTCGACCACGGCCGCTCAACTTGCGGCAGGGGCGCGCGAACGCTGCGGGGCAGACTGGGGGATCGGCCTGACCGGAGTGGCCGGTCCCGACCCCCAGGACGGTCACCCGCCCGGAACGGTGTTCCTCGGCGTCAGCGGGCCCGACGGTACCGAGGTCACGGCCCTGGAATTGACCGGCGAGCGGTGGGAAATCCGCCTCGGCAGTGTGCGAGCGGCGGTGTCGGGTTTGCTCGAACGTCTGGCGCGATAGGGTTTCGGGAACCAATCGACCGCGTTCGTGCGTTTGTATTCACGAGTGGGGTGTCGGAAGAAGGAGGAGCGAGATGGCGCTGCTATTGCGTGAGGCAATCGGTGACAGTCTTCGGCGCACACGCGTGTCGCAGAGCCGGACGCTGCGTGAGGTCTCGAACAGCGCGCGCGTCAGTCTCGGGTACCTCTCCGAGATCGAGCGGGGTCGCAAGGAGGCGTCGAGCGAACTCCTCGCCGCCATTTGCGTCGCGCTCGAAGTTCCACTGTCCGAGGTGCTGGTCGACGTCAGCGAGTCGCTGGCAGTCAAGGCGCCGGACACCACTGGTGCGGCCCCGGGTGCCCAGCAGGTGAGTGGCCGCATCGCGAAGGACACGCGCGTCGTGATCCCCGCGCCTGCGACGCGCGCTCTCGCGGCTGCCTGAGTCGTGTACCCGACACGCACGAACCGATAGATTCACAGCAGGGCGATCGGCAGTCACGAACCACACGGTCCGTAGGCTTCGGTCGAGCAAGTAGGGGCAGAACTCGAGTTCGATGCGCGACCGTCGCGCATCGGGTCGCGCGTGGCGCGGCGCACCAGATGGAGGCAGGATCAACCCATGGCTAATCCTTTCGTCAAGGGCTGGAAGTACCTGATGGCGCTCTTCAATTCCAAAATTGATGAGAAGGCCGACCCCAAGGTTCAGATTCAGCAGGCGATCGAGGACGCGCAGCGTCAGCATCAGGCCCTGTCCCAGCAGGCGGCGTCGGTCATCGGCAATCAGCGTCAGCTGGAGATGAAGCTCAGCCGCCAGCTCGACGAGGTCGAGAAGCTGAACGCCAATGCGCGCCAGGCCGTCACGCTCGCCGACCAGGCGGCCACCGCCGGTGACAACGAGAAGGCCATCCAGTACACCAACGCCGCCGAGGCTTTCGCGGCCCAGTTGGTGACGGCCGAGCAGTCCGTCGAGGACCTCAAGGTGCTGCACGACCAGGCGCTGCAGGCGGCCGCGCAGGCGAAGAAGGCTGTCGAGCAGAACGCCATGACGCTGCAGGCGAAGGTTGCCGAGCGCACGAAGCTGCTCAGCCAGCTGGAGCAGGCCAAGATGCAGGAGCGCGTCTCCGACTCCTTGCGGTCCATGGACCAGACCCTCTCGGTTCCGGGTAACACCCCGAGCCTCGATGCTGTCCGCGAAAAGATCGAGCAGCGTTACGCCAACGCTCTCGGCGCCGCAGAGCTGGCACAGAACTCGGTGCAGGGTCGCATGATGGAGGTCCAGCAGGCGAGCGTCCAGATGGCCGGACACAGCCGCCTCGAGCAGATTCGCGCCTCCATGAAGGGCGACGCACTTCCGTCCGGTGGCACCGCGGCGACCCCCGCCGCGCCGGAGCCGCCGGCGGCGTCCGCCAACGGCGAGACCACCGCGCAGTAGGAACGCTTCGCGGCGAACACGAAGACGGGTTCGATGAGAAACGCACGAGACGGCCGGTCCGGGAAACGATCCCGGCCGGCCGGCTCTGTATTCGGAGATGCCTCGACGCTTGCGGGCAGCGCGGCCTCCGCGGTGAGCAGTGCCCAGAACGTGCTGCGTGAGGTGAGCGGCACCGTCGCCGACAGCGTCCGACGGTGGTCGGATCCGCGCGAGCGAATGCTGCGCAAACGGCGTCGGGCGCGCAATCGGGCCACCCGATTCGGGATCGCGTCGGGCGCCGGTGTCGTGGGCACGGCATCACTCGCGGTCGCGTCGGCCCCGGACTGGTCGGTGGTCGCGACGGGCGGAGCCGCGGCCTTGTTCGCGGTACCCGCGGTGATCGCGGTCGGTACCTATCGCAGGCTGACGGCGACACCGCTGCCACCGGCGGGCACGAATCGTCAACCGTTGCCGCCCGCAGGTTCGGCCGCGCGTGCCCCGATGGAACGCCTCGCTCGCGCCGAGACCAGCCTGAACCAGATCCTCGGCGTCCTGGGTAGGTCCGCGGTCGTGGACGTCGACGAGCTCGATCACACGGGCGAAACTGCGCGGGAGGCGTCGTCGACGTTGCGTGCCGTCGCGGCGGATGTCGTCGCGATGGAGAATGCGGGGCGGGGAACCGCTGCGGCAGCCCCCCATCTCCAGCACGCGGTCCGTGGCGCTGGGCAGCAGCTCGACGTCGGCGTCGCCGAGTACGAGGGACTCGTCACCGCCGCCGCGCGGATGACCGGGCCTGCACAGTCGTCGTCGTACTCGCTGCTCGATCAGCAGCGTCAGGAGTTGCTGTCCGCGTCGGATCGGCTCGAAGGCTGGGCCGACGCGCTCGGCGAGGTCGACGAGATCGACCGCCGGTTCCGGCGCTGAGCTTGCGAGCTCTCAGTCGTCGACACCGCGCGCGGCGAGGGCGTCGCCCATCGCCTCGGCGGTCATCAGCGCCGACACGACGGCCGGCACTGCCAGCGCGCGCAGCGAGAACCCCAGTCCGCGAGCCTTGCGCGCCTCGGATACCTGCTGCACGATCCCGGTGAGCAGTGGGATGCACCGCAGCGTCATCGCGAGCACCAGCCCCGCCCGCTCCGGATTCACACCGAGCCGACGCAGCGGGCCCAGGGCTCGGCTGACGGTGTCGAGCATGTCGCTCACCCGTGTCGTGAGCGTGACGAGCGCGGCCAGCGCCACCGCGAGCACGATCGTGCCGCACACGACCGTGGCGCGAGCCCAACCGGTGAAGATCACCTGGAACGCGCCGATGAAGATCAGCGCCCACAGCAGCGGGCGCAACTGGGCGAGAGCGACCCGCGCTGGAATCCGGGCGATCGCGTAGAGGACCGCGACGACGGCGATTGCGGGCACCAGTTGCCACGGCTGGCGCACGAGAATCGTCACGGCGGTGATCGCCAGCACCATCGCGATCAGCTTGGGGCCGGGCGTGAGGCGGTGCAGTAGCGAGGATCCGGGGGAGTACAGGCCGAGCGTGGTCATCCGATGAGCTCGCGGTAGTGCGTGATCGCCTCTCCGGGTGCGCCGTCGGCGGCGACGCGTCCCTGGTCGATCACGATCACGCGGTCGAAGTCGTCGAGAAGGTCCAGATGGTGGGTCACCACGATCACCTGCTGCGGCAGTGCGGCGAGCGTCGAACGCATCAGCCGCGCATTGCGTAGGTCCAGCAACGTGGTCGGCTCGTCCGCGACGAGGACGTCGGGATCGGTCACCATCACCGCCGCCAGGGCCAGCAACTGCTTCTGGCCACCCGAGAGCAGGTGTGTGGGATGGTCGGCGTGATCGTCCAGACCGAAGTCGGTGAGGACCTGGGTGACCCGCTCGGCTCGCTCGGGTTTGCTGAGGGAACTGCGGCGCAGCGAGAAGGCGATGTCTTCGGACACCGTCGGCATGACGATCTGGTGGTCCGGGTCGGTGAACACGAACCCGACCTTCTTGCGCACCTGACGGCCCTTGCGGGCGGTGTCGAGTCCGTCCACGGACACCGCTCCCGATGTCGGCGCCACCAAACCGTTGATCATGCGGGCCAGCGTCGACTTGCCGCTGCCGTTCGCGCCGATGATGCCGATCCGGCGCTCGGTGAGGGCGAGGTCGATTCCTGCGAGCACCGTGCGCTCACCGTAGGAGTGCTGGACGGCGTCGAATCGGATCTCGCTCATCGTGTACGAAGCGATCTACGCGGCGTCGACCCGGACCGGAGCCGTGGGCAGGCTCCGGGCGGCCAGTGCCGGGTAGGCGCGGTGGACCTGTGCGGCCACGGTAGCGGCCACCACCGCCTTGATCACGTCGCCGGGCAGGTAGGTGAGGTTGGCGGCGAACGCGGCCGACACCGTCAGATCCGTCTTGAGAAGCATCCCGGGGATGCCGAACGCGTAGAGCACCACGATGCCGCCGAGCAGATTGATCGCGACGCCGCCGAAGACGTTGTACTTGGGCAGCATGCGGTAGCTCAGCCAGCCGATCACGGCGGCGGCGGGCAGCCAGCCGATCAGGAAGCCCGCGGTGGGGCTCGACAGCGACACGAGCGACGTGCGGCCACCGGCGAGGACCGGCAGCGCCAGGCCGAGGACGATCACGGTGAGTACCGCGAGGGTGCCCTTGCGGGGGCCGAGCAGCGCGCCGGCGAGCATGACGCCCAGGGTCTGCAGCGTGATCGGCACGGCCGAGCCGCCGACGTTGATCGTTCCGGGCAGGCCCAGCGCGATGATCAGTGCAGCGAAGACTGCGATCTGTGCGAGATCGCGAGCGGTGTTCCGGGGAGTGCCCGTGGTGGAAGTCGACGACACGGCTACCTACTGCTCCTCGTGGTGTTCGCGAACGGGACGGATCGGGTCCAACCCGGCGAGCTTATGTCAAGCGGTGTGTCGAGACGCATTCCCTCCCGCCCGGTGGCCTCAGGGTCTTCACCCATCTTTCCCCGATCTTGGCGTTGAGCTGCTGCTTTCCATTTCATGCCGTGGGAGCATCGAACTGCGGCGGTCGTAGGATCGTCGGTGAGGATCGAAGCGGGAGGCACATCGTGTTCTGGAAGATCGTCGGCGCCGTGGCACTTGTCTGGATCGCGTTCGCGTTGATCGGGGCGCTGGTCAAGGGGCTGTTTGGGATTCTTGTGGTGAGCGCGATCGTCTTCGGGCTCTACATGCTGTTCAAGGCAATGTCGGGATCGACCGACCGCTCCGACAACTCCCGGCTCTAGCCATCGGCGAGGTGCTGTTCGATCAGGTCGGTGAACGCCCGGCCCGGCGGAGTGACGAGAGTTGCCTTGCTGATCATGTGCACCGTGCGGATCGGGGCGTCGGCGATGCGCAGCACGCGCAGCTCCGCCCGGGTGACGGCATCGGACTCGGGCAGGAATCCGACCCCGACGCCCGCCTCGGTGAGTGCGGCGACGAGCGTCGCCGTTCCGGCTTGCGCGACGACGTTGCGGGGTAGGCCGGCCATCGCGAAGGCGTCGTCGCTCTGGCGCCGAGCGCCGGTGCCCGCAGGGAAGTCGACGGTCGGTTTTCCGGCGAGATCGAGCAGCGTGACGGTGGTGCGGGTCGCCCACGGGTGATCGTGTCCGACGACGGCGACCAGTTGTTCGGTTCCGAGCACGCGCGCGGTGAGGCCGGCGCGGGGCCGGGTATGCCACAGCCCGATGAAGCCGAGGTCGAGTTCGCCGGCGTCGACCTGTTCGACGATCGTCTCGCTCATCGAGGACACCACGTGCACGTCGACGCCGGGGTGGGAGTCGAGGAACGTCCGGATGTGCGCGGGGAGGTCGATCTGAGTGAGGGTCGTGATGGTGCCGATCCGCAGGGTGCCCCTCACCTCGCTTCCGGTGGTTGCGACCTCGCCGCGTAGGCGTTCGCCGGCCGCGAGCACCTCCCGCGCTCGCAGCACGAATCTCTCACCGGCCTCGGTGAGTTCCACCCTTCGACTGGTCCGGACGAACAGGGTGGTGCCGAGTTCGCGTTCGAGTTGCCGGACCTGATGGCTGAGCGCCGACTGCGCCACGTGCATGCGTGCCGCGGCGCGAGTGAAGTGTCGCTCCTCCGCCACCGCGAGCGCGTACCGCAACTGTCGTAATTCCACGCCGCCTCCCGGAGCATCGTGATCGACGATGGATTCGATCTGATTCAGATGTTAGACAGATGATTAGGTGGGGTAAAGAATTGCTCGGTGAGTGTCACCGAAACCCGAACCCCCACCCGCCCCGCGCTGTCAGCGGGCCTGCTGCTGGTCATGGCCGTCGCGTGCGGACTGTGCGTGGGCGGCAACTACTTCAATCAACCGTTGCTCGACTCGATCGCGACTGCGCTCGGCGTGGACCAGTCGACCGCGGCCGTCACGGTCACGCTCTCCCAGGTGTTCTACGGTCTCGGCCTGCTGTTCCTCGTCCCGCTCGGGGATCTCGTCGACCGCAGAGTCCTCAGTGTCGGGTTGATGGTTCTGGCCGCCGCCGGACAGGCGGTGTGCGGTTTCGCGCCGACGATCGGGTGGTTGCTGGTCGGCACCGCGATGGCGGGTCTGTTCTCGGTCGCGGCCCAGGTGCTCGTTCCGTTCGCTGCGGCGCTCGCGGAGCCCGGACGCGCAGCCACCGCCGTCGGCACCGTCATGAGCGGCCTCATGGTCGGCATCCTGTTGGCGCGCAGCGTCGCAGGCCTGCTGACGCCGTTCGGGGGATGGCAGACGGTGTACCGGGTGAGTGCGGTCGCGATGGTGCTGATCGCCGCGGTGCTGTGGCGCACGTTGCCGGCGTCACGGGACCGGCACGGACTGGGTTACGGCGCGATCCTGGCGTCCATGGGCGCACTGCTGCGCGATCAGCCGCGACTGCGCACCGCGACCGCGATGAGTGCCCTCAGCTTCGCTGCGGCCAGTACGGTGTTCGCGGCGATGGCCTTCGTCCTCGCCGCGGAACCGTTCGGACTCGACGACGTCGCGATCGGCCTGGTGGGACTCGCGGGTGTCGCCGGCGCCGTCATGGCCAATGTTGCGGGGCGTCTCGCGGATCGCGGTTTCGCGCGGGCCACCGCAGGAGCCGGGGCCGCGGTGCTGATGGCGTCGTGGGCGCTGTTCGGGCTGGGCGCGAGCAGTCTGATCGCATTCGTGCTCGCCTTGCTGATCTCGGACGTGGCGCTCAAGTGCGTGCACGTGAGTAACCAGGGCGTGATCTATGCGCTTGCGCCGCAGGCGCGTTCGCGGGTCACGGCGGTGTACATGACCGGCTACTTCGTCGGTGGCGCGGCGGGGTCGGCGCTCGGTTCACTGCTGTGGGCCACCCACGGCTGGGCCGGCGTCTGCTGGGCGGGTGCAGCGCTGTCGTTGGCGGTTCTCGCTGTGTGGTGGCTCGATCTGCGGATTTCGGCGCGCACGGGCGCCCCGGTCGGGGCATGCTGACCACATGGAGCCGATTCCCGAGGACTGGCAGCGCGGGTTGGTGATCGTCGCCCACCCGGACGACATCGAGTACGGCGCCGCCGCGGCGGTGGCGCGATGGACCGACCAGGGCAAAGACATCCGGTACGTCCTGGTCACGAGTGGCGAGGCCGGCATCGAGGGGCTGCACCCTGCCCGGTGCGGTCCACTGCGCGAGGACGAGGAGCGGGCATCGGCCGCCGTGGTCGGGGTGTCGACGGTGGAATTCCTCGGCTACCCCGACGGCCGGATCGAGTACGGTCCGCAGCTGCGGATGGACCTCGCTCGGGTGATCCGGCAGCACAAGCCCGAGATGGTCGTGACTATGAACCACCGCGAGACGTGGGGGCCGGGTTTCCTCAACAGCGCCGATCACCGCGCCGTCGGGCTCGCGGTGCTCGACGCCGTCTCCGACGCCGCGAACGAGTGGATCTTTCCCGAACTCACCGAGCTGCCGTGGACGGGTGTGCGATGGGCGGCGGTGAACGCGATGCTCGGCGTCACACACGCCGTGGACGTCACGACCACTGTCGAGCGGGCGGTCGAATCGCTGTGCGAGCACCGTGCGTATCTCGAGGCGCTCGCCGACGAGCCGGTCCTGGATCAGGCGGCCCGGCAGATCGAGATGGCCACCGGACCCGAACCGGGCTTCGACGCCGAGCGTGCTGTCGGCTTCGAGTTGTACGTCTTCAGCGGCTGACGGTCAGGTGACGGGCGCGCCGACGATGACGTGTCCGGCACCCGGCACGGCCTCGATGTCGATGGGCAGCTGTCCGACGAACTCGCCGTCCGCATAGGACGTCACGGGCACCCCCGTCTCGAGCCTCAGTGTGCGCGTGCGGAAGGTCTCCACCTCGTCGAGTTCGACGTGTGTGCCCTTGTAGACGGTGGGGAACAGGCGCACCAGTTTGAAGCGGCCACCCGACTTCACGACCGTGACGTCGAGGAGTCCGTCGTCGAGCTTCGCGTGTGGGGTGATGAGCATGCCGCCGCCGTACGACGTGCCGTTACCCACCGACACCATCGTCGCGTCGAGTTCGATCGTGCGGTCGTCGAGCACGATCCGGTAGGGAATCGGCTTCAGCTGCGCCAGTTCGACGACCATTGCGAGGTTGTAGCGCATCGGGCCCTTGGGCCAGCGCATCTGGTTGGCGCGGTCGGTGACCAGTGCGTCGAAGCCGCTCGACAGGACCGTGCCGAACCAGCGGTCGCCGGCCCGCGCCAGGTCGACGGTGGCGACCTCGCCGGCCGCGATGATGTCGGCGGCCGCGACGGGGTCGTCGACCGGAATGTGGAACAGTCTGGCGTGGTCGTTGCCGGTGCCGCCGGGGACGATGCCGAGCGGCGTTCCCGTCTGGGCCAGCGCCTGCCACGCGATGTTGACCAGACCGTCGCCGCCGGCCGCGACGAGGGAGTCGGTGCCCTCGGCAACGGCCTTGCGCGCCAACGTGAGCGCCTCGTCCGCGGAGCTTCCCTCGATCTCGGTGACCGCGACTCCACGCTCGCGCAGTCGTGCGACGGCGGCGCCCGACGCCCACGGGGCGTGGCCGCTGCCGGCGGCGGGATTGGTCAGGACGGTGACCGAGCGCGTCATGGGATCAGCTTGCCAGGGTTGAGGATTCCGGCGGGGTCGATTGCGTCCTTGACCGCGCGCAGGATCCGGCCGCCGAGCGGGCCGACCTCGCTCTCCATCCACGGCCGGTGGTCGACTCCGACGGCATGGTGGTGCGTGATGGTGCCGCCGGCGGCGACGATCGCGTCTCCTGCGGCCCGCTTCGCGGTGGCCCACTGGGCGAGCGGATCGGCGGCCTGCGCGCACACCACGGTGAAGTACAGCGATGCGCCCGTCGGGTAGGTGTGCGAGATATGGCACATCACGATGGCCGGGGTGCCCTGTGCGGTAAGTGATTCGGTGAGCGCGGTGGTGACGGCGGTCCGCAGGTTCGACAGATTGGACCAACGCGTGGCGGTCTCGAGTGTCTCGGCGATCGCGCCGGCGTTGAGCAGGGCGTCACGCAGATACGGCGCGTCGAATCGGCCGTGCTCCCATGATTTCGCCGGACCCTCACCGAGTGCAGTGCCGCCGACCGCCGCGAGCAGCGTGGTGGCCTCGGCGTAGCGTGCGTCGACGTGGGCGTCGGTGCCCTCGAACGTCGTGATCGCCAGGCATCCGGCGGTGGGACTGTCGCCGCCGATGTCGCCGGAGAGGGCCAGGTTGATGCCGGTCTCGGCCTCGTCGGACAGCCGCATCACCGTCGGCGCCGAGCCTGACTGGACGACGGAACGCAGTGCGGCCGCGCCGGTCTCGAAGTCGGGGAACGACCAGGCCTGGTACGCGGTGCGTTCCGGAACGGGGTGCACGCGCAGGCCCACCTCGGTGATGATGCCGAGGGTGCCCTCGGAGCCGACGAACAACTCGCGTAGATCCGGGCCGGCGGCGGAGGCGGGACCCCGACCGAGGTCGAGACTGCCCGCCGGGGTCGCAACCCGGATCCACTCCACCATGTCGTCGAATCGCCCGTAGCCCGCGGACGCCTGTCCGGACGACCGGGTCGCGGCGAATCCGCCGATGGTCGCGAATTGGAAGCTCTGCGGGAAGTGTCCGAGTGAGAATCCGTGCGCCCCGAGCACCTGTTCGGCCTGCGGCCCGGTGACGCCGGCCTGCAGCGTCGCGACACCCGACACCGGGTCCAGGTCCACGAGCGCGTCGAGTCGGCGCAGGTCGAGCGTCACCACTGCGGCGTAACGGCCGCGCACGGGATCGACGCCTCCGACGACGCTGGTACCACCGCCGAACGGGACGACCGCGACACCCTCGGCGGCGCAGAACCGCAGCAGCGCCATCACCTCGTTGTGGGTGCCGGGCAGCAGGACCGCGTCGGGCGCATCCTGCGGTTCGGTCGCCTTGCGACGCAATAGATCCGGTGTGCTCTTGCCGCCCGAGTGCCGGAGCCGCGATGCGGTGTCGGTGCGGACGTTGTCGGCGCCGAGGAGTTCTCGTAACTCGGCAACCAAGTTCGGGGCGAGCGCGCTCTCGCGCAGCGTCGCGTCGGCCTCGGCGGGCGGCGGGGACTGCTCGGCGGAGACCCCGAGTGCCTGCTGCAGCAAATCGGTGACCTGCGCTGAGAGGTGTCGTCGGGACTCGGCAACACCCCAGGCGTCCCACTCCATGGCGGGCGCGGGGGTGGTGGGGAACTCTGGGACGAAGGCGTCGGACATGCGTTACAGTGTTACACACGATGTCTATCTGTAACGAGGTTTCGGATTCTGTCAGCGTCGACGACCAGATTCTCGACGCGGCACGATCCTGCGTGCTCGACTTCGGTCTCCGCCGGACCACGCTCGCCGAAGTGGCCCGGCGGGCAGGCGTCAGTCGCCCCACGGTCTATCGGCGCTGGCCGGACACGCGCGCCGTGGTCGCCGATCTACTGACCCGCGAGATCAGCGTGGTCATCCCCGACATGGACGGTGACGAGCCGGCGCGTGTCCAGCTGGTGCGGGCGGTGGTCGACGTCGCGACCGGGATGGGGACGCACCCACTGTTCGTGAAGATCCTGCGATCGGACCCGGACCTGCTGATGCCCTACATCGTCGACCGCATCGGTACCAGTCAGCGGGCGATCATCGAGCGGATCTCGCAGGCCGTCGTGGCCGGTCAGGCCGACGGATCCATCCGCCCGGGCGAGCCTGCTCACCTCGCTGCGATGGTGCTCCTCATCGGGCAGTCCGCCGTCCAGTCCGCCGGCATGGTGGCCGAAGTGCTGCCGCCCGAAGAACTCGCCCGCGAACTGCAGTTCGCCGTCGACAACTACCTCGCGCCGCGCTGACGCGACGACACCCACTCCAGGAGGATCCCGTGCAGGACCATCCGCAGTCCGCGCTCTCCGCGGATCGTCGTCGACGTGAGCTGGTCGATCTCGGTGACAGCGCCGACGTCGATGTCCTCGTGATCGGGGGCGGCATCACCGGCGTCGGCACCGCGCTCGACGCGGCATCCCGCGGCCTGCGCACCGTCCTGGTCGACAAGCACGACCTCGCATTCGGCACCAGCCGATGGAGTTCCAAGCTCGCGCACGGCGGACTGCGTTACCTGGCGTCCGGCAACGTCGGGATCGCGCGGGAGAGCGCCGTGGAGCGCGGGATTCTCATGACCCGCACCGCCCCGCACCTCGTCCGTGCCCTGCCGCAGTTGGTGCCGCTGCTTCCATCCGTGGGCCGGTTCGCGAACGCACTGGTCCGAACGGGTTTCCTGGCGGGTGACGCGCTGCGCGTCACGGCGCGGACGCCGGCGTCGGTGCTGCCGCGGTCGCGGCGGGTGGACGCGGAGAAGGCCGCTCGGCTCGCACCTGCGGTCCGCCGGGAGGGGCTGCGGGGGGGCCTGCTCGCATACGACGGACAGCTGATCGATGACGCCCGTCTCGTCGTCGCGCTCGCGCGGACCGCCGCCGCACACAGCGCGACGATCCTCACCCGGGTCGGCGCGTACGACGTGACCGGCGACTCGGCCCGGCTCCGTGACGAGCTCACCGGAGAGGAGCTGACGATCCGGGCCCGCGCCGTCGTCAATGCCGCCGGTGTGTGGGCCGGGCAGGTCGATCCGGACATCCGACTCAAGCCCAGTCGTGGCACGCACCTGGTGCTGCCCGCAGAGTTGCTCGGCAATCCCACTGCGGCGCTGACGGTTCCGATTCCGGGGGAGACCAACCGATTCGTGTTCGCGCTGCCTGCGCAACTCGGCAGGGTCTACCTGGGGCTCACCGACGAGGCCGTCGACGGCGCAATTCCCGACGTTCCCGTCGCGTCGGACGGCGAAGTCGACTTCCTGCTCGACACCGTCAACACAGCCCTCGCGACGCCCCTCTCCCGATCCGACGTGCTCGGTACGTTCGCGGGACTGCGACCGCTCCTCGATTCCGGCGAGGGCAAGACATCCGATCTGTCCCGCAACCACGCGGTGCTGCGGTCGTCGAACGGGGTCGTCAGCGTGGTCGGCGGCAAGCTCACCACCTACCGGAAGATGGCACAGGACGCCGTCGACGCGGCCATCGCTGCTGGGGAACTGACCGCGCGCGCGTGCGTGACGACGAATCTTCCCGCGGTGGGGGCGGACCGGACGGCGCCGAGGAGTCTGCCGCCGTCACTGGTCGCGCGGTACGGCAGTGAAGCCGGCATCGTCGCGGACGCCGGTGACCTCACGCCGATCGCCGACGGTATCGACGTCACCCACGCGGAACTGGCCTTCGCGGTCAGTCACGAGGGCGCACTCGACGTCGACGATCTTCTCGACCGCCGCACCCGGATCGGGCTCGTGCCCGGTGACCGGGAGCGGGCACTCCCGGCCGCGGAGCGGGCGCTGAACGGATCCTGATCGGCGGCGCGATTCACCAGCGGTTGTGTACGTCCTCGGCCCAGCCGACGACGTCCGCGACCCGCACCCACGCGCCCGTGTCGTCCTGCACCTTCCCGGACCAGATGCCGAAGCACTGGTGGGTTCGGGAGGAGAACACTTTCAGGTCGGTGACCGATTTCTTCAGGTGAAACGGCGTGAAGGTGAGATCGACTGTGTCACCGGTGATCCGCCATGGCGTGATCCAGTCGCCCCGGTCGTAGGTCCACACCAGTTCCTCGCTGATCTTCGACAGGTGCCCGTCGACGAGGAGTGAGTTCTCCACCGACCCGGTGCCGTCGGTCCACTTCCCGCCGACCTGGATGCCGATCACCTTCCCGTCGGTGCGACCCGACCCCGCGCCCCAGTTCCAGTGCACCGAGTACGGCCAGCGACCGCGACCGTGGTCGAGGGTGGCCCACGATTCGCCGGCCGGGACATCGGTCGCGACGCCGTCGACGCGGATGGTTCCCGTTGCGGGCCGGGCGACGTCCTTGACGGTGTACTGGAACAGTGTGTCCGACCAGGGAACGACGACGCCGAGGCATTCGTGGTGGTCGGGCCGGTGGGCGATGACGTCGATCTCCACCCGCTCCCCGCGTGCACGCAGGCGCGTTCCGCCCGCGATCTCGTCGATGTCGATGTGCACCTTCCTCGTGCGTGCGCGGGCCGGCCCGCCGCCGAGGGTGCCGGGCAGTGTCGCGCTGCTACCGAGCATGCCGATGGCGTCGTACGCGACGGTCTCTCCGCTGGTCCGGTCGAGCAGCCAGATGCCGTGCACCGCCGCATAGTCGATGTCGGAGAGCACCAGCGCGACAATGTGCGTCGGGGTGGTCACCGCCCAGTATTCCCAGCGTTTGTTGCGGCCCTTCCCCACTCTGCCTCGGCCGATGCGGTCGGTGGAGATCAGGGGCGTCCGTGTCCAGCCGACCGCGTCCGGGTTCAGTCGCCCGTCGGGCAGCGTGAGGGACACCGGCGCGGTGATCTCGCGCTCGCGCACGGCAAGTGGGAGCGCGCGTGCACCGGCGGCGTGGTCGTGCCGCTGCCGCAGACGCTGATTCGAGGCACGAACCGCCTCGGCATCCACCTTGAGCACCCGGCGGTCGTAGGTCATCAGGCCGTTGGTCTCGTCCTCGACGTCGGCGAGCTGGGTGTAGACGAACGCCGTCAGCCCCTGCTCGACGGCCGGACCGACCTGCGCGTGCTGCAGCCGCAGGAACGCGCGCTCGAAGGTCCCGCGGTCGGCGTACTTGCGGTAGCCGAACTCCTTGTCGTTCCAGACATGACCGGGCACCCGGTGTGAGTAGCCGCCGTACTCGGACAGGACCGCGGCGCGCGGGTCTTCGCCGTCGGCGCGCGAGAGCCGGTACGGCCGGAAGTAGACGTGCCGACTGGCCATGTCGCCGCCGCCCTGGTCGTGCCAGCCGCTGACATGGTCGACAGGCCGCGTCGGGTCCAACTGCCTGACCCGCTCGGTGGTCGAGACCGCGTCGAACTGCCCCCAGCCCTCGTTGAACGGCACCCACGCCGCGATGCTCGGAACCGAACGCAGCAGCGTGACCGTCGCGTCGAGTTCATCGAGGAACTCGGCCCGTCCGTCGGCGTCCTGTCGTCCGAACACGGCGTACCGGGAATCGTCCAATTTCACGGGGAGCAGCACGGGGGCGGTGACGACGGCCGGCCGGTAGCTGCGGCCGCCGTTGACCATGTCCTGCCAGACGAGCATCCCGAGCCGGTCGCAGTGGTGGTACCAGCGCATCGGCTCGATCTTGATGTGCTTGCGCAGCATCGTGAATCCGAGCTCCTTCGCCGTCCGGATGTCGTGGATCAGCGCCTCGTCGGACGGCGCGGTGTACAGGCCGTCGGGCCAGTAGCCCTGATCGAGCAGACCGGCGTGCAGGTACGGCTCGCCGTTGAGCAGAAGTCGGGTGCGACCGGACGCATCGGGGCCGAGTCCGAACGACCGCATCCCGAAGTAGCCGATCACACGGTCGGTGCCGAGTACCACCGCGACGTCGTACAGGAACGGGTCCTCGGGCGACCACGCGCGCACGTCGTCACCGAGTGGCAGTCGGGTCGGCACACCGACGTCGGCGGTCCCGCGGACCACGTCGCGGCCACCGGCGCTCACGACGACCTCGGCGACGGATTCACCTGCACCGCCGGCCACCACGCACACCTCGATCTCGCCGGTCTCCAGATGCGGGACGAGATCGATCCGGTCGATCCACCTTTCCGGGACCGACTCGAGCCAGACGGTCTGCCAGATCCCCGACTGCGGTGTGTACCAGATGCCGCCGCGGTCGAGCTTCTGCTTTCCCCGGCTGCGCCACGACGTGTCGGTGACGTCGCGGACCCTGACGACGAGATCGTGCGTCCCACCGGCGTCGAGGGCGCCGGTGATGTCGAGCGTGAACGGCAGGTAGCCGCCGCGGTGGCCGCCGACGGGCGTGCCGTCGACCCAGACCTCGCAGTCCTGGTCGACTGCGCCGAAGTGCAGCAACACTCGATCGCGGACAAAGCCGTCGGGCGGTGTGAAAGTGCGTCGGTACCAGAGTGCTTCGTCGGGCTGGACGATGCGGTTCACCCCCGAGAGCGGCGCCTCCGGGCTGAACGGCACCACGATCTCGCCGTCCCACCGAGTGGGTCGCGCGGCGATCGCGGCCGAGGTGACGGCGTGCTCCCACCGGCCGTTGAGATTGAGGTACGAGTCGCGCACGAGCTGGGGGCGTGGGTACTCGGGCAGGACGCGGTCGGGATCGAGGGCCTCGCCCCAAGTGGTGATCACGTGGTGGTCTCCAGAGACTTCGGCTCGGGTGTCGGCGGGGCGTCGACCTTCCGCAGCAGGACGACAGGAACGACGATGAACGCCACGACGACTGCGGCGGCCGGGAAGATCCACGGTGTCGGCACCTGCTTCACGACCCCCAGATCGACGAAGGTCTCATCGGCACCCGCAATCACCGCGGCGCCGACGAACGGCCCGATCACCATCGGGATGAGAACGGCGAAGATCATGCGGAGCCCCTGCACCTGCCCGGCCCGGTCGGGTGGTGTGAGGTTGCGGACAGTCGCGGAAATGGCGGCGACGCCGAGCATGAAGCCCGACATCAATACGACCCCCGCGCCGATGACGCCGAGCATGCTGCGCGCCGGGAACATCAGGAGTAGCCCGACGGCATAGACCGCCGCGACGGGCAGGATCGCGCGTGAGGGGCCGACCCGGTCCAGCACGCGACCGCCCACGATGCTGATCACGGCTGCGCCGAGCAGGACTGCGGCGAGTACCACGGCGTAGCCGTCGATGTCGAGGTACCGCTGGACGTAGATGATCAGGTAGGGCAGGAACACCTGCGTGCTCGTGCCGAGGATCGCCCACGCTGCCAGCGCCACATACAGGCGTGGCTGGTTGCGCACCGTGCTCGGCCGCAGACCGTGCAGAACCGATGACAGGTAGGTGCCGCTCGGCCGCGGCCGTCGCGGCTCGCGCAGCCCGAACCATGCGACGACGCCGACCAGTGCGGTGACGCCACCGATGATCGAGAAGAACAGAGCCCAGTGACCGCCCTTGGTCATCGGATCCAAGGCGCCGAAGACCAGCAGCATCGCGAGCAGCGGCATCGTGGCGAGTACGCCGTCGACCTTGCCGCGGTTGCCGGGATGAGTGGAGTCGGTGACCCACGCGTTGAAGGCGGCGTCGTTCGCTGTCGAGCCGAGGACACTCATGACGCAGTCGAGGACGACGATGGCGATGACCGCGACCACCACCGCGTCGAGCATCGGCAGCGCCGACGCGGCGGTATCGACGCTGACGAGACCGAACCCCGCGGTGCATGCTCCCCACAGCACGTATCCGGCGGCGATGAACTCGCGTCGTCGACCGGTGCGGTCCGACGCGGCTCCCGCGAGCAGGGTGGCGATCGTCGCGGCGACGGCACTCGCCGCGACGAGAGTCGCCAGCGCAGTGGGCGAGTCGGTGATCGTGTCGTAGACGAACACGTTGAGATACATGTTCTCGACCGTCCAGGCCAGTTGGCCCGTGAAGCCGAGGAGGACCACCCAGGTCCAGAGGCGTCGATCCGCCGGCCGCTCACGCATGACGAGACGATAACGGCAATGCGGACAGGAGAAGCCGAGATTGGACCAGTAGGTCGACAACATTCCCGCGCGCCGATTCGCCGCTGCGGCGTAGCGTCGACGGGCATGAGTATTCGCCTGGGCTACCAGATTCCGAATTTCAGCTACTCGACCCCCGTGCGCGACCTGTTTCCCACTGTCATCACCCAAGCTCGCGAGGCGGAAGCCGCCGGATTCGACGCCGTTTTCGTGATGGACCACTTCTATCAGCTGCCCGGCATCGGCGAGCCGGACGAGCCGATGCTCGAGGCGTACACGTCGCTGGCCGGGATTGCGACGGCCACCGAGTCGATCCAGCTGTCCGCGCTCGTCACCGGCAACACCTACCGCAATCCGGCGATGCTGGCCAAGACCGTGTCGACGCTCGACGTCGTCAGCGGCGGACGGGCGGTCCTGGGAATCGGCGCGGGATGGTTCGAACTCGAACACCATCAGATGGGTTTCGAGTTCGGGACGTTCACCGATCGGTTCGAGCGGCTCGACGAGGCGCTCCAGATCATCGCGCCGATGCTCCACGGAGAACGGCCGACATTCGAGGGCAAGTGGTACCGCGTCGAGAACGCGATCAACGAGCCGCGGATCCGGGACGACCTGCCGATCATGCTCGGCGGCGGTGGTGAGAAGAAGACTTTCGGGCTCGCTGCCCGGTACGCCGACCACCTCAACATCATCGCCAACGCGAGCGAGTTGCCCCGGAAACTGGAGGCGCTCGCGCAGCGCTGCGAGGAGATCGGACGCGACCGCTCGACGCTCGAGACCAGCTACCTCGCGTTCGTGATCCTCGACGAGGACGGCGATCGGGCCCGCGAACTGCAGCGTCGGTTCCTGCTGTCACGGGGCGTGGACCTGTCCGCGTTGTCGGTCGCCGAGCGCACTGTCGCGACGGATCGTCAGTTCGTCGGCAGTCCCGACGAGGTGGCCGAGCAGATCAAGGCTGCGGTCCTCGACGTCGGAGTCGACGGCGTGATCCTCAACCTCGTCGCCAACGGGCACCAGCCGGGCATCGTCGAACTCGCCGGCCGCACCCTGGGTCCGCTGGTGCGCGGCTGACCACGAGCGTGCCGCGCCGGTTTTCGTCGTGCCGCGTCGCCGATCGCCGGAGCGGCGCGCCCGAAACCCGAGCGGCGCAGAATCGCTGACGGCGTTGCCGCCGCGCCGGGGTGTGGCACGCTGTGCGGATGCGCGTAGCCGTCGTCGCCGGGCCCGAGGCCGGACATGCCGTCCCTGCCCTTGCGTTGTGCCGGAAACTTGTTGCCGCGGGCGACGATCCGGTGTTCTTCTCGGACGGGCGCTGGCTCGACGTCGCGCGCGACAACGGGATCGAGGCGCGCAAGCTCGGCGGTCTCGCGCCTCGCGAGTTCGACGACGACTCGGACTCCGGGTCGAAGATCCACGGTCGTGCCGCGCACGTGTCCACGGCCCTGCTGCCCGACATGCGGGACGTCGCCCCTGATCTGGTGGTCTCCGACGTCATCACCGTCGGCGGTGGCCTGGCCGCCGAACGGCTGGGCGTGCCGTGGGTGGAACTGTCGCCGCACCCGCTGTACCTGCCGTCGAAGGGGTTGCCGCCCATCGGGTCCGGGCTCGCCGTCGGCACGGGTGTGCGCGGACGGGTACGCGATGCGGTGTTTCGGGCCATGACCGCCCCGGCCATCCGCAAGGGAACGGCGCAGCGAGCCGAGGCCCGCACAAGTGTCGGCCTGCCCGCGGACGATCCCGGCCCGGCGGCGCGGCTGATCGCGACCCTGCCCGCACTCGAGGTGCCCCGGCCGGACTGGCCGTCGAATGCGCACGTCGTCGGCCCACTCGTGTGGGAACCGTCGGACAACCTGCTCGAGGCTCCGCCCGGTGACGGGCCGCTCGTCGTGCTCGCGCCGTCCACCGCGTCCATGGGCGCCGGCGGCATGCTGGACACCGCGATCCGGGCGTTCGACGGCCTGGGCGTGCGGATGCTGGTGACCTTGTTCGAGAAGCCCGATATCGACCTGCCCGACTGGGTGCGCGCCGGCTACGGGCGACAGGACGAGATGCTGCGGCACGCGTCCGCGCTCGTGTGCGGCGCCGGACACGGCGTCCTCGCCAAGGGGCTGCTCGCCGGGGTCCCGCTCGTGACCGTGCCGGGTGGCGGCGACCAGTGGGAGGTCGCCAACCGTGTCGCGCGGCAGGGCAGCGGTGTCGTGATCCGGCCGCTGACCGTCGACGCCCTCCGGGACGGTGTCCGACGCGTCCTGGGCGAGCCCTCGTTCGCGGACGCCGCGCGCCGGGCCGCCGCCGGGATCGCCGACGTGGCGGACCCCGTGGCGGTGTGCCGTTCGGTCGTCGGGTGAGCGGGGGAGGGGACCTCCCGATTCGACTACGGTGGCACGTGTGCGATTGACCCAATTCCATGATCTCGTCCGCGACGAGTTCGGACAGGTCCGTGGCGACTCACTGATGGTCGACCACGTGATCCTCAGCCTGGGCGGGAAGACCGCCGCCGAGGCCATCGAGTCCGGCCTCGACCCCAAAGCGGTGTGGCGCGCGCTGTGCGACGAGTTCGACGTCCCGCCGCGGCGGCGATAGCCCGGCACCGCTGTGTCGATGATTGACTCGAACACATGTTCGCTTATGCTGGTTGTATCCGATGCGTCCACGGGTTGCGGCTGATTGTGGCGGTTCGGAACGTTCGCGCCGACGAAGTTGTCGGTACCGGGCTCTAACCTGAACCTCAGATCGCTGGACGAGACTTCGAAAAAGGGGACCACGATGGCACCACAGGTACACGACCGCGACAAGGCGCTCGAGCTGGCGCTGGCTCAGATCGACAAGAGCTTCGGCAAGGGTTCGGTGATGCGTCTGGGCGAGGAGGCTCGTCAGCCCATCGCGGTGATCCCCACGGGCTCGATCGCGCTGGACGTCGCGCTGGGCATCGGCGGTCTGCCGCGTGGCCGCGTCGTCGAGATCTACGGCCCGGAGTCGTCGGGTAAGACGACGGTCGCGCTGCACGCCGTGGCGAACGCTCAGGCAGCCGGCGGCGTTGCGGCCTTCATCGACGCCGAGCATGCACTCGATCCCGACTACGCCCGCAAGCTGGGCGTCGATACCGACGCGCTGCTGGTCTCGCAGCCCGACACCGGTGAGCAGGCCCTCGAGATCGCGGACATGCTGGTCCGTTCCGGCGCGCTCGACATCATCGTGATCGACTCGGTTGCCGCGCTCGTGCCGCGTGCCGAGATCGAGGGCGAGATGGGCGACAGCCACGTCGGTCTGCAGGCCCGCCTCATGAGCCAGGCGCTGCGCAAGATGACCGGTGCTATCAACAACTCGGGTACCACCGCGATCTTCATCAACCAGCTGCGCGAGAAGATCGGCGTGATGTTCGGCTCGCCCGAGACCACGACCGGCGGTAAGGCGCTCAAGTTCTACGCCTCGGTCCGCCTCGACGTCCGTCGCATCGAGACCCTCAAGGACGGCACCGACGCGGTCGGTAACCGCACCCGCGTCAAGGTCGTCAAGAACAAGGTGTCGCCGCCGTTCAAGCAGGCCGAGTTCGACATTCTCTACGGTCAGGGCATCAGCAAGGAGGGCTCGCTGATCGACATGGGTGTCGAGCACGGTTTCATCCGCAAGTCGGGCTCCTGGTACACGTACGAGGGCGACCAGCTTGGCCAGGGCAAGGAGAATGCCCGCAAGTTCCTGCTCGAGAACACCGACATCCGCGATGAGATCGAGAAGAAGATCAAGGAGAAGCTCGGCATCGGCGCGGTCCTCACTGTCGACGAGTCCGCCGAGTCGGCCGACTTCTAGGCCCTGGGCAATGTCTCGGCCCCGGCCCGACCCCTCGGTCGGGGCGGAGACGGACCATCAGTCATGAGCGACGACAGCAGCCACAACGACACCAGCCACAACGACACCAGTCACTACGACAGGTACGGCAGTGACGACGTCACCACCGGCCGGCGCCGGGCCTCGAACCGCGGGCGCGGACGGCCTGTCGGGGAGAACGGTGAGCCGTTCGAGTTGAAGGGCAGCCCGGAGACGCTGGCGGCCCGGGCAAAGGACGTATGCCTGCGCCTGCTCACCGACCGCGCGCGCAGTCGCGCCGAGCTCGAGCAGAAGCTGGCCCAGAAGGGGTATCCGCAGGCTGTCACCCAACGAGTCCTCGATCGCCTCGCCGAGGTCGGCCTGGTCGACGACGCGGCCTTCGCCGAGCAATGGGTCCATTCCCGGCACACCTACTCCGGCAAGGGCCGCCGCGCACTGTCGATGGAATTGCAGCGCAAGGGAATCGACCAACAGATATCCGCGGATGCGCTGTCGCAGATCAGTTCCGACGACGAATACGAGCGGGCCGCCGAACTGGTGCGCAGGAAGCTGATTCGAACGACGTCGGCAGACATCGCCGACCGCGACGACCGGGAAAAGTTGATGCGGCGATTGGTCGGCATGCTTGCGCGGCGGGGCTACCCGTCGTCCATGTCGTTCGCCGTCGTCAAGGCTGAGCTGACAGGCCTGGGGGCGGGCGCCGGCGAGCTCCCGGAGGGCTGATATCTGGATGGGTCAGTGCCGGTCAGTGCCGGTCAGCGCCGACGAGGTGTCTTCCCGCGGTACCGGCTGGTAAGCCAGGCGCCTCTGAGTGTCATCAGTACACCGAGGCCGATGCCCCATCCCAGTACGGAGAACGCCACCCCTACTCCTTCCTGGCTGGTGACCGTCCGGCTGGCATCGACGGCGAATGCGGTCGTGAATCCCGCCGTCGTCCCCGTGGCGGCGGCGAGGCCACCTGCCTTCGTCCAACGCGACAGGTGAGCGGCGACGAAACACACCAGCACCACGGTGACGCCGCACGCCACCACCTGCCAGGTCGGGAACTTGGTTGGTGCGGGCAGCGCCGGTCCGCGGAATTCGCCGAGGGAGTCGGCCGACCAACTGAGCCAGCCCGCGCAGGACAGGAATCCCAGTGCGAACGCGACCAGGCCGCTCGCCCACAGCCCCAGCCGGCCGCTGCCCGTACGCCAGCGATCGAGTTCGGCTTGCTCCGACCTCCAGGCAGATCGGACGACGTACGCACCGAACAGGCTCGGCACACCCACGAAGATGAAGACGATCCACACGAACTGAGACCAGGAGAAGTCGAATCCGGCGAACATGCCTCGAGTATGCGTCAGTTCGGGGCCGAAAACCGAAGGGCTCGCGCAGGATCGGAATCCTCTGCGAGCCCTTCGAAGGTGTCTGTCGATCAGCGCGGTGGCCGAGACTGCACAGTGTCGCTGAAATCGTCGATGCCCGGGGCGCCGTCGAGTTCGTTGGTGTCGATCGGTACGACGGCCGGGCGGCCGCCCTTCTTGCCGCCGGTGCGCAGGCGCTTCTCGAGCCACGTCGCGAACGAGGTCAGCGCGAAGTTGATGATCACCATGATCACGCCGACCACGATCAGCGCGGCGAAGAAGTTGCGGTAGTACGACGCCGACTGCTGGCCGCTGCGGATCAGTTCGATGTAACCGATCTGGTAGCCGAGCGCCGAGTCCTTCAGTGCCACCACCATCTGCGAAACCAGCGCCGGCAGCATCGTGGTGATCGCCTGCGGCAGCAGGATCAGGCGCATCATCTGGCTCTTGCGCATGCCCAGCGCCGACGCGGCCTCCGTCTGTCCCTTCGGGAGTGAGAGGATGCCGGCGCGCAGGATCTCGGCGATGACCGAGCCGTTGTACAGCGTCAGGCCCACGACCACGGCGGCCAGCGCCAGCTGGCTCGACGGGAAGACGCCGTACTGCGCGAACGCCTGGTAGGCGAAGATCATCAGGATCAGCACCGGGATGGCGCGGAAGAACTCCACGAATGCGCCGCTGAGCCAGCGGATCCAGCGATGGTCGGACAACCGGCCGATGCCGAGGACCGCACCTAGGATCAGCGCGAAGACGATCGACAAGGACGCGGCGATCAGGGTGCCCTTGAGGCCCGGTAGCAGGTACGTCGTCCAGGTGAAGTGGTCCAGGAACGGCGACCACTTGTCAGCCTCGAGCTGGCCGTTGTCGGCGAGCACGTTCAGTATGTACAGCACGACCGCGACGAGGACGATGCCGAAGCCGATCGCGATCAGCCGATTGCGAACCCGGGCGCGCGGCCCGGGGATGTCGAAGAGAACGCTCGACTGCTGAGTCATCGCTTCACCGCCAGACGCTTGCCGAGGTAACCGAACAGGAACCCGACCGGCAGCGTCAGGATCATGAAGCCGATGGCAAAGATGCCGAAGACCAGGAACAACTTGTCCGCCTCGTTCTCGATCATCGTCTTCATCAGGAGTGACGCCTCGGCGACACCGATCGCCGAGGCGATCGTCGTGTTCTTCGTGAGGGCGATCAGCACACTGCCGAGCGGTGCGATGACCGCGCGGAACGCCTGCGGCAGCACAATCATCCGAATGCCCTGGGTGAAGGTCAGACCGAGCGAACGCGCGGCTTCGGCCTGACCGATCGGGACGGTGTTGATGCCCGACCGCAGAGACTCGCACACGAACGCGGCGGTGTAGACGATGAAGCCGAGGACTGCGAGCCGGAAGTTGTTCTGATCGATGAACTTCGACGAATCCTCGGGAGCGAAATGCACGCCGAGGTTCTGGTAGAGCCCCACCGAGCAGAACACGATGATGAGGGTCAGCGGCGTGTTGCGGAAGATGTTCACGTACCAGGTCGCGAAGATCCGCAGGATGGGTACGGGGGAGACCCGCATGGCGGCGAGGATCGTGCCCCAGATCAGGGCGCCGAGCGCCGACCAGAAGGTGAGCTGCACCGTCGTCCAGAATGCACTGACGAGCTGGTCACCATAAGTATCGATCAGTCCCATGTCACCTCCTCCGCATCAGTAACGGTCGACGGCCGGCGGCGCGGGCAGCGCGTAGCCGGAGTCGCCCATGGTCGCTTCGAGTGCTCGCTGCCATGCGCCGGTGGCGATCATGTCCTCGATGGCATCGTTGATCTTCATGCGTGCTTCCGTGTCGCCCTTCGGCAGCCCGACGCCGTACAGCTCGGTGGTGAACGGTTTGCCGGCGAGCTTGAACTCGCCCGGGTACTGCGCCGAATAGCCCGCAAGGATGATGTCGTCCGTGGTGAGCGCGTCGACCTTGCCGCGGTGCAGTGCCTCGACGCACGACGAGTAGCTGTCGAACTGCTGCAGCTGGACGCCCGGGTACGACTTCTTGATCTTCTGCGCAGGAGTCGAGCCCGACACCGAGCACAGCTTCTTGCCGCCCTCGAGGGACTCCGCACCGGTGATCGAGTCGTCGTCGGCTCGCACCAGCAGCGACTGGCCCGCGACGTAGTACGGCCCGGCGAAGTCGATGACCTTCTTGCGGTTGTCCGTGATCGAGTAGGTGCCGACGACGAAGTCGACCTCACCGTTCTTGATCAGGTTCTCGCGCTGCGCCGACGGCGCCTCGCGCCAGGTGATGCCGCTCTCGGGCACGCCGAGATAGTTCGCGATGTACTTCGCGACCTCGACGTCGAAGCCGGTCATGTCCTTGTCGGGCTCGCGCAGGGCGAGTCCCGGCTGGTCGTACTTGGTGCCGATCGTCAGATGGCCCTCGGCGGCGTCGGCCAGCACGTCCCGCGGTTCGCTGCTGCCGCACGCGGAGGCGGTCAGGACGACCGCGGTGAGTGCGGCGACGACCGCCAGCGCGCGAGGCGCTCGATTGAATATGCGTCTCATGATGTGTGTTCCGTCCCCGTCAGTGCCCGAGGATCTTGCCGAGGAAGTCCTTGGCGCGGTCCGACTCGGGCGCGGTGAAGAACGTCTCCGGGTCGGTGTCTTCGACGATGGAGCCGTCGGCCATGAAGATGATCCGGTCGGCGGCCTTGCGGGCGAACCCCATCTCGTGGGTCACGACGATCATCGTCATGCCCTCCTTCGCGAGGGCCACCATGACGTCGAGGACCTCGTTGACCATCTCGGGGTCGAGCGCGGACGTCGGCTCGTCGAACAGCATGACCTTGGGGTCCATCGCGAGTGACCGTGCGATGGCCACGCGCTGCTGCTGTCCGCCGGACAACTGCGCGGGGTACTTGTCGGCCTGCGATTCGATGCCGACCCGCGCGAGGAGCGCGTGGGCGCGCTTCTTCGCTTCGGCCTTGTCGAGCTTGCGGACCTTGAGCGGTGCCAGCATCACGTTCTCTAGGACCGTCTTGTGGGCGAACAGGTTGAAGCTCTGGAAGACCATGCCCACGTCCGACCGGAGCCGGGCGAGGGCGCGGCCCTCGGCCGGGACCGGCACGCCGTCGATCGTGATGGCACCCTTGTCGATGGGTTCGAGGCGGTTGATGGTCCGGCACAATGTCGACTTGCCCGACCCCGACGGGCCGAGCATCACGACCACTTGGCCGGTGGGGATCTCCAGGTCGATGTTCTTCAGAACATGCAGGTCGCCGTAGTGCTTGTTGACCCCCTGCATGGAGATCATCGAGGGGGTTCCGGGAGCCGCTCCGGTGGTCTCAGGCTGCGTCATAACGCGTAACCCTATATGCACCTATTGCGTACCCGCTGGTCTAGCGCCGATCGATCTTGAACGATCAAGTAACGGTCGGTCGGCGCCGACGAACATTGTGGCCGCGACAGGCGCTTTTGTCAGGGGCCGTACCCTTGGGTGCGTGGAGACGATCGACCAGAACGCCGGGCGCAGCTACGAGGTCCGCACCTACGGCTGTCAGATGAACGTGCACGACTCGGAGCGGCTGTCGGGTCTGCTCGAGGACGCCGGGTACACCAAGGCGGCGGCGGGGGAGCAGGCCGATCTGGTCGTCTTCAACACGTGCGCGGTGCGGGAGAACGCGGACAACAAGTTGTACGGCAATCTCAGTCACCTCGCCCCGGTGAAGGAGGAGCGCCCGGGGATGCAGATCGCGGTCGGCGGCTGCCTCGCGCAGAAGGACCGCGACACGGTCGTGAAGAAGGCGCCGTGGGTCGACGTCGTGTTCGGTACCCACAACATCGGCTCGCTTCCCGCGCTGCTCGAGCGGGCGCGGCACAACGAGAAGGCCCAGGTCGAGATCCTCGAATCGCTCGAGGCGTTCCCGTCGACTCTGCCGGCCAAGCGTGAGTCCGCCTACGCGGGCTGGGTGTCGATCTCCGTCGGTTGCAACAACACCTGCACGTTCTGCATCGTGCCCGCGCTGCGCGGCAAGGAGGTCGATCGTCGTCCCGGAGACATCCTCGCCGAGGTGCAGGCGCTCGTGAACGAGGGTGTCCTCGAGGTGACGCTGCTGGGGCAGAACGTCAACTCGTACGGTGTGTCGTTCGCCGACCCCGACATCCCGCGTGACCGTGGCGCCTTCGCGAAGCTGCTGAGCGCGTGCGGGCAGATCGAGGGTCTCGAGCGCGTCCGGTTCACGTCCCCGCATCCGGCAGAGTTCACCGACGACGTCATCGAGGCGATGGCGACGACGCCGAACGTGTGCCCGCAGTTGCACATGCCGTTGCAGTCCGGGTCGGACACGGTCCTCAAGACGATGCGCCGGTCCTACCGCAGCGCCAAGTTCCTCGGGATCATCGAGAAGGTCCGTGCGGCGATGCCGCACGCTGCCATCACGACCGACATCATCGTCGGCTTCCCCGGTGAGACGGAAGAGGACTTCCAGGCCACTCTCGATGTGGTCCGCCAGGCGCGCTTCACCAGCGCCTTCACGTTCCAATACTCCAAGCGTCCGGGCACGCCGGCCGCGGAGATGGACGGTCAGCTTCCCAAAGCCGTTGTGCAGGAACGCTACGAACGCCTGATTGCGCTCCAGGAGGAGATCACTCTCGACGAGAACCGCAAGCTCGTCGGCACCGAGGTCGAGTTGCTCGTGACCGCGGGCGACGGCCGCAAGAACGCGGAGACCGCGCGGATGAGCGGCCGGGCCCGCGACGGCCGACTCGTTCACTTCAAGCCCGAGGGCAACCTCGACGGCGCCCTGCGTCCCGGCGACGTGATCACCGTCGTCGTCACCTCGGCGGCACCGCACCACCTCGTCGCCGACGACACCGTCCTCACTCACCGCCGCACCCGCGCCGGTGACTCGTTCGAACGAGGAGTCACGCCGAAGACTCCGCCGATCGGCGTCGGACTGGGACTGCCCCAGGTGGGCGTTCCCGCACCGCTGCCAGCACAGATGGGATGCAACGCATGAGCGCCAGCGGCGACGCGGCCGACAACGAGAAGCGTCCGGGCGGAGACGTACCGGATCCGATCGAGGAGTATCAGAAGGACTTCGAGGCGGCCGAGAAGAAGATCGCCGGTGAGATCGACCCCGGCATGCGAGCCGTGGTCGTCGCGGTGTGCGTGCTCGTGCTGCTGCTGTCGTTCACGTTGCCGCACACCGGATCTGCGAACGGCTGGGACGTGCTGATCTACGCACCGTCCGCCGTCGACGAACACGTCAAGCTGCCGTCGCGGATCTTCGTGTGGCTCGCGCTCGTGTTCGGCGGCGTGTTCTCGATCCTCGCGCTCCTCACACGCCGCTGGGTCGTCGCCTGGATTGCGCTCGCCGGCACTGCGGTCTCCACAGTCTTCGGGATGCTCGCCATCTGGTCGCGTCAGACGCTGCCGGCGGCGGAGGCCTCCAGTTCTGGTCCCGGGTTCGGTCTGGTGCTGGGGTGGCTCACCGTCATCGTGCTCACGTTCCACTGGCTCAAGGTCGTGTGGACCCGCACTGCCGTGCACCTTGCCGCTGAGGAGGAACGCCGCAACGCGGCGGAACAGGATCCGCGTAACGACTGGACCGTCTGAGAGTCGTCCTTCCGGCTCCGAAAACGAGCGAGGGGTGTGACGCCGTCCGGCGTCACACCCCTCGCTCGTTCGTCACTCTCAGAGTTCGTTGACCGCGCCCTCGGCTGCGTCGGCCCACTCACGCCACTGCTTGGCCTGCGCGAGAGCCTTCTCCGCGTCCTTGGTCTTGCCGGCCGCGGTCGCCTTTGCGGCCTGGTCCTCGAACTGCGCGACGCGCTCGCGGAACTGTGCAGCACGTGCGAGCGCTTCCGGGTCGGTGCGCCGCCACTCGGAATCGGCGGCGTCGCGGACCCGCTTCTCGATCACGCGGAGCTTTCCCTCGAGGTCGTGCATACGTTCGCGCGGAACCTTGCCGATCGCGTCCCACTTCTCCTGCAGGTCGCGCAGGGCGGCGCGGGCGCCCTCGATATCCTTGTCGGGGTCGATGCTGCCGGCAGTCGCGAGCAGTTCCTCCTTCGCGACAGCGTTCTCGGCGAACTCGGCGTCCCGCTCGGAGGCTGCCGAGTTCCGGGCCGCGAAGAAGACGTCCTGCGCCTCCTTGAAGCGGCGCCACAGAGCGTCGTCTGCCTCGCGGGGTGCGCGTCCGGCGGCCTTCCACTCCGCGAGCAGGTCCCGGAACTCGCCGGCGGTCGGACCCCATTCGGTGGACGTGGCCAGCGCCTCGGCCCGCACCACCAACTCCTCCTTGCGCGTCTTCGCGGTCGCGCGGTCGCGGTCGAGTTCGGCGAAGTGGGTGCCGCGCCGGCGGTTGAAGGCCTCGCGGGCCTTCGAGAACCGCTTCCACAGTGCGTCGTCGGTCTTCCGGTCGACACCGCGGAGCGTCTTCCACTCGTCGAGGATCTCGCGCAGGCGGTCGCCGGCAGTCTTCCACTGGGTCGACTCGTTCCCGAGCTGTTCGGCCTCGGCGGCAAGGGTCTCCTTGCGAGAAGTCTGCTCCTGGCGGGACCGCTCCTTCTCCTGCTTCGCCTGGGTCGCGGCCTGCTCGGAGCCCTCGATGATCGCGGACAGTCGCGTACCGAGCGCGTCGATGTCGCCGATCACCGCGGCGGTCGGCAGCGTCTCGAGGAGCGCCTCGGCAGCGGTGCGGGTCTTCTTGGGATCGCCGGCGCCGGACGCGAGGCGTGCCTCGAGCAGACCGACTTCGGTTGCGAGGTCGTCGTAACGGCGGCCGAAGTGGGCGAGACCCTCGGCGGCGTCGCCCGCCTGCCAGGATCCGATCTGTCGTTCTCCGTCCGCGGTCTTCACCCACGCCGTGCCGTCGTCGTCGACGCGGCCGAACAGGCTCGGATCGCTGGTCGTTGTGGCGTGAGAAGCGTGTGCCGAGGCCGGACCGGGCTTGGGGGCGCCGGTCTTCGCGGCACCGGGCTTGGCCGCGCCGGGCTTGGGGGAACCCGGCTTGGGGGAACCCGGCTTGGGTGCGTTGCTCTCGGTCATTGTTCCTCGTCTCTGCCGCGCGTCACGGCTGCCTCATCACACTGTCGCCTCCGCACCGCGTCCCCTTCGGGTCGGGGCCGGTGAGATCGTGCAGCGACTGTCCACGACTATTGAAACAGGTATGACCCTCGGAGGGCGTCACCTCGGGGTCGACTACCGTGGCGCAGTGTGTTGACAGCCGCGGCCTTCGTGCCTTCTCCGCCAGTGTTGGTTCCCCAATTGGCTGGTGCCGCAGCATCGGAAACCGACCGGTTGCGCACAGCCGCAGTGGATGCGGTGGGCAGGCTCGCGGACACGTGCACCGAGTGGACGGCGATCGGCGTCGCCGAGGCGGGTGGCGCGGCGGTCGAGGTGGCGGCCGAATCGTGCGGCACCTTCCGAGGATTCGGAGTCGACATCCGGGTGGGGCTGTCCGAGGACGCCTCCGGTGACCCGGACCCCGGCATGCCGCTCGCGGCACTCGTCGCCGGTTGGCTGCGGGGCCGGGCCGCGCCGGCGACGTCGGTGCGGGTGCGGGTGCTGGCGGCAGACACGCCGGCCGACGAGTGCGCGAGGCTCGGCGCGCGGCTGCGGGCCCAGTTCGACGCGTCCCCCACGCCGCAGGGCCTGCTCGTGGTCGCGGACGGTGCGAACACGTTGACCGACAAGGCTCCGGGGGCGTTCGACGAACGCTCCGTCGATCTGCAGGCGGCACTCGACCGTGCGCTGGCCGACGGCGATGCCGCCGCGCTGGCCGCGCTCGATCCGGAACTGTGCGCCGCGGTGGGGCTGTCCGGACGTGCTGCGTGGCAGGTGCTTTCAGCGGTCTTCGGCGGCGAAGCAGGATCCGGACAGCCGCGGAAGACCGAATCGCTGTACACGGGCGCTCCGTACGGCGTCGGCTACCACGTGGGAATGTGGTTGCCGTGACCGACGTCTCGACCCCCATTGCGATCGTCGGCCCCACCGCCACCGGTAAATCCGATCTGGGACTCGACCTCGCGGAGCGGCTCGGCGGCGAGATCGTCAACGTCGACGCGATGCAGTTGTACCGCGGGATGGACGTGGGTACCGCGAAGCTGACGGTCGACGAGCGCCGCGGCATCCCGCACCACCAACTCGACGTCCTGGACGTCACCGAGACCGCGACCGTGGCCCGCTACCAGGAGTCCGCGGTGCGCGACGTCGAGGAGATCCGCGCGCGTGGAGCGGTGCCGATCATCGTGGGCGGCTCGATGATGTACGTGCAGTCGCTGCTCGACGAGTGGGCCTTCCCCGCGACGGACCCGCAGATCCGGGCACATTGGGAGTCGGTGCTCGCCGAGGGTGGGGTGGCGGCGGTGCGCGCCGAGCTCGAGCGGGCCGACCCGGAGGCGGCGGCCGCGATCCTGCCGACGGACGGACGTCGGATGGTGCGCGCGCTCGAGGTCGTGCAGCTCACTGGCAAGCCGTTCGCGGCTTCCGCCCCCACGATCGGCGAACCCCGTTGGGGCACAGTCATCGTGGGAGTCGATCGGGACACCGAGGCGCTCGACGCCCGGATCCGTCTGCGCACCGAGCTGATGTTCGAGCGGGGTCTGGTCGACGAGGTGGAGCAGCTGGTCGGGCGCGGCCTGCGTGAGGGTGTCACGGCGCAGCGGGCGATCGGCTACGCGCAGGTGATCGCGATGTTCGACGGCGAATACGACCGCGCGGAGGCGTTGGAGCGCACGTTCATCGGCACCCGCCGATACGTGCGTCGGCAGCGGTCCTGGTTCCGGCGGGACCCGCGCGTGCACTGGGTCGACGGCGCCGAACCTGCCCTGCTGGACGGCGTGCTGCGCCGGGTCGAGGGCGACTGACACCCCGCTAGAGTTGACGTCATGGAATTCAGCAAGGGCCACGGTACCGAGAACGATTTCGTGATCCTCCCGGATCCGGATGCCGACCTTGCGTTGCCGGCGCACCGGATCGCGGCGTTGTGCGACCGTCAGCGTGGGCTGGGCGCGGACGGCGTCCTGCGCGTCGCGCGGGCCGGTTCGCTTGCTGCGGTCGGTGTGCTACCGGAGCTTCCCGACGGCGTCGGCCCCGACGACTGGTTCATGGACTACCGCAACGGCGACGGATCGATCGCCGAGATGTGCGGCAACGGTGTCCGGGTGTTCGCGCACTATCTGCGGGCGACGGGGCTGGAACTCCACGACGAGTTCGTCGTGGGCAGCCGGGCGGGCGCCCGCCCGGTCCGCGTGCACGCCGCCGACCACGTGCACGGCGATGTGACCGTTGACATGGGCCGGGTGCGGGAACTCGGGACGTCCACGGCAACGGTCGGGGGGCGGATCCTCGAGGGCATCGGCATCGACGTCGGCAACCCGCACCTCGCATGCGTCGATTCCGAGCTGACACCGGCCGCGCTCGCCGACCTCGACCTGACGGCGGCGCCCGGCTTCGATCCGGGCTTCTTCCCAGAGGGCGTCAACATCGAGATCCTGACCGCACTCGCCGATGGGGCGGTGCAGATGCGTGTCCACGAGCGCGGGGTGGGGGAGACCCGGTCGTGCGGTACCGGCACGGTGGCCGCTGCGGTGGCGGCGCTGCGTGCGCACGGCGACACCGACGGCAAGGTCGAGGTGCGCGTCCCCGGTGGTCGTGTCGAGGTGTCCGTCGAGGGCGGCCGCGCCGCGTTGCGTGGTCCGTCGGTACTGGTCGCCGCCGGTGAGATCGACGATCGCTGGTGGACCGAGCTGGGCTGATGCCGAGCCCGCTCGGGTACCGGCACCGGACGGAAATCGACGTGCACGCCGCGCGCGCTTCGTGGGACCATGAAGGTGTATGACGAAATCACATCGCACCCATTCCCCGTCGGCGGACGGATCCGCCGAGCATGCAGCCTCCGACGAGGCTGACTACTTCGACGATTCGTCGGCGCCGTCCGTCGGCGACATGCAGCTCGACGAACGCGCCGCGTTGCGCCGAGTGCAGGGTCTGTCCACCGAGCTCACCGATGTCACCGAGGTCGAGTACCGGCAGCTGCGCCTCGAGCGCGTCGTCCTGGTCGGTGTCTGGACATCGGGCACCGCCGCACAGGCCGATGCGAGCATGGCCGAGCTCGCGGCCCTCGCCGAGACCGCCGGCTCCGAGGTTCTCGAGGGCCTGGTCCAGCGCCGCGACAAGCCTGATGCCGCCACCTACATCGGCTCCGGCAAGGCCGAAGAGCTTCGGCAGGTCGTCCTCGCGACCGGCGCCGACACCGTGATCTGCGACGGCGAGCTCACCCCCGCGCAGCTCACGGCGCTGGAGAAGGTCGTCAAGGTCAAGGTGATCGACCGGACGGCGCTGATCCTCGACATTTTCGCCCAGCACGCCACCTCTCGCGAGGGCAAAGCGCAGGTCGCGCTCGCGCAGATGGAGTACATGCTCCCGCGTCTGCGCGGCTGGGGTGAGTCGATGTCCCGGCAGGCCGGTGGTCGTGCGGGCAGCAACGGCGGCGTCGGCCTGCGTGGTCCCGGTGAGACGAAGATCGAGACCGACCGTCGACGTATCCGCGAGCGGATGGCCAAGCTGCGCCGCGAGATCAAGGGCATGAAGGCGGCACGCGACACCAAACGCAGCTACCGGTTGCGCAGCGAGATTCCCGCGGTCGCGATCGTCGGCTATACCAATGCCGGCAAGTCGAGCCTGCTCAACGCGCTCACGGGATCGGGCGTGCTGGTGCAGAACGCACTGTTCGCGACGCTGGATCCGACCACCCGGCAGGCGTCCTTCGAGGACGGCCGCGAGTACGTGCTCACCGACACCGTCGGTTTCGTGCGGCACCTCCCGACCCAGCTCGTAGAGGCGTTCCGGTCGACGCTCGAGGAAGTCACCGACGCCGACCTGCTGCTGCACGTGGTCGACGGGTCCGACCCCCTGCCCACCGACCAGATCAAGGCGGTCCGCGAGGTCATCACCGAAGTCATTCGCGAGAACGATACGACCGCTCCGCCCGAGTTGATCGTGGTAAACAAGATCGACGCTGCGGACCCGGTGGTATTGACCCAGCTGCGCGGGCTCCTGCCCGGCGCGGTGTTCGTGTCCGCCCGAACCGGGGAGGGCATCGATGAGCTCAGCACGCTACTCGGTGAGATCGTTCGACGACCGGAGGTCGAGGTCGACGTGCTCGTGCCCTACTCGCGCGGGGACCTCGTCGCTCGCATCCATTCGGACGGACAGATCCTCGACACCTCCCACGAGGAGGACGGCACACGGATGCGAGTGCGGGTCCCCGAGTCGCTTGCCTCGGCGCTGGTGGAGTACGCCGGGCGTGGATAGCCGTTGCGGCGCCGGCCGGATCTCACTCGCCGGTGCCGCGATCGCGTTGATCCCGTCGATGCTGCTGGTTCCGTCCGCGGCGGCGCAGAGTTCCGGCTCCGGTGTGCTCGTGACGGACGCGCGATTCGAGCCGGTCTGTACCCCGACCGATCCGGCCGTGGCGGAGCTGTCGGGACTGGCGGTGGCCGACGGCCGGACCTACGGCATCGGTGACAGCGGCACCGACGACGCCGTCGTCGTGTTGGACGGGGAGTGCGCGGTGACGGGAACGGTTCCCGTCCCGGTGGACCCGTACGACATCGAGGACATGGGTGTCGGCCCGGACGGCAGGCTGTGGCTCTCCGACACCGGCGACAACCAGCGTGTTCGTTCGACGGTGGCGTTGATCAGCCTCGATCCCGGGTCCGGGGACGGGCAGTTGCACCGGCTCACGTATCCGGACGGTGCGCACGACGCCGAGACACTGCTGATCCAGCGTGACGGAGTCCCGTTGATCGTCACGAAGGAAGTCCTCGTCGCGAACGGGATCTATCGCCCGGCCGGTGGAACGGCGCTCGACGGCCTCGCGGCGCCCGGCCCCAGCCCGCTGGAGCGGGTGGGTGAGGTGCGACTCGGCCCCACGACCACGCCGGGCGGTCCGGTGCCGGTCGGCGGATCGACTCTGGTGACCGGTGGTGCCGTCAGCGCGGACGGAACCGTGGCCGCGCTCCGGACCTACACTGACGTTTACCTGTTCTCGGCTCCGGACGGCGACCTCGTCCGCGCGTTGACGACCACGACGCCGGTGCGGGTAGCCCTCCCGAACCAGCCTCAGGGCGAGGCGATCGCCTTCACACCGGACGGGGACCTGCTGGCCGGATCGGAATCCGCGGGTGGAGCGCTGCCGCCGCTGCAGATCCTTCGCGGCGCCGCCGACCTGGCGCGCGACGACTCCTGGTCCGGTGGATCGGTGTCGCTGTCGGCGTCGGTCGACGAATCGGCCGCCGACGAGGCGTCCGGTGGGACCGCCGCGGGCGACGGCGCTCCGCGGTGGTCCACCCCGGCGCTCGTCGGCGGTGCCCTGGTCGCCGGTCTGGCCACGTTCGGCCTGGTCCGTCGGCGGTCACGGTCGCAGCGGCACTGAGCGGATTGTCGTCAGGCGTTCCGGATCAGGTCGGCGCATCGTTCACCGATCAGCATCGTCGTGATGTTCGGGTTGACCGCGACGATCTTGGGCATCACCGATGCGTCGGCCACCCGTAGCCCCCGCACGCCCTTCACCCGCAACTGGGGGTCGAGGGGAGAACCCTCGTCGGGACCCATGCGCACCGTGCCGACCGGGTGGTAGACGGTGTTGTGGGTCCGGGTGACGTAGTCGGCGATCTCGTCGTCGGTCTGGACCTCGGTGCCCGGGAACAGTTCCCGGCCCGCCCACTCGGCCATCGCGGGCTGGGCGACGATCTCTCGGGCGCGGCGGATGCCCTTGATCATGATGTCCATGTCGTACGGGTCGGTGAAGTAGCGCGGATCGACTCGTGGCTTGTCGCGGAAGTCGATGCTGCGCAACCTGACCGTGCCTCGTGAGCGGGCATGGGTGACGTTGGGCGTCAGACAGAACGCGTTCTCCGACGTCGGATAGCCCTGTCGCACGGTGTGCATGTCGAACGGGACGCTGCCGTAGTGGAACATCAGGTCGGGGCGGTCGAGATTCTCCTCGGTGGGGGAGAAGATGCCGATCTCCCACCACTGCGTCGACCGGGTCACCATGGGCTGCTCGGCCTCCCACTGGATCACGCCCTCGGGATGATCCTGCAGGTTGCTGCCGACCCCCGGCGAATCGACGAGCACCTCGATGCCCATCTCGCGTAGGTGCTCGGCCGGCCCGATGCCCGAGAGCATCAGCAGCTTCGGGGAATCGATCGCCCCCGCGGACAGGATCACCTCACGGCGTGCCGTGATTCGCCGCGAATGGATGCCGTCCTTCAACAGGACGTCGACACCGACGCACCGGCCGTTCTCGATCGGCAGCTTCTTCGCCCAGTGATCGGTAAGGATGGTGAGGTTGTCCCGATCGAGGATCGGGTGCAGGTACGACACCGACGACGACGAGCGCACACCGTCCTCGCGACCGTTGATCTGGAAGAAGTTGGCGCCGTTGACGATCGTCTCGCCCTCGTTGAACGTCGCGCGCGGGATACCGGCCTGCTCGCACGCGTCGAGTATCGCGACGCCGCACGGGTCGTTCGGTGGGACGTCGCGCAGTACGACCGGTCCGTCGTGGCCGTGATGCGCACCCGGGCGGGCGTTGTTCTCGAGTCGCTTGATGAGCGGGAAGATCGTCTCCGCCTCCCAGCCGGCGCATCCGAGGGCACCCGCCCACTCGTCGAGGTCCTCCCGCGGAGGCCAGAACGCGATGCACGAGTTGTGCGACGAACAGCCTCCGAGTACGCGGGCGCGGGCGTGCCGCATGAAGGAGTTGCCCTTCTCCTGCGGTTCGATGAGATAGTCCCAGTCGTAGCCGGATTCGAGCAGCGCCATCCAGTCCTCGAGAACCAGGATCTCGTCGAGCCCGACGTCGCTGGGCCCGGCCTCGATCAGCGCGACGGTCACCGACGGGTCCTCGCTGAGCCGGGCCGCGACCGCCGCGCCCGCCGATCCGCCGCCGACGACGACGTAGTCGTACTCGTGCTCCTGCTGCTGGGAGGTCATGTTCACTCCTTCTCCGATCCCGAGGTTCGGTCCACGAACCATCCGCTCACCCCGGGATCGATGTTCTGGTAGACGTGCTTGGCCTCGCGGTACTCGTCGAGGCCGGTCGGTCCGAGCTCGCGTCCGAAGCCGGACTCGCCGAAGCCGCCCCACTCCGCCTGCGGCAGGTACGGGTGGAAGTCGTTGATCCAGACCGTGCCCGCGCGCATGCGGTTCGCGACGCGTTGTGCACGACCCGCATCCTGCGTCCAGACCGCGCCGGCAAGGCCGTAGCGCGTGTCGTTGGCGATCCGCACCGCGTCGTCCTCGTCGGTGAACGTCTCGACGGTCACGACGGGACCGAAGCCTTCGTCGACGACGACCGACATGCCCTGACGGACGCCGTCGAGCACGGTCGGCAGGTAGTAGAAGCCGCTCTCCAGGTCGCCGGAGCCCCACTCTCCGCCGCAGCGCAGGACGGCGCCTTCTTCGATGCCCTTGCGGACGTACTCGCCGACCTTGTCGCGGTGGGCGGCCGAGATGAGCGGGCCGGTCTCGGCGTCGTCGTCGAACGGTCCGCCGAGGCGGATCTGCCGGGCGCGGGCGACCAGTGCGTCGACGAATTCGTCGTGGATCGACTCCTCGACGATCAGGCGCGCGCCGGCCGAGCAGACCTGACCGGAGTGCACGAACGCGGCGTTGAGCGCGTTGTCGACGGCGGCGTCGAACAGCGCGTCGGCGAACACGACGTTCGCGTTCTTGCCGCCCAGTTCGAGCGCCACCTTCTTCACCGTGGCCGCCGCGGTCGCGGCGATCCGTCGTCCGGTGATCAATCCGCCGGTGAACGAAACCATGTCCACATCCGGATGCTCCGAGAGGGGGGCACCTGCCACAGCGCCCGCGCCGAGCACCAGATTTGCGGCGCCGGCGGGCACACCGCACTCGGTGAGCAGATCCATCAGCAGGATCGCGGTCGACGGGGTCAGCTCACTCGGCTTGAGTACGAAGGTGTTTCCGGCCGCCAGGCAGGGGGCGACCTTCCACGCCGCCTGCAGCAGCGGATAGTTCCACGGCGAGATCAGCCCGCACACGCCGACGGGCTCGTACTGGATGCGGCTGAGCACGTTGGCGTCACCCGCGTCGACGAGGCGTCCGGCATCGGTCGCGGCGATCGAGCCGAAGTACTCGAAGCATGCCGCGATGTCGTCCATATCGATGCGGCCCTCGACGATGCGCTTGCCGGTGTCGAAGGACTCGGCGCGGGCGAACTCCTCCTTACGCTCGCGCAATCGGTCGGCCACCTTGCGAAGGATGCGACCGCGCTCGCCGGCGACGGTTCGCGGCCACGGACCGTTGTCGAACGCATCGCGGGCCGCGGCGATCGCCCGCTCGACGTCGGAGGTTCCGGCCTCGGAGACCGTCGCGACGTGGCTGCCGTCTGCAGGGCAGCGGATCTCGCGGGTGTCGCCGGATTCGGCTGCGACCCAGGTGCCGCCGATGAACAGGCTGGTCGGGTTCGTTGCGGTTTCGGTCATGTCTGCATCACTCCATCGTCGGGGTGTGTCGGAGTCGGAGGAATTCGATGTGGCGTTCGTACTGATCGAGGACGTCGCCGATGAGCTGGTCGCGGGTGTATCCCATGACGTCGTACTGCTGGCTGCCCTCGGTGAGGTACACCTCGAGCCGGTAGTAGACGGCGTCGCCGCTGGCGGAGTTCATCGCGAACGACGGCATGTCCGTCTTCTCCGGCCACAGCTGATAACGGAAAGGCGGATCCGCGCCCATCGCGACCGTCAGGTCCAGGTGCGGCACGCCCGTCTTGTCCTCCCGGTTCTCGACCAGTTCGGCGTCGATGTCCCGCGAGGCAAGCTCGTCGACCACGGCCTGCAGTGCGGGTCGTGCGGTGCGTTCGACGTAGTGGCGCAGGTCCTGTCGGTTCGGGTACGAGAGGGTGCGCGTCAGCCGTTGCCGCCATGTGCGCTGCACTCCCCGCTCGGCGCCCACCCGTTCCGAGAGCGACGAGTGCAGGACCGCACGCACGCTGTCCTCGCGGTAGCCCTCGGTTCGCAGGGCACGGTGCAGGCCCGCCATGATCAACAGCATCACGAAGGAGAACGGCAGACCCATGATGATCGTCGCGTTCTGCAGCGTCGTGACGCCGCCGACGATCAGCATCGCGAGCGTGAGCAGTCCCGTCGCGACGGCCCAGAAGATCCGCCCCCACTTGGGGCCGTCCTCCTCCGGATCGTTCAGGTGCGAGGTGAGGTTCGTGAGCACCAGAGCGCCCGAGTCGGCAGAGGTGACGTAGAAGAGTAGTCCGGTGAACGTCGCGATACCCGCGCTGAACAGTGCACCGGGGTACTGGTCGAGCAGCGAATAGAACGCGCTTTCGGGCGCGGACATCGCCGTCTCACCGAACTCGCTGTTCCCGTCGATCACCACGGACAGCGCGGCGTTGCCGAAGATGGCGATCCACAGGGCGATGAATGCGAACGGGATGGTCAGCACCGCACCGATGAACTGACGGATCGTGCGGCCCCGGGAGATGCGCGCCAGGAACAGACCGACGAACGGCGCCCACGCGATCCACCACGCCCAGAAGAACAGGGTCCACGAGTTGAGCCACTCCTGTGGCGCGTCGAATGCGAAGGTGTCGAGTGTCATTCCTGGGAAGCGGCTGACGTAGTCGCCGACATTCATCACGATCGCGTCCAGCAGGAAGCGGGTCTTGCCGGCGAACAGGACGAACAGCATGAGGGCGAGCGCGAGCAACGCGTTCAACTCCGACAGTCGCCGGATGCCACGGTCGACGCCCGAGACGACGGACACCGTCGCCATCAGGACGGCAACCGCGATCAGAGCCACCTGCATGGCGGTGTTCTGGGGCAGGTCGAACATGAAGTGCAGCCCGTAGTTGAGCTGGACCACGCCGATACCGAGCGACGTCGCGATGCCGAAGATCGTGCCCAGCACGGCGGCGATCTCGACGCCGTCGCCGAGCGCACCCTTCACGCGCTTGCCGATCACGGGGTACAGGGCCGAGCGGATCGACAGCGGCAGACCGCGCCGGTACGCGAAGTACGCGAGTGCCGCGCCCATCAAGGCGTACATGGCCCAGCCGGTGATCCCGTAGTGGAACAGAGTCCACACCACCGCCTGACGCGCGGCCTCGGTGTTCTGGCCCTCGCCGACCGGCGGCGCCAGATACTGCGTGACCGGTTCGGAGACCGAGAAGAACATCAGATCGATGCCGATGCCCGCCGCGAACAGCATTGCTCCCCACGTGAAGACGTTGTATCGCGGCAGCGAATGGTTGGGGCCCAGCTTGATCTTCCCGTAGCGCGAGACCGCCAGGAACAGCACGAACACGACGATCAACGTGGCGACCAGGAAGTACCACCAGCCGAACGCGCCCGCGATCCAGTCCACGACACTGCCGATCACGGAGTCCGCGTTGTCCGGGGCGATCATCGCCCACGCGGTGATCGCCACGATGATCGCCGACGAGATGTAGAAGACAGGTTTGTTGATCCCCGACTTCGGTGTCTCGGGGTCGGTCGTCCGGGGGCCTTCGGTGAGCGCCGCCTCCGGTGGTTCTCGATCCGTTGTGCTCATGTGTCTCCTCGGTCCGGTTCTGCGTCCGGATCGCGACGGGCCCGGCAGCGTGATTCGAACTCTCGGGCGCCAGGTGAACGCCCGTCCGACTGCTGGTCTGAAGCTACCGCCGAGATGTGCGCCCCGCTGGGGTGTGGACATCACGATCCTTCCGTCCGACTGCGTGGAAGGGGTCGGACGGGCGCGTCGGCTCCTCGGGAAACGTTGCATCCGAGGCATTCCGGTCGGGTCTGCGTCGTCGGTGGAGTCGTCCCGGTGCGGCTTCCGGCGTGTGACGTAAGACGCGTTCCGGGCGCCCGCGCAATGGTTCCGGATCCCCCGAATGGGGCGATCTCGACGCCGTCGGACGTCTCGATCGGAAGGGGTCTATCGGGCTGTGGCGCGGGACAGGCGGCGACCCGTATTCGCGCGAAACGGATGATCACCTGAAATCGGGCACTGTTCCGCTAGTGTCTTCTCTTGCTGGATTCGATTGTCCAACACTGAAAATGACATAGGGGAGGCACTGTGCGTCGGGGCTGTCTAGCGGTCGTCACGGCTTTATTTCTTTTGGCGTTCTCTGCACCTGCGGGCGCAGCACCGTTGTCGGATCTTCTCGGGTCGAGTGGTTCGCTGGGGTCCAGTGGGTTGCTGGGTTCGATCGGCGAGGAGGAGTCGTACGGTGCGATCGACCCGACCTCGGGCACGCTGATCGCAACCAGTGGGTTCGACGTCAAGCGTGACGGGTTCTCGTTCGAGAACTGGGGCGGGCCGTCTCCGGAGCATCGTCGTGGTTTGACGCCGACGATGATGCAGACGCTGTACGGCGACCGGATCTGTGCGCGGATCGTCGACGGAGGGTGCGTCCTCACCGCCACCGGAGAGGCGCTCCAGGTCGATCTGAACGAGAGTGCGGGCGGCGGGCATTGCTTCGGCTTCGCCGCGCTCGCCGGACTGTTTGCCACGGAGCAACTCGACAAGGACGTGCACCTACCGTCCGGGCAGAACGTCTACGACGAGCCGGCATCGGATCGGCTCGACGGCTTGATCACGCGGTACGCCAGCACCCAGTACTCCCTTCCGACCAGCGAAGCGTCGAAGCGGTCCTCGGTCAGCGAGACACTCGCCAACCTCGAGGCGGCCTGGGCCCGGGGTGACAGCTACCTGCTTGGCTTCTTCGGGCCGCCGGGGGGCCACGCCGTGACTCCGATCGCGCTGCGCGACCTCGGAAACGGAAAGACCGGGATCGTCCTGTACGACAACAACTTCCCCGGCGTCGAGAAGATGATGGTGGCGGACGCCGCCGCCGATAGTTGGTACTACACCACTGCGCTGAATCCGGAGGACAGGAGCTACCTGTTCGTCGGGTCGCCGGAAAACCAGTTGCTGCTCTTCGATCTGCCGCAGACGGCCGAGGTCCACGAATGCCTGACCTGCCACGGCGCGGGCGACGATTCGGTTCTCGTCCTGGTCAAGGACAACGCCGAGAATCGCGACGGCACGAACATCGATTGGGATCTGGGTGTCACGGCGCCAGGCGGTGGCGAGGTCCAGGGGATCGAGAAGCTGGCGATGATCAACAACCGACAGTCCGAGCTGTTCCGTGTTCCCGCCGGTGTTGCATTCGAGCTGAAGATGGGCAACGTCCCGGCCGGGCGGGCCGCAGACATCGACATCTCGCTCTACGGCGACGGCTGGATCAACGAGGTCGACGGCATCAAGCTGCTACCCGGTGCCACCACCTCGGTGACGGTGGACCGGAACCAGCGCAAACTCAGCCTCAGTAGCAACCTGTCGATCACGCCGACCTTGAGGCTCGCCACCGAGCAAGCCAGTTGGTCGGTGGCGGCGGTGGGCAGCGGTTTGCGAGTGTTGCCCGGCAGCACCCTCTCGGTGGAACGCGAACTCGACGGTGACTATGTGTACGCGCTGGACGGCATCGGGCTCCCCGGATCGATGACCCTCGACGTCCGGCATCGGGACGCCGTTCGCGATAAGAACGTCACCTCCGGCGGCCCGGTGAGCATCCCGGTCAATTCGTCCGCGTCGGTTGCCGCGGATGCGTGGGACGGAGCGACGCCGCTCACCGTCCGAGTCTCGGGGAACGGGGTCGATCGGACCTATCCGATGACACCGATCTCGTAGCCGATCCGCGTCGAATCACTGCGGCCATCCACCGTCCGGTGGGTGGCCGCAGCGCTTCTGCTCGGCGACTTCACTCGAACCGGGCACTCGGTACGGAGTAATTCGGGTGGCGTGTACCGGTGCGGTGGTGCATCGCCGCAGGCGGAGGCCCTAGTATTGGCCAACTGTGACGAGTACAGAGGACCGCGCGGGAAGCGCGCCCGAACGGGAAGCCGGCACCGGGATGTTCGGATGGGCGCTGCACGGCGACGGCCGACGGATCAGTGACGGCGCGGTGGTGGCGCCGCACGAGCGGCTGTCGTGGCCGCGCACCATCGGTATCGGAATGCAGCACGTGATCGCGATGTTCGGCGCGACGCTGCTCGTGCCGACGATCACCGGATTCCCGGTGACGACCACGCTGCTGTTCTCGGGTATCGGCACCGTGCTGTTCCTCCTCATCACGCGCGGACGGATTCCGAGCTATCTCGGATCGTCGTTCGCCTTCATCGCGCCGCTCACCGCGGCCGCCGGAGACGGGCCTGCCGCCCAGCTGGGCGGCGTCGTTGCGGCCGGTGTCGCGCTGATGCTCGTCGGCCTCGCGGTGAAGCTGATCGGCGCCCGAGTGATCGATGCGGTCATGCCGCCCGTCGTCACCGGCGCCGTGGTGGCACTGATCGGACTCAACCTCGCACCCACCGCAGCGGGGTCGTTCCAGGCGCAGCCGTTGATCGCGGCCGTGACGCTCCTCGGCATCCTCCTCGCCACCGTGATCGGGCCCGGCATCATCGGACGTCTCGGCATCCTCATCGGTGTCGTGGTCGGCTGGGTGTTCGCGGCGATCACCGGCGGGCTCGCCGACGATCGCGTCGACGCGCTTCGTGAGGCCGCGTGGTTCGGTGTTCCGCACCTGCGCGGCCCGTCGTTCGATCTGTCCGTGATCCTGCTCGCGCTGCCGGTCGTGATCGTTCTGATCGCCGAGAACGTCGGCCACGTCAAGGCGGTCTCCGCGATGACCGGCAAGTCGCTCGACGATCTCGCCGGCAACGCACTGTTCGCCGACGGCCTCGCGACCACCCTCGCGGGCGCCGGTGGTGGCTCGGGAACCACGACGTACGCCGAGAACATCGGCGTCATGGCGGCGACCCGCGTGTACTCGACGGCCGCGTACTGGGTGGCCGCCGTCACGGCCATCGTCCTCTCCTTTTCTCCGAAGTTCGGGGCGCTGGTCTTCACCGTTCCCGACGGCGTCATCGGCGGCGCGACGATGGTGCTGTACGGCCTGATCGGCGTGCTCGGCGTGCGCATCTGGATGGACGCCAAGGTCGACTTCACCGACCCGGTCAACCTCACCGTGGTGGCGACGGCCCTCGTCGCCGGCATCGGCAACCTGACCCTGTCCATCGGCTCGGTCGAACTGGGCGGCATCGCGTGGGGTTCGGTCGGCATCCTCGTCGCCTACCCGGTGATGCGCCGCCTGAACTCGTTGCGCCGCGCCTGATCCGCACACTCTGCATCAGCACCCCGCGAGCACGATTCGTGACCTGAACCACACGGTCACGAATCGTGCTCGTCTCGGTCATGGATCGTCGCTGATCCTCGCTTTACGGTCATGTCGAGGAAGTACGTCCGCCGCTGCGTGCCCGCACGCCGGCTGTTTCGACATGAGGAGACGTAGTGGAACGCACCCTGTTCGAACCCGAGCACGAACTCTTCCGGGAGTCCTACCGAAAGTTCCTCGACCAGCACGTCGCGCCATTCCACGACCAGTGGGAAGAGCAGAACATCGTCGACCGGTCGGTGTGGGTCGAGGCCGGCAAGCAGGGATTTCTCGGCATGGCCGTCCCCGAGGAGTACGGCGGCGGGGGAGTCGAGGACTTCCGCTACAACGCGGTCCTCACCGAGGAGACCACCCGGGGTGGCTACAGCGGCGTCGGCTTCATGCTGCACAACGACGTCGTCGCCCCGTATCTGATCAAGCTGACGAATGAGCAGCAGAAGCAGCGGTGGCTGCCCGGCTTCTGCTCGGGTGAACTGATCACCGCGATCGCGATGACCGAACCCGGCACCGGCAGCGATTTGCAGAACATCAAGACCCGCGCGGTCAAGGACGGCGACGACTGGATTCTCAACGGCTCCAAGACATTCATCACGAACGGCATCAACGCCGATCTCGTCATCGTCGTGGCCTGTACCGACCCCGACAAGGGTGCTCAGGGCTTCTCGCTCCTCGTCGTCGAACGTGGCATGGAGGGTTTCGAGCGGGGCCGCAACCTCGACAAGATCGGACTCAAGGCACAGGACACCGCGGAGCTGAGCTTCACCGACGTCCGGGTGCCCGCCGAGAATCTCCTCGGTGAGGAGGGCTTGGGCTTCATCTACCTGATGCAGAACCTGCCGCAGGAGCGCCTGTCCATTGCCGTCGTTGCGGCCGCCGCGATGGAGTCCTGCCTGGAAATGACCATCCAGTACTGCCGTGACCGCAAGGCGTTCGGCAAGTCGATCGGCAGTTTCCAGAACACCCGCTTCGTTCTCGCCGAGTTGGCGACGGAGACCACTGCCGTACGGGTTCTCGTCGACAAGTTCATCGAGCAGCTCAACGACGGGAAGCTCACCGTGCAGGAGGCCGCGATGGCCAAGTGGTGGACCACCGAGGCCCAGGTCAAGCTCATCGATCGGTGCCTGCAGTTGCACGGCGGGTACGGCTACATGCGGGAGTACTCGATCGCGAAGGCCTACATGGATTCGCGGGTGCAGACGATCTACGGCGGCACCACCGAGATCATGAAGGAAATCATCGGGCGCGGCCTGAATCTGGGTTGAGCCGAACCAGTCGGACACGACGAAGGGGCCGCGGCGCGCCGCGGTCCCTTCGTCGTGTCTGCTGTCGTCAGAGCTTGCGCATCACGGTCACGACCTTGCCGAGGATCGCGGCGTCGTTACCCGGAATCGGTTCGAAGAGTGGATTGTGCGGCATCAGCCACACGTCCTTGCCGGTGCGCTTGAACGTCTTGACCGTGGCCTCGCCGTCGATCATGGCCGCTACGATGTCGCCGTTCTCGGCGACATTCTGCTGGCGGACGACGACCCAGTCGCCGTCGCAGATCGCGGCGTCGATCATCGACTCGCCTACGACCTTGAGTAGGAAGAGCGAGCCCTGTCCGACGAGTTCGCGGGGCAGGGGGAACACGTCTTCGACGGCTTCCTCGGCCAGAATCGGACCGCCCGCGGCGATCCGCCCCAGGACCGGCACGAAAGTGGGGGTGGGGCGCTCGCTCGAGGAGTCGCGGTCGTTCGACTGGCCGACATCGAGGCCGTCCAATCCGCGGACGTCGACAGCGCGGGGGCGGTTGGCGTCGCGGCGCACGAAGCCCTTGCGTTCGAGGGTGCGCAACTGGTGTGCCACAGACGATGTGGACGTCAGCCCCACTGCGTCACCGATCTCGCGGATGCTCGGGGGATACCCGCGGTCGGCGACCGACTCCCGGATCACCTCCAGGACCTTGCGCTGGCGGGGCGTGAGCTGAGTGGCGTCGAGCACGGCTGCCCCCTCCTCGGGCGACGGGTTCCCGGACCGGCCCGAGGTGCTCGTGCTGTCGTCCTTCATGGTGGGTGCCCCTCCTTCACGGATACGTCGCATGCGTATCGGTTGCTGGGTCGAATCTAGCCCGATCGGGCGACTACTTCAAACATCTGTTCGAGCCGTGTCGCCGATTTCGGTGACTTTGTCGTAGACGCGTGGTAGAAATCGAATATCTGTTCTATCGAACGCATGATCGAACAGATTCTCGACACACGGTTCGCGTGATCCTTCGCAGCACGGTGAGCCGCAACGATTCGACGATTCGCAGGGAGGGTTCGGATGGGTACTGCACTTTCGGAGCAGCGGGCGGCACGGTCCTTCGTGGGAGCGACCAGTGGTCGCGCGGTGTACGTGAAGGCGGACCGAGCGGGTATCGAGTACGGGTGCCGTTCCGTGCAGCGCACGGTCGGTGTCGTCGGTGTCGTCGGTGCTGTCGGTGCTTTCGATGCTGTCGGTGCGCGCGAGCGTGGTCGGCGGCGCAGCGTGTCCGGTCCCACGTCAGGCGAGGTGCGTTACGGCACTGCGCCGCGGCACGCTTCCGCCGGCGTGCAGGTGTCCCGGGCACACGCTCCGTCCCACGGTCGGGGACGCGCGCGATCCGGATTGTCGGCCGTGGTCGCGACGTTCGTCATCACTGCAGGCATCGTGGCCGGCCTCGATGCGATCGCCAACCTCAGGTTGGCGCAGACGGATTCCGGCCCGGTCGCCACTGAATCGGTCGAGGTGCGCACGGACGAATCGCAGGGTCGCGTCACCGCGCCGGTGGATCCCGCGGCTCCGGCCGCTCACGTTCTCGATCGGATCGTCGAGTTGAATGCCTTGTCGCGCGCCGACGTCAGCGCGGCGCAGAAGTGACCACTCCCGCGTCGCACGGGCAATGAGATGGCCGGAACAGTGGAGGTTACCCGCGAGTCGGTAACGGGGGCGGTCGGGCGGGTATCCTCGAATCCTGTCAGTCACACCACATCGCGTGGTCGCGTCGATGTCGCGTCTCCCCTGCACGGGCCGGTCCTGCTCGAACCGGTAGCGGTCGAGAGGCGATCCAGCGGCCACGATGGCTACGAAGGATTCACCATGCACTGCCCGTTCTGCCGGCATCCCGATTCGCGCGTGGTCGACTCCCGTGAGGCCGACGAGGGGGCTGCGATCCGCCGTCGCCGTTCCTGTCCCGAGTGCGGTCGTCGTTTCACTACTGTGGAGACCGCAGTTCTGGCGGTGGTCAAGCGCAGCGGTGTCACCGAGCCGTTCAGCAGGGAAAAGGTGGTGCAGGGCGTTCGACGCGCGTGTCAGGGGCGTCAGGTCGACAACGACGCGCTGAACCTGCTGGCCCAGCAGGTCGAGGACGCGGTCCGCGCCGCAGGCTCGCCCGAGATTCCCAGTAATGAGGTCGGATTGGCCATTCTCGGGCCGCTGCGCGACCTCGACGAGGTCGCCTACCTCCGATTCGCCTCCGTCTACCGGTCCTTCAGTTCGGCGGAAGACTTCGAGCGTGAGATCAAGGATCTGCGCGAGCGTCGCGACAGCCGCGACGCAGATCTCGCCGGTGCCGACGCCGCCGAGTAGGTCACCACGCGAGGCGGCCGTCGACGACGCCCGCCCCGCGGATCAGCGTCGAATCGCCTCGATTGCCTTGAGGACGCGCTTCTCGGACACCGGGATCGACGTCCCCAGTGACTGGGCGAAAAGACTCACCCGGAGTTCTTCGATCTTCCACAGGATCTCGTTGACGTCGGCGTCGCCGCGGCGTTCCTCGGTCAACGCAGACAGCATGCGGTCGTACGCGGCGTACACGCGATCGAGCGAGTCCATTCCGACGCGGTCCCGCTGCGCGCTGCCCGGCAGCGATTCCAGACGCAGCGATGCGGCGGCCAGATAGCGCGGAAGTTCACGTAGGCGCTTGGAGCCCAGCTCGGTGACGAAACCGGGGAACAGCAGCGATTCACGTTGCTCACGAACATCGTCGGCTGCCTCGCCGGACGCTCGATCGAGGAGCGCCGACAGACGATGAGCCTCGGTGAGCGTCGGCAACAGCATGCGCAGCAGGCGTGCGACCCGCGTCGCCAACTGCGCGCGTACCTTGCCGGTGAGTTCGTCGAACGCGGCCGGATCCAGGACCGGGCCGCCATTCTCGGCGATCAGTTCGTCGACCGCGCAGGCCCGGCAGTCCTCTATCAGCGCGTCGAAGCTGCCGTCCGGGTTCTGTCCCAGCGCGAGCCGATCGGTGTTGCTCATCCCGTTGGTGGCCGCTTTGGCCTGCGTCGGAATCGCCTTCAGTAGCAGCTCGCGGGTGCCGGCCCGCATCGCGGCGCGCTGTGCGGCCGGGGTCGTGAGGACGCGCACTGCCACCCCCGAGCCCTCCGGGACGAGCGCGGGATAGCCGGTGACCTTCTGGCCGCCGAGTTCGCGCGTCACCGACGAGGGCAGCGTGCCGAGTGTCTGCGCCGTCCATACCGGAGCGGGCGCCCGCTCGCTGGTCGCGGTCGCCTTCGACACCTCGACCTCGACGCGCGGGGCCAGGGCCCGGCGCAGGGCGGCCAGGCTCTTGTCGCGTCCGAGAACCTTGCCCTTGTCGTCGACCGCGGCGAACGTCATCCGCAGATGTGGGGGCAGGGACGCGACGTCGAAGTCGGTGGGGTCGATACGGCACGCGCCGAGACGGGACAGCTCCCGCGCCAGGGCGTGGATGAGCGACTCCGAGCGGGGCTTCACCGAGGCGAGGGCGGCCGCCGCGAAATCCGGGGCGGGAACCACTTGCCGTCGAAGCTGTTTCGGCAGTGTCTTGATCAACGCGGTGACCAGTTCGGTGCGCAACCCGGGGACGAGCCAGTCGAAGCCCACCGGCCGCAGACCCGCGAGCAGCGCGACCGGGATCCGGGCGGTCACGCCGTCCTCTTCCTTTCCGGGCTCGAACTGGTAGGTCAGCGGGAACTGGATGTCGCCCTGACGCCACGCATCGGGATAGTCGCCCTCGAGAACCGCCGCGGAATCGGCGTTGACGACCGTCGACGTGGTGAAGTTCAACAGGTTCGGGTTCTCCCGCCGCGCCTGCTTCCACCACGTGTCGAAGTGTTTGGCGGACACGGCCTCCGGGCCGACCCGCTCGTCGTAGAACTCGAAGAGGGTCTCGTCGTCGACGAGGATGTCTCGTCGACGCGCCCGGTGTTCGAGTTCTTCGACGTCGTCGAGCAGTGCCCGGTTGGCGTGGAAGAACTTGTGCTGCGTCTGCCATTCGCCCTGGACAAGCGCGTGACGGATGAACAGTTCCCGCGACACCTCGGGGTCGATGGTGCTGTAGGTCACGGGACGTTCGGTGACGAGGGGAACGCCGTACAGGGTGACCCGCTCGTAGGCCATCGCGCACGCCCGCTTGGTGGACCAGTGCGGCTCGGAGTACGTCCGCTTGACCAGGTGCGGCGCCAGTTTCTCGGCCCATTCGGGCTCGATCCGCGCGGACATCCGCGCCCACAGTCGTGTGGTTTCGACCAGTTCGGCCGCCATGACCCAGCGTGGTGGCTTCTTGAACAGTCCCGATCCTGGGAAGACTGCGAAGCGGCTGCCGCGGGCGCCGAGGAAGTCTCGCTTGTCGCCCTCACGCAGACCGATGTGCGAGAGCAGGCCGGCGAGCAGCGACTGATGGATCAGGGTCTCACCCGCTTCGGAGGCCCCGGAACCGGCTGCCTCCCAGCCGAGTCCGCGGGTGATCTGGCGCAGCTGCCCGTGCAGGTCCTGCCATTCGCGGATCCGCAGCCAGTGCAGGAACTCGTTGCGGCACATCTTCCGGAACTGGCTCGAACTCAGTTCCTTCCGTTGTTCGCCCAGGTACTCCCACAGCTTCAGATAGGCCAGGAAGTCGGAGTTCTCCACGTTGAACCGCGCGTGCTTCTCGTCGGCGGCCTGCTGGAAGTCGGCTGGACGTTCCCGGACATCCTGGATGGACAGCGCCGAGACGATCACCAGCATCTCGCGCAGGCAGCCGTTGCGGTGGGCCTCCACGAGCATGCGCGCCATGCGCGGATCGACCGGGAGTTGGGCGAGCTCGCGCCCGGTCGCGGTGAGCTGCGGTCCCGCGTGCGCCTGGCCGTCGCCCGCCTGCCCGTCGCCCGCCTGCCCGCTGCCCACGGTGGGCTGCTTGCCGGATGCGATCGCGCCGAGTTCCTCGAGGAGGGCGATGCCGTCCCGAATCGCCCGGGGGTCCGGCTTCTCGACGAACGGAAACGCCTCGATGTCGCCGAGACCGAGCGCTGTCATCTGCAGGACGACGGAGGCCAGGTTGGTGCGCAGGATCTCCGGTTCGGTGAACTGCGGACGCGACTCGAAGTCGTCCTCCGCGTAGAGGCGGATGCAGATGCCGTCCGCGACACGGCCACAACGGCCGGCGCGCTGCCGGGCCGACGCCTGTGAGATCGCTTCGATCGGAAGCCGTTGCACCTTGGTGCGCACCGAGTAGCGCGAGATGCGCGCTGTTCCCGGATCGATGACATATCGGATCCCGGGGACTGTCAGCGACGTCTCGGCGACGTTGGTGGACAGCACCACCCGGCGTCCGCTGTGCGGCGAGAACACCTTGTGCTGTTCGGCGGCGGACAGGCGTGCGTACAGCGGGAGGATGTCGGTGTTCCGGAGCTTGCGATCGCGCAGGGCGTCGGCGGTGTCGCGGATCTCGCGCTCGCCGGACAGGAAGACGAGGATGTCGCCGTCTCCCTCCGCCGAGAGCTCCTGCACGGCCTCGCACACGGCGTCCACGGGATCACGGTCGAAGGTCTGGTCGCCCACCTCGACGGTGAGCGGGCGGTACCGCATCTCGACCGGGAACGTCCGACCCGACACCTCGACGATCGGGGCCGGCACACCGTCGACCGAGAAGTGCTCGGCGAAGCGCTGCGGGTCGATGGTTGCCGAGGTGATGATGACCTTGAGGTCGGGCCGGCGGGGGAGCAGCTGCTTGAGGTAGCCGAGGATGAAGTCGATGTTGAGGCTGCGCTCGTGGGCCTCGTCGATGATGAGCGTGTCGTAGCGCCTCAGCATCCGGTCGCGCTGGATCTCGGCGAGCAGGATGCCGTCGGTCATCAGTTTGACCAGCGTGGAATCCGACACGTGATCGGTGAACCGGACGGTGTAGCCGATGGTGTCGCCCAGATCGCGCCCCACCTCCTCCGCGATTCGCTCGGCGACGGTGCGGGCGGCGAGCCGACGGGGCTGGGTGTGGCCGATCATGCCGCGGATGCCGCGGCCGAGTTCGAGGCAGATCTTGGGGATCTGCGTGGTCTTGCCCGAGCCGGTCTCACCGGCGACGATCACCACCTGGTGGGACGCGATGGCGTCGGCGATGTCGTCGCGGCGCTGCGTGACCGGCAGCGTCTCGGGGTACGTGATCGCGGGTACCTGGGCGCGGCGGCCTGCGATCCTCGACTCGGCTGCCGTGATCTCCTCGTCGAGGGCGGTCAGCGCGGACGGGGACTTGGCGCGATCGAGGCGTCGGCGCAGCCGGTGCTCGTCGCGCAGCGTGAGCGCACCGAGACGCTTCTTCGCCTCGCGGCGATCGGCCTGGATCTCGGCTGCAGATGGTGATGTCGACATGCTCCGGACAGCCTATCGAAGCGCGCAACGGCAATTCCCGCTGCGACCGCGCGGCGCGGTGGGAGCGTCTGGCCAGGCGTCGCAGCGACCGGGCGGTCCGGTCCGAAACCGTGGCATAGTCGCTGGGAGGAGCCGGGAAGTACGTCTCGGATGAGTGGAGCAACTTCGTGAGTGGAGCAATGTGGTGAGTGGAGCGCTGTGGCACGGGTTCGCCGACATGGGGGCGGTGCAGCGCGACGGCGCGTTCGTCGTCTCCCGCGGTGAGGGCGCCTACATCTGGGACGACGCCGGCACGCGCTACCTCGACGCCACCGCTGGGCTGTGGTTCACCAACGTCGGGCACGGGCGCACCGAGATCGCCGACGCCGTTGCCGCGCAGCTGTCCAAGGTGGCGCACTTCTCGAACTTCGGCGACTTCACCTCCGACGTCGCCGTAGCGCTCGCCGACCGGCTCGGGGCGATCGCGCCGGTCCCCGGATCGAAGGTGTTCTTCACCTCCGGCGGCTCGGACTCCGTCGACTCCGCCGCCAAGCTCGCCAGGCGGTACTGGAACGAGATGGGCCGGCCGGGCAAGAAGCTGATCGTCGGACGGCAGAAGGCGTATCACGGCATGCACGTCGCCGGCACCGCCCTCGCCGGAATCGCGGTCAACCGGGAGGGCTACGGCGAGCTCATGCCCGACGCGCGAACCGTCGCCTGGGACGACGCCAAGAGCGTGCTCGAGCTCATCGAGCGCGAGGGCGCCGACACGATCGCGGCGTTCTTCTGCGAGCCGATCATCGGCGCGGGCGGCATCTATCTCCCGCCGGACGGCTACCTGTCCGAGGTCCGGGAGATCTGCCGCGAGCACGAGATCCTGTTCGTCGTCGACGAGGTCGTCACCGGGTTCGGCCGGATCGGCGGATCATGGTTCGCGTCCACCCGCTTCGGCCTCGAACCAGACATGATCACCACCGCGAAGGGCCTCACCTCCGGTTACGTTCCGATGGGTGCGGTCTTCGTCGCGCCGACCGTGGCGGAGCCGTTCTTCGGCGGGGGCGTGTGGTGGCGGCACGGCTACACGTACGGCGGCCACGCCGGCGCAGCTGCGGCGGCCATGGCGAACCTCGACATCGTCGAGCGGGAGAACCTGCTGGCCGAGTCCAAGCGGCTCGAGTCGGCCCTGCAGACACACCTCGGCCCCCTCGCCGACCACCCGCGGGTCGCGGAGGTGCGCAGCGGACTCGGTGCGGTCGCGGCCGTGCAGTTGGCCGATCCGGCAGAGGCGTTGCCGTTCGTGAAGACGCTGCGCGAGCACGGCATCTCGGGCCGTGCGGCGGGTCAGGGTGCGATGCAGTTCTCGCCGTCGTTCGTCATGACCGACGAGCAGGTCGCCGAGATGGCCGCGGGCGTGCGCGCCGCGCTCGGCTGACCGTAGGTCAGGACAGGGTGGACCCCCGCGCGACGAGCGCGGGGGTGATGGCGATGCGTTGCGGCGGGGGGCTGTCCGAGCGTGCGGCCGCGGTGTCGAGCAGTCGCACCGCCTGCGCGGCGATCTCGTCCTGGGGTTGCCGCACCGTCGTCAGCGACGGCCGCGACAGCGCCGCGTAGGGAGTGTCGTCGAATCCGGTGACCTGGATGTCGTCGGGTACCTGCACCCCGGCGGCGGCCAGCCCGTCGAGCACGCCGAGGGCGATCATGTCGTTTCCGCAGATCACGGCGTCGGGGCGCGGCGCGCGGGCGACGATGCGGCGCGCCGCCTCCCGCCCCCAGTCGGTGCTGAAATCGCCCAGTAGGACATCGGGTTCGGTCAGTCCGTGGCGGCCGATGGCCTGCCGGTAGCCGTCGAGCCGCTCCTGCGCCGACGAGTCGACGGGTTCGGCGCCGACGAAGACCGGGCAAGTTGCCCCGCGGTCGACGACGTGGTCGACGGCCAGTCGGAGACCGAACTCGTTGTCCACCGTCACCGAACTGCCGGCGTGCGCATCGACGCGAAGGTCGACCTGCACGGTCGGGACTCGGGCGGCGGCGTCGGCCGTGGCCTCGCAGCTCAGTGTGCGATCACACGGCACCAGGATGAGCGAGTCGACTCGGCGGTCGAGCAGGGCCTGGATCTGGCGTCGCTCGGTCTGCGCGTCGTAGCGGGAATTGGCGAGCAGCAGGCTGCGGTCGTCGTCGCGCAGTTGGTGCTCGACGGCCTCGACGAGGGTCGCGAAGTACGGGTTGGCGATGCTGGGCACCACCATGCCGACGGTGTATGTGGTGCGTCCGCGGAGGGCGGCGGCGAGGATGTTGGGCTGGTAGGCGAGTGCGGCCGCGGCGGCCATCACGCGCTCCCGGTTCTCGGGCCGGACCCCGCGTTCGCCGGACAGCGCGCGCGACGCCGTGGCGACCGAGACACCGGCCCGCGTTGCGACATCACGGATGGTGGCACTCATGGAACCCCTCGGGATCGTGGAACCCAGAACCTGGAAACATCACGGTAATCGATTTCCGTTCGGACCGGCAATGCAGACCGAAATGTACGCATTGGCCGCCTTGACGCAGGCGTGACGCTCCGTCATCGTTGGAAGCCATCACGGAAATCGTTTTCCATTCGTGATGGTTATGGACTTTCCGACCGAGAGGCCGTCCTGATGCCCCAGACGCGACCGTCCCAGCGCCCGCACGATTCGGATCGCGCGTCACCGGCGGCATCGCCGGAGATCGTCGTCGTGGGCTCCGTCAACGTCGACACCGTGATCCGGGTGCCGCGCCTGCCGGCGCCCGGCGAGACCGTCCTCGGGACCGGTGTCTCCGAGTACGTCGGTGGGAAGGGCGCGAACCAGGCGGTGGCCGCTGCTCGACTCGGCCGGCGCGTCGGACTCGTCGGCGCCGTCGGTGACGATGCCGACGGTCGAGCTGTGCGGGAAGCCCTGGGAGCCGAAGGCATCGACCTCGTCGGGCTCGGTGAGCGACCCGGTGCCCGCACCGGCGCCGCCGTCGTGCAGGTCGACGACTCCGGCGAGAACTGCATCACAGTGCTCGCGGGCGCCAACGGCGACCTCGATGCCGCCGCCGTCCGGACCGCCGCCGACGACTTGCGGCGCGCACTGGTGACCGTCGTACAACTCGAGATCCCCGACGACGCCGTGACCGCCGCGATCGTGCTCGCGGGCGGAACCGTCGTTCTCAATCCCTCACCGGCGCGGCCGGTCTCGGATGACGTGCTCAGCCAGGTCGACGTCTTGATCGTCAACCGGTCGGAGTTGGCCGTCCTCGCTGTGGAGTCCGAACCGGAGACGGCCGGGCAGGCGGCCGCGATGGCGGGCCGGCTGTCCGGACCGGCCGCGGTGGTGGTCACCCTCGGCGCGGACGGCGCGGTGCTGGTGCGCGACGGCGGCGCGATCGAGGTCCCCGCCGTGCCCGTCGAGCAGGTGACGGATCCGACCGGCGCCGGCGACACGTTCGCGGGCGCGCTTGCGGACGCGCTGGTGCGCGGCGAATCGCTCGACGACGCGGTGCGCTGGGCGGTGCGGGCCGCTGCGATCACGGTCACCGGGCCCGGCGCCCAGTCCGCGATGCCTACCCGCGACCAGGTACTGGCTGCACACGACGGGTGTGCGTCGTGAGCGGCCCGTTGCCGGGGCGGCTGGAACTGGTCGGCGTCTCCAAGCTGTATCCCGGTGTGCGAGCACTCGACTCGGTCGACTTCGATCTGCGCGGCGGCGAGGTGCACGTGCTGCTCGGGGAGAACGGAGCCGGCAAGTCCACGCTGATCAAGATGATGGCCGGCGTGCACCAACCCGATACCGGGGAGATCAGGGTGGACGGCACCCCCGTGAAACTGCGGAGCCCTGGTCATGCCGAGGAACTGGGGATCTCCACGATTCACCAGGAGATGGCGCTGGTGCCGCAGTTGACGGTCGCCGAGAACATCTTCCTGGGCCGGCCGCCGCGCCGGTTCGGTCTGATCGACACGCGCGCGATGCGCGGCCAGGCCCGCGAACTCCTCGATCGCACCGGCCTCGACCTCGACGTCGACGCGACCGTCGGCGACCTGGGTGTCGCCCGGCGCCAGATGGTCGAGATCGCGAAGGCACTCAGCATCGACACCCGCTTCCTCGTGATGGACGAACCCACCGCGGTACTCAGCCGAGGCGAGGTCACGGCCCTGTTCGACATCGTGCGCAGCCTCACCGAACGCGGCGTGGGCGTCGTGTTCATCTCGCACCTGCTCGGCGAGGTAGCCGAGATCGGCAACCGTGTGACCGTGCTGCGCGACGGCACCAAGGTGGGGGAGGCCCCCGCCGACACCGACGTCGACGAACTGGTCCGCCTGATGGTGGGGCGGTCGATCGAGCAGCAGTACCCGCCGCGCAGCAACGAGATCGGCGACATCGTGCTCGACGTGCGCGGCCTCGGTCGTGACGGCGCGTTCGACGGCGTCGATCTCACGGTGCGGGCCGGTGAGGTCGTCGGCATCGGTGGACTGGTGGGCGCGGGCCGTACCGAGGTGGTGCGCGCGATCTTCGGCGCCGACCGCTACGACCGCGGTGACGTGCTCGTCGACGGTCGCCCGGTCCGGCGCGGGGATGTCGTGGCCGCGCACGAGGCCGGACTGGCGCTGGTGCCCGAGGATCGGGCAGGTCAGGGGCTGGTCCTGGGCGCGTCGGTGGAGGAGAACCTGGGCCTGGCGACGCTCGGCGACCGCACCCGCCTCGGCCTGGTGGATCTGTCTGATCAGGCGGAGAAGGCCCGGATCGCCGTGCAACGCATGGGGATCCGCGTGTACGGGCCGGAACAGCCGGCCGTGACCCTTTCCGGCGGCAACCAGCAGAAGATCGTCATCGGCAAGTGGCTGATGGCGAAGCCGCGGGTCCTGATCCTCGACGAGCCCACCCGCGGGATCGACGTCGGCGCCCGCGCCGAGATCTACGAACTGATCGCCGAGTTGACCGCCGCCGGCACCGCCGTCGTGGTCGTCTCGAGTGACCTGCCCGAACTTCTCGGGCTCAGCGACCGCGTGCTCGTGATGGCGGACGGCAGGATCCGCGGCGAGTTGGACGGCACCCAGGCAACACAGGAGAGCGTGATGGCGCTCGCAGTGACGGAAGGATGAGGGCGGTGCCCGAGAACAAGACGGCGACGGCGGAGGACACGACCGCGTCGCACGGCGGGTTACGGCGGTGGGTCACGTCGATACGCGGCAGTGGTGGACCGTTGGCGGCGCTGGTCGCACTGGTGGTCCTGCTCGCACTGCTGTCGGGAGACTTCCTGACCGCGAACAACCTGCTCAACGTCGGCGTGCAGGCGTCGGTGACGGCCGTCCTCGCGTTCGGCATGACGTTCGTGATCGTCAGCGGTGGCATCGACCTGTCGGTGGGATCGATCGCGGGCCTGTCCGGCATCGTGACGGGCTGGACCGCGACGACCGCCGGCGTCCCGATGTGGCTGGCCGTGCTCGCCGGTATGGCGTCGGGCGTGCTGGCCGGTGTCGTGTCGGGCATCCTCATCACCGCCGGTCGGATGCCACCGTTCATCGCGACGCTGGCGATGCTGTCGGTGGCCCGCGGACTCGCGCTCGTGCTCGCCGACGGACGCCCGATCCCTGTCGACGGCTGGCTGGCCACACTCGGCAGCGGTGAGCTGTTCGGTTTCCTTCCGTACCCGGTGCTGGTGCTGATCGCGGCCGCAGTCGCCACGGGGCTGATCCTGCGACGCACCTATGCGGGCCGGGCGATGTACGCGATCGGTGGCAACGCCGAGGCCGCGCGGCTGTCCGGTATCCGGGTCAATCGTCAGCAGGTTCTCGTCTACGCACTGTCGGGACTGTTCGCGGCCGTGGCCGGCATCCTGCTCGCGGCCCGGTTGGCGTCCGCGCAGCCCGAGGCGGGCACCGGCTACGAACTCGATGCGATCGCGGCCGTCGTCATCGGCGGCGCGAGCCTGTCCGGCGGCGTCGGCACCGCGGTCGGCACCCTGATCGGTGCGCTGATCCTCGCGGTCCTGCGTAACGGCCTCAATCTGCTCGACGTCTCCGCGTTCTGGCAGCAGGTCGTCATCGGCGCCGTGATCGCGGCGGCCGTCCTGTTCGACACCCTGCGGCGGCGGCGTCGGGGCGGTGGCAAGGGCGGCGGTCCGCTACGAAACCCGGCCGTACGCAAGGCGGGTGCAGCGGTGCTGGTGCTCGTGATGATCGCGGCCGGGTGGGCGATCGTCGACCGCCAGCGCAGCGGAGGCGCGTCCGGCACACGGATCGCGCTGTCCCTGTCGACGTTGAACAACCCGTTCTTCGTCGACGTCCGAGAGGGTGCGCAGACGGAAGCGGAACGCCTCGGCGTGCGCCTGACGGTCACGGACGCCGGATCCGACGCGTCGCGGCAGGCCAACGACATCCAGAACGCGATCGCGCAGGGCGTCGATGCCATCGTCGTCAATCCCGTCGACTCCGACGCCATCGTGCCGTCGGTGCGGGCCGCGAACGCGGCGAACATCCCGGTGGTCGCGCTCGACCGGGCACCGAGCGGTGGGATCGTCGTCACCACGGTGGCCTCGGACAACGTCGAGGGCGGTCGACTGGCGGCGAAACAGCTTGCCGAACTGGTCGGCTCGGGCCCCGTCGCGGTGCTGGAGGGCAAGCCCGGCACGTCCGCCGCGCGGGACCGTCAGGCCGGATTCGACGAGGAGATCGTCAAGTATCCGGGGATCAAGGTCGTCGCTTCGCAACCTGCCGACTTCGACCGCACCAAGGCGCTCAACGTGATGTCGAACGTGCTGCAGTCGAACCTGGACGTCCGCGGCGTGTTCGCGGCGAACGACGAAATGGCACTCGGCGCGGTCAAGGCGCTCGGTTCGCGCGCCGGTACTCAGGTCAAGGTCGTCGGATTCGACGGCACGCCGGACGGTCTGGCAGCGGTCGAGGCGGGCACCGTGAACGCCGACATCGCGCAGCAACCGACGGTTCTCGGCGTCGACGCAGTGCGGTTGGCGGTCGAGGCGGCCGGCGATTCGGCGCTCGCCGGCGACACCGAGAGTGGCGCGACCCACAGCGTGCCCGTGCGGGTGGTCACGGCGACCGACAACTGACGGTCAGTGCCTCCTGAGGAGGCGTGAGAGACGTTGCCGGACGGTGGGTCTGACAGAGATCAGATCCACCGTCGGGCGACTTTCTGCGTCCGCAGCGGCGCGCGCGAACCGGGTGTGCAGTTGGTCGCGCACCTCGTCGGGGGTGTACGCGCGTCGCTGCCGCTCGGCGCGTACGGCGAGAGCGCCGGTGGCCGCGACGCCGACGGCCCCCGCCAGCCCGAGTGCCTTCCAGAGGTGTCTACCGTCGATGCGCATCGCTCTAGGCTAGGTGGATGATTCGGCGGATGCATCCATCTGAGGTCGGCCTCGACGAGGCCGTGGCGGCGACCCGCACGGGCGACATCTGGATCTTCCGGGGACAGTCCGGCGCGGACCGGGCGATCCAGACCCTCACCAACAGCCCCGTCAATCATGTCGGTATGGCGGTCGTGCTCGACGATCTCCCTCCGCTGATGTGGCACGCCGAACTCGGGCGGTCGTTGCAGGACATGTGGACCGGCAAGTTCCAGCGCGGCGTCCAGTTGCACGACCTGCGTGCGGCGGTGCAGGTGTGGGGTGCGCGCTACGGCCAGCGGGGCTGGCTTCGGCAGCTCGCGGATCCGGTCACGCGCGAGCAGGAAGACGCGTTGCTGCGGACGATCGCCCGGCTCGACGGCACCCCGTTCCCGTCCACCGCGCGGCTCGCGTCGCGCTGGTTCGGTGGCCGACTGCCGTCCCTGCGGCGTGGGCGCGGCGACGCGGAGTCGCGGGCGGGACTCGAGAGCGCGTACTGCGCTGAGGTGGTCGCGTCGACCTACGAGGCGATGGGACTGCTCACCGCCGAGCGGCGGACGAACTGGTACGACCCGGGGCGATTCTGGAGTGGTGACCGTCTGCCGCTGGCGCCGGGCGTCGACCTCGGTGACGAGATCGCGGTTCTCCTCAGCCCCGAGGATCTCGCCGAAGGCGGCGCGGAGCGGGGCTGAACGTGTGACCCGGACCACCGCATTCCGGTGAGGGTTATCACATAACGACTGGATAACGACCGGTCTGCCGACTTGCGGACACGCCGAATGCAGCTGCGGAAACCGGTCGGTCACGACCGTGAAGTCGCACGGGCGTACCGAAATCGAGGGCCGTGACCTTTCCGTGACCGTCCCCTAACGTCGTTATCGGCCCGAGACGAACGGGCCACGCCGGACCGCCGCTGCACGTACCTGCCCTCGCGGTCCGGACACCCAATCCTTCGAGGGGGCAGGGGTGAGTCGGAGAGAAGCTCCGCCGGATGCGTCCGGTGCGTGGGCGCCGTCTCACCCGCAGGAGCGGAGAGGATCTACCCGAATGACCAGCTTCACCATCAAGCGCGCCCTCGGCGCAGTCGTTGCCACCGGCGCCGTCGTCGCGATTCCGCTGGCCCTCGGTGCCGGCACCGCTTCTGCGGCAGGCAGCCACGATTGGTCCGGCGTCGCCGAATGCGAGTCGTCCGGCAACTGGGCGGCCAACACCGGAAACGGCTACTACGGCGGCCTGCAGTTCTCGCAGAGCACCTGGGAGGCGTACGGCGGATCCGGCAGCGCACACAATGCGAGCCAGGCCGAGCAGGTCCGCGTTGCCGAGAACGTCCTCGACGGCCAGGGCGTCGGCGCATGGCCGGTGTGTGGCCAGTACCTCTCCGGTGGCAGCACCCCGGGCGGCTCGGTCGAGTCGATCGCCCAGCAGGCCCCGGCCACGGTCGTCGAGCAGGCCCCCGTCCAGCAGCAGGTGAACGACTGGGCGCAGACGTTGCCCGCCGGTATCGGCGACTATGTCGTCCAGTTCGGCGACACGCTGTCGCAGATCGCCACGAACCACGGCGTCTCACTCGCGAACCTCGCGGCCCAGGTCCAGAACCCCGACCTGATCTTCCCGGGGCAGACGCTCTCCGTCTGATCTGCCACGCGCCACGCGCCACGCGCCACGCGCCACGCGCCACGCGCCACGCGCCACGCAGCTCGCAGCTCGCAGCCCCGCCGGTCTCCCCCTCCCGGCGGGGCTGTGCCATGTCGATGATGCTTCCGTCGTTCCGGGCGTAACGCTCGGTCTCGTCGGTGCGACGGAAAGGTCGAGACCATCATCGAACGGGGGAGTGGCCATGACGAGTTCGGTTCGACGCGCTGCAGCGGTGTTCGGCATTCTGGCGGTTCCGCTGGTTCTCGGCTCCACGGCCGGCGCGGGTGTGGCGACGGCGCAGCCCTGGCAGTTCGGCCCCGTCTATCGCGCAGAGTCCTCGGGTGAGGGCGCCGAGTATCTGTGCAACAAGGCGCTGTCGCTCGAGAAGGCCTACCGGGCGATCGTCATCGAACCCTGTACGTACGACCCGGCGGAAAACGTCTGGTACCGCGTCGTGTTCTCGCCTGCGATTCTAGGCTTCGGCAGCAGTAGTTGACGCTCGGTCGTCGCCGTGGGCCGGAGCCTTTCAAAAGTAAAGGCGATAGGTGGATCTACACTGATAGGCATGGCTGATGGGACGTACCAACCGACACTGTCGCAGCTGCGCGCCTTCGTCGCCGTGGCCGAATACCGCCACTTCGGGACGGCCGCGGCGCGACTGAAGGTGAGTCAGCCGACGCTCTCGCAGGCACTCGCTTCGCTCGAGAGCGGCCTCGGGGTCCAGCTGATCGAACGCAGCACCCGCCGAGTGCTGGTGACGGCGGCGGGAGAGCAACTCCTCGCCCAGGCCAAGCTGATCCTCGACGCCGCAGACGGCTTCGTCGCCGCGGCGGCCGGGGTCGGGGACAGCTTGGTCGGTCCGCTCCGTATCGGCCTGATACCCACCGTCGCCCCATATGTGTTACCGGCGGTGCTGCCCGCGCTGCGCCGAGAGATGCCCGCGCTGGTACCCCAGGTCATCGAGGACCAGACTGCGCGTCTGCTCGAATCCCTGCGCGCGGGAGCGATCGACGTCGCCGTCATCGCGTTGCCCTCGGAGGTACCCGGACTCGTGGAGATCCCGCTCTACCGCGAGGATTTCGTGGTCGTTCTCCCCAAGGACCACGTTTTCACCGGACGCAGCGATCTATCCCTCGCAGTGCTCGACGAACTGCCGTTACTGCTCCTCGACGAGGGGCACTGCCTGCGTGATCAGACGTTGGATCTCTGCCGCTCGGTGGACGCGCATCCCCTGTCCGGGGACACCCGCGCCACCTCGCTCGCGACAGTCGTGCAGTGCGTGGCCGGAGGACTGGGGGTGACCCTGGTTCCGGACTCCGCGGTGCCGGTCGAGACGCGCCGCGGCGATCTGGCCACCGCACGGTTCGCAGCCCCGGCACCGGGCCGCACCGTGGGTCTGGTGTTCCGGGCCTCGAGCGGGCGCGCCGAGGGCTACCGGCAGTTGGCGGAGTTGCTGCGCGAGGCCGCACCCACCGGGGTCGTCACCGTTTCCTCCTGACGCCCCAACGGGTCTCAGCGGCGCTTGCGTCCGCCCGGATTCGCTTTGCTGCCGGGCTTGCCGCGTCGCTTCTCCTGGGCGCGGGCCTTGCCCGCCTTGGGTGCTTGCTGTTTCGCGGTGCGCGGCTGAGTCGTCCGGGGCGCCCGGTCCTTGGTCTTCGGAGTCTCGTGCGGATTGCGTCCCCGGGAACTGTTGGTCGTGCGCCCGCGCACGATGCCGATGAACTCCTCGACCAGATCGGTCGTGTGTTCCTCGACCCACGACAGCGCCACCTGAGACTCGGGGGCGTCGGAGACTGGTCGGTAGGTCAGATCCTTGCGGTGGTGCAGGCGGGCCAGCGACATCGGCACCACCACGACGCCGACACCCGCGGCCACCAGTTCGATCGCGTCACCGACGGATGCGGGGCGGTCCTGGGCGGCGCGGCCCGGGAAGGCGTCCCACACCAAGGGCGTGTCGAGCGGGTCGAGAACGACCTCGTCGGCGAGATCCGCCAGGGCGACTTCCTCGGCTGCGGTGAACACGTGGTCCTTGGGGACCACGACGACCGGTACCTCCTCGTACAGCGCGATGACGCTCAGTCCGTCGCGGTCGACGGGAAGCCGCAGCAGCGCGGCGTCGGCACGGGCCTCACGCAGTGCCGCCGGTGCATCGGCGGCCTCGACCGCCACCAGCTCGAGCGGGGTGTCGGCGACGCGCTCGCCCCAGATGCGGACCCATTTCGCAGGGACGACACCGGGGACGTATGCGAGCCGGAAGGGTCGGGGTGCAGTCGCCTCGGTCACCGGGCAAGGCTACCCGGCGGCTCTCGGGAGCCGCCCGTGCAGGCGCGTCACACGTCCTCGATACCCTTGACGTATGACGTCGCAGAAGACCCCCCAGACGATGAAGCCCGCAACCGCGGCCAAGAAGCTGGGTGTGTACCTCCAGGCCACCCCCGCCGAGTTCCAGGACGGCGTGGTGACCCGCGACGAGCTCAACGAGTGGCAGACCACTCCGCCGGAGTGGCTCGCCGCCCTCCGCGCGGACGGCCCGCACCCGAAAGACGTCGTCGCCGCCAAGCTCGGTGTGTCGATCGCCGGCCTCGCCCGCGGCGGCGTCGAAGAGGCGCTCACCACCGCTCAGATCGAGGCGCTGCTCGCCGACCAGCCCGACTGGCTCGTTGCCGAGCGCGCCAGCCTCCTCGACGTTCGCAAGGACGAGAAGCGAATCCGTGAGCAGCAGGCCGCCAAGCGGGAGCAGTCCAACCGAAAGCCGCGCAGCTCCGGGCCGTTCAAGCCTCAGGCGTAGCCCACACCGATCGATCGGCGTTCGGCGCGGTCAGCGTGTGTTGTAGGTGAGACAGCGCGCTGCATGTTCCCCGGAACCCGCGCCGACGCGGATCTCGGTCGCGGTGCACTCGAGATCGCGGTTGTGGACGCAGTCTGCGCGTTGACAGGCCCCCACCATGCTCGTGACGGTCTCGAGGCCGCCCTTGGTCGACAGCGGGATGAACGTCCCGCAGTCGGCGCTGCCGTTGCTGCCGGCGACGTTGATCGCGTAGGCGTGGCAGCCGTCGTGGTTGTAGGAGCAATCGGTGACGGTGCAATCGGTGACGTGGGGCATTTCCATCGTGGTCATGTGGCCCTCCGGACATCTCGACGGTTGTCCTCGTGTCCCTCACCGTATCCACGGCGTGGTGGCCTGACCAGCAAGGATGGGCTGCCCTAAGCGGGCTGTCGGCTCGGCGTCGCGGCCGGGTTCCACTGGTCGCGGAGCGATCGCTCGCGCCCTGTGGCCCGCAGCTGTGTCACCGCACCGGCGACGACGAGCACCAGGTAGGCCGCATACCACCACCAGTCGTCGTCGACGGTTTCGCTGATCGAAGCGTGGTCGAAGTCGGCGGTGTCGAGGACTCCGGTGAGGAGCATCGCGCCGCCGACGATCGCGACGGCGCCGCCGAGGACGCTCACGATGACGAGCAGTGCGGCCGGCAGATCGACCGCGAGCGTGAGGACTGCCAGTGCCACACCGAGAACCACGCCGACGGTGATGATCACCCAGTTCCAGGTGACACCGACAGCAACCGTCGCGGCCGTGCCCAGGGCGAAACCGACCGAGGCCATCGCCAGCGTCACCGCGACGGCGTAGTACAGGTAGGCGAGCACGGAGAACAGGATCGCCACCAGGACGCCGACGATCCACCCCAGCGCAGTCGCGAAGACGCCGTCACCCGTGATCGCGGACACCAGGCCCGCGCCCAGATTCAGGCCCGCGAACGCGCCCCAGAGGGCGATCACGAACCGCATCGCAGGTACGCCCCGGAAACAGAACACCGCACCGACGGCGATGGCCAGCAACCCGATCACGATGTCAGACATGTCGGAACCGTACCCGCTGCAGTCGGTTCGGTTCCCGGAATCGGCCCCGAACCAGCCCCGGATCAGCCCGAATCAGCCCTCCGCGACCTCGAACTCGTCGAAGACCACTTCGCCGGCCGCGTCGGATTCGGCGAGGTTGACCTCGCCGAGCAGAGCCCAGCCGTGATCTCCCTGGGGATCGTCGAGAACCTGGCGTACGCGCCAGAGCGTCGGCTCGGCGGTGACCTGGAACAGCAGGGGACCGCGGGCGGCCGGGCCGGTCCCGATCTCGTCGTACTCGTCGAAGTACAGGTCCATGAGGTCCGCCCAGTCGTCGGCGTCCAGACCGTCTCCGAGCTCGGCGAGTTCGGCCCAGCGGTGCCGCGACGCCAGTTCGACGCGTCGGAACATCGCGTTGCGGACCATCACCTTGAAAGCGCGGGTGTTCGCGGTGATCGGGCGCGGAATGTCGGCGCCGAACGCGACCTGCTGGTCGTCGGACTCCGCGCCCGGGTTGGTGAGCTGCTCCCACTCGTCGAGCAGGCTCGAATCCACCTGGCGGATCAGCTCACCCAGCCATTCGGTGAGGTCCTCGAGTTCCTCGGTGCGGGCCTCGGTCGGAACCGTCTGCCGAAGAGCGCGATAGGCGTCGGCGAGGTAGCGCAGTACCAGGCCCTCCGAGCGGGCGAGACCGTAGTGGCTGACCAGTTCCGCGAAGGTCATGGCGCGTTCGACCATGTCGCGGACGACGGACTTGGGTGAGAGAGCGAACTCGCTCATCCACGGATGGCCGGCGCGGTAGGTCTCGAACGCGGGGAACAGCAGGTCTGCCAACGGCTTCGGCCAGGTGACCTCCTCGAGGAGTTCCATACGCTCTTCGTATTCGATGCCGTCGGCCTTCATCTGGGCGACTGCCTCGCCGCGCGCCGCGTGTTGCTGCGCCATGAGGATCTGCCGCGGATCGTCGAGCGTCGACTCGATGATCGACACGACGTCGAGTGCGTAGCTGGGGGATTCGACGTCGAGTAGTTCGAGCGATGCGAGGGCGAACGGCGACAGCGGCTGGTTGAGTGCGAAGTCGCGTTGCAGGTCCACCGTGAGCCGGGCCATACGGCCGTACTCGTCGGGCTCGTCGAGTTGCTGGACGATTCCGGCCTGCAGCAGCCCGCGGTACAGCCGGATCGCCTTGAGGATGTGGCGGCGCTGCGCGGGACGGGTCTCGTGGTTGTCCTCGAGTAGGTGCCGCATCGCCTGGAAGCAGTTGCCCGGGCGGGCGATCACGTTGAGCAGCATCGAGTTGCTCACCGAGAACCGCGATACGAGTGGTTCCGGGGAGGCCACGATCAACTTGTCGAACGTGCCCTCGCCCCACGAGACGAAGCCCTCGGGCGCCTTCTTGCGCTGCACCTTCCGGCGCTTCTTCGGATCGTCTCCCGCCTTGGCGAGGGCCCGCACGTTCTCGATCTCGTGCTCGGGTGCCTGCACGACGACGGTACCCATCGTGTCGTAGCCGGCGCGGCCCGCACGCCCCGCGATCTGGTGGAACTCGCGTGCCCGCAACTGACGGGTGCGGATGCCGTCGTACTTCGTCAGGCCGGTGAGCAGCACCGTGCGGATCGGCACGTTGATGCCGACGCCGAGCGTGTCGGTGCCGCAGATGACCTTGAGCAGGCCTTCCTGGGCCAAACGTTCGATGAGTCGCCGGTACTTGGGCAGCATGCCGGCGTGGTGGACGCCGATGCCGTGCCGGACCAGGCGCGACAGCGTCTTGCCGAAACCGGTGGTGAATCGGAACGCGCCGATGGCCTCGGCGATCGCGTCCTTCTCGGCACGGCTGCACAGGTTCACACTCGTCAGCGCCTGCGCGCGCTCGAGCGCCGCCGCCTGTGTGAAGTGCACGACGTAGACGGGCGCCTGGTGGGTGGTGACGAGTTCCTCGATCTCCTCGCCGATCGGGGTCTGCGAATACGAGAAATGCAGTGGCACCGGACGTTCGGAGCCCGACACCTCCGTCGTCGGTCGTCCGGTCCTGCGGGTGATGTCCTCGCGCAGATTCGTGACGTCGCCGAGCGTCGCCGACATCAGCAGGAACTGGGCCTGCGGCAGCTCGATGAGCGGCACCTGCCACGCCCAGCCGCGGTCCGGCTCGGAGTAGAAGTGGAACTCGTCCATGACGACCTGGCCGATGTCGGAACCCGCGCCCTCGCGCAGCGCGAGGTTCGCGACGATCTCGGCGGTCGCGCAGATGATGGGCGCCGACGAGTTCACCGACGCGTCGCCGGTCATCATGCCGACGTTGTCGGCCCCGAACACGTCGCACAATGCGAAGAACTTCTCGCTCACCAGCGCCTTGATGGGGGCGGTGTAGAAGGTGCGCCGGCCTTCGGCCAGGGCGAAGAAGTGGGCGCCGAGGGCGACCATCGACTTGCCGGATCCCGTGGGCGTCGCGAGGATCACGTTCGCCCCGGACACCAACTCCATGAGCGCCTCTTCCTGCGCTGGATACAGCTGCAGGCCACGATCGCTCGTCCAGGACGTGAACGCGTCGAACAGGGCATCGGCATCGATGCCGGTGGGATCGACGGTCTCGGGGAGCAGATCGGGAAGCAGCACCGTTACAGGCTAGAGCCTCGCCGAGACATCTCGGCATTCCGGACCGGCAGTGGTGTCGGACTCAAGTGGCGCTGCGCTCGTCCGATCCCATCGCGTCGAGGACTGCCATCCGAGTCTCGGGCGCGCCGGAGATCGTGGACTCGCCGACGCCGTCCGTCAGCAGGGCGCGCCAGCGGTCCTCGTCGAACTCGAGCGGCGGCGTCGATTCGAGGAAGTGTTCGAGGACACCGAGGAAACGCAGTGGGTCGTCCCGGAAGGGGAAGTGGCCCGCATCCTCGAAGATGTCGAGGTGTGATCCGGGCATCGCCGAATGCGCGAGGTGTGCGTGGCTGATCGGAATTACCGAGTCGCGGGCACCCCAGATGAGCTGAACCGGCAGGTTCTCGGTCAGATAACACCGGTCCAGCATCGTGACGACCTGTCCGCGCCAGTCGACGACCGACCGGAGGGTGCGGAGGTACGCCTCGTACGCGGTCGGGTCCGGAAGCGCGCTGATCACGCGGACCAGATCAGGGGTGTCGTGGAGGAGCGTGCCCGGGCGCAGCGGCGAGCCGTGCACGCGGGAGACGACGTCTCCGATCGCCCGCACCGCCGTCATCGCCCCGGGGATGCGCAGCAGTTTGAGGGCCTCGTTGACGACCGGCATCGAGATCAATCGCAGCAGCGGATGGACATCCTTGGTGACGCCGCCCGCGGACACCAGGACCAGCCGGTCGACCATGTGCGGAAACTGGTAGGCGAACTGCATCGCGACCCCGCCGCCCAACGAATGCCCGACCAGGGTCACCTTGTCGATGCCGAGGACCGACAGCAGGTCACGCATCCCGTTCGCATAGGCGGCCACCGAATAGTCGGCCCGCGGTTTGTCCGAACGCCCGTGGCCGAGCAGGTCGGGCGCGATGACGGTGTGGTTCTGCGCGAGGTGCGGAATGATCTCGCTCCACGTCGACGAGTTGTCGCCGATGCCGTGCAGCAGAAGCACGGCAGGACCCTCACCGGCCATACGAAAAGCGCGCCTGTAGCCGTGGATGGTGCGGAACAGCAGCCGTGGCTCGGTGTCCGGCACCGGGCGGAGCACGCGCGTGCGAGAGTCGCTCATATCGCCTCCTGAAGCCGCCGGCCCGCACAGCGGGTGCCGCTCAGATATCGATCGTCCGAGTATATCCGTGCACCGAGAGGGTATGCGGGCCAAGAGTCGTGAGTGTGACATCGGATAACGGAAAGGTTTCGGAAACGACCTTACCTGGACCTGCGACCAACTGGGCGCCGGTCGTGGGTCAGGTCGGGTCGATTCCGGTCGATTCCGGTCAGTCTCGGTCGTCGATGTCCCGTGCGTCGTCGTCGGTGCCGTCTTCCTGTCGCGCGTGCTCGGCGAGGAACCGCTCGAACTCGGCGCCCAGTTCGTCGCCGCTCGGGAGGTCGTCGTCGCCCGCCAGCAGCGTCGACTGCTGCTCCTGCGCGGCAACGTACGAGTCGTACTGGTTCTCGAGTGCACGCACGACGGACTGGACCTCTTCGTTCGAGGTGATGTGCTCGTCGATCTGCTCCCGCACCCGCGCGGCGGCCTCGCCGAGGGCGACCAGCGGCAGTTCCAGGGTGGCGATCTCCATGACGTTCTCGAGCAGGGTCTCCGCGGCGGCCGGGTATTCGGTCTGCGCCAGGTAGTGCGGCACGTGCACCGAGAAGCCCACCGACTCGTGTCCGTGCTGGCTCATCCGCAGTTCGAGCAGCGACGACGCGCTGCCCGGCACCTGGAGCTCGCCGGACCAGCGATGGTGGTCCTTGATCAGTTCTTTGTTCGTCGAGTGTGCCGTCACGCTCAGCGGACGGGTGTGCGGGATGGCCATCGGGATCGCGTTGATGCCGATCGTCTGCCGGACGCCCAGCTGTTCCGCGAGCAGTCGGACCGCGGTGGTGAACCGCTCCCAGCGCAGATCGGGTTCCATGCCTGCGAGGAGCAGGAACGGCGTGCCGGCTGTGTCCCGCAGCGCGTACAGGTTGAGCTGGGGCGCGTCGAAGTCCGAGAAGTGGTCGGCCTTGAACGTCATGGTGGGACGCCGCGACCGGTAATCGATCAGCTCGTCCACCGCGAACGACGCGACCAGTTCGGTCTCGAGACTCTCACGCAGGTGCTTGGTGGCCAGCTTCACCGCGTGACCGGCGTCGGAGAAACCCTCCAAACCGTGAATCAGCACCGGACCCTGGCCGTCGGCGGAGGACAGATGTGGTGCCGGGAACTCCAGCTCGTACATCTTCGACTGCTCGTCCATGACGGCTCCTTTTCCATCGAACTTCTTCTTCCAGTGTCCCTCACGGACTCCCGTCGACAGAAACGGGAGCCGCAGTGGCACGCGGAGGGGCATCGAACCCACCGTCAGTGGACCAACATCGGCGGGCCACGAATCATTCCGCCCGGTCCTGCCTTGTGACAGGGTGTGGCGGACGGGCTGGACCGCGACGGAATCCTGCAGGAGGGCGCCACATGACCGAGCGCAGGTGCCGACTGCTCGTGCCCGTATCGATGGTGCTCGTCTCCGGGCTTCTCGTCTCCGGGGTGCTCGCGGCGGGGTGTTCGACGGCAGTGTCCGGCACCGCTACGCCCGCGCGGGACCCGGCCGCGTCCCGACCGCTCGGAGAACTGCTGCTGGGGCCGGCAGCCTTCCCTTCGTCGTACCCCGCGGTTGTGCTTCCCGCGCAAGCTGTTTCGCAGGCGGCACCCGATCTGACCGGCATCGCATCCGGCGCGCGCGTCGCCCCCGCGGGATGCAAACCGCCGCAACAGGACTACAGCGCCGACGGAACGGTGATGGTGGTCGGCACCGATTCCGTGACGCGGTCGACCATCACGATAGAACTGGTCCGGGTGCCGACACCGCTCGCGGAACTCGAGGCACAGCTGACCGAGTGTCCCGACGTCACGGCCACGACGAACGGAGTCGACGCGCAGGTTCGGACGACGATCACCCCGCCTCCGCCGATCGACGCGGAGAACACCCTCGCGCTGCGGCGGACCGTCCGCTCCGGGCGCACGGGTGGCACCGTGACCCAGTCGATGCGCACGCTGATCGCTCAAATCGCCGACGTCCGGGTTCAGGCGACCTACATGTCCTTCGGTGCCGATCCGGGAAGTGCCGACACCGCTGTACTCGACGATCTCTTCATCGCCGCGGTGCAGAAGGTCCGCACGGGCTGACGGGCGCCCGCTACCACGCCACCCCGACACGGAGCACGCGCACTGCCCGGTGATCGGTGGGTTCTGCACAGGGCGGACCGCCATCCACAGAGCAGGCATACTCCCAGGTCGACTCGAAGCCATCGGCCGGGCCGCACCGCATGGTCTGTTCATGACGACATCGACCTCAGCACACGGTTCACCCTGTCCCCGCGACGCGGCCGACCATCCGCGAACCGCCTGTGCCGTTCGTGTTTCCGAACCGGGCGACCTCATCAGTGCGGTGCCCGCACTCCTCGGGTTTCATCCGCACCGCTCGCTCGTCGCGATCTGCCTGACCGGCACGTCCGTCGGCGCGGTGATGCGGCACGATCTGCGACTCGGCGAGGCGGCCCTGATGCGCGTCGTCCTCGAACAGTTCACGGCGGTCGCCGTGCGCGAAGGGGCTGACCGCATTCTGATCGTCATGGTCGACGATCGGCTTCCGGATAGGCCCGAGGCACGCCACCTCGAACGCCACGCGGAGATCGTGACAGCGTTCGGCGATCTGCTGGAACAGTCCGGAATCGGGATCGCGGCGACCCACCTCGCCGCCCGCATCGAGGCAGGCGCTCCGTGGACGGATCTCTCCGGCGCCGTCGGGGGGCGGCTCCCCGACCCGACCGCGTCGAGGGTGGCGCTCGCGCAGGTCCTCGGCGGCCGCGCGATCCGGGCGTCCCGAGAGGAACTCGAGGCGGTCCTGGCGCCGGTGCCTGCTGCCGAGCAGGAGCGCATCGCCGTCCTGATCGACGACGCGCGGGAACGGGAGTCGTGTGGGGAGATGATGGCTCGAAACGCCGCCGATCCGACGTCCGTCGACCGGCAGGGTCTCGAACGAGTGCTCGCGCGGATCGCACAAACCGCTTCGGGGGAGAATGCTGCGCCGGAGGAATACGCCGAACTGGTACTCGCGTTGGAGAGCCCGCGGGTGCGGGACGCGCTGCTCGCGCTGTCGATCGGTGAGCACGCGGACGCCGCCGAACAACTGTGGATCGCACTGTCGCGTGCACTACCCGACCCCGAGCGGGCCGAGCCACTCGCACTGCTCGGCTTCAGCGCCTACGTCCGAGGTGACGGCCCCATGGCCGGCGTCGCCCTGTACGAGGCACTTGCGGCCGACCCCTGTCACCGTCTGGCCAACCTCCTGGACGACGCCCTACAGAGCGGGATCCGGCCCGACGTCCTGCGTGAGCTCGCGGACGTCGGGCACGAGACCGCGACAGAGTTGGGTGTGCGACTGCCGCCGACCGGCGACCTATCGCCGGGCGGCGTGTGACCGGTCGCCGAGAGCCTGCAGATACGTCCACGCGTCGGCAACGATCTCGTCGAGATCGGTGTGTGCCGGCCGCCAGCCGAGTTCGTCGACGGCGCGGTCGCTGGAGGCGATCAACACTGCGGGGTCACCCGCTCGGCGGGGCGCGTCCTCCGCGGTGATCGCCAACCCGGTCACACGTTCGCAGGCCGAAATGACCTCGCGAACAGTGAATCCGGCGCCGCTGCCCAGGTTGTAGATGCGGTGCCGTCCGGGCGTGGACGCCTCGAGCGCCAGCAGGTGTGCTTCGGCGAGATCGAGAACGTGGATGTAGTCGCGGACGGCGGTGCCGTCCTTGGTCGGCCAGTCGGTGCCGAACACCGAGATCTTCTCCCGCTGACCAAGCGCGACCTGGAGCACGAGGGGGATGAGATGCGTTTCCACGACACGATTCTCGCCCGCGCCCTTGTAGGCGCCCGCGACGTTGAAGTAGCGCAGGCTCGTCGCGGCCAGCGAGTGCGCGTGCGCGTACGACGTGATCGCGTGGTCGATCGCAAGTTTCGTGGCGCCGTAGGGATTGGTGGGCCGCGTCGGGGCGTCCTCGGTGATCGGCGTGGTTTCCGGCTCGCCGTATGTCGCTGCGGTGGACGAGAACACCAGTCGAGGTGTGCCCGACAGCCGCATGGCTTCGAGCAGTGCGAGCGTCGTCACGACGTTGCCCTGCCAGTACTGCTCCGGTCGCTCGACCGACTCCCCGACAAGCGACTGTGCGGCGAAATGCAGCACACCGTCGAAACGCGGTGCGCTGTTGCCGGATCCGAGTACGGACCCGGCAACAGCGGCGATGTCACCCTCGATGAACTCGGCGCCGGCAGGCACCGCGTCGCCGTTCCCGGTCGAGAGGTCGTCGACGACGACCACCTCGTGGCCACGTTCGAGCAGCACAGTGCTGCACACGCTGCCGACATAGCCAGCGCCGCCGGTAACCAGAAGTCTCACAGTTCATCTCCTCGCGTGCCACGGCTGAACACGCGAAGCGAGGCGTCAGACCTGCTTCACCTGGACGGCGTGGGCCATTTCCTCGGGAAGGTCGAATTCGTCATGACCGGACGCGGTGATCGTCACCGAGCCGGGTCGGGTCTCGACTGTAACCCGGGCATCGGGTACCACGCCCGCTTCACGGAGCTGACCGATCAGTTCGGGATCGGACTGCACGTGCTCGGCGAGCCGCCGAACCACCACGGCGGTCGGCTTGCCCGGAGGCACGTCCGTGAGCCGGATGAGTGTCTCCGCGCTGCCGGACGGACGGTCCAGCCCCAAGTCGGCGAGGCCCGGAATCGGGTTGCCGTACGGCGACGTCGTCGGGTTCTGGAGGACCTCGACGAGCCGTCGTTCGACGTCCTCGCTCATCACGTGCTCCCAGCGGCACGCCTCGGCATGTACCTGATCCCATTCGAGGCCGATGATGTCGACCAGTAGGCGCTCCGCGAGACGATGCTTGCGCATCACCGCGACAGCGAGATTGCGGCCCTTCTCGGTGAGCTCGAGATGTCGGTCACCCGCCACCTGGAGCAGCCCGTCACGTTCCATTCGAGCAACCGTCTGGCTCACGGTCGGACCACTCTGCTCGAGTCGTTCGGCGATCCGCGCGCGGAGCGGGACGACGCCCTCTTCTTCCAAGTCGTAGATCGTCCGGAGATACATCTCCGTGGTGTCGACCAGATCCTTCACTCTCACACCCCTTCGTCTGGGGCGATTCTACCGGGCATTTCGGTTTGTCGGTCCCGCTCCGGCTCGAAGGCGGAACGCGTCGCGTGAGGGCCGGTGCGGAGGGTCACACGGACGGCCCCTTCGGCGCGTCTCGTGGCGCCTCGCGCATGCGCTGCCGCGCCAAGTAACTTGAGTGAATGGCCGCGTCGTCAGGTCCCGGTAGGGGCACAGCAACCACCGGATCGGATCGCGTCGTGGTCTGGAGCCCGGACTACCTCAGCTACCGCTGGAGTCCCCAGCACCCCATGAACCCGACACGCCTCGATCTCACGATGGCCCTCGCCGACGGGCTCGGGCTGATCGAGGGTGCCGAGGTGGTGCGCCCCGACGCAGCGTCCGACGCCGATCTCCTCCGGATTCACACCCCGGCCTACATCGATGCCGTCAAGCTCGCGGGCGCATCGACTGACGGGGCGCTGCCCCCGGAGCTGGAGATCCGGCACGGACTCGGCACCGACGACAACCCGATCTTTCCCCGGATGCACGAGGCCAGCGCCGTCCTCGCGGGGGGGTCCTTGGCGGCCGCGAAGGAGATCGCGTCCGGGCGCGCGCGGCGCGCGGTGAGCATCGGCGGCGGTATGCACCATGCGATGGCGGACTGGGCGTCGGGGTTCTGCGTCTACAACGACGCCGCGATCGCCATTTCCTGGTTGCTGGACAACGGCTTCGACCGCATCGCCTACATCGACATCGACGCACATCACGGTGACGGAGTGCAGCACGCGTTCCTCGGCGACCCGCGGGTCATGACGATCTCCATCCACCAGCATCCCGCGACCCTGTGGCCGAACACCGGGTGGTCGAGCGAGGTGGGGGCCGGTGCAGCGGAGGGTACGGCGATCAACCTTCCTGTGCTCCCCGGGACCAGTGATGCACTGTGGTTGAGGGGGTTCCACGCGGTGGTGCCGGCCGCGATAGCCGGGTTCCGGCCGCAGATCGTCATCAGCCAGTGCGGGGCCGACAATCATCGTGAAGACCCGCTGGCGGATCTGGCACTGACCGTCGACGGCCAGCGGGCCGCCTATCTCGCGATGCGTGACCTCGCCGATCGTTACTCGGAGGGGCGTTGGCTCGCCGTCGGTGGCGGTGGCTACGGACTGGTGCGTGTCGTGCCGAGATCGTGGACCCATCTGATCGCGGCCGCACTCGATCGCGAAGTCGACCTCGACACGACGATCCCCGACACGTGGCGCGAGAAGGCACGCGTGATCGCCCCCAGTGTCGATCTGCCGACGACGATGGGTGAGGGCGGCGACACGAAGTACCTGCCGTGGGACGGACCCGGGGGGACACCGGAGACCGGTGTCGCCTCGATGGATCGCGCCCTCACCCGAATCGACGCGGCCATCATCGCGACCCGCCGCGCCACGTTCCCATTGCTCGGCCTCGATCCGGAGGATCCCCGTGACTGACGGCACCGCCAAAGACGCTCAGGAAGTCGCTCTCGAACGCGCACGCAACTTTCCGCGACACTGGCTCGCGGACGTCCTCGCATCGGACGGCGGCGTAGTCCACCTGCGGCCGATCGTTCCCGAGGATGCGGACAAGCTCGTCGAGTTCCACGGCAAACTCTCCGAGCGCACCCGCTACCTGCGCTACTTCGGCCCGTATCCGACGATGTCCAAGCGCGACATCGTCAATTTCACGACGGTCGACCATCACAACCGCGTCGCCTTCGTCGCGATCCTCGGCGACGAGATCATCGCGGTCGGTCGCTACGAACGTCTGCTCGACGTCGGTGACGGGCGTTCCGCCGAGGTCGCGTTCGTGGTCGCGGATTCGCACCAGGGCCGTGGACTCGGGCCGATCCTGCTCGAACACCTCGCGGGCGCGGCCGCCGAGAACGGCCTGAACATGTTCGTCGCCGAGGTCCTCGCCGAGAACCGCAACATGGTCTCGGTGTTCCGCGAGGCCGGCTACCAGGTCAGTCGCAGTTTCGATGGCGGCGTGCTCCGCCTCGAGTTCGCGATCGACCCCACCGAAGCACTTCTGTCGGTGCGGAACTCGCGCGAGCGCGCCGCCGAGGCGCGCAGCGTCCGGAACGTGCTCAGCCCGCGATCGGTGGCCGTGATCGGCGCGTCCACCGACAGTTCCAAGGTCGGCAACGCGGTTCTGGCGAATCTACTGCAGGGCAACTTCTCGGGGCCCGTCTACCCGGTGAACGCCGAGCACCGGTCGGTGCGCGGCGTTCGCGCGTACCCGACGGTGCGGGATATTCCCGACGACGTGGATCTCGCGGTCGTGGCGGTTCCGGCCGAGTCGATCGACTCGGTGCTCGACGACTGCCTCACCAAGGGCGTCAAGGCGCTCGTGGTGGTGTCGGCGGGCTTCGGCGAGACCGGGCCCGACGGGCGGGATTCCGAGCGGCGCCTCGTGCACGCGGCGCGTGCGCACGGCATGCGCCTGATCGGCCCGAACGCGCTCGGAGTCGCGAACAACGACGTGACGGTGTCGCTGAACGCGACCCTCGCGCCGGTGCTGCCCAAACCCGGGCGGGTCGGGTTCTTCTGCCAGTCCGGCGCACTCGGCATCGCGATCCTCGATCAGGCCGCGAAGCGTCAACTCGGCCTGTCGACTTTCGTCTCCGCCGGCAACCGCGCGGACGTCTCCGGCAATGACCTGCTGCAGTACTGGGACACCGACCCGGACACCGAGGTCGTGCTGCTGTACCTGGAGAGCTTCGGAAATCCGCGCAAGTTCTCGCGAATCGCGCGTCGGGTGGCCCGTCACAAGCCCATCGTCGCAGTCAAGAGCGGACGCCACGCCGTGCCGCCCGCGCTCGCCGCGACCGGCGTCGAGATGGACGACTCGATCGTGCGGTCCCTCTTCGAGCAGGCCGGCGTCGTGCAGGTCGGCTCGATCTCGCAGCTGTTCGACTGCGCGATGCTGTTCGGCTATCAGCCACTGCCCGCGGGTCCGCGGGTCGCCGTGGTGGGCAACTCGACTGCACTCGGTGTGCTCGCCGCGGATGCCGCGCGCCGTGAGGGCCTGCAAGTGGGGGAGCCGGTGGACTTGGGCGCGCAGGCGACGCCGGACGTGTTCGCGAGCGCGGTCTCGCGTGCACTCGCGTCGTTCGACGTCGACGCCGTCATCGCGGTGTTCGCGCCGCCCGTCGCGGTCGCGGTCGAGCCGTATGCGCAGGCGCTGCGCGAGGCTGTCGTCGACACCGACAAACCGATTCTCACCAGTTTCCTCGCGGCCGAGGGCATTCCGGACGTGCTGGTGGTGCGTGGACCCGACGGCCATCCGACACGGGGATCGGTGCCGTCGTTCCCCGGACCGGAGAGGGCCGCCCTCGCCCTCGCCCGGGCGTGGCGCTACGCCGCATGGCGGGGCAGGCCCGTATCGAAGGTGGTCCGCCCCAACGGTATCGATCCCGACCGCGCCCGCGGTCTCGTCAAGGGCTGGCTGGGTGAATCGAACGGGCGATGGCTGTCGGATTTCGAGGCCGCGCAACTGCTCGAGTGCTACGGAGTTCACGTCGTCGAGTTCCGGGCCGCGACCACCGAGCACGAAGCGGTCGCCGCGGCGGACGAATTGGGTTACCCGGTCGCGGTCAAGGCGACCGGTGAATTGTGGCGGCATCGCCCCGATCTCGGGGGTGTGCGGCTGGACCTGGTGGGACCCGACTCGGTCCGGCTCGCGTACCGGGACCTCGCGGCGGCGTCCGGGGAACCGCTTCTGCACGTGCAGAAGATGGCCACCAAGGGCATCGGCTGTGTCGTCGGGGTGCAGGACGACCCGTCGTTCGGTTCACTCATCTCGTTCGGTCTAGCCGGTGTGATCTCCGATCTCCTCGGTGACCGTGCCTTCCGTGTCCTTCCGCTGACGGAGGACGAGGCGGCGGAACTGATCGACGCGCCCAAGGCTGCACCCCTGCTCTCCGGCTACCGCAGCGCGGTACCGGTGAACAAGCAGGCACTCGTCGACCTGGTCCAGCGTGTGTCGGCGCTCGCCGACGACCTGCCCGAGGTTCGCTCGCTTGCGTGCGAACCGGTTCTCGCGTCCGCGGAGGGCGCCCAGGTCACCGACTCCCGGGTACGGATCGGCCCCGAGCCGAGCATGGCCGACCTCGGTCCGCGCCGACTCCGGGAGTGGTGACCACCCCGTCCCGATACGAGAAAACCCGGCCGATCTCCGAGCCCGAGGGGGAGGGGCGGAGATCGGCCGGGAGACTCGCGAGAAGGAGTCGGGGCGGAAAGGTCAGCTGGCGTATGCGCGCAGACGATCGGCGCGCTCACCCTGGCGGAGCTTGCCCATCACCTCGCGCTCGATCTGACGCACGCGCTCGCGGGAGAGTCCGAACAGCTTGCCGATCTGGTCGAGCGTGCGCGGCTGGCCGTCGTCGAGGCCGTAGCGCAAGCGGATCACTTGCTGCTCGCGCTCGTCGAGCGTGCCCAGGACGCTGCGGACGTCACTGTGGAGCAGTCCCGCGATGACGGCATTCTCGGCGGAGGTGGCCTCGGAATCCTCGATGAAGTCGCCGAGCGGGGCCTCCTCGTCGTTGCCGACGGGCATGTCGAGGCTCACCGGATCGCGGCTGTGATCGAGCAGGTCCGCGATCTTGTGCTCGGGGATGCCGGACTCCTGCGACAGCTCCTCGTCGGTGGCCTCACGGCCCAGCTGCTGGTGGAGTTCGCGCTTGATCCGGGCAAGCTTGTTGACCTGCTCCACGAGGTGGACGGGGAGCCGAATCGTGCGGCTCTGATCCGCCATGCCGCGGGTGATGGCCTGACGGATCCACCACGTGGCGTACGTCGAGAACTTGAAGCCCTTCGCATAGTCGAACTTCTCCATCGCGCGGATCAGCCCGAGGTTGCCCTCCTGGATGAGGTCGAGCAGCGGCATACCGCGTCCGGTGTAGCGCTTCGCGAGAGAGACCACCAGGCGCAGGTTCGCCTCGAGGAGGTGGCGCCGCGCGGCCTCCCCGTCGCGCACGATGGTGGCGAGGTCGCGCTTCTTGACCGCCGTGAGCCGCTTCTTGGTCTCGAGGACATGCGCGGCATACAGCCCCGCCTCGATCCGCCGCGCCAGATCGACCTCGTCCGCAGCGGTGAGCAGTGCCGTGCGGCCGATCCCGTTCAGGTAGACGCGAACGAGATCTGCCGCCGGGCTCTGGCTGTCCAGATCGGAACCGGTGGCGCGGGGTCGAGTGGTGCTGGGGCTTGTCATGACGTGCCTCCTCATCGGGGTGTCTCATATGGCTCAACGCTCCGACCGCCCGGGAAAGTTCCCGATACGATTCGTCGTAGCCGCCCCTGACCTGCAGGTATCGCGGTGGTCCCCTGAGAAGTTCCTGAGAAGGTACGCGCCCGGGAACGCGCGTCAGGCGGGTTCGATCAACCCGTGACGCACCAGAGAATGCACCAGCGGTATCGCGGTGGCGGTCAGCGACTCCTCGTCCTCGTCGTGCGCGAAGGCAAGCAGCGTGACGAGTTCTTCCAACGCCAGACCGTCGCCCCGCATTCCCGCGAGCAGCGCTGCTGCCAGGTCGTCGACCTCGTGCTGCCACTGCGGTCCGTTCCCGCGGTGCACGCGCGCGACCACCTGGCGCCAGCCGTCGTCGCCGGGCAGATACACCCGTTCGAGGGCGGTATCGGGGCGGACCGCGAACCGCGCCTCCATCACATCGTGCTCGCGCAGCCACGCGAGACGCTCGAAATAGGCGAGCGCTTCGTCGCCCAGTGGATCGCTGAAGCCGTGCCGCAGGTCCTCGCACAGGATGTCCGACCGCGAATCCGTCCGCCGCAGGTACACGAACCCGAAACCGACACCCTCCACCTCGGCCTCCTCGAGATGGTCGAGCCACGCCTCCGCGCGCGCCTGCACGGCGGGATCGCGCGGATCGCCGCCGCCGTCGCGCAGCCACGTCCCGACGTACAGGGCGGGGTCGGCGACGTCCCGCTGCACGATCCACGCGTCGATGCCGTGCGCCGGCAGCCAGGACGCCACCCGGTGGCGCCAGTCCTCGCCGTCGACGTGCAGCCACGACGCGAGCATCGCTGCCGTGCCGCCGGGCGCGAGGTGATCGGTGGCGCGCGAGATCATCAGTTCGCTCGCGCCGTCGAGATCCAGACCAGAGTCGCGGTAGCTGTTGACCACTCGCGCCTCGCTCACGACGAACGGGGGGTTCGCGACGATCTGGTCGAACATCCGGCCCTCCACCGGGTCGAACCACGAACCCTCGACGATCTCGAACTCGAGGCCGTTGAGCGCCGCGGTCGCCGCCGTCAGGTCGAGTGCCCGCACGTTGATGTCGGTTGCGGTCACGGTGCCCGCGTAGTCGGCGGCACGCAGCGCCTGGATGCCGCACCCGGCGCCCACGTCGAGGACGGTGCCGACCGGTCGCGTCGGTGTGCCCTGCAGCAGGGACAGGGAGGCGTGCCCGACCCCGATGACATGGTCGTCGGCGGTCTTCCTCGGACGCATCGAGCCGTCCAGGTCCGCCAGCACCCAGCGGTTGCCCGTTCCCAGATCCAGGGGGCGCAGATCGAGTTCCGCGCGCACGACGTCCCCGTCTCGCGACAGCAGTCCGGCGGCGACGGCGTCGTCGAGGGCGAGCGGACTCAGGGCGGCGGAAACGGAGGCCGAGTCGCAGTCGTCACCGAGCAGGAAGAGCCGCACCAACTGCCCGAGGTCGCCGCCGCCCTCCGTCGCACGGCGGACCGGCACCGGTTCGTGGCGATCGAGGGCCGCGTGGGCCTCCGGGCCGAGGAGATCGAGGATCGCGTCGGTGTCGAACGCGGCGCGCGTGAGCGCTTCGCGCAGTGGCGCACAGACGGACAGCAAAAGATCACGGGTCACGCGAGTATTGTCGCAGCCCACCGAGACAGGCCGGACGTCGCGCAGATCACCCCTCGGTCGCGCAGATCACCCCTCGATGGTGCGATGCGTCCGAGACTCGAGCGCGCGTGCCTCGTCGCGGTGGTCGTACCGGCTCGGCTCGTCCTTGCTCCGCGGGGGCCTGTCGTTCGCGATGAGGACCGCGATCCAGGGGAGCGGAACGGACAGGGCGATGATGCCCACCGAAATCCAGGGGTTCCCGAACATGCCGTAGGCGATGGCCGCGAGGATCAGCGCCGGAATCCGGAACGACATGATCGTCAGGTACTTCCGGACGCGCGCCCGGTGTTGATCCTCGATGGACTGCGCAGCCTCGGTGATCAGTGCCGGGTGGCGGGGCGTACCACTCTCGGCGGACTCGCCGGACCCCGATGTACTTGCCATGGCTTCCACTGTTCCACTCTCGCGCGGCGATTGCACATGCGGTTGCGGCATTATTGACACGTGAGCACATTGACGAAGGAACGTCCCGACACCACCACCGAAGAGACGACCGACGACGACACCCCGAAGTTCTTCCACTATGTGAAGAAGAACAAGATCGCCGAGAGTGCGGTCATGGGTACGCACGTGGTCGCGCTGTGTGGCGAGGTGTTTCCGGTCACCAAGTCCGCCAAGCCGGGCTCCCCGGTGTGCCCGGAATGCAAGAAGGTCTACGAGGGGTTGCGCAAGGGCGACTGATTCGCCTCACCCTCGGTGGATGCGTCGCGCGGCGGCGCATCCACATCCTCGCTGTCCCCGTCGCCGTCGGACTCCTCCCGATCGGACGTGAAGCGGATCGGTCCGGTCGCGATCCGACGCGTGATCGCGGTCACCGGCCCGGAGTCCTCCGATTCGTCGATCGCCGCCTGTGTGGCGATCCAGTCCCGGACCTGTTCCATGCGGGTGGCGCGCGCGGGCCAGAACTCCTGGATGGTCGCGTTGAACTCGGCGCCCAGGACGATCGCGAAGCCGAGGAAGAACGTGAACAGCAGGAACGCGATCGGGGTTGCCAGCGCACCGTACGTGTAGCCGGTTCCGGTGACCCATGTCAGGTACCAGCGCAACACGGCGCTGGCCGCCATGAAGAACACCCCGGCCAGCAGCGCCCCACCGAGCAGTCGGTGCCACGGCAGTGACCTGGGCAGCGCCACCTTGTAGAGCGTCGTGAGCCCGACGATCAGCAACAGCCCGACCGCGGGGTAGTAGAACGCGTCCACCATCTCGGACCCGAACGTGTGCCACGACTCCGGAAGCACCCGGCCGATCATCGTCGGTCCGAGCGCGACGAGGGGGAGGGTGAAGACCGCGAGCACCAGGAACCCCACGTACAGCAGCAGCGCGAACACTCGCTGCCACACGGGATGACGGGCGTCCTTCTGGCCGTGCGCCTCGACGATGGAGTCGACGAACGTCGAGATCGCGGATGATCCTGCCCACAGCGACAGCAGGAAACCCGCCGAGATGATCTCCGGCCGACCGCGTCCGAGGACGTCGGTGACGGTGGGTTCGATGATCTGGTCCACCACGTTCTCGCTGAACGCGCTGTGACTGAAGGTGATGATCTTCGACTGGATGATCTGGACGGTGTTGGGGCCGAACCAGCCGCCGACATAACCGAGGCTGCCGAGCAGGCCCAGGAGCAGCGGCGGCAGGGAGAGGGTCTGCCAGAACGCCGCCGTCGCCGACTTGCCGAAGATCGAGTCGTTCCATGCTTTGGCTGCCGTCCGGCCGATCACCTGCGCACACCGATGCAGTGGTCGGTGCTTCTTCGCTGCCGGCGTCTCGCTCATGATGCTTCCAGGATTCCTGACGACGCGCCGAGATGCCCGGTGGGGTGCGGCCGTGTCGCGAACGATTCTGCCACCGGGGTGTTCGGGCACCGCTTCGGACGCCGCCACGGCTGATGCTGAAACGGTCGGTGGCTGCCGCTAGGCTCCTCGGGGGTCGTTGCCGGAGATCGGGGCTCCGAGACCGTGCCGTGGCAGCAGCCGTGACCCCTGTCAGCGAAGCGAGGAGTGGGAACAACTGTGCGAAGCCCATGGCGAGGTGCGATGTGAGCGCTGAACCAGGAACTGTCGAAACTGCACCCACTCCCACCGGCTCTCTTCGAGCGTGGCAGCGGCGCGCCCTCACCAAGTACCTGGCCACCAGGCCGCGGGACTTCCTCGCGGTCGCGACGCCGGGTGCCGGAAAGACCACGTTCGCGCTGCGAGTGGCATCCGAACTGCTGCGGGACAGGACCGTCGACCAGATCACGGTCGTGGCGCCCACCGAGCACCTCAAGCACCAGTGGGCGGAGGCTGCGGCTCGCATCGGCATCGCGCTCGACTCGAACTTCACGAACTCGACCGGACAGACGTCGTCGGACTACCACGGTGTCGTCGTGACGTACGCGCAGGTCGCGTCGCATCCGTTCAAGCATCACGCCCGGACCGCGGCACACCGGACCCTGGTGGTCCTCGACGAGATCCACCACGGCGGCGACGCCAAGAGTTGGGGTGAGGCGATCCGGGACGCGTACGGCGATGCGACACGCCGCCTCGCCCTCACGGGAACGCCGTTCCGCAGTGACGACAGCGCGATCCCGTTCGTGACATACGAGCCCGACAACGAGGGCCACCAGCGTTCGAAGGCCGACCACACGTACGGCTACTCCGATGCGCTCGCGGACGGTGTCGTCCGGCCCGTCGTGTTCCTCGCCTACTCGGGTGAAGCCCGCTGGCGGAACAGCGCGGGCGAGGAGTTCGCGGCCCGTCTCGGCGAGCCGCTCAATGCCGAGCAGACTGCGCGCGCGTGGCGCACCGCCCTCGACCCTGCCGGGGACTGGATCCCGTCGGTGCTGACCGCCGCGAACACGCGGCTCGGTCAGTTGCGGGCAGGCGGCATGCCCGACGCCGGCGGTCTGGTCATCGCGACCGACCAGACGGTGGCGCGTGCCTACGCCAAGCAGCTGGAGGTGATCACCGGCGAGGCGCCGGCCGTGATCCTGTCCGACGATCCCACCGCCTCCAAGCGGATTGCGGAGTTCGGTAAGAGCACCCAGCCGTGGATGGTCGCGGTGCGCATGGTGTCCGAGGGCGTGGACGTGCCCCGGCTCGCCGTCGGCGTCTACGCCACCAGCGCGTCGACCCCGTTGTTCTTCGCACAGGCCATCGGCCGATTCGTGCGCTCGCGTGTGAAGGGCGAGACGGCAAGCGTGTTCCTGCCGTCCGTCCCCGTCCTGCTCGACCTCGCGAGCCAGCTCGAGGCGCAGCGCGACCACGTCCTCGGCAAGCCGCACCGGGAGAAGGACGGCCTCGACGACGAACTGCTCGCGGACGCGAACAAGCAGAAGGACGAGCTCGGCGAGGAGGAGAAGGCGTTCACCTCGCTCGGCGCCGACGCCGAGCTCGACCAGGTGATCTACGACGGATCCTCGTTCGGGACGGCCACGTTCTCCGGATCCGACGAGGAAGCCGACTACCTCGGTCTGCCGGGTCTGCTCGACGCCGACCAGATGCGCGCACTACTGCGGCAGCGTCAACAGACTCAGATCGACAAGCCCGCAGCGGTCGTCGAGGCCGCGGTCCCGCCACCGGTCCCGCAGGTCGCGGAGCGGGTGGCCTCGGCGGGTCAGTTGGCCAATCTGCGCCGCGAACTGAACTCGCTCGTCGCCATGCACCACCACCGGACCGGCAAGCCGCACGGCATCATCCACGGCGAACTGCGTCGCGCTTGTGGTGGCCCGCCGACGGCCATCGCGACGGTGGATCAGCTCACCGATCGGATCGCGACGCTGCGGCAGTGGTAATCGAGCAGGTGGCGGATTAGGTGACCGAAACGCCGAAGCGGGCGACCACCATCGGTGGTCGCCCGCTTCGGGAACTGGGGACGGACGGGGCCCGCCCGGAGGGCTGACGCGTCAGATCGTGGCCGCGGCGGTTTCAGAATCGCTCACGATAGTGGCGTTCATCTCGCGAAGACGATCCGCGTGCTCGTTGGCGTGATGCTGGCAGAAGAGAAGCTCTGCTCCGCTCACGAGCACGGCGCGCACGCGTGCTCCAGCGCTGCACCGGTCGCACCGGTCGGCAGCGGTCAACGGGGGGCTGGTCAGTGTTCCGGGCATGACTCCTCCGAACTGGCTGTGGGCTCGCGCCCGCCGCCTGGGGTCTTCCGCCGCGCCGGGGGTGACGCGGTAGGTCCACTCTGTCAGACGTTCGACCTGACCGGGTTGTTCCCGAATCGGCCTCGGTGTGTCCTCCCTAACAGCACCCGCTCTGAACTCGCACGATGCGCCCAGGCAGGATGAGGGTGTTCGCTCACAGCAGACATTTGTCCTGGATGTCCGGGGCCTGTGCCGAAGGGAACCGTACATGTCGAACACCGAAACCGGGCGGGTACCAGGTCTTGTCCACCTGTGTTCGCGGGCCGAATGGGAGGAGCTGCGGCGCATCGGCAGCCGGACCCCACCGGGTTTCGACGCCGACGGTTTCGTCCATCTCTCGACGCCCGCCCAGGTCCACCTCCCCGCGAATCGCCTTTTCGCGGGGCGCCTGGATCTCGTGTTGCTCCATCTCGATCCGACGCGACTCGGTGCCGAGGTCCGCTGGGAACCGGGCGTGCCTTCTGATCCGACGTCGATGCGGTTCCCGCATCTGTACGGCCCGTTGCCGTCGGCGGCCGTGGTCGAGGTCGTCGATTACCGGCCCGGCGCCGACGGGATGTTTCCACCCGCGCACTGACAGCGGTGAGGCTCGACGGCGGCTCGCCGAGCGGGGGCGTGGCTCACCGACCGGACAGAGCGCTACCGTTTAGCCATGAACGTCGAAGTGACGCCGCTCCCCGGCATCGGTGTCCGCAAGGACTTTGCACTCGCGACGGGTCGGCGCATCGGAGTGGTCACCCATCGTGACGGGCGCACCGATCTGATCGTCTCGAAGGTCGACGACCCGGATGCGTGCATGGCCTCGATCCCGCTGGAGTCCGAGGAGGCCTCGGTTCTGGCGAATCTCCTCGGGGCACCACAGCTGGTCGCGCAACTGCGTGAGGAACACCGGGACCTACCCGGGATCAGTACCCGTCAGTTGCCGATCGTCGAGAACTCCCCGTGGGACGGCCGCACGCTTGGCGAGACCGCGATGCGCACGCGGACCGGTGTGTCGGTCGTGGCCGTCATGCGTGCCGGCCAGGTCGCACCGTCGCCCAATCCGGACTTCACCTTCACGGAGGGGGATCTCCTCGTCGCGGTCGGCACGCAGGAGGGCCTCGACCACGCCGCCAAAATCCTTGCGCACGGCTGATTCCGGCACGATCGACGCACGATGACCGGCACAGCACTGGCACTCGTCGAACTCGGCGCCGTCTTCTTTGCACTCGGCGTCCTCGGGCGCCTCGCCGGTCGTATCGGCATGTCCCCGATCCCGCTCTACCTGCTCGGTGGTCTGTGCTTCGGGCAGGGCGGTTTCATCCGGCTGGGCGACATCGGCGACTTCAGTCATCTGGCGAGCGAGATCGGCGTCGTGCTGCTCCTGCTCCTGCTCGGCCTGGAGTACACGGCGTCCGAACTCGTGACCGGACTGCGGCGATCGTGGTTCGCGGGCATCGTCGACATGCTGCTCAACGCAGGTCCCGGCGCGGTGATGGCGTTGATGCTGGGATGGGGTCCCGTCGGGGCGCTCGTGCTCGGCGGCGTCACCTACATCTCGTCGTCGGGCATCATCGCCAAGGTGCTCGGCGACCTCGGTCGCCTCGGTAACCGCGAAACCCCGGTGATCCTGTCGATCCTGGTGTTCGAGGACCTCGCGATGGCGGTCTATCTGCCCATCCTCACGGCGGTGCTGGCCGGGGTGAGCTTCCTCGGCGGTCTGCAAGCGGTCGGCATCTCCTTCGCGGTCATCACGGTGGTGCTCGTCGTCGCGCTCCGCTACGGCCACGTCGTCTCGGCCGTGGTCGACAGCTCGGATCGTGAAGTGTTCCTGCTGAAGTTGCTCGGGGCGGCATTGCTGGTGGCGGGTCTGGCATCGTCGCTGCAGGTGTCTGCCGCCGTCGGGGCCTTCCTGCTGGGCATCGCGATCTCGGGTTCCACCGCGCGCAACGCGGCCCGACTGCTCGAGCCGTTGCGAGATCTGTTCGCCGCCATGTTCTTCGTCGTGTTCGGCCTCAACACCGATCCCACGGCGATTCCCCCGGTCCTGTTGCCCGCGCTGGCGCTCGCCCTCGTGACGACCGCGACCAAGGTCCTCACCGGGTGGTGGGCGGCCGGACGTCAGGGAATCGGTGTCATGGGCCGGGCCCGCGCCGGCGCGGCGCTGATCGCCCGCGGAGAATTCTCGATCGTCATTGCCGGCCTCGCCGTCTCCGCCGGTGCCGTCGAGGGCGACCTCGCGGCACTCGCGACGGCCTACGTCCTGTTGATGGCCGTCTTCGGTCCGGTGGGCGCGCGTATCGCCGAACCCGTCGTGCGGATGCTGCAGCGCTCCCGACCAAATGAGGAAGGGGCCCCGAAGGACCCCTTCCTCACAAGCTGACGTACCGGGCGATACCTAGTCCAGGTAGTCGCGCAGCACCTGCGACCGCGACGGGTGGCGCAGCTTCGACATCGTCTTCGACTCGATCTGACGGATACGCTCGCGCGTGACGCCGTAGACCTGACCGATCTCGTCTAAAGTCCGCGGCTGGCCGTCGGTGAGACCGAACCGCAGGCGCACGACGCCGGCCTCACGCTCGGAAAGCGTCTCGAGCACCGACTGCAGCTGGTCCTGCAGCAGCGTGAAGCTGACCGCGTCGACCGCGACGACCGCCTCGGAGTCCTCGATGAAGTCGCCCAGCTGGCTGTCGCCCTCGTCGCCGATGGTCTGGTCGAGCGAGATGGGCTCACGCGCGTACTGCTGGATCTCCAGCACCTTCTCGGGCGTGATGTCCATTTCCTTCGCGAGTTCCTCCGGAGTGGGCTCACGGCCCAGATCCTGGAGCAGCTCACGCTGGATGCGGCCCAGCTTGTTGATGACCTCGACCATGTGCACCGGGATACGGATGGTGCGGGCCTGGTCGGCCATCGCGCGGGTGATCGCCTGACGGATCCACCACGTCGCGTACGTCGAGAACTTGTAGCCCTTGGTGTAGTCGAACTTCTCGACCGCGCGGATCAGACCGAGGTTGCCTTCCTGGATGAGATCCAGGAACGCCATGCCACGGCCCGTGTAGCGCTTGGCGAGCGAGACGACCAGTCGAAGGTTGGCCTCGAGCAGGTGGTTCTTCGCGCGGTTACCGTCGCGCGTGATCCAGTTGAGGTTGCGTCGATCGGTGGGGGAGGGCTTCTCGCCCTTCTCCACCATCTCGTTCATCTTGTGCGTCGCGAACAGGCCGGCCTCGATGCGCTTGGCGAGTTCGACCTCCTCCTCGGCGTTGAGGAGCGCAACCTTGCCGATCTGCTTGAGGTAGGCGCGCACCGAGTCCGCGGAGGCGGTGAGCTCGGCGTCCTTGCGGGCCTGACGGAGCGCCTCGGACTCTTCCTCGTCCCAGACGAAGTCGCCGGACGCCTTGTCCTTCTCGGTGGGCTCGGCGGTCTCTTCCTCGTCCTCTTCGACGACGACCTCCTCGACCTCTTCCTCGACGAGTTCGCCGTCGGCAACCTCGAGATCGGCGATATCGACATCTTCCTCATCGCCGATGTCGTCGCCCTTGGCGGCCTTCGTGGTCGCCTTCTTGGTGGTCTTCTTGGCGGCCGTCTTCTTGGCGGCGGCCTTCTTCGCGGGCGCCTTCTTGGCGGCGGCCTTCTTTGCCGGCGCCTTCTTGGCGGCGGCCTTCTTCGCGGGAGCCTTGTTGGCGGCGGGCGCGCTACCGGTAGTGGCCTCGGCAGTGGAAGCAGTGGTCGCAGATTCGGGTGTTGAATCTGCGGTCTGACGCGTATCGGTGGCTGCCACGTACGCCCTTTCGTGACGGTGTCGTGCGGCGTCACGCCAGAGTGGATTCCGGCGGAGAGGTCTGTCGGGTTTCGCCGACTCACAGTCGGCCGCCATCCATTGTAACGACAGCTCGGGAATTGTTACGGAGCGATGCCGGTTTCCCGCTCGTTCGGCGAGGCGTTCCCGGTGGCCAGAGCGGCGCCGACGATCCCGGCAGTGTTGAGAAGAGCAGCGGGAACGACCGGAGTTCTGTTCTCCAGGCGGGGAATCCACTTGTCGTGCTTGCGGCTGATGCCGCCGCCGGCGATGAACAAGTCCGGCCACAACAGGTCCTCGAAGCGGCGCAGGACGCGTGTCACCTCGGCAGCCCACTCCTTGTACGACAGGCCCTTGTCCTCCTTGATCGACGACGCGGCCCGGTGCTCGGCCTCCTTGCCGTCGACCTCCAGGTGGCCGAGCTCCGTGTTGGGAAGCAGCACGCCGTGGTGCAGGATTGCCGACCCGATGCCCGTGCCGAACGTCAGGAGCACGACGACTCCGTCGACGTCCTTGCCGGCCCCGAACCGGTCCTCCGCGAGTCCTGCCGCGTCGGCATCGTTGAGGACCACGACGCCTCGGCCGCCCAGCGCGGCAGCGAACAGGGCGCGTGCGTCGGTGCCGATCCACGACGGGTCGATGTTGGCGGCGGTGCGTGCGATGCCGGCGGTCACGACGCTCGGCAGGGTGATCCCCACCGGCCCGTCCCATCCGGCGCGCGCGACGATCTCCGTGACCGTGGCCGCGACAGCCTCGGGCGTCGCCGGATGTGGTGTGTCGATCTTGATGCGCTCCTCGACCAATTCACCGGTCGTCAGGTCGACAAGGGCTCCCTTGATGCCGCTGCCCCCGACATCGACGCCGAACCCGCGTGCGCCCACCATCGTCTCCCTCCGTCGAGATGACCCTGTGCGTCGAAACAGTAGTTGCTTCGGGGGCATTCGGCCGGGGGATACCGGTGGTGAGGTGGAGCGGGGGTGTGGTGCGATACACACATGCGTCGCACCGACAGTCCCACCAGTTCGTCCGATCCGACTCCGGCCTCCGTCGCGCCCGCGGACCTGCGCCGCGTCGCGGTCACGATCGCCGAGGCCGCCGCGGAGCATGTTCGGTCGCGCCGACCGGAGGTGTTCGGCGTGATGGGCGCCGAACTGCGCGCCGACGACGGGCAGTCGGTCCGGGCCAAGAGCACACCGACGGACCCGGTCACCGTCGTCGATACCGAGGCTGAACAGTTGATCCGTGCACGCTTGTCCGAGCTACGCCCGCACGACGCCATCCTCGGGGAGGAGGGCGGTGGCGCGCACGGCGTGGCGGGCATCCGCTGGGTGGTCGATCCGATCGACGGGACGGTGAACTTCCTCTACGGGATCCCCGCCTACTCGGTTTCCGTCGCTGCCCAGATCGACGGGGTCTCGGTCGCGGGTGCCGTCGTGGACGTCGCTGCGCGTGTCACCTACTCGGCGGCGGCGGGCGACGGAGCCCGCTTCGTCGACTCGAGTTCCCCGGACGGGGTCGTCGAGGGCGCGTTGTCGTGCAACCCCATCACCGACGCGTCGTCCACGCTGCTGGCTACCGGGTTCGGCTATGACGCGGAGCGACGCCGTGCCCAGGGACGCCTGATCGGCGAACTGCTCCCGCACGTGCGGGACATCCGACGGGTCGGGTCGGCGGCACTCGACCTCTGCATGGTGGCCTCCGGGCGGGTCGACGCCCACTTCGAGCACGGCCTGAACCCGTGGGACTGGGCGGCAGGCGCCCTCATCGCGATCGAGGCGGGTGCGCGAGTCCACGTGCCGGGACCGGACGTTCGCGGGGCCTCCGGCGAGGTGGTGGTCGCGATGGCGCCCGGCATCGCCGACGATCTGGACGCCGTCATGCGGTCGGTCGGGGTCTACACGCCGATCCCGTGACCGCGGCTGTCGTGGTCGGTCAGCAGCGGGCCGTCCGCGCCGCGTCGAGCAGTCCGCTGTCCAACGGGGCGGGTTCGGCTCCGGCGACCGGATCCTTGAGCGACTTGAGGACCTCGTCCGCGTCGGCGCTCGGTGCGATGTCCTTCGAGTACGTGCCCAGCGCGAAGTCGACGGTCTCGTCGGACCGGCCGTCCTGGATCAGTTCGGCGCAAGGCGCGACCAGCCACAGCGCACTTGCGGCGGCCACACCCTGCTCACCGAAGCGGATCTGGCCGTAGCACTGGAGCGTCTGGTCCACGTAGACCGGATCGTTGCCCGCCTGGACGTCGGGGGCGCTGGCGAAGCCGTACTCGCCGAGCTGGGCGGCGACGTGAGCGGCCTGGCCGCGTTCGCCGCTCGCGTTGAACACCCGCACCTGGGTCGAGGAGAGGGCGGCAGGGGGGACGTCGAGCAGGGTGCTGCGTGCCACCTTCTCGCCGAGTGGCTGGGGTGCGGGTGCGTCCGCGGATTTCGGCATCACCGGTGGGTTGCAGTCCACGGTGGTCGCGTACACCTCGGGTTCGGTGAGGATGCGGACCCACATCCCGCCGCCGATCAGGGCGAGCACCGAGATGAGGGCGATCGCGGGCAGCAGGCGCCGCCGCCGGAATCGTCGACCCTGATCGTCGGTCGAACTGCCTTCGGTGATCAGGGAAACCACGGTGTCTGTCGACCTCTCCGTAGACGAACGCGGATTCGGTGGTCCGCAAATGGAATCGATGTGGTCCCGGCCACGATCTGCGGACCGTCGTGGAACCCCAGATCACTGTAGATCCCTGCCTCGTCACCGTCCTGTACATGGCCCGTGCAGGAATGTCTCGGCTCGAGCAGTTGTTGGTGACGATTGACGGACAGTTTTCGACAGCGTCCGGTTCGGTTGCCACTTTTCCCGGCGCGTCGGCTATTGTCTGGCGGCCCCAGTCGTGAGATCACACGATTTCGAAAGGGTCCGGAGGAAGGCGGAAGTGAGGCGTAAGTCATGTTTTCCGGAGGGTGTTTCGGGCACTTCCGGAGCTTCCTAGGCGTTGTTTCAGCCGCAGGAATGTATGTGCCTCATTGTCGGTTTTCCACGATCGTCAACCCGTTGAGGGTGGGCGGCCCGGACACCGGGGATACACGCACGAGGACGAGGGGAAGAGGAAATGGCAACCGACTACGACGCACCCAGGCGCTCGGAGACAGACGAGGTCTCCGAGGATTCGCTCGAAGAACTGAAGGCACGACGTAACGAGGCGCAGTCCGCGGTCGTCGATGTGGACGAGTCAGATACCGCGGAGTCGTTCGAACTCCCGGGCGCAGATCTGTCCGGTGAAGAGCTCTCTGTGAGGGTGGTGCCCAAGCAGGCCGACGAGTTCACTTGCTCGAGCTGCTTCCTGGTTCATCACCGCAGCCGTCTCGCAACCGAAGAGAACGGCGTCATGATCTGCATGGACTGCGCAGCCTGACGCCGGTCACTCCGGACACGCACGAGGAAGCGGGACTAGGCCTTCGGCTCGGTCCCACGGCCGATGGCGGCCAGCAGTTCGGCTGGCCGCCTCGTGCTGACAAGCCAGTACGGCGTCGGATCCTCCGGATCGTCGAGGACGATCAGAGCGGTCTGCTTGACCCAGGATCGATTGGTCACGAACGCCGCGGGGTCGAGCTGGCGGCCCAGCGCAGCACTCTTCGCCGACGGCGGGATGACCGCGGTGCGGGAGATCACCGACAGCGGCAGGTGCGCGCGACCCACCCGGAGCTCACCGTCCGGCCCGTCGAACACCTCGACCCGCATGCGCGACACCCAGAGCAGCGCCCACACGGGGAATGGGAACAGTAGAACGTAGGGCAACCAGGCTCGGATGCCGGGAGATCCCATGTGGATCTCGGCGGCGAGCAGTCCTGCGATGAGCAATCCGGCAGGCCACCACCACAACGGCACCCACAAGCGTTCCGAGTAGATCGGTGCGCGGGTATCGGGCGTGGTTGCTGCGGGCTGAGACGATTCGGGCACGTCTTCAGAGTAGTCTCGGTGCACGTGAGCGATCTTCCTGCCGTCGCGTTGATGCGACTTGACTCCGGTGTCCCGCTTCCTCGGCGTGCGCACGAAGGTGACGCCGGCATCGACCTCTGCACCACGACCGACGTCACGATCGAACCGGGCCGCCGAGTCCTGATAGGGACGGGCGTCGCGGTCGCACTCCCCATCGGCACAGTCGGTCTGATCCATCCGCGCTCGGGGCTTGCCGCGAAGACCGGTCTGTCGATCGTGAACACCCCGGGCACCATCGACGCCGGCTATCGGGGCGAGATCAAGGTCTGCCTCATCAACCACGACCTCGAGACTCCGATCGAACTCCGCCGCGGTGACCGCATCGCGCAACTCGTCGTCCAGAAGGTCGAACTCGTCGACTTCGTGGAGGTCGACACGCTCGATGAAACGGTCCGCGGCACAGGTGGCTACGGATCGAGCGGTGGGCATGCGATCCTCGACGCGCACAATGCCGATCGAGCTGTCGACGGCACGGAAGGTCGCCCGCACGAGTTGACGCGGCAGCCGAGGGAAGGGGCCTGATCATGTTCGGACGTCGCAAGAAGAAGGAAGACGAGCAGGTCGACAGCGTCGCAGCCGAGGCCGTCTCTGCCGATCACGGCACGGAAGACCTGGAACCGGACGAGTTCGATCTCGATGCTCCCGTCGGGGCTCTCGACGGTGGTCCCTTCGACATCACCGAACTCGACGAGGGCGAGGAGGCCGCTGCGACGCGGCTCGATCTCGGGTCGGTCTATCTGCCGATGCCCGACGGTGCCCAGTTGCAGGTCGAGATGTCGCCCGAGGGGGCACCGCAGGCTGTGCATTTGGTCACCGAGCACGGTCGTATCACCGTGTCCGCCTACGCGGCGCCCAAGTCGCCCGGTCAGTGGCGCGAGGTTGCGTCGGAACTCGCGGAATCGCTGCGTGCCGACAACGCCTCCGTCAGTATCGAGTCCGGTCCGTGGGGCCGGGAGGTGGCGGCCTCGACGCCCAACGCAGATCTGCGATTCATCGGTGTCGACGGTCCGCGCTGGATGATCCGCTGTGTCGCGGCGGGGCCCGCCGGCGCGATCGCCGTCGATTCGCCACTGGTCGCGATCGCGCGCGGGGTCCTGCTGAACACGGTTGTCGATCGGGGCACGGATCCGCATCCGGTGCGCACGCCGCTGCCCGTGGTGCTGCCCCAGGTCCTCGTCGAGCAGTTGCAGGCGGCGCACGCCCAGCAGCAAGCCGCGCAGCAGCAGGCGGCTCAGCAGGCCGCGGAGGCGGCCGCGCAGCAGCCCCAGGCCCAGCAGCCGTCCGGGAACGGTTCCGAGCCGCCGCGTCGCGGTGAGTCCGGTTCCGCGATGCAGCAGCTCGGTCTCTGACGCCGGTCTACATCGGATAGGACGTCGGGGTTCGACGAAGCAGCGCCGCCAGGCACGCCCGGCCGAGCACGCCGGGATCGTCTCCGATCTCCTGGAGTTCCAGTTCGACCAGTTCGGCGGTCGGCAGCGACGCGGCCCACTGCTCGGCAACTGTGAAGGGGTGCACGGCGTCGTCGACGGCGGCGGCGATCCCGACCGGCACGCGGAGTCGCTGCAGGGCGGCGAGATCGGGGGCGTGGTACGCCGCGGCTTCTTCCAACGCCGAGGGGAGATCGGGCCACTGTGACCGCCAGGAGCGGCTCAGCTCGTCGGCCAGCCACGGCGGGCTCGACGCGGTCATCTCGGCGCTGACGGCATCGAGACCGTCCGCCCGCAGCCTGGCCGCGGTGAAGGTGGCGCTCGCGGCCGCCGGCGCCTCGACGGGTGAGCCGGTCCACGCGGGGAGCGCCGCCAGGACGGAGTGAGCCCGGCCGGGGTTGTCGCCGGCCCATTCGAGCGCGACCGCGGCGCCGATGGACACGCCCGCGACGACGATGGTCCCGTGTTCGTCGGACGCGCGATCCATGGCATCGCGATACGAGGCGACCACTCGCCGCGGGTCGGGTTCCACCGCGATCGTGGTGACTCCTACCTGCGACAACGCCCCTCGGAACGCGCGATCGACGAAGCTTGCATCCGATCCGGTTCCGGGTAGGGCGACGGCCACCGTGGGCCAGGGTTTCAGCTGCATGGTTCGATCTTGCACTGTCCGATTGGGGAGAGATCCGAACGGCTGTGGTTGTCGGATCACTTTAGGGTTACAGTGACCCTCAGAGGCCGGCACAGCACCCGCACAGGTCTCCGCCGAAGTACCCGAGTACCACCCAGATTCAACCCTTCGTGCGACGCTCGATGCGTCGCCATTTGCTCCAGGAGCGCGCTATGGCCCCCGCCGCGGCAGGCTACTTTCGCAGGCTGACTCGCCGACTCACCGAAGATCTCGAGCAGCTCGACGCCGAGGAGATGGCCCAGACCGCGCAGGCATCCGGCGCCACCCGCGCGTGTGACTGCGCGCGAGGTGAGGAAGTCACGATGTTCGGGCGGCTCCGCAGCGTCGAGGCGTGTCCGAAGTCGGCGAACGCGAGTGTCCAGGCCGAATTCTTCGACGGCACCGATCCGGTCACGCTCGTGTGGATCGGCCGGCGCCGGATTCCGGGCATCGAACCGGGCAAGACCCTCATGGTCCGTGGACGGATCGGTGATCGTTCCGGGCAGAAGGTGATCTTCAATCCGTACTACGAGCTTCGTGGCGATTCCTGACGGAAATCCGCCCCAGCAGGCGCGTATCCGCAGTGCCGACGGCGCGCGGTCGTTCGAATGTGGCACTCTCGTCGCGTGAGCGAAACCCAGCAGAAGACGGTTCTCGAACAGCTCGGTGGTCTCAGCGGGCTGATCTACTCGTCGCTGCCGATCGTCTCCTTCGTCCCTGTCAACAGCCTCTTCGGCCTCGCACCCGCGGTCTGGAGTGCGCTCGGAGTCGCGGCGGCGATCCTGGTGTGGAGGCTGATCCGGCGCGGACCGATCCAGCCGGCGATCTCGGGCTTCCTCGGGGTGGGGATCTGTGCGTTCATCGCCTACCGCACCGGGGACGCCAAGGGCTACTTCCTCTTCGGCATCTACACGAGCCTGCTGTACGCCGCCGTGTTCGTCGTCTCGATCCTCGTGCGATGGCCGCTCGTGGGTGTGGCGTGGGGCTATCTGAACGGCCACCGGAACGCCTGGAAGTCCCACAAGGGCGCTGTTCGTGCCTACGACATCGCGACGGCTGCGTGGGCGCTGGTGTTCGCCGCTCGGTATCTGGTCCAGTCCGAGCTGTACGACTCGGATCACACGGGATGGCTCGCGGCCGCGCGCATCGGTATGGGCTGGCCGCTCACCGGTTTGGTGCTGCTCGTGACGGTGTGGGCGGTCCGCCGGGCCGACCGGCTCGTCGAGCCGGCGCCCGAGCATGCCGAGATCGTGGACGAGCCGGCCGGTAACGGCGAGAGGCCCGCGTCGAACGGTGACGCGGGCCCGTCTACCGGATCAGATGTCGATCGCGGCGCGTAGCTCGTCCTCGACCTCGACCGCTGCGACGAACAGCAGTTCGTCGCCGCCTTCGACCGAGTCGTCCGGCTGAGGGACGATCACTCGGCCGCCCCGCAGGATCGTCACGAGTGCAACGTCCCGCGGCAACCGAATCTTGCGCACCGGTTTGCCCGCCAGCGGCGTGTCGTCCGGCAGCGTGATCTCGACGAGGTTCGCCTGACCCTGACGGAACGTCATGAGGCGCACCAGATCGCCCACCGTGACCGCCTCCTCGACGAGCGAGGCCAGCATCCGCGGGGTGGATACCGCGACGTCGACGCCCCAGGACTCGTCGAACAGCCACTCGTTGCGGGGATCGTTGACGCGGGCGACGACCCGCGGGACACCGAACTCCGTCTTCGCGAGCAGGCTCAACACGATGTTGGCCTTGTCGTCTCCCGTTGCGGCGATCACGACGTCGTAGGTCTCGAGCTGGGAGGTCTCGAGCAGGCTGAGTTCGCATGCGTCGCCGTGCACCCATTGCGCCTGCGGGATCGCATCGGGTTCGACGTGTTCGAGTTTGCGTTCCAACAGCATCACGTGGTGATCGCTGCGGACGAGTTCGCGGGCGATGGAGCGGCCGACAGCGCCTGCTCCTGCGATGGCCACTCTCATCGGAGGCATCCAATCGGGTCGATCGAGCAAGGGGTCATGGCCGGGTTCAGTCGTCCGCGGGCGGCGGGTTGCCGGCCAGAGCGACCGCCTCGGCGACGGTCCCGGACACGGCGGCGACATACACCTGGTCTTGAGCCTGGATGACGGTCTTGCGGTCGGGGAGGATGCCGGTTCCGAAGCGGATGACGAACGAGACGCGCGAGGTGGTCGCGGCCTCGAGTTCGGTGATGCTGCGGCCGACCCACTCTTCGTGCAGCGGCAGTTCGGTGACGACGACCGTGCCCGACGGATCCCGCCACTTCGAGATCTGGTCGTCCTGTGCCAGCGCGAGCATGAAGCGATCGGTCGTCCACGGCACCGTCGCGATGGTGGGAATACCGAGTCGCTCGTACACCGCGGCGCGCTTGGCGTCGTAGATCCGGGCGACCACGCGCGCGACGCCGAACGTCTCGCGCGCGACCCGGGCAGAAATGATGTTCGAGTTGTCGCCCGAGGACACCGCGGCGAACGCTTCTGCACGCTCGATCCCGGCGCGGACCAGCACGTCGCGGTCGAATCCCATGCCGACTACCGTGTGGCCCGCGAAATCGGGGCCGAGGCGGAGGAAAGCGCTCGGGTCGCGGTCGATGACCGCCACCTCGTGGCCGATCCGGCTCAGTGCTGTAGCGAGGGACGAGCCGACCCGGCCACATCCCATGACGACTACGTACACCCGTGCACCCCGTTCATCTCACGTCAGACCCGACGGGTTGCCGCCGGCGTCGAATCGAACCGTACAGCGCGCCGATCGAAGAGTAGGCAACAGCCGCCGTCGTGTGGGGGAGGGCGCGTGTCGCCCCAGTTCGGACGCAGAGTAATGTCGATGAAACGCCCACAGCAGCGCCCCCGTGTCACGGACCTGTTCGGACGGCTTACGCTTTGGCGGTGTCGAAGGTTTCCACAGCCGCAAAGCGGCTGATCCTGGGGCGGCCGTTCCGAAGCGACAAGCTCGGACACACGCTTCTGCCCAAGCGCATCGCGCTACCGGTTTTCGCTTCGGATGCGATGTCGTCGGTTGCGTACGCGCCCGAGGAGATCTTCCTCGTCCTGTCCGTGGCGGGCATCTCCGCATACGCGTACACCCCGTGGATCGGGCTGGCTGTCGCAGTGGTGATGGCGGTCGTGGTCGCCAGTTACCGGCAGAACGTGCATGCGTACCCGTCCGGTGGCGGCGACTACGAGGTCGCGACCACCAATCTGGGACCGAATGCCGGCCTGACGGTCGGTAGCGCGCTCATGGTCGACTATGTGCTCACCGTCGCCGTATCGATCTCGTCGGCGGCGTCGAACATCGGGTCGGCGGTGCCGTTCGTCGCGCAGCACAAGGTTCTCTTCGCGATTGCGGCGATCGCGCTGCTGACCGCCGTCAACCTGCGCGGTATCCGCGAGTCGGGCTCGGCGTTCGCGCTACCGACCTACGCCTTCATCGTCGGCATGCTGATCATGCTCGGCTGGGGATTCGCCCGGATCTACATCTTCGGTGACGATGTACAGGCCGAGTCCGCGGCCTTCGACCTGCAGGCGGAGGACTCCCACCTGTACGGCATCGCCTTCGCCTTCCTCGTCGCGCGCGCCTTCTCGTCGGGCTGCGCGGCGCTGACCGGTGTCGAGGCCATCAGCAACGGCGTGCCCGCTTTCCAGAAGCCGAAGTCGCGCAACGCCGCAACCACACTCCTTCTGCTCGGCACGATCGCGATCGTGCTGCTGATGGGCATCATCATCCTGGCCCAGAAGATCGGGATCGTGTACGCGCACGATCCGGCGACCCAGTTGGTGGGTGCGCCGGAGGGGTACCACCAGAAGACACTGATCGCGCAGCTCGCGGAGGCCGTCTTCTCCGGGTTCCCGGTCGGCTTCTTCTTCATGGCGATCGTGACGGCCCTGATCCTCGTGCTCGCCGCGAACACGGCCTTCAACGGGTTCCCGGTTCTCGGTTCGGTGCTGGCACAGGACCGCTACCTGCCGCGGCAGCTGCACACGCGCGGTGATCGTCTCGCCTTCAGCAACGGCATCCTGTTCCTCTCGGGCGCCGCAATTGCGTTCGTCGTCGCCTTCGGCGCCGAGGTCACCAAGCTGATCCAGCTCTACATCGTCGGTGTGTTCGTCTCGTTCGTGCTGAGCCAGACCGGCATGATCCGGCACTGGACCCGACACCTGCGCGCCGAGACGGATCCGGCACAGCGACGCCGGATGAAGCGTTCGCGGGTCGTCAACTCGATCGGTCTCGCGATGACCGGTGCGGTCCTGGTGATCGTGCTCCTCACCAAGTTCGCCGCCGGCGCCTGGATCGCCATCGTCGCGATGATCGTGATCTTCATCGTGATGAAGTCGATCCGGCGTCACTACGACGGCGTCGCCGCGGAACTCGAGGAACAGGAGTGGGACGGCGTGCTGCCGAGCCGCACTCATTCGATCGTGCTGGTGTCGAAGATGCACATGCCGACGATGCGTGCGCTCGCGTACGCCCGCGCGACCCGCCCCGACACGCTCGAAGCGGTCACCGTGAACGTCGACGAGCCCGACACCCGGGCACTTGTACGTGAGTGGGAGAAGAGCGATATCACGGTGCCGCTCAAGGTGATCGAATCGCCCTATCGTGAAATCACCAAGCCGGTACTCGACTATGTTCGCCGCGTGCGCCGAGACTCGCCTCGCGATGTCGTGACCGTGTTCATCCCCGAGTACGTCGTGGGCCACTGGTGGGAGCAGATCTTGCACAACCAGAGCGCACTGCGTCTCAAGAGCCGGTTGCTGTTCCAGCCCGGCGTGATGGTGACGAGCGTGCCGTGGCAGCTGAGTTCGTCGGAGAAGGTCAAGCGCGAGCGGGTGGACAAAGCTCCCGGCGCGATTCGGCGCGGATTCGAGGCAGAAGACAAGTGATGGGCGGTTCGTGGTGAGTGAGGACTGGACGGGGCATCGGCTCGAGGTGGAGCTGGGTAACCCGGGCCACGGCGGGTTCTGCGTCGCGCGGCACGAGGGCCGCGTGATCTTCGTACGGCACGGATTGCCCGGCGAGAAGGTCGTCGCGCTCGTGACCGAGGATCGCGGCGGGTCGTTCTGCCGTGCCGACGCTGTGGAGATCGTCACACCGTCGGCCGACCGGATCGAGCCGCTGTGTCCCATCTCGGGCCCGGGCGGCGCCGGGTGCTGCGACTACGCGCACGCGAGCCTGGACGCCGGCCGGGCGATGAAGGCCTCGGTCGTGGCGGAGCAGTTGCGCCGGATCGCCGGGGTGGAGTTGGACGTCGTCGTCGAGGAGTTGCCGGGTACGGGCCGCGGGGTCGGGTGGCGCTCCCGCGTGCGTCTGGCTGTCGACCCTGCTGGACGGCCGGGCTTCCACCGCTACCGCAGCGTCGACATCGAGACGTTCCTGGCGTGCCCGCAGATCGATCCGTCCGCCTACGCGGGGCTCTCCGAACGCTCGTGGCAACCCGGCGCCGAGGTACAGGTCGTGCTCGACGCCGACGGCGTGCGCCATGTCGTGGAGATCGCGCCGGCCAAGGTGTCACGTACCGGGCGCCGCAGCCCCGGACGTCGTGGTGCGACGGCCCGGCGGGCGGCATCGTCGGGCACCCGGGCGGAGCGGATCGTGATCGGTTCGGGGCGTCCTGTCGAACGGGTCGGGGACCGGGAATGGCACCTCGCCGCCACCGGCTTCTGGCAGGCACATCGCGGCGCCGCGGAGGCGTATTCGCAGCTCGTGGGGGAGTGGGCCCAGGCCTGCGCCGGTGACAATGTATGGGACCTCTACGGGGGTGTGGGTGTGTTCGCTGCCGCGCTGGCCGACCAGGTCGGTGTGACGGGGCGCGTCGACTCGGTCGAGTTCTCGAAGCGGGCCGTCGAGGACGGCACCACGGCGCTGGCCGACGTCCCGCAGGTGCATCTGCACGCCGCCCGGGTCGAGCGGGCCCTGCACGATCTGCCGACACCCGAGGTCGTCGTTCTCGATCCGCCTCGGACCGGTGCGGGGCGCGAGGTGGTCGACACGGTCGTCGCGGCAGGGCCGCAACGGATCGTGCACATCGGCTGTGACCCGGCCTCGTTCGCCCGGGACATCGCCCTCTTCCGCGCGGGCGGCTATCGGCTCGAGCAGGTTCGGGCGTTCGACGCTTTCCCCCTGACGCACCACGTCGAAAGCCTCGCCCTGCTCACGCGTTGAGTGGCGCCTGACACGAACCTCTCGGTACTCGCCTGCAAACCTGCTGGTCAGAACCATGAAATGAGGTATGTCGCATTTGAGAAGTAATTGCTTGACACACACAACTATGCATATAGTTGCGCTCTGCAAGTAATTACCGAGGGATGCGGGGTTCACCGATGGCTGTGCAAGCAGACACAGCACAGGCCCTGGTCGATGCGATCTTCCTGTTCGGCCGTTCGCTGAAGAACGCGCTCGCGAGCGCGGCGGACGATCCGATTGCACCCGCGCTGGTCGCGGTGCTCGTCGCCCTGTCGGCCCGGGGTCCGTGCCGGCAGAACGAACTCGCGTCGGTGCTGTACCTCAGCCAGTCGGCGATCAGTCGGCAGATGACCGAATTGGTCGATGCCGGACTCGTCGAGCGTCAGCCGGACCCGGACGACAGGCGGGCTTTCCGCGTCCAGGTCTCGGCGAAGGGCGATGAGGTGTTGCACACCACCAAGGAGCTCAGGTCCGCGCGATTGCGCGACCTGCTCGGTGGGTGGAGTCAGGATGAAGCGGCGGCGGCGTTGTCCGCCATCGAACGACTCACCGATTCGCTCACCGGGCGCCCCGAGCCCTCGCAGATAGCAGCCGATCAATGTGGGAGAGCACTTAAATGACGACACCAGTGGGGGAGAGCCGGGCAGGCACCGGGGAGGAGGCGATGACACATCGCCAGATTCTGGAGGTCCTGGCGGGCCTCATCGCGGCGCTGTTCACGGCGTTGCTCAGTTCGACCATCGTCTCGACGGCGTTGCCGACGATCATCGGTGACCTGAAGGGCAACCAGACCCAGTACGCGTGGGTCATCACGACGGCACTTCTCGCGAACGCGGCATCCACACCGATCTGGGGCAAGCTCGCCGACCTCTTCAACAAGAAGACTCTCGTCCAGGCGTCGATCGTCATCTTCGTGATCGGGTCCGTGATCGCAGGCTTCGCGCACAACGTGCCGGTGCTGCTGGGGGCCCGCGTCGTGCAGGGCATCGGCATGGGCGGACTGACGGCGCTGGTCGTCGCGATCATCGGCAGCATCATTCCGCCGCGCGACCGCGGCCGCTACTCGGGCTACATGGGTGCCGCCATGGCGGTGTCGATGTCGGGCGGACCGATCCTCGGTGGCGTCATCGTCGACAGCCCGTTGGGCTGGCGTTGGTGCTTCTTCGTCTGCGTGCCGATCGCGGTCGTCGCCCTGTTCCTGCTGCAGCGCACACTGCACATCGCGACCGAGCGCAAGCAAGACGTCTCCATCGACTGGCTGGGCGCGACCCTGCTCACCGCGGGCGTCAGCATCCTGCTGATCTGGGTGTCGTTCGCGGGTAAGGCCGACTACTACGACTGGATCTCGGCTGAGTCGGCCATCTACGTCGGCGTCGGTATCCTGCTGCTGATCGCGACCGTGATCGTGGAGTCGAAGGTCAAGTCGCCGATCATCCCGCTGAAGATCATCACCGAGAAGACCACGGGTCTGGCGATCATCGCTTCCATCGCGGTCGGCGTCGGCATGTTCGGTGCGACGACCTTCCTCGGCCAGTACTTCCAGACTGCGCGTGGGCACACCCCGACGATCGCGGGAGTTCTGACCATCCCGATGGTGATGGGCATGCTCGTGTCGTCGGTCGTCTCCGGTCAGTTGATCACGCGCTTCGGTAAGTGGAAGCCGTTCATCGTCGGTGGTGCGGCCCTGCTGGTCGTCGGATTCGGCCTCCTGTCGACGATCGACCACGAGACCAGCCTCTGGCTCATCGGCGTGTACATCGCGATCGTGGGTGTCGGTGTCGGCAGCCTGATGCAGAACCTGGTGCTCGCGGTCCAGAACACGGTCAGCGTCCAGAACATCGGTACGGCGAGTAGTTCGGTCGCATTCTTCCGGACCTTCGGCGGTGCGATCGGTGTGTCGGTGCTCGGCTCGGTACTCGCTACCCGGGTGTCGACGCTCTCGGCCGAGGGGTTCGAGAAGCTCGGCATCGACACGCATTCGCCGGGAAGCGGCGGCAACCTCGACCTCGCTGCGCTGCCGGCGCCGATCGCGGACATCGTCCGCGGCGCCTACGGCGACGCCACCGGACTGCTGTTCGGGATCGCGGCCGTCGTCGCGCTGATCACCCTCGCCTGTGTGATCTTCATTCCGAACACCCCGCTGCGGAAGACGATCGACATCCAGACGCCGGCCGACGCCGACGAGACGGAGTCCGAGGACGTCAAGGCCTGACGCCCTCCGGCAGCTACGCGAACGGCCCGCAACCCGACGAGGGTTGCGGGCCGTTCGCGTGTGCGGCGAGGATTCCTACGTCTTGCGGTTGTACAGGCGCATCGTCAACGGCCCGAAGACCACGATGAAACCGGCGCACCAGATCAGCACGATCGACATCTGGCCGAAGTCGAACGAGCCCTCGGACAGTGCGCGCAACGTCGTGACGAGGTGACTGATCGGGTTGACCTCGACGAAAGCCTGGAGCCAGCCGGGCATCGTCGACGGGTCGACGAAGATGTTGCTCGCGAAGGTGAGCGGGAACAGGATGAACATCGATACGCCCATCACGGCCTGCTCGGTGCGCATCAGCATCGCGAACATCGTCCACACCCACGACAGGCTGAACGAGAACAACAGCAGCAGCAGCACTGACGCGACGACGCCGACCACTCCGCCCGCCGGCCGGAAGCCGAGGATCAGGCCGAGGACGAGCACGATCACCGAGGCGATCGTGTACCGGACGATATCGCCGAACAGTGCGCCGACGAGCGGTGACGGGCGCCAGATCGGCAGCGAGCGGAAGCGATCGAAGACGCCCTTCTCGATGTCCTTGTTCAGGGTCAGGCCCGTGTACATCGTGATCATGACGACCGTCTGCACGAGGATGCCCGGAATGAGGAACTGGACGTAGGCGCTGGTCGAGCCCGCGAGCGCGCCGCCGAACAGGAACGTGAACATCAGCGTGAACATGATCGGGAACATGGTGACGTCGAACAGCTGCTCCGGAACGTGCTTGATCTTGAGTAGCGCGCGCCACCCGAACGACATCGACGTCGACAGGGCGTTAGGTCGTGGCGGTCGCGGTCCCGGCATCTGCAGGACGTTGCCGACCGCCTGCGCCGAGGTGGTGATGGTGTCGGTCATGACGCGGTCTCCTCGAAGGTGTCGGTGGCGGCGGGGGTTTCGGCGCCGTGCCCGGTGAGGGCGAGGAACACCTCGTCGAGGCTCGGCTGGCCGAGCGCGAATGTCGTGACGGCGAGGTTGTCGTCGTCGAGGGCGGCGAGGGCGCGGGCGACGCGCTGTGGATCGTCGATGCGGGCGGTCAGCGCGGCCGGGTCGGATTCGAACGTCACCGGCACACCGAGCGTGCGTTCGAGGGTGACGGCGGCGTCGGCGCGACGGGACGGTTCGGCGAGACGGACGTGCAGTGCTCCCGAGCCCACCGACGCCTTCAGTTCGCCGGTGGTGCCCTCGGCGATGACCTTGCCGTGGTCGATCACGGCGATCCGGTCCGTGAGCTGGTCCGCCTCGTCGAGGTATTGAGTGGTGAGCAGCACCGTGGTGCCCGCAGCGACCAGCGCGCGGACGATCTCCCACACCTGGTTGCGGCTGCGGGGATCGAGCCCGGTGGTCGGTTCGTCGAGGAAGATCAGCTCGGGTGTCACGATGATGCTTGCGGCGATGTCGATGCGCCGGCGCATGCCACCGGAATAGGTCTTGACCTGCCGGCCACCGGCCTCCTGCAGACCGAACGCGTCCAGCAGTTGATCGCAGCGCGACCGCGCGGCGGCGCGGGAATAGCCGTACAACCGGCCGAGGAGGAGGAGGTTCTCGGCGCCGGTCAGGTCCTCGTCGAGGGACGCGAACTGGCCTGTGAGCGAGACCTTGCTGCGGACGGTCTCCGCCTCCTTGACGACGTCGTGCCCGAGCACCCGCGCGGCGCCGCCGTCGATCGGCAGGAGCGTCGCGAGCATCCGGATCGTCGTCGTCTTTCCGGCACCGTTCGGTCCGAGAACGCCGTACACGCCCCCCGACGGGACGGCGAGGTCGACACCGTCGACTGCGGTATTGGAGCCGAAGCGTTTCACCAATCCGGTGGTTTCGATGGCCAGTGTGGTTCCAGATCTCATTTGGTCCCCGTGGTCTCGTGTGAGCGATATCGCAAGTCGGTCGTTGTCCCAGCCTGTCCGATCCGGGCACGCCGCGCAATCGGTTTTGCGCCGTCGCCTCAGAGGCGACCACGACCCTCGATTGTCCGGAGCAGCATCTCCACCTGGCCGTACGCGACCGCCGCGAGCCGTTCTATCAGGGCAGACCTGATCTCGGGCGCCTCCGTGGTCAGCCGTGCGAGTCGCTCGGGGGTCAGCACAGCGACAGTGACGGCGGTGTCGGCGCGCACGTCGTTCAGGATCTTCGTGCCGAGCAGCGTGGCCATCTCTCCGAAACTCATGCCGGCCGACAGCGTGCTGATGCGCTGGACCGTTCCGGTTTTCGTGGTGACCGAGGTGCTCACCCGCCCGCTGAGGATCAGGAAGATGCCGGGTTCGCGGTCTCCGCGCCGGACGATGGTCTCGCCGCGGGCAAAGGTCCGGTACTCGAGGTCGTCCGTCAGGCGCGAGAACTGCACGGTGGTCAGGTCCGCGAGGAGGGGATGCTGTTCGAGTTCGATCGAGTCCGGCTGCCGCCCCGCCCCGCAGTGCCGTGAGAGCAGCACGTCCTCGCACCAGCGGGTCGCGGAGTCCGGATCCGCGAATACTCGCCCGTGGGGATCGTCGGGCGACAGACTCGACGAGGCGTGCCCGAACAGTCCGTCGGGGTCGACGAGGGCCGTGCGGCACCCGTTCGCGGCGAGATCCGCCCGCAGCAACTCGATCATGCGGCGGGCCACGCCGCTGACGTCGTCGACCCTGCGTACGTCCACCACGACAACCTCGAGGTCGGCGCGTTCGGCGTCGATCTCCCGTACCGCCGTCTCGGCGCCGGTGAACAGCAGGTCGCCGTGCAACTCGTAGACGCGTCCGCGGTTGCCGAATGCCTCGAGGGACTGCTGCTCGGCCTCGGTCCGTCGTGTGCGCGACGGGGCCTCGGCGACGCTGTAGCGCGCCCGGATCGATGAACGTGCCGCGCGGGTGACGTGCAGGAAGTGCAGTTCCAGGTCCCGGGACAGCTCGCGGCACGCCTGCACGCCGCGCACGCTGTTGCCGTGCCGGTCCAGCCGGGGCGAGTAGACCGCGATCCCGAGTTGGCCCGGCAACACGGCCAGCACGCCGCCGCCGACACCGCTCTTGGCGGGCATACCCACCTCGGTCACCCATTCCCCGGCAGCGTCGTACATCCCGCACGTGGTCATGACGCTGAGTACCCGCTCCACCAGCGCCGGGTTGAGGACTCGGTCGCGGGTGAGCGGATTGACGCCGTTGTTCGCGAGGGTCGCCGCCATCAGCGCCAGGTCGCGGCACGTGACCTCGATCGAGCACTGCCGGAAGTACACGTCGACGACGTCGTCAGGGTCGTCCGTGATGACGCCGAAGGAACGGAGCATGTAGCCGATCGCGCGGTTGCGGTGGCCGGTGCGGGCCTCGGAGTCGTACACGGCGTCGTCGAGGACGAGCGGACGACCCGCGCACCGCGAATACAGATCGCGGATCCGTTCGAACTGCTCCGCGGGACCCGCGCCCGCGACCAGCGAAGCCGCGGTGATCGCGCCCGCATTGATCATCGGGTTGCGTGGACGCTCGGTGTCGGGATCAAGGCTGATCTCGTTGAAGGGCTCGCCGGAGGGTTCGACGTCGACCTTCTCGGCGACGCCGTCGACGCCGCGGTCCGTGAGCGCGAGGGCATACGTGAAGGGCTTGGAGATTGACTGGATCGTGAACGGAACGGACGTGTCCCCGACCTCGTAGACGTGCCCGTCCCCGGTGGCCACGGCGATGCCGAAGCCGTCCGGGGTGACGGCGGCCAGCTCGGGGATGTAGTCGGCCACCCCGCCGTCCCGATTGCTCCGGACGACGTCGTACACGCGGGTGATGAAGTCGTCGACCACGTTGCCCATGGAGCAACAGTAGGATGAGCGGACAGTCTTGGTTGTGTCTTCCGGCACGGATCGGCCGCGGCGGTGTCGTGGGAATCGATGCCGACCGGCACCGCCTTCGGGGGCTCCGTAGACTTGTCGGGCTGTCGCGTGACAGCCCGTGAACCTGCTGGAGGGAGCGATCTCGTTGGGTGTCCTTGCCCGCATCCAGACGCCTGACGATCTGCGTCGGCTCGACCCGGAGGAGCTCAGAGAGCTCGCCTCGGAGATCCGCGAGTTCCTGGTGCAGAAGGTGTCCGCGACCGGCGGCCATCTCGGTCCCAACCTCGGTGTCGTCGAGCTGACGCTCGCGCTGCACCGGGTGTTCGAATCCCCCTCCGACCCGATCATCTTCGACACAGGCCATCAGGCCTATGTCCACAAGATCCTCACCGGTCGCAAGGACGAGTTCGATTCGCTGCGTAAACAGGGTGGCCTGTCGGGCTACCCGTGCCGCGCCGAGAGCGAGCACGACTGGGTCGAGTCGTCACACGCGTCCGCCGCCCTGTCCTACGCGGACGGGCTGGCGAAGGCGTTCGAGTTGTCGGGTCAACGCGACCGTCACGTGGTCGCGGTCGTCGGCGACGGCGCGCTCACCGGCGGCATGTGCTGGGAGGCACTCAACAACATCGCCGCGGGCCGTGACCGCTCGGTCGTCATCGTCGTCAACGACAACGGCCGCTCGTATGCTCCCACGATCGGCGGTCTCGCCGACCACCTCGCGTCGCTGCGCCTGCAGCCCGGCTACGAGCGCATCCTCGACAACGGCCGCCGCATGGTCAAGAAGATGCCGTGGGTCGGGCGGGCCGCCTACCAGCTGCTGCACGGGATGAAGGCCGGCCTCAAGGACGCCGTCAGTCCGCAGGTCATGTTCACCGATCTGGGAGTCAAATATCTCGGACCGGTCGACGGGCACGACGAGGCCGCGATGGAATCGGCGCTGCGCCGGGCGAAGGCGTTCGGCGGTCCGGTGATCGTCCACGCCGTCACCCGCAAGGGCATGGGCTACGCGCCCGCCGAGAATCATCTCGCCGATCAGATGCACGCCACCGGCGTCATCGATCCGCTCACGGGCCGGGCCCGCGGCACGTCGGCGCCCGACTGGACGTCGGTGTTCTCCGCCGAACTGATCGAGCAGGCCGAGAAGCGGGACGAGGTCGTCGCGATCACCGCGGCCATGCCCGGACCGACGGGCCTGGCGGCCTTCGGGGAGCGCTTCCCCGAGCGCATGTTCGACGTCGGCATCGCCGAGCAGCACGCCGTGACCTCGGCGGCCGGACTCGCGCTCGGCGGCATGCATCCCGTCGTCGCGATCTACTCGACGTTCCTCAACCGAGCGTTCGACCAACTGCTCATGGACGTCGCGCTGCTGAGGCAGCCCGTGACGATCGTGCTCGATCGTTCCGGAGTGACGGGCGCCGACGGTGCCAGCCACAACGGCATGTGGGATCTCTCGCTACTCGGCATCGTCCCCGGCATTCGCGTGGCGGCACCGCGCGACGCGGCGACGCTCCGCGAGGAACTCGACGAGGCGTTGTCGGTCACGGACGGTCCCACTGTCATCCGGTTCCCGAAGGGCGCCGTCGGTGACGACATCCCGGCTGTCGGTCGACTCGATGGCGTGGTCGACGTGCTGCAGATGCCCGAGGGCGGCCGCGGTGACGTGTTGTTCGTCGCGGTGGGCTCGTTCGCCGGCGTCGCGCTGGAGGCCGCCGAACGCCTCGCACAGCACGGCATCACCGCCGCCGTGGTCGATCCGCGCTGGATCCTGCCGGTGCCCGAGTCCATCGTCAAGCTCGCCGAGAACTTCCGGATGGTCGTCACGATCGAGGACAGCGGACTGCACGGCGGCATCGGTTCCACGGTGTCGGCGGCGCTCCGGTCGGTCGGTGTCGACGTTCCCTGCCGGGATCTCGGTGTGCCACAACAGTTCCTCGACCACGCGTCGCGCGACCAGATCCACCGGGAACTCGGCCTCACCGCGCAGGACATCACCCGGCAGGTCACCGGATGGGTCGTCGGGCTCGACCGGGCGAACACCGGGGGCGGGCTCGACGAGGGACTCGACAAGTCGAACCCGGCCCTCGGCTGACGAGAACTACCGGAACGCCGCCTCGAGCGCCTTGACTCCGACCTTGGGGTCGAGGAGGCCGTGGTAGATGGGCGGGATCGGCTTGTCGACGTCCAGCAGGGCGTACACGGCATGCATCGCGCCGTGCACCGAGTATTCGACGGTGAAGACGACGTCCTCGGGCAGAGAAGTGAACTGCCCGAGGAACGCGAAGTTCTGGGCGCCGTCGGGAATCACCTTCGGGCGATCGTCGGGCACGCGCCGGCTGAACAGGGCCGACGCGTACGGCATCATCACCGTCGTCACGTCGGTGGTGGCGAGGACCTCGTCGAGGATGTCCTCGAAGCCGTACTGGTAGATCAGCTCGGTGAGGATTTCCTTGCCGGTTGCCTGGGACATCTTCTTCTTGACGTAGTCGCCCTCGTTGTCGATGTCGAAGCCGTACCCCCACAACGTGGTGATGTCCTTGGGTTGTTGCGGGAAGTGTGGCTGGTAGGCGATCACCGTCGACAGGTGCCACCCCGATTCGAACCACGTCGTCAGCGCGCCCGTCCCGGGTTCGTTGCCGGTGTATTCGGTGATGCGGCGCAGGAGGGTGTCGCCGCGCATCGTGAGCGTGAAGGACTCCCATTTGTTCTCGTCGATGTTGCCGTAGAACGTGTTGGGCCGCCCGAAGTCCGGCGCCTTCTTCGCCACCTCCTCCCACAGTGACCAGCTCTCGTCGACCCGGTCACGAATCAGCGCGGGGACGTCGTCGTTTCCTCCGTACGTGGTGTCGGCTGTGATGGAGCCGAGGGTCGCGAACATGAGGTCTGTCTCGCCCAGTTCGATCGTCGATCTTCCGTCCGCGTCCTCTATGTGCAGGCGGGTCGCTCGGCGGGGTTGGCCGGCCTGGGCGAAGTCGATGTCGACCACCCTGGTCGCGAAGCGCACGTCGACGCCCCGGGACCACATCCAGCGTTGGAGCGGTACCACCATCGAGTCGTACTGGTTGTAGACCGTGCGGCGAACGCCGGAAAGGGTGTGGATCCGCGGGAACTCCTGGACGAAGCGCAGAAAGTAGCGCCGCAACTCGGACGCCGAGTGCCACTTCTGGAAGGCGAACGTGGTGCGCCACATCTGCCAGAAGTTGGTGGTGAAGAAGTGGTCGCCGAACATCTCGTCGATCCGCCGCGCCCCCAGCGCCCTCTCGGGCAGCCCGAGCAGCCGCATCATCTCGAGTCGGTCGCGATTGTCGAGCCCGAGTTCCGACGCGTCGATGATCTCGTGCCGCGAATCGATCAGGCGCGCCTTGTCGTTCGTCTTCACCTTCGCGTTGAAGTCGAGTATCTCCTGCCGGACGCTGATGCCGGGATTCTCGAGGGACGGGATCGACTCGAACAGGTTCCAGGTGCACTGGTACGCCTCCTCCTCGAGCATCCGTCCGCCACGGGTGACCCAGCCGTCTGTGACGGCGGGGGAGCGGGCCCCGTCGAGCGAGCCGCCCTCGATGTCGAGCTGTTCGAGGATGTGCACGTTCTCGCCGGGCACTCCGGCGTCCCGGATCGCGAACGCCGCGGCGGCCATCCCGGCGATACCGCCGCCGACGATCCAGAGGTGGGCCTGCTTCGGGTCGATGCTCATGGTGGTCCCCTCCCGCCGCGGCGGTGGACCGGTTCGCGAGTGGCCCCGGCGTACGGCGCAGCACTGTTCGAGCGGCACTCGACACCATGCGCCCGCGCGACGCCGGGTGCCGCGGATGCGGCGTCATGGGCTCCACGACCAGTGTCGGCCGGTCTGTTCGGGGCCGTCAACCGGCGGTCTGCCCGGAGGGGTGGATCGGAGGGCGGATCGGTGCGGTCGAGTGTCGCTGCCCGGCAAATGATTTGCGTCCATGGTCCGGATCGTGGGGGAATGGTGATTTCCGACCTGTCAGGAGATTCCGGTGCCAAAGCCGTCAGTGTCGTCGGAGCTGGTCTCCGACTGTTCGAGGTGCTTCGGACTGTGCTGTGTGGCGCTGCCGTTCGCGGCATCGAGCGACTTTGCGGTCGACAAGCGCGGTGGGACGCCGTGCGGCAATCTGCTCGAGGACTTCGGGTGCGGTATCCACCCCAGACTCCGCGTGAGCGGGTTCACCGGGTGCACGGTCTACGACTGTTTCGGGGCCGGGCAGAAGGTGTCGCAGGAGACGTTGGGCGGCACCACGTGGCGGGACTCCCCGGATGTGGCGCGCGAGATGTTCGCGGCGTTTCCGGTGATGAGGCAGCTGCACGAGTTGCTCTGGTATCTGGAGGAGTCGCTCGGTGTGCGGGTCGCGGAGCAGCTTCGCCCGGACCTGGCCGCGCTGCGGGATGCGACGCTCCGACTCACCGAACAGTCGGCCGACGTGCTCGCGGGCCTCGATGTCGGCGAGCACCGAGACAGGGTCAACGGGCTGCTCCTACAGGTGAGCGAGCGGTTTCGCGGGCAGGCGCCCGGTCGCGGTCGCAACCACCACGGCGCGGATCTGGTGGGCGCAAAACTTGCGGGCAGGGATCTGCGTGGGGCCAATCTGCGCGGCGCCTGGCTGATCGGTGCCGACCTGCGTAAGGCGGATCTGCGGTGGGCCGACCTCATCGGTGTGGATCTGCGCGGCGCGGACGTGCGGGGGGCAAATTTGTCGGGCTCGCTGTTCCTCACGCAGTTCCAGGTCAACGCGGCGCGCGGCGATGCGGGGACGATGCTTCCGGCGACGCTGACGCGGCCGTCTCACTGGGCGTAGCTCAGCCGGCCTGCTCGAGCGTGCGCCCGCGGGTCTCGGTCACGAACTTGCTCACGACGACGATGGACACGACCGCCATCACCGCATAGCCACCGTAGGTGAGCGACAGATTCCAGTCGGCGAGCGACGGGAACGTCGCGGACACCAGGAAGTTGGCGACCCAGTTGGATGCGGTGGCGATCCCGACCGCGGCAGCGCGGACGCGGTTGGGGAACAGTTCGCTGATGAGCACCCAGACCACCGGACCCCAGGACAGGGCGAAGAAGAAGACGAACGCGTTGGCGGCGATCAGCGCGACGGTGCCGGACGCGCCCTCCAATGTGGCGACGGACTCGCCGATCTCGTTGGTCACCACTGTTGCCGAATGGAAACACACCGCTGCGGTGGCGAGCGACACCGCCATGCCCACCGATCCGATCAGCAGCAGGGGCTTGCGGCCGATGCGATCGATCACGGCGATGGCGACGAACGTGCCGACGATGTTGACGAGCGCGCTCACCACACTGATCAGCAGCGAGCGGTCCTCGCCGAAGCCGACGGCCTGCCACAGCGTGCTCGAGTAGTAGAAAATCACGTTGATGCCGACGAACTGCTGGAGGGCCGCGAGGGCGATACCGACCCAGACGAGCGCCGACACCCCGGTGGACTTGGAGAACAGTGCGCGCACGCTCACGCGGGCGCGTTCGGCACCGAGGGAGGAACGGATCTCGTCGATGCGGCGGCCGACGGTCTCCGCGTCGCCGCCCTCGAGTTCGGCGATGATCTTGCGGGCCGCATCCTCCCTGCCACAGCGCACGAGGTGCCGGGGGGACTCGGGGATCGTGAACGTCATCACGAGATAGAGCAAGGCGGGGATCGCCTCGATCGCGAGCATCCACTGCCATGCCTCGATACCGAGCAGTTCGCCCCGGCCGCCGCCGGCGGCCTGGGAGATCGCATAGTTCACGAGTTGCGAGACGGCGATGCCGAGCACGATCGCCAACTGGTACATCGAACCCAACCGCCCCCGGATCGCGGCAGGCGCGATCTCCGCGATGTAGGCGGGGGCGATCACCGACGCGAAACCGACTGCGATGCCGCCGAGTACGCGCCACAGCGTCAGGTCGACGATTCCGAACGGGAACGCCGAGCCGAGTGCGCCGATGACGAACAGCACCGCCGCGATCTGCATGACGCGGATACGACCGAGGCGGTCGGCGATGCTACCGGCGACCCACGCGCCGAGCGCGGCGCCCAGCAACGTCAGCGACACCGACAACCCGGTCGCGCCGGCGCCGATGTCGTAGCGGTCGCGAATCGCGTTCACGGCCCCGTTGATGACGGCCGTGTCGTAGCCGAACAGGAAGCCGCCCAGGGCGGCCGCCGCGGAGAACAACACGGCCAGCCCGACGGCCGCGTGAGCGGCCGGGGACTGGCCGGTGGTGTCCAGGTTCGACATCGCGCGCCTCCCGCCGAAGAGAATCGTTCAGACGGGACGCTACGCCGAATTCGCTTGTCGCGGGGATTGTCCGGACGGCGTCAGACGGGAAGTCGTCAGCCGACCTTCTCGGCGGCCTCCGACAGCTGCGGGATGATCCGGTCGATCACCCACGGCGTCGCGAGCACGCCGGTGCGGCTCAGTCCGGCGACCACCTGGGTATCGGACAGCGGCACGGCGCTACCGCGCTGAACGGCATTCAGTGAGCTGTAGCCGGGGATCTTGGCGGTCTCGGACTGCTCTGAGACGAACGCGATCACGACGTCGGCGTCGACCTCGTTGATGCGCTCGGCGGAGATGGTCTCGAAGAAGCTGTCGGGATCGCTTGCCGCGGCGATCTTCTCGACGCCGGGGGAGTTCACGAAACCCAGTTCGGTGAGGACCTGCACGCGCGGGTCGGTCGGCTTGTAGACGTTGACCTGACCGTTGGTGGTGTCGAGGTTGATCACCGAGAGGGTCTTGCCGGCGAACTCGGGGTGCGCCGCCGCGGTGTCGGCGAGCATCGTGTTCATGCCGTCGATCAGTGCGGTGGCCTCGTCCGACTTGCCCATCGCCTGTCCGACGATCGTGGTCTGGTCCTGCCAGGTGGTCTGCCATGCCTTGCCCGGATACGCGACCGTGGGTGCGAGTGCGGACAGCTGGCCGTAGGTGGCCTGGTCGAAGCCCTCGTAGGGCGCGAGGACGGCGTCGGGGCCCAGCGCGGCGATCGCCTCGACGGGTGTCGAGGCTGTTGCGTCGAGCAGAGTGGTCCTGCTCGCATCGAACTTATCGGACAGCCATGGCATGACGCCGTTCGCGTCGGCGCCGTACGAGTTCTTCGGCATGCCGACGGGGGTACCGCCGAGCGCGTAGACGATGTCCTCGGCGTTCCAGCCGAGGGTGACGATGCGCTCGGGCGCCGACTCGATCGTGGTGGAGCCGAAGGTGTTCGCGATCGTGACGGGGAACGCGCCGTTCGAGGGCGCCTGTTCGGCCGTGTCCGAATCGGACGACGAGCACGACGCCAGCAGAACCGTCGCGCTGAGGGCCGCGACGGCCGTCGCCACCTTGCGGCGGGTGATGAGAGCGAACACCGGGGGCTCCTTCGAGATGGGTGAGAAGGTGAGCCTAACCTACTCGATTCGCGTCGGAGGGGGTGGTCCGGGTGGACGTTTCGTGGGATTCATGACAATCCGAACCGGTCGGTGAGTACTCTCGCCGGAGATCGAGCGTATGTCGGGGGTCCTGTCACGATGAGCCCTGGGGAGCGACATGGAAGCTGGATGGGGAAGAGGCCGGTTTGCGCGCGGCTCCATGGCGGGCGTGGTGGGGGCGTTGGCCGTGTCTGCGGCGCTCGCGGCACCCGGAGTGGTGTTCGCCGAACCTGTCGACTCACCTGTCGACTCGCCGGCAAGCTCAGTGGGTTCGCAGACGCCGAACGGTCCGTCGCCTGTTCGGACGCCGCGACTCGGGGAGGTGTTGAACGGATTCGTCGTCGGTGCGCTCGACGAGGGATCGCCGGCGTCGCGTCTCGACTCGTTCCGGGCGCTGACCGCACGCGACCCGTTCTACGGGGAACCGCCGCTGACCGGGGCGGAGAGACCGGGCACCGTCCTGAAGGTCAAGCCGGTCGACGTGATGTTCCTCGGCTACGAACCGGGCAGGATCGACGCCTACAAGCTGATGTACGTGACCACCGGACTCGACGGGGTCACGCCCGAGATCAGCACCGGCATCGTGATGATCCCGGTCGACGGCACACCCGCGTCGGCCAAGAAGGTGGTCAGCTACCAGCAGGCCAACGACAGCGTCGGCGCCTACTGCCACCCGAGCACGCAGTGGACGGGCGGGAACCCACTCGACGGCTCCGCGTGGTCAGCGCTCGGACCGCTGGCGCTGATGTTCGGCAAGGGCTACGCGGTGGTCATCTCCGACGTCGGCAACGACGGGGACCCTGATCCGCACGCCGTCTTCGCCGGAAAGTACGCCGGACATGCGCAACTCGACGCCGTCCGGGCGGCACTGTCGACCCCGAGCACGGGACTGAGCGCGCACGCGCCCATCTCGTTGTTCGGAATCGCGGGAGGCGGTGTCGGTGCCGGTTTCGCGGCCGAATCGCAGGCGCGTTACGCCCCCGAGTTGAACGTCCGCTCGACCGTCCTCGAAGGCATGGTGGTCAACCAGCGGAACTTCATGCGCACGGCCGACGGTTCGATAGGTTCCGGCTTCGCCTTCGCCACGCTGCTCGGTCTCGAGCCGAAGTACCCGGAGATGCGGATCGACGAGAAGTTGAATCCGGTCGGCAGGGCGATCGCGGACGCGTATCGCACACAGTGTCAGACGCCCGCGTACTTCACGATGCCGTTCGTTCCACTCGAGACGCTCTTCGCCGGAGGGCGCAGTCCCGCCGACATTCCCGAGTTCCAACCCGTTTACGACGACAACCTTCTCGGGGCCGAGTCCCCGAAGTCGAAGGTTCTCATCACCTCGTGCGCCAAGGATGACTCTCCGATGTCTCTTGTGCCGGCGAAGGATTCACTGGACCTTGCCGAGAGGTACAGGGCCGGGGGTGCCGACGTGACCTACGCGCCGAGTGACTGCAGCATGGTGCGGATGCTCACCGACCTCTACGGGTGGGGCACCGACCTGTTCGGGATGCAGACCATCGACTGGATCGAACAGAGCTTCACCGAATGAGCCGCGTGCGACCCAGAACAGGGAGGAGGTGACCGACATGGTCGATGCCATGCTCACCGGGAGCAACTACATGTTGTCTCTGGGGCCCGTTGCATTTCTCGAAGCCTTCGGACGGATCTTCGGCTCCTGACATCCGGCGAAGACGAGAAGAGCGCACCCCGCCGGGGCGCGCTCTTCTCGTGACCGGTCGGGCTAGACGCTCGCGACGCCCTCGGCCAGGAACGTCTTGCCGTTCACGGCCTCCGACGTGCCGGTGCGGTCCAGGTACGGCGTGATGCCGCCGTTCCAGAATCCGAATCCGCCGCCCAGGATCAGGCACAGATCGATGTCCTCGGGAGCGGCGACGACGCCCTCCTCGAGCATGATCCGGATCTCCTCGGCGAAGGCGCGACGGGTGCGCTCGAGCACCTCCTCGGACGTCGACGGATTGTCGCCCTGCTGCCACAGCGCCGCGACCTCAGGGTCGACGACCTGGCCCTTGTCGGTCCAGGACCAGACCCCGGGCTTGCGGGCCTCGACGATCGCCTCGAGGCCCGGGGACGGCTTGAACCGCTCCGGGTAGGCGGCGTTGAGGGTCTCGCCGGTGTGCAGCGCGATGGCCGGTCCGACGAGCGCGAGCAGTGTGAACGGCGTCATCGGCATGCCGAGTTCGGCGATCGCGTTGTCGGCGACGTCGAACGGGGTGCCCTCGTCGACCGCGTTCATGACCTCGCCCAGCGCGCGGATGAGTAGACGGTTGAACACGAAGCCCGGCAGATCGGCGGAGCCGACGGCCGACTTCCGGAGAGCCTTCGCGGTGGCGAATGCCGTTGCGAGCGTGGCGTCGTCGGTCTGCCCGCCCTTGATGACCTCGAGCAGTGGCAGCACCGCGACCGGGTTGAAGAAGTGGAAGCCCACCACCCGCTCGGGATGCTTCAGGTCCGCCGCCATCTCGGTGATCGACAAAGACGACGTGTTGGTTGCCAGAACCGTCTCGGGTGAGATGTGCTCCTCGAGTTCGGCGAACACCTTCTTCTTGACGTCCATGTTCTCGAAGACGGCCTCGATGACGAAGTCGGTCTTCGCGAACGCGGCCTTGTCGAGCGAACCGGTGACCAGTGCCTTGAGACGGTTCGCGCCGTCCTGCGACAGCCGGCCCTTGGCGAGCAGCTTGTCGATCTCGCCGTGGACGTAGCCGACGCCCTTGTCGATGCGCTCCTGGTCGATGTCGGTGAGGATCACCGGCACCTTGAGCTGCTTGACGAACAGCATCGCGAGCTGGCTGGCCATCAGGCCGGCGCCGACGATGCCGACACCGGTGATCTTGCGCGCCAACGACTTGTCCGGTGCGCCGGCCGGGCGCTTGGCCCGCCTGTTCACCAGGTCGAACGCGTACAGCCCCGCCCGCAGCTCGTCGGTCATCAGCAGGTCGGCGAGCGCGTCGTCCTCGGCCGCGAAACCGGCGTCGAGGGACTTCGCGTCGGTGAGGTCCGTGGTGCGGGCCAGCTCGAGCAGTTCGACCGTGCGGACCGCGCCGGGCGCGTTGTTCTTGGTCTTGCCGTCGACGATCGCCTTGGCGCGAGCGATGGCCTCGTCCCAGCCCTGGCCCCGGTCGATCTCGGGACGCGCCGGAGTGACATCACCCGCGAGGACCTGCGCGGCCCACGCGAGGGACTGCTCGATGAAGTCGGCGGAGCCGAGCACGACATCGGCGATGCCGAGCTCGAGCGCCTTCTTCGAGCCGATGACCTTGCCGTTGTTGAGCGGGTTCTCGATCGCGACGGTGACGGCGTTCGACGGCCCGATCAGGTTGGGCAGCAACTGGGTTCCGCCCCAGCCGGGAACCAGGCCCAGCATCGCCTCGGGCAGACCGAGGGCGCCGACGTTGTCGGCGAAGGTGCGGTAGTGGCAGTGAAGGCCCACTTCGAGGCCGCCACCGAGAGCGACGCCGTTCACGAACGCGAACGTCGGTACCTCGGACTCGCGCAGACGGCGGAACACCTTGTGTCCCAGTCGGCCGAGCTCGAGACCCTGTTCCCTGGTCGAGATGGACGGAACGCCCTTGAGGTCCGCGCCGGCCGCGAAGATGAACGGCTTGCCGGTGACAGCGATCGCGGCCGGGTTGGCGGCGAAGGCCTCGTCGAGCGCCTGGTCGAACGACAGCAGTCCGCGCGGGCCGAACGAGTTCGGCTTGGTGTGGTCGAAGCCGTTGTCGAGCGTGATCAGCGCGACCGGACCCTCGATGCCGGGAACCGAGATCAGCTTGGTGTAGGCGTTCGTCACGACCTCGTCGGCGAACGCGGTTGAGATATCGGTCATTTACTCGGCTCCCGCTTCGTAAGCTGCGTAGTCCTTGTGATTCGGGTTCTCCCAGATGACGCTTCCGCCCATGCCGAGCCCGATGCACATCGTCGTCAGGCCGTAGCGGACGCCGGGGTTCTGTGCGAACTGCCGCGACAGCTGCGTCATCAGGCGCACGCCGGAAGACGCGAGCGGGTGGCCGCACGCGATGGCGCCGCCCCACTGGTTGACCCGCGGGTCGTCGTCGGCGATGCCGAAGTGCTCGAGGAACGCGAGCACCTGCACCGCGAATGCCTCGTTGATCTCGAACAGGCCGATGTCCTCGATCTTCAGGCCGGTGCGGGCCAGCAGCTTCTCGGTCGCGGGGACCGGGCCGATGCCCATGACGGCCGGATCGACGCCCTGGAACGCGAAGCCGACCATGCGCATGCCGATCGGCAGGCCCAGTTCGGTGGCGGTGTCCTCGCCGGCGAGGAGCGCGGCGGTGGCGCCGTCGTTGAGGCCCGCCGCGTTACCGGCGGTGATGCGGCCGGCCGGACGGAACGGGGTCTTGAGCTTGGCGAGATCCTCGAGCGTGGTGCCCGGGCGCGGCGGCTCGTCCTCGGTGGCCAGGCCCCAGCCCGACTCCGAGCGGGTCGCCACCGGTACGAGGGTGTCGGCGATGTAGCCGGCCTTCTTCGCGGCCTCGTACTTGTTCTGCGAGGTGACGGCGTAGGCGTCGGTGCGCGCCTTGGTGATCGACGGGAACCGGTCGTGCAGGTTCTCGGCGGTGTTGCCCATCACCAGCGCGCTCGGGTCGACCAGGCGGTCGGCGAGGAAGCGCGGGTTCGGGTCTGCGCCCTCACCCATCGGGTGGTGGCCCATGTGCTCGACACCGCCGGCGACGACGATGTCGTACTGGCCGAAGCCGATGCCCGACGCGGTGGTGGTCACGGCGGTCATCGCGCCGGCGCACATGCGGTCGATCGCGAAGCCGGGGACCGTCTCGGGCAGGCCCGCGAGGATCGCGGACGTGCGGCCGATGGTCAGGCCCTGGTCGCCGGTCTGTGTGGTCGCGGCGATCGCGACCTCGTCGATCCGCGCGGGATCGAGCTGAGGGTTGCGGCGCAGCAACTCGCGGATGGCCTTGACGACCAGGTCGTCGGCGCGGGTTTCGGCGTACATGCCCTTCGGCCCGGCCTTGCCGAACGGCGTACGGATGCCGTCGACGAAGACGACGTTTCTGGGATTAGCGGAAGCAGCCACGCTGGATTCCTCCTGGCGGGAACGATGCGGTCACTGCGGGTGCGATGACCCGGCAAGCACCACTGTAGCGCTAATTACCCGCCAGTAACATACGGGGCGTCGAACGGGGCGTAGCCGCAGATCAGGGCTCTGCGCGAACGGCATCCACCAGCACCGGCACCGTCAGTTCGCGCTGCCACGGGCGCGCGCCCGCCGCCGCCAGCATGCCGTCGATCGCGGCCGCCACGTCCGCGTCCGGCAGCACCGGGGGAACCGGCGGCTCCCAGCACACGCGGCGTACGAGATCCGGGCTCAGCAGGTTCTCGACGGGCACGCTGACCCGCTCGCTCAGCTCGGTGATGCCGGCCTTCGCGGCCGCGAGTCGCGCAGCTGCGTCGGGATCCCGCTTGGCCCAGCGACTCGGCGGCGGCGGGCCCGTGAACGGCTGGTTGACCGGTGGGAGCTCGTTCTGGGGAAGAGTTCGTGCCCGTTCGAGAGCTGCAAGCCAGATGCGCGACGAGCGGCGCTGGCGCGGGCCGCCGAACACTGGGAGCGCACGCAGGGTGTCGATGCTCTTGGGGTCCGCGCTCGCAGCCGTGACGATCGCAGAGTCGGGCAGGATCCGGCTGGGAGAGATGTCGCGCTTGCGGGCGATCTCGTCGCGGGCGATCCACAGTTCACGAACCGCGGCGAGCTGACGCGGGCTCTTGAGGCTGTGGATCTGCGACGTCCGGCGCCATCGGTCGGGCTTGGGCTGCGGCGGCCCGGCCAGCCGGACGTGCTCGAACTCCTGTGCGGCCCATTCCGTCTTGTCCTGATCCGCTAGTTCTTTCGCCATGGCGTCGCGGAGTTCGAGGAGAACCTCCACGTCCAGTGCGGCGTAGTTGAGCCACGCATCCGGAAGAGGTCTGGTGGACCAGTCGGCGGCACCGTGGCCCTTGCGTAGTTCCAGACCCAGGGTGCGCTCGACGATGGCCGCCAGGCCGACCCGCTCGAACCCGGCGAGGCGTCCTGCCAGTTCGGTGTCGAACAGCGCCGCGGGTTCGAGACCGAGTTCGGCCAGGCACGGCAGGTCCTGGTCGGCGGAGTGCAGGATCCACTCGAGACCGTTGATCGCGTCGCGGAGCGGTTCGAGGTCGTCGGCGGTGGGGATCGGGTCGAGGAGGAACGACCCGGCTCCCGCGCGGCGCAGCTGGATGAGGTAGGCGCGCGACGAATAGCGGAACCCGGAGGCCCGCTCGGCGTCGACCGCGAGCGGCCCCGTTCCTGCAGCGAGTCGTTCGGCGGCGTCGCGGACGCCGGCGGCGGTCTCGATCACCGGCGGCACACCGTCGGCCGGAACCAGGAGTGGCACGGGGGTGGGCTCGGTGCTGTCTGGCATAGGGGAAAACTCTACGTGGCCAGGGATGGATTCCACGTCGCCGGACGCGTGTCCGGCCGGAATTCGCTGAAAAGTTGGACATGTGACCAAGAACACGGTCGAGGCATGATTGTGCCGGTAGCCGCACACGTCGGGTCGTCGGGTGCTTCGGAGGGAATGCCGGAATGCCACGCGGCGCCGGGAATCATGAGGTAGAACGAGTTCTAGTTTTGCCGGTCTCGTTCGTGGGTGGTGCCCACCGGGCGGGAATACGAATCGAGAGGCAGTTCGATGGTCAACCTTGCGGCCGCAGTTGCTCCCGTCGGCGAGGTACCGATCGGTGCGATGATCGACCTACCGGGTCGGGGAAGCACCTACGTGATCGACACCGGTGCAACCTTGCGCAACTCGGACAAGCCGACGCTCGTGCTGCTGCACGCGCTCGCGTGTACCGGGACGCTGACGTGGTACCCGGCGATCGCCAAGCTCGCCGAGAAGTCTCGTGTCGTGGTGCTCGACCAGCGGTGGCACGGTCGAGGCATCCGATCGGACCGGTTCACCCTCGAGGACTGCGCCGACGACGTCGCGGCTCTGGCCGAGGTGCTCGGCCTGGACCGGATCGTTCCGGTCGGCTATTCGATGGGCTCGCTCGTGTCGCAGCTGGCGTGGAAGCGACACCGAGATCTGGTTGCCGGCCTGGTGCTCTGCGCGGGGGCCGCGCACTTCAAACGCAATTCCCGCGAGCGCATGGCCCTCGAGTCGCTCAGCCTCGGGCTGGGGGCGCTCAAACCGCGTCCCGGGCCGGTGCCGGCGGGCGGGCCGCGGATCGGGGGCGACCGTGTCTGGGCGTACTCCCAGTTCCGGGAGACGAGTTACGGTGCGATCGGTCGGGCGACCGCCGAGATCGGCAAGTTCGACTCCACCGCCTGGGTGGGGGACATCGACGTCCCGACCGCGGTCGTGGTGCCCACCAAGGATCTGATCATCCCGCCGCGGCGCCAACGCTGGCTTGCTCGCCAGATCGCCGGCGCCGCAACGTACGAGGTGGACTGCGGTCATTCGTCGTGCGTCATGAACGCGGGCCCGTTCACCGAGGGGCTACTGGCTGCTTCTTCTTCGGTGCTTGCGCGCGTGCGCTCGTGACGAGTTCGGCGAGGGCCTCGGGGAAGGCGTCGGCCAGGTCCCACAGGTGAGGAGCGAGCTCCTTGCACGAGACCAGGCCCACGTCGAGCCGGCCCTCGAGCGACATCACCGTGACGTTGAGTCCGGCGCCGTGGAAGACCGGGCCCAGCGGATACATCTGCTTGATGTGTGCGCCCAGGAAGTACAGCGGCATCGGCGGGCCCGGCACGTTCGAGACGACGAGGTTGTGTACCACGGGGTGGCGCTCGGCGAGCTTGAGCTTGGCGTAGACGCGCATCGCGCTGCCGAACGTGGCCGGCGCCGCGAACTGGGCCCAATCCTGCAGCAGGGTCGCGCCCAGGGCCTCGTTGTGGTGGTCCTTGTTGATCGCGTTGTGCTCGGCGATGAAGTGCAGGCGCTCGATCGGATCCGCGATGTCCGTCCCGAGCTGGGTGAACATGACCGAGATCTGGTTGGTGCCGGGCCGATCCGACTTGTCGTGCACCGAGACGGGCACGGTCGCGACCAATGAGCTGTCGGGCAGTTCGTTGCGGTCCTCGAGATACTTGCGGAGCGCTCCGGCGCACAGCGTCAGCACGACGTCGTTGACCTTGACCCCGAAGGTGTTCTTCACGAGCTTGACGTCGTCGAGGCTCAGTTCGCTGTAGGCAATCGTCCGGCGGCCGGTGATCGCCCCGTTGAAGGACGTGCGCGGCGCGGAGAACGGGGTCGGCATCGCCTCGCCCTTGCGGGCCCGGCCGATCCAGTTGGGGAGCAGTGAGATGCTGTCCGGGAGCAGCTTGGCCATCTTGAGCGGGCGGGACGCGAACGACAGCAGGCCACCCACCGCGATATCGAGGGTGCTCGCGCGACCCGCACCCTCGGGGAGCTTGTCGAAATCCGGCCGGGGGGCGTCGGGTTCGAGACCGCACAGCTGCGACATGAGGTTGGAGCCGGTCACGCCGTCGACGTTGGCGTGATGCATCTTCGACATGACGGCGACGGAGCCGTCTTCGAGGCCTTCGATGACGAACATCTCCCACAGCGGGCGGGAGCGATCCATGGGCTGACTCGCGATCGAGCTGCACAGCTCGGAGAGCTCGTCCCGGCCGCCGGGGGCGGGCACGGCGATCCGGTGGAAGTGCCGATCGATGTCGAAGTCGGTGTCGTCGACCCACACGGGATGGTCGAGGTTGAAGCGGCTGTCCGCGAGGCGCCGCTTGAAGCTGGGCATCGCTTTCACGCGAATCGCGAGTTCGTCGCGCAGTTTCGCGAAAGAATAACCACCCGGGATCGTGGACCCGTCCAGGATGATCAGGCCGCATACGTGGAGCATCTGCGTCGGGGTTTCGAGGTAGAGGAAGCTGGCATCCATTCCACTGAGTCTCTCCATGCAGCTAACGGTAGAACCTGTTCCAGTTTGCCGTGTGCGTTGTGATAAACGTCATGGTTGAATAGGTTCATGAGGATCAGTAACAGGTTCCTGTTACGGCAGGTGGCTACCGCTGGACTGGCGGCGAATGCGCTTCGTCCGGTTCCGGGAATGCCACTGTCGGTGCCCACCTTCGTGGCCGGTTGGCTCACTGCCGAACTTGCTCCGCACTTGCTCGCGGCGACCGCGATCGATTCCGCGGTCCATGTCGCGCGTCGCGGGGTCCGTACCAAGGGGGACGTCGCCGGCCTCGCGGTCGCGGGGTTGTCTGCCGCGGGTCTCGCGGCCGTCATCGCGACCGGGCGGGGCGCGCGCGTGGAGGTCGAATCGGCGCTGACGTCGGCGCTCGGATCCGACTACCGCTCCGTCGCGGGTGGGGCGGGATCCGTCGCCGGCGTGTCGTGGCGGCAGTTGGCGCTCCCGTTCCGGATGCGACGCGACGATGTCGTGCGGGTGCGGAACCTCGCGTACGCGCCGGGCGGCCGCCGCTTCCGGGTCGACATCTATCACCGCCGGGACACTCCGGTGGATGCGCCGGTGCTGCTGCAGGTCCACGGCGGCGGATGGGTCATCGGGAGCAAGGATCACCAGGGGATTCCGCTCATGCTCGAGATGGCCTCGCGTGGGTGGGTGTGCGCCGCGATCAACTATCCGTTGTCGCCGAGGGCGGTGTGGCCGGCGCATCTCGTCGCCGTCAAGCAAGCGGTCGCGTGGTTGCGGGACAACGTCTCCCGCTACGGGGGTGACCCAGGATTCGTTGCGGTCACGGGAGGCTCCGCCGGGGGACACCTCGCGGCGATGCTGGCACTGACCGCGAACGATCCGGGCCTACAGCCGGGCTTCGAGGATGCCGACACGTCGATTCAAGCGTGCGCCCCGCACTACGGCGTCTACGACTTCACCGGGGAGACCGGCATCAAGGCCACACGGCAGCGCGTCGAATCGGGCCTCATGCCGATGGTGCTCGGCAAGCAGGCGCGGTTCCCGGAGGACTACGAGGCGGCATCACCGTTGATGCACCTGCGGGCCGACGCGCCGCCCTTCTTCGTCGTGCACGGCATGAGTGATTCGTTCATCCCGGTCGCGGAGGCGCGAGAGTTCGTCCGCCGGTTGCGGGAGGTCTCGGACGAACCCGTCGCTTATGCGGAACTGCGGGGCGCGCAGCACGCCTTCGACATCTTTCCGTCGATCCGGAGTGCCGCCGTCGTCCGCGGCGTCGCCGACTTCCTCGACTGGGCTCATGCACGTCGCCGAAACGGGCGGGTCGACGCCGACGCGGTCGGGTAGATGTCGGCGTTCCGCTAGTGGCCGCGTGTGCCCAGCGTGGTGACGCCCGCCGGGGGAAGCCCGGCGGCGTGCGCGAGGACGTCGCAGAACGCCTCGACATGGGATGCGAGTGCCGTCGACGTCGCGGTCCACGAGGCCCGCAACTCGAGCTGGTGCGCCCGCGGGGGGCCGGCGATGTCGCCGTAGCGGACCGAGCTGGTCGCGGTCACGGTCCCGCCCAGCGCGATGATCTCGTCGGCCTTCTCCTCGAGGGCGTCGACCAGCCAACTCCAGGCGACCTCGGGCAGGAGGGGATCGGCGGCGAGAACGGGTTCGACGTCGGCCTGAATGTAGGCGACCAGGCGCATCGTGCCGTTCCAGGCCTCGTCGCCGTCCGGGTCGTGCAGCAGGATCAGGCGCCCGAACGCGTCTCCCTCGGAGAACACGGCGTGCTCGTCGACTGCACCGGTCTCGGCGTGCCGTAGCTCGGCGCCGATCGCGTAGCTGTAGGGGGCGAGCCTCTGCGGCGGCCGAATCGGACCGACCTCGATTTCCGGGCGAACCTCAGCCGAGTTCATCGCGTCGACGGCGGCGCGGAACGGGGCGGGTTCGTTGGGTAATCCCGGGGTCGTCACACCAGCGGACGTTAGACGGCTCGCCTGGTGGCGCGGTGGAGGCGCGCCGATTCTGCCCCGGCGCCACGTCATGGCAGCATGGACTGCGATGAGCGGCTTGGAAGATACGAATGCAGGGATGACCGGGCGCGCCGAGTACCCCGCCAGGCGGGTTCTCGACGACGCACCGTTGTTGGCGGCGGCCGCGGGCCGTCCGGTGAAGCATCGACCCGTGTGGTTCATGCGTCAGGCCGGACGCTCGCTGCCCGAGTACCGGGAGATCCGGGCCGGAATCGGGATGCTCGAATCCTGCTTCGACCCGGAGCTGGTCTGCGAGATCACGATGCAGCCCGTGCGGCGGCACAAGGTCGACGCGGCGATCCTGTTCTCCGACATCGTCGTTCCACTCAAGGCGGCAGGGATCGACCTCGACATCGTCGCGGGTGTCGGTCCGGTCGTGAAGAACCCGGTGCGGACCCCCGCCGACGTCGAGGCTCTGCCCCGGCTGGTTCCGGACGAGGTCGGCGCGGTCGCGCAGGCGGTGCGGCTGCTGACGGCCGAGCTCGGCGAGACGGCCCTGATCGGCTTCGCCGGTGCCCCGTTCACGCTCGCGTCGTACCTCGTCGAGGGTGGCCCCAGTCGCAATCACGAGCGCACCAAGGCGCTCATGCACGGCGACCCCAAGACGTGGCACGCGCTACTCGGCCGCATCACCGATGTGACCATCGCGTTCCTGCAGGCCCAGTTGCACGCCGGCGTCGACGCCATCCAGCTGTTCGATTCGTGGGCAGGCGCACTCTCGCTCGCCGACTACCGCGAATTCGTGATGCCGCACTCCGAGCGCGTGTTCGCCGAGGTGGCGTCGGCCCACGTACCGCGGATCCACTTCGGTGTCGGCACGGGTGAACTGCTCGGCGCGATGGGCGAGGCCGGTGCCGACGTTGTCGGTGTCGACTGGCGTATCCCGCTCGACGTCGCCGCCCGCCGCGTCGGCCCGGGCAAGGCGCTGCAGGGCAACCTGGACCCGGCCGTGCTGTTCGCCGGCTGGGACGCGACCGAGAAGGAAGTTCGTCGTATCTGCCGCGAGGCGGACGCCGCGCTCGCCGCCGGTGCCACCGGACACATCTTCAACCTCGGACACGGGGTGCTCCCCGACACCGATCCGGCCATCCTGACCGACGTCGTGGAGTTGGTGCATTCGCTGTGACCGGTAGGCGAGTCTCGGTAGCGGTCGTCGGTGGCGGCGTCACCGGACTCGTCGCCGCGTACCGGCTGCGTCAGCAACTCGGCGCCGACGCCGAGATCACCGTCGTCGAGGCGGGATCACGGCTCGGCGGCAAGCTGCGCACCGTCCCTCTCGCCGACGGCCCGGTCGACGTCGGCGCCGAGGCGTTCATCGCCCGGCGGCCCGAGGTCTCCGAGCTGATCGCCGAACTCGGGCTCGAGGATCAGCTGGTGCATCCCGCCGGCCGCCGGCCCCTCATCTGGTCCGAAGGCGCGCTGCATCCGCTGCCTACTCGCACCCTGATGGGCATTCCGTCGGATCCGCAGTCCGTTGCCGGCCTCGTCGACTCCGAGACCCTCGCGCGGATTGTGGCCGAGCCGTCGACGCCGTTCGACTGGGACCCGGCCGCGGACGTCGACGTCGCGTCGCTGGTCGGCAGCCGCTTCGGCGAGCAGGTGGTCCGCCGCTCCGTCGACCCACTGCTCGGCGGCGTCTACTCGGGCCTGTCCGACTCGATCGGTGTCCGTGCCGCGCTCCCGGCCCTCGCGGCCGCACTCGACGGGGGAGCGACGAGCCTCACCGCGGCCGTGACCGCCGCCCTTCCGGCGCCGTCACCCGGCCCGGTGTTCGGAACCCTGCGCGACGGCTACGGCACGCTGCTCGACGCGCTCCGCGCCGCGGGCCGGCCGCACACAATCCTGGACGCGCCCGCGGCCGGTCTGCGCCGCGACGGCGCCGGCTGGTGGCTCGATCCGGTCGGTCATGTCGATGGCGTCGTCCTCGCGCTGCCCGCGCCGGACATGGTCCGCCTCGTCGCCGGCGCTGCACCCGCGCTCGCGGATGCGGCCCGGAACATCGAACTCGCGTCCTCCGCGGTCGTGGCGCTCGCACTCCCGACCGACGCGGGCGTTCCCGAAAACTCGGGAATCCTGGTGGCGACCGGGGAGTCGTTGGGCGCCAAGGCGTTCACGCTGTCGAGCCGCAAGTGGCCGCACCTGGCCGAGCGGACCGTCACGCTGGTGCGGGCGTCGTACGGCCGGTTCGGCGACGCTGCCGTCGTCGACCGCAGCGACGAACAGTTGATCGCGATGGCCCGCGCCGACCTCGAGACGGTGACCGGGGTATCGACCGAACCGGTGGATGCGGTCGTCGCGCGCTGGCACAGCGGGCTGCCGCAGCTCGCGCCCGGGCACCTGGATCGGGTGGCCGCGATCGCGTCCGCCGTGGCCGACGTCGACGGAGTCGAGGTCGCGGGCGCCTACCTGCACGGGGTCGGGGTTCCAGCGTGTGTCGCGTCGGCGACGACGGCCGCGACACGGCTCGCGGCACGAGTGGCAGGATGATGCCATGGCACGCCTCGATTTCGACACGCTCAATTCCACCCTCCGCTACGCGATGTTCTCCGTCTTCCAGGTGCAGCCCGGCGTCCTCGGTGACGACCGCGCCGCAGCGCTGAAGGAGGCGCAGGCGTTCTTCGATTCGTTCGAGGACACCGACGTCGTCGTGCGCGGCATCTACGACGTGGCCGGCGTGCGCGCCGACGCCGACTTCATGATCTGGACGCACGCGGAGCGTCTCGAGGATCTGCAGAAGCTGTACCAGGACTTCCGCCGCACCACCGACCTCGGCCAGGCGAGCGACCCGGTGTGGTCCAATGTCGCGTTGCACCGCCCCGCCGAGTTCAACAAGAGCCACGTCCCGGCGTTCATCGCCGGCGAGGAGCCGGGCGACTACATCTGCGTGTACCCGTTCGTCCGCTCGTACGAGTGGTATCTGCTGCCCGACGCCGATCGGCGCAAGATGCTCGCCGATCACGGCATGGCCGGCCGCACGTACCCCGACGTCCGCGCCAACACGGTCCCGGCGTTCGCCCTCGGCGACTACGAATGGATCCTCGCCTTCGAGGCCCCGAAGCTGGACCGCATCGTCGACCTGATGCGCGACCTGCGCGCCACCGAGGCCCGCATGCACGTGCGCGAGGAGACACCGTTCTTCACCGGCCCGCGCGTGAGCGTCGAGCAGCTGGTCAACTCGCTGCCCTGAGCTGAAACGACAGCACCCCGCACCAGTCAGGTGCGGGGTGCTGTCGTGTACCGCGGCGATCGTCGGGGTCCGCACCCGTCGTTGGTGCGACTTCCTTTCATTTGGGTCCGTCATGGGTATAAGCAAAGTATGTTTTTACCAATGGATGGTGATCGACACCGTCCGCAACTAAAAGGACTCCGAGTGAAGCCCTCCATCCGACGTGCACTCGTCACCTCGACCACCGCCATCGCCGCAGCCGGCATCGCACTTGCCGCTCCTGCTTCCGCATTCGCGATGCCGGAGATCATCCAGGACGAGGGGGGTGTCATCGTGACATTCGATGATGTGGATGAGCGGACCGAGGACGCGATCGAATACGTCGTCGAGGCCGTCGACAACATCGCACGGCAGAACTCGGGGGTGGTTTATACGAACCTCCGTGGCCCGCGCTCGGCCGCGACGTGGACGTATGATTCTCGGCTTTTCAACAACGGTCGGCCACTGCACATGGAGTGCACCCAGGAGGAGGATCAGACCCCGAACAAGGGGTACGACTGCTGGTCGGTATTGGACGACTGAGCCACGGCTTTCTGAATGTCCGCCCGCCCGTGTGATTGTCGGCCTACTCTCCCCAGAGGCGGATCGGCTCTCTTGGTCTGAGCACACGGGCGGGCCCACGAGAGGGGCGTTGCGATGCGGAGTGCACGTCAGTTCCTCGGTGCAGTAGTTCTGACGCTCGGCGTCGGCGCAGGCCTCGCAGCGGGCCCAGTTCCGCAGGCGTCTGCCGCCCCCACCGTGAGCACCTTCCAGGTTCCGCTCGTCGTGAACACTGGCATCTGGGCGTGCAGTGGGATCCACACCTTCTGCTCCTACACCCCGGTCGCGATCACCGGAGAGACACCCGGGACCGTGATCTTTCGCGCTGTGCCGTTCGGCGAGAAGATTCCTCCCAACTTGTCGAGCTGGTGGAATATCCGGATTCACTGGAGGAATGTCGGGACTGGCGCCTCGGGAGTGCTGGACATCTCCTCCGACGGTTCGGCGAGCGTCTTCACCGGGGCCGGGCTCGTGACCGCGTCCACGACGGCCCGCGACCAGGTCATCGCCGGAACAGGGGTCTTCTTCGTGCCCTGAGTACCACTGGCAGACTGAGGGCCGTGAGTTCGTCGACGCGGTACCAGCACATGGCGCACTGGGGCATGTTCGACGTCGAATCAGCTGACGGTGACGTGAGCGCGGTCCACCCGTATGCGGGCGATACGGATCCGTCACCGATCCTGGGCAACCTGCCAGGGTCGGTACGGCACCGCTCCCGCATCACCGGTCCGGCCGTTCGGCGCGGCTGGCTCGAGCACGGCCCCGGCCCGTCGGATGTCCGCGGCGCCGATGAGTTCGTGCAGGTGTCGTGGGACGAACTTCTGGATCTGCTGGCGCGTGAACTGCGCCGCGTGGTCGACCGGCACGGGAACCGAGCCATCTTCGGCGGCTCCTACGGCTGGGCCAGTGCGGGGCGATTCCACCACGCGCAGAGCCAGATCCACCGCTTCCTCAACATGCTCGGCGGCTACACCCGGTCGGTGCACAGCTACTCGCTCGGCGCCACCGGCGTGATCATGCCGCGCGTCGTCGGCACGCACTGGAAGCTGTTCGCCCGCTCCACCAACTGGGACGTCATTGCCGACCACACCGATCTGATGGTGTGCTTCGGCGGTGTGCCGCTCAAGAACACCGCCGTCAACAGCGGCGGCACCAGCGCACATCCCACCCGCGGCGCCCTCGACCGGCTGCGCGAGCGCGGCGGCGAGGTGGTCTCGATCAGCCCGCTCCGCGACGACCTCCACGGGCGGTGCGAGTGGATCGCGCCGATCCCGGGCTCCGACGTCGCGATCATGCTGGGCCTCGCGCACGTGCTGGCATCGGAAGGACTGCACGACAAGGACTTCCTGGAACGCTACTGCGTCGGCTACGACCGGTTCGAGAGCTACCTGCTCGGGATCGACGACGGGGTCCCCAAGTCGCCCCAATGGGCGTCGGCGCTGTCGGGGATGCCCGCCGATCAGATTGTCGCGCTTGCCCGCCGGATGGCCGCGGGTCGGACGATGCTCACGGTGACGTGGTCGCTGCAGCGGGTGCGGTACGGCGAGCAGGCGCCGTGGATGGGGGTTACGCTCGCCGCGATGCTCGGCCAGATCGGCCTTCCCGGAGGCGGATTCGGCCACGGCTACGGGTCGATGAACGAACCCGGCCTCGCACCGGTCCCGTATCCGCTGCCGACGCTGTTCCAGGGTAGCAACCCGGTCCCGGACTTCATCCCGGTCGCCGCGATCGCGGACCTGCTGTTGCGCCCGGGCGAGGAATTCGACTACGACGGCCGACGCCTGACCTACCCGGACACCCGCCTCGTCTACTGGGCCGGCGGCAACCCGTTCCATCACCACCAGGACCTCGCCAGGCTGCGGCGGGCGCTGGCCCGGCCCGACACGATCGTCGTGCACGAGCCGTACTGGACACCGATGGCTCGGCACGCCGACATCGTGATCCCGTCGACCACGTCCCTCGAGCGCAACGACCTGGCGTGCACCCGCAACGATCCGCTGCTGGTCGCGATGCACGCGGCGGTGCCCCGGTACGCCGACGCCCGCGACGACTACGACACGTTCTCCGCGCTCGCGCACCGGTTGGGTTTCGGGGAGCGGTTCACCGAGGGCCGCACGGCGCAGGAGTGGATCGAGCATCTCTACGAGCAGTGGCGCGGGTTCGTGCTGGCCGACCCGGCGCATCTGGAGGCGCCCGCCTTCGACGAGTTCTGGGTGCGGGGTCATGTGCGGATGCGCACCGAGGACGGGCTGTCGCTGTTCTCCGATTTCCGGGACGATCCCCGCAGGAGCCCCCTGACCACGCCGAGCGGTCGGATCGAGATCTTCTCCGCCGACATCGACGGCTTCGGCTACGACGACTGCGCCGGCCACCCGCGCTGGTACGAGCCGGACGAGTGGCTGGGCGGCGAACGCGCGCAGCGCTTCCCGCTCCACCTGATCGCGAACCAACCGAAGACGCGTCTGCACGGGCAGCTCGATCACGGCGCGGCGAGTCAGGCGTCGAAGATCCGTGGGCGCGAACCGATCCGGCTCCACCCGGCTGACGCCGCCGAGCGTGGACTCGTTGCCGGCGACGTGGTCCGGGTGTTCAACGACCGCGGTGCGTGCCTCGCCGGTGTCGTGCTCGACGACGACGTCCGCCCCGGGGTGGTGCAGTTGTCGACCGGCGCCTGGTACGACCCGCTCGACCCCGCCGACCCCGCCTCGATGTGTGTGCACGGAAACGCGAACGTGCTCACCGCCGACATCGGCAGTTCGCGACTGTCGCACGGCTGCACCGGCCAGCACGCGCTGGTGCAGATCGAGCGCTTCGACGGTGACCTGCCCCCGATCAACGCGTTCGATCCGCCGATCTGACTTGTTCTATTTGAACTAGAACAATATGGTGAGTATGTGCTCATCCGTATCGATCAGTCGTCCGCCGTCCCGCTGTACGAGCAGTTCGCCGCGAGCGTGCGCGGCGCGATCGCCGACGGCTCCGTTGCGGCGGGGGAGCGGCTGCCTTCCGCGCGCGACCTCGCGACCTCCCTGGACGTCAACATCCACACCGTGCTTCGCGGGTATCAGCAGCTGCGGGACGAGGGCCTGATCGAACTGCGCCGCGGGCGCGGTGCGGTGGTTGCCGCGGATGCGTCGGCCCGCGCATCGGTGGTGGATGCCGTCCGCGGCCTCGTCTCCGAGGCGCGGCGTTACGGCATGAGCGCAGCCGATCTGCTCGACCTCGTGAAGAAGGAGCTGGCATGACCGACTCGACTGCGGTGCAGAAGGTTTCATTGGTCCGCGGCCTCGCGGGCGCATTGCTCGCGCCCGTTGTGGCGACGACGGCGGCCGTCGCCGTGCTGGCCGGCTGGCCCGACGACCTACCCGATCCAGTTGCGGTCCACTTCGGACCCGGCGGTGTCGCCGACGGCTTCGCGGGGCATGGGTCGGTGCTCTGGTGGCCGCTGATGGGTCCCGCGTTCGCGCTGGTGCTCGCCGGTGTGGTGGCGGCGTTCACGCGCCGGGACGTGCGGGCCGGTCGGATCGCTGCTGCGGTGGCGTCGGGCACCGGGACCGCGCTCGCGGTACTGCCGGCGGTTCTGCTCGCCCCTCAGCGCGGCCTCGCGGATGCAGCCAATGCCACGATCGCTCTGTGGTGGCTCGTCCCGGTCGCACTACTCGGGATCGCTGCCGGATGCGCTGCCCTGCCGATGGTGGGCCGGGCCGTCGCGGTGCCGGTCACGGCGGTGCCGCCGGCCGACGCTCCGCGACTGGAACTTGCCGACACCGAATCCGTGGTGTGGACCGGGTCGGCGGCATTGCCGCGGTGGGCCGCCGCCGCGCTCGCGTTGCTGCCTATCGTGCTCGCATTGGTGGTGTCCCGGACTGTGGGCCCGGAACTGCTGGTCACCGGGTTCGTCGGCGCGTTGCTGCTCGGTGTGACGCTGGCGCCGGTCCACGTCGTCGTCGACGGGCGCGGGCTCGAGACGCGCTACGTCCTCACCGGCGGTCGACGCCGGATCCCGCTCGACGAGATCGCCCGCGCCGACGCCGTGAAGATCGGACTGATCAACCGCTACGGCGGCATCGGCTACCGCGTCGGACCGGACGGTGTCGGCCTCCTGGTGCGACCGGGTGAAGCGCTGCGGGTCACCCGCGGTGACGGCTCCAAGTTCACCGTCACCGTCGACGGCGCGGATCAGGCTGCGGCCGTGCTCAACTCGCTTGCGGCGCGCGGACGCGTCGCCAGGTAGCGGGCAGCTGCAGTCGTCGCGGCCAGGACGCCGCAGACAACGACGATCACTGCGACGAACGTGCGAGGTTCGGTGGTGAACCCGAGAGCGCGTGCGACCCCGACCCCCGCTGCTGTGGCCACGGCAGCGCCGGCGGGCAGGGTGGCGGCGAGCCACCGCGCGGTGCTGGCGGAGCGTGGGTCGTCGGCCCAGTGCAGCATCACGAACGTGCAGGTGACTGCCAGTAGATATGCGAGCAGGCCGGTCGCCGCGTACAGGCCGACGACCACATAGGTGGGCTCGATTCGCAGTTCGTTCGTCGTGAATCCCATGTAGAGGATCGTCCCGAGGAACGCGAAGCCGATGGCTGTGCCGACGAGGGTGACCGGCACGATCAACGGAAGCCGCAGGGCTCGCCCGGACAGCCCACGTTCGTCGGACCAGGACCGCAGTGTCGCAGCGGGTTCCTCGCCGACCACCGCACTGGCGGGCAGCCCGTCCGAGTCGGCCGCGGTCAGTTCGTCCGACAACTCGGCCAGCAGGACGCGGCGGTCCGTGGGTCGGACCGCCGCTCGGCGCCAGATGCGCTTGGCGTCACGCAGAATCGACTTATCCGCTCCGGGTGGTGCGGGTTCCGTGTGTTCGTCCACCTCGATCATGAATCTTCCTCCCCTGATGTGGTCGCCGAGATCGGCGCCAGCAGTGCGGTGACGCTCGTGGCCACCGTGGACCATTCGGTTGTTCCCTCGGCGAGCGCCTTCCGGCCGTCGTCGGTCGACGAGTAGTACTTCCGCGGCGGCCCGGCGTCCGATCGGCGGCTTTCGGATTCGACCAGCCCGGCCTTCTCGAGGCGGGCGAGCAGCGGGTAGGACGAGCCTCCCGCGACCAGCAGATCCCGCTCGGCCAGCCTCTCGGTGAGTTCGTAGCCGTAGACGGGTTTTTCCTGCAGCAGGGCGAGCAGGCAGAGATCGAGCACTCCCCGCAGGATCAGGCTACGGCGTTCGACCGAAGGACTCATGCAGAGCAAGGTAGCAGTATCTTGGTAAGCAAGGCAGCGTTTCGGGACGATTCCCCGCCAACCGGCGTCGTCGTCGCGGCGCCGCGCCCAAAATGACCTCCCGCCCGCGCAATCGCGCGGGCGGGAGGTCAATTCGGGAGCGGGACGGGGGTGCCCGTCGGTCCGTCAGTTTCCGTCGGCAGGGTGCAGCGTCAGTGAGATGCTGTTGATGCAGTACCGCTGGTCGGTGGGGGTGGGGTAACCCTCGCCCTCGAAGACGTGACCCAGGTGGCTGTGGCAGTTGCTGCACAACACCTCCACTCGCCGCATGCCGAGAGAGTCGTCGGCACGCAGGAGCACCGCATCCGAGTCGGCCGGATCGAAGAACGACGGCCAGCCGCAGTGCGACTCGAACTTCTCGGTGCTGCGGAACAGTTCGGCGCCGCACGCCCGGCAGCTGTACACGCCCTCGGTCTTGGTGTTCGTGTACTCGCCGACGTTCGGCGGCTCGGTGCCCGCCTGTCGCAGGACGTGGTACTCCTCGGGCGTGAGGTGTGCCCGCCACTCGCCGTCGTTGCGGCGGAACTTCGGTTCGGGAAGGCCGGAATCCTGTGTGGAACTCATGGCACCACGCTAATACTTTCCGGCCGTCGGGTCAGACCTTCGCAGGCACCACGGCGGCGGCTTTGCCGTCCGCGTCGACCAGGAAGTCGGGATCGATCCCACGGTCGAGGCGACCCTCCCGCTTCGCGGTCAGGTAGCGGTTCACCAGAACTGCGAAGATCACGATGATGAGCAGGCTCCAGCCGTACGTCGGCTTCAGGTATTCGACGGCGCGGCCCTCCTCGACGAATCGGCTCGAGAACCATGCGTCGGCGCTCAGGAAACCGTATGCCGCGAGCCATGCCGGCCAGTTCCGCATGACGCTGTTGCGGAGAACCACCGTCATCAGGAGCGGGAACAGCAGCATCGAGTAGTACATCTGGCCCAGCGACAGCAGCAGGAACGATCCCGCCATGAGCAGGCCCGCCGTCGTGGTGACGTAGAACAACTCGTCGTGACGGTAGTAGCGGTACAGCAGCCACAGCGACACGGCCCCCATCGCCGCGAACGCGATGCGCAGCGCCCAGATCAGGGGAACAGGCAGGCCGAAATACGTGCCGTTGCCGACGATTGCGCTGTTGAAGTAGTCGCGGGACTCCATCAGGTACGGGAAGGTGTGGTCGATGAACGCCATCGGGTCCGCCGCGAGCGGCCACGCCACCGCCATGAGGACGAGGGGAATGCCGATCGCCGTGACGAACACCTTCCACTGACCACGGACGAGAGGCAGCAGCAGCAGCGGCGCGAGGATCGGTTTGATGGCGAATGTCAGACCGATTGCGGCCCCGGCCCACAGATCTTTCTTGCGCAGCAGCAGGAACAGGAACGCCACCTCGGCGAGCAGGATGAGGCCGTTGATGTTCGAGAAGGTCAGGGTGTTCGACACCGTCTCGGTCGAGAACGCGGCGAAGATCAGAATCGGTGCGGCGATCGAATTCCACGCCAGGTCGAACATCTTCAGCAGCAGGAAGAGCGCGATGATCACGGCGATTGCGTTGGCCAGGATGAACAGCCAGCGGGACTTCTCGGGATCGAGGAGCGCGATCGGCGCCAACAGCATGGTGCCGCTCGGCGGGTACAGATAGTGCGGGTCCACCGAGTTGAAGTTGGCGACGTAGACGTCGTGACGATTGAGGAAGGCCAACGCTGCCTGATACACGGGCGCGTAGTCGTCGGTCACGGATCCGTTGACCGCCTTGACGACTATCCGGTGGATCACTGTCATCACGGCCAGAGGCCACATGATGAAGTTGATGACCTCGGCGGTGGTGCGGCCCGTACGCGGCTCGAATCGTCGAAGGAACACTACGGCACGGTACACCGCCGCCGTGATTGTCGGGGTCGGCCACCCCGCCTGCTCACGCGGGGCACGCGCTGGCGTTCGGTGGCAGAACGCCGGATTCGAGGTAACGCGAGAGGATCTGGCGGGCGCACTCCGAATGTGTCGTGACCGGGTGGCCGTATCCCTCCCACGACAGGCCGGACCAGGTCGCGCCCGCGCTCGTGAGGCTGCCCGTCACCGTCGGCAGGCCACCGTTGCCGACGATCGGGTCCGCCTCGCCGGACAGTACGACGACCGGGACCGGAATGCTGCTCGGCAGAGGTGCAGGCGGCATGGTGGGCCACGCGGAGCATCGCAGAAGAGAGAGAGCCGCATCGGACCCGAAAGTGGGGTAGCGGCCGGCCCATTCGGCCTGCAGTTCGCGGGTGCGTCCGGGACCCGGCCACTGCTGGCCGTCGCTGCACCGGGCGACGAACTGGCCGTCGGTGCCGACCGACGCCTCGGTCGCGGCCATCAGTCCCGACAGCGGCGCCAGGTCGCCGCGTCCCGCGGCGGCGAGGACATCGGACAGTTCGCGCACCCGGTCCGGTTGGTCGCTGCGCGGCGAGCCCAGGAACGAGCTGACAGTGGTGAGTAGCGCGCTCGACGACACCCCCGCGAGTTCGCCGACGGCCGCCCGGTCGCGCAGCGTGGCGACGGCCCCTGTCGGGTCGGGCCCCAGCGAACAGTTCAGCGCGGCGCAGCGACGACCGAACGCGGCGAGCGCAGCCTCCTGTCCTCGCACGCGTTGCTCGGCCGCGGTCGTCGCGTCCGCCGTCGTGGCCGGCGGCGAGTCCAGCACGAGCCGCCCGACCCTGTCCGGGTACTTCGCGGCGTATGCCAGCGCGACCGAAGCGCCGTTACCGGTTCCGATCAGGCCCAGCCGGTCGACCTGCCAGGTGCGGCGCAACTGCTCGAGGTCGCCTGCTGCGTGGACGGTGTCGAAGGCGAGTTCGGCGGGCTGCAGGGTGTCGGTGCATGCCGTCGTCGACTGCCGACTCGCCGCCGCGACGCGGTCGGCGTCGTCGGCGGTGCCGCCGCCGGGGGTCTGGCCGAGATCGGCGAGGGCACGGCGATCGAAGGGTCGGCCGCAGTCGATCGGCGTCGACGCCCCGGTGCCGCGTCGGTCCACCGCCACGATCGGATGCCGCTCGAGTAGAGCTGACGCCGGGCCAGCCGAAAGTGCGGCCAGCGTCGTCGACGACGCGATGTCGGAGCCGGAGGTCAGCACGAGCGGTGCGGCGTCCACGGGCGTGCCGGGCAGGCGGGCCCGCAGCGCGCCCACCTCGATCGTGCCCATGGCCGTGCCGTCCGGGTCGACCGGCGCGGTGTAACCGGCGCACTCCAGCGTCAATCCGGCAGGTCCCGCGCCGAGCCCGAGACGTCCGAGCGTCGAATCCTTGCAGTCGGTCCAGGCCAGGTCGCGGGTCGGCGCCTGCAACGTGGGCGCATCCGGCGTCGAATCCGACGTCGGGGCGGATCCACTGCCGTGCTCGACGACCGCGACGTCCGGGCGGATCGACGGTCCGGCGCCGCACGCGGTACACACGGCCAGCACGATCGCGACGATCCCGATTCTCCGCATGCCGGACAGCCTGCCAGGTCGGTGGGGCGTCACGCCCGTACCCACCGGGTCAGCAGGGTGCCGTCGGCGTCGGCGAGCACGTGACGCGGAACCATCGAGGTCGGCACCGCCGTGGGGGAGAGAGAGATCCGGCCGGCGGTGCCGCCGATCAGACGCGGCGACGTCGTCACGCAGAGTTCGTCGACCACACCGTCCTCGAGGAGGGTGCCGAACAGGCCGGGTCCACCCTCACACAGGACACGGCGCAGCCCCCGCTGATCGAGCGCCGATACGAGATCCGTTCCGCGGACCTCGCGTTCGGCCACGATCTGGACGTCCGCGCCGGCGTCCCGCAAGTGCTGCAGTCGCGTGGCGTCGGCGGCCGCGGAGGTCAGTACCAGCGGCGGGATCGTGGTGTCGGTGAACAGCCGCGACGTGGGATCCAGTCGCGCAGACGCGGTGACGACCGCGATCGGCGGAACCGCGGAGAGTCCGGATCCGGTCCGTCGCTGTGCCAGTTCGGTGTCGGTGTGGGCTCCGCCGTAGTTCTCGCTACGTGCCGTCCCGGCGCCGACGACGATCACGTCGGCCAGTTCGCGCAGCACCGTGAACACCCGCTTGTCCGCGGGTGTCCCGAGACCGCCGCTGACACCGTCGACGGACACGGCGCCGTCGATGCTCGAGACGAAATTGACGCGAAACCACGGACTGTCGAGTTCGTCCGGATATCCGTACAGTGAACGGAGGTCCTCGTCGCCCAACTCCGGCGGCCGCATGCTGCCGCCTTCGTCGCGTGTGAGGTAGGTCGCAAAATCCAGACGGTGCACGTGTTCGATCACAGCACGTCGATACGCTCAGTGCATGCATGCACGTCTTGTCGATCGCAATCCGGTGGTGCCGGCCGATCAATTGATTGCTCAGATGGTGCCCCCGGCGATGTTCGACGAGGTCAGTTTCGCGTCCTACATTCCCGATCCCAATGAGCCGAGTCAGGCTGCCGCGGTCCGCAAGGCCGAGGAGTTCGCGGGCAAGGTCGCCAAGATCCGCAGCGGGGGACGCCGCGGACTGTTCGGCAAGAAGACGCCGTCCACCGGCGCCGGGCTGTACCTCGACGGCGGCTTCGGTGTCGGCAAGACCCACCTGCTCGCCTCCATCTTCCACAGCTCGCCGTCACCCAAGGCGTTCGGAACGTTCGTCGAGCTGACCCACGTGGTCGGCGCTCTCGGCTTCAACAAGGCCGTCGAGGAGCTGTCGTCGCACAGCGTGCTGTGCATCGACGAGTTCGAGCTCGACGATCCGGGCGACACCATGCTGGTCTCGCGCCTCCTGACCGAGCTCTCCGCGCGCGGAGTGTCCATCGTGGCCACCTCCAACACGCTGCCCGGCCAGCTCGGTGAGGGCCGCTTCGCCGCGCAGGACTTCCTGCGTGAGATCAAGAAGCTCGGCTCCATCTTCGAGACCATCCGCGTCGACGGCCCCGACTACCGTCACCGCGATCTGCCGCCGGCTCCCGAGCCCACCGATGACGCCGATCTGCTCGAGCGGGCCGACGCCGTCGACGGTGCGACGCTCGACGACTTCGACGAGCTGTGCGCGCACCTGAGCACCTTGCACCCGTCGCGGTACGGAAAGCTCATCGAGGGCGTCCCGGCGGTGTTCATCAAGGGCGTGCATCCGGCCGCCGACCAGTCGGTCGCGCTGCGCCTGGTGGTCTTCGCCGACCGCCTGTACGACGCAAGCATCCCGGTGACGGTGTCGGGTGCGAAGCTCGACGAGATCTTCACCCCCGAGATGGTGGCCGGCGGATACCGCAAGAAGTATCTGCGTGCCACGTCGCGACTGCTCGCGCTGTCCCGTTTCGAGGTCCCTGCCTGATCCCGGGCCGCTCGACTCGACTCGCGTGATGCGGCGCAGCCGTCAGAGGCTGCGCTGCATCACGAAGTCGTGGTGGGTTTGGGCGCCCACCCGGAAGGTCTTCGTTCCGACCTTCTCGAAGCCGTTCTTGACGTAGAACCGCTGCGCCCGCTCGTTCTCCTGGTTGACCCCGAGCCAGACGCCGGCGCAGTTCGCATTCCGGGCATGGTCGACGGCTGCGTCCATGAGTGCCGCCGACACTCCCGAGCCGTGCCGGTCCGGTAGCACGTACAGCTTGCTGATTTCGGTGGTGGGGCGTAGCGACAGCGCGGACCGTATGTCGTCGTCCTCGGGTGGTCCGTCGACGAGCATCACATAGCCGACGATCTCACCATTGCTCGTCGCCTTGAGGACCGTACGTGTCGGATCCGTGAGGTACTCACTGAACTTCTCCGCCGACAACACCTCGTCGATGAATGCCGCGATGTCTTCCCTGGTGGCGTGGGGCGGGCACGCGAGCGGGAAGGTTACGGACGCGACGTCGGCCAGTGCCTCGGCGTCCCAGAGTCCGGCGCGGTCCACGGAAATCGTCACAGCTTCACCTCGGGTACGTCGGGTCCGTCCCGGTAAGTACACCACCTCCCGGGACGGGCGCGCTCACGCTCCGGTGGTCGCCGACTCGTCGGCCGCCGCCGCCGACCGTCCTCGTTGCGGCGCGAAGGCGGGCGCGAGCAGGAACAAGGCAACCGCGAACACGAGCGGCGCGACGAAGCCGTACCGCAGATCGGAGACCGCCGCGATCCCGCCGATCACGGCGCCGGCGATCACGGTGCCCGCGTAGTTGAAGAGGTTGATGCGGGCGATCACCGCGTCCGTCTGGTCCGGGGGTGCGAGCCTGCCGGCGGCGCTGAAGCTCAGCGGCGCGATGACGGGAGCGCCGAGGCCGACGATGAAGAAGCCGGCGATGGCCACCGCCGGGCTCGGCGCCACGACCGCCGTCAACAGGCCGACCACGCTGATCGCCGCCCCCACCCGCACCACCGCGATCTCACCGAACCGGCGCACCCAGTAGTCGCCGGTCAACCGCGAGATCAGCGCTGTCACCTGGTAGGCGCCCATCGCCAGGGCGGCGGTTCCGGCGTCGGAGAGCAGGACCTCCTTGAGATAAAGCGGGGAGTACGTTCCGATGCCGAAGTCGATCGCGTAGAAGAGCATCATTGCGATCCCGAGCGCCAGGAACGGGCGAAGCGGCACCGTGAGCGGCGCGGTCACCGACGTCGCGGCACCCTCGTGCCCCGTGCGCAGCAGACGTGATCCGATCCACGCGCAGATCCCGGCGACCAGCGCGGCCGCGACGAGTACCGACAGCGTCACCGACAGGTCGAGTGCCGAGAATGTCGCCACGTAGCCGGCGCCGATGATCGCGCCGACACTCCAGGAGGCGTGGAACGAGGAGAGGATGACGCGGCCGTAGGCATGCTGGATCGACACCGCCTGCATGTTGGCCGCTGCATCGACGATGCCCAGCCCGATGCCGTACAGCGCGAACGCCGCGAGGAAGGCCGGCGTCGCCGTCGCCAGAGCGATGACCACGGCGCCGACGGCGATCACGAACAGGCCTGTTCGTAGCGTCGTCCGGCTCGACGTGGCCTTGGCGAGTTGCTCGGCGATGACGCTGCCGACGCCGGCGACGATGGAGACGCCGACGACGGTGGCGGCGACGAGGCTGTCACTGAAGCCGAGATCATCTTTGAACTGCGGCAGCTGCGTGAGCAACACCGCCAGCATGAACCCCTGCAGGCCGAAGGCGACAGAAGTCGAGACTCGTGCGCCGCTAAGGGTTTTCGTGTTTCGAATCACTGGACGAGTGTCCAACATTCAGCTCCGTTTCGTGGCATTCTCTGCTTCACTGCTCATCATGGCGGCACAGTATTCGATTCCAGAGTTTCCCGACGATTTCGTTTTCGGTGTCGCGGCAGCGGCGTACCAGATCGAGGGCGCGGTGAGCGCGGACGGCAGGGGCCGCTCGATCTGGGACGAGTTCTGTTCGGCCCCTGGCAAAGTGGTGCGCGGCGAAACCGGTGACGTTGCGATCGACCATTACCACCGCTACCGTGCCGACGTCGCGCTCATGCGCGAACTCGGCATCGACTCCTACCGGCTGTCCGTGGCGTGGCCCAGGATCCAGCCCGACGGAAAGGGCGCCGTCAACGCGGCCGGCCTCGATTTCTACGACCGGCTGGTCGACGAGTTGTGTACGGCCGGCATCACACCGGCCGTCACGCTGTTCCACTGGGATCTGCCGCAGGCATTGCAGGACGACGGCGGCTGGCTGAACCGGGAGACGTCGTATCGGCTGGCCGAGTACGCGACGATCGTGGGGGAGCGGCTGCGCGACCGGGTCGGTATGTGGATGCCGCTCAACGAGCCCGTCGTCCATACCCTCTACGGCCATGCGCTCGGCGTCCACGCCCCCGGACTCGAACTCGGCTTCGGTGCGTTGCAGGCGGCACACCATCAGCTGCTCGGACACGGACTGTCGGTGCAGGCGTTACGTGCGGCGGGATGCGGCAACATCGGGATCGCGTCGAATCATGCGCCCGTGCACGCGGCGACCGACGCCGATGCCGACGTCGAGGCTGCGGACATCTATGACCACATCGTCAACTGGACGTTCGCGGACCCGCTCCTGCTCGGCAAGTACCCTGCGGACGAATTGGCGGCACTGCTCACCGGTCCGGTCGACGACGACCTGCGGACTATCGCGCAGCCGCTGGACTGGTTCGGCATCAACTACTACGAGCCGACGCTCATCGCTGCGCCGCGGGAGGGCGAAGGCTCCGAGGGGGTGCTCGAGGTGGACCTTCCGCCGGGAATGCCGTTCGCGCCGGTTGCGCTCGAGGGGTATCCGCGGACCGATTTCGGATGGCCGATCGTTCCCGACGGCCTCACGGAGATCCTGACGATCTTCCGGGACCGGTTCGGTGCGGCGCTGCCCCCGGTGTACATCACCGAGAGCGGGTGCTCGTTCCACGATCCGGACCCGGACGGGTCCGGCCGTGTTCGTGACGAGCGCCGCATCGCCTATCACGCCGACCACTTGGCCGCGGTGCGCTCGGCCATGGACGCCGGCGTGGACGTTCGTGGCTACTTCGTGTGGTCGATCCTCGACAACTTCGAATGGGCGGCCGGGTATCGGGAACGCTTCGGGCTCGTCCATGTCGACTACGGCACACTCGCGCGCACGCCCAAGGATTCGTATCGGTGGTTCCAGGAGCAGCTTGCCGCGAGACGTCGGGCCTGACACCCCGGAAATGAACGAGCCCCAGCCGTGGATGGGGGGTCATGGCTGGGGCTCCGCACCATCGGGGGGATGGCGTCTCCGACAATACCTGAGGATTCCCTCACGTTCGAGTCGAGCGTAAGTGACGATTCCGGCCTCGAACGCAAAAAGAGGCACTCCGTGTGGAGTGCCTCTTTTCGGTGGTGCGCGATACTGGGATTGAACCAGTGACCTCTTCCGTGTCAGGGAAGCGCTCTCCCGCTGAGCTAATCGCGCGGGTCTTCAGTCGGATTCCCGAGTGATCGGGTGCTCCTGACCGGCCACAGGGCCGATCTTGGAGCGGATGACGGGATTCGAACCCGCGACCCTCACCTTGGCAAGGTGATGCGCTACCAGCTGCGCTACATCCGCATGTCTAACAAACAAGTCTCTCAGCAGCGAACTGCGTCGAAACTTGGTGCGCGATACTGGGATTGAACCAGTGACCTCTTCCGTGTCAGGGAAGCGCTCTCCCGCTGAGCTAATCGCGCGAGGTGGAGACGGGAATCGAACCCGTGTGCACGGCTTTGCAGGCCGTTGCCTCACCACTCGGCCACTCCACCATAAAAGGTCGAGTCCAACCTCTCGAGCGGATGACGGGATTCGAACCCGCGACCCTCACCTTGGCAAGGTGATGCGCTACCAGCTGCGCTACATCCGCAAATCGCTCCGGCGGGGCGTTTCGGCCTCTCCGGTGCTGCTCCGGTTGGGCGTTTCCGCTTTCCCGGTGCGGTGAGAACATTAGCGGACCATTTGAGAAAGGCACAAATCGCGAGGTCAGGGCGGAAAACCAAGATCTCCAGGGCTGTCGTTCAGCGGTGTTTCCGGGGAATTGTTCGCGATAACCGACCTGTCGGGTCCAAACCCGTCGTCTCCAGGCCCTGTGCGGATGGGTGGGCGCGCACCGTGCGAGCGCGCCCGAGCCGTGCGCACCTGAGCGGTGTGATGTCGTGCCCTCTCCACAGGTGCCCCCCCTATGGGGAGTGGGTGCGGAACCGTTCGGCGACCCACCCGCGGGGAACGGAACGCGCCGATCAGGTCCGGCGCGGGCGGCCGTTCGGGCCGCCGATCCGAATGACAACCTGGGGATTCGTGTTCGCTGCGGGTGCATGTTAATGTTTCGTCTCGTTCGACCGCGAGCGTTCAGCGTGGTTCGGTCCCGTGGCTCAGTGGAAGAGCGTCCCGTTCACACCGGGAAGGTCGCTGGTTCGATCCCAGCCGGGACCACAAGTAGAAAGGCCCCGTCCGCATTGCGGACGGGGCCTTTCTCGTTCCCGCGGCTCGTCGCGCGTTCGAGCGCGCGCGGCGTCAGTCGATGTCGTAGGTGACTGCGACGTTCACGGTCAGCTCCTGCGATCCGGCCTCGATCGGCACGGCGTCAGCACGCATCATGTCGCCAGGATTGCGCATCATGTACGGATTCTGTGAACCCTGTGCCTGCGGGGGGACCTCGACGATCGAGCGCACCTTTCCGAGTTTCACGCCGGCAGCATCCGCCATCTCTCGGGCCTGCGCCTGGGCCTGCTGAACTGCGCGACTGCGCGCCTCGGCACGAAGGTCGCTGTCGTCGGCGATGGAGAAGCTCGTCTGCTGTACCCGGATCGCGTCGCCGGTCGCCGACGCAGCCGCATCGATGAGAGTCCCGGCCTGGGAGACGTCGTGCAGGGTCGCGGTCACCTGGTTGGTGACTTGATAGCCGTTGATCCTGCCGCCGGTCGGTTCCCACGTCGGATTCACCGACAGTTCACTGGTTCGGATGTCTTCGGCGGCGACACCCTTGCTCTTCAGCGTATCGATGAGGGCCGTGGCCTTCTGCGAATTGTCCTGCAGGGCGGCCTGCGCCTCGGGCGCCTGGGTCTGCACGCCGAGGACCACCGTCAACGTGTCGGGAGTGCCGGTGACCTTGCCGGTGCCCTGCGAGCTGATCCCCGCCGCCTGGATGCTCGGCGAGCCGGACGATCCTGCGGAGCATCCGGCCAGGGTCAGCATGCAGGCCGCGGCTGCGATTGTCGTGAGTGCGCGTTTCGTCTGAGTTCTCGGCATCGGATCACTATTGCGGAGCGGAACCGGTGTCGAGCCCGCTTCGCCCGAATGGAACTCCCGGTGGCCCCCGACGCGTCGGTACTCTCGGAGTACGCCGGTACGCGAACCGGCGCGGACGGCGACGCGACAGTGGGTTCGGATCATGGACGGTCAGGCGGTGAGCAAGCCTGCGCACGAGGGCGGGCTGGAGGCGTCGTCCGATCACGACGGATTCCATCCGATAGAAGAAGTCGAGAACCGGTGGCTGCGCTGGCGCCGGAAGATCGCCGGGAACACCTCTCTGAACCTGGCCTATCGGATCGGTGTCGGCCTCGTCGGAGCCCTTGTTCTCGCCGTCGGCATCGTGACCATCCCGTATCCCGGTCCGGGATGGCTGATCGTCTTCGCCGGTCTGGGCATCCTGGCCTCCGAATTCGCGTGGGCGCACCGGTTGCTGCGCTTTGCGCGTGCCCGCTACGACCGATTCATGATCTGGTTCTCCCACCAGTCCGTCGTCGTCAAGGCGCTCGGGGTGCTCTTCACCACCGTCGTCGTGCTCGCGACCCTGTGGGTCCTCGGAACGTTCGGGCTGATCGGAGGCTGGGTGGGCCTCGAACAGGCCTGGCTGGAGAGCCCGCTGTAGTTCGCGGTCGGTTCCGCCGCGGGACGGTTCCACGAGTTGATCGGCCATGCCGATAACATGGGATCGCCCCCCATCCGGGGGCGCACCCTCTTACCTAGGAGCGCATCCTCGTGACCACGCCCGCATCCGTTACCCCAGCCGCACGCGTCCAGGTGCCCGCCGGGACCACAGCGGGCACGGCGGTGCGCGAGGCCGGCCTGCCGGGCAAGGGCGCCGACGCCATCGTCGTAGTCCGTGACGCCGAGGGTCAGCTGAAGGACCTGTCTTGGATCCCCGACGTCGACGTGGAGGTCGAGGCCGTCGCCGCCGACACGGAGGACGGACGCAGCGTGATCCGGCACTCGGCCGCGCACGTCCTCGCTCAGGCCGTCCAGCAGGAGTTCCCGGACGCCAAGCTCGGTATCGGCCCGCCGATCAAGGACGGCTTCTACTACGACTTCCGCGTCGAGCGTCCCTTCACTCCCGAGGACCTCGCGAAGCTCGAGAAGCGGATGAAGAAGATCGTCAAGGACGCGCAGCGCTTCTCGCGTCGTGTCGTCGACGATCTCGATGACGCTCGCAAGGAACTGGCGAACGAGCCTTTCAAGCTGGAACTCATCGACGACAAGTCGGGTATCGACGACCCCGAGGTGATGGAGGTCGGCGCCGGCGAACTGACGATCTACGACAACCTGAACCCGCGCACAGGCGAGCTGATCTGGAAGGACCTGTGCCGCGGCCCGCACATCCCCACCACCAAGTACATCCCGGCGTTCAAGCTCACCCGCAGCTCGGCCGCGTACTGGCGCGGTGACCAGAGCCGCGAGGACCTTCAGCGCGTCTACGGCACCGCGTGGGAGTCGACCGAGGCGCTCGAGAACCACCTGGAGTTGCTGGCCGAGGCCGAACGCCGCGACCACCGCAAGCTCGGTTCCGAACTGGATCTGTTCTCGTTCCCGGACGAGCTCGGCTCGGGCCTGCCGGTGTTCCATCCCAAGGGCGGCATCATCCGTCAGGAGATGGAGAACTACTCGCGCCAGCGCCACGTGGAAGAGGGATACGACTTCGTCTACTCGCCCCACATCACCAAGGGGCATCTGTACGAGGTCTCCGGCCACCTCGATTGGTACAAGGACGGCATGTTCCCGGCGATGCACATCGACGAGGAACTCAACGAGGACGGCACGGTCCGCAAGCCCGGCCAGGACTACTACCTCAAGCCGATGAATTGCCCGATGCACAACCTCGTGTTCGGTTCTCGTGGTCGCTCGTACCGTGAGCTGCCGCTGCGCCTGTTCGAGTTCGGCTCGGTGTACCGCTACGAGAAGTCCGGCGTCGTGCACGGCCTGACTCGTGTCCGCGGCATGACGCAGGACGACGCGCACATCTACTGCACCAAGGAGCAGATGCGCGACGAGCTCACCACCACGCTCGAGTTCGTGCTGGGGCTGCTCAAGGACTACGGCCTCGACGACTTCTACCTCGAGCTGTCGACCAAGAATCCCGAGAAGTTCGTCGGTGACGACGCGCTGTGGGAGGAAGCCACCGAGACCCTCCGCGAGGTCGGCGAGGCCTCCGGGCTGAACCTGGTGCCGGATCCGGGTGGAGCCGCGTTCTACGGTCCCAAGATCTCGGTGCAGGTGCAGGACGCACTGGGCCGCAGCTGGCAGATGTCGACCATTCAGCTCGACTTCAACCTGCCCGAGCGCTTCGACCTCGAGTTCACAGGCTCCGACGGCACGAAGCAGCGTCCGGTCATGATCCACCGCGCGCTGTTCGGCTCCATCGAGCGCTTCTTCGGCGTTCTCACCGAGCATTACGCGGGTGCCTTCCCGGCGTGGCTGGCCCCGGTCCAGGTCGTTGCCATCCCGGTCGCCGAGGCGTTCGAGGATCACCTGTTCGACGTCGTCAAGCAGCTCAAGGCCATCGGTGTGCGTGCCGAGGTCGACGCCAGCGACGACCGGATGCAGAAGAAGATCCGTAACCACACCACGCAGAAGGTCCCGTTCATGCTGCTCGCCGGCGAACGTGACGTCGAAGCCGGTGCGGTGAGCTTCCGCTTCCGCGACGGCACCCAGATCAACGGTGTGCCGGTGGCGGACGCGGTCCGCACCATCGGCGACTGGATCGCGAAGCGCGACAACTCTTCGCCCACAGCCGAACTCGTCGGTGGTGCCCAGTGACCGATCAGGCGAACGGCAACACCGACAACGGCACGCTCGTCGACACCGGTCCGGGCGATCCGGACCGGCTGCAGCGCCTGTGGTCGCCCCACCGGATGTCGTACATCGCGGAGGCGCCCAAGGCATCGAAGTCGAGCGAGGGGCCGTTCAGCGAGATTCCGAAGATGGGCGACGAGGAAGGTCTGATCGTCGCGCGCGGTGAATCCGTGTATGCGGTCCTGAACCTGTACCCGTACAACCCCGGCCACCTCATGGTGGTGCCGTACCGCCGGGTCGCGGCGCTCGAAGATCTGACGCCTCAGGAGAGCGCCGAGCTGATGGCGTTCACGCAGCGCGCGATTCGGGTGATCAAGCGGGTGTCGAATCCGGATGGGTTCAACGTCGGTCTCAACCTCGGCGCCGCGGCCGGAGGTTCGCTCGCCGAACACCTGCACCAGCACATCGTTCCGCGGTGGGGTGGCGACGCGAACTTCATCACCGTCCTCGGGGGCGCGAAGGTGATGCCGCAGCTGCTCCGCGAGACCCGGTCACTGCTTGCGGAGGCCTGGAGCGAGTGATCTCCAGGGACCACCGGGGAAATCACGTGGCAGGATCAGGTGCCGGGCCCGTTGTGGCCCGGCACCACTGCGGGCGGGGAGAGGGGGGAGTGGAATGCTGAGCTTCTTCGGCCGTGCATCGGTGTCCAAGGTGACGGCGCCGATGGGCCAGGCGTTGGTGAAGACGGGCCTCACACCCGACGCCGTCACCGTGATCGGCACGGTCGCGAGCATCGCGGGCGCGCTGACCCTGTTCCCCTCCGGTCATTTGTTCTGGGGCACCATCCTCATCTGGTTCTTCGTCATGTTCGACATGCTCGACGGCGCGATGGCCCGGGCCCGCGGGGGCGGAACTCGTTACGGGGCAGTGCTCGACGCGACGTGCGACCGGATCGCGGACGGCGCGATCTTCGCGGGACTCGCGTGGTGGGCCGCCTACCACGAGAACAGCAAGAGCCTGCTGATCGCGACACTGATCTGCCTCGTCAGCTCGCAGGTCATCTCCTATGCCAAGGCACGCGCCGAGGCCAGCGGTCTGTCCGCCGACGGTGGGCTCATCGAGCGACCTGACCGTTTGGTCATCGTCCTCGTCGGATCCGGACTCACAGGCATCGGAGGGCACTTCGACATCGGCTGGCTGCACTGGGCGGTGTACGTCGCGATGTGGATTCTCGCGGTCGCCAGCATCATCACCGTCTTCCAGCGTGTGCTGGCGGTACGCAATTCGGCGGGAGCGCGGGACGTGCTGCCGATCGCGCCGAGCAGTGTCGATGACAAGCCCGTCGACGACAAGCCCGTCGACGAGAAGCCCACCGAGGGAGAGGCGTCCGCGTCGTGAGTTTGTCCGAGCGGGTGGCCGATCTCGGTTACGCGACGGGGTGGCGCGTGGTTCGGGCGCTGCCCGAACGGCTGGCCGTCTCGATCTTCGACGCCGGCGCCGACTTCGCGGCACGCCGCCACGGCGGGCCACAGCAGTTGCGGCGCAATCTCGCCCGCGTGCTTGCGGTCGCGCCGGAGGACGTGCCCGACGATCTGGTCCGGGACTCGCTGCGGTCGTACGCCCGGTACTGGCGCGAGGCTTTCCGCCTGCCTTCGATGGATTTGGTCGCGACTGCGGCGGCGATCGACTCGAGTGTCGAGGGTCAGGAGTATCTCGAACACGCGATGGAAGCGGGCAACGGTGCCATCCTGGCGCTGCCACACAGTGGCAACTGGGACATGGCAGGCGTGTGGTGCACGCAGAGGTGGGGTGGCCTGTCGACGGTCGCCGAGCGTCTGAAGCCCGAGTCGCTGTATCGCCGGTTCGTCGACTATCGCGAGAGTCTCGGATTCGAGATCTTCCCACTGAGCGGAGGCGAGGCGCCGCCGTTCGGTGAACTGACGAAGCGACTGCACGAGAACAAGGTTGTGTGCCTACTCGGTGAGCGCGATCTCGCGGCGAAGGGCGTGCCGGTCACGTTCTTCGGCGAGCCCACACGTATGCCCGCCGGGCCCGCCAAACTGGCGATCGACACCGGGGCGGCGCTGCTGCCCGTGCACTGTTGGTTCACCGACGGCGGATGGGGATTCTCGATAGATCCGCCGATCGATGTCTCGGTCGGGGTCGGCGACGCCACACAGGCACTTGCCGATCGCTTCGCGGCGAACATCGCCGCCCGTCCCGCCGACTGGCACATGCTCCAGCCGCTGTGGTGGGACGACCTCTCCGAGGCCCGTCGGGCACGCATGGAGTCGCGATGAAGATCGGGATGGTCTGCCCGTACTCCTTCGACGTGCCGGGCGGCGTGCAGGCGCATGTCGTCGAACTGGCCCAGGTCTTCATCGAACGCGGACACAAGGTGAGTGTGCTGGCGCCCGCGTCGGAGGGTACGACCCTGCCGGACTTCGTCGTCTCGGCGGGCCGCGCTGTCGCGATCCCCTACAACGGGTCGGTCGCGCGCCTGACGTTCGGACCGGTCTCGTACAGCCGGGTGCGGCGGTGGATCGCCGACAACGACTTCGACGTCCTGCACATCCACGAGCCCAACGCCCCCAGCCTCTCGATGCTCGCGATGAAGATCGCGGAGGGCCCCATCGTCGCGACATTTCACACGTCGACCACGAAGTCGTTGGTACTGAGCACGTTCCAGGGAGTTCTCCAGCCCTACCTCGAGAAGATCAGCGGCCGGATCGCCGTGTCGGAACTCGCGCGTCGGTGGCAGGTCGAATCCCTGGGATCGGACGCCGTGGAGATTCCGAACGGTGTCGACGTCCCTGCGTTCGCGAACGCCGCGGCGTTGCCCGGCTATCCGCGTTCCGGCAAGACCGTGCTGTTCCTCGGCCGCTACGACGAACCGCGCAAGGGCATGGCGGTGCTGCTCGAAGCGTTGCCCGCACTGGCCGAGAAGTACCCCGATCTCGAGATCCTCGTGGTCGGGCGCGGCGACGAGGACAAGCTCCGAAAGGAGGCGGGCCGCCACGCCCGGCACCTGCGTCTGCTCGGTCAGGTGAGCGACGAGGAGAAGGCGTCGGCGCTGCGCAGTGCCGACGTGTACTGCGCGCCCAACCTCGGAGGCGAGAGTTTCGGCATCGTGCTCGTCGAGGCGATGGCCGCCGGCACCCCGGTCGTCGCAAGCGAACTCGATGCGTTCCGGCGCGTTCTGCGCGACGGCACCGCCGGCCTGCTCGTCCCGGTGGGCGATTCGGTTGCCCTCGCGGCCGCGCTGGACGCGGTACTCGGTGACGAGGACCGCCGTCGGTCGCTGACCGACGTCGCGAGTGTCGTGGTGGGGGAGTACGACTGGCCGGTGGTGGCCGAACAGATCCTTCGGGTGTACGAGACGGTCACCGTCGGCGCCGGTGGTGTGCGCGAGGTGCGCTCGTGACCTTCTCGGCAACGACCATCCTGATCCTGGCGTTGGTCGCGGCGACCATCGCAGTCGTCGGCGCGTGGGCGTACGGCACTGCGAACCGGCTCGACCGCCTGCACGTCCGCTCCGATCTGTCGTGGCAGGCGCTCGACGCCGCGCTCGCCCGACGGGCTGTCGTGGTGCGTGCCATCGCGTCGGCGCTGTCCACCGCATCCGTCGACGGCAAGCGACTCTCGGTGCTGGCCGACCAGGCGGAGCGGGCGGACCGCGCGCATCGGGAGAACGCCGAGAACGCACTCTCGGGTGCACTGACCGCTCTCGACACCCACCTCATGCGCCCGCAGTTGATCGCCGAACTCGCCGATGCGGAAGCCCGCGTCCTGATCGCGCGTCGGTTCCACAACGACGCGGTCCGCGACACGTTGGCGCTGCGCACGAGGCGGCCGGTGAGGTGGCTGCACCTCGGTGGCACGGCGGCGCTGCCGACGTACTTCGAGATTGCCGAACGCACGGAGCCGTCGGGGCTGCAACTTGATGAGGTGCGCACCTCGGCTCGCGTCGTGATGCTCGACGATCGTGGTCGCGTTCTGTTGGTGCGCGGCCGCGATCCCGACAAGCCCGACACGTCGTTCTGGTTCACGATCGGCGGCGGCGTCGAGTCGGGGGAGACTCTGCGTGCCGCAGCGGTTCGCGAGATTCACGAGGAGACCGGTCTAACCGTCGAACCGGACTCGCTGCGGGGGCCGCTGTGGCGCCGGGTGGCGATCTTCCCGTTCGCGGGCGAACTGATCCGGTCGGAGGAATTGTTCTTCACGGTCCGGACCGACGAGTTCGCCCCGCATCGGGGTGGTTTCACGGAGCTGGAACAGCGCACCATCATCGAATATCGCTGGTGCACCGCAGCCGAGATTCGCGTCATCCAGAACGGTGGTGAGGCGGTGTACCCGCAGGATCTGCCCGATCTGCTCGACGAGGCCAACCTTGCGCTGGTCCGTCTCGAGGATCCCGAGGTCCGCGCCATCCGCTGAAGCGTGCCCGCTATGACCGTCGCCACAGCAGTCCAGGTATCGGGCACTGGCTATCGGCCCGGCCGGGCCGTCGTCATAGAATTGCCCACGCGTTGCGACCGTGCGAGCCCGACCCCGGGCTGAACTGGTCCTGGCGTGTCAGACCTTCCCCGAAGCCGGCGAGAACCCAGGAGTTTGCTGTGACCACCCCCGACACCACCCCCACTACCGGCACTGCACGCGTCAAGCGGGGCATGGCCGAGATGCTCAAGGGCGGCGTCATCATGGACGTGGTCACCGCCGAGCAGGCCAAGATCGCCGAGG
>NZ_QAOW01000006.1 GCF_003051005.1 Rhodococcus sp. OK519
CGCCTTCTGGAACATCGTCAACTGGAACGACGTCACCGACCGCTTCACCAAGGCACGCACCCAGACCGCCGGACTCATCGTCCCCGCCTGATCCGACGCGCGCGAGCGCTCCGGAACGCCTGACGGCGCCGCCCCCGATCACTCGGGGTGCGGCGCCGTCGTCATTCCCTGCGCCACTCCTCAGTCCTGCCCCCCAGTCCTGCGCCGCTCCCCAGTCCCGCCCCCCTCCCCAGTCCCGCCCCCGCGTTTTGCGCACTTATCGCGAGTTTCCGTCGTGGGGAACCGCGACAAGTGCGCAAAACGCGGGAGGAGCGGAAGGGGCGGGGGGCGGGGGGTCATCCCGCGGTGATCACCGCGTCGTCGGAGAGGGCGTCGGTGCGGGCCTGTAGTCGCGTCCGCATCGTCTCGACCTGCTGCACGAGCGCGTCCGCGGTGAGTCCGTCGCTGGTCGGCACGGACGCGGCGATGTCGTCGAGCACCTCGACAGCGCGCCCGCTCGCGAACAACTGCGCGTACAGGTCGCGGTAGGCGTTCTCGTAGACCTCGGTGAACGCGCCGGACGCCAGGAAACGTTCCTTCAGTGCGTTTCCGCTGCGCATCCCGCCGCCACCCATCGCCCGGCCGCCCTCCTTTGGCGTTTCGGTTTGCCGCTGCGCTCCGGCATGCTGCTGTCCACGGCCCTGCGGAGGCCCACCCGCCCGCATTCCACGCTGCTGCGGCTGACCTGCCGTGTCGCCCGTGGCGGCGGGAGGCCCACCCATGCCTCCACCCATGCCGATCGAATCATGGGGCCCTGCAGTGGAGTTCGACGACAACGCAAGGTTCAGATCCCACGACACCACCGACAGCTTCTTCGACCCCAGGCCGTACCAGAGGTAGTAGTTGCGGCCGGGCCCCGCCATGTCGTCGCTGTTGACGAGAAGGTTCTGGGTGGCGACGTAGCGGGCGAACGACTCGACGTCGACATGGTCCGCGAGATGCGCGGCGAACTCGTCGTCACTTGCGCCGTCCATCCACTTCAGGAAGCTGATGATCGGCTGCAGGTCTTGCGAGCCCTCACCGTTCACCTGAGTGAACTGGTCGGCGTACGTCGTCTGGTCGTCGCCCTGGTATGCGAACGACGAACTCGCGTCGGCCTTGTACAGCACACCGGGATTCTCGAACAACGAGTTGGCATAGCCGTCGTCGGGGTGCTCGAGCAACAGACGCGTCTGCGTCGCACCGCCGTTCACGGAATAGGTCGCGTAGCTGTAGCGCTGCGTCGCCTGCCCCGACTCCGCGGTGAGCGACAGTGCCGTCGCTTCGTTCAGCACAGGGGACCCCGGACGCACCGACAGTTCCGTCATGCCCTGGTACGCCCGGCCTTCGACGTACTTGTCGAAGCGGATCAGCAGCGGCAGTGACGTCGGGTCGTCCGCGGACAGCGAGACCATGCCACCCGGCCCACCTCCCCCGCCGAAGCCGGTTGCGGCACCGTCCGGGGCCGTGGTTCCCTCCGGAAGTTGTCCCCCGTAAGGCATTTCCATACCGTCCGGCAGTTCCATGCCCTCCGGCAGTTCCATACCCTCCGGTGGCTGCAAGCCCTCCGGCCGTTCACCGTCGGGGCCGCCCATCCCGCCTCGCAGTCCGCTGAGCGTCGAGTTGCCCTTGAGTCGCACACCGACGTCGGTGATCAGCGTGCCGTCGACGGTGATGTCGGCGGTGATCCACTCCTTCTCGCCCTCGTCCTGGTATGCGGCGATCATGCGGTCGTAGTCCGATTGGGAGAACGCGAGATTCACCGAATGGTCCTGATCCGTTTCGAAGAAGTCGACGGTGCCGGCGACATTCTCGGTGATGTCGGACGCTATGACGCTCGCGTTGCCGGTGATGTAGGGACGCACCCGGGTCGACCCGAACACCGTCGCGGCGACGAGGACGAACGCGCAGAACACGGCGACGATCGGCCAGTGCTGCCGCAGCGATACCGGAACCCGGTGGCGCAGCCTCCGCCGCGGCGGACGGCCTGTGCCGGAACCTGTCTCGGCCGTCATCAGATGTCGGTCTGGTCGTATCCGGTCAGGACCGTGACGCGCTGACCGGCGTTGACCTCGCTGAGCGCGGCGATCAACTCGGCCGGCTTCTTTCCGGACTTCAGCTGTGCGGTGTAGTACAGCTCGGTGAGGGCGCCGGCCCGGACGGATTCGGTGCTGACGAGTTCGAACTCCTTGGCGAACTGGACCAGGATGTCCTCCACCACCGCGGTGTAGCCGGGCTCCGGCGGCACCTGAACCTTGACGACCTGACGCTGGACGTCGAGCTTGAACCAGTTGAACCGACTCATCAGCACCAGCACCAGGCAGATCGCGACGGTCGCGGCGATCGCGAGGACGTAGAACCGGGTGCCCGTCGTCATACCGATCGCCATGACGAGAAAGATGAAGCCTACGTCGCGAGTCTCCTTGATGGCGTTGCGGAATCGCACCACCGACAGCGCGCCGACGAGCGCGAAGGCCCGAGCGATGTTGGAGCCGACCACCAGCATGATGAGGCTGATGACCATGCCGACCATCACGAGGGTCTGCACGTAGGACTGGCTGTAGGACACGTTCTTGTGGGTCAGTCGGTAGACCCAGCCGATGATCGCGGACAGCACGAACGACAGTGACAGCGAGATGACGATGTCGAAGGTCGAGAAGGTGCCGCTGAGATCCTGTAGATCGAAGTTCATCGGGTTCCTGTCGGGACGAGCTGATCATCGAACATGTCAGCGGTGGTGAATGATTCGGGGATCCCGTGCATACGGGAACGCGGTGCGAGGCCGAACGCCTCGACGCTCTGGCAGTACTTGGATACGCGAACCACCGACATGTCCAGTCGGGCCGTGAGATCGGTGACCCAGTACGGAACCCGCTCGTTGGCCTTGATCTCGACGATGCACAGATGCGGCGGAATGATGAAGCGATTCTCCGACTTCGACGCGAAGTGGAAGTCCCTGTCGCGACCGTGCACTCGATGGTCGATCGTCACGCGCAGACCCAGATCGGCCTCGGTGCCGACGAACGCCTCCCGCAGGTAGCCGGTGGTGACGGTCGGGACCAGTTCGAGGTTGCCGACGAGAGTGGACACTTCGTTGACGAAGGCACGCTGCCCGTCGTCGTGTTCGATCATCCGGCGCTCGTCGCACAGCGAGCGGGCGTCGGCGTACGGCAACCGGATGCGGCGCTTCTGCGTCACCCGGTTGACCCTCTGTTTGATCTCGACGTACACCGGGGTCTCGTCCGTCGCCTCGGCCGGACGGCCGTACAGCCGGACGCGCAGTTTGCGCCGGAAGCGGAGTCCCTCGATCTTCTCCCAGTAGAACCGCAGGTTCCGGGTGTCGTAGTAGAGGCTGGTGACGGGGTAGCCGCCCACCGGGCTGAACTCGTCGGCCGCCATGTGGGCGGCGAGGGCCTCCCGAAGTCGCGGCACGTCCCGTTCGTGCGCCAGGTACTTGATCTCGTACCTGTTGAACGCGTGCAGCGAACTGGCCGTTCGGAGATAGCCGGAGGGCGCGTCGGTTCCGCGCGGCGCGGGTGATGACATGGCGGTGCAGCCTTTCTCTCGAAGTCTGCACCAGTTCAGTGGGTGAACCTCGAGTGAACCTCGAGTGAACCTGGGAGGTTCCTCCAACTCGTCGAGCAAGCGTTCACTGGATAGGGTTACGGCTATGACGGACATCACAATCGACACCATCGCCACTGGCCTGGCCTTTCCCGAATGCCCGCGGTGGCGGGACGGCCGCCTGTGGTTCTCCGACATCTACCGCGGAGTCGTCCTGCGACTGGACCCCGCCACCGGAGAACTCGAGCGCGTCGTAGAGGTGCCGGGCCAGCCTGCCGGCCTGGGATTCCTTCCCGGCGGCGACCTCGTTGTCGCATCGGTCGAGGAACGCAGGATCTACCGTCTCGGCAGCGACGGCACACTGAGCCCGCACGCGGACCTCCACGGCATCGCCACCTGGCACCTCAACGACATGGCGGTGGACGACGCCGGACGGACCTACATCGGCAACTACGGCGATGCCAGCGCGCCGCCGGAGCCGCCGTTCCCGGCCGATCTGGCGATGGTCGAGGCCGACGGCTCCGCCCACGTCGTGGCGACCGAGATGATGTTCGCGAACGGCATGGCGATCACCCCGGACGGGTCGACGCTGATCGTCGCAGAGACACGTGCGACGCCGGCGCGCCTGTCCGCGTTCACGATCGAACCGGACGGCAGCCTCGTGAACCGCCGAGCGCTCATCGAATTCGGCGATCCGCGGGTCATGCCCGACGGCATTGCGCTGGATGCCGAGGGGTCCGTCTGGGTGGCGTCACCTTTCAGCGAGGAAGTGATCCGGGTGAGTGCCGACGGCGCAATACTCGATCGCATCCCGGTACCGCACCCGTACGCGGTGGCGCTCGGCGGCGCCGACGGGCGCGATCTGTTCGTCTGCACCGCCGACACCTGGGTTCCGGAGGACGCGATCCGGATCGGCGGCGGCGCGATCCGGCGCGTGCGGGTCGCGGTGCCCGGCGCCGGGTTCTGACCCTCCCCCGCCCCTGTCCTACTGGCACTCGGGACCCCTTGTGTGCCAGTAGGACAGGGGCGCATGCTCGTACTACCCAACGAGGTGTGAACGACGCGCGCCGGGCGGGCCCGACCATCGGGTCCGCTCGGCGCTCCCGTCGTCGAAACACTCGCGCGGGAGAATCGAGGCCGAGATGAACGAGAACGATTTCGTCGGAATCGCGCCGTTCCACGCCTTCGGAGACCTTCGGGGATTCGTGATCTCCGGACGCTGGCCGGACACCACGCGGGAATGGGCGCAGTTGCTGGCCCTCGCGGTCCGGATCGCGTCGCTGCCGGGCCTGCTACCCACGTCCACGGTGTTCGGTGCCAGGGAAGAACTTCCCGACGATCCCGCGCCGGGAACGGTCGGTTTGATCATCGCCGAAGGACCGGTCCTCGGCGAGTCCGCGGTGGCGCCGGGGCGCTTCGCCCAGCGCCAGCCGCCCGCGCTGATGATGCTGCATCCGCCCGCCGAGACGGTCCCGTCGCTTCCTGAGTGCGTGGGCGCGGCATCGGGGTGCCTGCTACTGCCGGGCCTCCCGCACCTCGGGCTCGAGCATCGGGCAGCGTGGGTGGAGGCAGAGGCGGACGGCACTGTCACATCGATGATTTCGCGCGTCGGAATCGATCCGATCAGCGATCCCGACACCGCAGTTCTGGCCATGCTGCTCGCGGCGTGACTACCCAAGGAAGAGAAAAGTTCGGGAATCCAAACTTATTGTGGCCTTTGCACTTTGGATGAATCCGGGTTATCGTTTCCTCAGCGAAGGGGAGTAGCCCCCAATCGTTGGGTCGACATACTGGCCGACACCTCGCGTGTCCGCCCGGCTCAGCGAACCGGTCCTGTACCGGTGGGCGAGACCTTCGGCCTTCGAGCGCACCGCGTTCGGGGCCGGAGGAAGGTTTCCCGACATCCTCCGAAAGCGAGAAATACGGAGGAGGTTCCACGTGCTGGCCGCAATGCTGCTGAGTTTCGGCGTCATCTTCGTCGCCGAACTGGGCGACAAGTCCCAACTCATGGCGATGACGTTCGCCCTGCGCTACCGCTGGTGGGTGGTGATCGCGGGCATCACCGTCGCCACCACCGTCGTGCACCTCGTCTCGGTCGGTGTCGGCCACTTCCTCGGTGCGTCACTACCCACCACCGCCATCTCGATCGTCGGCGGAATCGCATTCGTGGTCTTCGGTCTGTGGACGCTGCGCGGCGACAGCCTGTCGGACGAGGAGGAGAACAAGGCCCGGAAAGTCACCGGATCTGCATTCCTGGCCGTCGCGTCGGCGTTCTTCCTCGCCGAACTCGGCGACAAGACCATGCTCGCCACCATCACCCTTGCCGCCGACAACGACTGGGTCGGTGTGTGGATCGGGTCGACGGTCGGCATGGTCGCGGCCGACGCCCTCGCGATCGTCGTCGGCGCACTACTCGGCAAGCACCTTCCCGAGGCCTTCGTGCGAATCGGGGCCGCGGTGCTGTTCTTCGCCTTCGGCGCATGGCTCGTACTCGAGGGCCTCTTCCCCGAGAGCCCCGCCGGGCCGATCACCGCGGGTGCGTTGGTGACAGTCGCAGCTGCGGGCGCGGGCGTCCGGCGCATCGTGGTGGGACGCAAGACACCCGCACCCGTCGAACAGGTCGACCCCACCCGCACTTCCTAGACTGGCGGCATGGATCAGACGCAGCCCGACCTGCTCGCACCCCTCGGCGAACTCGCCGCCTTCGCCGGACGATGGACGGGCGGCGGCTCCGGCCACTACCCCACGATCGACGACTTCAGCTACGACGAGGAGATCGAGCTCTCGCCCAGCGGAAAGCCGTTCCTGTTCTACCGGTCCCGCACCCGCAAGCCGGGCGGCGGCATGCCGATGCACACCGAGACCGGCTATCTGCGCCTCGCCGGCGACACTGTCGAACTTCTGGTGACGCAACCCACCGGGTTCGTCGAAATCCACCGCGCCACCCTCTCCGACGGCGTCCTCGGCTTCACCGCGCACGCCCTGAATGCCTCCCCGGATGCCAAGCCGGTCCACCAGATCCGCCGCCGCTTCGAGCTCCTCGAGGACGGTGCCGCGCTCGCGTACGACATGTGGATGGCATTCGACACCACGCCCATGACGCACCACCTGCGTGCGGAGCTGCGCCGCGCGAACTGAACTCGCGCGGCCGTCACGCCTCCATCGTTCCCCTGTCCCGCCCACTGGGAATCTCGAGACACACGTCACTCAATCAATTGATTGAGTGGCCGAAGGGCCGTAGGCTCACCGCCCAACACCCGCACACAGATTTTCCGGGTCTCGTTCGGGCCCAAAGCTTCCGAATCTGCGCACGGGTACGCCCACCACACCGCGAGATAGGACCACGATGGAGATCCTCGACTACGCCGGCACCACCCGCGGACCCTCCGCATCGGACAAGCTGCACTACCACGAGGCCGGCGAGGGCCACCCCCTCGTGCTGCTGCACGGATCCGGACCCGGCGTGTCCGGCTGGTCGAACTTCTCGAAGAACCTGCCGGTCTTCGCGCGCAACTTCCGAACGATCGTCGTCGACATGCCCAGCTTCGGTGCGAGCCCCGACATGGCGTACGACCGCCCGTACCCGGAGATCGCCGCCCAGTCGATCGTCACACTGCTCGACGACCTCGGCATCGAGAAGACTCACCTGCTGGGAAATTCGATGGGCGGCTGGGTCGCCCTCGAAACGGCCGCGCTCGCGCCCGAGCGGGTAGAGCGGATGGCCCTGATGGGCCCCGGCGGCCTGTACGCCCCACTGCTCGGTCCGATGATGAGCGAGGGCGCGCGCCGCCTAAGCGCCTTCCTGACGGACCCGACCCGCGAGGCGCTCGAGGCGTGGGTGGACTCGATGGTCTACGACCCGGCGACCATCACCCCGCAATTGCTCGACGAGCGCTGGACCAACGCCACCGCGCCGCGCGCGATCGAACGCATGCGGGCGGTCATGGCATCGCTCGCACTGCCGGGCAAGGCACCGTTGTGGGCGCGCACCGACGAGATTCCGCACAAGACCCTCGTCACGTGGGGTCGCGACGATCGCATGCTGCCACCCGACGGCGCCCTCTTCGCGCTGCGCCGGATGCCGAAGGCCGACCTGCACATTCTCGGCGAGTGCGGGCACTGGGCGCAGGTGGAGCGCAAGCACGACTTCGAATCTCTCGTGACCGACTTCCTCACTCGCTGATCCGGCACCCGCCGGCGAAAGGAGCTTTCACACATGCTTTTCCAGCACGATGCGATCGACACTGTCCTTGCCGCCGAGGACCGCCTGCGGGCACTCGAGACCGACTGCACCGAGGAGCGTCGGCTCACCGCGGACACCGCCAAGATCCTGCGCGACGCAGGAATCATGCGACTCATCCAGCCAAAGCGATACGGCGGCTTCGAAGCTCACCCCGGCGTGTTCAACGCAGCTGTGTACGAGATCGCGCGACTGTCGAGTTCCGCCGGCTGGGTTACCGGCGTCGTCGGCGTCCACTCGTGGCACCTCGGCCTGTTTCCGGACCGAGCGCAGCGGGATGTGTGGGGCGACAACCCCGATGCGTGGATCAGTTCGTCCTACAGCCCGGCCGGCACCGCTCGGATCGTCCCCGGCGGGTACGAACTGACTGGGCGCTGGGGCTTCTCGTCGGGTAGCGACCACTGTGACTGGGTGTTCGTCGGTGCGATGGTCGCCGACGAGGACGGCCGCCGCACCGGTCAGCACGTCCACCTGCTGCTTCCCCGCTCGGACTACACGATCGACGACGTCTGGTTCACGTCCGGCCTGGCCGGCACCGGCAGCAACGACATCGTTGTCGACGGCGCGTTCGTGCCCGAGCATCGCGTGCACGACGTTGCCGACCTGTACACCGAGCGCTACCCCGGCAACGAAGTCAACACCGCCCCGCTCTTCCGTCTCCCGTGGTACACCCTGTTCGTCAATGCCGTCGTCGTGCCCCTGGTGGGCATGTCCCGCCGCGTGCTCGACGAGGCGGTGGGAATCCACAAGTCCCGCTTGGCAGTCGACGCCACCAAACTGCCACACCCGGCGACGCTCGCCCGCCTGACCCAGGCGGACTTCGAGGTCGATACCGCGTACCGGATCCTGCAGGCCGACCTCGCCGACGCCTTCGCGGCGGCCGAACGCGGCGAGCAGGTCTCGATGCCGATCCGGCAGCGCACCAAGCGCGATCACATCGCCGCGGTCGGCTTGGCAGTCTCGGCCGCCGACAAGGCGTACCAGGTGGGTGGACCGCGCTCGATTTCGTCGTCGAACGCGCTGCAAGCGGTGTGGCGAGACGTCCATGCCGGCCAGCATCATGCGATCAACCTGCCCGACAAGGTCGAGCACGAGTACGGCCAATACCTGCTCACCGGCGACCCCGGCACCCTCTACTGATCACCCGACCGATCCGAGGAGACGCAATGCCTGTTCTCTCGTTGGGATACCTGCGCCTGGGCGTCGAGTCCACCGCGCAGTGGAAGAGCTTCGCGGACGACTTCCTGGGCATGATGCCCGTCGACGGCCCCCTTTCCGGTGCCCTGCACTACCGGATGGACGACTACCCGCCTCGCCTCGTGGTGGCCGAGTCCGCCGCACCCGGACTCGACGCCGTGGGCTTCGAAGTCCTCGATCGCTCCGACCTGCGGGAAATCGTGGGGCGGGTCGAGGCCGCGGGCGTCGAGACCCACGCCGGCAGCGCCGAGGAATGCGCCCTACGTCAGGTCACCGGGTTCGCCGCATTCGACGACCCGTCCGGCAACCGCGTGGAACTGTTCTACGGACCGGTGCTCAGTCACCGTCCCGTCGACCTGCCCCACGTGTCCGGGTTCGTCACCGGCGACCAGGGCATGGGTCACGTCATCCTGAACGCCACGGACACCGAGGCCGCGTACGAGTTCTACGTCGGCGTACTGGGATTCGTCGAGCGCAACTCACTGCAGCTCCCGGGCGGGATCAGCTACTTCCTGGGCTGCAATCCGCGGCAGCACACCCTGGGGCTCAATCCTGCCGACGGTCCGGCGCTGCTCCACTTCATGATCGAGACGGAGTCGATCGACGACGTCGGCAAGGCGCTGGACCGCGCCGAGACCCTCGGTATTCCGATGATGCAGTCGCTCGGCAAGCACACCAACGACCGGATGCTCTCGTTCTACGTCTATTCCCCCGAGGGGCATGCAACCGAGATCGGTTGGGGTGGTGAACGAATCGAGGGTGCAGCACCGACGTACCGAATCACGGAAGGCGCGATCTGGGGGCACCGCTACACTCCGCCGCCCGCGGGCGCCAAGGGTCTTCCGCGGTGACGGGCACACTCGACGGCGGGGCGCCGGTCGGCACCCCGCCGGTGGCGGTCGACACCGACGCCGGCACTCATCGGTGGACTCCGCGACTGGTCACGATCCTGGTCGTGTTGATCCTCGTCTCCGAGATCATCCCGGTCTCCGCGGTTCTCGCCGGAACGGCGCTGCCCGCCATCGCCGCTGAGTACGCGACCACCCAGGCCGGCTGGACCATGACGATCTCGTTCCTCACGGCGAGCATCGCGATGCCGTTGGTGGGCAAGCTCGCCGACATGTACGGCAAGAAGCGTCTGCTGATGATCGTGCTCACCGTGACCTTGGTCGGCTCGGTGTTGTCGTCGATCGCCTCGAGCTTCTCGATGTTTCTGGTCGGCCGGGCTCTGCAGGGCGCGATCTTCTCGGTCGCGTTCCTGTGTTACTCGCTCATCCGGGACGTGTTCCCGGCGAGGATCGTTCCGTTCGCGGTCAGCGTCACCGTGACCGGCACCGGCGTCGTCGTCGTGCTGCAGCCGTTCCTGGCGGGCTGGCTGATCGACAACCACGGTGTCGCGGGCGCGTTCTGGTTCGTGACGGCGCTGACAGCGGCGCTGGGAGTTGCTGCGCTGCTGGTGGTTCCGGAGTCACCGGTGCGGGCAGCGGATTCACGCCCCGATCTGCTGGGCGCCTTCCTGCTGGGCAGCGCGGCCGCGTCGGTCCTGGTCGCTGTGAGCTCGGCGCCGCAGTGGGGCTGGACCAGTGAAGCGACCGTCGGCCTGCTGGTACTCGGCTGTGTGCTGTTCGCGACATGGATCGTGCAGGCCGGACGGACCCCGGAACCGCTCATAGACCTGCGTCAGCTGCGGCGTCCGGCGCTGCTGTACACCGTGCTCTCGTCGGGCCTGGTGTACGGCGTCGGCACCACGACCAGTTCCATTCTCGCGATCATGGCGATGACACCTCGGGAGGCGGGCGTCGACTACGGGTTCGGCATGACCGCGAGCGAGTTCGCCGTGTTCGGTGTCGTGAACGGCATCGGCATCGTGCTCGGTGGCCTGATCGTCGGCGTCACCGCGCGCCGGACCGGGGCCAAGGTGCACATGATCGCGGCGGCCGTTGTCATCGCCGCCGCCGTGCTGACGATGGGCTTCGGGCGCGGCGAGGAACTGGTCGTGCTGATCGCGGCCGGACTCGTCAACCTGGGAACCGGCCTGGCCGGTGCGGCCATCCCCAACCTGGTCATCGCGGCGGTACCGCCGGACAACCAGGTGGTCAGCTCGAGCCTCGCGGAAGTGAGCCGCACACTGCTGGCCGGTGTCGGCACGACGCTGGTGTTCGTCATGCTCAATGCCAACGTTCGGACGGCGGTGGATGGCGTGCCCGTGTACTCGGGGGGCGGATTCATGTGGGCGTACAGTCTGGTCGCCGCATGTGCGGTGGTCGGTGGCGTCGCGGCAGCGTTCCTACCTCGCCGATTGGGTGCCGCAGAGCAAGCGCTTCGTCGGTGAGTCGGCGGGGCGGCCGCTGCTAGCCTCGTCTGGTACACGATCGATACGAAATACCTGAACAAAAGGAGTGAGCGTGGCGTCTCCGGGCCGGCGCGAGGTGATCCTGATCGAATCGGCGCGCCTGTTCTCCGATCGCGGCATCGCGGCAACGACGATCCGTGAGATCGGTGAGGCAGTGGGCCTGAACTCCGGAACGCTCTACCACTACTTCCGGTCCAAGGACGCGATCGTCTCGGAGATCCTGGTCAGCTTCCTGGCCGATCTGGTGGACCGGTACCGCTCAGTCGTCGACGAACCCGAGGACGCGCGGTCCCGCCTCGTTCGAATCGTCCGTGCCTCCCTCGAAGTTGCGGACATGCATCCCTACGCGACGGAGATCTACCAGAACGAGATCGCGAACCTCGGCTCTCTGCCTCGCTATTCGGAGATCGCCGACGCCGTCGAGGCCTCGCACGACGCCTGGTTCAGCGTGGTGGAGGACGGCGTTCGTGACGGCGAGTTCAACTCGGGTATAGATGTTTTCGAGTTCCAGCGGATGATGCGCGAGTGCGTGTTCATGTCGGTGCGGTGGCACCGCGAGACGCTCACCCGGGACATCGATTCACTCACCGAGATGCTCACACGGGTGTTCCTCAACGGCTTCGTTCCGCCGCCGTCGGGATCCTCCACGCCACGGCCCGCTCCCAAGCGCAAGCGGATCGTCAAGCAGGCAGTCGCGGTGGACCGCACGCCGCCCGAGGGCGCCTCCGAGGAGGCTCAGGACATCCGCTCGGAGCTGGATTCGCTGCGTTCCGAGCTTCGGGCAATACGCGAGGCCATCGCCGATCGTCGCTGACGGCGTCCGTCCCGACCTGTTCCCACCGGCGCATTCTCGTCCTACACTCCCGGAATGACCGGCGATCCACGAGTTCACACGTTCCGGGACGACGCCCTCGGCGACCTCGATGCGACAGGCGTCGCCGCCCGGATCGCGTCGGGGGAGGTGTCGGCGCGCGAAGCGGTGCAGGCCGCGCTCGAGCGCGCCGATCTCGTGCAGGGGCGACTGAACGGTATCCAGGTCCGCGACTTCGATCGCGCACTCCTGCAGGCCGAAGCGCCGCAGGCAGGTGTCTTTGCCGGTGTCCCCACCATCATCAAGGACAACGTCGACGTCGCGGGCCTGCCTACCGGGCAGGGCAGCACGGCGTTCACGCCGGAGCCCGCCCGCCGGGACAGCGCCTTCGTCGAGCAGTTCCTGTCGACGGGCGCCGTCCCGATCGGCAAGAGTCGACTACCGGAGTTCGGTTTCAGCGCATCGACCGAGTACGAACATGCCGATCCCGTGCGCAACCCGTGGAACCCCGAGTACTCGTCGGGCGCGTCGTCAGGCGGGTCGGCGGCATTGGTGGCGTCCGGCGCGCTCCCCTTCGCGCACGCCAACGACGGCGGCGGCTCCATCCGAATCCCCGCTGCTGCTTGTGGACTGGTCGGCCTCAAGCCGACCCGCGGCCGCACCGTCGCCGACGCGACGGACAAGACGATGCCGATCCGCATCGTCACGCAGGGCGTGGTCACCCGCTCGGTGCGGGACTCGGCGCGGTTCTACGCGGACGCCGAACGCTATTACCGAAACCCCAAGCTGTCGCCGATCCGGCTCGTCGAGGGTCCCGGATCGGCGCGGCTGCGGATCGGGGTGATCGTCGACTCCGTGACGGGCGTACCCACCGACGACGAGACGCGGAAGTCGGTGCAGGCCACCGCCGATCTGCTCGACTCCCTCGGTCACCACGTGGAGGAGGCCGCGCTGCCGGTGGACACCGGGTTCATGAACGACTTCAAGCTCTACTGGGGTTTCCTGTCCTTCGCGGTCCTGTCCGGCGGCAAACGCATGTTCGGGCCGTCGTTCGATCGGGCCGGTACCGACAACCTCAGCCGCGGTCTCGACGCCCTCTACCGCCGGCACCTGGCCCAGACACCGCGCATGCTCTACCGACTGCATCGCAGTGCCCGCACGTACGCACGCATGTTCCAGACGTACGACGTGGTCCTGTCTCCCGTCGTGAGCCACACGACCCCGAAGATCGGCTATCTTTCCCCCGCACAGGATTTCGACACCCTCCTCGATCGGCTGGTGAACTACGCGGCGTTCACACCGCTCAACAATGCCTCGGGCGGGCCCGCAATCTCCCTTCCGCTGCACCGCACATCGACGGGTCTGCCGCTCGCGTCGCACTTCTCGGCCGATCACGGTGACGAGCGCACGCTCCTCGAGCTGGCCCTCGAACTCGAGGCCGCCAAGCCCTGGGCACGGATCCAGGATCCGGACTGACCTGCCGGTCGGGAACCCCCGGCACAGTCTCGGGCCGGGGGCGTACCCTCAGTTCCCGTCGGTCGCGGTCGGGAGGTTACGGGAGGGGTTGTTGCGAAATGTGTCTCGCCGAGTCCGGCTGTAGCGCAACCGTGAGCGTCGAATTTCGGGCCGTTGCGGACTCGATCACTTTGCAGGGGAGAACGGTTCGCTGATGTTCTGGTCTTCCTCGCTCCGCGTCCAGGGCTCGCCCACGCTCTCACACCTCGATCTCGAGCTGCTGGACTCGTTTCGGTTCCCCGACGGCGCCGGTTTTCCGGAGTCCTATCGCAGCTTCGTTCGCAGTCTCGGCTGGGGCAGGCTGTTCGGCCTGTGGCTCGTCTACCCGCCGGTACTCGAGGGCTACGCCGACGGCTGGCAGGCCAGGAGCCGCATCCTGACCGAGCGCCTGCGCGAGGCGTACATCGACGGTCGGGCCGAGGAGTTCGACTGGATGGTCGAACCGGACGGCGACTGGTCGCTGGTCGATTCGCTGCAGGTCTTCGCGTTCAGCGAGAACGGGGATGTCCTGCTGTGGGATACCGCGACTCGGGACGAGCACGGCGAGTTCCCGGTGTACTGCTCGCAGCGAATGAATTCGCTGCGGCTGCTCGGACCGTCACTGGATGTGGCGGCGCCGGTGCTGCGCGCCGAAGCGGCGGAGTTGTTCAGCAAGAACGAGTTCGACCTCGAACCGCTCGACGCGCAGCGCCTCTCGTGACCGGGTGGCCGATCACGCTGGTGCTCATGACTCCGTGACAGTGCCGTCGGCGCTGTCCTGGTCGTCGCCGGCCAAGATCAGGTACAGCGCGCGCCTGGCGTCGGTGAGCACCTTCTCGGCAGCGGCGAGTTGTGCGGCGTTTCCGGACATCTGGACCTGTCGGGCCGCGCCGTGCAGATCGTGCAGGGGCGCGCGCAGATCCGGGCCCGATCCCGCAAAGGCGAACGGGTCGCCCCAGGATTCGGCGTTGTTCTCGATGAACTCGCGTCCCGTGTCGGTGAGGGTGACGAGTTTGCGTCCACCCTCCGCGGTGGTCTGCACCAGACCCTCGTCCTCCAACTGCTGGAGCGTCGGGTAGATCGCACCGGCGCTCGGGCGCCAGGCGCCGTTGGTGCGATCGGCGATGGTCTGCATCAATTGATAGCCGTACATCGAGTCCTCCTTCAGGAGGAGCAGGACGGCCGCGCGGACGTCGCCGCGACCTGCGCGACGCGGTCCACCGCGCCCTCGAGGTCCACCGCGCCCTCGAGGTCCGCCGTGGCCACGTCCGCCGCGCATTCCGCGCTCGCGCGGATCCTCGCCGTCGAACGGACGGTGATGGCGACGCTGCCGACCCATTTCCTCACCCCACGCGGGGTGTCCGTGCATCTGTTCCGGCCCTCGCCGGTGGTTCATGTTCCTCATCGGTTTCTCCTATTCATCGTTGACCGACACACTCACGATATATCGTGATCGTATCTTTGAAAAGGGTGGTGTGAGTCACTGGCGCTCCCGGGTGGGCCTTTCACTGGAACCGGGTGCGGTCCCGCTGCGTCTGATCCAATGAGCGAGTCGTCTGGGCGAATCGAGGGGGAAACGTGAGGTCGTGGGGTGTTGCTGTTCTCGTAGTGGCCAGTGTCGTGGGACTGGCCGGCTGCGGTTCGACGAGCGTCGAGGGGCAGGCGGAGACGACCAGGTCTGAGGCCGGGGAGCCGATCTTCGATCCGTGCAGCATTCCGGACGAGGTGTTGCGGGCGGCGGGGGCCGATCCGGCCACTGAGTCGCGGGACATCCTCGGCGTCAAACAACCCGGCTGGAAGCTTTGCGATTGGGGAGGCGACGGAACAGCGATCACCGTCTTCGCCACCGCACAGGCGCTCAGCGAGATTCAGGCGAATGACCGCTTTACCAGCTTCATGTCGATCGACCTCGACGATCGCGAGGCGTTCACCTTTCGTGAGGTGACCGACAAGCGCAACGAGTACTGCGATGTCGTTTTCGCTGCCGGAACGGACACCGTGATGATCAAGTCGGGCTACTTCGCCGGAAGGACACCTGCCGAGGGTCCGTGTCCGCTCGCGATTCGGAACGCCCGGATCCTCGCTCCCTCGATTCCCGACTGACAGGCGGTGGTCTCGATAAACGGCAATTTGTGGAGTGAACTCGGCGCACGAGCAGAGGCTGGCGAGCTCTATCTCGAACCCGATGTGGCACAGAAGTGTGCACAACGCTGTGCCGAACTTGTCGCAGAACTCGATCAAATCAAGCGTGGGGCAACGGGTCTGACCCGCATCGACGGCCTCGGCCACCTGCCCTCCGGCGTCGCGCTGGCCCGCAAGTTCGAGCAGAAGGCGTCGGGCGGCGACTACCCGCTGGATCAGGCTCTTGCCGACCACATCATCGTCGTCGAGGAGATGCAGTCGGTGTTCGAGAAGATCGCGGCGAACTATTCCGCCGCCGAGGAGTCGAACACGCAGTCCGTCAACGCAATCGATCGTGGCCGCTGATCTCGTCCGACGACCAGAGCGGGTCACGGCCCGCATAGCCGAGGAGCCTGTCGAGGTCGGGTGCGTCTGCCGAGACCGGAACCACCGGCCCGTAGAGGCCCTCTCGGGCGGCTTCCTCTCCGGGAATGGACATCTCCGCCGCAAACTCGAGGCTCGCCTTCACGCTGGCGGGATCGGATTCGAAGGACTGGCCCGTGGCGCGCGCGAGGTCCCACCCGTGCAGGACCAGTTCGTCGATCGCGACCGCGCCCATCAGGGCCGCGGGCATGGTCACTCCCCCGGCCTCGGCCTCGCCCACCCAAGCGTCGGGTCGGCGCCACGCCACGACCAGTGCGTCGAGCTGGTCGGTCAGCCGGCCCTGCCAGCTGGCCGGCAGTTGCGGCGGCCGACCGGAGCCGTCACCGGGGAACGGCTCCTTTCGTGCCGCAGCGGTGAATGCGCCGGTCAGCTCGAGAAGATGGCGCAACAGGTCGTCGACCGTCCACTCCGAGCACGGCGTCGGGAGATCGAGATACTCCTCGCGAACACCCTCCGCCAGCCGCGCCACCTGGTCTGCCGCCGATCCCAGATCATGTTCGACCGCCATGCGCGTCTCCGTTCATCGAAGGTCGTCTCACAGGTATCGACCGGGCGGAGGCGCGAAACTCATCGCGACGTCAGCGCGGATCCTTGAGTTGCATCCAGGCGAGGACCGTGAGGATCCGTAGAGCAGGAACCGACTCGTCCAACTCGGCCTGCTCCCGGAGCGACACGAGCCTGCGGTGCAGGTCGCCGTCGTCTGCCCGCAGCGCGTCCCGTATCGGTTCGAGGTGTGCCTGTTTGGTCCCGAGCACCTCGCCGATCGCACGGTCGTAGATCGGAAGCAGTCGCGGCCGCTTACGGGCGATCAGCTTCGACGCAACGGTGCGCCCGATGCTCGGGACCGTCCACAGCGCGGAGTCGAGCCGACCTACAGGCGAATCGGGCGTCAGCTCGCCGGTCTCGTCGACGAGGTCGCGGTCGGGACCGACCTCGACGAGCAGACGGGCGAACTCGTCGCCTCGCTCCCTCAGCAGAATCTGCGCGCCGTCCGGTGACACCTCCACCGACAGCATGGTGACCGCGACGAGGTCGTCGGCCGTGAAGACATTCACGTCCTGCACACGGGTGCCGGTCGAGTCCCACGTGTCCCATCGGGCACCGCTGCGAAGGTACCCGGTCTTGACAAGCGGTTCGGTGAAGTAGCGCCGGAGGACCGCGACGGCAGCATCGTCGCCGCCGGCAAGGACCTTCGGGAGCTGAATCACCATGTCAGGCATCCTCTTCCATCGCATCGAGGACGAACTGGGCGAACGCACGGTTATGGAACTGCGCGTAGGGTCCGCGGCCCTTGCCGACCAGTCGCTCGGCAAGCGGGCGGATCGTCGTCTCGTCCAGCGGCAGTGCGAAGAACTGCTCGTCGGCGCCCTCCTCGGAAAGGAAGAAGTCGATCAACACACCGTCGCCGTCCGCCGGAGCGAGGTCCGTCTTCTTGAAGCGCAGCAACGGGTTTGACAGCGTCAGACCATCGAGGCTGTAGCCGGTCGCGCGCTGCAGCGCGGACAGCGACGTGTACAGCACGGTCCGGAAGTCGACTGTCTCCCCGTTCTCCGTGTACCGCTCCACGTAGAGGACTTCCATCGGTCCGATGTTGAGCGTGAAGAGACGTTCGCGCTCATCGGTCTTGTTCGTCGCCGGCAGGCAGGCGATGGTCCACTTGTCCACCTCGCCCGATGCGGGATCGTCGAATGCCGACGCGAGATACCCCGCGACCAGGTCGACGACCACGTCGAAGAAGGGATCCGTGCGCAGCAGTTCGAAGTTTTCCCGAGTAGCGGCCGGGTTGATCTCCATGTTCACAGTTCGATCCTGCACGCCGACGTCGGCGAACGGGAAATCGAATCCACCACTCGACGGCGGTCCCGCCCGCACCTGCGCTTCGTCGCCGCTAGATTCTGACCACGTGCTCCAGCGCCGAGTTCTTGTGTGTCTGACACCGGGAGGGATCCAGAATGGTTCGTGAGGCGGTGGGTCGAGCCCGCGAAATGCTCGCGGCAGGCGACCAGGAACACGCGCACCGAATTCTGATGCTGACGCTGGACGCCCAACGCGCAGCCACCGATGACGGCGAGGCGATTGCGATAGCGGAGGCGACCGGCATGCTCGTCCGGTTGGAGGCGCCCCTCGAACCGCGCGACGTCGTCCAACGCCTTCTCGCGAGAATGGACGAACTGACGGAAGGCCTCGACGCCGACGCCGTTCGGGAGGCGCGCGCGTTCGCCGAACTCGAGGCGATCGAGTGGGTCCACCAGCACGAACCTGACGACGCCGTGGTGCTGGTCGATGTGATGCGCGCGGCGGAATCTCTCGTGTCACGACTCGATGGGAACGCCCGACCGCTCGGCGTGCGGCAGGCACGAGCGGAAGCCATGTACACGGCGGCGGTCCTGCAGGAACGCCTGGGCCAGGCCCCCCGTCGGGTGGCGGTCGGACTCGAGACGCTGGCGCTGACTCTCACGTCGGAATCCGACGAGCGGTTGCGCCATCTCCGCGTTGCGGCCCTCCATCAGGCCGCCCGCATCCGTTACGACAGCGGAGACGATCCCGAGTCGGCTGTCGCGCTGATGCGCCGGGTCGTCGACGAAGCCGCGTCTCTCCCGTCGGCGCGTCCGCTCGTGCATGCGGCGTCGCTACGCCTTGTCGACCACGACATCGGTCTCGGTGTGCCGGGGACGACGGCGATCGCGCACGGCCTGCGCGTCCTGGGCCTGCCCGTCGAAGCGGACTTCGAGACCGTGTCCGAACAGGCCCGACATCTCGACCGTGTGCTGGACCGCCTCCCCGACTCCGAGCGCGACCTCGTCGCCGCCCGGCACACCACGACCTTGGTGGACCGATACGCCACCTGTCCGTCCGCGCCCGCTCGTGAGGCCATCCTGTGGTGGGTGCTCACGCGCACTCGCGAGCCAGCCGCGACAACCCCTGCCGAGCATCGGCTCCTCGTTCACACCGACCACGCGTTCGCCTCCGACACCGACGCGGCCACGGCGCCCGCTCGCGTTCGTGTGGCGGCACGCGTCGCCGAGACGACATCGCGCTTCGGGGACCCCGAAAGCGCCGTGCGTCTCTACGAGCAGCTCGACGAACGCTTCCGCCGGCATGCGCACGACGCGCGTCTCGTCGTGCCGCTCGCGTTGGCAACCGTCGACCGGGCACTGCGACTCTGCGACATCGGCCGACGCGCCGACGCTCTGCGCGTCCTGGCGGAGATGCCGCCCCGATACGCCCCCGCGATCGACGTACCCGGTATCCCGGCCGCCATCGCCCAAGCCATGTATTGGCGAGGACGCTTTCTGCGGGAGGCGGGCGATCTCGCCGCGTCCCGACGTGTCGTCAGCGAGTGCGTCGAGGACGCTGCCTCTGTCTCCGACCCGGACGTGCGCCTGTGGGCCGCGAACGCACTCTTCTCGGTGTGGCAGTCTCCCGAGCTGGGCAAAGACGAGATCGACCACGCGTTAGAGCGATTCGCTGGTCTTTTCGCCGACGAGCGCGACGTTCGCATCCGCCGTCTGGACGCGCGGCGACGCCTCCTGGAGTCGACCCGTGCCGCCGAACGCGGCGACAGGCAGGTCGCGGCTGCCCTACTGCAAGGCCTGGTGACGACTTACGGAAACAGCGACGATCCGGACCTCCGCGACACCGTGGAGCTTGCGGTCGAGAATCAGAAGATCATCGCGATCTCGTCCCCTGTCGATGGCGGATCGACCTCTGCCGGCGGGGCCCGCTATCGCGAATTGCGGGAGCGACTGCTCCGAGCCGACGACGCCATCGACGAGGGACGGCGCGCAGATGCCGAGACGCTGCTGAGAGCGGTCGCCGCCGACACCGGGGCGGACTCCGACCCGAACGTCGTCATGCTCGGGCTCGCGGCGACGGACGTGCTCGGGGGGATTCTGCTCGACGCCGGGCGGTGGGAGGAGCTCGTCGCCGTCGCCCGCAGCGCCGCGTTGCGCCGTCCGGGTCTCGACACCCGGGCGAGCCGGGTGCAGGCGCGAGGTCACCTGCGCCTCGGCATCGCGCTCGGCCGGTTGGGAGACCAGCGTGCGGCGATCGCGGCGTACGAAGCGCTCGACCGGCTCGCCGACCGATCGACCGACGGCGACATCGTGGACGCCCGCGAGGTGGCGGCCTACAACCGCGCCGTTCTCATCGACGATCTGGGCGACCCCATCGCTGCAATCGCCGCCTACGACCACGCACTCGCTGTCCACGAGCGCTCCGTCGATTCACCCGGGCGTCGGCTCCGCCGCGTCAAGTGCCTGCGCAACAAGGCGCTGCTGCTGTCGGGCCTGGGCCGCCTCCCGGAGGCGACCGGCGTCCATCGACTGGTCCTGGACATCGCCTCCGCTGCCCCCGACACCGCGGTCGCGGAGCGGGGCCGCAAGTCCGCATTCGACCTGGCGGCCGGCTACACGCAACTGGGCCATCATCGAGCAGCAGCGGACCTTTACGCCTGGATGCGGTCGGCCCACCACCTCGATTTCTCCCGACCCGAACTCGCATGCATCAAGAGCGCTGCGGGCAAGGCGGTCCGTGCCGCCCGACGCGCACAACAGTGACCTCCCCGGTCGGAGGATTTCCCGCGGATCGGCGCGCACACCCGGGCGACGCCCCGCGACCACGTTATGGTGCAGATCACACGGCCGACCGTGGGTCGACCCGGAGCGAAGGGGAACCGCAGTGGAAATCCAGGGAACCGCGGCACTGATCACCGGCGCAGCCTCCGGGCTGGGGGCCGCCACCGCCAAGCGCTTCGCCGACGCGGGTGCCACCGTGTTCGGCCTGGACCTGGCCCAGTCCATCGAGCGTGCGGGCGACAACGCACCGGCCGGTGTCACGTTCATTCCTACCGATGTGACGAGCGAGGCCGAGGTGCAGGCGGCGATCGATCAGATCACCGCGTCCAAGGTTCCGCTGCGCACCGTCGTCAACTGCGCCGGCGTCGGCTGGGCCGGCCGCATCCTGTCGAAGAACGGCCCGCACGACCTCGAGTTGTTCCGCACCGTGATCACCGTCAACCTGCTGGGCACGTTCAACGTGATGCGCCTGGCGGCCAACGCGATGCAGCACCTGCCCACCGTGGACAACTCCGGCCAGCGCGGCATCGTCATCAACACCGCGTCGGTCGCGGCGTTCGAGGGGCAGATCGGGCAGATCGCGTACACGGCGTCGAAGGGCGGTGTGCACGCCATGACGATCACCGCAGCGCGCGACCTCGCGCAGGTCGGCATCCGCGTCAACACCATCGCCCCCGGCACCATCGACACCCCGATGCTCGCGGGGGTCACCGACGAATACCGCAAGAACCTCGAGGCCGGCATCCCGTTCCCGTCCCGGCTCGGCAAGCCCGACGAGTACGCCCAGTTGGCGCAGTTCCTCGCCGAGCACGACTACCTCAACGGCGAGACCATCCGTATGGACGGCGCGCTGCGCATGGCACCGCGGTAGGAGCCCGAGGCCGCAAGGCGGTCAGAACCGCCAACGCGTCTGCGCGTAGACACCTTTCGCGAACGCCAGAACCGTGGACGGTTCGATGCGGAACACCGTGGCCGGTCCACCGACGGTGTTGACGAACCGCCCGCCCACGACGTCGAAGCTCCAGTCCGGCCCGTACTTCGCGCGGTACGCGTCGGCGACGCCGGTCAGCGACGCCGGATCCGAGATCCGTACCGCCCGCCCCTCGATGACGACGTCCAGTCCGGATCCGAGTGCGCTCGACCCCGTCGTCAGCACGATCGCGTCGGATCCGGAGAGGTTGCGCGCCTTCTGCTCGTCCGGACCGGTGCAGAAGTGCATGCGATCGTCGACCCGGACCGCGATCAGCGGCGTCACGTGCGGTCGGCCGTCGGCGCGCACGGTGGACAGCCAGAACACCTCGGCGGCGTCGAGCGTGGCCGTCACCTGCGCCCACGTGGAGGGCGGTGCGGACTCGTCACTGAAGCGGCGGTCGAGTTCGGCGGTGGGCAGCTGGGCGGTCATGGAGGTCTCCCGTCTCGTGGGGTGCTGTCACAGGTACAGACCCGGGCCCCGCGGAGAACTCATCGCGAGGCCCCCACCCGCCGCGACAAGTGCGCGAAACGCGGGGTCGGGGGCACGAAACGCGCGATAAGTGCGCAAAACGCGGGGTCGGGCGGGGAGACGGGCGGGTGACGGGGCGGGGAGGACGGGAGGCGTCTACAACTCCGACTCGTGCGGGATCTCGGAGACCGCCCGCTCACTCATCCACTCGCGCAGCACCTTGGTGGCGATGACGTCGTCCTCGTTGTACTCGAGGAGCCGCTGGCGCTGGGTGAGATCGGGGTCGCCGTCGTAGCCGACGGCCTCGCGGTACCAGCTCATGGACGCCTCGCCGTTGGCCTCCGCGTCGCGCCAATGGAAGCCGGCCACCGGGGCGATCTTCTTGAGCCCCTTGCCGTTCGGGCATACGAAGTTCTCGCCGACGGCCTGGTAGATGTCCACCCACTGCGGGCTGTCGATGAACTCGCGGATCGCGGCGACGGTGGGGATGCCCGGGGCGCCGGCGAAACGGCGGGCCGAGTCGAGCAGCCACTTGTCCTCGGCGGAACGCGAATAGCAGTAGGCGGCAAAGGTTTTGCCGACGGCCGCAGCGCCGGCCCGCTCGGCCATGAGCCACGTCCAGAACTCTGCGAACGAGCGCGCCTCGTCGACGGTGGGCACCGGGTCCCAACTCACGAACGGGCGATACACAGACGTTCCGGCGACGTTGAGCAACGTGCCCCACAGGTAGGCACCGTGCTCCTGGTAGCTCTCCATGTCGACGTCCACCTCGACATCGGCCCGGGTCACGGTCACCATCTGATGCCGGCGTACCAACGGCGCCTTCGCGATCCACGCCTTCGCGGTGACGAGGGTGTCGTGGAACGACGTGTGCGGCCAGTCCTCCGGCGCATCGCCCTCCCACGCGGCGAGTTGCTCGATGGTGCGCACCCCACGCTCGCGCAGTGCGTCGGCGCGCGATCCCGACGCCACCAGCGAGACGTCGTGGGCCGCCTCGAGCTTCTCCCGGCAGCCGGTCCACCACGGGCACGAGCGGCACTCGCCGATCTGCGACGGCACCGTCTCGATCTCGCCGCGGGCGACGGCGATCCGGTCGGCGAAGCGCTCGTCGTAGTCCCCGAGGACGGTGGACAGGTCGTGCACGAGCACGCAGTCGGCGCCGTAGCCGATCGCACCGCCGAGCAGAGCCGGGCTCGCCAGATCGTGCCGCTCGAGCATCCGATGCACCTGGGCGAGCCGCATCTGGTCGCGCAACTGGGCGCGGACCTTCCGCTTCTCGTCGACCTTCGGGGCCCACTCGAACAGGCCGGTCGTGGTGGCGCCGGTGCCCGGGTCGGTGACCTTGTGGTTGACGACGATGACGGGGATGTAGCCGCCGCGGTCGGCATCGCGCAGCAGGATCTCGACGCGCCCGCGCCGGCCGGTGTCCCGCTCGGAGGGCAGCACTGCGCCCCAGATCTTCTCGGCCCCGGCCCGGCACGCCTCGAGGGTGGCTCGGGCGCGCTGCCCGGCCGGTCCGTCGGGGGCGATCCGCACCCACGCGCCCGGGTCGGCGTCCATGAGCCGGACGCGGACCGCCTCGCGCTGCGCGGCCGCCGCCTCCTGACGCTGCTTGACTCCGGTGTTCTCGGGAGCCGCCGCCAGCAGGTCGGGGTAGGAGGCATCGAGATGGACGCGGTGGCGACACCGGGTCAGCGCACCGGGCTCGAGAAGCACGGGGGCGCCGTCACGCGGGCCGTTCGGGGAACACACGATGTGGAAGATTATGTGCTCACCTAGGGTAAAGCCGAAAGCGGCGGAGCCTAAACAAACACAGATAAGCTGTGAGACAGTCCGCCGCCGCGCCGAAACACCAGATGGAGGGGCCTTTCCAGTGGGGTTGTTCACAAAACGTAAGCGGCGCGCCACGCGCAAGGCCGAGGCGAAGGCGCTCAAGCACAAGGCGAAGCTCGAGGCCAAGCTGGGCGCGAAGAACGACCGCAAGAAGCACCGGTCGGATTCGAAGGCCCAGCAGAAGGCTCGGAAGAAGGTCGACAAGGCCCAGATCTCGACGCTGAAGGCTCAGGAGAAGGCCGCGGTCAAGTCCGCCGAGACGGGCCTGAGCGTCGCGCAGCTGCGCCGCTACATGGGTGTCGCCCGCCTGCTCGCCCCGGTCGTGGTGCCGCTCGCCTACCGCGGCGCGACGGCACTGCGCGGCCAGCTCGACGCGCAGCGCGCGCAGCGCATGGGCATCGCCGTCGACCAGCTCGGCGAGTACACCGGCCACGGCGCCAAGCTCAGCGCCCGCATCGCCGGTGCCGAGAAGTCGGTCGACGAGATCGTCGCCCGGCATCCCGGTGACGCGGAGACGCAACAGTTCGCGACCGCGATCCGTGGCCGCCTCACCGACCTCGGCACCGCCGTCCACGCCTCCGAGCAGATGCCGCCCGCCCGCCGCAAGCAGGCGCACCACGCCATCTCCACCGAGCTCGACGGCGTCGAGGCCGACATCCTCGCCCGCCTCGGCGTCCGCTAGCCGAAGAAGCCCCCGGCCACCGTGTCCACCCGCCGCCCCGCCCCGACCGCCGCGCTTCGTGGCGGCGCGGTGGGCGCGCTGGCGGCGGCGCTGGCCGTCGCCGCGCACGGCATCGCCGGCGGCGGGTTTCCCGGTTCCGCGGCCCTGACGCTGCTGCTGGCCTCGTGCGCCGCGGTCGGTGCCACCGTCGGCGGGATTCCCGTCCTCGGTCGCAGCCGTGTCGCGCTACTCGCGGCGCTCGCGGCGGGCCAGGGCGCGGGGCACCTCACGCTCACGCTGGTGTCCGACAGCCACGTCCATGCCGGGACGCCGGCCACCGCGATGCTCGCCGCGCACGCCGCGGCGACCGTCGTGTGCGCGGGCCTGATCCTCGGCGCCGAACGGTTGTACGGACCGGTCACTCGCGTGATCCGGACGGTCCTGACACCGCCCACCCTCGGCGTCCAATCGACGCTTTCTGCTCGTCCGCGGCCGCTCGACCGCCGCGCGGCGCGCCTGACCGTGCTCGCCACCGGGCTGTCCCGGCGCGGACCGCCGCTGTTCGCCTGACCCGCGAACCGGTACCTCCGCACAGAAAAGACACCCGAAGAAATGAAGAGAATCCTCACGCGCGCCCTCCTCACGGTGGGCGCCGCCGGCAGCGCGCTGCTGCTGGCCACCGGCGTGGCCTCCGCGCACGTCTCCGTCGCCGCCCCCGGCGCCGAGCAGGGCGGCTACTCCGTCCTGACCTTCCGCGTCCCCACCGAGTCCGCGACCGCCGGCACCACCGCCCTCACCGTGCAGTTGCCCGGGCTGAAGTCGGCCCGCACCGAGCCGATGCCGGGCTGGCAGTCGACGGTCCAGAAGGACCCGTCGGGCGTCGCGACGTCGGTGACGTGGACGGCCGACCCCGGAGTGAGCGTGGGCCCCGGCCAGTTCCAGCAGTTCGTGCTGTCCGCGGGACCGTTGCCCGAACAGGGCGAGGTGGAGTTCCCGGCGGTCCAGACCTACACCGACGGCAACGTCGTCAACTGGGACCAGAAGCCCGGCGCCGACGGCGCCGAACCGGACAAGCCGGCCCCGAGCCTGACGCTCGCCGCGGGCAGCGGCGGCGGCCAGGCGCACGCCGCGGTCGACACGGCCGTCACCGCCGACGCCGCCGACGCCGCCGAGACCACCCACAACACCGACACCACCGCGCGCTGGCTCGGTGGCATCGGCCTGGTGCTCGGTGCGCTGGGCGCAGCCCTGGGGATCGGCGCGACGGTCCGGAGTCGCCGCTCATGAGTCCCCGACTGATCCAACGTCTACGCATCGTCGCGATCGGTTTCGTCGCGATGCTCGCGACGCTGCTCGGCGCCGGCACGGCGTCCGCGCACTCCGCGGTGATCGCCAGTACCCCCGCGAACGGCTCCGAGATCGCGGCCGCCCCGGACCGGGTGAGCCTCACGTTCAACGAAGCGCTGCAGGCCAAGTTCGCGACGCTCACGGTCGTCGGCCCCGGCGAGGACCGCGCCCTGTGGTCCAAGGGCGATCCGACGGTCCAGGGCGACACGGTCAGCGTCCCGCTCGAGGGTCTCGGCCCGGCCGGCGTCTACACGATCGCCTACCGCGTCACGTCGGCCGACGGGCATCCCGTCAGCGGCACGCAGACGTTCACGCTCACGCAGGACGGCACGGGGACGCCGGGCCCCCAGGTGGGCGGGCAGACCGACGGCAGCAGTAGTGACGACTCCGGCCCGAACCTGATGATCTGGGTGATCGTCGTCGCCGCGGTGCTGGTGTTCGGCGGCGGCCTGTGGTTCGCCCTGCGCAAGCCGCGCGGCGAGAACTGACCCGCTGAATGAGGACGGCGAGCATCGGTCGCACCTGGCTGCTGTTCGCCGTCCCCACCGCGCTGCTCGGGGTGGCGCTCGCGTGGCTGCTCGCGAGCCCGGACGGGCCGTCCCCCACCGCCGCGGTCCGCGTGCTCGCGGTGGGCCTCGGCGCGACGGTCTTCGGGCTCGCCGGATGGCTGTGGCTGCAGCGCGACGAGCGCCGTCCCGCGCTCGACCGCGCACTGCTGTGGCAGAGCACCGCCGCGGCCGCCGGCGCATGGACTGTCGCCGAGGTCGTGTTGGTGGTCCTCGAGGCCGCCGAGACGGAGGGCCGTTCCCGGTTCGCGGTGGCACCGGGCACCGTCGTCGACTTCGTCCGGCTGGTCAACGCCGGACGTCTCGGCGCCGCCACTGTTGCCTGCACGGCGCTGGTGGCACTGGTCGCGGCGATCGCCTACCGGCGAAGCCTGCCGTGGCCGGCCGCGCCGGTGCTGGCGCTCGCGGGCCTGGCCCTCGTCGCCCGCCCCATCGGCGGGCACATGTCGCAGCAGACCCTCGGTTCGCTGCTCGACGCCGCACATGTCCTCGCCGCGGCCACCTGGTTCGGGATGCTCACCGCGCTGGCCCTGACGGCCCGTTCCCGAGGCGCGTGGGCGAGCCTGCTCCCCCGCTACTCGACGATCGCGTGGCGGTGCGTCTGGGTGCTCGCGGCGACCGGCGTCGTGAACGCTGCCGTCCGGCTCGGCGGTGTGGCCCCGCTCGTCACCACCGGGTACGGCCGGGTGGTGCTCGCCAAGGTCGTGGTCCTCGTCGCGCTGCTCACGGCCGGATGGTGGCTGCGTCGCACATGGGTCGCCCCCGCTGCCGCGCACCGGATGAACGCCGACGCGTCACTGCGCCGGGCGGTCGGCGAGTCCGTCGCGATGGCCGTCGCATTCGGGCTCGCCGCGGCCCTCGCGACTACCGCCTGACCGGTCGCAGTCAGGCGACCGAGATCGTGATCGTTCCCGTGTAGCTGCCGACCGCGGCACCGTCGGGGTAGTCGACCCGAAGCGCCGGGGTCCAGGTGACCGTCTCCGACGGCCAGATACTGCCCGTGCGGTCCACGACGGTCTTCGGGCTGTCGAGAGTCTGCCTCGGAGTCGAGGTCGAACCGCCGACGTTGCCGGCGATGGCGGTCGCCTCGTAGGTGACGGCACTCTTGGGGATCGTGCCGTTGGTGCCGACGAAATCGGTCGACGACGCGGTCGCCGTCCAGGCGACCGGTGAGCCTGCCACACCGCCGGTGGAGTTCACGGAAATCAGTGTGAGCGTGCCGTTCGCGCTCTTCGCACCGGGGACCACGGTGGCCCACTTCCCGGCGACGGTGATCGACAGTCCCGCGCGGCCGGCTGCCGCCGCGAACTTGCCGGGACCGCTCGACTGTGTCGTGGTCGTCGGGCTCGACAGTTCCGGAGACGCAGTCGTCGTGGTGGGCGCGCTCGTCGTCGTGGACGCCGGGGTGCTTTCCTCGGAATCGCGCCGGGAAACGTACCGCTCGGGGGTCGTCGGCGGCGCTGCGGTTGTCGTGGTCGTGGTCGGGACCACCGAGGTCGACGTCACCTCAGCCTCCGACGTTGCACCGGACGGCGCGGCGGCTGCGGTGGGCGCGCCGGCGATCACCAGCACGCCGGTGGCCGCGAGGGACAGACGAACGATGCGAGGCATCCTGTTGTGCCACATGACTACTGATCCGTTCCCGAGAGACGACGCTTCCGCATCGTCAGGTAGGCACCGGCTCCCGCGACGGCGAGCACCGCGACGACGACACCGGTGATCAGCAACCACGACATCGAGTCGGACGCGCCGACCGAGTCGCCGTCGCCCTCGTCCGGGAAGGTGACCGCGGCCGACAGGTCGTGCTTGATGATGCCGCTTTCGAGCTTGACGGCGGCTGTCCAGGGGCCGGCAGGCAGGGCGGTGCTGTCGGGCACGCCGATCACGACCTCGCCGTCCTCACCGGGCGCGATGGTCGCGACCGCGCTGTCGATGGGACCGGCGGACAGGCCGCCGGGGCCACCCGAGAGGTTCAGGGTGCCGGCGAGATCGACCGCGCGACCACCGGTGTTGGTGACCTGGGCGACGACGGATGCGAGACCGTCGGCCCCGCGCCGCGGGGTGAGGCTGGAGATGGTGAAGTCGGCCGGCGGCCCGTTGCCCGGGCCCACCGACAGGTAGACGCGCACACCTACGCGTGATTCGTTGGTGATGCCGTTGGAGGCCGGAGCCTTGTGCGACGCCCAGATCACCGCGTACTGCTCGACCTCTGGCGCATCCTTCGGGACGGCGATCGTCACGGCCACCTCCGCCTGCTCGCCGGAGGCGAGTTCCACCGACGGGCGATCGACGGAGATCCACGACGTCAGGGCATTGGTCTCGCCGGGCTCCCCCAGCGTGAACGCGCCGTCGGCGACACGTGCGGCGCCGGCATAGACGTCGATCGTTGCGGGTGCACCGGTGTCGTTGGACACCATCACATGTCGGGTGATGGTGGCCCCCGGCGGGAGGTTGTCGACGATGTACCGCAACGCTCGGGGATCGTCCTTGAGGGCCACCGGCGCATCGAGCAGGCGGATGCCGATCGACCCGCCCGCGGTACCGCCCGCGGGCTGATCCGGGGCAGCGAGAGCGGACGCGGGAGCGCCGATCGCGACGAGAAAGGCGACCAGGAACGCGAGGAGGTTGCGCAGCGCGGGGAGGGAACGCATGGATCACTTTCTGGCCGAACGGCCGGGGACGCTGCACGCGTCCCCGGCCGATGGGGGCCGGTCGCTTTAAGCGACCGAGATGGTGATGGTGCCGGAGTAACTGCCGAGGGCTGCGCCGTCCGGGTAGTTGACGGTGAGAGTCGGGCTCCAAGTGGCGACCTCGAGCGGCCAGGTCAGTCCGGTCCGGCTGACAACCGTCTTCGGCTCGTCCAACGTCTGCGCGCCGGTGGACGCGAGAGTGCCCGGCCCCACCTTGCCCGCGGGCGACGACGCAGAGTAGGTGACCGCGCTCTTCGGGATCGTCTGGTTGGACCCCACGAAGTCCGTCGAGGAGGCGCTGGCGACCCATCCGCGCGGCGCCTGGTTGCGGCCGTCACTGACCGAGACGAGGGTCAGTAGACCGCTGGCCTTGCCGGCGGCGGGGGTGACAGTGCCGAGCCCACCGGCGACGGTGACGGACAGACCGCCCCCCTCGGTGCCGAGGATGGAGAAATTGACGGTGGTGCTGGCGTCGTTGGCTGCGTTCGCGGCGGCGGCCGGGACCAAGAGTCCGGCAGCTGCGGCTAAGCCGGCAGCGAGAAGCGTTACTTTGCGCATGGTTCCTCTTCGGGGCGTTCGGGGTCAGCAGAGATGAGCTACTGACCGAATCGAACCGAACGGCCCGATTCGGGTGGTCGACTATTAATACTCGACAGTTGGTCAAGTGTCCAGCAGGAAGAACAAACATTTGCGGAGATCGCCGTCGACTCGCCTCGAAGCGTTCGTTCCGTGACGCCGCACCCTAGGGCGGGAACGCACGGTTTCGGTGATGTACTTGTCGGGCAAGGACTCCGATCGTTTTCGTATTCGAGGAGTCACCGCCGCACTAGTATCCGACATCGTGACGTCGACGGGGTGGTGGTTCCAGGCCAAGCATGCACTCGACACCCGGGGGCCGTTCCCGCGCCGGCGACGGGGCACGCTCGCCGAGGCCGTCGCCGGACGCCGCGTCCTCGTCACGGGGGCGTCGTCGGGCATCGGCCGCTCGGCCGCGATCGACCTGGGCGCCGCGGGCGCCACCGTGCTTCTCGTGGCCCGTCGGGAGCCCGAATTGCAGGAAGTTGTCGACGCCGTCACGGCACGCGGCGGAAAGGCGTTCGCGTACTCGTGCGATCTCAACGATGCGGAAGCTGCCGACGCGATGATCCGGCGAGTGCTCGACGAGCACGGCGGCGTCGACATCCTCGTCAACAACGCCGGCCGGTCCATCCGGCGGTCCCTCGAACAGTCCTACGACCGCGCACACGACTTCGAACGCACTATGGCGCTCAACTACTTTGCGGCGGTGCGGCTGATGCTCGCAGTGCTGCCGGGGATGCGGGAACGGCGCTTCGGGCAGGTGATCAACATCCTGTCGGCGGCGAATCTGTTCGGCGGTCCGGGCTATTCCGCGTACGTGGCGTCGAAGGCCGCACTCGACGAGGTCTCGACGTCGTTCCAGGCCGAAACCCTGGACCAGAACATCACTTTCACGGCGGTGTACATGCCGCTGGTGCGGACGGCGATGATCGCACCCAACGCGCAGTACCTGAAGGCCTCGGCGCTCAGTCCCGACGAGGCCGGCCGGGTCATCTGTGACGCCGTCCTCCACCGTCCGCGGCGCATGGGCCCGACGTTCGGACGCCTGACCCGCCTGGTCGACGCCATCAGCACCGAACGCGCCGACGCGGCCCGCCATCGCAGGTTCTCGGCGGGTACCTGAAAGGCCCTGTACGCGGCGCGGCGCGGCAATTACTGTCGAAGTACACAGGTCGAACAGGCCGAGGAGATGATTCGCCATGTCGATCACACCGAACATGTCGATGGAAACCCACCCGGACATCGTGGCGCTCCGGAACAGCTACGACGAACTCGGCGAGGGCCCTGCCCTCCAGGTGGCCGAGGGGTTGATGGTGCTGGCCGGTCTCTACGCGGCGGCGTCGTCGTGGATCGTCGGTTTCAGCGGGCAGACATCGCTGATGATGAGCAACCTCATCTGCGGACTCGCGGTGGCGCTGCTGGCCGCCGGATACGCGACCACGTACGGACGAACGCACGGGATCACCTTCGTCGCACCGCTTCTGGGGGTGTGGTTGATCGTGTCGCCGTGGCTGGTGTCCGGGGTGAGCACGAGCACGGGAATGATCTTGTCGAACGTCATCGTCGGGGCCGTGGTCGTCGTACTGGGCGCCGCGGGCATGGCGATGGCGATGACCCGGCGGCGCACCGCCCGCACGTAGTGCCGGAACGGCCCGAGCGCCGGCCGGCGCGGACGGTTCAGACGATCGGAGTCGCCGTCGCGGCGCTGGTCGTCCTCGCGACCACCCTCACACTCACGGGATCGCTCGTGATGGCGACCGCGTTCGGGGTGGCGTGCGCGATCGGTGTTGCCGCGATCCTGGTGCTGTGGCGGATACTGCCGCCCACCGACGACTGACCCGCGCCGTGTCGAGGGCCCTGTGTGCCCGAGACCCGCCGCCTACGCCGTGGCCGCGGAATCCTCGCGGCGGCGCGGCTGCAACTGGGTGGCGGTCACCAGGCCCGCGGCGAGGAAGCCGGCGGCGACGAACAGCGACCAGCGGGTGGCGTCCGCGAAGCCGTCGGACAGGGCGTCGGCGGTCTCGGGTCCGGCCGGGCCGAGACGTCCGTGGTCGCCCTGCTCGCGGATGGCAGGAATGGTGCCACCCGCCGAGTCGCGGGTGCTGTCGGCCAACTGAGATTCCACCTGTGGCGGCAGGGGAACCGGCTCGAGCCGGTCCGAGAGACTGTGCGCCAAGCCGAGCGACAGCACGGTGCCGAGGATCGCGGTGCCCAGCGCGGCACCCAACTGCCGGACGGTGCTCTGGGTTGCCGACCCCTGCCCCGACTCCGCCGTCGGGATGTCGACGAGAACGGTGCCGGTCAGCTGGGCCGACGCGAGACCCAGCCCCAGCCCGTAGATCGCGAGCAGCAGCGCCAGCAGCCACGCCGACGACGACGGACGCAGGTACAGCGCGAACGCGAGCACGCCGATCACCTCGAGCGCCAGGCCGAGCATGACGGTGCGCGGGGCCCCGAACTTCGCGGTCACGTGCCGGGCGGCGGCACCCGAGGCGAACGCGCCGGCGGCCATGACGGCGAGCACGTATCCGGCGCCGAGAGTGCTGAGCCCGAACGCGTTGACCAGGAACAGCGGCAGGACGAGCAACAGACCGAACTCACCGATCGCGACGGCCATCGCGGTGAAGTTGCCCCAGCTGAACGTGTGGAAGCGGAACAGTCCCAGATCGAGGATCGCCGAGTGCGCGATCCGGGCCCGGTGCCGCTCCCAGACCACGAATCCCACCAACGCGAGGACGCCCACCGCGGCCATCACCGGGGTGGCCGAGATCGGCGCGGTCTTCGACCAGGTCGCCCCGAAGACGTTCAGGTCGGCGATCGGCATCCACCACCCGATGGTCTGGCCCTCGATGAGCGCGAAGATCAACGCGCCGAAACCGATTGCGCTGAGCAGCAGGCCCACCACGTCGAGGCCGGGCACCGTGATCTTCGCGCGGGTCTCGGGGACCGTGAGCACGGCGCCGATGATGACGAGGATGCCGATCGGCACGTTCACGAGGAAGATCCACGGCCACGTGAACGACGTCGTCAGCCAGCCGCCGAGCAGCGGTCCCACCGCGGCCATGCCCGAGATCACCGCGCCCCACACCCCGAACGCGATGGCGCGGTCGCGTCCCCGGAACGTGGCGTTGACGGTCGACAGCGTGCACGGCAGTACCAGCGCACCACCGACACCCTGCACGACACGGGCCACGATCAGCGCCGTCGACGAGTCCGATGCCGCCGCCATGAGGCTGCCGCCGATGAAGACGACGACGCCGACGATGAACAGCAACCGTCGGCCGAGCCGGTCACCGAGTCGGCCGGCGGTGAGCAGCAGCGCCGCGAACACCACCGAGTAGATGCTGTTGATCCACTGGGCATCGGTGAGGTCGAGACCCAACTCGTCGATGATGACCGGCAGCGAGACGTTGACGATGGTGCCGTCGACGACGATCAGCGACAGGCCGGCGGCGAGGACGCCGAGGCCGATCCACTCCCGGCGTCCCACCTGCGGTTCGGTGTCGGGCGATTCCACGGTCATGTCTGCGCCTTTCTTCGGGTGGCGCGTCTCGTGACGACGCTACCGCGATTGCACCAGAGACAACGGATGCCCGCGGCGTGAATTCGCCCGCGATCCGGGCATTTCCATCTTTCGGACGATTTTCGGGCACACGCCGCCGTGGATCACGCGAACGCGATGACCTGCTCGCCCCACGCGGCGCGCAGCGGACCGTCGAGATCCGGCACCACCGTGTCGTGCTTGTCGATCAGCAGGGTGGCCCGGCCGTCACGGTCGTACGCGTTCCACGCGGGCTCGCCCGGGGCGCCGGTCGGCACCGCCGACTTGGCGAAGGCCAGCCACCGGCGCTGCATCCGCTCCGACACCTTCCGCCCCGTCGACAGACCGCCGAGCAGGTAGGTGACCTCCTTGGGTCCGTGCGCGATGTTGCCGAACACGTACGGCAACTCGGTGGCATGGGTGGCACCGATCTTGAGCGCCTTGAGCATCGGGGTCGCGTAGTCGAAGCGGTACAGCCACGTCGGGGCGTACCGGCTGTGCGCCTCCACGATCCACAGCGTCGGCAGCCGGAACCCGAAGTCCCGGGTCAGCCCCATCGCATCGCTCTTGGTGGCCAGTCCCGAGTACGCCGACTCGATGCGGGCCTGGTCGGGGAACTCCACGTCCGGGTGCTCGGCCGCGATCTCCGCGAACATCCCGCGAATGACGTCCGGGTCGAGCGGCATCAGCGGCGACTTCATCAGCTTGAACAGCGATGCCTCGTCCTTGTTGGTGCCGATCAGCAGCGGAACCCGGAGCGCGGTGCCGTTCCAGTACGAGTTCACCGGGTAGTCGGGCAGCAGGTCGCCGTCCACCACCGGACCGAACGCGAGCGTCCCGGGAGTGTCGGAGGGGATGCGCGAGAACAGCTCGTCCGACGCCGCCAGCAGTTCGTCGGTGCTCGCGGTGAGCAGGCGTTCGACGGGATCGTCTGCTCCACCGAGGATTTCGAGGAACGTCCGGGCCACGTGTGCGGCCCGCTCCTGGTTGTAGACCGACGTTGCCGGCGAGCTCTCGGCGATCGCGCGATGGAACAGCCCGCGTGCCGACGGCATCGTCATCAGCGTGGTCACCGCGCCGCCTCCGGCCGACTCCCCGAACACCGTGACGCAGTCGGGGTCGCCGCCGAACGCCGCGATGTTGACCTGCACCCAGCGCAGCGCAGCGATCATGTCCTGCATCGCGACGTTGGTGTCGAAGCGGTGTCGGTCGGTGCTCAACGACGAGAAGTCGACGAAGCCGAACGCGCCCAGTCGGTAGTTGATCGTGACGACCACGACGTCACCGTTCTCGGCGAGCGCCCGGCCGTCGTACACCGGCTGGCTCGACGCGCCACGGAAGTACGCTCCCCCGTGGATCCACACCATCACCGGCTTGCGGTCGCCCGGGGTTCCCGGCGACCACACGTTGAGGGACAGGCAGTCCTCGTCCTGACGGACATCCTCGCCGAGCGACATGCCGGGCATCGCGCTCTGCGGTCCCACGGGCCCGAACCGGTCGGCGTCGAACACCTCGGTCCACGGCCTGGGGGCCACCGGTGCGGCGAAGCGGCGCTTGCCGGTGGGAGCGGCTGCGTAGCTGATTCCCTTCCACACGTCGACGGGTCCGTCGGTGGTTCCGCGTACCGGTCCGTAGGTGGTTTCGACCACGGTGGTGGCGGGAGCGATGAGAGTCATGGGAGTTGCTCCTTCGAATCGCTTGGTTGAACTCGGGTTTCGAGAAATGTCACGCGAGTACGACGAGCGCGGTGACGACGTGCGCCACTTGTACGCCGGCCAGCAGCGCGAAGACGACGGTCATGATGGCGGCGTTGTGCTGGATCAGTTCGTTCTTCACGACGCCGAGCGCGGCCGCGACACGCTTCGACGGCACCGCCGCCAGGATCGACAGCGCGATGAGCCCGACTCCGCCGAGCAGGGCGACGCCGACTGTCAGCAGCACCACCTGGGCGGGAGCCATATTCGCCTCGGCGATGAGGGCTCCGGCCTTGAGCTCGAGTGGCAGGTTCTTCGCATTGACGACGGCGATCGCGACGCCCAGCACTGCCGCCTGGCCGCCCCGCATGGTGTCGATCCGAGCCATCCACGACGGCATCGCCGCGACTACGCCCTTGGGCGGCCGGCTCCGCCAGCTGAGTGCGGCCAGCACCACGAAGACGAGACCGACGGTCAACGCGAAAACGAGCTGGGTCCGGTGGGCGCTGCGCCCGATGTGCTCGGCGCTCGCCTCGGTGGTGAACGCGGTGATCCCGATGAGAACTGCGGTGGCGGTGATGCCCGTCGCGGTGAAGATCGCGGCGTTCGCCTTGGCCCGGGCGGAGAGCAAGATCGCGATGAGAGCAGCGAATGGAGTGGGGCTGACGATCATCTCGATTCCGACTGGAACCAGGTGCGTCACTGCGTTTCCCATACCGGCATCACGTCCTTCACGTTCACGCGGATGCCGAGGCTGGTACTCAGCCGGGCGGGATATCCGCCGGCATCCGAAACGAACGATAGGAACCGCTACTCACCGGTCACGGTCGATGTTCGGGTATTGCGACAACCCGCCCATCGGAACCCGACAACGGGCCCGAAAACGGGCGGTCAGGGCTCAGGCGAGACGCACCGAGAGCAGCACCGACCCGGGCTCCTCCACGAGTTCGGCCGACCCGACCCTGCTGGACAGCGTCGCCAGCCCCAGCCCCTCACCACGATCACGAACGACCCGACCGGGCGAGCGGATGCCGATGCAGATCACCGAGGAGCGGGGGTCGACGGCCATCTGTAGGTGCAGGGCCCCACCGGTACCGTGCCGGATCGCATTGGTGAACCCCTCGGACAGGACGTCGACGGCGTTCTCGAGTCGCATCGGGTTGCCCGACAGCAGCGGCCATACCTGTGCGTCGATGTCGGTCCGGACGGGAACCGCGGTCGACCACATGCCGATCAACTCGGTGATCTGCTGCTCGGCATCGGCTCTCGGGACGGCGGACCGCGACCCGTCGTCGCCGATCTGGCGCAGGACGCGCTCGATGAGATCGCCGACCGCGACGCCGCCGGCTCGTGGGGCGCCGCGCATCGCCAGCGCGGCTGCCACCAGTTCGCCCTGCACCGACGAGTGCAGCACGTGCGCCAGTCGTCGTCGGGCCGCGATCACCTGCGAGTGCACCTCGGCGGTGAGTCGGCTCTGTTCCCCCAGCGCGTCCGCGAGTTGCTGTTCTTCCAGTGCGCGCCGTTCGTTCGAGGCGGCGATCAGGCACATCGCCATTGCCGCGAACGGATAGAACGCGACACCCGGGACCGCGAACGCCGGTGGAAATCCTCTGCCACCGAGAATCAACCAGAAGGTTCCCGCCGTGGCGGCGGCGGCCAGGCTGTAGCCGAGGGCCATGACCGCGATGCGTCGGCCCGCACCGCGGATGCGGGACGCGGCACGTGCCACGATCCAGTTGCAGGACACGCAGATCGCGATCCCGGTGGTGACCTGCAGGACTGTTTCACGGACGCCGTAGCTGGTCACGAGGAACGTCAGGATGACGACCATGTAGAGCAGGATCGGCAGCGCCAGCGGGGCCGGACGTACCGACTGCACCACCCCACGCCAGCGTTCGCGCCACGCGAGCGTCGGCACCGCGACGACGGGATTCGGTAGCGGGGTGGCGTCGTCGAACAGCGCGTGGCTCATCGGCCGGACGATGTCCTCGGAAATACCGCGCAGGAGCCGGGCGCCTCGCTCACTGTCGATGGTGCCGTGGTCCGTGGTCGCGAGAGCGGCGTCGATCCGAACGGACAGATCGTCCGCACACCGGCGCGCCAACCCGGCGAGGTATTCCTCGTCGACACGCCGCTGTTCGTCGAGCGCCGCGCGAGCGGTCCGCAGCCGCCGCACCGCCGCGTCGTGCTGACGCACCGAATCCACGAGGATCGCTATGAGCGACAACGCGATCACCGCCGTGGTGACGTTGATGATCAGCCGCACGCCGATGTGCCGCGGATCGGTGGGAAAGCCCTGGGCAGCCAGCAACACGTCGAGCAGGAAGGGTCGCGACGCCCCGAGCGCGGCGAACACGGCCAGCGCCACGGCCGGACGCGGGCGGGTCCGATCGGGGCGCAGCACCGTCAGCCAGGCGACCAGCAGACCGACGCCCAGGATCAGATGCACGACGACCGCGACGCTGAAGTTCATCGGCCAGTCCTTGGGACCACGCGCGGAGATGTAGCTGCCCATCACCGTCACCGCGAACGGGGCCGTCAGGATCCACGACCACCGGGTTGCGGCCGAGTTGCCGCCGATCCGCATCAGCCAGGAGAGACGGCGGGTCAACCGATCTCCGCGGGCATCCCGAAGCGGCGAACGTACAGCTGGGCCGCGGCGACCCGCGGATTCAGCTCGGGGCTGTGGTTCACGCCGAGCGCATCGAACGTGCGCGTGACCATCTTCTCGACGCTGCGCACGCTCGAGCCGCGACGTCGTGCGATCTCGGCGTTGGACCACCCGAGCGCGATGCACCTGAGCACGTCGAGCTGGGTGCGCGTCAACCGGTCGAGAACCGCGTCCGGGTTGTCGTCGCGGGTGGGCCCCGGCGGCAGCGGCTTGTCCGCCAACGCGGATTCCACCGCCGCCACCAGGTCCTCGACGGACTCGAGGGACACCTTGTCGAGGAACACCGAACCCACCGGAACGCCCTCGCCCGGAGCGATTCCCGCGCGCGGATAGTTCGTGAGGAACACCGTCGCGCAGTGCGGCGCCCGGGCGTGGACGATCATCGCCATCTCCATGCCGTTGGGCCGCGCACCCAGGTCGATGTCGGTGACCAGCACGTCGGGGTCGATCTCGTCGAGGTCGGCGAGCGCGGACGCTGCGGACGGGCGAGGGTGCACCTCGAAGCCGGCATGCCGGAGGGCGTCGGCGACCAGCACACGCATCAGCGGCTGGTCCTCGACCACGAGTGCCCGACGCACCCATGCGGCTTCTTTCACGAGAAAGAGACTAACGGGTCGAAATGGAAACCATCAGGTCCTACGCGTGTCTAACGAACTATCGACACCGCCGACGGCGCGGAAAAGGGGTGCGTCAGCGACCCGGCACGTACTTCATCGCCTTGATGAACGGCGGCAGCAGCTTGGCCCACAGCTTTGCCGGAAGCCACCGTGGACCACCGAGATTGACGACGCGTGTGGTCGCGACGGTCTGCGCCTCGGTGTACTTGAGCAAGCCCTCGGCGCCGTGCCGGCGTCCGACACCGGACACGCCCATGCCGCCCATCGGCGCGGCGGTACTCCCCCACGTGGGGCCGTAACCCTCGTCGACATTGACCGTCCCGGCCATGACGCGGGCTGCGATGGCCTCGCCCTCGGCGTGACTGGCCGCCCACACGCTCGCGTTGAGTCCGTACTCGGTGTCGTTGGCGCGACGGATCGCCTCCGCGACGTCGGCGACCGGATAGATCGACACGAGCGGGCCGAACGTCTCGTTCGCGTAGCACTCCATCTCGTCTGTCACGCCGGTGAGCACGGTCGGTTCGTAGAACAGCGGGCCGAGATCCGGGCGGGCCTTGCCACCCGCAACGACGGTGGCGCCCTTGGCAACCGCGTCGTCGACGTGTCCGGACACGGCCTTGACCTGTGCCTCGGAGACCAGGCTTCCCATCTCGATACCGAACTCGTAGCCCGGCGCCAGACTCATGTTCCGCACCCGCTCACCGAACATGCGGATGAATTCGGGAGCGATCGCCTCCTCGACGTACATGCGCTCCACCGAGATGCACAGCTGACCGGAGTTCGAGAAGCACGCGCGGACCGCGGCATCGGTAACCGCGCGCAGGTTCGCGCCCTTCGTGACGATCATCGGATTCTTCCCGCCCAGTTCGGCAGAGAAGCCGATGAGCCGGCGGCCCGCCTGCTCGGCGAGCAGCCGGCCCGTAGCGGTGGACCCGGTGAACATCAGGTAATCGGTGTTCTCGACCAGCGCGGTCCCGACGACGGAGCCGGGGCCGGGCACGACGGCGAACAGTTCGCGGGGCAGACCCGCCTGGTACAGCAGTTCGGCACACGCGAGCGCGCAGTACGGCGTCTGGCTGTCCGGCTTGATGACGACGGCGTTGCCGGCGAGCAGCGCGGCGATCGCATCGGATACCGCGAGCGTCATCGGGTAGTTCCACGGCGAGATGACGCCGACGACCCCCTTGGCGTGGTGCCGCACGACGGTCTTGGTCAGTCCCGGGAGCATGCCCTGGACACGCTTGGGGCGCAGCAGCTTCGGAGCGAGGCGCGCGTAGTAGCGGGAGGTCATCGCAATGTCGAGGACCTCCTCCTGCGCGGACGCGCGGGACTTGCCGGTCTCGGCCTGCGCCATGTCCATGAGCGCGTTCTTGTGCTCGAGCACGAGGTCGCGGTAGCGGAGGAAGATCTCGGCACGCTCGACCGGCGACCTCTTCTCCCACGCCTTCTGCGCGACGCGAGCCCGTTCGACCGCGGCGAGCGCGTCGGCCGCAGTACCGACCGGAACGGTCGCGAGTTCCCGCCCGGTGAAGGCCTCGACAACCGGTCGCGTCGCGCGGTCGGCGGCATCCGGGATGGCGATGAGATCGGCGAGGCGGGCGAACGTCGCCGCGGACGGAGCAGGCATTTTCTTACTCCTACTGGTGAGTAGATTTCGAGTTACACACAACCTACCCCGTCCGTGGCAGTCGTCACAGGGATCCGCGGACTACCGGACGAGTGGCGCATTCTGCTGCTGCAACACCGTCCAGCCGATGGCACCGATGGCCGCGGCGGCAGCACCGGCGACACCGACCCACATCAGCGGGGAGTCGGAGGATCCCAGGCTGCCGAGCGAGCCGCCGCCGCCCGCATCCGGCGTCGGGAAGGTGACCGATGTGCTGTGCTGACGCTCGACCGGGCCGCTCCCGAGCGAGACGTGCGCCGTCCACGGGCCGGCCGGCAGCTCGGCACTGTTCGGGACGCGGAAGCGAACCTTCCCGGCGACGCCGACGGCGACGATCGTCTCGTCGGCCCACACCGGACCGAGAGTCCGCCCGCCGGGCCCGTCCGAGAGCGTGACTTCGCCGCCGACCTCGACGGCCCAGCCACCGGTGTTGCGAATGTCGGCGACGATCACGGCTTGGCCGTCCGAATCGCGTTCCGCCGTCAGACCGTCGATCGCGAAGTCCGCGGTCGTACCGGCGCCCGGCCCCACCCGGAAATTCATGCGGACGCCCACGCGCGACGTCGACACCACCCCGCCGCCACCGGCCGTGGCCGGTTGCGCCCAGATCACCGCGGAGCGGTCACCGGTGGGCGCATCTGCCGGAATTCGAACGGTCACTTTCACGTCGGCGTTCCCCAGGCCCGGCAGAGTCACTTTCGATTTGTCCAGACTCGTCCACGACGTGAGCCGGTTGGTGCTGCCCGGGCCCTGATCGGTGAACACACCCCTCCTCATCGAGGCGGCACCGGCGTAGACGTCGACAGTCTGGGTCGTGGAACCGGTGTTCGTGACCCGGACATGTCGCGTCACGACGGTGCCCGGCGCGACAGTGCCGCCGATCTCGGTCTCCCACGCCGGGAAGCTCGGGTCGCGCGAAGGATCCGCGAGCTGGACGCCGACCCCGCCCGTCGGGACGGCGTGAACCACCGTCGTGGACGCCACCGTGAACGAGGCGAGCAGAGCGAACAGGGCAATGATGTTCCGCAGGAACAGACGCATGAAAGACGCTTTCGTGAGTTGCCGATGGTGGCGGGTCGCAGGCTTACACCGCGGAATGGGTCAGGGTCGCGCTGTAGTTGCCCATGGTCACCCCGTCGGACACATCGATCCGGAGCGAGGGCGTCCACATGAACGTCACGTCGGGCCAGTTGTGGCGCGCGATTCCGACGACGGCCCTGGTCGAGCCGAGCGCCTGGGGGCCCGTGCTCACGAACCCCATCGTCTCGCCGGTCGCCGTATAGGTGACCGCGGACTTGGGAATAGTGGTGGTGCCGTTGGTGAAATCCGAGATCGAGGCAGAGACGGTCACCGATCGGTTTGCCCCGCTGCGTCGGTCGCGAACACCGGAGACGGCCACCGCTCCGCTGACATCGCCGCGACCGTTCGTCCAGATCATGGGTGCGGTTCCCGGGACGACCAGTTCGAGCGGGCCCTCCTGGCCACCGACGGAGAACGTGACGTCGGTGGCCCCGCTGGTCGCGGCGGCGGCCGTCCCGGTCCAGGAACCTGGAACGACCGCCGCCACCAGTGCCGTGGCGCAGACGCCCAGCGCCGCTGCCGTCCTACGCATCTCGTTCCTCCAGTGAGCCTTACGGAATACAGGGGCTACCGAGGCGTGGTCGGGAAGCGCTCGAAGCGACTCATTTCAGCAAACATCTGGACGCTTGTCCACATGCATTGGGCTTTCGGAGAAAACAGACGGTTGACCACTCAGCCTGCCGAGACGACCTCCTTGGCCCACCGGTAGTCAGCCTTGCCGCTGGGCGACCGGCGAATCGAGTCGACCACGACCACCGAGCGCGGGATCTTGTAGCCCGCAACGTGAGTGCGGCAATGCTCGGCGATGTCGTCCGTGGCGGTGTCGGCGAATTCGGGGCGCAGCTGGACGACCGCGGCGACCTTTTCGCCGAATCGGACGTCGGGGGCGCCGGCGACGAGGGCATCCAGGACAGCTGGATGCGTCTTGATCGCCTGCTCCACCTCTTCCGGGTACACCTTCTCGCCGCCGGTGTTGATGCACATCGAACCGCGACCGAGCAGCAGGATGGTGCCGTCCTCCTCGATCGTCCCCATATCGCCGAGGATGGACATGCGGACCCCGTCGACCACGGGGAACGTCGCGGCAGACTTGGCCTCGTCGTTGTAGTAGGCCAGCGGCACGTTCCCCCTGCGCGCGAGGTAGCCGACCTCGTCGGACCCCGGCGCGATCGGCCGGAACGTCTCGTCGACCAGAAGCATGTTGGGGTTGGAGCGAATTCGCTTGCTGCCGTCCTCGCCGAATTCGACGATGCCGTCGTTGCCGGTCTCCGACGCCCCGAAAGCGTCCTTGATGGTCAGGCCCGGAACCATCGCGCGCAGTTCGTCCTTGAGCTTGGGCGAGAACAGGGCACCGCCGGATCCCATCACCTTCAGCGAGCTGAGGTCGTAGCGGTCACCGTGCTCGCGGATCGCCTCCGCGATGGGACGCGCGATGGCGTCACCCACCACGGTGATACCGGCGATCTTCTCGGTCTCGATCAGGCGCAGCGCGTCGACCGGATCAAACGTTCGGGTGAGCACACGCGGGGCTCCCATGAAGAAGGCCGTCAGCAGCGAGTAGATGGCGGCGCCGTGCATGAGCGGCGGAATCAGCAGGTACACCTGCGGATCGGTGTTCGCGACGGCACCGTCCACCACTTCCTCGACCGAGTGGCGGGCGGGGCCGCCGATATTTCCGCCGGACAGGGCCGCGTAGTAGAAGTCCTCGTGCCGCCACACGACACCCTTGGGCATGCCGGTCGTGCCGCCGGTGTAGATGACGAAGTGATCATCGGCGCTGCGCGGCCCGAATCCGCGGGTGTCCGGCTGGGCGGCGAGGGCGAGCTCGTAGTCGGCGACGGTGACGCCGTCGTAGCCGGCCGGCATCCCGTCGTGCTCGCCGATCACGACGACGTGGCCGATATTCGGGCTCTGGAGCAGCGCGGCACCCGCGGGCTCGAGGTATTCGTTCTCGACGATGAGGACGACGCTCTCGGAGTTGGTGTAGAGGTAGATCAGTTCGGCGTCGGTGTACCGAAAGTTGACATTGATCGCGACGGCCCGGACCTTGAGGCAGGCCAGCAGCGCCTCGACGTACTCCATGCGGTTGCGGCTGTGGATCGCGACATGCTGGCCGGGCTGCACGCCGACCGACTCGAGGTGGTGGGCGAGCCGGTTGGCCCGCCGATCGAGTTCGACATAGCTACGACGCTCGTCGCCGCACACCACCGGAACCCGCTCGGGGATCGCGTCGGCGACAGCTTCGTACAGGTCGGCGATGTTCAGCGTCACGTAAGACCATCCTCACTCACTTGTGACCCGGGTCACGGGTCAATTCGTTCGCGAAGCTAACACAGTCGGACGTTTGATGGGCCGGAATTCTTGTGTCAGTCCCCAGCGGGTCCTCACCGTCAAGATTCCGTCAGGACGCACTACCTTCTCTTGCCCGCGTTGAACAGGCGAGCAATGCTTTGAACATGTGTTCAGCCACTGCTCCGGCGGATCGGGACCTGAACACCCGTGCCCGTATCCGCGACGCAGCGATCCACGTCTTCGGCGAGCAGGGATTCGACGCCGGAGTGCGCGTCGTCGCGACCGCGGCCGGAGTCTCCCCCGGGCTCGTCAACCACCATTTCGGATCCAAGCAGGGTCTGCGCGCGGTATGCGACGAACACGTGCTCGATATCATCATGACGGAGAAACGCGAGGTACTCACCGCGTCCGGCCCGGGACGAATGCTCTTGTCCCTGAGCCGGATCGACCGCTATATGCCGCTCGTCGCATACCTCGTGCGATCGTTCCAGGCGGGCGGAGAACTCGCCACCTCCCTTTTCGAGCACATCGTCGCCGGCGTCGAGGCGTATCTCGAAGCGGGCGTCGCCGAGGGCCGCGTGCGCCCGAGCCGCGATCCGCGGGCGCGGGCGCGGTACCTGGCGATGGAGAGCCTCGGTTCGACGCTGCTGTTCCTGCAGATGCGCACCGGCACCGACGGGAGCGTCGACTACTCCCGCGCGATCGCCGACATGACCGACGAGACGATGCTCCCGGCCCTCGAGGTCTACACCGAGGGCCTGTTCACCGATTCCACGATGCTCGACGCCTACACCCACCACTCATCTCCCGAGGAGCGGGCATGACCACCATCATCGAAGTCGACAAGCTCGAGAAGTCGTTCGGCACCACCCGGGCGCTCGACGGCCTGGATCTTACGGTCGGCGAGGGCGAGGTCCACGGCTTCCTCGGCCCCAACGGCGCCGGCAAGTCCACGACGATTCGGGTGCTGCTCGGCATGCTCCGGGTGAACGCAGGCACCGCGATGCTGTTCGGCCGCGACGCGTGGCGCGACTCCGTGTCGTTGCATCGCGAAGTCGCTTACGTCCCAGGGGATGTCACGCTGTGGCCGTCACTGACCGGCGGCGAGATCATCGACCTGCTGGCACGGATGCGCGGCGGCCTCGACACCGATCGTCGCGCCGACCTGATCGGGCGCTTCGACCTGAACCCACGCAAGAAGGCGCGCTCGTACTCGAAGGGCAACCGGCAGAAGATTGCGGTGATCTCGGCATTCTCCTCACACGCCCGACTGCTCCTGCTGGACGAGCCCACGTCGGGGCTGGATCCTTTGATGGAGCGGGTCTTCCGCGAATGCATCGCCGAGGCACGCGCGCGGGGTGTGACGGTGCTGCTGTCGAGCCACATCCTGTCGGAAGTGGACGCGCTGTGCGAGAAGGTCACCATCATCCGGGCCGGTAAGGCGGTCGAGAGCGGCTCGATCGCGTCGATGCGCCACCTGAGTCGAACATCCATCACGGCCGAACTCACCAGCGATCCAGGCGATCTCAGCCGGATTCCCGGCGTCGAGGACATCCGGATCGACGGTCGGACGCTGCACTGCCAGGTCGACGCAGACAGCCTCGGCGCCCTCATCCGCGCTCTCGGCGAGATCGGCGTCCGCAGCCTGGTCAGCACACCGCCGACACTCGAGGAATTGTTCTTGCGGCACTACGAGCTTTCGGAGGAGGTTCGGGTATGACCACCACCACCGCACCGGTGGCCGCCGACGCGGCGACACCGGTGCAATCACCGTTCACCGGCACCGTCGCGCTGGCCCGCCTGGCCCTACGCCGTGACCGGGTGATCCTGCCGCTGTGGTCCATCGTCATCGGACTGCTGCCGATCGTCTACGGCAAGGCGATCGCCGGGCTGTACACAACCCAGAGCCAGCTCGACGCCTTCGCGTCGTCGACGGTGGCTCTCAAATCCGAAATTGCCTTGGTGGGACCGATCTTCGGTTCCAGTGTCGGAGCACTGACGACGTGGCGAGCCGGCTATCTCTTCACGTTCCTGGCCGTCTCGGTCATCCTCACGGTCGTCCGCCACACCCGAACCGAGGAGGAGACCGGCCGCACCGAACTGCTGGATTCGACGTCGGTGGGCCGCTACGCGGGCCTGACGGCGGCGCTCTTCGTCGCCGGGGCGGGTGCCGTCGTCAGCGCCGCCGTCAGCGCCGCCGGACTGATCTCGATCGGCACCGGTGGGGCCGGAGCCGTCGCGTTCGGCGCGGCCGTACTCGCGGTGGGCGTCGTGTTCGCCGGCGTGGCCGCGGTCGCCGCGCAGGTAAGCACCGGAGCCCGTCTTGCCCGAGGCATTTCGTTCGGTGTCCTCGCCGTCGCCTTCCTGCTTCGCGCAGTCGGTGACGCTGGTTCGGGAACGCTGTCGTGGCTGTCCCCGATCGGCTGGGCGCAGCAGGTGCGTCCCTACGCCGACGAGCGCTGGTGGGTGCTACTGCTCCCCGCCGTCACCACCGTCGCACTCGTCGCGGTCGCGTATCGACTTCTCGCGCACCGTGATCTCGGCGCAGGGTTGATCGCCGAACGCCCCGGTCCCGCAGCGTCACCGCCGTCGCTGTCCGGCCCGGAGGGGCTGGCGTGGCGCTCGCAGCGGGGACCGCTGGTCGCCTGGACGATCGGGCTGACCGTGTTCGCACTCGTGATCGGCGGAGCCGCGCACGGAGTCAGCGACCAACTGGGCAACAGCGAGGTTGTCACCCAGGCGCTCGCGCGACTGGGGGGAGCCCAGGCGATCGAGGATTCGTTCATTGCGTTGGGCTTCACCATCTTCGGACTCCTCGCCGGCGCGTACTCGATCTCCTCGACGCTGCAACTGCACGACGAGGAGGAATCCGGCCGGGCCGAATCGGTGCTCGCCGCATCGATCGGACGTCAGCGCTGGGCGATGAGCCACATCCTGTTCGCGCTCGCCGGTCCGGCCGTCGCGCTCACCGTCGCCGGACTCGCGGCCGGCATCGCCTACGGCGTCTCCGTCGGCGACGTGGGCGACCAGGTGCCGCGCATTCTCGGTGCGGCACTGGTGCAACTGCCCGGAGTCTGGCTGCTGACCGGCGTCGCCGTCGTGATGTTCGGACTCACGCCCCGGTTCGCGCCTGCTGCGTGGGGCCTCTTCGGAGCGATGATGGCGCTGTACGTGTTCGGCATCGTCGCCGATCTCCCGCAGCCCCTCCTCGACCTCGTACCGTTCCTGCACCTGCCGCGGCTTCCCGGCGGCGAGTTCAGCACGACACCGATCGTGTGGCTGCTACTGATCGACGTGTCGCTCCTGCTCGCCGGACTGCTGGCACTTCGCCGCCGCGACCTGCGCTGACCAGCCCGCCGAACGGGAATCCGCGTCACGCTTTCGAGACCGAACCGTGCCGTGGATTCCCGTTCGGCGGTTGCGACGACGTTCCTAGACTCGGATCATGACAGCTTCGCGCGCGTCAGACGAGGTCGTGGACTGGTCCAGGATCGAGGAGAGGGCGCCGTCGGTGGCCCGGATGTTCGTCGATCGGGTGGCAGCGTCGCCCCGCTCCGAGGCGTTTCGCCACCCGGGACCGGGCGGTGAGGGCTGGGCGAGCGTCACGTGGTCCGAAGTGGGCGAACGCGTCCGAAGACTCGCAGCAGGACTGATCGCGCTGGGCGTGCAGGCCGAGCAACGCGTCGCACTCGCGTCCGCGACCCGGTACGAGTGGGTGCTCGCGGATCTCGCGGTCATGTGCGCCGGCGCCGCGACCACCACCGTCTACCCCTCCACGAACGCGTCCGACGTTGCGTTCATCGTCTCGAACTCCGGCAGTCGCATCGTCGTCGCCGAGGACGAGGCGCAGCTCGCCAAGCTGCGTGAGCATCGCGCCGAGATCCCCGACGTCGACCGGGTGGTCCTGATCGAAGGCACCGTGCCCGACGACGAATGGGTGATCGGGTTGGACGAACTCGCCGGTCTGGGCGAGCGTCTGCTGTCCGAGCGGCCCGACGCCGTCGACGAACGGATCGCCGGCATCTCCCCCGACAGCTTGGCGACGCTCATCTACACGTCGGGCACCACCGGCCGCCCCAAAGGCGTCCGGCTACCGCACTCGGCGTGGACGTACGAGGCCGCGGCGATCGACGCGACCGGCATCCTCGATGCCGATGACCTGCAGTACCTGTGGCTGCCGCTGTCGCACGTGTTCGGCAAGGTGCTGCTGACGCTGCCGTTGCAGATCGGGTTTGCGACCGCCGTCGACGGTCGCGTCGACAGGATCGTCGACAACCTCGCGGTCGTGCGGCCCACCTTCATGGGTGCCGCGCCGCGGATCTTCGAGAAGGCGCATGCCCGGATCGAGGCGACGGTACGGGCCGACGGCGGCGTGAAGGAGAAGATCTTCGACTGGGCGATGGGCGTCGGACTGTCCGCGTCCAAGGCCCGGCAGTCCGGAAAGACTCTGTCCGGCATGCAGAAAGCGCAGTATGCCGTGGCCGACCGCCTGGTGTTCCAAAAGATTCGCGAGCGGTTCGGCGGCCGTCTGAAGTTCTTCATCTCGGGGTCCGCGGCGCTGGATCGCGGTGTGGCGCAATGGTTCGACGCGGTCGGCATCGTCATCCTCGAGGGCTACGGGCTGTCGGAGACCAGCGCGGCGTCACTCGTGAACCGGCCGTCCGCCTATCGGTTCGGTACCGTCGGCTGGCCCATCCCCGGCACCGAGGTGAAGATCGCGGAGGACGGCGAGATCCTCCTCAGGAGTCCCGGCGTGATGAGCGGCTATCATGAGAATCCCCAGGCCACGGCGGATGCACTGGACTCGGACGGCTGGTTCCACACCGGCGACATCGGGACCATCGACGCGAACGGCTTCCTGCGGATCACGGACCGCAAGAAGGACATGTTCAAGACATCCAACGGAAAGTATGTGGCGCCGTCGGCGATCGCGGCGACGTTCAAGGGCATCTGCCCCTACGTCGGCGAGATCATCGTCCACGGCGAAGGGAAGTCGTACTGCGTCGCGCTGATCAGTCTGGACGGCGAGGCGGTCGCCGAATGGGCGGTCGACAACGGGATGGGCGACAGACCGCTTCGCGAGATCGCCTCGGCCGGTCCGACGGTCGCAATGATGAGCGCGTACGTGGATCAGCTCAACGCCGGACTCAACCGGTGGGAGCAGATCAAACGCTTCACGATCCTCGAACGAGAACTGACCGTCGAGAACGGCGAGATCACTCCCAGCATGAAGCTCAAGCGCAAGAAGGTGGTCGACAACTTCTCGGACCGGATCACCGAGTTGTACGGCTGAGCACCTCCACGGCCGTGGCTCTCACAGCCCGGCGGTCGGTCTTGCCTCCGGGGCCGAGGGCCAGACCGTCGACGGGGACGACGTACTCCGGCAGGTACTCGGTCGTGACGCCTCGGGATCGCAGCCAGGTCGCGAGCAATTCGGTGTCGAGACTTCCGCCGCCGACGAGAACGACTACTGCACAGACGCGTTCGCCGTAGAGGTCGTCGGGTACTCCGACGACCGCGACGTCCGACACGGACTCGTGGCCGCCGACGAGTTCCTCGATCTCGACGATCGAGATGTTCTTGCCGCCCCTGATGACGAAATCGGCCTTGCGCCCGACGACGCGAACCCTGCCCGTCTCGTCGATCTCCACCACGTCGCCGAGCAGCATCCACCCGTCGTCGGTGTACAACTCGAGGTTCGCTGCCGAATCCTCCCAGTACCCTGCGGACAGCAACGGGCCCCGCACAGCAGGTTGGCCGCGGCGCCGCGGGCCGGCGCAATCGGACCCGGCGTCGTCGAGGACCCGAACGTTCGCCGACTCGAGCACGTGACCGCAGGTACGCAACCGGGTCTCGACGTCGTCGTCCAGGGTCGTGCGGCTCACGACGCCCGCCTCGTTCGACCCGTAGAACTGCAGAACCTTGGCCCCCGTTCGCTCCTCGAACGCGCGTGCATCGCGATAGGGCACTGGTTCACCGCCGGTGTACAGGACCCGGAGACTCGACAGATCGCGGTCACGCACGGCTTCCGATCGGAGCAGCATCTTGAACTGCGTGCTGACGCAGCACAGTACGGTCACTCGTTCGCGCTCGATCATCATCGCCATCTCGTCGACGTCGAACTTCGCCGTGACCACGACCGGGATGCCGAGCAGTGCGGGAAGGAAATGCGCCGACCACAAACCGAAGCCGAACGGCGCCGGAACAACCGAACAGACGACGTCGTCGGCAGTGATGTGAGCACCCTGCATCGCCTCACGAGCGAACTCCACCCACTTACGTTCGTTGTGTGCGACCACCTTCGGCAGTCCTGTCGTGCCCGACGTCGAGTTCAGAATCGTCACCTCCGACGTGGTGAACGGTTGCCCATCGGGCCCGTCCGGCGCAGCCTCGGCAGCGACGCCGGGCCGTTCCACCGCGCCAGTCTCCTCATGGACCACCACGACGCCGGCGGGGACGACGTCGTGCTCGCGCAGTTCGTCGAGCAATCGGCGCCAGGAACGTCCGCGCATCGTGGAGGCGGTGACGAGCACGGCACATCCGCTGCGACGCATGACGTGCGCGATCTCCCGCACCCCCGAGCGCGGACCGATGGCGGCCGCGATCCGACCGGCCCGGTAGCAGCCGACCAAGGCCGCGTGGAAGGTGCCCGTGTCGGGTAGCACAACCGCCACACGCGAACGGCTTCCGCCGGGGCCGGCGGCGAGTGCGCCAGAGATTGTGTCCGCGGTCCGGTCGTAGTCGCGCCACGTGAGAGCGCGGGTAGCGGTAATGAACGCCGGCCCCTCGGGGATTTGCTCTGCCCAACCCCGGAGGGCTTCGCTGATCGAGATGTCCCGGTAACGCTCGGGCCCGGCCGCGAACCCCCCTGGCACCAGTGCACTGTGGAACAGCCCTTTACTCATCGATCGTCTCCTCGCGCGTCCGCTCGGTTGCCGGAGTGGCTATCTCGTGATGGCGACCTGACGCACGTCGAAGACGCCGGAACCGACCCACGGGATGTCCTGGGCGCCTGCGACGTTGTCGGTGAACACCGTCAGATTGGTTTGGTGGCAGATGGGAATGAACAACGCTTCGTCCAGAGTCTTCGACCAGATGTCGTGGTACAGGCCGGCTCGGCCGTCCTGGCTCATCGTCGGATCGGCTGCCTGCTGGGCGAGCGCCGCGATCTCTGCGTTGTCGTTCGCGAACGCGTACGGCCCGGTGACGTACTGCGCGACGGTCTCGGCCGGATCGACGCGGACGTTGAGACTGCTGGTGACGACGGCCTCGAACTCGCCGGCCGCGTTGCGCGGTTCGCTCTGACTGTTGGGAACCGGATTGAGCTCGGCTCGAATTCCGGCCTTGGTCAACTGCGCCTGAATCACATTGGCCGGCTTCTCCATGTTCGTTCCGGCGCCGAAGGTCAGCGTCACCGTGGAGGGGCCGACAGCCTTCACCTGCCGCTGCGCGGCCGACGCGTCATACACATACGGGTACTGATAGGACTCGTCCGCTGCCCAGGAGTCTGCCGGATAGATCTGCCGGTACGGTGTACACGTCCCCGCGAACAGCGCGTTGATCTCATCTGGGTCGATGGCACGCGCGATGGCCTGCCGCAACTGTGGGTCGGCAAGATCACCACGCGAGCGCAGCATGACTCCCAGCACGTTTCGAAACTCGACCTCCTCGATGTTCAGCGCTCCGCCCGCTGCCAGATCCTTGGCCCCAGCGACCTCGCTGGCCGAACTCACCCACGTGAGATCCGTGGCACCGGTTCGGATTCCGTTCAGGCGCGTGGATGCATCGGGTATCGCCCGAATCTCCATTCCGGCCACTCGCCCGGCGGCGGGATCCCAGTTCTCCCCTTCCGCCCGCGTCAGCACGAGTGATTCCTCGGGAACGTACGTGGTGACGACGTAGGCGCCTGAGCCGAACTCCCCCGGGTCATTGCGAATGTCGGCGCCGGCCGCGATCGCGGCCGGGCTGATCATCATTCCGACGTTGGTGGTGAAGCGGCCGGGGAGCTCCACGCCCGTGCCGGGCGCGAGGTGCAGCCGGACATGTGTCGGGTCCACCACTTCGACACTGGTGACGTCACTGAGTGCGTCGACGACGGTGCTGCCCGACATTGTCTGTCCCCGAGTGATGTTGGCCGCGACGGCATCGGCGTCGAAGGCTTCCCCGTCATGAAATGACACGCCCTCGCGGAGCGTGAGTTCGAGGTACGAACCGTCGGCGGCGAAGTTCCACTCCGTCGCGAGTCCGGGGACCATCCGGTCGTTCGAATCCACCATGATCAGCCGATCGAAGACCGGCGTGAGGTAGCCCCAGCCGCCGTAGCTTGTTTGCAAGTACGGATCGAGGTTACGAGACGGGGCGGCGGTCGTCACCCGCAGAACGGCCGTCTGATCGAGTTCACCACCCGACGACGTGACTCCGCCGGATGCACCCCCACCACACGCGCCAAGCAATAGCGCGGATACGACCACCCACACTGCGATGTGCCCGCCACGCGGGCGACTACGTGCCGTCATCTTTCCTCCTCGATCAGTGAGTTCGTTTTCGCAACAACGACGAAAGGGGTCTGCCACCTGCTGTCTTCTGCTGGGCCTGTCGATCCGGCTATATGGACGGTGCCGCTCGGTACTTCCGTAGCTCCTGACGCGCGACGCTGCGGATGTGCACCTCGTCCGGACCGTCGGCGATTCCCAGGATGCGGGCGCTCGCCCACATGCGGGCGATCGGGAAGTCGTCGGTCACACCGCCGCCGCCGTGACACTGGATCGCCCGGTTCAGCACCGACCTGGCGACGCGCGGACCGATCACCTTCACAGCCGCGATCTCGATCTGCGCACCCTTGGCGCCCACCCGGTCGATCATCCACGCCGTCTTCAGCACCAGCAGTCGTGCCTGCTCGACCTCCATGCGGGACTCGGCAATCCAGGTACGGACCACCCCCTGGTCCGCGATGGGCCCTCCGAAGGCGTTGCGCGCCATCGTCCGTCGCACCATGAGTTCGAGACCGCGTTCGGCCATACCGATGCAGCGCATCGCGTGGTGGATCCGGCCGGGTCCGAGACGCGCCTGAGCGATCGCGAAACCCTCGCCCTCACCGGCGAGCATGTTGCCGACCGGAACGCGGACGTCCGTGAACTGAATCTCGGCGTGCCCCTGCTGGTCGTGGTACCCGAATATCGGCAGCGAACGGATGATCTCGACGCCCGGTGTCGCTACGGGAACCAGGATCATCGACTGCTGCCGATGAGGTGCGGCATCCGGGTCCGTCTTACCCATCACCACGAGGATCTCGCACCGCGGGTCCGCCGCGCCCGTCGTCCACCACTTCCGTCCGTTGACCACGTACTCGTCGCCGTCCCGCACGATCGACGTCGAGATGTTCCGCGCATCGGACGATGCGACATCCGGTTCCGTCATGGAGAAGCCCGATCGGATGCGTCCGTCGAGCAGCGGATCCAGCCAACGTTCCTGCTGCTCAGGCGTGCCGAACATGTGGAGAATTTCCATGTTCCCGGTCGAGGGCGCGGAGCAGTTCAAGGCCTCGGGCGCGATGTAGGGCGAACGGCCCGTGACCTCCGCGATGTGCGCGTAGTCCAAGTGGGTGAGCCCGGACAGCGCCGGCAGGAAGAGATTCCACATCCCCTGCCTGCGCGCCTCGGTCTTGAGCTCCTCGACGATCGGCGGCAGGACGTGGCTGTGCGGGCCGTCGGCCTCGAGCTGCTTCGCGTACACCGGCTCCGCGGGATAGACGTACTCGTCCATGAACTTCTCGAGGCGAGCGATGATCTCGCGGGCTTCGGGACTCGGTGACAGATCCACCAGGGTTTCCTCTCGATTCGAAGATGTGTCGTGACGCTGTCTAGTCCGCCACGGACGTCAGGACGACCTTGCCGAGGGCTCGCCGGCCCATCACGACGTCCAGCGCCGCCGCCGCGTCGGAGAGCGGGTAGGCCGCGCTCACATGCGGGTGGAGGGCGCCTCGCTCGTACCAGCCGAACAGACGATTCATGTTGTCGCCGTTGCGCTCCGGGTTGCGCTTCGCCCACGCGCCCCACAGCACGCCGTGCACGGAGCCGGAGCACACGAGCAGCCTGTTGAGCCCTACCCTGGGAATGTCGCCCGACGCGTAGCCGACTGTCAGGTACCGGCCGCCCCACGCGAGCGAACGCACTGCGGCCTGCGCGTGGTCACCGCCGACAGGGTCGTACACGACGTCGACTCCGCCGTCCGTGAGCGTGGCGACTCGCTCCTTCAGGTCTTCCCCGGAGTAGTCGATCGTCTCGTCCGCACCGTGCGATCGGCACAGTTCCAGCTTCTCCGGACTCGACGCCGCCGCAATCACGCGCGCCCCCAGCGCCTTTCCGATTTCGACGGCCGTGAGGCCAACGCCGCCCGATGCGCCGAGCACGAGGAGTGTCTCCCCCGCTCGTAGGTCGGCGCGGTCGACCAGGCCGTGACACGACGTCCCGTAAGTCACGGCGAACCCGGCGGCATCGGTGTACGACATGGCGTCCGGGATCGGGAACACCATCTGCGCCGAGACGACGACCTGCTCCGCGTAGCCGCCCATGCCGCAGAAGGCGAGCACGCGGGAACCGACGGCAATACCGGTGACGCCCTCCCCAACCGTCCGCACCACCCCGGCCGCCTCGGAACCGGGCACGAACGGCAGAGGCGGCTTGGTCTGGTAGTTGCCTGCCACGATGAGGCCGTCGGGGAAGTTCACGCCGGATGCGTGTACCTCGACCAGCACCTCACCCGGCCCCGGTACCGGATCGTCGATGTCTTCGTGCCGCAACGTGTCCGGCGCGCCGAGCGTCCGGCACAGCTGAGCCTTCACGCCGACCCCCCGACCGGGCCGGTCGCGAAGGTCGCCCACGCCTTGACCGCGAGTCCGCCTGTCTGCCGGGCACAGTCGAGTTCGAGATCCACCTTGGTCACGTCGCCCTCCTCGTACTGGCGCAGGATCTGCGCGGTGCAGGTGAGCACGTCGTCGGGCCACACCTGTTCGAGGAACCGCACCCGGTAGGACCGAATGTTCTCGGCACCGAGCCATTCGCTCGCATACGTCGCCAGCAACCCCGCCTGGAACATGCCCACCGAGAACGGCGACGGATACCCGGCGGCCTCGGCGAATGTCTGGTCGTGATGGATCGGGTTCATGTCGCCCGACGCACCCTGGTAGCGAACGAAGTCGGTGCGGGTCACCGGCCCGACGGTCCAGGGGCCGGGAACTGTCAGCGCTGCGGTCATGCGTCCTCCGTTGCGGGTCGGGCGGTTTCGACGCCGGTCATGGTGGCCTGGGCCACCAACGTGCCGGCCTCGTCGACGAAATCGGTCACCATCACCGCGAACGTCAACTCACCACCGCGACGGCCCTGCTTGGTGTAGACGTCGGTGATCCGCGACGTGCAGCGCAGCCGGGTTCCGGCTTTCGGTGGCGGCCCGAAGAACTCGTACTTCTGCTCGGCGTGGAGTCCACGTTTGCCGTCGAATTCGACTGCCTTCCAAGGATTGCCATCGGTAGGGGCCCAGAAATTGGTGGTGGTGAGAAAGGTCGGCGGCGACACCGCGTCCTCGCGCTCCAGATAGTCGGGATTCGACGAGTAGGTCGCCACCGCGAACTCACGGATCTTGCCACGCTCGACGTCGAGGTCGTAGGCCTTGCCCTCGATGCCGACGGCATCTGCGTTTGCCATGTTCCCTCCAGGGATGTGCGGATCGAATCAGGCGTGCTGACTACTGACGGAGACGACCTCACCGGTCATGTACGACGAGTAGTCGCTCGCGAGGAACACCATGACGTTCGCGATCTCCCACGGCTCAGCGGCGCGTCCGAAAGCCTCACGGGCGCTGAGCTGTCCGAGCAGCTCATCGCTCGTCACCTTCGCCAGATGCGCGTGCATCGCGATGCTGGGCGAGACGGCGTTGACCCGGATACCGTGCTCGGCCACGTCCAGTGCAGAGCAGCGCGTCAGGGCCATCACTCCCGCCTTCGCGGCGGCGTAGTGCGCCTGTCCGGCCTGCGCACGCCAACCGATGACCGAGGCATTGTTGATGATGGTGCCGCTGCGCCGCGGCACCATGTGCCGCAGCACCGAGCGAGTGGCGCGGAACGTGCTGGTGAGAGTGACGTCCAGGACCGAGTTCCATTCGTCGTCGGTCATGTGGGTCACGCTCGCCGTGCCGCCGAGGCCGGCGTTGTTCACCAGGACGTCGACGGCTCCGTGTTCCTCGACCGCACTGTCCATCAGGCGGTCGATCTGCTCCTGATCGGTCACATCGCAGACGACGGTGAGCGGACGGGTTCCGAACTCCGCCTCGAGCCTGTCCGCGGCTTCGGAGAGTCGGCGTTCGTGCCGGTCGCTGATCGTCAAGTGAGCGCCCTCGGCCGCGAACCGCTGAGCCGCAGCGAACCCGATACCGGTGCCTGCGGCCGCGGTCACGACGACGGACCGTCCTTGGACGAGACCGTGGGCCGGTCCGGGAGTGGGCGCGGTGGACTCAGACAAGACCGCTCATCTCCTGTACGAGCTCGTCGACGGTCCAGCGGGCGCCCTTGTCGATGATCTTCCCGTACTGCCAGCCGAGGAACTGACGGATCTCGCCGCCCTTGGCGTAGAACACCGAACCGCTGGCGGGGCACTGCTCGGTGAGAAGGTACGCGACGACGGGCGAGACGTTGCCCGGGTGGTACACGTCGAATGCCTCCGGGTCCGCGGGCACCGCGACCATGTCCTTGATGCCCGGAACCTCCTCGGTCATACGGGTGCGTGCGACGGGCGTGATCGCGTTCGCACGAATCCCGTAGCGCTCCAGTTCCTGCGCCAGGATCACCGTGAGCGACGCGATACCGGCCTTGGCCGCTCCGTAGTTGCTCTGTCCCACGGCACCGAGCAGTCCGGACGTGCTCGAGACGTTGACGATCGACGCCTTGACGTCGTCGCCGGCCTTCGACCGGTCGCGCCAGTGCGCGCCGAAGACACGGCACGGGGCGAACGTGGCCCGCAGCTGCCCGGTGATCACGTCGTCCCACTCGTCTTCGCTCATGTTGACGAACATGCGATCTCGCAGGATGCCTGCGTTGTTCACCAGTCCGTGCACCACTCCGAAGCTGCCGAGTGCCGTGTCGAGCAGGCTCTGCGCGCCCTCGATCGTGGTCACGTCGGCGTCGTTCGCGACAGCCACCCCACCGGCGGCGGTGATCTCGTCCGCGACCTGTATCGCCAGCGACGGATCCGAGCCCTTGCCGTCCGGGCCGGCACCGGTGTCGTTGACCACCACGCGGGCCCCCTCGGCGGCGGCCAGCAGGGCGTGTTCGCGGCCGATTCCGCGGCCCGCGCCGGTCACCACGATCACGCGATTGTCGAGTTGGTTCATCGTCGTCCTCCTCCAGAGAGAATCAAGAATTTGCTACGTGCGGTCGGTAGTTGCCAGCCGTGCCAGCGTGGTCTCGGCCTCGGCAACGATCCGCTCGATCAGTTCGGCGCAGCTGGGGATGTCGTCGATCAGCCCCACCACCTGACCGGTGGCCATCACGCCGATGTCGGCGTTGCCGTCGACCAGCGCAGAGCGGTACAGCATGGGCGCGTTCGCGGCCATCACCACCTGACGCCAACCGAGTTCGTGGCTCTTCTTCATCTCGAGCCCCTCGCGGATCATGTCCTTCCACGGGGTTCCCGAGAGTTTCTGGAATGCAAGGGCATTGCGCACGGCGCGCACCACGCGTTGCGGGCCCCTCGTGGATTCGAGCTGATCGATGGTGCCGGCGCGGAGCACCCGCTGCGGGACACCGTCGATCTCCAGCGTCACCACGGTGTCGTTCACCGACTTCGACAGGTAGACGTCCTTGACGACCTGCGCCACCGGCGAGTCGCTGGTCAGCATGAACCGGGTGCCCATCGCGATGCCGTCGGCGCCGTACGCGAGCGCCGAGACCAGACCGCGGCCGTCGAAGTAGCCACCCGCCGCGATGACGGGGATGTCGACCGCGTCGACCACCTGCGGCAGCAGCAGGCTCGTCGGAACGGCGCCCGTGTGGCCGCCACCCTCGCCACCCTGCACCACCACCGCGTCGACGCCCCACTCGGCGACCTTCTCGGCGTGCCGGCGGGCCCCGATCGACGGAACCACCACCAGTCCGGCGTCCTTGAGCTTCGCGATCAGGTCCCGCTTGGGCGCGAGCGCGAACGACGCGACCTTGACGCCCGAGCGGATCAACAGGTCCAACCGCTTGTCGATGTCCTCCTGGTTGGCCCGCAGGTTCACGCCGAACGGGGCGTCGGTGTGGTCCTTGACGTAGTTGATCGCCTGCTCGAGCTCGTCGAAGCTGAGCATCCCACCGGCGATGATGCCGAGACCACCGGCCGCGGCGGTGGCCGCGGTGAGCTTCGCGTCGGAGACGTAGCCCATTCCGGTCTGCACGATCGGATACTTCACTCCGAACAGGTCGCACAGTCGGGTGTGCAGCGCACTGCGATTCGATTCGACGGTGGTCACGCGGGTACCTCCTTGTCGCGCAGGTTGCGCGGATCGATGACCGTGCGGATCAGCTCGAGCTCTTCCGCGGTCGGGATTCGCGTCTGTGGAACCGAGTCCGGGATCACGAGGTCGAATCCGGTGGCCCCGACGACGTCGTCGACGGTGACGCCGGGATGGACCGACACCAGTCGCAGTCGCCCCGTGTCCGGCGTGAAGTCCAGCACCGCCAGATCCGTGACGACCCGGCGGAGCTCGTGGTACCGCGTAGCCGCCGGGCCCGCCTTGCGGGCGTTGTCGTATCCGACACCCGAGACCATGTCGACCTTGGGCACGAACACCCGGGTGCTGTGCCTGGGCACCCAGTAGCTGGTGGGGTGATAGACGGTGTTGCCCGGCGCTCCGCGTACCCCCAGCAGCTGAACAGCCGGGCGGGCGTGATCCCCGATCGCGGAGATGTTGCAGTTGCCGTACGTGTCGAGCTGGGTGGGGATCATCATGATGTGGCGCTTGCCGTTCCACACGAGATCGAAGATCTGGTTGAACGGCAGCCACGCCTCGACCTCACCGTCGGCCGCACCACCTACCGCCCACGTGCCTCGTACCGCACTGGCTTCACCGTCGGACACCATGAGATCTGGCTCGAAGGTGTTCCGCGCCAATCGGACTCCGATGGCCGGAATGGTGCCGAATGCGCTGGCGATCACTTCGCCGCTTCCGCGATACGCCTCGGCGCACGCGACCGCACACACTTCCGCCCGTGTCGCTGCACTCATGCCGATGTCTCCTCGCGCTCGCCGCGCACCGCGCGCTGATAGTCCGCCTCCGGTCCCGCCAGGTAGCGGTCGACGAAGGTCTGCCACTTCTCCGGATCCTTGGCAGCCGCGACGTATTCACGTTGAAATCCTTCGTCGCGGTCGTAGTCCGGCACGCACGACGTGAAGTGCGCGCCGCCGGGTGCGGCCACGACGCCGGACACCAGCAATCGGGGAATCCTGATCGTCGACGGATGCGCCTCCGCGGTGAGTTCGGCTGTCGGCACGATGCGCTCGCACGAGACGTACACCTGCTCGGCCGCCATACAGAACAGGTCGTCGAAGTACAGGTCCGGCCCCAGGTACTGCGCATTACCGTGCATGTCGGCGCGGTTCATGTGCACCAGTGCCGCGTCGAGCGGGAGCGCCGGCATCGCGACCAAGTTCTCGTCCCCGTAGGGATCGGTGACCGTGCGCAATTCGGGGTTGACGCGCATCACGTCCGAGCCGAGACCCGCGCGGGTCGGCAGGTAGGGCAGCCGGATCCCGGCGGCGTACAGACCCCACTGCAGCATGCCCTCGTCGTACTCGGCGACCTCGATGTTTCCGCTCTGACGAGCGGCACGGAAGTGCGGGTCGAGCGGGATCGAGTCCAGCGAGACGAACCCGAAGATCACCTTGCGCACCTTGCCCGCGGCACACAGCAGGCCCACGTCCGGTCCGCCGTAGGACACGACGGTGAGATCGTCGATGTCCGACCGCAGGATCTCCCGCACGAGCGACATCGGCTTCCGCCGCGATCCCCACCCTCCGATACCGATGGTCATCCCGGATTTCAGCCGGCTGACCACTTCCTTCTCCGACATTCTCTTGTCCGACAATTTGTTCCATCCTTCGTCTACGTCCCGACAACGCCCCGTCGATTCACGGAGCACTCGGCGTATCAAACATTTGCTACGTGCGCGCCATCACGGCACGAATGTCCGCATCCACTGCAGCCCGCGAGCCAGTGCGCTCTCGTCGCCTTCCGCATCGATCGCGGGACCTAGCAGTTCGAGATCCACCACTCCGGTGTATCCGATCTCCCGGACCTCACGGACCAGTCTTTCGAGCGGGAGTTGCCCGTCACCCGGAACCCACCTGTTGGGTACCGACGTCGCCTGTACCCGGTGGTCGCCGATCTGCACCAGGCAGATCGCGTCCAGATTGTCCGCGAGTGTCCGCATGAGCCCACGCTCCTGGAACGCCGAGTAGAGATCGACACACAATCCGACGCCCAGCAGGCCTGCCAACTCTGCAGCGTCGGACACCGAGTGCACGAAACTGATTCCCGAACGAATCGACATCGTGTTCTCGACTGCCAACGCCACGCCCGATCGCCGGGCATGCTCGACGAGCGGCGCGAACCGTTCGACCACCGCGGACGCCGCGTCCTCCCAGGACAGAAATCCAGAGCCACCCGAGGTGAAACAGACGGTGCCGGCCCCGATCTCGGCAGCCGCATCTACCGACCGCTGCAGATGTGCGATGTTCGTGGACCAACCCGCATCGTCGTCGGCCATCGCGTTCACACCACCGGCAATGAAGTCCGCGGACAACCCGCACGCCCTGACCGCGTCGACCGACCTGGCCCAGCCCTGCCTCGACATAGTCGAGGCAAGCAACCCGAACCGGTCCGCCCCGATACGCCGGAGCATCGCCAGCGACTCCTCGATCGGGCGATCGGCCGCCGACGCCAGGCAGACGCTGAAGTCGGATCGAGTACCCACAGCGGTATCCGAGAGAGAGTGTTGCACGAATCCTCCTGTCGCAGTGCAGGTGAAGCAGTCCAGATCGCGGTGCAAACGGAATGTAGCAAATGTTTGATGCGCCGTATAGTCTCGATTCCGAACCGGCGATTCGCGTGCAGGTGGACCGTCCACGAGACCCCGTCACGACCGCCGGAAGTTCGCCCAGTTCGCCCAGTTCACCGATGGTGCCGGGTCCGGCCCCGACTGGAAAGGCATTCGATGAGCAGCATCACCGACACCGGGATCCGCGACGATGCGGTCTCCCGATGGTTCACCGACCACGTCGACGGCGCGCGCGGCCCGCTGCGCTTCGACCGAATCGCCGGAGGCCGCTCGAACCTCACCTACCTCGTGACCGGCTCCGACGACAGCCGTTGGGTCCTGCGCAGACCGCCGCTCGGCATGGCGCATTCACGCGCCCACGACGTGCTGCGCGAAGCCGAGGTGCTCGACCGTCTGCGCGGGACACCGGTGCCCGCTCCGACTGTCGTCGGCACGTGTGACGACGACTCCGTCACGGGTGCACCGTTCTTCGTCATGAACCACATCGACGGCGTCGTGCTCCGCGACCCCGAGACCGTCACCGCCGCGGTGCCTCGGGACCGCAGGCCGGCCGCAGCGACCGCATTGGTGGAGGCGCTGGCTGCACTGCACGCCGTCGATCCGCGAGACGTCGGATGGGGAGGCCTGGCGGATCGCGACGACTACGTGGCCCGGCAACTGCGCCGCTGGTCCACGAACTGGGCGCACGATCGGGTCCGCGTCCTCGACGACATCGGGCGCACCCACGACCGCCTGCTCGAACGCATCCCCCGGCAGGGCGATGCGCGAATCGTGCACGGCGACTTTCGGCTGGACAACTGCCTGTTCACGGCCGACGGCACGATCGGCGGCATCCTCGACTGGGAACTCACCACCGTCGGCGACCCACTCGCCGACCTCGGTCAACTGCTGGCCTACTGGGCGCAACCCGACGACGACGTGTGCGCGCTCGAGAATCCGCCCACGCGGGTGGAGGGGTTTCCCACCCGAGACGACCTGGTGGAGCAATACCTCGCCGCAACGCGGCCCGACACGGTGCCCGACATCGACTTCTACATCGCCTACAACTGGTGGAAGATCGCGTGCATCGTCGAGGGCGTCTACACCCGCACACTGCGCGGTGCGATGGGCTCGAGCGATCGGTCTCCGGCGTCGTTCGGCGCGCAGGCCGAGCGCCTCGCGGAGCAGGCCTGGCGGTACGCGAAAAGACTGTGATCGTTTCCGAAGAACCCGAGACCCAGGAGAAGCCTGTGACGACCGAACACCCCTTCCCCTTGACCGGGACGGCACTGTCGTGGGGATGCGTTCCCGAACTCGACCTGATCGAGCTCGCGGAAATGGCGGCGCGCCACGGCTTTCCCGAGATCTCGGCACAGCCGGGGCAGTACTTCCGCGCACGACAGGTCCCGACCTGGCGGAGAAGGCTGGCGGCGACGGGCGTCCGGGTCGGTGTCGTCGACGCTCTGATGAATCATCTCCCGGGCTCGCCGGATCCCGGGGCGGTCCCTCGGGCCCTGCGGGACACGTATTCGCTGAACGCCGAGGCGTGTCTGGAGGCCGCCGTGGAACTCGGGGCACGCACTGTCAACATGGCCCACTTCCTCGGCCGGCCGGACGTCGGTGTCGAGGAGATGGCCGCGGGAGCGCGTGAGGTGGGCGAACTGGTCGGACAGGAAGGGGTGCGGGTCAGCCTCGAGTTCATCCCCGGCACCGGGCTGCCGGACCTGGCAACCACCCTCCAGATCGTCGAGTGTGCGGGGTCCGCCGCCGTCGGCATCATGTTCGATACGTGGCACCACATCCGTTCGGGCGGAACACCGACCGAGTTGTCGTCACTCGGGCCGGGCCGGGTATTCGAGGTCCAGATCAACGACTGGCGCGCGCCCGTCGCGACGGGCGAGTATGTACCGATGACCGGTCGCCTCGCGCCCGGCGAAGGTACCGCCCCCGTCGGGGAGATGGTGCGCCTGCTCCGGACCGCGTCGCCGGACGTCGTGCTGGGTCTCGAAGTCTTCACTTCCGAGCGCGGCGACCCGGATGGCCGCGTGGCGCGCCTGGCCGCCGTGACCCGCACGTTCCTGGACAGGTGGCAGGACGCAGCCTGAGATACCCGCCGTCCGCACCCCTCGACCACGCATGTAGCAAATGTTTGATTCAGTCGGTAAAGTTGACGCCGCCAGTACGATCCCACTGGTCGTCAAGCGGTTTCGATTCGGAGGTAGGCATGGAGTGGTCGGAGCGCCACACCTTGATCATGGAGCAGGCCGCCGGCCTGTTCGCCACGAAGGGCATCGCGGGCACGAAGGTCCGCGACATTGCCGACGGCGTGGGCATCCTCTCCGGCAGCCTGTATCACTACTTCCCGTCCAAGGACGCGATAGCCGAACTGATCGTCACCCGGTATCTCGACGCCCTCGTCGACGAGTACAGGGCTATCCTCGCATCGTCGAGCGATCCGCGCGGACGTCTCGACGACCTCGTCAAGGCGTCGTTCCGGGTCAGCCAGGCGCATCCGCACGCGTCCGAAATCTACCAGAACAACGGCGCGTATCTGCGTAAGATGAAGTCACATAGCAAGATTCGTGACGCTGCTCGCACCACGAAGGACGCCTGGATGGCGGTCATCGAATCGGGTATCGCGTCGGGTGATTTCCGCTCGGATCTGCCGGCCGAGGTGCTGTACGGCCTCATCCGCGACGCCGTCTGGTTGTCGTTGCGCTGGTTCTCACCCACCCGCGACTTCGGGATCGATCAGCTCGCCGACTCCGTCGTGTCGGTGTTCCTGGAGGGCGTCCGAGCCCGGACCTGACCGGCTCGCGTCGAGCAGGTCCCGACGGACCCCGCGGCCCTCCACCCACCCGGCGAAGCCGAGTGGGTGGAGCTACTCGAATCAGTGGGTGGCGCGGGCGATCCGCGCGAGCTCCTGCTGTTCCTGCGGCGGACGTGCACCCTCGACGTCGATCCGGACATGGTGGAGCCGGCCGTCGAACGCGAAACCGCCGAGCGAGATCTCGTCCGTGACCGGTGTGCCACGGCTGACGCCGATGTCGAGGCACTCGTTGAGGCTGAACTGGAACGGCGAGGTGGCCGCGATCCGCTGCTTGTCCACCGGCACACCGTCGACCAGCAAGGTGAGCGTGCCCCCGCTCCCCGGCCTGCCTCCGTCGTATGCGAAGTCCGCCGTCACCTCTCGCTCGCCGCGAGCAAGCGGCTGGGGTGACCTGACGTATGTCAGATTCCGTCCGAACAGGTTGTAGCAGAAGACGGGAAACGAGTCGAGGACGTAGAGCGCGAATCCGCCGAATCGGCCGCCGATACTCGCCAGCACACCGTTCGCGGGGCTGCCGCCGATCTCGACCTTCGCCGTGATCGTGTACGAGCAGCTGAAGACACGCGGCGCGGCCTTCTCCCCGATCCCGTCCATGTGCGGATAGAGCGTCAGCCCGGTGCGACTGCGCAGCACGTGCGGGGCCCGCGTGTCCGGGTCGAGGTTGCGGGTGTTCGTCCGATCGTCGAGCGGAAACACCTGGTATCGGCAGCCCACGAGCAGGAATTTCTCCTGCAGCTCGGCGAGCTTCTCGGGATACTGTGCCGCCAGGTCCCGCGACTGGGACCAGTCGATCGAGGTGTCGTACAACTCCCAGACGTCGTCCGCGTAGTCCGGCGGCGGCGCCATCAACTCCCACGGCCTGCGGTGCACCGCCACCGCGGTCCAGCCACGGTCGTAGATGCCGCGGTTGCCGAAGATCTCGAAGTACTGGGTCACGTGTTGGTCCGCAGCGGCGGCGTCGTCGAACGAGTAATTCATCGCGACCCCTTCGATCGGCTGTTGCGACACACCGTCCACGGTCGTCGGGCTGGGCACACCGACCGCCGCAAGGATGGTCGGAGTGATATCGACGCAGTGGTGCCACTGGTTGCGCACCTCACCCCGCGCCTCGATCCCGTCGGGCCAGTGGATCACCAGACCGTTCCGGGTGCCGCCGTAGTGTGACGCGACCTGCTTGGCCCACTGGTACGGGGTGTCCATGGCGACCGCCCACCCGGCCGGGTAGTGCGCGTAGCTGTTCTCGGTGCCGATCTCGTCGAGCCGCTCGAACATCTCCTCCGGCGTCTGCGGTGCGCCACAGAGCGTCGCGAGATAGTTGAACGATCCGTCGAGGCCGCCCTCGGTCGAGGCGCCGTTGTCACCGACCATGTAGATGATCAGCGTGTTGTCCAGCATGCCGCGGTTCTCGAGGTAGCCGACCATCCGTCCGACCTGGTCGTCGGTGTGTTCGAGGAAGGCCGCATACGTCTCCATCAAACGTGCCGAAACCGCCTTCTGGACGTCGGACAGCGTGTCCCAGTGCGGAACACCGGGGGTCCACGGCGCCAGCGCGGTGTCCTCCGCGACCACACCGAGCTCCTTCTGCCGAGCCAGCGTGATCTCGCGTTGCGCGTCCCAACCGTGGTCGAACTCGCCGCGGTACCGGCCCTGGTACGAGTCCGGAATCTGCAGCGGGGCGTGGACGGCACCGAACGGCAGATAACAGAACCAGGGCTTGTCCGGATCCATAGCATCCACGCCCTCGATCCACCGGATCGCCTGGTCGACGAGGTCTTCGGAGAGGTGATAGCCCTCTGCCGCCGTCCGAGGCGGGTCCACCATCGTGAAACCGTCGTGGAGTACCGGCGCGAACTGGTCTGCCTCGGCCCCCAGGAACCCGTAGAACCTGTCGAAACCCTCGCGCAGCGGCCAGTGATCGAACGGGCCGGCCGCCGTGGTCTCCCAGGGCGGCGTCTGGTGCATCTTCCCGAATGCTGCTGTCGCGTAACCATTACCCTGCAGCACCCTCGCGACGGTGGCGGCGCTCGCCGGCCGCATACCGTTGTATCCCGGTGAGGACGTCGAGACCTCGGCGATGTTCCCCATCCCGACACTGTGGTGGTTTCGCCCCGTGAGAGTGGCGGCCCGCGTCGGCGAGCACAGCGCGGTCGTGTGGAACCTGCTGTACTTCAACCCCTCCGACGCCAGGCGATCTGCCGTTGGGGTCCGGCACGGGCCACCGAACGTGGAGGAGGCACCGAAGCCGACGTCGTCGAGCATCACCAGGAGGACGTTCGGGGCGCCTACCGGGGGACGCACCGGCTCGACCTGACGGAACTTCTCCGTCTGATCCTGGATGTGGACGGCCGGGGCGGGGTGCACCATCTCGGGAACGATGGGTATCGCGAAACGGTTGAGAGTCATACGGAAAGCCTTTCAGGGGAGATCACTGCTCGACCCGGACCGGACAGCCGGTCACACCGGCACGTCACCGTCGATCACGACCCGATGCATCCGGCGTCGCTGCGCGTAGTCCGCTACCGCATAATGCTGCGTACATCTGTTGTCCCACAAAGCGATCGATCCAGGTTCCCAACGGAAGCGAACCTGGAAGTCCGGGGATCCGACGTGCTCGGTCAGCATCGGCAGAAGTGCGCTGTTCTCGCGTTCGGTGAGGCCCTCGAGGCGAGTCGTGAAGATTTTGTTGACGAAAAGCGCCTTGCGACCCGTGACCGGATGCGTTCGAACGACCGGATGTACCGAGGGTTCGAACTCAGTGTTCGCCGCATTCCTCGCGTGCGACGCCGAATTGGACGAATCATGAACTGCGGTCATCCCGTCGAGCAGACGCTGCATCCGTGACGAAAGTGCGTCGTAGGCCGCATACATCGACGCCCACAGCGTGTCTCCGCCGATGTCGGGCAGTATCACCGCCCGTAACAGTGACCCCAGCGGTGGGCGGTGCAGGAACGTCGCGTCCGAGTGCCAGATGTCCGAGTTCGCGGTCTTGGGCCTGGAGGGGTCGATGTCGATTGCATGCACCTCGGGAACGTCCTCCGACACCGGTTGCAGGAAGGCGAACCGTTGCAGAGGACCGAAGTGTGCTGCGAAGTCTCGTTGCGCGACATCGTCGATGTGCTGATCGCGGAAGAACAGCACCTGGTGTTCGTGGAAGTGGTCCCGGACCTCCTTCACCACGGCGGGTTCCAGTGGGCGGGACAGGTCGACACCGGTGACCTCCGCCCCGAGGGCGTGGGTCAGGGGTCGTGCCTTCAGTGCAGATCGGGGCATCACACACTCTCTTCTAAGACGAAGCGTCTTAACGGAGGCTAGGTGCTGCGCCTGTCCCCGTCAAGGCTCGAGACGCACTCGGGCACAATGACTCACATGACCGAGGATGTCCGCACGAAGATCCTGCTCGCCGCAGAACGCCTGTTCGCCGAACGCGGGGTCGAGCACGTGTCTATGCGCCAGATCGGCGAACGCGCCGGACAGCGCAACAATTCGGCCGTCCAATACCACTTCGGCGACAAGAGCGGACTCATCCAAGCCCTCTACGATCTGCGGCTACTCCCGCTCAACGCGGCACGCCACCGCATGATCGCGGAACTCGACGTACCCGACTCCCGGGAGCTGGCAGGCGCGTACGTTCTCCCACTGGCCACCACCGTTGTCGCTGCCAACGGATCATCCTGTTACGCACGATTTCTCGATAGGTACCTGGGCCGTGGACGCGACTTCGAGCCGTTCGACGACCGGCACGGCAGCGGCTCACGCGAGGTGGTCAGGCAGATGTCGGAACTCATGGACGGGATCGGCCCCGGGGTCCGCGAAGAGCGACTCAGAATGGTCCAGGTACTCACGATTCGCACACTGGCCGACCTCGAGTACCGGTTGGACAACCGGCAGATCGATTCCACTGCAGCCGATCTGACCGTTTCCGCTCTGGTCGAGGCCGTTTCCGTCCTACTCGAGGCGCCCACCGACGTGCGTGGCTGATCGGCATTCCGAGCCGGACACGACGAAACCTCCCGCTGAGTGGGTCACTGCCCGCAAACCCTTCCCTGCGCAACACCGGCTTGCTACTGTCCACCGCATTGGTCGGTCCAACGTTCGTTCGACTCGAACGGGTGCCCGACGCAGAACAGATAGTTCTGTCCCTCAATGCTTTCGGTAGTTCACGGTCCGCGGTTCGTCGCAGAAACGTCGCCCCCGGTCCCCCACCGAGCTGGATCTCCTCCACACAGATTGGAGTTGTTCGGCCATGGCCGAGTTCACGCATCCCTCCCCCAACCAGAAGTCCTCGGATACCGAATCCCGTTCCAAAGGACAATCGATCCTGATCATCGTGCTTATCGCGCTGATGACCGAGATCGTCGCCTTCGAGTTCACACTCGTGGCTCCGGGACTCACCGACATGGCACTCGCCTTCGAGACGAACCGCATCACACTGGTGATGACCATCCCGCTGCTGGTCGGTGGCGTGGTCGTTCCCATCATCGGCAAGCTCGCCGACGTGTACGGCAAGAAGAAGGTTCTGTTGTCCGCCGGAACCACGTTCCTGGTGGGCACGGTCCTGTGCGCAACGGCCACTGCCTACCCACTGTTCCTCGCCGGCCGCGGGCTGCAGGCCTGCGGCCTCGCCTCCTCCGTCGTTTGCTACGGATTGATCCGTGACCTCATTCCGTCCCGATGGGTCCCGCTCGGCGTCGGTGGCGTCGGCGTGGGTATCGGTGCATCGGCACTCATCGGCCCCCTTCTCGGCGGATGGCTCATCGAGACCTTCGGTTTCCGCAGCGCCTTCTGGTTCCTGTTCGTGTACTCGGCGATCGTCCTCGTCGCGATCGCGATCCTCGTCCCCGAGACCACCGTCCGGCTCGCCCACCGGATCGACTACGTCGGCGCGGCCCTGCTCGGCCTGGGTGCGAGTGCCCTCATCCTGGGCGCCAACAACGAGGACGTGCGCGGTGTGGCGATCCTCGTCGGTGTGATCCTGCTCGTCGTCTTCTTCCTCGCCGAACGCCGGATCGCGCAACCGCTGATCTCCATCTCGCTCCTGGGCCGCCCCGGCGTGTGGATGACCCTGCTGATCGCCGCCGCGTACGGCGTCGTCAACGGGGCGAACGGTGCACTTCTGCCCCAGATGCTGCGGGCGCCGTCCATTCCCGGCAACGACGAGTCCGGGCTGGGCCTGTCCGCCATCGGATACGCCCTCCACTACGGCCTGCCCAGTGGTCTGGCATCCGCCGCCTGCGGTCTGCTCGCGGGTTGGGTCTCACGCAAGCACTCGCCTCGGCTCGCGATGCTGGTCGGCATGATCGGTGCCTTCCTCGGTTCCCTCCTGATCGGCTTCGGCACGGTCACCGGCCTCGGAACGACCATCCTGCTCGCTGTCTTCATGGGTATCGCCGGCGGCTGCTTCTACTCGGCCTCCCAGAACCTGCTCATCGAAGCGGTGCCTGCCGACACCCAGGCGGTCACCGGCTCGATGAAATTCACCTCGGAGCAGGTCTCCGGTGCACTTTCCAGCGCCTTCCTCGGAGCGCTCGTCGGCAGCTACGTGCTGGTGGTCAATCCGAATACCGGCCAACCCATCCCGTCGATGCAGGGCTACCACTACGCCTATCTGATCTGTGCTGCCGCCGCCGTCGTCGCCGCCCTCGTGACACTCGCCATGCGGCACGGACGCACCCCGGCCACCGGTGGTGTCGCGTCCGGACAGAGTCTCGCCCGATCCGATTCGCCGGCACTACCTGTGCCCTGACTCGCGCTCCACGACCGAGACGCCCCGGAATCCGGTAGAGACGTCGAGAAAGTTGTTGCGGTGCAACAGTGGAGTCCGTCGAATTCTTGCTCGGCGGACTCCACCGGCGGCAGTGACGCCCCCGTGAACCGGCCCGAGAGGAAACCGAGATGACAGAGTTGAGAGCGCCGAGATGCCCTGCCGCACCGAACGTGCTCGTGGTTCTCGTCGACGACATGGGGTTCGGCGCGTCCTCCGCCTTCGGCGGGCCGATCGACATGCCCACAGCCGAACGATTGGCCGCCGGCGGATTGCGGTTCAACCGATTCCACACGACCGCCCTGTGCTCACCGACGCGGGCATCACTGCTGACCGGACGTAACCCCCATGCGGTGGGATTCGGCACGGTTACCAATTTCGTCAGCTCCGACCCCGGATACAACTGTATCCGCCCGGACAGCGCCGCGACCGTCGCAACGATCCTGAAGGACAACGGGTACAACACCGCCGCGTTCGGGAAGTGGCATCAGACTCCCGGCGGGGAGACCGGGCCTGCCGGACCGTTCGATCGCTGGCCGACGGGCGAGGGCTTCGAACGCTTCTACGGATTCCTCGGCGGTTCCACGGACCAGTACCACCCGGCCCTGTACGACGGGGTGACCCCGATCGACTGCCCGAGCACTCCCGAGGAGGGTTACCACCTCTCCGAGGACCTCGCCGACAGGGTGATCGACTGGATGACCTGCCAGCAGTCGGTGGCGCCGGGCAAGCCGTTCTTCGCGTATCTGGCGCTCGGGGCCACCCACTCCCCGCTGCAGGTCCCGAAACAGTGGCGCGACAAGTATTCCGGGCTGTTCGCCCACGGGTGGAACCGGCAACGCGACATCACGCTGGCCCGACAGAAGGAACTCGGGGTGGTCCCGGAGGACGGCGAGATGACGGCGTGGCTCGACCTCGTGCCCGAATGGGACACGCTGAGCGAGGAAGACCGCCGCGCAGCGGAGCTGCTGATGGAGCTGTATGCGGGCTTCGCCGAACACACCGATGCCCAGGTGGGCCGGGTCGTCGACGCGTTGGAGCGCCTGGAACTGCTCGACGACACCCTGATCTTCTACATCCTCGGTGACAACGGTGCGTCGGCCGAGGGCGGTGTGCAGGGCACCGCCAACGAGGGCATCCTGTTCAACGGGTTGCGCGACAGTTCCGTCCGCATCGTCGAGCTGGCGGACGAATTAGGTTCCCCCACAACGGCTCCTCAGTATCCCTTCGGATGGGCACTGGCCATGGACACGCCGTACCAATGGGTCAAACAGGTGGCGTCGCACTATGGCGGTACCCGAAACCCGCTGATCGTGCACTGGCCGGACGGGGTCGCGGCGAAAGGCGGGATCCGCCCACAATGGCACTTCGTGTCCGACATCGCGCCGACGATTCTCGAGGCCGCGGGTATTCCGGCACCCGAGGTGGTGGGTGGCGTGGAACAACAACCGCTGGACGGTGTCTCGATGCTCTACAGTTTCGACGACGCGGTCGCGAACGACCGCCGCACAACCCAGTACTTCGAGGTGTTCGGTAACCGCGGCATCTATCACGAGGGGTGGGTCGCGTGCACCGCGCATCGCGTCCCCATGCAGGCGGCGTCGGCGGATATGCCGTTCGAGGACGACGTCTGGGAGCTCTACGACACCAACGTCGACTGGACCGAAGCGCGGGACATGGCAGAGGAACTCCCCGGCAAACTGGCCGAGTTGCAGCGGCTCTTCGAGCTCGAGGCGGTGGGCAACCAGGTGCTGCTGGACAACGGTCGGATGCAGCGCATGCGTGAGGGCGTTCCCGCCCGTGACCCGGCGCGGGTGGTGACCTATCCGGGCACGATGCCGCCGCTCCTGCCGGACGCCGCGGTGAAGGTGCTCAACCGGTCCCACACGATCACCGTGCAGGTGACGCTCGACGCCGCGGGCAGCAGCGGGGCGCTGGTGGCCCAGGGCGCGCGGGCCGACGGCGGTTGGTCTCTCCACCTGCACGAGGGCCGGCTCGCTTACTGCCACAACGTGGCAGACCTGCATTCGTGGCACGTCCGCAGTGATGCGGTGCTGGCGGCCGGCACGCACGCGATCCGCCTGGAGTCGATCTACGACGGCGGTGGGATGGGCAAGGGGGCGGTGCTCCGCCTGTTCGTGGACGGCGAACCGGTCGGCCACGGACGAATCGAGAACTCGACCGCGTTCTACATCGGCGGCACGGGCCTACTGACCATCGGGCGCAGCCACGGTGTGCCGGTGACAACGGAGTACACACGGGACAGCCGGATCTCAGGCACGGTGCATTCGGTCCGTTTCGAGCTTGCCATCGAGGGGTCGCCGGCGGGGGACGTCGACCTGGCGCGGGTGGCGCTGGCGACGCAGTGACCGGGGGCCGGTCGCACCCGGTTCCACCGGTTCTACGCTGGACCCATGTCGGCACCTTCGCGCCCCACGTTCGGGCAATACGTGGGCTACCAGTTCGGTCGGACACTGCCGGACTCACTGCAGGACTGGGTCCGCAAGGACCTCGTCGGCCCCGGAGCGTCCGCGCGGTACCTGATCCGGTTCACGGTGCCGGTGCTGCCGGTTCTCGCGCTCTTCCTGCTCATTCCCGGTCCGATCTGGATTCCGCTGGCGATGATGGCGCTGCTCTTCATCCCCCTCGTGTACTTCGCGATCGCGTTGATGCAGGTGTACCGCCGGCATCGCCTGCAGAGCCACGGACTCGATCCCGAGCTGGTGGCCGAGAAGGCGCAGCGGCGCGCCGACCACGTTCGCGACGACTACGAGCGGCGGCACGGACGCGGTTGACCGAGCCAAGTTACCGGCCAGTCAACTATGGTGAACGGGCGAACCGACGAAGGGAAGAAACCATGAGTGAGCAGGTAGCGACCGCCGATCTGGCCGACGAGATCGGTCCCGACATTCGCAGCTGCGACACCCAGTTCATCCAGTTCGGTACCCGCGCCGTCTTCTCCGGCCCGATCACCACCATCAAGTGCTTCCAGGACAACCTGCTGGTCAAGCAGACCCTCAGCGAGCCGGGCAACGGCGGTGTCCTCGTCGTCGACGGTGATGCGAGCGTCCACACCGCACTCGTCGGCGACATCATCGCCGGGCGTGGCGTCTCCAACGGCTGGGCCGGCGTCATCGTCAACGGCGCGGTCCGCGACTCGGCGATCCTGCGCACCCTCGATATCGGTATCAAGGCGCTGGGCACCAACCCGCGCAAGAGCACCCAGACCGGCTCCGGCGAGAAGAACGTGCCCGTCTCCTTCGGCGGCGTCACCTTCAACCCTGGCGAGACGGTCTACAGCGACGACGACGGCGTCGTCGTTCGCTGACACAACCGGTTTCAGACGCGTCGCAGGTGGCCGGCGGTCCAGTCGGCCACCAGCGACAGCACCTCGGCGTCCACCGGTTCGCGCACCAACCTCCGGTAGTTCCGCAAGGACGGCGCGCCGGGATCCCGGCGCACCAGGTGCGTCAGGTCGGGGACTCGGACCGTGTCGACCTCGGTCGGAACCAGTTCCGCGATGCGCGACAGATCATCCGGGTCCACCTGCAGGTCCTTGGCGCCGGTGATCGCCAGGACCGGTGAACTATTCTCCTGCAGTATCGGTTTGGGGTCGAAGTCGAGAAACTCCCGGAGCCAGCGGGCGTTGATTCGGCGAAGACCCATCCGCGCCGTATCGTCCGTCGTCCGGTAGAGCTTGTCGAGTGCCTTGCGCTGCTTGGCTTTCACGTCCACCCGCACCAGCCGCAGGGCGGCCCGGGCCGGACCGGGCAATCCGTCCACCGCCTTGCCGGACTGCCACAGCAGCACCTCGCGACCGGTCACCGCGGGACACGCGAGCAGCACCACCGCGGCCGGATCCACCTCCCGATCGGCGCCCAGCGCCGCGGCCAGGCAGGCTCCCTCGCTGTGCCCGATCACGGCCACCGCGTTCCGCGCGAATCCGCCTGTTGTCCGGAGCCATTCGACGGCCGCTGCCGCGTCGGCGAGGTTGTCCGACATTCCGGCAGACAGATAGCCCCCGCCCGACCTCGGGACGCCCCGCTTGTCGTAGCGCAGCGACGCAATGCCGTTGCGGGCCAGCGCCTCGGCGAGCGCGCGGCTCAACCCGATCGGCAGCTTCGCATGATCGCCGTCGCGGTTCATCTCCCCAGACCCGGAGAGGATCACGGCCACAGGACCCGCCTCGGCACCTGCCGGAACGGTGAGGGTACCGGCGAGGACCGTCCCGTCTTCCGACCGGAACGTCACGTCGCGTTCGGACACTCCCGGTCGCCCGGAGCCCCGCGCATCCCGAATTCGACGCGAAACGTCGATCGCATCGGGGGTCGTGACGATCAGTTCGTCGAACTCCGCGCCCGAAGCCCTACCGACGGTGCGTACCCGGACCGCCGGGACCCCGGACCGCGCGACGACGAACGTGCGCACACTCCCGCCGCGCCACGTTCCGATGCGCAGACGTCGGGGAATCCCGAGGCCCGGCGCCCGCATACCGCGGATGTTGGCGAACGGGTCGGCGACCACGTCGACGTCGGACACGTGCTCGATCGGGACGGTGACGTCCCCGTGCAGTCCGGCGGTCCGCTCGAACCGGGACAATCGCAGCAGCACTCGATCGCCCTGCACGCTCAACTCGCCCACGGCAGCACCTCCTGGGTCGAGTATCCCGCTCCGCGGGGTGGGGTCGAGTGAAAGTGACGGCCTCGATACGGCTCGATTCCGCCGGGCGGGACGCCTTCCTGATTCGAATTGGACATTCGATCAGAATGACGGCGAATTGCCGATTGATGGTGTTCAATATCAATCGCAAGTTTTGAATTCGCGGCGGGGACACGGTCGTGTCGGGGGACTCGACCCAGCAGCGACACATACGCATGTAAACCACGGGCCCTTGCGGGGGTATGAGCCCGGTGATGCGGGCGCGCATCGGCTGCTCCGCGACCAATTCTCCACACCCGGGAACCATCCGGGACGCCGCAGAAACGAGCTTCGTAGATGACCGATCAGAAGGGGATTCCTGTCGGGGGGAATCACAAGACGCGCACCGCCGAGTGGATCGGGTCGATTCACACCCGGGTCGGGCGACGTTTCCGGCGCCCCTCGCCGCGGACCGTGTTGGCACTCGCGACCGTGCCTGCAGTCGTCGTGGGCTTGGCGCAGTTCTCCGACACCTCGGCCGCTTTCACGGATAGCGCAATGGCCAATAGTTCGATGTCGAGTGCGGCGAAGCTGCTGCCGGCGGTCGCGTCGTCGGGTTGCGATACCACCGGTTCTCCCGGGTTTCGCAATGCCCGATTGAAGTGGCCGCACATCGGGACCCCGTTCAAGTATCGGGTGATCGTCTACCAACTGAACGGGAACGTGTCACACACCAGCAACGTTATCGATCCCGGAACTGCCTCCGCAGGAACCCAGTTCACGTACGAGATCGACGACAGCGAAGTCGGCATCCATACCGGATGGGAGTACGTCGCGCGAATCTACACCGTCAATCCGGCCGGAGAACAGTCGACGGACTGGCGTGGTTCGAAACTGAAGCAGCCCACCACCAACAGCGTCGAGTGCAACGGCGATACCTCCTCGATCTCCGCCGCGAACGGCACCGAAGTCCAGGCATTGCGGATGGGCGCTCCACCGTCGGAGACTCCGGCAACCACGGAACCGACCACGGTCGGAAAGAGCTCCACCACGACGGCTCCGAGCACCACTACCGGAACCACCAGCTCGACGACGACCGGCACGACGACGTCGGGAACCACATCCACCGGCACAACGACATCCGAGACGAACGCGACCACCACCGAGAAAGAGGCCGCAACCGCCACGACTACCCCGCCGGAGTCGTCCACCACCACAGCATCTGCCACCGCATCGAAGCCGGTGAAGTCTGCGTCGGGCGAGTACTCCGCCGCTGTGCTGACCGACGGGACCGGCACGCACCTGGTCGTTTACGGCAATTCGGACGAAAAACGCTATCGGACAGTGGTTCCTGTGGATTCGACTCTGACGTGGCTGTCCAGCGGCGACATCAGGATCACCAACGCGACCGGCACCGAGACGGTGTCGAGCGACAACTGGACGAAGTAGCGCAGACTCAGAACCCTCGCCCCGGGTTGAGGATGCCGGTGGGGTCGAAGACCGACTTGATCCCAGCCATGAGTTCCCGCTCGGTCGCACCGACCATCGACTCCATGTACGGCGTCTTGAGCACACCCACGCCGTGCTCGCCGGTGATCGATCCACCGAGTTCCAGACAGGCCGCGACGAGGTCGTCGAACGCGGCGCGCGCCCGCGCGGTCATGTCGGCGTCGGACGCGTCGAACACGATGGTGGGGTGCAGGTTTCCGTCGGCGGCGTGCCCGAACGTGCCGATGAGCACGCGGTGTCGGGCCGCGGTCTCCTCGATCGCGGCGAGCATGCGCGGCAGGTGCGGAACCGGGACGGCCAGGTCGTCGAGCAGGGTGCTGCCCCGGCGCTCGAGTGCGGTGAGCGCGACGCGGCGGGCCTGCATGAACTCCTCACCCTCGACCGGATCGGCGGTGTCGTAGACCTCGGTGGCACCGGCCCCGGTGCAGGCGGCGGCGCAGCGGGCGGCCTCGGCGGCAGCGTCGCCGCCGTCGCACTGCACCAGCAGTAGGGCGCCCGCCGCGTCGTCGAGGCCCATCTTCGTCATGTCGTTGACGGCGGAAATGGTGGTGCGGTCCATCAGCTCGAGCAGGCACGGATCGGCCACCTGCCGGATCGCGAGCACCGCGTCGATCGCCTGCGCGGTCTCGGGGAAGCTCGCGACCACGGTGGACGCCGCCGACGGCTGGGCCCGCAACCGGACGGTCGCCTCGACGATCACCGCGAGAGTGCCCTCGGATCCGACGAGCACCTGCGTCAGGTTGAGGCCCGCGACGTTCTTGCGGGTCTCGGCGCCGGTGTGGATGATGCGCCCGTCCGGGAGGACTGCCTTGATCCGCGCGACATGGTCGGCGGTGACACCGTACTTGGCGCAGCACGTGCCGCCGGCGTTGGTGGCGAGGTTGCCGCCGATCGACGAGATGTCCCGACTGCCCGGATCGGGGACGTACCAGAGTCCGCGTTCGGCGACAGCCGCGGCGAGGTCACCGTTGATGACGCCGGGCTGGACAGTCGCGGTGCGCGCGGCCTCGTCGATCCGCAGGATCTCGTTCATCCGCTCGAGGCTCAGCACGATGCACCCGTCCATCGCGTTCGCGCCGCCCGCCAACCCGGTGCCCGCACCGCGGGTGACCACCGGAATGCCGTGCCGGTGCGCGATCTGCAGCGTCGCGACGACATCCTCGGTGCGGCGTGCCCGCACGACCGCGAGGGGTTCGCCGTCGGGCGTGAGCAGGGACTGGTCGCGCCGGTAGGCGAGCATCCGGTCCAAGTCGGTGACGACCGCGGCGCCGAGGCGTTCGGTCAGGTCGGCAGCAGCGGGGGAAACGACGTCGAGGGTCATGGAGAACCGTCCATCCGAGAGCAGCAGTATCTCTCGATTGTCAGACAAGTACTCATGTGAGTCAAGGAAGTGGAACAGGCACACGCCCATGCATGACAACCCATGGGAAGATCGACCCGAATCGAGCGAGCGGAGGACCCGGTGGGCAGAGTTGCGGCCTTGTCGATCGTCGACGCGCTCGCCGCCGAACTGCGGCAACGCGTGTTCGCGGGCGACCTGACGCACGCCGACGCGCTCACCGAGGCCGAGATCGCCCGTACCTACGAGGTGGCCCGCCCCACCGCGAAGGCCGCGATCGAGAAACTCGTCGGCGAGGGACTGTTGCAGCGCGGCGCCCACAAGACCGCACGGGTCCTGCACCTCGGCCCCGACGACGTGCGCGACATCTACCGAACCCGGGCCGGTCTCGAATCACAGGTGCTGCGCGAACTTGCTCCCACCCGAATCGTGCCCGCCGACGCGGTGACCGCGAACGCCGAGATCGCCGCGCTCACCGACGGCGCACCGCTGTCGGTGGTCGAACCGGACATGCGTTTCCACACCTCGCTCGTCGACGCCGTCGGCAGCCCCCGCACCAGCCGGATCTTCCGGACCCTCGTCTCCGAGGTGCGGCTGTGCATGGTCCAGGTGCAGGGCAAGCACCTGCTCACCACGTCGAGCATCGTCGCCGAGCACCAGCAGATCCTCGACGCCCTCGCGGACGGCGACGGCGACAGCGCGGTGGCCGTCCTGTCCGAGCATCTGGGCCACGCCCGGGAGCGTCTCGCCACGGTGCTCGGGGAGTCCGGGCCCGTGACGGCGCTGCCCGAGCAAGACTAGGTCTCGCACCCGTCCCGGGTGGCTACGCTGGAGTTATGTACCCGCCGACAACGAGGTACGTCGAGCGTGACGGGCACGCGCTGGCATATCAGGTCGTGGGCGAGAGTGGCGAGAACAGCACCGACGTGGTTCTGTTTCTCGAGATCGGCCTGCACCCCGACCTCATGTGGACCGATACGCACATCCACTACGTCTTCGAACGGGCCGCACGGTTCTGCCGGATGGTGTATTTCCAGCGCCGCGGCTTCGGCCTGTCCGATCCGGTCGATCACGTCCCCACGCTCGAACAGCAGGCCGACGACGTGCTCGCGATCATGGACGCGGTGGGGATGCCCCACGCCACGCTGGTCGGCATCGGCAGTACCTGCGGCGCCCTGGCGCTGATCGCGGCCCGCGACCCCGACCGGGTCACCGGACTGGTGTTCCAGCAACCGTTCGTCGAGGGTGCCCTCCGCGAAGGGGTGCATCTGCCGCACGGATGGACGCCGGCGGCACGGACACGCTTCGTCGACGGCTGGCGGGCCGTGTACGACGACTGGGGTTCCGGGCAGGTCATCGCGATGTGGGATCCCACCCAGGACTCCCCGTTCAACCGGCGGCTGATGGCGCTGCTCGAGCGCTGTTCGGCCACCCCCGCCACCGCCCGCGCGCACCTCGAATGGCTGTTCCGGATCGACTACTTCGACGCACTGATGTCCATCCAATGCCCTACGCGTGTACTGCATTCCGCGCGTAGCGCGGTCCCAGAGGCCGCGTCGCGGAAGATCGCGGCCGCGATTCCACACGGCACCCTGCACGTGTTGCCCCCACTGCCACCCGGAACCTCGATGGGTGAGGGCTGGATCCCGGTGCTCGACCACGTCCAGGAGGTCGCTACCGGGGTCCGTCACCCCATCGACGCCGAACGGTACCTGGCGACAGTCCTTTTCACCGACGTCGTCGGGTCGACGGAGACACTCGCCCGCATCGGCGACGGACCCTACCGCGATCTGCGTGCGGCGCACGAACGACAGGTCCGCAACGAGGTCGAGCGGGCGGACGGCCAATTGGTCAACGTCGCCGGCGACGGCACCCTGAGCGTGTTCGAGGGTCCGGCCGCCGCCGTCCGGTGCGCCCGCACGGTGTGCAGCCAGGCCGCAGTTCTGGGTCTCGGCGTGCGCGCGGGGGTGCACACCGGCGAGATCGAGGGCACGGGGCCCGAACTGACCGGGATGACCGTGCACGTCGGCGCGCGCATCGGGGCGACAGCCGGACCCGGCGAGGTCCTGGTGTCCCGGACGGTGCGCGACCTCGTCGTCGGCTCCGGACTCGCCTTCACCGAGCGCGGCGAGTACGACCTCCGAGGCGTCCCCGGACGGTGGCAGTTGTACGCCCTCACCGAAACCGACGACGAACGCACCGTCTCTCGAAAACCACTGAGCCTGAAGATGATCGATCGAATGATTCTGCGTACTGCGCGCCGGGCGCCCCAGGTGCTGCGGGCCGCGGGACGGCTCGCGGTCTCGCATCAGCGCCGTCGGGCCCGGTGACCATCCCCGCTACGTCACGGTGAAGCTTCGCGAGTGCCACCCGTCGGCGCCGTTCGGGATCGGCGCGGCCCGCTCCTCGGTCTGGGTGTTGCCGCCCAGATCGGTGGCCCGCACCTGCAGGCTGTGCACGCCGGTGGGCGCATCCCACTGCCACGTCCACTGCCGCCACGTGTCGATCGAGTACTCCGGCGCGAGCGTCGCTGTCCGCCACTCGCCGTTGTCGACGCGCACCTCGACCTTCGCGATGCCCCGACGCTGCGCCCACGCCGTCCCGGCGACGATCGTGGGACCGGCCGGGATCTTCCCGAACGCGGCTGGTACGTCGATGCGGGACGCGGTCTTGATCGGCGCCTTCTCGGACCAACCTCGCCGGGTCCAGTACGCCTCGGCTCGGTCGAAGCGGGTGAGCTCCCAGTCGACCACCCACTTTGTCGCCGAGACGAACCCGTACAACCCGGGCACCACCTGTCGCACCGGGTAGCCGTGCTCGAACGGCAGCGGTTCACCGTTCATCGCGACCGCGAGGATCGCGTCGCGGCCGTCGCGGAGGATCTCGACGGGGGTGCCGACGGTGAAGCCGTCGGAACTGGTGGACAGCAGCATGTCGGCGTCCGGCGAGACGCCCACCTCGTCGAGCAGGTCCTTGATCCGGTACCCGATCCAGGTGGCGTTGCCGGCGAGATTGCCGCCGACCTCGTTGGACACACACGTGAGCGTGATCGTCCGTTCGATCGGCGTGCGTGCGATCAGGTCGCTCCAGCTCAGGGTGATCTCGCGATCCACCATGCCGTGAATGCGCAGACTCCACTCGTCGGTGGTGAGCATCGGCACCTGCAGCGCGGTGTCGATCCGGTAGAAGTCGCCGTTGCGCGTGACGAACGGGGTCGCCCCGGGGACCGCGACGTCGGTGCCGGCCCCGATCCCCGGCGCCCGCCCGGCGACGGGCACCTGGGGCAGAGCGAGCCCGTTGCGGTTACGGACCGCCCCCGCGATCGTGTCGGCAAGGTAGCGCCCCGCTGCCCCCGCCGCGGCCGCGACCGCAGCCGCCGTCGCAGCCAGCACCAGGAACTGTCGGCGCGGCATGCCCGAGGCGTCGGGCCCGGATTCCGCGGGCACCCGGGCGCGCGCGGTGAGCAGGCGGAGCGTGACGATCCCGGCGGCCACCCCGACGACCGTCGGCGCCGCGTAGAGCAGCGTGGCGCCGGGACGATGCGTGGCCGCGTAGACCCCGACCGCGCCGAGCACCGCCAGGATCGCACTGCCGTACGGCCGACGTGGTTGCTCGACGATGCCGGCCACCGCCGCCAGCAGCACGATCAGGACGGTCATGCCGAGGAACAAGGCGGGCTTGTCGTTGGTGCCGAATGTGGTGATCGCGAACTCCCGCGCCCACGCCGGACTGCGGTCCACGGTGGTGGACCCGACCGCGAAGAACGGCGACGACGCGGGGGCGATCGCCACCGACACCAATTCGCCCACCCCGAGCACGACTGCGGCCGCGAGCACCCCCGACAATGCGCGTTCGGGCAGGCGTCGCCGCGTCGTCGTATCTGCACGCACCGTCATGTCGTCCTCGCTTCGTCCCGGCTACGTGTGAGGATTCGACGCCGACAGGCCCGCGGATGGGTGCCGCGGGGGTTGGCCGAGGGATACCTGGGAGGGATGCCTAGGACGTAGGCGCGCTCACCTTCGCCGACATTCCCCCGATCGCGACGACGTCGCCGTCGCGCAACTGCCGACCGCGACGGATCTCGACCTCGCCGTTGACGCTGACGAGGCCGTCGGCGACGACGACCTTCGCCTCGGCACCGGACTCGATGAGATTGGCGAGCTTGAGGAACTGACCCAAGCGGATGGATTCGTCACGGATCGGGACCTCGTGGGCGGCGTCAGACATGCCTCCATCTTCCTCCTTCACCCCAAACGGCCCTTCGACGCCTCACACTGGACTCAGATACGGGACAGCCACTGGAAGGATGTCGATGGCCACGAGTACCGGTACCCCTGCGGACGCGGAGGAGAAGCGGGAACACCGCACTGCCCGCGTCACGCCGAAACGCGGACGGCTGTCGGAGGTTCCGCACATCGCGGGCCTGATCCTGGGCGTCTTCTCCGTCCTGGTGTTCCTGTGGAGCCTGTCGCCCGCGTTGCGGTACCTCGTGCACACGCCGCGCCTCTACGTCGACGACTATTACTTCGACGCCCCCGACACGAGCCTGTCGTGGGCCGTCGTCGTCGGTCTCGTCGCGGCCGCGCTCGCCAGTCGCAAGCGGATCGCGTGGTGGCTGCTGACGACCTACCTGACGCTGTTCGCGGTATTGAACGCCGTGACGGCGGTGGCGGACAAGAACGTCAGCGCCGCGGTCGCGTGCGTCGTGCAGTTGGCCGTCGTCGGCCTCCTGATCGCGGCTCGCAAGGAGTTCTACACGCGGGTCCGCCGCGGCGCCGCGTGGAAGGCGTTGGGCGTCCTGGTGTCCGGCCTCGTGGCGGGCACCCTGCTGGGCTGGGGGCTGGTGGAACTGTTCCCCGGCACGCTGCCGTCGGGTCAGCGCTTCCTCTGGGCGCTCAACCGCGTCACCGCGCTCGTCGTGGTCGAGAACGAGCAGTTCGACGGTCACCCGCACGTGTTCGTCAACACGCTGCTCGGCCTGTTCGGTGCACTCGCACTGCTGGCCGCGGTGATCACGCTGTTCCGCTCGCAGCGGGCGTCGAACGCGTTGACCGGCGACGACGAGTCCGCGCTGCGCGGCCTGCTCGACACCTTCGGGGCCGACGATTCCCTCGGCTACTTCGCGACCCGCCGCGACAAGGCCGTCGTGTTCGCGCCCAGCGGCAAGGCTGCGGTCACGTACCGCGTCGAGATCGGCGTGTGCCTGGCCAGTAGCGATCCGATCGGCAACCCGGAGGCGTGGCCGCACGCGATCGATGCGTGGCTCGAGCTGTGCTCCCAGTACGGCTGGGCCCCCGCGGTGATGGGGGCGAGCGAGGCCGGGGCCACCGCCTACAAGCGGGCCGGTCTGTCGGTGCTGCAACTGGGAGACGAGGCCATCCTCGAGACCCGCGAATTCACCCTGAACGGCCGCGAGATGCGGCAAGTGCGGCAGGCCGTGCACCGCGTCCGCAAGCAGGGCATCACCGTCCGCATCCGACGCCACCGCGACATTCCGCCCGCGGAGATGGCCGAGGTCATCTCGCGTGCAGACGCGTGGCGCGACACCGAGACCGAACGCGGATTCTCCATGGCGCTCGGACGACTCGGCGATCCGCTCGACGGCGACTGCTTGCTGGTCGAGGCGATCGGGGGGGAAGGAACGGGAGGGAACGACACTGCCGAGGGCGGCGACGTGATGGGCATGCTGTCGCTGGTGCCGTGGGGTCCCAACGGAGCGTCGCTCGACCTGATGCGGCGGAACCCGCACGCCCCCAACGGCGTCGTCGAACTGATGGTCACCGACCTCGCCACCCGCGCCGACGAGTTCGGCGTCGTCCGGGTGTCGCTGAACTTCGCGGTGTTCCGGTCGACGTTCGAGGAGGGCGCCCGCATCGGCGCCGGCCCGATCCTGCGGGTGTGGCGTTCGCTGCTGCTGTTCTTCTCCCGCTGGTGGCAGCTCGAGGCGCTGTACCGCTCCAACGTGAAATATCAACCGGAATGGGCGCCGCGCTACCTGTGTTTCGACGACAACCGGCAACTGCCGCGAGTCGGCATCGCATCGGCCGTCGCCGAGGGCTTCCTGACGCTGCCCACGTTCGGTCATCGGGCGAAGGCGCCCACCCACACGGGCACGCGCACCGCGGTACCGGAAGCGCTCGCGGTCTCCGGTGTCCTACACGCCGACGGCAGCGCACCGGACGTCGTCCCCCAGATCGGCACCGCGCCCGGTGAGTCCGCACTGGCTGCGCCGGAGACGGGACCGCGTCGGCCCGAACAGGTTCGGGTGCGTATGGACAAGCTCACGCGCCTCACCGACGAGGGCATCGACCCCTACCCCGTCGCGTATCCCCCGACCCACACGGTCGCTGCGGCGACCTCCTCCCCCGAAGGCACACGCGTGCGAATCGCGGGACGCCTGTTGCGGATCCGCACGTACGGTGGGGTCGCATTCGCGGTGCTGCGGGACTGGTCCGGCGACATCCAGGTGCTCATCGAGCGCAGCACCGTCGGCGACCGTCTCGACGAGTTCTCCACCGACTTCGATCTGGGCGACCTCATGGAGGTGAGCGGCACCATCGGCCGCAGCCGCAAGGGCGAACTGTCCCTGCTGGCAACGGAGTGGCGGATGAACGGCAAGTGCCTGCACCCGCTGCCCGACAAGTGGAAGGGCCTGACGGACGCCGAGACCCGCGTACGGCAGCGCTACGTGGACCTCGCGATCAACCCCGAGTCCCGCCGACTGCTGACCGCCCGCACCGCGATCGTGAAGTCGTTGCGCGACACGCTGTCCGGACGGGACTACCTCGAGGTGGAGACGCCGATCCTGCAGCGCATCCACGGCGGCGCCAACGCCGCCCCGTTCGTCACCCATATCAACGCATACGACCTGGACCTGTACCTCCGCATCGCGCCGGAACTGTTCCTCAAACGCCTGTGCGTCGCGGGCATGGAGAAGGTGTTCGAGATCGGGCGCGTGTTCCGCAACGAGGGCGTCGACTTCAAGCACAACCCCGAGTTCACGATCCTCGAGGCGTACGAGGCGCACAGCGACTACGAACGCATGATGGTGCTGTGCCGCGAACTGATCCAGGCCGCGGCCGTCGCCGCGCACGGCAGCCAGACGATCATGCGACCCGGACCCGACGGTGAACCGATCGCCATCGACATCTCCGGCGAATGGCCGGTCAAGACGATGCACGGCGCCGTCGCCGAGAAACTGGGCGTCGACGTCACACCGGAGACACCGCTCGAGGTGCTGCAGAAGCTGTGCGACGAGAACGAGATCGAATACCAGAAGAGCTGGGACGCGGGCGCCGTCGCGCAGGAGATGTACGAGCACCTGGTGGAGGGGCAGACCGAATTCCCCACGTTCTACACCAATTTCCCGACGTCGATGTCGCCGTTGACCCGTCCGCACCCCACCATTCCGGGCGTGGCCGCGAAGTGGGATCTCGTCGCGTGGGGCGTCGAACTCGGCACCGCCTACAGCGAACTCACCGATCCGATCGACCAGCGTCAGCGTCTCACCGAGCAGTCACTGCTCGCGGCCGGCGGCGACGCCGAGGCGATGGAACTCGACGAGGACTTCCTGCAGGCCCTCGAACACGCCATGCCGCCCACCGGCGGCCTCGGCATGGGCGTCGATCGCATCGTCATGCTCATCACCGGCGGCAGCATCCGGGAGTCCCTCGCGTTCCCGTTCGCCAAGCCCCGAAGCTGAGGCAGCGGTGTCCCTGACAGTGCGGCGGTACACGATCGCGGCCCTGCTGATCGCGGGTGCGGTGCTGTACTCGTCGTGGGTGCTCGCGTTCTTCATCAACTCGGGCGAGGGGCCGTTCGAGGGGTTCGCGAGCCAACTCGCGGCGACCGACCAGCGCTACGGGATCCTCTACCGGAGCGGTGATCTGCTGACCGGCATCGTGCTGACCGTCGCCGCCCTGCTGGGCCTGACGATCACGCCACGACGGTTCCTGACGACGGTCGGCTGGCTCGCGCTGGGCGTCTTCGCGGTCGGGACCATCGCCGATTCCCGGCTGCCGCTGCGCTGTTCCAAGCCGGCCTGCGAGGCCGAGCAGGTGCCACTGACCCATCAGTGGCATGCGCTGACGAGCACGGTGTCCGTGACGGCCGCGGTGGTCTCGGCGGTCGCGTTCATCATCGCGGTCTTCGTCTATCGCGCGCCGCGGGCGATGTGGTGGTCCGGGCTCACCGTCGTCGTGCTGTTCCTGATCGGCACGCTGTGGATGCTCGTCGGCGTCGACGACCCGTCCGGCAGCCACAGCTGGCTGGGCTTCGCGCAGCGCGTCGAACTGCTGTCGATGAGCGGGTGGATGGTGCTCGTCGCCGCCACGCTCCTCAGCGACAGCGCGTGGCGGGACGTGCACGGGGTGACATCCGGATCCACTAGTCCTGCTGGTTCCACTGGTTCCACGTGAAACGCGTTTTGCGCACTTATCGCTGATTCGCGGACCGGAATTCCGCGACAAGTGCGCAAAACGCGGGACGGGGGAAGGCGCGGAGGGTCAGGCGACGGGGCGCAGCGGGTGGATGCCCGGGGCCGCGGCGAGGTGGGCGCCGAACGCACCGGCGGCCTCACGCATGTGCGGCGACTTCATGTGCGTGTCGAGCGCGTGCTGGTCCTTCCACACCTCGACGACGACGAACGTTCCGGGCGCCGACGTGGACTCGTAGAGGTCGTACGACACGCAGCCGTCCTCCTTGCGGCTCTCCTCCGCCAGCGCGGTGAGGGCGGCCTGGACCGTGTTCTCGGATCCGGACTTGGCCGGGATGGTCGCTACGACATGCAGATTCGACATCGAAATCCTCTTCTGTGAGCGCCGCCACAGTGCACGGCTTCCCGACGGTACCGTGGTCAGCGCTATAAACCCCGCAGATACGCCTGCGCCCGTTCGGAATTCCAGCCGAACACTTCACCAAGACCGGTCGCCATCGTCTCGAGGTAGGCCTCCGACGGCGGTACCCGGACGACGTCGCCGTGCCCGAGCGCACTCGTGAACGTGCGCAGGGGCACCCCTCCGCGCTCCCCCAGCTCCAGGATCCTTGGTCGTAGCACGACGGTTCCTGCCCACGGATGTCGTCGAACTGTTCGGTGGTCACGAGATACGCGCACGCGGCAGTGTCACCGGCCAGGTCGGGGTCGTAGAACGCGCGCCCGCCGCCCCACACGATCGACTCGCCCGCGAAGTAGACGGTGCCCGGCAATCGGATCGCAGCCCGGTCCAGTGGAGGATTCGGATCTCGCGCACCCGCATGCTGCCAGCCTCTCCCGGCGGGACAACCACCCCGCAGGTAGCAGTCGAGACGGGCCCGCGACATGTTCGATCCATAGCTGACGTACCAGACCTGCACGATTTCGACGCTACGCCGCCCTCCCATCGGATACAGTTTTGTATCGAACGGGAACTCGACCCGGAAAGCGGGGATGACCAGTGCAGACGGCCGACACGCCACACCCCAAGCGCGTCACGAAGCGTCGTGCTGAGACGCGGCAGCGCCTGCTCGACGCCGCCGGCGACGTGTTCTCGGACGAGGGCTTCGGACGCTCCACCGTGGAGCAGGTGTGCGAGCGGGCCGGGTTCACCCGCGGCGCCTTCTACTCGAACTTCACGTCGCTCGACGAGTTGTTCCTCGCGATGTGGGAGCAGCGGTCCACGGTCATGCTCGACGGCATCCGCGCCGCCCTCGCCGATCGGCCGTCCACCCTGACGCTCGAGTCGGCGGTGGAGCGCGTGCTGGCGGCGATCCCCGTCGACGACGCCTGGTACCGGATCACCGCCGAGTTCACCGCGCACGCGCTGCGCAACCCCGCCCTCAAGCGCGTCATGGCGGCCCGTGAGGACGCCATCCTCCACACGATCCTGCCGATCGTCGAGGACGCCCTCACCGCGGCCGGACGACGCATCGCCGACCGCGAGGCAATGGGCCGGGCACTCGTCGCGATCCACGACGGCACCTCCGTGCAGGTGCTGATGGAACCCGAGAACGAGGCGGTCCGGCAGGCGCGTGCGCGCCTGTTCGTCACCGTCGTGAGCAGTTACAGCAGCAGTACCTAACGGACAGGAGATAGGCCGTGGCAACGGAAGCCGACGTCATCGTTGTCGGAGCGGGACTGGCAGGTCTGGTCGCGACCCACGAATTGGTCAAGGCCGGCCGCAAGGTCGTGGTCGTCGACCAGGAGAATGTGGAAAACCTGGGCGGACAGGCCTTCTGGTCGCTCGGTGGCCTGTTCATGGTCGACAGCCCCGAGCAGCGTCGCATGGGCATCAAGGACTCCCGCGAGTTGGCCCTGCAGGACTGGCTGGGCAGCGCCGGATTCGACCGCGACCGCGAGGACCACTGGCCTCGCCAGTGGGCCGAGGCGTACGTCGACTTCGCGGCCGGCGAGAAGCGTGCCTACCTGCACGATCTCGGCCTGCGCGTGATGCCGAACGTCGGGTGGGCCGAGCGCGGCGGCGGACTCGCCACCGGTCACGGAAACTCCGTGCCACGCTTCCACATCACGTGGGGCACCGGCCCCGAGGTGGTCCGGGTGTTCCGCGAACCCGTGCTCGACGCCGCGAGCCGCGGCCAGGTCACCTTTCGCTACCGGCACCAGGTGGACGATCTGATCGTCGAGAACGGCGCCGCGGTGGGCGTGCGCGGGACGGTGCTGGAGCCGTCGTCCGAGCCGCGTGGCGTGAAGTCGTCACGGACGCCTGTGGGCGACTTCGAGATCCGGGCCCAGGCGGTGATCGTGACGTCCGGCGGCATCGGCGGCAATCCCGACCTTGTGAAGAAGAACTGGCCCGTCGACCGACTCGGCCGCGTACCCGAACACATGATCACCGGCGTCCCGGCGCACGTGGACGGACGAATGCTCGAGATCACCGAGAACGCGGGTGGCAACATCGTCAACCGGGATCGCATGTGGCACTACACCGAGGGCATCGTCAACTGGGATCCGATCTGGCCCAATCACGCCATTCGAATCATTCCCGGTCCGTCGTCGCTGTGGCTCGACGCCACCGGCAGGCGCCTACCGGTGCCGCTGTTCCCGGGCTTCGACACCCTCGCGACCCTGAAGCACATCCTCGGCACCGGATACGACCACACGTGGTTCGTCCTCACCCAGTCGATCATCGAGAAGGAGTTCGCACTCTCCGGATCCGAGCAGAACCCCGACCTCACCGGCAAGGACATGAAACTCCTGCTCGGCCGCGTGAAGAAGGGTGCGCCCGGACCGGTGGAGGCGTTCAAGCAGCACGGCGTGGACTTCGTGGTCCGCGACAACCTGCGCGACCTCGTCGACGGCATGAATGCCCTCACCCCCGACGCCAAGCTCGACTACGCGCAGGTGGAGCGCGAGATCGTGGCCCGCGACAACGAGATGGAGAACACCTTCTCGAAGGACATGCAGGTGATGGCGATCCGCAACGCACGAACCTATCTGCCCGACAAGGCGATCCGCGTCGCGAAGCCACACCGCCTGCTCGATCCGGCGCACGGCCCCCTCATCGCCGTCCGGCTGAACCTGCTCACCCGCAAGACCCTGGGCGGGCTCGAGACCAACCTCGATGCGCAGGTGATCCGGCCCGACGGCAGTGTGTTCGACGGCCTGTATGCCGCGGGTGAGGTCGCCGGGTTCGGTGGCGGCGGCGTGCACGGCTACAACGCGCTCGAGGGTACGTTCCTCGGCGGCTGCATCTTCTCCGGACGTGCCGCCGGACGCGCGCTCGGCCGGAGTCTCGGATGAGCCGCACCGCGCTCGTGACGGGAGCGTCGTCGGGTATCGGTCTCGAGGTGACGCGCGCGCTGGTCGCCCGCGGCTGTCGGGTCTACGGCACCACCCGTAATCCGGATGCGCTGCAGACGAGTTCACGGGTCCCTGGTGTGGACTACGTGGCGCTGGATCTCACGGACCGGGCGAGTATCGAGGCGTGTGCGCGGACCGTCGGCGACGTGGATATCCTCGTCAACAATGCCGGCGAGAGCCAGATGGGGCCGCTCGAGGAGTTGCCCCTCGACGCCATCGATCGACTGTTCCAGGTGAACGTGCTCGGTGCGATCCAGCTGACTCAACTGCTGCTGCCCGGGATGCGCGAGCGCGGCTACGGCCGCGTGGTGATGGTGGGCTCGATGCTCGCGAGTTTCCCGCTGGCGTTCCGGTCGTCGTATGTCGCCGCGAAGTGCGCGCTGAAAGGCTTCGCATCCGCGGCCCGACGCGAGCTGAGCCCGTTCGGTGTGTGGCTCACCACCGTCGAACCCGGCACCATTGCCACCGGCATTGGCGACCGCCGCACCCGGTACATCGCCGACGGATCCCCCTACGTGCGCGACTACGAGACGGTCTCGAACGCCATGGCGCGCAACGAGGGCCGGGGCATCGAGGCCGCGACCGTGGCCGAGCTGGTGGTGAAGGCCATCGAGGCGGACAAGCCGAGGCCGCTGTACGCGGTCGGGAACAAGGCACCACTGGTGTTCACCGTGCGCCGACTCGCGCCGCGTGCCTTCACCGAGAAGATGATGGCCCGCTTCCACGGCCTGAAGTGATGCGACGGGTGTCCTGCCGATCCCCCGACGGACCGGCAGGACGCCCGGATCGCGGACGAATCAGCTACCGCTGGAACCGCTCGAGCCCGCACCGTCGCCCGAATCATCGAGCGGATCGGTGCCACCGGCGTTCGCCGGGAACAAGAATCCCGTCGACACTGTCTCGAGCGAGGTGCCGGACTCGGCCGGAACCTTGGCTCGCCAGTTGACGATCGGGTTGAGAATCCCGAACGGGCCGCAGCCCGTGGCACCCGGGAGCGCAAAGTTGGTTGCCGCGTTCTTGACGTTGTCGAGCGCAGCGGTGCCTGCGGGGTACGGCGTGGTGGTGTCGGTTTCAGCCAGATCGTCCAACGTGTTCGTGTTGTCCAATTCGAATACGACGGGGTTGTCCTCGGTTCCGATGTAGCAGTTGTCGCCGAGGAACGGATTGTCGATCTTCAGCCTCACCGGCAGGGTCATGTCGAAATCGGTGATGATGCCGTTGAAGACCGGTATGTCCACGGCCTCGACGGTGGAGGTGACCCCGGCCAGACCGAACAGGTTGTCGAACGGGAGATCGAACCCGAGCACGCCGCCGGGGACGGTGAGCGGCTTGCTGTAGACGCCGTTGCTGCCGTCGTCACGCGGAACGAAATCCACCTCACCGAGGTTGCCGGCGATGATCATGTCGCCGTCGGCGATCGGCAGGTTGAAGCCGTTGTTGACGAAGGCGCCGCTTCGGACCACGACGGACAGGCAGGCCTCGGTGAGCACCGGATCGCACACTGCGCCGCCCGGCACCGGGACGGGCGTGGGCGCTGCGGTGGCCAATGGCGCAAGCATTGCCATGGAGGCGCCGACTGCACCCACCACTGCCACGGCGCGGACTGCGCCACGACGCCGCGAAACACTCGAATCGTTCTTCACGCGTTCTCCTCAGTTATCAAGCTTTCGATGAGCACAGCCACGTTTGTGGCCACAGGGAGGAACCAACAGCGGCGAGCGATTGCTCGCCGCGAACTACGCTGAACAGATCTGCGCCGTGGAGCTACAGGCTTCCCACGGCACCACGAGGGCGACCCGCAAATGACGCCTACCAGTACATTCATCGCAGGATCAACACACCTTCGACTGTTACGCGAAGTAACAGCTGGAGTGGTTTATATCACAGGGCCGCGACGCCAAATGCGAAACTCGCGACTTTTCGGCCTTCGGTGTTTTGGGGTCTACCAGTCAGTAGTTCAACGTGCCACACTGTCTTCCCATGACGAGCACACGTGCAGTTACCGTCGTAATCGCGGCCGCTGGAGCACTGCTCCTCAGCGCGTGCGGCGGGCAGGATTCGGAATCCGAGCACACAGGGCACGACGCGGCCGCCACCTCGGTGCAGGCCTCCACGACCACGTCGGCGACATCGCCGTCGACACCGATCTCCTCCCCGATTCCCGCCCCGGCCGCCGAGTCGTCCACTCCCCCGGCGCCCACCACGACAGTTGCGCCAGCCCCACCGGTGACCACCGTGCCGCCACCGGCCTCGCGTGCACCGGCACCCGCGGCGGGCGCGATCGACGCCCGCTCGCCGGATCAGATCGTCGCCGACTCCGGCGAACGCGGGCAGCGCTACCTCGCCGCGCTGCGGGGTGCGGGCATCCCTCCCACGGGAATGGATGCCGCCGAGGTGCTGTACGCGCAGGGCACGTGCGACGCACTCGCGCGCGGGGACTCGCGGGCCGGCGTGCTCGCCGAATTCGATTCGGTCGGACAGGCATACGCGCAGTTCCTGCCGATGCCCGCAGACCGGGTCGCGGAGATCTACGTGTCGACCGCCGAGAGGACGTATTGCTGAAACGCCTTCCGAACCGTGCTGACGACGATGGCCGCGACTCTTCGGTGAGTCGCGGCCACCACGATCGTCAGGCCTTGGAGCGCAACCAGTTCGCGAGCCACGACGTGGCCGTCGCACCGTTGCGGTCGACGACGTAGCCGCTGTAATCCTGATGCACCTGCGACTGGTAGAACATGCGGAGTTTCTCGGCCCTGTCCTGATTGGCACCGTCGGACGACTGCGACTCGAGTGTCGGCATGCCTCCCGCGGCGATCAGGTCCTGCACGATGACCAGGGCCTCCTGCGCATACCGACCCGTGAGCGGTGCCAGCGGTGACGAGTTCTGGGCCATGAACCCGGCCAGGCGGGTCACGAAGTCGTCCTTCGGCGTGGAGCAGTAGAGATCACCTGCGGCACAGAAGGTACGCGTCTGCGGATTGACCAACCCGAATCCGCCGACCCGCGGCCCGCCGGCGCCGTTTCCGATCACTGCCGGACCGACGATGGCGTCCCCCTCGGAGCGGCGCGGATCGGACACCAATCCCACCGCGGCGATCCGGTGCGGCGGAACGACCCCCAGACCGGTACCGATCTCGGCCGCCAGATCGCCGGCCGCATCCGCGCCCTGGCTGTACCCGACCAGGGCGAAACTCGTATTGCCGCAGCGCCCGGCGACGTCAGCGATGATTCCCCGGGCGTTGTCGACGGCCTGCCGCTTGGACGCGCCGTAAACCTCGGTCTCCCACGGGAACGCCGTCGCCGCGTACGTCACATAGTCGACACCGACCGACGACGGAAGTGGGTTGGTGACCGTGGCCAGCAATCCCGGACCGCGGCGCTCACCCGGATCCGTGGTGGTCTCCCAGGTCCCCGGGATGGCCACGACCTGTAGGTTCGGACAGGCCGGCGCCGCCTGCGCGACACCGGCCCCCACCGACACCACCGATCCGACAACCGTTGCAACGCAGGCTCCGAACACCGCCAGCGACTTCTTCACACGCATCAACCCGGCACCCCACTCACTCGCTTCGAGTGGCCACTTCCCCATGGCCACGTGTCGTGACGTCCCCTCCCGTGACAACGCCCTGCGGGTGACGCGACAGGTAGATCCTTACAGGGCCACATGTCGGTACGGTGCACGATCGGTAAACGCACGTTACCGGAGGCGAGCGCGGTGGTGGGCTTCTTCTGTTCGTCCCCTTGGGTCCCGAGAACGATGGGCCCCCTCGCATTTCGCGAGAGGGCCCATCCGACGACTGGAATCAGCCGCCCAAGCTACCGAACAGTCCCGAAAGGCCGGCGAGGCTTCCGCCCCCATCCGGATTCGGAATCGTGTCCGGATCACCGGTCACCGTGACGTTCACCGGGCTCGCTGCCGAGTCGATGAACCCGGCATCGGCGGTGAACTGAGCGGTGACGACGAAGTCGCCCGGATTCTGGAAGAACGTCGTCAACGTCGCGACGCCGTTCGCGTCCACCGACACGGGTCCACCCAGCAGCACGTCACCGAGCTTGAACTGCACCGTGCCGCGGGCATCGGCCGGATCGAGGCGCGCGGTGAGGGTCACCGGCGAGCCCTTCGCGGTCGAGGCGACCGGGTCGACGGTGATCGTGGTGGCCACATCGGCCGCCGGGGCCTCCGTGACGCTCACCGGGTACTGCAGCGACACCGACGGGGAAATCCCCTCGGCACCCGAGTACCGGGCGACCACGCGGTGCGTGCCGTTGGTGGTGAAGGTGTGCGGCAGCACCGCGGCACCGTCGTCCATCACCTCGGCGGTACCGACCGCGGTCCCGTCGACCTCGAAGCTCACCGTGCCGCCCGAGACACCCGGCTCGACCTTCGCGGTGAGGTTGACCGGCTGGTCACGATAGGCATCGTGATCCGGTCCGGTGACCGACGTGGTGGTCTGGATGTCCTGCGACGTCACCGTCACCGTCTTCGACCCCGACGACGTGTTGAAGAACTCCGCCCCGAGGAACTTCGCCTCGTACGCGTAGTCGCCGTCGGTGTCGATCGACTGCGTCAGCGACGCCTTGCCGTTCACCAGATCGACCGGCGCGCCGACATCCTCACCGTCGCGGGTGAACTGCACCTGACCACTGTCCGGGGTGGGGACAACCGTGGTGTTGAGCGTGAACTCGCCACCGTTGGTCACCGCGCTCGGACCGTCCAGGTAGGTGACGGTCTCGACCGCCTGCCGCAGGATCTGGATCGTGGCCAGAGGGCCGGCGCCCGCGTTCAGCGGGCCGGTGGCGGTGTCCCGCGGCGAGCACTGGGTGGGAGCCCAGACGGTGCCGACAACCGGCGCGCTGGCCTTCGGCAGGAACGTCAGGAAGTTCGCGTCGTTGCCGAAGGTGCCGGCGCTTCCCGCGGTGCGCAGTTTCATCGAGATCTCGCCGGCCGCACCCGCCTTGAGAGTCGCCTTGACCTGCGGCAACTGGAACGTCGTAGTGCTGCCCGACGCGTTTGCCTTGATACCGCCCTCGGAACTCTTCGACGAACCGGGGCCGTTGCCGATCGTCTGGTTGTTTCCGGACAACCGGATGATCGAGCCGTTCGCATCCGGATTGCCACTCTCGTTGACGACGAGGACATTCGGCGCGACACCCGTGATGCCCGCTGACGTCCCGGCGACCACCTCCGCGCCGACGAACTGCGCGTTCTCCGGCATCGCCACGTCGATCTTGAGCCGCGAGATGTTCGACAGGCTCGCGCCGGACCCCAGATCGTTGGGCACCGAGATCGGCGGCGGCGAGATCGTCACCACGAACTCCTCACCCGGTGCCACGGTTGCCGGCGCGTCGACCGTCACCGACGCCGCCTGTACCTGAGTCTGCGGCCCACCGGCCAGACTCGACGACGGCGTCGCCTGACACGCGTTGTTGAACGGTGTCGTCGTCGTCTCCGCGGAGGCGGTCGCAACACCCAGGACACCCGCGCCCGCCACGACGGTCGCGCCGACCGCAACCGGTGCGATGAAGCGGTACAGCTTGGAACTCATCGATCCTCCTGCACTCATCTCGTCAGCCCCCGATCGATCCGGCGAGCAGCCCGGCCAGCGGGCCTTCCAACAGCGAGCCGAGGCTGCCTGCGCCCGGCTCCGGAGCCACCGGCGCCGCAGACACGTTCAGCACCACCGGGTTCGACACGGTGTCCCGGAAGCCCTCTCCACCGACGAACTTCGCGGTGAGCAGCTGCGTGCCCTCGAAGTCGAGCGTGGTGGTGACGGACGCCTTGCCGTCGACGACGGCCACGGGAGCGCCGATGGCCTCCGTGCCCTTGTAGAACTGGACGGTGCCCTGCGCGTCAGCGGGATCTACATCCACGGTGAGCGTGACCGTCTGGCCCGCCACCGACAGACCCTGAACCTTCAGATCCGCGTTCACGGCGGTGAGGACGGGCGCGGTCGGAGCGACCGTGGCGGTGAACGGCGCGGACGTCGAGGCCGTGAAGCCCTCGGTGCCGGCGAAGTCGGCGACCACCTGATAGGTACCGGCGGTGTCGAAGGTGTGCTCGAGGGCCGCGACACCATCGGCGGTGCCCAGATCGACGGTGCCGACCTCGGTGCCGTCGACGGAGAAGGTGACGGTGCCGCCGGTCGGGATCGGGCGGACGGTGGCCATCAGGTTGGTGGGGCTACCGGCCTCCGCGTTCACCGGCTCGACGACCACCGTGGTGGTCTGCCAGGCGCCGTAGGAGACGGCGATCTGCTGCGCCGTCGCAGCCGAGTCCGCGACACCGAAACCACCGACGAAGTTGGCGGTGACCGCGAAGTTGCCGGGATCGTCGAAGCGGTGGTTCAGCGTGGCCGCGCCGCCGCTGACCTGGACCGGGCTACCGACGTCGGTGCCGTTGACTGCGAACTGCACAGTGCCCTGCGCGTCTGCAGGGGTGACGGCAGCCTGCAGCGGCACCGTCGAACCCGCCTCGGCCGTAGCAGGGACGGTCACGGTGGTGGCCGTCTGGACGGGGCCGACCTCGATCTCCTGTGCCGGCGCTTCGGAGTCGTGGAAGGCACCGGTAGCGGTGTACTTGGCGGAGATGGAGTACGTGCCCATCTCGTTGAAGGTGTGGGGCAGCGTGGCGGTGCCACCACTGACCGTCACCGGGTCACCGAGCGGAGTTGCACCATCGAAGAACTGCACCGTGCCCGTGGCGCCGACCGGTGCCACGGTTGCCGTGAGCGGCACCTCGCTGCCCTTGCCGACAGTGGCGGGCACCGTCAAGGTTGTCGTCGTTTCAGCGTGGTCGTGCGAGACCCGAACCTTGGCGCCCGAAGCGTTGGAGCCCTGCTGGGAACCGAAGGTCGCAACGTCGAAGACGAAGGCGCTGTTGAAGTCTCCGGCCGTGGGATGCGCCGGCACCTTGTACGTGACGTCGAACGTCAAAACGGTGCTGCCGATGATCTTGAACCCGGTAGCGGCATTCAACGGGGCGCTCTCGCAACCGCCCGCGGTACAGACCGCCTTGACGCCGGAGGCACCCTCGTTGGTCACGGTCGCCGACTTGCTCACTGTGGAGCTGACGTAAGTGAAGTCCGCGGGCGCGACGTGCCGGATCGCCGTGATGTAGCGACCGAGATTCAGAAAGCCGCCGGCCTTCGAGTTCTCCCAGATCTTCGAGCGATAGGTGACCGTGTCGCCGGGGTTGAGAACATTTCCGCCGACGACCTCGGTGCTCCACCCCATATTGTCCGCTGTCTGATTGCCCGAACTCGACGTCGGGGGCGGATCAGCCGCCGCTGCGGTGCCCGCTCCCGCGCCGAGCGCGAGGGCCGTCGCCGTACCGATGGCAAGCACCGGTGCAGCAACTCTACGAAGGGTTGACGAAAACACTGCTCCTCCTCGGGTTAGTCCGCCTCCCCGACTTGGCGGTTATGTGTCATGCATCACATGAGGCGGACCATAGCCGTTGCAGGATCGTTGCAGAAGCGTTTTCTGGTCGAACGTCCAGATTTTCTGGTCAATCGTCCAGAAAGCGCCCTCGAAAGGGACGAAGGCCCCGTCCCACGCGAGGCGATGCGTGGAACGGGGCCTTCGAGTCGTGAAGAGCGATCGGCGGGGAGCGACGTTGATCCCCGCCGGATCGCTCAGCGCTGTGGCGCGGTGGTGGTGCTGATCGGCGTCGGCAGTGCGGTCGAGCCCTCGAGGAACGAGTCGACGGCGGCCGCACAGGAACGGCCCTCCGCGATGGCCCACACGATGAGCGACTGGCCGCGGCCCATGTCGCCGGCCACGAATACGCCGTCGACGTTGGTGGCCCACTCCGACGAGCGGGCGACGTTGCCGCGTTCGTTGAGATCGACACCCAGGTCGGTGAGCAGACCCGGCTTCTCGGGTCCGACGAAGCCCATCGCGAGGAACACGATGTCGGCCTCGAGCTCGAAGTCCGAGCCCTCGACCTTCTCGAAGCGGCCGCCCACCATCGCGACCTCGTGCGCCTTGAGAGCAGCGACGACCTGCCGGCCATTCTCCTCGCGCCCGACGAACTCCTCGGTGTTGACCGAGAACACGCGCTCGCCACCCTCCTCGTGGGCGGACGACACGCGGTACATCAGCGGGTACGTCGGCCACGGGGTCTGCTCGGCGCGCTGCTCCGGCGGACGCGGCATGATCTCGAACTGATGCACGCTCTCGGCGCCCTGGCGGTGGCTGGTGCCGAGGCAGTCGGCACCGGTGTCGCCGCCGCCGATGATGACGACCTTCTTGCCCGCCGCCGTGATGGTCGGCTCGGCCATATCGCCCAGCTGCACGCGGTTCGCGATCGGCAGGAACTCCATCGCCTGATGGATTCCGTCGAGCTCGCGGCCCGGAATCGCCAGGTCGCGCGCCTCGGTGGCACCGCCCGCGAGGACGACCGCGTCGAACTGCTCGCGCAGCTGCTCGGCGGTGATGTCGACACCGACGTTGACGCCGGTGCGGAACACCGTGCCCTCGGCCTCCATCTGCGCCAGACGACGGTCGATGTGGCGCTTCTCCATCTTGAACTCGGGGATGCCGTAGCGCAGCAGGCCGCCGATGCGGTCGTCGCGCTCGAACACCGTCACCGAGTGGCCGGCACGCGTGAGCTGCTGTGCGGCAGCCAGACCCGCGGGGCCGGAGCCGACGATCGCAATCTTCTTGCCGGTGATGTGCGACGCGCGCACCGGCTGGACCCAACCCTCGTCGAAGGCGCGATCGATGATCTCGACCTCGACCTGCTTGATGGTCACCGCGTCCTGGTTGATGCCGAGCACGCACGACGCCTCACACGGCGCCGGGCACAGCCGGCCGGTGAACTCCGGGAAGTTGTTGGTCGCGTGCAGCCGGTCGATGCCCTCGCGCCACCGATCCTTGTGGATCAGGTCGTTCCACTCGGGAATCAAGTTCCCGAGCGGGCAGCCGTTGTGGCAGAACGGGATACCGCAGTCCATGCACCGGCTGGCCTGGGCCTTGAGGGTTTCGGGCTTGAAGTCCTCGTAGACCTCTTTCCAGTCCATCAGGCGCAGCGGCACCGGACGGCGGATGGGCAGCTCGCGCGACGTGTGCTTCAGGAAGCCGTTCGGATCACCCACGAGCTGCCTCCATGATTGCGTCGTCCACGTTCGTTCCGTTCTTCTTCGCGGTCTCGATAGCGACGAGGACCTTCTTGTAGTCGCGCGGCATGACCTTCGCGAAATGTGCCTTCTGGTGCGACCAGTCGGCGAGGATCCGAGCCGCAACCTCGGATCCGGTCTCGTCACGGTGACGCTCGATGGCGCCGTGCAGCCACCCGAGATCCTCGACGCTGAGGTCCTCGAGATCGACCAACTCGGTGTTGAGGTTGGTCCCGAAATCACGGTCCGGATTGAAGATGTACGCGACACCACCGGACATGCCGGCGCCGAAGTTGCGTCCGGTCTTGCCGAGGATGACCACCTTGCCGCCGGTCATGTACTCGCACGCGTGGTCGCCCACACCTTCGACGACAGCGGTGGCGCCGGAGTTGCGGACTGCGAAACGCTCGCCGACGATGCCGCGGAGGAGAGCCTCACCCGTGGTGGCACCGAACAGGATCACGTTGCCGCCGATGATGTTGTCCTCGGGTACGAAGCCCGCGGACGTCTTCAACGGCGGGCGGACGACGATGCGTCCACCGGACAGGCCCTTGCCGACGAAGTCGTTGGCGTCGCCGTGCAGTCGAAGCGTCATGCCCTTGGGCACGAACGCGCCGAAGCTGTTTCCGGCCGAACCCGTGAAGGTGATGTCGATCGTGTTGTCCGCCAGGCCTTCGGCACCGTAGGTCTTGGTCACCTCGTGGCCGAGCATGGTGCCGACCGTCCGGTTGACGTTGGTGATCTCCGACGCGAATGCGACGGCCTCACCCTTGTCGAGCGCCGGACGTGCCTGCTCGATCAACTGCTGGTCGAGTGCCTTCTCCAGGCCGTGCTCCTGCGTTCCCGAGCAGTACAGGTCCTGGTCCACGAACGTGGACTCGACCTTGTGCAGGATCGGCGACAGGTCCAGCTTGGACGCCTTCCAGTGCTCGAGTGCCGCGGTGGTATCGAGTGCCTCGACCTGGCCGACCGCCTCCTGCAGGGTGCGGAAGCCCAGCTCGGCGAGCAGCTCGCGCACCTCTTCGGCGATGAACATGAAGAAGTTCTCGACGAACTCGGGCTTGCCTGCGAAACGCTTGCGCAGCACCGGGTTCTGCGTCGCGACACCCACCGGGCAGGTGTCGAGGTGGCACACGCGCATCATGATGCAGCCCGAGACCACCAGCGGCGCGGTTGCGAAACCGAACTCCTCGCCGCCGAGCAGCGTCGCGATGACGACGTCGCGGCCGGTCTTCATCTGACCGTCGACCTGGACCACGATGCGGTCACGCAGACCGTTGAGCAGCAGCGTCTGCTGAGTCTCGGCCAGGCCGAGCTCCCACGGAGCGCCCGCGTGCTTGAGCGACGTCAGAGGCGACGCGCCCGTGCCACCGTCGTGACCCGAGATCAGGACGACGTCGGCGTGCGCCTTCGAGACACCCGCGGCGACGGTGCCGACACCGATCTCCGAGACCAACTTCACGTGAATCCGCGCCTGCGGGTTCGCGTTCTTCAGGTCGTGGATCAGCTGGGCCAGATCCTCGATCGAGTAGATGTCGTGGTGCGGCGGCGGCGAGATGAGGCCGACGCCGGGGGTGGAGCCACGCACCTCGGCAACCCACGGGTACACCTTGTGCGGCGGCAGCTGGCCACCCTCACCGGGCTTGGCACCCTGCGCCATCTTGATCTGGATGTCGGTGCAGTTGCTCAGGTAGTGCGACGTGACACCGAAGCGACCCGACGCGACCTGCTTGATCGCCGACCGACGCCAGTCGCCGTTCTCGTCCGGGGTGAAACGCGACGGATGCTCTCCGCCCTCACCGGAATTCGAGCGGCCGCCGAGACGGTTCATCGCGATCGCGAGGGTCTCGTGCGCCTCGGCCGAGATCGAGCCGTAGCTCATCGCGCCGGTCGAGAACCGCTTGACGATCGACTCCGCCGACTCCACCTCGTCGATCGAGATGGGCTCGCGCAGTCCGGTCTTGAACTTGAACAGGCCACGCAGCGACGCCAGTCGCTCCGACTGATCGTCGACGAGCTTGGTGTACTCCTTGAAGACCTCGTACTGGCCGGTCTTGGTGGCGTGCTGCAGCTTGAACACCGTGTCCGGGTTGAACAGGTGGTACTCACCCTCACGACGCCACTGGTACTCGCCGCCCACCTCGAGCTCGCGGTGCGCTCGCAGCTCCGGACGATCCAGGTACGCATTGGCATGGCGCGCAGCGACATCCGCTGCGATCTCGTCCAGGCCGATGCCGTCCAGGTTGGAGTGCAGACCGGTGAAGTACTCGTCGACGAGCTCCTGCGACAGGCCGATCACCTGGAACAGCTGAGCACCGGTGTACGACGCGAGCGTCGAGATGCCCATCTTCGACATCACCTTCAGCACGCCCTTGCCGGCGCCCTTGATGTAATTCGCGACGGCCGTGTCGAGGGTCATCCCCGGCAGCTGGTTGCTCTGCAGCAGCTCGTCGATGGTCTCGAACGCCATGTACGGGTTGACGGCCGCGGCACCGCAGCCGAGCAGCGCCGCCATGTGGTGGACCTCGCGGGCGTCGCCGGACTCGACGATGAGACCGACCTTGGTGCGGGTCTTCTCGCGCACCAGGTGCTGGTGCACCGCAGAGGTGAGCAGCAGCGACGGGATCGGCGCGTACTTCTCGTTGGACTCGCGGTCCGACAGCACGATGATGCGGGCACCGCCGGCGATGGCCTCGGAAACCTTGTCGCGCACCGTGTCCAGGGCCTTGCGCAGACCCTTTCCGCCCTGCGCGACCGGGTACACGCCGCGGACGACGACACTCCGGAAGTGCGGGAACGTGGCGTTGTCGTTGAGGTGGATCAGCTTCGACAGGTCGTCGTTGTGCAGGATCGGCGACGGCAGCGCGATCTGGCGGCACGACGCGGCCGACGGGTTCAGCAGATCGGACTCGGGTCCGATGGTGCCGCCGAGGCTCGTGACGATCTCCTCGCGGATCGCGTCGAGCGGCGGGTTGGTCACCTGCGCGAACAGCTGCTGGAAGTAGTCGAACAGCATCCGCGGGCGGGCCGACAGCACTGCGATCGGAGTGTCGGTGCCCATCGAACCGAGCGCCTCACCACCGGTGAGCGCCATCGGCTTGACGAGGAGGTTCACCTCTTCGTTGGTGTACCCGAAGATCTGCTGGCGCAGCACGACCCGGTCGTGGGTCATGTACGTGTACTTGCTCTCCGGCAGGTCACCGATCTGGACGAGACCCTCGTCGATCCACTGCTGGTACGGGTGCTCTGCGGCGAGCTCCGACTTGATCTCGTCGTCCGAGATGATGCGGCCCTGCGCGGTGTCGACCAGGAACATGCGGCCCGGCTGCAGGCGCATCTTGCGCACGATCTTCTCCGGAGCGATGTCCAGGACACCGACCTCGGACGCCATGACGACGAGGCCGTCGTCGGTGACCCACACGCGCGACGGACGCAGGCCGTTGCGGTCGAGCACGGCGCCGACGACGGTTCCGTCGGTGAAGCACACCGACGCCGGGCCGTCCCACGGCTCCATGAGCGCCGAGTGGTACTGGTAGAACGCCTTGCGGGCCGGGTCCATGCTCTCGTGACGCTCCCAGGCTTCCGGGATCATCATCAGCACGGCGTGCGGCAGGCTGCGGCCACCGAGGTGCAGCAGCTCGAGCACCTCGTCGAAGCGGGCCGTGTCCGACGCGCCGGGGGTGCAGATCGGGAAGATCTTGTCGAGCGCGCTGCGCTGGTCCTTGCCGGGCCCAGCCTCCCCTGACGCGAACACGTCGGACTTGATGAGCGCCTCGCGGGCCCGCATCCAGTTCTCGTTGCCGCTGACGGTGTTGATCTCACCGTTGTGCGCGACGCGGCGGAACGGATGCGCCAGCGGCCACGACGGGAACGTGTTGGTGGAGAAGCGCGAGTGCACCAGGCCCAGCGAGCTCTCGAGCCGGTCGTCCTGCAGGTCGAGGTAGAAACCCTTGAGCTGCGGGGTGGTCAGCATGCCCTTGTAGACGAACGTCTGGCCGGACAGGCTCGGGAAGTACACCGACTCGCGGCCGGGACCGTCCTCGCCGGCACCGCCGTCGCCGAGCTCGTGCTCGACGCGCTTGCGGATGACGTACGCGCGGCGCTCGAGATCCATGCCGGTGACGGCGTCACCGGCCGAACCGATGAACACCTGGCGGAACGTCGGCATCGCGGCCTGCGCCAGCGAACCGAGCGACGAATCGTCGGTGGGAACCGCACGCCAGCCGAGAACCGTCAGGCCCTCCTCGGCAACGATCTTCTCGACGCCCGCGGCAGCCTCCTCGGCGGCGGCATCGCCCTGCGGGAGGAATGCCATGCCGGTCGCGTACGCGCCCTCGGCGGGCAGCGCGAAATCGACGACGGCACGCAGGAAGCGGTCCGGGACCTGGAGCAGGATGCCGGCGCCGTCACCCGTGTTGGGCTCGGAGCCCGCGGCACCGCGGTGCTCGAGGTTGACGAGCGCGGTGATCGCCTTCTCGACGATGTCCCGACTGCGACGACCATGCATGTCGACGACGAACGCAACGCCGCACGCGTCGTGCTCGTTCGCCGGGTGGTAGAGCCCCTGGGGCCCGGGAAGATGCTTCATACCTACTGCCTTCGTATGCGTAAATGCACCGACGACCAGCAGCGCTGATGGTCATACAACTGCAGAGCATGTACCTGCACGACACTGTGCGGCACCGACCGAGAAGGGCTCCTCATTGAGCCTCGGCACGGGGACTGACCTTCGCCCCGGCGACGTTGCTCGGGGCAGTTCAGGTGGTTATGAGTCCACTGTGTTGAGAAAAGGTTAATTCACTCCCCGGGGAGAAGCGCAAGCAAGGATCCCCTCTCCACCCCGTGACCTGTGGTTTCACTCGCGTTTCCTGGGAAAATGCAGTGCACGTCACAGCTTAGGGCGAATGTTTCGTGCTCGACGGGGCGATGGATTGCAGCATCGACACGATCCTCCTACGCCGCCGCAGCGACCGGATGTCGCCGAGATGTCGAAAGCGGTTGCGTATCCAAGGACCTCTCAACGATCAGCCGACCCCGATCACCGACACCGAGTCGCTGTCGTAATTGGTGACGAAGACGCGCGAGCCGTCGGGTGAGGTCGCCACCTCGGACGGACTGTCCCCGACGGGGACGGTGGCCTCGACGGTGTTGGTGAGCGTCCCGATCACCGACACCGTGTCGTCGCCGTAGTTGGTGACGTACGCCCGAGTCCCGTCCGGGGTGATCGCCACCCCGAACGGATTGCGGCCGACCGGAACGGTAGTCACGACGGTATTGATCGCGGTCGCGATCACCGACACCACGCCGCCGTCCCACGCCGTCACCAGGACGCGGGTGCCGTCGGGCGTGATCGCCACCCCGAACGGTGCGTCGCCGACCGGCACCGTCGCAGCGACCGCGCCGGTGGCCGTGTCGATCACCGACACCGAGTCGCTGTCCTGGTTGGCGACGTAGAGCCGGGCGCCGTCCGGCGTGACCGCGACTTCCGAGGGAAGGCGCCCGACGCCGATGGTGCCGGTGACCACGTCCGTCGCCGTGTCGATCACCGACACGGTGCCTCCGTCGTAGTTACTGACATAGACCCGGGTTCCGTCCGGCGTGACCGCGACCCCTTCCGGACCCGCGCCCACCGGGATCGTGGCCGTGACGGCACCCGCCGCCGTGTCGAGCACCGACACCGAGTTGCTCTCGTAGTTGACGACATACGCCCGCGCCCCGCGCGGGGCGACCGCCACTCCCGTCGGGAACGTGCCGACGGGGATCGTGCCGGTCACCGCGGCGACCCCGGTGTCGATGACCGACACCGAGTCGTCGTACGAGTTCGTCACGTAGGCGCGGCCGTCACCGCCGATATCGATGCCGGTCGGACCGGTGCCGACCGAGATGGTGTCGGTGACGGAGTCGGCCAGCGCCGGCGGACCCGACGAGAAAGCCAGGCCTGCCACTGTCGCCAGCACGACCGCCGCTGTACGCGCAATCATGTGAGTTCCCTTCTCCAAGCGGACGAATCGCCGAAGTACGGCGTCCGTCTCCTCGCCGTTCGACTCCCGGGCCTTCACCTCGCTCACCGTCACGGGCGGCGGATCAGCATTCAATCCATTGGACGCCGTGCGCGCGGAACTGTAAACACCCAGCGAATCGTCGAACCCGGAAGCGTGACACCACCTCGGGTACCGTCCCCACATGGCTGGTTGCGCAGCGATCCTCGGGGGCGGCATCGGCGGACTCACGGTCGCCAACCACCTGATCCGGCACGGCTGGGACGTCACGGTCTTCGAGCGATCACCCGGACCGCCCACGACGGGAACGGCACTCGGCATGTGGCCCCAGGCGATGGCGGCGCTCGATGCCGCCGGCGTCGGCGACGGGGTCCGGCAACTCGGCACACTGCAGCGGCGCGCGGCGTTCCTGCGACCCGACGGATCGGTGATCGGACGGGTCGACAGCACGCGCCGGACCGCCTACCTGATCTCGCGGCCCGCACTGCTCGGCGTCCTGCTCGATGGAATGCCCGCCGACGTCGTGCGATTCGCCGAGCCCGCGCCCGACCTCGCGACCCTCGCCGAATTCGACGTCGTCGTCGCGGCCGACGGCACCCGCAGCGCCACCCGCGACTTCCTGTTCGGGGCGCGGTACCGGCCCACGTACGCCGGGATGACGGCCTGGCGGGGGTGGATTCCGGGCGAGGCCGCGTCGGTCACCGAGACGTGGGGTCCGGGTGGACTGTTCGGCATCACCCCGCGTGAGGGCGGCCTGGTGAACTGGTTCGCCGCGGTCCGCTCCCCCGCCGACTCCCCCGGCGGACTCGACTTCCTGCGTGCCCGCTTCGGCGACTGGCACCAGGACATCCGCAAGATCCTCGAACAGGTCGGCCCCGACGTCGTGCTGCACCATGACCTGTACGAGTCGCCGGCGCTGCCGTCATACGTGCGCGGGAACGTCGCGCTGATCGGCGACGCCGCCCACTCGATGGCCCCCAACCTGGGGCGCGGCGCGTGCGAGGCCATGGTCGACGCCGTCACGCTGGGCCGACTGCTCACCGAACGCGCCGTGCCCGACGCTCTGGGCCGCTACGACCGGGCCCGCCGGCGACCCACCCGGCGGCTCGTGCGGGCCTCCCACCTGGTCGGACGCGTCGCCACCGCGGAACGTTGGATCGGGCTCCGCGACAGTGTCGTCGGACTGGGTTCACGTTTCGCGTGAAACATGGGTCGGCTGCGGATCCGGGTGCGAAAATAGCTACTGGCCGCAGCGAATGAACAGCTGCGGCCAGTGCAGGACGAACATTAGCACCTGTTGAACGTTTGTCTCGCGGGGATCGGAACTTCTTGTCGGAGTGCCGGATCCCGTGAATCGAACGCCCTGGTCAGACCTTGGCGACCTCGGCGTCGCCCACCTCGACGACGGCGGGAGCGGGCTTGCGGCCGGGGATGGCCGCCGCGATCGCCGCCGCCACGAGGGCCACTCCGCAACCGATGAGCAGACCGGTACGGAAGCCGGCCTCGGTCGGGACCGTATGACCGCCGCCGATTTCGACGCTCATCTGCGCCAGCACCACACCGACCACCGCGGCCGCGAAGGACGTGCCGACCGAACGCATCAGCGTGTTGAAGCTGTTGGCGGAGCCCGTCGCCGACGGCGGCACCGCGCCCATGATGAGGGCGGGCATCGAGCCGTAGGCCAGGCCCACGCCGGCGTTGGAGATGCAGACCACGACGAGCAGACCCCAGGTCGACCCGAGGAGCAGCATCGACGAGCCGTAGCCGAGGGCGATGACCAGTGCACCGAGCACCAGCGTGACCTTGGGGCCGCGGGCGGCGGACAGCTTCGCGCCGAGCGGTGAGACGGCCATCATCACGAAGCCGCCGGGCAGCATCCACAGGCCCATCGCGAGCATCGACTGACCCAGGCCGTAGCCGGTGGACTCCGGCAGCTGCAGCAGCTGCGGAATGATCAGCGACTGCGCGTACATCGAGAAGCCGACCACGACGGAGGCGGCGTTGGTCAGCAGCACCTGCTTGCCGGCGGCCAGGCGCAGGTTCACCAGCGGATCGCGGGTGCGCAGCTCCCACCAGCCCCAGGCCAGCAGCACGATGACCGCGGCCGCGAACAGGCCGAGGATCGACGCGCTGCCCCAACCCCAGACGGCACCCTTCGACACCGCGAGCAGCAGGCTCACGAGTCCGACACCGAGACCGAGCGCACCGACGAAGTCGAATCGGCCCCCGGCCGCCATCGCGGGCGTCTCCGGGATGAGACGCCAGATCAGAACGCCGATGACGACGCTCAGCACCGCGCATCCCCAGAAGAGCACACGCCAGCTGGCGTTCTGGGTGACGGCCGCGGAGATCGGCAGACCGAGCGCACCGCCGATACCCAGGGTGGCGCTGATCAGGGCGATCGACGATCCGAGCTTGGCCGGCGGGACCAGCTCACGCAGGGCGCTGATGCCCAGCGGAACCATGCCCATGCCCAGGCCCTGGAGGCCGCGACCGATGACCATCGGGGCCAGCGAGTCGGCGAGCGCACACAGCACCGAACCGGCTGCGAGCGGGAATGCGCAGAACAGCAGCATCCGCCGCTTGCCGAGCAGGTCACCGAGCCGTCCGGTGACGGGCGTCGCCACCGCGCCCACGAGCAGCGTGATGGTGATGACCCACGACGCGTTGGACGCGGACGTGTCGAGAATGCGGGGCAGGTCGCCGATCAGCGGCACCACCAGGGTCTGCATGAGTGCCGCCACGATGCCGGCGACCGCCAGCACTGTGACGATGCCGCCCGAACGGGCGGTGGACGCGGAGCTGTCCACGGGACTCCCAACTTCTGGATTCATACGGATTTCGTTACTCAAACTAGTTGCAGCATACAACCAACTTGTATCATGCAATCAAGTTGTATCGCGCAAAATCCCAGGTAGGGTGATATGTCCGATTTCGCCGGGCACAATGGGAGGGCATCGAAGACCGATGCAGCTTGTGAGAGGACCGGCATGGAGAAGCCCACGCATCTGATCGACTTCGAGACCATGCTGCTCGGTCGACACGTGCACCACAACAGCCCGCGCCCCCGTCGCAGCGGCGGCCGTCTCGACAGCAGCGCCTACGTCCTGCTCAGCCGCATCGCCATCGAGGGGCCCCTGTCGATCGGGCAATTGAGCGACGCCCTCGGCCTCGACACCTCCACCCTGCACCGGCAGACCACCTCGATGCTCGGCGACGGACTCCTCGAACGCATCCCCGATCCCGACGGCGGAATGGCCCGCAAGTTTCGCATCACCGAGGAGGGCCAGGCACTCCTCGACGCGGAACGGTCGGGGAGCGTCGAGGCGCTCGACAAGCTGATGGAGGACTGGACACCCGAGGATGTCGCGGCCTTCGCCGCCTACCTCGAGCGGTTCAACACGGACATCGAGCGAATGAGCGGACGGCCCTGGCCGCGGCCGTGACGGCACAGACGTCGAAGGCCGCGCAACGCTCGTGCGTTGCGCGGCCTTCGCTCTCTCCGGTCTAGGCGGGCAGGTGTTTCACCGATTCGGGCTTCCCCAGTTCGGCGGACTGATCGTCGGCCTGCAACTCCCCCACCTCACTCTTGAGGATCCGCAGCGATCTCCCCAGGCCGCGGGCCGCGTCGGGCAGCTTCTTCGACCCGAACAGCACCAGCATCACCACGGCCACGATCGCCCAGTGCCCCGGGCTCAGCGCGCCCATCAGGACGGCTGCTTACCGTCGGGGTAGACCGCGTCCACCTCGACCTCCACCAACCAGCCTGCGACCGGGAGGCTTCCGACCTCGAGCGCGAAACGGCTGGGGCGGGCGCTGTTCCGTTCGATCGGGGCCGCCGGCGCGGCCGTGCCCATCGGCACCAGTTCGGTGTCGCCGGTGTCGAGGTTGGTGTTGGCGAAGAACTGTCGGTAGGCGCGGTTCCATCCCGCGTAGTCGGCGCGCTCCGTGCCGGGAGCGTTGTCCAGGAACACGCGCATCGTCACCACGTCCTCCAGCGTCAGCCCCTGGGCCTCGAGGTTGTCGCGAATCTTCTTGAGTACGCCGATGCCCTGTGCCTCGGTGACCGTCACCCCGGGCGGCAACACTCCACCACTGAACTGGCTGTCGATGTACGACTCCGGGGTGCCCTCCGGGGCCGCCTTGTTGGACGCCGACGGTCCGAGCCCGCTGGTCTTGTAGACGGCCGTGCCGCCCCCGATCGCGACACCCTGCGCGATCATCGGATTCGACTCACCCGCTTCGATGACGGACTTCGAGACGAAGGTGCTCTCCGGTGCGGGCGCGGCCTCGGCGGTGTCGGACGAGCAGGACGTGGCGGTCAGGATCAGCGCAGAACCGGCGAGAACTGCGGCGAACGTCTTGCGCGGAACGGATTTCATGGTGGCTCCTCGGCTAATGATGAACGGGCTCAAGCGGCTTGGGCGACGCGCTGGTGAATGTTGGTGACGACGTCGCGAGCGGACGTGAAGGCGCCGTGCTGCCAGGCGATCGCGTTGGACAGGTGGTCGCCCGCGAAGTAGACGCGGTCGACAGGTTCGAGCAGCTTCGTGTACTCGGGGGTCGCCATGCCGCCGTGCGAATCGCCGGACCCCGCCCACGACGCCCACGCGGACTCCGAGTACTTGGTGCGCCGCCACGAACCCGAGAAGGACGACGAGATGTCGCGGGTGTACTTGTCGCCGTGGATCTCCGAGCCCTCGGCGAGTGCCTTCGCGAGCCGCTGCCGGTGCGTGAGCGACTCGAAGCCGAGCTGACGACGGCCCGAGCTGTAATAGGCCACCACCACGCCGCGATCGGCGTTGTAGTGGTCGTACGGGAACATGATCTGCGAGATGTCGCGGTCCGTGTTGGACGCGCCGCCGTAGATGCGATCCTCGATCTCCCACCAGCGACGCGAGTACTCGATACCGAGCTTGCCGGACGACGACGGCTTCGCTGCCCGCAGTGCGGTGATGACGTCCGACGGCAGGTTGTTGTCGAGTCGCTCGATCAGGTGTGGCGGGATGGTGCAGATCGCGTAGTCCGCGGTGACGGACTTGTGCCGGCCGCCGACGCGGTAGTCGACCGTCACGCCGTCCGAGGTGTTCTTCATCGCGGTGACCTCGGCGCCGTAGACGAGGCTGTCGCCGATCTCCTCGGCGAAGCGGTAGTAGATGCGGTCCATGCCGCCCACCGGGGTGAGCATCGTCACCGCCTGGTCGTATTCGTAGTCGAACGCAAAGTTGCGGCCGATACCGCTCTGGATGACGTCCTTCATGGCGAACGGCGGCTTCTGCGCGCCGAAGTTCAGGCCGGCGCCGGGCTCGGTGTCGTAGCCGCGGCGCGGCGAGCCGACGTAGCGGCCGTCGTCGGACAGATCACCGAAGCTGCTGAGGAATTCGGAGAGCTTGTCCTTGTCGTCCTTGGTGAGCACGTCGTCGAGCGCGCCCTGGTTGGTGGCCTTCTGCAGCAGTTCGGAGACGTAGCCGAACGTGTCGGCCTTGGCGGCACGGTAGGTGACCGACTGACCGGCGAGCGGCTGGCTGCCGGTGTAGTTGACCATCGTGTTCGCGTTCTGGTTGCCGAACACCTGCAGTTCCACGCCCAGTTCGCGGCAGTAGTCGAGGGTCACATGGCCCTGCGGGATGCGGGTTCCGCCGAGGTTGTAGTAGTGCCCCTCGGAGAAGGTGCACTTCTGTGTCTCGCCGTTGAGGTCCGTCTCCTCGGTGCCCGCCCGCACCGACCAGATGCGGCCACCGGGACGATTGCGGGCCTCGAGCACGGTGACCTTGTAGCCGGCCTTGCGCATCTCGTACGCCGCGCACAGCCCCGCCGGTCCGCCGCCGAGGATCACCACCGAGTGATCGCCCTTGACCGAGCCGATGAAATCACCGGCCGACAGCGACTGGAAGCGCTTGGGGACCCCGGCGGTGGCCGGAGCCATCCCGATCGAGGACATCGCCCCGTAGGCCAGGCCCGCGCCACCCGTGACGCCGAGTGCCTGCATGAAAGTTCTACGTGTGAATGCCATTTCACGCTCCCAAATGTCCGCCCGGCGACCCGGGTGATCCGTTGGAACAGATCCTGGAGGTCGCTCGGGTCGGGAAGTTGTCGACGGTGAAACGGTTCTGCGGGACCGACTGAGAAATCCGCGGTCCGGGGGCTGCGCAGTCTCAGTCGGAAGCGATCACTGGAAGCACACAGGCAATATCGTTGTTACACAGCCGGACTAGCGTCACGCGCTATGTCCGCCCTCACCGACGCGATCGCGCGCTCGTTCGCGACACGCGAACCCGAGCGTCCCGCGCTGTCGCCGATGCGGGCACTCGGCCGTCGCCGGCTGTCGGGGATCGAGGTGCTGGCCCAGTCGGTCGCCACCACCGCGCCGGCGGTGTCCATGGTGGTACTGCCCGTCACCATGCTCACCCACGACCGCCTGCTCGGCGGGATGGTGACGATCCTGGTCGCGACGATCGCGGTCACCCTCATCGCATTCTGCGTCTCGCAGTTCACCCGACGCATGGCCGCGGCAGGCGGCCTGCACAGCTTCGCCTTCCGCGGATCGGGGACGCGAGCAGCCCTGACCGTTGCCGTCGCGATGCTGGTCAAGTACGTCGGCAGCGCGGTCATGACGCTCTACCACGGTGGCCAGGCCGTGATCGCACTGTGCGGTCTCGCCGGCTTCTCTCCGCCCGTCCTTCCTGTGTATCTCGCACTCGGGGTGGGCATCCTGAGCTGCCTTCTCCGCAGTGTGCGGTTCGCGGCGTTGACGATCCTGACAATCGAGGTGAGCTCGCTCGTCTTCATCGTCGGCCTGATGGCGTTCGGCGACAGTGCGTCCCAGACGGCCCTCGTTCCGCCCTCGTCGGGTCACGGCACACTGGCCCTCGCCCTCGCGGCCCTGTTCGCACTCGCCGGCTTCGAGAGCGCCGTGTTCTTCGGTCCCGAGGCGCAGCGCCCGCTCGTGACCGTGACCCGCACGGTGCTGTTCACGCCGATGATCTGCGGATCACTGTTCGTGTTCGCCGGATGGGCGGCGTGGAGCGGACGCAGCGACACCCTCGTCAACGCCTACCTGCACGGCACGTCGACCGGGGTCAGTCCGGCCGTCGTGGTCGCGCTCAACGTCGGACTCTGCTGCTCGTGGCTGGCATCCGCGATGGCGTCGTCGAATGCCGCTTCCCGCCTGGTGTATTCACTCGGCATCGAACGCGCGCTGCCGCGCTGGTGCGCCCGGGTGCACCGGTCGTTCCGGACCCCGTTCGCGGCGCTGACCGCCGTCGTCGGCCTGGTCGTGCTCGGTGCGGGGGCGTTCGCGATCCTCGGCACCGGCGTCGTGTTCGGCGACCTTCGTCTGGTCGTGCGCGGCGCCGTGATCGTCGCGTACGTCATCGTCGCGATCGCGTCCGTGCGGTTCCTCACCCGCATCGGCGAACAGACTCCCGGCGTCCGCGCGGCCAGCACCCTCGGCAGCGTCGCCGGTGTCACCGTCCTCGGATACCTGCTGTACGTCAACGTGATCGACGTGTCGTATGTCGTGCCGATCGCGGTCGCCGCGGTGCTGTCCTCCGGCCTGCTGTGGCGGGCACGGCTGCGCCGACGCCGCCCGGACGCGCTGCTGCGCATGGGTGCCTTCGACAGTGCCGAGTCCGCGGACGTGCTGCCCGGGGCGGGTGTGTTCGGCGCCGACGCGACCGGACAGACGATCCTGGTCGGCCGGGGCCCCCGCTGATGGCGGGTGCCCGGGATCTCGGCGGCAACGAACCACGTGCCGTCCAGCGTGCGCTGGCACTGCTCGAGGCTGCCGCGCAGTTGGGGTCCGGCGCATCCGCGAAGGACATCGCCGCGCTGGCCGGGATCCCCCCGGCCACCGCCTACCGTCTGCTGAACCTGCTCGTCGCCGACGGTTATCTCGTCCGGGTCGCCGACCTGTCGGGTTTCACCCTCGGCCGGCGTACCCGCGAACTGGCGGGCGCCGCGGACCGACCCGACGACGTCGGCGTCGTCCTCGAAGAACTCCGCTCGCAGGTCCGGTACGGGGTGTACCTGGCGTCGTATGCCGACGGCCGGGTCCGTCTCGTCGATCGCGACCCCGATCACGAACTCACCGGCGAACGCACCCTGCTGACCGCGCCGCACGCGTCGGCGATCGGGAAGGTACTGCTGGCGTCGCGTCCGGACCGGCTCGACCGGTCCGAGACACCGCTGCGTCGGGTCACCGCCCGCACCATCACCGACCCGGACCGACTGGAACTCGAGCTGTCGCTGATCCGGCGCGGCGAACCCGCGCGGGAGGTCGACGAGATCCGCGTCGGTCGCTCCGCGGTGGCAGTCCCCGTCCACGACAGCCGGCGGGCCGTTGTCGGCAGCCTCGCCGCGATCGGCCCCACCGGGCGACTCTCGGTCGACGACGTCGGCCTGGTCAACCTGCTGCGCGAATATGCCGGGCGGGTTGTTCCTAGCGGTATCCAGACCTCGGCCTGAGCGTCCGGTCCACGCAGCATCGGACGGAACCCCGCACGAACAGCGAAGGAATGGAACACCACGCCGATCAGGCGCCGCTAGCGTGATGCCCATGGAAGCACTCGGTGAAGCGCTCGCCCGCTTGCGCTCGGCGGGATGGACGTTCGAGCCTGGTTCGCCGAATCCGCGGACGGTCCCTGCGGCACTGAGGTCCGTTCCGCCAGGCCACGTGGCCTTCGCTTCGTCGTTCTCCCGACTGTCGAGTCCGGACGATGCAACGTGGTTCCTCGCGCTCGACGACTATGTGAGTTCGTCGCCTGACGCCTTCGCCTGGAACGAGTTCGAGACGATGAGCCGGGATGCGGCAGCGAGCATCGAGGACGAGGCCGCCGTCGCGGCGTTCTGGGATCGGCACTGCCCGATACTGCTGTCGGTCCGCGACCACTACGAGTATCTGGCGGTCCGCGTCGACGGCACGATCGTGCACGGCGAGGAACCCGAGTTCGAGAACACCACCGATACCGCCATCGATCTCGACAGCCTGCTTCGAAGCATCGCCGACCGACCCGACCCGGGCGTCGGGCTTGTCGAGGCGCTGCTGTTCGGGCGCGCTCCCGGTTCCTAGGGCGTCTCTTCTCCTGCGCGACGCAGAAGGTAGCGCCGCTCGATGTCGTTGTCGGTGAGTTCTGCTGCTGCACGGAACTGTTCACGAGCCGGAGCCTGGTGGCCGAGCTGTTCCAGCAAGTGCGCGCGGACAGCCCGGGCTCGCTGTGCGACGAGCGGATCGTCCGTGATCCGATGGTGGTGATCGAACTCGTCGAGCAGGGCGATGCCACGGCGCGGACCGAAGGCGTGTGCGACGGCGACGACCCGGCTCAGTCGAACGGGCGCGGTGGGCTGCAGTCGCTCGAGCCACAAATAGAGTGCGGCGATCTGTGGCCAGTCCGTGTCGGCGGCTGTCGTCGCCTGCGTGTGAGTTGCCGCGACCGCCGCCTGCAGCTGGTACGGACCCACACGCGCACGTGCCCAGGCCTTTTCGATCAGATGCTGCCCCTCCTCGATCAGCCGCACGTCCCACTGGGTCCGGTCCTGATCGGTGAGAGGGACTAGTTCCTCGTCGGCACCGGTGCGGGCGGCCCGACGCGCCTCGGTCAGGAGCATGAGCGCGAGGAGACCGGACGTCTCGGGATCGTCCGGAAGAAGATCGCACAGCATTCGCGTCAGCCTTATCGCCTCGGCAGTGAGGTCGGTTCGGGTGAGGGCGTCACCGGCAGTGGCGGTGTAGCCCTCGTTGAAGACGAGGTAGAGCACACGCATGACTGCTGCGATGCGCTGTGCGACGCCCGCGTCGTCGCGGATTTCGAAGCGGGCCCCCGCCTTCTTCAATGTCTGCTTGGCTCGGCTGATTCGGGTGCCCATCGTGGCTTCGGTGGTGCCGTAGGCGTGCGCGACCTCGCTGGTGCTCAGGCCCCCGACCGCGCGGAGCGTCAGTGCCACCTGGGAGATCTCACTCAGTGCCGGATGGCAGCACAGCAACAGGAGGTGCAGGCTGTCGTCGCGATCCCGAACGGCGGGCCCGGGCCGCGCGGGATCTACGAGGACAGCGTCGCTGTGCGCAGCCTCCTCCTCGCGGCGCCGGGACGCCTGCTCGGAACGGATGAGGTCGATCATCTTCCGGTAGCCCACGCGGATCAGCCAACTGCGCGGCTCCTCGGGCATGGTGTCCGCACGCCAGTCGCGGCCGGCGACGAGGAGCGCTTCCTGCGTGGCGTCCTCGGCGAGCTCGAATCTCCCGAAGCGTCGGACCAACGCGCCGAGCACATGCGGGGCCTCGGTGCGCAGCACGTGCTCGATGCGTCGGAGTTCTGCCCTCCGCCCGGCGTCGGACGTCGCCATCAGGCGAAGTCGTCGCCCATGATCGGCCGGATCTCCATCGGCTCGCCGAGAACGTCGACCATCCTGGCGACGATGTCACGCGCACGTTCGAGGCTCGAACACTCGATGATCGCGAAGCTTGCGAGTACTTCCTTCAATTCGGCGAAGGGACCGTCAGTGGCGACGATCCCGGCGTCGGTCTTCCGGACGGTTGTGGAGACCGCCGGATGGCCCAGGCCTTCACTCAGGACGAACTCGCCTGATTCACGAAGCTCGGCCTCGAACTTCTGGTAGGCGGCGAAGGCGGCCAGTGCGTCGTCCCCGGGGACGTCCGCGGTCTCGGCATCCCAGGAATCAGCGGGAGTGTAGCTCAGCAACAGGAACTGCATGACTCTCCTCGGGAGCTCGTTTGTGTTGTCAGCCTAGATGTTTCACAGACCGCGCCGCAGGCTGAGCGCGTACACCGTGACCCACGTGAACGCGATCAGCCCGGTCACCGCGATCTGGACACTCGATTCGGAGGGCGACATCGGCAGCAACAGCACCAGCGCGGTCGCACCGTGGCCGACGGCTGCCCACACCCGCCGACGCCGGATCGCACGGACGAGCAATGCGATGCACGCTGCGGCGAGGGCGACGAACGACAGCGTGGCAGCGACCGTATGGACGACACCGTGCCACGACATCTCGACCGCGCCGGCCGGTGCGCCGAGCGGAAAGCCGTTCTGCGGGTCCATCGGAAAGCATCCGGCGACGACGAATCCCGCCCCGAAGACGGCGAGGAACACGGGTGCGACCCGCGAGCCGACGCCACTTCTCACAACTCGGCGGTGCGCGACCGCCAGCGCGAGCGCGCCGAGACCCGCCAGCACGAAGGTGGCGGACTGGATCCAGCCGTACTCGCCTGCCGCGAGCTGACTGAGCGGATGAACGCGAAGGTCGAACCCGTCCCGGCTCAGTGCCTGCACTGTGGAAGAGACGTAGAAGATCGGGCCGGCGATCGTGGCGGCGCCGAGCAGGGTCGGCGTTCGGGCGCCGATTCGCTGTGTCTCGCGGATCGTTTCGGTGACCATGCTGACCTCCAGATGTCGGGGCGTCCGCCGGCCGGGACCGGACGGCGTTCACGGACACCACGGAGCCGACACCGACGGTTCGACATCGGCGGTTCGACATCGGCGGTTCGACATCGGCGGTTCGACATCGGCGCCGAAGAATCTTCGACCGATCTTCTTCGCGCCCGGACGTCGAGAACGCGGCGGCCGCTCCGTGGTCCCGATGAGAGCAGCCACCGCGGCGCTACTCCGAAGCAGACGAGGAGCACACCATGAGCGACATCACCACCACCGGCAACGACGTCTTCGATCAGAACGAGCAGGCGCAGCCCAGCGACCGGGTTCGCGCACTCGACCGACTCGTCGGCACGTGGGCCGTGACCGGGGGCGCGCAGGGCACCGTGCGGTACGAGTGGATGCCCGGGGGGCACTTCCTCGTCCAGCACGTCGACCTCGAGCAGTACGGCCAGGCCGTCACCGGATTCGAGGTCATCGGGCACCTCCACCCCTTCGGGGAGCCGATGGGCGACGATCTCGTCTCCCGGTTCTACGACTCGGCAGGCAACACCTTCGACTACGTCTACGAACTCGACGGCGATGTCCTCACCATCTGGGCCGGTGCGCACGGCAGCCCGGCGTACTTCCGCGGCACCTTCACCGACGGTGACGGCACGATGACCGGCGACTGGGTCTACCCGGGAGGCGGTGGCTACACCTCGACGATGACGCGGCAGTAGTCCGCGCAAACAAGAACCGCAAACGAAAACGAGGTCACGATCCCTTGCGGGTTCGTGACCTCGTTCTGCGCAGTTCGTGGAACTGCATGTGTGGGCGAAGGGGGACTTGAACCCCCACGTCCCGAAGGACACTGGCACCTGAAGCCAGCGCGTCTGCCATTCCGCCACTCGCCCGAGCGACGCTGAAACACTAGCACGCACTTCTCGGGAACAACGATTCGTGCAGGTAGGGGCCCAAAAACGGCCCTGCAGAGCGGTTAGCCGAACACCCCGGACACGGTGTCCGGATATCATGCAGATGCAGCGGCAGGCGCACTTTGCCGCCGCGACACGCAGACTGACCGCGAACAGACAACAGCAAGGTTCATGCCGTGGGGATCGTTCAACGTTTCGAGCGCAAGCTTCAGGGGGCCGTCGGCGACGCCTTCGCGCGCGTCTTCGGCGGTGGCGTCGTACCGCAGGAAGTGGAAGCCGCTCTGCAGAGAGAGGCCACCGACCGCGTCCAAGAACTGGACGGCGGGCACTACCTGGCCCCCAACAGTTACGTGATCACCGTCAACGAGTCGGATCACGCGAAACTGGCCTCGGATCACGAAATGACCGTGAAGTCTTTCTCGCGACACCTCGAAGGGTTCATCCGAGAACAGGGGTGGCAGACCTACGGTGACATCGACGTCCGTTTCGAGGCGTCACCGACACTGCACACCGGGCAGTTCCGCACTACTGGAACGGTCGATCCGGATGCCCGCAGCGACGACGCCGGCGCATCCGGGCCCGATCGACGGGCCCGACGTGCCCCGACACCCGTTTCACCGACCCCAGGAGCAGGCCCCATGACCCAGAACTCCGGCAACGAACCCGGTCGCGAGCATCGAGACGACCGCGGCACGCGCAACGGCAGCGCCCACCCGGATCAGGCGCAGGGCCCCGATCAGGGCGAATACCAGCAGGACTACCCGCAGGGCGGCTACGCACAGCCTCGCTACGACCAGCAGGCGTACGGCGCGGTTCCGGGTGGCTACCCCCAGGACGCCGGCTACCCCCAGCAGGGTGGCTACGAGCAGCAGGGCGAGTACCAGCAGGGTTACCAGCAGCAGGGCTACGACCAGCAGCAGTACCCGGGTCAGTACCCCGGCTACAACTATGACCAGCAGGGCTACGACCAGGGCTACCAGCAGCAGGGCGAGTACCAGCAGCAGGGCTACGCCGACTACAACTACCAGCAGGGCGACTACCAGCAGCAGGGCGACTACGACCAGGCCGGGTACAACCAGGCGTACACCCAGCAGGGCTACGACCAGGGATACGACAACGGCTACCAGGCCGGCTACACGCCCGAGGCGGGCCGCACGTACACCGCGACACTGCAGCTCGAGGACGGCAGCGGCCGCTTCTACCAGCTGAGGGACGGCAGCAACATCGTCGGACGCGGCCAGGAAGCGCAGTTCCGCCTGCCCGACACCGGCGTCTCCCGCCGCCACTTCGACATCCGGTGGGACGGCCAGGTCGCGATGCTCTCGGACCTGGGCTCCACCAACGGCACCACCGTCAACGGCGCGCCCGTGCAGGACTGGCAGCTCGCCGACGGTGACGTGGTTCGCGCCGGGCACTCGGAAATCCTGGTACGCATCGTCTGACCTCTGCAGACGTCGTACGTCGCGCCTGAATGCCGCATCCCGGACACGGGATGCGGCGAAAGATCATGATCACCGTCGCCGGCTTCCACATATGATGCAGCCAGCTGAAAATGCCCCGGCTGCGCATCCGCGCGGCCGTGCCCCCCGAAGGAGGTGTCGAGCAGTGCAGGGACTGATACTCCAGCTGACGCGAGCAGGCTTCCTGCTGTTGCTCTGGCTCTTCGTCTGGGCAGTGATCAAGACGCTCCGCAGCGACATCTACGCGGGCGTGGGCGGTGCACGCCCGGCCCCACGCTTCACGCGCACGGCGTCGGTGCTCCCGTCCCTCGGCCGCACGAAAGTCGCCAAGAACCTGGTCGTGACGCAGGGCGCGCTGGCCGGAACCCGCATCACGCTGGGTACACAGCCGGTCCTCATCGGGCGCGCCGACGACTCGACGCTCGTGCTCACCGACGACTACGCATCCACGCGACACGCCCGTCTGTCTCCCCGCGGCACCGACTGGTACGTCGAGGATCTGGGCTCCACCAACGGCACCTACCTCGATCGCGCGAAGGTCACCACGGCCGTGCGGGTTCCACTCGGCACGCCGGTTCGCGTCGGCAAGACCGTGATCGAGCTCCGCCCGTGACCCTTGTCCTCCGCTACGCGGCCCGAAGCGACCGCGGTCTCGTCCGCGCGAACAACGAGGACTCCGTGTACGCGGGCGCCCGCCTGCTGGCACTCGCCGACGGCATGGGCGGACACGCGGCCGGGGAGGTCGCCTCGCAGTTGATGATCGCGGCGCTCGCGCACCTCGACGACGACGAACCCGGCGGCGACCTGCTCGGCAAGCTCGAGGCCGCCACCCACGAGGGCAACGCGACCATCGCCGACCACGTGGAAGAGGATCCCGAGCTCGAGGGGATGGGCACCACGCTGACGGCGATCCTGTTCGCGGGCAGCAAGCTGGGCCTGGTCCACATCGGCGATTCGCGGGCCTACCTGCTGCGCGACGACCAGCTCACGCAGATCACCCGCGACGACACGTTCGTGCAGTCCCTCGTCGACGAGGGCCGGATCACGGCGGAGCAGGCGCACACCCATCCCCAGCGTTCGCTCATCATGCGGGCGCTCACCGGCAACGAGATCGAGCCGACGCTCACCGTCCGCGAGGCCCGGGCCGGCGACCGCTACCTGCTGTGCTCGGACGGCTTGTCGGACGTCGTGAGCGACGAGACCATCGCCAATACGATGCGCGAGGGCACCCAGGACGAGTGCGCCGACCGCCTCATCGAGTTGGCGCTGCGTAGCGGCGGACCCGACAACGTCACCGTCATCGTCGCCGACGTCATCGACCTCGACTACGGGCAGAGCCACCCGATCGTCGGCGGCGCCGCGTCCGACGACGACGACGAGGACACCCCGCCCCCGAACACCGCGGCCGGACGGGCGGCGGCGATGCGCCCGCCGCGCGCCACACCCAAGCGAGTGGCCGCGACGCCGGAGACCCCGCCGAAGAAGTCACACAAGCTGCGCTGGACGCTGATCGCGCTCGGTCTGGTGGTCCTGGTCGTCGCGGGGCTCTTCGTGGGCCGCAACATGATCCGCGACTACTACTATGTCGGCGTGTCCGACGACCGGGTGACCGTGCTCCAGGGCATCCCCGGCTCGTTCCTCGGGTACTCGCTGCAGGAGAGCGCGCTCGTCGGCTGTGTCGCCGACGACGGCGCCCTCACCCTCGTCGAACCCGACGCCGCACCCAGCGGATGCCACGTGCTGAAGGTCGACGACCTGCAGCCGTCCGCACGCGAGCAGGTGCGGGCAGGGCTGCCGTCGGGCACGAAGGACGACGCGACCGAGCAGATGCGTCGACTCGCCGCCAACGACGTGCTGCCCCTGTGCACGCCCGAGCCGACACCGACTTCCACACCGACACCGGCACCCGCACCCACCCCGGAGCCGGCACCGCCGGCTCCCGAGGGGGCGGCACCCACCACCGCGGCTCCCCCACCGACGCCCACGCCCGTCGAACAGGTCCCCGGCGTGAATTGCAGGGCCGGTAGCTGATGTCCACGCCCGACGCACCGTTCCCCAGTCCACCCGGCGGTTTCGCACCCCCGCCGACGCAGTCGACTCGGCGGAACACCGAACTGATCCTGATCGGCTGCGCCGTCGCGATCACCACGATCTCGCTCGTGCTGGTCGAGGCCAGCCAGGAGCAGACCATCACGTGGGATCTGGCGAAGTACGCGCTCACCTACACCGCGGTGTTCGTCGTCGCGCATCTCGCGGTGCGTCGGTACGCGCCGTACGCGGATCCCCTGCTGCTGCCGATCGTCGCGCTGCTCAACGGACTCGGGCTGGTGCTGATCCACCGTCTCGATCTCGCCGACGCAGAGAACGCGGTGTACCAGGGGCTCCCGATCCCGTCACCGGACGCCAACCAGCAGGTGCTGTGGACCGCACTGGCGATCGGCGGATTCGTCGCGGTGCTGATTCTGCTGCGTGACTACCGACTCCTGGCGCGCTACAGCTACACCGTCGGCCTGGCCGGTCTGGTGCTTCTGGCGATCCCGGCGCTGCTGCCGTCCCGGTTCTCCGAGGTCAACGGCGCCAAGATCTGGATTCGGCTGCCCGGGTTCAGCATCCAGCCGGGCGAGTTCGCGAAGATCCTGCTGATCATCTTCTTCGCCGCGGTGCTGGTCGCCAAGCGTGACCTGTTCACCACCGCCGGCCGCCACTTCCTCGGCATGGATCTGCCCCGAGCCCGCGACCTGGGCCCGATCCTCGTGGCCTGGATCGTCTCGGTCGCCATCATGGTGTTCGAGAAGGATCTCGGCACGTCGCTGCTGGTCTTCGGCACCGTGCTGGTGATGCTCTACATCGCGACCGAGCGTGCCGGGTGGCTGTTGATCGGCGGCGCCCTGCTCGTCGTCGGATTCTTCATCGCGTACCAGATGTTCGGGCACGTCCGGGTGCGCGTGGACACGTGGCTCGACCCGCTCGGCGACTACCAGAACACCGGCTATCAGATCTCGCAGTCGCTGTTCGGCCTGGCCACCGGCGGGATCGCCGGCACCGGTCTGGGCAGCGGACGCCCGTCGCAGGTGCCGTTCGCGAAGACCGACTTCATCGTCGCCGCGATCGGTGAGGAGCTGGGCCTCATCGGACTGGCCGCGGTACTGATGCTCTTCCTGATCCTGGTGGTCCGCGGCCTGCGCACCGCCCTCGCCGTCCGGGACAGCTTCGGCAAACTGCTCGCGGCCGGGCTGTCGTTCACGATCGCGATCCAGGTGTTCGTGGTCGTCGGCGGCGTCACCAAGCTGATCCCGCTGACGGGTCTGACCACGCCGTTCGTCTCGTACGGCGGATCATCGCTCCTTGCGAACTACCTGTTGTTGGCGCTGCTGATGAAGATCTCGGACGCCGCCCGCACGCCCGCCGCACCCAAGAAGAAGGGGCCCGCGCCCATCGCGGACGCCCCGACGGAAATGCTGGGTCGCCAATGAACACTCCCCTCCGCCGCGTCGCGCTCGCCGTCATGGTGATGGTTGTCGCGCTGCTCGCCAACGCCACCTACGTGCAGGTCATCAAGGCCGACGACCTGCGCGGCGATCCGCGCAACTCGCGGGTGCTGCTCGACGAGTACTCGCGTCAGCGTGGGCAGATCTCCGCGGGCGGACAGGTGCTCGCGTCGTCGGTTCCCACCGACGACCGCTACAAGTACCTGCGCGTGTACCCGCCTAATCCGGCGGCGCCGTCGAGCCCTTTCGCGAACGCCCCGGTCACCGGCTTCTACTCGATGCACTACGGCAGCGCCGGACTCGAGAAGGCCGAGGACCAGGTCCTCAACGGCTCCGACAATCGCCTGTTCAGCAAGCGGTTCTTCGACCTGGTGTCGGGTCGCGACCCGCGCGGCGGCAACGTGATCAGCACGATCGACCCGGTGATGCAGCAGGTCGCCTACGACGAACTGACCGCGAAGGGCTACACCGGTTCGGTCGTCGCGATCGAACCGAGCACCGGCAACATCCTCGCGATGGCCAGCACGCCCAGCTACGACCCCAACACGCTGTCGAGCCACGACGGCGCCGAGACGTCCGCGGCCTGGGACGAACTGAACTCCGATCCGGACAAGCCGATGCTCAACCGTGCGGTGTCCGCGACCTACCCGCCGGGGTCGACGTTCAAGGTCGTCGTGACGGCGGCCGCGCTGGAGAACGGCGCGAACCCGGACGAGCAGTTGACCGCGGCACCCAACATCACCCTGCCCGGCACCAGCACGACGCTCGAGAACTACAACGGCTCCACGTGCGGCGGCGGGCCGACGGCGTCGCTGCGGGAGGCGTTCGCGCGCTCGTGCAACACCGCGTTCGTCGAACTCGGTATCCGCACCGGATCCGACGCACTCGCCGAGCAGTCGCAGGCCTTCGGCATCGGACCCGGCACCCCGGGCATCCCGATCCCGGTCGCGGACAGCACGATCGGTTCCATCCCCGACGATGCGGCGCTCGGACAGTCGAGCATCGGTCAGCGTGACGTCGCGCTGACGCCGCTACAGAACGCGGAGATCGCCGCGACCATCGCCAACGGCGGTATGCGGATGGAATCGCACCTGGTGTCGCAGCTGCAGGGGCCGGACCTGTCGAACCTGGCGACCACCACACCCAAGTCGGTGGGCCGGGCCATCTCTCCCGAGGTCGCGGCGACGCTGACCCAGTTGATGATCGGCTCGGAGAACAACACGGCCGGCCAGGGCAAGATCCCCGGCGTGCAGATCGCCTCCAAGACCGGTACCGCCGAACACGGCAGCGACCCGCGCAACACCCCGCCGCACGCCTGGTACATCGGCTTCGCGCCCGCACAGAATCCGACGGTCGCGATCGCGGTCATCGTGGAGGACGGCGGTGACCGCGCACTCGCCGCGACCGGCGGCTCCGTCGCGGCACCGATCGGACGAGCCGTCATCGCGGCCGGATTGCAGAGGGGTTGAGCCATGTCGTTGACGAACGGATCGGTGATCGGCGGCCGCTACCGCCTGCAGCGGCTGATCGCGACCGGCGGCATGGGCCAGGTGTGGGAGGCCACCGACGGGCGCTTGGACCGACGCGTCGCGGTGAAGGTGCTCAAGGCCGAGTTCTCGTCGGATCCCGAGTTCGTCGAGCGGTTCCGCATCGAGGCCCGCACCACCGCGCAGCTGAACCATCCGGGCATCGCCGGCGTGTACGACTACGGCGAGACCCGTGACGAGGCCGGCGCCAACCTCGCGTACCTGGTGATGGAACTGGTGGCAGGGGAGCCGCTCAACGCGGTGCTCGCGCGCGTGGGCCGCCTGTCGATTCCGCATGCCCTCGACATGCTCGAGCAGACCGGGCGCGCGCTGCAGGCCGCTCATTCGGCGGGCGTCGTGCACCGTGACGTCAAGCCCGGCAACATCCTCATCACCCCGACCGGACAGGTGAAGATCACCGACTTCGGCATTGCGAAGGCCGTCGACGCGTCGCCGGTGACCCGCACCGGAATGGTGATGGGCACCGCGCAGTACATCGCGCCGGAGCAGGCGCTGGGCCAGGAGGCGAGCGCCGCCAGCGACGTGTACTCGCTCGGCGTCGTCGGCTACGAGGCGCTGTCGGGGCGGCGACCGTTCGGTGGCGGCGGCACCCTGACGGTGGCGATGAAGCACGTGCAGGAACCGCCGGAGCCGATGCCCGCCGACCTGCCGGCGCCGATCCGCGAACTGATCGACATCACGCTGACGAAGGACCCGGCCGGGCGCTACGCGAACGGCGGCGAGTTCGCCGACGCGGTGGCCGCCGTCCGCGCAGGCCATCAGCCGCCACCGCCGGGCCGGGTGCCCACCGCGGGGGCCCGGATGGTTCCGCCGGCGGCCGCGACCGCGATGATGTCGACGCAGCAGCAGCGCAGCTTCGACGACGGCAACGGGGGCAACGGGGGCGGTGACGGCGCCGACGACGGCACCGGGCAGTCCGGCGGCTGGACCAGCGGCCAGAAGGCGGTGGCATGGGCCGGCGGCGGTCTGCTGACCCTCGCGGCGATCGTCGCACTCGGACTCATGTTGTTCGGTGGCGGATCGGACAGTCCGTCCACACCGCCCGTCGTCACGACGACGTCGAAGGCGCCGGTGACCACCACGCGGACGACACCGCCGAGGATTACGACCACCACCACGGTGCCGCCCACGACGACCACCACCACCACGGTGCCGCCCACGACGACCACCACCACCACGGTGCCGCCGACCACGACGACCACCACACCGCCGCGGACGACGACGACCACGACAACGGCTCCGCCGACCACGACCACCACGACGGCCGCGACCACCACCACGGCCACGCAAGGACAGCCATGACGACACCGCGTAATCTCTCCTCCCGGTACGAGCTGGGCGAGATTCTCGGCTTCGGCGGCATGTCCGAGGTGCACCTGGGCCGGGACCTGCGGCTCAGCCGCGATGTGGCCATCAAGGTGCTGCGCGCCGACCTGGCGCGCGACCCCACGTTCTACCTGCGATTCCGCCGTGAGGCGCAGAATGCAGCGGCGCTGAACCATCCGGCGATCGTCGCGGTGTACGACACCGGGGAGGCCGAGACCGACGCCGGCCCGCTGCCGTACATCGTGATGGAGTACGTGGACGGCGACACGCTGCGCGACATCATCCGTACCGAGGGGCCGATGGCGCCGCGGCGGGCGATGGAGGTCATTGCCGACGTCTGCGCGGCGCTGGACTTCAGCCACCGCAACGGCATCGTGCACCGCGACATGAAGCCCGCCAACATCATGATCAACCGTGCGGGCGCGGTGAAGGTGATGGACTTCGGTATCGCACGGGCGATCTCCGACAGTTCCAGTCCCATGACGCAGACCGCCGCGGTGATCGGCACGGCGCAGTACCTGTCGCCGGAGCAGGCGCGCGGCGAGCAGGTTGACGCCCGCTCGGACGTCTACTCGCTCGGCTGCGTGCTGTACGAGCTTCTCACCGGCGAACCGCCGTTCAAGGGTGATTCCCCGGTTGCGGTGGCCTACCAGCATGTTCGGGAGGATCCGAAGCAGCCGTCCCAGGTGAATCCTGGGGTGCCGCTGGCGCTCGACTCGGTGATCCTCAAGGCGATGAGCAAGAACCCTGCCAACCGGTACCAGAGCGCCGCCGAGATGCGCAGCGACCTGGTGCGGGTACTCGGCGGACAGCGCCCGAGTGCACCGATGGTGATGTCCGACGAGGACCGCACCACGATCTTCGGTGCCGTGGACAGCGGTGCGGGCACCGGATCCGGCTACCAGCCCGAGCCGGCCCGCACGTCGACGGTGACCGCAGCACCGGTGGCCGTCCCCGCGGCGGCCCCGCCCAAGAAGCGCAACACCGGACGCAACGTGATGCTGTCGGTCGCCGCTCTCGTCGTGGTCGGCATCATCGGGGCGTTCATCTGGTCGCTGGTGGCCAACCCGGCGAAGGTGGATGTGCCGAACGTCGCCGGGATGACCGCGCAGTCGGCCGAGGCGCAGCTGCGGAACCTGAACCTCGACACGAGCATCCAGACGCGGCCGGACGCGGTGGTCGCGGAGGGCAACGTCATCGCGACGACGCCGGCGGCCGGGTCGTCGGTGAGCGAGAAGAGCACGGTCACGCTGCAGGTGTCGTCGGGCCCGGAACAGGTGCAGGTGCCGAAGCTTTCGGGCCTGACGCGGGACGAGGCGGCGCAGGCACTCAACGCCGTCGGCCTGCTCCTCGACACCCAGGTCGGGCGCGCCCCGTCGGATCCGGGCCAGCTCGACAAGGTAACCACCCAGAATCCGTCCGCGGGCGCGAAGATCAACCTCGATTCTGCGGTGTCGATCACGCTGGGTTCCGGACCGGAGCAGGTGCGGGTGCCGAACGTCATCGGTCAGACCATCGACATCGCGCAACCGAACATCGAGGGTGCCGGCTTCAAGGTGCAGGTCGAGACCGTCGATTCGAGCAAGCCCGAGGGCCAGGTCCTCTCGACGACGCCCTCGGGTGGATCGACGGCCGCCAAGGGCGACGTCATCACCGTGCAGGTGTCGAACGGCAAGCAGTTCACGATGCCCGCCCTCACCGAGATGTCGGTGTCGCAGGCACTGGAAGCGCTGCGCAAGGCCGGCTGGACGGGGTCGTCGAACCAGTTGGCGCAGACGCGGCAGTCGACGCTCGACGCCACCCTGGTGGGCAAGATCCTCGGGCAGCAGCAGCCGGCCGGCAGCGACGTCGCGAAGAACGCGCCGCTGACGGTGATGGTCGGCGAACTGGGCATCCCGCGCTGACGACGACGGCGCGGGCGCCGGGGATCAGCGCGTGAGCGCGTCGCCCAGCGCCCGTGCCACCTCGTCCTCGAGGGTCGCGACGAGCGTCTCGCTCGGGGCCTGACCGCACTCGCCGAGCCAGTTCGCGAGCATCCGGTGCCCGCCCTGGGTCAGGACCGACTCCGGATGGAACTGGACGCCGTGGATGGGCAGTTCGCGGTGCCGCATCGCCATCACGATGCCGCTGTCGGTGTGGGCGGTGACCTCCAGCTCGTCCGGAATCGTGTCCGGGATGACGGTGAGCGAGTGGTAGCGGGTGGCCGTGAACGGGTCGGGCAGGCCGGCGAGGACGCCACGGCCCGTGTGGTGCACGGTGCTGGTCTTGCCGTGCAGCAGTTCCGGCGCCCGGTCGACGGTGGCGCCGAACGCGGCACCGATCGCCTGGTGTCCCAGGCACACGCCCAGCAGCGGGGTCTTCGCCTCGGCACACGCTCCGACCAGCGGCATCGTCGCGCCGGCACGCTGCGGGGTTCCCGGGCCGGGGCTGAGCAGGATGCCGTCGAAGTCGGCTGCGGCGGCCGCGATTGCGGCGTCACCGGTCAGTCGCGGATCGTCGTTGCGCCACACTTCGGCGTTCGTCCCGAGCTGGCCCAGGTACTGCACCAGGTTGAACACGAAGCTGTCGTAGTTGTCGACGACCAGAATGCGCATGAGTGAAGGGTAATGCGCAGTACGTTCCCGCTACTCGACCGGTCGCGCGTATTCGGTGTTCAACTGACCGGTGTACGCCGGCACGGTCAGGTTGCCGGACTCCTGCTGGGTGTACCCGAGGCCGTAGCGCACCGCGTACTGCTTGAACGTCTTGATGCCGGGCTCGTTCGCGAGGGTTGCCGCGAGCCGCGCCGGATCGCCGATCGCGGTCACCACGTACGGCGGGCTGTATGTGCGTCCGTGCAGGAGCAGGGTGTTTCCGATGCAGCGTGGGGCCGACGTGTTCACGATCCGCTGGTCCTGCATCGCGATCGCCTCGGCGCCACCGGTCCACAGCGCGTTGAGCACGCTCTGCACGTCCTGCTGGTGGACGACGAGGTCGTCGGGCGACGCACCCGCCGGATACTTGCCGTCGGCATCGCGCGGGGCGTCGGTGAGGGTCACGACGACGCCCGGTCCGCTGAGTTCGGTCAGCCCGGCGGCGTCGGCGAGCGCGCGGGTCTCGGCGAGCACTTCCGCAACCCGGCTGTCGGTGCTCGCGGCGTTCTCCTGCAGTTCCTCGACCTGGGCAGCCAGGGCGTCCCGACTGCTCGCGGCCCGGTCCACCTCGGCCTGTGCCTGCCGGACCAGATCGGACAGGCGCGTGGAGTCGGCGGCGCGGATCTCGTTGCCGTGGGACACCTCGCGGGTGGTCGCGATCAGCAGTCCCGCGACCAGGCAGACGACGAGGACGGCGATCGACCAGACTCCGAACGGCGGGCGGGCCCGTTGCGGCTTGTCTCCGACGTCCGACACCCTCGATCACCACTCCTCACCACGGACAATCGGTGCGTGACCGGTCCTGGCTGCGTTCGTTTGAGTTAGCGTGTACTCACAGCAGGTTAGGTGCGAATCTACCCTGACGGCCCGGACGGCTCCGGGCATCGTGCTCGCGTTATCCATCCACACGAAACAAGGACGTCATGCCGAAGTCGAAGGTCCGGAAGAAGACCGATTACACGATCAATCCCGCGAACCGTACGCCGATGAAGGTGAAGGCGGGTCCGTCGAGCGTCTTGTACGTGTCGGTGATGCTCGGTTTCATGCTCGTCGGCCTGGTGTGGCTGATTGTGAATTACCTCGCGGGCGAGGACCTCGCATGGATGAACAACCTGGGGGGATACAACTTCCTCATCGGCTTCGGATTCATGGTCGTGGGCCTGATCATGACGATGCGGTGGCGGTGACCTGCTATTTCTCCGGAGAGGCGGCGTTATCCCCAGCCGCCAATTACACACGTGTTATTCATCCCCAATGTGGATAACTCCTGTGGATAACAGGGGTAGTTGTGCACATGCCTGAGGATGAAATTGATCATGGACCGTCTCTCGAGTGGTCCACACCGCTCGGCGCGGTGGTGGCTCTGGCCGCAGGCGGCGTCGTACTGATCGTCGCCGGCCTGCTGCTCGGCCTCGACGCCCCCGGACGTTTCCTCGTGGTCCTGGCCGCGCTCGGAATGTTCGTGCTCGCGTTCCTCGGCGGTCGGCAGCGACCGAAACTGGCGATCGTGCAGGACGGGCAGACGCCCGCCCTCGCAGCGACCCGACTGACGGGGCGCCGCGTCTACGGACGCGACGGCATCGACCGTATCCGGGTCGTCCGGTACCCCCGACTGGGTCGGCGTGTGCCGATGCTCGAGATCGACGCCGTCGATCCCGATGGCACCGAGCGTCTGCTGATCTTCGGACGCTGGGACCTGGGCGTCGATCCGACGGTGGTGTTCGACGCCCTGTCCGTGCACGGACTGGTGCCGCCCGAGAACTGACCTGCGGCTACGCGAAGCCCAATTCGTCGCGCAGCATCACGGTGCGCAGCACGATCAGCCCGACAACTACGACGGCGACGGTCGCCAGACCGGCCCAGCTCAATTGTCGCGCCCGGGCGACGCCTCCCGGGGTCCGCTGCCCGGTCGGCGCGTACACCAGCACCGCGGTCGCGGCGGCACCGGCCACGAGGCCACCCATGTGGCCCCACAGGGAGATCCCGGGCACCGTCAGGCTGATGACCACGTTGAGGCCGATCACGGTGAGGACCGGCGTGGCGCTTCGACGCATCCGAAGCAGCAGGACAGCTTGGGCGCCCATGATGCCGAAAATCGCGCCGGACGCTCCCGCGGTGAACGCACCTGCCGACTCGAACATCAGCGCCGATGCCGATCCGCCGAGGAGCGAGATCATGTAGACCGCGAGGTAGCGACTGCGGCCGAGCACCATCTCGGTGTCGCGGCCCAGCACCCACAGCGCGAACATGTTCACGGCCAGGTGGATGAGACCGAAGTGCAGGAATCCACTACCGATCACCCGGAACCATTCGCCCTGCGCGACGGCGGACGAGTCGAGGACCATCCAACCGAACAGGGGCGAGTCGAATGTCGCCGCACCGGTGAACCGGTTGACGACGCCACCGCCGTTCTCCATGAGCGACCGGGCCTGCAATGCGGTGATCGCGAAGATCAACACATTGAGCGCGATCAGCGCGTAGGTGACGACGGGCGTCGGAAGTTGCGAGCGCACCGCAGCGCCCGCGACGGTGCGGGCCTGCGGTGTGTTCCGCTGGTCCGCGGCGATGCAGTCGACGCACTGATGGCCGACGGACGCCGAACGCAGACAGTCCGGGCAGGCCGGGCGGCCGCAGCGGTTACAGGAGAGGGCAGTGGGTCGATCGGGGTGTCGCACGCACCTCGGCTGAGGTGGCGGGGTGCCCTCGCTCGCCGCACCACCCCAGCCGGGGTTCGTCATTCGAGAGTCCTTACGCGATGGTGATGCTATTGATCACGACGTCGTCGACCGGGCGGTCGCCACGATCCGTCGCGGTGGTGGCGATGGCGTCGACCACCTTCTTCGACTCCTCGTCGAGCACCTCACCGAAGATGGTGTGGCGACGGTTCAGGTGCGGGGTCGGGCCGACGGTGATGAAGAACTGCGAGCCGTTGGTGCCCGGGCCGGCGTTCGCCATGGCCAGCAGGTAGCCGCGGTCGAACTGCAGTTCCGGGTGGAACTCGTCGCCGAACTTATAGCCCGGGCCGCCACGACCGGTGCCGGTCGGGTCGCCGCCCTGGATCATGAAGCCGTCGATGATGCGGTGGAAGACCGAGCCGTCGTAGAACGGACCGGACGCCTCGCCCTTCGCGTTCTGCGTGGAGTATTCCTTGGAACCGTCCGCCAGGCCGACAAAGTTCTCGACGGTCTTCGGCGCGTGGTTACCGAACAGGGCGATCTTGATGTCGCCGCGGTTGGTGTGCAGCGTTGCGGTAGCAGTCTGTGAAGTCACGCCTCTATCGTGCCATTGGCTCGGGGTGGCGTGTGCGAGCTGTGCAAGAGTGGAGTCATGACGCGTGCCAAGAGTGCTTCCGTCCCGTCGTCCGACGGCGGACGACGACGGTTCCTGATCGGTGTCGGGGCGGCCGTCGCCACCGTCGGTGCCGCGGTGTTCGCCCTGACCCGCCGTCCGGAGATGCCGCCGGTGGCCCCCAAGCCCCCGTCGCTGTCCGACCCGCGGTAGCTGTCACAGCGTCCCGCAGGAATTGGGCGCCGGCACCCCGGCGAAGCGGTCGGTGACCCACGTCAGCGATTCGACGATGCCGAGCGGGTACGGGAGCGCGTGGTTGAGGCCCGTCCCGGGACTGATCGGCGGGAGCGTGTTCTCGCTGAGTTGCACCGCTACGCCCTTGCCGCACCAGTCCTTCGCGAGCTGACGCACCTGCCCGTACGGCACGGTGTCGTCGTTGACGGCGGCCTGGATCAGCACGGGTGCGCCAGGTGTCCGGTCGCCGATTCGCTGGGCGGCGAACAGGTCCTGTGCGAGCGGATAGCGGCCGAGGACCGTCGACAGCGGCTCTCCCGTCCGTGTGAACGACTCGCTGCGCTGGAAGCCGTACTTCAGCCGGGTCTCACCGACACACTGGTTCTGCACGTCGGCCAGCAGCTGCCGACCGCGATCGTTCAACTCGGCCTCGATCATCGGTCGCGCCTCGGGATACGACTGCGCCATGCCGTTCAGCGTGTATCCGATCGCCCCGAACAGTGAGGCCCCGTCGATACGGTCCAGTGTGGCGGCCAGGTCGGCGGGCGGCGCCCCGGCGAACGCGCCACGCACGTCGAGTTCGGGCGCGTACTCGGGTTGCAGTTCCACTGCGGCCGCCGACGCGCCGCCGCCCTGTGAGTAACCCCAGAACGCGACCGGGCCGTCGGGCGTGATTCCGGTGCCCGGCAGTCGTTTCGCTGCTCGGGCGGCGTCGAGTACCGCGTGCGCCGACGCCGCCCGGTTCACGTACGTGTGCACCCCATCCGTGCCGAGCCCCTCGAGGTCGGTGAGGACCACCGCGATACCCCGGGACAGAAGGGCATTCACGAACACCACCTCGTACGACGCCACGACATCCGACGGCGGCGTGAACTGGACGACGGTACCGATCGTCTCCGACGGCGCACACTTGTCGCCCTGCCCCTGAGTTCCCGCAGCCATACTGACGAGGGGTCGTGGGCCCGGACCGGTCCACGGCAGCGCCGGGTCGAAGTAGGTACCGGTAACCGCGTTGGCCGTGCCGTGAGTATCGTTGCTGCGATACATGATTCGCGTGGCACTGGCGGGAAAGTTCCCCACCTGCCATGCCAGCGGCATCGACTCTGTCCGGATCAGACCACCGGTCTCGCCGGGGAGTGTCGGCGGTGGTTCGTAGAAGCCCGGAGCGGCATATGCCGCAGGACTCGCGGCAACCACCACACCCACTACTGCCGCCACTGCGGCACAACATTTTCCGATCACACCGACCTCCCCAGCCAAGATGTCCGATCAGTCCACTGCTGCTACTTCGGAGACGCGCCCCACAGAACGGTCTCGAGGTTGTATCGCGTCAGTCGATCGACCGACACCCGCGGCAGAGTGTGCGTCGACCACAGGAGTTCGCCCATGCACTGGAACACCAGGCGGCTCGAACCGGGGATGGTGATGCTGCCGTCACGCACCCCGGCCGCGAAGGCGCGGTCCCACACGCGCAACAGCTTCCGTCCGTCGGTCTTGAGGAAGTCGAAGTGTTCCCTGCTGGTGAGCATCGCCCACGACTTGAGGATGGTGATCTCGGCGGCGAAGCGTTTTCCGGCGGCGCTGCGCATCCGGATCAGCGCGTCCACCGTCTCCAGTGGCGTTCCGCCCGCCGCGCCGATCGCCTCGTGGGCCTCCCGCATCCGGGACGAGAAGATCTGCAGGACCGCGACGAGGATGGCCTCCCGCGATTCGAAGTGGTGGTAGAGGCTGCCCTGCGTGAGCCCCACCGCGGTGGCGATGTCGCGGGTCGTCGTCGCGTCGAATCCGCGCTCGGCGAACACGATCCGTGCGGCATCGAGGATTCGGTCCTGCTTGTCCGACAGGTTCACCAGGTCTGCACGATCCCAGGAGGCGATGATCTTGCGGGCCACCTTTGCGGGTTCCGACTCCGAGAGATCATCGTCGGCAGGCTTGCTCGACAGCCCGCCGAACACCAGATCGATGGCGCAGTTCGCCACCTTCCGCGACGAGAAGCCGGTGGGAGAGAGGGTCGCGCTATGGGTGATCGCGACCCGCAGCACCTCGCGAAGGATGCGCGTGTCCACCTCGGGCCGGAGGTATCCGGCGTCTTCGACGTCCCGCACCAGGGTCTGCCACTTCCGTTCCGACCAGCGGGATTCGGCCGTCAGCAGCGCCTCCAACTGCTCATTCTGCGTCTCCGGGATGCCGAGGCACACCTGGAGGGCGCCGGGGTGTCGGGCAGACGCGTCCGCCACCTCGACCGCGAATCGGCGGAGCGCCTCGACCGGCGTATCCGACGGCACCGCTTCCCGCTGGGTGGCGCCGACGATGTCGTCACGGAGATCGGCCACCATCGTCGCGGCGAGCGCCTCCTTCGAATCGAAGTGGTAGTAGAGACTGCCGGCCAACATGCCGGTGTCACTCGCGATGTCCCGCATCGAGGTTCCGGTGTATCCCTTGGCCGCGAACAGATCCGACGCCGCGGCCAGAATTTCCGCGCATTTGTCGGAACGCTCGCGGTGCCCGGCGCCACCATCCGGAACAGGCTGCCTACCAATACGACTCACTGCCACTCCCCCTGTAGAAAGATCATTCTGTCGGGACTGTCGCCATCCCACGTCACATCCCCGGCTCGATCTCGACGCCCCCGAACGTCCCCGAGATCGACACCAGCGTACGGCGGATGCAGTGGCATTCCTGCCCCAACACGTTCTCCGGCACACGATCGCGGGAGCTTCCCGAACGGGTCGCGTGCCACTTCGTCCACCGTCACGCCTTCATTTGAGCGCCGAACGGACGTTCGTGTAGTCGTTTTGCCGGTAATGAACTTGTGTTCATTTTTGACGCCTGGCCTCGAATGACGCCCCTCCGCACCCGAAAGCTACTGGGGATCAGGGGTTCACCCGCGTCGCGACTGCCTGACACAGGGTCGAACCGCCACACGGGGGCCTACCGGTGTGGTGAGCGAAGAGGAGTGCACTACCCGATCTCACGTGCTGCCGGGTCGACCACGCGATCTGTTCCGCTGCCTCGTAGCAGCAGAGTGCCGCCCTCGAGAACCAATGATTCGGTCGGCAACACGGCCACCCGACACGCTTCCTCGCCCGCCCTGACGATCGACAGAGTTCGGCCGTCGTCGTCGAGCGACTGTGCGAGGTTCCGCGCATCCGGTTGCGACGGCCGGATTCCGACCACGTTCCGGTCCCGCTGGGATACCCTCGCGGCTGAAACAGGTTCTACTTTTGGAGGAGCAGCATGGCCGCGTCACCCGAGAGCATCCGCACCACCGTCGAGAGCTACATCAAGGCCGTCGCGACCGGCACCGCCGATGACGTCCTGGCGCTGTACGCGGAGGGCGCCACCGTCGAGGATCCGGTGGGCACCCCGGTTCGCGCCACGCGCGAGTCGATCCACGAGTTCTACGCGATCATCGAGCCGTTCGACCAGGAGGCCGAGCTGGTGACGCTGCGCATCGCGGCCAACACCGCGGCCTTCCACTTCCGCCTGATCACGAAGATGGGCGATCAGACCATCGAGATCGCGCCGATCGACATCATGGAGTTCGACGACGACGGCAAGATCGTCAGCATGCGCGCCGTGTGGGGCCAGGAAGACATGATCACCGGCTGAGCCACCCCTGGCCCTGCTGCACGCGAATTGACGCGCTGCCCGCCCGATTGCGCGCGCGGCAGGCGAGGAGGCGCGCGGCAGGGCCGACCGGGACCACTGGCGCCGGTACAGACGAAAAAAGACGCCGCCCCGGTTCGGGATGGCGTCTTTCGTGTGTGGAGCCTAGGAGATTCGAACTCCTGACATCTGCCTTGCAAAGGCAGCGCTCTACCAACTGAGCTAAGGCCCCGTCTGCACTGCTTCCGGAAAACCGGATTCAGCGACTTGTGACCTCGTGCCAGACGTCCGCGCCGCGTCGCTTGTTGAGCAACTTGGCGAGGCCGAGTGCCACCAGCAATCCGGCTCCTGCGAACAGGACGACCTTCATGTCGGTAACCCTTCGTCGGCACGTGGGAGTGGGCCTAGGAGGACTTGAACCTCCGACCTCTTCGTTATCAGCGAAGCGCTCTAACCGCCTGAGCTATAGGCCCTCGAACCGAGCAGAAGATTACCCCACCGGAGTCGCGGGACCAAAACGGCTCCGGCGGGGCACTGTTTTGCCTGGTCAGTCGGGGTCGGCCAAAGTGACCTGCACGCCGCCGACCAGGTCGGAGCACAGGTTGTAGATGAACGAACCGATCGTCGCGAGAGCTGTGAAAAGGACCACATTCATCAGACCGATCAGCGCCGAGTAACCGAACACCTGGCCGGACGTGACGAGACCCCCGCTGCTCGAGTCCGTGATGATCTCGGTGAAGGCGTTGTTCAGTCGATCCCACACGCCCATGCCGTCGAGCACGACGTACAGCAACCCGACGGCCACCATCCACACGAAGAAGAGCGCCACGGAGATCACCAGCGACACCTTGAGCGTCGACCAGGGATCGACCCGACGAAGCTGGACGGTTGCCCGCAGCGGCTCGCCCTCGTCCGTCACAGCGGCGGTGAGGGCCGTCGGGGAAGCCTTGCGCACGGAAGGCGGCACCGACTGCCGCGGATGCGGAGCCGCGGACAGGTCGGGCATGTCCCTGGCCAGATCGCTCCGGGCGATGCTGCGGGTGGGGCCGTCGATGGCAGCAGCTTTCGCCTTGACAGCCTCCCGGCGATCCGCGGCGGGCGGCTTGGGTGCCGCCGTTCCCGTGACGACAGGCCTCGCGGGCCGCGCATCACTCTGCGGCGGCTTGGGTGCCGCCGTCCCGGTGATGACGGGCCGGGACGACGCCGGCTTACCGGTACCGCCTGGCTTACCGGTACCGCCGGGCTTGGCAGCGCCGTTCGGCGAGGACGGCGAGGACGGCGAGGAGGACGGCGAGGACGGTGACGCCCCCTGCTGCTGTCCCCGCTGCCACGGCGGCGTCTGCACCGGCTTACCGGTGGTCGCGGGCGGCTTCGGTCCACCCTTCCCGTTGCCCTGCGGTCCCGGGGAAGGGGCGGGCGCCGGCTTGCGAGTCGGCCCGGTCGGCTTCTCCGATTTCCCGGGCGCCCCCGCCGCCTCCGGCCGCTTGTCGGCGGCCGGAGGCGGCGGAGACTGAGGCTTGCCGTCTCCGGGCTCGTGGGGAGTGCTCAACTAGGACTCCTTCGCTCCATCGGAACCCGCAGCACCTTCTTCGGGCTCGTCTGCGTTGCGCGCGATCGCGAGCAGGGTGTCACCCTCCCCGAGGTTCATCAACCGCACACCCTTCGTCTGACGGCCGGCCTTACGCACCTGCTTGGCTGCGGTGCGGATGACACCGCCGCCCGAGGTGATCGCGTACAGCTCGTCGTCGTCGTCGACGATGACCGCACCGACAAGGGTGCCACGTTTCGGGTCGTACTGGATGGTGAGAACGCCCTTTCCGCCGCGACCCTGTGCCACGTAGTCCTCGATGGGCGTGCGCTTGGCGTAGCCGCCGGACGTCGCGACCAGCAGGTAGGTGCCCTCCCGGACCACGTTGAGCGAGAGCAGCTCGTCGTCCTGGTTGAACCGCATGCCCTGGACACCCGACGTCGCGCGGCCCATCGGGCGCAGCGCCTCGTCGGTCGCGGCGAAGCGGATCGACTGGCCCTTCGCCGAGACCAGCAGCAGGTCGTCGTCGGACGAGCACAGCACCACGCCGACCAACTCGTCCTCGCCGCGCAGGTTGACGGCAACGATGCCGCCGCTGCGGTTGGAGTCGAAATCGGTGAGCTTGGACTTCTTGACCAGGCCGTTACGGGTCGCGAGCACCAGGTACGGCGCGTCCTCGTAGGTCTTGATCTGGATGATCTGCGCGATCCGCTCGTCCGGCTGGAACGCCAGCAGGTTCGCGACGTGCTGGCCGCGGGCGGTACGGCTGGCCTCGGGCAGCTCGTACGCCTTGGCGCGGTACACGCGACCCTTGGTGGTGAAGAACAGGATCCAGTCATGCGTCGAGCTGACGAAGAAGTGCTTGACCAGGTCGTCCTGCTTGAGCCCGGCGCCCTGCACGCCCTTGCCGCCGCGCTTCTGCGAGCGGTACAGGTCGGTCCGGGTGCGCTTGGCGTAGCCGGTCTCGGTGATCGTGACGACGACGTCCTCGCGCGCGATGAGGTCCTCGTCGGTGACGTCGCCGTCGGCCGCGATGATCCGGGTGCGTCGGTCGTCGCCGTACTTCTCGACGATCTCCGCGAGCTCGTCGCGCACGATCGCACGCTGCCGCTCCGGCTTGGCGAGAATGTCCTTGTAGTCGGCGATTTCGACTTCGATCTCGGCCAACTCGTCGATGATCTTCTGACGCTCGAGAGCGGCCAGGCGACGCAGCTGCATCGCGAGGATCGCGTCGGCCTGGATGTCGTCGACCTCGAGCAGGCCGATCAGGCCGGTGCGGGCGACGTCGACGGTCTGCGACGCACGGATGAGTGCGATGACCTCGTCGAGCGCGTCGAGTGCCTTGACCAGACCACGCAGGATGTGGGCCCGCTCCTCGGCCTTGCGCAGCAGGTAGCGCGTGCGTCGGACGATGACCTCGAGCTGGTGGGTGGTGTACAGCCGGATCATCTGGTCCAGGCGCAGGGTGCGCGGCACCCCGTCGACGATGGACAGCATGTTGCAGCCGAAACTGGTCTGCAGCTGCGAGTGCTTGTAGAGGTTGTTCAGCACCACCTTGGCGACGGCGTCACGCTTGATGACGACGACGATGCGCATGCCGACACGGTCGGACGACTGGTCCTCGATCTTGGAGATGCCGGCGATCTTGCCGTCGCGCACCTGCTCGGCGATCGAGGTGATCAGGTTGTCCGGGTTGACCTGGTACGGCAGCTCGGTGATGACGATCTGCGTGGCACCGCGATCGGATTCCTCGATCTCGACGACACCGCGCATGCGAACCGAACCGCGGCCGGTGCGGTAGGCGTCCTGGATGCCCTGGCCGCCGACGATCAGACCCGAGGTCGGGAAGTCGGGGCCCTTGACCCGCTCCATGACGGCTTCGAGGGTGGCTTCCTCGTCGGCCTCGTGGTTGTCGAGCGCCCAGTAGATGGCCTCGGCGACCTCGCGCAGGTTGTGCGGCGGGATGTTGGTGGCCATACCGACGGCGATACCGCCGGAACCGTTGATCAACAGGTTCGGGATACGGCTCGGCAGAACCGTCGGCTCCTGCGTCTTGCCGTCGTAGTTGGGAACGAAATCGACTGTGTCATGGTCGATTTCGCGCACCATCTCCATGGCGAGCGGCGTCAGGCGGCACTCGGTGTAACGCATCGCAGCCGCGCCGTCGTTGCCGCGGGAACCGAAGTTGCCCTGGCCGTCGACCAGCGGGTAGCGCAGCGACCACGGCTGCGCCATACGCACGAGGGTGTCGTAGATCGAGCTGTCGCCGTGCGGATGGTAGTTACCCATCGTCTCGGCGACCGGGCGCGCGGACTTCACGTAGCCGCGATCCGGGCGATAGCCGTTGTCGTGCATTGCGTACAGCACGCGGCGGTGCACGGGCTTGAGGCCGTCGCGCACGTCGGGCAGGGCGCGGCCCACGATCACGCTCATCGCGTAATCGATGTAGCTGGACTGCATCTCCTGCTGGATGTCGACCGGTTCGACCCGGTCGTGCGACGGTTCCTCGGGGGGCAACGTCGTGTCGGTCATGAGCTCACTTTCTGATCAAAAGTCGTTAAGCCGCTGCGCAAGTGCCTAGACGTCGAGGAAGCGGACGTCCTTGGCGTTGCGGGTGATGAAGCTGCGGCGCGCCTCGACGTCCTCGCCCATGAGCACGCTGAACAGCTCGTCCGCGGCGGCGGCGTCGTCGAGGGTGACCTGGCGCAGAACCCGGACGCTCGGGTCCATCGTGGTCTCCCACAGCTCCTTGGCGTTCATCTCGCCCAGACCCTTGTAGCGCTGGATGCCGTCGTCCTTGTTGATCTTCTTGCCCGACGACAGGCCGGCCTCGAGCAGTCCGTCGCGCTCGCGGTCGGAGTACGCGAAGTCGGGGGCCGAGCCCTTCTGCCACTTGAGCTTGTACAGCGGCGGCTGGGCCAGGTACACGTGGCCGTGCTCCACCAGCGGACGCATGAACCGGAACAGGAGCGTGAGCAGGAGCGTCGCGATGTGCTGGCCGTCGACGTCGGCGTCGGCCATCAGCACGATCTTGTGGTAGCGCAGCTTCGCGATGTCGAACTCGTCGTGGATGCCGGTGCCGAACGCGGTGATGATCGACTGGACCTCGGCGTTCTTGAGGACGCGGTCGATGCGGGCCTTCTCGACGTTGATGATCTTGCCGCGCAGCGGCAGGATCGCCTGGTACATCGAGTCGCGGCCGGACTTGGCCGAGCCGCCTGCGGAGTCGCCCTCCACGATGTAGATCTCGCACTTGCTCGGATCGTTGGAGCGGCAGTCGGCGAGCTTGCCGGGCAGGCCGCCGATGTCGGTGGCGCTCTTGCGGCGGACCAACTCGCGGGCCTTGCGGGCCGCGGTGCGGGCCTGCGCCGACGACACGGCCTTGGTGACGATGGTCTTGGCGTCCGCCGGGTTCGACTCGAACCAGTGCGCAATGTTCTCGTTGCACGCCTTCTGGACGAACGACTTGACCTCGGTGTTGCCGAGCTTGGTCTTGGTCTGACCCTCGAACTGCGGCTCGGCGACCTTGACGGAGATGATCGCGGCCAGGCCCTCGCGGATGTCGTCGCCGGTGAGCTCCGGATCCTTGTCCTTGACGAGCTTCTTGTCCTTCGCGTACTTCTTCACCACCGAGGTGAGCGCCGCACGGAAGCCCTCCTCGTGGGTGCCACCCTCGTGGGTGTTGATGGTGTTCGCGAACGTGTGGACCGATTCCGAGTAGCCGGAGTTCCACTGCATCGCGATCTCGAGCTCGTGCCCGGTGCCCTTGGAGGTGAAGCCGACGACCGAGTTGTGGATCGGCTGCTTCGTGCGGTTGATGAACCGCACGTAGTCCTCGAGGCCACCCGGGTAGTGGTAGACGCGGGACTTGACCTTCGGCGCCTTCGGCGCGGCGGCCTCTTCCTCGGTCTCGGACGCAGTCTTGGGCGCCTCGGCAGTGGTGCTGACGACGTCGTCGGTGACCTCGTCCTCGGCGACGCGCTCGTCGGTGAGGGTGATGGTCAGGCCCTTGTTGAGGAACGCCATCTCCTGCAGACGACGCGCGACCGTCTCGAAGTTGTAGGTGGTGGTCTCGAAGATTTCCGGATCCGCCCAGAACCGGACGGTGGTGCCGGTCTCGGACGTCGGCGCACCCTGCACCAGCGGACCGGGCTTGGCGTGGTTGTACGTCTGGGACCAGTTGTAGCCGTCGACCTTGATGTCGACCTCGACCTTGGTCGACAGCGCGTTGACGACCGAGATACCGACGCCGTGCAGACCGCCCGACACCGCGTAGGCGTCCGAGTCGAACTTGCCGCCGGCGTGCAGCTGGGTCATGACGACCTCGATGGTGGGGACACCGGAGGCGTGCATCGCGACGGGGATACCACGGCCGTCGTCGACGACCTGGATGCCGCCGTCCTCGAGCATGGTGACGTCGACCCTGCTCGCGTAGCCGGCCATCGCCTCGTCGACGGAGTTGTCGACGACCTCCCAGATCAGGTGGTGGAGGCCGCGTTCACCGGTGGAACCGATGTACATGCCCGGTCGCTTGCGGACGGCTTCGAGCCCCTCGAGGACGGTGATGGAGGAAGCGCCGTAGGTGTTGCTCTTGTCTGACTTCTGGGCAGCCACGGGTGGGTAGCTCTCCTTCTCCGTAGTGTGCCGACACGGCTCTACACTGCGCTCCGCAGAAGAGTGGCCGAGTTCTATCGCAGCCACGCACAACGAGGCACCGCGAGCGGTGTGTCGAGATTCGCCGCTAGTTACCCGACCATCTTACGTGTAGGTACCGACACACAAGGCACCTAACACGCCCCCAGCTGGCCCACAGGCGAATTTTTTCGGCCCTCGGCGGGTCAAACCCTAGGCGGAACCGGCCTCAGTGCTGTCGGCTGCGGTGGTCCCGCGAAGATCATCGACGAACTCGGCCGTGAGACGAGCCACGTCCGCCCCGTGCGAGATCGGCGACCAGTGGCCCGCCGGAAGCTCGCGTCGGCGCACGTCCGAGACCCACCGCTCGGTGTCCTCGTAGCCGACCGGGCGCACCGCCAGGTCCCGCCGATTGAGGATCAACTGGACGGGGACGTCGGTGCGCCGCTCGCGTGGGCTGCGCAGGCGCGGCCGGATGTTGGCCCGATATCGCTTGAGTCCGGTGATCATGTCCGCGCGCAACGTCGGCGCTGGATGCACGAGCGTCGGGTCCAGCCGGTCGAAGAATCGCAGGAACGTGGGCCAGATCCGCCACAGCCCGAGCCGGAACGGCAGTGTCCCGACGCCGGGGATCTGGAACAGCACGGTGTACCCCGACGCCGCGGCCTGCGCGAGTGGGCCGGACGGACGCCGTTCCGCGAGCCGGCGCCGCATCCACGCGCCCAGGTGGTCGAGATTCGGCCCCGAGATCGACGTGTACGACGCGATCCGCCGCTCGGCACCCGGTTCGCACACCGCTTCCCACGCCTCCACCGCCCCCCAGTCGTGCGCGAGGACGTGAACCGGGGCGTCCGGGCTGACGGCGTCGATCACGGCGAACAGGTCGCGCGCCAGTTCCGGCAGCGCGTACGCCGACACCGCGGTCGGCGCGGTGGTCGCGCCCGCGCCGCGGGTGTCGTAGCTGACGATCCGGAACCGCTCCGCCAGATGAGGGATCACGTGCTGCCACAGCTCATGGGTGTCCGGCCAGCCGTGCACCAGCACGAGCGTCTCACCGTCCGGGTCGCCGTGCTCGAAGACCGCGAGCCGGACATCGCCGTTGGTGACCAAACGTGGTTGCGACACAAGCGCACTCATGGACGTTCCTCCCGGTCGAGCGTTCAGAGATCGATGATCAGACGGCCGCCGGCGGCGCGGGAGACGCACACGAGCATGTGGTCCTCCCGTTCCTGCGGCGTGAGACGGGTCTCCCGGTGGTCCGGGGTGCCGGAGAGCACCCGCACCTTGCAGGTGCCGCAGAAGCCCTGCTGACACGAATAGCCGACGCCGGGCTGCCGCTCCCGGATCACGGCGAGCGCGGACTCGTCGGCGGGTACCTCGAGTACCTCGCCGGTGCTCACCAACTGCACCTCGAACGGCGCACCGCCCAGCACCGGCGGCGGACCGAAACGTTCGAAGTGCAATGCGGTCGCACCCGTACCGGCGAAGCCGCCGCGGACGGCGTCGAGCATCGGGGTGGGGCCGCAGCAGTACACCGCTCCCCCGACGGCGGCGCGGCTCAGCAGGTCGTCGGCGGTGGGGAGGCCGAACTCGTCGTCGGGACGAACGAACACTCGATCGGGATCCCAGGTCGCGATCTCGTCGAGGAACGGCATGGACTCCCGCGAGCGACCGGAATAGACGAAGCGCCAATCCATTCCGGACTTCCGGGCCGCACGCACCATCGCGATGATCGGCGTGATGCCGATGCCGCCGGCGACGAACAGAGCGCTGCCCTCCGCGACGAACGGGAAGCCGTTACGCGGACCACGCACCGTCACGGTGGTGCCCGGGGTGAGCCCGTGCATCTCGATCGACCCGCCACCGCCGTCGCGGATCGATCGCACCGCGATCCGGTAGTGCCGACGATCCGCAGGGTCACCGCACAGCGAGTACTGACGGCGCAGGCCGGACGGCAGGTGGAAGTCGAGATGGCAGCCGGGCTGCCACGCGGGCAGGTCGCCGCCGTCGAGGGCCGCGAACGTCAGGGCGGCGACGTTCTCGTCCTGCGCGACGATCGCGCGGTCGGTGGCGATCAGAGTCATCGCGGTATCCGGGTTGTGACCGGCCACGACCGGGTCGTAGTCGTACGATGTGAGCACCCGCAGGTATTTGTCGGCCGCGGCCTCGACGAGGGTCATCGCCCGATCGGGCCGGCCACGACCCTGCAGATCGGCCGGCGGAGCAGGGCGCATCAGCGACTCCTGCGGCGACAGGAGATCGCGCACGCGGGGCAGTTTCACCGGGCCGCTGCCCGGGCCGCCGGCGAGGACGCCAGGTACGCCACCGCCTGCGCGGTCGACCCTTCCTTGCCGGGGTGATAGTCCCGACGGAAGTACGTGGACATGCGCTTGCCCAATTCCATTGCGGTGGGCAGGGTTCCACGACGACCCGACGCACGGAAGTCGGACAGGTGCGGACGGCGCCGACTCGGCGACCAGTTCTGCAGTTCCGGATCGTTGCGCATCAGGAACCGGGTGCCACGCACCCACAGCCACACGATCATCGGGGTCACGACCAACTGCGTGCGGATGCGTCGTGTCTCACGCTTGTCGAAGTAACGCATGACATCGTAAGCGACACAACGATGTTCGACTTCCTCGGCGCCGTGCCAGCGCAGCAGGTCCAGCATAGTCGGGTGCATCCCGGCGCGGTCGAGACCATCCGCGTTGAGGACCCAGTCACCGAGGAACGCCGTGATGTGTTCGACGGCAGCAATGATTGCGAGGCGTTCGACGAGATGATTCTGCGCGCGACGTCCGACGAGAGGCTTGGGCCCGAGCAACTTCTGGAAGGCCCAGTGCATCTGGTCGGTGTACGGCGTCGGGTCCAGTCCGTTTTCCTTCAGGTGCGCGAGCACGCCCGTGTGTGCCCCGGCGTGCATCGCCTCCTGGCCGATGAACCCGACCACGTCCTCGCGCAGCTTCTCGTCCTCGATGAGCGGCAGCGCCTCCTTGTAGGTGGCGACGAACCATTCCTCACCCGCCGGCAGCAGCATGTGCAGCACGTTGAGCACATGCGTCGTGAACGGGTCGCCCGGCATCCAGTGCATCGGCAGGTCGGACCAGTCGAACTCGACGTTCCGGGCCTGCAACAGGATGTGATCCGGCTCGAGGTGATCCGTTGCGATCCCGGATGTGTGCGCGGTGGACGCGACCGACATGACTGCTCCAGCTATTCGTATAGGCCCGACCCACCTCGACACGGCAGCGTCGTGACCCAGCTCACTCGACGAAGTAGCTGTAAATGTAACATCAGGTAATAGGTAAATCCAGGGATCAGCCGTACGTGTCCCGGGGCCCTCGCCCCGACACGTGCCGGTCACCCTTTCGCCAGCTCGGAGCGGTCGGTCCGGTGATGCGCAGCGACTTCACGACGCCGTGCCCCACCGCGGCCGCGATCTTCGCGAGGATCTGCGCCTGCATCATCCGCAACTGGGTCGCCCACGCCGTCGACTCCGCCGAGACGCTCAGCACGCCGTCGCGCAGGCCCGTCGGCTCCGCATGAGACGAGATGTCCGAGCCGACGACGTCGGCCCAGCGCCCCAGCACCGTGCCCTCCGACACCTGCGACGACCAGCCGCGCTGCTTGGACACCGCATTGACCAGCGCCCCGAACGGCTGCGGATCGCGGTCGTCCGGGCCCGCGCCCGACCACGATCGACGACGCGACCGCAACGCGCGGATGCCACCGCGCGGCGACGATCGGCCCTGCCCCACCGACTTACCGTTCGCCTTCGCCGCCGCTCGTGCCTCTTCGAGCGCCCGCCGGGCCAGGTCGATGCCCTTGAGTTCGGGCTGCGGTTCAGGCTGGGAATCGGACTGTTCGCCGCTCATAGCTCCCCTCCCGTCGTGGTCATTCTGCCGAGCGCGGTGACTTCCGAGATCCGTCCGCGCTCCGTGTCGTGCGCCTCGACCCCGAATCGTGATGCGGACAGCTCGTCGGGCACGTCCTCGGCCACCGCCGCCGTGATCAAGACCTGTTCGGCCTCCGCCGCGACGCCGGCGAGGGCGGTGCGGCGCTTGCGGTCGAGTTCGGCGAACACGTCGTCGAGCATCAACACCGGGTCACTGCCGTCGTCACGCAACAAGAAGAAGGCACCCAGCCGCATCGACAGCGCAAACGACCACGATTCGCCATGGCTGGCAAAGCCTTTCGCGGGCTGGTCGCCCAGGATCAGCTCGAGATCGTCGCGGTGCGGGCCCACCAGGCACACCCCGCGCTCGATCTCCCGCTGCCGCATGACCGACAGCTCGTGCAGGAAGCTCGCCTCCAGCAACTCCACATCGTCGCGCTCGGGTTCCCTTGTCGGATCGAGTAATTCGGGAGGAAGCGATGTGCCGAGACTGCTGCGGTAGCGCACCGATGCCGGGCGGGACTCGGGCGCCAGCGACTGGTACGACGCCACGAGATGCGGTGACAGGTCGTGCACCAGCCGCAGCCGCGACTCCAGCAATTGGGCGCCGTGCACCGCGAGATGCCCGTCCCAGACATCAAGCGTCGCAAGCGCACTCGCGCCGTCCGTCGAACGCGAACCGCGCCGCAGAGCACCACCCGCGGTCTTGAGCAGTGCGGATCGCTGCCGCAGCACCTTGTCGTAGTCCGCACGGACCGCGGCCATCCGCGGTCGCCGCGACGTGAGCAGTTCGTCGAGGAAGCGTCGACGATCGCCCGGATCGCCGCGCACCAACGAGAGGTCCTCGGGCGCGAACAGCACCGTCTGCAGGATTCCGACGATCTCCCGGGGCCGCCGGGCCGGCGACTGGTTGATCCTGGCGCGGTTGGCCTTCCCATCGTTGATTTCGATGTCGATGCCCAGTTCGCGCCCGTGGTTGGCGACCAGAGCGCCCGCGTACGCCTGCGTCGTACCCGCCCGGATCAGCGGGGCATCATTGGACACTCGGTGCGACGACAGTGTCGACAGATAGCCGAGTGCCTCGAGCAGATTCGTCTTCCCGTGACCGTTGCGGCCGACGAACACCGTGCATCCCGGCTCGAGTTCGATGGTGACGGCGTCCCACGAGCGGAAGTCGCGGAGGGAGAACTTGCGGACGAACACTATGTCTTCGACTCTCCGGACGGCTGGACGGCACCCGATTGTCCGGCGCCCCGGACGGCGTGCCCGCCGAACTGGTTGCGCAACGCGGACACCGCCTTCATCGCGGGAGAATCGCTCTGACGCGACGCGAACCGCGCGAACAGGGCCGCGGAGATCACGGGCGCGGGCACCGCGTGGTCGAGCGCCTCGTGCACGGTCCACCGGCCCTCACCGGAATCCTCCGTGTAGCCGGAGATCTCGGCAAACTCCGGGTCCTCGGCGAGCGCCTTGACGAGCAACTCGAGCAGCCACGAGCGCACCACGGTGCCGTGCGTCCAGGCCTGCAGCACACCGTGTACGTCGGTGACGAGGTCCTCGGCCTCGAGCAGTTCGTAGCCCTCGGCATACGCCTGCATCAGTCCGTACTCGACACCGTTGTGCACCATCTTGGCGTAGTGCCCGGCGCCGACCGGCCCGGCGTGCACGAAACCGCCCTCGCGCAGACCGTCGGGTCGTAGGGCGTCGAAGATCGGCATGGCGCGGGCGACGTCGGCGTCCGCGCCACCCACCATCAGTCCGTAGCCCTCCGCGAGGCCCCAGATGCCACCGGACACACCACAATCCACGTAGCCGACACCGTGCGCGGCGAGCAGATCCGCGTGTCCACGGTCGTCGGTGTAGCGCGAGTTGCCGCCGTCGATCACCAGATCACCGGTCCCGAGCACGGACGCCAGTTCGGCGATCGTGCTGCGGGTGATCTCGCCCGCGGGGACCATGACCCACACGATCCGGGGCGACGACAGCGCCGCCACCAGCTCCGTGAGGGACGCCACGTCGGTGACCTCCGGCCGCGGATCGAACCCGACCACGTCGTGGCCGCGCTCGCGCAGCCTGGCGCGCATGTTGAAGCCCATCTTGCCGAGTCCCACCAGTCCGAGCTGCATCCTGAGATGTCCCTCCGCTAGTTGGTGATTCGAGCTGGCTTCGTTTCCGAGGGCGCCTGCTGCGAACCTGGATCAGCCCGGCAACCGCACCGGCATCAGCAGGTAGATGTAGTCACTCTCGGGAGCCGGGAACGCCCCGGACTCGCCACGCTCGAGCTCTTCCTCGCCGGCCGGACGCAGCACCGCGGGCCGACTCGGGGTGGTGAACCCGAACGAGACGCGCTCGGAATGCAGCGAGTTGAGGCCGTCGATGAGGTAGCCGGGGTTGAAGGCGATGATCAACGGCTCGCCCTGGAAGTCGGCCTCGAGGGCCTCCTCGGCCCGGCCGGCGTCGTCGCCACCTGCGGAGAGAACCAGACCTTCGCTGTTGAACTCGAGGCGCACCTGGGCACCGCGTTCGGCGACGAGGGCAACACGCTTGATCGCATCGACCAGCGGCGCGACAGCCACAGTGGCCATCGCCGTGTGCTCGGCCGGCAGCAGCTGACGGAACTTGGGGAACTCGGCATCGAGCAGTCGAGTCGTGGTGCGACGGCCGTCGGCGACGATGCCGAGCATGCCCTCGGTGCCCACCGATGCACCGGCACCGAGCGCCAACTGGACCGGGGAAAGCGAGTTGCTACCCAACGTCTTCGCGGACTCGGACAACGTGCGAGCAGGGATCAGGACCGCCGCAGTGACCTCGCCGGCGATGGGCATCCACTCGAGCTTGCGGACCGCGAGCCGGAACCGGTCGGTGGCGGCGAGAACGACATCGGTGCCTTCGATCTCGACGCGGATGCCGGTGAGCATCGGCAGCGTGTCGTCCTTGCCTGCCGCGACTGCCACCTGGCTGATGGCTTCGGAGAACAGGTCCACCGGCAGCGTGCCGGTCTGCTGCGGGAGCGTGGGCAGCTGCGGGTAGTCCTCGACCGGCATCGTCGGCAGGGAGAACTTGGCGCTGCCGCACGCGATGAGGACGCGAGTGCCGTCGACGGTCACGTCAACGGGCTTGTTGGGCAGGGCGCGGGTGATGTCGGCGAGCAGCTTGCCGGACACCAGGACCTGGCCCGTGGTGGTGACCTCTGCCGAGACGCGAACCTGCGCGGAGACCTCGTAGTCGAAGCCGGAGACCGTCAGACCCTGCTCGTCTGCACCGAGCAGGACGCCACCGAGAACGGGAACCGGAGGCCGAGACGGCAGGCTGCGCGCGACCCAGGCGACTGAGTCGGCGAAGTCCTCCCGAGCAACGCGAAACTTCATACTTCCAAGCTCCATCGCTCGGTTGTTCCTCTCGGTAGGCACGGACGTGTCGGCAACAGCTGCGGACAAGGCTGCGCTAGCAGTCTGACACAGCGGCCAGGGGACACCGTATGCGTTCGGAGCCCATGTTGGAAAGCGGACGGACGCGTCTCGAGACACCTCGAGGCGGCTGCAAACAGGTGGGTTCCGAGGGGATGTTCACAGGCCCTGTTTTAAAAGAAGTTCTCTCGAGAAGACTTCAATCTCAGTAATAGGTCCTGTGGAATCTGTGGATGGGGGCGTGAAGCCGCTGGTCCCCACTACTCGAGGCATGGGGACTTCTCGAGGATGTACTCGAGGATGAATCGAGGGCGCCTGTGGACACCTCGAGGATCTTCAGAACTGTCCCACGGTTCTCCACAGCGATTACACCTTATACACATACCTATCCACAGGTGTTAATCCTTTGCGATTCGTGTCTCGAGTCACCTCGGAAACACGACATCCGCACGGCGTGAACCGTGCGGATGTGGGTGTCGTGGCGTGACCCGCGATCAGCTCTTGGAGCGCTGCTTGATCCGGGCGGTGAGCTCCTGGACCTGGTCGTACACCTTGCGCCGCTCGGTCATCTCCTTACGGATCTTCTTGTCCGCGTACATGACCGTGGTGTGGTCACGGCCGAACGTCTGGCCGATCTTGGGCAGCGACAGGTCGGTGAGCTCCCGGCACAGATACATCGCGATCTGGCGGGCCTGCGCCAGCGGTCGGGCCTTGCCGGGGCCGCACAGGTCGTCGATCGACATGTTGAAGTACTCCGCGGTCACGGCCATGATCGTCGCCGCATTGATCTCGAGTGCGGCCGAATCGGGCATCAGATCGCGTAGGACCACCTCGGCGAGCTTGAGGTCGAGAGCTTGGCGGTTGAGCGATGCGAAGGCGGTCACACGGATCAGCGCACCCTCGAGCTCGCGGATGTTGCGTTCTATGCGGCTGGCGATCAACTCGAGGACGTCGTGCGGGACGTCGAGCCGATCCATCCGCGCCTTCTTCGACAGGATCGCGATGCGCGTCTCGAGTTCGGGCGGCTGGACGTCGGTGATCAGGCCCCACTCGAAGCGGGTCCGCAGGCGCTCCTCCAGCGTCGCCAACTGCTTCGGCGGCCGATCCGACGACACCACGATCTGCTTGTTCGCGTTGTGCAGCGTGTTGAAGGTGTGGAAGAACTCTTCCTGGATACCTTCCTTGCCCTCGATGAACTGGATGTCGTCGACGAGCAGGATGTCGGTCTCGCGGTACCGCCGCTTGAAGGCGACCTTACGGTCGTCGCGGAGGCTGTTGATGAAGTCGTTCGTGAATTCCTCGGTGGAGACGTACTTCACGCGCATGCCGGGGAACAGGCGCTGGGCGTAATGGCCGGCCGCGTGCAGCAGATGTGTCTTGCCGAGTCCGGACGCACCCCAGATGAACAGCGGGTTGTAGGCGCGGGCGGGAGCCTCGGCGATCGCGACGGCCGCGGCGTGCGCGAAACGGTTGGATGCGCCGATCACGAACGTGTCGAAGGTGTACTTCGCGTTGAGACTGTTCCCACCCGACGACGAGGTCGTCGTGCTCGCGGGCGGTTTCGTGAAGTACGACGGCCACGACTCGTGGACGCTCGCCAGCGCCTCCCGGTCGTCGTCCACCTCTTCGTGTTCGGCCAACTCCGTGGCTGTGGCCTCGCTCGCACCCATCGAGAGGTGCCGGCGGCGCACCGAACTAGATCCACTGTCGGAGAAACTCGAGTCGGCGAAGTCGGTCGTTGCTGCACGGTCCGCGGTGTCGTCCTCGGCCCCGGTGTCGTCGTCGGCGAGATCGTCGGACGGCGCGGCGATCCGGACCCCCAGCCCCTCGACCTTCTGGCCGAGGTGACGATTGAGTGCCCGCAGGATCGGTTCGCGCAGATCGCGTTCGATCGCCTCCTGCGCGAGGGGCGACGGGACCGAGAGGAGAGCGAAGCCCTGCGCGTAGGTCAGCGGCCTGACCAGCGCGAGCCACGCCTTCTGCGCCTTCGAGAGCTTGGGGCCGTCGGAGGCGTCGGAGGTCAGTTCTGCAACGACGTCGCGCCAGACATACGCCAAGGCGCTCGGATCGTCGTTCACTCTGTGTCCTCCCCATCTGCGGGTCTGCTCGGCAAGTTGCCGTGGTTGTCTGTTGAGCTCCCCCAGGTGAGGCTGAACCCCTTGACTGCTGGGCACCGAATATGCCACCCGATCAGTGTTTCCACACAATTATCCACAGATGTGGACAACGCTCGAGAACGGGCCCGTCGGCCGGGGGTGTGGGGTCGCGCCGAGTCCTCGAGGCGCTCACCAGGTGGAATGGTTTCCGGGAGTCGGTACGCCTACCTGCGGCTGCTCGGACTCGAACCGCCCGCCGGGGTGTTAGTTGTCTTACAGTCCCACTTCTCGAGCACTGCGCAATCGCGCAGCCGGCACGTTCCGCGTCTCGAGGCGGGTGGGCGCAGCGACAGGGCCATGGACGGACCGTAACAACCGATAGGTCGGTTCACGGCGATTCGAGCGATACGGGCGCCTGAATCTCATACGGCGTCCCGTCGTGCAAGCCCGACACGGACCCCGGTTTGACCTTGCCATCGACGGTCAGTACCCTCGAACAGTCACCCGATGGTGGAGGATGTGTGCTGACCGCAGGTCGGCGCCCCGATTACTTTCGAGTGGCCCCCAGATTTTCAGTGAAATGTTAGACCGACGCCGTCCGGCGTCATCGATCTTCGAGGAGTGTTGACCGTGGCCAAGGGCAAGCGGACGTTCCAGCCGAACAATCGCCGCCGCGCGCGCGTTCACGGCTTCCGTCTCCGTATGCGGACCCGTGCGGGTCGTGCAATCATTTCGGCGCGTCGTCGCAAGAGTCGCTCCGAGCTCAGCGCCTGATTCGATCCTGACGTCAGGAGCTCGGGGTGTTACCTGAGCCGTACCGCCTGCGTCGCCGCGCGGATTTCTCCGCGACGGTGCGTGGCGGACGTCGAATGGGTAGGCAGGACCTGGTCGTCCACGCTCTCGAGCGTGGGTCGACCGACACCCTGGTGAGCATCGACGGACCCCGTTTCGGGCTCGTCGTCAGCAAGGCTGTCGGGCCGGCGGTGATTCGACATCGAGTCGCCCGCCGGTTTCGTCATATCTGCGCCGGCTTGGTCGACACCCTTCCCGTCGGCACCGACGTGGTGATTCGCGCGTTGCCGGGATCGGCGACCGCAAGTTCCCGGGAACTCGACAAGCAGCTGCGATCGGTCCTGCGACGGATGGATCTGCTGGCTGACGAAGGCAAGTCGGCATGAGCACCGAACACGATGAGGCGCGGACCGAGACCGGTCCGCGCTCGTCGTCGTTTCCGGGCACCCTGTGGACCACGCTGCGGAGATTTCCCGCGCGGGTTCTGATCTTTCTCATCGAGCTGTACCGCACGTACGTGTCCCCACTCCGCCTGCCGACCTGTCGGTTCATGCCGACGTGCAGCGAGTATGCGGTCGACGCGTTGCGTACCCACGGTGCGATCAAAGGCTCCGCCCTGACTGTCGTACGGCTCGCGAAGTGCGCGCCCTGGCACCCTGGTGGTTGGGATCCCGTTCCGGAAAGACGCGGACGGCACATCCACTGCGTGAGCCAGGAATGACGCGTCCCGCTCGCCCGGAACTTGCCCAACTCCACGGCGTGGTGAACGTGGACGAACAGAGGAGTGCTTAGAGCCGTGCTCGACTTCATTTACTATCCGGTGTCTTGGATCCTGTGGGTCTGGCACAAGGTGTTCGGCTCCGTCCTCGGCGCCGACAACGGCTTCGCCTGGGCGTTGTCCGTCATGTTCCTCGTCTTCACGCTGCGCGCCATCCTCTACAAGCCGTTCGTGAAGCAGGTGCGCACGACGCGGCAGATGCAGGAACTGCAGCCGCAGATCAAGGCACTGCAGAAGAAGTACTCCAAGGATCGTCAGCGCATGGCGCTGGAGATGCAGAAGCTCCAGAAGGAGCACGGCTTCAACCCGATCATGGGCTGCCTGCCGGTGCTGCTCCAGGCGCCCGTGTTCATCGGCCTGTTCCACGTGCTGCGCTCGTTCAACCGGACCGGCAGCGGTATGGGACAGCTGGGTCTGACGCCGGAGCAGAATGCCGCTATCGGCAACTACGCGTTTAGCCCCGAGGACGTCCAGTCCTTCCTGAGCGCCCGCCTGTTCGGTGCCCCGATCTCGGCGGCCATCACCACCCCGCAGGCGCAGCTCGAGGCCTTCGGTCTGTACGGCACCGTCCCGACCGTCCTGAACATCGCTGTCGTTGCGATTCCGCTGATGGTCATCGCGTCCGTCGCGACCCACTTCAACTCGCGCGCATCGGTGGCGCGCCAGAGTGCAGCCGCCGCCGCCAACCCGCAGTCCGCGATCATGAACAAGCTGGCGCTGTGGGTCTTCCCGCTCGGTGTGCTCGTCGGTGGTCCGTTCCTGATGATCGCGATCCTCCTGTACTGGGTCTCGAACAACATCTGGACCTACGCGCAGCAGCACCTCGTCTTCCGCCGCATCGACGCCGAGGAGGAGTCCAAGAAGCAGGCGGTCATCGAGCGTCGCGCGGACAACGCCCCCAAGCCCGGCGCGCGCCCCAAGCTCGACAAGAAGAAGACGTCAGCACAGCAGCCCTCCCCCGCCGTCGATGCGGAGTCCGAGGACGCCGGCTCGACGGACGACACGGACAGCGGTCAGAGCACGGACGAAGGCGCGGCCGGTCCACGGCCCAAGCCGAAACCGCGGCCGGCCGCGAACCGTCCCAAGAGCAACAAGCGCAAGCGGCGCTGACCTCGAGAAGAGAGAACGACGATGACCAGTGAGCAGGACATCGCCCGGGAGGGTGAGGACAGGGAGAACACGGACGTGGTACTCGAGACTCCTGATGTGGCCACCGACGGCGAGGACGATCTGATCGAGGAAGGCGAGATCGCCGGCGATTATCTCGAGCAGTTGCTCGACGTCCTGGACTACGACGGCGACATCGACCTCGACGTCGAGGGCGACCGCGCGATCGTCAGCATCGACGGCGGCGAGGATCTGGCGAAGCTCGTCGGCCGCAAGGGCGACGTCCTCGACGCGCTGCAGGAACTGACGCGCCTCGCGGTGCAGCAGTCGACGGGCGTCCGCAGCCGTCTGATGCTCGATGTCGCGGGCTGGCGTGCGGGTCGTCGCGAGGAGCTCTCCGGGCTCGGTAAGGCCGCCGCTGAGCGCGTCCTGGAGTCCGGCGAGCGCGAGTCTCTCACCCCGATGACGCCGTTCGAGCGCAAGATCGTTCATGACGCTGTCGCCAAGGTGGACGGTGTCTCGAGCGAGAGTGAGGGCGCCGAGCCCAATCGCCGCGTTGTCGTGATCAAGGACTGACGAACGAGGGTCCGTCCGGACTCGAGAGGGCCGCGGCTCCCAGCTTCACCGCTGGGAACGGCGGCCCTCTCTCTTGTTGTGTGGTGGCTGGTTGGGGAGGATGTTTCACGTGGAACTGGTTGATGAGCAGTGGGATGTTGTCGGTGCGGTGGCTCGGGTGTTTGGTGAGCGGGCGTCGTTGGCGGAGGGGTATTACGCGTCGTTGGCGTCGGATGGTGTGGTGCGGGGGTTGATCGGTCCGCGTGAGGTGCCTCGTTTGTGGACGCGGCATGTGCTCAATTGTGGGGTGTTGGGTGAGTTGGTGGGGGTGGGTGAGTCGGTGGTGGATGTGGGGTCGGGGGCTGGTTTGCCGGGTGTTCCGTTGGCGATTGCGCGTCCGGATGTGCGGGTGACGTTGGTGGAGCCGTTGTTGCGGCGGTCGGTGTATTTGCAGGAGGTTGTCGACGATCTGGGGCTCGACAATGTGACTGTGGTGCGGGGTCGTGCGGAGGAGTCGGGTGTGGTGAAGGAGGCTGGGGGCGCGGATGTGGTGACGTCGCGGGCTGTTGCGCCGTTGGAGAAGTTGGCGCGGTGGTCGTTGCCGTTGGTGCGTGTGGGTGGTCGGATGTTGGCGTTGAAGGGTTCGAGTGCGGCGGAGGAGATTTCTCGTGACCGTGCGACGTTGGCGCGGTTGGGTGCTGGCAAGCTGGGGGTGGTCGAGTGTGGTGGCGCGGTTCTTCCGGTGCCTACGGTTGTCGTGACGGCGGAACGCGTTGCGCACCATCGTCATCGCGGTCAGCGTCGCTGACTCGAACCCCTCTCCCCCACCGGCCGGTTCGGCTGTGGAGTTGTCAGCCGCCGACGAACGGCGCGACGAACCCGCACGGCACCGGGCGCGGATGCGCCGGGTCGAGTGCGTTGAGGACGTGGCCGGCCGCGACGCGAGACGCCGCGAGCGCGATATGGTCGGAGTAGTCCTGCGAACACTGATCCTGGACAACGATGTTCGTCGCGTTGGGGCCCTCCACATAGCCGCTCGTGTACGGCAAGATTCCTTCGTCGTAGCGGGTCATGATGTTGGTGTAGGTGACTTCCGGCGCGTACAGGCCACCGGCGTGCAGTTTCGCAATGAATTCCGACGCGGGTAGGAACTGGAGACATGCCTGACAGAACGGCAGCAGGCCGCGGGCGTCGTCGGTGCCGAGACCGAGAATCGTTGCGCCACCGTCCGGTCCGGTGAGTGCACTACCGTTCCACGCCGGACCGAGCGACACGTACTTGTCGACCTTGGCTGCGCCGCCGAGGTACTTGACGAAGTAGTTGGGCACGACCGACCCCTGCGAGATACCCAGGATGTCCACGCGGCCCGCGCCCGTCGTCGCGAGCACCTCGTCCACGAAGTCCCCGATCTGTGCCGCACTGTCTTCGGCGCGGGCCATCCCCCCGACCGCGCTGATCGGATACGGCTGGTCGGCATAGTTGCCGAAGGTGAGTGCAAAGACGCAGTAGCCCTCGTTCGCGAGCAACGGCGCGAACGTGGTCCACATGTTGAGTCGATTGGCGCCGGTGCCGTGGACGAGCACCACGGGGTTGGGATGTTCCGGGGTCGGCTTGCACGACCAGTCGTTGGATCCTGTCGCTGACCCGCCGGGGTTGGTGAACTCGTCCTGCACGAAAAGGTTGTACGGCACCGGATACGGATCTCGCGCGTTCGCTGTCGCGGGTGCCGCGACGATGGCGACGGCTGCCGAGACTATCGCGAGAAGTGCGGTGGCCGCGCTCCGCCACCGTATGGGTCTGGGTGTGGTGTTCATCCGGTCTGTCCCCCCTTGGAATAGCTCCGATGAGTCGAAACGCTACGGGAACGGCGTGTTCCGGGAGGGTTTTCCGTCATCCTGCAGCGCTGAAGATGAATTATGTTGTGCGACAAGATATCAGCAGCTCAATGAGTTTCGACCGAACCCATTGCGCGGTGTGACCATCGGAGGATGCCCCCCATTTCGTCACTGTGACATCAGTTTTCCGATTCGTGCCTGTCCGATGGCGTGGGGCGGTGCATCGCGTTGTCGTTGCGGGCGAATCGAGGCCGACGATCTGCGACCGGGGATGTTTCACGTGAATCATTGCGGGTGTCACGGCACCGTCTCCGGATGGCCGAGTCGTTCCACGTGGGCTGCCGACTCGCGCCACTCCCCCCTTCGACGGTTCGGCCGCGGCGCTATCGGCCGTCCACGAACGGAGGAACGAACATGCACGACACCAGCGGCGTCGGATCGTGTGCGTTGAGCACGTAGGAGGCCGCTACCCGGGACGTCGCCAGGGCCGGGTGTTCCGAGCAGTCCTGTGAACACCGATCCTGAAACGCGATGGTCGTCGCCTCGGGATCGTCGACGCAGCTATTCGTGTCCGGCAGCACCAGTTGGTGGTGCCGAGTCACGATGTCGGTGTCAGTCACTCCGGCGCGAGGAGTGCACCCTCGTGCAGTCGGATGAACTCTGAGGCCGGCAGGAACTTTGGGCAGCGCGGGCAATGGGCAACAGTCCGGGTGCATCGTCGTGTGAGGTCGAGGGTCCAGTGGCCGTCGCGGGTCGGCCCGGTTCCCATCGTCCCCCTGCGGGTTGGACGTACGTGTCGACCTCCGTCGCATGCAGCGCGTACTCGTTCGAGCCCGTGGAGGCTTTCAGAAGGTCGATACGTGCGGCGCCGGTGCGTCGAGCACGTCGTCGACGAAGGCCCGATCTGGGCCCGTTGTCCTCGGCGTGTGTCAGCGCGTCTATCGCGCGGATCAGGTTCTGCGTCGGCGTCGTTGCCGTAGGTGAGTGTGCAGGCGCAGTAGTCCTCGTTGGCGGGGAGCGTGGTGCGGTGTACCAGCACGACGGGGTTGGGATGCTCGGTGGTCGGCTTGCACGACCGGTCGTTGGGCCGGTGTCTGAGCCTCCCGGGCTGGTGAAACTAAGAGGTAGGTACGCACCGGAATGGGCTCGCGGGCGCCGACTGTCGCGAGTGTCGCAGCGACGGCCACAGTGGCTGAGACGATCGCGAGTAGTGCGGTGGCCGCGCTCCGCCGCCGAGACGGTTTCGCTGTGCTGTTCATTCGGTCTGTGCCCGTTGGATTGGTTCCGATGGGCCGAACCGCTACGGAACGGCCCGTTCAGAGAGCGCTTTCGGTCATCTCGCGGTGTTTCACGTGAATCAGGTTGGGCGACAACGGATCACCCTATTGCGGCGGTTCGGCCGAATCGCTTGCGTCGTCGGCCCACCCAGAGGTACCAGCTTATTTCGTCACTGTGACAGCAAGCTCCACTTTCGCGGGATTTCGACCCCGAGGGGTGGAGGTTTTCCTCACCGCCGTGGGCGAATCGGGGACCCGAGGGTCGACTTGCCGTCGATGTTTCACGTGAATCATTGCGGGCGTCACGACACCCGCCGCCATCGAACATCATCGGAACCCGAACGGTTCCACGTGAAACAGGTCAGCCGTGTCCGCTGTTGTTCCACGTGAAACTCGATGCGCCGGGGTCGGAGATCATCACTTTGTCTGCCCAGCCCGGCCCTCCCCTACCGTCCCGAGTTCACGGGTGCCGGAGCGAAACCCGAAAACCTTTGCCCGAGTTTGTTGTGTGGTGGCTGGTTGGGGAGGATGTTTCACGTGGAACTGGTTGATGAGCAGTGGGATGTTGTCGGTGCGGTGGCTCGGGTGTTTGGTGAGCGGGCGTCGTTGGCGGAGGGGTATTACGCGTCGTTGGCGTCGGATGGTGTGGTGCGGGGGTTGATCGGTCCGCGTGAGGTGCCTCGTTTGTGGACGCGGCATGTGCTCAATTGTGGGGTGTTGGGTGAGTTGGTGGGGGTGGGTGAGTCGGTGGTGGATGTGGGGTCGGGGGCTGGTTTGCCGGGTGTTCCGTTGGCGATTGCGCGTCCGGATGTGCGGGTGACGTTGGTGGAGCCGTTGTTGCGGCGGTCGGTGTATTTGCAGGAGGTTGTCGACGATCTGGGGCTCGACAATGTGACTGTGGTGCGGGGTCGCGCGGAGGAGTCGGGTGTGGTGAAGGAGGCTGGGGGCGCGGATGTGGTGACGTCGCGGGCTGTTGCGCCGTTGGAGAAGTTGGCGCGGTGGTCGTTGCCGTTGGTGCGTGTGGGTGGTCGGATGTTGGCGTTGAAGGGTTCGAGTGCGGCGGAGGAGATTTCTCGTGACCGTGCGACGTTGGCGCGGTTGGGTGCTGGCAAGCTGGGTGTGGTCGAGTGTGGTGGCGCGGTTCTTCCGGTGCCTACGGTTGTCGTGACGGCAGAGCGTGTTGCCCAACACGGTCGCCGGCACCGCTGAGTTACGGGCTTTCGAGGGCTCGAGGGTTGAGAATTACCGCATGCGCGGTCATCAAGTGAAGGAGCAGTAGATGTCGGCTGGATCGGAGCCCGCCGTTTCACGGGAAGCGGTTTCACGTGAAACTGCCACCCCGTCTGACTCGACGAACGGCAGTCGAGGCGAGGGCTATGCCCACTCCTCCCCCTATACCGGGATCTCCCTCGCGGACACGCCGATCGGGGCAGCAGCGCAGCGAGCAAGTCAGGTGCTGCATCCCGGATCGGTGAGCCTGCCGCGGCCGTCTGAGCGCCGCGTCTTCACGATTGCGAACCAGAAGGGCGGCGTCGGCAAGACGACATCCACGGTGAACCTCGCGTCTGCGCTCGCGATCCAGGGTCTCACCGTGCTGGTCGTCGACCTCGATCCGCAGGGCAACGCGAGCACCGCGCTGGGTGTCCCGCACACCTCGGGAACGCCGTCGAGCTACGAACTGCTCATCGGTGAGGTGACCGCCAAGGAGGCGATCCAGCAGAGCCCGCACAACGAGCGCCTCTTCTGCATCCCCGCGACGATCGACCTGGCCGGCGCCGAGATCGAACTCGTCTCGATGGTGGCTCGCGAGAACCGCCTCAAGAACGCGCTGTCCGAGAAGGCGCTCGCAGACATCGATGTCGACTACATCCTCATCGACTGCCCGCCGTCGCTCGGCCTGCTGACGGTCAACGCGATGGTCGCCGCGAAGGAGGTGTTGATTCCGATCCAGTGCGAGTACTACGCACTCGAAGGCGTCGGGCAGTTGCTCCGCAACATCGAACTCGTCCAGGCGCACCTCAACCCCGACTTGCACGTGTCGACCGTCCTACTGACGATGTACGACGCACGCACCAAGCTCGCCGATCAGGTGGCCGAGGAGGTCCGCAAGCACTTCGGCGACGTGGTGCTGCGCGCGGTCATCCCCCGCAGCGTCAAGGTGTCCGAGGCGCCCGGCTACGGCATGACGGTCCTCGACTACGACCCGGGTTCGAGGGGGGCGATGAGCTATCTCGATGCCGGCCGCGAACTCGCGGCACGCGCGATGTCCACCAAGACTCAGGAGCAGTGAGATGGCGCAGACACGCAAGGGCGGCCTCGGACGTGGGCTCGCGGCACTGATCCCGACGGGCCCGGCCAACGGAGGACCCGGACTGGGGAACGCGGCTGCCGACGTCATCATCGGTACGTCCGCTCCGGCCGTCGACACGGCGGTCGACACCGCCGTCGAGACCGAGGCTCCGCCGGCCAAGGCGTCGAAGCCTGCCGCCAAGAAGGCTCCCGCGAAGGCGGCGTCCAAGACCGCATCCAAGCCGGCGCAGTCCGACGTGGTGGCCACAGCGCCCACGCCGGCGCCCGCGGTCCTCACCGACGCGGAGCCCCTCTCCCCCACCGGCGCGGTCTACCACGAGATCCCGCCGCTGCAGATCGAGCCCAACCCCAAGCAGCCGCGCAGCGTCTTCGACGAGGAAGCTCTCGGCGAGCTGGTGCACTCGATCCGTGAGTTCGGTCTGATGCAGCCGATCGTCGTCCGGCGGACAGGGCCCGAGCAGTACCAGCTCGTGATGGGTGAGCGCCGTTGGCGAGCCAGCCAGCTCGCCGGCCTCGAGACCATCCCCGCGATCGTCCGCGAGACCACCGACGAATCCATGCTGCGCGACGCGCTGCTGGAGAACATCCACCGCGTGCAGCTCAATCCGCTCGAAGAGGCGGCCGCGTACCAGCAGCTGCTCGAGGAATTCGAGGTCACTCACGAGGAACTGGCGTCCCGGATCGGACGATCCCGTCCCGTCGTGACGAACATGATCCGTCTCCTCAAGCTGCCGATCCCGGTGCAGCGCCGCGTCGCGGCGGGAGTGCTGTCTGCCGGGCACGCGCGGTCGCTGCTCTCGCTGGAGGCCGGCGCCGACGCGCAGGAGGTGCTCGCTGCCCGCATCGTCGCGGAGGGCATGTCCGTCCGCGCGACGGAGGAAGCGGTGATGCTCGCCAACCGTGAGGGCCCCTCCCCTACCCCACCGGTGAAGCGCAAGCCGATCCAGATGCCGGGTCTGCAGGATGTCGCCGAGCGGTTGTCGAACTCGTTCGATACCCGGGTGACGGTGAGCCTCGGCAAGCGCAAGGGCAAGATCACCGTCGAGTTCGGTTCGGTGGACGATCTCGAACGCATCGTGAAGATGATGGAGAAGCAGGCCGGAAACTGAGCCTGTTCGCGGTGAACGGACACCCGTGAGCGTTTCGTCACTGTGACGTTACAGGTGTATCGGGGCGCGGCACAGTCGCTTCGCTCTCGTCGGAATCACATAGTTTCCGCCCGGCCGAGAACGGAACTATCCCCTATTCTGGAGGGATAGTTCCGTTCTCGGCGGGATTGTGATTCCGGGTGGTTGCGACCACCCGGGGCAAGCGCACGGAGGCTGGCTTACACGGTGTCGACAAGCGTCACGTCACTCACGCTCGATGGACTCGACAAGCTGTCCAGCCACGCGCGTCGATGCGTTTTCTGGGAGATGGATCCGGACGCGGTCCACCAGGCCCGCGACTTCTACGACCCCGAGTTCGAGAAGGAAGCATGGCTCTCGATGGTCATGCTCGAATGGGGATCCTGCGGCCAGGTGGCCCTCGTCGACGACAAGCCCGCGGGATGCGCGCTGTATGCCCCGCCCAGCATGGTGCCGCGCTCCGACCTCTTCCCCACAGCTCCCGTCAGCGCCGACGCCATCCTGCTGACGACGATGCGACTGGAGCCCATCGGTGACGAGCACGGACTGGGCGCCACGCTCGTCCAGGCCGCGATCGGTGACCTGGTCCGACGCGGCGTCCGGGCACTCGAGGCCTTCGGGATCCGCGCCGACGCGGAAGCGACCCCGACCAGTACACCTTCGGCGACGGCGGCCCGCGAGTGCTCGCCACAGGAATGCATGATCAGCTCCGACTTCCTCGAGGACGTCGGATTCGAGGTGGTTGCACCGCACCACCGATTCCCGCGACTGCGACTCGAACTCGACCGCGACCACCTGTGGAAGGCCGACGTCGAGGCGGCCCTGGATCGCCTGCTGGAGACCGCGACCCTGTCGCTCCTCGATATCGGCGAGAAAAGCGCTCTGGCGGTCGGCTAGAGCCCTTTTCGTGGCTCTCATTGTGAGACGGGTCGGCGATATCGCCCCGAGGGGCCGGCGCTGAGAGCTAGGTTGAGCAAATCGTGGGAGAAGTCGTGTTCTTCCCCGCCTACTGGGTCGCGTGGTACGTGCGAGACAGCAGGCGGGCGAACAGGATCAGCGAGCCTGGGGCGCGCTGGAGAGTTCTTCCGCGAGCAACTCCGCGAATGTGAACGTGCCCGTCGGGGCGTCGTCCTGTCCCAGCAGGTACAGGCGCTTGACCGCGATCAGAATGGCCTCGGCGATGGTGTCCCGCGACCGCGGATCGGTGAGTACTGAGATGTCGAATTCGTTTGTGAGATAACCGATGTCGACCTGCACCGTGGGCATCTTGGTGAGTCGCAACAGTTCCCACGTACGACCGTGAGTTCTGCAGTCCCGCAGTCGAGTTCGTGCCACAACCTCGCGCTGGATGAAACCGGTGAGGATCTGACCGATCATCGATGTGGAACCGTGCGAGTTGCCGAAGTGGAAGCTCGCGACACCGCTCGCGGCCGGGCTGGCGTGGCTGTCGCAGCGCAGCGAGATCATGAGATCGGCGTCGAACCCGTTGGACGTCTCGGCGCGCTCGGCCTCGCTGGGGTTGGCGTGTTGGGGCCGGGACAGGAACGTCTCCATCCCGGTGGCGGCCATGCGGCCCTCGAGTCGGCTCGCGAGGTCCCACAGGATGTCGGCCTCACTCATCGGGCCGTGCGGGGTCTTCACGATCCGGCCGGTGTCGGCGCCGCCCAGTCCCGGGTCGATGACGATCCGCTTGCCACTCAGCTGCGGGCCGGACCGGCGGACCAGTTCCTCCTCGCTGATGGCGTGCGGGGAACCACCGGAGACGCGGGTGCCGAGCAGTTCCAGCGACCGCAGCGTGGCCGGGCCACAAATGCCGTCGGCGGCGATGCCGATCTCGCGCTGGAACGAACTGAGGGCCTCGTGCGTCTGCGGGCCGAAGTAGCCGTCGACACGCCCGATGTAGAAGCCGAGATCCTGCAGGCGCGTCTGCAGGGCCGCGACGTCGTCACCGTAGAGCGGTGCCGACAACTGGTAGATGAGGGTGCGAGCCCCGAGCCGGTACGACGCCTCCTTGAGGGAGCGGTACGTTGCCGGGCCGACGATGCCGTCGACGAGCAGTCCGCGTTGCTGCTGGAATGCCCGGACGGCGGAGTCGAGATGGTGGTCGAACATCGCGTCGGGCGACACCCAGTGCGAGCCGTTGACGGCCTCACGATGCGTCTCGGCCACCCCGTTGTGGAGGAAGCCGAGGCCGGTCAAAGTACCCCGAATCTCGGCGACGGCGGGGCCGTGATCGCCGTGACGGAGTAGCTGCATGCTCGCGGGCCTTTCGTTGCGCGGACGTTTGTCGATTCTTTCAGACGGCGCTCGGCCCCGGAAATCTGCTCAGGCCACAGTGTGACAAGACTGTGGTGCCGGTCTGGTCACACTGTGGCCCGGCAAAGGGTCCAACGGGACGAACGGGACGCGTCAGAGGACGTCTGCGAGATCCTTGAGCAGAGCGGCCTTGCCCTTCGCGCCGACAATCGTCTTCACGGGCTTGCCGCCCTGGAACAGGATCATCGTGGGGATCGACATCACCTGGAAATCGCGGGCCGCGCCCGGGTTCTGGTCGATGTCGAGCTTCGCGACCGTGAGCTTGTCGCTGTGCTCACCGGCGATCTCCTCGAGCACCGGAGCCACCATCTTGCACGGACCGCACCAGGTGGCCCAGAAATCGACGAGCACGGGCTTCTCGGAGTCGAGAACCTCCTGCTTGAACGAGTCGTCGTTGATCGTGATGGTGTTCGCCACAGAATCCTCCTGGGATCTGATCCGGTTCGGTTGACGGATGGGGGTAGGCAGGTCAGGCGTCGACGGCGACGGGCTCGCCCGCAGCGGCCAGGGTGTTGTCGGTGATGTCGCCCTGGTCCGACAGCCAGCGCTCGGCGTCGATGGCGGCGGCGCAGCCGGTGCCGGCGGCGGTGATGGCCTGACGGTAGGTGTGGTCCACCAGGTCGCCGGCCGCGAACACGCCCTCGGTCGAGGTCGCGGTGGTGGGCGACTGCACCTTCACGTAGCCGGCGTCGTCGACGTCGACCTGGCCCTTGACGAGCTCGCTGCGCGGGTCGTGGCCGATCGCGACGAACATGCCGGTGACGGCCAGCGTGGACTGCTCGCCGGTGACGGTGTCGCGGATCACCAGGCCGGTGACGCTGTTCTCGCCGAGGACCTCGATGGGCTCGGCGTTGGTGACGAAGCGGATCTTCTCGTTCGCCTTGGCGCGCTCGAGCATGATGCGGGAGGCGCGGAACTCCTCGCGGCGGTGCACCAGGGTGACGCTGCGTGCGAACTTGGTGAGGAAGGTGGCTTCCTCCATCGCGGAGTCGCCGCCGCCGACCACGACGATGTCCTGGTCGCGGAAGAAGAAGCCGTCACACGTGGCGCACGCACTCACACCGCGGCCGAGGAGGCGCTCCTCGCCCTCGATGCCGAGGTAACGGGCGGCGGCGCCCATCGCGAGGATGACGGCGCGGGCGTAGTACGTCTCACCGTTCGCGACGACCTTCTTGACCGGGCCGTCCAGCTCGATCTCCTCGACGTCCTCGGTGCGGATGTCCGCACCGAAGCGCTTGGCCTGCTCGCGCATCTCGTCCATGAGGTCCGGGCCCATGATGCCCTCGCGGAAGCCCGGGAAGTTCTCCACCTCGGTGGTGGTCATCAGCGAGCCGCCGAACTGGGTGCCCTCGAAGAGGAGGGGCTCGAGCTCCGCACGGGCGGCGTAGACGCCGGCCGTGTACCCGGCGGGTCCGGAGCCGACGATGATGAGGTCACGGACCGTGGTCGGAGTAGTCATGCGGGCCTTTCCTGTCTGTCCTGCGCTGCGACGGTTCACTTTGCTCACGCGTACCCGCCGGGGAGGGCGTGGCTCGCGGAGTCGGTCAGGTCAACAACAGATTAGTGGGTGTTGTTCCCCGCGGGGGTGTGCCGCCACGTGGCTTCCGCTGTCGAACGTTTCACGTGGAACCAGAGGTGTGCACCGCGTCATAGGAGCGGCGCGTGTCAGTCGGTCCGCCGCGCGAGGTCGGTGACGTAGGGCCGCACCAGGTCGGCCGCGTTGCGGCGCGCGGTCTCGAGATCCTCGCCCCGCTCGACCTGCCGGGTCGCCGCGTGCAGCACCGCGTTGATCAGTTCGGACATCGCGGCGACATCCCGCGCTCCCAGCTCGCGCAGCGCGTCGGACAGCGGGGTGTAGAGATCGTCGTGCATCGCACGGCTCTTGGCGTCGAGTTCCGGGCCGGGTGCGAGCTGCGCGAGGGCTGTCGCGATGGCGTGCTCGCCCTCGGCGACGAGGGCCAGGTTGGCGTCGATGTACGCCAGGACCCGCCGATCGGGAGAACCGGCGTCGGACATGGCGGAGGCGACCCGGGCCGACCACCGGGGGAAGGCGTCCTCGATCAGCGCCTCCAAGAGGTGCTGACGAGACCGGAAGTACTGGTACATGCTCGACCGCGCCAGCCCGGCGCGGGCGGCGACCTCACCGAACGACGGGATGTCGGTGGCCCCCTCGGCGAGGACCTCACGTGCTGCGTCGAGGAGGGCACGTTCCTGGGCGGCTCGATGCTCACCGACGGTGGGTGCAGTGATCCGCGGCACGTGCCCTCCTCTCTCGCTGCTGGTTCGCGACTACCGGGGCGTGAGCCGCCCGTCGGTCATCTCGACCACACGGTCGCAATAGTCGAGGACATCGTAGTCATGGGTCACCATGACGGTCCCGACCTTCGATTCGCGGGCCTCACGCGCCAGCAACTGGACGATCTCGTGGCTGCGGGCCCGGTCCAGCGCCGCGGTGGGCTCGTCGACGAGCAGCAGCGACGGCGTGGACACCAGGGCGCGGGCGATGCCCACGCGCTGGCGCTCCCCGCCCGAGAGCTGGTCGGGGCGACGATCGGCCTTGTGGCCCAGACCCACCTGTTCGAGGAGCTCGAGCGGATCACGGAACTTGCGGCCCTTGGTGTTGCCGAGGTGCGAGACCAGACGCAGTTGGTCGGCCGCCGTGAGCGACGGGATCAGGTTGCCGCTCTGGAACACGAATCCGATGTGCCCCCGCCGGAACCTCGCGGCCTCCGCCCTCTTCATCGCCAGCAGGTCGTGGCCGCCGACACGGACGGTGCCCGAGTCCGGGGTGGTGAGCGCGCCGGCGACCGCCAGCAGGCTCGACTTGCCCGAGCCGGACGGCCCGACGACCGCCACCATCTCGCCGGGGCGGACGGTCAGGCTCACCGCGTTCAGCGCGGTCACGGTCTGATCCCCGTCGCCGAGGCTCAGGTTGGCATCGACGATCTCGAGGGCTGCGATCTCGAGGGCTGCGACCTCGAGGGCTGCGGTGTCGACGCGGGTGTCGGTGTCAGTGGTCACGGCAGGGGTCCTTCCGAGGTCCTTGCGGGCGCTCATCGCTGGCCTCCCAGCGCGTTCAACGGATCGACGGACGCGATGCGGACGATCGCGATCGCCGCACCGATCAGCCCGAGGACCGTCAGCAGGACCGCGGCGACGGCCACGGCGGCGGGCTCGAGCAGGAACGGCACTCCCCCGCCGATCAGGGAGCCGAAGCCGTAGCCGACGGCGGCACCGACCGCGACCGAGCCGAGCAGCAGGATGAACGCCTGCGCGAGGCCGTCGCGCAGCAGGTATCCGGTGGAGGCGCCCATCGCGCGCATCACGGCGATCTCGTGCTTGCGCTGAATCGTCCACACGGTGAAGAACGCGCCGACGACGAGCGCCGAGATCGCGTACAGGAACACCTTGATGAGGTTGAGGGTCATCGTCTCGGCGCTGAAGCCGGGTGAGGACGCGAACGAATCCTCGAGTGCGACGGTCGACGTCTTCGCGGCCGCGTCACCGGCTGCGTAGTCGAGTGTCGCGCCGGGCGCGGCCTTCAGCGCGACGGCGGTGGACTCGGCCATCGACTGTGCCGGAACGGGCTCCCCGGGGCGGACGCCGGTGTGCAGTTCGCGCCACGTGTCGATCGGCAGGTACGCGACGTCGACGTGGCCGAACGTCTGCTTGCCCTCGGTGACGCCGACGATCGTCAGTTGGGTGCCCAGCCGATCGATCGTGATGGTGTCGCCGAGTGCGACGCCCTCGTCGAGGGCACTCTTGCTGACGACGATGCCGTTGGGCTCGCGCAGATCCGCGCCCTGGGCCGCGGTCGGCGCGAGGAACGAGTCGACCGGGACGCCGAACAGGGCCAGGTCGACCGGGACGCCCTTGTCGCTGTGGGCATTGACGAGCATGTTGCCGAAAGGCTCGGCCTCGTCGACGCCGGGCTGCTCGCGCCACGCCTCGACCTGCTCGTCGGTGACTGCGCTCCGGGAGAACGCCGAGTCTGTCTTGGTGCCCTCATTGAAGGCGAATCCGTCGACGGGCAAGGCCTTGAGGCCTGAGACACCGTCTTCGACGAGGCCGGAGGACAGGCCGGACAGCAGCACCATCAGCACGGAGATGAGGGCGATGACACCGCCCATCAGGCCGAATCTGGAACGCGCGAACCTTAGCTCCCGCAGGGCGAGGAACATCTCGATCTCCTGGTCGGTGTGGTGTGTCGATGGGAGCCGCCACGCGATGCTCGACGAATCGACATCTTCCCGACGGCCTGTCGGTAAATATACCAACGCACTGTCGGGAAGATCCGTGACGTTTGTCTCCTCCGCCGGTCAGTGGCGGGAGTTCTCCCACAGGGCTTCGCGCACCACGCACCGGGTTCCCGAGTAGATCGTCGGCAGGCACTTGTTGCAGTGGATGCACAGGCCCTCGGCGACACCCTCTTCGCGGAGTTTGCGCGGCAGGTACGGGTCCCGCAACAGCGCCCGCGCCATCCCGACGAACTCGAAGCCATCGTCGAGGGCGGTCCGGATGGTGTCGGCTCGGTTGATCCCGCCGAGCATGATCAGCGGCAGGGTCAGCGCCTCGCGGAACTGTCGCGCGAACGGTCGGAAGAACGCTTCCTCGAACGGGTAGGTGGGGAAGATGTGCGGGCCGTACACCCGCAGTCCCCACCCGACCGGTTTAGGTTGCGCAGCAATGAATTCCGCCAGCGGAACGTCGCCCCGGAAGTAGTACATTCCGTTGAGTAGTGAGCTGCCGCCGGTCAGTTGCAGGGCGTCGACGCAGCCGTCGGACTCGATCAGACGGGCGATCTGCAGGCTCTGGTCCAGCCACAAGCCCTTCGGGACGCCGTCGGCCATGTTGAACTTCGCCGTCACCGCGACGGACCCACCGACCGCGCCCCGCACGCGCCCGAGTACCTCTCGCGGGAAGAGCGATCGGTTGACGACACTGCCACCGTAGATATCCTTGCGCCGGTTGAGGTTCGGGCTCAGGAAACTGCTCAGGAGGTAGTTGTGCCCGAGATGGACCTCGACGGCATCGAACCCGGCGTCGACGGCGACACGCGCCGCCCGCTCGAATTCCCGGGCCACCTGCTCGAGCTGCGCCCTGGTGGCGGCACGAACCGGACCCATTGCGGGCGCACTGATCCGGGCTGACGGCGCCAGGGAGCGGGCCCTGTTCGACACCTGGTTCGCGACCAGCCCGGCGTGACCGATCTGCGCGCACGCCAGCGCGCCCTCGGCATGCACCGTGTCGGTCAGGTGCCGCAGATCCCGGCCCGTCCGGTCGTCGAGGACCAGGGTGTGGCGGTGGACGCGGCCGCCGGGCGAGACGGCGCAGTAGGCGACGGTGGTCATCGCCGCTCCCCCGCGGGCCACCTCGCCGTGAAAGTCGATCAGCTCGGGCGTCACCCGCCCGTGCGGCATGACGCCCTCGAACGTCGCCGCCTTGATCACGCGGTTCCGCAGCGTCAGTGGACCCAGCGGCGCCGGTTCCCAGACCTCGGTCGAGACGGGAGTCATTGTGGCACTGCTTGTTTCGGATCGTCCACTGACGCGGCGAGCGCGTCACGCACCGGACGCCACGTGAGTCCCAATTCGGACAGCGTCCGAGAATCGTCGGTGGGGGCGGCCGCGGTGAGCAGCCACGCCGCCTCGTAGCTGAATCCGGCGCCCACCGGCAGGAACCGGCCGACCGCGTCGGCGACCCGTCCGGCACCACGGAAGATGCTCGGAGCCAGTGGGATTCGTCGGATATGGCGGCCGGAGGCGCGCTCGAGGACGTCGATCAGTTCGTTGAACTCGATCAGCTCGCCACCGCACAGGTACCGGCGCGGGCCGCGGCCCGGTCGCATGGCCGCGGCGTGTACGTCCGCGACGTCGCGCACGTCGATCATCGCCATCCCGCCGCGCAGCCTCGGGGCGACACCGGCCTCGACCATCGGCGCCCAGCCCGTCGCGGTGATGCCTGCGCCACCATCCAGTCCGGGTCCCACGACACTCGACGGGTACGTGATCACCACGGGGGCGCCGGCGTCCTGCAGGGCCCGCGCGATTCGGTCGGCGGCAGCCTTGGTGCGGCCGTACGCGCTACGCCCCGGCGCGGTGGGGCTGTCGGGGCCGATCACCGGGTCCGGGGACGGGAACAGCGCGCTGTAACTGGCGACGTGCACGATCGGGTCGAGTCCGAGGAATGCGGCTCGGGTGAGCAGTGTCGCGGTGGCCGCGGTGTTGACCTCCCACATCAGCGTCTCGCGACTGTCGTCGGTGCCGACCACGCCGGCGGCGTGCAGCACGGAGTCGCAGCCGTCGAGCAGTCTCGCGATCGCCGCCGGGTCGCGGATGTCGCCGGTGAGGACCTCGACGCGGGCGGCGCCGGCCCCGAACAGGGGCGGGATCTGCTCGACGGGCTCGTCCGGATGCACCAGGAGTCGGATGTCGTGGCCGTCGGCGAGCAGTCTGTGCACGGTGTGTGCGCCGACGTAGCCCGTCCCCCCGGTCACCGCGACCTTCATGTTCGTTCTCCCTGAATGAGCCACGCAATTAAGAGGCCACTGGACTCGTAAAGCAAAGGATAGCGCAACCCGGTGCCCGTGGCCGACAATTCGAGGCGATGAATGCACACGTGAACGGCAGTTCCAGCCAATCCGGGCGCCCCCGCGACCCGAGAATCGACGCCGAGGTCCTCGCCGTGACCCGAGAGATGCTCGTGGAGGTCGGCTGGGACCAGCTGAGCCTGCGCGCGATCGCGACCCGTGCCGGGGTGAGTCGGGCGGCTCTGTCGCGGCGCTGGACGTCCAAGGCGCACCTGGTGCTCGACGCGATCCTGGGGTCGACGCCCGACCTCGCGCCGTTCGAGGGCACCGATCGTGCCGGGTGGATCGACTGGGTGGTCACCGGCAGCGCGCAGATCTTCTCGCGTCCCGACGTCCGCGCCGCCGCCCCCGGCCTGCTGGCGGCCCTGCGCGACCACGACGACCTCCGAAAAGCGCTGTGGCAGGGGTTCAGTGGTCCGGCGACCGAGCTGTTCGCCGCCCACGGCGGTGCGGGTCAATCAGAGGAGAGTCGGCGCCGGGATCTGCTCGACGCGAAGGCGGTCCTGGTCCTGGCGTCGGGAGCGGCGTTGTTCGCGAGTCTGGTGGCCGGGGACGACGCCACACCGGAACTGCACGCGCGGGTTCTCGAACTGCTCACTCCGGTCGCCGAGCGTGGTCCGGTGGAGAGCGGAAGCTAGCTCTTCTCAGCCTATTTCGGTTCGGCTGAGCAGGTCGGGATGCGTCGCATCGCATCCCGCGCCGACCACCAGCGCCACCAGTGTCGGCGGCGTCGGTCCGGCGATCAGGATCAGCACGGCGTCGGTGCCCTGGTATCGCACGGCCCGCGTGCCCAGGACGGGCCGGGAGGTGTCGACCCCGACGGCGGCCAGGCAGGCCGAGCGCACGTCGGGCCTCGCCAGCGCGCCCGTGCCACCGGACTCGGCACTCCCGATCAGTGCGAGGACCTGAGCGCGATCGATCGCGCCGGTCAGTTCGGCTCGCGCGGGGCCGTCGGGTGTCGTCGAGGTAGGTGACGCGACCACCGCGGGCACCGTCGAGTCGGGGCGATCGATCCCGGTGAGCGCGAAGACGATCGCGAGGGCGGCCGCCGTCGACGCTGCGGCGACACCGAGCCACGCCAGCCTGCGCCTCTTGGCGGCCGCACCGGACAGCGAGATCACATTCGGGTCGAACGTCCGATCTTCCAGTCCCAGAGCAGAATTGATGCGATCTGCGATCTCGGGGGGGATGGGCGTCCCGACGCTGTGGTCGCGGCCCGTCTCGGCGAGGCGCGCACTGACGGCGTCCAGCGCGTCGAGCACGGCCACGGCCTCCGGATCCTGTCGGACCAGCGGCCACAGCCGCTCGCTCACGGATTCGGGGAGAACGCCGGCATGCAGATCTGCGAGCAGGTCCGTGGAGAACGGGGGGCCGAGAACGTCGTCGCCGCTCTGTAGCGTCATCTCACCTCCTACCCGCAGTTCCCGGGACACGATTGTGCCTTCAATTTGTTCTGACGCGGGGGAATCAAGATCGGTTCCCTACATCTCGCAAGTATTCCAAATGAGATGCGAGCTTCGTCCGAGCACGCGCGCATCGACTCTTGACGGTTCCCTCCGGCACACCGAGTCGTCTGGCCGCCTCGGCAACGGAATAGCCCTCCATGTCGACGGCGACGATTGCGGCCCGCTGATCGGGCGACAGTCGCTGCAGGGCACGGTCGACGAGGATCGACGTCTCCCGTTCGGCGATGCGGTCACGGTCATCGCTCGGCTCGTCCGCCTCGTCGGTCGACAACGACACCGCCTGCCGCACCCGATTGCGCCGGATCCGGTCGAGACACGCGTTGACGACGATCTTGTGCAGCCAACTGCGCACGGCTGCATCCTCCCGGAACGAACCCGCCGTCCGGTGAGCCGACAGCAGCGCCTCCTGCAGCGCGTCCGCGGCGTCCTCGACGGTGTAGCTCGTTCTTCTCGCAACATGCCAAAGATGGTCGTAGTGCCGACTCAGCAACTCCGCGAACGCGCCCCCATCACCCGACGCGTGCGCTGCCAAGAGTTCCGAATCGGACAGACCAGCTTTGGCGACCCCCCTGAAGATTCGCACCGGCGGATGCTAGCTGATCGGTTGCCCGTCACGCCGTGCAAGACCGTGCCGAGCGGTATGTCAGCGCGCCGCGGTGAACGACACCTCGGCGATCCCGGACTGGTTCTTTCCGCTTGTCGCGCTCAGATCGGTGATCCACACGAGGACGTTCTTGGTGCCGGCCTCCGACGCGAGTGGGATTTCCGTCACACCGTCCGTCAAGGTGGCATTTCCGATGACGCGGGTCTGGTCCAGGGACGTGTTCGGGGACGGTGCCGTACGGATCTCCACCTGGGTGCCCGGAGTGGGCGAGGTGATCTGCATGCTGGTGAGCTTCGCGGCGTCGGGCAGCGTCACCATCAGGCCGACGCCGTTCTTCAGCGCAGGGAAGGGCTGGAAGTACGCGTCGGTGCTCCACACCGTCGCGGGGTTGCCGTCGATAGCCAGACCCGCGTTGGCGGCGTTGTCGGGCGTGCCCTGGGGCGAGAACACGGTGGCGCCCGTGGGCTTCAGTGACGCCGTCGCGGCCGGCGGTGCGGCCGGAGAGGCCTCCGCAGACGTCTCGGGCGCCACGGCCGTCGTCGTCAGGCCCAGGTTCTGTTTCGTGAGCGGTTCGTCGGAGCTTCCGCCCGCCAGCAGGTTCACCAGCCACCAGCCGATGAGCGCCAGTACCACCACGGTCAGGACACCGAGGGAGACCAGCGCGATCAGCGTCCGGTCGGACTTCTGCTTCTCCGCGGCCACGGCCTCCGGATCGGCGAGGGCGTGCCCGGAGCTGCCCGGAACCCGTTGGCCCAGGCGCAACGCCGGCATGAGGTCGGTCTTCTGGTCGACGACCGTCGCCTGATCGAGGATGTGCTGCACCGTGCCGGCCGCCCGGATGCCGCTGTCGCCGCCGAGCGCGCGGGCGGCCACTGCGGAGATCTCGAACGGCACGTCGGGGCGCAGCTGGCGCGGTTCGACGGGGCGGCCCGATGCATCCCGTTCCGCCGGGGGCATCGCGTCGTCGCCCTGGTTGCCCGGGCCGTCGAGCGGCCAGCGTGCGGTGATGAGCGCGTACAGCATCGCGCCGAGTCCGCGCACGTCCGAGGCGGGGTCGGCGTCCGACAGCGTTCCGGGGAACGCGAGGACGGCGTCGCCCGCGGAGCTGATGCGGATGCGGTCGGGGTCGTCGACGGACAGCGCGCTGCCGCCACGGTGTGCGGCCTCCGCTGCGCCCGCGAGCGCGCGCACGGCGCGTGCGGCACCGACCGGAGACGGATCGGTGGCCGCCATCTCCTTGAGCGACCGGCCCGGCGTCCACTCGGCGACGACGATGCCGCCCGAGGATCCGCGGACCACGTCGAGCACGCGAGCGAGGCCGGGCGAATTGATGCGTCCCAGCCGCAGCGTGCGCGACAGGATCGCCTGCGGCCCGTCGGGGCCGGTGGCGGCCAGTCCGTCGGCCTGCTGGTCGGCGTCGACGAAGGTCAACGCCACCTCGCGGTCGAGCTTGATGTCGAGGGCCTGCCAGAACTGCAGTCCGCGGGCGCCACCGTGCGGCGCGAGCAGGCGGTAGCGACCACCGGCGACCGAGGCGCCCGGCACCAGCTGGGGTCCGCGCAACGGACGGCGGGATTCGGGGACGGCGCCGGTGACGCGCAGCGGCGGGAGCTGCGGCGAGCCGATCGGGAAGACGCCCGTGTCGACGTTCAGATCCCGGCTGCGGCGACGGCGATCCGACACCAGGTCGGCATCGTCCGGAGTCGAACCCTTGTTGGAGTCCGGCGAATCGGAAGCATCTGCTGCCGAGTCGTTTTCGTCCGAAGCGGTCGAGGCGGACGGCGCGTCGGACTGCTGGTCCGGCGAATCTGTCGAAGTGGCACCGGCATTCGCCAGCTTGGTGGTGCCGTCCTCGACGTCGGTGGACGTGCCGTTTCGCTTGTCGGCACCGTCGTCGTCGCTCACACTCGCTCCTTCAATGAACTCGTCGGGAATGTAATCCGCACCGACGTATGCCTCGCTGCGTCCAGGGTACGGGAGACCATCGGGCCTATCGAGAGACCGCGGGAGGTCCCGGACAACCGGAATCAGTTCGGTATCAGCCTCGTACGGGCGCGGCGCGACGCCCGTCGTGTCCTCGGCGGCTCGGCCGCCGCGCCCGCGCAGGGCCGACACTTTGCGGCCCACCATGACGGTGATGGCCATGACCTCGGGTACCTTCGCCAGCCACATCAGGACGAACGTGACGACCAGCATGAGTGCACCGGTGATGGCGACGCGGATCATCGCGCCGGGACCGCCGAACGACTCGGACAGCCGCTCGAGCCCCAGCAGCTTGTCGGCCGCGAACATCGCGACGGCGCCCGCCGCGGACGCGAGCAGCACCACCCACACCGTCTTGCCGACGTTGGCCATCCTCAGATCGCCGAGGCTGCGGTGCAGGAGGAAGCCGCCGATGAGGGCACCCGCGACGAACGCGAGGCCGTTCGCGGCGCCGAGCAGGATGACGACCTGCTGGTTGTTCGCCGCGACGAGTGGCGTCAGCGCGGACAGCGCAATCTTCACGCCGGTGATGCCGAGGATGATCCACGTCGGCGTCCACGCCTGCTCACGCGCGTAGAAGACGCGGAGATGAATCAGCACCAGTGAGTACGGGATGAGCGTGAACGCCGACCAGCTGACAGCCTCGCCGAGGCGCTCGGCGTTGCCGGCCCCGAAGTTGCCGTAGCCGTACAACGCGTGCCCGATCTGCGGTCCGGCGAACGTGAAGAACGTGATCACCGGGATGAGCGCGATCATCGTCAGCCGGGTCGCGACGGAAAGATCGTCGACCACTGCGGGGGTGTCGTCGTCGGCCGCGTTGCGGCTCAGTCGCGGCATGATCGCGGTCAGGACGGTGACACCGAGGACGCCGTACGGCAGCTGCAGCAGCAGCCACGCGTTGGTGTAGATCGCCGGTCCGGCCTCGTCGGCGTGCGCCGAGACGCGCGTCGCGAACACCATGCCGGCCTGGCTGATGAGCACGTAGAGCACGATCGCGACGGCCATGCCGCCGAACTGCTTGAGCCGGTCGTCGATACCCCACAACGGGCGCAGCGAGATGCCCTGGCGGCGGATCGCGGGCAGCAGGCTGACGGCCTGGATGATGACGCCGGCCGTGACGCCGAGTCCCAGCAGCAGCAGGTGCGGATCGGTGATGCGGACCGGGTCGAGCGAGATCTCACCCGGCACCAACCAGTACCCAGCGAGGATCGCGAGCACCACCAGGTTGTTCAGCACCGGCGCCCACGCACCCGGCTTGAACTCCTGACGAGTGTTGAGGATCGCTGTGAGCAGCGCGGACAGGCCGTAGAACAGGATGGCCGGCAGCAGCAGGAAACACAGTGCGGTGGTGAGTGCGGTGTTGACCTGGCCGTCGTCGGGCAGGAAGACGTACGTGGTGAGGATCGGTGCCGCAGCGGTCGCGAGTAGCGCGGCGGTACCCAGCAGTGCGAGCGCCGCGGTGAAGAGTCTTCGGACGAACGCCGCGCCCTGGTCGGGGTCCTCCTTCTCCGCGCGGACCAGCACGGGGACGACGATCGCGGTGAGGACCGCGCCGAGCACCAGCTCGGAGATCATGTTCGGGATCTGGCTCGCGACGGTGAACGCGCTCGCCACCGCCGGACCGAGCGCCGTCAGCAGCAGTAGCTGCTTGAGGAAGCCGGTCATGCGGCTGATCAGCGTCGCGATCGCGATGGACCCCGTGGCCGCGAGAAGGCTCTTCTTCTGCGGTGCGGTCTCGGCGACCTTCTCCGGTTCCTTCTCGGCTACCGGCTGAGGCGGAACCGGACGGGCCGGTACAGGCTGCTGCGGGAGCGGGCGGGGCGGCATCGGGCGGGGACCGCCCTGGGGCATGGGGCGTCGCGCGCCGGGCGGGGCGGGACGCTGAGCACCCGGCGGCACCGGACGCTGGGCGCCGGGAGGGAGCGGGCGCCGGGCTCCGGGCTGGACGGGACGCTGCGCGCCGGGCTGGACGGGACGCTGCGCGCCGGGCGGGACGGGACGCTGCGCACCGGGCATGGGGCGCGGCGGCTGACGGCGGGGTGCTCCGGGCGGGATCGGGCGCGGGCCGTTCTGCGGCGGCGGCACCGGACGTCGGACGGGCTGCGAGGGTTGTCCGGGCAGCCCGGGCCGTTCCTGGGGGCGGTGGTCAGGATCGGCGCCGCGATCCCACGGCTCCGGCCGCGCCGACGACCGATAGCCCTCGTCGCGAGAGTTCTCGGTCATGGACGTTCATACCCTTCGTCGGCTCGGTCAGGCTGGCCGCGGAACCGGTGCCAGAGTCGTCGCCCGGCCAGGAACAGCAGAAGTGCACCAGCGCACGCCGTAATTATCGCCAAAGCTTGACCGTACGCATTCGACCGCACCGTGACGGACGTCTGTTCGCCCAGGCTCTGGCCGCTTTCGGTGGTCAGTGAGAAGTCCACCACCATGGTCCGGGAGTCGGAAATCTCGGCGGGAACCTGCAGCGACCGGCTGCCGCGGGGTGGCAGTTGCTGAGGTCCGATGTCGGTGATCTGCATCTCGGTGGGGGCGTCGACCCGCAGTTGCACCGTGATGGCGACGGGTAGTTCGTTGCGCGCCACCAGCAGCAGTGGACTCTGCTCCGACGCGAGCGTGTACACCCCGCCCGGCGCCAGGATCGTGACCGCCGAGTACATGCCGTCGACCGTGGTGGCGACGGCGCTCACCCGCTGTCCCGCGATCGTGTCGGCGGTGGCTGCGGCGTCGTTCTGTTCGCGGCGACCGGACAACGTCATGGCGCGGAGCAGATCCTCCCGCAGCGGCGCGAGGAACCGGGTGGGCGTCAGCGGAACCTGCGGATCGTCGACGAGGGCCGCCATGAGTTCGTCGATGCGTGGTTCCTGCGCGCCCACTCCCCACTCGATCGACTCGGGGGTCCCGTCGACGATGGCCTGCTCCGGGTACGCCAGCGACGCCGCCGCCGGCGAGGTCGGTGGCTGTTCGGCGACTCGCGACAGCGGCTTGGGTGTCGCGAGCCCAGAGCGCAGCAACGTCGACACCGTCGACAACACGGCCGCGGCCTCGTCGCCGTCGGCCGTCCACTGCTGCGGCGGCACGATCAGCATCGGCCGGTCCGCGGGCCGATTCGGTCCCCCGGTCGAGCCGGTCGACTGCAGCGCCGACCACGACATTGCGCCCAGGGCGTCCTGCAGTCGTGCGGTGCGCGAGTCGCGGTCCACGTTGTAGCGTGCCCGGGCGGGCACGTACGACGGCGTCTGCGGGTCGGCGCCGACCGCAGCGAGGGCCGCCGCGGCGGAGACGTCGAACAGTCCGGCGGTCACGGCGTCGGCTCCCGCACCCGTGACGACGACCTTGCCGCCCGCGGGTGCCGTCGAGTCGATCGCGTTGGCCGCGAGAAGTGTCGTGGTGGGTCCGATGTCGTGCAGCAGCTGTGCCGTCGCGTCGTCGAGGACACCCGAGTCGGGCCACGTCACGTTTCGCAGCGAGGCGACGCCGAGGATCGAGTCGACGATGTCGGCCGGTGCCTTCAGCGCGGTGTCGGTGAGCGAGGTCTGGTCGACCCGGCTCAGTGCGGCGAGGTCCACCTGTGCGAACGGCACCGACGTGATGCACATCGTGCGGGCGATCGATTCCAGGCGCTCGAGCCACGCTGCGGCGGCGGCGCGTCCGGACCCCTCGCGGGCGGGCCCGTTCGGGTCGGCCGGATCGTCCACGACCAGATAGCCCTGCGTCATGTTGCTGACCGTGATCAGCAGGTCCGGGTCGACGGCCAGGCACAGGGTGTCGGTCAGCCGGCGGTCGCGGTCGACGTCGGGTCCGGTCGCGTGCTCGACGGCGCCGAGGAGTTGGTCGAGTCGACCGCCCGCGGACAGCGAGGAGGCGAGTTCGTCGTCGCGGAGCCGGACCTTCTCGGTGACCGAGCCCGGGACGCCGGCTGCGAGCCGGGGCCGGTCGGCGAGCGGCCACAGCAGCGTGAGCGCGACCGGGGAGGACGTGTCGGGGGGCACCGGCGCAGTCGGCGAAGTCGGCAACGTCTCACTGACCGGCGGTGTGGTCTCGGTGGTGCCACCGGCCGCCCGCGGCAGGCCGAGCACCGGGAGCAGGAAGCGGGCGTCGTCGAGCCGGGCCTGCCCGCCGTACTCGGGGGCGCCGTTCACGTTCACCAGGAGCGGGTACACGCCGGGCTCGGTGACGTCGAGCGACGACCCGGTGAGCGACCGCAGCGGCAGCGAGAGCACGAACTGCTTCCGTTCACCCTCCGCGAGCTCGGGTGTGACCTGCACGAACGGGCCGACGACGTCGAACTGGCCCTGATCCATGTCGAGCGAGGTGCGCAGCTCCTCGCTCGAGTCGACGCGGGGCGCGCGCTGCAAGCGCACGCCGACGTCCGTGACCGCGCGGTCACCGACGTTCGCGACGGTCCCGGTGACGGTGACGACGGGATCCGACGTCGTCGTGACGGTGGACGGGGTGACGTCGTCGATGTGCAGTTCCAGGAACTTGGGTTGGCTGCGCGCCTTCGTGGTCTGCGCGAAGGCGGTCCCCGCCCCGGCCGTCCCGGCGATGGCACCGATGAGCATCAGGACGAGCGCCAGCACCGTGTAGGTCGCGGCACCCGGTCGTCTCCCTGCGGGACGCGATGCCAGTGTCATTCGGCGTCGGTCTCCCCGACCCTCGAGGGCCCCATCTCGGCGATGAGCTGACCGGCGATCTCGGCGAGCTTGCGTTCGTCGGCGTAGGCGAGCCGGGAATCCAGTTCGGACAACGGCACCCAGGCGACCTCGGTGACCTCGATGTCCGCGTCGGACAGCTCACCGCCCAGCGACCGCATCAGGTAGTGGTGCACGGTCTTGTGGACGCGCCGGCCCTCGGTGACGAACCAGTAGTCGATGCTGCCGAGCGAGGCGACGACGGAACCGCGGATGCCGGTCTCCTCGGCGACCTCGCGCATCGCGGTCTGCTCGGTGGTCTCGCCCTGCTCGATGTGTCCCTTGGGCAGCGACCACAGCAGGCGCCCGCGCCGATCGGTTCGGCCGATGAGGGCCGCGCACAGCTTGTCCTCGGGTCCGCCGAGACCGTCGACGACCAGTCCGCCGGCGGAGGTTTCACGGACGGTTCGCAGGTGCGGGGTCTTGGATTTGACGGAATCAGCGCTGGTGCCGCGACGCCGCGAGGAGCGACGGTTGCGGTTGGCACGTTCAGCGGCGGACACCTCATTGATCGTAGTTGACACGGCGCAACCTGCCGGACTCCCACGCCAGAGGTCGGGACGCGCTGCGCGGTGTCCTCACCGGAGGTGCGTTCGGCGCCGCGACGACCTCGGTAAGGTTTGCTGACGTGAATGCCCCCACTCCCGATGCCGAGCGGCGCGCCCGACTCCTCGACGGTGCGCACCGAACCCTGAGCAGCCTGTCGGATGTGCTGACCCCGCTCGGCGCACGCTTCGCCGAGGCCGGGCACGAGCTGTACCTGGTGGGCGGCAGTGTGCGCGACGCGGTCCTGGGCCGTCTCGGCACCGACCTCGACTTCACCACCGACGCGCACCCCGAGCAGGTGCAGCAGATTCTGCGCGGCTGGGCCGACAACCAGTGGGACACCGGCATCGCCTTCGGCACGATCAGCGCGGCCAAGGGCGCCGACCAGATCGAGATCACGACCTACCGCACCGACACCTACGACGGGGTCACCCGGAACCCGGAGGTGCGGTACGGCACCACCCTCGAGGAGGATCTGGTCCGCCGTGACTTCACGGTGAACGCGATGGCGGTCCGGGTCGACGGCAGCGGCACGTTCGAGTTCGTGGATCCGCTCAACGGGCTGGACGCACTGCTCGAGGGTGTCCTCGACACCCCCGCGGCCCCCGAGATCTCCTTCAACGACGATCCGCTGCGGATGCTGCGCGCGTGCCGGTTCGTCTCGCAGTTGGGGTTCACGCTCGCACCACGTGTGCGGCAGGCGATCGTCGACATGTCCGGGCAGATCGAGCGGATCACCGCCGAGCGGGTGCACACCGAACTCGACAAGCTGATCCTCGGCGCGTACCCGATCGACGGCATCAACGTCATGTGCGAGACGGGTCTCGCGGACCGCGTGGTCCCCGAGATCCCCGCGATGAAGCTCGAGATCGACGAGCACCATCAGCACAAGGACGTGTACTGGCACTCGCTGACCGTGCTCAAGCAGGCGATCGACCTCGAGGACGGCGATCCGGACCTGGTGCTGCGCTGGGCCGCGCTGCTGCACGACATCGGCAAGCCGGACACCAAGCGCAACGAGCCGGCGGGCGGCGTGAGCTTCCACCACCACGAGGTGGTGGGCGCCAAGCTGGTCCGCAAGCGGATGCGGGCGCTCAAGTACTCCAAGCAGATGGTCGACGACGTGGGCCAGCTGGTGTTCCTGCACCTGCGGTTCCACGGCTACGGCCAGGGGCAGTGGACGGATTCGGCGGTCCGCCGCTACGTCACCGACGCCGGTGACCTGCTGCCGCGGCTGCACAAGTTGGTCCGCGCCGACTGCACCACCCGCAACAAGCGTCGGGCCGCGGCCCTGCAGGCCACCTACGACGACCTCGAGGTGCGGATCGCCCGGATCGCCGAGCAGGAGGACCTGGCGCGCGTGCGCCCCGACCTCGACGGCAACGCGATCATGGAACTGCTCGGCATCCCGGCGGGACCGCAGGTCGGCATGGCGTGGAAGTTCCTCAAGGAACTGCGCCTCGACCGCGGCCCCCTCGATCGCGACGAGGCCGAGGCCGAGCTGCTGAAGTGGTGGGCGGACCAGCCGAAGGGCTGAGTGGGGCCGAGTAGGATCCCGGGCGCGTACCGAGCAGGCGCAGAATCGGATCGAAACGATTGAGGCATCCGCAGATGCGGATCTAGACTCCGTGCATGCCTGACATCCGGATACGCGACGCTGCCCAGCTACTCGGTGTCAGTGACGACACCGTCCGACGGTGGATCGACGCGGGCACGCTCGTGTCGCACAAGGACGACGCCGGCCGCATGGTCCTCGACGGCCGTCAGCTCGCCGAGTTCGCCCGGGCCAACGCGGCTCCGGCTCCGGAGAATCCGCTGGGTGTGGGCAGTTCGGCCCGCAACCGCTTCACCGGGCTGGTGACCCGAGTGGTGATCGACGGCGTGATGGCGCAGGTCGAGATGCAGTGCGGCCCGTTCTCCGTCGTCTCCCTCATGAGTGCCGAGTCGGCGACCGAGTTGAAGCTCGAGCCCGGCAGCATCGCGGTGGCCGTCGTGAAGGCCACCACCGTGATCGTCGAGACGCCGGCGGTGTCGGCGTGAGGCGCGTGCGGGCGGGGGCGGTGGCCGGCACGCTGGCCGGCGCGCTGGCTCTGATGACGTTGCTGTCCGGATGCAGCGGCTCCGCGGATTCCGGCACCGACTCCGAGTCCGGCGCCACGATCACGGTGTTCGCGGCGGCGTCGCTGAAGTCGACGTTCACCGAACTGGGCAGGCTGTTCGAGGCCGAGCATCCCGACACCCGCGTCGTGTTCAACTTCGGGGGATCGTCGGACCTGTTCACCCAGATCGACCAGGGCGCCCCGGCCGACGTGTTCGCGTCCGCCGACACCGCGAACATGACGAAGGCGGTCCGGGCGGGGCTGACGGCGTCGGATCCGGTCAACTTCGCGACCAACACGCTGACGATCGTCACGCCGCCGGGCAACCCGTCCGGCATCACGTCCTTTGCCGATCTCGCTCGTCCGGGCATCGACCTCGTGGTGTGCGCACCCCAGGTGCCGTGTGGCAACGCGACCCAGCGCATCGAGGACATCACGGGTGTGCGCCTGTCCCCCGTCAGCGAGGAGTCGTCGGTGACGGACGTCCTCGGCAAGGTCGTGACGGGGCAGGCCGACGCGGGCCTCGTGTACGTCACCGATGCGGCCGGTGCGGGAGACAAGGTCGCGACCGTCCCGTTCCCGGAATCCGCGCGGATCGTCAACACGTACCCGATCGCGGTGCTGCGCAACTCCGACGATCCGCTTGTCGCCGGCGAATTCGCGGCCTTCGTGATCGGGCCCGACGGTAGGCAGGTGTTGTCGGCAGCAGGATTCGGCGCGCCGTGATCACCACGCCGCGGGTGCGCGTACCGGCGGGGTTGCCGGTGTGGATCTACGTGCCCGCGGCCGTCGGCGCCCTGCTGGTGGTGTTGCCGCTCGTCGCAATGCTCGCTGGGGTGGACTGGGCGAACTTCGTGAGCCTGGTGACTTCCGAATCGTCCGTGGACGCTCTGCTGCTGAGCCTGAAGACGGCGTCGATCAGCACTGTGCTGTGCCTGCTGCTCGGCGTGCCGATGGCGCTCGTATCGGCGCGGTGCGAGTTTCCCGGGCTGTCGGCGCTGCGCGCACTCGTGTTGCTGCCCTTGGTTCTTCCGCCCGTCGTGGGTGGACTCGCGTTGCTGTACACATTCGGCCGACACGGCCTGCTGGGACAGCACCTGGAGCTGGCCGGCATCCAGATCGCCTTCTCGACGACGGCGGTGGTGCTGGCTCAGACGTTCGTGGCGTTGCCGTTCCTGGTGATCAGTCTCGAGGGTGCGCTGCGCACCGCGGGCCGACGCTACGAGGCCGTCGCCGCGACCCTGGGTGCGCGTCCGACCACGGTGCTGTGGCGCGTCACCGTTCCCCTGGTGCTGCCCGGACTGATCTCGGGGGCGGTGCTGTCGTTCGCCCGCGCACTCGGTGAGTTCGGTGCCACACTGACTTTCGCGGGCAGCTTGCAGGGTGTGACCAGGACGCTGCCGCTCGAGATCTACCTGCAGCGCGAGACCGACCCGGAGGCTGCGGTCGCGTTGTCGCTGGTGCTGGTGGTGGTGGCCGTGGTGATCGTCCTGGGTGCCCGGACCCGCCGCCTGGTGGGGGCGTTGTGAGCGGCCTGTCGCTGCGGGCCCGCGTCGACGCCCGCGGACTCGACGTCGCGCTCGACGTGGCGCCCGGCGAGGTCGTCGCGATCCTCGGGCCCAACGGCGCCGGCAAGTCGACGCTGCTCGACGTCGTGGCCGGACTGCTGCGCCCCGACGACGGACGGGTCGTGCTCGACGATCGAGCGCTCACCGAAACCGCGAAAGGTGTTGCGGTGCCACCGCATCAGCGGTCGGTCGCGCTCCTGGCGCAGGAGGCGCTGTTGTTCCCGCACCTGACGGTTCGAGAGAACGTCGCGTTCGCGCCGCGTAGCGCCGGTGCGGGGCGGCGCGAGGCGTACGCCGTGGCGGACCGCTGGCTGGACGAGGTGGATGCCTCGGCGTTCGCGGGTCGCCGGCCTCGGCAACTGTCCGGTGGGCAGGCGCAGCGTGTCGCGATCGCGCGCGCGCTGGCGGCCGACCCGCAACTGCTGCTGCTCGACGAACCGATGGCCGCGCTCGACGTCGGCGTGGCGCCCGCCCTGCGCGCCGTGCTGCGGCGCGTTCTGCGAACCGGAGACCGCACCGCGATTCTGGTGACCCACGATGTGCTGGATGCACTTTCGCTCGCGGACCGGGTGGTCGTGCTCGACGGTGGACGGGTCGTCGAGGAAGGGCCGGTGGATCGGGTGCTGGCCCGTCCGCGCAGCACGTTCGCGGCCCGGATCGCGGGGATCAATCTGATGTCGGGCAAGGTGTGCGACGGCGTCCTCGACACGGTCGCCGGGAGCGTGCACGGTGTCGCCGAGGATCCTTGCGACGACGGTGAGCACGCGGTGGCGGTATTCAGTCCGACCGCGGTCGCCGTGCACCGCACGCACCCGGAAGGAAGCCCGCGCAACGTGTTCCGTGTCCGGATCGCGGAGATCGAGGGGCTCGGCCGGCACGGCCACGCGATCCGGGTTCGCGCCGTCGACCACCCCGACGGGTCGGCAGGACTGGTCGCCGACGTCACGGCTGCTGCCGTCGCCCAACTCGATCTGGTTCCCGGCGACGACGTCTGGTTTGCCGTCAAGGCAACCGAGGTGGCGGTCTATCCGGCCGCGTGATCGCCGGAACCGCGGGATCACTCGAGCTGCGCCCGCATGAGGTAGACGTTGTAGCTGTCCCACTCGGACATCGTGAAGTACAGGTCGTTCGGGGTGGACCACGGGTGCATGAAGCCGCCGTACATCTTGGGGTACTCGGCGGCATCGGCGAGGGTGCCCCCGTCGGACCAGACTCCCTGCGGACTCGCGGAGCGGCGCAGAATGATTCGACCGGACATCGGATCGAGGTAGCTCATCAGCCACTGTTGCCGGGTGGCGTCGTAGCGGACCGACAGTTCGCTCGCGGCCCCCGCGACGAGTGGTGTGGCGAGGTGCTCGACCACCGGCACCCACGATCCGGCCACCCAGTACTGGTAGGCGCTGGGGTTGAGCAGCTCGCCGACCGGGACGCGGGCCAGTCCCACCGCACCGAGGCGCCCGTTGGGGGTGCCGAACATGAAGACGTGGTCGCCCTGCGGGACCATCGCCGCCACCTGGAACCGGCCGGTGCCGAAGATGTTGTCCCACTTGGCATGCTGGTCTTCGGTCCAGGTGTGGCCGTCGTCGTCGGAGTAGGCGATGCCGCCGTAGTTCGTGTACCACATGCCCGGGACGACGCTCCAGCGCCGCACCGACATGTAGCTGAGGTACTGACGATCGCCGATCGCGAACCCGGACGTCGGAATTGTGGTGGTCTCCCAGTTCGGGATGTGCCGGGAGGCGATGATCTCGGCGGCGTGGCAGCGGCTGTCCTGCACCATGGAATCGATCGTCATGCCGTCCGACAGGTCGGTGTCGGTGCTGTGCCCGAGGACGTTGCTGCGCCAGTCCTTCCCGTTCGCGCCGGGCGGGACCCAGTCGAGCCCGAAGGTGTCGCCGAACGCGACGGAGATCTCGCCCGGGCGGCTCTGCCAGGTGATGCCGAGGTCGGTGCCGCTCACCTGCCAGCGCTTGTCGGTGCGGTTCTCGGAACCGGGGCCGGTCACCTGCGACACCAGATCCACGGCCCGCACCTGCGGGGCACCGATGGACGGGGTGAGGGGTCCTGGTTCGATCGTTCCGATCCGGAACGGGGGCGCCGGTTGCGGTGCGGGGCCCGGTTCGTCCCCCGGAATCGGAATCGGCACGGTCTCGGACCTGGGCTGAATCTCTATACGCGGCAACGAGAACGAACCGGATCCGGACCCCGAACCGGACCCGGACCCCGAATCGGATCCCGGCGCCCCGGGGTCGGGAGCGGCGGGCGTCTCGGCCAGGTCGGTGACGTCCGGGCACGGGTCGGCGCACGGGTCGGCCGGCAGCGGATCCTGCGGCACCCGGGTTTGGTCGGGCGCGGGATCCGGGAGGGGCACGGGGACGAACTCCGGATACGGCAGCGGAACCCCGATGACGGGCGGATCGGTCGGCACCGGTTGCGGGTCCCGCACCGAGGGGTCGAAGCCCCGCTCGCCGCATGCATTCGTGAACGCCACCGGATCGGGTGTCTGCGCGACGGCGGGGGCCGTGGCGAGTGCCAGACCCGTGGCGGTGGTGGCGAGTAGCGACGTCAGAATCCGAGGCATGACCGTCAGTTCCGTGCGACAGCGATTTCCGCCGAACGTAACACCGGCCGGGTGCCCTCCCCCGGCGCAACGGTGTCGACCGTGACGGAACCGTGTCACGTTGCCGCGCGTCGAAGAAGGATATGGAGGGACTCGAGTATTGGTTCGGAACCGGAGACGGTGCGACGACCACGTGGACGTCGCCCGCCGACCTGGATCTCGACGCGGACGGCGGACTGGACGCGGTGCGCCTCGACTTCGACGGCGACGGCCTGCTCGACGACGCGATGTGGGACAGCGACGGTGACGGGGTCGTCGATCACGCGGTCCTCGACGTCGGTGTTCCCGAGGCCCGCTACTTTGCCGATTCGTCCCGCAACGGGGTGTGGGGACAGCAGGTTTCGCCGGGACCGTCAGGGCAGCCGCACCGGTGGGGGCGCGTCGACTTCGACAACGACGGCGAACGGGACGACGAGGTCGTGGACCTCGATCGCGACCGGACACCCGACTACGTGCTCGTCTCCACCCGTGACCCGGCGCGGCACGACACGTTGCTGGTCGCCGAGGAGGAAACAGGGCGGATGTCGGTGCGGTTGACCGACACCGACGGTGACGGACGCCTCGACACGGTGCTCAGAGGTGAGGCCTAGCCAGTCTCGGCGGCCGAACGTCGTGAGTTCAGCCCGATGCCGATCAGGCTGAGGGCGTAGACGCCGCCGGCTGCGAGGACCAGGCCGAGGGAGCGGCCGTCCGGGGCGATGGCGGTGGCCGCGGCGGCGACGGCCGCACAGAAGGCGATGTTGAAGACGGTGTCCTGCAGGGCGAACACCTGGCCGCGGCGGTCGTCGTCGATCTCGATCTGCATGGCGGCGTCGCCGGTGAGCTTGACGGTCTGGCCGGCGAATCCGAGGAGGAATGCACCGATCAGCAGCCACGACTGCGACAGCGTCGCGATCATCGTCACCTGCACGACGAGGGCGAACGCGATCGCGACGGTGACGGTGCGGGGCCGTCCGAGTCGGGGGATCAGCCACGGCGTGACGAGCGCGGCCAGCAACATGCCCGCGGCCGTAGCGCCCACCGCCACCCCGAATCCGGCGAGCCCCCCGGGCAGTGCTCCCGCGGATGCCGGGTCGCGCAGGATCAGCACCATCACGAGGGTGTTGACGCCGAAAGCGATGCGGTGCGCCCCGATTCCGAGCATCGCTGTGGTGACGCCGGGCGCCTGCCACACGGCGGTCGCGCCGACGCGCAGCCCCGCGAGGATCGCGAGGGCGGTGCCGCGGGTGTCGGCGGCGGTGTCGGTCGGGCCGAGTGCGTGACGCGCGAACCCGCGCGACGCCCACACCGCGATCACCGACCCCACCGCACCGATCGCAACGGCGACCCCGGACCCGACATCCCCCTCGCCGAGGAAGCCGATCACCGCCACGGCGGTGCCCGCACCGAGCGCGGCGAACACCGACCCGGCGGTAGCGAGAACAGAATTGGTTGGTACCAGCCAACTTTGCCGCACCACGTGCGGCAGCGACGCGGAGATGCCGGCGAGGACGAATCGGCTGACGCCGATCGCCGAGAGGGCCAACAGCAGCAGCGGCGTCTCCCCCACCCCGGCCATGAGCGTCGCCGCGATCACGAGAATCAGGATGCCGCGCAGGGCATTCGCCCACAACAGCACAGCTCGGCGGTCCCACCGATCGAGCAGTGCGCCCGCGAACGGCCCGACCACCGAGTACGGCAGCAGCAGCACCGCGAAGCCCGCCGCGATGGCGAGCGGTTCGGTTTCCCGTTCGGGGTTGAACAGGATGGCCCCGCCGAGTGCGGCCTGGAACAGTCCGTCGCCGAACTGGCTCGCGAAGCGGACCGTGGTGAGGCGGGCGAGGCCGGGCGAGTGACGCAGGGTCGTTGCGGCGGCCGTCCACGACCCACGAACCGAACTCCATCTGCGCACACGGCGACCCTATCGGGCGGCCGGCGTCGCCAATTCGGTCCGCCACCACCGCACCGTCGCCGCGGTGGCGTCGGCGAGCGAGGTGGGAGTGAGCCCGAGCAGTTGCTCGGTGCGGTGCGAGTCCATCACGAACGGGGCCTCGAACTGGTACAGCGTCTCGGCCAGTTCTCGGGTGGGCCGATGCACGGCGCCGGCGCCGCGCAGCAGCCACCCGGGCAGCGTTCCGACCTTGGGGCTCGGCACCCCGGCCGCCTCCGCGAACGCCGCGACCAACTCGCGCTGCGTCACCGCGGGGCCGGTCGGAGCGTGGAGCACCGAGTTCCACCTCGTCGGATCGTGCGCGGCCGCGATCATCGCCGCGGCGAGGTCGGGGACGTACGTGAACGAGTGTGGGGCGTCGGCGCGACCCATCACCCGGATCGTCTTCCCGTTCAGTACCGGCGGCACCATGCGCTCGCCCGCGTGGGCGTTCATCACGTGCGGTCCGAAAAAGTCGGACGCGACGACGCTGACGGTGGGCGCCGGGTGCGCGGCGCGGGCCGCCAGGAGGCGGGTGCGCACCCCCAGCTTGCCGGTGGTGGCATTGCGGGGGCCGTCCTCGGTCATGGCGGCGCCGGGCCGGCTGTACGAGTAGAGGCTCTCGGGGAACGCGACGACGGCCCCGATCCGCTGAGCGGCGTCCATCACCACCCGCTCGGCGGCGGGCAGCTCGCGCTCCCAGGCGCGGGCGTCGTATGCGGATCCGTGGATGCAGTGGAAGACCGCGGTGGCGCCCTCCGACGCCGGGGCGAGGGCGGCGGGATCGGAGACGTCGACCTTCAGTCGTTCGATCCGCGGATGGTCCGGTCCGCTGCCCGAGCGGGTGAGCACGCGGACGTCGTGGCCGGCGTCGGCCAACTGTTCGGCAACGGTCCAGCCGACGGGTCCTGCACCGGTCACTACCTGCAGATTCGACATGACGTGCTCGCTTCCTCTAGTGGGATTCCTGAACCGAGAGCACTGCTCTCTTCTCTCACCATGCGCTTCCGGAGTGGTGATGTCAAGAGCAGTGCTCTCGTTTGTTGACAGTGCTCTCATTTCTCCGGCAGGGTGGGCGCATGACCGTCACCCCGCGCGAACGCGCACGCGAGCAGACGCTCGCCGAGATCACCCGCATCGGTCGCGAACACCTCGCGACGCAGGGTGCGGCCGCGCTCTCGCTGCGCGCGGTTGCCCGAGACCTGGGCGTGGTGTCCTCGGCGGTGTACCGATACGTCGCCAGTCGCGACGACCTGCTCACGCTGCTGGTGATCGACGGCTACACCGAACTCGGCGCGGAGGTGGACGGCGCCGTCGACGCGCTGCCCGTCGACGACCACCGCGGCCGGTTGCACGCCCTGGCCCGAACGGTCCGCGCGTGGGCGGTCCGCGAGCCCGCGCGGTACGCACTGCTGTTCGGCAGTCCCGTCCCCGGCTATCACGCACCGGCGGAGCGCACGACGGGTCCGGGTACGCGCGTGATCGTCGCGCTGATCGGCATCGTCGAGGCCGCGCACCGGGCGGGGGCGCTGTCGGTGCCGGAGTCCACGGTCGATCCCACCCTGGCCGTGGATCTCGACCGCATCCGCGCCGAGATGGGGCTGACGGTCCCCGACGAGGTGCTCGCGCGCGGCGTCCTGGCGTGGGCGTCGCTGTTCGGTGCGGTGAACTTCGAGGTGTTCGGGCAGTACGGCGCCGACACGTTCGCCGATCCGGCCGCGCTGTTCGAGCACCATCTGACGGTCCTGGATCAGATTCTGGGGCTGGCGTAGCGCCACAGCGCAGTGTCCGACGACACCTCGACCAGATACCCCATGGGGTATAAAGTTGCGGGTGGAGAACGATCCCCCCTGGGGGGTCTGGAGAAAGCGAGTGGGGTGGCCCTACTGTCGAGGTCCGTGGGCATCTTTCGAAAGTCGTACGGAACGGTCGACGTGCACAAGGCGCAGAGCCTCGTCGAGCAGGGCGCGCTCCTGCTGGACGTGCGATCGCGTCCCGAGTGGGACACCGGTCATGCACCGGGCGCCACCCACCTGCCGCTGCACGAGGTGATCGACCACGACTTCGAGGTGGTCGCGGGTCGACCCGTCGTCGTGATCTGCCGTTCCGGCGGACGCTCCGCGACAGCGGCGCGTCAGTTGGCACGGGCAGGCGCCGAGACCTACCTGGTGCGCGGCGGGATGGACGCCTGGCGTCGCGCCGGCCTCGCGATCACCACTCCGGACTGATCGCCACGTCACACGAGGAGACACGAACATGGCATTGCCGAAGCATTCCGGTTGGACCGTCGAGCGCATCGTCCCGCTGCTCGGCGGGTCGGTGGTGGGCACGAGCCTGCTGCTCGGCCGCACCCACTCGCCCAAGTGGCGGGGCCTCACCGCGTTCGCGTCCGCGAACCTGGTGCTCTACGGGATCGTCGGCTGGTGCCCGATGAGCTTGCTGCTCCAGAAGGCAGGTGTCCCGCGCGGTGCGTCCTGCCCCGTACCGGCGGCGCGTACGGACGCCGACACAATCTGAGCGAGGCCTGCGCGATTCCGTGAGGCTCGAACACCTGCCGGCGGCACCGAGTGCCGCCGGCGGACGGTGGTGGCGCGGAGGCAGGCGCAGCCGTGATCGGACGTGTGTGAATGCAGTTGGAGCGCCGAAAATAATTCTGCTAGAGCAGAACTCGGCTCAAGTAGGCCAGCCGTGTATCGCTTGCCGTCCGTGACAAGGCGGCATGCGGGACAAGGGAACTGAACCCGTGAAACCCGCCCGGCCACACGTGGAGCTCGACCGGCACGCCTGCGTGAGACAGTCGAGTCGCGAAGTCGACCGCTTCGTCCAGGAGGATCTCGCTGCTCCCCACATCGATGTAGGCCGGCGGCAGTCCGGAGAGGTCGTCGGCCCGAGCTGCGGAAGCATAGGCAGAGACATCCGGCCCGCCGGCGGCATCGCCCAACAGTGCCGCCCAGCCGTTCTGGAGTCCCTGCTTGAAGTTGACGCTGTGCAGATCGGTCGCCGAGGTCGACTGACCGCTCATGCGATCGTCCAGCATCGGGCATCCCAGTACCTGATGACTGATGTCGGGGCCCTGCCGATCCCGAGCCAGTAGGGCCGTCGAGGCGGCCAGACCGGCGCCGGCGCTTCCTCCCATGATGACGATACGTCGTGGGTCGATACGCAGTGCGGCGGCGTTTCGTGCCACCCAGACGAGCCCGGCGTAGCAGTCCTCCACCGGGGCCGGATGCGGATGCTCAGGAGCGAGTCGGTACTCCACCGAAACGACAACTACTTGAAGCGCCGCAACATATTCCGCGAGAGTCTCCGCACCGTAGTAACGGTCTCCGGCGACCATTCCGCCGCCGTGGACGTGGTAGATGACCGGCCGAGGTCCACTCCCCTCTGTGGGCGACATGACCAAGACCGTGATCTCGGGCGCCCCCTGGGGTCCGGGGATCTGCTTGTCGTAGACATCAATTGTTCCGCCGCGAGTCAGGCTCGCCATGTTCGGCCGCCACGACGCCATCAAGGCGCGAGATTCCTCAATGGTGGCCGGGCCGTTTTCGGTACCGAATATGTCGGCGGGAAGGCTCGCCAAGCCGACTTCGAGTTCGGGATCGTACGGTGCTCGTATTGCAACCGGCCCGCCAATGCTCGCAGTCAATTTCTCTCCTCGAGATGATGATTCACGTACGAACCAATCATCTGCCACAGAGAACCGGCGATGCGACCGCCAACTGTCTGCGATCTCACGCCGGATGTCGACGATTGGCGGTTGTACTACCCGCCGCACCCCTCCTCGGGACGATCCGATCGTTCGCGGAGTCGCGAAGGAGTTTGAGAGCGTGCAGGGCGATACTCACGCGCAAGGTTCCGGAGTATGCGTTCAAATCCCAGCCCAGTTTCAGCTCGGCTCGCGAGATGCGTGTCGCAACGGTGCTGTGGTGCATGTGCAGTGAAGCAGCAGCCTGACGCAGCGATCCGGTGCGGCACAGCGCCTCCACCGCCTCCAGATCCATCCGGCCGCTGTCGGTCGCGGTGAGTTCCACAAGAGCGAGCACGTCCGGGTTCGCGGCGAGACGGGCCGACGGTATGTCCGCCAGCAACGCAATGGCTCCGAGTTCGTCATGATCGACAACGGCAGAGGCGGTTCCGGCCTCTGCGAATCTCAGTGCGAGCTTGCCCTCGAGCCAGGACTGCCTCGCCTGGTCGGGCATGACTGCGGTGCCGACACCCGCCAACGTGTGTCGAGCAAAAGTGTTCTCGGACAACACTTCTCGCAATCCCGACACAACGACAGCAGGGTCGGATCGGGGTTGGAGAAGAACCGCTGCGAGCGGGCCGACCGTCACGACCCGCGGGCCGACAGTCGACGGTCTTCGAGATACCAGCGCAGCGGCAGCTCCTTCAGGATCCTGCCCACCTGTCGTCGCGACCGCCACCACTCGGACTGGACGGTTCGGGTCGAGCCCGAGCAGTTTGATCGCACGGGCCCGATCCTCCGGGCAGTGCGTGCCGGCGATGAGAACCTCTACCAGCGCAGGATCCGCAATGTCGCGTGGCTCCAGACCATTCGGGCGAGGAATCAGTGCACGCGCTGCCAACGCGAAACGCTCGAGAAGCAGATCGTCCAAGTCGTGCGGGAGACCCGATCTTTCGAGCCACACGGATATCCCTCCGGCGGACCGCTGAGACGGCGATACATCCGGGTAAAACTCGTCCAACCGGTCGCCGTTCGGAGCGTAACGAACGACGGCGTGCCCGGGGCGACTGATCCCTGCCGGGCACTTCGCCAGCCCCGCAGTTGCCCGCGTCAAGGCTCCAACGGGGGCGCGGCTCTCCATGAGCCTGTCGAACGCGGCGACCACACGCACGGCCGCCTCGGCCCCGGCATCCAGGCTCGACAATTGCGCGAGCAGCCTGTCCATGCCCAACCTCCAGCTGAAATGCACCGCCACCGTCGTACGTCGTGACGAGGCGGCGTCGACCGACGCCCTGCCTCAAGTGGGCCCCATCACTCCTCGATCAATCCGGTCGGGTCCCACCCAGCGAGAACCGGGACTCCGACGCCGCCGATACGACATCGGTATCTCAGGCACCTGCCGCAGTGGCGTCCTGGACGTCGTCATCGCCGGGACCCGGCATTTGTCGGACACGCTCCAAGTCGTTCGCCGTCGCATCTCCCGTCCGGGTCGCGTCGGTGAGATGATGACCCAGTGGCGCACCCGGAGGAACCTGAGGATCGCACGGCATCGGCCCAACCGGCGGTGCGGCCCGGCAGCCTGCTCGTGTCGTCCACCGATCTGACCGAGCCGACGTTCCGCCGGACGGTCGTCTACATGCTCGAGCACAACGACGCCGGCAGTCTCGGCGTCGTCCTCAATCGGCCGAGTGAGACCGCCGTGCACGAGGTGCTGCCGCAGTGGGCGGCCCTCGCGACCAAGCCGCAGGCGCTCTACATCGGCGGCCCCGTCACCCGCGATGCCGCGCTGTGCCTGGCCACGGTCCGCACCGGCGTAGACGTCGCCGGGGTGCCCGGTCTGCGGCGCGTCGACGGCCGTGTCGTCATGGTCGATCTCGACGCCGACCCCGAACCGATCGCCGCGGTGATCGAGGGCCTGCGCATCTTCGCCGGCTACGCGGGCTGGACCATCGGTCAGCTCGACGCCGAGATCGAGCACGACGACTGGATCGTCCTGTCCGCGTTGGCCTCCGATGTGATCAGCCCTCCCCGGTCCGACGTGTGGGGGCAGGTGCTCCGACGTCAGCCGATGCCGCTCGCGCTGCTCGCGACGCACCCGATCGACATCGATCTGAACTGACCGACCTGAACTGACCGCTACTCGACCAGCGCCCGTCGCACGGCGTCGATTGCGAGGGTGCGCGCGACGATCGTCGCCTTGCAGTCCCGCAGGCTGTCGAGCATCAGGAAGTCGTGCACCATCCCCTCGACCCGGACGGCGGTGACGTCGACGCCCGCGGCGCGCAGCTTCGCGGCGTACGCCTCCCCCTCGTCGCGCAGGACGTCGGCCTCGTCGGTGATCACCAGCGTCGTCGGCAGCGCCGCCAGTCGGTCTTGCGACGCCCGCAGCGGGGAGGCGTAGACGTCGGCGCGTTGCTCCGGGTCCGGAATGTACTGGTCCCAGAACCACTTCATGCCGTCGCGGGTGAGGTAGTGGCCGTCGGCGAACTGCAGGTACGACGCCGTCTCGAAGTTCGCGTCCGTCACCGGGTACAGCAGCACCTGCGCGCGCAGGTTCACGTCGCCGCGTTCGGCGGCCATGAGTGCCAGCACCGTCGCCATGTTGCCGCCCACCGAGTCCCCGCACACCGCGATGCGGGAGGTGTCGAGTCCGTATTCGCGGCCCTGCTTCGCGGCCCACTGCGCCACCGCATAGTTCTGCTCGATCTGGGTGGGGTACTTGGCCTCCGGCGCCCGGTCGTACACCGGGAAGACGACGGCGACACCCGCGCCGACCGCGAGTTCGCGCACCAGTCGATCGTGGGTGTTCTCATCGCCGAATACCCATCCGGCGCCGTGGATGTAGAGCAGGATCGGGACGTCGCCGGACACGTCGACGGGACGCACGATGCGGGTGCGGACCGTCCCGTGCTCGCCGGCGTCGACGTGCACCCACTGCTCCTCGACCATCGGCTTCGGGACACCCTCCCCGGCCTGCAGGTCGGCGAGGATCTTGCGTCCCTGCTCGGGCGGGACCTCGTAGATCCGCGGGTGCGGTGAAGTTGCGACCACCAATTCCTTTGCGGCGGTCTCCAGTACGGGTTCGGGCGGATCGGGCAGCCGGGACATTGCGGGCTCCTTCGTGTCGGGTTCCGCCAAACGGATACCCAGTCGTGGGCGTCCGGCAAACCATCCCGGTGCGAACGGGATACCGCGGCACGCTCGCGGCGCGAAACCGTGTCGTGAACTCCCGTTCGATACTGCGCGAACGGGTCAGTGCGCGAAGTGTTGCGCCTTCGAGTGGATTGCGACGCCGTCTTGCCGCAGGTACGCGCACACCGAGAGGATGTCGTCGAACAGTAGACGAGCGAGGTCGGCGCTGAACCCCTCGCGGACCACGATTCTCAGGACCGCGACGTCCGTGGCGTCGGCCGGCATCGTGTATGCCGGGACCTGCCACCCGCGGGCGCGGAGTTCGTGGGAGATGTCGAACACCGTGAAGCGCTGGTCGCCGGTGAGTTCGAATGCGAGGACCGGAATGGCGGAGCCGTCGCTGATGACGCGGAAGTCGCCCTCCTCGGCAAGCTTGCCGCTCAACCACATCGCGGTTCCACGCAGAGATTTCATGATGCCCCGATAGCCGGAGCGTCCGAGTCGTAGAAAGTTGTAGTACTGGCCCACGATCTGGTTTCCGGGCCGCGAGAAGTTGAGCGTGAAGGTGGGCATGTCGCCGCCGAGGTAGTTCACCCGAAACACCAGTTCCTCGGGCAGGTGATCACCGTCGCGCCACACGACGAATCCGATGCCCGGGTAGGTGAGCCCGAACTTGTGGCCGCTCACGTTGATGGAGACGACCCGCGGAATCCGGAAGTCCCACTCCATTTCGGGGTTGAGGAACGGGATGACGAACCCGCCGCTGGCCGCGTCCACGTGCACCGGGACGTCGGGGCCACCGTCGGCCGCGACGGCGTCGAGTGCCTCGGCGATCTCCTTCACCGGTTCCAGTTCGCCGGTGTAGGTGGTGCCGAAGATCGCGACGACACCGATCGTGTTCTCGTCGACCGCCGCCGTCACCTGCTCGGTGGTGATCACGTAGCGGCCGGGCTCCATGGGCAGGTACACCGGTTCGACGTCGAAGTAGCGGCAGAACTTCTCCCACACCACCTGGACGTTGCTGCCCATCACCAGTTTCGGCCTGGATGCGTCGAGACCGGCCCGCTCGCGGGCCTGCCGCCACCGCCACTTCATCGCGAGCCCGGCGAGCATGACGGCCTCGCTCGAACCGATCGTCGAGACGCCTGTCGCCGACGTCGGATCGTCGTCGACAAGGTCGGGGGCGTTGAACAGGGCGGCGACCATGTTGACGCAGCGCTGCTCGATTGCCGAGGTGGCCGGGTACTCGTCCTTGTCGATGAGGTTCTTGTCGAACGTCTCGGCCATCAGCGTGCCGGCCTCCGGATCCATCCACGTCGTGACGAATGTCGCGAGATTGAGGCGCGAGCTGCCGTCGAGCATCAGTTCGTCGTGGATGAATCGATAGGCGGCCCGTGGATCCATATCGTCTTCGGGTAGCCGCAGCGCGGGAACGGGATTCGTCGCGATTCGGCCCGTGTAGGCGGGCATGATGACGTCGCGGGATTCGTGGTTGTGGTGATGGTGGTGGTTGTTGCTCACGCTCGCCTCCGATAAGACTGCGGCTACCTCGGACACACCTGACCTGCCACCCATTGAACCCCAGGAGTGACGCCGGTGTGGGCGAACGCGAGCTCGGGTCAGGACACGACCCGTTCCGGATCCGCCCGTTTCGCGTAGTGCTGCGCGAGCGCGGCGCACACGATCAGCTGGATCTGGTGGAAGATCATCAGCGGCAGCACGATCAGGCCCACCGGCTGTCCGGCAAACAGCACCGACGCCATGGGCAGGCCCGTCGCGAGGCTCTTCTTCGATCCGCAGAAGATGATCACGATTCGGTCGGGCAGCGAGAATCCGAGCTTCTTGCCGGCGAACGAGGTGACGCCGAGGACCACCGCGAGGATGCCGATGCACACCGCGACCACGACGGCGATCTCGAGCACGGTCACGGTGCCCCAGACGCCCTCGTTCATCGATTCGCTGAACGCCGAGAACACGACGAGCAGGATGGATCCGCGGTCGACGAGCTTGGTCGGCTCCGCGTACCTCTTCAGCCAGTCGATGACCAGCGGACGGATCAGCTGGCCGATCATGAACGGCAGCAGCAACTGCAACACGATGTTGATGATCGACGAGAAGTCGACCGTCGCCTCACCGGTCGTGTTCATCAGCAGGATCACCAGCAGCGGCGTGACGAACACCCCGAGCAGGTTCGAGAACGACGCGCTGACGATCGCGCCCGCGACGTTGCCGCGCGCGATCGAGGTGAACGCGATCGACGACTGCACCGTCGACGGCACGAGGCACAGGTACAGGATGCCGGTGTACATCTCGTCGGTGATCACGGTCGGCGCCAGGATTCGCAGCGCCAGGCCGATCAGCGGGAACAGGACGAACGTCGACGCGAACACCACCGAGTGCAGCCGCCAGTGCTTGAGGCCCTGCAGCGCCTCGGCCGGCGACAGTCGCGCTCCGTAGAGCAGGAAAAGGAAACCGATCGCGATCTTGGTGGCCCAGTCGAGGATCGTCTGGCCGCTGCCGGATACGGGGAACAGGCTGCCCAGAACGGCGACGGTGGCGATCGACAGGATGAAACCGTCGATATAGAACCTGCTCAGAAACTTCACCGGTCAACGGTATCCGTCCCGAATTCGATCATGAAAGGCGTTCAACACGTTAACTGTGATCGCGTTTCGTGATAGGTAGGGTGCATGTTCGATCCGGTTCTCCTCAGGACGTTCCTCGCCGTCGAGCAGACCGGCGGCTTCACGGCCGCCGCCCGGCAGCTGGGGCTGCGGCAGTCCACGGTCAGCGGGCACATCGCGCGGCTCGAGAAGGCCGCCGGCCGCCACCTCCTCAGCCGCGACACCCACACGGTGGAACTCACCGCGGACGGCACCGCGATGGTCGGCTTCGCCCGGTCGATCCTCGACGCCCAGGACCGCGCGAGCCGCTACTTCGAGGGGTCGACGCTCACCGGACGGCTGCGGTTCGGGGCCGCCGAGGATTTGGTCGCCAAGGGGCTGCCGCAGATCCTGCGGGAGTTCCGGCGCACGCATCCGCTCGTCGACCTGCAGCTCACCGTCGGGCTCAGCCGCACGGTCCACGCGCAGTTGCGGGCCGGTGACCTCGATCTGGCGTTCGTGATGCGCCGGCCCGGTGAGCCGCACGGCGACCTCGTGGGGCGGGACCGGCTCGTGTGGGGTGGAACGGACGAGGCTCAGTGGGACCCGACGACGCCGGTGCCGCTGGTGGCCTATCCCCCGCCGAGCATCACCCGGGCGTGCGCGCTCGGGGCACTCGAGTCGGCCCGGCTGCCGAGCCGCATCACGTGCCTGGTGAACAGCCGCGCGGGCCTGCGGGCCGCGGCCCTGGCCGGTCTGGGGTTCATGGTGCACGCGCAGTCGCTGCTGCCGACCGAGTTGCGGCCCGTCGGCGACCGTCTGGGCCTGCCGGACCCGGGCGACGTCGAGTTCGTGCTGCTGCGCCGCGCCAGCACCCCCAGCGAGCCCGAGACGGCGCTGATGGAGGCGATCCGGGGATCGCTGTGAGCCGCCGGGTCAGGAGAGGGCCAGACGCCCATCCGCGAGTGTGTTGAGTGCGCCGGCGATCCGCTCGGCCTCCGGCGTCGTGACGGTGAGTCGGTCGCCGCACGCGAACGTGATGACGACGGCCGGGCCCGTCCGGGTGACGACCCCGTAGTTGCCGCGCCCCTTCGCCTTGACTCCCCAGCCGCCGAAGTCCTGGAACGGCCGCACCTCGTCGACGCGTGCGCCCAGCACCTCGTCGACGCCGTACTCGATCGCCGCCATCCCCAGGTTCCGGACGCGGATGCCGTTCGCGTCGACGACGAGTCGAAACTGCAGCAGCGTGACCGCGAGCAGCACCACCGGTAGGTACACGCCGAGCGGCCACCAGGCGCCGGCCAGCCAGCAGACGAGGACCGCCGGTGCGGCGAGGGCGAGGGCGGTGGCCAGCAGCCCGCCCGCTGTCATGCCGACCTCGTCGGCGATGGGCAGTTCGACCGCGCCGCGGGGCAGGTCGGCGGGAGGTGCTTCGGTGGCGGGAGTACGCACCCGGTGGTCGCGGAGGGTGGAGGCGCCGAGCAGTCCGACGACGGTGCCGACGACCAGACCCAGTACCAGCGTCTCGGCCGATATCCGGGCGGAGGACGCGTCGGCGAGGTCGAGCTGCCCGAGGATCATCGAGAATTCGGCGGCCACGATCACCCCGACGACCGCCGATCCGATCAGCAGCATCATCCGGCGCGTCATCAGACGGGCCTGGGCGAGCGCGGCGATGCCGCTGCAGCCGACGCCGACGAGGAGCACCATCGCGGCCATCGACCACGCGCTCGCAGCAGGGGTCATGAACCCGTCGGGCGTGCTGCCGGACCAGTGGGTGGCGATCTGCTCGGGTAGGCGGGGTGCGAGCGCGTACGTCGCTACGACGCCCGCCGCCGCGGCCAGCACCGGAACGAGGATGCCGAAGACGACGCCCGCGGGATCGACGATGCGTGGTCCGGTCGTGGGTGGGGTCACACCCGGGATTCAACCAGTCAGGCCGGTTCGCACGCGCCCTTGAGGCTGCACGCGCCGCAGGAGGTGCCGCAGCCGCTGGTCTCGGGGACCGCGCCCGCGGCCTTGGAGCCGAGCGTGCCGCCGGCCGCGATGGTGAACAGCGCCGCGACGAGCGCGACGATCACCGCGACGATCGGGAGCACGCCGTCGAGCAGAACGGCCGCCAGGCCACCGATCGCGAGGACGCCGGCCGCGGCCAGCAGCGTGGGCGCCGCAACCTTGTTGGCCAGCGCAAACGTCTCGTCGTCACGCAGCGATTGGGGGGTACGAACGCCGATCCAGCGATTACGTTCGAGCCGACCGGTCAGTCCGGCGATTGCGATCGCGCCGAGCGCGAGAGCGGCGATGAACAGCACGACAGCGACGATGACCACGCATCCACGATAGAGCCCGGTCGACTGGGCCGGTCTTCCTGGGTGTAACTGGGTGTCGTCGAGGTCCGCCGACGCTTTACCCTGGTTGACGGAATTCCCGTCATCCAAGTAGATAGCGACCACCGTGACCGAGCCAGTTCAGCAAGCCTCATCCCCCGACGACTCGACGCCGCAGCACCGCTACACCGCGGAGCTCGCCGGCCGGATCGAGCAGCGCTGGCAGGACCTGTGGAGCGAGCGCGGGACCTTCAACGCGCCCAACCCGGTGGGTGCGCTGGCGCCTCAGGCGAGCGCAGCGACGGGGGAGGTGCCCGCCGTGCCCGCGGACAAGCTGTTCGTGCAGGACATGTTCCCGTACCCGTCGGGTGCGGGTCTGCACGTGGGCCATCCGCTCGGCTACATCGCCACCGACGTCTTCGCGCGCTATCACCGCATGCAGGGCCACAACGTCCTGCACGCCCTCGGCTACGACGCCTTCGGCCTGCCGGCCGAGCAGTACGCGGTGCAGACGGGCACGCATCCGCGCACCACGACCGAGGCCAACATCGCGAACATGCAGCGCCAGCTGCGCCGTCTGGGCCTGGGCCACGACGAGCGCCGCTCCGTCGCGACGACCGACGTCGACTTCTACCACTGGACGCAGTGGATCTTCCTGCAGATCTACAACGCCTGGTACGACACCGCGCAGGGCAAGGCCCGTCGCATCTCCGAGCTCGAGGCCGAGTTCGCTTCGGGCGAGCGCGCTCTCGAAGACGGTCGGGACTGGGCGTCGCTGGACGCCGCCTCGCGCAGCAAGGTGCTGGACGCGTACCGCCTTGTCTACCACTCGGATTCGATGGTCAATTGGTGCCCGGGTCTGGGTACGGTGCTGGCCAACGAAGAGGTCACCTCGGACGGCCGCAGCGAGCGCGGCAACTTCCCGGTGTTCCGTAAGCACCTGCAGCAGTGGATGATGCGCATCACCGCGTACTCCGATCGTTTGGTCGACGACCTCGAGTACCTGGACTGGCCGGAAAAGGTCAAGTCCATGCAGCGCAACTGGATCGGACGCTCGCACGGCGCGCAGGTCAAGTTCGATTCCAACGGTCACGACATCGAGGTGTTCACCACCCGTCCGGACACGCTGTTCGGCGCCACGTACGTGACGCTGGCTCCCGAGCACGAGCTGGTCGACCAGTTGGTGCCGGCGCAGTGGCCCGAGGGCGTCGACCCGCGCTGGACCGGCGGAGCATCCACTCCGGCGGAAGCTGTTGCGGCGTACCGCGCATCGATCGCTGCGAAGACCGATCTCGAGCGCCAGGAGAACAAGGAGAAGACCGGCGTCTTCCTCGGCGTCTACGCCGTGAACCCGGTCAACGGCCACAAGCTGCCGGTGTTCATCGCCGACTACGTGCTCACCGGTTACGGCACCGGCGCGATCATGGCCGTGCCCGGTCACGACCAGCGCGACTGGGAGTTCGCGACCGCGTTCGGTCTGGACATCGTCGAGGTCATCAAGGGCGGCGACCTGTCCGAGGCCGCGTTCACCGGCGACGGGCCGCTGGTCAACAGCGACTACCTCAACGGCCTGGACGTCGCCGACGCCAAGAAGGCCGTCATCGAGCGCCTCGAGGCGGAGGGCGTCGGCACCGGCACCATCCAGTACAAGCTGCGCGACTGGCTGTTCGCGCGTCAGCGCTACTGGGGCGAGCCGTTCCCGATCGTGTACGACGCCGACGGCGTCGCGCATCCGCTGCCGGAATCTGCTCTGCCGGTCGAACTTCCGGAGGTCGAGGACTACGCGCCGGTCTCGTTCGATCCGAACGACGCCAGCTCCGAGCCCTCTCCCCCGCTGGCGAAGGCGTCCGACTGGGTCAATGTCGAGCTGGATCTCGGCGACGGCCTGAAGGATTACCGCCGCGACACCAACGTGATGCCGCAGTGGGCGGGTAGCTCGTGGTACCAGCTGCGCTACATCGACCCCACCAACAGCGAGCAGTTCGTCGCGCCCGAGAACGAGGCCTACTGGACGGGTCCGCGCCCGGACATCCACGGCCCCAACGATCCCGGCGGTGTCGACCTGTACGTCGGCGGTGTCGAGCATGCGGTGCTGCACCTGCTGTACTCGCGGTTCTGGCACAAGGTGCTGTTCGACCTGGGCTACGTCAGCTCGAGCGAGCCGTACCGGCGCCTGTACAACCAGGGCTACATCCAGGCGTACGCGTACACCGACGAGCGTGGCGTCTACGTGCCGGCGGCCGAGGTGACCGAGGAGGACGGCAAGTTCTTCTACCAGGGCGCCCCGGTCAAGCGCGAGTACGGAAAGATGGGCAAGAGCCTCAAGAATTCCGTTGCGCCCGACCAGATCTGCGACGAGTTCGGTGCAGACACCCTGCGCGTCTACGAGATGGCGATGGGTCCGCTGGACACGTCCCGTCCGTGGGCCACCAAGGACGTCATCGGTGCGCACCGCTTCCTGCAGCGGGCGTGGCGCGTCGTCATCGACGAGGAGAGCGGCGACCTGCGTGTCACCGATGCCGAGCCGTCGGAGGGCACGCTGCGGGCGCTCAACAAGACGATCGCCGGTGTCGCCGAGGACTACGCGGCGCTGCGCGACAACACCGCGGTGGCCAAGCTCATCGAGTACACCAACCACCTCACCAAGGAGTACCCGGCCGGTGCCCCGCGGTCCGCGGTGGAGCCGCTCGCGCTCATGCTCGGCCCGATCGCCCCGCACCTCGCGGAGGAGCTGTGGTCGCGGCTGGGCCACACCGAGTCGCTGGCGCACGGACCGTTCCCGACGGCCGACGAGAAGTGGCTGGTCGAGGACACTGTCGAGTACCCGATCCAGGTCAACGGCAAGGTCCGCAGCCGCATCCACGTGGCCGCCGACGCGGCCCGTGAGGACATCGAGAAGATCGCCCTCACGGACGAGAAGATCGTGACGCTGCTCGACGGCAAGGATCCCCGCAAGGTGATCGTCGTGCCCGGCAAGATGGTCAACATCGTCCTGTAGTCCACCAGCCTCTAGCCCACCCGCCTGTAGTCCACCCGCGTTTTGCGCACTTATCGCGCCTGAACCCTCCCGGATTCAGCGATAAGTGCGCAAAACGCGATGGACGGCGCGCGTCAGCACTCCGACGGCGCGGGTTCGCCGCGCAGGCGCGCGTCGATCCAGTCGAAGGCGCCGGAGTTCCCGAGGGCCTCGCCGAGCAGGTGCTCACCGGGCACCTGCCGGTATACGGCAGCGACGCCGTAGCCGCACTGCTCGTCGTACAGGTTGCGGGCGCCCAGGGCGGGGATCCAGAAGTCCTGCCCGCCGTTGTAGATGTACAGCGGTGTGCCCGAGACGAGGTCGGCCATCTTCATCTTGGCGTAGATGTCATGGGCGACAGGTGAATTCAACGCGTCCACGACGTTGGCAAGGGCCTCCGCCGGGATTCCGATGATGCCGGAGGCGGCGAGGTTGGTGGAGCACTGATCCTTGATGGACGAGATGCCGATCCGCTGTCCGAGGCTGTTGACCAGCGGCAGGATCTCCGGGTTTTCCCGCGAGATGCCGAACACCGCGGCGAGGAACAGCCCACTGGCGAGGTTGCCGTTCATGGTGCGTCCGAGCATCTCGAAGTCGGCGGGCACCCCGCCGAATGCGGCGCCCGCGATGTCGGGCGCCAGTTCCGGGGCGTACGAATCGATCAGCTTCACGGCGCCGTGTGTGGCGATGGCCCCGCCGGAGTAGCCCATCATGGCGAGCTTGCTGTTGCCGAACTCGGCGGGGAAGACGCCGCGCATGCCGCGGATCGTGTCGAGGACCGCGTGCCCGGCGACGTACGGTTCGCCGTACGCCATCCGGGGGCCCTCGTGGTCGGGGATGAGGACGGCGTAGCCGCGCTCCTCGGCCTTCGTGGTGACGGGTCGCAGCAGTTCGAGGAAGTTCGTGGACGGCGTGATGCCGTACGCGAGGGTGTGGGACGGGGTGCAGGTCCGTCCGAGCCCGTTGATCGGCACGTTGTTCACCAGCACCGGACGCGGTCCCGGGCCGGGCCACGGCGTCGCCGGAACGACGAGGGTCGCGGTCGCGAACGATGGCGCACCCGAGGCGTCGGTGGTCTTGACCTTGAGCTGCCGAACTTCTCGCACAGGGCCGCGGAGGAGCCCCCGAGCGACGGGGGTGACGTCGCGGGTCTCGATGACGTCACCGTTGGCCATGCCGGGTAGCCCTGGCGGGTAGAAGTCGAAGAACGGGTCACCGATCGGCGCGGGCAGGGTCTCCTCGCGCAGCGTCTCGAGCGGCGGCGGCGCCAGATCGGGTTCCGGCACCAGCGAGCCGACCAGACCCGGCATCCAGGAACCGAACGCCGACCGGGCCAGCGATGCGGTCCCCCACGACCCGGTGATCGGCGTCGTACCGTTCGATCCGGTTCCGTCCGAGCCCGTTCCGTCGGTCAACGATCCGGGGCCGATGAACCCCTGCCCGGCTGCGCTGCCGGTAGATCCCACCCCGCCGACGCTGGTGTTCGGCAGGGCGCTTCCGCTGGACTGGGCTGCGGCCGTGCCGGCGGTACCGCCTCCGGCCACGACACCTACCGCGAGTGCGGCGACGACTATCCGGCCCCAGAATCCCCCGTGCTGGATTGGCATGCGCGGGACGCTAACACCGTGGTTATCCGGCTCGTGTTGCTTCGCCGGATTGTCGGGAGTGTCCGGTGGGCGGGATCGCGCGCTGCGCCGAGCCTGTGAGCCGGGTTACGCTCCGGCCGAAACCCGTTCCACAAGCAAAGGTTCAGTGCGCATGGCATCCGCAGAAGACATCAAGAGCACCGTCACCGCCTACATGAAGGCGCTCAGTGGCAAGAGCGCCGACGCGGTGGCTGCACTGTTCGCCGAGGGCGCCACGGTCGAGGACCCGGTCGGCACCGAGCCCAAGCGTGGCGTCGAGGAGATCCGCGCGTTCTTCACGGCGATCGAGTCGATGGACCAGACGGCCGAGCTGCTGACGGTCCGCGTCGCCGGCAACAGCGCAGCGTTCCATTTCCGTGTCACCACGAAGGCCGGCGACCAGACGTATGTCATCGAGCCGATCGACGTCATGACCTTCGACGACGACGCCAAGATCACCAGCACCCGGGCCTACTGGGCGCAGGAGGACATGGCCGTCAGCTGACGGCCGCCAGACGCCTCTGCGCTGTCGACGGGGTGTGTCCCGGTGCCTTACGGCCCGGGACACACCCCGTCGTCGTTCGTGGGGATTGCGGCTGCGGCGGTGAACCGGGTGGGCAGTGAGTCTCTCCGCCAAGGTATTACGGTTGTGTTACCGGTCGGCACCGTATGTAAACAGTGAGGGAGAGCATTGACTCCTCAAACTTGTCTATACAAGACTAGACAAGTAGCCGGGTGTTGAACGTTCAGCGTGGAGCGGGCATTACCAACCGGATTCCCCTGTCGTCTCCCCGAAGGCTCTCCCATGGTCACAACCGATAGTGCGTCGCCCGCTCGCGATACAACAGCCACGAGTTCAGCGGTCGAGACGCGAACCATCGAGATGGTTCCCGACTCGGAGCGGCACGGATCTCCGCGCAGCCAGTTCACCCTGTGGTTCGGGGCCAACACCCAGATCACGGCGATCGTCGACGGTGCTCTCGCCGTCGTCTTCGGTGCCGACGCCCTCTGGGCGATCATCGGTCTCGCTATCGGAAACCTGCTCGGCGGCATCGTGATGGCCCTGCACTCCGCGCAGGGTCCGCGGATGGGCCTTCCCCAGATGATCTCCAGCCGAGCCCAATTCGGAGTTCTGGGTGCGGTGATCCCGCTGGTGCTGGTAGTGCTGATGTACCTCGGATTCGCCGCGACCGGCAGTGTTCTGGCCGGTCAGGCGGTCAACAAGTTCCTGGGGATCGACAATGCCACGGTCGGTATCCTGATATTCGGTCTGCTCACTGCGCTGGTCACCGTGGCCGGATACAAGCTGATTCACCGAATCGGCCAGCTCGCAACGATTCTCGGACTGGTCACCTTCGTCTATCTGACGATTCGCCTCTTCACGCAGTACGACGTCGCCGCCCACGTCGGGGTGAAGGGCTTCGACATCGTGACCTTCCTGCTCGCGATCTCGTTGAGCGCCGGCTGGCAGTTGACGTTCGGTCCGTACGTTGCCGACTATTCCCGGTATCTGCCCCGAAACACCAGTGAGCGCGCCACTTTCTGGGGAACTCTCGGCGGCAGCGTGCTCGGCTCGCAGTGGTCGATGACCCTCGGTGCGCTCATTGCCGCCGTCGCCGGTGACGCGTTCCTCGACAATCAGGTCGAGTTCCTGGGTGAGTTGGCCGGCCCGGCGATTCTCGTGATCGTGATGTACCTCGTGATCGTGGTCGGCAAACTCACCGTCAACACGCTCAATGCCTACGGCGGCTTCATGTCGATCCTCACCGCGGTCACCGCGATCTCCGGACGGAGCAGCGTCTCGCGAACGGCCCGCACAGTCTGCGTGTTCGGGTTCACGGCGATCTCGATCGTCATCGCGATCTTCGCGAGTGAGGACTTCCTTTCCAACTTCAAGAACTTCGTGCTGGTCATTCTCATGGTGTTCACCCCCTGGAGCGCCATCAATCTGGCCGACTACTACCTGATCTCCAAGGAGCGCATCGACATTCCGGCGCTCTACGATCGCCGCGGTCGCTACGGAGCATGGAACGTTCCGACGCTGGTTACCTACGGGGTCGGTGTGCTCATCCAGATCCCGTTCCTGGCCCAGACCATGTACACCGGTCCGTTCACCGAGATGCTCGGCGGCGCCGACATCTCCTGGATAGTCGGGCTTTTCGGAACTGCACTCATCTACTACCCGTGGGCCAGGCGCAACGTCAAGGCCCCCGATCGCATGATCTACCCGGAGTCCGTCGGCGCCGACGACTGACCGACCGATCGCAGCACGACTCCGCCGAAGCAGGAAGAGGATCGAAACATGACTACGTTCGACTCGCTCTGGTCCGACATCCTCGACGTCGGCCAGCACCCGGCGACGCGTGGATACCGCCGCTACGCGTGGTCCGATGCGGATCTGACGCTGAGAGAGTGGTTTACCGGGTGCGCCACTTCCCGCGGCATGGACGTCGAGGAGGACCGGAACGGCAACATCTGGGCGTGGTGGATGCCGCCCGGGTGGATCGGTGATCCGCGCGACGCGTTCGTCACCGGGTCGCACCTCGACTCGGTGCCCGACGGCGGTGCCTTCGACGGTCCGCTCGGCGTGGTGTCCGCGTTCGCGGCGGTGGACCTCCTTCGCGAACGCGGCGTCGTCCCCAGCATTCCGGTCGCGGTGGTCGCGTTCTCGGACGAGGAAGGGGCGCGCTTCGGGGTCGCCTGCGTCGGTTCGCAGTTGACGACCGGTGCGCTCGATGCCGATCGTGCCCGCGGCCTGCGGGACATCGACGGCATCAGCCTTGCCGAGGCCATGACCCGTGCCGGACGCCGACCCGAGGACCTCGGTGTCGACGAGCGGCTGCAAGAGCGGGTCGGGGTGTACGTGGAGTTGCACGTCGAGCAGGGGCGGGGCCTGGATCTCGTCGATCGTCCGATCGCGGTCGCTTCGTCCATCTGGCCACACGGCCGGTGGGAGTTCACCTTCCGGGGCGAAGCGAACCATGCCGGTGCGACGCGGCTGGTGGACCGGCACGATCCGATGCTGGCGTTCGCGTCGTCGGTCCACTCTGCTCGCTCGTGTGCCGCCTCGCACGGTGCGGTCGCGACGTTCGGCAAGGTTCTCGTCTCCCCCAACGGCGCCAACGCGATTCCGTCGGAGATTCGGGCGTGGCTCGATGCGCGCGCAGCGGACGAGGCGACCTTGACGGCCCTCGTGGATCAGATCGGTAGACAGGCGACCGCCCACGCGGCCGTCGACGGCATAGGGCTCGAGATCGAGGCCGAGTCGATCACGCCGATCGTCGAGTTCCCGGAGGCGCCGCGGGCACGCGTCCAGCGGGCCCTCGCCGAGCTGGGCGACATTCCGGTGCTGCCGACGCAGGCCGGCCACGACGCCGGCATCCTGTCGGCGGTGCTGCCCACCGCGATGCTGTTCGTCCGCAATCCCACGGGCGTATCGCATTCACCCGAGGAGTATGCCGAGATGGACGACTGCCACCGGGGTGCGCAGGCACTGGCCACCGTGATGACCGATTGGGTGACTCGGTGATGGCTCAGTCGTGGTGGTGCGAGCAGGCCTGGCTCGGCGGCGACACCATCGCCGACCGCGTGCTGATCACGGGCGCGGACGGTCGGATCACGGCGATCGTCACGGACACCGAGCGTCCGGCCGGGGCGCGGCGACTGCCGGGCCTGGTGGTTCCGGGGCTGGCCAACGCACACTCGCACGCCTTCCACCGGGCCCTGCGTTCGCGCACCCAGCGTAATCGGGGATCGTTCTGGACGTGGCGCGACCTGATGTATCGCGCCGCCGACCGCCTCGATCCCGACAGCTACCGCGACCTCGCACGCGGTGTGTATGCGGAGATGGCGCTGGCCGGTGTCACGTCCGTCGGCGAGTTCCACTACCTGCACCACGACGTCGGGGGCGCCCGCTACTCGGACCCGAATGCCATGGGCCAGGCGTTGATTCAGGGAGCCGCGGACGCCGGCGTCCGGCTGACCCTGCTCGACACCTGCTATCTCAGCGCGGCTCCCGACGGCAGTCCTCTCGCGGAAGGCCCGCAGCAACGATTCGGTGACGGTAGCGGCGACCGCTGGGCGGAGCGGGTCGAGGCACTGCGCTCGCAGGTCAGCGCGTCGGCGGGATCCGGGCCCGGTGTCCTGGTGGGTGCGGCTCTCCACTCGGTGCGGGGGGTGCCGATCGAGCACATGCCCGCGGTCATCGAATGGGCGGAGGCGTATCAGGCTCCGCTGCATGTCCATTCGTCGGAGCAGACGCGGGAGATCGAGCAGTGTCTGGCAGTCCACGGACGGACCCCGACAGCAGTCCTGCGCGACGTCGGTGCGCTCGGTCCGCGGACCACGGCGGTCCACGCAACGCATCTGACGGACGAGGATGTCGCAGACCTCGACCGGACCGCCACGGGGGTGTGCTTCTGCCCCACTACGGAGCGTGATCTCGGGGACGGTATCGGCCCGGCACCGGCGCTGTTGGCCGGATCCGGCCTGTTCAGCCTCGGCTCGGACAGTCATGCGGTGATCGACATGTTCGAGGAGGCGCGAGCCGTCGAGCTCGACGAGCGTCTCGCCCGGCGTGAGCGCGGAATCATTTCTGCGGAGCGGCTTCTCGGAGCTGCGACGGCGGAGGGGCAGCACGCGTTGGGCTGGACCGATGCCGGACACCTGCGTGTCGGTGCGCGCGCCGATCTGGTGGCGGTCGATCTGGGATCGATCCGGACGGCGGGTGGCGGTATCACCATCGAGAACGTCGTCTTCGCCGCGACGGCAGGAGACGTGACCGACGTCGTCGTCGACGGACGCGTGGTGGTCGCCGACCGGCGGCACGTGGCCCTTCCGGACACCGCGGCCGACCTCGCGCTGACCATCCGGGAATTGATGGACGTGCCTGCCGATACGCTTGCACCTGTCCGGTAACCCTGCTGCACAGCGGCATCGGAATCGGCGGTAGCCGTGACCTGCGCTACCCGATCACCACGGAGGAACTGTGAACGACGGACCGTACACGTCCGGTGCCCCGGCACGCCGCACCACCCGCGACGACCGGGTGTCGGTGCGCTGGCGCAACGGTCAGGGCACCACGCAGGTGGTCGCCGAGACCGAGTTGTGGCGGGTGAGTATCGCCGATGAGCCGACGTCGTCGACGTTCTCGGTGATCGACGGATACGACCGACTGTTCATGCCGATCGGCGAGGTTCCGATCGAACTGACCGGCGCGGACGACGCTTCCGGCGTGGTGCGCCGCGTCGTCGAACCGCTGCAGACGATCGCGTTTCCCGGCGAATGGGCGCCGGAATGTCGGGTGGAGGCACCCAGTCGGGCGTTGAACGTCATGGTCCGGCGAGGCGCAGCCACCGCGACCATGCGGTTCGGTGAGCCGCCCCGGGTCGCCGATCCCACTGCGCTGCTCGTTCTCGTCGACCCGGTGACGGAGACCGCCGTGCTGCTCCCGCCCGGATGCGCCGACGCATTCGAGATGACCACACCCTGCGCGATCGTCACCATCACGACGCTCGACCATCCCTGACGGAGCGTCCTACCGCGGCATCGGCCGCAGCACGATCTCGGTGGGGTGCGCGTCTCGGGGCGTCTCGACGGCGTTCCGGACCGCCCGCGCCACGGTCTCGGGGGTGAGGAACGCGCCGGCGTCGTACTCGCCGCCCTCGGACGCGACGATCGCGCGCTGCATGTCGGTGTCGATGCGGCCGGGATGGATCGAGGTGACCCGCAACGTCGGCTCCTCGAGACGCAGGGCGTCGCCGAACGCTCGCAGCGCGAATTTGCTTGCGGCATAAGCGCCCCAGTTCGCGTTGGCGCGCAGCCCCGCACCCGAGTTGATGAGCACCACGTGCCCGTTCGCAGCGCGCAGCGCGGGCAGTAGTAGTCGGGTCAACTCCGCTACCGCGACGACGTTGGCCTCGAACGTCCGGCGCCAGGCGTCGGCCGACGTCTCCTCGATGGTGCCGAGTTCCGCCACTCCGGCGTTGTGGACCAGCACCTCGAGCCGATCGATGTCGGCGACGGCGCCCGCGACGGCCGCGTGGTCCGTCAGATCCACCGGCCACGGCGCGGCGCCCAGTTCGCCGGCGATCGGTTCGAGCGATTCGGCGCTGCGGCCGCCGAGGATCAACTGGTGGGTGGGTGCGAGTTCGCGGGCGATCGCGGCACCGAGACCGCGGCTACCGCCGGTGATCAGGGCCGTCGGATGCTGGGAGATCATGCTCCCGAGGTTAGACCGAGGCTCAGCCGGCCGGTGTGGTGAGCGTCGGCGCCGCGGGTGCCCGGGCGGGAAGCCCGGGGCCGCCGGGTAGCGGTGGGCCGGGGTTGTCGAACGGGTTGTCGTTGAAGGGTCCCGGTGCGCCCGGTCCGTTGCCGTTGGTCGGTAGCGGGCTTTCGTGCTCGGGGATGTAGCCGAACGAGTTCGTCTGTTGCAGACCGGTTTCGTCCGTTGTGGTCGTTTGTTCCTGTGGGTAGCCGTGGTTGGTGACCTCGGACGCCTTCTGGCATCCGGAGGCAGCCACGCCGAGCACCACTGCCGTCGATGCTGCGACGACGGCGATCGCGATTCGTTGCGATAGTGGCCCGTCGTTTCGCTGGATCATGGCATCGCCTCTGGTCAGCCTGTAGGTGTGGTCAGTGTCGTGGCGGCGGGCAACTGCACCGTGGCGCCACCGAGTTCGAACGGGTCGTCGTCGATGCCGCCGCCTTCCGGTCCGATCGGTTCGGTGTCGAGGGGCGTCTCGTGTTCGGGGATGTAGCCGAAGGAGTTCGTCTGCTCGAGACCGCTCGGATTCTCCGGGGTGTCGGTTCCCTCTTCTTCCGTGGTGAGTGTCGCGGGATTCGACTCGATATCGTCGGTGCCTGCGGCGACGGCGGCACCGAGCAGTCCCGACGTGACGGCCGCGGCGGCCGCTGCCGCGACCATCCAGCCGCGGTGCTCGATCGTCTGTTGACTCATGGTTCTGCCTTCCGTGCATGTCCCCCGGCAGCCCTTTCTCCAGCATGGCACCGTCGGGTCATCCCTGCAGATTAAGGTTGTGCGCAATATTATTGTGGTCTACATTTAGGTGGTGACCGACGATCTCGCACTGGACCGGCAGGTGTGCTTCGCGCTCTATTCGGCGTCGCGCGCCACTACCGCCGCCTATCGGACGCTGCTCGCCGACCTGGGCATCACCTACCCGCAATACCTCGTGATGCTGGTGCTGTGGGAGCGGGACGGCCGGGGCGTCCAGGAGATTTGCGACGCCCTCCAACTCGACACCGGAACGTTGTCGCCGCTGCTCAAGCGACTCGAGGCGGCCGGTCTCATCGACCGGCAGCGGTTGGGCGGCGACGAACGTCGCGTCACCGTCGTTCTCACCGACACGGGGGCGGCCCTGCGCGAACGGGCGTCCGACATCCCAGCCCGCCTTGCGCGCGCCACCGGCCTCAGCGGACCGGATCTCACACGATTGCGCGACGTTCTCATGGCCGTCGGCCGCAATCTGCAGTCCACCGAGTTCGACACTCCACCGACCGACAACCGAGGAGAGGCACCGTGAACATCGTCTACACCGCAGAGGCACTGGCCACCGGCGAGGGCCGCAACGGCCGCGCCCGCACGTCCGACGGACGCCTGGATCTGGAACTCGCCATCCCGACCGAGATGGGCGGCACCGGCGACGGCACCAACCCCGAGCAGTTGTTCGCCGCCGGATACGCCGCGTGCTTCCACTCCGCACTCCAACTGGTAGCACGTCAGGCGGGAGCGGACATCACCGATTCCGCAGTCGGTGCGCGTGTCGGTATCGGGCCCAACGGTTCCGGCGGCTTCGGGCTGGCCGTGACGTTGGAGGTCTCGCTGCCCCACCTCGAGCATGGCGAGGCACTCGCGCTCACCGAGAAGGCGCACGAGGTGTGCCCGTACTCGAACGCGACGCGCGGCAACATCGAGGTCACCCTGACCGTCGCCGACGACGAATAGGGCTGCCCCGCACCGGCCCGACAGGCACCATGGAGACATGGCGAATCCGGGTCCCGTCGAGGCGCTGCGAGAGGTCGCGTTCTGGCTCGAACGCGACCGCGCCGACACGTACCGGGTCAAGGCGTACCGGCGGGCCGCGGATGTCGTCGCCGGCCTGTCCGACGAGCAGCGCCGCGAACGTGAACGCGCCGGCAGTTGGACGTCGCTGCCGGGCGTCGGCGCGAAGACCGCGGCCATCGTCGAACAGGCTGTCGACGGAAAGGTGCCTGTCTACCTGCAGGAACTTCGGGACGCGGCCGGGACGATCGGGTACGGCGGTGATCTGCAGCCCGCGTTGCGCGGCGATCTGCACGTGCACTCGGACTGGTCCGACGGCGGCAGCCCCATCGACGAGATGATGCGGACCGCGGCGAGGCTGGGGCACGAGTACTGCGCGCTCACCGATCACTCGCCGCGCCTGACGGTCGCGAACGGTCTGTCCGCCGAGCGCCTGCGTACTCAGCTCGCGGTGGTGCACGACCTCAATCGCGAACTCGCGCCGTTCCGAATCCTCACCGGCATCGAGGTCGACATCCTCGACGACGGCGGCCTCGATCAGGACCCGGAACTCCTGGACGAACTGGACGTCGTCGTCGCGAGCGTTCACTCGCACCTGCGCGCCGACCGCGGCGAGATGACCCGACGGATGCTCGGCGCGGTCCGGAACCCGCGCGTGAACGTGCTCGGTCACTGCACGGGCCGACTCGTCGAGGGACGGCGTGGAAATCGGCCGGAGTCGAAATTCGACGCCGAGAAGGTGTTCGAGGCGTGCCGTGACCACCACGTCGCCGTCGAGATCAACAGCAGGCCCGAGCGCCGCGATCCGCCGAGCCGGCTGATCGATCTGGCCGTCGACGTCGGCGCCCTGTTCGCGATCGACACCGACGCGCACGCGCCTGGCCAGTTGGCGTGGCAGGGCCTGGGCTGCGAGCGGGCGATCCGCTGCGGTGTCGAGCCCGAGCGTGTCGTCAACACGTGGCCCGTCGACCAATTGCTCACCTGGACGCGCGCGTCGGTCGGGTGAGTCGCAGAATGGGACGATGATCGACCCCGGATTCACGCCGACCCAGCTCGCGGCGCGAGCCGCTTACCTGTTGCGCGGCAACGACCTGGGGAGCATGACCACCGCCGCGCCGCGCCTGTACCCGCACATGTGGAGTTGGGATGCCGCATTCGTCGCGGTCGGGCTGGCGCCCCTGAGTGTCGAGCGTGCCGTCACCGAACTCGACACGCTGCTGTCGGCGCAGTGGAGCAACGGGATGATCCCGCACATCGTGTTCGCGAACGGGGTCGACGGCTACTTCCCGGGCCCCGCGCGCTGGCAGTGCCGGGAACTGGCCGGGTACGCGCCGATCGGCGTCGACACCTCCGGGATCACCCAACCCCCCGTGCACGCCATCGCGGTGCAGCGCATCCTCGACCACGCCCGCCGACACGGCCGCAGCACCCGAGCGGTCGCGGAGGAATTCCTGGACCGTCGCTGGCCCGACCTGATGCGCTGGCACCGCTGGCTCGCCCGGGCCCGGGACCGGGACGGCAGCGGGCGCATCACGCTCTTCCACGGGTGGGAGTCCGGAATGGACAACTCGCCCCGATGGGATACCCCGTACGCCAACGTGATTCCGGGCGCAGTTCCGTCATATCGGCGCGAGGATGTCACCGTCGTCACCGATGCCTCGCAGCGGCCCAGCAACGGCGAGTACGACAAGTATCTGTGGCTCCTCGAGGAAATGAAGAGCGTTCGCTACGACGACGAGGCTCTGCCCGAGAAGATGAGCTTCGCTGTCGAGGACGTGTTCGTGAGCGCGATCTTCGCGCTCGCGTGCGATGTGCTCGCCACTATCGGCGAGGAGCATTCGCGCCCCAACGCCGATGTCCGCGAACTGCATTACCTGGCCGACCACTTCCGTAAGGGCGTCGTCGCGACGGCCGACGCGCGCAGCGGCGCGGCCCGCGACCTCGACCTGCGCACGGGCCGGTGGATCGCCACCGACACCATCGCGATGTTCGCTCCCCTGCTGTGCGGCGGGTTGGACCGGCACGCCGAGCGCGCCTTGCTGCACACGTTCGAGGGTCCGCGCTTCTGCACCCACCCGGATCTGCGGTACGCGGTGCCGCCGTCCACGTCACCGGTGTCGCGCGACTTCCGGCCGCGCGAATACTGGCGGGGGCCGGTGTGGCCCGTCATGACGTGGCTGTTCTCGTGGGCGTTCGCGCGGCGCGGGTGGGCCGAGCGGTCGCTGATGCTGCGCGCGGAGGGACTGCGCCAGGCCGCGGACGGCAGTTTCGCCGAATACTACGAACCGTTCACCGGTGCGCCGCTCGGCAGCATGCAGCAGTCGTGGACCGCGGCGGCCGTGCTGGACTGGCTGGGCTGATGAACCGCAGCGAACGAACCTGTGAACTGCCTGTAAGAATCAGCCGTTCGACGCGAAATCGACGCGCGCCGTGAGGAAGTCGTCTAGTCTCGGGCAATGCCGAGGAACCGCCGTCGCTCCCTTTCGCGTGTCGCCGTACTGGCCATGGCCGGGGCGGTGACCTTAGCGGCGCCTGCCGTCGCGGTGGCGAACCCGCAGGGTGTCGATGTGGCATCCTGGCAGCACCCGGGCGGTGCGCCCATCAACTGGTCGGCGGTGCGCGGCGCGGGATACGAATTCGGCATGGTGAAGGCCACCGAGGGGTTGTTCTACACCAATCCGTACTTCGCGCAGGATTCGTTCGCGATGCGGATCGCCGGTGTCGCGCGCGGCGCGTACCACTACGCCGACCCGACGGCGTCTCCCGAGGCACAGGCGGCGCTGTTCGCGTCGACCGTCTTCGCGGTCAACCAGATCGGCGGCCTGCCGCCCGTTCTCGACCTCGAGAGCACCGGTGGGCTCGCGGCGCCGCAGCTGATCGACTGGACACACCGCTACCTCAACACCGTGCAGGCACTGACCGGGCGTCAGCCGATCATCTACACGTACCCCAACTTCTGGCGCACCGCGATGGCGAACACCAGCGAGTTCTCCAACTATCCGCTGTGGATCGCCGACTACAACGGCGCCAACTACCCCGGTCCACTGCCGGGCGGTTGGAAGACCTGGGCCTTCTGGCAGTACACCGACAGCGGGCGGATTCCGGGGGTGAACGCCAACATCGACCTCAACGTCTACAGCGGGTCGATGGGCGACCTCAACATGTACGCCCGCAACTTCTTCGGCAGCTGACGGGGATAGTTGTCCACATGACGAATCTGAGCGGCAAGACCGCAATCGTGCTGGGCGTTGCGCCCGGCAATGTGGGGCACGCCATCGCCCGCCGTTACGTCGACGACGGTGCCACCGTGTTGATCGCGGGACGACGCCCGGATGCGCTCGAGGCCGTCGCCGACGAGATCGGCGCGCAGTGGCAGCAGTGCGACATCACGTCCGAGTCCGATCTGGACGCCCTCATGGCCGCCGCCCGGGATCGTCTCGGACACATCGACGTGGGCGTCAACGCCACCGGGTGGGGTCTGCTCGCGTCCTTCGAGGACACCACCCGCGAGGACCTCGAGAAGATGGCGGCGGTCCAGTTCACCGGGCCGTTCCAGCTCTTCCAGCGGTTGGTCGCGAACATGCCGAACGGTGGATCGATCATCCAGATCTCGTCGGTCACCGCATCGATCATGTTCGAGAACCACGCGGCCTACATGGGCACGAAGGCCGGCATCGACCACGTGATCCGGTGCATCGCCAACGAATACGGACAGCGCGGGATCCGCGCCAACTCCATCGCACCCGGTGGTGTCGCGGACGCCCCGATGTCGGGCGGCGGACTGAACTATCCGCCGATCCGGTCGCTGTACCTCCGCGAGATCCCGCTGGGGCGGGTCGGCGTCGCCGAGGACGTAGCGAACGTGGCGGCATGGCTGGCCGGCGACGAATCCGGGTTCGTCACCGGCCAGATGCTGCACGTCAGTGGCGGTCAGACGCTGCGCCGCAATCCGTCGATCGCGGATCTGATCGGGGCGGCCACGCCCGAGTAGGCGTATTCGCGAACGGAGACGAGAGTGCGAGATCAGTCTTCGGGTTCCCGATATCGGTGGGGATGCGCGAGCCAATTCTCCGGACGGTGATGGTTGCGGTGATGGCGACTCAACCACCCGGCGTGATCTGGCCTGTCACTCGGTACAGACGCCAGTTCTCGGGCTCGGCCTTGCTGTCGTTCGGCATCTCCAGCATGAGAGCGCCCACGCCGCTGGAGCCGTTCTCGTACATCGTCGGATAGCGGCGGTTGACGGCATCGGCGGTACCGCGTTTCACGTTGGGCACGGTGATGATGTATTGCACGCCGTGCGCGGCGGGATCGTCGAGGATCCGGACGAAGTCGGTGTCGGACGTGATGACGAACTGCTTCGGCTTGGCCGACGACGTCACGATCGCGAAGCTCTGGACGGTGTCGAGCAGAACCGATCCCTCGGGCAGGTCGAGGTTGTCGAGATACTGTGCGATGCGACGCTCGGCGCTGAAGTTCCGGACGGAGTCGAAATCCGAACGGCCTCCCGCCATGATCGCGCTGGCAACCGGATACTCCAGTCCGGCAAGCCGTTCGTTGCCCATCGCGACTGCCGTGACACCCGTCGATCCGACGAGAAGTGACATCGCCACCGCGAGTAGCGGGGACGGGCCACGAACCGAGGTGGGGTCGGGGGTTGGGACGGCGAGTTTGCCGGGGCGGTGCGAGACGACGGGAATCTGCTGCGGGGCGAGCAGCACGACGAGCACGAACGCGAACGGAATCGCGGTGATGTAGAAGCGCAGGAACGGAAACGTCGAATCCATGAGGTACAGAAGAGACTGCGTGCCCAGAATCGAGCCGAAGATCATCGAAGGAACGAGGATGGCACCGTCGCGACGGCGGTAGGCGAGCGCGGCCGCGACGGCCAGGAGCAACGGAAGTGCCGGCGCGAGGACCATGATCTCGGTGAGGGAGAAGGCGATTCGCTCGACATCCGTCGCCGTCCGTGTTCCCGACTGTTCGAGGATGGCGCTGTTGCCGTAGACCGACGAGAACTGCTGGAACGCTTCACCGGTGATGAGCCAGCTGGTGAAGGACCACGCACCGAACGCCGCGACCCCGGGCGCGATCACGAGTGTGGCGTCGACGATTGCCGCCCACCACGGGTCCGAACGGTACGCCGTCGGGATGCGTCGCCGACGCCACAGACTCACGACGCCGACCAGCGCACCGGCGACCATCATCGGTGCGATCGCGTCGTATCGCGTCAGATATGCCAGTGCCAGAGCGATTCCGGCAGTGATCAGGTCGTGCACGCCGTCGGAGCGGATCCACCGGATGAGGCGCCGCACCGCCCAGCACACGAAGAAGAGGAACGGTGCCTCGCTCATGCCGTTGGCGGCGTATATGAGCATCATCGGGTTCAGCGCGAACAGCGCGGTCAGCACGACGATCAGTGTCCGCGAGCATCCGCGATCCCATGCGATACCGCGGATCTGGATTACGGTGCCGGCCATGAACGCCGCCGACACCACGGCCGCAGTCAGGTTCCAGCGCAGCAGGCCCGGCCACCATTCGCCGAAGACCGCGATCGGCAACTGGGCGGCCGCCGTGAGTGGGGTGAAAACGAAGCCGATTGCGGCGAGGTGTGGATCTCGGCTCAGCAGCACACCTGATACCGCGGCGACGCGCGACATCGAATCGGTGAACATGAAGCCGATCTTCACGTTCACGAGCACGCCGGCGGCGCAGTACGCCGCGAAGAGCGTGGCGTACAGGAACCACGGGAGACGGTGCGGTCGGGCCGTGGACCCGGACCGAACCGGTACCGCGAGCGGCGTCGCCGGAACTGCGGCGGTGGCCGTCACGAGCGGCGGCGCCGCAGCCACAGGGTCACGCCCACTGCCGCGGCTGCTACCGCCGCAGTCACGGCGGCGACCGTGGCCAGCGCGACACCCGAGAGCCCGTTGTCGGAGGCGTTGACGGCTTCCGCCGTCACCTCGGCGACCTTCACACCGATGGTGAACGGCTCCTGGCCCCGCGGCCCGATCAGCACGTCCCCGGTCAGGCTGGGCAGTCGCCCTGCGTCCGCGGTCAGCCAGTCCAGCAGGCCGTCGAGATCTGCGGGGTCGCCCGTGGACGACGCCAGTACGACTGTGCGCCGCGGCTGTTCGACGACCTGCACGTTGCCGAAGGAGCTACTGGAACTGACCCCGCGTAGCGCCAGTACCGGCGAGTCGGCAGAGTCGAGCGGTTCGTCGACCGATTCGGGAACATAGCCGTCCGCCGCGACGAGGACCGCCGGCAGGGGCCCGGTCACAGCCGAGTCGAACGGCTGGATCCGCGGCTGCAGGGGCAGATAGCTCGATCGCTGCATCTGGACGAGCAGCTTGTCGGCGCGGACGAGGTCGGCGAAGTCGCCCTTGCTGAGGCCGACGTCGACCGTCGGCAGCAGCGACTGTGGCAGGGAGGCGAATCCGCCGGGCAGCGGCGGCGACGCCAGCTGCGAGGTGATCGTGCTCAGCGGATCGATGGTGAGTGAGGATTCGTCGATTGCGCCACACTGGAATTCACCGGTGACCTCGATGGCGACGGTCAGCGTCATGTACCGCGAGAGGAGATGACGGGGCACCGTAGCGACGACGTCGAACGTGCCGGACGAATCGAGCGGTGCACTGGTGAGCGGCATCCCGTTCATGCCGACGGTCAAGACTCCGCTGCGCGCCGCGGGCAGCGGCACATAGGTTCCGCGTAGGTGTGCGGACAGGCTCGAGATCGGACGCCCGAGTTGAGTCTGGTCGATGGCGACCGGAAGCTCGATGCGGTTCGTTCCCGCCGCGGTCAGTGAGCCCATGCCCAGCTGATAGAGCGACAGCGCGTCCTGCGCGATCTCGGGCACCGTTCGTTCGGGCGGCAGCACTGAGGCACTGGCGGAGCTGTAGCCGGCCAGGTTGGTGATCAGCAGGTCCATCTGCGACGTCAGGGCAGGACCGTCGCCGGGAATGAGCAGGACCGCCGCCCCGGAGGGGCCGCTCTCGAGAGTGATTTCCGCGCCGGGCCCCCCGATCACGATGTTGCGCTCGAACGGCGCCGGGCTTGCGTCGGGCAGCGCCGGTGACTGCAGTTCGGCCAGTTCCATCCGGGTCGGCTGGCTGCCGTAGTGGTTGGTGAGCGCCGTACTCAAGGCCAGGGCGGCGTTCTGCTGAACGGTGGACGCACTGTCGGTGAGGTGGATCGTCGCCTTGCGCAGCATCGGCGGGAGGAACTCGGCGGGGGTGACGGGCTGGCGTTCGGTGCCGGAGTAGGAAACGGAGGTGTCCCGCAGGGTCATCGCAGCGAAGGGAGAGCGGTCGTAGCAGCGATCGTCGAGCGGGAGATAGTGGCTGACGAGTTGCAGTGTGACGGACCGATCGACCACCCGCAGCCCCCCGAGTGGGATCGTGAGCGGGACACCGCGTTCGGCGGTGCCACCGGGAATGTCGATTCGCTGGACGAGCCGGCCCTCCGACTGGACTTCGATCCATCCCTCGCGGTAGTCGGTCGGGGTGACGACGGTTCCGGTGAGCTGCCCGGCGGTGAGCCCGTCGGGGACCGGGACAGTGACATTCGTCGCCGTCGAATCGACGGGAATCCGCAGATCCACGGGCCGACCCAACTCCCGGAAGGAAACGGCCTGACCGGTAGGAGTCGTCGACGATTCGGAAGGCTGCGCGGAGGCGTTGCCGGCGGACTGCGTCAGCGCGCCGAGTGTCACCAGTGCGCATGTCGCGAGCGCAGCCCATGATCGCCTCACTTGGCCAGGCTTCCGCATGTCATCCCCCGATTCGTCGTAGGCCGTGTAGTGGTTGCTCGACGAACGGAGTACGGGAGCTGAATCCCTCTGCCTACCTGTGGAGCCCGACTCGTGCGGGCGGTCGGTGGCACAGCCGTCGCCGGATCGCATCCAACCACAATCGCCAATCAAACGCTCGTTGGCCCCGCGAATGCGCGTCCGGTTCGTGTGTCGAATACCCTCGCCTCGCGTCGAACTCGGCCGGAATCTATGGTGAATTCGTCAGTGGAGGGTGAGTCGTCGGGGAGGAAGCGCCATGACGCATGTCGCGAACGGCGTCGAGGCACCTCACGGTACCGACGACAACGAGGCTCCGGCCGCGAATACCGTTGTGACGAAGAACGGCTCGGCGAAGGCTCGAGCTCGGTCGCTCACGCGTCTGATGGACGGGTCGATCTCGTTGCAGATCGCCGGCCGGTGGCTCCTCATCGCGGTGTGCATGCTCGGCGCGTTCTGGCCGTCGATCCTGCGGACCGTCGACGACCTCCATGGCGGCGATCCGTTGGGCTACGTCTTCGTCATGCCGATCCTCGCCGGGGTTGCCGCCTTCGGAATCGCGCGCCGACGGGGACGGGAACTCCCCATCCACGATCGGCAGATCGACAGCATCGTCGGCGGCATGGGCTTGATCTTCGCCCTCGTCATGGAGTGGCTGCTGCTGCCGCGTTACGAGGAACAGTTCAGCCTCCTGAGAATCGATCTCCTGGTCTGCCTGCTGTTCGTGATCAGTTCTGCCGTGCTGATGTTCGGGCTGCGCCCGGTCGGACGCTTCTGGCCGGTGTGGCTGATGCTCGCGGTGATCGCGCCCCTGCCCTACCGGATGATGGTGGTCACCCTCGGTGGACAGTCCCTCCACGTCGCCGTCGTTCTGACCTTCTTCGCTGCCGCAGCCACCGGTATCGCCGTCGGACGTACACGCCGCCGCGCCCTGATCGGTGTGACGGCCACCGTCGTCCTGGGTTTGACGACCCTCGCCGTGCTCTGGGCGTTCTTCCCGCAGGCCCCGCGTCTGGTGGTCCAGTTCGTGCCGCCCGGTGTGGCGGCCTTCGGAGTGGGCATCGGGATGTACCTGCAGAACGGCTTCTACCTCGACGATCGCCGGTCGGCGTACTCCGTGGTCGCGCAGCGCAGTCCCGCGGTGCGGACAGGTCTGGTCCGATCCGGACTCGCGGTCGTCGCGTGCGCCGCCGTGCTCGCCTCCCAGCCGCTGCCGCCACCGCCGACGACGTTCGTCGCCGTCGGTCCGTTGCCGACGCAGCAGACGGCCCCGCCGCCGGGATGGACCATCGACAGCACGCGTGAGTTCGATTGGGCTGACCGCTTCTTCGGTCGATATGCGACCCTCACCCGCGAGGTACTCCTGGCGCGAGGGGGCGTCCCCGAGTGGGACGCGCAGTTGCGCCCCCGGCGCATCGTCGTCGACACTCTCGATACCCTCCGTCCGGCAAGCCTGCACGTCTACCCGCCGGACACCCTCTATCGGTCCGTCCACACCCGCCGCAGCCCCGCGATCCCGATCGAACTGGGCCACGACGTGCGTGGCGAACTCACCACCGTCGTCGACGAGGATCTGCTGCTCACCTGGAGCATTCTGTCGTTCACCTGGACCCGGGGCCGCACCGTCGAGCGGGTCAACATGATCACTGTCGACGATCACCGTCCCGTCGCACGCTTTCCGGAACCGACGCCGTCGATGGCCTCCGACGTGACGAACACGCTGAACGTGTTGGTCCGCGGGAACTCGGTGACGATCGACGACCAACCGCAGTACAAGGACAAGGACATGCTCACCGTCGTCGGAACGCAGTTCGTCGATGCACAGTGGAAGGCGACGCAGTCGTGACCGCCACCGTCCCCGAGGTTTCCGAGGCCACCGACGCCTTCAAGGCCGCTGCGCTGCACGACGCCATCGACGGTCTGCGCGAGCGTCATCCGCTCGCGTCGGCATCGGTCGCGTTCGTGCCGTGGCAGCGCAACGTCGCGATCGCCCTCGCCGTCGTCTGCGCCGTCGCGGTCGGGTTCTTCCCGATCATGGCCGTCACGGTGCTCACCGCCGTGTGCACGATCGGCTACGTGGCGACGATGATCGATCGGCTCATCATCTTCGCTCGGGGCCTCGATCGGGACGCTATCGTCACCGTGGCCGACGACGAGGCGCGCGCGATCCCCGACGACGAACTGCCCCCCTACACGATCCTGGTCCCCGCCTACGACGAGACCGAGGTGATCTTCGATCTCGTCTCGGGTATGACGGCCCTGGAGTATCCCCGCGACAGACTGCAGGTTCTGCTGCTCCTCGAGGAGGATGACCACGGCACCGTCGAGGCGGCGCGGCAGGCGGTCTCGGTGCCCGGCGGTGAGATCGTGACGGTGGTCCTGGTGCCCGCGGCCCAGCCGCGGACCAAGCCGAAGGCTTGCAATTACGGCCTGCATTTCGCGACCGGCGAGATCATCACCATCTACGACGCGGAGGACAAGCCCGATCCGCTGCAGTTGCGCCGGGTGGTTGCCGCGTTCGGGCGTCAGTCCGACGACGTCGCCTGTGTGCAGGCCAAACTCGCGTACGACAACGGCCGGCAGAACCTGCTCACGGGCTGGTTCACCGCCGAGTACGCAGTCTGGTTCAACTTCCTGCTTCCCGGGTTGATGAAGACCCGGTCGCCGATTCCTCTGGGCGGCACGTCGAATCACCTGCAGCGCTGGGTGCTCGACGAAATCGGGGCGTGGGACCCTCACAACGTGACCGAGGACGCGGATCTCGGAGTACGGATCGCGGCATCGGGATACTCGACGGCCGTCCTGGACTCGACCACCATCGAGGAGGCCAACAGCGACCCGATCAACTGGATCCGTCAGCGGTCCCGTTGGTACAAGGGCTACCTGCAGTCGTGGCTGGTGCACGTGCGTCGGCCGCGCGAAGCATGGCAAAAGCTGGGTGCCCTCAGCTTCATCCGGTTCACACTGCTGCTGGCGGGCACACCGATCATCGCGTGCCTCAACCTCGTGTTCTGGTTCATCACCCTCACGTGGTTGCTGGGCCAGCCCGCGGCGATCATCGAGGTGTTCCCGCCCTCCGTCTACTACGGCGCCCTGATCTCCCTCGTGTTCGGCAACGCGGCCGCGATCTACATGAACATCGTCGGCTGCCGGGAGACAGGTAACTCGCACCTGCTGCTCGCGTGTCTGACGGTCCCGATCTACTGGGTGATGATGAGCATCGCTTCGGCCAAGGGGTGCTGGCAGTTGCTGCGCAACCCGTCCTACTGGGAGAAGACCTTTCACGGGCTGGGGACGCCGAGCACACCCAGCCCGGCCGCCGAGCCCCAGGTTCCCGAACCCCTACCCCAAGCTCAACCTGCTGCCCCCTGACTCGCGTTTTGCGCACTTGTCGCGGATCTCGGGATCTTCCCGGCGCGAGAAGTGCGCAAAACGCGAGACGGGATCAGCCGACGGTGTTGAAGCCGGCCATCAACGGGAACAGCGGATCATCGAGGCCGATGTCCATGGTGCACTCGTTCGGCCGCGGATCCGGGACGAAGGCCCACAGGAGCGCGCCCGCCGTGCCGGCCGCACGCTGACCGGTGATCTTCTGCCCGATACTCGCCGAGCGCGCGTCCAGTGTCTTGCACGAGCCCGCGAACTCTCCGATCTCGGCCACCAGCAACGGCTTACCGGCCGCCTCTGCCTGATCGATGCGACGGGCCAGGCCGTTCCACTGGTCACCCGGTAGCGGCACACCGTCGGCGCCGTAGTCGTGGTACTGCACGAAGTCGACGTTGTCGGATTCGGCGACGTACTGATAGAAGTCGCCGCCGGTACCGCACTGGCCGCCACCGATGAGGCCGGCGGTGATCAACTGGTGCGGCGCGATGGCCTTGATGCGGTCGCCCGCGTTCTCCATGAAGTCACGCAGCACCTCGGCCGCGTCGTCGGGGCAGGTGCGCACCTCCCAACGGCAGTCACCGTCCGGACACACGCTGGGGTCGGGCTCACCCACCAACTCCCATGCCGCCACCGATGGGGAGTTCTTCCACCGGTCGACGGCGGTCTTCACCCAATTCTCGAAGGTGAGCCGAGTTCCGTTCTCGTTCTCGTGCTTCCAGCCGTCGGTGAACCATTCGTGGTCCTTGAACTTCTCGCTCTCGCACGCTCCGTCCTGAGCGGCCAAGACGGGAATGATCATCTGGTCGTGGGCCTCGGCCGCGGCGAAGACGGCATCCATCGCCGTGAAGTCGAGTTGGCCGGTGAACTTGTTGATCGCGAGTTCCTGGAACGCATTGAAGCGTGTCAGAGAGTGCGCGGGTAGGGAACCGAAGTATTCCTGCAGGTCCACCATGCCGCCGCAGCCGCGGTTGATCCCCCAGTTGGTGGACAACTGGTAGGCGTTGAAGCCTGCCGGCCACCACTTCTCTCCGTCGAGCTTCAGACCGTCCACGGTCGTGGTGACCCGGCCCGTGGTGGCAGGGGACGCGGGATCGGCCATGGGGCTTCCCGCCCCGCAGGTCGTGACTATCACTGCCGACACTGCGGCGACGAACAACCATCTCGATCTCAGTAGGCGTTTCAGAACCGTCTCGCTTCTTCCGGACGCGGCCCCGACAGGTACGAAACACCTTCGGCAACCACGATGCACGAACCCATCCGCGCAGTACTCTAGAGAACTTCGGACAGAAAGGTCTGTAGTCGCGGTGTCCCGGGTCTGTCGAACATTTGCTCGGGAGCGCCCGACTCGACCACCACCCCGCGGTCCATGAACAGCACCGAGTCCGACACCGACCGCGCGAACCCCATCTCGTGGGTCACGACGACCATCGTCATACCTCCCTTCGCCAGGTCGGCCATGAGCGTCAGAACACCCTTGACCAGCTCGGGATCGAGCGCCGACGTGGCCTCGTCGAAGAACATCACCTGCGGCTTCATCGCCAGCGCGCGGGCGATGGCGACCCGCTGCTGCTGGCCTCCCGAGAGGTTTCCGGGCCGCGAGTCGGCCTTGTGCGCCAGACCCACCAGTTCGAGTTGGTCGACCGCGAGTTGTCGGGCCGCGTCCTTCGACAACCTCTGCAGCTTGCGTGGCCCGAGTGCGATGTTGTCGGCGACGGTGCGGTGCGGGAACAGGTTGAAATGCTGGAACACCATGCCGATCCGCTGCCGCAGCCGATCCGGATTGTCCGCGAGCACCGAGCGGCCGTCGAGCGCGATGTCGCCGGCGTCGGGTTCGTGCAGCCGGTTGAGGACCCGCAGCAGCGTCGACTTCCCGGACCCGGACGGGCCGATCACCGTCACGGTCTTGCCGGCGTCGACGTGGATGTCCACCCCGCGCAGAACTTTGTTGGTGCCGAACGCGAGGTGCAGTCCGGTGCCGGTGAGGGACACGGAATCGGTCATGCGTCAGCCCCTCTCCACGACGATCGCCTGCTCGAGGTCGTCGAGCGTGCCCGACGTGTCCGCCCGTCCGGTCCGCAGCCGGCGGTCGATGTAGTTCACCAGGTGGGTCAGCGGGATCGTCAACGCCAGGTAGAACAGTCCGGCCGCCACCAGTGGCGACAGGTTGCCGGTCTGCGCGTTGAGGTCCCGGCCCACGGCGAACAGTTCGCGCTGTGTCACCAGCAGCCCCAGGAAATAGATGAGCGACGAGTCCTTGATGAGCGAGATGAACTGGTTCATCAGCGCCGGCAGCACCCGCCGCACGCCCTGCGGGATCACCACCAGCGCCATCGACCGGCGATACGAGAAGCCCAGGGCGCGCGCCGCTTCCATCTGGCCGGGCTCGACACTCTGGATGCCCGAACGGAAGATCTCGCCGATGTAGGCGGCCGCGAGCAGCGACAGCGCGGCCGCGCCGAGCCAGTACGGGTTGCTGCCGGTGAGCCCCTTGACCACCGGACCGACCCCGAGACCGACCAGCAGGATGATGACCACCGCCGGCAGGCCCCGGAAGATGTCCGTGTAGACACGGGCCGGCCAGCGCAGCCAGCGGGTGCGGGAGATGCCGCCGACCGCGAGCAACATGCCGATCACGGTTCCGGCGATGCCCGACGTCAGCGCCAGGATCAGCGTGTTCGGTAGGCCCGTGCGCAACAGGTCCGGGAACGCGCGCTTGTACAGCTCCCAGTCGAAGAACGTGTCACCGAGTTGCTGCAGCGTCGACTTCGGCTGCGCGCTGGACGGTTCCGGCGGCCCGCGTTCGGCCACGATGGCAGCGAAATCGGGCAACTGCGGCTCGGGGGCGGCCTTGCTGCCCGGTTTCCACCCAGCGGGCAGTTCCCGCGGCACCCAGTCCGAGTACAGCCGAGACCAGGTGCCGTCCGCGATCACGGCGTCGAGACCCGAGTTGAGCGCGTCGATCAGCGGTTGATGATCTTTGGCCACCGCCCAGCCCACATAGTTGTTGAGGCTGAACGTGTTCTGCACGATCGACGTCGGATCGCCCGGGGCGATCGCACCCTGGGCCTGCTGCGACGGCGCCACCCAAGCGTCGATCTGCCCGGTCTTCAGGTTCGCGTATGCGGTGTTGTAGTCCGGGAACTTGACCGGGTCCAGGCCGAGGGTGTTGACGACGTAGTCGTCCTGTACGGTCCCCTGCACCACACCGATGCGTACCGACGACGTCAGGTCCGAGAACCCCTTGATCGCACTGCCGTTCGGCACCACGAGGGCGAAATAGCCGAAGTCGTAGCCGTTCGTGAACCCGACCAGGTCGCGGCGGGCGTCGGTGGTGGTGATCGACGACGAACCCACGTCGAACCGGTGCCCCGCCACCTGCGCGAGCAGTCCCGCGAAGTCGGTCCCGACGAACTCCACCTGTAGTCCCAGTTTCTCCGCGACCGCACGCAGCAGTTCGTTGTCGAAACCGGTGAAGACGTTGTGTGAGTTCACACAGATGCTCGGTGGCGCGTCCGACAGTGTGCCGACGGTGAGCGTCCCGGGCTTCACGAGATTCAACTTCGACGTATCGATGTTGCTGAGCGGCACCGTGTCCGGCGTCGTGTACCGGTCCTCGGCGGCCGCCGCCGCGGCGGTGTCGAGGTTGCCGGGCAGTGCCGACGCGCTGTCGACGCCGGGCGGGGAGCACAGATCGCCGGCCGAGTCGCCACCGGACCCGCATGCCACCAGCGTCAGCAGTGGCAGCAGTAACACCAGCAGCACCGCCCCCGCTCGGTATCGGGAGGCGGTGGCGGTCATCGGAAATGCCCGGGTCTACGCGAGCCCGGACAGCTGCGGCGGCGTGTGCTCGTCGCGCCAGGCAAGCGCCTCGCGCAGCGTCGTGAGGTCGTAGTCGGGTCCAGTCGCGTTCACCGTGAACAGCGTGACACCGGCGTCGACGTAGGCCGCAGCCTCGTCCACGCCGTGCCACCACGTCGACCGTTCGATCTCGTGCGGATCGCGCTGCACGTCGCCGCAGTGTTCGCCGAGGATCGCCGACTTGCGGACGAATTCGTCCCGGTCGCCGAACCCGTGCCAGATGTCGGCGTACTCAGCCACCAGACGCAGGGTCTTCTTCTCGCCGCTACCGCCGATCATGAGCGGAATATCCCGAGTCGGAGCCGGATTCAGCTTGCCGAGGCGGGACGTGATGCGCGGCAGGTACTCCCCCAGCAGCTTGATCCGGGAACCGGGAGTGCCGAAGTCGTATCCGTAGGCGTCGTAGTCCTTCTCGAACCAGCCGGCGCCGATGCCGAGGATCAGCCGACCGCCGCTGATGTGGTCGACGGTGCGGGCCATGTCGGCCAGCAGGTCCGGATTGCGGTAGCCGGCGCAACTGACCAGCGCGCCGATCTCGACCCGCTCGGTCTGCTCGGCCCACGCGCCCAGCATGGTCCAGCACTCGAAGTGCGCGCCCTCCTGATCGCCGTAGAGCGGATAGAAGTGGTCCCAGTTGAAGACGACGTCTGCGCCGGCGTCCTCGGCGCGCAACACGGCGTCGCGGATCATGCCGTACTCGGGCGCGTGCTGCGGCTGCAACTGGATGCCGATACGCACGGGACGGGTCATGGGAACTCCTTCGCGCAGGGACTCGTATCTCACGTTATCCCCACGACCGGTCTGTTGCACGAGGTAGCCGGAGCACACTGGAGGTATGCGGATCACGCAGCGCCCGAGCCCACCGACCGGTTTCAAGCGTCGGTTCCTCCGCGCGCCCATCACGCTGTACCGGTGGCATCTGGGAGCGCTGCTCGGTCAACGCTTCGTTCTCCTCGAGCACACCGGACGTCGCAGCGGCAAGCCCCGGCAGGTGGTGCTCGAGGTCGTCGACCACGACGACACCTCCGACGGTTGGGTCGTCGCGGCCGGCTACGGGACGTCGTCGGACTGGTACCGGAACCTGACGGCGCATCCCCGGGCGCGAGTGCAGGTGGGCCGCCGTAGATCCGAGGTCGACGCCGACTTCCTGGGTGCAGAGGAGGGCGGCGACCTCATGGCGCACTACGGCAGCATGCACCCGAGGATCGGTGTCCGACTCTGCAAGAGCATGGGCTTCGACGTCGACGGCAGCGCGGACGACTTCCGGGACGCGGGTCGCCACATCCATTTCGTGCGCCTGCGACCCGTGCGCGCTTGAAGGTTCCGGGCACTTCGGACGCCTATGCTGTGCGCGCACACCCGTGCACCCTGACTCGGATCGTCCGGCACGTTCCTGCCGGTGAAGGGATCGTTTCACCATGGCTTCGGTGACATTCGACAAGACCACGTGCCTGTTCCCGGGCGCGACCACGCCTGCGGTCGACAAGCTGGACCTGCAAATCGAGGACGGCGAGTTCCTCGTGCTGGTCGGCCCGTCGGGCTGCGGCAAGTCCACGTCGCTGCGCATGCTCGCGGGCCTCGAGGAGGTGTACGACGGCCGCATCCTCATCGGCGACCGTGACGTCACCGGCCAGGAGCCCAAGGATCGCGACATCGCGATGGTCTTCCAGAACTATGCGCTGTACCCGCACATGTCGGTCGCGGAGAACATGGGCTTCGCGCTCAAGCTGGCGAAGACGCCCAAGGACGAGATCAAGCGCCGCGTGCAGGAGGCGGCCAAGATGCTCGACCTCGAGCCGTACCTCGATCGCAAGCCCAAGGCGCTGTCCGGCGGTCAGCGGCAGCGTGTCGCGATGGGCCGCGCGATCGTCCGCAGCCCGCAGGTGTTCCTCATGGACGAGCCGCTGTCGAACCTCGACGCCAAGCTGCGCGTGCAGACCCGCACCCAGATCGCCCAGTTGCAGCGCCGGCTCGGGACCACCACGGTCTACGTCACCCACGACCAGGTCGAGGCCATGACGATGGGCGATCGGGTGGCGGTGCTCAAGGACGGCGTCCTGCAGCAGTGCGCGCCACCGCGCGAGCTCTACAGCCGTCCGGTCAATCAGTTCGTCGCCGGATTCATGGGTTCGCCATCGATGAACATGCTGACGCTGCCCGTCACGGAAGGGGGTGTCGTGCTCGGGGAGACGGTGATCCCGGTTTCCCGTGAAACCATCGCGGAGATCCCGGAGGGGCAGGTCGTTCTCGGCATCCGGCCCGAGCATCTCGAGCCGGCGCCGAACGGCGAGGGCATCCTCATGGATGTCGACGTCGTCGAGGAACTCGGTGCCGATGCCTTCGTCTACGGCCGGACCGGGCTGGGCGGGCCGGGCGAGCACCCGATTGTGGCCCGTACCGACTGGCGCAACCCGCCGCGTCGCGGTGAGCGGGTGAACCTGCACGTAGACCCGTCCGAGGTGCATCTGTTCTCGGTGTCCGACGGCCGACGGCTCGGGTGACCCTGACCGATCCAGTCCGAGGGGAATGACCGAAATTTGCCTCGTTCCGTGCCAGAGTAAGCGGCGACATATGCCTCGGTCCGGTGGAGTTCACGTCCGCAGTGTTCGTTCGCCGGGGCCGGAGACGTCTATCTGAAAGGTGGACCATGCGTTCAATGAAGACGCGTTCGCGTGTGGCGGTGGCGGCCTCGGCCGTCGCGCTGCTCGCCCTCGCCGGGTGCTCGAGCGACGACGGCGGCAGCGCCAGCGCCAGCGATGCTGTCAAGCAGAACCTCGACGGCCGCGGCGCGATCTCGTTCGCGATGGGCAAGAACGACACCGACAAGCTGCAGCCCGTGATCGAGAAGTGGAACGCGGCGCACCCGAACGAGCAGGTCTCCCTCAAGGAACTGCCCGGTGAGGCCGACGACCAGCGCAACAAGCTCGAGCAGTCGCTGCAGGCCGGCAACGCCGACTACGACGTGATGGCGCTCGACGTCGTGTGGACCGCAGGATTCGCCGCGAACAGCTGGCTGCAGCCGCTCGAGGGCGAGCTGGCGATCGACACCGCCCCGCTGCTGCCCGCGACCGTCGAGTCCGCGACCTACCGCGGCACGCTCTACGCGGCACCGCAGAACACCAACGCGCAGCTGCTGTACTACCGCACCGACCTGATGCCGACGGCCCCCGCGGACTGGAAGGCGCTCACCGACAGCTGCCAGATCGCCAAGGACAAGGGCGTCCAGGACTGCCTGGTCACGCAGCTCAAGCAGTACGAGGGCCTGACCGCCAACACCACGCAGTTCATCAACTCCTGGGGCGGATCGGTCGTCGGCGCAGACGGCAGCACCCCCGAGGTGAACTCCCCGCAGTCCAAGGCCGGCATGCAGGCCATGGTCGACGCCTACCAGGCCGGCCAGATCGCGAAGCGCTCCACCGGCTTCACCGAGGAGGAGACCGCCCTCGCATTCGTCGGTGGCGAGTCGATGTACGCCTACAACTGGCCGTACATGTGGGACAACGCGCAGAAGGACAGCTCCAAGGTGAAGGGCAACGTCGCAGTCGCCCCGATCGTCGGCCCGACCGGCGCGGGCGCGTCCACCGTCGGCGGCTACAACAACGGCATCAACGTCTTCTCGAAGAACAAGGCCACCGCGCGTGACTTCATCGCGTTCATCCAGAACGACGAGAACCAGATGTCGTTCGCGGACGCGGCGTTCCCGCCGGTGCTGAAGTCGGTGTACGACGACGCTGCCCTGCAGGCGAAGTACCCGTACCTGCCCGCGCTGAAGGCGGCCCTCGAGAGCGCCAAGCCGCGTCCGGTCACGCCGTACTACACGGCGATCTCCAAGGCCATCCAGGACAACGCGAGCGCGGCCCTCAACGGCAAGGTGACGGTCGACCAGGCGGCGACCGACATGACCGCGGCGATCAACAACGCGGCCAAGTAATCACCACCGTTCGGATACGAGAGATCAGGTAAAGCACGATGGCTGACTCTGCTGAGCTGAGGCGAGCAGACGAGGCCCACGCCGTGGTCGGGGTCGACGATCCCGATCACGGCGGTCGCGCTTCCGGGCCCGGGCCCGGGACGGCGCGCATGGGTCACGATGACGAACCGAGGACGGTCGCTCCGCGTAAGAAGCGGGACTTCCGGCCGATCTGGCTGATCGCTCCGACGATGGCGATCCTGGCCGTCGTGATCGTGTATCCGGTGCTGCGCGCGATCTATCTGTCGTTCCAGGCGAACAAGGGAATCGACCCGGACACAGGCCGCTTCACCGAGGGCGGGTTCGCCGGTTTCAAGCACTACCTGCAGTGGCTCGTGCAGGACTGCGGTGGCGGCGCGGGGACCTGTCCTCCCGGCACCCTGGCGCACGACTTCTGGTCGGCTGCCGGCGTCACGATCTTCTTCGCCGTCGTCACGGTCACGATCGAGGTACTCCTGGGACTGTGGATGGCGACGGTCATGGGCCGGACCTTCTGGGGTCGGTCCCTGCTCCGGGCGAGCGTGTTGATCCCGTGGGCCATCCCCACCGCGGTCACCGCGAAGCTGTGGTTCTTCATCTTCGCCGAGAACGGCATCGCCAATAAGTTGCTCGGCACCTCCATCGCGTGGACCACCGACCCATGGGCGTCGCGGTTCGCGGTCATCATCGCCGACGTGTGGAAGACGACGCCGTTCATGGCGCTACTCATCCTCGCCGGTCTGCAGATGATTTCGCAGGACGTCTACGAGGCCGCCAAGGTCGACGGCGCCAGCGCGTGGCAGCGGTTCACCAAGATCACGCTCCCGCTGGTCAAGCCCGCGCTCATGGTCGCGGTACTTTTCCGCACCCTCGACGTGCTGCGCATGTACGACCTGCCCGCGATCCTGTCCGGCACGTCCGGCGCGACGCCCAACACGACGCTGTCGATCCTGGTGATGGCCGACATCCGGCAGGGCAACTTCCAGAGCGCGTCGGCGCTGTCGACGCTGATCTTCCTGCTGATCTTCGCGGTCGCGTTCGTGATGGTGAAGTTCCTCGGCGCCAACGCGGTGAGAACCCAGGACGAGCAGCGGAAGGGAGCTGATCGATGATGGGCCGCCACCGCAAGCCCGACGAACTCGACGACCACGCCGTGACGGCGACGTCGTCGGTGCCCGCGACGACGGCTACGGCTGTCGCTGCCCCGCCCGAGACCTCGACGGTGATCGACAAGCCGCGCCGGCGGGCCGACCGCGGCAAGATGGCCCGCACCTACCTCGGTGTGGCGATCATTCTCATCTGGGGTCTGGCGCCGTTCTACTGGATGGTCGTCACCGCCTTCCGGCAGGTCGACCACACCTTCGACACCACGCCGTGGCCGACGTACCTCACGCTCGACAACTTCCGCGCCGCACTGTCCACGGACAAGGGCAACGACTTCCTCGGCGCGATCGTCAACAGCCTGATCATCGGCGTGGTGACGACGGCCGTCGGCCTGCTGCTCGGTGTGTTCGCGTCGTACGCCCTCGCCCGGATCGAGTTCCGCGGCAAGTACATCGTCACCGGCATCATCCTGGGCGCATCGATGTTCCCGACCGTCGCGCTCATGACGCCGCTGTTCCAGCTGTTCGGCGACTTCGGGTGGATCGGCCAGTACCAGGCGCTGATCATCCCGAACATCTCGTTCGTGCTGCCGCTGACCATCTACACGCTCACGTCGTTCCTGTCGGATCTGCCGTGGGAACTCGAGGAGGCCGCCCGCATCGACGGCGCCTCACGGTTCCAGGCGTTCCGGCTGGTGATCCTGCCGCTGGCCGCGCCCGCGCTGTTCACGACCGCGATCCTCGCGTTCATCGCGACGTGGAACGAGTTCATGCTCGCCAGCCTGCTGTCGACGGAGAAGACCGAACCGGTCACCGTCGCGATCGCCCGGTTCGCCGGCGCCAATTCGTGGGAGCAGCCGTACGCCGCGATCATGGCGGCCGGCACGCTCGTGACGATCCCGCTGGTGATCATGGTGCTGGTGTTCCAGCGCCGCATCGTCTCCGGTCTCACCGCGGGCGGCGTGAAGAGCTGACATGGCGGCTCCACGTGCCTAGGCCGTCACGGCGGCGTCAGTCGCTCGAGATGCTGATCGGCATCCTCGGGTTCTTCACCGCGATGGCGTTCCTCGCCGCGGCCGTCGCCATCGTGCGCGGCGAGCCGTCGGCGACGTCGTCGCTGGTGCTCCTGGCGTGCGTCGCGGCGCTCGGCGGAGCGATCGTCCTGCGCCGCCGCACCTGACCGGTCGGACTCCCCTCCCCGGCCTGGCTCTCCGCCCTCCTCCTTTCCCCGCGTTTTGCGCACCTATCGCGGGGAATCGGGCTCCGGACTCGCGATAAGTGCGCAAAACGCGGGGTGCGACAGCCTAGAAGCCAGGCCCGATCTCGAAGCTGCCGACGACGGTGCCGTCGTCGGCGTATCCGGTGAGTACCGGGCGGGGGCTGCTGGGTGTCGCGGGCATCGGGAACCATCCGAAGAAGCTGCCGTCCGCGAGAACCATGGGCAGCACCTGACCGGTGCTCGTGCGGATCTCGGCGCGCACCGCCTGCCCTGCTGCCGCGTCGAAGGTCACGGCGTTCGGACCGATCTCACCTCCACCACCATCCCCGAACGCGAGGGGGAAGTAGCCGGCACCGTCGCCCAGATCGCCGAACCCTTCGGGTCCCTGCCTGCACCGGCTACCCAGATCGGTGAACTCCGACGGGCCGGGCTGCGTGGCGCTCTCGGGGCTCTCGAACACCGAGGCCAGGCACCGCTGGTCACCGGCACCGTGAGCGACGAGGACGCTGAACACGAGTCCGTCCGGGCCGCCGGGGACGGTGCCGACCCGCTGGGCGGCGGCCGGGTCGACAGGGGCCGTGCCCGGCCCCAGTGCGTCCCGCCAGTGTGAGAAGTGGTCGGTGAACGCCTGCGGCATCATCCCGGATGCCGCAGCGGCCCCGACCCCGGCTGTGGCGACCAACGCCGCGACGGTGACGACGGTGGCCGCCCGCCGGGAACGGGCCCGAGGAGTGGTCGGCTCGGCGTCTGCCGCGATGATGCGTGCGCATGCCGCGGCCCGCAGATCCTCCGGCCACAGCGCGTCGGAATCGGGTCGCATCGCTTCGAGCGTCTCCAGCAGGTCCGTCGTCATCGCACGCTCCTCGGTTCGGGGACGACCCGCAGCGGAGCCGGGGTGGCAGATTCGGTTGGTGTCCCGGCACGCAAGCGTCGTCGGGCCCGGAACAACCGGACGTGCATGGCCGGGACGGAGCAGCCCACCACCCGGGCGGCTTCGGTGGCGTTCAGGCCGTCCCACGCGGTCAGGAGCAGGGCTTCGCGTTCAGTCGGCGTGAGGGCCGCCAAGACTGCGAGTACCTCTCCCCGGTCGGCGACGGTGATGTCGGCGCCGGGCGCGGACACCGCGAGCTGCTCGAGGCGGCCCATCTTGTCGGCCAGCGCGTCACGCCGGCGATCGGTGCGGCGGTGGTTCGCGACAGTGTTGCGGGCGACCACCAGCAGCCACGGCAGCGCCGGCTCCGGGACGTCCGACAGGCGGCGCCACGCCACCAGGAACGTCTCCGACACCACCTCCTGCGCCGCGTGATGGTCGACATGTCGGCTGGCGTAGGCGAACACCCGCCCCGCGTACGCATCCCACAGCCCCGTGAACCGCACGCTGTCCCCCGTTGCCGGCGATTCCGGCCGTTCCTCTCCCATACGAAGAAGTGTCCGGGCCGTCGGTATTTCTTACAGGGACCGCCACGATCTCGCCCTCCTCCCGCGTTTTGCGCACTTATCGCGACGATCCAGGCCCCGGGCGCGCGATAAGTGCGCAAAACGCGGGAGGGGAGGGGAGGCGTCGGGTATGCCGGGTCCGTCCTCGCACCTCGCGCAATCACATGTTCTCGTGACCTCGAGGTGCGACGATCGGAGGACGCCCGGATTCGACCGACCCCGGTGAGGGATGCGGCCGGATCGCCGATTGCGGACCGGAAGTTGCGCGCGTGAATCCCACGAGCAGCACGAACCCCGAGAAACCCGAGCGGCCACAGCCTGCGCCGCGATCACGTCGCAAGATGGTGCTGCGCATCGTGGCCGCCGTCGTGATCGTCCCGCTGGTTCTGTTGGGTGTCGCATACGTGCTGGCGGACGTGCCGAGCCCGGCGGAGATGCGTCCGGCGCAGGTGGCGACAATCTTCGCGTCGGACGGGACCAGTGTGGTCGCGAAGGTGGTGCCGCCCGAGGGCAACCGCACCGAGGTGCCGCTCGACGCGGTGCCCGGATACGTCCGAAACGCGGTGCTGTCGGCGGAGGACCGCGACTTCTATTCGAATCCCGGGTACTCGATCTCGGGATTCCTGCGCGCGGGCCGCGACAACGTGCTGGGTCGGGACAGCGCCGGCGGCGGGTCGACGATCACGCAGCAGTACGTCAAGAACGCGTTGGTCGGCACCGATCGCAACGTGGTCCGGAAGGCCCGCGAGCTGGTGGTGTCGGCGAAGATGGCCCGACAGTGGTCCAAGGACGAGATCCTCGAGGCGTACCTCAACACCATCTACTTCGGCCGCAATGCGTACGGGATCGCGCAGGGTTCGCGGGCGTTCTTCGGTAAGCCGGTGGAGCAGTTGACGCTCGCGGAGGGCGCCGTGCTGGCGTCGGTGATCCAGAGTCCCTCGTTGCTCGATCCGGCGACCAACCTCGACGCGCTGCGGGCACGCTGGAACTACGTACTGGACGGCATGGTCGAGATGGGTGTCCTCGCGGCGACCGAGCGGGCCGCGACCGAGTTCCCGGAGGTTCTGCCGTCCGCTCCCCCGGACTCCGATGATGTCGCCCCCGGACCGGAGGGGCTGGTCCGGACGAAGGTGGCCGCCGAACTCGAGGCTGCGGGGATCAGCGAGCAGGATCTCAACACCGGCGGCCTGCAGATCACCACGACGCTCGACGCGAAAGCGCAGCAGGCGGCCGTCGATGCCGTGAACCGCACCCTGGACCGGCAACCCGACCAGTTGCGGGCGTCGGTGGTGTCGATCGATCCGAGGTCGGGGGCGATCCGCGCGTACTACGGCGGCGCGGACGGCACCGGGTACGACTTCGCGCAGGCACCGCTGCAGACCGGGTCGTCGTTCAAGGTGTTCGCCGCCATTGCGGCGCTGCAGGACAAGATTCCGCTCAGCTCCCAGTACAGCAGCGCACCGCTCACGGTCGGCGACCTCACCATCAAGAACGTCGAGGGCGAGACGTGCGGGACGTGCAGCCTCGCGGAGGCTCTCAAACGTTCGCTGAACACCAGCTACTACCGGCTGACGATGTCGATGGAGGACGGTGCGCAGAAGGTGGCCGACGCCGCCCATCAGACCGGCATCCCGAAGCAGATTCCGGGCCTGGCCTCCGAGACGCTCACCCAGGCCGGCGGTCCCCCCGAGACCGGCATTGTGCTGGGGCAGTATCAGACTCGACCGATCGACATGGCGTCCGCATACGCGACGCTGGCGGCGTCGGGCAAGTTCCACGAGCCGTATCTGGTCCAGAAGGTGGTGGACGCGGACGGGCGGGTGCTGCTCGACCGGGCACCGAACGACGGGGAGCAGCGGCTCGAACCGGCCGTCGCCGACACGGTGACGCAGGCGATGGTGCCGATCGCCGCGTACTCGCGCAACCACGGCCTCGCCGGTGGGCGGGTGTCGGCAGCCAAGACCGGCACCACCCAGTTGGGCGATACCGGCGAGAACAAGGACGCGTGGATGGTGGGGTTCACGCCGTCTCTGTCCACCGCCGTCTGGGTGGGGACGCCCGACGGAAAGCCCATCGAAACCAGTTGGGGTGGAGCGATCTACGGTGCCGGTCTGCCATCGGACATCTGGAAGGAGACGATGGATGGGGCGCTCGCCGGCTCGGCGAACGAGCAGTTCCAGACATCTCCGCAGCCGGGAGGCCAGCAGGGTCGGGCGCCCGCGGCGACCGGGGGGACGGCCACCACCGAACAGCAGTACTCGGAGCCCGCGCCGACCCGGCAGCGGTCGATGCAGACGCAGCAACAGGAGGCGCCCGCCTGGACGCCTCCTGTGCAAACCGTGCCGCAGGCACCTGTCCAGCAGGCGCCGGTGCCGCAGCAGCAGTGGAATGCGCCTGCGCCGCAACAACAACAACGGGAGCAGGCACCCGCCCCCGTACCGCAGGCGCCTGCTCCCGTTCCAGCTCCCCCGGCACCGGCCCCCGCGCCGGCACCTGGGATTCAGATCCTCCCGGGTGTCACCATTCCCCTACCGGGCTGACATCCATCAGGCAGGTAGACGATTCGCAATCGTCAGCCCGCGGCGACGAGCTCGTCGCCATCGGTGGCCGATCGAGTGGCTGATGCCGGAACCTCGACCTGAGTGATGTTGCGCGGCAGAAGGAATGCCACGGCTGCGCCGACGAGGGCGAAGATCGCACCGATCCAGAACGCGACCTGGAATCCGGCCTCGTCGTAGAACACGGCACCTTGCAGCGTCGCCTGGATCTCCGGCGGGAACTGCACGATGTGCGAGTTGTTCATGATCGCGAACGCGACGACGGGAAGAATTGCCGGGAAGATCGACTGCGCCACGCCCACCATGGAGGCGGAGCTGGCCTGCAGCTGCGGCGGCACGGCCTCGATCAGCAGGTTCGGGATCGAGGCGTAACCCATGCCCATGCCGAAACCGAAGATGGCGCAGACGAGCATGATGATGCCCTTGGTGTCGTGGACCTGTGCCATCAGTGCGAAGGCGAAGGCGTTGAGCAGCAGGCCGCTCACCAGCAGCGGTCGCGGACGCATGTTGCGGCCGACCATGGTGCCGACGAGCAGGCCGCCGAGGACGACGGCGAAGCCGATCGGCAACTGGTACAGGGCGAAGCCCTCGGCGTCGACGCCGAAGCCGTAGCCCAGCCCGAACAGGGCCGGGGTCATGACCATCATCGGCAACAGGATGGTGAACAGGCCGGAGGCGCCGTAGACGACACCGGAGCTGATCGTGGTGAGCAGCACCGGACGCTTGCCGAGCACATCCAGGTCGATGAGCGGCTCCTTGATCGTCCGTGCGGACACCACCCAGGCGATCAGCAGCACGATGCCGCCGATGAGGAAGGTCAGCGTGCCGGTGTCCGTCCAGCCCCACGAGGGACCGAAACTGACCGAGAGGAGGATGCCGGCGATACCCGCGCCGAGCAGGACCGCGCCGATGAGGTCGACCCGCGAGCGCAGTCGCACGCCCGACTCGGGCGTCGTGAACTGGATGAGGACGCCCAGCACGACGAGGCAGATGACGAAGAACCAGAAGATGGACCGGAAGCCGAAGTCGTCGAGCAGCCAGCCGGTGAGGAACGGCGCGGGGATCGCGATGAGACCCATGCCGCTGGTGGCGATGCTGACCGCGAGCGGAACCGTCTTCGCCGGGAAGACGTCACGGATCAGCGAGTAGCTCAGGAACAGGGTCGGCACCATCAGGCCGGCCAGGCAGCGGCCGGCGATCATCATGGCGTACGACGATGCGATGGCCGAGATGAACGAGCCGACGAGCGCGATTCCGATGCAGGCCAGCAGCATCTTGCGCTTGCCGTACATGTCCGCGAGCTTGCCGATCAGCGGCGCCGCCATGGCTCCGACCAGCAGGAACGCGGTCAGCAGCCACGCGCCCTGGGTGGTTTGGTAGTTCATGGCGATCGCCGGCAAGGCCGTCGAGATCATCATGTAGCTGACCGCGAGGAGCTCGAGCAGGAGAACGATCGAGGCCAGGGACAGGATGAGCCGGAAGTTCCAGCCCTCCTGGGGTGCCCGACCTGTGGGGTCGGTGGGCGACGGCATAACGCCGCCGGTCGGGGTGGTGACCATCCGTGGAATCCTTTCAGACACCAATAAGCAAAGGGACCAAAAGGTTTCGGCCCCTGTGAAGTCTCCGGAGGTGGCGGGTGCGCAGCTTCCCGCCGTGGCACCTTCGGTCGGCCGACGGCGCTCTCACATCACACTGATCGCAAAAGCGTGACGCCAGTCACATGTCCGTTCAGTGGGACACTTCGTGGCTGGGGTCGAAGACTTGCCTTACTCCGCGAATCCGCTTCTTTACCAGTGCTATTGAGCGCCCGAGTGCCATAAGTGGTCGTGCTCGGGTGATTTGTCGGAATTGCCGAGGATGGCGAAAACGTCAAACGCTCGACACCGAATCGGCGTCGAGCGTTTGGTTGGTGACTGACAGGTCCGTCAGGGGGGCGGAGTCTGCGCACCGCCCACAGCGAGGGGGCGAGCAGCAGTGCGGTGAGGGCGAGCAGCAGCGCGGCTTCAGTCAGCTGGAAGCGGAGGAAGAGGCTGTCGGCGTGATAGCGGACCTCGAAGTGGTCCAAGTCTTTTAGCGCGTTGGCGCTCCACGTACGCACAGTCCCGTGCGGCGTCGACACTGACGGCGAACTTGACGCGACCTACGTGGCGGGCAATGCTCGCTGGACGAATTGGTGAAGTAGATCTGCGCGTGCAGCACGCACTGGGTGAGCTATACCTGCCGAACAATCATCATCGGGACGAAATCAGCTCCCTGACCGATCGATCAGAGCACCCATATATGTCCTGACTGGCCAGTGATGTCTGCGCTGGCCCCGCTCCGAACGCGGTTGCGAACGCGACAGCCGCCTCCGACGCGAGCGGTCCATCTTGAGCAGCAAGGATGCAAAGGGGGGGGGCTTCATCGAGGAGGATAGCTGCGGTAGCCGACGAAACAAAGGCACGAGCGCCCCGCTGTTGCCGCTAGCTTATCGTGAAATAGTAAGCGAGGCTCGATGCAGTATTTTCGTTCGCTGTTAGGGCCGCCCGCCAGCAGTTCTTCATTCGAGCGATGCGCGCAATGGTTGAGGTATTGCCGTCGGGACGCTCAGGGCGCAAATTTGAGCTAGGGACGGTTGAACACGTGTCGGGCGCCGGGGTTCCTTCGTGTCCGGCGTCTGTGCTTTTATGGGTGCGGTCCAGACCAGAGTCGAACCAGGGGGATGCGGCGCGTGCCAGAAATCATTGACGACCATTACGTGCTTCTCAAGGTGGCGCGCCGTAGCGGGACGTTCTCTGTCGTACGGAAGGCTATCGACGATCGCGACGAATCGTTTGTCGCCGTCAAGCTCTTGTCGGGGCAGTCCGACGACGTGACACGCAAGGTGTTCAACAATGAGGCCAGAACTCTCCAGAGTCTGTCACACCCCAACATCGTGCGCTGCCGCTCGGCCGGCATCGACGAGACGGACACCTACTTTCTGGTCTTAGACTGGGTCGAACGCAACCTAGCTGACGTCCTGAAAGAGTCTGGTCCGTGGGAGTCCTGGGACCGCCTTGCTGTAGACGTCGCTTTGCCGCTCGTTGATGCGTTGGCCTACACGCACCTGATGCAGATTGAGCACCGGGACATCAAGCCACAAAACGTGCTCATCTCCGATGCCGGGGTCCCCTTGCTCGCAGATTTCGGTATCGCGAAGATCCGAGGCGAAGAGCAGACGTCTACGCATACAGTCGCGGCGTGGCATTCCAAGCCGTACGCGCCACCTGAACTCAATGCGGACATCAGATATGTGAGGGATGTCTACTCGATGGGGGTTCTTTTAATACAGTGTATGACTGAAGAGCAGCTAAAGGATCCAGCCAGTGTCGAACGAGCGTTGGAGGCAATTCCCGTTCCGCAAGACATACGGAAACTGCTCGGAACCTGTATTTCAATTCAACCTGAAGATCGCCCCAAGAATGCCAGCGACCTTCTGGGTGCCCTGAAGGCAATTCACCAGAGAAATTACGTCCAGCGGCAAGCAGCACGCAATCATGTTTGGCTCCGTCTGACCAAGTCCGCCACCCAATCCCTAGGAGGAGCTGACGATGCGCGGCAAGAGGCCGCGGCTAAGGCGCAGGCTGATCTATCCGGCGATGTGTATGCATCATTCTTTAATGATCGGGATTCCGGTGAGGTCCAACGAGACAGTATTCGGCTGGACGGCGAGGCGTGGAGTTTCACGTTGAAGTCCGATGAGAGTGGCGCTGTAATTATCAGGGCCACCGAACCCGATTTTGAGCGCCTGGAGAACCACCGACGCAGGGCGCTGCTACTGCCGAAGCTATTCGAATGGACGTTCAAGCAACCACAAAACCTCACCCGCGCTCAGGCCGGCGTTGCCATGTTGGTTGACACGATCGATGCCTCATACGACGTCGAAGACCAGCCAGACGAGGTGGAAGGTGAGGAACGGGACCATGAATTTCTATTCGATACGTGGCGGCGGGTCCTCAACGCCCGCGAAGAGCTGGCCCGGGGCGAAAAGAAGCCCCTTGCCTACAGGAAGTGCCAGACCCGTGGTCGCGAGGCGACTTTCACTCTAGATGCTGCAGTCGATCACGACCTGGTTGGCACGGAGTGGCGTGTTAGAGATCAAGCAACCGACCGGAAGTTGGGTTGGGGTGAGGTCGTGAATCATGACGTCGATCGAATCGTGATCTTGAGTCCAAGAAGGTGGGAAGGTCTACCGGACCGCGCTTTCCTTGATCCGCATCTGGGTCCTGACGAAGCCGCCCTAAATCGACAGCGCCATGCCATCGATGACGTTCAGCGCGACAAGTCAGCGCGCCCGGATCTACGGGATCTGCTACTCGCCCCAGGTCGCAATACCGAACCGAACCCCGTCTCGATCACGAATTGGAACCGCGAGCTGGACGAGCGCAAACGCGAGGCCATTGAGACCGCGCTGGGATCCCCCGACATGTTCGTCGTGCAAGGGCCTCCAGGAACGGGAAAAACGAGTTTCATCGCGGAACTCGTGGAGCAAACCCTGCTTATTAATCCTGACGCTCGAGTACTCATCGCCTCCCAGACGAATGTCGCCGTGGACAACGCCTTGCAGCGCTTGGCCAACGACGGACAGGACAGCATGGTTCGGCTGGCGAGCGCAGACCCCAGCCGCGTTGATGAGTCTATCCGTCACCTGCTTCTGGATGCGCAAATGAAGCGATGGGCACGTGCGGTTCGCAAGAACGCTGAGAAACATATGGGCGCAAGAGCGACCGAGGCAGGACTCGACCCGACACACCTGCGTGCTGCCCTCGCTCTCCAGCAGCTCTCCGCCACGTTGTCGCAGCTTGACCAACTTCAGAACACCCATCCTGACGAAGATGACCACCCGTCGGAGCTCGCGACCTCTCTCGCAGAACCGACTTCGTCCACGAATGTCCAGGAGAAGGTCGACGCCTTGATAGACCTCGGTGATGAGCTGCTTCTGGAGGCTCAAACGGAGTTGGGTGGCGACCTGACACTATCCTCTGAGCTGAGCTCCAGCGACGCGCTGAGCGCAGTTGACGCGCTGATCGGCGTGAGCCCCGATGCTCAGGCGCTGCTCACTCGTCTGAGGTTGCAAGGCGAATGGTTGCAGCGAATCGCGTCGGATTCGGGACTCGCGACCGCTTTCCTCGATCAGACGCACATCATTGCGGGGACTTGTGTCGGCTACCTCCGACATCCGGCCGTTCGTCACCTCGATATCGATCTATGCATCGTCGATGAGGCTTCACGAGCAACTCTGACGGAAGCCCTAGTACCCGTTTCCAGGGCCAAGCGGTGGGTCGTGGTTGGCGACACGAACCAGCTGCCGCCAGTCGACGAGGACCTCCTCCGGAACAAGGACCTAATGAACGATCATCAGATCCAACCCGATGACGTGAAGCAGACTCTCTTTCAACGGCTGACGGATCGACTACCAGAGCATTCGCAGGTCATGCTGAACAAGCAATACCGCATGATCCGTCCGATTGGGAACATGATTTCGACGTGTTTTTATGGAGAGAAACTACAGTCCCCGAATGAGCGCGGGCTTGAGGGCTATGCACTTGGATATGGAAAGCCTGTGCTTTGGCTCGACACTGCAGCACATGGCGACGCTCGCCGCGAGGCCGCTCCTCAAGGTAAGGGTAAAAGTTACGCGAACCGTGCAGAGGCACGAATCGTGGTCGACCGACTTAAGGTGCTGAACGGTTCGATCGACAAGAAATTCGTACTTCTCTCCCCGGGCGGCGACCAGCTGGACGTACTAATCATCGCGCCATATGTCGCTCAGGTTGCCGAATTGAACCAACAGCTCGCCCCTCTACGCGATCAACTAAGGCATCTCGAAATCACTGTTATGAGCGTCGACGCGGTGCAAGGTCGCGAATCAGACGTTGCCATCTTCTCGGTAACAAGGAGTAACTCCAAGGCCCAACTGGGCTTCATTGGGCCCGACTATTGGCGACGTATCAATGTGGCGCTGTCCCGCGCTCGATTCGGACTCACCATCGTTGGAGACGCCGGATTTATTAGGGGGACAACTGGCGCACTGAAGAAAGTCTTGACGTACATTGAATGCCATCAAGATGATTGTGAGATTAGGATGGCCGAACGATGAACTTGACGTCAGCGGACATGATCGGTCGCAGGTTCGGTGACCATCGACCTGGACTCGAACTCGTGAGAGTCGTCGATGCAGCCGTGCCTGTTACGATTCTTCGTGTCGACGTCCTGGCTCAGGAGCGAAAACCAATTCCGTTGCTTGACGAGTTTATTCTGAGATTCGTTCACGCCGGAGTGCTGGAGATCGATGAGATCGCATCCCTGCTAGGGCTACAGCGTGAGCAAGTTGTAGCCACTGTAGCCGACCAGATTAGCTCCAACAATCTCGCACGCGAAAGTTCGGGACGACTTGGGCTTACCGCGCTCGGCCTTGAGGCTGCCCGCAATCTTGCTGCTGTTCAGCCTGTTCTTACTCAGCTCAACGTCCCTTTCGATCGACTTGTGTGGGATGCGCAGGCATACGCGCGCTCGAGTCTTATCAAGAAGCGAGATGCGCAAGAGGCTGGTCTGGAGCTGCTTCCTGCGAAGAAGAACTCTCGCATTGACCTGAACGCTCTGACGGTTGAGCGATTCAACCAACTCATCGAATCTGGTGATGACCGAATGAGACAGGTCGAAGTGTTGCGTGTGAGAAAGATTGCCTCGCAGCACTTGCATCTTTATATGCCGGCCCAGCTGCTGATCTACGGGGATCCCGGAACCGGAGAGGTCGAGCTCGGACTCTGTATCAACGGTGACCTGCAGCCAGCTCATGGCCTTGAGCTCGCCGCTGCGGAGGCCGCAGCAAAGCTGGGCATCGCTGTCGCTGCTCCGGATCCTCGCCCTCGCCTTGGTCCTGAGCTCGAACAGCAGCGGGTGGCGAGTGATCAGGTCGAGATCATCAGAGCAGCCGGCGAACGGCCCCGGACGGGCAAAGCGGAGGCTCTGGAGCGCCCGCCCAAGCGCATCGAGGAGATAGCAGTACGAAGCGTTGATGTCCATGAGCACTCACAACTGCTCACCAAGGCGCTGAACGCCGCCAAGCAGCGACTGCTCATAATTGCGCCTTGGGTCAAAGGCGGCGTCGTCAACACTGACTTTGTCGCCGCACTTGAGCGACGTCTGCGGGCCGGCGTGGAAGTGCACATCGGCCATGGTTACGGGCCGGATGACCGAGGATCGGATGGCTCCGCTCTTCAAAGGCTCGATAATTTGGCGAAACGTTTCGAGAGATTGAGGGTCGTCCGGCTTCAGAACACCCACGCCAAGATTCTTATCTTCGATGACGTCTGGATCACAACAAGCTTCAATTGGCTTTCCTTCAGGGGCGATCCGGATAGGACCTACCGCATGGAGGAGGGAACGCTCGTCCAGATTGCGAGTGAAGTGGATAAGGCATTCGTTCGGTACACCGGCATTTTGGATGCAGACGGAATGGACCCGCGAGAGCAGAATTAGATCAGACGGTCGTATCCCTGCTCAGCTCGGGGTTGGGTTATTCCGGCAGCCCGGACGAAGCGAACCGAGCCCGGTATTTCTCCATAGCGGGACCTGCGGCGAGGCACTGCTTCTCCGGGTCGAGGTGACGGACGAATCGGTAGTTCGAGCCTGTCGATCGACATCAGCGTCGACTTTCCGGCGCCGTTCGCGCCCACGAGGGCGGTGATGCTGCCGCGTTCGACGTCGAAGGAGCAGCCGCGCAGGGCCTCGGTACGGCGGAACCGCTTGTACACGTCGCGCACGGTCAGCGCGATGTCCGACTCACTCATCTGAACTCTCCTGTGTCCTCGCCGAACTCGATGTCCAATGTCGCCGCCACGAGTGCCTCGAGATCCGCTCGGTCGAGGCCCGCGGCCGCCGCCTCGCGCACCCACGTCGCCACCTCGGCCTGCAGGGCCTGTCGCGCCTCCATGCCGGGCTTTAGCAGGGATCCGGTGACGAAGGTGCCGAGTCCCGGCCGTGCCTCGACAAGGCCCTCGTTCTCGAGCTCCCGGTAGGCCTTGAGCACGGTGTTGGGGTTGATCGTGACGGCCGCGACCACTTCCTTGGCGGTCGGAAGCCGGTCGCCGGGTGCCAGATCGCCCAGCCGCAGTGCCTGCTTGACCTGCAGTACCAGCTGCACGTAGGCGGGGATGCCGGATCGACGGTTGATGTGGAACTCCACCATCGAATCTCCATTTCACTACAACAATAGTGAAATAGAGGTTGCACGTCGGGGGTGCCCGATGTCAACCTGTTCGAGAGGTTCGCGAGGGGGTTGCGTGTCGCCGCAAATGCGGCCAGAAGCCCATGAGCAGTGCGAAGATTCGTGGTAAAGCATTGATTGAGACGAAAGTTCGATTGTGAATTCAACCAACACCGGCGGCGCGAAGACACCCGCCGCGGACCCTCGTGCCGGAAAGAAGAAGGGGCGTCGACGACCTATGAGTCGTCGTCGGAAGATCGCGCTGTACGTGAGCCTGGTCGTCGTCGTACTGCTGATCGCGACGCCGTTGGTGGCGTTCGGCATCGCGTACCGGGACGCGGACGTCCCTCGCCCCAGCGACATGCGGACCAACCAGGTCTCGACGATCCTCGCTTCGGACGGCGCCACGGAGATCGCCCGAGTGGTGCCGCCCGAGGGTAATCGAACCGAGGTGGCCCTCGATGAGATTCCCGGGCACGTCCGCAACGCCGTGTTGTCCGCGGAGGATCGCGACTTCTACTCCAACCCGGGATTCTCGGTCTCGGGATTCGCGCGGGCCGCCCGCGACAACGTCCTCGGCCGCGACAGTGCCGGCGGCGGATCGACCATCACTCAGCAGTACGTCAAGAACACGCTGGTGGGCTCGGAGCGGTCGGTGTCGCGCAAGATGAAGGAACTGGTCATCTCGTCGAAGATGGCGCGCGAATGGTCCAAGGACGAGATCCTCGCCGCCTACCTCAACACCATCTACTTCGGCCGCGGCGCGTACGGCATCGCGGCCGCCTCCAACGCCTACTTCGACAAGCCGCTCGCCGACCTCACGGTGGCCGAGGGTGCGGTGCTCGCGGCGGTGATCCAGAGCCCGTCGAGTCTCGATCCCGTCACCAACCCGCAAGCGCTGGAATCGCGCTGGGCGTACGTGCTCGACGGCATGGTGACGATGACCGCGCTCGCCTCGACCGAACGTGAAGCGATGCAGTTCCCCGCGGTGCTGCCCGCCGCTCCCAACCCCGATGCGGGCGCCGCACCCGGGCCGGAGGGGCTGATCCGGGCGCAGGTTCTGCGTGAACTCGCCGAATCGGGGATCAGCGAGCAGGATCTCGACACCGAGGGCCTGCAGATCACCACCACGATCGATCCCAAAGCGCAGCAGGCGGCGCTCGACGCGGTGGCCGACACGTTCGACGGCGAACCCGAAAACCTCCGTACCTCGGTCGTTTCGATCGATCCGCGTTCGGGCGCGGTCCGCGCCTACTACGGCGGCGTCGACGGCAAGGGCTTCGACTTCGCGCAGGCCGCACTGCAGACGGGATCGTCGTTCAAGGTGTTCGGCCTGGTTGCCGCTCTGCAGCAGGGCATTCCACTGTCGCAGACCTACGACAGCTCCCCGCTGTCCGTGTACGGGGTCACCATCAACAACGTCGAGGGCGAGTCGTGCGGAAAATGCACCATCGCCGAGGCGCTCAAGCGCTCGCTCAACACGAGCTTCTACCGTTTGACGTTGGCGCTGGACGACGGTGCGCAGAAGATCGCCGATGCGGCCCACCAGGCGGGCATCCCGGAGACCGTCGCCGGTTGGCAGTATCCGACGCTCACGCAGGAGGGCGGGCCGCCGGAGAACGGAATCGTGCTGGGGCAGTATCTGACCCGGACGATCGACATGGCGTCGGCGTACGCGACGCTGGCCGCGTCGGGCATGTACCACAAGCCGTACTTCGTGCAGAAGGTCGTGACCGCGGACGGTGCGGTGCTGCTCGAGCGTCCGGCATCGGAGGGCGAGCGCAGGTTGGATGCCGCCGTGGCCGACAACGTGTCCCAGGCGATGCTTCCGATCGCCGGGTACTCGCGTAACCACGGGCTCGCCGGCGGACGCCCGTCGGCATCCAAGACCGGTACCGCTCAGCTCGGGGACACCGGGGAGAACAAGGACGCGTGGATGGTGGGGTACACCCCGCAGCTGTCCACCGCGGTGTGGGTCGGCACGGCCGATGCCAAGGCGATCGAGAACAGTCGGGGCGGGCTCGTCTACGGCTCGGGTCTTCCGGCGGACATCTGGAAGAAGACGATGGACGGCGCGCTCGACGACGCTCCCATCGAGAAGTTCCCGTGGCCGGCCCCGATCGGCGGCCAGGCCGGTGTCCCGGCGTACACCGGCGTCACCACGGGTACCGGTGGCGCGACGAGTTCGAGCGCTCCCGCGCCGGGCGCCCCGCCGCCCGCCGCGCCGGCGCCGCAGCTACCGCCCCCGCCCGCGCCTCGCGTCATCGAAATCCTGCCTGGTGTGAAAATCACGTTGCCGGGGTAGCGACGACTCACTCACATTCTGCGAGTGCGGTGCCGGGATACGGGCAGGACCTGGGGGATATTGGATCGCGTGAGTGATCGCGAACGCCCCCGAACGTCCGCCCGGATCCGCGTCGGTGCAGCGGTGACGTGCGCCGCGGCGGTGACCGCACTCCTGACCGCCGCGCCCCCGGCCGGTGCCGAGGGCGCCTCTCGGCCGGCGTCGTGCGTACCGTTCGGTACCGCGCAGCTGCCGCCGGGGGCGCCGTCGACGGGCGCCAGGGACGGACTCGTGCTGCTGCCGGAGGCCGTGGGCGTGGCCGCTCCCTCGTCGGTCGAGCTGCGCACCCAGACGACCCAGTTCAATCGGTTCTGGGACTTCGCGTTGGTCGACGGCGCCCTGCTCACCCGCCCCCGGGTGCAGAGCGGCGAGAACGCCGAACCGTGGCGGTATGCGCCGCTGCCGGACTGTCTGCGGGGGGTTCTGGTGGGCATCTCCGTCGACGACGACGAACTGATCGCCGTCGACGGCGACGGATGGATCTACACGCTCGACAACGTGTCGCACTCGCCGCTGCTGTGGAACTGGACGTCCGCGTTCGGTGCGCCGCTGTGGACCGGGCAAGGCCAGCAGCTACCCGGCGGGGCGCCGGGCACGTGGGCGCTGAGCGTCTCGTCGCCGTGGGACAACCAGACCTACACCGACGCCGCAGGCCGGATCCACTACGTCGGACTCGGGAAGATGACGATGGTGCCGTCGTTGACGGGTGACGGCAGCCGCATCACGTACGCCGACCCGTGGCTGCCCAACGACCAGAGTTACGAGATCGGGGGTCCGCTGGGCGGCCGGTTCCGGTCGGTTGCGTTGTCGTCCGCCGGGTCGACGACATTCGTGACGAACGAGTTCGGCGACATGTTCACCCGTAACTTCGACTTCGATGCGGGCGGTTCGGATTCGGTCTTCTTCCGCTACAGCTGGGACGACCAGACCGGCAAGCCCACCGCGCCGAACATGTTCGCGGAGTTGCTGGACCGCGACACCGCTGCGATCCGGTTGCCTGCACAGGACTGGGTGCGCCAGCCCAAGATCCCGGGCGAGATCACGTCGGCGATCAGCGTGCACTCCACCGGGGTCGGGCCGGGCATGCGGGAACTGCGGGTCGCCGGTAGCCGTGACGGAGCCACGGGCTTCTGGCACAAGGATCTGAGCGCCGACACCTGGGAGTTCACCGCGACCGACGCCGACCTTCCCGGCGCGCCGCTGGACAATTCACCGCAGGACCGGTCGACGGAGACGCTGGCTCCGCCCGCGCCGTGGAATCTGTCGGCGTCACTACCCTCGCGGGACACGCTCGTCGACGGACAGTTCCTGCTCGACGTCGGACTGCCGTACACGCTGGTCGATCCCCGCCTGCTCGACCAGGCAGGGATGCAGGCCGCACCGTCCGGGTATCGGCTGTCCATCGATCATTTCGATCCCGCCGCCACCACCCGGAACGCCATCGTGACCGCGCCCGACGGCACCGCGATCCCGGTGCTCGTGCACACCGCGGACGGTCTCCGCTTCGCGCCGCGTGGTGCCGGGCTGGACTCGGAGCCGCGACACCTCGTCGGGGCGATCGAGATCCCGCTCGAACGATTCGATGCCCGCGAAGCCGATCCGGTGCTCGACGCGTTCGTTCGAGACTGGATGCGCGGCAAGCAGATTGCTCCGATCACCCTCAGCGCCACCGACACCGACCTCGTGGTGCGGTGAGCTACCGGCCCCTCACGGGCAACAGCGGTGCACCGAACTGCGTCAGCATCAGCGCCATCGTCCCGGCCTCCTGACTCTGCGTCGTCAGCATCTCGCGGGCGGTCTGCCGGACCGGACCGTCGGAGAGTTGGCTCTCGGCGGCCTGCGCCATCGCGACACCCCCGACATGGTGGCGCTGCATGAGCTGCAGGAACAGGATCTCGGCGTCGCGTCCACCCGTGGACGCCAGGGCATCGATCTCGGCGCGCGTGGCCATGCCGGGCATCGGGGGTGACAGGACGTCGGGGGACTCGTCGTGGTGCGTGCCGTGCCCGGCGGCGGTCTGCGGGTGCATCCACGTCATCGGTGCCGGATTGGTGGGCGTGACGCCGGCCAGGCGCAGCCAGCCGAGCATCGTGCCCATCTCCGCGGTCTGACCGTCGCGGATCTGCCGGGCCAGGCGGGTCACGGCTGGATCGGCGCGGGGATCCAGCTGCTGCGTGATGATCAGGGCCTGCTCGTGGTGCGCGGCCATGTCCTGCACGAAGGCGATCTCGGTGGCCTCGAGGACCGGGGCGCCGTGCGGATCGTCCGCCACGATGAGCGGACGCAGTGCCGCGCCCAGCACCATCGACAGCAGGATCAGCGCGCCGATGGCGGCAGTCTTCGCCCACCCGGGGATTGCGGTCACGAGCCGACCGTCGAGCGCTGGTCGGCGGGCGGCATGTACGTGTCGGAGTCCAGACGCAGGGTCAGGAATCCGTTGTCGGCGCATGTGACCCACAGTTCGTTTCCGCGCCACTCGGGTGGGGAGAAGCACCAGTCGGTGGACAGGTCGCCGAAGGCGACCATGCCGGTGCGCGGACTCAGCGCCTCCCGGGGATCGAACGCTCCCTGCTGGACGGCCTGTGCGACTGCGCCCGCCTCGAGGATCGGGACCCCGATGATCGAGGCGAGCGCGTGCGGGGAGTTCCACAGTTCGGTGTTCTGCCCCTTCCGTGCGGGCGGGTTGTAGTACGCGATCTCCCGGACGTCGAAGGGATCGCGGACGTCGAACACCCGGATGCCCGACGAGATCCAGCCGCATGCGAGGGCGGTCGGGTCGACGGGCCGGTCGGCGGCGCAGTAGTGCGAGTCGTAGGCGAACACGGAGCCCCCGGATGCCGACGCCAGCATGCTGTCCTGGTGCTCGGGCAGGTTGATCTCGAGCTTGATCGTGTTTGCGACCTTCGGCGCGGTGTCGTTCGAGATGTCGACGAGTTTGACCCCGCCGGACCCGGCCTCGTCGACGGTGAACAGGTACGGGCGCCCGCCGTATTCGACCGGGATGCTGTGCTGGGTGGCCCACCCGTCGGTCCAGGTGAGCTGCGCTACCGTCAGGACCCGGGGGTCGGGGTCACGCCGCTGGACCGCGGACGAGTCCAGGACGGTGACGCCGCCGAGGATGTTCGACAGGTACACCCGGTTGCCGTCGGGGCTCACGCCCATCCCGTGCATCGACAGGCCCGGCAGCCCCTGCCAGACCACGCGGGGATTTGCCGGATCGGTCAGATCGACGGCGCTCACCAGTCCGGGAGCGGTGCCCGACGACCAGTAGGTGTTGCCGTCGGGCGAGAAACCGCCCTCGTGCGCCGTGATGGGCAGTGGCATCCGCAGATCGGTGCCCGGGCCCGCGTTGAGGAGCCGGGGGTGGGCGCAGTCGGAGATGTCGTACACCGAGAGCAACCCGGCACCGGTCAGGGCAGGAACACCCGCTCCCACCAACAACTTCCGCGCCGCGTTGACCTTGAGACTTTCCCAAGTCCCGGCCAGCATCGCGGGCTCGGTGAGCGTGGCGGTCAGCACCGGATTGCTCGGGTCCGAGACGTCGAGCACCTGCACGCCCTGGGCCGGCCCGAGGAGGTTGCCGGGGAAGAAGCTGCCCACGTAAGCGCAGTGGTCGTAGCTGGTCGAGGTGATGCCGCCGCCGCGGCCCGCGTAGCCGCCGATCCGTTCGAGGTTGCAGGTGTAGCCGAGACTGCTGCGGCCGCTGTCGCGGTCACCGGCCGGGACGTCTCCCTGCAGGCCGGTCTCGGGGTTGGATCCCGGGCCGCAATCAGCTCGCGCTGCAGCGGTTTCGGTGATCCCGGTGGCCGTCCGAACGGTGTCCGCGGACGTCGATCGGGACTGCGCGGCCACCACGCCCAGCGGCGATGCCAGCAACACCGCAACGGCGACGACAGCAGCGTTGCGTAGTGGTCGGGTTGTGTATGTCATTCTGCGCGAGAACGACACGGGGCGTCAGCGTTTCGGAGTCGGACCGGGTGGGCGCAGCGTCATTGTGTCGGGAGTGCCGCGATCGCCCGGTCGACGACGTCGTCGACGGTGAAGACGGGGTCGACCGTGCGGTCGATCGCGAGGCTCTCGACCATCGACCACCACCCGCGCAACAGCATCCGGGTGGCGGGTGAGGGCTCCGTGCCGGTGGCCTCCAGGGTTCGCTCGACCATGGTGTTCTTCATGTTCTCGCGGATCTCCTGGATCTGCGGGTCGGCACCGAAGCCGCCGTGGAAGAACGACTGGTAGTTGGCCCCGTGCCGGTCGATGAACGAGACGAACGCGTGCACCACTGCCCACAGCGGATCGGTGTCGGGTTCCTCGGAGCTCGGGACTGCTGCGCGCAGCAGTCGTCGGGCAGCGGCGCCGACGACCGCGACGTAGTAGTCCTGCTTGGTCGGGAAGTACCGGAACAGCAGGCCGCGGGAGATCCCCGCCTTCTGGGCCACCTGATCGATCGACAGTGCGTGGATGGGGCGCGTGGACAGTTCCTGCAGGCCGATCGCGACGAGTTGCCGCTTGCGCTCCTCGGGCGGGAGTCGCCGCCGTGGGGCTGCAGTTTCGATCGACACGAGATGACACCGTCCGGGTTCTTGATTGCGGGGCAAGTCTACGTCTACGTTAACTGAGCAATGCTCAGTTAGTCGACGTCACGGAGGCCGGCATGGATTTCGCCCGGAACGCACGTTCGCAGGATTACCTCGACCGGTTGCGCGCCTTCATCGCGACCGAGGTCGCCCCCGTCGAGGCGCGCCTGCGGGCTGAGCGGGTGGCTCCTTTCGCGCAGCGCGCCGATGTCGCCGGTGCCGCGATGTGGCAGGTGTCCGACGAGTTCCGCGCGCTGCAGGTGAAGGCGCGCGCGCAGGGCCTGTGGAACCTCTTCCTGCCCGACGCCGAACTCGGCGCCGGCCTGAGCAACGTCGAGTACGCGCCGCTCGCCGAGGAGATGGGCCGCTCCCCCTTCGTGTCGGCGATCTTCAACTGCGACGCCCCCGACACCGGCAACATGGAGGTGCTCTACCACTACGGCAGCGCCGAGCAGAAGCAGCGTTGGCTGAAGCCGTTGCTGGACGGCGAGATCCGGTCCGCGTTCTGCATGACCGAGCCCGATGTCGCGTCGTCGGACGCCACCAACATGGCCGCGACCGCCGTCGTCGAGGGCGACGAGGTGGTGCTGAACGGTCGCAAGTGGTGGAGCACCGGCATCGGCAGCCCGGACTGCAAGATCCTGATCTTCATGGGCCTCACCGATCCGGAAGCGCACCGGTATCAACGACATTCGATGGTGCTGGTCCCGATGGACGCGCCCGGTGTGAAGGTCGAGCGGATGCTGTCGACCATGGGCTTCTACGACGAGCCCGGCGGGCACGGCGAGGTGTCGTTCACCGATGTGCGACTGCCACTGGACGCGATCATCGCCGGCCCCGGACGGGGATTCGAGATCGCGCAGGGACGTCTCGGGCCCGGACGCGTGCACCATTGCATGCGACTGGTCGGTCTCGCGGAGGCCGCACTCGAACTCGCGATCAAGCGTGGCACCGAACGTGTCGCGTTCGGCAAGCCGCTGATCAACCTGGGTGGCAACCGTGAACGCGTCGCCGACGCCCGGATCGCGATCAACCAGCTGCGGCTGCTGGTGCTCAACACCGCGTGGCTGCTCGACACACAGGGCGTCGCAGGCGCGCGGTCGGCGGTATCGGAGATCAAGGTCGCCGCACCGCGGGTGGCGCAGCAGGTGATCGACTTCGCGATCCAGATCCACGGCGGCGGCGGACTGTCCGACGACTTCCCGCTCGCCGGCGCCTGGACGGCGGCCCGCGCACTGCGCCTGGCCGACGGTCCCGACGAGGTACATCAGGGTCTCGTGGCCCGTTTAGAGTTGGGCAAGTACCAGTGACCGAGGAGAGGGCGGGGCTGCCGGACAACGCGCGTACCGTCCGCGACGAGGACGCATTCGATGTGGACGCGGTGGCGAAGTGGTTGCGCGACAGCACCTCCGATGCGCCCGACGGGCTTCCGGCGGTGCGCCAGTTCGCCGGTGGGGCGTCGAACCTGACCTACCTGCTGCGCTATCGTGACCGCGACCTGGTGCTGCGTCGTCCCCCGGCGGGCGCGAAGCCGTCGTCCGGGCACGACATGGTCCGCGAGTACCGCATCCAGTCACTGCTCGCGCCCGTGTACCCGCACGTGCCCGCGATGGTGGGCCTCTGCACCGATCCTTCGGTGCTGGGGAGCGACTTCTACGTGATGGAACGGGTCGAGGGCACGATTCTGCGGTCTGCTCCCCCGGCCGAACTCGGGCTCACGCCCGAGAACACACGGGAGTTGTGTCTGCGGGTGGTCGATCTGCTCATCGAACTGCACGGTGTCGACCCCGCGGCGTCCGGCCTGGACGGATTCGGCCGCGGCACCGGCTATGTCGGTCGTCAGGTCGCGGGCTGGACCAAGCGCTACGCGGCCGCCCGCACCGACAACGTCCCAGACTTCGCTCGGGTCACGAAGTGGCTCGCCGACAATCAGCCCGCCGACATCGCATCGACGGTGATCCACGGCGACTTCCGGCTCGACAACGTCGTGCTCGGCGACGGCCTGCAGCCGCGGGCCGTCCTCGACTGGGAACTCGCGACCGTCGGCGACCCGCTCATGGACCTCGGATCGAGCCTCGCGTACTGGGTGCAGGCCGACGACCATCCGATGATGCTGGCAACCAAACGTCAGCCGTCGGATCTCCCGGGCATGCTCACCCGCCGCGAGATCGTCGAATACTACGGCGAGCGAACGGGTCTGCCGATCGACAATTGGCGCTTCTACGAGGTGTTCGGACTGTTCCGGCTCGCAGTGATCGCGCAGCAGATCTACTACCGCTTTCACCACGGGCAGACCACCAACCCGGCGTTCGAGCACTTCTGGATCGCCGTGGGTCATCTCGATACTCGTTGCAACGAACTGATCGACACGGAAGGCGCATAGTGGGTACCCGCGCGATTCGACAGAGCATTCTCATCACCGGCGCCAGTTCGGGTCTCGGCCGCGGCATGGCCCGCGAATTCGCCGCGCGGGGACGCAATCTGGCGCTTGCTGCCCGGCGTACCGACCGGCTCGAGGAACTGCGCAGCGAACTGCTCGCTGCGCACCCGCAGATCACGGTCGCGATCCGGAAGCTGGACGTCGACGTCCACGACCAGGTGTTCAGCGTGTTCCGGGAGTTGGACGAGGAGCTCGGCGGCCTGGACCGGGTGATCGTCAACGCCGGCCTCGGCAAGGGCCAACCGTTGGGCACCGGCTACTTTCGCGCCAATGTGCAGACAGCACGCACCAACTTCCTCGGCGCGCTCGCGCAGAGCGAGGCGGCGCTGGAGCTGTTCCGGCCGCGGAACGCCGGCCATGTCGTGCTGATCTCGTCGGTGAGCGCGATGCGGGGCATGCCGCGCAATCTCACCACCTATGCGGCGTCGAAGGCCGGTGTCGCGACGCTCGGTGAGGGGATGCGCGCCGACCTGGCGAAGACCGGGATCGACGTCTCCACCATCTTTCCCGGCTTCATCCGCTCGGAGATCAACGAGAAGGTGAAGAAGGTTCCGTTCATCGTCGACACCGAGACCGGTTGTCGTGCATTGGCTGCCGCGATCGAGAAGGAACCGAACAAGGCGTACGTCCCGGCGTGGCCGTGGCTGCCGGTGTCCATGGCGATGAAAGTGCTCCCGCTGTCGGTGGTGTCGAAAATGGCGGGGTGAGCTCGGGGCGCTGTCGAGCCCGCCGGAGACTCACAGCGCGAGACGGTCGCCGCGGAATCGCCGCCGCATCCGGCGGTCGTGGGTCACCAGGACGACGGTGCCGGTGAATGCGTCCAGCGCCTCCTCGAGTTCCTCGATCAGCGCCGGTGCCAGGTGGTTGGTGGGCTCGTCCAGCAGCAACAAATCGGCGCCCGACGTAGCCAGCAAGGCCACGTCGAGGCGTCGGCGCTGACCGAAGGACAGTTCCCCGATCCGGCGGTGCAGGTCACGCGGGCGGAACAGTCCCAGCGAGAGCAATTCTGTCGCTGTGTCGTCCGGATCGCCGGGGCGTTCGGCCGCATACGCCTGCAGCAGTGTCGTCGCCGGCGGCCGCCTGCGTGACGTCTGCGGCAGGTATCCGATCCGGGCGGACCCCCGCACCGACCCCGCATCGGGAATGATGACGCCCGCAATCACATTCAGCAACGTCGTCTTTCCCGAGCCGTTCGGGCCGGTCACCAGCAGTCGGCCACCGGTCCGCACGTCCAGTCGGGGGATGGACAGTCGGTCGCCGACCCGGACGTCGCGTAGCGAAACGGCCGGTGCCTCCGGTCCGGCCGCCACGACCGTGCTCAGGCACGGACGGAACCTCAACAGATCCGGTGGCGGCGCAACGGGATTCCGGGTGAGGCGATCGATTCGCTCCTTGGCGTTCCGGATTCGTCCCATCGCCCCGTGGTCGCGGCCGCGCGCCCGGAATGCGCCGTGGCCGAAGCCGGCCTTGTCCTGCTTGCGTGGAATGGCCGCGAGCCTCGACGCGTTGGCGCCGACCAGGTGCGCGCTGCGGGCGAGTTCGAGCCTCCACTCCTCGTATTCACGGAGTCGGTGTCGTCGCTCCGTCACCTTCGCAGCGAGGTACCCGTCGTAGCCGTGCCCGTAGCGGCGCACCCCGCGGTCGGCGACCTCGAGGATCACCGGTGTCAACCGGTCGAGAAACACGCGATCGTGGGTCACCGCGACCACGGTGCCGCGATGGCCGATCAGGCGTTGCTCGAGCCATGTGACGGCGTCGTCGTCGAGATCGTTCGTCGGTTCGTCGAGCAGGAGGAGTTCGGCATTCGACGCCAGGCTCGCGGCAAGTGCCAGCCGAGCCTGCTGCCCGCCCGACAACGTGTCGAACCGGCGTGTCCGGTCGAGATGCGGCAACCCCAGCACGTGCAGTCCGGCGTCGACTCGTTCGTCGACAGTGTAGCCGCCCATGCTCTCGAAAAGCGCTGTCGATTCCGTGTATTCGGCCAGGAGGCCGTCGAAGTCCGGGGCGGACGAGTCGGCCAGGCGTCGCTCCAGGCCGCGGATCCGGGTCTCGAGCTCCCGGACGTCGTGGAGGACATGGTCGACGGCCGCCTGGACGGTGGCATCCGCGGGCAAGTCCAGCGACTGCGCGGCATACGCGATTCCGGCCGGTGCGACGACGCGGACATCACCGTTGTCGGGGCGGATGCGGCCGGCGAGCAGCGCGAGGAGCGTCGACTTGCCGGATCCGTTGTCGCCGACGACGCCGGCCTTGGCGCCCGGCGGGACCGACAGGTCGACACCGTCGAGCACGACACGGTCGCCGAACCGCTTCGATACGGAGTGGAGGGAGAACTGGGAGGCAGGCATGGGCGTGCTCCTTGTGTCCGGAACGAATCCGGACGATCGGGGGAAGGTGCCCTCGCGCAGTCGACCCGTCCGAACGGGATCGAGGCGTCGGCGCGCTCAGGACCCGCCGCGGAGCATGCTCGACGCGGCGTCCCGACCTATCGATTCAGAGTGCCCACGAAAGCCAACGTAGCACCGAATGATTCGTCCGCCCACCGATTATCCGCAGAGCCTCCCCCGAATACACCTGTGGCGGTGGTCGAACGAATCGACCACCGCCACAGGAATTTCAACCGAGAATCAGGCCTCGATGATGAAGGCCTCGAGCTCGGCGCGAGCCTTGTCGTCGGCCATCTGGACCGGCGGGGACTTCATCAGGTACGCCGAAGCCGGCAGGATCGGGCCACCGAGGCCGCGGTCCTTGGCGATCTTCGCGGCGCGGATGGCGTCGATGATGATGCCGGCCGAGTTCGGGGAGTCCCAGACCTCGAGCTTGTACTCCAGGTTCAGCGGGGCGTCACCGAACGCGCGACCCTCGAGACGGACGTACGCCCACTTGCGGTCGTCGAGCCACTCGACGTAGTCCGAGGGACCGATGTGGACGTTGCGGTCGTGGACCTTGCCCGCGAGCGAACCGGTGAGGTTCGAGGTCACGGCCTGCGTCTTGGAGACCTTCTTGGACTCCAGGCGCTCACGCTCGAGCATGTTCTTGAAGTCCATGTTGCCGCCGACGTTCAGCTGGTACGTGCGATCCAGCACGACGCCACGGTCCTCGAACAGCTTCGCCATCACGCGGTGGGTGATGGTGGCGCCGACCTGCGACTTGATGTCGTCGCCGACGATCGGGACACCGGCCGCGCGGAACTTCTCGGCCCACTCCGGGTCGGAAGCGATGAAGACGGGAAGCGCGTTGACGAACGCCACGCCGGCGTCGATGCAGCACTGCGCGTAGAACTTGTCGGCCTCTTCCGAGCCCACCGGCAGGTAGGACACGAGGACGTCGACCTTGGCAGCCTTGAGCGCGGCGACGACGTCGACGGGCTCGGCGTCGGAGACCTCGATGGTCTGCGCGTAGTACTTGCCGATGCCGTCGAGCGTGGGGCCACGCTGGACGGGGACGTCCAGCGGCGGGACGTCGGCGATCTTGATGGTGTTGTTCTCGCTGGCGTTGATGGCCTCGGAGAGGTCGAACCCGACCTTCTTGGCGTCAACGTCGAACGCGGCGACGAACTGGACGTCGCGCACGTGGTACTGGCCGAAGGTGACGTGCATCAGGCCGGGGACGGTCGAGTTCTCGTCGGCGTCCTGGTAGTACTGCACGCCCTGGACCAGGGACGAGGCACAGTTACCCACGCCCACAATGGCTACACGCACCGCGGTGCTGTTCTCACCCATGGTCGGGTTCTCCTTCTTTCTTCTGGAGTGCTGCTGCTGTTGATGATTGTTCGGCGGCGATCAGCTCGTTGAGCCACCGCACTTCGCGCTCGCTCGATTCGAGACCGAGCTGGTGGAGCTGGCGGGTGTAGCGGTCGAGTGATCCCGTGGCCCGCCCGACGGCGTCGCGGAGGCCCTCTCGGCGCTCCTCGACCTGACGCCGCCTGCCTTCGAGAATTCGCATCCGCGCCTCGGCGGGGGTGCGGCTGAAGAAGGCGAGGTGAACGCCGAACCCGTCGTCGGTGTAGTTCTGGGGCCCCGTGTCCACCACCAGCTCGGAGAAACGCTTCCGGCCGGCGGGGGTGAGCTCGTACACGCGACGCGCCCGACGCTTGACGGTGCCGTCCTCGCTGTCGCCCTCGGCGATCAACCCGTCGGCCTGCATGCGGCGAAGGGTCGGGTACAGCGAGCCGTAGGAGAAGGCGCGGAACGCACCGAGTAGGCCGGTGAGCCGCTTGCGCAGCTCGTATCCGTGCATGGGTGACTCGAGGAGCAGCCCGAGAATTGCGAGTTCGAGCAAGATCACACCCCCTGAGTGTCCCGAACATAACCGATAGATGCGATTGCCAACTATATCGCACCGATATATAGAGACAACCTGTTGCGGCAAAACTGTCGGAAGAAGACCTACTGGTCTGCTCGGCGGACGCTGCGGACGTCGCCGTCGAAGCCGACGGTCAGGAAGCCCTGTGCACCCGTGTTCTCGTTCGACAGGTAGATGCCCACGACCGCCCCGGTGTCGTCGTCGCGATCCGCGATCAGATAGGTGCTGGTCGGATTGTCGACGCCGAGAGTGCGGTCGGCGCCGTAGACGAGCCCGATGAGCCGGGGAACGTTCGCACGCAGAACCGCCAGGTCGACGGGCACGCCGGCGGTGCGACCCGGCGACCTTCCGGTATCGGTGAGCTGTCCGTCCTCGTAGCGAAACGACTGCTCGCTGCCGGGTAGGCCGGGCACCGATCGCGAGATCGACGCGTAGTCGGGGTGGATCGTCACACTGTCCACCTCGAGATTGCCCAGTGGGCCGGCGATGTCGTCGAGCATCCGTCCTAGTCCCGCTGCGGTGATCAAGTCGGTGCCCGCCCTGGGCGATGCGGTTTCGTAGTCGTCGCGGGTCGACGTGGCCACGACGACGAATCCGCACGCCGCGACCACGGCCGTCGACAGCGCGACCACGGCCGTCGACAGCGCGACGACCCAGCGAGTACCCGGCGTGGGTGGCACGGTCACCGCCCCCCGACCGGAAAGACGTCGACGATCGTGCCGTCGAGACGGGTATCCACGGATCCCGTTTGCTTCTCGGAGTCCTCGAACAGGACGGAGATCAGAGCTTCGTCGGTCGTCCGATCCGGGCGCACGAAGATGTGCGACACCTCGGCCGACAGGAGTCCGACGCGGCGCGGTCCGTCCGTGATCACCTCGGTGAGTCGGTCGACGTCGAGGAGCGCGAGGTCGACCGTGGCGGTGTCCGGGGTGCGCGAATCCGGGGCCCTCGTCGGCTCGAACCCACCTTGAAAGCTCCAGTCCTGTTCGCGATGCGGTTGGTCCGGCAGCATGCGGGTGAGGAACACGTACGTCGCGTAGAAGGTCACCTGGTCGACCCGCAGATCGCCGAACTTCACCCCGAGTTGCCGCACGAACTCGCGGATCCCGTCGGGAGAGAGGGGGTCGTGCGACTCGATCACGATCGGCTGAGGTTCAGCCGCGGGGAGCGGAGCCGGCGCTGGTTCGGCTGCGACGGCCACCTCCTGGGCCGCGTCTACTCGAGACACGTAGACGACGGTTCCGCAGACCGCGACGAGCGCGACGACGACCGCCGCGACCGCCGCGACCGCGCGACCCGGAACACGCCTGCGCGGCGCCGGCTGCGATGCCTGCACCGCTTCGACGAGATGCGCGGGAATCTGCAGGTCCGAGACGAGCGAGTCCAATTCGGCGAGCGTCTTGGCCTTCATCGCGCGCGCGGTGCGCGACTGGTGCTCGCTCGGATCGAGCTGCCCGTCGCCGTAGCCGGCGTCGAGCAGCCCACACGTCTGTGCCCGGTCGATGTCCCGGGCGCGGGTTTTGGTGGAGAACCTGGCGGCCACGTCCGAGATACTAGGGAACCGGTCGGATTGTGTTCGCGCCGTGTCCACTCTCGTATCTGCGGGCTCTGTCAAGAGGGTGTGTTCGTCCCCACGTGCGGTCACTCCCGCTCCACCCGGCCGACGGTGGGCGCACGTACTCTGGTCTCCGTGCGGATACAGCGGCAGGTCGTGGACTACGCGCTGCAACGCCGGTCCTTGCTCGCCGAGGTCTTCTCGGGGCGGACCGGCGTGACCGAGGTCTGCGATGCGAGCCCCTACCTGCTGCGGGCGGCCAAGTTCCACGGCCGGTCGAGTTCGGTGATGTGCCCGATCTGTCGTAAAGAAGAGTTGACCCTCGTATCTTGGGTGTTCGGCGACAAGCTGGGTCCGGTGTCGGGCTCGGCCCGGACACCCGAGGAACTGGTTCGTCTGGCCGCGACCGAGGAGGAATTCTCGGTTCACGTCGTCGAGGTGTGCCGCACATGCAGCTGGAACCACTTGGTCCAGTCCTACGTTCTCGGTGCGGTCCCCGCGCCCAAGCGGCCGCGGAGGTCTTCGTCCCCGCGCCGCCGCACCGCGAGCGAGTAGGGATTCGACAGCTGTGCCCACCGACCGACGCAACCGAGGACTGCCCACAGTCACCCGATTACTGGAGATTCGTACGTGAGTTCCCCCAACAACCCTCAGGGTCGCGCCAACGGACCACGACGTCCGAACGGCCCCCAGCAGAGTGGACGACCGGCCGGGCAGCAGCCCGGCCGTCCTGTGGGTGGCCCCGCGCCGCGCCGCAACCCCGGCCCGCCGCCGGGCGGTCGCCCCGCAGCCCCGCGGCAGCCGCAGGGTGGCCGTCCCCCGCAGGGCGGCCCGCGCCCGGCTCAGGGTGGTGGCCGTGGACCCGGCGGTCGTCCGCCGGTCGGCCCGCCGCCGACGGCCCGCAAGTCGGGTGGGGGTTCCGGTGGTCAGCCGCCGAAGGGTCCGAAGAAGACCAAGTCGAGCAAGTGGAAGATCGCGCGCCGCGTCACTGCCGCAGTGGTCGCCGTCGGCCTGATCGTGCCGATCCTCGGTTTCATGGTCGCGTACATCTTCGCGGACGTCCCGCGTCCCGGTGACATGAAGACCAACCAGGTCGCGACGATCCTCGCGTCGGACGGAACCACCGAGATCGCGCGTGTCGTGCCGCCCGAGGGCAACCGCACCGAGGTCGGGATCGACCAGATCCCGGTCCACGTGCGCAACGCGGTGCTCGCGGCGGAGGATCGCGACTTCTACTCGAACCCCGGCTTCTCGGTGACGGGCTTCGCCCGCGCCGCGCGTGACAACGTGCTGGGCCGTGACAGCGCCGGCGGCGGTTCCACGATCACCCAGCAGTACGTCAAGAACGCACTCGTGGGTTCGGAGCGCTCGCTCACCCGCAAGATGAAGGAACTCGTCATCTCGTCGAAGATGGCCAAGCAGTGGTCCAAGGACGAGATCCTGGCCGCGTACCTGAACACCATCTACTTCGGTCGCGGCGCCTACGGCATCGCCGCGGCGTCCCAGGCGTACTTCGGTAAGCCGGTCGAGGAACTGACCGTCGCCGAGGGCGCGACGCTGGCCGCAGTCATCCAACAGCCGTCCGGCCTCGATCCCGAGTTCAATCCGACCGGTGCCCAGTCGCGCTGGAACTACGTCCTGGACGGCATGGTCGGCAGCGGAACCCTCAGCGCGGCTGATCGCGCCGCAGCCCAGTTCCCACAGGTCATTCCGTCCGCCGAGGTCGACAACAGCAGCGGCGGCGGTGGCCCCGAGGGGCTCGTCAAGCAGCAGGTGCTGCAGGAGTTGTCGGCGTCGGGCATCAGCGAGCAGGACCTCAACACCGAGGGGCTGCAGATCACGTCGACGATCGATCCGCAGGCGCAGGAGGCTGCGATCGACTCCGTGGAGACGTACATGGAGGGCGAACCCGCCGATCTGCGGACCGCGGTCGTGTCGGTCGATCCGCGCAGTGGCGCCGTCCGCGCCTACTACGGCGGCACCGACGGCACCGGCTACGACTTCGCGCAGGCCGGCCTGCAGACCGGCTCGTCGTTCAAGGTGTTCGGTCTCGCCGCGGCACTCGACCAGGGCGTCCCGCTGTCGCAGATGTACGACAGCGGCCCGCTCACCATCAACGGGATCTCGATCGGCAACGTCGAGGGCGAGTCCTGTGGCACGTGCACCATCGCCGAGGCACTCAAGCGGTCGCTGAACACCAGCTTCTACCGGCAGATGCTGTCGATCGACAACGGACCGCAGGCCATCGCCGACATCGCTCACAAGGCCGGCATCCCGGAGAACATCCCCGGCGTCGGCGAGTCGCTGACCGAGCCCGGTGGCGTCGGCCCCAACAACGGCATCGTGCTGGGCCAGTACCAGTCGCGGCCGCTCGACATGGCGTCCGCGTACGCGACGCTGGCCGCATCGGGCGTCTACCACCAGCCGTACTTCGTGCAGAAGGTCGTCACGGCGGACGGCACCGTGCTGCTCGACCGCGGCACCCCCGCCGGTGAGGAGCGCATCGACCCCGCCGTCGCCGACAACACCACGGCCGCGATGATGCCGATTGCCGCGTACTCGCGCGGCCACGGCCTCGCCGGGGGACGCCCGTCGGCGTCGAAGACCGGCACCGCGCAGCTCGGCGACACCGGCGCCAACAAGGACGCCTGGATGGTCGGCTACACGCCGTCGCTGTCGACGGCCGTGTGGGTCGGCACCGAGCAGGGTCTGCCGCTCGAGAACAGCTACGGCGGCATGATCTACGGCTCGGGTCTGCCGTCGGACATCTGGAAGGGCACGATGGACGGCGCGCTGAAGGGCACCGACGTCGAGAAGTTCCCGACGCCGAAGGCGATCGCGGGTGTCGCGGGTGTTCCGCAGTACTCGGCTCCGGCACCGCCGAAGACGACGACCGCCGCCCCGAGCAGCACGCAGCCGTCGACGACCACCCCCCCGCCGCTCGAGATCACCACGAGCAACGTGGAGATCCTGCCCGGCGTGACGATCCCGATCCCGGGCATCGCACCCGGCCGGACCACCCCGTCGTCACCGACGCAGTCCCCTGACGAGCCGTCGTCGGAGGTCGAGCAGCCGCCGGCCGCCGGCGGGAACACGCCCCAGGGACAGCAGCGGCCCGCGCCGCAGCCGGTACCCGCCGGATAGCGGATTCCCGGTAGCCTCGCGGAGTGGCCGACAACACCGCGGGCAGCACCGAGGACAGGATCGGCGGCGAGATGGTGTCTCCGGCACCACTCGCCGCCGATCGTCGTTCCGCCGACTGGCGGGACGTTCCCGGTCACTCCGACCCCCTGACGTCGAAGTTGGCGTCGACGATCGGCGGCCCGGTCGGTCGGCACGCGCTGATCGGACGGACCCGCTTCTTCACCCCGATGCGGGTGATTCTGTTGCTGGCCGTCGTTTTCCTGAGTCTCGGCTGGTTCACCAAGGCGGGCTGCATCCAGCAGGGCCCGGTCGGCGCGGACGGTGCCCTCGGCCTGAACTGGAGCGGCAACCGGCAGTACGTCGCGATGTGTTACTCCGACACCGTCCCGCTGTACGGCGCCGAACACCTCGACGAGGGGGCGTTCCCCTACAAGAAGTGGTGGGAGGAGCCGAGATCCGACGGCTCGGTCCAGCAGCGGTACATGGAGTACCCGGTGCTGTCGGGGCTGTACCAGTACGGCTCGATGGTGGTCGCGAAGGCGTGGGATGCCACGCCGTGGCTGCCCGGCGGCCTGCAGGTCGCGATCTACTTCAACGTCGTCGCGTTCGGTCTGGCGATGGCATGGCTGGTGACCGTCTGGGCGAGTGCGCTGTTGGCCGGGCGGCGGGTCTGGGACGCCGCGCTCGTCGCATGCTCACCGTTGGTGATCGTGCACGCGTTCACCAACTTCGACCCCCTGGCGACGGCGTTCGCGATGGCCGGCCTGCTGGCATGGGCCCGCAAACGCCCGGTCCTCGCGGGCGTCCTGCTGGGGTTGGGTGGTGCGGCCAAGCTGTTTCCGCTGATGCTGCTCGGCCCGCTGCTCGTGCTGTGTCTGCGGTCGGGACGAATGCGGGAGTGGACGCGGGCGACGCTCGCTGCTGCGGCCGCGTGGCTGGTGGTGAATCTGCCCATCGCGCTGCTGTTCCCGCGCGGCTGGGCCGAGTTCTTCCGGCTCAACTCCGAGCGCGGCGCGGATCCCGATTCGATCTACAACGTCATCACCTCGTTCACCGGATGGACCGGATTCGACGGCCCCCTCGCGCCGGGTGAGTCGCCGAGCGTGCTCAACGCTGTGACGCTGCTGCTGTTCGTCGCGGTCTGCGTCGGCATCGGCTACGTCGCGCTCACCGCACCGCGGCGACCGCGCGTGGCGCAACTGTGTTTCCTGCTCGTCGCCGGATTCCTGCTCACCAACAAGGTATGGAGCCCGCAGTACTCGCTGTGGCTGGTGCCGCTCGCCGTGCTCGCCCTCCCGCACCGCCGGATCCTGTTGGCCTGGATGACGATCGACGCGCTCGTGTGGGTGCCGCGGATGATGTACTACCTGGGCATCTCGAACAAGGGCCTGCCCGAGCAGTGGTTCACCGGCGCCGTCGTCGTACGCGACCTCGCCGTCGTAGCGCTCTGTGTCCTGGTCCTGCGCCAGATCTACCGGCCGTCAGAGGACCTCGTGCGGTTCGGTTTCATCGACGACCCGGTCGGCGGCGTCCTCGACCAGGCAGAGGATGCGCCCCCGCGGTGGTTGCCGACGTGGCTGCGGCCGCGGGTGCCCGAGCGTGCCGAGGAGAGGTCAGACGCGTAGCCCGGTGAAGGGCTCGAACGGAAGATTCCTGATCACGAACCACACGCAGAACACCGCGAGGGTGGCGACGGACGCCCAGCGCAGGCGTCGCGGGTTCGAAGAGGGGCGTCCGCGTAGTCGACCGCGGGTCCACGATACGTAGACGGCCACGAGGAGCATCGTCGCTGCCACGCCGATCGCGTTGTACCGCAGCGCCTCCGCGACATCGAGGTGCAGCAACGCGTACAGCATTCGGGAGGTGCCGCAGAGTGGACAGTCGATTCCCAGGAGTGCCTTGGTCGGGCACACGGGGATGACGCCACCGGGTGTGGTCGGGTCGGCCCACACCACGAAGCCACACGCGACGACGGCGGTGGCGGCCACGGCCGCAGGTGCTGCGACGCGGTGCCGCATCGGCGGCGCGGAAGCGGCGGACACGGGGTCCAGTGCACCACACGAATACCCGCGGGTGTCGGCGATGCGATCACCGAGGAGGAGCGGACGCGGCATCGACCGGGTGTTCCGTATCGGGCGCCGTGCGGCTGACGGTGACCGTCGTGGTCGGCGCCCGGGTTCCGCCCGCGCGCCGACGCAGCGGCGCCCGCACGAACAGGAAGAAGAACGACACCAACAGCGCGGCCTGACTCCACACCCCGACCACGACGAGGAGCTTCGCGGTCTCGCCGTCCGTGTCGGTGGCGAGGGCGTCGAACCAGCGGAACACCGCGATGCCCAGCACGACGTCGGCGACCAGGTAGGCGCCCACCAGTGACCACGGGACGCGGAGCAGGACCAGGAACGGCAGGAGCCACAGCGTGTACTGCGGCGAGTGCACCTTGTGCAGCAGGACGAACGCGCACAGCATCGATGCGCTCACGCCGATCCACGGGTAGACGCCGTCGCGCCCGTACCGCCGCCATCCCAGCCACAGTGCGAGCGCCAGTGCGGCGGCGAGCAGCAGGGGGGAGAGCGTGCCCACCAGCGCGTTGTACGACGCACTCCCCTCTGCATCACCGACCATCAGGGGCCGCAGGCCCCAGTACCAGATGCTGTTGCTCGTCAGGTCGGCGTGCCGCAGTTGCTGGAACGTGAACGACGCCCGCCAGCCCTCGTAGTCGTGCACCGCGAACGGCAGATTGATCGCGACCGCAGTCGCGGCCGCCGCGCCGAGCACCGCGGCGGCGCCCCGCACGTCGAGGTCGCTGCGCGACCGCCCTCGCCCTCGCCCTCGGGTGAGGACGTACAGCGCGAGGGGCAGCACGAACAGACCCGGATAGAGCTTGAGGCAGAACCCGACGCCCAGCAGCACGGCCGCGAGCACCCCGCGGGTGCGCAGCGACCACCGGTCCGTAGCCATCACCGCGATCGCCGCGACCGACGTCGCGACGACGGGCAACTCCCAGTTGTGGAACGCGTAGAGCAGCAGCGGCGGCGTGGCCGCCCACAGCAGCGCGGCGCGTCCGGTGAGCCGACTCAGCATCCACGCGGTCGCCAGACCGAACGGCGCCAGCAGTAGCGCGGAATGCTGCAGGAACTCGGCGTCGGTGTGGGCGCCGATCGCGCCGAGCCACATCAGCAGGCCGCTGAGCACCGGGTATTCGACGGTCCCGCCGGTGAGCAGGCCGTCGGGGGTGATGCCACCGGTGAAGGGGAACAGGTGCTGGTCGATGCCGCGCCCGAGCCACAGGAGCTGGATGTCGGAGTAGCAGACGGCACGGTCCTTGATCCCGTCGAAGATCAGGCTGCGACCGTCGGCGCCGAACGGCGGACCGATGCAGCGGGCCTTGTCGAGGTAGCCGAGCACCAGGGTGAGCAGGCAGGCAGTGAGGACGAGGACCGTCGCTCCGGCTCGGATGTTCCCCGTCGCCCGCATGCGATCCAGCGTAGGGCGATGTCGTCGACCCGTGTGATCGTCGAACTCCGACGAAATCGGACTGCGGAGTCAATTTCGCAGGTCAAAGGCCACTCGTGTACCCTGCAAAGGTTGCTGACGCAACGACCCTCCTGCCACGGACAGTCCGTGGCCGTTTCACAGTCCATAGGAGGTGATGAGGTCTTATGCGTCATTACGAATTGATGGTCATCCTCGACCCCAGCCTGGACGAGCGCACCGTCGCCCCGTCGCTGGATACGTTCCTCAATGTCGTCCGTAAGGACGGCGGCAGTGTCGACAAGGTCGATGTCTGGGGCAAGCGCCGTCTCGCATTCGAGATCGCCAAGAATCCCGAAGGCATCTACGCGGTCATCGACATCACTGCCGAGCCGGCCACCGTCAAGGAGCTCGACCGTCAGCTTGGTCTGAACGAGTCGGTGCTTCGCACGAAGGTCCTGCGCCACGGCAAGTGATTCCCGTCTGATCCAGGACGAGCGCTGGTAGTCAGTATCAGCACCTAGGCTCTGGACCAACAGGAACTCCCCAAACAGCAGGAGGAACCACATGGCAGGCGACACCGTAATCACCGTCATCGGAAACCTGACGGCTGATCCCGAGCTTCGTTTCACCCCCGCGGGTGCTGCGGTCGCGAACTTCACCGTCGCGTCCACACCGCGCACCTTCGATCGTCAGTCCAACGAGTGGAAGGACGGCGACGCGCTGTTCTTGCGCTGCAACATCTGGCGTGAGGCTGCGGAGAACGTTGCGGAGAGCTTGACCCGCGGCTCACGAGTAATCGTGAGCGGTCGGCTCAAGCAGCGCTCGTACGAGACCCGTGAGGGCGAGAAGCGCACTGTCGTGGAGCTCGAGGTCGACGAGATCGGCCCCTCGCTCCGTTATGCCACTGCCAAGGTCAACAAGGCCAACCGCGGAAGCGGTGGCGGTGGCGGCTTCGGTGGTTCTTCCGGCGGATCAGGCGGCGGACGTCCGGCGTCCAACTTCAACAACAGCAGCCAGGGCGGAGAAGATCCGTGGGGCAGCGCGCCGCAGGCGGGCTCCTTCGGAGGCTCCCGTGGCTCGGACGACGAACCGCCGTTCTGATTCGTACCCGATCGGAACATCCAGAAAACGGAGATAGACATGCCGAAGCCGCCGCTGCGCGACAAGGTTATGAAGAAGAAGGTTTGCGCGTTCTGCAAGGAAAAGAACACGCAGATCGACTACAAGGACACGGCGCTGCTGCGTAAGTACGTCAGCGACCGCGGCAAGATCCGCGCCCGCCGCGTCACCGGCAACTGCGTCCAGCATCAGCGGGACGTTGCGGTTGCCGTGAAGAACTCGCGTGAGGTCGCCCTGCTGCCTTACGTCTCGACGGCTCGCTAAGGAAAGGGAGGGACGACATGAAGCTGATTCTTACTGCTGACGTGGACAACCTCGGTGCGCCCGGCGACACCGTTGAGGTCAAGGACGGCTACGGCCGTAACTACCTGCTCCCCCGTGGCCTGGCCATCGTTGCCACCCGTGGCGCTCAGAAGCAGGTCGAGGGCATCCGCCGTGCGCAGGAAGCGCGCTCGGTCCGTGGTCTCGACCACGCCAAGGAGCTCAAGGCTGCCATCGAGGGCCTCGAGGCTGTGTCGCTGTCGGTGAAGACCGCCAGCGATTCGGGCAAGCTGTTCGGTTCCGTCACCGCGGCCGATGTTGCAGGCGCCCTCAAGGCTGCCGGCGGCCCGGCCGTCGACAAGCGCAGCCTGGCGCTGCCGAAGGCTCACATCAAGAGCACCGGCAAGCACCAGATCGTGGTCAACCTGCACCCCGAGGTTGCTGCCAAGTTCACCCTGAACGTCGTCGCCGCGTAGTCGACTCGTTCGGTCGAGGGCCCCGTGGACTCCGGTCCGCGGGGCCCTTCGCGTTGCTGGGGACGAGTTGTGGATAGATTCGCCACCCGGTGCCATTTTTATGATCTGGGTCATACCGCTGTTGGGCCGGCGTTTACCTGACACGCCCGGCTTGTCAACTTGGCCGACACGCCGAACGAGTTTCCATCCACAGGCTTGTGAAAAGAAATACGGCTATCTACCTGCGCATTGTTGAATGTGATGTTCATCGATCCACAGGTTGTCCCCAGTTTTCCCCAAGCGGTTAACACTCGAGGGTTCGGTGTCCCCAATCCATCCACAACTTTGTGCACAGGACGGGTTGATGTGGACTCCTCGAGGCCCCTAACCTCGCTGCGAGCGTGTCTCTCGAGTCGCCCGCGGGGCGGCGCAAGTTTGTCGGCAGACGCGAGTACAAAGAGAGTGCAGGACGGCGTCCGGATACCGATTCGTATGGCGTCGCAGGCTCGTGCGGGGAAGGACAGTCGCGTTGGCGGTTGTAGATGATCGAGGTCACTCCGAGTACCCGGGACCCCCGGAGGAGCCCAGCGAGGAGTTCGGCCGGCAGCCTCCGCACGACATGGTCGCGGAGCAGTCGGTGCTCGGCGGCATGCTGTTGAGCAAGGACGCGATCGCCGACGTCCTCGAGGTTCTGCGGCCCGGCGACTTCTACCGTCCCGCGCACCAGTCCGTGTACGACGCGATCCTCGACCTCTACAGCCGTGGTGAGCCCGCCGACCCGGTCACGGTGTCCGCGGAACTCGACCGTCGCGGGGAACTGCGCCGCATCGGCGGCGCCTCCTATCTCGTCACCCTCACACAGACCGTGCCCACCGCTGCGAACGCCGCGTACTACGCGGAGATCGTCGCGGAGAAGTCGGTCCTACGTCGCCTCGTCGACGCCGGCACCCGCATCGTTCAGTACGGCTACTCCGGTGGCGACGGTCAGGACGTCGCCGAGGTCGTCGACCGCGCGCAGGCCGAGATCTTCGAGGTCACCGAGCGTCGCACCACCGAAGACTTCATGCCGCTCGAGGAGCTGCTGCAGCCCACGATGGACGAGATCGACTCCATCGCCAGCCGCGGCGGCATCTCCCTCGGTGTGCCGACAGGGTTCAGTGAGCTCGACGAGATCACCAACGGCCTGCACGCCGGTCAGATGATCATCGTCGCGGCACGTCCGGGCGTCGGAAAATCGACTATCGGAATGGATTTCATGCGTTCGTGCTCCGTCAAGCACGGCATGGCCAGCGTTCTCTTCTCGCTGGAAATGAGCAAGACCGAGATCGTGATGCGCCTGCTGTCGGCGGAGGCGAAGATCAAGCTCTCGGACATGCGCTCGGGCAAGATGACCGACGACGACTGGACGCGCCTGGCACGGCGGATGAGCGAGATCAGCGAGGCCCCGCTGTTCATCGACGACTCCCCCAACCTGACGATGATGGAGATCCGCGCGAAGGCCCGCCGGCTCAAGCAGAAGCACAACATTCGGCTGATCGTGATCGACTACCTACAGCTGATGTCGTCGGGCAAGAAGGTCGAGTCGCGTCAGCAGGAAGTCTCGGAGTTCTCCCGAAGCCTCAAACTGCTCGCGAAGGAACTCGAGGTTCCCGTGATCGCGATCTGTCAGCTCAACCGTGGTCCCGAGCAGCGAACGGACAAGCGGCCCCAGGTTTCCGACCTCCGCGAATCCGGCTCGCTCGAGCAGGACGCCGACATGGTCATGCTGCTGCACCGCCCCGACGCCATCGAGCGGGACGACCCGCGCGGCGGCGAGGCCGACATCATCCTCGGCAAGCACCGTGGCGGACCGACGGCCACCATCACTGTCGCCCACCAGTTGCACTACTCGCGGTTCGTGGACATGGCGCGGGGGTAGCAAGCACAGGAAGCAGCGCCGATCGTTGCTTGCCGCCATCGCATCATTCCGGCCGATATCCGGTAGGCACTGCCCTCCACGTCCGCGAGGTGGCCGGCTTTCGGTTTGATAACCGAATCATGTTGTGCAGCTCACTGGTTCGGTGTTCGAGCTTTGCGCGTTGAGCGACGACCTCGGCGGCACGGCCGAGGCTCTCGTCACAGCGCAGACGGCGCGTCTCGCGGATATTGCGGCACCTTCCCCGGTGGCAGCGGCAGTAGCAACCGTTGTGTACCTGGTGCCTGTCGCCGCGATGAGCCGGTTCCATATGCTTGGTAATGCACACGCCGTTCCCCGCAACACCGGTGTATGACGTGCGTCTCATCCCGACCGGCGTCCGACCACGAGCACGCCGATTAGCCAGAAAGCCAGAGGAACGCAGTGAGCACAGCGGAACTGACGCAGTGGAACTCCGAGGAGGCTCTCGCGGAAGCGATGATCCCGATTATCGGCGGCCTGCACCGCAGGCATTCGGTGACGATTCTGCTGCACAGCCGCTCGCTGGTGAACAAGTCGGTTATCAAGATCCTGCGGACCCATCGCTTCGCCCGACAGATCCGTGGCGACGAGCTCTCCGTCGAGGAGACCTTCCCCTTTCTCGAGGCGCTGACCGACCTCGATCTGCGGCCGTCGAAGATCGACCTCGGCCTGTTGGTGACCGCCTACCACGCCAACGGTGGCGGAGCGCCGATCCCCGAGTTCGTCGCGAACAGCCTCGCCGACCTGGTCGGGGGCGCCCAGACCAGCCCCGCGCAGCCCCAGGACGTCGTCCTCTACGGATTCGGGCGTATCGGTCGACTGGTGACGCGACTGCTCATCGAGAAGGCCGGTTCGGGCAACGGCCTGAACCTGCGCGCCGTGGTCGTTCGGAAGGGCGGCGAGGACGACCTGGTCAAGCGTGCGTCGCTGCTGCGGCGCGACTCCGTTCACGGTCAGTTCGAAGGCACGATCAAGGTCGACGAGGAGAACAACACCCTCATCGCCAACGGCAACGTCATCAAGTTCATCTACAGCAACGATCCGACGACCGTCGACTACACCGAGTACGGCATCGACAATGCGATCCTGATCGACAACACCGGCATCTGGCGTGACCGCGACGGACTGTCGCAGCACCTCCGTCCCGGTGTGGCGAAGGTGGTGTTGACGGCGCCCGGCAAGGGTGATGTCCCCAACATCGTGCACGGTGTCAATCACCGTGACATCGACCCGGCCGAACGCATCGTGTCTTGCGCGTCCTGCACCACGAACGCCATTGTCCCGCCGCTGAAGACCATGGACGACGAGTTCGGCGTCGTGCGGGGCCACGTCGAGACCGTGCACTCGTTCACCAACGACCAGAACCTGCTGGACAACTTCCACAAGGCCGACCGGCGTGGCCGATCGGCGCCGTTCAACCTCGTCCTCACCGAGACGGGTGCGGCGTCTGCCATTGCGAAGGCACTTCCCGACCTGAAGGCCAAGATCACCGGCAACTCGATCCGCGTACCCACGCCGGACGTGTCCGTCGCGATCCTCAACCTTCAGCTCGGTCGCGAGGCCACCAAAGATGAAGTGTTGGAGCACCTTCGCCAGGAATCGCTCACCGGAACGCTGAGCAGGAACCTCGACTACACCGCGGCAACCGATGCCGTCTCGAGTGACTTCATCGGCTCGCGTGCGGCGTGCATCGTCGACGCGAACGCCGCGATCATCGACGGCGACACCGCCATCCTGTACGTCTGGTACGACAACGAATTCGGCTACTCCTGCCAGGTGGTTCGCACCGTCCAGTACCTCTCGGGCGTGGAGTACCCCATCTACCCGGCGGTCGACGCGGTCGCCGCCGCTGGAGCGATCGCCTAGCCTCAGGCGCCCTGACCGGACGTCCGTCGCTCACGTCCTGTGGCCGCTCACCTGATCGAGGTGGGCGGCCACAGCCGTTCGCTCCGACAACCACGAGTTGATGCCGCCGACAGCCGTTTTCGCGATCGCCGTCGGATGCCCGGTGAACCCGTGGGGCGATTCGGGGTAGACCCGGAGCTCGACGTCGTTGCCCGCGGCGGACAGCCGGCCCGCCATCGCGAGGTTGTCTTCCAGCAGGACGTCGTCGCTGCCGACGACCAGCAGTGTCGGGGGCAGGCCGCGGAGATCGCCGTAGGCGGGTGAGATGTCCGGCGCCGTGCGGTCTTCCGCATGCCCGACGTACGCCTGGAGAAAGTATTCGTCGGCGATCCGCCGTCCGGCCGGAGTCTGCGCGCTCAGGTCGTACGTGCCGAATTGGAGTGCCGCGCCCACGAATCCGCCGACGGCGCCGCGATCACGCAGGCGGAGCAGGGTGGTCATGGCGAGCGTCGCGCCCGCCGATCGGCCCCCGATCGTCAGTCGAGACGTCCCGAAGCGGGCGGCGGCGTGTTCGACGAGCCACAGTGCCGCCGTCTCGCAGTCGTCGGGTGCGGCCGGCCACGGGTACTCGGGAGCCAGTCGGTAGTCGACGCTGACGACGGCGACGCCGAGCGTGTTCGCGAGTGCCCGATTACGCACGTCGTCGTGCGCCGCGGAGTCCATGTAGAAGCCGCCACCGTGGATGCTCAGGTGAACGCCCCGCACGAAACCGTCTGCAGGAGTGCAGATTCGCACCGGCACAGACCTTCCCGCGGCTTCGGCGATCTCGGAGGTCGCCGGTGGATCGGCGGGCACGGCAGTGGGTCGCGCGGCCCGCACCTCGATCAGCTCCGCGAGGCTGCTGGGGCCGCGCCCGGCCACCCTCGCCTCGTAGAAGCGTCGAGCCTCGCCGACGTCCTCCGCGGGCACGTCGACCATCAGATCGTCCAGCGTGAACCGCACGCGTCCTCCTCGCAGTCGGGGATGTCGACACGACGCTATCCGGTTCTACTCCCGATTCAGGGTTGCCTCTTCGAGGTCGAGTTCGCGTAGCACCTGTCGCAGCACTTCGTCGTCGATGCGTCCGCTGTCCCGTTCGGCGATGAAGACGTTCCGCTCGGTCTCGAGCATCTGCAGGCGCAACGCGCGAAAGGCGGCGGACGGGCTCTCGCCCAGCTCGGCCTCGCTGCGCCCCAATCGTTCCCAGGCCGCGTGGGCGCGGTGCTCGCTCCAGGTCCGAAGGATCTCGGCGGCCCGCTCCCGGACGTCGGCCGAGTCCCCGTCGGCGTTGGCGACCAGGCTCTCGAGCACCTCCGTGGCGGCCCGCGCCGCCTTGTCCTGCGCGGCCGCCACCGAGACCGCGTCCGTGCGCTGCTCCTGTTCGTTGTCGACGCCGAACCGGGTGATCACCCACGGCAGCGTCAGTCCATGCAGCAGCAGCGTGCCGACCACGACAGCGAAGGTGATGAACAGGATCATGTCGCGCTCGGGGAAGGGCGCGCCCGAATTGACAGTCAACGGAATCGCGAAGGCGGCGGCCAGCGAAACCACACCGCGCATGCCGGACCACGCCACCACGAACACCCCGCGGGCCGGCGGTGCCGGTTCCCGCTCGCGAATGCGCGCAGAGAGCAGGCGCGGCAGGTAGGTCGCGGGGTAGACCCACAGCAAGCGGACCACGATAACGGCGACGAGCACTGCCAGGGAAGCGCCGACCACCTCGGCCACACTGCGCCCGTGGAGTCCCTGCACGACGCTCGGCAGTTGCAGCCCGATCAGCAGGAAGACGAACGATTCGAGGACCACGTCGACGGCCTTCCACACCGCGGTGTCCTGCAGGCGGGTCGCGTAGCCGGCGCGGGTCGACCGTTGCCCGAGATAGAGGCCGGCGACGACCACCGCGATCACTCCGGAACTGTGCACCTGTTCGGCCGCCAGGTAGGCGACGAACGGGACCAGCAGCCCGATCGCGCTCTCCATCACCGGATCCGAGAGCCGCGAACGGATCGCGTCGACGACGATGCCCACCCCGAGGCCGATCAGGGTGCCGACGACCGCGGCGCCGAGGAACGTGTACACCCCCTCGAGCAGCGTCACGCCCGTCCCGACTGCGGCGGCGAGCGCGACGCGGTAGGCGGTGAGCGCGGTCGCGTCGTTGAGCAGGCTCTCGCCGCCGAGCAGCGTCATGATCCGTCGGGGCAGGCCGAGGCGTCGTCCGATCGCGCTGGCGGACACCGCATCCGGCGGCGCGACGACCGCCCCCAACACCAGCGCGGCGGCCAGGGGAAACGAGGGAATGGTGAGGTATGCGACCACCCCGACGGCGGCGGTGGTGGCGAGCGGCAGCCCGACCGCGAGGAGCGCGATGGGACGCGCGTTGCGGCGCATCGCCAGCGACGAACTGTCGAGTGCGGCGGAGTAGAGCAGCGGCGGCAGCACCGCGAACAGCACGAGATCGGGGTCGAGCGCGGTGTCGGGAAGCCCGGGGACCTGCGATCCGACCAGTCCGACGGGGACCAGCAGCAGCGGCGCCGACCAGTTGAAGCGCCGCGCGACAGCGGCGGTGAGCAGCGCCGCCACCGCGACGGCGAGCAGAGCCACGTTCACGGCGGTTCTCCGTCCGACGCTCGGTGTGTGGATATCGCTCCCTGAAGCATGCAGGATGGAGGGTGATGAAGAGAGCACTCCAGCGTGCAGCCGACGCCATCCGAGCCGGATCCCCGGATCCGGCCACGGACGAGGCGTGCGCCGAGCTGGCGGAGGCCACCGGTCCGGACCCCGAGCCGCGCACCCCCGGCCGCTGCGAGGAATGCGAGGCGCTCGGTGAGCAGAACTGGGCACACCTGCGGATGTGCCTGACCTGTGGACACGTCGGATGCTGCGACTCGAGCCCGCACCGGCACGCGACCGCGCATTTCGAGCAGAACAGACATCCCGTGATGCGATCGCACGAGCCGGGCGAGACGTGGCGTTGGTGTTACCTGCACGCCGAGATGGGCTGACCCCGAACACCCCGGCCGCCCGAGACCTCAGTCGCCGTCATCTCCCTGCGGGTTCAGTGGAAGCCGGACCACGAATTCGGTGCGCCCGGGCCGTGACTCCACGCGAATGTCGCCCCGGTGTTTGTCGACGATCCGCCACGAGATGTCGAGTCCGAGCCCGGTTCCCTCACCGACCGGTTTCGTGGTGAAGAAGGGTTCGAAGATGCGGTCGCGGATGTCATCGGGGACTCCCGGGCCGGTGTCGCCGATTGCCACGGCGACACAGTCACCGTCGCGGTAGGTACGGACGGTGAGAGTGCCGTGGCCGTCCATCGCGCTCACGGCGTTGTCGATGAGATTGGTCCACACCTGGTTGAGTTCGGCGGCGTATGCCGGCACGGGTGGCAGGGCGCGGTCGTAGTCTTTGACGACGTCGACGCCGCCGATCTTGCCGCTCAGCATTACCAGCGTGCTGTCGAGCAGCTCGTGGACGTCCGAGACCTGGAACGGTGCGCGGTCCATCTGCGAGTACTGCTTGGCAGCGCCGACCAGCGAACTGACGCGGGTGGTGGAGTCCGCGATTTCGTTCATGAGTAACTCGGTCTCGATCGTGTAGTTGAGCCAGGCGATTGCCCCGGCGAGGATCGGTGGCTCCACCGTGGCCGCGACCCGTTCGAGCCACGCGACGTCGAGCCCGGCCTGCACGAAAGTCGGGGCGATGTTCCAGCTTCCCGCGATGTCGTGGTCCTCGAGCCACTCGCCGAGCGTGTCCTCCCGGTCCGACGCCTCCAACGGGCTCAGTGTCGGAGCCTTCGCGACCAGCTCCACGGCCTCCTCCTGGATCCGGACCAGTGCCCGGAGGGCCGCGGGTTCGTAGGCGCCGGAGGCGATCATTCCCAGCTTGTGCCGCATGCCGGCGACCCGCTCCCGCAGCGCGGCCGTTGCCCGGACCGCGGCGGCCGCCGGGTTGTTCAGCTCGTGCGTCAGCCCGGCGGACAGCGAGCCGAGGGCGAGCAGTCGCTCACGTTGCGCGAGGATCTCGCGGGAGCTCTGGTTGCCGAAGAACAGCCCCTCGAGCAGGTGCAGCGCCATCGGAAACCACTCCGCCATGAAGCGGGCGAAGTCGTCGGCATCCAGGACGAAGAAGGTGGAGCGCTCGGGCACCGTCATCGACGTGCCGTAGACCTGCGGTACCCGGTCGCCCATGTAGGCGGTCCACGCGCCCGAATATGCGCCGCGGTGCGACGTGCGGACCATCTCCACGTCCTGATCACCCGACTGCTTCGTGAGCACCACCGACCCTTCGACGAGTACGTAGAAGCAGGTCGCGGGGGCGCCCTCGCGATAGACGGGGCCCGGCTCGATCACCTCCATGCGTCCGGCGCGGCACAGCTGCCCGAGCTGGTCGTCGTCGAGCTGCTCGAAGAGGAAGAGCGTCCGCAGTTCCTCCGGCGTGCACACCGGCCCCGCGGTCACGGCTTGGCCAGGTATCGGTGGACGAGCATCACAGCCATCGCTCCCTCTCCCACGGCCGACGCCACCCGTTTCGCGGAGTCGGAGCGCACGTCTCCGGCGGCGAACACCCCGGGCACGTTGGTCTCCAGTTGGTGCGGCGAGCGTTCGAGTTCCCAGCCGGGCGGACGTCGTCCGTCGACCACGAGGTCGGGGCCGGAGACGACGTATCCGTCGGCGTCGCGCACCACGACGCCGTCGAGCCAGTCCGTGCGCGGCGCGGCCCCGATGAACAGGAAGAGCCACTGCGCGTCGACGGATTCGGAGCGTCCCGTGGTGTTGTCGCGCAGAGTTATCCGTTCCAGATGATCGTCGCCGTCCGCTCCGATCACCTCCGAGCACGTCAGGACCGTAATCCTGGAGTTCTGCTGGATCTGCTGAATCAGGTAGTGCGACATGGAGTCGTCCAGCGAGCCGGCGCGCACCACGATGGTGACCGAGCGGGCGCCTCGGGCGAGATAGACAGCCGCCTGCCCCGCGGAGTTCGCCCCGCCGATCACGTACACGTCCTGGCCGCTGCATCGCGCCGCCTCCGTCACCGCTGATCCGTAATAAACCCCGCGGCCGGTGAATTCGTTCAGTCCGGGCGCCGACAGCTGTCGATAGGAGACCCCCGTCGCGAGGATGACGGTGTGCGCGGCCAGTGTGGCCCCGTCGGCGAACCGGACGGTGCGGGCCGATCCGTTCACCTCCAGGCCGACGACGTCGCGCGTGGTGATCACCTCGGCGCCGAACTTGGCGGCCTGCCTGCGCGCCCGGTCGGCGAGCTGGGCGCCGGAGAGTCCGTCCGGAAAGCCGAGGTAGTTCTCGATCCGCGAGCTCTGCCCGGCCTGCCCGCCGGTGGCGGTGCGTTCGATCAGCACAGTGCGCAGGCCCTCCGACGCCCCGTACACCGCCGCGCCGAGCCCGGCCGGACCACCGCCGATGACGACAAGGTCGTAGAAGTCCGATGCGGGGACCGTGGCGAGCCCGACATGTTGTGCCAGTTCCGAATCCGTCGGCTCCACCAGCACCTCGCCGTCGGAGGTGATCACGACCGGCAGCCGCATGGCGTCGGTGCCCGCAGCGTGGAGGAGGCGCTCTCCCTCGGGCTCGTCGGACATGTACCACCGATAGGGCAGCTGGTTGCGGGCGAGGAACTCGCGCACCTCCGACGATCGCCCCGACCACCGGTGTGCCACCACCTTGGTCTCGGTCACCGGCTTGCGGTCCGAGCTCGCCCAGGCGTCGAGCAGGGCGTCGAGCACCGGGTACAGCTTCTCTTCGGGCGGATCCCACGGTTTGAGCAGGTAGTGGTCGAGATCGACGACGTTGATCGCGTCGATCGCGGCATCGGTGTCGGCATAGGCGGTGAGCAGCACCCGCTTCGCCGCCGGATGCAGGTCCATGCCCTGCTCGAGGAACTCGATGCCGCTCATTCCCGGCATGCGGTAGTCGGCGAGCAGGACCGCGACCGGGTCGCCCCGCAGCTTGATCTCCTCGAGTGCGGCCAGCGCCTCGGTGCCGGACTCCGCCCGGATGATCCGGTACTTCTCGCCGTAGCGGCGGCGGAGGTCCCGGACGATGGCGCGGGAGACGCTCGGATCGTCGTCGACGCTGAGAATTGCAGGCTGTGCCATCGTTCTCCCATGTGCGGCCGCCGCTCAGCCGCCCTTTCCGAGTATGCCGCAGATGTGGGACCGGTGCCCGGCCTACCGTGACGGCCGCGGGGAACTGTTCGGCAACAGTGCGGACACTGTCTCCAGGTGCATCACGAAGGTCCCCGTGACGCCGGTCGGTGGGGATGAAAACACCGACCGGCACAGCCGTTCCCGAGCCTTCGGCCATCTCCTCGAGGCTGCTGGGGCCACAGCCGGCCGGACCGAGGCGTAGAAGGCCAGAGCCCGTCACACGGTGCCCGGCCACCGGCGGATGGGACAATCACCCGATGCACCATGTGACCGACGTCCAGCGCCGTGCTCGGCTGGCGGTGCGTCACGCGCTCGTCCCGGATGCACGGGTGGATTCGCCGGAGGCCGCCACGCGGGCGATGACGGTTCTGCACGCGACGGAACCGGCAACGGTGTACCTGTCATGCTGGGCGCGCACGGAATCGGTCAGTATCGCCGACGTCGACCGCGCGCTCTACCGCGACCGCAGCCTCGTCAAGCAACTGGCGATGCGTCGGACCTTGTTCGTCTTCCCGCGCGATCTCCTTCCCGAGGCGGTCTCGAGTGCGTCGGCCCGCGTCGCGAGCACAGTGCATGTGCGGATGTCGAAAGATGTTGTTGCGGTGGGTCTTGCCGATGACGGATGCGACTGGTTCGACCGGGCGCGAGCGGAGATTCTGGCATTGCTCGAGGGCGCGCCGGAGGGACGGACCGCGCTCGAACTCCGTCAGGCGGTGCCGATGATCGATGTGAAGGTCGTGCCACCGACCGGGGAGGCGTGGGGTGCGCCGCAGATCCTGGTCCAACTCGGTGCCGCCGGCGACATCATGCGCGCCGAGAACACCGGCCACTGGCGCACGTCCAGGCCGCGGTGGACGCTCACCCGACACTGGCTCGGCGCCGACCTGCCGCAGGTTCACGCCGGAGACGGGTACCGCGAGATGGTGCGCCGTTGGCTGCACACGTTCGGTCCGGGCACCGAGGCTGATCTCGTCTGGTGGCTCGGATCCACCAAATCAACTGTGCGCAAAGCTCTTGCGGAGATCGGTGCCGTCGCCGTCTCGCTCGACGGCGGTAGCACCGGATGGCTGCTGCCGGACGATCTCGACGAGATTCCGGATCCCGGGCCGTGGGTGGCGCTGTTGCCGGTGCTCGATCCCACCGTGATGGGTTGGCGGGGACGCGACTTCTACCTCGGCCCGCACAGTGAACCTTTGTTCGACAGACGTGGCAACGCCGGAACAACCGTCTGGGTCGACGGGCGCATCGTCGGCTGCTGGGTGCACGACCAGGACGGCGCGGTACGTGTGCACCTGCTCGAACGAGTCAGTCGATCCTCGCGTCAGGCCCTCGACGACGAGGCGGAGCGACTCACCGGCTGGCTTGCCGGGGACCGCGTCGCCACCGGATACATGTCGCAGGCCATGAAGGACGCCACCTCGATCTGAGCGTCACCGATATTGCTGCGCTCCGCCGACAATGTCGAGTTACCCTGCCCGACATGACGATCACCCTCTGCGTGCTGTTGTGGGCCCATCCGGGACGGGAGGATGCGCTGATCGCGTACGAGGACAAGGTGCTCGCACTGGTCGCCGAACACCGCGGCCGCGTCCTCCAACGCGCCCGCACCGACGGGTCCGGTGACCAGCCGCTCGAGGTCCAGATGTTCAGCTTCGAGTCGCAGGAGGCGATGGACGGCTATCTGGGCGACGAGCGTCGCCTTGCTCTCGCCGGCGAGCGTGATCGTGCGGTCGCCCGGACCGAACTGATGCGCGTCACGCCGGCCGAACAAGTTCCCGAAAAATAAATCTCCCACCGTGTCGATCCGCTGTCTTCCCGTTCGACGTCGTGAATGAGAGGGTCGAACTCGCGACCCGGATGAAGGAGCGAACCGATGAAGTACATGCTGATCATGCGCGCCACCGATGAGGCCGTCGAGGCGTACAAGAATGTCCCGTTCGAGCAGGTCATCGAGCAGATGGGCAAGTTCAACGAAGCCCTGATGAAGGCGGGTGTCCTGCTCGCCGGCGAGGGTCTCTCGGACGCCGAGGAGGGCTTCGTCGTCGACTTCTCCAGTGAGACGCCGCTGGTGACCGACGGCCCGTACGGGGAGACGAAGGAGTTGTTCAACGGCTTCTGGATCCTCGAGGTGGCCTCGAAGGAGGAGGCCGCCGAGTGGGCCAAGCGAGTGCCGCTCGGGCCGGGTTCGAAGATCGAGGTGCGCCGGGTGACCGGGCCCGAGGACTTCCCGCAGGACAACGAGTGGATCCAGAAGGAAGAGGGTTGGCGCGAGGACCTCGAGGACCGCAAGGCGTAGTCGATGTCCGACGCCCCGACGGAGCACCGCGCGGATCCGGTCGAGTCCGCGCGGCGCTCAGTCGCGGCCGTGTGGCGCATCGAGTCGGCACGCATCGTCGCGACCCTCACCCGACTGGTGGGCGACTTCGGTAGGGCCGAGGATCTCGCGCAGGAGGCCCTCGCCGACGCGCTCGCGCAGTGGCCGGAAACCGGGGTGCCCGCCAACCCCGGGGCCTGGCTCACCGCGGTCGCCAAGCGCAAGGCCATCGACGGCTGGCGTCGTCAGGAGCGCTACGACGATCGCCTGGCCACCATCGCCCGCGACCTCGAGACCCGAGAGACGCAGGCGGACGCGCAGGAACTGCCGTGGGATCCTGACGTCATCGACGACGACGTGTTGCGGTTGGTCTTCGTCTCATGTCATCCGGTGCTCTCGCGTGAGGCTCGGGTTGCGCTGACTCTCAGAGTGATCGGTGGCCTGTCGGCGGAGGAGATCGCGAGGGCGTTCCTCGTGTCGACGTCGGCGGTGCAGCAACGGATCGTGCGGGCGAAGAAGACTCTCGCAGCCGCGCACGTGCCGTTCGCGGTGCCCGACCGCGCCGAGTTCGGCGAGCGCCTCGGCGCCGTGCTCGGGGTGCTGTATCTCGTGTTCAACGAGGGACATTCGGCGAGCGCGGGCGACGACTGGATGCGGCCCGAACTCAGCCGCGAGGCGCTTCGACTGGGCCGCGTGCTCGCCGAACTCGTGCCCGGGGAACCGGAGGCGCACGGACTCGTCGCGCTGATGGAGCTGACGGCGGCCCGCTTTCCCGCCCGGCTCGACGCCAATGGTGACCCCGTGCTCCTCGCGGACCAGGATCGCCGCCGGTGGGACCGCGGCGCCATCACCCGCGGGCGCGCCGCTCTGGGGCGCGCCGATGCGCTCGGGCGCGGTCGCGGCGCCTACGCGCTGCAGGCGGCGATCGCCGAATGCCATGCGGCGGCGCCGTCCGTCGACGACACCGACTGGGACCGGATCGTGCTGCTGTACGAGGTGCTCGGACGCCTCGCGCCCTCCCCCGTCGTCGATCTCAACCGTGCCGCGGCCGTCTCGATGGCGTCGGGGCCGGGTGCCGCGCTCGAGATCATCGACGGACTGGTCGAGGACGGTCGACTTGCCGGCTATCGCTTCCTGCCCGCGACGCGCGGCGAACTCCTGGCCCGGCTGGGGCGGAACGACGAGGCACGGGCCGAGCTCGAGGCGGCGGCACGGCTGACGGCCAACGAGCGGGAACGCAGGATCCTGCAGGACAGGGCCGCCGAGTTGCTGTAACGCCGTCGCAGCGCCGTGCGACGTTCCCCATGACGTGATGCGTGGCAGGGGGGTCTGCCCACGCGTCGTCCGTGAGTCGGGTTTGGGGAGTGGACATGGCTATTCACGGTTTTCTCGATCGGCATCGGATCGCGACGAGGGCGCTCGCCCCGGTCGCGTCGGGGGCCGTCCTGCTGGTGGTTCTGGCGTGGGCGCTGTGGTCTGCCCCGCCGCGCAGCATCGACACGGAGCTGACCGCGTCCACCACCGACTGTCACGACATGGTGACGTTGTCGATCGCCGGTCGGGGCGACACACCCAGGCCGGGCACCACGAGGATGCTCGTCGACGCCGACGGCCGGGACCTGCCCGCGGCCTCGGCAGAGGACTACGTGAGCACGTGGATCGACCAGGCGTCCAGTGCGCCGCTGAAGGCGGTCACGCCGGGGTCGTACGCCGCGATGTACATCGCGTACCCCGCGGACATGTCGAGCTACGAGAATTCCGTGAACACCGGTGTCGCGAACACCGAATCGGTGATCAAGGCGATCCGGGCCTCCTGCCCGGACACCAAGTTCGCGATCGTCGGTTACAGCGAGGGCGCCGACGTCGCCCGCCGCGTCGCCATGAACGTCGGCCATCAGGAAGCGGACGACGCGGGTCGGTACGGCATCGTGGATCCGGCGAACGTCGTCGGGGTCGTCATCCTCGCCGACGCCGGCCGCGCCGACGGCCAGGGTCCGTTCCCGGGCTCGAAGAACCCGTTCACGAATCCGGACGGATTCGATACGAAGTACCAGAACGGCAGGAATCCCGTCCCCGGGCAGGGCGCGCTGCCTGACACCGGCGGCTCCGATTTCGGTGCACTCGCCGGCCGCATCGCGTCGTTCTGCTCCGACGGCGACCTCACCTGTGCTGCACCGCAGAATATTTCGCTACTCCAGTTGGTCGTCAACGTGGGCCGGCAGTTGAACGTCGATGCGCTCGAACGGGACCAATTGACGGTCGCGACGGGCATCGACGTCGCGACGGTGCTCTCTCGCATCGCGCTCGACGCCTTCGCCGACATCGGGTCCCAGCCCGACTGGATGCAGAGCGACGAAACGTTCCTGGACGTGCTGATCAAGGTATCGGATCCGTCGTACACGCGGCCGACCGCGACTCCGACCACCTCGCCGTCGCCGACCGGGGATACGGGCGAGCCCTCGGACATCTCGGACACGACCCCCGTTTCGGGAGAGACGGATTCGATCGCGACCGACAAGATGTCGCCGCTGGCGTACCTGCCGCAGAAGCTGTTCAAAGAGATCGTCGGCCTGATCGTTACGAACCAGAACACGATCCCGGTCATCATGAACGATCCCTACCAGCTGACGCTGGCCCGGGACGTCGGGCACCACTTCGACTACTGGCGCGACGCCGATCCGGCGAACGGCAAGCCGCTCACGTCCGCCGATTACGCGGCAGCATGGTTGACCTATCTCGCGAAGCAGGCGCAGAACGGCCAGCAGGTGAATCCGGCCGCCAAGCCCAGTGCCGCTGAACTGTCGGCGGCGCTCACCGAGGTCACCTCCACCGCCGTGCCGGCCTCCGCTGCAGTGCCACCGACTGCGCCGTCGAGCAACCCGGCGACGCCGCCGACAACGGATCCGGCGACACCCCCGACGCCCAATGACGCCGCGCCACCGACTTCTCCGGCTCCCGTGCAGGACGCCGCAGGACCGACCGGCACCGAAACGACGGACACCACGGTCCCGCCGGAACCGGGCGCGGCACAGACCAGTACCACCACGCCGCCACAGACCACGAGCGTGGCTCCGACGACGCCGCCCTCGAGCGCCGCCCCGACGCCGAGCGGATAGCGCAGCACGGCCCTGAAGGTGGCCCCGGCACACTCATTCCCGAGTGGCCGGGGCCTCCGTCACGGTGACCAGCCCGCCGTGTGTGGACTCGTCGAATGCCATGAGGGCCACGGACAGATGCAGTGGCTTCCATCCGCCGTCGAGCCCACGAAACCGAATCACGCCCTCGGTATTCCGAACCGCGAGTTCCTTCGCCATCGATCTCACAAGCGGAAGATCCTCGGGGTGGATCGCCGGTTCGGGCTCGCCGGCGGCATCGCCCCAAGCAACGCCGGGCATCGGCTGACTGCGCCATTTGATCAGAGTCAGACGCTTCAGGTCGGCGTACGCGTGATACTCGCCGGGTGCGAGCACCGCATCCAGCACCCGATGCTCGAGGATCACCGGCGGCGGAGCGGACGGGACGTCGTCGGCCGGCCCGATGTCGTGGGTGACACCACGCAGGATCACCACGCGGGCGGCGTTCGCCCCCTGCCGTTCGTCGAGCATGCGACAGGAGAAGTGCGCTGCCCGATCGGTACCGTCGTCGCGGCGCACCTTCCACACCGCCTGGTGCTCGGTGCCCGGTTCGGATTGCACGATCTTCGCGAGGGCCTGGCCCTCGTCGTGGTTCGTCACCAATCGGTTGAAGGCGCCCGACAGGGCAGCCGCCGACCGTCGGTCCTCCGCTGCAACCCCGTACAGATCGAACAGGTCCTTACTGCCGCTCGCGGTACCCGCGGTCAGGTTGAAGTGCCAGGCGCCGACGGGGTCACGCTGCGGCGGTTCGTCCGCGACGTCTCCGCGCCACAGGTGGATGCCGTGCAGGCGGGCTTCGGAGTTCAGCAGCGGCAGCGCCACGATGTGGTGCCGCCCGCCGTTCGTGAGTCGGTCGACCGGCCGGTGGTCGGGGTCCGCCATCATTTCCAGCACCACGGAACGGACATCGTCGAGTGATCGGTTCGTCTGTCCTCTACGTGCTTTGAAGTGCCGGTCGAGAGCGACGAACGGTTTGGGTGTCGAGCCGACCCCGATCAACGACGGTTCTCCTCCCCCGAATGTCGCGATCAGCAACCAGTCCGGTGCCATACGAATTCCACCCCCGAAATGTGAATGTGCCCCAGACGGAGCAGTGAACGGTCTCGGTTATCTCGAAGCGAGCCGCTTGGCAGCGGGCAACAGCCACTGGTAGGCCGGGCCCAGTACGCGAGTGACGACGTCCACGATGCGAGCGTCGGGTCCGACGAGCACCCGCGGTCGACCCCGCTCGACACCGCGCAGGATCGACCGCGCGGCGTCGGCCGGATCTGTCCGGGCGATGCGCTGTTCGAACGACTCCACGACTTCGTCTCTGTCGACATCGGATGCGGTGCGAGCCGTTCGTGCGATGGATGTCCGCACACCGCCCGGATAGACGCACGTGACCTTGACGGGACGCTCGGCGCTCTCCATTTCCTGCCGGAGCGACTCCGTGAATCCGCGAACCGCGAACTTTGCTGCGTTGTACGCGGAGTAACCGGGGGCGGACATGAGTCCGAACGCCGACGACAGGTTCACGACGTGGCCGCGCTCCGACTTGAGGATGTACGGAAGAAACTCTTTGGTGCCGTGGACGACACCCCAGAAATCGACGTTCACGACATGCTCGACGTCCGCGTATTCCGAGGCCAGTACGTCGCCGGTGTAGAGGACGCCGGCGTTGTTCACGATCATGTCGACCCCGCCGAACCGTGCAACGGTGTCGGCTGCGAAGGCGCCGACCGCGATCCGGTCGGTCACGTCGAGCGCCGTCGTCGTCACGTCGACGCCGAATAGTCGGCACCGCTCGGCGGTTTCGGCGAGCGGATCGACAGCGATGTCGGCGAGGGCCAGTGATGCCCCCGACTGCGCCAACTGGATAGCCAACTGCCGGCCGATTCCGGATGCGGCGCCGGTGACAGCAACGACGCGACTATCGAAATACCCCAACGAACTCCCCTTGTCCCCGACGTTCCGTGCCCCTGGTGATTACCAGACGTTCGCACCCTTCGCATTTCGTGCAGTTGTGTGCCAGGGCTCCCGTGCGTGGTCGAGGTGACCACCGGGCGAACGATCCGCGTCGGGGGTTCGGATCGTTCGCCCGGCGGCCGGACGGCCCGAACGACTGCACCTCGGGTGCAATTCGAGCCGAGTCATGGGAAGGCACGGCGGAACACGTTCGAATGGACGTCGGCGGACGGCAGTATGCCGATGCACGGTGCGCTACAAGCAGACCCGAGGTGGACAAGGTTGCAGGAGACCCGACGAGGGTGCGCTTCCCGCACTGTAGGCGAGGGCACGAGGGCGACGCAACGACCACCGCAGCGTGTCGGTGATTCGGTGATTCGGTGATTCGGGGAGTCCCGTGGCCCGGGCGGTGGCATCCGAATGGACTCGGCGCCACCACCCGGCCACGGCCCGCCAGGTCGGGGGTCCGGGGGGCCGTGGGCTGTCCGACGAATCGGCCAGCACCGTCAACGCTACTTCCGTGCCGTCCGAGGCTGTAGGGGGATTTGCCCCGTGACCGGACGGGGATCGGTGTGGGGGTCCCCTCGGCCGCGTCAGTCGTTCGAGGTGTCCGGCTCGGGGGCGAGGGTGAAGTAGTTCTCCTCTTCCTGCGTGAAGTGCAGGCGGAGCACCGCATACAGTCCGTACAGGCAGGCCAGCAGGTCGTCGACCTGGTCGGGTGCGATGCCGCCGGCAGCATCGGCTTGCTCGAGATGGGTACGTAGTCGTCGGGCGAGGCGCTCGATCTCGGCGTGCATGCGGCTCATCGTCGCGGTAGCTTCCGCGTTCCCGAGCGGTGTCGCCAGCGCGGGATAGAGGTCTCGGTCCTCCGCCTCCTCGTGGGGCAGGAGAGTGTCGAACAGGAAGGCGTCGACCCGGCGGAGGGCGGCGTGCGCGCCGGCGAGGTCACCGGCCGTGAGGAGCCCTGCGGTGTCGCGCAGGATCGGCAGGCGGTCGCGCAACTCGTCGTGCTCGGCGGAGAATCGGTGCAGCATCGCCTCGGTGTCCTCCGGCAACGGAATCTCCTCGCCGCGGGCACCGCGCAGGGCGCGTAGCGCATTGAGGATCACCGCGACGTCTATGCCCTCCTGCAGCAGTGCGCCGGCCGCGGGCGGCAAGAACCCGAACGCGGCAAACCCCATGGCCACCAACGACAAACCCATCCCGACGGTCGCGCTCTGCACAGCGATCCGTCGCGAGCGGCGGGCGATCGCCATTGCGTCCGCGAGACGGTCGAGGTGGTCGGTGGTGAGGACGACGTCCGCGGCCTCCGATGTCGCCGTCGACCCGCGGGCACCCATCGCGACGCCGACCGTGGCGGCCGCCAGCGCGGGAGCGTCGTTGACGCCGTCGCCGACCATCACCGTCACGGCGCGGGCGCATTCGGCCCGCACCCGTTCCACCTTGTCGGCGGGTGTCTGCTCCGCGCGGACGTCGTCGAGGCCGAGAACTGCCCCGACTTCCTCCGCAGGTGCGCGCCGGTCGCCGGTCAGCATCACCAACCGGTCGAGTCCGGCCGCCCGCAGGCGTCGCAATGTGCGCGGCGCGTCCCGCCGCACCGGATCCACCAGCAGAATCGCTCCGGAGAGGGTGCCGTCGACCGTGACCCACGCGATCGCGGCGCCGTCGAGCGCGGCCCGCCCGTGTGCGGCCCTCGCCCACTCGGGGGCATCCGCGGGCAGGTCCAGGGTGCCGACGGTGACGCGATGACCGTCTACGGTCGCGGCGACGCCCGTGCCGGCCTCCTCGTGCGCGTCGGCCGGCAGCGACAGTTCGAGGCCCCGCATCTTCGCTTCCTGCACGAGCGCGGCGGCAAGCACGTGGGGTGACAGTTGGTCGGCGGACGCGGCCAGGCGGAGTGTCTCCGCCGCATCCCGGCCGGGGGCGGTGAGCACGTCCGTTCCGGTCGGTTTCCCCGAGGTGAGGGTGCCCGTCTTGTCCATCACCAATGTCGTTGCGTGTCCCAGATTCTCGAGGGCGCCTCCGTTGCGGACCACGACACCCCGACGTGATGCCCGGGACAGTCCGGACACGATCGCGACGGGGGCGGCGAGCAGCAACGGGCACGGGGTGGCGACGACGAGCACGGCCACCGCGCGGGTCGCCGAACCACTGAACAGCCAGGCGGCGCCGGCGACGGCGAGCGCGACGGGCAGGAACCACCCGGCGACGCGGTCCGCGACGCGCACCACGGGGGCGCTCTCGGCGGCGGCATCCTGCGCTAGCCGGACGATCCCCGCGTAGGTGCTCTGCTCGGCGGTCGTGCGGGCCTGCACCTCGAAAGCCGATCCCGCGTTGACGATTCCGCTGCGCACCGCCTCACCCCGACGTCGCCGCACGGCGAGCGGTTCACCGGTGAGGACGGACTCGTCGAGAACGGCCGACTCCGACGCCACCCATCCGTCGACGGGCACGACCTCTCCGGGTCCGACGACGACCGTGTCCCCGGCCGCGACGTCCTCGAGCGGAACGGTCTCCACGGCGTCGTCGACCCGACGCCGGGCCGTGCGGGGGGCGTGTGCGAGAAGCGACCGCAGATCTTTGCTCGCTCGGCGCTCGGCTGCCGCGTCGAGGGCCTGTCCGGTTGCCAGCATGACGGCGATCAGCGCGCCCGCCAGGTACTCGCCCACCAGTAGGGTGCCGATCAGGGACAGCACGGCGATCAGGTCGACGCCGACCCGGCCGCGGCGGAGAGCGTCGAGGACCCACCAGGCGGCGGGGACGACCGCGAGGACGGTCCCGGCGATCCAGCAGCCGTCCGCGACGGCACGCGCGCCGGCGAGCCAAGCGATTCCCCCGGCGACGAGCGCGGCGAGCGTCACCCCGAGCAGCGCGGGCTTCTCGAGGCGGCGCAGCAGGTCGCGCCGCCCGGACCGTGCATCGGACGCTGTATCCGCCATGACGCTCCCCGTCTCTCGCGGGTGTCATCTCGACGGTACCGCGCCGACGGTCGCCGCTCCGGGGTGTTCGCGCTGTTCGGTGCGCGGGAAAGCAGGTGGGACACTATTTTCTGAATGTCCGATTCGATCCGGTGTCCGGGGAGCTCAGAATGACCGAAACGCAGACGCAGCAGGTCCCACCGGCCGCCGACCGGAGCGGTGCGGATGCCGATCGAGTGGCGCTCGCGCGCAGCGCGGTTGCGCGCATCCGGGCCGGAGCGCCGTCCCCGATTCTGTGACCGACCCGATCCAATTCCTGCCACCGAGAGGTACCCGTGAAGACAGAAATCAGTTGTGGACCGGCATTCGCACTTGCGGAGATCATGGTCCCACCGGGCGGATCCGTCCGCGTCGAGGCGGGAGCGATGGCGATGATGCGTGGTGACGTCGCCATCACCACCTCGACCCGTGGCGGCTTCATGAAGGGGCTGCGCCGCTCGCTGGGCGGCTCGAGCTTCTTCGTCAACGACTTCAGCAGCGAGAACGGGGGTGTCGTCGCCGTGGCGGGCGCGCTACCGGGCGACATCGTCGACACCACCCTCGGCGGTGAGACGGCGCTGCTCGTCCAATCGGGTTGCTGGATCGCATCGGATCCCACCGTCGACGTCGACTCCAAGTGGGGCGGCGGCAAAGGGTTCTTCAGCGGAGCCGGCCTGGTCCTGTTGCGGTGCAGCGGAACCGGCGACATCCTGCTGTCCAGCTACGGCGCGATCCGGCCGGTGACGCTCACCGCGGGAGAGACGATGACGCTCGACACCGGCCACGTCGTCGCCTTCGACGAGACCGTCGAGTACCGGATTCGCAAGGCGGGCGGCTGGAAGTCGATGTTCCTCGGTGGCGAGGGCATCGTCACCGAGTTCACGGGGCCCGGCCGCGTCTGGATGCAGACCCGGAGCGCGACGGATCTGGTCGACTGGCTTCGCGCGCGGATGCCGTCGAGCACCTCGAGCAGTAGTTCCAGCAGCAACAGCTGATCGTGGGACGTCAGTCGGGGCTGACGAGGTCGCCGTCCGGCCTCGTCGGCTTCGGCTCGACCGTGGCGAACGTCAGGGTGCCGTCGTCCACGGGTGTGTCCCGCAGGACCACGACATCCTTGTAGTAGTCCATCGGCAGGTTCCAGGGATCCTTCGTCCCGGCCTGCGGCCACAGGTCCAGTGACCGCTGGATGTAGCCGGACGCGAAGTCGAGCAGGGGCCGGGTCTCCATGCCCTCCTCGCGGTTCTCCGCGACGACGACGTTCGCGCCGCGCAGATCCATCTGACGCAGTACGCGACAAAGGAATTCGGCGACGAGGTCTACCTTCAGCGTCCACGGTGCATTCGTGTAGCCGACGGCGAACGAGAAGTTCGGAATGTCGGAGAGCATCGTGCCCTTGAACGCGAGTCGTTTCGTGATATCGATCGGTTCGCCGTCGATCTGCAGTTCGACGCCGCCGAGCGCCAGCAGGTCGAGTCCGGTTGCGGTGATGACGATGTCGGCGCCGAGCCGCCTTCCGGACGCGAGCTTGATGCCGGTCTCGGTGAAGGTTTCGATGGTGCCGGTGACGACCGACGCCTTCCCCTTGCGGATCACCTTGAACAGGTCACCGCCGGGAACCACGCACAGTCGCTGATCCCACGGGTCGTACCGGGGATTGAAGTGGGTGTCGACATCGAAGCCCGCCGGCAGGAGTCGCTTGTTGAGCTGTCGGATGACGGCGCGCACCTGCTTCGGGAAGCGGCGCGACAGCTTGTAGATCCAGACGTTCTGCGCGATGTTCTTCTTCCGGGTGAGCCGGTAGCCGCGCCGGTCGCCCAGCACGCGTCGGAACACCCCGGAAAGGGCGTCCTCCGCAGGAAGCGGGATGACGTACGACGGTGAACGCTGGAGCATCGTGATGTGTTCGGTGGCGTCGGCCATCGCGGGGATGAGCGTGACGGCGGTGGCGCCGGAACCGATGACGACGACCCGCTTGCCGGCGTAGTCCAGATCCTCGGGCCAGTGCTGCGGATGCACCACCCGGCCGTCGAAGTGCTCGATGCCCGGGAACTCGGGCGTGTAGCCGTTGTCGTAGTTGTAGTAGCCGCTGGCGCAGAACAGCCAGTTCGCCGTGAACGTCGTCGTCTCCTCGGTGTCGCCGATCCGCGCCACCACCGTCCACCGGGCCTGGGCCGACGACCAGTCGGCACGGATCACCTTGTGGCGGTAGCGGATGTGCCGGTCGAGGTCGTGTTCACGGGCCGTCTCGCGGATGTAGTCGAGGATGTCGGCGGCGGGGGCGAGCGCCTTGCGTCCCTTCCACGGTTTGAAGTCGTACCCATAGGTCTGCACGTCCGAATCCGACCGAATGCCCGGGTAGCGGAACAGGTCCCACGTTCCGCCGGAGGCGCCGCGGGCCTCGAGGATGACGACCGTCCGGTGCGGCTGTTCGGTGTGGAGGCGGGCCGCGGTCCCGATGCCCGACAGTCCGGCGCCGATGAGGATGACGTCGTAGTGTTCGGGTTGCGGGATGCTCTCGGCGCTCATGAATCCTCCGGGGTGCGTGTGACGGCGAATCACGTCTGTAATGCACGGTATCGCGTCCAGGCGGGGGAAGGCGAGGAAAATGGTTGTGAGGCGAGACGAGGAGGCGAGCACATGACCCTGCCACCCGAGATCGATCCCGAAGTGGGCCCCAGCGGGCCCGGATGCGTCGAGTGCGGCGCCGACGGCGGATGGTGGTTCCATCTGCGACGGTGCGCATCGTGCGGCCACATCGGGTGCTGTGACTCCTCCCCCGCGCAGCATGCGAGCGCGCACGCGGCAGCGGCGGGCCATCCGATCATTCGCAGCTATGAACCCGGTGAGGCCTGGTTCTGGGACTACCGCACCCAGAATCTTGCCGAGGGGCCGGATCTGGCTCCCCCGCAACATCACCCACTCGATCAAACCGTTCCGGGACCCGCCGATCGAGTACCCGACGACTGGGCGGATCGGCTGCACTGAGGCCGGCGCCGATACGGTGGTCGGATGATCGAGGTCCCAGAGGCGCTCGTCGCCGCGCAGCACAGGTACGGCGGCGCGGCCGGACGGGCTTTCGTCGCCGCCCTTCCCCGGATCGCCGACGAGATGCTCGAGCGCTGGAATCTCCACCCGATCGGCCGCCCGATGCACGGCATGGCGGCGCTGGTGTTGCCGGTCCGCGGCCGCGACGGCGGTGATGCCGTCCTGAAACTGCAGGCCGTGGACGAGGAGACCGTCGGCGAATCGGTAGCGCTGCGGACCTGGGACGGCGACGGTGCCGTCCACCTGCTCGCCCACGACGCCGACACCGGCGCGATGCTGCTCGAGCGCCTCGACACCTCGCGGCACCTGTCGATCGTCGACGATTCACACGAAGCGGTGCAGACCCTCGCCGAACTGCTCGTGCGCCTCACCGCTCACGAAGCGCCGGACGGTCTGCGTCGCCTGGGCGACGTGGCCACCGCCATGCTGGAGCAGGCGCCGTCCGCCGTCCGTCTGCTCGACGATCCGGACGATCGGGACCTTCTGACGGACTGCGCCGCCGCGGTACGCGAAGTCGTCTCCGAGCCCGGAAACAGACTGCTGCACTGGGATCTCCACTACGACAACGTGCTCGCATCCGCCCGCGAGCCGTGGCTCGCGATCGACCCGAAACCGCTCGCCGGCGATCCCGGCTTCGAGGTGCTACCCGCCCTCACCGACCGGTTCGACATCGACGACGTCCGCCTGCGGTTCGACCTCATGACGGATGTGCTCGCCCTAGATCGGGATCGTGCGCTGGCCTGGACGCTGGGGCGCATTCTGCAGAACGGCCTGTGGGACATCGCGGACGGCGAGCGGCGGCTGTCGCGGGACCAGGTCTCGATCGCGCGAGTTCTCCTGCGCTGAATTACCATCCCCGCATGATCAGAAGAATTGTGGGGATTGCCGCCTCCGTAGGTGTCCTGGTGGGCCTGGGAAGCCAGGCTCCGGCTGCCGCGCAACCGGTGCAGGTAAGCGATCTCACCGCTGTCCGGACCGCGTTCGGTGCAGGTTTACCGGTGGGCACGCTCACGGCGCAGTCGGTGTTGGAGACGCTCGGCCGAGTCGCCTCCGGCGTACCCCGTACCAATTACTTCCCGCGGTCCGCGCACCTGGTCGAGGGTGTGGTCCAGCCGTTCCTGTACGAGACGTCCGCCTCCGACTGCCTGCAGCCCAATGCGCTCGGCGACGACTCGATCGGCATCGCGCACGCGATCGCCGGGCCGGCCGTCGACACCAGCCTGCCGACGCCGGTCATTGCGCCCGGCACGGTGAACGTGCTGTTCTCCGCGCTGAACACCTCGATGTCCTCGCCGAATCGCGTGGACCCGATGTCGGTGTCCTGGCTGAACTTGAACACGATGCGTACCGGAACGGCGCCGCTGGTTCAGGAGCGACCCGCCGACAGCCCGCGGACACTGTCCAACACGATCGAAACTGGCCGAGGCACAGTCGTTTTCGTGATCTCGGGCAGCGTCCTGGACAACACGAGCCGTGACCTGCCGGCATGCGACTTCGCCCCGGTGGTCGGCGTCGTCAACGCCTGACCCGGTGGGCCGTGCCCGCCGGGTTCTCGACGGCGGGCACGCACGGCAACATACTGAAGGTGCGTCGACTCCCGGAGGTGACCGTGCAATGACCGTGTACCGGCAGCGGATCGGCGGCGTCTCGTACGAGTTCCACGGTCTCGTCGATCTGCTCGCGAAGGCGACACCGCGGCGGTCCGGGGACGAACTAGCCGGGTGCGCAGCGCATTCCGACGCGGAACGCGCCGCCGCCCAGTGGGCCCTCGCGGACGTGCCGCTGCGCACGTTTCTCAGCGAGGCCGTCGTGCCGTACGAGTCGGACGAGGTGACCCGACTGATTCTGGACGGCCACGACACCGCGGCATTCGACCCGATCGCGCACCTCACGGTCGGCGGGCTCCGCGACCACCTGCTCGAGACTGCCGCGCTGCCCGACTCAGCCGCAGCGCTCGCGGCGCTGGCACCCGGTCTCACTCCTGAGACGGTCGCGGCGGTCAGCAAGATCATGCGAAATCAGGACCTGATCGCCGTATCCCGTGCGGCCACCGTGACCAGTGCGTTCCGGACCACGATCGGACGTCCCGGACGCCTGGCGACGCGTCTGCAACCGAACCATCCGGTGGACGATCCACGCGGCGTCGCCGCGGCGGTGCTCGACGGTCTTCTGTTGGGGTGCGGCGACGCGGTGGTCGGCATCAACCCCGCGAGCGACTCGCCGCATGCGGTCGCGGATCTCCTGCGCCTGCTCGACGACATCCGGCAGCGGTTCGCGATCCCCACGCAATCGTGCGTGCTCACCCATGTGACCACGACGATCGACCTCATCGGGCAGAGGGCGCCCGTAGACCTCGTGTTCCAATCCGTCGCGGGCACCGAGAGCGCCAACCGCGCTTTCGGCGTCGACCTGGCGCTCCTGCGCGAGGGCAACGAGGCCGGGCGGTCGCTGCGGCGGGGCACGGTGGGCGACAACGTCATGTACTTCGAGACGGGCCAGGGGTCGGCGCTGTCGTCGGGGACCCACTTCGGCACCGGGGGCCGCCCGGTGGACCAGCAGACGCTCGAGGCCCGCGCGTACGGGGTGGCACGGGAGTTCGCGCCGCTGCTCGTGAACACCGTGGTCGGTTTCATCGGGCCGGAGTACCTCTACGACGGCAAGCAGATCGTCCGTGCCGGACTCGAGGACCAGTTCTGCGGCAAGCTGCTCGGGCTGCCGATGGGCGTCGACGTATGCCACACCAACCACGCCGAGGCCGACCAGGACGACATGGACACCCTGTTGACACTGCTCGCGGTCGCCGGTACCGCCTTCGTCATCACGGTGCCCGGCGCCGACGACGTCATGCTCGGCTACCAGTCGCTCTCCTTCCACGACGTGCTGTACGCCCGGCAGGTCGCGAATCTGCGGCCGGCGCCCGAGTTCGAGGAATGGCTGCGGGGTCTCGGCATGATCGACGACGCCGGAAGGATCCTCCCGGTCGACGTCGCGGCGTCACCGCTGCGGGCGCTCGGCGGTGCGGCATGACCGACCAGTGGAATGATCTCCGACGTCACACCCGGGCGCGGATCGGGCTGGGTCGCAAGGGGAACGGGCTTCCGACCCGGCGGCAGCTCGAGTTCGTCGCAGCGCACGCGGTCGCCCGCGATGCGGTGCACGCGCCGCTGGAGGTGGCGCCGCTCGTGGAGCGTCTCCGTGCCATGGGGTGCGGCGAACCGATGGTCGTGCACAGCGCGGCAACCGACCGGGACACCTACCTTCGTCGCCCGGATCTCGGGCGCATACCCGAACCGGGAACGATGCTGCCGCACATCGGGTCCGACATCGGGATCGCGCTGTGCGACGGACTGTCGTCGACGGCGATCGCGGAGCACGGGCCCGGCCTGGCCACCGTCATCGCCGGCGCCCTACGGGGTCTGACGATCGCCCCACCGGTGGTGGCGACGCAGGCCCGGGTGGCGCTGGGCGACCACATAGGTGAACAACTGGGCGTAACGACGATGCTCGTGCTGATCGGGGAACGCCCCGGACTCTCGGTCGCCGACAGCGTCGGGATCTATCTCACCCATCACCCGCGACCGGGTCGCAGTGACGCGGAACGGAACTGCGTCTCGAACATTCATCCGCCGGACGGGATGACCTACGACCACGCGGCGCGGGTCGTGGCGGCACTCGTCGACGGTGCGCGGCGCCTCGAGGCCTCCGGTGTCGGCCTGAAGGACACGTCACGCGATCCCGCCCTCACCGACGCGGAACGGCCCGCGCTGTAGGGCGCGGGCCGTTCCGAGTGCGTCCGACGTCAGCTGAGCTTGGCGATCAGATCCGCTCGCTGACGGGCGCCGAGGCCGGAGACCCGGCGGGTCTCGGCGATTCCGACGGATTCCGCGATGTCGCGGGCCTTGATCTTGCCGACCTTCGGCAGGGATTCGAGCAGGTAGAGCACCTTCGTCTTACCGACCAGTTCGTCGGTATCCGCCTTGTCGAGAACCTCCACCAGCGTGAGCTTGCCCGACTTGAGGCCTTCCCTCAGTTCGGAGCGAGCCTTGCGGGACGCGGCAGCCTTCTCGAGGGCGGCGGCGCGCTGCTCGGGGGTCAACGTGGGCAGTGCCATGGTGTGCCTCTCTCTCGCGGTACCCGGAACGGACCTCAGGCTAGAACGCAATCGGCTTCTGCGCGCGGCAAGTTGGCCCCGCGTGTCGAGAAATCGTGTGAGTTCGTCTCATTTGCCCGTCCAATTCGGTTTCCGCTTCGCGAGAAACGCCCGCATGCCCTCCTGTGCGTCGCACGTGACCGCGTTGTCGGCCATCGTTTCGGCCATCAACTCGTATGCCTCGTCCTGCGGCAGATCGATCTGGCGATAGAAGGCCTGTTTGCCGATCGCGAGGGTGAGGGGGCTGGCCTCGGTGATCCTCGTTGCCAAGCCGTTTACACAAACGTCCAATTCGTCTGGTGAGGCAACGAGATTGACCAATCCCCAATCGGCCGCCGTGGCGGCATCGATGGTCTCCCCCGTCAGCACCATCTGCATCGCGCGCTTGCGGCCCACGGCGCGACTGAGTGCCACCATGGGAGTGGAGCAGAACAGACCGATCCGTACACCCGGTGTGCCGAACACCGCGGTCGACGACGCCACCACCAGATCGCACGACGCGGCCAGCTGGCATCCTGCCGCGATCGCCGGGCCCTGGACGGCCGCGATCACCGGTTGGGGGATCGCCTGGACGGTGTCCATCATCTCGGTGCACACCTCGAAGATTTCGCGCTCATCGTCGAGGCTGCGTCCGACCATCTCGGACAGGTCGTGGCCGGCCGAGAACACCGGGCCGCTCGCGCAGAGCACCACGACGCGGACGTCCTTGTCGTCGCTCAGCTTTCGAAGTGACACGGTCACGGAGCGCATCATGTTGGTGGACAGCGGGTTCCGCTGCTCCGGCCGGTTCAGGGTGAGACGTGCGATGCCGGTGTGGTGGTCGACGTGAGTTCTGATCGGATCGTCCATGGCCGCATCTCCCTCGCGAGTGCCGGTCAGCCCTCGATCGCCGACTTGATCCGTAACGCGAAGGCGGGACCGTCCTTTCGTGCCGTCCGCACGGCGAGGGGTGCGACGAGCTTGCCGATGCCGTGGCCCTCGAGCACGTTGTAGACCGTCAACTTGGTGCCGTCACCGGCGGGTTCGAGGTCGTATCCGCCCTCGACCGCAGTGACAGCATTCTTCGACCGCTCGGCCCAACGGATGCGCCGAGGCGGATCGAACTCGGTGAGTTCGAACTCTCGCTCCGTGGTCATGCCGGCATCCCTGACGGTGCTGGCGAAGATCGTTCCCACACCGGGCGGCCCGTCGGTCTTCTGCACGATCTTCTGGACCCGCGGGCTGAACTTCGGATCGTTGGTGCCGGCCGCGAGGAACTGGAAGACTTCCTCGATCGGCCGGTCGATCACGGTGGTGCCTTCGAAACGTCCTGACATGTCGAAACCCCCGTACGGTGGCGGATGGCCGGAGATGGTTCGGACTCTACTCGCGGCTGGCAGGATCGAGGGGTGAGTACAGCGAACCTGACCCGTGCCGAGACCGCGGCGCGATCCGCGGCAGTGACCGTCCGCTCCTATCGCGTCGAACTCGATGTCACGAGCGCGCCCGACCACACCGTTCCCGGCTTCTCGACCACCACGACAGTGGAGTTCGACGCCGCGGTGCACGACACGTGGATCGACTTCATCGGCCTCGACGTGCGTTCGGTCATCGTCAACGGCACGTTCGTGGACGTCGAGTACGACGGCGCCCGCCTCGCCCTGCACGGGCTACGGCCGTCGAACACGGTGGTGATTCGCGCGGTCGCGGCGTACAGCCGGTCCGGTGAGGGGCTGCACCGGTTCCGGGACCCGGTCGACGACGCCACCTACCTGTACACGCAGTACGAGCCGGCCGACGCCCGTCGGGTCTTCGCGTGCTTCGAACAGCCGGACATGAAGGCGCCCTTCACGTTCGTGGTGACCGCGCCGACGGGTTGGGACGTGACATCGAACCGCCCTGCGGCGATCGTCGAGGACGACGCCGACCAGCAGACGGTCAAGTTCTCCCCCACGCTGCCCATCTCCACCTACATCACCGCCGTTGTCGCGGGTCCGTACCATCGCGTCGAATCGCTTTGGAATCGTGACGATCTGGAGGTTCCCCTGGGCGTACTGTGCCGGGCCTCGCTGGCGGAGCATCTCGACGCCGACACGATCTTCGAGGTCACGAAGCAGGGCCTCGATTTCTTCGCCGACCGCTTCGATTACCCCTACCCGTGGGGCAAGTACGACCAGGTGTTCGTGCCCGAATACAACCTGGGCGCCATGGAGAACCCCGGCTGCGTGACGTTCACCGAGGCCTACGTGTTCCGGGGTGCGGCCACCGCGGCGCAGTACGAGGGCCGGGCCAACACGATCCTGCACGAGATGGCGCACATGTGGTTCGGCGACCTCGTGACGATGGTGTGGTGGGACGATCTGTGGCTCAAGGAGTCGTTCGCCGACTTCATGGGCTCGTACGCGAGCGCGCTGGCCACCGAATGGACCGACGCATGGGTCGCGTTCGCGAATCGTCGTAAGGCATGGGCATATTCACAGGACCAGCTGCCGACGACGCACCCCGTCGTCGCCGACATCGTCGACCTCGAGGCGGCCAAGCTGAACTTCGACGGCATCACGTACGCGAAGGGCGCGAGCGTGCTCAAGCAGCTCGCCGCCTATGTCGGCGAGGATGCCTTCCTCGAGGGATCACGCCGCTACTTCCGGGCGCACGCCTTCGGGAACACCACCCTCGCCGATCTGCTGGCCGAACTGTCGGACGCGTCGGGCCGCGATCTCGCCGGGTGGGCGCGGGCGTGGCTGCAGACGACCGGAATGTCGACGTTGACGCTCGAGCGGGGCCCGGACGGCGCCGTGATCGTGCAGTCCGATCCACGCCCGCATCGGTTGGCCGTCGGCCTCTACGGCTTCGACGGGAACGGCGACCTGGTGCGTCGTGAACGGGTGGAACTGGACGTGGTCGACGAGCGCACGCCCGTCACTCTCCCGGGCGCTCCCCTGCGGCTGCTCAACGACGGCGACCTCACGTACGCGAAGGTGCGCCTGGACGCCGAATCGCTCGCCACGGTCGAACGGGCGCTGAACCGGGTCGTGGATCCGCTGGCGCGGGGCCTGATCTGGTCGGCGCTGTGGAATGCCACCCGCGACGGCGAACTCGATCCCCGCCGCTACGTGACGATGGCGCAGGCGTTCACGCCGGCCGAGACCAACATGGCATTGCTGACGACGGTGCTCGCCAACTCGGCGTTCGCGGTCGGCCACTACTTGCCGAACGCCGATCGGGACGAGTGGCGCGGGCGCTGGCTCGAATCCTGCTGGTCCGCAGCACACGGTTCCGTGCCCGGCTCGGGAGCGCAACTGGCGTGGGCGCGTGCGGTGGCTGCGGCGGCGGCTTCCGACGACCGTCATGCGGGGGACATCCGGGCGGTCCTGGACGGCTCTCGCCCCGGCCCGGAGGGTCTGCCGCTGGATCCTGACCTGCGCTGGTCGCTGTGGACCGCGCTGTCCACGACCGGTCACGCCGAACCGGGCGACCTGGACGTCGAACTCGAACGCGACGACACGGCGTCGGGGCGGACGGCCCACCTGCGTGCCCTCGCTGCGCGTCCGGATGCCGGCGTGAAGGCGCGGGCGTGGGAGTCGGCGCTCGAGGACACCGCGCTGAGCAACGACCATCTCGACGCCGTGATCGGCGGCTTCCGGGCCGGTGAGCGCCGCGACCTGATCGGCAGCTACGACGATGCCTACTTCGCGGCGATCGGTCCGCTGTGGGGCCGGCGGAGCATCGAGATCGCCCGCCGGATCGTCGTCGGCCTGTTCCCGGCGTCCGAGTCCCTCGACGGCGTCGATGCGTGGCTGGCGGGGAACGCTGATGCGCCGAGGGCGCTGCTGCGCCTGGTGACCGAGCAGCGCGATCATCTCGCCCGAGATCTGCGCGTTCGGGCCCTCGGTGTTAACGCCAGATGACGCGATTTTTACGCTGAGGGGATCGAGCGTTTCCATTCTGTAATGGATTGCGATTCAAGGCTTTCTCCCCTTGGAATCGCATGTCGCAGTCCGCTACACATGCAGTGGCGCCGAGAACGGCGACTGAGGCGAAGCACCAGCTTCACAGGAAACAAAGGGGAAAGAAAATGGGTTCTGAGGAGTTTGCCACGGCACTGGGTTCGGTCGACTTCGATCAGGTGGTTGCAGGCGCGGAAGCGGTGGGGGCTTTCGCCGCACTGATCGCCGCTGTGGGCGCGTTCGCCGGACTGCTCCTCTAGTTGCGGTGTGGCCGTGAACCGGCCGAATCGTGTAGGGCCCGTAACCGTTCACCGGTTTCGGGCCCTACACGTGTGGCGGGTCAGAGACGCTTGGCCAGTCGGTCGTACCGCTGCCGGGCTGCCTGCGTGCTTCCCAGGCCGAGCCCGAAGGCGATCTCCTGCCACGTCATTCCGCGCTGACGGGCGATGTCCAGCAGCAACGCCTCGAGTTGATCCATTTCGGCTCGGGCCTTGGGGATCAGTCCCAGTGCCGCGGTGACGTCCGCGGTGTCGACGTCGGGTTCGTCGGGGTCCGGTGGGTGGACGCCGCCGGCCACCGCGGCCACGAGGCGAATGGCCCCCAGCGGGTCGAGGATCTCCGGATGGGACTGCCGCGCACGCTGCTCGGACGTGGCACCGTGCCGTTCCGCGATCCGGAAGAGCCCCGCGTACTCGCGGTGCGCGCGTTCGCGACTGGGGTTGGGTGGCGTGAATTCGTCGTCGTCCATGGTTCGAGCGTCCACCCGGGACCACCCGGGTGTCAACACAATATTGTCAACGAAATGTTCACAGGGTCATCGCTCGATGTGTAATGCGGACCACAGTTGCGCGATAGAACCGGCATGAACCTCACGAAAAGGGCACTCGGAACTGCCGTTGCGGTCACGGCCCTCGGGGCGGCACTCTTCCTCGGTGTGCCGACCGCTGCGGCCGACGTCGTCCGAGTGGATGCCGACCCCGGGCTGAGCTACACGTGGACGCCCGAGCGGGGCTTCGAGCAGAAGTTCGGGACCAACTGTGTGTATGCACTCACCGCGGAAACCACGTGGCCCAGCCCGGTCTCATTCTTCGACTTCCAGAAGGCGACCATCCTGCCGAGTCCGCTCGTGCCCGTATTGAACGGCCGCGCCACGGCCGGGTGGATTCCGCGAACTCCCGGTGATCACCGCGTGGTGGCGTACCACACGTCGGCGGGTGGACCGGACGTGACGATTCAGGTGGGAACGGGAATCCCCCTGGGGCCGGCGTGTTTCGTGCTTCCCTGAGCACTACGGGACGTGGAAGAACGCAAAGCCCGGCGTGGTCGTCCCGGCAGCGGATGCAACAGGTGCAACGGTGACGGCGACCATCCCCGTTCCCGTCTGGAGGGCTACCGCGGCCGGGATTCCGTTCAGTCCGTCCGAGAGCCAAGCGGTGCCGGATGCCCCGGTCGACAGGTTCAGCCAGCGAATCTCCGACGAGAGTAGGCAGCCCCATCGACCGTCTTTGCCGCCCGTGATCGTCGCGGTGCCGGGTTGTTCGTCGACCACGGCGGCACAGCGGACCGCGGGCACGTCGAAGCTTCCGTTGGGATTGCCGAACGGCGCCGGGTCGATCTGGAAGGGCACGGTCACTGCCGCGGCGGCGACCGTTGCCGGTATCAGAACTGAACCGGCTACGACAGCGGCGCAGACAGCCAGTCGGCGAACGAGATTCATCACGGTGCCCTCCTGCATTCGGTGACCGGGGTGGTGCCCATCCTCCACCGGTAGTGCAGTCGCTGCAGGAGATCTGCGCATATCGCCCCTTTCTCCCGAGGCCGTGCTGACGTTTCCACGCCGAGAGTAGGCTCACGGCGTCGACTGTCGAGTGGGCGCGCATGCAGGTCGGAAGCAGGGGAACCGTGAGCAGTTCGCTGGCGAATCCCGGTCTCGCACTGATTGTGCTATGCGTGGTGATGGTCGCGTGCGCGGCCGTCGTGTACCGATTCGCCGGACTCGGCAACCCACTCACCGCGCCGTGGGCCGCGGCGCGTGGTGCCCTGCAACTGGTCGCGGTCTCGCTGGTTCTGGCCGCAGCGCTCGCACACCTGTGGTCGTCGCTGCTGGTGCTTACGGTGATGTTCGGGGCGGCGGTCTTCACAGCGGCTCGACGGGCGCGGGCGGGGCGGTCGGCGATGTGGCTGGCGGCGGCGCTGGCGGCGGGAGTGGGTCTGGTGGTCCCGATGATGCTCGTGAGCGGGGTGGTCCCCCTCGAGGGGGTGGCGCTGGTGCCCATCGGGGGCATCGTCCTGGGCAACGCCATGACCGCCACCGCCCTCGCGGCCAAGCGCGGCCTCGATGCGATCGACCACCGCTGGGGCGAGGTGGAGGCGGCGCTCAGCCTGGGGCTGACGGTGCGTGACGCGCGGATGGAGGTCGTCGGCTCGGCGGCGTCGGACGCGTTGTTGCCAGGTCTGGACCAGACCCGGACCGTGGGACTGGTGACCCTGCCCGGCGCCTTCGTCGGTGTGCTGCTCGCGACCGGGTCCGCGGTACAGGCGGGCGCCGTGCAGATCCTCGTTCTCGTCGGACTGTTGCTCGCGCAGACGTGTGCCGTGGCCGTCACGATCGAGCTGGTCGCGCGGGGTGTGGTCCACCGCCTCGGGACCCACACGGTGTACTGATTCCCGGTGCCGGTGAAACATCGGGTGAACGTTCGATACTTCGCTCGATATCAGTTGAACACTCGTCCGAATTGCGTTGTCATCGAGCTGTGTTCGAGAACAAGGGGATCTTCGACCTGAGTCGACGCGGGATGCTGCGCGGTTCGATGGTGCTCGCCGGGGCCGGCCTGGCCTCCGCGGTGACCACCGGAAGCGCGTCGGGCGCCACGCCGCCGCCGGGATTCGTCCACGGTGTCGCGTCCGGCGACCCGCTGCCCGACCGCGTGATCATCTGGACGCGGGTCACGCCGACCCCGGATGCGACACCGGGATCGGCTGTGGGGCCCGTGGTCCCGGTCACATGGCAGGTCGCGACCGATCCGGGCTTTGCCTCCGTCGTACGTAGCGGCACCGCCACCGCCGGTCCCGACACCGACCACACGGTGAAGATCGATGTCACCGGGTTGCGTCCGGCCACCGGGTACTTCTACCGGTTCGCGGCGGTCGGCCAGATGTCTCCGGCGGGCCGTACCCGAACCGCACCCGCGACCGATTCCGATCTCGGACGCCTCCGTTTCGGTGTCGTGTCGTGCTCGAACTGGGAGGCGGGTTACTTCACGTCGTACCGGCATCTCGCGGAGCGCGACGACCTCGATGCGGTCCTCCATCTCGGCGACTACATCTACGAGTACGGTCGCGGCGAGTACGGGGCGCGCGGGGGTTCGGTGCGCTTGCACGATCCGGCACACGAGATCGTCACGCTGGCGGACTACCGGATTCGGCACGCGCAGTACAAGACCGACCCGGATCTGCTGGCGCTGCACGCGAAGGTGCCGTTCATCGCGACGTGGGACGACCACGAGTCGGCCGACAACTCGTACGACGGCGGCGCCGAGAATCACGATCCGGCCACCGAAGGCGACTGGGGCGCCCGGAAGGCTGCGTCCACACGCGCCTACTTCGAGTGGATGCCGGTGCGGATCAACGGGACCGGACCCGGTGCCGCGCTGTATCGACGTTTTCGGTTCGGCTCACTCGCGGAACTGTCGATGCTCGACCTGCGCACCTACCGCGACGAGCAGCCGACCGCCGGCGCAGGATGGCGCCGGGTGGACTCCCCCGACCGCACGATCACCGGACGCGCCCAGATGGATTGGCTCACTGGAGGAATCGTCACCGCGAGCGCGCAGTGGAAGATCGTGGGCAACCCCGTGATGATCGCGCCGTGCGTCTTCCCGCCGCTCGACAACCGGACGATGGGAGCCATCACCGACATGATCGGGGTGCCCGACGCCGGTATCCCCTACAACACCGACCAGTGGGACGGCTACACCGCCGACCGTCGCAGGCTCTTCGACGCGATCACCGCGAACAACGTCCGCAACACGGTGTTCCTCACCGGCGACATCCACACGTCGTGGGCGTGCGACCTGCCGGTGGACGCCGCGAACTATCCGGCCGCAGGCACGGTCGGCACCGAGTTCGTGGTGCCGTCGGTGACGTCGCCCAATATCGACGACATGCTGAAGGTTCCGCCGCGCACCGTCACCGTCGCTGCCGAAGAAGCATTCAAGGTGGTCAACCGTCATGTCCGGTACGTCGAACTCGACTCCCACGGCTACGGCGTCTTCGAGGTGAACAGGCAAGGCGTGCAGATGGACTGGTTCTACGTCAGCGATCCGACGGATCTGCGGGGGACGGTCCGGCACGGCGTGAGTTACCGGGTCGCCGACGGCACCCAGCAGGCTCATCCGGCGGCTGCCCCACTCGACCCAGCCGGCTACCGTCCGGGAACGGGTGCGTGAGCGGCGGCCAGGCCGGCGCGTAGCCGACCGGCGCGCAACCCGCTGTGGCCGACACCCATCGGGTGCCGGCTGCGGTGGCCGAGGTTCAGGCCGCGCGTGGTCCGGCACGATTGTGCGCGGGGATCGGTTTCCTGTGCGGGTCCAACGAGCCTGGCGGTGTGAACCACGGGTGCTGGTCGGTGCCGATCGCTACTTGCCAGTGGGAGTGGTGCAGTAGCCGGTGGTGGTAGCGGCAGAGCAGGACGAGGTTGTCGAGGTCGGTGGGTCCGCCGTCGGCCCAGTGCTTCACGTGGTGGCCTTCGCAGTGGGCGGGTGGGGCGCCGCAGCCGGGGAAGGCGCAGCCGTGGTCGCGGGCCACTAGCGCCCGGCGCTGCTTCTTGGGGACTGTTCGGCTGCTGCGTCCCAGGTTCAGCGGTACTCCGTCGTCCATGACGATGGGGGTGAGGTGGCAGTCGCAGGCGAGTCGGCGTGCGGTGGCGATCGAGAGTGGCCCCATCCATGGCATGTGGGCGATGTCTTTGTCGCCGAACAAGCCTGGATTCCCGTTGTCACCCTCATGTTCCGTGTCGGTGCGCGCGAGGTCTGTCGCGTTCACGTGCAGGGAGAGGTGTGGCTTCTCTCCGCCTTCGACCGGGGCGTCGCCGGAGTCGAGGTAGTGCCGCAGGATTTCGGTGAACGCTTCGGCACGGCGGTTCCCGGGACTCCGCATGCCGGCGGGGTCGTCGACCGGATTCGTCGGCTTCGTCAACGCCGACAGGGCGGTGAGTAGCATCTCGCCGGTGACGGCGTCGAAATCGCCCTTTACGGCGACGCGTCCGTTCAGAGTCTTCGACGCATGGAATTCGTTGCGGTCGGTGTCTTCGCTGGCGGGGAGGTCGTCGGATTCGAAGATCCGCTCGAGTTTCGCGATGGCGCCGCGCAGTGTGTCGGTGGTGGCGGCGGGTCCGGTGGCGCAGTCGAGGAGCGCCTG
>NZ_QAOW01000007.1 GCF_003051005.1 Rhodococcus sp. OK519
CGTGCATGCCAGGAGTACGCCAGCGAAGCACATCCGCGCGGATGCCTCGTCAACAGCGCACCCGAGCTCACCGGCAATCGCAACCAGAACCGCGCGATCACCGCAGACCGACTGCGGAGAGTCGCAATCGACACGGAAACGAGCGTCGACGCCGAAACGCTCGCCGCCTTCACCCATGCTCTGCTCGTGGGCCTGTCGTCCTACGCTCGCGACGGCGCCGATGAGGAGCAGCTGCGCCGCGTGGCCGCGCTGGCCATGCGGGTGACGAGGGCGTGAGCGGTGCCCCTTTGGGGCGACCACACACCGAACACTATGCCTGTCTTGCACCTGGGCTTGCGATGGACACCCGGAGTCGACGCGACGAGAAGGGGCGAGACCGTCCACCGATAAGACTGCCGTGCAGGGCAATTCGCGAGCGGGTCTTCAAATTCCAGAGCTCGGCGACGCAGCCCGTCGACTACCTTCGATCGCCCTAGAGCCAGCGCGGCGGCTGCAGCTCGCTGCCCGCAGCCAGCCCACGGGCGCCACGACCCGATGCCCAGCGGACCACGGCGGCAAGCGAACCCGCGACCGTATCGGTCACCGGCGGACCGTCCTCCACGACGACAAACCGACGATCGCCCACCTCGAGGATTAGGCCCGCGCCCTCACCCCTGCGTCGCCACATCGCAACGATGTCGTCGAGGAGCGAGTCGAGCACAACCTCCGGGAAGTCCTCGAACCGTCCGCCGTTTCCGAGATCGACGGCGTGGAGCCACACTTCGCGGTTGCGCATCCACGCCGTCTCCGACGCCGGCACCATCCGCCCCTGTGCGGTCCGCACCTCGGAATCCCAGGCGGCATCCGGAAGCGTGCGCCACTTCTCGTCGAGCTGGGCTGACCTCTCGGAGAACAGTTTTCGCAACGAGCCGGCACTGAGCGTGGCACCCTCCTCGATCTCGCGGGCGCGCTGCTCCACCGACTCGTACATCGGCGTCTCGATCCCGGTCGCCGCCCAGTCCAGGATCCGGCACAGCGCAGCAGCGTTGTAGGCGACATGCGCCACCAGATGCTTGCGTGTCCATCCCTCGAGCAGGGTCGGACCGGACAGGTCCGCGTCCGACAGCATCGCCAGCCGCTCCGCGAAGTACGCGGTGCCTTCCCGCGCGATGTTCAACCGCTCGGCCAGATCCAACTCGTTGAAGGCCACGAACTCTCCTACTCGACGACGGTCCTGCTCCCTCGACCGTAACCCCACCCGAGAAACAACTCGGGCGCCGTGACCGAAACGGTCACGGCGCCCGAGTGGGGATTGCCTTCAGATCAGGCGTTCGCAGCCTCGCGCTCGGCGACGAGGTTCAGCGCGATGTCGACGAGCATGTCCTCCTGGCCACCGACCAGCTTGCGCTTGCCGGCCTCGAGCAGCAGGGTGCGGACGTCGATGCCGTAGCGAGCCGACGCGGTCTCCGCGTGACGCAGGAAGCTCGAGTACACACCGGCGTAGCCGAGGGTGAGGGTCTCGCGGTCGACGCGGACCGGACGGTCCTGCAGCGGGCGGACGATGTCGTCGGCAGCATCCTGCAGCGCGAAGACGTCGCAGCCGTGCTTCCACTCGTGCAGGTCGGCGACGGCGATGAAGGGCTCGATGGGGCAGTTGCCCGCACCGGCGCCGTGTCCGGCGAGCGACGCGTCGACGCGGTAGACGCCTTCCTCGACGGCGACGACGCTATTCGCGACCGACAGCGACAGGTTCTCGTGCGCGTGGATGCCGATCTCGGTGCCCTCGTTGAGGACCTCCTTGTAGGCGCGGACGCGGTCACGGACACCGTTCATGGTCAGGCGTCCGCCCGAGTCGGTGACGTAGACGCAGTTGGCGCCGTACGACTCCATCAGCTTGGCCTGCTTGGCCAGCTCCTCCGGAGGAGCCATGTGGCTCATCATGAGGAAGCCGGAGACGTCCATGCCGATCTCGCGGGCCGTCTCGATGTGCTGCGCGGAGACGTCGGCCTCGGTGCAGTGCGTGGCGATGCGCACCGAGCGCACACCCAGCTTGTAGGCGTGCTTGAGCTCCTCGATGGTGCCGACACCCGGCAGCAGCAGGGTGGTCAGGCGGGCGTTCTCGAGGACGTCGGCCGCAGCCTCGATCCACTCCCAGTCGGTGTTGGAGCCGGGACCGTAGTTCACGGAACCGCCGGCGAGTCCGTCACCGTGCGCGACCTCGATCGCGTCGACACCGGCAGCGTCGAGAGCCTTGACGATGCGCTTGACGTCCTCGGGCGAAATACGGTGGCGCACAGCGTGCATACCGTCGCGCAGCGTGACGTCCTGGACGAAGATGGTGGGGTTGGTGCTCATCGGGTGGCTTCCTTCTTCTGGGCGATGCGCTCAGCGATCTGCAGGCCGGCAGAGGTCATGATGTCGAGGTTGCCTGCGTAGGCGGGCAGGTAGTGGCCTGCACCCTCGACCTCGAGGAAAATCGACACCTGGTGGGTCGGGCGGTTGCCGCCCTCGATCAGGGTCTCGACCGGCTGATCCGCGGGGATCTCCGAGATCTGGACCTCTTGCTTGAGGCGGTAGCCGGGCACGTACGCCGAGACGTCGCCGACCATCTTCGCGACCGACTCGCGGATCTGGTCGTGGGTGGCCGGGTCCGCCGCGTCGACGAGGCAGAAAACGGTGTCGCGCATCATCAACGGCGGCTCGGCCGGGTTCAGGATGATGATCGCCTTGCCGCGCTTGGCGCCACCGACGGACACGATCGCACTGGACGTGGTCTCGGTGAACTCGTCGATGTTGGCGCGGGTGCCCGGGCCGGCGGACTTGGACGCGATGGACGCGACGATCTCGGCGTAGGCAACCGGAACGACCCGGGAGACGGCCGCGACCATCGGGATCGTGGCCTGGCCACCGCAGGTCACCATGTTCACGTTGGTGGCGTCGAGGTGCTCGTCACCGTTGACCGCGGGCACGACGAACGGGCCGATCGCGGCGGGGGTGAGGTCGATCATGCGCTTGCCCAGCGGGCGCAGGCGCGCGTCGTTGACGACGTGAGCCTTCGCCGACGTCGCGTCGAAGACGATCTCGATCTCGTCGAAGTTGGGGAGGCCGACGAGGCCCTCGACGCCCTCGGCGGTGATCGGCACGCCCATGGACGCGGCGCGCGCGAGACCGTCCGACGCGGGGTCGATACCGACCATCGCACCCATCTCGAGGTGATCGGAGTGGTTGAGCACCTTGATCATCAGATCGGTGCCGATGTTGCCGGATCCGATGATCGCGACCTTGACCTTGCTCATGCCTCGGTTCCTTCCTTGAAACGGGTGGTCACGACACCGAGTCCGGACACGGAGACGGTGACGACGTTGCCGGCCCGAACCGGCGCCATGGGTCCGAGCGCACCGGACAGGATGACCTGACCGGCCCGCAACGGCTGGCCCAGTTCGCGTGCGGTCTGAGCGAGCCAGACGACGGCCTCGATCGGGTCGCCCAGGCAGGCTGCACCGTTGCCGGAGGAGACCTCCTGGCCGTCGACGGCCATCGACATGACGACATCCTTGGGCTCGAACTCGTCGAGCGTGCGGCGCTGCGTGCCGAGGACGTAGACGCCCGACGACGCGTTGTCCGCGACGGTGTCACCGAAGCGGATGTCCCAGTTTTCGATGCGGCTGTCGCAGATCTCCAGCGCGGCGACCGCGTACTCGATGGCACCGCGCACCTGCGCGGCGTCGAGCGGGCCCTCGATCAGGTCGGCGCCGAGCACGAAGCCGACCTCGCCCTCGATCTTGGGCTGGATCAGCACGCTCATCGGGACGTCGTCACCGTCGGCGTACTGCATGTCGTCGAACAGGACGCCGAGATCCGGCTGGTCGACGCCCAGCTGCTGCTGGACGGCCACCGACGTCAGGCCGATCTTGCGGCCGACGACGACGGCGCCCGCCTTCATCCGGAGGTCATTGACGCGTTCCTGCACCTGGTACGCCGCGACGAGGTCGTCGGCGCCGATCAGGTCACGGATCGGCGCGCAGGGCACACCGGCCGCGGCGGCCGACGCGAGGCGCTCCGCGGCAGCGGCGATTGCGGACTCGCTCACCGTGGTGGAGTTCGTGGACTGGCTCATGCCGACAACTGTGCTGGGCGCAACCGCCCGAGGCCAACCTTTCGTCTCGCTCAGCGATACGCTCGGTCCATGACCAGCGCCGCGAACCTCGACACGGTCCTCGGGAAGGCGGTCGCGATCCTGCGCAGCTACCGCCCCGAGGACAACGTCGTGCCCCTCGCCGAACTGGTCCGACGGACCGGGCTGCACAAGGCCACCGTGCACCGGCTCGCGGGCGAACTGGTGGCGAATCGGCTGCTCGACCGCGTCGACGGCGGCTACCGGCTGAGCGGCGGACTGTTCGAGCTCGGCATGCTCGCGTCGCTCGAGCGCAGCCTGCTCGAGATGGCGATGCCGTTCCTGCAGGACCTCTACGAGCGCAGTCACGAGACCGTGCACCTCGGGGTCCGCGACGGTCACGACGTCGTCTACGTCGCGAAGATCGGCGGCCACCGTCAGGCGGTCTCCCCGTCCCGGACGGGCGGCCGCATTCCACTGCACTGCTCGGCGATCGGCAAGGCCCTGCTCGCGCACTCGGACCCGGACCTGCGCCGCGAGGTGCTGTCGGCGCCCATGCTCCGGCGGACCCCGCACACCATCGTGGCGCCGGGCATTCTGCAGAGCCAGCTCGACAAGGTGGTCGAGACCGGTGTCGCGTTCGAGCGCGAGGAGTCGGCGCTGGGTATCGCGTGTGTGGCCGCCCCGGTCTTCGGGCACGACGACCACGTCGTCGCGGCCATCAGCGTCACCGGCCCGACGAACCGCTACCGGCCCGAGAGCCAGGTCGCGGCCGTCCGCGCGGCGGCGGAGGGGCTGCGCAGCACGATCTCGCGCCGCGCGCGGCTCCGCTGATCACCGCCGCCTGATCACAGACCGCGGGCGCCCTCGACGGGATCCGACCAGATGTCCATCGGGACGCACTCGACGCTGCGCCCCGACTCGTCGAGGATGCGCCCCATCCGTTTGAAGAAGCGCAGCGTGACGGAGCGGTCGAGGATCTCGAGCGACGGCACCGTCCGGCGCAGCAGCTGCTCGATCCGATGCACGTCCGCGAGCGAGCGAACCCACACCGAGTAGAAGAAGTTGGCGGGTGCTCCGGTGAGGACGAGGCACGCGCGGGTCTCCGGCAGCGCGGTCAGATGCTGGGCGACGGCGTCGCACTCGTCGACGGGCACGTGCGCCCACATCCACACCGACACCGGCCAGCCCGACAGCGGCTGCGCGACGTCGCAGCGCAGCAGGAGCGAGTGCCGGTCGAGCAGGGCGTCGACGCGGCGCCGCGCGGTGCTGACGCTGCAGCCGAGTGTGGCGGCGAGGTCGGTGAGCGTTGCCCGGCCGTTCCGGGAGAGGCACGCGATGAGGGCCCGGTCCGTGTCGTCGAGCGGACGCAGCGTGCCGCTCGCGCGCGGGCCGCGGCCGTCGAGGTGTGCGCGCTGCTCGGCGTCGAGCGCCCGCAGCTGCCAGTCCCCACCCATTGCGTACGGACGGATCACGAGATGCGTTCGGGTCGATCGGATTCCGGGCAGCTGCTCGACCGCGTTCAGCAGCATGTCCGACAGGGCTGCGAGGTCGCGGACACTCACGGTGAGCAGCAGGTCGCGGGAACCGCTGGTGTGCTCGACGGTGAGAACGTGGGGCCAGCGCACCAGGATCTCGGCCGTCGGCAGCACCTGACCGGCGACGCACTCGATCTCGATGAGCGCGGCGGCCTGCGGGCCCGCGGGATGCGCGGTCACCCACGCCGATCCGCTCTCGACGAGCCGGGACCAGCGCCGTGCGGCCGTCACCGGATCGACGCCCAGCGCGGCGCCGACCTGCGCCCACGACGCCCGCGGGCCCAGTTGGAGGGTGTTGATCAAACTCAGATCGAGCTCGTCCAACGCGTCAGATTCCTGAACAGATCCATTGCTCACGAAAAAATCCTGCAGATTCGGCGGGTGTGATGCACGTCATGGGCATCATGCCTCAGCCGCGTCGACGCGGCACACCGCCGAAGAGATGGAGTCGCCCGTGTCGTTGACCGAGGACGCGAAGGGCCTGCACGGGGATCTGGTCCACCTGCGCCGCACCCTGCACGCCGAACCCGAGATCGGCCTGTATCTCCCCCGCACCCAGGAACGCGTGCTCACCGCGCTGGACGGGTTGCCGCTCGAAATCGGCACCGGCGCCGCGCTGAGTTCGGTCACCGCGGTACTCCGCGGCGGACGACCCGGTCCGACGGTGCTGCTGCGCGGCGACATGGACGCGCTCCCGGTCGGCGAGCGGGCGAACATCGACTACGCCTCGACCGTCCCGGGACACATGCACGCGTGCGGGCACGACCTGCACACCTCGATGCTCGTCGGCGCCGCGCACCTGCTGTCGGCGCGCCGCGAACATCTCGCGGGCGACGTCGTGTTCATGTTCCAGCCCGGCGAGGAGGGCTACGACGGCGCCGGCCACATGCTGGCCGAGGGTGTACTCGAGGCGTCGGGGTCCCGGCCGGTCGCCGCGTACGGACTTCACGTCAGCGCGTCGGGGGCACCCGGCGGCGTGTTCGTCACCCGGAAGGGCCCGTTGATGGCCGCGAGCGACGTTGCGACGGTACGAGTGCTGGGGCGCGGCGGCCACGGATCGTCGCCGCACGCGGCCCTCGACCCGATCCCCGCCGCATGCGAGATGGTGACGGCCCTGCAGACCTTCGCGACCCGCACGTTCGCCCCGTTCGACCCGGTAGTGCTGACCGTGGGCTCGTTCCACTCCGGCACCGCGGCGAACGTCATTCCCGACGATGCCCGGTTCGACATCACGGTGCGCACCTTCTCCGCCGAGAGTCAGGCGAAGGTTCGGGACGGCATCGCCCGGGTGTGCCGCGGCATCGCCGCCGCGCACGGGCTCGAGGTGGACGTCGACTACGACGAGCAGTATCCGGTGACCGTCAACGACGACACCGAGACGGAGTTCGTGGCCGATGTCGTCGCCGAGGTCCACGGCCCCGAGCGGTTCGCGTGGCAGCCGCAGCCGGCGGCCGCGTCCGAGGACTTCTCGCGGGTCCTGAACGAGGTTCCAGGCGCGTTCGTGTTCCTCGGTGCGTGCCCCGCGGACCGGGATCCGACGGCGGCCGCGTTCAACCACTCGCCGCTCGCGGAGTTCGACGACGCAGTTCTCGGCGACGGCGCCGCGCTCTACAGCGAACTCGCGCTCCGGCGGCTGGCCGCCGCCGACAGCGCGGCGTGAACGGTACCCGGTCCGCGCGCACCCCCCGCGCGGACCGGGGCCGGGATCACTTGGCCAGCAGACCCTTCGCGATGTGGGTCACCTGGATCTCATTGGAGCCGGCGTAGATCATGAGCGACTTCGCGTCGCGCGCAAGCTGTTCCACCTTGTACTCGGCCATGTAGCCGTTGCCGCCGAACAGTTGCACGGCCTCCATCGCGACCTCGGTAGCGGCGCGGGACGAGTACAGCTTCATCGCCGACGCCTCCGCGAGCGTCACCTTGTCGCCCGCCGCGGTGCGCTCGATCGCATTGAACACCATGTTCTGCACGTTGAGGCGCGCGATCTCCATCTCGGCCAGCTTGAGCTGGATGAGCTGGAACTGCGCGATCTCCTTGCCCCACAGCTTGCGGTTCTTCGCGTAGTCGATCGACAGACGCTGGCACTCGTTGATGATGCCCAGCGCGAGCGACGCGATGCCGATGCGCTCGGCCGCGAACGACTCCTTCGCGCTCTCCTTGCCGTCGCCCTTGGCCGGGTTCTCGGTCTCACCGAGCAGACGGTCCTTGCTGATCCGGACGTTGTCGAAGAACAGCTCGCCGGTGGGCGAGGAGTTCATGCCCATCTTCTTGAACGGCGCGCTCTGCGTGAAGCCCTCCATGCCCTTGTCGAGCACGAAGCCGAGCACCTTGCGATCGCGTGGATTCGAGTCGCCCACAGCGCCCTCCGCGAGCTTGGCGTAGACGATCGTGACGTCGGCGTACGGGCCGTTGGTGATGAACGTCTTCTGGCCGTTGAGGATGTAGTCGTCGCCGTCACGACGGACGTACGACTTCATGCCGCCGAACGCGTCGGAGCCGGAGTCGGGCTCGGTGATGGCCCACGCGCCCACCTTGTCCATGGTGACGAGTCCGGGCAGCCAGCGCTTCTTCTGCGCGAGGGTGCCGCGGCTGCGCAGGGTGCCGGCGGTGAGGCCGATGCTCACGCCCATCGACGCGACCAGGCCCAGGCTCACGCCGGCGATCTCGCTGTTGAGGATGACGCCCATGCTGCCGGCGCCGCTGAAGCCGCTCGACTTCTCACCCGACTCGGGCAGCGCCTCGCCGCGCTCCTTCGCCTCTTCCTTCGCGAAGGACTTCTCGAGCGCCTCGGTGGCCATCTCGTCCATCCCGAACGTGGAGTACATCTTGCGGATGATCTCGAACGGGGGCAGTTCACCACTCTCGAGCTTGTCGACGTGCGGCTTGACCTCCTTGTCGATGAAGCCACGCAGGGCGTCGCGGAACATCAGGTCGGTGTCTGACCACTCGTACATGTAGAACTCCACTCGGTGCGCTAGGTGTGGCCCGTGCAACAGGCCGGGCCACCCCGTGGCGGCCGCCACATCCACACATATAGAACGCGTTCTCTTTTGTCCACCCGGTGAACATTTAGTTAGTGCGCGACTTAATCGTGTATGCTTCATTTCATGACCACGACGACCATCGCAGAGGGCCTCGGCTGGGGCGACGTCGATCCGCTCGCCCTGGATCGACAGGTGTGCTTCGCCCTCGCCGTCGCCAACCGCGCGGTGCTGTCCGTCTACCGCCCCCTCCTCGAGCCGATGGGACTGACGCACCCGCAGTACCTCGTCATGCTCGCACTGTGGGGCCGCGCACCGATGTCGGTCAAGGAAATCGGGCAGGCGCTGCAGCTCGACTCCCCCACCCTGTCTCCACTGCTCAAGCGGCTCGAGTCCGGTGGGCTCATCACGCGCACCCGCAGCGTCGCCGACGAGCGCCAACTGGTGGTCGAGCTGACAGATGCCGGGAAAGCTCTGCGCGCCCAGGCCGAACGCATCCCCGGCGCCGTGGTCCAGCGGCTCGGCGTGAGCCTCGCCGAGCTCGAAGAACTCCATTCCGTCCTCTCCCGTGTCAATGCGGCGGCACTGCGCGCCGGCGCATTGCACGAGTGAACCGCTCCCTCCAGACAGGTACAGGTATCCAGGACATGTCCACCCGATCGAAGGCCAAGCGTCCCAATCCGTTCCAGTGGGTCGCCTACTCCTGCGGCCGCAGGCTTCCCGATTCGATGCAGGACTGGGTCCGCAACGATCTCATCGGCGACTGGGCCGTGCCGCGGCACATGATCCGCAGCATGGTGCCGTTCATCCCGATCTTCGCGGCGTTCTTCCTGTTCCCCGGCCCGTTGTGGTTGCGGGGATCGATGGTGCTGCTCGGCGTCTTCCTCGCGCTGTTCTTCTCCGCGGCGTACATGGAACAGAACCGCCGCCGCCGGCTCGAGAAGAACGGTCTGGACCCCAACCTCGAGAACCCGAAGAAGCTCGCGCGCCACAACGCCGAGAAGGCCGCGTACGAGAAGGCGCACCCGCACGCATTCTGACCGGGCTCATCTCTCGGTCGCCGGGACGAGCCCCCGTGCGTTCGGCGCGGAGTCCATAGCCTGCATCCATGACCGAGCGCCTTCTCCCGACCGCACCGGGCCCTTACCGGAGCCTGGAAACCCACGTTCGAGACGAATGGATCGACGTCAACGGCCACATGAACGCGCAGTTCTTCGGCTTGGTGATCTACGACGCCCACGCCCGGTTCACCGACCTGATCGGGCTCGGCGACGAGTACGTCGAGCAGACCGGGTGCGGCAAGGTGGTCGTCGAAAGCCACATCACCTACGAGCGTGAACTCCGGCGCGACGAGGCAATCGTCGTCGATTCCTGGCTGCTCGGGGTCGACGACAAGCGAGCGCACTTCTTCCACGAACTGCGCTCGCCGGCCTCGGGACACCGCGTCGCCGTAGGCGAGCAACTGGATCTGCACTTCGATCTGTCCGCGCGCCGGGTGGCATCCTTCCCCGACGACGTTCGAGCCGGGCTCGAAGAACTGTCGAGTGCGCAGTGCGCGGCGGGACTGCCCGTCGGCACCGGCCGGACTCCGGGCGTCCGGTCCCCGAAAGGCGCTACGCCACAGGATCACCGACTGTAGAGGGCGATCCCGTCCACTTCCGTGCGGTGCAGTGCACCGCGGTGGACCAACACGTCGAGGTGTGCGACTGCCTCGAGCACGGCATACCCCTGCAGAGGTTCGGCCAGGTCAGCGAACCGATGCTCCCGCCGCGTCCATCGCAACCGGTGTGCCGTCTCCAGCGCGGTGGCCGGATGAGATGTCACCGCCTCCAACGTGACGTTCAAACGAGTGTGATGATGCTCGATCAGTTCACGGGCGCGCTGCGATGCGCTCGGCGTCGTCGGGCCGTGCGCGGGCAGAAGTTGCGCGTCCGGCATCGTCTGGACGAGTAGGAGCGAAGCGAGGTAGTCGCTCAGCGGCAACCGATTCGGCCCGGATTCGAGCCCGATCCACGGCGTGATGTTCGGGAGGATGTGGTCGCCGGTGAAGAACAGTCCGGCATCGGGATCCCAGAACGAATAGTGTCCGTTCGTGTGACCCGGGGTGGGAATCCCGATCAGGGTGCGGTCCTGCAGCACGATCCGAGGGCTACCCTCGAGCCACCGGTCCGGCAACTCCACCGCGACGGAGGAGGAATTCTGCAATGCAGCCTGCAGGCTGTTGGCCAGGTGCCCCGCCCCGGCCCGGGACAGAGCGGCGGACGCACCGAATGACTCACTTGCAGAAGCCGCTTCGCCCGCATGCCACCCGACCATGTTCCGTTCGCCGATGCCGAGACTGACCGGTGTGCCGTGCCGTCCGCGGATGTCCATCGCCAGCGAGTAGTGATCCGTGTGCCAGTGCGTGATGAGGAACTGGCTGACGAGACCGGGGTCGAAGCCGATTCGCTCGAGGCCCTCGGTCAGATGGCGCGCACCGTCGTCGGTCGCCCAGCCCGAGTCGATCAGTACGACGTTCGCGCCGTCGACGACGGCGTAGACATTGATCGCCGGTGGGCCCTCCGGAAGCGGTAGCGGAATGCGGTAGACGCCGGGGGCAACCTCATGTGTTCCTGGAGCACTCCAGTGCGATGCAGCATCGGTCACTGACAGGCCGTCGTCGTCATCGAGGTATCCCTTCGCAAGCAGTGAGTCGAACTTGCCACGATGGATCGCCTCGGGGCGCCCGTCGACCACTGAGCGAGACGGATGCGCACTCAGGACGTCCAGCCACCCGCCCGTCGTGCGTCGAGCGCGGATCCCAGGGTCATGATGCCCTCATAGCAATTGGGATCGAGCCCGACCAGGTCCCGGATCCTGCCCAGGCGGTTGTTCACCGTGTTGGGGTGGACACTCAATGCGTGGGCCGTTCGCCCCCGGTCGAGGTCGTGGTGCAGGTACACGTCGAGCGTCTCGACCAGTTCCGGGTACGGATCCAATGCCACCAGCGCGTCCACCAGATACTGCTGACCGGCAGTGGCTCTCGACAACTGGAATGGCAGCGCGAGGTCCTTGAGCTGATACACGGCAGGCGCGCGGCCCATTCGACGCGCGAGTTCGAGGAGTTCGCGCGCCAGCCCTCCGGCACCGGCGAGTTCCCGGCGTTTGACGGGTTCGGTGACCGCGCCGACCACCGGTGCACCGGCTACCTCTCCCACACCCGCTGCCAGTTCCACCGCCACCCGGAACCAGTCGGTATCCGCGCCGACCCATCTCGGCACCAGCACCGTCGTCGCGTCGGGCTCGACGATCGCGAGGGCCGGAGGCGGACCCACGCTCTCGAGTACCCGCACCGTCCGAGCTTCACGGGTCCGCCACGTCCTCGGGTCCGACTCGACGCCGCCGCCCGACAGGGCGAGGACCGAGTACTCGTCGGCGAGTTCGATCCCGCACCAGCGCGCCGTCGGATCGGCATCCTGGCCCGCCAACAACAAGCGTGCCAACAATTCCCGCGACGGCTGCTCGTCGCCCTCGAGCGCCACCCGTTCGCCCTCGTAGCAATCCACCACCGTCCGAGTGATGACTTCCTGCAGCCGCAGCACACCGTCCGCGATGTCGACGAGGCCCGAGGCACGCTCACCGGAGGCCGCGGAACGACACTCGTCCAATAGGATTCGCCCGAATCGGTACCAACTACTCAAAACCGCCGACAGCGATGCCCCGTCCACCGCCGCCTGCACCGCGCCCTCGCGAACCGGCCGCAGCTCGTCCGCGGTGAATGACCGGTCCTCCCGGATCGCTCTCACCGCCAGACGGAAGAACTTGAGCGTACTGCGCTGCACCAGTTCCGGATTCGGCCGCATCACGGATGACGGCGCCCCGGGCCGGTGGCCGTCTCGGGCGAGCGCATCGAACCTGGCGTCCAGGCGGTCCAGGATTGCAACAACGGCGGCGCTGGGCGCGCCGCGTCCGGGCTCGTCATCCGACGGCATGGCCCGAACGATACGCCGACGACCCGGCGCTTCGGGGTGCAATCCGACGGCCGTGGCCGGTCGACGTCGTTCGCCGACTTTCGGAATCCGCGGCAAACATCGCAATTGCTCCGCCGACTCACACCGCCCGCGGGGACTGACCTTTCCCCGGCGCGGAGCCGCTGACGTCGGCCGCACGGTTCGGCTCGACGTCGCGGCGTTTGACGAGCAGCACGGCGCCCAGGATCACGTAAGCGAGGATCGGCGCAAAGGATCCGACGTAGCCCTGCTGGTCCAGCAGAATTGCCGATCCACTGAGCAAGGCGAAGTCGAAGAGTCCGTGCAGTACCGAGTTGAGCGCATTGCCGCCCGAGACACGACGGGTCAGATAGAAGAAGTACCCGGCAAGGCTGACCGCGATCGCCTGCGGAATCGCAGAAGCGCCGTGACCGAAGACGTTCGTCAGGTGGACCACACCGAAGATGAGGCTGGACCACAGGGCTACCTGACCCTCACGGAGGCCGTGGTTGCGCAGCATGGTCACTCCGATGCCACGGAACATTCCCTCCTCGCCCCATCCCACGAACTGAGTGACGACCAGAAGCGTGATGACGAAGAGCCACCCCTTCTCGGCGAGCGCGCTGTAGTCGATGCCCAGGACGATCGCGACCAGCAGCACGATGGGTACGACCCATACCCAGCGGTTGACGGGTCGGTCGTCCTTCATAGCCGGCCGCCACCAGCCCAGTGTCGCAATGACGCCGTAGGTGAACGCCAACGCGAGACCCAGAGGAATCAGCATCGTGAAGACGACGCCGCGAGTGGTCACGGTGTCGTCTTCGTTGCCCCAGCCCGCGATGAGCGTCCCGCCGAACTGGATGATCACCAGGTACACGACGACGATGACGGCGAACAACAGGTAGGAGAGGTGGCGACCACTGATTCGGGGCGCTGCCACGTGTTTCGGAGTGCTCATCGCGTAAGAGTAAGGACGCGAGGGTGATTCCGCGCGCCGAATCAGATAGGTCTGGTGTCCGGAACGCCACAAGCATTGACTCGAACACCAGTTCGAACTAAACTCGAGGCATGAATCCGGGGGGAATCATCGAGCCAGGCACCACAGCGCTATCGCTGATCGCCGACGACGCGCGCCGTCTCCCCGAGACGCAGATGTTGCAGTCCACTCTCGACATCTCACACGAGATCGAGCGCCTGGAAGCATTGCGTGTCACCATGGTCGCCGAGATCGACCAACGGCCAGTCTCATTCGACACCCTCGGGTTTCGCAGCGTGAAACTGTGGTTGGCGTCGAACACCCTTCTCGAAGTACCTGCCGCCGCACGGATACTCGCGCTCGGACGGGCGCTGGGTCGGCAACCCGAGATCGCCGACGCCTACAACAGCGGCCAGGTTTCGGGAGACCACGCCGCGCTGATCGCGAAGTTCTGCGAGAAACCCCCCAACGGCATGCCCGACGAAGCACTCGGCCCCTGCCGACAAGCGCTGCTCGACTGCGCCACGGGACCTGCCGCGACGACGGATGCATTACGGGGTGCGATCGCGAAACTCGAGCGAATCTTCGAGTCCGACGACCTCCCCGCCAGCGAAGACACCGACCGCAACGAATTCCATGCGTCGAAGACTCTGAACGGTCGGGTGGCGGTGAAGGGCGATTTCGACGCTGTCACCGGCGAGATGCTGCTCACCGCACTGTCGGCGTTGACGAAGCCGACGAATCCGGTCGACGACCCCGCCGGCATGCGGAGTCCCGGGAACCGCCGTGCCGAAGCGTTCACCGAGATCGTGCGCCACTACCTCGACTCAGGCGAGGCCCCGGTCGAAGGCGGAGAGAAGCCACACCTATCGCTGCACGTGAACGCGGCCGATCTCGCGCGCTCCGACACCGAGCACGACGGGGGGCACGGCGAGCCGGATTTGTTGGGCGACAAAGACATCGCCCGGATGCCCTGGATGGGGCCACTCTCGATCGCCACCGCACGACGCCTCGCCTGCGACTGCCACCTCACACCCGTCGTCATGGACGACGGAGTGCCGCTCAATCTCGGACGCAGCAGCAGAACAGTCTCCAAGAAACAGCGCCGCGCACTCGTCGCCCGCGACCACGGCTGCGCCTTCCCCGGCTGCGGCACACCACCCGCCCACTGCGAAGGCCACCACATCAAACACTGGGTCGACGGCGGACCGACGGACCTCGACAACCTGGTCCTGCTGTGCCGCTACCACCACCGGCTACTCCACCACTCCCACTGGCAAGTAGCCATCGGCGACGACCACCACCCGTGGTTCACACCGCCAGGCTCGTTGGACCCGTACCGGAAACCGATCCCCGCACACAACCGCGCCGGGCCACGCGCAGCGTAGAACGGGCAGCGTAGAACGGGCAGCGTAGAACGGGCAGCACAGATGCCCAGTTATCGCGCTCGCATTGGAGTTCCAATGCGCCACAACCGGAACAGCTCGACGAACTGGCCGGCACAGACGTTCGCCGAGGACAGAATCACACCCGTCGTCCCCATCGCGAGCGTCGGCGACACCAGGGTTTCCTCCCCAGCGAGGATCGAGAACGGCCCACCGCTTCCACACCGGGCCCAGCTACGACTGCTCCGTCGTCTCCGCGAGCCTGCCGCGCAGATATTCGCGCTCCGGCTCCGTGCCGGCCAGGTCGAGCGCGCGCCGGTACTCGTCGGCTGCCTCCGCTCGACGTCCGAGCCTGATCAGCAGTTCCGCGCGCGCCGCCGCGTACGGATGGTGCGAACGCAGATGTGGCTCGTCGGCCAGATCGTCGAGCAGCGCCAGACCTGCCTCAGGACCGTCGCGCATGGCGATCGCCACCGCACGATTCAAGGCGACCACCGACGACGGCACGCGCCGCAACAGCACGTCGTACAGGGCCACGATCTGCGGCCAGTCGGTGCTCACGACATCGACCGCCTCGTCGTGCAGTGCGGCGATCGCCGCCTGGACACCGTAGGGGCCGGGCGGGCCGCCGGTGAGCGAGACCAGCACCAGCGCACTGCCCTCCTCGATCATCGGGCCGTCCCAGGCCCCGCGGTCCTGAGCATCGAGCAGCACCAACTCACCGCCCGGACCCGTACGGGCGCCTCGACGAGCATGTACGAGCAGGAGCAGGGCCAGGAGTCCCGACACCTCTCGTTCGTCCGGCAACAACCGGTGCAGAACGCGCGTCAGCCGGATGGCTTCCTCGGCGACGTCGAGACGCTGCAACTGCGGCCCGGCGCTCGCGGCGTACCCCTCGGTGAAGATCGAGTACAGCACCTGCAGGACGCCGGGCAGCCGCTGAGAAAGCTCGTCCGCCCCGGGTACCCGGAACGGTATCCGGTTCGCCTGAATCCGCGCCTTCGCACGCGTGATTCGCTTCGCCATTGTCGCGGTCGGCACGAGGAAGGCCCGGGCCACCTCGGGTGTCGTGAGACCGGCGAGGCAGCGCAGAGTGAGCGCGGTCCGGTCCTCGGGCGGCAGCGCCGGGTGCGCGCACGTGAAGAATAGTTGCAGGCGTTCGTCGGGCAGTTCGCCGTCCGCGTCCGCGGGCGGAGCGGGATCGGCGCGGTCCGCTTCCAGCTGCATCACCGCGATCCGGGCGGCGAGCACCCGGTCCCGGCGCAGACGGTCGACGGCCCGGCGCCGGGCGGTGGTCAGCAACCAGGCACCGGGCTTGGACGGCACGCCGTCCACCGGCCAGTGCCGCAGCGCCGACTCGATCGCCTCGGACGCGGCCTCCTCGGCCAGATCGAGATCACCGAATCGGCTCACCAGGGCGGCGAGCAGGCGACCGCACTCCTCACGGAAGACCGCCTCGACGGACGTCTCCGCGTCGTTCGCGCGGCCGCTGCCCTCCGGATCCATGGATCGTCAGTTGCCGAAATCGGCGATGGGGCGCACCACGATCCGGCCACCTCCGTGCGATCCCGGGCACTGGGCCGCCCAGTCGAGCGCGACGTCCAGATCGGGCACGTCGATCACGTAGAAGCCGCCCAGCACCTCACGGGTCTCGGCGAACGGTCCATCGGTCGTGATCGTCCGGACGCCGTCCGAGGCGACCTGCACGCTCGTCGCGGTGACGAGATCTGCCAGCGACTCCCCCGACACGAAGATGCCGGCGTCCTTGACTTCCTTGTCGTAGACCATCCAGTCCTCGGGGGTGCAGCCGTTGTTCGCGTCGGCGGATTCGGCGTTGATCAGCATCAGGTACTTCATGATCGGTTCCTCCTCGAGAGGTTCTCGTTGTTGCGGTTCACCATGACGACGAACGAGGAGGCCGCGAAAGGACAGCGGTGCCGAAAATTTCTCGGCGGCGCCGTCAGTCGAGCCCGCGCAGGAACTCGAGCATCGCGGCGTTGACCTCCTCGGCTGCCTCCATCTGCACGAAATGCCCGACGTCGGGGATCACGTGGGTGGAGCGCAGGCCGGGCACCATCGACGCCATCGTCTCGAACGGGTTCTCGCCCATCATCTCCAGCACCGGATCCTTCGAGCCGGCGATGAACGTGGTCGGCACCGTGATCGGGCGGCCGTGCAGTTCCTCGTTCTGCTCCCACACGTAGTCGTCGGCGCGGTACCAGTTGAGCCCGCCCGTGAAGCCGGTGCGGGTGAACTCGTCCACGTAGTAGTCGAACTCCTCCTCGCTCAGCCACGACCACGGCAGCGCCGGCGGCTCGGGCAGCACGTCGAGGTATCCGTTGCCCTCGTACGGGAAGTCCCAGCAGTCGAGGTAGCGGTTGGCGCCGCTGAGCGCGTGGAAGATCTTGGCCAGGAACTCCCGCGGGTTCTCGCCGAGTTCTCGATCGGCCGGCCCGTGCTCCTGGAAGTAGTGCAGGTGCACGAAGTGCTGCGACGCGAGATACCGGAACCCGTCGGTGGGTCGGACGGGTTGCCGCGGCATCCGCGGAACACTCAACTGCATCAGCGCGCGGACCCGGCCCGGCGCCCAGTTCGGCAGGTCCCACACCAGTTGCGCGCCGAAGTCGTGGCCCGCGAACACAGCCTGCTCGATACCGAGGGCGTCCAGGAGACCGACCATGTCGTCGACGGTGTGCCGACGGTCGTACTCGCGCGGATCCGACGGCACGTCGGTGCGGCCGTACCCGCGCATATCGGGGGCGATCACCCGATATCCGGCCGCCGACAGCGCCGACAACTGGTGCCGCCAGCTGTACCAGAGTCCCGGGAAGCCGTGACACAGGACGACAGGATCGCCCTGGCCCTGCTCCGCGATGTGCATGTCGATATCGCCGACGCGCACGGTTCGGTGAGTGAGTGTTTTTGCAGGATCGGTCATTCCGGGAGATTAGGTCAATTCAGGCGAGGGCGGAGCCAATCGACGAGATCGTCGAGCACCTTCTCCTGCTCAGGTTCGTTGAACACCTCGTGGAACAAGCCGTCGTACGTCTTGAACGTCAGGTCCTTCGACCCGGCGCGTGCCGCGATCATCCGGCTTCCGGAGATGTCGGCGAGACGGTCCTCGGTGCCGTGTAGCACCAGGACCGGCAGGGTCAGCGACGGCAGCCGTGCCGGGAAGCTCTTGGCCGCGGTGATCATGCCGCGCGCGATGCCGGCCTTGACCTTTCCGTGATGGACCAGTGGGTCGGACTCGTACGCCGCCACCACCGCGGGATCACGCGAGACGGCCTTCGCGTCGAGGGTCTCCACGGGAACCCCCGGCGCGAACCGTCCGATGATCTTGCCGATCTCGATCACGATCTTGGGTTTGCCGCTGGTGACATCGACGGCGGGCGCCGACAGGATCAGACCCGCCAGTTCGTCCTGGTGATCGAGTGCGTACGACAGCGCGATCGCCCCGCCCATGCTGTGCCCCAACAGGAACCGGTCGAGTCCTGGGTTCTGGGCAGTCGCGATGCCCGACAGTCGGTGCAGATCGTCGGTGAACTCCGACCAGTCGTGCAGTTCGATCCGCTTGCCGCCGGAACGCCCGTGCCCGCGGTGATCGGGCGCGTAGACGACCAGGCCGAGCGCCGTCAAACGTTCGATGACGTGATCGTAGCGGCGCGCGTGCTCGCCCAGGCCGTGCGCGAGCAGAAGGACGCCCGTCGGCGGACCGTCCGGACGCCAGACGTCGTACACGATGCGGGTGCCGTGCACCCCGGCGAATTCCGACTCTGTGTGCTGCACGTCGCCGAGTCTAGGTCGGCGAACGCGGCCATGGGGCGATTGTCGCCCGGCGCTTGTCGGCCCGGCGCTTGTCAGCCCGTTCGTCCGGCGGCACGATGAAGGTGGCCGGCAGGAGTGACTGGAGTGCCCATGAGCGCGACCGATGCCCCGTACCTGAGGTACACCGACAAGACCGGGCAGGCCCGCGAGGTTCCGCTGTCCGTCGACACCCCACGCGTGACGGTGGGCCGGGCATCCGACGCGGACGTCTCGCTGGCCGCCGACCCGGAGGTCTCCCGCCTGCACGCGACACTCGAGTGGATCGGCACCGACTGGACCATCGTCGACGACGGCCTGTCCCGCAACGGCACGTTCGTCAACGGTGAGCGCATCACGGGACGCAGGCGCCTGCGCAACGGCGACAGCATCCGGATCGGCAACTCGGCGTTCGTGTTCCGCGACCTGACGGGCCAGGTCGGCGAGCCGACCCGCGTGGCCGCCGACATTCCGACGGTGCGGTCGTTGACGCGGACCCAACGCTCGATCCTGGTCGCGCTGTGCCGGCCGTACAAGCACAATGCGGCGTTCGCGAATCCGGCGTCCAATCAGCAGGTCGCCGATGAGGTGTTCCTGAGCGTCGACGCCGTCAAGACGCACCTGCGCGCGCTGTTCGCGAAGTTCGGTGTCGAAAATCTGCCGCAGAACCAGAAGCGGTTGCGCCTCGTCGAGAAGGCCCTGCACAGCGGGGTGATCACCGAACACGATCTGTGACACCCGTCAGGCCGCGGTGTCGGCGATGTCGGCGATCGCCGAGGTCTGCGGCAACTGGGAGCGCAGTCGAGCGAGCGCACGATGCTGCGCGATCCGCACCGCGCCCGGCGTCGTTCCCAGGGCGTCCGCGGTCTCGGTTGCCGACATGCCCCGTACCAGGCGCATCACCAGGATCTCGCGGTGCCGGTGCGGCAGGGTTTCGACCAGGCTGCGGGCCCAGGTGCCCCGCTCCTGGGCGATGGCGCGTTCCTCGGGACCGGCGTCGGTGCACGCCACCTCTCCCGCATCCTCGAGTGGTGCGCAGGCCTTCCGGGCGGCGCGGCGGGCATCGACCACCTTGTGGCTCGCAATCGCGTACACATACGTCAGGAAGGACGCCCCGCGGTCGCAGTATCGCGGCAGCGCGGTCATCAGTGCCACACACACCTCGTGGGAAACGTCCTCGGCCACCGACTGCAGCGCGCCACGGCCGAGGCGGGCGAAGCAGTAGCGGCGCACCAGCGGATAGACGATCGCGAGCACGCGCTCCCGCGCCTCCCGGTCCCCGGCCACCGCGTCGGGCACCCACTCCTGCAACACCTCACGGGCACGGGCAGCGGACATCTCGTTCTTCGCCTTCAGGGTCGTCACGTTCGCACGCATGTCGTATCTCCCAACGCGGACGGCGCGGTCGGCCGGTCCATGTCTTCGATCCTCGGCGCGTTCGGCGGCCCCCGACAGGCACCCTCGGGTGGCGCTCCCGCACCCTGTTCCGCTTGTCGGTATCCGCCGCTAGGGTTCCGAACATGACCGTAGAGCAGAGCCTCGACGACCAATTCCTCACGGCCGCAGATCCTTACCGGCGCGAACTACTGGCCCACTGTTACCGCATGATGGGCTCCATACACGACGCCGAGGACCTGCTGCAGGAGACGCTGGTGCGTGCATGGCGCGGCTACGGCAAGTTCGACGGCCGCTCGTCCATCCGCACGTGGTTGCACCGGATCGCCACCAACACGTGCCTGACGGCGCTCGAGGGCCGCGATCGGCGGCCACTGCCCACCGGACTGGGTGCGCCCAGTTCCGATCCGTCGGACGACCTGATCGAACGCGGGGAGGTGCCGTGGCTCCAACCGATCCCGGATTCCATGGTGTGGGGTGATTCGACTTGGGGGGCCGACGATCCCGCGACGGTGGTCGCCGGACGCGAGTCGGTGCGGCTGGCCTTCGTGGCAGCTCTGCAGCATCTGTCGGCCCGGCAACGCGCCGTGCTGGTGTTGCGCGACGTATTGCAGTGGAAGGCGTCAGAGGTGGCCGATGCGATGGGCACGTCCACCGCGGCCGTCAACAGTCTGCTGCAGCGCGCCCGCGCCCAACTGTCCGAGGCGACGCCCACCCAGGACAACCTCGTCGAACCGGAGTCCGACGACGCCCGCGAACTGCTGCGCCGCTATGTCGACGGGTTCGAGCGGTACGACATCGACGGCCTGGTGGATCTGTTCACTCAGGACGCCGTGTGGGAGATGCCGCCGTTCGTCGGCTGGTACGTCGGCGGGCCCGACATCGCGCGGCTCATCAAGGAGAAGTGCCCGTCCGACGGTCCGGGCGACATGCGCCTGCTGCCGGCATCCGCGAACGGCCAGCCCGCGCTCGGCCTGTACATGCGTGAAGAGGACGGCGTCCACCGTCCATTCCAGCTCCACGTCCTCGACATCACCGAGCGCGGGGTCGCCCACGTCACGTGCTTCTTCGACATCGACCTGTTCGCGAGGTTCGGGCTGCCGTCGCAGCTCTGACACCCCGCGGGGCGGTCACCGAGTCACTGACCGGCAGCGGCCGGATCCATCCACATGACCTCCCAGACGTGGTTGTCGAGGTCGCGGAACGACCGTCCGTACATGAACCCGTGGTCCTGCGGGTCCATCCACTTGGTGCCGCCGGCGGCGATCGCGGCATCGACCAGCGAGTCGACGCCCTCACGGCTGTCTGCCGAGATGCACGTGAGCACCTCACGGCTCTTCGACGTGTCGCAGATGTCGTCGGCGATGAAGTCGCGGAAGCGCTCGGTCTGCAGCAGCATGATCCAGGCCGAGTCGCTGATCGCCATGCAGGCGGTCTTTTCGTCACAGAACTGTTCGTTGAACTCGAAGCCGAGGCCACCGAAGAACGCACGGGTGGCGGCGACGTCCTCGACCGGCAGGTTGACGAAGATCAGACGGGACATGGGGCTCTCCATTGCTCGCAGTGAGGGTCGGGCCGAGCCCGCTTCGGGGCTCGCACAGAGAACAGACCACCGCCGCACCGAAAACTCATCGCGGGGCTAGGCACACGACCGGCGCGGTGGTCTCATGGATTCATGAGTGAGGACAAGCGACACTTCGTGGCGAGTCGACTCGACGGACTCATCCACACGCTCGAACTGCAAGCACCGACCGAGCGCGAGCCGTCACCGGTACCCACCGCCAACGGGTTCACCGGATCTCTCGCCGAGGCGCAACGGCACCGGGCCGAACTGGAATCCGCGACGCCCGCCCGCGTGGACGAGATCGCGGCCGGCTATCCGGAGATCGCGAAGGACTGGGCCGAGAAACAGACAGCCTGAGCAGGCTCGGCATCCGTACAGGAAGGCCACGCCCGCGGCGTCGAGCTTCTCGACCCGGCGATGTTCGGCGAGGACCGGCGTCGCACCGGGACCTTCCGCACCGGTACGGCCGATCCGACACCGAGGGGGTGGAAAGCCCACACCTCGGTGATCGGCCGACCACCTCGGGGACTCTGTCGGCCGCTCCTCCCGACGACGAGATTGGAGTGTGCAGGAACGACACGAGCCCGGGAGGATGCCATGAGGACGAGCACTCACGAACGCAGCCGTCGTCACGTGGTGGAGTCCGAGGACGGGGTGTCGCTCGCGGTCCGCGAGTACGGACCGACTGATGCACCGGTCACCGCGGTGTTCGTGCACGGGCACTGCCTGCACACCCACTCGTGGGCGCGTCTGCGTTCGCATCTGACGCGCGAGTGGGGCACCGCGGTGCGGATGGTGTTCTACGACCATCGCGGCCACGGCGAATCCGGCAGCGCGCCGGCACACACGTACACGATCGACCAGTTGGGCCGCGATCTCGAGGCGGTCATCCGGTCGACCGTTCCGTCCGGTCCCATCGTCCTGGTGGGTCACTCGATGGGCGGCATGACAGCCCTCGCCTACGCGCGCCAGAACCCGCAGACCGTGGGCGACCGCATCGTCGGAGTGGGTCTGCTCTCCACCGCGGCAGGCGACATCACACGTTCGGGACTCGGCCGATTCCTGCGGCACCCGCTCGTCTCCGCGTTCCAGTTCGGTGTCGAGCGCATGCCGCGCCTCAGCCAGCGCCTGATCAGTCTCGTCCTCGACAACCCCACGTCGGTGGTGACGATGTACGGATTCCTGCGGTCACTGGTCGGCTTCGACGAGTCGCATTCTCTCGCCCGATTGGCCGCGATACCGTCCCTCGTCCTCGGCGGCACCGCGGACATGGTCACGCCCTTCGAACACTCGGTCGCGATCGCGTCGAATCTCCCCTCCGCCGAACTTGTTCGGCTCGGCGGTGCGGGACATTCGGTGATCCTGGAGCAGGCGTGCGAGGTGGCGCACGCCTTGGTGCGTCTCGTCGACCGCGCGGTGGAGCATCACTCGACGGGTCACCCCGCCGCGAGTTCCCCGGTGACCGCCACGAGTGTCGCGTGACCGGAGGCTGCCGCGTCGGCAAAACCGCACGCGTCCTCCGGGGACGCCCCTCGGCCGATCTCGGCGGTGAAGTCCGTGTGCCACCGGGCGAGTCGATCCGGATCCCATCCGAGCAGCGCACGATCCATCAGCAGTCGTTCGCACACACCACGCGACGCCTGAATCCGTTGCTTCGAGACGGTGCCGACCCGCCCGAGGATGTCGGCGGGAAGCAGTGGTCTCGACGTGGTCCGGTAGTGCGCCCACGTCGCCTCGAGAACATCGGATTCCGCACAGTCCCTGAGTATCTCCGACCAGTAATACTCACCCGGCTCGTCCGGCACGGGTACCTGTTCGACGCCGGCCCGAATCCGCAGCACCTCTCGGCACGTGTACACGTCGACGGTCTTGACGGGGCTCACGGCACGCTCGCTCGAACCGTGGCGACGACGACCGACTCGAGGGCCATCGCGCGGATCTCGCCCTTGGCGAGCTTGCCGCCGGACGAACGCGGCAACTCGGCGGCGACGACGAGGTGCTCGGGGAACAGCTCCTTCGACACCCCGCGGGCACTCAGGTGCTCGACGAGGTCCGCCATGGTGAGTTCCCGGCCGGGGCGCAGACTCACCACCGCGCACACACGCTCGCCGAAGACAGGGTCGGGGACCGCGACGACGCCCGCCAGATCCACCGCCGGGTGCGTCTCGACCTCCTGCTCCACCTGCGGCGCCGAGATGTTCTTGCCGCCGCGGATGATGATGTCCGACGTACGCCCCACGGGAGTCAGGTAGTCGTCCTCGACGGTCACGAGATCGCCCATCAGCATCCAACCGTCCTCGGTGAAGAGTTCGGCGTTGGCCGCGGCGTCGTCGTAGTATCCGGCGCACGTCAGCGGACCGCGACCACCCGGCTGGCCCGGGCCACCGCTGGCGGTCACGTCGCGGCCGTCCTCGTCGAACAGGCGCACCTCCATCTCCGGGATCAACTGTCCGGACGTGTTGAGCCGCTTCGCGACTGAATCCTCGACCCGGGTGACACTGAATGCGCCGCTCTCGTTCGACCCGAAGAACTGCAGCACTTTCGCTCCGGTCCGGTCCTCGAACTCGGCCGCACGATCCGCGGGCACCGCCTCACCCCCGGTGAACATCACCCGCAGCGACGACAGGTCCGCCTCCGCGGCGAGCGGAGAGTTCAACAGCATCCGGAACTGCGTACTGACACAGCACAGCACGGTGACGCGCTCCTGCTCGATCATCCGAATCATGCTCTCCACATCGAACTTGGGAAGCACCACCGTGGGCGCACCGAGCATCGTCGGGGCGTAGTGCGACGTCCACAACCCGAATCCGAACGGGGCCGGCACCGCACCGAAGAACACCTCGTCGTCGCTCAACCGACCCGCATCGATCGCCAGGCGGCTGAACGCGATCCACCGATTGTCGAACTGCGTCACGCACTTCGGAAGCCCCGTCGTTCCGGACGTCGAGTTGAGCATGCTGAGATCGTTCGGGCCGAAGCTGCGGCGCTCGACGGCATCGGAGTCGGCGCGGCCCGGCGTGATCGACACGGGAACGCGGCCGGAGACGTCGACGATCCTCTCCACACCGGCGTCCGACATCACCACGTGGAAATCAAGGGGAAGGCCGAGGTCACGCAGTTCCCGCACCACCGTGGCCGACGAACGACCGCCGAGAGCCTCGAGGCTGATCAATGCCCGCGCTCCGGTCTTGCGGACCAGATGCGCAATCTCCCGGTCTCCCGCGCGGGCGCCGATTCCCACCGCGACGACACCGGCACGCGCCGTCGCCACCAGCGCGGCGTGCACGAGGAACGTGTCGGGCAGTTGTACCGCCACCCGGTCACCGACCTGGATGTCCAGAGCAACCAGGGCGCGCGCCAGATCTTCCGCGACGGAATCGTATGTCGCCCAGCTTGTTCGGCCTTCCGGAGTGATGTAGGCATCGGCACCGGGCGTCCGGGCCGCACGCTCACGTACCAACCGATGGAGCGGCTCCGTCCCCCACCAGCCGGACTCCACGTAGCGGCCGACAGCCTCAGGGTCGATCAGACTCATCTGTTTCTCCTTGTCCGGGGACGACGCGCCCCCGCGGGTACTGACTTCGCTAACATTCAGAACTAAGGTGACGGATCCCGTGTCGGAGAAGCCGTCGGCGACCGGAAGGAAGTGACGCGGTGCCCGACCAGGGACCGGACAGGAAGCCCCGTGCTGTCGATCCGAGCAGTCTCCGCTGGCGCAGGCTGGCCGAGATGGTGGCCGATCAGATACGCGAACGCATCCTCCGCGGCGACCTCTCCGAGGGCGACCTCCTGCCCAAGGAGGCGGAGCTGCGAGAGCAGTACCCGGTCAACGTCCAGTCCCTGCGCGAGGCCCTGCGCATCCTCGAGGCCGAGGGCCTGGTCCGCGTCCGCCGCGGCAACCGGGGTGGCGCGGTGGTCCACCGCCCCACCCCCGGCAACGTCGCGTACAGCCTCTCGATGGTCCTCGCGATGTCGGGCACCGACATCGACGACGTGGGCCGCGCCCTCCACGAGGTCGAACCCATGTGCGCCGCACTGTGCGCCGAACGCTCGGACCGCGCCACCGAGGTGGTTCCCGTCCTGCGCGCCCTGCACCAACAGTCCCTCGCCGAGATCGACGATCTCGTCGCCGCGACCACGCTGTCGCGCCGCTTCCACGAGGCCGTCGTCCAACTGTGCGGAAACCGGTCGCTGATCGTGCTCGCAGGCGCCCTCGAGTCCCTGTGGTCGAGCCACGTCACGGGGTGGGCGAACGAGCGTGCCGACCCCGACGCGATTCCGCCGACGGAGCGGGCCCAGGCCCTCGCCGTTCACGGTCAGATCCTGCAGTGCATCGAGGACGGCGATGCCGCGTCGGCGCGGGTCATCGCCGCGCGGCACCTACGGGACGTCCAGACGTATCCACACGATCCCGACCGCCCTCACGTGCCGCTGGATCCGGCCGTCGCACGAGATCGCCTCTTCTTCGGCTGACGCGCGCGGGGGGCCCGGTCAGAAGCTGTTCGGGTCGTCGATCACGCTCTGCGGCACCGGATGCCGGTAGAGCTTGGAGGCGTTCTCCCATGTGATCTTGCGCAGCTCGTCAGCCGAGAGTCCCTTCATGGACTCGTTCACGACCTCCATCGTGCGCGGCCACAGGCTGTCGCTGTGCGGGTAGTCCTCCTCGAGGAGGATGTGATCGATGCCGATACGGTCGCGCAGCACCATCGTCGACGGATCCTCGACGGCGCAGAACCAGAAGTTCCGCTTGAGCACGTCCGCCGGGGAGATGTCGATGCCGTCCCACGTGCCGTACATCGACGAGTACGTCGTCATGTGGTCGAGCCGGTCGAGAAGCGCAGGAACCCAGCCGATTCCGCCCTCGGACATCACGATCTTGATGTTCGGGAAGCGCACCGGGATCTTCGAGAACAACCAGTCGACGGTTGCGAACATCGCGTACCCGAAGAACAGCGTGCCGGCGACGTCCGGCGGCGCGTCGTCGGAGGTGCTGGGTGACGTGCTCGACGAACCGATGTGCAGGTTGATGACGGTCTCGGTCTCCTCGCACGCGCGCATGATCGGGTCCCAGTGGCCCGAATGGACCGACGGCAGACCGAGGGCGTGCGGGCCCTCCGAGAAGGTCACGGCCTTGAAGCCCCGCTCGGCGTTGCGGTAGATCTCCTGTGCGCCGATCTCCGGGTCGAGGAAGTACGGGATCTGGCACGGGATGATGCGATCCGGGTACGGGCCCGCCCAGTCCTCGAGGTGCCAGTCGTTGTAGGCGCGCGTCGCAGCGAGCGCCAGTTCCTGGTCCTTCGTGCTCAGCTGCAGACGCTGACCGGCGAAACCGGGCAGGAAGGACGGGAAGTTCAGGGACGCATACACACCCGACAGGTTCATGTCCTTGACGCGGTGGTGAATGTCCCACGATCCCCGGCGCATGTCCTCGAAACGCTGCGGATCGAAGCCCCACTCGTCGACCGGACGTCCGACAACCGCATTGAACCCGACGTTCGGAATTTCCTTGCCGTCGTACACCCAGATGTCGGCGCCGTCGCGGTGGATGACCTTGGGCGCCCGGTCCGCGAACTTGGCGGGTAGCCGCCCCTCGAAGGTGTCCTTCGGCTCGACGATGTGATCGTCGACCGAGATGAACGGGAAGGGCCGGTGGGCCTTTTCGGGTTCGGGCAGGAACGTGACCTTGCCCTTGACGTTGGTCGTGAAGTCGGTGTTGTGAATCAGGTCGTCGAGATTGGCCATCGTGCACACTCCTCGATTGTTCGGGTTCGTTGAATCCGACTGCGCCATCTACACAGTCGGGTGGAAAGTCCGGGCGAACGCCTGGGCGGGTCGCGGCGAGCACCGGCCACATCGGCAATCTGCCGAAACTCTAACTTACAAAAGATAGCAATGTAAGCCCCCGTCTCATCGAAAGATGAGAATCGACCGGATCCCCCGAGAACGAGGAAGCGCTCGTCCCGAACGGGACGAGCGCTTCCTCGAAACCTCTGCCCTGCAGCGGCGTCGACTCAGTCGGAGCCGAAACCACTGGCCGGCCGCGTGAACACCTCGCGCAGCAGCGGAACGAAGGTCTCGATCGGCAGCGTGTCGTAACTCGGGTCGAACGACACCTGATCCCACTCTGCGCAGAAGTGCGCACACGTATCGAAGTACGGACTGTCCCGGTAGCGCTCACGCGTGTCCGGATCCAGACCCAGCCGATCCCAGTAGTGGTATCCCTGGAACACGCCGTGGTGCTTGACAACCCAGGTCGACTCGGCATCCAGATAGGGCGCAACGATCGCGGCGGCGAGTTCGGAGTGATTCGCCGGCGCGATGGCGTCACCGATGTCGTGCATCAGCGCCGCGATCACGAGATCGGTTCTCGCACCTTCACGGAGCGCACGCGTCGCTGTCTGGAGAGAGTGCTCGTAGCGGTCGACTTGATACCCGAGGGTGGGACCCCGCAACGCCTCGAGCATGTCGATCATCGTGTCGGGCAGCCGATCATTGAGGTGAATCTTCGACTCCGCCACGATGAGCGCGATGTCGTCCGAAGTCGATTCGTCCATCCGCGTGAAACTCACTTGTCGTTCACTCGACGCATCGATCGTCATGACAAGAACCCTTTCCACTCGTCGCGGTCGCCGCTACCGCGACGATCCCGTCAGTCTTCATTATCTTTGTATAGAAAGAAAGGTGTACGCGCGCAAGTTCTCGTCCCGCTGGGCAAGATGGGGCCGCCCTCATGCATCTCCCGCGAGTTCGGACCGCACCACGGTGAAGAGCAACTCGAGGTGCCGATCGACGATGTCGTCGGGCATCCCGCCGAGACTGGCCCACAGATAGACGTGTTCGACAGGCATATCGGCGGTGCGTCGGCGAATCTCGGCAGCAGCAGCCGACGGCGTCGCCACGGTGAGCCCGGGCACCGACCCGCCGGTGTCGAACGCGGCCGTCAACTCGACCTCGAGATCTTCTGCACTGCATTCACTTCCGCGCTGCCGTCGATACGTCGCCTGCTGATGGGCAAGGTGGGGTATCAAACGTCGCACGGTAGATTCCGGGTCGTCGGCAACGATGATGTCCAGAACCCCGCCGGTGCGAGCGGCATCCGTGCCGTGGCCACCTTCCTCGAGACCGGCTCGGTAGGGCGCCATCAAATTCGGATCGAGCGTGAGCAGACCCGCGCCGAGACGGCCGGCCCGCATCGCGCCCTTCGGCCCCTGGTAGCCGAGCCACATGGGAACCGGTGTCTGCACCGGCCCCGGAGTAACTCCCCCATCGGACAGGAGGCTCCGCACGGTGTCGAACACCGAGTCCGTCGCCGTGTAGCGCTTGCCGTAGTCGGAGCCGAACGCCTCGAACTCGTCCGTCGACCAGCCCGCTCCGAGGCCCAGCTCGAGACGTCCGTTCGAGATCAGGTCCACCAGCGCGGCCTCCTCCGCGATGTGGATCGGATGCCGGTGCGGTGCGAGGAGAATCGCGGTGCCGATGCGGATCCGTTCGGTCCGTGCGGCTATCGAGGCTGCGAGTGTCAACGGCTGCGGGAGATAGCCGTCGTCGAAGAAGTGGTGCTCGGTCATCCAGACCGAGTCGGCGCCCAGCTTCTCGGCCCACGCGACGCGGTCGAGCGTCTGCCGATAGTGGTCCGCCCACGGCCGGCGCCATGGCGCCGGGTTGCGCATATCGAGGAACATTCCGAGCTTCATCGAACCGAGAACCTTTCGAACAGATGATGTTCCGGGGGGCGTGCACTCAGGCGGACGCCCGACGCAACTCGTCCACCACACCACGCAGAGCATGAACTTCGCTCCGCAACTGTGCGAGATCGCGTCCCGCGGCCTCCCGTCGGAGCGGGGCCGGTGGCGCTACCACCGGCGGAGCAGGCGATCCGGCCGATCTGGCCGTGATGCCGTCGACGAACAGGCCTACCAGCGTCGTCGACAGCATGAGGTAGTCGTCGTCCAGCGAATCACGGTGCCATCGCGTGGCAGTCCATACGATCTCTCGCAGCAACCTCTGCAACTGCACCGACGCGAAGTCGGGCCGGAACTGCCTCTCGGCGACACCCTTCGCGAGAATTCGGGCCCACACGTCCTGCGCCTCACGGACACGCGCAGCGATGTGCTCGTACCCGGGCACGGACGGCAAGGAGGCGAATTCCTTGTCGTAGATCTCCGACGCGTGCGGGTGCCGCACCGCGACCCGCAGCGAGACGTGGATCAGGTCGCGCAGTTGTTCGGGCGCGGCCACGAACCGGCGGATCTCGGCCGCATAGCTGCATGTCAGATCGTCGAGGAAGGCGGCGAGGATTTCCGCGACGAGCTCGTCCTTCGAACTGAAGTAGTGATACAGGCTGCCCGAATGCAGACCTACCTCGTCGGCGATGTCGCGCACGGTCGTCGCGCCGACCCCGCGCGACGAGAACAAACGAGCGGCACAGGCGACGATCTCCTCGCGCCGGCCGCTCCGTCGCGGACCGCTCATCCTTCGTGCCGTGCCAGATCCGGATCGCCCCACACCTTCGGCGGCCGCGAGAACACTTCTTCGAGCATCGGCATGAAGAACTCGAGCGGTTCCGAGTCATAGCCCGGGTCGAACGACTCCTGATCCCACGCCGCGCAGAAGTGAGCGCAGGTCTCGAAGTAGGGCGAATCCCGGTACCGATCACGGCTGTCCGTCGGCAGACCGAGCTTGTCGCCGTAGTGGTACGTCTGGAAGACACCATGATGCTTGACGACCCAGACGGCTTCGTCGTCGAGGACGGGGCGAAGAATCGCGGCGGCTACCTCGCTGTGATTGTCGGGGCACAGGTCGTCTCCGATGTCGTGGAGCAGCGCAGCCACCACGAGGTCGATGCTCGCACCCTCACGGTGTGCGCGCGTGGCCGACTGCAGCGAGTGCTCATATCGGTCCACGCGGTAGCCGAAGGTGTAGCCCCTCATCGACTCCAGGAGCTGCACAACGGTTTCGAGCCAGTGATCGCGCCGATGCGCGGCCGCCTCGTCCCGGATCAGCTCCATTTCGGAGACCGTAGCGTCGTCCATCCTGGTGAATCCGACAGTTCGTGACACGCCCACCATCTCGCCTCCCGTCGCGGGGTCGGGTGCCTTCGTTGGCACCGCGTAGCGGACATTACTCGCCCAATCACTTGATTGGGAGCCAATCGAGCGATTGACATTCGGCGTGTCCTGGATCACCATGGCTTCTCGATTCGAGCTCGCTGATCGAGCGGAATCCGCTGTGGCCGAACGCCGCCCCCGATCTCCACCGTTTCGAGAGCTAGCTCCCCTCCCTCACGGGCAGTCTCCGAAGGAGAACCTCATGACCATTACCCCCTCACCCCTCCCCCGCTCCACCGTCCGGGGCAAAGCCCGGATGATCCTCGCGGTCAACATGGGCAACGCCCTGGAGTGGTTCGACTGGACCGTCTTCGCGATCTTCGCGGTGTACTTCTCCAACCAGTTCTTCCACTCCGACAACGAGGTGTCGAACCTCCTCTCCACAATGGCGGTCTTCGCCGTCGGCTTCGTCATGCGACCGCTGGGCGGGCTGTTCTTCGGACTCGTCGCCGATCGTCGCGGCCGAAAGTTCGTGATGGTGCTGACGATGTCGCTCGTTGCGGCATCCAGCGTGCTCATCGCGATCGCCCCGACCTACGGCCAGGTCGGCGCCTTCGCGTCGGTGTGGCTACTCGTGGTGCGCTGCCTCCAAGGGCTGGCTCACGGCGGCGAACAGGGCGGCTCGTACACCTACATCGCCGAGGTCGCGCGACCGGACAATCGCGCGCTCTGGGGCAGCACGGTGATCATGTCGACAGTTGGTGGCACCGTCCTCGCCACGCTCCTCGGGGCCATCATGCGAACCGGCGTCGACTCCGCGACCATGTCCGACTGGGGCTGGCGCATCCCCTTCCTCATCGGCGGACTGCTCGGCTTCTTCGCGCTCTACCTCCGCCGCGGGCTCGAGGAATCCGAGACGTTCGAAGGTGCGTCTTCGGCCGAACCCACATCGGAGTCACCGGTGAAGACCGCCCTGCGCGACGTCTGGGCCCAGCGTGGGTCGATCCTGCGGGTCGCGATCCTCGTGGGCGGCACGTCGGTGTTCTCCTACACGTGGTCGGTCAATGCACCTGCCTACGCCATCAGCTTCCACGGCGTGGACGACCGCCTCGCGATGTGGTCGGGCGTGGCCGCGAACCTGGTGTTCATCGCCGCTCTCCCGCTCGCAGCAATGCTCGCGGACCGAGTCGGGCGGCGAGTGAACAACATGGTGTGGGGTGTCGGCGTCGCACTGCTGGCCTTCCCTCTCTCGGGAATGCTCGACGGGTCGGCGGTGAGCCTCGTGACTGCCATGTCACTGGCACTCGTCCTGCAGTCATTCGCGGCGAGCACCCAGGTCGCGTGGTTCGCCGAACTGTTCGCCACCAAGTCCCGCGCGACGGGTGTCGGCATCGCGGTGTCGCTCGCAGCGGCCGTCTTCGGAGGGACCGCCCCCTACCTGAACTCCTGGTTGACCTCGCGTGGAGCGGCGGACCTGTTCACGTGGTACGTCGTGGCGCTGGCCCTCTGCGTCGCGGTCGCGGCGTTCTTCACGCGGGAGACCAAGGGCACGTCTCTCGATTCCACGCACGCCCCGGGGCGTTCCGCGACACCGGAATCGACGACCGTCTGACGGCCTGCGCGCATTCCCCTCCCGGGCACCGAAGGCCTGTGACAATATTTGCTGTTCGTGCACATGGTCACGATTCGTGACCATGTGCACGCACAGGGTTTCGCAGCGGGGGCGAACCAATCGCACCGACGGGGGTCGGTCGACATGGGGAGTGTGTGCTGTGGCAGCTGATCGATCGGCGACCGTTGCCGGCGGACGACAACCGCGGGCGGACCGTTTCCTGCTGGACCGACCGCGCCTGTTCCAGCTGTTGTCGAAACCTGCGGCACTGACGGTGGTCCGGGGCCCCCGTGCGGCCGGCAAGTCCGCACTCCTGCGGACCTGGCTCCAGACGCAGCCCGACTTCACCGGGGTGGCGATCGACCACGACTCGCCGGTCGCGGGCACATCCCCGGACGACTACTGGCACACGCTGTCCCGGAGTATCGACGCGGTACCCGATTCCGACGACCCGATCGTGGTGCTGCTCGACGACGTCGACCGACTCGGTGATCCCGCCGCGGAGTCCCACATCCTCGGACTCGTCGAGGGTGACCACCGCCTGCACGTCGTCGTCACGACCCGCTCCACGGCCGTCTTCGACGACGCCACGATGCTCGACGTCGATGTCGACGTCCTCACGATCTCCCCCACCGACCTGCTGTTCACACCCGCCGAGTCGCAGGCCGTGTTGCAGGCCCGTGGAATCGAGCTGGCACCGCACCTGCTCGAGACGGTGCAGACCGTCACCGGGGGCTTTCCTCCGCTCGTGCAGGCCGCCGTCGCGGTGGCGCGCCCGTTCGGCACGGACTACGAGGACAGTCGCGAGCTGGCCCGGCGGGCCCTCGAGCGGTCGATCGACCGCTACGTGGAACGGACGATCCTGAGCGACCCGGACCTGGCCGGACTGAGGCAATTCATGCTGACGATCTCCGCGGCGCGGACCGTCTCCGACGAGGTCGCCACGGTACTCACCGACGACGACACCGCACCGCAACAGGTCCGCGCGCTCGAGTCCGCGGGCCTGCTGGTCCGGTCGATGTGGCCCAGGGACACCGAATGGCGCTTCCCTCAGCCGATCCGCGAATCCCTCATGCGCGACCTGCGCCTGGAGGCGCCGCAGGGACCGCTGTGCGCGTCGGCGGCCCTGGCCCGCTGGTTCCTCGAACGGGGTGACCTCGACCCCGCGCTCGCCCACGCCGTCGAGGGCCAGGACTGGGAGCTGACCGTCTCGATCCTCAAGTCCAACTGGGTGGAACTCGTCTCGCGGCACTTCCGTCTGGTGCGCGAGTCGCTGCTTGCGCTCCCGGCGGAGGCCGCCGAGGGCGACCTCTCGATCAAGGCCGGCCGTGAGCTGTTCCTGCGATTCGGCGCAGACTCGGCGGGCTTCGCGGCCCCGACCGTCCCGTCGTACGACACCGATGTCGTGGAGACCGACGCGGCGGCGGTCACCGAGACCCTCGCGGTGGGCACCGTGCAGTCACTGATCCTGCGGGTCGCAGGAGACTTCGAACGGGCCGACGAGATGACGACTCAACTCTCCGCCCTGGCGGATCGGGCACTCAAGGCACAACACGGCAAGGTCACCGAGTTCCTGCCACTGCTGCGACTGCAGTGGGGCATCACGCATCAACTGCGAGGCGATCTCACGCAGGCGTCCACCGAGTTGCGCCGTGCTCACCACGGCAACCGCCCGGCCGGGACCGACTTCGTCGCACGAAACGCGGCCGGCAATCTCGCACTCGGCTACGCCCTGACGGGGGAACTGACCCACGCCGACTCCTGGCTCGAACGCGAACGTCGCTACGACGACGCAGGCTCGGGAATGTCGGCGATGGTCCGAGTCGGCGGCCTCATCGCGTCGGCACTGGTCGCCCTCGATCGGATGGACGTCACCTGCGCCGCGAAGGCCCTCTCGGAACTCGGCGACCTGCCCGACGACGAGGAATTGTGGGCGTTCGCCGCGCATGCGCACTGCCAGGCCGCCCTCGTGACGGGGAACGCGGAGCAGGGGCTGGACCGACTGCACCGCGCGACCGCGGTGTACGACAGGTGGTTCACCTCCGGATCGGTCGCCGCGCCGCTTCTCGCGGCGACCGAGGCGGATCTGTACTCGGCACTCGGCCGCGGCAACGACACGTGGACTGCACTCGAGAAGGCGCGGGGGCGCGGCCCGTGGACCGCGATCGCGCGGGCCCGGATGGACCTGTCGAGCGGCTACCCGGCGTCCACCCTCGCCGGCTGCGCCCGGCCGGTGGTCTCGAACTGCCCGTACCCGCGGATCCGGATGGAGTCGGCGCTACTGCAGTCCGTGGCGCATCTCGACATGTCGAATGCCGAACCGGCCGTAGCGCTGCTGAAGCGCGCCGTCGCACTCTTCGAACAGACGGGGTTGGTCCGCCCCTTCGCGTCGATGTCCGAGAATTGCATCGGCCGTCTCGTCGGGTTGGGGGTGGACCTGCCCGCGGCGTGGCTGTCGGCGGTGCCCCCTGCCGGCCGGGAGGTGTTCCCCGAGCGGATCCGGATGGTCGGAATCAGCGACCGCGAGTCCGCGGTGCTCGAGGCGTTGGCGTCGACCCCGTCGGTGGCAGAGATCGCCGCGCAGTTGTACGTCTCGCAGAACACGGTCAAGACCCAGCTCCGCAGCCTCTACCGCAAGCTGGGCGTTCATTCGCGGGCCGACGCGCTGCTGACCGCGACCCGGCTGGGGCTGCTCACGAGCAGGCACGACTCCGACAGCTGACCTGGGACGCGATCGGGCGGGAATACATGGATTCGCAGGGTGTTGAGCTACGGTGAACTAGTTGAAACATCAACTAACCGCTCGGAGGAGATCAGAATGCCCGCCGTGACCGTCGACAACATCCTCGCGCTGCCGCGTATCGAAGCCGTGGATCCGACCGCCGTCGACCGCCCGGTCCTGGGTGTCGTCACCGCACCCGTCGGATACGAGGGCGAGGGTTTCCCCGTCCGCCGCGCGTTCGCCGGGATCGACATGACGCGCCTGGACCCGTTCATCCACATGGACCAGATGGGCGAGGTGAACTACGCACCCGGCGAGCCCAAGGGCACCCCGTGGCACCCGCACCGCGGATTCGAAACCGTCACCTACATGATCGACGGGATCATGGAGCACCAGGACTCCAACGGCGGCGGCGGCACGATCGGCGGCGGCGACACGCAGTGGATGACGGCCGGTGGCGGCATCCTCCACATCGAGACCCCGCCCGAGCATCTCGTCATGAGCGGCGGCCTGTTCCACGGCGTCCAGTTGTGGGTCAACCTGCCCAAGAGCAACAAGATGGCCGCGCCGCGCTACCAGGACATCACCGGCAGCAAGGTCGCACTCGCGTCGAGCGCCGACGGCGGTGCCCTCGTCCGCGTCATCGCCGGTGAGATCGCCGGGCAGCAGGGGCCAGGGTCGACATACACGCCGATCGCGCTGTCCCACACGACCGTCGCACAGGGTGCGAGTGTGACCCTGCCGTGGAACCGCGACTTCAACGCCCTCGTCTACGTCCTCGCCGGGGACGGCTTCGTCGGCGCCGAGCGTCGGCCGATCTCGTCGGGCCAGACGGCGGTCTTCGGCCGCGGCGACTCGATCACGATCACGGCCGCCGACACCCAGGACTCGCGCACCGAATCGCTCGAGGTGTTCGTCCTCGGCGGTCAGCCCATCCGCGAACCCGTCGCGATGGCCGGACCGTTCGTCATGAACACCAAGGCCGAGGTCCTGCAGGCGTTCGAGGATTTCGAAGCCGGGCGACTGGGTTCCATCCCGGCAGCCCACGAAACCCTCAACTGAATACCTTTGCCGGACAGGCGATCACATCGGTCGAACGACCGACCGACTGTGATCGCCCCGGCGTCCGACACTCGTCCGTGAACAGTCCGAGACCGAACCGACACCACGGATTCGGCGCCGACGGGTCCCACTTCGTACCCTGGTGACTCGACAGCGCGAACGCCGTGGCGCAAACTCTGACCGCGTCTGTCAGCGAGGAGGACCGCATGCCAGCTCTCACCACCCCCCACGTCGACGTCCACCGCTCGGGTGATCGCCTCAAGACCCGGATCCCGTGGCTGGACTCCAAGCATTCCTTCTCGTTCGGCCAGCACTACGACCCCGACAACACCCACCACGGCCTGCTGCTGGTGAACAACGACGACATCGTCCAGCCGGGCCAGGGTTTCGACACCCATCCGCACAAGGACATGGAGATCGTCACGTGGGTGCTGCGGGGATCGCTGGTGCACCAGGACTCGATCGGGCACTCGGGTGTCATCTATCCGGGCCTCGCCCAACGGATGAGCGCGGGCACCGGCATCCTGCACTCGGAGAAGAACGACTCGTGGAAGCTGCGGGGCGACGAACACGAGGAGCCGGTTCACTTCGTCCAGATGTGGGTGGTGCCGGACGAGCCTGGCATCACTCCCGGTTACGAGCAGCTCGAGATCGACGCCGAACTCCTCGCCGGCGGGCTGGTTCCGGTCGCGTCGGGCATGGCGCAGCACCGCGATCACGCGGCCATCCGCATCAAGAACAAGTACGCGTCGCTGCACGCCGCGCGCGTGCAGCCGGGCACGTCGGTCCGTCTCCCCGAGGCGCCGTTCGTGCACGTGTTCGTCGCGCAGGGCACGGCGGAGATGGAGGGCGTCGGCATTCTGTACGAGGGGGATGCCGTCCGGCTGAGCGCCTCGGGCGGGCAGGCCGTCACCTCCGAGACCGGTGCCGAGATCCTCGTCTGGGAGATGCACGCCCGTCTCGGCGGGTGAGATCCGCGCCGCGGAGGATCGCCTCGGCCTGCTAGCCAGGACGGTATGACTTCGGTATCGGTCGCGCCCCGCGGCATCGACCCGCTCAACATCGTGATGGGTGTGCGCACCCTCGCGATGAATGCGGCGGGTGCCCGCTTCGAACAGTCCGTCGGCCCGCGGTTTCACGACCACCGCGGGCTGACGACGCTCGGTTCCGTCGGCGTCGTCGCCGACGACGCGGTCGCCGGGGCGTTCTATGCGGGCGTGCCGACGGGCAGTCGCACTGTGGTCTCACAACTCGTCGTGACCGCCGCCGCGCCGCTGCCCCGAACCGGTCTCGTCACCGCGTCGGCGTCGATGACGCACCTCGATCTCGCTGCGGGCACCGGCGTCACGAGCGGTGAGGTCCATGATCCGGACGGTGGGATCGCCGCACTTCTACGGGCCCGGAGCTTCGTCGTCACCCGGGCGTCTCAGGCCGAACTGCACTACGGACCGGCCGCGGATCTGGCTGTCCCGGAGCCCGAGACGACCACGCCACACGACGAACTCGCGGCGCTTCCGGGTCTGGCGATCGTCGAGGCGATCGCGGCCGGGACCGTGCGGCGCGGACCGCTCGCCGGGCTGGTGGACCTGAGCGTCGACGCGGCGGCCCGGGGTGCAGTCACCGCGCTGATGACGCCGCAGACATGGATGAGCAACGAGATCGGCACCGTGCAGGGCGGCGTCCTGCTGTCGGTCGCCGACCTCGCCGCCGGACTCGTCGCGCAGACCCTCACCGAACCGGGTGGCTCGTTCCACACCCTCGACGCGCACCTCGACCTCGTCCGCTCGCCCGCCGTCGACGGGCCACCGATCGTGGTGGAGGCCGAGGTCGTACGGGCCGGACGCCGCCTCGCTCTGATCGAGACGCGTCTGTCGAGCGCGGACGGTGGACTGCTCGTGTCCGCACGGGCCAGCGTGCAACTGGGATAGCGGTTCGTTGGCCGCGGGCGGTGGTGGTACACAGGTCGGATGACCGCGACAGCCTCGGACGCCCAGGCCCCCAGCTCTGCACCCGAGCGACTCGACCGTCTCAATCTGCTGATGGGGGTGGAGGCCCGGGAGGTGCGCCCCGGACACCTCGTGCTCGCGCAGGAGGTCGGCCCCCGATTCCACGACCATCGCGGACACACGATCCTCGGCTCCGTCGGCGTGCTCGCGGACGCCTGCCCCGGCGGTTCGCTGGGTAACTCGATCCCTGCCGGCGTCGGCATGGTGCTGTCGCAGATGTCGGCGACGCTGGCCGCGCCGATGCCGGCCCACGGCGTCGTCGTCTCGACCGGCGACGCCACCTACCTCGACATCGACGCCGGGATGGGTCTTGCGTCCGGCGCGATGCAGGACGGTGACGGCCACACGGTCGCTGTCCTACAGTCGCGCGGTGTCCTGGTCACACGACCGCGCGCCAACGCCGACACCGTGCTGAGTGGCCAGCGCCTGCCCGTACCGGCGTCCGAGTCGGGCGCGGCCCCCGACGAACTGGCCGGACGCGCAGGTCTCGACATCGTCGACGGCCTCGCATCCGAGCAGATCGCCCGCGGCCCGCTCGCCGGGATGCTCGACCTGCGCCTGGTGGACGTCGAACGCGGTTCGCTGACCGCGACGTTCGCGCCGCGGGACTGGATGAGCAACCCGCTCGGCTCGATCCAGGGCGGCATCCTGATCACGGCAGCCGACCTCGTGAACGGCCTCGTCGCACAGACGCTCACCGCCGTCGACCAGCAGTACCGGATCCTGGACCTGCGCATCGACTTCGTCCGCTCCCCCGCCACTGACGGCCCCGACATCCGCGCCGAGGCCGAGGTGGTCCGCGCCGGACGCCGCGTCGCGCTCATCGAATCGAGTCTGTTCGACAACTCCGGGCAGGTCCTCGTCCGGGCGGCCGCGAGCGCGCAGTTGCTCTGAGAAGAGACAGCATGAATCGCGACGTGGAACTGAGCCGGCTGCGCATCAGCAGACGTCGGGCGCTGGCGCTGGGTGGCACCGTCAGCCTGAGTGCTCTGCTCGCGGCATGCGGCGGTAACCCCGACACCACCGCGACCACCACGGTGCCCACGACCGCGGTCCCGAGCGACATCGATCCGCGACTGCTCGCACTGCTCGACGGGGCTCCGCGCTGCGTGATGGCGGTCGAGGAGACGCAGGGCCCGTACTGGTTCGACGTCGACTCGATCCGGCGCGACATCCGCGAGGACCGGCCGGGACTCGAGGTGGCCCTGGCGCTGCGCGTGCAGGACGTGCGGAACTGCAGCCCTGACGGCGCCGTACCCGGCATCGCGAACGCGGTCGTCGAGATCTGGCACTGCGACGCGGGCGGTGTGTACTCCGGCTACGAGGCCGACTCGGTCGCGGCGAACAGCGGAGCGCCGTCCACCGGCAGCCCCTCGTCGATCATCACGATGTCCGACGGCTCGTACAGCCTCGACGACGGCCAGATCCCCACCACCGACGACGGCACCTACCTGCGCGGCGCCCAGACCACCGACGCCAACGGCATTGCCCAGTTCACGACGATCTTCCCCGGCTGGTATACCGGCCGCACCGTGCACATCCATCTCAAGGTGCACATCGATCGCCGGACCGTGCTCACCACGCAGTTGTACGTCGACGACACGCTCAGCGACGACGTCTTCGCGACCGTCTCCCCCTACACCGCCCATCCCGGCCGCGACACCCGCAACGACAGCGACGTCATCTTCCACGACACCGGACTGCTGGCGACCGCGCGGGAACCGGGCCGGATCCTGGCCGCGATCAATCTGACCATCGACGCCTGACTTCCGGTTCACAGGTAACTCCCAGCCGACGTCCAGGTCCGCGCCAGTTCGCTCGCCCACGATGGTTCTCGAATCACTTGCTGCGAGGAAGGATGTCGCGTGAACAAAGACGTAGAGCTGAGCCGGCTGCGGATCAGCCGACGGCGGGCGCTCGCGCTCGGCGGAACCGTCAGCCTGACCGGACTGCTCGCGGCGTGCAGCGGTGGCGGTAGTTCTTCGACGGCGACCACCACGCCGACAATCACATCGGCGGCGGCCGCCTCCTCGGCAGGCGCGGCCGGGACCGTCGACGAGCAGTTGCTCGCCCTGCTCGACCAGGCGCCACGGTGCGTCATGGCCGTCGAGGAGACGCAGGGGCCGTACTGGTTCGACGTCGACTCCATCCGCAGCGACATCCGCGAGGACCGGCCGGGTCTCGAACTGAATCTGGCCATGCGCGTGCAGGATCTGACGAACTGCAGCGCCGACGGCAGCGCGGGCGCCGTCGCGAACGCGGTCGTCGAGATCTGGCACTGCGACGCGGGCGGCGTGTACTCGGGCTTCGAGTCCGGCTCCGCCGCCGCCAACCAAGGCGGCGGCATGGGCGGTCAGCCGCCGCAGGGCGGGATGGGTCAGCCGCCGCAGGGCGGGATGGGCGGTCCTCCGCCCGGCGGCACGCCTCCCGAGGGCGGCATGGGTGGTCCCGGCGGCGGGGCTCCCGGCGGGATGGGCGGCTCGGGTGAGACGTCGGACGGCTCGTACAGCGTCGGCGACCAGGAGGCGACCACTACCGACGACGGCACCTACCTGCGCGGCGCCCAGACCACCGACGCCAACGGCATCGTGCGGTTCACGACGATCTTCCCCGGCTGGTACACCGGCCGCACCGTGCACATCCACCTCAAGGTGCACGTCGACAAGAAGACCGTCCTCACCACGCAGTTGTTCTTCGACGATGCCCTGAGCGACGAGATCTTCTCCACCGTCTCGCCGTACTCCGACCACACCGGCCGAGACACCCGCAACGACAACGACAACATCTTCGACGCGACCGGCCTCATGGTGACGTCGCGGCAGTCGGACCGCATGCTGGCCGCGATCAACCTCGGCATCGACGCCTGACGCCTGACTCCTGCTGATCCTGAAGGATTTCCGACGCCTGGCGGACGGCTGGGCGTGGCACCGCGACGTCGAACGGTTCAATCGCGACACGGAACGGCAGAACGTCAACGCGGGCTGGCACGTCCTCCGATTCACGTGGCACCACCTGCGCAACGATCCCGAGAGCGTGCTCACGCAGATCCGTCAGGCACTCGCGCGCCGATCTTGAAGGATTCCCTTCGGCCTGCGAGAGGAATCCTTCAGGATCGGCCGTCTCAGTCGACGCGGTGTAAAGATGGAGCGATGACGACTGCGCAGCATTCCGGCATCGACCTCAGCCATCTGGACGCGGGCACGCGCCCACAGGACGACTTGTTCGTGCATGTCAACGGCAAGTGGCTGGACGGGTACGAGATCCCGGCCGACCGTGCGGTGGACGGCGCGTTCCGCACGCTGTACGACAAGGCCGAGGAGGACGTAAAGACGCTCATCCAGGAGGCGTCCGAGTCCGGCGCGGCGCCCGGCACGGACGCCCAGAAGATCGGCGACCTGTACTCGAGCTTCATGGACGCCGACGCCGTCGAGGCGGCGGGCCTCACCCCGATCGCCGAGGAACTGTCGGCCGTCGCGAACGCCGCAGACCTGAGCGAGCTGGCCGGGATCGTCGGTCGCCTGCAGCGCACCGGCGTCGGCGGCGCGATCGGACAGTACGTCGACACCGACGCCAAGAACTCGGCGCGCTACCTGGTGCACTTCACGCAGTCCGGCATCGGCCTGCCCGACGAGTCGTACTACCGCGAGGACAACTACGCCGAGGTCCGGGACGCGTACCTGGCGCACATCCGAAAGATGTTCGAGCTGGCCGGGATCGACTACGACGCGCAGCGCGTGTTCGATCTCGAGACCGCGATCGCGGCCGGCCACTGGGACGTCGTCAAGCGTCGCGACGCGGAGCTGAGCTACAACCTGGTGACGCTGGACGACCTGCAGTCGCAGTACGGCGGATTCGACTGGACCGCCTGGATTTCCGGCCTCGAAGCTACGCCGGAGCAGCTCGCCGAGATCGTGGTGCGCCAACCCGGTTTCGTCGAGTCGTTCGCCGAGCTGTGGACGTCGCGTCCCATCGAGGACTGGAAGGCGTGGGCCACGTGGCGGATCCTGCATTCGCGGGCCGCGTTCCTCACGGAGGCGATCGTCGCCGAGGACTTCGCGTTCTACGGCAAGACCCTCAGCGGCACGCAGGAGAATCGCGAGCGGTGGAAGCGCGGCGTCTCGCTGGTGCAGGACCTGCTCGGCGAGGCCGTCGGCAAGCAGTACGTCGAGCGGCACTTCCCGCCCCACTCCAAGGCGCGCATGCAGGAACTGGTCGCGAACCTGCAGGAGGCGTACCGCCGCAACATCTCCGATCTCGAGTGGATGAGTCCGAAGACCCGCCGAGCCGCGCTCGCGAAGCTCGAGAAGTTCACTCCCAAGATCGGCTACCCCGACAAGTGGCGCGACTACTCGGCCGTCGAGATCGACCCGGCAGACGTGGTGGGCAACTACCGCAGTGGCTACGCCGCCGAGCACGACCGCGACATCGCGAAGCTGGGCGGACCGGTCGACCGTGACGAGTGGTTCATGACGCCGCAGACGGTCAATGCCTATTACAACCCGGGCATGAACGAAATCGTCTTCCCCGCAGCGATTCTGCAGCCGCCGTTCTTCGATCCGGAGGCCGACGACGCCGCCAACTACGGTGGTATCGGCGCGGTCATCGGCCACGAGATCGGCCACGGCTTCGACGACCAGGGCGCCAAGTACGACGGCGACGGCAACATGGTCGACTGGTGGACCGACGACGACCGCACCGAGTTCGGCAAGCGCACCAAGGCACTCATCGAGCAGTACAACGACTTCGAGCCCAAGGACCTGCCCGGGCACCACGTCAACGGTGAGTTCACGATCGGCGAGAACATCGGCGATCTGGGCGGCCTGTCGATCGCGCTCGAGGCATACCGCATCGCCACCGAGGGCACCGAGGCACCGGTGCTCGACGAACTGACCGGCCTGCAGCGCGTGTTCTTCGGCTGGGCGCAGGTATGGCGGACCAAGGCGCGCAAGGAAGAAGCAATCCGACGCCTCGCCGTCGACCCGCACTCGCCGCCGGAGTTCCGCTGCAATGGCGTGATCCGCAACCTCGACAGCTTCCACGACGCGTTCGGGGTCGAGCCGGGTGACGCCCTGTATCTGGAGCCGGACAAGCGCGTCAAGATCTGGTAGTTCCGACGTGGGCGGGTCGCCGGTCCTGTGACCGGCGACCCGCCCTTCTCGTGGACACCGAGGAACTTAGGGAACCGAACCAACGCTGACACGCCCGTCCATCCGGGGCACGATGAGAGCCGACCAGTTTCGCTCCGATCCCGCAGTGCCCGACGGGAGATGAGGTGACCACGGTGGCGGAGATTCCCTCGGATTCCGAGACCCCGTCGGAGTCCGTCGAACACAGTGGATACCACCAGGAGCTCAAGCGGACACTCGGCTCATTCCAGGTGTTCGCGATCTCGTTCGCATTCATCTCGGTCGCGGTCGGCATCTTCGGCACCTACGACGACGTGCTCCAGAATGCCGGCCCGGTCGGGATCTGGCTGTGGGTCGTGGTTGCGGTCGGGCAGGTCCTGGTGGCGCTCGTGTACGCGCAGTTCGCGGCCCGCATCCCGCTCAGCGGCTCCACCTATCAGTGGGCGTCACGGCTGGCCGACCCGAAGATCGGTTGGGGGTTCGGCTGGCTCACCGTCTGCTACCTGTCGTTCGGCGTCGTCGCTGTCGACAATGCGCTGGCGAGCCAGGCATTCATGCCGCTGTTCGGCATGGCGGAGGACGAGGGCACCGCGCGGCTGATCACGCTCGCGATGGTGCTCGCGCAGGCCCTGCTCGTCGTGTTCTCGACGCGCATCGTCGCGATGATCAACGCGAGCGCGGTGGGGCTCGAACTGGTCATCGTCCTGGTGTTGGCGATCGCGCTCGTCGTAGCCGTGGCGGTCTCCGGCAACGGGTCGGTCGACAATCTCGCCTCCCGCGGCGTCACCGCGAACGCACCCGACTACTTCGCCGTCGGCGGCGGGCTCATGGGCGCGATGATCATGGGCCTGGCCACGCTCGTCGGCTTCGACGCTGCGGCGAACCTCGCCGAGGAGGCCAAGGATCCCTTCCGCAGCGTGCCGCGCGCGATCGTGGGATCGGTCGTCGCGGCCTCGCTACTGGGGCTGGTGTTCCTGGTCGCGCTCACCGTCGCGATCGACGACATCCCCCGGATCAGCGAGAGCGCCTCGCCGGTCGCGGAGATCATGCGCGATCAGCTCGGCCCGGTCGTGGAACGAATACTGCTGATCGCGATCACATTTGCGTTCTTCGGCGCCGGGATGGTGACGATGGCCGCGTGCTCGCGCATCGTGTTCGCGATGGCCCGCGACTCACGCTTTCCCGCATCCGGGGTGATGCGGCAGATCAACGCGAAGACCCGGACCCCGGTCCCGGCGACGATCCTGATCTGCGTCGTCGCGGTCGTGCTGATGCTCGCGCTACCGGGTGCCGCCCTGCTGAAGCTGATCGTGGCGGGGACGGTCCTCACGGTGATCGTGTACGGCGGCACGATCATTCTCTATCTCGCGGTGCGCGGCCGGTTGGACCGCAGGGAGGGCGCGTTCAATCTCGGCCGCTTCGAGCTGCCAGTGGCGATCGGCGCGCTGGTGTGGATGGTCGTCGTGTTGTTCGTGGTCGTGTCCCCCGCCGAGGCGCGTGTGCCCGTCGCGATGGTGGCCGGCCTGATTCTCGCCGGCGGGGTGTACTTCCTGTGGCTCGTGAAGTTCCGCCGCGAGGTGCTCGACACCGAGCCCGGCGACCTGAGCGTCTACCAGCATTGACCACAGGCCCCGAACCCTCTAGCGCGCATACATGATCACGCCGACACCACACAGACAGAGGGCGGCACCGATGATGTCGTAGCGGTCGGGTCGGAAGCCGTCCATGACCACCGCCCACAGCAGTGAACCCGCCACGAAGATCCCGCCGTACGCGGCGAGGATGCGTCCGAAGTTCGCGTCGGGCTGCATCGTCGCAACCAGGCCGTAGATGCCGAGGGCGATCATGCCGGCGCCGACCCACAACCAGCCCCGCTGCTCGCGCACGCCCTGCCACACCAGCCAGGCGCCGCCGATCTCGAACAGCGCGGCCAGGACGAACAGCAGGATCGAACGCGTCACGGTCATGGCAGGGATTATGCGCGAGATTCTCCCGCCCGAGATCTTGCGAGGTGCTGTCCGGCCGGGAAGATTGTCCGGTAGTCGTGAATACCTGAAATCTCCCGTACCGGTTGGGAGTATGGACCGATGGATGCGATTCCTCCCGAACAACCGGTGCGGCACGGTGATCGGGACCGGCCCGGCCACAACTCCGGTTGGTGGGTTGTGGTGTCGGTGATCGCCGCCGCTACCGCGGGTGTTGTCGCGGTGCTGGTTCCCCCGTCCACGGCGGCCGTGGTGGTGGGCATGACGATGATGGCGGTGGGGGCGGGCCTCGTCCTTGCCGGACAGCGTCGAATGTATCGAGAGAACCGCGGCGAGCAGCTTCCATGGTTGGGGTCACCACCGAACAGTCCGCGGCGTTGGGACTGCCTGCAGGGCACCGGCGGACCGATGCTGATGTTCGGGACGCTGCCGGTGGCGCGCACGCTCGAATCCGTGCCGATCCTGGCACTTCCCTTCGGAATCACCGCCGCGTTCGTGGTCATCACGGCTCTGACACAGATCCTGCACAACCGCGGTGCGGTCGGTGCGCTGCCGGAACGTCAGATCAGCGGTTCCAGTCCCCCAGCCCGTCGGCGCCGCTGAGGATGCCGCCGGCAGTGTTCTGGACGACCACCGGGTCGCCCTTCTTGGCGTTCTCGAAGAACCACCGGCCGTCCTCGGTGCTCACGTTGAGGCAGCCGTGGCTGACATTGCTGTAGCCCTGCTGCGCCACGGACCACGGTGCGGCGTGAACGAAGATGCCGCTGTAGGAGATTCGCGTCGCATACTCGACGTACGTGCGGTAGCCCTCGGGGGCGTCGATCGGCACACCGTACGTGGACGAGTCCATGTACATGTCGCGGAACTTCTCGCCCACGATGTAGGTGCCGTTGGGGGTCTCGTATCCGGGCTTGCCGAGCGAGGTCGGCATGGTCTTGACGACCTCGCCGTTGCGGGTGATGGTGATCTGCTTGGTGTTGTCGTCAGCGACGGTCACGAGCGCGTCGCCGATCGAGAACGTGGAGTGCGAGTCACCGGCATCGACGGTCACCTGAATGTTGCCGGGCCAGAACTGGTTCGGCTTCCAACGGACCTGCTTGTCATTGATCCAGTAGAAGTGGCCCTCGACCGGCGGATCGGTGGTGACGCGGATGGCACGCTCGGCGACGGCGCGGTCACCGATGGCCTCGTTGAAGCGGATGATGATCGGCTGCGCGATGCCCACGACCTCGCCGGGCGCCGGGTTCAGCGACGGCGCCGAGAAGTTCGCCGGACCGATCGGCGGTGGGGCTGTCACGACCAGCCCGGGCGGCAGGAAGGCCTGCACCTCGCGCGGTAGTTCGAATCCCGGCGGCAGCACCAGCGGCGGCGTGGGGATCTGTGGCAGCTCGAACGTGGGGAGCTGGACGCCGGGGATCTCCGCGCTACCGGGAAACAGTGGCGCGGCCTGCGCGGGGCCGACGAGAACGGTGCCGGCTGCAGTGGCACCGACGACGACTGCCGCCGCGCGGGCGAACCACCGCCGGCGCCTCGAACCACGTCCTGCGATCGACTGCCCGGTCATGTGCGTTCCCCCCTCGCTCGACGACACCTGCCACGGGCGGCGCCGCCAAGGGCGGGCGCCCGGTACGCCCTATTCAGCCATACCGGACGCGCGTCCCACAACCGACCCGCCGCGAGCTACTGCACTCAGCCGGCCTCGCCGCGTGCGGCCTCGAGCATCGCCGCGATGTCGACGATCTTGGTGCGCGAGCGCCCGCTCTCGGCGCCGAGCGCGCGTTCCTTCTTGTCGATGCGCTGCCATCCCTGGAAGTCGACGACGTCGGGCTGGCGCTCCCCGATGATGCGGCCGAGATCCTCGCGCTCGCTGCCCGGCTGGGGCAGCATTCCGTCGGAGAAGTCGGACAGCAGCAGATCCACGGTGGCGGCGGAGCAGTGCTTGTTGGTGCCGATGACGCCGGTGGGGCCGCGCTTGATCCAACCCGCGACGTACACGCCAGGAACGGGCTTGCCGGTCTCCGGATCGATGACGCGACCGTTCTCGTTGGGGACCACACCGCGGCGCTCGTCGAACGGTAGATCGGCGATCGGCAGGCCCTTGTAGCCGATCGACCGCAGCACCAGGCCGGTCGCGAGGGTCTCGACACGGTCGGTAGGGCGGGCGCTCAGCTTCGTCGGGTTCTCGGGGTCGTCGGCGACCAGCTCATTGCGCACCAGGCGGATGTTCTCGACCCGATCGTCGCCGGTGATCTCCTCGGGCGATGCGAGGAAGCGCAGCACGATCCGCTTGCGGCCGTCCGTGGTGGTCCGCTTCGCGAACTCCTCGGCCTGACGCACCTTGAGCTTCTCGGACGCCTCCGAGTCGGGGCCGTCGACCCACGCGCGGCTGGCCGCATCCAGGACGACCTCGTCGGGGTCGACGACGATGTCCACGTCGGCCATCTGCCCGAGCGCGATCAGTTCGGGGTTGGTGTAGGCGGCCTGCGCCGGTCCACGGCGGCCGACGATGACGACCTCGCGGATATTGCTGTGGCGCAGCGCCTCGACGGCATGCTCCGCCATGTCGGTCTTCGCCAGTTCGTCGGGATCGGTCACGAGGACGCGGGCGACGTCGAGGGCGACGTTGCCGTTGCCGACGATCACGGCGCGCTCACCCGAGAGGTCGAACGCGTGGTTCGCGTAGTCGGGGTGGCCGTTGTACCAGGCGACGAACTCCGTGGCGGCGTGCGATCCGGACAGGTCCTCACCCGGCACGCCGAGGCGACGGTCGCTGGCAGCGCCCACCGCGTAGATGACGGCATGGTGGTGCTCGAGAAGCTCCTCGTGGCTGACGTGCTGACCCACCTCGACGTTGAAGTGGCACTGCACCGAACGCTTACCGAGGGCCGAGCGGAACACGTCCGCGACGCCCTTGGTGCCCGGATGGTCGGGGGCGACGCCGGCGCGCACCAGTCCGTACGGCGTGGGCAGACGGTCGAACATGTCGACCTCGACGCGCGGACGGGAGGTGAGTTCCATCGCGGCGTAGCAGGCCGACGGGCCGGACCCCACGATCGCGACGCGCAGTGTCCCCAGATCGGCGCTCAGCTTGCGCGGCGAGGCCAGTTCGGGCCATTCCGGTCCGATCGGATGCTTCTCGTAGTACGCGGCGTTGATCTCGGGGTACATCGAGTGCGCCTCGCTGAGTTCGTTCTCACCGAAGATCGCGTCTACCGGGCATTCGTCGACGCACGCGCCGCAGTCGATGCACGTCTGCGGGTCGATGTAGAGCATCTCCGTAGTGGCGAACTCGGGCTCGTCCGGCGTCGGATGGATACAGTTGACGGGACAGACGTCCACGCATGATGCATCGTTGCAGCATGCCTGCGTAATCACATAAGCCACAGTTCTTCCCTACCTGTGCGTACCCGACCGAGACTGGCGTTCTCGCTCAGACTATAACGTGTTTCAGTTTCGATCGAGGTTCCGTTGCGTCGGAACGTGATCGGTCGAGCCCCAGCAATCACTCGAGCCGGAAGCCGACCTTCAACGTCACCTGAGTATGGGCGACGGCCCCTGCCTCGATGTGACCGCGGGTCTCGATCACCTCGAACCATTCCAGGTTGCGCATCGTCGCGTTCGCCCTGCTGACCGCATTGGCGATCGCGTCGTCGATTCCCTTGCTCGACGAACCGACGATCTCGATCACCCGATAGACGTGGTCGCTCATCCGAAGACCTCCCTCACGTACGCATGATCGCCTGCGCCTCGGCGCCGAGCCTCGCCAACCGCAGGTCACCGAGCGCGGTGACCGCGTTGCCGAGTCGGTTGGTGACGAACGCCAGCGCCAGGCCCGTCTCCGGGTCGGCGTATGCGCCCGATCCGCCCACTCCGTAGTGCCCGAGCCCGCGCGTCGGCTGGACGCGGCTGGCCAGCAGCGGGGGGTGATAACCAAGGCGCCACCCGAGCTTGACGCCCAGCACGTAGTCGCGGTCCCGGGTCTGTACGGCGCCCATCTGCTCCACCGTCTCGGGCTGCAGGAACCGGGTGCCGTCGATGACGCCGCCGTTCGCGATCGCGGCGTACATCCGGCCCAGCGAGCGGGCGCTGAACACGCCGTTCCATCCGGGCATGACGGCGTCGTGCACGGCCGGATTGCGGACGAGTTCGTCGAAGCCGTCGGGCATCGCGGCCTCCGCCAGCCCCCGCAGCGGGCCGGCGTACGACAGGACCGACGAGGTCAGACGCCAGTCGAGTCCGCCGGGGTTGATGTGCGGGAACAGCTTCGCGATCCGCCGCCGCTGGTCCTGCGGCACGCGGTACCAGAACTCGTCCAGTCCGAGCGGCTGCGCGATCTCCTCACGGACCAGTTCGGTGAACGGCTTGCCGGTTGCGCGCGCCAGGGTCTCGGCGACGAGCCAGCCGTAGGTGACGGCGTGGTAGCCGGGTCCGCGCAGCCGACGAGGATCCGGGGCCGCGGCGGCGAGCGCCTCGATGACGGACTCGTAGTCGAGGAGTCCCGTTCGGCCGGCCACCAGTCCGCGCACCTTGTGCAGACCGGCGCGGTGCGTCAGGACGTCGCGGATGGTGATCTCGTGCTTGCCGGCGGCGCCGAACTCGGGCCAGTAGGTGGCCACGGGGGCGTCGTAGTCGACGATGCCGCGCTCGGCCAGGCGGTGCGTGACGGTGCTCGCGACGCCCTTGCCCGTCGAGAACGACAGCGACACGGTGTCCCGGTCCCAGCGTCGGTCCCGGTCGGCGTACCCGGCCCAGACGTCGAGCACCTTCTCGCCGTGCACGTACGCGACCAGGGCTCCGCCCCCGTTGTTCGGTTGGCGGTACATCGAGAAGAAGCGGTCCGCGAGCGGCAGGAACCGCGGATGCACCAGCATCTCGGTACGTGCCTGCGCTGCGGCCGGGGCGGCAGCGGGCACCTGTTCGAGCGGGGGCCGTCCGGGGGCGACCGCCGCCGTCCGCGGCGCACTGCCGCGCTCCACATGGATCGCCATCGCGACCTCCGATCCGCTCCTCACACCATTGTGATTGGCGCAGCCTAAGGGCGAAAGGGGCCGGTGCGGAGTGAAACAGACATTCGAGAAAAGTCTGACCGGCAATGGACCTGGTCAAGCGACCGAATCAGTCTTTCTTCAGATCTCGGTCCCGGCTCGGCTGCACTCGTTTGGGCTCGCCCGGCATCTTCGGATGGTTCGGCGGATACGGCAGATCCCCCAGCCCGTCGGCCAGGTCCCGCTCGGCCATCTCGAGCAGCCCCTCGAGCGAATGCGCGACGTCGTCGAGCGTCGCCATCGGGTCTCCGCGGCCGGCGAGTAGTGCCGGAACGGTCGCGATGGTGAAGTCGTCGGGCTCGATCGACGCGAGTTCCGCCCAGGTCACCGGAGTCGAAACCGTCGCGATCGGGGTGTTACGGGCCGAGTACGCCGACGCGATGGTCTTGTCGCGCGCGTTCTGGTTGAAGTCGAGGAAGATGCGCTTGCCCCGTTCCTCCTTCCACCAGTGAGTGGTGGCCCGGTCGCCGCTGCGCCGCTCGATCTCCCGGCACAGCGCGATACCGGCGCGGCGCACCTCGACGAAATCCCAGCGCGGCTCGATCCGGATGTAGACGTGCAGGCCGCGACCGCCCGACGTCTTGGGGAACCCGATGAGGCCCAGTTCGTCGAGCAGCGGTTGCATGACGTCGAGCGCGACGCGGCGGGCGTCGTCGAAGTCGGTGCCGGGCTGCGGGTCGAAGTCGATCCGCAACTCGTCCGGGTGCTCGACGTCGGGGCAGCGCACCGCCCACGGATGGAATGTGACGGTGCCGAGGTTGGCGGCCCACACGATGTCGGCGGCGCTGCGGACCCGCAGCACGTCCGCGGTGCGCTTCGACGGGAACGTCACCTCGCACGACGCGACGTGTTCGGGCCGCTTGGCCGGCACCCGCTTCTGGTAGATCTCCTCGCCCTCGACACCGTCCGGGTACCGCTGCAGGTGGGTGGGCCGGTCGTGCAGTGCCCGCAAGAGTTCACCGCCGGTCGCGACCTGGAGGTAGTACTCGACGAGGTGGCGTTTGGTGCCGCCCTCGGGGCCCAGCCGCGGGTAGTAGATCTTGTCGGGATTCGACAGCCGGACGGCCACGCCGTCGACGTCGAGTTCCTCCGCCGGAGAACGCTTGGTGGCCGCCATGGTTCAGCTCTCTCCTGTGAGTACGTCTGCGAGGTCGTAGCGCAGCGGGACCTCGAGTTGCTCGAACGTGCACGACTCCGGGGCCCGGTCCGGGCGCCACCGCAGGAACCGCGCGGCGTGCCGGAACCGTACCCCGGCCTGGCTTCCGCGCTCTCCGAGTCCGCCCTCCATCTGGTCGTAGGCGACCTCGAGGACCCGTTCGGGACGCAGCGGCACCCAACTGCGGTCGGCGCTCGACCGCCACCGGGTGGCCTCTCCCTCGGCGACGACGTCGTCACCCACCCGCAGCGGTTCGAGTTCGGCGAGCAGTTCGACGCGGCGCTTGGCGGTGAATGCCGAAGCGCCCCCGACCATGTGCAGTTCGCCACCGTCGTACAGCCCCAGCAGGATCGAGCCGATGCCCGGCTGACTCTTGTGCGGTCGGTAGCCGATCGCCACGACATCCGCGGTACGAGAGTGCTTGACCTTCACCATCTCCCGCTTGTTCGGCAGATAATGACCGTCGAGTCGTTTGGCAACGACACCGTCGAGCCCGGCGCCCTCGAAGGTCTCGAACCAACGCTCGGCCACCTCGGCATCGAGCGTCGCGGCGGTGACGTGACAGCGGATCCCGCCGCCGACGGCCCCCAACAGCGCCTCCCGGCGTTCCGCGAAGGCACGCTTCGTGAAGTCGTCGTCGCCGAGCGCCAACAGATCGAAACCGATGAACTGCGCCGGGGTCTCGGCGGCGAGCAGGCGCACCCGGCTGTCCGCCGGATGGATCCGCTCGGACAGCGAACCCCAGTCCAGCCGGGTGCGGCCACCGATCTCGCGCGGCACCACCAGTTCACCGTCGACGACGCACCGCGGCGGCAGTTCCTCCCGCACCGCGTCCACCATCTCGGGAAAGTACCGGGCCAGGTCCTTGCCGCCACGCGAACCGAGGACGACATCGTCGCCGTCGCGGAACACGATGGCACGGAATCCGTCCCATTTCGGTTCGTACGACCACACGGGTTCACCGGCGGGTTGCTCGGGCACTCCCGATGCGGCCTTGGCCAGCATCGGTTGCAGGGGCGGCGCGATCGGGAGATCCACGGGGTCCATAGTGACACCCGTTCGCCGTCTGCGCGCTGGTTCGGCGCTGCTCACCGGTGCGATGAGCAGCGCCGACAGTCGATCAGCCGTTCGCCGCAGGCGTTTCGAGTACCGAGACGACCGGCGTGGGATTGCGCGTCAGGTCCAGCACCGGGCAGTGCGCCTCGGCTGCCGCGTGCAGTTCCAGGTAGCGCTCACGCGATTCCGGGCCGTCGATCGTCACGACGACACGAACCTCACCGAACCCCGGACGGACGGCGTCTTCGAAACCGAAGAAGCCGCGGACGTCCAGGTCGCCTTCGGCGCGCGCCTTGATGTCGTCGACCCGGATTCCGAGGCGCTCGGCCCAGAACCGGTACGTCACCACATGGCAGGACAGCAGCGACGCCAGGTAGTACTCCACCGGGTTGGGCGCGGAGTTGTCACCGCCGAGGGCCGGCGGCTCGTCGACCTCCACCGAGTACTTGCCCAGCGAGACGGTGCTGGCGACGGCGTCGTGCGCCCGGGCTTTCGCCCGGAACACGACGTGAGCCTTGGATACGTCGTCCGCGACCGCGTCGGCGGTGGCGGCCACGATGGCGGACAGATGTGAAACGGAAGCTGTGGTCATGCGAGAACCTGTCGTGAGCGTGCGGATTCCGGGCGCCCGAGAGCACCCGGCGAAGGGTCGTCGGGGTCGGTCAGGACCGACGACAACCGGACGTGCACACCAGCGCGAAATCGACGTGGCGACGCCGCGTCAGCAGCCTCCCGAGGTCGATCGTGCGCAGTCCCGTCACAGCCGAGACTGTAACGCGCCGAACGCGCTACAACCAGCCGCGTTTCTTGAAGATCGTGTAGAGCCCGGCGCAGGTCAGGAACATCAGCATCAGTGCCAACGGATAGCCGCCCACCCATTGCAGTTCCGGCATGTGCTCGAAGTTCATGCCGTACACGGTGCCGATCAAGGTGGGCGCGAACAGGATCGCCGCCCAGGAGGAGACCTTCTTGATTTCCTCGTTCTGCGCGTAGCTGGCCTGCGTCAGGTTGCGCATCTCCTCGTTCTGCGCCTGCGAGACCAGGGTGGCGTTGAGGGCGAGGATGCTGCCGAGCAGTTCCCGGAAGCCGTCGACCCGCTCGACCACCGTCGTCGCGTGGTCGGTGACGTCGCGCAGGTAGCGCTGCAGTTCCTCGTCGGTGTTGTACTTGTCGAAGCCCGCGGACAGCGCGCGCAGCATCCCGAGGAGCGGCTTGGTGGCGCGCTGGAACTCGACGACCTCACGCGAGAGTTCGTAGATGCGCCGCGACACCATCGGGTCGCCGCTGAACACCTCGGTCTCGATCTCGTCGATGTCGTTCTGCAATCCCGCGACGACGGGCGCGTACCCGTCGACGACGGCGTCGAGGATCGCGTACAGCACGGCCTCGGGGCCCAGCTCGAGCAGTTCGGGGTCGCTCTCCATCCGCTCGCGCACGTTCGACAGGTCGGGCGACTCGCTGTGCCGGACGGTGAGCACGAAGGTGGGACCGCAGAAGATGTGCAGCTCGCCGAAGTCGACGGACTCCGACTCGTCGAGGTAGCGCGCGGCACGCAGCACGACGAACAGCGTGTCGCCGTAGCGCTCGAGCTTGGGGCGCTGATGCGCGGCGATCGCGTCCTCGACCGCCAGCTCGTGAAGATCGAACTGCTCTGCCGCAGCGTGCAGTTGGGTATCCGACGGACGGTAGAGACCGATCCACGCCATCGACGACGCGTCAGGCAGGCTCGCGAGAGCCTCCGCCAGGGTCTCGGGCGAGGCGATGCGCCGGCCGTCGCGGTACACCGCACTGTTGACGACGCTGGGCTCCACCACACCGTCCTGCGGCGACGCGGGCACGGGCTGCCCCGGATGGCGAGGGGCCATCGAATGCTCGGGCGAGACGACGTCGTCGGCGGTGCCGGCGGCACGGCGAGGAAGGATCGAGCGGATCGGACGCATTTCACGCATACGAATACGGCTTTCGGGAAGGCCCGCAGCGGCACCGTCTGTCACGGTGGACGCGGACACCAGTCGAACGCCACCCCCGATGAGGATGGCGCGGAATTGTCCTGTTTCAGCTGGTACTCGGAGGTTGGCTACTCATGACTAGCCCCACCTCCTCTTCCTCGAAGCCCCCGACCGTGCGCGGGCAGGGAGTCGATCCGAACGTCGACACCCTACTCCCGCATCTACTCGGGCGACAACCGGACGGTCAGTCGATGCGTTCCATTTCCGACCGATAGCGCGCCGCGTTCGCGACGTAGGTGGCGGCCCCGCGCCGGATTCCTTCCGCGAATATTTCCGGATTCGGATGCGGCACAACAGATGCCGGCGCGCCCAGCGCCCGCGACCGCGGCGGCACGACCGTCCCCTCGGTGAGCAGTGCGGCCGCGCCGACGAGGCTGCCTGTGCCCACCACCACTCGCTGCAGGCTCGTGGACATCGATCCGATCAGGCACCCGTCCTCGACGATCGCCCCCTCGAGATGGGCGTTGTGCCCCACCACACATTCCGCACCGACGATCGTCGGCCACTCGCGGGAGGTGTGGAGCACGGTGCCGTCCTGGATCGAGGTGCGGGCCCCGACGCGAATCGTCCCGTAGTCGGCCCGCAGCACCGCCGACGGCCAGATCGACGCCTCGGCACCGATCGTGACGGCGCCCACGACGACCGCATCGGGATGCACGAACGCGGCCGGGTGGATGTCGGGAACCAGCTCACCGAGTCGGTAGATTGCCACGTGGAAAACGCCTTTCGGACAAGAGATGTACTTCCGGAACTTCTACCCGGCGTGCGCCTTGCCATCGGCATCGGCCCGGCGTTCGTGCACCCCGGCAACGAACAGGTCCAGGTGACCACACGTGCCGCGCATCGCCAGCGACTCGTCGCCCCGCACGATCCCGTCGACGACGTTCCGGTGGTACCCGGCCCCGAGTTCCGGTTCGTGAACACCCTCGGTGAAGTCGTACGTGGCTCGCAGCGGCTCCGAGAGGCCGGCAAACAGTTCGTCGAGAACCGGGTTGTGGGCTGCAGCGACGACCGCGACATGGAACGCGAGATCGGCGTCGGCGAACGCCGCGCCGTCGCCGCTGCGGCCGGTCTCGTTCCGCAGATCGAGAGCCTCTCGCAGACGTCGTATGTCGTCCTCGGTGCGGCGGATACACGCGAGTCGGACCGCCTCGAGTTCGAGCGCCCGGCGGACCTCGTAGACGTGGAGCATCTCCGAGACGGCGACCTGCCGGGTCAGGAGTCCACCGATGTCGGTGCGCGCGCAGACGTACGTCCCGTCCCCGCGTCGGATCTCCAGGATCCCGGTGGAGGTGAGGCACTTGATCGCTTCACGCAAGGTGTTGCGTCCCACGCCGAGCAGCTCGGCCAGTTCGGGTTCGGTGGGAATGCGTTCGCCGATCGACCAGTCTCCCGACGCGATCCGGGCGCGCATCCAGTCCAGCGCCTGCTGGTAAGCCGATTCCCTCTGCACAACCGTCACGAGTTCATCCTCACACGAGCCTCTGCCCCACCGTCGTCGAGAATACATAGGACGTCCTACGTAGGATGTATTCGTGCCGCCGACGACCTTCCGATCACAGACGACCCCGACGACCGCGACGACCCCGACGACCGCGACGACCGCGACCGCCCACCCTTCCGGCACGCGCTGGCCGGCACGCCACTTCCACGGCGTCGGGTACGTGCTCGCAATCCTCCTGGTCGGCGCAAACATGCCGACCGCGCTGTACGGCATCTACCGCGAGGACTTCGGATTCAGCCCCGTCACGCAGACGGTGATCTTCGCGATCTACGCGGCGGCACTGGTGCCCGCACTCTTCCTCTTCGGCCCACTGTCGGACCGAGTGGGTCGCCGACCGGTTCTGGCGACAGCCCTCGTAGCGGGCCTCGCCGGGGTGGCCGTGCTCGTCGTGGCCGACGCGACCGCCTGGTTGATCGTCGGGCGGGTCCTCCAGGGACTGTCGGTCGGAGCCTGCTCGGCCGCCGGTGCCGCGGCGCTCCTGGACCACGTTCCGATGGGCAATCCCGTGCGCGCCGCCCGCGCTGCGACGGCGAGCACGGCGGCCGGCGCGGCGCTCGGCCCACTCCTCGCCGGCGCTATCGCCGAGTACCTGCCCCACCCGACGGCACTTCCGTACATATTCTTCGCAGTGGCCCTCGTCCCGGGCGTCGTCGCGCTCGTCCTGCTTCCCGAACAGTCGGCGCCCCGACGCCGTGGACCGAGTGACGGCACCCCGCGCCGCCTCTTCGAGATCCCCCGCCTGCCGCGCGAGATCCGCTCGGTGTTCGTCCGGGCGACACTTCCCGCCGCGATCGCCTGGGCCACGGTGGGCCTGTTCCAGTCGGTGGTTCCGTCGTGGATCGCGCAACTGCTCGGGATGTCGAACCTGCTGATCGGCGCCGCGGCCGCGGCCCTGGTGATGTCCTGCTCGGTGGCTGCCCAGCTGAGCATGCGGGGCCTCGACCCCCTGGTGGCACAGCGCATCGGGACCGTCCTCATGTTCGCCGGGATGGTGGGCCTGTTCGTCGTCGATCGGTTCCCGAGCCTGCCGCTGTTGATCGTGGTGTCGATCGTCGTGGGGATGGGGCACGGCCTCGCCTTCGCCGGCGGCATGCAGCGGGTGAGCGCGGTCGTCGCGACGCGCGCCCGCGAGTCCAGCGGTGCGGTCCTCGCCGCGTTCTTCACGTTCACCTACGTCGGGCTCGGTGTGCCGGCCGTCGCGGCGGGGCTGCTGGTCACCTATCAGGGCATGTCCGCCGCGGTTGCCGAGTTCTCCGTCGCTGCGGCGATCGTGAGCCTGATCGCGCTGGCGCTGAACATGATCCGACGATCCGATGGCGTGGAGTCACCCGGGGCCGACAGCGCTAGGGAATGAGTCCCTGCCGCCGCGCGACCACGACGGCCTCGTGCCGGCTGCGCACCTCGAGCTTCGACATGATGTTGCGCATGTAGCTCTTGACGGTGTCCAGGCGCAGCCCCAACCGCTCGGCGATCTCCGCGTTGCGGCAGCCGAGTGCGACGTGGACGAGCACCTCGAATTCGCGCGGCGAGAGCACCACGTCGCCGGGCCGAGACTCACCGGCGGTGAGCCCGCGCAGTTTCTCCTCGACGGCCTGGACCTCGGCGCTGAGCGCGGCGTCGTCGAGTCGGTCTGCAATGGTCCGCAGCGTCAGATAGGCCTCGGTGATGCCCTCGGACAGCTTCGGGTCACGGAACGCGACGGGCACGGTGCGGGAGTTCTCGATCATTTCGAGCCGCCGGTCCACCTCGTCCCGGATCTCGATCTCCCGCGCGAGCTTGTGCGCCGACCGCATCACCGTCTCGGCGGTCACGTCGCCGATCGGGAGGTTGGCCCGCAGCCCTCCGTACACCGCGGCACGGGTGCTCCCGCGCACTACGACCGGTGCCGCGAACAGGGACTCGATCCCCTCGCTTGCCACCTCGTGGTCGTAGTCGTGCGTGATGTGCCGGGAGTGGGCGTAGTCCTGGACCGCGCCGGGCCGCTGCTCGGCCATGACTCGACCACCCAGTCCGCATTCGGTGTCGATCACGAGATCGCGGAGCATCGGGCCGCGGGTGCCGACGAACCCCGACAACCTCAGACTCGGCCCGTCGACCATGCCCCCGAACAGCACCGGCAGCGTCGTGCTGGTGCGCAGATACCGCAGTTCGGCGCGGATCGCGTCCTCGTCACTCGGTCTCAGGGTCTCGGTCATCTGTTCGTTCGGCGCGTTCTCGGTCGATAGGGGGCCGGGCCTCACGTCGAGTACCCACTTCAGAGGGTAGCGGCCACGGAACCCGCGCCCATAGCGTCGCCCCGGCGGTCTGTAACGCCCGTCACCTGTCGCCACCCCGGAGGTACCCGTGTCCGAACTGTCCGCTTCGGCGAACCACACCCCGCTCAGTCCGCTGCGCTTCCTGGACCGCTCGGCCACGGTCTTCCCGAACAAGACCGCGATCGTCCACGGAGACCGGAGCTACACGTATCGAGAGTTCGCCGACGAGGCCGAACGGCTTGCCCGCGTGCTGCGGGCCCGGATCGAGCCGGGCGACCGCATCGCCTACCTGTGCCCCAACACCCCCGAAATGCTGATCGCGCACTTCGCGGTGCCGCTCGCCGGCGGCGTGCTGGTGGCCCTCAACTCCCGTCTCGCCGGCGCCGAACTCGAGTACATCCTCGACCACGCGGGCGTGAAGATCCTCTTCGTGGACTCCGAGCTGGTGGGCTCGGTGAGCACCGCGCGGGAGAACGTCGGCAGCATTGCGGAGATCGTCGAGATACCGGACTCGACGGTCCCGCGCCCCGACGTCCCCGCCGGTGTTGCGACGGCACAGTACGACGAGTTCCTGAACAGGCGTGACGGCCTCACCGACCAGCCGCTCGTGTGGGGAGTCGAGGACGAGCAGCAGGTCATCTCGATCAACTACACGTCCGGCACGACGGGCAAGCCCAAGGGCGTCATGTACACCCACCGAGGCGCGTACCTGAACTCGCTGGGCGTGACGTTCCACAACGGGTTCGACGGCAACACCAAGTACCTGTGGACGCTGCCGATGTTCCACTGCAATGGATGGTGCACGCCGTGGGCCGTCACGCAGGCCGCCGCCACCCACGTGTGTCTGCGCGCGGTGCGGGCCGACGCGATCTGGGACGCGATCGACGACCTCGGCATCACGAATCTGTGTGGGGCGCCGGCCGTGTGCACCACGATCGCCGGAGCCGATCGCGCCCATCCGGTGCAGTCGCTGCGCATCACCAACGGTGGCGCACCCCCGGCGCCGACGACCATCGCCCAACTCGAGGCGCTCGGCATGACCTTCGTGCACGTGTACGGGCTCACCGAGGTGTACGGGCCGTACACGATCTGCGAGTTGCAGGACGAGTGGAAAAACTGCACTCCTGCCGAGCGAGCCGCGCTCACCTCCCGCCAGGGCGTCGGCATGGTGCAGGCCGAGAACGCCCGCATCGTCGACGAGAACATGGTCGACGTGCCGGCGGACGGAGAGACGATGGGCGAGATCGTGCTGCGCGGCAACAACGTGATGCTCGGCTACTACCGCGACCCCGACGCCACCGCGGAGGCGTTCGCGGGCGGCTGGTTCCATACCGGCGACCTGGGGGTGATGCACCCAGACGGCTACATCCAGCTCAAGGACCGCGCCAAGGACATCGTCATCTCGGGCGGCGAGAACATCTCGACCGTCGAGGTGGAGCAGGCGATCATGTCGCATCCGGCCGTGCTCGACGTCGCGGTTGTCGGTGTGCCGCACGAGAAGTGGGGTGAGCGACCCAAGGCATTCGTGATCCTGAAGAAGGACGCCGCAGCCGATGCCGCGGACATCATCGAACACACCCGCGGACTCATCGCGCGCTTCAAGGTGCCGGAGGAGATCGTGTTCCCGCTCGAACTGCCGCGCACCCCCACCGGCAAGGTACTCAAGTTCGAACTGCGCAACGCGCACAGCTGACGTGAGCGGTGGCCTGCGGACCGGATCCGCAGGCCACCACCGCACCGTTCAGTCCCGGGGCAACCCGAGCATGCGTTCGGCGATCACGTTGAGCTGCACCTCGGTGGTGCCGCCGTAGATCGTCGTCGCGCGACCGGCGATGAGCTGTTCCATCGCCTTGTCGCTGGGCTGCCCCGGCACGGCCACCACGCCGGCCGCGCCCAGCTCGGCCACCACGAACTCCGAGATCGACTGCCCCAGACCCATTCCCAGCAGCTTTCCGACGGACGACGTCGTGCTCACGTCGGCGCCCGACAGTTGCTTCAGCACCACGCGAGAGCCGATCAGATCGATCGTCTGACTCTCGGCGATCAGCTCTCCGAATCGGTGACGGCCCACCGATCCCAGCTCACGACCGTGGACGAAGGCGAGCAGATCCTTGTCGCTCGCGTACGCCTCCATCTTCTGGCTCAGCGCCACCCGCTCGCCGGCCAGCGTGGTGCGGGCAACGTGCCAGCCGTCGTTCACCTCACCCACGACGTTCTCGTCCGGAACGAACACGTCGTCGAGGAACACCTCGTTGAACAGTGCCGATCCGGTCATCTCCCGCAGCGGCCGCACCGTGACGCCCGGCGTGGACATGTCGAGCACGAAGTACGTGATGCCCTCGTGCTTGGGCCGCGCCGGGTCGGTGCGCGCGATGAGCATCGCCCAGTCCGCGAACTGTGCGACAGTGGTCCAGATCTTCTGACCGGTGATCTTCCAGCCGCCATCCACCTTCTCCGCCTTGGTGGTCAGCGACGCCAGGTCGGAGCCCGCACCCGGTTCGGAGAACAGCTGGCACCACACCAGGTCGCCACGCAGGGTGGGTACGGCCAGTTCCTGCTTCTGCTTCTCGGAGCCGTGCGCCACCACGGCCTGCACCGCCCAGCCGCCCATCAGCAACTGTGGCAATGCAATTCCCGCAGACTTCACCTCCTGTGCGATGACGATCTGTTCGAGTGGTCCCGCGCCGCGGCCGTACGGCTTCGGCAGGTGCGGCTGCACCCAGCCCCCGTCGCCCAACGCGATCAACTGGTCGTCCTCGTCGTCGATCCCAGCGATCGGCGCGAGCGCCGCGCGCACCACCCCGCGCAGGTCCTCGGCCTCGGGCGGCAGTTCCAACTCCGACTGCCGGACCACGCCGGCGAGCGCCTGCTCGGCGACGCGCTCCACCCGCTCCTCGCGGGTTCCGAGGACACCGCGGATCGCGAGGGCCCGGCGATAGTACAGGTGGGCGTCGTGCTCCCACGTGAACCCGATCCCGCCGTGCACCTGGATGCAGTCCTGCGCCACCGTCACGGCGGCGTCGGGCACGATGACTGCCGCCACCTCGGCCGCGAAATCGGCTGTCGCGTCGTCGGTATCGAGCGCCGATGCCGCGTCCCAGATCGCGGCCCGCGCCTTCTCCAGCGCGATGCCCATGTGCGCACACTTGTGCTTGACGCCCTGGAACTGTCCGATGGGACGCCCGAACTGGACGCGGGTCTTGGCGTATTCGGCCGCGGCCGCTACACACCACGACAGCACGCCCACCGCTTCGGCGCCGAACACCACCGACACGACGGAACGCACCCGGCGCGCACTCAGCCCGTCCAGGACCCGGTCGGCCCCGACCGTGACCCCGGTGGCCTCGACGCGGGCCGAGCCGCGGAGCACGTCGACGCTGTCCTGCGGCGTGATGGTGACATCGGCACCGTCCACTACGATCCAGCGCACCGTGTCGCCGACGACCGCCGGTAGCAGCAGCACGTCCGCGTGTTCGGCCGAGACCACCGCATCGAGCGACCCCGACAACGCGTAGCCGTCGCCCTCCGGCGTGACGGAGAGGGGGCGCCCGAGAGCGATTGTCGCCGTCCGGGTTCCGTCGAGCAGTCCCGGCAGCACCTCGATTCCGATCTTGGAGTCGGCCGCACCGAGGACGGCCGCCGCGGCGGCCGTCGGCACGAACGGCCCCGGCGCGACCGCTCGCCCGAGCGCCTCGAGCGCCACCGCGAGGGTGAGCAGGCCCGCCCCGTGACCGCCGCGGTCCTCGGGCACCGCCAGCCCCAGCAGATCCTGCCCGGCGAGCGCCGACCAGAACGGTGGGAACCGGTCTTCGGTGCGTGCGTCGACCGCGGCCCGCACCTGTTCGCTCGTGATCGTGCGTTCCGCGAAACTGCGGACCGAATCGGCGAGCGCCACATGCTCGTCGCTCAGCCCCAGTCCGAGTTCGTAGGCGTTGCGTGCCATGCGCGTTCTCCTCAGCCCAGTCGTTCTGCCAGGTCGCCGACGGTCCACGGGCCGTCGCTCTCGATCGCGTCCCCGCCGTGCCAGTTGATCAGTTCGGAGATCGCACCACCCTGGACGGCGTACACCTTGCCGGTGAGCTTGCAGTCGGCCGCCGCCAGGCGGGCGACCAGCGGCGAGATGTTGGCCGGGGCGAAGGCGTCGAACTCGCCTTCCGGAATCTCGGCCGCGAACAGCGCACCCATGCCGGGGGTGGCGAGCGTGAGCCGAGTGCGGGCGATGGGCGCGATCGCGTTGACGCGGACGCCGTACCGCTCGAGTTCGTCCGCCGCCACCAGGGTCAGTGCCGCGATGCCGGCCTTCGCGGCGCCATAGTTGCTCTGACCGGCGTTGGGCATGAAAGTGCCCGATGCCGATGCGGTGTTGATCACCGAGGCCTGCACCGACTCACCGGCTTTGGACTGCTCCTTCCAGTACGCGGCGGCGTGGTGCAGCGTCGCGGCGTGCCCCTTGAGATGCACCGCGATGACGGCGTCCCACTGCCCCTCCTCCATGCCGGCGATGAAACTGTCACGCAGAATGCCGGCGTTGTTCACCAGGATGTCGAGGCGGCCGAACTCGCGAACGGCCTGCGCGACGAGCGCCTCGGCGCCCGCCCATTCGGCGACGTTGTCGGTGTTCGCGATCGCCTTGCCGCCCGCGGCGACGATCTCGTCGGCCACCTGTTGCGCCGGACCCGCGTCGGATCCCGTGCCGTCGTTGGCGCCGCCGAGGTCGTTGACGACCACCGCGGCACCCTCCCGCGCGAAAAGCAGTGCATGCTCGCGGCCGATGCCCCGCCCCGCGCCGGTGATGATCGCGACGCGTCCGTCCAGTGTTCCCATGATGTGTTCCCCTCTTGTCACGAAGCCTGTCGGCAGGTCTGCAGGTAGATCAGTCGGCGATGACGGCCAGGCCGTCCTTGATCACCAGTTCGTCGCCGACACTGGTCTCGAAGGCGTAGGCGGTGGCACCGGACTCCGAACCCGATCTCCAGAATCGGGTCTCGATGTCCTGTTCGGGCAGAACGGGTTTCGCGAAGCGCACCGCGAGGCGCTTCAGGCGCAGGGTGTCGCCGTCGGCGAACTCGGTGAGCGCGGCCCACGACGTGAACGCCATCGTGCACAGACCGTGGTTGATGATGCCCGGCAGTCCGGACATCCGGGCGATCTCGTCGTCCAGATGGATCGGCATGGGGTCGCCCGACGCCGGCGAGTACCGGAAGGTCTGGTCCTTGTCGATGTGCTGCAGAACCCGCGCCGCCGGAGTCTGCCCACGCAGCGTCTCGGGGAACCGGTGCGGCGGTGCCGGCTCGCCGAGTCCCGGGCCGGCATCGACCTTCCGGAAGAACGCCGTCATCCACTGCTCGTTGACGAGTTCTCCTGTTTCGGTGCGAGTTTCGACATAGACGACGACAGTGGAGCCGTTGTCCATGCCCTCGAAGCCGATCGGCTTGGCCCGCACCACCAACGTGTCACCCGGGTGGATCGGCCGGTGGAAGTGGAAGTCCTGCTCGCCGTGCACCAGCTTCATCAGCAGTTCGACCGGCGCCACGGACAGCGCCGCGGGCGCCATCGAGAAGAATGCCGGCACCACCGCGAACACCGGCGGGGCGATCTCGCCGCGCAGGTGCCGCTCGATCGGGTCGTTGGTGGCAGCCGCGTACTCGGCGATACGTTCGGCGGTGACGTCGAATCGCTCGGGATCCGTCCACACCCCGATCCCCGAGGTATCGAATTCCACTGTGGGCGTAGTCATGTTGCTATCCGACCAGCTCGGCGAACTTGGCGAGCGACGCCTCGAGATCCGCGGCGGCATTCTTGGCAACAGCCTTGCCGATCGGCCCGACGATCATCGTGCCCTTGAAACTCGCGTCGATGATGGCCTTGCTGCCGGAGCCGTCGGGCTCCACCTGCAATGTGAACTCGACGGTGACGCCGGCCATGCCGGTGCCGGCGATTTTGACCAGTCTGGGCACCTCGACCTCGGTGACGGTCCACTCGATCTTGTTGGCCATGCCCATCACGGAAACGACCTCGGTGAAGGTGGCACCGAGCCGGACCTCCGTGGGCAGGTCGCTCTTCCAGCCCTGGTGAATAGTGAGCCACTCCTCCCAGCGGGAGAGGTCGGACAGGGCGTCCCACGCCTTGTCGGGCGCGGCGGGCAGGGCGGCGGAGACGGAAACGGAAGCCATGACTACTCCTGGAATGGTTGAGGGAAAGGGTGATTCAGCGTTCTGCGGGACGGTAGGCGGTGACGACGACCGCCCCGCCGAGCCCGATGTTGTGCTGCAGTGCCACCTGCGCTCCGTCGACCTGACGCTTGTCGGCGGCGCCGCGCAGCTGCCAGGTGAGCTCGCTGCACTGCGCCAGGCCGGTGGCGCCGAGCGGATGGCCCTTCGAGATGAGGCCGCCGGAGGGGTTGACCACCCAGCGACCGCCGTACGTAGTGTCGTCGGCGTCGACGAGCTTGCCCCCCTCGCCCTCGGCGCACAGGCCGAGAGCCTCATAGGTGAGCAGTTCGTTGGTGGAGAAGCAGTCGTGCAGTTCGATGACGTCGATCTCGGCCGGACCGATGCCGGCCTGCTCGTAGACGAGTCTCGCGGCCGTCCGGGTCATGTCGGCACCGACCAGGCTGATCGCGCTCTTGTCCTCGAACGTGCTCGGCAGGTCGGTGACCATCGCCTGACCGACGATCTCGACGGCCTGCGCGGCGAGGCCGTGCTTGTCGACGAACGCCTCACCGGCCACCACCACGGCGCCGGAACCGTCCGACGTCGGCGAGCACTGCAGCTTGGTGAGCGGACCGTAGATCGGCTTCGAAGCGAGCACATCCTCGAGCGTGCACTCGTCCTGGAACTGCGCGTACGGATTGTTGATCGAGTGCCGGTGGTTCTTGACGCCGATCTTCGCGAACTGTTCGGCGGTGGTGCCGTAGCGCTCCATGTGTTCCTTACCGGCGGCACCGAACATGTACGGCGCGGGCGGCATCGCGAACTCCTGCAGTTCCGCGAGCGCGAGCAGGTGTCGCATCATCGGCTGTTCGCGGTCGTCGTACATCGTTCCCAACGAACCGGTCTGCATCTTCTCGAACCCGAGCGCGAGCGCGCAGTCGGCCTGACCGCTCCGGACGGCCTGCGTCGCGAGGTAGAGCGCGGTGGATCCGGTGGAACAGTTGTTGTTGACGTTGACGATCGGGATCCCGGTGAGCCCCAGTTCGTACACGGCACGCTGTCCCGACGTCGATTCGCCGTACACGTACCCGACGTACGCCTGCTGCACCTCGCCGTAGTCGATGCCCGCGTCCTCGAGCGCCTTCGTGCCCGCCTCCCGCGCCATGTCGGGGTAGTCCCACTCGCGTGCCCCCGGCTTCTCGAACTTCGTCATCCCCACTCCGATGACGAAAACCCTGTTGCCCATGCCGACTCCTGACCCGGATCGATTTGTCTGTGACACGCTGTCCAGCCAAAAGTAAGTGAGACACCGTGTCCAGTCAATGACCTCCGCCCGAACTCGAGTACTGTTCGCCGAATGACGGATGGACGGGCGACCCGGTGGGACGACCACAAGGTGCAGCGCCGGGACCGGATCCTCGAGGCCTCGCTGGCCGCGATCGAAGGCGGCGGATCCGACATCGGGGTGCAGCAGATCGCCGAGCGCGCACAGGTCCCGCGTTCGGTCGTCTACCGCATCTTCGCCGACCGCGGCGACCTGGACGAACAGATTCGCCTACGGATCATCGACGTGATGATGGCCGAACTGGGACCGGTGCTCACGCCGCACGGGACGGTGCGGGAGACGATCGTGCTCGCGGTCGACACCTATCTGCGGTGGATCGTCGCGCACCCGCGCCTGCACGCGTTCCTCGGGAAGGGCGCACCGAGCCGAAAGTCCGTAGGCTCCCGAGCCGTCACGGGAACCAAGACCGCGATCGGCGTGCAACTGGGCGATCTGCTCGCCGGCATCCTCGACCGCCGCGGCGCGACGTCCACCCTCGCGGAGCCGATGGCATTCGCACTGGTCGGCCTGGTCGACGCCACCGTGAACCGCTGGCTGAGCCAACCGGAGAGCCCTGTGCCGAGCGAGGATCTCGCCCGCTTCCTCGAGACGTCCATCTGGAGCGTGCTCGACGCGAACCTCCGCGCGCTGGGCATCGACATCGAACCGTCTACACCGGTCGCGGAGTTGTAACTCCGTCAGCCCCGCCCCGCCAGATAGTCGGCGAGCGCGGGCCCGATCACCGCGAGCGACTCGCCCTCGACCATGTCGCTGTGGCCGCAGTCCACGGGATGCTCGTCGATGTCGCCGGTGACGAGCGGACGCCATTCCTGGGGTGACCGGCGGTCGCCGCCGTCCGCGCCGACCGCCGGGAACACCAGCAGGTCGCCGTCGAACACCTGCGGAACGTATCGATGGACCAGCAGTCTCGAGTTCGCGTAGCCGTCGCTGATCCGTTCGAGGTGAGCCGCGGTGATACCGTCGGCGGTTCCGAAGTGCGCGTTGAGCATTCGGGCGGCATCGTCGTACGTGATCGGGTCCGGGCCGTCCACCTCGAGCCCCAGTCCGCCGAGCAGGTCCACGAGGTCGAGGCGCCCGAGCAGCGGTTCGGCGCCGTCGTCGGGGTAGCTGTCCATCACCGCGAGTGCGCCGACCGGCCGCCCGCGCCGCTGCAACTCGACAGCCATCGCGTGCGCCAGCACACCGCCGAGCGACCAGCCGAGCAGATCGTACGGGCCGTCCGGGGCCACCGCCTCGATCTCGTCGACGTACCTGGCGGCCAGCGCCTCCACCGATGCGGACTGCGGCCCACCTGCGATGGCCGGCAGTTGCAGCCCGTACACGGGGCGCTCCGACGGCAGGAAACCGACGAGACCCGCATAACCCCAGGACAATCCGATTCCCGGGTGCACACAGAACAGCGGCCGGCCGTCACCGTCGGCCCTGAGCGCTATCACCGGCGCCAGCGCGGCACCGACGTCGTCCGGCGCCGACGTCTCGATGCGGTGCGCCAGACCCGCCGGGGTGGGGTCGAGGAACAGCGCCTGCAGCGGTACCGGTCCACCCACCCGGTCTCCCAGGTCCCCGACGAGTTTCGTCGCGAGCAGTGACGTCCCTCCGAGGTCGAAGAAACTGTCGTCCATACCGATCCGATCGACGCCGAGGATCGCCGTGAACGCGTCGACGACGGCACTCTCGACCGGGCCGTCCGGCTCCCGGTACACGGTCTCCGCGGACAGGAAGGCGGGCGGTGGGAGGGCGTCGCGGTCGAGTTTGCCTGTCGGCGTCAGTGGAATGTGGTCGAGGACCGTAACCGCCGACGGCACCATGTGTGCCGGTAGGTGCCGGGCCGAGGCGCGGCGCAACTCGTCCGGGTCGACACGCACGTCTGCGGTGGGGCACACGTACGAGCACAACAGCGTGTTTCCGGCCGGTCCCGACCTGGCCAGCGTGACCGCGAACCCGACCCCGGGCTGCGCCGCGAGGACGGTGTCGATCTCCCCCGGCTCGATCCGGAATCCGCGCACCTTGACCTGGAAGTCGCTGCGGCCCACGTACTCGAGCGTATCGTCGGCCCGCCACCGCACCAGATCGCCGGTGCGGTAGATCCGTTCCCCGGCGGCCCCGAACGGGTCCGCGACGAAGCGCGTGGCTGTCAGTCCGGAGCGCCGGTGGTAGCCGCGGGCGAGCGCGGGTCCGGCGACGTACAGTTCTCCGATCACCCCGCGGGGCACCGGATGCAGACGCGAGTCGAGCACGAGTTCGCGCACACCCCGGATCGGGCCGCCCAGCGTCACCGGACGATGCGGGCTCATCGGCGCGCTGATGTTCGCCATGATCGTGGTCTCGGTGGGTCCGTACGCGTTGAGCATGGTCCGCCCCGGCGCCCACCGGGTCACGAGTTCGGGCGGACACGGTTCGCCCGCGACGACGAGGGTCCGCAAATTCTCGAGTCCGACCGGATCCAGCGAGGCCAGCGTGGTCGGAGTGACGAAACCATGTGTCACTCGCCCGTTTTCGAGGAGCGCGGCGAACTCGGTGCCCCCGTATACGTCCGGTGGTACGACGACCATCGTCGCCCCCGCACTCAGCGCCATCACCGTCTCGAACACCGAGGCGTCGAAACTCGGTGAGGCGAAATGCAGGGTCCGCGCCGTCGGCGTCACGCCCAGCCTGTCCCGTTCCTCGGCTGCCAGGTTCGCCAGCCCCTGGTGGGTCAGCACCACGCCCTTCGGCGTGCCCGTCGAACCCGACGTGTAGATCAGGTACGCGGGATGGTCGGCACGCAGCGGGCGAATCCGGTCGGTGTCGGAGACCGGCGTGGCGGGCTCGGCCGCGACAGCCTCCGCGACCTCGGGATCATCGAGCACCAGCCAATCGAACGAACCCGGCACTCGCTCCCGGCACGATCGCACCGTGACACCCACTGCAGCACCGCAGTCGGCGAGCATCCGTGCGATGCGCTCCGCAGGGTACCCGGGGTCCACCGGCACGAAGGCCGCACCCGTCCTCGCCACCGCCCACACCGCGAGCACCGACGACACCGAACGTGACAGACCCAGCGCAACATATGTTTCCGGTCCGGCGCCCATCGCGATCAGGCGACGGGCCAATCGATTCGCCCCCTCGTCGAGTTGCCGATACGTGAGTTCCCGGCCGTCGCACTCCACAGCGACGGCACCTGGGGTTCGTGCGGCGGACGCCAGGAGATCGGCGAGGAGGACCGTGGGCGCGTCCATTGCACCTCGCGCGGGCGCCAACCCGGCCAGTTCGTGCGCGTGCAGGATCCCGAGGTCGCCGACGGGCCGATCCGGCTGAGCCGACGCAGCCTCGAGGATGCGCACGAAACGCTCGGCGAAGCCCTGCACGGTGTCACGGTCGAACAGGTCGGTCGCGAACGCGATGGCACCGGCGATTCCCGCGGGCGCCCCGGCACCGTCGACCCGCTCACCGAGCACGAACTCGAGATCCTCCTTGACCATCCCGGCACCGATCGACACACCCTCGAGACGCAGGCCGGAGAGCTCGAGCTGGGCGCTCTCGTCGTTCTGGAACTCCAACGCGACCTGGAACAACGGCGAGTAGGCAGTGGATCGGGCCGGGGCGAGTTCCTGTACGACACGCTCGAACGGCACGTCGGCATGCGCGAACGCACCGAGATCCACATCCCGGACCGACGCCAGGAGATCCGCAAACGATTGTCGTGCGTCAATCCGCGTGCGCAGCGCGAGGGTCCCGACGAACATTCCGACGAGATCGTCCAGTGCGCGCTCGCCACGCCCCGCGACGGGAGTGCCCACCACGATGTCGTCGGTGTCACCCAATCGGGCGAGCAGCACCGCCAGTGCGGCATGAATGGTCATGAACAGGCTGGTGCCGTGCTCACGCGCGAACGCGAGCAGCCGTCGGTGCAATCCGGAATCGAGTCCGAACTCGACGCGATCACCACGGAAGGACTGTTGGATCGGGCGAGGCCGATCGGCCGGCAGCCCCAGCAGATCGGGTGCGCCCGACAGAGTCTCGGCCCAGTACCCGAGCTGCCGGGACTGAACGGACCCCGGGTCGGCCTCGTCGCCCAGGAGCGCCCGCTGCCACAGCGTGTAGTCGGCGTACTGCACGGGCAGCGGATCCCAGTCCGGACGGCGCCCGACGGTGCGCGCGACATAGGCGCGCATCAGATCGCGCGACAGCGGCCCCAACGACAGTCCGTCGATCACGATGTGGTGCGCGACGAGGACCAGGACGTGCAGATCTCGACCCAACTCGAACAACGCTCCGTTGACTGGAACCTGCTCCGTCACATCGAATCCCGCAGAAATGATCGCGCGCGTCCGAACCGACAGATCGTCTTCGCCCGAGACCGCCACCGGGTCGAGGTCGATCGTGACCTCGCCGACCGGACGGACATCCTGGATCGGCCCGTCGGAGCCGATCGGAAAGCGTGTGCGCAACGACTCGTGCCGAGACAGGACGTCGCCGATCGCCGCGCTCAACGCCGAGGCGTCGAGCGCACCGGTCAGGCGCACCGCCATCGGCACGTTGTACGCGGGCGACGACGGGTCGAACTGGTTGATGAACCACATCCGCTGCTCTGCCGCCGACAGCGGAATTTCCGCGGGGCGCGACACGACTTCGAGCACGGGACGACCCGAGGGCCCGGTGTCCGAGTGTTCGATCCTCTCGGCGAGCGCGGCCGCCGTGGGTGCCTCGAACAGCACCCGCACACCGAGGTCGATGCCGAGTGATTCGTCGAGCCGCGCCACCGCCCGCGTCGCGGACAACGAGTTGCCACCCAGGTCGAAGAAGTTGTCGCCGGTCCCCACCCGGTCGACGCCGAGAACTTCTGCGAAGGCCTCCGTGATCGCCTCCTCCACCGGGTCGGTCGGCGCTTGGAACACCGTTGCAGTCAAGCCGAACTCAGGCTCCGGGAGTGCCCGCCGGTCGAGCTTGCCCACGGGGGTGAGCGGGATGTCGTCGAGCACGACGAAGGCTGTCGGCACCATGTACTCCGGAACTCGCTCGGCCAGCCGGTCCCTCAGGTCGTCGACATCTACACGGTGATCGTCGCGCGCGACGACGTAACTCACCAGCATGGTGTCCCCGGCCGGCCCGCGCCGACCGAGCGTGGCCGCGAAGCGCACATCCGGGTGCCCGGTGAGAACGGCATCGATCTCGCCCAGTTCTACTCGGAAGCCACGGACCTTGACCTGGAAGTCGCTGCGCCCGCGATACTCCAGCTTGCCGTCGGCTGTCCACGCACCGACGTCCCCGGTCCGGTACATCCGCTCACCCGGCGCACCGAACGGGTCTGCCACGAACCGGGCCGCGGTCAGTCCGGGTCGCCGGTGGTATCCCCGGGCCAGCCCCGGCCCGGCGATGTAGACGTCACCGGAGACCCCGACGGGGACCGGCCGCAGGAAGGAATCGAGAACGGTCTCGGCGACGCCCGGAATGGGCCCTCCGAGGGAATGCTCACCCGCCCGATCCGCGACGGACTCCTCGAGGTTGACCACCATCGTCGTCTCGGTCGGACCGTACGCGTTCAGGATTCGGCACTGCGGCAGCCAGCCGTCCACCAACTCCGGGGACCAGGCCTCGCCGCCGACCAGCACACACTCGAGGTCGTCGAGCCCGGACGGATCCACGGACGCGAGCGCAGCCGGGGTTATGAATGCGTGCGTCACTCTCCGTTTCCGCAGAACCGCAGTCAGTTCGGAGCCACCGTAGACGGTTCGGGGGACGATCACCATCGTCGCGCCGACCGCGAAGCACAGCAGATACTCGACCACCGAGACATCGAAACTGGGTGACGAGAAGTGCAGGGTCCGTGCGTCCGAGGTCAGCCCGCACCGGTCCCGCTGAACGTCGGCGTAGTTGCCGAGTCCACGGTGCGTGACGGTGACGGCCTTGGGGCGTCCCGTCGACCCGGACGTGTAGATCAGGTAGGCGGCACCGTCGAGTTGCAGGGGTGAGGTGCGGTCGGCGTCAGTGACGGTATCGGACGGCCACTTCTCGTACGAGAGAACGAAATCCGGGTCGTCGAGCACAAGCCAGTGCACTGTATCCGGCAGCCGGGGCCGGTGCTCCCGAGTCGTGACACCGATCGTCGCACCGGAATCGGCGAGCATGGTCGTGACCCGCTCCGGGGGATAGTCCGGGTCGATCGGCACGAACGCCGCCCCGGACCGCACCACCGCCCACACCCCGAGCACCGACTCGAACGACCTCGGAATCCCCAGCACCACCATCGATTCCGGTCCGATACCGAGGTCGACCAGGTGCCGGGCGAGCCGGTTGGAGCGACGGTCGAGTTCCCCGTAGGTCACCTCCCGCCCTGTGCCGACCAGCGCGGGGGCCTCGGGGTCCCGGGCCGCGGCGGTGTCGAGTATCGAGGCGAGGGTGCGTGGCGCGGAGCCGCGACCCGTACGCATCGGACCGAATTCGCGACGTTCCGAATCCGTGAGGAAGTCGAGTGTGGCGAGACGGCCTTCCGGCTCGTCGGCGAAGGAACGCAGAACCCGCAGCAAACGCTCGGCGATGGCGGCGACCTTCTTCTCCGCGAGCACATCGGGTCGGAATTTCATCGTCACGTTGAGCCCGTCGCGCACGGCCGCGACGACGCTCAGCGGATAGTGCGCAGAGTCGCGGGCCTCGATGCCGACGATCCGGAGACCACCGATTTCCGTGTCCACGCCGCCGTCGTCGCGGAGCGGGTACGACTCGAAGACCGTCAGCGTGTCGAACACCGCGCCGGGACCGGCGGACCGCTGGATGTCGTCGAGTCCGACGTGGTGGTGGTCGAGCATCGTCGACTGCTCGGCCTGCACCCGCTCGAGCAGCTCACCGAGACTCTCGTACGGATCCAGCCGAATCCGCACCGGAACAGTGTTGATGAACAGGCCGACGGCCGACTCGACGCCGGCGAGATCCGGTGGCCGGCCGGACACGGTCGCACCGAAGACGACATCGTCGCGACCGGTCAGCAGCCCGAGCACGATCCCCCACGCGGCCTGCACGACGGTGCTCAGCGTGATTCCCCGCTCCCCCGCACGAACGCGCAGCCGATCGGTCGTGGCGGCGTCGAGCCGGAAGGGAAGATCGTGGGACTCGATGTACCGATCGGTGGCTGCCGACCGGTCGGCCAGCAACGTGGGCTCGGCGGCACCGGCCACAGCGTCGGTCCACGCCTGCAAGGTCGACGCCTCGTCACGCGTGGTGAGCCAGTGAAGGAAGCGGCGGTACGAACTCGCCGTGGGGAACCCGGACGGATCGCCGTCCGCCTCGTAGAGCATGAACAACTCCTCGAGGAGCAGCGGCGTCGACCAGCCGTCGAACAGTATGTGATGGTTGGTGATCACGATGCGTTCGGCATCGCCGGGCATGTGCACCAGCGTGATTCGCACGAGCGGTGCACGGGATAGATCGAACGCGGTCGCGCGGTCGGCGTCGATCAGCGCGTTCATTCGAGCGACGGCATCCGTCTCCCCGTATCCACGGAGGTCGACTTCCTTCCACGGCACATCGACCGAATCCTGCACCACCTGTACCGCGTCACCGCCCGGACCACGGACGAAGGCCGTACGCAGATTCGAGTGCCGCCCGAGCAGCGCACGCGCGGCGCGCTGCAGCCGCGACACCTCCACGGAGCCGTCGAGCGTCAGGACCAACTGCACCAGGTAGGCGTCGGCGGCTTCGGCGGACAGTTCCGAGTGGAACATCATGCCGCGCTGCATCGGGGACAGCGGCCATACATCGGACAGTCCGGGGTACCGGTCTTCCAGGAGCTCGATCGCCCCCTGATCCAACGTGACCAGATCCAGATCGGACGGTGTGAACCCACCGGCGCCGGGCGCGCTCGCGTGCAGGGCGATCGCCTCGGCCGCGCGCTCCCACCACTGAGTCAACCGCTCCACCTCGCCGCGACTGAGGATCCCGCGTGGGAAGTCCCACGTCGCGGTGATCCGCGTGCCGTCCGGACCCGACACCGCCGCGGCGTTGACGTCGATCACCGCGGGCGCGGACAGTTCGGGAGCGGCCACTCCACGCAACTCGGAACTATCGACGGGAAGCCAGGTACCGCCCGCGCCGGCATCGAATCTGCCGAGATAGTTGAAGCTGATCTCGGGCATCGGACGGGCGGACAGGTCGGACCGCGTGTCGTCGTTCAGGTACCGGAGCAGACCGAAGCCGATGCCGTGGTCGGGAATCGAGCGCATTCGCTCCTTCACGGCCTTGACCACCGTGTCGGCGGCCACGCCGCCCGCCATCGCCGCATCGATGTCCATGCCGGACAGGTCGAACCGCACGGGATGGAGCGACGTGAACCAGCCGACCGTGCGGGACAGGTCGGCGCCGGGCACCACCTGGCCCTCGCGGCCGTGCCCCTCGAGCATGACCGCCACTGCGTCGACGTCGATGCCGCGTTCGTGTCGCCACTGCGCCACTGCGAGCGCCAGCGCGGTCAGCAGGCCGTCGTCGACCGAGCCGTGGAAGACACGCGGCACGGTTGTCGTGAGCCCGCCGGTGATCTCCGCCGACAGCTCGATCTCGATCCGCTCGGTGGTGGCGCCGACATCGACACTCGGATCCAGTTCCCGTGCTGCGAGACGCGGCCCGACGGGTTCGGTCATGGACCGCCACAGGTCGAGTTCACCGCCCCGGTTCTGCGCGGTCGTCACGAGTCCGTCCGCCCACGTCCGCATCGACGTGCCGACCGGAGCGAGCGCGGGGTCCTCACCCGCGGCGGACCGGGTGTACGCGGCTGCCAGATCCGGGATCAGGATCCGCCACGACACCCCGTCGATCGCGAGGTGATGTGCGACGACGAGCAGCCGAGCGCCGTCGGGCGCGGTGAACCATGCGATTTGGAACATGTTCCCGGAGAACGGATCCAGCCGATCCGCGGCCTCGTCGAGCGCTTCACGCGCTGCCCGGGTGAACGCGGATCCCAGCACCGTCGGGACCGGAATCTCCTGGATCACCGAGCGCCCGTCGACCGTTCCCGCAGGAGGCACCGTGACGCGCCAGCCCGTGCGCGAGCGGTCGTCGCGCCGCAACTGCGCGCGCAGCATGTCGTGGCGGTCGAGCAGGGCCTCCACTCCCGCTACCAGCGCGCCGGAATCGAGGTCGACCGGCACGTCCAGCAGAAGCGTCTGCGCGTACCGGCCGAAGTCGCCGGAGCGCTCCGCCAGCCAGTGGACGACGGGGGTGGTGGCGACGTCGCCCACACCGCCACCGGGCAGTTCCGGCAGCAGTTCGATGCCGCGCCGGTCGACCTGAGCGGCAACCTCGGCGAGCCGGGCGACGGTGCGGCACTCGAATACGTCGCGTGGGGTGATCGCCACCCCGGCAGTCTTCGCACGGGACACCAGCTGGATGGACATGATCGAGTCGCCACCGAGTCCGAAGAACGAGTCGTCGACGCCCACCGACTCGGCGCCGAGAACGTCGGCGAACAGGTCGGTGAGGACGCGCTCGACGTCGGTCGCGGGTGGGTGGGCCTCACTGCCGACCGGCCGCGGATCCGGCAGCGCCGCGCGGTCGATCTTGCCGTTCGGGGTCAGCGGGAACTCCTCGAGCACCGTCACCGCGGACGGCACCATGTACGACGGCAACCGTTGTGCGACAGCCTCGGTCACCGTCTCGGCCGTGACTGCCGTCCCCGGGTCCGGAACGACGTAACCGAGCAACCGGTGCGCGCCCGCCGACTCGGCGCGGGCCAGAACCACCGCCGACGCGACGCCCGGCATGGAGATCAGCGCGGACTCCACCTCTCCCGGCTCCACCCGGAAGCCGCGCACCTGCACCTGGAAGTCCGCACGTCCCACATACTCGAGGTTGCCCGCCGCGGTCCACCGGACCCGGTCACCCGAGCGGTACATCCGCTGCGACTGTGCAAACGGGTCCGCGACGAACCGTGACGCCGTGAGGTCCGGTCGGTGTAGGTAGCCCCGCGCCACCTGTGGTCCCGCCACGTACAGTTCGCCCACGACGCCTACGGGCGCCGGATGCAATCGATCGTCGAGAACGCGCACACCGATCCCGGGCAGCTCGACGCCGATCACCGACCCCGCAGTCCGGGCGGCGCCCACCTCGGCGGCACCGATGCGGTGCCACGTGACGTGCACGCACGTCTCGGTGATCCCGTACATGTTGATCAGCGCAGGACGATCCACTCCGTGGCGCTCCACCCAGTCGGCCAGTCGTGTCGCATCGAGTGCCTCACCGCCGAACACCACCCGCCGCAGGGCGAGACCACGGCCCGAGTCGGCTTCGGCGCGGGCGAGTTGATGGAAGGCCGAAGGAGTCTGACTGAGCAGCGTCACCGATTCTGCTGCCAACAGGTCGAGTAGATCGTCCGGCGCTCGCGCGGTGTACCGATCCACGACGACGACGCAGCCCCCGAACCCCAGGGCACCCCACAGCTCCCACACCGCGAAGTCGAACGCATACGAGTGGAACATCGTCCACACGTCGGTCGAATCGAAACCGAGGACGTCACGCGCCCCGGACAGCAGCGTCACGACGTTGCGATGGGTGACGACGACGCCCTTGGGTCGCCCGGTCGACCCGGAGGTGTAGATGATGTAGGCCGGCGAGTCGGGGTGCAGCCGGCGGGTGCGCTCGTGGTCGGCGACGGGTCCCGACGGCCGCCCGTCGATCCGGTGCCGCACGTCCTCGGCATCGAGGCAGATCATCTCGATGTCCTCCGGCAGAGGAGTGTCCACGAGACGGGCAACCGACCCGGCATCGGTGAGCATCGCTACCGCTCCCGCGTCCCGGACGACGAAACCGATGCGCTCGGGCGGGTAGTCCGGGTCCACCGGAAGGTACGCCGCACCCGCTCGCACGATGCCCACGAGGGTCGCGACCAGGTCCACCGACCGGTCCATCGCCACCGCGATCACCGATTCGGGCCCGAGACCCTGCTCGATCAGCCAGCGCGCCAGCTGATTCGAACGCGCATCGAGTTCGCGATAGGTGACCCGGCGATCGCCGCCGACAACCGCCACCGAGTCCGGTGCCGCGGCGGCCGCCGTGGCGAACAGATCTGCCAGGCTGCCCGCGGCCGCCTCGGGCCGAGTAACCGGCGCCCGGACCTCGGTCAGTTCCATGTCACCGACCGCGCTGACGGGGTCCGCCGAGATCGCCTCGAGCAGACGGGACAGCATGTCGCCCAACCGGCTCACCGTGGATTCGTCGAACACGTCGGTCGCGTAGACGATCTCGCCGACCAGCCCGCTCGGCGCACCGCCCTCGTCGTGTCGCTCGCCGATCCCGAACTGCAGGTCGAACTTGGCCTCGCCGGTGTCGACGGCGACGGACTCGACCGTCAGCTCCGGCAGCTCCAGACGGGGTGCCTCGACGTTCCGGAATTCGAGCAGCACCTGGAACAGCGGGGCGTAGGACGTGCTCCGCGCGGCGCCGGACCGCACGACGAGGCGCTCGAAAGGCAGGTCCGCGTGCGCGAACGCCTCGACGTCGACGTCCCGCACCCGCGCGAGGACCGTCGTGAACGAGGCAGCCGGATCAACCTCGGTACGCAACGCCAGCGTGTTCACGAACATGCCGACGACGTCGTCCAGTTCGGCCTCACCACGTCCGGCCACGGGCGTGCCGATCACCACGTCCCGGTCCTGCCCGATCCGCGCGAGCAGCACCGCCAGTGCGGCGTGTACCACCATGAAGATCGTCGAATCATGCTGCTCGGCAATATCGGACAGTGCCCGATGCACATCCTTTCCCACCGACAGGGAAACGCGCCCACCTCGTGTCGATCGGCGCGCATCCCGCGGACGATCCAAGGGCAGTGTCGTGACCGGTGGCGCACCGGCGAGCCGGTCGAGCCAGTACTCCTCCTCGCGGGCGAGCACCGACGACGGGTCGTCGGGATCGCCGAGAACGCGCCTCTGCCAGAGCGCGTAGTCCGCATACTGGACGGGCAACGGATCCCAGTCGGGTGGTCGGCCCGCGACCCGCGCCGCATACGCGGCCGCGACATCCCGGGCGAGCGGTCCGACCGAGAAGCCGTCCGCGACGATGTGATGCAGCACGAGGACCAGCACATGCACGCGCGATTCGAGCCGAAGGATGCGGGCCCGGACCGGAACAGTTTGCGCCACATCGAATCCCGACCCGATCAGCTCCCGAATCCTGGCATCGATGTCGTCGCGGCGCACCGTTTCGGGCTCGAGTTCTCCCACGACGTCCGCGGCCGCGACGGTTACCTGCGACGGACCCGACGGGAAGGACGGGAACACCGTCCGCAACGACTCCTGCCGTTCCACGACGTCGGTCAGCGCGGCACGCAGCGCCTGCATGTCGAGCGTCCCGGTCAGCCGCAACACCATCGGCACGTTGTAGGCGGCCGACGTGGGATCGAACTGATCGATGAACCACATCCGTTCCTGCGCCCACGACAGTGGTGGGCGCTCCGACCGGACCGTGGCACGCAACTTGGCCGGGGTCTCGACATGAACGCGCTCCGACGCCCGCGCGGCGAGCCGCCCGGCGGTCCCGCACTCGAAGAGGTCCCGCACGTCCAGCCCGGAACCGAGCGACCGGTTGATCCGGGCGACTACCCGGGTCGCGCCGAGCGAGTTGCCGCCGAGTCCGAAGAAGTTGTCGTCCAGGCCGACCCGCTCGGCACCGGTGATGTCTGCGAACACGGCCGTCACCTGCTCCTCCGCAGGAGTGCTGGGTGGACGGTAGGGCGCTGTCGGCCGGACGAAATCGGGTTCGGGCAGCGCATCGCGGTCGAGCTTGCCGACCGGGGTGATCGGGAGTTCGTCCAGGACCACGTACGTGTTCGGCAGCATGTGCCGCGGCAACCGGTGGGCCGCGAACTCCGCCAGTTCTGCGACGTCGACACCACCGTCGGTCGCGGGCACGACGTACGAGGCGAGCAGTGGATCTCCGGCCCCGCGCCGACGCGCCACCGCGACCGTGTGGGCCACCGCCGGGTGCGCCACCAGAACTGCCTCGATCTCGCCGAGCTCGACCCTGAGACCACGCACCTTGACCTGAAAGTCGCTGCGTCCCAGATAGTCGAGCGCCCCGTCGGCCCGGCGGCGCACGATGTCACCGGTCCGGTACATGCGGTCACCGGCGGTCCCGGCAGCGCAGGCCACGAACCGGCCGGCGGTCAGCCCCGGTCGACGGTGATAGCCGCGGGCGATACCGGCACCGACGACATAGAGTTCGCCGGGCACACCGGTCGGGACCGGACGCAGATACGCGTCGAGCACCAGGACGCCCGTTCCGCGGATCGGCGTCCCGATCGGAATGTCGGCCCCGGGAACCAGAGGCGTGCTGAACGTCGTGACGACAGTCGACTCCGCCGGCCCGTAACCGTCGATCATCGTGCGCCCTGGGGCCCAGCCTGCGACGAGCTCCGATCCGACGGCGTCGCCTCCGATCACGACGACGGCCAGGTCGTCGAATCGGTCGGGTTCGACCGTGGCGAGGGCCGCAGGGGTGATGCAGACGTGCGTGATCCGCTCCGCGGCGAGCAACTCGGCAAGCGCGGACCCGCCGTACACGTCGGGCGGTGCCACCACGAGCGCAGCGCCGACCGCACCTGCCTGCAGAAGTTCGAGCACCGCGAAGTCGAAGCTCGGGGAGCAGACGTGCAGGCACCGAGCCGAACGCGGGATCGGGTAGCGAGAACGCATTTCGTCGACCAGACTCGACAGGCCGCGATGAGTGACGGCGACGCCCTTGGGCCGTCCGGTCGAACCCGACGTGTAGATCAGGTAGGCGACGTCGTCGACGTGGACAGGCCTGGTCCGGTCCCGATCGGTGACGACGGCCGCCGATTCGCGGGCACCCACGGCTGCGGGATCGTCGAGCACCGACCAGCGGACCGTATCCGGGAGTTGGGCACGGTCCGCCGCCGACGTCACACCCACTGCCACGGCAGCGTCCCCGAGCATGTTGTCGATGCGCTCGCGCGGGTAGGCGGGGTCGACCGGGAGGAACGCCGCTCCCGACTTCGCGATGGCCCACACCGCCTGCACCGATACAGCCGAACGCGCCAGCGCGCACGCGACAACGGCTCCGGGCCCGGCGCCCGCTCGGATCAACGACCGCGCAAGACGATTCGATCGCTCATCGAGATCTCGGTACGTCAGGGATACATCGCCGAAGACGACCGCGAGACCGTCCGGGTTCGCGGCCGCGCCGGCCGCGAGGATCTGCGAGAGCAGCACCGGCGACGACGGAGGGCCACCGCTCGGGAGCAACGCCTTCCGCTCGGCCGCTGTCGACAGGTCGATACGGGCAATCGTCCGCGTGTGCCGGTGGATCACCTGGTCGAGCGCCGATCGAACACGACGGCGCAACAATTCGGCACCCGCCTGGTCGAATGCGCCGGACCGGTACTTCAGTGTCACGTGCAGCCGGTCGGTGAGCGCGGCTCTCAGGGTCAAGGGGTAGTGCGTGGCGTCGATCCCGCGTACCGCGGTGACACTCAAACCTGCGATGTCGGCGCCACGTTCGAGCGCGGAGCGATCGACTGGATACGACTCGAACACGGTGAGGGTGTCGAACACGGCCCCCGGCCCGGCCGCTTGCTGTACATCCGCGAGACCGGCGTCGTGATGCTCCATCAGCGCCACCTGCTCGCGCTGCACACGACGAAGCAACTCCCCCACTGTTTCACGTGGATCCAACCGCACTCGCACCGGAACGGTGTTGATGAACAGACCGATCATCGACTCGATTCCGGGCACGTCCGGATGCCGACCCGATACGGTCGCCCCGAAGACGACGTCCGTTCGCCCGGTGAGGACTCCGAGCACCAGTGCCCACGCGACCTGGAAGACGGTGTTGGGGGTGACGGCGTGGTCACGCGCGACCCGCGTCAGCGCAGCCGTGTCGGATTCGCTCAGTATCAATTCGACGTCGTGTGACTCGCCGGCGGTGTCCACCGCGTCCGGCGCGGCAAGCAGCGTCGGGTCCGCTGCCCCGGCAAGGGCGCGACGCCATGCCGCGACCGACGCGTCACGGTCGCGCGCCGAGAGCCAGGCGAGGTAGTCCCGGTAGTCACCGACCGGAGCCAGCGCGGTCGCGTCGGCCTCCGCCGCGTACTGCATCAGCAACCGTTGCAGCAGGAGCGGTGTCGACCAACCGTCGAGCAGAATGTGGTGGTGCGTCAGCAGGAGCCGGTACGACCCGTGCCCGACGCGCACCAACGTGAACCGCAACAGCGGCGGCCGATCCATCGCGAAGGGTGTCGCGCGGTCCTCGGCCAGCAGTACCTGCCACCGATGCTCGATGTCGGCGGGCGCGTCGCCCGACAGATCGACCTCGCGCCAGGGCACCGAGACGTCGGATTCGATCACCTGGAATGTCTCGCCATCGACGTCGTCGACGAAACAGGCTCGCAGGTTGGGGTACCGATCGAGCAGGGCGCGGGCCGCCTCCTGCAGGCGTTCTCGCGCCGGCTCGCCACGCAACTCGATCACGAGTTGGATCAGGTACGCATCCAGCGCGTCCTCCACCAGCTGCGCGTGGAACAACAGCCCCGCCTGAAGCGGCGTCACCGGCCACACGTCGGCCACACGGTGCCGCGTCGCCTCCAACGTATCGATGCCGTTCTGATCGAGGTGGACGAGATCCAGATCCGACGGCGTCAGGCCACCCGCCCCGGGCGTGCGGGCGTACACGGCGAGTCCGTGCAACGCCTCCAGCCACAGCTCGGCGAGCTGTTGGACCTCGGCACGGTCGAGCACCCCCGTCGGATACGTCCACGACGCCTGCAGCACCGCGCCGCCGGATCCACCGCGCACGCCCGCGGCGATGTCGAGGGCCGCGGACACCGGCATGTCGGGGTCCTGGGTGAGGCCGAGCCCGCCGGCCTCGACCGGCATCCACGGTCCGGGCCCGGAAGCGGGACCGTCCGTGACGGTGAGCCGGCCCAGGTAGTTCAGGATGATCTGCGGCGACGTCCGCAGCCGGCGCCCCTCGTCGCCGTCGAGTTCGGTGAGCAACCCGTATCCGATGCCGTGGTCGGGTGCCGCCCGCAGGTGTTCCTTGACGAGCTTGACAGTGGTCCCCGCGGCGGGCCCGCCGCGCAAGGCGTCGTCGAGATCGATCCGCGCAAGACTCGGCCGCACCGGACGAATCGTGGTGAACCAGCCCACCGTCCGGCTCAGGTCGGCGCCGCGCACGGCGCCCTCCTCACGGCCGTGCCCCTCGATTCCGAGCAACACAGTGCCGGCGCCGCGGCCGCGCATCGCGTTCCACCGCGCGCTCGCCATGACGAGCGCGGCGAGCAGCACGTCCTGGGGGGAGCCGTGAATCGCGGCGGGCAGGGCTGTGAGCAGTGCCGTGGTGTCGGAGGCCGGAGCATCGACCCGCATAGTGTCAGTCGTCGCATGCACGTCCCGATCCGGGTCGAGCGCGCGTCGACCGATCGGTGGACCGGTTTCGGCGACGACGTCTTCCCATAGAGGAAGTTCGTCGGTCCGGTGAGGCACGGCGTCGCGGAGCGCGTACGCCCACCTGCGCATAGACGTGCCGACCGGTTCGAGTTCCGGGCTGCGCCCGTCGACCGACTGAACCCACGCCGCGGCGAGGTCAGGCACGATCACCCGCCACGACACACCGTCGACCACGGTGTGGTGGATCACGACGAGCAGGCGTCCGGCGCCGCCCGGCCCGTCGAACCAGACCAGCCGGACCATGCCGCCCACCGCGGGATCCAGTCGGTCGGCCGCCGCCTCCGCCTCGGCTGCCGCGAGACGTTCGAACTCGTCGTCGAAGGCGCGCACCGCGTGGCGGGTGACGACGTCGCCGGCATCGACGGCACCGACAGGGAGAACATCGGTCCGCCAACCGGACTCACCGTGTGCGAGCCGGGCGCGGAGCATGTCGTGGCGGTCCAGCACCGCCTGCACCGCCGCCACCAGATCCCGCTCCCGAACCCCGCTCGGGAGATTCAGCAGCACCGATTGCGCGAAGCGGTCGATCCGGCGACCTGCGCGCCGCACCAGCCACGCCAGGATAGGCGTGAGCGGCACGTCCCCCACTCCTCCGCCATCCAGCTCCGGAAGAGTCTCGGCCGCATCCTCGTTCGCGATCGCACTCGTCGCCAGCGCCGCGACGGTCCGACGGTCGAACACGTCCCGGGGCGTCACGGACAGCCCGGCCGCCTTCGCGCGGGCCACCAATTGAATCGACATGATGCTGTCGCCACCGAGATCGAAGAACGAGTCCTCGACACCGACCGTCTCCAACCCCAGCACATCCGCGAACACGCGCGCGAGTGTCTGCTCCGCTGCCGTGACGGGTGCACGGGTGGTCGACGCCTCGACCCCGACCGCTGGTTCCGGCAGCGCTGCCCGGTCGAGCTTGCCGTGCACGGTCATCGGGATCCGGGGCAGCACCGTGATGTGGCGCGGCACCATGTACGACGGCAATCGAGCGGCCACAGCCTCGTGCAGACCCGCGGTGTCGATGTCGGCGCCCGCGGCCGGGACCACGTATGCGACCAATCGATCACCGAGACGATTCACGCTGCGGACGTCGGCGACGGCGTGCCCGACGTCCGGGTGCTGAGTCAGCGCCGCCTCGATCTCGCCGAGTTCGATCCGGTGTCCGTGCAACTTGATCTGCCGGTCGCCACGACCGAAGTACTCGAGCGTGCCGATGTCGGTCCACCGCACCCGGTCCCCGGTGCGGTACAGGCGCCCACCGGGATCCCCGCTCGGATCGGCCACGAACCGGGCGGCCGTCAGCGCGGGCCGGCGATGGTAGCCGCGAGCCAGCCCGGGCCCCGCCAGATACAGTTCGCCGGGTGTGCCCACCGGGACGGGCCGCAGTCGATCGTCGAGGACCAGCGCGTGGAAACCCCGGATGGGTCCCCCGATCGTCACCGCGCGCCCCGGTTCCAGTCCGGCACTGGCCGTCCCGATCACGGTGGTCTCGGTGGGTCCGTAGGCATTGAGCATCTCGCGCCCGCGTGCCCAGCGGGCAACGACGTCGGTGGGCAGTGCTTCGCCGGCGGCGAGCACACACGTCAGGCCGCTGAGATCGGCCGACGCGTCGTCGGCCTCCGCCGCCGTCGGCGTCATCGCCAGTGCGGTCGGCGTCATGATGCAGTGCGTCACCCGCTCGGATGCCAGCAGGTGACGCAGCGCCTCACCGCCGTACACGGTGGGTGGCGCGATCACCATCGTCGCGCCGACGCCGACCGCGAGCAGAAGTTCGAGAACCGACACGTCGAAGCTGGGCGAGGTGAGCTGGAGGATCCGGGAGCCGGGTGTAGTGCGACACCGCTCGTGTAGGTCTGCAGCGAAATTCGCGAGTCCCCGGTGAGTGACGGCGACGCCCTTCGGGATGCCGGTGGATCCCGACGTGTAGATGAGGTAGGCGACATCGTCCGGGTGAAGCGGCGCAGTTCGCTCGCCGTCACGTATAGGTCGCGCAGGAACGGGCGCAGTGGCGCGCTTCTCGTCGATGATCAGCCAGGGGACGGTGTCGGCGAACGAGTCCCGCAGCTCCGCGGTGGTGAGCCCGAGCACCGCTCCGGAGTCGCGCAGCATCAGCTCGATCCGCTCCGGTGGATGCGCCGGATCCACCGGAAGGAAGGCGGCGCCGGACTTCGCGATCGCCCACACACCGATGAGGTAGCCGGGGCATCGGGGCGTCCCCAGCGCCACCACGGCCCCGGGGCCGATCCCCTCGTCGATCAATGTGCGGGCCACTTCGTCGGACACCCGGTCGAGTTCGCCGTACGTGATGTCGGCGCCCTCGAACCGGAGCGCGGAGCGCTTCGGATCCGCATCCGCGGCGACCGACAGCAGATCCGCGAGCGTCCGCGGCGCGATCCCCCGCTCGCCCCGAACCGGGACCAGCGCAGCATGTTCGACTGGATCCAGAAGGTCGATGTCCCCGACGATGGCCTCGGCAGAGGTCGCCACGGCCGACAGTATCCGCACCAACCGGTCGGCGAACCCTCGGACGGTCCCGGCATCGAACACGTCGGTCGCGAAGACGATCCCGGCCGCCATGCCCGCGGCGTCGCCGTCGGCGTCGAACTCCTCCGCCACGCTCACCTGGAGATCGAAATTGGCCTCCTCGTCGCCACGCTCCAACGTACGTACCCGCAGCCCGGGCAGTTCCACCTCCGGGCGCGCGATCGTCCGGAACTCGAGCAGCACCTGGAACAGCGGGGAGTACGTGGTGGACCGCGGTGGATCCACCGCCTCGACCACCCGCTCGAAGGGGACGTCGGCGTGCATGAACGCACCCAGGTCGGTCTCCCGAACCTGGTGCAACAGTTCCGCGAACGAACGGCTGCCGCCGACGGTGCAGCGCAGGACGAGGGTGTTGACGAACATGCCGACCATGTCGTCCAGTGCCGCCGCGCCGCGGCCCGCGATCGGTGTGCCGACGGCGATGTCGTCGGTCCCACCGAGCCGTGCCAGCAGGACTGCCAGAGCCGCGTGCACCACCATGAACACACTCGAATCATGCCGGCGCGCAAGCTCGACGATCCGTCCGTGCAGATCGGCCGGGAGCTCGAACTCGACGCGATCGCCCTCCTGGGTCCGCACGTCGGGTCGGGACCGGTCACACGGCAGGTCCAGCACGGCGGGCAGGTCCGCCAGGGTCGTCGTCCAGTAGTCGAGTTGGCGGGCGAGCAGCGAGTCCGGGTCGTCGACATCCCCCAACCAGTCCGACTGCCACAGAGCATAATCCGCGTACTGCGCGGCAGGAGGCGTCCACGATGGCGCACCCGAAGCCGTCCGGGCCGCGTAGGCCGTCACGAGGTCACGCGCAAGCACCCCGAGGGAGAACCCGTCCGCCAGGATGTGATGCAGGACCACTGTGAGCACGTTCTCGGTTTCACCGATCCGAAACAAACTGGCGCGCAGAGGCACCCGTACCGAGACGTCGAATCCCCGCGACATGACCGCCCGCATCCGCCGCTGCAAGTCGCCCTCGCCGTCGACGTCCTCGCCGTCGATCAGGAGATCCATCCGGTCGACGGACAGCACCTCCTGGCGGGGGCCGGAGTCGTCGAGCGGGTAGATCGTGCGCAGCGACTCGTGCCGCGCGACCACATCGCCGATCGCCCCGACAAGCGCGTCCCGATCCAGCACTCCCGACAGGTGCAGTGAGAGCGAGATGTTGTACGACGGTGAGTCCGTGTCGAACTGATTGATGAACCAGATCCGCTGTTGGGCGGGCGAGAGCGGAATCCGCGGCGGCCGGGGCCGCGCGAGGAGGGGTGGCCGGGCCCGCGGGCCCACCGCGTCCGTCCCGGAGGCTCGGCGGGCCAGCCCCGCGACGGTGGGCGCGTCGAACACGTCCCGGATACCGAGATCGGCACCCGTCGCATCGCCGACGCGGGCCGCCAGCTGGGCGGCCACCAACGAGTTTCCGCCGAGCGCGAAGAAGTCGTCGTCGATACCGATCCGATCGAGCCCGAGCAGCGTGCGGACCACCGCTGCCACGGCCTCCTCGACAGGATCACGCGGAGCGACGAGCACGCGCTCGGCGTCCTCGGGGGCGGGCAGCCCCGCGTGGTCGAGCTTGCCGTGCGCCGTGATCGGCAGCCGATCCAGGACCGTGACCACCGACGGCACCATGTATCCCGGCAGCGTGCGCGCCGCGGCATCTCGCACGCTGCCGGGATCGAGCGGCACCCCGTCCGACGGCACCACGTAGCCGAGAATCCGAACTCCGGACGGAGCGTCGTCGGCGATCGCAACGGCAGAGCCGACCCCTGGAACCGCGGCGAGGACCGACTCCACCTCGCCCAGTTCCACGCGGTAACCGCGGACCTGCACCTGTGCGTCGGCGCGCCCCGCGAATCGCAGGGTGCCGTCGGCCGTCCAGGCGCCCCGGTCTCCCGTCCGATACATCCGGGTGCCGGCACCGAACGGATCCGCTACGAACCGGCTCGCGGTCAACCCGCGCCGGTCGAGGTAGCCGCGCGCCAATTGCGCACCGGCCACGTACAGTTCGCCGACGACACCGGGTGGCAGGGGGTGCAGCCGCCCGTCGAGTACCCGCACCACCATGCCCGGGAGCGGGTGCCCGATCGCACCCGGGATCCCGCGTGAGGCCGACTCTGCACTGAGCAGACTGTGGGTGACGTGCACACACGTCTCGGTGATCCCGTACATGTTCGACAGCAGTGGGCGGGCGTCGCCCCAGCGTTCGAACCAAGCCGACAATTGCCCTGGGTCCAGCGCCTCACCACCGAAGATCACGTGCCGCAACCGCAGTGCGCGTTCTCCGTCGCCCGACGCCGAATCCACGTCGATCAGCTGACGGAACGCGCCCGGGGTCTGGCTCAGAATCGTCACGCCTTCGTCGCGCAACAATGTGAGGAAGTCCCGGGGCGATCGAGCCGTGTCGCGGTCGACCACCACGACGGTCGCGCCGTGCAGCAGCGCACCCCACTGTTCCCACACCGCGAAATCGAATGCGTACGAATGGAACATCGTCCACACGTCGGTCGCGTCGAACATGAAGAGCGGCTGTGTGCGCTCGAACAACGTGACCACGCTGCGGTGCGGGATGGCAACCCCTTTGGGCCGGCCGGTCGAGCCGGACGTGTAGATGACGTACGCGGTCGCGTCGGGTCGCAGCGGCGCTGTGCGGTCGGCGTCGACGACCGGGTCCGTCGACATCTCGGCCACCGCGGCCCGGACCGGATCGGTGTCGATACTCACGAGCGGGACGTCGACCGGCACCGACGACAAGCGGCGGGCACCAGCGGAATCGACGAGTACGCACGCCGGGCGGGCATCGGAGAGCAGGAAGGCGATGCGCTCGTCGGGGTAGTCGACGTCCACCGGCACGTATGCGGCTCCCGCGCCGACCACCGCGGCGAGGACGACCGGCAGGTCCACCGACCGCGTCATCGCGACAGCTACCCGCGACTCCGGTCCGATCCCACGCCCGATCAGCCAGCGGGACAGCCGGTTCGTACGTTCGGACAGCGCTCGGTACGTCAGCCTCGACCCGTCCGCGACGACGGCAACCGCGGCCGGATTCGCCGCGGCTGCCCGCCTCAGCAGATCAGGCAGCGTCGCAGCCACGCCGCGTACTTCCGGCGCGAACGCGGACAGCGCGCGTTCGGTGTCGTCGGCGATCTCGAAGTCACCGACGACGGTATCGCCGTCCGCGGCGATCGTCGCGAGGATGCGGTGCAGTCGCTCGGCGAAGCCGTCGATCGTCGCACGATCGAACAGATCGCATGCGAAGTGCATTGCAGCCGAGAGACCGTGCGGCTGCCCCTCCTCGTCGACCTGTTCTCGCACGCTCAGCTGCAGTTCGAACTTCGCGACCCCGGTGTCGATCTCCCGCACGTCGGCGGCAACGCCCGGCAGCTCCACCGAAGTGATCTCGGCAGTCTGCAGCTCGAGCATCACCTGGACGAGCGGTGCCTGCGCGGGCGAGCGGTCGGTCGCGAGTTCCTCGACGAGCCGCTCGAACGGCAGTTCCGCGTTCGCGAGCGCACCCAGATCGGTGTCGCGGATACCCGCCAGCGTCTCGACGAACGTCGACGCGGGATCGACGTCGCTGCGCAGCACCAGAGTATTGACGAACATGCCCACCGAGTCGTCGAGTTCGGCGGCCGCCCGTCCGGCCACCGGGGTGCCGATCGCGACGTCACGGCCGGCCCCGAGCCGCGACAGCAGCACAGCGAACGCAGCGTGGAGCACCATGAACAGTGTGCAGTCGCACTCGCGGCCCAGATCGACCAGCCGCCGGTGCGTGTCCGGGTCGATGTCGAAGGTGACTGTTTCCCCGCGCGTCGTCGCCGTCGCGGAGCGTGGACGGTCGTGCGGCAGCGCGATGGCAGGAGGCAGGTCCGCCAACTCGGCCGTCCAGAACTGCAGCTGACGGGCAGCGACCGAGTTGTGATCGCGTTCGTCCCCGAGCATCTCGCGTTGCCACAGAGCATAATCGGCGTACTGGACCGGTAGTGGGGTCCAGGCGGGCAGACCGGCGGCTCGTCGGGCGTCGTACGCAACCATCACGTCGCGCGACAGTGGTAGCACCGACTGTCCGTCGGCCGCGATGTGATGCAGAACCACCGCCAGGACGTGTTCGTCCGAGCCGATCCGGAACAGGCGCACACGCAGTGGAAGCTGCTCACGGACATCGAATCCCACGATGGCGCCGGCCCGGACCTCGTTCCACACCTCGTCCCGCACCGCCGCGATCGGCGTCACGTCCGGCACCGCCGACTCGGTCGGCACGACCACCTGACGGGGGCCTTCGACGTCCACCGGGAACACCGTGCGCAGCGCCTCGTGACGTTCGACGACATCGGCGATCGCGGTGCGCAGCGCCCGGATGTCGAGCTGTCCGGTCAGCGTCACCGCGAATGCGATGTTGTACACCGGCGAATCGATGTCGAGTTGGTTGACGAACCACATCCGCCGCTGCGCCGGGGAGAGCGGGAGTCGCTCCGGTCGGTCCCCGCGGCGGGGTGGCAGGATCGGCGCCGGACCGGCCGGCGCTCCGCCCGTCCCGATCAAGGCGCCGACGTGCCCCGCAAGGCGGCGCGCGGTGGGCGCCTCGAACAGATCCCGCACCGTCAGCGTCACACCGAGAGCCGTGTTCAGCCGGGCCACCACCTTCGTGGCCACCAGCGAGTCACCCCCGAGATCGAAGAAGCTGTCCTCGGGCAGAACCGGCCGGGTAGTGCACAGGACCTCGGTGAACACGTCGGCGATCACCTGCTCGGTGGCGCCGTCCACATCGGGAGCGTTCGACTCGGGCACCGCGGCAGGCGCCGGCGAGGCCGGCGCCGCGGATGCGTCCGCCACCGGAGACGGTGCGGCGTCCACGTGCAACTCGGCGAGCGGCGACTGCGCATCCGCGGCGACGAACTGTTCGAGCAACTCCAGGAAGCGTCGGTGGTGGGAGGCCTCGATCTCCTCCGTGTACCGGTGTGGGTTCGCCCGGAAGTCGACGAAAGTTCTTACCGGCGTGCCGGATTGATAGACGTTGACCAGCAGGTCATCCACCGGCCCGGAGGTGATGATGTGGAACTCGGTTGCGAGTGAACCCATCACGATCTCGGGGTGGAAGAACATCACGTTGACGATCGGCGCCGAGAGGTCGACGCCGAGGTCACGCTGGATGTCGGCGCGACTGCAACGCTGATGTCGCAGTGCTGCAACCAGTTCGACCTGCACACGACCGACGAGCTGACCGACCGTATCGTCGTCGCGGATCTCGACTCCGATCGGCACCAGGTTGACGGTCATTCCGCCCGACCGCCGCAGCACAGCGGTGGTTCGTGCCGAGACCGGGATGTCGACGACCACGTCGCGGCGACCCGTCGTCCGGCTCAGGAACCAGGCGAAGGCCGCGATGATCCGCGCCGCGGCCGAGGCGCCGGGCCCTTGCGCCTCCTTCGTCCGTTCGAGTCGACGCATCGTCGAATCGGACAACATCGCAGTTGCGAGCCGACTTTCGGCCACCGCGGGCGCGCCCGCACCGACGAGCGTCACACCGCGAACCCCGCCGAGCCGGTGTGTCCAGTACGCACGGTCCGTGCGGTGACGGTCCGACGCCCGATAGCGTTCGTCGATGTCGTGGAGGGATCTCAGATCGGCGGCCGCGGGCGGATCGGCCTCACGCCCCTCCACCATCGCCGTATAGAGATGGGCGATGCGGTAGAGCATGGTCGCGGCACCGTACCCGTCGAGCGCGATGTGATGACTTCGGCTGTACCACAAGAAATGTCGATCACCGATCTGCAGGATCGAGGTCTGGACGAGCCGGTCGACGGAGAGGTCGATCGGTGTCGCCGCCTCGCGTTGCATCCACGCGTGCGCTGCCGCTTCCGGGTCGGCATCGACACGGAGGTCCACCAGCTCGATCGACGTGTCCCGATCCTGGTCGACATATTGCATCGGTTCGCCGTCGACGGTGACGACACGAAGGAACGGTGATTCGAACTCGTGGGCCGCGCGGACGTTCGCCGCACGCAGCACGTCGATGTCGAGGGGGCCGTCGATCTCCACGTACTGCGCGATGAAGAGCGGGACGTCGGGCACCAACTGCTGAGCGAACCACAGCGCGCGTTGGGCCTCCGACAGCGGGAACCGGCGCGGGTGCGGATCGGCATCGGCACCGGCCATGTGAGATTCGGGAGGTTCGGCAGAATCCACGTATCGCCCCCAAAGAGGTTCGCTTCGCCACGGTGGCTCGCGCCACCGTCGTCGGACGAAAACTCCCTCGGGCGGAAGCCGTCCTACGACGGGCAGCGCCTTACGTGCAGTATCCGCCCGCCTGGCAGCGCGGTAAAGATGGGCTGGTCAGCCCGTGGATACTGGCACGCATGAGTGAGCGCGGCGAGGGCACGGGACCCGACACGAACGGCGACACCGCGGACTTCCGGGTGCACGTCGCGACCCAGGCCATCCGGCTCTTCGCCGAGCACGGATACGAGGCGACCACCGTCGATCAGATCGCCGCGGCCGCGGGCGTCTCGCGGCGCACCTTCTTCCGCCAGTTCCGGTCGAAGGAGGACGTGATCTTCGCCGACCACGAATCGCTCATCGAGCAGGCGTCCGCGTATCTGGCCAGCACGGTGGTGGACCCGTGGGAGGCGGTCTGCGAGGCCGCCCACCTGGTGTTCGACCGGTATCGCGAGAACCGCGAGCTGTCGGTGCGGCGCTACCAAGTGGTCCAGCGCGTGCCGGCGCTGCGCGACCGCGAACTCGTCACCGGCTACCGATACGAGCGCGTGTTCAGCGACTACCTCCGGGACGCCGTGCCGTCGGCGCCGCCTCTCGACGTCGTCGGTTTCACGGCGAGCGTGACGGCGTGCCACAACCACCTGCTCCGGGCGATGATCCGCGGTGACGAACACGCAACCCCGGAGGCACTGCGGGACGCACTGGCCGACATCCGACGCAAGTTCGTCCCCGGTGCCCCCGTGCACGAACCCGCGACCACAGCGGCCCCGGGCGAGATCGTGACGGTCGTGACGTACCCGGCGGGAACACCGGCGGACGAGGTGGCCCGGCAGGTCCGCCGACAACTCGAGGCTCGCCATCCTTGACTGGCACTAAGTGCCATGCTTGACTGGGATCATTCGTGGACGTACGTGCGCGATCGGTGAAACATGCCGTCAAGTACGCCACGGCCAGCCCAACCCGGCTTGGCACTGAGTGCCCGACGACTCGGTGCCGCCGACCGCACGCACGACGAGGAGCGTCCCCATGTCCGGCAATCCCGATTTCCCCCTCTTCCAGCTGAACGAGGAGCACGACGAGCTGCGGGCCGCGATCCGCGCACTGTCCGAGAAGGAGATCGCGCCGTACGCGAAGGAGGTCGACGAGAAGGCCCGCTTCCCCCAGGAAGCTCTGGCGGCGCTCGTCAGCTCCGGCTTCAACGCCGTCCACGTCCCCGAGGCATACGACGGCCAGGGCGCCGACTCCGTCGCCTCCTGCATCGTGATCGAGGAAGTCGCCCGCGTCTGCGGCTCGTCCTCGCTGATCCCCGCCGTCAACAAGCTCGGCACGATGGGCCTGATCCTCAAGGGCTCCGAGGATCTCAAGAAGCAGGTGCTTCCGCAGATCGCGGAGGGCGCGATGGCGTCGTACGCCCTCTCCGAACGTGAGGCCGGCTCCGACGCCGCGAGCATGCGCACCCGCGCCAAGGCCGACGGCGACGACTGGATCCTGAACGGCTCCAAGTGCTGGATCACCAACGGCGGCCAGTCCACCTGGTACACCGTGATGGCCGTGACCGACCCCGACAAGGGCGCCAACGGCATCTCCGCATTCATGGTCCACAAGGACGACGAGGGCTTCGTCGTGGGACCGCTCGAGCACAAGCTGGGCATCAAGGGCTCGCCCACCGCCGAGCTGTACTTCGAGAACTGCCGCATTCCGGGCGATCGGATCATCGGCGAGCCCGGCACCGGCTTCAAGACCGCCCTCGAGACGCTCGACCACACGCGCCCCACGATCGGCGCGCAGGCACTCGGCCTCGCCCAGGGCGCGTTCGACGCCGCACTCGCATACACCAAGGACCGCAAGCAGTTCGGCAAAGCGATCGCCGACTTCCAGAACACCCAGTTCATGCTCGCCGACATGGCGATGAAGATCGAGTCGGCCCGTCTCATGGTCTACACCGCGGCCGCACGGGCCGAGCGTGGCGAGAAGAACCTCGGCTTCATCTCTGCCGCCGCGAAGTGCCTGGCCTCGGACGTCGCGATGGAGGTCACCACCAACGCCGTCCAGCTGTTCGGCGGCGCCGGCTACACCACCGACTTCCCGGTGGAGCGCATGATGCGCGACGCCAAGATCACCCAGATCTACGAGGGCACCAACCAGATTCAGCGTCTGGTCATGTCACGCGCACTGCTCAAGTGACGCACAGTTCCGCTGCGACGGTTCCCTACCGGGTATCCCGGGCGTTCAATGAGGGGACGGCGCCTGTGGTGCCGCGGTAGGTGACAGCACGGTTCGAACCGGGAACTGCTTTCCAGGCAGGCCGTTCGGGGGCCGGCACCGTGACCGACGCAGGAGGAGTTGATTACGCATGGGATCGATCAGCATTCTCGGAGAACTGGTGGACGTTCTGGGCCAGCTCATGACCATCATGGGCGGCCAGGGCCAAGGCGGCAATATCGGAGGAGGCGCCGGTATCGGCGGTCTGGGAGGCGGCAGCCTCGGCAGCTGACCGGATCGTCGACACCCGCACTGCCCGTCACCCCGGCCTCGGAACTTCCGACGCCGGGGTGACGGTTGCACGACGCCGGATAGCAGAATGACCGTGAAAGCACGTCGCCCGACCGGCGGCGTGAAGAGACGACAGTGGAGATTCGACTGTGGAGCTAGTTGGTGTGATCGGTGGCGGCACGATGGGTGCCGGAATCGCTGAGGTGTGTGCCAAGGCCGGAAGCAACGTCCTGATCCTCGAGACCAAGCAGGAGTTCGCCGACGCCGCCCAGGCCCGCATCGCGAACTCGATCGGCAAGGGCGTCGCCCGCGGCAAGATCACCCAGGAGGAGGCGGACGCCGCCATCTCCCGGGTGCGCGTGACGCTCGACATCGAAGAGTTCGCGGACCGCGACCTCGTCATCGAGGCCGCGCCGGAGATCGAGGCTCTCAAGTTCGACATCTTCGGCAAGCTCGACAAGATCGTGAAGCCGTCGGGCATCCTCGCGACCAACACTTCGTCGATCCCGGTCATCAAGATCGCCAAGGCGACCCAGCGTCCGTCGCAGGTCGTCGGCGTGCACTTCTTCAACCCGGTGCCGGTGATGCCGCTGGTCGAGATCGTGGTCAGCCTCGTCACGTCGGAAGAAACCGTTGCAGCCGTGACGGACTTCGCACGCAACACCCTGGGCAAGAAGGCTGTTCGTGCGGGCGACCGCGCCGGCTTCATCGTCAATGCCCTGCTGATCCCGTACCTGTGCGACGCGGTTCGCATGCTCGAGTCGGGCTACGCGTCCGCCGAGGACATCGACGACGCAATGAAGGGCGGCTGCGGCTACCCGATGGGTCCGCTCACCCTGCTCGACACCGTCGGCCTCGACGTCGCGCTCGCTGCGGCCGAGTCGCTGCATGCCGAGTTCGGTCAGCCGCACTACGCACCGCCGGCCCTGCTCCGCCGCAAGGTGGACGCCGGCCAGCTCGGCCGCAAGACCGGTCAGGGCTTCTACAGCTACAAGTAGAGACTGCGTAACGCCCTCCGGCCCACATCCCTTGACGGATGCGGGCCGGAGGTGTTCTGACGAAGATCAGGCGGTGGGGAACAGCACACCCAGCGCACCGATCACCGACAGGATCGCGCCGATGCCACCGATGACGGTGCCGACGCCGCTGACGACCGGCTGGATCTGCTTGAGCAGGGCGAGATCTGCGGTGGAAGAACCCATGTCGAAAACTCCTCACAGTGAATGATGTGCCCGCGCGGTGTCACGCGGACGGGTGCTGCACGGCGCTCACGAGACTAGTTGCGAGATCCGGGCAGAGATTCTGCGAGACAGTCGATTTCACTTCCGACCTGCTCGAATCTCCGTGAGTAATATTCACGTGACCCGGCAACGATTCCGGAACGATCGAGTGTCGAGCAGGCGAACAGCAGCGGTCGACTGAGTGCTCGAGGGTGGGCAAACCGGTCAATTCGCCTGCTGTCGCCGTCGATTCACCTTGTTGTCCCCCGAGCGACGAACTCCCGGTCGAGATGTCCACGGCGCACCACGAGAGCATCAGGCACGGCCGTCCATCCGCCTACAATCCGGGCATGGACCACTACGTCAGACGGGAACCGACCCCGCGGCCGGATTCTGAGCCGTCGGCGACTCGGTCCCGGTTCCGGTGGATCCGGGCGGGTATCGCTTTCCTTCGGCCGACAAACTTGCTCCGCGACCGGCCCGCCAGCGGGTACTCGTCGCTGACTCCTCGCCGTTCCGACCGAACACGTACGAAGATTTTCCCGTTCAACGGCAGCGGCTCGGGCCGGTAACACTGTTGCCGCAAGGGTTGTCGCGCTGCCGCAGGGGTTGTCAGTACCGACTCGCCATGCGGTACTCGCAGAACCCCTGCGGCAACCAGCGCCTGGGTACCGAAACGACAGCGCCCCCACCGCGAACGGTGAGGGCGCCGATGTGGGGCGTGTGGATGTCAGCCGTCGAGAACGGTGATCCGCCCGTCGACGGCCGCCTGTGCGATGGAGTCCTGCATCGCCGGGCAACTACGCGCGCACGACGCAGGACCTGTCGCGTCCTCCCCCAGTTCCAGACAGGCGGCGCGTGCCTCCGCCGTCCACTGGACCGACGTGTGCTGCCAACTGTTCTTGGTCACCAGCACTCGGCAGCCGCAGCGGCGGCATTCGACGGATTCCACGACTACGCCTGCGACGCGGCAGCGCGGCGTGCCAGATTGTCGGCCACTTCCTGCTTCCACGCCTCGACAGGTTTGGTGGTATCGAGTTCGAACTCGAAGCGGTCCACCATGTCCGACGTCACGTCGGCGACGTCGACATAGAACTGCTCGTACCACCGACGCAGCTGGTAGACCGGGCCGTCCTCGTTGGTCAGCAGCGGGTTCTCGATCCGGGTCTTGTTCTTCCAGATCTCGATGTCCTGCTCGAAGCCGATCCCGATGTAGCCGGTCATCGCGTCGACGAGCTGGTCCGCGATGTCGGCGGGCACCTGCTCGGTCTTCTTCACCGAGATGCCGTACATGAGCACGAACTTGTCCGGGGCGATCGGGTAGTGGCAGTTGATGAGGACGGACTCCACGTCGTACCGGTCGTAGTGGTAGATCAGGTCGTCGATCATGAAGGACGGACCGTAGTACGCGGCAACGGATGTGTTGCCCACCAGCTTCGGGACGTCGGGGTCGGTCCACTCGGTGACATCCTCGCGGCCGACACCCTTCTGCTCCTGGATCGCGACGTGGCCCTCGAAGACGTTCTTGAAGTACGTCGGGAACGAGTAGTGCACGTAGAAGAAGTGCGCCATATCGACGACGTTGTCGACGATCTCACGGCAATTGGTGTCGATGACCAAAGACTTCCACTGCCAGTCGGTCCACTCGGCGTCGTCGCTCCGCATCGCAGGAATCGTGACCTCGGGCGGCGGCGGATTCCCCTCCGGGTCGTTCCACACGAACAGCAGGTCGTCCTGCTCCATCGTCAGCCATGCCCGCGTCTTCGCCACCGGGGGAACGCGTCGCGCGTAGGGGATATCGGTGCATTTGCCGTTGCCCGCCCAGCGCCAGTCGTGGAACGGACACGCGACGGTGTCGCCCTTGATCTCGCCCTGACTCAGGTCGCCGCCCATGTGCCGGCAGTACGCGTCGAGGACCTTCAGATCGCCCTTGCTGTCGGCGAACACCACGAGCTTGGTGCCGAACGCCTCGACCGAGTGCGGCTTGCCGTCACGGAAACCGTCGACGAGACCCAGGCAGTGCCAGCCGCGGGCGAAACGAGCGGGCGGCGTGCCCTGCTCGATGATGCGGATCTCGTCGGTGTCGACATCCACGGAAGTCATGGGTGAGTCCTTTCGTTCAGCGGCGCGCGCAACGGGCTGTGCTGGTGCCCCGCTCGAACTTCCAATCTCCTTTCTCGCGAGCTCGCGATCCAGGGATCCTCCCGTTGAACGGTCATTCGATCAGCGCCCGAGGTCCGGGTCAGCTCGAGACCACTCCGACGAGGCCCGGCGCGGCGACATCGGTCAATCGATTCCACGGAACCGTCACGTCGATCAGGCCGATCGCGTGCGGCCCCACCTGGTAGTCGGTGAAATGGATCTCCATCCCCGCCGGGGTCGCCACCCAGTTCGCGAAGTTTTCGCTCTTCGGTTCGATGCCCTCGCGCACGAAGTCGGGGCCCGCAGCGGTGTCCGGGAGGAGTAGCGCCGACTCCTGCGACAGCCGGTTCAGTCCGGCCTGCAGGTCCGGAAACAACCGCTCGAGCGTGATCGGCTGGGCATCGTCGGCGTCGATCACGACCGTCGCAACCAACGGTGTGGGGTGTGCGCCCGGCGGGTCGGCATTCCACGAGGTGACCAGGAGCCCGCTGACCACCCGGGATCCGATGTGCACCACTGCCGACCGGTCGGTGGATTCGAGGGTGAACCGATCGGCCGGCCAGCCGTCGATCTGGTCCTGCAGCGCGGCGCGCATCGATTCGTCGAACTCGTCGGAGACGGCCGGGTCCCCTCCCTCGATCTGCGGGACCAGGACGTCGTAGCTCGCCTGCCCGTTGGCGCCCACGACGCGCACGGATGTTGCGGTGTAAGCAGTTTCGACTACCGGCGTGGGCGTAGATTGCGTCGTCGGAGCCGCGGACATCGCAGGTTCCGGTGCCTGCGCAGTGTCGTCCGTGGTGCCCGAACAGGCCGCCGTGGCGAGGAGAGTCCCTGACACCAAGGTCGTGACGGCTACCCGGAAGATCACAGTGTTCGCCATCGCCCCATCATCACTCGCGGCGCCGCCGACGGCTCGGCAACGCCGCGAGGGCGGTTACACGGTCACGCACACGTCGGCGAGGTGAGTCCCGCCAGCCCGACGATGCCGCACGCGTTGTCCTGCGTCAGCTTCCACACGCCGTCCTCTGCGACGAAATTGATGATGCTCTCGGGTGCCGGCTGGCCGTCGAGCGTCATGACGACGGTGGCCGCCACCATGCCGTCGCCGAGGTCGGTCACATCGGTCACCAGAGCGGACGCCTTGTTGACCCTCGCCGCCTCGACCACCCGGTCGATGAGCGCAGGATCCGCCTGCGCGCCCTGCACGAGCGTCATCTTCTCCGCTGCGGGCACCGCCTCGTCGAACGCGCGGGACAGGTTCGCATTCAGCTCGGCGGACGTCGGCGCCGCGATCGGCTGCGCCGTCACCGTCGCGGCCGTCGTCGGCCCGGGGGCAGAACTCGGACCGGGATCGGGGTCAGGCGGCTCCGAACAGGCGGCGGTCGCGAGCACCACACCACACAGGAGCGCCAGCGCAGCCGCCCGCCGATTTTGCTTCGCCCCACCACGTATCGAGAACATGTCGCTCCACTCGTCGATTTCCCTCCGAATGCGCAACGGTAGGAGTCGCGGTGTTGCCGCCGTGGCCGTTACGACGGCGCGGCGTGCAACTCTTACCGTCTCCTCACGAATCGCGAGGAGACGGCCTGTCCCCGTCAGTACGCCGCATTGGCTCCGTATTCGGCCTGCGCACGCGTGTAGCCCTCGAACTCCAGCTGCTCGATCAGTCCCGACTTCGAGAACGACGTCATCTCGAGGTATAGATTCCCCCTGTTCCGTGACGGGCTGTCGAATCGCTGTGTGCGGGTATCCGGGGTCTGATTTACCAGACACAACCGACAGACCGGTTTCAAATGCTCGAACCGGCCTTCCCGTGGCGTCCCGTCGCGAGCACCATCGAAGACATGACCGCTCCGGCGCTCCACCTGAAATCGTCGCGAGGACGGTGGGTCGTAGCCGCGACCGTGCTCGGCTCGTCACTCGCGATGCTCGACGGCACCGTCGTCAACGTCGCCCTCCCCCGCATCGGCGAGGACCTCGGCGCGGAGGTGGCGGGGCTCCAGTGGGTCCTCAGCGGCTACACGCTGACGCTTGCGTCTCTGATCCTGTTCGGTGGCGCCCTCGGCGACCGGATCGGACGCCGGCGCGTCTTCGTCTGGGGAACCGTGTGGTTCGCGATCGCGTCCGGATTATGCGCTCTCGCACCGAATGTCACGGTCCTCGTGGCAGCCAGACTGCTCCAAGGGGTCGGCGCGGCGCTGCTGACCCCGGGCAGCCTGGCGATCATCTCCGCGTCCTTCGACGACGACGATCAGGGTGCGGCGATCGGACTCTGGTCCGGGCTCGGCGGGGTCGCGGCGGCCGTCGGTCCGCTACTCGGCGGCTGGCTCGTCGAGATTGCGGGGTGGCGCTCGGTGTTCCTCATCAACCTTCCGCTCGCGGTCGCGGTGGTGTGGGTGTCGGCGCGGCACGTACCCGAGACCCGCGATCCGCACCCGCCGGAACGGCTCGATATCCCCGGATCGACTCTGGCCGCCCTCGCGTTGGGCGCGCTCACCTACGGACTGATCGAGAAGGCCTGGTGGGCGGCCGCGGCCGGCATCGTGGTGATGGCGGCCTTCGTCGTGGTCGAGCGACGGTCCCGGTCCGCCCTGGTGCCCGGGAAACTGTTCGCGTCGCGGGTGTTCGTCGCCGCCAATCTGGTGACCCTCGCGGTCTACGCGGCGCTCGGGGGTGTGTTCTTCCTGTTGCTGCTGCAACTGCAGATCGTGTCCGGCTACTCGCCGCTCGCCGCCGGTGTCGCGTCACTGCCGATCACGATCCTGATGCTGCTGCTGTCGTCGCGCGCGGGACGCTGGGCTCAGGTGCACGGACCACGGATTCTCATGACCGTCGGGCCACTGCTCGGCGCCGCCGGATTGCTGCTGATGCTGCGCATCGGGCCCGACGCGTCGTACCCGACGCAGGTCCTGCCCGCCGTCCTCGTCTTCGGGTTGGGCCTGTCCGCACTCGTCGCCCCGCTCACCGCGGCCGTCCTCGGCTCGGTGTCGTCCGATCAGGCCGGCGTCGCCTCCGGGGTGAACAACGCGGTGGCCCGAACCAGTCAACTACTCGCCGTGGCCGCGCTGCCGGCGCTCGCCGGAATCGGTGCCGACGCACTCGGCGACCCCGAGGCGTTCGCGTCCGGATTCCGGATCGCGATGCTCATCTGCGCCGGACTGCTCCTGATCGGTGCCGCGATCTCGGCGGTGATGATCCCCCGGCACGTCCCGGTCAGGGTGCAGGAAACGGAGACGGCGGGCGAGGACGTCGCGTGCCAACCGCACTGCGACGTCACCGCACCCGCCGTTCAACCACCCACTCGCTGACGCGAGCGACTCAGCCCGCCACCGGAGGCCACACCGTCGCGGTGCTCCACGGATACGCGGCCTCCAACTGCGACGCGACCCGGATCAGCAGGTCCTCACGGCCGTGGCCGGCAACGAGTTGCGCACCCAACGGCATTCCGGACGAATCCTTGCCCAGCGGAAGCGAAATCGCCGGCTGCCCGCCGCTGTTGAACGGTGAGGTCAATGCCCCGTAGATGCCGGCGTGCTTCCACATGGCTTCGAGGTTCATCGCGTCCAACAGCCCCAGCTCCGGAGTGGGCGCACCGAGCGTCGGCGTGAGCAGCAGGTCGTACTCGGTGAAGAACCGGCCGATCTCACGTCCGGTCAACTCGAGTGCCGAGTAGGCCGCGGACAGATCGGTGACGGACTGCGACTTGCAGCGCTCGTACTGCACACGCGCCATCGTCTCGAGGTCGTCATCGCGCAGTTCCCGGCCGAGTTCGGCCAACCGCCGATCGATCTCGACGGCCATCGACGCCGACATCAGGTACTGCATCGCCGCCCCGAGAGCTTCCGGATGGAACACCGGAGTGGCGGTCTCGACACGATGCCCCAGCTTCTCGAGCAGCACGCCGACATCGGTTGCGACCGTGGCACAGTCCGGGTGGGCGGGCTCCCCACCGGGCAGGGTGGTGGTGATGCCGATGCGGAGCGTGCCGGGGTCCGCACCGACCTCGGCGACGAACGGGCGTGCGGGCGGCGCGATGCCGAACGGTGCGCCCACCGCCGGGCCCGACGTGAGATCGAGCAGCAGCGCAGTGTCCCGGACGCTGCGGGTCACGGCGTGTTCCACTGCCATCGGGCCGGAGAGCGGCGCCTCCGACGGCATCCGACCGCGCGACGGCTTGAGGCCCACGAGACCGTTCGCGGAGGCCGGGATTCGGATGGACCCGCCACCGTCGCTGGCGTGTGCGGCGGGCGTGATACCCACCGCGACAGCGGCGGCCGCGCCGCCCGAAGACCCACCGACGCCGTGTGTGAGACGGCGCGGATTACGCGTCGGCCCGAACAGGACGGGCTCGGTGCTCGCGTTCTGGCCGAACTCGGGGGTGTTGGTCTTGCCGATGATGACGAGACCGGCCCGCCGATACCGCGACACCAACTCGGTGTCGCGTTCGGCCACTCGGCCCGCGAACAGTCGCGACCCGTTCGACGTGGCCATGCCGGCGACGTCAGCGTGCAAATCCTTGATCAGGAAGGGGATTCCGCGCAGCGGTCCGTCCGGCAGGCCCGCGTCGACCTCGGCCAGGGCCTGCTCGGCCCGATCGGCCACCACGGCGTTGACCGCCGGATTGCGTTCCTCGAGCCTGCGCAACGAGAACTCCACCACCTCGCGCGCGGAGACGTCGCCGTCGCGAATCGAGCGAGCCAGACCCGTCATGTCCTGATCGTCGAACAGATTCTCCATCGATCCCGACCTCTCCCGTCATACGCGTTTTGCGCACTTACCGCTCCCCGGAGGCCGGGGATTTCGCGGTAAGTGCGCAAAACGCGGGTTGTGTATGTGTCAGACGTTGTGGCATGCCACGTAGTGGCCTGCCTCGACTTCCCGCAACTGTGGTTCCTCGGCGGCGCAGTGGTCGGTGGCGAGGGGGCAGCGGGTGCGGAACCGGCAGCCCGACGGAGGGTTCAACGGCGAGGGGAGATCCCCCTCGATCAGCGGCGTGGTGTCCGCTTCGCCGCGGTGGACGTCGGGATCGGGAATCGAGGCCAGCAACAGCTGCGAATACGGGTGCAGAGCGCGGGTTTCCATGTTCCGGCTGGGGGCGATCTCGCATACCTTGCCCAGGTACATGACCATGACGCGGTCGCTGATGTTCTTGACCACGGCCATGTTGTGGGCGATGAAGATCATGGTGAGCTCGAACTCGGTCTTGGTCTGTTCGAGCAGGTTGAGGATCTGCGCCTGGACGGACACGTCGAGGCTCGAGACGGGTTCGTCGCAGATCAGGATCTTCGGCTTGAGCATCATCGCCCGGGCGATGCACACGCGCTGGCACTGGCCGCCGGACAACTCGCCGGGCAGGCGGTCCCACACCATGTCGGGGTCGAGTCCGACGGCGGCGAGGGTTTCGCGGCCGATCTGCTCGAGGCGCTCCTTGTTGTGCTGACCCCACATGCGCGGGCCCTCGGTGACGAGGTGCTTGACCTTGCGGCGCGGGTTCAGCGAGGAGATCGGATCCTGCATGATCATCTGCATCTGCGCCCGAATCTTGCGCAGCGCAGACGGACTGAGCTTGGTGAGCTCGACACCGTCGATGGTCACGCTGCCCGACTTCGGCGCCGGCAACTGCAGGACGGCGCGGCCGGCAGTGGACTTGCCGCAGCCGGATTCGCCGACGATGCCGAGGGTTTCGCCCGGCAGCAGGTCGAAGCTGATGTTCGACACTGCGTGCACGGTCTGTCCGCGGCCGGCCGGGAACTCGACGACGAGGTTCTCCACGGCGAGGACGGGCTTGTCTTGCGCGCGCAGGTGCGCCACTCCACTACCGGCCATCAGATGCTCTCCACTTCCAGCTCACGATCTTGTGCACCCACGACGGCAGGCACTCCGAGGTCGGCGATACCGGTGCCGTCCAGGGGGAAGTGGCAGGCGACCTCGTGGGGGTGGCGTGCGCCGGCGGTGTCCGGGGACGCCGTCAGCGCCGGTACAGACTCCCGGCAGACGGCCTGCGCGTACTTGCACCGGGATGCGAACGAGCACCCGGTCGGCGGCTTCGTCATGTCGGGCAGACCACCGTCGATGGACTCGAGCCGGGTGTGGGGCTCCTGCTCGAGACGCGGCACCGCCGCCAACAGCGCTTCGGTGTAGGGGTGGCGCGGATTGGCGAACAGCTGCCGGGTCGGCGCCGTCTCCACGATGCGACCCGCATACATCACCGCGACCCGATCGGTCTGTCCGGCGACGACTCCGAGATCGTGACTGACGAGGATGCCGGCCATGCCCATCTCGGTGCGCAGCGCGTCGAGCAGTTCGAGGATCTGCTTCTGCACTGTGACGTCGAGGGCGGTGGTCGGCTCGTCCGCGATGGTCAGCTTCGGGTCGCACGCGAGTGCCATCGCGATCACCACACGCTGACGCATACCACCGGACAACTCGTGCGGATACTGGTCGATCCGCCGCGTCGGCTCCGGGATACGGACCGTACGGAGCAGCTCGATCGCCCGCTCTCGCGCCTGCTTCTTGTCCACACCCAGGTGCGCACGCAGCGATTCGGTGATGTGGGTGCCGATCTTCTTGAACGGGTTCAACGCCGACATCGGGTCCTGGAAGACCATCGCGATGTCATTGCCCCACATCTGCTGCTGATCCTTGCGGGTCAGCGTCTGCATGTCGCGGCCCATGAACCGCACCTCGCCGGTGACAGTTGTGCCGCCGCCGTTCGAGACCAAACCCATGATGGTCTGGCCGAGAACGGACTTCCCGGACCCGGATTCACCGACAAGACCGAGGGTCTCGCCGGCGTCGAGTTCGAGGCTGACCTGCTCGACGGCCCGCAACTGTCCACGCTTGGTGCGGAACCTCGTCGACACACCGTCGACTGTGAGGATCGGTTCGTTGCTGGTCACAGTTTCACCTCCCGGGTTCCACCGGTCTTCTTCTGGGCCTTCTCACCGACCATGTTGAACGAGAACACCGTCAGGAACAGGAACATGCCGGGCACCAACACGATGTACGGGTGCTGTTCGAACACGTTGCCCTGACCCTCGGAGATCATGTTGCCCCACGTCGGTGACGGCGGCTGGATACCGAGTCCGAGGAAACTCAGTGATGCTTCGGCGACGATCATCACCGAGATCATCACCATGCCGAGCGAGAGCAGCGGCAGCGCGACGTTCGGGGCGATCTCCCGCAGCATCACCCGCCATCTCGTGGCACCCATTGCCCGTGCCGCCAAGACGAATTCACGTTGCGAGAACACCAGAGTGTTTGCTCTCGCTATTCGCACCATGCTCGGTATCGCGAGCACCGCCAGCGCCAGCGAGACGTTGCGCAGGTTCGGCTTGAGCACCGAGGCGAGCGCGATCAGCAGGATCAACGCCGGGACCGCGAGCAGCGAGTTCGTGAAGATTCCGACGATACGGTCGACCCAGCCACCGAAGTAGCCGGCCAGGATACCGATCGCTCCGCCGATCAGGATGCCGATCGCGACCGCGGCGACCGCCACGATCAGCGACGAGCGGGCACCGTAGATCGAGCGTGCCAGCATGTCGAGACCGAAATTGTTGGTGCCCAGAGGATGCGACGAGAACAGACTCGGCTCCGCGTAGCTCTTCGCGGCAAGGGTCTTGGTGGTGTCCTGGTGCTCGGCCAACGGCAGCAGCGGCGCCGCGAGCGCGGCCACGATCAACACCGTCAACCACGCACACGAGAGGATGAACGTGAGATCGAAATCCGATCCGAACCGCGCCAACCCGATCCGCCGCACACCCATGTAGAGGGCGATCAGGCCGATCACGAAGATCGCCACCCGCGCACCCATCATCAGCATCGGCGCCAAACCGATACCCGCCGCGATCACACCCACGACGGTCAGGATCACCCCGGTGCGATACAGGTTGCGGCGCTCGGACAGATCCTTCGCGTTCGCCAACTCCTCGGCGCCCGCATCGTCGAGGGCACGGCCCGTGATCGCCGGCATGTCGACATCGATGTCGTCAATCTTGATCTCAGACATGGGCTCGTCGGCTCCTTGGGTCGAGGTATCCGTAGGAGATGTCGATGACACCGTTGGCCACCACATAGATCAGGGCGATCACCAGCACCGCGCCCTGCACCATCGGCATGTCGCCCTGCTGCGCGGCGCGCACGATCAGCGACCCCATTCCCGGCAGCGAGAACAACGTCTCCACGATCACCGTGCTACCGATCATCGACCCCAGCACGATGCCGAGCATCGTGATCAGCGAGAACGACGACGGCCGCAGCGCGTCACTGAACAACAGTCGCGCATTCGACATGCCCTTCGCCTTCGCGACCAGGATGAAGTTCTCCTTCAGCGTCATCACCAGATCGCTGCGCAGGATCCGGATGAACATCGCCATCTCCAACAAGCTGATCGTGATCGCCGGAAGGATCGCGTGATAGAGATTCTGTCCCAGCCCTTCCGAGACCCGCACCCACTGCGAGCGCGGGAACCATCCCAGGTAGTTGACCATCACCATGATCAACAGCAGGCCCGACAGGAACGACGGGATCGACAGCACACCGAACGTGCACGCGCTGATCGCACGATCGATCCAACCGCCCTGATGACGCGCCGAGTACATTGCCAGCGGCACCGCCACCACCAGCGCGATGAACAGGCCCATCACCGCCAGCTGCACACTGACCGGGATAGCGGCACTGATGCTTTCGGTCACCGGGCCCTGCGGCGGCACCATCGACTGCCCCAGATCACCCTGCAGGGCGCCCGACAACCAATCCCAATACCGCGTGAAGAAGGGATCGTTCAGTCCCATGTCCGCCCGCGCCTGCGCGTACTCCTCCGGCGTGCGTCCCTCACCGAGCATCGCGACGGACGGATCACCCGGGATGAGCGAAACGAGTGCGAACGTGCCGAGACTGACGACGAAGAGCACGACGATAAGCTCGATCACCTTGTCGATCACGGTTCTCGTCATCGCCTCATCGCCTCCTTCCTGTATTCATGGGGCGCCCCAATCTGAGTTTCTTGATGGATCCGAATCTATGACGCGGAATCCGAAGTGAGCCAAGCATTCCCGAAGAGCAGGATGCCGTCGGCGCTGGGCGTGATCCCGTGTGCGTCCGTGCTCCACGGGAGGAAGTACTTGCCGCTGTTGACCACGAGCATCGGATTCGTCTCGTTCACGACGGTCTGGATGTCCTCGACCACCTTGCGGCGGTCGTCGTCGGAGGGCGCGGTCTGCAGCTTGCCGAGGAGTTCGTCCATCTGCGGGTTCTTGTAGCCCAGAACATTCGACGACGATTCGCTGAAGAGGTTGCCGTAGAGACGGACGAAAGGCGACTCGTCGAGAATGTTGAAGCCCGCGTATCCGATGTCGTAGTCGTGCTGGGCGTACATGCGCTTGACGAGGTCGTTGATGCTCGTCGCGTACACGATGTCGACGGTGAAGCCGACGGCCTGCAGCATCGACTGGAAGGCCAACGCACTGCTCTGTGTCGCCGGATCGTTCAGACCGACGTAGGTGAGCTTGCCGTCGTACCCGTCAGCCTTGGCTTCCGACAGATACTTCTTCGCCGCCTCCGGGTCGTAGCCGCTGCCGGCAACGTCGCCGTGCCACTGCGACCACGACTGGAACATGTCGCTGCCCGGCATCCCGTAGCCGCCCTCGACGCGCTGGTTGAACGTCTCCGGGTTGAAGCCGGCGACGATCGCTTTACGAACGCGCTCGTCCGAGGCGGCTCGGCCTTCACGCTGATTGATGTTCCCGACGCCACCCATGTTCACGGTGTAGACGTAACCGACGTCGCCCGCTTCGAGCGCGTTGTGGACCACTTCCGCGCCGCGCAGGTAGGCGGCCTGGATGCCGCCGGTGTGCAGTGCGTCGAGTTTGCCCTGCTCGCTGACGATGGCAGGGAAGCGGAGCTTCGCCAGGTGCGGCTGGCCGTCCCAGTAGCTCGGGCGGGCAGCGAGAACCAACTCGTCCTGCGACGCGAACTTCTCCACCGTGAACGGGCCGGCGCCGATGGGCGCGAAAGTGCCGGAGGCCATCGACGACGGGGCGACGATCATGCCGGGGCCCGTCGTGAACATGATCGGGAACTCGTTCCACGGCTGCTTCAGCGTGAAGACCACCGTCGACGAGTCCGGCGACTGGATGTCGGCGACCGTCGCCTTCCACACCTGCGAATGCGTGGCCTTCTTCTCGAGGTAGTGGTTGATGCTCCACTGCACCGCCGCCGCATCCACCGGGGTGCCGTCGCTGAATGTCGCGCCGGAACGCAGCTTCAGCGTCCAGACGGTGTTGTCGCCGTTGGCTTCCAACGACTCCGCGAGCTGCGGTTGGTATTCCTTGGATTCGGGGTCGTATCGCATCAACAGGTCGTAGATCGCCGCCATCTCGCTGCCGCCGGTGGCACCGCCGTCCTGGCGATCGGCCGGATCGAGACTGCTCACGCCGTTGTACGTCGCGTACGACAAGGTGCCACCGGATACCGGATCGCCGCCGTCCGCCTGGTCACCGACGAGTCCGGTCGTCACCGACGACGCGTCTGTCGACGAGCCGGAACCGCCGCCGGCGCAGCCCGCCAGCAGGACGGTTGCCGCGGTGAGCGCGGTCAGGATCGTCCCTGCCCGGGCCAACGAGGATCGTGTCATTCGTGCCTACTTCCGTCGAAGTCGAAACGCAACTAGTGAAATTCGGAATCGGCCGCGTACACGACCTGTCCCGCGACCACGGTCGCGAGAACCGCGATGTCCTTGATCTCCGACGGATCGACAGCTGTCGGGTCCGCGTCGAGCACCACGAAGTCGGCGAACAGCCCGGGCGCAATCGCACCCTTGGCCTCGGACTCACCGCCGAGGCGAGCCGCCGACGATGTGTAGCCGGCCAGCGCGGTCTCGGCGTCCAATCGCTCCTCGGGTCCGAGGACGGCACCACCGCGCGTGACGCGATTGACCGCGGTGTGGATCGTGAACAGGGGGTTGACCGGGGTGACCGGACTGTCGCAGTGCAGCGCGAACGGAACCTGTGCCGCAGTGATCGATGCCAGGGGGCTGATCCGGCTACCCCGCTCCGGACCGAGGAATCGGTCGCGGTGCCGATCGCCCCAGTAGTAGACGTGGTTGACGAACACCGACGCGGACACACCCAGTTCACGCATTCGCCGAATCTGATCGTCGCGAAGAGTCTGCACGTGTTCGAGCCGGTGCTGCAGGCCACCCGGCAGCTGCACTCCGCCGGCAGCCGCGAACGCCTTCTCGATGGCGTCGAGTGCAAGGTCGATGGCCCGGTCCCCGTTGGTGTGGATCGCGACCTGGCGACCCGCCTCATGACACCGGCGCACCATGTCGTCGAGGTCGGCCGGCGGAATCGCCATTTCACCGCAATGACATTCGCCGAGATCGTGATAGGGCTCGGTGAGCGCTCCGGTGTGCAACTGGATCGAGCCGTCCGAGATCAGCTTCACGCCCCCGACCGCGAGGTGGTCGTGCTGCTCGTCACGGTCGTCGCCCTCGACACTGAAACCCTCGAGAGTTCCGAACCCCATGTAGAGGCGACCGCGGAGAATCAGATCACCCGAGTCGAGAAGACGTCGGTACGAGTCGACCATCGCGGGGGTCACGAACATGTCGTGGAAGCTCGTGACGCCGACGGAGGCCATCTGCTGCAGAGCACGCCGCAGACCCTCATCCATGTCGTCGCCCGACGGCATCACTTCGTCCGGTGCGGCCACGAGTCGCATCGCGGGAATCTCGCGGAACTCCCCGGTGGGATCGCCCGCCGAATCGCGTACGACGACACCTCCCTCCGGCTCCGGTGTCGTGCGATCGATTCCTCGACTCCGCAACACGAAGGAGTTGACATACAGCCCGTGCCCGGACAGGTGGCGCACCACGATCGGATGCTCGGCTCCGACGCGGTCGAGATCTGCCGTCGTGAGTCCCCGGTCCTCGGCGACGAGGCTGTCGTCGAAGCCTGTGGCCGCGATCTGCTGCCCGGGCGGAGTGACCGCCGCGCGGGCCGTGAGTGCGACGATCAGTGAATCGATGTCGGGGCAGGCGTCCGATCCGGCATCCACCGTGGCGCTGTTCATTCCCGACATGTGCGGGTGCACATGGGTTTCGATGAATCCCGGAGCGGCGGTGCGCCCTCTCAGGTCGACGATTTCGGTGTCCGGACCGGCGAGCGCGCGGATCTCGGCATCCGATCCGACAGCAGCGAACCTACCGCCGGCGACGGCAAATGCCGTGGCGGGCGGGGAGCCCGGAGCCTGCAGCACGACGCCGCCCACATGGATCCGGTCGATGACCGCATCGGCCCTGGTCGTCGCACTGCGGTCCAACGTTTGACTCCCTCATGAGATGTACGTCACAGGCCGTTTTGAAGAGGCTAGCGCACAATAGAATTCATGTCATTACCTGGGTACCGCTACTCCCGGGTAGCTTTTCACCGACCCGGTCGCCGTCGCCCGCCGAACCTGAGCTGCCCGATCAGTCGGTCGACAGTTGCACGCCCACCGACGTCATGATGCGGTACCGATCTGCCGGATGCGTGTGAATGCCGACAGCCTCGAGCAAGCCGTTCGAGTTGACGTGTCGATGCGTGACAACCAGTGCGGCACTTCCGTTCTCCGCATCCAGAGCATGCGAGAGGTCGGAGGAAAGCACGGCGCCGCTCACCACCTGCTCGATGCGTTGCCGAACCAGGTTGCCGATACCGAACTCGCCGGTCATCACCATCTGTCGATGCGGTAGGTCGGACCGCAGATACACCTCACTCCAGCAGATCGGGGGCAGAGCCGAGCCTCGCACGATGCGTGGGCCGGAAACGCAGTACCACTCCGATTCGGTCGGCACCCCGATCCTGTCTGCCAAATAGTTGTCTGCCACAACGATCTTCGCGATCGGATCGACGATCCGCGTCCGCTCGACGAACGCGAGCATTCCGATACTGCTGGTGACGAAAGCCTGGTGTCCTGCGACGGGATCCGGGGCCTCCACTGTCGTGCCCGCTCCGCGACGCCGGCTGATCATCCCCGCATCCTCGAGGTGCTTGAGCGCCTGCCGGACCGTGCCACGGGCGAGGGAGCGGGTCTCACACAGTTCGAGTTCGGTCGGCAACTTGTCGCCCACCGTGAACTCCCCCGACTGGATCCGCGAAATAAGGTCCTGCGCGAGCAGCACATGCTGCGGGTCCGTCACGGAACGGAGGCTCTCCGCCCGTTCGAGGACGCGGATAACACACGAGCCACGAGGTACATCAAGGAAGTCCTCTCCGTCTGACGCCAGCCGCTGTCGGTCGCGCAGGACCTCACCGCGGCCGCGCGGGAACCATCCGCGACAGAGGCGAGAACTTTGTCTATACAAATCTGCGTTCTCGACAATCTAGGACACCCGTCTTGGTTCCACAAGACTTTTGGTGAAATTCATTTCGGTTGATTTTCGGGGGTGCGGCATCGGCGCACAGCGCGCCCCGCGCGGCCGGGAAAGAGAGCCCTGAATACCGCTGTAACGCTGCAGAATCACCAGTTCTCGCGATTCCTTGTGGACGTCCGTTCTGCAAGCTAGAGTCCGTTTCTGCAACCACCCCGACTGCATCGAATTTCGGTGCACTCGGCCTCGTCGACCGGACAACCAGTCCCGTCGAATCCGAGATTCAGTTCGATCATCCGGGCGGGCCATCCGGCCCGCACCGTTCGGCAGGCGACGACCCCTGACCGTGGAGGTTGGTAAATGAAGAAGTATTCGAGAAGGCTCGCCCGCACGATGGCCGTCACCGTCGTCGGCGCGGTCGCGCTCGCCGGCTGTGCGTCGTCGGAGAGTTCCGACGAGAACACCGGGTCCGCCGCGACGACGACGGCCTACGGGATCCTGGGCGACCAGGGCGACGGTGGCACCCCGGTGTCGGGCGGAACACTCAGCTTTGCGTCGTACGCACCCGTCACGAGCCTCGACCCGGCAATGACTCAGCCCGCCGGCGCGACCGGCGGCACCGAGATGGCTGCCGTGTACGACGTCCTGATGCGATACGACTCGAAGTCACAGAGCTTCGAGCCGCAGTTGGCGAAGTCGTTCGAGGAGAGCCCCGACTTCCTGACCTGGACGCTCAAGCTCCGCGACAACGTCAAGTTCAGCGACGGAACCCCGCTGAACGCCGACGCGGTGGTCGCCAGCATCAACCGCTACAACCAGCGGCGCGGCGGAAACTCACAGGTCTACACCCAGATGGTCGAAAGCAACGTCGCGTCGGATCCGTCGACAGTGGTCTTCACCCTGAAGCAGCCGTGGCGCACGTTCCCGGCGATGCTCGCCTACGGTCACGGCATGATCGTGGCGCCGACGTCGCAGCAGGGCGACAAGTTCAACCCGATCGGTGCCGGCCCGTTCACGCTCGTCAGCCTCCAGCCTCAGCAGGAGCTTCAGCTCAAGGCCAACGCCGACTACTGGGGTGGCGCACCGAATCTCGAAGGTCTGAAGTTCGTCGCCATCGCGGGTGAGCAGCCCAAGGTGGATGCGCTGAAGACCGGCGGCATCGACATGGCCTACCTACGCAACGCGCAGACCGTGAATGCCGCGAAGGCGGAGTTCCCGGGGTACGTCGACACCACGAGCATGTCGATGGTCGGACAGCTCAACGGTGCACCCGGCCGCCCGGCCGCCGATCCGCGCGTCCGTCAGGCGATCGCGTACGCAGTCGATCCCGAGGTCCTCAACCAGCGCGTGCGCGAGGGCCAGGGCATGCCCGGCACCGACATGTTCCAGCCGTGGTCCGAGTGGTTCGGCAACGTCAGCGGCATCACCCCGAACGCCACCAAGGCCAAGGAACTGGTCGACCAGGCCAAGGCCGACGGCTTCAACGGGAAGCTGACCTATGTCGGCGTCAACGACCCCGATGCTCAGAAGATCGCGTTGGCGGTCCAGGCTCAGATGAACGCGGTCGGCTTCGACGTCGCGCTCGAGTACACCAGCAGCATCACCGACATGGTCAAGCGTCTGTACATCGACCGCAACTACGACATGAGCTACGGCGCGTACAGCGTCGCCGACGTCGCTCCCGAGATCCGGCTCTTCAGCTCGCTGTCGAGCACCTCGACGAACAACATCCTGGGCTACAAGAGCCCGCAGATGGACGCCCTGCTCGGTAAGGTGCTCTCGGCTCCGGACGAGACTGCCAAGCGCGCCGCGATCGTCGAGGTCCAGAACCTCGTGAACACCGATCAGCCGTTCCTGTCGTGGGGCGCCGGCGTCAACTACGTCGCGTGGACACCGGACGTGTACCGGGCCAACCCGACCGTCGACGGAATCATCCTGTTCGACAAGGCATTCCTGAAGAAGTAGTCGCGACATCACCCCAGGGACTCTGATCCCCCGGGTCTGGTCCACACGGTCGCCGCAACACTCTCGACAGAGAGGTTGCGGCGACCGTGTCGTTTTCGGAGCACTGTGTCCGGTCGTAGAGCGTCAGGGGCACGTGGTGCGGTTCCGATGTGGAGAATGCCGTCCGGGAGGTCAGGGGGCGGCGGGAGCCTCCTGCGCACCACGCACCAGACGACCCGGCAGCGCACCGGTGTGGCGACCCTCTTCGACAACCACCTCACCCGCGACGACAGTGGCCACATAGCCGCTCGCAGTCTGCATGAGGCGGCGGCCGCCGGTCGGCAGGTCGTACAGCACCTCCGGATGATCGGCCTGCAGTCGGTCGAAGTCGATCACGTTGAGGTCTGCTCGATAGCCCGGGCGCACCTGCCCGCGGTCGAGGAGGCCGACGACGGCCGCGGTGTCGACGGTATGCCGCTTGATCAACCACTCGACAGGAAAGAGACCTCCTGCCTTGCGATCTCGACCCCAGTGTGTAAGAAGCGTGGTGGGGAAGCTGGCGTCGCAGATCGCGCCGCAGTGTGCACCGCCGTCGCCCAGAGCGGGGACGGTGTCCGGCCGGGCGATCATCTCCCGCACGGCCTCGAGATCACCGGCGGCATAGTTGAGCATCGGGAAGTACAGGAGTCCGCGTCCGTCCTGCGCCATCATCGCGTCGTACGCCACCTCCGCCGCCGGGACACCGGATCGCTCCGCCAGGGAGGCCACCGAATCCGCGGGTCCGGGTTCGTAGTTGGGCGGATCGCCCAGCAGGTACACCTGGTCGAACCTCGTCGACAGCCGCTCCACGAACTCACTCTCCGTCACCGGAGCCTCCGCGAGGAGGGCGGCACGAACTTCCGGCCGCCGCAGCTGCTCCACACGCTCCGCACGCGGCAGATCGGCGAGGGGCGCGTAACTCGGGTACGCCATGAAGGGGTGCCAGCTGAGCTCCCATCCGAGCATCACGCCGACGGCACGTGGAGCCACCTGGCCGGTGATCGGAATGTTCTTCTGCTCCGACACTTTCGCCAGTCCGTCCAGAAGATCGCGCCACTTGTCGGGCGCCCGGTCGCTCTGCACGATCGACACCGACATCGGCCTCTGTGCGGCCTCGACGATCGCGCCGACGAACTCCATCTCCTCCGGCTGGTCCATGAAATCGGAGATGAAGTCGATGACGCCCGCACCCGCCTTCGCCAGTCCCCGCGCCATCCCCGTGAGTTCCTCGCGCGATGCGGTCAGACTCGGAGTGGGCTCGCCCGCCGATGTCTTGTGCACCGCCGACCGTGACGTCGACCAACCGAGCGCACCGGCCTCGACCGCCTCGGCCACGAGGTCGGACATCCGGTCCATCTCGTCGGCGGTGGGGCGGGCCTGATGGTCACCGCCACGCTGACCCATCACGTAGGTGCGCAGTGCGCCGTGCGGCAACTGCGCGGCGAAGTCGATCGCATGCGGCGTGTCGATCGCGTCGAGGTAGTCGGGAAACGACTCCCAGTTCCACGTCATCCCCTCCGCGAGAACGCTTCCCGGGATGTCCTCGACTCCTTCCATCAGGCTGATCAGCCAGTCTCGCTGCTCCGGCCTGACGGGCGCGAAGCCGACGCCACAGTTCCCCATCACCACGGTCGTCACACCGTGCAGCGACGACGGGGTGAGCAGCGGATCCCACGTGACCTGACCGTCGTAGTGGGTGTGGATGTCGACGAAGCCGGGGGTGACGAGCAACCCCGACGCGTCGATCTCGCGGCGGCCCGGTTCGGTCACCTCTCCCACCGCCGTGATGCGCCCGTCGTCGACTGCGACGTCGGCCAGGACGGGCGGCGTGCCCGTTCCGTCGACGACGCGACCGCCGCGAATCACCAGATCATGCATTGTCGTCTCCCGAGATCGAATCCTGATGTGTGACTGCTTCTTCGACAAGGCGCGCCGCCGCGGCGGCGATCGCGCCTGCGGCCTCGTTCGCGGTCGGCGAGACCGCCGTGAACTGCAGGAAGCCGTGCGGCAGCGTGGGATACCGCAGTACCTCGACCGACGCGCCCCCGGCGGCCAGCCGCTCCGCATACTCGACGCCCTCGTCGAGCAGGGGGTCGTGACCGCCCACGACCACGACCGCGGGCGCGGCCTCAGCCAGGTCACGTGCACGGATCGGCGCGATGAGCGGGGAGGTTCGATCGGCCGGATCCGGGCAGTAGTGATCGAGGAACCACTGCATCTCCCGGGCTCCCAGGAAGACACCCGAATTGGCCTCGTACGACGCGCGGGTGAGATCGGAGTCGACCACCGGATAGATCAGCACCTGGCCGACCACATCGAATCCCTCGTCGGCGGCGAGGTTGGCGCTCACTGCGGCGAGGTTGCCGCCCGCGCTGTCCCCGGTGACGACGATGCGACGCGACAACTCCTCGGGCCCGCGCGTGACCCAGCGCAGCGCGGCGATCGCGTCGTCGATCGCCGCCGGGAACGGAGCCTCGGGAGCGAGACGGTAGTCCACGCTCACGACCGGCACGCCGGCAGTCTGCGCCATGCGGCGGCAGATGGCGTCGGCGTAGTCGAGATCGCCCGTGACCCAACCGCCGCCGTGAAAGTGGACGATGGTTGCGTCGCCCCGCGCCACCTCCGGGCGATAGAGGCGGACCGTGACGTCGCCGTTCACCGCATGGGTCGTGACCGACGCGACGTGCGGTCCGGCGGCACACGACTGCAGCGCGCCGCGGATCCGCTCGCGCGCGCCGTCGGGTCCCAGTTCCACCATCGGCGCGAGGCCGGCGCCCGCGACCGCGCCCGCGACCGCGTTCGCGACGGCCTGGAAGGCCGGGTCCAGTTCACTTCGATTGTCCTGCACCACTCTTGTCATGAACTAGAATCTAACTCTAGTCTGATGGTATGACAACGGTCACATCGAAGCGGTGGGCGGAGGCTCAGCCGGCAGGCGTAAAAATCATGTCGACGGTGCGGTCGAGCAGTCGGTGCACCTCGGCGACGTCCTGGCGCCCGAGCCCGAACAGGATCAGCTCGTGCGCGAGCACTGCGGTCACCACCGCCACGATATCCGCGGCATCCTCGTCCGGCAGATCGGTGAGGGTCTCCCGGTACGACTCGATCACCTGCGTCGAGAACTCGGCGAACAGCGCACACACGATCGGATCCGCGGACTGCCGCAGGAGGTTCTGCAGCCTCAGGTACGTCGGATACTCCTCGAACCGGTGCACCGAATGGTGCAGGCGTGTCCGGATGCGTTCGGCGGGCAACCACGTCGGATCGACGAGGCCCCCATGCTTGATCGGGTCGGTCGCCGACCACTCCCCCAGCACCGCGGCATACAGGTGTTCCTTGGACGAGAAATACCGGTACACCGTCCCGAGGGCCACACCGGAGCGTTCCGCGACATCGCGGATCTGGATGCGCTCGAAGTCGTCGGCCACCAACAACTCCGCGGCGGCGTCGACGATGCGCTGACGCCGCTCGCGCTGCCCCTTCGGAAGCAACGAGGGGTCGTGCAACGACGGCCTGCCCCCACGGTCCGGACCGCCAGTCCCCACGCTCCCACCCTTTCCACAACCCCGCGCGATCCGCGGGACACCAGCACTGCCTGCACCGATGCTACTGGCAGGCGCGCCACCCACCACGAAACGAGGTCCGATATGACGAACACCCCACCGGCCGAGCCCACGTACGACGTCGTCGTGGTCGGGGCCGGCTTCGCCGGCCTGTACACCCTGCACAGCCTGCGCCGGCGCGGCATGTCGGTGCGGCTGTTCGAGGCGGGGTCCGGCGTCGGCGGCACCTGGTTCTGGAACCGCTACCCGGGGGCGCGGTGCGACGTCGACAGCGCCGACTACTCCTACTCGTTCGACGATGCCCTGCAGCAGGACTGGGTGTGGACCGAGCGCTACCCGGCCCAGCCGGAGATCCTGCGCTACCTCGAGCATGTCGCGGACCGCTTCGGGCTGCGCGAGGACATCACGTTCGGCACGCGCGTGACGTCGGCGCACTTCGACGACGCGCGCGGACTGTGGACGGTCACCACCGACGGCGGCGACACCGTCACCGCCCGTTGGACCGTGATGGCGACGGGACCGCTGTCGTCCGCCCGGATCCCCGACATCGCAGGCCTGGCCACGTTCACCGGCGACATCCACCACACCGCGAGCTGGCCCGAGCACGGTGTCGACTTCGGCGGCAAGCGGGTCGGTGTGATCGGCACCGGATCATCGGGGGTCCAGGCGATTCCGGTGATCGCGGAGCAGGCCGCAGAGCTGACGGTATTCCAGCGAACTCCCGGATTCGTTCTTCCGGCACGCAATCGGCCACTCGGGCCCGGCGAACTCGCCGAGATCAAGGCCGACTACCCGACCCGGCGGCAACTGCAGCGCGAATCGCACGGCGGCTGGATTCTTCCCCCGCCGGTCGGGCTCGCTCTCGAGACCGCGCCGGAGGTTCGAATCAAGGAGTACGAGACGCGCTGGGCCGTGGGTGGACTCGCCTTCCAGACCACGTTCGGCGACGTCATGACGGATGCCGCCGCGAACGAAACCGCAGCCGAGTTCGTGCGCTCGAAGATTCGCGAGACCGTCACCGATCCCGCTACCGCGGAAGCGCTGTGCCCCAAGGGCTATCCACTCGGCGCCAAGCGCGTGTGTGTCGGAACCGACTACTACGAGACCTACAACCGCGACAACGTCCAACTGGTGGACCTGCACGCCACCCCGATCGAAGAGATCGTCCCCGAGGGCATCCGCACGGATGCCGGTGTTCACGAACTCGACGCGATCGTCTTCGCCACCGGGTTCGACGCGATGACCGGCGCGCTCGGCGCCATCGACATCCGAGGACGGGGTGGGGTGAGGCTGCGCGACACGTGGGAGGCGGGCCCGCGCACCTACCTCGGTGTCGCGGTGGCCGGATTCCCCAACCTGTTCGTGCTCGCCGGACCGGGTAGTCCGTCGGTCCTGTCGAACGTCGTCGTGTCGATCGAACAGCACGTGGAATGGGTGATCGGCTACCTCGACCACATGCGCGAGACGGGCGCCCGGTTCGCCGAGGCCACGCCGCGGGCGCAGGACGAGTGGGTGGATCACGTGACGGGCATTGCCGTCGGCAGCCTCTACATGCAGGCGAACTCGTGGTACCTCGGCGCCAACGTCCCCGGAAAGCCGCGCATCTTCATGCCGTACCTCGGCGGCGTCGGCAACTACCGCAACCTGTGCACGCAGGTCGCATCCGACGGCTACCGGGGGTTCTCCACAACCACCGAACTCGGGTAGATCCGACGTGGTTACATGGACTTCAGCCCGCCATCCGTGACGAACGATCGTTGGGAGAAGCGCTGTGACCACGTCGAAGGATTCCTCCGCACCGGACATCAAGCCGCGTAGTCGGGACGTCACGGACGGCCTCGAGAAGACCGCCGCCCGCGGCATGCTCCGCGCGGTCGGCATGGGCGACGACGACTGGGACAAACCGCAGATCGGCATCGGATCGTCGTGGAACGAGATCACCCCGTGCAACCTGTCCCTCGACCGCTTGGCCGACGCGAGCAAGGACGGCGTGTTCGCGGCGGGCGGCTATCCGCTCGAGTTCGGCACGATCTCGGTCTCCGACGGCATCTCGATGGGACACGAGGGCATGCACTTCTCCCTCGTGTCCCGAGAGGTGATCGCGGACAGCGTCGAGACCGTGATGCAGGCCGAACGCCTCGACGGTTCGGTCCTGCTCGCCGGGTGCGACAAGTCGCTGCCCGGAATGCTCATGGCCGCGGCACGCCTGAACCTTGCGAGCGTGTTCCTCTACGCCGGGTCGATCCTGCCCGGAATCGCGAAACTGTCCGACGGCACCGAGAAGGAAGTCACGATCATCGACGCCTTCGAGGCCGTCGGCGCGTGCTCGCGCGGGCTGATGAGCCGCGAGGACGTCGACGCGATCGAACGCGCAATCTGCCCCGGAGAGGGAGCGTGCGGCGGCATGTACACCGCCAACACGATGGCCTGCGCGGCCGAGGCGCTGGGGATGTCACTGCCCGGCAGCGCCGCTCCCCCGGCCACCGACCGGCGGCGCGACGGCTACGCCCGGCGCAGCGGTATGGCCGTCGTCGAGATGCTGCGCCGCGGCATCACCACGTCGGACATTCTCACCAAGGAGGCGTTCGAGAACGCGATCGCCGTCGTGATGGCGTTCGGCGGATCCACCAACGCCGTGCTGCATCTGCTCGCGATCGCGCACGAGGCGGAGGTGTCGCTCACCCTCGACGACTTCGCCCGCGTCGGCGCGCGCGTCCCGCACCTGGCGGACGTCAAGCCGTTCGGTCGGCACGTCATGATCGACGTCGACCGCATCGGCGGCGTCCCCGTGATCATGAAGTCCCTGCTCGACGCCGGACTGCTGCACGGCGACTGCCTCACCGTCACCGGACGCACCCTCGCCGAGAATCTCGCGGACATCGCCCCGCCCGATCCGGACGGGAAGGTGCTGCGCGCGCTGTCGTCCCCGATCCACCCGACGGGCGGCATCACGATCCTGAAGGGCTCGCTCGCTCCCGGCGGCGCGGTCGTCAAGTCGGCCGGGTTCGATTCGTCCGTCTTCGAGGGCACGGCAAGGGTTTTCGACCGGGAACGTGCCGCAATGGACGCACTCGAGGACGGCACCATCACGGCCGGCGACGTCGTGGTGATCCGCTACGAGGGCCCCAAGGGCGGACCCGGGATGCGGGAGATGCTGGCGATCACCGCCGCGATCAAGGGTGCCGGACTCGGCAAGGACGTACTGCTGCTGACCGACGGCCGATTCTCCGGCGGCACCACCGGGCTGTGCGTCGGACACGTCGCGCCGGAGGCCGTGGACGCCGGACCCATCGCGTTCGTGCGCGACGGCGATCGGATCAGCCTCGACGTCGCGAACGGCGTCCTCGATCTCCTGGTCGACGACAAGGAGCTCGCCACCCGCCGAAGCGGATGGGAGCCCCTGCCTCCGCGCTACACGCGCGGTGTCCTGGCGAAATACACCAAGCTGGTCGGGTCTGCCTCCGGCGGCGCCGTCTGCGGCTGAGGCCGCGGGCCGACGCCGTCGAAGGCCCGGTCAGATCGGCATGTAGCCGGCCCCGACCCCGCCCGAGGCGTTGATGTTGTCGATGATCGCCGTCATGTTGGTGCCCAGTTCCGGACCGATGCACGCCACCCCGAGGTAGGCGTTCACCATCGCGACCAACGTGGTCCCGACGACGACCGGTGACCCCGAATCGCCCTCGATGACACACAACTGCGTCCACGTTTCCTGCGACTGCAGCAGATCGCCGTAGACGACGCCGCACGTGTGCCCGGTGGTGCGCCCCTGCTTGCACGCGACCGCCGGGAACTGTGCGGGCTTGCCGATGTCCGTGATCGTGACCTGGCCGATCGTGTTCACCGGCTGGATCTTCGCGGGATCGAACTCGATCACCGCGTAGTCGTAGTCGTGATTCGACACCACGAACCGGCCCACCACTCCCGCATCGGGATCGGACTCCGGCACCACCGGCCAGCCCACCTCGCCGCAGTGCCCGGCCGTGATGCCGACCAGACGTCCGGCGTTGTCGTGCCCGATCGTGGTGAGCGTGCACTGATACATATCGTCGATCACGATTCCGGACCCGCCGCCCAGGACCGCTCTGGGCGGTGCGGCGGTCGCGGTGCCGATCCCGAGCGTGGCGGCGATCACCGCCAACGCCGCGAAGATCAAGGAAAGTCGCTTGAGCATGTTGCCCTCCCGGTTGGCGCTACGAATGTGCCATCGGTCGATCACCGCCACATGCCTGCTGTCGGACTCTGCCTGCACGCCCCCGGCGCTCAGCGCGCGGGTCGGCGGGACACTCTCCGGCAACTTTCCCACCCGAGTCTCAGCGCTCGGGCCGCCTTCATCCGATCGTCACCTAATCGCCGACTAGGGCGTCGCCCCCAACGCCTCGAGAGCCCGACGCGCGTCCTCGAGCTCCTTCGACAATGCCGCAATTCGCTGCTCCGCAGCCTCTCTTGCTGCGGAAATGACCGATTGGACCGCCTCGAGCGCGACGTCGTCGCCGAGTTCCCGCATTGCCCGATCGACCGCATCCGGAGTGACCGGAACAGCCTTGCCGGGCCGCTTCGCACCGTGCGTCACGGTCACGGTCCAGTCGTTGTCGGCACCGGCGTGAATGGTCACGCTCACGCCCCCCGGCACCTTCTTGGCGCGGCGCGATGCGGGGGTCGACGGTGCGGGCACCGGCGCCGGGGAGGCGGGCACGGATACGGGAGCAGGCGCAGCTGTCCTCGGCACTGCGGGCGCCGGCGCGGGCGCCTTGGCTGCTGCCGGTGCGGGGGCGATCGTGGGAGCCTTGGGCGCAGCCGGCGCCGGTGGCTTGGCCGCCGCGGGACGGGCCGGCGCCGACTTGACCGGCCGGGCCTGCTTGACCGGCTCCGGCGCCTTGCGCGTCAGGCGCAGTTCCTCCGCCTCGAACGGAAGCTCGTCGTTGACCCCCTTGGGGCGAATGACCACCGTGTTCCCTTCTACGGAAAGGACTTTCGCGGAACACCCCGCCTCGATGCCGAGACTCGGGGTGGCCTCGCGCAGGTAGACGGTGGCGCGCTTTCCCTCGGCGACCGCTGCTGACAGCGTCTCGAGGTTTTCCGCGGTGAGGTGTTCCGGCGTTGCCGAGCCTGCTCCAGAACGACTGCGGGGCGGCATGATGGGGTCCTCCTGGTACCGACTGAATGCTTGCCCCGCTACCTTTCCACAGGCACCCGACAGTCGTTGCGGCCCGCACTCGCGTGGTTCATTGCGGGGCAACCATCACGAAAGGGGTCTGCGTTGGAACTCTCCGAGCACCTCGATCCTTCCGTGCTCGACGTCATTCAGTCCGAGGTGGAACAGACCCTGCTCGGCGGCCCGCGCCGGTACACGCGCGAGCAGGTCGCCGAGCTTGCCGGAGTGCCGCTCGAACGCGCGCAACGGTTGTGGGTGTCGATGGGTTTCGCGATCGACGCGGATCCCGACGCGGCCATGTTCACCGACGCCGACGCCGCCGCACTGCGCGGATTGGTCGGCTTCGTCGATAGCGGCGCTCTGGCCCCGGACGCGGCCGTCGCCGCCACCCGCGCGCTCGGCCAGTCGATGTCGCGGCTCGCGGAGTGGCAGGTGGCGGTGCTGAACTCGCACCTGGCCGACGAACTGGCCGCGACACACCGGGACGGCGGCGCGGTCGACGAGCAGGCGTTGCGCGACGCCGTCGGCGCCCTCACCTCCGACCTGCTGCCCGCCGTCGAGGCACTGCAGTCGTACGTGTGGCGGCGGCACCTCGCCGCGGCCACCTCGCGACGATCCGGCAACGTCGGCGAGAACACCACGCACCGGACCCTCGTCGTCGGTTTCGCCGACATGGTCGGCTACACGAGCCTGACCCGCCGGATCCGCGTCGACGAGCTGAGCTCACTGCTCGAGGACTTCGAGTCGCAGACCACGTCGGTCATCACGCAGGGCGGCGGATGGGTGATCAAGACCGTCGGCGACGAAGTGATGTTCGCGGCGGAGCACGCATCCGACGCGGCACGGATCGCGCTGGGCCTCCAGGAGGCGGCACACGCCCACCCGGAACAACCTGATCTACGGGTGGGTCTCGCCCTGGGCCCCGTCCTCGTGCGCTTCGGCGACCTGTTCGGTGAGGCCGTCAACATCGCGGCGCGGCTCACGAGCGCGGCACGCCCCGGCACCGTACTGGTGGACGCCGAGCTGTCCGCGGCGCTCGTGGACGACAGCGACGTCCACCTCCGTTCGCTACGCCCCCTGCGCGTCCGCGGCTACTCCCGGCTGCGGGCCTTCGCCCTGCGCCCCGGTCGCGGCCGGGATGCCAGCTGACCTCCGGGCCGCGAGGAAGTCGTCGACGATCCGCACGCACGCGTCCGGTCCGAGCGGCGCCAGCGTCGCGAGTCGTGTGAACACGAGCGGTCCGACGAGTTGTGCGAGCGCCAGGTCGTAGTCGAAGTCGCCCAGCTGCGCCCTCGCGTCGTCGGTGCCGAGCACCCGGTCGAACGCCCCCCGATACTGCACGACGACGTGTTCACGCAGCGACCTCAGTTCGGGTCGGTCCCGCCCCGGCCGCTCGGCAGCCTCGAGATCCGACGCACTCGAGTAGTCGTCGAGCGCCGGGCCCATGCCCAGCCAGCACAGCGCGGTGACGTGCATCGGCGCGTCCTCGATCATGCGCGCCTGCGCGGTCAGCAGCTCGATGAGCTGTTCGCGCAGACCGCCCGAGACGGCGACCTCCGGCGCGGGGGCCACGAGCTTCCCGAATGCCGCCGCGACCAGTTCGGTGCCACTGTCGAAGTGGCGGTAGAGCGTCGCGCGCGCCACCTTCGCGAGCTTGGTGACCGCGTCGATCGTGACCGCCTCGGTGCCGCCCTTCGCGAGCAGCGTCGTCGCGGCCTCGACCAGCCGCGCCCGGGACCGGGCCTTTCTGGGGTCCTGTTCGGCCACGACCGTGTCCCTGTCGTCCGCACCCATCCGCCACCACCTCTTGTGGAACCATCAGTACACCTACGATACTGACAGTCTTGTTTCCTACGGGGAGGCCCGCATGGCTGGAAAGTACACGGGAACGACCGATCGGATGACGTGGGGCCAGATCTGGACTCTCACCGTGTCGTGCGGGGCGGTCGCCCTCGTGGTGGCCGCGATGGCGGCGCTCAACACCGCACTCGCCGATCTCGCACGGGACACCGGGGCCACCCAGTCACAGCTCACCTGGATCGTCGACGGCTACACGCTCGCCCTCGCGTGCCTACTGCTGCCATCCGGCGCACTCGGCGACCGATACGGCCGGCGCGGACTGCTCATCGTCGGCCTGCTGGTGTTCGGGCTCGCCTCCGCGGCGCCGATTCTCCTCGACTCCCCCACCGAGATCATCGCCGCACGCGCCGTCGCCGGTATCGGCGCCGCACTCGTCATGCCGGCGACGCTGTCCATCCTCACAGCGAGTTTCCCTGCGACACAACGTGCGAAGGCCGTCGGAATCTGGTCGGGCGTAGCGGGCTCCGGTGGTGTCGCCGGGCTGATCGGATCGGGCCTGCTGCTCGAGAAATGGTCGTGGCACGCGATCTTCATCGGCCTGGCGGTGGCGTCGGCCGTGCTGTTCGTGCTGGCGTTCTCGATCCCGTCCTCACGCGACGAACACCCGTACAGCTTCGACATCCCCGGGGCGGTGCTGAGCGCCGGCTCGATCGGTCTGTTCGTGCTCGGCATCATCGAAGCCCCGCAACGCGGTTGGCTCGACCCGTGGGTCCTCGCAGCGATCGTCGGCGGCATCGCGGCGGGCGTGGTCTTCGCGGTCGTCGAGGCGCGCACCGAGCATCCCCTCCTCGATGTGCGCCTCTTCCGCAACCGCACGTTCGGCGTCGGCGCGGTGTCGTTGCTGATGCAGTTCCTCGCGACCTTCGGACTGTTCTTCCTCATCGTCCAGCACCTGCAACTCGTGCTGGACTACTCCCCGCTGCAGTCGGCACTCGCTCTCGCCCCGATCGCCGTCGTGGTCCTCGCGCTGTCGGTAGCGGCCCCGTGGCTGATCCCCCGGATCGGCCTACGGGTACTCACGTTCGTCGGGCTCGCCGTACTCGGGGTCGCGCTGGCGATGCTCGGTCAGCTCGACGCCGACAGTTCCTACCGCGATGTGGCCGTGCCGCTCCTGATCGCGGCGGTCGGACTAGGCCTGTGCACCGCGCCGGCGACCACTGCGATCGTCCAGAACACCCCGACCGCGAAGCAGGGCGTCGCGTCGGCGGTGAACGACGCCACCCGCGAGATCGGCGCCGCCATCGGTGTCGCCCTCGCCGGGAGCGTGCTCGCGGCAGGATACGGACGGAACATCGCACCCGCCGTCGATGCCGTGCCCGAACAGGCGAAGCAACCCGTCGGCGACTCCCTGGCCGCCGCGCTCGAGGTGTCGAAACTGGCCGGGCCGCAGGGACAGCAGTTGGCCGACTTCGCGAGGGAGTCCTTCCTGCAGGGTATGCAGGAAGCCTCCCTCGCGCTCGCCGGCGTCATGCTCGTCAGCGCGGTGGTACTCGGGATCTGGGCCCCCGGCGGGCGCGGGATCGCTGCGCTCGACGAAGGGGCCGAAGCCCACTCGCTGGCGGAGGTCGACTGACCGGTCAGGACTGCCGGGCCGCCCGCGGAATAGGGACGGGGATGGCGTCCAACAGCGCTCGGGTGTAGTCCTGGCCGGGTGCGTTGTAGATCTCTGCCACGGTGCCGGATTCGACGACCTCGCCGGACTTCATGACAAGCACCCGGTCGGCGATGACCTCGATCAACGCGAGGTCGTGGCATACGAACAGGTACGCCAAACCCAATTCTTCCTGCAGATCCCGGAGCAGATTGAGCACCTGCGCCCGCACCGACACATCAAGGGCGGCAACAGGTTCATCGCACACGATCATCTTCGGCTCGAGCGTCAGCGCGCGGGCGATCGCGACCCGCTGCAACTGACCACCGGAGAGTTCGGCCGGGTACCGCCCGAGGTAGCGGGTGCCGATGCCAACTTTGTCGAGCAACTCACGGGCCCGCTGGGCGCGCGCAGTCTTGTCGAGGTCGGTGTGCACGATCAGCGGTTCGGCGACCGCGTCCCCGACGGTCATCCGTGGATCCAGCGACGAGTGCGGATCCTGGAAGATCATCTGCATTCCGCGCCGCATTGCCCGCAGCCGTGCGGGTTTCGCGGCCCGGACATCCTCGCCGTCGAATATCACTGTGCCGGTGTCGGGTTCGATGAGCCGGAGCACCATCCGACCCACCGTGGACTTCCCCGCGCCGGACTCGCCGACCACGGCGAGACATTCCCCGGCATCAAGGGTGAACGACACGTCCTTCACCGCGTGCGTCCACCCCGCCTTCCGGCCGAGGAAGTCGCGGCGGGTGGAAAACGACTTGGTCAGGTTCGTGACCTCGAGCAGGCTCATGACGCGTCCACACCCTTCAGTTGCAGGTCCGATACTCGCAGGCAACGCGCGGCGCGGCCCGGGGTCGACTCGACCAGCGCGGGATGCGTGACATCACACATCCCGGCCCGGGCGTGGTCACACCGGTCGTGGAAGTGGCAGCCCACGGGCCACTCCCCCGCCGCGGGGATCCGCCCCGGGATCGCCGTCAACCGCCGATCGGTGCTCGCTCCGGGCCGGGGAATCGACGCCAGCAGCCCGGACGTGTAGGGGTGTTCGGGCCGGAAGAACACGTCGTCGGAGCGGCCGTCCTCGATGACCTCTCCCGCGTACATGACCACGACGCGCTCACACAGTTCCGCGACCACCCCCAGATCGTGGGTGACGAACAGCAGTGCGACCCCGGTCTGCTGCTGCAGATCCCGCAACAGATCCAGGATCGTCTCCTGCACCGTCACATCCAGCGCTGTCGTGGGCTCGTCGGCGATCAGCAACCGGGGGTTACAGGCCATGACCATCGCGATCATCACCCGCTGGCACATACCGCCACTGAACGCGTGCGGATACTCCCGCACCCGATCCGCCGCCCGTGGGATCTGCACAAGCTCGAGCATCTCGATCGCCCGCGCCATCGCCGCCTTGCGGCCCAAACCCAGATGCTTGCGGACGGACTCGGCGATCTGATCACCCACCGTGTAGGCGGGATTCAGCGAGCGGATGGGCTGCTGGAAGATCATCCCCATCCCCGTACCGCGCAGGTTCCGCCACTCCTTGGCGTGGAGTTTCGTCAGGTCACGGCCATCGAATTCGACACTGCCCCGCGCGATCCGTCCACCGGTATCCGGTGTCAGGCCCATCACCGCGAGTGAGGACACCGTCTTCCCCGAACCCGACTCGCCCACCAGGGCGACGGATTCGCCGGCGGCGACGTCGAACGACACATCCTGCACCGCGGTCACCCATTGCTTGCGACCCGCCGGGAACTGCACCGTCAGATCCCGCACCCGCAACAGCGGTGCCAGAGGATCGACCGGCGCCGCGCCGGGCCGGATCATCGTGTCAGTTACTGCCATTACGACTCCTCGTGAGCGCTCGGCGCACACCGTCACCGAGATACGTGAACGCGAGCACGGTCAGGAAGATCATGATTCCGGGTGGCCACACGAGATACGGGGCCAACTGCATGTTGGAGGCCGCCGTCGACAGCATCGATCCCCAGCTCGCCGCGGGCGCCTTCGCCCCGAGCCCGAGGAAGCTCAGACTGGCCTCCGCCGCGACCGCCGTGCCGAGCGACACCGAGATCACCAGGACGATCGGAGGCATCACGTTCGGCAGAATGTGGCGCATGATCGTCCGGGATGTCTTACAGCCCAGCGCCACCGACGCCTCGATGTACGTATCGCCCCGCACATCCATCGTCGACGCCCGAGCCACCCGATAGAACCGCGGCGCCATCACGAGGCCGACCGCGAGCATCGCGTTCGTGATCCCCGACCCCAGCACCGCGACGATCGTGATCGCCAGCACCAGCGACGGCGCGCTCATCAACGCGTCCATGATCCGCGTGAGTGCCGTGTCCACCCAACCGCTCCGGTACCCGGCGATCACTCCCAACGGTAGCCCCAGCACCAGCGCGAGGGCGACCGCCTGCAACGACGCCTGCAACGAGATCCGGGAACCGTAGATCAACCGGCTCAGCACATCGCGGCCGTAATCATCGGTCCCCAACCAGTGCGTCGACGACGGCGGCTGCAAACGACCCACGACATCCTGCGCATACGGATCGTACGGCGCCAACAACGGCGCGAAGATCGCCATCACCACCAACATCAACACGAACACCCCGGCAACCGTCGCCGCCGGGCGACGACGCACGAACCCGAGAACCCTGGAACCAAAACCGTTTCGAGACTCGACATCGCCCGACATCGAGGAAGCCGTCGTCGTCATGCGCGCACCTTCGGGTTGAAGTATCCGTAGGAGATGTCGACCAACAGATTCACGATCACCACCACACACGTGGTGAACAGGACGAACCCGAGCAACACCGGAACATCATGATTCTGAACACTGTTGACCGCGAGCGATCCCATTCCCGGCATGCTGTAGATGATCTCGATCGTCACCGCCCCACCGAGGACCTCCGCTACACGGAAGCCGAGGACCGTCACCACCGGGATGCACGCGTTCTTCAAGCCGTGTTTGAGGACCACACTCGCCTGCCCCAGACCACGTGCCTTCGCGTTCAGAATGTAGTCACTGCCCATCACCTGACCGAGAGACGAGCGCAACTGCAACGTCACCTCCGCCGCAGGCAACAACGCCAACGCCACACCCGGCAACACCAGATGCTGGAACCACGGCACCACACCATCCGAGAGCGGCACATACCCGAACGCCGGGAAGATCTGGTTCGACACCGCGAACACCGACACCAGCACCAGACCGAACCAGAACGCCGGGATCGCGATCGCGATCGACGCGATCACATTGATCGCCCGGTCCACGATGCCGCCCGGGCGCAACGACCCCAGCACACCCAACACCACACCGATCACGACCGCCAGCACCATCGCGAACCCGACCAGTGACAACGTCGTCGCCATCCGCCGCAACAGCAGATCCGCGACCGACTGGTCCGAGAGCAGCGAGACCCCGAGATCACCGCGGAGCACGGATCCCACCCAGTCCAGGTACCGCACGAACACGTTCTGATCCAAATTCAACGTGGCCCGCAACTCCGCGAGCCGCTCCGGCGTCGAATCCTCACCCGCCAGAATCACCGCCGGATCACCCGGAGCCAGATCGATCAACAGAAATATCAACAACGGAACGACCAACAGCAGCGGAATCGCCGCCAACAGCCGCCTACCGGCATAACGCAGCATCGGGGGCCCTCGAGACGTCTCGGTGGTTAGGGACAGTGACGGGAAAGGTTGTTACTTCGCGATTCCCACGTGGCGGATGTCGAAGAGACCGTTGTTCACCCAGGCAATTCCGTCGATGTCCGTGACCTTGTTGGTCGCGACGGTCGCGTTGGTGAGGTTGCAGATCGGCACGAACATCGCCTCTTGCAACGTCTGGTCGGCGATGTCCTGATACATGGGCGCCCGCTCATCCTGCGACAGAGTCGGATTCGCAGCCTTCGTCGCCAGTTCCTTGATCTGCGGGTTGCCGTTCGACAGGTCGTAGGACCCGGTTATGTACGTGCTGACGGTCTCGGCCGGATCGACCTTCGGCGTGAAGCTGTTGCCGACCATGGACTGGAAGTCGCCGGCCGCGTAGCGAGGTTCGTTCTGGCTGTTCGGCACCGGGTTGAGTTCCGCATCGAGTCCCGCTGCCGCGAGCATGGACTGAATGACGTTGGCAGGCTTCTCGGTGTTCGTTCCCGCGCCGAATGTCAGGGTGATCTTCGGTGCGCCTCCGACGCCCTGAACGAGGCTCTTGGCCTTGTCGAGGTCGAATGCGTAGGGGTACTTGTAGGAGTCGTCCGCCGCCCAACTGTCGGCGGGGAACAGCTGCTGGTGCGGCTTGCACGTGCCCGAGAACAGCGCGTTGATCGCAGCGGGATCGATCGAGTGGGCCACAGCCTGACGGACTTCCGGCTTGGCCAGATCGCCCTGCGCCCGCATGTACACACCGAGCACGTTGCGGAACGAGACCTCGTCGACCGCGAGGGTTCCACTCTTCGCGAGCGATTGCGCCTCGACGACCTCGTTCGCGGAGCTGACCCAGCTGAGGTCGACGGCACCGGTCTTCAACCCGTTCAACCGAGTGCTCGCGTCCGGCATCGCCTTGATCTCGATTCCGGCGACCTTGCCGGCCTCCGAATCCCAGTTGGTGCCCTCGGCGCGAACCAGCACGAGCGATTCTTCAGGCACGTAGGACGCGACCTCGTACGCTCCCGATCCGCTCTTGCCCGGATCGTTCCTGATGTCCGTGCCGGCCGCGATGAACTTGGGGCTGATCATCATTCCCGCGTTGGTGCTGAAGACGCCCGGCAGCTCGACGCCGGCACCGGGAGCCAGGCGCAGGCGCAGCGTGTGGGCGTCGACCACATCGGTGCCCGCGATGCTCTTCATCGCCGCCACCACGGTACTTCCGTCCATCGTCTGGCCGCGCTTGATGTTGGCGGCCACCGCCTCCGCATCGAACGGGGTTCCGTCGTGGAATGTGACACCCTGACGCAGCTTCAGCTCCAGGTACGAGCCGTCCGGAGCGAACTCCCACGATTCCGCCAGACCCGGTTCGAGATTGCCGCCCGCATCGACCACCGTCAGGCGATCGAAGATCGGTGAGAGGTAGCCGTAACCGCCGACGCTGGTCTGCAGGTACGGATCCAGGTTTCGGGACGGAGCCGCGGTCGCGACGCGCAGGGTCGCGGACGAGTCCAGTTCCCCACCGCTAGCCGACGAGGTCGTCGACGAAGATGCGCCGCCGCCGCAGCCGGCCAGTGCGACGGCCGCGACCGCGGCGACCGCCACGTTCCTCGAACCACGAATCCACTTGTCCCTCATACTATTTTCCTCTCGAAGATCTCGCGAACGACCAATCGCATGTGTGCGCATTCCCGTATCGAGCAGCGGTAGGCGAATCACCTACCCGACTGCCGCGCAGTTCGGACGGTCCGCGCCGAGTCGAGGCGCCACCTCGACGCACCCGAAATCCAAGCAGCAGAAAAAGTTCCGTTCGCCGCTGTGACGACTCTAACAGCACACAACGGTCGTTGCGCAACGGGTTGTCGTCTAACGGCACGCACATTGATCGACTTCACCCGAACCTCGAGGCCGAATGGAGACAGCATCGAGCCGACCCACACCCATACGGTGCGCGCCGGCCGGATCCTTTTGGCTACAGCAATTTTCGGGCGGTCAACTTACTACAGAGTAGCCAGAACCTCCACCCGCTTGACCTTGCCGGTCGCGTTACGCGGCAACTCCTCATCCCTCAGGATCCATCTACTCGGCACCTTGTACCGCGCAATGCGTTCCGACATGAATGACTGGAGCTCATCGACGGTGACCGCGTCGTCGTTGGAGGTCACGACAACAGCGCACACCTCTTCGCCCAGGTCGGCGTGTTCGACGCCCAGCACGATGCACTCGCGCACCTCCGGATGCTCCGCGAGTACGTCCTCGACCTCGGCCGGATAGACGTTCTCGCCACCACGCAGGATGAGATCCGAACGGCGACTGGTGATCCGGAGGTGTCCGTCCTCCATGGTCCCCAGGTCACCGGTCCGCATCCACCCGATGTCGTCGATGCTCGCCGCAGTCGCCTCGGGGTTGTTCCAGTACCCCAGCATCACGAGCGGACCGCGCAGGTAGATCTCGCCCTCGACGCCGTCCGGCACGGGCTGCCCGGCGCCGTCTCGAACCTCGACCCGCATGGTGGGCACAGGCGCACCCACGGTGTCGGGGCGTTCGGCCAGGTCCGCCGCCGTTGCGAGTGTCGCCGCGGAGGAGGACTCGGTGAGCCCGTACGTGGTTCCGAGGGACCGCTCCGCTGCCGGGAGGGCCTTCCGCAGCCGTTCCTTGAGAGCGGCCGACGACGGCGCCGAGCTTACCGAGATCGTCTGCAGCGAAGACAGATCGTAAGCCGAGAGGTCTCCGTGCTCGACCAGCCGGCTCACCATGGTGGGGACGGCTCCCCAGTTGGTCAACCGCTCCCTCTCGATGAGACGGAGCACGCGGTCGATGTCGAATCGGCCGGTGGTGATCACCGCGGTGTCACCGAAAGCGAGACGGGGAACCGCGAGGTTGTGCAGGGCGGCAATGTGGAAGAGCGGCGTCGCGAGCAGGAATCGACGACCGCTCGGAGCACGTCCGAACTCGGCCGCCAATGCATCGTTGAACCGGTGGAAGTCCACCGCGGCCATCATGTTCCGCTGGGAATGCGTAGCCCCCTTGGGACGTCCTGTCGTGCCGCTGGTGAAGAGGATGACCGCCGGATCCTCCTCGTCCACCACCGGCTCCGGCAGTGCTGCACCCGGCCGGGCCGTCGACAGTGCCGGAATGTCCACCTCGACCGACAGGACGGGGACGTTCACCTCGCCGAGCAGCTCTCGGCGGGACGCATCCGCCACGATCAGGTGCGGCTCGGACAGCTCGACACCGTAGGCGATCTCGCGGGCCGACCACAGCGAGTTCATACCGACGGTGACGGCGCCCAGCGCGGTCGCCGCCCAGAATGTCATGATCCACTCGGCGTTGTTGGCGGACAGGATCGCGACCCGATCGCCCTCCGCGATGCCGTACCGCGAACGCAACTCGGATGCGAGCGACGCGACCCGATCGAGATGCTCGATGAACGTCAGCCGGAGGTCGTCGCACACCAGGTACTCGGCGTCACCGTAGCGGGCGGAGTCGACGAGAAGTTTGTGCAGGGACCGGTACCTGTTGCGGAACACCGGCATCGCCGCTCCGCGCACCTGCTCCTCGACGATTTCGAACGGGGCACCCGGCGCGGTCAGCCGCGCGATGGCTTCCGCGCGCGCATCCGGCGCACGACGAAGGTCGGACATCTCTACACCTCTCGAGGACTTGTCGGTCGGGGCCGGCGGCGCCGATACCGATCAACGAACGGTCAATTGGCCGCCGTCGACGTTCCAGGACTGGCCGCTTACCCATCCGGCCTGCTCACTGGCCAGAAAGACTGCAGCCCAAGCTACCTCACGCGGATCACCGGCGCGCCTCAACGGGATGTTGGCCTCGACGTATCGCTGCCACACGTCGGCCGGCCAGTCGTCGAGCCGGCTTGTGGAGGTTACGCCAGGGCACAACGCGTTCACTCGAATCCCCGACGGCCCGAGTTCCTTCGCCATCGACGATGTCAACGACTGCACCGCGGCCTTCGACGCGGCGTACGCGGCGGTGTCGGCACCACCCAACTTCCCGCCGATCGAGGAAATGTTGACGATGCACCCACCCACGTTTCGCTCGACCATCGCTCGCGCGAATGCCCGGCTCATCAGGAAGGTCCCGCGCAGGTTCACCCGCAGCACGCGATCCCAGACCTCGACGTCGAGTTCGGTCACGGGAACGCGATCACCACCGCGCGCGGCGGCGGCGTTGTTGACGAGAACGTCCACGCCGCCGAACTCGTCCCGAACCCTGGTCAGCAGTTTGTTCACGGCGTCCTCGTCGGCGACGTCCGTCACGAGGGCGAGGGCCCGACGCCCGAGCCCACGGATCTCGTCGGCGACGGATTCGATGTCACGCCAACCGGCGGCCTTCTCCTCGTCGGTGAAGCGATCCGGCGTCCGACCTGTGCCGGTGACGACGACGTCGCAACCGGCACGGGCGAGTTCGACCGCGATTTCCCGGCCGATCGAACGCATCCGACCGGCACCCGTGACGACGGCAACCTTGCCGTCCAGCCCGGTGAGCTGCACTACATCACACCCTTTCGACGATCGCTCCCGTTGCCATCGCGCCGCCGGCACACACCGCGACGAGAGCACGCTCACCGTCGCGACGCTCCAGTTCGTCTATGACCGCCGCGATCAGCCGGACGCCGGACGACCCGACAGGATGACCGAGCGCGACCGCACCACCGTTGACGTTGAGCCGGTCCTCGTCCACACCGTGCACGCGCGCCATCGACATCGGGACGGCAGCGAACGCCTCGTTGACCTCGAACAGGTCGATGTCCTTGACCGACAGCCCGGTTCGGTCGAGCAGGTACTCGGTAGCCTGCACCGGACCGTCGAGCAGGAAATGCGTCTCCGCGCCGATGAGGCACTGGGAGACGATTCGCGCCCGCGGTCGCAGACCGAGGTCACGGGCACGCGCCTCGTCCATCAACAGCGCCGCGGCGGCACCGTCGGATATCTGCGACGACGTACCCGCGGTGTGCAGGCCGCCCTCGAGAATCGGCTTCAGTTTCGCGAGCGCCTCCATCGACGTCTCCCGCAGACCCTGATCACGCGAGACCTCGGCCGGGGCGCCGCCGTCCGTGCCGGGAGCCTTCACCGGAATGATCTGCCGATCGAACCGGCCTTCCGCCCACGCCTGCGCCGCCCGCTGCTGCGAGCGCAGGCCGAACGCGTCGAGGTCCTCGCGCGTGAGGCCGCGTCGGCGCGCGATCCGGTCGGCACCCTCGAACTGCGCCGGGATATCGACCGTCCAGTTCGGGGGCTTGGGGCTGCCGAAGTCGCCCTTGATGTTGGACAGCAACGGCACCCGCGACATCGCCTCCACACCACATGCCATGCCCGCGTCGATGACACCCGCAGCGATCTGCGCAGCGATCAGGTGCACCGACTGCTGACCCGAACCGCACTGGGCGTCGATCGTCGTCACACCCGTGCGTTCCGGCAGACCCGCATGCAGCCACGCGTTACGGCTGACGTTCGACGCCTGCTCTCCCGCCTGCGTGACACATCCGCCGATCACCTGCTCGACGATCGCCGAATCGACCCCCATCCGCTCGAGAAGCCCGGACTGGACGGCACCCAGCAGTTCCGTGGCGTGTAGGCCCGACAGCCACCCGCCACGCCGACCGATCGGCGACCTCGCCGCATCCACGATCACCGGGTTACCCATAGCAGTCCTCCTCGAGCAGGCAGATTTCTGGAACGGGATTCTTGATACAGAGGAATTCGACGCTTTTGTGGCGCGGGTCTCACTGGGTGGCAATCAAGGGGATCGAAACCCCGTTCTGATCTCCGATCGACACCGGACGCACGTGGGAACGGTCGAGATCCCGGACGTCGCGCACACCAAGCAGAGTCAGCCCGCGTTCGATCTCCGCACGCAGGATCGTCAGCACGTGCTCGACGCCCTGCTCACCCGCCACCGCCATCCCGTACAGGCACGGCCTGCCGACGAGCACCGCGTCGGCCCCGAGGGCGAGGGCTTTGATCACGTCCGTACCGCGCCGTATCCCGCCGTCGAGGAGAACTTCCGCCCGCCCGGCGACGGCATCGGCAACTTCCGGCAGGGCCGTCACCGACGGCACGCAACTGTCCAGTTGGCGACCACCGTGATTCGACACGACGACGCCGTCGAGACCGAGATCGACCGCCCGGACTGCGTCGTCGGCCCGCAGCACTCCCTTCACGAAGAGGCGGCCCTGCCAGTTGTCACGCATCCAGGCAAGGTCGTCCCAGTTCAGCCTCGACTGCACGAGGTGGCGTTCCTGCACCTCGATCGATGCGAGCGCGGCGGTCACACCGTCACCGGACGCGAGGTTGCGGCCACCGATCCGCCGATGTCGCACAACGTCGTAGGCCCACCGCGGGTGGCGGGAGACGTCGAGCAGACGGCGCGGCGTGAGAACGGGTGGGACACCCATCCCGGCCCGCTTCTCGCCCTCGCGGTTTCCGACGGCCGGCACGTCGACCGTCACGAACAGCGACCGGAACCCGGCGTCCCACGCGCGACGCATGAGGGCCGCCGCGACGCCACCCGAGCCGGGGTACAGCTGAAATGCGTGCTGTTCCCGAGCCGCGCTCGCGACCTCCTCGACCGACCACGTGGACGCCGTGCTCACGACGCACCGCGTCCCCACGCGCTCCGCGGCGCGGATCGTGTCGAGGTCACCGCTCCACCGGGTGAGTCCGTTGAATCCCGTGGGCGCGGTGAGGACCGGCATCGAAACGGGCAGCCCCGCAACCGTGGTGGACAGGTCATGGGAGTCGTGACCGGCGAGAACGCTCGGCACGAGCCACCAGTCGTCGAAGGCCGAACGGTTGCCGGCGACGGTCCGCAGATCGTCGGCGCCGCCCTCGATGTACGCCCACACCATGCGCGGCACCTTCCGGCCCGCGACGCGCCGGTAGTCGTCGACGCTCAGGAGGTCTGCAGAACCGGACCAGCGCCAGTCGAATCCGAACGCCTTCACGAGGCGGCCGTCACGGTGGAACTGTCGACGTAGCGGCCGATCTTGCGTGCGGCCGCAGCCCAGCACCGGTCGAGCACATCGTCGGTGATGCCCGCGGCGTGCGGCGTCACCACGACGCCCGGCGCGGACCACAGGTCGTGATCCGCGGGAAGGGGTTCGGGATCGGTGACATCGAGAATGGCGTACACGCGCCCGGCCGCCTCCAGAAGGGCGTCCGTGTCCACGAGTTCACCGCGTCCTGCATTGATCAGCACCGCACCACCCTTCATCGATTCGAGGAAATCCGCATCCGCGAGTCGCACCGTCGAGTCGTCCAGAGGCAGAGCCAGGATCACGACATCCTGGTCCCCGACCACGGACCGCGCCTGGTGGAGGTCCAGGACGCCTGCCCGTGCCGTCCGTCCGACGAGGGTGACCGTACAGCCGAACGGCTCGAGCCGTCGAAGAAGGTTCTCACCGATGTCGCCGGCGCCGAACACGAGCACTTTACTGCCGGAGAGGGTTCCGGTGCGATGCGCCTGCCACTGCCGGTTCTCCTGTTTGATCCGGTAGCCCGCGAGATCGCGGACGTGAGCGAGCAGTTGCGCCACCACCCACTCGGCCACCGCACCGCCGTGCGCGTGGTCGGCATTCGACAAGACGACACCGTCGGGTACGACGTTCGTCCAGCGCTCGACCCCCGAACTGAACAACTGCACCATGCGCAGTCGCGGCAGCTGTGCGAACAGCGCACCTGCGGTCGCGGGATCGATCCGGTTCGCCACCAAAATCTCTGCGTCGCGGGCACTGTCCGGGAGGCGACCCGACTCCGGGTCGTACACGACCGGACGGATACCCGGCAGTTTCCCGAGAACCGACACACCACGTTCCTCGGGGACGAGGACCACCGTCGACGTCATCGCGACGTCCGCTGTCCGTCTGCCCGCCGCGACTCCACCGAGGCGAGGATGTCGGCCGGCCAGATCGGACGCGAGTGACGACGGTAGTGATCCCACGTCGCCTCCAGGACCTCGGATTCGGTACATCCACCCAGCAGTTCAGCCCAGTAGTACTCGTCGAGGCGCTCGCCGAGTGGACGGCGCTCGATGCCGGAGATGATCCGGATGACCTCGCGGCACGTGAAGGTGTCCGCTACGCGGTCCGCCGAGGCGGGACGGGCCGCAACGTGGTCCGCCTCCGCCTCGACGGGGATCGACGACATGATCATCGCGGCCGCGACAGGATCTTCTGCGCGAGTGCGGGATCGGCGCGAAGTTCCTTGCGCACCGCGGCCTCCCAGAAGCCGTGGTAGCCATTGCCGTCGTTCTTCAGCTGCCTGTCCAGCCACCAGTCGGGGAGCGACGTCTTGTCGGGACCGCCGGCCACCCGCACCATCCATGCGTTCTTGCAGCGCTGTTCGAGCGCGACCGCACGGAGGAACACTGCACGCGCAGTGTCCGCGATGACGAAGACACCGTGACCGCCGAGCAGCGCGCGATCCGCATCACCGATCGCGCGGACCGCCTTTTCGGCGGCTTCCATACTGTTGACGGCGCCGTCGTACTCGTCGACCAGGACCAGCTCGCCGCCGCCGAGGCTCGAGCTCTGGTCGTACGCGGGCGGTACTTCCTTGATGTCGCCCCAGACCGTGCCGTACTCGGAGTGATTGTGTAGCGCCCACACCACCTCCGGGCGGGCGTTGTGCAGCGCGAGGTGCAGCGGAATGCCGAGCGGCACCGGCCAGTCACCCTCGATCAGATTGCCCTGCAGATCGATTCGCAGAAGATCCTCGGGGCACATCTCCTCCCACGTCAGCAGCCACGGATTGCACAGCAGCGTGCCGTCACCCAGGTTGTAGGTGATGTGGCCCGCCAGGTTGTCGCGGTAGCCCTCGTTCCAGAGGGTGCGGCCGAGCATGACGATCTCTTCGCGCGGATCGAGTTCGGGGATCAGTCGATCCGCGGTAGGCGTGAATTCCAACGTAGAAACTCCTCTTGTGTTGCGAGGCACGACGGCCCCGGTTGACGCTCAGTCGAGTTCGCCGCGCCGCCACGGTGCGAAGAACTCCGCGATTGCGCCGGCGACGTCGTCCGGCGAGTCGTCGATGAAGAAGTGCCCGCCCGGGACGGCTACTCCGGTGACGTCGTGCGCAAAACGCTTCCAGACGGTCAGCGGATGCTCGCGCCGGGTGAGCGGGCCGCGGTCACCCCACAGCACGAGCACCGGGCAGGCGATCCGACGACCCGCATCGAGCGCGTCGTGCTCGAGATCGACGGACGCACCGGCCCGATAGTCCTCACACGTCGCGTGGACGACCGCCGGATCACGGAAGTAGCGCTTGTAGTGCTCGACGTCCTCCGCCGACATCGTGGAGTCCGCCCCGCCCGCCAGGCCGAGCACGTTGTCCATCCACGCATCCGGGTTTCCGTCGATCAACTGTTCGGCGAGTGCATGCGGCCGGATCAGGAAGAACCAGTGGAAGTACATCGTCGCCAACTGCCGATCGGTCGTCGCGTAGACCTCCGACGTCGGCAGGATGTCGAGCAGTGCGGCCTGCACCACCCGCTCCGGGTGATCGAGGCACATGCGATGCACCACCCTCGCACCCCGGTCGTGGCCGGCGACCGCAAATCTTTCGAAGCCCAACCTGCGCATGACTTCTACCTGGTCGCCGGCCATCGCGCGCTTGGAATACGTCGCGTGGGCGTCGTCGCCCGCCGGTTTACTGCTGTCGCCGTACCCCCGAAGATCTGTGGTCACGACGGTGAAGCGATCGGCGAGGGCATCCGCGACCCGCTGCCAGACGCGGCGCGTCTGCGGATACCCGTGTAGGAGCAGCACAGGCGGGCCCGAACCGACCACCCGCGTGGCAATCTCGACTTCACCCACGTCGACGAGCAAGCCTCTCCCCCCTCAGCCTCGGGGCAGGACGATCTCGGGCAGCGGGTGGCGGTACAGCTTGGCGGCGTTCTCGCTGCACATCGCGCGCATCTCGTTCGCCGGAATGTCGCCCCAATAGTTCTCGAGGACGCTCTGGGTGTGTGGCCAGGTTCCGTCACCGTGCGGGTAGTCCGTCTCGAGCATGATGTTCTCGACACCGATGACGTGACGCAGCGCGATGGTGGACGGGTCGTCCAACGTGCAGAACCAGAAGTTGCGTCGCAGGATGTCCGACGGGCGCTCGTCCCAGCCCAGACCGTAGCCGGAGCGGTCGATGATGTTGTCGAGGCGGTCGATCAGCATCGGCACCCAGCCGATGCCACCCTCGCTCATCGCGATCTTGAGGGTCGGATGCTCCTTGGGGTACCCCGACCACAGCCATTCACTGCACGCGCCGAGTGAAAGCTGACCGAACATGGTGGCGCCCAACTGGAGCCCCGGCGCGCCCTGCGGATACGCATACATGCCCGAGCTGCCCACATGCAGCGAGATGACGGTGTCGGTGTCGACACAGGCCTGAATGATCGGATCCCAGTGGTCGCGATCCCACAGCGAGGGAAGGCCGATGGCGTGCGGACGCTCGGGGAAGGTGACCGACGTGAAGCCGCGCGCCGCGTTGCGCTCGATCTCCTTGACGGCCTCGACCGGATCGGTGAGGTAGGTGATGCCGCCGGGGATCACGCGGGTCGGGTACTCGAGGTGCCACTCGTTGTAGAGCCAGTCGTTCCAGGCGCGCACCGCCGCGATGCCCACCTCCTTGTCGGAGGCGTGTGCGAAGACGCGGCCGCAGAAGCCGGTGATCTGCGACGGGAAGTTGAGCATCGCCCAGATGCCGCCCTTGTCCATGTCCTTGACGCGGGCATGAATGTCGTAACAGCCGGGACGCATCTGGTCGAAGCGGAACGGCTCGTACTTGACGGACTCCTTCCGGCGGCCGGCGACGGCGTTCATCCCCACCTGGGAGTAGATGTTGCCGTCGAACTCCCAGACCTGCGAACCGTCCTCACCCTCCAGGATCTTCGGGCCGCGATCCTTGAGCGACGCCGGCATCCACGTCTCGAACAGATGTGCCGGCTCGACCACATGGTCGTCGACGGAGATGACCGTGTACTTGACGTCGGCCGGTTCGGGCTCGGGGTTGAAGAGTTCGGGGTCGAGTTCCTGGTTGACAGCCGTCACGGCGTACTCCTTCGGGGAATCACGGAGGCGACTTCAGGAGCCACCTTGCCACGCGATGTATCACTATGTGATACTAAGTATCACTTACGGATACACATTAGGGGTGATCCAGATCGCAGTCAAGACATTGGGCACCCTCGCGCGCGGCCTCCGCGTCGTCGAGGCCGTCGCCGCGCACCAGCCGGTCGGGCTGACCGAACTGTCCCGACTGCTCGACGAGGACAAGAGCGCCCTGCAGCGCACCCTCGCGACACTCCACGACGCGGGATGGATTCACCCGCTTCCGGATTCACCCCCGAGGTGGGAAGTGTCCACCAAGCCATTGATTGTCGCGGGTCGTGCGATCGCGTCGTCGCCATTGCCGATCCGCGCACGCGCCCTCCTCGGCTCACTGCGCGACGCGACGGGCGAGACCGCACACCTGGCGATAGTCGATGACGGGGCGATCGCGGTCGTCGATGTCGCAGAAGGGAAGCAGATCGTCCGCACCGCGCTGCAAGTCGGCCAGATCCATCCGCCGGAGGTGAGCGCCGCGGGTCGCGCGGTGTGTGCACGACTGACCCCGGAAGCGCGCACAGCCCTGACATCCCACCCCGAAGCGCTCCTGGACGACGCCGGATACGCGGAGATTCGCACCCGGGGATGGTCGGTGTGCGAGGGCGCGATCGCGCCAGGATCGACCAGCATCGCGGCCGCAGTGCTGAATTCGTCCGGACACCCGATCGGCGCGGTCGTCGTCAGCGGCCCGGACACCCGCCTGACGCCGGACCGCTTCGCCGAGGTCGGAGCGCTGGTCCGCGACGTGGCCGCCGAACTGGGGAACGTCCGGTAGCGCCGGCGCGCCTCCTCGTCGGCGCGCTACCCATTGCCATCGTGACAATGTCCATTGTATGGTTCAGCTAACAGTTACCAGTAGTCACACACAGATGGCTCGCCGCGACTGCGGCCGTGACAAGACGAGGGGAAGTCATGACCACTGCGACTCCGTCGACCCGCACCGCTCCCGCGGTGACCGATCGCGAGGAGACCGCGCAGCGGTTGCTGGCCTCGTCCGCGCGCAAGTCGTACGACCCGATGGTCGAGGTCGACTGGAACGCCCCGGTGCCCCACGACAAGTTCGGCCTCACTCCCGAGTGGAGCACGCTGTACGGCACCGCGATGTGGGACGAACTCACCGACGAGCAGAAGATCGAGGTCACCAAGCACGAGGCGGCGAGCGTCTCGAGCGTCGGACTGTGGTTCGAGATCCTGCTGATGCAGATGCTGCTGCGCGACGTCTACGGACGCGACAAGCACTCGCGCCACGTGCAGTTCGCGCTCACCGAGGTGGCCGACGAGTGCCGCCACTCGGTGATGTTCGCGCGCGCCGGCGAGAAGTTCGGGATGCCCGACTACGGCCCGATCACGTTCATCCACAAAGCCGGTCGACTCTGGGGCGGGCTGTTCCGCGGCGCCAACGCGTACGCGAGCGTCATGGCGGCCGAGGAGATCCTCGACATGATGCAGCGTGACTTCATGAAAGACGAGCGGGTCCAGCCGATCACGCGCACGGTCAGCAAGATTCACGTCCTCGAAGAGGCCCGGCACATCCGCTTCGCCCGCGAGGAGGTGACGCGGCGACTGGAGGGCGCATCGCGTGCCCGACGAGCCTTCGAACGCGTCAGCACCGCGGCCACCGTCTACTTCGTCATGAAGAGCATGATCCACCCCGACGTCTACGCGAACGCCGGTCTCGACAAGGAGCGCGCCCTCGAGGTCGCCCGCGCGAACAAGTACCACCACGACAAGATCCGCACATCGGGTTCCAAGCTCATGAGCTTCCTCGACAGCGTCGGACTCGTCGGCGGTCCGTCGAAGCTGCTGTACAAGAAGGTCCACCTGCTCTAGAAAGCAGGGTCACGGCGCGAGTGTGCGGTGCGCGGCAGGGGGAGGTCCCGCGCACCGCGCATTTCGCGTCTCGAGACACCCGGTCTTCGAGATGCTCGAAGCGAAAGGGCTGTGCGCCGGAGCGAAAGGGCTGTGCGCCGGACGGTTTCGTCCGGCGCACAGCCGATTCTCGTGAAGCGTCGGTCGTTACGTCGGCGGGTCGACCGGGCCACCGCCCGAGCCGCTGACCTGGAACCCGGATGAGCCCGCCGAGAACGCCAGGTTGAGGATGATGGTGAAAAGATCATTCGTGCTGAACATTTCGACACCCCTTGTCTGTCGGTAGAGCAGGAACCGATTGGTACGGTTCGTACGCTATCAGCGGATCGTGAAGGCTGCTCGGCACGAACAATCGACCACCGACAAACGCCCTCGATCCTGCTCTCGATCGCCGAATCACTCACGGCGCATCGAACGTTCGATTCGGTACCGGTCGATTCGGAGACGAGCGGGGCGGGCTCAGCCGACCGTCCACAGCGGCGCCTCGCCGCGGCACACCCGCGCAACGTTCTCCCCGGTCATGCGGAACATTCGTTCGCGGGCCGTCGAACTGCCGCCGGCGATGTGCGGACTCAGGAGCACGTTGTCGAGGCCGAACAGCGGGCTGTCGGCCTCGATCGGTTCGCGCGCGAAGACGTCCAGTGCCGCACCGGCCACCGCACCCGAGCGGATGGCGTCAGCGAGTGCCACCTCGTCCACGACGGGACCGCGAGCGACATTGACGACCAGCGCTTCCGGTGCAAGCAGCGCGAACTCACGCGCCGCGATCAGCCCCCGGGTCTCGGCGGTGAGCGGGACCGCGACCACCACGACGTCAGATTCCATCAGGAGGTCGTCAAGTGCGCGGTACGGCACCGCGGACTCCGGATCCGGTCGACGCGAGTGGTACGCGACCTCGCACCCGAACGCCCGGAACAACGCGGCGCAACGACGGTTGATGTCGCCGAAGCCGACCAGTCCGATGCGGCGATCGCCAAGGTCGCGACTGTCGCGCTGCAGGATCGACGACTGCGGCCAACGCCCGGAACGCATCTCGGCGTCCGCCCACCCGATCGATCGGCACAGGTTCGCGGTGGCCGCCACCGCCCATTCGGCGACGGACGCCGCGTTGCCGCCGGGTGTGTTCGCCACCGGAACCCCGGCGCGCGTCCAGGCATCGACGTCGATGTAGGCGATCCCGACGCCGGGTTGCTGGATCAGGCGCAGGTGCGCGCCCAACTCCGCTTCCGCCGGCCCGAGAGGCAATGCCCCACTCCAGTCGGCGACGACGACGTCGACCTCCGGGATCAGCGCCCGCACCGCATCGACGGTTCGCTCGGCGGGCCGGACGATTGTTGCGGTGTCGCCGACGGCGACGCGCACGGCCTCACCGATCGCCGGATCCGCGCCGAGCAGCAGGATCCGATTCGGGGCCGTGCGCGCATCCACGGGTATCAGCCCCAGCGGGACTGCCCGCCGTCGAGCGGGATCGTGGCACCGGTGAGGTAGCCGGCGTCCTCACCGACGAGGAACACGACCGCGCGGCCGATGTCGGTCTCCGCGTCACCGATGCGGCGCAGCGGGATGCTGGCCTTGAACGCCTCGGCCTCCTCGGGACGTGCCGCGATCCAACCCTCGAGGGCCGGCGACATCGCGTGCGGCGCGATGGAGTTGACGCGGATGCCGTCGACACCCCACTCGCAGGCAGCAGCGCGGGTCAGCGAGCGCATGCCCTCCTTGATCGAGCCGTAGGCGCCGTAGTCGCTCGCGTCCCAGCGGACCGCCGCCGACGTCACGAGGTTGATGATCGAACCGCCACCGCGCTCCTTCATCGACGGGTAGCACGCGCGCATCAGGCGCAGCGTCGCGAGCGGGCCGGTCTTGAACGACCGCTCGAAGTCGTCGTCCTTGACGGACAGCAGCGGTCCGGGGCCACAGTCGTTGGCGTTGTTGACGAGGATGTCGACACCGCCGAAGAACCCGAGCGTCTGCTCGACAGCCGCCTCGATGTCGTCCGCGTTGCTGACGTCGCACCGAACGGGTATCGCCTTGCCGCCGTATGCCTCGATCTGTTCGACCGTCTTGACGAGCTTGGACTCGGTGCGTCCGGCGACGGCGATCGACACGCCCTCCTTGGCCAGCGCGTGCGCGATGCCCCGGCCGATACCCTGCCCGGCGCCCGTGATGAGTGCAATCTTGCCGTCAAGCTTGCCCATGTGTACCCGCTCTCAAGTCTCGTGAACTGGGAAGATCTGGTGTGAGAGACCTCCAGTCGACTATTCTCGACCAAGCATTTGCTTGAGCGCAGCGTTTTCGCGAAATTGGTGACGAAAACTTCTGAGCACCAAGGATCCTCGTGGCGTGCGGCGCTGCGACACGACAGAAAGGCAGTTCGCGTGAACTACCCCAACCCGATCGACTTCAGCGGTCGCGCAGTGATCGTCACCGGCGGCACCAAGGGCATCGGCTACGTCATCGCCGAACATTTCCTGCAGGCCGGCGCCGACGTGCTCGTGTGCGCCCGCAACGAGCCCGACGCCCTGCCCACCGTCGACGGCCGCACCGCTGCGTTCCGTGCCGTGGACGTCCGTGACCCCGCCGACGCTACCGCCCTGATCCAGGACGCCGTCGATCGCTTCGGACGCCTCGACGTGCTGGTCAACAACGCCGGCGGCTCCCCCGACGCCGACGCCGCGACGGTGTCGCCGCGTTTCGTCGAGAAGATCATCGCCCTGAACCTGCTGGCCCCGGCCTACATGGCGCAGGCCGCGAATCTCGTCATGCGCGAACAGGAGACGGGCGGCGCCATCGTCAACATCGGCAGCGTCTCGGCACATCAGCCGCAGCCCGGCACCGCGGCGTACACCGCGGCCAAGGCCGGACTCCTCGGCCTCACCAAGGCACTGGCCCTCGAGTGGGCGCCGAAGGTGCGCGTCAACCACATCACCACCGGCCTGATCCGCACCGAGGCGGCGGCCACCGTGTACGGCGAGGACGGCGGCGCGGCGGTCACCCGCACCCTGCCGATGGAGCGCATGGCGGTTCCGTCGGACATCGCGAAGGCGTGCCTGTTCCTGGGCAGCGACCTGTCGTCGTACGTCAACGGCGCCGATCTGGCCGTGCACGGCGGCGGCGAGTACCCGGCCCGCTACATGGCGACGCAGGGCAACTGAGCCCGAAATGAAAACAGCTGCGGGAGCGTGACCGAAGTCGAACGCTCCCGCAGCTGAAGTGCTGGCGGGACTACTTGCCGAAGACCGCGTAGCCACCGGAGATGGCCGGCTTGCCCTCGCGGACCAGCTCGAACGACAGACCCGACGCGTCGCCCCACGCCCGCAGATCCGCGGTGTCACCGGGGAACACGGGAGCGGCGAAGCGGCCCTGCAGCTCCGTCAGATCCGCCGGATGCACACCGAGTTCCGCGGCGAGCGGCAGCGTCGACGCGGCGAGCGTGCACAGGCCGTGCATGATCGGACGCGGCTGGCCGATGCCGGCAGCGGCCGCAGGATCGATGTGGATGTGATGGCGGTCGCCCGTCAGCCGGTACAGCGCGGCCACGTTGAACGCGGTCTCCAGCTGCGCCGTCACATTGGCCTCGCCCTCCGGTGCCGGCGGCTTGGACGGGCCACGCTCGCCACCGAATCCGCCTGCGCCCGGGGCGAACAGGGACCAGGTCGCGACGAAGTACTCGCACTCGACCTTGACCTCGAACACCGCCGCGGCGCCCTTGTCCCAGACCTCGCCGACGCTGGCCTTCAGCGTGACCTCACCACTGCGGGGCAGCGGCGCGAGCACCTTCAGCTCCTGCGAACCGTGCAGCGCGGTCTTCATGTCGAAGGCACCGCGCTGCCCCAGCTCGTCGGGGGCCCACTGGGCCAGCGTCAGCGCGAACGTCGGCAGCACCCGCAGCCGGTCCTCCATCACGAGGTCCAGGTCGGTGGCCTTCGCACCCACGGCGAGCGCGTACAGGATCGCATCGCGCTCGTCGTAGCTCACCGTGCGGGTGCCGAGGTCGACCCCACGCCACGCGCCGGCCGGCTTCTGCTCCACTGCCGTCATTCTTCGGTCCTTCCAGGTAATTCGGTCAGGCGACGCCGAGAATCAGGCCGGACGTGGGAACCGCGGTTCCCGCCGTGACCATCATGTTCTCGACGTTCTCGGGCTGGTTGGTGGACGTACCCCGCAGCACCCGGACCGCCTCGGCGATGCCGTTGACGCCGTGCAGGTACGCCTCACCGACCTGGCCGCCGTGCGTGTTGCTCGGCAGCCGTCCACCGATCTCCAGATTGCCCTCGCGGATGAAGTCCTTGGCCTCGCCGGGACGGCAGAAACCGAGTTCCTCGAGCTGCGGGAGCACCAGAGGGGTGAAGTGGTCGTAGAGGATCGCGGCGTCGATGTCGTCCGGCGTCAGACCGGCCTGCGCATACAGCTGGCGGCCGACCAGACCCATCTCCGGGATGCCGGTGATGTCGGGGCGGTAGTAGCTCGCCATCATGTGCTGGTCCTTGCCACTGCCCTGCGCAGCGCCCTTGATGATCGCGGGCTTCTGGCGCAGGCTCTTGGCGCGCTCGGCCGAGACGATGACGAGGGCCTGTCCACCGTCGGTCTCCTGGCAGCAGTCGAGCAGGTGCAGCGGCTCGGCGATCCACCGGGAGTTCTGGTGGTCCTCGAGCGTGATCGGCTTGCCGTAGAACCACGCCTTCGGGTTGTTCGCGGCATGCTTGCGCGCCACGACTGCGACCCGACCGTAATCCTCACTCGTGGCACCGTACTGGTGCATGTACCGCCGAGCGAACATCGCGACCCACTGGGCGGGAGTCGCCAATCCCTGCGGGGTCAGCCATGCGTAGGCTGCACGGTCCGCGGTGGAGTCCATCGGGCGGTCGTGCTGACCCGCACCGAAGCGCATACCGGAGCGCTCGTTGAACGCGCGGTAGACCACCACGACGTCGGCGATGCCGGTCGCGACGGCCATCGCCGCCTGCTGCACCGACGCGCACGCCGCGCCGCCGCCGTAGCCGATCCGGGAGAAGAACTTGAGCTCCCCGAGTCCGCAGTTGCGGGCAACGAGGATCTCGCCGTTGGTCTCCATCGTGAACGTCGTCAGACCGTCCACCTCGGACGGATCGATCCCCGCGTCCTCGAGGGCCGCGGTGACGGCCTCGCACGCGAGCTGCAGCTCGGAGCGGCCGGACTTTTTCGAGAATTCGGTGGCGCCGATGCCGACGATCGCGGCGGCACCCGAGAGCGGGCTGACAGCCATCAGGCGTCCTTCCCTTCGGTGGCGGCGGGGTAGGCGACGGTGACCGAACCGGCGAGGTGGTTGCCGAGGCTGTTGGCGCCCACGACCTTCACCTCGACGAGGCCGTTCTCCTTGGAGACCACCTCGCCGGTCATCGTCATGGTGTCGCCCGGGTAGTTCGGGGCACCGAGGCGGATCTTCACGCGGCGCACCGTCGCGACCGGCCCTGCCCAGTCCGTCACGAACCGTCCTGCCAGACCGTTACTGGTCAGGATGTTCATGAACACGTCCTTCGAGCCGCGCTCCCGCGCCAGCTCGGGATCGTGGTGCACGTCCTGGAAATCGCGCGTCGCGATCGCGGTCGACACGATCAGCGTGCGGGTCAGCGGGATGGCCAGCTCGGGCAGCACCTCGCCGACGGTGATCTCGTCGTAGCTGCGGCCCGTGACGGTGACGGTGGCGGTCATGCGACCACCTCGACACCGGCGGCGAGCTGCGCGCCCAGACGGGCCAGGTCGGATGCGGAACCACCGAGAGTGGCGCCGATCTGCTTGCCCCACAGCAGGTGGCGGTGCACCGGGTAGTCGGTGTCGACGCCCATGCCGCCGTGGACGTGCGTGGTGCGGTGCACCACGCGCTGGCCGCCGTCGGTGGCCCACCACTTGGCGACGAGCACCGACGTGCCCGTCTCCTGGCCCTCGGCGAGCAGCCACGCGGCCTGCCACAGGGTCACGCGCATCGCCTCGAGGTCGATGTAGCAATCGGCCAACTGGTGGTTGACGGCCTGGAACGTCGCGAGCGGACGCCCGAACTGGTGACGACCGTTGAGGTACGTGACGGCCTGCGCCACGGCGCCGGCGCCGACACCGAGCTGGATCGCGGCGAGCGCCAGCTCGACACGGTCGACGAGCCACTGCGCGGTGGTGCCGTCGGCGGGACCGAGCAGCTCGGCGGGAGCCGACTCGAGCGTGACGTTGCCGCAGATCTCCCAGTTGGTGGAGTGCGTCTGCTCCACCGAGACGCCCGCACCGGCGAGGTCGACGACGAACAGCGCCGCACCGTTCGGCGTGGTCGCCGAGACGATCGCGCGATCCGCGACGTGGGTGATCGGGACGGCCGCCTTGGCGCCGGTCAGCGTCCACCGGCCACCGTTCTCGGTGGCCGTGGTCTGCGGCTCACCGTCGACGTACGGGCCGAACTCCTCGATCCCGATCGTCAGGAAGGTGCTGCCCTCGGCGACACCCGGGACCAGCGCGGTGCGCTGGGCATCGGTGCCGAACTCGGCGACCGCGAGAGCCGCGAGAGCCGACTGCCAGATCGGCACGGGCGCGACGTGGCGGCCCTGCTGCTCGAGCAGAACGTACAGTTCCGACAGGCCCAGCCCGCCGCCGCCGAGATCCTCGGGCAGCGCGATGCCGAGCAGGCCCGTGTTCGCGAGTTCGCGCCACAGGTCGCGGTCGATGCGCTCGTCGCTCTGCTCGACCTGCTTGACCCGGTCGATGTCGGCCTTGCTGGTGAAGACCTCGTCGGCGAGGTTGCGAATAGCCTCTTGCTCTTCGCTGAAGTTGAAGTCCATCAGGAGTCCTCCCGTGCGGCCGGACGGAACGCGGGCAGCGTCAGATCCGGGTCGGCGTCGATCCAGTCCAGTTCCACCGGCATGCCGATCTCGACATCGGCCGGCGCGATGCCGGTCATGTTCGCGATCAGGCGGGTGCCCTCTTCGAGTTCGATCGTCGCCACGATGAGCGGGTACTCGAATCCGGGAATCTGCGGGTGGTGGTTGACGACGAAGCTGTAGACGACGCCGCGGCCCGAGGCGTCGACGGTGTCCCAGTCGAGGGACTGGCACGCGCCACACATCGGACCGGTGGGGTGCCGCAGCACGCCACAGTTGGTGCAGCGCTGGATCACCAGGCGGTGCTCCTTGGCGGCCTCGAACCAGAAAGCGTTGTCGACGTTGAGCGCCGGACGCGGGCGCAGGCCCTTGGGCTTGGGAGCCTCGTCGGCCTTCGCCTTCGGCTTGAACCGCAGGGTGCGCCAGCGCTGCGTCGCGACTACCTCGTCGTCACCGCCGCGGCGGTAGGTCTTCAGCGTCGTGACGAAATGTCCGACGCCGAGGCCCGTCTTCTTCTCCTCGGAGATGTTGTCGATCACCTCGGTGAGCGAAACCCGGTCGCCGGGGCGCAGTTCCACGAAGAACTCGAAATCCGAGTCGGTCGCGACGACGGACGTGAAGCCCTCGTCGTCGAGCGTGGCGATGAGATCGGTCCACACCTGCGACGGATCGTTGTTCGCCATCTTGTCGTTGAACGTGCGCATCGTCCACACCTGCGCCATGAGCGCGGGCGCGACGGCGCCGTCCCGACCGGTGGCCCGAGCGGCCTCGTCATCGAGGTAGACGGGACTGGTGTCGCCCATCGTCTCGACCCAGTGCCGGATCATCGGGGTGTTGACCTCGTCCGGACCCCACGTGGTGGGAGTCAGGACCTGCCCCTCGAATGCCTGGAGCTTGGTGAGGAATTCGCTCACTTGACCCTCTTCTCACGCACGAGGCCGAGGCCCATCGTGCCGACCATGTCGCGCAGCACCTCGTTGACGCCGCCGCCGAACGTGTTGACCATGCCCTGGCGGGAGATCTGCTCGATCTGACCGGCCAGCAGCGCGCCCGGCGACTCCGGACGGATGCGTCCGGCCGCGCCCAGGATCGCGAGCAGCGTGCGGTAGGTGTCGATGTGAGTCTCCGTGCCGTACGCCTTCGTGGCGCCGGCGTCCGCACCGGACAGCTTGTCCGCAGCGACGGCCGCGGTCATCTTCCAGTTGAGCAGACGCATCGCCTCGAGCTTCGCGTGTGTGCGCGCGAACTCCTGCTGCACCCACGGGATCTCGATGGCACCGTTCTCCTTGGCCCAGTCCAGCACCTGATGCCACAGGCCGTAGGTTCGGCCGCCGATCGCGGCCAGACCGATGCGCTCGTGATTGAGCTGCGCGGCGATCAGCTGCCAGCCGCCGTTGACGTCGCCGATGACGTCCTTCTGCGGGACGCGAATGCCGCTGTAGTACGTCGAGGTGACCATGAGGCCACCGACGGTGTTGATCGGCGACCACGAGAAACCGGGATCGTCGGTGGGAACCACCAGGATCGAGATGCCCTTGTGCTTGGGGGCCTCGGGGTCGGTGCGGCACGCGAGCCACACGTAGTCGGCGGTGTTGGCGCCGGACGTGAAGATCTTGTTGCCGTCGACGACGAACTCCTCGCCGTCGAGGACGGCGCGGGTCTTGAGCGACGCGAGGTCGGTGCCGGCCTCGGGCTCGGTGTAGCCGATCGCGAAGACGATGTCGCCCGCGAGGATGCCGGGAAGGAAGCGTTCCTTCTGCTCCTCGGTGCCGTACTTCATCAGCGTCGGGCCGACGGTGTTGACCGTGACGAACGGGAACGGCAGGCCGGCGCGCTGCACCTCGTCGAAGAAGACGAACTGCTCCTCGATCGAACGACCCTGTCCGCCGTACTCCTTGGGCCAGCCGATGCCCAGCCAGCCGTCCTGGCCGAGCAGCTTGACGACCTCGCGGAAGTACTGGCCGCCCACGCCTTCCTCGCCGGCCTTACGGCGCTTCTCCTCCGGCAACAGGGCCGCGAAGTACGCCCGCAGCTCCTTGCGGAGCGCGAGCTGCTCGGGGGATTCCCTCAAATCCATCGTTACTCCTCTAATACCGAACGACGTCGTTTACCAAACGCAGACAGTCACCGAGCCCGGTGACTGCCTGCCTACTTTGTCCCGGACGCTAGCGATAGCGCCGGATCGCCGGGTCGCGCATCTCGCACAGCGGGAATCACTACCCGACCTGCACTCGAGCGGAACCGGGCCACCGAGTCAGGGCGTGGTGGAACCAGTGAGATCATTCACCAGCTTGGGCGCCCAGACCACCCTTCCGAGGAAGCGCTCGGTGTCGGGCGCGGTGGCCAGCCAGACCGCGGCGTCGGCCGGCACCGTAGCGGGCACAGAATCGAACCCGGCGTCCTCGATCTTGTCGGTGCCGCCGCGCGCCTTGCCGGACTCGGTGACGACGAAGCCGGGGCTGAGATTGAACGCCCGGATGCCGCTACCGCGGTACTCGGCGTTGACGGCCCCCGCCAGACGACCGAACGCAGCCTTCGACGCGGAATACGCGACGCCCCAGCCGCCCTCACCGGGCGCGGCCGGCGGATCGGTGGTGGCCGACCCCGAGACGAGGTTGACGACGACGCCCTCGCCGTTCTCGATCATCGACGGCAGCACCCGCTGGATCAGCGCCAACTGGTGCAGATAGTTGCCGCGCACCATGACGTCGGCGTCGTCGATGCGCAGATCGAGGATGCGCTCCATGTGACCGGCCGTCTGCGCGTAGGCGTTGTTGACGAGGACATCGACACGGCCCCACTCGCGCAGGACCTCGTCGGCCGCACCGACCACGGAATCCGCGTCGAGCAGATCCATCCGGATCGGCAGCGCGCGGGCGCCGCACGCCTCGATCTCCGCGGCCGTCGTCTCGAGGCTGCCGGGCACCGAGATCAACGACTCGCCTTCCGCGCGGGTGCGGGGCGTGACGGCTCCCTCACCCTCGCGAACCGTGCGCGCGGTGATCGCGACATCGAAACCCTTGCGCGCGAATGCGAGTGCGATCTCGCGACCGATACCGCGGCTCGATCCCGTGACGAGCGCGACTTTGCGGACCGTCATGTCAGACGCCGAGGAAGCGCTGGCGGCCGGACGCGACGAACTCGGCTTCGAGCGCGGCCTTGTCATCGGCGGTCATCGCCTTGTAGACGGGCTCGCCGCGGCCTTCCCAGCGGTAGACCGGCTCGTCGGTGCGCCACAGCTCCGCCTGCAGCTCACGCTTGAGGACCTTGTTCGATCCGGTGATCGGCAGATTCGTCGACACTCGCACGAACCGCGGCGTCGCCTTGCTACCGAGATCGGCCTGACCGGTCAGGTACTCGGCGAACTTGACCTCGTCGAAGCTGTCGAGCGACTCGACCTCGATCGCGGCCATCACCTGGTCGCCCGAGCGCGGGTCCGGGATCGCGTACACGCCGGTCGCGATGACCTCGGGGTGGCGGCGCAGCACGCGCTCGATCATCAGCGCCGACGTGTTCTCCCCGTCGACCCGGATCCAGTCGCCCTTGCGGCCGGCGAAGTAGATGAACCCGGCGTCGTCGATGTAGCCGAGATCGCCGGTCCAGTACCAGCCGTGCTTGATGCGATCGGAGTCGGCGGCGTCGTTCTTGTAGTAGCCCTCGAACGCGCGCGCACCCTCCTTGTTGATCATCTCGCCGATCGCCTCGTCCGGGTTCAACACCCGGCCGTGCTCGTCGAGGATCGCGCGGGCACACTGCTCACGCGTCTCGGGGTTCACGATCGCGATGCCGTCGTGCGCGGGACGCCCGAGGGCGGCGGACGGCGCCTGCGGGTCGAGCTTGACCGAGCCCGCTCCCTCGGACGAGCCGTAGCCCTCGAACAGCTCGGCGCCGAACCGGCGTACGAACTCGGCCTTGTCCTCGGGCGAGGCCTCGGTGCCGAAGCCACGCTCGAGCTTGTTGTCGATGTCGCTCGGCTGCTCGGGCGTCGCCATCAGGTAGGACAGCGCCTTGCCGACATAGGTGAAGAACGTCGCGCCGTAGAACGTCACATCGGGAAGGAAGCCGGATGCCGAGAACTTGCGGGCCTCGGGCAGGCAGACCGTCGCACCGTTCGCGAGCGCCGGAGCCCACAGCGCCATGAGCGCGTTGCCGTGGAACAGCGGCATCGGGCAGTAGTCGACATCGTCACGCTTGTGGCCGTACTTCGCGGTGTTCGCGTACGCGAGGCGCGACAGACGGCCCTGGCTGCACTTGACGCCCTTCGACATTCCGGTCGTGCCCGACGTGAACAGCAACAGGTACAGGCTGAACTCGTCGATACCGTCGGCGATCGCGGGCTCGACCCGGTGGGCGGCGATCCGCTCGCGGTAGTCCGGGGCGTCGACGAGGACGAACCGGTCCTCGGTCAGACCGAGATCGAGGCCCTTCAACTTCTCCATGCCGGCGGTGTCGGTGACGATCAACTGGCAGTCGACGTACTTGATCTCGGCTTCGAGTTCGGTGGCCCCGCGGGTGGGGTTGATGCCGACGATCGTCGCACCGGTCAACGCGGCGCCGCCGAGCCAGAACAGGAACTCCGGCACGTTCTCGAGCAGCACGCCGATGTGGAACGGGCCGTCGGCCCGGAGGGAACGGGCCAGATCGCCGCACGCGGCACTCTCGCGGACGACCTCATCCCACGTCCAGTCCTGGTCGCGGGTGCGCAGACCGAGGTGTTCGTCCCCGACGCGATCGAGCAGCATCTCGGCAATCGTGGTGCGTTCCAACTCATTCACTCCTGTCGCAGCGCCGGTAGGCGCGGTACTGATGGCCTTCGGCCGTGTCGGCAGGTCAGCCATGCCTCATTCGCGAAAGTATCCGTGGGGTGTCGCGCAGATCACCGCCAGTCTCGCTCAGTGGTAACTCCCCCCATGGCGGCTTCGGGACGTGACAAATTGCCGTGAGAAACCCGTCACATCCCTCATCCCACGGCTGCTAGCTGGGTGTTCACTGATAAATGGTGACAGGAACGACTCTGTGACATCGAAGAAAGGTCACTCATGACAGCCCCCGCCGATCCGCAACTGCACCTGGATCAGGTCATGTCCCGTCTCACCGGCTCCGGCGGACCGTTCGAGATCAACGAGGAAGAAGTCCTCGGCACGCGTATGCCGGTCATGAAGAACCGGGACCGGGCTGTGGGCGATCTGCTTGCCCAGTCCGTCAAGTGGGGCGACCGCGACTACCTCGTCACCGAGGACCGCCGCGTGTCCTTCGCCCAGCATGCTGCCGACGCATACGCCCTGGCAGCGGCGCTGAAGGAACGCTACGGCGTGGACAAGGGCGACCGCGTCGCGATCCTCGCAGCCAACACCCCCGAGTGGGTCACCACCTTCTGGGCGACGCAGGCACTCGGTGCCATCACCGTCGGCCTCAACGGCTGGTGGGTGCCGCGCGAGATCGAATACGGCCTGCAGCACAGCACCCCCAAGGTCGTGATCGCCGACGCCAAGCGCAGCGCCACCCTCGCCGGCGTCGATACGACCGGCATCGCGGTGCTGACGATGGAGGAGGATCTCCCCGCGCTGTTCGCGGAGTTCGCCGGCGCTGGGCGCCCCACCGTCGAGATCGACGAGGACGATCCGTCCGTCATCCTCTTCACGTCCGGGACCAGCGGCCGCCCCAAGGGCGCGCTGCACTCGCACCGCAACCTGCTCGCGGTCGTCGACTACCACCGCTACAACGGCGCGCTCATGGCGGCATTCACGGGTAAGCCCAGCGATCCCGACGTGCCGACCGATATGCGCGACCTGCTCACCTCGCCGCTGTTCCACATCGCGAGCCTCCACAACCTGGCGGTCCCGCGTCTGGCGATGGGTGGCGCACTGGTCATGAACCAGGGGTCGTTCGACGTCGATCGGATCCTCGGTCTCATCGAGCGCGAGCGCGTCACCAACTGGGGCGCCGTCCCGACGATGGCCTCCCGACTGCTCGAGCACGGCAACCTCGGCAAGTACGACCTGTCGTCTCTGACGTCGTTCTCGCTGGCGTCGGCACCGTCGTCGATCGCGTTCAAGGACCGTCTGCGCGAGCAGGTGCCGTTCGCCCGCAATGCCCTCGTCGACAGCTACGGGCTCACCGAGTGCAGCACCGCGATCGCCGTGGCCACCTCGGCGGAACTCGAGGAGTACCCGGGCACGCTGGGCCGGCCGATCATCACGGTGAGCATGGAGATCCGCGATCCGTTCGGCGAATGGCTGCCCGACGGCATGGAGGGCGAGGTATGCGTGCGCAGCCCGTTCGTCATGCTCGGCTACTGGAACGATGCCGACGCGACCGCGAGCTCGATCACCCCTGACCGCTGGTTGCGCACCGGCGACTACGGAATCGTCGAGAACGGCCGCCTGCGCCTGACCGGACGTCGCTCGGACCTGATCCTGCGCGGCGGCGAGAACGTCTACCCCACCGAGATCGAGCAGACCATCGACGAGCACCCCGCGGTACAGGAGTGCGCGGTGGTCGGTACCCCGCACCCCGATCTGGGTCAGGAGGTGTCGGCAGTGGTCGTGGTGACGCCGGGCGAGACGGTCACCGAGGAGGAACTGCGGGAGTTCGCAGCCGAGCGCCTCTCGTACTTCAAGGTGCCGACGCTGTGGCGCATCACGACGGACCTGTTGCCGCGCAACGCGACCGGCAAGATGAACCGCCGCGAGATCCACGTTCGATGACGACCTTCACGGTCGAACGCCTGGGCGCCGTCGAGGCGATCCGCGACCTCTCACACCTCTACACGCACCTCATCGACGAGGCGCGTCTGGAGGAGGTCGCGGATCTCTTCGCGCACGCGGTGTACGGGCAGTGCGACGGTGCCGGGACGCCGCTGGGGCCGGTGCGCGACTCCGACCCCAGCGGCGTGCTGGACGCGTGCCGCGGATTCATCCGGATGCACGGCACGCCCCCGCGTCCGCGGACCAAGCACGTGGTCACCAATCTGCGCGTCGACATCGCCGACGACTGCCGCACCGCCACGTCGCTGTCGTACTTCACGGTGCTGCAGGCAACGGAAGCGCTTCCTCTGCAGCCGATCCTGGCCGGACGCTACTTCGACGCGTTCGCAGTCCGCGACGGCGAGTGGATGTTCACGCAGCGACTCACGTGCATCGACCTGGTCGGAAATCTCAGCGAGCACGCTCAGCGCACTCTGTGAGAATCTTCCCCTTCGATCGATCTTGATGAGGAAGAATCGATGTTCAAAGCTGTAGCGCTGCTCGCCCGTAAGTCCGAACTCCCTGCCCGGTCTTCGCACCACATCTCGGTGACGTCGAAGATCGGGTCGGCCACGCCCGGAGCCCGCACGCTGTCGGTGAGGTCGACGAAGTTGCGGCGGGGGTACGGCGCGATGCCAACGACAAGCGAGCTGCCGCACACGTAGCCGCAGAACAGGAGCACCATGCAGGTCGGTCTGAACATCCTCGGAGCCGAAAACCTCTATGCCGGACGGATCCGCCCGGTGCTCGATGTCGCCGCGGCCGCGGACCGCGCGGGGATCGATATGATCACCACCGGGGATCACATCGGTTTCAACGCGGACGCGCACGCGGAACGCGTTCGTACCCATGGCTTCCCGTTCCCGATCGAACATGACTGGTACGAACCGCTGTCGCTGCTGTCGTCGGTCGCCGCCGTCACCGAGCGCGCACTACTCAACGTGTCGGTGCTGATCGCAACGGTGCGACCGCCGGTACTGCTGGCCAAGCAGATCGCCACCCTCGACCGACTGTCCGAGGGCCGGGCCGCGATCGGCATGGGTGTCGGCTGGCAGGAGGCCGAGTACACGGCCACCAACATGCCGTTCGACGCCCGCTTCGGCCGCATGGAGGACACCGTCCGCGCGTGCCGCGAGCTGTGGACCCAGGCGCCGGCCACCTTCCAGGGCCGCGAATTCTCGTTCGAGGATTTCCACGCTCGCCCCTTCCCGGTGCAGACCCGGGTGCCGGTGATCTTCGGGTTCGGCCCCAGCCAGCGCAATTTCGATCGGATCGCCCGCATCGCCGACGGCTGGACGGCCAATCCCGCTGACATGCAGACCTTCTCGGACAGCGTCGCACTGCTGCACAACACCTTCGAGGCACACGGCCGCGACCCTCACTCGGCCATCGTGCAGGTATCGGTGGGCCCCGAGCGCCGCGACGACGGCACCGTCGACCTCGACGCCACCGCAGAGAAGACCCAGGCCTGGCATGCCGCCGGCGCGACCGTCGCCGTGTTCCGGCCCGCAACTTTCTGTGCAGCGGGAGAAGAGGTTCCGCAGCTGATCGAGTGGGCGGTAGGACTGAAGTCCACAGCCGGAACCACGCAGGAGGCAGCGCGATGACGACGGTAGGCATGGACGAGGCGATCGCCTAACTGCTCGACAAGCAGGCTGGGCTGGACCTGTCGGCACTGCGTGCTCTACTGGGGCCGTGTACACCGAGCACCCGTCACACGTGATTCCCGGTGCGACCGTCTGGCGCACCGTCCGTTCGTCGGACGGCACCGTGCTGCCCGACGGCTGCATGGATCTCGTGTGGCGCGGCGGCACGGTCCTGGTCGCGGGGCCCGACACCGAGCCGTTCACGGTCACCGCGTCGTCCGAGCCCGGCGTGGGGGTGCGCTTCCCACCCGGTCTGCTCCCCCACATCCTGGGCGTCCCGGCCGCGCACCTGCGCAACGCGCGGGTGCCGCTCGACGACATTGTCGGCAGGTCGGGCGGCACGGCCCTCACCGGGTTGGACCCGGCCGACGCCGCCGCGGCGTTCGAGTCCTTCGCGGCGGGGCGTCTGGCGGAGTCCGGGCAGCCGGACCCGGCCGTGACGGTGGCCGCCCACCTGCTCGGGACGGGAATGTCGGTGGCCGCCGTCGCCGAGGCCACCGGACTCTCGGCGCGCGCGCTGCACCGCCTCGGCAACCGCAGCTTCGGCTACGGACCCAAGGCCCTGGCCGGCATCCTGCGCCTCGCGCGCGCCCGCGGCCTGGCCGAGCGCGGGATGTCGTCCGCCGCCGTGGCGGCCCAGTGCGGCTACGTGGACCAGGGCCATCTCATCCGCGAGTCCCGTCGCATCACGGGACGTCCGTTCGGGGAACTGCGTCAGGACGGCAGAGCCGCGAAGAGATCCACCCCGTTGCCGTCGGGGTCCGCGATCGTCGCGTAGCGCTGCCCCCACGGGGCGTCGAACGGCTCGACCTCGGCGTGTCCGGCCTCGGCGAGACGCGCCCACACCTCGTCCACCTCGGCGGGACTGCTGCACTCGAATGCGAGCGACACACGCGCGTCGCCGGTAGGCGGGGTGTACGGGCCACCGAACGACTCCACGACCTCGACGGTGTCCCACATCAGACGCACCCCGCCGGCGACGACCTCGACGTGCGGCTGGGACTCGATGTCGGCAGGGATGTCGAGGCCGAGGAGACGGTAGAAACTTAGCGACGCTGCGAGATCCGTCGTCACCAATCCGATTGCGTTCAGCTGAGGAATCATGGTGGCCACGCTAGCCGCCCCCCGGCGACCGGCGATTGGATGTTTCGGACAGGCTCAGCCCTGGGCCCCGCTGCGCATCGCGGACAGCATCGCGAGCGGGGCGCCGATGTCGTGCTCGTCGAACGCGGTGAGCACAGCCTGCGTGATGTACCGCTGCACCGCCCACTGCTGCCCCGGCTTGACCCGCACGGTCAGCCGAAGCATCACAGCCTCGGCTGTCACGCCGTTGACGCCGAGCATCTGCGGTCGTTCGAGGACCGCGTCGGCGATCACTTCCTCCTCGGTGGCCTCGATGGCCGCGGTGAGTGCGATCTGGGTGGCCCGGGGCACGGCCGCGCTGTGCGCGATCGGGAGGTCGATCACCGCGACGGCATGGCCCTGACTCATGTTGCCGACCCGGGCGATCTCACCGTTGCGGCAGTACCACAGCGTGCCGTTCAGGTCCCGGATCGTGGTGACGCGCAATCCCACCGTCTCGACGGTGCCGGACGCCTCGCCGACGTCGATGATGTCGCCCACCCCGTACTGGTCCTCGAGCAACATGAACATGCCGGTGAGGAAGTCGCGCACCAGGTTCTGTGCGCCGAAGCCGAGAGCTACGCCCACCACGCCGGCGGACGCGACCAGCGGTGCAACGTTGACGCTGAACACCGTGAGGACCTGCAGCACGCACCACGTCAGCGTCACGATCGAGATCCCGGACTTGAGCACCGACCCGATGGTGCGGGCGCGCTGCGCTCGCCGCTGGGCGGCCACCGAGTCCCGGGTGCCGGCCGGCAGTCGGTCCCGGAGCGGTCGCAGCAGCCCGGGCTCGCCACCGGGTCTCTCCCGAGTGGCACGGTCGACGATGCGGTTCAGCACGAAACGCAGGACGAGCGCGATCACGATATAGACCGCGATCTGGATGGGCCGCTCGATCAACCACGTTCGCGCACTGTCGGACAGTTCGATTGCAGTCGGTTCGTACGTCATCCCAGCCGACCCTACGGAAGATCGACCCGGTCGGCTGGGCACCGCAGAGGCGGCACCCGCCGACCGGCTCCGACGTGAACGCCGGGGTGAATCCGGCCGATCCCGCCCCGACCGGGCGATCCGTCGTGTTTCATTCGTCCGAACAAACGAAAGGAAGCCCGACATGGCGTCTGACTCGATGGGCCGTCGCGTACGAGCTGCGCTCGCGGCTGCGGTGGTGGCGGCGGGGACCGCAGCGGTGATGGCCTACGCGCCCGGCACGGCGGCCGCCGCGCCGGAAGCCTACGAGCCGAGCAGCGTGGCCGGCAGCCTGAGTTTCAGCCTCCCGGACGTGGTGACGTCGTTCCTCGACCAGCTCGGCTTCGGCAGCCTCGGCAGCTCGTCCGGCGGAAGCCTGGGCAGCTCCGACACCGGCAGTGCCGGCAGCCTCGGCAGCTCCGACACCGGCAGCTTCGGCAGCTCCTACGGCAGCATCGTCGACTCCCCCAGCGCCTGACCGGAGGTCAGTCCACCTGCGGCGCCCACTGGACACCGTTGATGTGCCCGCCGCCGTCGACGAACAGCGTGTTCCCGGTGACGTACCGTGAGTCGTCGCTCGCCAGGAACGTTGCGACCGGACCGATGTCGTCGAGCGGATCACCGATGCGACCCATCGGATTGGCCGACGCCATCGACGCCGCCATCTGCGGGTTGGCCTCCGCGACCCGCTTGTACGCCTCGCTCTGGGCGCCCGGGCAGATCACGTTGCAGCACACCTGCTTCGGCGCCCATTCGCGGGCAGCGGTGCGGGTGAGCGTGCGCAGCGCCTCCTTGGCGGCGTTGTAATGCACCGAGTACATGTGCGCGTTCACGCCGTTGAGCGAGCACAGGTTGATCACCCGACCGGTGCCGCGCTTCTCCAGTTCGGGCAGGGCGCGCTGCATCGCCCAGAACGCGGCCATCACGGCCATGTCGAAACCGCCGCGCAACTGGTCGTCGGTCATGTTCTCGAACCGCGCAAATCCCGAACTGCGCCAGGCGTTGTTCACGAGGATGTCGAGGCGGCCGAACTGCGCGACGGCGCCGTCGACCATGGCGTGCACCTGGTCCTTGTCGGTGATGTCGGTCTGCAGGAACTCCGCCTTGACGCCCCACTCGTCGCGCAGCCATTGCGCGGTCGATTCCCCGGCGGCCGGATCGATCTCGGCCACCAGCACGTTTGCGCCCTCACGCGCGAACGCGCCCGCGATACCCCGACCGATACCCATTCCGGCACCGGTGACGATCGCAACCCTCTCGTCGAGCTTTCCCACAGTGGATCACCTCTCCCTTCGAAGTCCCTGGAAGAGCTGAAGGGCCCCTTCACGCGCCGACAGCGCACGAAGGGACCCTTCAGCTCGAGCAGACAGTTACCGCGGGCGCGGCACCGATGCGTCGATGAACAGTCCCTCCACCGACACGCACACCTCACCGGCGGCGTTCTTGATGTCGCCGACGGTGTGAATCTTGCGGCCCTCCACCGATTCCTGCTTGCCGGTGATGGTCAGCTCTTCGAACAGCGGCGTCGGACGGCGGTATCGCACGTTGAGCTGCGCGGTCATGCCGGCCTGGCCGCCCCACGCGTTCGCGACACCGAGCACGTGATCGAGGAGCAGCGCCGAGACGCCGCCGTGCACGCACCCGGGAGGGCCCTGGTACGGCAGATTCAGCGTGACGACGCCCTGCACCGAACCGTCTCCGAGGCCCCGGAGGACGAGTGGCGGCGCGATTGCGTTCTCCGGTCCGGTGATGGGGTCGTGCCGGGTGACGCCCTCACCGCTCCACATGTCGATCATGCGCTCGGCGACCTCGGGAGCGTGCTCCTCGAGATGATCGGCGATGCTGTTCAACTCCTCCGCGACGCGGTCGAGATTCGCGTTGTCGCGATCGGTGCGCAGCATCGCGTCGATCACGCGTCGCGCCGCGGCGGTCGCGCGATCGACCGGCGCATCCTGCGGCGCCGACGTCAGCACGGTCCCGTGCGGATGGGTGTGCGTGGTGGGGTGGTCCCCGGTCTTCACGAGCGAACCTCCATGGTGGCGTGAGTCAGTACCGGCTGGCCGTCGCGCTCGGGGCACGTCGCGAGCAGGGTGAGCTGGTCTCCGTCCTGCCAGACGGACGTCTCGATGGTCTCGCCCGGGTAGATCGAGCCTGCGAAACGGACCGAGAAGTTCTGCACGCGTGCGGGATCGCCGCCGAGCACGCCGTCGACGACGGCCTTGCAGACGACGCCGTACGACGCGAGCCCGTGCAGGATCGGACGGTCGAAGCCGGCCATCTTCGCGAACGCCGGATCGGCGTGCAGCGGGTTCATGTCGGCGCTGAGCCGGTAGACGAGTGCCTGCTGCGTGCTGGTCGGCGAGACGAGGACCTTGTCGGCCTCGCGCTCGGGCACCGAACTGGTGACCTCCGGTCCGGCGTCGCCGCCGAAGCCACCTTCACCGCGTGCCCAGATCTGCATGCCCGTGGTCCACAACGGGTTTCCGCCCTGGTCCGTCGCGGACTGCTCGAGCACGATGACCGCGGCCTTGCCCTTGTCCCACACGTCGGCGACGCGCGAGGAGATCCGCGCGGAACCGGTGGTCGGGATCGGCGCGTGCAGCGTCAGCGACTGGCCGCCGTGCAGGATCTTGCGCAGGTCGATGTCGATGCCGGGCATGTTCATCCCGGCCGGCTTCAACGTGCCGGCAGAGACACCCTGGCCCGCGACCATCGCGAACGTCGGCAGGACCCGCAGGCCCTTCTCGTACACCCAGCCGAGCTCTGCGGGGTCGAGCGAGTTCACACCCGCGCCGAGGCCCAGGTGGTACAGCAGGACGTCGCGCTCGGTCCAGTTGGCTTCACGCACAGTCGGTTCGGCCGACAGCGCGGTGTTCACATCGATGGGCATTACGACTCCTTGGAGATGGTCCCGGCCTGGTACAGCGTGACGACACACGCGCCACCGAGACCGAGGTTGTGCTGCAGACCCACACGGGCGCCGTCGACCTGACGGGCGTCGGCCTTGCCGCGCAGCTGCCAGGTCAGCTCGGCGCACTGCGCCAGGCCGGTGGCGCCGAGTGGATGACCCTTCGAGATGAGGCCGCCGGACGGGTTGACGACCCACTTGCCGCCGTAGGTGGTGCCGCCGGACTCGACGAGCTTGCCGCCCTCGCCCGGCTCACACAGGCCCAGGCCCTCGTAGGTGATGATCTCGTTGATCGCGAAGCAGTCGTGCAACTCGATGACGTCGACGTCGTCGACCGTGAGGCCCGACTCGGCGAACACCTGCGCGGCTGCGGCCTTCGTCATGGGCGCACCGACGACGTCGATCATCGACCTGTCGGCGAACGCTTCCGCGGTGTCGGTCGTGAGGGCCTGCGCGACGATCTCGATCGCCTGGTCCTCGAGGCCGTGCTCGCGCACGAAACGCTCGCTGACGACGACCGCGGCGCCCGCGCCGTCGGACGTGGGTGAGCACTGCGAACGCGTGAGCGGCGCATGGATCATCTTGTCGTCCAACACCTGCGCCAGCGTGTACTCGTCACGGAACTGCGCGTACGGGTTGTTGACCGAATGCTTGTGGTTCTTGACCGCGACGGACGCGATCTGCTCGGCGGTGGTGCCGTAGCGCTCCATGTGCTCGAGCGCGGCGTTGCCGAACAGCTGTGCCGTCATGGGACCGCGGCCCCACTCGTGCTTGGCAGTCATGACCTTCAGGTGGTCGTCGAGCGTGGTGACCTTCGGCATCTCACCGGAACCGGTGAGCGCGTTCTTGGTCATCTTCTCGAAGCCGACGGCGAGGGCGACGTCGACGATGCCGCCCTGCACCCACTCGCGCGCCATCATGAGCGCCGACGAGCCGGTGGCGCAGTTGTTGTTGACGTTGATGATCGGGATGCCGGTCAGGCCCGTCTCGTACAGCGCGCGCTGGCCGGCGGCCGACGGCTGGAAGACGTACCCGACCGCAGCGCGCTGCACCTGGTCGTACGAGATGCCGGCGTCGGCGAGGGCGGTGCCCACGGCCTCGGACACCATGTCCGGGTACTCCCAGTCACGGGACTCGATCTTCTCGAACTTGGTCATGCCCACGCCGATGACGAACGTGCGATTACTCATGCCTTGTCGAACTCACTTTCCGGGTTCGGGATCGCGCGGCAGACCAAGGATCCGCTCGCCGATGATGTTGAGCTGCACATTGGTGGTACCACCTGCGATCGACATGCACTGCGAGTTGAGGAACATTTGTGTCGCGGAACGACGATGCTGCTCGCCGAGCAGGGCGTTCGGGCCGGCCCAGTCCATCGCGACCTCCCACACCTGCTGGATGTGTTCGACGCCCAGCAGTTTCGCGATCGACGACTCCGCGCCGGGCTGCGCGCCGGTGAGCGAACGCAGCGTCGTGCGCAGGCCCATCAGCCCGCCGGACTGCGCGTCGCACAGCACCTTGCCCAGAACGGTCATTTGTTCGGCGTCGAGGCCACCGGGGATCTCGGCCGCGAGGTCGAGCAGCGCCTCGCCACCCGAGCCGAGAGACGAGTCGTGCGACAGCGAGACGCGCTCGTTGGCGAGGGTGGTGCGGGCCAGCTTCCAGCCGTCGCCGGGCTCGCCGACCAGGCACTCGTCGGGGACGAAGACGTCGTCGAGGAACACCTCGTTGAACAGCGCCTCGCCGGTGATCTCACGCAGCGGACGGATGTCGAGGCCGCTGTTCTTGATGTCGATCAGGAAGTACGACAGGCCCTTGTGCTTGGGGGCGTCGGCGTCGGTGCGGGCCAGGCAGATGCCCCAGTCCGCCTCGCGGGCCATCGACGTCCACACCTTCTGCCCGTTGAGCTTCCAGCCGCCGTCGACCTTGGTGGCCTTGGTGGACAGGCCGGCCAGGTCGGAACCCGCGCCGGGCTCCGAGAACAGCTGGCACCACACGACGTCACCGCGCAGCGACTGCGGGACGAACCGCTCGATCTGCTCGGCGTTGCCGTGCGCGATCAGCGTGGGGATCACCCAGTTGCCGATGATCATGTCGTGCGGCGTGAGCGCGCTGCCGCGAAGCTCCTCCGCGATCACGAGCTGGGTGACGGCGTCCGCGCTCTTGCCCCACGGTGCGGGCAGGTGCGGCGAGGTGTAGCCCTTCTCCGCCAGGTACGCCTTCTGCTCGGCGCCCTCGAGCACCTTCGCGGGCTCGAGCTCGGCGCGCACGTCGGCGCGGATCTGCTCCGCCTCGGGCGGCAGATCGATGCTCAGCACTCGGCGGGCGCCCTCGATCGTCAGCTGCGCGACACGACGCTTCCACGAAGCGGTGGAGCCCAGCAGGATTCGCAGCGACTGCGCGCGGCGCATGTACAGGTGCGCGTCGTGCTCCCAGGTGAAGCCGATGCCGCCGAGGACCTGGATGCAGTCCTTGGTGACCTGGAAGGCCGACTCGAGCGCCACCGCACCGGCGACCGCAGCGGCCAAGGACGCCTCGGAGGCGCTGACGTCGTCGCCCAACGCGCGGGCGGCGTCCCACGCGGTGACGCGGGCCTGCTCGGTGAGGCTGAACATGCGGGCGGCCTTGTGCTTGACGCCCTGGAACTGCCCGATGACCCGGCCGAACTGCTGACGAACCCGGGCGTAGTCGGCGGCGGTGGTGGTCGCCCAGTCCGCCAGACCCGCCGCCTCCGCCGCGAACAGCGTCGCCGCAATGTCGAGGACGCGCTGCGAATCCAGCTCCAGCACATCACCGTCGGCCAGCTCGACGCCGTCGACGACGACCTCGGCGTTGCGGCGCACCACGTCGTGGCTGGGCAGCTCGGTGACGTCGAGGCGGTCACGCTCGACCACGACGAACGAGAGATTGCCATCGGCAGCGTCGGTGTCCTCTTCGGAGGCGGCGAGCAGGAACACGTCGCCCACCTGGCCGCCGAGGATGAAGCTCGACGTGCCCGACAGCGTGACCTTGCCGCCGTCCCGGACCAGCTTCAGCCCGCCGGGCTGCAGCGCGACCGCGCCGAACAGGGTGCCGTCGGCCAGGCCCTCGAGCTCGGCCGTGCGGCCGGCCTCGTTGAGAACCGCCGAGACCACCGCGGTCGGCAGAAACGGTCCGGGGACCATCGACCGGCCGAGCTCCTCGGTGACGATCGCGAGTTCGACCAGGCCGTAGCCGGCGCCGCCGACCTCCTCCGGCAGGTGCAGGCCCAGCATGCCCAGCTCGGCGAGCGAGCCCCAGTACGCGGGGCGCGTCTCGGCCTTGGCCTCGACCGCTTCCCGGATCACGGTCGGCGTCGCGTGACGCGCCGCCCAGCCACGCACGGAATCGCGGAGTTCGCGGTCTTCGTCACTCAGTCCAATGGTCATCGAATAATCCTCGGAAGTAGATGCGGCTCTGGGGAATCAGGGTCAGATGCGCTCGATGACGGTGGCGGTGGACAACGCACCGCCCGCGCACATCGTGATCAGCGCGGTGGAGCGGTCCGAGCGCTCGAGCTCGTGCAGCGCCGTGGTGATCAGGCGCGAGCCGGTGGAGCCGACGGGGTGGCCGAGCGCGATGGCGCCGCCGTTGACGTTGACCTTGCTCATGTCGGCCTCGAGGACCTGCGCCCACGACAGCACGACGGCCGCGAATGCCTCGTTGATCTCGACGATGTCGATGTCGCCCAGCGACATTCCGGCCTTGGCCAGCACGTGGCGGGTGGAGTCGATGGGTCCGTCGAGGTGGTAGAACGGGTCGGAGCCGACCATGCCGGACGAGACGATCCGGGCGCGCGGGCGCAGACCCAGTGCCTTCGCCTTGTCCTCGCTCATCAGCATCACCGCCGCGGCGCCGTCGCTGATCTGCGACGACGAACCGGCAGTGTGGATGCCACCGTCCATGACCGGCTTGAGTGCGGCCAGGCCCTCGGCGGTGGTCTCACGCAGGCCGCCGTCGCGGGTCACGGTCGCGATCTCGCCGGTGAGCTCGCCTTCCTTCGTCACGACGGGCGCCTCGACCGGCACGATCTCGCGGTCGAAGCGGCCCTCGGCCCACGCCTGCGCGGCCCGGCGCTGCGACTCGAGGCCGAAGGCGTCGGTGTCACCGCGCTTGATGCCGCGGTTCGCCGCGATGCGCTCGGCGGAGGTGAACTGGTCGCCCAGATCCACCGTCCAGTCGTTCGGGTACGGAATGCCGGTGCCCGGGGCGAGCGCCTGGCCGAGGAACACGCGGCTCATCGACTCGACACCGCACGCGATGCCCGCGTCGATCTGGCCCGACGCGATCAGACCCGCCACCATGTGCACCGCCTGCTGCGAGGACCCGCACGCGCAGTCGATCGTCGTCGCGGCCGTCGTGTACGGCAGGCCCGCATGCAGCCACGCGTTGCGCGCGACGTTGTTGGACTGCTCGCCGGCCTGCGTCACGACGCCGCCGACGATCTGACCGATCTCCTCGGGAGCGACACCGGTGCGCTCCAGCACGGCGCGCTGGGCGGCACCGAGCAGGGTGGTCGGATGCAGGCCCGCGAGCTGGCCGCGGCGGCGGCCGATCGGGGTGCGGGCGGCCTCGACGATCACGACGTTGGTCATGGAGTGCTCCTCTGAAGAACTGCGAGTACGTGCAAAATCCACGAGTCGGTCCCGCATCGGGACTGTAACTCGTTCATTTTTGGAATGTATTCTACTTTCGCGGCGAGGGCAATGGCTCCACGGGAAGTGGGCCACACCCTCGGGGAACAGTGCCTCGCGCCACATTCAGTTCAAAGAGTCAGCGGATTACGCCATGTCGCCCGGGCCCGGTGCCACACCCCCGGCACGCGCTCCGCGAACGACTCCGGCCCCGCGAGATGCTCGCGAGGCCGGAAATAGAATTCATTTCAGTTATGCCATCCCGGCAACAGGAGGCAACTGTGCGTTCGACAGGTCCGCCAGCAGCAACCTGCACGCCGTACGGAGGTCCGCCTCGGCGTCCGGAACCGAGATCCGCCCGTTGAGGCACGACTGGATGATCCCGAACCACGCCGAGACCAGTAAACGGACGAGGATCGAATCGTTCTCCGTGACCTGATCCAGCCCGGCCGCGGCGAACAGCACGTCCCGGAACTGGCGATCCACCCGCGCGACGTCGGGGATCGTCGTGACCTTGGCCGTGCTCGTCGACTGGATCATCGCGTTCGCCAGCAGCGGTTGCCGCAGCAGCGCCCGCGTGGCGCGCAACAGGGTCTCGAAGATCTCGTCCTGCGGCGTCTCCGCCGGCTGCGTCCGCCGCGCGAAACCCTCGCCCATCTGGTCGATCTGGTCGACCATCACCGCGACGAACAGGTGCGTCTTCGATGGAAAGTAGCGGTAGAGGGTGCCGATCGCGACGCCCGCGAGCTTCGCAACCTCGTGCATCTGGACGCGCTCGAGGTCCTTCTCGGCGCCCAACTGGGCGGCAGCGTCGAGCATGCGGGTGAACCGCGCGCGCTGCTCCGCCGAACTCGGCTCGGCTGCGTCTCGTGCCTCGGCCACTCTCGGCACCGTCGACCCCCTACTCGTCCTCTGCATCGAAACCGTGCACCGCGGGGCGCCGTGCACACTGGAATGCTCCCAGCCGACACCTCCCGGCCGCAGCACTTCCGTTCAGTGGGAGTTGCGTTGTCCGGCGCAGGTACCTGCAATTGAGTTCATATCGAACCCGAAATCGATGCCGGACACAACCATGCAGGCCCGGACAACCCGGTGTGCGGGACAGGTCGAGGATCAGACCAAGTTGTCTTCGACCGGCAGACCGAACGCGCCGCGGCCGTACATCGCGAGGGCGCGGGCGGCGTCGTTGGCGACGTGCACACTGCCCGCGTGCGCGTCTCGCCACGCACGTTCGATGGGGTTGCCGCGGTTGAGCGAGTTGCCACCGGCGGTCTTGAACAGCACGTCGATGGCATCGATGGCCCGCTCGGTGCCGCGCACCTGATCACGCCGCGCGCGCAATCTCATGCTCATCGGCAGCGGCTGCCCGGCCTCGGCCAGCTCCAGCAACTCGCGGATGTTGCGATCCATCTGCAGGATCGCCGCGTCGATCTCGGACGACGCCCGCGCCACCGCGATCTGCGCGGACTGGTCCTCCGCGAAACGTCCGCCACCGAGACTGAGTCGGACGCGGTCGCGCATCGACGTCAGATAGGTCTCGTAACACCCCGCGACGGTGCCGATCACCGGCGCCGCGACGGTGCTCGTGAAGATTGCGGCGAACGGCAGCTTGAACAGCGGCGCGGGGTTCACCTTGTGCCCCGGCGCGCGCAGTTGCGCGACCTCGTAGTTACGAATCGTCCGGTACTCGGGCACGAACGCCCGCTCCACGGTGATCTCGTTGCTCGCGGTCCCGCGAAGGCCGACCACGTCCCAGACGTCCTTGATCCGGTAGTCGGTGCGCGGCACCACCACGGTCATGAAGTCCACCGGCCGCCCCTCGGCCCCCACCACGAGACCGCCCAGCAACGCCCACGATGCGTGGTCACAGCCCGAGGAGAACCGCCAGCTACCCGACAGTTCGTAGCCGCCGTCCACCGGAACCAGTTCCCCCACAGGCGCATACGCCGACGAGACGAGCGTCGTGCTGTCCTGCCCCCACACCTCGTCTTGGACCTTGACGTCGAACAGTCCCAGATGCCACGGGTGCACCCCCAGCACCGACGTGACCCACCCGGTGGAGCCGCACACACCCGAGATCGCGCGAACCACCTCGTAGAAATCGACCGGGTTGGACTCGTACCCGCCGTACCGCGCGGGCTGCAACATCCGGAAGACGCCGGCCGCCGTCAGATCCCGGATCGTCTGGTCGGACACGCGACGGGAGTCGTCGACGGTCTGCGCGCGCTCGGCGATGGCAGGTAACAGTTCGCGAACCGAACACAGGACGTCGTTGGGCATGTGGGTGATCCTCCACGACCCCGACCGGGGTCACATGTAGGGACAGGGGGGTACCCGCATGGTAGGTCGAGGTGGCGGCGGGCCGCGGGCCGGGCATCGACTCGGCCGACCGACGGGGCGTGCGCAACGCTCTCGCGGGACGGTCCCGCCCAGTGGGACTACCGAAATCCGGGTGATAGGTGTCACCTAGCGTGGCCCTCGACGCCACGACTGTGCATCCTGCACATGGGATGCTCGCCAGCGGCAAGCGCTCGACTTTCGCGGCGCGTCCGAACTCGAAAACTGCTTTCCCTGAAAGGACGGACGAAGTGACGCTCAATCAGTCCGATGAAACCGAAGTCCGCGAGATCGTCGCAGGTAACGCCCCCACCCGTTTCGCTCGTGGTTGGCACTGCCTCGGCCTGTCCGAGACCTTCAAGGACGGCAAGCCGCATTCGGTCCACGCCTTCGGCACCAAGCTGGTTGCGTTCGCCGACAGCAAGGGCGACATCCAGGTCCTCGACGCCTACTGCCGCCACATGGGTGGCGACCTCAGCCAGGGCGAGATCAAGGGCGACTCGGTGGCGTGCCCGTTCCACGACTGGCGCTGGAACGGCAAGGGCCGTTGCACCGACATTCCCTACGCCCGCCGCGTTCCCCCGGTCGCCAAGACTCGCGCATGGCCGACCCTGGACCAGGACGGCATGCTCTTCATCTGGCACGACCCCGAGGGCAAGGCTCCGTCCGACGAGGACATGTACATCCCCCGCATCGAGGGTGCGCTGAGCGACGAGTGGACCGAGTGGGTCTGGTACACCACCGAGGTCGACACGAACTGCCGCGAGATCGTCGACAACATCGTCGACATGGCGCACTTCTTCTACGTGCACTACTCGTTCCCCACGTTCTTCAAGAACGTGTTCGAGGGCCCGGTCGCCAGCCAGTTCATGCGCGGCGAGGCCCGCACCGACATGCGTCCGCACGCAGCCGGCGTCCCGAAGATGCTCGGCAGCCGCTCCGACGCGTCGTACTTCGGTCCGTCGTTCATGATCGACGACCTGGCCTACGAGTACGAGGGCTACGACGTCGAGTCGATCCTCATCAACTGCCACTACCCGGTGAGCCCCGACAAGTTCGTGCTCATGTACGGCATGATCGTCAAGAAGTCGCCGGCTCTCGGTGACAACGCGCTCGCGACGGCACAGAAGTTCGGCGAGTTCATCGCCAAGGGCTTCGAGCAGGACATCGCGATCTGGAAGAACAAGACCCGGATCGAGAACCCGCTGCTGTGCGAGGAGGACGGCCCGGTCTACCAGCTGCGTCGCTGGTACGAGCAGTTCTACGTCGACCGCTCCGACGTCACCTCGGAGATGACCGACCGCTTCGAGCACGAGATGGACACCACCAAGGCCGTCGCATCGTGGCGTCTCGTGGTCGAGGACAACCTCGAGCAGAAGGCGCGTGAGAATGCAGCCGCTGGAGTGTGATCGCTGCGGGGCGTGTGTGCTCGTGCAGAAGCACAGCTGGGAGCACACCGCCGTCCAGTGGAGCGAGACGGCGCAGGAAGCGTGCGTCGAGATCCACGACTGGGTGGGCCGGGAAGGACGCCCCGGCGCCCCGGTGATGCGATGCGAGTCGCTGAGTGCGGCCATCCAGGTCGCCGCACTCGACGGCCGGCTCGCCATCACCAACGAGGAACCCGTCCCCACCCCGCAGCTCGCGGAACACTGAGCCCGCTCTGCCTAGGAGAGAAGCCGACATGATCGACACCAACCAGTACGGTCCGTGGGCCGTCATCGCCGGAGGCTCCGAAGGCGTCGGCGCAGCGTTTGCCGACGAGCTCAGCAAGGCGGGGCTCAACCTCGTGCTGATCGCCCGCAAGCCGGGTCCGCTCGAGGAGACCGCTGAGAAGGTCCGTGCCAACGGCACCGAGGTTCGCACGCTGTCGCTGGACCTGCTGGCCGACGACGCCCTGGACCAGATCCGCAAGGTGACCGACGACCTCGAGGTGGGCCTGCTCATCTTCAACGCCGGCGCCAACAGCTACGGCCACGAGTTCGTCACCGGCGATCTGGCCGGGTTCAACGGGGTCATCAACCTCAACATCACCAAGCAGCTCGAGCTGTCCCACCACTTCGGCGCGAAGATGAAGGACCGTGGCCGCGGCGGCATCATGCTGCTCGGCTCGCTGGCCGGCTACATGGGCTCCGAGCACCAGAGCATCTACGCGTCCGCCAAGGCGTTCAGCCGCGTGTTCGCGGAGAGCCTGTGGCTCGAGCTCGAGCCGTTCAACGTCCACGTGGTGGAGCTGATCCTGGGCGTCACCCGCACGCCCGCGATGGTGCGTGCCGGACTCAACTTCGACATCCCGGGCATGATCGTCCAGGAGGCCGAGGACGCGGCGCGTGAGGGTCTCGAGCACCTCACCGACGGCCCCGTGTGGGTTGCCGGCGGCAACTACGCGGCCGCCGAGAAGCGCAGTGGCTTCCCCCGCGACAAGATGGTCAAGGGTGCGGCCGAGGCGATGCGCAAGCTGCTGAACCGCTCGTAGAATTCCAGACAGAATACAGCTGTGGCTGCGACCGAAAGGTCGCAGCCACAGCTGTATTCGCACCTCAGCCCGGAAGGAACGTCGATGACTCTCGAGATTCTGCTGGCCGAACGGGAGATTGCCCGCGGTGTCACCCGGTTCGCACGCGCGATGGACGAACGGGACTGGCCGGTGCTGCACGAAGTGATGCTGCCCGACGCAACCGCCGAACTGGGCACCGGAACCCTGCACGGGCCGGGCGAGGTGGAGGCCGCGATCCGCTCGTTCCTCGACGACTGCGGACCCACCCAGCACCTGTTGGGCAACATGCTGATCGACGTCGACCTCGCGGCCGGCACCGCGACCAGTCGCACGTACGTGTCCGACCTGCACCTCGGGGTCGGCGACCAGCGGGGGCTGAGCTTCTCCACGCTCGGCGACTACCACGACGAGTGGCGGCTCACCGACGGAGCGTGGCGAATGAGCCACCGCACCAAGCACATGCACGGAACCCAGGGCGAGATCGAGGTGCTCGGGGTGGGTCCCGGACACTGGGACGCCGGGTCGTCGCCGGTGAACCCGCGCACTGCGGCCGCCGACATCGAAGCCGTCAAGCACCTCAAGGCCCGCTACTTCCGGCTGATGGACAACAAGGACTGGGACGGCCTCGCCGCCGTCTTCACCCCCGACGTCTCGATCGACATGACCGAAACCGGTGGCGGCGTGACGAGTTCGGTGGCCGAGTACATGCCGTTCCTGCGGGCGAGCATCGAGCAGGTCCAAACGGTCCACCACGGACACACGCCCGAGATCACCCTCACCTCGGCGACCACCGCGACCGGCATCTGGGCGATGGAGGACAAGCTGTGGTGGCCGGACGGCGCCGTGCCCGGGCTCGGCAGCCTGCACGGCTACGGCCACTACGTCGAGGAGTACCGCAAGACCGGCGACGACTGGCAGATCAGCGCGATGCGTCTGACCCGGCTGCGCACCGATACAGCATAACGACACCGGGCGATCCTGAAGGATTCCTCTCGCTAGGCGAGAGGAATCCTTCAGGATCAACGTAACGATCGACCGATTTGCCCGATACCGTCTGCACAGGGGCCGGAACCCCGATGCGCAACGGGGAGGGAACATGTCGAGGTATCGGCTTGTCGTGGTGGGGATCGTCGGATTGCTGAGCGTCGTAGCGTGCGGGTCCGCGGAATCTGCGCCCCCGACCGATCCGGCCGCCTTTCGTGCGAGCCTGCTACCGGGCGCGTCGGAACTCCCCGTGGGGGCGGTGACCGAACCGCTGCCCGGCGAGGAGGAGATGGTGCTCAGCCTCAAGCTCGACGCCCCGAGCACCGGCACCGGGCTGGAGACGACGCCGACGTTCGATCCGCCCGGATGCGAGGCCGAGAACAACTACTCGGACGCGGCGCGAATCGGGTTGATCGAGAACGGCTCCGCCGCCGGCGCACTACTCGGGGACGACCGCGGCTACATCATGCTGGTCAGCGAGACCGACCTGGATGTGCAGCGAATGGCGAACGCCCACACCGGAGCCTGCTCGACCTACACGGTCACTTACGACGACCCCGCCACCTTCGGCCGCACGGTCCGCACCGAACGCCTCGACCTCCCGCCCGCGCTCACGTCGGAGAACGCCGTCGTCGTCTCCGAGGTCACCCACTCCGACAACCCGAAGTGGGCCGACAAAGAGGTTCTGCTGGGATACGCCGCCGTCAACGGTTACACGGCGATGGTTCTCGCCTACCACGGCAAGGAGTTTCGCTCCGAGTTCGAGGACGTGTTCACCCGGGTCGTGGGGAAGGTCCGCAACCACACGTGAGCGGGAACCACGAAGGGCGGCCCGACATGGTCGGACCGCCCTTCGACCGGTGAACGAGATCAGGAGAGACCGGGCACGACGGGCGCACCGCAGTTGGGCGTGGTCGGACGGCCCATGACGCGGTCGTCGAGCCACTTGTAGGCACCGGGGATTCCCAGCAGCGCGAAGCCGACGTGATCCACACCGGGACCGGAAACGAACTGGACGTCGACGCCGCGGTCGCAGTACTCCTGGACGACGCCGGTCATCGCCCAGTCCGGGATCAGCGTGTCCTTGCTGTCGTGGAAGACGTACAGCGGCATGTCCGGAGTGTCGGCGGTACGGCCGAGCGAATTGATCTCGAACACCTCTCGCACACTGGGAACGTCGGGGATGTTGCCGACGGTGGAGTACTGGTCCAGGCTGACGTTGTTGGTGTTCTTCAGCAGATCGGGGAGGCACTGGTTGGTCAGTCCTGTGGCGAAGGCGATGCCGTCGGCGTTCAGGTAGTCCTGCGGGCGCACCTTCTCCGGGTAGGCGCGGGACAGGCCGAGCAGCGAACCCCACGCGGTGAACCCGGCCGCCGGCTGCCTCGCGCTGAGTTCGGCGAGATTGCCGGGGACGCCGCCCTCGGCCGCGCCGAGGACGTTCAGCTCGGGCGCATACGACGCCTTGAGCTGCGCCGCCCACGCCGTCGCCTGGCCGCCACCGGAGTAGCCGTACATGACGACCGGCGACTTCGACAGCCCGAGCGGCGCGTGACGCTGGGCGCCGCGGATGCCGTCGAGCACAGCATGACCCGCCTGGTAGCCGGCGATCCAGGCCATCTCGGGACCCTCGTAGTCGGTGGCGACCACGGCGTACCCGAGCGCGAGCATGGGTGCCACGAGCGCCAGGTCGGAGTCGGCGCCCTGCGTCAGCTCGACCGACGGGTTGCACTGCAGCCCCAGCGAATCCGTGGGCACCTGCAGCGACAGCAACGGCCGCTCCCCCGGCCCGGTCCAGGGCCGGTTCGGGACGACGACCGTGGCCGCGGTCGACTCGGGAGCGCCGTGCGCGTCGGAACTGCGCACCAGCAACTGCGTGGCGGTCACAACGGGCCACGCCGTGTTCGCCGGGTAACGCACCTCGGCCGCTCGCGCGCGAATGACGTCGCCGGGGGCGTAGTCGGCCACGTTGCCGGGCTCCTGATACCAGGTGTCCGCCAAAGGAATCGGTCCGGGTAGAGGCGGATTCGGCGCCGCCGCGGCGGGGGTTGCCCCGAGGGACACGGTCACGGCGAGCGCGCCGAGCGCGGCACCTATCGACCCGGTGAGTTTCATCGTCGAATCCTGCCTGTCGTTGAACGTTTGTCCAAGATCGTCGGGTCGTTTTTAGCAGGCAGCACGCCCGATTCCGGGTAATCGCGTGCGTACACGCCGCGCGTTGACGAAGTCCTGGCGGATCAGATGTACGTTCGGTCGTACCGAGAAGCGGCGGGGGGAGTGAGGGATGGCGGCTCGAAAGCGACTGCCGCTCCGTGCGGCGCTGACACTCGTCTTCGCACTGACCGCGACGACGGCACTCGTCGCGGCGATCTGGAACACCGCCGACGAGACCCACCGCTGCCTGGATGTCGAGCCCGCCGTCAGTGCGCGAATCGCGAGCCTGCCCACCGACGGGCCCGTGAAGCCACGTGCCGCGGTGGCCGTGCGCGCACCGTGGATCGAGCGGGACCTGAGCGCGCGCCACTACCGCGACGTCGGCGCGTACTACGCAGTGGCGATGAGTTTCACCGCCCCCGACGGCACGGAACACCGTGGAACCTGGGGCGTGGCGACAGGGCCGCAACCGGCGGAATCGTTCGACATCGACACTGACACAGTGAGTTTCGAGTCACTGGATCGATCGGCCAGACAGTGGACCGCGTGGCCGCCCTACGCCACCGAGTCGTATGCGGAGGATTCGTCTGCGGTGGCCGACGCCCGCGCGTGCCTGGAGCGGGCCTGACCGGATCAGTCGAGCCTTCCCAGCAGCGCCATGGCATCGAACGGCGCGTAGCCCTTGACGTCGTTGTCGAAGTACACGAATGCGTCCCGCCCGGCGGCGGTCCACCCGCGGACCTTCTCCGCCCACCGGTCGAGGGCGTCGTCGGTGTAGCCGCTCGCGTACAGCTCAGCGTCGCCGTGCAGCCGGGCGTACGCGAAATCAGCGGTGTCCTCGTCGATTCTGGGGTACCGGCCGGCGGTGTCGGCGAGCACCATCGCGACGCCGTGATCGCGGGCGATCGAGACCATCTCGGGTACTGCGAAACTCTCGTGCCGAACCTCGAGCGCGTGCCGGATCGGGCGGTCGGCATCCGTCGTGTCGAGGACCCGGTCGTCGGAGAGTTTGTCGTCGCGGCGAGCGGCGAGGGCGCAGGCCGCCGTCGTCGTCCGCGGCAGCAGGCTCAAGAACTCCTCCATCACCGCCGCATCGAACTGCATGTTCGGCGGCAACTGCCACAGGATCGGCCCGAGCTTCCCGCGCAGCGCGAGCACACCCGCGGCGAAGAAGTTGGCGAGCGGGACTTCGACGTCCCGCAACCGGCGCACATGCGTAACGTAGCGGCCGCCCTTGACCGCGAAGACGAAACCGTCGGGCGTCTCGTCGTACCACTTCGCGAAGCTCGACGGCTTCTGCAACGCATAGAACGACCCGTTGATCTCGATCGACGTGAGATGCGTCGCGGCATACGCCAGTTCCTCGCGGTGCACCAGACCCTTCGGATAGAAGCCGCCTCGCCATCCCGGATACACCCATCCCGAGATGCCTACCCGGACGTCCGCCATGCCGACGGAGTCTAGGCCGGGGACGGACCGGGCGAAACGTCTTTCACCGACCAGGCGATATCTGTCCGAGGATCGGAGTACCTTCGACCCTCGGTCCGTGACGATTTGGGGGTTTCCGCAATGTTGGTTTCCGAGCCTCGGCGTGCAGCCACACGCCGTCGACTTCGGCACGCCGTGCTCGGCGTCTCGCTCGCCGCACTGGTGACGGTGCCGTTGGCCGGCCAGGCAGTGGCCGCACCCGGCAGCGCCGGGAGTACCGGCAGCCTCGGCAGTGCCGCCGGTGGGTCGAGCGGCAGCGCTGCCGCCAGCTCCGACAACGGCAGCGTCACCGCCGGGTCGGTGATCCCCGGCCCCCTGCAGAACGAGCATCCGTCGCTGCCCCCGCTGCGCGACGACATCACCACTGCGGCGATCACCGGCGAGGAGCACAAGACCGATCAGCTCGTGCGCTTCACCGTCGCCTCACCGGCGCTGCGTCGCGAGGTCGGTGTGGAAGTACTCCTGCCGAAGGATAATTCGGTGCCGCGTCCGTCGATCTATGCACTCGAGGGTGTCGATGCGCGCGAGGACATGAGCGGCTGGGGCACGATCGGCGGTGCGCCGGCATTCTTCGCCGACAAGAACGTCAACGTCGTCATGATCAATGGTGGCGTTTCGGGCCTGTACACCGACTGGGACCGGGCCGACCCCGCCGTCGGGCTGCACAAGTGGGAAACCTTCATCACCGAGGAACTGCCCACCCTGCTCGATTCCCGTCTGAACACCAACGGCGTCAAGTCGCTGCTCGGCATCTCGATGGGCTCGCAGGGCGCGATGATGCTCGCGCACCGCAATCCCGGCATGTACCGCGGGATCGCGGTGTTCAGCGGATGCTACTCGACGGTCGACGACCTGGGACGACTCAGCGTGCAGTCGACGGTCTCGTCGCGCGGCGGCGACATCGCGAACCTGTGGGGTGAGGTCGGCGGACCCGAGTGGGCCGCTCACGACAGTGTCCGGAACGCAGAGGCACTGCGCGGCATGGACATCTACGTATCGGTAGCGTCGGGGGTGCCCGGTGAGTACGAGGATCCGGCGGCGTCCGACTGGTTCGACCGGGTGTTCATCGGCGGCCCGATGGAGATCATGGTGAACGGCTGCACCCGTATCCTCGACGCGCGGCTCGACGAACTGAACATCCCCGCGACCTTCGACTACGAGGCTGTCGGGATCCACGGCTGGTCGTATTGGCGTGACCGGCTACCCAAGGCGTGGCCGACCCTCGCGCGGTCACTGGATCTGCCGGCCTGACGACACAACGAAAAGTAGGGCCCCACACGGACGAATCCGTGTGGGGCCCTTACTCGTAGAGCATCACTTACCGAGCGATCACGCCTTCGGGATGAACGCCTTCAGCGGCTCCGAGGCCGACCAGTCGTGGCCCCAGTAGCTGTCCGCCGTGATTTCCTCGGCGGTGTAGTAGGTCTCGTCGACCGGCATACCCTCGGTACCGAACTCGAGGTCCCAGCCGCCGGGTGCACGCACGTAGAACGAGATCATCTTGTCGTTCGTGTGGCGACCCAGCGTCGAGGAGATCGTGAAGCCGTCCTTCGCGACGCGGTCCAGTGCCTGGCCGACGGCGTCGAGGGTGTCGACCTCCGTCATCAGGTGGACCAGACCGGGCTCGTCGGTCGGCGGCGCCGGGCACAGCGCGAGGCTGTGGTGACGCTCGTTGACGCCGAGGAAGCGGACGCGCGACTTGCCGTCCGCGAGCCGGATGGCGCCGCGCGGCAGGAAGCCGAGCACCTCGGTGTAGAAGGCGTACGACTCCGCGAACTTCGCGGTCGGCAGCACGACGTGGCCGAGGCCCTGCGTGCCGGTGATCCAGCGACCGCCGTGCGGCGTGACGACCGGACTGTGGTCGAGAACCGGTCCGAAGAAGACCTCGACGCGGGTGCCGGCCGGGTCGTCGAACGCGATGACCTTCTCGGCGTCGCGGTAGGTCGACTCCTCGTGCGAGAGAACCTCGACCTCGATGCCCGACTTCTCGACAGCTTCCTGGACGCGCTGCAGAGCGAACTCGTCACGCACCTCCCAGCCCACTGCGAGAGCCTTGTCGGACTCGCCCGGCAGAACCGCCAAGCGCGAACGGCGCTCGTCGACCCGCAGGTAGAGGCCGTCGGCCTCGGGCCCGGTGCCGATCGCCATACCGAGGCCGTCGACGAGCAGCTCGCGCCAGCGGGCGATGTCCTGAGTCTGGATCCTGAGGTAACCGAGACCCCGAATTTCCGTCATATCAATCCGTCCCTGAGTGGGTGATACAGGTGGGTTCGAACTAGATCATCGAGCGGTGGACGCCCTGCGGCTCCCCACCGAGCTGCGTCAGCGCCGACGAGTGGTTGATCGAGCCGGGCACGTGGATCGCGTGCGTCAGGCCGACATGCGCGTCACGCCAGAAGCGCTGCAGCGGCAGCGTCACCTTCATGGCGCCGCCACCGGCGCGGGCGAAGATCTCGTCCAGCGCGCTCACTGCACGCCACGCGGCGTTGGTCTGGGTGCGGCGGCCGATGGCGCGCTCCTCGAAGGTGACCTCCTGGCCCTTCTCCGTCTTGTCCCAGAAGCGGTCGACGGTCTCGAGGATCGCGACGCGCGACGCGTTGATCTCGTCGGCAGCCTGACCGACGGCGTAGAGGACGTACGGGTCCTCCTTGATCGGGACGCCGGTGACCGCGACGCGCTCCTTCTGCATGTTGATGTACAGAGCGAGACCGCCCTCGGCCATACCGATCAGCGACGAGGAGATGCCGAGCGGGAAGATGCAGGAGAACGGGAACTTGTACAGCGTCTCGTCGCGTCCGGCGTGCTTGGCACCGTTGCCGCTGAGGACGATCTCGGCGTCGATCGTGCGGTACTCGGGGATGAAGGCGTCCTTGACGGTGAAGTCCTTCGAACCGGTGCCGCGCAGGCCGACGACGTTCCAGCTCTCGTGGTCGACGGTGTAGTCCGCCTTGGGAACCAGCACGTGCAGGATCTTGCCGGTCGGCACACCCTTCTGGTCACCGACGAGAGCACCGATCATGACCCACTCGCTGTGGTCGTTACCGGTGGAGAACGACCAGCGGCCGTTCAGGATGTAGCCGCCGTCGACCGGCACTGCGACACCCATGGGCGCGTACGGCGACGCGATCCAGGTGTTGATGTCCTCGCCCCAGACCTCGTGCTGCGCCTTGGGATCGAAGAAAGCCATCTCCCACGGGTGGACGCCGACGATGCCGGAAACCCAGCCGGTGGAGCCGTCGACGGCACCGAGAGCCATGGCCGTCTCGGCGAACTCGCGGGGGTGGGACTCGAGGCCGCCGAACTCCTTCGGCTGCAGCATCCGGATGACGCCGGCGTCGCGAACACGCTTCGCGTTGCCGTCCGACAGGCGCATGAGCTTCTCGCCCTCGATGCCGCCCTCGCGGATCTCGTCCGCGAACTGCATGATGTTGTCCAAAACCTGACCCATTGCTATCAGCTCTCTCTCTGCGATCCCACGGCGACGCGGGTCAATTCTTAGCGGCCAGACCTACTGCGAACTAGAGCAATTGGTCTTCCTGTCCTCCGGCAAGCTCGGGCGCCCGGACTCGATGAGAGCTCGGAGGCGCCGTGAGGCCTGGCATGCGCGGCGGCATGCTCGAGGAAGCTGGGACGGACACCGTCGACGTGGAGGTCGAGGGAGGTGTCTGGTTGCCCGCACCGGTGTGCCGGATGGTGCCTGCGAACATGGCGCCCTCCTGGTGCGGATCGGAGACCAACGCTATTCGATTGCGCTGATCGTGTGGTTGGAACGGTCCCAGGAATCGCCCTGGGAGGACAAAACATCTCCCGCTCAGCGGGACTGGAATTCGGCCACGTCAGAGCCGGTTTCCCAGTCCCGCTGAGTGAGCGTTTCGGGGGGACTTTCGGACTACTTCGTCCCGGGTCCGTCGACGCGCTTCACGTCGCTGTCCGCGACGTGGTTCGCAGCCACGTAACCGAACACCATCGACGGGCCGATGGTGGCGCCGGCGCCGGCGTACTCGTTGCCCATCACCGATGCGGACGTGTTGCCCGTCGCGTACAGGCCGTTGATGACCGAACCGTCCTCACGCAGGACGCGCGCCTCGGCGTCGGTGACCAGACCACCCTTGGTGCCCAGGTCGCCGGCCTCGATGCGGACGGCGTAGAAGGGGCCCTTGACGATCTCGTCCATGGCCGCGTTCTTCATCGTCGGATCGCCGTAGTACTGGTCGTAGGCACTGTCGCCGCGGCCGAACTCCTCGTCCTTGCCGGTGCGGGCGTAGCCGTTGAACCGGTCGACGGTCTCGAGCAGGTTCGGCGCCGGGATGCCGACCTTCTCGGCCAGCTCGCTCAGCGAGTTCGCCTTGTGCACGATGCCCTTGTCGTAGAAGCCCTGCGGGAACGGAGCACCCGGGAGGACCTGCGCGAACGGGTACCGCGAACGAGCCTTGCTGTCCATGATGAAGTACGCCGGGACGTGCCCACCGTCGAGCTGGTCGTGCACGAAGTTCACGTACGGCGACGACTCGTTGGTGAAGCGCTTGCCGTCCTGGTTGACGATGACGGCCGGCGGGATGGACCGCTCGGACACCAGTGGGATCACCGCACCCATCGGGTGCATGACCGACGGCATCCACCACGCGTCGTCCATGAGGTCGACGGCCGCACCGAGCTTCTGGCCCGCGAGGATGCCGTCACCGACGTTCTCGCGCGCACCGGCGCTGATGTTCGGGACGCCGTTCTCGGGCAGGTACTGCGCGCGCATCTCGTTGTTGTGGTCGAAGCCACCGCTGGCGAGCAGGACACCCTTGCGGGCGCCGATGCGCACGGTCTTGCCGTCCTTCTCCGCGACGATACCGACGACGGCACCCTTGGAGTCGACGATCAGTTCCGTCATCGACGTCTTCAGCCACAGCGGAACACCGGCGTCCTTGAGCGCCATGCGCATGCGGGCGACGAGCGCGCGACCACCGGTCGCCATGTGGCGGCGACGGATGACGTTCGACGACACGCGCCACGCGGCGACGAGCGACGCCCGGCGTCCGCGCCACGTGCGCTTGACCATCGCGAGGTCGCGGTAGTCCTTCGAGGTGATCCACAGACCCAGCGGGCCCTTGAGGCTGTTGGGACGCTGGTACTTCTCGTCCTCGCCGAGCACGCGGGTGTCGAACGGCGTGCACTCGGTGGTGCGGCCGAGGGGACGTCCGCCCTCCTCCTCCGGGTGGTAGTCGGAGTAGCCCTTGACCCAGTAGAACTCGATGTGGGGGCTGCGCTCGAGCAGTTCCATCATCGGCGGGCCGTTGTCGACGTACGCGTCGAGACGCTCGGCCGATGCCTTGCCGTCGACGACCTTGTCGAGGTAGCGGCGGACCGACTCGCGGGAGTCGCCGGCGCCCTTGCGCACCAGCGCAGGCGCGTTCGGGATCCAGATGCCGCCGCCGGAGATTGCGGTGGAACCGCCGTACGTCTTGCCCTTGTCGATGATCAGCGCCGACAGGCCGCGGTCCGCGGCAGTGATGCCGGCGGCCATGCCGCCGCCGCCGCTGCCGACGATGAGGAAGTCGACGACGGTGTCGAAATTGTGGTTTTCAGTCATTTTGCTCGGCACATCACTTCTGGTCGCGCAGGAGGAAGGACAGGACGGACGCGACCCACGCGTCGCGGGCCTCGATCATCGTCCAGTGACCGCAGTTCGGGAACACGTGGAACTCGGCGTTGGGGATGTCGCGCATCGGCAGCAGGCCGAGGTCGACGGGGCTGACGCGGTCGTCACGGCCCCAGGTGAGCAGGGTGGGGGCCTTGATCTTGCCGAACTGAGCCCAGTACGGGGTGCCGTTTGCCTGCGCGTTGGCGGCGGCCATCGCGGCGAACGCCTTGCTGCTGTACATGCGGCGGGCGATCTCGAGCGTCTTGGGCTCGGTCGCGAGCGCCCAGCGCTCCTCGATGAGCTGCTCGGTCACGATCGCGGGGTTGTAGACCATCGAGTGCAGCCAGCGGACCAGGCTCTCGCGGGTCGGGTTGTCGGTGAACTCCATGAGCAGCTTGATGCCCTCGCCCGGCGAGGACGACAGCACGTTCTTGCCCATGCCACCGATCGAGACGAACTTGTTGACGAGCTCGGGGCGCGCGATCGCGATGCGGGCGCCGACGACACCGCCCATCGAGTTGCCGATGATGTCGACCGGGCCCAGACCCAGACCCTCGAGGAAGACGGGGACCGCATTGACGGCCTCGACCATCGGGTGGCCGTCACACGGATCGGAAACGCCGAAGCCGGGGAACTCGAGCACGTAGCAGGTGAAGTGCTTCGCGAAGTCCGCGAGGACGCCGCGGTAGTTGCGCCAGCCCGTGACACCGGGGCCGGAGCCGTGCAGCAGCAGCAGGGGCGGACCGTCGCCGGCCTGGTGGTAACGGAGCACGCCCTGATCGGTCTGCAGTTCCCGCAGGGTGTCCTCGTAACTCAGCTCAGTAGTCATCGTCCGCCTCTATCCGTCGCAAAATGTCATTCGGGTCACAGCCCATCAGGGCAGCAGGGTGCCAGTCGACGCGTCGTAGATCCATATCGCATCCCGATCAGCGAGACCATCGGGTGGCGCAGGCCACACCGCCGAGGTCGGTTCCGCTGATCGAGACAGCAATTCAGGGCTGCCGACATGCAGCCATACGCTCGCAAACATCGACTTCGGCGCACTGACGCCGAGCAGTTTCCCGAATCGGAGGTGGCCCCATGCCCACAGAGGCGATTGCACAGGAGAACCCGGTGGGAGCCGAGCCGACTCCGGCCGACATGCGCCGCGTCATGGGTCAGTTCGCGACCGGCGTGACCGTCGTGACGGGCGTGGACGACGAGGGCCCCGTCGGGTTCGCGTGCCAGTCGTTCGCGTCGGTGTCGCTGGAGCCGCCGCTGATCCTGATCTGCGCGGATCACCGCGGCCGGGCCTGGCCCCGCATCCGCGAGACCGGACGCTTCTGCGTCAACGTCCTCCACGAGGACCAGACGGAGCTGTGCGCCCGGTTCGGCTCGAGCAAGGGCCGCAAGTACGAGGACCTGGACTGGGAGCTGTCCCGCTGGAACACCCCGTCGCTGCCGGACGTGCTGATGCGAGTCCACGCGGAGGTGCACGAGGTACACACCGCCGGCGACCACGACATCATCATCGGCCGCGTGCTCGAGCTCGACGCCGTGTGCGAGGAGCGCCCGATGGTGTTCTTCCGCGGCCAGTTCGGCATCGCGGCCCCCGAACTGGTGGCCGCGGGCTCCTGATCCCGGCGCGTCGGTGCCCAACGGGAACCGGCGGCACACCTCCGCGAAGAAAGTGTGCCGCCGGTTCCCGTCGGGTTCCGCGCGAAGGTCAGCTACCCGTCAGATCCACTGCCCGCTCTGGATGGACAGCAGTCGGTCCATCGCGTCGGCGGACCAGGTGTTGACGGGCGGTTCGGGTGCCCGGCGGGCGCGCCGCGGAGTGCCCATGTCGGGGTACAGCGTGCGCGACACCTCACGTGCGGCATCGACCACGAGGGGCGCGACGCGCTCGAGTTGAGCGGTCCGCGCATCCCCGCACAGCGAGATGCCGGCGACCGGGCCGTCGTAGCCGCGAACCGCGACGCCGACGCAGGCCACGCCGCGCACCGATTCGCCGCGCTCGAAGGCCAGACCACGACGCTGCCGGATCCGGTTGAGCTCCTGGTGGAGTGTGGCGACGTCCGTGATGGTCCGGTCGGTGCAGCGGCCGAGGCGCGCGTCGTACAGGCTGTCGACCCGCTCCGGATCGAGCCACGCGAGCATCGACTTGCCGCCGGCCGTCGAGTAGGCGGGACCGCGGCCACCGACCCGCGACGGCAGCGTCGATGCGAAACGCCCGCCGACCTTGTCGAGGTAGACGCTCTCGTTCCCGTCCAGCACCGCGAGGTGCACGACCATGCCGGTCTGCATGTGCAGTTCGTGCAGCAGGGGGGCGGCCGCGGCACGGATCTCGCTGTGCCCACCGTCCCCACCACCGAGACCGAGCGCGCGGCGCCCGAGGCAGTATCCGAACGAAGCGTGTTCCACCCAGTTCAACCGCACCAACTGATCGAGAATCCGGTGCACCGTCGATCGCGGCAACTGCGTACGGCACGCCACTTCCTCGAGCGTGAGCCGCGATGCTCGACCGTCGAACGCATCGAGAATCAGGGTCATTCGTTCGACCATGGAAGGCGGCAGCTCCCGGCGCGGGGCCGGGGTAGTGACCGACTCACCGGAATCGACGACAGTCATCGACACCTCCAAGCAACATCTCGAGCCCCTGGCCAGAGAGGCAATCTGACTCAAAACTGAAATCAATTCTGACAGGCTAGCAGGAAAGTCCCGCTGGGCGGGACCTTTTCTTGGTCGACCGTTTGTCCGAATCGGACATTGCCATCATGACCTGCCCGCGCTCGCGGCGCCGTCTGAACCGATCAGACTCCCGGTGACCGGAAAATCGGGGGTACTGCCTCACCCACTCCGGTAGAACGAAGCGACACCGGCCGACCAGCAACGGAGCTGTAGGGATGCACATCGGAATCGTCTCCCCAGTCGTGGTCCTGCACCCCGACGCCCACTCCGCGTGGGAGCGCGACGCCCGGATCGAAGACCTCGCGCTGATCGCGGAAACCGCCGACAGGCTCGGCTACCACCACCTGACTTGCAGCGAACACGTCGCGGTCCCGGTGGAGGTGGCCCGCGCCCGCGGCGGCACGTACTGGGACCCGCTCGCGACGCTGGGCTACCTTGCGGCGCGGACCACCTCGATCCGGCTCGCCACCCAGGTACTCGTGCTCGGCTACCACCACCCGCTCGAGATCGCCAAGCGCTACGGCACCCTCGACGTCGTGAGCGGCGGCCGGCTGATCCTCGGCCTGGGCGTGGGAACGCTGAAGGAAGAGTTCGATCTGCTGGACGCGCCTTTCGAGGACCGCGGCGCTCGCGCCGACGACGCCCTGGCCGCATTGCGCGCCTCGCTCTCGCGCAGCGAGCCCGAGTACCACGGCGCCTACTACGACTTCGAGGGTTTACTGGTCGAACCGCACGCCGTGCAGGACCGGGTGCCGCTGTGGATCGGCGGCCGCACGATGCGGTCGCTGCGCCGCGCCATCACGCACGGCGACGGCTGGGCACCGTTCGGGCTGAGCGTCGACGAGCTCCGTGGCATGCTCGAAAAGGTCGACATTCCAGAGCATTTCGATCTCGTTCTGGGCGCGGGTGCACCCCTCGACCCGCTGGGCGCACGCGAGCGGACGATCCGAGCACTCGAACGTCGGCGCGAGGCCGGAGCCACGATCGCCAGCGCATCCGTCGCTGCGACCTCGGGCACGCACTACCGCGATCAGCTGGAGTCGCTCCACGAGCTGGGACTCGAGCTCGGCATCGAGTTCGATACCGCGGGCCGTTGACATAGATCTGCAGGACAACACGTTTCACCAGATAGCTGGACAAACATTGAAGGAGATCCGATGACCGATACTGCCGCGCTCGTCCAGTCGCTTCTCGAGCGAGTCGAACTGCTCGAGGACAAGCTCGCGATCCAGGAGCTCATCACCGCGTACGGTCCGGCCGTCGACGCCGGCAACGCCGACAAGGTGGGCGCCCTGTGGGCCGAGGATGCGGTGTACGACATCGACATCCGCAACATGAACGGCCGCGCGGAGATCATGGAGATGGTCCGTACCAGCCCGCACCAGGACTACATCAAGAACGGCTGCGGCCACCTTCTCGATCCGATCAACATCGTGGTCGACGGCGACACTGCGATCGCCACGTGTCACTCACAGTTGCTGCTGCGCAACCCGAACGAGGATTCGTTCCGCGTCTGGCGCGTCACCGCGAACCGCTTCGATCTCGCCAAGATCGAGGGTAAGTGGCAGATCAAGCGCCGCACGTCGCGTGTCCTCGACGGCAACCCCGAGGCACCCGAACTGCTCGGTCGCGCCGGCAGCTGATCGGCTCGCACGACGACGAACGGCCCGCTTCCCACCCCAGGGGAAGGCGGGCCGTTTCGCGCGATGAGGCAGAAGAGTAGAACGTATTCTCGTCTGAAACCGGACAACCGGGAAGATCGTTCCAGAACGCGAAGAGGCCCGGGCCGCGCACTGGCGCGGCCCGGGCCTCCGACGTCGGAACTATTCGCTCGCGGCTTCGAGAGTCGCCTTCGCCCAACGGTAGTCGGCCTTGCCCGCCGGCGACCGGACGACCTCGGGGACCACGACGAGGGTGCGCGGCACCTTGTAGCCGGCGATCTGGGTCCGGCAGTGCGCGATCACCTCGTCCTCGTCGAGATCGTCGATGCCCTCACGGGCCGAGATGACGGCCGACACCCGCTGGCCGTACATGGGATCCGGGATCCCGGCGACGAGCGCGTCGAGCACGTCGGGATGGCCCTTGAGAGCCTCCTCGACCTCCTCGGCGTACACCTTCTCGCCGCCGGTGTTGATGCACGACGAGCCGCGGCCGAGCACGATGATGGTGCCGTCCGCCTCGACGCGTGCGAGGTCGCCGAGCACGGACAGTCGCACGCCGTCGACGACCGGGAACGTTGCGGCGGTCTTCTCGGGGTCGCCGTAGTAGCCGAGCGGCACGTGTCCGGCGCGGGCGAGGTAGCCGACGTTGTCCGAGCCGGGCTCGATGGTGGAGAAGTCGGTGTCGACCACGCGGGCCTTGGGCGACGGCGGCATCCGCAGCAGGCCGTCCTCGTCCTTCTTGAGTTCGCCGTCGTTGCCGGACTCCGACGAACCGAACGCGTCGCGCAGGTAGACGTTCGGCATCAGCTTGTTGAGCTTCCCGCGGACACTCGCGGACCACAGCGCGCCGCCGGAACCGATGATCCACAGCGAGCTCAGGTCGAACCGCTCACCGTGTGCCTCGATCGCGTCGGCGAGCGGACGGGCGATGGCGTCTCCGACCACCATGACGGTGTTGATCTTGTGCTGGTCGACCAGCTCGAGCGCCTCGACCGCGTCGTACTTGGGCATGAGGACCTGCTTGGAGCCCATGAACATGCAGGTGAAGAGCGAGTACGACGCGGCGCCGTGCATCAGCGGCGCGGTGACCAGGTAGGTCATCGCGAACTGGTTCGCGGCCGCGGCGGCACCGAGCTCGGCGGGCGAGAGGATGGGGTCGCCGCCCATGATGGCGCCGCCGGCGAGGGCGGCGTGGTAGAAGTCCTCGTGCCGCCACATCACGCCCTTGGGCATGCCCGTGGTGCCACCGGTGTAGATGACGTACAAGTCGTCACCACTGCGCTCCGGGAAGTCCCGCGCGGAGGGCTGCTCGGCGGAGGCCTTGTGGTAGTCGACGAGCGAAACATCGGCGGCAGCCGCGGCTTCCGACAGCGCCGGACCGGCCGGCTCGCCGATGAGCACGATGCGCTTCAGGCCGGGGCACTTGGGCAGTACGTCGGCGATGACGTCGCTGAACTCGCCGTCCGCGATCACCGTGGCCAGCTTGGCGTCGTTGTAGAGGTAGGTGAGTTCGGCGTCGACGTAGCGGAAGTTGACGTTGACCGGGACGGCGCGGACCTTCAGGCAACCCAGCAGCGACTCGACGAACTCGAGACTGTTGCGCGCGTGCAGACCGACATGGTCACCCGGCTGCACACCTTCCGCCGCGAGGTGGTGGGCGATACGGTTCGCGGCGGCATCGAACTCGGCGAACGTCCGCGATTCGGATCCGCACACGAGCGCGACCTTGTCCGGCACCGCATCGATCACAGCTTCGGTCAGATCCGCGAGGTTGAGAGACATGGCCAGCCCTTCGAGAGAATCGCACACAGCAGAGTGCGTTCTACCACATAACATGCCCCCGTGTGCCAGGGGTCACAGCACCTGCGAGTAGAACATATTTCGATAAATCGATCAATAGCTGCGGAGATCATTGGCGGTTCTTCCGGCGAGACCAGGGAACCTGCTGCACGATGGGCAGATACAGTCGGCGACGAATACATCGCGGACCCTTGTGCCAGAACTAGAATGAATACTAGTTTGGTGGTCATTGCACTGAAGGTTAGGAGCCTGACATGGACGAATCCCTGAGCTTGGCCGGTCGTACGGCCATCGTCACCGGCGCCGGAGCCGGCCTCGGCCGCTCCGAGGCGCTCGCGCTGGCCGAGGCCGGCGCCGCGGTTGTCGTCAACGACATGGGCTCCGCGGCCCACGACGTCGTCGACGAGATCAAGGCCGCCGGCGGACAGGCGCTCGCCATCACCGGCGACGTCTCCGACTGGTCGCTCGGCGGACGCATGATCGAGGAGGCCGTCGCGAACTTCGGTTCGATGGACATCCTCGTCAACAACGCGGGCATCCTGCGCGACAAGATGATCTTCAACCTGTCCGAGTCGGACTGGGACGACGTCATCCGCGTGCACCTCAAGGGCCACGCCGCGACGTCGCACGCCGCTGCCGTGCACTGGCGCCAGGCGAGCAAGGACGCGGGCGGACCGATCTTCGGTCGCGTGATCAACACGTCGTCCGAGGCCTTCCTGTTCGGCTCGGCCGGACAGCCCAACTACTCGGCAGCCAAGGCCGGCATCACCGCGCTGACGCTGTCGACCGCGGCCGGCCTGTCCCGCTACGGCGTGCGCGCCAACGCGATCTGCCCCCGCGCCCGGACCGCCATGACGGCAGACGCGTTCGGCACCGAGAACACCACCGGCGCCCAGGGCCTCGACCCGCTGGCACCCGAGCGCGTCGGCACGCTGGTCCGCTACCTCGCGTCGCCCGCGTCGGACGAGATCAACGGCCAGGTGTTCGTCGTGTACGGCAAGATGGTCGCGCTCATGGCCGCACCGAAGGTCGAGAATCGTTTCGACGCAGCCGGTTCCGAGTTCTCCATCGAGGAGCTCGCTGGCCAGATGACGCCGTACTTCTCGGGCCGTGGCCCGTACGAGACCTACGCCGCCTACAGCGTCGCGGGTCTCGAGAAGATCGCCCTGGCCACCGACGCGCCTGCCGGCGTCTGATCGGGACCGGGGGTTCGAGATGAGGCTTCAGGGCAAGGTTGCGATCGTCACCGGCGGTGCCGGCGGCATCGGGCGCGCGATCACACGAGTGTTCTCCCGCGAGGGCGCCAAGGTGCTGTTCGTCGACATCAGCGACGACAACGGCTTCGCGCTCGAGAAGGAGATCGCGGAGGCCGGCGGTGAGGCGAAGTTCCTCAACGTCGACATCTCGCAGGCGGATTCGGCCACCGCGATCCGCGACGCCGCGGTCGCGGCGTTCGGTCGGATCGACATCCTGGTGAACAACGCTCACGCGTCCCGCCAGGCGCCGCTCCTCGAGCAGACGCAGGAGATGTTCGACATCTCGTTCGGCACCGGGTTCTACCCGACGCTGCACCTGATGCTGGCCTGCCACCCGCAGCTCAAGGAATCTCAGGGCTCGATCATCAACTTCGGGTCCAGCTCGGGCCTCGAGGGAATGCCGACCCAGGGTTCGTACGCGGCGGCCAAGGAAGCGATTCGTGGCATCAGCCGGGTGGCCGCCAACGAGTGGGCCGCGGACCAGATCCGGGTGAATGTGCTGTGCCCCTTCGCTGCGACCGAGGGCGTCGTGGCATGGCAGAAGGCGTTTCCGGAGCGCGCCGCAGCGTCGATCGCGAAGGTTCCGCTGCAGCGGATCGGCGATCCCGAGACCGATATCGCGCCGATCGCACTGTTCCTGGCGAGCGACGACTCGAAGTACATGACGGGTCAGACCGTCATGGCGGACGGTGGCAGCGTCAAGCTGCGCTGATTCTGTCCGAGGTGTACCAATTTTCCGGTACTGCCTCGTAACCTCCTCTGTCGGCGGTATAAAGCCTGGCAGCCCACTGTGAAGCGGGCCACCTACCAAACCGCCGACAGAGGAGTTCCATGACCGATAGCCGGGCGAACAGAAGCGACGCGACTCGGGGGGTTGCGTCCGTCTCACGCCGACGATTCATTGCCGGGACGGGTGTGACCGCGGGAGCCCTGCTGCTCTCGTCGATGTCCACGTCCGCCTCCGCCTCCCCCCGTCGAGCAGTCGCCGACGGCGACCGTCTCCCGGCACTCGTCATCGGCAGCGGCTACGGCGGCGCGGTCGCCGCACTGCGCCTCACCCAGGCGGGGATTCAGACCCACATCGTCGAGATGGGCCGCAGCTGGGACACTCCCGGCCCCGACGGCAAGATCTTCTGCGGGATGCTCAATCCCGACAAGCGCTCGACGTGGCTGTCCAACAAGACGGATCAGCCGGTCAGCAAGTTCATCGGTATCGGCATCAACAAGGACATCGACAAGTACACCGGTGTGCTGGATTCCGAGCGGTTCTCCGGCATCCGGGTGTACCAGGGTCGCGGCGTCGGCGGCGGTTCGCTCGTCAACGGTGGCATGGCGGTCACCCCGAAGCGCAACTACTTCGAGGAGATCCTGCCCTCGGTCGATGCGAACGAGATGTACACCAAGTTCTTCCCGCGCGCGAACACCGGCCTGGGCGTCAACAACATCGACCAGGCCTGGTTCGAGTCCACCGAGTGGTACAAGTTCGCCCGCACCGGCCGCAAGACGGCCCAGCGGTCCGGCTTCGACACCGTCTTCGTGCCGAACGTCTACGACTTCGAGTACATGAAGAAGGAAGCCGCGGGACAGGTCACCAAGTCGGGTCTCGGCGGCGAGGTCATCTACGGCAACAACGCGGGCAAGAAGTCGCTCGACAAGACCTACCTGGCGCAGGCCGCGGCTACCGGCAAGCTCACCATCACGACGCTGCACCAGGTCACCAAGGTCGCTCCGGCGTCCGGCGGCGGCTACAGCGTCACGATGGACCAGATCGACGAGCAGGGCAACAAGATCGCGACCAAGGTCGTGACCGCGGACCGCGTGTTCTTCGCAGCCGGCAGCGTCGGCACCAGCAAGCTGCTGGTCTCGATGAAGGCGCAGGGCCACCTGCCCAACCTGTCGTCGCAGATCGGTGAGGGCTGGGGCAACAACGGCAACGTGATGGTCGGCCGCGCCAACCACATGTGGGACGCGACAGGCTCCAAGCAAGCGACGATCCCGACGATGGGCATCGACAACTGGGCCGATCCCAATGCGCCCATCTTCGCCGAGATCGCTCCGCTCCCCGCGGGCCTCGAGACGTACATCAGCCTGTACCTGGCGATCACGAAGAATCCGAACCGTGCTCGGTTCCAGTTCAATTCGGGCACCGGCAAGGTCGATCTGTCGTGGACGGTGTCGCAGAACCAGGTCGGCATCGACATGGCCAAGAAGGTCTTCGACAAGATCAACAAGAAGGAAGGCACGATCTACCGGACCGACCTGTTCGGGACGTACAAGACGTGGGGCGACGACTTCACGTACCACCCGCTGGGCGGCGCGCTGCTGAACAAGGCGACCGACAACTTCGGGCGTCTGCCCGAGTACCCCGGCCTGTACGTCGTGGACGGCTCGCTCGTGCCCGGCAACGTCGGCGTCAACCCGTTCGTCACGATCACCGCGCTGGCGGAGCGCAACATGGAGAAGATCATCTCGACCGACCTCCAGTGAGCGCCCCTGCCCGTGTCCCCGCGCAGCCTCGCCGGGGACGCGGGCAGGTCGCTGTCTGCGATAGCCTTTTCTCGAACGATCCCACTCGACCACGTCGTGAACGCGTCGAAACGGATGAGAGGACATCGCGATGTCTACACGTTCGAACTACGCCGAGGGCACACCCAGTTGGGTGGATCTGCAGACCTCGGATCAGGCCGAGGCGAAAGCCTTCTACACCGCACTGTTCGGTTGGTCGTACGACGACCGGCCGATGCTCGACGACGTGGTGTATTCCGTTGCGACACTGCGCGGCGAGCAAGTCGCGGCCATAGCGCCACTACCTGCGGGCGCCCCGCCCGCAGACACACCCCCCACGTGGAACACCTTCCTGTCGGTGGACGACGCCGACGCGTCGGCAGGCAAGGTCGAGTCGGCGGGCGGGCAGCTGGTCCTCCCGGCGTTCGATGTCGGGGATGCCGGGCGGATGGCGTTCGTGGCCGACCCCTCGGGTGCCCAGGTCGGGCTGTGGCAGGCGCGCTCGCACGTCGGCGCGACGCTGGTGAACGAACCGGGTGCGCTGATCTGGAACGAACTGATCACCGACGATGCGTCATCGTCGCTCGCCTTCTACTCGGCCGTGGTGGGCCTGGGCAGCGCCGTCATGCCGATGCCCGACGGCGAGTACACCGTGCTGCAGGTCGGCGGGGACGGAGTGGGCGGGTGCATCGCCCCACCGCGCCCCGACGTCCCCAATCACTGGCACGTGTACTTCTGCACCGAGGACGCCGACGCGACCGTCGCCAAAGCTGCGGCGGAGGGCGGGGCGCTGATGGCTGATCCGTTCGACATGGCGACGGTAGGCAGGATGGCCGTGCTCGCCGACCCGCAGGGCGCGGTGTTCAGCATCATGCAGCCGGAAACGCCGTCGTGACCGCCGTCAGATCCCGAACAGGCGCACCGCGTTCTCGTGGACCACGCCGCGCACCCAGTCGTCACCCAGATCGAAACGCGTGAGTGCCTCGAGCGCATCGAGATACGAATACGGGATGTTGGGGTAGTCGCTGCCGAACAGGATGCGGTCTCCGAGGTCGCGCAGGCGCGGAATCTCGTGGCGCGGGAACGGGATCTGCGCTTCCGTGAAGTCGGTGAACGCCATCGTCGTGTCCAGTTGGACCAGTGGGTACCGGTCCGCGAGGTCGAGGAACTCGACGTACTCGGGCATACCCATGTGCGCGACGATCAGCGCGAGCCGCGGGTGCCGCGCGAGCAGGGTCGCGATGCGGTCCGGGCCGGTGTACCTGCCCGGCGCGGGTCCGGAACCGCAGTGGATGACGATCGGGGTGCCGCTGTCCTCGAGCAGTCCCCACACCGGGTCGAGAAGCGGATCGTCGGGGGCGTAGTCGCCCACCTGGATGTGGGACTTGAACACCCGGACACCGGCGTCGAGCGCCGACGCGACGTACTGCGGAGCCGACGGCTCCGGATAGAAGGTGGCCGTGTGCAGGCAGTCCGGGGTGCGCGCCGCGAAGTCTGCCGCCCACTGGTTGAGCCAGGCCGCCATGTCCGGCTTGTGCGGATAAAGCATCGACGTGAATCGGCCGACCCCGAACGCCCGCAGGTGCGCGACTCGCGCGTCCTCCTCCATCCGATAACGGATCGGCCATTCCCGGCCCGTGAGCGGGCCTGCCGAGTCGAAGTACGCCCACACCTTGTCCATCACGTTCTTGGGCATGAAGTGGGTGTGCACGTCGATCAGCGTGGACAGTCCCAACGCCTCACGGAAGGCGACCACACCGGCCGCCTCGGACTCCCGGTCGAGCTCCGTCCCCACCACCGATTCACACACGGACATGCCCCTCTCGATTCGGGTGGCCCGAGTGGCCCCGAGCACACGAGCCGACCCTAGTCCCGGCACGTTTGCGCTGAGTGAGACCCCGGTTTGACGGTTCCGGAAACTGCCTGAAACGCTACCTAGCAATTGCTTGGTTTACGACGATCCCGAAAAGGCGCCGACGATATGACCTCTTCATCTCCCCTGTTCCAGCCGCTGAAGGTGCGCTCGCTCGAGTTGGCCAACCGCATCGTCATGTCGCCGATGACGCGGTCGTACTCGATCGACGGTGTGCCGGGCGACGACGTGGCCGGGTACTACCGCCGCCGCGCCGAGGGCGGCACGGGCCTGATCGTCACCGAGGGCGTTGCCATCGACCACCCGACCGCGGTGGACAACTCGCGCGTCCCCCGCCTGTTCGGTGACGAGGCCCTCGCGGGCTGGCGCAAGGTCGTCGAGGGCGTGCACGCGGCCGGCGGCAAGATCATTCCGCAGCTGTGGCACGTGGGCCCGCTGTGGGGCGCAATGGGCAAGGTCGACCCCGACCTCAAGCCGATGCGCCCGTCCGGCGAGTGGGGCCCGCTCGGCGTCACGTCGTACCCGGAGTCGTACACCTCGTGGGTCCAGCAGGCCACCGAGGCGATGACCGAGCAGGACATCCAGGACGTCATCTCGGCGTTCGTGCGCGCGGCCCGCAACGCGGTCGACGTCGGCTTCGACGGCATCGCCCTGCACGGCGGCCACGGCTACCTGCTCGACTCGTTCCTGTGGGCAGGCACCAATAAGCGTGACGACGAGTGGGGTGGTGACCTCGAGCGTCGCACCCGCTTCCCCGTCGCCGTCGTCAAGGCGATCCGCGCCGAGATCGGCGAGGATTTCCCGATCTTCTTCCGGTTCTCGCAGCACAAGCAGCAGAACTACACCGCCCGCATCGCCGAGACCCCGGACGAGCTGAAGACGATCCTGGGCGCGCTCGCCGACGCCGGTGTCGACGTCTTCGACGCCAGCATCCGCCGCTTCGACATCCCCGCGTTCGAGGGCAGCGACGTGTCGCTGGCCGGCTGGGCCAAGGAGGTGACGGGCGCGTTCACGATGGCGGTCGGCAGCGTCGGTCTCGGAAAGTCGCTGCGCGACAGCCGGGTCGAGGGCTCCACTCCCGTCGTCGACAACATCCCCGAGCTCGAGAAGCGCATCGGTGGCGGCGAATTCGATCTCATCGCGATCGGCCGCCTGCACCTGGCCGACCCCGCGCTGGCCTCGACGCTGCGCGCCGGTGACCCGCTGCCCGAGTTCGTCCGCGAGGTCCACGAGGGCTCGCTGACGTAGGCCTTCGCTCGACGTGATCTCCTGGTCGCCGCAACACCTCCGCACGAGGAGTTGCGGCGACCAGCTCGTCTGGGCGGCATCGCAGCCCAAACCGACCCCGAAGGACTTGAACTCTTGACGACGTACGACGACGCCGACTGGCACTACGGCGGCGACTTTCCCGACGACCTGCCGAACGAGGCCGGCGCCACCCACATCGGCATGTTCGCCACCTGGTGCCTGCTGACCGGCTTCGCCGGGGAGAGCGTGGAGGACGAGCTCGAGCCGCTCGACTCACGCGAGATCACGCCCGGCGCGTTCCTGATGACGGTGCTCGACGAGAAGTTCGTCAGCGACGATCTCACCGCCGACGGCAACGCCTTCGCCGTCGCGTACTACGCCGGCCAGAACGAGGACTCCCGCTACCTCGACGACTACGTCGACGCGTTCGACACGACCGCGGACGAGATCTACCGGGTCGAGGACAGCTGGGAGACGTACGACGTGATCGCGGAGCGGATCGGCGCCCGCTTCCACGAGTGGATGGACGCCGGGCGGCCGCAGTACGTCGTCGCCTAGCTCAGAACAGCGTGAGCACAGGTTCCGGCCCACGAACGGGGGCCGGGGCCGCCGCCGAGGCGGCCGGAGGGGCCACCTGCGGTGCGAGTCCGCGCCACGGGCGGGCCCGCTCCGGATCGGAGGCGACGGCGCGCGCCGCCTCCCCTGCCAGCTTGTCGGCAACCTCGTTGAAGTGATTTCCGACGTGTCCACGGACCCAGCGGAACCGCACCGGACCGGTGCGTTCGGCGATGGCCCGGTCGATGTCCTGTACCAGTTCGAGGTTCTTGACGGGGCCGCCCGACGCCGTCTTCCAGCCCTTGCGCTTCCACCCGGGCAGCCATTCGGTCGCGCACTTGATGGCGTACTGCGAGTCGGACTCGATGAGCAGCGGTTCGGGGCCGGGATGCGCGACGACCGCTTCGACCAGCGCCCACAACTCCGCAATCTGATTGGTGCCGGCCACCGCACCGCCCGACCGGCTCGGACCCTCGTGATCGACCCACGCCCACCCGATGGCGCCACCGGGATTCTTCAGACACGAACCGTCGGTACTCACGATGATCATGGGTTCGGACAATACGTTGCCGCTACGACAGGCGCCGGACAGGTCCCGGCGCGGCGGCGATAGGCTGCCGGTGATGACCGATACGGCCTCCGAAGTGCAGTTCGAGGTGTCGACGCGACGTCCCGTGGATCTCGCGTCGACACTGTCGCCGCTGCGCCGTGGCCGCTTCGATCCGTGTCACCGCCGCGAACCGGACGGCACCGTCTGGCGTACGTCGCTGCTGCCGTCGGGCGCGGTCACCTACCGTCTCCGGCAGCGCGGCCCCAACGTCGTCGACGCCCGGGCATGGGGTCCCGGCGCGGCGGAACTGGAGACGTACCTGCCCGGCCTCGTCGGGGAGGACGACGCCGAACGCTCGGACGACTTCGCGCCTGCCCACCCGACACTGGCCGAGGCACACCGCCGCTTCCCGAACCTGCGGATCGTGCGGACCGGACGGGTGATGGAGTCACTCGTACCGGCCATCCTCGAGCAACGCGTGCACACCGTTGCCGCCCAGGCGTCGTGGCGTCGGCTCGTCACCGGGTTCGGCACGCCGGCACCGGGGCCCGCACCCGACGGCATGCGAGTCCCACCGAGCGCGGAGGCCTGGCGGCGGATCCCGTCGTGGGAGTTCCACCGTGCCAACGTCGACCCGCGGCGGGCGCAGACCGTCGTCACGTGCGCGCGAGTCGCAGACCGCCTCGAGGAGACCGTCGGGATGGATCACGACGCGGCGTACCGGCGTCTGCGCGCGGTCCCCGGCGTCGGGGAGTGGACGGCGGCCGAGGTGGCCCAGCGCGCGCTCGGCGATGCCGACGCCCTGTCCGTCGGCGACTTCCACCTCGCCGCGATCGTCGGATGGTCCCTGCTCGGACGCCCCCTCGACGACGACGGCATGGTCGAGTACCTCGCCGACCTACGCCCGCACCGCTACCGGGCGATTCGCCTGCTCGAGATCAGCGGGCAGGCCCGCAAGCCCAAGTTCGGGCCGCGCACGCCGATCGTCGACCACACGTGGCACTGAGTGGCCCTGAGTTGTACTGAGTTGTACTGAACTGCCGGGCCTGAGCGCCCACTCCTCGCCCCGATCGACGGGAACCCGCGTGCACGAGGAAAGAGTGGGCGCTCAGGCCGACAGCGCTAGCCGACCAACTTCATGACATCCGGGTAGTTGGAGATCTCCCAGCCGCCGTCGACCATGAGGCTCGCGCCGGTGATGTAGGTGGCGTCGTCGCTGGCGAGGTACAGGCACGGCGCGGCGATCTCGTCCGGCGTCGCGGGCCGGCCCATCGGGATCCGCTCGAGGAAGCCGTTGAGCAGCGGTTCCCAGCCGGTGACGCCGGCAACGAGCGGGGTGTCGACGAGACCGGGCAGCACGGTGTTGACGCGGATGCCGTGCGACGAAAGCTCGAGCGCGGCGTTCTTGCCGAACATCTCGACGCCCGCCTTACCCGTCACATAGGGGCTGCCGCCCATCATCGGCACGTGCGCGTTGAGGGACGCGACGTTGACGATCGCGCCGCCGCGGCCGTTCGTCACCATGTGCCGCGCCTCGTGCTTGGTGCACAGGAACACGCCCTTCTGCACGAGGTCGACGGTGAAGTCCCAGTCGGACTCCTCGAGGTCGAGGATCTTGCCGCCCCGTGCCGCACCGGCCACGTTGAATGCCAGATCGAGGGCACCGAACCGCTCGACCGCGACGGCGACAGCTTCGGCGACCTGATCCTCGACGGTGACGTCGGCGGTCGCGCCGACGAAGCGCTCCCCCAATTCCTTCTCCATCAGGGTGAGCGCCTCGGCCGCGACATCGATGCCGACGACGGACGCACCCTCGCCGACCAGCCGGGTCGCAACGGCGGCACCGATGCCCGACGCCGCGCCGGTGACGACCGCGACCCGCCCGGCGAAGCGCGAACCGTCGAATGTGTTGTCAGACATGAGACACCTCCACGAGAACCTTCATACGACGACCGTCGGACGCCGCCTGGACACCGTCGAGCACGTCCGTCAGCGGGACGCGCTCCACCCACCCGTCGAGCGGATAGGCGCCCGCCGCCATGCGATCGATGACGGAGGCGAATTCCTTGCGCGAGTATGCGAGCGACGACATCAGCCGCATCTCGCCGAACATCAGCGCGTACGTGTTCAGCGGCACCTGCTCCTTGTACGTCGCGAGCAGGACCACCGCGCCCCGCGACCGGACGGCCGTGAGCGCCGTCTGCACCGCGACGCCGACGCCGGCGCACTCGAACACCACGTCCACTCCGGCGCCGTCGGTGCGATCCTGCACCGCGGCAACGGGATCCGTCACGGAGGGATCGATCACGTCGAATCCCAGTGCGGCCGCGACGTTCCGTCTGGTCTCGGACGGTTCGCTGAGCAGGATGCGGTCCACGCCACCGGCGCGCAGGTTCAGCGCGGTCGCGATACCGATGGGCCCGGCACCGAGAATCAGTGCGCTCTGTCCGGCCTCGACGCCCGACAGTTCGACGGCGTGCAGCGTGACGGCCAGCGGTTCGACCACCGCGCCCTGCTCGAGCGAGACCCCGTCCGGCAGCACGTGCACGTTGCCGGCGGGGACAGCGGTGCGCTCGGCGAGACCGCCGCCCGGGGCGTTGATCCCGTGGAACGCGGCCGACGTGCACAGGTGCCGGTGCCCGTCGCGGCAGCGGATGCAGTTGCCACAGTGATAGTTCGGCTGTACCGCGACGCGGTCGCCGACGGCCACGCCGACGACACCGGCGCCCACCTCGCGGACGGTTCCGGAGAACTCGTGGCCGAGGATCTGCGGTCCGCACGCGCCGGTCAGCGGATGCGGGTGCTCGGAGATCCCGAACGAGTGGATCATGCCGAGGTCGGATCCGCAGATCCCGTTGAACGCCACGTCGATCAGGACGTATCCGTCCTTCAGTTCCGGCTCCGGAACGTCGACGACGCGCAGGTCGTCGATGCCGTGCAGGACCGCGGCCCTCATGCCTTGGCCGCCAATTCGTCCTCGTACTTCTTCGTCATGTGTGCGATCGCGGCGTGCTGAGCCTCGTTGTACCCGTCGCGCTTCTGGCCGGCGCGGGCGGCGGCGGCGAGCAGTGGCTGCGACTGGCCCTGGAAGTGCGGGGCCACCTGCTGGGCGATCAGCTCGAACGAGCGCTTCGTCGCGGCCGGGTTGGCCCAGTCGGCGTTCATGATGAGCATCGAGCCGAATCCGCCGGACTGGGCGGCGAGCTTGTCGATCAGCTCCCGCGCCTGTGCCGGGGTGCCGATGATGCCCATGCCGGAGTGGTTCATGTACTTGATCATGTCCTCCATCGCGGCTCCGCCGGAGCCGAAATGCGGGAACGCCGCGACCTTTCCGAAGTAGTCGATCCACTCGCCGAGCCCGAAGCGGACGTCCTCCTGGGCCTGCTCCTCGGTCTCCGCGATGTGCATCGGGCAGACGAGACGCCACTGATCGCGATTCACGGCGGTGCCGTACTCGGCGGCGCGCTCCTCCATGATCCCGAAGTGATGACCGAGCGCGTCGAAGCCCTCGGGGGTGAGGGTCGCGCCGATCGACAGCAGGCCGAGGCCGTGCTTGCCGGCCAGCCGCGGGCCGGTCGGCGATGCCACCCCGGCGACGACGATGTCGAAGCACGGGTGCGAGTAGGGACGCAGCTGTAGCTGGGCGTCGACGAGGGTGTGCGTCTTGGTGGTCGCGGTCACCGACTCGCCGTTCAGCAGACGCACGACGATGTCGAGGTTCTCGTCGAGCAACTCGCGGCACTCGGTGGGGTTGAGGCCGATCATCGCCGAGTCGGTCGGCAGTGAGCCCGGTCCGACGCCGAGCATGACGCGCCCGCGGGTGAGGTGGTCGAGCAGCACCAGGCGGTCGGCCACCCACAGCGGGTTGTGGTAGCTGAGCGAGGTCACGCCGGTGCCGAGCTTGATGCGCTTGGTCCGTTCGGCGGCAGCGGCGATGAAGATCTCGGGGCTGCCGATGATCTCACTGCCCGCGGAGTGGTGCTCGCCGATCCACACCTCGTCGAAGTCGAGGCGGTCCAGGTGCTCGACGAGTTCCAGGTCGCGCTGCAGCGCGACGGTGGGATTCTGTCCGATCGCGTGGTGCGGTGCGATGAATGCGCCGAAACGTAGCCTGCTCATGCGTGTACTCCTCGGGAAATCACTGAAACACAGTCGTCTCCGACGCTAGAATTCGTTTCGCCCTACCGGCAGTGCACTTTGGTGGACAGTTCCCGTGAACCACTACGGCGCACGCCGTTTCGAATCGAGCTGGTGGTGACCGAATTGTCCGACGTCTCGCTGCGCGCCACCGACTACCGGCGCGTGTTCGCGGTGCTCGACCGGTGCGCGGACGTGCGAACGGTGCCCGAGTTCCGCGCCCGGATCGCCGCGGCGATGACCGATGTCTTCCCGGTGCAGGTGGCGACGTGCTTCGTAGGCGACTCGTATGACAGCCAGTTCACGGATCCCGATGCCACGCTCGTCGGCGGATTCGGATGGGACCGCAAACGTCCCGTCTACCAGGAGAAGTGGGCCCGGCACGACGTCTTCGCAACTCCCGAGGCGCGACGCCGGCTCGAGCAGACCCGGGTCGTGTCGCTGGACGATCTGCAGGACCTGCCCGCCGAGTCGGCCGCCTACGTGCGGGACTATCTGGGCGCCTGGGGCATGCGCTCGGTCAACGCGATGCACCTGGACCTGCCCGGCCAGGCGCGGGCGCTCGTGGGCCTCTTCGACTGCGACGACAACGCGCTCGGCGCCCGGGACCTGGCCACGCTGCGCCTGCTGGCCCGGCACCTGTCGGCGCTCACCCGCAACCTCGAGGCGGCACCGCGGCGCGACCTGCTCGCCGCGCTCACCGAACGCCAGCGCGACGTCGCGAGACTGGTCGCGGACGGACTGAGCAACGCGGCGATCGCCCGTCGACTCACACTCACCGAGGACACCGTCAAGAAGTATGTGAGCCGCATCCTCGCGGCCACCGGATGCGCGTCCCGCACCCAGTTGGCCCTCGAGGTTCAGTCCTTCGGGCCGCCCGCCACGTAGATCACCTGTCCCGAGACGAATCCCGCGCCCTCACTGATCAGGAACGACGCGGTGTGCGCGATGTCCTCGGGCAGGCCGACCCGGCGCACCGGAGTCTCCGCGGCGGCGGCGGCCATGAAGTCGTCGAACGAGACACCGAGCCGTTCGGCTGTCGCCGCCGTCATCTCGGTGGCGATGAATCCGGGTGCGATGGCATTCGCGGTGACGCCGAACGGACCCAGTTCGAGGGCGAGCGTCTTGGTGAGCCCCTGTATGCCCGCCTTCGCGGCCGAGTAGTTCACCTGGCCGCGGTTGCCGAGCGCCGAGATGCTCGACAGGTTGACGATCCGCCCCCACTTCTGTTCGACCATGTACTTCTGCGCGGCCCGCGTGAGCAGGAAGGCCCCGCGCAGGTGCACGTTCATCACGGCGTCCCAGTCGTCGACGGACATCTTGAACAGCAGGTTGTCGCGCGTGATGCCGGCGTTGTTCACGACGACGGTCGGGGCGCCCAGTTCGCCGGCGATCCGGTCGACCGAGGCCTCGACGGATGCCTCGTCGGAGACGTCCGCGCCCACGGCAAGCGCGCGGCCACCCGCGTCCCGGATCGCGGACACCGTGGCACCGCACGAGGATTCGTCGAGGTCGAGGACAGCGACGGCGAGACCGTCCGACGCGAGACGCTTGGCGATCGCGGCGCCGATGCCCCGCGCCGCACCCGAGACCACTGCGACCCGCTGGTTGCCGTCCGTCATTGCCGCTTCCTCCCACTGTCCGGTGTCGTCCGTCGGTGAGGCTACGCGGACTGCCGCATCAGGACAGGGAGACCGGTGAGATGGTGGCGACGATCCGGTCGATCGCACCGTTTTCCAGTTCGAACGACTCGACGATCTCGACGGTCATCAGCCGCTGCGGCCCCACACCCGCGTCGAGCAGGTATCGGGTGTGGACGGTGTCACCGGACTCGCTCATCGTCAGATCACGCACTCCCTGGATGACGCGGTACTGGATGCCGTGATCGAGGTCGTTCGCCAACTGCGGCCCGTTGAATCCGGTCTGCAGTCCGGCCTCGACGCGGGTGGCGTCGGGCGTGAACAGCACGGCACTCGCATCGTGGCTGACGAGCGCGTCGATGTAGGCGCGCGCCATCGCTTCGTTCGGGGAGTCGGACGGGTTCGGCGCGGCCGATGCTGCCGCGGGGGTCACGACGGCAACGGCGGCCGCGGCAGCCACGGCGAGGAGGGACAGCGTCGACATCTTCGCTTTGCGCATGCCGCATCGTAGCTAGAACACGTTCCAACTGTCGCGGAATGTGTACGCCCGTTCGGCGCCCTGCGGTGAGCGCCGACCGCGAGTAATACAGAAGACATGGAACGACCTCGCCACGACGACCACCGGAAGCACGCCGAGATCAACCGCGTGCGCTTCCCGCGCAGATGGAAGCAGATCGACGAGACGCGACGCGGCATCGTCCTGGCGTGGCTCGCATTCACGGTCACGTTCGGCGGCGCGCGACTGGTGACGTGGCTGATCCAGATCGACACCCGCGACGTCGGCGACATCTCCGCCGGAGGGACCCACCTGCACCACTACCTCTGGGGCATTCTGATCCTTGCGGGTGTCGCAATCTTCGGGATGGTCGATCGCAGCCCCGGGGCCCGCACCTGGATGGGCCTGGCACTGGGTATCGCACTCGCCCTGATCGTCGACGAGGCCGCACTGCTGATCTCGCTGCGCGACGTCTACTGGCAGACCGAAGGCTGGCCGAGCGTCGCGATCGCGGTGGTTCTCATCGGACTGGGGGGCACGGCCCTCGTGGTCACGCGCAGCGGCGCCGCCCTCGATGAACCCGACGACCCCGGCGACGAGTCCCACCGGGGGGACGGAAGTCCCGACTAGCGAGGTCCCCCGACTCCCCTGCCCGGGGTACCTCCTACCGGGATGGAACTCCCCCGGTCGACCCCTCCTGAGCCGACCAGTGAAGAACACTCCCGGTGGGCGAGACGTCGTGCTGTTACCGCCGACACAGGTCGTTAACTTCGTGACATCGGCAACGACAGGAGTTACCCATGAGTACGGACAGTGCGACGATCACCCGCCTCCCCCAGATCCTCGAGGCCCAGAAACGTGCTGCGTCCGAACAGGGGATCCCGTCGGCAGAGGTGCGTCGCGCCCGGCTGCAGAAGATGATCGACCTGCTGGTTCGCTATCACAAGCCGCTGACCGAGGCGATCGATGCCGACTTCGGCGGGCGCCTCGTCGCGTTCTCGATCATGAACGACATCCTCGGATCGATCACGTCGCTCAAGCACACCCGGGACTCGCTCGATGCCTGGATGCAGAACGAGGAGCGGCCGCCGTACCCGCCGTACGACCAGTTGGGCGCGAAGGCGTACATCCAGTACCAGCCCAAGGGATCGGTCGGCGTCATCGGAACGTGGAATGCTCCGCTGTTCACGCTGCTGAGCCCACTGGCGTGCGCGCTGGGCGCGGGCAACCGCGTCATCCTCAAGCCGTCCGAGGTGGTGCCGCAGACCGCGCAGGTCCTCGCCGACGCCGTCGCGGAGATGTTCGATCCCGCCGAGGTCGCTGTCGTGACCGGCGGACCGGACGTGGCCGACGCCTTCACGTCGCTGCCGTTCGATCATCTCGTCTTCACGGGCAGCACCGAGGTCGGCAAGTTGGTGATGGCCAACGCCGCCAAGAACCTCGTCCCGGTCACCCTCGAACTGGGCGGCAAGTCGCCGACCATCGTCGGTCGCAGCGCCGACCTCGACGACGCGGCCGGCAAGATCGCGATCGCCAAGGCCACCAATTCCGGCCAGATCTGCGTCTCCCCCGACGTCGTGTACGTGCCCCGCGAGGAGCTCGACACGTTCGTGAGCGCGCTCGAGAAGTCGTACGCGTCGCTGCTGCCGTCGATCACCGACAACCCCGATGTCGTTGCGGTCGTGAGCGACCGGCATCTCTCCCGGGTCGAGGCACTGGTCGCCGATGCGCGTGACCGTGGAGCGCTCATCGTCGCGACACCGGTGGACGAGAGCGATCCGGTCGACGGCGACCGCAAGCGGCCCCTGCGCCTGGTGGTCTCCCCGCCGGCCGACTCGAAGATCATGCAGGAAGAGATCTTCGGCCCTGCGATCATCCTGCTGCCGTACGACCAGACCGACGACGTCATCGCCGACATCAACAGCAGACCGAAGCCGTTGGCGCTGTACTACTTCGGAACCGACGCCGTCGAGCAGCAGGCCGTCCTCACCCGCACCTGCTCGGGCGGCGTGACGGTCAACGACATCATGATGCACCCCGGCATGCACGACGCCCCGTTCGGAGGCGTCGGCGCGTCCGGCATGGGCCACTACCACGGCCGCGAGGGCTTCCTCGAATTCAGCCATGCCCGTACGGTTTTCGAGGCTCCCGAGCACGATCCTCGCGGCGAGTGGGGGATGCTGCCGCCGTACGGGGACGGATTCCTGGCCGCGATGGAGGCTCAGGTCACCCCGTAACGGCGACATTGCCGATCAGTGAGAAGTTTCCCTGCCGACCCCCGGGTCGGCAGGGAGAATGCTTCTCATGAGCAGTGAACTCGCAGACCGCCTGGCCCTGTCCGATCTCGTCGCCCAATACGCCATCGCGGTGGATCGCCGTGACGAGTTGGCGCTGATGGCACTCTTCACGGCGGACGCGGAACTGGTGCAACCCACCGGCCTGGTCCGACGCGGCCGCAGCGCGATCCTGACGGGGAACACCGACATCGCCCGGGGCGTCCTCGAGGCCGTGGCGCATCTCCACGTCACCCGGCACGTGGTCAACCAGCAGATCGTCGACCGCTCGGCCGACATCGCCCGCGGCCAGGTCTACGGCGAGGCGCACCACGTGTACGCGACCGAGACCGGTCACCGCGACTACGTCGTGGCGATCCGCTACCAGGACGAATACCTCCGTGCCGACGGGGCCTGGCGGATCGCCCGGCGTGAACTCACCGTCGACTTCACCTACGACATCGAGGCGAAGATCCTGGCCTGAGAACCAAACGCCGTTAGGTTGACCGGCCGGACCCGTCTCCGGCCGCGTCGATGGCGGATAAACGCAGTTCAGCAGCGTTTTGCTGAGCGGAACAATCCTTTTCCGCAGGGCTCCTCCACCCTATAGTTTCAGCCAAGCGATTGCTTGGCACTGCTGGGAGGGCCTGACCATGACGGAATGCTCGACGAGACGCCGCGAGATCCTCGACGCGGCCGCCGAACTGTTCGCACGCAAAGGCGTGGCCGCGACGACGATCCGCGAGATCGCCGACCGTGTCGGCGTCGTGTCGGGCGCGCTCTACCACCACTTTCCGTCCAAACTCGCCATCGTCGACGAACTCGTGATCGACTACCTCGAAGAACTGCAACGCCGGTACCGCGCGATCGATTCACGCGATCTCGACCCGCGCTCACGCCTGCAGGCGATCGTCGACACCTCCCTCGCCGTGGCACACGAACGTCCGCATGCGACGGCCGTCTACCAGGACGAACTCCCCCACCTGCGGAAGCGTTCACCGGGCACCCGCGCGAGTGAGCTCGCGGACGAGGTTCAGCAGGCGTGGATCGACACGATCGAGGATGGCAAACGCCGCGGTGCCTTCCGAAACGATTTGCCGGCGGACGTATTCCATCGCTTCATCCGCGACTGCGTGTGGCTGTCGACGCGATGGCACACCGCCGACGATGCGTACACCACCCATCGTCTCGCCGCGGACTGTGTGACCATCTTTCTCGACGGATTCGCGGTCGATACCCACTGCTCCCATCCGGATTCACAGCACGACGCACCGGCACCCGCGGCAGCCTGACATCTCGGCGTCCTCCGATCCGACTGGCCGGGAACGCCGGTCCCCCGGGGATGTTTCGCGGTTAGGCTCCAGGCCGGTCAACAGCCCGCTGTATCACTCCCAGATTCCGGAGGTCGATCATGAGCACGCCTGACACGAACCACCAGCCGCCGTCACTGACGCTGTCGCCGGCCGAGCAGTTGCTCGCCGTCGAAGAGATCAAGCAGGTGTTCGCGCGGCGCCTGCGCATCATGGACACCAAACAGTGGGACCTCTACGGGTCCGTGCACACCGAGGACGTCGTGAGTGAGTCGTGGGGCGCCGGCAACCGAGTCACCGGACGCGACCTGCTCGCCGACGCGATTCGAAACACTCTGGACGGCAAAGTTTTCGTGACGAGTGTGCACCACGGTCACCAGCCCGAGATCACCCTCACCTCCGACACCACCGCCACCGGCATCTGGGCCATGGAGGACGAGCTGTGGTGGACCAACGGCGACGCCGAGGAACACCTCCACGGCTACGGCCACTACCACGAGGAGTACCGCAAGGTGGAGGGCACGTGGCTGATCAGCTACCGCAAGCTCACCCGCCTGCGCGAAACCGCGTCGCCCGACTTCTACGACTACCGCGGAACCACCCGTCCGCCGCGCTAGATATGCTGTGCTCCAGATCACCAAAGCAATTGCTTGGTTGACTGAGTGAAACCAGATCGACGAAAGAGGTCCACGCATGGCCGCACCCACCGGTGAACTGACGATGACTGCCGCCGAGCAGTTGCTCGCCATCGAGGAGATCAAGCGGGTGTTCGCTACGCGCCTGCGCGTCATGGACACCAAGCAGTGGGATCTCTACGGCCCCCTGCACACCGAGGACGTCGTCACCGAGACGTGGGCCGGGCTGCCGGGCGACAAGCAGCCGAAGGCGAACGGGCAGGCCAACCGCGCGTCGGGACGCGAGCACCTCACCAACTCGATCCGCGGCATGCTGGGCTCCTCGACTCACGTCACCACCGCACACCACGGCCATCAGCCCGAGATCACCCTCACCTCCGACACCACCGCCACCGGCATCTGGGCCATGGAGGACGAGCTGTGGTGGACCAACGGCGACGCCGAGGAGCACCTCCACGGCTACGGCCACTACCACGAGGAGTACCGCAAGGTGGAGGGCACGTGGCTGATCAGCTACCGCAAGCTCACCCGCCTGCGCGAAACCCACACCCCCAACTTCTTCGACTACATGGGAGCCCTGTGACCACCGCAGCCCTCGACACGTCCGCGCTCTTCGAGCCGCTCACCGTCCGGTCCCTCGAGCTGAGGAACCGAATCGCGATGTCGCCCATGACCCGCCACGGATCGCCGGGTGGCGTTCCCACCGACGAGGTCGTCGCGTACTACCGTCGGCGCGCCGAGGGCGGCACCGGGCTCATCGTCACCGAGGGTGTCGCGATCGAGCATCCGTCTGCTGTCGACGCCGACACCGTCCCGGTCATGTACGGCGAAGAGGCACTGTCGGGTTGGCGCAATGTCGTCGACGCCGTCCATGCCGCGGGCGGCAAGATCGTCCCGCAGCTGTGGCATGTCGGACCACTGTTCGGCGCGATGGGACCGGTCGGTGACGTCACCCCGATGCGCCCGTCCGGACACTGGGGCACGGTCGGCAACACGATGTACTCCGACGAGTACGTCGAGCAGATGCGTCCGGTGACCGCCGCAATGACCGAGCAGGACATCGCCGACGTGATCGCGGCGTATGCCGCCGCGGCGCGCAACGCGATCGATGTCGGATTCGACGGCATCGCCCTGCACGGTGGCCACGGCTACCTGCTCGACGCGTTCCTGTGGGAACCCACCAACCAGCGTGACGACGAATGGGGTGGAGATCTACAGCGCCGCACCCGATTCCCCGTCGAGGTCGTCAAGGCGATCCGCAAGGAGATCGGCGAGGACTACCCGATCATCTTCCGATTCTCGCAGCACAAGCAGCAGGACTTCGTCTCCAAGATCGCCGAGACGCCCGAGGAACTCGGTGTGGTGCTGAACGCGCTCGTGGATGCAGGTGTCGACATCCTCGACGCGAGCATCCGCCGCTTCTACGCCCCCGCGTTCGAGGGCAGCGACCTCTCGCTGGCCGGGTGGGCGAAGAAGCTGACCGGCGCCACCGTGATGGCGGTCGGCAGCGTCGGCCTCGACAGCGCGCTCAACGAGCAGGTCATCGCCGGCCTGCCGCAGATGTCGAACACCCTGCCGGACCTCATGCGCCGCGTGAACGAGGCCGAGTTCGACCTCGTCGCGATCGGACGCCTGCACATGGCGGATCCCGCTATCTCGCAGCGCCTCCGAGACGGCGACCCGATGCCGGAGTTCGACCGCAAGGCGCACGGGGACCGTCTGTACTGACGTCGTCCCGCAAACGGGAGTCCACGGCACGCTTCGTCAACGAAAGCGTGCCGTGGACTCCCGTTCGGCGTTCGAGGATCAGCCCTTGCCCGGCACCAGGATGGCCCGGCCCTTGATCTTCCCCGCCTCGAGCGCGTCGAAGGCCGCGACGGCGTCCTCGAGGGGGATCGTCTCGGATTCGATGGTCACGAGTCCGCGACGGGCCAGGTCGATCACCGCGCGCTGATCCGCGCGGGTGCCGGCGTAACTCGTGCGCACACTCGCGCCCCACGGCAGCGCGAATCCTGTCCAGTCGAACTGTCCACCACCGAGTCCCAGCACCCGCAGTGCCCCGTCCCGGCCGATGACCTGGGTCGCGATGTCGACCGTCGCCTGCACGCCGACGCAGTCGAAGACCGCGTCGACTCCGATCCCGTCGGTGAGCTCGAGGATCTTCTCGACACACGATGGGTCGCTGGCGAAGGCGTGGTCGGCGCCCAACGTGGTCGCCAGTTCGAGCTTGTCCTCCGCCGAGTCCACCGCGACGATCCGGGTCGACGTCGTCGCCGCGAGGATCTGGAGGGCAGTGTGCCCCAGCCCGCCGATGCCCAGCACCACCGCTGTCGTGCCCGGCCCGAGTCGGTCCCGGGCGCCGTCGATCGCGTGATAGGTGGTGAGGCCGGCGTCGGCGAGCGGCCCCGCTGTCACCGGATCCAGGTCGCCGAGCGGCTCGACGAACCGGGCATCGACCTTCATGTACTCGGCCATGCCGCCGTGCGCGGCGAGTCCGGGGCACAGCGGCACACCCTGACGTCCGGTCCCACGCTCACACGAGTTCTCCCGGCCCTGCACGCATGCCCGGCACGTCCCGCAACTCCAGACCAGGAATACGAGGACGGCGTCGCCCACCGCGAACGACTCGACGCCGTCGCCCAGCGCGGCGATGCGGCCGGCGGTCTCGTGCCCCAGGGTCATCGGCGGCGGCAGCATCGAGATCGGCGAGTGCCGCACGTGGATGTCCGAGTGGCACAACCCCGCTCCAGCGACCTCGATCAGCACTTCGCCGGGTCCGATCGCAGGAATGTCGGTATCGACGACCGCGATTCGGCCGTGCTCAACCAGCTGCAACGCGCGCATCGCGCACCTCCTCGACGACGGCTGCGGCCGGCTCTACTGCGAGATGCCTGCGCAGGAACAGGATCTGATGCTCGAGTGCGCGGTCGAACCACTGCTTGCCCGGGTAGACGTCGAAGTGGTCGCACGGATAGTGCCGCACCTCGGCACGGGCCTTCTCGGCAGCTTTCGCCGCGGCGTGCGGCGGCGCACTGCGGTCGAGGTCCCCGATCTGCACCAGCAGCGGCGCCGTCACCTTCTCGGCAACCGTGACCGGGCGGTACGAACCGATCTCGAGGAAGGACCGCGCGGTGACCTCGTTCCGCCAACTGGGGCCGGCGATCGACAGGTAGTCCTCGTAGATTCCGGGCAGGGACAGCGCGGCCACCTCGCCGGGACGACCCGCGAGTGGGATGGAGACGCCGCCTCCGCGCGAGGCTCCGACCTTGTCACGCAGCGCGGCCCACGAACTCTTCGCCAGATGTCCGGCGCTGTACTGCTTCATCGACGCAGCGGACGCCGCCCGGGCATCCGTCGCCGGAGTCAGTGCGACGAGCGCCGCCAACCGGGGGTCGCTCGCCCCCAGGCTGAGGACGTGACCGCCGGACAGCGAGACTCCCCATGCGACAACGCGATCGGGGTCGACGCCGTCGGTGCGTCGGGCTGCGGCAATCGCGGCCGCATAGTCCTCGAGCTGGTCGCGGATCGAAATCGTCTGACGGACCGCACCGCCGCTGCGTCCGAATCCACGGTAGTCGAAGGCCAGGACGTCCAGTCCTGCCGCGGCGAGGCCCTCGGCGAAGCCCTCGAGCCCGCAGTCCACGGTTCCGCCGAATCCGTGTGCCATCACGACGCACGGGCGACCGGCCTCGTTCCGGAACGCATCGCCCTCACCCCGGTAGAGCCAGGCCGAGCAGGTTTCCCCCTGGACGGGGATGTCCATATCGGTACGTGTCACAGTTTGCTCCCATAGATTGTGTTGAGCCACACCGCAACGAGAGCCTCGTTGGCGGCCTCGGGGGTGAGAGCCCCCGGTCCGCCTCGCGACAGGCTCTCGACGGCGCGATCGTTCATGTCGAGTAGAACCACGGCGAGTGCCCGGCTGTCGGGTCCGTCGACCGCCCGTCCCGACGCCCGTTCGGCGTCGATCACCGACGCCACCGGCTCGATGAAGCTCGAGCGATCACCGTCCCACATCTCGCGCACCGCAGGGTCGGAGTCTCGTGCATCCCGCAGTGCCCGATACAGATTGGGGTGGCGCTCCCAGGTGCTGATCACCTCGGTGATCAAGCCCGCGATCATCTCCCGCGGGCTGCCCACCCGGCCGAGATAGGCGCGAGCGCCCTCCTGCATCTCGCCGTAGACGGTCCGTGACAGCGCCGCGACGGCCTTCGCCTTGTTGTCGAAGTAGAAGTAGAAGCCCGACCGGGTGACCCCCGCCGCGCGCGAGATGTCGCTGATGCTGATCTCATCGAGCGCGTGGTCCTCGAGCAGCGACTCGACGGCCTCGAGGATCGCTGCGCGGCGCTCCTCACCCTTGTTCGCTCTCCGTGTGCGCGTCGCGTCGGTAGAGGCTGGGCGACTGCTCATGTTTCGGCTTTCCGGTCGGCTACGGCGTACGGGATCCCATCATGCCGGGACAGCCGCGAATCGGACGGCACCCTCCCTCTGCACCCGCGCCAGTCCGGCCGGCAATTCCTTGGTCCGCATCTCGTGTTCGTAGATGTAGTAGTCGACCTGCTGCGTGTGACGGGGCCGGTTGTTGAAGTGCCCCACGAACCGTTCTTCGTCAGCCTTGATGACGCGGTGCATCTCGGCCTCGGCCGGCGGCCGGTAGTTGCCCGCGAGATAGGCGGCAAGCGTACGAGACTGGCACTCGACGAACGGGAACAGTGTGGGCGCCGACTGCGCGAAGCCGACGAACGCAAGATCGTCCATGCCGGGTTTGAACATGCGCTTGTACAAGGGGAAGTCGTTCCCGGGCGCGCTCAGGAAGTCCTGGTCGAAGAACGGGAACGTGATGTTGTATCCGGTCGCGTAGATGATGACGTCGAAGTCGCGGCTCGTGCCGTCGACGAAGTGCACGGTTTCGCCGTCGAGTCGCTCGATATTCGGCTTGGCATCGAGGTCACCGGACCCGAAGCGCACCAGCAGTTCCTGCGACTGCGTGGGATGCGCCTCGCCGAAGTGATGGTCCGGCTTGGGCAGGCCGAAGCTCTCGGGTCGGCCGGACAGGAAGATCGGGCCGCGGCGGCCCATCCGCCGCTGCCACGACAGCGGAATCTGTGGGATCGTCTGGATCAGCGTGTCGGCGGGGACGCCGAACGCGTACTTGGGCACGATCCACGCGCCGGAGCGGGTGGAGATCGTTACCTTGTTGCGCTGCGCACGCTGCGACAGTTCGACGGCAAGGTCCGCAGCACTGTTTCCGAGTCCGACGATGAGAATTCGCTTGTCCCGCAGATGCAGCGGGGTCTCCGGATCGATGTACGCGTGCGAATGGATCGACTCGCCGGTGAACTCGCCGGGAAAGTCGGGCAGTCGGGGGTCCCAGTGGTGCCCGTTCGCGACAGCAAGGAAGTCGAAGCGGCGCGTCTCGCCGTCCTGGGTCGAGACCTCCCACCCACCTCCCGGCAGGTGCTCCGCATGCTCGACGCCGTTCTCGAACTGGATTCGGTCGAGCAGCGAGAACGCGGACGCATAGTCGTCGAGGTACCGCTTGATGTCGGTGTGATGCGGGAAGTCCGGAAGCTCCTCCGGCATCGGGTAGTCCTTGAACGACAGCCGGTGCTTGGACGTGTCGATGTGCAGCGACCGGTAAGCGCTCGAATGACCGTTCGGGTTCCCGAACGCCCAGTTGCCGCCGATGCGGTCGGAGCTCTCGAAGCACTCGTAGGGGATGTCGTAGTCGGTGAGCATCTTGCCGGCCGTCAGACCGCTGATTCCGGCTCCGATGATGCAGGTCGTGGGTTTCGCCATCGTGCTCCGTTCGAGGTGGACCGCGTGCGTGGGTGCGTCGCCGAGACCGCCCATCAGGCACATACGTGAGGTGACTCACACCGTAGGGCCAAAATTGACACGCGTCAATAGTTCCGAGAAGCGCTGCCCTGCTATGGAAATGCAGAGTTCACCCCTTTTCGCAGCGCCGATCGAGTGTTACAGTTCACATTCAATTCTTAGACTTGGGTCTAAGAATCCACCCCGCTTCGCCTCCGGCACACCCGGCCCATACCTGTCATCCCGCAAGGAGTCCGTCCATGCCCGACTTCTCCGGCAAGAAAGTCGTCGTCACCGGTTGCTCGTCCGGTGTCGGCGCCGCCGCCGTCATCAAACTCGCCGTCCAAGGCGCCACCGTCATCGGTGTCGACCGCGTCGCGAGCACCGACCCCGCCATCACCCACATGGTGATCGGCGACCTGTCCACCCACCACGGCGTCCGCGCCATCGCCGACCAGATCACCGGCCCCATCGACGTGCTCATCAACAACGCCGGTGTCGCCGCCACCCTCCCGTGGCGAACAGTGCTCTCCATCAACACCCTCGCCCCCCGCGACCTCACCCGCGCCCTCCTGCCCAAATTCGGGCCCGAACCCGTCATCGTGACCACCGCATCGCAGGCCGGGTTCAAGTGGCAGCAGAACTTCGCCCGGCTCAACGCCTTCCTCGCGATCGACGACTGGGATACCGCCCTGGACTCCCTCGCCGACTTCCCCGACATCGACACCGCCTGCTACAACCTGTCCAAGGAAGCCGCCATCATCAATTCCGGCAACCTCGCCGTCGACGCCAAACACATCGGACTGCGCTCGAACAGCGTCTCCCCCGGCACGATCGGCACCCCACTGCTCGCGGACTTCACCGCCACCATGGGCGCCGAGAACATCGACGGCGCCGCCATGTGGGCCGGCCGGCACGCCCACGCCGAGGAAATCGCCGACGCCCTGCTCTTCCTCGCCTCGTCCGAGTCGTCGTGGGTCAGCGGCGCCGACATCCCCGTCGACGGCGGCCTGAGCTCCATGGTTTTCCGCAACTACATCGCGCCGGCCATGGCCGCGGCCGCCCAGTAGAAAAGGGGACGACACACACATGTCCGACACTACCGAACTCGTCTCGATCGATCCCGCCACCCTGCAGGAGGTGGGCCGCACCCCGGTCACCACGCTCACCGAACTCGGCACCCGAATCGAGCGCGCCCACAACGCTTTCGCAACCTGGCGCACCGACCGCGCCCACCGACAGGGCCTCCTCGCCGCCTGCTCCTACGAACTGATGCGCAAGATCCCCGAGATCGTCCCCCTGTTCTCCATGGAGCAGGGCAAGACCGCCGAGGACGCCGGCGGTGAAATCTGGATCTCCGCGAAATGCTTCGCCCACAACGCCCGCCTCGACTGGGACGACGTCACCGAGGCACCCGAAGCCGCCGGACGCACCGCCCGGATCGAACACCGCCCCCTCGGCGTCGTCGCCGCCATCGTGCCGTGGAACTTCCCCGTCTTCCTCTTGATCGCGAAGATCGCGCCCGCACTCGCCGCAGGCAACACCGTCGTCGTCAAGCCCGCCGAATCGGTCTCGCTGGTGGTCGGGAAAGTCGTGGAGATCCTGCAGTCCACCCTTCCCCCCGGCGTCATCGAGATCGTCCACGGCGGACCCGAGGTGGGCCGCGCTCTCGTCGAGCACCGCCGCGTCCGCAAGGTCTCGTTCACCGGATCGACCGGCGTCGGCCGCCAAATCATGCGCCAGGCGGCGGACACGATCACCCCGGTCACCCTCGAACTCGGCGGCAACGATCCCGCGATCATCCTCGATGACGCCGATATCGAGGGCGCCGCAACCATTCTCGCCAAGAACGCGTTCTTCAACACCGGTCAGATGTGCGTCGCCCCCAAACGCGCATACGTGCCGGCCGACAAGATCGACCAGTTCTGCGACGCCTTCGCCGCCGCCATGGACGCCCTGCCCGTCGGATACGGACTGGCGCCCGGCACCAAGGTCGGTCCGCTCCACAACAAGGCCCAACTCGAGTTCGTACAGGGCCTGCTCGACAAGGCCGTCACCGGCGGCGCCACGGTCGTCAAGGGTGGCGGACGCGGCACCGACCTGCCCGGCTACTTCCTCGAGCCCACCCTCGTCCGCGACGTCGACGACACCGCCGAGATCGTCTCCCTCGAGCAGTTCGGGCCAGTCTTCCCCGTCGTCGCGTACACCGACGTCGAGGACGTCCTCGCGACACTCGACGAGCAAGAATTCGGGCTCGGCGCCTCCGTGTGGGGCAGCATCGAGAACGCCGAGAAGGTCGCCGACCGGATCGACGCCGGTTCCGTGTGGATCAACCAGCACAACGCACTCGAGGTCGAACTCCCCTTCGGCGGAACGAAGTCGAGCGGGTTCGGCCGCGAGGGCGGCACCGCCGGCGTCGAGGACTTCCTCGACACCCGCGTCATCAGCATCAAGCACTGACGAAAGACGAAGGGCAGGGTGGCGATTGCCACCCTGCCCTTCGTCCTATCTCGAGTCATGTTCGATCAGGGAGCCCTGTCCATCCAGCCGACGAACCCGAGGGATCGTGGCGGCCGTCCACGCTTCGGGGTCCACGACAAAGTCCGCGCCGCACTCAGGTTCGGGTACACGCCGAAACCGGAGATCAGGTAGACGTCGCCGGTGCGGTCGTGCGCGTTGAAGTAGTTACGGCCGTGGAAGTTCCGGTCCGTGGACGCCACACGCGCCATCGACAAGGGCGACTGGCGAATCGGGTACTCGTCGAGGGAAACCGGCCTGATGCTTCACTTCTCCCATTCGTAGGTGCCGTCGATCAGAGCCGCGAGCATGCGGTGATGCATCACGTACTCGTCGGGGTTCTCGGGCGTCTGCACTTCCCCGAAATGGATTCGCCTGCGTTCGATCTGCGACATCACGATGCCGTGTCGCAGCGCGGCGTACACGAGATAGAAGTCGAGGTCGCGAACCTCTACCCCGGAGGCCCGCTCGTACTGCGCGACGACGTCGGCGCGCGTGAACATCTCGGGCAGTCCCGGCATGCCGAACTGCTCGGCCAGGTCCTGGAACTGGCGGTGGAAGAAGATGAACCAACCCAGGTCGAGTTCGCGGGGAGCGAGTACCGCCGATTCCCAGTCCAGCACGGCCGCCGCCTCGGTGCCCTCGTACATGATGTTGCCGATCCGAGAGTCGCCCCAGCACAACACGTCCGGCGACGGCGCGACGGGCCAGTGCGCTTCGAGCCAGTCGAATGCCCGCTCGAGCACCGGGATACGAAGGCCGTCGTTACGTCGGGTCCACTCGTAGTAGGCGCGCTCGCTGTCGAAGTGACGGCGCAGGCTGGTCTCACCGGCCGGGACCGCCAGCGACGGCACCGCCTTCGCCGGGTCGTCGATCGCGTGAATATCCGCGAGCACCCGCACGCTGGCGTCCTGCACAGCCTTCCGGCCGGACTCGTCCAGATCCTGCAGCCAGCCACCGAAGACGTACGGCGGGTTGTCGACCGGTACGGCCCCACTCGCACGATCCATCACGAGAAACGGATTACCCAGCGGCTCCGAGGAATTCTCCACCCACCGCACCCGAGGAACGGGCACTGCGCTGCGTTCACGGACGGCGGTCATGACGTCGAACTGGTGCTGCAGGTCGTAGCCGGGAAACACCGGGAACGCCGTGGCCTCCGGCGCGAGCCTGGCCACCAGCTGCGCCGTATGGGCTTCGCCATCCGCCCTCCAGTCCAGATCGAACAGCACCGAGACACTCGACATTCCGGAGTGCCCGGGCCGTTCGACGTTGTAGACCCGCGGCGCCGCATCGGCATGCAGTCGGTCTCCGAGCCATCCGGCGAGCTGTTCCCGCAGCGCGTCCAGATCTGTCTCGGTGGTCGTGATGTTCGCTTCCACACCCTCTGGCATCACGCTGTCGGCGGTCATGCGGTACCTCCCATTCGTTTCGGCGAGACGAGTCCACGGCGGGCGCTCCTCGCACGGTGAGATTGTGCGTCCGGACAGGCTGATAACGGCGCCAGAATGGCCGGAATCGTCTGCTGTGCAGAGCTTCTCGACCCGCTCGGCGCCTCGGACTTCCAAGAAGTACAGCAGCGCTGCGAGCCGGTGTCAACGAATTCGACGAAGAAAATGAAGTCGGGTTCTAGTTCCGACCGGGACCGCCGGATGGAACAAACGGCGAACGGCCGGGCCACGATGTGGCCCGACCCTGGACTCCCGTATTCGATTGTGGGACAACCACGAACGCGAGAAGGACGGTCTAGCGGCCCGACCAGACCGGTTGGCGACGCTGCGCGAAGGCTTCGATACCGGCTCGGAAGTCCTCCGACACGAGAACCACGCCCAGAGCGTCCGCGGTGACTTCCCATCCTCGCTCGTCCTGGGCCGAGGTCTGCGCATCGAGCGCGCGCAGGCTCTCACGCACCGCCACCGGCGACGCCTCGCAGATTTCGAGCGCCATCGCCAGCGCACCCGCGAGCGCCCCGTCCTGGTCGGTCACCTCGTTGACCACTCCGAGCGTGAATGCACGCTCGGCCGAGAGCGTCCGACCGGTGATCAGCAACTCGCGCGCGACGTTGACCGGAAGCGCTCGAGGCGCACGGAACAGCGCGCCCGACGCGGCGACGAGTCCCCGTCGCGCCTCCGGCAGGCCGAACTCGGCGGTGCGGGCGGCAACGATGAGATCGCATGCCAGCGCGATCTCGAAGCCGCCGCCGAGTGCATACCCCTCGACCGCGGCGATCAGCGGTTTGACCCGCCTGCGTCGAATGATGCCGTACTCGCCGCCCCGGGGCATACGAAGATCGGCCCGCTCACGAATATCGGTGCCGGCGGAGAAGATCCGTGGGGTTCCCGTGACCACTCCGACCCACAGGTCATCGTCGTCGTCGAGAAGGTCGAATGCCTCCTCGAGTCCCTCGGCTGTCTCGCGGTCGATCGCGTTGCGCCGCTCCTCACGCTCGATCCGGACCACGAGGACGCGATCCTGCCGCTCGTACCGCACCGTCATCGAACCGTCTCCACATCACTCGTCACGACTGGGCCTACTCGGGCAGACCCATGTCGGGCCAGGTGCCGGCGACCCAGGTCTGCAGATTGCCCCATCCGGTCGCGCCGGTCTCGACGTCGTGGACGCGAATCACGCAGTCCCGGAACTGGTTGAGTTTTTCCGCCGCCTCGGGTGTCGAGGTGTCGGCGTAGTAGCTGCCGTCCAGGTGGAACGAACCCTTCCAGGAACCACCGCGCTCACCGTTCGGCCGCAGATAGTGGCCTGCGCCGAGATGGAATCCCGTGTCGGACACCGGTTCTGCTTCCAGAACGCGAATACGCCCGTCGGACATTGCGAGGTGGAAAGCCCCACCGAGGAACCGCCGGTTCCGGGGATCGAACGTGATCTTGGGCTCGATGCCGGTGATCAGGTCCCGCGGCCGGTCGGCGTACTCGAAGCCGCCCTGCGCGACCTTGTGCAGGTAGCCGGGGCCCTCGTAGTGCAGAAGGTACTGGTGGAAAGCGTAGTTGCTGCCGTCGGGGTGCTCGAAGTACAGGGGGTTCCACACCGCGAGGATGCTCGGCGTGTAGCGCTCGGTGGGATCCGGAGCGAGGTCCGCGATGTCGTCACCGACGCCGGGGCGCACCCCCCACGAATGGTCGCGGGTCATCACCCAGTCCTCGGGTCCGACCTCGATCCGCTCACCGTCGGCCTCGATCCAACCGCTCGCCACGACACCCGTCTGGTGGTACCGGATCTGGTCCGCGGTGCGCCGGTATCCGGTGATGTTCCGCCGGTCTTCCCGCTCTTCCGCAACACACGGCACGACGCCCTCGAGGATCAGGTCGAACGCGACCGGCTGGACGTCGTTGGGCTCGAGTACCGCACGGATCCGCCGGAGCGGCTCGATGATCTCGTAGCGAATCGGCCCGACGTCCACGGAGTCCGGGTCGGTGGACAGTTCACGACTCGCCCGAACGGTCCACTGCTCGGTGCCGCGAGCCACGCCGGCGTACGCATCGATGACGTTGCGGTTGATGTACTTGCCGAAACCGAATCCGATCTGCAGCGAACCGTCTTTCGCGGCGGCCATCAGGCACACCTTCTCGGTCCACGAGTAGTCGGTCTGCGCCACCGTCGCGAACGTCTCGACGATCTGATGGTTGAAGTATTCGTCCGCTGCCACCAGAGGACCGATGGATCCGCCCAAGGCCGCCTCCTTACCGAAGAAGATGGTTCGACCGGGACGACGAATGCCGCTCCGGCCGCGCTGATCTCGCCAGATCTATTTCGAATTCTGGACTCGGAGGCTAAAGATAGACGCTAGTCTAGGTTTTGGGAACAGATTCACGATTTCTTTCGCGCCCGCCCGTCACCCACCCCGCCGGATTGGACACGGGCGCGCCGATCGGCGAAGACTATCGGGTGCCATTCACCCAGACAGGAACACTCGTGTAAGTGCACGATCGGAAGATACCTGGAGAGAATGAACGAGCCCACGACACTCGGCCGCCGCGAACGCAACAAGCTGCAGACGCGGGGACGCCTGCTGACCGCCGCGCGCGAACTCTTCGCCGCGCGTGGCGTCGGAGCGACGGTCGAGGAGATCGCGGACCGGGCCGGGGTGTCCCGCGCCACCTTCTTCAACTACTTCCCGACCAAGGACGACCTGTTGGCGGCGCTGCACGCCGACAACATGGATTCACTGTCGGCCACCATCGACAGGCTGTTGGCGCAGGACCTGACGACCGAGGCACGGATCCTCGAACTCTTCGCCGACTTCGTGCACGCGACGGAGGAACTTCCCGGCTACCTGCGGGCGGTGACGGGAGAGCTCGAGCGCGATCTCGCGTCGCCCGAGATCAGCGTCGAGCGCACCGAACGCTTCACCGCGGAACTCCTCCGGATTCTCGAGCCGGGGATCGAGCGCGGCGAGGTCCGCTCCGACTATCCGCCCCGGTTCCTCGCCCAGATGATCGCCGCCGTGTACATCTCGACGATCCGCTACTGGCGCCAGGATGCGAACTACGACCTCGCCGACGGCTTCCACATGGCCGCGACGTACGTGGCGGAGACGCTCACTCCCCACCCGTGAACGACGCCGGATTCACGAAGTTTGTCCGAGACCGTCATTCGACGGGTAGATTCCGACTGGTCGGAAGGTGTCGATACTGCGAGTCGAACGCGGAGGCGGCAAGGTGGGGGAAAGTCGAGAGATCGTGACGCGGCGGGACGAACGACGACAACGGACGTTCGAGAGGCTGCTCCAGGCCGCTCGCGAACTCTTCTCCGAACACGGGTTCGACCGTACGACCATCGACGACATCGCGGCGGCGGCGCGCGTCTCCCGCGGCACGTTCTTCAACTACTTCGACAGCAAAGACGCTGTCCTGGCCGCGCTGCACATGGTCCACATGAACAAGTTGCCGGGGATCATCGACGACCTGCTCGCCCGGGACCTCACGACAGCCGAACGAATCCATTCCCTGTTCGACGATGTCGTCGAGGCGGCAGTCACCCTCGAACATTACTTCCGGGCGACCACGCGGGAACTCGATCGGGATCTCGCTACGCCGGCGGTCAGCGCTGCCCGCACGGAACGATTCATCGTGGCGTTCGGGCGAATCCTCGAGGCGGGCGTCGCCCGGGGCGAAGTACGGCTGGACTACCCGCTGCGTTTCCTCTCGCAGATGGTGACCGCCGTCTACGTCACGACGATCCGGTACTGGCGCCAGAACACCGTCACGGACATGGAAGTGGAGTTCGAGCGGGCCGCCACATTCATTTCCGAGGCGATCCGCCCCCGCTGACGTGGAAACCCGTCCGGCCCGTAGGGGGGAGGTCCGGACCGGACGGGCGATCGGGGTGGTGCTAGGCGGCGTCGGCGTCGAGGTCCACGACCAGCGGGGCGCCGGTCGCGTCCTGCACCTGCACGGCGGTGACGCCGGGCGCGAGTTCACGCAACACCAGGGCGCCGTCGGCGACGTCGATCACGGCAAGGTTGGTGATGATGCGCTGCACCACACCCTGTCCGGTCAACGGCAACGTGCACCGGTCGACGATCTTGGCGCCGCCATCGCGGTCGGTGTGTTCCATGACCACGATGACGCGCCGGGCACCGTGCACCAGATCCATGGCGCCGCCCATGCCCTTGACCATCTTGCCCGGCACCATCCAGTTGGCGAGGTCCCCACTACGGGAGACCTGCATGCCACCGAGGACCGCAGTGTCGATGTGGCCACCGCGAATCATGCCGAACGACAATGCCGAATCGAAGAACGCCGCTCCCGGGTTCACCGTCACCGTCTCCTTACCGGCATTGATGAGGTCGGGATCGACCGCATCCTCGCTCGGGTACGGGCCGGTGCCCAGAATGCCGTTCTCCGAGTGGAGAACCACCTTCACCCCGTCGGGGAGGTAGTTGGGGATCAAGGTCGGCAGCCCGATCCCCAGGTTGACGTACTCGCCGTCGATCATCTCCGCCGCAGCACGCGCGGCCATCTGCTCACGTGACCAGCTCATGCCGACACCGTCCGCTTCTCGATTCGCTTGTCCTGCACACCCGTATGCACCACACGCTGGACGAACACACCCGGCAGATGCACCTGGGCGGGATCGAGCTCGCCCGGCTCGACCAGCTTCTCGACCTGCACGATGGTGATCCGGCCGGCCATCGCGGCCAGCGGATTGAAGTTCATCGCGGTCTTGTTGAACACCAGATTGCCCTCGGTGTCGCCGATCTCGGCGTGCACCAGCGCATAGTCGGCGACGATCGACTGCTCGAGCACGTACGTCTTGCCGCCGAACTCGCGAGTCTCCTTCGGCGGCGACGCGATCGCGACCGAACCGTCGGCGTCGTAGCGCCAGGGCAGACCACCCTCCGAGACCGGAGTACCGACACCGGCGGGCGTGTAGAACGCCGGGATCCCGGCACCACCCGCACGCAGCCGCTCGGCGAGGGTGCCCTGCGGGGTCAGTTCCACCTCGAGCTCACCCGAGAGGTACTGCCGCGCGAACTCCTTGTTCTCACCCACGTACGACGCCGTCACACGGCGAATCTGACCCGCCGACAGCAGGATTCCCAACCCGCAGTCGTCGACGCCGCAGTTGTTGGAGAACACCTCGAGACCGGACACACCGCGATCAGCCAACCCGCCGATCAGCTCGGAGGGGATACCGCACAGCCCGAAGCCACCGACCGCCAGCGTCGAGCCGTCCGCGATGTCCGCGACGGCCTCGGCTGCGGATGCGAAGACCTTGCTCATGCAGCACCACCGGTGGCGGGCAGGATGCGGGCACGCACCTCACCGAAGCCGATGCGCCCACCGTTCACACCGGGCGCGGTCGCCGAGATCGAGATCTCGTCGCCGTCCTCGATGAACGTACGCTGCTCGCCGGCCACCTCGACGGGTTCGGCTCCGCCCCAGGTCAACTCGATGAAAGCGCCGCGCTGATCCTTCTCGGGACCCGAGATGGTGCCCGAGCCGAACAGGTCACCGGTGCTGGCGGCCGCGCCGTTGACGGTGGTGTGCGCCAGCATCTGCGCGGGCGACCAGTACATCTGGGCGTAGGGCGGACGTGAGATGACGTCGCCGTTCCACTCGACCTCGAGATCGATGTCGAGGCCCCACTTCTCGTCGCCCCGCAGGTACGGCAGCGGCGTCGGATCCTGCACGGGAGTATCGACGCGGGCGGCCTCGAGCGCCAGCAGCGGAACGACCCACGCGGAGATGGACGTCGCGAAGCTCTTGCCGAGGTTCGGGCCCAGCGGGACGTACTCCCACGCCTGGATGTCGCGGGCCGACCAGTCGTTCAGGATCACGGCGCCGAAGCAGTGCTCGGCGAACTGATCCGGGGTGATGGAAGAACCCATCGGCGAGCCGACACCGACGATGAAGCCCATCTCGGCCTCGATGTCGAGACGGATCGACGGACCGAACGACGGCGCAGCGTCGGCCGGAGCCTTGCGCTGACCGCACGGACGCACGATGTCGACGCCCGACACGACGACGGTGCTGGACCGACCGTGGTAGCCGACGGGCAGGTGCTTCCAGTTCGGCATCAGTGCAGCCGAATCCGGGCGGAAGAGCTTGCCCAGGTTGGTCGCGTGGTTCTCCGACGCGTAGAAGTCGACGTAGTCCGCCACCGCGATCGGCAGGTGCATCGCGACGTCGTCGACCGAGAAGACCGCGTCGTCGGCAATCTCACCGGCAACCAGCTCGGTGATCTGCGCACGCACCGCGACCCAGCGCTCGCGGCCCTGTGCCATGAACGCGTTGAGAGTCGGCTCGGCGAAGACGTCATCGCCCAGAGCCTTGGCGAGGTCGACGACACTGTCGCCGACGCGCACACCCACCCGCGGGCCCGCGTCGGCGGTCGAGAACACGCCGTAGGGCAGGTTGTCGAGACCGAACAGGGAATCGGCGGGAATCGAGATGACGGTCATGCGAGGGGTCCTTCCTCGGTCGAGGGGGAATCCACCGAGCCCGTAGGCGCGGAGGGCTCGGTGGATGATCGGGGCACCAGTCCGAGGCCGACCAGTTCGGTCAGCGGATCGCTGATGCTGCAAGTGCCGAAGGACCGGAAGTTCGCGCGCAGCGAGTCCACCGCCTCGGCCGACAGTCCCGCCAGTGCTCCGGCGAGGCTGGTTCCGTCACGGTCGGCAAGCGTCGCGGCGATCTCCTCGACACTCGCGCCGTCGGTTGCCCGATGCGTCGCGAGCATGACGTTGAGGAAGCCGTGCTGCTCGAATCCCGTGTCGGGGTCCGTGTTCCGGATGGCGTGGTGCAGACCTGCGGTCGCCTTGAAACGCACGCCCGCTCCGACGACGGTGTGAATCGCGGCGGCCAGTTCGGTCTCGTCCGGGTACGCAGCCGCGACGATGCCGCCGGTGCGGAACTTCGCGGAGTAGGGCGAGCCGGCCAGGCCGGCGAGGATCTCGGGTCGGCGGTCGTCGCGCGGGACCTCGACAAAGATCTCGACGCCCGGTGCAGCAGAAGCGATCTCGTCCAGCGCCGCGAGCAGCTGCGCAGGAGCCTGCCCCTCGGGTACCGCGATCTCCATTGCGACCAGCTTGACGCCGTCGATGGCACGCAACTGCACCAACGCCGCGCCGACCGCGTCGGTACCGCCCGGGACGGTGAGGCTCAGCTCGAGCTCGCCGTCCTGCTCGGCAGCCGTCTCGCCGAGGATCGCGGGCAGCTCACCGAGACGCGGGGCCGGGAACACGAACGGCCCCACCAGCGCAGCGTGATCGGCGTGCTCGTGTTCGAGGTGCGCGGGTACCGCAGCGTCCATCGGCGCGTTCCCCGGGGGGAACAGCGCCGCGTCGTCGCACAGGCCGGCGAGGAGCGGGGAAATGGCCGTCACTTGTTCGGCCCCCGCCCGGACCAGGACCACGCGTAGACGTCGTCCTCGCACGCCAGCGCGCCCTCACCGAGCTCGAGCGGCCGGAACGTGTCGACCATGACGGCGAGCTCGTCGAAGAACTCGACGCCGATGCTGCGCTCGTACGCACCCGGCTGCGGGCCGTGGGCGTGGCCACCGGGGTGCACCGAGATCGAGCCCTGGCCGATGCCCGAACCCTTGCGGGCCTCGTAGTCACCGCCGCAGTAGAACATGATCTCGTCGGAGTCCACGTTCGAGTGGTAGTACGGCACCGGGATCGCCAGCGGGTGGTAGTCCACCTTGCGCGGCACGAAGTTGCAGATGACGAAGTTGTTGCCCTCGAACGCCTGGTGCGCCGGCGGCGGCTGGTGCACGCGGCCGGTGATGGGCTCGTAGTCCGATATGTTGAACGTGTACGGGTACAGGCAACCGTCCCAGCCGACCACGTCGAACGGGTGGTTCGGGTACACCATGCGGGTGCCGACGATCGCGCCGCCCGCGCGGTGCTTGACCAGCACCTCGACGTCGGTGCCCTCGGCCACGAACGGCTCCGTGGGGCCGTGCAGGTCGCGCTCGCAGAACGGGGCGTCCTCGAGCAGCTGGCCGTACTTCGACAGGTAGCGCTTCGGCGGGACGATGTGACTGTTCGCCTCGATCGCGTAGGCGCGCAACGGCTCCGACCCCTGCGGCACCCAGCGGTGGGTGGTCGACATCGGGATCAGGACGTAGTCGCCCGGGCGTGCATGCAGCGCGCCGAACACGGTCTCGACGATGGCCTCGCCGGACTCGACGTACACCATCTCGTCGCCCAGCGAGTTGCGGTACAGCGGCGACTCCTTGGCCGCGACCACGTACGACAGGCGCACGTCGGCGTTGCCGAGGATGAGCCGTCGCCCGGTCACGACGTCGGTCTCGGCCCAGATCTCCTCGGGGAAGAGATCGTGCAGCTTGAGGTGCCGCGGCTTGAGCGGATGATTCGGGGTGGTGGTCTGGTCGCGCAGCTCCCACACGGTCGCGTCGACGATGGCCGACGGGATGTGGCGGTGGTACAGCAGCGCGGAGTCCGAGGAGAAGCCCTCCTCACCCATCAGCTCCTCGAAGAAGAGCTGGCCGTTCTCGTCACGGTGCTGCGTGTGCCGCTTCGGCGGAACGTTGCCGAGCTGTCGGTAGAACGCCATGACCGGCCTCCTGTGTACTCGCGCCCGATCTCGGGCTGTGGTCGTCACCGTCGGCGAAACAGCAGCGCGGACCGCAGTTGCCCCGGCCCGCCGGTCTCTCTCCGAGGTTAGTAAACAGATTAACTAGTTTCTGGGCGTGAGCGCAACCACATGAGCGGTCTCGTCTCCCCCGCCCCCGCGTTTTGCGCACTTAGCGCGAGTTCGCGCCCCCCATCCCCGCGTTTTGCGCACTCAGCGCGCTTGTGGAGACGCGGGAACAGCGACAAGTGCGCAAAACGCGCGGGGGGATGAGACGGGGCGGGAGAGGCGGGCGGCGCCGGGTTCAGTTGCGGCCGCGGACGTCGAACTGGCTGCGGTTGGTGATCAACTTGTCCAGGAGCATGACGAGAATGTGCTGCTCGGCCTCGGTGAGCACGCTCGCCCACGCGTACTCGCGCTCGTTGTGTTCACGGTAGGTCGCGGCCATCTCGGAACGCCCCTGCTCGGTGAGCGAGAGCTGCACCGAACGGCCGTCGCGTTCGTCCGGGGATCGCTCGAGCAGACCGCTCGCGACCAGCGTTTTCGCGAGGTTCGAGACGGCAGCGCGGCTCATGCCGGTGAGCTTGGCAGCACTCTTCGGTTCGATCGGGCCGGCCAGCCAGGTGACGAACATCAGCCGGAACGCCGACCACGACAGCCCTCGCGGGCGGTGGACGGACGACTCCAGGTCGTAGGTGATGACGTTCGCCGCCCGGTTGAGGGTGAGTAAAACCTGCGTGGCCAGGTGGTGGGTGGACCCGAACTCGGTGCTCAGACGCGCATTGGCGAGGTCGATGAACGACCAGAAGTCGAGCGACCCGGGGGCCGGCGTCGCCGATCCGTCCGCCGCGTGCGCACTGCGCCCCTCGTCGCCATCGCCGTTCATGCGGCCACCCTATCGCGGCAGCGCAGAGCCTCGCGCCACTCGAAACGTCGTCCAAACCTCACCAAATTAGTATATCTATTAACTAATATCGGACATCTGACTTACCGCCGGCCGGAACCCCGAGGGACGTTCGACCCCAACGTTCGACCCTGCGCGCCCATGAGGTGTCCATACGCGACCCAAAGGCTGTACAAAGGACCCAGACCAGCGACACAGCGCCCCGGACTGGACGCGACGACCCCCTGAACAGGATGAGCATGAGCACACTGCAGACCCTCGATCGTGGGCTGCGAGCGCTCGACATCGTCGCCCAGTCCTCCGCCGGTATCTCGGTGGCCGACCTCGCCCGAGAACTCGATGTGCACCGCGCCATCTGCTATCGGATCGTCGCCACGCTCGAGGCGCACGGACTGATTGCCCGCGCGACCGACGGCAGAATCCGCCTCGGTGTGAGCGCCGCCGTCCTCGCCTCCCGGTTCGAACCGCAGTTCGCGGGCGACGTCCAGCCGATCCTCCACACGCTCGCCGACGAGACCCGCGCGACGGCGTTCATCTCGGTGGCCCAGGGGCAGAACTGCGTCGTGATCATGGTGGCCGAACCGGAGCAGACCCTCCTGCGCGTCAGCTACCGCGTCGGCAGCAGCCACCCCCTCGACCGCGGCGCGGCCGGCATCGCCATCCTCGCGATTCGCCCCGAGAAGCCGAGCGACTCCGACGAGGTCCGCCAGGCCCGAGTCGACGGATACAGCCTCACCCGCGGTCAACTCGAACACGGCGCCGTCGGCGTCGCGGCAGGTATCCGCCTGCCCGCCGGGGTCGGCGCCACGACCGGGCTCGAGCGCAGCGTCGGCGTCGTCGCGATCGACGGCCTCGACACCGCGCGCGCGGCCGACGCGGTCCAGCGAAGCGCCCGCCACATCGAACGACTCATCACCAACTGACGATCACCTCGCCGGCACCCGCCTGACGGCACCCGCATCCTGCGGGTGCCGTTTTTCGCGTTTTGCGCACTTTTCGCGGCAAACGGCGTGCTGAATCAGCGCTGAGTGCGCAAAACGCGACGGGCGGTGGGGCGCGCGAATCACGCTGCCCGCACACGACTTCGAGCATTTCCCCGCTCCCGATAACAAACCAGCTGCGTGGTTATCAGGTCGCACTTGACCTCGAATGTGACCGCACTTACTCTATGCGCAGTTCGCTCAACGCTACAAGTTGTGCGTTATTGGTAACTTCGCAGTTCGAGCGAGTTTCAGACAAACGGAGATTCAAGTCATGAGCGCGTGTCCGATCGACCACAAAGCCCTGCAGAGCACGGGCTGCCCGGTTTCCGCGAATGCTGCCGCCTTCGATCCCTTCACCGGGCCGTACCAGGTGGACCCCGCCGCATCGCTGCGCTGGTCGCGCGACGAGGAACCGGTGTTCTTCAGCCCGGAACTCGGCTACTGGGTGGTCACCCGGTACGAGGACGTCAAGGCCGTTTTCCGCGACAACATCCTGTTCTCGCCGTCGATCGCCCTCGAGAAGATCACCCCGGTCTCCGACGAGGCGACCGCGACGCTCGCGAAGTACGACTACGCGATGGCGCGCACCATGGTGAACGAGGACGAACCCGCGCACATGCCGCGCCGCCGCGTGCTGATGGACCCGTTCACCCCCAAGGAACTGGTCCACCACGAGCCGATGGTTCGCCGCCTCACCCGCGAATACGTCGACCGCTTCGTCGAAACCGGCCGGGCCGACCTCGTCGACGAGATGCTGTGGGAAGTCCCGCTCACCGTCGCTCTGCACTTCCTCGGCGTGCCCGAGGAGGACATGGACGAGCTGCGCAGCTACTCGATCGCCCACACCGTCAATACCTGGGGTCGGCCCGCGGTCGAGGAGCAGGTCGCGGTCGCCGAGGCCGTCGGCAAGTTCTGGCAGTACGCCGGCAAGGTGCTCGACAAGATGCGCAAGGATCCGTCCGGCCACGGCTGGATGCCCTTCGGTATCCGCGTCCAGCAGGAGCAGCCCGACGTCGTCACCGACTCGTACCTGCACTCGATGATGATGGCGGGAATCGTTGCAGCACACGAGACCACGGCCAACGCCTCGGCCAACGCCTTCCGTTTGCTGCTCGAGAACCGCAGCGTGTGGGAGGAGATCTGCGCCGACCCGAGCCTGATCCCCAACGCCGTGGAGGAGTGCCTGCGCCACTCCGGTTCGGTCGCCGCGTGGCGCCGCCTGGTCACCGCCGACACCACCATCGACGGTATCGACATCCCCGAGGGATCGAAGCTGCTGATCGTCACGTCGTCCGCGAACCACGACGAGCGCCACTTCGACAACGCCGACGACTTCGACATCCGACGCGAGAACTCGAGCGACCACCTCACGTTCGGCTACGGCAGCCACCAGTGCATGGGCAAGAACCTGGCCCGCATGGAGATGCAGATCTTCCTCGAGGAGTTCACCAAGCGCCTCCCGCACATGGAGTTGGTCCCGGACCAGAAGTTCACCTACCTACCCAACACGTCGTTCCGTGGACCGGACCACGTTCTGGTGCAGTGGGATCCGACGAAGAACCCGGAGCGCGCCGACCCGTCGATCCTCGACGACCGCCAGCCGGTCAAGATCGGTGAGCCGTCCAAGACCAATATCTCGCGCACCGTCTCGGTCGACGCCATCACCACGGCCGCCGACGGCGTCGTGCGTCTGACGCTGTCCGATCCGTCGGGCAAGCCGCTACCCAAGTGGACCCCCGGCTCACACATCGACGTCGAACTCGGCGACTTGTCTCGGCAGTACTCGCTGTGCAGCGACCCGAACGACCTGTCGCACTACGAGATCGCGGTGTTCGACGAGCCTGAGAGCCGCGGTGGGTCGCGCTATGTGCACCACACGCTGCAGACCGGCGACACACTGAAGATGCGTGGTCCGCGCAACCACTTCAAGCTCGACCCGGATGCCGGGCGCTACATCTTCGTGGCGGGCGGCATCGGCATCACTCCGGTCATCGCGATGGCCGATCATGCCAAGGCCGCCGGCAAGGACTACGAGATCCATTACTGCGGACGCGATGTCGCGACCATGGCGCTGCTCGACCGGCTCACTGCCGACCACGGCGACAGGGTCGAGATCCATTCGAGCGCCACCGGCAACCGTCTCGACATCCCGGCACTGCTCGCGACGCCGACCGAGGGCACCCAGATCTACTCGTGCGGGCCGGAGCGTCTACTCACCGCACTCGACGAGGCCACCGCGCACTGGCCGGAGGACTCCCTCCACGTCGAGCACTTCACGTCGAACCTGGCGACCCTCGATCCGGCCGACGAGCACGCGTTCGAGGTCGAACTGCGCGACTCCGGGCTGACCATCCAGGTGGCGGCCGACCAGACGGTGCTCGATGCCCTGCGCGCGTCGAACATCGATATCCAGAGCGATTGCGAGGAGGGGCTGTGCGGATCGTGCGAAGCCCCCGTCCTCGACGGCGAGGTGGATCACCGCGACATGGTGCTCACCAAAACCGAACGGGCTCAGAACAAGTCGATGATGACCTGCTGCTCGCGCGCGTGCGGCAAGAAGATCACCCTCGCGCTCTGACCCACCTCCCCCAGAATCTCCTCAGCACCCGAAAGGATCCGTCATGGGATCTCCGACCGTCACCGGGGCCGCCGCGTCTCCGGGCTCGCCCACGACCGACCAGCCACCCCGGTCGAGCTTCAAGCGCGTCCTGACCGGCAGCATGGCCGGTGCCGTCCTCGAGTGGTACGACTTCGCGATCTACGGCATCCTCGCCGCGACCGTCCTGGGCCCGCTGTTCTTCCCGGGCGAGAGCGGCGTCACGAAGCTGCTGCTGGCGCTGGCCACACAGGGTCTCGGCTTCGTCGCTCGCCCGTTGGGCGGCATCGTGTTCGGTCACCTCGGTGACAAGTTCGGCCGCAAGCCGATGCTGGTTGCCACCTTCATCATGCTGGGTACCGCGACCGCGGCGATCGGCCTGCTGCCGACGTACGACCAGATCGGCATCTGGGCGACGGTCTTGCTGGTGGTGCTGCGCATGATCCAGGGCTTCGCGCTCGGTGGCGAATTCGGCGCCGCGGTGCTGCTGGTCAGCGAGTACGGTGAGCCGAAGAAGCGCGGCTTCTGGGCGTCGTGGCCGCAGGCCGGTGCGCCGATGGGCACCGTCCTGGCGACCGTGATCGTCTCGGTTCTCGGCGTCTTCCTGACCGACGACGCGTTCGACCAGTGGGGCTGGCGTGTCGCCTTCCTGTTCGCGATCCCGCTGCTGATCGTCGGCTTCTGGGTGCGTCGCGGAGTCGAGGAGTCCCCCGTCTTCAAGGCCGCGCAGGAACAGGCCGCGAAGACTCCGGCGACACAGGAGCGTTCGTCGATCCTCGAGGCCCTGTCCCGCCCGCGCGCCGTCCTGGTGGGCCTGGGCATGCGCCTCGGTGAGAACATCGCGTTCTACGTGTACACGGTCTTCGTCATCGCATACGCCACCACGTACTTCGACTTCCACCGCGGCGACATCATCCTGGCCGTGACGTTCGCGTCGCTGTTCCAATTCGTCGGCATGATCGGCGGCGGCGCATGGTCGGACCGCATCGGCCGCAAGAAGGCCATGCTGGTGCCCGCGATCGTCCTCGTGGTGTGGGCGCCGGTGTTCTTCTGGCTGGTCCAGATGGAAAGCCTGCCGATGCTGTGGCTCGGCGTGTGCGTGGGCGCGTTCTTCCACGGCATGCTCGCCGGCCCGGAGGCCGCGTGGATCACCGAACTGTTCCCCACCCGCTACCGCTACGCCGGTTCGTCGCTGGTGTTCCAGGGCTCGTCGATCATCGCCGGCGCCCCGGCTCCGTTCATCGCAGTGTGGCTGATCGAGAACTTCGGTGTCGGCATGGTCGTCGGCTACCTGGTGGTGACGATGGCGATCACGGTGATCGCGCTGTCCCTGAGCCGGGAGACCAAGGGCGTGGACCTCGATGCGGTCGCGTGATCGAGACCGCCGGTTCGGCTGATCCGGCCTGACGACCGGGCCCCGGTTCGCTCCCCCGCGTGGGATCGGGCCGGGGCCCGTCTCGTTGGGCATACTCGACGGCAGCAGTTACAGACAGGAGACTTCGAATGACCATCGCTCACAAGCTCGTCGGACACGGCCCGGTCAAGGTGATCGCGCTGCACGGCTGGTTCGGCACGTCCGAGGGCTGGGGCATGCTGCCCGAGCTCGTCGACGCCGACGCCTACACGTACGCGCTCATCGACTACCGCGGCTACGGCGCCCGCAAGGACGAGGCCGGCGAGTACACGCTCGAGGAGATCTCGGCGGACACCCTCGCTCTCGCCGACGAGCTCGGCTGGGACCGCTTCGCCCTGGTCGGTCATTCGATGGGTGGCGCCGCGGCGCTGCGCGTCCTGGCCGACGCCCCGGAGCGGATCACCGCGGTGATCGGCATCAGCCCGGTGCCCGCGTCGGGTGTCCCGTTCGACGCCGACAGCGATGCGCTGTTCACCGGCGCCGAGAACGAGGACGGCAACCGCTACGCGATCCTCGACTTCACGACCGGCAACCGCCAGTCGGCGACGTGGCTGAAGCAGATGACGCAGTTCTCGGTGGACCACACGACGCGTCCCGCGTTCGGCGCGTACCTGCGCTCGTGGGGCGGGGCCGATTTCGTCGACGCGCTGCCGCAGACGTCGATCCCGGTCAAGGCCATCGTCGGCGAGCACGATCCCGCGCTGGGCGCCGAGACCATGAAGGCGACGTGGATGGAGCAGCTGCCGCAGTGCCAGCTGGACGTCCTCGCGAACGCCGGGCACTACGCGATGTTCGAGGCTCCGGTCGCAATGATCACCAGCATGGAAGCCGTGCTCTCCGAGCTGAAGTGAACTGGACCCTGCTGACACCGACAGCGCCGGCACCCCCACAGGCGGGGCGCCGGCGCTGCCGTCTTCGCGAACCCGGAAGCGTTGCCGGTCAGGGCTTTCCGGTGAATACCGGATCCTCGAAGGAGCGGCGAGATCGAACCCAGGAGGGGGACAGGGCGTCCACGATCTCGTCGGTCACGGACTCGTCGAACACGACGATCCGATCGGCGATGCGCCACTCGCCGTCGCGCCGCTCGAAGCGGTCGACGTAACGGCATTTGACGGTGGCGCGTGACTGCGGGCCACCCGGGACCGCGGGCGCCTGCCGCAGGTAGCAGAGGCAGTACGACTCGACGTCGGCCGCGTCGTCGTCGAGGTCGATCAGCACGTTCGTGATGTAGTGCAGCGACGAGTCGATGGTCGCGTGCCGGGACTTCATGTCCTCGACGAGGCCGTCCACGGTGCCGATGTAGCCGCCGTGGTTGTCGATCGCGTCGGGGAAGTAGCAGTCGGCGACACGGTCGAAGTCCTTGCGGTCCACCGCCCGCGCGTAGCGGTACAGGACCTCGGCGATCTCCTGCTTGTCGATGAGCGACACGTGCATCTCCTGTCGAACGAAGGGCCCTGCCGGCGTCGCCACCGGCAGGGCCGTGTCGGGCCGGGCTAGTCGGCGCGCAGTTCGATGCCCTTGGTCTCCTTGACGAAGAAGATCGCTCCGAGGGTGAGCAGCGCACAGAAAACGAAGTAGAACGCCGGCGCGAGGTTGTTGCCGGTGACGTCGATCAGCCATGTCGCGATGAACGGGGCCGTGCCACCGAGCGCCATGTTGGTGATGTTGTTGCCCAGGGCGAGACCGCTGTAGCGGACCGATGCCTTGAGCATCTCCACATATGTCACGTACGACGCGCCGTTGACCACCGACACTGCGATGAACAGGACCGACTGACCGAGGACCGCCTGCCAGATACTGCCGCCGGCCATGAGCATGAACATCGGGACGCCCAGCACCACTGCGGCGACGGTGCCGGTGAACAGCACGGGCTTGCGGCCGTACTTGTCCGCCAGGTAGCCCGCAACGGGCAGCGTGATGACACCGAGGACCAGCGCCAGCGACGTGGACAGGAACGCGACGGTCGACGATTGCCCGCCGGCCTTCTGCAGGTACGTCGCCGCGTACACCGAGGCGATGTAGTAGCCACCGGTGATGAGCGCACCGAGGAAGATGATCTTCACGAGCGCGGGTCCGGAACTGGAGAGCAGTTCCTTGACGGGCACCTTCGCGGTCTCACCCTTGTCCTCGAGTTCCTTGAACTGCGGGGTGTCCTCCATGTGGTTCCGGATCCAGATGCCCACGACACCGATGACGACACTGAGGAGGAACGGAATGCGCCACGCCCACGACATGATCTGGTCGTGCGTGAAGACCGAGGTCAGCGCCAGTGCGGTCAGCGACGCGACCAGCGAGCCGATGTAGGTGCCGGAGTTGACCATCGAGGTCTGGAACGCGCGCCACTTGGCCGGAGCGGACTCCGACACGAACGCATTGGCGCCACCCAGCTCGCCGCCGGCCGCGAAGCCCTGCAGGCAGCGGGCCAGCACCAGGATCGCCGTCGCCCACACACCGAGCGTGACGTAGGTAGGCATCATGCCCATCGCCGCCGTCGCGATCACCATCAGCAGGATCGTCCACGACAGCGCGTTCTTGCGGCCGTACTTGTCACCGATGTGGCCGAAGAAGATGCCACCGGGCACCCGCAGGAAGAACGCGACGGCGAACGTCGCGAACGTGCCGAGCAGCGCGGCGGTGTCGTTCTCCGAGACGAAGAACAGCGACGCGATGATGGTCGCCATGTAGCCGTAGATACCGAAGTCGTAGTACTCGACGACGGTGCCCACGATGGCCGCACGCACCACCTTGACGGTGGATTGCTTCGGCTGGTCCTGGGTCTGCACGGAATCCGGTCCTCGGGTGGGCCCGGGGTTACGAACCGCGGGCTCCACAATGTCGTTCGTTGCCATGGATGGTCCTTTGTAAGTGTCTGGTACGCAACACGCTCGGTGTCAGATTCCTGCAGTTGTCAGTGCCGTCGAGGTCATCGACTCGCCGCGTGCGGTGCGCGCGGCGCCAAGTCCGGCGATCCGGCCCATCGTGAGGGCGTTCGCCACGGCGTTGCCGCCGCCCACGTACCGGAGGCCGAGGATTCCGGCTCCGGCCTCGCCGGCCGCGAAGAGTCCGTCGACCGGACGTCCGGTCCGGTCCAGTACGGATGCGTTGCTGTCGATCTCGACGCCCGCGTGTGTGCACACGAGTTCGGCAGGCAGCAACCGGGCAGCGTAGAACGGGCCCTGGTCGATCGGGTCCGGGTCGGCGGTCGATCCCTTGTTCGAGAGGGTGCGATGACGCAGGAAATCGTCGTCGACACCGTTGGGGAGTTGATCGTTCCACCGCGCGACGGCCGCCTCGAGCGCATCGGCGGGCACGCCCATTCCGGCGGCAAGGTCCACGAGCGAGTCCGCTCGGAGAGTACGTCCGGACTCGGCCTCGTCGAGAACCCGCTCCGGAGCCCAATCAGTATAGCCCGCAGGCAGATTCAGTCTAGCCCTGTCGTCGAACACGACCCAGGCGCCACCCTGCTGCGCGTCGATGATGCCGGTCGAGACCGCGTACGACGCGTCCTCGTCCATGAACCGACGCCCGTGACCGTTGACGTAGATCCGCGACTTGGGCGGGAAACCGGACTGCCAGTGGTGGTAGCGCTGGAAGTAGACCGTCGGGAGCATCAGACCCCAGCCCTCGCCCGCGACGGACGCGTCGACCTGTTCACCGAAGGTCAGGTGATCGCCCTGACTACCCGGAGCGGCCACGACGAAGAGGGAATCCCCGCCCCGGTTCGCGAACGGATACAGCCGATCGACCAAATCTTTGTTCTGCGCAAACCCGCCGCTGGCGATCACCACCGACGTCGCCCGGACCTCGATGTCGTCGGCGACGACACCCGCCACGCGACCGTCCTCGACGATCAGCGATTGCACACGGGTGTTCAAGACCACCTCGACGCCTCGTTCGCGGCGGGCCTTGTCGAGCACTCGGACCAGGCCGTAGCCCTGGTCCTTGGGCACGTGACCACGCCAGACGTCCTCGACACCCGCCTGGGCCAGACCTGGCATGTGTGCGTTGGCCGACTCCCGGGCGGGAATCTCGACTCCGAGGTCGAGGAGCCACTCGAGCGTGGGACCTGCGTTCTCGCAGAACGCCCGGACCAGGCCCGGCTTGAGCATCCAGTGGTTGAGGTCCATGTAGTGCTGGAAGAACTTCTCGGCGGTGTCCTCGATGCCGAGTCCGCGCTGGACGCTCGTGCCCGCGGCGGTGAACAGTCCCGCCGACAGCTGCGTCGAGCCGCCCAGCTCGGTCTGCGACTCGAACAGCAGTACCGACGCGCCCAGCTCGGCCGCGGACACCGCGGCCGCGAGTCCCGCTCCGCCGCCGCCGATCACGACGACGTCCCAGTTGTCTTCACTCATGAGAGGACTCCTCCCGTTTCGGCGAGGATCCGGTGATACAGGCCGTTGGACACCAGGCCGCCGTCGACGGTCACCTCGCTGCCGTTCATGTATGTGGACCGGTCGGACAGCAGGAACAGCACCGCGTCGGTGATCTCGTCGACGGTGCCCATGCGTCCGGCCGGAATGCTCTCCAGCGAGGCCTTGACGAAGGCGTCCGCTCCCCCGACGAGAGCGGTGCCCACCAGTCCGGGATGCACGGAGTTCACCCGGATGCCCCACTGCGCGAACTGTCCGGCCGCCGACTTCGACAGCCCGGTCAGGCCCCACTTGCTCGACGCGTACGCCGGCGAGAAGTACCCGACCTGACCGGAGATCGACGAGATGTTCACGATCGATCCGCCGCCGCTGTCCCGCATCAACGGTGCGGCGGCCTTCATCCCGTAGAAGGGCCCGAACAGGTTGATCTTCATGGTCAGCTCCCAGATGTCGTCCGGGGTGTCCATGAACTCACGCCGACGACTGATGCCGGCGTTGTTGACCAGTCCTCCGAGTTCGCCCTTGGTGGAACGGATCTCGTCGATCACACTCGTCCACGCGGCCGAGTCGGCGACGTCGAGTCGGTGCGCCGACGCGCTGCCGCCGGCGTCCGCGATCTCGGCCATGACCGCGGAGGTGTCCGCGACGTCGGCGACGCACACGTGCACACCCTGCGCAGCGAGCGCCCTGGCGTGGTTGGCGCCCATGCCGCCGGCGGCGCCGGTGACGAGGACGACGTTCGGGAAAGTCTCAGGAGCGGAGCCTGCGGAACGACCCATCGACTCAGACATGGCGCGACCCACCGTCGACGGCGATGGAGTGACCGGTGACGTAGCGGGCGCTGTCCGAGAGCAGGAACAGCAGCGGTCCGAAGACCTCCTCGGTCGAGCCGAGTCGGTGCAGCGGCACGACGTCGAGTGCATGCTCGAGCGCGGCCGGGTCCTCGCGGACCCAGCGGGTCATCTCGGTGTCGATGTAACCGGGGGCGATCGCGTTGACGCGGATACCCTTGTCGCCCAGCTCGACCGCGAGCGATTCGGTGAGGTGCGCGACGGCCGCCTTGGACGTGCAGTACGCGCCGCGGCCGCGACGGATACGCAGCGCCGAGACCGACGACATGTTCACGATCGCGCTGCCGACCGCCATGTGACGGGCCGCCGCCTGGGCGCCGAACAGCACTCCCTGGACGTTGACGTCCAGTACCGCGGCGATCTGCTCCGGCGAGATCTCCTCGACCAGCGCGAACGGGAAGATGCCGGCGTTGTTGATCCAGAAGTCGATGCGTCCGAACTCCTTCAGCGCGATCTGCGCGAGGGCCTCGTGCTCGTCGGCCTTGGTGACGTCGATGCGGGCACCGACCACGCGGCCGGGGGTCTCTGCGAGGGAGTTGGCGGCGAGCGCGGAGTTGATCTCGTCCGCGGTGGCCGTCATCTGCTCATCGTTGATGTCGGCGCCGACGACGTTGACGCCGCGGGTGGCGAGGCCGGCCGCGAAGGCCGCGCCCATACCCCGGGCGGCTCCGGTGACGACGGCGACCTTGCCGGCCATCTCCGGGTAGAGAGCGCTCATCTGCGACGCGTCGGTGCGGCCGGGGTTCTGAGTATCAGCAGTTTCGGTCATGATCGGGTGTTCCTCCAAAAACAATGTTCTGCAAAAGATTCGAGACGCTCGTCGGCCGAGGCCCGAGAGATCAGGCCGGTGGGCCCTGATCGTCGCGGCGGACGACGCGGCGCGCGATGCGCCACTGCCCGCCTACTCGCACCACGCGATCGGCGACGGTGGTGAACCGCACGAGGCGGGACTCGTCACCGATGCGGGTTGCAACGATCTGCAGGTAGGCGTGGACGTCGAGTTCGTCGTCGCCGACGCGGTCGACGGCAATGTTGGTGAGGACGTGCCGGTGCACCTCGCCCGCCACGGACGCATTCGCGAAGAACGTGTCCGCGAACTCGGTGAGTGCGGCCGTCCCCACGACCGGGGCGGGGTAGCTGGGCGAGTGGAACTCGCCGTCGGCGGTGAAGGTGGCCGCCCACTCGACCGCGTGCCCCTCGTCGATGAGGTGGCTCTGCCGGCCGTACAGCTGGTGGATCTCCACGAACGCCATTGCGCCGACGTCGGCGCGGGCCTCGATCACTGTCATGACGAACTCCTCGGTCACTCTCCGGCGCACCCCGTTCGGGATTGCACCGCCCCGCCATGTGTGCGATAATCGAACGCATAGTGCGATTAAGAAGAAGACTAGGTGTCTCGCCTCACACGCGTCAAGGGAGGGCTTCATGGAATCTGTCGGTTCCGATGATCAGATGAACGAAAGTCCTGGGAGAACCAGTGGCGTCCTGCTCGATTCGCGCATGTCGAAGACGCTGCACAACGGTCTCGAGATCCTCGAGTTGCTGACGCAGCACAAGTACGGGCTGACTGTCACCGAGATCGCGGAGGGAATCGGCGTGCACCGCACGGTCGCGGACCGCCTGGTGCGCACCCTCGAGGCGCACCGGCTGTGCCGGCGAACCGAGAGCAAGCGCATTCTGCTGGGCGCCGGACTGGTCACGCTCGCCGGCTCGGTGGAGCAGGATCTTCGCGAACTCGCGCGCCCGATCCTCGAGGAATTGGCAGACGCCGTGGAGGCGACGGCACACCTCGCGGTCCGGGAGGGCCAGGACTCGGTCCGCGCGCTCATGGTCATCGAGCCGCGCAATTCACGCGCACACGTCGGCTTCGATCCCGGTCAGGTCGATCCGATGAACCGGGGCTCGGCGGGACTGGCGATGCTCGCCGCGCTACCGCCTCAGGAGGGCGAGCGACCCGAGGTCACCCGCGCCCGCGAGCGCGGGTTCGCGGTGACCTCGGGGGAGGTGACTCACTCGGTCACGGGCATCTCGGCTGCGGTGCCGAATCGCCGCCCGGCCGATCTCGTCAGTATCGGTGTCTCGGTGTTCGACTCGTCGGACGAGCAGAAGCTGGGCGAGGCGGTCATGGCCGCTGCCCGACGACTCGGAGCGCTGCTGCTCCGCTGACCGGCGCGATGCGGGTCAGCGAGAATCCCGGGCCCGCAACGTGAGTCCGGCGACGAGGCACAGGACGGCCGCGGAGCTCAGCACGAGCGGGCTCAGCGACCAGCCACCCGCCTGGGTGGCGACGAACGCGACGGTGGGCGGTCCCACGATCGACCCGACGTTCGACATCTGCACCACCAGACCGTTGACCGGTCCGATGTCGCCAGGCGCCGCCGCGGCCGCCGGCACCGCCGCGAACACGGCGGCGGGCAGGTGACCGCCGAGCAGCGCGAAAGCCACTGCCGCAGTGTACGAGAGGCCGAACGGCGCCCAGTTCGCATAGATCAGGATCGCGGCCACACCCATCGAGACGGCGGCGAACGCGATCAGTGTCCCCGGGCGCACGCCGCGGTGCAGCAGCAGTCCGGCGTTGATGTTGCCGACGATGTTGCCCAGCACGACGAGCGCGGTCAGCACGGCCGCCGAGCCGTCCGCCCAGCCGCCGGCGGAGTACATCGTGGGCAGGAATCCGATCACCGCGAGGTACTGCAACGAGTAGGTGCCGAATGCGAGCGCGATGAGCAGCGCTGCGGAATTGCGCCACACGCGTGTGGGTTTCGCACCCGAACCGACCACAGCCGTGGGCCCGGCAGTCGGACCCGGCACCACGGCGAGCACCAGCACGGCACACACCACCAGCGCGGCCGCGTTGACGCCCCACAGGCCGCGCCATCCGATCGCCGAGATGAGCCACGGTCCGGCGACGATCGCGACGAATTGACCGAGCGGCATGTAGATGCCCCACAGTCCGAGAGCGAGCCGTCGATGACGCGCGGCGGCCGCGGACGCGATGAGTGCGGGCGCCGACACCGCGACACCCATGAAACCGAGTCCTTCGAGGACCCGGGAGAACAGCAGGACCGGGATCCCGGGGCCGAGCGCACCGAGCCCGGCGCCGGCCGCGAGGACCAGCAGCGCCGACGTCAACATGCGGCGCCTGCCCCACCGGTCGACGTATCCGCCTGCGACGCTACCCAACAGGGCGCCCACGAATGTGTACGACGACAGCAGCACTCCGGCCGCCGTCAGGCTCATGCCGAGGTCGTCACGGACCGTCGGCAGCGCGACGATGACCTTGCCGACCTGGCTGGCGGCCAGGACTCCGGCGAGCAGCGCGACCGTCACCACGCCCCACGAAGACGAATCCAGCGCCGCCGGCTGCTGCCGGACGGCGCTGGATTCGGAGACTTGCTCAGGCACCGACGGCGGTGTCCGCGTTTTCGTCGGCCGGCACGGTGAGCGTCGGGTCGGTGGCGGCCGCGATGGCCTCCTCGAACTCGCGCTGTCCCACCTGAGATCCGAGCACGAGCGCGAGACGGGCCAGGAAGCCCTCCCGGTCGTTCTCGGCCACCTGGTCGAGGGCGTCGGACAGGCCCATCCACACGTTCTCGCGGCGCAGTTCGGCCGGGTCGATCGCGGGACCACTGTCCACCGCGGCCGACGCACCGGCCGGGGCGTTACCCAAGCGCAGGTGGCGCACGACGTCCTCGATCCGTCCGACGCTGTCGATGCGGCACAGCAGCACACCGTCGGGGCGAATCACGAACACCTCGCCGGCACGCGCGCCGAGCGCCGCGACGACACCACCGTCGGCGTCGGGCACGACGGCGACGGACGTGGCGGAGGTGTCGCTGCCGATCAGGATCGCGCGCACCGACTCCGGCGCCAGAGCACCGGCGAGAGTGGCGGTCGCGGTGGCCAGCGCGGCGGCGTCGACGTTCACGCCGAGCACCGCGAAGCCGCTGCCGCGCAGCATGTTGAGCGAAGTCTCGGTGCCGTCGACCGTCACGACGCGACGGTCGTCGACCGGGTCGCCCGACGCGATGCCCTCGACGTCGGCCGGCGTCGGCCACGTGAGCGGGGAGATCCGCGCGTTGGTGGCACTCGACTGGCGCGGGTTGATGAGGTGGCTGAACTCGGGGCGAGTCACCGACAGCGCAAGGATCGCGTCGCGGGTGGTCATGTAGCCGTGGCTGCCGGGCGACATGATGAGCGTGCTCTTGCCGGCGTTGGCGACGTTCTGCTGCCACGCGTCGTGACGCTCCACCGAGTATGCCTGCAGCAGTTCGGCACTCGCATTGCCGTGGATGACGGCGGCGAGCTGCCACGCGAGGGTCTCGGCGTCTTCCATGCCCGAGTTGAGCCCGCGGACACCGAAGATCGGCACCAGGTGCGCGGCGTCACCGGCGAACAGCAGGCGGCCGTGCGTGAAGTCGGGCAGCGCCAGCGCGCGGGCGCTGTAGAAGCCGTGCCACTCGAGCGTCCAGGGCAGGTCGTTCTGCAGCCACTCCAGGTGCTTGGTGATGCGATCCCGGATGCGGTCTTCCTGGGTCTCGATCTCCGCGTCCTCGGACGGATCGAGCTGGTAGTCGATGCGCCAGATGTTCTTGGGCTGCTTGTGCATGATGATCGTCGAGCCCGGGTTGCTCGGCGGATCGAACCAGACCATGCGCTCGGCCGGCAGTTCCGACTCCCAGTGGATGTCGGCGATGACGTAGCGGCCGTCGTAGTTGTTGCCCTGCAGGCGCAGTCCGGCGAGCTCACGCATGCGGCTGCGGCCACCATCGGCGGCCACGACCCAGCGGGCGCGCAGGTGGCGCTTGCCGTCGGCGCAGTCGACCTCGAGGGTGACCTCGTCGTCGGCGCGCAGCACGCCGGCGATGCTCGCGGACCAGTGCAGCGTGATGAGCGGGTTCGCCTCGATCGTGTCGACCATGATCTGCTCGAACTCCGACTGGGAGACGTTGATCATGGGCGGGCGGACATCGTGGTCGGCGTTGCGCATCTGGAAGTGCAGCACCTGCTGGTCGCGGTAGAAGCTGCGGCCACCCACCCACGGGAGGACGATCTTCTCGAGCTCGGCGCCGAAGCCGAGGCGCGCGGCAGCCTCGAGGCTGTGGCGGGAGATGCAGATCGCGCGGCTGCCGAACGACACCTGGTCGGCGGCCTCGATGATCGTGACGGGGATGCCGCGCTGCGCGAGACCGAGGGCGACGGCCATGCCGACCGGGCCGGCACCGACGATGACCACGGGCAGCGTCTCGGCGGTGGCGGCCATCGAATCGAAGGCCGAGGCCGGGTACTTCTTGGGCTGGTAGTAGGTCGACATGCTCAGACCGCTTCCTGCTCGATCGGACGGGAGGTCTTGGTACCGGGAACCTTCAGCACGAGGATGCTGGCGAGGCTGATCAGCGCGATCAGCACGAAGTACCCGGTGATCGCGAGCGACGTCTCGAAGCTCGCGTACAGCGCGGTGGCGATGATCGGGGCGAGGCCGCCGCCGAGGATGGCGCCGATCTGGTAGCCGAGCGAGGCGCCCGAGTAGCGGATCGCCGGCGGGAAGAGTTCCGCGAACAGCGCGGACTGCGGGCCCGCGCAGCAGCCGAGAGTGAAGCCGAGGCCGATCATCGCGACGACCATGACGGGCAGCACAGCGGTGTCCATGAGCGGGAAGAACACGGCGGCGGCGATCACCAGGGCGATCGAGCTGCGGACGTAGACCGGACGACGGCCGAGGGTGTCCGACTTCCAGGCACTGAACGCCATACCGGCCATCCAGAACGGGCACGAGCCGATCAGCAGGAACAGCATCGTGGTCTTGCTGAAGCCCAGTTCCTTCTCGCCGTACTTGAGGACGTAGACCATGTACGCGTACGCGATGCCGTTGGTGGCGATGAACGTGCCACCGGCCAGCAGGACCGTCTTCCAGTGCTTGGTGAGGACCTCGACGATCGGCAGCTTCTCGGGCTTCTCGTCGTCCTTGGCCTCTTTGAACTCGTTGCTTTCCTCGAGGCCCAGTCGGATCCACATCGCGACCAGGACGAGGACGGCGCTGAGCAGGAACGGGATGCGCCAGCCCCACGCCTTGAACGTCTCGTCGCTCATGAACGCGGTCAGCGGCAGGTACACGAGATTGGCGACGAGGACACCTGCGGGCACGCCGATCTGGGGCGCCGCGCCGTAGAGGCCCTTGCGGCCCTCCGGGGCGTTCTCGGTGGCGACGAGCACAGCGCCGCCCCACTCACCGCCCACGCCGAGACCCTGGATGAAACGCAGCGTCACCAGCAGGATCGGCGCGAAGACGCCGATCGCCTCGTAGTTGGGGAGCACGCCGATGCCGACCGTCGCGAAGCCCATGAGCAGCAGCGAGATGACGAGCATCGACTTGCGGCCGACACGGTCACCGAAGTGGCCCATGACGACGCCGCCGATGGGGCGCGCGATGAAACCGACGGCCAGCGTTGCGAACGACGCCAACGTGCCGGCCAGATCCGAGGAGTTCGGAAAGAACTGGTGACCGAGTACGAGCGCGGCAGCCGTGCCGTAGATGAAGAAGTCGTACCACTCGATCGCGGTGCCGACAAAGCTGCCGAGCGCGGCCTTGCGGGCCTTGCGGTGCAGCTCCTGCGGCGGAGCCGCAGCCATGGTTGCCGTCATGGTTCGGTGTGCCTTTCAACTCTGGAGGCGCGCAGGGAAGACCCCCACCTGCACGCATGCCGACGGAGCGGCCTGCAGGACATCTTGACCTGGATCACATCTAGTGAAAAGCGCAAGAATGCGGGGTAAATGCTCAGGAATTCCGAGGTTTGGAGATCACTCGGCGTCCGGTTCCGGGTAGACGGGCTTCCACATCGAATCCTGCACGTCGCGGACCGAGATGTCTCCTGTGATTGTGGCGACACCGTCGGCGGCGGCAGCCGCGGCGACGGCCGAGGCGACGAGCGCCGAGGACGCACGCAGGTCGTCGACCGGAGGCAGCAACGACGCCCCGAGAGTGGTCGGGTCGACCTGTCCGGCGACCGCCTCCGCCGCCGCGCGCAGCATTCCGTCGGTGACCCGGGAGGCTCCCGCGAGCACCACACCCAGGCCCAGGCCGGGATAGAGGAGTGCGTTGTTCGCCTGCCCGATCCGAAATTCGGTGCCGCCATACAGGACCGGATCCACCGGGATTCCGGCGGCGACGAGGGCCCGGCCTCGCGACCACGCGATGACGTCCGAGGGCTGCGCCTCGATCCGCTCGGTCGGATTGGACAGCGGCAGTACGACGGGTCTGTCGGTGGCGTCACACATCGCTTCGACCACGTCCCGGGTGAAGGCGCCGTGGTCGGTGGACGTACCGATGAGAATCGTCGGCCGCGCCCGGCGCACTACGGTGAGCAGATCGATCCGGCCGTCGCGACGTTCCCAGTCGGAGACCTCGGCCGAACGCCGCGCGTACACCTGCTGGTAGTCCGGCAGTCCGCTCATGTCGTCGATGACGAGACCGTCGACGTCCACGAGCCACACCCGGTCCGACGCCTCCTGCGCGGACAGCCCGTCCCGCATCATCGCGGCGTGGATCTGATCGGCCATCCCGGTGCCCGCGGTCCCGGCGCCGTAGACGAGCAGCCGTTGCTCGGCGAACGACTGCCCGGTGACCTTCAGTGCCGAGATGACGGCGGCCAGCACGATCGCCCCTGTCCCCTGCAGGTCGTCGTTGAAGATTCGGTACGTGGCCGCGTTCGCGACGAGGATGCGTCGGGCGTTGCCGGGTCCGAAGTCCTCGAAGTGCAGCAGCGCGCGGGGAAAGAGGTCGGACGCCGTCGCGAGGTACTCGGCGACGAAGTCGTCGTACCGCCTGCCGGTGACGCGGGCGTGCCGATTCCCGAGATAGGCCGGGTCGTCGAGGAGTCGCTCGTTGTCGGTTCCGACGTCGAGGTTGACGGCGACGACGCGCGCCGGGTCGATCCCGGCGGCCGCCGTGTACACCGCGAGTTTCCCGATCGAGATGTCGGTGCCGTTGACGCCCCAGTCACCGATGCCGAGGATCTGCTGGGCGTCCGAGCAGACGATCAGGTCGACGTCGCCGGGGCCGAGGCCGAGGGTCTCGAACGAGGCCCGCACATCCTGAGGCCTGTCGATCGAGAGGTACACCGCCCGGGAACGGCGATAGTCCTGGCTCCATTTCTCGATGGCCTCCCCCACCGTCGGGTCGTAGACCACGGGCAGCAGTTCGGTGAGGTGATCGACCAGGACGCGGTAGTAGAGAACCTCGTTCCGGTCGTGCAGTTGGTCGAGATAGATGTACTTCTCGAGAGCGGTCTCGTAGCGCCCCAGCTGGCCGTACGCGCGGGCGACCTGTTGGTCGAGCGTCTCGACCGCCGCGGGGAGTCGTCCGGTGAGGCCCAGCCGGGCCCGTTCCTCCAGAGTGAAGGCTGTCCCGCGGTTGCGGAGGGGATCGGTCAGAGCAGCGGGTCGTGCGGTCATCGCGCCTCCTCGTCGTCCCGCCCCGGTCTCCCGAGCGGTCGCGCTGGCCGTTCGATTGTCCCGCGGATCCCTACGCGCCGGGGCCGAACGGGACGGGTTCGCCGTCGACGGCGTACTCGACGAAGGCGCGGGCCGTCCTACTCAGAAGTGCGTCCTGCGACCACGCGAGGAGAATGTCGACTTCGGGCACGGGCGGCTCCACCTCCGGCCGCACGACCACGCCGAGCCCTTCGTACGTGACGTCGAGTTGCGGCCGCTGGATCAGCAGGGTCCAGCCGAACCCGCGACCGACGAGGGCCCGCGCCGTCTCGAAGTTCTTGGGGCGAAACCGCACCTGCGGTGTGAATCCGGCGCGGCTGCACATCTGCAGTGCGTGGAACGAGCTGGGCGGGGCGTCGAGCAGCACCATCGGCTCGTCGGCGAGTTCGGCGAGTTCGACGACCGGGGCGTCGGCCAGACGGTGGTCGGCGGGGAGCAGGATCGCGGGTTGCCGGGTGTCCATGCGGGCGCGGCGCAGTTCGGGCGAGAGGTCGAGGTCGTAGACGATCGCGAGGTCCAACTCACCGGAGATCAGTCGCTGCTCGAGCCGGTCCTGAGTGTCCTCGACGAAGTCGACCGTGATCCGCGGATGCAGCTGGTTGAACTCGTAGAGCAGTCGCGGCAGCAGCGTCGGACCGAGCGACGAGTAGCAGCCGATCGCCAACGGTCCGGTGAGCACGCCTTCGGCTCCGGACGCTTCGGACGCGAGATCGCCGGCCTGCTCGAGCAGCGCTCGGGCGCGGAGCAACACCCGCTCGCCTGTCGGGGTCAACTGGACGCCGTGTGCACGGCGGCGTACGCACAACTGCGACTTGAGTCCGCGTTCGAGTTCGGTGATCGCGAGCGATACCGCGGACTGGGACACGTGCAGCCGGTCCGCCGCGGCACGGATGGTGCCGGTCTCGGCGACCGCGACGAACACGAACAACTGACGCATCGTGTACGCCGGGGGTCTTGCCGAGCTGACCATTGGTTACCTCCCAGGCACCGGTTACCTCCCAGGCACCGATTCTCGCACCCCGCCGGACGGGCCGGACCGGCGGGAACGCGGGCACCCAGGCCCGGTCGGTCCCGGTCCGGCTCGGCTTCCACTAGTTCACTCGGTGCCCACGTGCGGTCGAACCACAGTACGAACGACCCGTCGTCCTCGGGCACGACGGTGCCGCTCGGACTCATCGGACTCGGGTAGGGGTTGTCGGTCCGCAGCAGCGACCGTGTCTGGGTGTCGTAGTCCGAAGCGATGCCCATGTCGGCGACGTACCGGAACCAGAAGTCGTCCACGACGTGCATATCCGCACCTCCCCGATTCGCCGGAATTTTGCGCCGACCGTGGACGCCGATCGGACCCCGACCGCCTCACCCGCACGGGGTGATCCCTTTCGCCGATGCCCGCCGAGGGGAATACTCGCCAGTAGCTTGTCGATAGGTTCTCTGATCGCGCTCTTCGAGGAGGCGGGTCATGGTTGCACCGACCGAGGTGACGGAGGAACAGGCGCGGGCGGTCGCCGAGGAGGCCCGCGAGAGCGGGTGGGACAAACCGTCCTTCGCCAAGGAGTTGTTCCTCGGCCGGTTCCGACTCGATCTCGTCCATCCGTTCCCGGTGCCGACGCCCGACGACGCCGCCCGCACCGAGCGGTTTCTCGTGAAACTTCGCGACTACTGCGACGGCCTGGACGGGTCGGTGATCGAGCGGGACTCGCTGATCCCCGACGACTACGTCCGTGGGTTCGCCGAACTGGGCTGCTTCGGGCTCAAGATCCCGGAGGAGTACGGCGGCCTTGGCCTGTCGCAAGTGGCCTACAACCGGGCACTGATGCTCGTGGGTTCGGTGCACGCGAGCCTGGGGGCACTGCTGTCGGCACACCAGTCGATCGGCGTCCCGGAACCGCTGAAACTGGCAGGAACCGACGAGCAGAAGCGAAAGTTCCTGCCGCGCTGCGCGAAAGGCGCGATCTCGGCGTTCCTGCTCACCGAACCCGACGTCGGCTCGGATCCCGCCCGGATGGCGTCGACTGCCACTCCCGTCGAGGACGGGCGCGCCTACCTGCTCGACGGCGTCAAGCTGTGGACCACCAACGGCGTGGTGGCGGAACTACTGGTGGTGATGGCGCGGGTGCCGCGGACTGAGGGGAATCGCGGGGGTGTCAGCGCCTTCGTGGTGGAGGCCGATTCCCCCGGCGTCACCGTCGAACGCCGCAACTCGTTCATGGGCCTGCGTGGAATCGAGAATGGTGTCACCCGCATGCACCGAGTGCGGGTACCGGCCGAGAATCTGATCGGACGCGAGGGCGACGGCCTCAAGATCGCGCTCACCACGCTCAACGCGGGCAGGCTCGCGATCCCGGCACTGTGCACCGCATCCGGGAAGTGGTCGCTCAAGATCGCCCGCGAGTGGTCTGCCGAGCGAGTGCAGTGGGGCCGCCCTGTAGGCGAACACGGCGCGGTCGCGTCCAAGATCTCGTTCATCGCGGCCACCACGTTCGCGCTCGAGGCGACGCTGACGCTGTCGGGCCAGATGGCCGACGAGGGCCGCAACGACATCCGCATCGAGGCGGCGCTGGCCAAGCTGTGGGCCAGTGAGATGGCGTGCACGATCGCCGACGAACTCGTCCAGATCCGCGGCGGCCGCGGCTACGAGACCGCCGAGTCTCTGGCGGCGCGGGGCGAGCGCGCCGTGCCGGCCGAGCAGATGCTGCGCGACCTGCGGATCAACCGGATCTTCGAGGGCTCCAGCGAGATCATGCGACTGCTCATCGCGCGCGAGGCGGTGGACGCGCACCTGAGTGCGGCCGGTGACCTCGCAGATCCCGACGCCGACCTGCAGCACAAGGCCAGAGCGGCACTCGGGGCCAGCGGCTTCTACGCCAAGTGGCTGCCGCATCTCATCTCGGGAAAGGGCCAGCTGCCCACGTCGTACGGTGAATTCGGTTCGTTGGCGACGCATCTGCGCTTCGTCGAGCGCAACGCCCGCAAGCTCGCGCGGTCCACGTTCTACGGGATGGCGCGCTGGCAGGCCGGGATGGAGAAGCACCAGTCGTTCCTGGGTCGCGTCGTCGACATCGGGGCCGAACTGTTCGCGATGTCCGCTGCCTGCGTGCGCGCCGAGATGGACCGCACCGAGGATTCCGTCCGCGGTGCGTCCGCCGTGGATCTCGCCGACGCGTTCTGTCAGCAGTCGCGACTGCGGATCGACCGCCTGTTCGCGGCGCTGTGGGAGAACACCGACGACACCGACCACCGGGTCGCACGCAGCGTCCTCGGCGGCGAGTTCACCTGGCTCGAAGCCGGTGTGCTCGACCAGACCGAGGGCACCGGGCCGTGGATCGCTTCCTGGGCGCCGGGGCCGTCGACGGAGGCGAACCTGGCGCGCCGATTCCCGACCGCGACCGTCGAGGGAGCCGCCTCAACGTCGTGATGACGGCGGCTCCTCCCCCGTCAGTGCGCCGCGGCGTTCTTCCGCTTCGGAATCAGATGCGCGACCAGGACCACGATCGCGCCGATGACGAGTCCGACAACTGCGGATGCCACGGTGCCCGCGGTCCAGGACAGGACGCCGCCGAAGCCGCCGTGCACGAGTTCACCGAACCAGTGCTCGAGATCGTGGAGGCGGTCTGCCGGCCAATGGAATCCGGCCTCCCCGACGTTGACGAGCAGGATGTGGCCGCCGACCCACAGCATCGCGGCGATCCCGACGACGGTGAGCACCGACATCACCTTCGGCATCGCGGCCACGAGGCCACGACCGACGCGCTGGCTGACGGTCGAGTTGCGCTGGGCGAGTGCGAGGCCCACGTCGTCCATCTTCACGATCAGCGCGACGACGCCGTACACCAGGATGGTGATGAGGATCGCGACGACGATGAGGACCATCAGTCGGGTGAAGAACGGTTCGTCCTCGACCGACGACAGGGAGATCACCATGATCTCGGCGGACAGAATCAGGTCGGTGCGGATGGCGCTGCCGACCATCGCCTTCTCGCGCTCGGGTCCGTCCTGCGGCGCCGTCGTGTCCTCGTCCTCGTGATGACCACCGGTGAGCGCCTCGTAGACCTTCTCGGCGCCCTCGTAGCAGAGGAACAGACCACCGGCGATCAGCAGATAGGGCAGTGCTTGCGGCAGGAACTGGCTGAGGATCATCGCGACCGGCAGGATGATCAGCAGCTTGTTGCGGATCGATCCGATCGCGATCTTGCGGATGATCGGCAGCTCCCGCTTCGGCGAGAAGCCGTGCACGTAGCGGGGCGTGACGGCGGTGTCGTCCACGACCACCCCGGCCGCCTTGATGCTGGCCTTGCCGGCAGCAGCCCCGACGTCGTCGATGGATGCCGCCGCCGCTTTCGCGATCGCTGCGACGTCGTCGAAGAGGGCGACTAGACCACCAGCCAAGGGAACCTCCCGGGTTCGGATGCGCTGAGCCGATCGCGGCTCGAACGAAACGGTACCCGGCCCAGGTGATCGGCCCGGCGAAGGTGGCCCCGCCCTCCCGACACCCTCGTGTCGGTGCCGTCGCGCACACTGGTCGCTGTGAGAACAGTGCTGGTCCCCGACGGCGACGGTGCCACGCTGATCCGGACCGACGAGTCCGGCGATCCGGTGGAAGCGCCGCGGCGCACGGCCGACGTCGCGGCGACGGTCCGGGAGATCGAGGCGACCGAGCATCCCCGCTGGGTGTGGGAGGACACCGCCCGGGTGTACCCACTGCTGCTGGCGGCCGGTGTGCGCGTGCAGCGCAGCCACGATCTGGCACTCACCGGGGCTTTGCTGGACGCGCGGGCCGGACGGTTCGTTCCGGTCGCCGAGGCGCCTGTCGACGACCGACTGGGGCTGTTCGACGCGATCCCGTGGACGGCACCCGACGTGGTGCTCGGGCGGCACCGACGGCAGGCCGAGGCTGTCGAGGGCGATCCGCAGTTGCGACTGCTGGTGGCCGCCGAATCCGCGGGTGGGCTCGCGGCGGCCGAGATGGGTTTCGACGGCCTGCCGTTCTCGGCGGCCGCGCATCGGGCACTGCTCGAGAACGCGCTCGGAACGCGCGTGCCGGACGACATGCTGCCGGACCGTCTGCGCGCGGTCGCCGAGGAGGTGAGCGCCGCGTTCGGACGACAGGTCAATCCGGCGTCGCACCTCGAGGTGGTCGCCGCCTTCGCCCGCGACGGAATAGAACTGCAGTCGACCCGGGCGTACCTGCTGCGGGAGATCGATCATCCGGCCGTCGAACCGCTGCTGCGCTACCGCGACCTGGCCAAGCTGCACAGCACCAACGGCTGGACATGGCTGGACGCGTGGGTCCGGGGCGACCGCTTCCGGCCGGTGTACGTGCCCGGCGGCGTGGTGTCCGGACGCTGGGCCAGCCGCGGCGGCGGCGCACTACAGATTCCGAAGGCGTTGCGCACCAGCGTGATCGCCGAACCCGGCCACACCCTCGTGATCGCCGACGCCGGACAGCTCGAGCCGCGGATCCTGGCCGCGATGTCGGCCGACCCGCGCATGATGGCCGCCGCAGGCGCCGACGACCTGTACTCCCCCGTCGCAGCGGAGGCTTTCAACGGGGACCGCGCGAAGGCGAAGGTCGCCATCCTCGGCGTCCTGTACGGGGCGACCGCCGGGGACGCCCGCGCACTCCTGGCCATGCTGCGCAAGCGTTTTCCGACGGCCGTGCAGTTCGTCGAGGACGCCGCCCGCGCCGGCGAGCGCGGCGAGGTGGTCCATTCCCGGCTCGGGCGCGCCTGTCCCCCGCCGGATTCCGAGTGGTGGTCGAACGGGGACGCGCACGCGCGCGGCCGCTTCACCCGCAACTTCGTCGTGCAGGCCACGGCGTCGGAGTGGGCGCTGTGTCTGCTCGCGGATCTGCGCCGACGCCTCGCCGCCGCACCTGGCGACGGCGAACTCGTGTTCTTCCAGCACGACGAGGTGATGGTGCACAGCCGCCACCCCGACGCCGCGGCCGCGCACGTCCTCGCCGCAGCCGAAGCGGCCACGCGACTCCTGTTCGGCGATACGCCCGTACGGTTTCCCATGGACGTGGAGATTCGGGATTGTTACGCCGCACCGGCGCCTTCGAACGCTGGATAACGATTCGGTGGCGGCGCATTGCCCCAGGTCACGCTCGACCGTTACCGTTGAGATGCAGGTTGGGCAGACAGCCGGCGCCAGGGGAGCACGTGCCGCCGATGAGCTGCCGCTCGCGTCCCCTCCGTGTAGGTACTCAGTGAGGGCACCCATGACCCAAACGTTCTCTGTCCCGTCATCGCACATGTCGCCGTCTCGGCCGGAAGGTCGGCAGCTGACGACGTCCTCCGGACCCGACACCCGAGTGCCCGACGGCCGCGACACTGTCGCGCGCGAATGGTGCTGCGCCCTGCGGATCGCGCTCCTCTCGGCCGCGGCCGTCACTGCGGTGACACTGCTGTTCGGCGGCTCGCCCCTTCTCGCCGCGACCGCCGCCGCGCTCATTCTGCTCAGTGTCGTGGCCGCTGCAGTTCTCATCTGACCGGCGGACGCGGGCTACGACCGATCGATCTTGTCGAGGAGTTGCTGAGCGACGTCGCGCAGTTTGGTGTTGCTCTGCTGGGACGTCGTGACGATCCGGTCGAAGGCCGCCTCGGGCCCCACCCCGTGCAGCGCCATCACCACCCCGATCGCATGGTCGATCGACGCCCGCGATTGCAGTGCAGCCTGCAACTGGCGGACGGACCGCCGCGCCCCGTCGTAACGCTGCGTCTGACGCAGCGCAGTCATCGCCGCGGTCGTGAACGCCTCGATCAGCGACTCGTCCAGCGTGCGGAAGCCGTCGTCGGCAGCGCTGTACAGATTGAACGATCCGCTCACGTGGTCGTCGAGGGTCAGCGGCGATGCGATGATGCTGCCGATCTCGTGGCCGTCCGCCGCCTCGGCCAGTTCGGGCCATCGGCGGCGAAGTTCCTCCCGGCTGACGTTCTGGACCTCCTGTTCACGAGCGGACAGGAGGCACGGCCCGTCACCGAGATCATATTGCGTACTGTCGATTTCGCGTACCCGACTATCTGTCGCCGCGACGGTCTCCGCCTTGCCGTCGCGCAGCAGCGTGACCCCGCCCATGTCGGCGTCCGGCACGATCCGGATCGCGCACTCGACGAGGCACTGGAGCACGCGCTCCAACTCACCGAGGTCGTCGAGCAGGCTCGACAACTGTTGGAAGGACGTCGTGAGTTCGTCGACACTGTCCTTCAGATCGGACTCTTCGTCCGGAATCTCTCGTTCGTCACTCACCGGTGCCCCCGGATTCGCCGTCTCGATGTGTCCGCCGCGCCGTCGATTTTATTCCGGTCGTTCCGCCGCCGGAAGGCTTCGGCCCGACTCCGCGGCGCCACCCCGGATGGTGGCGTGCTGGACCGGGACGAACTGTCTCTTCGGGAGCAGGAACAGCCACGCGGCGAACACGAACGCGGCGGTGCCCACCGGCAGCGAGATCGGCGCGAACGCGGACAGCAGCGCGGCATGCACGACGACCGTCACGAGGACCCCGAAGATCGTGTAGACCAGCACCCGCCACGACGGTTCGTAGAACACCGAACCGAGTGCGATCGCGGTCAGGACCGCGCTGAGCCCGTACAGTCCGTTGCCGATCGCGGCGGTGTCGGCGCCGAGGACGAGGACCGCCGTCATCGCGACCGCCGATCCGATCAGAGCGAACAGTGCTGCCCACCGCGACGCGACCAGCAGCGCGATCACGAAGACGATCCCGGTGACGGTGTCGTTGATCAGGAAGATTTGGGAGACGTTCCGGAACAGCGTGTTCCACAGAAATCCGACGGTGATGTCCGTGTGGGCCGCGGAGCTTTCGATGGGCTCGGGGAACTGCGCCGCGGCCAGCGGAGACGTCCGGACGCGGAGAAACTGGAAGGCGGCCAGGACGAGAAACCACATCACCAGGTTGAAGGGGAACGTCAGGGCCGGTACACCCCAGGTCTTGAACACGTTGGCGGTCGCCATGAACACGACGGTCGAAGCCGCGGCACCCACCACCAGGTACACCCACAGCATCAAGCCGCCGGCCAGGAAGGTGGGAATCGCGGCACCCACGAGAATTCCGTTGTACCCGTACAGTCCCGCCCGCATCGATGCATCGTCGGAGTTCAACAGCATGCCCGTGACCGTGGCGACGATCAGACCCACCACGGCGCCGATCGCCACCGGGACCGAACCGGTGGCGATCGCACCCCAGAAGATGCCGATCACGAACAGCAGACCGGTGGCCGCGTTGCCCTGCAGCATCACCTGACCGGCGCCCTCGAGGTTGGTGTCCACGAAACGTACGACGGCGTTTCGTTCCGCCGCCCGGTTCCAGGCCGTTCCGATCGTGGACACGACGATCAACCCCAGAGCGGTACAGGAGGAATGGGCTCATCGAGCACCACTGCGCGTACCGACGCCCAGAACTTGCGCACCTGCGCGCGCACCGGGGCGCTCTCCGGTCCCAGTACCTTGTAGATCAGCCCGGCATCGTGGGGCAATCGACTCGCGCCCGCGATCACCGCGTCGTGTCGGCCCGGGGCGATGCGGTCGAGGACAGCATCCGCGTGCTCCTTCGGGGTGAGCAGCACAACGTTGGCGAACACGTCGTAGTCCCGCATGACCCCGGCGAGGCGGATCGGCCGGTGGGCGGGTTCGATCAGCAGTTTCTCCGCGAACAACTGTTCTCCGGCGGGACGTTTCGCGGTGACCGCCGTCGAGTACACGTCGTACTCGAACAGTTCCCCGCCGCGCTGGTGCTTGCGGCCGGGCATCGTGATCTCCGAGAACAGCAGCGTCGCCGTGGGCTCCACCGTGACGTCGGTGCATGCAACGAAGCGGGCGTGCCGATGCGGAATCGTCATGCCCGGCATCAATTCCAGGTAGGAGTTCGACGCCAGTGTCACCGTCTGCTGCTGGAATGCGAAGTTGGCGTCCATCTCGTGCACCTTGGTGGCGGACTGCGTTGTCACGTGCGCCATCGATCCGGGGCCCATATCGATGTCGATACGAAGCCGATCACCCTGCAGCACACACCCGGACGTGGAAATCATGTACACACACGGCATCCCGGGCAGCGCCTCGTCCCAGTACAACGCCTGCTGCACCAACAGTGGGGTCTTGCGATACAGGTGCGCCAGGATCGACCGATCGCCTCGATCCTCGAATCGCATCTCGAGAATTCCGGTCTTGCCGATCCGCCCGGACGGCGCTTGCCGCGGCTCGTCCTGATACGGGTCCAGTTCGGGGACGGACGGAACCTTCACGTCGAGGCCGTCTCCGGCGTGCCCGGGCTGTCGAAAAGCACGCCGTGCACGATCTGGTCGACCACGTCCGAAATTCCCTGACCGGTCATGCAGTTGGTGAAGATGAACGGCTTCCCGTTTCGCATCAGCGCCGAATCGTGTGCCATCACCCCGAGATCGGCGTGCACGTACGGGGCCAGATCGGTCTTGTTGATCACCAGGATGTCGGACTGCGATATGCCGGGGCCGTTCTTCCGGGGGATCTTGTCCCCGGCGGCGACGTCGATGACATAGATGAAGTAGTCGACCAGCGCCGGACTGAACGTGAGGGTCAGGTTGTCGCCGCCGCTCTCGATGAACACCACATCGGTACCGGGGAACATCCGTTCCATGTCCTCGACCGCTGCGAGGTTCATGCTGGGGTCCTCACGCACCGCGGTGTGCGGGCAGGCGCCCGTCTCGACCCCGACGATCCGTTCCTCGATCAGGACACCCTTGAGCGCGCGGCGCACGTGCTTGGCGTCCTCGGTCGTGACCACGTCGTTGGTGATCACCAGCACGCTTGTGCCGCGGTCGATGAACTCGGGGGTGATCGCCTCGATGAGGGCCGTCTTGCCCGATCCCACCGGACCGCCGATTCCGATGCGCGTGGTCTTCTTCATCGTCGACCCTCCTAGGTCATGAACATTCGGACGTGAGCGCGCACGTGGACGGCAGCGAGGATGTCGGCCATCGGCGCGAACGTGGACATGTCGTCGATCGTGCGATCGGCGATGTCCGCGTAGTCCCGCGCGGTGTGCGCGTTGACTTCGAACAGGATGCGCTGCGTCGCAACGTGGTCCACCCGAAGCAGACGCAGGGCGGCACCGAGCACCGTCGTCGCGGCGCCGTACTGGTGCGCGGCGAAGGCGTCCTGCTCCGGAGAGTTCATCTCGGCGAACGCTATTCCCACCCCCACCGGGTAGGTCCCCGGCGCCTCACCCGACTTCACCGCCGCGAGCCACTTGCCGAACGTCACACCCCCGGTGAGATCGCTGCCCAGCTCGGCGAGTTTCTTACCCATGCGCGTCGACATCGTGCGGGCCTCCTCGCTCAGCTTGCGGGCGAGCACTGCGTGGTCCGCAGCCAGTACCCGGTCGAAGTCGCCGCCCACCACCCCGCGATGTGCGGCCAGCACGGCGATGCCGTCACAGGCGGCCGCTTGGCTGACGACGGTCAGCACGTACTCGCGCAGTGTCGCGGCGTCGGTCACCACCGACTCGGATACCGCCGTTTCGAGGCCGTTGGAGAAGGAGAACGCTCCGACCGGAAACATCGAGTCCGCGAACTGGATCAGCCGCATCGTCCGCGTGATGTCGGCGGCCGCTACCGCGCCGGTGTCGCGTGTCTCAAACCTGCGGGGCATGGGTGTGCCCTTCGCCCTCACGCGCTGCCGCGCCGAACAGTCGGCGCGCCTCGTGCGGGGCAAGATACGGGATCACCTCGGCGCCGGGTCGGAACTCGTACTCGATTCCCTCGAATGCGTGCGTGCGCATCACCGACCCCATCACCGCCTTGTCGACGGTCAGTGGGACGTACACGATGGTTCCCTTCACCACCGCCGGCCAATGCTGGTTGCCGATCGCGTGCCCCAACTCCAGGCACGTCTCCATCAGCGTTTCCGGCGCCGCATCACGCAGGCCACCGAGGTCGATCGCCATGACGTCCTTGAGCTCGATCCGCGCCACCACCAAGGTGTCGTCGGCCTCGTCGCGGACCAGGACGTCACCGTCGCGCAGCTGGACACCCCGGTCGAGCGAGAGCGCTATCTCGAGACCGCCCTGTGTGGCGCGCCGGAGCCGGCTCTTCTGCGCCTCCCACTGGTCGAGGACCAATAGGTCGATCTTCGCGTTCTCCAGGAGGCTTTCCCAGCGCGGGTCGTCAGCATTTCCGAGCACGGCCTCGACCCGAATCGGGCACTCCTGCAGTTGCTTTCCCGCCACGAGAACACCCCTTAACTGAAGAAGTAGAGTTGGTTCAAACGAATGGACTCCGCGGGCTCCACATAGGCGTGCACACCGTCGGCCTTCACCGCGAACGTTTCCGGGTCCACCTCGATTCTCGGTGTAGCGGTGTTGCGGATCAGGTCTCGCTTGGTGACGGTCCGGGTTCCCTGCACCGCCATCACCTGACGCTCGAGACCCAGTCGGTCCTTGATCCCGCCGTCGAGGGCGGCCCGCGAGACGAACGACACCGAAGTCTCCGCGAGGGCCTTGCCGTGCGCGCCGAACATCGGCCGGTAGATCACCGGCTGCGGGGTCGGCAGCGAGGCGTTGGGATCTCCCATCGCGTACCAGTTGATCATCCCGCCCTTGATCACCATCTTGGGCTTGGCGCCGAAGAAGCCCGGCTCCCACAGCACCAGATCGGCCATCTTCCCCGGCGAGACCGATCCGAGAACGTGCGAGATCCCGAATGTCAGTGCAGGATTGATCGTCACCTTCGCGACGTACCGGAGCACCCGATAGTTGTCGTTGCCGTCGGCGTCCTCCGGCAGTTTGCCGCGCGCTCGCTTCATGCAGTCGGCGAGTTGCATCGCCCGCAACCAGTTCTCGCCCACACGCCCCATTGCCTGCGAGTCGCTCGAGACCATCGAGATCACGCCCATGTCCTGGAGGACGTTCTCACCTCCGATCGTCTCGGCGCGGACCCGGCTTTCCGCGAACGAGACGTCCGAGGGTACCTTCGGATTGAGGTTGTGGCACACCATGATCATGTCGAACAACTCGGCCTGAGTGTTGATGCCGTACGGCAGTGTCGGATTGGTCGACGCGGGCAACACGTTGTCCTCTCCGGTGACCCGCAGGATGTCCGGCGCGTGCCCTCCTCCGGCGCCCTCACTGTGATACGTGTGGATCGTGCGACCTTCGAAGGCGGCGATGGTGTCCTCCACGTAGCCGGACTCGTTGAGAGTGTCGGTGTGGATGGCCACCTGGAGGTCCATGTCGTCGGCCACCCGCAATGCGGCGCGGATGGCGGCCGGGGTCGCCCCCCAGTCCTCGTGCACCTTCAGACCCGCCGCCCCGGCCTCGATCTGCTCGATCAAAGACTGGTCTCCGGACGAATTGCCCTTGCCCAGCATCCCGATGTTGATCGGAAGCCCCTCGTTGGCCCGCAGCATCATCTCCATGTTCCAGGTGCCGGAGGTGATGGTGGTGCCGTTGGTGCCGTCGGTCGGCCCGAAGCCACCGCCGAACAGTGTGGTCACACCGTTGCTCAACGCCGCGTACGCCTGCTGGGGTGCAACCAGGTGCACGTGCGGGTCGATGCCCGCAGCCGTGAGGATCAGTTGCTCGCCCGAGATGGCGTCGGTGGCCGGTCCCGTCGTCAGCCCCGGCGTCACACCGTCCATCGTTCCCGAGTTTCCGGCCTTGCCGATGCCGACGATCCTCCCGTCCTTGATCCCGACGTCAGCCTTGACGACCCCGAGCAACGCGTCGATCACCACCACGTTCGTGATCACCAGATCCAGAGCACCGTCCGCACTGCAGGATGTGGAGTCCTGACCCATCCCGTCCCGCAGTGTCTTTCCCCCGCCGTACAGCGCCTCGTCACCGATGGTCCGTAGATCCTGCTCCACCTCCACGAACAGATCGGTGTTGCCGAGGCGGATCTTGTCGCCATCGGAGGGGCCGAACAGACCCGAGTACTCCAGCCGCGAGATCTTGGTCATGGTTCCTGAACCTCTTCCTCACCTCGGAGGTACACCGAAATATTTGCTGCTCAGTCGGTTTCGAAGCCGTACTCCTTCGCGAGGGCCACCGCCCTGGCGAGCCGCGGACGGTACGTCGCGTGGGTCGGACCCCAGCCGTCGACGAATCCGTTGAACCCGTGGACGCGCTGCTTGCCGCCGAACGGCACCAGGGTGACTTCCTTCTCGTCACCGGGTTCGAACCGGACGGCCGTGCCCGCGGCGATGTCGAGTCGCCATCCGAAGGTGGCCTCACGGTCGAACGCCAGCGCGCGGTTGACCTCCATGAAATGAAAGTGCGAGCCGACCTGAATGGGGCGGTCGCCGGTGTTGCGGACCGTCACCTTCTGTCGCGGACGCCCCGCGTTCAGCTCGACCGGTTCGTCGCGCAACACATATCCGCCCACCGGCACCGAATGCGTTGGCGGGGAATCCTTACCGGTCTTGACGGTTTTCGCCGGCTTGGCGGCTTTGGCCGGCTTGCTGGGCTTCTCCGCCTTGCCTGCTTTACTCGACTTGCTCATCGCAACGGCCTCTTCGTTTGCCTCAGTGGATCGGCGAGTGCACCGTGACCAGTCGACTCCCGTCGAGAAACACCGCCTCGACCTGCACCCGAGGAATCAGTTCAGGTACGCCCTCCATGACGTCGTTCGCAGTGAGCACGTGGGACGCGTCGGCCATCACTTCCTCGAGCGTCTTCCCTTCCCGGGCCCCCTCGAGAGCGGCGGCCGAGATCACCGCGACAGATTCGGGGTGATTGAGCTTGAGGCCCTTCGCCTTCCGCCTGAGTGCCACCTCGGCGAGCATCAGGATGGTCAGTTTGTCGAGTTCACGCGGCGTCAGATTCATGCCGGCCTCCTGTGCGGGACAGAAGCCACGCTACGTCAGATCCTCGGGCGACCGCTCGCTTTGCAGGGCTCAGGAGCGTAACGGGGCAGTAGGCGCCAGAATCAGTGTCGCGATGCGGCGGCCGTCCAGGGCCTCGACCGTGAGCCGCCACCCGTCGGTATCGACGTGGTCGCCGACGCGCGGCATCCGTTGCAGGCGATTCAACACGTAGCCGGCGACCGTTTCGTACGGACCGTCGGGAATGGTTGCGCCGGTTTCCTTCTCGAAGTCCTCGACGAGCAGTGTGCCCTCTATCTCCTGTTCGTCCACTCGCTCACCCGGGGCGGGGGCCCGGGGCAGCGGATCGAACTCGTCGCCGATCTCGCCTACGACTTCCTCGACGATGTCCTCGAGCGTCGCGATGCCGGCAGTGCCGCCGTACTCGTCGATAACGAGCAGGATCTGCGCATTGTCCCGGCGCATGAGCGCGAGTGCAGCCAGCGCGGGTTTGGAACCCGGCAGGGCGAGGATCGGACGGCAGAGATCCCCGACCGTGGCTGTGCGGGCCGGATCGGCCAGTTGGAGATCACGAACGTGGACGAACCCGACGACGTCGTCGAGCGAGGAGCCCACCACGGGGTAGCGCGAGTGTCCCAACGCGAGCGTTTCGCCGCGTGCTCGTCGGATCGGAGTGTCGGCAGCCAAGAAGTCCACCTCCGTGCGTGGACGCATCACCTCCGTCAGGCTCCGCTGACCGACGTCGAACACTTCGGCGAGCACGCGCCGCTGATCGTCGGCGATCCCGCTGTGCCCCAACACCTGTTCACGGAGTTCCGCAGGCGTGATCTCCTCGCTCTTACGCGCGGGGTCACCACCGAGGATCCGCACCAGCGCATTCGTGGACAGCGAGAGCAGCCAGATCACGGGCCGGACCAGCCGGGCGAACCGGTCGAGTGGAGGTGCGGTCATCAACGCCACGCCGGTGGCGTTCTGCAGCGCAATGCGTTTGGGGACGAGCTCGCCCAGCACCAGCGACAGATAGGAGATCACCAGCGTGGTGCCCACGAGCGCCACCACGTCGGCGGCCGCCACCGACAGGCCCCAGCCCCTCAGCGTCGGAGAGAAACTCGGCGCCAATGTCGAGGCGCCGTAGGCGGCCGAGAAGAAGCCGGCGACCGTCACACCGATTTGTACCGACGACAGGAAGCGGTTCGGGTTCCGGGCCAGAGCGACCGCGCGCTCGCCACGCCGGCCGTGCTGTTCCAGCGCGCGGAGTTGACCTTCCCGCAGCGACACGAGGGCGATCTCGGTGGCCGCGAACAGGCCGCCGATCAGGATGAACACAACGACCAGAACAAAGTTCAGGAGAGTGCCGCCGTTCACTCCCCGAGACTAGCGCCGCGGCGCCGCCCTCGTCCCCTACCTGGATTCGACGCAGATCCGTAGGGTCGAGACTGCGAGGCGTGCTCGACGAATCATTCACGACGACAGACACATCGGAGAGAATCATGAGGCTTGACGGAAAAGTCGCGATCATCACCGGTGGTGCCGGTGGGATCGGGCGCGGGATTACGCGCGCGTTCACGAAGGAGGGCGCCAAGGTACTGGTCGTCGACATCAACGACGAGTCGGGCACCGCGCTCGCGTCGGAACTCGGCGACTCGGTCCGCTATCTCAATGCAGACATCTCGAAGGAGGCCAGCGCCGCCGAGATCTGCGCGGCCGCCGTCGACGCGTTCGGCTCGGTGAGCGTGCTCGTCAACAACGCCCACGCCTCCCGGCAGGCACCCCTGCTGCAGACCACTCAGGAGATGATGGACCTGTCGTTCGGTACGGGCTTCTACCCCACCTTCTGGCTCATGAAGGCGTGCTACGAGCAGTTGAAGGCCACCGAAGGTTCGGTGATCAACTTCGCGTCGGGAGCCGGGATCGACGGCCAGGCAAACCAGGCGTCCTACGCGGCGGCGAAGGAGGCAATCCGCGCCATCTCCCGCGTCGCGGCCAACGAATGGGCCGCCGACAACATCAACGTCAATCTCATCTCTCCGCTGGCCCTCACGGAGGGCATCCAGGCGTACATCGCGGCCAATCCGGGCGTCGAGGAGGCGCTGCTCTCGCGAACCCCGCTGCACCGCTTCGGCGATCCGGAGTCGGACGTCGGACGGGTCGCGGTGTTCCTCGCGAGCGACGACGCGTCGTACATGACCGGGCAGACGCTCATGGTCGACGGCGGCAGCATCAAACTGCGCTGAACGGGCGCCGCGGAATCACATGGCCCACCGCGCGAATCGCGAGCAGCAGGCCCACAAGAGTTGCCCCCGTAGCAGCGTTGGCCGCATGACCCAATCGGTCCTGACACACCCACTCGTCGGGCACCGTCCAGCGAACTTCGGACGTCGGATGCACGACGGATCCGCAGACGAGTTCGCGCTGGTCGACGCTGTCCACCCGCGCGGTCCGGGTTTCGAACACTGCCAGCCCGGCGGCCGACAGTGGCCGTCGGCAGCAGTGCACAAGCCACCCCTGACGCCACGGCGACCCAGAACGCCGCCGACCACCCGTCAGAAGGCTCGGTCCACTCCTCGCGCCGCTCCTGGAGAGTCATTGTCCGATTCTCACAGCCGGACAGCCTGATCCCCCACAGCCGACGATGTGGCGTGTTGTACTGGTCTGCATTGGTCGTCCGTCCGCGATAGCGCACGAGGAGCACCGATGACACGAGTGGAGTCCTCCGGTGGCACCCCACCCGGCACGGCGTCCCGTGTCCGCCGCGGCTGGCCGGTGTTCACCGTCATCGCGATCGCGATCGTCGCCTTCATCCTCGGCGGTGTGGGCGGTTCGTTCCAGGGCCAGCTCGCCGAGGTCCAGAAGAACGACAACGCGTCCTACCTTCCAGGGTCGGCCGAGTCGACGATCGTCGCGAACGAAAGCGCGAAATTCCTGAAGGTGGAGACGATTCCGGGGGCGGTGGTGTTCCACCGCGACGGCGGTCTGACGGACGCCGACAAGGCCGCGATCGACCAGGCCCGGGTGTCGATGGCGTCGGTCGAGGGCGTCGACGCGGACGGCGTCACACCCACCCAGATCTCCGCCGACGGCACCACCGCGTCAGTGTTCGTGCCGCTCATCGCCAAACAGGACGGGATCACCGTCCAGGGCAACGATCTGGCCGCCGCGGAGCAGGACGTCATCGATGCCGCGCAGAACGCGGTGCCCTCCGATCTCGAGGTGCTACCGGCCGGCCCGGGCGGTCTGCTGGTGGCGTTCATCGACGCGTTCGAGGGTCTCGACAGCACGCTGCTCGGCGTCGCGCTGCTGGTGGTGATCCTGATTCTGCTGGTGGTGTACCGGTCGCCGGTCCTGTGGTTCTTCCCGCTGTTCTCGGCGCTGCTCGCGCTCGGTCTGTCGTCGATGGTGATCTATCTGCTCGCGGACCACGAGATCCTCACGCTCACCGGTCAGAGCCAGGGCATCCTGTTCGTTCTGGTGATCGGCGCGGGCACCGACTATGCGCTGCTGCTGATCTCACGATATCGGGAGGAACTGCACTTCCACGACAACCGTTTCGACGCAATGATCAAGGCCTGGAGGGAATCCGCGCCCGCGATCACTGCGTCCGCGATCACCGTCATTCTCGGTCTGCTGTGTCTTGGCTTCTCCCAGTTGAATTCCAACAAGAGCCTCGGCCCGGTCGCCGCGATCGGCATTGCGTGCACGTACCTGGTGATGATGACGTTCCTGCCCGTCGCGCTGTCCGCGGTGGGCCGGTGGGTGTTCTGGCCACGCAAGCCGAGGGTCGACGGTGCGACAGACCTTGCTACACATGGCTTGTGGGGGCGGATCGCGGATGTCGTGGGACGGCGCGACCGGCCCGCGTGGATCGGGGCGACCGCGCTGCTGGCAATCCTGTTCGCGGTCGGCATCGGCAGCTTGCAAACCAGCGGACTCACCGCATCGGAGAACTTCACCAACAAGCCCGACGCAGTCGTCGGGCAGGAGTTGTACGACGCCAACTTCGACCAGGGCGCCGGGGCGCCCGCCGTCGTCGCGACCAACGCCTCCGCCGTCGACGCGGTCATCACCGCCGCCAGCGGCGTGGAGGGTGTGCGTCAGGGCCCGGGATCGGTGTGCGTGCAGGTGGACGTCGAGAAGGTGACGGCGCTGCTGCAGAACTCCGGCGGCAACGTGCCGCAGCAGCTGCCCCCTGGGTGCCCACCGTCACTGCTCAACGTCGCACCGATCGACGGTCGCACGATTATCAATGTTGCCCTTGCCGATTCGTACGATTCCCCCGAAGCGCTGCAGACGGTGGAACGCCTGCGCGACACGCTGCACGCGGTGCCGGGCGCCGACGCGCTCGTCGGTGGCAGCTCCGCCGCGACCCTCGACGTGCAGACCGCGTCGGTGCACGACCGGAACCTGATCATCCCGATCGTGCTGGTCGTGATCTTCATCGTGCTCGCAGTGCTGCTGCGCGCGCTGCTGGTGCCGCTGATCCTCATCGGGACCGTCGTGCTGAGCTTCGCCGCGACGCTGGGGGTGTGCGGATTCTTCTTCACCCATGTCTTCCACTTCGCCGGTGCCGACCAGTCGTTCCCGTTGTTCGCGTTCGTGTTCCTGGTGGCGCTCGGTATCGACTACAACATCTTCCTGATGACGCGGGTACGCGAGGAGACCGTCCAGCACGGCACCCGCTCGGGGGTGCTGCGCGGACTCGCGGTGACCGGCGGGGTCATCACGTCTGCGGGTGTGGTGCTCGCCGGCACGTTCGCGGTCCTCGGCGTGCTGCCGCTGGTGTTCCTCGCCGAGGTGGGCTTCGCGGTCGCGTTCGGCGTCCTACTCGACACCATCATCGTCCGCAGCGTCCTCGTGCCGGCGCTCTCGCACGACATCGGTAAGCCGATCTGGTGGCCGTCGACGCTGGCGCAGGCCGCGGACTGACCGGCCCTGCTCGTTCACCCCGCCGGCCCGGAAGTCTCGGGCGACACCACGCGGAGGCGTTGTGCGGACGGAAACAGGCACTAACGCGAACGTTACTTACGCGAAATATGCAGGCGTTTAGCTGGCAGAACCCTCAGCCGAGGTTCTGTTAGGAGAAAACGTGAGAATTCCATCGACGCGGCGGAAGCGCCTGGTCGCACTAGGTATCGCAGCCACACTGAGCGCCGGCGTCACCCTGTCCTCGGGCTCGGTCGCAGCCGCGGACATCACGGCACTGGCGTCCGGATCGCTGGCGTCGGGATCGCTGTCGTCGGGATCGCTGGCGTCCGGATCGCTGGCGTCCGGATCGCTGTCGTCGGGGTCGTTCACGCCCTCCGCCGACATCGCCGCGACGCTCGACGAGGCACTGTCGTCACACAACATTCCCGGCGCCCAGGTCGTTCACCGAAGGGGGGATTCCACATTCAACTACACGTACGGCGTGCAGAGCGCCGCGACCGGCGTCCCGGTGAACGACGAGACCCTCTTCCACGTTGCGTCGCTGAGCAAAGTGGTCGGTTCGTACGTGTTCATGAAGCGCGTGGACGAGGGCGTCATCGATCTCGACACACCTCTGTGGGACTACTACCAATCGCCGCGTATCGCGAACAGCGAAGCTGCCAAGACGGTCACCGCTCGGATGGTGCTCAACCACACGACAGGATTCCCGAACTGGGCGGGCGCGTCCGGCTCCGAGACCACCGAGCTCGCCCCGACTGTCGCGGCCCCGGGCACGGCGTTCGGGTACTCCGGTGACGGCTTCTTCCTGCTGCAGACGACGATCGAGCATCTGGAAGGGAAGACGTTCACCGAGATCCTGGACGACGAGGTCTTCGGTCCGTTCGGGATGACGAACTCGACGCTTCAGTCCCGCGCCGAGGACGCCGCCCGCACGGTTGTCGGTCACAACGCCGGCGGCGTCGCCCAGCCGATGAGCCTCTACCCCCGCGGCAACACCGCGTACACGCTGCAGACGACGGCCCTGGACTACACGACGTTTCTCCAGCGCGCCGTCATCGGCGGCGAAGGACTGAGCCCCGAGATCCACGATCTCTGGCTCACCGCTTCCTCCGATGCCGACCGCGACCCCGCCAATCCGGCCAATCCGTACATCAATTGGGGGCTGGGGATCGGAATCGAGGACAACGACCTCGGGACCGCATATTGGCACTGGGGCGACAACGGAACCCGCAAGGCGTTCTTCATGACTTTCCCCGACCGCGACGAGAGTGTCGTCATGACCTGGAACAGCGCGAACGGCCAACAGTCGGCGAACGACATCCTGAAGGCGTTCTACGGGGACGAGGAGTTTCACGCGATCACCTGGGTGGGCTAGGTGACCCGCGCAGGTGATCGGTAGCAGGTCTGCCTGTCGGGTGCAGCCGGTCGACGGTTGACGGATCGGCCCGGAAGTGGTCGGGTGGTAATTGATGGAAGGCGCGCTCGGTACGCGCCGCGCAGGAGTGCGGTGGACGCATTTCGACACCGCGCCAGTCCTCGTGCGCGCTCCACCTACCGGCAGCCACTCCACCGGCGATGCCCTGCAGCCCAGGTTATTTCAGGGCATCGTCAGCACTGCAGTCTCTACTGCACGTCACCGTGACTCGTAGGGAAGGAATGAGATGCCAGATCCGAACTACACCACCGACGACTCCGGAATCCCGGTACCCAGCGACGAGCATTCGCTGACCGTCGGACCCGACGGGCCGATCCTGCTCCAAGATTATTACCTGATCGAGAAGATGGCCCAGTTCAACCGCGAGCGGGTGCCCGAACGGCAGCCACATGCCAAGGGCGCGGGCGCTTTCGGCACCTTCGAGGTCACGAACGACGTGAGCGCCTACACGAAGGCCGATATGTTCCAGCCCGGCAAGAAAACGGAGATGCTGGCTCGCTTCTCGACTGTCGCGGGCGAGCGCGGCAGCCCGGACACGTGGCGGGACCCGCGCGGCTTCGCCCTGAAGTTCTACACCGAGCAGGGCAATTTCGACATGGTCGCCAACAACACCCCGGTGTTCTTCGTGCGGGATCCGATGAAGTTCCAGGACTTCATCCGCTCTCAGAAGCGTCGCGCCGACAACAACCTTCGTGATCACGACATGCAGTGGGACTTCTGGACGCTGTCCCCCGAGTCGGCGCACCAGGTGACGTGGCTGATGGGCGACCGCGGCATTCCCCGTTCGTGGCGGCACATGAACGGGTATTCGAGCCATACGTACATGTGGGTCAACGCGAAGGGCGAACGGTTCTGGGTGAAGTACCACTTCAAGACCGACCAGGGCATCGAATTCTTCACGCAGGACGAGGGCGACCAGATGGCCGCGATCGACACCGACTACCACCAGCGTGATCTGTGGGAGCACATCGACCGCGGCGACTACCCCACCTGGACGCTGAAGATGCAGATCATGCCGTACGAGGACGCGAAGACCTACCGGTTCAATCCGTTCGATCTTACGAAGGTGTGGCCGCACGCCGACTATCCGCTGATCGACGTCGGCACCATGAAACTCGACCGCAACCCGGCCGACTACCACTGTGAGATCGAGCAGGCCGCGTTCGAGCCCAGCAGTTCGGTGCCCGGCACCGGCCCCAGCCCGGACAAGATGCTGCTGGGCCGCTGGTTCTCGTACCCGGACGCGCACCGATACCGAATCGGATCCAATTACAAGGAGCTGCCGGTCAATTCGCCGCACGCGGCGCCGCGCGGCTCGTACACCAAGGACGGGCAGTTGCGGCACCACAATCCAGGCGATCCGGTGTACGTGCCGAACTCGAAGGGCGGCCCGCACGCCGACGTCTCGGTGTCGGGTGAATCCCCGGGCTGGTACACGGACGGCGAGATGGTGCACCAGGCGTACACACTCCGCAGGGACGACAACGACTGGGGCCAGGCCGGCACGATGGTGCGCGACGTCCTCGACGACGCGGCCCGCGAGCGGCTGGTGTCGAACATCGTGGGCCACCTGCTCAACGGGGTGACGGAACCGGTCCTGATGCGCGCGTTCGACTACTGGCGCAACGTGGACAAGAGCCTCGGCGACCGCGTCGAGGACGGCGTCCGCGCCAAGCAGGGCGAGAAGGACCCCAAGGCTGCGGGGCAGGCGAACCCGGCGCGATCCTCGGCGCAGGCCAAGGCGTGACGGATCACAGGAACGCCTGACTCGTCCACAGATGAAACAGGGCGTACGCCCGCCACGGCCGCCACGGCTCCGACAGCGTGGCGGCCTCACGCGGCGTCTTCACACCCAGCGCGCGGCGCAGAACCAGATCGCCGGACGGATAGGCGTCGCGGTCGCCGAGTACCCGTACCGCAAGATAGTCCACGGTCCACGGTCCGATGCCGGGCAGCGCCAGCAGCCGCGCCCGGAACTCGACCGGGTCGGCGCCGGCGCCGAGGTGCAACCCGTCGGTCGCGGCGGCGGCCAGCGCCTGCACGGTCCGGGCCCGAGCGCCGGTGAGACCGACTGCCTTCTGGATGATCGACGGATCGAGAGCGGCCAGTGTCTCGGGTTCGGGGAAGCCGACGAACCCGTCGAACTCGGTCGGGGTGCCGAACGCGGCCACGAAGCGTGATCCGAATGTTCTTGCCGCCGAGAGCGACACCTGCTGCCCCAGCACTGTCAAAACCGCCGTCTCGAACCCGTCGACGGAACCCAGCACGCGCAACCCGGGGCGGGCCGCGACGTGCGGCGCAAGCAGTGCGTGACGGGAAAGGGCAGCGTCGACGACGTGCGGATCGGCGTCGAGGTCGAGCCAGCGCCGAACCGATAGCTCGACGTGCGGGACGTCGTCGGGGTGCGCTGCTCGAATCTCCGCCGCGACGTGGCCGGAACCGTCGAACCGGACGCCCACTACCGACGGCCCGTGCGGCGCGGGGACCACGCGGGTGTGCGTCCCAGTGTCGCCATCGTGGCGCTCGAGGCCGTCGACCGCGTGCGCGGCCAGGGCGCCGAGCATGGGCGCGGTGGTGAAGGGCGGGCGGAACGGCAGGGTGATCGCGCCGGTCATCGCTCGCCCTCCAACCCGGTGACCCTCAGTGTGATGTTGAGCCGACCACTCGTCAACCCGCAGTCCGGGTCCGCGGTGCCCGGAAAGACCTTGGGCACACCGTGGTACGCGAACCGTGACGGGCCACCGAAGACGAACAGATCTCCCGACTGCAGTTCCACGTCCGCGTACGGTTTGTTCCGAGTGTCGGGGTTGCCGAATCGGAACGTGCACGTGTCACCGATGCTCAGCGACACCACCGGGGCATCCGCCCGCTCCTCCTGGTCGCGGTGCATGCCCATGCGGGCGGCGTCGTCGTAGAGGTTGATCAGCGCGGCATCGGGCTCGTACGCGGCACCCGACGCAGCGTCGTACGCGTCCGCGACGGCGCGTTTACCCAACTGCGCCAACCATTCCGGAACCGGCAGCACCCGCTCGCCACCGGCATCGTCGGCGGTCCGGCTGTAGCGGTACGGCTGCCAGTGCCAGCCCAGGCACACGGTCTGCACCGACATCGCGTGTCCGGTGGGCAGGCGCGCGGCCCGCATCGGCACCGGTCCGCGCGCCCAGCCTCGGCACGCCTCCACCAAACGGCGTTGCTCGCCGAGGTCGAGCCAGTCCGGGACCAGCACGGCGCCGTCGGCGACGGTCCGTCGCGGTCGGGGCAGGAGTGCCGACATCTACCTCTTCCCTTTCCCGTGCAACATCTTCCAGTCGTCGTACTTCTCCCTCAGGCACACCGCGCACGGCCGGTAGCCGGCAGCGATCGCGGTGTCTTCGTCGGCGAAGAACACGCGCTGCGTCACGTAGCCGCCGCGGCCGATGGCGCGGGCGGCGCCGGGGCAGTCGAGCGTGCCGTAGATGCGGTCCTTGCGGTGACCGCCCAACGTGCCAGGGGCGGCACTCGCGTACGGCTTCCCGTTCCTGCCGATCAATGTGTACATGCCTGCCTCACTCCGCGTCGTGCAGGACGAGACCGAGGGTGCGCCGGGTGCCGCTGCGCACGGTGCTGACGCCGTGCCGCATCGGGGCCGCGGACCATCCCCGGACCGACTGCACCGGGCGGTCGTTGGTGGTGAAGACGTACGGGTGCCCCTGTCGCAGCACGGCGGCGGTGCCACGCGACTGGGCGCGGGCCCGCTGCTCGACCAGCAGGAACTCCCCGCCTTGGTGGTCCACGCCGGGCTCGTCGAGTCCGATCACCACCTGCAACGGAAACACCAACTCGCCGTACAGGTCCCGGTGCAGTGCGTTCCAGTCATCCGGCCCGTAACGCAGGATCAGCGGGGTGGGCCGCACCTGCCCCGCGACATGGCACATCGTGAGCCACTCGTCGAGGCTGTCGGGCCACGGCGCCGGTCGGCCAAGCCGCCACGCCCACTCCCGCGCCACCGGCAGAAGTTTCACGTAGAACCGGGCCCGCATCTCGGCGATCGACGGCGGCAGTGGGTAGTCGAAGTACCGGTACCGGCCGGCGCCGTAGCGGTGCCGCGCCATGTCGACCGTCGAACGAAACAGCGCGTCGTCGTCGAAAAGCTCGGCGAGATCCCGACATTCGTCGGCGTCGAGGAGCGGCCGCGCGCTCTGGGCGCCACCGAACCGGTCGAGTTCGTCGAGCAGCGACGTCCAGTCGAGGGCATCGACGCGATCCGCGAGCGCGCTCACGCCGCCTCCAACGTGAGCAGTGCGCGCTTGGTGTCGGCGCCGCCCGCGTACTGACCCATGCTGCCGTCGCTGCGCACCACCCGGTGGCACGGCACGAACAGCGGCAGCGGGTTGGTGGCGCACGCCGTGCCGACCGCGCGGACCGCGCGCGGACTGCCGGCGGCCTCGGCCACCTGCGCGTAACTGGCGGTGCTGCCGTACGCGATGTCGGGCAGCCGGGTGAGGACGGTGCGTCGGAAGCCGCTCGACAGCCGCAGATCCAGCGCGACGTCGAAGTGGGTGCGCCGGTGCGCGAAGTACTCGTCGAGTTGCCGGGTCGCGGCATCGAGCCGGGCCGGGGCCTCGAGGATGCGCGGGCTCACCTGCTGGGCCAGCATCGCCAGCACGGCGTCGTGGTCCTCACGCGGGTAGGCGACGCGGACCAGGCCGACGTCGGTGGCGACGAGCAGCAGCCGTCCGACGGGGGTGTCGACGGACCGGTAGGCGAGGTCGAGCAGTCCGTCGCGCTCGGCGGCCGCGGCGAGGCGGGCGTGCAGGCGGCTCAGATCCGAGGGATCCACGCTCGGGGTGGGGAGGACGCTCATCGGACGGCTCCTTCCTGTGCGAATGGTGCGGTGTCGGCTGGGTAGGTACGGCGGAGGCGGGCGATACCGTCGGCGCCGGCGCGACGGGCCGCGTCGGTGCTGTTGCCGAGGATCGCCGCGACCTCCGCGTACGGCAGTCCGGCCAGGTGGTGGTAGACGACGGCGGCCCGCTGCGTGAACGGCAGATCGGCCAGCGCGTCCCACAGTTCGTGGTTCCACGCGCCGGGCAGATCGCGCGCCGACGCGCGGTCCGGCAGGTCGTCGGTGGGGACCGGCGTGCGCTGCCGCACGCGATATACATCGACGGCCTTGCGATGCGCGATGGTCACCAACCACGCCTCGACGTTCGCGGCGGGCGCCAGATCGGGGTACGCCCGCAGCGCCGCCAGGAACGTCTCGGACCACGCGTCGTCGGCGTCGACGGGACCGAGCAGTGCCCGGCATACTCGCAGCACCACCGGCCCGTGCTCGGTGACGATGTTCTCGAACGGTTTCAGTCCCACACCGGGTAGACGCTCCGGGCTGCCGGAACGTGAGGTTCGATCCGCGTCAGAAGAGTCCATCCTGAATTCCCACGGACGCCGGGCTCTCCAAATCCAGCAGGAATTGCTTGCGCTCGAGACCGCCGGCGTAGCCGGTGAGCGAGCCGTCGCTGCCGACGACGCGGTGGCACGGAACGATGATGCCGATCGGGTTCCGACCGTTGGCCGCGGCGACGGCCCGGATCGCGGCGACATTGCCGAGATGCTCCGCGAGCTGCAGGTACGTCCAGGCCTGGCCGTACGGAATGGTCCGCAGCGCGGTCCACACCCGCTGCTGGAACTCGGTTCCCCGCGGCGCGAGGGGCACCGTGAACTCGGTGCGCTCGCCCGCGAAGTACCCGGCGAGCTGCGCGGTGACATCGTCGAAGCCGGAATCGACGCGCGGGCCGAACCGCTCGCTGGCGGGCAGGTGCCGCTGCAGGTGCATGTACAGCCCGCACAGGCCCTCCGGGTTACGGACCAGCGTCAGCGGCCCGACAGGCGAATCGACGACGGTGTGTTCGGCATCCACGGCTCCGATCCTTCCAGCAACCACCGACAGTCCGCGAAGTTCGGGCAGGATTGCAGGATGCCGCTTCTCCCCAGCCCGCTCCAGCTCGTCTCGACGGTCCAGAAGGCGGCGCAGTCGTCCCTGCAGTGGTCCCTGGACACCACCACATTCATCGTCGGCCTCCCCACGCGCGTGTCCGCGCTGCTCGACGAGGCGGAGGGCCTGGTGCGGCAGGTGTCCGGCGTGGTCGACGGCGCGGCCCGCGCCGTGGCAGCGGCCGACGCGGTGATCGCCGCGTGCGCCGCGCTGGTCGACCGCACCGCGGTGGTGGCGAACGAGACCGAGGTGGTCGTCGGATCCGCGGCGCGCTCGGCCGCCGTCGCCGACGAACTACTCGCGATCTACCGGCCGCTGGCGCTGACGGCAGCACCGCTGGCGACGCGGTTCGTCGACGAGATCAGCGAGGACGAGGTGCACGCCGCGGTCAAGTTGCTCGACCAGTTGCCCGAGCTGACCGACCGGATGGCGGCGCTGATGCCGATCCTCGCGACGCTCGACACGGTGTCCCCGGAGATCCACGAACTCCTCGACGTCGTCAAGGACGTGCGGCAGGCGATCATCGGGGTTCCCGGGTTCGGGTTCTTCCGTCGTCGGGGCGAAGACAAGCTGGGCGAGGGCGACTAGGCCGCGAACGGGAGCCCGGAGCACGCCCGCAACGCGATTGCGTGCCGTAGGTTCCCGTTCAGCAGTTCCACGTCAGGAAAGGCAGAGCCGATGGATCCGCAACCGCACGGCACGCTCGTCCGCACGTCCGACGGCGTCGACCTGCGCATCACCCGCGCGTTCGATGCACCCATCGACGACATCTGGGCCAGCATCACCGAATCCGACCGCACTGCAGCGTGGTTCGGTCCGTGGGAGGGAGAACCGGGTGCCGGCAACACGATCCGCGTGCAGATGTCGTTCGAGGACGAAGCTCCGTGGAGCGAGATGCGCATCGACGCGTGCGAGCCACCGCGGCACCTGGCACTGTCCACCAGCGACGACGCCGGCGCCTGGCGACTGTCCGCCGACCTGCACGAGAAAGGCGGCACCACCGAAGTCATCCTCACTCATCACGACATCGCGCGGAGCGCCGTCAGCGAGGTCGGCCCCGGCTGGGAGTACTACCTCGACATGCTGGTCGCTGCGCGGGACGCCCGGCCGCTGCCGGAGTTCGCGGACTACTTCCCGTCCCAGGCCGGGTATTACCGAGACCTGGCCGCGGGTCTCGGCTAGGCGGTCGCCCCCCGCCGGAGGAACACGTCGTCGAGGGTGACCATCGACAGGTTCCGTTCCCGGATGATGTCGACCAGTTGGCCGTAGACGCGGGTGACCGGCAGGTGGTTGGCGTGCCCGATCACGATCGACTGCGCAACGAAGTACTTACGCGCGCACTCGAGCAGATACTGCTCGGTGATCAGGCCCGAATCCGACAGCGAACCGTGCCACAGCGTCGGCACGGTGTAGCCGTGGTCGGCGGCGATCCTGTCGACGGCGGGGTTGCGGTACCCGAACGGCGGACGGTAGTACGGAGTGCCGTCGACGCCGAAGGTGTTGTGCAGGAACGTCTTGGTGCGCTGAAACTGTGACGCGGCTGCGGTAGTCGACAGTTTGGTCAAGTCCGGGTGATCCCACGTGTGGCTGCCGAGTTGGATCTGACCGCTCTCCACCAGCGGCCGCAGGGCATCCTTGTGGACGGTCCACGAGTCGTAGACGGCGGTGACGAAGAACGTGAACCGGGCACCGGTGTCCTTCGCGAACTGGATGTAGGCGCCCACCACGTCCGCGCTGGTGCCGTCGTCCACGGTCAGGGCGACGTTGCTACCTGGACCGGGGATCGCGCTCACGGCGCCGGGCGGCAGTGCGACCCGCGCGGTCGACGGCGGCGGTCCCGACAGCAGGAACGGCGCCGGAGGAGGCGGAGGCGGCGCGGGTACGGCCGACGACGGCACCGCGATCTCCTCGCCGTGCGCGATGGTGCACCCGGTCGTCAGCGATGCGGCACCGGCCGCCAACACGGTGAGAAATCGTCGTCTGTCCACGCGGCGAAGCGTAGGGACCGTCGTCCGCGCACCCGATCAGCCACGCCGACCGGTGACGTTGTCGTGATCCTGCGCGCGAACGGATTTCGTGAGCAACGGCAACGTTCGGAACGGCACGATCTCCGACAGCACCACCACCGACATCGACCGCGCGACGGTCGACGAGTGGTGCAGTTCGATCAGCAGCGACTGGAGATCGTCGTGCGACGCGGCGGCAACCCGGCACAAGACGTCGCCGACGCCGGTGGTGGCCCACGCCTGGACCACCTCGGGGAACGCCTCGAGCTCCTCCGTCAGCTGCCCGAGCGAGCCCTGTGCGATCTCCAGTGTGACGAACGCCTGTACCGGGTATCCCGCTGTGTGCAAATCGATCTCGGGCCCGTAACCGACGACGATGTCGGCCTCCTCGAGTCGACGCAGCCGAGCCTGCACGGTCGCGCGGGCGACCCCGGCACGGCGGGACAGTTCCAGGATCCCGATCCGCGGTTCGTCCCGCAGGCGGGTGATCAGGTCGACGTCGAGCGCATCGAGTCGGTGCCCGCCCCGATCCATGGCGATGTCACGGTGTGACGCGAGAGCGGGCGACGATCACCGGGCACTGCGCGTGGTACAGCAGCGACTGACTGGTGGACCCGAGCAGTGCGCTCTCGAAGCCGCCGCGACCGCGGCTGCCGATAACCATCGAGCGGGCGGTGGCGCTGAGCGCGACGAGGTGCTTGGTGGGGCCGGCCTCCGCGATCACAGTCTCGACCCGGACCGAGGGGAACTTGGCGCCCAGGGTCGCGATCAACCGTTCGATCCGGCCGCGAGCCTCCTCGTCGGCCTCTTTGGTGCCGCGGCGGCGGCGCGCGTGCACGGCCGTCATCTCGGCATGCCGGATAGACGCCTCCTGCATCGCCGTGCCGACGACGATGTCGGCGCTGTCCGAGTGGTCGACGCCGGCGACGACGGGACCGGACATGGGCGGGACGGGACTGCCGTCGGCGCCGCGCACCACCGCGACCGTGCACTTGGCGTGGTGCGCGAGCGAGAGAGCCGTCGAACCGAGCACCATGCGCTCGAAGAAACCTGCGCCCACCGAGCCGACCACCAGCAGACTCGCCTTCTCCGAAAGGTCGACGAACGTCCGATTCACCCGCCCCCGAAGCAGTTCCACCTGGACGTCGACGGTGTAGTCCTCGATGGTGGCTGCCTCCCGAGCAGCCTCGAGAGCCTTCCGTCCGGCAGCCTCTTCTTCCTCGAGGTCGTCGGCGACGAACGGGAAGTCGTTTTCCGTGTCGATGACATGCACCAGTTCGAGCGGAACCTTGCGGGCGTGTGCCTCGACGGCCGCCCACTTGACGGCATGGATCGCGGCATCGGATCCGTCGACGCCCACGATCACGGGCCTGGTCTCGTTCGCTGGTGACATCGTCCACTCCGATCGGCGCGTGTGGTGTGCACGTTCGGTATCAGACTAACGGCGAAACCCAGTCGGTGGCGTGAGCTTGGAACGGTGATCGTGGATACGGTCAGGAGGCGATTTCGTCCGATGGATCCTGATTCGTCCGACCCGCAGCCGCGTTCTCGAACTCGGTGAGACTCGCGCGGATCAGGGCGATGTACCTGTCGGTGTCGGGCATCATCGCGCGATCGGCCATCACCGTCAGCGTCAGGTCACCACCGGCAGCGGCCGCGAGGAAGTGACGGAGGCCGTCTCCGTCCACCGGCGGCTGCCCGCCGAATACCGCCACCGACGGCGCGCCCTCGAGCGTGAGGCTCGCCACGCCGAATGCCACGTTGCTGATCATGGTGTGCCTGTGGCGGGGGCGCTGGGGGTCGAAATTCGTGGCTTTCCTGCCCGCGTACATGAACATTCGCATCATCAGCGGGGGCAGGGTGTCCACTACCGCCGCAGCCCTGCGAACGGCGATGTGCGAGGTGCGGGTCTTCTCGGACTTCGAAGATTCGGCGACGCGCGCCACCCGCTCGAGCAGATCTTCGGTGTCGGTGTGGGTATCGACATTCATGATTGCCAGCTGGTTCCCCGACTCCCACTCCTCCAGCTTGCGCATGGAGCGCGGGACCATCGCGACGATCGAACCCCGCTGCGGCTCCCCCTTCTCGGCGAGGTAGCGCGCTAGCGCACCGCCGACGACGGCGAGCAGGGCGTCGTTCACGGTTGCACCGGGAACGGCTTCCCTGATGCGGCGAAGCGACTCCGTGGGCAGAGTGATCGGCACCATGGCGCCCGATCCGCTCACCTTCCCGTTGAATCGAATGCCCGGCTGTTCGGTGTTCGCCGACCAGGCACCGGACGCCTTCGCCTCTTTCAGTGCTCGATCGACTGCACGGTTGCCGGGAACATCCTTCGCGAACCGGATCAGCTGACGAGGAAAACCCACCACGGACCTGGCGAACACCCGGGTCCGGAGGAGCCGCGCCGGCCGAACAGCGATCGGCGCGGCCGTTCGGTCCGAAAAGACCTTCTCCACGGTCTGCAACACCCCCAAACCGTCGCCGACGCTGTGGTGCGCCTTGAGCGCCACCGCGGTGAGCCGGCCGGGCTGGTCGACGATTCCGCTGACACCGGTGAAGAAGTGCAGCTCCCACGGCGGTCGCGTGAGATCCATACGCGAGCACAGCAATTCGGAGAACGGCGCCTCGAGGGGCGCCCATCCGGGTTCGTCGATCGCGGTGACGTGCACGTGAGCGCTCAGGTCGATGTCGGGGTCCGGAATCCAATACGGATGATCGAGACCCAGCGGTATCCGACGGATGTGGTGCGTGAACATGTGGTGGTGGCCGAGTCGCGCCCGGACCCACTCGACCGCGCGTTCCTGGGTGAATTCGGCATCCGGAAACTGTGTGGTGTCGAAGACGTACACGACGACGAAGTGCCCGAGGTGGCCATCGGCCTCCCCGTAGATGAACTCGGCATCCTTGCTCGGAATCCGTCGCGCTCCCGCCGTGAGCCAGTCGGCGAACCCCATAAACACCCCTTCGCGGCCGTGATCAAAGGAAACTAACTCGTACACATCCCCTTTGGGAGGCTTTTCGCAAATATCCACAGAGGCCGCGGAGTAGTCCACACGAGTGCAATCCTCGATCCTGGGCGACGCACCTCACGAGCCGCCCGTGTCCTGCTCCTGCCCCGAACCGGGATACTTCGGCGGCTGTACAAACTGCACAGTCGACATCGCCTCCCCTCACGCGAATTGCCCAGCCTGGCCAGCCGTACCGACCGATGTTGCCAACGCGCACACAGCGCGCTGTGATCGACCCGTACCCGTCACGGGAGGTCCGATCATGACCGTCGACCAGTCACTCACCCGGCTCGACGACGCCACGCTGCGCCAGTTGCTCGGACTCGTCGAGCACGATCCGTCCGCCGATCCGTTCCCGGTGGTCGGGTGGGACGCGATCGTGTGGGTGGTGGGCAACGCGACGCAGTCCGCCGCCTACTACCGAGCCGTCTTCGGGATGGAACTCGAGGCGTACTCGGGCCCCGAGACCGGCAATCGCGATCACCGCGCCTTCGTATTGCGCAGCGGCGCCGTCAGATTCGTGCTCACCGGCGGCGTCGATCCGTCCAGCCCCCTCCACGACCATCACCGCCGACACGGCGACGGCGTCTACGACGTCGCCCTCGAGGTCACCGACGTCGACCGCTGCATCGCGCACGCCCGCGGCCAGGGGGCGCGCACCCTCGTCGAACCTCACGACGTCACCGACGAGCACGGCACCGTCCGCACCGCGAGCATCGCCGCATACGGCGAGACCCGGCACACGCTCGTCGATCGGTCCCGCTACACGGGCCCGTACCTGCCCGGCTATGTCGAGCGCACCGGCACCCGGAGCGCCGTGCCGCAGGTGATCCAGGCGCTCGACCACGTGGTCGGCAACGTCGAACTGGGCAAGATGAACGAGTGGGTGGACTTCTACCACCACGTCATGGGGTTCACCGATCTCGCCGAGTTCGTCGGCGACGACATCGCCACCGAGTACTCCGCGCTGATGAGCAAGGTGGTCGCGAACGGCAACCACCGCATCAAGATTCCCCTCAACGAGCCGGCCGTGGGCCGCAAGCGGTCCCAGATCGACGAGTTCCTCGAGTTCTACCGCGGCCCCGGATCGCAGCACCTGGCGCTGGCGACGTCGGACATCCTCGAGGCGGTGGACCGGCTGTCGGCGGCGGGCGTCGAGTTCCTGCCGACACCGGCGTCGTACTACGAGGATCCGGCGCTGCGGGCCCGGATCGGCGAGGTGCGCGTCCCCATCGAGGAGCTCGAGCGCCGCGGCATCCTCGTCGACCGCGACGAGGACGGCTACCTGCTGCAGATCTTCACCAAACCCATCGGCGATCGGCCGACGGTGTTCTTCGAACTGATCGAGCGCCACGGCTCGCTCGGGTTCGGCAAGGGCAACTTCCAGGCCCTGTTCCTCGCGATCGAACGCGAGCAGGAGCGGCGCGGCAACCTGTGACCGCGCCGCTCCCCGGATGCGTCAGATGGACGTGAGGCCCAGATCCAACGACATCTGCGAACCGGTGACGGTGCGCGATCGATCGCTGGCCAGGTACAGCACCACCTCGGAGACGTCGTCGACGCTGCACTTGCTGAGCCCGGCGAGCGGCCACTTGTAGTTGTCCAGGTAGCGCGGGAACTGGGAGAGGATCTTGCCGACGTTGGCGTCCTGACCCATCGGGGTGTCCACCGCGCCCGGATGAATGGAATTGACGCGAATGCCGAACTCCCCCAACTCGATCGCTGCGGTCTTCGTCAGACCCACCAAGCCGTGCTTGGCGGAGGTGTAGTTCGACGTGCCCGGGCTGGCCTTGATGCCGGCCGCGGAGCTGACGACGATGATCGAGCCGCCGCGGCCACCGTCGATCATCGCGGGCACCGCCGCCTTGAGCGTGCGCCACACGCCGTTGAGGTTGATGTCGATCATCGTGGTCCACTGCTCCTCGGGCATCTCCCAGAAGCGGTTCCACGTCGAGATGCCGGCGTTGGCGACCACGATGTCGAGGCGACCGAAGCGCTCCACACCGGCGTCGACGGCCGCCTGCAGGTCGGCCTGGTCGCGGACGTCGCCGATCGCGGTGACGATCTCGCGCCCCTCGGCGCGCACCAGGCGGGCGGTCTCCTCGAGATCCTCGGGCGTGGCCGCCGGGTAACCGACGTCGTCGGACACGGACGCGCAGATGTCGAGCGCGATGATGTCGGCGCCCTCCTGCGCGAAGCGCACCGCGTGGTTGCGCCCCTGTCCGCGTGCCGCGCCGGTGATGAAGGCGACCTTGTTCTCGAGCAGTGCCATGCGAATCCCTCCGGATCCCTCGTCGTGCAGTCTCTCCGCAGATTAAGGCGGTGGCTCAACCCCGCGGGGCGTCGTACCGGTGACCGGGAACACAGCCGCGGATCGCCTCGATGGTAAATCGGACCCGAAACCTCGTGTAGTCTGTAATTACCGACGCGGGGTGGAGCAGCTCGGTAGCTCGCTGGGCTCATAACCCAGAGGTCGCAGGTTCAAATCCTGTCCCCGCTACAAATGAGAGACCCGGTATCGCACCAGCGATACCGGGTCTTTTCTTTTGCCCCGATGTCGACACACCGCTCCCGAAATGACCTCCCGCGGACGCGATTGCGCGGGCAGGAGACGAGTTCGGGAGCGGGACCAGCACCCGGCCGCGCCGACTACCCTCCCCCGCCACCCTCATCGGCGCTAGATTGCTTCTATGGCCGACCGCGATCGGGACACCCTCGGCAAGCCGCGCAATGCCCGGCCCCGGGATCGCCTGGGCCGGCCGCTGGAGTGGGGCGAGGAGGGGTTTCCGACGATGCCCGACGACCTGGATCTGGATCCCGGCGAGGCGATCACCGAGGCGCAGCGGCTACTCGACCACGATCTGCCGTTCCACGCGCACGAGGTACTCGAGGCGGCGTGGAAGAAGGCGCCGCACGAGGAACGCGGGCTGTGGCAGGGCCTGGCCCAGCTCGCGGTCGCCGTGACCCATCAGATGCGCGGCAATCCGGCCGGTGCCGTCTCACTGCTCCGGCAGGGTCGGCACCGCATCGTCCCGTTCGAGGACAACCCTCCGCACGCCCTCGACATCACCGGACTGGTTGCGTGGGCCGACCATCTGATCGTCGAACTGGACCGCGACACCCCGCCCGACACGATCCCGGTTCCGCGTCTCCGGATGCCCTGATGGCCCATTCTGGTCAAATGACCGTTCTGCCGATGTTCCCCCTCGGCTCCGCACTGCTGCCCGGGGAACGGCTGCCGCTGCACGTGTTCGAGCCCCGCTTCCAGGCGCTCGTGCGCGACTGCCTCACGGCGACCGAGGGCCCGGTGTTCGGCACCGTGCTCATCGCGCGCGGCAACGAGGTGGGCGGCGGCGACGTCCGCAACGATGTCGGCACCGCGGTGCGGATCGTCTCCCATATCGGGATCGGCGACGGCCGATACGCGCTCGAGTGCGTCGGCGAGGAGCGGATCCGGATCGCGAGGTGGCTCGGCGACGATCCGTATCCCAACGCCGAGATCGAGTCGTGGCCGGTGGACGCGTCGGGCCGGGTCTCGGAGGCGCAGCTTCAGCACCTCACCGACAAGATCACCGAGCTGTACATCCTGCTGACCCGCATCCGGGAACTGCGCGACGACCCGCCGCCCGCGCCGCCGCGCATGTACGACGTGCTCGAGCAGCCCGGCGACCACCTCTACGCGCTCGCGGCGTGGGTGCCGATGGGCGCGGCCGACAAGTTCGCGGTCCTCGGCGCCGACCACGCCGACGACCGGCACCGGGCGCTGGCGGACGCCATCGACAATGCCCGGGAAATCGCCGAATTCCGGCTTTCGGGGCGCCGGTGACCGGGGTCACATCCGGGGTGTACTAACGTCCGATCTCCGGGGAGTTCAGGGGGAGGGAGAACACATGATCCACGTTCGACACAAGGCAGTGGCCATCGTTCCCGTCGATCTGGCGTTCGCGCACATCGACGACTACCGGAACGTGCCCGACTGGATGTTCGGGATCAGCCGCTTCGACCCGATCGGGTCGCTCGACCACGGGCTGGGCGCCACCTACGACGCGACGATGCAGCTCGGCCCCAAGGCGTTGAAGTCGACGGTCGAGATCACCGAGTGGGAGCACGATCGGCTCATCACGCTGTCCTCGGTCGCCGGATTCGGGAACCGGTCCAGCTGGCAGTTCACCCCGGTCGACGACGACCGCACCGAACTCTCCGTCGACTTCGGCTACGAACTGCCCGGCGGGCTGGCCGGCAGGGCGCTGGGCAAGCTGATCGAGCCGTTCGTCGCCACCGCGATCAAGCAGACCGAGGCAAACCTGCGGGGGCAGATCGAGGCGCTGAACCGCTAGGTCAGGCGGAGTGCCGACCGCGGTAACCCACTGCGCGTCGGACGAAGTCGAGGCTCAGCGCGATCGTCATGGTGCTCTCCTTCAACACCGTGCCCATCACCGGGTAGGCGTGGATCTGACCGCTCCACACGTGCGTCTCGACAGCCTGACCGGCGTCCTCGAGCAGCGCGGTCATCGCCTCGACGTCGGGGCGCATCAGCTCGTACTGCGCGACGCTGAAGAACGCGGGCGGGTACACCCGCGGGTCGGCCTCGATCGGGGAGTCGGCGCCGACGATGGGGTCGGGGCCGCCTGCCCACCGATCCTTGAGCGCCTCGACCTGGCTCATCGGCAGGTAGGCGTCTCGGCGCATGTAGTCGGGGTCGTGCTTCTCGAGCGCCAGGTTGAGCAGCGGCGAGTACCCGATCACCGCGGCCGGGGTCACCATGCCGCGCGTCGCCGCGAGTTCCGCCACCTTCATCGCCAGGTAGCCGCCGGCCGAGTCGCCGGCGAGGACGATCTTCGACGGGTCTTCGCACGTGCCGAGCAGTTCGGTGTACGCGGCCATCGCGTCGTGGATGGACGTGCCGATCCCGCCGTACGGCAACTGCCGGTACTCGACGGAGATCACCGGGACGCCGGCCCGAGCGGTGAGCAACGCGCACAGGCTGCGGTGAGTCGCCAAGCCACAGAACACGAATCCGCCGCCGTGGAAGTACAGGATCGTGGCACCGGCCAGTGCGTCGGACGCCTTGCGGTGGTGGCTGATTCGTTCGCTGGGCACCCCACCGAGCGTCATTGGTTCGATCGTGACGCCCTTGGGCCGGGGCAGCCGGTCGACCACCTTCTCGAGGTGCCCGAGCGCCGCGACGCCACGGTCGGTGGTGGGCCACGCCGCAAACAGCGGTTTGACGAAGATCCGGGCGATCCAGAACACCAGCCACGCCCGCCAGGTGACCTTCCAGTGCCTGATGATCGTCGTCTCGCGCGTTCGCATCCCGCCCCCAGTCGTCCGTTCCGCACGGGGTGGCTCGGCCCACCCCGCCCGCCACCCTAGAGTCCGACGCCGCCGCCCGCAGCGACATCACACCTGCAGCAGCGGAACCAGGAGTTCGTCGTCGGTGAGGGCGCCGTGCTGGCCCGCCAGCATCGACATGCGCGGTTCGGCCTGGCTGCGCACGATCGCCGCGCCGCCGCGGGCGATCGCCACGACGTCCCCGATCCGGCGTCGGGCGGTGTCCGACGGATCCGGGCCGAGCAGTCCGGCGGCCACGACGTCGTCGCGGGTGCCCACCCACGCGCGGTCGCCCAGTTCGCCGCGCCAGCGCCGCAGCACGGCGTCGGCGTGTCCGGGCTCGGCGTGCACGTACCGGCAGCGGGCCTCGCCGGTGAGGGCGACGACGCCGTCGGACAGTGCCGCGTTGCCGTCGACGTCGATGCGGTCCGCCGCATCGACGGGAACCATGCCGTGATCGGCCGTCACGAGCAGGTTCACGTCGGACCCGAGATGCGCGACGAGGTCCTCGACGAACCGGTCGACGATGGTCAACTGCGCCACCCAGGCGTCGGCACCGGGGCCGTACACGTGGCCGAGGGTGTCGATCTGGCTGAGATAGCAGTAGACGAGGGTCCGCTCCGCTGCGTTCGCGGCGTGCACCGTCGAGTGCAGAAGGTCGCCGTACGCGACGGTTCCGGCGAAGCTGGCGCCGCGCAGCACGGCGCGGGTGAGTCCGGTGCCGTGGAACTCGCGCGGCAGCACCGTGGTGGTGCGGACGCCGTCGGCCACCGCCCGCTCGAACACCGTGCGCGACGGCTGGATCCGTTCCGGCACCACCTGTCCGAGCATGTCGCGGTGATCGCCGACGCGCTGCCAGCGCAGCCAGTTGAACGGGCCGCCCGCCTCCTCGACGTCGGAAACGTAGCCGGTGACGCCGTGCCGCCCCGACGGCAGACCGGTACCGAACGACGCGAGGCTGGTCGCGGTCGTGGTGGGAAACCCCGCACGGATCGGACGCCCCGTGGCTTCCGCGAGGAACGGTGCGGCATCGACGTTGTGGCGCAGCAGATTCCAGCCCAACCCGTCGATCAGCAGCACGACGGTGCGGTCCCCCTCGGGGAGACCGAGTGCGTCGTTCTCACCGGGCACCCCGAGTGCGGCGAGCACCGAGGGCAGCACGTCGGCGAGCGTGGGCTCGGCGTATACGTCGCGCAGAGGGAGGTCGTTCGACACTGGGCGCTCGCTATCGTCTCGAAGATCGGGTCCGCCTCGTACCCCTCCGACTGTAGGCGCGCCGATTGTGGATCGAGGTACAAATTTTCCGCTCAAACCACTCATGCCAGGCGATTTCCCCCGCTACTGTCCGTGACATGGTGCAGGCGTTGAGCTTTGAATCGACGGTGCCGAGGCGGTTCGTACATCGTCAGTCCGTGTCCGAGGTCTACCTGACGGACGGTATTCCCCTCGGGGAGGGCGGCCGGTTTCGGCTGGGTGCGCAATGGCCGCGCCAACATGCCTTCTATCGAACGTGCACCGACCGCTACGACACGATGCTCCTCGGCGAGACGGTCCGTCAGTGCGCCATCTATCTCGGGCACATGCACTACGCAGTTCCCCTGGGGCACCTGTTCACGATGCAGACGATGCGAATCGAGGCGATTCTCGACCGGTTGACCATCGGCTCGTCCGCGGCCGAGGTCGTAATCGACGCCCGCGTCACCGAGCACGCCCGTCGGGGTGGCCGCCTGTCGGCATTCAGTGTCGACGTGGACTTCCGCGTCGACGGTGTGGTGGCGGGAAGCGGCATGGCCGTCGCCGGTGTTCTCACCCCGGACGACTATGCCCGGATCCGTTGGAGCGGAGACCGTGCACCCACGGTGGGCCGTATCCCGCAACCCCTTTCGGTACCGCCGTCGACGGTGTGCGTTCCCGATGCGCGGGCGGTCGTGCTCGGCGCACACCCGTCGGGGGACGGGGGTGGGCGCTGGCTGCTCCGGGTCGACCCGACCCATCCGGTGTTGTTCGACCATCCATCCGATCATGTGCCGGGCGTCGTCATCCTGGAGGCGGCCCGGCAGAGCGCACGACTACGGCTCGGCTGGTCGTGTGCAGACGTCGAATCGCTCGAGCTGCGGTTCCGTCGGTTCCTCGAATTGGATGAGCCGACGACGGTTTCCACCGAACTCAGACCTGGCGAGGACGGTTGCGTCGACATCGAATTCGCGCAGTGGGGCGAGACCAAGGCATCGGGAACGATACGGCTGGCTGTGCCGACGCCGACCGCCGAACCGAGTCACGCGTTCGTCGGGCTCCATCGCGTATGAATGTAGCGGTCGATCTTGTGACGGCGACGAGGTGCGACGATCGCCGACAGGATGAACAACAGCATCTGATCGAGTCGAGCCCCGAGATCCTCGCGGCGGGTGAGCACGTTCGACACGAGCTGGACGCCGGTGAATGCCGCGACGAAGTAGCGCGCGAGCTCCGCGGGATCGAGGGTGTCCGAGACGTCGCCCTCTTCGATAGCCGCTCCGAACACGTGGCGAAGGCCCTCGATCCAGTCCTGATACGGCGTCGACGGCCCGGCCTCCGCACTCATCTCGAGAGTCAGACGGATACCGGCCCGAACGACAGGGTCCTCAGTGATCTCGCGGCCCATCTCGTACGACAGCATCACCACCTGCTCGAGCGCCGGCGCATTCGTCGCGCGGATCGCGGTGACCGCGTTCATCGAGATCGCGTGCTGCTCGTCGATGATCGCGGCGGCCAGATCGTCCTTCGACTTGAAGTGGAAGTACAGCGCACCTTTGGTGAAGCCCGACAGCTCGACGATCTCGGCGAGGCTGGCGCGCTCGTAGCCGGTTTCGTCGAACCGAGTGGCCGCCGCCCGGACGATCTCTTTCCTGGTCGCGATCGCCCTCTCCTGCTTGAGCACTCCGCCCGTCCCCTCTCCGTTCGACACCCCTCCGGACACACGCAATGACGCCGCACGACGAAACGGACGAAACCCGCCCCCGCGTAGCGCTGTTCGGGGCAGCCGGTTTCATCGGCGATGCCACTTTACGGGCACTTGTCCAGTCTCGCGGCGAAGTCACCGCGCTCGTCCGGCGACCTCCGGACTTCCCGCGTGAAAATGTCCGATATGTCTTGGCTGATATCGGCGATCCCTCGACCTTGCTCCCGGCGCTCGAAGGCATCGACGTGATAGTTCACGCGGCCGGCTACACCGGTTCGGACGAGAACCTCTGCAAGCAGATCAATTACGACGGCACGCGGAACGTGCTCACGGCGGCCGCGGCCCGGTCGGTCGACTCCGTCATCAATCTCAGCACTATCGGCGTCTACGGCCAGGGCCCGTTCCGGGACATCGTCGAGGACGCCCGCGAACCGAACCCCGTCACCACGCTCAGCGCCACCCGGGCTGCGGCCGACCGGATGGTCCGCGCCGACGGTGGGATCACTGTCCGACCCGGATTCATCCACGGACTGGGCGATCGCTGGTTCCTGCCCGGGCTTCGGCACATCCTGGCGCGGACCGGGGCGTGGATCGACGACGGTACCGCGATGCTGTCGACCATCGCCGTCGACGAACTCGGCGAACTGATCGCCCACCTCGCGCTCACCTGCTCCGACGACGACAGCGGCGCCCTGTTCCACGCGGCCTCACCGCAGCCGCTGTCGGTGTCCGACATCGCAACCCGCCTGGCCGCCGACGGTTCAGGTCTCCCCCACTCCAGTTGCTCGTACGCGGAGGCCCTCGCCCGTGCCGATTCCGTCGGCCTCACCGCTCGGCACATCGACCTCGTCGGCCGGGACCACACGATCGACTCGACGAAACTGTGGCATCGGACGGGCCGCCGGACCGTGGTCGGCACGTCGCCGGAGTTCCCGATTCGTCCACGCGAGACCAACCGCAGTGCCAACCTGAATCCATGAGTCCCGAGACCGTCCCAGCACGAGGTGATCACTGATGGCCCGACCCGTCCGCGTCGTCGTCCTCGGCTCCGGGTCGTGGGGCACCACCGTGGCCAAGCTCGCCGCCCACAACACCCCCACGCTGCTGTGGTCGCGTAACCCCGAGACGGCCGACGAGATCAACACCGAGCACCGCAACACGCGCTACCTCGGTGACCACGAGTTGCCCGAGAGCCTGCGGGCGACGTCCGACATCGTCGAGGCCGCGAACGAGGCCGACGTCCTGGTGGTGGGGGTGCCGTCGCACGCGATCCGCAGCACGCTGGGCCTGATCTCCAACGAGGTCCGCGCATGGGTGCCGGTGCTCTCGCTCGCGAAGGGCCTCGAGCCCGGCACCCGGCAGCGGCCCACCGAGGTGATCTCCGAATGCCTGCCCGGCCACCCGGTAGGCCTGCTGGCCGGCCCCAACATCGCCCGGGAGATCGCCGACGGCCTGGCCGCCGCGTCGGTGGTCGCGACGCAGGATGTGGACGTCGCGACGGCGCTACAACCGCTGTTCGCGTCCAAGGTCTTTCGCGTATACCGCAACACCGACGTCCTCGGCTGCGAGCTGGGCGGCGTACTCAAGAACATCGTGGCGATCGCGTCGGGCATGGCCGACGGGCTGGGCGTCGGAGACAACACCCGCGCGATGGTCCTCGCCCGCGGTCTCGCGGAGATGACGCGACTCGGGGAGGCGATGGGCGCCAACCCGCGCACCTTCGCCGGACTCACCGGTGTCGGCGACCTCATCGCCACCTGCATGAGCCCGGCGTCGCGCAACCGCCGCGTCGGCGAGGCCATCGCGCGCGGGCTCACCGTCGACGAGGCGGTGGAGAAGCTGGGGCAGGTGGCCGAGGGGGTCAAGACCGCGCCGACAGTGATGGAATTGGCCCGCGACTACGACGTCGAGATGCCGATCGCCGCCGAGGTGGAGGCCGTCGTCGCCGGACGAAAAACTCCCGAGGAAGCCTACCGTGGCCTGCGGAAAGTCGCCCCGGGCGGCGAGGACGAGGTGGCCTGACCGGTCTTGGCGATTTGTCTTGAACGCTGTTCAAGTTGCACACTGCTGACGTCAAGCGGTGAGGGAGGCGCTGCACGGAAACCTCACGGATGGGATGCAGCGTGTCGGAGGCGGTTCGTCATACCCGGGTGCTGATCGTGGGCGCCGGATTCGCCGGCCTCGGCATGGCCCTGCGGCTCGCCCGCAGCGGTGAGCGCGACTTCGTCATTCTCGAGCAGGCCGACACGGTGGGCGGCACGTGGCGGCAGAACACCTATCCGGGGGCCGAGTGTGACATCCCGTCGGTCCTGTACTCGTACTCGTTTGCCCCCAAGCCGGATTGGACGTCGTCGCATGCGCCGCAGCCCGAGGTCCTGGACTACCTCACCGAACTGACGGACCGCCACGGGCTGGGCGACCACCTCGAACTCGGCACCGCGGTGGCCGGAGCACGGTGGGACGAGACCGCCTGCCGCTGGCAGGTTTTCGACAAGTCCGGACGCGAGTTCGTGGCGCAGCATCTGGTGGTCGCGTCCGGAGCCCTCAACGTGCCGCGCATCCCGCGTATCCCCGGCGCCGAGACGTTCGCGGGTGCGAGCATGCACACGGCGGCGTGGCGCGACGACGTCGACCTCACAGGCAAGCGAGTGGCCCTGATCGGGACCGGCGCGAGCGCGATCCAGTTGGCGCCGCACCTCGCCGAGCGGGCGGGCGAACTCCACGTCTTCCAGCGCACGCCGGCATGGATTCTGCCACGTCGGAGGTTGCGCGGGGTGGTGGCGGCGAGCCGTCGGAGCACGATGGCGCGCAGGATGTTCCGCGCGGCCACCTACTGGGGAGCCGAAACGCTCGCGCTCGGGCTGAGTCGCCGTCCGGGTCTGCTGGCACGCACCCAGGCTCGCGCCCTCCGGCACCTACGGGATCAGGTGCCCGACGCCGCCCTGCGCGACGCCCTCACCCCCGGTTACCGGATCGGCTGCAAGCGAATCCTGCGGTCGGACGACTTCTACCCCACCCTGATGCGGCCGAACACGTCGCTCGTCACCGACGCGATCACCGAGATCCGCCCGGACTGTGTCGTCACTGCGGGCGGCACCCGCCGACCCGTCGATGTGATCGTGTACGCCACGGGATTTCGCGTTGCGGGCGCGCTCAATGGGATGCATCTGGTGGGCCGCGAGGGTGTCAGCTTGCTCGAACGCTGGCAGCGAGGCGGGGTGCGAACCCATCTGGGCGTCACGGTCTCCGGGATGCCGAACGCGTTCTTCCTCTCCGGCCCCAACACCGGATTGGGCCACAACTCGGTGATCGTGATGATCGAGGCGCAGATCGGGCACGTGCTGGACGCGATGCGCCTCGTCGACACCCACGGCGCCGGCGCCCTCGATGTGCGCGCCGAGACCCAGGACGCATTCGGCGCGGAACTGCGCGAGCGCCTCGCGCACGGTGTGTGGAGCACGGGAGGCTGCACCAGTTGGTACCTCGACGCCCACGGGTCCAATCACGCGCTGTGGCCGGGGTCGTCATGGGACTACCGGCGTCGCACTCGCGTCGTCGATCCCGCCGACTACGAACTTCTCCGCGAGACGACGGAATCGGTGGCGTGACGGGGACGTCGACAGCAGGAAAAAGGTTGGACGCGATTCGGTCGAGGTTGATAGCGTGCGCCCGACCGTGACTTCACGCGAGGAGGTGAGACCCATGTACGCAGCAACCATGTGGGTGCTCCCACTCGTGTGCGCGGTCGGGCGATTGACGTAGGTGTCGCCGGGAGCCCCTGACCAGGCAATCCCGAAAGGCAACACCATGAAATTCACCTCCGAGACATCGTCGAACGGTGTCATCGAACGCACTTTCATTCTGGACGAGATCACCGGCGTGCTCTGGTCGCCCGCCACCGGATCCGGTGGCGGACCGCTGCTGCTGTCGGGGCATTCCGGCGGCATGCACAAGAAGGCGCCGGGACTGGTGGCCGGCGCACTGCACAGCGTCACCGCCGATGGCTTCACCGTCGCCGCCATCGATGCACCCGGACACGGCGACCGACCACGGAACCAACAGGATCAACGGTGGGTCGACGCGATCCATCGAGCCCGGTCGACGGGCGAGCCCCTTGCTCCGATCGTCGTCGAACACAACATGTCGGTGGCGGAGCGCGCCGTGCCGGAGTGGCAGGCGACCCTGGACGCGCTACAGGCGCTGCCCGAGATCGGCGCCGACGCGCAGATCGGCTACGGCGGCATGACATTGGGCGTCGCCACCGGGCTGCTGCTGGCGGCGGCCGACCCCCGGATCGCCGCGCTGAGCATCGGCGCGGTGTTCGTGAACGACGCCCTGCTCGAGGTGGCACGACAGATCACCGTCCCGGTCGAATACCGAATCCCGTGGGACGACGAGGAGATCGACCGAGCGTCCGGGTTCGCATTGTTCGACGCCTTCGCCTCGACGGAGAAGTCCCTGCACGCCCACCCGGGCCGGTACTTCGAGGCGCCCGAACACGAGCGCGACAGTTCGGCCCGGTTCTTCGCCCGTCACCTCGGCCGGACCGCCGGCGCGGCATCGGACTGAGGTAAGGCGGTATCGGCGTCCGGTGCGGGGCCGGACGCCGATACCACCACCACTCGGAGTGTGGAGACCGGCGGCTGCGCCGGCCGGGTAGTGGCTACGAGGTCAGTCGTGTGACGGGAAGCCGACTATCGCCAGGTTGAGCGGAAGCTGATCCTTGCGCGGTTCCGCGGTGGCGAGCTTGTCCTGGAAATACTTGCCGGAGATGTAGTCGTCCGCGTTCACGACCTCCTCGAGCGGGACCTGTCCCGAGTACTCGAAGCCGTCGAACACGTACGGCAACGAGTCGGCAGCGAGCAGGCTCGGGCCGTTCATCAGCTGGAAGTGCTTGTTCTCGATCTTTGGCGGTGTGCTCGCTGTCGGCTTGGTGGGAGCCGGGGCCGGCTACCTCGTACGCCAGCTCCGGCCTAGAGCGCCGAAGATTGCCGGTATCGCAGTCGGTTGTGTGTCAGCGTTGGTGGTCGCAGTCGCAAATGCCTTCCTGACGTAGGGAAGGAGTCAAGGCAAGCTCCAGCCAGAGAAGAACCGGCACACGCCGAACAGGCCACCGCCGACCCGCCGCCGCAGGCCAGTGACGTTCCATCGCGTGCCCACCTCGAATATGAGTGAGCCGATCCCACGGGAAGCTTTGCCCACCTGACTGCATCTGACCGAGTAACGCGATCGGAAGAACCGTCCTCGCGAACCTCGGAAGGAATCGAGTAGGCCATGTCTACTCCCGCACCTCACAACTCCGGCGCCACCAGCGAGACGAGCATCCCGGAGGCGACGTTCTCGTGCGGAGCGTCCGGCAGCGTCACCGGATCGGCGGTCGATGCGTTCGAGGTAGACCTGAGCGACATGCTCGGCGGCCCGGGCCCGAGCCCGGGCGAGGTGTCGATGCAGTCCATCGATGCCGGTGTCGCTGCCGGGGGAGGGATTTCGGTCGGCGGCGGCTATGAGCACATCGACGCCCGCAGCCGGGTCGAGTGGGCACTCGGAATGGTCGCTGTCGTTCGTGGTCTTAGCCGGCGAGCTCGTCGATCCAGTTCGATCGCATCCGCAAGGCACGTTCCGTGCTACCGACGACGGCTCCGAGCCCGAGGAGCAAGCTGACTGGGAGGGGAAGTTGCACGGGAAGTGTGAAGGTTCCGATCGTGTCGGCGACAGGGGGAATCCGGGAGATCGCTTCGATGATCTGTGGCACCGTGACGCACAAACCGGCGAGGACGAGCGCGGTCGAGACGAGGCCGACGACTCGACTCAAACCCGGGTGTCTATGGTGCATTCGGGCCCGGCGTCCTTCTGCGGATGCGGGATCGGGGTTCAGTTGCCGCTCGGTGCCGTCTGGACGCACGTAGTGGCACCGTTTGAGCCCGAAGCCGTTGATGGCGACCTCGATGTGACCGCCCGGGACCGAAAACCGGACCGGCATCCTGGCGAATGAGTGCAACGATCCATCCACATAGAGGCGCGCGCGTATCTCTCCGTCAGTCATGTCGCCAGCGTGGCGAACGTCGACGGCGTAGATGGACGTCGTGCCGTCAGAGGCGGGAAGCGTGATTGCGCGGAGGGATCTGCCGAACATCTGCCACCAACGGTAGCGACTCAGCGGCTCACCGGACCCAGCACGCACACGCCGGAACCGCCAACTCCCAATCCCCATTTTCCCCGCCAGTTCTGTTAGTACAGTGTGATAGACATTGTCGAGCGAGGCTAGCACGCTGTGATAGAAAACTGCGACGAGAGGGTGCTCATGGACGCTGAGTCGAATGGACGAGGTGCGTACGACAAGATCCTGATTACCGCCGCCGCCATCGGCCTATGCCTGCTCCCCGCCTGCGGGCAGACCGAGCCGAGCGCCTCGGACGCCATCGACGCGACATCGGCTCCGGAGGCCGGCGTAGCCGATTCGGAGTTCGCTGCACTAGAGGAGCAGTTCGATGCGCGCCTGGGGGTGTACGCAGTCGACACCGGTACGGGGCGTGAGATCGAATGGAGGGGCGACGAAAGGTTCGCCTACGCTTCGACGATCAAGGCGCTAGCCGCCGCCGCGCTTCTCGACGACGTGGGCACAGCGGGTCTTGCCAAGACCGTGGAGGTCGGCGCCTCGGACATCATCAAGCATTCCCCCGTGACCGAGACCAGAGTGGGGCAGACGATGACCCTCGACGAAATCTGTGAGGCCGCACTGACCCAGAGTGACAATGCAGCCGCGAACTTCATCTTCGCCGAGCTCGGCGGACCGCAGGCATTCGACGCACGGCTCGATGAACTCGGCGACGCCGGGACCACGGTCTCGCGTATCGAGCCGGACCTGAATGAAGCGCTCCCCGGGGACGCCCGCGACACCACCACCCCGCGAGCGTCCGCGAACAACCTGCGCGAGTACGTCTTCGGTGATGCGCTCGATGACGAGGAGAAGACCACGCTGACCGACTGGATGAAGGCCTCGCGGACTGGGGACGCCTTGGTGCGCGCTCAACTGCCTGAGGATTGGACGGTCGGGGACAAGTCCGGTGGAGGAATGTACGGATCGCGCGGGGATTTGGCCGTGGTGTGGCCCACCGACGGACGGCCGATCGTCATCTCGGTGCTGTCCTCACGTGATGAGCGGGAAGCTGACTACGACGACCGTCTGATCGCCGGGGCGGCGGCAGCCGCTGTAGGCCAGCTCCGCTAGGTCTCCGGTGCGCGTTTCTACATCGAGCGATCATTCAAGGCGTCCCAGCGCCCCCATCTACCCTGTGCCGATGTGGTTGCGGTCTTCTGGGGAAGCACTCTCCCCATGAGGGAGGTCGCCGAGGCCACGCCACTCGCTCGCTTCCTGTCGGCCGAATGTTCTGTCACAGCACTGTGCAGATCGACTTCACTCAATTAGTACACTGTGATAAAACAGCTTCGGGAGGCATGAACCTATGAGTGGCCGTTCAACACAGCGAGATACACGCGACCGGATTCTGATCGCGGCGGCGACAATGCTCGGCGAAGATCCCCCGGCTCGGCTGAGCGTCCGCGGTGTCGCAGCACGAGCCGGCGTGAGCACGGGGTCGCTTCGTCACTTCTTTCCGACTCAGCGAGAGCTTGTCGAGACCGTTGTCGCGGGGCTCTACGACATCGAGATCCCCGACGACCCGATCTATGACACCGAGCGAACACCCGCGGAGCGCCTCGTCGCATGTTTGCGGCTGATGCTCTCGGAATTCGGCACCGGCGATCGCGCGCGTGAGCGGTGGCGCGCGATGTACGAGTCGTACATCGCTTCCGGCCTGGGTGAAGAGGAGTCCGCCGTGTACCTCGCGCTCGAGCGGTTGGGGCTCCGCCGAATCGAGCGTTGGTTGGCCGTCCTAATAGACGAAGGCGCAATCCCTGCAGGTCAGGCGGAGCGACGTGCGCGATTCCTGACCACCGTCCTCAACGGGCTCGCCACAGAACGCGCGCTCCCGGCCAACGCTATGCGATTTGCATCCGAGACCGAGACCCTCCAACTGGCCGTTGGCGCAGTCATCGGCGACACACCGGCGACGGGACAGTCGGGCTCCTGACTTGTCCGAACCAGCGTTCACGATGACACGGAGGACGAGATCCACACTTCATACCCGCACTCGCCACCGCGCTCCCTCGGATCGTTCGAGCACATCATCGACCTCTACGGGGGACGCACCCGCTCTCGGTAGGCATCGAGCGATCCGGGGGTCGCGGAAGGTTCTGCCGCTCGGACAATCCATTCCCCTTCACGTAGTTCACGGGAGCGACTGGGTCGCGGAAGCGGCGGCGGAACAGAGACGTCCCATCGACTCCGCCGGCAGTCCACTAGCCCAAGCAACGCTTATGGCCGACGCCTCCGGTGTTCTCGGGGCCGTTGTTCTGCTCACGTTCTCCCGCCGGATCACCGACGGCCGCGGTGCGCTTCAGGGAGCACGATCTGTTGACTCTGATCGGCGGTCGGCTACCGCCGGCTCGCCCGCTACCGGTCGCCCAGGAAACCTTGCTCGAACGCATGCCCTCGACAGTGGAGCCGGAACGAACCCCACCGCAGTCGCCTCATCACCACGCGGTGCGGCCACGTAGCGCCCCTTCGACGCGTCGCCACCGAGCGTCGGGGTCGCCCAGCTCGACCATGCGACGACCGAACGTCTTCGCGTGAATGCCCGCGCCCACGCCGCCACGGTTCAGGGGGCGATCTGTGTCGCAGCTGCCCAGTCCTTGTCCACGCTCACCGGCGCCGAGAGCGTTCGCGTCAACGCGCCAATCGACCTTCGCTCGGCGCCGTCTCTGGAGGATGACGTCGTGAACCGCTTCCCCCCGACGACGCTGGTCCTACAAGCAGCCTCGCCCAAGATTTAACAGCCAAGCTGCGAGTCTCACGCGCGCCGCGGCGCGCGTGAGACCGCATTGATACTCGCTTCGCTCGACCCCGTCGACGCCGTAGGAGCGGAAGCTGCGATGCTCACCGTCACTGACGCAGACTTGGAGATCACCAACCTGGGCATCTCGGGTGCCGGTACACCATCCGCGGTCGCGATCCGGGGTCCGATCATGGCGACGCAAGTCCGCGATGAATCTATCCTCGGCG
>NZ_QAOW01000008.1 GCF_003051005.1 Rhodococcus sp. OK519
GCGCGGTCATCGGTGCGGCCATCATGCAGTTCGGCCCCAACCAGTCGACCGCGTTCCAGGAGTACTCGCTGCTGTTCTACGGCGGCTTCCTGATCCTCGGCGGCGTGCTGCTCTCGGGCGGTCTGACCAAGGTGTTCCGCTCGCTGGCGACCAGGATCGACCGCAAGGCGGGCATCGGGGCGATGGAGCGGCCGGCGCCGCGGGATCCGAACGAGGTGCCCGTCGTGGCGCCGATCGCCGGATCAACACTCGAGGTCGACGGGATCTCGAAGGCGTTCGGTGGCAACCAGGCCCTGAGGTCGGCGACGCTGCGCGCCGAGCCGGGACAGGTGACCGCGCTGATCGGCCCCAACGGTTCGGGCAAGACGACGATGCTGAACATGATCTGCGGCTTCTACACCGCGGACGCGGGACGGATCGTCATCGGCAGCACCGAGGTTCAGACGTTCTCGTCGCACCGCGTTGCACGTGAGGGCGTGGCCCGCACGTTCCAGACGCCGAACATCCCCGAGAACGTCACCGTGCTCGAGGCTGTCGCGTCGGGCCGGTACATGACCAACCGTGCCTCGATGATCTCCGCGATCCTCCGGCTGCCGAACTTCCGCAAGGTCGCCAAGGCGGACATCGCCGAGGCCCAGCGGGTTCTCGAACTCGTCGGAATGTCGCACCTGCAGGGCGAGGTCGCCACCTCGCTGCCGCTGGGTATGCGGCGCATGCTCGAGGTCGCGCGTGCCGTGATCGCCGAGCCGCGTGTGCTGCTGCTCGACGAGATCGCGTCCGGCATGGACGAGGACGAACTGGTGCGGCTGTCGGTGCTCATCCGGGCACTGCGCGACGCCGGGGCCACGGTCCTGCTGGTGGAGCACAACTTCCGACTGGTCCTCTCGCTCGCCGACACCATCGTCGTGCTGGCGCAGGGGCAGGTCATCGCGTCCGGGCCGCCCGAGGAGATCGAGCATCACCCGCGGGTGCTCAGCGAGTACCTCGGTGTCGATCCCGACAGCGGAACGGGCGTCGAGCTGGAGAAGGTGGAGTGATGGAACCGGTTCTGAGCGTTCGGAATCTGCAGTCCGGTTACGGTGACCTGCGCGTGGTCTGGGACGTCTCGTTCGACGTGTACCCGGGCCAGGTGACGGCGCTGCTCGGGCGCAACGGTGCCGGTAAGACCAGCACCCTGCGTGCCATCTCGGGCCTGAACAAGGTGCACGGCGGCAGCATCGAGATGGACGGCCAGGACATCTCCGGTGTCGCCGCGCACCAGCGGGTGCGTCGCGGTATGGCGTATGTGCAGGAGGGCAAGCGGGTCTTCCACAAGCAGACCATCGAGCAGAACCTGCTGCTCGGCGGCTACACCCGGAAGATGCGGCGCGGTGCTCTGGGCCCCGACGTCGAGCGCATCTACGAGATGTTCCCGATCCTCGGTGAGAAGCGGAACCTGTTGGCGGGCTCGATGTCCGGTGGCCAGCAGCAGATGCTGGCGATCGGCGCGGCACTGATGTCGAACCCGCGGCTGCTGCTGCTCGACGAGCCGTCGGGCGGTCTGGCCCCGGTCATCGTCAACGAGGTGATGGAACGCGTGCAGCTTCTCAAGGAGACCGGCCTGGCCGTGCTCCTCGTCGAGCAGGCCGTCGAGGCGGCCATGAGCGTCGCCGACCACGTCACCGTCCTCGACATCGGCAAGGTCGTCATGGATTCGCCGGCGTCGGAGATCGACGACATCGCGGTCCTCAAGGACGCGTACTTCGGGCGCGTCTGACACACACCGTCGAACGGGAGTTCACGGCACGCTTCGCTCGCGAAACCGTGCCGCGGGCTCCCGTTCGGTGTTTCACGGTCAGGAACAAGAGAGGGAACACATCAGCGATGGGGGAGCAACGCTGGACTCGGGTTATGAAAGGCGTCGGCAGCATCTACATCTCTTTCCCTGCTTGCCAGCTGACGCCAGAGGCGGCGAAGGCCCCGCACCAAGGGGTAGCGCGGGGTCCTCGCCGCCTCTGCGGCACAGCGCGTTCAACGTATCCCACCGGAGGGATGCGCTCGAATCCGCGCTGACAAAACGCATCATGGTGAGCATCGACTCATCGTCGCGTCCCTCCGGTTCTGCCCCGCCACCGCGATCCGCCCAAATCACTCCGCGACCGTCATCAGCCCGGACCGTATCCCCCGTGATAGCACCGTCTTATCCGGTAGTCATTCGGTTTTGGGTAGCAGGCTACCTGGAGGAGCCGACTAGGCTCCTAATGATCGCCACAATCGCAGATCGTCGCCGTTCAGCGGCGGATCGTGCTCCCGCCATCCACGGGTAGGGCGACACCAGTGACGTAGGGGGATCTGGGTGGTGCGCAGCCAAGCGTGGACCGCGGGGTACAGCTGTCGATTGGTTGCATAGTCGGCGAACAGATCGAGCTGAGCGCGATCGACTCCCGGGCGACTCAGTAGTGCGAGGTCGTGCTCCCAGGCATCGGGGTCAATGGTGGTCTCGTCGACGACCCCGTGCTTGTACTGCCATTCGACCGCCTCTCGGGCGAGGGCCGGACGTAGTGCCCTTTCGTTCTCGTCGGACCGGTCGGCGCCGTACGTCCAGATCGGTTCCCAGAATGCCGGTACGAAGCCTTCCTCGTACGCGTTGCCGTTCTGCGAGATCACGGCCTCGACGGACAACGGGGCGGCCAGCGCCAAGCGCCATGCGATCGGTGCGCCGTAATCCTGCACGTACACCGTGTACTTCGCGATGCCGAGTTCCGCGAGGAAGCGCCGCGTCACGTCCGCAAGAGACTCGAAGGTGTACTCGAAGTCATCGGCGGAGGGGGCGGACGAGCGACCGAAACCGATGTGGTCGGGAGCAATGACCCGGTACCTGTCCGCCAGGGCCGGAATGAGATGCCGAAACATGTGCGAGCTGGTCGGATAGCCGTGCAACAGGAGGAGAACGGGCGCGTCTTCGGGTCCGGACTCGCGGTAGAAGACCTCGTAGCCCTCGACAGAGACGGTGTGGTGGCGCACAACAGGCATGACTAACCCCTTAACTGAATTTAACTGGTTAAGGCGACGGTAGCATGGGGAGTGCCCGGTGGCGGCCGGGCGGCGAGACGAAAGGGTGCAGGTGATTCGGGACGAGGATCTGTTGTTGGCGCTCCTGAACAGTGCGCCGATCATCGACGGCAAGCAGACCGACAGCCTGGAGGGTGCGGCCGGCGCAGAATTCGCCCACCGATTCGGCGGAACCGGCTCGAAGGCCGAGATCGCGCACCTTCAGCGAGTGCGCGACGCCTTGCATGAGGTTGTTCGCGAGCAGGCCGACCCTGGTACCGACCTCGGGCCACTGATCGGCGGAGCGATCCTCACACCCGAGGTCACACCCGGTGGAATCCGATGGGAGCTACAAGCCCCCGCAACCGAGAGGCTCGCGGTCCGTGCAGCAATGGCCTGGTCCGACGTCACGAGGGAGATGCCCGGACGACTCCGCCCCTGCGCCAATACCGAATGCAATCTCTTCCTCATCGACCACAGTCGCCCCGGCAGCGCCAAGTGGTGCTCCATGGCAGCCTGCGGAAATCGAATGAAGGTGCGCACGCACGCACACCGCAGACGAGATCGGTAGCACCCCTCCGAGTCGTGGGAGCAATCAGTCTCGGCGAACAGTCACGCGAATCACGGTGGTCAGTAACTGTTTCGACATCCGGAACCCAAGCCGGGGGGTCGCCCACGGAGGGCCTGGGCCGCGCCACGAAACGTCAAGTCTCACTACGCACTTCGGATGGTCAACTCGCTACTCAGCACTCACGGCAACAATGCCGCCGCTGCTCAGACACTGGGCTCGTCGTATGCGGATCGGTGCGCGAGGACCTGCTGCATATGGTCTTGTGCCCAACTTCTGAGGCCACGTGTCATTTCGTGCAGCGAGAGTCCGAGGTCGGTCAGTTCGTAGGAAACGCTGACCGGGACAGTTGGCGTCACGGTGCGGGTGATCATGCCGTCACGCTCGAGTGCCCGCAAGGTCTGCGTCAGCATCTTCTGACTGACCCCTGCCAGCAAGCGCGCAATCTCGGAGTAGCGCATTGCCTTTGCCGTTCCCGCCGCACCGTCCGTTGCGGCACCAGGATCGGACGTCTCGCCGCCGAGCGCACACAGGACGAGGACCACCCACTTGTCGGAGATTCGTTCGAGCAGTTGGCGACTCGGGCACTGTGCCAGGAAGGCGTTGTACTCCATCTTGTCCAGAACTCGCTTCTGAGCCGCACTCGTCGTCGCCACTTCTGCCACACCTTCCCTCGAGTAAGTTACGCACTTTCAGGTGCCTATTTCCCTACGGGAAGCGGCTCCCCAATGATGGTCTCAGGTAGCGACAAGCGCTACCCCTGAGCAAGGGGACCACGATGGAAACACCCACCGCTTCACTTCCGGGCGGCACTTGGACGCTCGGCGACTCTCCCGTCACCAGGTTCGGCTACGGGGCGATGCAGCTGACCGGCCCTTGGGCGATGGGGCCCCCGGCCGACCGGGACGGCGCTCTGACCGTGCTCCGCGAGGCCGTCGAAGCCGGGATCACTCACATCGACACCAGCAACGCCTACGGCCCCGGAGTGACCAACGAGCTGATCGCCGAAGCGCTGCGCCCCTACCCCGAATCACTGCTCGTCGCCACCAAGGTCGGAGCCAACCGTGACGCGCAGGGCGGGTGGCCCACTGCCCGTCGACCCGAAGACCTCCGCACGCAGGTCCGAGAAAACCTCCGGTCCCTCGGGGTCGAGACGCTCGACCTCGTCAACATGCGCATGGGAGACGCAACCGGAACTCAATCCGGTTCCCTCGCCGAAGCATTCGGAACACTCGCCGAACTCCAGACAGAAGGCCTGATCCGACACCTCGGGGTCAGCAACGTCACCCCCGAGCAGGTGGACGAAGCCCGGGCCATCGCCCCGATCGTGTGCGTGCAGAACATGTACAACCTCGCGCACCGCCACGACGACGCCCTCATCGACCAGCTCGCCGCGCAAGGCATCGCTTACGTCCCGTTCTTTCCACTGGGCGGCTTCACACCACTGCAGTCCGAAACGCTCTCCGCGGTAGCCGAACAGCTCGAGGCAGCACCGATGTCGGTGGCACTCGCATGGCTTCTGCAGCGCTCCCCGAACATCCTGCTCATCCCCGGCACCTCGTCGACCGCACACCTACGCCAGAACATCGCCGGCGCCGCACTGACTCTCCCCGAAGCGTCCGTAGCCGAACTCGACAGGATCGGCGGCTGACACCCGCCGCGAGGATCCAGAGGGGACGGAGCGCCTCGAAGCCGAGGCCCGCATCGAATGCGGTACCTGACACGGTCGAGAGTCCTGCGCAAGCCGAGCCGACTTTTGGACACGTAAGTACATAATTGTGTAGTGTTGCGGGCGTGGGTAGACCGAGAGAGTTCGACGAGGTGGCGGTCCTGGATGCCTCCGTCGAACAGTTCCGCGTACACGGGTTCGCAGACACCTCCACGGAGCAACTGTGCGCCGCCGCCGGCGTGCGCCGGAGCAGCCTCTACAACACCTTCACCTCGAAGGACGAGCTGTTCATCCGCTCCCTGGAACGAAGCGTCTCGGTTGCCAGGGAGCAGCAGGAAGCGATCCTGACAGACGCCGAACTGTCAGGAGCCGAACGCCTCTCGGCTCTATTTGCTCTCGTCTTGGACGAGGAGACTGACGCCAGGAACAATGGGCACGCTGCGGGTTGCATGATTGTGAGTTCGCGCATGGCACCGGACCTCGGGGCCCGCGAGCCCCGAGTGAAGCACATCCTCGACCGCTTCCTCGATGACCAGCTCTCCCTCGTAACGGACGCAGTGAGGGCGGGGCGGCTCGATGGCACCCTGCGGGCGGAGGTGGCGCCGAATGAGGCTGCTCTCATGGTGGTGTCGGCGATCTCCGGGATACGCGTTCTCGCGCAGTCCGGCACCCTGCCCGCCGCACTGCGCAAGGTTGCGAATCTGAACCTCGACTCCTTGAGGGCATAAGCGTTGGCGGACAACGCACTCGACTTTCGCCGAGTTTTGTACTTTGAAATACACAAGCGGCTTTCGACCACCGAAGGAATCCGATGAAGAAACACCTGTACCTACTGATGTTGACCATGATCATCGTGGTCTCGAGTGAGCTGCAAGTGCCCGCGATGATGTCAGAAATGGCCCACGACCTCGGGGTGGACACAGGAAAGATCGGCCTGCTTGTCTCGATCTTCGCCCTAGGCATGGCACTCGGCGGGCCGGTGATCGCCTATGCTCTGCGGCACCGCCCGCCCAAGCAAGCACTGCTCACCGTGGTCGCCGCCTACGCGGTCCCCGAGATGCTCGTCCCCGCCGTGCACGAGTACTGGTGGGTGGTACTGATGCGCATCGTGACCGGTTGCCTCGCGGGGGCGGCGGTGGGACTGTCGATCGTCTACGCCACCAGGCTTGCACCGAGTGCGGACAAAATCGGCGAGTCCGTCTCAATTGTGCTGAGCGGCATCATGGTCGGCACGGTGGTAGGGCTTCCTGTCTCCCACTTCATCGCCGGCCGCTGGAACTGGCAGGCCACTTTCTACATTCTCGGCGCCGCAGCTCTTGCCGTGTTCGTCGTGAGCCTCCTCGCGCTCGCCCCGAGAAGCGCCGCCACCGCGGACGACAGCGCACAGGACGTGCGCAACCTTCGTCTCCCCCAGCTGTGGTCGCGCTACCTCGTGAGCTTCCTGACCATCGGTGCCGCATACGCGGCGTTCTCCTACTTCACGCCGCTCCTGGAAGAAGGCGCCGGGTTCGGCGCAGACACGACGACGCTGATACTTCTCGCGTACGGACTCTGCTCACTCGTCGGCAATCTGATCGTCGGGAAGCTGGCAGACAAGCACGCCGTCGGCGTTCTGCGATTCGGCCACGCCCTGCTCTTCGTCTCGCTGGGCGTACTCGCACTCGCAGGACAGATTCAGCCCCTGGTCCTCATCATGGTGCTTGTCGTCGGGCTCGCCGGGGTCACGATGAACCCGCCGCTGGTAACCCGCGTCGTGGAGATCGGGGGCACGGGAAACCTGGTGAGCACCTTCCACACGTCGGTCATCACCCTGGGCATCACGGTCGGGACCGCGGTGAGCGCGTTCGCGATCAGCATCTTCGGAAACGACCCCGCGGTCGCCATGTGGACCGGCAGCACGTTCGCGCTCCTGGCTGCAGTCACACTCGCCCTACAGAAGGACCGCAAGCGGACCGGGAACACCGAACTTGGTCAGCCGCCCGCGGCGAAGGTCCGTGTCAGCTGAATCGGCAGAGCCGGAGTAGCAATCCGGAGGGTTTCAGTCGCCGGATCAGCCTTCGACCGGCGCTGCGACACCGAGGCTGAGGGCGCCCATGATCCTCGGCGCACCCTTCTCGTAGAAGCTGTCGAGATCCCTGATCTCGAAGCCCGCGACACGTACGAGTGCGGGGATGTCGCGAGTGAGGTGGCAGCCGCCGGCGACGGCCTTCTGAATCGGCTCGAACCGGCGCTGCCAGCGCTGAACCTTGGTGTGCGGCGCGAGTCCGTGTTCGACGAAGTGCAGAGTCCCGCCGGGCTTCAGGACTCGCCGCACTTCGTTCAGCGCGGCGCCGACGTCGGGGATGGTGCACATCGTCCAGGTGGACAGGGCGGTATCGAAGGTGTTGTCGGGAAACGGAAGTGACTGCCCGTCGAGCCCGGATCGCTCGACGGAGACACCGGAGCGCGACAGCCGCTTGCCGGCCAGCTTCCATGCCTCGTCGGCCGGTTCGACGGCGCTGACCGAGTCGACAGCGGCGGGGTAGAAGGGAATATTGAGACCCGACCCGAAGCCGATCTCGACCACACGGCCGTTCAGTCCCGCGCACACGCGCTTCCGCGACCCTTCGGTCAACGACATCCCGCACGAGACGTCCACCAGGTGCGGGACGATCCGATCCGTGTAGAACCCCATCTGCAGCCTCCCGATCCGTTCCTCACTCCCCCGACTCCACCTCGAAGTCTCCACCGTAGGCGAGGGCGAGGAAGGTGCGCACCCCGTACACGAGGGCACGCTCGTCCAGGTCGAAGTTCGGCGTGTGCAGATCATGTCGCGCACTGGTGCCGTCCCAGACACCCAGCCGTGCCATGGCACCGGGAACGTGCTCGAGGTACCACGCGAAATCCTCGCCCCCGCTCGATTGTCCGGCCTCGGCCAGATTCTCGACACCCACGACGGACTGGATCGCTGCGATCATTTCGGCGGTGGCCTCGGGGTCGTTGACGACCGGCGGCACGCCCTGCACGTAGTCCAGTTCGTGCTCGACGCCGTACGGCGCGAGCAGGTCTGCGACGGCGCGCCGCACCAGCGGTTCCACCGTGGACCACGTCCGGTGCGACGCGCTGCGCAGAGTGCCCACCAGTTCCCCCGACTCCGGAATGGCGTTGCCGACCCTGCCCGCCCGGATCCGGCCCCAGGTCAGCACGGTGGCGGTGCGGGCGTCGAGTCGGCGATCGAGCACCGACGCCAGCCCGGTCACCAGCACGGACGCGGCGAAGATCAGGTCCCCCGTCAGGTGCGGACGCGCCGAATGGCCACCCGGAGAGGACAGTCGCACCGTGAGCATGGCGCCCGACGAGGTGATCGGGCCCGCCCGCGTGGCGATCTTGCCGATCTCGAGTTGCGGCGCGCAGTGCAGGGCGAAGATTCGCGAAACACCCTCGAGCGCACCGGCTGCGACGACCCTGAGGGAACCTCCCGGGGTCGTCTCCTCACCGGGTTGGAAGATCAACCTCACCCGTCGCGATGGAGGCTCGGCCGCCAGCACTGTCGCGGCCTCGAGGAGCATCGCGGTGTGCGCGTCGTGCCCGCACGCGTGGCACACCCCCTCGACCGTGGACGCATAGGGCGCACCGGTTGTCTCCGTCAACGGGAGCGCGTCGAGGTCGGCCCGCAACGCGACGCACGTCGCGGTGTCGGGCCCGACGTCGCACCACAGGCCGGTACCGCTCGGCAGGTCCACCGGAGCGAGTCCCAGCGAACGCAGGTGGTCACGCACCAGCGCGGTGGTCCGGAACTCCTCGAAGGACAGTTCGGGGTGGGCGTGCAGATCCCGTCGCCAGGCGACGATCCGGTCGTGATCGATGTGCATCGTCCAGGCACCCCCGTCAGATCGCCGAGACCGGGGCGTCGGACCGGGCCAGTCGGCTCGTCAGCCAGTTCACCATCGTCTTGGCGAGTGTGTCCCGATTCTCGCGCTTGACGATGTCGTGGCCCTCGTCGCGGAACAACAACAGTTCGGCGACACCACCGTGGGCTCGCACCGACGCCACGACCTGTTCGGATTCACTGACCGGCACGTTGGTGTCGTTGGCGCCGTGCACCACGAGGACGGGCGCCCTCAGGGAGGCGACGCGGTGGATCGGCGAGAGCTCCGCCAGTAGCTCCCGGTCGTGCTCCGGGTGCCCGTACTTGGGATAGGCGGCGGCCGCGATCCACGGTTCCGTATTGGCATAGAAGGTTTCGAGGTTGCTCATGCCGCAGACGGCGATGCCCGTGGCGAACAGGTCGGGGTGGAACGTGAGCGCCGTCAACGTCAGGTACCCGCCGTACGAGTGCCCGGCGCACGCGATCCGCGCGGGGTCGGCCAGTCCGTTCTCCACGACGTAGCGCACGCAGTCCGCGACGTCGTCGATGCCGGCGAATCGGCCGTACCGCTCGTCGGCGTGCATGAAGGTGCGGCCGAATCCGCCCGAGCCGCGCACGTTCGGCGCAAAGACGGTGATGCCGGCTTCGACGAGGGCCGGGAAGTAGTCGCTGTATCCCGGACGTTCCTGAAGCTCCGGTCCGCCGTGGAACCACAGCATCACCGGTCCGGGCTCGTCCCCGGCCGCACGGTACAGCCATCCGGTGAGGGGCAGCCCGTCCCGCGCCGTGAGTTCGGCGAGCATCGGGGCGTCGGCCCGGGCGATCCGGGTCCGGGCCGGTTCCACGGGACCCCACTCCCCCGTTCGCGTGTCGACGATCTCCACCGACGGCGGCATCCCGGGGCCCTCCACCGTGACCGCCAGCAACGAGCCGTCGGCACTGATACTGAGCTCGGACGCCACCAGCCCCGGCAGGCTGATCGGGGAATCGAGCGTGCCGTCCGCGAGATGCAAGATCTGCAACTCGCTCAGGCCCTTGTAGTTCCACAGCAGGGCCACCGTGGCATGGTCGTCGCTGACGACGAACTCGTCGAGGTCGAAGTTGTCCCGCTCGGCCAGCACGCGATAGGAGACACCCCGATCGGAGGCGGCCACACCGAGCAAACGCGCGAACTCCGCGCCGTTGTCACTGCGCACGAGCGCGCGGATGTACCGGTCCGGTTCACCCTCGCTCGACGCCCACGGGGATCGGTGCTGGCCGAGCACACCGAGCAGTCGGTGGTCGTCGAGGAGAACGCCCGCGTCGGTGGTCGATCCGAAGTCCGTCGGCAGCAACGGGGCCCGGCTTCCGTCGTCGCGGTGCAACAACAGTTCACGGTGCCCGCGCGGCCCCACCCGGAGCAGCGCGGATCCGTCCCACGCGTCCACGAGGAAACTGCCGACACGACGGTCGAGCACAGTGGTGTCCTGGGTGTGCGGATCGACCAACCGCGCCTCCGCCACTCCATCCTCGTCGGTCGCGGTGAGCGCCACCCGGTTCCCGTCCCATCCGATCAGCTCGGCCGAGACTGCGTGCTGCGACCCGACGAGGCGGGCCGACCGATCCAGCGGATCGGTTTGCACGACCCACACCTGAGTGCGGTTACCGCCGTGCGGGGCGACCTGGCACGCGAGCCACCCGCTGTCCGCCGAATGCACGATCCTCGTGACGGGACCGGGCACCGGCAGTTCCACGCGTCGGTCCGTGCTGCCGTGCCGGCCCGACAGGAATCGCTGCACGGCCCAGGGGTAGCCCCCGTCGTCGACGATGTGCGCGAATCCGGTCGCGTCCGGCGACACCGATGCGCCCGAAGTGAAGCGGATGTGCCGTCCGCCTGAAGGTTCCGTCGACTCCCGAGCGGTCACAGCCGCTCCATGGCCTGCAGCCACATCTCCAGCAGTCCCACCTGCCACAGGGTGTTCACGCCGCGGGCGGTACGAATATCGTTGGGAGTGGCGAACATCGCATCGAGCGCTTCCGGCCGGAACAGGCCTCGCTCGCGAGCGCTGCGGCTGCGCAGTGCGTCCTGCACGAGGTCGAGGACCCCGCCCTCGAGATGCCGGATTCCGGGGACCGGGAAGTACCCCTTGGTCCGATCGATCACTTCGCTCGGCAGTAGGCCGCGGCTGGCATCCTTGAGCACGCCCTTGCCGTCGCCCGCCAGTTTGAGGTCCGGCGGGCAGGTGGCCGCCAGCTCCACGAATTCGTGATCGAGGAACGGCACCCGAGCCTCGAGCCCCCACGCCATCGTCATCGTGTCGACCCGCTTGACCGGGTCCTCGACGAGCATCACCGTCGTGTCGAGTCGCAACGCCGCATCGACGGAGGTGTCGGCCCCCGGCGCGCTGTGATGCCGGACGACGAATTCCGAACTGACGTCACGATCGAGACAGTAGGCGGGGTCGAGCAGGGCCGCGATGTCGTCGTGGGTGCGGTCGAAGTACACCTTGGCGTACGCCTCGGCCGACTGTTCCCGCGCGACCCCGACCAGCGGCGGATACCAGTGGTAGCCGCCGAGGATCTCATCGGCGCCCTGGCCGGACTGCACCACCTTGACGGACTTGGAGACCTCCTCCGACAGGAGGTAGAACGCCACGCAGTCGTGGCTGAGCATCGGCTCGCTCATCGCTTCGACTGTCTTCGGGAGCGCCGCGGGCAACCGCGACGGATCGATGTGAATCTGCTGATGATCGGTACCGAACGTCCGTGCCACCAGATCGGAGTAGAAGTACTCGTTTCCGGATTCGCCTCCGGCCGAGTCGAATCCGATGCTGAATGTCGCGAGACCCCGCTGCCCCTGTTCGGCCAGTAGGGCCACGAGCAGACTGGAATCGATGCCGCCCGACAGCAGCACCCCGACGGGAACGTCGGCGACCATCCGGCGCGACACCGCGGTGCGCAGTGAGTCCATCAGCGCCTGCTGCCACTGCTCCGGCGTCCACGACGTCCGCTCGGGAGCGGGCTCGAATCGGGGCTCCCAGTACTGCCTTTCGGTGGCGGCTCCGTCGGGCTGCACCACCCGGATCGTCGCCGGTGGCAGCTTACGGACGCCCTCGAACACGGTGTGCGGCGCCGGCACGGCCGCGGCGAAGCTCAGATAGTGATGCAGAGCGACCCGGTCGATCGTGGTGTCGACGTCACCGCCACGCAGCAGCGCCTGCAACGTCGAGGCGAATCGCAACCGTCCCGGCCGCTCGGTGAAGTACAGGGGCTTGATGCCCAGACGATCCCGCGCGAAAGTCACCACACCCGAGTCGATTTCGTGCACCGCGAAGGCGAACATTCCTTTGAAGCGGTGGACGCAGTCCGCGCCCCAGCGGTGGAAGCTCTTGAGCACCACCTCACTGTCCGCCGTCGAGAAGAACCGGTATCCCGCTTGGTGCAGTTCCGCGCGCAACTCCTTGTAGTTGTAGATGCAGCCGTTGAAGACCAGCGACAACCGGAGTTCGCTGTCGACCATCGGCTGACCGCCCCGCGCGGACAGGTCGATGATGCACAACCGGCGATGACCGAAGGCCACCGATTGCTGGGCATAGGCGCCGGCCGAATCCGGCCCGCGGGTCACCATCGCGTCGGTCATCCGGGCCACCGCTGCCACGTCGGGCGGCGTCCCGTCGAAGCGAATCTCACCGCATATGCCACACATGTTCGGCAACTCCTCCCGGGCCGTCGGCCCCGGTCCAGGTGTCCCCACCGCCGGCAGTCTCGGCCGCCAGCAGGTCCACGACGTCGGTCAGCCGGCCCCGCCGACGCAAGATCCGGCGCTGCCGCGCCGACGAGCTGCCCTCCTTCAGAGTGACGGCCGCCAACTCGGAGATCACGTCCCAATCACCCGCGGATTCGAGGTGGGGCCGCAGTGACCGGATCAGATCCTCGACGACCTCCGAAGCGGGACGCGGCGCGGCAGCCTCCACGTCGACCAGATCGCCCTCGAGACCCGAACGCGCCGCCCGCCACATGGCCGCGCGCACGAGCGTGGGCGAGACCTGTAGCGGTGGCCTCCCCTCACGGAGGGCGGCGGCCTCGCGTTCGACGAGCGCACGGAAGAGCCCCGCCACGAGCGCAATCGTGTCCACCGACGGGCAGCTGTCACACACCCGCAGCTCGAGCGTCGAATACCGATCGGACGGTCGCAGGTCGAAGTAGACCATTCCGGGGCCGCTGATCACCCCACTCGCGACGAGGTCCGCGATGAGCCGGTCGTATTCCGCGGCCGATTGCACCGGCGCCGCGGGGCCGGTGGTGGGCCAGCGGCTCCACACCAGGCATCGCATGCTGGCGTATCCGGTGTCGGTGCCGTCGGCCCAGAACGGTGAACTCGCACTCAGAGCGAGGAAGACCGGTAGGTACGGGGCGGCACGATTGGCGATTCGCACCGCCTCGTCGCGATCCGCCACGTCCACATGCACCTGTGTGCCGCAGATCAGCTGCTCGCGGGCGAGGAGCTGATAGTCGGCGAGCATGCGCCGATACCGTGGGGTCTCGGTGACCGCCATCTCGGCGGGCACCGACAGGGGCACCGCCCCCGCGGCCACCACTCCGATGCCGAGGGCGGCCGCGGTGTCGACGAGGACCCTCCGCAGGTGGGTCAGATCGTCCCGGAGATCGGCCAGGTCCGGGAACACCCCGCTGTTGACCTCGACGACGCAGCGCTGCAGTTCCTCGACATAGACGTCCCCGGGGAGTCGCTCGAGCAGTTCCGGTGCGCGCGTGACCAGCCGCCGGGTCGTAGCGTCGATGAGATGGAACTCCTCCTCGACGCCCAGCTTGCGTCCTCCATCGGTCGCCACAGCGGCTTACCTCGCGCGCCGGGAAGATGTGGCGGGCATCGGGCTCATCCAGGGTCCTCTCTGTCCCGTCGACGAGCTGACCGAGCCGTGCACTGTCTTCCGTACGCGACCCGCGTCGTCGACCGGTTACCCAGGCTGTCGGTGTTCCAACCGCACTGCCCGACCAGTCTTCGCACCCTCATGGCCGATTCACACACATATCGATATTCGTTAGCGTCTTGATACCCGGACTGCGGGGCGAACATCGCGTCGAACGGCGCTACCGCGACTCGCCGCAGCAGTTCGGGTCGAGCACCAGACGGAGTGCGTCGAGCGATTCGCCGCGGGCCCGGTAGTAGACGTTCATGCCGCGCCGCTCCGATTCGACCATGCCGGCCTTCTTGAGTCGCCCCAGGTGGTGGCTGACGGTCGACTCCCCCAGGCCGACCCCGGCGGCGAGGTCGCACGTGCAGACCGCTCCACCGTCGGTCGTGAGCAGGATCGACACGAGCTTGATCCGGACCGGGTCGGCGAGCGCCTTCAACCGGAGCGCGATCTGCAGCGCCGCGTCGTCACTCAACGGCGCTGCGGAGACCGGCGCGCAGCAGATCGGTGCGCTGACATCCACGATCGGCAGGGCTTTCGGCATGCCGCGATCGTAACCGGCTTCTTGACTTATGTCGAAAAGGTGGGAGTCTGTAGTTGCAAAGAATTCGACATATATCGCATAGGTGGAGGCTCTCATGTCACGCGCCCAACTCGCTCTCAACGTCGACGACCTCGAGCAGGCGGTCACGTTCTACTCGAAGCTCTTCGGCACGCAGCCGACCAAGCTGAAGCCCGGTTACGCGAACTTCGCGATCACCGAGCCGCCGCTCAAGCTGGTACTGCTCGAGAATCCCGGCAAGGGCGGCACGATCAACCACCTCGGAGTCGAGGTCGAATCGTCGGAGAAGGTGCACGCGGAGATTGCGCGCCTCACCGACGAGGGCCTATTTACGGACGAGGAGATCGGCACCACCTGCTGCTTCGCCACCCAGGACAAGGTGTGGGTCACCGGCCCGGCCGGCGAGAAGTGGGAGGTCTACACGGTGCTCGCCGACTCGGAGTCTTTCGGCTCGAGTCCGCAGCACGTCGAGGACAGCAATCCCGTCGGCGGCGTCTGCTGCCGCACCGCAGCGAAGGACGACTCCGCACCAAACGAATCAACTTGCTGCTGAACGGAATACTCCCACCATCCGGCTACGGCAGGAGCTCGGCGATCAAGACTTCCACCCGGTTGCGAATCTCGTCGCGGTTGGGCCGGACGGCGTTGTGGATACAGATGAAGAGCGCGCTGGGAACTACCACGGGGTTCAGGACTCCTTCGACGCCAACGCATTTTCCGGCCCGGTTCGGGCGAAGCGCTTGCGTAGCGTGAGGGAGACGTAGACGAGGCCGACGAGTACGGGGACCTCGATCAGCGGCCCCACGACACCGGCGAGCGCCTGGCCGGAGGTGACGCCGTAGGTGGCGATCGCGACCGCGATGGCGAGCTCGAAGTTGTTGCCCGCCGCGGTGAATGCGAGGGCGGTGGTGCGCTCGTAGCCCAGGCCCATCGCCGCGCCGAGTGCGTAGCCGCCGCCCCACATGATCGCGAAGTAGGCGAGCAGCGGGATCGCGATCCGCACGACATCCAGCGGCTGGGAGGTGATCTGCTCGCCCTGCAGGGCGAAGAGGATCACGATCGTGAACAGCAACCCGTACAGCGCCCCCGGGCCGATCCGCGGCAGGAACCTCGACTCGTACCAGGCTCGGCCTCTCGCCTTCTCCCCGAAGTGCCGGGTGAGAAAGCCTGCCAGGAGCGGGATTCCGAGGAAGATCAGCACCGACTTCGCGATCTGCCACGGCGACGTGTCGATCGCGGTCTGCTCCAGCCCGAGCCAACCCGGCAGGACCGACAGGTAGAACCAGCCGAGCACGGCGAACATGACCACTTGGAACACCGAGTTGATCGCCACGAGCACGGCTGCGGCCTCCCGGTCACCGCACGCGAGGTCGTTCCAGATGATGACCATCGCGATGCACCGGGCCAGGCCGACGATGATCAGGCCGGTCCGGTACTCGGGCAGGTCGGGTAGGAGGATCCAGGCGAGCGCGAACATCAGTGCCGGTCCGAGCACCCAGTTCAGCAGCAGCGAACCGAGCAGCAGTCTGCGATCGCCTGTGACGGTGTCGAGGCGGTCGTAGCGAACCTTCGCCAGCACCGGATACATCATGATCAGCAGGCCGAGGGCGATCGGCAGTGAAATGCCGTCGAGTTCCACCGACGACAGCGCGTCGCCCAGCCCGGGGATCATCCGTCCCAGCAGCAGGCCCGCCAGCATCGCGACACCGATCCACACCGGCAGGAAACGGTCCAGGGTCGAGAGTTTGCCGACGACGGCGGGGTGCGCGGTCGCGTCGGTCACCGGACGATCCCCACGACCGGTGCGCAGGCCGAGCCCAGGACGCCGTCCACTTCCGGGGACAGCACCGCCGCGAGCTGCGCCAGCGCCGACGGGATCACCCGGTAGTACACCCACGTTCCTCGCCGCTCGCTGTCGAGCAGACCGGCCTCTCGTAGCACCTTCAGGTGGTGCGAGATTGTCGGCTGCGACAGGGCGAATGCGGGCGAGATGTCACAGACGCAGCTCTCCCCGCCCTCGTGCGCGGCGATGAGGCTCAGCATGCGCAACCGCGCCGGATCGCCGAGCGCCTTGAACATCCGGGCCAGATCGCTCGCCCGGTCCTCGGGGATCGGCTCTGTCCCGAGCGGTGTGCAGCACCCCGCACCTTGATTCGACATTCTTCGATATTGACAGACTTCGAATCATCCGGTGCGGCGGGTCCGCCGACCTCACTCCGCGACGGTGCGGAAACCCAGCATCATGTCGTGGTCCTCGTGGTCGAGCATGTGACAGTGCCACACGTACCCCTGCAACTGCCCGGACATGGCCGGCGCGGTGTCGTGCCCCGCGTGGGCGGGCGTGCCGTGCCCTGCGTGTTGGGGCGAGGCCGGCACTGGCGCCGCGACCTCGCCGACACCGAACGTCGCGTCGGGGTCGAAACCCAACCGGGCGGCCGTCGGGAATACCGCCACGATGCGGGTGACTTCCCCGGGATTCGCGACGACGGTGTCCTTGCGCCCGGCCTCCCACGCTGCTGGCGGGATCAGCGGCCCGGTGACGAAGGCATCGACGGGCGGCGCCCACTTGGTCCCCACCGGTGGCGCCGGGTTCTCCCGCGTATAGCGCGACAGGTCGAAGGCCTGTCGGCCGAGAACCCGAAAGTTGACCAGGTGCAGGTGGATCGGATGCGGCTCGGGGGTGACGTTGACGATGTTCCACTGCTCGACGGTGCCCTGCCGCGGCATCTCGATATCGGTATCCCCGAACCGAAGGTTGTTGAGCGACATCAGCACACTGCCGGACGACGGATCGGGCAACTGCATGACGGTGACGGTTCGCTGCACCTGCGGCGCCGGCACCGGTTCGAGATCCGCGGGCTGCCCGGCCCCGCCTCGCAGCGTCTCCGGCACCGCGCCGGTGAAGCCGCGCCCGCCCGCCACCTTGAACCGGCAGAACAGTGGCATCGGTCGTGCACCGCGCTGCGAGGCCGCCAACGGTGGCGGCTCGTCGTTGCACAGTTCCACCGTCGCTCCCGGCTCGAGCGCACCGAAATCGACCAGCAGATCGACGCGTTCGCCGGGCGCGAGTCGCACATTCGTCGTCGGCACCGGTGCCGCGAGCATCCCACTCTCCATGCCGAGGACCCAGAATCGCATTCTGTTGCCGAAGAACAGATTCCACACGCTGAACGACGCGGCGTTGACGATCCGGAGCCGGTACGTTCCGCGGGCGACCTCGAGTTCCGGCCAGATCTTTCCGTTCACCACACCGACGTCACCGGGGGTGCCACCGTCCCAGCGGCCCTGCGGCACGACGGGGGTCGCGCGGATACTCTGACGCCCGTCGGCGGTGAAGATCTTCTCCTGCAGGATCAGCGGTAGCTCGAACTCGCCGGACGGCAGGCCCCACGCGTTTCCTGCTGCACCCGTGTCGAATTCGTCGCGCAGCAGGAACATTCCTGCCAGACCCGCATACACGTTGAGGCGGGTGATGCCCATCGCGTGGTCGTGGTACCAGAACTGGGTGGCCTCGTGCACGTTCGGATAGTGGTGCACGTGCCCCTGTCCGGGCCGCTGCAGGAAGGCGGGGTGGCCGTCGTGTTCGGGTGGTGTCACCGCACCGTGCAGGTGCATCGACGTCGGCACCGCCGTCCGGTCCTGCTCGGTGACGCCGTGCAGCGTGGTGTCGAAGTCGGCTGCGAGCGGGTGGACGCCGATCTCGTTGCGGTAGGCGACGGTCAGGGGATCGCCGTCGTGCGCCTCGACCGTCGGCCCCAGGTAGTCCATGCCGCCGTAGGCGAGGGCCGGCGACGGCTGCAGGTCGCGATGGAACCGGTGGGTGGTGCTCGCGGCCCGCAGTTCGAGCTGCGATCCGGTCAGCACCGGCAGCATGGGCAGCGGATCGACGAACGGCTCGAGCTTCGGCGACGAGAACAGCAGCGGCCGAGACGGGTCGATGTTCCCGAGGTCGCCGAGATCCTGCGCGCGCACCGCGGCCATTCCCGCCGCGCCGACGCCGACTGCGCCCGCGGTCCACGCGAGCCCGCGATTGAACGCGCGTCTCGACATCCGTCCACCCATGTCACGTCACACTCCCCCCGTGGTCGCCCTGCCGGAGCACGCTCGCCCGATGGTACGCCGGAACCGACTGCCGCCCTGACACTTTGCGTGGAACCAGTCGAATTCTCCGTCGGATTTGCGGCGAGCCGGACGAATCGCCGGGTGGAACCTTTTCACTGCGCGGGAAGCCGTATGGCGGTTGATGGCAATTCGGGACACGCTGGGCCCTGACGACATCCGCGACAGACAGAGGCTGACGATGACTACTGAGATCAGTTACGAGGACACCCTGCGGGAACTGCACACCGATCAGGGCGTGCTCCGCTACCACCAGGCCGGCGACGGTCCCCCGCTGCTGCTGCTGCACGGCTCCGGCCCCGGTGTCACGGGCTGGCGCAACTACCGCGGCGTCCTCGCGGACTTCGCGAAGCACTTCACCTGCTACGTCCTCGAGTTCCCCGGCTTCGGCGTCTCCGATCCGTGTGACGGCCACCCGATGGTCGAGGCCGTCAATGCGGTCCCCGTCTTCCTCGACGGACTGGGCCTCGGTGCGGTCGACATCATCGGCAACTCGATGGGCGGCGGCGTCGGCGCCAACATCGCAATCGCACACCCCGAGCGGGTGAACAAGCTCGTCTCGATCGGCGGCATCGGCAAGAATGTCCTCTCCCCGTTCCCGGGCGAGGGCATCAAGCTGCTCACGGAATTCACCGACAACCCGACCCGCGAGAGCCTGGTCCGCTGGCTGCAGTCGATGGTCTACAACCCCGCGATGGTGACCGAGCAGCTCATCGAGGAGCGCTGGGCGCTCGCGACCGAGCCCAAGACGCTCGAGATCGCCCGCCGGATGTACAGCAGCAAGGCGATGGCCGCGATGGCGGCCGCCAACGCGCAGGCCGACATCACGCCGTACTGGGCCCGACTCGGGAAGATCAAGGCCCCCACCCTCATCACGTGGGGCCGTGACGACCGCGTCAGCCCCGTCGACATGGGCCTGCTGCCGATGCGCGACATCCCCAACGCCGAGTTCCACGTGTTCCCGAACTGCGGTCACTGGACGATGATCGAGGCCCGCGACGCCTGGCTGGCGTCCGTGCTCTCCTTCCTCCTGCGCGACCGCAAGTGAACTGAACGCTCCTTCCGCGGATCACCGACCACCCGGTGATCCGCGGAAGACGCGAATCGTCATGGTCGGCCGGTGCACCACCAACAGCCACACCGGCAACACCGCGAGGCACAAGGCCGGCAGCACCGACACCGAACCGGCCATCGCCACCGGGATGAAGATTCCGAGCCAGCAACTGCGCACCGCCACCACCACCGCGCCGAGCACGCCGCACGCGATCGCGAGCGTCACCGGCACCGCCGGCATCAGCGCGTGCCCGAGCAGCCCGGCGGTCACCCCGATGGCCGCCGATGCGATCACACGCCCTCCCCGGAACCCGCCCGCGGCCGCCACCGAGAAGGCAACGAGGCTGCACAGGCCCAGCACCGTGAGTCGCAGGATCGACAGGTTCGGCGCCTCGTCGACCAGGGACCGCATCGTCGAGACGTCCTTGAACATCGACTCGCGGCCGCCGAGCGCGCCCACCAGGCCCAGCACGACGCCGGCCGCCCCCGTCATCAGCACGGGATTGTGCACGCGGTGGAACAGAGTGTGCAGGCCGCGGTACGCGTACACCGCGGCCAGCATCGCAACCGCGGTCACCGTCGCGATCGCCATGCCCCCGATCAGGTCGCGCAGCGTCGTCGTCCCATAGTCCGGCATGTCCAGCGCCAGCACGGGTCGATCGAGGATCGCCATCGTCATGGTCCCCGCGCCGGCCGCGACCAGCGGCGCCGACACGGCGTCCCACAGGTTGCCCCGGACCCGGCGCCCGGTGAGTTCGAGGTACGCGAGCGGCGCAGCGATAGGAGTTCCGAACTGGACACCGATCGTCGCGGCCGTCGCGAGCACCACGACCCGGTCGGACGCGACCGTCGGCGCCATGCGCGCGAGCACCCACACAGCGAGTGCCGCGTTGACTGCGACGAGGACATTCTCCGGGCTCAGGCTGACGCCCGCGCCCAGCGCGATCACCAGCGCAAGCAGCAGGCTCGGCAGTACGCGCAGCGGCATCAGTGGTCCGATCAGACCCGCCGTCGCCGAGTCGCGGCCACCGTGCCCGGGGACCAGCCAGACGATCAGTCCGACGACGACGCCCGCAGAGGTCAGCACCGCCACCGGCCACCACCGGGCGTCGCCCGAGAAGCCCAGCGCGTCCGGCACCCGCTCGTACAGGAACACGGCGAGGACCCGGGCAGCGGCGAGCACCGCAATGGGAACGGCCGTCGCGGCGACACCCACGAGGACCGCGAGGACCGCCTCGCACGCGATCACACGGGCGGCCGGGTGCTCCTCGTCCGTCAACGGTGCCTCCCGCGGACTCGGCGGCTCATCTCGGCGCCCCGTCACCGTACTTGCCGCGACCGGATCCGGGGCGTGACTTCCGATTCGCCTGCCCGACAGGTACCTCCGGTTCGCCTACGCTGTCGTTAGTCTGTCGGCACGGCACCCGCCACCCCGACGCCGGTTGTCTCGGAGGGGTGTCGTGCGGTCCTCGAGGTTCTCTGTCGCCCTGGCCAAGGAGGCGCTCGCCGCCCGGTCGGAATCCGCACAGGGCTGGCTACGCGGCACCCCTCCGGGTCGGACCGTGCAACGCATTCTGTCCGGCGTGGTCGACATCGAGTGGGCGGACCGATCCATGACCCTCGCGGCCCAGTCGTTCACCTCAGTGCTGCCGGTCGTGATCATGGCATCGACGATCGGCAGCCACGACACGTTCACCAAGGGATTCTTCGACCAGTTCGGCATCGACATGGACAGCGTCGAGGTGGGCCCGGACAGCTTCGGCGTCGACGAACCGTCGTTCGCCGCCTTCGGAATCGTCGGGTTGCTGATGGTCCTGCTGGGTGGCACCTCCTTCGCCCGAGCCCTCGGCCGGATGTACGGACGGGTGTGGCACGTCCCGACCCTGAGATTCGCGAGTTGGTGGCGGTGGCTGGCGGTACTGCTGTCGGTGGCGTCCTCCGCAGCGCTGATCGGCGCCACCCGGGTACTGCGCGGCGTCCCCTATCTGGGCGGCCCGCTCTCCCTGGCCGCACAGTTCGTGGTGTGGACCGGGTTGTGGACCCTGGTGCCCTACCTGCTCACCGAACGGCGGCTGTCCGCCCGAGTGCTGTGGACGACCGGCGCGATCACCGCGGCGGGTCTGACGATCCTGCGGATCGGGGGCAACGTCGTCCTCCCCCGGACGCTGGCCACAGCCGAATCCAAGTTCGGCGAACTGGGCCTGGTGTTCACGGCCATCGGCTGGATGTTCGTCGCGTGCGGCATCGTGGTCGGCGCCTCGGTCGTGACGAAGGCGCTCGCGCTCGATGAGGGCCCGATCGGGCGGTACCTGCGCGGACCGGTGGAGCCACTCACGGAAACCTCCATGATTCGCTGAAGGAACACCTCAGGAACGTCGCCGCGCCGCACCGAGTCGCTTCTCGGTGTCCTCTCCCCGCGGGAGCGCGCGGAGCTCGCGCAATCCGCGAAAACTCAAGCGACGCAATCATTGATCGAGCCTCCAGGTTAGACCGTTACGACATCGTTACCTTCAGTGGAGACCTTTCGGTTTGCGCAGTTCATGGCGCCGCCCGGGAGGGTCGAGCTCCTCGCTCACGCCGATTTTGACGTTCCCTTTGCCCCGTTTGCCCGGGTCATCTGTTGCGGGTCGGGCAAACGGCGTCGATGGTGGAGAGGTGATCTTGGTCTCGGAGAATGCGTGAGCTTGGATCACGTTCCGATGGTTCACATTTGAAAGGGGATGAACATGCAGTTGCGTAATCGGAAGAGTCTCGGTCACGCGGTCGGTGGGGCTGCGATCATCGCCGCGGCAGCGCTCGCGGCACCCGCTCTGGCCTCGGCCGAGCCGATCGAACTCACGAACCCGACGATCACCACCGCAGTGGAGGAGAACACCCTCTCGGTGACCGTCGCCAACCCCAACGTCGATCCCACGAGCAGTTGCGGCGCGTTTGCACTCGAGGTCGCAAAGCTGCCCGCACTCAGGGACGATCCGAGCAAGATCACCGAGCCCGGCTTCCTGTCGTGGCAGACGGATGTTGCCGATCGCGTCGGTCCCGAGTCTCAGGACACGTTCAGCACCGATCTTGCAGACGGCGCGTATGCCGTTGTCGGAGAGTGTGTTTCGGAGACCGTCCCGACTCCAGCGGTCGGAGAACCTCAGCTGGTGACGGTCGGCGGCGTGCTCGGTAGCGTCGATCTCGGTAGCCTGCAGGCCCTGCTGCCCGCAGACCTGGATCTCGGTAGCCTGCTCGAGGCGCTCCCGGGTGGCATCGGTGACCTCATCGCCGGCCTGCCCCTCGGCTCCACCGCTCCGGCAGCCTGATTCCGCACCCCCGCTTCCCCGGGGCGGCGCCGGCACCCATTGGGTGCCGGCGCCTTTTCCCTCCCCAGGGAGTCTGGCAGTCAGCTGCCGAATGCAAATCCGGTGAAGGCTCTCTGCAGCGAGCCCGCATGATTCGAGACGAACTGGAAGAGTGTTCCCACTCCTGTTGTCAGATGTGCCACCTGCGGCAGGCGCGGCCCCGTCGTTCGCACCCTATGCGGAATTTTGCACGGGTAACGATCTCTGCGTCAACGTGGATTCGTCCTGCGAGGCAATGATTTTCGATTCGGTCCAACCGGCGGAAGGGGACGAATTTCACCCTCCGATTTCACCCTTTCGCGACGTTCGGTTCTTCCGCACCACGATTCCTACTCCGAGGCCGCCCGCGGACCACACCTCCCGGCCTAGCCTGAACAGCAGGGCACATCCGGTTCGAGGTCCCGGGAGGAGCACTCGATGAGCGCGGAACCGACAACCCGAATAACCCGCACCACGGTCAACTGGAGACGTCTCTGGGCGGGCGGTGTCGCCACCGCGATCGTCGCCGCCCTGGCCGCCATGGTGGGGGTCCTGGCCGTGCGGGGCCCGATCGACACCCCCGTCATCTCGCCACCACACACGCCGTGGGACTCGGAGGTCGCCACCGTGGCCGTCTACTCCGCGATCGCGGCGCTGATCGCGACCGGACTGCTGCATCTCCTGCTGATCTCGACGCCTCGCGCGACGACATTCTTCAGCTGGATCGGAGTGCTCGCCACCGCCGCGACGGCGCTCTGGCCGTTCAGCGTCGATGCCACCACCAAGTCGCAGGTCGCCAGCGGGGCCATCTACCTCGTGGTCGGCATCGCGATCGTGTCACTGCTCTCAGGCGTCGCCGCGTCCTCGCAGAGCACGCTGACCGCGAGCGCGAGGAGAACTCACGGGCCGTCGGATCCGACGTAGATCGGACGAGGTGCATCCACGACCGGCAGGCGCTGATACTCGTGCGGCTTGGTGAATCGACCGGCGAGTTCGATCCGGCACGCGCGCTGCTCGACGAACTTGCTGCCGAGTTCCTTCGTGAGCCTCTCGTCGAGTTCGGGACGATGTTTCGCAGCCCGGGCCTGCGCGTGGCCGGCAAGATCTTCGTGTTTCTCGGCCACGACCACCGGCTGATCGTCAAGCTACCGCGCCACCGCGCCCAGGAGGTCGTCGCCGCCGGCACCGCCCGGGAAGTCACGATGGGCAGCCGAACGATGAAGGAGTGGGTCTCCTTCGATCTCGACGACGACGACCTGGACGGCACGCTGTCCATGTGGCGCGACGCGGCCCGCGAAGCACACGAATTCGTTTCCGGCGCTGTGTAACAGAGCTATGCCGGTCAGACGCCGCGAATCCTGGCCGTCGCCTTGACCTCCACGAGAATGCCTGGCATCCCGAGGGCCGCGACTCCGACCGCTGTCCACGCCGGCCGCGCGCCGTTCTGGAAACGCGCCTTCGCCGCCATGAACTCGGTCATGTGTTCGGGAAAGCCGACGTGGAAGCTGGTCAGCTCCACTAGATCCTGTGGAGCCGCACCGTGCTCGGCGAGCAGCGCGCCGAGCGTCGCGAACGCGAGGTCGTACTGCCGTTCCGGATCCGCCGGAGCGCTTCCGTCCGCCTCGAGGCCGACCTGGCCCGAGCAGAACAGCAGATCGCCACTGAGCACGGCATTCGAGTAGCCGTACTCTTCTTCCCAATTCTTCGACACGTCGTGTCCCTTTCGATTTCCAGGTCAGCGCAGGTAGCCGTGGTGTGCAACGGGGTCGACGGCGTCGTCCCGTCTACTCGCGGCGAGTCCACGGAGGAGGATGTTCCGCAGCTCTCGCGGATCGATCACGTCGTCGTAGAACAGGGTCTGTGCCAGCGCCCACGGCCCCGACGACTCGTTCTCGACGAGCGCGCGGCGGGTATGGTCGTCTTCCTTCGCGGTACGCCCGCCGACGTCGGCGGGGATGCCACCGAGCGTGACGGCCGGGAATGCGAGTGTCATCGTCTGGTTGTCGTACGGATTGGCGCCCATCACGGAACTGCCGAATCCGAACGCCTTGCGCACCGTCACATGGAACTTCGGCGTTCGCAGCCGATGCTGTGCGGCGAACATGCGCGCACTGGCCTTGAGGATGCCGGCCTTCTCGGATCCACTGCCCGCCATCACGCCCGGGTTGTCCGCGAGGAACAGTACCGGGAGATGGAAGGCGCCGGCGAGCTGGAGGAATGCCGCTGCCTTGTCGGCAGCGGCCACGGTGACGGCCCCCGCCATCACCGTCGGCTGGTTCGCGACGACGGCGACGGAGTGTCCGCCGATCCGGACCAGTGCGGTGATGATCGATGTCCCGTAGGTGGGCTGGATCTCGGTGACGGTGCCGGTATCGGCCAGCGCGCCGAGCATTGCCCGCATGTCGTAGGGCCGCTTCTGGTTCACCGGGATCAGATCGAGCAACTCCGGCAGGGACCGCTCGCCGACATCGTGGTTGCCACCGTGCGGGCCCACCCACGGCGGGCGCTGCCACGCACTGCTCGGGAAGTACGACAGGTACCGGCGGGCGAGGGCCAGCGCGGCCTCGTCGGACTCGGCGAGATTATGGGCGACGCCGGACGTCTCGATCGCGACCTGCGGTCCGCCGAGCGTTTGTTTGTCGATCTGTTCGCCGGTGGACGCCGCCACGAGCGGCGGCCCGGCAGTGAACAGCGCGCCGTGGCCGTCGACCATGATCACGAAGTCCGACAAGGGCGCGGCCAGCGCCCCGTGCCCGGCGGACGGCCCGGTCACGATCGCCACGGTGGGGACCAGCCCCGACAGATCGGCCATCGCCTGAAGGTCGTTGGGCGCCGGACGATTTCGTTCCAGCGCATTCGTGGCGCGGTGGCCGGCACCCTCGAGCATCATCACCAGCGGCGTCCGGTTGCGCAGCGCGAGCTGCGCGGCGCGGGCGCGCTTGGACGCGGCCGCAGTGCCGATCGAGCCACCGGCGACGGTGAAGTCCTCCGCCCCGATCGTCACGGGCCGGCCGTCGATGGTCCCCGTTCCGGCGACGAACGCGTCCGACGGCACCGCAGGATCACCTGTGAGCGGCCCCAATTCGACGAAGGTTCCCGGGTCCACCAGCGTGCAGACCCGCTCCCGGGCGTCCAGCCGTCCGGACGAGCGGTAGCGCGCGACCTTCTCCGGACCTCCCATCGCGCGGGCAGACGCCTTCCGCTCGGTCAGTCGTTCGAGGAGCGGGCCCCAGTCGGCACTGTTTCCGGTAGACACCCTCGACACCCTCCTCGATTCCGCGCGTGAGCCGGGTCACATCGGCCACCGTCGGGGTGAATGTACGAAGGAATGTACCCGGGTGCAACGGGCGTCCCCACTGAGCGGAAATGACGCGTGCGCGGCCACCCCGACCTGAAGGCCGGCGTGACCGCGCACGCGGGACGAGCAGGAGCTAGACGAGCAGCTCAGCGATCTGGATGGTGTTGAGCGCCGCACCCTTACGCAGGTTGTCGCCCGAGACGAACAACGCCAGACCGCGCCCGTCGGGGGCACCCGGGTCCTGACGGATCCGGCCGACCAGGGACACGTCGCCACCGGCGGCGGCGAGCGGGTTCGGCACGTCCACCAGCTCGACGCCGGGGGCGTCGGCGAGCAGTTCCTTGGCGCGCTCGACCGACAGCGGGCGCTCGAACTCGGCGTTGATCGCCAGCGAGTGGCCGGTGACGACCGGGACGCGCACACACGTGCCCGACACCAGCAGACCCGGAAGGCCCAGGATCTTGCGGCTCTCGTTGCGGAGCTTCTGGTCCTCGTCGGTCTCGCCGCTGCCGTCGTCGACGAGCGCACCGGCGAGCGGCACGACGTTGAACGCGATGGGCGCGACGTACTTGTCCGGGGCCGGGAAGTCCACGGCCGCACCGGAGTGCACCAGCTTCTCGGCGTCGCCGACGACGGCGCGCACCTGGCCGACGAGCTCCTCGACACCGGCGATGCCGCTGCCCGAGACCGCCTGGTAGCTGCTGACGATCAGGCGCTGCAGGCCCGCCTCGTCGTGGAGCACCTTGAGGACCGGCATCGCGGCCATCGTGGTGCAGTTCGGATTGGCGATGATGCCCTTCGGCGGGTTCTTCGTCTCCTCCGGGTTCACCTCGCTGACGACGAGGGGGACCTCGGGATCCTTACGCCACGCCGACGAGTTGTCGACGACGATCGCGCCGGCCGCGGCGAAGCGCGGGGCCTGCGCGCGCGAGAGCGTCGCGCCGGCCGAGAACAGCGCGATGTCGATACCCTTCAGGTCCTCGTCGGAGGTCGCGGATGCGTCCTCGACGACGATGTCCTCACCACGGAAGGGCAGCGTCTTACCGGCCGAACGCGCGGATGCGAAGAACCGCACCTTGTCGGCGGGGAAGTTGCGCTCCTCGAGCAGGGTGCGCATGACGATGCCGACCTGGCCGGTGGCACCGACGACAGCGACCGTCACATTCTTCGTCGCTTCGCTCGTCTCACTGGTCATAGCTCTACTACCGTCCCGTTCCTGCGTGCACGACGGCCGCTTCCTCGCCGCCGAGTTCGAATGCTGCGTGGATCGCCCGCACGGCGTCGTCCAGATCGGTGTCCTTGACGAGCACCGAGATGCGGATTTCCGACGTCGAGATCAGGTCGATGTTGACGCCGGCGTCCGCGAGGGCCTCGCAGAACTTGGCGGTGACGCCCGGGTGGCTCTTCATGCCGGCGCCGACGAGCGACACCTTGCCGATGAGGTCGTCGAACAGGATCTGCGTGAAGCCGATCTCCGACTGCAGGGCCGTCAGCTTCTCCACCGCGCGCGGGCCGTCAGACTTGGGCAGCGTGAAGGTGATGTCGGTCTTGCCGGTCTCCACCTTCGAGATGTTCTGGAGCACCATGTCGATGTTGATCTCGGCGTCGGCGACCGCACGGAAGAGCTTGGCGGCATGGCCCGGGGTGTCGGGCATGCCGACGACGGTGACCTTGGCCTCGCCGCGGTCGTGGGCAACACCGGTGATCAGGGCTTCTTCCACGGGAATGTCCTCCATCGATCCGGACACGATCGTTCCGGGCTTGGTCGTGTATGACGAGCGAACGTGCACGGGCACGTTGTAGCGGCGGGCGTACTCGACGCAGCGCAGCATCAGAACCTTCGCGCCGCAGGCGGCCATCTCGAGCATCTCCTCGAAGGAGACGGTGTCGAGGCGCTGGGCGTCGGGCACGATGCGCGGGTCGGCGGTGAAGACGCCGTCGACGTCGGTGTAGATCTCGCACACGTCCGCCTTCAGCGCCGCGGCGAGCGCGACGGCGGTGGTGTCGGAGCCGCCGCGGCCGAGGGTGGTGACGTCCTTGCTGTCCTGGCTCACTCCCTGGAAGCCGGCCACCAGCACGATCGAACCCTCGTCGAGCGCGGTGCGGACCCGGCCCGGAGTGACGTCGATGATCTTGGCATTTCCGTGGCTGCTGGTCGTGATGACGCCGGCCTGTGAGCCGGTGAACGACCGCGCCTTCGCGCCGAGGGAGTGAATCGCCATCGCGACGAGCGCGTTCGAGATGCGCTCACCCGAGGTGAGCAGCATGTCCATCTCGCGTGCCGGCGGCACGGGGCACACCTGCTGCGCGAGGTCGAGCAGCTCGTCAGTGGTGTCGCCCATCGCCGAGACGACCACGACAACGTCGTTGCCCGCCTTCTTGGTCTCGACGATCCGTTCAGCGACGCGTCGGATGCGCTCGGCGCTCGAGACCGAGGATCCCCCGTACTTCTGGACGACGAGAGCCACGCGTGTGTACCTCCGGATAGATGGGTTGATGCAGTCCAGTGGTCGAGCTTACCGAGGGGTGTCCGCGTCAGTGCAGGGCGTCCTCACCGACTGTGCGTGCGACCTGTCGGGCGCGCGGGTGGCAGCATCGTCGCCGTGGACATCACCCGCAGGCTGACCACGCGTCCCACGGAGGAACGCGCTTCGGTCTCCCCACTCGAGCTCTTCTTCGACCTGGTGTTCGTCTTCGCGCTCACCAGAGTCACCGACCTCATGGCCGACGATCCCACAGGGATCAATCTCCTGCACGGCATCCTCGTGATGGCCGTGCTCTGGTGGAGCTGGGTCGGCTACTCGTGGCTCGCGAACCTCGTGCGCGCCGACGAGGGTGTCGTGCGGGTGGCGATGCTTGCCGCGATGTCGGCGGTGTTCATAGTCGCGCTCACCATCCCCGAGGCGTTCGACGACCTGCCGGGCGGACTCGACGGCCCGATGGTGTTCGCCATCGGATACTTCGCCGTCCGACTGCTGCACATCCTGATGTTCCTGGTGATCAGCAAGGACGATCCGCAGCTACGAGGTCAGGTCAAGCGGTTCGTGCCGTCGATGCTCACCGGCACGGCTTGTCTGTTGATCGCGTCCCAGCTGACCGGCCCGTGGCAGACAGTGATGTGGTTCCTCGCGCTGGCCGGGGACTATCTGGGCACCCTGGTCGGCGGCACGAACTGGCGGCTGCGCTCGGTGAGCCACTTCGCCGAACGGCACGGGCTGTTCGTGATCATCGCGCTGGGTGAGTCCATCGTCTCGATCGGCATCGGGGTGGCAAGCCTGCCGATCACGTGGGCCATCGTGGTGGCGTCGCTGCTCGGGCTGACGGTGTCGTCGCTGCTGTGGTGGGCGTACTTCGACGTCACCTCACTGATGGTCGAGCACGCCTTCGAGGAGGCCGAGGGCCGGCGCCGCATCCAGATCGCGCAGCGCTGCTACAGCTACGCGCACCTGCCGATGGTGATCGGCATCGTGATGCTCTCGCTGGGTCTGAAGAAGATCCTCTTCTACGTCGGCGACGGCAATCACCACCGCCTCACCGACCCCCTGCAGGGCTGGCCGTTGGCGGCCATGTTCGGTGGCGCGGCGCTGTACCTGGCAGGACTGATCGTCTTCAAGCTGTACGGCGTGGGCGCGTTCAGCGTGCCGCGCACCGTCACTGTCGTGGTGCTGGTGGCGTTGATCCCGGTGGCATGGCACCTGCCCGCGCTCGTCACGCTCGGCATTCTCACGGCGGTACTGCTGGCACTCGTCTCCTACGAGATGCGTGTGTTCGCGGAGGGCCGGCGCACCATCCGGGCCTGACTCTCGAGCCGGCGCGACCAGGTTCCGGATGACGAACGCACCACCGCGATCCCGGCAGGCGTGACGGCCATGCCCGCCAGTTCCGGAAGCAGTTGCAGCATGAGCTCGCCCATGAAGGAAGCCAACGCCTTTCACGCGTGCTATTCCTCACCCGCGGGGCATGAAGAACCCCCGGTCAGTCGGACAGCGCGCGGGCCGCCGACTCGACACTGTCGAACACCCGCCCGCGCGACTCGTAGTCCCGGCCGAGTGCGGTACGGCGGACGGTGTCGAGGTTTCGGCGAGGCAACGCGGCGAAGTAGACCTCCACTCCCGTATCCGACAGTTCCTTGACGAGGTCGAGGAAACTCCGCATCACCGTCGTCGTCACCTGCGCCAGACGCGAGCAGTCGATGATGAGCGTGGACGGCTGCGCCTGGGCGACTCGACGCGCGATCTCACGGGTGTTGGCCCGGACGTTCGCGGTGTAGAGGCCCGAATCGACCCGCAGCACCAGCGGATCCGAATGCACGGGGTCCTCGTCCGGTTCCACTACCCGCCAGCCGCCCCTGACCTCGCGGACGAGCTGCGCGATGTGCGGCCGATCAAGCTCGCGCAGAACCAGATACAGGGTGAGTAGGACACCTGCGAGCACCGCCGGCAGCAGTCCGGCCGTCAGCCCGATCGCGGCGGTCGCGGCCGCGATCCAGAATTCGATCCGGTTCACCCGCCAGTACCGCGCGAAGGACCCGAGATCGACGAGGCCCAGCGTCGCGACCACCACCATCGCGCCGAGCGTCGCCTGCGGCAGATCGCTGAGCACCGGCGCGAGGAACAGCGCCACGAGCACGGCCAGCGCCGCGGTCACGATGCCGCTCAGCTGCGTACGCGCGCCGGCACGCACCGCCACCGCGGTCTGCGAGAACCCGCCCGCCGGGGGCAGCGTATGGAAGAACGAACCGGCCACTGCCGCAACCCCACCCGCGAGCAGCTCCCGGTCACTGTCGATCGGCGGTTCCGTGGACCGTCGCACCCCTCGTGCCACCGCGACGGTCTCCAGGAACGCCATCACCGAGATCGCCAGCGCTCCGGGAAGGAGGTCGGCAACGTCGTGCAACGACGGTACCCCGGGAAGTGGGATTCCCTGCGGTACTTCGGCAATGACCGCGACACCCCGATCCCGGAGGCCGGTGAACGCGATCAGGGCGACACCGGCCGCCACCACGACGAGCGGTCCGGGAACACGCGGCACCAACCGCCCGATTGCGAGCAGCGCGCCGATGGATGCGACCGACAGGACCACTGTCGCACCGTTGGCGTCGCCCAGCTGTCGCAGCACACCGTTCAGCACGTGGAAGAACCCGGTGGCGTCCGGATCGCCGGGGACACCGAGCAGTTTCGGTAGCTGGCTCGCCGCTACCGTCAGTCCGACGCCGGCCTTGATCCCGGACAGTGTTGCCTCGCTGATGTTCTCGATGATCGCGCCCAACCGCAGGACGCGAGCGGCAAGGAGTATGAGCCCGACCATCAGTGTCAATGTCATGAGCGCGGTCTGCGCGTCCTCCGACCCGGCGGCGATACCGGCACCGATGAGCGTCGATGCGGTCAACGTCGCGATCGTGGAGGTCGTGCTGACACTCGCGGTGCGCGATCCACCCAGCAGTGCGTACACCACCATCGGCACCATGCACGTGTACAGGCCGATCTGCACCGGCATGTCGGCGATGGTCGCGTACGCCATAGCCTGCGGGATCACGACCGCACCGGCACTCAGCCCGGCCACGAGATCGGCTCGGAGCCAGGACCTCCGGTAGCCGACGAGTGTCGGCGCGAACACCGCTTCCCCGGTCGTCGTCATGTGCTCTCGTCCACCGAGCTGTCCGCCAGCGCATCGGCGATCGTCGCATAGACCCCGACCGAGTCCGTCCGCCGGAGCGTGTCGCGGAACTGGCCGATATCCCGCGCGACGCGGAGTTCGATACCGCTCTGCGACAGGGTGTTACGCAACTGCACCAGCATCTCCGCGGCCGTCACGTCCACGTAGGGCGACGTCTCGGCGTCCAGCACCACCAGGCGGGTTCGCTCGGTGCACAGGTCCTCGATCCGGGTCTTGACGTGATCGCAGTTCGCGAAGAACAGTCCCGACTCGACTCGAACGACGAGCACGTCCGGGCGGGTCGGCAACTCCGGATGCCGTTCGGCGTCGATCCACAGGTTGCCCTGTTTGGCGAGCTGCGCGACGTGCGGGCGTGACGCGCGGTACAGCAGGAGCAGCATCGAGACCCCGATTCCGATCACCAGTCCGGGCAGCGTGTCGAAGAACAGGACGCCGGCCATCGCCGCGATCGCCGCCGCGAAGTCCGCTCGGGCCGCATGGCCGTAGATGCGGCCCAGGCGCGCGGTCCACACCCCGTACAACCGGCGCAGCGCGGCGATGTCGACGAGTTCGATCACGGCCGCGATCACCACGGCCGCGAGCGTCGCCTCCGGCAACTTCTCGAACAGTCCGGTCAGAAACAAGAGCGTTGTGATCGTCAGCACCGCCACCACGAGCCCACTCACCTGGGATTTCGCACCGGCACCACCGTTGACAGCCGTTTTGGAGAGGCTGCCGTTGACCACCATCCCGGACGCCAGGCCGGCTCCCAGGTTGGATGCACCCAGGCCCAGCAGTTCCCGGTTCGCGTCCACCTCGTAGCCGGCCTTCGCCGCGTACGTCTTGGCCGCACCGAGACCTTCCGCGAACCCGATCAGCAGCACTCCGACCGCCGGACCGAGCAGGTCGACGTAGTCGTCGAACCCGACGCCGTCGGGCAGGCCCACCGCCGGCAGACCAGCCTCGATGTGCCCGACGATGGCGACACCCTGGTCGGCGAGATCGAAAACCGCGACCGCGGCGATACCGAGCAGCACTGCGAGCAGAGATCCGGGAATCAGCGGCAGCCAGCGCTTGAAGCCGAGGACCACCGCCAGGGTCAGCGCACCGATCAGGAGCGTCCGCCACTGGGTGTCCCCGAGACGGGTGATCACACCCCACGCCTGTTCGAAGAAGTTGCCGCTCGACTTCTCGACCCCGAACAGCTTCGGCACCTGTCCGATCACGATCGTGAGGGCGAGGCCGACGATGAATCCCTCGAGCACCGGTTCGGAGATGAAGGACGCAATGAACCCGAGCCGGATCAACCCGGCGAGCAGGCCCACCAATCCCGTCGCAATCGCCAGGACCGCCGACAACGCGACGTACTTGCCTCCGTCCGCGCCGGCCATTGGGGCGACGATCGCGGCCGACAACGCCGCCGTCGCCGACATCGGGCCCACCACGAGATGGCGTGAACTGCCGACCGCCGCATAGAGAATCAGCGATGGAACGGCGGCGTAGAGCCCCACCACCGGCGGCACGCCGGCGATCGTTGCGTATGCGAGGGCCTCGGGGACGAGCACTGCCCAGACGGTCAGTCCCGCGACCACGTCCGGCCTGATCCAGCCTCGCCGATAGTCCTGCAGCGAGGCGAACACGGGCCAGTTCCGGGTCGGGGACGTCACGTCGCCATCGTGTCCGATTCCGACGCCCCGTTCTTCACACGCGATGGGTGAAGCGCTGCCGTCCGCGAAATCCGACGATGGGGGCATCGCGCTTCGCGCCGGAACGGAGGATCGGGAATGGCCAAGGAATTCGAGGGCACCATCAACATGGACGTACGGGACTCGGTCTCGGACTGGGACGCCTTCCTGCCCGACAAGGCGCCGCAGGGCGCCCCCAACGTCCTCGTCGTGCTGTACGACGACACCGGCATGGCGGCCTGGTCCCCCTACGGCGGTCGGATCAACATGCCGACGATGGACCGCCTGGCCGAGAACGGGCTGACCTACACGCAGTGGCACACGACTGCGCTGTGTTCACCGACGCGGTCCACATTCCTGACGGGCCGCAACCACCACCTCAACGGCTTCGCATCGATCTCCGAGTCGTCCACCGGCTTCCCCGGATACAACTCCCACATCCCGCCGTCGAACGTCACGATGGCAAACCTGTTGCGCGATGCCGGGTGGGCGACGTTCTGGGTCGGCAAGAATCACAACGTCCCGATCGACGAGTGGACGGCGGGAGCGTCGAAGAAGAACTGGCCGCTCGCGCAGGGCTACGACCGCTTCTACGGTTTCGTCGGCGGTGAGACGAACAACTGGTATCCGTCACTCGCCGAGGACAACCGCTACATCGAGCAGTCGTACTCACCCGAGGAGGGCTACCACCTCTCGAAGGACCTCGCGGACCAGGCGCTCAAGATGATCCGCGACGTCAAGCAGACCGAACCGGAGAAGCCGTGGTACCTGTGGTTCTGCCCGGGGGCGAACCACGCCCCGCACCACGCGCCGCAGGAGTACATCGACAAGTACGAGGGCATGTTCGACGACGGTTACGAGGCTTACCGCGAATGGGTGCTCGGCCGCATGATCGAGCGCGGCATCCTGCCCGAGGACACCGACCTGACCCCGCTGAACCCGATGCCCGACGGCACGTTCTCCCCCACGGACGAGGTGCGGCCGTGGGACGAGCTGAACGACGACGAAAAGCACATGTTCAGCCGCATGGCGGAGGTGTTCGCCGGGTTCTCCGAATACACCGACTCCCAGGTCGGCCGCATCGTCGACTACCTCGAGGAGTCCGGTCAGCTCGACAACACGATGATCGTCTACTGCGCCGACAACGGGGCGTCCGGCGAGGGCAGCCCCAACGGTTCGGTCAACGAGGGCAAGATCTTCGGCGGCTACCCGGACGACGAGGCGCAGAACCTCACGATGGTGGACAAGCTCGGCAGCCCCGAAACCTACAACCACTACCCGACCGGCTGGGCGGCGGCGTTCTCGACGCCGTACAAGATGTTCAAGCGGTACACCTACCAGGGCGGCGTCTGCGACCCACTGGTCATCCACTGGCCGGCCGGGATGAAGTCCCGCGGGGAGGTGCGGCACCAGTACCACCATGCGACGGACATCGTGCCGACGATCCTCGAGGCCTGCGGCGTCGCGATGCCGCAGACGTACAACGGTGTCGAACAGACACCGCTGTCGGGGGTGTCGATGACGTACTCGTTCGACGCACCCACAGATGGCCCGACGGCTAAGCAGACGCAGTACTACGAGATGTTCGGCCAGCGCGGCCTGTGGCACCAGGGATGGAAGGCAGTGTCGGTGCACGGTCCGGTCTCGGGGATGGGCAACTTCGACGACGACGTGTGGGAGCTGTATCAGACGGACGTCGACCGCTCCGAGGCGCACGACCTGGCCGCCGAGCACCCGGACAAGCTCGAGGAACTGAAGGCACTGTGGATGGACGAGGCGAAGGCCAACAAGGTGCTGCCGCTCAACGACCTGCAGATCATCGGTAATCCCGAGGACTTCGAGACGTTCATCGGAATGGAGTTCCACCAGCCCGTGCCGCCGAGCGGGCAGTACGTCTACTACCCCGGCACCAGCGAGGTGCCGGAACGATCTGCGGCCAACGTGCACGGAGTGTCGTACAAGATCCTCGCCGAGGTCGACCTCACCCCCGGCACGCAAGGGGTGATCTTCGCGCAGGGTTCACGATTCGGCGGGCACTGCCTGTTCATCAAGGACGGGACCGTCACCTACGCATACAACTTCCTCGGTATCCCGCCGGAAGACCGCATCTCCGCGCCCGTCCCGACGTCCGGCAAACACATCATCGGGGTGGATTTCACGAAGGAGGGCATGGGCCCCAACCGCGAAGGCATCGGCCCGCTGCGGCTGTACATCGACGACAAGCAGGTCGGTGAGCAGAAGATCCGCACGGTACTCGGGCATTTCTCGCTTTGTGGCGAGGGCCTGTGCATCGGGTACGACAGTGCGGACCCGGTGTCGAGCGCCTATCCGGAGCCACGTTTCGAGTTCCGCGGCGGCGAGATAGCCAAGGTGGTCTTCGACATCGCCGACGACGCGTACGTCGATGTCGAGAAGCACATGCAGGCAGCGATGGCCCGCGACTGACGCGATACTGCCCACACGAACCGCCTGCGCGGGTTAGACTTTCCCCGCTACAGGCGGTTCGTCCATTTGTCCCGGATGATGACTCGTTGTGTGGGAGGCATGTCGGGTGTCTATCGTGCAGGGCGGGAGTTTCGCTGCGAGCACCGAGATTCCGGTGTTGCGCAGCGATCGCGTCGTGTCCCGCACTCGTCTCTTCGAGGTACTCGACTGCGCGTTCGCCGACCACGATTCCGCTGGTACCGTCGTACTCGTCTGTGCGCCAGCAGGTTCGGGAAAGACGACGTTTCTCGCGGACTGGGCGCACCGGGTAGGCAGCGGACCAGGGGAACCGATCATCGCGTGGGCGTCGGTCGACGACGGGCACAACGCCCCGCACGCTCTCCGCACCGAACTCGCTCGCGCACTTGCCGACGCGGGCCATTCCCGCCTTCGCGACAACTGCACGCCCGCTCTGGATCCCGTTCGCGGACAGGACTTCACCTTCGAATCGGCACTGAACGGTATCGACGAGTCCGTCTGGCTGGTCGTCGACGACGCGCACCTGATCCACGAACCGAACGCACTGTCGCAACTGGAGATGCTGCTGCGTGCACCGCCGGATCGGCTGCAGGTAGTGGTGTGCTGCCGGTTCGAGCCCCCGCTCGCATTCCAGAAGCTGCGACTCGACGGCCGCGTTCTCGACGTGACGTTCAACGACCTCGCCTTCACTTCGGAAGAAGCGACGGCCATGCTCGCCGAACACGACGTCGAACTCGACGACCACGACCTCACAGCACTGATGGGGCGCACCGAGGGCTGGGCGGCAGGACTCCGCCTCGCCGGCATGTCGCTGGCGGGGCACCCGGATCCGAGCACCCTCATCGAGAACTTCAGCGGATGCCGTCGCGCCGTCGCCGACTACCTGATCGAGCAGGTTCTCTCGGGTCAGAGCGAAGAGATCCGGCAGTTCCTCGTGAAAACCTCGGTTCCCGAGACATTTTCCGCCGCACTTGCCGAGGAACTCACCGGATGCAGCGATGCTCACGCGATCATCGACCTCCTCGAACACCGGAACTTTCTGATCACCCGGATCGAGACCACGCCCACCCAGTTCCGCTACCACCCACTGCTACGCAGCTATCTACGCGCCGAGATCAGCCTGCTCGGCCGCCGGGCGGTAGCAGAACTCGAACACGTGACGGCCCGCTGGTATGCCCGGTTCGGTGATGCGCTGCTCGCCCTCGAGCATGGCGTGACGGCAGGCGAGGCATCCGACGTCGAGAGCGTGCTGTCCAAATCCGGTCTGGCGCTGGTCCTGGACGGTCACGGAGAAGCGATCGAACGCCTGCTAGCCCGAGCGCCGCAGTGCGCGGATCAAACGATTACCCGCCTCGTGCGCGCAGCTGCGCATCTGCACGCCGACAACCCCACGGTCGCCGCGGGAATGCTCGGGACTGCCGACATCCCGGCTCCGGACGGCGGGACCGATTTCCGCACATCCCTTCTCGAAGAGTCACTACGGATGCAGATCGCGGTGAGCACCGGTGACTTCACCACGCTGACAGCGCTCGCCGGCCCGCCCGCCAACCTGTCGGGGGACGTCCTGTTGGACGCCTTTGCCGCACTCCAGCGCGGACGGGTTCACCTTCGTCTCGGCCGCCTCGACTCCGCAGCGGACAACCTGAGCCGTGCCCGGGCCCACGCGCGCGAGAGCGACGCCCCACGCCTGGTGACACAGACGTCGATCGCACTCGGCATCGTCGCGCTCTCCCGTGGGCAACTCGGTGACGCACATGCCCTCGCGGTCGAGAGCCGTTCGACTGCAACGGATACCGGTTCGTCCGCCTCGTCGGACGGGCGCGCCGCCACCCTGCTCGAGGCGCTCTGCCACTACCTACGCAACGACACGCGTCGGGCAGTGGAGCTCGTGGGTTTCCCACCGGAGAGCGACCCACCCTCATACCCGGACAACGCGGTGGCCGCAGCACTGTTCGGCATCGACACCGCCCCCGACCGCCGGATCGCGGTGGCCGCACTGCACTCCGCCGGCTCGTCGGGCCGGCCCGCATCACATCCGCCGGGGTTGATCGCCGCGTGTCTGCCGTCGATCCAGTTCGCCTACCTGCACATCGGCGAGACGATCTGGGCGCGTGAACTGGTCACCAACGCGTCGACGGCTCTGGGGCAAGTCGGTGACGTACAACTTCTCGAGGCAGTCCTGCACCTGTGTACCAACCAGCTGGAGCGGGCACGGGCCGTCCTGCTTCCGATACTCGAGGGCGAACTGCCTTGTGCCGCAGCGACCAACACCGTCACGGCCTGGCTCGTCGAGGCCGAACTCGCCCGGCGTCGATCGCACGACTCTCGCGCCCACGATGCGCTCGGCGAGGCCCTGCGCCTCGCCGAGCCCGAAGGCGTACTGCGACCCTTCCACGACATGGCGTCCGCGACCGTGGAACTGTTGTCCACCAGCCGCGGACGATTCGGATCCCGCGACCGATTCGCGGATACCGTGTGGGCGTCGCTACCGCGCACGCCCGCCACCACCGCCGAGAAGCTCACCCGACGTGAGCTGCAACTGCTCGCGGAATTGCCCACCTGGCGTACCGCCGAGGAGATCGCGGCCGACCTGTGCGTATCGGTGAACACCGTCAAGACGCATCTGCGCGGCATCTACCGCAAACTCGGCGTCACCACCCGACGCGACGCCGTCAATGCGGCACACACGCACGGGCTGCTGTGATTCTCGGATTCACCATCGACGGGTGAGGCACCCGTCTCTCACGCGCGGCATCCTCGACGGATCGGGTGTGGGGACCCGACGGGCAGGTTCCGACCACATGCGCCACGATCGGTAGACGGGAGATGTCATGGCCACTTCCGATTCGGGCTGGCCGGCCACCGTGCGTTACGCCTTCCTCGTCGGAGGCGAACTGTCCGAGCGGGTTCTCGCGGCGTTTCCCGAGCTGCAGGTCTCGGAGACCGCCCACACGACCCTGTACGGACCGGTCCGTAGCCCCACCGAGTTGCGCGGCATGCTCGCCCGCTTCGACGCGCTCGGCCTCACGCTCGTCGAGATGCGACGACTCCCGGACTGAGAAGCACTCAATCGTCTTTCCTGCCGACGAGTCGGATCCTGGCCTCGATGCGGTGGATGCGTGGATCGCCGGCCGGGATGACGAACGCCTCGTGCACTCGGGCGGTGACCAGCGTGCGACCGAACAACCCGGCGTCGATCAGGTAGTCGGCCACCACCTCGTCGCCGTCCGCCCGATACTGCTCGTCCCGGATGGCGCGGATCAACCGGAACTGCGGGCCGCGCGAAAGGCTGCGCCGCAGGTGGTTTCCCGAGAATCCCGTCTTCAGGCCCACTTCGTAGCGCACCGCGTTCGGCGCGTAGGGCACAGAATCACCGTCGTGGCTGAGCAGCGCGGCGACGTAGGTCCGGGCCGCGTCGAGCTGTTGTGTCATGCGCACAGTCGACCACGCCGGAACCACCCTGAGTGTGAATTTGCTCCCCACTTCTCACCTGCTATCGGGGGTCGGGGGTACAGTGCTTCTATGCAGCGCGCGCTCCTTCTTGGTTGCCGCGGCGGGGTCTGATCCAGACTGGCCACCCGTCGCGGGCCCTCTCCGTGCGCCGGTCGCCTCAGCTGTCGGGCTCTCTACAGTCCACACACAAAACCTGGAGATCGATTCCCATGTCCCCCGCTGACGCCTTCACTTCCGGTTCGCGCACGATCACGCCACCGTCCAAGCCGGCGCCTGCCGATCAGCCGATCTGGAACACGCAGAAGAACTCCTCCATGCCGACCTTCCGGTACCGCCCGTTCGGCGAAGAGGTCGAGACGGTATCGCTGCCCGACCGCACCTGGCCCGACAAGGTCATCGACCGCGCGCCGCAGTGGTGTGCCGTGGACCTGCGCGACGGCAACCAGGCCCTGATCGACCCCATGAGCCCCGCCCGCAAGCGCCGCATGTTCGAGCTGCTGGTGCGGATGGGTTACAAGGAGATCGAGGTCGGCTTCCCGTCCGCGAGCCAGACGGACTTCGACTTCGTCCGCGAGATCATCGAGGACAACGCGATCCCGGACGACGTCACCATCCAGGTGCTGACGCAGTCGCGGCCCGAGCTGATCAAGCGCACGTTCGAGGCTTGCGCCGGCGCCAAGAACGTCATCGTGCACTTCTACAACTCGACGTCCATCCTGCAGCGCCGGGTCGTCTTCCGCGCCGACAAGGAGGCGATCAAGAAGATCGCCACCGACGCCGCCGCCCTGGTGCTGGAGGAGGCGAAGAGCCACCCCGACACCAACTGGCGCTGGGAGTACTCGCCCGAGTCCTACACCGGCACCGAGCTGTCGTACGCCAAGGAGGTGTGCGACGCCGTGGTCGAGACTCTGGGCGCCACCCCCGACAACCGGGTGATCATCAACCTGCCCGCGACCGTCGAGATGGCCACGCCCAACGTGTACGCCGACTCGATCGAGTGGATGCACCGCAACCTGGCGCAGCGCGAGAGCATCATCCTGTCGCTGCACCCGCACAACGACCGCGGCACGGGCGTCGCGGCCGCCGAGCTGGGCTACCAGGCGGGCGCCGACCGCATCGAGGGCTGCCTGTTCGGCAACGGCGAGCGCACCGGCAACGTATGCCTGGTGACGCTGGGTCTGAACATGTTCACCCGCGGCGTCGATCCGCAGATCGACTTCTCGAACATCGACGAGATCCGTCGCACCGTCGAGTACTGCAACCAGCTGCCCGTCGCCGAGCGCCATCCGTACGGTGGCGACCTGGTCTACACCGCCTTCTCGGGCAGCCACCAGGACGCGATCAACAAGGGTCTGGACGCGATGAAGGTCGCGGCCGACGAGCAGAACGCCGACGTCGACGACATCGTGTGGGAGGTCCCCTACCTGCCGATCGATCCCAAGGACGTGGGCCGCACGTACGAGGCCGTGATCCGCGTGAACTCGCAGTCCGGCAAGGGTGGCGTCGCGTACATCATGAAGGCCGACCACGGGCTGGTGCTGCCGCGCCGCCTGCAGATCGAGTTCTCGCAGGCCGTCCAGAAGATCACCGACGGCGAGGGCGGCGAGGTCTCGCCCAAGGAGATCTGGGACGTCTTCGCGGACGAGTACCTGGCCCCGGTCAACCCGCTCGAGCGCATGCGCCAGAAGGTGACGGCGGCCGAGGAGGACGGCGGCACCGACGCAATCACCGCGGTCGTCAAGATCAACGGAGCCGAGCAGGAGATCTCCGGCGCCGGCAACGGCCCGCTGGCCGCGTTCGTCGACGCGCTGGGCACCACCGGCTTCGACGTCCGCGTCCTGGACTACTCCGAGCACGCGATGTCCGCCGGTGACGATGCCCAGGCTGCCGCGTACGTCGAGTGCGCGGTGACCATGCCCGACGGCACCAGCAAGGTCGTGTGGGGCGTCGGCATCGCCACCTCCATCACCACCGCGTCGCTGCGCGCCGTCGTCTCGGCGGTCAACCGGGCGCACTGAGTTCAGCTCTGTCGGAGGGGTCGCATCCATCGGGAGCGGCCCCTCCGGCGTTTCCCGGTCCGGCCAGTCGTGGCGGCCGAGGCGTAGCTACGCGATACATCATCTCGTCGCGACACGCCCGACCGTCGTCGGCGTGGAGTCCCGCTGAGCGGGAAGCAGCCACTAGCGAAAGGCGTCGCGAAATAGCTTCCTGACGTGACGATCCGACAGCAGACGACGTTCCCCCGGCTCCTCTCGCCCGGAAAGATCGGGCCCATCACGCTGGACAACCGGGTTGTCCTCCCCGCGATGGACATGAACCTCTGCGAGGACGGCGAGATCCACCAGGGCGACATCGACCACTTCGCGACCCGCGCCGAAGGCGGGACCGGGATGATCATCACCGGCTGCTGCGCCGTCGCGTACCCCGCGGGCTGCACCAGCCGCAAGGAGCCGGGCCTGTCCGAGGATCGGTTCATCCCCGGTCTCAAGGCGCTCGCCGACGCGGTCCACGCGGCCGGCAGCAAGCTGTGTGTGCAGATGACGCACCACGGCAAGGTCGCCCGGATCGACACGCTCGACGGCCGCCCGCAGATGGTGCCGTCCATCCCGAAGCCGCCCGGCGACATGAGCGCGATGATCGACTGCACCCCCGAGGAACTCGGGAAGATGGCGGCGATCCAGGAGGGCAAGAAGGCCACCTATCGCGAGGCCACCCACGAGGACCTCGAGTGGCTGGTCCGCATGTTCGCCGAGGCAGCGGGCCGGGTGCTGACCGCCGGCGGCGACGCCGTCGAGATCCACGCCGCCCACAACTACGTGCTCGGCGGCTTCCTGAGCCGTTACTCGAATCAGCGCACCGACGAATACGGCGGATCGCTCGAGAACCGGGCACGGCTGTCGTGCGAGGTGATCCGCGCGGTCAAGGCCGAGGTCGGCGACGGCCTCGCCATCATCGTGCGTCTGGCCGGTCAGGAGTACGGCGAAACCGACGGCCTGACCCCCGACGAGTCCGCCCGCGCCGCCGCGATGTTCGAGGAGGCCGGCGCCGACGCCATCCACGTGACCGGCACCGCGCTGAACGCGTTCGCGAACTTCACCGACGGCCCGCTGCCCAACACGGTCGGCTTCTACACCGCCAACGCCGCGGTCGTGAAGCGCGCAGTGTCGATTCCGGTCATCACCGTCGGCCGCATGCTGCCCGAGGTCGGCGAGCAGATGATCACCGAGGGCCACACCGATTTCGTCGCGATGGGCCGCCAGCTCCTGGCCGATCCCGCACTGGTCAACAAGCTCAAGGCCGGCCGCAGCGAGCAGGTCCGTCCCTGCATCAACTGCTACGTGTGCGTGCAGGAGAACTTCTGGGACGACACACCGCTGTGCGCGGTCAACCCAGCGCTGGGCAACGAGACGCTGCTGCCGTTCCCGAGCGCGACGAAGCGCAAGCACGTCGTCGTCGTCGGCGCCGGCCCGGGCGGCATGGAGACCGCCCGCGTCGCCACCGAGCGCGGCCACCGCGTCACTCTGCTGGACAAGGCCGATCGTCTCGGCGGCACCCTGTGGTTCTCGACTCTGACCACGCCGGACAACGAGCGCCTGCTGAACTGGCTCACCCAGGAGGTGCAGCGCGCAGGTGTCGACGTCCGACTGAAGACCGAAGCCACCGCGGCGGCGATCAAGGCCCTTGCGCCGGACGTCGTCGTGGTCGCCACGGGTGCAGTGCGGGCACGGCCGAGCGTGCCGGGCGGCAACCTGCCCCACGTCCATACCGGTGACAGCCTGCGCGGCCTGATGACCGGCTCCGGCGATGTCTCGGACCAGGCACTGCTGCTGCGGGTCGCCGGCAAGCTCGGCGGTCTGGTCGGCATCACCAAGAGCCCCGAGAAGATCCGCACGCTGAGCCGCAAGTTCCTCAAGTTCCTGCCGATGAGCAAGAACGTCGTCGTCATCGGCGGCTCGCTCGTCGGTCTGGAACTGGCGGAGTTCCTCGCCGAGCGCGGCAGCCGGGTCACCCTGATCGAGGAGGGTCAGCAGCTCGGTGTGCCGATGGCGATGCCGCGCCGCTGGACCGCCGTCAAGCACGCCAAGGAACTGGGCGTCGACATCCAGCGCAACGCCACCGTCCAGCGCATCACCAAGAAGACCGTCGAGTTCACCGTCGGAGACAAGACGATGTCCGTGCCGGCGAGCATGGTCGTCGTCGCGTCCGGCGTCTCCGCGGCGGCACCGCTCGCCGACGAACTGGCCCGCGACGGTGTCGAGGTCCGCGTCGTCGGCGACGCCACCGAGGTCGACTACATCGAGGGCGCAATGCACTCGGCGTGGAAGGTTGCCACCGAGATCTGACTCTCGACCGACGGCCGATCCCGAAGCTCACCTCGGGGTCGGCCGTCGGCGCGTTCAGCGAAACCTGCTCAGCGCGTTGTGAATCCGCCGTCGATCGCGAGCGCTGCGCCGGTGATGAACGAGGCCTCGTCGCTCAGCAAAAAGGCCACGAACGGAGCGATCTCCTCGGGCTGCGCGATCCGGTTCACCGGATGCAGCGACTCGATGTAGGCCAGTGCCTCGGCGGTGGTCGCCATCGACCCGCGCGCCAGGGGCGTATCGACGCCACCAGTGGTGATGGCGTTGACGCGCACGCCACGCGCGGCGATCTCGAGTGCCACCGACCGTGTCAGGCCCACGACCGCATGCTTGGCGGCGACATACGGGGCCGCCCGGCGATCGAGAAATTCCTGCAGTCCTTCGTCGACGCCGGGCTCCACGGCGAGATCACCGAGGTCTACTTCGGCGGTGCACCCTGGCGGATGACGCTTCTTGCGCGCTTCGACGACCGCGCGAACGCCTCCGACGGGTCACCGCTCTACCGCAACCGCACGGTGCTCCTCGTCCGCACCCGGTGGGGGAAGATCGTCGAGCAGGAGGACTTCTACGAAGACACGTCGCGGATCGATGCGTTCGACGCGCGCCTGCGTGAACGCGAGAAGCATTCCACCCCGCGATAAGTGCGCGAATCGCGGATTTTCGGCCCCGAACTTCGCGACAAGTGCGCAGATCGCGGGGGTTAGGCCTCCGATGCGGCCCGCAGGTGCCGCCCCGACGCGACCAGCAGGATCAGGCACACCACGACGGCCGGCCACACCAGGACGTGACCGATCGGGCGCAGCCAGTCGGCGTCGGATGCCGTCGCCACCGTGAGCGACGCCGCCGCCGTCATGCCCATCGGGAAGGCGGTGGACCAGCGGCGCACGTCGTACTGCAGACGGGGCCAACGTATCTCGGAGATCACCAAGACCACGTAGTCCACCAGCACGATGCATACGATCACCACGCCGGCCACCCGGATCGCCTCGTGAACGCCCTCGGGCCATCCGGCAGCAACGGCGGCGGGCGCCAACTTTCCCGCAGCGAGGGCACTGATCGCGAGACCACCCGCGAACACCCACTGGTCGCCGGCACCGACGCGGAACTGGTTGTACGAGAACCGGATCATCACCATCAGGTAGAAGAACAGTCCCAGCAGGAAGGCCACGAAGGCGGGCCCGGCGAGCCAGTGCGCCGACGCCGAGACTGCCAGCGAGGCGCCCAGCACCGCGAGACCCTGCGTGGAGACGCAGAGCAGGAAGTGCACGCCCACGGTGGGTGAGGCCCAGTGCCGCACGACGGCGGGGATCAGCACCACCCACGCGACGAGCGCGATACTCAGCGCCACCCAGCCCACGTGATTCCAGTCGAGCAGCACGCACCGCGCGCCCAGCACACACGTCGCGGCGACGCCGGTGAGCGCGGGAGGGGTGTCGGCTTCGTTCGCCCAGCGCGCACGGTCGTCGAACAGACGGCCGACGAAGACCACCATGAGTAGCAACCAGATCAGCACACCCACGACGAGCCAGAAACGGGAGAACCACTCGAACCCGACCAGATGCAGGCCCACCGACACGATGCCCGTCGACATCGCCGCGGCGCCTGCCCCAGCCGGGATGGCGGTCAGCGCGCGGCCGGCGTCTGCCTTCACACCCGGTCCGTCGGACACCTCCCCATGATGCGCGCGTCGTGACGGGGCCGGTCCCGATTCGGCGGTTCCTGGCCTGGTTTCGCTGCGGGTCTCGACGGTTTGCGCCATCCTCGACACAGGGAGGCAGCCCATGTCGCGTGCAACCGAGGAACCCGATCGCTCCGTCCCGGCCCCGCCTGCGCCGATCGAGAGTCCGCTCGGCGCCGCCCTGCTCGAGACGGGACGTTTCTTCACTCGCTCCACCGTGTCCGCGGACCTGCGGGCCGTGTACCGGACGGGTGGACGCGAGGGCGACGTGTTCTACCGCGACCGCTGGAGCCACGACAAGGTGGTCCGATCGACGCACGGCGTGAACTGCACGGGTTCGTGCTCGTGGAAGGTGTACGTCAAGGACGGCGTCATCACGTGGGAGACGCAGGCGACGGACTACCCGTCGGTGGGTCCGGATCGTCCGGAGTACGAACCCCGCGGGTGTCCCCGCGGCGCCGCGTTCTCCTGGTACACGTACTCCCCCACCCGGGTTCGCTACCCCTACGTGCGTGGTCTGCTGCTCGAGATGTTCCAGGAGGCCCGCGAGAGGCTGGGCGACCCGGTGCTGGCGTGGGCCGACGTCGTCGGCGATCCCGACCGGCGTGCGCGGTATCAACGGGCCCGCGGCAAAGGTGGCCTGGTGCGGGCGTCGTGGGAGGACGCGGTGGAGATGATCGCCGCCGCGCACGTGCACACCATTGCGAAGTACGGCCCCGACCGAGTGGCGGGCTTCTCGCCAATCCCAGCGTTCTCGATGGTCTCGTTCTCGGCGGGATCCCGCTTCATCGAACTGCTCGGCGGCGTGATGGCGTCGTTCTACGACTGGTACGCCGACCTGCCGGTCGCGTCCCCGCAGGTGTTCGGCGACCAGACCGACGTGCCCGAGTCCGGCGACTGGTGGGACGCCGCCTACCTGATCATGTGGGGCTCCAACGTCCCGGTCACGCGTACCCCCGACGCGCACTGGATGGCCGAGGCGCGCTATCGCGGGCAGAAGGTGGTGGTGGTCTCCCCCGACTACGCCGACGCCACCAAGTTCGCGGACGCGTGGCTACCTGCACAACCCGGCACCGACGGCGCACTCGCGATGGCGATGGGGCACGTCATCCTCCGGGAGAACTACGTCGACCGACGCGTTGCCATGTTCGCCGACTTCGCTTCGCGCTACACGGATCTGCCGTTCCTCGTCACGCTCTCCGAGCGCGACGGCGCTTACGTCCCGGGGCGATTCCTGAGGGCATCCGATCTCGGTGACGACGGGGAGGGCGCCGAGTGGAAGACCGTGCTGCTGAACTCGGCCGACGGGTCACCGGTGGTCCCGCGGGGCAGCATGGGCTTCCGGCACACCGATTCCGGTGTCGGACAGTGGAATCTCGACCTGGGCGACACCGTACCGGCGCTGAGCGTGCGCGACGCACCCGGCGCCAGTCGCGATGTCGAGATCCTTCTGCCCCGTTTCGATGTCGGCGAGCAGGGCGTCGTGATGCATCGGGGCGTCCCGGTCCGCGAAGTCGGCGGACAACTGGTGACGACCGCGCTGGATCTGATGCTCGCGCAGTACGGCGTGCGACGCGACGGCCTGCCCGGCACGTGGCCGAGCGGCTTCGACGACCCCGACGAGCCGTACACCCCGGCGTGGCAGGAGTCGCTGACGTCGGTCCCCGCGGGCGCGGTGATCCGCATCGCCCGCGAATTCGCCCGCTCGGCAGAGAAATCCGGCGGGCGTTCGATGATCATCCTGGGTGCCGGCATCTGCCAGTGGTTCCACGGCGACGCCACCTACCGTGCGGTGCTGGCCCTGCTGATGCTCACCGGCAGCATGGGCAAGAACGGCGGCGGCTGGGCGCACTATGTGGGCCAGGAGAAGGTGCGGCCGTTCACGGGGTGGGCGACGATGGCGATGGCCACCGACTGGTCCCGCCCGCCGCGGCAGGCCGTCGGCACCGCCTTCTGGTACATGCACGCCGACCAGTGGCGCTACGACGGGTACCGCGCCGACGCCCTCACCTCACCACTCGCGGAGGGACACCTCGCGGGGCAGCACACCGCCGACACCATCGCGCAGTCGGCACGGATGGGGTGGATGCCGTCGTATCCGCAGTTCGATCGCAATCCCCTCGATCTCGCCGACGAGGCGGCGGCGTCAGGCACCGATGTGGGCGACTACGTCGTCGATCAACTGCGCAGCGGCAAATTGCATTTCGCTGTCGAGGATGTCGATGCGGAGGAGAACTGGCCTCGGGTCCTCACGCTGTGGCGGGCAAATCTGCTGGGCGCGTCGGCAAAAGGCAACGAGTACTTTCTCGAGCATCTGCTCGGGGCCGGCTCGAGCCTGCGTGCCACCGAGACGGCGCGCGAGTCCCGTCCGACGTCGGTGCGCTGGCGGGACGAGGCGCCCCGAGGCAAGCTGGATCTGATGGTGTCCCTGGACTTCCGGATGACCAGTTCGACGCTGCTGTCGGATGTCGTGCTGCCCGCCGCGACGTGGTACGAGAAGTACGACCTGTCCAGCACGGACATGCACCCGTTCGTGCACGCGTTCACCCCGGCCGTCGACCCGCCGTGGGAGGCCCGCAGCGACTTCGACGCGTTCGCCGAGATCGCACGCCGCTTCAGTGAACTCGCGAAGACGCACCTCGGTACCCGACGCGACCTCGTCGCGACCGCGCTCGGCCACGACACTCCCGGCGAGACCGCGCAGCCGTTCGGCGAGGTGCGCGACTGGCGCGCCGGAGAGACGGAACCGGTGCCGGGGAAGACGATGCCGGGCCTGAAGATCGTCGAGCGCGACTACACCGCGATCGCCGAGAAGATGGCCACCCTCGGGCCGCTCGTGGAGAAGCTGGGCCTGAACACCAAGGGCGTCACGTTCCACCCCGACGCGGAGGTGGCCGAACTGGCGCAGCGGTGCGGGGTGATGTCGTCCGGGGCGGGCGCCGGGCGGCCGGCACTCGACACCGACGCGAAGATGGCCGAGGCGATTCTCGCACTGTCCGGGACGACCAACGGGCGCCTGGCCGTCGCCGGCTTCGAGGAACTGTCCCGACGCGTCGGCCGGTCCCTCACCCACCTGGCGTCCGGCAACGAGGAACGCCGGATCCGGTTCGCCGACACACAGGCACAGCCGGTCGCGACCCTGGCCAGTCCCGAGTGGTCGGGCAGCGAGACCGAGGGCCGGCGGTACGCACCGTTCAGCATCAACGTCGAGGAACTCAAGCCGTGGCACACCCTCACGGGGCGAATGCACTTCCTACTCGACCACGAATGGATGCGCGAGTTCGGCGAAGCGCTCCCGATCTATCGGCCCCCGCTCGACATCACACGTCTGTTCGGTGAGACCCGGCTCGGGGACCGCGACGGCAAGGCGCTGTCGGTGCGATACCTGACGCCGCACTCCAAATGGTCGATCCATTCCGAGTACCAGGACAACCTGCTGATGCTCTCGCTCTCCCGCGGCGGACCGAATGTCTGGATGAACGTCGACGACGCCGCGGCGGTCGGCGTGGCCGACAACGACTGGGTGGAGGCCGTCAACCGCAACGGGGTCCTCGTCGCCCGCGCGGTCGTCACGCACCGCATGCCGCCGGGCACGGTGTTCGTGCATCACGCGCAGGAACGACTGATCAACGTCCCGAAGTCGGAGACCGACGGCCGTCGCGGCGGTATCCACAACTCGCTCACCCGGGTGCTCGTCAAGCCCACACATCTCATCGGCGGGTATGCGCAGCTGTCGTTCGGCTGGAACTATCTCGGCCCCACCGGAAACCAACGCGACGAGGTCACGGTGATTCGCCGCCGCAGCCAGGAGGTGCAGTACTGATGCAGGTGGCCGCGCAGATGGCGATGGTGATGAACCTCGACAAGTGCATCGGGTGTCACACGTGTTCGGTGACGTGCAAGCAGACGTGGACCAACCGCGGTGGCACCGAGTACGTGTGGTTCAACAACGTGGAAACCCGTCCGGGTCAGGGTTATCCGCGCAAGTACGAGGATCAGGACCTGTGGAAGGGCGGGTGGACGCTCAACCGTCGTGGACGGTTGACGCTCCGCGCCGGCGGCCGGGTCAAGAAGCTGCTGTCGATCTTCGCGAATCCGTTGCTGCCTAACATCCGCGACTACTACGAGCCGTGGACCTACGACTACGACACCCTCACCAAAGCACCGTTGGGCGAGGACTTCCCGGTGGCACAGCCCATCTCGCTGCTGTCGGGCAAGCCGATGCCGATCGAGTGGAGCGCCAACTGGGACGACGACCTCGGCGGCACGGCGGCCACCGAGGCACACGACCCGATCCTCGCGCAGATGCGCGACAACGCCACCGAGAAGGTCCGACTCGAGTACGAGAAGACGTTCATGTTCTTCCTGCCGCGGATCTGCGAGCACTGTCTCAACCCGTCGTGCGTGGCGTCGTGCCCGTCGGGCGCGATGTACAAACGCGCCGAGGACGGCATCGTCCTGGTGGACCAGGACCAGTGCCGGGGCTGGCGGATGTGCGTCACCGGATGCCCGTACAAGAAGGTGTATTTCAACCACCGCACTGGCAAGGCCGAGAAGTGCACGTTCTGCTATCCGCGGGTCGAGGTGGGCCTGCCGACGGTGTGCTCGGAGACATGCGTCGGCCGCCTGCGCTATCTGGGAATCGTGTTGTACGACCTCGACCGGGTGGGCGAGGTCGCCTCGACCCCCGACGAGAAGGACCTCTACGACGCGCAGCGGCGCCTGCTGCTGGACCCCGAGGATCCGGCGGTGATCGAGGCGGCCCACGCGGCCGGCATTCCCGAGGACTGGATGGATGCGGCCCGCCGGTCCCCCGTCTACGCGTTGATCGAGAAGTACCGGGTAGCGCTGCCGCTGCATCCGGAATTCCGCACGCTGCCGATGGTCTGGTATGTCCCCCCACTCTCCCCGGTGGTGGACGTGCTCACCGAAACCGGCCACGACGGTGAGGATCTCGACAACCTATTCGGCGCGATCGATACTCTACGGATCCCGATCGAGTACCTGGCGGGCCTGTTCACCGCGGGTGACCCGGAGCCCGTCACCGCCGTCCTGCACCGTCTGGCCGCGATGCGCTCGTACATGCGTGACCTCAACCTCGCAGACGAGCCGGACGAGTCCATCGCGACGGCGGTCGGGATGACCGGCGAACAGATCTACGAGATGTACCGACTACTCGCGATCGCGAAGTACGAAGAGCGATACGTGATTCCCACCGCGCACGCCGAGCAGGCGCACCAACTCGAAGAACTGGGCTGCAGCCTCGACTTCGAGGGCGGCCCGGGCATGCTGGACAGCGGGCCGTTCGGGGAGGCGTCCGGCCGCCCTGTCCCGGTCGCGGTCGAAACTTTCCACGCGCTCAAACACCGGCAGACGGCCGAGGATGTCGCCGACCCGCAGGACCGATCGGCTCGGATCAATCTGCTGAACTGGGACGGTAAGGGCGTTGTGGACGGCATGTTCCCGAAGCGGAACGGGGACAAGCGATGAAGACGACAGATCTGCGCGTCGTCGACCAGGCGACGTCACTGCTGCTGGACTATCCCACTCCGGCGTTGGTGGACCGGCTACCGGTTGTCCGGGACGCGTTGGCGGAACTTCCCCGCGACGCAGCCGTCGAATCTCTCACCACGTTCGTCGAATATCTACGCACCCAGCCGCTTCCGGACCTCACCCGGCACTACGTCGAAACGTTCGATCTGCGGCGCAAGAGCTGCCTGTACCTGACGTACTACGCCGACGGCGACACCCGCCGACGCGGCGTGACGCTGGTGCGCCTCAAGCAGTACTACCGGCGCGCCGGTGTCGAGTTCGATGCCGCCGACCTGCCGGACTTCCTGCCCGTGGTGCTCGAATTCTCCGCTGCGACCGGCGACCGCTCGTTGCTCGTCAAGCACGTGCTGGGTCTGCACCTGATCCGTCTCGGTCTCGCCGAGACGGACAGCCCGTACGCGGCAGTGCTCGACGCTCTGCTGTCCACGCTGCCCGGCCCGACCGTGAAGGATCGGGACGCAGTCCTGGCGTTGGCACGCAGCGGTCCACCGCAGGAGGACGTGGGACTGGAACCGTTCCCGACCGGAGGTACGCGATGACCGACAGCAGCCTCACCGACATTCTGCTGTGGGCGGTGTTGCCCTACGTGATGGTGGCGATCTTCGTGACCGGGGTGGCCTGGCGGTATCGGTACGACCAATTCGGTTGGACCACACGCTCGTCGGAACTGTACGAGTCACGACTGCTGCGCATCGGGAGCCCGCTGTTCCACTTCGGTCTGGTGTTCGTCGTCGCCGGCCACGTCCTCGGGCTGATCATCCCTGACGAGTGGACCGCCGCACTCGGGGTGACGGAGACGGGGTACCACTACGTCGCGTACGTGCTCGGCGGCATCGCCGGGTTCTGCACCCTCGTCGGTATTGCAATCCTGTTGTACCGCAGACGCACCAAGGGTCCGGTCTTCATGGCGACCACCCGCAACGACAAGATGATGTACATCGTGCTGGTCGCCACCATCTGCGCCGGGCTGTGGACCACCGTCGCCGCCAACTCCCTGCACCAGGGCTACAACTACCGCGAGACCATCGGCCCGTGGTTCCGCAGCCTGTTCATCCTCCAGCCCGAGATCCACCTGATCGCGACCGCACCGCTGACCTACCAGGTGCACGCGCTCATCGGCATCGTGCTGTTCATCCTGTGGCCGTTCACCCGTCTGGTCCACGCCTTCAGCGCGCCGGTCAAGTACCTGTTCCGGCCATACATCGTCTATCGCAGCCGCGACGTGGGCGGCCAGCCGCGCACCGAGGTGCCCGGACGCGGTTGGGATGCCGGCGCGACGCGACCGCCCCGCACCCCGCGATAAGTGCGCGAATCGCGGATACCGCCTCTCAGAATTCGCGATAAGTGCGCAGGACGCGGGGCGGGCCGCCTACGGCGTGACGATCGCGAAGTCGGGGTCGGGACGGTCGATGTAGCCGGCGAACTCGGCGAGCCTCCGGACGTCCCCCGCGGCCTTGACGCGGCCGTCCGCGATCGCCTCGGGCAGATCGAGGCCGCCGGTGAGGACGCCGAGCAGTAGAGGACGGGTGAGGGTGAACTTCGCGTCGGGTTCGGCGACGGGGCGGGTGCCGTCGAGATCCCAGTGCAGCAACACGCCGTTGCGCAGTTCCATCCGATGCACCAGAGAGTCGTCGGTGACGTGCCAGTCGACGACCATGCGTGCATTCCAGGCCTTGGGCCCGTCCACGTTCAGCGAGACCGCGTCGAACAGTTGCTCGACGGACAGGGTGGCCGCGAGGTCGGGCGCGTTGGTCTGGGTGGGGGTGCCGACCGACTTCCCCCGCAGTTCCATTGCGCCGGTGAGGAAGAAATTGCGCCATGTGCCGTTCTCGGAGCCGTATCCCATCTGCTCGAGCGTCGCGGCCTGCAACTCCTTGGCCTCGGTGTTGTCGGGCTCGGCGAAGACCACGTAGTTCACCACTTGTGCGACCCATCGGAAGTCCCCGGCCGCAAACGATTCCCGCGCCTTGCGCAGCACCTCGTCGGCACCACCCATGAACTCGACGTGCCGCTTCGCCGCTTCCACCGGCGGGTGCTCCCACAGGTGTGCCGGGTTGCCGTCGAACCATCCCATGTAGCGCTGGTAGATGGCCTTGACGTTGTGGCTCACCGATCCGTAGTAGCCGTGGGTGTGCCACACGTCCTCGAGTGCCGGCGGCAGTTTCAGGTCCTCGGCGATCTCGGCGCCGGTGAGCCCCTGGTTGAGCCGGCGCAGCGTCTGATCGTGCAGGTATGCGTAGAGGTCCCGCTGTTGCGAGAGGAACTCGGTGAGCGCTTCGGTGCCCCAGGTGGGCCAGTGGTGCGACGCGAACAAGACGTCGGAGTCCGCGGCGAACCGGTTGATCGCCTCGGTGAGGTACTTGGCCCACACATGCGGATCCCGCACCAGCGCACCGCGCAGGGTGAGGAGATTGTGCAGTGTGTGAGTGGCGTTCTCCGCCATGCACAGCGCGCGCCGCTGCGGGAAGTAGAAGTTCATCTCGGCGGGAGCCTCGGTGCCCGGCGTCAACTGGAACTCGATCAACACACCGTCGAGGGTCTCGGTCTGCCCCGACTCGGCGATCAGCAGGGTCGGGTTGATGAGCGTGGTCGTACCCACCGAGGTCGTCTGCCCCAGCCCGGCACCGACCGAGCCGCGAGGACCGCGCGGGAGCGCCGCGCCGTACATGTAGGCAGCACGGCGGGCCATTGCCGTACCGGCATAGACGTTCTCGGCAACCGCGTGCTCGACCATCCCTTCGGGCGCCAACACCTGGCACCGTCCGGCCTCGACGTCGTCGAGCGTGGTGACACCCTTGACGCCGCCGAAGTGATCGACGTGCGAGTGGGTGTAGATGACGGCAACGACGCGCCGGTCGCCACGATGCGCCCGATAGAGGGCCAGCGCGGCAGCCGCCGTCTCCACCGAAATGAGGGGGTCGATGACGATCACACCGGAATCACTCTCGACCACCGTCATGTTCGACAGGTCGAGACCGCGCACCTGGTAGATGCCCTCACACACCTCGAACAGGCCCTGCCGCGCAGCAAGTCGGCTCTGCCGCCACAGGCTCGGGTTGACCGTGGGCGGGCAGTCGTCGTCGAGGAACGAGTAGGAGTCGTTGTCCCAGACGACGGTTCCGTCGTCAGCCCGCACGATTCCGGGTTGGAGGGCTGCGATGAATCCGCGGTCCACCTCGTCGGTGTCGGTGCCGGGCATCGTGGCTGCGAATCGTGCGTTGGCCGCTGCAATCTCGTGCGTCGAATCTGCCGGAACGGTCATGTCGGAAGCCCCCAAGTCGGATGTTCGCCTGCCGGGATTTCCGAACAATCATCGCCCTTTTGTCGCATGTTCGTAGTGACTTGCGTTTCACCCGTGGCGAATGACCCAATTGTGGCGGCCGATGTGTCACAGTCAGGAGCACTTTCGACAGACACGTGAATGGAGCTCTACAGATGGACTCTTTCTGGGATTTTCTCTGGGTGATTCTCGTCAGCTTCGCGTTCGTCGCGTACCTGATGCTGTTGTTCTCGATCATCACGGACCTGTTCCGGGACCACAAGAGCTCCGGCTGGGTCAAGGCGATCTGGGTGGTCTTCCTGATCATCTTCCCGTTCATCACGGCGCTGATCTACCTCATCGTCAAGGGTGACGACATGACGAAGCGCTCGGTGCGCGCTGCTCACCAGATGCAGAGCGCACAGGACGCCTACATCCGTCAGGTCGCCGGCAAGTCCGGCCCCGAGCAGATCGCGGATGCGAAGGCACTCCTCGATTCGGGCACGATCACGCAGGATGAGTTCGACTCCCTCAAGGCAAAGGCCCTGGCTCACTGACCCAGGCACTCGCCGCTCAGCTTTTCGCGATGCCGCGCTCCCGATCGGGGGCGCGGCATCGCCGTTTCCGAAGCGGCAACGCAGCGCCGGACGACGGCCTCCACGGACCTGTGGAAAACTCGTCACGTGGGAACCAGCACTCAGATCAGCCTGCGTGGACGCCTCGCGATGCGCGCCGCCGCCACCGCGGCTTGGGCTTCGCAGAAGGCCGGACGCGGCAAGGGATCGATGATCGGTGGCCTCATCGCGCTGAAGATCGATCCGACGCTCATGCAGCAGTTGGGGCGGGGACGGCGCAGCGTCGTCATCACCGGCACCAACGGCAAGTCCACCACCACCCGGATGACCGCCGCGGCCCTCGCGACGCTCGACGAGGTCGCGACGCAGGCCGACGGCGCCAACATGGACGCCGGCATCGTCGCCGCCCTCACGGCCCGCGTGAACGCCCCGCTGGCCGCGCTCGAAGTGGACGAACTGCACGTCCCGCACGTGTGCGATGCCGTGAACCCCGAGGTCGTCGTCCTGCTCAACCTCAGCCGGGACCAGCTGGACCGGGTCGGCGAGATCAACATGATCGAGCGCGCGCTGCGCGCCGGTCTCGAGCGGCATCCCGACGCACTCGTGGTCGCGAACTGCGACGACGTGCTCGTCACGTCCGTCGCCTACGACTGCAAGAACGTGGTGTGGGTCGCCGCTGGCGGCGGCTGGGCCAACGACTCGGTCAGCTGCCCGCGCACGGGCGAGCCGATCGTGTGGGACGGGCCGAACTGGCGCAGCACCGGATCCGACTTCGCTCGTCCCACGCCCGACTGGTGGCTGGACGACGACAATCTGTACGGCCCGAACGGGCTCGTGCTCCCGATGAAGCTGACGCTGCCCGGCAAGGCGAATCGCGGTAATGCGGCGCAGGCGGTGGCGGCGGCCGTCGCGATGGGCGCGAAGGCGGAGGACGCGGTCGCGGCCTCGTCGATCGTCGAGGAGGTCGCGGGCCGGTACAGCACGGTCCAGGTGGGTGCGCACTCCGTGCACATGCTGCTGGCGAAGAATCCGGCCGGCTGGCAGGAGGCGCTGTCGATGATCGATCACAGCGTCGACGGACTCGTCATCGCCGTCAACGGCCAGGTGCCGGACGGCGAAGACCTGTCGTGGCTGTGGGACGTGCGCTTCGAGCACTTCGAGGGCGTCAAGGTCGTGGCCGCCGGTGAGCGCGGCACCGACCTCGCGGTTCGACTGACCTACGCCGGCGTCGAGCACACCCTCGAGAAGGATCCACTGAAGGCCATCGCGTCGTGCCCGCCCGGACGGGTCGAGGTGCTGGCCAACTACACGGCGTTCCGTGACCTCAACACCGCGATCGCGAAGGAGAACAGCCGCGATGTCTGAGTCCACGATCCGCATCGGCCTGGTCCTGCCCGACGTCATGGGCACCTACGGTGACGGCGGCAACGCGCTGATCCTGCGGCAACGCCTGCGTATGCGCGGGTACGACGCCGAGATCGTCGACATCACGCTCAGCGACCCGGTCCCCGAGTCGTTGGACCTGTACACGCTCGGCGGCGCGGAGGACTCCGCGCAACGCCTCGCCACCCGGCATCTCCAGAAGTACCCGGGTCTGCAGAAGGCCGCCGAGCGGGGCACGCCCGTCCTCGCGATCTGCGCGGCCATCCAGGTGCTCGGCCACTGGTACGAGACATCGTCCGGTGAGCGGGTCGACGGCGTGTCGATGCTCGACGCCACCACGTCCCCGCAGGCGACGCGCTCGATCGGCGAGGTCGTCACCGCCCCCCTGATCGGCGGCCTGACCACCCCACTGTCGGGCTTCGAGAATCACCGCGGCGGAACGACTATCGGACCCGACGCCGAACCGGTCGGCCGCGTCACCCACGGTGTCGGCAACGGGGTGGGCGACGGCTTCGAGGGCGTCACACAGGGCTCGGTCATCGGCACCTACATGCACGGACCCGTGCTCGCGCGGAACCCGGATCTGGCCGACCTGCTGCTGAAGCGAGCCCTCGGTGTGGACGAACTTGCACCGCTGGATCTGCCCGAGGTGGAGCAGTTGCGTCGGGAGCGGCTCCGGGTGCGCTGAAACGACCCCGAACAGGGGTGTGGCCGGGAATGCATTCACATCCTCGGCCGCATCTCTGTTTCACGAAACTTTCACCGTTGCCGATTACTCACTCGATCCGCACTACTGACAGTACACCCGTGAGCGGGTCGCGCAACGACTCGAACTGGGGTTTTCCGACTTGTGACCCCAATCCGAAAAACGCGCCCGAAGCGTTACACGAGGCGCTTGCCGGACCGGATCCGGCGCTGCAGGTCCCCCATCAACACCCGACTCGGAAGATGCCGTAGGAATCGCGGAACGAAGCGGTTGACGAATGCGACGAAAATGAACAGGTGCTCGAATCGGCGGCGGTCATCCTCGTCCCATTCCATGCCGAGTTGCTCACGGAACAGCGGCGACAGGAAGCCGGCGGTGAGGAACTTCAATAGATTCCCGAAGACCAGTCGCATCGGCCACGACAGCATCCGCAATTCGATCAGATCGGTGAGATAGTCCCGAACAGTGTCGTCTACGGCGACCCGCTCGCAGGCGATGTTCCAGTACCGGTCGAAATCCGCCCGCGTGGCCGGCCACATGTCCTCGGTGACCTGAAGCGTGGTGCCGAGCGTCGACGACGATCGAAAGAACTCCTCAGCCTGCGCAGGAGTCATCTTCCCGTGTAGCAGTTGGTGGGTGTCCTCGAAACCGATGAACAGGCACGCTGCCACCCACAACTGGAGCTCGCGGTCGAAGGCGTTGTAGGACACCGGACTGTTCTCGTCGGACCGCACGTACCGGTGCGCGCCGTTGACGGCCTCCCGGTAGGCACGGCGCTCGTCGTCGGTGCCGAGGATCGCCACGCTGAGGTACGTGAAGGTGGTCCGGGCGCGCTTCCACGGATGCTTGGCGAGACTGCCGGACTCGACCTTGCTCTCCGCCACCCCATGCCCCACCTCGGGCCACGACAGCTGCATCACCACATTCGCCGCTCCACCGGCGAACGACCAGAAGTCGAGCGCGTCGGAGATCCGGGCAGTGCGTCCGCGCCGGCGCGCCGGTGTCGCGATGCGGATCCGTGTGCGATCGTTGGTCAATCGCGGCTCGGCTCCCGCGAGATCGAGGTAGTGGGTCGGCATGGATCCCCTCCGTTGTCCGCGGCTGCGACGTTTCGGGCAACCTCGCCCAGCTACTTGGTCTCGACGTTGCCGACGATCCAGCGGTCGCCGTCGCGATCGAGCGTCACGACCATCCGGTACTTCTGTGACTTGCCCTCGGGCGCAATCACATTCTTCGCCTCCTGATCGACGAAGGCCAGCACGACGGCGCTGGAGTCGTCGACGCTCTGGACACCGATGTTCGCGACTGTGGCTGTCGCCTGCCCCTGCCCGTCCGTGACGAGGCTCCGCAGCGCGTCGACCATCTTGTTGTACTGTCCGGCGAACTCCGGCGTGGACATCCCAGCGATCTTGTCGCGGTTGGCGTCCAGGTTCTGGTAGTCGAACGACGCCACCGTCTGCGCGTAGTCCCGGGTGGTCTCGACGGCGTCGGCGCGCAACGAGTCGAGCTGCCGCTGTTCCCACCACTGCCAGCCCGCGAGCGCCCCGAGGACGAGGGCGAGCACCGCGAGGATTACGACGGGAACGACGCCGAAGCTGCGTGCCCCCTGCGAGGTCGGTCGGTCCACAGGTAGCGCAGGCACGGACGCTTCGGCGACGGGATCCGACAGCGTGGCCACCGGTGCGGCGGCAGTGGTGGTGTCGACGTTGTCCGGCTTATCGTTCGCCATTTCCGAGCTCCTCCAGCAGTTGGTTCCATTGGTCGAGCGCCTCGGCCCCGGTGGGGACGAGGATCGGGTCCTGCACCATCGGCGGACCGATTGCCGTCCCCGGTGTGGTCGCGTTCTGCAGCCCGAGATCGTCTGGGCGCGGCGCCGTTCTCGATCCGCGCTGCGCTAGGTTCTCTCCGGGCGGGCAGTACAGCGTGAGGTTCGGCTCGGCGGGAGTGAGGTCACCTACTGCACGTCTGGTCGTGTCGTAATTGCACACGGGCCCCTGTGTCCCCACGAGCGCGAATTCCGCCCGATCCCCCTCGACGATCGACTCGAGTTTGCCGAGCCCCTCGGGGATCTCGTCGAGTCCGGCGGCCAGAGCGTTACGTCGGTCCGAAATGACCGGTGTGACTGCGGCGAGGTTGGCGAGCAGCGCACCGAAGGTGTCGTGGTACCGGTCGAACAGGTCCCGAGTCCGGGTCAGTGCCTCGGGCGACTGGTTCACGAGGTACACCAGGACGGGACGATTGGCGTCCAACTGCTCGGTGAACGTGCGGGCGGCGCTCATCCCGCCGACGAACGCGTCCGAAGTGCCGGACATCGTGCCCAGCAGGCTCGCGCTGCGCACGAGCAGCGACTGCAACTGCGGCGCCTGCCCGTCGAGCATTGCGGCGATTCGGTCGCCGTCCTCGATCATGCCCGACAGTGTGGGGCCCAGACCCTCGAGGGACGCGCCCAGTTCGGTGCCGAGCGTGCCGACATCCTCGGGGTCGATGCCGTCGAGGAGTTTCGCGGCGTCCCCCATCAACCGGTCCATCTGAACCGGCTGCAGGTCCTGCGGGGCGGCGAGGGTGTCGCCGTCCTCGAGGTAGGGCCCGGAGTCTGTGTTCGGGAAGATGTCCACGTTCTGGATGCCGGCGACGGTGCCCATGCCGACCTTGGCGACGCTGTCCTGCGGGATCCGGATGCCGGGATCGAGGTCGAATTCGATTCGGGCACCGCCCCGCTCGGGGGCGAGAGCGACCGACGCCACCTTGCCGACCTGCACCCCGCGGTACGTGACGCTGGTGCCCGCCGTGAGTCCGAGCGCGTCGGACATGTTCGCGTGCACCCGGGTCGGATCACCGAACGCCCGCGAACCCCCCACGTACGCGATGCCGAACGGCACGACCACGGCCGCAGTGATCGCGAAGAGGATCAGTTGGACCAGGACGACGCGCCTCATCGGATACCTCCCGACAGCAGGGACTGCAGCGAGCCCGTCCCGGCCGGCAACGGCTCCGTCCCACCGGTCAACAGGGTCTCGATGCTCCCCGGAATGTCGAGAGTGCCGTCGAACACGAGGTAGCCGCCCTTGGCGGCGCGATCGAAGTTGTCGAGGAAACCGTTCATGCTGGTGAGGGTCTCGCCCATGTTCGAGTTGACCGAGCGCAGCGCCGACAAGACCGTCGCCGCGTCGCCGAGCACCGAGTCGAGACCCGTCGGCGACTGCGCCAGCACGAAGTCGACGTGCCCGGCGAGCTGCGCACTCGAATCCAGCAGCGTCACAATCCGTTCACGCTGTCCGGCCAGCACCTTCGTCACCTCTGGCGCGACGTCGAGGAACTCGTCGATCGTCTCCTGCTGCGATGCGAACCGGCTCGAGATGTCGGCCGCGAGCTGCATCGCGGCATCGAAATCCTGCTGATGCCGCATCGCCGTCCCGGTGAGAGTGGTGACGGTGTCGAGCAGGCCGCGCACCTGCTGGGGACGGCCGCCGAACGCGACGTTCAGTTCGTCGAGCACAGTCTGCAACTGGTCGAAACCGCTTCCGGTGAGGATCGTGCCCAGCACCGCCAGCACACTTTCTATCTGCGGCCCGATCTCGGTGCGCGACTCTACGATCACGTCGCCGGCGGCGAGCGCCCCGGACGAGGGTTGTGCCGGCGAGCGCAGGCGGATGAACGGGCTGCCCAGGGCGGACGGCAGCTCCACGGCCACCTCCACGTTTCCCGGCAACGCAACCGACGACGACAGGCTCAGGTCGACGACGGCCCCGACCGTATCGGTCGACAAGCCGGACACCCGCCCGATCACGCGCTGACCGTTGCGGACGTCCGCACCCATCAGCAGCCCGTCCGCGTGGGCGAGTTGGACATGCACCGTGTAGTTCTGCCCCGGCACCGATCGGCCCAACGGCAGATCCTGGATACCCGCGCCGCACCCCGTCATCAGCATCATCCCGGCCAGCGTCCCTGCAAACGTTGTCGTGCGGCGCATCAGTTCGCCCCCGCCGGTGCCATCCCGCCCGACAGCAGCGTCCCCAGACCGAGCGGGTCGGACGCACTGATCGGGAAGGAGATCGGGTTGGTGAATCCGGCGCCGGTGCACAGCGGCATCGGGTACCGAGCACACAGCGGCTGCGCAACGGTGAACTGCGTCAGTGCGGTCGAGATGTTGAGCCGGATCCGGCCGCGGTCATCTGGTCCGACGGTCTTCGACAGGTTCTGCATCAGCAGCGGCACGAGGTCCATGAACTCGGCCAGACCCACGCGGTTCGCGGTGAGAGTGTCCCCGAGCACGGTCACGTTCTGCGCAATTGCTCCGACGTCGTCACCGTGTTCGGCGGTGAAGCGGTCGATCTGGTCGAACACTGTCGCCAGATCCTGCAGAGGCTCGGACAAGTCGAGATCCTGTGCAGCCCATTCGTCGCCGAGAGCCGCGAGGTCGGATACCAGCCCGTCGAGGCTCACCTGACGCTCGTCGAGTTGCGCCATGAGGGTGTCGAGGTTCCCGACTACCGCACCGATGTCGTCGGTCCGGGCACCGACCACTCCCGTGGCCGCACCGAGATCCCGAACCGCGCGGTTGAACTCGTCTCCTCGTCCCTCCATGCCCGCTGCAGCCTGCGACAACAGCTCGCCGGCATTGCCGCCCTCGGGCCCCAGGGCCTGGGTGAGCGTGCTCAGGCTTCCCATCAGCCCGTCGAAGTCGATGGGCGCGTGACTGCGCTCGAGTGGAATCTCGGCACCGTCCTCGAGCTTCGGCCCGCCCTGGTAGGCCGGCCCGAACTCGAGATGGCGATCGCTGATCACCGACGGATTGAGCACGTACGCATGCACATCCGCCGGAAGATCGACCGTTGCGGGCACCGACGCGGTCACTCGCACATAAGTGCCCATCGGCTCCACGCCCTCGACGGTGCCGACCGGAACGCCGAGCACCGTCACCTTGCTCCCCGGGTACAGGCCGTTGACGTAGGCGAAGTCGACGTGGACGGTCGTCGTGCGGTCGGTTCGCGCGAAGACGTACCAGGATCCCGCCGCGACGGCCGCCACCAGAATCAGCACCATGGCGATCCGGCTGCGTCGGCGGGACGGTGCCGGGGCGGTCATCGGCAGTCCTGCATCACACCGAGCGCGCACAGCAGATTGTCGGGGACGACAGCGGCCGGCGCGGTCACATCGGTCCACGACCCATTGCCCGTCGCGTCGGTGGCAGCCCGGAGGGCTCGCGGCAGTCGCTCGAGCATCTGTCCGACGTGGTCGGCGTTGCGCTGCAGGGTATCGGTGACCTGAACCAAGTTCGTCGTCATCTGCCCGAACTCCTCCTCGTGTTCGGTGTAGGTCGTCGCGAGTGTCGACAGCACCGAGCGCAGGTTCTCGACGAGCTTGGTGAGAACCTCTCTGCGCACCGCCAGGGTCCGGACGATCGTCTGCGCATTCGCGACCGTCAGTGTCAGCGAATCACTCTGCCGGGCAGCGAGGTCCGACAGAGAACGTGACATCGCCAGAAGCTGGTCGATCTGCTCGGCGTTCTGGGAGACGACGGCCGAGGCACCGCTGACGCCCGCGAGGGCCCGGCTGACCTGTTCGGGATCGTCCGGCATCACCTCCGACATCGTCGTCATCATGGCTTCCAACGACTCCGCATCGATCTGTGTGGCCGCATCGGTCGCGTCCCGGCTGACGTCGTCGAGGCTGTAGGGGACCGTGGTCCGGGCGAGCGGAATGACGTTCGCGGCAGGCTCGTCGACCGTCACGCCGGCGGGTACCACTTCGAGGTAGCGCTTGCCGAGCACCGTCTCGAGTCGGACGGTGGCGGTTGTCCGGTCGCCGAGCGGCTGACCGTTGTCCAGCCGGAAATCGACGCGCACACGATCGCCCGCGAGATCGACCCCCTCGACGCGTCCGGCCGGGACACCCGCGACGTAGACGGGGTCGCCGTCCGACAGGCCACTCGCATTCGCGAGTTCCGCGGAGTACGGACTGGTCCGCGACAGGTACCACAGCTTCGGGACGCCGATGGCCGCCGCGAGGCCCGCGACCAACAGCACGATGCCGATCGTTCCGAGTGCGAGTGGAGTGCCGGATCCGGGGCGCCGCTCACCACGGAACACGAAGAGCCAAGATCCGACAAGAACGTCGATCACTTTGACCAGAAACATCATCGGCACACCTCCGAGTGTGAGTTGCCGAAGATGTTCGCCTCGAGGTCGCCGGCCTTCAGAACGAGATTGCACAGGTAGAGGCTCACGAATCCGCCGTAGTCGCTGATGCGGTTGACGCCGTCCGCGAACTGGGGCATCTTCGCGACGAACTGCTCGAAGGCTGTGGTGTCGGCGATCCACGCATCGGTCACCGACTTCAGATTCGTGATCGATGTACCGAACGCGCCGTCCGACCGGGACAACGCTTCGGCGAGCGATGCGACGGCGCTGTTGCCGTCGTCGAGCAGTGTGGCCAGACTGTCGTTGCTCCCGACCACCGACGTGCTCAGGTCGCGCAATCCGGTGACGAGTTGCTCGAGTTGCGGTTGCCGCTGGTCTACCGATCTCATCAGCGTGTTCATATTGGTGACCAGCTGTTCGAACACTCCGCGCCGATCAGCGAGATCGGTCGTGAGAGTTGCGATCCTGTCGAGCAACGCCGACATGGCCGCACCCTGACCGTCGAACGTCTCGACGAACCCGCGCATCAGCGTGTTGACCGCGGCCGGGTCCAGTGCGTCGAACAGCGGCGCGAACCCGTTCATCAAGGCGGTGAGGTCGACGGGCGGGGTGGTGCGTTCGATCGGGATCACACCGCCGGGCTCGAGAGCCTCGGAGGAGGAATGCAGCACCGGTTCCACCGCGGTGCCGTCCGGCGGACTCAGGGCCACGTACCGGGCGCCGAGCATGTCGCCGTAGCGGACAGCCGCAGTGGTGTTGCGATCGAGGGTGTGGTCCGCCGACACCTCGATCCCCACGACGGCCTTACTGGTTCCTCCGCCGGCGGCCGCGAAGCCGATGGAGTCGACGCGCCCCACACGGACCCCCGACATCGTCACCGGATTTCCCTCGTGAAGTCCTTCTACGTCGGTGAATTCGACTGTGTATCTTTCGGTGTCGCCACGGACGGGAACCGACAGCGTGTTCGCGACCAGGGATCCACACACCAACCCCACCGCACAGAATCCGATCACCTTCACGATCGGGACCCATCCCACCTTCATCGGATTCGCACCTCCGTTCCCCGAACGAGGGGCCCCAGCATGAAAGTGGACGCTGGATTCTGCGAGGCTGCCGTCGTGTCACCCAGGAGACGGTCCCCGAGAACCTGCAGTGCTTGCTGTTCGTCAGCGCCGCCGTCGACGGTGACCGGTCCGCAATTGCCCACCTGCGTTCCATAGCTGGGACAATCCGCTGCCGAGTAGGGCAGAGGGTCCGCAAACGTGGGAACCGCGGTGATGTCGAAGTGTCCGGTGGCAAACACCCGCCCGCCCGCGGCGCCGAAGGTACGTGCACGGTCGAGGGTGCCGACGAGTCCTGCGGGATTCGCCGCGGTGGTCGCCAGGATCGTGCCGGTGGCATCGAACACGGTCACCACCCGTTGACGCTGCTCGCCGATGAACCCCGTGGCGACGGGCGCTAAACCCGCAGCGGCCGCGAAGGTCTCGTTCAGGGCATCGGTGTTGTCCACCATGCTCTGCGACACGCTCGCGGCGGAGGAGAGAGTGGCGAGCACGTCCGGTGCGGCGGTGTCCAACGCCTGCAACACAGTCAGGAACGCCGGAGTCGATTCGAGAAATGTCTCCACTGCCGGCGCCAGTATCCGTGATGCGCTGTCGAGTCGGTCGACGACTCGGCCCACCGTCGCGCCCCTGCCGTCGAGCGCCTGAGACAGCGCGGACAGGGCCACCTGCATCTTCTGTGGTTGCATCCGATCCAACACGTCGACGAGACGGGTGTACACCCCGTACAGGGCCACCGCGTCCGGCCCGGTATCCGCGTGCAGTTCGTCGCCGTCGGCCAGGCTTTGATCCGACCGCCGCGTCGGATCATCCACGAGCTGGATGTAGATGTCCCCGAAAAAGGTTCGCGGCACCACGCGCGCTGCGACGGCCGCGGGAATCAGATCGATCGAGTCGGCCTCGATCTGCAGCCGAACGATCGACGACTCGGTCCCCGACTCGATCCCGGAGATGCGCCCCACGTTCACCCCGCTGTACCGGACCGGCGCCTCACCGCTGATGAGCCCCGCCGAAGCCGGAATCGCGACCACCACCTCCGGATCACGCTGCAGCTGACCGGTACCCCGCAGCACCATGGCCGTCCCGGCGACCACCGCGACCAGGACAGCGGCCGCCCCGCGTAGCGCGAATGTGCCACGTCGCCGGGCGTACACGTCCACGTCAGACCCCCATGCCGGGGATCGTCGGTACCAGGCCCCACAGGGCGAACGTCATGAGCACGTCGAGTACACCGATCGCGAGAATCGCCGTGCGCAGGGCCCGCCCTGCCGCCTGACCGACGCCCGCCGGGCCGCCTGACGCGAAGTAGCCGTACGAACAGTGCACCAGCGCCACGACGCCCGCGAACACGATCGCCTTGATCGCCGCGTAGACAAGGTCCACCGGTGACAGCGCAAGATGGAAGAAGTAGTCGTACGTCCCGGCCGATGCGCCGCCCCAGACGACGATCACCAACCGGGTCGACAGGTAACTGGCGAGCAACCCGATCATGAAGATCGGCAGCACACACACCATCGCTGCCAGAACCCTGGTCCCGGCGAGGAACGGTATCGACCGCACGGCCATCGAATCGAGCGCATCGATCTCGTCGGAAATTCGCATGGCGCCGAGTTGCGCAGTGAATCCCGTACCCACCTTCGCTGCAAGGGCGATTGCCACCACCACGGGCGCCAGCTCGCGGGTGTTCGCGATCGCAGACAGCATTCCGGAAAGAGTTGTCATTCCGACCAGTTCGAGACCACGATGAGTCTCCACGCCGAGCATCATCGCAGCGGCGAGCGACATCGCGAACACGATCCCGATAGTGCCGCCACCCGCGAGCACCGAGTTGGTGCCGAAGCTGACCTCGCTGATCTGCGCCAGGACGTGTTTGCGGTACCGCGTCGCGGCGTACGGGAGCGAAGCAACCGTCCGGCAGAAGAACGTGACATGACGACCGACGTCGGCGAGACCACCGAACACGGCGGACGCCGGTCGCACCGCGCGGCGCAACCGCACCCTGGTGTCGAATCCGACCATCAGTAGGCCCCCACTGCCGGAACGATCACTGTGTACAGCGCCGACAGTGCGGTGTTCACGATGAACACGAGCGCGAAGGCCATCACGACAGCCTCGTTGACGGCATCGGCGACACCCCGGGGACCGCCCTTTGCATGCAGCCCTTTGAACGTCGCGACGAGCGTCGAGGTGAGCGCGAAGATCGCGGCCTTGACGAGTGCCATCACGAAATCCGACATCCGTCCGTACTGACTGAACGTCGCCATGAACGTTCCGGCGGGCAAGTGCTGCACGAAGATGTGGTACAGGTAGCAGGCCATCACACCACCGAAAGTGACCATTGCACACAGCGCGACGGATACCACCACCGCAGCCACCAGGCGAGGTGCGACGAGACGCTCGAGGACGTCGATGCCCATGACTTCCATCGCATCGATCTCTTCGCGGATCTTCCTCGAGCCCAGATCGGTACAGATCGCCGAACCCGCGACGCCGGCCATCATCAGCGCGCAGACCAGGGCCGACGCCTGGCCCACGATGATGAACGCCACCACCGCACCCGAGTAGCCACCCGCACCGATTCGACCGGCCAGTTCACCAACCGATACCGCGACGAACACCCCGATCGGAATCATGAGCAGCAGAGAGGGTCCGGTGCTGACCCTGCCGATGAACAACGTCTGGTTCACCGTCTCGGCGAGGGACAGACGACCGCGCAGCACCGCACGCACCAGCGACACCAGCGCCTGCACGGAGAAGCCGATGAGGTACCCGCCCTGGAGCGCGACATCCTGCACCGGCCCCTTGGCGGTGGGTAACTCATAGGTCATGCGCCGGCCCTCCCCAGTTCCGTCTCACTCACCCGCCCGACGACGCGCCGCGTCCGCCGTCAGGCCCGCACGCTCACCCCTGCGCTACGGACGACTCTCCGCCCCGTAGTTCGCCCTTGACGACCTTTCCACTTGCATTGCGCGGCAGCGCTTCCACGCACACGACGACCTTCGGGTGCTTGTAGCGGGCGAGTTGCTCGTCGAGGAACGGCTGCAACTCCTCGAGGGTCAGATCCTCGCCGACGTCGGGTCGCAACGCGATCACGGCCACCGGGATCTCGCCCCACTTGGAATCGGGGCGCCCGACCACGGCAGCCTCCAGGATCTTCGGATGGGCGAACAGGGCGTTCTCCACCTCGGCGCAGTAGATGTTCTCGCCGCCGGAGATGATCATGTCCTTCTTGCGATCGACCACGTAGACGAAGCCCTCGTCGTCCACCCGAACCAGGTCTCCCGAGTGGAACCACCCACCGTGGAAGGCGTCGGCGGTGGCAGCGGGGTTCTGCCAGTACTCGAGCATCATCGTCGGCCCCCGGTAGACGATCTCTCCGACCTCACCGGGTGCGACATCGTTCATCTCGTCGTCCACGACCCGCGCCTGCACCGTCGGGATCACGCGACCGACCGATCCCAGTTTGCGGAGTGCATCCTCGCCGTCGAGCACACAGGTGATCGGTGACATCTCGGTCTGCCCGAACACCGCGACGTTGGACGCCTCGGGGAAGGTCTCCGCCATGGCGCGCAGAACCGTGTCCGACGCGGGCGCTGCACCCCAGGATATGCCGCGCAGCTTCAGCTTTCGTGGCTGCGCCTGCTGCACCGCGCACACGGCCTGCCACTGCACGGGTACCAGGAACAGCGTGGTGACCTGCTCGTCCTCGAGCACGTCGAGGAGTGTGTTCGGATCGAACGCCCCGACCGGGTAGATCACGGTGGTGAGCCCGAGCATCAAGGAGGGCGCCATGGAACCCAACGCTGCGATGTGGAACATCGGCGAGGCACAGAACCCGATGTCGTCGGACCGGTTCAGCTGGAAGGCACGAATGCACGTGAGCGCCTGCGCCTCCATGTTGCTGCGCGTGAGCACGGCACCCTTCGGACGTCCCGTGGTGCCCGAGGTGTACATGATGAGCGCGGGCGTGTCGTCCGGAATATCCAACGCCTCACGGGCGGTGCCGGCCTCGGCGATCAGGTTCTCGTACCCGAGCACGTCGCCCGCGGTCTCGGCGCCCACCGTGACGGACGTTTCCAGCGCCCCCGTCTCCGCGCGGACCGCGGCGGCGAGCGGGGCCAGCGTCGTGTCTGCGATGACAACCGTTGCGCCACTGTCGCGCACCAGGAATGCCACCTCGGGCACGGTCATTCGGAAGTTCACGGGCACCGCGATCGCACCGACCGCGTTACTCGCGAGGACGGCCTCGAGGTATTCGGGCCGGTTCAGCATGAGGATCAGCACCCGATCGCCGAACCCGATGCCGCGGCGCGACAATGCATCCGCGAGCCGCTCGACCCGGCCGTGGAGGGTCGACCAGGAAATCGACGCGCCCTGGAATCTCAACGCGGCGCGATCCGGAATCATCCGGGCATGCCGAGCGACCTGGTTGTTCCAATTGGTTCGGCGGGATCGCTGCGCCTCGATCGAGGCAGCGAGCACAGCAGCGGAAGTGACCATCGAGGGTTCCTCTCGTGCGTGGCGGGTCCTCGCAACCTGAGCGGACCCGTGGTTCGATGTGAGGCAGATTACATGTTATGAGCGGTTTTCATCGGAGATTTGTTAATCCGAATTCTCGAGCGAACAGCACCTGTGGCACCGAACGCACTCAGAACGTCGACGTCGCCCACAGCGCCGATTTCCTGTGCTTTTCGGAGCTTGATCCGTACCCGCTGCCCGTTCGACGGAGAACTGAAACCATCGGAAGTAGATGCAGATTCCACTTTCAACGATATCGGGGCGGTCGCTTCTGCAGCATCGCCATGGCGCCCTCGGCGAAGTCTGCGGACGCGAGCAATTCCGCCTGCCCCACCCTTTCCCGTTCGAGCGCGTCGTCGAGGGCCGCCAGTGTGCCGGCCGCGAGAGCGCGCTTGGTCAGTTCGAGTGCGCGGCGGGGACCCGCCGCGAGCCTCGACGCCACCGACCTGCTGTGGTCGAGGAGATCGCCATCGGGCAGGGTCCGCGACACCAGCCCCAACCGGTCCGCTTCGGCTGCAGGCAACCGCTCGCCGAGCAGCGCCAACTCTGCGGCCTTCGCCCGCCCGATCGACGACGAGACCAGGACGCTGGAACCACCGTCGGGCATGAGTCCGATACTGACGAAGGCGAGCAGAAAGTACGCACTTTCCGCCGCGTACGTCAGATCCGCGGCCAGCGCGATCGACACCCCCACGCCGGCAGCCGGTCCGTTCACCGCGGCCACGACCGGGAGTGGAACCTCGACGATCGCACGGATCACCTCGTTCGCAACGTCCATGACCACCGAGGGATCGGCCGGATTCACCGCCGCAGCAGCCAAATCCGCACCCGTGCAGAACGAGGTGCCAATGCCGGTGATCAGGATCGACCGCACACTGGCGTCGCTGCCCGCGGCACGGATCGCCGCCCCGAGATCGCGCATCGTCGACATGTCGACGGCGTTCATGCGTTCGGGCCTCGAGATCGTCAGCTCCAGAACCGAATCCCGCAGTTCCCGGCTCAAGCCGTCGCCCGTCGTCGCGGTCATACCCGAACCCCCTCCTCGATCGAGTCTGTGAGTCGGCCCCGGATGATCGTCTCGGCCTCCCCGATCATCCGCTGGACAAGCTCGTCGCAGGTGGGAATGTCGTCGATCAGCCCCTGGCTCTGTCCCGCCGTCCAGATGCCGGCGTCCAGGTCGCCTTCCTCGAACACCCGACGCCCCCGAGCGCCGGCCACCAGGTGTGCGATGTCGTCGAACTCGCACCCATGCGCCTCGATTCCGACCACCTCGTCGCTCACCGCATTCGCGGCGACCCGGACCGTGTTCCGCAACGTTCGGAAGATCAGGCGGGTATCGAGCTCACTGCTGGCGACGATCCGTTCTTTGACCCGCTGCGCCACAGGAGATTCCACCGTGCACATGAAGCGGGTGCCCATGTTCACTCCGTCTGCGCCGAGCGCGAGTGCCGCGACGAGACCCCGGGCGTCTGCGATGCCGCCCGACGCGATGACGGGTATCCGGATCCGGCGGGCGGCAGCCGGGATGAGTACCAATCCGGGGACGTCATCCTCACCGGGATGCCCGGCGCATTCGAATCCGTCGATGCTCACGGCGTCCACTCCCACCTGCTCGGCCTTGACTGCGTGCCGAACACTGGTGCACTTGTGGATGACCTTGATTCCGGCATCCTTCAGGTGCGGCAAATGATCGACGGGGTTGGCGCCTGCCGTCTCGACGATGCCGATCCCGGCATCGATGATCACCTTGCGGTACTCCTCGTACGGCGGGGGCGAGATCGACGGCAGAATCGTGAGATTGACACCGAACGGCTTGTCGGTGAGACGGCGCGTGCGCTCGATCTCCTTCGCCAGGTCGCCCGGTGTCGGCTGAGTGAGCGCCGTCAAGAATCCGAGCGCACCGGCCTCTGCGACGGCCGCCACGAGCTCGGCGCGACCGACCCACATCATTCCCCCCTGGACGATGGGGTGGCGAACTCCGAACATCTCCGTGAAGCGGGTTCTCACTCGGACCTCCTCGGACCAGTGGATCGGACCAGCGGATCGGACACAGGCACAGGCACAGGCACACGCACAGGCGCAGGCACAGAAATCGGAAACGAAACGCAGCGGTGACCGACACGAGCGGTGAAGCATCCGGTCGCCGTCGCCGGGCCGGAGCGGTGCAAGAATCGACGTTAACTTTCATGTCGATCGTGCGGTTTGTCAACCCCTCCCGCACAGGCGAATTGGTCCGGTCGAACGAACGAGAACGGGCGTGAAATCGGGGCCACCGCGACTTACCTGTCGGTTATGCTTCGGGCACCAGTCCCCTATGCGTCAGGAGGTTCGGTGGCGGAACGGACCAAGACCGGCACCCGCACCGGGCATGTTCGCAAAGACGTGCAGGGCGTGTCGAATGGCGTGTCGAATGGTGTGTCCAATGGTATCTCCAAGGGTGTGTCCAAGGGCATGTCCGAGTCCGAGCCTCGGCGCAGACCCAAGAACCGGAAGGCTCAGATCGCAGCAGTGGCCGCGGAGGCGTTCAGCGAACGCGGCTACCACGGCGTAAGCATCGACGAGATCGCCTCGGCGGTCGGCATTTCCGGTCCCGCCCTGTACCGCCATTTCCCCAACAAGTACGCGCTCTTCGCTCAGGCGGCGTCGGATCTGGCCGCTGCACTCGACAGCGCCGTCGCGACAGACGATGCCGCGCTCGTCACGGACCCGGCGGAGCGCCTCGACCGCCAGATCCTCGCAGCGATCCGGACCACGGTCGCCAATCGGAGAACCGCCGGACTCTATCGGTGGGAGAGCCGCTATCTCGAACCCCGCGACCGTGCGGCCGTCCTGGGCGCGATCGACACTGTCAACCGCCATTTCGGCGCAACGCTCGAAGAGATCCGACCCGACATCTCCCATCGCGACTCGACGCAGATATGCGTTGCGATCCTCGGCGCCGTCGGAAGCATCACGATCCATCGTGCAGCGTTGCCCGTTCGACGACTCGAGCGCCTCCTGCTCGACGTCGGTCGATCGGTAGCTCACATCGAACTTCCCGCCGACATCGAACTCGGCGACGGACCCTCCCGAAACTCCGGAATCCCGTTGTCCAACAAGAGGGAGGTCGTTCTCCACGAGGCGATCCTGCTCTTCCATGCCCGCGGGTATCACGAGGTCAGCATCGAGGAGATCGGCCAGCGCGCCGGCATCAACGCCTCCGGCGTCTACCGCCACTTCACGAGCAAGTCGGATCTGCTGGCCGCCGCGTTCCATCGTGCAGCCGACCGACTGGCCGTCGCCGTCAGCACAGCCCTGGGCGATTCCTCCACGCCTCGGCAGGCCCTCGAGTCGCTCGTCGAGGTGTACGTGCGACTGTCGTTCGCACAGTCGGAACTCATGAGCGTGTACTTCGCCGAGATCGGCAGCCTTCCGGCGGAGCAACGCACGAAGCTACGAAACACCCAGCGCCTCAACGTCGAGGAGTGGGCGCGACTGCTCGGCGAGATCCGCACAGAACTGTCCGTGGCCGAATGCCGGTTCCTGGTCCATGCCGCACTGAGCCTGGTGCTCGACGTCGGCCGGGTGATGCACTTCGAACCGACCACCGCCAACGAAGCGCGGGTCCAGGCCCTCATGCTCGCCACCCTCTTCGGCCGATCGAGCGCCACGTGAAGACCGCCACCGCGGCCGTGCTGCGCGCGTACGACGAGCCGCTGCGGCTGGAATCCGTTCGCATTCCCGAGGTGCGCGCCGACGAGGTTCTCGTACGTATCCACGGAGTGGGTATCTGCCACACCGACCTCACCGCTGCGGCCGGCGGCGTTCCGTTCCCCCTGCCCGGAGTGCTGGGGCACGAGGGATCCGGGGTGATCGCGGCCGTCGGAGAAGGGGTGACCGGACTTGCGCCGGGCGATCCCGTCGTCCTCGGGTTCGATTCGTGCCGGCACTGCCGCAACTGTTCGCGCGGACGGCCTGCCTACTGTGAGCATTCCGCGGCCTTCAACTACGGGGGCACGCGAGCCGACGGCAGCACCACATTGACCGATGCGGACGGGGCTGCATTGCACGGTAATTGGTTCGGTCAGTCGTCGATGTGCTCGTACGCGATAGCCTCGGCACGCAACACCATTCGACTTCCCAGTGATGTCCCCGTCGCACTCGCCGGGCCCCTGGGCTGCGGGCTGCAAACCGGCGCCGGAACGGTGTTCAACGTTCTTCGCCCGGAACCGGGCTCCACGATCGCGGTGTTCGGCCTCGGCGCGGTGGGCATGGCCGCAATCATGGCTGCACGGATCGCCGGATGCGAGACCGTCGTCGCCGTCGATCCTCTCCAGTCGCGTCGGGCACTCGCCCTCGAACTCGGCGCGACAACCGCCCTCTCGCCCGCCGACGTCGACGACGTGGGACGGGCCGTGCGTCGCGAGTCCAGCGGCGGAGTCGACTTCGCGGTGGAGTCGGTGGGCACAGAAGCGGTGGTGCGCCAAGCGCTGTCGTCACTCCGGACACCCGGGAACTGCGCAACGCTCGGCCTGCGACCCGGACGCAACCCGGTCACCGTCGACCAGGGGCACCTGTTGCACGGGCGCACCCTCACCGGCGTCATCGAGGGCGATGCGGACCCGCTGAAGTTCCTGCCGACGCTGGTCGATCTCTGGCGCCAGGGTCGGTTCCCCCTCGAGAGACTCGTGCAGACGTTCCCGATCGCCCGGATCGACGACGCCGTCGCCGCGGCCCGGTCCGGCGAGGTGGTCAAGGCGGTACTCACATTCCCGACCGACGACACAGGAGGATGAGCATGGACATACGGGACGAAGTCGCCGCCCTGCGGGCGAGTGCCGATCGGATCGATCCGCGCACGATGGATCAACTCTGGGCTCGACTGGAACCCTGTCGTCCAGTCGATCTGATCGGATATCGCTGGCGTGGATTCGCTTTCGATACCGGTCACCGCACCGGATCGCTTCTCGAGCGCGCCCGCTGGTACGGCAAGGCGTTCGCGAGCGAGTCCGACGTCCAGCCGCTGCTGTGCCGCGGCGACGACGGACAGTTGTTCTCCGATGTCGGCACGGGTCACGGCGAGGCCAGCCTGTGGGAGGTGCTGTTCCGAGGGGAGGTCACGACGACGATGGTGTACGACGGCATGCCCGTCTTCGATCACTTCAAGAAGGTGGACGACGACACCGTCATCGGCGTCATGAACGGCAAGGGCAAGCTCGTCTTCGACGGCGGCGAACACTTCTGGTTCGGCCTGGAACGGGACGTCGCGCTCTGACCGCCCGGCGAGAGAGCGCGACGTCCGTGGCTCAGATCAGGTGGCGGTGCGCCGCGAGACGACGGCGCATGTCCCGCAGGTAGAAGGTGGCCGTCACCTGACGCACGGGCCGCGGCACTCGACGGTAGACGACCGGCAGCACCGTCATGAGCCGGTCGAAGCGGCGCTGATCACGAGGGCTCCACGGCAGGGCGAACTCGTCACGGATCCGCGGAGGCAGCAGTCCGATCGTGAAGAACCGCTGCAACGGCATCGTCAGGCGCACAGGGATCGGGGCCTTCCCGCCCGACAGCAGTCCTCGCACGTAGGCGCGCACCCGGTCGTCCACCGTCGCGCTCGCGATCATCCGGTCCCAGTATGCGTCGAACTCGACTCGGGTGGCCGGCCACATGTCGTCCTTGACCTGCAACGCCGTCCCGTAGACGGCGGACTGCCGGTACAGGCGCTCCGCGTCGGCGTCCGAGACGGAACCGAAGAACCGCCGATACATGTCGAAGCCGTTGCGGTACAACGTCGCCGCCACCCATAGCTGCAGCTCCGGATCAAAGGCGTTGTAGCGCTCCGACCGCACGGGGACGTGCGCCCGATTGACCAGGCGCACCACCGTCTGACGTTCCTCGTCGGTACCGAGCGTGACCGCGTACACGTAGGTCATCGTGGTGCGCAGTCGGTCGAGCGGGCGTTCGAGTGTGGTGCTGTGTTCGGCAACACCGCGGCCGACCCCCGGTAGCGCCAACTGCAGCAGCACCGTGGCGCCCGCGCCGATCAACAACATGGATTCCCCCACGAAGTCGGCGAGGTCGAGGCTTCCGGGTGCCGAGTTCCCGGAATCCGGGAGCGCCCGATCCGGTCGTGTGGTGGCATCGATCGTCATCGTTCATCGCTTTCGTCGAGTGAGATGCGTTCGTCGGTCATTCCCAGATCCCGATCCGCTCCAGGTGAGTGACGAGCCGGTCCGCCGCGTCGTCGAACTGGATTCGAGTGTGCCGCACGACCGAGGCGCGATCACGGGCCCGGATAGCCGAAATCAGGGCTCCGTGGGCGCGCACGGCCAGCGAGCCCCACTCCGGATCCGCCGCATACAGCTGGTACGGCGTGTAGCGGGCTGCGCTGAGGAGGAACCACGCAAGCTTGGGGCCACCGGCAATTCGGCACAGTTCCCGATGGAACTCGTACTCGGCTTCGGCGATACGCTCCGCGTCGGACGCACCCACCGCATCGCGGAGGACTGCGTTGAGATCCGAGAGCCGTGCCAGATCGTCGTCGTCCGCCGACCGGGAGGCGCGGACGGCGAGTTCCACCGTGATTCGGCCCTGCAGCCAGAATATGTCGTATACGTCGTCCCGCCCCAACGGGGACACGACGTATCCGCGGTTGGGCACGGATTCGACCATCCCCTCCCCGCGCAACGTCAGCAGCGCCTCCCGCACCGGAGTGACACTGACGCCGAGCTGGGCCGCGGTCTCGTCGAGTCGCACGAACGTGCCCGGTCGCAGGTGCCCGGACATGACGGCACCACGCAAGTGCGCCGCCACGTCGTCGGACAGTTGGGTCCTGCGCAGCGGACGTGAGTTCCGGGTCGGCGCCACCACGGTATTGCTCCCTACAGTCCGTATGTCTTGCCGATGATGTCACGCTGAATCTCGTTGGTGCCGCCGTAGATCGATGCGACCAACGTCCTGCGGACGTGCCCCTCCATGTCGAACTCGGTGGCGTATCCGTATCCGCCCATCATCTGCATGCCCTCGAGCGCGACCTTCTTCGCGGTCTCGGTGGCCTTGAGCTTCACCATCGACGCCTCCCGCGGGAACATCTTCGCAGGATTCTCGTCGATCAGTCGCGCCGTGCTGTACACCAGCAGACGGGTGCACTCGATCTCGGTGGCGAGATCGGCGATACGATGCCGCAGCGCCTGGAAGGTTCCGACCGGGCGACCGAACTGCTTTCGCTGCGTGATGAATTGGAGTGTGTCGTCGAATGCTCGCTGAGCTGTGCCCAGCATCATGGCGCCGAGGATCAGCCGTTCGATGTTGAGGCCCGTCATCAGCTGAGTCCAGCCCTGGCCCACCTCGCCGACCACCGCGTCCTCGGGGAGCAGCACGTCGGTGAGGTAGAGGTCGTTGACCTCCTTGCCACCCATCGTGTCGATGCCGCTGATCTTCAGTCCTGTTGTGTCCGTCGGCAGGTGGAACATCGTCAGGCCCTCGTGCTTGGAGCCGCTGCGATCGGTGCGGGCCACCAGCAGGATGTTCTCGGCGAAGTGCGCACTGGAACACCACGTCTTCTGACCGTTGATCAGCCAACCGCCGGAGACCCTCTCGGCCTTACAGCTGAGGTTGCCCACGTCGGAGCCCGCCTCGGGCTCGGACATCGAGATCGATTCGGACGCACCGCGGACGATCCCGCCGAGCACGATCTCCTTCTGGGCGGCGGTGCCGAACTTCGCGTAGGCGGCACCGGTGATGAGAGTGGGGCCGATCCCTCCGATCGGCGCCATGCCGCGGGCAGCCTGCTCGAGCAGGATGCACATGTCGACGGAGGTGCCATCCGAGCCGCCGTACTCCTCGGGCACCGTGATGCCCAGCCAGCCCAGGGCCGCCATCTTGCGGTACAGATCCGCGTTGTGGTGGTGCTCGCCGCGGCCGGTGAGGGCGTCGCGCTGCTCCCGGGTACCGCACTCTTTCCGACAGAACGCTGCCACCGCCTGCGCGAAGTCCTGCTGCTCCGAGGTGAAATCGATCTTCATCTGGTGTGCTCCTGCCTGCGAAGAGTCGAGTGACGCGGGTGCCCCGACATCCCGATCGGACGTGGATGCCGCGCGCGGGGTTGTCCACATCTGCCAGGACTAATAGTGTGAGCGTCAACACAGTAAATCACATCACATATATGTGATGCGATCCCACGTAGTTCCATCCCACGTAGTTCCATCCCACGGAGTTCCACGGAGGAAGCCCGACATGACCCGAGAACTGTCTTCGAGCGACGCGGCACCCGGATCAACTTCTTCACCCACCCCCGAGGACGGGCCCACGACGTTCGCGAGCCTCGACCCCCGAACCGGTGAGGCCCTGGCCCACTACCCTGTCGCGACCGCGACCGACGTGCGCGCCGCCGTCGATCGGGCGCGCGGCGCCGCCCGCTGGTGGGACGCCCAGGGCTTTCGTGGTCGCCGCGACTGGCTCCTCGAGTTCAAGAAGGCAATCGCCTCCGACGCCGACGGCCTGGCCCGCGTCATCTCCGCCGAGACCGGGAAGCCGCACGACGACGCACTGCTCGAGGTGATGCTCGCCGTCGAGCACCTCGACTGGGCGGCCCGCAACGCCAAGAAGGTCCTCAAGCCCCGACGCGTGCCCGCCGGACTGGTCAGCGCCAACCAATCGGCGACCCTCGGCTACAAACCGATGGGCGTCGTGGGCTCGATCGGCCCGTGGAACTACCCGGTCTACACCCCGATGGGCTCCATCTCCTACGCCCTCGCCGCGGGCAACGCGGTCGTCTTCAAGCCCAGTGAACTCACCCCGGGCGTGGGCAAGTGGCTCGAGACCAAGTGGAACTCGCTCGCACCGACGCAACCGGTGCTGCAGGTGATCACCGGACTCGGTGCGACGGGCGCGGAACTGTGTCGCGCAGGCGTCGACAAGATCGCGTTCACCGGATCCGGGCCCACGGCCCGCAAGGTCATGGCGGTGTGCGCCGAGACGTTGACGCCCCTGGTCGCCGAGTGTGGCGGCAAGGACGCGATGCTCGTCGCCGAGGATGCCGACCTCGACAAGGCCGTGGAGTTCGCCGCGTTCGGCGCGTTCGGCAATGCGGGCCAGACGTGCGCCGGCGTCGAACGCATCTACGTCGCCGAACCGGTGTACCGCCAGTTCCTCGACAAGTTCACGGCCGTCGTCGAGCGGGTCCGCCCGGGAGGCGCGGACACCGACACCTACGGCCCGATGACACTGCCGCGCCAGGTCGACGTCATCCGGAGTCACATCGCCGACGCACTGGACAAGGGCGCCCGGGCGGTGACCGGCGGAATCGACTCGGTCCACGAGCGTTTCGTCGAGCCGGTGATCCTCACCGACGTCCCGGAGTCGTCCTCGGCGATCTGTGAGGAGACGTTCGGCCCGACCGTCGTGGTCAACAAGGTGCGCGATCTCGAGGAAGGCATCGAGCGGGCGAACGCCACATCCTACGGTCTCGGCGCATCGGTGTTCACACGAAACCGGGACCGCGGCAAGGACATCGCGGATCGTCTACGAACCGGCATGGTGTCGGTGAACTCGGTTCTCGGGTTCGCCGGCATCCCGTCACTGCCGTTCGGCGGCGTCGGCGAGTCCGGCTTCGGACGCATCCACGGCGCCGACGGACTCCGCGAGTTCAGCCGGCCCAAGGCGGTGACCGTCCAGAAGTTCTCGGCCCCACTGAATCTGATGACGCTCGAGCGGTCCGCGCGGGACATGAAGATCTCCACGTGGATGCTCAAGGCCCGGCACGGGCGGTGACGGCGATGACACTCACCAACGGACGCCGCGCAGGCACGTTTGCCGCCCCCGATCGCGACCCCCGCCCCCGGTCGGGGCGCCTGGGATGGGTGAAGGTGATCGAGGACCTCGACCCGGTCACACAGCATCAGGACATCCTCAGGATCACCGCGGGCTACGAATTCCCGTGGGACTACCAGCGGGCCCTCGAGTTCGCACTCTTCCGGACCTACTGTGTGCCGACAATCTCCGAACTCCTCGCCCGCACGGGAGAGTTCGAGAAACGACCACAGAAGCGCTACGACGACACCGCACTCCTCATGGGCGAAATGGTGGAGCACGGGTACGACTCGCCGCGCGGGCGCGAGTCCCTACGCAACGTCAACCGGATGCACGGCCGGTACACGATCTCCAACGACGACATGCTCTACGTGCTGTCGACGTTCGTGTACGACCCCATCGACTGGATCGACCGCTACGGCTGGCGACGTCTGCACCCACACGAGCGGTTGGCGTCGTTCCACTTCTATCGCCAGGTGGGAATTCGCATGGGGATCAAGGATGTCCCCGAGTCGTTTCAGGAATTCCAGCGCTTCAAGATGGACTACGAACAGGAGCACTTCGTCTTCAGCGAGGACAACCACCGCATCGGCACGTACACGCTCGGCCTCTTCCAGTCGTGGTATCCGGAGGTCCTGGCACGGCCTGTCGCGTCTGCCGTGTACGCGCTGATCGATGACCGCATGGCCGTCGCGTTCGGCTTCCCGAAGGGGTCGCCGCGCGTGCGCGCCGCGGCAGAAGCAGGTCTCCGGGCACGATCATCGGTGGTGCGTCTGCTGCCCAAACGTCGGGTGTCGGCGGGCGCCGGTGACCCGAACAATCGCACCTACCCCGGCTACCCGGCGGGCTACTGCCCCCGAGATCTCGGAGTGGAACCCGATCAGTCACCGCGGGTGAACTGAGTCCCCCTGCGGCCGAACGCGTCCTGCACCGCGTCGATACCCGCGCGCACGGCCGGACCGGCATTGTCGGCCCGCCACACCGCGTAGATGTCACGGTGCAGGCGCGGCTCGGTCGCCACCAGCACCGCCCCGGCCGGCGTCATGTCCATGGCCAGTCGTGGCACGAGCGCCGCCGCGAGTCCTGCGGCAACGAACGCGAGATGTGTCGAGATGTCGGACGCCTCGAAGTCGATCCGCGGTTCGAATCCCTGCCGGCGCAGCGACCGGACGAGCCAATCGTGGAACGTTGTTCCGGATCCCCACGCCACCCACGGCATCTCCGCGAGATTCGACAGTTCGACCACCGCGTCCCGTGCCAGTGGATGATCGACGGACAGCGCGACGTCGGCCGCATCGCGATGGATCAATCGCGCCTCCAAGCCCGACGGGATGTCGACGGGCGCCGATTCCCAACTGTCGACGATGCCGACGTCGATGCGGCCGCGGGCGACGGACTCGAGCGTGACCTCGGTTTCGGCCTCGGTCACCGTCACGTGCAGCGGATAGCGGGACAGCAAAGCCGAGACCGCCGACGGCAGCACGACGCGTGATGCCGTCACGAACGCCCCGAAGCGGAGGGGGCCGACGACCTCGCTACGCATCGCTGCAATCTCGGCCTCGATCCCGGATGTGCGCGCCAGCAGTTCGCCACCACGCCTGGCCAGCAGTTCACCCGCCGGCGTCAGACGCACTCCGCGGCCCGCCGGTTCGAGCAGTGCGACACCGACCTCACGTTCGAGTTTTGCCAATTGTTGCGAGACCCCCGACGGCGTGACGTGCAGAACACGCGCGGCCGCCGCGACGGATCCGGACTGCGCCACCGCGCACAGCGCGCGCACTCGGTCGAGGTTCAACACGGAAGGAACACTACCGAATCTTGAGAAATACTTCTTAGTTGTTGTTTCCGCAGGTAAACGCCAGAATTTCGGAGTGCATACCGTTCCACTCTCCCCTGTCGTACAGCCCTCCGGCGGTGCGCTCACGGCGCTCCGTGACCCGCGCGCGATTGCCGTGGGCGGGGCCCTGTTCATCTCGCTGACGGCGGTGTTCATCCGGCTGGCGGACGTGTCCCCCTCCTCCGCAGTGTTCTATCGGTGCCTGCTCGCGCTGCCGCCGCTCGCATTCCTTGCATTCCGCGAACGTCGGGCAGGAAACACCGTCTCCCGGCGCGCAGTCGCCCGCTACGCCGTGGCCGGCGCACTGCTCGGCGTCGACTTCGCGCTGTGGTCGCAGTCGATTCTGCTCATCGGGGCCGGGATCTCCACGGTGTTGGTGAACGTGCAGGTGGTCGTCGTCCCGCTGCTGGCGTACCTGGTCCTGGGCACCCGCATCCCGATGCGGTTCGTCGCGACCGTGCCGATCCTGTTCGCCGGAATCGCACTCGCCGCCGGAGTGAGCGGTGCGGCGCCGGGCCCCGATCTGTTGCAGGGGTCGATCTTGGCGCTCCTGTCCGGAATCGCCTACGCCGGCTACATCTTCATCGTCGGCAGAACCGGTACCGCCGAGACCGCCGCCACGCAGGTACTCGTCTCGACCGCATCGGCCGGAGTCGTCGGATCGGCAGCCGGATCGCTGTGGGGCCCGATCGATCTCGCGCCGGGCTGGGCGTCGTTCGGCTGGCTACTCGCGCTGGCGATGTCGGCGCAGTTCCTGGGCTGGGTGATGCTCGGCAGGTCGCTTCCGCGGCTGGCGCCGGAGATCGGCGCGACCCTGCTGCTGCTCCAACCGGTGCTCGCGGTCGGAGCGGGAATGCTGCTGCTCGACGAGCGGCCCACGGCACTGCAACTCGTCGGCTGCGCGCTGGTACTCGGCGCCGCCTGGTTCGTCGCGTCACGACCGGCGCGCGTTCTCACTGAGCGGGACGGCGACCCCGACGATGCATCGACACCGGCAAGTTCGTGACGGCGAGCACATCGACGTTTCCCTGATCGACAACCAGGAGGCAGCCCCCTGATGTACCCCGGAATCCATGCTGTGACAGCCCCCGATCGACCCGCGGTCGTCTTCGCTCCCACCGGCGAGGTGGTGACCTACCGTGATCTCGACGACCGTTCGAATCAGTTGGCCCAGCAGTGGTTTGCGCTCGGACTTCGTAAGGGCGACCATGTCGCGATCCTCGCCGAGAACCACCCCCGATACCTCGAGGTGTACTGGGCCGCGGTGCGCTCCGGCCTGTACATCACGGCAGTGAACTGGCACCTCACCGCGGACGAAGCCGCCTACATCGTCACCGATTGTCAGGCAAAGCTTCTCGTCACGACGAACCGATTGGCCGATCTCGCCACCGCGATCGTGGACGAGCTCGCCGAGCGGCCCCACCTGTTCATGATGGACGGCGTCGTCGACGGCTTCGAGTCGTACGAGGAGTCGATGGCGAAGTTCGATCCTGTGCCGCTCGCCGAGCAGCCCCGCGGCGACATGATGCTGTACTCGTCGGGAACCACCGGGCGCCCCAAGGGCATTCGGCGCCCGCTGACCGGCATCACGATCGACGACCCGCGCGGCATGAACGTAGGGCACTTCGCGAAGACGCTGCTGGGCATGACGGAGGAGTCGACGTACCTCGTTCCAGCGCCGATGTACCACTCCGCGGCACTGCAGTGGTCCGCCGGTGCGCAGTGCCTGGGCGCCACCGTCGTGCTGATGGAACGCTTCGATGCCCGCGAGTTCCTCGCCACGATCGAGAAGTACTCCGTCACGCACACCCAGGTCGTCCCGACCATGATGGTGCGACTGCTCAAACTGTCCGACGCCGAACGCGCGTCGTTCGACGTCTCGTCGCTGCAGGACTTCCTGCACTCGGCGGCGCCGTGCCCGCCCGCCGTCAAGCGCGCGACGATCGACTGGCTGGGTCCCATTGTCAGCGAGTTGTACTCGGGCACCGAGGGAATGGGCATGACGTTCTTGACGGCCGAGGAGTGGCTCGAACGGCCCGGGTCGGTGGGCCGCCCGGTTCTCGGCACCCCGGTGGTCTGCGACGAGGAGGGGCAACCGCTGCGCGCCGGCGAGATCGGTGCCGTCTACTTCGAGCGCGATGTCGTGCCCTTCGAGTACCACAACGACGCGGACAAGACCGCGGACTCCCGGCACCCCAGCAACCCGCGCCTGTCCACGGTGGGCGACGTCGGATATATCGACGCGGACGGCTACCTGTTCCTCACCGACCGCAAGTCGTTCATGATCATCTCGGGCGGCGTCAACATCTATCCCGCCGAGATCGAGTCGTGCCTCGCAGCGCATCCCGACGTGTCCGACGTCGCGGTCTTCGGCCTGCCGGACCCCGAGATGGGTGAATACGTCCACGCCGTCGTCGAGCTCGATCCCGGTGTGCCGGCCGACGACTCGACCGCCGAGGCCCTGCGCGCGCACGTCCGTGAGCACCTCGCGAAGTACAAGGTGCCCAAGACGATCGAGTTCTGCGACAAACTGCCGCGCCTGGCCACCGGCAAGGTCAAGAAGCACGACCTGCGCGACGCGGCCTTGGCTGCCCGCGCCTAGCCGAAACGGGCGGTTACTGCACTCGGCACTCGGCCGATGGCGCAGTAACCGCCCGTCGTTCGGAAAGCTAGGCGGCGACCTTCGCGGGTTCGGCGTCGACGACTCGGGCGTCGGGCGCTTCGACCGGCGCGATCTCCTGCGCGTAGTGGAAGTGCGGGCGACGGTGGCCGAGGAACGAACCGAACCAGGACATCACGGCGACGTAGCGGTTACGGAAGCCCACCAGGTACACCATGTGGACCGCGAGCCACAGCACCCACGCGATGAAGCCGGTGAGTTCGATGCTCTTGACCTTGGTGACGGCACGGAAGCGGTTGATGATCGCCATCGAACCCTTGTCGCGGAACTGGAAGGGCGTGCCCCGCTTGGTCTTTCCGAGGATGGTCGCCGCGACGTGGCGTCCGCCCTGCATCGCGACCGGCGACTGGCCGGGCAGGTTGTTCAGCGAGGTCATGTCGCCGACCGCGAAGATGTCGGCGCGGCCGCCGACGGTGAGGTCGGGGTTGACGAGCAGGCGCCCGGCACGGTCGGTGTCGCAGCCGGTGCGCTCGGCGAGGACACCCGCGAAGTCGTTGGCCTGCACGCCTGCCGACCAGATGACGGTCTCGGCGGTGCGACGCTCGCCGGTCTCGCTGCCGTGTGCCTTGAAGGTGGCACCGTGCTCGTCGATGTCGGTGACCAGAGTGTTGAGCACCACCTCGACGCCCGACTTCTCGAGCGACTCCTTGGTGTACTCGCTGAGCTTGCCGCCGTACGCGGGCATCGCGACGCCCGCGCCCTCGACGAGGGTGACGGTGACGTCGTCGGCAGTGACACCACGGATCGACTGCTCGAAGTAGCGGACCGCGAGCTCCTTGATCTGACCGGCCAGCTCGACGCCCGTGGCACCGGCACCGATCACGATGAAGCTGAGCAGGTTCTTGCGACGCTCGAGATCGGTGGTGGTGTGGGCTTCCTCGAAGCAACGCACGATCTGAGCCCGCAGGCGCTCGGCGTCGTCGACGGTCTTGAGCGCGTAGGTGACCTTGGCGAACTCGTTGCGGCCGAAGTAGCTCTGCCGCGCGCCGGTGGCGGCGACCAGCGAGTCGTAGCCGAGCGTGTGACGCTCGCCGGCGGCCTCGTAGACGAGTTCCTTCTCGTCGGCGTGCACGTCGACGACGCGGCCGAGGCGGACGTCGGCGTTGGGGTACTTCGCGAGGATCGCGCGCACCGACGGGGCGATCTCACCGGCTGCGAGGACACCCGTCGCCACCTGGTACAGCAGCGGCTGGAAGAGGTGCTCGGTGGTCTCCGAGATGAGGACGAACGGCTTGCCGGCCTTGGCCAGCTTCTTCGCCGTGGCGAGGGCACCGAATCCGGACCCGACGATCACAACTTCGGTCCGATCGATAACTGCTTCGCTCACGGTTGCCTCCTTCTCGAAATATTCGAGAGACCAGTTCGAGATGTATGAGAGACACCGTAGGAGCGCTAAGGACCTTCACGCCAGTAATCAGGGATATTCGGAAAACAGTTATCTCGATCGCTCATAAGTAGTATGGCGTCATGGACTTCCGTCAGCTGCGCTATTTCCTCGCGGTGAGCGAGGAACTGAGCTTCAGTCGCGCCGCGGAACGCTGCTTCATTTCGCAGTCTGCCATCAGCCACCAGATCACCAAGCTCGAGCACGAACTCGGCGCGCCGCTGTTCGAGCGGTCCACCCGGGTGGTGCGGCTGAGCCCCGCCGGATCCCGGCTCGTGCCCATCGCGCAGGAGGTCCTGAGCCTCGAGACGAGGGCGTTCGCGGTCGCGAAGGAACCGCGCAACCGCATCCGGATCACCGCCAGCATGAGCTTTGCGCCGCAGAGCCTCGCCGCGATCGCCCACGTCCGCGAGAAGCACCCCGACCTCGACATCGAGTTCGTGATCAAAAGCTTCACCGACCGGATCGAGGCCGTCGCGGCGGGCGACGCCGACATCGCGCTGATTCGCGGCGAGGTGGACCGGCCCGGACTCGAGACCGTCGAACTGGGCATCGAGGACCTGCTGATCGCGACGTCGAACCATCACCCGGTGTCGGCGTTCTCCACCGTCGAACTCAGTGAACTCGCGCCCTATCCCCTGCTGCTGCCGCCGCGGCACAGCCAGGTCCTGATCCACACGGTGGTGGAGAACGCGTTCGTCGATGTCGGACGCCGCGTCCAGTTGGGCCCGCCGATCGCTCGCGATCACACCGCGATCCTCGACGTCATCACCAACCCACGCGCATGGACGGTGCTGTATGCGAGCACGGTCTCCGAGGCGCCGCGAATGGGGCTGGCACTCATGCGCGAACGGAACAGCCGGTTGCGGGTGCCGGTCAGCGGCATCGTCCGCAGCGGCGCCGCCTCGCCCGCGCTCACCAGTCTCGTGCAGTCGCTGCGCCAGACGATGAACGGGGAAAGCAGTGTGCCCCCGACCCCGCCGCAGCAGGTCGGGGGCACACCGGAAGAGCGGTAGCTACAGCGTCCGCCGTCCCGACAGTGCTCGGCCGAGGGTGAGTTCGTCGGCGAACTCGAGGTCGCCACCCATCGGTAGTCCCGACGCCAGTCGCGACACCGTCAGGCCCGGGAAGTCGCGGAGCATCCGCACCAGATAGGTCGCGGTCGCCTCGCCCTCCGTATTGGGATCGGTCGCGATGATCACCTCGGAGACGTCGACGCCGTCCTCCTGATTTCCGATGCGCGTCAACAGCTCCCGGATCCGCAGTTGGTCCGGACCGATGCCACTGAGCGGATCGAGTGCGCCACCGAGCACGTGGTAACGCCCCTTGAACTCACGCGTGCGCTCGATCGCCTGGACGTCCTTGGGCTCCTCGACGACACAGATCATCGTCCGATCCCGACGCGGGTCGCCACAGATACGGCACTTCTCCTCCTCGGAGACCGTGCCGCACACGATGCAGAACTGGACGCCGTCACGCACCTTCTGCAGCACCGCCTGGAGCCGGTCGATCTCCGGGGGCTCGACGGACAGCAGATGGAACGCGATGCGCTGGGCGCTCTTGGGACCGATACCGGGCAGCTTGCCCAGCTCGTCGATCAAGTCCTGGACGGGACCTTCGTACAAGGCGCGCCTCTAGAAGGGGAGTCCGGGCAGGCCGCCGGCAAGCGGACCGAGCTTGCTCGCCGCAATGTCCTGGGCCTTGTTCGACGCGTCGGCGATCGCACCGATCACGAGATCCTGCAGCGTCTCGATGTCCTCGGGGTCGACGACCTTGGGATCGATCGTGAGGCCGACGACCTCACCGGTGCCCTTGACCGTCGCGGTCACCAGACCGCCACCCGCCTGGCCAGTCACCTCGGCCTGCGCCATCTCGGCCTGGGCCGCCATCAACTGCTGCTGCATCTGCTGCGCCTGCGCGAGGAGCTGCTGCATGTCGGGCTGTCCACCTGGTTGCACTGGACTGGTCCTTTCTTCGGGTCGGTTCGCCAGCGTAGTCCGTCGAGGCCTTATCCCAGCTCGCGCTGCAGATTCGCGAGCGTGGCCTCCTGGATCCTGCGCAGGCCCAGCGGCGCGAAGGTGCGCTCGAAGAAGCCGCCGATGCCGGTGGCACCCTTCCACTCGGTGGTCGTGGTGACCGTGGAACCCGTACCCGACGGGGCGACCGTCCACGTCGTGACGAGCGAGGAATTGGCGTCACGCTCGGTGATCGTGTTCTCGGCGACCGTCACCGACGCCTTCACGTTGCGCGACCGCTTCTCTGTGGCCTGCAGCGTCCACTGCGCGACGGTCCCGTCTCCCTGGCCACCTTCCAGAACCTGGTAGTCGCGGTACTGCTGCGGCAGAATCCGCGGACGCATGGTCTCGTAGTCCGTGAGCGCGCCGAGGGTCTGCTCGGGCGCCGCGGTGAGGGTGATCGAACTGCTGGCGCTGACCTGTGCCACTGGATGCTCCTTGCCTCGGGTTTCCTCCATCCTGCCTGCTCACCGGCGCACCAGCCAGATCAGCCCACGTGACTCAGCGCACCACATTCACTGACTGAGACCCGTGCCACAGCAATTAAGCGCTTGTCTTATTCTGGTTCGACACGACAACCAGCGAGGTGAGCTTTGAAGAACTTGTGGCACCGGTCGGGCATACGACTAGCGGCACTCGGCGCGGCCGCAGCCATGGCCATCACCGGGTGCGCATCCGCCGACGGCCAGACCGACGACGGCGGCGCGTCCGTCACCACCGGCCTGGTCAACATCGCCGGAGAGGCCGGGGATCCCGTACGCGGCGGCACCGTGACGTTCGGTTCGTATTCGTTCCCGAACGTGCTCGACCCGACCAAGACCCAGGCGGCCGGGTCCACCGGCGGCACCGAGATGGCCGCGATCTACGACACCCTGCTCCGCACCGATCCCGAATCGGGCGAGTTCGAGCCGCAGCTCGCGCAGTCACTCGCACACAACGCGGACTACACCGAGTTCACCCTGACACTGCGCGACGGCGCCACCTTCAGCGACGGATCGCCGGTCGACGCCGAAGCAGTCAAGTGGAGCATCGACCGCTTCGTCGCCGCACGCGCCGACGTGTCGCAGGTGTGGTCGAACTCGGTGACCACGATCGGCACCCCGGACGCGAAGACCGTGACATTCACGCTGAACACGCCGTGGGACCGGTTCCCGGTACTGCTGGCGATGGGGCCGGGCATGGTCGTCTCGAAGAACTCCGACGCCGACGGACGGTTCACCCCGATCGGGGCCGGGCCGTTCACCGTGACACGGTTCGCGCCGAACGAGGAGATCGTCCTCAGCGCCCGCGAGGACTACTGGAACGGACGTCCCAACCTCGACAAGGTTCGCTTCGTACCGACGAACGGCGCTCGGGGACAGTTCGAATCACTGCAGAGCGGTCAGCTCGACATGGCCTACATCCTCCGCGACGAGGCCGCGATCCGCGACACCCTGAACGCGGGATACAGCGGCTACCTCGACGTCCAGGGACTCGGCGCCCTCGGCATGATGAACACTCGCGAGGGCCGACCGGGCGCGGATCTGCGCGTACGCCAGGCGATCGCCTACGGCGTCGATCCCCAGGCGATCAACCAGCGCGCCAACGAGGGTCTCGGCATCGCCAGCTCGACCATCCTGCCGGACAGCTCTCGCTGGACGTCGGGCGCCGAGGGTATCGAGTTCGATCCCGACCGGGCGCGGAAGTTCCTGGACGAGGCCAAGGCCGACGGTTACGACGGCAAGCTGACATACCTGGCCACGACCGAGAAGAGCGCCGAGGCGGCCGCGCTGGCCACACAGGCGTCGCTGAATTCCATCGGATTCGACGTCCGGGTCGAATACGTCAACAGCGTGACCGATCTCGTGCGGAAGCTGTACGTCGAGCACGACTTCGACATGACGCGTGCGGCCTTCGCCTTCATGGACGAATCCCCGTACCTGCGCCTGCACGGCGGCCTGGGCAGCGACTCGCGCAACAACGCGGCCGGCTACTCCGATCCGCAGATGGATGCGCTTCTGGTCGAGGTGAAGACCGCGACCAGTGACGACGCCAAGAAGGAGACGATCGCCAAGGTGCAGGCGCGCGCCAACGAGACGATCCCGTACGCCGTATGGGGTCCGAGCAAGGTGTTCGCTGCATGGGACGGCGAGATCCACGGCATGAAACGGACCGCGGACAACATCCTCCTGCTCGATCAGGCGTGGATCGGCAAGTGATTTCCCGCCGGGCGTGACGACACCCGGCAAGTGATCCTGCAGGGCGCCCCGGGACCCATCTCGGGGCCCCTGCGGGACCGTTAGCATAGCTACAGATCTCCGACTCACCGGGATATCGATAGCCGACCGATCGGACTAGCGATAGCGTCAGAGGGTGGTCGACTCCAAGAGTGGTATCCGCGAAATCGGACTCGCTGCGCACAGCGCAGGAGTCCAGCGCCTGCTGTCCAGCTACCGGGCGATCCCGCCGGACGCCAACGTGCGCCTGGCGAAGAAGACCTCCAATCTGTTTCGCGCGCGGGCGAAGAGCAACGCCCCGGGGCTGGACGTGTCCGGGCTCGGCGCCGTCATCTCAGTGGACCCCGACGCCCGCACCGCCGACGTCCAGGGCATGTGCACGTACGAGAACCTGGTGGCGGCAACCCTGCCCTACGGGCTGGCCCCGCTCGTGGTCCCCCAGCTCAAGACCATCACCCTCGGCGGCGCGGTCACCGGCCTCGGCATCGAGTCCACATCGTTCCGCAACGGACTGCCGCACGAATCGGTTCTCGAGATCGACGTCCTCACCGGCGGCGGCGAGATCGTCACCGCCACCCCCGACAACGAGCACGCGGACCTCTTTCGTTCCTTCCCGAACTCCTATGGAACCCTGGGATATTCGACGCGAATCCGCATCGAACTCGAACCCGTGAAAAGGTATGTCGCGCTCCGCCACCTGCGCTTCACCGACCTCGGGCAACTGCAGCGGACGATGGACCGGATCGTCCTCGAACGGGTGTGGGACGGCATCGCGGTCGACTACCTCGACGGCACGGTCTTCACCGCCACCGAGGCGTATCTGACCCTGGGCGTGCAGACCGACGAGCCCGGCCCGGTGAGCGACTACACCGACATGGACATCTACTACCGGTCCATCCAGCACGAGTCGGTCAACCATCCCAAGAGCGACCGTCTCACCATCCATGACTATCTGTGGCGCTGGGATACCGACTGGTTCTGGTGCTCTCGCGCCTTCGGTACCCAGAATCCGAAGATCCGCCGGTTCTGGCCGAAGCGCTACCTCCGCAGCAGTTTCTATTGGAAGCTCATCGGTCTCGACCAGAAGTACGACATCGGGGACCGCCTCGAGGCCAGGAAGGGACTGCCGCCGCGCGAGCGCGTCGTGCAGGACGTCGAGGTTCCCCTGGACAACTGTGAACACTTCCTCGACTGGTTCCTCGACGAGATCCCGATCGAACCGCTGTGGTTGTGCCCGTTGCGCCTTCGCGAGCCCGCCCATCCGGCCGCCGACCCCGATCGGCCCGGTCACGAGGCCGCACCGCGGCCCGGTCACGAGGCCGCACCGCGGCCCGGTCACGAGGCCGCACCGCGGCCGTGGCCCATGTATCCCCTCGAGCCCAGCCGCACCTACGTCAACATCGGATTCTGGTCCTCGGTGCCGATCGTGCCCGGCCAACCCGTCGGCGCGGCCAACCGTCTGATCGAGAAGAAGGTCAGCGAACTCGACGGCCACAAGTCGCTCTACTCCGAGTCGTTCTACGACGAGGACGAATTCACGCTGCTCTACGGCGGCGACCACTATCCACAGATCAAGAAGCGATACGACCCCGATTCACGTCTCCTGGACCTCTATTCGAAGGCGGTGCAACGAAAGTGACGACTCTCAAAGCGAAATCCGACCCGCAGAAACTCACCATTGCGGAAATCGTGGACACCGTCTCCGACGGCCGGATTCCGCTGCGCTTCACCGCCTACGACGGGAGCGCCACCGGCCCGGAGGACGCGTCGCTCGGCCTGCATCTCGCCTCGATCCGCGGCACCACCTACCTGGCCACCGCGCCGGGCGACCTCGGCATGGCCCGCGCCTACGTCTCCGGCGACCTCGAGGCGGTCGGGGTACACCCGGGTGATCCGTACGAGATACTCCGGGCGATGACCGACCTGCATTTCCACCGCCCGTCGGCGAAGGAACTGGCAGCCATCACCCGATCCATCGGCTGGGACAATCTACGTCCGATCGCGCCGCCGCCGCAGGAGCATCTGCCGCGGTGGCGTCGATTCGCGGAAGGCCTGCGGCACTCCAAGACTCGCGATGCCGAGGTGATCCACCACCACTACGACGTCTCCAATACCTTCTACGAGTACGTACTCGGCCCATCCATGACGTACACGTGCGCCGCGTACGAGTCCGAGGACCAGAGCCTCGAGGATGCCCAGGAGAACAAGTATCGCCTGGTGTTCGAGAAGCTGGGGCTGAAGGAAGGCGACCGACTCCTCGACATCGGCTGCGGCTGGGGCGGAATGGTCCGGTACGCCGCGCGGCGGGGCGTCAAGGTGATCGGTGCGACGCTGTCTCGCGAGCAGGCCGAGTGGGCGCAGGCAGCAATCCGCGAGGAGGGTCTCGCGGACCTCGCCGAGGTCCGCTTCTCCGACTATCGCGACGTACCCGAGACCGGGTTCGACGCCGTGTCGTCGATCGGCCTCACCGAGCACATCGGCGTGCACAACTACCCGTCGTACTTCGGCTTCATGAAGGACAAGCTGCGGGTCGGCGGCAGGATGCTCAACCACTGCATCACCCGCCCGGGCAACCGGGGCGGCGCAAAGGCCGGCCACTTCATCGACCGGTACATCTTCCCGGACGGCGAGCTCACGGGATCGGGCCGGATCATCAGCGAGATCCAGAACGTGGGCCTCGAGGTGCGGCACGAGGAGAACCTGCGCGAGCACTACGCGCTCACCCTGGCCGGGTGGTGCCAGAACCTGGTCGACAACTGGGACAAGTGCGTCGCCGAGGTCGGCGAGGGCACAGCAAAGGTGTGGGGCCTGTACATGGCCGGCTCGCGTCTCGGCTTCGAGCGCAACGTCGTGCAGCTCCATCAGGTGCTCGCCGTCAAGCTCGGACCGAACGGAGAGGCGGACGTGCCGCTGCGTCCGTGGTGGAAGGGCTGATCCCGGCACCCCCACCCCTGGCATCCCGGTGCCCGTCGTCCTCCCGGACGGCGGGCACCGTCACGTGGTGCGCGCCTCCGCATCCACCTGACGCGCCGCGCGCTCGATCGCCGCGGCCGCTCGTTGCACTGCCTCGGCCATCCGCCGGTCGTTGACGATGCGGTCGAGCGGACCACAGATCGAGATAGCGGCGGGCTTGGGGATGCCCCGTGATATCGATGCACCGATACAACCGAGATCCGGAACTGACATGCCCCGGTCGTACGTGATGCCCTCGGCCAGGGCACGATCCAGTTCGGCCTCGAGAGCCTTCCGCCCACCCACGACGCCGGCCTCGAGGTGCGCGAAGACCGGCTGGTCGAACAGCTCACGCGGCAATCTCATGAGCAGCGCCTTCCCGACCGCCGAGCGATGCGCCGGATACCGGCCGCCGAGGCGCGACGGCACATTCGCGCCGAAGGTACCCGAGAGCTTCTCCCAGTAGATGGTGTCGGCGCCGTCGAGAATCGCGAGATGGACGACGGCGCCGGTGGACCGGTGCAGATCCTGAAGGATCGGCAGCGATGCCCGGTGGAACCAGTGGTTGCGGACCGCTCGCGAACCCAGCTCGAACAGGCGCACCCCCAGCTCGTACCGCGACCCGACCCGGTTGAGCCAGCGCATCGCCACCATCTTCTCGAGCAGTCGGTGCGCCGAAGAGCTGGGGATTCCGGTGAGACGGGTCGTTTCGCTCAGCGTCAGATAGCCGTTGTCGTCGAGCGCCTCGAGCACCAGCTCGATTCTGTCGAGCATCGACGTGGCCGGAGCCTGTTCACGGTCATCTGGCACGGCCGCGTCCTCTCTGCTAGGGCAGGTCAGACACCGAATCCACCTGACACCGAGATCTGCTGCCCCGAAATATAGTTGGCCTGCTCCGACGCGAGGAAGACGGCTGCCGAACCGATGTCGGCAGGCTTGCCCCAGCGCTTCAACGGAACGAGCTTCTGCACCTCCCGGGTCCACTCCTCGTCGAACACGCCCTGGGCCTGAAGTTCGAGGAACATTCCGGCCTCGATCACGCCGACCAGCACCGAGTTGGCGCGGACGCCGTGGACGCCCTCCTCCTTCGCGATGCCGCGGACCAGCGCCTCGTTGGCCGCCTTCGGAATCACCGACAACCCGTCCAGCTCGGGGAACCAGTGGTCACCGGCCGAACCGAGGTGGACGATCGAGCCCCCACCGTGCTCCTTGAAGTGCGGCAGCACGGCGTGAACGGCCGTGTACATGCCCAGGGTCTCGATCTCGACGGACCGGCGGTACTGGGCCGGCGTGGTCTCGGCGACCGTGATCTGCTCGACCACCGGGCCTGCGCCCCACACGAGTGTGTGCACCCGGCCGTGCTCGGCGACGACGTCGTCGAGCAGGCTTGCGACAGCCGCCTCGTCGCGGACGTCGATCTGATGCGCGCTCGCCTTCACACCGAGCGCACGCAGTTCGGTGACGGTTTCCTCGGCCACGTCGCGCTTGGAGTTGTAGCAGACCGCGACCGCCGTTCCGGCGCGGGCGAACTCGTACGCGACGCCCCGCCCGATTCCACCGCTGCCGCCGAAGATCAGGGCCGCCCCATCGGGAAAAGTCAACGCCAGCATGGTGATTCTCCGTTCTCGTGGAACCGCGCCCGCCGAACGTCGGGCGCGGCGCAGCCCGGAACACTGTGTCCCGGGCCACACCGGGAGAACCTAGTGGCGGATCGGAAACCCGCCCAGGGTTCGTCCCGCCTCACGAGAAACCGCAGATCACGACGGGTCAGCCCGCGAGCCTGCCGACGTTCGGGAAGTTCGACACCTCCCACCCACCGTCGACGACCAGGCTGGTACCGGTGACGTAGTTGGCGTCCTCACTCGCCAGGTAGAGGCACGGGCCTGCTACCTGATCGGGAACAGCCGCCACCCCGAGCGGGATCCGCGCGAGGAACATCTCCCGGGCCGGCACGTATCCCATCACGGGGGCCACCAGCGGGGTGTCGACCAGACCGGGCAACACCGCGTTGACCCGGATCCCGTCGGGCGCCAGTTCGAGTGCGGCGTTCTTGCTGAACATTTCCACCCCGGCCTTGCCGGTGGAGTACGGGCTTCCACCCACCATCGGCATCCGCGCGTTGATCGAGGCGACGTTCACGATGGCGCCGCCCCTGCCACCCGCACGCATGTGCCTGGCCTCGTGCTTGGTGCACAGGAACACGCCCTTCTGCACCAGGTCGACTGTGAAGTCCCAGTCCCGCTCGTCGAGGTCGACGATCGGGCCCACCCGTGACGCTCCCGCCACATTGAAGGCCAGGTCGAGCGAGCCGAATCGCTCTACCCCGGCACCGAGGGCTGCTTCGATCTCGGGTTCTCTCGTGACGTCCGCGCGGTGGGCGGCAAAGGCCGTACCGAGTTCGTCCGCCATCGCCGCGAGCGACTGTTCGGCCACGTCGATGCCCACCACGTTCGCGCCCTCGGCCACGAGACGGCGGGTGATTGCCGCGCCGATGCCGGACGCTGCGCCGGTGACGACCGCAGTCTTGCCGGAAAATCTGGATTCGATCATGCTTCCGTACCCTTTCCTGGATTCGTCGAGCCGGGAGATGTCCGGCGAGGCAATCGGATCCGAGTGCGCGCCACCCAAGTCACGCAATCACCCCGAATGTGGCGCGCAGGTAGGCATCTGCCCGTTCCGACCCGATGATTCCCGGCGCCATCTTGTTCATCGCATAGGCGAAGGTCACCCGCCGGTCGAGGTCGTTGACGACGAACGACCCGCCGACACCGGTCCACCAGCAGACCCGCCCTCCGGGAACCGCGGGGGCGCTCTGCGGGTGCGGCAGTCCGTAGCCGATCCCGAATCGCAACGGAGCCATGAGGGCCAGGTCCAGTCCGTCCGCCTGCTGTCGGAAAATCGCATCGATCGTCTTGCTCGACAGCCAGTTCCGACCGTCGAGCACGCCCGAGTTCGACACGATCGATTGCAGCCGGGCAATCGATCGCGCGTTGCCGTGACCGTTGACAGCGCCGATCTCGGCCTGCCGCCACCCCGCCTCCGACGTGCGCGTGTAATCGAGCAGCGGCGAGGTCAACGTCTTGATCATGACGCTGTCCGGGTCGAGAGCAGACATGTCGAACTCGGCCGGCGGCGGCGGCACGATCGGAGCGATCCGATCGAAGTGCTCCGGGTCGGTCCCGATGTGGAAGTCCGCACCGAGCGGTCCGGCGAGTTCCTCGGCGAAGAAGCGGCCCAGCGTGCGCCCGTCGACGCGGCGGATCACCTCGCCGATCAAATGGCCGTAGTTGATCGCGTGGTAGCCGGACGCGGTGCCCGGCTCCCACCACGGCGCCTGCCCGGCCAACCGGGCGGCTGCGGACTCATGGTCGTAGATGTCCGCAAGTTCGATCGGCCGCTCCCACCCCGAAACTCCCGAGGTGTGGGCGAGCAGGTGCCGAACCTCGATGCCCGCCTTGCCGTTCGCGGCGAACTCCGGCCAGTAGTGCGCCACCTTCTGATCGAGATCCAAGAGTCCGCGGTCGACCAGGAGAAGTGCACTGACCGCCGTCATCGTCTTGGTGATGGAGAAGACATTGACGAGGGTGTCGCGTTCCCAGGCGCTCGTGCGTCCGGCGTCGGTGTACCCACCCCAGATGTCGACGACCGGCTCACCTTCGACGGTCACACAGATCGAAGCGCCCAGTTCCTCCCCGGCGGCGAGCATGCGTTCGAGCTCGTGACGGACCGGCTCGAAGTCTGCCCTGCACAGTCCCTGCGTGCCGGACGTCGACGCCGTGGTCGTGGTCGTCATCGTTCGAGCCTTCATGCGTCCAGCAACGCGCGCGCCGGCACCGGAAGTTGGTTGCCTGCAGCATCGGCACGCTTGCGACCCGCCTCGATCTCCTTCGTGATCTCACGCACGTAGCGGTCGAAGTCGAGCTGGATGGTGTGGCGCGGGGAGTTGTAGAACGGGCCGAGGTTGTAGGCCTCGTCGGCGGCGATGGTGCCGTGCATCTCGGCGTGAGTCGGCAACCGGTAGGCGCCGGTGAGATACGCCGCAAGCAGCTTGCTCTGCTGTTCGGCGAAGTTGACGAGCGTCGGCATCGTCTGCGCCAGGCCCATGAAGAAGAGGTTGTCGATGCCCGGCTTGATCATTCGCTTGAACAGGGGGAGGCGATGCTCGCGGTCCGGCAACAGGTTCGAATCGGTGAAGAAGGGGAAGCTGATGTTGTATCCGGTGGCGCAGACGATCACGTCCACGTCCTCGACGCTGCCGTCGGCGAAGCGAACCTGCTTACCCTCCAGTGCCGCGATGGCGGGCTTGAAGGCGATGTCACCCGAACCGGCGCGGCCCAGGAATTCGCCACTGCAACTCGGGTGCGCCTCGAACGGACGGTGGTCCGGACGCGGCAGCCCGTAGCCCTCCATCGGGCCGAGCGTCTTGTTCAGGAAGCGCCGGCTGAGGGCCATCCGCAGCTTGCGCGGCATCCACGCGGGGGCGATCTCCTTGTCCCCGGCCTTGCCGTTGACGTACTTGGGCATGACCCAGACGCCACGACGGGCCGAGACGGTGAGCTTGTTCGTCAGATAACGCTGGGACAGTTCGGAAGCGATGTCGAGGCCGGAGTTGCCCATGCCGACGACGACGACGTTCTTGCCCCGCATGTCGATCGGATCGAAGGGGTCGTTGTAGGCGTGGCTGTGCATGAGCACCCCGTCGAACTCACCGGGATACTCGGGAAGACGGGGGTCCCAGTGATGCCCGTTCGCGACCACCAGCGCGTCGTAGGTGCGCCGTTCACCCGTGCTCAACGTGACATCCCACAGCCCCTCCGCAGTGCGCTCGGCCGCGACGACCTTGGTGTTGAAGGTGATCTTCTCGCGCAGACCGAAGTGGTCCACGTAGTCCCTGAAGTACTGGAACAGCAGCGAATGATGCGGAAAGTCGGGCCACTCCGCGGGGACGGGAAAATCCTCGTACGCCAGGCGCCACTTCGACGTGTCGATATGCAGGCTCTGGTAGCACGCGGACATCCCGTTCGGGTTCTTGTAGTACCAGTTGCCGCCGACCTCGTCCGATGCCTCGAAGCAATCGAACGGGATGCGGTGGTCCTGTAGTCGTTTCGCAACGGTGATACCGGAGGGGCCGGCACCGATGATGCAGGTCACGGGCAGCTTGGACGAGCTCATGTCGCTCTCTTTCTGTGTACTGGGTCGGCCACGAGGTCTGTCTTCGCGACAGCCCGAAGGCCCGATCGGCCGTGGTCGTACTGCGGACACCCGGAAACCGATCTGTGATTCGCGGCACAGAGTATTCATTCACTGACACTGTGTCAATCAACTGACATGGCGACAGTGAATGTCGATTTTCTGCACGTAGAATGCGGTTGGTGAGGAGATCATGAGCGCGACATCAAGCCGGCCGGTCCGACGCGGAACGCTGCGGGAGGAGCAGAAGCGGGCCACGCGCGCCAAGCTCGTGGCCGCCGCCCGCAACCAGTTCGAGTCCCGCGGCTACGCGGCAGTGACCGTCGACGAGATCGCGAGCGAAGTCGGCTGCAGCCGGGCGACCTTCTACGTCCACTTCCCCGGCAAACTGGAAGTTCTGCAGGCGATCAGCGCCGAAGCAACCAGCGTCATGTCGTACTACGAGGATCTCGACCGAGTCCTCGAGACGCGTTCGCGCGTCCAGTTCACGCAGTGGCTGGCACGGGTCTTCCAATGGTTCCAGGAGAACCGCCGCATGCTGCCGGCATACGACGAGGCCGTCGCACTCGAGCCCGAGTTGCGCACCGTCGCCCGCAGAGAACTCACAGCTCTTCCCAATGCCATGACGCAGTACCTCGAGCAGTGGCCGGAGGAGGATCAGGACGAGGCTCGCCTGCGCATCGAACTACTGCTGGCGCAGTTGGAGCGCTTCTTCACTCGCTGGGCGATGCAGGGCACCATCGACGTGTCCGCGGAGCGTGCCACCGCCGTCCTCACCGACATCTGGTTCCCGGCGCTGACCGAGCCGGGCCGAAACAGCGAAGGGTGAGCGCCTCGGACGAACCCGGGGACGGACTACCGGCGCCTCACTGATCGCCGTGGTCGTTCTCCCCCTTGATGATTGCTGCTAGCAGGTCCGCGATCCGCGCCTCGTAGAACTCCCGATCGCCGTCCGGAATCTCCGACGACTGCAGAATCCCGCTCCCGAACAACGACCAGCCGGAGATCGCGGCGAGCACCGCCATCTGCCGGACTCGATCGTCGACGGAGACGTGCGCCGTCCGCGTGATCGCCTCGAAGGCATCCATGTCCTCGTTCGGGATGAGATCCGAACGGCCGTGCAGATTCAGCCACGCGACGATCCGCACGTACTCGGGGTCGGCGACCCCCACCATGAACAACGCGCGTACGGCCTCCGGGAGCGAGTCGACGCCCTCGACGATCGCTGCCGACTTCTCGTGACTCCGCGCGAGCACCGCTCGAACGACGTCGTCCTTGTTGCCGACATGCTTGTGGATCAGCCCGAGATTCACACCGGCGTCGGCCGCGAGTTCGCGCATGCTGAAGGACAACCCCTTCTCGGCGATCCGCTTGCGCGCCGCCAGCCGCACGGCTCTACGGACTTCGTCTCTGCCCCAGACCTTGCCGACCGCCTCGACTTCACTCACCCCTTGACAGTAGACGGTCGTCTACTGTGAAATCAACCACAACGAGGCCGATCCTGTGCCCGGACCGCCACTGGTCGCCGATCGGCCCGGATGGCCCGAACCTGTTCGCACACAGCCTGCTCCCCCAATTCCCGGGTGTCCGAGACCCGGATACGCCGAGTACGCGACCCGCAGCACGGAGGAAACGATGAACGATCACGACGCGCCGATCCGCGAGATCACGGCTCAGGCGCCACCGACACGATTCGCGCGCGGATGGCACTGCCTCGGCCTCGAAGCCCCATTCCGTGACGGAAAGCCGCACCAGATCAACGCATTCGGCAGGAAGCTCGTCGTCTTCGCCGGACAGGACGAGCGCATCAACGTGCTCGACGCATACTGCCGGCACATGGGTGGCGACCTCTCGCAGGGCGCCGTGAAAGGAAACGAGATCGCCTGTCCGTTCCACGATTGGCGGTGGGGCGGCGACGGTCGCTGCAAGAGCATCCCGTACGCCCGCCGCGTCCCACCGATCGCTCGCACCGCCACGTGGCCGACGATGGTGCAGGACGGACTGCTGTTCGTGTGGAACGACCCCGAGGGCAACCCGCCGCCCTCCGACGTGACGATTCCGCGCATTGCCGGCTACGGCGACCCCGAATACACCGACTGGATCTGGTACTCGACGACCATCGAGGGCGTCAACTGTCGTGAGGTCATCGACAACGTCGTCGACATGGCCCACTTCTTCTACATTCATCTCGCGTTCCCGACCTACTTCAAGACGATCTTCGAGGGCCACACCGCTACCCAGTTCATGACCGGTGTCGGACGCGAGGACGTCGCTCCCCGTAAACCTGTTCCGGGAGTTCCGGTCTCCCGCGGAAACACCTCCGCCGCGGCATATCACGGGCCGTCCTTCATGATCGACGACCTCGTGTACCACTACGACGAGGCAGACCTGCCGATCGTTCTGGTCAACTGCCACTACCCGATCGACGCCAACTCGTTCGAGCTGCAGTACGGGGTCATCGTCAAGAAGTTTCCCGGCCGAGCGGACTCCGAGTCCACGGCCCTGGCCCGGAAAATCGGGGACTTCGTCCGCCTCGGGTTCGAGCAGGACGTGGTGATCTGGAAGAACAAGACCCGAATCGACAATCCGCTCCTGTGCGAGGAGGACGGCCCGGTCTACCAGCTGCGACGCTGGTACGAACAGTTCTACGTCGACGCAGCGGACGTACGCCCCGAGATGACGAACCGATTCGAGTTCGAGATCGACACCACGGCCCCGAACGTCAAGTGGCAGGCGCAAGTGCAGGACAACATCGCGAAGCGCGACTCACTCGTCGACCAACGTGCCCCGCAGCGCTGATCGGACGACAAGTTCGACACCACCGAATTCTTCTCACCCGCAAGTTGATCGACTCCAAGGAGTGCCCATGCCCGTACGTAGACGAATCCTGACCGCCGGACTGATGGCCACTGCCGTCACCGTCCTCCTTCCCACGATGTCGGGGGCAGGCCCACTGAATTCCTCGCCGATGGGGAGCCTTTCGACGGGAAGCCTCTCCGGGGGAAGTTCAAACGGCGGGTGTGATCGCAGCTTCGCCCCCGGCGGGGCACTCGATTCCCGGGCCCAGTTGGACTTCGAGAAAACGGTTGCGGCGGTGGCCGCGCATCCTCTGGTGCGCGCGGCGAAGAACGATGTCGCGGCGATGTACCGGGCAGATCCGCAAGGCGCCACCCGTGCCGGGCAAAGCACTGTTGACTCCGCGGTCGATTCGATCGCGAATGCCGCGACGCAGACCGTCGTCACCGACGACCCCGCCAATCCACACTTCAACTGGGTCGTCACGGCGCCGCACTGCTGGCACGGAGTCGAGGTGGCCCGCTCGGGCTACGGAATCGACAACCCCGACAACGTACATCGACATGCCGCCGTCGACGGGCAGTCGTCCTTCGTGATTCGGGGACGAATGCCGCAACAGCGCCCCGCCCAACTGTCCTTCGTTCTCTACGGTGAACTTCCCGGCACCGGGGCGGTAACGAAAGAAGGCGCCCCGGTGCTGGCTTCTCTCACCTCGGATCGTATGCAGATCGATCCCGACGGATCGTTCACGATCACCGTCGACCCGGAGCCCGCCGACGGCCGCCCGAACCACATTCGCACCACGGCTACCGCCCGACTCCTCATCTCCCGCGACTCGCTGAACAACTGGGCGGGAGAACGACCGTCGTATCTGGAGATCGAGCGCACGAGCGGACCCGAGGCGCCGGCGCCCCGCAGTCGCGAGCAACTGGCGACGCAGACCGCCGACCTCCTCCGCACGATCGGTCGGTACTGGCTCGACTGGGACAACACCTTCATCTACACGAAGGCGCCCAACGACATCCAGGCTCCCACGGCGCCGCGCGGCTCCGGCTTCGGGTTAGCGACGAGCGGGCATTTCGCAGTCGGCCCCGGCCAGGCCCTGGTCGTCACCCTGGATCCGGTCGGAGCCCGGTACCTCGGGTTCGAGTTGACCGATCCGTGGGGCGTGGCACGGGAGTACGTCGATCGTCCGGGCAGCCTCAACCAGGCGCAGACTCGGCCCAACGCGGACGGCACGATCACCTACGTCATCTCCGCCGAGGATCCAGGAACGTGGAACTGGTTGGACACGAACGGCATCGACAGTGGCATGTATGCGATCCGCTGGCAGTCTGCACCCGCGGACCTCGACCTGACCCGGACGGTCCGTTCGGCGCAGTTGGCCGACGTCGCCGATCTCGATTCGGTGCTGCCGGAGGGAACCACGCGGGTGACACCGACCCAGAGGGTGACGCAACTCGAGGAACGAGCCTCGGACTACACCGAACGCCTCCGCGGCTAGCCGGGAACTACGACACGGGCCCCGCACGGAATTGCTCCGTTCGGGGCCCGCGTGTCCGGCGATCGCCGTCAGTTCGTGGACGACGACCCGTCCAGATCGGCCAGGAACTCGAGTAGGACCTTGTTGACCTCGGCGGGGTTCTCCATCGCGAGCAGATGCCCGCCGCCCGGCACCGTGCGCACGGCACGGACGTCGGCGTGGTGCTCCTTCAGCTTGTCGATCGGATCGTCACCGTGCCAGTTCAGGAGATCGACGTCCGACGCGCTGCACAGGAAGTAGAACGGCGTGCGGGTCACGTTGTCGGCGCGAGACTTCCGGTACGTCCAGTTCATGTCCGCGGCGAGGTACCAGTTGATCCCGCCGCCGAAGCCGCTGCGCGAGTATTCCGAGACGTACGTCTCCAACTCCCATTCCGACAGCCACGACCACGGCAGGGCCGGCGGCTGCGGCAACGCCTGTCGGTACGTGGCGCCCGGCGGATGCTCCCAGACCTGCATGAAATCGCCCTCGCCGGAGAGGATGTGGAAGATCTTCGTCAGAATCTCGCGGGGGTGCCCCTCGAGATCGGCGCGGGCCCCGTCCGGATCGTCGAGGTAGTACGACATGTGATTGAAGTGCTCACGCCCACGCTCGCGCTCGATCTCACTGGGCAGTCGATCGTAGGACGCGTAGAACGGATTCTGCAGACCGATCACGCCCCGCACGCGCTCCGGACGCTCCACCGCGATGTCGTACGCGACGAACTGACCGTAATCGAGCCCGGAGAACACGGCGCTGTCGTGACCGAGATGGTCGAGCAAGCCGCAGATGTCGGCGACGACGTTGTCGACCCGGTAGTCCTCGAGCCGGTCGGGAACATCGGTCTGCCCCATGCCCCGCAGGTCCGGCGCCACGACCTGGTAGCCCGCGTCGGCCAGCGCACCGATCTGGTGACGCCAACTGAACCACGTGTGCGGGAAGCCGTGGAGGAGCACGACGAGCGGCCCCTCCCCCTCCGTCACATAGTGCATGTCGAGCCCGTTGATCCGTGCGCGGTGGTGCGTCCAGTTCGCCAAGATGTCCTCGCTCCCTTGTGGCCTACGTCACTGAACAATCTAGGCGTCCGCCACGGGCTGCGTCCGCGTTCTTCCCGCTGTGCGGGCGCGAATCCTCGTGCGCGGAGCGAAATTCGGTGCTCGGCGAATGCACGGCACCCCCGCCCGAAAGCTCGGACGGGGGTGCCGCGGGGAGTGGATCGGACTGACTAGCCCTTCAGTGATGCCGGCGGGGTGAACCGCTCGCCATACTGTGCGGCCAGTTCCTCGGCGCGTGCGACGAATCCGGCCTTGCCACCCGGGTATCCGGCGACGAACTGGCTGACGCCACCCGTCCACGCCGGGTAGCCGATGCCCATGATCGAGCCGATGTTGGCGTCGGCGGTGGACGTGATGACGCCCTCGTCGAAGCACTTCTGCGTCTCGATGGCCTCGATGAACAGCATCCGGTCGATCAGGTCCTGGATCGGCGGGGTGGCCGAACCGGACCCGAAGTGCTCCCGCAGCCCCTGCCACAGTCCGGAACGCTTGCCGTCCTGGTAGTCGTAGAAGCCCGCACCGCCGAGGCGGCCCTTGCGGTCGTTGCCCTCGACGAGGTAGTTGATGACATCGCCGGCCGGGTCGGCCGGGAGCTCCTTGCCCTCGGCCACTGCCGCAGCCTTGGACTCGGCGCGGATCTTCTGCATGAGCGTCAGGTTCAGCTCGTCCGACAGCTGCAGAGGCGCAGCCGGGTAACCGGCCTGCATCCCCGCCTGCTCGATCGTGGCGGGCTCGATTCCCTCCGCGACCATGCCGATGGCCTCGTTGACGAACGTGCCGATGACACGCGAGGTGAAGAAGCCGCGCGAGTCGTTGACGACGATCGGGGTCTTGCGGATCGCCTGCACGAAATCGAAGACGCGCGCGAGGGTCTCGTCGGACGTCTTCGCGCCGCGGATGATCTCGACGAGCGGCATCTTGTCGACGGGCGAGAAGAAGTGGATGCCGACGAAGTCCTCGGCCCGCTTCACGCCGGTCGCCAGGTCGGTGATCGGCAGCGTCGAGGTGTTCGAGCCGAGCAGTGCGTCCGGTTCGACGATGTCCTCGATCTCCTGGAACACCTTCTTCTTCAGGTCGGGCGACTCGAACACGGCCTCGACGACGAAGTCGACACCGGCGAAGTCGGCGGGATCAGCGCTGGGCGTGATCAGCGAGAGGAGAGCCTTGCTCTTCTCCTCAGTGGTCTTGCCGCGCGAGAGCGCCTTGGCCTCGATCTTCTCCGAGTACGCCTTACCCTTCTCGGCCGCCTCGATCGTCACGTCCTTGAGCACCACCGGGATCCCGGCCTTGGCGCACACGTATGCGATGCCGGCGCCCATCATGCCGGCGCCGAGGACGCCCACCTTCTTGATCTCACGCTTGGGGATGTCCTTGGGACGCGAGGCGCCCGAGCCGATGGCCTGCATGTCGAAGAAGAACGCCTGGATCATGTTCTTCGCGATGCGGCCGGTGACCAGCGAGGTGAAATAGCGGGACTCGATGAGCAGAGCGTTGTCGACGTCGACCTGGCTGCCCTCGACGGCGGCGGCAAGGATCGCGCGCGGCGCCGGCATCGGCGCCCCCTTGAGCTGCTTGCGCAGGTTCGCCGGAATCGCCGGCAGGTTCGCGGCGAAAGCCGGGGTGGCGGGGGTGCCGCCGGGGATCTTGTAGCCCTTGACATCCCACGGCTGGACGCCGCCCTCGGGGTTGGCCTTGATCCATGCCTTCGCGGCGGGGACCAACTCGTCGACAGAGGAGACCACCTCGTCGACCAGGCCGACCTCCTTGGCCTGCTGCGGGCCGCGCTGCTGGCCCTGCAGCAGCATCTGGGTCAGCGCGGTCATCAGGCCGAACATCCGGACGGTGCGCACGATGCCACCGCCGCCGGGCAGCAGGCCGAGGGTGACCTCGGGCAGGCCGATCTTGACGCCCTTGACGTCCGCCGCGATGCGGTGGTGCGTCGCGAGCGCGATCTCCAGGCCGCCACCGAGCGCCGCACCGTTGATGCAGGTGACGACAGGCTTACCGAGCGTCTCGAGGCGACGCAGGTCGGCCTTGAGAGTGAGGCTGTGGTTGAAGATCTGCTCGGCGTCCTCGGGGCCGACCTTCATCATGTTCTTCAGATCGCCGCCGGCGAAGAAGGTCTTCTTGCCCGACGTCAGCACGACACCGGCGATCGAGTCCTTCTCCGCGTACAACCGGTCGACCGTCTCCTGCATCGACGAGATGTAGCGGTCGTTCATGGTGTTCGCGCCCTGGTTGGGGTCGTCGATGGTGAGCACGACGATGCCGTCGGCGTCCTGCTCCCAGTTGATGATGTTCTGATCGCTCACTGTTTCGTATCTCCTGTGGTCCGTGAGCGTCAGACGCGCTCGATGATGGTGGCCACGCCCATGCCGCCGCCGATGCACAGCGTGACCAGGGCGCGCTTCGCGCCGCGGCGCTCGAGCTCGTCGATCATGGTTCCGGTGATCATGGCGCCGGTCGCACCGAGCGGGTGACCCATCGCGATGGCGCCGCCGTTGACGTTGAGCTTCTCGTCCGGGATGTTCAGGTCCTTCTGGAATTTCAGGACGACGGACGCGAACGCCTCGTTGATCTCGAACAGATCGATGTCGTCGACCGTCAGACCGGCCTGCGCGAGCACCTTTTTCGTCGCCGGCGTGGGGCCGGTGAGCATGATCGTCGAGTCGGCACCCGAGGTGGCCGTCGCGACGATGCGGGCGCGCGGGGTCATCCCCATCGCCTTGCCGGCGTCCTCGCTGCCGACGATCAGCAGTGCGGCGCCGTCGACGATGCCGGAGCTGTTGCCGCCGTGGTGGACGTGGGTGATCTTCTCGACCCAGTGGTACTTCTGCAGGGCAACGGCGTCGAAGCCGCCCATCTCGCCGACAGCGGCGAAGGCAGGCGCGAGGCTCGCCAGGTTATCCGTGGTGGTGCCGGGACGCATGTGCTCGTCGTTGTCGAGGATGGTGATGCCGTTGATGTCCTTGACCGGGACGACGGACTTGGCGAAGTAGCCGCCCGCCCACGCCTTCGCGGCGAGGTCCTGCGAGCGGACCGCGTACCCGTCGACGTCGTCGCGGGTGAAGCCCTCCATGGACGCGATCAGGTCGGCGCCGATGCCCTGCGGGACCACGTAGTTGTCGTAGTTGGTGGCGGGGTCGTTGACCCACGGGCCGCCGTCGCTGCCCATCTTGACGCGCGACATCGACTCGACGCCGCCGGCGATGACCATCTCGTCCCAGCCCGAGCGCACCTTCTGCGCGGCCATGTTCACGGCCTCGAGGCCCGACGCGCAGAAACGGTTGATCTGCACACCGCCGACGGTGTCGGGCAGGCCCGCGTCGGTGGCGGCGATGCGCGCGATGTCCATGCCCTGGTCACCGAGCGGACTCACGACGCCGAGGATCAGGTCGGAGATGCGATCCTCGTCGAGATCGGGAAAGCGGGCACGAAGTTCCTGGATCAGGCCGGTGACCAGCGAGATCGGCTTGACCGAGTGCAGCGAGCCGGTGCTCTTGCCCCGGCCGCGCGGGGTTCGGATGGCTTCATAGATGAATGCCTCTGTGGTCACTGTGAGGTGTTCCTTCCTGTTCACGTCTGCGTGCCGCCGCAGCGACCTGCCCATACGAGGCACAGACCTCGGCTGACCTCACCTTAGAACGTGTTCCAGTTTGCGGAAAGGACCGAAGCGATCCCGGAATGTGACCGAGGCGATCACCCGATACCGGAAAACATCGCCCTGCCAGCGCCGCTCCCACATGACGACCGCTAACCTCTCCAACGGGAGAATCATGCGAGAGGGGGCGTTTCAATGGGTGAACCCGCGACCGAGCGGCGAACCGGATTGTCACGAAGGGGGTTCTTGGGTGCGGCCGCACTCGGTGCCGCCGGAGCCGCGACGCTGGGAGCCGGTGGCACCGCGACGGCCCGGCCCGCAGTCCGCCACACCGCCACGACACGGGGTCTGCCCTCGCCCGACTCGATCACGGTCACCGATCCCGCACTGCTCGGCGCGGTCGAGGCCGCGAGCCTGCTCCAGACCGGACGCCTGCACCCCCGGGAGCTGCTCGACGCCTGCATCTCCCGAAGTTCCGCTCTCGACGGGGAGATCGGCGGCTGGATCCGGATCTACCCCGAGATGGCCTACGAGGCCGCGGACGCCGCGGCGCAACGCCTCTCCACGAAGGGCCGCAGCACCGGCGGGGACGCGCCTCTGGTGTGCGGAATCCCGTTGGCACTCAAGGATCTCTTTGCCGTCGCCGGCCTGCCGCTGACCGCGTCGAGCCGAGTACTCGAGGGCAACATCGCGGCCGGCGACTCGACGGTATGGCGCCAGTTGCGCGATTCCGGCATGGTGCTACTGGGCCACGCCCACACCGACGAGTTCGCGATCGGCGTCGCGACCGAACAGGTGGGCAATCCGTGGAACACCGAGTTCTCACCGGGCGGCTCCTCCGGTGGCAGCGCCGCATTGCTGGCGGCACGGTTCGTCCCGCTCGCGACCGGCACCGACACCGGTGGCTCGCTGCGACTGCCCGCGAGTGCCTGCGGCATCACCGCGATCAAGCCGACGTTCGGCCTCTGCAGCGCCTACGGTGTGATCCCGCTGACCTGGACTCGCGATCACGTGGGTCCGATGGGCCGCAGCGTCGCCGACGCGTCGCTCATGCTCGGTCACATGACGGGCACCGACCCGAACTTCCCCGCCACCTACGCCGCCCCGGCCGCTCCCGCCGAGGGCTATCCACTCGTCGCCAAGGGTGGCGGAACGCCGTTGGCGGGCAAGCGTTTCGGTGTGGCCCGCCGCAGTGCCGACGCACTGCCGTCGACGCTCGGCACACTCTTCCAGCAGTACCTCGATCTGATCCGGCGTCTCGGTGGCAGCGTCGTCGACATCTCGCTGCCGATTGCCGCCCCCGAACTGCTGACCGGCGACTCCGCCGAGATGGGCAGCTATCACCGACAGTTCTCGGACCGGCTGGGCAACTACCGTCTCGACAACGGCGCCACCGTCGCCGGCGCGCTCGCCGCGCTGGCCGTCCCGGCGATCGACTACATGACCTCCGCCCGGAACCGCATGGTGTACCAGCACGAGTACAACCGCATGTTCGCCGACAATGATCTCGATGCCGTCCTGGTGCCGGGATCCAAGCTGGATGGGGCCAAGCGACTCGAGATCGCCGGCATCTCGGTATTCGGCGGCACCACCGGCGACGTGCGGTGGGCCAACCTCACCGGCACCCCGGTGGTGTGCACACCCGCCGGACGTTCCGCGGCCACCGGCATGCCGTTCGGAGTCCAGATCGGCGGACGCCCCTGGGACGAGCAGACTCTCATCGAGATCGCCCTCGAACTGCAGGCGGCCCGCCCCGACTGGCAGGCGGCCCCGACGATCGCGCCCGCCCCGCGTGACCTCCCACGGGTGCGGGCAACCACTCCGGGTGCAGGGCCCGATCCCACGAACACCGACAGCATCGGCTTCGGCTTCCACTTCCTGCCGACGACAGCCACCGCCCAGGTGTGAGTGGGGGTCCGAGATTGCGGGTCAGTGCCCGCCGTATCCCAGTTCGGCCGCGGTCTGCTTGGCGGCATCGGTGACCGGCACCGCGAACGCGGCCGTTCCGTACGCGCAGATCTCGGACCAGTTGCCGCCTAGATCCGACGTCTCGAATCTCATCGCGATGATGACGTTTCCACCGCGCTGGGCCGCTTCGGTGACCAGTCGGTTCATCGCCTCGTTGCGGCTCTCGGTGAGGTTCTTCGTCATGCCCTGCAGTTCACCGCCCACGAGGGACTTGAGCCCGGCACCGATCTGAGCGCCGATGTTGCGGGACCGGACGGTCAGTCCGAACACCTCGCCGATCACGCGCTGAATCTCCCACCCGGGAATGTCATTAGTCGTCACAACAAGCATGACGACGAGGCTAGGGCACTGACAGCATCCGGAGAACGCGGACACGATCCGGATCACGCGGGAACCTCCGGGCGAACGGCAGGCACCCCTGGCGACGCGGCCACCGTCGGCGTTCAATTGGCAGATACGCCCGTGACGCGCACATCCGATCGCGGGTGGGGAGGTAGAAGCCATGTCGACATCAGATGCCAGAATCCGGTCGCAGGATTGGGACGAGGTCTCGCATGTGGTCGCGGACGCCTACTTCCCCCACACACTCACACCCCGCACGCGGTTCCCGGCGGGCGACGTCTTCCTACGGAACACGGGTACGGGTCCGGTCCGCATCGCCCACCTCGGCTGGGGCGCCGACGTGGCGGTTCAATCCGATCATCCCGGCGCCTACGGCGTGAACATTCCGATGACGGGGCGCCTGGACTCCGTGGTCGGCGGGACGGAGGTGTCGTCGGCACCCGGCACCGCGACGGTGTGTCCACCCGATGTCACGACCCGGATCCCGCACTGGACATCGTCGTGCGAAATCATCGGAGTCCGTTTCGATCACGAGTATCTCGAACGCGAGATGCACCGCATCCTGGGGCGTCCGGGCCGGCCGCTGCCCCACCAGGTCGACCTCGCCACATCCGCCGGGGCGACGTGGCTCCGGTTCGTCGAATCGCTCGCGGATCAGATGGACGGGCCGCGCTGCCTGCTGCACAACGATCTCGTCGCGAGCCAGTTGCTCAGCGCCGTCACCACCGCGTTCGTGCTTGCAGCCGTTCCCGACGACGCTGAGGGCGCCGCCGCCACGCGGCCTCGAATCGTCAAGCGGGTCATCGACGCGCTCCACGAGAATCCGGCCCGTGCATGGACGGCCGGGGAAATGGCCGAGAAGGCGGGGGTCAGCGTTCGTCGACTACAGGAAGGGTTCCGCCAGTACGTGGGACGCAGCCCCACCGAGTACCTCACCGACATCCGCATGGTCCGCGCCCGCGACGAGCTGCTCGACGCACCACCGGGCGACACGGTCGCCGCCGTCGCGCTCCGCTGGGGGTTTGCGCACTCCGGCCGCTTCGCCGCCGCCTATCGCACCCGGTTCGGCACGTCGCCCTCCGCGGCGCTCCGGAGTTCCTGAACACCCGTCCCGCAGAAGGATTCACTGTGCTCTTCTCGTTCCGCTTCCCCACCCGCGTATCCACCGGTCCGCGCGCCTCCTCGCCCGACACCCTCGGTAGTCCGCTCCTGTTGACGGGACGTGTCCACGACAGCGCCGGCCGAGCTGTACGCGGCGCCACGGTGGGGATCCGTCGCAGCGACAGCTCGGGCACCGCCCATGCCGGCGCGGAGACGACGTGGACGACGACCGACGGCGACGGCCACTACTCGATTCGGACGACCACTCCTGTGCCGTACCAGATTTCAACGCACGGGGCGATCGGATGGTTCATGGCGAACGAGGGTTGGAGCCCGTGGCGCCCCGGCCATCTGCACGTGACCGTCAAGGGGCCGCGGATGCACACCACGACCACGCGCCCCTACTTCCGGCGCGACGCGTGGACGCGGCACGACGCCCCCGAATCCGCCCTCCTCGACCTACACCCGGGAGCTGCCGGAATGGACCGGACCGCTCACGATTTCGTCATGGAACGCCGCGCTCAGCCGTCGACCTTGCGGGCCCCGAGCACATCGGCGAGCAGTTCGTGCGCGATCTCCTCCGGGTCGCGACGACTGCTCTGATCGACCGGCACGGCAGCCTCGGCCATCATCTCTTCCTCGTCCTCCGGCGTGCTGGGCGGAGGCGGGGCGTCGTAGTCGTAGTCGCCGGGCGGCGGACCGGGATCGTCGGGGTAGTCCGGCGCCTCGGGCGGCGGAATGTCGTCGTCCCGCGGAGTCGCCGGCCGCTGCGGGCCTGCCGCCACGGCGCGCTCCTGACTGGGCCGTGAGAACTTAGGTGCTGCAGCGGCTTTCGCCTGCGGAGCGGACGTCGCCGCCGCCTGCTGCACCGGCGCGGAACCATGCTCGCAGGTGACGTCCCAGTCGCCACCGAACACGTCCTGCATCGCCGCACGGATCACGTCGGTGTTGCGCGCCTCGACGAGCCGCTGCACCAGCGGAGCCGAGTCGTGAGCGAGGACCAGGCGGCTGCCGTCGACCGCACGGACCGCGGCACCGGACAACATGACCTCGACGGTGCGGCTCCGCTCCCGCACCTTCGCGCGCACCTCGGACCACACCGCGCGCACCCCGGCAGTGTCCGGGCGTCCGGCCGACACCGGTTCCGCCGGAACGGGTTCCGGCTCGGGCACGAACTCGGGCTCCGGTGCAGACGCCGGGGCCTGTGAGACAGGCTCGGACGCCGCTGGTTGCGGGGCCGGTGCGGGCGCCGGCGACGGAACCTCCACCACGGGACGCTCGGCCACCGGCTGAGGTTCCGGCTGACGCTGGGGCTGGGGTTCCGACGGCGGCTGCGGGGCAGCGAGAACCGCCTCGACCTCGCGCCGCTGCGACGGACGCTGGTACTGAGGACCGGACGCGGGGGGCTCTGCAGCGGCCGGGCGCAGCGGGGCGACGGGCGCGGCAGCGGGTGCCGGTGCTGATGCGGCAGCGGGTGCTGATGCGGGTGCCGGTACGGAAGAAGCAGTCGGGATGACGACGCCCCGCTCGATCCGCTCGAGCCGTTGCAGCACAGCAGATTCCGCGTCGGTCGCGGATGGCAGCAGCATCCGTGCGCACATCACCTCGAGCAGCAGGCGCGGCGCCGTCGCACCGCGCATATCGCCGAGTCCGTCGTGCACCAATTCGGCGTAGCGGGCCAGCGTGGCGGGGCCGATGCGTTCGGCCTCCTCACGCATCCGCTCGAGGACGTCGCCAGGGGCGTCGACCAGGCCTCGCTCTCCTGCGTCGGGCACGGCCCGCATGAGGATGAGGTCACGCAACCGCTCGAGCAGGTCGACGGCGAAGCGGCGCGGATCGTGCCCGGCGTCCATCACCTTGTCGACGGTGCCGAACAGGCCGGCGCCGTCGTTGGCGGCAAGCGCGTCGACGGCCTCGTCGATCAGCGCGACATCGGTGACGCCGAGCAGCGCGAGCGCCCGCGCATACCTCACGCCCTCGTCACCGGCGCCGGCGAGGAGTTGGTCGAGCACGCTCAGCGAGTCACGCGGTGAGCCGCCACCGGCGCGGATGACGAGCGGGAACACGGCGTCCTCGACCGCGACGTGCTCCTGCGCGCAGATCTTCTCGAGCAGCCCACGCATGGTCGACGGCGCCAACAGCCGGAACGGGTAGTGGTGTGTACGCGACCGAATGGTCGGCAGCACCTTCTCGGGCTCGGTGGTCGCGAAGATGAAGATGAGGTGCTCCGGCGGCTCCTCGACGATCTTGAGGAGCGCGTTGAAGCCCGCGGTGGTGACCATGTGCGCCTCGTCGACGATGAACACCCGGTACCGCGACTCGGCAGGCGCGTAGAACGCGCGGTCACGCAGCTCGCGGGTGTCCTCCACACCGCCGTGGCTGGCGGCGTCGAGTTCGATGACGTCGAGGTTGCCGGTACCACCGGGACCGAGCGCGATGCACGACGAGCATTCGCCGCACGGCCGGGACGTGGGCCCCTGCACGCAGTTGAGCGACCGCGCCAGGATGCGGGCCGACGACGTCTTGCCACAGCCGCGCGGACCCGAGAACAGGTAGGCGTGGTTGATGCGTCCGGCGTCGAGTGCGGTGCTCAGGGGCTCGGTGACGTGCTCCTGACCCACCACCTCCGCGAACGAAGCTGGTCGATACTTCCGGTACAGGGCCACGGCGAAAGACTACCGGCGACCCGCGACAGTCCGGCGCAGGACCGGGCCACAGTGGCACGGCGCGACGCGAGTGGCGAGAGGATTCCGAAACACAGAAGCAACATGCTCGCCCCGCCACCGAAACTGCGACCGGCGATCGTCGATTCTCGCGTGCGGTGACACCCCGCCGGTGAGGAGAAGTTCACATGCTCGAGACGATCGATCCCGCGACCACCGCGTGGCTGCTGGTCAGCACCGCACTGGTCCTGCTGATGACGCCCGGCCTCGCCCTGTTCTACGGCGGCATGGTCCGCTCCAAGGGCGTCCTCAACATGATCATGATGAGCTTCATCTCGATTGCTCTGGTCACGGTGGTGTGGTTGTTCGTCGGCTACAGCCTCGCGTTCGGCGACGACGTCGGCGGCGGACTGATCGGAGGCCTCGAGCACTTCGGCATGGCCGGGATCACGCCCGACACCGCCCGGTCGGGCGTGCCCGAGTTCCTGTTCGCGACGTTCCAGTTGACGTTCGCGATCCTCACCGCCGCCCTCATCAGCGGGGCGATCGCCGACCGCGCCAAGTTCTCGTCGTGGATGGTCTTCGTTCCGGTGTGGGCACTGCTGGTCTACGTGCCCGTCGCGCACTGGGTATGGGGTCCGGACGGCTGGATCGCCAAGCTCGGCGCGCTCGACTTCGCGGGCGGCCTGGTGGTCGAGATCGTCTCCGGCGCGTCCGCCCTGGCCCTCGCCGTCGTGCTCGGGCCGCGCATCGGGTTCCGCAGCGAGCCGATGCGTCCGCACAACCTGCCGATGGTGCTGCTCGGCGTCGGGCTGCTGTGGTTCGGCTGGTTCGGCTTCAACGCCGGATCCGCGATGGCCGCCGACGGCACCGCCGCCGCGGTCTTCCTCAACACCCTCGTCGCCGGCTGCACCGGCCTGCTCGGCTGGCTGTTCGTCGAACAGAAGCGGGACGGCCACCCCACCACGTTCGGTGCCGCGTCGGGTGTCGTCGCCGGCCTCGTCGCGATCACCCCGTCGTGCGGCTGGGTCGGCATGGTCGGCGCCGCGGTCATCGGCATCGTCGCGGGAGCCGTCTGCTCGTTCGCAGTCGGCTGGAAGTTCCGTTTCGGCTACGACGACTCCCTCGACGTCGTCGGCGTACACCTCGTCGGCGGCGTCGTCGGCACCGTACTCATCGGCCTGCTCGCCTCGGAGGTCATGACCGGCGGCGTCGAGGGCCTCTTCTACGGTGGCGGGTTCGCCCAGCTCGGCAAGCAGATCCTGGCGGTCGCCGTCGTCGGCCTCTACGCCTTCGGTGTCACCTACGGCCTCGGCAAGCTCATCGACCGGCTCATCGGTTTCCGCGTCACCGCCGAACAGGAGACGTCCGGCATCGACCTCGCGCTGCACGCCGAGTCCGCCTACGAGCACGCCGTCCTCGCGCACGGCGCGCCGGCCGGGCCGTTCTCCCGGGAGCACGAGCGTCCGCGGCCGCGTCCGGAGCCGGAGCCCGACGCGGTCTGACCGGCCGCCTCTCCAAGAGCTGGGCTCGTCGGTCGCGAGCCACATTCCGTCGGTCATCCCTCGCCACCCTCAGCAGGCCTACGACCGCGGTGGTGCAGGCCACGATGCTTTCGGGGATAAACGTGGCTGGTCAGGTCGCGGCCCACTCACCGTGTCCGCGGCTCGCGACCAGCGCACGCGCGCGGGACGTCGAGACAACTCAGCAGCCGGCGACCTTGCCGATCGGCCGACACATGAACGTCCAGCCGCACTGTTGGATCGGCTTCACGCCTGGGTGTGTTGCTCAGCGGCGTCGAACGCGGGCGCCAGCGGCGCAAGCGCTGCACGGAGCTGGTCGGGCAGCGAGCCGGAGGGCACAACCAGTCCTCCGGCAGTGAAGGTCTCGGCGACCTCCGTCTTTCTGGTCGGCTGAAGCCAGCCCTCCAGCGCGATGCGAACTGCCGCGGCCACGCTTGCTGCGAGGACGCGGGCCGTGTGCGCTCCGGGATCGTCCAGGCGTTCGGCAATCACCACCGTGAGCGGGGGCTCGATGCCGGCGGTGGCATCGAGAAAGGCGTCGCGCAGGGCGGTTTGGGTGATGATCAGCAGCAGCGCCTCGTGATCGCGCTCGCCGGTGCCCGTGTATTGCTCGATCACTGCATCGGTGACGGCGTCAGCCAGGCGTACTCCCGCGGGGTGGGCCGCGACCGCCGCTGCGATGCGCGCCTCCCGGTCTTCGGTGACCGCGGAGACGATCGCCTGCTCGCGGCTGGCGAAGTAGTTGTTGTAGGTGCGGGGCGAAACCCCGGCCGCTTCGGCGATGTCCTCGACCCGAACCTGGCCCGGTCCGCGCTCCACGGCCAATCGCAGGGCGGCCTCTCGTAGTGCCTCGCGCGTGGCCTGTTTCTTCCGCTCCCGCAGCCCTGGTCGTTGGGTTGTCACGGTGACAGCGTTCCACACAGGACTGCGTGCGCGCAAAGTTGCATAGACGCAAACTTGCGCGCACGCATGTTTAATGTCAGTCTCGACGCCACCAAGACCGAGAGGGGACGCCACCATGCGAGCAAGAGGAATGACCTACGACACCGGATTCGTCGTGCACGGCCAGTCATCCCGCGAGCACTTCGACCTCGAGGTCGTCCGGCGCGAGCTGGCCATCATCCGCGACGACCTGCACTGCAACGCGATCCAGATCATCGGCGGCGACCCGGAACGACTGGAGCTGGCCGGCCGTGCCGCCGCTGAACTCGACCTGGAGGTCTGGCTCTCGCCCTATCCGCTGGAACTGCATCCTGAGCAGATCCTCAGCCTCTTCCGCGACTGCGCCGAGCGGGCGGAACAGCTCCGGCAGCAGGGGGCCACAGTCGTGTTCGTCGCAGGGGTCGAGCTGAGCGTGATGAACCACGGATTCCTGCCCGGAGCGAGCCCTGAGGAACGGGTCGAGCAACTGATTGCCCCACCCGAGCGGCGGGCCGAAGCGATGCGTGAACTCGGCGTGCGTATCAACGCGTTCCTCCGCGACGCCGCGGCCACGGTCCGCGAGCGCTTCCACGGCACACTCACCTACGCAGCAATCCAATTCGAGCAGGTCGACTGGACTCCCTTCGACATGGTGACGTTCGAGCTGATCCGCTCTGCCGAGGTCGCCGACCAGTTCCGGGACGCCGTGCGCACCCTGGCTCGAGGCCCGAAGCCGCTCGCCGTCACCGGGTTCGGCACCGCGGCATATCACGGCGCGGGCGACCGCGGTGGACGGGTGCTGGAAGTGGTCGAGCACGACCCGGAAACCAAGGCGCCCGTGCGGCTGAACGGCGTGTACGAGCGTGACGAGGCCGGCCAGGCCACATATCTGAGCGAGTTGCTGGAGATCTTCGAGGCCGAGGGTGTGGACAGCGCCTTCGTGTACTTGTTCGCCTTGCCCGGATACCCACACCGCCCGGACGGTGACCCCAGGGACGACTTGGACCGGGCGGGCCTGGGCATCGTCAAACTACTCGAAGGACGCCGGGGACAGACCTACCCCGACATGGAATGGGAACCCAAGGCCGCCTTCACCGCAGTGGCGCACCGGTATCGGGGAATTGTCGAGGGGACTGACTCAGCCGGTCAGACCTCACCTGGAACGAACGGCGTCTCCTGGTAGACGCAGTAGTTCAGCCAGTTGGAATACAGCAGGTGCCCGTGGCCGCGCCATCGATTGAGCGGGATGGCAGTGGGATCGTCGCCGGGGAAATAGTGCGCAGGAGCTGGGATCGGCAGCCCCTGCTCGCTGTCGCGGCGGTACTCACTTGCCAAGGTGTCCGCATCATATTCCGGGTGACCGGTCACGAAGACCTGGCGGCCGTCCGCGGTGGCTGCCAGGTAGACCCCGGCCTCTTCGCTCACCGCCAACACGTCGACCTCACCGGAGGCCTCGATGTCGGCGGCGTGAACATCGGTGTGCCGTGAGTGCGGCGCTAGGAACTCGTCGTCGAACCCGGTGACGATCGGCGACCCCGCACCAGTGATCCGATGGGAGAATACACCGGAGATCTTCTGTGGGACTTCATGTTTGCGGACACCGTAGTAATGGTAGAGGGCCGCCTGCGCACCCCAGCAGACGTGCAGAGTCGACTGCACGGCACTGCGTGCCCAGTCGAGGATCTTGGTCATCTCCGGCCAGTAGTCGACATCCTCGAAGTCGAGTTTCTCGATCGGCGCCCCCGTAATGATGAGGCCGTCGAAATGCATGTGGGCCACATCATCGAAAGTTGAGTAGAACGCTTCGAGATGCTCTGCAGAAGTGGTACGCGAGACATGGCTGGCCATGTGCAGCAGAGTGATCTCGATCTGCAGCGGATTATTGCTGAGCAACCGCAGCAGCTGCGTCTCGGTGCTGACCTTCATCGGCATCAGATTCAAAATGGCGATCCGCATAGGGCGAATATCCTGATGTCCGGCACGCTCGTCGGACATGACAAAGATTCGCTCCGCCTCCAGGATGGCCTTGGCGGGAAGATCGCGCGGCACAGTAACAGGCATCGCCCAGCAGCTTAGTCCGCGTCCAGTTGCCGGCAGGGACCGGAGCTTCGATAGCTCCAGCGGCGCGTCGCGAGAACAGCGTCGCAAGACAAGTCGCAAACACAATCTGTGCGCATAATCGAACGCAACCTCATCCGCGAACGCGCCTTCGCCGACCTCGTCACCGCCCGAGCCGGCCCGGCAGTCCCACAGCTCTTCCTCGGGACCGGCGGACGGCGCTACCGTGGTCTGTAACGCCGTTCCGGAGGAGGTTCGCTGTGACGCCGTTTCCAGCTCTCACCCACATCGCGGTCACGGTGTCCGACATGGCCGTCAGCACCGAGTGGTACACCCGCCTGTTCGGATCACCACCGGTGCTCGACGAGGACGAGGCCTCCGGCGTCTTTCACCACGCCGTGTTCGTGCTCGGAGGCGGGACGATGTTCGGCCTGCACACCCACACCGGCGAGCCCCCGAGGGACGGATTCGACGAACGACGGATCGGCCTCGACCACGTCGCATTCGCCTGCACCAGCGGAGAACTCGAATTCTGGCGGGACCGTCTCGACGAACTCGGCATCGCACACGGCGGCATCAAGCACGCGGCCTACGGGTCGGGGCTGTCGTTCCGCGATCCGGACGACATCGCGCTCGAATTCTTCTCCCCGCCCGACTGAACCTGACTGGTCGCACGTCAGCCGACCTGCTCGAACAGGGACACGATGATCCCTTCGGGCCCACGCACGTAGGCCATCCGCACGCTGTTCTCGTACTCACCGATGCCGCCGACCAGGCCGTACCCATCCGCAGCGACCGTGTCGACGGCCGCCTGGAGGTCGCCGACCTCGAAGGACACGTTGCGCAGCCCGAGCTCGTTGGCCATCGCAGTCGGCGATCCGGACACATGATCGGGCGTGACGAACGCCGAGAGTTCGAGCCGGGACCCGCCGCCGGGCGACCGCAGCATCACGATGTTGCAGTGCGCGCCGGGGATGCCGCACACGGTCTCCACGAACTCACCCTCCACGGACCCGGTGCCCTCCACCTCGAGACCGAGCCCGACGAAGAACGCCGTCGCCGCGTCCAGGTCCGCGACGGTGATACCGACGTGGTCGAAACGTTGCACGTGTGCCATCGAATCCATCGCCTCCGAGTCCGATGAGAGGGCGGCGTCGGTGTGCCTACTTCCCCTTCGCCGCCTTGGCCGCGGCCTTGGCGGCCTGCTTGAACTCGCGCACCTCGAGCAGCGTCTGCCGGTCGACGACATCGGCGATGGACCGGCGCGATCCCTCGTCGCCGTACGACCCCGCCGCCTCGCGCCAACCCTCAGGCTGCGCGCCGATCTGCTTCCCCAACAGCGCCAAGAAGATTCGAGCCTTCTGGTCGCCGTACCCGGGCAGCGCCTTGAGCCGCTTCAGCACTTCCTTGCCGCTCGGCTCGCCCGACGTCCAGATCGCGGCGGTGTCGCCGCCGTAGTGCTCGACGATGTAGCCGCACAGCGACTGGATGCGCTCGCCCATCGACTTGGGGAACCGGTGCACCGCCGGCGGCTGCGCGCACACCGCGATGAAGTCGTCCGGGTTCATCTCCGCGATCTTGTGGACGTCGAGGCCGCCGAGACGGTCATCGAGCTTCTTCGGTCCCGCGAAGGCGGTCTCCATGGGCACCTGCTGGTCGAGGAGCATCCCGATCAGCAGCGCGAGCGGGTCCGACGCCAGCAGGGCGTCCGCCTCGGGGTCACCGACGAGATTCAACGTGAGGGCCATGCCCCCGATCCTGCCACCGACCGCCCGGTCGGCGGGAACCATCGGCGTCACGCACTCGTTGGACCGGGCGCCGCCGTCGAAAGGTTCTCCGTGTCCGACGCAATCCACGAATTCGATCGCCAACTCGACCACCTCGTCTCCCTCGGCTACCCGGAGCTCTCCGGAAAGTCCGAGTCCGCGTTTCGAAACGGTCTGTACCCGCTGCGCGACGTCGTCGCCGCCCGACCCGACGCCGACGTGGTCCGCCACGAGGACCACGTCCCGTTCGTGCTGGTCCCGTCCGGGATTGCCGCCGACGAGTCCATCACCCGCACCGCCCTCGGCAAGCAGCAGGGATTCACCGTCCTCGAGGCAGCGGAACTGCCGACGTTCCGACCGATCGAAGGCGTCGAGGTGCCGGACGCAGACGGCTACCTGCTGTTCGATATCGACACGGGCACCGAGTTCCTGAACGTCACCCCGCAGGATGCGCTCGTGAAGATCATCACCGAAGGCCGCAGCCCGCTGACCATCGACGAAGGCATCGCGCTCGTCACCGCACGCCCGGACATGCTGCGCAAGAACAAGTGCTTCTCGCTGCTGGCGTCGCGGTGCGGCGACAAGCGGGTTCCGGCGCTGTGGATCAGCGACCGCAGGCCGAAGCTGGGCTGGTGCTGGAACGGCAACCCGCACACCTGGCTCGGCTCGGCGCACGCCGGGGACCGCGTCGGGATCTGACCACGGATCAGGCGTCGGCGCGGCCCAGCAGCGCCGACGCCCCCTCGACCAGCAGATCGCGCCACTGGATGTAGTCGTGGCCACCGCAGAACTCGCGGTAGGCCACATCGAACCCCCCGGCCCGCAGCAGGTCCCGAACCTCGCGATTCTCGTCGATCAACCGGGGCTCGAGCTTCCCGGCGGCCATCCAGAACCGCGACCCGCTCGCCTCGAGATCTGCGAGCCGCTCCTGGATCGAGCGTCCCGACATCGGAGGTCGCGGCCACCAGAACGAACCGGACAAACTCACCGCGCCGCCGAAATGTTCGGGCGCCTCGAGCGCCGCGAAGGTTGCCGCGAGCCCGCCGTAGCTGGAGCCACCCACGAGCACCGACGAAGGGGTGTCCGTGGCGCCCCACCGCTGCCGAAGGTCCGGCAGCAGCTCGGTGGTCAGCGATTCCAGAAAGGCTTCGCTGCAGGGGAGTTCCTTCGACCGCAGGCCGGGATCGATGCTGTCGATCATCACCACCAGCGGCACCCGGTGGCCACCGTCGCCGAGCCGATCGAGTGCGGGGCCGATCGGAATCTCCACCGCCGTGACCCGACCGTCGAACACGATCAGCACCGGACGGTCGTGGTCGGCGAGGCCGAGCGGCTCGTAGAACCAGATGCGCCGCTGCACCCCCGCGAGGGTCCGAACCTCCTCGGTCAGGGTGCCGCGCACCCGCGCGCCGTGCCGCCACCAGCGCTGCGCGGGCGCGTTCGGCATCACCGCCTCCGATCGCGCCGGCAGACCCATCGACGAGACTGGTGGCAGCGGGTTGAGGACATCGACCTCCAGGCCGGCAATCACTCCCCGCCACCACTCCCATTCCGTCTGCCCCGCAGCAGGTTCGGTGATCGGATCGACGCGCGGCAGGAAGCCGTACCCGCCACGCCACTCCTCGGGCACCTCGCGCGACAGCACCCACAGGTCGCTGCCCGGCACCGGACGGAGCGCGTTGGCCTCCGGATCCCGCCGATCGGTGATGCCGTTGGCCTCGAGGTACACGTGCCGCGCCCGCGACCCCGCCGGTGCGCGCCAGACGAAAGTCGCGGTCGCGAACCCGGGTGGTCCGGGGTCGATGAGCGGCCCACCCTCGGCGCGTAGGCGACGCTGCAGGCCGTCGACGGATGTGACCTCCGACATAGGTACCCCTTACTTAGGTGACGCTCCCCTAATATTAGGGTCGGGCCACCTACCCCTCAGGAGGAACCCCCCTTGTCACCCACGACGCTTCGCCGACGCTCCGTCGGCGCCCGGATCGCGGTCACCCTCGGCGCCCTCGCGATCGGTCTCACCACCGTCGCCTGCTCGTCGTCCGACGACAGCGCGGACGCCGCGGCCACCTCCACCCAGTCCGGCGAGTGGCCCCGCACCGTCGAAACGGCCAAGGGCCCAGTCACTCTCGATGTCCAGCCGACACGAATCGTTTCCACCAGCGTCACGCTCACCGGATCGCTGCTCGCGCTCGACGCTCCGCTGATCGGCACCGGGGCGCAGCCCAAGAGCACGGTCACCGACGACCAGGGTCTGTTCACGCAATGGGCAGACGTCGCTGCCGAGCGCGACGTGGAGGTGCTCTACCAGGGCGTGCCCAACGCCGAGAAGATCACCGCGGCAGCACCGGACCTCATCGTCGTGTCCACCAGCGGTGCCGACTCGGCCGCGCAGCAGGTCGAGACGCTGTCCAAGATCGCACCCACCCTGCTGTTCGACTACTCCGACAAGTCGTGGCAGGACCTCACCACCCAACTCGCTGCCGTCGTGGGCAAGGAGGACCGGGCGCAGGAGCTGCTCGCCGAGTTCGACGCCAAGGTCGACGGGGCCAAGAACACGATCGCGCCCGCGCTGCAGAACGGCGCCACCCCGGTGAACATCCTCACCTACAACTCGCCGGAGGATTCGAAGATCTTCACCGCCGAATCGGCGCAGGGACGTCTCGCGACGCGACTCGGCCTGACGATCGCCGACCTGCCCGCCGAGATCGCGGACGTGGGCGCCGCGGCCGGGCGGTCCGACATCGTCAGCGTGAACATGGAGAACCTACCGCGCGCGCTGACCGGTGCGACGACGTTCATCATCAACGCGCAGCAGCCGGGTGCCGACAAGCTGAAGGCCGATCCGACGCTCGCCGCCGTGCCGTCGGTGCAGCGCGGCGCCGTCGTCCCGCTCGACTACGACAGCTTCCGCCTGGACTACTACAGCGCGAACAACGTCGTCGACCGGATCGTGGCGGCGTTGTCGTAGCCGCGCACCGGGGGAAAGCACAGTGGCCGGGCACCTTTCGGTGCCCGGCCACTGTCGCGTTCGAGGGTTACTGCTTGGTGAGCGCGTGCTCCGCGGCCGCCAACAGAACGCACGTCGCGACGCCGTCCATCGCCTTGGTGAGCTCGTCCATCGACGGGAAGCTCGGGGCGAGGCGGATGTTCCGGTCCTCGGGGTCCTGCTTGTACGGGAAGGCGGAGCCGGCCGCGGTGAGCGCGATGCCGGCCTCCTTCGCGAGCTCGATGACGCGCTTCGCGGTGCCGTCGACGACGTCGAGGCTGATGAAGTAGCCGCCCTTGGGCTCGGTCCACGACGCGACCTTCGTCGCACCCAGCCGCTCGTCGAGGATCTCGAGCACCTTCGCGAACTTGGGCGCCAGGATCTCGCGGTGCTTGTCCATGTGTGCGCGGACGCCGGCGGCGTCGCCGAAGAAGCGCAGGTGACGCAGCTGATTGATCTTGTCCGGGCCGATGCTCTTCTTGCCCAGGTGCTGCTGGTACCACGCCAGGTTCGCCGCGGAGCCGCCGAAGAAGCTCACGCCGGCGCCGGCGAAGGTGATCTTCGACGTGGACGCGAACACCAGCGGACGGTTCGGATTGCCGGCCTCCGCCGCCATGCCGAGGATGTCGAGCGCCGGGGCGCACTCCTCGACCAGCGGATGCACGGCGTACGCGTTGTCCCAGTAGATGCGGAAGTCGGGGGCCGCGGCCGGCATCGACGCCAGCGCGCGGGCGACGTCCTCGGAGTACACCGCACCCGTCGGGTTGGAGTACGTGGGCACGCACCAGATGCCCTTGATCTGCGGGTCCGACGTCACCAGCTCGGTGACCTTCGCCATGTCCGGGCCGTCGTCGCGCATCGGGATGGCGATCATCTCGATGCCGAAGGACTCGGTGATCGCGAAGTGCCGGTCGTAGCCGGGCGCCGGGCACAGGAACTTGACCACCGACTCCTGCGACCACGGCCGCGGGGAGTCCGGGGTGCCGTGCAGCAGCGAGAACACGATGGTGTCGTGCATGATCTCGAGGCTCGCATTGTTGCCGGCCATCAGGTTCGCCGTCGGGATGTCCAACAGCTCGCCGAAGATCGCGCGCAGTTCCGGCAGGCCCGTCAGACCGCCGTAGTTGCGGCAGTCGGTGCCGTCGCCGTCCCGGAAGTCGCCGTCACCCGGCAGGGAGAGCAGACCGTCGGACAGATCCAGCTGTTCCGGTGCAGGCTTTCCGCGAGTGAGATCGAGCTTCAGCTTCTCCGCCTTGAGCTGCTCGTACTTCGCGTTCTGACGCTCGAGTTCGGCGCGAAGTTCTTCATGGCTCATCAACCCGATTTGGGTTTGCACAGGCATCTGGGCGGCCTTTCACCGACACAAACCGGTCGGGGACGGGAAGATAGGGGACCCCGCGCACCCGGCAGAGCCCGTTGACCCTTGCTGCCTTCCGGCCCTGGGGGAGTTCACAGGATGCGCGCCGCGCGGGATCCGCCTACGAGTGTAACCGGACGATCGGGAATCGCGTTGACGCACCCCTCCCCGGGGCCCGTTTGGCGTTCCGGCCCCTCCAACATGTAGGCTCCCCCACGGAGGATTCGCCTAGTGGCCTATGGCGCTCGCCTGGAACGCGGGTTGGGTTAACGCCCTCAGGGGTTCAAATCCCCTATCCTCCGCCACGGGAAGCCCCCGGTGACATGTCACCGGGGGCTTTTCTTCGTCCACTGCAGGTCAGCGGTGCCCGCGAAGATCGGCGCCCTCGGTCTTCGCAAGGGGAGCGTTGCATCGACCGCAGCGACTTCGCGCGCTCCTCGCCTATCGAGTTCATGAAACTTTCCTGGGTGCGCTTCTATCGCAGTGGCGATGGCGTCAATGTAGGCGCACGTCGAGATGGGTGAAATGCCATTGGGGGGCACGTAGCCGTTGCCTATACGGCAGGGATGACCGCTCGAACACGGGCCGCGAGCCAGATCGCATGATCAAGTTCCCAGGCGGAAATCCGGCGACCTATCCGGACGCTCAATCGCTCGGCGACAATTGCCAAAACAAACCGCGCCTCTCCCGCCGACACGCTCACACCCTGTCGGGCCAGCCAGCGCAGAACCATGCGATCTGGCTTCACGAGGTCGTCGTTTCCGAGGAGCATCCACAGATAGCCGCGGCGAACGCCTGCTGCACCCTCACCCGGGATCCCTCGTAGATCGGCTTCGACTTTCTCGAGCCGGGCCTGATCGGCCAACAGCTCACGAGCGTCCTGCAAAGTCCGAACCTCATGCTCGCACAAAACCTGCGCATGTCGCAGCACCGCATCGGCTTTCAGGATCCCGCCTCGCGTGGAAGTGCGCTGTTTGTTCTGGGTCCCGGCAACCAACGCGGCCGAGTCTGGATAGCGATCGAGGAACACCCCGAGCGGCAGCGGATCCGGCGCCTCGTCAGCCGAATTCGGAACCGCCGGGGCATCGATTCCACAATCCACAGCGACCCTGTGGACAACAGGAACCACAACAGAGTCGTAGCGGGCGCCGATGCTGTAGACGGCATCGAGGATGCAGAAGCTTGCGCTGACCCAGCGGCGCTGACGCGGTTGAGGATCGAGAGCCTCCGCGGCATCGACCAGTCGGTTGAGATCATCGTCTGTCGGCATGGAACGGACCGTAATGGCGCACCCCGACAGTCACTCGCATTTGGAGCGGATCCACTTAGCCGATTTTGTTGGTGGCCCGGCGCAGTCCACGAATCGGACAGAGCGCTTACGCTCGGCGCACAGTGCGGAGACCATGCCGAAGTCATGTCATAAGACCGCGCCTACGGCGGCCGGACGATGGCAGAGGATCGGTCCGGTTCCGATCACTGACCCGCATTCCGTGAGCGCTACCCACCGCAACGCGCGCAGCCGACCGCAGCCCCTCCCGCCCGCCTCCTGGCTATGGCAGATCTCCATCAGAATTCGCGGGAAGCACGATTACACTGTGCTCGGCGAGCAGCTCGTGCACGCCCACCACGACGCGGGTCTGCACTTCGAGAGAATGTTCTCGCCGCCCTACCTCGTCGGACTCCGGAACTCGCAATCGCCCTCGAGAACTACCGCTAGCTTCGGGCCGATCCCGACCGCTAACAGGCCACGCACTCACCCGCCCGGCGCGTTGGTGATCTTCTCCCCCGCTGGATTGAGCGCCCACCACAGGTTGTCCATGCCCTGTCCCGCAACGGAACCAGGCCGCGGATCACCCGCGAACAGGTACAGCGGCATGCCGTTGACGGTCACCTGTTTTCCGCCCTGCGGTCCCGGGATGGTGCCGATCACGCCGGCGACACCCACGACCTCGGGCCGGGGCATGTCGGTCGTCACGGGCGGCCACATCTGGAGGCACACGGCGTCGCACGCGCTCGCGTTCGCGCCGGGTTCGTCGCGGTCGTAGGCGTAGACCGTCATGTTGTCGACGTCCACCACGATCTGACCGATGCTGGACTCCCCCGTCGTCAGGGTGGGGCCTGCCTCCGGCACTGTGGACGGCATCGACGTCGTGGAAGACGGGGCCGGGCCGGAGTCGTCGTTGCCGGAGCAGCCGACCAGCGCGGCGCTCGCCGCGAGCGCGGACAGCGAGATCACCAGAATTCTTCTCATGCCGTTACTCCCATCCGTGTGTGCGATCCGGCCCGTTCCGGGCACGGGATGTCGGTGGCCGCACCTAACCTGGGCGGCATGGGGTGGTACACGCCGGCGCCCGTGGCTCCGGACCTGTCCGAGGCGCTCGTGTGCGCGTGGTCCGCGCGTGCCGAAGGTCGGCAGCTGCTGGTGCCCGACGGTTGTGTGGACGTGCTGTGGATCGCGGGCGTCGGCGTCCGGGTGTGCGGCCCCGAGACCTCGGCATGGTCGTTCACGCTGCCGCGAGGCAGTGAGTCTTTCGGCATCCGGTTCCGTCCGGGCGCTGCTCCGCACGTGCTGCGCACCTCGGCCGCGCACATCCGCGACACCCGGGTCGCCCTCGAAGACATCCTCGGCTCGGCGGTCGAACGAACGCTGATCGACCGACTCGAGCACGCGGCAGACACCACTGCACGGCTGACGATCCTGCAGGACACCGGCCGGCAGTGGCTCACCGGGCAACGCGCACCCGACCCCCTCGCGGCCCGGATCACGTCCGCCCTGGCCGCCCGCTCGTGGAGCGTCGAGCAGCTGGCGGATGCGTCGTCGATGACGAGCCGGCAACTGCACCGACGCTGCAACGAAGCGTTCGGGTACGGGCCGTCGACGTTGCGATCGATCCTGCGGCTGCAGCGGTTCATGGCGCTGGCCCGTGCCGGACGGCACGGCGGACTCGCCACTCTCGCAGCCGAATCCGGATTCAGCGACCAGGCCCACCTGTCGCGCGAATGCCGTCGCATCGCGTCGCTCACCCCCACCGCGCTTCTCGCGAGCGAGGCACCCGACTGGCACGGGGAGGCGTCCGTGCTCGACGCGGGGGTCCGATCCGTACAAGACCGCACCGTCACGACGAATGGAGAATCGGCCGCATGATCACCACCGAATCCACCCCGGACCTGTACCGGCGCCTGGCCGCCGCACTCACCGATCACATCGAGGCGGTGCCCGTCGACCGCTGGGACGCCCCGTCGCCCTGCGACGGCTGGACCACGCGAGACGTGGTCGCACACATCGTCGACACGCAGGCGCAGATCGTCGGCGTCGTCGGGTTGTCGATCCCGGACGGTCCGTCCGCTACCGACGACCCGGTCGCGGCCTGGCGCCACACCCGCGACGCTGTGCAGGCGATCCTCGACGATCCCGCCAAGGCGTCGCTCGAGTACGACGGACACTTCGGACGCACCGACCTGGCCACGACGATGCGCACGTTCTACTGCTTCGACCTGGTCGTCCACGGCTGGGACATCGCCCGCGCCGCGGGACTCGACGAGACGATTCCCGACGGCGATCTCGACATGCTCGACGCCGTCGTCGCGCAGTTGGGCGATTCGCTCCACATGGACGGCGTCTGCGGCCCCGCACTGGACGTGACCGCCGACGCCGACCGGCAGGCTCGCACCCTCGCCTCGCTGGGGCGCCGCGCCTGACGGAGACGGCTCACGGGCCGGCGTCATGTGTCGTCGCGATGCCGGCCCGGCTCGTGCCTCTCATCCTCCGGCGGCGGCTTGCGATCGCTGTCGGCCTCCCGATCACTACTCTCGATGACCTCTGTCAACTGTTGTTTGGATATACCCGGACCGATGTGCGCTTCGGCCCGCAACCGCTCCACCATGTGCGGGTAGTGCAACTCGAATGCCGGTCGCTCCGAACGGATGCGGGGCAGCTCGGTGAAGTTGTGGCGCGGCGGCGGGCAACTGGTGGCCCACTCGAGTGAGTTGCCGTATCCCCACGGGTCGTCGGCCGTGACGACGGTGCCGTAGCGGAGGCTCTTGAAAACATTCCACAGGAACGGCAGCGTCGACGCACCCAGGATGAACGACCCGACCGTCGACACCGAGTTGAGCACGGTGAAGCCGTCGCTCGGCAGGTAGTCGGCGTAGCGGCGCGGCATGCCCTCCGCACCGAGCCAGTGCTGCACCAGGAAAGTGCTGTGGAAGCCGATGAATGTCAGCCAGAAGTGCCACTTGCCCAGACGCTCGTCGAGGAAACGCCCCGTCATCTTCGGGAACCAGAAATAGATGCCGGCATAGGTGGCGAACACGATGGTGCCGAACAGCACGTAGTGGAAGTGCGCGACCACAAAGTACGAGTCCGTGACGTGCCAATCAAGCGGCGGGCTCGCGAGCAGGACGCCCGAGAGACCCCCGAACAGGAACGTGACGAGGAACCCGATCGCAAACAACATAGGCGCTTCGAAGGTCAACTGCCCCTTCCACATCGTGCCGATCCAGTTGAAGAATTTCACCCCGGTCGGCACCGCGATCAGGAACGTCATGAACGAGAAGAACGGCAGCAGAACGGCGCCGGTCGCATACATGTGGTGCGCCCACACCGCGACGGACAACGCCGAGATTGCGATCGTCGCGTACACCAGGCCCGTGTATCCAAAGATCGGTTTGCGGGAGAACACCGGGAAGATCTCCGAGACGATGCCGAAGAACGGCAGGGCCACGATGTACACCTCGGGGTGCCCGAAGAACCAGAACAGGTGCTGCCACAACAGGACTCCACCGGTCGCCGGGTCGTACACGTGGGCGCCCACCACTCTGTCCGCGAACAGGCCCATCAACGCCGACGTCAGGATCGGGAACGCGATCAGGATCAGGATGCTGGTGATGAAAATGTTCCACGTGAAGATCGGCATTCGGAACATCGTCATGCCGGGCGCCCGCAGGCAGATGACCGTCGTGATCATGTTGACCGCGCCGAGGATCGTGCCGAGACCGCTGAGGGCCAGACCCATGATCCACAGGTTCGCGCCCATGCCGGGCGAGTGCAGGTAGTCGGTGAGCGGCGAGTACGCCGTCCAGCCGAAATCCGCTGCACCACCAGGCGTGATGAACCCCGCGCTGGCGATGATGCCGCCGAACAGATACAGCCAATAACTGAAGGCGTTGAGACGCGGGAAGGCGACGTCGGGAGCCCCGATCTGCAGCGGCAGAATGTAGTTCGCGAATCCGAACACGATGGGCGTCGCGTACAGCAACAGCATGATGGTGCCGTGCATCGTGAACAACTGGTTGTACTGCTCGTTCGACAGGAACTGCAGGCCCGGCACCGCGAGTTCTGCGCGCATGAGCAACGCCAGCAGACCTCCGAACAGGAAGAACGCGAATGACGTGATCAGGTACAGGATTCCGAGCACCTTGGGATCCGTCGTCGTGACCACGCGATAGATGAGCTCGCCCTTGCGGGCGAACCGGGCCGGATACGGCCGGGCGGCAACAGGTTTGGATGTGACGGTGGCCACCGGTCCTCCTGACCGCACGCCACGCGATGGGGCGCGCTCCCTCGTCGTGGCATGCCCCGTCGCGCTCCGGTCGACGATTCGACCGACAGGGCGGCAACCGGCACACGCTCAGCACTGTGGACGCTACGCCTCCGACCCACCGTTGGCTACGCGATTCGCCCACCTGGACCGGACGCAAAGTGACCTCAACGACCTCGATAAGCTGCAGCAATGCCGAACCAGGTCGACGAATCGACGCAAGCGGGACGATTCGCCCCCAGCCCCTCCGGCGACCTCCATCTCGGCAATCTCCGCACCGCACTGCTCGCGTGGCTCTTCGCCCGGTCCACCGGTCGGCGCTTCCTCGTTCGGGTCGAGGACCTCGACCGGGTGCGCCCAGGGGCCGAGGAGCGTCAACTCGCCGATCTCGCTGCACTGGGACTGGACTGGGACGACGACGTCGTCCACCAGTCGTCGCGGCTGCCGGTGTACGACGCCGCGATCGCCCGACTGCAACGCGCCGGCCTGACCTACGAATGCTTCTGTACGCGGAAGGAGATCCTGAAGGCCGCGTCGGCGCCACATGCCCCGGCAGGCGCCTACCCGGGGACGTGCCGGGGCCTGTCGGAGGCCGCACGCGAGGAGCGACGGGCGAGTGGACGGCCCCCGGCGATACGACTGCGCGCGGGCACCGACTCGTTCACCGTCCACGACATCCTGCTCGGCGACTACACCGGGACGGTCGACGATCTGGTGCTGCGGCGGGGCGACGGCATCCCCGCCTACAACTTGGCCGTCGTGGTGGACGACGCCGCCCAGGGCATCGACCAGGTGGTCCGCGGCGACGATCTGCTGGCGTCGGCGCCGCGCCAGGCGTACCTCGCCGGGCTGCTGGGATTGCCGGCACCGATCTACGCGCACGTCCCGTTGGCGCTCAACAGCGAGGGCAAGCGACTCGCGAAGCGTGACGGCGCCGTCACGCTCGCGGATCAGGCCGCGCTCGGGCACAGCGCGCAAGACGTGCTGAGCGCGCTCGCGCGGTCGCTCGGGATGGCAGACGACGGGGAGTCCGTGACGCCGCAGCAGCTTCTCGATCGATGGGATCCGAACGCGATTCCGCAGGAGCCCTGGGTTTACACCGCATGAATCTCCGCTGGGGGACCATACAAACAGACCACTCGCGACGTAGGGTCACGGACGAGAAGTTCATCTTCGCCGTGCGCAGTACCCCGACGACGAGAACCAGGTGCACACATGACCAGTGGTGGACAGGACCCGAACCAGAATCCCGAGGGCGGCAACAACGAGCCGCAGCAGGGCGGAACGCCACCGCCTCCGGGGAACTACCCGCCCCCGCCCGGTGGCACGCCTCCCCCGCCGCCACCCGGGAACTACCCCCCACCGCCCGGTAGCTACCCGCCGCCGCCCGGTCCCGGTGGTGGCTATCCTCCCCCGCCGGGGAACTACCCCCCGCCGGGGAGCTACCCGCCGCCGCAGGGCGGCTATCCGCCACCGCCGGGTAGTTACCCACCCCCTCCGCCGGCGTTCGACTCCGGCTACGGCCAACCCGGACCCGGTGCCGGGCTCAGTGTCGGCGCCGCGATCTCGTACGGATGGAGCAAGTTCTCCGCCAACGCGCTGTCGTGGGTCGTGCTGATGCTGATCGCCGCCGTCATCCAAGGCCTGCTCAACTGGGCTTTCAGCAGCAGCAACAACGCGGTGTCGCTCATCGGCGGCCTGATCTCGATCATCGTCGGTTACCTGCTGCAGGCGGCCTTCGTGACGGGCGCACTCCAGGAGACTGACGGCACCAAGCCGTCGATCGGATCGTTCTTCCAGATCCGCAACGTCGGCGCCGTGATCGTCGCCTGCTTCCTCGTCGGTGTCCTGACCACGGTCGGCCTGATCCTGTGCATCATCCCCGGTCTCATCGCAATCTTCCTGACCTCATGGACGCTGCAGTTCGTGATCGACCAGAACCAGGATCCGATCGGCGCGATCAAGTCCAGCTTCGGGGCGATCTCCTCGAACTGGGGAACGCTCCTGCTGCTGGCGCTCGCTCTGCTGGGCATCAACATCCTCGGCGCGATCCCGGTCGGCCTCGGACTGCTCATCACGGTGCCACTGTCGATCATCACGATCACGTACGCGTACCGCGTTACCGTCGGAGGACCGGTCGCCCCCTAGTTCCACATTGCAGGTTCCGCGTTTCACGCACTTACCGCTGCCGCATCCATCCGGAGGGCAGCGGTAAGTGCGTAAAACGGGCGGTGACGGGGGTGCGAATCGGCGTCACACCCCCCTGGATGTTTGGATTGCGCGGTGACAGAGCCCGTGCATTCCCCGCCCCACGCGTCCGATCCGGCGGCCTTCGCCCCCGTCCATCGCGGCTACTACGCCACTCTCGTGGCCCTCTTCACGGCGACTCTGCTGGTCTCCAATATCTGCGCCACCAAGGGGGTGGCATTCTTCGTCGACCAGGATCTCTCGGTCGGCCCGTTCCAGGTTCTGCCGATCATCACCGACGGCGGATTCTTCCTGTTCCCCCTCGCGTACGTCGTCGGCGACGTCCTCAGCGAGGTGTACGGCTTCAAGGCCACCCGGCGCGCGATCTACATCGGTTTCGGCTCGCTGCTGCTCGCGGCGCTCAGCTTCTGGATCACCCAGCAGTTGCCGTCGGCCGACTTCTACGAGAACGAGGCGGCGTTCGACGCCGTCGTCGGCGTGGTGCCGCGACTGCTCATCGCCGGACTCGCCGGCTACCTCGTCGGCCAGTTGCTCAACTCGGCGGTGCTGGTGCTCATCAAGGAGCGCACCCGCGAGAAGTACCTGTGGGCGCGCCTCATCGGCTCGACGGTGGTCGGCGAGTTCGCCGACACCCTGATCTTCTGCTCCATCGCGGCCGGAGCGATCGGCATCTCCACGTGGGAAGACTTCATCAACTACTTGATCGTCGGCTTCGTGTGGAAGACCCTCGTCGAGATCCTCGTGATGCCCGTGACCTACCGGGTGATCGCGTACGTGAAGAAGCGCGAGCCGAGCTATGCGCCGGTCGAAGACGGCTTGCTGCCGTAGAAGCGGCCCAGCATCTCCGCCTTGTACTCGTCGAAGTAGCCGCCCTCGATGCTCTCCCGGATCCGGTCCACCAGACGCACGGTGAACCGCTCGTTGTGGATGGTGCAGAGCGTCGAGGCCAGCATCTCCTTCGCCTTGAACAGGTGGTGGATGTAGGCGCGCGTGTAGTTGGCGCACGTGTAGCAGTCGCACTCGTCGTCGATGGGCGTGAAGTCCCGACGGAAGCGCGCGGTGTTGATGTTGAAACGTCCGTCCGGGTGGTAGATCGCGGCGTTGCGTGCCACTCGGGACGGGTTGACGCAGTCGAACGTGTCGGCGCCGTTCTCGATCGCGACGAACATGTCGTCGGGCTCGCTGATGCCGAGCATGTGCCGCGGCTTGTGCTCGGGCAGCTCCTCGTTGACCCAGCGCACGATGGTGCCGAGGTTCTGCTTCTCGAGTGCGCCACCGATGCCGTAGCCGTCGAAGCCGCGTCCGCTCACGCCGGTGATGGTCTCGAGACCGCGGGCCGCCTGACGGCGCAGGTCCTCGTACTGTGCGCCCTGCACCACACCGAACAGCGCCTGGTACGGCCGGTGCGCGCGCTCAGCAGTGAGCTTCTCGTGCTCGGCGATGCAGCGCACCGCCCAGGCCTGCGTCCGTTCGACGGACTGCTCCTGGTAGCCGCGGGTGTTGAGCAGCGTGGTCAGCTCGTCGAACGCGAACATGATGTCGGCGCCCAACTGGTGCTGGATCTGCATCGACACCTCGGGGGTGAACCGGTGCGCCGAGCCGTCGAGGTGCGACTTGAAGGTGACGCCGTCGTCGTCGACGTGCGCGAGACGCTGCTTGCCCTCGGCGATGACGTCGTCGGACTGCACGCCGACGGCCTCCATCGCGAGCACCTTCTTGAAGCCGACGCCCAGCGACATCACCTGGAAGCCGCCGCTGTCGGTGAACGTGGGGCCGTCCCAGTTCATGAACTTCCCGAGCCCGCCGGCCTCGTCGACGATGTCGGAACCCGGCTGCAGGTACAGGTGGTACGCGTTGGCGAGCACAGCCTGGGTGTTCAGGTCCTTCATCGCCTCCGGCAGCACCGCCTTGACGGTGGCCTTGGTGCCGACCGCGATGAACGCCGGGGTCTGGATGTCGCCGTGCGGGGTATGGATGGTGCCGGTGCGGCCCAACCGGTCGGGCAGGCGGGTGCCCACCGTGAAGAACGGGTCGGGCGGGGTCGGCACAACATCACTCACGTGGCCATGGTGTCACAGCCCGGACGCGGCACCGCGCCACCGGGTCAGGCGCGCTCGTGCGCGGTGAGCAGCAGGTACTCCCAGTCCATCGCGAACGACCCGTTCCCGACGTCGAACTGTCGGGCCAGGTCGGCGAGGCCCCGATCCAGCGCCGCGACCTTGTCCGGATCGTCGGCGATGGCCTTGTACACCGCAATCGTGGGTCCGTAGTTGGCCTTGAAATAGTCGCGGAACGCCTCGGGTCCGTCGAAGTGGTCCACGTGGACGGTGTCGCGCTGCGCGACGACATCGGTGACCCGATCCCCGAGCAGTTCCCGCACGTGAGCTTCGTCGCCCCATCGCGGCGGCGGTTGCGCGCCGGGCGGGGGCGGCGGCGCGTACGGCTTCATCGCACCGAACATCCGGCCGATGAAACCGTCCGGTGTCCAGCTGAGCAGGCCGATGGTGCCACCGGGCTTGCAGACCCGGACCATCTCGTCGGCGCTGTCCTGATGGTGCGGCGCGAACATCACGCCGACGCACGACAGCACGACGTCGAAGTCGTCGTCCGCGAACGGCAGCGCCTCCACGTCGGCTTGCTGCCACTCGAGGTGGGCACCGCGCTTCGCCGCGAGTTCGCGGCCGCGGTCGAAGAGTTCGGGAGTGAGGTCCGACGCGACGACGTCGGCGCCCGCGAGGGCGGCGGGGATCGCGGCGTTGCCGGTGCCGGCGCCGACGTCGAGGACCCGTTGCCCGTCGTGGACTCCCGCCGCTCGGGCCAGGACCGCACCCAGGTCGGGGATGACATCCGCCGCGACGGCCGGATAGTCGCCCGACGCCCACACCGCCCGATGCTTGGCCTTGAGGACCCGATCGGCTTCCTTGGCTACAAGTGATTCGCTCATGGTTCGAGCGTGCGCCGGGGCGGCATCGGGAACAAGGCCACCCAGGGGGTCGAATCATCACCCCTTCGCCTCCCGCTGTGCCCGGAGCCTTATCCGCCATCAGGCGCCTCGGGTTCGTCCCCGGCGGACTCCACGATGCGGCGATAGGCTTTTTTTCGAGCCGCGGCACCACCGCGAGAATCGGGAGGCGCCACGTGACCGGACAACACACGACGGCCGGAGCTGCCAGCTCCGCCCAAAACCCCGCGTTCGAGAAGGTCGCACGCGTCGGCCAGGCCGCGAGCGGTCTCGTGCACCTCCTCATCGGCTACATCGTTCTGCGGTTGGCGTTGGGCGGCGGGGGGACCGCCGATCAGTCGGGGGCCCTCACCACGCTCGCCTCACAGCCGGGCGGCCGAGTCGCCCTGTGGGTGGCGGCCGTCGGCCTGGCGGCGCTCGCCGCCTGGCGGGTGGTGGAGGCCTTCGTCGGGAAACGCTCCGACGTCGAGGACCCGTCCGCGCTGGACCGGATCAAGACCGCAGGCGTCGCGGTGGCCTACATCGCGTTGGCCTTCACGGCATTCCAGTTCGCCCGCGGCAGCGGGAAATCGAGCACCGAACAGAACGTGGGCACGAGCGCCCGGCTGATGCAATCCGCCGGAGGCAAAACGGTTCTCGTCATCGCGGGGCTGGTGATCATCGGCATCGGCGCCTACCACGTCTACAAGGGCGCCAAGAAGAAGTTCCTCGACGACCTGCACCGCGCCGACCTGCCGCGAGTGGCCACACCCCTCGGCGTCGTCGGCTACATCGCGAAGGGCCTGGCGATCAGCGGAGCGGGTGTCCTGGTCGTCGTCGCGACGTTCACCACCGATCCGGCCAAGGCGAGCGGGCTCGACGGTGCACTCAAGACGCTGGGCACGGTCCCGTTCGGCCAGGTTCTCCTCGTCGCGGCCGGACTCGGCATCATCGCCTACGGCGCGTACTGCTTCGTCCTGGCGCGCTACGGCAAGATGTGATCGTCGGATCCGGCCTCGGCCGATAGACCGAGCGCGATCCCCTTCGACTGCGCCGTCGCCTGAGGCTCCCGAATTCGGGCCGTGCACTGCATCTCTCGTCATCCCGAACAAACCACCGAAACCGCATCTCGCTGACACGGTGTCGAGTTAACCTACGGGAAGTCAACACGGTACGGATGGCGCGCGGATTACCGATCAGCGAGGACCGGCTATGAACTTCTCTCTTGTCATCTCGAACGGAACAGTGGTGGACGGGACCGGTGGCGAGCCGTACTTCGCCGATATCGGCGTTCGTGAGGGCCGGATCGTGGCCGTCACTCCCAGCGGCGGTCTCGGCGGCGCGAACGCCGACGAGGTCATCGATGCGACCGGGCTGGTCGTGACACCGGGCTTCGTCGACATCCACACCCACTACGACGGGCAGGTCACCTGGGATCCGATGCTGACGCCCAGCTGCTGGCACGGCGTCACGACCGCCGTGATGGGCAATTGCGGCGTGGGATTCGCGCCCGTCACCGAGGCCGAGCGGGATTGGCTGATCGGGTTGATGGAGGGCGTGGAAGACATTCCGGGTGCCGCACTGTCGGAGGGCATCAAGTGGGCCTGGGAATCGTTCCCCCAGTATCTCGATGAGATCGATCGCCTTCCGCTGGCGATCGATGTCGGAACACACGTCCCACACGGATCGCTACGGGCGTACGTCATGGGCGATCGGGGTGCCCGCAACGAGCCCGCCTCGCCCGAGGACATCGAGCTGATGGCCAAGCTGGTGCGCGAGGGCGTCGAGGCCGGGGCCCTGGGGTTCTCGACCTCACGCACCATCGCCCACAAGGCCATCGACGGGGAGCCGGTGCCCGGCACCTTCGCTGCAGAGGACGAACTGTTCGCGATCGGTCAGGCGTTGGCCGCTGCGGGCACCGGGGTCTTCGAACTCGCTCCCGCGGGCATCATGGGCGAGGATCTCGCGGCGCCCGATCGAGAAATGGACTGGATGCTACGGCTGGCCGAACTCACCGGGCGGACAGTGTGTTTCGGTCTGATGCAGCACGACGCCGTACCGGACGACTGGAAGCGTCTCCTCGACCGGGCCGCCGACGCGTACGACTCCGGCATACCGCTGCGTCCGCAGGTTCCCGCGCGTCCACTCGGCCTACTGGCCGGGTTGCAGACATTCAACGCCTTCTCGACTCGGCCCACCTACCTCGCCGCCGTCGAACGCTCCGCCGGGGACCTGGACGCCCTGGTCGCCGCGCTTCGAGACCCTCGAGTCCGACGGGCCGTGCTCGCCGAGTCCGACTCGCCCACCAACAAGATGCCCTACCTCGGCCAGCTGGACCGGACCTTCAACCTCGGCAACCCGCCGGAGTACGAACCCGCTCCCGAGGCCAGCCTCGCCCGAGAGGCCGAGCGTGCCGGGCGGGATCCGTTCGAGTACGCCTACGACCTGCTGCTGTCGGATTCGGGCCGCGCACTGTTCTTCCGGCCGCTGCTCAGCTACTCCGACTTCACGCACGATGCCCTCCGGGACATGCTGATTCATCCCGCGACCGCGGTCGGCCTCGGGGACGGCGGAGCGCACGCTGGCGCCATCTGCGATGCGTCCAACACCACCTATCTGCTCACCCATTGGGCCCGCGACCGCAGCCGAGGCGCCCAGATTCCGTTGGCGACCGCGGTGAAGAAGATGACCCTGGACACGGCCACCATCTACGGGCTCGGCGACCGCGGCGTGATCGCCGAGGGCAAGAAGGCCGACCTCAACGTCATCGACTTCGAGCGACTGCAACTGCGGCCGCCGGCCGTGGAGCACGACCTGCCCGGCGGGGCACGGCGGCTGCTGCAGCGCGCCGACGGGTACCGGGCCACGATCGTCTCCGGCCAGGTGGTGTTGCGCGACGGGGAAGACACCGGAGCCCGTCCCGGCGCCCTGGTCCGCGGCCCACGCTGACCGCCCATCGCGCCAGCGCTCGACCGAAACCGGACGTCATCCGGATAGTCCAGCCCAACGGCCACCGTGGACCCGAGGCGCATCCCCGGAAGTTCGATGTCTTTGCTTCGGGAAGCCGTGGTCACCGGCCGATAATTCGGACGCGCCGTACAGTGGGGTACAAGCCGGGAAGTTCTCATACCCGGCGATCTATTCTCCTCAGAGATTCGTCTCGCTGATCGAGTAGTGAAATCCACCGCGACGCCGACGGGGCGTCGCCGGCGACGCCGACCTGGCGCGAGACAGTGCCAGGCTCGAGAGACGGCCGACCGATACCGACATGTAAGGACCCGCCGTGAACACCAACCATGATTCCGCGAACGGACGACTCTTCTCCGATCCGATAGCTGAAGCTGACGGCGGAAACAGCTACCCCGCACAAGAGGTCGCCGACCCCACAACCCCTCCTCATCGGCAGGCGCCGACGACCAGTGAGGAGATTCACCGCGCGCTCTTCAGCACGCAGTAGCCCTCTGCGACAACACTTGCGGGTTCTTCGACCAGCCGATCTCGGCGGGCCTGCACAGCCGATACGAGCTTTTCCCCGCATGTGTGGTTGACTGTCGTCGGTCGTAGTTTTTGTTCGCGTTTTGCCACGCTCGCAAATGCTTGTTGCGGGCGGAATGGATCTCCTTTTCAGGAATCGCCGTCGTGTGATGCCGACCTGGCTGTGCCAAATTCTCGGCAGAGTTCGTAGAGCATGACAAGAGGAGATACACATGGCAGAGGGCACCGTGAAGTGGTTCAACTCCGAGAAGGGGTTCGGCTTCATCGCACCTTCCGACGGTTCCGCTGACGTCTTCGCGCACTACTCGGAGATCCAGACCGGCGGGTTCCGCACGCTCGAGGAGAACCAGCAGGTGCGGTTCGAGATCGGCCAGGGCGCCAAGGGCCCCCAGGCAACCGGCATCACCGTAATCTGATCCACCCCGCCCTCCCCCTCGCGGGGATGTGAGGCAACGTCGAACCCCGCCCCCTATGCATGGGGCGGGGTTCGACGTGTTTGTACGATCAGGAAAACTGTAGCCGCGCAGTCGAATTCGCGAGCATCACGTTCTCCTCGATCAGGCGTGCGCGGGTGTCTTCCAGGTCCAGGATGTGCGCAATGCCGATGAGGTTCACCCCCAACCCGACCAGCTCGCCGATCCGGTCCAAACGCCGCAGATCGTTCGGACTGTAGCGCCGGGTTCCCCCCGACGTGCGGGTGGGAGTGATGAGGCCCCGGCGCTCGTACAGGCGCAGCGTCTGCAGGCCTACGCCGGATAGTTCCGAAGCGACAGAGATGCTGTAGACGCCGCGACTCGCGCGTCCGACCGAGTCAGTACCTGGCGCCACCGTGCCCTCCGGATCGATAGTAATTGCAGCTTCAATCACCCGATACCGAACACAATAGATCGCCCGCGCAGTGCCCGCCGGGCGTTGACTCGTCGCCAAGGCCTACGTCAGGGCAGTACGGCCACGTGCAGGTTGTCGACGGCACGAGCAAGGGTGGCAAGTTCTGCTCGCGCAGATTTCATCGCAGCCGAATGGCTGAGCGGGACCGCCCGCACGGCCCCGCCGCCGACCGGTCGACGCCGACCCGTCCCGGCCGCCCGCTCCCTGTCGTCTTCCACGCGCTGGCGGCTTGCATACACGCGGAGCCAGAACGCTGCATCGAGGGTTAGTGGCATGGGTTCAGTGACCACGGTCATAAAAATTCTATACTGGCGACTGTAGACAATCGGGAGCTTCCGTTATAGCCTTTGTTTCGTTGATACAGAAGCCCGAGTGGCGCGGCAGAGAACGAACTGCCGAACGGAGAATCCCGATTGGGAGGTGGTGCACGGTCAGCTATTACTCGATCGCGTCCCGTCCGCCGAGACAGGGCGCAAGCAAGGAGGCCGGCCGAAAGGCGGGTCTGTTCAAGTGAATCCCCTCGGGCCCCGGCGCCGCACAGGCGCCGGGGCCCCCGTCCGTGCATACGAAAGGCGCCGAGCGCATTCCTACGAAGCCTGATAGCAACAGCCCGAACGAAAGCGGCCCTGGAGACAGGTTCGACGACGAGGACTTTCCTGCATACAGCATGGGACGGGCCGCCGAGCTTCTCGGCGTCACACAAGCATTCCTCCGCAGCCTCGACACCGCGAAACTGGTCACCCCGCTGCGATCCGGCGGTGGCCACCGCCGCTACTCCCGATACCAGCTACGCATCGCTGCCCGCGCCCGCGAACTGATCGACCAGGGCACCGCACTCGACGCTGCCTGCCGCATCATCATCCTCGAAGACCAACTCGCCGAAGCCCTTCGCATCAACACCGAACTCCGAGCACAGCAGCATCCGGACCAGGCCACTGCCGAGGACGACATCACCGACTGACACCGGCCCCGATACCGTCCGATAACCGGCGCACCCGAGACCCCACCCGAGACCCTCAGTTCCGAGGATCTCAGGTCAGCTCCCGGTCACGTCGGAATCGAGCGCCTGCAATTCGGGAGTAGCGCGTCAGTCGCGGGCCCGGCTCGGGGGGAACCCACCTGTCGCGATGGGACCCCATTCCTCGATCGTGATCCGGATGAGGCTCTTGTCCTGCTTCCGCATCGCCTCGCGGTACTCGTCCCAGTCGGGATGTTCGCCCGAGATGCACCGGAAGTATTCGACGAGCGGTTCGAGGGCGTCGGGCATGTCGAGAACCTCGGCGGTGCCGTCGATCTGGACGTACGCCCCGTTGAACTCGTCGGACAGCACACAAACGCTCACGTGCGGGTCACGGCGCAGGTTCGCAGCCTTGGCCCGCTGCGGGTACGTCGAGATGACGATCCGGCCCTCCTTGTCCACACCCGAGGTGACGGGCGAAATCTGCAGTCCCCCCGACCGTTTGTGCGTAATGAGAACCATGCGGTGGCGGGGACGGATGAATTCGAGCAACTGCTCGCGGGTGACGATCTCGGCGGTGGCGACGGCCATGGCGCACTCTCCTGGTCGGCTCGGTCGGTGTACTTTCCCAGCCTATCGGCGGGACAATTCGTCTCGACGGGTGATCTCGCCGGAGGAGTCGGAAATGACACCGTTCAAGGGCTCGCCCAGACCGTCGTCCTCGCCATCGCCGTCGCAGACCGGTGGCGTTACATGACAACCTGATTCAGCGCCGATGCCCGTCCGGCGACGCCCCGTTCGCCGCCTGATTCCACGCCCCGCCCGCTCCCGACAGGAACGGGCCCACGATGTCGATCGGCAGTGGGAATACGACCGTCGAGTTCTGGTCCGCTCCGAGCTCGAGCAGGGTCTGCAGGTACCGCAACTGCAGCGATGCCGGGTTGCGACTGAGCACCTCCGCGGCCTGCCTCAGTTCCTCCGACGCCTGCAGTTCCCCGTGCGCGTTGATCACCTTGGCCCGTCGCTCCCGCTCGGCCTCGGCCTCGCGTGCCATCGCCCGCTGCATCGCCTCGGGAATCTCGACGTCCTTGATCTCGACGGCGCGCACCTGCACTCCCCACGGCTCGGTCTGCGCGTCGATGCTGGCGCGCAGGTCGCGGTTGAGCTCGTCGCGATGCGCGAGCAGGGTGTCGAGGTCGGCGCGCCCCACGACCGAGCGCAGAGTGGTCTGCGCCATGAGTGAGGTTGCCACGGCATGATTCTCGACTGCCGTCACCGACTTCACCGGATCTGTCACCTGGAACAGCACGACGGCGTTGACCCGGGCAGGCACGTTGTCCTTGGTGATCACCTCCTGCGGCGGAATGGTGAGGGTCACCACCCGCAGGTCGACCCGGATCATCCGGTCCACCGCGGGAGCCAGCAGACGCAGGCCGGGCCCGGTCGCAGGGCGCACCCGGCCCAAGCGGAACACCACACCGCGCTCGTACTCTCGCAGCACTCGCACCGAGAACAACAGAACGACGACGGCGAACACGATCACCGCGAGAACGACCACGACGGCGGTCATGATCGCCTCACCCGACTCCAGCCGGCCGGAGGACCGCCGTCGTCGGATGCGGGTTCGAATCCGCCCCACCGGGTGCGATAGCGATCGTGCCGCATGGCGTCCTCCCCTGGATTCTTCTCGGGCACAGCTGGATCGGGTGTGTCGAAGTTGGCGGGGCTGCGCCGCAGATGTGACGTGAGCGGGATCGCGCACACGGCGGAGAGCACCGCGCTGCCGACGAGGAGCGCGGACTCCACCGGTGTGTGGAATCCGATCAGCCCGAAGAGCGGAAACAGGACCGCGAGTCCGGCAGGAACGCACGCGATCCCGCGGTGGAAGAGGCCCGCCTCCGAATGCGGCCACGGGTCGAGCGCCCGACTCACCTCACGACCGTGCTCGGACGTGGTGCACGAGGCCTTGACCGGGCAGCTGTTGCACACGGCCGGACTCGCCCGGTACCTCACGACGCGGTTGTCCGGATCGAACGACGTCGGCCACAGCCACTGGTTCTCCGGACACTCCCACGCATCGTGATCGCGGTGATAAGTGAAAGCGCCGTGCGTCCAGTCCCCCGCCCGACGGCCGACCCGTCGGGCCAGAAGATCCAGCCCGTACGCGGCGACGACGAGGAACGCGGAGTATCCGCAGATCATCCAGACCACCGGATCGACGGCGCTCACGACTCCCGTTCCTTCTCCTGCGGGTGGACCTCGATGAACAGCACGTCCTGAGGCTGCTCGTGTGTGGTGGCCTTGATCCGGTATCGAACGCCGAGCCAGCAGATCCACAGGAACGGCAGGACTCCGCCGATGATGAACACCACATCGCCCGGCAAACGCATCCATTCGAGCAGGAGGTTGCCCGGCTTGGTGAGTTCGGCGAGCGACCGCGCCTCGAAGTAGCCGTTGGCCACGGACTCGTACAGTTGCGCCACACCGAGCGGCAGCAGGGACGCGAACACCATCCAGGCCAGCCCGAGATTGAGGCACCAGAAGGACAGCCGCGCCAGTTTGTCGGGCCATCTCTCGGGCGGGATCAGATAGCGCAGCGCGAACAGTGACAGTCCGACCGCGAGGTTGCCGTACACGCCCATCATCGCGCCGTGTGCATGATTGGCGGTCAGACCGGTCCCGATCTCGTAGTACGACACGATCGGGAGGTTGATGAGGAAGCCGAAGATACCGGCGCCCAGGAAGTTCCAGAATCCGACCGCGACGAGGAACATCACGGCCCACCGATGCGGGAACGGTTTCGCGGTGCGCGACTGTTGCCGGGAACCGAGTTGCAGGAAGCTCCACGCCTCGACGGTCAGGAACGTCAACGGAATCACCTCGAGTGCGGAGAAGAAGGCACCGAGAGCCATGTGCTCCACGGGCGTGCCCGAGAAGTACACGTGGTGCATCGTGCCGATCACACCACCCGCCGAGTACAGCACGATGTCGAGGAAAATGATTCCGAGAGCGATCTTTTCGCGCACGACGCCGAGCATCACGAATACGTAGGCGACCATCACCGTGGTGAACAGTTCGAGGAAGTCCTCCACCCACAGGTGCACCACCCAGAAGCGCCAGAAGTCCGCGACGGACAGGTGCGTCTCGGTGCCCGCGAGCAACCCGACCGCGTAGAACACCGGGATGGCGAGCGCCGAGTAGAAGAACAGCCACGGCATGTTGCCCCGCGACTCACCTTTCAACCTGGCCCGAATTCCGCGATAGATGATCGCGATCCAGAGGAACAGCCCGATGACCAACAGAACCTGCCACACCCGCGGCAGGTCGATGTACTCCCACTGTTGGTCGATGAACGGTGCGCCCAGCGACCACTCCACGCCGTAGATCGACAACGCCTCACCCGTCATGCTGCCGGCGACCACCAGTCCGACCGCACCCAGCAACCCGTAGGCCAGCAGGTGTTGATTCTTGGGTTCCTTTCCCGAAATAAACGGGGCCAGAAAGATTCCCGCCGCGAGGAATCCCGCGGCCGGCCACAGGATCGAGAGTTGGACATGCCAGGTCCGTGCAAGGTTGAACGGCAGGTAGTCGGCCAGGTCGAACCCGTAGAAGCTGAGGAGATCCGAGCGATAGTGCGCGGTGGCGCCGCCGACGAGCGTCTGCCCGAGGAACAGCAGCGCGATGACGAAGAAGAACCACGCACACGCCCGTTGCGCGGGGGTGATCCGCACCTCGCCGGGCTGACGGAACGAGATCGCCGGGGCGTCGACACTGCGCCAGCCGATCTTCTGACTCCATCGCCCGTAGACGGCGAACAGGATTCCGGTACCACCGAGCAGCGCGATGAGCGACAACACGCTCCACACGACGATGTCGGCAGTGGGCTTGTTGTCCACCAACGGTTCCGGCGGCCAATTGTTGGTGTACGAATAGTCCACGCCGGGGCGCTCCGCGGCGGCCGCCCACGCCGTCCACGCGAAGAACGATGTGAGTTGTCTGATCTCGCCGGGGTCGCTGATCGCGTCGGGCAGCAATCCGTTCTCGTTGGCCTCGGGCCCGAAGAACGTGGCGTAATGCTTCTGCACCTCACCGAACGCCTTGACCTGACGGTCGGTGAGCACCAGCACGCCGGAGCTCTCGTCGTAGCGGTTGGTGCGGAACTCCTCGAGCATCACCGCATCCGGATCCGGCACGCCCTCGCGCAGCAGGTCCTCACGCACGGTGGAGGCCGAGCGCCGCAGGTAGTCGGCGGTGTAGTCGGGCCCCAGGTAGCCGCCGTGCCCGACGATCGACCCGTACTGCATCAATCCGCGTTTGAGAAACAACTCCTGTCCAGCGACGATGTCGTTGCCGTCGAAGACCTGTTCGCCCGAACTATCCACCACGCGAACGGGTCTCGGCATCGAATCGGTGTAGGTGCGGTAGGCGAGGAACCCGAGAACGAAGAAACCGAAGACCATCACCAAGCCGACGGCTTGGACCCACGTCTTCGAAATCTGCATCGGGGAACGTTTTCGGGGCGGCTCCGCACCGGTACGTTCGACGGTGTTGTGGGCCATCTCGACACCTCCACCGGCGGACTCACCCCGCCGCTGGACGCGTCATCGGGGGTCCCTTTGGGTTCACGGGCAATCGGAAACAGGAGGCCTCGCATGTGACGGTATCCCACGAACACCGAGGTTGCCCAGGTGTTTTCGTCGCAATCGACCGAATCGCGGCCAATGTGCCGAATGCGGGACGGGTCAGCGGAAGGCCGCGTGCCCCGTGAGCGCTCGGCCGATCGACAGCAGATGCATCTCGCTGGTGCCCTCGTAGGTGAGCACCGATTCGAGGTTGTTGGCGTGCCGCAGCGGCGAGTATTCGAGGGTGATGCCGTTGGCGCCGAGAATGGTGCGGCACTCGCGGGCGATCGCGATGGCCTCGCGGACGTTGTTGAGCTTGCCGACGCTGATCTGGTCGGGTGTGATCTCGCCGCGATCCTTGATGCGGCCCAGCTGGATCGCGAGCAACATGCCCTTGCCCAGCTCCAAGGTCATGTCGGCGAGCTTCTCCTGGGTGAGCTGGTAGCCGGCGAGGGGGCGGTCGAACACCTCCCGTGTTCCGGCGTACGCGATCGCCGTCTCGAGACTGTCGCGGGCCGCGCCGAGGGCGCCGAACACGATGCCGAAGCGGGCCTCGTTGAGGCACGACAGCGGCGCACCGAGACTGTGTGCGCCCGGCAGCTGCGCCGAGGCCGGCAGGCGAACGCCGTCGAGCACCAACTCCGACGTCACCGACGCCCGCATCGACAGCTTGCCGTGCACGGTGTTGGCGGTGAATCCCGGTGTGTCCGTGGGGACGAGGAAGCCGCGCACGCCGTCGCCGGTCTGCGCCCACACGGTCGCGACGTCGGCCAGGCTGCCGTTGGTGATCCACATCTTGGTGCCGTCGAGGATCCAGTCGGAGCCGTCGCGGCGCGCGCGGGTGCGCATGCCCGCGGGGTTGGAACCGAAGTCGGGTTCGGTGAGGCCGAAGCAGCCGAGCGCCTCACCGGCCGCCAGACGCGGTAGCCACTCCTGCTTCTGTTCCTCCGACCCGTACCGGTGGATCGAGAACATCGACAGCGAGCCCTGCACCGACACGAAGCTGCGCAGCCCGCTGTCGCCTGCCTCGAGTTCGAGGCAGGCGAGCCCGTAGCTGACGGCGTTGGTACCGGCGCAGCCGTAGCCCTGCAGATGCATGCCGAACAGCCCGAGACCACCGAGCTCTCTCGCGACTTCCCGTGGCAGTGTTCCCGATTCGAACCATTCGGGCAGCTGCGGGCGCAGCCGATCGTCGACGAGCCGCCGGACCGTGGCCTGGACGTCGCGTTCCTCGTCACCGAGGAGGGCGTCGACCCCGAACAGGTCCAGCGGCTTCATCGTCATGTCAGTCCATCGCTCCCGCAAACTGGCTGTTGTACAGGTCGTAGTACGCGCCGCGCCGCTCGAGCAGCTGGTCGTGATGACCCTGCTCCACGATGTGTCCGTCCTCCATGACGACGATCAGGTCGGCGTCGCGGATGGTGGAGAGCCGGTGCGCGATCACGAAGCTCGTGCGGTCGCTGCGCAGCTGCGCGGTCGCCTGCTGCACCAGAAGCTCGGTGCGGGTGTCGACGGAGCTGGTGGCCTCGTCGAGGATCAGGATCGACGGCTGCGCAATGAACGCGCGGGCGATGGTGATGAGCTGCTTCTCACCGGCACTGACGTTGCTGCCCTCCTCGTCGATGACCGTGTCGTAGCCGTCGGGCAGCATGTGCACGAAGCGGTCGACGTAGCTCATCCGGGCGGCCTCACGGACCTGTTCGTCGGTGGCGTTGGGGCGGCCGTACGCGATGTTGTCGCGGATGGTGCCACCGAACAGCCACGTGTCCTGCAGAACCATGCCGATCCGCGAACGCAGATCGTCGCGGGTCATCTGCGAGATGTCGGTGCCGTCGAGGGTGATTCGGCCGCCGTCGATCTCGTAGAACCGCATGATGAGGTTCACCAGCGTCGTCTTGCCGGCACCTGTCGGGCCGACGATCGCGACCATCTGGCCCGGCTCCGCGGTGAGCGAGAGCCCCTCGATGAGCGGGGTCTCCGGGTTGTAGCCGAAGCGGACGTCCTCGAACTGCACGCGACCGCGGGCCTGCGCCGGCGTCGCGGCGGGATCCGGATCCTCGGACTCCTCGTCCTCGTCGAGCACTGCGAACACGCGCTCGGCGGACGCGATGCCCGACTGCAGCAGGTTCACCATGGAACCGATCTGTGTGAGCGGCTGCGTGAACTGACGCGAGTACTGGATGAACGCCTGTACGTCGCCGAGGCTCATGGTGCCCGACGCCACCCGCATGCCGCCGATCACGGCGATCGCGACGTAGTTCAGGTTGCCCAGGAACATGATTGCCGGCATCACCATGCCGGAGATGAACTGCGCCTTGAACCCGGACTGGTAGAGCTGCTCGTTCTTGCCCTGGAACTCGGCCTGCACCTCACGGCCGCGGCCGTACGCGGTGACGAGTTCGTGGCCGGTGAGGGACTCCTCGATCTGTCCGTTGAGCTCGCCGGTGGTCTTCCACACGGCCGCGAAGTGCGGCTTGGAGCGCTTCGCGATCTTCGCCGCGACGACGGCCGACAGCGGCACCGTCAGCACAGCGATGAGCGCCAGCAGCGGCGAGATGATGATCATCATCGCGAGGATGCCGATGACGCTCAGCGTCGCGATGACGAGCTGACTCAGTGTCTGCTGCAGGCTCTGCGAGACGTTGTCGATGTCGTTGGTGACGCGGCTGAGCAGGTCACCACGCGAGCTGGTGTCGAAGTAACGCAGCGGAAGTCGGTTGATCTTGCGTTCGACGTCGTTGCGCAGCTGACGCACGACACCCTGCACGATGTTGTTGAGCAGGTACGCGGCCGCCCACGACACGAACGCCGACCCGAGGTACAGGGCCAGCACCAGCGCGAGCACCTGGCCGATCGCGGTGAAGTCGATCCCGACACCCGGCACGACGTCCATGCCCGAGACCATGTCGGCGAACTGGTTCTGTCCGGCTGCGCGCAGCCCCTCGACGGCCTGGTCCTTCGTCAGGCCCTCGGGAAGCTGCCGGCCGATGACACCGTCGAAGATGATGTTGGTGGCGTGGCCCATCAGGCGCGGGCCGATCACCGACAGCACGACGCTCGCCACGGCGAGGATCAGGACGAAGCTGACCGCCATCCGCTGCGGGCCGAGCCGTCCGAGCAGGCGCTTCATGGACGCGCCGAAGTTCTCCGCCTTCGCGGTGGCGGGCGCCCCGGGGGCTCCGGGCATGGGGGGCGAGGATTGGGTCGCGGTGCTCACAGCGCCTCCTGAACAGAACGCTGGGACTCGACGATCTCGACGTACGTCGAACAGGTCTCGAGCAGTTGCTCGTGGGTGCCGATGCCGACGGTCGCGCCCTCCTCGAGGACGATGATCTGGTCGGCGTCGATGATGGTCGATACGCGCTGGGCGACGATGATGACGCAGGCGTCCTCGGTCTCGGGCCGCAACGCCGCGCGCAGTCGCATGTCGGTCGTCAGGTCGAGCGCCGAGAACGAATCGTCGAACAGGTACACCGCGGGACGCCGGACGACGGCCCGCGCGATCGCGAGTCGCTGCCGCTGACCACCGGAGACCGTGGTGCCGCCCTGCGAGATCGGGGACTCGAGGCCCTCAGGCATTGCGCGGACGAAGTCGGCCGCCTGCGCGATCTCGAGCGCCTGCCACAGTTCGTCGTCGGTGGCGTCGGGCTTGCCGTAGCGCAGGTTGCTGGCGACGGTGCCGGAGAACAGGAACGCCTTCTGCGGAACCAGACCGATCTGCGACCGCAGGAGGTCCGCGTCGAGCTCACGGACGTCGGTGCCGGACACCGTGACCGCGCCGGACGTGACGTCGATGAGCCGCGGGATCAGGCCCAGCAGCGTGGTCTTGCCGGAACCGGTGCCGCCGATGATCGCGGTGGTCTTGCCGGGCTCGGCGGTGAAGCTGATGCCGCGGAGCACAGGCTCGTCGGCACCCGGGTACTTGAACTCGGCGTCGCGGAACTCCACGAGAGCCGGCTGGTCCATGACCGTGACGGGATTCGACGGCGCCACCACCGACGGCTCGGTGTCGAGGACCTCGGTGATGCGCTCGGCACACACCGCGGCACGGGGGGCGAGCATCGCGATCATCGACGCCATCATCACGGCCATGAGGATCTGCATGATGTAGCTGAGCATCGCGGTGAGCGAACCGACGCCCATGGTGCCGTTGTCGATCTCGTGGCCACCGAACCAGATCACCGCGACGCTCGTCAGGTTCGCGATCATCATCACGAGCGGGATCATCAGCGCCGTCATGCGACCCACCCGCAGGGCGGTGTCGGTGAGGGCGCCGTTGGCCTCGTCGAACCGTTCGGCCTCGGAACGTTCACGCACGAAGGCTCGCACGACCCGGATACCGGTGATCTGCTCGCGCAGAACCCGGTTCACGGCGTCGATGCGCGTCTGCATCGTGCGGAACGAGGGCACCAACTTGGTGATCATCACGATCATCGTGAGCGCGAGCAGCGGCACGCTGACCGCGAGAATCCACGACAGTCCGGCATCCTCGCGGATCGCCATGATGATGCCGCCGACGCACATGATGGGCGCCATCACCAGGATCGTGGCGCTCAGCACCACCATCATCTGCACCTGCTGGACGTCGTTGGTGCTGCGAGTGATGAGCGACGGGGCGCCGAATCGTCCGACCTCGCGGGACGAGAACGCCCGCGCGCGGCCGACGATCGCGGCACGCACGTCGCGGCCGAAGCCCATCGCGGCTCGGGCACCGAAGAACACCGAGCCGATGGAGCAGATGATCTGCACCAAGGTCACGAGCAGCATCTTGCCGCCCGCGCTCATGATGTAGTTGGTGTCGCCGGCCGCCACTCCGTTGTCGATCAGGTCGGCATTGACGCTGGGGAGATACAGCGCGGCGCCGGTGGCGACGAGTTGAAGGAGGATGACGCCGGTGAGGTCGCGCTTGTAGGGCCCCAGATAGGTGCCGAGGAGTCTGATCAGCATGGTTTGCGAAGGTTACCAATCGAAAGGACGAAAAAGGAGGGATCAGGCCCACGTATTCGGACCCGATCCCTCCCTCTTCATCGAATGTTCACAGTCTCTTCCAGGAGACCTCTTCTAGGAGACCGTGGCGTCTTCGAGGTCCTGCTTGTCCCGCGGTAGTGCGCGGGTGAGCTTCTCGCCCTCGATGTCGACGTTGGGCAGGATCTTGTCGAGCCACTTGGGCAGCCACCATGCCTTGTCGCCGAGCAGGGCCATCACCGCGGGGATGAGCACCATGCGGACGATGAACGCGTCGAAGAGCACCGCCGCGGCGAGCGCGAAACCGATCGACTTGATGAACGAGTTGGGCTCGAGCATGAACGCCCCGAACACCGAGATCATGATCAGCGCGGCGGCGGCCACCACGCGGGCGCCGTGACTGAAGCCGATTGTCATGGCGCCCTTGGCGGACGCGCCGTGCACGTACTCCTCGCGCATCCGGGTCACCAGGAACACCTGGTAGTCCATCGCGAGACCGAACACCACACCGATCAGGAAGATCGGCATGAAGCTGACCAGAGGCTGCGGGTTGGCGATCAGCCCGCCCCAGCCCTCCTGGAAGATCGCGACGGTGGCGCCGAAGGTGGCGGCCACGCTGAGCAGGAAGCCGAGGGCCGCGGTCAGCGGCACCAGGATCGAGCGGAATACCAGCATCAGCAGGATGAACGCGAGCCCGACCACGATGATCAGGTACGGCACCAGAGCCTCGAGCAAGCGGTCCGAGACATCGGTCTCGAGCGCGGTCTGTCCGGTGACGCCGTAGTTGACGCCGATCTGTTCGTTGAGCGCGCCCTCACCGTCACGGATGGACTGCATCAGGTCGATCGTCTTCTCGTCGGTCGGTGCGCTGCCGGGAGTCACCAGGACCTGCGCGGTGTCTCCCGCCGGGTTCATGGCCACGATCTGGGCATTGACGACATCGTCCTGCGCGGAGATGGTCCGGACCACCTCACCGAAGGCCTCCGACGCCGGGACGGTGGCGTCCTGGGCATCGACGACGACGAGCAGCGGGGCGTTACGGCCGGGGCCGAACGCGTCGGACACCCGGTCGTAGGCCTGCCGCGAGCTGGTGGCGGGGTCGCCGGTGCTCTCGGACGGCAGGGCCAGCTTGAGTCCGGCGGCCGGCAGCGCCAGCGCGCCGAGGACGACGATTCCGGCAATCAGCGGGATCGCAGGCTTACGGGCGACCCAGCCTGCGTAGCGGGCGGCCGGACCGGGGGCCGCGTCCGCCGCCTCCGGATCCGGAGCCTTGACGAACGGAACCTTGCCTGCGAACGCCTTGCGGCCCAGCAGACCGAGGAAGGCGGGCAGGAAGGTGAGCGCGACGAGCACCGCGACGAACACGGAGAACGCCGCTGCCATACCCATGTCGCTGAGGAACTTGATGCCGACGACGCGGAGCGCCACGAGCGCGATGATCACCGTCAGGCCGGCGAACACGACAGCCGAACCGGCGGTGCCGACCGCGCGGCCCGCCGCCTCCTCGCGGTTGCCGCTGACGCTGACCTCATGCTTGAAGCGGGAGACGATGAACAGCGAGTAGTCGATGGCCACGGCGAGGCCGATCATCACCGCCAGGGTCGGAGTCATCGACCCGAGTTCGGTGAATCCGGTCGCGACGGTGATACCCAGGCTGCCGATGCCGACACCGATGATCGCGGCGATCAACGGCAGTCCGGCGGCAACGAGGGAACCGAACGTGAGCAGCAGAACCACGGCGGCGACGGCCAGGCCGATCAGTTCCGCGGATCCGCCCGGCATCTCGGGGGCCTGCGCGGCAGTGCCGCTGAGCTCGACCGTCAGTCCCGCATCCCGCGCGACCTGGGCGGCGGCCACGACCTGATCGGTCAGTTCGACGTTGACATCCTCGAAGGTGCCGGAGAAGGGAACCTCCACGTAGCCGACGGTCTTGTCCGGGCTCAGCGGAGACAGCGCCGCGGCGTCGGCCAGCGCAACGTCGACGGGTGTGCCGGCCTGTTCGGCCTGCGCCGTCACCATCTCGGTCAGACCGGCATCGGCGACCACCGGGTTGACCAGCGCACCCTGAGCGGCCTCGGGGGAGGCGGTGGCCGGGTCGACCTTGGCGGCCGGGTCGACGAGCTCGATGCCGCGAACCTGGGCCAGGGTCGCGTCCATCGCGGCCTGGTTCTCCGGGCTGTCGAGGGTCTGACCCTCGGGGGCAGCGAAGACGTACCGCGCGGAGATGGAGCTGAACGGATCCTTGGCCGAGGCGGGGAACCGCTCGGCCATCAGGTCCTGCGCCTTCTGCGCCGGCGTCCCGGGAATCGAGAACGAGTCGTTCGTCGGTCCCGACAGGGTTGCGGCGCCGACCCCCATCAGCACGAGGATGGCCAGCCAGATGGAGAGGACCGTGCCTTTTCGCCGGTAGGCGAATCGGCCGATCCGATAGAGATAGGTGGCCATGACGGCTCCTTCGCGATCGGGTGGGGTTTAGCGCGTGGGGACGGCGAGACCGGACCGCAGGTGGTCGAAGGCCTCGCGAACGAGTTGCTCGGGGTTGTCGGCCGACGACCGGCCGCTCATCCACAGATCGAGGGACGCCTTGCAGGCGGCGCCGACCACCATCTGCAGCAGGCTCGGGTAGAGGCCGGTGGCACCGGTGCGCTCGGCGATGACCTCGTCGAGCATCGGGGTGAGCCGCACGTGCATCTCCATCTTCTTGGCGAGCAGTGCGGGGCTCGAGTCGATGAGTTCGACGAGCGCCTGCATCTCGTCGAGTTCGCGCTCGGACCCGGTGAGGGCCCGCACGACGATCTGTTCGAGCGAATCGAGGATCGGTTCGTCGGCGGGACGCTCGCGCAGCCAGTCGGCCCACTCGAGAACCTGCGCCTCCAGGTGGTGGAGGACGGCCTCTTCCTTGCAGGAGAAGTAGTTGTGGAACGTCCGGGTGGAGACGCCCGCGTCGGCCGCGATCATGTCGGCGGTCACGAGTTCGAGGCCACGCCCCTTGGCGAGGCGTGCGGCGGCCTCGCTGAGCGCGATGCGCGTCGCCGCCTTCTTCCGGTCTCGGAGCCCGAGTACTTCACTCACTTCATCAAAAGTACCGAAATTGCAGATCTCTGCAATGTTGCAGCGGAGTGCATCTTTGTGGGCTTCAGCACACCCGGCGGATGCGAGTGATCGACGTCACCGCCAGGCCCTCCGGGCCTAGGCTGATCGCACACCCGGCGCACCACCGAACGGCGGCCGAAATGCCCGATTGGGACGGCGAACAGTACGCACGGACCAGCGATCTGCAGCGCGCGATGGCAACGCGCGCGATCGCCGGACTGGAGCTGAATCCGAACGACCGCCTGCTCGACGTCGGCTGCGGCGACGGCTTCGTCACGCGACTGCTCGCCAAGCAACTGCCCGCGGGCCGCGCGGTGGGCGTCGACGCATCCCCGCGGATGATCGCGAAAGCGGGCAAGGGCGCACCGAACGTCCAATTCGTCCTGGCCGATGCCCGCGACCTACCGTTCCGCGCCGAGTTCGACGTCGCGGTGTCGTTCAACGCGCTGCACTGGGTGACCGAACAGCGGCGCGCGCTCGGGTCGATCGCTGCCGCGGCCCGGCCCGACGCCCGCGTGTTGATCCAGGTGGTGTGTGCGGGCGAACGTCCCAGCCTCGAGACGATTGCAATGGAGGTCGCGGGCGCGCCGCGCTGGGTGGATCGGTTCGCCGGCTTCGCTCCCCCGTTCGTCCACGTCGACCCCGCCGAATACCCGGACCTCGCGGCGTCGGCCGGACTGCGCACGACCGACCTGTCGGTACACGACGTCACGTGGGACTTCGGCTCGCACGACGCGTTCGCCGAGTGGTGCAGCAACGGCGCCGACGCCTGGACCGGACGACTGGCCCCCGAGGACCGGCCACACTTCCTCGAGGATTGGGTGGCCGCGTACGAGGAGGTGTCGGGACACCCGGGGCTGTTCCAGTTCACGCAGATGCGTGCCGACCTGCGGGTGCACCACTAACGGCGGCGCCATGCCCCGGGGTCGGCGGTGAGGTCGTCGACGAAGGCGGGCAGCGCGCCGGCGGCGACGTCGGCGATCGTGACCCCCTCGAGCACCGCGCGCAGGTTGACGCGGACCGCGATCCACACCTGCTGCAGCGATGCGGCCGCGCCGTCGTAGCGGACATCCTCGGGCCGCTCCCCGCGCACCGACGCGAGCGGTCCCTCGACGGTGCGGATGACGTCGGCGATCGTGATCTCCTCGGCAGGACGGGTGAGCCGGTACCCACCCTCGGGTCCACGTCGGCCGTGCACCAGGCCGCCGCGACGCAGATCGGCGAGGATCGCCTCGAGGAATTTGGGGGCCATCGACTGCGCGCTCGACAGCGCCTCTGCCTTGACGAGGCTCGGCGCCGCGGCCGCGAGTTCGACGAGGGCACGCACCGCGCAGTCCACCCTCGCCGTGATGTGCACGCCTGCCCCCCGCCCGATTCGACAACGCCTCGGCACAGACGTTACTCACCACCCGTGCGACAGTGACCCAGGCCACCGTGCGGGGTAGATTTTCGATCAGATGCGCTCGAAAGCTCGGAGGCGACATGTGGGAGACCCTCACTGCGGCGTGGGGATCGCTGCTCGAACCGCTCGGTGACCCGGTCACCCTGGCGATACCGGCGTTCGTCGCGTTCCTGGGGCTCGAGTGGTTCGCCGCCCGCAAGCTCGAGGAGACCGAGCTCCGGGACGGCCGCTCTCATCCGCCGACGGCGGGGTACGAGTTCCGGGACGCGCGGGCGTCGATCTCGATGGGCTTGGTGTCGATCGCGACCACCGCGTTCTGGAAATCCTTGGCCTTGATCGGCTACTCGGCGATCTGGGTGTACGTCGCACCATGGCATCTGCCGGCGAACGCCTGGTACACGTGGGTGCTCCTGCTGGTCGGCATCGACCTGCTGTACTACACGTATCACCGTATGGCGCACCGGATCCGGCTGATCTGGGCCACGCACCAGGCGCATCACTCGAGCGAGTACTTCAACTTCTCGACGGCACTGCGGCAGAAGTGGAACAACAGCGGCGAGATCCTGATGTGGATTCCGTTGCCGCTGATCGGTATTCCACCGTGGATGATCTTCGTCGGATTCTCCGTGAATCTGGTGTACCAGTTCTTCGTGCACACCGAACGGATCGACAAGCTGCCGCGGCCCGTCGAATTCGTGTTGAACACCCCGTCGCACCACCGGGTCCACCACGGGTGCGATCCCGAGTACCTGGACCGCAACTACGGCGGCATCCTCATCGTGTGGGACCGGATGTTCGGCACCTTCCACGCCGAGAAACAGCGCCCCACCTACGGTTTGACGAAGCCGGTGGGCACGTACGACATCTGGAAGTTGCAGACCCACGAATATGCCGCGATAGGACGTGACGTCCGCGCCGCAGCCACGTGGCGTGAACGCCTCGGCTATGTGTTGGGGCCCCCGGGGTGGGCGCCGTCAGGATCGGGCCAGGCTCACCAGGAAGTCGACCGTGCCATTGCCGTCGACCGTCACGAATCCCAGTGACGGCGGCGTGATTCCGTAGTCGGTCCACGTGACCGGCACGGCGCCGGACGCGACGAGGACGTCGCCCGTGTGCAGCACCTTGACGTCCACGCTCACCGGACGGGTCTGATCCTTGAGGGTCAGCGTCCCGTCTGCCTTCACCGTCGCGGCCGTGCCGTCGGTGGGAAGCGACGCGAGATCGACCGGTGCGGTGAGGGCGAATTTCGCGGTCGGGAAGGTGTCGGCGTTCATCACGTTGCCGCGGAACTGTCCGTCGCGGCGCGAACTGTCGGTGGCGATGTCGGCGACCTGCACGACGATCTCGGCGGCGGTCAGCTTCTGGCCCGCAATGCTGACGTCTCCGTTGACCTGGTTCGTGGTGCCGACGACGGTGACCCGGGCTCCGTTGAGGATCTCGGACACCGTGTACCCGGCGACGGTCGCGTTGGCGCCCTCCCCCGGGCCGACAGCCCACTCACCGTCGATCGAACCTGACGCGGCCTGCGCCCCCTCTGTGGACACGCTCGCGGCCGGGGCGTCGTCCTCGGCGATGAACTTGCCGTAGATCCACGGGCCCGCGAGCAGACCTGCAAGCACCACGACGACGACGCCACCGACGATCCACCACTTCTTCATCGGCACAGAGTAAGAGCACCCCGGGCTCGGCCGCTACACCTACATCCTGGAAAGCTGTTCAAGACCGCTGCTCCACGCTCCCGCCCGGTCGCTGTCCTGGATCGGTTCGACGGCCGGCATCTCCGCAATAGCCGGATCCGGCGGCGGATGTGCCTCCCTCCAAATGCAACTCGTCCACCGGTGACGGTATGGCGATCTGGATCGAGCGGGATTCACCGCATGTCGTCACATTCCCGGCTGACTCCATTGTCTCGGTTAATGAACCCGAACGCGGTAACGCACTTCTCGTCGGCGGGGCTCGATCCATACGGGGCGGGAGAAGCCATCGACGATCGAGCCCAAGCCACATAGCAAGTGCGGGCGGCTCTCATCCTGTGTCGGTCATGCGAGGTTCTCCGTCACAATCGCCTCGCTATCGAGGGGCCGAATCACAGCCCAGAGTTCGGTGGCGTGGCACCTACTAATCTTCCACTGGCCGTCTTCGGTGACGTACGCGTCGTCGTACTCGACGGCGCAGACCTTCTCGGTGCGGTCACGCAGATTCAGTTGCCGGAACCGCAGTGTCCACGTCCCTTCGGCGGTGGTATCGCTGGTCAGCCGAATGTCTGGGTGCAAGCCGTGGTGCATATCGAGAATGAGATGCCTTTCGCCCTCCTTCTGCAGCGCGACGGCTCGATAGACAGCGGCGATACCATCGGCATCGTCGAAAGCGCCCATTCGTCCGTAATCGATCGACGCTCCCCTCGCCACGAAGCTGGCGCGGAAGCCGTCGGCGTCCTTGCCATCGCATGCCCGCCAGTAGCGGTACTTCAGCGCCTTGATTGCTTCGATGGCCTCTAGTCGAGCGATTCGCTGTTCGATATTTTCTTCAATATGCGTGGGGTTCATACTAGCCTCCTTCAGATTGATGATTTTTAATCGCCAGGTAGCGCGGTAGGCATTATTCTAAAATGGACCGCGGCGCAGCCGTCCACTCCGTCGATCACGGCAAGCTACAGGGTCGCAATTGCGCACTTCGCAGAGTGAATCTGCGCCGACAACATGGCGACCGACGGTGCCATGACTGCCTATCCACAGTTTTTCATGAAAGATTTTCAGCTCCGCATCTCCCTCTGGATGAGCGAATGGCTGGGGATCACACCGGGCCGAGATTTACTTCATTCCTATCCATGCTTGATCGAACAGCATGACGCCGGCGGCTGACGGAACAATGCCGTAGATGTTTCTCTGCCAAGCCCAGAATGAGGGCAGCCCACTGGTCGGCACAGACGGCACGGTTTCATTCCACAGGACCTGAATCTTCGACAGCGTCTCTTCTGAAGATTTGAGGTCCTTCGCGTGCTGAAATTCGAGAAGCAACATGTCCATATCCGGGTTCACGTAGCCGGAAGTATTGGATCGAGATTCACTGCTCACGGTTGAGTACAGGCCCAGATCCGGAATCGCTTCATAGAGACCCATTCCCGAGTGGGACAAATCAAAATCGTGCTTAACATAGACTTTCAGGCCCAGGTCTGCAACATTATTGACCGGCACTATTCTCACATCGAATCCGACGTCCTGTAATAGAGACTGCACAGCGAGACCGCCAGCCTGGTCCTTTGGTTCGTTGAGCACAACGTACTCGAGTGCCCCGTTGAACCCATCGGCCTTGGCCTGCGCCACAAGTTCTGCCGCCTTGGCTCGGTCATAGGCGACTCCCGGGGTGCTGGAGTGCCACTGCGAGGCTGGACCGAAGAGTTCAGAGCCGGGCAAACCTTGGCCCTTCTCGGCGCGCTGATCGATGAGGTCAGGATCCAACGCATAGGCGATTGCCTGCCGCACCCGGATGTCTGAGCCTGGACGGCCTTCTCGGTTGTTGATGATCACGGCGCCACCGGTGTTGAGGACGCTGATGTAACCGGGGTAGCCCTTTTCTTTGGCCGCGTTGATCGCCGAACTGTCTCCCCTGATGTAGGCGATGCCGAGCTGTCCACTCTCCAAGGATTCGAGGTTGGCCTGCGGTCCATTGAGCGGTACTATCCGGAGTTTTTCGAGCCTGACAGGGCCGCCGTAGTACACCGGATTGGATTTGAAGACCCGCTCTTCGTAAGGAGCAAACTTTTCATCAATGAAAGGACCCGCGCCAATCGCCTTGAAGTTTTCACCTTCGTCTACACACGGTGCGACTATCATGCCGTGTCCGAGTGCGAGCATCGACGGGAACCGCATCCACGGCGCATTGAGATGGAAAACGACGGTGGACGTATCGATGGCCTCAATCGACACAACGGACTCAAGCCAGAGTTCGGCACCGTTGCCCTTGTCTTCGTTGTAGCGATTGATGCTCGCGATCACGGCGAGAGCGTCGAGTGGAGTGCCGTCGCTGAATTTCACTTCGTCGCGTAGCCTCAGCGTCCACGTGGTGCCGCCATCGGTGGTATCGAGGGACCGCGACAACTTCGGCTTGAATTCTCCGGTGCCGGTGTCATACCGCATCAATACGTCGTAGACGGCGGCGAGTGCCGCCCCCGCGTCGTCGCGTGCGGCAGTCTTAGCCGGGTCCAGCGAGGTGGGCAACAATTGCACGCCGTAGGTCAGCGTGCCGCCCGCGACTGCCTCACCCGCCTCTGTTTGAGCATTGACCATGCCTGTTGCGAACATACTGTCGTCGCTGACCCCGGCCTCACTGTTGGCGCAACTGACGAGAAGAAAGCCAGCGCCGAGCAGCGCCGCTGTGCTCCGCCAGCGCTTCCCGAAACGAAACTTGATCATGCCGATCACCGCATTCTGTGTTTGCTATGGCCCTCATGGCTCCGACGGTAGGGACGCACACGTTGTTTATTGATGAACGGAGGCCTCAGGCGCCCAGGTGTTCGGGGCCGCCTTACTCAGACGGCCAGCTAATGGGGGTGATCACCTCGGATTCATCGGATGTGACGTAGCAACAAAGATCTCTGAGCTGGTTGATGCTTCGACTCGGGCCGCCGACCGGAGTCTGACCCTGCGCAGATCCGTCCATGTCCCTCCCGCGCGGATACTTCCGCAGTTCCGACGTCAGCCCGACGAGCATCTGACCACCAAATTCATCGCGTCGGTCGAACACATGATTGATCAATTTTCAGGGGGAAGTCCAAGACTGCGACCATGCCGATCTAGTTTGTTGGCATGCTTGATCTGACTCTGCGAGACCTTGAGTACGTCGATGTGGTGGAGAGGGAGCGGAACTTCACACGCGCCGCCGAGCAGATCCCCATGGCACAGCCGGCGCTTAGCCAGGCAATCCGGAGGGTGGAGCGCCGCCTCGGCGTTGAGCTTTTCTCCAGGACCAGTCGACATGTCGAGCCGACCCTGGCAGGCAGGGTGCTCGCATCACATGCTCGGCAGATTCTTCACGATGTGCAACGAGCAGTGGCCGACGCACAGGTAGCCGGGGGGAATCGGACATTGAGTGTTCACGTCACGGAACCGTCGCTTCGCATCCCGCGTCAGGTTCTCGCAGCAGTTCGCCGAGATGTTCCGTCGGCGGCCATCCACCAGACCACCCTGCCGCACCGATTCGTGCCGGATAAACTCCGCGCAGGCGAACTTTCGCTTTCTATCGGTAATCGAATCACCGGTCCTGACGTCACATCAGTATTGCTGTGCCACGAGCCCGTTGTCGTCGTCATGGCGGCCCACCATCCGCTGGCTGCATGCGAGACGGCCACCATTGCACAGTTGGCCGAATATCCGTTGGTGTCGATCGATGACACGATGAGCACCTGGAATCAGTTCGTCGAGCACATGCTCGTCCGCGAAAATCTTGTGCCACTGTGGACATCGTCGAGCTCATTCGGCGCTGCAGCCGGTGCCGACCTCGTGGCTGACGGTCGATCCCTGCTTGTTTGCCTGGCCTCCGTCGGCGACGAGCAACCATCCGATCGTGTGTCCCGCCCGCTTCGCCCAGCTCAACAGGTTGGCTGGTTCCTCAGCTGGCGAACAGCCACAGGTGAACTGCCGCTCATCCGTAAGGTGCTTGCTGCCGCGGTGCGATTCCATGGACGTGGGGTCAGCCACTGTACGGCCGAATAGGCACTGCGCCACTTTGGTTGACGGGCTGCGAGACGCACTTCGCGGTGAATGGATGTCGAGGAGCACCGCAATACCTACGGGTGCGAGGGCAGCCGTTCGACGGACCGTTCGGCGACGGCGGTGCCGACCTCGTTGACGGCGGTGCGGATAAGAATCGTCCTGTCGCTCTAGCTCTCCGACGCGGTCGGCATCGCAAGGGTGGTGAGGTCGCCGTCGGTCGCGGAACGGATCACGACGGGCATGTCGGGGGCGGAGATGTCGAGCATGATGTCGGGTCCGACGGCAGTCGCGATCGCGGACAGCAGGTTTCCGCGACGGAACGCAAGGGCCACGTCGGCTCCGGTGACGCGAGCCGTCATCGATTGCGGCGGGCCGTCATGCGTCCTCACGGACAACGACCCGTCCGCGGTGTCGACACGGACGGTGCCCTCCATCGGCCCCTCGACCGCGGCGAGCAACTCGTCGCGGCGAACGAGAACGCGGGTGCGCGACGCAGGCAGACCGTCGAGCATCATGCGGTAGCCGGGGTATTCGCCGTCCAGTACGGGACAACGGGTCTCGTCGCCGGACACCGCGATCACCAGAGCACCGGGGGCGGGGCGAAGAACGATCGCAGCAGCGGGGCTCTCGGGGCTCAGTGTTGCGACGAGAACGTCCAGTTCCCGCGCGGGAACCACGACCGCCCATGTTTCGCCGGGCGCCTGCGCCGGCAGGCTCCGGGTCGACAGGCGGTAGCGGTCGGTCGCGGTCAGCACCACAGCGCCGTCGCCCGCCTCGATCAGAATCCCTGTGAGGATCGGGAATTCGACGTCGGTGGCGGTGGCGGGCAGGACCTGTCGGACCGCTTCGGCGAACAAGCTCACCGGCAATGCGACCGAAGGCCCGTGACCTTCTACCGGCGGGGCCACCTGGAACGACGCGGCGACCGCGGCCGCCGCGTCGGCGCGCTCGCGCAGAAGCCGGACGTGTTCGTCCAGCAGCCGGGCCGCCTCGCTCGGATCGGCGGACAGAATCCGGGTCACCGCCTCGAGCGGAACGCCGATCTCGCGCAGCCGGCGGATCGTCGACGCGCGCTCGCGCTGGGCGTCGCTGTAGTACCGGTACCCCGTCACCGGGTCGATGTGCGCCGGCGCGAGCAGACCACTGTCGTCGTAGAACCGCAGCGCGCTCGGCGTCAGCCCGGTCGCCCGCGCGAAGACGCCGATCGTGATGAGGTCGTCGGATCCGGATGCACTCACGAGGCCATCATGGAGTCTCGACCAACTCGAAGGTCAAGCCGCCTTCGCACGCGCCTCGGCGTCGGACAGGGCGGGATCCTCGGTGATCTCGGGGGCGGCGACAGTCAGTTCCTCCGGATCCTCGGGGACCGGTGCGGCCTGCGTCGTCGCCTCCTTGCCGCGGCCCAGGACGATCGCGGCGACCAAGGCCACGACCAGGCACGTGATTGCGCCGAGCATCAGTCCGGCTCGGCCGCCCCATTCCTGACTCACCCATCCGGCGATCGGACCACCGATGGCGGTGGAGCCCTGGAAGGCGGTGGCCCACAGCGCCATGACTCGGCCGCGCATCTGCGGTTCGGCCTCGAGCTGCAGGGTGCTGTTGGTGGTGGAGTTGAAGGCGATGCTGACGGCGCCGACGATCATGAGCGCGACCAGCACCAGCGCCAGGTTCGGGGCCGCGGCCGCCGCGACCATCGAGAAACCGAAGGCTGCGGCCGCGACGATCAACACGCGGGTACCGGTGCGGCCCCACGTCGCGACCAGCAGGCCGCCGCACACCGCGCCGATTCCCATCGCCGCGGTCATGAACCCGTACGCCTCGGATCCGGCGCCGAACGTCTGATCGGCCACGATCGGGAGAACGACCTGGAACTCGAAAGCGAGGCAGCCGATGAACGCCATCATCAGCAGCGGAACCGCGAGATTGCGATTGCCCCGCACGTAGCGCAGGCCCTCGCGAAGCTGACCGCGGGCGCGTTCCATCGGCGGAGAGGGGTGCAGTTCGGAGACGTTCAGCCGCACGAGCGAGCTCACGACCGCGACGAAGCTGGCCGCGTTGAGCAGGAAACACAGCCCCAGCCCGCCTGCTGCGATGGTGACACCGGCAACGGCCGGCCCGATGATGCGCGACGCGCTGACCAGTGTCGACTGCAGACTGACGGCGTTGCGCAGATGCTCCGGGCCGACCATCTCGAGCAGGAACGACTGCCGCGCCGGGTTCTCGAAACAGTTGTTGAAGCCGAGTAGCAGCGCAAGCACGTACACGTGCCACAGCTGAACGGTTCCGGTGAGCGTGAGGACGCCGAGCACAAGGGCCTGGACGCCCATCATCGTCTGCAGCGCGATCATCAGCCGGCGCTTGTCGGTGCGGTCGGCGATGACGCCGCCGTACGGGCCGAGCAGCAGGACCGGCAGCGTCTGCAGCGCGACGACCAGTCCGATCGCGGTACCCGAGCCGGTGAGTTCGAGGACCAGCCACGACTGCGCGACGAGCTGCATCCAGGTGCCGATGAGCGAGACGGCCTGGCCGCTGATGAAGCGGCGGAAGTTGCGATTGGCCAGCGCCGCGAAAGTCTGGCGCCCCAGCTTGCCGGCCGCCGTCATGAGCGGGCCGCGGCCCGGGCCTGACACATCCGTTCGCCGAGCGCCTCGAGGGCCGGCAGGGCGTCGAGCAGGTCCTGGGTCTCCGTCTCGGGAAGCTGGCCGAGGTACTCGGCAAACAGCAGCGTCCGCTTGTCGCGCAACTCGGTGTGCAGGGCGATCCCCTCGGGAGTCGCAGACACGACGACGGCACGGCCGTCGTCGGGATGAGCGGAGCGCGACAACAGCCCCGCAGTCTCCATCTTGCCGATCATGCGCGAGAGCATCGTCGGGTTGAGGGTCTCGATCTCGGCCATCTCACTGGCCCGGATCGGGCCGCGCCGCACCGCCGTGGTGAGGATCGAGAACTGCGTCTTGGTCAGTTCACCGCCCGACGTCTGCCGATCGACCTGCCGCGAGATCCGGCCGAGCGCGACCCGCAGCCGCGACACCTCGTCCTCCTCGAAGAGGCTCGTCACATCCACCTCCCAGTTACTTGCTTATCGGCAAGCATACATTAGGTCGAGCTCGAGCTCCACCCGCCGCCGGCGCCATGCCGTGTCGCCTATAAAGTGCCGCAGTCACCAAAAAACCGTTCATGCGGTTTCATTACTCCAACTCACCATCGATTCAAGGAAGCTGATGACGAACTCCGTACCGCCGCCCGCCCCCGGCCAGCCCCAGAACCCCTACGGCCAGGCCCCCCAGGGCTACCCGGCTCCGCCTGCCCCTCCGGCACCGGCGAAGAAGAAGAAGTGGCCGTGGATCGTCGGGGCCGTCGTGGTGCTGTTCGTGATCATCGCCATCGCCGGCGGGGGCGGAGACAAGGACAAGGCGGACGAGGCAGCCCCGGCCGCGTCGAACAGCCAGCCGGCCGGCGGCGGTGCGCCCGCAGCAGCGCCCGCGGCAGCGCCCGCCAAGTCCGCGCCCGGCATCGGCGCCGAGGTCCGTGACGGCAAGTTCGGCTTCGTCGTCACCGGCATCGAGACCGGCGTAGCCACGGTCGGTGACAACCCCTACCTGCAGAAGGAAGCTCAGGGCCAGTTCGTCCTGGTGCACCTGAACGTGACGAACATTGCCGACAAGCCGCAGTCCTACTTCGCCTCCAATCAGAAGCTGATCGACGCTAAGGACCGCGAGTTCTCCACCGACGAGATGGCCGCGATCAATCTGAACGCCGAGACCGCGATCGGCGGTCAGATCAACCCGGGCATCACGCAGTCGACGACCATCGTCTTCGACATCCCGGCTGACGCGACCCCTAAGGAACTCGAGGTCCACGACTCCGCATTCTCGGGCGGCGAGACGATCTCGCTTACCCCGTAGTCACCCCGTCAACGCACGAAAGCGGCGGCCCGTCCTCGAATGCTCGAGGACGGGCCGCCGCTTCGTACCATTCCGATCAGGTCAGCTTGACGGCCTTGCCGATCGGCAGGACACGCTGCTGGTTGTCCACCCATTCGCGCATCACGACCATCTCCTCGCGGCGCTGCACCGAATCCCACGTGGCCATCTCGATATTGCCGACGAGGTTCTGGCTCTCCTTCACCACGCGTTCGCGTTTCGCCTGGACCACGCGGTCGCGGTAGCGCTTGACGGAAATCCGCAGGTCCTGGATAGCGTCGATCTCGCTCTTGGCGACCTCGAGTGGCCGGGACACGTCCTCGTCGAGTTCGGCGGGATCCTCGATGCCTGCCGTCACGAGGCGTTGCTTGAACAGGTGGATCCGGTAGATGTCGTTGTGGATGCGGCGAGCCACGTCGTCGAGCTTCTCGGGCGTGATCCGGATCGGCCCGACGTCGCCGCCGGCCCATCCGAGGAATGCCTTGAACAAGGCCACTTCGGTCGCGAGGTACACCAGGAGCGTGACCTCGGTGAGGACCTTCGGATCATCGGGGTGCGGCCGGGTCTTGACGCTGAGCAGCTCACCCTTGACGAGCACCTCGTGCTTCGGAAACACCCGATGCAGCAGGTCCAGGTAGACCCCGGGGCCTACCTTCTTGGCGCGGATGCGCTTGATCCCCTGCTCGTAGCGGGCCGTCCACTCGCCGCCGTCGTTCGGGATGTCGTACAGGAACACCCGAATGGGGTCCCCGTGCGAATAGTCGGACGCCTGATCGGCACCCTCGCCCTCCCCGCCGGCTACGGATGCCGGGGATTCGGGCTCGATCGACTGCGGATCGGAGTCCGGGGCGGCAGCCTTCGCCGCCTCGCTGTCACTGACGGTGGTCATGGTCAGTGCGCGGCCGCGAACGCCTCGGCGATCTCACGCGAGATACGCCCGCGGGTCGAGACGGCGAAACCGTTGCGGGACGCCCACTCGCGGATCTCCTGCGTGCTCGCGCCATCGGTTACAGAAATGGCCGCTGCGCGCGACTTCTGCCGACCGCCGACCTTGCTGGCATGCCGGATGTAGTAGTCCATCTTGCGATGGAACTCGGTAGCGTTCTTGTCGTTGAGGTCGATCGTGTACTCGACGCCATTGACCGCGAAGCTGATCGTTTCGCCGCCGACGTCGATGGGCTCACCATCAAGATCATCGATGAGCTCGACAATTACCTTCTGTGCCACGTGTCACTCCCGAGGTTCATCAACCAAGCTGCATCGGCAGCCTACGGGACAACCCCACACACAATCCGACGCGGATCACAGTTGCCACGTCGTGGACCGCCGAGCCGCTTCTCAGCGGACGTCGACGGCCACAGGCGGGTGGACCGGTCACGGCGCTGCCCGACCACGCGGTCACGGCACTCGCGGAAGTCTTCGAAGTTGCCGTAGAGCGCCTGCCGCAGCGCCGCCGGCGCTGTTCACCCATCCCACGCCCCTCCGGATCGGGTACGTCACCCGGCGGGCATGGTTGGTACCCGGGGCATCGCTTCCCATCGCAAGGAGGGTCGCGTGGACTTCCCGGAACCGTCGATATGGTCGCGCCCTACCCTTGCCGTGAAACCGAACCAAAAGGTTGATAAGTTTCAATCCGTCCATTCGGTTCAGTTCCACTGTCAGACAGGGAGTATCGAAATGCTGAGTGTCAACGATCTCTTCGCCGTCATCCTCAATCTGGGTCTGCGGGTCGGCTCCGCCGGGTTCCAGCTGAACACCTCCGTGGAGAACCCGGTCTAAGGTTCGGACTTCGGATTCACGCACTGGGCCCCCGGCGAGATCGCCGGGGGCCCAGTCGTACCGAGCGGGTCAGTGCCGCCGCCTTCGTCTCAGCACAGCACGCAGCAGAAGCCGCGCGACACCCACACCGGCCGCGACGGCCAGCGCGGGGGCTCTCGACGCGCGAGTTCGACAGCAGGGTCGGACCTTTCGTGGACCGCCGCCTTGGTGCGCGCCGGCACGTCCACTCGGTGGGTGAGCTCCTCTCCCGCTTCAGCGAGTTCGGCGCGCTGTTCCGGTCATCGAACTTCGCGCGGGCGGTCCCCACCGCGGCCGGCGCCGGAGATCTCGGCGCCGATTCCCATCCGGGTGCCTTTCGTCTCCCGCGGGTCGGCTTCTCGGGGCCCCATCGCGTCAGCCATCGTCACTTCCCTTCTCTTCTGCTGTCGATGGCGTGGAATGGGACAGGCGCAGACGGCGACCGTCCTCGACGTCCCGGGTGCGCTTCTTCTCGCGCTTCTCGATGTCACGCGTATCTCGGGGCGGCAACTGGATGGACTTCTCCGCGGGCAGCCCCGCCTGCAGTTCCCGGCCCCGCTCGAGTTCTGCATCGAATTCGGCCCCGAAGAGCAGTGCCAGGTTGGTGATCCACAGCCACAGCAGGAACACCACCGCGCCGGCCAGGGAGCCGTAGGTCTTGTTGTAGCTCGCGAAATTCGAGACGTAGACCGCGAACAGCGCCGACGCGCCGATCCAGACGACGATCGCGATCGCTGCGCCAGGGCTGATCCAGCGGAACTTCGGCTGGGACACGTTCGGCGTCACGTAGTACAGCACCGCCACGAGCACGCCGACCACGAGGAGCAGAACCGGCCACTTCGCGATGTTCCAGGCCGTGACGGCGGCCCCACCCAAACCCAGAACATCGCCGACGGAATGCGCGACCGGACCACTGATCACCAGCATCAGCCCCGATGCGCCGACCGCCACGAGGCAGAACGCGGTCACCACGAACATCAGGGGGCGAAGCTTCCAGATCGGCCGACCCTCTTCGATCTCGTAGATCCGGTTCATCGCACGGGCGAACGCGCCCACGTAGCCGGAGGCCGACCACAGAGCACCGAGCACACCGATGACCAGCGCGATCCCCGCGGACGGTGCAGCGACGAGCTGCTCCACCGGTTCACGCAGCGTGTCCACGGCATTGGTGGGGCCGAGCTGCCCGACCATCTCCATCACCGCATCCACCGTGCGCTGTCCCTGCCCGAAGACTCCGAGCAGTGAGACGATCACGAGCAGCGCGGGAAACAGCGCCAGAACGGCGTAGTAGGTGAGGGCCGCGGCGAGATCTGTGCATTGATCGCTGCCGAACTCCCGCGCCGTCTTGCGGAGCACGTAGATCCAGGAGCGCTTGGTGAGATCGCCCGGCGAATCGGGCTCGACCGCCTCGTCTGCGCCGGGCTCCCCTCGGCGCGCGGCGTGTAGATCGTCGCGAGCTGTCATCTTCGGGAGTTACCCGGTGTCCCCGATGTGTAAACAGACCGCCACTACGCCACCGCCGTAGAAACCGGCATCGTACGAGGCGGTCCACCGAAGATCAAGCGACGCAAAGTGAATCGGTGCAGGTCCGGATCGTACGGGCGGTACGCCAGGTAGGCACCGAGGTGGGTGAACCAGTGCAGCCGCAGGAGCCGGCGATGCTGAGGCGTCATGGCGCCGTGCCGCTCGAGGGTCCTGATCCCAGCCCGCACGTAGTGTGAGAACTCGCTGGGCGGGGTCAGTGCCCGGCGCGGCGAGACGTCCGCGCGCATCTGCGACAGCTGGGCGATCTCGGCGCCCGCGGCGCAGATGCACAGGGCCAGATCGGCGTCCTCGTGCACACCGAGATCGACGCTCGTCGCCGACTTCACTCGCTCCCACGTCGTTCGACGCAGAGCCATGTTGGCACCGTGCAGATTCCGTATCCGTTGTTCGTTACCGAGCACGCCCTTCGACACCAGTCGGCGCATGTACCAGCCCTTGAGGCTGCGATAGGGCGAGTCGTACGAATTACTCAGCCCGGTCACGGCGCCCACCGACTCGGTGTCGGTACGCCCGAAGAAGTCCAGGACGGTCCGCGCCCACCCTTCACCGACGCGGGTATCTGCGTCGATGCGTCCGAGGATGTCGCCGCTGGCAGCGTCGAAGCCGGTGTTGCGGGCATGTACTGCGCCGGGAGTGCGCTCGCGGACCAACCTGACGGCCGGGTGGGAGGCAGCTATTCGCTCGACGATCTCGACGGTGCGATCGGTGGAATTGTTGTCGACGACCAGGATCTCGTGGAGGAGTTCCTCCTCCCTCAGCAGCGCCTCCAGGCATACGCCGATGTAGTTCTCCTCGTTGAAGGTGGGCACGATGACCGACAGCGAATGTGCAGACGTCATACTTCCCGTATACCGGACCTGCCGAGGCCCTGCATGGCAACTCCTCGACGCTCGACCGGGTCTCGGAAGCCCCGCCGCACTCAGTCGACGCCGGGCCGGGGAATCAGCCAGGCGCGTGCCTCAGAGCAGGTGGGCCAACGGACTGCGATCGAGTTCGTTGCGCAATGCGTCGACGTCATCGCAGCAGTGATCGGCGCCCGCGTCGACCAGTTCCCCGCGCGAGATCCCTCCGCTCAGGACGCCGACGGTGGGCACTCCCAGTGCCCGGCAGGCACGCATGTCCCACACGCTGTCGCCCACGAACACGGCTCTGCCCGTGTCTGTTCCGGCGCGGTCGAGCGCGATCTGCACGATCGTGGGATCGGGCTTCGCGGTGTCGACGTCCTCGCCGCTCGTCACCGCGTACAGTACGGATTCACTGTCGAGAAGACGGCGCAGGATGGCCAGTTCGTCGGCCGGCGCGGACGTGGCCAACACCACTCGCAACCCGGCCTCGTGCAACTGCGCGAGGATCTCCCGGGCGCCCGGCAGCAGCCGCAACTGATCGGCGTCGTCTTTGTAGAAGCGTGAGTGCAGTTCGTCCACACGGTCCGCAGTCGCGTCCTCGATCCCCGGGCACACGTCGCGGATCAAGGTGGACCCGTCCATGCCGATCGCACGATGGATCCGCCATGTCGGCACCGTCAGACCCGTCTCCGTGAACGCGCGGTGCCACGCGTCGGCATGTAGGTAATTCGAGTCGACCAGGGTGCCGTCGATGTCGAACAGCACCGCAGCGTGGATTTCGGACACCTGGATTCACGCCCCTCACGTCTGTCTGTCGCGTGCGCCTCTCGTCCTCTCAGGCTAACGGGATCGGGCCGCCCCCGCGCGCCGCAGTCGCGTCTCGCACTGCCACCTCAGACCTATTGGACATGGGCGCGCACTCCGTGCACCCCGAACAGAATGAGTAGCTCGACGGCGCCGCCGTCGGCGCTGCCGAGCCAGTGTGGGTGGGCGGTGTCGAATTCGGCTGCCTCGCCGGCCGGCAGCGTCAGATCGCGGTCACCGCGCCGACATTCTTCGTGAACTGATCGACGGCGCGGCAGGGCGCTGAAAACCGTTCTACGGCAGGGTGGTCAGTCGGCGGCCATCCCCGCCTTCGCGTACTCGACGTCCTCGTCCGGCTGCGCGCCACTGACGCCGATCCCGCCCACGACCTCGCCGTCGACCACCACCGGCAGGCCGCCGGGCAGCGTCGTCAGCGACTGCGCGGCCTGACCGTCGATCAGTTCGACGAGCGCGGGGTGCGCGTCGGCCAGGCCCGAATAGGCGGTGGTGGGGATGCCGATCAGCGCGGAGGTGGCGGCCTTGGCCCGCGCCACACCGGCGGTGAACCATGCGGCGCCGTCGTCGCGGATCACCAGCACGTCGTGACCGCGGGTGTCCACGACTGCCACACTCACCCGGTTGCCACCCTGCCGAGCCGCCGCGATCGCCGCGTCGGCGGCGCGCCGTGCAGTCACCAGATCGAGCCGTGCCTGCTTGCCTGCCATCCAACGTCCTCCCACTGTCGGTCTCGTCGAGCCTCGATCAAACACGACACCCGCCGAACCCCCATCCGGCGGGCAGGATTCGACGGGCGTCGGTGCCGTCAGCCGAGGGCGGGCAATTCGACGCCGGCCAGATCCGCCTGGATCTGCAGCGCCAGGTACTTGCTGTAGTTGCGGACCAACATGAAGTTTCCGCCGTTGATCCAGAACCGGTCGTGTCCGGACCGTCGCCACACCGACCGCAGTTCGCCCTCGTCGTCGAGACCCCAGACGGGTCCGCAGGCGTCTGCGACCGTGTCGCCGAGGACCCGACGGGCGGTATCGAGGATGCCGCGGAACCCGGTGGCGCACACGATGGTGTCGGCCGGGACGTGTGTGCCGTCCGACATGACCAACCCGTCGGCGACCAAGCGGTCGATCGATCCCGAAACGAGCCCGATCCGGCCGTCCACGATCATCGGCGAGGCCCCGACGTCGATGTAGTACCCGCCGTTGCGGGTGAGGAACAGCATCATCACGCCGGTCCCGTCCGGGCCGCTGTCGTGGGTGAATCCACTTGCGGTGAGCCCGTCGAGCAGGTCGCGATCGTGATCGGCCAGAAGGCCCACCCCCATCCGCAACCCGGCGACGAACTGCGGATCCAACCGGGCGGTGGAGGCGTCGAGCAGGTCCGCGACCTCGGTCGAGGTGTGCTCGCTGTAGCGGCGGCGCGCCTGATTCGACAGCGCCTGTCCGCTGACGACGTGGGTGGGGCCGCGCTGGACCAGCGTGACATCCCCGCCGGATTCGTGGAGGTCCTGGGCGATGTCGTGTCCGCTGTTGCCGGTGCCGATCACCACCGTGCGGGTGCCGCGGCGCCCGGGACCGGTCCGGTAGTCGCTCGAGTGCAGCAGTTCTCCGGCGAAGTCCTCGGCGCCCGCGATCGTCGGCATCACCGGTTCGGTGCCGCTGAGGCCGGTTGCCAGCACCAGATGCTGCGGGCGCAGGGTGCGACGTGTTCCGTCACGGTCCACCACGACGGTCCACCGCCGCGAATCCGGATCGAACGTTGACTCCACGATCTCCGAGCGGTTCCAGACATTGAGTTCCATTGCTCGGGAGTATATTTCGAGCCAATCGCCCATCTTATCCTTGGGCGTGAACACCGGCCAGTTCGACGGGAACGGCATGAACGGCAGGTGATTGGACCAGACGGCGTCGTGCAGCACCAACGAGTCGTATCGGCCGCGCCAGTTGTCCCCGACCCGATCCGCCCGGTCGACCAGCAGCGTCCGGACCCCGAGCACGCCGAGTTGCGCCGCCAGGGCGAGACCCGAATGTCCGGCGCCGACGACGAGCACGTCGGGATCAGCATCCAGGCAATCCAATTCGCGCTCGCGTCGCGCCGACCAGTACTCGATTCCAGCCGCGGGCATCTCGGTACCCTCGCGGCGCAGCGGACCGACCGCCGGTTCGTGTCCGGCGAGCGAATCGAGCGCGGTGAGCAGGTTCCGGGCACGCCAGGTTCCGTCGTCGGAGACGAGGCGAGCGACGCCGCGCACATGCCCGAGTCGCATCGTGAACCGGAACACCACTTGGATCGACCCCGGCCCCGCGCCGCCGGGGACCAGCACGGGCGGCGCCGCCGGATCGAGGTGCTCGTCCCGTACGCCCTGGGCGAGTGCGGCGTCGAGCAGTTCGGCGGTCCGGTCGCTGCCGTGCAGGCTGCGCAGATCACCGGTGAAGGCGAGCAGGTCACGCCACCACAGGTCCTGATGCAACAGATCCTCGGCACCCGCAGCCGTGCGGAGTAGCTCGGCGAAGCCCGTCAGCCACCGCTGCGCCACGTCCGCGACGACATCCGCATCGAGCGAGGAGACGTCCAATTGTGTTGTCATTCCTTCTCCTTCGTATGCATTCAGCGGGTGGTGAACCCGGCGTCGACCTTGAGTTCGGTGCCGGTCACGTAGCGGGCCTCGTCCGATGCCAGGAACAGCACCGCGTGGGAGACGTCGACCGGATCCACCCACGGGACGGGAATCGCATTGGCGCCCGCGAACAACGGGGCCACCTGCTCCTTGGTCGGGTGTTCGACACCCGGCAGGAACAGACCGAAGCAGCGGTCGTTGATGATCATGTCGGTGTCCGTCGCCCCCGGATGAACGGTGTTGACCCGGATCCGATGCCCTCCGAGTTCACCTACGAGCGTGCGCATCAGCCCGACGACGGCATGCTTGCTGGCCCCGTAGGCGGCGGTTTTGGCGGCGCCCTTGAGGCCGGCGGTGGAACTGGTGATGACGATCGAACCACCGTCGCCCTGCTCGATCAGGTGCGGGATGGCCGCCTTGCACGTATGCCAGACGCCCTTGAGGTTGACGTCGAGGACGTCGTCCCACTCCGCCTCGGAGATCCGGTGCGCCGGCTCCCCGCTGATGAAGATGCCGGCGTTCGCCACGACGACGTCGATGCGGCCGAGTTCTGCGACACCGCGGTCGACGACGGCGCGCACGGCATCGAAGTCACGGACATCGGCTTTGTCGGCGACGATCCGACGTCCGAGGGCTTCGACCCCGCGCACCGTCTCGGCCAGATCCTCCGCGGTGGCAGGCGGATAGAACGGCGTGACGGTGTCGATGCCGTCCGCGATGTCCAGGGCGATGATGTCGGCGCCCTCCTCCGCGAGCCGGAGCGCGTGACTGCGCCCCTGCCCTCGCGCCGCCCCGGTGACGAACGCGACCTTCCCAGCAACTCGTCCTGACATGTCGTCCCTTCCACAAAACCGGCAATTCGGTCGGAAAGTAACGTCGATCACATCTGCGGCAAGGTAACGGTCCCGCTCACCGGGAATTCCTGTGCCGTGGATCACATATTCGCCGGAGGCGCGCCCGGAGGGGGTGAAGTTGACGCCCTACGCGGGACCGTCAACGGGCTCAAATCACCCAGTCCTTCACCAGGTTTCGACGCGACAAAGCGCGGCCGCAACCGCTAGCTTCATCTCGCAGCCTGCCGTGTTCGGGAAACGGTCAACCGTTTGAATTCGGTATTCCTTGCAGTCCAACCACTTTCACCCAAGGGGTAATCATGGGATCTCTCTCTGCGCTCGACCTGTTCAGCTTCGCTCTCGGCAGCCTCGTCGACATCTTCGTCAGCGACAGCGGCTCCGCCAGCGAGCTCGAAATCTTCGCCGGCCTGAGCTGATCAAGGAACAGAAAAGCCCCCCACTTGCATGCAAGTGGGGGGCTTTTTGGCGGTGGCGGAGGGATTTGAACCCTCGGTACGGGGTTACCGTACACAACATTTCGAGTGTTGCACCTTCGGCCGCTCGGACACGCCACCGCCGAGAACTGTACCGGAGCCGAGGCTCAGCATGAAATCGGCTGGTCAGAGTTACTTTCCGGTGAGTTTGTCCTTGACTGTGGAGGCGGCGTCCTTGATCTTTTCGCCCGCGTCCTTGACGGCGGACTCAGCCTGGTCGCCCTTGCCCTCGTTCTTCAAGTCGTCGTCACCGGTCGCCTTGCCGGCGGTCTCCTTGGCCTTGCCGCCGAGGTCCTGAGCTTTGTTCTGCGCCTTGTCTGCGATTCCCATGAGCACTCCTCCGTGAATCTGCGTAGACCTTGCGGTCCCGGTGCCACACGAGCACCTACCTCCACCAGACCACGATTCGCCGAACCGTGCCGGGAAACTCGGGCCACCGAGCCGTCGATACCCGAGATCGAAGCAGGTCAGACGGCTATCGCTGGTCCCGAAAGAAGTTCTCGAGAATGCCCGCGCACTGGTCCTCGAGCACGCCGCCGCGCACCTCGGGCCGATGAGTCAGGCGCCGGTCACGGACCACGTCCCACAGTGAACCGACCGCGCCCGTCTTGGGCTCCCACGCCCCGAACACCACCCGCTTGACGCGCGCGAGCACCAGCGCGCCCGCGCACATCGTGCACGGCTCGAGCGTCACCGCCAGCGTCGCGCCCTCGAGACGCCAGCCGTCACCGTGAATCCGCGCCGCCTCGCGCAGCGCGAGGATCTCGGCGTGCGCCGTCGGGTCTGCCGTGGCCTCCCGGGCATTCGCGGCGCGCGCCAACTCCACTCCGTCCGCGTCGAACACGACCGCGCCCACCGGCACGTCCACTTCCGATGCGGCGGCGGCTGCGTCGAGGGCGGCGCGGATCATCCGCTCGTCGTCCTGAAGTGTCACCTGGAGCTACCCGACGAGTCGGTCAGCGCGACGAGAGCTTGTCGAGCTCCGCCGTCAGCTCCGACTCGAACCCGCAGCGCTGGGCGATCATCGCCAGCTGCTCGTCCGGATACAGGTCGGTCTCCGCGAGGATCACACCGAGCACCGCGTCGGGCAGGCCCAGGTCGGCCAGCACGCCGAGGTCGCCTTCCTCCCACGGCTCGACGTCGTCGAGCTCGTCCGGATCGATGTCCGGAATCTCGACGTTGAGCGTGTCGAGCACGTCGGCGGCGACGTCGTAGTCGATGGCCGCGGTGGCGTCGGAAATCAGCAGCCGGGTGCCCGTCGGCGCGGGGCGGACGATGACGAAGAACTCCTCGTCGACGTCGAGCAGACCGAACACTGCACCCGAGCTGCGGAGCTCGAGCAGTTCCTTCTCCGCGGCGCGCAGACTGGTGAGCGCATCACCCGTCAGAGGGGTGCACTTCCAGCGACCTTCCTCACGGACGACGGCGATACCGAAGCCGTCCAGATCCTCCATCGAACCTGCGGAGGCGCTGTTGTTGTTCGCGCGCTGTGCACCCATGCGCGCAACGGTAGCCCGCGCGGTGCCACTAACAGAAGTCCAACGATGAATGTGCCAACCTGATGTGGTGTCTGATGCCGTCTCCGCGCCCCCCGTCTGCATTCTCGGCCTGGGTCTGATCGGTGGATCGCTGCTCCGCGCCGCAGTCGCCGCAGGCCGCGACGGCTGGGGCTGGAACCGCTCGACGCCCACCGTCGATGCCGCCCGCGCCGACGGCTTCGACGCCGACACCGACCTGGCCACGGTCCTGCGACGCGCCGCCGACGCCCGGGCACTGATCGTGGTCGCGGTGCCGATGCCGGCCGTCGACGCGGCGCTCGCGGCCATCGCCGAGCACGCCCCCGACTGCCCGATCACCGACGTGGTCAGCGTCAAGGCCGAGGTGGCCGCTGCCGTCGCCCGGCACGGCCTGCAGGACCGGTTCGTGGGCGGGCATCCGATGGCCGGGACGTCGGAGTCCGGGTGGGAGGCCGGCGACCCCGAACTGTTCCGCGACGCGGTGTGGGTGGTGAGCGCCGACGACGGCGTCGACCCGTCGATCTGGTCGCAGGTGGCGCGGCTGGCGCTGGACTGCGGGTCGGTGGTGGTGCCGGCAGAGTCCCGCGAACACGACGCCGCCGTCGCGCGCATCTCGCATCTGCCGCACGTGCTCGCCGAGGCGCTCGCGCTGTCCGGCGCGGCCGGCGGTGATCTGGCGCTGGGTCTGGCTGCCGGGTCGTTCCGCGACGGCACCCGCGTCGCCGGCAGCGCACCGGGCCTGGTGCGGGCGATGTGCGAGGGCAATCGGAGCGCGCTGTTGACCGCGCTCGACGAGACCCTCGATGTCCTGAACCGGGCCCGTGCCGAGCTGGCGGACAGGGGCACACTCGCCGAGCTGGTCGAGAGCGGCCACGGCGCGCGTCTGCGCTACGAGAACCGCGAACGTTGGACCATCACCGGTATCGAACCGGGCACCACCGAGGACTGGCGCGAGCGGATGCGCGACGCCGGACGACGCGGCGGGGTGCTGCGGCCGTGAGCACGCCGACGCTGCGGGACGTCGCCCAGCTCCTCGCCAAGAAGGAGATGACCGCCACCGAACACGTGCGCGCGACCCTCGACGCGCTCGACGGGCTGCTCGGGACACCGTGGGCGAACCTGGTGGCCGCGCGCGACGACACCGCGGCACTCGAGGCCGCGGCCCGCGCGGACGCCGCCATCGCGGCCGGCGACTGGATCGGACCGCTGCACGGGATCGCGGTCGCGGTGAAGGACAACATCGACGTCGCCGGGATGCCGACCCGTTGCGGCAGCGCGGTGCTCGCCGCCGCCCCGCCGGCCGTCGCCGACGCCCGGATCGTCGCGAAGCTGCGGGAGGCCGGCGCGATCGTCGTCGCCAAGTCGCATCTGCACGAGTTCGCGTACGGCCCGACGGGTGCGGTCAATGCGTCCGGTCCGGCCGCGCACCCGCACGATCCGACGCTCATCCCCGGCGGATCCTCCTCGGGGTCGGCGGCCCTGGTCGCGAAGGGCGTCGTCCCACTCGCGCTGGGCACCGACACCGGTTGCAGCACACGCACTCCCGCTTCCTTGTGCGGCGTCGTCGGAATGAAGCCGACCTTCGGCGCGCTACCGACGTCAGGGGTGTTCCCGCTGTCGACGACGTTCGATCACATGGGCCTGCTGGCGCCCGACGTCCTGGACGTCTCGCTGGCGTGGGGCGCGATCCCCGGCATCGCGCATGTCCGGACCCCGGTCGCGGGTCTGCGGGTGGGCCGGTTGCGGGGCGCGAACTGGGACGTCGACGATCCGGCGATCGCGGCCGCCGTAGACGCTGCCTGCCGGGCCCTGTCCGACGCGGGCGCCGAGGTGCTCGACGTCGAACTCCCGGAGACCGAACAGTTCCTCGCCGCCTATCCGGTGATCACCGGGTCGGAGGCGTACGAGACGCACCGGCAGTGGTTCGAGTCGACTCCCGAGCTGTATCAGCCGGCCACCGCCGCACTGCTGGCCGCCCAGAAGCACCGACCCGCCGTCGAGTACATCAACGCCGTCCGCACCGTCGAACGCTTACGCCGTCAAGCACTTTCGCGTCTACGTAGCGACCTGGGCCTGGACGCGCTCATCACCGCGACCACTCCCCTGCGCGCCGTCACGCAGCTCGACGCGCTCTCCCCGGATCCGACGCTGGCCCGAACCCCGTTGCTGCGCATGTGCATTCCGTTCAACGCGCTGGGTGTCCCGGCGATCTCGGTGCCGGCGCCCGGCGTGGTGGGCGATCCGATCGGCATCCAGGTGGTCGGCCTGCCGACCACCGCCGGCGGCCACGGATCGCACCCGGCCGAGTCGACTGCCCTCGCCTGCGCGCTCACGGTGGGCTGAGGGCTCGACCGAGCGCACGTCCGCTTCGGATCAGCGGTCTCGATGGGAACCGCCGCAACAGACGTCTCGCTCGCCTCTCGGGTCGACAAGTGGTCCGGGAAGTCACGCTGAATCCTTCTCGAGAAGGCTGACGCCCAGGTGAGACTTTTGTGGCCAATGGTCACTTATGCCCCCGCCCAGGTGTGCATACTGTTCGATCGAACGGCCCTGGACATGAAGGAGCGGGCGTGGACAGACTTCCCGAGCTCACCCAACTGCTGAAGACGGCGATGAGCAGCCGCGCCGACAACATCACCGAACTCGCCGAGCTCACCGGGCACACCCACCAGGACACGGAAACCGATGTCGCACACCTGGAAACACTGGGCTTCCTCAGCATCACCAACGGGACCATCACCTACCGTCGGCCCGACGTGACGGTGGCCGACCTCTCCCGGAACATCCTCACCGGACTGGCCCGTGATCTGGACGACACCGTTGCCCGAACCGAGGGTGTACTCGGCACGCTTCCCGGACTGCTCCAGGCTTGGGCGCAGGGCAACTCCGACGAGCAGAGCCTTGCGATCGACGTGCTGCACGGCCCGTGGGCACCTGCGGACATGTGGCGACTTCAGTTGTCCCGCATCGTACCCAGCGTCTCCGACGTCTGCATGCCCGACACCAGCGCCCTGTTCACCGTGCAACCCGAGTATCAGGCGTCGTTCTGGGCTCAGCGTGCCGGTCAGAAGATCGACGTCCGGCTCATCATGAGCATCACCGACGCCACCAACCCCGCGAGCCGGGAACGGGTGCGGGGCGAACTCGATGCGGGGGTGCAGATCCGGATGCACCCCAAGGCGCCCAGCTTCTTCTGGATCACCGATCACGACACCGTCGGCATCCCCCTCGAATGGGGACAGTCGTGGCCCACCAGCATCATGGCGATCCAGTCTCCGGCTCTCGCCGCGATCCTCACCTGGATCTACGACCGTGTCTGGGACGAGGCCGTGCCCGTGAACGGGCAGGAGCACCCGTGGGAGAGCATGCTCGAACTCATGAGCGCGGGCATGACCATGGATTCGGCCTCGCACGCCCTGGGCCTGACCGCCAGAACAGGACGCCGGCGCGTCGCCGACGCGATGGACCACTACGGCGCGTCCAGCCAGTTCTCCCTCGCAGCGGCCTGGGCCGGCCGGCGGCGATGAAACGCCGGTATCAGATCCGTTCGGCCAGCCCCGGGTAGTCCAGGACGAAGCCGCCCTCGTCGACCTTGATGGACGACGACGACACCGGCGACAGCACGTGGATGCCGTCGGCGCCGCTGCTGTAGGTGAGCGACGCCTCTTGCACAGCGAGGTCAGGCAGGTTGACGTACACGACGGGCACCTGCAAGTCCTCGGACGCGTGCTGCAGGCCGAAGCGGCGGATCGGCAGGGTGTTGAAGAACGGGCTCAACACGACGTCGACGTCCTTCGCACCGGCGAAACCGGACCGTAGGTGCGTGGTGCCGGTCTCGACCATCCAGACGCCCTCCTCGTCGCGGCTGATCGACATGTGACGCTCCCCCGTGGCCAGGGCGGTGTGCAGCGACAGCCGTCGGGTGACACCGTTCTCGTCGGTGACCAGGTCGTAGGACGCGCTGAAGGCGGGATGTTCGGGGCACGCACCGCCGACGATGCGACCCGTCGCCTTGATCCGGTTTCCGCTCACCTGCACCCGCACGGACTCCATGCGCGGGGCGGAGTGGGCACGCCACGTCAGAACGGCAGGCCAGGGCGACGCGGTGTTCGGAGTGCTCACGCTCTCTACGGTAAGGGACGAAGGCCGTCCAAGCGTGGACGGCCGGTGAGATTGGTTCCCCCGCGTCGTCATTCGGGCAATTCGACCTGCGCACGCTCGAGCACCGTGATGCGCCGAGAGAACACGATCAGAGCGCTCAGTCCGACCGCGACATTGATGAGCGCGCCGAACTCCTCCGCGACGAAGTTGAAGATCTCGGTCAGCAGGATCGTCACGAGGGCCGCGATCCGCAGCGCCCGCACGGGCCAGATGCGCCCGCTACGCAGTCGGGCAATCGCGACCCAGCACAGCACGAACGCAATCGCCGATCCGCACATCTGGCCCATCGTCGTGATGTCGGTGCCGGTACCGCCCTCGAGATCTTCGGCGAGGGTGACGACGGCGTTGACCGCTCCGGCGGTGGAGAACAGCGCGAGGACGATCGCCGCGACCCACAGCGCGCGGGTGCCGTCGAACACCCGCGACAGGCGCGTGCCGAGCCGGGTGCGGACGGCGTCGAGCCGTCCGGTCCGGCGGGGTGCGCACCGCGACAGCAGGTCCTCGACGCTGGCGATCGCCCCGGGGTCGACGCCCGCGGCGGCGGCCCGGTGCAACTGCCGCCGCGCCTCGGCGAGGCGATGCGGCGTGAGGCCGTGGATCAACCCGTCGGCGGCGGCGCCGGCGGCGTTGACGAGGTCTTCCGCGGTGGTCTGCTTGTGGACGTCGTGGATCCACCGGTTGACCAGCAGCAACGCCACGATCACGACGTACATGATCGCGACGGAGGGCTGGAAGAAGTAGTCGTTGGTCTTGGTGACGAACTTGCCGACCTCGTCGAGGAACAGGCCGAAACCGATGCCGCCGGCCACCACCGCAACGGCCCGGGGCAGGGACCCGAGGAACGAGAAGACCACCACGAGGGCCACGACCATGCCCAGCCCGCCCCACAACGCGTGCGCGATATGCAGCGTCGCGCCGCCGACCTGGGGGTAGCCCGTCGCGTGCAAATAAGCGCGGGTCACGAGAATCGTCAGGATCCCGATGACGACGAACGCCTCGACCAGCGCACCGGCCTGCGCGTCGCGCAACAGTCTCGGATTTCGGGCACCGGACGCTCGTTCGGCAGGCGTGGTGACTGTCGCCATGCGGCACAAACCCTTTCGGTCGTCGTCGACGGCCGGCGCCGACGACGTGGTCCGGAGACTCTTTACATTCCCTCACGGTGGCCGCAAGGTTGAGTGTGAGTCCACCGAGAGTGCGGACGAGTCCGAACCAGATAGCTGTGTGCAGAGATTTGGAGGATAGGACATGACCGAAGGTTGGGGGCGTATGGACAGCCCCTTCGACGACATTTTCGCGAGGTTCTTCGGATCGGGGTTGTCATCCCAACCCCCGGTTCAACGCGTCGATCTGGGACGGCTGCTCAACGATGACGCTCGGCGTCTGATCGGCACCGCGCGGAACGCGGCGAACGAGTGGGGCAACACCGAGATCACCCCCGAGCACCTCCTGTACGCCGCGGCGCAGAACGATCCGACCCGCGGCGTGCTCAGCAGCATCAACCTGGATCCGGACGAGTTGGCCGCCAAGATGGCCGCGCATCTGGACAAGCACGGTGCGCCGAAGACCACCTCCGAATCTCCGAGCCTGAGTCCGGCCGCGAAACTGGCGCTGCGGACCGCGCAGCAACAGGCCAGCGAGTCCGGCAGTAGCTTCATCGGGCCCGAACACATCCTCATCGGTATCGCGGCCAACTCAGAGAGCCCCGCCGGCAAGGCGCTGCTCGGCGCCACCATCGAGGGTGAGAAGACGTCGGCACCACCCAGTTCGACGCCGACCCTCGACGAGTACGGCCGCGACCTCACAGCCGAGGCGCGCGCCGGCAACATCGACCCGGTCGTCGGCCGCGCCAACGAGGTGGAGCAGACCATCGAGATCCTGTCCCGCCGCCGCAAGAACAATCCGGTCCTCATCGGCGACCCCGGCGTCGGCAAGACCGCGATCGTCGAGGGCCTCGCGCAGCGCATCGTCAACGGGGACGTGCCGTCGACGCTGACCGACCGTCGCGTCGTCGCGCTCGACGTCGGCTCCCTCGTCGCGGGCACCAAGTATCGCGGCGAGTTCGAGGAGCGGCTGACGAAGATCCTCGACGAGGTCAAGGCCCACTCGGACGAACTGGTGCTGTTCATCGACGAACTGCACACGATCGTCGGCGCCGGTGCGGGCGGCGAGGGCGCGATGGACGCCGGCAATCTGCTCAAGCCGGCGCTGGCCCGCGGCGAACTGCACGCGATCGGCGCCACCACGATCGACGAATACCGCAAACACATCGAGAAGGACGCTGCCCTCGAGCGCCGCTTCCAGCCGGTGCTGATCGCGGAGCCGTCCGTCGACGACACGATCGAGATCCTGCGCGGGCTCGTCGACAGCTACGAGGCGCACCACCAGGTGCACTACACCGACGAGGCACTGGTTGCGGCGGCCGAGTTGTCCGACCGGTACATCACCGACCGGTTCATGCCGGACAAGGCGATCGATCTCGTCGACCAGGCCGGCGCCCGCGTCCGGCTGCGCACCCGCACGCCCGACTTCGACACCCGCGCCGCGGAAGAGGAACTGTCGCGGCTCAAGCGGGAGAAGGACTCCGCCGTGGGGCAGGAGGACTACGAGCGCGCCAACGACCTCAAGCGGCAGATCACCGAGGCGGAGGAACGGCTCGGCGAGACGGGCGAGGAGAGCACACCCGAGGTGACCGTTCTCGACATCGCACACGTCGTGTCGCGGCAGACGGGAATCCCGGTGGCGGACTTGACCGCCGAGGAACGCGAACGCCTCATGAAACTCGAGGACGTACTGCACCAGCGAGTGATCGGGCAGGCGGAGGCCGTCACCGCGGTGGCCGAAGCGGTCCGGCGGTCGCGGGCGGGACTGTCCGACCCCAATCGGCCCATCGGCTCGTTCATGTTCCTCGGCCCCACCGGCGTCGGCAAGACCGAGACGGCGAAAGCTTTGGCGGAGGCCGTGTTCGGTGACGAGGACCGGATGATCCGGTTCGACATGAGCGAGTTCCAGGAGAAGCACACCGTCTCGCGGCTCGTCGGCGCTCCACCCGGCTACGTCGGCTACGAGGAGGCGGGGCAGCTCACCGACAAGGTGCGGCGGCAGCCGTACTCGGTGGTGCTGTTCGACGAGGTCGAGAAGGCGCACCCGGACGTGTTCAACGTGCTGCTGCAACTCCTCGACGACGGGCGCGTCACCGATGCGCAGGGCCGGACGGTCGACTTCAAGAACACCATCGTGATCCTCACCAGCAACATCGGCTCCGACCTCATCCTCGGCGCCCAGAGCGAGGACATCGACGACCTGGTGCCGACGCTCATGGAGCGGCTGCACGCCCACTTCCGGCCCGAGTTCCTCAACCGGATCGACGAGACCATCGTCTTCCACCGCCTCGACCAGACGGAGCTGCGGCAGATCATCGAGCTGATCCTCGACGGCACCCGCCGCCAGCTCCACGCCCAGAACGTCGAGCTGGACATCACCGAGGAGGCCGTCGACTGGCTCGCCGAGAAGGGCTACCAGCCGGAGTTCGGGGCGCGGCCGCTACGCCGGACCATCCAGAAGGAACTCGACAACCGGCTCGCCGGGCTGCTGCTGTCGGGCGAGCTCGAGCCGAAGGACATCGTCCGGGTGTCGGCGAACGGCGGCCTCGAACTCGGCGTCGTGCATCCCGGCAAGGGTGAGGGTTCGCTGCCTTCGGACCCCGAGCCGAGCGAGCCGGAGAAGGCGTCGTCCGACACCTGATCGCCCATCGGCGTGGAGGCGCTCGGCCGGATCACCCGACCGGGCGCCTCGTCACGTGGGCCGGGACCCGAACACGAGATTGAGAACGCCCGACAGCAATACCCCACCGCCGAGGTAACCGATGAACGCCGGGGAGAAGATCTCCGGCTGGTTCCAGTGGAGCGCCATCCACACGGCGCCGAACGCGACGGCCGCCGCGCCGAGCACGATCGCGGCGATCTGCACGGTGCGCCCTCGCTGTCCGATGATCGCGGTGACCACCACGGACAGACCGGCGAAGATGCACGCGAAGACGGAGGCGATGAACCACGGATCCGAGTCGAACGGCACCGAGGCCAGCGCAGAGACGATGCCGGCCCCGAAGATCGCGAATTCCGGCCACGGTCTACGCAGCACTGACGTGTCGACCAACGCGACCCCCTCCCCGCCCCGGCATGGTCGCAACGCTATCCGAACCGGGGCGCCAGATCCTTCTCGAACCAGTGGGTGGCGTAGGCGTTGTCGTTGTAGGCCGGAATGCGCCGGTAGCCGGACCGCTCGTAGAGAGCGACGGCCTGCGTGAGCGCGGCGTTGGTGTCGAGTCGGACCAGACGAGCGCCGTGGTCGACCGCGCGAGCCTCGAGGTCGTCGAGCAGTCGGCGCGCGAGACCGAGGCCGCGCGCATCCGGCGACACCCACATGCGTTTGATCTCCGCGACACCGTCGTGCAGTTTGACGGCGCCGCAGCCGATCGGAGCGCCACGCAGGTCTGCGATCAGGACGGCGCCGTTGGGCGCGCGCAGTTCGTCGCCGTCGGCAGGCGTGCTCGCGGCCGGGTCGAATCCCAGATCGAGTCGCTCGTCGAGTTCGTCGAAGTAGCGGCCGAAGCAGAAGCGGACCGCCTCCGAGTCGGGGTCGGCCACGGTGATGCCGACGGCGGCGGCATCGAGCAGTCGCGTCACGGCGCCCATCGCGGCGAGCAGTTCGCCGCGCTGGCGGTCGGGCAGCGCGCCGAGGATCCGCTCGGCCCGGTCCTGCGACGCCTTCTCCAAGGCGTCGTACTCGGCGCGGCCGGCGGCGGTCAGCGTCACCACCCGCCCGCGGCCGTCGTCCGGGTCCGACTCGATCCGCAGGACCCCGGCGGCGGCGAGCACGGCGAGCAGGCGACTGGCGTAACCGGAATCGAGGTCGAACCTGGCGCGCAGATCACGCACCCGGACGGTGTCGTGGCCGACCTCCCAGAGGATCCGGGCCTGCGAGTACGGGCGCGGCAGATCCAGATAGCGGTCGTGCAGCACCCCCAACTGCTCGGTGATGTCCATGTTGAACGAACGCAGTGCCGCGGTGTCCTTCGGTAGGTCCCTCATTTATCTGACTTTAGTCAGATAAATGAACGCCGACCACTCCACGACGACGCCGAGCGAACCGGGCGGGCGGCGTGACGCGGCCACGTCGGAGGACTCGAGTAACGTGCTCCTGGTATTTGTGCGTGAGGAAGGGTGCCGTGACGTCGACCGGGAACATGGTGGGGCTGTTCGCCGGCATCGGCGGGGTGGAGTTGGGGCTACGCAGCCACGGCTGGGAAACCGAGCTGTTGTGCGAGATCGACCCCGGCGCCCAGCAGGTGCTGCGCACCCGGTTCGCGGACGTCGAACTGCACGGTGACGTCACCCGACTGCGCTCGCTGCCGCAGGCCACCGAGCTGGTGGCCGCGGGTTTCCCGTGCCAGGACCTGTCGCAGGCCGGACGCACCGCCGGCATCACCGGCGCGCGTTCGGGCCTGGTCGACGAGGTGTTCCGGCTGGTCAAGCGCAAGAAGGGCCCGCGCTGGCTGCTCATCGAGAACGTCCCGTTCATGCTGCAACTCAGCCGCGGCGCCGCGATGCGGCACATCACCGACGCGCTCGAGGACCTCGGCTACACGTGGGCGTACCGGGTGGTGGACGCCCGCGCGTTCGGACTGCCGCAGCGGCGTCAGCGCGTGCTGATGCTCGCGTCGCGCACCGACGACCCCCGCGAGGTGCTGTTCGGGCAGGATGCGGGCGCCCCGGACGCGGGAGATCCGTCGCAGTACCCGTGCGGCTTCTACTGGACCGAGGGCATCCGCGGGCTCGGGTGGGCCGTCAACGCGGTGCCCACACTCAAGGGCGGCTCGACGGTCGGCATCGCTTCCCCGCCCGCAGTTCGGCTGCCGTCGGGCGAGATCGTCACGCCCGGCCTGATCGACGCCGAGCGACTGCAGGGCTTCGACCCCGACTGGACGGCCCCCGCCACGCAGCTCAAGGGCATCCGCAACGGGCACCGCTGGCGCCTGGTCGGCAACGCCGTGAGCGTGCGGATGGCCGAGTGGGTGGGCGGACGCCTCGCCGACCTGCGCCCCTACAGCCCGGACCACGAGACCCCACTCAGGCCGGGCGACGCGTGGCCCAGCGCCGCGTGGGGCCATAACCGCCAGGCGTTCCGAGTACACGAGTCACACTGGCCGGTGCAGCACCCGTACGAGGACCTCAGCGGGTTCCTCGAGCACTCGCAACTGCTGTCCGCGCGGGCCACCGCCGGGTTCCTCAAGCGGGCCCGCACCGGCAGCCTGCGGTTCGTGCCCGGCTTCCTGGACGACATCGAGAGCCACCTCGACCGGATGGGCGGCTACCCGGAAGCGGTGGCCTGAACCCGGTGCGAGGATGGTGGCGATGCCGCCCACCGATCCCCTGACCAGTGCCCGGATGCGGGCGCAGCGCCGACGCGACACCGCGCCGGAGGTGGCGCTGCGCCGCGAACTGCACCGCCGTGGGGCGCGATTCTTCGTCGACCGGGCACCGCTGCGCGGACTGCGGCGCCGCGCCGATCTCGTCTTCCCCCGCAAGCGCGTCGCCGTCTACGTCGACGGCTGTTTCTGGCACAGCTGCCCGCAGCACGCGACCGCCCCCAAGAACAACGCCCAGTGGTGGGCGGACAAGTTGGCCGCCAACGTCATTCGCGACCGCGACACCGACACCCGGCTCGAGGCGGCGGGCTGGACCGTCGTCCGGATCTGGGAACACGAGGATCCGACGGAAGCCGCAGATCGGGTGCAAACGGCCCTGTCCCACACGTGATCGGTCTCGAATCGGCCGCGAAACCACCGTGGCCGTCGGCTTTTTCTTAGGCTCTTCGACATGAGGATCCTCGTCGCGGGCGCCGGGGGCGTCGTCGGACTGCCACTGACCCGGGAACTGATCGCGCAGGGCCACGAGGTGGTGGGCACCTCGCGCAACCCCGACACGCGTCCCGAATTGCGCGACGCGGGCGCCACCGTCTTGCGTCTGGACGCCTTCGACGCCGCCTCGGTCGATCATGCCGTCGCCGAGGCCCGCCCCGACGCCGTCATCCACCAACTCACCGATCTGTCCGCGGTCGACCTCGAGGCGAACGCCGCCCTGCGCACCGTCGGTACTCGCAACCTCGTCGACGCGATGCGCCGCTACGGCGTCGACCGGCTCGTCACCCAGAGCATCGCCTGGTTGTATGCCGACGGGGAGGGCCTCGCCGACGAAACCGTGCCGCTGATGACGCCGGACGGGCCGGTAGCGCGAACCGTCGAGGGAGTGGTGGCGATGGAGCACGCGTCCGCGGAGATCCCCAACCACGTGATCCTGCGCTACGGAAAGCTGTACGGACCGGGCACGTGGTACTCCCCCGACGGCGACTTCGGCCGCGCCGCCCGCGACGGCGTGTTCGCCGGCAATGGGGTCGAGAGCTTCCTGCACATCACCGACACCGTCGCACCCACCGTCGCCGCGCTCTCCTGGCCGTCCGGGATCGTGAACGTCGTCGACGACGAGCCCGCCGGGCCGGACACCTGGGTGCCGACCTTCTGCCGCTGGGTGGGCGCCCAGGTTCCGACCGGGCTCGGCCCGGGCAACGGCCGGGGGGCGTCGAATGCGAAGGCCCGCAACCTCGGCTGGGTACCGCAATACGCGTCGTGGCGGATAGGAATGTCCGGCTGACGGTTCCGCGGTCGGCGTCCGGCTGCGGTCATCCGAGGGATCGCAGATAGACGAGCGTCGCCTGTACCCGCCGGTCGCCGTCCTCCAACGGCAGCTTCGAGAAGATGGATCCGATGTGCTTGCGCACCGCGGCCTCGGACACCGTCAACCGTTGCGCGATGCCGGAGTTCGTGTGCCCCTCCGCGACCAGTGCGAGCACCTCCCGCTCGCGGGGCGTGAGGGCTGCGAGCGGCCCCCGGCTCCTGGTCGCCTTCACGAGCGCGCGCACGACGTCCGGGTCGATGATCGCCTCACCACGAGCCACCCGGGCAACCGCTTCGAGGAACTGGCGAACGTGCCCGACACGTTCCTTCAGGAGATACCCGACGCCGCCCTCTGCAGCGTCACCGAGCAGCTCGTCCAGATACGCCACCGAGACATACTGCGAAAGAACGACAATGGGTAGTTTCGGCTGCAACTTCCGGATCGCGGCCGCTGCCCTCAGTCCGTCGTCCGTATTGGTGGGGGGCATCCGGACATCAGTGACGACGACGTCCGGCCCGTACGCCTCCCACGCATGCAGGAGCGTCGGCGCATCGCCCACTGCTGCGCACACGTCGTGTCCGGCAGAGGCGAGCACACTCTCCACTCCCGCCCTCAGCAGCGGGCTGTCCTCCGCGAGAACTATTCGTAGCGGCCGTTCCGTCGATGTCACACCGGGCACTCCATTCGGACGACCGTCGGACCTCCGACGGGACTTGTCACAGTGAGGATTCCGTCGAGAGCTCCGAGCCGTCCACGCAGTCTGTCGAGGCCGCCGCCTGCGGTGAACTGCGCACCTCCACCCCCGTCGTCGGTGACGCTCAACAGCCATGTGTTCGCGACCCGATCACCACGGACGGCGACGTGCCGTGCCCCGGCATGCCGAACGGCATTCGTCAGCGCCTCGGAGACAAGGACGTACGACATGTGTTCGACGGGTGGCGGTAGCCGCTGATCGGCCGCACCGTCGAGTTCCACGTCGACGTCGAGGGGGATGTCGGCGACCAGATCCACCAGGGCGGGGGCGAGGCCGCGTTCGATCAGCGCCCGCGGCGAGTACCCGAGCAGCACGGCCCGCAGCTCCGCGAGGGTCTCGTCCACCTGTCGGTGCGCGTCGGCGGCGAGACGGCCGGCGGGTCCGTCGGAATCGGCCGCCTCGGCCAGTCCGAGGCTCATCGACAGAGCGACCAGCCGATGCTGAACCCTGTCGTGCAGCTCCGACTCGAGCAGAGCACGCTCGGAACCCTCGGCATCGAGGAGTTCGGACCGGCTCGTCTCGAGGCGAGCCGCCTCCCGACGCCAGGGGTCGGCGTCGAACGTGAGGAGCCGCCGGGCCACCCCGGACTCGGCCATACCCCAGGCCCCGACCCCGAACGACAAGAGCATCGCGATCACCAACCCCGCCAGCGCCAGTCCCCAAGCACCCGAACTTGTTTCGATGGTCCAGGATCCGAGTTCGAAGTAGTCGTCGCGGACGACGACAGGCGCGGCGAGCAGAATGCCGACGACGGCGACGCCGAAGACCGCGAGGAGTCCGGCGAGACCGCCGGAGATGGCTGCAACCAGGACGTAGGCGACGTGCCGGGCAGTGGGCAGCCGCTGTTCGTCCGCGGACGCCCGCACGTCGGATTCCACGCGCATCGCAAGGGCCGGGTCGATCAGCCGCAACCGTGCACAGTGCGCACGCAGCATCGGTTCCCACAGCGCCGTCCGCAGTCGACGCGTGAGCCCCAGCAGCAGGATCGGGACGACGCCGATCACGGCGACACACGAGAGGACACCGGCGACGACGAGGCACGTGAGAGAGCGCCACGGCCACTGGGTGACGAGGTACCGGGGGCCGGACCGCACGGCCTCCGACACACTCCCCGTCACAGCTCCACCCCCGGCTTCCGGCGCTCACGCATCATCGACGCCCCGACGATGCAGGCGACGACCGGAACGTAGGCAGCGCACATGAGGAGAGTAACGGCACTCGCGTGACCGCCCGAGCCGACGAGACGCTCGAGACCCACTGCCACCACGAGGTTGCTGCCGCCGTGCAGGATCGCGGACGGCCACACCGATCCGCTACGGCTCCACAGCCAACCGATCACGAACTCCAGCAGCACCGACAGCGGAATCCACAGCAGCATCGCGATCACGGCGTCGGTTGCCGTACCCCCGGCGCCGAAGTACCCCACCCAGGGCAACGGCCAGTGCCACACACCCCAGATCAACCCGGTCGCGAAGGTGGTTGCAACCGGCCTGCCCGGCACGAGCCGATCCCTCAGGTACGCGGTCCAACCGAATTCCTCTCCCCAGAACACGGGCGCGGCCGCCACCGGCACGACCAGTGCGAACGCCACGAAGGCCAGATCGTCTCCACCGAACCGCCACCCGGCGACGTCCCACACCCCCGTTGCCGCCGCCAGCGCCGACGCGATCCCGAGAAGCCCGATCGGCAGCAGCGCGGCGATCACGTAGGAGGACCACGCGGCGGAGACTCGCGGCCTCAGCCCCGCGTCGGCGAACCCCTCGCGAGTGATCCAGCGGCGCGTGACGATCGCGGCGAGAGCGGGCACGAAGGCAGCGGTGAGCAACTGGACGATCGGGTCGTCGAGCGAGGACCCGGCCGTCCACACGATCGCCCACGGTATCCAGGACGCCCCGAAGGCGAGGACGAGGAACCAGACGATTCCGCGGCGGCGCAGCGACTCGTCGCGGGCGGTTACCGGCTCGGGAACAGATGGCGCAGTAGTCATACCTCCACTTCACGGCGACGAACACCGAAATGCTGTAGCCCACGAGACCGTCTCGAGGTAGCGCACGCGCTACCTAAACGCCGAAGCGGCGGCGCAACCGCCGGTGTCGGTGGGCGAACAAGCCGCGCACCACGACCCCCAGGACGGGCGTCAGGAACGGCAGTCGAGCTTCGAGAGTGACACGATCGCGCACCACGGTGCGGCCGGCACCGGCGGGAGTCAGGCTCCGCTCGTGCTCCCAGCGCCGCATGGTCAACATCGTCGATCTCTCGTGGAAGCGCTGCCCCGGAACCAATTCCGCGATGGTGAGCGCGTCGTACTCGAAGGGCAGGACACCGAACAGACGCAACCACGCTCGGCCCAGCGGGACGCCGATCGGCACGGTCGCGATGGTGACGGGCCCGAGTCGACGGGGAATGCTCATCGTCATCCAGGGACGCAACTCGTCGTTGATGCCCTCGGGAGTCACCACGCGCGCCCACACACGATCGGCGGACGCCGCGACGACCGACTCCCTCTCGATGATCATGCCCTCATGATGCCCCACCGTGCGAGTCCGAACCGACGCCTCCGGCGACGCCTGACAGCGTCCGCGACGGCCCGGTTTCTCGGTACCATCGGTAACGGACTCACCGCTGCGGGACACCGGGGCGGCGCCCCTCGTCCAGGGAGATGATCCGCGTGGATCGATCGTCGGTGCCGACTGAGATCTCGACGCGCGCCACGGTGCCGCGGCTGGAAAGACTCCGCAGTCCGGAAGGAGCAGCACATGAACTCCGAAGTCCCCCAACCACCGCCGGATCCCGCTGACTTCGACGCCCTCTATCGGGGCGATTTCGACGCCCTCAGCCGGAATCGGCAGCCGCCCGGTACCGAGCAGCTTCCCGGCTTCCGATTCGACCGGGTTCCCTGGGACATCGGGGAGGCGCAACCGGTGGTGCGCGCACTCGAGGCCGACGGCCAGATCTCCGACGAGGTTCTCGATATCGGCTGCGGCCCAGGAGAAAACGCGATATTTCTCGCAGACCGCGGATACCGGGTGTGCGGCCTCGACGCCGCACCCGCTGCGATCGACATCGCGCGCGGTCGCGCACGGCAGCGTGGACTGGACGAACGGGTGGAGTTCGCGGTAGCCGACGCCACCGACCTGAGCGACTATGCCGACCGGTTCACCACCGTCGTGGACAGCGCCCTCTATCACTGTTTCCCCGAGGAGCAGCGCCTCCGGTACGTCACCTCGCTGCACGGCGCCTGTCGTCCGGCGGCCCGACTGCATCTGGTGTGCTTCTCCGACCGGGTACCGGACGACTTCCCCGGCCCCTTCCGCATCAGCGAGGCTGACGTACGGGACACCCTCACCGAGGCAGGGTGGGACATTCACCGACTGGAGAGATCCACCTACACGACCGCAATGACCCGCGCCGATATGGAGAACCAGGACTCTGCGCCGCTGGCTGCCGCGGCGGCCGGACTCGACCACGACGACCGCGGTCGCCTCCTCGCCCCGGCGTGGCTGCTGACAGCCGAACGTCGTTGAGCGCCATGCGCACCGTGGCGCTGGAGTTGGTGCCACCTGAAATCGAGTGCGGCGAGACCGACGCCGCACGGACATCCACGGCTGCGGCCGAACACTGCGACCGACACGGGCTGACCGACCGGATCGGCCATGTCATGATCCCGGGCATCGTCCCGGAGGATGCGAACAGACCGGTCGCGCTCGCACCGAGACTGGACGCTCTCGACTTCTGGGAGGTCGTCCGGGAGTCGTTTCACGGCGTGTCGGGTCTCTGCGCGCAGGTGACCGTGTTCGACGACGAGCAGCACCTGTCCGAGCGGGTGCGCCGCCTGCGGGCCGCCGGTATCGACGGCATCACGTTCGTCGGAAAACCGCACGGTGTGCCGGCCGCCGACGCGGCGGGAATCACGCCGGAGGATGCGGTCGCGATGTTCCGGGACGCGGTACCGCACCGGGGCATCGTCCTCATCCCCACTCGCCGAGGTGAGCTCGACCGATTCGCCGGAAAGTGCGAGCGGGGAGCGACGTTCGCGCTGACGCAGTTGCTGTACTCCGATCGGATCGTGAACTTTCTCCGCTCGTTCGCTGCCCGGACCGACCACCGTCCGGAGATCCTGCTGTCGTTCGGCTTCGTTCCGGGTATCGAGGCGCGGACCCGGCTGATCGACTGGCTCGTCCACGACGACGGCAACGACGACGTTGCGCAGGAGCAGGCGTTCGTCGCGCACCTCGCGGCGAGCTCACCTCGGCAGCGCCGCGGCGCCCTCGTAGACCTGTACCGGCGAATCGTCGACGGCGTCGGCGAACTCGGCTTTCCGATGAGCGTGAATCTGGAATCGCCGTACGGACTTTCGGACGGTGCGTGCGAGACCTTCGCCGCGATGCTCGACTACTGGTCACCGCGTCCCGCGACGGCGACGTCGTGAGTAGTGACAGGCTCGACCTCGGGGACGCCCGTGCGCATCTGGCGTCGCAGCCGTTCAGTGTGCTGCTGGGCGCGCGACTCGTCTCCTTCGACGAGCACGGCGCCGTCCTCGAGGTAGATGCTCGACCGGACCTGCTGCAACAGAACGGCTTCTTCCACGGCGGTGTGTTGTCCTTTGCCGCCGACAACTGTCTCACCTACGCGGCCGGCACGGTGCTCGGCCCCGGGGTCCTCACCGGCGGGATGACCATCGAGTACATGCGACCCGCGCAGGGCACCGTGCTTCCCGTGGCTCCCTGAACCGGATCTCCCCCGGCAGCAACACTGATCAGCGCGTGTTTCCCGAGGAAACGTGGCGCTGGACGGCCCGCGCGATGATTTTTCCCCGATCGACGAGTCCATACCCGCGAGACCGTGAACGACAACAAGGAGCGAACCCATGCGCATCGTGGTCAGCGAGTTCATCAGCCTGGACGGCGTCGTGCAGGCGCCCGGCGGCCCCGACGAGGACACCGACGGCGGTTTCGCCCACGGGGGCTGGTCGCACCCGTTCTTCGATCCCGAGGTGGTGGGCGGGGCCTTCGCCGACGTGCTCGGCAAGGCCGACGCGCTGCTGTTCGGACGCCGTACGTGGCAGACGATGGCCGCCGCCTGGCCCGACCGCGCCGGTGACCCGTTCGCCGACCGGATGAACTCCATCCCGAAGTACGTGGTGTCGACGACCCTCACCGACGAGCAGTTGAACTGGAACAACACCACCCGCATCCCGGGCGGCGACGCCGTGGCCGCGCTCCGGAAGCTCCGCGATGCCGACGGCGACGCCCACGGCGGCGATCTGGTGGTGATGGGCAGCCCCACGCTGGTGCGAACCCTGTTGAGCGAGAACCTGGTCGACGAACTCCGGCTCATGCACATGCCGGTGGTCCTCGGTGGCGGCAAGACGATCTTCCCCGACGACGGTGGCCTGCGTGCGTTCGAACTGGTCTCCGCGACCACCGGAAGCGCGGGCACCCAGGTGTGCACCTACCGCGCCCGCACCCCCGAAGGTCAGTAGCCCGCCGCCGGATCGATCCGCGCCGCCAGCTCCTCACCCGCGACGAAGCGCCGCACGTTCTCGGCGACGTGGTCGGCGAACGCGCTCAACCGCACCGACGGCGGGTTGGAGTCGTGCGGGGTGATGATCGCGTTCGGCAGCGTCCACAGCGGGTGACCGTCGGGCAGCGGCTCGGGATCGGTGACGTCGAGCCCCACTCCCCCGATCCTGTTGTCACGCAAGGCGTCCACCACTGCGTCGGTGTCGACTAGCGGGCCACGCGCCACGTTGATCACCCACGACCGGGGACCGAGCTTCGCCAGCTGCGGTGCACCGACGAGGTGTTGGGTGTCGGACGTCGACGGGGCCGCGATCACGACGTGGTCGACGCGTCCGAACACCTCGTCCACCCGGTCCGCGGTCACGACCTCGTCGGCGCCGGGGACCTCGCGGCCGGAGCGGTTCACCGCGATCACCGTCGCTCCCACCGCGGTGAGCATCGGGATCATGGTCCGGCCGATGCCGCCCGCACCGATGATCGCGACGCGGGCCCCGCGCAGGGTGCCTACCTTGTCGAAGAACTCCTTCTGACGCCACGTGGTGGCCGCGAGGTGCTCGGGCAGCGCCCGCACACCCGCCAACAACAGCGCGAAGGCGTGCTCCGCGACGCTCGCCGAGAAGGCGCCCGCCGCCGAGGTCCACAGGAGGTCGGGGTGCCGCTGGATCACCCCGGCGTCGAACCAGTGCTCGACACCGGCCGAATGCAGCTGCACCCAGCGGATCGACGCGGGCAGCTCGCCCGGGAACCGGGTCGTGTCGTCGCCCGCCCACACCAGCGCCTCAGCCTCCGCGAGGTCGACGATTCGGCCGCCGCCGCGGGCGACGGCGTCTGCCAGCAGCTCGTCGGGCTCGGGTCCCAACGCGATGGGAATCGATGTCGTCACGGGCTCTCCTCACACGGCACGGTCCAGGTGTCGGGACCGCTGTTCGCGCAGTCGCTCACATCGGGACCCGACTCCGGAACCATACCGATGGGCGATTCGTCCTATTTTCGTAGGAAGTTCCGACCGACAGAAAGAAGGCCATGAGACGCAGGCCGCGTAAACCTCGAAGACCCGTCGACCAACGTGTGATCATGACTGACACCCCGGCTGTGGAGGTGGCGTCGTGCTGACCCTGCTCGGAATCGTCGCCGGTGTCGCCGTCGTCCTGGCGATCACCACGCTGACCGGCTACTTCGTGGCCCAGGAGTTCGCCTACATGGCGGTGGACCGGTCCCGGCTCAAGGCGCGCGCCGAATCCGGCGACGCCGCCGCCGTCCGCGCCCTGGGCGTCACCCGCCGCACCTCGTTCATGCTCTCCGGAGCCCAACTCGGCATCACCGTCACCGGCCTGCTGGTCGGTTACGTCGCCGAACCGCTCATCGGCCGCGGCCTCGGCGAACTGATGGGCGGCATCGGAATCCCGACAGGTGTCGGAATCGCCGTCGGCGCGATCCTCGCGGTGCTGTTCTCCACCGCCGTGCAGATGGTCTTCGGCGAGTTGTTCCCGAAGAACCTCGCCATCGCCCGGCCCGAACCCGTCGCTCGGCGCCTCGCGCTGTCCACGACGCTCTACCTCAAGCTGTTCGGCTGGCTGATCTGGCTGTTCGATCAGTCGTCGAACCTGTTGCTGCGCGCGCTCAAGATCGAACCCGTGCACGACGTCGAACACTCGGCGACACCCCGCGACCTCGAGCACATCGTCGCCGAGTCGCGTGACGCCGGCGAGCTGCCGCGTGAGCTGTCGACGCTGCTCGACCGCATCCTCGACTTCCCGACCCGCACCGCCGAGCACGCCATGATCCCGCGGGCGCGGGTCGACGTCGTTCGCGCGGGCGAACCGATCGGCGACGTCGTGGCGCGGATGGGCGCCGGGCACACCCGCTACCCCGTCGTCGGCGCCAGCAGCGACGACCTGCGCGGCGTCATCCACCTGCACGACCTTCTCGGCGCGGATCCGGTCGGCACCGCCGCCGACCACACCCGGCCGGCGGTGATCGTGCCGGCGACGCTGCCGCTGCCCGACGTCCTCGCCCAGCTGACCGCCGCGAAGGACGAGATGGCGCTGGTGATCGACGAGTACGGCGGCTTCGCCGGCGTCGTCACCGTCGAGGACATGGCAGAGGAACTGGTCGGCGAGATCGCCGACGAACACGACCCCGACCACGAGGAGACCGAGGTGGTCGCCGTCGACGGCGGCTGGCTGATCCCCGGCGGCGTGCACGTCGACGAGGTCGCCCGCGTGCTCGACGAGCACCTGCCCGAGGACGACGACTACGAGACGTTCGCGGGCCTCGTGATCGCCGAGTTCGGGGGACTCCCCCGGGTGGGCGACACCGTGACCGTCCAGCTTCCGGCCGACCCTGCCGACCTCGTCGCCGACGAGCCACCACCGCCGACCTACCTGGACGTGGAGGTGCGCGCGGTCGACAAGCACGTGCCGTCGGCGCTGTTCGTGACCGTCCGCACCGACCGGAAGGACGCCGTCGATGAGTAACCCCTGGATCGTCCTCGCCGTCACCGTCGTACTGATCGCCGCGAGCGCCTTCTTCGTCGCGGTCGAGTTCGCCCTCATCGCCGCGCGCCGACACCGCCTCGAGGACGCGGCTCCGAACAGCCGTTCGGCCCGCGCCGCACTGCGCAGCGCGTCCGAACTGTCGGTGCTCCTCGCGGGCTCGCAGCTGGGCATCACCGTCTGCACCCTCGCGCTGGGCGCCGTGACGAAACCTGCTGTGCACCACTGGCTCACCCCCGCCTTCGCGGACTGGGGCGCGCCGCTGTGGCTGGCCGACGTCGCCGGATTCGTGCTCGCACTGATCATCGTGACGTTCCTGCACCTGGTGGTCGGCGAGATGGCGCCGAAGTCGTGGGCGATCGCCCACCCGGAGAGGTCCGCGACGATGCTCGCGATCCCGATGCGTGGATTCATGTGGCTCACACGGCCGCTGATCGTGGCCCTCAACCGAGTCGCGAACTGGTGCCTGGCAAAGGTGGGCGTGCAGGCTGTGGATCAGGTGGCGTCCGGCCAGGACCCCGAGGCGCTGCGGCACCTCGTCGAGCACTCGGCGACCGTCGGCACCCTCGACGAGCGCTACCACGGGCACCTCACCAGCGCGCTGGAACTCGAGTCGCTCACCGTCGGCGACATCGTCCGACCCAATGACCGACCGAGCAGCGTCGACGCCGACGCACCCGTCGAGCGAATCCGCGAGACCGCCGACGCCAGCGGGCACCTACGCCTGCTGGTCCGCAACGGCGACGACGTCGAGGGCGTCCTGCACGTCCGCGACAGCATCGGATCCGGGCCCGACGTCCGTGCCCGCGACCTGATGCGTGACGTGCTCACCCTGCAGGCGGCGACCCCCGTCTACGAAGCGCTCGCGACCATGCGGAACACCCGCAGCCACATCGCGATCGTCCGCGACGACGCCGGGCAGCTGATCGGGTTGATCACCCTCGCCGACGTCCTGGCGCGGCTGATGCCCATCACGGGCGCCGCGGCCTGATCGACGGACGCGGCGGAACCGGGAGTGACGCCCGGTCCCGCCGACGTCCACTCCTCCGGTGCGTACTTGGCGACGCACTTCCGCTCCGGTGATCCCGAGGTTTCCGCCCGCAGATCTCGGGGTACTCCCTCCGCATGGAGATGCGTGTGACCCTCTCTGTGGACGGCGCCGAACGCACCGTCACCGTCGACACCCGCACGACGCTGCTCGACGCGCTCCGTGACCGCCTCGGCGTCTTCTCACCCAAGAAGGGCTGCGACCACGGCCAGTGCGGCTCCTGCACGGTACTGGTCGACGGCCGACGGGTGACGACGTGCCTGTCACTCGCCGTGGCACAGGACGGCGCCGAAATCGTCACGGCGTCCGGACTGTCGGACTCCGGCCTCCACCCTGTCCAGCAGGCGTTCATCGATCAGGACGCCTTCCAGTGCGGCTACTGCACGCCCGGCCAGGTGTGCTCGGCGGTAGGGATGCTCGCCGAGGTGGCAGACGGGGCGCCGAGTCATGTGACCGAGGACCTCACCTCCGCACCGGAGTTGACCGACAACGAGATCCGCGAACGGATGAGCGGCAACCTGTGCCGGTGCGGCGCCTACCCCAACATCGTCGCTGCCGTCCGGCAGGTCGCCCACGAGAACGCTGCCGACAGGTGATTCCGTTCCGCTACGAGCGCCCCGCCGACGCGGCCGCGGCGGTGGCGCTGCTGCACGAGAATCCGGGCGCGAAGTTACTGGCCGGCGGGACCAACCTGGTCGATCACCTCAAGCTCGGCATCGCCACCCCCCAACTCGTAGTGGACATTTCGCGGATTTCACTCGATTCCGTCGACCCGACAGACGACGGCGGGCTCCGGATCGGCACCAACGTACGCAACAGCGACCTGGCCGCGAATATTGTTGTTCGCGAACGCTATCCGGCGCTGTCACGAGCCCTGTCCGCCGGCGCGTCACCACAGTTGCGCAATCTGGCCACGACGGGCGGGAACCTGCTCCAGCGAACGCGGTGCGTCTACTTCCAGGACGTGTCGACGCCGTGCAACAAGCGACAGCCCGGCACCGGGTGCTCGGCGGTCGGTGGATTCACCCGGCATCACGCCATTCTGGGCGCCTCGGACGCCTGCGTCGCGACCCACCCGTCGGACATGGCGGTGGCGCTCGCGATGTTCGACGCTCAGGTGCTGGCGCTGGGCACCGACGGTGAGCGGCGCATCCCGGTGACAGAGTTCCACCGGCTTCCGGGACGCGAACCCGACCGGGACACCGTGCTGGAATCCGACGAGATGATCGTCGCGGTCGAGCTGCCGGCACCGATGCCGGGTGCGGTGTCGTCGTATCGGAAGGTGCGCGAACGCGCGTCGTACGCATTTGCGCTGGTCGCCGTCGCCGCGGAACTGGGACTCGACGCCGGAGTCGTCACCCGTGTCCGCATCGCCTTCGGCGGTGTGGCGCACAAGCCGTGGCGGGCCACGCGCGCCGAGGCGGCATTGCGTGGGCGCACCGCCGACGTCGACGCGTTCGCCGATGCGGTCGACGCCGAACTGGCGACGGCACATCCCCTGGACGGCAACCGATTCAAGGTCCCGCTGCTGCAACGCACCGCCGTCGCCGTGCTGCGAGAACTTGCCGGGGAGGCGGCGCAGTGAACGCCATCGGCAGCTCCCTCCCGCGCATCGACGGCCCCGCCAAGGTCACCGGAACGGCCCCGTACGCGTACGAGCATTCCGTGGCCGCCCCCGTGTTCCTGCACGCGGTCACCTCGACGATCGCGCGCGGATCCATCGTGGACATCGACACCACCGCGGCCGAAATGTCCGACGGGGTGCTGGCGGTGCTCACGCCGTGGAATGCGCCGCGCCTGACGGACACCACGGACGGCGAGTACTGCGTACTGCAAGACCTGACCGTGGGCTTCCGTGGGCAGCCGATCGGCGCCGTGATCGCCGAGACCCCGGAGCAGGCCCGTCACGCGCAGTCCCTCGTGCGCGTCCAGTACGACGTCCACACTCACGACACCACATTTCGTACGGACGCAGCGGGCATGTACCTCCCCGACTCCGCCAACGGCGGCTACGACACCACCACGGAGGCGGGCGATCCGGACGGCGCCTTCGCCGAGGCTCGCACCGACGGCGTGACCGTCGACGGCTGGTACACGACGCCGGAAGAGCACAACAATCCGATGGAACCGCACACGACCATCGCGCTGTGGGACGAGGCCGAACAGTCGCTGACGCTGTACGACTCCACGCAGGGACCGCACGGAGTCGCGGACACGCTCGCGCCGGTTCTGGGGTTGTCCCCGGAGCAGATCCGGGTGATCGCGCCGCATGTGGGCGGCGGATTCGGTTCCAAGGGCGCCCCGCACGCGCACAACGTCATCGCCGCCATGGCCGCGATGACATTGCCCGGCCGAGCGGTGAAGTTCCCGGTGACCCGGCAGCAGATGTTCGTCTTCGTCGGCTACCGTCCACCGACGGCGTCGCACATCCGGATTGCGGCGAACCACGACGGCGGCATCACGGCGCTGGTGCACGATGCGTACTCGCAGAGTTCGCACACCAAGGAGTTCGTCGAGCAGACCGCGGTCCCGTCCCGGTCGATGTATTCGGCCCCCCATCGGCGCACCTCCCACCGAGCCGTGGCACTCGACGTTCCGGTGCCGTACTGGATGCGCGCACCGGGTGAAGCCCCCGGCATGTACGCGGGCGAGGTGGCGATGGACGAGCTCGCCGAAGCCTGCGGAATCGATCCCATCGAGCTGCGGGTCCGCAACGATCCGTCCGTCGACCCGGAAAGCGGCAAGCCGTGGGCGTCGCGCCGTCTGGTCGAGTGTCTGCGCGAGGGTGCCCGCCGATTCGGTTGGGGAGCCCGGCGGCCGGCGGGGAGTCGGCGTGAAGGCGACGCGCTTGTCGGCTTCGGCGTGGCGAGCGCCGCCTATCCGCACATGATCAATGCGGGTTCGAAGGCGAGCATCCGACTCCGCGAGGACGGTCGGCTGGGCGTGCAGATCGACGCCGTGGACATCGGCACCGGCACGTGGACCACGCTCACGCTCATCGCCGCCGACGCTCTGGGGTGCCTCCCCGAACAGATCGCACTCGAGATCGGGGACACCGCGTTGCCGTACGGAACCGTCGCGGGAGGATCGTCCGGGACGTCATCGTGGGGCTCGGCGATCCTGGCGGCCGCACACAAGTTCCGCGCCGAGTTCGGCGACGATCCCCTCCAGGGGGCCGAGGTGACCGCGGAATCCGACACCGAACCCGACGACAACTACAGAATCCATTCCTACGGAGCACATTTGATCGAAGCCCGCGTCGACGTACACACCGGCGAGATCACCGTTCCGCGCATGCTCGGAGTGTTCTCGATCGGCCGGGTCGTCAACCCGCGCACGGTCCGTTCTCAACTACTCGGTGGCATGACGTTCGGGATCTCGATGGCGCTGCACGAGGAGAGCGTCCGCGACGGCCGGTTCGGACACGTCGTCACTCAGGATCTCGCGACGTACCACTTTCCCACGAACGCGGACATCCGGGACATGGATGCGATCTGGCTCGATGACATCGACCAACGCGCCACCCCGATGGGCTCGCGCGGCGCCGGCGAGATCGGAAATGTCGGCAGCGCTGCCGCCGTCGTCAACGCCGTCTGCAACGCGACCGGGATCCGCGTGCGCGAACTGCCGATCCGCGCGGACGACCTGCTCCCCCACCTGCCGGACATTCGAGAGATCTGAAACGACCGACCGATGGGCCGACGACATGAGCGTCTCCTGGAATTCCCTGATTCCCGGCGCGATAGCCGTCGGGCTCGGACGAACCCCGTTCGCGATCTTCTGGGTGGTGGTCTTCACCGCCCTCGCCATCGGCGTGGTCGCGGCAGTGCTGCCGTCGAGCTGGAATCGATGAGAGGCCCGCCCCACCAGGGTTGATTTCGCGGGTGAATTCCAGGGTAGGGCGCACACTTCGTCCCTACCATGCGGTAACTTGCGAGCGCGCGGTTCGCGCAATCCAACAAACACATGGATGGGAAGCAGTTATGGGTTCTTCCGAGTTCGCTACGTCTGTCGCCGAGGTCAAGCCGGTCGTGAGCGGCGTCGCCACCGCGCTCACCGCGATCGCCACGATCCTGGGCGTGATGGGCACACTGGCTTCCTTCAGCTGATGTGAGCTCGCGACGGCCGCAGCGCCATCGCGCCGTCGCGCCACCACTACTTTCGAGAATCCCCCACCAGCGCTGCCGGTGGGGGATTCTCCATGTGCGGTCCGTAACAGCATGCGAAACAACAGGATCGACACTACGAAGTTCCGGACCGGTTCACCGGCAGTCCATCCAGCCGCATTCTGTCGTTGTGGTTGCCGACTTACCTTCCTCTCGACCTTGATCATCGAAAGGGAGGCCGCACAGTGCCTACGTCACCGCTCAATCGCCGCACGTTCCTCGAGCGCACTGCCCTGGCCGGAATCGGGGTGACGCTTGCGGGCAGTGTCGGCACCCTGTTCCGACCTGCTCTCGCGGGCGCCGCGCCCGCCGGCACGATCGGCTTCGGCCCGCTCGTCGCCGACCCCAACGGGATCCTCGCCCTTCCGAAGGGCTTCTCGTACACGATCGTCTCCCGCTCGGGTGAGACGCTGCTCGACGGCGGTGTCCCGTTTCCGAGCGATCCCGACGCGAACGGCGTGTTCGCGAACGGCAGCGGCACCACGATCGTCACCAACCACGAGGTCGGCGGCAACGAACCGTACGGCGTCCCGGTGGTCGACGGCCTCACCTACGACCCGGGTGCGCGCGGCGGCACCACCACGACCGCGCTCGACCGCAGCGGTGTGCGCCAGAAGCAGTACGTCAGCGTCGCGGGCACCGTGAACAACTGCGCGGGCGGCATCACCCCGTGGGGCACCTGGCTCACGTGTGAGGAGACCGAGGCCCGCGCCGGATCGAACGGCTTCACCCTCGCCCACGGCTACGTCTTCGAGGTCGACCCGGCGAGCCAGGCCGCGAACGTCGGCAAGAGCCCGATTCCGCTGAAGTTCCTGGGCCGGTACGCCCACGAGGCGGTCGTCGTCGACCCCGCATCGAGCGCCGTCTACCTCACCGAGGACGCCGGGAACCCCAACGGCCTGTTCTACCGCTGGACACCGCCGCAGGGCTTCGTCGGCGGGCCGGGTGCGTTCCACGCGCTCGCGCAGTCGCCCGGCGGGGATACCGCCGGCACCCTGCAGGCGATGAAGTGCTTCCTGAACGGCACCCACGTACCCGACCTGGCGCAGGCGACCGCACCCGGCGTCCGCTACGCCGTGCAGTGGGTCGACGTCCCCGACCGTGACGCGAAGACCACCTCGGTGCGCAAGCAGTTCACCAACGACCAGGTGACCCGCAGCCGCAAGCTCGAGGGCCAGTGGTGGGGCGACGGCGGCGCCTACTTCGTCGCCAGCTTCGCCCGCACCAGCGACGGCAGCGTCGCCGAGCACGACGGGCAGGTGTGGTTCTACGACCCCGCCACCCAGACGGTCGAGCTGAAGACCCTGTTCGGCGTGAACCCGGATCCGTCCGTCGACACCGGAAACTACGACGGCCCCGACAACATCACCGTCTCGCCGCACGGCGGCCTGATCCTCGCCGAGGACGGCGACGGCATCAGCCACCTGATCGGCGTGACCGAGAGCGGCGAGCCGTTCTCGGTTGCCCGAAACGAACTGAACGAGAGCGAGTTCTGCGGTCCGGCCTTCAGCCACGACGGTAGGACGCTCTACGCCAACATCCAGACCCCGGGCATCACCGTCGCGATCCGGGGACCGTGGCGACAGTCGACGGGATCGTCCGTCGGCTCCTCCTTCGGCTCACTGGATCTGCCGTTCGGTTCGTAGAACGAATCCTCACCCAGTGAAACGACTGTTGCCCAGCTCGATCGCGAGCTGGGCAACAGACGGACACCTCTGTGTCAGTTGGCTTCTGCAGCGACCGGCTTCTTGTCGATGACGACATGGTCGAATCGGGTGCCGTCGAAGCTGACGTCGAACGCCTTGCCGAAGCCGACGACGTAGCGGCCGTCCTGCGGCGTCAGGCGGAACAGATGGAAGTCGAGGGTGCGCAGCAACTTGACCATCTTGGGGTTGGACTTGTCCCCGAACTTCTCGAAGACGGCGTCGTGGCCCTCTTCCTCCACGCGCTCGACCGTGCACGCGAAGCTGGCTCGTTCGACACCGAAGATGTTGGCGGAGGCGGCTTCGTCGGCGTGGAAGAAGACATGCGCGGTGTCCGCCCGGCTCAGGTACCGGAAGTGGTCCGCGATCTCGCTCAGGTAGACGTACAGCGCGCCGTCGTGCCCGGCGAACGGTGCGATCGACTGGAAAGGCTGACCGTTCTCGTCCGTCGTCGCGATGACGACAGTCTTGCGGTCGACGAGAAAATCGCGGTAACCGGCCAAGGACTGTTCGAGTTCTGTTGCGGAAAGCATCAATTCTCCTCTGAGATAGGAACGGCCACGGGAATGTTCCATTGCCGTCGGACCAGGTGAATGCGGGGCTGCGAGGTGACGGGGTGCTCCTCGACCTCGGCTTCCATGCCGTACACGTCACGGATCAGGTCGGGCGTCAGAACCTCTCTGGGCGTGCCCTCGGACGCGATCCGGCCGGAGGCGAGGGCAACGATCCGGTCGCTGAAGGTTGCCGCCTGATTGAGATCGTGCAGCACCATGAGAACCGAGATTCCCAGCGTGCGGTTGAGCGAGGTGACCACCTCGAGGACCTCGTGCTGGTGCGCGATGTCGAGATAGGTGGTCGGCTCGTCGAGCAGCAGGACCCGCGGGCGTTGCGCGAGAACCATGGCGAGCCAAGCCCTCTGGGCCTCACCACCGGACAGCTCGGCGACAGGACGGTCCGCCAGGGCTTTCAGCTCGGTGTGCGCGATGGCCCAGTCGACGGCCTCGCCGTCCTCGCCGGTGGTGCGCTCGTACCAGCGGCGGTGCGGGTGCCGTCCGTAGCCGACCAGTTCGCGCACCGTCATATCCGTTGGTGCCGTGTTCTTCTGGTTGAGCATCCCGATCGCCCGCGCGCGTCGACGCGACGACCACGACGCCATGTCCGAGCCCTCGAGCAGGACGGTCCCGGTGCGGGGGCCGAGCCGGCCGCTCAGGGCCTTGAGAATGGTGGACTTCCCGGACCCGTTCGGCCCGATGAGGGTCACCACCTCTTCGGATCCGACGGCGATCGAGACGTCGTCGACGATCTGCTTGTCGCCGTACCAGATGCCCAGTTCCCGGGCTTCGATCAGTGTCACTACGCCCCCTGGCGGCGCATGAGGTAGAGGAAGTACGGCGCACCGACCACGGCCATGACGATGCCTGCGGGAATCTCGGTGGGACTGAACACCGTCCTCCCCAGTGTGTCGGAGACCAGCACCAGCAGGGCGCCCACGGCGATGCTCATGGGGATGAGCACGGCATGGTTCGATCCCACGATCATTCGGGCGATGTGCGGCACGACCAGGCCCACGAAGCCGATGATCCCGACGGCCGCCACTGCGATTGCGGCGAGGAAGACGGCCACCAACGACAGCAAGATCCGAGTGGTGTTGACGCCTTCGCCCAGATTGCGCGCGACATCGTCGCCCAACCGCATGACGTTCGCCGAACGGATGCACAGCATGGCGACCACGAGCCCGATCACCGTGTAAGGCAGGATCATCCAGACCGAGTTCATGCCCTTGGCGGCGAGGCTGCCGTTCATCCACTGGATCGCAGCTGGCAGCCGGTCGCTGTAGCGCAGCGACAGGAACGCGATGACAGCACCGGCGAGGGCGTTGACCGCGACTCCCGCCAGGATGATGTTCAGTGGCTTGATTCCCTCGCGACGCCACGCCAGCGCGTAGACGATCACGGCGGCAATGACGCCGCCGCCGAATGCGGCGACCGGAATCATCGACTGGTAGCTCGGGGCGGCCAACAGGATCACCAGGACGAGAGCCGCGGCGCCGCTCGTGACGCCGGTCAGGCCCGGGTCGGCGAGCGGGTTGCCCATCACGGTCTGGAGGAGCGCACCCGACACCGCGATGCTCGCGCCGACCAGGAGCGCGAGCAGAACGCGCGGCAACCGCACGTCCCAGAGAATCGTGCTGAAGGAGTCACTTTCGGTGCGGCCCGCCAGGAGCGAGACGATCTCTCCCGGGGAGATGTGCACGCTGCCGAGACCGAGGCTGACCAGAGTGACGACCGCGAGCAGGGACCACGCGATGGGGAGGGCCCACTTCGCACGCGTGCGAGTGGCCGTCGACGGAGAACTCACGGGTAGAGCAGACCTGCGAGGGCCGGGACGGCCTGTGCGAGCTGGCCGACCGAGGTATAGCCGAACGTCGAGTAGTCCAGCACGTGAATACGGCCATTCGCGTACGCGGGCAAGCTCTTCCAGGCAGCGTTCTTCGCAACCTCGGCATCGAAGGCAGCCTGGCTGTCGGCGACGTTGCCCGAGCGCAGCACCAGCACCACATCCGGAGCCGCCGCGATGATGTTCTCCAGGTTGACGGCGCTGTAGGTTTCCTTGGCCTTCAACGCCGACACCGCGATGTTGTCGGCGCCGGAGAGGTTGATGAGGCTGCCCAGGAAGGAGCTGTCGTTCATCACCATGAACGAATCGGTGGCCCCGATCAGCACCAGCACCTTCGGGGCGTCCGTCGACGCGCCGGCCGAGGCGAGCGTCTGCTCCTGATCGTTCATCGTGTCGATGATCTTGTCGGCCTGATCCGTGCGATCGAAGGCCGCGCCCAGCACCTCCACCGCGAACTTCAGATCGCCAAAGCTGTCGGTCTCGAGAAACGCCGACGGTGTCGTGGTGGACGCCAGACTCGCCTCGACCGTGCTGCGCGAGGACTCGGCTGCGATGACCAGGTCGGGGGCAAGGGCGACGATCTTCTCCACGTCGGGCGCCATCGTCGAACCGATGCGGGGCACACCGTCGAGCGCGGCGGGGAGCTGCTGCGTCGTGGTGGATGGGACGCCGGCGACCGGAATGTCGAGCAGCGTGAGAATCTCCGCGAGAGGAACGGACGCCGCCACCACTGTCTTCGGCGGGGTCGCGGGGAACTGCGCGAGAGCCGCCTCGAGCTTCGCCGTGGCCTCGGCCGCGGTGGTCGTGGACGTCGAGGCGGTCTCCGCGGAGACGGGAGCGTCGGTGCTGCACGCGGTGACCCCGCCGACCAGCGCAAGTCCGACGCACAGCGCTGCAATCGGCGCAAAACGGTATCGCACGGCGGTGCTCTCCTTGGGGTCGCGATGTGACATCTTCGAGATAAATTAGGGCAGACTACCCAAAGTGAGTTCAGCCTAGCCTGTGAATATTCAGCACGGCTCCCGGGACTGTCAAATCAGGGTTGAAGTGTTCGCGCTGGCCACGACGGATACCCGACAACCGGGCACGAGAAGGCCCCACCGGCATTGCTGCGCACACGCGAAGGGGCCTGGGGCACTTGGACTTCCGATCACGTCCTACTCCGAATGGCGGCGTGTTACCGGCCTCGAGGGAAGTCGGCGGTCCACACCCGTTGCAGCATGTGCCAGTCGGCCGGGTGCGCCGCAATACCGGTCGCGAACTGGCTGGTCATTGCCTGCGTCGTGTGCCGCAGTCCACCACGTGTATCGATCGGCGTGCCGACGTGGAAGCCCCAGCCGTCGGGCGTGAACCAACAGTTGACCGGCAGCAGTGGCGCACCGGTGTCGATCGCCAGCCGAGCCGGCCCGGCAGGCATACGGGTCGGTTCACCGAAGAAAGTCACCGGCACGCCCGTCCCCGCCACATCGCATTCGGCGAGTAGCCCGACGATCCGCCCCTGCCGTAGACATGCGGCCAGCTGCTCGAACGGCGGTTGCGCGGCCCCGGTGAGCGGGATGATCTCGAAACCCAGACTCTCACGGAACCGAACGAAACGCTGGTAGAGCGATTCGGGCCTGAGCCGCTCGGCGACGACGACAGGTGGACCCACCCGCTGTGCCAGCCATACGCCCGCCATGTCCCAGTTTCCGCTGTGATGTAGGGCCAGAACCGCACCGCTGCCACGGTCGACCGCCTCGTGAATGTTGTCGAGCCCTGTGGCCGTGGATTCGATGCCTTCAGCCAGCCGCACCGGATCCATTGACGGCAGCCGGAAGGCTTCGCACCAGTAGCGGGCGTAGGAACGCAGACTCGCATGCACGAGGTCGTCGGGCACCTGCGCCGGCGTGGTGGACAGCACCCGAGCCAGATTGCGCCGCAACTGGTCCGGTCCGCCGCCCCGTGCCGCACGATCGGCCGCGAGGTCGAACAGGCGCCTCGCCCACCGCTCGGGTAGGGCGCGCACCAACCGCCAACCAGCCGCGTACCCGACGTCCCAGGCCCGGTCCCCCGGATTCACCGGTCGCACCCGGCGACGGAAGCCGCAGGAGCACAAGAGAGGTCGCTCCTGATCCGCGGGGGATGACATCCCAGCCTCATCCTTCGAGTGTCCTCTCCCATGCGACACAGGGGAACGGCTTTCGCCGCGACCTTCGAGCACAGCGCAGGAGGGCGCCGGATCCGGAGTGAACGTCGGGATCGTCCGACCGTGCTGCCAGGGGCTGTGGTGTGAAGCGATCGAGAAGCGGGTATGCGTCCTACGCTCCTGGCCACCCCGTTCCGACTGGAGTCGACATGCTTGTGATCATCGGACTGATTCTCCTCGTCGCAGCCGTCGTGATCGCGATCGCCGGAGTCCTGACCAACGGCGGCACCGACCATGCGATAACCGACGACTTCTCGATCTTCGGGTACCACGTGACCGGATCGACCGGGACGCTCTTTCTCTACGGCATCGTCGTGGGCGCGGTCGGAGTGGTCGGCCTCGCGCTCCTGCTGGCCGGTGCCCGGCGGTCCTCCCGACGAGGACGCGCGGCCCGCAACGAACTCGACCAGATTCACCGCGCCGACAGCGCACGGGCCGATCAACAGCGCAATACTCCGCCTCCGCCGCCGGAGCAGGGTGCGTGAATCAACTCGTGCCTGAGCACAATTCGAATCGGGCCCAACCCGATCGCCCCGGGACCGCCTCGATTCGGGATGCTCTATGCGACCCTGTAGCCGTCGTCGACCAGCGCTCGCATGTCTTCGTAGGCGCGTTGCGGTTGGGTGTTCGGTGGAATCACCACCAGGAGCGTGCCCCGTCGATCGGCGCCGATCAGACACATCACCCCAGCGGGCTGCCCCGGCAGTGGTCCGATGAACCGGATCCCGTCGGTGTTGTCGATTCGTCGCTGATTGACGCTGAGCATGTCCCAGTCGAACGCGATCCGCTCGATCGGCCCGGTTCGGGGTGTGAGCACGGCGATCAGATCGTGCAGCTGGGCGGTCAGGTTCGACGTCCATGGCCACCAGGCACCGGCGATCTGCCCGGACCCCGGATTCTGACCGCACAAGACCAGTCGCGGAGTACGGGTCGGGATGGGGAACGGCTGTAGACCGTCTGCTGTCTCGACCTCGTAAAGGAGGCCATTCACCAGATCCAGCTGTCGCGTCATGGCTGGCGCTCCTTCATCGGGGGACGAAACCGATCGTTGTCCGACCGATGCACTGCCGTACGAAGACCCGCCGGCGACCTAGCACCTCGATACCTTCAGCCTACGCGTCACCCATCCCGACGCAGTGGCCCGAGGAAAGCGCGCCAGACGAACGGCCCGGTCGTGAGCCTCGGCGTTCGACAGACCCGTGAAGCGTGAGCCCGCCCACAACGTCACCATCGACGGCAGGGGCACCCCCCTTGCGAGAGCAAGAAAGCCCCTCATCAGCATTGCTGCTGATGAGGGGCTTCCTGTTGTGCGCCCGAAGGGATTCGAACCCCTAACCTCTTGATCCGTAGTCAAGTGCTCTATCCGTTGAGCTACGGGCGCATGGTCTATCTTCAGTTGTACTGGACCCACGAAAGGACCAGTGTGGCGGAGGCGAGAGGATTTGAACCTCCGGTCCCCTTTGAGGGGGACAACTCATTAGCAGTGAGTCCCATTCGGCCGCTCTGGCACGCCTCCTTGGGGGCCGGCTCGTTTCCGATCCGCCGGGCGAAACATTACACAGGGATCGCCAGCAAACGCAAAACGGCTGGTCAGTGGCCACACCTACCTCAGATTGCCGTCGAACCAGTCGAAGATCCGACGTTGGGCGTCGAGGATCGCGACCACCAGGGGATCGTCGTCGTCGGCCGACGGCTCCCGGACGGGCGGCTCGTCGGCGCGGTGCGCGAGTCCGACGTAGCTGACGATGTTGGTGGGCGCGTCGGCCTTCGCGACGGCGTCCCGCAGCCGCTCGACGTGCTCGGGCGGGGTCCGCGGATCGTCCTCGCCGTAGAGGCCCAGCCACGGAGCTTTCAGTGCGGGCGCGGCGTCTACGAGCGTGGGGGTGTCGTCGGCGAGCGGTTCGACGATGCCGCCCGCCGCCACGCTCACCGCGGCCCCGACCGGACGATTCGTCGCGACGAGCATCGCGGCGGTGCCGGCGTCGTCGAAACCGAGGACGCCGACGCAGTCCGCATAGACACCCCGTTCGACGAGCCAGTCGAAGGTGGCGTCGAAGTCGTCGAAGAGGCTCTGGCCGAACACCTCGATATTGCTGTGTGCCGGTTCGTGATGGAAAAGGTGAGGGGCCGCCACCACCCAGCCCTCCGCGGCCAGCGCCCGCATGAGGTCGAGCAGGGCCGGGCCGAATTCGCGTGATTCGTGCAGGAGGACGATGCCGCCGCGGGCCGGACGATCGGGTTCGACGGCGGTGATCGGCACCCGGTCCCGCGACCCCGCGGGGGCGTCGGCGGCAGAGCGCAAAGGGGCGTCGTCCCGGAAGATCCCCGGCATGAATCAACCTTGGCACGACCGCGTCGGCTGTGCACGCGATCCCGGGGCGCATAATCGCATCGTGACCCCCGTGACCCGCGCAGACCTCGCATCCATTCCGACCTATGTGCCGGGCCGCAGTTATCCCGGGGCGATCAAACTGGCCAGCAACGAGACGACGCAGGGGCCGCTGCCCGGCGTCGCGCAGGCCATCGCCGACGCCGCCGCGACCGCGAACCGCTACCCCGACAACACGTCGGCCGCCCTGGTCCGCGCACTGTCCGAGACGCTCGGGGTGCCGACGGAGAACATCGCGACCGGATGCGGTTCCGTGGCGCTGTGCCAGGAACTGGTGCAGGCCACGTGCAACGAGGGCGACGAGGTCATCTACGCGTGGCGGTCGTTCGAGGCGTACCCGGTGGTGACGAAGGTGGCCGGCGCGGTCTCCGTCCCGGTGCCACTCACCCCGGAGCACAGCCACGACCTGGACGCGATGGTCGCCGCGATCACCGACCGCACCCGCCTGATCTTCGTGTGCAACCCCAACAACCCGACCGGCACCGCACTGGGCCGCGACGAACTCGAGCGCTTCCTCGACGCCGTCCCGGCGCACATCGTCGTCGCGCTCGACGAGGCGTACTACGAGTACAACCGCTCCGGAGTCGACGGCGTCGAACTGGCCCGCACCCGCCGCAACGTCGTGGCGCTGCGCACGTTCTCCAAGGCCTACGGGCTCGCGGGGGTCCGCGTCGGATACGCGGTCGCCGACCCGGCGATCATCGCCGCCCTCGCGAAGGTGCACATCACGTTCAGCGTCAACGCCGTCGCGCAGGCTGCGGCCATCGCGTGCCTCGGCGCGCGGGACGAGTTGCTGCACCGCACCCACGACGTCGTCGCCGAGCGCGACCGGATGCGTGATGCGCTGCTCGCCGCCGGCTACGACGTCCCGGTCACGCAGGCCAACTTCGTGTGGCTGCCGCTGGGCGAGCGTTCCGCCGCGTACGGCGAGGCGTGCGCCGAGGTCGGCGTGCTCATCCGCCCGTACGGTGTCGACGGCGTCCGCATCACCATCGGCGACCCGCACGAGAACGACGCCTTCCTCGCCTTCGCGACCTCGGCGGCCGCGGAGCGACTCGCCGGGGTCACGGCCGAGTCGACCACGGCGTAATCCAACCGTTATCGGCCGACGGGGACACCGTCACCTTTTCGTTGGCAAACTCATCCCGGTGTGCCGACCAGGAAGCGATACGCCCGGACGCCGGAGCCGCGGCCGGGCGATCGTTCTCGCGACGGCACTCGGCGCATCGCTGACGGTCGGCGCCCACACCGCGGAGGCGCGGCCGTCGGATATCGAGAAGGTGCCCGTCCGCCTCCTCGCGATCAACGACCTGCACGGCAGCCTGCAGCCCCCCAAGGAGGCTCGGGCCCAGGTCTCGCGGCCCGACGGCCCCACCGTCGAGGCCGGCGGGGCGGCCTACCTGGCCGCCTACGTCCGCCAGTTGCGCGGGCAGGCCTCGAACTCGCTGCTCTACTCGGTGGGCGACAACTGGGGGTCCTCCCCCATCGAGTCGGCACTGTTTCACGACGAACCGGCGGTGAACCTGCTCAACATGCTGGGCGTCGACGCCGCCTCGATCGGCACCCACGAGCTCGACGAGGGCTTCGGCGAGTTCCGGCGCATGCAGACCGGCGGCTGCCACCCCGTCGACGGCTGCCAGTTCGAATCCGAGTTCGCCGGAGCACAGTTCCCGCTGCTCGCGGCGAACATGACCTTCCCGGACCGCACCCCCGCCACCCTGCCGTTCGCGGTGAACTACGCCGACGGGGTACCCGTCGGGGTGATCGGCGTGATGCCGTCCGACGCACGGTCGAAGGTCGCGGTCGAGGGGGTCGAGGGGCTCGACTTCGGCGACGAACTGACCGCCATCGACCGCACCGCCGAGACGCTGGACTTCCTCGGCGTGCACGCGATCGTCGTGCTGCTGCACCGCGGCGACGAGCAGACCACCGGTGGCCCCAATTCGTGCGATCTCGCCGACGGCCCGGCCCGGGCGATCGCGACCCGGGCGACGCCGCTGGTGGACGCGATCTTCACCGCCGACAGTCACACCCAGTACAACTGCACCGTCGACGATCCGGCGGGTAATCCTCGTCCGATGATGCAGGCGGCGTCCCACGGCCGCATCGTCTCGGTGGTGGACATGACGCTCGATCGGGCCACCGGCGAGGTGAACCGCGAGAGCACGCAGGCTTTCAATCAGATTGTCACCCATGACATCCCACCTGATCAGACGGTGACCGACCTCGTCGACCGGGCAGACCTGCAGTCGGCGGAGGTGGCCCGGCGACCCGTCGGCGCCGTCACCGCGGACATCACCCGCGAACCAGGCCCCACCGGGGAGAGTCCGCTCGGCAACCTCGTCGCCGACGCCCAACTCGAGGCGGCCCGCGGGCGCGGCGCGCAGATCGCCCTCACCAACCCCGGCGGCATCCGCACCGATCTGCTGTACGGCGCCGACGGCACCGCCACCTTCGGGGACGCCTACCAGGTGCAGCCATTCGTCAACTCGCTCGAGGTCCGCACCCTCACGGGAGGACAGCTGAAAGACGTTCTCGAACAACAGTTCCAGGTTCGATCCGACGGATCGACACTAGAGCTCATCCTTGCGCCGTCGGCATCGCTGACCTACCGGGTGGACCGCGGCGCACCCATCGGTTCGCGCATCACCGACATCCGCGTCGACCGCATTCCCGTCACACCGGACGCCCGCTATCGGGTGGCGGTCAACAAGTTCCTGGCCGACGGCGGCGACGGCTTCACCGCCCTGCGCGGTGGCACCGAACCCGCGTCCGCCGGAAACGATCTCGACGCGCTCACGGCCTACCTCGAAGCCCGGTCACCGGTGGCACCCCCGCCGCCGGACCGCATCACCGTCGTAGCCCCCAACTAGCCTCGCCGATTCTGCCAGAGATCTGCCAGAGCGAACCAAGCTGGCCCACAGGTCCGCGGAGCAGTATGGCCAGTGCGCAACCGCGTACCTCTCCACGACGAAAGGCTATGTTTCCCATGGACCTGAGCTACCTCGCCGAGTTCTTCGGCGCCTTCTCCGATCTCTTCGGCGCCCTCGACTTCTTCAGCGGATCACTCGGCGCCTGAGCTCGGTGACACCGACCGTGGGGCTGCGTGTGTGATGTGGCGCGCAGCCCCACAGTCGTATCCGATCGGAGTCAGCCCCGACGGGCCAGATTCTCGGCCACTTCACGCTTCCACGATTCGACGGGACGAGTCGTGTCCAATTCGAACTCGAAGCGGTTCACCATGTCCGGCTCGACATCCGCGATGTCGACGTAGAACTGCTCGTACCACCGCCGCTGCTGGTAGACCGGTCCGTCCTGCTCACACAGCAAGGGGTTGTCGATCCGAATCTTGTTGCGCCAGATCTCGACGTCCTGCTCGAAGCCCTTGGTGATGAAGGCACCCATGTTCTCCGCCATCTTCTCGGCCGCGGCGGCATCGAGATGCTCGGAGTTCCTGACGATCACGCCGTAGGTGAGGACGAAACTGTTCGCGTCGATCGGATAGTGGCAGTTCAGCAGCACCGACTCGATGTCGAATCGATCGTAGTGATAGGTCAGTTCGTCGATCATGAAAGACGGGCCGTAGTAGGCCGCCGACGAGCTGTTGCCGACCAGTTCGGGCTCGCCGTCCTTACTGGGCGGGCGGATGTCCTCACGGCTCACGCCGTTCATGTGCTGAGCTGCAACGTGCCCCTCGAAGACGTTCTTGAAGTACGTCGGGAACGAGCCGTGCACATAGAAGAAATGTGCCATGTCAACGTTGTTGTCGATCAGCTCACGGCAGTTCGTCTGCACAACAGTCTGTTTGAAGCCCTTCCAGTCCGTCCACTCGTCCGATGTCGCGCCCGGGATCCGGGGCGGCGCAACTTCCGCCGGTGGCGGTCTACCCTCGGGATCGTTGTAGACGAACAGCAGACCGTCCTGGTCGAGGGTGTGCCACGACCTCGTCTTCGCGACGGGGGGAACCCTTCGGGCATAGGGAATGTCGGTGCAGCGGCCGTTGCCGTTCCAGCGCCAGTCGTGGAACGGGCACGCCACCGAGTCGCCCTTGATCTCGCCCTGGCTCAGGTCACCGCCCATGTGCCGGCAGTACGCGTCGAGCGTCCGGAGTTCACCTGTGCTGTCCGCGAAGATCACCAGCTTGGTACCGAACGCCTGAATCGAGTGCGGCTTACCGTCCCGGAACTCCCGGGACAGACCGAGGCAGTGCCAGCCCCGGGCATAGCGTTCCGGCGCGGTGCCGGCCTCGATCTCGCGGAACTGCTCTTCGGCAGCGCCGGTGTCGGTCATGCCGTCACGCGGCCGGCGTGGCCGGCATCGACGGGTAGCACCGTCCCGGAGATGTGGGCCCCGGCCTCGTCCGCGAAGAAGAGAACCGCCCGAGTGATCTCGCTGGGGTCGAGCCACGGTGTCGGAATGGCGTGCAGCCCTTGCATGATGGTGGCGATATCGTCCGGACCGGGAGCATCGAGGTCCGGTCGCATGTGCCGGTAGAGAGTGTCGTTGAGGAGCATGTCGGTGGCGATGTTGCCCGGGGCGATCGCGTTGACCGTGACGCCGGACTCGGCGAGGTCGAGCGCGGCGCTCTTGGTCAGGCCGATCACGCCCCACTTCGATGCGCAGTAGGCAGCCATGTTGGTGTTGCCCTGACGCCCCAGCATCGACGAGATCGTGACGATCCGGCCGTAGCCCTGCGCGATCATCGTCGGCGCGACAGTGGCAACAGTGTTGAACACCCCGGTCAGATTGGTGCCGATCACCTCGTCCCACACCGCCGACGACGTGTCCTGCACGGCGCCCTGAACGGACACCCCGGCATTGGCGACGGCGATGTCGATCCGGCCGAACTCCGCGAGACCCTGCGCGACAGCCGACTCCATCGCCGAGCGATCGCCGGAGTCCGCCTTGACCGCGAGGCAACGGCGTCCGGTCTTCTCCACCAGGCGCACGGTTTCCTCGAGATCGTCCACGGTCGGCATCGGATATCCGACGACATCCACGGCCTCGCAGCGGTCGGTGACGATCACGTCGGCGCCGCCCTCCGCGAATGCGATGGCATGTGAGCGTCCCTGCCCGCGCGCCCCGCCGGTGATCAGAGCAACCCGTCCTTCGAAACGATTCATCGCGACCCTTCCCTCGTGTGCGGTTCGGGTCAGTGAGCCACGACGTCACCGCCGGTGGCGCGCCCATCTCGCCGCATGAGACGAACGGCGGTCAGACGGCCCTCGCCAGCGCGGCGGCGGCCTCCCGCATGACCGGCACGAGGCTCTCGGGGCGCAGTGAACCGGCGTCGCCCGCGACGGACAGGGAGACGGCGGCGCCGTCCCTCGACCGCACGGCGCAGCCGAGGCTGCCGATGGTCTGCATCTCGGCGCCGATCCCCGTGGCCGCGGTCTCGAAGGCAATGCCCTTCCGGTTCCGGATCCGGGCCAGTTCCGCGTGCAGGGCGGGCATCGTCCAGTGAGGATCCGCACCCGGGCGGGCGAGGGCGGGACCCACCACGTCGTCCACCTCCTCCGGGCTCAGCAGCGCGAGCATGGAACGGCCGCCGGCCCCTCGGTGCGCCGGAAACCTTCCCCCGACGCGTGACCGGAGCACCTGCGCGTACGGCCCGCCGATCTTGTCGAGGAAGTACTCCTGTCCACCGTCGAGCACCCCCAGGTGGATCACCATTCCGGTGCGCAGGAACAAGTCCTGAAGGATGCCGCTGGCGCCCATGCGGATCCGGGCGTGGTCGGCTTGAGGACCGACCGCACCGAGAGCGCGGGGTCCGAGGCGGAAGTTTCGCCCCCACCGGGTGAGCCAGTCCAGGTCGATCATCTCGACGATGATCCGGTGCGTGCTGGACCGGGGCAGCCCGGAGCGGCGTGCGATCTGGTCGAGGCTGAGATCGACGTTCGGGTCGTCGAACGCGTCGATGATCCGCGTCATCCGGGTCAGGAGGGACTCCCGACCGGAGCGTCGTACCGGCACCGCAGACATGGCTTCTGTGCCCTCCACTCGACTCGGAGCGCCCTACACGGCCCGTCCGGCACAGTGTAGTGAGCTACGCCACGAATTCGACCGCATCGCCACTCTCGGTCCCGGAAACGGGTTGTCCCGCGAGGTGAGATGGTGCCGCGCCGACACGCCCGCAAACCATATTGTCCCGACACCGAAACACGCACGCGAGGAGATGAAGTGACCGACACCGACATCGGCCGAATCGAACGCATGGTGGCGTTGGCGCGTGAACATGCGGCGGCCGAGTCGCGAGGAGACGTGGAAGGGACGTTGGCCACGCTCGAGAGCGACTGCCTGTACGAGCTGCAGCCGGCGGGCCTCGCCTTCCGCGGCCTGGACGCGGCAGCCGCGGCGTACCGGCACTTCTTCGCGGAGTTCTCGCCGCGCAGTACCGGGACCCTGGTGCAGGAGTGGTACTCCGAAGATTGTCTCGGTCAGGAGTACCGCATCGATCACGTCTCGCCCGACGGCGAACGCAGCACCCACTCGGTCATCGGCATCATCACCTTCGGTCGCAACCTACTGTCCGGCGAACGCATTTATGCCACAGAGGCTTTGCAGCGCCTGATGTACGGAAACCAGGTCGTCGACGACGCCGTGCCGCTGGGCCCGGCCTTCGACGGCAACTGACCGCGATCCCACACGATCCATTCGATCGGCCTGACGACGCAGCGGTCACTTCATACGGCGTTGTCCAGGCCGAGGAAGACCTTCGCGATGCGCCACTCGCCGTCCGCGTCTTCCAGTGTGAACGTGTAGAAGCCGGTTGCGATCACCGTCGCCTTCCCGCCCGCATTCGACGTCAGCATCAGGTAGGCCGAGACCACCGCTGCGCCGGCGCCCGCACGGCGGAAGACCGTGTTGATCAGATTGTGCCGTCGCTGGTCAGTCTGCGCTTCCGCCGCCTCTCGCACCAGGTTACGAATCGCCGCGCGCCCGACGACGGGGCCCTGCTCGACGTGACCGGCGATGTCGGCCGTCCAGGTGGCGCCTTCGGTCAGAGTGTCCCCCAACGCCACGAGATCTCCGTGGTCCAGGGCGAACGCGTAGCGGGCCAGCGTTTGCTGGACCGCAAGCCGGCCGGCGGGATCGAGGTCCACCTCTCCCATCGGTGTCGTGTCGAGGTGGCTGCGTCCCCAGCCGTACGCCGCAGTTGTCGTCACATCAATCCTTTCTCATGCTCGGTCGTCGAATGAAAGATCGTGCGCAGCAACATTTGTCGCCCGACGCACACGGGGCTGGACGCGAACGCCACGTCTAGGCGTCGGAGAATCGGCGCGTTCCCTGAGCGACCGTGAGCACGATCTTGCCTTGGATGTGCCCCTGCGCGGCGCGTTCGTGCGCGGCGCGGGCATCCTCGAGCGGAAAGGTGCTGTCGATGGCGACGCGAATCGCGCCCGCGTCGAGCAGGCGTCCCAGTTCGGCGAGTTGCGCTCCGTTCGAGCGGACCTGGGCTCCCGAGACCGTGACACCCAACTCGGCCGTCTCTTCTTCCTCGAACTCGCCGAAGAACACGGGGAACAGCGCGCCCCCGCGGGCAAGGGTGCGCAGGAAGCGATTGCTCTCGGAGCCGCCGACGGTGTCGAGAACGAGGTCGACGTCGTGCACCAGATCCTCGGGACGGCCTCTGGTGTAGTCGATGAACTCGTCGGCACCGAGGCCTCGCAGGAACGACTCGTGGCGACCCGATGCCACCGCGATGACACGTGCGCCCTTCCACTTCGCGAGTTGCAGCGCGAGGTGTCCCACTCCGCCCGCGGCGCCGTTGACGAGCACCGTCACGTCGGGACCGAGGGGCACCGGGCGATGCTTGGCCGCCTGGAAGGGCGAGGGATGGTCATGCCCGACCTCGATCAGGAACTGCCATGCGGTGAGCCCGGACATAGGCACGGCGGCAGCCTGCACGTGATCGATACCGGCCGGCTTCAACGCGAGATCCGACGCAGGCGCGGCCACGTACTCGGCGTAGGTGTGGCCGTCGAAACTGGGGAAGCGGAGGAGGCCGAAAACTTCGTCACCTACGGAGAATCCGTCCACATCCGCGCCGACGGCCTCGACCACACCCGACATGTCCGTCCCCGGGACCACGGGCAGGTCGAACGCCGGCCTCGTCTCCGGGGGCAGGTTGGACATGCCGTCGCGCAGGTACCAGTCCGGAGGATTGACGCCGACCGCGTGCACACGAACGAGCACCTCGCCCGGCCCCGGATCGGGAACCGGCACCTCGTCGTAATGGAGTACATCGGGACCGCCGTGCTCATGTAGCCGGATCGCCCGCATCGTGTTCGTTGCCATCGATTTCTCCTGCTCGTGCATCGAGATAGACTCATTCGGATCAGCGATCCACATAAATGGATCACTGATCCGAATATACGGACCAGTGATCCACATAGTCAAGGAGAGCGGATGCGTGCCGACGCGCGAAAGAACCGCGACCACCTGCTCGCAGTAGCGGGCGCCGCCATCGCCGAGCAGGGCGTCGACGTGTCACTGCGCGACATCGCACGCCGAGCGGAGGTCGGACTTGCGACGCTGTTGCGTCACTTCCCCACCCGCGAGGCACTGCTCGACGCACTGCTCCGCACGAGCTTCGACGAACTGACGACCAAGGCCGACGAGCTCGAGAAGTGGAGCTCACCCGAGGACGCTCTCGTTTCGTGGCTCCGCGACTGCGTCGTGTGCGCAACCGAGTACCGGGGGGTGACGACGCTGATGGCAGCCGCCATCGAGGACACCGATTCCGCACTCCACGATTCGTGCGTCGCCATGCGCGCAGCCGGTGCCCACCTCCTCGTCCGCGCCCAGGAGGTGGGCACCGCGCGGACCGACCTCGATGGCACCGATCTCTTCGCGCTGGTGGCGGCGCTTTCATGGCTCGGAGATCAACCCGCGCTCGCGCCGCGCACCGATCACCTCTTCGATGTTGTCGCGAGCGCGATCCTGGCGAGCGCAGGCAGCAGCGATGCCGGGCGGGGACGTCCCCCGCAGAATGTCAGCTGAATCGGCACGCGCACAACGGCTTCGTAGCGGCGGCCAGGGAGGGGATTCCTCTCGGCCACCGCATATGGACTCCGCGGTCACAGTGCACTTCGGGTCGCCGGCTGTCGGACCAGGAGATCGCGAAGCACAGCGACGATCTCGTCCGACGACTCCTCCGCCATGAAGTGGCCCGCGTTCGTCGTCCGGTGGACCAGGTCGGGCGCCCAGGCCCGCCACAGCCCGACGGCGTCGTAGCCGAGAGCGTCACCCCAGTCCTGCTGGACGACGGTGACCGGCATCGTCAATCGGCGTCCCGACTCGCGGTCGGCGCGGTCGTGTTCGACGTCGATCCCGGCCGACGCCCGGTAGTCGGCGACGATCGACGGCACGGCCTCCCGCGACGCCCGAAGATATTCGGCGCGAACGTCGTCGGGGATCGCGGCACTGTTCTGCGTCCACACATCGAGGAAGTACCCGAAGAAGGCATCGGCGCTCGCCTCGATCATCCGCTCCGGAAGGCCCGGCGGTTGCGCCATCAGGTAGAGATGGAACGCCACGGCCGCGTTCGCGCCGTGCAGCACGTCCCACATGTCGAGGGTGGGCAGCACGTCGAGGGTCGCGAGGTGCGTAATGGTGTCGGGATGATCCAGCGCCGCGCGGACCGCGACGAGGGCGCCGCGATCGTGGCCGGCCAGGGCGAAGCGGTCGTGGCCGAGCGCTGCGGCCACGGCCACGATGTCAGCCGCCATGGTGCGCTTGGAGTACACGTCGGGGCTCGCCTCGACCGGCTTGTCGCTCGTGCCGTATCCACGCAGGTCCGGGCAGATGACCGTGTGATCGGAGGCGAGCGCGCGGGCAACGTGGCGCCACATGAGGTGGGTCTGCGGGAATCCGTGCAGGAGTACGATCGGGGCGCCCGTCCCGCCGGTAGCGACGTTGAGGTCGATGCCGTCGGCCGCGGTCAACCGCTGATAGTCGAAGCCGGGAATCGTGGGCCTGGGGTGCACTGCGGACATGTGTCGGTCCTTTCGCTGCCGGTGATGCGCTGTCCACCCTGGCGGGGCCGGATGAGCATTCGATGAGCAAATGACGGGAAGGGGCGCGCACCGGTGTCGACAACGTTCGGCGTACTCGGTCCGACCTCGGCGTGGGACGACAAGGGGCGTCCAGTCGCGTTGAGGGGTCCACGCCATCGCGCGGTCCTCGCCCGCCTGCTTGCGGCGCGCGGCCGTGTCGTCCCGCTGGGCGTGCTGATCGACGACCTCTGGGAGGATCCGCCCGACGGTGCTCCCAGCGCCGTGCGCACGTTCGTCGCCGCGCTACGCAGATCCCTCGAACCGGACCGGCCCCCACGCGCTGCCGCCACTCTGCTCGTCACCGAGGGGCCCGGATATGCGATACGCCCCGACCCGGACGCGGTCGACGCCTGGAACTTCGAGCGGATGGTCACCGAGGCCGCGGCCCTGCCTCCGGCCCACTCCCGCCAACTCCTCGACGCTGCGCTCGCGTCGTGGCGTGGGCCCGCCTACGCCGACGTCGACGAGATGGATTGGGCGCGAAGCGAACGCGCACGCCTGGAGCAGCTCCGGCTGGTGGCCGTGGAACGCCGAGCGGAGGCCCTCCTGGCACTCGATCGGGCAGCCGACGCCGTCCCGGACCTCGACGCGCACGTCACCGAGCATCCGTGGCGGGAGGAGGGGTGGCGGCTGCTCGGTCTCGCGCTCTACCGCTGCGGTCGGCAGGGCGAGTCGCTCGCCGTGCTGCGCCGCGCGCGGGCGCTGCTCGCGGACGACCTCGGGATCGATCCGTCCCCCGCGCTGACCCAGCTGGAAGTCGATGTCCTACAGCAGAATCCGGCACTGACTCCGGCTCGCGGCGGCACCGGCACGGAGCAGGTCTTCACCGCCGCGGCCGCGGCCTACCATCGGGTTTCCGGTGCCGGTTCCCGAGCCCAGCTCGAATCCGCGGTGAGCCTGCTGCGGAGTCTCGCGGTCACCGGCGGCGCCGGACTGACCGCAGCCCGCGAGCAACGGCTCGCAACCATCACCGCCGCAGAGCAACTCGGCGATCCCGTGCTCACCGCCCGGGTGATCGGAAGCTACGACGTGCCCGGCGTCTGGGCGCGCTCCGACGACCCCGAACAGGCGGCACGCGTCGTCGCGGCCGCCCGGCGTGCACTGACGGCCCTGCCCGACGGCAACGACAGTGTGCGCTCCCGGCTGCTCGCGGTCATCGCGATGGAGTCGCGCGGCACCCGCGACGTGGCCGCGGTCCGCGCGGCCGCGGAATCCGAGCGCCTGGCCCGCGACCTCGACGATCCCGCCCTGCTGGCACATGCCCTGAGCGGAGTGTTCATGCAGTCGTTCCACCGCTGCGGGCTTGCGCCCGAACGTGATTCCATCGGATGCGAGGTGCTTGCCCTGGCGCGACGGCACGCGTTGGTGAACTTCGAGGTCCTCGGCCACCTGATCCGCATGCAGGCACTCGGCGGACTGGGACGCTTCGACGATGCGGACCGCGAGGCCGACGCCGCAGAGGCGCTCGGCGCAATGCACGAGCGTCCGCTGGTGGCGCCGTTCGTCGCGTGGTACCGCGCGATGCGCCGTTCGGCGATCGGAATCCCCTGGGCGGAAGCAGAATCGGAGTACCACAGCGCCGATCGAAGCCTCGCGGGCTCCGGCATGCCGGGAGTGGACCGCGGAATCCTGCCATTGGCCCTGCTCTGCCTGCGCGTGTGGCAGCGTCGGCCGCTCGCGTTCGATCCCGGCACGGACTGGGGCCCGTACGAACCGTGGGCGCGGCCGCTGATCCTGCTGGCCGAGGACGATCGGGATCGGGCTGCTGCCGCGGCACGATCACTTCCCGATCCGCCCGCAGACCACCTCGCCGAGGCGCTGTGGGCGCTGACCGCGACGGCGGCGGTCGCAGTGAACGACACCGCGCTCATGAGGCGGAGCCGGGACGCGCTGGTTCCGGCGGCAGGGCAGATCGCTGGCGCGTCGAGCGGACTGCTGACCGCAGGCCCCGTCGACCACTACCTTGCGATGCTGTCGGACGCACTCGGCTGACGTCGGATCGTCAGATCTCCAGGGCGCGGGCCAGCGTCGGCCACGCCTCGCGCAGGTCGTCCTGCCAGTACGGCCACGAGTGGGTTCCGTAGGGGCGCAACAGGACCGTGGCGGGGATGTCGAGTTGACGCAGCCGATTGTCGAACAGTTCGGTGCACCACCGCGATGCCGCCTCGAGCGGACCGCCGACCACCACCTTCTCGAGCACGTCCGGCGCACCGAGCTCGTACGGCCCGGCGAGACCGTTGCCGGCCGAGACGAAGATGTCCTTGCCCCGCAACTGCTCCGCCAGCAGCAGCGGGTCGTGGCCGGCCCAGTCGGGCGACCCGGGCGGGCCCCACATGTTGTCGGCGTCGCCGCCCTTCGACGCGACGGTCCCCCGCACCGCGGCCTGCGATTCGAAGCGTCCGGTGTCCATGCAGCCGCTGAGCGCCGCCACCCCGCGGTAGAGGTCGGGATTGCGGGTGATGAGCGTCAGCGCGCCCTGCGCACCCATCGACAGCCCGGCGATGGCGTTGGTCCCGTCACCGTGGAACCGGGCGTCGACGATCGGTGGCAGCTCGCGCGTCAGGAACGTCTCCCACCGATTCTCGCCGAGGACCGGATCGGCTCTCTCCCAGTCGGTGTAGAAGCCTGCGGTGCCGCCGACGGGCAGGACCACGTTGACGTCCTTGTCCGCGAAGAACTCGACCGCGTCCGTCTTCTGTGTCCAGGTGCTCTCGGTGTAGTCCGACTCCGAACCGGCGCTGACGCCGTCGAGGAGATAGAGGGTGGGGCGCGGGGCCTTCCCCACGGGATGCAGGATCTGCACCTGCACCACCTTGCCCATGGCCGGAGAGAACACGAACAGCGCGGTCCGCTGGTCGGTCAGTTCGACGGCGCGATCGACGGTTGCGGCCGCTTCGACGGCTGGCGGCGCCTGCTCCACCGGCGTCGCGTGCGCCGTGAGCGCCGGCCCCAGCAGCGACAACGCGAGCACAGCCCCCGCCGTCGCCGCGGCTAATCGACCCATCTTTCCTCCGCCCTCCCCAGGGGTATCGGTGGACACCCACGGTACGTGCGGAACCCCTCCGTCGCCGGGCATCGGCCGATGGGTGGCCCACATCACGACGGTTGTCCGGAATACCCCCACAGCGGACGGCGTTGATGTGTTCGGATCGGTGTGCTCCGTGTCCCCCGGGCTCATTTATCAGCCTTCGCGGAGTTCCGTTCGGCTGGAGCCGCGTTGCGCCTTTCGCCGTGAGGCGACCGAGCACACCGGTCCGCTCTTCTTCTCTCCTCGCAGCCGCGCGAATGGAGGTCCGCTGATGGCCACGCCGGATCATCATGCCCGGATCGAGGCCGAACGCGCCGATGTGGATCGCCGCATCGCCTCCCTGACCGCGCGGTTCACCGCAATCCTCGAGGGCTCCGAGTTCACCACGGACGACGACGAGCACGATCCCGAAGGCTCGACCATCGCGTTCGAACGTGCGCAGGTCGCGACGCTCCTCGACGACGCGCGCCGCGAGGTCGACGAACTCGACGCGGCGACACGGCGGCTCGAGAACGGCACTTACGGGCTCTGCGCCAAGTGCGGCAAACCGATCAGTGAGGCGCGACTCGACGCCCTCCCCGCCGCCCGCACGTGCATCGACTGCTCGGGCTAGGACCTGCAACCTCGCCGTTCCACGAAAGAACCCCTCACCCGAACGAGCAGGTGAGGGGCCTCGAGCGGAAGCGGAGGGATTTGAACCCCCGGTGGGTTTAACGCCACGCTCGCTTTCAAGAAGTGAGCGTGCATAAACTCAGAATCCAGGAAGAGTTTCTCCTGGCCAGGCACCTTCCCTTCAGCTAACCGGTCCACGCCTGCACATGACACTCCGGCGATGTGTCATGTATGTGTCATGTCGACGCCTCCTGATGCCGTCTACGAAACTCACTATCGTTGTTCGCCCTCGCTTGAAACCCCGATCGCAGCGCCGACCTGAACACTTGGACCTCAGGGTGAGCAACCGCCAGGCGCGATCCTCGCCCGATGCCACCCCATCACGAGGCTCGAAGCGCATTCTCACCAGAACTCGCCGCGGCCGTCGGATACGTGGTTCTGGAGGCCGCCGCCGAAGACTCGCTTGCTGAACTCGTCTTGCTGCGCGTCGGTCTTGCCCAACCTGATCCGCGTTGGTGGCGCAGGGACAGATCCCCGTCGAGGCCGTCGAGGCAATCGGCGACCCGCTCCTGCAACCCATGACCGACCTACTGCGCGATCTTCTCGATACGCGTCACAACGGTAATGTAACGTTTCCGATACATTCAGACGCGCGCGACCGGGACCTATCGAGGACAGAGCATTGGCTGAGGCAGCAAGCAATACGACGACCGCACGCATCGTTTGGGAGACAGCCGACAAGTACTTGCGCAACATCGTTGACGAAGAGGATTACGGCGACTACATCCTCCCGTTCACGGTGCTTCGCCGCCTGGAGTGCATGCTCGCGGACACGAAGGAGGAGGTGACCGCGTTCGTCGCCTCGCTCAGCGGGATGCCGCCGCACCTGATCGACATCGCAGTGAAGGACAAGTTCGGGCTGAGCTTCTACAACGTCTCGCCGCTCAACCTCGCCACGATCTCCTCTGTCGACGACAACGTCGACAAGTCGCTGCAGAGCTACATCGACGGATTCTCGAACAACATCTCCGACATCTGGACCTCCTTCGACTTCAACCGCCGCGCGAAGGTTCTTGCCGACGCCAACCGACTGCTCGCCGTGGTCAAACACTTCTCGAAGCTCGACCTGTCCCCGGGCAAACTCGCCAACACCGCGATGGGGGATGTCTTCGAGGACGTGATGTACCGGGCCTTCAACAAGAAGGGGAAGGCCGCGGGTAACTTCTACACCCCGCGCGATGCAATCAAGCTCATGGTCGACATCCTGATCACCAACGATGACGACGGACTCGCAGGCGAGAGCGCCCTGCGTTCCATCTACGACCCGACCGCCGGCTCCGGCGGCATGCTGCTCGTCGCGCAGGACGCGCTCAAGCGGATGAACGAGAAGATCGACGTCACGCTCTACGGGCAGGAGCTCATGCCGTCGGCGTTCGCCCTTGGTAAGGCTGACCTGCTGATCCAGGGTGGCCGGCCGGACGCGATCAAGCAGGGCAACACCCTCCTCGAGGATCTGTACGGGGATCAGACCTTTGACTACGTGCTGTCCAATCCTCCGTTCGGCAAGGACTGGGAGGCCGACGAGAAGGCGGTCAAGGATCAGGCCAAAATTCACGGGTCGCGCTTCAGCCACGGTCTGCCGGGTACAAGTGACGGTCAGATGTTGTTCCTGGCCCACTGCGCATCGAAGCTCAGTCCCGCGGCCAAGAATGGTCAGGGTGGCCGCGCCGCCGTTGTCTCGAACCAATCGCCGCTGTTCAACAGCGACAACGGGCCGAACTCGATTCGCCAGTGGCTCCTCGAGGAAGACCTGATCGACGCGATCATCGGGCTGCCTACGAGCATGTTCTACGGCACCGGAATCGCAACTTACGTCTGGATCCTCGACACGAACAAGGATCCTGACCGCAAGGGCAAGATCCAACTCATCGACGGCTCAGGCCAGTGGGACCCACTGCGGAAGCCTATGGGCGACAAGCGCCGCGAAGTCGGGAAGAACCGTCGGGCGACAATACTCGAGGCGTACAAGGCGTTTGAGCAGGCTGACCCCGCGATCTCTCGCGTTATGACACCGGAGGACTTCATGTTCCGAGACGTGCCTGTGTACAAGCAGGCACGGTTCGCGACGTGCTTCAGCAACCCAGTCGTTGAATCGCTGCGCAGTCGTCGAGACTTCACCGAGGATCACGTCGCGATCCTGCGTTCTCTCGAGGGCACACCCTGGAACGACCTTCCGAAGACGTTCCAGGAAGCCGCGAAGGTTGCAGGGTTGAAGGCCCCAGTTGGTTTGGTTGACGCCGTGATGAAGGCGATGGCGGTGGCGGACGATTCCGCACCGTTGGCTGTCGACAGGAAGGGCAAACCGGTCATAGCCGCTGATTGGAAACTTACTGAACGTGTGCCGCTCAGTGAGGATCTCACCGAGCACATGAAACAAGAGGTACTGCCGTATGCGCCGGACGCTCTGTGGGACGAGAGCAAAGCAAAGCACGGCACGGACATCCCCTTTACGCGGATCTTTTACGTACCCGAAGAAACCCGTCCGCTTGGGGCAATCGACGCGGACGTGCAGAAGCTTATGAGCGAGCTGGCCGAGATTTTCACGACGGTGAGTAAAGAATGAGTGAATTTACCGGCAATTCCCCCCACTCGCCGGCATACGGAATTCCATCCCATTGGGGGGTGACCAAGTTTGGTTATCACTTCACAGAGAGCGACGAGAGGAACGGCTCGAATCCTGTCGGTAAATTGCTTTCAATCTCGGAATATCGAGGCGTTGAAGTAAACACGAGGACGGATGGCCAGAAGGCCTCGCTTGACGTTTCGAAGTATCGCGCGGTTCACCCTAATCAGCTTGCCGCGAATATGATGTGGCTAAATCATGGGGGTATCGGCGTATCGTCGCTAACCGGGCACATCAGTCCTGACTACAAGGTGTTCCAGATATCCGATAGTTTCGAGCCACGCTACGTACACCATCTCTTCCGCAGTTCGCGGTATGTCGGATATTTCTCGGCTATCGCCACGGGGGTGCGGCCAAACGCTCAACGAGTTACGAAGACCGTACTGGATGCAACCCCGGTACCGCTGCCGCCTCTGGACGAACAAGCGTGCATCGCTGACTACCTTGATCGAGAAACAGGCGAGATTGACCTAATAGTCGAAAAGCTAGACGAACTCGCAGCGAAGCTGGAAGCGCGTCGCGGAATCGCCATCTCGGACGAGATTGCACCACATTACCACGCGGGATCCATTCCCCTCGCGTTCGCATCGGATCCAGCACAGTTTTTTGACGGCGATTGGGTGGAGAGTAAGGACCAGGATCCCGAAGGAGAAATCCGGCTTCTTCAGCTCGCCGATATAGGCGTGGGGAGGTTTCTTGACAAGTCTGATCGCCACGTTAATCAGGAGGCGTTCGACCGCCTACAGTGTAAAGAGTTGTCTGTTGGCGACGTCCTAATTGCACGAATGCCCGAACCCATCAGCCGGGCGTGCATACTCCCTGAGGGTCTAGGACGATCGATCACGGTGGTAGATGTTGCAGTCCTTCGCCCGGATACGAGCAAGATCCTCCCCGAGTACCTTGCTTACGTTCTCAATAGTCGAAGGTTTCGCAGCCTGGTCGAGAGTCTGCAAGGCGGCTCCACCCGGCAGCGAATCCCTCGTTCGCGGCTCGGGCAGCAGCATGTTCCATTCGTGAGCATTGAGACGCAGCGGGTCTCCATCGTCAGACTCGACGAGATCACGGGGAAGATCGATGCCATGCTTGCCAAGGTCGCCAGCCTCAAGGCTCTGCTCATCGAACGCCGCGTGGCGTTGATCACCGACGTCGTCACCGGCCGGAAAGAGGTCGCATGATGAGCGATGCGCAGCTGATGGAGCTGGAGTTCGAGCGCAACCTCTGCACCGAGCTCGCGGAACGTGGATGGCTATACGAGAATGAGGGCAAACCGACCGGCTGGGACATCGGTCTGGCGATGGCCCCCGCCGACGTTCTGAACTGGCTCACAACCCAGTACCCGGACGAGTACGAGAAGGCCGTGCCTGCAGACCTCGTCGGCAGACAACAGACCGACGCCGAGCGGAAGCTGTTGCAGCACATCACCAAAGAGCTCGCCAAGGCGACGAAGATGGACGCCACCACCGGCCACCCGGTCGGCGGCCTCCTCGGTGTCCTGCGCAAGGGCTTCACTTATGCCCAGGTCGGCCGCCCCGCCGCGAAGTTCGGGCCGATGATGGTTTTCCCGCCGGCGAACCCGAACCTCACCGAGGTCGTGGAGGCTGCCGACGCGGTGCGCCTGCGCATCCTGCGGCAGGTGCGTTTCGACACCGCGACCACCGAGACCATTGACGTCGTGCTCCTCGCGAACGGCCTGCCGGTAGTGACGCTGGAGCTGAAGACCGACAACACCCAGACGGTCAACCATGCAATCCGTCAGTACAAGGAAGACCGCCGGCCGGGAAAGAACCGGGCACTGCTGGTGCCCGGTCGCGCGCTGGTGCACTTCGCGGTGTCGAATGACCTCGTCTACATGACCACGAAGCTGGAGGGCGAGGACACCGTGTTCCTGCCCTTCAATCAGGGCAACGAAGGCCACGAGGGCAATCCGCCTTCAGACACCGGATCGTCGACGAACTACCTTTGGCGTGAGATCCTCGCCCGCCCATCGTTTATGCGCATCCTGAAGGACTTCGCGCTGTTCGAGCCGAGCAAGTCCGGCAAGAAGGACGGTCGGCTGGTGTTCCCGCGTTTCCACCAACTACGCGCCGTCGAGAGAGTCGTCGACGACATCGAGGCGAATGGGACCGGGAAGCGTTACCTGATTTGGCACTCCGCGGGCTCCGGCAAGACGAAGACGATCGCGTGGCTCAGTCACCGGCTAATCCGGCATATGAGCGCGGACTCGAAGTCGACGTTCGACTCGGTCATCGTCGTCACCGACCGCAATGTGCTCGACGAGAACATCCGACACGACATGAACCTGGTGCAGTCCAGCAAGGGATTGGTAGTCACCGTCGGGGAGAAGTCTGGGGCGAAGTCACCCCAGCTGAGGAAGGCGCTCGTCGAGGGCGACCACATCATCACCTGCACCCTCCAGACGTTCCCGGAAGTCATGAAGCTGATCGAGGACAGCGAAGAGCTGCGCGGCCGGCGGTGGGCGGTGATCGCAGACGAAGCGCACTCCTCGCAGTCAGGGTCCGCAGCGAAGAAGCTGAAGGAGCTGCTGGTCGACGTTGAGCTCGATCCGGACGATGAGGACATCAGCGCCGACGACCTGCTGCTGGCGAAGGACTCGGCGATCGCTGCGTCTAGCAACATCACGTTCGTGGCGCTTACCGCGACTCCCAAGGCGAAGACGCTGCGACTGTTCGGCACTGAGCGCGACGGACGGTGGGAAGCCTTCGACACGTACACGATGGCGCAGGCGATCGAGGAGGGCTTCATCCTCGACGTTCTCACCAACTACTCGACCTACGACATGTTCCTACGGGTGAAGAACACCTTGGAGGGCGAGACCGAGATCCGAGTCAACACCGGCGAGGCGGTCACCAACATCGTCCGGTTCGCCCGGCTGCACCCGACGGCGATCGCGCAGAAGGTCCGTGTCGTCATCGAGCATTTCCGGCGGAACGTGATGGATGTGCTCGGCGGCGAGGCAAGGGCGATGGTCGTCACCAGTTCACGCATCGAGGCGCTCAGATGGTCGAAGAAGATGAATTCCTACCTCGACGAGCAGGGCTACACCGACATGAAGACCCTAGTCGCCTTCTCCGGTTCACTCACCGATGAGGACACCGGCGAATCCGTCACCGAGGTCTCGCTCAACGACCGCAGCGACGTCGCCCGCACGTTCCGCGAGGAAAGCGAGAACCGCGTGCTCATCGTTGCCAATAAGTTCCAAACCGGCTTCGACGAGCCACGGTTAATGGCGATGTACGTCGACAAGAAGCTCTCTGGCGTCGCGACCGTCCAGACACTCTCTCGGCTCAACCGCACTTACCCGGGCAAGACCGCGCCGATGGTCGTGGACTTCCGGAACTCGCCGGCGAGCATCCAGAAGGACTTCAAGCTCTACTACTCCGACGCCCACGTCGAGGGAGACGTCGACCCGAACGCTCTGTACACGCTCGGTGAACGCCTCGACACCGCCGACATGTACTCGCATGACGAGATGGACGCCGTCGCTGACGCCTTCCTCACCTATTCAGGCGGGGAGGCAATCGCGAAGTCCCTCGCGCCGATCAAGAATCGCTGGAACGGTCAGATGCGACAGGCAGTGCTCGGCAAGGACAAGGCGAAGCGCGAGGAACTTCAGCAGTTCCGCGCTGACGTGATCAGCTACCGCAACGCCTGGCAGTTCCTCAGCCAGATTGTCGACTACCAGGACGCGGACCTGCCCCGCCGTGCGATCCTGGCCACGCTCCTGGCGCGCAACCTGCACGCCGATGGCGACGACTACGACGACAGCTACTTGGAGGGCGTGCAGCTCTCGGGTGTGAAGCTCGTACCGTCCGCGATCGGTGAGGACTACTCGCTGAGTGAGGGCAACAGTGACGGAATCAAGTTGCCCACCTTCGATGGAGAGCACAAAGGCGGCGGCGCGACACCGCCGCGGGGGCCGCTTGCCGAGGCCATCGACAAGGTAAACGAGATGTTCCAGGCGAAGGGTGTCGATGTGAGCCCGGAGAGCGTGTCCGGGTTCATCACGACGTTCTGGGGTTTCCTCGACGCGAACGAAAATGCTGTGGCAATGGCGAAGAACAACACCATCGCTCAGCTCAAGGCTTCTGAAGGATTCAGCGGCGCTGTCGGTCTCGCGGTACTGAAGACGGTCAAGGAGACGCAGGAGATCCAGTCGTACATGACCGATCCAGCGTTCCTCGAGGCGATCACTGACATCGCTGCGGATGCAATCCACACTCGGTATCGCAAAGCCCAGGATGCCGGGAACGACGTTGACCTGACCGAGGACGCGCGAACCGCACGGAAGGTACTCGGCGCGTTGGCTTCCCTTGAGGATGGCTGGTTCGACGGCGATGCAGGAGAAGCTATCTCGACACTGGTGATTAGTCGAGGCGCTGAGGTCATCGACGCGATGACGGATCTCGGGAATGTCACGAAATCGATCTTCCCGACCGAAGAAGGCGGTGTTCGATTCTACTGGCCCGACGCCGAGAATCAGCTGTCGATCGAAGTGGAGCCCTCAGGTGCGCTCTACATTCACACCGCCGACGTGGCAGCGGGGACATTCCAGGACGCAGCGGTGCCCCGAGACGCCGACATAACCGATCGACTCGCGACGTGGTTGGCCGAGGACGACGCCGATGAGTGAGGACGTAGGTGTGCCGAGACGTGAACGGATTGACGTCGGTGAGACGGAACTTTTGCGCCCAATCATTGATGCCTGGTGCATCGACGGTGTAGTCGATCCGCAAGCGTTCAACCTCAGTAGTGCGGACAAAAAAGACTTCAATCGCATGTCTGTCGTACGCGGCGACGTAACAACTCCCGAGCAGGCGTACTTGGCCCGAGCCACCTCGATAAGAGCTCGGTGTGACGCCTCGGGAAAATCGTATACACCTCCGGTCGGCGTCCTGGCCGTGACCGTCGAAGAAGTCGAGTCCGTCGAGATCAAGTCGCCCGCAGGCAGCGAAGACCGAACGCCACTCACCGTGTGGGACGACTCGATGAATGACGATCGTCCAGATGACCACGGCCATATCGACTTCAACGACGTACCCCCCACCGACAAGGGAGCGTGCTTGCTCGCCGCGAAGACGATGCTGGCAATGGCACAAGCCCGCGGCTGGAAGTACAGACCTGTGGAGCCTGCGGAGGAGCCATGACCGATCCAGCCATGGGCCTGGCTTCCGTCGGCGACGCTGTCCGGGGCGCGCGCCGTGAACGCAGGTGGTCTCAGACCCAACTGGGTGACGCAGCAGGGGTGTCCCGGCCGACGATCGCGCGTATCGAACGCGGTGATGACGTATCGGTCGGGACCCTCGTTAAGGTGACTGCAGCTGTAGGGCTGACGGTCAAGATCGAGGCGGCGCAGTAGGCCCCGCCTGCTCCTCGCGGACAAACGCCGCCACAATCGAAACACCCTCGGGCAGCGTCACGCCCTCAGCGATCTGCTGGGCCGCCGGTGCCTGACCGGGCGACTCCTCGCCGCCGTCTCTGAAACGCACCGTCTCCCGACACTCGCCGCCCGCGGCTGCGTGCTCGTCGTGCTCGCTGTGTTGTTGGTCGTGGTCTCCTCGCTGCTGCAGCCCGCCAACGTCAGCGCGACTGCTGCGGCCGCCCGAGCGCAGAAGATGCTCATCTTCTTCAATGCTCGACAGCATCGCAGAGCCACCGATCGTTCTCACGGGCTGTGGCCGTCCCAAACGAGCGTGTCTATCGCACAACCTTCTCAGTGACACGGTCAGCATCCTGATGTCGGCGGCCGGGTTCAACCAGGTTGCGGCGTCTCAGAAGTTAATCGGCCGCCCGGAGGTCACTCCGCCAAGTCGACCACTCGCAAAGCCGGTCGTCGTCGAACAAGTTTCGAGCTCGGGTGGCGTTGTTGCGCCGCCTCAGCCAGTCCGAAGACCTACTGATGCGGGTACTCGGACGGCGGGGGCCGGCGAGGAAACCAAACCGTGGGGCAGGTCATCCTGTCACCTGATCTTGCAGCAGTCCCGTTCCAGGCGGAGAGTGGCCTGCTGCAAGGTGCCAGCGATCCATCCAAGGACCGCCAGGGGAACAGCGAAGAGCAACGATCGCCAGAAGGACGACCAGCACACCAGCCCAGCGATCGACAAACCCGACGAGTGGGCGTCTCAAGGTTTCAGTGGCGGTGGCTGAGGCTGGGGGCACCACCGCTGACGACCCGGCGGACCCCCACGGTCGATGTTGGCCGGCCCGTTCGGGCCTTGGCTGCGCGGATGCGGCTTCGTCCCAGTTCGTCGAAGACCTTCTGGAGGTCCTCCTTGCCGCCGGTGGCCTTGCCACCGGCGGTTCGGCGGCCCCGTAGGTTCTTCATGTCCTTGCGGTCCTGCTTGGTGGGCTGACCGGATCGCACCCGCTCGGCATGGTTGCGGAACGCTTCGAGCTTGGCGAGTGCGTCCAGTTCGGCTTGCACCGCCAATCCGCTCTCCGTGCGGGCCTTCAGCTTCTGGAGCGTCTCGTCGAGCCGCTTCGGATCTGCGCGTAGGTGAGCGAACCTCTTGAGGTCATGCTCCGTCAGCACGCCCTGTCGCTGTTTCGACTTCTTCGGCTTGGCCATGTCGGGAATCGTAGGTTCGGCCCCCGACACCTCGAGACGGCGGCATCGCCAAAACCCGCTTCCCCCACTCCGCCACCTCGCCACTCCTACTTTCTGCGCGATCACAGACGGGAATTTCCTTTCCCGCAGCGTCTCCGGCAAAAGGCCGCCTCAGCGCGCATTTGGATGTCCGTGAGGACTCCGCACCGCCGGGTGGGCCGCGGGGTTGTTCGGCCAGCGCGCAGGGCGCACGCCTACGACACTGCAGCGCACGCTGGCGAAACCTCCAGAAACCACGCTTTACCTGACGAATTCGCGTCACCGTTCAGAGGAACGCCCGAGTCGCTCTAGAGATAGCGTGGCGTCCGACGGAGAACGGCCGCGCGAGGAGCCCTAAATGGATCGTGACGATGCAGTCGTCGGTGAGCGTTACGCATACCGTGCACGGGCCGTGGACCCGCTGGTCGAGGTCGAGGTACTGAAAGTGGGAACGCAACGGCCGGCTCGGGTTCAGATTCGATGGGTTGACGAGGAGTTCGAGGGACGGCAGGAGTGGGTGCCGCCGACCCGGTTGAAGGTGGTGTGGAGCGGCGTCGAGAACTTCGTTGCTGACGAGGCCCGGTGGGCGGCTGTTCGAGAGCCGTCGCCGGGCAGGAACTGCATAGAAGACTCGGTGGTGTGGGAGATCTTCGACGCCGGCATCGACGCCGATATCGCAGAGTGCGGCTACAACGCGGATTCCGGTGTGATCAAGATCCATGACGTCACACGACTTTCGGAGCTGCTGGACATCCCGGAGGTGGAGCTTCGAGCGGATCCGCGTTCCTTCGAGCTGGGGTCAACGCTGGTTGCCTCCTGGGTGATCACCGAGCTGGTGTCACGGCGGGCGGCAGTCAAGTTCGCCGACCGGTTGTTGGAGCAGGTCGCGGTCGATGACCAAAAAGCACAGCAGGAAGCTATTCACGGCTACTACACGCGCGGCCGGAGTCGGGACGACGTCCGCCATATGTCTGCGGAGATCTGCCGGGAGGTGGACGTCGAGTACGGCGCACCTCGCCGGGCGCTGATGCGGGAGTGGTGTGGCAGCGCGGCAGTCGAGCGGCAGGACGAACTGGTGGCGCTGCGGGAGGAAGTGCTGAGACTGGGAGGGCTGGTGCAGCAGGCTGCCGATCGGTTGCGTCAGGCCGGGTTCTCCGCCGATGCACACGACCTCGAGCGGCGGTTGGGCGTTCCGGTCGACGAGGTGCGCTAGATCCTTCTCGGACGATTCGGCACGGCTAGCGGAATCTCGATCTGGGGGTCGGTGGGTAGGCGGCATCCATGTCGGAGGGCATGTATGGGTCGAGGTCGTCGTCGGTGGCGTCCGGCTCGTCCCATCGCTGGAGCTCGACGTGCCGGAGCGGGTCGAGGCGATCAGCCTCAGTAGAGACGAACAGCTGCCAGCCGCGGATCTCGCTGGCAGTCCCCGGGTTCTTGCACCTGTCGAGGAGTTCTTCAAGGTCCTGGGCGTAGGCGCGCAGCCGGCGCGCGTGGTCGAGGTCGTCGAGTTGAGAGAGAACACGGGCACGGTTGTGCGCGAGTGTGAGCTGGCGGCGCGCATCCGTGCGGGCGGTGCGCCAGAGACGTGCGAGTCGTTGTTCTTCCGCCTCATGCGCGAGGGTTCTGTCGAGGTTGTCCTGTGCTTGCCGTTCGAAGTCGTCGAGGATTTCGGGGAGTTTGTCGTCGAGAGTCCAGCGGGTGCGATCCGCCCACCGGCGAACGCCCCATTTCTGGTCGTAGTGCAGGATCAGTCGGCCGGAGGGCACCGTCACCGTGCGGGCGCTGACCCGTTGCCAGGAGTACTTCGCACTCGCCACCTCGTCGGCCGGGTATTCGTCGACCTTGTCTTCCTCTTCGCCGAGCACGTAGCGCTGGGTGTATCCGTGGCGTTGGAGCTGGAATCCCGGAGAACCATCGGGGTGGAGTTCCAGCTGGTATCCGCGGCGCAGGGTTTCGGTGGCCAACGCCTGCATGATGCGCAAGGCACGAGGACGTGCCTGTTCGGAGACCCCCAGCCTGGGCGGTTCGGCCAACAGGAGCCGCACCGCAGGGTTTTGTTCGTCGACCTCGGTCGGCACCGGTACTGGGCGGCGGGGAGTCGGGATCGGGGGCTGATCGTCGAGGTAGATGGCCAGTGGTCCTCGATCGCGGCCGGTGTGCCGCAGGTATTTCCCGTCGGGGATGAGCCCGGACCCCAACGCCGCGTGGATGGCGCGGCGCCATGCTGCGCGTTCGGCCTGGGTCGGGGATGCGAGCTCGATACGACCGTCGACGAGCAGTCTCTCCACCAGTTCGGGCGGCGAGACCGCTGGCGGCCCCGGCACCGCCGGCTTCGGTATGGGCGTCGTTCGAGGGGAGGGAAGGCGGCGGTGCTTCTTGGCCGAGAAGTGGTCATCGGGGTAGACGCCGTGGTCAAGGTAGTACCGGCCGGCGGGCTCGATGACGGCGCTCCACCCGTCTTTCTTCGACACCGCGACAAGACGCCTGTTTTGCAGAGAAAGCGCCGTGGTCTTGTAGGTGTGATCGGACCACTCACGCGGCGGGCAACCGTCCGCGATCCACCGCAAGATATCGAGCTGACGGGGACTCAACGGCGAGGACAGCGACATTCTCTACTGGTACCAGCTGCCGACCACAGATTGAGCGATGTCGGCGAGTCGGGCATCACTCACAGGTGTTGACCATGACTGGATTCGAAGACAACGTAAGGGCCAGCGCCCGGCCGGACACTTCTTCATCCGGCCGAACACTTCTTCATATGGGCGAGAAACCGCATCGGCACCATCGCCGGGAGACAGGCAACGCTTCTCCACGCTGCGGGATACCTGTGCCGGGCAGGTGTCCGCGGAGACTGCCCCCTGTTGCCTTGCGTCTGGCCCTGGTCTACTGCTCACAAGGGCCGGAGAACTACGGTCACCCCTGGTCGGATTTGGTCGAGTCAGAACCCTTATCGATCCGACGGTTTGAGTGTCTGGCTTCCGCCCGATTCGCGACCTCAGCACTCAGCTGTAACACAACACCGAAAGGCAACACCATGCCCAACAACAACATTCACGACCCGTCTGTCGAGAACGCCGACAGATCCTTCAACCTCATTCCCCTGGAGCAGGCTCCCGGTTTGGTTCTCGGGATGGTCGCCCGCTTCGCTGAAGGTCTGCCAGAACCAATGGTCATCGGCGCGAACGATCAGCCAGTGGCCGCCTTGATCCCCATCGATGACCTCCTTCGGCTTCGTGAATACGACCGGCGTGCTCTCGATTCCGAGGATGCGTTCTACTCCGAACTCGATCACCGGCTTCATCATTCGGACATCGAGCAGGCGGTGATAGACCTCGCCGACTTCGCCCGGTCTCTCGGGCCGATCGGAGAGCAGCGGGCCGACCGACGTCCCCACAACGAACAGGACTGACGAGGTACCCAGCCCCCACACTCACCCGGATTCGAGGGGCCACGGGAGCGCACAGCCCCCTTTCGCCACCCCGGCCGAACCGCGTTGTCAACGGCGGAGTGGAGGGGCCTGAGCGCAGCTCGTTCCAGGCGGTGAGGGTGTTCGCCAGCGCCTGCTGGCACCTCGCGTCCCAGACCTTGACCGCATCGGCGGTGGCGAGCCGCAGCTCCCACTCGCTGGCAGGGGCCGCGGGTGGAGCGACCCGGTTGCCGCGTTTCGGGTTCACGCAGCGTCCGGTGCGGGGACGGCACCGTGATCCTCGCCGGTGTCGGCCGCCAAGATCGCCTCAGCCAGGTGGCCGGTCAGTTTCCGGTCATCATGGCGAACCAATCCCGCCAACCGGATTTGAACCCCTGCTTGTACGAGGCCGGGAACCGCTCGGACGGCGGCAGGGTGAGCCAAGCGTCTGCATCGTCCGGTCCCGCGGCAGCTGCGTGTGCGGCGGCGGCATCCCATCCGGCTTGCTGTCCGATGTCATGGCGTTCGATGTACTCCGAGTCCTCCCATAACAGTCGACGCAACTTGTCTTTGTCGGTATCGGCGAGATGCCCGTACCGCTCCTTCGCGATTCGGCCGGTGACACCCAATTCGGAACCGATCGTGCTCCAGTCATACTGCGCATTACGGGCCGCCCAGATACCGCCGACGAACGCCACCTCGGACCGTGCGCGGACCGCAGCCCGGAGTAGACGCAGCGCCCTGATGTCACGCCATGCGACGGCCCACTCCGCAGGTGTCGGCTCCCAATCCTCGAACATGCGGCTGTACTCGTCGGCGTGGGCGATGATCTCCTCCACTGGCTTCAGCGACGGCGGTTCATCGTCGAGAAACCCGTACTGCGCCTTGACCTCGAGGACCGTCTCGTCAAGGGCGACGGCGATCGCAACCCAGCCATCACCGGCCTCCCGCGCTGCGCGGACAGCGTTGAACAAGTCGGTGTCGGATCCGCCGCGCGCCGCCAGGATCGCCCGGAAGTGCCGTGCGTCGCGAGCGGGACAATTTTCGGGATCTACGCTGTCGAGTCGATACTCGTTCTCGTCACTCACGCCCATCCCACTTCCGCAGAGCACCCTCAACCGCCTCACAGGACTGTGCGACGCACTCCAGATCGGCGGTGGGGAGCCCCTGCATGCCAGCCTTCACCCCTATCACGTCTTGTCGCAGCGATTCGTTGAAATGCCCTCTACCCCAGGATCGATAGGCATCGAGGACTGGAGGCCACCGCGGTGACAGGTTGCGCATGTCGTTACTGGTCTCGTCGGCCCAGGAGACCACCGCCAGTTCCCCCGTGAAGGGCTGCCCGACACAGTACGTCGCAAGCTCACATCCCCCGTCGGGCGTGGTCGATCACGTTGTCGACAGCGATCTCGGTGAACTGTCCCGCTTCGAGGTCCTCGAGCGGGCTGTTCCCGTCGAGCATGTCGGTCGCGGTCAGCCACCAACTCGCGGAACCGTAAGGGTCTGCGCCGACGTAGAGGCGTCGGTTCGCGTGACGGACGACGTCGTAGATCCGGTGCCGGCAGGTGTCGAACTGGAAGACCGGGTACAGGTAGTTCGGGCGGGCGCCGACGGGCAGGCCAATCAGATCGCCTGCCTGCCGGTGCTCTTGGGCGACACTGGGGGTCGAGGCAGCGGCCGGTGCCAGAATCCGGGCGACCTCCGTGGAGTCGACCACGACCAGTGAGTCGAGGATCAGCCTCTTGGCAATATCCAGGTCCGACTGCCGTGACGTGGCCATACATGCGAGGCTACCTCGAACCTGATCTAGGACAGTTCGGGCGGGAAGTCGTTGGCGCTCCGGATCGACGTGACCGCCTGGGACGAACGAGGCGAGAACGTCCTCTTCCAGGGTCCCCTTGTCTATAGGACCGTCTCCGTACACGCGGGTGAGATTGATTCTCGCGCCGAAGAGCTCGAACATGGGACCGACCCCGTACACGCGAGTGAGATGCTTCCTGATCTGGTGAGATGCACTCGACTGCAACGGTTCCCGATCAGTTCCCGGTATCACGGAGTGGGGGCGGGAGGTCCATTGCTGGCCTCTGTTGGCCTGCCTTTCGGCAGGTCTGCCGGACCCCAACACCGGGCCGGCCGTGACCGGCTAGGTGTTGGGGTGTCGCAGCGTTTAACGTCGGCCGTATCCACGGGCGACGGGGTGAGGGCGAGTGAACGGATGTTGCGGGCAGCGTTGAGATCACGGTCGAGGACTAGGCCGCACTGCTCGCAGTGATACACCCGCTCGGACAGACGCAGCGTGGCTTTTACTGCGCCGCAGCCTGAGCAGGTCTTCGAGGTCGGCACGAACCTGTCGACAATGACCAGGCATGCGCCGTACCACGACGTCTTGTAGTGAAGTTGTCGACGAAGCTCCCTGAACCCGGCGCGGCGGATCGACCGGTTCAGGCCGGCCTTGGAACGCCGACTGTTGGGCAGGAAGCTGCCCGGGTGGTCGGGGTCGGGTTTGGGGTGCGGGGCGGCTGTCATCCCAGCCACCGCCAGATCTTCGATTCCGACCGTCTCGAAGCCGATCGCGATCCGTTTCGTCACCTCATGCAAACGTCCCCGACGTCGGACCGCGTCGACGCGCTGCAACCGCGCGATCCTGCGGGTGGTCTCCACCCATCCTGCCGAGGGGCCCTGCTCATGGGTGGGGCCGCGCTGCCGGGCGGCACGGCGTTGAAGTCGGCGCAGACGCTGCCAGAAGGCGGCAGATGGGTAGCCGGCGGTCAGTTCATCGGTCGACAGCGCGACCAGCGAATGCACTCCCACATCGACGCCGACCGCTCCGGCGGTCCGCTGCCGCCGGGTGGTCACCGGCGCCGAAATCACCTCGGCAGGAACATCGAGGACGATACTGACCGTCCATCCGGTGCCGCGCCGGACGAATCGAACAGATTTGGGGATAGCACCACGCTGGATCCAGCGACGCAGCCGACGGGTGTTCTCGTGTACCCGCAGCGAACCAAGGTTGGGGACACGAATCCGGTGGCCCTGTTCGATCACCTTCCACGGATCGGTACGGCGGCCGGTGACGCTGAGGTTGAAGATCGCGAACGAGTCCTTCGAACGGCCCTTTTTCTTGAACCGTGGCCATCCGGCGGGACGGCCGTCCTTGCGTGGCTTGCGTGGTGGCCGGTCTGGAGACCTGGCACGGTCCCAGTAGCGGACGATCGCGGTGTCGAGGTTGCCGAGCGCGGTACTCATGGCGTGTCGGGGGACGCCGTGGTTCTCGGCGTGCCACCAGTGGAATCGGCTGTTCGGGTCGCGGGTGAGTTCGGTGAACCGACGACCGAGCGAGGTCCTGTTGGGACGCCGACGCAAGTCCTGGGGCGCCTGAAGCAGCGACCCCCTACGCCAGTCCACATCGCCAAGCAGGGTCTGCGCCTCGCCCTCGGTACGGGTGACCGCGCGGGCGCGCTCGCGCAGCCACGCATACTGCCGTGCTTCCCATTCGTTGATAGTGGCCAAGCCCCAGTTGTACACCGCGCGAGAGGTGCCAGCAGACCGCTCGAGCAGCAGCTGCTGACGGTCGGTCAGTGCCGCCGCATCGAGGTGAAGCAGCACTGCGCGTGAACATGTCATGTCGGCCATAACGGATTCCCTCGATCCTCGATCAGATCTCGTAGTCCTCCTTCTGGTGTAGCACCCCCAACCGATACGCAACAGAGGGAAGCGCGGAATTTCCTTCCAGGGAAGGGTTTTCGCCGATCCGAGCCGATGCTCCCTCTGACCGTGTCCGGCGCCCGATCCGTGGCGTGGGAGTTTCCGATGAACAATCCAGGAACCTCGATTACGAACAGCTGGTGGTGAATTCAACGACGCGCCGAAGCGGAGACCGCGGACTGCACCTGGCGGCAATCCCGGTGCCGGGGCATGCGAGCGGCGGAGAGAATCGAAGCAACGGCACCCGAGAACCGAAAACAGTGGGAAACAAAAGACATTCACAGAGTCCCGAAATTTCTTCCGAAGTAACGAGATCGAGTTTCCCTCCACCGCATCCCGCCGACACCGCGTGGGGTCGTTGGGCGACAGAGAAAGCGCCGCTGTATCGCCCGGCGAATCCGAGCCCGGATACCTGGCACAGACGCACTACCGGCAGCCCTCACGACAAACCTGCCACACCGCCACGTCCACCCGGACGAGGCGCCCACACCACCGCCGATCCGACACGACCGGCCCGCGACGAGGGTGAACACACCCGGGCCCACCCCGGTGGCGCGCTCGCCCCCACAGCACCCTCCGGGTGCTCACTCCGCGAGTGTCCACCGCCCCCAAATCCACCCCGACTCCGGGGCCGCACCGGCCACCCTCGCCAGCCCGGCCGACACCCGGCCGGCGAGCACCGCCAGGCGGCCGAATCAGGCCACCCGACAGGGCCGGTGACGTCACCAATTCACTCGTGCCGGATCGCCGCGCGACAGGGGTGCCAGATCGACCCGAGGCACCGGCACCGACCCCTGCCCCCGTGTCCCGGCGACGGGCTCGTGAACTCCAGGAGTCCGGCGAGCGGGGCTGCCACGTCGGCACCCGGATCCCTGGATCCGTCACCGGTGTCGCCCCGGGGGACGTCCGACCACTGCGACAGCAGTGTCGGAACATCCTTCGCGACCGGGTCGCGTCCACCCGGGTGGCGAGCGAGCGAGCTACCCGCGCATCGAGGTCCGGTCACCGGGGGGTGACACCCCTGCCGTGCCAGCGGAGCGCAGCAGGGCGGGCCACCGGGCAGCCGGCCCCACCCGTCGCAGACGAGCGCGCCAGGGGCGCGAACCAGGTCGGCACGACGCAGCGGCAGCAGTGGTTGGGAGCGAGCGAGCAACCACCCCGGGAAGGGCCGCAGGCGCGCAGCGCCGAGCACCGGTCCGGACACAGGCCGCGGCGGATCGGGCACCCCGCAGGGGTCGTCGTCAGGAGTGAACGAGAAGGCCGCCCGCGGCCGCCCGAGAGAGCCCTGGCGGCGATAAGGACCCTCGCGCAGCGAGGGCGACGAGGCGCCAGCCGAGGAGGTCGTCCCGGCTCTGCCGGGCAAACGAAGGGTGTAGTGAGCGAAGCGAACGAAACCCGAAGTGCGTCACGACTCCTTATGCCCTTTTTGATTCGAGCCATAGTAAGCGGCTCCGAGCGTCAGCGAGGGGAGCTTGCGTAGTTGGCGATCTGGGGAAACAGGCAACTTTCGCCGGTCTTGCGACCCGTCGCAGGAACGTGAGACACCCTCGATACAGGGGGTCGCAAGAGCGGCGTCGATTTCAGGTTTCCCCAGTAAGAAGCGGGTGCGTTTTGCGCCCTATGATCTACGTCACTGACGCGCATGACGCAAATGCGCCGGAGGCGGGTTTGTGGCCCGGAACCGCCGGGGAGCGCAGCAAGCGGCGGGGCCGCATCGGTGTAGTGGCGTCAGGGTCACACGGGTCGCGCCAGCGGGCCGTGCCAAGCAAGGCGCAGCCGTGGGCCGTGGCGTCAGCCGCGGCTTCCTCGTTGGGTCTGCGCCGTCTCAGGGCATGCGTGCTCGCGCGCTGACACAACATCCGCGAAGGCGCAGTGGTGTCGTGGGTCCGGTGCCCGCGCGTGAGCGCGTCTCGAAGAGCAGCTGGCGCCGGTGAGGGCCCCACGACGACACGTAGCCGCAGCGGCCGGCGACGGCAGGTGTGGTCTCGCAGCGCCGTCAGGCGCGTCCCCATCCCGCGCCGCAGGAGCGGGTGGCCGAGCCTGTGTCGAGGTCTTCTCGTCCGTCTCGATCCCCGGTGCCGCCGGTGTCGCACGGCTGCTTCGGAGGCCCCGCGAGAGGGGTGCACGGGTGCGTCAGGAGCGGGCTGGGTGACCCCGATCGGCTCGGGCAGTGCGGTGCCACCGCGCGGTCACAGGGCTCTCGTCACCGGCTCGCTGCGGGCTCTTGTCACCGGCGGCCGCCGTCCGGTCGAGGGACCTGCGGCCAGCCCCCGCAGGCGGTGGGAGCACCGTCTGGGACCGGGCGCAGACGGCTCCGGAGAGGGGGTCTGGGGGAGGGGGTGACGTCACGACTGCGCGGCCGCCGTAGGGGGCTGCCGATTGGTGTCACAGCGGCGGCCCGTGGCCGCCACCGAGAGCGCCAGAAGCGGCCGCCGTAGCCGCTTCCGTGGGAGCCACAATGCTGGGCTGGGGTCGCGTGAGCGGCACAGGTCGGCACAGGGCGGCCGCGGGGTGGCTGCCGGCGGCGGCCGCCTTCCCCGGCCGCAGGATCCTGCGGCCGGCTGACGGGAACAGGGCGGCTTCTGCGGCGCACGTGGGTAGGTCGCAGCGCTCTTCTGCGACCGGCTCCGGCGCGCAGCGTCCGGGGCCGCCAGGTCACCCATCCGTGCATGGTTCACCTGGCCCCACGTGCGCCGCAGAAGCTGCTTCGTATCGGTGCGGGAGTATCTCGGGGACGGCAAACAGAATTGGGCACGCAGTGCTCGTTTCCGGCGCCGTTTCTGGTGGGCACATGACTCCCGGAACGGGCGTCGAATGGGTATTTCATGTGCTCGGAATTCGCCTCATTCGCGTAAATGCGGATTGGGTATGGATATCACCGCTCCGAGAATTGTTCACCCGGTGCCGGCACCATTCTTGGCGGGCCGTAGAGAATCACGGGAGCGGTGCGGCCGGGGTCGCCGGCCGCCGCGAGCGTCTGCAGAAGCCCAGGTCACGGGGTTGTGGCAGTTCTGCGGCGTGTCAATGGTGTTCCAGCGGCGTCGCAGTGGCGTCTCGGCGGCCAGGGTGCAGCTGGCGCGGCAGACACGCCTCTGTGCGGATGCTGTGCGGACACTCGCAGGCGACAGTGCCGCCGCACGGCATCCGCAGCACGGTGCGTGAGTGGACAGTGAGCGGATAGTGACCGGCCGCTGTGCGTACAGCAGACGCACTATCGCCGTAGAACGACCGCTCTACGGCCACAGTGTCACCGCAGTGCCGCCGCACAGTGGCCGAAGTGGCGATACCGCCACACAACCGCCACCGTGTGGCGAATCTGCGGCGGCTATCTGTCCGTTGTACGTCCTGGCGTGCCTAGTGCGGTCGGTGTGCGGATGGTGTGTAGCCGCTCAACGGCGTATCCGCCGCCACGTCTCCGCCACTCCTCCGCCGCTGAGCAGCCGCAGTACAGCCGTTCAGTGGCGGATGTGCGGCGATACTGCGCCGCGGTGGCACCTGCTGCGCGATGACGGATGCACGGCGGAAGTACAGAAAGAGAGAACCCGCACTCTGCCTGAAGCAGAGTGCGGGTTCTGTGTTCGGTGGTGGCGCGCCGTGATGCGGTCGCCGCGTTGCCCCCGCGGCGAAGCTGCCCGCCAGGCGGCATCCTGGCCTCGTGTGAGAATCCTCCGGTGACTTCGAAGGTGCGCCGAGTGCTCACGGGACTAGCGACCGTGGCGACCGTCCTGATCGGCGGCGGACTCATGTTCGATCGTCATGAGACCCGTGACTATGCGCAGTGCACGGACGCCACGAGAGTCCTCCGCGACGCTGCTCAACTGCCGGTCGACCCGGACGTTGTCAGTGTGTCGCTGGTCCGGGCTTGTGAGGACGCGAACCGTGTCGGCCTCGTTGTGGCCGGGATCGGCTCATCCGCGAAATCTTGCGGATCTCCCGCCCGACCAGATCGTCCAAAGCCGACCGCGCATCACCAATCCGCAGCAATCGGGGTGGAACCGTTTGCAGCCGGGCTGCGTCGAACCACACAGGGCTCCGCTGTGAGCCCGGAGCAGCCGTGCTCGGTACCGCGCGCGGCGCAGAAGGACTTGGAGGGGTGCGTTGGGGGATCAGCTGGGTGTCGACACTGAGGCGTTGCGTTCGCTCGCTGCATCGTTGACGGGCGAGGGTGATCGGATCTCGGGTATCGACCCGTCCCGTCCGATCGACGCCGCCACCGCCGCAATGCCGGGATCGTCGGTCGGAGCGGCCGCGGCCCGCGCCGGGCACCCCCTGCTGCGGTCCTACCGCAACACCGCCGAGCGGCTGCGTGACATGTCCGCGAACGCGGAGGCGAACGCCCGCGGCTATGACGAAACCGACGACACCTTCCGGCGGGACCTCGCCGCCACCGGTGGGGACAATTAGATGGTCACGCTCGCACAGCTCCGCACCTGGCAACCGGATCTCCTCGCCGCGGCCGGCACCGCCGTCGCCGCAGCGAACCGCACCTTCGGCGACGCGATGCAGGCGGCCGGATCACATGTCGACACCGCCATGTCGAGTTGGCACGGCACCGCCGCCGCGGCCGCCTCGTCGCGATCCGCCTCGGAACAGGAAGCCGGACGCCGCATCACGACAGCGGTCACCGCCCAGGCCGACGCATTGACGAACGCCGCGGCCTCGATCGGTCCCGCCCGGCTCACCGCCCTCTCGATCGCCGACGAGGCGATGGCCTCCGGATTCGCGGTCGCCGACGACGGACGGGTCAGCGCCCCACCGTTCGTCAGCGGTAACCCCGTCGCCGACCTACTGATTCAGGCACAACTGGGCGAACGGGCGGCCGTGCTCGAGGCCCGGCTGATGCCTGCTCTCGCGACGGTCGGCGAACTCGACGCCCGCGCCGGCGCCGCCCTGGACGCCGCGACCGCCCAGCTCGGCGACGCCGGCGAGACCCGAGCAGGGAGTCTCGGCGCCGGCGCGCTCCCCGAGCCGGCACCCGACGCCTCCGCCGCCGACAACAAGAAGTACTGGGACTCGCTCACCGAAGAACAGCAACGCCGGATCATCGACGAGCACCCGGAATGGGTCGGCAACCGCGACGGCATCCCCTCCGCCGTGCGACACGAGGCGAACGTGGGCCGGTTCGACGACGAACGCGCCCGCCTCGAAGCCGAACGCGACCGCCTGCAGGCGAACCTCGACGACAACCTCTTCGGCGGCACGTTCACCAACGACGACGCCGCGCTCTGGTACACCGAGCAGAAACTGCGCGACCTCGAGGAGATCGAAGGCATCGTGGCGGAAAACCCCGACGGCCAGCTGATGCTGCTCGACCTGCAGTCCGGCGAACGCGGCATGGCGGCCTTCGCCGTCGGAGACCCCGACACCGCAGACCACATCTCCGTCACCACCCCCGGACTGAACACCAACATCGACGAATCCTTCAACGGCATGGTCAATGAAGCGACATACCTGCAGACCGAGGCGGAGAAACAGCTGGATCGCACCGGACCCGCCGACGAGACCGTGGCGAGCATCGCATGGTTGGGATACGAACCACCGCAGACCACCGGACCGGGAGCCCTCGACCTCGGGCGCGGCGGACTGGACGTGGCCCAGACCGACCGCGCGAACGCCGGTGCCGCGAAACTCGCCGGCTTCTACGACGGCCTCGATGTCGCGTCCACGCAACCGGACCCGCACATCACTGCCCTCGGCCACTCCTACGGATCCCTCACCACCGGTCTGGCCCTCCAAGACCCCGGCCCCGGCCAACCCGTCGACGACGCCGTGTTCTACGGATCACCCGGCATCAACGCCGACGACGAATCCGACCTCGGCCTCGCCGAAGGACACGGCTACGTGATGGAGGCCGACGAGGACCGGATCGTCACCGAGATCGGCAAGACGCACCGGTTCGGCCCTGACCCCAGCACCGCCGACTTCGAACAGCTCTCCACCAACGCAGGCACCAGCCCCGACGGCGTCACGCGAGACGGCGTCCACTCACACAGTCAATACTCACAACTCGGCGACAACGGGGAGCTTCGAATGTCGGGATACAACATGGCAGTGATCGTGGCCGGCCAACCCGAACTGGTGGTGCGCTGATGAACCGACGCACACTACCGCTACTGGCGGCGATCGCAACGACCGTGACAATCCTGACCACCGGATGCGGAGACCTCGAAACCATGGGCAACCCCTACAACCACACCGACGAAGAAATCGCTGCCGCGGCCGCCCTGCTGCCCACCCTGCCCACCCTCGAGGACACCGAGAAGCAGATCACCGATGCGGTGATGCAGATCGCCGACGCCGCAACAGCCATCGCACCAGAACTGCAGTGGGAATGGCGACGCAAGCGGACCCAGTTCAGCTGCGGCGGCGCCTTCGGCAAGACCGACGGGCTCCAGATCGACCTACAGAACTACGTCTCTCCTACCCCGATCCCCGACGCCGCCTGGCCCCGAATTCTCCAGGCTGCCCGAGACATCGCCGCGCCCCTCGGCATCACCCAGCTGAACGTCCACGTCGACGAGCCGGGCGATCACGACGTGGTGCTCACCAGCGACGACGGCAACCGGATCACCTTCGGTACAAACGTCGCCGCGGTCATCAGCGCCACCACTGGCTGCCGACTCCCCGCCCACCGGACCGACCCGACGCCGTAACGCGTCAACCCCCGATTGCCGCCCGCCCAGCACACCCGACCGACCACTCCGGGAGCGACACCATGACAAGCAGTGCACCGCTCGACGACCTCGCCGCGAAAGCACGCCGAGTCCACGAAGCGGTGACACTCGTGCGCGGACGGGCCCAATCCGCGGGCGGGCACGTCACCGCTGAAGTCGACGCCGCCGGCCGTATCACCGCGCTGACCATCACCGACACCGCCCTCGCCGGCGGCGCCGCCGCGCTCGCGGCGATCGTCACCGACACCCACCGCGCAGCGTGCGCCAAGGCCGAGAGAGCCGCGCAGGCCCTGCGTGACGAACTGGTCGCCGACCCCCGGGTCGCACAGATCGTCGCCGGAACAGGCACGAACGCCCCTGCCGCGCCGCGTCACCACCCCACACCTGTCGAGGACGACGACGCGTACTACGCCACCAGGTCGATCCTCCGGAGCATCTGACAACAGCGCTGAATCACCAGCGGAAGATGGCCGAGGACAAGACCTTGCGAGAGGCGATGCGGTACCTCAAACAGCAAGTCGCCAAGCGTCTCTGGTGAATCATGCGCGATGACTTCGAGCAGCGCTTAACCCTGCCTCGACCGCGTAACACAGATCGGGGAGTCGAGCTCAACAGTGCGGCATCGCCCGAACGCGCTGGGTAGCGTGCAGGAATGGCCGTTGCAGAGTTGGGATCGATAACTTTGGACTGCGACGATCCTCCAAAGTTGCCCGATGCCGAACGGGCACCCGGCACCGTGCCACCGAGTTCCTGGCGTTCCTGCGCAAGATCGATACCGAAGTGCCCGCAGATCTCGACGTGCATCTGGTGATGGACAACGCCTCGACCCACAAAACCCCGGCCGTGAAGCGCTGGCTCGCAGTGCATCCCAGATTCGTTATCCACTTCACGCCCACGAGTTCGTCCTGGATGAATCTGGTGGAACGGTGGTTCGCGGAGCTGACGAACAAGAAGCTTCGCCGCTCCGCTCACCGATCCGTACGTGAACTCAATGCCGACATCCGCGCCTGAATCGACGCCTGGAACGAAACCCCGCAACCTTACGTATGGGTGAAGACCGCTGAACAGATCCTCGAATCCATCGCGAACTACTGCGGCCGAATTAACGACTCAGGACACTAGCTCAGTAGCCCCCGACGGAACGCTGCCAACTCTTTTTCCAAAGTGCTGGTGCCGTTCGCCACGCGTCGCGAGGCAGCCTTGGTTGCTTCGGTGACGGCGCCACCGGCGAGACGAACGCCCGCGGTGGCGAACTGGATCGCCTCTTCAACGCTGCGGACAGGCGCCTGCTTCGTCACCTTGCGTGCGACAGTCATTCGATCAGGTCGTGGGTGGTGCCGCGCTCGAGCCTATCGATCGAGGCCAGCAGCCGACGGGCGTTCTCCGGGCTCCTGATCAGGTACGCCGTCTCCTTCAACGACTCGTAGTCGTCGAGAGCCACCATCACCACCGGCGCATGGCCAGCCCGGGTGATCACCACTTCCTCACGGTCGGCGGTGACGGCGTTCAAGGTCTCGGCATATCTCGCCCGCGACTGCGAATACGTCATCGTCTTCACGGGCCGACCCTACCTGGAAAAACACAGGACCCGCGTCTGCCGGAGGCCGCAGAGTCACAGCCCCCATCTACGTCGACTCCCAGGTGGCGGCAACGATCACGTCGGCCGCCTGCTCGATCTCGGCGTCGGTGCCCGCGCAGCCGGTCAGCCACGCCACGATCGACACCGGCCGGCCGGCCACCAGGGACGGCTGCGGCTGCGTGAGCAGCGCCTGCACCGTCAGCGGGTGCAGATCGTCGTTCAGCAGCGGCAGGACCTTCTCCAGATGAGGGACCGCGCCGACGGCGATGAACTGGGCAGGCGGCAGCAGTCGGCCCTGGCCCGACGTAAACGCCCACAGGGTGCCGTCGGTCAGGCGCTGGCGGATGCAAGTGGTGGTGACACCGAGGCGCTGCGCCGCGTCGTCGACCGACAGGGAGCTGTGCACCAGGTCCTGCATGCGGATGTCCCGGTCCACGCGAGCCGCCGTGGCGGCCGCGGGGTCGGTGACGAAACCGGCCTCGGCCAGCAGCGTGGCGTCGTGTTCGGACAGCGCAGGCCCGGCAGACGGGTCTGTCACGCAAGCCTGCGGTTCAGTTCGGCGGACACCGTGGCGACCCTCTTCGCTACCTCCGCGACCTGCCGCTTCCTTGAGCTCGCAGCGGCGATGACGGCATCGTGCACGAACGTTTTCAGCGACACGTTTTCGCGTTCGGCAGCCTCCCGCAGTTCCCTTTGCTCTTCGTCGGTGAACGTGATGTTGAGTGATGGCACGGCGGTGGTCCTTTCTCATCAGTCCCTCGCCAGGATGCCTAGTCGTTCAGCGGCCAGGCAAGGGTGAAGCCGCATCGGCGGCGGGCTCCGGGGCTCGGATCGTTCAGTCGCCGAACTCGAAACCTTGGTCGCGCTGGCTGTTAGTGTTGCTGCGCGAGCATCGAGTCAGCTCAGAAGCTTCCGACGGAGTGCCGCCAGCTCTTCCTCTGCCGTGCTGGTGCCGTTCAACACGCGTCGCGCGGCAGCCTTGTTTGCTTCGGTGACGGTGCCACCCGCGAGACGAACACCCGCGGTGGCGAACTGGATCGCCTCTTCAACGCTGCAGGCAGGTGTCTGCTTCAGCACCTCGTGCGCGAGAGTCATGCTGGCGCCCTTCTCTGTGCGGTTCGGTCGATCGCATTCTCGATTTTACGTGGTTGTTGATCAAAGCGTCGGCAGTGAGACGATCAGCGTCGACCTCGGCGGACGGCGAGGCGTCGTAGCGGATCTGCCAGCTGTGACCTGCAGTCTCCAAGTTCAGCGCGGGAGCGCGGTGAGACCGTGTTTGCGCATCAGAGCCTTCACCGCGTCATGCTCGTCGTTGATGTACGCCCGGGCGAGCAGATCGTTGACGGTGTCAGCGAGCCGCGGATCGTTCTCGTCGACGGGAACGACCAGCATCTGGCCGTGGCCGATGAGCGGGCTGTTCGCGACGAACAACGCGGTGCGCTTGTTCCCATCCTCGAACGGCTGAGCCTCGGCGAGCTCCACGAACAGATCCAGTGCGTACTCGACGACGTCATCGCAGGCCAGTGAGTCGATCAGCTGCTGGAGACCATCGTCGGTCAGCGCGGGAGGCATGTGCCGGCCGTAGCGGGTTCCGACGCCGATCTGCTGGTCGTCGGTGCGCAGCTGTCCCGGGTGCAGTGCGCCGCTGCGGGTGATCTGCGCGTTGATCGCGCGGACGTAGGGAGCATCGACCGGCTGATCGTGGTGGTCGATGACGAACTGAGCGACGTCCCGGAGGTCCTTGAGCAGCGCGAGGTCGGCGCGGGAGCAGATACCGGCCAGGCTTCCTGAGCGCAGGAAGTTCTCAGTGTCGAGGCGGCCGACAGCGAGACCGTCGAACACCTTGCCTGAGGTGTAGACGACGCCGGTCAGGTCGGCAACGATGATCATGGGCAACAGCGTGCTCCGTGCATGTGGTCGGAGGCCGGCCAGCGGCCATCCCCGAAATCACGCCAGGACCCCGTTTTCAGCTCCGCCCCCTCTTCACTCCTGATTGCTGCGCGGTTACCGATGAGAATTTCAGTTCCCGCAGCGTCTCCGGCAAAAGGCCACCTCAGCGCGTATGTCGTCGAGTGCCGGGTAGATTGACCGGCCAACTGGCCACTTGACCAGCTTGAGTAGACGGCCAGGGCGCCGAACTGGTCTGATTCGCCGGAGTCGCTAAGGTAGGCCCGCCAATCTGTGCTGCAAAGTCGAACGGTATCGGTCGACATGAGTAGATCGCCCGGCAGGACGGCCACTTTGACGGGTTTCCCGACCTGCTCAGGTCTATTCAGCGCTACCTTGCTCCGTGGCGCACATCGAGGTTCCCGGCGAACGAGTTCCGCCGCCACCTCCTGGATGCCGACCTCGAGCCGATACCCACGCGATGAACATGAACAGTCGCCAGCACTTGCTCAAGGTGCGGCTCACCCGCCGCATCGCAGTCCCACGCCACCGCCCAGCTCGCCACCAAAACGATCGCTGTCTAACTACCAGGAAGGATGAAGTAATGAACAGTCACCCTGCCTCCCCCTCAGTCGATGAGGAGCTGACTCGGCTCGTCGGCCTGCTCTCCGAGCTGTCCCGCATCGAACTCGGAGGGACCGACAACGCCTGTCACCGGGTCGGCGCAGCTGTCCTCCTTCGCCTCGCCGACCGCGACGGTAACCACCAGCCCGCCGCGCTCGGCCGCGTCGCGCTCGAAGCCCTCGTCGCGGCACTTGGCGGCGACCCTGACGCGAGTATGCCCTCCGTACCGGCTCGAACTGAGCCGGCGCCACTGCTAGAGCCGGAGACGCCCCGGCCGCTGGAGCCGGTGGTCGAGGAGCCGACCGGGCCTCCGCCGAACCGAATCTCGCCGATGCCCGACGGCAGCACCCGGGTCTACGTCGGTTCTGCAGCCAGGTTCGCAGACAGTGATCGGGCCTGGTCTGCGCAGCGCCGCGACCAGGTCGAGCTGTTCCACTGGCGGGTGACCTGGTCCTACTCGCCGCAACTACTCGCGGAGATGAAGGAACTCATCCCGGCCACCGGCCGAGCCTGGACTGGCACTGCGTGGGCGATCACCAATGGCCGCGTGACCACGCTCCTCGATCACCTCGTTAGCGTCGGGTGCACCCTCACCACCGACGACCCGGCAGTACTCGACTCGCCGCTGACCCGCGACTACTTCGAGGACGGGGTGCCGTGACCAACGTGCACCTGCAGATCGACCGCGTCACCGTCGACGGCGAGGAAATCACCCGCATCACCGCACCCTCCGTCCCGACAGCACCCGGATCGCGCAGGTGTCGTCGAGTTTAGGAACCGACGATGGCGCCTGGTGCGACGGAGTGATCGATCTCCGCGGGAGCCTGGCTTGTGACTGATGCGCCGTCTGAGATCACCGCAGCCAGGTTGTCGATGTTCTCGTGGTCGGCGTCGGCCGGGAACATCCACTGGACGTCGCGGCGGTCCGTGGTTATGCCGATGGTTGGGCGCACGGCCGCATCGTGTTTCGGGCGTGGGCGCACAAACCTGACCTCGTCCAGCGGATAGATCGAGCCGAGTTCGCCGTGCCGCAGAAGGGTTCTCGGAGTGGCGGTGACGATCCGGCGGTCAGTTACGGCCACGAAGGTGCTCGAAGTGAGCTTCTCGACCACTGCGCCGGCCTTGCTTGGACGGAGTGCGTCCCAGGTGGCGTCAACTCGTTTGGCGAGGAGCGCTGGTATGACTCCAGTGAGGTTGTGAGCTCCAGTCTCGTAGGGGAACGCGACGCTGCGAAGCGTCTCGCCGTCCTCAAGGAACCACCGAAGGACATGAAGGTACGGCTCAAGATCAAGGCCGTCGGGCGCGCACAGAGTTTCTGGTACAGCAGGCATCTCGACTGCCGGATGGAGCGTGTTGGCCAGCGGTTCGATGGCTTCGAGGAGCTGCTTGCACGTCAGTCGGGTTGCCTTCGCATCTTTGCGCTTCTTCGTGAGCGGAACCGTAGCTCGGCTGGGGAGCTCGGCGATGATCCGCAACTCACGCACGAGTGATTTCGTGAGCAGCCTGATCTCGTGGAGGGACTCTTCGATCTCGGCGGGTAGGTTCCGTGCGATCTGGTCGAAGAGCTGCGCTTCGCTCTCGTCGCTAACGCTTCGGGTTCGGGCGAGCGAAGCACGAATCGCCTGGTACTCGGCGCGTGTCTTCAGCGAACTGAGCAGCGCATACGTGTCGAAGACGATCGCTTCGGCGTTGGACTCGAGGTACTGGCGGCGCGCGCGTCCGTCCAGTTTCCCTATCTCCTGAACGTGTCCGACCACGTTCTTCCGATAGAGCTTCAACTCTTTGTGAATCATGGGGCCGCTAGAAGCGATGGGCTCCCAGACAGAGTCCGTGATGGTGTCGAGTTCGCGAGCCTCCTTGATCGCCTCATCGACGGCCTCCGTGAGCCCTTCGAGTTCGGCCCACTGCTCGTTCCGGATGGTCTTGAGTACCTGTGTGGTGATTGCGATGTTGGTGCGGACGAGACCCGAAATTTCACCGAGCTGCATCTGGAGCGCGATCATGGCTACGGCCGGACCGATTGCTGCGGCGGCCGCGGCGGCCGTCATCGAAGCCGGAATGAAGCGTGCCTGCGCGACCAGCTTGCCGTCCTTGAAGATCGCTCCGAGCAGTGCGCCGTCTTTTCCGGCCATCTGCCCGCCGCTCTTCAGCAGGGACAGCGTCGCATCGTTGACCCGGTAGAGGCCCTGCGCGCTTGATACAGCCTCCGCAACGTTTCCCACTATCGTGCCCACGTTGCCGAGCGAACCCAGAGCAGTCGAGAGCTGTGTCCGGTCGAATGATGGCACCAGATCGAGGCTGATGAGTTCGAGGCCTTCGGGGACTTCACCGAACACCACTGCGACACCGGGTGTCACCTCGACGAGGGTCATCGATGGTGCGACTTCCAGAGCATCCGAGCTGTTCTGCCCCTCTTCATCAGGCCGCATGTCGACGCTTTCGTCTTCGCTGGCAACCTCTTCAGGCGCGCCGTCCATGCGTGCTCTCCTTCTCGTCGACGAACGCAGTTTCGACTTCTTTCGACACCCCTAGCGCGAGTTCGCGATTCAAGATGTTGATCATCGCAGCACTCTAGCCCTGTCGCCCTACCTATCTGGCGGTGCGTGGACCGGTGTCCAGCGCGATTCTTCGCGCACCTTGTAGCAGCGGCGCTCAGCTCGTCCCCGCGATGATCGCCGCGCCGAGCGTGTCGCTGAGCAGATCGAGCGCTTCGAGGTGCGGGTCCGCCGGTGGCGGGCCGGCGGCTATCGTTGCTGCCCATATCAGTTCGTTGTCGCGTGTGTCGAGGCCAAGCGCAGCCGGGACAGCCAGCGTGAAGTCGCGCTGATGTGCATCGCTGCGATCAGGCGGCGGCGGTCCGAACCGGTTCGCGAGCCACGCATGCCAGAGCAAACGCTCGGCACGGTGCCTCAGAGTACGTTCGGTCGCGACCATGTCGAGTCCTGCAGCGTCAGCCACATCGTCCAGTGATCGTGCTCCGGGACCCACAGTGCCCTTCTGCCGGGTAATCAGTCCGGCAACCAGCAGATCCGTCAGGATCGCGTAGCCGGTCGACCGGCTGACCCTGGCGGCCGCGAACGCCGCGTCCACGGTGCTCACCTGACCGCTGTGGATGAGGTGGTAGATGGTCCGGCCGCGCAACCCCAGCACGCTCCAGGCCTGGTGAACAGGCTCGACGCGGGCCCGCCCGATCGCGGCACTGTCGGGCGCTGCAGTTGCAGGCGTGGTCAGGGCGTACCGGTCGGGGAGCTGACCTGCACCGCGGGCGACACGCAGCACCGGTGACCCCGGAGTGTCTCGGAGCAGTCGCAGCGCCGCCCACACCGTGGACTCCGACATGAGCCCGGCCGCGTGCGACAGGCTCCGGCCGCCGATGGCTACCACCGGCACACCCTCGACGAGCTCGCCGGCCAGAGCAGAGGTGTAGGCGAGAGCCTGCACGACGGCAAGCAGGATCGGTCGCTGGCGGGATCCGGGGAACTCCTGATCGATCCAGGTTTGTGCGGCGGCGAGCCAGCGGCGTCGGATCGGATCGCTGCGCGAAGAATCGGTCCCCCTGCACCCCCCTGTGTGCTTGTTCTCGTGCGTGAGATCACGGAATTGGGGGGCTACGCTCGCGGCCCAGGTCAGAGCCTTAGCAACGTCCCCCCGCAGGGATTTAGCAATTAGACGCGGGGCCACGTACCGGGCGTAGGCCTTGCGCAGGCCGGCGTAGTCGGCGGTCCCGAGCGCAGCCTCGATGTCGGCGGCGCTGGCGCCACGCAGCACGACGCTGCTGATCACCGATTGCCTGGCCTCGGAGGGCGACGGCCAGCGGGAGGAGTCGGTGATCTTGCCGGTCCGCGCGAACGTGGCCACCGGCGTCGGTATGGCGCTGGTCAGGCGGTAGCGGGGATGCAGGCGGCGGTCGTCGCCGACACCGACGAGACGCTCCTCGCAGGCCAGCGCAGCCTCCACGACCGCGACCGCAGTGCGAGGACGAGACCGACGCGCATCGGCGCCGCCGAGCAGAGCGACCAGGCGGGCGGCAACACCGTGGTCGGATCGCAGGGTGAAGGCCTCGACTGCGGCCGCGAGGGGGCCGTCGAGGCGTCGGTGGCCGCCTTCGCGGCACAACGACCCGGGGACGCTGATACAGCCGTGCGAGTTACCGAGCATCGGGGACTTGTCGAAGGTCGGCAGGCGCTCCTCGAGCGCATCCAGCAGTTCTCGGAGGTCCTCGACTCGCAGTGGCGTGTCGGTGGGCAGCGGTACGAGCACGTGCCGGCCACCGCTGGTGGATCGGTCGGTGACCGTGCGTCCGCCGCACTCGTGCAGCCACGCCAGGATCCGCTCGACATCCGCGTCGACCTGGGCGGCGCCGTGGCGCTTCGCGTCGAAGTCGAGCGCCAGCAGCACGGTGCGGCCGTGCTTGTTGTAGAGCGGCACGGCTGCCGGCGAACCGGGTAGTCGGCTCTTCAGGCCGGACGAGGTGGCGAACTTACCGTCGTCGCTGGGCTCGGACAGGCGCATGGAGCGCCGCGCGGCCATCAGTGGGGCGAGGAATCGCCACACGACATCGGGCGACGACTCGCCCCCACGTCCGTTAGATCTTGAACCTATGTCAGGGTGCGTTGTACCCTGAGACCTGTCTGGCAAGACAGTCCCTTCGGGGAAGTGCAACACCGAGAAGCAAGTTCGTACCTTGGTTCTCACTCAGAACTCAATCGAAAACCCTCGTCCCCGGTGCAACGGGTGACGGGGGTTTTCTTTGTCGAGCTGAGCTGTGTTGCTGAGTGTGTGTCGAGGACGCGCGTGGTGGGTGGGGTCCCTGTTGTGGGGAGGCTCTGTTACCTCAGGCCGCAGTCACAGCCCCATTCGGCAGAGCCTTCTCATCGAGCTCACGAATCAGATCAGCGCGACCGGCGTAGCTCGCGAGAAGATCGGCGATGTACTGGCTCACAGAGCTCACGCCGGCGGCATGTCGTCGATCTTCGAGGATGCGGAAAACGTCGTTGGGAACGCGTGAGGTGATGATCGTGCGCGGGCCCTTGCTCGGTGTTGTCATTGGCGGCTCCCTTCAGCCATCCGACCAGGCTGCAACAGCAGGCTGCCATAACGCTGCGACTCTGCGCAAGCGACATAAAGGCAGGTCAGAGCCACTATTTTCCTACCGACTAACTCGAAACATCGCCTTTCCCCAGGCAGATCCTGCCGCCGAATAACTAACTCGAATAACAGAATCTTGACCGCGAGCTTTTTCGGACGAACCCACCACCTACCCCAGCAGTTCAGCCAGTGCGTCCACTTCCGACGCGTCGGTGTGGGCGTAGGTCCGCAGCACGAGCGTCCCCCCGTCTGCGTGACCGAGCCACGCCGCAACCGCGGACGGTGTCGCCCCTGCGGCGATCAGCCGTGACGCCGCGGTATGCCGAGCGGCATGGAGCCTTCGGTGGGGCACCTGCGCGTACCGCAGCGCCTCCTTCCACCAGTCGTCCAGAGTCCGCGGCGCCACTGCTCGCCCGTCCCAGTGCGTGAGCACGTGGAGATCTCGGGCCCCGACCCATGCCTCACCAGCTCGCTTCCTGGCGATCTGCTGTCGTTCTTGTGCGCCCCGGAGGACGGTCAGCACCGAGGCTGGCAGTTTCAGTGATCGCCGCGCGCGGGCGGTCTTGCCATTCTTCTGATCGATCGTGCAGCCTGTCACGCGCACTCGGGTCTGCAACGCCACCATGATGCGGCCGGCATCCAAATCAATTGCGCTCCAACGCAGCCCCGCCAGCTCACCGCGCCGCAGCCCGATCAGCGCAAGGTGCACCATCGGCGCGTGAACCACGGCCATGTGCTGAGGCGACCGTGGCCCGCCAACCAGGGGCAGATCCACCCTGGAGTGCATCTTCACCAACCGCGCAACCTCGTCCTCACCGAGTCGGTCGGACAAGTCCAGGGCGCCCTCGTAGGCGTCAGCGTCGTCCTTCTTGCGTAGCGGCTTGATGTACTGGATTGGATTGTCGCTCAGCACCCGACGCCGCTCCAGGTCTTTCCAGACAGCCTTGGTGCGCGCGAGCATCGGGTTGATCGAGGTTCGTTTCCACTTCCGCCCGCCTGGCCCGGAACCAGCGGCCAGGTCCTGCACGAGCTGCTCCACCTCGCTGTCGCCGATCGTCCGTACGTCGCGACCATGGAACCGGTCGACAAGTGGCGCCAGCGCCGCCGTGTAGGCCGCAAGCGTGGTCGGGTTGATTCGCTGCGCCGCGAGCCAGCGCTCGACCGCCTGAGCCACCGTGATGACCCCCGCCTCCTCGGCCGCAGCCTGAGTGGCTTCCTTCTTGAGCGTGTCCTGCAACTCGTCGAGGAACTCCCCCGCCGCCTTCGAGGTCTCGAATCTTCTGCGCAGCTGACGTCTCGCGCCGTCTGGGCCTGCCACCCGCACCCGGACCTGGTACCGGATGTCCCCGCTCGGCAGCTCGACTTTCTCAACGCCATTTCGCAACGCCACGCTCGCGATACTAACGATCGCGTGTCATGGCTGTGTCACATCGGAACATTGTTGGATCTTCCGACGTCAGGGGCGGTTTCTCAAAACCGCCCCTGACCTTGGCGGAAGCGGAGGGATTTGAACCCCCGGTGGGTTTAACGCCACGCTCGCTTTCAAGGCGAGTGCATTCGGCCGCTCTGCCACGCTTCCGTGGCGAATCCTAACCGCACGGGCGGCGGCGGGTGAAACCGATCAGCTGACGGCGCGGTCACCGATGGCTGCCTCGACCTTGTCGAACACCTCCGCGAGTGCCCGCATCTCCTGCCTGTCAAGCAGATCGATCAGGTAGTTCCGGACCCCGGAGACGTGCGTGGGCGCCGCTTCGGCGAGACGTTGCCGCCCCACATCGGTGATGACCGCGAGCACGCCCCGACCGTCCTCGACGCACTGACTGCGCTCCACCATGCCCTCGGATTCCATCCGACGGATCTGATGGGTGAGCCGACTGCGCGACGACATGACACCGTCCGCAAGGTCGCTCATCCGCAGTGATCCGTCGGGCGATTCCGACAGCATCACCAGGATCCGATACTCCGCCAGAGACATGTCGTGCTCTGTCTCCAACTCTCGGTTCAGTACAGCCATCAATCGTTGACTGCCGTCTATGAAGCCGCGCCACGCGCGCATCTCATCGGCACCGAGCCACGCCACCCCGGCACCCGTGGTTACTCGAGCATCTGCTGTCACCAGTGCATCGTAGTGCTACCTGTCGTTCGACAGTGTGCAGCACACTCGTACGAATTTCGTGAGCTTCGTCAATCCGGCCGACACCGATGCCGACTCGGGATCCGCCAACGGCATTGGAGCCCGTGGTACCCACAACCCCTTCGCGGGCAACATCTTTCGAGCGAAAAGAGGAGACCGGTCCGACCTCTGCGGTAATCCATTCGGGCATGCGAGTTGCCTTGGCGGCCGGCACTGTCCGCGTGCGCGGAATCGGGCCTCGTCCGCCCGTGCCGATGCAGGGAACGCTCGCACGGTGATGTGACGTGGATCCGACTAGCGTCGAGGGCATGTACGCGATCACAGTTTCCGAACCCGGCGGGCCCGAAATGATGTCCTGGTCCGAGGTTCCCGATCCGACACCGGGCCGCGGCGAGGTCCTCCTCGACGTCGCCGCCACCGCCGTCAACCGTGCCGATCTGCTGCAACGGCAGGGCTTCTATCCGCCGCCGCCCGGCGCCAGCGAGATCATCGGCCTCGAGTGTTCGGGGGTGATCGCCGAGATCGGCCCCGACGTGCACGGCTGGAAGGTGGGCGACCGCGTCGCGGCGCTGCTCGCCGGCGGCGGCTACGCCGAGAAGGTCGCCGTCCCGGCCACCCAACTGCTGCCGGTGCCGGAGGGCCTGGATCTCCGCGCCGCGGCGTCGCTGCCGGAGGTGGCGTGCACGGTGTGGTCGAACGTGGTCATGGAGTGCGGCCTGCACGCCGGGCAGGTGCTGTTGATCCACGGCGGCGGGGGCGGCATCGGCACTCACGCGATCCAGGTCGGCAAGGCCCTCGGCGCCCGCGTCGCAGTCACCGCCGGTTCGGCGGACAAGCTCGAGCGCTGCGCCGAGCTGGGCGCCGAGATCCTGATCAACTACCGCGAGGCCGACTTCGTCGAGGTGCTGCGCGAGGCCACCGGCGGGCACGGTGCCGACGTCATCCTCGACAACATGGGGGCGTCGTACCTGGACCGCAACATCGACGCGCTCGCTCCCGACGGCCAGTTGGCGATCATCGGCATGCAGGGCGGACGCAAGGGCGAACTGGACATCGGCAAGCTGCTCGGCAAGCGCGCCCGCGTGCTGGCCACGGGACTGCGGGGACGCCCTGAGACGGGGCCGTCGAGCAAGGCCGCGGTGATCGCCGCGGTCCGGGACAAGCTGTGGCCGCTGGTGGGCGAGGGCATCGTCTCACCCGTCGTGCACGCGGAGCTGCCGATCACCGAGGCCCCGACGGCGCACGAGATGCTCGACTCCCCCGACACCGTCGGAAAGGTGGTCCTCAGCGTCCGGGAGGTCTGACTACCCGAGCGCCCCGAGGTGCTTGACGAGCTGGTTGATCTCGTAGCGGGTGGTGTAGGGCGCGAGGCCGATGGTGATCGCGCCGCCCTCGTCGTTGACACCCAGCGCGTCGAGCAGTCGGCCGCCGTTCTGGGGCCCGCTGACGGTCGCGATCCGGTTGTCGGCGAGGTGCGCGGCCACCTTGTCGGCGGGCACACCGGCGACAGTGAAGCTCAGCGTGGGCACCCGGATCGGCGACCGGCCGATGACCGTCACCTGCGGGAGCGCGTCGAGCGAGCGCATCAGGTAGTCGAACAGTTGATCGTGGTAGCCCTGCAGCGAACTGATAGACGCCTCGAGTCGCTGGCGGCGGGTGCCGGTCGCGGTCTCCTCGAGCCCGGCCAGGAAGTCGATGGACGTGGTCAGGCCGGCCAGCAGCGCGAACTGGTGGCCGCCCACCTCCATCCGCTCCGCGCCGCGGGCATACGGGTTGAGCGAGACGGCAGGGATGCGATCGAGCAGCGTCGGATCGCGGAACACCAGCGCACCCACCTGCGGGCCGCCCCACGACGGCGCGCTGACGGCGACGACGTCGGCGCCCAGATCGTTGATGTCGAGGTGCGCATACGGCGCAGCACCGATGGCGTCGACCACCAGCAGGCCGCCCACCTCGTGGATGCGGTCCGCCGCAGCGCGCACGGCGGGCGCCGATCCGACGATCGGCGACGCCGCGGTGAGCGCCATCAGGCGGGTGGTGGGCTGCACCAGTTCCTCGAACTGCCAACTCGGCAGCTCACACGTCTCGATCTCCACCTCGGCCCAGCGGACCTGCGCGCCGTAGCGGCTGGCGACCCGGAGCCAGGGGGCGACGTTGGCCTCCTCGTCGAGGCGGGACAGCACCAGCCCGGTGCCGAGTCCCAGCCGCGAACTGAGCGACTCCGCGAGCCACGCGAGCAGCACCGCTCGATCGGCGCCCAGCACCACACCGGCGGGATCGCCGCCGACCAGGTCCGCAACGGCCTCACGTGCCGCGGCGACGATCGCCGCACTGCGCCGCGAAGACACGTGCCGCCCACTGGACGACGACGCGGAGGCCCGGAAGGCCGTCGACACGGTGCGGGACACCGCGTCGGGAATCTGCATGCCGGCTTGCGGATCGAGGTGAACCCATCCGTCGCCCAATGACGGGATCAGTCCCCGTACCCGGGCAACGTCGAAAGCCATGCCCGACACTCTAGGACCCACTGTCAACACGGTGTGATTCAGATCCGACTTTTCGGAACGTGTACTAGCACACGACACTTTCGACACCACCAACCCGCCCTCGCCAATACGCCACGGAACCGTACAAGATGGAGCCATGACGCAACCGGAGAACGAACGAGTGCTCGTGATCGGCCCCGACGGTCACCCGGTCCCGGTGGCCGGGCCCGCCCAGGCGGCGGCCACCGAGAACGCGGACGGCGGCGACTCTCTCACCGACATGGTGGAGCAGCCGGCGAAGGTCATGCGGATCGGCACGATGATCAAGCAGCTGCTCGAGGAGGTGCGGGCGGCACCGCTCGACGACGCCAGCCGAACGCGACTGCGGGATATCCACAAGTCGTCGGTGCGCGAACTCGAGCAGGGCCTGGCGCCCGAGCTGCGGGAGGAACTCGAGCGGCTGACGCTGCCCTTCACCGACGACACGGTGCCCACCGACGCGGAGCTTCGGATCGCGCAGGCGCAGCTCGTCGGCTGGCTCGAGGGACTGTTCCACGGCATCCAGACGGCCCTGTTCGCGCAGCAGATGGCGGCGCGGGCGCAGCTCGAGCAGATGCGCCAGGGCGCCCTGCCGCCCGGCATGAGCATGGGCCCGCAGCATCGGATGCAGGGCCCCGACGACGGCGCGCAACCGCCCGGCACCGGCCAGTACCTGTAGCGCGCGCCACGGTCACGCGGGCAATTCCGACGCGAGCGGTAGGCTCGGAACTCGTGTCAGCAGCAGCCTTGGATCACGAACCGGCGTCCGACCCCGGCGTCGACGACGTTGTGTCCGATTCGCAGACGTTCCGTCGCGCGTTCCAGGACCTGCGGGACGGGTTCGCGCAGCGCGAGCTGTGGCTGAATCTGGGCTGGCAGGACATCAAGCAGCGGTACCGCCGGTCGGTGATCGGTCCGTTCTGGATCACGATCGCCACCGGCGTGCAGGCCACCGCGATGGGCATCCTGTACTCGGCGCTGCTGGGGATGTCGATCCAGGAGTTCCTGCCGTACGTCACTGTCGGCCTGATCGTGTGGAGCATGATCAGCGCGTCGATCCTCGAGGGCTCCGAGGTGTTCGTCGCCAACGAGGGCCTGATCAAGCAGTTGCCGTCGGCGCTCAGTGTGCACATCTACCGCCTGGTGTGGCGGCAGATCCTGTTCTTCGCGCACAACCTGCTGATCTACGTGATCATGCTGGCCGCGTTCGGGGTGTGGCGGGATCTGACGTGGACGGACCTGTCCGCGATTCCCGCCTTCGGCCTGCTCATCCTGAACGCTCTGTGGGTGTCGATCGTGTTCGGCATCTTCGCCACCCGCTATCGCGACATCGCCCCGATCCTCGGCAGCCTGACGCTGCTGCTGTTCGTGCTGACCCCGATCTTCTGGTCCACCGAGGCCCTCAAGGCACAGGGTGGGCAGGTCGCCGAGCGCGCGAGGATCGCCGAGCTGAATCCGTTGTTCCACTTTCTCGAAATCATCCGCGCGCCGATGATCGGCCGGGACCAGCAGGCCTACCACTGGTACATCGTGCTGGCCTTCACGGTCGTCGGCTGGACCGTCGCCATCTTCGCGCTGCGCAAGTACCGGGCCCGCGTGGCCTACTGGGTCTGAGGGTTCGAGGAGCAACTGACATGACGAGCAATGTGAGCATCGATACGCGCGGCGCGTGCGTGGACTTCCCCATCTTCGACGCCAAGTCGCGGTCGCTGAAGAAGGCGTTTCTCGGCAAGGCCGGCGGATCGATCGGCCGCAACGACTCGGATGTCGTCGTGGTCGAGGCGTTGAAGGACATCACGCTGTCCCTCAGGGAGGGCGACCGAGTTGGGCTGGTCGGCCACAACGGTGCCGGTAAGTCGACGCTGCTGCGACTGCTGTCGGGCATCTACGAGCCCACCCGCGGCAGCGCCCGCGTGCGGGGCCGTGTCGCGCCGGTCTTCGACCTCGGCGTCGGCATGGACCCGGAGATCTCGGGCTACGAGAACATCATCATCCGCGGCCTGTTCCTGGGTCAGACCCGCAAGCAGATGCTCGCGAAGATGGATGAGATCGCCGACTTCACCGAGCTCGGCGAGTACCTGAACATGCCGCTGCGCACGTACTCGACGGGCATGCGCGTGCGCGTCGCGATGGGCGTCGTCACCAGCATCGACCCCGAGGTCCTGCTGCTGGACGAGGGCATCGGCGCCGTCGATGCCGAGTTCATGAAGAAGGCCCGTATCCGGCTGCAGAAGCTGGTCGAGCGGTCCGGCATCCTCGTGTTCGCGAGCCACTCCAACGAGTTCCTCGCGCAGCTGTGCGACAGCGCGATGTGGATCGATCACGGCCAGGTTCGCATGCACGGCGAGATCGAGGACGTCGTGCGCGCCTACGAGGGCGACGACGCGGCCGACCACGTTCGTCAGGTCATCGCCGACGTCAAGCGGGAGCAGGACGACGAAGAGAAGGCCTCGTGACCGAGAACATCATCGGCGTCGTCGTCACGCACAAGCGACGCGAGTTGCTCGCGCAGTCCCTGAAGGTGCTGGCCGACCAGACTCGGCCGCTCGATCATCTCGTCGTCGTCGACAACGCCGACGAGGCCGATGTCCGTGCGCTGGTCGAGGGCGCCGACGTCCCCACCACGTACCTCGGTTCCAAGCACAATCTCGGCGGCGCGGGCGGTTTCGCACTCGGCATCCTCTACGCGCTGTCGCTGGGCGCCGACTGGGTGTGGCTCGCCGACGACGACGGCCGCCCCGAGGGCCCCGACGTGCTCGCGACGCTGCTCGGCTGCGCGAAGAAACACGGCCTCACCGAGGTGTCCCCCGTCGTGTGCGACATCGACGAGCCCGACCGGCTGGCATTCCCACTGCGCCGCGGCGTCGAGTGGAAGCGGCTGCGCTCCGAACTGGGAGACGACGACCTGCTGCCCGGCATCGCGTCACTGTTCAACGGCGCGCTGTTCTCGGCCGACGCGATCGACGCCGTCGGCGTCCCGGATCTACGCCTGTTCGTCCGCGGCGACGAGGTGGAGGTGCACCGCCGCCTGGTCCGCTCGGGCCTGCCGTTCGGCACGTGCCTGCAGACCGCGTACGTGCACCCCAACGGCGCCGACGAGTTCAAGCCGATTCTCGGCGGACGGATGCACACGCAGTACCCGGACAACGAGACCAAGCGCTTCTTCACGTACCGCAACCGCGGCTACCTGATGTCCCAACCGGGCATGCGCAAGCTGCTACCGCAGGAGTACGCGCGCTTCGGCTGGTACTTCCTCGTCAGCCGACGCGATCCCAAGGGTTTCGTCGAATGGATGCGGCTGCGCGGCCTCGGGCGCCGGGAGCGGTTCACCCGCCCCTGATCACGGGTGGCTGCGGCCGATCGGAATCACGTCCACACGGATGACGGCGTCTCGCCGCAGTTCGGGGCTTTCGCGGATCGGGTGTCGGTCCTGCGCAGTACGGGGAACCCTGGCAGCATGGGGTGCGGACTCGACTTTCACACGCGAGAAGGGCGCCCAGCATGCTCGATCGGTTCAAGAAGTCGTCGCGGCTCAAACTGCAGCGGGCGATCGCGGAGGTGGTCCACGAGTCCGACCGCAAGACCCGGATCGGGCAGGAGAACCGACACGACCAACTGCTCGCCGAACTCGCCGCGAGCAACGGCGAGATGAAGCGGCTACTCGACGAACTGGCGCAGACCCGCGGTCAGGTGGCCGCGGTCAGCGAACGCCTCGACGTCCTCGAACAGCGCGCGCGACGCGACATCACGCACGCTCTCGACATCCGAGCCACGGCGGAGAGCGCGCAGTTCGTGCTCGACCACATGCCCGCCGCCCCGGTGTTCTGGCATCCCCACGACACGCTGCGGTATGCGCTGGAACTGGTGAAGGTCGACGGTCTGGCCCTCGAATTCGGCGTCGCCAGCGGCACCACGCTGCGAATCGTCAGCGAATCGCTGCGCGCAACCGGGCACGAGGTGTGGGGGTTCGATGTCTGGACGGGCCTGCCCGAAGCGTGGCGCACGGGCTTCCCGGCCGGCGAGTTCGCGCAGCGGGACGTGCCGTCCGTCCCCGGCGCGCAACTGGTGTCGGGGCTGTTCGAGGACACCCTCCCGGGCTTCCTCGCCGAACATCCCGGCCCGGTGGCCTTCGCGCACCTCGACGCGGATCTGTACTCGTCGACTCGAACGGTGCTCGATCTCATCGGTGACCGCCTGGCACCGGGTTCGGTCCTGGTGTTCGACGAGTACTTCAACTACCCCGGTTGGCAACAACACGAGCACCGGGCGTGGACGGAGTTCGTCACACGCGCCGGGCTCGAGTTCGACTACCTCGCGTACACCGCCAACCACGAGCAGGTCGTGGCCCGCATCCGCGAATAGCGTTGTGGTGGTCTACTTTCCGTAGAGCCGAGCCCAGTTCTCGCGACTGGTCAACTGCGGCATCGCCTCCCGGAAGAGACGCTGCGTGTCGGCGCCTTCCTCACGGAACTGCTTGAGCACCTTCGTCATCCGGGCGCCGATCTCCTTCGCGACATCCTTGTCGCGGCGCCGGATCCGCACGCCCGACTGCGACGCGTCGGTCACGACGGCGTGGTCGAACAGCGACACGTGCCACCAGTGCGAATCCGCCGCCGGGATGCTCGCGATGCCGTGCTGCGTGCGACCGAGCCACTGCATCGCGGCACGCTTGGCCAACACCAGATCCATACGGTCACTGTCGGGTTCGGGCCCGGCGATCCGGGTCACCAGATCCGACGACCGAATCCCGGGAATCGCGTCGGTGGGGTACTTGACGGTCTCGGGGAACTTGCCACGTTCCTTGCGGATGGCGCCGAGTACTGCCTGGCCGCCGTCCTCGAGCACACTCGGGCCGGTGAGGAAGTCCTCGATGCCGCGCAACATGGTGTACGCCAGTCCGTACTGCATCGACACGATGTACTGGCTGAGTTCGCGACCCATGGTCACGCTCAGCGCCTTGGTGTCGAAATCGCTGTGCAGCGCCGCCACGATGAGCGAATTGCGCACGCTGAAGTACTTGGCCCAGTCGTCGCGGTCCTTCCAGTGGAAGTCCGCGTGCCACACGCCGGCATTCGGAAGCGTGACGGTGATGAATCCGGCTGCCCGAGAACGAATTCCGTACTCGATGTCGTCCCACTGGAAGAACATCGGGATGGGCAGGCCGATCCGCGAGACGACCTCGGCCGGAATCAGGCACGACCACCACGCGTTGTAGCCGGCGTCGACGCGCTTGTCCTGGCGCTTCTTGATCAGGTTCGCGTCGTGCAGCGAGTTCGCGGCCCAGCGGCCGGCACGCAGCTTCGACAGGTCCGCTTCCTCGGCACTGACGTGCAGATTCTGCGGGTTCATCAGGTACAGCATCTGCGCGCCGACGAGCATGGGCTCGATCGTCACGTTCGCGAAGGCGTTCATCCGCAGCACCGTCTCCGGTTCACACAGGATGTCGTCGTCCATCAAGAGCACGTTGGCGTGCTCGTTGATCGCCGACACCTCGTACATTCCACGCGTGAAACCGCCTGCACCACCGAGATTGGGCTGACGCAGATACACCAGCTTGTCGCCGAGCTTCGCCGCGACCTCGGTGAACAACTCACGGTCGGAGACGTGGTCGGTGCCCTGGTCCACGACGTAGACCGCATCGATTCCGGCCACCATGCGCTCGTCCCCGGCGATGGCCGCGACCGTGTCGGCGCAGTCGTCGGCACGGTTGAAGGTGCAGATCGCGATGGCCGCGGGGCGGATGACCGAGGGGGCGGGAACCGTCCACTCGAGTTCACGCACGACCAGCGGGCCGTCGATTGCCCTGAACTCCAGCCACAGCCACCCACCGTCGAGGTAGGTGTCGAGCTTCGCCGACAACGATGCGGTGCCCGCCCCGTCGACCTCCGTGGTCGCGAGGGTGCGCACGTTGCCGCCCGAGTCCGAGCCGCGCAGCAGCACGAGGGACCGGCCGCCGGCGTCGTGGGCGAAGCCGACCTGCACCTCGTGCACGGTGGTCCAGCGCTGGTAGTAGCTGGCAGCGAATCGACCGAAGTAGGCGTCGGTGTCGACGATCGCACCCTTGTCCAGGCGCACCTCGAACCGCTCCCGATGCGCGGAACCCGACACGATGCGCGCGTACATCTCGTCCTTGACGCGGGCGGTGGGGCCGGTGAACAGACCACGCTGAACCAGCAGGCGGTCCGACGCCGTGTGCTCCTGGAGAGCGTGACGTACCGCCGTCGTGCTCCCGTCCACAGGTGCCACCGACGCCGACTCGCTCATAGTGCTCCTCACGCATTTCCCACGACATTTCCGGTCGGGACACTGCCCTTCCGTAGTCGCAGGATATCAACTCGAGACGGGCGTCCCACGGCGTGCGAATCGGGACCGGCGCTGCCCGAACCACACGGCGGTCTGCAGAAGCACGATGACGAGCGCCGCCGCCGCGGCCACGGCACCCGCTTTCAGGCCCGGTGTCGCGTACTCGACCACCAGCGTGTGATCGCCCGCGGGCACATCGACGGCCAGGAGCCCCGCGGGGCCGTCGGACAACTCCACGGGACTGCCGTCGACGGTTGCGGTGTAGCCGGGCCACGCCAGTCGCGCGAACACCATCCGTCCCGCCTCGTCCGCGGTGAAGCGGATCTCTTCCCGGCCGGGGGCCGACGATTCGGTGGTCGCGACGATGCCCGGCGACGCCCACGTCATCCGGCCCGCCTCCGGCAGCACCTCGTCACGGACCCACACCACCCGCACCGGGGTGTCGTACGCGACGTGCCAGCCCGGGGGCGGATCACCGGCCGCGGCGTCGGGCAGCAGCGCACGCTGGAGCACCAGCGTCGAGACGCCCATGACGTCGATCAGCGGCGCCGGGGTCTGTGCGTCGGCCGGCTGCCACAGCCGCTCGTACGCGTCCTTGCAGGTGGCGCCGCGGTAGTCCATGCACAGTTCGTCGGCGAATTCGGCGAAGCCCATGCCGGTGTAGCTGGCGATCGACTCCACACCGGCGGCGCGGGGCAGGTTGCCGAACAGGATCTCGCCGTTGCGGGCGTCCTCCGGTCCGGTCCGGTCGAGCGCCGCAAGCTGCAGCACGGTCCCGCGGTAGTCGGCGGTGCCGGTCTCGATCCGGGACAGGTCGTAGGCGGGTGCCGCAGTTGCCGGGCCCGGCGGCGTGCCCACCGGCTTGGGTGCCGCGGCCGGGAAGAGGCTGGTCTGCAGGAACAGGACGGCAGCGGTACCGATCACGGCCACCGCCGTCAGCGCAGCGGACCCTGCTCGCCGGTACCCGATCAGCAGTGCCGCGACGAGTGCCGCCGTCAGCAGCAGTCCGAGCAGATGCGCCGGCGTCTGATCGGGACGGACGGCCCACGCGAGGTAGGCGCCCGCCGCGACGATTGCCGAGGTCGCGATCGCCCGGCGCCGCACGTGGTCGGCGGCCAGTCCCGCCGACAGCGCGAGCGCGAACAGCACCCCGCCGGCGAGATACAGGTACTCGACCAGGCGTACCGGCCACCGGAACAGCCACAGGTTCGACGGCGCCAGCGTCGCGAACAGGTAGACGCCGCCGACGATGAACACGCTGATCGATCCGACCGTCCGCGCGCGCAGCGAACGCCACCGGATCCACGGCAGCAGCGGCAGCACGAACCACGCCAGGTAGGTCGTGGGGATCGCCTCGAGCCGGCCGTCGGCCCACGTCGACATCGACGGGAGGTAGGTGGGCGAACTGCCGGCGACGAGGTCTCCGATGTCCGGCACGAGGAACGTGTCGTTCGCGATGGCCGCCAACTGGTCGCGGGTGGTGACCTCGCTGCTACCGAGAAGCGGCAGGAACACCAGCAGCGCGATCGCGCCGACACACGCACCCATCACCACCAGGTGCAGCAGGCGTCCGTAGCCCCGCGCCACCAACAGTTCGATTCCGACAGCGGCGAGCACGACGAGGACGCCGAGCGTCGCGTACGGGTTGCCGGTGGTCAAGGCGAGGAAGCCGAACAGGAACGGCACGAGCGGGTTGGTCGCGCCCCGCGAGAAGCGGCGCGACGCCCACCAGAAGTGGGTGACCCACGTGAACGCCATCAACCCGGCGGGCCACCCCGACGCCTCGTACCAGAGCGTGAACCCGGAGACAGGCAGTGCCACGGCCACGACGATCGCCGCGAAGCGGCGCGCGCCGTACTCGCGGGCCAGGAGGTACACGCCGGCGGCGAGGATCGCGAGGATCTCGACCATCACCGCGTACGACGCGAGCGACAGGTTGTCGAACCGGGACACCAACAGGAAGTTCGCCCAGTTGAGCGGGTTCCAGATCCCGTCCAACCCCTCGGCGGCGTAGTTGCCACCCATCCAGCCGGCCGGGTCCATCGGAGGCCACTGCCGGTCGCGCAGGCTGTCACCGAACATGTGCCACATCGGTGCGAACTGCTCGTGCTGGTCGCCGACGTAGAAGAAGAGCGTTCCCCGCCACTGTGCGATGGAGGCGATGACGGCCGTCACGAGCCCGACGCCGATCGCGACCGACCAGTCGGGCAGCCGATCGTTCAGCCGCCGGAGGCTCGTCGCCCGCCCGCTCGTCACCGTGCTCCTCTGCGTCGTCGTCGCTGCCGTCACTGGTTCGTACCCCTCGTTGACACCCGGGCGAGCATAGGCCAGCAGCGACTCGAGTCCGGAATTGTCCGGCTTGCCTCAGCTGCTCTCGGTGGCCGTCTCGACGACCACCGTCGACGGCGGCTGATGCGTGAGGATTCGACGCGACAGCAGGAAGGTCACCGGAATCGCCGCGACGGCCGCGATGAGCGGAGCGATACGGTCGTCGACTCCGAGGAACGTGACCAGCAGGATCATCCCGACCGTCGTCACGATGTAGTTGGTGGCGTTGGTGAGCGGGAACAGCGCGAACTTGCGCCAGGTCGGCCGGGTCTTGAACGTCCAGTAGCAGTTCAGGAAGAACGACCCCACCATCGAGATCGCGATCGCGAGCAGGTGCGCGGCCAGGTACGGCATCACCGTGTTGAACGCCAGGTACAGCGCGTAGTACACGCCGGTGTTGACGACGCCGACGACGCCGAAACGGATGATGTGGCGCATCACCGCTTCTCCACCTCGCGGCCGCCGGGCTCGGTCTCGGCCACCAGGAAGTGGGGCCTGCGCTTGGTCTCGTAGTAGATGCGCCCCACGTACTCGCCGATCACACCGAGGAATATCAACTGCAGCCCGCCCATGCCGCAGATCGCGGCGATCAGCGTGACATATCCCGGCGCCGACACCCCGTGCGCCAGGGCGAGGACGACCATGACGATCACGTAGACGAAGGATGCCGCCGTCACCGCCGCACCGAGGTACACCGCGAGGCGCAGCGGGGCGTTGTTGAACGACATGATGCCGTCGATGCCGTAATTGAGGAGCCGCCGGAAACTCCACTTGGTCTCGCCACCGCCCTGCCGGGCGACGTTGTCGTAGTCGACGGTCGCAGTGGGGAAGCCGATCCACGAGAACATGCCCTTGGAGAACCGGTTGTACTCACGCATCTGGAGAAGCGCGTCCACCGCACGGCGGCTCAGCAGCCGGAAGTCGCCGGCGCCGTCCTCCATGTTCACGTCGACCAGCGCGTTGACGAGGCGGTAGTACAGCCGCGAGATCATGGTGCGCCCGAACGCGTCGCCCTCGCGGGTGCGGCGGGCGATCACCTGGTCGTAGCCGTCGGCGTGCAGGCGGAGCATGTCGATCAGCAGGTGCGGCGGGTGCTGCAGGTCGGCGTCCATGATCACGACGGCGTCGCCGCTGGCGTAGCGGAGTCCGGCGAGCATCGCGGCTTCCTTGCCGAAGTTGCGGCTGAAGCTGATGTACCGGCAGCGAGGGTCGCGCGCGTGGATCTCGCGCATCAGCCGGACGGTGTCGTCGCGGCTGCCGTCGTCCACGAGGACGAGTTCGATGTCCACGTCGGAGTCCGCCAGGGTCTCGACGACCTGCCGAACGAGTTCCTCGAGAACGTCCTCCTCGTTGTGACACGGAACGACGACGGACAACAGCATTTCGACAATCTCCTCGATCGACCCACGCACCCCGCGAGGGTGTCCCCGCAGGTACGCCGGGCACCCCCCAGCTTAAGGGGCATCAGTTTCGGGTCGGGCACACCCGTCTCAGCTGAGCGTGCCGATGCCGAGCGATCCTGCGGCCAGCGAACCGATGCCGGTCTTCATCGAGCCGTAGGTGAACGACCCGGTGTTCACCGACCCGAGATTCCCGGACCCGGTGTTGGCCGACCCGACATTCCCGGACCCGGTATTGGCCGACCCGACATTCCCGGACCCGGTGTTCGCGGATCCGACATTGTTCGAGCCGGTGTTGGCCCATCCCAGATTGAAAGATCCGGTGTTGTCGGGGCCGATGTTGTTCCAGTCGATGCTGCTCGCGGCGAGCAGTCCGAGACTGCCCAGCCCGGCCGCCACGGCCGAACCGATGGCCCCGGCCTGAATCTCGGCGGGTCCGACGTAACCGACGCCGACCGCGTCCTGGCACGGGACCGGCAGCTCGAGATTCGGAGCGACCGACGCGGTGGCACCGGCCAACAGCCCCTCCACCCGAAACGGCGAGCACGGCGGTGCGCCCGCGACCGGGTCGGCGGCGGCGGTGCCCGCGAACCCGGTGGTCAGTGCGGCGAGTGCCGACGCGACGACCAGCGTCCGGCACACGGTGCGACGACGACGTGAATTGTCCAGCGATCCGGCCCCCATACGAGCGCCCCCTCCGGTTCTACGACCGAGTGTCAGATCCCGACTCGAGTGCTGGTCACGCTACCGCGACGATGCCCTCGGCGTGGCCGGATCGGGGCGTTCGCGCAGGCTGGGGCTACTGCCCGGTGCGCGCGTATCCCGCCTCGGTCGCGGCCTTGGCCGGGCGCCACCACTCCGGGTGATCCCGATACCACTGCACTGTCGCCTCGAGGCCGCTGCGGAAGTTTCGGTAGTGGGGCTCCCAGCCCAGTTCGGTGCGCAGCCGCGTCGAGTCGATCGCATAGCGAAGGTCGTGACCGGGGCGGTCGGCGACGAAGTCGAAATCGTCGGCGTCGCGACCGAAGATCTCGAGCAGCATGGCGATCACGGTGCGGTTGTCGACCTCGCCGTCCGCGCCGATCAGGTACGTCTCGCCGAGCGTGCCGCGCTCGAGGACGTCCCACACCGCGCGGTTGTGGTCGTCGACGTGGATCCAGTCGCGCACGTTGCGGCCCTGCCCGTACAGCTTGGGGCGGACGCCGTCGAGCAGGTTGGTGATCTGCCGCGGAATGAACTTCTCCACGTGCTGGAAGGGGCCGTAGTTGTTGGAGCAGTTCGACAGCGTCGCCCGGATCCCGAACGACCGTGTCCACGCCCGCACCAGCATGTCGCTCGACGCCTTGGTCGACGAGTACGGGCTCGACGGGTTGTAGGCGGTGGACTCGGTGAACCTGGCCGGATCGCTCAGTTCGAGATCGCCGTACACCTCGTCGGTGGAGATGTGGTGATAGCGGACGTCGTGGTCGCGGACGGCCTGCAGCAGCGTGAACGTGCCCACGACGTTGGTGCGCACGAACGGCCACGGGTCGGCGAGCGAGTTGTCGTTGTGCGACTCGGCCGCGAAGTGGACGACGGCGTCGGAGTCGGCCACCAGGCGGTTCACGATGTCGGCGTCGGCGATGTCGCCGTGCACGAAGTCGATCCGGTCGGCGACGGCGTCCAGTGAGGACTTGTTGCCGGCGTACGTCAGCGCGTCCAGGACCGTGACCCGGACGTCGGGGCGTTCGGTGACGGTCTGGTGGACGAAGTTGGAGCCGATGAACCCGGCGCCACCGGTGACGAGCAGCCTCATACCGGGGAGACTACCGAGGGACCGTTCCCGCTCACGCCGACGCCGGTTCCGGCTTCGCTTCCTCCTCCGCCTCGCCGGGGATGGAGGTGCCGCGGAGGGAGACGCCGGCCGTCTCGCGGAGGAAGGCGACCGAGACGAGACCGATGACGCAGGCACCCATCATGTAGATCGCGGGGAACAGGTTCCAGCCGGTGGCGTGGATGACGGCGTCGTTGACGAGCGGGGCCGTGCCGCCGAACAGTGCCGTCGAGACGTTGTAGCCGATCGCGAATCCGGCGTAGCGGACCTGCGTGGGGAACATGGCCGGGAACGTCGCGGAGATGGTGGCCAACTGCGGCAGGTACAGCAGTCCCAGCACCGCGAACGCGATCAGCGCCCACACGAATCCCCGCGCCATCAGCCAGTACATCGGCACGGCCGCGACCAGCAGTCCGATCAGCGATGCCCACCACATCGGCTTGCGCCCGAGCGTGTCCGACCAGCGGCCGAAGAATGGAATGCACGCCATCATGACCAGTTCGCCGACCAGGACGATGATCGTGGTCGACTGCGTGCTCAGGCCGAGCGTCGACTCCAGATAGGTCGGTTGGTAGGTCAGCAGCGTGTAGTTGACCACGTTCAGCGCGACGACCATGCCGGTCAGGACGAGGATCGGCCGCCAGTAGTTCTTCAGCAGGTCGGCGAGCCCGCCCAGGATCGAATCCTGGCTGTCGCCCTGCGCGGCCACCTCGTTGAACACCGGCGATTCGTCGAGCTTGCTCCGCAGATACCAGCCGACCAGGCCCAGCGGCAGCGCGATGAGGAACGGGATCCGCCAGCCCCACGCCGCCATGTCGTCGTCCGAGATCATCAGCTCGCACAGCATCACGACGGCGGTACCGGCGGCGAATCCGCCGAGGGTGCCGAACTCGAGGAAGCTGCCGTACCGGCCGCGCTTGTCGTCGGGCGCGGACTCGGCCATGAAGGTGGCCGCGCCGCCGTACTCGCCGCCGGTGGAGAAGCCCTGCACCACCCGCAGCGCGATCAGCAGGATCGGTGCCATGATCCCGATCGACGCGTACGACGGGATCGCCGCGATCAGCGCCGTCGCACCCGACATCAGCAGGATCGTGGTCGCCAGGACGGCCTTGCGGCCGAGCCGGTCGCCGAGCGGACCCCAGATCATCCCGCCCAACGGCCGGAGGACGAACGAGATCGCGAAGCCCAGCATCGTGCCGAGCGAGCCGAGATGTCCGGGGAAGAAATTCTGAGTCAGGTAGGTGGCGGTGGTGGCGTAGACGCCGTAGTCGAACCATTCCGTCGCGTTGCCCATCGCCGAGCCGGTGATGGCTTTGCGCAGCGTCCGACGGTCCACGTCGCCGCCCGGTGCGGTGGAGTCGTCCACCGTCGGGCGCCCGGGACCGTACGTCGATTCCTGCATTCGTAGGGTCCCTTCAGCCGGGGAGCTGCAGTCGGCAGGTCTTGTTCATCGGTCGTTTCGACGCTAACGGGACATGAACGACTCTGCATGGGACGAGGAGACGGGCAGACGATTGAACACGGAAGCATAGAAATACGAACCAGTTGCCCGGTTTGCGGTTATCGTGGCCACTTCGATCTGCTCGAGTCCGACCACGGAGGCTCCATGTCCAACCCTGGCCCTGAGGGCTACCCGTCGATGCCCGGCCAGAACCCGGCACAACCCCCACTTCAGGGATCCTGGCCGGCGGGCCATCCGACGGGCCCACCTCCGCATGCCCCCGCACCCGTCACCGCCCCGAAGCACCGACCGATGCTGATCGGCGCTCTCGCAGCGAGTGTCGGCGTCATCATCGGCAGCATCGGACCGTGGGTGACGTTCCTGGGGCTCAGCGTCGGTGGCACCGAGGGCGACGGCGTGATCACTCTGATCCTCGGCGTCCTCGCCGCGGCAGCGCTCGGTGCACTGCTGACCCGGACCGCGCCGCCGCGGTTCGGCCTGCCGTGGGCCGGCACCGCCGTCGGTGCGATTTGCCTGCTGGTTGCCATCTACGACATGGCCAACCTGTCCACCGAGGACGAGGAGTTCTTCGGGAAGATGATCGGCCCCGACATCGGGTGGGGACTGTGGTTGCTCCTGCTGTCGTCCATCGCGCTGTGCGCAACCGCGACGATCGCGGCGATTCAGATGCGTAGGAGCTAGCTCTTTCGCACTCCACCGCGCTCGCGCGGCTCCCCGTGAAACACTGCTCTACATGCGCGGAATCATTCTGGCTGGTGGCACGGGCAGCCGGCTGCACCCGATCACGCTGGGCGTGAGCAAGCAGCTGGTGCCCGTCTACGACAAGCCGATGATCTACTACCCGCTGTCGACGCTCATGCTCGCCGGGATCCGCGACATCCTGATCATCACCACCCCGCAGGACGCGAGCCAGTTCCAGCATCTACTGGGCGACGGCTCCCGGTTCGGCATCTCGCTGAGCTATCAGGTGCAGCACGAGCCGAACGGTCTGGCGCAGGCGTTCGTGCTGGGCGCCGACCACATCCGCTCGGACTCGGTGGCACTGGTGTTGGGCGACAACATCTTCTACGGCCCGGGCCTGGGTACGACGCTCACCCGTTTCCACGACGTCAAGGGCGGCGCGGTGTTCGGGTACTGGGTCTCCGATCCGGGCGCATACGGCGTCATCGAGTTCGACGACTCCGGCGCCGCGATCTCGCTCGAGGAGAAGCCGTCGGCGCCGCGGTCCAACTACGCGGTGCCGGGGCTGTACTTCTACGACAACGACGTCGTCTCGATCGCACATGATCTGAAGCCGTCGGCGCGCGGCGAGTACGAGATCACCGACGTCAACCGCACGTATCTCGAGGCCGGACGACTGCAGGTGGAGGTGCTGCCGCGGGGGACCGCCTGGCTCGACACCGGGACGTTCGACTCGCTGCTCGACGCGTCGAACTACGTCCGCACCATCGAGCAGCGGCAGGGCCTCAAGATCGGCGTGCCGGAGGAGGTCGCGTGGCGCCGCGGCTTCATCTCCGACGACGAATTGCGCGAGCGCGCCGAGCCGCTGGTCAAGTCCGGTTACGGGACGTACTTGTTGGGGCTGCTCGACCGCGGCCGAGAATGGTGACCATGGATTATCGAGAGTTGAAGGTTCCGGGGGCGTGGGAGATCACGCCCCGACAGTTCGGCGATCACCGCGGGGTGTTCCTCGAATGGTTCAAGGAGCCCGGCTTTTCCGACATGATCGGCCGCAAACTCGATCTGGCGCAGGCCAACTGCTCAGTGTCCGCGGCTGGCGTGTTGCGCGGCGTCCATTTCGCCGACGTCCCGCCCGGCCAGGCCAAGTACGTCACGTGCGCGAAGGGCGCGATCCTCGACGTCGTCGTCGACCTGCGCGTGGGCTCCCCGACATTCGGGCAGTGGGACTCGGTGCTGCTCGACGACGCCGACCGTCGCGCGGTGTTCATCTCCGAGGGCCTGGGTCACGCGTTTCTCTCGCTCGAGGACGACTCGACGGCGATCTACCTGTGCTCGACGGGGTACAACCCGGAAGGCGAGCACGAGGTGAGCCCGCTCGATCCGGGCATCGGCATCGACTGGCCCGTCGTCGGGCGCGACGGCAGCCCACTGCAATGGACGCTGTCCGACAAGGATCTGGCCGCGCCGACACTGTTGCAGGCCCGCGATTCCGGCGTGCTGCCGGTGTACCGGGAGGGCCACGACTGAGCCTATGAGTGCGTCCGGGGTGCGCCGCGCCAGCGCTGCAATCGCAGTGCTCGCGGCGGCGGGCCTCGCACTCCTGGCCATTCCGCTCGAACACGGCACAACCGACGCCTCCGCCCCGGTGCAGGTGACGGCGCCCGTCGTCGCTCCGCCGCCGCCCCCGCCGCCGGCCGTCCCCTTGGCGCCGCAGCAGATCGCGGAGCGCGTCATCCCGACGATCGTCACCATCACCACACGCTCCGCCTTCGGAGCGACGGCGGGCACCGGAATCGTTCTGCGACCCACGGATTCGGCGGCCGTTGTGTTGACGAATCATCACGTGATCGACGGCGGGCTGGAGATTTCGGCGAAGAGCATGCGCGACGGCACCCCGTACCCGGCGGAGGTGCTCGGCTACGACAACTCACGCGATCTGGCGGTGCTGCGCCTGCCGGGGGCGGCCGCCCTGCCGCCCGCCGTGCTCGGGTCGTCGCAGACGGCGCGCGTCGGCGATCCGGTGACCGCGATCGGGAACGCGGAGGGTGGCGGCGTCCCGCAGTCGGCGCCGGGCGCGGTCACCAAGCTGGGAGTCACGGTGCTCACCCGCAACTCCGCCGACGGGTCCCGCAACGAACTCGCCGGGCTCATCGAGGTGAACGCCGATGTCCGGCCCGGCGATTCGGGTGGCCCGCTGGTCAACGCGTTCGGCGAGGTGATCGGGGTCAGCAGTGCCGGCAACGCAGTGGAGCGGGACACGCCGTCGGCGCCCGCACCGCAGTCGTACGCGATCCCCATCGACTCCGCGATGGGGGTCGTCGATCAGATCCTGGCAGGCCGTACGTCCGATTCGGTACACATCGGCCCCACCCCGCAGCTCGGAGTGAGCGTGCGCGACCACATCGACGCACAGGCCGGGACACCGTCCGGCGCGCAGGTCGTCCTGGTGAGCGTCCGCTCCCCCGCCGAGGGTCTGGGCTTGCTGCGCGGCGACGTGATCGTCGAGTTCGACGGCGCCGCGATCCGCACAGCGGCCGACCTCACGCTCCGAATGATCGCGCGGCACCCGGGCGACCGCGTCGACGTTCGGTGGGTCGACGCGGCCGGAGCGCAACGAATGGGCTCGATGGTGCTGACAGAGGGCCCGCCGCGCTGACTACCCGCCGATGCCGAGCTTGCTCGCCAGGCGCTGCAAGTAGGCGACGACCTGCTCCTCGTCCGCGTCGGGCATACCGAACAGCGCCTCGCTGACGCCCAAGTCCTGCCAGCGGGCGAGCTTGTCGGCGTCGGGCTTGCCGGCCAGGACGATGATCTCGGGCTGCCCGGTCCGGCCGGCGTCGGCCCAGATCTTGCGCAGCAGCGTGACGTTGTCCTCGATGTCCTGCTCGATCGGGGTGGTGATCCAGCCGTCGGCCGAGCGCGCGATCCACGCGAACGTCTTCTCCGACGCGCCCGCACCCACGAGGACCGGCGGACGCGGCTGCTGAATCGGCTTGGGCCACGCCCAACTCGAACCGAACTTCACGAACTGTCCGTCGTAGGACGCCTCCTCCTGCGTCCACAGCGCCTGCATCGCCTCGAGGTACTCGCGCAGCGCGGTGCGACGCTTCTTCGGGTCGACGCCGTGGTCGGCGAGTTCCTCGGCGTTCCAGCCGAATCCGACACCGAACGTGACGCGTCCGCCGGACAGGTGGTCGAGCGAGGCGATGGTCTTGGCGAGGGTGATGGGGTCGTGCTCGAGCGGTAGCGCGACGGACGTGCCGAGCCGGATCCGCGATGTCACCGAGGCGGCGGTACCGAGCGCGACCCAGGGATCCAGGGTGCGCATGTACCGGTCGTCGGGCAGCGCGTCGGTGCCGGTGCCGGGATGGTTCGACTCCCGATTGACCGGGATGTGCGTGTGTTCGGGCACGTAGAACGCGTCGAACCCACACTTCTCGACGGCCTGGGCGGCCGCCGCGGGAGTGATGCCTCGGTCACTGGTGAACAGGCTGATGCCGTAGCGCACGATCTGACTCCTCCGGGTTGGTCGGTTGTCAGAAAATGTAACCGGTTCCACTCACTATCGGAAGAGTCTCCAGACAGGTGTCCAGCCGGCTAGCGGATCCTGAAGATGACCGCGCGCTGGACCACGAAGTTGATGATCGTCGCAGTGCCCTGCGCGATCACGAAGGCCAGCGGAATCCGCCACCACTCGTCCGGGAACACGTGGGCCATGACTTGATTGAGGCCCACCTGGACCGCGAACGTGACCGCGTACAGCGCAACCACCGCGATGAATCGGGCCCGGCTCGGCTCGGCCTTGAACGTCCAGCGTCGGTTGATCAGGTAGGCCGTCGTGGTGCCGGCGATGAAACCGATCGACTTCGCGACGGGCATCGGCAGACCCACCGCGAGCAGAAGCAGGTACAGGCCGAAGTCGACGACCGCCGACAGTCCGCCCGTGAGCACGAAGCGCACGATCTGTGTCTTCAGGTCCAGCGCGTCGTCGGCGATGGACTCGGTGACGGGGATCTCGACCGGCAACGGGACGTGCGGCTCGTGGGCGTGGGGGGTTCCGGACACGCACCGAGACTAGGCGACCCGATCCGAGCGCACCGGCGTGACATCCCACACAGGCCACTGGACCTCGAGCGCACTCGAGGTTGCAAGATCAACGTCATGACCGTTTACACGCTGCCCGATCTGCCCTACGACTACGCCGCCCTCGAGCCGCACATCTCCGGCAAGATCATGGAACTCCACCACGACAAGCACCACGCCGCCTACGTCGCCGGCGCCAACGCCGCCCTCGACAAGCTCGCCGAACT
>NZ_QAOW01000009.1 GCF_003051005.1 Rhodococcus sp. OK519
ATGCCGTGACGCGAGATCACCAGGTTGCGCATCACCACGAACCACAGGATCGTCACACCGACGACGACGTAGTAGAAGTCCTTGTCGATGTCCTGACCGAACAACGTCGGAGGCTCCATGCCGGACAGGCCGTTTCGGCCGCCGGTCTTGCCGCCGAAGATGGCGAGGATGTCGGGCACCAACAGGATCAGGAAGAACGACGTCATCGCGAGCGACCAACTACCCAGTCGCAGACCGGGAATGCCGGTGACGATGCCGACCACGAGCGCGACCGCACCAGCGGCCACCAGTTGCAGCAGGATCTCGGTGTGCCCGGCCTGCGACATCAGACCGGCCGTGTAGGCACCGGCCGCGTACATCGCGGCCTGGCCGAGTGCGAGTTCACCCGCGTAGCCGAGGCTGAGGTTCAAGCCGCTGACGACCAGCGCCAGAATGCAAGCGAGTTGGAGCTGACGCGTGTTGGTCGCGTCCAGACCGAGCATCGGTGCGAGGAACACCACGGCACCGAAGACGAGCGCGAAGATCCAACTGGGGATCGCGCGGAGAGTCCGCCAGATCTGCATGGCTACACCACCCGTTCTTTCACCGTGCCGAACAATCCGGCGGGCTTGACCATCAGGATGACGATCAACACCGTGAACACCGCGATGTTGCTGTACTGGCTACCGAACCACAGCGCGGTGAACGACTCGACCAGGCCGACGGTCAGACCGCCGATCAGAGCGCCCGGCAGCGAACCGAAGCCACCGATCGCCAGCGCCACGAAGCCCTTCAGGGCCAGCGCGGCACCGAGCGTCGCGACCGCGAACGTCTTGGGGCCGACGAACAGTCCGAGGACACCGGCGAGCGCTCCGGAGAGCGCGAACGCGCCCATCGCGATTCGACGCACGTTCACGCCGCGGAGCATCGCGGCCTCACGGTCCTCCGAGACGCCCATCAGCGCCAGACCGGTCATCGTCCGCTTGCTCAGCTGACCCAGCGCGATCACGAGCACGATCGACAGGACCAGCAGCGCGATCTCGACCGGGTAGGTGCGTCCACCGAGGAGCGTGATCGGGTCGTTGGACCCGAAGAACGGCACCGTGAGCGGCTCACTGCCCCAAATCAACTGAGTCGCACCGTTGAGCAGCGTCGCCGCACCCAATGTCGTGACCAATTGGTTCTGATGATCGGCAACCGGTCTGATCGCGACCATCTCCTCGACAGCCGCGAGGATCATCACCGTCACCGTCGCCATGACGGCGACCACCAACACCGGAAGCTTCAGCGTCACCAGGCCCGTGTAGGCCACGAACGTGCCGACCATCATCAACTGTGCCTGAGCGAAGTTGAAGGTGTTCGACGAGACGAACACGATGTTGTACCCGATAGCGACGAGCACGTAGACAGCGCCGAGGGCGAGCCCCGACCACAGAATCGTCATCGCGGGGCCCTCCTCCGCGTCGTGGAATCGAAGATCATGGAGCTCATGCCTTCGGGTTGCCGAACTGGCCGTTGACGACCTTGGTGGGCGCGATGAACTTCATCTCGTCCTGGGTCGGGTTGGGGCCGTGGTTCTCGGCGGTGAAGTTGTAACGGGCCAGGAACGCGGTCGCGGCGTTCTTCTGGACCTCTTCGCTCTCGAGTGCCTCGGCCAGCTTCTCGGCGTCGGTGGTGGTCCCGGCCTTCTCTGCGGCAGCGGCGACGAGCGGGAACGCGTCGTAGTTGTCGGCGATGATCAGCGTGGACGGGATGGTGCCCAGCGAGGCCATCGTGTCGACCATCTTGTTCACGGCCGCGTTGTTCGGGTCGTACACGGTGCTCGTGAAGACCTGCGAGACGAGGTTCTTGACCTCAGGCGTGCCGAGGACGCCGCTCGGGGGCTCATTCGCGACGAGGTTGGTGCTCGACACCGAGGTGTTGCCGATCAGCGGGACGTCCCAGCCCAGACGCTGCATGCTCTGCAGGACGTAGCCCAGCGGGGCACCGTACGCGTCGAGGGCGAGGGCCTTGGCGCCGGCGTTCTTCAGCGACTGCAGCTGCGCGGTCATGTCGAGCGCGGTGGACTCGTACTCCTCGTTGCCGGCCTGCTTCAGGCCTGCCTTCTCGAGCGTCGAGGTCATCTCCTTGCCGAACAGCTCGCCGTACGCGGTGCTGCCGTGGATGACGCCGATGCTGTCGTAGCCCTTCTCCTTCGCATGGCCGACGATTCCGCGAGCGTTGTCGGCGGCACCGGGCGCGAGGTCGAAGTTCAGCGGGAACTTCGACGGATCCGTCGAATCCGGCGTGGGCGCAACGTTGAACGAGAGAATGTCGTTCTGCTTGAGGATCGGCAGGACGGCCGCGCCGACCGACGACGGACCGGAGTTGAGGACCAGATCCGGCTTCTGCTTGTTGATGGCCTCGCGCACCTTGGTGACCGCGATCGTGGCGTCACCGGCGTCGTCGACGACGGTCAGCTCGATCTGGCGGCCACCGATACCACCTGCTGCGTTCTGGACCTGGGCACCGGCCTTGGCGGCGAGGATCGAGGTGTCCGCGTTGGCTTTGAGAACACCCTGCGCGCTGATGCCTCCGGTGACGAGCACCCGATACGGCTGGTCGTCCCCGCCTGTCTCGGCGGAGTCGGCGCTACCGCACCCCGCCAGAGTCAGGACGGATACGGCCGCGACCGCTGCGACGACAACTGGACGCCGATTTCCCATGACTGTCCTCCTAGAACACCCGAAACACACCAAACCAAGCGCTCGCTTGACTCGGTCGGACAAAACTGACCCGGACCAGAAGCGATCACCTGGCGGTTTCACCTTCCGAACGCGACCCATCAAGCAACCGCTTGAATAACCAAGCAATCGCTCGACCGGGAGCATAGGGGTGTGACAGAAGTAACGTCAACTAGGACTGCCGCGAGGCGGGAAACTCCACGTGGAAATTCCGCGCCTGGTAGCTTCGGCGTCCCCGTCCCCGAAGCGCCGAAGCGCCGAACGGGAGTTCACGACACGCTTTCCCGACGCAAGCGTGCCCGGAACTCCCGTTCAGTGCTCGTCGAGCGAGTTGTCCACAGCCGGTCCGCTGTCCACAGGCCGGTTCCGATCACGCCGACAGCGGCAATTCCTGTCGGGGCGCGCCGCCAGTCTGCCGCCATGACAGCACTACTCGTACCGTTCCGCGGAACCGCGGCGCTCGGCCGGGGATTGGTGAGCCGACGCGGACTGCGCCGCCACTACACGCGCCTGTACCCGGACACCTACGTCCACACCGACGTCGAGGTCGATGCTCGGATCCGCGCGCTCGCGGTGTGGCAGTGGGCCGACGGGCGGGGTGCGCTCGCCGGATCGTCGGCGGCCGCAATGTGGGGGACCAAGTGGGTCGACCCGACCGCCGGCGTGCGCGCCTCGACCGCGCACTTGCGACCGCCCCGCGGCATCGCCCTCTACCGCGACGACGTCCCGGCAGACCAGATCACCAGACGCGGAGGAGTGCTGCTGACCACCCCTCTTCGCACCGCGTTCGATCTGGGGCGGCGCCTCGAGTTCGACCCGGCCGTCGAAGCCGTGGACGCCCTCTACCAATCGACACGCATCACGCGCGCAGCGCTCGCAGAGTTCGCCGCGCAGCATCCAGGCGAGCGCGGAATCATCCAGCTGCACAGGGTGATCGAGGACTCCGACGAGGGAGCCGAGTCACCGTGGGAGACGCGGACCCGGCTCGCGCTGGTCCGCGCCGGGCTGCCTCGCCCCGACACGCAACTGCCGATCCGCGACGGCGTCGGCCGCTTCATCGGACGCGTCGACATGGTGTGGGAACGCTGGCGGGTAATCGTCGAGTACGACGGCGATCACCACTTCGACCGCGAGCAGCGCAACCGGGACGTCGAACGATGGAACGCGCTCGAAGCGGCCGGGTGGCGGGTGATCCGGGTGAAGGCGCGGCAGTTGCACCACGGCCGCGCGACGCTGATCGCGCAGATCACCAAGGTCCTGCGCGACGCCGGGGCACCCCTGTGAAACGCCGAACGGGAATCCGCGGCACGTTTCGTAATCGAAAGCGTGCCGTGGATTCCCGTTCGGGGCTGGGATCAGCGCTGGTTGCGCGGCTTCCACACCACGAGCGCATTGCTGCGCGGGATGGGAACGAGTTCGCGGCGGTAGCTCGCGTGAACTCGGGCGATCTCCGCAGCCATCTCCTCGAGACGACTCTGGAGTGCCTCGACCTGGTTGGTCAGCTCGATGATGCGTTTGATGCCGGCAAGGTTCACGCCCTCGTCCTGGGACAGGCGCTGAACCTCACGCAGCAGCGCCACGTCCCGCGGCGAGTACCGGCGTCCACCACCGGTGGTGCGGTGCGGGGTGACCAGCCCGAGCCGGTCGTAGTTGCGCAGCGTCTGCGCGTGCATGCCGGCCAGTTCGGCGGCCACCGAGATGACGAACACCCGCGCGTCGGGGTCCGATGGGGCCTCCGCCTGCCTGCGTTGCTTGTCGGTCATGATGGTTCACCTGTTCGATCGGTTCGGGACCGTCAGGCCCCGGCCCATCCTGCCCGCGGATCGAATCCGCTGGCCTTCTCCGCCTCCAGGTAGGCCTGGAGGGCTTCGGTCGCGGGATCGTCGAGTTTCTGCGGCACCGCCACCTTCACGGTGACGAGCAGGTCCCCGGCGCCTCCGCCGCGCTTGGGCACACCGCGCCCTCGCACCCTGAGAATTCGTCCGTCCGCGGTTCCCGCCGGAACCTTCACGCCCACACGGCCGTCCAGGGTCGGGACGGACACCGTGGTGCCGAGAACCAGTTCGCCGTAGCTCACGGGGATCACGAGCGTCAGGTCGTCGCCGTTGCGTCCGAACACCTTGTCGGGGCGGACGTGGACGGTGACGTACAGGTCGCCGGACGGCGCACCGCGTAGACCGGCCTCGCCCTGACCCGCGAGGCGGATCTTCTGTCCGTCGCTCACCCCGGAGGGGACGCGGACGGTGATGGTGCGGGTGCGGTTGGTGACGCCGTTTCCGTGGCAGTCGGTGCACGGGTCGTCGATAATCGATCCGGTGCCGCGGCAGTCGTCGCACGGCTCACTGAAGCCGAACGCGCCCTGGTTGCGGCTCACGACGCCGGCTCCGTTGCAGCGCGGGCACACCCGCGGGCTCGTGCCGGGCTTGGCGCCGCTGCCGTGGCAGGTGGTGCACGCGGACGGACTCGTCAGGCGCAACGGAACCGTCACGCCCTGGGCCGCCTCGCGGAACTCGAGGGTCGTCTCGGTCTCGACGTCGCTACCGCGACGGGGACGCGAACCGGCCGTGGACCGGCCGCCGCCGCCACGATTGAACAGCCCACCGAAGATGTCGCCGAGTCCGTCGCTGCCGCCGGCGGAGGCACCGCCACCGAACAGGTCGTTGATATCGAACCCGCCGCCACCGAAGCCGCCGCCACCGGTGGAATGCCCGGCGCGAGGGCCGAAGCCGCCGCTCGCGAACAAGCGGCGGGCCTCGTCGTACTCCTTGCGTTTCGCGGGATCGGTGAGGACCGCATTGGCCTCGCTGACCGCCTTGAACCGCTCCTCCGCCTTGGTGTCACCTGGATTGGCATCGGGATGCAAGTCCCGAGCCAGCTTGCGGTACGCCTTCTTGATCTCGTCGGCGGAAGCGTCGGAGGAGACGCCCAGTTCCTTGTAGAAGTCCTTCTCGATCCACTCCCGTTGGCTCACTCGACGTCTCCTCCTTTCACTGTTTTCTGTCTAACTACTCGGCTGCCGCATCGGTGACAGGCTCACCGTCGGTGACGGTCACCATCGCCGTACGGAGCACCCGGTCACCCAAGCGGTAACCCTTGCGCAGCACTGCCCCGAGCACGGGGTTGTCGCCGTCGCCCTCCATCTGCACGGCCTCGTGCAGATCGGCGGAGAACGCATCGCCCTCGGCGCCGAACGCGGCCAGGCCGAGACCTTCGAGGACTCCGGAGAGCTTGTCCGACAGCGCCTTCAGCGGACCCGTCTCCAGGTCGCCGTGGGCCCGTGCCCGATCCAGGTCGTCGACGACGTCCAGGAACTTCGACACGACGGCCACCCGCTCGTCCTCGACGGCCCGATCGGTCCGGGCGAGAGCCGTGCGGCGGTTGTTGGCGATCTCCGCCTTCGCATACCCGAGCTCCGTGATGGCCTGGTCACGTTCTGCGGTGACCTTGGCCAACTCGTCCGCGCCGGCCCCGGCCGCCGTTTCATCGGCGGCCGGGACGGTCTCGGCGGTGTCGAAGTCCTCGAAGGCATCGATCACCTCGCCGTCGGTGATCACCGGTTCGCGCTCGGGGTTCTCCGACGTCACTTCTTGTCCTGATCGGTCGGCTCGTCGACAACCTCGGCGTCGACGACGTCGTCGGCGGGGCCGGAGCCGTCGCCGGACGCGGCGGTGTCAGCGGCCTGCGCGTCGTAGATAGCCTGGCCCAGTGCCTGCGACTCGGTCGACAGCTTCTCCACCGCGGTCTTGACGGCCGCGATGTCGGTGCCGGCGAGAGCGGTCTTGACCTCGGTGATCGCGGCCTCGACCTTCTCCTTGACGTCGGCGGGCACCTTGTCCTCGGAGTCCTTGATGAACTTCTCGGTCTGGTGCACCAGCGAATCGGCCTGGTTGCGGACCTCTGCCTCTTCGCGGCGGTTCTTGTCTTCCTCCGCGTGCGCCTCGGCGTCCTTGATCATGCGATCGATCTCGTCCTTGGACAGACCGGAGCCGTCCTGGATCTTGATCGTGTTCTCCGTGCCCGTGCCCTTGTCCTTCGCGGTCACGTGCACGATGCCGTTGGCATCGATGTCGAAGGTGACCTCGATCTGCGGCACGCCACGCGGGGCCGGCGGGATGCCGGACAGCTCGAACGATCCGAGGAGCTTGTTGTGCGAGGCGATCTCGCGCTCACCCTGGAACACCTGGATCTGCACCGACGGCTGGTTGTCGTCCGCCGTGGTGAAGGTCTCCGAGCGCTTGGTCGGGATCGTGGTGTTGCGCTCGATGAGCTTGGTCATCACGCCACCCTTGGTCTCGATACCGAGGGACAGCGGGGTGACGTCGAGCAGCAGGACGTCCTTGACCTCGCCCTTGAGGACGCCGGCCTGAAGGGCGGCGCCGACTGCAACCACTTCGTCGGGGTTGACGCCCTTGTTGGGCTCGCGGCCACCGGTGAGCTCACGAACCAGGTCGGAGACAGCCGGCATACGGGTGGAGCCACCGACGAGCACGACGTGGTCGATGTCCTTGACGGCGATGCCCGAGTCCTTGACCACGGCCTGGAACGGCGCGCGGGTGCGGTCCAGCAGATCGGAGGTGATCTTCTGGAACTCGCTGCGGGTGAGCTGCTCGTCGAGGAACAGCGGGTTCTTGTCCGCGTCCACGGTGATGTACGGCAGGTTGATGGAGGTGCTCTGCGAGCTGGACAGCTCGATCTTCGCCTTCTCCGCGGCCTCACGCAGACGCTGCAGGGCCATCTTGTCCTTGGTGAGGTCGATGCCGTTCTGCGCCTTGAACTTCTCGACGAGCCAGCTCACGACACGCTCGTCCCAGTCGTCGCCACCGAGGTGGTTGTCACCGGAGGTCGCGCGGACCTCGACGACGCCGTCGCCGATCTCGAGCAGGGACACGTCGAAGGTGCCGCCACCGAGGTCGAAGACCAGGATGGTCTGTTCCTTCTCACCCTTGTCGAGGCCGTACGCGAGCGCGGCCGCGGTGGGCTCGTTGACGATGCGCAGGACGTTGAGGCCCGCGATCTGTCCGGCTTCCTTGGTGGCCTGGCGCTGGGCATCCTCGAAGTAGGCGGGGACGGTGATGACGGCGTCGGTGATCTCCTCGCCGAGGTACGCCTCCGCGTCACGCTTGAGCTTCATCAGCGTGCGCGCGCTGATCTCCTGCGGCGTGTACTTCTTGTCGTCGATCTCGACGTTCCAGTCGGTGCCGACGTGGCGCTTCACCGAGCGGATGGTGCGGTCGACATTGGTGACCGCCTGGTTCTTCGCGGGCTGTCCGACGAGTACTTCACCGTTCTTGGCGAAGGCCACGACCGACGGGGTGGTGCGCGAGCCCTCGGCGTTGGCGACCACTACAGCTTCGCCGCCTTCGAGCACAGACACGACCGAGTTGGTGGTCCCGAGGTCGATTCCGACCGCACGAGCCATAGTGATCCCTCACTTCCCTCTTTGCAGCTCCGCGAGCTGCATTCTTTGTTCTCTACGCTGACGTGATGAACCTCAGGTGAGCGTGTTCGGCTCAAGTTTGCATCCGACCCCGGTCGAAGTCAATTCCAAACTTGAGTCCCTTACACTCAGGTTCTCGATAGGCTCAACGGGCCGCGATGCCGGTTTGTTCCCGGCCTGTCGAACTCCCCGATTCCGCAAGCGAGCTGGATACGATTCGGACGTGGACACCACCGGCGAACCCGAGACGACCGTGCCCCGCCCCCGCCCGCCCCGGCCCGACGTCGTCGTCGCACCGATGCACATCCTCGACGCCGATCCCGGTCTCGCGCCGCGGTCCCTGACCATGGCGGTCACCGCCTGGGCCCTCTCGTTCGCGGCCTTCGCGGCCGTCGCCGGGGTCCTCGGCGTCTACTACGACGCCGTCGTCGACGCCCTCGACACGGGGCTCGCCTCACGGAATCCGGCGGCCGAGTCGGCCACGGTCGACCAGGTGACCGGACTTACCGTGCTGGCTGTGGGCGGAGCCGGCCTGCTGCTGGTCCTGGCGGCGGTCCTCGGGATCGTGCGCCTGCGGTCGGGCCACGGTCGGCCCCGCACCTGGCTGACGGTCGTCGGCGTCCTCACCGTCGCGGCGGCGGTGATCTCGTGGAGCGTGCTGGCCGACGCGGGCGACCTCGCGTTCGCGACCCTCACGTGGGCACCGCTGCTGCAGGCCGGACTGGTCGTCGTCGGTACCGCACTGCTCTTCACGAAGCCCTCGTCGGCATGGCTCGGTCGCAGGACCGTGGCGGCATGACCGACGCGGTCGTGGTCGGCGCCGGGCCCAACGGACTGGCCGCAGCGGTGACCCTCGCGCTGCGCGGGGTACAGGTCACCGTCTACGAGGCCGCCGACACGATCGGCGGCGGCACCCGCACCACCGAGCGTCTCGCACCCGGACTGCTGCACGACGACTGCTCGGCGGTGCACCCGATGGGTGTGGCGTCGCCGTTCTTCCGGTCGCTCGACCTGGCCGCGCACGGACTCGAGTGGCGCTACCCGGAGATCGACCTGGCGCACCCCCTCGACGACGCGGTCGCGGGCGTGTTCGCCCGGTCCCTCCAACAGACGACCGACCGACTGGGCCCCGACGGTCCCGCGTGGGGCAGGCTGTTCGGCCCGATCGCCGACCGGTTCGACGACATCGCCGCGGAGGTTCTGCGGCCGATCGCACACGTGCCCCGACATCCGGTCACGCTGGCCCGCTTCGGGATCGGCGCGCTCGCACCCGCGACGGTGACGGCGCGGCGGTGGCGCACCGACCAGGCGCGGGCGCTGTTCGCCGGCGTGGCCGCGCACGCCTACTACCCGCTGACCCGGCCGACCACGGCCGCGGCCGGACTGCTGATGCTGGGCGCCGGACACCGATACGGCTGGCCGGTCGCGAAGGGCGGGTCGCAGGCCATCGCCGATGCCCTGGCATCACTACTGAGTGCACACGGGGGACGGATCGAGACCGGCCGACGCGTCCGCTCGCTCGGCGAACTGCCCCGCGCCGACGTCACACTGCTCGACCTGTCTCCCACCGGCGTCGCCGATCTGGCCGGCGATCGCCTGCCGGGGCGGGTCGCGCGGGCGTACCGCCGCTACCGATACGGTCCGGCCGCGTTCAAGCTGGATCTCGCCGTCGAGGGCGGCGTTCCGTGGCGCGACCACGCCTGCCGCCGCGCCGGCACCGTGCACCTGGGCGGCACGCTCGAGGAGATCACCGCGACCGAGCGGGGCGTGCACTCGGGTCGCATGCCGGAGCGCCCGTTCGTCCTCGTCGGCCAGCAGTACCTGGCCGATCCCTCCCGCTCGGCGGGCGACGTGCACCCGGTGTGGGCGTACGCGCACGTCCCGCACGGCTACACCGGCGACGCCACCGAGGCGATCGTGGGGCAGATCGAGCGCTTCGCCCCCGGGATCCGCGAGCGAATCGTCGGCATGTTCTCCCGGTCGGCCGTCGAGATGCCGCGGTACAACCCGAACTATGTGGGCGGCGACATCGCGTCGGGCGCCAACGATCCGGTGCAGATGCTCTCGCGTCCCCGCATCGCGCTCGATCCGTACGCGACCGGCATTCCGGGCGTCTACATCTGTTCCGCGTCGACCCCGCCGGGTGGCGGCGTGCACGGGATGGGCGGGCACAACGCGGCACTGTCGGCGCTGAGGAGACTCGAGCGCTAGCCGACCGGCGCAGCGGGTTCTCAGCTGCCGCGGGCGCGCAGCGAACTGGCACCGCGCGCCCACGAGTCCGCCACGCGCTCGCCCACCAGGTCGTCGAACGCCAGGCACGCGGCGGCACCGAGCAGCACGTCACCGGCACAGTCCGGTCGCTGCTCGACGAGCCCGCCTGCGAGATCCCGGACGACGATCTGCTCGTGCACCGAGTCGGCCTCGACGTGTTCGTCGAAGAACAGGGTGGCCGCGGCGCCGAAACCGAGTCGGCGCAGTCCGGCGGCATACTTCTTGCTCGGCAGCGCGGACGTGGTCTCCACCGCGCACAGGTGCCCGGCGAGCGCGGCCCGCAGGCGGCGGTGCAACCCGAACAGAGACAGCACGTTGAGCGACGCCAGCGTCACCGCGGGAACGTCGTCGAGGTAGTGGGCGTACGCGTCGGACAGCCCGAGCTCGCGCATCGTCGTGGCGAACAGTGTCGAGTGCATCCGATCGAGCCGCCCGCCGCCGTACTCGTCGGCCTGCACCTCGACGAGCGCCGCCTTCGGACGTCCCGCGAGCCGCGGGATCCCGAGAGTGTGGACGTCAGCCTCGCGTAATTGGTTGAGCGACCGGTGGATCAACAGTTCCCGGAACTGAGCTTCGGTCGCCTCCGTCGCCATGAACCCGGACAGGCCGGGCCCCGCCGTGGGCGCGGTCATCTCCCACAGCGCGGCCACGACGTCGGACGAGTCGGCCTTCTCCACGCGCGGGCGCACGAGTTCGCGAACTGCCGCCTCGAAGGGCGCCTCCAGTTCGGCACGCGCCGCGATCAACTCCGGCGCCCACTCGAGTCGGTCGTCGACGCCGTCGATCCCGTGCAGATGCAGTTCGTACAGCAGTGTCAGCGCCAGCTGGACATCGTCGTCGGTGAGCACGTCATCCGGCGGGTCCGACCTGCACCCGAGGGCCGCCGTGTTCACGGTGGCCGGCTCGTCCGCTCCCGCGAACACCGCGACAAGGGCGGCACTGACGGGACCGCGTGGTTCGGGAATGGGCATCGGCATCAGTGGCCCCGATCAATCGTGCTTGTCGCCCGAATCGGCGTCGGCGTCCGTCGCCGGCCCGTCTGCCGTCGCGCCGCCTTCGTCCGACCACGTGTCGCGTCCGCTGGGATCGGACTGGACATCTTCTTCCTGAGCGGGGGCGGGGTCCTTCTCGTGTGCGGTCATTCGTCTCGTTTCTCCGTTCACGTCGGGTACGGCTACGTGTACTGCTCAACCAGTCGATCGAACTCGTCCGCGTCGATGAGACCCGGCTGCCCGATATCGAATGCAGTCAAGAACTTGTGCACCAGACCGAAGTCGTGCCGCAATTCGTCGGCCGAGACTCCCGCAACCTTCGCACTCACACCACTTCCGATCATCGCGTCCAGGCTCGCGGCGATCGCGTTCAACTTGGCTCGGTCGGTCTCGGCGCGACTTCCTGTTTCTCGAGTCGTCATCAGATCTCCACCTCGTTTCCGTCTGTTGGTCGTTCGCAAGGTTTCCGGCCGGACCTTCATCATGACTGCCGATGGACTGTTCTGCCGGACAGCGGGTCTTCGGAACGACCGCGATGAAAACTACTCACACCTGTGGACAGATCTGTGAATGATTCACCGGGAGGCCCCGACTCGGCCTCGACTCGAGGACACTCTGCCGACTCGAGTTGATGCAGACCGAGTTTCACTGCCTCGAGACCTTCTTGCGCTTGTGCGAGCTGTCACAGAACGGGGGCCGACTCGTACGACCGCAGCGGCACAACGCAATTGTGGCCCGCGAGTTCGCAATCGGAACCCCGGCATCGTCGAACAGTGCCACCGGCCCGCGCACGAGGAGCGGCCCGTCCGAACACACGGTGACCACCACATCGGGTTCGGCGGAATCAGTCATGTTGGGCTCTTCCCGGACGTCCGGCCCGCAGGACGACCAAACGCTCCCGATCCTGTCCGTCCTCGATGAGACCCCGCCGCCGCAACATGTCACGACGACTGGTTGTCACCGGACCGAACGGTATTTCCTCGGTGCGAACAACTTCCACCTCGAGGCCTTGTTCCTCGAGCATCACGTGGGTCTTCCCCACGTCTGCCAGTGCGGACTGCAGCAACAGCAGCACGCCACGGGAGGAAAGGATCTCGGGGACCTCGACACAGATGCGGTCCAACAACGACCGCCCGTTCAGGCCCGCATCCCAGGCCCGCGCCGCGCCCCTGGCCGGCACGTGGTCACTCGCCGCCGGAACGTAAGGCGGATTCGACACCACCAGATCGAACTGTTCGTCCCGTACCGGCGCGGTGAGATCGCCGCGCGCCACGCGCACCCGAGTGCCTCTGAGCCACAGATTCATACGGGTGTTCATCAGCGCCCTGCGCCCGATGTCCACGGCCGTGATGTCCTCGGCGCCCGCTTCGGCGGCCTGCGCGCTCAGGACGCCGGTGCCGGAACACAGATCCAGGACTCGGGTTCCCGGCCCGAGACGCTCGGAGCGCAGCGCCTGTGCCAGAAGGTAACTGTCCGCCTGTGGTCGGTAAACACCCGGTAATCGGAGCAGCACGAAGACCTCCTCGATCCACTTGACGCCGGAGAACCGACGCCTCCCTCGAGTATTACCGACCAGCGGAGGCGCCGCACGGAACCGACGGACCGGCCGGATCAGCTCCGACGTCGCAGGTCCGCGATCGCGGCCCGGGCGGCAATACCGATCGCCGCATCAGCTCTGGGCAACAACGTGTCCGCTCGTGCTGCCCGCGTGAACACCGCGACCGCGAACGCGTCCCCGTCGGGAAACTCGACGACACCCACCTCGTTCCGAACCGCACCGAGCGTTCCGGTCTTCCCGGCGACGACGACGTCCCCGAAGGGGAAGCCCGACCGCAGTCGTGCGGTGAAGACCTGGCTCGCCATCACGCCACGCACGAACGCCGTCTGTTCCGCGGACAGAGCGGCGCCTGTCCACACCGCGGACAGCAACCCGGTCATGTCGCGCGGGGTCGTTGCGCTCGACAGCACGGGGTCGTATCCGCTGGGGAACACGACGCTGTCGTTGTCGCCGATCCGCGCGAATGCCTCCGCCGGCGAGCGAGTGCCCGTGTCCGCCACGAGGGATTCCAGAATGTCCGACGTGCCGCCGACGATCCGCGTCGACGACAACCCCAGGCCCCGCATGGTCTCGTTCACCCGGTCCACCCCGACCCGGCGGAGCAGTTCGTCGGCAGCGGCATTGTCGGACAGCGCCATCATCGAGCGCGCCATGTCACGCAGCGACATTCGCACCGGATCCGACAACTGCGAGACGCCGGTCGGTCCGGTGGTGCGGTTCGACGGATCGAGGACGACCTGCTCCCGCGGATCCAGGTCACCGGCGTCGACGAGGCGACAGAAGGTGACGACGAGCGGCAGCTTGTACACCGACGCCATCACCACCGGTTCGTCGGCGGCCGTCCCGATCTCGATGCCGCCATGTCCGTCCGACACGGGGATCACGTGCATCCATCCGCGGACGGCGGCGTCGGCGAACACCTCCGAGAGCCTTGGCGCGGCCGTCACGGGGCCACCCGTCCGCCTGCCGCATAGGCGGCGATCCGGTCGGCGACCACGTCGAGCACGCCGTCCGGCACGTCCGCGGACGACGACCGCAGGCAGCGCAGGCGCAGTCGGATCGACTCGTCGCCCGGACGGACCCGCGCGACACCGGGCGCGGTAAGTCCCCGGTCTGCGGTGAGCGCGAACGCCTGGCCGGCCGCGACGAGCGCGAGCGCCCAGCGGTCGTCGGGCGCGTTGACGACGTCGAGGTCGGCGCCGACCCGGGCGAACGCGTCGGCCAGTAGGTCGTATGCGGCCGGGCCGTCGGAGCGCGGCGGCGATGCGAACCGCAGGTCCGTGAGGCGGGACAGTCCGCACGGATCCTGCTCGGCGGCCGGGTGCGACGCCGGCACCAGCAACGTCAGCGGCAAGGGCACGACGTCGGTGCCGGTGAGCGGATCCACCAGGGCGGGGTGCTCGATCACCCCGACGTCGAGCGAACCGGCGGCCAACTGGTCGACGAGGTCGGTGCTCGGCGCGATGCTCACCTCGACGCGCGCCGGCCCACCGACCGACCCGACGGTCGCGGCGAGGTCGGCCACCAGCGCGGTCGGCACCTTCGGCATCACTCCGACGCGGAGCGTGCGGTCCTGCACGCGGCGCCGCCGCGCGGTGTCGGTGAACTGCCGGGCGCGCCGCACGAGGTCGATCGCGTCGGGCAGCAGCGCGTGCCCGCTCGCGGTGAGGACGACGCCCTTGGAACCACGGTGGAACAACGTGACGCCGAGTTCCCGCTCGAGTTTCTTCACTCCCTGGCTCAGCGGCGGCTGGGTCATCCCGAGGCGCGCGGCGGCGCGACCGAAGTGCTGCTCCTCGGCCACGGCGATGAAGAATTCAAGATGCAGAAGCAGATTCACAGTGCCCTTGAACTGCTCTTATTCGAATCGAGTATCGCTTCCACCCCGATAGCATATTGGACCTACACCCGCGGTGGGTGCTTCGCTGCGACTCGGCATCGACGTCGAACGAGCGGAGTGATGATGACCGTCGGGACAAACCCGGTCAGGTGGAGGCGCGGCACGCTGGCAATCGCGGCGGTGCTCATGCTGACGTCGTGCGGGATATTCGGTGGACCCGACTCCGGGGAGAAGGTGGCGAAGAAGTTCGTCGGCGCCCTGGGCGGCGCCGACGTGGCCGCGGCGGCAGCACTCACCGACGACCCGGACGGCGCGAGCGCCGTGCTGCGTCGCACGTTCGACGGCCTGGGCGAGGGCGCCGACGCCGAGTTCACGGTCGAACGCGCGAACGACTCTGCGTTCACGTACCGCTCGGACTGGGACTTCGGGGGCGGCCGCACCTGGAGCTACTCGACGACGGTGCCGCTGACGAGCCCCGGCGGTGACCGCCGCATCGCGTGGTCCGCGGCCGTGATCAACGAACGGCTCCAGGCCGATCAGGCGCTGCAGTACACCCCGGTCACCGACACCCGGGCCGTCCTCGACGCGAACGGCATGGCGCTGATGGAACCGCGGACCGTCACGGTCGTCGACGTCGAGTCGAGCGCGCTCACGCCCGCGGTGCGCGCACAACTGTCGAGGTTGTTGGCGAGCGCGGTCCCGGGCTTCGAACTCGCGGCGCCGAGCGGCGGCACGAAGCCGGGTGAACGGGTCAACCTGGTGACGTTGCGGCAGGAGGACGTCGAACCGATCCGCGCCGAACTCGAGAAGGTTCCCGGCATCCACCTGTCGGATCAGCTGCGCCTGCTCACCGTCGATCGGGAGATGACGTCACCCGTCGTCGCGGGACTGCGGGCGACCTGGGAGTCGCGGCAGAAGGACTCTGCCGGCTGGCGGGTGCAGGCCGTCGACCGTGACGGCGGTGTCGCCGGCACCCTCGCCGGCGGGGATCCTCCCGGCGGCACCGCGATGCGCACGACGCTCGATCCCCGTATCCAGTACCTCGCGCAGCAGGCCGTGAACACCGAACCCCGGGCGGCCGCGCTGGTCGCGCTCGACACGTCGAACGGTCAGGTGCTCGGCGTGGCGCAGAACGGCGCCGCCGACAAGTCCGGCCCGATCGCGCTCACGGGTCTGTATCCACCGGGGTCGACGTTCAAGACCGTCACGACGATGGCGGCCCTGCAGAGCGGTGCGGTCAGCGCCGACAGCACCGTCGACTGCCCGGGCACCGCGAACATCGAGGGGAGGCGCATCCCCAACGAGAACGAATTCGATCTGGGCCGCGTTCCGCTGCACAGCGCATTCGCGCACTCCTGCAACACCACGATGGGCCGACTCGCCGTCGGTCTACCCGCCGACGCACTGCGGAGCCAGGCGCGCGAACTCGGTCTGGGCGTCGACTACGTGACTCCCGGGCTGACCACCGTCACCGGTTCGGTGCCGTCGGCCGACACTCCGGCGAAGCGGGTGGAGGCAGCAATCGGACAGGGCGAGAACCTGGCGAGCCCGTTCGGCATGGCGATGGTGGCGGCGACGATCGCCCGCGGCAACGCACCGCTGCCGCAGCTGATCGGCGGCGAGACGACCACCGCAGACCACGCGCCGGAACCGCTCGATGCCGCGCACGTGCGGGACCTGAAGTCGATGATGACCGAGGCCGTCCGTAGCGGCACCGCCACCAGCCTCTCCGACATCTCCGGGCTGATGGGTAAGACCGGGACGGCAGAGTTCGGCGACGGCAAGCACGCGCACGGCTGGTTCGTCGGGATCCGGGGCACCGTCGCGTTCGCGGTGCTGGTGGTCTCCGGCGAGAGTTCGCGTCCTGCACTCGACATCGCCGGGCACTTCCTCCGGCCCCTCGACGACTGATCCGGACGGTGCTCCGCGCTACGCGTCGGGCATCGGCGTGACCCGCACCGCTCCGGCGTCGAGGTCGAGGCGCATCGCGCCGGCGAATCCGCCCGCACCGGAGATCCCGCCCAGATCGGCGAGGACCCCCTCGGCGCTGCGGGCCGCGACCCGGCAGGCGCGCGCGGTGAACTGATCCACCAGCGGATGCGCTGCCCGCTCGCGCCACTTTCGCACCGCGGTGAGCCCGGCCGCCCTACCGTCCTCGATCGACGCGTCCGCGCCGAGACCGAGGCGCTGGGCGGGGTCGATGCCGAATCCGCCGATGAGCCGCTGCAGTTCGGCGAGATCCTCACCGGACAGGGCGGTCTCGGTGCTGCGCAATCTGCCGAGCATCCGCAGTTCCTGGAAGCCGTGGACGTCGGCGAGCAGGCGTCCGACGTCGTCCAGCAGGCGGGCGGTCGCGGCCGTCGGGTGCGTGGTGAGCACGCGCTCGAGGGCCACCAACGCCGAATGCGTCTTCAACTGCTCGGCCCGCTGGCCGAACTGCACGTCGATCACCTGACGAAGTTCGTCGAGTCCGCTGCTGGCCACCAGTTCGGCTGCCAGACTGGGTGAATCGTTCACCCCGAGCCGGACGAGCATGATCGCGAGCCGAATACCGAAGAGCCCGAACCGGTCTGCCAACTGACTGCGCATCGCGGCGTCCACCGGAAGTGGCGCGTCGTCGCGAGCGAAACGGTCGGCGGACAGCATCGCCAGTTGCAGGTCTGCGTCGGACACCTGCGCGAGCGCCTCGAACGCGGCGAATTCGCTCTGCCGCAACGTGCGCGCGCCCAGCGCGAGCAGACCGGCGACGGGCACCACGGACTGACACAGCCCGGTGAGTTCCAGTTCGGAGGTGAAGCGCGCGGCGACCTCCTTGGCCGACATCATCGCGTCCGCCCGGCCGGCCCCCACCTCGTCGGCACGGGAGACGACACCCACCACCCCGAGCGGCCCCGACTCGCCGCCCACGTGCGCCCCGATCCGGCCCAGGAACTGGACGTCGGATGCACTGAGGCTGCGCAGCAGGTACACGACGGCATCGGCCCCGGACACCGCATTCTCGGGGGTGAGCATCCGGAAGGTGCGGGCCGAGACGTCCTTCGACAGCGACGACGTGCCCGGGGTGTCGATGATCGTGGTCTGCGAAAGGGCGCTGGCGGGCCATTCGACGTCCAGGCGGTCCACCCGGTCCGCGGTGAGATCGCCGAGGTCGAACGTCAACCGGCCCTCGTGCCTCCGCACGGTCACGTTCGACGAGGCGTCGCCGTCGTAGCGGGCGGTCACCGTCGGGGTGGTGCCGCTGCGGTACCACGTGACGACTCGGGTGCACTCGGTCGCGTCGGTGGGCGCGATGTCCTGTCCGACGAACGCGTTGAGCAGTGTCGACTTCCCGGCCTTGAGCGACCCGGCGAGCGCGACGCGCAGCGGTTCCTCGAGTCGGGCCGCGCACTCGGCCAACTGGGCGCGCGCCGCCGCGTTCTCGGGGTAGGCGGCGCGGGCCGCGGCGATGAGATCCCGGGCCCGTCCGATCGACATCGCCGTCGTCACGCGGAGATCTCCCCGCTCGGCGCGGACTCGACCGGGAACAGCTGTGTCGCACGCCCCTTCAACGTCTCGAGGACTGCCATTTGCCGCTCCACCTCACCGCCACGCCTGGTGCGTTCGCCAGATTCGATCGACGCCGCCTCCTGCGCGGCCCGCAGCGAGTCCGCGAGCGATCGCAGCGTCTGCTCCGCGATGGCCGTGAAGTGGTCGCGCAGCAGACGCTGGATCAGGCGCAGCCGATCCTTCGACTCCTTGCCCACCTGGAAGCTGACGTCGTCGGTGAACCGGCGGATCGCGACCTTGGCGTCGGCCCGTCGTTTGACGATCCGGGTCTCCCGATCGTCGCGATAGGCCTTGGTGCCGAGCAGGACTCCGGCGCCCATCGAGATGGGGTTGAGCAGCGTCATGCCCATCAGCGTCGTGATGAGACCGAACATCAGTACGCCACCGTACGAACCGCGCATGCCGACCAGCACCTTCTGGGTGATGCCGATCCGGCCCGATTCGAGGTCCGTCAGCGCGACCACCGGGTCGAGGACGCTGTCGAGATCGGCGACGTCGAGTTGCGGCAGTTCGACGGTGCCCGCGTCGGCGAAGTGCTCCGCCACCACCTCCGCGAGCCACAGCGCGCGCTCGTGCGCCCACACGAAGTTGTCGCCCACCGACTGCGCGATCTGCTGCTCGAGCCAGTCCCCCAACTCGTCCCATTCCTTGCCGGGATCGCACTCGTCGACGGCGCGTTCGGCCTCCCGCGTCACCTGCCGCAGTCGATCGCGCAGGTCGTGATCGATGTCCGACGCCAAGTCGGCGATGCCGTCGGCGAGGGTCTGCTGCCACCGTGATGTCTTCTTCTGCAGTTCCTCCGTGACCGCCTTCGCGCGCATCAACTCGGCGACCGCCGCGGCCCCCTTCTCCGGATCGCGCAGCGCTGCCAGTTCGCTGCCGAGAGCGAGCATGAGGTGTTCGACGACGGAGTGGACGTCGACGGAGACGGCTCGGCGCAGCCCACCCGCCGCGTGGTCGATGACGCGTTCGCGCAGAAAATCGTAGAGCGCGGCGAAACCCGACTCGTCGTGCAGTGATTGGTCGTCGAGGCGCAGCGCGTGCGAGCGCAGCATCGACGAGACCGGCAGCAACGGGACGTCGAGCCCCGCCCGCTCCAGGTGCCCGGCGTCGGCCTCGACGATCCGTCGCCAGTGCGGATACAGATCGGTCTTGGTGATCAGGCACGCGACCGCGGGGCACAGTCCTGTCACTTGGCGCAGGAACGCCAACTCGGGCTCGGTGAACTCCTGGCTGGCGTCGGAGAGCACCAGAACGGCGTCGGCTGCCGGCAGCAGACCGAGAGTGGCCGCCGCGTGCGGGCTTCCGTGTCCACCCACCCCCGGGGTGTCGACGAAGACGAGCCCGTCCGCCAGCAGCGGGCTCGGCACGCTCACCTCGAGCCGCAGCACCTCGCGCCCCTGCGCGAGCGGAGTGGACGGGGTAATCGAATCCAGTTCCGCCAGAGGAACATCCACTCTGCGCGTCTCGCCACCGGGTTCGGCGAGTACCAGTTCGGCGGTCGCGTGTTCGCCGTTCTGCACCACGGTCGGTACCGCGGTGGTCTCGTCGTCGCCCACCGAGCACACCGACAGGTTGAGCAGCGAGTTCACGAACTGGCTCTTGCCCTGTTTGAGCTGACCGACGACGACGACGCGGAACCGCGGGTCGACGACGCGGGTGCGGACCAGCGCGAGGCGATCCACCAGGTCCGCCCGGCCCGCGGACGCCGCGATCTCCGAGGTCTGATCGAGCAAACTCGTCAGGGCAGTATCCGAGGTGACCTCGGTGACCTTGGTGTTCATGAGTCTCACTGCCCCGCTTCTCTTCCGACCTCCACGCGCACCGACGTCCGCGTGCCGACTGATCCGCCGATCCGCTGGATACGGATCGGGGCCCCGTTCGCATTAGCGCGCACGGGGCCCCGTTCGTTACAGACCGTGTCCGGTCGTCACGGCAGCAGATCGTGTCCCGGATCGAGCAGCGCGGCGGGATCGATGGCCGCCGGATCCGCATGTCCGCCCAGGTCACCGGCACCGTTCGCGAACAGGCCGGCATCCGAATGACCGGAACCGAACGCGTCCACGTCGATGGAGGACCACGCGTTGCTCGTCGCGTCGAGCGCGCCCTGCAGCGCGGACGTCAGCCCACCGGTGAGATCGGCCGCGATGTCCTCGGCGCCCGCCAGTCCGGCACCGACGCCGGCGCCGAGGCCCGCGTCGAGGCCCGCGTCGAGGCTGCCGCTCGAGCCGAAACCACCACCGAATTCTCCGCCGAACTGTCCACCGCCGCCCACGTTCCCGTCGATCCCGCCGTCGACCGCACCGGAGGAACCGGCGCCGATCTGCGCGTTCCCGACTGCCGTGGTGGCAGCGTCCAGGGCGCCGCCGAGTGCCGAGTCGAGGGCACCGGAGATGTCGCCGGCGAGGTCCAGTCCGCCGCCCAGCCCGGCCCCGAGACCTGCACCGAGGTCACCGGTCGAGCCGAGGTCGCCGGTCGAGCCGAGGTCGCCGGTCGAGCCGAGCCCGCCGGTGGAGCCCAGTCCGCCGCCCGCACTGATCGCCGCGTCCAGCGCCGCACCGAGATCGCCGCCCAGGTCCAGCGAACCGGATTCCAGGCTTCCGCCGAGTGCCGCACCGAGTGCCGCACCGAGGTCCGCGCCGGCCGAGCCCCCGACACCGAAGGCGCCCTCGAGCAGGCCGCCCAGGTCGACGCCGGCACCCGCTTCGACGCTTCCGCCGAGGGCGAGTACGTTGTCGATCGCGGCACCGAGGGTGGTGGTGAGCGAACCGTCGACGCCGAGGGCGCTGCCCAGTGCAGCACTGATCGCGCCGCCCAGGTCGCCGCCCGTACCGAGCAGGCCGTCGAGGTCGAGGCTCGCCCCGAGCTGAGCGTCGAGTGCGCCACCCAAGGCCGCACCGAGATCCGCACCGATCGAACCGCCTGCAGCGAGCGCAGATTCGAGTGCACCACTGAGCCCTGCCGCCAGGTCACCGCCGAGATTGGCGCCCAGTTCGGATCCGAGGCTGCCGCCGACCGCCAGCGCCGACTCGAGCGCACCGTTCAGGGACGCGCCGAGGTCGCCGCCGACGCCGAGGGCACCGGCGAGCGTCGTCTCCAGCGAGCCGCCGAGACCACCGACCGACCCGACGGCTCCTTCGAGCACGCCGCCGAACGCCGCGCCCAGTTGCGCACCGAGATCTCCGCCGACGGAGAAGGCGCCCTCGAGCGCGGCCGTCAGACCGCCACCGGTCGCGAGCAGACCGGACAGGTCCAGGCTGCCCAGTCCGTCGAGGGCGGCACCCAACGCCGCACCGAGATCCGCGGTGAGGGCGCCATCCACCCCGAGCGAGCCGCCCAGCAGGCTGCCGAGCGAGGCGCCGAGGCCCAGTGCGCCGTCGATGTTCACCAGGTCGGCGATGTCGATCGTGCCGCCCAGCTCGAGGGCACCGCCGAGCGCGGCACCGAGGTCGCCGCCGACGGATCCGCCGATCGCCAGGGCTGATTCGAGCAGGCCGCCGAGGGACGCACCCAGCTGGACCGCGAGGTCACCACCGAGCGCTCCGCCGAGGCTGCCGCCGAGCGTCAACGCGCTGTCGAGCGCTGCTTCGAAGCCGGCGCCGAGCCCCCCACCGAGCTCGACGCCGGCCTCTACTGCCGAACTCAGGAGCGCACCGAGGGCGGCGCCGAGCTCCCCACCCAGCGCACCTCCGATCTCGAATGCGCTCTCGAGCGCGGCGCTCAACCCGCCGTCGACCGACAGGAGTCCATCCAGATCCAGGCTCATGCCCTCGAACGCGGCGTTCAGGGCGGCACCGAGATCCGTCACCAGGGAACCGTTCACCTCGAGTGCGCCGCCCAACGCCGTGGCCAGCGCACCGCCGAGGTCGATCGAGCCACCGAAGTCGACCAGGCTCCCGAGGTCCAGACCGCCGCCCAGCCCGAGGGCCGCCTCGAAGGCACCGCCCAGCGCGGCACCCAGCTGCGCACCGATCGAGCCGCCGGCCGCGAGCGCTGCACCGAGCGCCGCCGCGATGTCGCCGCCGAAGTCCAGGTCGCCGGTGATGCCGCCGCCCAGTCCCCCGCCGACCGCAGCACCCAGACCGAGTCCGGCTCCCGCGCCGAGGCCGAGACTGGCACTGCCGCCGAGCCCGCCGCCCAGGCCGAGTCCGCCGCCGGCGGCCGCACCGAGCGAACCGGCCGCCGTCGTGCCCGCCGCGAGGATCGCGCCCAGATCACCGGCCGCGTTTCCGAAGAGTCCGGACTCGGCGACCATCGGTGCGACGGCCGCAATGTCCGCGTGGCACAGATCGCCGAGACCCGCCGCGCCGAGCGCCGCCTGTGGGTTCGCGCAGTACGCAGCAGCGGCCTCCTCGTCACGAAGTAGCCGGAGGATGAAATCGAGAACCGCGTTGCTGGCCATGAGAAAGCTCCTGACAGTAGAAAAGCAGGCTGCCACAGATGCCGGGAAGACCGGCGAGAAAACCGCGGCGAGATTGCCCTTGACGCTACGAATTCGGCGGCCGGCGGGTAACGGGGCAGATCCCCCCGAGTTGGTCGAGGGGGATCCTGCCGACCCCGCATAGGGGATCGCCCGCCGATAGGGGGTGTGCCCCCAACCTGCGCTGTCCGCAGCCCTTCCCCGTAACGCTCGGTGCCGTGGCGCCGACAATCGGCATACCACCGGCGGTGCCGAACCCCGCCCCGAACGCATCGGAGAAGGACATGATCGCAGGGCTCGGAATTGCTGTCGGAACGGCCAATTCGGACGCCGCGGTCACCCGTCGATGCGAGCCGGGCGACGGCACCGCGTCGATCATCGCGTCGTACGCGACGATCGTCCACGTCGGCGCCGACGGCACTGCGACGCTCGACTCCGGCCCCTCGGGTCCGGGGAGGGCGGGCCTGTCCGGCTTCGTCGAGCGCGTCGGCGATCCGGTCGGATTGCTCGGCCCCGACGGTCGGGCTCATCCCGGCGAAGATCTGTTCGCGGCGGCCGTCACGTGCCTGATCGACGAGGTCGTCGGGGAGGACACTGCCGCCCACGAAGAGCGGACCGCGATCGTCGTCACGCATCCGACGCCGTGGAACAGCCACACGGTCCGAACACTGGAATCCGCACTCGAACGCACCGACCTGCCGCCGGTGACCCTGGTGCCCGAGGCCACTGCCTGCCTGCGCTGGCTCGAGTCCACCCGCGGCGCACAGGACGACGGTGTCGTGGTGGTGTACGACCTCGGTGCCACGTCGCTCGACGTCTCGGTGCTGCGCACCGGGTCGGAGACGGCGTTGCTGGGCAAAACGATCCGCTCGGAGGACGTCTCCGGCGCGCAGTTCGACCACCTCGTCACCCGCCACGTTCTCGACGACCTCGCCGGCAAGACGGCCGGATTCGACCCGTTCGATCCGGCCCTCGTCGAGGCGCTGACGACACTGCGGCGCAGCTGTGCCGCGGCCAAGGAAGCGCTGTCAGCCGACACCGAGACCGTCATCCAGGTCGCCCTTCCCGGGCTCGAGACGGATGTGCGTCTCGTCCGGTCCGAACTCGAGGACTTGGTCCGCACTCCACTGTCGACCTCCATGGAACTGATCCGCGAGGCACTCCGCTCGGCGGGCGTCGAACCTGCCGATGTCCATCACGTCCTGCTCGCCGGTGGCGGCGGCGCGATTCCTCTCGTCGCCGAACTCGTCTCGTCCGAACTCGGGCTGACGGTGGCCGCCGCACCGAATCCGGCGCACACCGCCGCACTCGGTGCCGCACTTCTCGCGGCCGACGCCCACGCCCACGTCCCGGTGCCGGCGCCGGTGCCGGTGCCCGCCGCCGGCGCGCGTGACGGTATCTCCCGCGAACCGGTGAACCCGGTGTTCCCGTCCAGTCTGCACTCGACTCGCAGCGGCTCGAACGTGCGGCGCCGCATCGCGATCATCGCGGCGTCGGCGGCCGCGATCGGCGTGCTCGCTGCGGGCGGACTGTCGATCGGTACCGCCGCCAATCCAGCTCCCGCGCAGTCCACTTCGACGTCGTCGTCGAACCGGACGGCCGAGAGTGCCGTGGCCGAACCCGGATCGGCACCCACCGACACCTCGCCGCAGCACGGGACGATGACCGCCGTGGGCGGCACCGGAAGCGGTGCCGTGATGACCCCAGCCGCGGTCGCTGCCCGCGGCGGGATCGCCGTCCCGGGCACCGACCCGACCGGACGGGCGCTACCGCCGAGCGCGGCTGCGGGGGCCCCGGGAACCGAGACCGTCCCGGTCTCCGCTCCCACCGTGAACAACCCGGCCCCGGGCAACTCGCCCACCCAGCCCGAGTACACGCCGCCGCCGTCGGGCGGTGGTGGCACCGCACCCGCTCCCGCGGGGCCCAACATCCCGTCCCAGATCGGCACCGGATTCGGCAATGCCGCACAGGGACTCGGCCAGGGTGTGGGCGCCGTCCTGGGTGGCGTCGGCGGGGTCGTCGGAGCCGTCGTGGATCCGCTGACCGGCCTGCTGATCGGGAACTAGCGGATGCGGACCGTACCCACCGCGAGCCCCCCGGGAATCGGCAGCCTCGCCGGAATACGTGCGGCGCAAGGCATCCTCGATGCGATCGACGCGACCCCCTCGACGCCGGTTCTGGTCCGGGGCCGGTCGGGCAGCGGCAAGTCACTGGTGCTGAGCGCCGTGCGGGAACACGCGTGCGCCCAGGGGCGCGACGTCGTCACCACCGTCGCGGCGGCCGAGTCCAGCGCGGGAATGCTCGTCGTCGACGGCGCGCACGCACTGGCGTCCGACGACGCTGCCGCCCTGCTCCGATTGATCCAGCGGGGCGACCGCTGCATCGTCGTCGCCACCGAGACCCGACCGCACGATCCGGTGCTGTGCGCGCTCACCACCGCCATGCAGTCGCTGGGGCCGGTGTTCGACCTCGGACCCCTCACCCCTGCCGACATTGCCGACCGCGCCCACGCCCGGGGCACCGAACTCGGCCCGACTCTCGCGCGGACGCTGCACGATTGGACCGGGGGCACGCTCGCCCACGTCGACGTCGCCCTGACCGCGGCCCGGCAGGGCGAAGCCGCCGTCCGCGCGGCGGTGACCGCACATCTACGCGACGCGCTACGACATCTCGACGGCGACCTCCTCGCTGCGCTGTCGTTGTTCCTCTACGGGGGTGGCGCCGACGGCGGTGACCTGGCCCCGGCTCTCGAGGTGACCTCCGATCACGGGCAGGCGCTCGCGGACCGAGTCCGCGCGAGTTCGCTGGTGACCCGCTCGGACAACGTCCTGCCACTCGCCCGGCCTCTGCTCACCTCCGCGATCGGCGTGACGCGACTGCGGGACCTGCAGACCAGGCTGCTCACCGCGCGGCTCGATGCCGGCACCCTCGACGTGCGGACTGCGTGCACGCTCGCCGAAACCGGGATCGACGATCCTCGCCTGGCCGACTTCCTCTGCACCAGAGCCCTTTCGGTCGATCCCGCGGAAGCGACCACCCTGTACGACGCCGCAATCCTCGCCGGCGCGGACGCAGACACCCTGGCCCTGCGACGCTGCGAGGCCAGTGCACTCAGCGGCAACCTCGACGCCGCGCATGCGCTGGCCGATGCACTGGTCACTCGGGCCGACAGCCTCGATCCGGCAGAACTCGCCGCCGCCGTGCGCATCTCGTCCAGCGTCGCCGCCCATCGCGGCGCCCTGGGCCACAGTGCCGACCTGTACGAGTGGCTGGGACCGGACCGCGCGGGCACCGATGCGGCGATCGCGGCGACCGTACTGTTCGCGGCCGGACGCCCCGAACCGGCGGCGGCGATGTCGATGCGTGGCCGGCAGGGGCCACCCACGTCCGCCGCGGCCGGTACCGCGTTGCTCGCGGACGGTCTCGCGCAGTCCATCGCGGGATCCGGCGCCGTGGCGATGAACTCGCTCACCCGCGCGATGGCGATGCTGTCGAGTAGCGCCAACACCCGCATCCTTCCCGACACCGCACCCGCCGTGACCGCGCTGCTGTGCCTGCATTCGGGCGAACTCGCCCACGCGGAATCGGTGCTCCGGCAGGCGCTCGAATCCGACCCGGTCACCGGCACCGCCCGGTCACGTCACCTCGTCCTGTCGGCGTGGACAGCGATGATCGGCGGCGACCTCACCGGTGCCGTCACGCTCCTCGAAGGACTGCCCGCCGACCGGGCGCTCCACGCCCGCGAGGCCTTCTTCCTGCACGGCCTGCGCGCCGGGATCGCACGCAGGCAGGGCGATGTCGTTGCACTGCAGCGCGAATGGATCCAGGCGCAGTCCGTCGTCGCGGGCTACTCCGCGGATCTTTTCGGGCTCCTTCCGCTCGGCGAACTGTGGCTGGCCGCGGTCCGCCTCGGCGACGAGCAACGCATCCTCCACCTCGTCGAAGAGGCGAACGCGCTGCTCGCCAGGCTCGGCGAGCCCGCGCTGTGGGGTGCAGCGCTGCACTGGTACGGAGTGCAGGCCGCGATCCTCGGCGAGAACCCCGCAGCACTCCTGCCGCACGCGCGAGCGCTGGCCGCCTCCGCGGAAGTCAGTTCGTACGCAGCGGGCCTCGCCGCGGCAGGTCGCGTCTGGCTGCGCGTGCTGAGAGAGGAGGCGGACGCCACCGAGGTCGAGGCGGCTGCCCGCGCCCTCAACCGCATCGGGCTGCCGTGGGACGGAGCACGGCTCGCGGGCGAAGCCGCCCTTCGCGTCTCCGACACGCGCGGCGCGACGACGCTGTTACAGGTGGCGCGTTCGCTGCGGAGCACTGCGCCGGTGCAGCCCGTCGACGGCGAGATCGTCGCCACCGAGCCTTCCGCGGGGACCCTCACCGATCGGGAAGCCGACGTCGCCGAACTGCTCGTTCTCGGGCTCACCCACCGCGAAATCGGCGCGCGCCTCTACATCGCACCCAAGACCGTCGAGCATCATGTCGCGCGCATCCGCCGACGACTCGGCGCCAACTCTCGTTCGGAGCTGCTGTCGATGCTCCGCGCGCTCGGCCACGGGGTCGCTGAAACGCCCGTACCGTGAACTTCGGGACTTTGTTCCTCGGCCGGCCGGCCGCGGCTTCGCCTATTGTTGACAGCTGATCCCGAAGACCCCGAAGGAAATCAATGCGTATCCCGCTGGCGCCGCGCGCCGCTGTGCATTCGTTCGCCCGCCGCGCCGTCGTCGTCGGATCGTCTGCGCTCCTTGTCCTCGTTCCGTTCAGCACCTCCGCGCAGGCCGAACCCGCCGCCTCCTCGGAATCCGAGATCACCCAGTTGTCGGCCGACGAACTGCCCGCCGACCTGGTCGAAGCCATCACCCGGGACCTGAAGATCAGTCCCCAGGAATACCTGGACCGCGCCTCCCGGGCGCAGGAACTCGCGTCGTACGCCGACGACTTCCGCGCCGAACGCCCCGACGAGTTCGCGGGTGCCTGGATGGGCCTCGACGGCCATCCCGTGGTCTCGGTGACCACCCCCGAGGCTGCGCTCACCGCCGCGCGCGACGGTTATCGGACGCAGATGGCGGCCGTATCGTCGGAGAGTCTCGAGACGTCCCTCGCCGACTTCAACCGCTGGGTCACGGACCTGCCGCGCGAAATCTCGTCCCAGATCGGCCGGGCCACGGTCGACGTCCTGAACAATCAGGTCGTCGTCGACATCGCCAACAGCCCCGTCGGACGCGCCCTCGATCTGCCCACCACGCTCGCCAATATCAAGGTGCAGGTGCAGTCGTTCGGTCCGGTGCCGGTCGCGCGTGGACCGCTGGGCGGCGACACGTACATCACGTCGGCATTCCCGCTGGCGAGCGCTCCCGAAGGCGGCATCAGCGTGTGCTCCTTCGGATTCAATGCGGTGGACCGCGGTGGCAACGCCGTCAATATCAGTGCGGGTCACTGCGACCCCGCGCCCGGCCGCAACGCGGGGGTGTTCCTTCCGAACCGTTCCAACATCCCCGACAGCCTCGAGATCGGCCGATTCGCGCGCTCCGAGGTGGGAGACCTCGACGGCCTCGACTACTCGCTCATCCGCATCAACGACGCCGGTGTCCGTGCCGGAATGGACCGTCCCGTGGTCCGCGGTGCGGGCGGCAGCGCTCTCACCGTCACGGGCACCGCTGTTCCGGTCGCGGGCGCGCCGATCTGCAAGTCCGGACAGACGTCGTCGTTCACGTGTGGAGTCGTAACGTCCGAACGGGTCGAGACACTGCTCGAGGTCGCGCCCGACGACGTCCGCGTGGTGCGCGGATTCGCAGGCACCGCATGCACTCTCAAGGGCGACAGCGGTGGCGCGATCGTCACCGGCACGCTGGCCCTGGGCATCACGAGCGGATCCAACAGCACCGAGGCGCCGTCGTGCGGCGAGGCCAACCTCGTCCTCGCCATGGACGGCGGTGCGACCAATCTCGGTATTCCGATCCGCAGCATCCTGGACTCGGCGAACGCGACCTCCGGTGGCGGTTTCGGCGCCGGATTGTCGGTGCGCGCCGGAACCGCCGAGCACTGACGGATTCCCCGCGCCAATCGGTCGATTCGAGTGGGCACTGCGGTCCCCTACCCATATAGTCGAAGCCGACTCGGAGCACCCGCACCGCCGGGTGTTCCTCTCTGCGCGCCTCGGGGTCCAGGGTCGCAGGGCAGACGATAGAAAGGCCCACATGCGAAGCTCGCTCGCACGTCGTGCTGTGGTTTTCGGTTCCGCAGCGCTTCTGCTCGTCACTCCTGCAGTCGCTCAGGCCTCGCCCGAGCCCGGCGCCGCCGGTGGTTCCACACCAGGTGTTTCCGATCAGGCGGCGCACCTGCCGATCGAACTGATCGATGCTCTGCAGCGGGACCTGAAGCTGTCGCCCGATCAGTACCTCCAACAGTCGGAGGCGGCTCAGAAGCTCGCCGAGTTCGCCGCGATGGCGGGCGTGCAGTTCCCCGAGGCCTTCGGTGGCACCTGGCTCGACGCCGCCGGCACGCCTGTCGTCGGTGTCGCGGGCCCCGACGGCGCCGCGCTCCGCGACGCCGTCACCAACGCCGGATTCACCCCGACGGACGTCCAGCGCAGCAGCCAGCGCCTCGACGCCGACCGCACGGCGCTCACCGACTGGGTCGCGACCCTGCCTCCGGAGATCGCGAAGCTCGTCCACGGCGTCACCGTCGACATCGCGAACAACTCGATCGTGGTCGGCGCGGAGAATGCCGCCGGATCGCTCGTCGATCTGCTGCCGCCCGCCCTGCGGGAAGCCGCACGGGTCATTCTCGGCCCGGCGCTCGCCCCGCTCGTTCCCACAACCACGGGCGAGGAGGTCGCGCAGTTCGGCACCGACGCCCTCCTCGGCGGCGACCCCTACGCCGCCAACGGTGGCGGGATGGGCCTGCGCTGCTCCCTCGGTTTCAATGCCGTCGATCAGGCCGGCGCGTCCGTCAACATCAGCGCGGGCCACTGCGATCCCAGCCCGGCATCCGCCGGAACCCCCTACGCATCCCAGGCCCGCGCCATGGTCGGCAACCTGACGGGCCCGGCGATCGGCACCTTCGAGAAGACCAACCTGCAGGGGCTGGACTACTCGATCATCCGGCCCACAGCCGAAGCCGCCCGCCTGCTGTCCAACAACCAGGTCCGCGTGCCCAATGCCGAGGCCCTGCGCATCAGCGGTACCGCGAATCCCGTGGTCGGCGCGCCCGCATGCAAGGCCGGCAACACCACCGGCTACAGCTGCGGCGTCGTCACGAGCGTCAACCGGAACATCAAGGTCGGCGATCGCGTCATCGACAACGGCTTCACCACCGACATGTGCGGCCTCCGCGGCGACAGCGGCGGCCCCATCGTGACCGGCACCCTCGCACTCGGCATCTCGAGTGCATCGAACGTCGGCGGAATCGGAACATGCGACGCGGCCGCCGTCGCCCAGGTCACCGGCGGCGGACCCACGCTGTCGGCAACACCGATCAAGTCGATCCTCGGCGCCAACCCGGGACTGGCGCTGCGCACGTCGTAGCCGCACGCACAGAGGAGTAAGGGGCCCGCTTCCTCGAGGAAGCGGGCCCCTTACTTGTTGTGACTCTTGGCGGCGTCAGCCCACGGCAGGAGCCGGGGCGTTCATCGTCTGGTAGATCTGCCAGCCGTTGTACGCCAGGACGGGGCCGGCGGCGACGATGGTGCCGACGATGCCACCGATCGGAGCGAAAGTGACCATTGCAGGAAGGCACCCCGTGGCGAATCCGATGAGGCAACCAGCCAGCGCGCCGACCACCGTGCCGACGAGGGTGCCGACCGTGACGGCGGAGTCGACGCCCTCGGCAAGCTTGTCGAGCATCGAGAGATCGATCGGCAGCGGCGGCAGCGTCGGGCCCGCGATGTCCGCCATCGTCGCCTTCGCGGGATCGGTCTCGGGCGTCAGCGTCAACTGGCGTCCCTCGACGACCGGTGCGATCGAGAACTCGCGATCGCCGATCCGGTACGTGAGCGGCAGAGACTGGAGCACTTGACCGGCATCGTCGCGGACCTGGACGAACTTGCCGTCCGAGGTGACGCGGAATCCGCCGGCGTCGAGGACGGTCACGACGCTGGGTCCGTCGATGTGCGCCTGGTAACCGATCTGGCTCGGTGCGGGCGTCGGATCGGCGTACGACGTGCCGGCCCCCACCCCCATCGCGGCAACTACGAGTACGGACGTCGCGGCAAATTTCTTGAGCTTCATAAGACGGTCATTCCATTCTGTGGCTACCGACAGTGGCCCCCCGACCGATTTCGATCTCCCGATCACGGAAGTGACAACGCGCCCCCACCTGCGCGAACGAGGCGGAAGAACACCCAATTCCGGGCGAATCATAACTCAGGAATACGCAATTCGATCGCCGAATGAATCCATACCGTTCGATGGACAAACGTCCGAATGATGCAGTGATTCCACCCCGCCCACACGAGTTAGGACTACCTACGCGACACCAGTCACAACCGCACCACATACCGTTAACTGAATCGAGCCCGGCTCGCGAGGTTCAGCCCACCTGGCGACTCCTGCAACAACAGCTTCAAACGCCCACCGGACAACACCGCGCGGGATAAAGATGCAGGAAACCGAGCTACGCGCTATGTTACCGACAGGTAGTTGACACAAGTTACCGACGGGTAACTTGTGAGCGGTTAGGATCTGTGGGCTGACCCACAGGCGGCACGTGTGCTGCCCCGAAACGAAAGGCCTCGACATGAATGCCCTGACGATTACGTTGGGCACCGTCGGCGTGCTGCTGAGCCTCGTCTGTTGGGCCTCGTTCCTCAGTGGGGCCTGGCGAATGGCGAAGACCGTGCAGATCGGGCAGTCCGCGCCCGACCGCTGGCGCCCGTTCTTCCCGCGCTTCAAGCAGATGATCATCGAGTTCATCGCGCACACCCGGATGCAGAAGTTCCGCACCGTCGGCTGGGCGCACTGGCTCGTGATGATCGGCTTCCTCGGCGGCGCACTGCTGTGGTTCGAGGCCTACGGCCAGACCTTCGATCCGACGTTCCACTGGCCGCTGTTCGGTAACACCTGGGTGTGGCACCTGTGGGACGAGATCCTGGGTATCGGCACCGTGGTGGGCATCCTGACGCTGATCGTGATCCGTCAGCTCAACCACCCGCGCATCCCCGAGCGGTTGTCCCGCTTCGGTGGCTCACGCTTCGGCGCTGCGTACTTCGTCGAGGTCGTCGTCCTCATCGAGGGCCTCGGCATGATCATGGTGAAGTCCGGCCGTATCGCGATGACCGGACACTCCAACCCGTGGACCGACTTCCTCACGATGCGGATCGCGGAGTTGCTGCCGTCGAGCGCCGTCATGGTGTCGTGCTTCGCGTTCGTCAAGCTGATGTCCGGCATGATCTGGCTGTACGTGGTCGGCCGCAACATCACGTGGGGTGTCGCGTGGCACCGCTTCTCGGCATTCCCGAACATCTACTTCAAGCGTGAGGACGACGGCGACGTCGCACTGGGCGCGGCCAAGCCGATGATGTCCAAGGGCCGTGCGCTCGACATGGAGAACGTCGACCCCGACACCGACACCCTGGGTGCCGGCCGGGTCGAGGACTTCTCGTGGAAGGGCTGGCTCGACTTCACGACGTGTACCGAGTGTGGTCGCTGCCAGTCGCAGTGCCCCGCGTGGAACACCGGCAAGCCGCTCTCGCCGAAGCTGCTCATCATGTCGCTGCGCGACCACGGCTACGCCAAGGCCCCCTACCTACTGGCCGGTGGCCGCAAGGACATGGGCGGCGAGGAGATCGGCCTGGTCGACGCCGAGGGCAACGCGAACGAGGCCGCTCTCGCGAAGATTCCGGAGGCCGCGCGCGCCGAGGCCGAGCGTCCCCTGGTCGGCGAGTCGATCGAGGGTGAACTGGGCGGCATCATCGACCCCGAGACGCTGTGGTCGTGCACCACGTGTGGCGCGTGTGTCGAGCAGTGCCCCGTCGACATCGAGCACGTCGACCACATCATCGACATGCGCCGCTACCAGGTGCTGATCGAGTCGGAGTTCCCCTCCGAGCTCGCAGGTCTGTTCAAGAACCTCGAGAACAAGGGCAACCCCTGGGGCCAGAACTCCAAGGACCGCCTCAACTGGATCAACGAGATGGACTTCGAGATCCCGGTCTACGGCCAGGACGCGGATTCCTTCGAGGACTACGAGTACCTGTTCTGGGTCGGTTGCGCCGGCGCCTACGAGGACCGCGCGAAGAAGACCACCAAGGCCGTCGCCGAGCTGCTCGCGACCGCAGGCGTGAAGTTCATGGTCCTGGGCGCCGACGAGACCTGTACCGGCGACTCGGCTCGCCGCGCAGGCAACGAGTTCCTGTTCCAGCAGCTCGCGTTGCAGAACATCGAAATGCTGAACACGGTGTTCGACGGCACCCCGGACAAGAAGCGCAAGATCGTCGTCACGTGTGCGCACTGCTTCAACGCGCTCGGCAACGAGTACCCGCAGGTCGGTGGCGTCTACGAGGTGGTCCACCACACGCAGCTGCTCAACCGTCTGGTGCGGTCCAAGCAGCTCGTCCCGGTTGCCAAGCTCGAAGAGGACGTCACCTACCACGACCCGTGCTACCTGGGCCGTCACAACAAGGTGTACGACGCACCGCGTGAGCTGATGGAGGCGTCGGGCGCCAAGCTCAAGGAGATGCCGCGTCACGGCGAGCGGTCGATGTGCTGTGGTGCCGGTGGCGCTCGCATGTGGATGGAAGAGCAGCTCGGCAAGCGCATCAACGTCGATCGCGTCGACGAAGCGTTGTCCATGTCGCCGAAGAAGATCGCGACGGGCTGCCCGTTCTGCCGCGTCATGCTCACCGACGGCGTCACCGCCCGTCAGGAGCAGGGCGAGGGTGAGGGTGTCGAGGTCGTCGACGTCGCACAGATGATGCTCGAGACCGTCACACGTCTCGATTCCGCGCAGCTCACCGCGAACCTCAAGGTCGAGCCGCGTGAGAAGGCCCCGGTCGCCGCCGCACCGGCGGCCGCGGAGGCTGTCGCCGAGGTCAAGGAAGCCGAGCGCGTCGAGGAGGTCGAGGAGGCTGCCGCTACCCCGGCCGCCCAGGCGGCCCCCGCGGGCAAGGGCCTGCAGATGAAGGGTCTGGCCAAGGCTCCGGGCGCGAAGGCTCCCGGCGGCAAGGGCCTGCAGATGAAGGGCGCCGCCAAGGCACCCGGCGCCAAGGCCGAGGCTGCCGCACCGGCCGCCGAGGCTGCTCCCGCTGCCGAAGCACCGGCCGCTCCGGTCGCCAAGGCCGGCGGACTCGGCATGAAGGGCGGGGCCAAGGCACCGGGTGGCAAGGGCCTGCAGATGAAGGGCGCCGCCAAGGCGCCCGGCGCGAAGGCTCCGGCCGCTCCGGCCGCACCCGCTGCCGAGGCTCCGGCTGCCGAAGCTGAAGCACCGGCGGCTCCCGCGGCTCCGGCGGCCAAGCCCGGCGGACTCGCGATGAAGGGTGGCGCCAAGGCACCCGGCGGCAAGGGCCTGCAGATGAAGGGCGCCGCCAAGGCTCCGGGCGCGAAGGCTGCACCGGCACCGGCGGCCGAGGCTCCGGCTGCTCCGGCTGCTCCGGCTGCTCCGGCTGCCGATGCTGCTCCGGCTGCTCCGGCTTCACCCGCCGCCGAGGCACCGGCACCGCCGCAGGCGAAGGCTGGCGGACTGGGCTTCAAGGCCGGCGCGAAGGCACCGGGCGCCCGCAAGGCCGCCCCCGCGCCTGCTGCACCTGCCGCACCTGCCGCCGAGCCTGAGTCGGCTCCCGAGCCCGAACAGCAGGCCGAAGCCGCACCTGCCGAGGCCCCCGCGCCGAAGCAGCAGGCGTCCACCCCGGCGCCGCCGCAGGCCAAGCCCGGCGCACTGGGCTTCAAGTCCGGCGCCAAGGCCCCGGGCCGCAAGAAGTAGTTCCCGACGTCAGCGCCCCCACCGTCCGCGGTGGGGGCGCTTTCGTGTCCGCACCCCCCGACACCACACACCCTTTCCCCGCATCACACACGAATTCAACGCGGAAAGCCTGTGTGAACCCGGGAAAACATGTGTGGGCTCAATCCATCCACAGGCCCGTGGTTGTCCCCAGCCTCGCTCCGGAACCGGTACGGACGCAGGTTGGTCCGTCACGACGAGGGCACGATGCCCGGGTGGACTCACACATCATTCGACGCACCGAGGCACTCCAACGCGGGGCCGCCGATCATCAACTTCAAAGGCAGTGCCGGACCAGGACGTGGCGCCGGATTCGACCGGGGCGATACGCACCGGCGGCTGCATTCGATGCTCTGGACATCTTCGAGCGGCACCGACTCCGGGCCCTGGAAACCCTCCGGGCAGCGTCCACCGATGCGGTGCTCAGCCATCAGTCCGCGGCAGTCCTCCACGGCCTTGACCTCTGGAACACACCGCTGTCCATCGCACATCTGACCCGAAGCCGTCCGACCGGCGGTCGACGCACCCGGCATCGTCATGTCCATTCCGCGATACTGCATCCTGACGAGGTCGCGGAAGTCGACGGACTCCCCGTGACGACCGTGGCTCGGACAGTGGCGGATCTGGCACGTACGCTGCCGTTCGAGCAGGCCGTCGTCGCCGGCGATCACGCGCTGCACGCGGCGGGGCTCACCTCCGAGGAGATGGCTGCCGCGGCGGACGCGATTCCGTCACATGCCGGACGTCGGCGCGTCCACCGCGTCTTCGAGCAACTCGACGGACGATCCGAATCCGTCGGCGAATCGCGCAGCCGAGTGCTGATGATCCGCGAGCAACTCCCGATGCCGGACTGCCAGCCGAACCTCTATGCGGCCGGCGGTGAGCACCTGGGGCGCGTCGACTTCCTGTTCGAGGACCTTGGTGTCGTGGGGGAGTTCGACGGGCGCGGGAAGTACGGCCGTCTCGTTCCAGAAGGACAGGTCCCCGCCGACGTCGTGTGGGCGGAGAAGAAGCGCGAGGACGCGATCCGGGGCGCGGGTTGGCAAGTCGCACGGTGGACGTGGGACGATCTCGAATTCCCCCACCTGGTGGTCCGGCGGATATATGACGCCGTCGACCGCGCCCGGCTCTCGCCTCCACCGAGCGGACAGGTCGGACACACCCCGAAGCCGTAGCCGGATCACGTGGGAAGAGCAACTGCCTACGGCCGCCACAGCTCCAACCGCGGAATGCCCGGGGTCTCGAAGCCGAGGACCTGGCCGTAGAACGACAGCTCCGCCTCGCGGGCGCTGACGATGGTCTCGACTCGCCGGAAGCCGTGCGCCTCCCCCTCGTAAGCGAGGTAGGCGTGCGGAATTCCCTTGTCCAGCAGCGCCGCACGGAATCGTTCGGCCTGCGACGGCGGGACAATCGGGTCGGACAGGCCCTGCAACAACAGCACCGGGCACGACAGCCCGCCGACGTTGTTGACCGGAGCGCGCTCGATGTAGAGGTCGATGGCCTCGGGCAGCGGTCCGATCAGCCCGTCGATGTACCGGGACTCGAAGTCGTGGGTCTCCTTGACGAACTCGACCAGTTCGGCGACGCCGTAGTACGAGACGCCGCAGGCGAACACGTCCGACGTCGTCAGCGCCGACAGCACCGTCCATCCGCCGGCCGAGCCGCCCTCGATCGCGAGACGGTCGGGGTCGGCCAGGCCCGAGTCGGCGAGTCCGCGGACGGCGGCGACGGTGTCCTCGACGTCGACGATCCCCCACTGCCCGCGCAGTCGGTTGCGGTATTCGCGCCCGAATCCGCTCGAGCCGCCGTAGTTGACGTCGACGACACCGATGCCCCGACTCGTGAAGTACGCGTACACCAGGTGCACCGCCGGCGCGACGTGCGCGGTGGGGCCGCCGTGCACGAACGCGACGTACGGCGGCAGTTCGCCGTCCGGCGCCGTGAAGTTCGGGTTGCGCGGCGCGTAGACGAGCGCGTGCACCTCACGCTCCGGGCCCGCGAAGGTGAGCGACTGCGCCTCCGGCAGGAACTCGACGTCGGGCAGGTCGTCGACGGACAATCGGATATCGGTGAGCGTGCCGGTGTCGAGGTCGAGCAGGCGCAGGCCCGATGCGACGCGGGCGCCGCCGCAGCGCAAGAGGATTCGACGGCCGTCGACGTCCGCGATCTGCACCGAGGCGATGCCGTCGAGCACGATGTCGGAGAGAGCGCCGGTCGCGGGATCGAGTAGGGCGAGGGTGTCGGTGCCGACCGTCCGCGTCGTGAGCAGCATGCCGGTGTCGAGGGCGGCGTGCCAGACGGCACCCAGTTGCCACAGCGGGGCGGCGAAATCTGCGGCGACCGGACGGATCGGAGCGACGTCACGACGCAGGTCGACGCGATACAGGTTCCACCAGCCGCTGCGGTCGCTGATCACGTGCAGCGTCTCGTCGTCGACCCACTCGGGCTGCAGCACCGACTCCTCGGTGCCACCCATCAGGACGCCCACATCGCCTGACGCGAGTGCGAGAATGCGCAGTTCTGTTCCGTCCCAGGGCATCTGAGGATGGTTCCAGGCGATCCATGCGAGACGCTCACCGTCCGGGGACAGCCGCGGGTACGCCAGGAAGTCGGATCCGCCGACGATCGAGCGGACCGCCGCAGGATCGATCTCCGCTCGCCCGTCGAGGGGGATTGCGCAGATGTCGCGGACGATCGCTTCACCGTCGTGGCGCTCCCGCACGCACCACACCTCGTCGCCGACGATCGTGAGGTCGCCGTAGCGATCTGAGGAGGGAGTGGGTGACATCGGCGTGATCGGTATCGGCGCGGCGTCGGCGAGCGGATCGAACCGGTACAGCCGCTGGTCGCTGAACTCGGCGAACACCAGCACACTGCCACCGGCCACCGTCCACGCGCCGCCGCCGTATTCGTGGACGCGGGTGCGCGCATTCCAGGGCGCGGGCAGGACGTCGACGACCACGTCGGGGTCGCGTCGACGACGAATCGCCGTCCGACCTCCCTCGGTGGGCCGCAGTTCGGACCACCACACCTCGTCACCGACGAATCGACCACCGTCCACCGGATGTCCACTCGCGGCCAGGTCGACGGCGCTGATCGGCGAAGTCCACGATCCATAGGGGGCAATGGCGGGCGCGGGAGACGTCATGCGCCCACCCTAGCCACGGCCGCGCCTCGACGACGTAGCGTTTTCCCATGACCCCGGACCTGATCCCGGACTTACCCGCGCGGTTCGCCCAGGCATCCGTCGCACGAATGGCGACGGTGTCGGCGGACGGCACGCCGCACCTGGTTCCGGTGGTGTTCGCAGTCTGCGGCGGCATGGTCTACACCGCCGTGGACCACAAGCCGAAGACGACCCGGCACCTGCGTCGCCTGTCGAACGTCGCCGCGACCGGACGGGTCAGCCTGATCGTCGACCACTACGACGACGACTGGTCCCGGCTGTGGTGGATCCGGGTGGACGGCAGCGCCGAGGTGCTGGAGGCGGCCGCCGCGACCGCTGCGCTCGACGCCCTGGTGGCGAAGTACCGCCAGTACGCGTCGAGGCGTCCCGCAGGACCGGTGATCGCCGTCCGGGTGTCCGGTTGGCGTGAATGGTCGGCGTCGTAGTCGAATCGTGCGTTCGACGCCCTTGTGACACAGGGCACATCGGGTTCACGATGGAGGGACCCTGTCTGTACTCGTCCTCGGAAGGACGGTTCCTCTCATGACACGCAGGATTGCTGGAATACTCGCCTCGATCGCGATCGTGCTCTCACTCGGTGCGTTCGCAGCACCGGCGGCGTCGGCTGCACCGGCGCAAGCACAGCCCGCGCAGGGATCGGTGGGGCTGTGCCTCGTCATCCCGCTGGGATCGCTGGTGTATCCGATCTGCATCTGACGCCGATCCCGTCGCACCTCACACCTGCGGGGTTTGTGACGTCTTCTCGCGGCGCCTGGCGCACCCTCCGAATTTCATTTGCGCTCGAGTGGAAGTATGGAGGGCGTGAGCACTCCAGATTCCGCCCGTCCCCGTCGGCCGCACCGCGCTCTCGAGCAGTCCACCAAGCTGCAGAACGTGCTGTACGAGATCCGAGGGCCGGTGCACGCGCATGCCGCGCGATTGGAGTCGGAGGGGCATCGGATCCTCAAGCTCAACATCGGTAACCCCGCGCCGTTCGGCTTCGAAGCCCCCGACGTGATCATGCGCGACATGATCGCGGCTCTGCCTTACGCACAGGGCTATTCGGAGTCGAAGGGCATCCTTTCGGCACGACGCGCGATCGTCACGCGGTACGAGTTGGTGCCCGGCTTCCCGGAGCTGGACGTCGACGACATCTACCTCGGCAACGGCGTCTCCGAGCTCATCACGATGACCATGCAGGCGCTGCTCGACGACGGCGACGAGGTGCTCATCCCCGCGCCCGACTACCCGCTGTGGACCGCGATGACGAGCCTGTCGGGCGGCACTCCGGTGCACTACCTGTGCGACGAGCAGAACGACTGGAACCCGGACATCGCGGACATCGAGTCCAAGATCACCGAGAAGACCAAGGCGCTGCTGGTCATCAACCCGAACAACCCGACGGGCGCGGTGTACTCGGCGGAGGTGCTCACCCAGCTCGTCGACTTAGCGCGCAAGCACCAGTTGCTGCTGCTGTCGGACGAGATCTACGACAAGATCCTCTACGACGACGCCAAGCACATCTCGCTGGCGACGCTGGCCCCCGACATGCTCTGTCTGACGTTCAATGGACTGTCGAAGGCCTACCGCGTTGCCGGCTACCGGTCCGGTTGGGTCGCGATCACCGGGCCGAAGGAGCACGCCGCAGGCTTTCTCGAGGGGCTCGATCTGCTCGCGTCGACCCGCCTGTGCCCCAACGTCCCGGGCCAGCACGCCATTCAGGTGGCGCTCGGCGGCCACCAGAGCATCGAGGATCTGATCCTTCCGGGCGGGCGCCTGCTCGAGCAGCGCGACGTTGCGTGGGAGCGGCTCAACATGATTCCCGGCGTCTCCTGCGTCAAGCCGCGCGGCGCGCTGTACGCGTTCCCCCGCCTGGATCCGAACGTCTACGAGATCCACGACGACGAGAAACTGGTCCAGGATCTGCTGCTGCAGGAGAAGATCCTCATGGTGCAAGGCACCGGCTTCAACTGGCCGGACCATGACCACCTGCGCATCGTCACGCTGCCCTGGGCGCGTGATCTCGCGGTGGCGATCGAGCGGTTCGGCAACTTCCTGTCGGGCTACAAGCAGTGATCTGACGGCCCCCGATACCGCGGATCGGGGGCCGAAATGTCCTGTTCCAGAGGGTTTCCCTCCGATCTGCTCACGATTACGGGCTGACACGACACGAAATTCGACCCCAATCCTGCGGGATCGCCTCGATATGGGTAGATTGACCGATTGGCACCTCTGAGTGCCCGTAAGCGCCTCGTCTTGCCCCCTCCCCCCCTGGGCGGCGAGGTCCGGTGGCGGGGACGACCCCCCCTGCTCCCCGCCACCGCTGCTTATCGTTCGCTCCCGCTAGCCTGATCCGGTGCGGAGACGAATTCGATGACACCCGACGCCCCTCAGGTGCGTGAGACAGCCTCCGGCATCAGCCATGGACACGGACACGGCCACGGACACGGCGGCCCCGTCCCCGTCGGCCCGACTGCGGCACGAGTGGTGGTCGGCCTCCTCGCCGCGATCGCGATCGCCGTCGTCGCCGGTGCGGTGATGCTGTGGCCCACCAAGCAGCACATCGAGATTCCCCTGCCGTTCCAGTCCGCGGGCGGCGCCGCCGTCACCACCGAGGCCGGAACCGTCGTGGCACAAGACCTCGCTCCGTGCGGTAGTCCCTCTGCCGGAAAGGCCTTCACGGGCGACGCGGCGCCACCACCGAACTCGGGTGCCGGATTCCAGTGCCACCGCAGCATCGTGACGATCGACTCCGGACCCCACGCCGGCACCCGAACACTCCTCGAAATCGTTCCGGGCCCAGGACAGCCGAATCTCGATGTGGGGCAGAGTATTCGACTCGTCCGGCAGACGGATTCGTCCGGCACCCCGATCTATTCCTTCAACGACTATGCGCGGGGAATGCCCCTCGCGCTCGTCGTCGCGGCGTTCGTCGTTGCAATCGTCGCGGTCGCCCGCTGGCGCGGGGTGCGTGCGCTACTGGGACTAGGCATCGCCTTCGGCGTCCTCGTGGTGTTCACGCTGCCCGCGCTGCTGGACGGCAAACCTGCGATGCCCGTCGCGCTGGTCTCGGGCGCCGCGATCCTCTTCGCCGTGCTCTACCTCGCACACGGCGTGAACCTGCGGACCAGTTCCGCACTCCTCGGCACCCTCGCCTCCATGCTGGTGGCAGCGGTGTTGTCGGTAATCGCGATCCGGATGACCCACCTCACGGGCCTCTCGGAGGAACAGAACACCGACGTTCAGGCGTACGTCCAGCATGTGAGCATCACCGGCCTGCTCTTGGCGGGTTTCATCATCGGCTCACTCGGTGTCCTCAACGACGTCACCATCACGCAGGCATCCTCCGCCTTCGAGATCGCCTCGATGGACGAATCTGCCACTCGAAGAACCATTTTCTCGTCGGCGATGCGTGTGGGTCGTGACCACATCGCGAGCACCGTGTACACACTCGTGCTCGCGTACGCCGGTGGCGCGCTACCACTGCTGCTGCTCTTCAGCGTGGCCGGCGGACCCATGGGCGACGTGCTGACAGGCGACGCCGTCGCGATCGAGATCGTGAGGTCGTCGGTGGGCGGCATCGCCCTCGCGCTCTCTGTTCCACTCACGACCGCAATCGCGGTGATGCTCGCGCGGCCTCGCATTCGCGCGAACACGCCCGCACGACACCGGGGTGGCCGCCACGCACGCTGACCGACTCAGAGCCCGGGGAGGCGCATCTCGGCCAGGGGCGCCATCGGGGGTGCCTGTACCGGGACGGCCGCGGGTGCCGAGGGCAGAGTGCTCGCCGCCGCCGGTGTCGACGTCACTGTGGCGCGGGGTCTCGCATCAGCGGATGAGTCGAATATCGTTCTGCCGTAGCCGAGCCCGAAGCCGATGACGGCAAGAAGAGCCAGCATGATGCCCGCGGCTCCGGCGCCGCGCAGCTGGCGCCGGGACACGCCCCGGTGAGAGGACGCGGTGCGACGTGTCCGGGAACGAGGGGTGGGCCCGAAGGCAGCCAGTGCGCCGTCACGACTGCCGATCAGCGCCGCACCCGACGCCGCCGAGAACTCCGGGTCATCGGGAACCACGACAGGCAGGCCCGCCAGGTCGGCGAGAAGTTCACGCACCGAATCGATGTGCGCGCCTCCACCGATCAGCACCACCGCGTCGGCGACGCTGCCCGACTGGAGAAGCAGTTCGTCTGCAACGACAACCGATTCTTCGAGACCGGCGGAGGTCCGCTCGGTGGCCGCCACACGTCCGGTCGACGTCTCGACCACGCTGACCGTCGTTCCAGAGGTCCCCAGGTCGCACACGACGACGGTGCCGAATTCGGTGAGCAATCCGGTTGCGCCCAGGTGCGCGAGCACCGCGGACAGCTCCGGGACCAGTCGGTAGCGGGTGATTCCCTCGCGGCGCATCGCGGAGTCGAGAGCGGCGGCTTGCCCCTCGTCTGTGTACGCGATGGTCACGCCGGCCGGCGTCCCGGACTCCGCGTCGTCCGCCAGCAAGACTCCGATCGACTCGCCCGCGAGCCTCACCGGATCCTGGTTGTCCACCAGAATCGTTCGGCGCTCGGCCCCTCCGAGCGCGCGGACCGCACTGGACTCCCGGAGGCACACCATCCGAACGAATCCGGATCCCACCGAAACTCCCAGAACCCCGCCCATGAGCCGCCTTCGATCGAGGGCGCACCCGGTCGACGCTCGAACCCGGTGCGTACTGAACCAGCCGAGTCTATACAGTCGCCCCTACACTCGTTTCATGAAACTGCTGTTCGTCTGCACCGGCAACATCTGCCGTTCACCCACCGCGGAAAGACTCGCTGCGGCCTGGGCGGACCACCGTGGCCTCGTGGGCCTCGACACCACCAGCGCAGGCACACGCGCCATGATCGGTTCGCCAATGGAAAAGACTGCAGCGAAAGTTCTTTCGTCTCTCGGAGGCAAACCCGAGAGCTTCTCCGGACGGCAGCTCACACCCGCCATCGCGGCAGACGCCGACCTGATCCTCGCCATGACGCAACATCATCGCGATGCGGTACTGCGGATGGCTCCGCGGCAACTCCGCCGCACGTTCACCCTCCTCGAGGCGGCGCATCTGGTGACGTCCGGTGGAGCGCGCGCCGTGACGGAGCTCGATACGACCCGAGCCCTCACACCGCGGCTCGACGACGTCCACATGGACGTCCCCGACCCGATAAAGCGGAATGAGTCCGTGTTCGAGGAGGTCGGTGAGCAGATTGCCGCGGCAGTGGTAACCGTGCTCGAAGGACTCCATACGATTGATCGACCGTAGGCGGATACGGGTCCGGCCGCACCTCGAGCATCTGCTCGTGGTGCGGCCGGACCGATCGTGAAAGGTGTTCTCCGGTCAGCGAACCGGCTCACTCCATTTGTCTGTTCCACTTCCCGACGAGGCATCGGCGGGGGCTTCGGGTGCAGAAGCCACAGGAGTGCTCCCGGGCTTCGGCGCGGGCCCCTCGGAGTCGTAGTAGTACTTGTATTCGTAGGCGTTCTCGCCCTTGGTCGGCGTCATCGTGAGGATCGTGCCGAGCACGTTCGCGCCGGCACTGCGCAGGTTCCCGACCGCGCGCGCCACCTGGTCGCGCTTGGTCTTGCCGTACCGGACAGCGATGAGTGCACCGTCCACCTTGGCGGCGATAACGGCCGCGTCGGTAACCGGGAGCAGTGGCGAAGCGTCGACCACGACGTAGTCGAAGCGGGCCTTGAGATCCGCGAACAGCGTCGTCGCGTGGCTCGAGCCCAGCAGTTCGCTCGGATTGGGCGGGATGGCGCCCGACGCAAGCACGGTCAGGTTCGGGAACGATGTGGACTGGAGGACGTCGTCGAGTTCGGCCTGCCCGGAAAGCACGGTACTCACACCGACCGAGTCGATCAGCCCGAGGTACTTGGAGATGCGGGGGCGACGCAGGTCGCCCTCGACGAGTGCGACGGAGTAGCCCGCCTCGGCGAGTGCCAGACACAAGTTGATGGCAGTCGTGGTCTTGCCCTCGGACGGAAGAGAACTGGTGACCGCGATAACGCGTGGCGGGTTGTCGACCTCGAGGAACTGGAGGTTTGTCCGCAGTTCACGAAACGCCTCGGCGCTACCGGAGTAACCGTCTTGGAAGGCGATGGCGGCCTTCTGCTCGCGCTCCTTGTCGAAGGGCACACTGCCGACGACACCGGCGCCGACGAGTTCGTCGAGCACCTGCCGACTCTTGACTGTGTTGTCCAAACGATCGCGAAGCACGGCGAGGCCGAGGCCGGCCAGCAGGCCGACCGCAAAGCCGAGCGCGAGATTGCGCTTGGTCTTGGGGCTCACCGGCGAGGACGGAGTGGAGGCGTGTTGTTCGACGACGACGCGGGCCGTCGGGGGGCGATTCGGATCGAACGTCTCGAGCTCCGCCGCCATGACCACGAACTCGTCGGACAACGCGTTGACGATGTCGCGGGCACGCTCCGGTGACGAATCCTGGACGCTGGCGTCGATGAGCACCGTGTCCGGAGCCGAGGTGGCCTTGACCTGAGACGCCACGCCGCTCGCACTGACGCCAGTGAGCCCCAGGCGGTCGATCGTTCGCTGCGCGAGCGTCGGTCCGGTCAGCAGTTTGGTATACGAAGCGACGCGCTGCTGCGAGAAGAGATTGCCCTGGTACACCTCGTTGACCGACGCTGCGGAGGATGTGGACACGAACAAACGCGCCGACGCCTGGTACATCGGGGTCGACATCAGCGATGCGACGAGTGCCCCCAGTACCCCGACAATCGTTGCGAGTGCGATGATTCGCCAACGTTGCTGCAAGATCCGCAGATAGTCCTGTACTTCCATTTCCCCGTCCTTACTTGCTTTCAACGCTTCCAACACCCTATGTACGCGTTCGCGTCAGTAGGTTTCGCCCGTCGATTCGACGAGAACACTTGCAATCCGCGCCAGTGCGGCCGGGGCGGTCATCTCCGAGTGGGTGCACGGTACCTCGACCGACGTCACCTGCCCGGCCACATGGCGCGCCCAGCGCGCCACACTCCGGCGACGCGCCACATCCTCGCGCGCCGCAACGAACACCAGTACATCTCCTCGATAGATCCCGGGCCGATGTGCATGGGCTGCGGCCTCGAGAGCCGCGCCGACCTCCAGGACCCGGCGGACCTCGTCGGGGGCGAGGACGCGAAGATCGGCGTCGTCGAACCGCTCGTTCCGCTGATCGTCCCACGTCGACTCGACCGGTGTCGGTACTGCGTCCGAGGGATGGGAATCGAGGAGGATCAGGCTCGCGACGTCTGCTCCCGTGGCCCGCAACTGGATCGCCATCTCGTGGGCGATGTTGCCGCCGAGCGACCACCCCAGCAGGTGATACGGACCGTCCGGCTGCACTGTCCTGATCTGCTCGACGTATTCGCGTGCGAGATCGACGAGAGAGTCGGCGTGTGTCGTGCCGGTCGCCTGCAATCCGTACAACGGTCGGTCACCGAGGTGTTCGGCGAGACCGGTGTAGCACCAGGCGAGCCCGCTGACCGGATGGACGCAGAACAGAGGCTCCCCTGCGAGCGCTTCCGGGCGGCTCAGGCGTACGAGCGAGGCGAGCGGGTCGGTCGCGGCGTCGCCGCACTCGATGCGGCGCGCCAGACCTGCGACGGTGGGCTCGGTGAACAGCCACTCGAGTGCGACGTCGCGGCCTAGTTCGGCTCGGAGTCTGGCGACTACCTGCACGGCACCCATCGATGTCCCGCCGAGTTCGAAGAAGCTGGCCTCACGGGACACGAATTCCCGACCGGTCGTCTCGGCGACGGCTGCAGCGATCCGTCGCTCCATGTCCGTCCGTGGCGCGGTTCCCGGCACGGGCAGCTCGTCAACTACGGGGGCCGGCAGTGCGGACCGGTCGATCTTGCCGGACGTGGTCAGCGGCAACTGCTCGACCACCTGGACTGTGGCGGGCACGAGATGTCGCGGCAGCAAACGCGCCGCGTGCGCTCGTAGGCGCGACACGTCGGGGCTCCGGCCAGGCGCCGACTGCACGTAGGTCACGAGAACCGGGTCGCCCGACGGGCCGGGGTGCGCCACCGTAACCGAGGTGCGGACATCGGGATCTGCGCCGAGCACTGCGTCGATCTCGCCGGGTTCCACTCGGACGCCGTGGATCTGGACCTGGTCGTCGCTGCGACCGATGTACTCGAGGTCGGCGTCGCGACGCCGCCGCACGAGGTCTCCGGTCCGGTACAGCCGGGCGCCAGGGCTTCCTCCGGGATCAGCAACGAACCGAGTCACAGTAAGACCTGGCTGTCCGCGATAGCCGCGGGCGAGACCCGTTGCGCCGATATACAACTCCCCCACCACACCGATCGGGACCGGATTCAGCCGCTCGTCGAGAACCTCGATGCGCACGCCGGCAAGCGGTGTGCCGATCGTGACATCCGAGCCTTCCAGCGCCGAACTGCACGTGGCACCGACCGTGACCTCGGTGGGCCCGTAGCCGTTGTGCACCCGATGGCCTGCCCACGCGAGCGCGAGTGACGCCGGCAGTATCTCGCCCGCGGACACCACGGTGAGGGTGTGCGCCAGTGCGGTCGGATCGAGCGTGCTGAGCACGGTCGGGGTGAGGTTGACGTGGGTGATCTCGTGCTCGTTGAGGAACGACGCCAGATCGTCCCCCGCGTAAGAATATTCGGGTGCGCACACGAGGGTTCCGCCGTGCGCGTGGGCGGCGAGCAGTTCGAACACCGCGGCGTCGAATGTGGGCGACGCAGCCTGCAGGACGCGCGACTCACTGGTGACGCCGAGCCGTCGGCGTTGCAGGTCGACCAGTGCCTCCAGTCCGCGATGGGTCACCTCGACCCCTTTGGGCGTGCCGGTGCTACCGGAAGTGAACAGCACGTAGGCCAGCTCGTCCGGTGTACCGGACGCGGTGACGCGTCCGGCGGAACGAGCACTGGTGGCGCTGCACAGCAACTCTCTCCGTTCGGGGGGCAGGCTCGGGTCGACCGGCGCCCACGCCGCACCGACCCGGGTCACGGCCCACACTTCTACGACCCAGTCGGCGCCGCGGACCGCATCCACCGGAACGACGTCTCCCACCCCGATGCCGCGGGCACGCAAGCGGTCCGCGCGGGCGGCGGCGCGGGCGTCCAGCTCGGCGTACGTCCACTGCTCAGTGCCCGCGCGCAGGGCGACCCGCTCCGGATAACCACGGACCGTGGCGGCGAGGATCGCCGCGAGCGTCCGTGGCGCCGGTGCCGGCACGGAATCGGGTGTCGGTACCGGAAGCGCCAGGTCCCCTACCGCAGCAGAGGGATTTGCGACGGCGGCATCGAGCAGTGCGACCAAGTCGCGGAGCAACTGCGCGGCCGTCGGCGGGTCGAAGAGGTCGGTGGCGTACACGAGTCGGACACCGATGCCGTCGACATGCGGTGATTCGCGGACGTCGAAGGCCAGGTCGAACTGCGCCGCAGGTTCCGCTGCTGGGACTTCCTGCACCCGGACGCCGGGCAGCGCGAGCGCTGCGGTGGTGGCGCCCACGGAGTGCGCGAGGAGTACCTGGAACAGCGGGTGAGCGGCCGGATCTCGGGCGGGCGCCACATGCGCGACGACGTCGTCGAACGGGACGTCTGCGTGCGCAAACGCGTCCAGGTCGGTCGAGCGCACCCTGCCGAGGAGATCCTCGAACGACTCGACCGGGTCCACCCGAGCACGCAGGACCAAGGTTCCGACGAACATCCCTACGATCGACGCCAGACGAGGGTCCGGTCGGCCGGCCACGACGGTGCCGACCGCGATATCAGTACGCCCCGAGTACCGCGCAAGCAGCACGGTGAGCGCGGCGTGGATCACCATGAAGACGGTGACGTCGTGCGCGCGGGCGAAGGCGGTCAGCGTCGCGTGGGTGCCGGCGGCGAGGGTCTCCTCCACTGCGGCACCGCGGTGTGACGGTCGTGGCGGACGCGGGCGATCGGTCGGCAGCGGCAGGGGCGCATCCGGCAGCCCGGCGAGGGTCTGCGCCCAATAGGCCAACTGTCGGCCACCGATTCCGTTCGGGTCGGTGAGATCGCCGATCAGTTCCACCTGCCAGCGCGCGAAGTCGCGGTACTGCAATGCGAGCGGGGCCGGGTCCGGCGCCGCGCCCGCGGTCCGGGCCGCGTACGCCGCCGCGAGATCGGCAAGTAGCGGCGCGATGGAGGCGCCGTCCACCGCGATGTGATGCGCGACGACGGCGAGCACCCATTCGGTGTGGCCGGCCCGGAACAGGCTCACCCGCAACGGCGGTCGCGTGATCAGGTCGAGCGGGCGGGTGAGGGCGGCGGCAACCCTGCGGTTCAAGACGTCCGCGGGGCCGACGGTGGCGTCGACCTCGATCTCGACATCGTCGGCGGGAACCACACGCTGGGTGTCCGCGTCGGGGTAGACGGTGCGCAAGATCTCGTGTCGGGTCACGACGTCACGGAACGCGGACACGAGTGCCCTCACGTCGAGATCACCATCGAGCCGCAGCACGATCGGCATCGTGTACGCGGAGTGCGATGGATCCGCCTGGTGCATCAGCCACAGCCGGCGTTGCGCGGGAGCGATGGGCGCGACGACGTCCGTGCCTGAAACCAGTGTCGGCCCCAGCGCGACGGGATGATCCGGCGCGGAAGCGAGCGCCGCGAGGGTGGGTACCTCGAACACCGCGCGCGGCGTCACGTCGCGGGACAGCGCGGCACTCAACCGGGCGGCCACCTCGACGGCCGCGAGGGAATGCCCACCGGCCGCGAAGAATCCGGCGTCGACGTCGACCGCAAATCCGAGGACGTCACCCACGATGTCCGCCACGTGCTGCTCTTCGGGACGCAGGGTGCGCGTCGAGCCTCGGGGCGCCGACTCGGCGGCCAGTGCGGACAGCGCTACGGCGTCGACCTTGCCGTTTGCAGTGGTCGGGATGGCCTCGAGCACGAGAACCCTCGACGGAACAGCTGCGGCAGGCAGGGCCGGCGCGGCGGCGGTGAGCAGCACGGCGGTGTCGATGCCGGTTCCGGTGACGAACCCGACCAGCGTGCCGTTCCAGAGGACCACGGCGGCCTGCTCGACGCCCGGACAGCGCGCGAGCACGGCCTCGACGTGGCCCGGTTCCACACGCACGCCCCGCACCTTCAGTTGGCGGTCGCTGCGCCCCAGATAGATCAGCCGGCCGTCGGCGTGGACCCGGACCAGGTCACCAGTCCGGTACATCCGCTGGCCGTCCTGCGAAGCGACGAACCGCTGAGCCGTCAGCGTGGGCGCACCGAGGTACCCACGGGCCAGTCCAGCACCGGACAGATACAACTCACCGATCCCGCCGGACGGCACCGGTCGTAGTCGGCCGTCGAGCACACGAACCGCGGTGCCGGGGATGGGTTCTCCGAGCCCGCGGCGGTCGTCGACCTCTGCAAGCGTCGCGACGACGGTCGACTCGGTGGGGCCGTATGCATCGATCAGCACCCGATGCCGTCGCCAGCGGTCGGCCACGTGTGGTGCCAGAGCCTCGCCGCCGCTGGCCGCGACGCGGAGCGCTTCCAGGCCGGAGTCGTCCACGGTCGCGAGAACCGACGGGGTGGACAGGAAGTGGGTGACGGCCTGCTCACGCAGCAGCGTGTGCAAGTCGGGACCGGCGAATACCTCGGGCGGTGCAATCACGAGCGCGGCACCGGAGGTGTGAGCCAGCAGTATCTCGAGGACGGCGGCGTCGAACGCCGGGTCGTAGCCGTGCAGGACGCGGTCCCCGGCCGACACCCGGTAACGGTGCCGGCCCTCGGCGGCGAGGGCCGCCAGCCCTCGATGCGTGACCGCGACGGTCTTGGGGGCGCCGGTCGAGCCGGACGTGGTGATCGCGTACGCCAGCGAGTCGACGGATGCCACCGAAGCGGAACCCCCGGCGGAGCGAACCGTTCGCGCACCGAACGCAGCGCCGGTCTTCGCCACCGCCCACAGCATTCGAATCCGCTCGAGTGATCGGGCCGGGTCGAGTGCGACGACATCGTCCGCCCCGTAGCCGTGGTCGAGGAGCAGCTCGTTCGCCAGCGCGTCCGACTGCTCGTCGAGTTCGCGGTACGTAACGGTCGCGGGTCCGTCGACGACTGCGACGCGGTCCGGGTGCGCGGCCGCGGTCGATCGGAACAGTTCGGCGAGAGTGCAGGGGGCCGCGCCCAGCCCTCCGCTCCAGACGTCGGTGGCAGACAACGGCAGGTCCTGCACGGCCAACTGCGGGCTCTCGGCGACCGCAGCGAGTGCAGCGCCGAAATGCTCGGCGAGCGCGGCCGCGGTCGCTTCGTCGAAAAGCGAGGAGTCGTAGGTCAACACGCCGTCGATGGCACCGTTCTCAGCACCCGAGAGCGTGAACTGTAGATCGAAACGAGCTGTGGCGGATTCGATCTCACGGACCCGCATTTCGAGGCCGCCCGTTCGGAGGGTCGGCGGCGTGAAGTCCTGGAAGGCCAGCGCGACCTGCGGTACCCGGCCGCCGACGAAGGGCAGAACTTCCTCGAGCGGCACGCTGGCATGATCGAAGGCCGCGATGTCGAAGTCCCGGACCTGCGCGAGCAACCCGGAGAGCGGCATGTCCGGCTCCACCCGCGCCCGCAGCACTACGGTGTCGAGGAACAGTCCCACCAGCGATTCGAGTTGCGGGAAGCGGCGGCCGGAGACCACCGTGGCGATCGCGACGTCACCGTGCGCGCCGAGTCGGGCGAGGACGGCGGCGAGCACCGCGTGCAGGACCATGAACTCGGTGGCGTGGTGCGCGTGAGCTGTTGCGGTGATCGCGCGGGCGGTGTTTGGAGCGATCGTGAAGCGCACCGATTCGGCGACGCCCGGCGCCACGTGGCGCGCGGTGTCGGTCGGCAGCACTGCGGGATCGAAATCGGCCAGTTCGCGACGCCAGTGCTCGATCGAATCGGCCTGTACCTCCCGACCGCGGTCCCAGGCTGCGAAGTCGGCGTACTGCAGCGGCAGCGGGCTCCACGCGGGCGCAGTTCCGGTGATCCGCGCATCGTAGGCAGCGGCGAGGTCTTGCACCAGCACGGTTACCGATCCGCCGTCCGCCACGAGGTGGTCGATCGAGACGTCGAGCACGTGACGGTCGGGCGACTGTGATTGCAGGTGGGTCGCAAAGGCCTCCGATCCCATCGGGTCGGCCACCAGATGCGGTCCGCGCTCGTCGGTTACGACGCGACTACGCAGCACGTCGTGGCGGGCGACGACGTCCGCGACAGCCGCGTGCAGGGCCTCGACGTCGAGCGGGCCGTCGAACAGCACCTGTGCGCGCAACCGGTAGGAATCCCCGGCGCCGGTACTGCGCAGCGCCCACAGTCGCGCCTGCGCGCGGCTGAGCGGGATCCGGGTCGGCCGCGCACCCGCGACCGGGCCCTGCTCCCGATTGGCGAGGTCTTCCTCGTCGAGCGCGGCGGCCAACCCGGCCACCGTGGGAGCGGCGAAGAGCAGTCGCAGCGGCACGTCGAATCCGACACGCTCGCGCAGGCGAGCCACGAGCGTCGTGGCGAGCAGTGAATCGCCACCGGCGACGAAGAAGTCGTCGGTTCGACCGACGTCGCGGCCGAGCACCGAGGAGAACACATCCGCGACGAGTTGTTCGGTGGCGGTGGCGGGTTCGGCACCCACACCGGAATCCGGTGCAGGCAGGGCGTGGGTGTCGATCTTGCCGTTCGCGGTGAGAGGGAGGGCTGTCATCGGAACGATCGCCGACGGCACCATGTACGACGGAACACTGTTCGCGAGCGAGCGTCGCAACTCTGCGATGTCGACCGTCACGGGCACCACGTACGACACGAGTGTCGTCGTACCGTTGGCGTTCTCGCGGATGATGGTCATCGACTGGGTCACGTCGGCGCGGCGGACGAGGACGGCGTCGATCTCGGCGAGTTCGATACGGATACCGCGGACTTTGACCTGGGCGTCGTTGCGCCCGCGGAAGTCGAGAACACGGCCGTCGGGACGGTCGAGCCAAAGCACCAAGTCCCCGGTGCGGTACCAGCGCCGCCCGTCCGGTCCGGCGACGAACCGTTCCGCGGTGCGGGCAGGGCTACCCGCGTATCCGACGGACATCCGGTCGCCGGCCAGGTACAGCTCGCCCGTCACGCCGGTGGGCACCGGCTGCATTCGCGCGTCCAGCACCAGCGTCTCGATGCCGCGGGCGGGTGTTCCGATCGTCGCGGGCAGTTCCGGTCGCAGAGGCTGTGAGTAGGTCGCGAACACGGTCGACTCGGCCGGCCCGTAGCCGTTGTACAGCCGGCGGCCGGGCGACCAGCGCGCAACCAGTTCGGGCGGCACTCGCTCGCCTCCGAGCATGATCGTCTCGAGCGCCGGTAGCGCACGGGGCGGGACCGTCGCCAGTGCCGACGGCGTCATGCACGCATGGGTAACGTGCTCGCGCTCGAGGAGCCGCGCCAATTCTTCTCCGCCATAAGCGTTCTCCGGGGCAATGATCAGGCAGGCACCGGATCCCGCAGCCACCAGCAGCTCCAGGAGAGCTGCATCGAATCCGGGTGAGGCGAGGGCGAGCATCCGCGAATTCGGTCCGGCGGCGAACACGTCGCGCAGATCCTGGGCGAGCGCGCCGAGGCCACGTGCGGTGAGGACGATGCCCTTCGGGGCGCCGGTCGTACCGGATGTGAAGACGATGTAGGCCGGATGGTCATCCTGCACGCCGAGGTCGGCGTGATCCGGGAGACCGGGGAGGTCGTCGATCGCCGCGTCCACCGTGACGTCGATCCACTGCGTATGTGTCGGCAGACCACCGATTCGGTCGACGCTGCTCACCCCGATCACGGCGCCCGATGCCGCGAGCATCGCGGCGAGACGCGACGGCGGGTGCGACGGGTCGAGCATGACCGGTGCCGCACCCGTTCGAGCGATGGCCCACACCGCGATCACCGCGTCGAGCGAGCGCGGGAGGGCGCATGCCACCGCGGCGCCCGGTACGGCGCCGTGAGCGCGGAGGGTGGTGGCGAGCGTCTCGGCCCGCGTCACGAGTTCGGTGTAGCCGAGTTCGTTCTCCCCGGAGCGCGCGGCGACCCCAGATCTGCCGGTCCCGGCGCCGTCGGCCAGCAGCGACCACAGCGAACTCGGGGTGCCGATTTTCCCGCGCGCCGGTACCAGTTCCCTGCGCTCGGCGTCGGTGAGCAGGTCGATCCGGCCCACCTCGACATCCGGATCGCGCAAGGATTGGTCGAGGAACCTCGAGAACCGCGACGCGAACGCGGCGACCGTGGCTGCGTCGTACAGGTCCCGCTGGTAGGTGAACTCCAGATCGATCGAGTCGGCGGTTTCGGTGACCGTCAACTGCAGGTCGAACGGCACCGAATCGAGCGGGGCGGCCGCCGCGGACACCACGAGACCGGGTAGGTCGAGGGTGGGCAGCGCGGGCCGGCGCATCGACAATGCAACCTGGAACAGCGGATGGTGGGACGAATCACGCACCGGGGCAAGGTGTTCGACGATGGTTTCGAACGGAGTCCGGGCGTGTGTGTAGGCGGCCAGATCCCGGTCACGGACGTGGGCGAGAAGATCCGCGAACGACGCATCGCCCGCGACCCGTGTGCGTAGGACCAGGGTGGCGGCGAACATTCCGACCACGTCGTCGAGCCGGGGGTCACCGCGGCCCGCGACCACCGTGCCGACCGGGATGTCCTCGGACCCCGCGTGTCTGGAGAGCACCGCCGCCAGCGCCGCGTGCAGGACCATGAACGTGGTGGCGCGGCCACGCCGAGCGGTCTCACGCACAGCATGGATCTGCTTGCCGCTCAGAGCGATGCGGATGCTGTCGGCGTGGGACGTGCCTCCGGCCGGACGCGGGTGATCGTGTGGGAGCGTCGACTGCTCGGGCAGGCCGCCGAGCACGTCGAGCCATGTCTGCAGGTCGTCCTCCGCGCTGTCCGCCTGCCATGCCGCGTAGTCGACATACTGCACGGGCAGGGCGTCCCACTGAGGCTGCCGACCCGCGAGCCGGGCACGGTACGCGTCCGCGGTGTCGCGCAGCATCGGCGTGAGCGACCATTCGTCCGCGGCGATGTGGTGCACCACGAGCACGAGCGCATAGCGTCGGGTACCGGTCCGGTACAGGCGCAGCCGGACCGGAGGCTCACTTTCGAGCACGAAGGGGGTCGCCGCGAAGGACGTCACATAGTCGTCCAGTGCTGATGCGGGCACCGAAATCGGCGTCAGGTCGACCTCCGGGACATCGATCACCACCTGCACCGGGCCTGACTCGTCCGACGGGTACACCGTCCGCAGCGTCCGGTGCCGCTCGAGGACGTCGCGGAGCGCGGCACCGAGCGCATCGACGTTCACGTCGCCGCGCAGGCCCACCACGAACGGCAGGTTGTGCGCGGCTGTCTCGGGGGTGAAGCGGTACAGGAACCACAGGCGGCGCTGCGCGGGCGACAGCGGCCCGCGCATGCGGGCTCCGTCGGACACCGGCAGCCGACGGCCGTGGCGTGGCCCGCCCACTCGGTCCTCGACCACCCGCGCGAGATCCGCCACGACGGCCGACTCGAACACGTCCCGGACACTGACGTCCGTACCGGTGAGTGCAGCGACCCGACCTGCCAATTGCGTCGCGAGCAGTGAGTTTCCCCCCAGCTCGAAGAAGTCGTCGTCGGACCCGATGCTCTGGACCCCGAGCAGTTCCCGGTAGGCGTCGGCCACCAGGTCGTCGAGCGGGCTGCGCGGCATGGACCAGAGCCGGTGGGCCGGCACCGCGTCGGGCAGGGCAGAGACGTCGAGCTTGCCGTTCACGGTGCGCGGCAGCTCGGGCACCTCCGCCACCGCGGCGGGAACCATGTAGTCGGGCAGCACCCGCCGTAGGTCGCGGATCAGTTGCGTGGGATCGATCGTGGGTGCCGCGGGTCCGGAATCCCGGACCACGTACGCCATCAACCGGTCGTCGCGGACCAGCACCGCGGCCGCCGCGATGCCGGGCAGCCGGGTGAGCGCGCCGCGGACCTCGCCCGGCTCGATGCGGTGGCCCCGCAGCTGGAGCTGGTCGTCGGAGCGGCCCCGGTACTCGAGACCGCCGTCGTTGCGGAGTCGGGCGAGGTCGCCGGTGCGGTACAGGATCTCGCCGTCCGGGGCGGCGACGAAACGCTGCGCTGTCAGGCCGGGTCGGCCCCGGTACCCACGGGCAACCTGCGGGCCGCTCACGTAGATCTCGCCGACTGCGCCGGGTAGAACCTGACGCAGCGCACGATCGAGCAGGCGGAGCACGACGCCCGGCAATGGTGTGCCGATGTCGTTGCTTCGATCCGTCTCACGTTCGACAACGGCCCGGGTGAGGTGGACCGTGGTCTCGGTGATGCCGAACATGTTGACGGCGTCGACGGCAGGGTTCCGGTCGAGCCAGCCGCGCACGCGGGTCGCGTCGAGCGGCTCGCCGCCGAAGATCAGCGTCCGGACGGCCAGGTCGCCAGGGTTGCCGTCGAGGTCCGCAAACTGTCCGAACGCGGTCGGTGTCTGGTTGAGCACCGTCACCCGCTCGCGGACGAGCAGCGCACGGAAGTCACCGGGGTTACGGGCCACGGAGTGGTCGACCACGACCACCCGGCCGCCGGTCGTCAGCGGACCCCAGACCTCCCACACCGAGAAGTCGAACGCGGGCGAGTGGAACATCGTCCAGACGTCGTCGGGGCCGAAGCCGAAGTCCGCGCGTGTATTCGTCAGGAGCGCGGTCAGGTTCTCATGCGTCACCACGACGCCCTTGGGCGTGCCGGTGGATCCGCTGGTGTAGACCACGTACGCGGCACTACGGGGATCGACGACGGCGTCGACGGCGTGGTCGCCTGCGGCGTGGGCGGCGTGGGCGCCTGCGGCGTGGGCGGCGTCAGCGCGGCCCAGTGGCACGGTCGGTACCGGCGCTTCGAAACCGTCCAGGCACACGACACACGCGGGGTGCGCTTCGGTCAGCAACGCCGACAAGCGGTCTGACGGTTGCGTGACGTCCAGTGGCAGGTAGGCGGCGCCGGCACGAGCGACGGCGAGGATCGCGACGACGAGGTCGGCCGATCGGGGCAGCGCGATCGCGACGACGTCCTCGGCACCGACACCGCGCTCGACCAGGTTCGCGGCCAGGGCGCGTGAGCGGACGTCGAGGTCCTTGTAGCTGAGGCGTTCCACCCCTGCGACCACGGCGACCGCGTCCGGTCGTTCGTGCACATGCCGCGCGAACTGCTCCGTGATTGACGGTGCGGCGTCCGCGGATGCCCTCTTGGCCGTACCGGCATCCGGTGCGGGTCCGACCGGGTCGATGCGGGCCAGTTCGATGGTGGGGTCGTCGGTGACGAGTTCGATGATCCGCACGAACCAGCGCGCCCACCGATCTGCCGTCTCGTGGTCGAAAAGACTGCACGCATATGTGAACCGGCCGTCGAACCCAGCCGGGTACTCCCCCGGCTCCCGATCCCGGACCGCCACTTCCAGATCGAATCGCGTCCTGCCCGTGTCGATCTCGCGACCGCGGACGTGCAGGCCTCCGAGTTCGAGTTGGGCGGGCACGACATCGTCGTACGAGAACATCACCTGGAACAGCGGGTGGTGGGCGCCGGCACGCGTCTGCGCGAGTTCGGCCACCACCGCATCGAACGGCACATCGGCGTGGCTGAAGGCCGACAGATCGGTGCGGCGCACGTTGGACAGCAGTTCGGCGAACGACCAGCTTGCATCCACTCCGGTCCGCAGAACGACGGTGCCTACGAACATACCCACCGCGTTGTCGACGTCTTGATGCGCGCGACCCGACACCGGGGTACCGACGCTGACATCCTCGGTGCCCGACAGCTTGGCCAGCAGGACGGCGAGCGCGGCGTGCAACACCATGAAAGGCGTCGAGTCGTATTCCTGCGCAACCTTTTCCACCGCCACGTGGAGGTCCGACGGGATCGTGAACGCCACGGTGTCCGCGGCCACCGATTCGGTGTCGACCGACCGAGGCCGGTCTGCGGGCAGGGCGGGCGCTGACACCGCTCCGGCGAGTGCGGAACGCCAGTGCGTCAGGTCGCGGTGCGCGCGGCTGAGCGGATCGACCGGATCGCCGAGGACCGTGCGATGCCAGCGGGCGTAGTCGGTGAACGGGACGACCGGCGCGTCCCACCGGGGCACGTTCCCTGCGCTGCGCGCCCGGTAGGCGTGGTCGAGATCGCGTGCGAGCGGCGGAATGGACAGCCCGTCGACCGCAATGTGGTGCGCTACGACGACGAGCGTGTGCCGGTCATCGGCGATCCTGTGCAGTCTCAGCCGGATCGGGCGTTCCACGGTCAGGTCGAAGGGCTCGCACGCGGCCGAGTGTTCGGCAGCCTCGACGTCCGCGGGTGGATCCTGCACCTCGAGACCGACCTCGGCCGGCAGCACGATCTGCACGGGCCCGTCGGGGGTCTCCGGGAAGACGGTGCGGAGTACAGCGTGCCGGTCGAGCACGTCGAGGACGGCGGCCTGCAGGGCGGCGACGTCCAGGCGCCCGTCCAGGTCGACCGCGAACGCGATGTTGTCGGCACCCGTCGGCTGGGTGCGCCCCAGCAGCCACATCCGTTGCTGTGCCGGTGCCAGCGGTGCCGGTCCCGATCCGTCGGTGACGACGAGTGGAATCGACCGATCCGAATCGCGCCCGTCCAGCAGCGCCGCCAGGCCCGCGACAGTGGGGTGCTCGAACACGTCCCGCACGTCGACCCGGCGGTCGAGCGCGGCGCGCAGCCGGGACGCGAACCGGGCCGCGAGCAGCGAGTTCCCGCCGAAGGTGAAGAAGTCGCTGTCCGGCCCCATTACGGGAAGCGAGAGCAGGTCCGCGGCGACCCGCCCGACGAGCTCCTGGAGCGGGCCACGAAGCGCCGTGCCGTCGGGCGCGGGGAGAGCGGGGAGCGGCAGCGCGGACCGGTGGACCTTGCCGGCCGAGGTGAGCGGTACCTCGCCGAGCACGGTGACAGTGGCCGGAACCAGATAACGCGGTAGCCGTTCGGAGGCGTGGCGGCGTACGTCGTCGGCGTCGAGCGCGGTGCGGCCGTGGACGTAGGCGGCCAGGCCGTCACCGTGTGCGAGCACGACCGCGGTGTCCACCCCGGGATGAGTGGCGAGCACCGCCTCCACCTCGCCGGGTTCCACGCGGAATCCGCGGATCTGGACCTGATTGTCGTCCCGCGCAACGAATTCCAGTTGCCCGTCACCGCGACGACGCACCAGGTCGCCGGTGCGGTACATGCGTCCGGTTCCGAGCACCGAGGCCACGAATCGCTCCGCGGAGTGCCCGGCCCGCCCCAGGTAGCCCTGGGCCAGGCCCGGCCCGGCGAGGTACAACTCGCCCACCACCCCGTCCGCCACCGGGCGCAAGGTGGTGTCCAGGACCGCCGCGATCGTGCCGTCGACGGGGTCGCCGATCGGCAGCACCCCGGCACCGCCGAACGGACGGCTGATGGTCGCGACGACCGTCGTCTCGGTGGGGCCGTACAAGTTCAGCACCGTGCGCCCGCCCCCACCCCAGCGCTCCGCGAGGTCAGCCGACCAGGCCTCGCCGCCGAACCCGACCACCTGGAGCGCGTCGAGCCCGCTCGGGTCCAGCTGAGCCGGGACGGCGGGGGTCGAGAACCAGTGTGTGATGTGTCGGGCCCGAATGAGTTCCGCGAGTTCGTCACCGTAGGTGTCGGGCGGCGCGATCACCAGAGTGGCACCGGAACCGAGTGCCAGCAGGTACTCGAGGACCGCGCCGTCGAATGCCGGCGAGGCCGCATGCAGGACCCTGGAATCGGTGTCGACGGCGAAGCTGCGGCGCAGGGCCTGCGTGATTGCGGCCAGGCCGCGGTGCGGGACGACGACGCCCTTGGGGGTGCCGGTGGAGCCGGACGTGAAGATGACGTAGGCCGGGTTGTCCGGGTGTGGGATGGTCGGCGCCGCAACGGGTCCGGCGCCGAGCTCGGCGAGGGGATCGACACGAAGCACGCCTGGGGGGAGGTCGACGTCCGCCTCCGCCACCACGAGACGCACCCCGGCGTCGGCGAGAATCGCGTGCAACCGGGCCGCGGGCTGGCCGGGGTCCACAGGGACGAAGGCGGCGCCGGTGTACGAGACGGCCAGGACCGCCGTGACGGACTCCACCGACCGGGGCACCAGCACACCCACGAAACTCGCCGGACCGACACCGAGGGCGGTCAACCGGGCGGCCAGCGCCACGACCCGCGGACGGATGTCGATCTCCCGGCCCTGTGCGTCGACCACCCGCAGAGGTCCCGCCGTGATCTCCGGCAGCGTCATGACATCCGTGATCGCCCGTGGGCTGGGCGGTGGCGGAGTCCCGGCGACGAGGTCGGCGACGCTGGCCCCGGGATCAACACAGGCCACCTGCAGAGCACGGTGCAGGAGCGTCCGCCAGCCGGCCACGGTGGCGCGGTCGAACAGCGCCGTGTCGTACGTCAGGTGTCCGGTGAGCCCGGCGCCCGGCACCTCCCGGATCGTGAGCTCGAGCGGGAAACGAGCTTGCGCGACAGGCAGTTCCCGACCGGCCACCACGAGGTCGGGGAGCTCGACGTCGGGATCGGTGAAGCTCTCGTATCCGATCATCAGCTGTAGTGGCGACTCGCCCAGCCCCACCGCGTCGAGGATTTGCTCGAACGGTGTCTCGGCGTGTGCGAACGCGTCCACGTCGGCGGTGCGCACCGCAGCGACCAGATCGCCGAAGTTCTGTCCGCCGTGCACGGAGACACGCAGCGCGACGGTGCTGACGAACATGCCGACGAGAGCGTCGAGGGCAGGGTCGCTGCGGCCCGACGTGGCGGCACCCACGACGGTGTCGGGGTGACCGGTGACCGCGGCCACGACCGTGGCGACGGCTGCGTGCAGGACCATGAAGGTGGTCGCGTCATGGTCGCGTGCGAGGCGATCGAGCGCGTCGCGAGTGGTGGTGTCGACGTCGAAGCTCACCCGGGCCGGGATTCCCGAGGCCCGGGTCCGTGGTCGTGCGACGGGCAGTGCCGGGATGTCGGCGACTCCCGCGAGAGTGCGGCGCCAGTATCGAAGTTCGTGGTCGCCGATGGTCCCGCCGGCCGAATCCGAGGCGGGCGCGCGCAGCACCGCGTGGTGCCAGCGCGCGTAGTCGGTGTACTGCAGCGGGAGCGTTTCCCACCCGGGCGCCTGCCCCGCTCGTCGGGCGACATAGGCAGCGGTCAGATCCCGCAACAACGGGTGGAACGACAGCCCGTCCATCGCGATGTGGTGCGCGACGACGACGAGCACGTGGTGGTCGAGGGCGCGGCGGTGGAGTCTGAACCGCACCACCTGCCCGGACCCGAGATCGAACGGTGCGGCCACAAACGCGGCGGCGTCCCCGTCCGACGCATCTTCCGATTCCATGTGCACCACAGTCAGTTCGGGAAGCACATCAGCGGCGGGCAACACTACCTGGCAAGGGCCATCGCGACCATCACGGATTGCAGTGCGCAGCGCCGAATGTCGGGTCAGGGCGTCGCGCAGGGCCTCCTCCAGGGCGGCCACCGAGAGCGGGCCGCGAAGGTCGACGGCGAACGGTACGTGGTATGCCGAGCTTGCGATCCAGGCCCGGCTGTGCAGCCACAGACGGTACTGCGCGGGCGCGAGCGGTCCGTCGCCGGTTCCGGACCCGTCGAGGGCGGGGCGGACGCCGCGGCCGATCGCTACCGCGGCGAGGTCGGCGACGGTCCGCTGCATGAACACGTCCCGCACTTGCACCTGTCGGCCCAACCCGGCGGAGATCCGGGCCGCCAGCTGGGTGGCCGTGAGTGAGTTGCCGCCGAGGGCGAAGAAGTCCGCGTACGCATCGACGTGGTCGACCCCGACGACCTCGCGGACGGCATCCGCAACCAGCAATTCGACGGGACCGTGCGGAGCGCGCCCATGACCGGTGTCCTCAGACGTGGGCAGACCGGCGAGCGCGACGCGGTCGACCTTGCCGGACGGCGTCAACGGCAACACGTCGCACACCACCACCGTGTCGGGGATCATGTGGTGCGGCAGCCGCGTGGCGAGCCAGTCACGCACCGAACCCGGGGCCGGGACGGCCCCCTGCAGGTACGCGACCAGTCGATCGCCGACGAGTACTACTGCAGCCGAGTCGATTCCCGGGTGTTCGGCGAGCGTGTGCTCGATGTCCCCCAGCTCGATCCGGACGCCACGGATCTGCACCTGCCGATCCGTCCGGCCCACGTACCCGAGTTGACCGTCGAAGCCCCAGCGCGCCAGGTCGCCGGTGCGGTACATGCGGCCGGGACCGAAGACCGACGCTACGAACCGTTCCGCGGTGAGCGCCGGCCGGCCCGTGTACCCACGCGCCAATGCCGGTCCGGCGACGTACAGTTCGCCCACCACTCCGTACGGCACCGGACGCAGCCGACGGTCCAGCACCGCCACGGCCGTCCCGTCGACGGGACGGCCGATCGGTACCGCCGCGGCGCCGTCCAAGCCGGCAGCGTCGAGCGGCTCCCCAAGCGTCGCGAGGATCGTCGTCTCGGTGGGCCCGTACGCGTTGATCAGGGTGCGGCCCTGCGCCCAGCGCGCGGCCACGGCCGGCGGCAGCACGTCGCCCCCCGAGTCGAGCATCGTCAGCGCAGGCAGCGCTTCCGACGGGGTGGCCGCGAGAACGGCCGGGGCCGAGACGAAATGCGTGATCGACTCGGCTGCGAGCAGCGCGGCGAGAGCCTCGCCGGCGACGACGTCAGGCGCAGCCACGACGAGAGTCGCCCCGGCGTCGGCGGCCAGCAGGACCTCTTGCAGCGACGCGTCGAAGGTGGGCGACGCAAGGTGGATCACGCGCGCGTCCGCGGTGGCTGCATACCGCGACCGCAAGGTCGAGATCAGTGGGGCCAGGCCACGATGGCTCACCACGACACCCTTGGGCAGACCTGTGGATCCGGAGGTGTGCACCACCCAGGCCGGGTTGTCGGGATGCAGTGGTCGGGTGCGGTCGGCGTCGGTGACGGGGTCCGCGGACCACCCGTCGTGCGTGGTGTCGATCCGGATGACGTGCTGCGGCAGCGCGACGACGGCCGCGGGATCGGCGATCACGACCGCGACACCGGCGAGGTGATGAGCCAGCCGATGACTCGGAAGCGCCGGGTCGACCGGCACGTACGCGGCGCCGGTCTTGGCGATCGCCCACAGCGCGAGAACCGATTCCGCCGACCGCGGCAGCAGGACCGCCACGCGATCCTCAGGACCGCACCCGAGGGCGACCAGCCGCCGGGCCAGCGCCGACGAACTCGCGTCGAGGGCGGTGTAGGTCATCGCGACGTCGCCGCAGCGGACCGCGATGTGTCCCGACGAAGCCTGCCGCGTCAGCACGTCGGGCAGCAGCACAGGATGGGCCGCGACGGAGTCACCGACGGCGGGCGCCAGTCCGGCCAACTCGTCCGGGGCGCCCAGCGGCAGGTCCTCCACGAGACCGGCGCGGTTGGCGGTGAACGCCGCTAGGTAGTCGAGGAACCGCTGGTGGTGACGACGCAGCGAGCGGACGGTGTAGCGGACGGGGTTTGCCTCGAAGTCGACGCGCAGCCCGCCACCCGCCGATCCGGGGTACACCGTGAGCGAGAGATCGTCGATCGGGCCGGTGGACAGCACCGTCATCTCCCCGACGACGTCGCCGAAGTGCAGTTCCCGCGCGAATGCCATGACGTTGACGACGGGGCCGAAGACGCCACCGATGCTGCCGCGGCCGTCGGCATCCGGCAGATCCGCCAGCATCGCGTGGTAGCGGTAACGCTGGTGCCGCAGTGCACCGGTCAGCTCGAGCTGCACGCGGCGGATCAATGCCTCGACGGAGTCGTCGGGATCGATACGCACGACGATCGGCACCACGTTCGATACCGAGCCCGACGTGCGACGGGACGCGGCGGTGGTGCGGGCGGCCACCGGAAGACTCAGGCTCACGACGTCTGCACCCGCCGCCCGTGCCAGATACGCGGCGAAGGCCGCAGTGACGACGGGGACATCGACATCGACATCGGCTGCGAGGGTTTCCCACACACGACGCGAGGGGACCGACAGCGGCCCGGGACGATCGGCCAGTGACACCGCGGCGGGAAGAGCGGCGAGCCGCGACTGCCAGTGGGCGCGATCGATCGATTCACGGCTGCTGCCGGTGTATTCCGCGTCCTGAGCCGCCAGCTCGCGAAGCGGGATCGCGCGCAGTGGTTCGGGCTCCAGCCCGCGCATCCACGCCGAGTAGGTCTGCGCCATCCGGTCGACGAGGACGGTCGCGCCGTATCCGTCCAGCACCAGGTGGTGAGCGAAGCAGTAGAGGTAGTGGTGGCCGTCCCGTAGCCGGATCAGCGTGGTGCCGGCGAGGCGGTCCCGAAACGGGTCGATCGACCGGTTGGTCCTCTCGGTCATCCATCGAGTGGCCGCTGTTTCCGGATCATCCTCGTCCGCGAGATCGAGGAAGCCGGGGGCGTCTTCGATTTCGGGAACCACCACCTGCCGCGTCTCGTGGGCTTCCTCGACAAGAACGACGACGGCCGATTCCAGTTCGCGGGCCGCGTAGTCGCAGGCGGCGAGCAGCAGCTCTCGGTCGAGGGATCCGCGCAGTTCCACGTTGAGCGCCACGACCAGAGGCACATCTGGGGTGAGCTGTTGCGCCAGAAGGAGCGCCCGTTGGGCGGACGACAGCGAGAAGGGGTGCACGATCAACCCTCCCCCTTTTTCCATCCGATGAAACCGTACTGATTGCCCCGGTTACTCCCGCGTTCGGTGCACAGCCTCTACGATCCTATTGGTCCGGATCCGGGCACCTCACAACTTACTGTGCCCCATCGAAGCTCACCACTTGGGCGGTCGCCCAAATTGAATCCGGATACGCTGAACCATCCACCACGACCAATAGGGGGATTCGTCTCGTGGCCCAGATCGATTCCGATGGCACCGCTTCGACCTCGCCGGATGCCGGGACTCCACCCGAGAACCGTCGACGTCGGCGAAGCTCGCAACCACGCTCCGTGCGAAAGCGCCGACGCCGCATCGTGATCGGCACCTCGTGCGCGGTCGCGGTGATCGCCGCGTGGGGCGGCTTCGTGGCCTACGAGGCAATGCAAGCGAAGTCGAACCTCGAGCGGGCGCGGGACCACGCGACAACGACGAAAGATGCACTACTGGCCGGTAACTCCGCGCAGGCGGCGACCGCGGCCGGTGACGCCGCGAAGTACGCCGGCCGTGCGCAGGACGCAACCGAGTCGCTGAACTGGCGGGCCGCCGCAGCCGTTCCGTGGCTGGGCGGGCCCCTCGAGACGACACGTCAGATCACCGACGTGGTACGCGGACTCACCGACGAAGTACTCGCCCCGGCGGTGCAGGCTGGTTCGGTGATCGCTCCCGATCGACTGGTTCGCGACGGCGCCCGGATCGATCTGGCCCCGCTGCGCGAGGCGTCCCCCGCACTGGCCGATTCCGCGGCCGCGGCAGCCGCATTGGCCGCACAGGCCGACGCCGTCGACAGCACGTTCCTGGGCGCTGTCGACTCCGCTCGGATTCAACTACAGGAGCAGACCGCCGAGCTGTCCCAACTGCTTGGAAACGTCTCCACCGCAGCGCAGATCGTGCCGTCGATGATGGGCGCCGACGGGCCCCGCACCTACTTCGTGGGGTTCCAGACCAACGCGGAGGCCCGCGGCACGGGCGGGCTGTTAGGCGGCTTCGGTGAACTGCGCGCCGTGGACGGCGCGGTTCGCGTGGAGGATCTGGGCAGCAACAAGGAACTTTCGATCAACGACAAGAAGCCCATCGACCTGGGTCCGGATTTCGAGAAGCAGTACGGAATCAGCCGTCCGACCACCGATTTCCGCAACAGCAACGTCAGCTCGCACTTTCCGTACGCGGCACAGATCTGGCAGTCGCTGTGGGCGCAGGAATCGGGTGAGCAGGTGGACGGCGTCATCGCCACGGATCCGGTGGCGCTCAGCTACATCCTGGATGTGGTGGGGCCGGTGACGATGCCGGACGGCGAGAAGGTCACAGCCGACAACGTCGTGGAACTGACGGAGTCCACAGCGTATTCGCGTTTCGCGAACGACAACAATGCCCGCAAGGCGTACCTGCAGACCATTGCCGGCAAGGTTGTTGAGCGCATGACCGGCAAGATCTCGAACCCAAAGGCGCTGCTGGAGGCGTTGGGGCAGGCGGCTAGCGAACGACGGATCGCTGTATGGAGCTCGAATCCAGAGGAGCAGCGAGTTCTCGAAGGAACGGTTCTGGGCCACACAGTTCCGGATGATCCCGCACCGTACGCCGGCCTGGTGATCAACAATCTGGGTGGCAACAAGCTGGACTACTACCTGGAACGGGAAATCGACTACACGGCAGAAAGATGCGTGGGCGATACCCGACAGTCGACCGTCACCGTCCGCCTCACCAACACCCTGCCGCCCGGCGACTACACCAAATACGTTGCGGGAATGTTCGACAACCCGGCCGGTGCCCCAGCGGGTACCAATCTCACCAACCTGTCGCTCATCGCCACCCAGGGCGCCAAGCTGAACAAAGTGACCGTCGACGGCAAGCCTGCTTTTGCCTTCACCGGAGCCGAGCGCGGACACCCCGTCTTCGACATCCAGACACAGGTGCGACAGGGACAGACGATCGAAGTGAAGTACGAGCTGACTGAGCCTGTGGCCGCGGGTGAGGCGCGGGTGCCGGTCCAGGCATTGGTCGATTCGGCAAAGACCAGCATCGATGTGTCGACGTGCAGAATCGCCCCCTAGGCGAAGACACATACGACCCAGTCTCAACGCGATTGCCTGGTGCCGCACGCTAGGTGCGGCGCCAGGAAGCCGCCTAGCTGTACCCGGTCAGGACGTTGGTAGCGGGCGTGTCGACTTGATGTGAAGAGAACCTCCGAGTGGGGTGTGGCTTGTCTAAGGCCCACATCCGCTCGGAGGTTCTCGTGTCCCACCGTAATGCCCGAACCACATATCTCGGGAGAATGCTCATCGTCGAGCGCTACCGAGATGGCTGGCCGAAAGCGCATATCGCCAGCGCAATGGGGATATCCCGGAAGTGCGTGTCGACGTGGGTGGCCCGCTACGCAGCAGAAGGCGAAGCAGGTTTGCACGATCGGCCCTCCCGCCCGCACACCATGCCGACCCGAACCTCGCCCGCCATCGAGGACCAGATCGTCGAGCTACGTGTGCGTGAGCGACGCGGACCGGACTGGCTCGCAGCCGAACTCGATGTGCCGGCCCGCACTGTCTCGCGAGTCCTGCGGCGCCACCAGGTGCCACACCTGGCGGACTTGGACCCGATGACCGGTCGGGTGATCCGCACGTCGAAAACCACCGCCGTGCGCTACGAACGTGAGCGGCCCGGCGAACTGGTGCACATGGACGCCCGTAAAGCTAGGCAGAATCCCCGACGGTGGTGGATGGCGCGCGCACGGACGAGTCGCCGGATCGACAGCCCGCGACCGCAGCACCCGGACCGGTTTCGACTACGTCCACTCGCTCGTCGACGACCACTCCCGACTCGCCTACTCGGAGATCCTCCCGGACGAAAAGGGCTCCACCTGTTCGGGTTTCTTGACCAGAGCGATCGACTACTTCGCGGACCACGGAAACACGAGAATCGAGCGGTTGATGACCGACAACGCCTGGGCCTACCGATGGTCCCTACGCGCGGTCTGCGCCGAACACGGGATCAAGCAGAAGTTCATCAGACCGCACTGCCCGTGGCAGAACGGCAAGGTCGAACGCCTCAACCGGACCCTGCAAACCGAGTGGGCCTACCGTCAGGTCTTTACCAGCAACACCGATCGCGCCGACGCACTTGCACCCTGGCTCGAGTACTACAACACTCGACGACGCCACAGCGCACTCGGAGGACTCCCACCGATCAGCCGCCTGACACCAACCTGATGGCCAGGTACACCTACTGCCTTCTACGGGCGCCCGAGGCCCCTATAGGCCCACCCGGCGGACCGCCAGACCAGCGGATCCAGGCAATTGCGCCCATCAATGAGAACCTTCTTCCTCACGACCGCGGCCAAGTCCTCAGGCTGCAGCTTGCGGAACTCTGCCCACTCGGTCAATACGAGTATGACGTCTGCCTCCTCGCATGCCTCCCGAACTGATCCTGCGTAGGTCAGCGTCGGGAAGAGCGCGCGCGAGTTGTCCATCGCCTTTGGGTCATAGATGTTGACGGTCGCACCTTGAAGCTGAATCTGTCCGGCCACATTCAGGGCTGGCGAATCTCGAACATCGTCAGAATCCGGCTTGAATGCCGCACCCAGCACCGCGACTCGAGCGCCGAGTAGCGAACCACAAGCCTCCCGGGCAAGTTCCACCATGCTCGTGCGACGTCGCATATTGATGTTGTCGACTTCCCGCAGGAACGTGAGAGCCTGGTCCACTCCCAGTTCACCAGCACGCGCCATGAAGGCACGGATGTCCTTCGGCAAGCAGCCACCGCCGAAACCGACACCCGCGTTGAGGAACCGGCGCCCAATGCGCGCGTCATGTCCGATCGCGTCGGCCAGCACAGTGACGTCAGCGCCGGCAGCCTCGCACACCTCGGATATCGCGTTGATGAACGAGATCTTCGTAGCGAGGAAGGCGTTCGCGGAGGCCTTGACGAGTTCTGCGGTCGCGAGATCAGTGACGAGGAAGGGAATACTCTCGTCCAAGAGCTGCGCATACACCTCGCGGGCGACGGACTCCGCTCGGCCGGGTCGATCGCGGTCCACACCCAGCACCAGACGATCAGGGTGAATCGTGTCTTGAACGGCGAATCCCTCGCGAAGGAACTCCGGATTCCACGCGACCTCAACCCCATCGCCCGCAGGTGCCAGCTCCCTGGCGCGTGCGCCGAGGCGTTCAGCGGTGCCAACCGGAACGGTTGACTTGCCGAAGATGATCGCCGGCTCGGTTAGAAGGGGTGCCAACGTGTCAATCACCGCATCCACGTAGCGGAGATCCGCTGCATACTCGCCCTTCTTCTGTGGTGTACCAACGCCGAGGAAGTGGACGTCAGCAAAAGCGGCTGCCTCCTCGTACGAGGACGTAAACTGCAGGCGGCCGGCGTCAATGTTGCGCCGCAGCACCTCCTCGAGGCCAGGCTCGTAGAACGGCACTTCGCCCGCTTCGAGCTTCGCCAACTTGGCGGGGTCGACATCGACACCAAGCACTTCGTGGCCGAGTTCCGCCATGCAGGCAGCATGAGTGGCACCCAGGTAACCGGTTCCAAAAACTGACATCTTCATCGATACGTCCTTACGGTAAATTCACAATTGCTGACTCAGCCAAGAAAGTCGTACACCAACGAGGTCTCGCGCCATCACTCAAAGCAACACCAAGACTGCCGAGGAAAGCTACTCAAAATTCCGGAGCGCCGCTTCTCTCAGACGGTCAAGGTCCGATTCCGCGACTCCGCGTTCCGCGAGCCCTTGAAGGATGACGGCCTGCGACACCTCAAGTAGCTTTAGGCCGACCCCCTCCCCCGGACTGAGGCACATTCGCTCCTCGCTCAGAAGGCGGTACAAGCCCTCGACCTTCCCCTGACTGGCCAACGTAACCGGGTAAGTCCCCGCGAGAATTGAGAGAACCGCGAGATGCATGCGCCCAGTGACCACCAACGTAGACCGGCGAGCCAGTGCAAAAACTTGGTCTGGGGACAGCAGATCAGATAATACGAAGCAACTCGCCGGTTTATACTTGGCGAGCACCTCCGATAGGGCGACGTAATCATCATTCCCACGACGTCGCACATGCGGAATGAAAACAAACGACCACGAACCGGAATCAAATTTGCGTAGAAATTCCGCATACTCGTCCGCCTGAGAAAATTCGCTTTGCAGTAGTGCGCTGACATTCACAACCATAATGCGCCTGCCAGTCCGCTCTTCCTGCGATACCCAATCGAACACATCTGCATGCTCCGGGACGCCACCGATACGTGCGAAAACAAGGTCAGCGGCAGCTGTCGGCTCTTCCACGCCTATGCGCTGGAGTCGCTCCACGGAGACCGGGTCCCGAACAGTCAATTGAACTGAATCTTGAACCCGCCTCAACGCCGCAGTCGCTGACTCCACTGCGTGACCGTTCCAACTAAACCCGACGACCCTCGCCTGCGAGCCGAGCCGTGCCGCGATTGCAGCACACGACAGCCGAGCGACGGAGGCGCGCGGGTTATAGGCGCCATCCATGGTGTCCGCGCCGATAACCCATGTGTTCAGAGAGGACTCCGCGGTCCGCGAGAAGGCCCACACATCGCGCAGCCGCGCGACGGGATTCCCGTAAAGCAAATCCTTCAGGACCAGAACTGAAGTCCTTTCCTTAAACCTGTCGGGGATCGAAAACGCCGCGGGGTTTCGCACAATGACCACGACAGACTCTGAAGTGTTATCAAGCGCCGACTCCAGCAGTGCTTGGTCCCCGATATTCCCATCGCCTGGCGGCGCCACGATGCATACCGAATACCGCGCACCCGAGCCAGACCCGCGCCGCCGAACACCAGCAACCCTCGCAACGACATTGTCGGTTGCGATGACAGCGTGCGCATATGCCGGGTGTCGGACTGCAGCCTTGAGGGCCGCTATTATTCTAGACACTTTCAGAGCTCCTTCTTGCCTCGGGACTAAAAGACGAAAGCGAACGAGACAACAGCAGCCATGAAGAAACTGATCGGATGGAGTTTCCGATCATCAGCCCAACCTGAGAACCACCAGCGCCATAGCCTGCGGAACCGATCGCAACGAAAACAAGCGTAATAGGCGCCATGACGGCCTTGATGTACATCGAGTTCTTCACTTTTCCGATCGCACGCAAGGCCAACCCCGGCCCGACGCTGATTCCCAACAGGCACACCGCTCCCGCAGCGAACGGGAGAGTGTCAAGTCCGCCGACAGCAGACTCTCCCAGCATGGCACTCACAACCGAGGACGGCAGGAGTCCGACCGCCAGAACCCACCCCACGGACAAGGCCGTGACGCCTGCTCCATATCCCGCTGCAACCAGCTGCAATCCTCTTTTGCTTCCTTGACGAGCAAACCGAGTTACCTCAGGACTGAGCGCGAAACTCACACCAAGCGTAAATACCATAATGGGCATCAAAAGAATCTGGGCGGCGCGAAGATCGCCGGAAGCCTGGAACCCGCCAGTAATCACCAGAACAAACACTGTTAATTGGTTGATTCCACTACTAAGCATAAAGTCGACCGCGTACACAAATCCAACGCGGTAACCGTCCTTCAGCCAAGCAACACACGAGCCAATCGCGAAGCGAGCCCCAGTCCGCCACACACCGACTAGAACACTTGCTGCAGCACCCACCTCCCAACAGATAATGAATTCTGTCAGAGATCGCTGCGACGCGATAAGAATCATCAGTGGCACTTGAACCGCGAGCCATAGGACCTCAGAAGCGAATGCCCATTTCGGAGCACCCTCATCGATCATGACGTACCGCAGACCGTCCTGGATCAACACAAGCGGCATGGCGCTGGCGAAGACGACCGAGAGAAGCACATCACGGGAGAGAATGATCGCGACCAGAAATACGATAACCCCGAAAAACAGTCCCAATACCATGTTTGTGGAGAGATTCGCGGTTGATCGCATCCGCCCCTTGTGTCCGGCAACGGAACTTTCGTTGAAAATCATCGGCTCGCTCGTAAAAGCTCGGCCAATCCCGACGACGACGCTGTATATCGCCATCAGCGTGGCAAACATGCCGAGGATGCTTGTATCCAGGGCTCTGGCGATCAGAACACTAAAGATAAAATTCGACGCACTCGACGCCACTTGCGTACCTACGGACCACCCCAATCGCCGCACTACGCGAAATAGCTTCACCAATCTTCGCCCCTTCAGTTCCGCTTTGCCGCAAACCGGCGATCCTGATGGGACCGAACCAGCGAGCCGGCGCCGCGTGCCGCTGGGACGCTCTTTGCCGAAACTCCAAGCAACCCCAATATCACAAAACTCAGCTGAGAAGCCCCGGCGTCATTCATGTAGGGATGAATAAACATCAGCACCGATAGCCCTGCCAAGAAAAGCAGTAGCGCCTCCGCGATGGAAGATCGAAGCGAATCTGCGCCCGCAAACCGATATAGTCCGTAAGATGCCCGAAGCGATGAACTCATCACTAGTATGAAAGCGACAAGAGCCGGGATCCCCGCAAGTAGTAGTACAAGGATGTACATCGATTCAACGTACGCGAATGTCCTGTCCGCTGCTCCGATCGGACCATATCCAGTAAACAAGTGTCCCTTCACGAGCGGGAGGAAGTCCCTTGCCCACAGTTCGAGACGGAATGCAACGGTTTGAGGGAGAAAATCATACTGCCCGGTCGTCGATTCTTGTCTAACGGCCCGCTCTGAAGCGCTCGTGGATATACTCGTCCCAGTTACAAAAAGGTACCCGGCCGCTAGTCCGAAAAGCAGGTAGATCTTACGCCCATAGCGGACCGTAAAGTAAATCGAGATTACGCAGACGAGGACAATTACACCGATTGTGAGACTCGAAAGTAGACCGAGCCCGTTTGCGATCACAGAAAGAACAAGCAAGGACCGCCGTTTGAAAATTGGGACTTTATGCACCAGGCAAGCAATTCCAATCACCACGCATAGCCCAGCGTAGCCGGCATAAGCATGCCAGGAGTTGAACACTCCGACGCTCCGTGGAATTTTCCAAGAAATCGGATTGGCGATACTCGCGTTTCCAGTCATGTAGCTTGCAAAGTTGCGAGCACTCTGCACGCCGAGCCCCTGCAGGACCGCCAGGAGGCCCATAACGCTTGAGAAAATCAACAGATACCGGCATGCCCGTTGCAGGAGCCCAGTCACGCCGCTACACGCGCTCGCTGAAACGTAGATCAATAGTAGCGTCAGTGGCCCCAGCCCGTTGTATATAAAGTCGGAGATACCCAAGTCTGTACGGTAAATACAATTGTACGCGGTCATTACAGACACGACGCTGGCATAGCCTAGAAGCGACCAGAAGACCGCCCCTCCAATAACCATTCGCTTGTTGAAAGTAATAAAGACTATTGCCAGGACGAGGACTGCGAGCGCTTCTGATACCCGAAACACCGGGACTACGAGACCCCGACGAGTTCCTGCCAGCGTCGGGATGAGAGCAAAGCAAACCGCCAGAATCTTCAACGTCAGACCTGAGACGGGCCCGGCCACCGGCAGTACGCCAATACTGACGGGGTCTTGGGGCGCTTCTTTCGGCGTGTTCATAGGTCAGACGATGCCGGGTTTAGATAGACGCGGTTTACGGCCCGCTGCGGGGATTTGGTCACAGACGATCGCTCTGAGGCGAACCCGATAGCGATCATCATCATGACGACTTCTTCCTCGGGCAAATTTAGCAGCTTTCTCAGCTTCCGGTCCTGGCTGCGTACAGTGCTCCAATTTAGGCAGCATGAATCGACTCCGCTGTCATGCAGCGCATAGACAAGTGTCATGGCAAACATTCCGCCGTCGATGTAGGCCTGATTTCGCTCACCCGGCGTAAGGAAGGCCGTCAGGTCGGCGGTGACGAGGAGGACGTGGCTTGCCGTGTTTCCAAACCCCCGGTTCCCGTTTTGCAAGGCGAGGACTGCAGTAGCAGCCTCACCTCTCGGGTAGGAACGCACGCGCGCCGCCTGCCTGTTGCATACGCTGGGCGACGTCTGCGCAGTACCCACACACGCGTGGATCGTCGCGTTGTCGACGGTTTCAGGGCCAAAATTCCTGACGCTGCTTCGCGATCGCGCAATAGCCTCGAACTGGTGCCCCTGAGAGTCTATGTGGCGCGCGACGCGATCAAACGCTGGTTCGGTGCCTCCCAGCACGTGACGGTCTGGATCGATGCGGGCTTTAAATTCACTCACGATGTCGCCCAGGCCCGCCCACCACTGAGGAGTGGGACCAACATCATCGAAGGCCTCCTCGTACTGCAGAAGCGCTCCGACGGCCGCTGTGACCGTGCGAGGATCGTGATCGGGGCTCGCCGCATACTGCCTACAGTTTGCAACGAGCCTTTCAACCGTCTCCTGCCCGAACCATGCGCGTGGTTCGGGCAGGGTTAGCCCCTTTTCAACCCGATGGTAGTCCATGACGATATTTGCTTCGAGCACCTCAGCCCGGCTTCTCGAAACGACCCCCGAATTTCTCCGGAAGCGCTGCGCATCATAGTGGTACGAGGTGAGGAGCAGCCATTCCGTACGCACCCGTTGCACAAGCCGCACCTGCTTCGCGGCATTTCGCGCTCTTACCAACGCGTTATGCATTCTGGGCACCCCGTTCTGAGCATCGATTGGTTCCACCGTCAGCGGGCGGACATTGCGCGAGACTCCGCAGTGCCGCTAACGTCGTGGCCTGTTCTGCTATCCGGTCCATGAGGACGCGGCGGGCAGCAGTTCGATACTTATCAGCATCCGAAGCGATAGTCTGAATTTTCTCGGCAAGACTGTCCGGACTGTCAGGGCGAGCATAGAGCGCTGAATTTCCGAGATAGTCGCGCAACACCGGAAAGTCAGCCGTTACCTGAGGTTTACCGGCCATTAGTGCTTCGTAGCCAGCGCGCTGCATTGTATGGTCTCGATTGGTCATCGCGACGACGAGAAGCGAGTTGGCCATAAGATCCTCGTATTCGGCTGAGGAGACGTGGCCGGAAAACCGGACATTGTGCGGGGCTTGTGCTTGTACCGATTTCGGCGCTGTACCGGTTAGCACGAAATCGAGACCGGAACACCGGCGTGCAGCCTCAAGAATCTCGGCGACTGGTTCGTCGTTTGCGTAACTCAGTGGGCAGAGGATGACATCGTTCCGACTCGTGTCGTCATCAGCGTAGCCTCGCGTAAGGACGTCGTGCATCACTATTGCACGAACTCCTTGCGCCGCGCATTGCTCCTGGAGGGGCTGATTAGTAACGAGGACTGTTGCATTTCGCATCATTCTCAAGCCGACTTTGGTGAACCACGACCACTTGGGATCGCTGAAGTACCCTGTGTGCAAGTCCGCAACGAGGCGAGACTTTTTCGACTTGAACAAGAGCACCGCCAGGAGCGCTGGAGCCGGCGGCAACATCAAGTAAATAACGTCCGGCTTGTACCGGTTTAGGGCCTCGCGTGTTTCGAACACAGCTCGCCAATAGCGTCCGGGTAGGGACTTTTGGGATGCTTCTTCAGACAGGAAGACAGCGGGGAGTCCTAGTTCGCGAGCCAGCGACTCACTGCGTCCGTGATGTCGAATCCAGCTAATAAACATCTCAGCTCGTCTCTCGGGGCGCTACGCGTCGGCCGCTGGCTGCCACAATCATGTCGGGTGTCAGTTGGTCGACTTCGACGGCTGTGGCGACACCGTTGTGGTGCACCAAGTCGGCTATTTGACTTTGATGGTCGTCCACATGTTCATTTCGATGGCTACGTCGAGGAATTACGATTGGATGCTTGCCCATTTCTAGAATCTTTAGGATGGTGCCTACTCCGCTATGGGTTATAACCACGTCCGACTCCGCGATGAGTGCAGCAAACTCATCATCAGGAATCGACTCAGTCACGCGTCCTGGTAGTTGGTTTCGGCGCGTACAGCCTAGTTGCCACGTGGTTGACTCGTTGGCCAGCCCCGTCGCCAGCACTGCGTCAACCATCGCGTCAAAGCGATATGGCCTGATTGTTCCGAGGGTCACAAATATACGGGGGGTTCCGGTACCCGCCACCCCTGCAGACGAGGTAAAGGCATTCATCACACTACCCTGGTAACTCCATCTGCCGGTTGCCCAGCCGGGGTGCTGGGCACGCAGCTCGACGAGCCTCGAGTACTCGAGAATCCGGCCACTTACCGAGGGGCCCTGCGTCCTTGATACGCTCTCGATATAGCAGGCCTTAATTCCATTCCGCCGGGCGGCCGGCAGCGCAGCCAAAGCAAGCGCTGCTCCCGTACTGAAGGCGCCATCATAAACATCCGACTCATACTTCAATGCTTTACAAATCGCGCCATATGCGGAAAAAACGCCGCGCCAGTCGCGCGGCGCAATGTATGGAACCAAAAGCGTGTTCTTACCGGCCAACAGCGATCGGCTCTGCTCGGAATCGAAGGTAACCCAAAGCGAATCGTCAGATGCATTCAGCGTCGGGGCTAATCTCACAAGTTGAGCTAGGTGGCCACCCGTCGAGGCGGCAAGCACCAGGCGCCTCACACCTTGCTGTGGGGGGCTACCCGCATGGCCGCTATTCTCGCTCGCGGTGCCTGGTGATCGCAGCGGACCTCTTGTACTCATTCACATGCCCATTTCTTACAGGAAACGACTGCTTAGTTTTTTGATGCGCGGTCGGGTATGTCGACGTAGGATTCGACATAACTGGGAAGACCGGATACCGCCTAGTAGGCCCCACTGCCAGCGGTTACTGCGCGCACTGTCTTGCCCACGATCAGAATGTCTTGCATCATCGACCAATTTTCTACATACGAAAGGTCGAGTCGCACAGTCTCATCCCAGGACAGATCGCTGCGGCCACTGACCTGCCACAGCCCAGTGAGCCCCGGCTTGACGAGTAGCCGGCGCCGCACCTCACCGTCGTACGCCTCGACTTCGCGGCGCAGCGGAGGACGCGGTCCCACTACGCTCATCTCGCGTCGAAGGACATTCAGGAACTGCGGCAACTCGTCCAGGCTGAACTTGCGGAGGAACCTGCCAACCGGTGTGATCCGCGGGTCGTGCTTCATCTTGAACAGCACGCCCGCGCCCTCGTTTTCGCCGAGGAGCGCAGCCACCTTCTTGTCGGCGCCGTCCACCATGGTGCGGAACTTGAGCATCTGGAACGGCTTGCCGTCCAACCCGATCCGCTCCGACTTGTATAGCACCGGCCCCTTGCTGGTGGTCTTCACCGCAACAGCGATCGCGAGCATGATCGGCGACACCGCGGCCAACGCCGCGACCGAGAAGCAGAGATCAAACGCGGACTTTCCGAACCGCTTGGCACCGTGATAGCGGGGCTTCTCTACATGGATCAACGGGAAGCCCGCCACCGGTCGCATCACCAGGCGAGGCCCTGCCACGTCCACCACGCCCGGCGCCACCACCAGGTCGACGTCGTACGGCTCGAGTTCCCACACCAGGCTGCGAATGCCCTCGTGCCCCAGCTGCTCGGTGGCGGTCACCACCACGGTATCGGCGCCGCACCGCCGGAGTGCATCGACCACCGAGTGCTCGTCCCCGAGCACCGGGATCTCGCGCCCGTCCACCACCACGCTGTCGCCGTCCACGTATCCGGGCCCCGGGAGGCACACTCCCGCCACCCGGAAGCCCGCACCCACATGGCGCCCAAAGCTGCGCGTCATCGTCAGAACCGAGTGACGGCTGCCCACCACTAGTACCGACGTACTGCACTTGCCACGCGATCGCTGTCGCGCCACCACTTTCCGAATCAGCCATCGGGCTGTAAGCAGACTCAGCAAGCCGACCGGAAATGCGATGGCCAGATAACCGCGCGCGATCTCGAGCCGGAACAACAAGCTGACGATCGCGACGATCCCGAACAGCTGGAAGGTCGCGACCGCGATGCGCCGGTACTCCTCGGCGCCGTCCCCGATCACGCGGGCGGACCGCGTCCTGTGGATCGTCAGCATCGACAGCCACAACACCACCAGGGCCACCGAGGCCGCGGTGTAGCTCATGCCGGAAATCGCCGCTGTCGCCACCTCTCGGGCCTCGGTTCCGAACCGCGCCAACTGTGCCAAACCCACGGCCACCCCGACAATGAGTGCGTCGGCCAGCCACAGGCTGGCGACGTAGCGGCGCTGCCACTCACTACGTGAACTATGTTGCGAGTCAGCGGGGTCGACCAATCGAAGCCGTGAATCAGCCTCGATATTGTCCCCCGCTCCCGTTTCCAGGGAATACGTCGCCGTCACTCCTCCACCTCCATCACCCGTGCACAGACTTAGCTATGACCCCCGACGGGTCGATCACCATGAGTTGCCCCCCGAAGGCATCCCCACTACATCCACCCCTTCGATCGACCACCGCACTGAGCGCTTGATCGACCGATTGACCGTACTGGACACTTCGCTTGAACAGGACCTCCGGGTCTGATCCGCGTCCACCACTCCGGGGTGCGCTTCCGAAGCGTGAATTGACCGTTCCGGTAGCTGCAGCAATCGTTGTAGCACGGGTTGGAGGCGCTCACGACTCGGACGAACGAGGTACTTCACTCTGCTTGCTCATGCGATTTCGCAAGCTACCGTTTGCTGAACAAATGTCCAGCTCAGAAGCGGGGGCCGTGGGTCCCGATCGGTAACGCGCCAGGCTACGAAGCGCGTGACCGACACCGCTCGGCAGCACTACTCGCGGGTAACCGGCGGGACCTGCAAATACATTTCGAAGCAACCAGATGGACGGGCCGAATCATGAAGACTGGTCGGACTTCTTGAACGTTTCAGGTGTCCGATTCAGGCCAAACGACCCGAGCCGCAGGCGCCCCAGGGGACAGCCTCTCGGCCTGCTATGGCAGTGCATCCCCGCCACTTGGACCACAAAACCGACTCGTCGGTGTGATAAAAGACACAAGGCTTGACAATCGCGCAGCCGCTTCATCTTTCAACTACGCGAGGGCGAGATCATGCGGGCGCCGCGCGTTGAAAGCTCAGCCGGCGAGCCCGCCGGGATGCCTGGGGAAGTTCAGGTAGGCGCGTGACGGCGTGGGGCCCCGCTGCCCCTGATACTTCGAGCCGGCTGCGGTGCTGCCGTAAGGGTTCTCAGCGGCACTGCTGAGGCGGAACAGGCACAACTGCCCGATCTTCATCCCCGGCCACAGCGTGATCGGCAGGTTCGCGACATTGGACAGTTCGAGCGTGATGTGCCCGCTGAATCCCGGATCGATGAAGCCCGCGGTCGAGTGCGTCAGTAGCCCCAATCGGCCGAGGCTGGACTTCCCCTCGAGGCGGCCAGCGAGGTCGTCAGGCAGTGAGCACACCTCGAGAGTGGAACCCAGCACGAACTCGCCCGGATGTAGAACGAACGGCTCCCCCGCGGCCGGCTCGACGAGCGACGTCAACTCGTCCTGGCGCAGAGCAGGATCGATATGGGTGTACTTCGTGTTGTCGAAGACACGGAACAGTCCGTCGAGTCGCACATCTACGCTGGAGGGCTGTACCGCCCCGGGATCGAATGGGTCGATACCCAGTCGCCCGGCGGAACGCTCGGCACGGATGTCACGATCTGAGAGCAGCACAGCAAGAGGCTACCGGGTCGAAACTGGGCGCGACACAGGCCTCGCCGGACGACACGGCGACTACGGACGCGGCTCACGGATGCAGCCCGTCTGCTAGAGTTGCCGCCTGCAGGATAAATCCCCTCGAACAGTGGAAATCCATGCGCGCCGATGTAGTTCAATGGTAGAACATCAGCTTCCCAAGCTGAATACGCGGGTTCGATTCCCGTCATCGGCTCAACTTGTCGAATCACCGCACGTGATGGCGTCGACGACATCCCGATCGAGGATTGCTCCCCCTGGACCGCAGCACCGAGCTTGGCGCAGCCCAGGACTTTCCACTGCCGGCGGGAACGCGACGTCTTGTGGCTGTAGCGCGGCTAGCGCGACTGCATCTGAACCCAAGCGCCATACGGAAGTGCACGTCGCGCGGCTCCACACCAGTTCCGCCTCGTGATCGATTCAGAAACCAACCGATTAGCCGGTTTCACGCATCGGTAGCGATAATCCCGAGGTGACCGCACGCCGAAGGGACGCAAAGCGCTTATGCCGCCTCCCGATCCACTACCTCGCAACCGTTGCAGGCGCGAGCACCGTCGCCGCCATCTCCGTCTCCGCGGAAGGGCAGCGCGACATCGCCATCCCACTCGGGGCGGCCGCACTTCTCGCACTCGCTCTCGGCACGATGCAGATCACACTGTGCAGCGCTAATGCGAAGCCGCTTCCTGCGACAGAACAGGAACGGGCGGGCACGAGCGACGAGAACCGGTCGACCGGACCGCTCGGCGGTCGGGCGGCCAATCCAACGCCAACGCCGAAGGATTCCCACCATGGGTAGGCGTCACCGTCAACCCGTACGGCGTCTAAAAGCTCTGCCGGCAAGCGCTCGGAACGAAGTCGGATTCTGGGGACTCATCGTGGTCGGGCTGCTCACCGCCGCGGCGCTCTACGAGGCGATCGGGTACCGGGCGGAGCACGTGGACCACGACTACGTCACTCGGTATGTGCCCGTCGAAGCAGTCACCAGTATCGGGACGTCGAAACTTCCGTCCGCGACGCCCACACCGACGCTTCGGGCCAGGTCGTGACCGTCTCCCGACATTTGGGGGCATTCGTACCATTTACGGCCAACACCTCGAAGGCAACCATTCGTTCTGGTAACGTCCGGCCAATCACGAGGCTCAATCGTGAAGCGCGCGGGGGCGAATCCACGTCGTCCGCGAATCTGGTCGACGCATTCGCGTCGCCGCGATCCCCAAGGAGGCCCCATGGGCTCGTTCGAAGATATCTTCACCCACGTGACGTCGATCGACCTCGGATCGAGCACGATCAACACCCTGCTCGGGTGGTTCGGCGGACTCTTCGGCAGCACCGACTAGTCAGTTCCAACTCACCAGCGCTACAACGACGTCCGCGCTCTGCATGCGGCTCGCTGCGCTCCCCTACATCGGAGGTAAACCATGGGCTCGCTCGTTTCCATCATCCAGGTCCCCGTCATGAGCATCGACGCTCTCGGCACCGGCATCCTGAACTCGTTCCGCAACCTGATCGATTTCGGCAGCATCGCGCTCAGCGGACAGCTGTGATCATTGCCCGCTGACGCGTCCGCGTCTGCGAAACCACGTCGGCCGGGTGTACGTCTTGACCACGTACACCCGGCCGACGTGGTGTATGAGGACAGCTGTGGCCGACGTCTTCTCCCGTCCGGACGATGAATCTGCTGCTCGTCGTGGACGCCGTGGTGCCTCGCCAAGCCGGCCCGCTGCCACCTGTCTCGCCACGCTGGCGATGGCGTGGCTGTTCGGCAACGGCCCGCTCGAAGGTGAGACCCTGTGGACTTTCAGTCCACAACACGGCCACACGGTGTCCGACCTACTGTTGGTCGCAGCTGTTCTGTTCGCGGCACGCGCCTGGCGCCGGTCACACGGGGACCGGCGGCGACAGCTGGAAGTGATTGGAGCCCAGGCTCAGCCGAGGGCGGCTACCGCGCCGACGAGGGCCAGAATCGCGCCAAAGCCACCGATGAGAGTCCCCACGCCGGAGACGATCGGCTGGATCTTCTTGATGAGCGCGAGATCAGCTTCAGACGAACCCATGTTTATTCTCCCCGACTGGCAATGGATGTCCGCCGGCGCGCGGCACGGCGAACCTCACCCGGTCCGATCGCCGGGCGACGAATGTGACAGTAATCCAAATTGTGTGATCTGTCTCATCAATCCTTGAACTGTTTCGAGTTGAGCTCACCAACCGCCGGCCATCAGGCCTGCACGCCAGGGCAGATCCGACGCCACCCATTGCATCCGAACCTGGTCTCTGTCAGCGCGTTTCGATGGCAGCGCAGCGTGCGCACTGGAGTGCAGCCTCGACGCGGACAGCGGGTCGGGTGGGCTGGTTCGATAGTCAGCCCGACGATCCTGATCTACCTGGTGCCCTTCCAGCTTCCGCTGGGCCCGCTCACTCGGCTTCCTTGATCCATCGCGTCGCGTAGATCGTGCTCGGGCCGAAGAACTCGTGGACGATGCCATCGACGGCGTTCAATCCGTCTTCACTGTTGGTCATGATCACGACACTGCGCCCCGTCTCGGGGTAGGCGATGAAGAAGGCCTTGTAGGGGCCGTTGTCGCCCCAGTGCCAGATGGCGTCCCCGAGCTCGTTGCTCTGCAGCCCGATCCCGAGTCCCCATTTGATGTGCTCGATCGATTCCTTGTCGCTCCCACCGTGATCGGCGCTGCCCGTGGCGGTGAACATCATGTCGCGGGTGGCCGGCGTGAGCCCGTCCCCGTCGAGGAGCGCGCCGCGCAGGAACCTGTTGTAATCGAGCGCCGTGGTCCGCAGGGTGTACGCGATGTTCGCCCGGGGGAAGTTGCGGACGGGCTTCGGGGTGCCGTCCGCGGTGTGGCCTACCGAAGTGACCGCGCCGAAGGCCGGGTTGGTGACGAGGTCACTGCCCGTCATCCCGAATCGGTCGAAGACTCGCTCCCGGACGAGTTGTTGGAACGGCTTCCCAGTCAGCGACTCGACGGTCTTCTGCAGGTAGTAGAAGCCCTCGCCCGAATAGGACCACTGGGTTCCGGGCTCGAAAATGGTGCCCACCGGGGTGGTTTCGAACTCGGGGCTCGACGGCCCGGTGGCCCAGTTGGGCAGACCGGAGGTGTGCGTCAGCACCATTCTCCCGGTGATCCGCCCGGCTGCCGGATCTGCCGCGATCCGCGGATAGTCGAAGTAGTCGGACAGCGGCCGATCGAGGTCGAGCACACCCTCGTCCACCAGCTGGAGGACGACGTACGAGGCCACCACCTTCGTCAGTGAGGCCGCTTCGAAGACGGTGTCGGAGTCCACCGAGTCCCCCGTCGCAACGCTCGAGACACCGTAATTGAAAGCACGCTCGGTTCCGTTGTCCGCATAGACGACCTGCGCGCCGGGAATCCCCTGTTGGGCCAGGACAGCGTTGATGCGCTGCGCGACGGCCGCATACGAAGTGTCATCGGACGGCTCGCCGACAGAGCCGAGGGAGCCCAGCCAGCCAGGCGCACTCGACGTTGCCGCCAGGGCGGGTGTATCGAATGAGGTGGAGAGCACTATCGCACCTGAAAACGCCATGGCGAGAACAGGTACCAGAATCTTGCGTTGAACAGACTTCACTGGACACCTCGGGGAGATCGGCCGACGGACACTGCGATGCTAGATCGCATGCCGACCACATCGGCCTCGCGTAACAGACCTCTTACCGCCGTCAACCAGATTGAAACAAACAGCCGACCAGGCGAATCAGATTGACGTCCAACGGATCCCGAGTGCTCCGCGTCACATCATGCAGGATTCCTTCGCTTCCTCCGCCGTCGCCGGGCATCCCTACGCAGACAAAGAACGAACCCGGGACGGCGAAACGGTGGGTAGGTTCGGGTTCCATCGGTTCCCGCACCGGGTCCCTCGACTACCCGACGGACTCATCACGTCCACCGCTGTGCTCGACCTGCCCGATCCCTGGTGGGCCACGCGGCCGTCGACGTGGTCGATGTGACGCGACTGACGAGCCCGGTGTTCCACCTGACCGGGGCCGAGGATCCGGTCTCGACGGCGATACCGCAGGCCGCTAATCACGCGGTCAGCCCGGGGCCCGCCGCCCGCGGCCGGCTGCTGGGAGTGGGGCACAACTGGCCGGCGGACGGGGGTGGTTTCCGCGGCTACCTCACCGCGCGGCTGCGTTTCACCCTCACGGAGGACGCCGACGCAAATGCGTCAGATGACGACGAACGCAACAGCGACGGCGGCGGCGATGATCAGCGCGATCTGGGCCGCGAGGAGCAGCGATCCGGTGACGACGGCTGCTGGTGTCGCAGCCGAAGCGGCCGCGCCGAGCACGATCGTGTGCACGGAGGTGGGTCGGGGCGGCGGACGGTGGTCGGGCTCGTGGTGGCGCATGAGGCTCCTTCCTCGGACGAGGCCTGTGCGATGGGCGTGGACCCAGCCTAGGAACCGCAGGCGCAGCGGCCTTGGCCTCGAAGAACGAAGTTCCGGCCGAGCGCCTGCCCCGTGAGCCGAATACGCGGCAAAATTTGTCTTGCCAGAACGACGACCGCGTCTCAGAGTTGGTTACGGGGGCCAAGAAGTGCCCGACCGGGAGGCGTCGATGGCTTCCGAAACCGATGACGAGACCGTTCGACGCGCTGCGGACCTCGTCCTGCACATCGCGACGGCGCTACCCGCACGCGCGCCGGAACTGACGGCCGAATTGACGACCGCGCTGTCCGATGCCATCGCCGACGTGCGTGACGGACCGTTGATCGTCGACCTCATGCGTGCCACCGTCGAAGCCAATCTGGAGATGCTCGCGCACACCCTGCGCTACGACATCCCCGTCGACGAGGTCTCGACTCCGGCTGTGGCCAACGAGTACGCCCGGCGGCTCGCGCAGCGGGGCATCTCGTCGAACGCGTTGATGCGCGCCTACCGAATAGGCCAGCAGCACGTCGTGGAGTGGACTTTTGCCGAGATCGGACGCCTCGAGCCGGAGACCCGGGTGGCATTCGCCGCCGGCCGCCGTGTCATCGCAGTGACCCACGAATACGTCGACAGGATCTCCGAGGCGGCCGTCGAGCAGTACGAATCGGAGGTCGAACGCTGGACGACGGCCCGGAACACGGTCCGCACGGTCATCCTCGACGACCTGCTCGCCGGCAAACGACCGGACCTGCCCACCGCCGAGGCCGGCCTCCGGTACCGGCTGTGTCAGCATCACCTCGGCGTCGTTCTGTGGAGCGCCGAGGGTGGTCCGTCAGGCGCCGATCTCAGACAGCTCGAACGCGTCCTCGTGGCGATGAGCGAGGCGGCCGGCGGCGACGGAAGTCTCCTGTTCTTTGCACGAGACCAATTCACCGCGTGGGGCTGGATCGGATTGGGGCGCGACGCCACGGCGCCGCCCGTCGCGGATCTCGCTGCCGCGGTCGAGCCGGTACCGAGCGGAACGTTCGCGGCAGTCGGCACGCCCGCCGCCGATCCGGAGGGCTTCCGCGTCACCCACCTCGAGGCCGCGAACGCGCAGCAGGTCGCGCTCGTGGCCCAGGACCGTGCCCGTGCACTGACCTCGTTCGCCGATCCCGAGGTGCGTGTCGCCGCGCTGTTGGCCTGCGATGTCGAGTCTGCTCGACGCCTCGTCGACAGGGCCCTCGGCCGGCTCGCCGCTGACACCGAACCCGCCCGCAGACTGCGCGACACCTTGCTGAGCTTCCTCACTGCGAACCAGAGCTACACCGCGACATCCGAGCGCGTCCACCTTCACAAGAACACCGTCAAGTACCGCATCGGCAAGGCCATCGACGAGCGCGGGCGACCACTCGACGACGAGCGTCTCGATCTCGAACTCGCCCTCATCGCCTGCAGATGGTTGGGGCGGGGCGTGCTCAGGTCACCCGAGAGCTGACCCATCACGGGCCGGCCTCGCGTCCACACGTTCGCGGCCGAGCGTGCACGCGCACGCTCGGCCGCTTCCCATCGGACTGGCACTACCCCGCGGTCCGACGAGCGGCCCGCACCGGGAGCAGCGGCCGCCACGGCCAGTGCCGTCCGAGGCTGCCCCGCGCACGCAGGAAGCCGAGGCCGAGCACCAGTCCGAAGATGAGGTGCCCGATCAGCGACAGCGTGACCGTCCTCGCCGTCAGCGGGAACATGTCCTGCTGGCCACTGGGCGAGAGCGCGACGGTCGCGATCAGTCCGGCCCACACGGGAACCACCGCACCGGTGACGAACGCCAGGAGAACGGTCCTGCGTGACCGATGCTGGAGACCGAACGCCAAGGCGATGAGGAAGAAGGCAACGCCGATTCCCCCGCCGTCACCGAAGTAGCGCCACACGTAGCCGACGATCGCACCGGTCTGGGCATCAGATCCCGAGTGGAGCCACGTGCCCATCTTCGGAATGAAGTCGTCCCACAGGCCGAGCAGATACACGGTGTCGAGACGGAAGACGTCGTAGACCAGGCACGCGAACATCCCCCAGCCCAGCCCGTGTCCGACGATGCGGTCGATCGGGTGCGGAGCGATCACGCACAGAACGACCAGTCCCGCCGCGAGGGGGATGATGACCAGTGCACCGGTGGCGGTCATCGGCACGACGCCGAATACCTGTGCGGAGATCGCAAGGAGCGGCAGGGCCGCAAGCAGCAGGTACATCCCGATCCGGGCAAAGGTCCAGTGGTGGCGGACCGCCTTCTCGCCGACGCGCGGCGTGGCACCGGACGGTTCGTTTTCGCTTACGTCGGCAACGGTGTCGGTGGCGGGGATTGTGGTACCGAGAATTCGTGGCATGAAGGTGGTCCCTTCGGTCGCGGAGCCTCTCTCGACGAGTCGTCGAGTTCCGAGATCCAGCCTCCGTGACGAGCCCTACCTGCAGATAGTCCCCCGAGGGGTGGTGATAGCCCCCCTCGTCCGCCGCCGACTTCGGGCGGCCTTCGGACCATCACCGACCTCCCCCACGACCGAGAGCTAGCGGAGTGAACCCAGGCTGCCCGTACCGTTCCCCGCACCGTCCGAGGGGCCGGACGGAACTCCCCCGCACGCCAGGGTGGCGGACGGATCGGCTGTGGTGCGCACGGAGATCCGGGGCCCCGTCGCGCACGACGCCGCCGGGCCGTTGAGCTCAGCGAGAACATCGGCTATCCGCATCCCCAGCCCCATGGCCTCGTCAGGCGGCACCGCGCCGCAGCTGGGCGCACTCGCGGTGCTCGACCCGCTCGTAATCCCCACGGCCACAGTGCCACTGACGATCGCACCACCACTGTCGCCACCGAGCGTGCAGGCGCTGTGGGTGAAGCCGCGAACCGTCCACAGTTCGCCACCCGACCCCGACATATCGAGGGTCTCGTCAGTGTCGAGAACGACGCCGCACGTGTAGTGAGATGTCTGGCCGGACTTGCAGACCGGCGCTCCGGCAACGGGATTCCCGGTACCGGTCAGCCTCAGGACGCTGCCGTCCCTACCGCGGACTGCGGGTTGCCCGAGGGTGCCGACGGCGGCGTCCGGCGTCAGCGCGATCACCGAGTAGTCGAGTCCGCCTCCGGTGTCTCCGATACCGGACGTCGCGAAGCTGCCGACCCTGCTACTGGTACGCAGGTCCGCCGGCTCGGGTTCGTATACCTGGGCAGCGGTGGCAGTTCCGGTGGCGGCGGGGTTGGGGTCACAGTGCCCGGCGCTGAGCGCCAACGGCTGACCGGTCGCATCCGATGCAGTGAATCCGAACGAGCAGACGAGGTACCTCTCGGCCTCATCGATCGGGACGGTGGTGGTGATGTAGCCGTCGCCACCGATCGCGGCGCCGGCGGAGACCATCGCCGACGCTGCTTGGAAGTGGACGTCCGGTGGCGTCGCACGGGCCTGAGCGCCCTCCCGGAAAGATGCTCCGAACGGCGTGAACTCGGCCCGGAATCCGGCGCCCGTAACCGTCGCGGCGAGTTCGGGCCGGGTGACCGCGACGGTGGGCGTGCCGTCGGCGTCGAGCCAGGCGCCCGCGTACCCGGACGGGTCCGACCGGCGAAGCGCCTCTGCGAAACCATCGACCTCGTGCGCGGACGCCGCGCGATCCAGGTACTCCCCCGGCGACATGTCCAGGTCGCGGCGCAGCGCCGACACGAGGTCAGCGGGCAGTTCGTCCGCCGACGACTGGCCCCGGCTCGGCACGGTCGGCCCGCCGGGCGCGCCGGCGGAGATGCCGGTCATCTGCAGTGACAACGCCAGTGTCGTCGCGCCGACAATCGCGGCGCAACGCACGAACCTCTTTGCCATATCGACCCTTCGGTGGATGCCGTCGACGACCGTCAATCGGGTGAGCGCACCCGTCGGAGTTCGACGACCTACAGCGCCGAGGCGCAGGGCAAAGATACGGCACGACGGCGCGCGTGTAGGGCAGTTCGCCCGAGTCAGGTCCGTGACCGATGCAGCAGGTCCGCGACCATTCGCCGCCCCAAGTGGATCGGGTCCTCCGAGTGGCAGAACTTGGATCCGGCCAGGGCGCCGTCGTAGATCAGCTGAATCTGGGCCGCGACGGTCTCCGGATCTGGAACCTCGCCCGCGGCGAGGTTCTCCACGATCCGGTCGAACACCCACTGCCGGTGAGCCCGCACCGGGGCGAGCATCGGCATCTCGTCGCCGGGGAACTCGGTGGCGGCGTTCAGGTACTGGCAACCGCGAAAGTTGCGCACCGGAGCAGACGCCGCGGCGAGGTCGAAGAAGCCCAGGACGCGATCGAGCGGCTCCGCCACATCCGAGACGGCACCCTCCCAGCGGTTGCGGTCGCGCACGTCGAGGGCGTCCAGGTACGCCTGCACGAGCCCGTCCTTGGACCCGAACGCCGAATACAGACTGGCCTTCGCAACGCCTGACTCCGCGAGGATGCGATCGATCCCGACGGCGCGGATCCCATTGACGGCGAACAGTTCCATCGCGGTCGCGAGCAGTCGCTCCGCGGGCGATACCGGATTGTTCGACATCTGTTTCCGCAGTTGCAGGGATGGAGGCACCCGAACAGCGTAGCGACCTGCCCCGCAGCACACCGCGTCAGTAGACAGACAGGTCTGTCTACGCCTAGACTGCTGGCCGTGACCCGCAGCTTCCTGACCCGCCGCCTGCACCTTGATCTGGTGCGGGTCGCCGGCGCTGCGTGTCGTCGTCCCATGATGCGCTGATCTCAGCAGCCCCCGGACCCGCCTGTCGGCCAGAGATGTTCGCACACCTCTCTGCGCTCGACACCTCTTCCACACCTTGTTCCGCCGTCGCTCGAACTGCTCGGGCGCGGGGTACTCGGCGGTGTCCACAACCACTTCCGAAAGGTTCCGTCATGTCCTCGAAGGCCCTGTACCTGTACGAGATCGCCCCCAGCGCCGAGCGCCGGGACCAGATCGAGCAGATCATCAAGGAGTTCGACGCGTCCACCGCCGCCGCCGGCGGCGAACTGATCGAGACCCAGGTGACGAAGGGCGGCGAGCGCATCTTCGCGATCACCGAGTTCGACGGCTGCGCGGCACCGCTGCTCGACGCCGGCGCTCTGCAGGCAGCGGAACTCGATGGCCCACACGTAGTTCGGATCGTCGGCGCGGACATCGAGGACATCAAGGCCGCACGGCCCGACGCCGGATACCTGGTCGAGTGGGACATCCCCGCCGAGATCGACATGGAGACGTACCTGACCCGCAAGAAGGAGAAGTCGCCGCTCTACGCGAACATCCCCGAGGTCAGCTTCCTGCGCACCTACGTCCGCGAGGACACAGCCAAGTGCCTGTGCTTCTACGACGCCCCCGACGAGGACGCCGTCCGGCGCGCCCGCGAGGTCGTGAGCACCCCCGTCAGCCGCCTGCACGAGCTCGACACCGAACGGTAGATCACTCATGACCGCGACCATCACCACAACGAAAACCCAAGAGCGGGAACAGGCTCGCGCCTTCGTGCGTGACCGCGCCACCCTGCTCGACCGGGGCGAGACCGACATCAGGAAGGACGTGAGCCTCCTCGGCTCGCTGGGCCTGATCGACCTCGGACTCGGCGGGAGCCCCCTCACGGGGATGGTCGCGGTCATCGAGGACGTCGCCGCCGAGAGCCTGAGCGCGGGATTCGCGGTGTGGGCGCACCGCATGTGCCTCGAGTACGTCAGCCGGGGCCCCGCGGCCGTCCGCGACAGATACCGCGATCGACTCGCGTCGGGCACGACGATCGGCGTGACCGCGATGGCGGCCGGGCTGCGCCATGCGGCCGGGCTGGGCGAGGTGCCGCTGATCGCGACCCCGGTCGACGGCGGAATCGAGGTCAGCGGACCGATCCGATGGGCGTCCAACGTGTTCGAGAATGCAGTGATCGTGATTCCCGCCCGAAGCGAGGACGGCGCCACCTACGTCGCGGTGATCGATGCCGCGTCCTCGGGAGTCTGCATCAATCCCGCGCCCGAACTCCTCGCCCTGGGCGCGACAGCCTCGACATCCCTGACCTTGGACCGAGTGTTCGTTCCGGAGACGCAGATCATCAGCACCGACCTCACACGGTTCTGCCGCGACATCCGTCCCACCTTCCTGGCCCTGCAGACGTCGTTCTGCAGCGGCATCGCGGGGACGTCGTTGGCCGAGAGCGAAGGGCTCCTCACCGGACTCGGCGAGGAATTCGCCGACGAGCGCGCCGCGCTCTCAGACGAATACCGATCGCTCCGGAACCGACTGCACGACTTCGCCACCCGGATCGGCGAGGTCCCGGTGCGGGAGCTGATCCAGCTCCGCCTCGACGGCTCACACGTCGCGGTGTCGGCCACCCGCCTCGAGGCGACGCTGCGCGGCGGGGCCGGGTACGCCGCCCATCACCCGACCAACCGGCGCTTCCGGGAAGCAGCCTTCCTGCCCATCCAGTCACCATCGGAAGGACAACTGCGGTGGGAACTTTCGCAGTCTCGGTAGCGCAAGGCCGCAGATCCTTCCACGGCCGTAGGCGCCCCGTCCTCGACGGCGTGAACCTCGACGTCGAACGGGGCGAGATGCTCGCCATCGTGGGCAGCAGTGGCAGCGGCAAGTCCACGTTGCTCCGCATCATCGCGGGACTCGACGCTCTCGACTCCGGCACCATCCAGTGGGACGGCGAGACGGGTGACGGGCGTCCCCGCACCGGCGTCGTGTTCCAGAAGCCGCTGCTCCTGCCGTGGCTCACGGTGCGCGAGAACATCCATCTCGGCGGACGATTCACCGCGAACGCCGACGTCTTCGATCCCGCATACGCGGACGGCCTCCTCGACCGTTTCGGTCTCGCGGAGGTCGTCGACTCGTTCCCCGACGAACTGTCGGGCGGCCAGGCACAACGTGTCGCCGTGATCCGCGCCGTCTCGATCAAGCCACGCCTACTGCTGCTCGACGAGCCGTTCAGCGCCCTCGACCCCGCGATCCGCGGCGACCTGCAGCACTGGCTCGCCGGCGTCGCCGAAGAACTCGGGTGCACCACGATCCTGGTCACCCACGACATCGACGAGGCCGTCAATCTCGGCCACCGCATCGTGTTGATCGGCGAAGGCGGCACCGTCCGCCGCGAATGGGACTGCTCCTCGAGCGCCGCCGACACCGAGGCGCTGCGCGGCGACATCCTGTCGGCGTACCGCACCTCCGCGCTGGTCGGGGCGCCCTGACGGTGAGCGGAGCACACGTCAGCCGCCGCATGCTGCTGCAGGGCGCAGCCGGGCTGGCCGCGACCGGGGGCCTGGCCGGCATCGTCGACCTCGCCCGCACCGCGGGCACCAGTCGCGCGAACACGACCGGTCAGCTCCGAGTCGGTTATCTGCCGATCACCGACGCGGCGCCGCTACTGATCGCCCACAACACCGGCATGTTCGACGGCAATCCCGTGAGCCCGGCACAGCCGGTGATGTTTCGCAGCTGGTCGAGCCTCGCCGAGGCATTCATGAGCAGACACGTCGATGTGGTGCACCTGCTGATGCCGATGGCGGTGCAACTGCGATACTCGCTCGGCGGTGCCGCCCGGGTCCTCGGCTGGAACCACACCAACGGCTCCGCCCTCACCGTCGCACCTGATGTGACCGAACTCGGACAACTCGCCGGACGCCAGGTCGCCATCCCCTTCTGGTGGTCCATTCACAACATCGTGCTGCAGAAGCTGTTGCGCGCGAGCGGCCTGCGCCCCGTCGTGCGCACCCTGCCGTCGAGGTCCGAGGGCACCGTCGGACTGGTCGTGATGAGCCCGTCCGACATGTTGCCGGCCCTCGCGAACGGAGCAATCGGCGGATACACCGTGGCCGACCCGTTCAATGCTGCCGCGGAGATCAAGGGCGTCGGTCGGATCCACCGCTTTCTCGGCGACGTCTGGCGCGATCATGCATGCTGCGCACTGCTGGTGCACGAGGACGTGATCGACCGCAATCCCGCAGGCGTGCAACGGCTCACCGACGCCGTGACGTCGGCACAGTTGCGCATCGACGCCGACCGCAAGCGCGCGGCCGAGATGCTGAAGGCGGGACGCTACCTGCCACAGCCACTCCCGGCGATCACCAAGGCACTGACCTATCGCGCGGACCGCTATCCCGTCAGACACCACGCCTGGCAGCCACAGCGAATCGGCTACCAGCCGTTCCCGTTCCCCAGTTTCACCCAGGCACTCGTCGAGGCGATGCACGAGACGGAGGTGGACGGCGACCGCCGGTTCCTGTCCCGGCTCGATCCGGCCGCCGTGCACGCCGATCTGGTGGACGACCGTTTCGTGCGGCAGTCCCTGACGGCCGGGGACGGCCCGGCTGCCTTCGGACTACCCGCGAACCTGACCCGCACCGAGGAAGTGGATCCCACGTGAGCACTCAGCAGCCCTCCCGTTCACGGTGGTCCTCGTGGTGGCCGCCGCTCACCGCGATCGCCGTCGCCGTCACGCTGTGGTGGTTCGCGACGACGGTTCTGGCGTCGAATGATTCGCTGATCCGCGAGTTCGCCCCGCAGGAGGTGCTGCCCGCGCTCGGCGGGCTGATCGAGCGCGGCGTGCTGCTCCCGGACGCCGCCGCCAGCATGTGGCGTCTGCTCGTCGGACTGTCGATCGCCGCCGTGATCGGGATTCCGCTGGGACTACTCATCGGGCTCAATGCCACCGTGGACCGGGCCGTCCGGCCGGTGACCCAGTTTCTCCGGATGATCTCGCCCCTGTCGTGGGCGCCGATCGCGGTGGCACTGTTCGGAATCGGACATCGCCCCGTGTTCTTCCTCATCGCCGCGGCGGCGGTGTGGCCGATCGTCATCAACACCGCGGCGGGCGTGCACGCCATCGATCCCGGGCACCTGCTGGTGGCCCGGTCCATGGGCGCGACCCGCACCGAGCGGCTCACGACCGTCATCCTGCCCGCGATCCGGGGGCACCTGCAGACCGGTTTGCGCGTCGCGCTCGGCATCGCCTGGGTGGTGCTGGTGCCCGCCGAGATGCTGGGGGTCCAGTCGGGGCTGGGCTACCAGATCCTCAATGCCCGCGATCAACTCGCCTACGATCAGGTGATGGCCGTGATCCTGGTGATCGGGCTTCTCGGGTTCCTTCTCGACTCCGCGGCCCAGCGCGTCCTCACGACGCGACGCCGACGCCGGCAACCGGCCGTCGCCCCCGAACCGATCCCGGCCCGCTGACTCGCCGTCCCACCGTCGATCCGTCGAGGGACCGGTCCGCGACCGGCACACTTGACCGGTGCAGTGCACCGCGAACGAGCGAACACCGGCTCGGCGACCTACCATTCGAAAGCCTCGCGATCTGCGAGACGGTCTCCCGTCGAGCACGCACCCGATGCTCGAAACCGGCACCGCGCCGGCCACAAGTCGCCCCAAGGAGTCACATGAACCACGTACTCGACGATCAGGCCACAACCTCGATCAAGGGCGACGTCGTTTTCGTCGGCAGGTCGGCGGCGCTGGACGAGGCCCGCACGCTGGCACTCGCCGTCGGCTACGGCCGGACCGACACGGTGGACAGCACCGTCGACTACGCGGTGGTCGACGACGATGCCCTCGACGGCATCTGCACGGCGGCGGACGCCTCCTTGCTCGCACAGGTCCGCATCCTCGGAATCCCGGTGCTGACCGTCAACGATGCCCGGACCCGCTTCCGCATCGTCCCGGGGACGTTCTCGATCGCGTGAGCTACCTCTCAGCTCATACTTCATCTTTTCACAGGTCCCGATGCTAAAAAAATAAACATGTCTTGGCTGTGGATCGTATTGGGAGCGTGGCTCGTCCTCGCGCTCGGTGCAGCCGTGGTGATCGGACGCGGCATTCGCCGTGCCGACCGCGAAGAAATCGGTTCCACGCTCGACTGGGATGCAACGAAACTCGACATCGAGGACACCCGCCAGCCCCGCGACTGATGGCACCGGGGTGTCGGACCTTCGGACCAAACGGACGAACATTCAGGCACTCGCGACAAACACCCGAAAACACCTATCTGCCTGGACATTCGCACAGGTAGCGCGCCCGTCGTGGATCCCGTACAACTGACAGCACACCGTGATCCACGACACAGCGGGCGCCGTCGGGCGAACCGCCATTCCCCCCGAAGGGCGACCCGTATGCCGCTCCCCATGTCACCGACCGACTCGGTATTCCTGATCGGTGAATCCCGGGAGCATCCCCTGCACGTCGGCGGACTGGTACTGCTCCAACCACCGGACGGCGCCGACGCCCACGACGTCCGCCGCATGCTCGACACCTCGATGACCGAGAACAAGGTGACCCCACTGCTGAGGAAGCGGCCGCGGCGATCGGCATCGTCACTCGGACAGTGGTTTTGGGAGACCGATAATCAGTTCGACATCGGTCACCACATCCGGCACGACGCCCTGGCGCGGCCCGGCGGAATGACGGAGCTGTCCGCCCTCGTCTCGCGCCTGCACGGCAGCCTGCTCGACCGCAACCGCCCGCTGTGGGAGATGCACCTGATCGAGGGCCTCACTGACGGCCGCTTCGCCGTGTACACAAAAATCCACCACAGCCTGGCCGACGGCATCGGCGCGATGCGACTGCTGCGACGGTCGCTGACCATCGACGCCGACAAGCGGGACATGACGGCGCCGTGGGAGCCTCGCCACCGGATCCTGCAGCCCCGCAACACGACCGGACTTCTCGACCTCCCGCTCTCCGCCGTCCGCACCGCGATCGACTTCGCCGGCGAGGCGACCGGGCTGGTTCCCGCCCTCACCGGATCGGTGCTGCGTGCGCTCCGCAACCAGGGCGGCCCCATGTCGTTCGCAGCGCCACACTCCGCCCTCAATGTCCCGATCACGGGCGCACGCCAATTCGTCGCCCGCAGTTGGGCACTCGACCGCTTGCGGCTGGTGGCGAAGTATGCCGACGGCACCATCAACGACGTCGTCCTGGCGATGTCGTCCGGCGCGCTGCGGCGCTACCTCGTCGAGCGCGGCGCCCTCCCCGAGCGGCCGCTGGTGGCCATGGTCCCGGTGTCGCTGCGCAACGAAAGGTCGCGCCCCGAGCCTCTCGGGGAGCCGAGCGACACCGGCGGCAACGAAATCGGCATGCTCATGTGCAATCTCGGCACCCACCACGCCGACCCCGGCGACCGTCTCGAGTCGGTGCGCCGGTCGATGGTCGAGGGGAAGACAGCCCTGCGTGGCATGAGTCCCACCCAGGTGATCGCCCTCAGTGCCCTCGGCGCGGCACCCCTGGCGCTCGACATGCTCTTCGGTCGCCACGGACCGGTGCGCCCGCCGTTCAACATCGTCATCTCCAACGTGCCGGGTCCGGCCGCCCCGCTTTACTGGAACGGCGCCCGCCTCGACGCCCTGTACCCGCTGTCGGTGACGCTCGACGGGCAGGCCCTCAACATCACCTGCACCACTACCGACAACTCGATCGCGTTCGGGCTCACCGGGTGCCGTCGGGCCGTCCCACAGCTCGAGCCGATCCTCGACCATCTCGACGACGAACTGGCCGCCCTCGAGTCCGCAGTCGGGATCTGACCCCTCTGCCGCCGGAATAACCCGAACATAGCGCCGGCCGACGCCGACGAGAGATGAGTCTGAAGCAGAACTCGTGCGGAGAGGGCTGAGGAAGTCCATGGTGATGACGATTGGTCGCGCCGGTCGGATCGGATGCGCCCGCTGCTGACCGGGCGATATCGCCGACCTGGGCTGTGACGACCACGCCCGCCGGTAGTGAGCGATTACGGGCGGGGCCGTGACGTACAACACAAACTCGGTCGCGTGCCAAGCCGGAACCGACCGGTCTGATTACTGTCACATTCGCGGCGCTCGATCCACCCCCGACAGGATCGGGCGCCGCACCCTTTCCCTAGGTCGCCATTCGTGTGCGACGCAGCTGTAGGTGTGGCCGGATTCGGATCGGGGCCGAGGCCCAACGCGTTCGAGGCGCCGGTAGGTCCGACTGTCCGTTATGTTCTTCCGGTTACGCATGCGCTAATCGAGGGGAAGCCATGAGATCCGTCCTTGTCTCGTCCACCGGCGTGCGGCCAGAGCCCAGTAAGTCTGGCCGCCGCAGCAAGTCGACACCAGTGCCCGTCCATACCCAGCGCCTGGACATTCAGGGCCTGCGGATGGTCGCGGTCATGTTGGTGGTGCTCTCTCACCTGTTCCACTGGCCTCAGGGCGGATTCATCGGCGTCGATGTCTTCTTCGTGATCTCAGGGTTTCTGATCACCGGATCCCTGCTGCATACCTTGGAGAAGACCGGACGCATCTCCTTCTCCAGCTTCTACCGGCGCCGTGTCCGCCGTATCGTGCCGGCCGCGACGCTGGTACTCGTCATGACAATGGTCGCTGCCTACTTCATCTTTACTGGCAGCAGGTTCAAATCGACTGTCTGGGACGCTGTCGCCGCGTTCTTCTTCGTGTCGAACTGGCGGTTCGGCGTCGAGGGTACCGACTACTTCAACTCATCCGGGCCGGTCTCCGCGCTCCAGCACTACTGGTCGCTGAGTGTCGAGGAGCAGTTCTACTTCGTCTGGCCTGCCGTCATCCTCGCGATTGGCGTCGTCGCGACCCGCAAGGCGTGGTCGAAACGAACGCGCGTTGGAATCTCCGCGGGTGTGATGGGCGTAGTCGTCCTCGCTTCGTTTATCTACTCGGTGCTCGACACCGCGAGCAACCCAACATGGGCGTACTTCTCGACTCTCACCCGCGTCTGGGAGTTGGGTGTCGGGGCGCTGCTCGCGATCACGATCAGTTGGTTCGAACGCATCCCGAGCGTGGCTCGCCCGTTCATTGCGTGGGCCGGTCTCGGTTTGATCGCCGTCGGAGCCTTCGCGATCACTGAGACGGGTGGCGGCTTCCCGGCCCCGTGGGCAGCAGTTCCAGTCCTCGGTTCGGCGCTAGTGATTGGTGCCGGCGTTGCTGGCAACCACCGATTCCTCGGCCTGCTCACCAATCGGTATAGCACTTACGTTGGCGACATCTCCTACTCGCTGTACCTGTGGCACTGGCCGGTCATCATCCTGCTGAGCGCGCTTATGGACCGGGACGGCTACTACTTTGCCGCCTCCTTGTTCCTGATGTTCGGCTTGTCGATCGCTGCTTACCACTTCTTCGAGGACCCGATCCGTCAGTCGGACTGGCTACTGACGGGCGCCGAGAGGAGGGACCGCAGGTTCCTCGACATCTCCCGGTGGCGGCTGCGCCCAATCAAGATGAGCGACCGTAACAAGTCGATCGGCATCGGCTCGCTCGCGCTGGTGACTGCTGGTGTTTCCGCCTACGCCTTCGTCCCGACGACCGTTGTGGTGCCGCCCACACCGAGTTCGACGACCACCTTTGCGCAAGCTTCGAGTGTCCAGCAGATAGGGCCCGCCCAGACCGCCCTCGTTGAGCAAATCAAGTCGGCCGTACAAGCCACCGAATGGCCGGACCTGTCGCCGACGATGGACGAGGCGATCGCCGGTCCGCAAGCGCCCTCGGACATTCTCCCCTGCGGCTCAGTGGATCGGCCCGACCCGAACCAGTGCACGTGGGGTAGCCCCACCGCGCCTCACACAATGCTCCTGGCTGGCGACTCGATCGCCATGACTTATGCGGGACCACTGCGCAAGTTCGCCGAGGGCAGCAACGGCCAGTGGAAACTCCGCGTAGAGGGCATGTTTGGCTGCTCCTTCGTCGACATCACGATGCGGGAGGCGGGGGACAAGATTGGAAACGCTTGCCCCGACCACAAGAAGGCCGTGGTTGAAACCATCAATGAGGTGCGCCCAGATGTTGTCGTGATTTCCAACCGGGCCAGCACGCACAAGGCCACCGAGTGGAACTCCGCGATGACTCGACTTACGTCGCAGTTCGCGGCGAACACCAAACGGATTATTTACGTAGCCGCGCCACCGAATGACATCAACATCGCCGACTGTTACACCCGAGTGAGCCGTCCATCTAATTGCGTTGGCGGCGTAACAGATACATGGCAAGCACGCTCGGACGCTGAGAGTTCACTAGTCGCGTCCAGCAAGGACAAGTTCATCGATTCGCGGAATTGGTTCTGTACACCCGATGGGCGATGCCCGAGCTTCGTCGGCACTACCCCTGTCAAGCGAGACGGCTCACACATGACACCCGCATATGGCGACCTGATGGCTCCAGCGATCGCAGAGGCATTCGCGCCACAGCTCGAGGGGCTGTAGGCCGAAATGATTTCGCGACCCCCGTCTGTGAAGACGCATAGACAGGGGTCGCGACCCACGGCCCGGGCCACACTTCCCATTGACTAGACGCTCAAGTCGCCGAGAACTGCATCCGCGGAAAGAGGCTTTAGCCCTAATTCTTGGACTTCCTCCGCGAGTCTGGCTGTTCGAAGTGAGCGATTACGGGCGGATGAAGACTCGGGTGAAATCCGGGTCCACCGGTTACGTCAGGAGCGTCGAGCGACTGTAGTTGGCGGTGTGCACTGGATCGTCTGGCTGGCCGTCGGCTGGATTGCGCTGGCTGTAGCGGTCGCTCTGATCGCCGGGCGAGGGATCCGTATGCGTGACGAGCGGGACACCTTCCCGCCGCCGAGTGAAGGGCGTGACAGCGGCGACGCGACCGAAGACGACTGACAGGCAACCCGTGACTCTGGGCACAATGCCTGAGTTTCCGAGTACGGCCCGGGCGCGCTCACTACCGTCAGTGGTGCGGCGCCCGATCACACCCCGACAGGGATCGGGCGCCGCACCCCGGATCGGGCACGCAACCGAGGCGGCAGTCGTCAAGTTGCGCAAACCGCCCGGTACGGGAAAATGCCTGCCATGACGATTGACATGGCAGGCAGCCACCTCCGCGAGTGGGACCAGCAGTGAGTGTCCGCGGGTGGATAGCGAACGGTTTCGCTGGATCAGCGCTCCTCCACCCCCGCCTCAGACTCTCCCTCCTCCGTGCAGCTGGAGCCCACATCGGAAAGGCGCGGATCATGCACGGCGGCACGTTCGCCGGCGACATCACCAAACTGTCGATCGGGAACGGAGTATTCATCAACACTGGGGTTTCGCTGCACCCAACGGGCGGCATCACGATCGGGGACAACGTCTCGTTCGGCCCGCGATGCGTCATCATGACCGGCACCCACGAGATCGGACCGTCGGAGAAGCGGGCATCCGATCCGACGCAGTTCAAGCCTGTCACGATCGGCCCCGGTACATGGCTTGGCGCCGGTGTCATCGTCTACCCGGGCGTCACAATCGGAGAAGGCTGCGTCATCGCCCCTGGATCCGTTGTAACGTCCGACTGCGAACCCGACCATCTTTACGCGGGCGTTCCAGCAGTCCGGAAGCGGGAACTGCCCAGGAACAACAAGGCGGCATAGCCGATTAGGGGCGGAATGACGCTAGGCACAGAGTCCCAATCTTCAGGATGCGGGCCGATGGCGGTCGCCAGCGTCTGATTCGCGACGTCCGGCCTGCCCCCGATTCAGGTCGGGCGTCGCGCCCTGGTTGCTGTTGAGTCATGCGGGCCAGGCGGCGTCGTCGTCCACTAGCCACGTGAACATCTGGTTGTCGCTATGAAGGATGGCTGACTGGTTCAACGCAATGCCGGCAGGTTGCACCTTGAACTGGGTCATCGTCCCCCCTGATTCCCCAAACGCGGGGAAGCAGAGGTTGTTCGGCGCCCAGTATCCGGTCTGGGCGGGCATCACCTGCGTGGCGGTAGCTGCGGCCCCCGTCAATCCGGAGACCCTCAACGACACCACCTTTCCGACGCGTCGGATGAAGATGTTGTTCGCCGTCCAGCCGTTGGCGAGCTTCGACTTGATGTCGACCCAACCGGTGTCGTTGGCGACTGTGTTGATCCGGGTTCGCTCCTCGTTGTGGAGGTTGGCGTGTCCGGCGGTGCCGTCGGTGATGTTCGCGGCGAGGGGCGTTTTTGCCATGACGTGTTCCTGTCTAGACGAGGGATTCGACTGAGGCGGTCACCGGGTCGATGGGGGCGTTGATCTGCGAGCCGAGCCATTCGATTCGCGCGAGGATGTACCGCTTCCGAGCGTCGGCCTCGAATGGGGTGAACACCCGTTGTTCCCACACGGTGTTATCGTCGCGGAGGGCACGGGTGCGCTTGTCGACGGCTGAGTCGATCAGCTCGGCGACGCCTCCCAGCTCGTCGATCGCGTCCATGAGGACCGTCCACCGCTGCTGGAGCAGAGCACGGAAGGCTGCGTCCTGCCACATCCGCGACCACCAGTTCCCGACGCGGGTGGCGAAAACGTTGTACGACGGGGGGCTGTTGTTCCAGCCGGTTCCCCAGCCGAGGTCGAAGTCCCACAGCGGTCCCATGGAGAACTTGCCGCCGGCGGCGTCCGCGGCCTTCCAGATCTTGCAGGAGGTGCCCAGGGCGGAGTCGGTACCGGGTGCAAACAACTCGTAGATGAGGTACCAGTCGGCGAACGACATCGCGTCTGCGTGGCCCTTCCACGCCGCCCATCTGCCCTCGGCGAGGGGCTGCTCGAATGCCCTGAACGCCGCGGTGATGTATGCCAGCTGCGGCGCGGTGGGCGCTTCCGGGGTGTCGTAGGCGGCCCAGTTTCCGTAGACGGGCGTCGCGACGCCCGGCACCAGCGGCCGGTCCCCGTTGGGGCCTTCCTTGTTCGCGATCTCCATCAGCCACACGCCGTCGGATCCGTCGCCCGCCTCGGTGGGAGCGTCGCCCGTGAGGCGGCCGGCTTCCAGGCGGACGAGGTCGGCGAGGTCGTAGAGGCCGCGGTAGGTGCCGTTGAGGACGAGCTCGACGGTCCGCACCTGCGGTGTCCATTCGAAGCTCAGCCGCCGCCCGATCTCGTAGGTCAGGACGTTCGAGATCTTGAGCGCGTCATAGTACTCGGCCAGTAGGCCCCAGTTCTTCTGCTTCACGGTCATCCCCAGCGGCGCTGTCGACGCATCGAAGTTGATGCGCCACGGCTTCTTCGGTGCCGCCCAAGTGGAGTTGCCGCGGCCGCGGAGCTTGATGCCACCGGAGTGGATCACGCCGCCGTCGGTATCGGTGATCGTGTAGGTGCCGGGGATGTAGGTGTCTTTCGTGGTCGGATCGGCCCCGCCGGTCAGGGTGATCGCCATGACCGGAAAGCGGCCACGGTCGAGCTCGGCGATGGCCGAGCGCGTGGCATAAGTGGCGTTAGTGACACAGAGGACGTCCCTGCGAGTGGCTGCACGACCGAGGTGAACCTGCGCCGCAAACGTCGTCAAACGACATGCCGGGAGCAAAAACTCCTTGCGCGGCATGCGTTGTCTCTAGCGGCAAGACCGGAAATCGGTTCTGGCGCCGAGTGGGAGGAGCCACCCAATGTTGGCTATCGCCACGGTTTGACATCACCCGTTGCGACGCTCCCCGCTGGGGAGGTCCTCGACGAGGGCGCGGCCATGCTGACTGCTCCAATCGTCCGCGCTGGCGACGACCCTGGGCAGTGCGCGCGTTCAGTAGCAAATGGATGGGGACCGTCTCCACTCAGAGATTGCCGCGGATCAGCCGCTTCCGCGGCCGGGCGAGTCGAAGCCTTTCGACTCGCAGATCGGGCGGCGCTCGGCGGCGAAGCCGGACGCCTTGTCTCTCGGGCGTGGCGTCAAGCACACCGGACGATGACACGCTCCACGCCATGGAGGCCGCCTCCCGGTATAGCTCTGCCCCACTTGACGGCATATTGGTGCGAAAACGTTGTTATGCAACATGTTTCGTGTGGCCGGGTGGATCCCGGCCGCGGCGTCACCGGTAAGACGATCCGATTCGTCCGTGGTGTTGGCACGGGCTGGCCAGTGGGTGCGGGCGCTCCGTCCGGTGAGGTGTTCTATGCGAGTTGCAAAGCGGCGCCTGCGAGTAGCGGCTGAGCGCGGTTAGGTGGCGACCCTCTATCTGGCGGAGCATGCACCGGTCTCGGTGAACCCTCAGCAACGGACAGGTTCGGCTTCCGCCCATTTTGGACCGGTTGGTCGGCTTTTTGTGTACGCTCGCCCCGACTTGGGGTGCCGAGACGGAGGGGGCGCGGTGCGCAAGGACAGGGCGTACTACTCGATGGCGCCTGGCGCCGAGAGCGCCTACCACGTCTTCACAGATTGCTCGATCGGCGCCCGCATCGAGGCGCCCCATCGCATGGCGGGTATCGGACCGGCAGATACCGCCTACCCCCGGTGTGCACTGTGCGAGGAGCTGGACCGCATGATCCTCGGCGGCCGCCTCTGGTTCCACCCGAGATCGGGGCGTGCGCGCCGGAGCCTTTAACGTAGCACAGAACGCGATCCATCCCCCGACGCGGATCGGGTGTCGCGTCGCCTGCCCAGAAGTCCGGGAGAAACCGCCGAGCAGGCCGACAGCGGAGCCTCGTAGTCTCCGAACCAGTCGACGCAGAATCGGAAGATGTTCCAGGGCAGATAATTTCGATCCACGATCCATCTCGACGACGAACTGGCCGCCCTCGAGGCCGCGGTCGGGATCTGACGGGAGAACTACTCGCAGGCCACACCGTCGCCGTCGCTGTCCATCGCCGCTCGGTATCCGGGCTCGCCACGGTGCAGAGGCGCGGCGCCCGCGGAGCGTACCGCCTTGCAGTTCGGATAGAACACCTCACCGGACGGGGCGCCTGCACCCGCCGGCGAGACAGCAGCCGGCGCGGGCGCGGGTGCCGGAGCAGGTGCGGGCGCCGGTGCCGGTGCTGCGGATCCGGTTGCGCCGCAGGACGCGAGTTCCCGTGCCATCGCGTCGTGCTCGGACTGCGTCACCCACAGCCCGTACGCCGCCTTCACCTCGATCTGGCGGTTCACGTACACACACCGGTAGGCGAGGTTCGGCGGCAGCCAGGCCGAGGCGTCGGAGTCGCTCTTGCCCTGATTGGTGGGTCCGTCGACCGCCTGCAGGTTGCGCGGATCGTTCGCGAGGTTGCGCCGGGTGGCCTCGTCCAGCTGCTGAGCGCCCTTCTGCCACGCGTCGGACAGCGCCACGACGTGATCGATCTGCACGGCACTCGACGTGTCGACGCCACGCACGAATCGGATCGTCTTGCCGGTGTAGACGTCGTCGAGCGTGCCCGAGAGCACCGTGCAGTCGCGGGTCATCGGATCGGTGGTGATGTAGACGAGGTCGCGCGCGAGAATGTCGTTGCGGGTGTCGCAGCCGTTGTGTCCGCCCGCGATCGTGACGTTGTCGGTCCATGCCTGACCGAACTGAGCCCGGTCGTAGCCGCTCTTGGGTGCGCGATCGCGGATCGGCAACGCAGCCAACCCGGTCATCGCCCCGTCCGCGGCCACTGGATCGACGGCGGTTTCACCGACCGTTTGTTCGTTCGTCGCCGGCGTCGCGGTGCCGACGACCTGTTCGGGGTCCGATGCCGACCCCACCGTCGGCGCAGCGGCAGCCGTGCACCCCCCGGCGAACAACACGGCGACGGTGGCGAATCCGGCCACCCAGGACTTGTCGATCTTCACAGCACTCACGGGCGGCGCGATTCCTCATCTCTCGTACATATGTTCGCAGGGCGAATCCTAGCCGGGTGTTACCACACACCGGAATTCGCTCTCGCGAGCAGTGAGGAGTAAGGCGTAATGTCCGAAACCGGGCAGCTCACCGGCCCACCCGAGTGCCAGCGTCAGGAGTCCGATGTCCACACCCATGCAGTACACGACCCTCCCCGGGACAGATCTCGCCGTCTCGACGGTGTCCCTGGGCTGCAACAACTTCGGCTCCCGGATCGACGCCGCCGAGTCGCATGCGGTGGTCGACGCCGCATTCGAGCACGGCATCACGTTCTTCGACACCGCCGACGTCTACAGCTCCGGCGAATCGGAGAAGATCCTCGGCGCGGCGCTGGCGGGTCGGCGCGACGAGGCCGTCATCGCGACTAAGTTCGGTGCACCGATGAGCGAGACCGAGCGGGGATCGGCACCCGACTACGTGCGACAGGCGTGCGAGGCCAGCCTGCGCCGCCTCGGCGTCGACCACATCGACCTCTACTACCAGCACATGCCGGACCCGACGGTGCCGATCGAGGACACGCTCGGGGCGCTCGACGAGCTGGTGCAGGCCGGCAAGGTGCGCCAAGTCGCGTGCTCCAACGTTTCGGCCCAGCAGATCGACCACGCCGTCCGGACCGCATCCGAACGGAATCTGCCGAGGTTCGTCGCCGCGCAGATCGAGTGGAACATGCTCGAGCGTGCGGTCGAGGCCGAGATCGTGCCGGCTTGCGAGCGCAGCGATCTCGCAGTGATCCCCTACTACCCGCTGGCGGCGGGGCTGCTCACCGGCAAGTACCGCCGGAACAGCGAGTTTCCCAAGGGCTCTCGCTTCGACAAGTCCGAGTACTTCGCGGCCACCGCCACCGACGACGCCCTCACCCGCGTCGAGGCGCTGCTGCCGCTCGCGAGCAAGCTGGACCGGCAGTTGTCCGAACTGGCCGTCGCGTGGCTCGACGCCAAGCCTCAGGTCGCGTCCGTCCTGATCGGCTCGTCCTCATCGGCGCAGGTGGCACGCAACACCTCACACCTGCGTCGACCCCTCGACGAGGACGAACTGGCGATGATCGACGACGTCCTCGCTCAACTCTGAGCCGGAAGACCCGAAAGAAACGGAAACGGCGGGCCCGCACGTAGCGGGCCCGCCGTTGCTGCTTTCCGAGGAGAGGGGTCAGTCCTGCGCGAGCGGCGGCAGGGTGACGACCTGACCGGCGTACGACAGACCGGCGCCGAAGCCGACCAGCAGAGCCAGCTCGCCCGGCTTCGCCTTGCCCGTGCGGATCACTTCCTCCATCGCCAGCGGGATCGACGCCGCCGACGTGTTGCCGGTCTCGGCGATGTCGTCGGACACCGGCACCGACTCGGGGAGCTTGATGCTGCGGGCGATGACCTCGTTGATGCGGCCGTTCGCCTGGTGCGGGATGAACGCGCCGAGATCCTCCATCGCGACACCCGCACGCTCGAGCGCCTGCGTGGCGACCTTGCCCATCTCGAAGGCCGCCCAGCGGAACACCGCGGTGCCCTCCATCTTGATCCACGGGCGCTGCGAGGGATCCTTCGCGAACGTCAGCCAGTCCGGCTCCTGGCGGATGGCCTGCGACTGCGAGCCGTCCGAGCCCCACACGACGGGGCCGATGCCGGTGACATCGCTCGGGCCGACGACGACGGCGCCCGCGCCGTCACCGAAGATGAAGCGCACGGCGCGATCGGTCGGCTCGGTGCTGTCGCTCATCCGCTCGACGCCGATGACGAGGATGTAATCCTCGGTGCCGAGACGAACCATGTCCGACGCGATCGACAGGGCGTAGCAGAAGCCCGCGCAACCGGCCGTGACGTCGAACGCGGCCGGACCGCCCGTGCCGAGGGCATCGGCGACCACAGCGGAACACTGCGGCGTCTGCGACGGGTAGGTGGACGTCGCGACGACGACGGCACCGATCTGCTCGGCACTGATGCCGCTGGCCTCGAGAGCCTTGCGGCCCGAGGCGATCGCCATCGCCAGGACCGATTCGTCCTCGCCCGCGAAGCGACGGTTCTTGATGCCCGAGCGCGACTGGATCCACTCGTCGGTGGAGTCGATCGTCTCGCAGATCTCGTCGTTGCTCACGACCCGCTGCGGGCGGTACACGCCCAAACCGAGGATGGCGGACTGCCGGACCTCGGTGGAGTTCGAGATCTGCGCACCCATGTTTGGTCTCCTCTACTGCATTGACTCGCGGCCCGAGCCGCCACGTGGCGGGGCCCAGTGGCCCCGTCTTCCCACGACACGGTACTTCGCGAGGTGAGACCTCGGTGTTACTCGGGTACCCGGTAGCGCCGCGGCGCGCTGCACCGAAACACCCCCGCCCACGGCGGCCCCGGCCGGGCAAATCGCCCCGAATAGCCGAATCGATCACCCTTACGCGGGCCACGCACCAATTCGGACAATGGATTAGAAGAAATGCGACAATTACGTTAACACCGGAACCCACACTGCTCGAATCGACATTCCTGCTAGCGTATTACGCGCCGGAGAAGCCACCGCAGCGACCCCATAACGCCAGCACCGGGGCGCTTTCACCGCAAATGGGGACTTCCGTGAGAAAGAATCGAACTCGCACCGTCGTCGGATCACTGATGTGCACTGGAGCTGCATTTCTCACGCTCGTCGTTCCCGCTGCCGCAAATCCCAATACCGTAAATCCGATTCCGGTACTGAACGGCACCAACGGCGTGCCCGCGCTCCAGGGGCGAAGCCGAGCAATAGCGCAGGCGACGGGCCTGCTCAGCGCGAACCGGACCCAGGACTCCAACGTTCTCGGCACCGACCTCGGCATCATGTGGGACAACGGAAACGGACAGGTTCTCACCGCGTTCGGCGACACCGCCGGATTGGGTCTCCCGAACCTGCTCGTGGGAAGTCTCTGGTCGTGGCGCAGCAATGTTCTCTTCCGCAGTGCCGACCGCAATCTCACGGATGGAATGACCTTCGACAGCAGCCCTCGCGACATCGTCGGCCAGTCGAAGGAACTCGTACCGAGCCCCAAGGTCCCGTTCGTCGAGATCAGCCGGATCCCCACCGCCGGCGTCGCGGCCGACGGAATGCAGTTCATGAGCATGATGTCGGTCAAGGACTGGGGCGAGCCCGGCAAGTGGGTCACCAACCACGCGAGCCTGGTGTTCTCCACCGACAACGGCGAGAACTGGATCGAGGCGCCCGAGACCCGACGCCCTCCCGTCGGCGGCAACAGCAACTTCCAGATGGGCGCGTTCGTCAAGGACGGCGGCTACGTCTACCAGTACGGCACACCTGCCGGACGCGGTGGACTGGTCTTCCTGGCCCGGGTCCCGGAACAGAAGATGCGAGACCTGGGCGCGTACGAGTATTGGGACGGCGGCAAGTGGGTGCCGAAGAACCCCGACGTCGCGCTGCCGATCGTCTTCGGTGGCGTCGGCGAGATCTCCGTCCAGTACAACGACTACCTGGGCCAGTACCTGATGCTCACCACCGACGACCGCAACTCGGTGGTGATGCGGCGCGCGCCCGCACCGACCGGGCCGTGGGGCCCGCCGGAAGTCCTGATCGACGGCCCCGAACTGCCGTCGATGTACGGCGCATACATCCACCCGTGGTCGTCGGGACCGGACCTCTACTTCCTGACCACGGTGCACTCCAACTACAACGTGCTGCTGATGCACACGACGCTGCAGCGCTGAGAACGGCAGCACGCACCGACCGAACCGCTGCTAGCGTCCCGAGCAAACACTTGGTTTGCATCAGCAAGGAGACGACGTGGCACCGCAGAACAGCACCGATCCCCGTGGCGAGATCCAGGACCTCCTCTCCCGCATCGCGCAGTTGGCCGACGACGGCACAGTCGAGGAGTACCTGGAGCACTTCACCGCCGACGCGATCTGGGAGTCGCAGCCCAACCCGGTGACCGGCATGGCCGCGCAGATGCGCAGGGGTGTCGCCCTGATCGAGGAGGGCGTGCGGGAGCGTCGCGCAGGCAGCGTCCAGGGACCGGGCACGTCGAGCCGGCACGTCATCACCACCGTCTCCGTGTCGCTGGACTCGGACGTCGAGGCGTCGTCGACGGCGTACTGGTTGTTCTTCCGCGACACCACCACCGAGCCGCGCCTGGCCGGTGTCGGCCGCTACGACGACACGCACCGGTTCGAGGACGGGCGCTGGAAGCTGGCCCACCGCCGGATCACCGTCGGCTGAGCCGACAATCCAGCCTCGTCGGCTGAGCCGACATCCAGCCCCGTCGGCTGAGCCCCCCGCGTTTTGCGCACTTGTCGCGGATTCCAGGCCCTCGAAAGCGCGACAAGTGCGCAAAACGCGGGAGGGGACGGGCGGGGATACGGTCGTAGCCATGAAGGCTGAGGACTGGGACGCACGGTATTCGCAGGCGGAGATGGTGTGGGGCACGCCGCCGAATCCGGTGGTGGTGGAGTTCGCGACGTCGCTGCCCGCGGGCCGGGCGCTCGACCTGGCGTGCGGCGAGGGCCGGCACGCACTGTGGCTCGCGACGCGCGGGTGGGAGACGACGGGCGCCGACTATTCGCGGGTGGCGATCGAGAAGGCCCGCGAGGTTGCGTCGCAGGCTCCGCGCCGGGTGCGCGAGCGGCTCACCTACACCGTCGACGACATCACGACGGCCGACGTCTCGGACTATGACCTGGTCCTCATGATCTTCATTCATCTCGATCCGGCACAGCGCCGGGCACTTGTGAGGCGTGTCATCGAGGGCCTGAAACCCGAGGGAATCCTCATGATTCTCGGGCACGACACGATCAATGCGACCGAGGGCGTCGGCGGCCCGCCCGACCCCGAAATCCTCTATACACCAGACGATTTGAAGAACGATCTTGATGGCAGGCTCGACGTCGTGACCGCGGAAAGGCGCTTTCGCGACACCGAGGCCGGCACCGCGATCGACGCGCTCCTCGTCGCCCGCAAGCCCACCCTTGGCAGCTAACTTAATCGCGAGTAATATCGGCTAAGTTACCGACGAGTAGCTACTTGGGCGGTACTTGACGGAAAGACAGACCGCACCAACGCAGTGCCACTTCAGGGAGAGAACATGGGCCACTACAAGAGCAACGTCCGCGACCTCGAATTCAACCTCTTCGAGGTTCTGGGTCTGGACAAGCTACTGGGTGAGGGCGCCTGGAGCGATCTGGACGCCGACACCGTCAAGGAGATGCTGTCCGAGGTCGCGCGCCTCGCCGAGGGCCCGCTGGCCGAGGCGTTCGCCGACACCGACCGCAATCCGCCGGTGTTCGATCCGGAGAAGCACGAGGCGACCCTGCCTGAACCCTTCAAGAAGTCGTTCAAGGCGATGTGGGACGCCGAGTGGTACCGGATGGGCCTGAGCGAAGAGATCGGCGGCGTTCCCGTTCCCCGCGCACTCGTGTGGGCGATCTCCGAGATGCTGCTGGGCGCACAGCCCGCCGCGTTCATGTACCAGGCCGGTCCGTCGTTCGCGGACGTGCTGTTCCACAACGGCACCGACGAGCAGAAGCAGTGGGCGGCAACCTGTGTCGAGCGTGGCTGGGGCGCCACCATGGTGCTGACGGAGCCGGATGCCGGTTCCGACGTGGGCGCCGGGCGCACCAAGGCCATCAAGCAGGACGACGGCTCCTGGCACATCGAGGGCGTCAAGCGGTTCATCACCTCCGCCACCTCCGACGACCTGTTCGAGAACATCTTCCACCTGGTGCTGGCCCGCCCCGAGGGCGCCGGACCGGGCACCAAGGGTCTGAGCCTGTTCTTCGTCCCGAAGTTCCACTTCGACTTCGAGAAGAACGAGCTCGGCGATCGCAACGGCGTCTTCGTCACCAACGTCGAGCACAAGATGGGTCTCAAGGCGTCCACGACGTGCGAGCTCACCTTCGGCGGCCACGGCGTTCCGGCCCAGGGCTGGCTCGTGGGCGAGGTCCACAACGGCATCGCCCAGATGTTCGACGTCATCGAGCACGCCCGGATGATGGTGGGCACCAAGGCCATCTCCACCCTGTCCACCGGCTACCTCAACGCGCGCGATTACGCCAAGGAGCGCGTCCAGGGTTCCGATCTGACGCAGATGACGGACAAGACCGCACCGCGCGTCACCATCACGCATCACCCCGACGTCCGCCGCAGCCTCGCGATGCAGAAGGCATACGCCGAGGGCATGCGCGCGGTGTACCTGTACACCGCCGCCCACCAGGACGACGTCGTCGCCGAGATGGTGTCCGGTGCCGACAAGGAGACCGCGTTCCGCGTCAATGATCTGCTGCTGCCCATCGTCAAGGGCGTCGGATCGGAGCGGGCCTACCAGTACCTGACCGAGAGCCTGCAGACTCTCGGCGGCTCCGGCTTCCTTCAGGACTACCCGATCGAGCAGTACATCCGCGACTCCAAGATCGACTCGCTGTACGAGGGCACCACCGCCATCCAGGCGCAGGACTTCTTCTTCCGCAAGATCGCCCGCGACCGCGGTGTCGCGCTGGCCCACGTGGCCGGCGAGATCAAGAAGTTCATCGACAGCGAGGCGGGCAACGGCCGCCTCAAGGCGGAGCGCGCGCTGCTGTCCACCGCCCTCGAGGACGTGCAGGGCATGGCCGCCACGCTCACCGGTCACCTCATGGGCGCACAGGAGCAGCCCACCGAGCTGTACAAGGTGGGTCTCGGCTCGGTCCGCTTCCTGATGTCGGTCGGCGACCTGCTCATCGGCTGGCAGCTGCTGCGTCAGTCCGAGATCGCGATCAAGGCGCTCGACGAGGGTCCTGCCGCGAAGGACAAGGCCTTCTACGAGGGCAAGGTTGCAACCGCGTCCTTCTTCGCGAAGAACGTGCTGCCCGAGCTGACCGCGACCCGCACCATCCTGTCTCACCTCGACAACGACATCATGGAGTTGGACGAGGCCGCGTTCTAGACCCCGAGACGCATCCCGCCGCTGCCGCACGACGAGCTTCGTTGTGCGGCAGCGGCATTTTTCCGACCAGGCATTGACAACATGCGTTGTCAGAATCAGGCTGGGAGTGTGACTCCCGCCACGGAAGCCCCGACCCGGTACATGCGCGACCGAGCACACGCCGCCCGGATCACCGCGCCGCTCCGGCCCTTCGCCTGGCCGTCCCCCGACGCCACCGTGCAGGAAGCGGACGCGCTGCGGCGCGCGCTGCTCGAGCGCGACGAGCCCAGCGCCGCGCTGGTGCGGGCCATCCGGCAGGACCGCACGGTAACCCTCGCGCAGTTCCGCCAGGCCCTTGCCGAGGGCATCGAGGCGGTCCCGGACGCGCCGACGCCGCTGCGCGAGTACTTCGCTCTCCTCGAGGACACCCCCGACTGGGTGGACCGCGACCTCATCGCGCTCGGTGCACGCACGCTGCGCCGCGTCGGGTCGGACGCAGGCGACGTGCTCGCCTACGGCTCGCTGCTGGGTGGCTACAACAATTCGGGGCCACTGCCGGTACTGACGGCGTCGGGCCGGCTGACCGGGGAACGCACCCGCCGCCGGATCGCCGAGACCGGCACCTGGTGGAACGGATGCGTCGCCGACGACGGCCTGGACCGCTTCGGCGACGGCTTCATGCTGTCGGTGCACGTCCGCCTGATGCACGCGTTCGTCGACTACCACCACGAGCACGAGACCGACTGGGACAGCAGCGCGCGTGGACTGCCCGTCAACCAGTTCGACCAGGCCGGCACGCTGGGCCTGTTCTCGATCACGTTCCTGCTGCACACCCGCGTGCTCGGCGTCCGCTACACCCGGCGGGAAGCCGACGCCGTGCTGCACCTGTGGTGCTACGTCGGCTGGCTGATGGGCGTCGACCCGAGGTGGCTGCCGTTCGCCGAACGGCCCGGGCTGCGCATGATGTACCAGATCGGATCTTCCTCCCCCGCGGCCGACGAGCACAGCTACGCGCTGGCCGAGTCGCTCGTCGAACTCCCCCTGCGCACCCGATACGCCCACTTCGACCGGTTGCGGCGGCGCTACGAATACGAGCGTGGCCTGTCCCTGGCCACCATGCTCCTCGGGCCGGCCGGCGTGCGGGCCCTGAAGGTCCCGATGCGGCCACCGTGGTACCCGGTCGGCAGGCTGGGCGTCAACGTCGTCAAACACCATGTGGTGGGCCGTTTCCCGGCCGGAAATCGGTGGTTGCAGCGCCGCGGTGAGCGGCAGTTGCAGGACGTCCGGCTACGCATCCTCGACGGCGAGATCCCCGACGTCGTGGCACTGCCGGACTGACGGACCTCCCAGGCTGACCCACCCCGCGTTTTGCGCACTTATCGCGCGTCCGGGACCCGTCGGGCCGCGATAAGTGCGCAAAACGCGAGTGGACCGGAGTCCCGCGGGTGCGCCCCGATTCGCGCCATTGCCGGCACGGACCACTCGGTTGTGTTTGGCTTGTCGATGTCGATCCCGCCACCGAACCGAGGTTGGTGATCAGCTGTGACCAGCATGGACGAGCGCACCGGATTCTCCGAGCCCGCCGGTCCCACACTTGCCGTGCGTGCGGACGGACTCACCCGCAGCGGATCCCTGGGGCCGGTGTTCGGCCCGGTTGACCTGCGCATCCCGTTCGGGGGGCTGGCGGTGATCCAGGGCTTCGCCGGATCGGGCCGGACGTCGCTGCTGCTGACGCTGAGCGGACGGATGAAGCCGTCGTCGGGAAAATTGCGGGTGCTGGGGCGCACCAAGCCGGGAGGGATCCGCGCAATCTCGGCGATCGCGGGGTTCGAGGGCATCGACACCATCTCCGAGTCGGTGACGGTGCGCGACCTCATCACGGAGCAGATCCGTTGGGATGCAACGTGGTATCTCCTGATTCGCCGCGCTGGTCAGCGCGAACTCGAGCAGGTGTGCGCGCCGGTGTTCGGAAACCGCCCGATGCCGCGGCTCACCGACTACGTCAGCGATCTCGGCGAACTCGACAGCATGCTGCTGCGCATCGCCGTCGCGAACACGAAGATGCCGCCACTGCTGCTGATCGACGACCTCGAACAGGTCCGTGAGGAACACGACCGGACTCGCCTCGTCGAGCATCTGGCGATGCTCGGGGCACGGCAGACGGTGATCGCGTCCGCGGTCAATCCGCTGCCGCCGAATTCGCCCGCCCACGAATTCCATCCGATGTCGGACGCCGAATGGGAAGGCGAGGAGTAGCCATGCTCGCAGGGATGTCGCTCGGCACCGAACTCAAGCGGTTCTCGCGCGGACTGATGCCGCGGGTCGCGCTCGTGACGATCGTGCTGATGCCGCTGCTGTACGGGGCGCTGTATCTGTGGGCGTTCTGGGATCCGTTCAGTGCCGCGAACAAGATTCCGGTGGCGCTGGTCAACCGCGATCACGGCACCGTCGTCGACGGCAAACCGCTGAATGCCGGCGACGAAGTGGCCAAGGGCCTGGTCGATTCCGGCGAACTCGACTTCCACGAGGTGACCGAATACGAGGCGTCGACGGGCGTCGCGGACGGGCGCTACTACTTCTCGGTGACGCTGCCCGGCGACTTCAGCCAGTCCGTGGCCTCCCCCACCGGGCCGGATCCGCAGAAGGCCCGAATCATCTTCACCTACAACGACGCCAACAACTACCTGGCCACGATCATCGGACAGAACGCCGCGCAGCAGATCCTCAACGCGGTGAGCGCCCAGATCGGCGAGCAGTCCGTCGACCAGGTGCTCGTCGGGCTCGGTGCCGCCGGTGACGGGCTCCGTAAGGCAGCCGACGGCGCCGGACAGCTCGCGACCGGAGCGCAGGCCGCCGACGCGGGTGCCCAGCAACTCGCGGGCGGCTCCCGCACTCTCGCCGACGGGCTGGGCACCGCGAAGGCCGGCTCCACAGCCCTCGCCGACGGCACCTCCCAACTGTCGGCGGGCATCGACACCGCGTCCGGCGGGGCGGGCGCACTCGCCGGTGGCCTGGACCAGCTGTCGGGCGCGACGACCCAGCTGGGCGACGGCGCGGGGCAGGTCAGCGCCGGGGTGAATCAGCTCGTCGACCAGGTCACCGGCGCCCTCGGCGCGGTGCTCGACCCGGCCACCCGGGCGCAGCTGACGCAACTCCGAGACGGCGCACAGCAACTCGCGTTCCAGCTCGGCGATCCCTCGAGCCCCTACCGCGCGGGCATGTCGCAGGCTGTCGGCGGTGCCGGACAGCTACGCGACGGCCTGACACAGCTGCAGAGTGGCGGGCAGCAGGCTGCGTCGGGCGCTCGCACCCTGGACGACGGCCTGTCCCAATTGTCCAGCGGCAGCGAGACCCTGGCGCAGGGCGCCGGACAGCTGGCCACCGGCACTACCCAATTGAAGGACGGCTCGGGAGAACTCTCGTCGCAGCTGAAGGAGGGCAGCGAGCAGGTGCCGCAATGGGATCCGCAGCAGCGGACCGTCGTCGCGCAGACGCTCTCCGCCCCGGTCGCTCTCGATCAGCAACACGACAACCGCGCCAAGACATTCGGCACCGGCTTCGCGCCGTTCTTCCTGCCGCTGGCCCTGTTCGTCGGCGGCATCATCACCTGGATGCTCCTGCGGCCCATCCAGAACCGTCCTATCTCCACCGGGCTGGGCGCGATGCGGGTGGTGCTGGCGTCGTACTGGCCGGCCGCCCTCATCGCGATCGCACAGGTGCTGGTGATGTACGTCGTCGTGCACTTCGGGGTGGGACTGGTGCCGGTGTACGTGTTCGGGACCATCGCGTTCCTGGGCCTCGTCGGGCTCACGTACATGGCGCTGATCCAGGCGTTCAACGCGATCTTCGGGCCCGCCGTGGGCCGCGTGGTGACCCTCGCGTTCCTGATGCTGCAACTGGTGTCGGCGGGCGGCATCTACCCCGTCGAAACCACCGCGAAACCCTTCCAGATCCTGCACCCGTTCGACCCGATGACCTACGCCGTCAACGGCCTGCGACAGCTCACCGTCGGCGGCATCGACTCCCGGCTGTGGGTGTCGATCGCGGTGCTCCTGGGCCTGCTGCTCGCATCGCTCGGGGCGAGTGCCCTGTCGGTGCGGCGGGACCGGGCATGGACGCTGATGCGGCTGCACCCGCCGATCGAGGTGTGACCGTCCCCCCGCAGCTGTGGAGGGGGACGAACCCGACTAACCGCCCGGGGTCGGCGACGGTGACGTACTGGTGTCCTCGGACGGCTTCGGCGCCGGCTCGTTCGACACGCACTTCACGATCGGCACCGGGTCGTAGCGGACGGTCCGGGTGTTGCGGGAGATCTCCGCGCCGGTGTTCGCGTCCGTGATGATCCGGGTGTCACTCGTGGTGAATCCCGGTGCGCCGCTGGACGGCACGCAGTGCGGGCCGGCCGGAAGCGTGATGGTGTTCGGCGACGTCTGGTTCGTCCGGCCACCGGTGACCGATTCGACGTCGACGGTCTTGGTGCCCCAGATCCGCACCGTGATGTTGGAGTTGGTGCCGATCGTCTGGACCATGACGCCCGTCTTCGACGGATTGCGGAACTTCAGGTCGATCGCACCCTCGAACACCGTCGCCTCGCGCGCCGCCGGATACCGCGAGATGTAGTAGCTGTGCTCGGTGTGGTCGATGTCTTCCATGCCCGCGAAGTACGAGGCGTTGTAGAGGGTGGTCGCGAGCTGGCTGATGCCACCACCGACCGCCTTGTCCGGGCGACCGTTGTTGATGATGCCCGAGTCGACGTAGCCCTGCGCCGAGCCGCGGGGTCCGGTCTCGGCGTCGAACGAGAACGTCTCGCCCGGCTTGACGATGACACCGTTGATCGCACTCGCCGCGAGGCGGATGTTCACGCCCGACGCGTATTCGAAGCCGCCGGTGGTGTACTCGCCGATCACCTCGCGGATCCCGAGCGCCTTCGCGCCGTCGGTGGTGAGCGCGGGTTCGGCCGGCTCGTACACCGCGGGGGTGGTGCGCGGACCCGGCGCCGTCAGCAGCGCGGGCAGCGGTTCGAGCGTCTTGGCCCACTGCACGAGCTCGCCGGTGACCGACGGCACCACGACGGGCGAGCCGCTGGACAGGCTGATGGACGCGTCCTTCGGCTTGGTCTCGGTGCTCGCGAGCTGCGGCGACAGGATCGCGGTGGCCGCCTCGACGTTGTACTGCGGCGACAGCCCGCCACCACCGTCGGGTGCGAAGCTCAGGACCTTGCCGACCTGGTCGCGCGGCAGCGTTGCCACCGCACCGTTCTTGCCGGTCACCTCGACGTCGGCGGACACCGCGGGGTTCGCGACGTCGCGCACGGCCGCGTCGACGCCGGCCTGTGTGACCGTGACGTCGACGGTCTCGACCGGCAGGTCGACGGTGGTGCCGTTCGCCCAGTCCGCGACGAAAGTGTCCTTCGCGGGCTCCACCTGCAGGTTCTGCCCGGGCAGCGGCGCGACGGGCACCACCGAGGTCCCCTCGAACACGATGTTGCCCTCACGCGGCGCGCGGTCGGACTGTTGCTGCACGCCGACGATCGCGCCGGTCAGCGCGGCGTCGTCGACCGTGGAGACCACACCGATCTCCTGGTTGGTGAACAGCGACGCCAGACGAGTGAACGGGTTGATCGGCTGCTCGCCCGCACGGTCGACCGTCGCCGTCCAGTCGATGCCCACCCCGGCTTGCGCCGGAACGATCTCGCTGTCGGTGCTGCCGGCACGCACCGGGACCGGACGATCCACGCGGGGGCCGAGCGCCGCGCGCAGCGTCGCCTCGGCAGTCTGCGGATCTTGCCCACCGATCTCGACGCCGGCGACGGTGACACCGCGGGGCACCCGGTCGGCCGACACGACCCAGTCGACCGCGTATGCGATCACCGCGACGGCGACGACACCGCCCGCAGCCGCGACATACTTCACCCAACGCCGCCGACCGGGGGCTTCTGCAACCGGTTCAGCGGCCGGTTCCGGATCGGTCGGGGTGGCCGCGAACACCTCGGTCGGCGCATCCGCGGAATGGTCGGAAGCGGAATTGCCCGAGGGTTCGTCCGCCGGTTCGTCCGGGGAGGGCTCGCCCGAGGGTCCGGCCGCCGGTTCGTCCGGGGACGCGTCGTTCAGGGACGCGCCGTCCGCATCTTCGGCAGGGACCACCGGAAGGATCTCGGTGGGGTTGTCGTCGGGCCGGGGGCCGTCCACGCCGTCATCCCCGTCATGGACATCCCCGTCATGGACGCGGTCGCGCTCGTCACTCATGGAAAGGCCCCTCCTGCCGAATCGACACCGTGCTGGGCCGTCGCATTGCGTGTTCTCCCGTGAGGATAGTCGCGGTCACACACACGACTGTTCAAGAATCCCGCCAGACGGCGTCCGACGAATCATTCCACGCGGTCTGTCGCGACGCGAAACGCAGAGTGGCTCCGCGCCGTTGCCAGGTCGGGGGTCAGGCAACAACGCGGAGCCAACTGGATTATCGAGGCCGCCCCGGGAGCGTTACAACCCGCTGTGCGGGTTGTTCGGTTTCCTGGACGAAGCCGCCGTGTCAGACCTCGACGATGGCCGTGACGCCCTGGCCACCGGCAGCGCAGATGGAGATCAGACCGCGACCCGAACCCTTCTCTGCCAGCATCTTCGCGAGCGAGGCGACGATCCGGCCGCCCGTGGCCGCGAACGGGTGCCCCGCCGCGAGCGACGATCCGTTGACGTTGAGCTTGGACCTGTCGATGCTGCCGAGGGCACCGTCGAGGCCCAGGCGCTCCTTGCAGTATTCGTCCGACTCGAACGCCTGCAGCGTCGCGAGCACGACGGATGCGAATGCCTCATGGAACTCGTAGAAGTCGAAATCCTGCAGAGTGAGACCGTTGCGCTCGAGCAGTCGCGGGATTGCGTAGGTGGGCGCCATCAGCAGACCGTCGCCGCCGTGGATGTAGTCGACCGCCGCGGTCTCCGAATCCACCAGGTGCGCGAGCACCGGCAGATTGCGCTCGGCCGCCCACTCGTCGGTGGACAGCAGTACCGCGGACGCGCCGTCGGTGAGCGGGGTGGAGTTGCCGGCGGTCATGGTCGCGTCACCCAGCTTGGTGCCGAACACGGGCTTCAGCGTCGCCAGCTTGTCGACGTTCGAGTCGGGCCGCAGATTGTCGTCGCGGGTCAGGCCCAGGAACGGGGTGACCAGGTCGTCGAAGAAGCCCCGGTCGTATGCGGCGGCCATGTTCCGATGGCTCGCGGCGGCGAGTTCGTCCTGGGCCTCACGCCGGACGCCGAATTCCTTCGAGGTGATCGCGGCGTGATCGCCCATCGACAGGCCCGTGCGGGGCTCGCCGTTGCGCGGGATCTCGATGCCGACCATCGACGGACGCAACTGGCCGACGAGCTTGACGCGATCCGCCGTCGAGCGGGCACGGTTCACCGACAGCAGGAACTCGCGCAGTTCGTTGTTGACGCCGATCGGAGCGTCCGACGTGGTGTCCACACCGCCGCCGACGCCCGCGTCGATCCGCCCGGCAGCGATGGCGTCGCCGACCGCGATGATCGACTGCAGACCGGTGCCGCACGCCTGCTGCAGGTCGTAGGCCGGGGTGTACGGGCTCAGGGCGCTGCCGAGAACACACTCGCGCATAAGGTTGAAGTCGCGGCTGTGCTTGAGTACCGCCCCGCCGACGACCATGCCGAGGCGCTCGTCCTGCAGACCGAAGCGACTGACCAGCCCGTCGAGCGTCGCCGTGAACATGTCCTGGTTGGACGCGTGGGCGTAAGCCCGGTCCGAGCGCGCGAACGGAATGCGGTTGCCGCCCACGATGGCGACGGGACGAAACTGCCGACCACCGGACTGCGGTGCGGATGCCGGCTTGGCGTTGCGGTTACGGGCTCTGCTGGTCACGTCGGTCTCCATGTAGCTGGGGGATCTGCTCGAGATCCGCATGGTCGATCCGCCTCGGCGGGGGTTCCTACACTCGACATTGAACTTACTCCAGAGTAAGTTCAATGTCGACACCGCACCCGGATGCACGGGTGCCCGATTGCGACAAAGAAGGTGGACCGTGGCAGCCAGCAAGGGCGCTCCCGACCTCTACTCACAGTTCCTCTCGTCCGCGCCGGGCGCGTTCATCGCCAAGCAGGCCGGGTTGCCGCAGCCGGAGAAGCTGCGCCGCTACAAGGCCGGCGAGCCCGCGCTGGCCGGTCCGGTCCTCATCGGCGGCAAGGGCCGCCTCGCGGAGCCGATCCGGGAACTACTGTCGGACTACCCCGCCGCGCAGCCGCACGACGACCGCTACGGCGCGCTGGTGTTCGACGCGACCGGCATCGGCCAGGTCACCGAGCTGGTCCAGCTGTTCGAGTTCTTCCAGCCCGTCATCCGCAACCTCGCGCCGTCCGCCCGTGTCGTCGTGCTCGGCACCACCCCCGAGCTGACCTCGGGCGTCGACGAACAGATCGCCCAGCGCGCCCTCGAGGGCTTCACCCGCAGCGTCGGCAAGGAGGTCAAGCGCGGCGCGACCGCCCAGCTGGTCTACGTCTCCCCCGACGCCGCACCCGGCCTGTCGGGCCTCGAGTCGACCCTGCGCTTCCTGCTGTCGGCCAAGTCCGCGTTCGTCGACGGCCAGGTCATCCGCGTCGGCGCCGAGGATTCCGTCGCCCCCGCCAGCTGGGACCGCCCGCTCGAGGGCAAAGTCGCCGTCGTGACCGGCGCCGCCCGCGGCATCGGCGCCACCATCGCCGAGGTGCTCTCCCGCGACGGCGCCCACGTCGTGTGCGCCGACATCCCGGCCGCCGGTCAGGCGCTGTCCGACACCGCCAACAAGGTCGGCGGCACGTCCCTCGCCCTCGACGTCACGGCCCCTGACGCGGCCGACAAGCTCGCCGAACATCTCACGGAGCGGCACGGCGGCGTCGACATCATCGTCCACAACGCCGGCATCACCCGCGACAAGACGCTCGCCAACATGGACGAGTCCCGCTGGAACAGCGTCCTCGGCGTCAACCTCCTTGCCCCGCAGAAGATCACCGACGCACTGGTCGCCAAGGGCGTGCTGCGCGAGGGTGGCCGCGTGGTCGACGTGTCGTCCATCGCCGGCATCGCCGGCAACCGCGGCCAGACCAACTACGGCACCTCGAAGGCCGGCGTCATCGGCCTGGTCCAGGCAACCGCGCCGGTGCTGGCGGAGAAGAAGATCACCATCAACGCGGTGGCGCCGGGCTTCATCGAGACCGCGATGACCGCGGCCATCCCGTTCGCGACCCGCGAGGCCGGACGCCGCATGAGCTCGCTCCTGCAGGGCGGTCAGACGGTCGACGTCGCCGAACTCGTGTCGTACTTCGCGAGCCCCGCATCCAACGCCGTCACCGGCCAGGTCGTCCGGGTGTGCGGTCAGTCCCTGCTGGGCGCGTGATGGCCGGCGGCAAGGGCACTCTCGTGCAGCTGCGCGAGCAGCCCGGAACCCTCGACAACTACGCGCGTGCCGCGCTCGGCGCACTGCCGTTCGCGAAGCCGTCCGGCCGTAGGAGCCTGCCGAGGGAGACGCTGGCCCTGTCCGGCCTGCGCGTCGACCACGACAACCTGGCGGCATACGCGAAGGTGTGCGGACTGCGATTCGGCGACACCCTGCCGATCACGTATCCGTTCACACTCGTGTTCCCGACCGTGATGCGCCTGCTGACCTCGCGCGAGTTCCCCTTCCCGGCAATCGGTTCCGTACACACGGACAACGTGATCGAGCAGCTGCGAGCGATCTCGGTGAGCGAACCGCTCGATCTGAAGGTCCACGCCGAGAACCTGCGGCCCCACGCGAAGGGCACACAGGTCGACCTCGTCAGCGAGGTATCGGTGGGCCGGGAACTCGTGTGGCGTCAGGTCAGCACGTTCCTCAAGATGCACCCCACCGGCGCGCCGAAGGAACCGAAGACCGAACGCACGGACGAGGTCCCGCCCCCGCCCACCCGCACCCTGCGGGTGGATCAGAAGATCATCGGCCGGTACGCGGCGGTGTCGGGTGACCGCAACCCGATCCACGTTTCCTCGCTGGGTGCCAAGGCATTCGGCTTCCCGGGCACGATCGCGCACGGCATGTGGAGCGCCGCGGCGGCACTGCAACCCCTCGAGGGGCGGATACCCGACGCGGTCACCTACAGCGTCCGCTTCGGCAAGCCGATCGTGCTGCCGGCCACCGTGAACCTGTATGCCGACCGAACCGCGGACGGCTGGGATCTGTCACTCAAGAACCCCAAGAAGGGGTACCCGCACCTGAGCGCGACCCTGCGCTGACGAACCGCGACGCCCGGGCACCCTGAAAAGGGAGCCCGGGCGTCGTCGTCGGTGCTCGTCGGTGCTCGTCGGTGCTCGTCGGTGCTACTGCCCGAGTTCGGTTCGCAGCCGCTCGTTCTCGACGGAGAGTTCGGCGTTGGACGCCTCGAGATCGAGGATCTGCCGGATACCGGTGAGATTGACGCCCGCCTCGACCAGGTCCGACACCCGCGCCAGACGATAGATGTCGTCCTCGCTGTAGCGCCGCGTGCCACCGCCCGTGCGCGACGGGTGGATCAGGCCGCGCCGCTCGTACAGTCGCAGAGTCTGCGGACCGATCCCGGTCAATTCCGAGGTGACCGAAATTCCGTAGACTCCGCGGGTAGAGCGGGGCGGAGACTGTTGCGTCATCGTGGCCTTCATATCGCGTCGAGTTCGGTCGCGGGGAATCGCGTGCGCGGTCAGTCCACCCGACCCCGTTCAGACGATCAGGGTCTTGTCTGCGCACCGTCCGCGAGCTTGTGCTGACGACTCACCGTAACACCGAGCCCGCATCGAATGTGCGGCGGCAGACGAAGATTCTTTGTGCCCCGGCTCACGCGGAACCGGCGGGGAGGATCACACGTCGCCGGGGGCGCTCAGCTCACCCAACTCCATGTCCGCCTCGATCCGGTTACCGGTGCGCCCGAGCTCCGCGATTGCCTGATCGAACGCATCCGCCAGCCACTGATGCTCGGCCGCGACGAGTTCCTCCGCACCGCCGTCGGGCACTGCCTGGAAGAAGCGAACCGTCCAGCGTTCCACGGAGGCCTGGTCACCCGACAGCCCCTCGACCTCATGATTCGTCGCCAGCAGGAAGCGGTTGTACTCGAAATCCACGCGAATCGCGTAGCCGGCGCCGGTGTTGACCACGTTCGCGGGCCGGTGCGTCGCCGCAGCGAGCGCCGTGAGCGCATCTGCGTAGTGATCGGCGTATTCGCGAGTACGTGGCACTGAGTCACCTCTGTCTGGAAGGCCGTCGCAAGTGATGCGGCGGCGGAGACGACGATTCGCGACCGGCAAGCCCGCACGATCACGTCTCTGCAACGAACGTTACCCGGCCACCGGCCCATCACGGCGCGCTAGCAGCGACATATGCCGCCGATCCGACACGCGCGAACAATCCCCTCCCACCTGCACGGAAGATCCAATCCACGGCACAGTTCAATTAATCTGTTTTGACGGACACAGATTTTGTTGTACGGTTCAGAAGTCAAAGCTTCCAGATGCAAGCGAAGAAGAGTGAGACGGAGATGTCAGACCAGGCCGCGCCCGCGGCCGACGGATGCACTCCAACCACCGGTCTTCCGAACCTGGTCGGCAAGCCGAGAGGCCCTGCCGGCGCCGGGTGGGCCGTATCAGAAGAAAGGATGACTACACGTGAGTGCATACCGCTCGGCTGCCGCAGGCCGCGCCTCGGCGACCTGGTCGCTCAGCACCGAGGAACTCAAGCGTCGACTCGACAACATGTTCGCGGACGTCCCCCACACGGGCGAGACACCCGAACTCAGCGCTGCCTGACGGCGCCCGCTACGCGATCGACCATCCACGAACTTTTCACGAGGAGCACTCGATGACCGGACTCAGCCCCAACCTCGCGCCCCTGGCGGATACCTGGGAATGGCAGCAGAACGGCAGCTGCCAGGGCATGAACGAATCGATCTTCTTCCCCCCGACCGGCGAGCGCGGCAACGCACGCATGATGCGTGAGCGGCGCGCCAAGGCGATCTGCGCGACCTGCCCGGTCGTGAAGGCCTGCCTCGAGCACTCTCTCGCCCTGCCGGAACCGTTCGGCGTCTGGGGTGGCATGGGCGAATCCGAGCGGGCAATCGCCCTGCGCGGGCGCCGCGTCCGGCAACGCCCCGCGGCCTGACGACGCACCGACCTCTCCCCTACCGAAAGATCCAACCCCTACCGAAAGCGCAAGGTCCACAACATGATTACTCTCGGCATCATCCTGCTCGTCATCGGTCTGCTCATCAAGATCCCGATCCTGTGGACCCTGGGCGTCATCGCACTGGTCGTCGGCGCGATCCTGCTCATCCTCGGTGCCGCGGGCCGCGCGGTCGGTGGCCGCAAACACTGGTACTGATCGAGAATGCGAGTGGCCCCGGGCATCGATGCCCGGGGCCACTCGTACATTCGGCCGCTACTACTTCTTCTTGCCCGCCAGACCCCGCCATGCGAGATTCTCGAGCAGATCGACGGCGTCGCCGACCGCGATCTCGCCGCCCGCCACCCGGTCGGCGACAGCCTCACCGGCGCCGACCAGCGCGACGGCCATGATAGAGAAGTCCGTCCCCTCATCGGGGTCCTTGGTGCTCGACTCGAGCAACTTGGCGGTGAGCTCGATCAACCGGTCCCGGCTACTGCCCACCTGGGACGCAAAAGTCTGCTGACCGATCGCCTGCCGGTACAGCACCATCCACGAGCGACGATTGGCGTCGACGAACCCGAGGAAACCGGTGAGCGCGGCGCGCAACTGCTCCCGCGGCGGCAGCGTGGGATCCCCGGCCGGCGAGATGGCCTCGACGAACCGCACGCCCTCGCGGTGGATGCACGCGGCGAACAACTCGTCCTTGGAGCCGTAGTAGAGGTACAACATCGGCTTCGAGATGCTCGCCTTGGCGGCGATCGCGTCCATCGACGCGTCGTGGAAGCCGTTGTCGGAGAAGACCTCGATGGCGGCGTCGAGCATCTGCTGCTCGCGCACAGCCCTGGGCAGCCGCTTGGTGCCTCCAGCCATCATTCCTCCAACCACAGGTAAGAGATGCCATCTTACTCTACGGTAAGAAGATCAACGGTCATTCCATTGTGACCCAGGTGATCCTCAGCAGGTCACAGCGCCCTTCGCACGCGCCAGCGTGAGCACCGACGAATCCACCTGCGACTGCGGCAACCGACCCTTGTCGACCGCCTCCTCGAGATGGTCCAGCACCCGCGGGACGTCGTCCGTCGTGAGCCACAGCGCCACCGTCACCCCCGACTTCAACGCCTGCTCCACCGCGTCGGCGATGTCGTACCGATCGGTGATCGCCTTCATCCCGCTCAGGTCGTCGGTGAAGATCGGGCCGGTGAACGGCGGCGCGTCGTACCCGGTCCCCTTGCGGAGCAGTTCGACGGCCTGCGGGCTCAGACTGGCCGGCAGCCCGTCGGTCGTCAGCCCCGGCACACTGAGGTGTCCGAGCATGACGCCCACCTCGGTGTCCACCAGATTTCGGAACGGCACCAGATCCGAGTCCTGCAACTGATCGAGCGGCGGCGTGGTGACGGCCCCGGTGTGCGAGTCGCCCGATGCCGACCCGTGGCCCGGGAAGTGCTTGAGCACCGGCAGGATTCCGGCCTCCCGCAGACCACGTGCGTACGCCTCCGCGTACCGCGTCACCACCTCCGGGTCGTCCGAGAAGGAGCGGTCACCGATCACCGAATCATCCGACTGGCTGCTGACGTCGACGTCGGGGGCGAAATTGACGGTGATTCCGACACTCCGCAGCTGACGGCCCCGCTCGAGCGCCATCTGATAGGTCTGCTCGGTCGTCATGGTGCGCGCCGCCTCGCGGGCCGACGGATCCGGGCCGAACAACTGGTCCACGCGGGACACCCGGCCGCCCTCCTCGTCGATCGTCACCATGAGCGGCACCGCACTGGCCTCCGCGACCTGCGCGACCTCGTCGTTCGCGAGCATCGACTCGTCGGTCCAGCTGCCGACGAAGATGCCGCCGATGCCCTCGGACTTCACGACGTCGAGGGCGTCCGCGGTGCCCGTGACACCCACGGTGAGCAACTGCGCGAGTTTCTGCCGCTCGGTGAGTGCATTCAGGAAGCCGGGACCGCACATCGCGGACCCGAAGGGCGACGGCGCCGACGGCGCATTCGTCGACGACGCCGCCGTTTCGGACGTCGACGACGGCTGCGCGGACGTCGTGCTGGTGTCGGTGCCGTCACCGGAGGAGCACGCCGTCACGAGACCGGCGCACAGAGCGAGGGCGAACGCGTGTCGGATTCGCATGCTTTCGACGGTAGTCGACATCGTTCCGAGCTGTTTTCGAGCCGCGCGGCACAGGTAATGGCAAGGTAATCTTCAAGAACGGAAGCCGAAGGCCGCCACCGGCGGTCGACCCCGATATCAGGAGGTCACAGTGCCTGCAGATCTCATGCTCATCGCTTACGACGGCTCCGACAACGCCAAGAGGGCGATCCAGCACGCCGGCCGATTCCTGGCCGCGAATCGCGCCGTCGTCGTCACTGCCTGGGAACCGATGGTTCGACAGGCGGCGCGGATGTCCGGGTTGTCCGGCGTCATGCAGCCCGAGTGGGTACCCGACGAGCAGTCCGAGGACGTCGCGCTGGTCGATGCCCGCACCACCAACGACGAGGGCGTCGACCTCGCGCTGGCCGCCGGGCTCAACGCCGAGGGTCGCTGCTGCGAGTCGTCGACCGCCATCTGGTCCGCGATCGTCGAGTGCGCCGACGAACTGAACGCCGACATCATCGTCACCGGTACCCGCGGCACGACGGGGCTGCGGTCGCTGCTGCAGAGCAGCGTCGCCGACCACGTGCTGCGGCACAGTCACCGGCCGGTGCTGATCGTTCCGCCGGGTAAGTAGAGGCGCGAACCTGGAGGCGGCCGTCCGCGGTGACCCGACTATCGTCGGCAGCACCATGGACGGCTTCCTTCTCTCCCGTTCGGATCGGACCCTGCGCGCCACCGGGGCGCGGGACCGCTTCGACACCGTCGCCGCCGCATCGGCCGCGATCGCCGACGGCCGCACCGATCTGGTGGTCGGCGCGCTGCCGTTCGATCCGTCCGCGCCCACTGCACTCACCGCGCCCGTGGCGGCGACGTGGAGCGCGGGGCCGTGGCGCCCCGACACAGTCGCATCCCTCCCGCGCGTGCGGATCGCCGGAGAAGTCCCGAGCGCCGCCGAACACGTCGAGCGCGTGCGCCGACTGATCCACCGACTCCGCAGCGGCGAGTTCGACAAGGTGGTGGCCGCGCGGGCCGTGCGCCTGACCGCCGACCAGCCGATCGACCCCGAGGCACTCGCGGCCCGCATGATCGGCCGCCACGAGACGGCCAACGGGTTCGCCGTCGACCTCACCGCGGCGGGCGAGTCCTACCGCGGGCACACCCTTGTCGGATCCAGCCCCGAGATCCTGCTGAGCCGCCGCGGCGACACCGTCACGTGCCGGCCGCTGGCGGGTTCGGCTCCTCGCCGCGCCGACCCGGGGGCCGACCGCGCGGAGGGCGCGGGACTGCTGGCCTCGGCGAAGAACCTCGCCGAGCACGCGTACGTGGTGGAGTGGATCCGCGACGTGCTCGGACCGCTGTGTCCGGAGCTGGACGTGCCGGCCACGCCCGAACTGACCCGCACCGGCGAACTGTGGCACCTCGCCAGTCCCATCCGCGGAAGACTGCTGGACCCGGCGACGACGTCGCTGGACCTCGCGAGACGACTGCACCCCACCCCCGCGGTGTGTGGCACGCCCACCGGGCCGGCGCTCGACGCCATCCGCGATGTCGAAGGTGACCGCCGCTTCTACGGCGGTGCCGTGGGCTGGTGCGACGCGTCCGGCGACGGCGACTGGGTGGTCGCGATCCGCTGCGCCGAGATCGACGCCGACGGCACCTCGGCCCTCGCGTGGGCCGGCGGCGGGATCGTCGCAGCCTCGGACCCCGACACCGAACTCGACGAGACCACCACGAAACTCGGCACTCTCCTCGGGGCACTCGGCGTGGACGCCCCGCCACCGACCCCGCGGGTGATACCTTGACCCGGACATCACGTACGCACGAGTAGCACTCGCGTACCCGGCGGCTTGACCATGGGAGATCCGAGATGGCGAAGTTCCTTGTCCCCGGCGTTGCCAGCGCTGTGATCGGTGCCGTCGTCGGTGTCGGTGCCGTCCTCGGGGTCACCGCGGCCGCCCAGGACAACACCCTCCCGGACATCGACCGCGCCGGAAACGCGCCCTCGTCGATCCTGAACCAGGTTGAGTACGGCAGCCGCTGAGCCCGCAGGCATCGCGCGTTCCCGCACGTCCCCCTCGTCCGGCGGTCACGCCGACGGGGGGCTTTCTGTCGAACCCTCGACTGAACCACTGACCCGGCGCTGGCTTCTCGGCGCCGGGTTCGTCGCGTTGATCCTGTGTCTGCTGCAGTCGCCGGGCCTGGTGGTCGCCGACACGAAGTACGACCTCACCGAGAATCCGATCGGTTTCCTGACCCGTGCCGCCCACCAGTGGAGCAGCCTCGCCCCGCTGGGTCAGGTGCAGAACCAGGCCTATGGCTACTTCTTTCCGCACGGCCTCTTCTTCGCGTTCGGCGAGTTCCTGAACGTCCCCCCGTGGATCACGCAGCGCGTGTGGTGGGCGCTGCTGATCGTCGCCGGATTCTGGGGCGTCATCCGCGTCGCCGAGGCCCTCGGCATCGGCAGCCGCTCGTCCCGGATCATCGCGGCCGTCGCGTTCGCGCTGTCGCCGCGCGTGCTCACCACGATCGGGTCCATCTCGTCGGAGTCGCTGCCGATGATGCTGGCGCCGTGGGTGCTGCTGCCGGTGATCCTGGCGACCTCCCCGACCTGGCGAGCCGACCGGACGCACAGCCTGGGCCGGCTCGCGGCGCAATCGGCGCTCGCGGTCGCGCTGATGGGCGCCGTCAACGCCGTCGCCACCGCCGCCGCCTGCCTGGTCGCGGGGCTGTGGTGGATCGCGCACCGCCCCAACCGGCGCTGGTGGGTGTTCACCGCATGGTGGATCCCGTGCCTGCTGCTGGCGACCGTGTGGTGGATCGTCCCGCTGCTGCTGCTCGGCCAGGTGAGCCCGCCGTTCCTCGACTACATCGAATCGGCCGGCGTCACGACCCAGTGGACGTCACTCACCGAGGTGCTGCGCGGCACCGACAGCTGGACGCCGTTCGTCTCCCCCGAACGCGTCGCGGGCACGGTCCTCGTGACGCAGCCGGTCGCCGTCGTCGCGACCGGGCTGATCGCCGCCGCGGGCCTCGCCGGCCTGTGCATGCGCCGCATGCCCGCGAAGGGACGGCTGACGCTGATCCTGCTGGTCGGCATCGCCGGTCTGGGCGCCGGCTACCTCGGCGACCTCGGCTCCCCGATCGCCGACCAGGTCCGCGACTTCCTGGACGGCACCGGTGCGCCACTGCGCAACGTCCACAAGCTCGAACCGCTGGTCCGGCTGCCGCTCGTCCTCGGCCTCGCGCACCTCCTCGCGAAGGTGCCGCTGCCCGGGTCCGTGCCGCTGCGCCGCTGGCGCACCGCGTTCGCGCACCCCGAGCGTGAGCCGATGGTCGCGGTCGCGACGCTACTGCTGGTCGCGCTCACCCTCACGACGTCGCTCGCTTGGTCCGGGCGTCTCGCCCCGCGCGGCGCGTACGACGAGGTGCCGTCGTACTGGCACGACGCGGCGCAGTGGCTCGAGGACCACGCCGCCGGGTCCGGCTCGGGCGCCGACGCCGAACGCGCCCTCGTCGTCCCCGGCGCCCCCTTCGGCGCGCAGGTGTGGGGCCTGACGCGCGACGAGCCGCTGCAGGCGCTCGTGTCCACACCGTGGGCGGTGCGCGACGCCGTCCCGCTCGTGCCGCCCGGCGCCATCCGCGCGCTCGACTCGGTGCAGCGCCTCATCGCCGACGGCCGCCCGTCCGCCGGCCTCGCCGACACCCTGCTCGGCCAGGGCATCCGCTACGTCGTCGTCCGCAACGACCTCGACCCCGAGACGTCCCGATCTGCGCGGCCGCTGCTGGTGCACCAGACGGTCGACGGCTCGCCGGGCCTCGAGAAGGTGGCCCGGTTCGGGGAGGAGATCGTCCCGGACACCGTCGACGGCGTCGTGATCGACAGCGACCTGCGTCCCGGCTACCCGGCCATCGAGATCTACCGCGTCACCTCGCCGGGCGACGCGACACCGCCCGCCGGGCCGTACGCCGTCGATCTGGACCGGGTGCCCGTCGTGCAGGGCGGTTCCGAGTCGCTGCTGCGCCTCGCCGAGAACGGCACCGTCACAGGCCCCGCGCTGCTCGCGGCCGACGCGGCGCGCGCCGGACGCGACGCCGGATCGGTGACCGTCACCGACACCCCCACCGACCGCGAGACCGACTTCGGCCAGGTCGACAACCACAGTTCAGCGCTGCGCAGCCCCGACGACCCGCGCCGCACCTACAACGCGGTCCCCGACTACCCGGTGCCGGGCGCGCCGCTGGTGCAGGGCGAATGGTCCGGCGCGGCGATCACCGTCTCCAGTTCGGCCTCCGACGCCACCCAACTGGGCGGCACCGCGCCTGGCAGCGGACCGGCCGCGACCGTCGACGGCGACCCGGCGACGGCGTGGCTGAGCAACGGCCTCGAGACAGCCCGCGGCCAGTGGCTGCGCCTCGACCTCGACACCCCGATCACGCGCGGCATGCTGCACTTCACGACCAGCCCCGCCGCGTTCGGCCCGCCCGTGAAGTGGATCCGAATCGAGACGCCGAACGGTTCGACGTCGGTCAAGGTCGACAAGCCCGGCGAACCCGTCGACGTATCACTGCCGTCGGGCACGACACCGTGGCTGCGGATTCTCGCCACCCACACCGAGGACGGCTCCCCCGGCTACCAGTTCGGCGTCAGCGAGATCTCGATCGACGACTACTCGACCGGCAACCCGGTGCCCGTCCCGATCGTCCACCGCACCGTGCTGCCGGCGACGCCCGACGGCGCGCAGGTCCGCGGCTGGGATCTGGGGCAGGAACTGCCCGGGCGCGCGGGCTGCGCCGACGGCCCCGACCGGGTCCACTGCAGCGGCTCGCTGGTCTTGCCGCCCGAGGAGCCCGGCACGTTCAGCCGGACGCTGTCGGTGCCCGAATCGACCGTCGTCACACCGCAACTGACTCTGCGTCCGCGCCCCGGTGCGGCGCTCGAGGGCATCGTCACCGACCCTGCCGCGGTGTCGGCGCACGGCGCTGCCGACGGCGTCGAACTCCGCGGGACCGCCGCCGCGGCCGTCGACGGCGACGTGTCGACGTCGTGGACGGCACCCACCGACAGCGCGCAGCGCAAGGGCGGACTGCCGACGCTGACGATCCGGCTGCCGCAGCCCACGCTCGTGACCGGGCTGCGGCTGACCCCGAGCCCCGGCAGCCTGCCGGCGTCGCCGAGCCGGGTCGCGGTCAATCTCGGCAACGGCCCGCAAACCCGCGAGCTCGACAACGAGGAAGACCTCTCAGCACCGCAGACGATCCCGCTGGAACCGCAGGTCACCGACACGATCGTGCTGAGCCTCGTGAAATGGCACGACGTCCTCGACCGCACCGCGCTCGGCTTCCTGCAACTCCAGCCCGCCGGACTGTCAGAAGTGACCGTGCTCGGCGACGGCGGCCGCCCCGTCCCGGGAACCGCGACCGCGCAGACCGATCGCACCGTCACTGTCGGCTGCGACATCGGCCCCACGATCTCCGTCGGCGGCACCCTCGTGCGCACGTCGATCACCGCTACCGCGCGGCAGTTGGCGTCGGGGCAGCCGGTGACCGCGACGCCGTGCGATCCCGCGCCCGCCCCGTTGCCCGCCGGACGTCAGGACGTCGTGGTCGCCCCGGGCCCCGCTTTCACCGTCGACAACCTGCGCCTCGACGCCGCGCCTGCACCGCCGCCGGCCCCGCTGTCGTCGCCCACCGTCGGCCGGTGGACCGAGAACCTGCGCGAACTCGACGTCGCAGCGTCCGGCACCGATCAGCTGCTGGTGGTGCCCGAGAGCACCAACGTCGGCTGGGTAGCGACCGCGCCGGACGGCACCGAATTGCAGCCCGTCGTCGTGGGCGGCTGGCAGCAGGGCTGGATCGTGCCCGCCGGAACGGACGGCGTCGTGACGCTCACGTTCCCGTCCGACCGCTGGTACCGCGCGGGCATCGCGTTCGGTCTGCTGCTCCTGATCCCCCTCGTCCTGCTGGCGGCGGCGGCGCGGCGGCGCGAGCGCGAGACCGGGCCCGCCCCTCGGCCGTGGCACAGTGTCGTGGCCGCAGCCGTCGGCGTCGGGGCTGTCGCGACGCTGGTCGCGGGGCCTGTCGGCACGGCTACCGCCGTGCTCGTCGCCGCCGCGGCGCTCGGGTTGTCACGGTGGCGGGGACAGGCGTTCGCGGCCCGGGTGCTCGTCGGTGTCGCCGGAGTTTCCACGGTGATCGCGTCGGCGCTGCTGTCGACCGGGCCGTGGCGGGCCGCCGACGGCTACGTGGGTCACTCGTTCCTGATTCAGCTGTTCGCGCTGATCGGCGTCGTCTGCGCCGGAGTGGCAGCACTGCCGCTGTCGCGGTCGCCGATGTGGCGGCGCTTCTCCCAGCGGTGGACGGCACGGCGGGCAGGGTCCTCGACCAGCGCGTAACTGGCTGACGCCACCGCGATGCTCAGCACTGTGGTGACTGCGAGGACGAACCAGAAATTGCCGTTGAACGGGGCGATGCCGAACATCGGGAACACGATCGTCAGCACCGCAAGATGCCAGATGAACAGGCTGTACGACCACCGTCCCACCGCGAGCGCGACCGGGCTCGCCAGGATCCGGTGCCGATGCCCGGCCAGGACCAGCGGTGCCAGCAGCGCGAAACTCATGATCGCGCCGAGCACGATCTTGGCGGCGTACTGCCACGGCTCGGCGCGGACGAGACCCTCCGGGCCGGCCAGCCACGTCGTCGACAACCCGAACGCGACCACCGCGATCGCCGCCATCCACACCCGATGCTCGGCGAGGCGGTGCACCCACGTCCCGCCGACCATCGCGAGTTCGGCGAGCAGCATGCCGGCCGCGAACCACGGGATGTACCCGGGCAGCCAGTTGTCGTGGTGGATGCCGTCGGGCGCCGGGATCGGCAGGAACGCCCACACCAGGCACACCGATGCCAGCGCGAGCAGCACCGGCGCCCGGAACCGGGCGTTCGTGCCCCGCAGCTTCACCAAGGCCAGCGCGATGATCGGCAGCAAGATGTAGAACGCCACCTCGACCGACAGACTCCACATCTGCGTCAGGCCCTCGGTGAGCGTGAGCGGCACGAACACCTGCAGCAGCGCCAGGTTCGACATCCACACCGTCCAGCCGCCACCGGCGGCGGGGAGGAACGCGAGCACCAGGATCACCAGCACCCAGTACGCGGGCAGGATGCGGGCCGCGCGGTTGAACCAGTACTTCAGGATCGTGGGCGACGGGCCGAGCCCCCGGGCCGACGCCGCGTGCGGACGCCACAGCAGAAAGCCGGACAGCGCGAAGAAGACCGCGACCGCGAGGTCGAACCGCCCCCAGATCCGGCCGATCACCGGATCACCGGTGGACCCCGTCTGAAACGCGACGTGGGTGACCAGAACACCGAAAGCGGCGAACCCGCGCATCCCCTCGAGCGCGGGAACGAACGCCCGCGGATTGCCGACCGGGGCCGGCGTGGCGAGGTGTGAGCTGTTCATCGCCGTCAAGTGTGCCCGGGTCGTTGCAGAACCGAAAGAGCGACGTGAACGATCCCGAACGCCGGTGCTGACGCAAATGGGACAACGAGACTGTTAGTGTCTGGGCTCACGTGGTGTCGAGAAACGTCAGGCACCGTGCGACCCGTGCAGCGGGCACGCTGCCGGTGGGGGTATCTCAATTCAAGAACATTGAGTTAGGAGACAGCATGGCCGAGCGCTCAGGCCCGAGCCGAATACTCGCGTGCATTCTGGTGGGCCTGGGGACCTTCCTGCTCGCCGTCGCGTTCCTCATTCCCGCGTACACCGTCGACAAGCTCAAGAAGACGCCGCTGGACCTCGAGGTCACCACCGTCGCCACCGGCAACGGTGACGTGCTCGACTCCAAGGCGCTGCTGGCGGGCAAGGCCGAGGTGAACACCAACGTGCCGATCGTCGCGCAGCGGTACGTCATCACCGAGCAGCCGTCCGACGCCGACGTGATCTCGCTCCAGGCCGGTCAGACGCTGATCCGCACCGACAAGCAGGGCGAGAGTGGTCTGCTGACCGCGACCGTCGACCGCCTCACCGCGGACCGCGTCAGCTCGATGCCGGTGGAGCCGCCCGTCGGCACCATCCAGACGTCGGCCGACCAGCCGGCCGAAGAGGTTTCGCACACGGGTCTGCAGTACAAGTGGCCGTTCGACGCGGAAAAGAAGAGCTACCCCTACTTCGACCTGAATTCGCGCTCCACGCAGGACATCAATTTCGTTGAGGAAACCGAGATCAACGGAATGAAGGTGTACCACTACAACCAGAAGATCGAGCCGGTCGACCTGTCGAAGGTCGTCCCGTCGGCGCCCACCAACAAGCTGACGCTGCCGGCCAAGACGTGGGGCGTACCCGGCGACGACCAGCCCGTCACGATGATCCGCTGGTACCAGAACGAGCGCGACGTCTGGGTCGACCCGATCACCGGTGTCGTCATCCAGGGCCAGGAGAAGCTGTACCAGTACTACGCCCGCGACAAGGCCAAGCCCGAGGTCACGGTACTGAAGGCGACGCTGCCGTTCGACGAGAGCACCATCGAGTACCAGATCGGTCAGGCCAAGGACGGCCAGGACAAGCTGTCGCTGTTCGGCCGCACCCTGCCGATCGTCGCCGGCATCCTCGGCGCCATCTCGCTGATCGCCGGCATCGTGCTGGGCCTGCGCGGTGGACGCGGCAACAAGGGCGCGACCGCCGGTGGCCCGGCGAACCCGCCGAGCGGATCCGGAACGGCACCCACGGGTGACCGCGACTGGACCACCGACAAGACCGAGGAATTCCCCACGGTCAACATGGACAAGGGCGGCTTCACCGAGCCGCCGCGCCAGCAGTAACAGGCGCTTACGACAGAGCCCCCGCGCGGATCACCGCGCGGGGGCTCTGTCGTTCGCCGTCACAGTCGTTCGCCGTCACAGTCGTTCGCCGTCACAGTCGTTCGCTGTCACATCGTCAGGACCATGCGGTAGCGCGCCCGGCCCTCGTCCATCGCCGCGTAGGCGTTCGCCGCGTCGGCCAGGGGACGCACCTCGATGCGGGCACGCACGCCCGACAGCACCGCGAAGTGCATGGTCTCCTCCACGTCGCGGGCGGTGCCGGACGGATGACCGGTGACGCCGATCCCCGGCAGGATGAGCTGCATCGGGCTGATCGGCAGCGGGTCGGTGGTGGCGCCGATGACCACCAGCTCGCCCTGCGGCAGCAGCCCACCGACCGTGTCGGCCATCGCCTGCGAGTTCGCGGCCGTCGCGAGGACCACCGCCGCGCCGCCGAGCGCCTGCAGGGCCCCGGCGACGTCGTCTGCCGTCGAGTCGACGTAGTGGTGGGCGCCCAGCCGCTCGGCGTCCTCGCGTTTGCCGGCGCCGCGCGCGATCGCGATCGTCTCGAAGCCCATCGCGCGGGCGAACTGCACACCGAGATGTCCGAGCCCGCCGACCCCGAGCACCGCGACCCGATCCCCGGGCCGCGCGCGGGTCTTCCGCAGGGCGTCGTATGTCGTGACGCCGGCGCAGCTGAGGGGTGCCGCCTCCGTGAAGGACAGTTCGTCAGGAATTCGCGCGAGCGCGTTGGCCGGGGCGATCACCGACTCGGCGTAGCCGCCGGGGTACTGCCAGCTCGGCACCTGCAGATTCTCGCAGTGGATCAGCCTGCCCTGTCGGCACGGGACGCACCGGTTGCAGCAGCCGCCGAACCAGCCGACGGCCACGCGCTCGCCCACCGAGTGGTCCTCGACGCCCTCCCCTAGTTCTGCGATCGTCCCGGCGATCTCGTGCCCCGGAGTGAGGGGCCACGTCATGCCGGGGAATCCGCCGCTGACGAAGCCGTGGTCGGTACCGCAGACGCCGCACGCGGCTACCGCGATGCGGACGTGACCGGGGCCCGGGGACGTCGTCTCGACATCCACGAGCGTCAACGGTTCACCAGCGGATCGGACGTGCACTGCTCGATGAGTCGGCATCGCAACCTCGCGGGGGTGGGGCGGCCAGTCCGTCTCCCAGTCAAACGCGTCGGCCGGGGCCGTGACAAGGGCGATCTCCGACGACGGGACGCGCTAGCCGGTAGCGACGCGGTTCGCGCGAGCGCTGCGCAACGCCAGGACGGCGGCGACGGCGGCGGTCACCGTCGCCGTCGTGGCTGCGACCGTGACGAACTGGGCGACGGTGTCGGCGACGGTGAACATCAGCACGGCCTCCACCGCGAGACCCACCCACGCGACGATCGCCAGTTGCGTCCGCTCCGCCGCGATCGCCGACAGCAGCGCACCCTGCAGCACCGCGAGCGCGGCGCCGTTCCACGCGAACATCCAGAGGATGCCCTGCACGGGCGCATAGTCGTCGCCGAACAGCATCGTCGCGACCGGCGCGACCAGCGCCGCACCCACGACGAGCACGACACCCAACCCGACGAGGACCCCGAGCGCCGAGCGCACCGCGGTGGCCGAGTGCGCCGGGTTCGCCATCCGCGGATACAGCACCACCCCGATGGCCTGCGGCAGCCAGAACGCGGCCTTGGTCGCGACGGCGCCGGCCGCGTAAATGCCGGCGTCGGTGTCGGACAGCACCATCCGCGCGATCAGGAGATCCACCGACGACAGCGCGATCATCGCGAGTTGCACCTGCGACGCCCGCAGCACCGTGGCCACCCCGATGACGGCGGACGCGCCGGCGTCGTCGCCGCGCCGACGCTCGAGGAGGCGGGCGATGACGACCATGACACCGGTGCCGACGGCCGCAGCGAGCAGCATCGCGCCGGGCCCACCGCCGGCCGCGAGGACCGCGACCGCGGGCACCACCTTCGCGACGCCCGCGCCGGCGAGCACGACGCTCAGTTCCCCGAAGCGGCCCGATCCCTGCAGCAGGCCCTGTTCGGTGGCGAGCAACACCAGTAGCGGCGCGGCGGCCAGCGCCCACAGGGTGGGTGCCAGGCCGGTGTCGAGGATCGCGGAAACCACCGGCACCAGCACCAGCGCGATCACGCCGACGATCGCGGCGCAGCGGTAGCCCAGTGCCCGCAGCGCGGCGGTGCCCTTGCCGTGCACCACCTCGCGGGCCACGACGCTCTGCAGCGCCAGGGCGGGCACCGCGAGCACCAACTGCGCGGCGAGCAGACTCGCGAATTCGCCGTACGACGAAGGCCCCAGCCAGCGCAACGCGACCAGTTGGAGGACGTAGGCCGCGACGTTCGCGGTCATCGAACCAGCGGTCACCATCGTCATCCCGGCGACCGTGGAGCCGGTCAGCGATTGGCGTGGCATCCGCTCATGATGCACCACGTACAGTGCCGCTCATGACGTCACGGCACCCGTTTCTCGTGCGCGCCGTGCCATCGCTCTACAGCCTCGTGCTGGCGGCGCTGATCCTCGGTCCCCTGCTGGGCCCCGGCTATCTACTGATCCGCGACGCGGTGAGCACTCCCCGCTCGTACGTCACCGACTCGGCGCTGGGGCTGACGGATGCTGCCGCCCGCGCGGTTCCGCAGGACTGGCTGGTTGCGGTGCTGAGTTCCGTCGTCGACGGCGGCGTCCTGGTGAAGGCGATCATGTTCGCCGCACTGTGGCTGGCCGGGTGGGGTGCCGCCCGCATGGCCGCGGTCGCGTTGCCGGGCGCCGGGCTCGGACCGCAACTGGTGGCGTCGACTGTGATGCTGTGGAACCCGTACGTGGCCGAACGTGTGCTGCAAGGGCATTGGAGCCTGCTCACCGGATACGCCGCGCTGCCGTGGGTCGTGTGCGCCGCGGTCGCGATCCGGCGCGGGCGCCCGGGCGCGTGGTGGGCGCTGGCGCTGTGCCTGGCGGCGGCGGGGCTGACGCCGACCGGCGCGATCCTGGCGTTCGTCGTCGCGCTCGCCGTCCTCGCGGTTCCGGGTGGGCGCGGGGGCATCGCACCTCGACTGTTGTGGACGATGTTGCTGTTCGCTGCCGCGTCGGCGCCGTGGCTGACGGCGACCGCGCTGTCCGGGGGCGGCGGGACGTCCGATCCGGCGGGTGTCGCGGCGTTCGCGGCCCGCGCCGAACCCGGGCTGGGCACCATCGGCAGCCTCGCGGGCCTCGGCGGGATCTGGAACTCCACCGCCGTGCCCGAGTCGCGGACGTCGCTGTGGGCGCTGGCCGGGACGGCGGCGCTGCTCGCGGTCGTGGTCTGCGGACTGCCCGCGCTGTGGCGGCGACGACGCCACCCGGTGATCGTCGCGCTCGCGGTCCTCGCCGGTCTCGCGGTGCTGCTGCCCGCGCTCGGTGCGACCGGGTGGGGTCTGGCGGTCGGCGAGTGGGCCGCCCAGCAGGTGCCCGGCGCGGGACTGCTGCGCGACAGCCAGAAGTGGGTGGCCCTCGCCGCGCCGCTGTACGCGCTGGCCGCGGCGGCCGGGGTCCGGTCGCTGTCCGCGCGGGTGTCGCTCCCCGCGACCGTCCCCGTCGCGGCGATCGCGGCCGTCGTGCTCGCGCTGCCCGACCTGGTGTGGGGCGTCGGCGGGGCACTGAAGCCGGTGCAGTATCCGGCGGCGTGGCAGCGCGCCGCCGCGCAACTGGAGGCGTCGAAGGAGGCCGGCGACGTCGCGGTGCTGCCCACCGGCATGTTCCGCAAGTTCCCCTACAGCGGCGACGCTCCCGTCCTGGATCCGGCGCCGCGGATGCTGCCGAGGGACGTCCTACAGACCGGGCAGCTGGTGGTGGGTGAGGCGTCGAGCGTCGCCGGCGAGGGCGCTCGCGCCACGCGCGTCGAGAACCTGCTGCTCTCGGGTGCCGGACCGCAGGCGCTCGTCGACGAGAACGTCCGGTGGGTGCTCGTCGAACGCACCACGCCCGGTCCGCTCGGCGACTCGCAGCGCACCCTCGAACAGCTCGAGCCGGTGTTCGCCGACGACGAACTCGCGCTCTACCGGGTGCCGGGCAGCATCCCCCCGGACGCCAGGGAGGGTCGGGGCGAGGCACTCGCCGCGCACCTGCTCTGGGCGGCGCTGCTGGTGACCGGCGGGCTAGGCGTCCTGCAGGCCCACCGACGCGGCCGTCACGGTTTCGACGCCGGCGATGAGCCCCGACACGTGCCGTCCCGAGGCTGACGCCGCCAGCACCGCGTGCACGCCCGCCGCGGTCTGTTCCCACGAGAACTCGTTCGCCCGCAGCCGCGCCTTGCGACCGAGGTCGGCGCGGAGTTCGGCGTCGAGCAGCAGCGATTCGACGGCGGATGCCAGCGCCGGCACGGCGGTCGCCCGATCGGCCGCGGCGTCGTCGGAGTCGCCGCCGACCAGCAGGCCTGTGACCCCGTCGATGATCGAATCGGTGAGTCCCTTGGAACTGCGGTAGCCGACGGTGGGGACGCCGTGCTGCGCGGCCTCGATCACCGCGAGACCCCAGCCCTCCTTGCGCGACGGCATCACGTGCACCCACGACCGCGCGAGCAGTTCGTGTTTGCGAGCCTCCGGCACGTGCCCGTGGAAGGTGACCGCGTCGCCGATGCCGAGTTCGTCGGCCCGCTCGCGCAGGTTCTGCCCCCACCAGCCGCCGCCGATGACGTCGAGGTGCAGTTCGGGGATGGTTCGGCGCAGCTGCGCGACGGCGGCGAGGGCGTCCTCGATCTGCTTGTGCGGCACCAGCCGCGACAGCACGCACACACTCGGATGGGTGGTGCGGGTGTCGTCGCCACCGGGCGCGACCCCGACAGGAATCGCGTCGGCCCCGTTGCGCACCACGGCAACTCGGTCACGCTCGACGCCCAGGTCGGTGAGTTCGTCGGCCGACGGCAGCGACACAGTCAGGTACTGGCTGTCGCGGTGTACGCGCGGCGAGAGCCACGATTCGATCCACCAGCCGACCCGCCCCATCAGGCGACCGGCGACCGGCCACTGCTCACGATGGCAGTGGTGGACCAGCACCGTGACGGGTGCGCCGGACACGGTCCGGGAGAAGAACGGGATGCCGTTCTGGGTGTCGATGACGGCGTCGGGCCGCAGTCCGGCGAGCGGGCCCAGCCCGAGGCGTCCCGCGACGATCGCACCGAGCGCCCGCGGATACACCGTGAGCCGGCCGCCGCCGCGCACGATCCGGATGCCGTCCACCGTCTCCTCGCGCGGGGCGCCGGGGTACCCGGCGGTGCGGAGGGTGACGTTGATGCCGCGGCGCGCGAGTCCGGCCCCGACTTCCTCGAGGTATCGCTCGCTGCCGCCGCCCTGGGGATGACCCGTGTCGCGCCAGCACAGCAGGAGAACCTCTCGCACGTGCGTGCCCCCTCACCGGCTCGGACGGTCGCCTGCGACACACCTTATCGGCTGGACGTGGCGCACCCCACCGTCCCGAAGCGGAAAGCGGCGAACAGGACCGCGGTATGTCCGATCGCTAAGGTTCCTCCCGTGATCTCCGCCCGCGCACCGCGCGTGACCCGCCACTTCGCCCGCCGCGCGACCCTGAAGCGGTCCGTCGGACTGCTCAGTGACTTCCGGTACGAGCAGACCGAACCGGACCTGTTCTACGGCGCGCTCGCCCGCGACTCCGTCGAGTTGATCGGCGATCTCCACCGCGGCCTCACCGACGCCGACCTCACCGGCACCACCGTCCTCGACGTCGGCGGCGGCCCCGGCTACTTCGCGGACGCCTTCGGCAAGGCCGGCGCCCGGTACGTCCCGGTCGAACCCGATCCGTCGGAGATGCACGCGGCCGGGCTCAGCGTCGGCGACTCGGTTCGCGGGTCCGGCCTGGCACTGCCGATCCGCACCGACGCCGTGGACGTGTGCTTCTCGTCGAACGTCGCCGAGCACGTGTCCCAGCCGTGGGTGATGGCCGAGGAGATGCTGCGCGTCACCAAGCCCGGCGGCCTGATGGTGCTGTCGTACACGCTGTGGTGGGGCCCGTTCGGCGGCCACGAGACCGGTCCGTGGCACTACCTCGGCGGCGAGTACGCGGCGCGGCGCTACCGGCGCAAGCTGGGCAAGGAGCCGAAGAACCGGTTCGGCGTGTCCCTCTTCGACATCGGCGCGAAGGACGGCCTGCGCTGGGCGAAGGAGCAGACCGGCGGCGAGGTCCTGGCCGCGTTCCCCCGCTACCACCCGCGCTGGGCGTGGTGGATGGTGAAGATCCCGGTGCTGCGAGAGTTGCTGGTCAGCAACCTCGTCCTGGTCGTCCGCAAGCACTGAGCGCGTCGGCGAGTGCGACAGCGCCGGCCTCGGCATCATCGACCTCGACGTGTTCACTGGGCGAGTGCGAGACCCCTGACGGATTGCGGACGAAGAGCATCGCGGTGGGCACGGAGTCCTTGAGAACACCCGCATCGTGTCCCGCACCGGTGCCGAGCACCGGAGCGTCCGACAAGGTCGCGACAAGGACGTCGCGGAGTCCGGCGTCGAAGTCGACGGTCGGGCTGAACGACTCCTCGACCAGTACCGCGTCGCAGCCTTCCTCTGCGGCGAGCAGGATCGCGGCCTGACGGACCTGCTCCACCAGGACGGTCGTCACCGTGTCGTCGGGGTGGCGCACGTCGACCCACAGGTCTACCCGGGAAGCGATGACGTTGGTGCCGCCCGGCGTGGGAACCAGCCGACCGACCGTGGCGCGGGCGGCGGAATGCCCACGGGCGAGATCCCTGATCCGTGACACCAACCGGCCCGCCGCGACCATCGGATCGCGGCGATCACACATCAGCGTGGTCCCGGCGTGATTGCCCTCGCCGGCGATCGTCACCCGCCACCGACCGTGCCCCAGGATGGACGATGCCACCGCGACCGGTCGGTCGAGGTCGATCAGGCCGCGTCCCTGCTCCACGTGCAACTCCACGAACACTGCCATTCGCGCCAGCGCCTCGGGGTCGGGACCGAGGTGCGCCGGATCGAGCCCGCCGCGGGCAACGATCTCCGCGAAGGTGTTTCCGTCGGCATCGGTCAGCGCCCGGGCCCGATCGGGATCGATGGCTCCGGTCATCAGTCGGGACCCGAGGCAGGCCACCCCGAATCGCGACCCCTCCTCCTCGGGGAACACCACGATGGCGAGGGGTCGCCGGCCCAACGCTCCACGGCGGCGGAGAACATCGAACGCCACCAGCGCCGACGCCACCCCGAGAGGTCCGTCGAACGCGCCGCCGCCGGGCACCGAATCCAGGTGACTACCGGTGACGATCGCGTCGTCGTGAGACCCGTCAGGTGCATGCCAGGCCCAGATCGCACCGTTGCGATCGACCTCCACCTCCAGGCCGCGCTTCTCGGCGTGCGCGATGAACCACTCCCGCAGTTCGTGTTCGGCCGACGAGTGGACCGGTCGGGAGTATCCGCCACGCTGCGGGTCCCGTCCGATGTCCTCGATCTCCGCCAGCAGACCGGAGACCGTGTCGCCCTCGACCGCTGCAACCTTGTCGCTCATCGCATCTCACCCGCTCCCACGTACGGGTGCAGGCTGGACAGCAACTGCCCCTCGGCGAACCGTTCGAGCCGGAAGTCCGCCGCCGGGACATCCGTGTCCCGGCTGTCTCCGTCGACGATCAGGTCGGCCATCAGATCGCCCACCGCCGGGCTGATCTTGAATCCGTGACCGCTGAACCCGGCGGCGAGGAACAGCCCGTCGATCGGTGCCGGCGCGATGACCGGATTCCAGTCCGGGGTGATGTCGTAACAGCCCGCGTAGGTGTGTGCCACCGATGCGTCCGGGAAGTCGAAGCGGTGCAACATCTTTGTTGCGGCCCGCTCCATCCCCGCCTCGCTGGCCTGATTGGAGTACGCGTCCGGGTCTGCGTACTTGGGTGTGCTGTGGTCGCTGTTGCCGACCAGCAGCTCACCGGAGCCTTCGATTCGCACGTACTGCAGGCTCACCAGGTCCGACAGGGCAGGCAGGCCACGTAGGGGTTCACCGGCGTCGACCATGAGCAGTTCGGAGCGCAGCGCTTCGATCGGCAGGTCGATGCCGACATCCGCCATCAGCCTGCCGGACCACCACCCGGAGGCGACGACCACGGCGTCCGCCTCGAGGACCTCGCCGCTCGTCAGCTCCACACCGGTGGCGCGGTCTCCCGAGGTCAGCACCCGCGCCACGGGGGTGTTCTGCCGGACCTTCGCACCGGCAGACCGCGCCACCGCCCCGAAGTGCAGGGCGAGCTGGGAGGCATCCGCGTATCCACCGCGCGCCTCGTAGGAGAAGGCCGCGATGTCGTCGACGTTGAGCTGCGGCCACAATCCGGTCGCCCGTTCGTGGTCGATCATCTCCGCTTCGATCCCGAGCGACTGGTGCACGGCGGTGTTCGCGCGCAGCGCCTCCTCGTTCTCCGGCCCGACGGCGACCATGTAGCCCACCTGCCGGAACCCGACCTCGTCACCCAAGCGCTCGAAGGTCGGCAGGCTGCGCCACGCCATCGCGGCGATCGACGGGACGCCGTAGTGACAACGCACGATCCCGCTCGACTTGCCGGTCCCGCCGCTGGCGAGACTGTGGCGTTCGAGCACGAGTACCTCGCTGACGCCTCGCTCGGTGAGGGCGCGGGCGATCGACAGCCCGATCAGCCCACCCCCCACCACGATCACGCGCCGACCGGTCATGACAATGCTCCTTCAGATGCTGTGGAACCGACGGTGCTCGTCGGTACGGGCCCGTCGACACCGCTCGTCGGTACGGGCCCGTCGACACCGCTCGGCGACAGGGGCACGAGGGCGCGGACGCTGCCGGCGAGGTACACCAGCGGCTCGCGTTCGGTGTCCGCCTCGAGCCCGAGCACCCGGAGCAGCACGATGGTGTGGTCGCCCCCGGGCAGCAGGCTCTGCAGTTCACACTCGAGCCACACGCCGGCGCCCCTCACGAGCACGGCACCCTCCGGCGTCACCAGCGTCGCGATGTCGGCGAACCGGTCTCCCCCCTTCGATCCGAGGGCGCGACACACCGACCCCTGGTCCGCCGCCAGCACGCTGACGCCGAGGCGCGGCGCATCCTGCAGGCGCCGCCAGGTACGCGAGCCGTTCATGACGCACACCGACACGAGCGGCGGATCCAGCGAGACCGCGGTGAACGAACTCGCGGCCATGCCGACCACCTCGCCCTCCAGTTCCGCGCACACCGCGGTGACCCCGGAGGCGATGTTCGCGAATGCAGCCCGCACCGCCGTCGGGTCGGTGCCGGTGGTGATTGATTTCATGAGCGTGCTCCCATGTCGTGATGTATCGAAGTCGGAGTGGCGCGGCGTGAACGGTCAGTCCTGGGCGGGAGTCAGGCCACCGTTTCCGTTGACCGAGAATCCCTGGGAGAGCAGGGATGCCCCGAGGTTGCGGGTGTAGTTGTCCACCCGGTAATGCAGCGAGAACGCGCGGGTGTCGCGGTAGAAGCGCTCCAGCGGGTAGGTCTTGAACATCGAGCGCGATCCGCAGATGTCGAGGCACCGCTGCGTGATCTCGAGGGCGACCGCCTTGGCGACGGTGAGCGCGTGGACTCCGCGGAACTCGCCCTCCGATCGCTGGCCGGCGTCCCACGCGGCGGCCGCGTGGAAGAGTCCCGCGCGGGCGGTCGAGAGCTTGGCGGCCAGTTCGCCGAGCTGGAACTGGATCAGTTCGCTGCCCGCCAGCTGCGGACGCTCGCGCACCCAGTCGACGGTGAAGTCGAAGGCGCCGCGGGCAGCACCGAGGTGGTTGGCCGCGAAGGCCAGCGTGAACGTGCGGGTGTCGTCGGTCTCCCACCAGCCCGGCTCACCGAAGATCGCGTCGTCGGGCAGCGCGTAGTCGGTCACCTTGACGGCCCAGCTGACCGTGGACCGCATGCCGAGCACGTCCCAGTTGTCGATCAGCTCAACCTCGGGGACGTCGCGCGGCACGAGCACGGCGACGGTGCGGTAGTCGTAGTCCTCCGTGCCGGGCATGGCGAGCCAGATGATGAAGTGCGAGGCGCCCGGCCCGAGGGAGGCAAAGTGCTTGGTGCAGTTGAGCACCCACTGGCCCTGCTCGTTGCGGACCAGCTGACTGCTGGAGGTGCCGAGATTGTTCTTGCCGGGGACCGACTCACTGCCGACCGAGGCGACCAGCTCACCGGCCTCGGCGATCGGGACGACGTACTTGCGCATCTGCTCCTCGGTAGCGGCATGCGCCAGCATGCCGAGGGCATGGGAGTGGACCTGGAACAGCTGCGCGGTCGGGGCATCGATCGCTGCTATCCGCTCGATGAGCTCGTAGTACTCGGCGAAACCACCCTCGCTCCACAGGCCGGCGCCGCCCCACTTCTCGGGAAGCGTCAGCGCGAGCAGATCCGCCTCGTTCAGCTCGGCGAAGTTCTCGGTCGGGAAGATCGCCTCGTCGTCGTAGCGACGAGCGCGGTCGCGGAAGCCTTGGGCCAGGGCGTCGATGGCTGCGAGGCGCTTGGTCTGCTCGGGGGAGGTCATGTCTTCTCCTTCAGTGATGGTGATGGGGTCGTTGAGCGGATAGGTCAGCGGGGACAGCGGATCGACTGCGGTGAGGTCGCGGGTCACGGAAGGCAGGGGCCCGGCAGAGAAGGCGGCCCAGTGGTCGTCGGGGACGGCGGGGAACTTGGCCCGCACCACGTCCTCCCAGTACGGGTCGTCCGCATCCCCCGCCGCGGTGCACAGGCCGCTGTCGAGCACGCGCCCGTCGGCCATCGTCACGGTGAGGCCGCTGCGGCGGACGGCGGGGAACTCGGCGTCGAGGTTCGGGTCGACGACGACGTCCACGAGGGCGGCCATCCGTGCGATCGCCGGATCACCGAGGTCGTCCGTGATCGACTCGAGCCCGAAGGCGCCGGTGGCCAGGTACGCGGCCAGCGGCCAGACCAGGTTGAACTGGGCTTCCTCGCTGGTCGACGGCACCATCCGCGCCAGGTCGGCCGCGGCCTGGAAGGTGCGCACCCGCACGGCGGTCACCTCGTCGGGATCGAGTCGCTCCCGGCCGAGTTCGCGCAGGATCCGATCGGCACCGGTCAGCGCGGGATGTACCCAGCGGCAGCACGGGAACGGCTTGACGTAGGTGCGCATCACGTGCCATTCGGCGCCGAGGTCGGTGCCGTCGCGGCGCGGGCGGCCGGCGACGAACTCGGAGCGGTGGGCGGTGAAGCCGGCCGCCGCGAGCTGGGCGCTGGTGACGCCGACGTGCGCTCCCCAGCCCATGGCGTCCTTGGCCATGGTGGGCTCGGCCACCGCCCGCATGATCAGGTCGACCGGCGCGTGGTACTCCGCCAACCCGAGGGCCGCGTCCACCTGCGCGGGCGACAGCTTCAGTAGACGGGCGCTCGCGGCGGCGGCGCCGACGGCCCCCCAGGTGCCACTGCTGTGGAAGAGCGGCCAGCGGTCGTGCTGCGCCATTGCAGCACGGATACCGACCTCGTAGCCGATCAGCGTGGCGAGGAGGAACTCCTCGTGGCTGGCGCCGGCCGCTTCGGCCGCCGCGAGCGCCGCCGGGATGATCACCGCTCCCGGGTGTCCCTTGGCGAGGGCGTGGCCGTCGTCGTAGTCGACGGCGTTCATCACGGTGCCGTTCGCGAGCGCAGCGCCGGCCGCCGAGACGCGACGCCCGTCGAGCATGCAGGTGGCTTCGTTGCCACCCATCGCGGTCGTGACGTACTCGGTGATGATGCGGGCCGAGCGCAGCAGCGTGCCGGCCCGGGCCGCTACCGAGGCGTCGAGGGTGAGCATGCCCAGGCGTCGTCGCACTGCGGACGGTACCTGCTGCCAGGTAAGTCCCACGACAAACTCCAGGACGTCACTCACCGGCATATTTGCTTTATCCACAACTTGACTCGTCATATTTGCAACACCAATCGGAAACGTCGATGTGTCGAGCGTCATCGGAGGTCCTCCTGATTCGGCAGGTGCACGGCAAGCTTCCCGGCGTGGCCGATGAGGGCGGCCAGCAGCGCCGTGCGCGGGACGACGGAATCGCGCGCAACCGCCTCGGCGCGGCTGCACTGGTCGAATGCGGTGGGCCCCAGACCGTCGAGCGCGAGCGGCGCGAACTGTCCGACGAGGCTCGCATCCGAGCCGCCCGACTCGTCGATCCGGCGCAGGGCCAGGCCGGCTGCCGACGCCAGGTTCTCGGCGAGCGCGTACACCGGATCCGTGACCGTCCGAGGAAGGGCGGGCCTGGTGATGCCGCCGGAGATCTCGACAGTGACACCGGCACCCGCACGCGCCTCGGCGCGGCGGCGCACCTCGTCGACCAGAGCCCGGCCCGCCGCGTCGTCGGGAGCCCGCAGATCGACGTGGAGTTCCGCATGGTCGGGGACGACCTGACGCGCCGTGCCGGAGCGCAGGATGCCGACGCTGCAGATGGTGCGCCTCGCTCGATCGGTGAGCGATTCGAGTTCCTCGACGAGCGGCGCCAGCGCATGCAAGGCGCTCGCTCCGGTGTCGTCGGTGCAGTGCGCCGTCCGGCCGTGCGCGGTGATGATCATGGCGCCGACCGCGCCACGAGAGACGATCACGCCCCCGTCGACCAGACCGGCTTCGAGGGCCAGGCACACATCCGTGCGGCGGCCCAGGTCCGCCAGCCAACCGCGACTGTCGACGCTGCCCAGTTCCTCGTCGGGGACCAGCGCGTAGGTGATCGATGCGACGCCCGGCACCGACGTCTCGAGCGCCGCTTCGATCGCGTGAACAGCCATCGCGAGAGCACATTTCATGTCACCGAGACCCGGCCCGGACATGGACGGCGCGTCCGTCACGATGGGCCAGTCGGCCGTCGCTCCCTCGGGCCACACCGTGTCGGCGTGCCCGAGCACGAGCAGTCGGAGCCCCGGGTCGCCGGTCTCGAGCGTGGCCTCGAACGCCTGGCCGCGGTCCGAGGCGATCGTGTGCCGGCGTGAGGTGAATCCCAGCGATTCGAGCCGCTCGGCGATCAGGTCACTCACCCGGTCGACGCCCGCAGGAAGGAATGATCCGCTCTCGACCTCGGTGAGCCGGGTGGCCAGGTCGAGGATGCTCGGCAGCCGCGGCTCGAGCCGGGCGGCGAACTCGGCGACGGAGACGGGCGATGGTGTCGGTTCAGACATCGGCTTCCTCCGCACCTGGGGCGACACCACGTGCGGCGTCGGGATCGATTGCGCGGCTGACATACTCGCCGGCGGCCGGGCCGTACAGCTCCCACAGTCGGCGAAGCTCGCGCAGCGGTTCCGGGTGCTCGTCGACTCGCAGGTCGACGAGCGGAAACTGTTCGCTGCCGTGCACCCGCAGGCAAGCGGACCGCAGCGGATCCGGTTCGCCGCCGGCGGCCAGACCTGCCTCCAGCGCACGCATCAGTCGCTCGCCCAGTTCCAGCCCGGCACTGCCGTCGAAGGCCGTGCTCGCGGCCCGGCCGACGACGTCACCGACGAGGATGTTGCCGGCGACGACGTGGTCGGCGGCGGTGACGACGGAAACCCCGGCGGGGTCGACATGTGCACCCGTCCAACCGATTCCAGGTCCCCTGGTACCGATGGCCGCAAGCTGACGCCAGTCCGCGTGCACGCTCGAATGGCGCACGCCGTCGACGGCCTCGGCAGCGGTGGCTCCGCGGGCCATCAGATCGAGCAGGCGGGGTCCGAGGCGGGGGTCGGTGCGGTGCTGGGTGACGACGGCGCCGACGCCGGTGCGCAGCCACGGCACGCGGGCCCCGACGGCGACGTCGGAGGTTGCGGTCGCGACGCCGAGCTGACCGGTGACCTCGCACCGGGCCACTATCGAATAGGTCATCGGGTCACCGCCCACATGTCGGCGCTGCGCCACGACAGCCGGCACGGCGCACCGACCACGACGCTGGCGGGCAGCGTGCGGCTGGCCAGGTCGGCGGTGATCACCCGGCCGTCGGCGAGTTCGACGCGCACCGAGGTACGGGCACCGAGGAAGGCGATGTCCCGCGCGATTCCCTCGACCGAGAAGTCGGCACCCTCGGCGCCCCCGGCCTGCAGACCGACCACTTCGGGTCGCAGGATCAACGTGATGTTCTTGTCCGCCGGCACCTCACCTGCGCCGTCGACCCGCCCCTCCCCCACGCCGGGCACCGTCACGTCGAACCAGCCCGGGCCCGTCCCGGTGACAGTCCCGTCCAGGCTGTTGGAGGCGCCGACGAATCCGGCGGCGAAGCGGGTCGCCGGCTGGTGGTAGACCTCGGCGGGCGTCGCCACCTGCACCAGATCACCGTTCTGCATGAGGCCGACCCGGTCGGACATCGCGAACGCCTCCTCCTGGTCGTGGGTGACATAGACGAACGTGATGCCGAGCTCGTGCTGCACCGACTTGAGCAGCACCTGCATCTGGCGGCGCATCCGCAGGTCCAGCGCGCCGAGCGGCTCGTCCAGCAGAAGGACCCGGGGTCCGAGGACGAGCGAACGCGCCAACGCGACGCGCTGCTGCATGCCACCACTGAGCTGGCGTGGCCGATGATTCTCCTTGCCGCTCAACTCGACCAGGTCGAGGAAACGGGACACCTTCTCCGCGACGACCTGCTTGCTCTCCTTGCGCTCGCGCAGCCCGAAGGCGACGTTCTCGAAGACCGTCAGGTGCGGGAACAGCGCATAGTTCTGGAAGACCGTGTGCACCGGCCGCTTGTGTGGCGGCACCCCCTGGATTTCCTTGTCGTCCACGAGGATGCGTCCCGCATCGGACTGCTCGAGACCGGCGATCATCCGCAGTGTGGTGGTCTTGCCGCAGCCGCTGGGGCCGAGGAGCGAAAAGAACTCGCCTCCCTTGATGTCGAGGTTGATGCCCTTGACGACGTGGTGGTCGCCGAAGGAGCATGCGAGGTTCTCGAGCCTCAGCGAAGCCGGGCTGTAACCGGGGTCGGCGATGGTTGTCATGCTGCTTCTTCTTCCGAGGTGACGCGGCGTGTCTGCTTGGAGGGCCAGAAGGAGGCCAACGCGACCAGACACATCAGGACGAGCGAGACGAACATGAAGGCGACGGCGATCGCGTTGATCTCCGGTGACGTGCCGTGGCGCGACAGGCTGAGGATGAGGACCGGTAGCGTCTCGGTCTCCGGTCCCGCCAGGAAGACGGTGCTGACGACGTCGTCGAAGGAGAACGTGAAGGACAGCAGCGCAGCGATGACGACGGCGGGCATCATCATCGGCCACAGCACCTTCAGGAACACTCGGCGCGGCGAAGCGCCCAGATCTGCCGCGGCCTCGTCGTACGTACCCGTCAGGGTCGCGAAGCGGGACTGGAGCACCAATGTCGCGTAGGCGGAACAGAACACGATGTGTCCGGCCACGACCGACCAGGTGCCGGTGGTGAGCCCGAGACGCTGGATGACCACCAGGATTCCCGCGGCGATGACGACTTCGGGGATCATCAGCCGGGCGTAGGTGAGGGTCTGCAACACGGCGCCGGCCCGCTTGGGCAGGCGGGAGACCGCCATCACCGCAGCCAGCGACAGGGCGACCGCGACCACGGTGGACAGCAACGCGATCAGACAACTGGTGAGGAAGTCCTGACGCACCCGCGGGTCGGCGAACGCTCCGGTGATCCACTCGAGCGTCGCACCGCCCCAGCCGACGAGGCTCTCGTCGGCGTTGAACGCGTTGACGATCACCATGCCGATAGGCAGGTAGAGGAAGGCGAGGACGGCAACTGTCACAGCCGCCGCGGGACTGATCCGGCGCTTCATGTGATGTCCCCCAATCGATCCAGGCGCTTGCGTGAGGCGAACAGCACGGCGAGCATGACGACCATCAGCGTCGTTGCGATGGCGGCACCGAACGGATAGTTGCCGGTCGCGAGGAACTGCTCGGCCTCGACGTTGCCGACCATGAGGGTCTTGGAACCACCGAGGATGGCCGGGATGGTGTACTCCCCGGTCGCCGGGATCCCGACCAGCAGCACGCCCGCGATGCTGCCGGGCATGGCCAGCTTCACGGTGATCTTCCAGAAGGCCCGGCGCCGGCTGAGCCCCATGTCTGCGGCCGCTTCCTGCAGGGCCGGGTCGATCCGGTCCAGCGCCATGAACATCGGCAGGATCATCAGCGGCAGGTAGCCGGCGACCATGCCGACACCGATCGCGAAGGTGGAGTAGCCGAGCTGGGCGCCCTCCGGAACGATTCCGAAGAACGCGGCGACCTTCGAGACGACGCCGGTCGGCGACAGCAGTTCGAGCCAGGCGTAGGTGCGTACGACGAAGCTGATCCAGTACGGCACGATGACCGCGACCAGGAGCAGGGCCTTCACCCGGCCACTGGCACGGGCGATGGTGAGCGCGACCGGGAATCCGAGCACCACACACACCGCGGTCATGACGACTGTCATTGCGAGCGAACGCAACACGGCGCCGACGTAGGTGCTGCTGAAGAGCTCTCGGTAGTTCTCGAGCGTGAACCCCGACCGTACTTGGAAGGTGAGAAGGTCGAATTTCATGACGCTGTACACCGCGAGGAGCACGAGCGGGGCGACGAAGAAGGCGACGACGTACATCGTCATCGGCGCCGCGAGCAGGATTCCGGACGAGCGCCGAGGGCGTCGAGGCGCGCCTGCGCCGGTACGTGCCGGTGCGGGCGACGCACCCTCGACCCGGCGGCCCGGGGTGTCGGGGGGAGCCACTGTCGGAGCCTGGGTCATCAGGATGCCTTGATCCGGTTCCACATCTTGGCCCGCGCCTCGGTGTCCTCCGCCGACAGGAACTTCTCAGCCAGGAACTTCGAGGCCGTGTTCTGCTGGAGCGCAGGGTTTTCCAGGATCCTGGGCTCGAGGAACTGCTCGGCCGCCGGCATCAGGTAGGAGGCGCCGGTGTTGTTGATGAACCCGCCGTAGGTCTCCGGTTCGAGACGGGAATCGAGGAACCGCAGCGCCTCTTCGGTGTGCTTGCTGCCGGGCAGGAGAGCGACACCCTCGATGTAGCCGGGCGTGCCCTCCGTCGGCGAGACCCAGCCGAGCGAGGGGTCGTCGGCGCCCGCGAACGCGTAGTCGTAGCCGACCGCGATGAGCGCCGAACCGTCGGTCACCGACTTCGCCTGTCCCGTGCGCTGGAACGCGAGCAGGTGCGGCTTGATCTCCTTGATCTTCGCCTCGGCCTCGGCGAGTTCACCGCTGTCGGTGGTGTTGATGTCGTAGCCGAGCGAGAGCAGGGCGATCGCCTGCACATCGAGGTCGTAGTCCGGCAGCACGATCTTGCCCGTCCACTGATCGGCGTTGTCGAAGAGCTCCTTCCACGACTTCGGAGGATTCGGGACCTTCTCCTTGTCGTAGATGATCCCGACCTTGCCGAGATCGGTGGGGATACCCCACGGGAACTCGGCCCGGTATTCCTGCGGCATGTTCGCCAGGTTCGGAACCGTGGCGGGATCGAAATCGGCCAGCAGGTTACCGGCCTCCAGACGGGCGGCGGTGGCGTTGCCGACAGCGACGAGGTCGTAGACGCCCCTGTCCTTGGCCAACTGCGCAGCCAGAGCGGACGAGCCGCCGTCGGGCAACGCGAACTGCTCGATCTTGATCCCGGGGTTGGCGGCCTCGAAGTCCGCGATCTCGGTCTCTCCGACCCAGTCGCCGTAGTTGAGGAACTTCAGGGTCACACTGTCGGCATCGCCGGATCCTCCACCACACGCGGACAGCGCCGCGCCGAGCGCCACGCATGCGCTGGCGGCGGAAAGTACTCGCAAGGTCTTGGCACGCATGACCCCTCATTTCTGTTGTCATTATCGCAACCACAGTTGCCGTATGGACACTTGAAGTATTCGGCGGCGGTGTGCCCGGTCGGTGTCGTGATCGTTACAAGTTCGTTTCGTATGTTGCGAATAAGCCAATTGCTGTTGCGCCAACTGCAATTCATGACGAAAGCTCGTGCCATGCCACCCACACGCGACACCAGCATTCGCCGCGGGCTGGAAGTCCTGATGACTCTCCAGACCCGCCGCGCCCGTGAGAGCGGCGGACTCGGCGTCACTCAACTCGCCGAGATCCTCGACATGGACAAGAGCCAGATCTCGCGCAGCCTCAAGGTCCTCACCGAGTACGGCATGGTCGACCGAGACCCCAAGACACGCGCGTTCCGGCTGGGATGGCGGATCTTCAACATGGCGCAGGTCAGTGGCGACCAGCGCCTGCTGGAGTGCGCGGGCGGGGTCCTCGACGGACTGCTCAACCGACTGGACGAGTCGGTGTACCTCTCGGTGCGATCCGGATACGACGCGCTGACCGTGGCCGAGCGGACCGCCAACCACTCGATTCAGGCGATGCCCGCGCATTGGGCGCTGCATTCGACGTCCGTGGGTCGGGTACTCCTCACCGACCGAACCTCCGCCGAGATCCGCGAAATGTATGCCGGACAGCGGCTTCACAGTGCGCGCGAGGGTGGCGTCAGGTCCGTCGACGACCTCGTGGACGCCGTCTCCCGGGCCCGGGAGGACGGGTACTCCATCGTCGTGGACGAGTTCGAGGCCGGGTTGGCGGCCGTCGGCGTCCCGGTCCGTGACTATCGGGGGATGCTCATCGCCTCGCTCGGCGTCTCCGGGCCGACGTTCCGCCTGGAACCGAAGATCGAACAGGCCGTCACCGATCTACGGGAGGCCGCGCAGGAACTCGAGGACCTCCTCGCGCTCCGGAACGGTGAACGCTTCTCGCTCGGGCGGGACGCATGAGCGGGCAGGCGCACGTCGCGGTGGTGCAACTGGCTCCCCGTCTCCTCGATTTCGAAGCCAACGTGAACGCCACCGTCTGCGCGATCGAGACCGCTCGTGCGCGAGGAGCCGACATCGTCGTCCTCCCCGAGTTGTGCCTGAGCGGCTACATGTTCGACACCATGGACGAAGCCCGTTCGTGCGCAATCAAACCCGAACATCCGGTCTTCACTCGCTGGGCGCGGGCGCTCGCGGGATCTCCGGGAGTGGTCGTGGGCGGGTTCGCGGAGCGATCCGGCCCGGAGCTCCACATCAGCGCCGCGGTCGTCGACGCGACGGGCGTCCGTGCCGTCTACCGGAAGACCCATCTGTGGAACAGTGAGAAGCGATTCTTCGCCGCAGGCACCGAGGCCCCTCCGGTCATCGACACCGCCTTCGGTCGGGTGGGCGTGCTGATCTGCTACGACCTGGAGTTCCCCGAGATGGCGCGCAGTCTGGCAATGCGGGGCGCCGACCTGATCGTCGTCCCGACGAACTGGGCACTGGACGCCCGCCCGTACGGGGACGAACCCCCGCAGGTGATGCTGGCCCGCGCCGCCGCGCGGATCAACCACGTCCATGTCGCGTGCGCGGACCGCGCCGGCCGGGAACGAGACCAGGAGTTCACGGGCGGTTCGGCCATCATCGACACGGCCGGATGGGTGCTCGACACGCCCGATGCCGACGGGTTCGCCCACGCCACGCTGACGTTGTCGAGTGCGCGAGATCGGCAGATCTCCGGCGTCAACCACGTTTTCGGCGATCGCCGGCCCGAGCTTTACACCGAGGTGTACCGGACCGCAGACACGGCGTGAGCCACCCGACCGTCAGCGAGACGACACGGGAGATTCAGCAGAGCCCGGATGCCCCTTCACCTGCGCCGAGTCGGTCGAAGAACCCGACCGTGTCGTCGTAGGCTGCCGGCACCGTCGGCGTGTGCTCGAGCCCCTCGTACGTGCGATAGCCGACAGAAGATCCATTCGCGCAGAGAGTTTCGACGAGCGCGCGTGATCCGGGTTCGGCGACTGCGGTGTCGCCGGTGCCCTGCAGGACCAGCGTGGGCACGGCGAGCTTCAGCTGCGCCGGTTCCTGCGTCTCCAGGTAGGCGACGAGCGCGTCGACGTCGGCGTCGGGCTTCATGATCCGGTCCACGGGCACGGTAGCCGCGACAGCGTCGATGGATCCGGTGCAACTCGTGTAGGCGGTATCCACGAGCGGCTTCGCGGAGTCGGCGACGTAGTCCTCGGCGCGCAGGTCAGGGTCGGCGGCCTGCGCCCCGAGCAGAATCAGTGGGAGATAGCCGAGCGCGAGGCGCACGTCGGGCCCACCCACGGCGAAGTACTGCGGCGTCTGGCTCGTGTTGTTGCCGGGGGCGATGGCCACCGCTCCGCGCAGATCCAGTTCCGGTGCACGCTCGGCGCCCCGGGCCGCGGTGAACAGTGCCGCGTGGCCGCCCTGGCTATGTCCCGCGACGTACCAGGTCTTGCCGATCGCGGGATCGAGAGATCGGCCGGCCCGGACGATGTCGACGACGGCGTCGGCCTCGGAATCCCCGTTGACGTAGGGATGCAGCCCCGGCGTTCCCAAGCCGACGTAGTCGGTCTGGACGACGACGTACCCGGCCTGGACGAAGCGGTCCAGCGTCTGCGAGATGTACACCAGGTACTCGCCGTCCGGGCCGTCGACGGTGCCCGAGGACGGGGCACAGGCGTCGGCCACACCGGTGGTGCCGTGCGCCCAGCTGATCACCGGCCAGCCTCCCTCCGGCGCCGGCCCGGGAGGCATCGACACCGAGCCCGACACGACCGTGGAATTGCCCCGCGGATCCTGGGACAGATACGTGATCAGTTCGCTGCGCGCCGCGCTGGGTAGAACGGCGTTGCCGCTCAACGGCTGGCTGCTCAGCAGCTGCCCGTAGCCAGGTGCTGCCGGTGCTGCCGGTGCTTCCTCTGCCGCGCCCTGGCCGGAACAGCCGGCCACCACGAGGGCTGCGGCGACGGCGAGCACCGCACTCATTTTCGTTGTCTTCACCCGGAGATCTCCTGTAGGTCACATAGCCTAGGTCAGTTGGCCTAGTCGGGCACGATAGCGCCTTTCGTAAGCTGACGGCCATGAATTCGCCGAACGGCCGACAAGCGCTGATCGATTCCGCCGAACGCCTGGTCGCGGAGCGCGGCCTGCACGGGGTGTCGGCGCGCGAGGTCATGCGCGCCGCGGGCCAGCGCAATCACGGCGCGATCGTGTACTACTTCGGCTCGTGGGACGGACTGCTCCGCACGGTGTGGACGGAGCGCACCGCCACCGTCGACCTGCAGACCGAGCTGATTCACGCGGCGGTCGAGTCGGACGATCGCCTCGCCGCACTCGCATGGGCGTACGTGCACCCGTTCGTCGCCGAGGTGGCCGCGCGGACGCCGTCGTACTGGGCGCGTTTCAACGAGCAGTGGCTGACCGGGATCCGTGCGGACTTCGTGGACACACCCGACCCCCTGGTGCCGAACGATCCGAGCTACCCGAGGATTGCCGGGCTCGAACCGCTGCAGGCACTGTTCGGACTCATCGCCGACGAGATGACACATCTCGACCCGCCGAACCGCGCTGCGCGGGTGGCGCTCGCGGCCAGGTTCGTCGTGTCCGCTCTGGCCGCATGGGAACGCGACTTCATCGGCGGCGTCTGGCGCGATCTGTCGACATACGAAACCGAATTGACCGCGCTGACGGTGTCCCTGCTCCGCACCCCGTGAGCACCGCCCGCAACTAATCTCGAAGCCATGACCGCACTCGCGCTCGACGTCGGCGGTACCAAGATCGCAGCGGCGCTCGTCGGCGCCGACGGGCGGCCACACGGCGTGGTGACCGTCCAGACGCCCACGGCGGGCGTGTGGGACACATGTGCGGCACTGCTCGCGGACGTCCCGCGCGGCGCCACGGTGACGTCGGTCGGCATCGCGTCGGCCGGCCCGGTGGACACCGCCGCGGGCACCGTCGCGCCAGTCAACATCGCCGAGTGGCGCGACGGGTTCCCGATCGTCGACGCGGTCGGTGCACTGTTCCCGGGCGCGACCGTGCGCCTCGCGTTGGACGGCGCGGCCGCCGCACTGGCCGAGCACCGCCTGGGCGCGGGCCGTGGCCTTCCCGATCTGCTCGGGGTCGTCGTGTCGACGGGGGTCGGCGGCGGGGTGATCCGCGGCGGCCGGATCGAGGGCGGGCGCACCGGCAACGCGGGCCACATCGGGCACATGGTCGTTCCGGGCGGCGACGAACGCTGCGCGTGCGGCGCTGTCGGCTGCCTCGAGACCGCCGCGAGCGGGACGGCGGCGCTGCGCTGGGCGCGGGCCAGCGGGTGGAGCGGCGCCACGGGCGCCGATCTGGCGGTCGACGCCGAACTCGGCGAACCTACGGCGGCCGCGGCGCTCGAGCGGGCCGGGATCGCGCTCGGACAGTCCTTCGCGTCGGCTGCGGCCCTGCTCGACGTCGACCTCGTCGTGGTCGGTGGCGGCTTCGCGCAGTCGGGCCCCGCACTGTGGAGTCCGATGACGACGGCGGCGGCCGCTCAGGCCCGCCTGTCGTTCGTGCGCGAACTGCGCATCGTGCCCGCCGAACTCAGCGTTCTCGGCACGCTGACCGGCGCCGGCCTGCTCGCGATCGACCCCGTCTGACCGCTGCATCGAGCGGCACCTATTCACACTGGCTGTAACGTGTTCTAGTGTGACCCAGGGCACTCCACAAGAGCGAGGATGAACAGATGACCGACTACGACAAACTCTTCATCGGCGGACGATGGGTCGCGCCGGCCACCGACCAGCGGCTGGAGGTGTTCTCCCCCGCCACCGAGGAGCGTGTCGGCAGTGTTCCCGTCGCGGCGCCCGCGGACATCGACGCCGCCGTCGCCGCGGCCCGCGGCGCACTCGAATCGGGCGCGTGGGCCGAGACCACGCCCGCACAGCGCGGCGAGATCCTCGCCAAGGCCGCCAAGCTCATCGAGGAGCGCAGCGCAGAACTCGTCTCCACCATCTCCGGCGAGATGGGCGCACCGGCGTCCGGTGTCGAGACGATGCAGAAGATCATGTCGCTCGCGACCCTCAACTACTACGCGGGCCTCGCAAACGAGTTCGCGTGGGAGGAGACCCGCACGGGCCCGTTCGGCCAGACCAAGGTCTACCGTGAGCCGGTCGGCGTCGTCGGCGCGGTCATCGCATGGAACGTCCCACTGTTCCTCGCGGTGAACAAGCTGGCCCCGGCCCTGCTCGCCGGTTGCACCGTGGTGCTCAAGCCCGCGCCGGAGACCCCGCTCAACGCGAACATGCTCGCCGACATCTTCACCGAGGCGGGCCTGCCCGAGGGCGTGCTGTCGATCGTGCCGGGCGGCGCCGAGACCGGCGAGTACCTCGTCTCGCACCCCGAAATCGACAAGGTCACCTTCACCGGTAGCACCGCTGTCGGGCGCAAGATCGGCGCAATCGCGGCCGAGCAACTCAAGCGCTGCTCGCTCGAGCTCGGCGGCAAGTCCGCCGCGATCCTCCTCGAGGACATGGACGTCGCGGCCACCATGCCGATGCTGGTGATGTCGGGCCTGATGAACTCCGGCCAGGCGTGCGTCGGCCAGACCCGCATCCTCGCGCCGCGCTCGCGCTACGACGAGATCATCGAGGCGATGGTGCAGTTCGCCGGGTTCATGCCCGTCGGCCTGCCCGACGACCCGGCCGCGCAGCTGGGCCCGCTGATCACCGAGAAGCAGCGCGACAAGGTCCTCGGCTACATCGAGAAGGGCAAGGCCGAAGGCGCCCGCGTCGTCCTCGGCGGCGGCACCCCGGCCGCGCTGAAGACGGGCTGGTACGTCGAGCCGACCATCTTCGCCGACGTCGACAACACGATGACGATCGCCCGCGAGGAGATCTTCGGTCCCGTCCTGTCGGTGATCCCCTACGACACCCTCGACGAGGCAATCCAGATCGCCAACGACTCGGACTACGGCCTCGCCGGCTCGGTGTACACCACCGACATCGAGAAGGGCATCGAGGTCGCGAAGCAGATCCGCACCGGCACGTACGCCATCAACTGGTACGCGTTCGATCCGGGCTCACCGTTCGGCGGCTACAAGAACTCCGGCATCGGCCGCGAGAGCGGCCCGGAAGGACTCGCGGCCTACTGCGAGCTCAAGTCCGTCCTCATGCCGCCCGGCTACACCGGCTAGAACGATGCACTTACGGGCGCGGCTCTCGAACACCTCGGGGGCCGCGCCCGACGCGTTCGCCAGGCAGGGCGTGTGCCACGCGCCTAGCCTGGGGCGATGACGGCGACCTCCCCCGAGTCATCCGGCGGCGAGAGCACCCTCACCGTCATCGTGGCGTTCGTCGCGAATGCACTGATCGCTGTGGCCAAATCGGTGGCAGCAGTGCTCACCGGTTCGGCATCGATGGTCGCCGAGGCGACGCACTCCTGGGCCGACACCGGCAACGAGATTCTGCTGCTCGTCGCCGACCGTCGAGCCCGCAAGACACCCGACGGCGTACACCCCCTCGGTTTCGGCCGGGAGGCCTACATCTGGTCGCTGTTCGCAGCCCTCGGCCTGTTCGCGGTCGGTGCAGGGGTGTCGATCACACACGGTATCCAGGAACTGGTGCATCCGGCGCCCGCGTCGGACTTCGGTGTCGCGTACGCGGTCCTCGGGATCGCCTTCGTGCTCGAGGCGATCTCGTTCCGGCAGGCATTCAAGCAGCTGCGCGGCGAAGCCCACGACGCGCATCGCGACGTCCTCGAGCACGCGCTGCTCACGTCGGATCCGACGGTGCGAGCGGTGTTCGCGGAGGACGCGGCCGCCCTGATCGGCCTGGTCATCGCGTTCGCGGGTGTGCTCGCGCACCAGGTCACGGGCTCGCCGGTGCCCGACGCGATCGGGTCCATCGCGGTCGGTGTCCTGCTCGGGGTGATCGCGCTCGTCCTGCTCGACCGCAACCGGCGCTTCCTCGTCGGCGAACCCGGCACCCCGGAACTGCGGACCCAGGCGGTCGCGAAGCTGCTGAGCTACCCCGAGGTCGAGCGCGTGACCTACCTGCGGATGGAGTTCCTCGGGCCGCACCAGGTGTACCTCGTCGCGAGCGTCGACCTCGTCGGCGACTTCGCCGAATCCCGCATCGCGCACACGCTTCGTGACATCGAGGCCCGGATCACCACCGAAACCTCGGCGGTTCGGAAGGCGGTGCTGACGCTCTCGACGCCGGAGGAACCGGACCTGACCGTCTGATCGTCTGACGTGGTCCGCCCGCGCGAGTAGAACTGGAAGGAGCGTGGCCGATACGGACGGAGCAGCCGTGGACCCTCCCGACAGTCCCGCTTCTCGGGACGCGGAGACCAGCGGCCGACTCGAGCCCGTCCTACCCGAGAGGCTCAGCTACCGGATCAAGTGCCGACTCCTCGGTCCGCCGCTGACGAGTGCACGCCTGCACCAGGAACGGCTGTCGAAGACGACCGCGCTGGGCGTGCTCTCCCCCGACTGCATCTCGTCGTCCGCGTACGGCCCGGAGCAGGTGCTGATCGAACTGCTGCCCTTCGCGGCGCTCGCCGCCTTCACTCTGCTGTTGCCGATCACGGGCGTCATCCTCGTCATCCTGCTGCTGCTGACGCTGTCGTATCGGCAGGTGGTGATGCTCTACACGCATGCCGGCGGCTCGTATGTGGTGGCACGGGACAACTTCGGCCCCAAGACCGCCCAGATCGCCGCGGTCGCGCTGCTCATCGACTACGTGGTGACGGTGGCGGTGCAGTCGGCAGCCGGCACGGTCGCGGTGGTGTCCGCCGTGCCGGCGCTGGGCCCGTACAGCCTGGAGATCACCGTTGGGGCGGTGCTGCTGCTCGCGTACGGCAACCTGCGCGGGCTCAAGGAGGCCGGGCGCGCCTTCGCCTTCCCGATGTATTTCTTCGCCGCTTCGATCGCCGTGGTGATCGTCGTCGGCGTGATCCAGGTCCTCACCGGCAACCTCGACCGGATCGACCCGACTTCCCTGGACGGCACCGTCGAGATCGCGCACGGCGACGGCCTCGTGATGGGAGCGACGGTGCTGGTGCTGCTACGGGCCTTCGCGAACGGCGGCACGTCGCTGACCGGCCTCGAGGCGATCAGCAACGGGGTGAGCGCCTTCCAGAAACCCGAGGGGGCGAACGCCCGTCGTGCGCTCGTGATCATGGCGTCCGTCCTCGCGTTCCTCGTCAGCGGTGTCGCGCTGCTCGCCTACCTCACACACGCCACCCCGTACGCGGCCGGCTACCCGTCGGTGATCAGTCAGGAGGCGCGGATCGTCTTCGGCTCCGGCATGCTCGGCGACGTCCTGTTCGTCGTCGTGCAAACGGCCACCGCGCTGATCCTGTTCACCGGCGCCAACACCAGCTTCAACGGCTTCCCGTTCCTTGCCAGCTTCGTCGCCGACGATGCCTTCCTCCCGAGGCAGTTGCGTCGTCGCGGGCACCGGTTGGTGTTCTCGAACGCGATCATCGTGCTGACGGCCGTCGCTATAGTGCTGCTGATCGTGACCGACGCCAAGGTCAACTCGTTGGTGCCGTTCTACGCGATCGGCGTGTTCACCGGGTTCACGATGGCCGGGCTGGGGATGGCGCGGCACTACCAGCGGGAGAAGGGGCGCGGGTGGCAGCGCAACGTGGCGCTCAACCTGGCGGCCGGGATCACGTCGGCGATCGTGGTGGGGATCTTCGCGATCGCCAAGTTCACCGAGGGCGCATGGGTGGTCGTGCTCGTGTTCCCGACACTCGTGTTCGTGCTGATCCGGCTCAACCGCGAGTACCGCGACGAGGCCGCCGAACTACGCGAACTCGGTGACGCCGAGGCCGACGCAGAGGCCGTGTACTCGCACCACATCGTGATCGTCATGGTGGACGCGTACGACCTCGCCACGATCGAGGCCCTGCGGTACGGACGCAGCCTGCGCCCCAGCGAACTGCGGGCGGTGCACTTCGTCCTCGACTCCGCCCACGCCGCACACCTCAAACGCGAGTGGGAGGACAGCGATCTCGAGGTTCCCTTGGAGTTGATCGATTGCCCGGACCGCCGCCTCGGCCACGCCACGCTGGAGATGATCGCCCGCGCCCGCGCACCCCGCACCGAGATCAGCATCCTGCTGCCCCGACGCATCTACGGCTCGGCCCTGGGCCGATTGCTGCACGACCACACCGCCGACCACATCGCCAAGATCATCAGCGACCTCCCTCATGCCGTCGCGATCATCGTCCCGTACGACACCACGAGCCGACGCGGCGTCCTGCGCTCCCCGCCCCCGCCGCCGTCCGCCAGAGGCTGATGGGCGCTAGCTGCCCGCCTCGCCGATCGATCCGGGCTGTCCCGTGCTTCGCCCGAATTCAGCGGTTGCCGCTGTAGCGCAGGAACTTCCAGGCATACGGGACGAGTCGGGACACCGGAACCGGCCGCGGCCAGGCGTCGGGGCGGAAGTACGCGTCCGAGCCGCCGTCGACGAAGACGACACTCCCGCACAGGAAGTTCGCCGCGTCGGACAGCATGAACACCACCCAGTCGCCGAGTTGACCGGCATCGCCGAAGCCCCCGACCGGCACCGGGAAGCGTCGGATCACCTTGGCCTCCGACGGCGTCGACAGCTGCTTCTCGAGCAGTGGGGTCATGATCGCGCCCGGGGCGAGGACGTTGAGCCGGATCCCGGCACCCGCCCACTCCTGCGTCGTGGCGTGACGACGAACCCAGCGGGTGACAGCGATCTTCGATCCGGCGTACATCATCGGCGGGGCAGTCTTCCCGAACAGGCGCACCGTGCGCGCCGCCTTCGCGGTGTCGCCGGACAGCAGCGCCTTGACGGTGCGACGCGGCACCGCAGGCGTCGTGGTCGTCGAGTTACTGCCGAAGACAACCACTTTCGCGCTGCCCGACGCGGCCAGTGCGGCGCGCCAACCGTCGAGCAGTTCGACGACGCCCAGGTAGTTCACCGACGCGATCAGTGGCAGCCGATCGGCGCCGGGGACCGGCCCGACACCCGCCGCCAGCACCGCGCCGTCCAGCTTTCCGCCGGCGAGCGAAAGCACCTCCCGCACGGCGCCGCGCCGGCCCTCGCCGGTGGACAGATCCGCGACCACGTCGGCCGCCTGGATGTCGACGCCGATCACGGTGTGCCCGGCCGCCGTCAGCTTGTCCACGACGGCGCGTCCCATGCCAGACGCCGAACCTGTGACCGCGTAGACCCCCATGGATGCACTCCCCACACGACGGCGCGCCGGACCGAGGACCGTCCTCGACGGGGCCGTCACCAAGATCGACACGCTACGCCTGCCCCGGCGAAAGCTGAAGGGTCCGTTCGATGTGAACGGACCCTTCAGCTGGAATGCCTGGTTCAGATATACGTGGTTCAGATATACATTGCCGGATCGATGTACGACGTCGGATCCACCAGCTGCTCGTGCTGCTTGCGCGGCCGCACCGCCGCCGGGATGCCCGTGGCGATGTGGTCGGCCGGGACGTCACGGGTGACGACGGCGTTCGCGCCGATCGCGCTGTCGTCGCCGATCACGAGCGGCCCGAGGACCTTCGCGCCGGCGCCGATCGTGACGCGGTTGCCGATCGTGGGGTGCCGCTTGGCCTTCGCCAGCGACCGGCCACCGAGGGTGACGCCGTGGTAGATCATGACGTCGTCGCCGATCTCGGTGGTCTCCCCGATCACGACACCCATACCGTGGTCGATGAAGAACCGTCGGCCGATCGTGGCGCCCGGATGGATCTCGACGCCCGTGAGAAACCGAGTGAACTGGGCCAGCATCCGGGCGGGGCCACGCAGCGCGGGCTTGGCCCACATGCGGTGCGCCACCCGGTACGACCAGATGGCGTGCAGGCCCGAGTACACGACGGCGTTCTCGGCGTTGCTGCGCGCGGCCGGATCCTGGCCTCTTGCTGCCTGGAGATCCTCCCGGATCGTGCGCAGGACACTCACAATGCTCAGCCTCGGATGTGTTCGAACAGCGGGGTGGAGATGTAGCGCTCACCGAAGTCGGGCACGACGACGACGATCGTCTTGCCGGCGTTCTCGGGACGCTTGGCCAGCTCGAGCGCCCCCCACACGTTCGCGCCGGACGAGATGCCGCCGAGGATGCCCTCGTCGGTGCCGAGGCTGCGAGCGACGCGGATCGCGTCCTCGAACTCGACGTCGATGATCTCGTCGTAGATCTCGCGATCGAGGACCTCGGGCACGAAGTTGGCGCCGATGCCCTGGATCTTGTGCGGGCCGGGCTGGCCGCCGTTGAGGATCGGCGAATCAGCCGGCTCCACGCCGACGATCGTGACCTCGGGGTTGTACTTGCGCAGCGTCCGCCCGGCGCCCGTGAGGGTGCCGCCCGTGCCGATGCCGGCGACGAAGATGTCGACGGTGCCGTCGGTGTCGGCCCAGATCTCCTCGCCCGTGGTGCGCTCGTGGACCTCCGGGTTGGCGGCGTTCGCGAACTGGCGCGCCAGGACGGCGTTCTCGGTCTGTCCGACGAGCTCCTCGGCCTTCTTGACGGCACCGGCCATGCCCTCGGAGCCCGGGGTCAGGACGATCTCGGCGCCGAACGCGCGGAGCATGACGCGACGCTCGGTGGACATCGTCTCGGGCATCGTCAGAATGACCTTGTAGCCGCGGGCCGCGCCGACCATGGCGAGCGCGATGCCGGTGTTGCCCGACGTGCCCTCGACGATGGTGCCGCCCGGCTTCAGGTCACCGGATGCCTCGGCGGCATCGATGATCGCGACACCGATGCGATCCTTGACGCTGTTGGCCGGGTTGTAGAACTCGAGCTTCGCCACGACCTGGGCGCCGAGGCCCTCGGTGAGACGGTTCAGGCGCACCAGCGGGGTGCGTCCCACCAGCTCGGTGACGTTGTTGTAGATCCCCATGCCGGATCCTCTCGTGGCCACGTCGGCAGCCGGGTCGATGTCAGGTTGGTTCATTGCACCATCCTGCCGTGAACGGAACTCCACCGGGTCCGCGCAGGTACGAACGTATACGCACGTCGACAAAGTGGGCGGAGTGGGACGATTCCACAACTACCCCCTCGAACGCCGAATGTCACACCGGTTCAGTCCAACTGAACCGATGTGACATTCGGTCACACACACAGAGCGGGGATCAGCCCAGGCGCTGCTTCAGAGCCTCGAACTCGTCGCGGATGCCCGACGGCACCTTCTCGCCGAGGAACTCGAACCATTCCTCGATGAGCGGCAGCTCCGCCTTCCACTCCTCGACGTCGACCGCGAGGGCCTCGTCGACATCAGCGGCGTCGACGTCCAGGCCGTCGAGAGCGAGGTCGGCAGCGGTCGGCACGAAACCGATCGGGGTGCTGACGGCGTCGGCCTTGTGCTCGATGCGGTCGATGATCCACTTGAGCACGCGGGAGTTCTCACCGAAACCGGGCCACAGGAAGCGGCCGTCGTCGCCACGACGGAACCAGTTCACGTAGAAGATCTTGGGGAGCTTCTCCGAGTCGGCGTTCTTGCCGAGGTTGATCCAGTGGTTCAGGTAGTCGCCGGCGTTGTAGCCGAGGAACGGCAGCATCGCCATCGGGTCGCGGCGGACGGCGCCGACCTTGCCCTCGGCAGCGGCGGTCTGCTCGGACGACAGGGTCGCGCCGAGGAAGGTGCCGTGCTGCCAGTCGAAGGACTCGCTGACCAGCGGAACCGTGGTCTTGCGACGGCCACCGAACAGGATTGCCGAGATCGGCACACCCTGCGGGTCGTCCCACTCGGGGGCCAGGATCGGGCACTGCGACATCGGGGTGCAGTAGCGCGAGTTCGGGTGGGCAGCATTGGTGCCGGACTCGGGGGTCCAGTCGTTGCCCTTCCAGTCGATCAGGTGCTCGGGAGTGTTCTCGAGGCCCTCCCACCACACGTCACCGTCGTCGGTCAGGCCGACGTTGGTGTACAGCGTGTTGCCGGCCTCGACCGTCTTCATCGCGTTGGGGTTGGAGGCGTGGTTGGTGCCCGGCGCGACGCCGAAGAAACCGAACTCCGGGTTCACGGCGTACAGGCGGCCGTCCTCACCGAAACGCATCCACGCGATGTCGTCGCCGAGGGTCTCGGCACGCCAGCCCGGGATGGTCGGCTGGATCATCGCGAGGTTGGTCTTGCCACATGCCGACGGGAATGCCGCGGCGACGTAGTAGGCCTTGTCCTCGGGCGAGATCAGCTTGAGGATCAGCATGTGCTCGGCCAGCCAGCCCTCGTCGTGGGCCATGGCCGACGCGATACGCAGCGAGTAGCACTTCTTGCCGAGCAGGGCGTTTCCGCCGTAGCCGGAGCCGTAGCTCCAGATCTCACGATCCTCGGGGAAGTGGGTGATGTACTTGGTGTCGTTGCAGGGCCAGGGAACATCAGCGACGTCGCCGACCAGCGGTGCGCCGACCGAGTGCAGGGCCTTCACGAACGGACGATCGGTGCCCAGCTTCTCGAGCGCGGCCTTGCCCATGCGGGTCATGATGCGCATCGACACGACGACGTACTCGGAGTCGGTGATCTCGACGCCCAGCTTCGGGTCGTCGGCGCCGAGGGGGCCCATGCAGAACGGCACCACGTACATGGTGCGACCGCGCATGCTGCCGCGGTACAGGTCCGTCATGAGGGCCCGCATCTCGGTCGGGGCCATCCAGTTGTTGGTCGGGCCCGCGTCGATCTGCTCCTTGGAGCAGATGTAGGTGCGGGACTCGACGCGCGCGACGTCGGACGGATCGGAGTTGCCGAGGAACGAGTTCGGCTTCTTCTCCTCGTTGAGACGGGTGAACGTCCCGGCCTCGACCAGCTGATCGGTGAGGCGCTCCCACTCCTCGTCGGAGCCGTCGGCGAAGACGACCCGGTCGGGCTGGGTCAGCTCGGCAACCTCGCGCACCCAGGCCAGCAGCTCGCTGTGCTCCGTGGGGGGCGTGCCGTCAGTTCCGTTCAGACCGGGAATGGTCGCTGAGGTCATCAAACTCTCCTGGGGTGGGGCCGGGAACCGGGGCGACCACATCAGCCCCGCGCAGAGCGGGGCTGAGAGGTTGAACCGATTTCCCCCTCTCGGCGGGGTGCAGCCCGCCCACTCCGTCCCGCCCACGTACGTCACCGCGGACAACGAACGAAGGACACGGGTGCCGGGTGTCCTAGCTATAGAGGTTAACGCCGCGCGTCCGGGTTGGGGGAACCGGGTGTCGTCGGTTAGGTCACAGGAACGATTCAGACGACGCCGCCTGGTGGTAGTCGGTGGGGACCTGCGGGTTTCCTACCCTCCGAGGGTGCCGCCATCGGTACATTCCCACCGTTCCCGACCGTCCGCATCGCGGTGGAACTCCCATGCCGAGTACTCGCCTCCGTCCACGCCACTGCCGACGATGACGATGTGGTCGGCGCTGCCGTCACCGTCGGTGTCGGTCGCGACGACGAGAGCGTCGTCCACCTCGAGCGTCTGGGTGTCGAGCACACCGTCTCCGTCGATGTCGAAGGCGACGTCGGTGAGCCGCACCGCGCCGGAATCGGCGCCGAAGGTGTCCGGGTCGATCTCCGGACCGGGCATCTCCGATAGATCCACTGTGCTGATCACGCTGCCTCCCGCTGCAATGGCCGATACAACTGTCGTCACTGCCTTGGACGCGGCACCTACCCGCTCGGTTCCATCATGTTCCCGGCGTTCCCGAACGCTGCCAGCACCTCGACGAGAGCTGCCCGATCCCGTTCACACGCCGCGAGCCGCCCGCCGCGCTGAGCCCCGACCCGCCGGATCTCCGCATCGATCGACGCGATCTCGGCGTCGGCGGTCGCGGCCGCCGCGCGACCGTCGGCGATCACTCGCGCCCCGACGGCCGCCTCGGTCTCGAGCAGCCGGGCGAGCACCCGCTGCTCGAGTTGCGCGCGCAGGCCCGCCGTCGCATCCGACGCCCACTGCCGCAGGTGCGCCCGGTCGGCGACGAGACGACGCGATCGCGCGAGCCACCACGCGGCAGCACCGCCGAGGGCGAGCGTGACAGGGATGGTCGCGATGTCGAGCGCCGGGACCATCGACAGCGGGGCCACCGCCAGCCTGCCGAGACCCACGCCGGCCGATGCGCCGACGATCACCATCATCCGATCCTCGACACCGCGGTACCTGGGCTCAGGCGGCGACATCGGCGATGCCGGCCCACCTGGCGCAACCGACCCACCGGTCACACCGGCCCGGCGCCCGAGGTCGTCCAGCCGGTCGCCCGTGACCGTGTCGATGTCCGAGGTGACCGCGGCGGCGAGGTGCGCGAAGCGGTCGGGGAAGACGGTCAACTCCCGTCGTCCCGCACGGTCGAGTGCGGTGCGCACGACGGTCGACAGTTCGCGAGTACGGACGCCCACCGCGTGCACGAGATCGATGCGGGTGCGCTGGACGTCCGCCCGCACCTGCGCCGACAGTTCCGCCCGCCCGGTTCCGCGCTCCGCCAGCAATCGGGTGCGCCGTTCACGCAGCGCGGCCGCGTCGTCGTCACGGATCGCGGTGGCGGTCTCCGCGATCAGCCGGCAGGTCTGTTCGACGAGCGAGACGGCGCCGCGCCGACGATTCCGGTCGCCGATCACACCCGACGGCTCGTCGACCGCCTCGCGCGCCGCTCGAAGAAGGTCGGACCGGTCCAGGATGCGGGCGCCGGCGAAGCGGGGCGAGTGCGCCCGCAGCAACGCCTCGTCGCGCCCACGCACATCGCCGGGCAAGGCGGCGGCGTCGTTGTCGGTGTCGTCGTCGTCGGACATCGTGAACAAGACCAGATCGACGTCGGTCGTCTCGGCGTCCAGAACGGACAACTCGTCGCGTCCGAGCACCGAGAGATGGTCGAGGACGAACACGACCAGCGCGGCGGCGTCCGACGCATCGGCGGCCTGTGCGTGGCTCGCGAGGGCGGCGAGGACACGACTCGTATCGACGCCGCGCACCGCGACGACGCGGACGGCCCGAGGCTCGACGCTGCCGCCGCCACGCCACCGGCCGATGCCGTCGGGGTTCCAGCGTTCGACGATCCGCTGCGCGTCGGCGGTGAACCCGGGAACGTCTCCGCTGGTCACCGGGCTGGTCCCGCCGCAACCGCCCTGCGCGTGCGGGCCCGACGCTCCGCGATTTCACGCCGACGCCGGTCCCCCGCGCCGTCGCCGGCGACGAGTGCGGCAGATTCCGCCGCCGCGAGCACGGCCCGGTCGCTGCGCAGGAAGCACTCGATACCGTCGCGGACCGCGCCGTCGGGATCTGCCGCGCCCACCGTCGCCAGCGCATCGAGTGCGATATGGATGCGACGGGCCCGGACGACGCGAATGGCGTGGTCGACCACGGCGTGGACCGCGTCTGCTGCGGTCCCGTCGGCGCGCGGGACGGTCCGCACACCGGCCTCGGCGGCGGCCGTGTTCGCGGCCCACACGGCCTCGTCCCACGAACCGAGGGTGTCCGCCTTGTTCAGCACGGCGACGGTTGATCCGGACGGCGCGGCGGCGAGTGCGCGGACGTCGGGAGTGTGCAGCGCGCCGGTGAACACGTAGACCACGACGTCGGGGCCGGCCTCCGGGTCGGGCCGACCCGGCGCATCGACGGCCGGCGCCTCGACGACGTTGGCGAAACCGGACCGTTCGAGCAGTGAGACCACGGTGCTGCGTCCGACACCGGCACGGCCCATCACCTGGACCCCGACCGGTCGGCGCAGCTCGTCGAGCGTGTGCGCCGGCACACCGGGCACGTCACCGACCGATCGTGCGAATTCCGCGAACTCGGATGTCCCAACCCCGGATGTCCCAACCCCGGATGTCCCGGATACGTCCCCCATCGTGTGCCCCTCCCCTGGCGTCCCCCGACCCCGGTCGCCGATTGTGTCAGTGTGGCGATTTCCACGGCATCAGTGTGGCGATTTCCACGGCGAGGGTGCGCGTGCACACGGGCAACGACTTCAGGGAAGGGCGACTACCAGGAGGAACGGCGAAATGGCGCGCCGCGCCGCGCACGAGCCGATCAAAGACTCCATAGTATCTTTCGACCGAGTCGGCTCGTGATCACGCCCATACGTGACAATGGTCGGGTGAACGACGCCGATCAGGACACTCCCGACACCTCGAACGACGACCTCGAGACCCTCGAAACTTCTGCCGCAGACGAGTCTGCAGGTGCGTCGAAGGGCTCGCGTCTGTACCCGCGGGTGACGAGTTTCCGTTCGCGCCGCGGTTCGCTCACCGAACCTCAGCAGGGTGCGTGGGATCGGATGTGGCCGAAGATCGGCCAAGACGTCGGCGACGACCTGATCGACACCACCGCGTGGTTCGAGCGTGAGGCACCGCTGATCGTCGAGATCGGTTCGGGCACCGGCACGGCGACGGCCGCGATGGCGAAGGCCGAACCGCACGTCAACCTCATCGCGGTCGAGGTCTACCGCCCCGGGCTGGCGCAGTTGTTGCAACTCGTCGAGCGAAACGAACTCACGAACGTGCGCGTGCTGCGCGGCGACGCGGTCGAGGTGCTCGAGCACATGGTGGCTCCCGAGTCCTTGACCGGCGTCCGAGTCTTCTTCCCGGATCCGTGGCCGAAGGCGCGCCATCACAAGCGCCGCCTGCTCCAGGGCCCCACGTTCGCGCTCATCGCGAGCCGTCTGAAGCCCGGTGGCGTCCTGCACGTGGCAACCGACCACGCCGACTACGCCGAGGCGATCCGGGAGGCCGGCGACGCCGAGCCGCTGCTCACCGAGCTCGATTGGGAGTCGCCGATGACGCACGAGCGTCCGGTGACGAAGTTCGAAGACAAGGCACACAAGGTCGGAAGCACGATCACCGAACTCATCTGGGGGAAGATCAAGCCATGAGTCTCAGCGAAGGCACGTCCGACACCGATCTGACGCGCGGCTCCAACGACGGCAGCGTGCGAGAGAACAAGCGTGTGCTCCTGGTGTGGGACGCACCGAACCTCGACATGGGTCTCGGCGCGATCCTGGGCGGGCGTCCGACGGCCGCCTACCGGCCGCGCTTCGACGCCCTGGGCCGTTGGCTGCTGTCCCGCACGGCCGAGCTCTCGGCCACCGAAACTGCGAACCTCGAGGCCGAAGCCACCGTCTTCACGAACATCGCCCCTGGTAGCGCGGATGTTGTCCGCCCCTGGGTCGAGGCCTTGCGTAATGTGGGTTTCGCGGTGTTCGCCAAGCCGAAGGTGGAGGAGGACAGCGACGTCGATGCCGACATGCTCCGCCACATCGAGCTCCGCCGTGGTGAGGGTCTGGCCGGCGTCATGGTCGCCTCCGCTGACGGGCAGGCGTTCCGTGAGCCGTTGGAGGGCATCGCAGCAGCCGGCGTACCGGTGCAGGTCCTCGGGTTCCGCGAGCACGCCAGCTGGGCGGTCTCGTCCGAGATCCTGGACTTCGTCGATCTCGAGGACATTCCGGGTGTCTTCCGTGAGCCTCTGCCACGGGTGAGCCTCGAGTCCCTGCCCGACGAGGGTGCTTGGCTGCAGCCGTTCCGTCCACTGTCCGCGCTGCTCGTCGGGCGCTGAGGAGTCCATACGTGTTCGCTCGCTGGGGAGATCTGGTCTACCGAGCCCGATTCACCGTCATCGCGGTGATGGTGGCCGGGCTGTTGGCGTTGGGTGCCTACGGCTCCGGGCTCAACGACCACCTCAGTCAGAGCGGTTGGGACGATCCCGGCTCGGAGTCGGTGGCGGCCGCGAAACTCGCGGACGGCACGTTCGGCCGGGACACCAACGGCGACGTCGTCGCGATGTACACGGCGCCCGAGGGCAAGACTGTCGACGATCCGGCGTTCAGCGCGCAAGTCACCGCCAGCCTGACGGACCTGCTGCAATCGCATCCCGACGAGGTCGCGAAGATCAACGGCAGCTATTTCGTGCTGCCGAACACGCCTCGCCTGCCGTCGATGGCGACCGCGGACCGCACGCACGCGATCGCGAGCATCGCGTTGAAGGGCGACAACGACACCGCGATCACCAACAACTTCCGCGAGATCAAGGACTCGTTCCAGATCGACGGCGTCGAGGTCCAACTCGCGGGCATGCAACCGGTCGCGAGCGCCATCAACGACACGATGGCCAACGACATCCACCGCATGGAGATCCTCGCGATCCCGGCGGTCGCGATCCTGTTGTTCTTCGTGTTCGGCGGTGTCATCGCGGCCGCCCTCCCGCTGATCGTCGGCGGCCTGACGATCCTCGGCGCCAACGGGATCGTCCGGGTGATCACGCACTTCACCGAGGTCAACGCGTTCGTCGCGTCTGTCGTCTCGCTGATCGGCCTCGGTTTGGCGATCGACTACGGCCTGTTCATCGTCAGCCGGTTCCGCGAGGAACTCGGCGACGGGTACGACACGCGGACGGCGGTGCGCCGCAGCGTCATGACGGCGGGCCGGACCGTGATGTTCTCCGCGACCATGATCGCCGTCAGTATCGGCGGCCTGATCCTGTTCCCGCAGGGCTTCCTCAAATCGGTGGCGTACGGCGCGGTCGCGACGGTCCTGCTGGCGGCAATCACCTCGGTCACGGTCCTACCCGCCCTCCTCAGCATCATCGGCAGACGCATCGACAAGTTCGGCCTCAAGAAATTCGGTCAGATCAAGTCGACCGAGGAGATCGAATCCAGTCGGTGGGGTCGGCTCACCCGCTGGGTCATGCGCAACCCACTCCGGGTGACGATCCCGATCGTGATCGGCCTGCTTCTCCTCATCATCCCGATCACCGGCATCAAGTTCGGCGGCATCAACGAGGACTATCTCCCCACCGGCAATTCGGCGCGCGTCGCGCAGGAACAATTCGACGAGCTGTTCCCCGGTAACCGCACCGAGCCGGTGAAACTGGTACTCCAAGGCGCCGACGGCACCGAGGTCGGCCAGATTCTCAAGACTGCGAGCGGCGCACCCGGCCTGGTCGAGAAGTTCTCGATCACCGGCCCGGCAAAGGACGGCGTTCAGGTCCTCAAGGCCGGTCTGGTGGACCGCAACGACTCCGCCGAAACCATCGACTACCTGCGCGCGATGCCCGTTCCGGACAGCGTGCAGGTACTCGTCGGCGGTACGCCCGCGATCGAGCAGGACAGCATCAGTGCGCTGCTCGACAATTTGCCGCTCATGGTCGCCACGGTCCTGATCCTGACGACACTGTTGATGTTCCTCGCGTTCGGTTCGATCGTGCTGCCGATCAAGGCCGTGCTGATGAGCGCGCTGGGGCTCGGCGCGACCCTCGGAATCCTGACGTGGATCTTCGTGGACGGCCACGGGGCGGGCCTGCTCAACTTCACGCCGGGACCCATCACGTCGCCGGTCCTCGTGCTGATCGTTGCGATCATCTACGGCCTGTCGATCGACTACGAGGTGTTCCTGATCTCCCGGATGGTGGAGGCCCGCTCGCAGGGCGCGAGCACCACCGAGGCCATCCGGATCGGCACCGCACACACCGGTCGCATCATCACCGCGGCCGCCCTGATCCTCATCGTCGTCACGGGCGCCTTCGGCTTCTCCGACCTGGTGATGATGAAGTACATCGCGTACGGCATGATCGCGGCGCTCATCATCGATGCCACCGTGATCCGGATGTTCCTGGTGCCGGCCGTCATGAAACTCCTGGGCGACGACTGCTGGTGGGCGCCGGCGTGGATGAAGCGGATCCAGCAGAAGATCGGGCTGGGCGAGCCGATCCTGGACAGCGAACTCGTCCCCTCCGATGTCCCGGAACTGACGGCCACCGACACCCCGGCACCGGCTCCCGTCGCGGTCGCTGCAGCGGCCCCGGTCGGCGATCGTGATCCGGACCCGCTGACGATGCCGCTCCCGCGCATTTCGGCGGCACCGCGTGCCCGCTCGAGCGACCCGGCGCCGGCACCGCGCGCCGAGCGTCCGGCACCCACACAGGCCCCGGCGCCGGCACCCACGCCGCCGCAGCCCGAGGTCCGGTCGCGTCCTGCCGACGGTCCTGCCGACGGCGAAGAAGTCGCATGGCTCGCGGCGCTCAAGGCCCCGAACACGGCAGCAATGCCGACGGTGCACCCGCAGGCAGTGCAGTCACAGGTGCAGTCGCCCGCCGAGAACGGCCCGGCCGAGGATCAGAACGACGTCGACAACACCGGCCGTCACCGCGACAACGACAAGGCCGTGAGCGTCAGCGAACTCCTGGCCCGTCACCGCGACGACGACTGAACAGTCAGCCCAGCATCTTGCGCAGCGTGGTGCCGAACGGGTAGCGCGCGGTGACCGATCCGAAGCGCACGCGGCCGCCGACCACGAGGTGCAGCGGCCCGTACGGTGGGCCGCTGCGCACCTTGTTCGATGCCGAACCGCCGACGGTTTCGATGTCGTTGAGGTCGGCGGTCGCCTGCTCCGGCAGGATCAGCGTGATCGATCCGCAGTAGTCGTCGATGGTCAGGTGAACCACCTGGGTCTGCATGACGGCCTCGGTGAAGTCGAGTGTCGTACTGCCCATTCGGGAATCGAGGTGCAGCGCCGGGGGCACGTTCCATCGTCCCTTGCGCGTGATCGTCGACATTCGTCCGCGGATGACGAGTGGCTGCTGGGTCGGGTAACCGGCCGGCGGGGCGGCGACGGGTTCCGCTGACATCGGCGCCGCGGGAACGGGCCGGGCCTGGCCCGGATGGGCGGGCGGCGGGTATCCCCCGCTCACGTACGCCGGGTTGATCTGCATGCCGGGCAGGTCCGCCAGGACGGCGTTGAGTTCACCGCGGGTCTTCGCAGCCAACACGGTATCCATGCGTTCGGTGAACTCGCCGAGCCAGAGCATCCCCTGCCCCACCGCGCGTTGGAGCAGTTCGCCGACATACTCGCGTTCGGCATCGGACACTCGAAGATCTTTGGCCTCCATGAGGCCAACGATAATTCAGTCGCGCGGCGGCGCAGGTCCACCGCCCGGCGGCCCGTCAGGTTCGTCGGGTGTCGCCGGGAACAACGGGATCGAGGGGTCGGAGCGGGCGAGGGATTCGTAGACCTCCTCGGCCGCGTCGTCGTCGCTCGCACACAGCGACCGGATGGCGGTGTTCAGGAAGGCGACGATCGGCACGGCGAGCAGACCGCCGACGATTCCGGCGAGGACGATGCCCGTGGTGATCGCGAGAACCACCGCGAGCGGGTGCAGGCGGACCGCCCGCCCCAGCAGCAGTGGCTGCAGCACGTGCCCCTCGAGCTGCATGATGCCGATGATGATGCCGAGCACGATCAGCGCGGTCAGCAGTCCCTTGGTGACCAGTGCGACGAGCACCGCGAGGAAGCCGGTCACGAACGCGCCGACGATCGGGATGAACGCGCCGATGAAGACGAGCGACGCCAGCGGAAGGGCGAGCGGTACGCCGAGGATCGCGAGCCCGGCGCCGATGCCGATCGCGTCGACCGCCGCGACGGCGACCGTGGCCCGCGTGTAGTGGACCAGCGAGTTGAAGCCCTGCCGGCCGGCCAGCCGGACTCGGCTGCGGGTGCTCCTCGGAACGATGCGGGTGACGAACTCCCACACCTGGTCGCCGCCGTAGAGGAAGAACACGAGAGTGAACAGGGTGAGGAACGCGCCCGCGAAGATCTCGCCGATCACGGTCGCGGTCGTGAGCGCACCGCTGGTGAGGGCCTCTTGGTTGGACTGGATCGCCTTGACGACGTTGTCGCCGGCATGGTGGATCTGGTCGTCGCTGAAGTGCAGTGGACCTTCGGTCAGCCATTCCTGCGCCTTGGTGACGCTGGTCGTGAACTGGTCGCTGAGGTCGGGCAGTCCTTCGACGAACTGTTGCACGACGAACGAGAGGATCGCGCCGACGATCCCGATCGCTCCGACGACGGCGATCAGCACGGCGGCGGACCTGGGAACCCCGCGGCCGTTCAGCCGGTCGACGAGTGGCATGAGGAACGCGGCGAGCAGGAGCGCGAGCGCGACGGGAATGACGACGACGTCGAGTGTGGAAACCACATATCCCAGCGCCAGCAGCCCGGCGAACAGGACGAGGAGCCGCCACGTCCAGGCGGCTCCTACTCGAACGAGGGGGTGGACGGAGTCCGCTGACTGCGGCTGCGCGCCGGCCTCCCCCGACTGGCTGTCGCTCACCGGGCGAGCCTATCCGGAGGGGTGCCGGCCACGGCGGAGAAACGACCGTCGGCCGCGGCAACCGTGTGCACTGCCGGGCTGCGAGGTATGTCCCGTAAATTATGGGATCGTGTGGGCATCGTATCGAGCAGTGACGCTGACGATCAGGAGTCGTTGGCCTCTCTACATGCTCTCGATGGCCGGGGCGAACCTGATCGGAGCCGTCCTCGTCTTCGCGTTCGTCCGCTACGGCATCCCCATTCCGGAGTCTGCGGACATCATCAACGACCGGGTCAGGAACGTCGCGATCTTCGGCGCCTACCTGGTGTTCGCGGGTGTCGTGAGCCTCGCGGCGGCCGCGATCATGCTGCGGACGGTGATCCGGTGGCAACTGCGCGGGGGTCCGCCGACGCGCGCCGAGCAGATGGCCGCGCTGCACGCACCGTTGCGCCAGGCCATAGTGCACCTGGCCCTGTGGTTCCTCGGTGGCGTGATCTTCGTGTTCCTCACGGTCGAGGAAATGCCCGAACTGTCCATCGCCGTCGTCGTCACCGTCGGCATGGCCGCCACCACCACGTTCGGTTTCACCTACATGCTGGGCGAACGGATCCTGCGTCCCGTCGCGGCGCAGGCCCTGAGCGAGGGCCAGTTCGACCGGACGATGGCGCCGGGTGTCGGTACGCGTCTGGCCATGACCTGGGGCCTGGGCACGTTGATGCCGGTCATCGGCATCATCCTGCTGTGTGTCACGCAGCTGACCACCGATCTGGAGTTCGCGCCGAGCGCGCTCGCGTGGGCGATCCTGCTGCTGTCGATCATGGCGATCGGCCAGGCGTTCGCCCTGTCGATGCTGACGGCGAGCCAGATCTCGGATCCGATCCGGCAGCTGCGCCGCGCGATCGAGCGGGCGCAGAAGGGCGAGACGGACGTGCGGGTCGAGGTGTTCGACGGCTCGGAGATCGGACGCCTGCAGGTGGGCTTCAACCGCATGATGCGCGAGGCCGACGAGCGGCGCCTGCTGCGCGAGCTGTTCGGCCAGCACGTCGGCGAGGACGTCGCGCGTCGGGCCCTGCAGTTCGGAACCGAGCTGGGCGGCGAGACCCGATTCGTCGCGGTCCTGTTCGTAGACATGGTCGGCTCGACCGGCGCGGCGGCGGAGCGGCCGCCGAGCGAGGTCGTCGAGTTGCTCAACGAGTTCTTCCGGGTCGTCGTCGACGTCGTCGACCGGCACCACGGCTTCGTCAACAAGTTCATGGGTGACGCCGCGCTCGCGATCTTCGGCGCCCCGCTGGACCGGCCCGACGCCCCCACCGCCGCGCTCGCGGCCGCTCGCGAACTGCGGTTCGCGCTCAACGAGATCACCGGCCTCGACATCGGTATCGGGGTGTCCGCGGGTCTGGCCGTCGCCGGCAACATCGGCGCGGCCGAGCGCTTCGAGTACACGGTGATCGGCGACCCGGTCAACGAGGCGTCGCGACTGACGGAGCTGGCGAAGCTGCGGCCGAGCCGCGTCCTCGCGTCGACCAGCGCGCTGTACTTCGCGGACGACGAGGAACAGGCGCACTGGGAACTGGGCGATCAGGTCCAGCTTCGGGGCCGACGCCGGAACACGCACCTGGCGTGGCCGGTGTTGTATCCGGAGTGACGTGAGGAAACTTCGTTACCCTGATCTCGTGGTACAGCCGGAGCCCGCCGTAGGAGGCGGCGACACAGATCGGCCGCGTGGTCGATTCTGGTGGCTCAAGTGGGTCGCCGGCGCCGTTCTGGTGGCGTTGCTCGTCGGCGAGGGCATCTATCTGTGGCCGCGGCTGCACGAGTCGTGGCAGGCGCTGGCCGAGATTCACTGGGGTTGGGTGGCGCTGTGCGTCCTGGCCCAGGCCGTCTCCCTCAGCGGCTACGGCCGGGTGCAGAAACAGTTGCTGCGCGCCGGTGGAGTGTCGGTGAGTCAGCGGAAGTCGGTCGCGGTGATCTACGGGTCGACGGCGATGGCGTTGACACTGCCTGCGGGACAGGTGTTCTCCACCGCCTTCACCTACAAGGAGACGCGGCGCTGGGGCGCGAGCCCCGTGGTGGCGTCGTGGCAGCTGGCGATCTCCGGGGTGATCGCCGCCGCGGGACTGGCTCTGGTCGGGGTGACCGGCGCGCTGCTGGTCGGCGGTTCGGTGAGCCCCTTCACGCTCCTCTTCTCGGTCGTGGGACTCGCCGCCCTGCTGTACGCGGGCCGGTATGTCTCGTCGCACCCGGACTCGATCGAGAACGCGGCCCGCTGGGTACTCGGCCGCGTGAACTCGGTGCGGGGCAAGCCGGCGAGCACCGGGATGAACATGGTCCGGACGACGATCGAGCAACTCGACTCGGTGCAACTCGGCAAGCGCGACGCCGCCCTCACGCTGGGCTGGTCGGCGGTGCATCGCACGGCCGACATCGTGTGCCTGGGCGCAGCCTGTTTCGCGATCGGCGCCGAACCCGTGCTCGCCGGTCTGCTGATCGCGTTCGCGGCGGGCAAGGCGGTCGCGACAATTCCCGGGGCGCCGGGTGGCCTGGTGTACGTCGATGCGACGCTCATCGCGACCCTCACGACGGCGGCGAGCATCAGCGCGTCGCAGGCGGTCGCGGCGGCGTTCGTCTACCGCGGGGTGAGCTTCATCCTGGTCGCGATCGTCGGCTGGATCGTCTTCGCATTCCTGTTCCGTGGGCACGGCCAGCAGTCCGAGACCCCGTCGTACGACGTCGAACTGGAGCGCAACGACTGACTCCGCGTCACCCGGCCAGATCTGCGGCCATGGCTTCGAGGTGGGCGCGGCTGATACGCGCGGCCGCCTCGACGTCTCCCGCCGCGATCGCCGCCACGAGCGCGGCGTGCTCGTCGGCGTTCGGTTCAGTGGGCCGGTCCCGGTCCCGGAGCCCCAGTAGACCGATCATGTCCACCATCGCGTCGGCGACACGGGGCACGAACGTGTCGAACAGTTCGGCCAGCACCGGGTTGTGCGCGGCGGTGACGATCGCCCGGTGCACCGCGGTGTCGGCGTCGACGAATTCTCGATCGGGCGCATCCGCTGCCGCCGCGCGGTGCTCGAGGGCGCGACGCATGGTCGCGATGTCCTCCTCGGTGGCGCGCACGGCAGCCAGGCGCGCCGCCTCGATCTCGATCGCTGCCCGAACCTCGACGACGGCCGCGATGGCCTCGCGCTGGAGCACACCCTCCCAACCGTCGTTCTCCGGTGCGGTGCGCTGGACGAACACCCCGGAACCCTGCCGCGCGCGCAACATGCCCTGACCCGCGAGCATGCGCAGCGCCTCACGGATCGTGGACCTGCCGACGCCGAGTTCGACGGCCAACGTCGTCTCGCCCGGCAGCTTCGCGCCGACTTCCCACTCCCCGGCCGCCAAACGACGTCGTAGCTGTTCGGCGGCCTGATCGGCGAGCAGGTTCCGGCTGAGCGCGGCGGTCAATCGATCTCCTCAGGTTGTCTGACAAGTTGTTTTCCTCTAGCTTAACCACCATGACGTTCCGCGGACTGCTTCTCGGTCGCCGCGGCGGGGCCTGAACGAACCGGCACCCCGCCGCGGGGTTCCGCCGCGCCGGTCGATCCTTTCGATCCGCACAGGAGCCACCGTCATGATCTGGAATCGCCAACGCCCGTCGTCCATGCCCAGCCACCGCTACCGCCCGCACTACGAGCGGGTATCGGTGCCGCTCGTCGAACGCTCGTGGCCCACCGCCCACACCACCGTCGCCCCGCTGTGGGTGCCGGTCGACCTGCGCGACGGCAACCAAGCACTCGCCGAACCGATGGACCCGACCCGCAAGCGTCGATTCTTCGAACTCATGATCGGCATGGGGTACAAGGAGATCGAGGTCGGCTACCCGTCGGCCAGCCAGACCGACTTCGACTTCGTCCGAGACCTGGCCGAGCACGGCCTGGTGCCGGACGACGTCACGATCGTCGTGTTCACCGCCGCCCGAACCGATCTCGTCGAGCGCACCTTCGAGTCGGTGCGCGGACTTCCGAACGTCGTGGTGCACATGTACACCGCGACGGCACCGACGTGGCGCGACGTCGTTCTCGGCCACGATCGGGACGCACTGCACCGCTTGATCTTCGACGCCGCGCAGGACGTCGCACGCTGCGGCGATCGCCAACCGGGCGTGCGCTTCGAGTTCTCTCCCGAGGTGTTCAACCTGACCGAACCCGATTACGTGCTACAGGTGTGCGACAGCCTCACCGACCTCTGGGATGCGTCGCCGGACCGTCCCGTGATCCACAATCTTCCTGCGACGGTCGAGATCTCGACGCCCAACGTGTACGCCGACCAGATCGAGTACATGCACCGGAACCTGGCTCGCCGCGAGTCGGTGATCCTGTCGGTGCACCCGCACAACGACCGGGGTACGGGTGTCGCATGCGCAGAACTGGCGGTACTGGCCGGTGCACAGCGCGTCGAGGGGTGCCTGTTCGGCAACGGCGAACGGACCGGCAACGTCGACCTGGTGACGCTGGCACTCAATCTGCACGCGCAAGGTGTCGACCCGATGATCGACTTCTCGGACATCGACGAGGTCCGGCGAATCGTGGAGTACTGCAACAGGATCGACGTACACGCCCGACACCCGTACGGTGGGGACCTGGTGTACACGGCCTTCTCGGGTACCCATCAGGACGCAATCAAGAAGGGCTTCGCGCATCACTACGCGTCGGCGGAGGCGGGCGGCGTCGATCCGGGACAGGCGCCGTGGGACGTGCCGTACCTGCCGATCGACCCACAAGACGTGGGACGCGACTACGAGGCCGTCATCCGGGTGAACAGCCAGTCCGGAAAGGGCGGGATCGCCTACCTGCTGCAGGAGGGCTACGGTCTCGATCTGCCGAGGCCGCTGCAGATCGACTTCGCCAAGCGGGTTCAGCACGCCACCGACGACAGTGGCGCCGAGATCACGGCAGAACAGTTGTGGGAATTGCTTTTCGCGGAGTACGGGTTCGACGGCAAGCTGGGCCCGTGGTCAGTCGATCATGGCGACGGCGGGGATCACCTGCGGGTGCACGCCGAATTCGACGGCGTGGCTGTCGACGGCGCCGCGTTCGCCGGTGGCCCCGTCGAGGCCCTCACCAAGATCCTGGCCGATCACGGCAGGCCGGTGGAGGTGCTCTCACTCGCGCAGCAGTCGGTGGGCGCCGGCAGCGCGGGACGGGCGGCGACGTTCGCCCTGTGCAGCAGCAACGGGGTCACGCGCTGGGGCATCGGATTCGACCAGTCGGTGACAGCGTCCGCATTGCAGGCGGTCCTGTCCGCCGGGGCCGGAAGCTGACGACGACTCCGGCCGGAACACAGCTCACCCGAGCGTGTTCCGGCCGGAGCCACCCGGTCAGCTCAGGTTCGCGGACAGCATGCTGCTGCCGGCACCACTCTTCAGCAGGTCGGCGATGATGGCGCTGCCACCGTCCATGTTGATGGTGGCGCTGCCGAGATCGAGCGCCTGACCGAGGCTGCCGAAGCCGCCCGGAGAGAAGACGACCTGGTAGCTGTAGGACAGCACTGCATCCTGGGCGGTGGCATCGAAGCACGCGCCGACGACGGCGTAGGCGCCCGGGGTGATCTCCTTGATCAGTCCGGTGTTGCCCTCGCCGCCGGTCGTGCTCTCCACGGTCGGCTCCGCGTCCGAGGTCGGGTTGCCGACGTAGTAGACCTTGCTGATGAGCTCCCCGAATCCGGGCCACTGATCCGTCGGCAGCGCGGCGAGCGGCAGCGCGTCGGTGGCGTTGAGCACGATGGGCAGGCACATGGAGTTCTGGCCGGTGCTCGTCTGCGTGACGGTCATGTCGATGACGCCGCCGACGACGTTCGCCGAGATCTTGGGGGCCGGCACCTCGGCCACCGGGTCGGCGGATGCGATACCCGGTGCAACCAGGGCGAGCGCACCTGCAGTCGCTGCAGCGGCGCCTACACAACGGGCAATGGTCGACTTCTTGGACAACTGCTTCTCCTCGCCTCAACGGAAATCACTGTTCATCACAGTTCCGCCGGAGCCGAGATCTCGGTTGGCAGAACCGGATTCGAAACACCCCACCAACGTTCGCGGGGATGGAGCACCAAAGCAGGCCGAACGTATCACGGAAACCTACTGAACGGTAGTAAGAATTTCGGCCTTCGGGACAAACGGGGTGAGGCCTCGGCGAGTGACGCGCATCACCACTGGTTGCGGAATGACGGCGACGGTGCGACCGTTGTAACCACAGTCTTTGAAGTTTCAACTACTTGCCCTCGGGAGCACACATGACCACTGCCGCCACCGCCCTGCCGAACCTCACCGCCGGAACCTGGGCCATCGACCCCACTCACTCGACCGTCGGCTTCGTGGTCCGACACCTCGTGGTGAGCAAGGTCCGTGGCACGTTCAATGACTTCACCGGTGCGATCACGGTCGCCGAGGACGGCACCCCGTCCGTGCAGGCCGAGATCCAGGTCGCGTCCATCGACACCAACAACGAGCAGCGTGACGGCCACATCAAGTCGGCCGACTTCTTCGACGTCGAGCAGTTCCCGACCGCCACGTTCGTCTCCACCGGCGTCCGCCCGGCCGGCTCCAACTTCGTCGTCGAGGGCGAGTTCACGCTCCACGGCGTCACCAAGCCCGTCGAGCTGGCGCTCGAGTTCCTCGGAGTCAACCCGGGCATGGGCAACGGCCCGGTCGCCGGCTTCGAGGCCACCACCACGATCAACCGCAAGGACTTCGGCATCAGCATCGAGATGCCGCTCGAGGGTGGCGGCGCCGTCGTCGGCGACAAGATCACCATCAACCTCGAGCTCGAGGCCGGCCTGCAGGCCTGATCCTCGCCTGAACGACGCACTCGCTGCGGCCACATCCCTCGGCCGTAGCGGGTGCGTTTTTCCATTCCCGAATCAGTCGACGGCGCCGCCGAACCACCGCACCATGTGACCGTCGAGATCCTGCTGATCGTCGCCGACCCACGCCACGTGTCCGTCGGGGCGAAGCAGGACGGCCGGCACGTCCAGTTCTGCATCGACATCGACAACATGGTCGACGCGAGAGGCCCAGTTCGCCACCGAGAGTCGTCCGGTGCGGTCCAGCAGTAGGCCGCGGCCGCCGTGCATCAGTGCGTAGAGACGACCCCGCGCCAGCTGCAGGTCCCGCATCCTACGGCCCACCAATTCGTGTCCGTCCCCGAAGTCGTAACGAACGCCGATCGCGGTGATCTTCTCGATCAGGTACCGGTTGACGTCCTCGAACTCGATCAGCTCCTCGAGTAGCCGTCGAACCGCCTGGGCGCCGGGTTCGACGGACATCAGCTCCATCTGCGCCCGAGTGTTGTCCAGCACCTCGGCGGCCACCGGATGCCGTTCATCGTGGTAGCTGTCGAGCAGCCCCTGCGGCGCCCAGCCGTCCACCTCGGCGGCCAGCTTCCAGCCCAGGTTGACGGCGTCCTGGATGCCGAGATTCAGTCCCTGCCCACCGGTCGGCGGATGAATGTGGGCCGCGTCGCCCGCCAGAAACACCCGGCCACCCCGGTAGTGCTCGGCCAGCCGGGTAGCGTCGCCGAAGCGGGACAGCCAGCGCGGTGAGTGGACGCCGAAGTCGCTTCCCGCGACGGCGCGCAGCTGCGCTTCGAAGTCTGCGAGCGTCGGCGGGGCAGCGTTGTCCTCCGCCAGCCCGTCGGCGGGAACGATGACGCGGTACGTCCCGTCCCCGAGCGGCATGAAGCCGAACCGCTTGTGGGTCTTGCGCACCTCGACCGTCGCAGCGGCCAGCGTCTCCGGCGGCACGGACACCGCCATCTCCCCCAACAGCGTCTCGACCCTGCTGGGCTCTCCGGGAAAGCCGACACCGAGCAGTCTGCGCACCGTGCTGCGGCCGCCGTCGCAGCCGACGAGGTACCGCGAGCGCAGATGTGTCCCGTCGTCCAGTTCCACGCTCACCCCGTCGTCGTCCTGGCCGAGCCCGACCAGTTCGCGGCCGCGACGGAATTCGGCGCCCAGTTCCACCGCCCGCTCGGCGAGGATGCGGTCGGTGACGGGCTGCGGAATACCGAGGACGTAGGAGTGGGCGGTGTCCAAGTCTTCGGGCCACCTGTCGCTGAGTCCCGCGAAGAACCCGCCGACGGTGAACTGCTTGCCTGCCGCGAGGAACCGCTCCAGCAGGCCACGCTGGTCCAGGATCTCGATGCTGCGTACGTGCAGGCCGAGCGCCCGGACGAACGCGGGTGGTTCAGTGCGTCTCTCCAGCACGAGCGTGCGCACGCCGTGCAGTCGCAACTCTGCGGCGAGCATCAGACCGGTCGGCCCGGCCCCGGCAATGATCACGTCGAACATGCGTCCCCTCCACCCTTTTCGATTCAGGCGGACGATTCTGCGGCACAACCGGGGCCTTGCCGCAAGCCCTCCACTCCGCTATAAGTTGAAAGTGGAAGGGATCGAGATTCGATCCTCCTTCCGGCTCGGCCGTGCGCTAGGACCCGAGCATCGACGTCGGCAGCGCCGCCGACCCGGTCGCGGGAGGTTGCGGCAGGAGCGTCAGACCCCCGGTGGCTGCCACCTCCACGGAGGGCTGGCTGACACTCTCCGAGCCGTTCTCGATGTGCCCCATCCACCCTCGCCGAAACGCCGGATCCTCGGTGAGTGTGAGAGCGGCGTCGTACCACCCCTGCTGCGAGGCAGCGATCCAGTAATGTTCCTCTCCCGCCGCCACCACGACGGAACTTCCTGTGAGCGTGGCGGTTACGTCACTCGCACCCTCGTTGGCCACGGCCACCCGCAACGTTCGATCGAGTGGATCGATCGTCGTGCGCACCTGCACCGTCGCGCCCGGCCCGGCCCCCGAACCGGCAAACTCACGACGGAAGCCGTTGGGGCCGACGATCGTCAAGTTATAGCCGTCACCCGGAACCGCAACATCGTGGCCCACGTCGCCGAGCACGTCGAAGTGTCGGGGCAGATCGAACTCGCCCGCATACGGGAACAACGCCAGGTGCACACTCTCGGCGCCGGTGTTGCGCATCGCCACCGACAGCACCTTCGATCCGGCGTCGAATACCGCGTTCGCGTCGGGCTGGTACGGAATCGCCCGTGCTGGGCGGGAACCGCTCTCCTGCAACGGCATCCGCTGATGCTCCGGGGGAGCAGGCTTCCAGCGCGGGGTCAGGGGCGGGGCGGGCGGCGGTGGGGTGACTGACGGCCGGGCACGTGGGGTGTCGAAGTCGAACGTCGACGTCAGATCGCCCGCGACGGTACGCCGCCACCCGCTGATCTCCGGTTGGGTGAATCCGAACCGCTTCTCCAGGAACTGCGTGATCGAGGTGTGATCGAACACCTGGGAGCACACGTATCCGCCGACGGTCCACGGCGAGATCACCGTCATCGGCACGCGCGGGCCGAACCCGAGCGGCTTGTCGCCGACATACTCGTCGGCGACGTCGCGCGGCGGGAGGGGCGGCGGTACGTGGTCGTAGTAGCCGTCGTTCTCGTCGAAGTTGAGGAATACCGCCGTCTTCGACCAGATTTCGGGGTCGGAGGCGATCGCGTCGAGCACCTTGTAGACCAGCGTGGCACTCGACGCCGGCGACGACGTCATCGGGTGCTCGCAGTCCACGGCCGACGGCACCAGGTACGACACCTGCGGCAGGGTGCCTGCCTCGACGTCGGCGCGGAACACGTCGGCGAGCGTGCCGGGCCGTTCCCGTCGCAGCGCCCGGTCGTACAGCCGACGGTCGGACGGATCGAGGCGTGCGACACCGTCGTCGAGGCATCGCAGCAGCAGGTTCTGGACGTCGGGCGACAGCAGCGGCAGCGCCGCGTACAGCGCTGCGAGTGTGGGGAACTGGTACGGCACCAACACCGGATGCCCGAGCAGTCCGTGCACGATCTCCTTGAACCGCACGAAGTATTCGAGGTTGTTGTCGGTGAAGTTGTCCCATTCCTGGTAGGTCCGCCAGCTGATGCCGGCTGTCTCGAGCCGTTCGGGAACCGTCGTCCAGGTGTATCCGCTGTGCCAGGGCATGTACGAGTCGTTGGTGACGGCACGCGAACCGTTCGACTCGAACCCGGTGTATCCGCTGATCCAGTAGTTGCGGTTGGGTGCGGTCGAGGTGGGCACCGAGCAGTGGTAGGCGTCGCAGACGGTGAACGACTCGGCCAGTTCGAACTGGAAGGGGATGTCCTGGCGGTCGTAGTGCGCCATCGTCGCGGCCGTCTTCGCCGTGATCCACCCGTCGTGCCAGCCGTCGGCGATCGCGGCCTGACCGCCGGCCCACTCGTGGTCGAGGGCGTCGACGTTCTGGATGTCCATGCGCTGCGCGTCTGCCGATTCCCTGATCGGGTACGGCACGACCACGGACGTGCGGTCGGGCTGTTCGTACACGGTCCGGCCGGTACGCAGTCGCAGCGCGTTGGGATCACCGAATCCTCGTACACCGCGGAGGGTTCCGAAGTAGTGGTCGAAGGCCCGGTTCTCCTGCATCAGCAGGACGACGTGCTCGATCGAGTCCAGTCCGCCCGGCGGCACCGGCGACGCGAGCGCGGCCTGCAGGGACGGTGGCAGCAGCGATCCGGCCGCCGCTACGCCCACGGCGCCGGCACCCAGGGACATGAACCGTCTGCGGGACATCTCGAACGTCACGTCTGGACCTCCTGGACAAGACGAATACGACACGCTTGCGCGGAGGTTATCGAACGCGTGAGCGCCCCGGAGGCGGATTCGTCGCACCCGCGATGAGTTTCGCGAGCAGGCCCGGTCTGTATGGCTGAGGCTCCACGCATCGGGTGTGGAGCGGCCACACGATCGGAGCCCGTCATGACCGCCGCCTTCCCCCACACCCGCACCGCCCCCGGTACCGCCACCGTGTCGCCACGTGCACGGCTCGTCGGCCTCGTCGTCACCGGCCTGGTGGTGGCATTTCTCGTGTCCGACGCCGTCATCCACCTCGCGAACATCCAGGCGGTCCGGGACTCGATGGTCGAGTACGGCTTCCCCGACTACGCGCCGTACGTGATGGGAATCGTGATGCTCGTGTGTCTGGCGCTGTACCTGCTGCCGGTCACGTCGATCCTCGGCGCCGTCCTGCTCACCGGCTATCTGGGCGGTGCGGTCGCGTGCAACATCCTCACCGAGCAGCCACTGTTCTCGACGATTCTGTCCCCGGTGTACGTCGGCATCTTCGTGTGGGGCGGGCTGTACCTGCGCGACGCCCGTGTCCGCACGATCATGCCGCTGGTCCGGGGGTGAGAGTCCACGCCTTACGACGGTGAGGACGGCCACTCCGCGGCTCGGCATAGGCTGATCGTCGTGAAGAAATACCTGCCTGCCGCCGTCGTCGACATCCTGTTCGTCGCCATCTTCGCCGCACTCGGCCGGAGGAGCCACGAGGAGGCCTCGACCATCGGTGGCCTGCTCACCACTGCGTGGCCGTTCCTGACCGGTCTCGCGGCGGGCTGGCTCGCCACGTTGGCGCTGTACCGCGACAAGTTCGATCCGCGACTGATGGTTCCGACCGGCGTGATCGTCTGGCTGTCGGCACTGGTGGTCGGCATGCTGCTGCGCGTGGTCAGCGACCAGGGCACCGCGTTCTCGTTCGTTCTCGTCGCGGCGTCGTTCCTCGCGCTGTTCCTGATCGGCTGGCGCGCTCTGTACCAAGCGGTCCGGAAGCGTCGTACTCTCGCCGGATCCCGCCGGTGAACAACCGGAACGGCGAGACCCCCGGAGGCGCGATGATTTCGAAGCTCGAACCGCAGGACACCGAGCCCGACCGGGGCTTCTTCGGACAACCGTTCGCGCTCGCGAACCTGTTCGGCGTCGAGATGTGGGAACGCTTCTCGTTCTACGGCATGCAGGGCATCCTGCTGTACTACCTGTACTACCAGGCGAGCGAGGGTGGGCTCGGCCTCGACAAGGAAGCTGCCACCAGCATCGTCGGCGCCTACGGCGGCACGGTCTACCTGTCGACGATCCTCGGCGCATGGATCGCGGACCGCCTCCTCGGCTCCGAGCGCACCCTGTTCTACTCCGCGTGCCTGATCATGTTGGGCCACATCAGCTTGGCGATCATCCCGGGACTCGCGGGCGTCGGCGTCGGACTCGTCCTCATCGCGGTCGGCAGCGGCGGGCTCAAGGCGAACGCCACGTCGCTCGTCGGGGACCTGTACGCCCCGGGCGACGAACGCCGCGACGCGGGCTTCTCGATCTTCTACATGGGCATCAACGTCGGTGGCCTGATCGGTCCGCTGCTCACCGGGTGGGCGCAGAAGAACTGGGGCTTCCACGTCGGATTCGCGCTCGCCGCAGTCGGAATGGCGTTGGGCCTCATCCAGTACACGCTCGGGCGCAAGCACCTGCGCGGGATCGGCGCTGCCGCCCCCAACCCGCTGCCGGTGACCGCTCGGCCGCGGGTCGCGGTCATCGCGATCATCGCTGTCGTCGTCGTGCTGCTGTTCTCCCTCACCGGGGTGATCTCTACCGGCAACATCTCGGAGATCGTCGTCGCGCTCACGATCGTCGCCGCGGTCGCCTACTTCGCGGTGATCCTGACGAGTCGACGCATCAGCCCCACCGAGCGCAGTCGGGTGTTCGCGTTCATCCCGATGTTCATCGCGAGCGCGGCGTTCTGGTCGCTGTTCCAGCAGCAGTTCACCACCGTCGCGATCTACGCCGACACCCGCCTCGACCGCAACCTGTTCGGCTGGGAGTTCCCACCCACCTGGGTGCAGTCCATCAATCCGGTGTTCATCATCATCTTCGCCGGTGTGTTCGCGACGCTGTGGACCAAACTGGGGACCCGCCAGCCGTCGTCGCCGATCAAGTTCGCGCTCGGCACCGGCATCATGGGCCTGGCGTTCCTGTGCTTCATCCCGATGAGCGGCGGCGGCCCCAACAGTGCTCCACTGTTCGGTCTGGCCGGGATCCTGCTGCTCTTCACGTTCGCCGAACTGCTGCTCTCCCCGGTGGGCTTGTCGCTGTCCACCAAGCTCGCGCCGGCCGCGTTCCACACCCAGATGGTTGCGCTGTTCTTCCTCTCGGTGGCGCTGGGGTCGAGCCTGGCCGGGACCTTGTCGCGCTTCTACGACGAGGACAACGAGGTGCCGTACTTCGCGACCATCGGCCTCGCGTCCATCGCCATCGGCGTGGTTCTGGCCGTGTTGTCACCGTGGATCCGACGCCTCATGCGCGGGGTCAACTGACCCCCGCGCCACCCCGCCCCGTCCCCCCGTCCCGCCCCGTCCCCCCGCCCCGCGTTTTGCGCACTTATCGCGAGAATTCCTGCCCCGAATCCGCGACAAGTGCGCAAAACGCGGGGTCGACGGACCATCAAGTCCCGGACGTAGCGGGAATCCGACACGCCTGACGATGTCCGACGCCGGTCAGGCCGGGATCGACACGCCCCTCCGCGACCGCGACGTGCTCCGGCAGCGCGTGTCGGACAAAGATCAACTGCATGCTCAGGCCCCGTATCCGGACGCGCCGGCCCGACTGAGCACCATCTTCGACAGCACCGCCCGATCCGACAGCCGCAGCACCGCGTCGACGAGTTCGACGACGTCGTTCACGGTGAGCATCGTGTCGGCGGGGATGCGGTCCTTGGTCCACTCCGACATGTCGGTGTCGACGTAGCCCGGCGCGATCGCCGTCGCGGAGATGCCGCTGCCCGACTCCTCCGCGTTGAGCGTCTCGACGAGAGACAGCAGCGCGGCCTTGGTGGCCCCGTACACCGCGAGGTTCGCCTCGGCATACACGCCGGTGATCGACGACACCGCAACCACTTTCGCGCCGCGCCCGGGGTTCTCCTCCGCGCCCTTGCGCAGCAGTGGGAGCGCACGCTGCAACAACGCGAACGGCGCCGTCAGGTTCACCGCGACGGTCTTGTCGAACCGGCGCATCGGGAACTCCCCGATCGATCCGGCCGTACCTACTCCGGCGTTCAGGATCAGCGCGCGTAAGGATCCGAAGTGTTCCTCGTGGGCGGCCACAAGCGCATGCGATGCTTCGGGATCGGCCATGTCGGCGGCCACCACGACGACGTCCGTCGCGCCGGCATCCCTCAACCCGGCCGCGACCTGGTCGAGCCGGGTCCGGTCGCGGGCCGTGATCGTCAGCCCGTAGCCCCGCTCGGCGAGCCGACGGGCGATCCCCAGCCCGATTCCCCGTGACGCACCGGTGACCAGCGCACTGTCGGTCATCGATGCCCCTCCACCGCAGCCAGTCCGGCAGCGACGAGCGGCGGTACCGCCTCGCACGCGTGCGCGAATCCCTCGCCCGTCGTGGCTCCGGCGCGATGTCGATGCGTGATGCCCTCGGCGATCACCGCGAGCTTGAAGTTGGCGAGACCCAGATAGAAGCCCCAATGGTCGAGGTTTCGGCCGGTCGCCGTCGAATACTGCTGCGCCATAGCGTCGGCCGACGGCAACCGTGCACTCGTCCACGCTGCTGGTTCACCGAGGATGACGTCGAGCGCGGGATGCCGGTAGACGCACATCTGCGCGAGGTCGGCGAGCGGATCGCCGAGTGTGGACAGTTCCCAGTCCACCACGGCGAGCAGGCGGCCCGGGTCTTCGGCGGCGACAAGCGTGTTGTCGATCCGGTAGTCACCGTGAACGATTGCGGTCTGTGACTGCTCGGGGACCGAGTCCGCGAGTCGCGCATGCAACCGGTCCAGGTCGGGAAGCTCCCGGGTCTTGACCCGGTCCCACTGCCGCGCCCACAACTCCACCTGGCGTGTCAGGTAGCCGCCGGGGCGACCGAACGACTCGAGTCCCACCGCGCGATGGTCGACGGCGTGCAGCGCGGCGAGTACCCGCACCAGTTCACCTACGCACGAATCGATCTCGGAGCCGGTGAGCGTGTCGAGATCATCGACGGTGCGGATCACCCGACCGTCGACGAAGCCGGTGACCGCGAAGGGTGCACCCATCACCGCATCGTCTTCGCACAGCGCGATGGTGGGCGCCACGGGGACCGCCGATCCCTGCAGCGCTGCGCAGACCCGGAACTCGCGGGCGACATCGTGCGCCGACGGCGTCAGGCCCGCGGTCGGCGGCCGGCGCAGCACCCAGCGGGACGCGTCGTCGGACACCTCGAACGTGAGGTTCGACTTGCCGCCCGAGATCAGTCGGGCCCGCAGGTCCCCCGCCGTCGTCACCCCTCGATCGTCGAAGAAATGTTGCAGTGCAGCCAGATCCAGACCGTCGAGTTCTGCAATCTTCATGCCCGCCCCTCCTCGCGCGCGGCCCGTTTCGCCTTGCCGACGACGCGCTTCGCGAGCGCCCAGCGGTGCACCTCGGACGGACCGTCGTACACCCGGAACGGGCGCACCTCACGGGACAGCCTGGCTAGCGGCAGATCACCGGACACGCCCATGCCACCGCACATCTGGATGGACCGGTCGACGATCCGGAAGATCGCCTCCGACCCGAAAGCCTTGGCAATCGACGTCGAATCCGACGCGGCACCGCCCTGGTCGAGTTCCCAGCACGCGCGAGTGAGCAGTGCGCGCGTCGCGGCGATGTCGATCTCGTTGTCGGCGACCATCTTCTGGATCATGCCGAGGTCACCGAGCCGAGAACCGAAGCCGTCCCGGCGGGCGACGTAGTCGACGGCGACGTCGTGCCCACGACGCGCGGCGCCGAGCCAGCGCATCACATGCGTCATTCGGGCGGGACCGAGACGCACCTGCGCGTAGGCGAACCCCTCGTCGACCGCTCCGAGCACTGCGTCGTCGGGCACGAAGAGGTCCTCGAAGAACACCTCGCAGTGCCCACCGATCATCGCCCGGTCGAGGGTCTCGATGTGGCGGCCTACCCGGATGCCCGGCGACGCCGCGGGCGCGAGGAACATCGTCGCGCCGCCGCGGTCCCCCGGCACGCCGGACGTCCGGGCCATGACGATGAAGAATCCGGCACCGTCGGCCCCGGTGATGAACCACTTGTGGCCGTTGATCTTCCAACCGCCGGGCGCCTTCTCGGCCCGGGTGGTGAGAGCCGACGGATCGGATCCGGCACCGGGCGCGGGCTCGGTCATCGCGAAGGCCGAGCGCACCTCGCCGCGCGCGAGGGGCGCCAGGAACTGCTCCTTCTGCGCCGCGCTCGCGACATGTGCGAGCAGGTGCACGTTGCCCTCATCAGGGGCCGCGATGCCCAGCGCCGTCGGCCCGAACAGCGAGTACCCGGCGGCCTCGAACACCGGAGACCGATCGCTCATGTTCAGGCCCAGGCCCCCGAACTCGACCGGCGCGTGCGGCGAGAGCAGTCCTCGCCCCTTCGCCTCGGCCTGCAGTTCGACCCGCAGGCCGTCCCCACCCGCGGCGGTGATGTCGCCACCGTGGGCATCCTCGGCCGCCAGGACCACGTCCTGCACGAACTCCCGGGTTCGTTCGACGAGTCCGACCACCTCGGGCGAATACGACAGGTCCACAGCCACGCCAGATCCTCCATCCGCTTCACCGACCGATCGATCGCTCGGTAGCCATGACGGTGCCACGGACCGTGCCGGAGGTCAAGGCTTACGTGCGGTGGTCAGTCGGCGCCGACGCTGCCGCGGGCGATCGCGAGATAGCGGTCGACCAGGGCGTCGGGACTCAGCGGGCCGTCGGGTCGGTACCAGCCGGCGACGGCGACACACATCGTCGTGACGGCCCGACTCGCGTCGCCCGGGTAGGACGTGCGGAACTCACCCGCAGCCGCGCCCTCCTGGACGATCGAGTCGAGAATCCGTTGCTGTTCGTCCCGCAATCCGACGAAGGCTTCCCGTGCCCGCGGCTCCATGCTGCGCATCTCGGTGGATGCGACGAATGCCTGCTCGCGCCGGAACATGTGGAACCGCAGCAACGATTCGACGACGGCGTCGAACTGCTCGCGGGGCGCCGGCCCAGCATCCGCGAGTGCCCGTCTGCTGCGGTCGAGCAGATCCACCATGCTCCCCTGCGTCAGAGCCACCAGCAGGGCCTGCTTCGACGGGTAGTGGTGGTAAAGACCGGGGACCGACAGCCCTGCACGCGAGGCGATCTCGCGGATCGATGCGCCCTCGTAGCCGCGCTCCGCGAACAGGTCGAGCGCAGCCGCGAGCGGACCCGGCAGCGCGGCGTCGCCGTAGTGCCGCCACGAGCCGGGAACCGAGTCGGTAGTCATGTCTACACCGTATGCGCCGCGGAACCGTTCTTCGCGAGGTGCCGGGCGAAGGTGGGCGAAGGCAGGTTGGTCAGTACGTCGCCTACCTCTCGATGGGCTTCGCGATCTCCCGCATCAGCAGGTCGGTCATCTTCAACGCCCGGTCGCCGCCGTCCGCGTCCGCGACGAAGACCGCGAAGGCGAGGTCGCCACGCGATCCGAAGAACCAACGGTCCGAGTCGTTACCGGAGGCCACACCCATGAGGTCGGGGTACCCCTTGAGGAACGACGCGGAGCCCTTCTGGACGTTGTCGCGCATCGTGTTCCGCAACTGGTCGGTGACGGCCGCCGGGAGCGGACCCTCGACGTCCTTCGCGGTTGCCTGCTGTCCCTCGACGATCATCGGCATCGGGGCGCTGCCCCGGGCGACGGAGGCCGCGACCATCGCGAGACCGAACGGGCTCACCTGCGGGTCCGCACCGTGCTTCGACTTCATCACCTGATCGACGCCGGACTGCGACGCTGTCAGCACCGCGGTTTCCGGCTCCAGTCCCGGCATCTCGTAGTCGAGCCCGATGCCGAGCTGCCGGCCCGCCCGCTCGAGGTCGTCGTCGCTCACATCCTTGGGGTCGACTCCGGCCTGCGCGGCGGCGGCGGTACGCACGAGGTCCAGCGAGTTGCCGGCCGGGTACAGCCCACTGAACACGATGGGGCCTTGGTCGATCGCCTGATTGTTCTGTGCGGCGGCCACGACGGCACCGGTCGACGGACGGACCGCGACGATCACCGACGGCGTGCCGACACTGACCACCGCGTTCTCGGCGGCCAGTTGCAGCCCCGAGTCGAGAGTGGCCTTGATGTCGGGTCCGGGCGGCCCCTGATAGCCCACCTGCTGCTGCGCCGCACCGTCGGGATCGAAGATGTTGACGGCCCAGCCCGCGGTGGCATCGCGGTTCGCCTGCCACACCTTGCGCAGCGGGTCCAGCAAGGGGGTGACGATCCGTCGGTCCGTCGTGATCAGCTTGGGCTGCTTGTCCACGATGACTCCCGGAATACCCGAGAGGCCCTTCTCGAGGTACTGGAAGTCCTGGTCACGCAGCAACACTGCGACGACGCGCTGGCCGGGCTTGGCTGCCATGTCCTTCCGCATCGAGTCCCCGGTGATGAGTGGAGCAACGGGTTCGAGTGCCTTCGCGAGCCGATCGGTAGTGGCGACCTGATCGGGCATCGACGCCGGGTCCAGAGTGATTGCGTTGATCGTCTGCTCCGCCATCAGGGGGTTACCGGCGCCGTCGAACACGCGCGGCGGGGCGGCATCGGTGCGCTCGTAGTGCACTGTGCGTCCGTGTCCGAGCGCAGGAGCGAGCAGGGTGGGATCCCACGAGATGCGCCATCCGACGGCGAGCTTCTTCACGCCCCCGTCGACGAAGTAGCTCCAGTCCTTGCCCTCACCGAAGTTCCACGACGCGTCGACGGTGAAGAAACCGGAGTCGCCGTTGAGTTCCATGAACTGGGCCACCGTCCACGTCGAGTCCTTCGCGTCGAGCCCGTCGAACATCTGCTGGATGGACTCCTCGGCAGCGTTCGGGTACGACGTGAGCTCGGCCGCGGCCTCGGCATCGCGATCGTTGAGGGCACGGACGAATCCACTGACGACCGACTGCGCGCTCGCGTCGGGCTTGTCCCCCACACAGGACACGAGCGCGACGGCCAGGACGGCTACTACGCCGAGCGGCAGGGCGATCGCACAGCTACGCCGGACGCGGGGCGAGGCTCGGAAACCCATGGTCACAATCCTCCCGATTGTCACATCAGCAACAAGCACGGATCGCGTACGAAGGGGTCACGATTGCGCCACTGGCGCTCGGTGCCGATACCCACTCGTTACTTCCGCGCCGCGTCGGGAGCGACGTGGGACTACCGGAGGAACCGACCGGCAGCTTCCAGCGCGGGACCCGAACTATCTGCTCCCGCAACGAAAACCGCGAAAGCGAGATCACCGTTCATACCCACGAACCAACCGTGTGGGCGTGTGCCATCACCGTACTCCGCAGTGCCTGTCTTGCCCTCGAGGTTTTGTATATCGGCGAGAATCCTGGCGGTCCCGTCCGTGACCGTCTCGCGCATCATCGAACGCAGCGCCGCATCGACGTCGGCGGGGGTGGCGTCGACGGTGCGATCGGCGACGCCCGGCTTGCCGACGATCATGGTCGGCGCCGGCGTCGACCCGTTCGCGATGGAGGCCGCGACGAGGGCCATCCCGAACGGCGACGCGGTCACCTCGCCCTGCCCGATCGCCGACTCGACCCGTTCGGCCGGCGACTCTGCCGAGGGCACCGAGCCCGTGACGGTCGTGAGCCCCGGCGTCATGTAGTCGACGCCCAGACCGAACTGGAGCGCGGCCTGTTGCAGCGCGTCCGGCGGCAGCGAGACGGCCAGCCGACCCATCGTCGTGTTGCACGAGTGCGCGAACGCCGAGTGCAACGGCACGGAACCGAGATCGAAGTTGTCGTCGTTGGGGATCTGGCGCCCCTCGATGTTCTCGGTGCCCGGACACGGCAACACGGTGTCCGGGGTGACCTCTCCGTCCTGCAGCGCCGCCGACGTGGTGACGGTCTTGAACGTCGAACCCGGCGGGTACAGGCCGGTGAGCGCGACCGCACCCTGCGCGTCGGCGGGCGCGTTCTGCGCCACCGCCAGCACGGCGCCCGTCGACGGCCGCAGTGCGACGATCGCGGCGGGTTGCGGCACACTCGCGAGCGCGTCCTCGGCCTTCGTCTGCAACCGCAGATCCAGCGTGGTGTCGACGTCCGGGACCGTGGCCGCGTCCTGCCCGGCCAGACGACGGGTCGTTCCGTCCGCGTTCACCATCTGCACGGCCCATCCGGCCGCGGCGTCCTGCTGCTCCTGCCACACGGTGGTCAGATCGGCGAGCACCGGAGACGACAGCGCGCGATCGACCGTCAGCAGTCGCGTCTGCTCGACCAGTTCGACACCCGGGATCGCCGCGAGTTGAGCTCGGACGGGCGCAATGTCCGCTTCGCGCAGGGTGATTGCATTGACAGGTTTGCCGTCGGACTTCGCGAGTTCCGCGCGCAACGACTCGGCCGTGACGGTGGGGGCGATCGGCGTCAGCAGTCCGGCCAGCGCCGAGGTGTCCGCCGGCGGTTGCATGTTCACCAGTGTGACCACCTGCTGCGTCATGATCGGTTGCCCGTCGCTCGCGACAACCTCGGCCGGCGTTCCCGACGTCGGGGTGAACCGGACGGTGGAGCCGGCGCCCAGGCCGGGGGCCAACAGCGCGGGATCCCACGCGATCACATCGCCCGCGACTCGCCCCTCGGTGGAGTACTGCCACTGCTTGCCCTCCCCGAAACTCCAGTCGGCGGCGAGCGTGAACGCATCGCCGTTCTCGGACACCGTGAACGAACGTCCCTGGGCGTCGAGACCGTCGAGCATCGCCGTGATGGCCTTCGACGCCGCTGCGGGGTCGCTGGTCAGATCGGCGGCCGCCTGCACGTCGCCGCTCGCGAGCGCGTCGGCGAATCGCTGCTCGGGAGAGGGTTCGGAACCGCCGCACCCGGACAGGACGAGGGCGGAAGCCACGGCCAGAGCGGTCGCGGTGGTGCGGGGGCCGAGTCGCGAGACAGACATGGTCCCGATGATGCCCGAGAAACAGACCCCGTGGACGGTGGCGCCGCCGTTCGAACGGAGTAATCATGTAATCAGTGCAGTAAGCATTACCCGATCGGCTCGAAGGAGGACGATCATGGGAAGGGCACACGGCCACGGCGGATTCGGACCCGGTGGCCGCAGATTCGGAAGACCCGGAGGCTGGCAACAGGCCGACGCACCGGATGCGTCGGACGCCCCGGATTGGTTTGCGGGACGGCTACCCGACGACTGGTTCACCGGCCCCGCCACCGTCGAGGTGGATCGCGAGGAGATCGTCGTGTTCGGCGAACTCCCCGCCGACGAGACGGAGGACTCCACAGCGGCCGAGGACGGCCGCGTCGCTCGCTTCCGGGAATCGACCCGGCCGGCGCGCATGCAGATCGCGGACGAGGCCGAGGCCCGCTACGGGCGCAAGGTCGCGTGGGGAGTCACGATCGGTGATCGGCGAATCCTGTTCACGCACCTCGCTGTTCCGGTGATGACGCGGCTACGCCAGCCGGAGCGCAAGGTGCTCGACACGCTCGTCGACGCCGGCGTCGCGCGCTCCCGGTCCGACGCGCTGGCGTGGACGGTCAAGCTCGCCGGGCAGCACGCGCAGGAGTGGCTCGCCGAATTACGGGAGGCGATGCGCAAGGTCGACGACCTCAGATCGGAGGGACCGCAGATCTAGTGGAGCACTCAGAGCGCGACCTCGTTCAGACGTCCGGTCGCGACGTCGAACACGAAGCCGCGCAACGACTGCGTGAGCGTCACGAAGGGACTGGCATCGATCCGGCGCAGCGACTGCCGCACATCCTCCTCGAGGTCGGGGAAGGACTCGGCCGACCAGTTCGGCTTGATGCCGGTCTCGTTCTGGATGTCGCGCTTGAATGCGTCGTCGGTGAACGTGAGCATTCCGCAATCGGTGTGGTGGATCAGGATGATCTCGCGCGTTCCGAGGAGGCGCTGACTGATCGCGAGCGATCGGATCTCGTCGTCGGTGACAACCCCGCCCGCGTTGCGGATCACGTGTGACTCCCCCGCACCCAGGCCGAGGATCCCGTACACGTCAAGGCGCGCGTCCATGCACGCGAGGACGGCGACGTGCTTGCTCGGCGGCAGCGGCAGCGGGCCGGTGAACGTCTCGGCGTAGCGCTTGTTGTTCTCGAGGTATTCGTCGGTGACCGTCATCGGCGTCTCCCGGGTTGCTGGGGGGTCGAGCAGGGGTCGAGTACCCGCACACGTCCTCCATGATCGTCGCGCCCGCCCGCCCGCGGAACCCTTCCGCTCGCTTCGAGCGGAATAAATGGGTTGCGCGGTGGTTGAACCGGCCATACCGTGGTCGACGTTCGTGTTTCCGATCGATAGGACAGGCCCTTGCTCCTGTAGAGGTGATCCCCGCGCCCCGCGCGGCGTGTGCTGTGGCACGCGTCGGCGCCCGTACGCACACCTCTCGGAGTTCTCATGGCACACCCGTCCCCGTCCGTATCGCTGTCCGATCTCACCTTCGCGTGGCCCGACGGCACCCCCGTCGTCGACGGCCTCGACGCCGTCTTCGGTTCGGGACGAACCGGGTTGGTGGGCCTCAACGGCTGCGGCAAGTCGACGCTGCTGCGGCTCATCGCGGGCCGTCTGCAACCCGCCCGTGGCTCGATCACTGCCCACGGCGACGTGGCCTACCTGCCGCAGGACCTGACACTCGACCCGGGCGTCCAGGTCGACACCATCCTCGGTATCTCCGGGGTGCGGAAGGCCCTCGCGCGCATCGAATCCGGCGCAGGCGCCGACGACGACTTCGACGCCGTCGGCACGTCGTGGGACATCGAGGAACGCGCCGTGTCGATACTCCACCGCCTCGGCCTGCACCGCATCGTCGCCGACGTCACCGACCTGGATCGAACGGTGGGCGAGTTGTCCGGGGGTGAAACGACGCTGCTCGGCCTCACCGCACAACTGCTGCAGGAGCCGGACATCCTGCTGCTCGACGAGCCCACCAACAACCTCGACGGCGCCAGCCGGGATCTGCTCGACGCCGCCGTCCGGCAGTTCCCCGGCACCGTCCTGCTCGTCAGCCACGACCGCGATCTCCTCGATTCGGTCGACACGATCGCCGAACTCCGCGACGGTCGAATTCGCATGTTCGGCGGCAACTTCGGCGACTATCAGCACGCGATCGAGACGGAGCAGCAGGCCGCGCTCGCCGCGGTGCGCGACGCGCGCAGCGACGTCCGCAAGCAGGGCCGCGAACTCGTCGAGGCCCAGATCAAGCTGGATCGTCGTGCCCGGTACGGGAAGAAGATGTTCGAGAACAAGCGCGAGCCGAAGATCATAATGGGCATGCGGAAACGGGCCGCGCAAGAGTCGGCGGGCAAGCTGCGCGGCAACCATATCGAGAAGGTCGACGACGCGAAGAAGGCGCTCACCGAGGCACAGGACCGGGTGCGCGACGATCGCCAGATCCGCATCGATCTGCCGGACACCGCAGTTTTCCCCGGACAGCAGGTGATCGAACTCGAGCAGGTCCGCCTGCGCACCGGCCAGGTGGTGGATCTGACCGTGACCGGACCCGAACGCATCGCGCTCACCGGACGCAACGGGATCGGCAAGACGACCGCGCTGAAGGAGATCGTGCGAGTGGGCGCGAAGGTGCCGTTCGGCTTCCTGCCCCAGCGACTGGACATCTTCGACGAGAACGCCTCGATTGCGGAGAACGTCGCGACCGCCGCCCCGCACGCCACCCCCGAACAGATCCGGGGGAGCCTGGCCCGCTTCCTGTTCCGCGGCGTCGAGGCCGAGGCATCGGTCTCGACACTGTCCGGTGGGGAACGACTGCGCGCCGCGCTCGCGCTGCTACTCAGCGCCGACCCACCGCCACGGCTGCTGATGCTCGACGAGCCCACCAACAATCTAGACCTACCGTCCCTCGCCCATTTGGTGCAGGCGTTGAACGAATATCGTGGGGCGCTCGTCGTCGTGAGTCACGATCGGCAGTTCCTGCACGACATCGGCATCACGCGCCGCCTGGAGCTCGGCTCGAACGAACTCGCCGAACTCGACGTCGATTCCGCAGCGGTGAACCACCCGAATCGGTAGCGCCCACCGATTCACCCCTGGGTGAGATGCATCTCTTACTCGCACCGCATTCGACCGGGGCTAACACGCCGCGCATCCAGGGCACTAGCGGCCAAGGTCCTCGATCTACGCCCCACCAACCACACCGGCAACAAACAAACTGGTTGTGCCGCTATGGCATTCAGGCCACACCCGCCGCCGCGGGAAGGCGACGAAAACGCCCGTAGGCTGGGCGTCGACGAGCCGAAAGGTAGACACCGTGAACGCCCTCGAGACGACCGACCCCCTCCTCCGGCAGGAGAACCGCGCACAGATCGACACCAAGGACCATGTTCGCGCAGAACGGGAGGCCCGATCGATCGCCGAAGAGGCCCGCATCCAGGAACGGCGGCGGACCCGCAGCCTGTCGACCGTGTTCGCCGTCCTCGCCGCGGTGGGCCCCACCGTCATGGCACTGACGATAGGGGTGCCCCCGGGCGAGGCGTTCCGCGTCCTGCTGCTGACCGTCGTACCGGCCGCCTGCGCGTACTTCATGCTGCGCTCGCGCTGACGGCGAGAACCGGACGATTCCGGAAAGCCTGTTCAGGTGTTCACATGACTCGATAAACTGGCACCACGAATCCCCTCGCCCCAGGAGGGCAGTGTGGCTGTCGACAATGCAGGCGTGAACGGTCAGGTCGTCGCAATGCATATGAGCGACGGCATCATCAACGCTCCGACTTCGGCGCTGTTCTGGGCCGTCGCGATCGTCGGAGTCGGCGTCGCGATCTGGCGAGCCCGAACGGAACTCACCGAACGCACCGCACCGATGGCGGGACTGGTGGCAGCGTTCATCTTCGCGGTCCAGATGATCAACTTCCCGATCCTCCCCGGCGTGAGCGGCCACCTGCTCGGCGGTGGCTTGGCCGCAATCCTGGTGGGCCCGTACACCGGCGCGCTGTGCATCGCGATCGTGCTCAGCGTCCAGGCGCTTCTGTTCGCCGACGGCGGCCTCACCGCCCTCGGCGCGAACATCACCAATATGGCGCTGGTGGGCACGGCCGTCGGTTACGCGGTCGCCGTCGCGCTGCGCCCGTTGCTCGCGGGCCGCGGCGACGCCGGGATCGGCATCCTTGCCTTCGTCTCTGCCTGGTGTGCAACAGTTCTCGCGGCATCGATGTTCGTGGTCGAGTACGCGATCGGCGGTGACGCCGTCACCTCGCTGCACACCGTAGCCGCCTATATGTTCGGCACCCATGCACTGATCGGAATCGGCGAGGGCATCATCACCGCCTTCACGGTCGTCGCGGTCGCACGCGCACGCCCGGATCTGGTGTACCTGTTGCGATCCCGAACCGACCGCACGCGAACGAAGGGGGCGATGTCGGCATGACCACCTCTTCGCGCATCCGCTCACGGTTCCTCGTCGGTTTCGCGATCGCGGCCCTGCTGGTCGCCGGTGTGCTGTCGTACTTCGCCAGTTCCAGTCCGGACGGCCTCGATTCGGCCACTCAGCGCGGCTGTGAGGTGGTCGACGTCGACGGCGCCGAGCAACTGGTCGGCGACTGCATCGCGCAGGGCGCGACCGACCATCACCTGTCGTCGTCCCCGTTCGCCGACTACTCGATCCGCGGAGACTCCGCCCTCACCGGGGTGGCCGGGGTGCTGGGCGTCGTCGCCGTCTTCATACTGGCCGGACTGCTGTTCCGCGCCCTCGCCCGACCGCGCCGGGAACCGTGACGTGTCCGGTTCTCACACCCACCCGCTCTACCTCGAAGGGGCCTCCCCGGTTCACCGACTGCCCCCGGAGGTGAAGATCCTGGCCGCCTTTGTCGGCGTCTTCGCGGTCGTGGCGACACCTCGCGAGGCGGTCTGGGCGTTCGCGGGGTACCTCGTGATCCTGGCCGTCGTGTGGCGGATCGCGGGAATCACGATGCGCTGGTTGGCCCCCCGCATGCTCATCGAGGTCCCGTTCGTCGTGCTCGCGGTGCTGCTGCCGTTCGCGGAGGCCGGCGACCACGTCACGGTTCTCGGACTGTCGCTGTCCGAGCCCGGCCTGTGGGCGGCATGGAACATCCTCGTCAAGGGCAGCCTGGGTGTGCTCGTGTCGTTGACCCTCGCCGCGACCACCCCGGTGCGCTCGCTTCCTGCCGGGCTGTCGCGGCTGCACCTACCGGGCATCGTCGTGACCGTCGTGACGCTCATGCTCCGCTACGTGAATCTGCTTGCGGGCGAAATCGAACGAATGCGGATCGCCCGGATCTCCCGCGGCGACGATCCGCGGACCCTGCATCAGGTGGGTGCCACCGCACGCGGAGTCGGCGGCGTGTTCCTCCGCTCGTACGAACGCGGCGAGCGGGTGCACCTTGCGATGCTCTCCCGCGGCTTCACCGGCACGGTGCCGTTGCACGCTCCCGCCGCCCGTCGCCGGGAGTGGGCCACCGCCCTCGCACCCGCCCTGAGCGCGGTCGCAATTGCCGTCGCGGCCTGGATGGTGTGATGACCTCCCCCGCAATCGAGACCGATGCTCTGGTCTTCGAGTATCCCGACGGCCGACGGGCGCTCGACGGCGTCGACCTCGAGATAGCGGCGGGCGAGCGCGTCGCGATCCTGGGACCGAACGGCGCCGGCAAGACGACGCTGATCCTGCAACTCAACGGCGTACTGACGGCGTCGTCCGGGTCCGTGCAGATCGGGGGTCTGCCCGTCGATCGCGAGAACCTGCGCGAGATCCGGCGGCGGGTCGGCGTGGTGTTCCAGGACCCGGACGATCAACTGTTCATGCCGACGGTCGCCGAGGACGTCGCGTTCGGCCCCGTCAATTTCGGGGTACGCGGCGATGATCTAGAGCGGCGCGTGACAGAGGCCCTCGAGCAGGTCGACATGGCAGAGCACGCGGAGCGCAGCGCCGGGCACCTGTCCGGCGGTCAGCGCCGACGGGTGGCTCTCGCGACGGTGCTCGCGTGCCGGCCCGACGTACTGGTGCTCGACGAGCCGTCGAGCAATCTCGATCCCGTCGCCCGGCGTGAACTCACCGACGTGCTCGTCGGTCTCGACACGACCTTGCTCCTCGTCACGCACGATCTGCCGTATGCCGCCCAGTTGTGCAGGCGTGCGGTGATTCTCGACGAGGGACGCGTGGTCGCGGACGACCGGATCGAGCGCATTCTCTCCGACCGGGACCTACTGGCCGCGCACCGCCTGGAACTGCCCTGGGGATTCTCGCTCCCGGCCCCGGCCCCGGCCCCCGAGGGCTGACGCGCGTCGGACGATCTGCTCGAACAGGGACACGATGCTCTCGTCGGGCCCACGCACGTGGGCCGAAGGGCACGTTCCGCAGCCTGCGCGGAAAATGCTTAAATTATGGAATGATCACTCCAGAAGTAGACATCGACGAGACGTCAGCCTCGTCGCGGACTGGCAGATACCCGCGGGAGACCGGAGACGGGTTGCCCTGGTCTGCGCTGCTGGCAATGGCCGCAACAGCATTCGTCGTCATCATGACCGAAACGCTGCCCGCAGGACTTCTCCGCCAGATCTCCGAGGGGCTCGACATCAGCGAAGCCGCCGCCGGTCAGCTGATCAGCGCGTACGCACTGGGCGCGGTCGTGTGCGCGATACCGGCGATCACCCTCACTCGCGGACACCGGCGCAAGCCGATCCTGACCATCGCAGTGATCGGTTTCGTCGTGGCGAACACGATGACCGCCTTGGCGCCCGACTTCGCGGTCGCGCTCGGAGCACGCTTCGTGGCCGGCGCCTTCTCGGGAATACTCTGGGGGATGCTGGCCGGCTACGCGCGGAAGGTGTCACCGCCGGCGCTGGCCGGAACCGCGCTCACCATCGCGATGGCGGGCACGCCGGTGGCCTTTGCCGTCGGCACACCACTGGCGACCCTCCTCGGGACGGCGGCCGGATGGCGTGTGACGTTTGCGATCATGTCCATTGCCGCAGTCGCACTCGTAGTGTGGATCGTCGCCGCGGTACCCGACGCCCCGGGCCAGGACCGAACGGCTCGAACTCCGCTGCGCCGCGTGATCCTCATCCCCGGCGTCGGGTCGGTGCTTGCAGTTGTGCTCGGCTGGTTCCTCGCGCACAACCTGCTGTACACCTACATTTCGCCGACCATCGAGCACCTCGGTGTCGGGATCAGAGTCGATGTCGCATTGGCGATCTTCGGCGTCGCATCACTGGCCGGCATCGGCGCAACGGGAGCCCTGGTCGATCGGATGCTGCGGCGACTCGCCCTGGCCGGTCTCGTCGCCTTCGCAGCAGGCACCGCCATCCTGACGTTCAGCGGAAGCGACCCGGTTCTCTTCGTGGTCGCAGTTCTACTGTGGGGCATTTCGTTCGGTGGCGCGGCCTCCCTGCTTCAGACCGCGCTCGCGGATGCCGCGGGCCCCGATGCGGACGTCGCGAACTCCATGCTCACAACCGTGGCGAACGCGGCGATCTTCGGGGGCGGGGCGCTCGGCGGAATCGCATTGGGCGTGTCGGGCGCCGGCTCCTTTCCACTCACAGCACTGGCGATTCTCGTCGCAACCATCACTGTCGTGGCCTTCGCACGTTCGCACGGCTTCGTGCCGAGCAGGCGAGACGCGACACGGTAGCGGCATCCCATTCAGAGCTTTTCGCATTGGGTGGCCAATGTTACTGATCCCGTGCGCAATTCGACACGCGGTGCCCGTCGGGGACCTTCCGGTAGTGACTCTGCTCACTTTCAGATCGATTGGTCCATAAAGAATTGACTGCACGATCCTTCTGCGGCAAGTATTACGGCATGAACGATCCAGAAGTCGCCACGAGTGGGATGAAGCGGCGCTCAGCGCCCGCGGCACCCGTGGGCGACCCCGACGTCGAACAACCGTCCCTGAGCGGGGCAATCGTGTTGCTGCTGGCCGTGGTCTGCGGGGCGGCGGTGGCGAATATCTACTACGCCCAGCCGCTGCTCCCGGTGATCTCGCAGGCACTCGGGGTCTCCCCGGGGGTCGCCGGGCTGGTGATCACCGTTTCGCAGGTCGGCTACGCGCTGGCACTGGCGCTCCTGGTGCCGTTGGGAGACGTCCTCGAACGCCGTCGCCTGGTGAGTGTGTTGCTCGGCGCGAGTGCCATCGCTCTGCTCGGTGCGGCGGCATCACCGGGGGTGGGCGCACTGCTCGCCGCTATCGCGCTCGTCGGTGTGACGTCTGCGGTCGCGCAGATCGTGGTGCCGATGGCCGCGTCCCTGGCGCCGAATCATCAGCGCGGGGCCGTAGTGGGCACGGTGACGAGCGGACTGCTGATCGGGATCATGGTCGCCCGTACGATCGCCGGACTCCTCGCCGAAATCGGCGACTGGCATTGGGTGTTCGTCTTCGCCGCGTTCCTGATGGCAGTTCTGGCCGTCGTGCTCCGACTGGTCCTGTCCCGGGTGCCGCCGACGGAACACACCACCTATCCCCGCCTTCTACGCTCGGTCGCGGCGTTGGTGCGCACCGAATCGCTGCTGCGTCGGCGCATGGTCCTGGCCGCAGTCGGCATGGGCTGTTTCACCGTGCTGTGGACCGCGTCCTCGTTCCTGCTGGCGGAGGAGCCGTATTCGTACGGGCCCGCAGCGATCGGCCTGTTCGGGCTGGCCGGAGTCGTCGGCGGTGTCGCCGCGATGAGGGCCGGTCGGCTCACCGACCGGGGGCGTGGTCGTCAGGTGACGACGGGTGGGTTGATCCTGTTGACGGCGAGCTGGCCGGTGCTCGCGATCGCCGGCGTGGGCGGACCGGCCGGCCTGGTCGCGCTGGTCGTCGGCATTGTGGCGCTCAATCTCGCACAGCAGTCCCTGTTGATCAGCCACCAGAGTGCGATCTACCGGCGGGCACCACATGCCCGGAGCCGCGTGACGACAGCCCTGATGGTGTCCGCCTTCGCCGGGAGCACGGTCGCCTCGGCATTGACCGCAGCCCTGTATCCGCGCGTGGGTTGGCCGGGGGTGTGCGTGCTCGGCGTCGCCATCGCACTGGTCGGTGTCGGGACGTGGGCCCTGGAATGGTGGCACCCCAGCCCCGCCGAACCGCTTGCCCCGCCGATGATGTCGGCCGCAGACCCCGATCCCCACACACCCCCGACGGCAGAGGCCGGCACGACCGCCCGCCCCGCCGAGCCGTCTCGTCCGCAGGAGGCCAACCATGCCTGAGATCCGCCGAGTGGCGATCCTCGACGACTACCAGGGTGTCGCGCGACGGCACGCCGACTGGAGCGCACTACCGGACAGCACCCGGCTCACTGTGTTCTCCGAGCCTCTGGGCGGCGCCGAGGACGTGGCAGCAGCATTGAGGCCGTTCGACGTCGTCGTGGCCATGCGTGAGCGCACCGCGTTTCCCGCCGCGGTCATCGACAGCCTGCCGAATCTGCGCCTGCTCGTCACCACCGGCCCGGCCAATGCAGCCATCGACGTCGCCGCGGCCGAGCAGCGCGGAATCGTGGTGTCGGGTACGCGCGGAGGAGGATTGACCTCCACTGCCGAGCTGACCTGGGGCCTGATCCACGCCCTCACCCGGTCCATCCCCACCGAGGACCGCCTTGTGCGCGAGGGGGATTGGGAGCGGACCGTCGGTCGCGACCTACACGGCGCCCGTCTCGGCGTCATCGGGCTCGGCAGCGTGGGCACCCGGGTGGCCCGGGTGGGGCTCGCCTTCGGCATGGACGTCGTCGCGTGGAGCAGCCACCTCGACACCGGCCATGCCCGCGCCGTCGGCGTCACTCCGGTGGACAAGGAGGAACTGCTCGCCACCTCCGATGTGGTGACGGTCCACCTCAAGGCCTCCGCCCGCACAACCGGGATCGTGGGGCGCGACGAGCTCGCGCTCATGCGACCGAATGCGTTTCTGATCAACACCTCTCGGAGCGCTTTGATCGACGGAGAGGCACTGCTCGCGGCTCTGCGCGACGGAAGGATTGGCGGGGCCGGCCTGGACGTCCACTCCGTCGAGCCTCTGCCGGACGACTCGCCGTGGCGCACTGCTCCGAGGACGGTGCTCACGCCGCACCTCGGCTACGTCACCGAGGGCACGTACGACATCTTCTATTCCGATGCGCTCGAGGACATCCTCGCCTACGGCGCCGGAACCCCGATCCGAGTGGTCGCTCCGTGAGAAGACAGCACCCCTCTGCCTCTGCTTCTGTCTCTGCCTCTGCTACACCCGACGAAAGGCACGACTCCGTGACAATGCACGGTACCCACGAGCGACACGACCCGGCGCGCAGCGACGATTCGGGCTTCCGGATGCCCGGGCTCTGGAGGCGCACACTCGGTGAACTCACCGTGAGCTACCTCCCGGACGCGGGGGTCGCGATGATTCCGGACCGGCTGTACCCGTCCTCCACCGACGAGGAATGGGGCCACCACAGCACCCACGTCACCGGAGCCGGTCACCTGTCCATGGGATGTGGAGCCCTGCTCGTCGAGCGCGGTGACACCCGACTGCTCATCGACGCCGGACATGGGCGCATCTCCGGCGACGAGGTGGAGCATTTCCAGCACGCCTTCGGCCACGTACAGGATCTCCCCGCGTCGCTGGCCGCCCTCGGCGTGGATCCGGCCGAGCTGGAGATGGTTGCCTTCACCCACTTCCACGGCGACCACACCGGCTGGGCCCGGCCGGACGCCGTCGACGATCCGCGGAGCCTGTTCACCAGGGCCCGGTGGATGGTCGGCGAGGGCGAGTTGGAGAGCATCGCACCCGGGAGTGCGCCGGTGCTCGCCGGGCAGAGTGAACGAACGGTCGCCGTGGCCGACAGGACCGAGATCGCCGATGGCATCCGCGCGTGGTCCCTGCCCGGACACACGCCAGGGCACACCGCGTGGATTCTCGACACCGGCGACGGTCGGGAAGTCGTGGCATTCGGCGATGCCCTGCACTCGCCCGTTCAGGTGGCGCACCCGGATTGGGAGGTGCTGCTCGACACCGAGAGAGACGAGGCCGAGCGGTCCCGGCGTCGGCTCATCGACTACCTGGAGCGAGACGGGGTGTACGGCTTCGGCGTCCACTTCGCCGATCAGCAACTGGGCACCGTGGATTCCGGGCGCTGGCGACCCTGGAACGACGCGACGGATGCCCGCTGACGTAACGGGCGGCACTCCCTGCGAGCGCAAACCACCACACCAGAAGGAGATTCGGAGTGAACACAGAATCGCGGCCCGCCCTGACGGCGGGCGCCGTCACCCTCGGAAACGATCTGACGGTCACCCGCCTCGGCTTCGGCTCGATGCAGCTGACCGGCCCCGGGGTCTGGGGGGATCCGAGTGATCCGGACGAAGCCGTCCGGGTGTTGCGCCGAGCCGTGGACCTCGGCATCGACTTCATCGACACGGCCGACTCCTACGGTCCGGCGGTCGCCGAACCGCTCATCAAGAAGGCCCTGCATCCTTATCCGGAAGGGTTGGTCATCGCGACCAAAGCCGGCCTCACACGCCCGGGCCCCGATCAGTGGCTTCCGGTCGGCCGGCCCGGGTACCTGCGCCAGCAGGCCGAGATGAGCCTGCGCCACCTCGGCCTGGACTGCATCGACCTGTTCCAGCTGCACCGCATCGATCCCGAGGTGCCGCTGGAGGATCAGATCGGGACGCTGAAGGAGTTGCAGGAGGAAGGGAAGATCCGCCACATCGGCCTCTCCGAGGTGTCCGTGGGGGACGTCGAGGCGGCGTCGGCGATAGTCGAGATCGTCTCGGTGCAGAACCTGTTCAACCTGGCCGATCGGACGGCCGAGCCTCTGCTGGACTACGCCACGGCACACGGCATCGCCTTCATCCCCTGGTTCCCGCTCGCCACTGGCAGGCTCGCGCAGAAGGGCGGCCCACTGGCCGTCCTGGCCGAACGACACGGTACGGCCCCGTCTCGACTCGCCCTGGCCTGGCTCCTCGAGCGGTCCCCGGTGATGCTGCCCATCCCGGGAACCTCCTCCGTGGCACATCTCGAGGAGAACGTGAGCGCTGCCGGTATCGAACTGTCCGGCAGCGAGTTCGCAGCCCTGTCCGAGGCTGTGTAGTACATGCCTCACGGTGCGGCAACCGCCGGATCGCGGTTGCCGCACCGTTATAATGGATGATTCATTCCATTAAGGAGGTCGCCGTGCCCACCCTCGGCCGTCCCCGCGCGTTCGACACGCAGGCGGTGCTCGAAGCCGCGATGCGGCTGTTCTGGGAGCACGGCTACGACGCGACGTCGATGACCCAGCTCCGCGAAGTCACCGGACTGTCCTCGGCGAGCCTGTACGGCGCCTTCGGTTCCAAGCAGGGATTGTTCGAACGAGCGGCGGAGCACTACGTCGCCGGGCCGGGCAGCGTTACCGACGTCATGGCTGACGAGACCCTCGGTCCACGAGAGGCCATAGCCCGGCTGCTCCACGGGTCGATCGACATGCAGACCGACACCTCCCATCCCCGCGGCTGCCTCGTCGCACTGTCCGGCACTGTCCGCGCCCCCGGCGACGGCGAAGCCGCGGTACGCCGGATGATGGCGGCACGACGTGCGGCGGACCGAGCAGGCATCCGCCGATGCGTCGTACGAGGCATCCAAGCCGGCGAGCTGGCGGAAGACACCGACGTGGACGGCTTCACGTCCATGATCCACAGCTTCCTGCTCGGCATTTCCACGCAAGTGTGCGACGACGTACCCGGCCGACACCTCCACGCCGCCGCCGACACTGTGCTCGCCGTCTGGCCCGAACCCGGCAAGGTGTCCTGACCGACCGCATTCTCAATACTCGATGTGGCCGGCGCGGTCGAAGAACTGTCCGGTAGGTCCATCGGGGCCGAGTCGGGCCAGCATCACGGTCGCGTCGGTTCCTTCGGTCACGGTCTGATGTCCGCTGTGCCGGTTGAAGTCGGTGCTCGTGTATCCCGGATCGCTCGCGTTGACCCGAAACTCGGGCAGGTTCTTCGCGTACTGGACGGTCATGGCGATCACGGCCGCCTTCGAACTCGCATACGGCACGGCCTTGACGAAGTGTTCGTCGCTGCCGGGGGTGATCAGCGACCGGGCGAACCCGACTCCGGAGGCGACGTTGACGATCACCGGATTCGCCGAGCGCCGCAGCAGCGGAACGGCGGCCTGCGTGACGCGCACGATCCCAAGGACATTCGTGTCGAACACCTCCTGCACGGCGCCGGCGTCCAGATCGTCGAGGCCGAAGGACTTGCCCAGGATGCCGGCGTTGTTGACGAGGACGTCCAGATCAGGCAGCTGGGCGAGCGCCGCGTCGACGCTGCGCTGGTCGGTGACGTCGAGCTGCACGGGGCGTGCGCCGAGTTTCTGCACCTCGGCCGCCGAGGCCAGGTCACGCATGCCGGCGTAGACGGTGTGGCCCGCATCGATGAGCCGTCGCGCAGTCTCCAGGCCGAGGCTGCGGTTGGCTCCTGTGATGAGTGTGGTGGTCATGTCCACAACACTCGTTCAGCGTCAGTGCACGCACCAGGCACCGCTCGACGGTAGGACCGGCAGTACCACCCACCGCGCGCAGGCGCCCAGCAGAATGGTGGCATGGACGAATTCGCGCGTGTACTGCGCGCCTGGCGCGACCGCGTGCAGCCCGAGCACGTCGGGCTGCCGCCGGGTACGGGTCGACGCGCGCGCGGGCTGCGGCGCGAGGAACTCGCGATGCTCGCCGGCGTCAGTGTCGACTACATCGTGCGGCTGGAACAGGGCCGGTCGACCAATCCCTCGGCACAGCTGCTCGGTGCGCTCGCGCGGGCATTGCGCCTGACCGACGACGAGCGCGACCACCTGTACCGAGTCGGCGGTGTCGCCGTTCCCACACCTGCCGCGTTGCCCCGGCACGTGGGCCCGGGCGTCCAGAGGATCGTGGACCGACTCGGCGACGTGCCGGTCAGCGTGTACAGCGCCGCACATGACCTCCTGCTGTGGAATCCGCTCTGGGCGGCACTGCTCGGTGACCCGTCGACTCTGTCCGGTTTCCGTCGGAATCTCGTCTGGCGGGTGTTCACCGACGAGGGCGGTGCTCCGGTTGTCACGCATACCGCCGCCGGGGAGGACGAATTCAGAGCGGACCTGGTCGCAGACCTGCGATCTGCGATGGGGCGCTACCCCGACGATGCCCCGCTGCAGGATCTGGTGAACCAACTCCTCGCGCAGTCCGACGAGTTCGCGGCGCGCTGGGCGCAGGCGCACGTGGCCCTGCACCGCTCCAGCCGAAAGACCGTGCACACCCGAACTGTCGGCGACATCACGGTGGACTGCGATGTACTCGGCGCGCCGGGCAGCGGCGACCTGAGGATCGTCGTCTACACGGTCGTACCCGGATCCGCGGATGCAGAGAAGCTCGATCTGCTGCGTGTAGCCGGTCTGCAGGACCTGATGCGTCATCGACCTGTACCGACGGACACCAGTTCCGGGCGCGACCCGATGAACCGCCCTGAAGCGGCCCGGTAACCACCTCTGCGGCGCCTCATCAGGCACGCTCGACATCCGACTGCCCCACATCGACCGCCGACGCCTGCAACCCCGCCAGACGCGGATTGGTCTGCTGCAGTTGCCAATCGGTCCAGTACTCGAGACTCCCGGCTTCGTCGGCGTCGAGACGGTCGCACACCAGATCCCAGTGCACCGCCACCCGATCGCTGATCCTCAGGTCCCGAACGAAGGATCCCGTACCCACACTGCGTCGGGCAGGCCGATCCTCGAGCGGTCCGAGGGCAAGACGCCGGCCGTCGAACTGCAGACCGCGCGAACGCACCGTGGCGGTGTGCGGCGTCAGGCTCACGACGACGCCGTTGCGGATGCGGCACGAGTCGAGGACGTGCAGCGGTTGGGGCATCCCGGTGCCGAGCAGTCGCGTCCACGGATACACCCCGAACACGTGGAACGCGTGCGTCGGCGCTGCCTCGGGCAGCAGATCGTCGGTGAGGTACTTCCAGTAGCGACCGGCGCGAACACCCAAGCGGGTCAGCAACTCCCGCCCGAAGCGCTCGCGATCCACCGCGGCGGTCACCGCGTTGCCGGTCCAGTAGCCGCGGACCACCCGCTCGTCGAGCGGGTCGTCGATGCCGGCCAGTTCGGCGATCAGTTCCTGGTACGGCCATGCTCCGCTGAACTGCCGCGCGGCGACGTCCACATCGGATGCGGCACCGTCTCCTCCGCACGCCACCGCCTCGAGACTCGCGGCGCCAGCCGGGCCGCAGTAGCCGAGCGCGTTGGGCGCATACGCGTACCGCGCGAACAGAAGACGGCCCGCGTCGATCCCGGTGGTCACTCCTGTCTCCGTCCCACCAGCAGCGCAGTCTCCCGGTGCAGGCGTCCGAAGTTGTAGTACGCCGCGCACGCCCCCTCCGGCGACACCATGCACGTGCCGATCGGCGTCTCGGGAGTGCACGCGGTGCCGAATACCTTGCACTCCCACGGCTTGATGACGCCCTTGAGGACCTCACCGCACTGGCACGCCTTGGGGTCGGCGACCCGCACGCCCGGCATCGAGAAGCGTTCCTCGGCGTCGAACTCGGCGTAGTCGGGGTGGATCTTGAGCGCGCTCTGCGAGATGAATCCCAGTCCTCGCCATTCGAAATGCGGTCGCAGCGCGAAGGTCTCGCTCATCAGCTTCAGCGCCTGCGTGTTGCCCTCGGGCCGGACGACGCGGATGTACTGGTTCTCCACCTCGCACCGACCGTCCCGGATCTGCTGCAACAGCATGTGCACCGAGGCGAGGATGTCGAGTGGCTCGAAACCGGCGACCACCATCGGCTTTCCGTACACCTCCGACACGAAACGGTACGGCCGCAACCCGACGACGGTCGAGACGTGACCGGGCCCGAGGAAGCCCGACAGCCGCAGGTCGGGCGACTCGAGGATCGCCTTGATGGGCGGCACGATCGTCACGTGGTTACAGAAGATACTGAAGTTCGTGACCCCCATCTGCCGCGCCCGCACCAGCGTCACCGCCGTCGACGGCGCCGTGGTCTCGAACCCGACCGCGAAGAACACCACCTGCTTGTCGGGGTTGTCGACGGCGATCTTGAGCGCGTCGAGCGGCGAGTACACGAATCGCACGTCCGCCCCACGGGCCTTGGCCTCGATGAGGTTTCCGCGGGAACCTGGCACGCGCATCATGTCGCCGAACGTCGTGAAGATGACATTCGGCTGTTCCGCGAGGTACATCGCGTCGTCGACGCGCCCCATCGGGATGACGCACACCGGGCAGCCCGGTCCGTGCACGAGTTCCACGGACCGCGGCAGCAGGTGTTCGATGCCGTGCCGGTAGATGGTGTGGGTGTGGCCGCCGCACACCTCCATGAACTTGAACTCGTCGTCGCCGGCGAGTTCGGTGATGGACCGGACCAGTGCCCTTGCGGCCGCCGGATCGCGGAATTCGTCCACGAACTTCATGGTGCAACCTCCTCGGTGACGCGCCTGTTCAATTGATGCTCGACGAGTTGAACGCGTCGATCTCGTTGACGTAGTCGGCGCCCATCTTCTGGACCTGGTCGAGCGTCAGCGCCGCCTCGGCCTCGTCGATCTTCGCCATCGCGAAGCCCACGTGGACGAGAACCCAGTCGCCGACGACCAGTCCGTCGTCGGCAAGCAGACGCACGCTGATGATCCGCTGGACTCCGTTCACGTCGACCTTCGCCAGGTGCTGCTCGGTGTCCACCATCTGCACCACCTGGCCCGGAATACCCAGACACATGGTCGGCTCCTTCCTCGCTCAACAGATCCGCGGCAGCGGGTCACCGACGAGCATGTCGACGATCCGGCTGCCGCCGAACGCGGTTCGCAGGGCCACGATTCCCTCGGGTTCGGCGAGAATCTCGCCGACGACGGCGGCGTTCTCGCCGCCCGCACAGGCGCGGAGCGCGGCCAGCCCCGCCTCGGCCTCACGCTCGGGCACGACGGCTACGAACTTGCCCTCGTTCGCGACGTACAGCGGGTCGATGCCGAGCAGATCGCACGCCCCCGCCACCTGAGGCAGGACGGGCAGCGACGCCTCGTCGAGGATCACCGCGAACCCCGTGGACTGTGCCAGTTCATTGCACACCGTCCCCACACCACCGCGAGTGGCGTCGCGCATCCACCGCGTGGAGGGTGCGGCGTCGAGCAGGGCGTGCACCAGACCGTTGACAGGTGCTGTGTCCGAACGAATATCAGCCTCGATCGCGAGTTCGCCGCGCGCCAGCATCACCGCCATGCCGTGCTCACCCATCGTGCCCGACAGCAGCACCTGGTCCCCCGCCTGCACGTACTCGGGCCCCAGTCGCGTCGTGACCGGCAGCGTCCCGACGCCGGCGGTGCAGATGTAGACGCCGTCCGCCGCGCCCTTGCCGACCACTTTGGTGTCGCCGGTGACCACGTGGACGCCGGCCTGCGCCGCGGAATCGGCGATGTCGGCGACGATCTCGCGCAGCAGCGAGATCTCGAAGCCCTCTTCGATGACGAACGCGGCCGACAGCCACAGGGGCCGCGCCCCCGTGACCGAGAGGTCGTTGACGGTGCCGTGCACCGCGAGGTTGCCGATGGACCCGCCCGGAAACTGCAACGGCTGCACCACGAACGAGTCGGTGGAGAACGCGATCCGCTCTCCCGACGGCAGTGACAGCGCTGCGGCGTCACCGAGTTGCTCGAGTTGCGGATTGCGCAGCGCCTCCACGAACACCGAGTCGACCAGTGCGGCCGAGGACTTTCCGCCCGCCCCGTGGGCGAGGGTCACCACGTCCTCGAGCAGGCGTGGCCGTCGCTTCCGGAAGGACGCGATGCGCTCGAGGACTCGGTCCTCGCGGTCGGCGGCCGTCGTCGGATCCGTCGTCATGGGCTAACCCTCCTGTCCTGTGGTCGCGTTCGGTCCCGTGGTTTCTCGCGACATGTGTTCCTGAGCGGCCTCCCACAGCCGGTAGCCGACCAGCGCGTGACTCTCCTGGATGCGGTGGATGCTCTGGGAGCGGATCGTGAAGCAGTGGTCGAGATCCTCGCTGACCGCCATGCGGCCGCCGTCGTGCCCCGCGAATCCGATCGTGAGCAGTCCGCGCCGTCGCGCCTCCGCGAGGGCGATCATGAGGTCGTCGGAGTTGCCCGACGTGGACAGCGCGATCGCCATGTCGTGCGAGTGGGCGTGCGCGATGATCTGCCGGGAGAAGATGAGGTCGAAGCCGACGTCGTTGCCGAGCGCGGTCACCACCGCCTGGTCCGCGGCGAGCGACCAGGCCGCGACGGGCCGGCCGCGCGCCGGACGACTGAACAGTGACGCGAGAGTGGCTGCATCGGTGGAACTTCCGCCGTTGCCGAATGTGTAGAGACGACCACCCTCCAGGAAGCGCTCCGCCATCCGCGCGCCGGCCTCGCGGATCCCGTCGTCCCATTCGGTGATCGACTCTCGCTGCAGCCGCGCACTTTCCGCCGCTTTGGATCGGGCAGAGGAGGCGAGATCGTCGAGCAGAGCCTCGGCGCCCTCCTCGTGGGCATCGATGAACGGGTACAGGAAGTCCGTCTCCTCCGACCGCGGTCCCGGTGTGGTCATGTCCATCCCCCCTCGTTCGGATCGATGCGGGTGATCGCGGCACCGCCGTGCACCAGCAGCAGATCGTGGTCCGCGACGTCGGCGATCAGCGTGGCGTCGACGCGTTCCTCCCCCGTCGACGTGCGCACCAGGACTCCGTCGAACGGATTCCCCGGCACCAGAATCACTTCCGCGATTCGTCCCTCGTCACTGCACGTGACGCACACGTCGTCGGCGCACTCCGACTCCGGTACCTCCAGCAGCCCCTGATGCTCGAAGCAGACGTGGGTGAGCTCCCACAGCAGGTGGTACATCAGCACGAACCGACCGGTCGCCGGCACCATCGGATCATCGGACTCGACCCACAGGATGTGGGTAGCCGCGCCCGCCGGCGGCCTGGGCCCCGAGCCGATCCAGATCGTGTCCGCACCCCACGCCGGGGCGCGCCGCATGATGTCCCGGACCTGACGCTGATCGGCGGAGGCCACCGCGAGGATCACGTCACCGGGGCGCGTCGCGACGCGGCACTGCGCAACGGGGTCGGGTTCGACGAGCGACACCGACGGCAGCGCCCGTTTCCCCATGATCACCGGATGGACGAACTCGACCGCCACGTGATGGGCGTGCGGCTCCCACTGCGGCGAGACCACCCACAGGGTCGCGCCGTGCTGGAAGCGTCGGGCCAGCGCCAGTGCCGCCGCGGCCAGGTCGGCGGACAACTCCCGGTCGATCAGTTCCACCGTCGTATCGCTTGTCGTCATGAATGCACCCCATCGATCGTTGTTCGTGCCCGACGCCGGTTGCCGAGCAGCGCCGTTCCGAGCGCCGCCTGCCCCAGCGAGAGTCCCCCATCGTTGGCTGGGACCACGTGGTGCGTGAGCACCCTCAGCCCCTCCGTCTCCAGGGCTGTCCGGACGAGGGTGGTGAGCACCCGGTTCTGGAACACCCCACCCGTCAGGCCCACCGTCTCGATCCCCGACGCCCGAGCGATGTCGATCGCGAGCGCCGCCGTCGCCGACGCCAAGGCTCGGTGGAACCCGCGGGCCAACTCCGACGGCGATGTTCCGTCCCGCACACCCGCCACCAGACCGGCGAGCAAGTCGCCGAGCAGCAGTTGCCGATCCGACACGGACATCTCGAGCGGTGCGGGACGCTCAGCCGTCCGGGCCAGCGCCTCGAGTTCCACGGCGGCCTGGCCCTCGTATGTGACGCGGTGCCGCACACCGAGAATCGATGCGACTCCGTCGAACAGCCGGCCGACGCTCGTGGTCCGCACGCACCCGAGGCCTGAACGCAGTTGCGCCACGACGAGTGCCCGTTCGCTCGCCTCGAGAGCGCGGGCACAGGGCAGGTCGTCGGAGTCGAGCAGACCCACCTCGTCGAGGAGCGCCAGCGCCACGCGGGCCGGATTACGCACCGCGACATCGCCGCCCGGCAATGAGAACGGCTGCAGATGCCCCGCCCGGCCGACATCGCCGAGATCGGTGCCGACGAGCAGCATCTCGCCGCCCCACACCGTGCGATCGCAGCCGTAGCCGGTGCCGTCGAACGCGATGCCCAGCAGCGGAGTCCCGATCACATGGTGCTCGGCGGCGAGGGCCGCGACGTGCGCGTGGTGGTGTTGCACGGTCGCGAGCGGTACACCCGTGCGGGCGCTGTAGTCCTCCGCCCAGTTCCGCGTCGAGTACCCGGGATGCTCGTCGGCCACCACCAATTCGGGGCACACGTCCTGCAGCGCGGTCAACTGCGCGACGGCGTGCTCGAATGCCTGCCGGCTCTCGAGGCTGCCCATGTCGCCGAGATGCCCGGAGCAGAAGGCGAAGTCTCCCCGGGTGAGGCAGAAGGTGTTCTTCACCTCGGCGCCCACGGCCAGTACCGTCGGCCCCGGCCCGTCGAGCAGGAGCGGCAGCGGCGCGTATCCGCGCGAGCGCCGGATGGGCTGCACCTCGCCGTCCACCACCGTGAGCACCGAGTCCTCGCACGGCACCGCGATGTCGCGGTCGTGCAGGAGAAGCGCGTCCGCGATGCCGGACAGTCGCTGCCGCGCATCCGCGTTCGTGAAGCAGAGGGGTTCACCGCCCAGGTTGCCGGACGTCATCACCAGCAGCCTCGGCACCTCGGCGCGACTGCCGGGTACCGGCGCGAACAGCAGGTGGTGCAGCGGCGCGTACGGCAGCAGGATGCCGAGTTCGTCCAGGCCCGGCGCCACCTCGGCGGCAATCACGTCTCCGGGCCCCGCGTGGAGCAGCACGATCGGGCGGGCCGGACTGCCCAGCACGGCTGCCTCGACGTCGTCGATCGCGCAGACTGCCCGTGCCGCCGCCAGGTCCGCGGCCATCACCGCGAACGGCTTCGCGGGACGCTGCTTGCGGTCGCGAAGCCGTCGGACCGCAACGGGATCGGTGGCGTCGCACACCAGATGGAAGCCGCCGATGCCCTTGACCGCCACGACGCCGCCCGCCACGATCACCCGCTGGACGAGCGCGAGAACCGCGTCGTCCCCGTCGGTCCGGACGCCGTCCTCCTCGACGAACACGCGGGGGCCGCACTCGGGGCAGCAGATCGGTTGCGCGTGGTAGCGGCGGTCGGCGGGGTCCTCGTACTCGCGCGCACACCGCGCACACATCGGGAAGGACGCCATGGTGGTCGCGGGCCGGTCGTACGGCAGATCCGTCACGACCGTGTAGCGGGGACCGCAGTTGGTGCAGTTGACGAACGGATGCCGGTAGCGCCGGTCGGCGGGATCGGCCATCTCACGCGCGCAGTCCGCGCAGATCCCGACGTCGGGCGGGACGAGGGTGCGCGCCCCGGGGGTGTGCATGCTCGGGACGATCCGGAATCCGGGCGGCTCCTCGACCGGTTCGCTCACCTCCTCGACGGTCACGTCGAGGACCACGGCCAGCGCGGGTGCGTCGCGACGCACCCGCTCCGCGAACTCCACGAGGAGCTGCGGCGGCCCCTGCGCCTCGACGAAGACGCTCACCTCGTCGTTGCCGCAGTGCCCCGTCAGCCCCAGTTCCCCCGCGAGGCGTGCGACGAACGGGCGGAACCCCACCCCCTGCACCACTCCACGCACGATCAGCCGGTGCCGCTCCATCGCGACCCGGCCGACCTGTGTCTCGGGAGCGGCCGTCACGGCGACGCGCCCCCGTCGATCCGCGGTTCACGGGGCCGGCCCATCATCTCCAGGCCTGCCATCGCCTGCGCTGCACCGTCCGCGTCGACGCGTTCCACCGCGAAACCCATGTGGATCACCACCCAGTCGCCCGGGTCGAGAACGGTGTCCTCGAGCATCCCGACGTTGACCTTGCGTTCCATGCCTTCCACATCGACCAGCGCCAACTGGCCGCCGTAACCCTCGAGCATCCGGACCACCCGTCCCGGTATTCCCAGACACATCGCTCAGCCCTCCACGCCGACGCCGGCACCGAACTCGGTGAGCACCGCCCGGACCGCGGCCGCGGCGTCGGGGACCGCCCGCGCGACCGGTTCCGACAGGCCGATCCGCTCGTCGACGTCACGAACCTGACAGCCGACGACGACGGTGCGCGGCAGGGTGCCGCCCAGGGCCGCAAGGCTCGCGAACACCGAGGCCGGATCCATCGCGTGCGCGTCCAGTTGCGGTGCGGTGTCGGGGTTCTCGCGATCCACCTCGAATGCCCGCACCGCACCGGGGGCGCCCCGATCGGGAAGCGCATCCACCAGCACGAGTCCGTCCCACCCGTCCAGCAGGTCGTACGCGAGGTGCATGCCGCGGATTCCGTAGTCGACCGCGCGCACCCCGTCCGGCAGTGGACCGGCCGCCACCGCCCGCAGCGTCTCCGGCCCGAAGCCGTCGTCGCCGAGGAAGATGTTGCCGATCCCCGCAATCAGCACGCGGGGTGACGCGGACGTCATGCCGTCACATCCGCCGCATCCGCAGGTACCGCTTCATGTCCGGTATCGAACGGACCGTGATCCACACGCCCGCCGCGGCCACCGCGGCGAACAACACGGTCGAGACCATTCCCACTGCTCTCATGACTGACTCTCCTCTCGGTCGTCCGCCTCGCCGCCGACCGGGTCGAGCGGTTCCACCTCGTCGGGGGCGAAGTACAGGTAGCGGCCGTACCACTCGTGCAGTTCGGCCGCCGGGTCGTCGACCAGCACCACGCCGACGTGCGTCCCACCGTCCACGTCGGCATGCACGGTCGCGACCCGAGCGACCTGACCGGCGAAGAACAGGTCCTGCGCATCCGCGCGCCGCGACGGCTTCAACCGGACCATGCTGCCCTTCGCGACCCGGACACCGCCGACCAGCACGCCGTCGGTTGCGGGCCGAACACTGGTGTCCGCAGCCGGATCCCACCACGGGACGTCGTCAGGCACCTCGGGCACCAGTCCGCCGGGCGTGACGAACGTCGGTGGTTCGCCGAGACCCGAGGCCGGCGGATCGAACGCGCGTGGATCGCGCAGCGCTCCGTGCAGTCGCTGCATCTCGTCCGGCGACATGTTGTCGCAGCGATCGATGATCGCCGCGGCCCGCGGGTCGGTGGCCCGTGCCTGCGCCTTCTCCTCGTCGGTCAACGTCATGATCCGCAGGGTGAGGATCTCGTCGATCTCGGTGGCGTCGAACAGGTCTCCGCCGCTCTCCTCCGCCACCTCGGGGTGGTCGTACAGGATGATCGGGGACGCGAGGATCACATCGCTGGTGCCGGGGAGAGACGGATTCTGCTCGCCTGCGAGCACCGGATGGCACCGATACTGGCGGCAGCCGTCGACTGCGGCAGTGAACTCGGCGGGCGGGTCGACGAGCGACACGAAGCGGGCTCCCGACGCCTCCACGATCAGATGGGCGCCGATGAGCGAGTGCCGGATCGCGGTGTCCTTCACTGCGACATCCGGGCGATCCAGGACATCGAGGGACGCGGTGTTCCGCACCTCCAGGCGCACACGAGGCGCGCCCTGCGTCGTCGTGACGCTCAGGTCCACGACACCGCGGACCGGAAAGCGCTCCCGCACCAGTCGAGCCGTCGCTCCCAGCTGTTCGACGTCCGCCCCGCCCGGCGCGGAGACGTCGACGGTGGTACCCGCCAACAGTTCCGCGATCGTGAAGGCGCCGAGCGGGATCTCGACCTCGACGGCCTCGTCCCAGGTGACCCAACGCCGGCCGTCGACGGTGAGTTCCGGGACCGGTTCGTAGCCTGTCAGCCCGTCCGTCTCGGCAGTCCGCACCTGAAGTTGCAGGAACCGCAGCACCGGTTCGACGACCGAATCGTCCACACCCCGGTCGAGCACACACTCGACGCGCATCGTCGCGTCCTCGCCCACGCCGCGGTCCGCGGCACCCACCGGACCGAGCACGCCGAACTGCCAGCGTGACTGGTTCTTTCCCGATGTCGAGCGATACGGATACAGCAAGTAGCCCTCGTACAGCACCGCGTCGGCCACGGCCCGCACCCGCGTCAGATCACCGATCTCGGTCATGTCGCCACCTCCCCCGCGCCGTCGAGCAGTTCGGTGACGGCCTGGTCGAGCCCGAGCAGGCCCCGAGCCGCCTTGAACCTGACCAGCGCCTCGATGGTGTCGTGGTCGAGCCGCACCCAGCCACTGGACGGGAAGTTCTGCCGCACGACGTCGCGCCACGTCTCGACCGGAAGGTCGAACGGCGCCTCCCGATCCCACGGGATCTGCTCGACACCGAAACCGTTGGTGCCCTTCGTGAAGATCGTGCCGCTGAACAGGAATCCGAGCGGGACGGTTCCGTCGTCGAGTGCGTGCAGGTATTTCGACGCCGTCACCTCGAAGTCGTACGTGCACGGCAGCACCAGTTCGGTGATGCACTCACCGGTGAAGCCGGGCACCACCGCCGACGTGTGCAGCCACGGGAACGTCGACAGCGTCGTGCCCCAGCGTTCACGCGGGCCGAACAGATCGAGCAGTCCGGCTTCCTCCCGCTCCGTGTACCGACGCCGTCTCGGCTCGATCCGGATTTGGCACCGCAGCGCCATCGCGTGGACGACGGCGCCCGTGGTCTCCGCGATCCGCAGTCGTGCAATCAGGTTGGGCGTCACCGCGAACGGTTCCGGACCGACCGACAGCACCGAGAAGTCGAGAGCGGTCACGATGCACCTCCGTCGGGCCTCGCGACGCTGCGACGCTCGACGCGGGCGAAGAAGTCGTCGAGTTGCGCTCGCGCGTCCTGGCCGCCGTCGAACCCCCGCCAGCACCGGCGGAGCCGGCCCACCAGTTCGTAGCACGCATCGATCGGCAACAGGTGGCACTCGGCACCCGCCGGCCCGGTGTTCGGCACCCGGATGAGCAACGCCTCGACGTCCGGCGCCACCGTCGACAGCGCCGGGTTCTCGTCGATCACCGCGGCCCACGCGTCGATCGGCAACTCCGATTCGGTGGCGCCCGCCGGCCCCGGATAGAAGGCGACGGTGCGATCCTGGTCGGAGTTCCGGAAGAAGAAGGCCAGCCCCACCGGTATCTCGAGTCCGTCCCACCGACCGGGTCCGAGCCGGAAGTCCGGGAACGACAGGTACCGATCGGGCACCGCCCGATACCTCAGTTCCGCGCCCGGTTCGGCGAACAACAGATAGCAGGGGCGGCACACGCACATCAGTTGCCGTCCCGCCATGTTCACTACGTGCGAGTGCTCGTCGGCGATGGGTACGGCGCACATCTCGCACCGCTCCCCCGCTGCCCGTGCGGGACGTTCGGCGGCGATTCGACGAAGCACCCCCAACGCCGATCCGCTGGGGGTACGAGGGCCGGGCGCGGCCGTCATCCCGTCACCGCCGTGGGTACCGCGACGGACAGGATGCCGTCGCGGGTGAGCACCGGCAGCGGATCGAGGTGGCCGTCGGGCTCCTCTACGCCGATGCCCGCACGGCGAACGTCGTAGTGGGCGCGGCAACTCGGACAGCGCAGTACCGCGTCGTTCACGCCGCCCCCGGCCCGGCGCTGCATCGAGGTTCCTGCCATCGAGTTCCCGCAGGCGGGGCACCGGTCCCGGTACGCGAACACCTCGTCCCCGAGCCGGCACACCAGCATCGGCAGGCCTCCCACCGTGAACCCGCCCACCTCACCCGGTGCGAGGTCCGCGAATTCCTCCGCCGACAGCCACGTTCCGCTCTGCTGCGCGTCCTCACGCACGTGCGACATCAGCGAATCCACCGTGAACACACCGGGTGTGGGTGCGGTCTCGCTGTCCTCGGTCTCCACCTCGATCGCACTCGTCTCGGGGGCCGCGGCCTGCACGGCACCCTCGACCGCGAGCTGCAAGGTCACCGCCGACGACGGACACCCGTGGCAGCTGCCCAGCAGCCGCAGCCGGACGACGCCGTCGGTGACGTCCACCAGTTCGACGTCTCCGCCGTGCGATCCGAGGTACGGGCGAACGCTGTCGAGCGCCGTCCGGACGCGGGTCTCGACGTCGTGCGGGTGCAGTCCACTGACCAGCAGCACGCTCGACACCAGTTCGTCGGCCGCAAGTTCGTCGACCAGGCCGGGGGTGCGGGCGGTGAGCGCCAGGACGCGTCCGAGCGCCTCGCCGTACAGGTCCACGACCTCACGGACCAGTTGCTCGGCCCGCTCTCTGGCTACGGGTCCGCCGGCGGAGGCGGCGTCCAACAGCGCCTCGATCCGATCGCCGGCCTCCCGCCAGCGATCGGATTCGTGCGTTCGTTCTCGCGTCTCGTCCTGTGTTCTCCCCATCCGTCACCTCACTCGCCGGTCATCGACTGTGTGGGCGAATGCAACTTCTCGAGGGTCTTCCCGTCACCGAGGTACATGTGCACGCCGCACGGCAGGCAGGGATCGAAGCTGCGCACGGTCCGCATGATGTCGATGCCCTTGAAGTTGTCGCGATCGTTCTCCTCGAAGATGTTCAGGTCCGTGACAGCGTCCTCGTACGGGCCCGGAATACCCTCGGCATCGCGGGGACTCGCATTCCACGGAGTCGGCGGGTACGGGTGGTAGTTCGCGATCTTGCCGTCCCGGATCACCATGTGGTGCGACAGCACGCCGCGCACCGCCTCGGTGAATCCGCAACCGATGCCCTCGTCGGGCACCTCGAACGGTTCCCACGTCTTGGTGCGTCCGGCATTGATCTCGACGAGCGCCTTCCGTGCGAAGTGCAGCGCCATCGCCGCCGCGTACGCCTGGAAGTACGTCCTCGCCCGGTTGCGCTCGATGGTGTTGCTCCACTGCGGAATCCGCCATTCGAAGCTCGCCGGACCCTTGAGCGCCGTCTTCGGGAATTCGATCTTGACGCTGTGCCCGGTCGACATCACCTCGTCGGTCTCGACCATTCCGGCGAGCGCGGTCGACCACATGCGGGCCAGGGCGCCGCCGCCTGTGTCGAGGGCCAGATTGTTCTTGCCGTCGAACCACCGCGGCGACATCACCCAGCTGTACTTGTCCTCGAGATCCCGCTTCTGCGGCTTGGGATTGGTGTGCTGGTTCCACGGGTGCCGCCGGTCCACCGGATTGCCCAGTGGGTCGGTGGTCACGAACATCTCCTGATCGGACCAGTCGTCGTAGTACGACGAGCCGAGCATGATCCGGATGCCCAGGTTGATGTCGACGAGGTCGGTGGTCAGCAACTTCCCGTCGACGACGACGCCCGGGGTGACGAACATCTTGCGGCCCCAGTCGGTCATGTCCTTGTACGCGAAGTTGCACACCTCGGGGTCCTGGAAGGCGCCCCAGCAGCCGAGGAGGGTGCGCCGCTCGCCTACGTGCTCGTAACCCGGCAGCGCCTCGTAGAAGAAGTCGAACAGGTCGTCGTGCATCGGGACGACCTTCTTCATGAACTCGATGTAGCGCATCAGCCGCGTCGTGTAGTCGGTGATCAACTGCACGGTCGCGACCGTGCCCACACCTCCCGGGTACAGCGTCGACGGATGGACGTGCCTGCCTTCCATGAGGCAGAACATCTCTCGCGTGAGGCGGCTGATCAGCAGCGCCTCCCGGTAGAACTCGCCGGTGAACGGGTTGAGGGCCCGCATGATGTCGGCGATGCTCTTGTAGCCGTGCTCGTCCGAGTGCCGGGCCGGCGTGTTCTCGGCCTGCGCGAGCACACCGGGGTTCGTCTCGGCCACCATCTTCTCGCAGTAGTCGACCGCGACCAGATTCTCCTGGAAGATGTTGTGGTCGAACATGTACTCGGCAGCCTCGCCGAGATTCGCGATCCACTCGCCGAGGTGCGGCGGCTGGACGCCGTACGCCATGTTCTGGGCGTAACACGAGCACGTCGCGTGGTTGTCACCGCAGATTCCGCAGATGCGGCTGGTGATGAAGTGCGCGTCGCGCGGATCCTTACCCTTCATGAACAGCGAGTAGCCCCGAAAGATCGACGACGTGCTGTGGCATTCGGCCACGGTCTTGTTCTTGAAGTCGACCTTCGTGTAGATCCCGAGGCTGCCGACGATCCGGGTGATCGGATCCCAGGCCATCTCGACGAGACCCTTGTCGTCGGTCGCCCCCTGTTTCGGCTCGGGCACTGTGGAAGTCATCGAGAAGCCTTCTTTCCCTCGGCGATCACGCGAGTTCGCACTACCAGGTACGGACGGCCCCCGTCCTCAGGAGGCGCCCTGGTGCGCGCCAATGAGGTTCCTTCTCGAGCGTGCGTCCGGTGACGCTCCGCAATGTCCGGATCACCGATCCGTACACCTCGGACACCGAGCTGGAGAGGATGCCGCCCGGAGGTTCGTCCATGAACGGCATGAACTTGTCCGGGAATCCGGGCATCGTGCATCCGATGCAGATGCCGCCGACGTTGGGGCAGCCACCGATTCCGGCCATCCAACCACGTTTGGGCACATTGCATTTCACGACAGGACCCCAGCATCCCAGTTTGACGATGCACTTGGGTGAGCCGTACTCGGTCGCGAAATCGCCCTGCTCGTAGTAGCCGGCACGATCACAGCCCTGATGCACCGTCTGCCCGAACAGCCACTGCGGGCGGAGTTGCTCGTCGAGCGGGATCATCGGCGCCTGCTCCGTCACCTGGTACAGCAGGTACGTCAAAGTCTCCGACAGATTGTCCGGCTGGATCGGGCATCCCGGCACACAGACGATCGGCAGACCGGCCTTCGACTTCCAATCCCAGCCCAGATAGTCGGGCACTCCCATCGCGCCCGTCGGATTGCCGGCCATCGCGTGAATACCGCCGTAACAGGAACACGTACCGGCCGCGACGATCGCCGTGGCCTTCGGCGCCAGACGGTCGAGCCACTCGCTCGTCGTGACCGGCTGCCCGGTCTCCGGGTTGTTGCCGAATCCGCACCAGTAGCCCTCGTCATGCAGCTTCTCGTTCGGAATCGAGCCCTCGACAACCAGAACGAACGGTTCGAGTTCGCCGCGGTCCGCCTTCCAGAACCACTCGAGAAAGTCGTCGGCGCCACCGGCAGGTCCGCACTCGAAGTCGATCAACGGCCAGTGAACGGCGATCTTGGGCAGTCCGGGCAGTGCACCGAAGACGATTTCCTCGACGCTCGGCTGGCTGGCTGCGGTGAGGGCCACCGAGTCTCCGTCGCAACTGAGCCCCGCATTGATCCACAGGACGTGAATGACGCCCTCGTCCGTCTCCTCGGGCTGCGACTTGCCGGCCTTCTTCGATGCTTTCGTGGGTGTCGACATAACGGCCACTCCCCGGGGCATCCCGCCCCTGCGTCACCGGAGTCGACCCTCGGCCCACTTGCGTGACGCCCACCACAATTAAGGCGCGACAGCGGTAGGTCTGTCAACGCCGGATGATCATTCGCGCCGGCGCTCCGAGATCCACTCGTACCATCGTTCGAGACCCTCCCCGCTGGTCGCGGACAGATTGATCACGCGCACATCGGGATTCACCGATCGCGCATTCCGTTCGCACGCCTCCGGATCGAAATCGACATACGGAAGAAGATCGACCTTGTTGACGATCACCAGGTCCGCCACCGCGAAGATGTGCGAGTACTTGAGTGGCTTGTCGTCACCCTCCGTCACAGAGATAAGGACAACCTTGCCTTGCTCGCCGAGGTCGAACAGCGCGGGGCACACGAGATTTCCCACGTTCTCGACGAACACCAGCGACTCGTTCGGCGGGCTCAGCGTGTCGAGTGCCCCTCTCGTCATCTCGGCGTCGAGGTGGCATCCCGATCCGGTATTGACCTGCACCACAGCGCATCCCGTCGCCTTGATGCGATCGGCGTCGAGCAGGGTCTCCTGATCCCCCTCGATCACCGAGACCGGGGTCGACGACTGCAGGTCCTTCACGGTGCGCTCGAGGAGGGTCGTCTTGCCCGACCCCGGCGAACTCATGAGGTTGAACGCCAGGATCCCGCGTGCCTGCAGCCACGCCCGGTTGTCCGCGGCCAGCCCGTCGTTCTTGGCCAGGATCTTCTGCTCCAGCGTCACGGTCTCGGTCGCGACCGCTTCGTGATCATGGTCGTGATCGTGATCATGCGTGTGACCGTGCGAGTGGCCGTGGCCGTGCCCATGACCGTGCTCGTGCTCGTGCTCGTGCTCGTGCGGATGGCCGTGTTCGTGGGGAACCGTTTCCGCCGGCACGCTGATCCGCGCCCCGGCCGGTTCGTCGAGTTTGCCGCAGCCGCACGTCGCACACATGGTTCAACCCACTTCCATCGACATGATTCGCAGTTCACGACCCGAGAGGACCTCGACGTCGGCACTTCCGCACGGACACAACAAGATCAAGTCCTGCACGGGAAAGTCCGTATCGCAGCCCCGGCAGTGCGCGAGTCCGGGCGGTTCCTCGATGTCGAGGCGAGCCCCCTCCGCGACCGTCCCCTCGGTGACCAGTTCGAAGCAGAACTGCATCGCGTCCGGCACCACCGCACACAGTCGACCCACTTGCAGACGGATGCTGCGCACGCTGCGATCGCCGGCACGCTCGCACACCGCGTCGACGACGCTCTGAGTGATCGCCATTTCGTGCATCGCAGGTCCGTCCCTGGACGAAGGCTTCGGATCACACGATAGGACTCCAGAGTGCCGACGTCAGCAGTTTCGGGAAGGAGCTAGCGCACGCCCTCCGCCTGACCCGACGCCGCCGCCAAGCGACTGGGTGCGGTCAGCGCCGCGACGCCCATGTCGATCAGGTTGTTCATGAACTCGCTGTTGTCCAGCGAGTGGTCGGCCCCGTCCTGGATGTCCTCGGCCCTGCTGGCCATCGCACCCACAGCCATGTCGATCCAGACGCCCAGGCGTTCGTCGCGCAGCGCCTCGGGGAGGTGAACCAGGCGCGCCTGAAGCTGCGAGTAGGCCCACTGAAGATCGTCGGTGCTGTCCGGATTGAGCGAATGATGTGAGCGCATCTCGCTGCGGCGCCGCATGTGCACCAGGATTCGCAGATAGTTGCGGCCGCTTTCGGTGTCCAACTGGAACCCGAGCGGCCACACCGCGACGACGAGGAGCTCCTCGATCGAAGGCTCCTTCCCGCCGAGTTCCTCGACCAGCACTCGGCGTCGAGAGTCGATCGCGTCGCGATGCCGACGCACGACGGCCTGCAGCAGGGCCTCACGAGAGCCGAAGTGATAGTGCAATGCCGAATTGTTCGATTGCCCTGCTGCACGATTGATCTCGCGAAGATTCGCATCCTCGATGCCGAGAGAAGCGAACACTCGCTCAGCAGCATCCACCAGCCGTTCCCGAGTTGCACTGCCGTCGCGTCCCATGAGCGCATCCTATGTTCGGCTCCTCGCCGCCGGAACGGAGTCTCCGGTTCCAGGTCTTGACAATCCGCGCCCCTCCCCGCAAATTAATCCCATCGGATTAGTTGAGACGAGCGAGGAGGGTTGGATGGCAATCGAGGTATCGGCGCTGACAACTGCGATAGGTGCGGAGATTCGAGGGGTGGACCTACGGACGTGTGACGAGGCGACCTTTGCGGAAGTCCGGGACGCATTGCACGAATACCAGGTGCTCTTCGTCCGAGGCGCCCACCTGGACACCGACGATCATCTCGCGGTGGCCCGACGTTTCGGCGTGCCGAGCATTTTCCCGATCGCACGATTGCAGGGCGCCACGGAACCGAGCCTGCAGGTGATTTCGGATGGACCGGACAGTCCGCCGACCGCCGAGATGTGGCACACGGACGTCACCTGGATTGCGACGCCGCCACGATACGCACTCCTGTGCGGCGAGGTGATTCCCGACGCCGGCGGCGATACGTTGTGGGCCTCGATGACCGCCGCTCACGACGCTCTCTCCCCGACGATGCAGAACATGCTCGCGGGTCTCGAAGTGGAGCACACCACCGACAGTTTCGTCGAGTCGGTCCTCGAGCGCGGACACCACAGTCCACAGGCACAGGCCCTGGCGGGTCGCCTGCAGGAGGCATACCCACGGGTCGTGGTGCATCCGCTGGTACGCACACATCCCGACAACGGGCGTCGGATCCTGTTCATCGGCGGGCCGTCGATGCACCGCATCAAGGGCATGCGACGCGACGAGAGCGACGCCCTCCTCGGCTTCCTGAAGAACTACGTGACCGACGAGCGCTTTCAGTGCCGGTGGCGTTGGAGTGCGGGCGATCTTGCGATCTGGGACGAGCGTTCGACCATGCACCGAGCCGCCGCCGACCACTTTCCCGAATACCGCACGGTCCGACGGATCGAGATCGACGGCGATCGACCGTATTTCGATCACCGGAGTCGATGTGACCGAGAAATCTCGAGAGCGTCCTGACCGATGGGGAGAAGAACGATGATTCGATCGAAGCGGCCCTGGGCCGTATTGACCCTGGTCGTCAGCGCAGCACTGCTGGCCGGCTGCGCATCCAATGCAAGCGCGAGCGGCGAGACAACGGCCGCAGCGGACACCTTCATGCCAGGGATTCGCGGCGACCAGGGCGATGGCGGTGACCCTGCCGACGGCGGAACCCTGTCGTTTGCGAGCTACGCGCCTGTGTCCAGTCTCGACCCGGTCCGGACCCAGCCTTCCGGCTCGACGGGTGGCACCGAGATGGCGGCGATCTACGACCTTCTCGTCCGCTACGACGCGGAGACGGGCCGGTACGAACCGCAACTGGCCCGATCACTGGAGCCGAGTGACGGCGGCAAGACCTGGGCCCTGACGCTGCGGGACGGTCTCACCTTCAGCGACGACACGCCCCTGGACGCGTCCGCGGTGATCGGCAGCATCAACCGCTACAACGCGAAGCGCGGTGCCAACAACGAGATCTGGTCTCGCAACGTGGCGGCCGTGACTTCTCCGGATCCGTCGACCGTGATCTTCACCCTCACCCAGTCCTGGTCCGAGTTTCCGGCGCTCCTGGCGTTCGGACACGGCATGATCGTGGCGCCGACCGCCGACCGCGGTGGCCAGTTCGTTCCGACCGGAGCCGGCCCGTTCGAAGTGGAACGGTTTGCGCCTCAAGAAGAACTCGTCCTCACGCCACGTTCCGACTACTGGGGCGGCGCACCCCATCTCGGCAAACTGAAGTTCGTCAGCGTCCAGGGCGAACAGCCCAAGCTCGACACACTGGCGTCCGGCGGAATCCAGATGGCGTACCTGCGCAATGCCGAGACGGTACTCACCGCCAAGGACCGGTTCCCCGGGTACGCCGACTTCATCAGCATGGCGATGATCGGGCAGATCAACCACCGACCGGGACATCCGGGTGCCGACGTCCGCGTCCGCCAGGCGATGGCGTCCGCCATCGATCCCGCGACGATCGACCAACGAGCACGCGCCGGACAGGGCATGCCGGGTGCCGAACTCTTTCAATCCTGGTCGAACTGGAACAACGACGTGGCGCCGCTTCCCCCGGATCAGGCCAAGGCCCGGGAACTTCTGAACGCGGCCAAGAAGGACGGCTACGACGGCGTCGTCCGCTACGTGGGAGTCCAGGACCCGAACGGTGAAGCTGCCGGTCTCGCGGTGCAATCCATGCTGCAGGCCGTGGGCTTCGACGTCCAACTGGACTTCGTGCACAGCCCGACCGACATGGTGAAGCGACTCTACGTCGACCACGACTACGACCTAGCGTTCGGCGGGACCGGACTGCTCGACGCCGCGCCCTTCCTTCGCCTCTATTCGACGCTGTACAGCACCTCGACCAACAATTCGGCGGGCGTGCAGAGCCCCGTGATCGATGCGGCGCTGGATGCTGTCATGACCGCGGACTCGGACGACGCCAAGCGTGCAGCGCTGGCGAACGTCCAGCAGGTCTTCAACGACGAGGTCCCGATCCTGGTGTGGGGCGCCGGCGCCAACTACGTCCCCTGGCAGGACAACGTTTTCGGAGTGAAACCGAGCCTCGACAGCATCATGCTGCTCGACAAGGTGTGGATCGCCCCGTGACGGCCAGAGTGCGGCGCCGGTCGAGCGTGATCAGCCGGCGTCGTGCTCGTGGAAGTGCGTCGCACCGATCGTGTGGAGCAGTTCGTGGACGGTGTCGTCGACGAGGCGGTACCGGACCGTGCGTCCCGATCGCTGCGCCTCCACCCAGCCCTGCTGTCGCAGCAGGCGCAGCGCATGCGACACCGCGGTGCCCGTCATGCCGAGTGCGGCGGCGAGATCGGTGACGCAGATGTCGGGCGCGTGGTGCAGGCACAGCAGCAGCCGCAGCCGATTCGGATCCGACAGCAGCTCGAAGCGGCCCGCCCAGCCCGCGATGTCCGGGGCCACCAGTGCCTGTGCGGCGCGGCGGACGTGATCCGGGTCGATGGCGGGAGTCTCGGGCACGGCCTCAGTGTAGGTCTGTGTAACCGAAACGGGACCTAACGTAGAGGCGTGGTCATGCAGCAGGCAGTCAATCCCGTCGACGGCGTCGGCATCGCGTACCGAGTGATCGGAGACGGCCCACCGTTGGTCCTTGCGCACGGCACCGCGCTGTCGAGCGCGATCTGGCGGGCCTTCGGATACGTCAAGGCGCTGCGCGACGAGTTCCAGCTGATCCTGCCCGACATGCGCGGTCACGGCCGCAGCGACAAACCGCACGAGCCGGCGTCGTACGCGATGGACCTCGTCGTCGGCGACATGCTCGCGGTGCTCGACGACCTGGGCCACGAGCGCGCGCACTATCTGGGTTACTCGTTCGGCGGACGCGTCGGCCTCTCGCTCGCCGTCGCGGCCCCGGAGCGCCTGTGCACGCTCACCGTCGGCGGCGGAAGCAGCCGTCCGCAGGCCGGTTCGTTCGACAAACTGTTCTTCCCGGGCTGCATCGACGTCCTCGATCACGAGGGCATGACGGCCTTCCTCGACCGGTGGAACGAGCACCGCCCGTGGCCGCTGGATCCGGCGACGCGGGCCGCGTTCGACGCGAACGATACTCGCGCCCTGGTCGCGTATCTGCGCCGCTCGGAGGAGGAGCCCGGCGTGCCCGACGCGGCACTCGCCGCGCTGGACGTCCCGACACTGCTGTTCGTCGGGTCGGAGGACCGGCCACGTTTGTCGGACACGCAGAAATTGGCGGCACTGATCCCCGGGTCTCGGCTCGCCGTGATCGACGGCTTCGACCACGCCACCACCGTCGCGGCCTCCCCCGAGGTCCTGACGGTGGTGACGCCGTTTCTCGACGATCACAGTCTCAGCGGCTGAATGCACCCTCGAGTCGGTTCCGCGAACCCGGGTGGATCAACCGCGCCGCGCTCACCAGTCCGTGGTCGGACCAGGTCCGCCGGCGGATCAGCAGGCACGGTTCGCCGCGGTCGATCTGCAGCAGGCGGCATTCCTCGGGACTGGCGAGGACCGCCTCGACGACGTGCTCGCCGCGCACCAGCGGGGCGACGCGGGTGAGGTAGTCGTTGGGGGTGATGGCGGTGAAGTCCTGATCGAGGTAGGCGGGTGCCTCAGCCGGGTTCACCAGGCGATCCTCGACCTGGATCGGCTTGTCGTCCTCGTAGTGCACCAGCACCGAGTGGAATACCTTGGCCCCGACAGCATCTCGCAGGAACGCCTGCGAGTGGTCGGTCTCCTCCTCGCGGACGAAGATCACCTCGGTGCGGTGCCGGTGGCCGCGCTCCTGGATCTCGTCCGCGATGTTCTTCACCTCGAACAGCGGTGACGGGGTCTTGGTGCTGGCGACGAACGTGCCGATGCCCATCATCCGGACGATGAGGCCTTCGCCCGTCAACTCACGCAGCGCACGGTTGATCGTCATCCGGGACAGTCCGAGCGCGCCCACGAACTGATTCTCGGACGGCAACTGGTCGCCCTCCGACCAACGGCCCGAACGGATCTGCTCCGCTACCAGCTTCTTGACCCGCTCGTAGGCAGGCACGGACTCGCCACCGGCCTCGCCGAACAGCGCGGCGAGTTCCGCGTCGACGTCAACCACTGCCATCCGCTGCCCCTGTATCTAGAGAAGTCCCGCCGATACGGTCTTCGACTCGGCCCACGGAGTCTACCGACCGGTGCGCTGCCGAAACGGTATGCCTGGTCATCGACTCATCGACATCAGAGCCTCGTCGGCGGCGTCGATCCGGTACTTGCGGGCCCGGTCGAGGATTGCCTCGGCCGCGCGCAGACGCGGAAGGTAGCTGCCGTCGATGCTGTCGGTGCGGTGAGCGAGCAGGTCCCTGGCGCTGCGCACCTCTTCCGGGCTGGGCGCGAACTCGGTGTTGATCGTGCGGACGTGGTCCGGCTTCACACACAGCATGCCGCCGAGCCCGGTCGCGATGGATCGACGGCAGTAGTCGCGAACCCCGCCCGCGTGGGGCGCGAGGGAGGGTCCGTCGATCGGCGCGGGGAGACCGGCCGATCGGCTGGCCAGGACGAGGTGCGCCCGAGCCCCCATGACGGTTGCCGAATCGTCCGTCGCGGCGGTGTCGTGCCGGAAGTCGCCGCTACCGAATGCCAAGCGGGTCACAGAGTTCGACCGCGCGATCGACACCGCCTCCAGAATCCCGGTCGCCGATTCGACCAGGGCGACGAGACCTCCGTCGAAGTCGCCCAGCGCGGCTGCGGTCGCCTCGATCTGCGCCGCGGACTCGGCCTTCGCCAGCACGACCCCGAGGATTCCGGGGCACCGGGCGGCGAAGTCGAGGTCGATGCTCCAGTCCGCAGTGGTGGCCGCGTTCACGCGGATCCACGCCTTCCCGCCCCGGCTTGCCCAGTCGTGGACCTCGTCGCGTGCGCGGGGCCGGTCCTCGGGCAGGACACCGTCCTCGAGGTCGAGGATGACGGCGTCGGGACCACACCGGCCGATCGTGTCGTCGAGGTCGTGCGTGCGTGTTCCGGGCACGAGCAGCCACGAACGTGCGTCTCGCGGGGAGACCGACTCACTGGTGTTGCGGGAATTCAAGGTGGTGATGACCTTTCCATCGTGGACGGGGACCATGTCAGCTCAACCGACCATCCGGCGCAGCTGACGCGACGCGACGGACAGCGCGGCGAGGTCACGCTGTCCGGATGCGGAGATCTCGGTGAGCGAGTTCCGGGCCCGGCGCAGACGGGACTCGTTGCGCTCCTCCCAGTCCCCGATCATCCGGTCGGTGTTGTCGCCGGGAACCGCGTGCGCGAGGACGTCCAGCGTGAGAGCCCGTGCGCTGTCGTACAGCTCGTCGCGCAACGCCAAGCGGGCCAGGGCATCCCAGCGGCTCGTCTTGCCGAGGGCCGAGACCCCGTTGAGGAGCGGAACGAGACCGACCCGTTCACACAGCCGGAAGTACAGCTCAGCAGCGACGGGCAGGTCGCACTCCGCGAGGTCCGCGATCTCGACGACGTCGAGCAGACCGAACCGGTCGAGGGCCAACTCCACCTCCCGGACCAGGTCTTCGGGTGCGCCCCGCTCCGCGATCGCGCGGGTGCGGTCTCGGAGGTTGGTGCGGTCGGCGCCCACCAGCCACTCCTCGAGATGGGCCGACGCATCCTCGATCCGATCCCGGAACCGCGCGATCTCCGCGCCCACTGCGAGAGGCTGCGGCCGTCGGTGCAGCATCCAGCGCGACGCCCGGTCGAGGAGCCGACGGGTGACGAGGACGAGTTCGTCGGCGACCTCGCTCGGCACGTCGGCCGATGCGATGCGCGACCACAGCGTGGGAAGCCCGAACACGTCACTGACCACGCTGAACGCCCGGACGGCGTCGTCGGCGGTGGCGCCTACCTCCTCGGCGAGGCGGAACACGTAGGAGATACCGCCGCGATCGACGACGTCGTTGGTCAGCGTCGTCGCGACGATCTCCCGCCGCAGGGGATGCAGGTCGACGGCCTCCTCGTGGTCGCGGCGCAGCGGCGTCGGGAAGTATCCGCGCAGGATCGGCAGGAACACGTCGTGGTCGACGAGGTCACCGCTCAGCAGCGCACCCTTCAGGTCGAGCTTGACATGCGCCATCAGCGTCGCCAGTTCGGGAGCCGACAGTCCGTCGCCGGCCGTACGCAGCGCGGCGATCGCCTTGGCGTTCGGCAGCACGTCGAGGGCGCGGTCGACCGCACCGGCCGCCTCGAGCGCCGAGATCAGCCGCCCGTGCACCCCGATCATCTCGGACGCGTCGGCGAGCGCCGTACCCATCAGCTCGTTCTGGGAGACGTTGTCCGCCAACACGAGAGCGGCGACCTCGTCGGTCATCTCGGCCAGCAGACGCGGCCGCGCCTGCGGCGAGAGGCCCCCCGCACTGACCAGGTCGTCGAGCAGGATCTTGATGTTGACCTCGTGGTCGGAGCAGTCCACACCGGCCGAGTTGTCGAGGGCGTCGGTCCCGACCCGGCCCCCGGTGCGGGCGAACTCGATCCGCGAGGCCTGCGTCAGACCGAGGTTGCCGCCCTCTCCGACCACCCGGGCGCGAAGATCACACCCGTCCACGCGCACAACGTCGTTCGCCTTGTCGCCGGCGTCGGCGTGCGATTCGGTCGAGGCCTTGACGTACGTGCCGATTCCGCCGTTCCACAGCAGATCGACCGGCGCCCGCAGGATCGCCCGGATCAGTTCGGGCGGAGTCATTTCGGTGACGTCGTCGCCGAGTCCGAGCGCCCGTCGCGCCTGGTCGCTGATCGGAACGGACTTCGTCGTCCGGTCCCAGACGCCGCCGCCGGCGCTGACGAGGGACCGGTCGTAGTCGGCCCACGACGAGCGCGGCAGCGCGAACAGCCGCTCCCGCTCCGCGTACGACGTCTCGGGATCGGGGTTCGGATCGAGGAAGACATGCCGGTGGTCGAACGCCGCGACGAGGCGAATGTGCCTACTGCACAGCATTCCGTTACCGAAGACGTCACCACTCATGTCGCCGATTCCCGCGACCGTGACGTCCTCGCGCTGGCAGTCGACGCCCAGTTCCCGGAAGCGGCGTTTGACGCTCTCCCACGCGCCGCGCGCGGTGATGCCCATCGCCTTGTGGTCGTATCCCACCGATCCGCCGGAGGCGAAGGCGTCGCCGAGCCAGAAGTCGTACTCGGCCGCCACCTCGTTGGCGATGTCGGAGAACGACGCGGTGCCCTTGTCTGCGGCCACCACCAGGTACGTGTCGTCGGCGTCGTGGCGGACGACGCCCTGCGCCGGCACCACGGCCCCTGTGCTCCGGTCGATGTTGTCCGTGAGATCGAGCAGGCCGCCGATGAACATGCGGTACCCGGCGATGCCGGCCTCGCGGAGAGCGGCGCGGTCGGCATCGCCGTCGCCGGTGGGGACCGGGGGCCGGCGCAGCACGAAGCCGCCCTTGGCGCCGACCGGCACGATCACGGCGTTCTTGACCGCCTGTGCCTTGACCAGGCCCAGCACCTCGGTGCGGAAGTCCTCGCGCCGGTCCGACCAGCGCAGGCCGCCGCGCGCCACCGAACCGAAGCGCATGTGCACACCGGCCACGGCGGGCGAGTACACGAAAATCTCGTGTCGGGGCCGCGGCTCCGGCAGCTCGCCGATGTTCCGCGAATCCAGCTTCAGCGCAATGGTTTCCCGCGCCGGGGGGGTGAAGTAGTTGGTGCGCACGGTGTTGCGCACCGCACCCAGCAGCGCCCGGAAGATCCGGTCCTCGTCGAGCCCCAGCACCGCCTCGATCAGGGCCGCCGCCGCGTCGACGGACTCCTCGCCACCGGACACGACGGACGGATCGAAGCGCGCGGCGAAGCACTCGACCAGGGCGGCCGCGATCTCGGGATGTCGACACAGGGCGTCGGCGACATAGGCACTGCTGTAGGGGAATCCGGCCTGCCTCAGGAACTCCGCGTACGCGCGCAGCACGGTGACCTCACGCCAGCGCAGGCCCGCGCGGGCCACCAGTTCGTTCAACCGGTCCGCCTCGGCGACGCCCTGCCACAGCGCCTGGACGGCGCCGCCGAACCGGGCGGCGAACTCGTCGAACCGGGCGTCCGGAGCAATGGCGTACCGGACCGTGAATTCGTACACCCAGCAGGGCATTCCGGCCGGAGTGGTGAGGGCATAGGGGCGCTCGTCGAGCACCTCGACACCGAGGCTCTGCAGCAGCGGCATCAGATCCCCGAGGGACGCCGGGCGTCCTCCGACATAGAGCGAGAGCCGGTGGGTTCCGCGGGCGGCCGCGTCGGGGACGATCCGCACGTCGACCGCGCCGTCGGAGAGCTCGCCGAGGATGGCGAGGTCGATGCGCGCACGGTCCGGCCGGATGTCCTGCTTGTAGCCGGCGGGCAGTTCCGCGACGTACGCGGCGAGCTCGTCGCGCGCTGCGGGGTCCGCGCCGGCGAGCAGGTGCTCGTCCCAACTGCGGAAGATACGGGCGAGAGCATCGTTGATCTCGCTGGGGTTCGGCATCGGATCGGTCTGGGTGGAGACGGTGTTCATCTGGGAACCTTCCGCCGGGTGCCACGCTGCACCCGACTGGTCGTCGTGTCCGTTCATCGGGTCGAACATCTCTCGACGTCAGGGGCTGTACCGCTGGATGCCCCTTGACACGAGCTTGTATAGACAGGAATATACAAGTCATAGTTGCAGAACGTGAGCCAGCGCACAACAGCTACGCCCACACGGATTCGGACGACAACGGCGTCGGACGAAACCGCGTGACACCACCGCGCCCTCACCGCCCGATTCGCTAGGAGTACCCGATGGACATCACCTCACCCGGCCACGAGGCCCGCCCGGTCAGCGCCCCCCGCGGCTCCGAGCTGAACACCCTCGGGTGGCAGCAGGAGGGCGCGCTGCGCATGCTCATGAACAACCTCGACCCCGAGGTTGCCGAGCACCCCGACAACCTGGTCGTCTACGGCGGCACCGGCCGCGCCGCCCGCAGCTGGGCCGCGTTCGACGCCATGGTCGCCACCCTGAAGACCCTGAAGAACGACGAGACCATGCTGGTGCAGTCCGGCAAGCCGGTCGGCGTCTTCCGCACCAACGAGTGGGCGCCCCGCGTGCTGCTCGCGAACTCCAACCTCGTCGGCGACTGGGCCAACTGGGAGCAGTTCCGCAAGCTCGAGGCCGAGGGCCTGATGATGTACGGCCAGATGACGGCCGGTTCCTGGATCTACATCGGCACGCAGGGCATCCTCCAGGGCACCTACGAGACCTTCGGCGCGATCGCCCGTAAGCGCTTCGAAGGCACCCTGGCCGGGACCATCACCCTCACCGCCGGCATGGGCGGCATGGGTGGCGCGCAGCCGCTGGCCGTCACCATGAACGACGGTGTTGCGATCTGCGTCGACTGCGACGTCACCCGCATCGATCGCCGCATCGCCCACAAGTACCTCGACACCAAGGCCGACAGCATCGAGCACGCGCTGCAGCTGGCCACCGAGGCTCGCGACGCGCGCAAGCCGCTGTCGATCGGCCTGGTCGGCAACGCCGCCGAGATCTTCCCGGCCCTGCTGGAGATGGACGCCCCGATCGACATCGTCACCGACCAGACGTCGGCGCACGATCCGCTGTCCTACCTGCCGATCGGCGTCGACATCGCCGACATGAAGGACCTGGCCGCGAAGGATCCGGAGAAGTTCACCGAGGACTCGCGCAAGGCGATGGCCGCGCACGTCGAGGCCATGGTCGGCTTCATGGACAAGGGCGCCGAGGTCTTCGACTACGGCAACTCCATCCGCGACGAGGCCCGCAAGGCCGGCTACGACCGCGCGTTCGAGTTCCCCGGCTTCGTCCCGGCCTACATCCGTCCGCTGTTCGAGGAGGGCCTCGGCCCGTTCCGCTGGGCCGCGCTGTCGGGCGACCCCAAGGACATCGCCGCCACCGACAAGGCGATCCTCGAGCTGTTCCCGGAGAACGAGCACCTCAAGCGCTGGATCGAGATGGCCGGCGAGCGCGTCGCCTTCGAGGGCCTGCCCGCCCGCATCTGCTGGCTCGGCTACGGCGAGCGCCACAAGGCCGGCCTGAAGTTCAACGAGATGGTCGCCAGTGGCGAGCTGTCCGCACCGGTCGCCATCGGCCGTGACCACCTCGACTCCGGTTCCGTGGCGTCCCCGTACCGCGAGACCGAGTCCATGAAGGACGGCTCCGACGCGATCGCCGACTGGCCGCTGCTCAACGCCCTGGTCAACACCGCGTCCGGCGCATCGTGGGTCTCGATCCACCACGGCGGCGGCGTCGGCATGGGCCGCTCGATCCACGCCGGCCAGGTGTGCATCGCCGACGGCACCGAGCTGGCCGCGAAGAAGATCGAGGCCGTGCTCACCAACGACCCGGGCATGGGCGTCATCCGCCACGCCGACGCCGGCTACGACCACGCCATCGACACCGCGCGTGAGCGCGGCGTCCGGATCCCGATGACCGAGAACAACTGACCGGGAACAACCGACCGGGAACAACTGATACCCCCACCTGAACACGGCTCACGACGACCAGCGTGAGCCCGAACCGGTGGCAGTGACGTCGGCTCCGCGACGAGCGGCACCGACGTCGGCCCCACAACGAGCGGCAACGCGCAGGACGATCCCCCCTGCTCGTTGCCGCTCGTCGTCGTTTTCCCAGGTCGAGGCGCGGACGAACCCCCTCTGGACAAACTGCGCGAGCGGATGCGATAGTCAACGAGTGCCACTAGATGGCAATTGGCTTCCACTAGATGAAATCTAGCGATTCCCCCTCTCGCATCTCCAGGAGTTACCCGTGACCGCTCAGACGCACGACGACGCCGTCGACATGTCCGAATTCCGCAGCACCGTGCGCGCTTTCGCGAACGCCGAGATCCTCCCGGGTGCCGCCGAGCGCGACGAGTCCAAGGAGTTCCCCGCGCACCTGATGCGGCGCCTCGCCGAGCAGGACCTCATGGGCATCTCCGTTCCGGAGGAGTTCGGCGGCCTCGGCCTGTCGACCCGCGCCCAGCTGGTCGCCGTCGAGGAGGTCGCCCGCGCCGACGCCGCCCTGGCATCCATCTACACCGCCCACTACCTGGGCCTCGAGCCGATCCTCGTGGGCGGCACCGAGGAGCAGAAGAAGCGCTGGCTGCCTGGACTCGCGTCGGGTGAGGTCCTCGCGGGCTTCGCCCTCACCGAGCCCGACGCCGGCTCGGACATCGCGTCGATGCGCACCGTGGCGCGCCGCGAGGACGACGGCTGGCACCTGTCCGGCTCCAAGACCTTCATCTCCAACGCCCGCGAGGCCGACCTCGTCGTGCTGTTCGCCAAGACGGACCCGTCCGCCGGGTTCCGCGGCATCACCGCCTTCGCGGTCCCGAAGGGCACGCCCGGCATCAGCTACTCGGAGCCGCAGGACAAGATGGGCATCCGCTCGGCGCCCACCTACACCGTTTACCTCGACGACGTGGTGCTCCCGCACGACGCCGTCATCGGCACCGAGGGCCGCGGTGGCAACATCGCGCTCACCGCCCTCAACCGCGCGCGCATCGACGTCGCCGCGATGGCCAACGGAATCGCGCTGCGCGCGTGGGAACTGGGACGTGAGTACGCGTCCGAGCGCAAGCAGTTCGGGCACCCCATCTTCGAGTTCCAGGCCATCCAGCTGCTCCTCGGCGAGTGCGACGCCAAGCTCGTGGCGTCCCGGGTGACCGCCGACTGGGCGTCCGACGTCAAGGACGCCGGTCAGGACCTGCGCCGCGCCGCCTCGATCTCGAAGTTCGTGGCGACCGAGGCCTGCTTCTCGATCGTCGACCAGGTCGTCCAGATCCACGGCGGCGCGGGCTTCATGCGCGAGTCCGAGATCGAGCGCCTGTACCGCGACTGCCGGATCCTGCGCATCTTCGAGGGCACCTCGCAGATCCAGCTGCTGACCATCGCGGGCAACGCCCCGTCGATCCGTTCCACCGAGTACTGAGAGGCGAGCAGCGATGACCACCCCCGCACTCCCCCCGCTCGACGGCGTCCGTGTCGTCGACCTCTCCCGCGTGCTCGCGGGCCCGTTCTGCACCGCACTGCTCGCCGACGCCGGCGCCGACGTCGTGAAGATCGAATCGAAGGCCGGCGAGGACTCGCGCCACCTCGGACCGTTCCGCGACGGCGAGAGCATCTACTTCAATGTCCTCAACCGCGGCAAGCGCTCGATCGCACTCGACCTCAAGGATCCCGAGGACCGAGAGTCGTTGCTGCAGTTAATCGAAGACGCCGACGTCGTCGTCGAGAACTTCCGTCCCGGCGTCACCACCCGGCTGGGCATCGACTACGAGGCGGCCCGTGCCCGCAATCCGAAGATCGTCTACGCGTCGATCTCCGGCTTCGGCCAGCAAGGTCCGATGGCCGGCGCCGCTGCCTACGACCTGGTGGTCCAGGCCCTGTCCGGCGTCATGAGCATCACCGGCACCGAGGAGTCCGGCCCCACCCGGCTGGGCGAGTCGTTCGGCGACACCATCACCGGCGTGTTCGCGGCGTGGGGCATCAGCACCGCGCTGCTGGCCGTCCGCAACACCGGTCAGGGCCAGCACCTGGACGTCGCGATGTTCGACAGCATGCTCGCGATGCTGCCCACCGCGCACAGCCAGCTGCAGGCGTCCGGCGAGACCCCCAAGCGCGTCGGTAACCGCCATCCGGTGTCGACCCCGTTCGACACCTACCGCGCCGACGACGGCCTGTTCGTGCTCGCGATCGCCAGCGAGAAGGGCTTCCAGACGCTGGCCCGCACAATGGGCCGCGAGGACCTGATCACCGATCCCCGCTTCACGGAGGACGCTCTGCGCACCGAGAACGAGCCGGCGCTCCGCAAGGAGATCGAGGCGTGGGCGGCCGGCCGCACGGTCACCGAGGTCCTCGAACTGCTGGACACCGCCGGCCTGGCCGGCTCCGAGGTGTGGAGTGTGCAGCAGGCGCTCGGCTCCGAGCAGGCCGGATACCGCGGCGTCGTCGAGACGTTCGAGCATCCCAAGGCCGGCACGGTGTCGTATGTCCGGCAGCCCGTCGTCTTCGGCGACAGCGCACGTCCGGCGGTGCGCCGCAGCCCGATCCTCGACGAGCACCACGACGAGATTCTCGGCGAGGCCCGCTCGCGATAGATTCTCGGGCGTCGGCCGATCGGTCGGCACCCTCGGCATGGGAGACACGCATGGCCCCCGGTGACGTGACGCGCAGTGTCAGTCGCACCTTCGAACTGCTCGGCGCGATCATCGACCACGGTGGACTGACCCTCGCCGACGCCGCGAAGACGACCGACCTCGCGACCAGCACCGCGCTGCGGCTCATCCGCAGCCTCGAGCAGACCGAGTTCGTCCTCCGCGGCGAGGACAACGTCTACCGGGTGGGTCCACGGCTGCTGCAGATCGGCGCGAAGGCCATCGCCGACAACCAGTTGCTGATCCGGGCGCAGCCCGCGATGGCCGAGATCGCGGCGACCACCCGGGAGTCGACATATCTGTCGGCTCCCGGGCCACGCGGCACGGCGCTGTACCTGGGGCAGATCGAGGGCACCCACGCCATCCGGCACATGGGGTGGGTCGGTCAGACCGTCCCCCTCGTCGGGACGGCGGTGGGTGCAGCGCTGCTCGGTGAGGTGGGCGCGGACGGCTACGCCATCGCCCACGACACCATCGAGGACAGCTCCACCGGCGTGGCCGCACCGATCTACGACGCGATCGGCCGGATCGTGGGCGCGCTCAGCGTCGTCGGCCCCACCTACCGACTCGACGACGACGTCTGCGCCCAGCACGGACAGGTACTCGTCGAGCACTGCACGCGACTCTCGGCCGAACTGGGGCGAACTGTCCCGTCGTAGAAGTTTGGTGCCACGGTCTCGTATTCGAGACAATGGCGCGGCACTCCGGCCGGACGGCCGGGGCCGGAAGGGGACGTTCGATGTCGACGAGCCGGGTCAAGTCCGCGGAGCGAGTACTCGACGTGCTCGATCTGCTCGCCCGCCGGGGCGTCCCGATGGCCGCCACCGAGATCGCGAGCGAGCTGGATCTGCCCAAGAGCACGACGCACCACCTGCTCAACGTGATGCGGGACCGGCGGTTCGTGTCCTATTGGCCCGACCAGCGGGCGTGGACGCTCGGCGTGTCCGCGTTCGAGGTGGGGGCGTCGTACATGCGGTCCGGTCCGCTGCACCGCGAGGGACAGCGGCACATGGTCGCCCTCACGAAGGCCGCCGACGAGACCTCGCACCTCGCGGTCCTGCAGGGCACCGACGTGATCTACCTGGACAAGCGTGAGCCACTCAAGCCGGGGGTTCGGCTGGTGACCGAGGTCGGTACCCGACTGCCCGCGCACCTGACGGCCGTCGGACGCACGATCCTCGCGCGCCTCGATCCCGAGCAGCTGAGCGCGCTGTACGCCGGCTACACGTGGCCCACGCGCACCGGCGAGGGGCCGACGTCGCTCGACGACCTGCGGGCGCTCCTGCAGGCCGATCGCGAACTCGGGTACGCCGTGGAGCGGGACTCGACCACCAACGGCGTCACGTGCATCGCCGGTCCCGTCGTCACCCGGGAGGGACGCCCGGTCGCCGCGCTGGGTGTCGCGTACCTGACGGGCGCACGCTCCGAGGCGGAGACTGCCGAGATGGCGCAGCTCGTCACGGAGGCAGCCGCGCACTTCTCGGACAGCCTCAGCGACCGCATGGTCGAGGAATCCATCGAATCCTGACTGGAGTCCTGAACCGGCGCTCCCCCTTCGACTCGTCGACCCCGCCCTCTCATTGTCTTATATACGAGACTATGGTCTCGTATACGAGACACAATCTTCACGGCCACGGAATCCGCAGCGACCGCCGGGCCGTCCCTGCCTTCGGAGTCCTCATGACCCTCACCACCCAGTCCACCGACCTCGTCGAGGTCGGACTCGGACCCGTCACGATCCAGGACGTCGTCGACGTCGCGCGCCACGGCCACGGGGTGCGCCTCACCGACGACGCCCTCGCCGAGATCACCCGCTCGCGTCGGCGCATCGAGGACCTCGCCGTCGACCCGCGTCCGGTGTACGGCGTCTCCACCGGCTTCGGCGCGCTCGCCACCCGGCACATCCCGCAAGAGATGCGAACCCAGTTGCAGCGCAGCCTGGTCCGCTCACACGCCGCCGGTTCGGGCCCCGAGGTCGAGCGCGAAGTGGTGCGCGCGCTGATGCTGCTGCGCCTGTCGACACTCGCCACCGGACGCACGGGTGTACGCCCCGAGGTGGCGCAGGCCTACGCCGACCTGCTCACGGCGGGGATCACGCCGGTGGTCCACGAGTTCGGCAGCCTCGGCTGCTCCGGCGATCTCGCGCCGCTCGCGCACGTCGCACTCGCGGTCACCGGCGAGGGCACCGTCCGCACCGTGGACGGACGCCTCGTGGATGCGGCCACCGCGCTCGCCGAGCACGGCCTGTCCCCCGTCGTCCTCGCGGAGAAGGAGGGCCTGGCCCTCATCAACGGCACCGACGGCATGCTGGGCCAGCTGGCGCTCGCCGTCACCGACCTCGATCACCTGCTCAAGCTGGCCGACATCGCGGCCGCGATGAGCGTCGAGGGCCTGCTCGGCACCGATCGGGTGTTCGCCGCCGACCTGCAGGCGCTGCGGCCGCATCCCGGACAGGCCGCGGCCGCCGCCAACATGGCTCGGCTGCTCGCGGATTCGCCGATCGTCGCGAGCCACGCCGGCCCCGAGGACACCCGCGTGCAGGACGCCTACTCGCTGCGCTGCGCACCGCAGGTGGCCGGCGGCGCACGCGACACCGTCGACCACGCCCGGACTGTCGCGAACCGCGAACTCGCTTCCGCCGTCGACAATCCCGTCGTCACCCTCGACGGCCGGGTGGAGTCCAACGGCAACTTCCACGGCGCGCCGGTGGCCTACGTCCTCGACTTCCTCGCGATCGTCGCGGCCGACGTCGCCAGCATCAGCGAGCGCCGCACCGACCGGTTCCTCGACGTCGCCCGCAATCACGGCCTGCCGCCGTTCCTCGCCGACGACCCGGGTGTGGACAGCGGACTCATGATCGCCCAGTACACGCAGGCCGCGATCGTCTCCGAACTCAAGCGCACGGCGGCGCCGGCAAGCGTCGACTCCATCCCGTCGTCCGCGATGCAGGAGGACCACGTCTCGATGGGCTGGTCGGGCGCCCGCAAGCTGCGTCGCGCGGTGGACGGGCTCACCCGCGTCCTCGCGATCGAGATTCTCACCGCCGCAAGGGGAATCGACCTGCGCGCACCGCTGCAGCCCGGCCCGGGCACCGGCGCGGTGATCCGCGCGGTGCGCGAGCACGTTGCCGGACCCGGCACCGACCGGTTCCTCGCACCCGAGATCGAGCACCTGGTCACGCTGGCGGCGTCGGGCGCGCTGGTCGCCGCAGTCGAGAACGAGATCGGAGCCCTGCAGTGACCCGCGCGATCGAACTGCCCCGGGCCCGGCCCGAGATCGACGCGCTGCCCGCGTACTCGAAGGCGTCGGGCGCCGCGACGGTCCGCTGGCGGGCGTCGAGCAACGAATCCACCATCGCCCCGTCACCGGCCGTCGTGGACGCGATCGCGCGGGTCGGCGCACACGGACACCTGTACCCGACTCTGTTCGCGGACGACCTGGTCGCGGCCCTGGCCGAGCGGCTGTCGGTCTCGGCTGATTCGGTGCTCACCGGCGCCGGTTCGCTGGCACTGCTGCAGCAGGTCCTCACCGCCTACACCGGACCGGACACCGAGGTGGTGCACGCGTGGCGCAGCTACGAGGCGTACCCCATCCTCATCGGGATCGCCGGGGCCACAGCCGTTCCGGTGCCGTTGGACGCGAAGCACCGCCACGACGTCGACGCCATGATCGCGGCGGTGACGCCCCGCACCCGCGCGGTGCTGGTGTGCAACCCGAACAATCCGACAGGCACCGAGCTCACCGAGTCCGAACTGCGCCGACTGCTGGACGGCGTGCCGTCGCACATCCTGGTGATCCTCGACGAGGCCTACCGCGAGTTCGCGGAGGAGCAGGTCGACGGTGTGGCACTGCTGCGCGAGTACCCGAACGTCGTGGTGCTGCGGACGTTCTCGAAGGCCTACGGTCTCGCGGGCCTGCGTGTGGGCTATGCGATCGCGAACTCCGCCGTCGCCGCTCCCCTGCACGCCGCGGCGCCGCCGTTCGGTCTGAGTTCGGTCGCCGAGGCGGCGGCGTGCGCCGCGCTCACCGACTCGGGGCATACCGACCGGATCGTCGAATCCGTGCGGTCCGGACGCGATCACCTGCGCTCGGGACTGGCGGACCGGGGCATCGAGACACCCGCCAGTGGAGGAAACTTCGTGTGGATCCCGATGGTCGACCGCTCGACGGCACTCGACGCGGCCTGCGTCGCGCACAGCGTGTCCGTGCGCACATTCGCGGGCGAGGGTGTGCGGGTGACCGTCGGCGACCGGGACGCCGAGGACGCGGTGCTCGCCGCCGTCGACGCCTTCACCGCAGACCGACAGAACTGATACGAGGAACCAGATGTCTCTCACCGCCCTCGCCGACGCGCTCGGCTCGAGCCGACTCGTCACCGACCCCGACGTCATGGACGCCTACACCCGGGACGAGGCGCACCTCGCCATCCCCGGACGCCCCCTCGCGGTGCTGATCGCGGACTCCACCGACGACGTCGCGGCCGCCATGAAATGGGCCACCGCCCATCGCGTTCCGGTGGTCCCGCGCGGCGCGGGCAGCGGCCTGGCCGGCGGCGCCACCGCGATCGACGGCTGCCTCGTCGTGTCCACCGCGGCCATGCGCGACATCGTCGAACTGAACGCCGCCGACCAGCTGGCGGTGGTGCAGGCCGGTGTGGTGAACGCCGACCTCGACCGGGCAGCCGCCGAGCACGGCCTGATGTACGCCCCCGATCCGAGCAGCTACCAGATCTCGACGATCGGCGGGAACATTGCCACCAACGCGGGCGGGCTGCGCTGCGTCAAGTACGGCGTCACGCGGGACTCCGTCCTGGGCCTCGAGGTGGTGCTGTCCGACGGCCGGATCCTGCGCACCGGGCACCGCACCGTCAAGGGTGTCGCCGGCTACGACCTCACCGGACTGGTGGTCGGTTCCGAGGGGACGCTCGGCATCGTCACGAGCGCGACCGTGCGCCTGCGGCCGCGGCCGCGCCGGGAACCCGCGACGATCGTCGGCAGCTTCGCGTCATTACGTGCGGCCGCGGACGCCGTCGCCGCGGTGGTGCGCGCGGGTATCGGGCCGAGCCTGATGGAACTGATCGACCGCGCCACGCTCGCGGCCATCGACGAGTGGAAGCGCATCGGTCTCGAGCCCGGCACCGAGGCAATGCTGATCGCGCAGGCCGACGGCCCCGACGCCGACGAGGCCGCCGCGGCGATCGAGCGACACTTCACCGCCGCCGGCGCCGACTTCGTCGCCGTGTCCCAGGACCCGGCCGAGTCGGCGCAACTGCTCGAGATTCGACGGCTGGCGTACCCGGCGGCCGAACGCCTCGGGCAGTGCCTGGTCGAGGACGTCGGGGTGCCGCGCTCGCGGCTGCCCGAGATGGTCGAGTCGATCGAGGAGATCTCACGGCGGCACGGCGTGACCGTGATGACAGTCGCGCACGCGGGTGACGGCAACGTGCACCCGACGTTCGTGTTCGACCGCCTCGCCGACGGGTCGGTCCCGGACGCCGTGTGGACGGCCGCCGACGAGGTGTTTCGGCGGGCGCTCGAGCTGGGTGGCACGCTTACCGGTGAGCACGGCGTCGGGGTGTTGAAGCGACGCTGGGTGGCGCTCGAAGTGGGAGAGACAGGTTTGGACATCCATCACGCGGTCAAGGCCGCGTTCGATCCGCTCGGTCTGATGAATCCCGGAAAGGGCTTCTGACCGGTTACCAGGACAAACAATCCGGATACAAACCTCAATATTGACAGACCTGTATATACAGGCCTATACATTTCCCAGCGACATGGCGTGACCCAGCGCACAAGCATCGAAGTAGGTGGGCATCACCCCCGGAAGTCGACCGCACCGCACGGTGCGGTCACCGCAGAAAGAGCAGGCCCAATGACACACGACGACGGCAGCACTTCCGAGGTGCTCCTCACCCCGGAGCGGCGCACCATCGACGTCGTTCCCGACGACGAACGCCACGGCACGCCCCGCAGCCAGTTCACGCTGTGGTTCGGCGCGAACATGCAAATCACCGCCATCGTGGACGGTGCCCTGGCCGTCGTCTTCGGCGCCGACGCACTGTGGGCCATCATCGGCCTGCTGATCGGCAACGTGTTCGGCGGCGCCGTGATGGCCCTCCACTCCGCGCAGGGTCCCCGCATGGGCCTGCCGCAGATGATCTCGAGTCGCGCCCAGTTCGGCGTCAAGGGCGCGGTCATCCCGCTCGTGCTCGTGATCCTGATGTACCTCGGCTTCGCCGCCACCGGCACGGTCCTCGCCGGCCAGGCCGTCAACAAGGTCCTCGGCATCGACAGCGCCTGGGTCGGCATCGTGATCTTCGGATTGCTGACCGCGTTCGTCGCCGTCACCGGATACAAGCTGATCCACATCGTCGGCAAGGTCGCGACCGTCGTCGGCATCATCGGATTCACGTACCTGGCGATCCGCCTGTTCCTCGAGTACGACGTCCTCGACTACGTCGGCATCATCGACTTCGACTTCGTGACGTTCCTGCTGGCGATCTCCCTCGGTGCCGGCTGGCAGCTGACCTTCGGCCCGTACGTCGCCGACTACTCCCGCTACCTGCCCCGCAAGACCAGCGAGCGCACCACGTTCTGGTCGACGTTCCTCGGCAGCGTCATCGGATCGCAGTGGTCCATGACCTTCGGTGCCCTCGTCGCGGCCGTCGCAGGCGACGCCTTCCTCGGCAACCAGGTCGGCTTCATGGGCGACCTCGCCGGTCCCGCGATCATCGCGTTCCTGATCTACCTGGTGATCGTGACCGGCAAGCTGACGGTCAACGTCCTCAACGCGTACGGCGGCTTCATGTCGATCCTCACCACCGTGACCGCGTTCGACGGCCGGTCGCAGATCTCGACCAAGGCCCGCTCGTTCTACATCCTCGGCTTCACCGTCATCTCGATGTTCATCGCGATCGCCGCGAGCGCCGACTTCCTGGACAACTTCAAGAACTTCGTCCTGGTGCTGCTGATGGTGTTCACGCCGTGGAGCGCGATCAACCTGATCGACTACTACCTGATCTCGAAGGAACGCATCGACATCCCGGCGCTGTACGACCCGAACGGGCGCTACGGAGCCTGGAACGTCCCCGCCCTGGTCGTCTACGTCGTCGGCGTGCTCGCCCAGATCCCGTTCCTCGCGCAGAAGATGTACACCGGCCCGATCACCGACATGCTCGGCGGCGCCGACATCTCGTGGATCGTCGGCATCGTGCTCACCGGGGCGATCTACTACCCGGTCGCCAAGCGGTTCAACAACCCGCCAGCCGCGATGATCTACCCCACCCACACCGCGATGGTCGACAGCCGGGTCTGATCCCGGCCGCGGCCACCGATTCCCCCTCAGAGAACAGTCACCTAGGAGCCTCACGTGACCACGACCGGTCCCCGGACCACCGCACTGACGAACATCGGCACTCTCGTCACCAACGACCCCTCACTGGGCGACGGTGCACTGGGTGTCCGACACGACGCCGCGGTCGTCTTCGAGGACGGCGTGGTCGCGTGGGTCGGTGACTCCGCGGACGCCCCGGCCGCCGACACCGCCCACGATCTCGGTGGCCGGGCCGTGCTGCCCGGCTTCGTCGAGAGCCACTCGCACCTGGTGTTCGCCGGTGAGCGGGCCGAGGAGTTCGCGGCCCGGATGTCGGGCGAGAAGTACGCCGCGGGCGGCATCCGCACCACTATCGAGGCGACGCGCGCCGCGAGCGACGACCAGCTCGCCGCGAACGTGCGCCGCCTGCTCGACGAGTCGCTACGCTCGGGCAGCACCACCGTCGAGATCAAGAGCGGCTACGGCCAGAGCACTCGGGACGAGCTGCGCAGCGTGCAGGTCGCAGGCAGGTTCACCGACGAGGTCACGCTGCTGGCCGCGCACGTCCCGCCGCCCGAGTACGCCGGCCGCGGCGACGAGTACGTCACGATGGCCGTCGACGAGATGATCCCGGCGTGTGCCCCATACGCGAAGTGGATCGACGTGTTCTGTGAGCGCGGCGCGTTCACCCTCGAGCAGTCGCGCGCCATCCTGACAGCCGGCGTCGCGCACGGCCTGATCCCCCGCGTGCACGGCAATCAGCTGGGCGAGGGCCCGGGTGTGCAGCTGGCCGTCGAGATGGGTGCCGCGTCGGTGGACCACGTCACCTACGTCACCGACGCCGACATCGACGCGCTGGCGAACAGCTCGACGGTGGCGACGCTGCTGCCGGGCGCCGACTTCTCCACCCGCAACCAGTACCCCGGTGCCCGTGCGCTGATCGACGCCGGTGTCACGGTCGCGCTGGGAGCGGACTGCAACCCCGGCACCTGCTACACCACCAGCCTGCCGTTCTGCATCGCGATCGCCGTCCGGGACATGCACATGACGCCCGCCGAGGCCGTGTGGGCGGCCACCGCGGGCGGCGCGAAGGCGCTGCAACGCGACGACGTCGGCAGCCTGCGGATCGGCGCCCGCGCCGACGCGATCGCGCTCGATGCCCCGTCGTACCTGCACCTCGCCTACCGTCCGGGTGTGCCGCTGATCCGCGAGGTCTTCAAGGACGGCATCCTCGCGACGGCCGCGAACTGATCGAGGGAACAGGCACCTGACATGAGCAACCACATCGACGTCGACATCGCTCCCCGGCCGTGGTCGGGACGGACCGACGGCCTCGGCCCGGAACACCTGCGCTGGCACCAGGCCGTCACGCCGTACCGCCCCGGCGAGGGCCCCGGCACCGTCCTGATCGGGTTCGCCAGCGACGAGGGCGTCCGCCGCAACAAGGGACGCCAGGGCGCTGCCGCCGGCCCCGACGCCCTCCGCAAAGCCCTGTCCTCGATGGCCCTCGAGAACGAGACGACGCTGTTCGACGCGGGCACCGTCGCCGTCACGGGCGACCGACTCGAAGCCGGCCAGGAGGCACTCGGCACCGCCGTGACAACGGCACTCGATGCGGGACGGCTCGCCGTCGTCCTCGGCGGCGGTCACGAGGTCGCGTACGGCACGTATCTGGGAGTGGCTCCCTCCGCGTTGCGGGGGCGGCACCCCCGGCTGGGCATCCTCAATCTCGATGCCCACTTCGACCTGCGCAGCGACCCGATCCCCAGTTCCGGCACGCCGTTCCGGCAGATCGCCGAGGCCGAGCAGGCCGCGGGCACGAGCCACCGCTACGACGTGATCGGCATCAGCCAGCCCAGCAACACCAACGTGCTGTTCGACACCGCGCGGAGCCTCGGCGTCCGGTACCTGCTGGACGAGCACTGCGGCGTGGCCGATCGGGCGCGCGTCGACGAATTCCTCACCGACTTCCTCGACGACGTCGACCTCGTCTATCTGACGATCGATCTCGATGTCCTGCCCGCCGGCGTCGCACCGGGTGTCAGCGCACCCGCCGCCTACGGTGTCCCGCTCGAGATCATCCAGCGCGTGTGCGATCGGGTGACCGCGAGCGGCAAACTCGCGGTCGTCGACGTGGCCGAGCTCAATCCGTGCCTCGACGTCGACAACCGCACCGCCCGCACCGCGGCGCGGCTCATCCACCGCATCGTCACCGGGCACGTGCCGGTGGCCTGAAACAGCCTGTCACTAGCCGCTATTCCCCCTCCCCTGTAGCCGGCACCCTCTTCCACGGGTGTCGGCTGCAGCGGTTTCGGGGCACCGCTCGTGCTCTGCTCCGACGCGCGCGAGATCGCTAGCATTCACATGCAGGGACAGGTGCGGGCGCTCGCCGCCTTCGATGGGTGCCTCACCGGAGTCGAGGTAGTGGCGCAGGATCTCGGCGAACGCGTCCGCCCGCTACTGCGCCGGGGTGCGGGAGTTGGTCGGGTCGTCCATCGGATTCCTGGGCTTCGTCAACGCAGACAGCGCCATCAGCAGCATCTCACCGGTCACCGCATCGAGATCCCCCTTGACCGCGACCCGCCCATTCAGAGTTTTCGAGGCCTGGAATTCGTTGCGTTCGGTGTCCTCGCTGGGCGGTAGCTCGTCGGATTCGAAGATCCGCTCCAACCTGGAGATGCACGTGCGGACGGTCATCGTGGTCGCAGTAGGTCCGGTCGCAGTAGGTCCGGTCGCAGTAGGTCCGGTCGCACTGTCCAACAAGACTTTCCTGCACGCGCGCCGCTTGGAGGCTACGGCCCGTCCCGGGGCTATTTTGGCCACGGGTTGTTGTCATTGTGGCGGTGGGGTGGTGTTAAAGATAGGCCAGCAGATTTCTGTGGCGGTGAACGTTGTTGGCGCTGAGGGCGTGCCGCCGAAGTAGTGTTCGCGGATTGGCCCCTGTCGGCTGATTAGATGCTCGTTGGCGTATGTGCCCAGGGCCGCGTAACTGCGGTCGATACCTTCGTGTCCGCCGGAGTGGGTGAGCACCGCGAACTCAGCCTGGGGTAAGACCTCGGCGCGGACGCCTTCCGGGGGTTCGATGGAGTGCAGCGCGGGGACAAAGAGGGTTGATTTACCGCGCGATTCGAGGAAGAGCGCTCGCTCGTAGAGGCCACCAGGCACCACTGCGGACGGTGCGCCTGCTACCGCGGCAACTGCGTCCAGCAAAGTCTTTAGCGTCGCCGCGAACCAGGTGTCGATCTCGGAAACCTCGAGGATGGCGCCGATTGACCACACGGCGAGCGCAGCTTCATGGCGCACCGCCACGAAGGCGGGGGTCTGCACTGGAGACAGCAACTCGCGCAGCGCGCTCACGATGTCGCGGGTCTGTTGCAGCTGCACTTCCATCTGTTCGAGATGAGTCGTGATGATCTCGGTGCGAGTTGCGGCGTCGTTGGTGCTCAGCAGCGCTTTGATGTCGGGAATGGACATGCCGAGAGATCGGAACCGTCGGATGATGTGTGCATGATCGACCTGGCTGGTGTCGTAGAAGCGGTAGCCCGTGTGGGAATCGATATGGGCTGGTTCGAGAATGCCGATGTCGTGGTAATGCCGGAGCGCTTTCCTGCTCAGGCTGGTCATCACTGCGAAGTCACCGATCGAGACCTGTGCACTCATAGCGTCCTCCTCTGCGCGCTGGCGGGTTGTAGGGGCATCCTGCAGTCTCCCCCTAGGGCAAGGTCAACAGTGCAGTGCGAGTCCGAGAGGTCCCGTTCGTACCGTCCTCTACTAAAACACTGGCGAGCCAGTGGCAGCGCTGGGGAAACGGACCCCGCTGCAGCCAGGCATAGATGCGAGATCGCCACCCTGGGTTGACATTCCCCTTACGGGAAGTTCCACCGTGGGGTCATGACAACAGCATGGGATGGACTCCCGAACACAGTAAAGACGTTTATGACCGCCCTCAACGACCAAGAGGACGGTCGAGCGCTGGCCACCTTCACCGCCGATGCGGTCGTGACCGACGACGGCCGGGGCTACACGGGCCGCGACGAGATCGGAGCCTGGCTGGCAGCCTCTGTGAGCGGCAGTGAATACACCTATACATCCGAATTCACCGGCGCCACCAGGACCGCCACCACTGTCGATGTCGGGCAGCACCTGGAGGGCAACTTCCCCGGCGGGGTCGCCGACCTGCACTACCGCTTCACGTTGGACGGCGCGCTGATCAGCCAGTTGGTGATCGAGCCGTGACGCGACGATGGTTCATCACAGGAGGCACGCCCGGCGGCTTCGGGGTCGCGTTCGCCGAGGCGGCACTGGAGACGGGGGACCGCGTAGTGCTCACCTCCCGGCGTCCCCACGAGTTGGCGGCGTGGGCCGAGCAGTACGGTGACCGCGTTCTGGTCGTGTCGCTTGATGTCACTGATACCGCGCAGGTACAGCGCGCGGTGCGTGCGGCCGAAGAGCACTTCGGCGGGATCGACGTGCTGGTCAACAGCGCCGGCCGCGGCTGGTTCGGATCGATCGAGGGCATGAACGAGACCTCGATGCGGGCAATGTTCGAGCTGAACTTCTTCGCCGTGCTGTCGGTGACACGCGCGGTACTGCCCGGGATGCGCGCCCGCGGCGACGGGTGGATCGTCAACGTGTCCTCGGTCGCCGGGCTCGTGGCGGCACCCGGATTCGGCTACTACAGCGCGACGAAGTTCGCCGTCGAAGCCGTCACCGAGACGCTACGCGATGAGGTCGCCGCACAGGGCATCTCCGTACTGGCAGTCCAGCCAGGAGCGACCCGCACCAACGCCTACGCCGGCTTCGCTCACGAACCAGTGTCAGAGCCGATCCCGGAATACCACGAGATGCTCAAACAGGTCCGCGCAACATTCGTGGGCATGGACGGTGTGCAACCCGGCGATCCGCGCCGCGGTGCCCGTGCAGTGATCGCGGCGATGACTCAGGACCCCCCACCCCGACGACTGGTCCTAGGCAACGGCGGTTTTGACGCCGTGACCGACACGCTAGAGGGGGCACTGACGGACATCCGCGCCAACGAAACCCTCTCACGTTCAACAGATTTCCTCGACTAGACAGCTCTCGAAACGAGACACACCGGTGGTCGATTCAATATGTGACTGCACTCGTACAGAGAGCACTGACACAGGTCGGCGCCGCGCACATCGCAACGGCCTACTCCATTTGGGCGCGTGACGAATGGATGCCAACGCGAAAGGAGTTCGGCGTCGTCGCGGTGCTCGGTCTTGCTTCGCTGTGTCTTGCGTCAAGAACATGGCAGGGATTGACCGCGTTGCAGGTTGGAGTTGTGAGTGGTCCAATTCGCGTGAGGAGCGCGCAAACCTGCTCCCCCACCGGATGCGATCTCGCCGACCTCGATCGCTAGTGACGGAATTCATTGGGGACCACCGATCTTGGCGTCGGCCATTCCGATCAGTTCTACCTATCACCCAACAGCGCACCGACGATCGTGCCCAAGCCCTTCCGAGCACGACAATACTGACCGGATCCACTCGAGCCACGGCCTCACACCCGCAGCCCGAGTGTCACCAACCCGATGGCTCAGTACACCTAGGCTGCGAACGCCGCAGCCGTCGCTGCCGTGTCCTCAAACAGGTGCATGCGC
>NZ_QAOW01000010.1 GCF_003051005.1 Rhodococcus sp. OK519
GCGAAGACCACCAGCTTGGTGCCGAAGGCGTGGATCGAGTGCGGCTTGCCGTCGCGCAGGTCGCGCGTCAGCCCGACGCAGTGCCAGCCGCGCGCAAACCTGGTCGGCGCCGAACCGGCGTCGATCATCCGCACTTCGCTGTCGATCTCTGATGTCGTCATGCGATTCCCATACATTCCGTGGTGTTTCCGTGAGGACTTATCGGGGTCGCGGACTCTCGCGCGGCCCTCGCAGGAGTGCGCACGCCCGTCGGATACCGGTCCGGGACCGATCGAACACTGTGCGCGCCGGATTGTTTCGCCGGCCCGAGACTCGAGGCGGTCGGGACGACCCGGCTGATCGTCGAGGCCTCCTGGATGTGCGCTCGCGACTTTGTGCTGCTGTCGAGTCGTAACACCCTGCCTGTTTGCTGTCCGTGGCCGACGCTATCACGGGAGGAGCGCGCCATAAATAGAACAGGGTTTCAATCATGATGAGATATGCGACTTACTCGCCAGTATGTCTTGCATTCACGTGTCGGACTGGTGTCTCATTGCGGGAGAACCGGATTCTTAATGTTCGTCAGGTTGTGCAGTCGGCAACCCCAGTCCGGTGGTCCTCGCATGTGACGGTCGAGGACCGTCAGCGTTTCGTGCGCGGGGAACCCTTCCGAAACCAGCGGCCCCATCGGCCGTCTGGAGATCAGCATCAGCTCAATGAATTTCGAAGTCCGACACGTTCGAGAGGATCGATATGCGGGATCGACTATGGCGTGGTTGTCGTTCGGTCGCGGTCGTGGCGATCGGTGCCGTGGCACTGACCGCGTGCGCGTCCGCCGATGGACAGGGTTCCGGCGAGTCGGCCGGGGGCGGTGAGTACTCGATCGGATACGTCGGCGAACGCGCTGTCGACGACGCCGCTGTCGACGGCGGCGTCGTGACATATGGGTCCTACGGCTTCCCGGCGACGCTCGATCCGACGAAGACCTTGATGGCAGGATCGACCGGTGGCACCGAGTTGGCCGCCATCTACGACACGCTGGTTCGTTACGACTTCGAAAAGTCCGAGTACGTACCGCAGTTGGCGGCGAGTCTGAAGTCGTCAGATGGCGGGCAGACATGGACGATCACGTTGCGCGAGGGCGGTACCTTCAGCGACGGGACGCCGGTCGACTCGGTCGCCGTGAAGTGGAGCTTCGATCGATATGTTGCCGCCAAACGCGATGCCGCCCAGATGTGGACCAACACCGTCGCCGGTGTCGAGACACCCGACGCCAAGACAGTTGTCATCAAGCTCCAGCGATCGTGGGCCGATTTTCCGGTCATGCTCTCGTCCGGGCCCGGGGTGATCGTCGCGCCGAGTTCGGAGGCGAACGGCGCGTTCACGCCGATCGGTGCGGGCCCGTTCGCGGTCACCCGCTTCGCGCCGAACGAGGTGCTCGAGCTTGCGCCGCGCGCCGATTATGTCGGCGGTAAGCCGCGCTTGGCCGGGCTGCGTTTCGTTCCGACGCCGAACGCGCAGGGCATGTTCGAGTCCATGCGGAGCGGTGAGCTCAACGCCGGCTACCTCTACCGCAACACCGAGGTGATCGACAGTGCGATCGACGCCGGCTACGAGGGCTACCTGGACACCCAGGGGCTCGGGGCGATCGGGATCATCAACCAGCGCGAGGGCCGTCCCGGTGCGGACGTGCGGGTGCGCCGGGCGATCTCGCTCGGTGTGGATCCCGACGCGCTCAACCAGCGCGTCAATTCCGGTAACAGCCCGGCGGGCTCGTCGATGTTCCCCGAGGGCTCGAAGTGGCACAACGGCGAGGCGGCGGGCGTCGCGTACGACCCCGACAAGGCCCGGGAGTTGCTGAACGAGGCGAAGGCCGACGGCTACGACGGCAAGCTCACGTACGCGGCCATCAACGAGGAGGGCGCGCGTCAGGGTGCGTTGGCGGTCCAGGCCGCACTCGACTCGATCGGCTTCGACGTGGAGATCGCGTACGCCAACAGCGTCACCGACCTGACCCGCCGGGTCTACATCGACCGCGACTTCGACGTCGCCCGCAGTGGCGCGTCCCTCATCGACGCCGCGCCGCTGCTACGTCTGTACGCCTCGCTCGGGAGTACCTCGAACAACAACGCCGCCGGCTACAACAGCCCCGAGATGGATGCGCTGCTGGTGAAGCTGCAGACCGCCGGTGACGATGGCGACAAGCAGAAGGTCATCGACGACATCCAGATGCTGGCCAACGAAACCGTGCCGTATGCCGTGTGGGCGCCGTCCGTCGTGTTCACGGCGTGGACGCCGAAGCTGCACGGCGCCAACGTCACCATCGACAACGTGGTCCTCTTCGACGACGCCTGGATGGAGCAGTAGTCGCAATCGAAAGTTCGGAGGTCTCGATGACAACGGTCGACCACACTGGATCAGCAGCCGCTGGGCGGGGTCGGGGTAGCACGCCGCCATCCATGATCGAGCGAATGACGCTGATACTGGATGTGTTCGAGGACCGGTCGACCCGGCTGACTCTCGAGGAGATCGGTGTCCGGACTCAGCTGCCGCGGTCGACGGTGCATCGCATCCTCGAACAGCTCGTGCGGCTCGACTGGGTCGAGCACGCCTCGTTCGGCTACTGCCTGGGCCGGCGCGCGTCCAGCCTCGGCAGTGGCAACGGCAGTAGCAACGGCGACCTCCGGGTGGCGGCCGCGCCTCTACTGCACGAGTTGCACTTGCAGACCGGCATGGTTGTCCACCTCGCGGTTCTCGACGGCCGTGACAGTGTCTACCTCGACAAGGTCGGCGGGCGGCACTTCGCGTCGACGCTTCCGTCGCGGGTGGGCGGGCGTTGTCCGGCGTACTCGACGGCCGGAGGAAAATCGATGCTCGCGTGGCTCACGCCCGAACACGTGGACAGCCTGTACGAAACACAGCTCAGTCGCCGCACGAACCACACCATCACGGGTCTCTCGACGTTGCATCAGGAACTCAACCGGATCCGTCAGCGTCGAGGGCTGGCCTTCGAGAGCGGAGAGTCGGTACGGGGCGTCGCGTGCGTCGGTGTCGCCGTCCGGGGCCACGACGGTCCCGCCGCAGCGATCTCTCTGTGCGGTGACGCCCGCACCGCACAACTCGAGCGCGTCGCACCGCTGGTGGTCGACGCCGCCCGCGAGATCTCGCGGGCGCTGTATCCCGACCTCGGCCGGCCGCGTCGTGGACGCCGAGCCGCGGTGGCACCGGCCGAAACCTGGTCCGCCGACACCATGGACCGACTCCTCTCGATCCAGAGCGGGCAGTGGATGTGAGGTAGCCCCAACCGCGAACGGCTCCTGCGGTTCGCGTCGCTCTCGACCAACCCGATACCAAGGAGATGCAGATGCCGGTGCACGGTGTCCACGGCCCGATCGAACGCTCGGAGCTGGGGCAGACCCTGATACACGAGCACATCGTCACAGCCGACTGGTCGATGCGGATGGCTTTCGGTGATCACTACTACAACCACGACGTGGTGGTGTCCAGGGCCGTCGAGCAGTTTTCGCGGGCCGCGGCGTGCGGGGTGCGAACCGTCGTGGACGCCACTCCGGTGAACATGGGTCGCGACGTGCGCCTCATCTGTGAGGTCGCGGAGCGGACGGGGCTCAACTTCATCGTCTCCAGCGGGTTTTACCACCAGGACGAGGTCTACCTGACCTGGCGGACCGAGGACGAGATCCACGAATTGCTGAGCAGGGAGTGCCAGGAAGGTATTGCGGGGACGAATGTTCGACCGGGAATCATGAAGGCGGCGTGTGCGGATCACGGCATCACCCCGATCCTCGACAAGGTATTCCGGGCCATCGGCAGGGTCGCCGCCGAGCAGCGGCTCCCGATCTTCTGCCATCACCACACCGACGTCGGTAACGGCGATGCGATCGTGGACCTGTTCGAGTCCTGCGGGGTCGCGCCGAGTCGACTCGTTCTCGGGCACAGCGGTGACACCAACGATCTCCGCTACTTGGAGAAGATGCTCGCCCGAGGGTGTTATCTGGGGATGGACCGGTTCGGGCACTGTGCCGTGAGCAACAGCCTCGAAGACCGTGTGCGCACGATCGTGGACCTGTGCGCTCTCGGCTACGGTGACCGGCTACTGCTGTCCCACGACTTGGCGATCTACTTCGGCGTTTCCGGGTCGTGGCAGGAGTTCGAATCCGAGGACTCAGCCCCGCCCGGCGTCGACTTCACGTTCATTCACCGCCAGGTCCTCCCGGCACTCGAGGCTGCAGGGCTGGCACCCGAAGAAGTGCGCGCGATGCTCGAACGAAACCCGGTCGAGTTCCTCGCGAACGACTGACCGTGCCGTCGCGCCGGTGCGCGGACGAACTCGTCCGCGCACCGGCGCGTAATCGTCAGAGACCCAGCGGAATCGCGGCACCCGAGATGGGGGCGGAGTCGTCGGAGAGCAGGAAGGCGATCACCTTGGCGATGTCTGTCGGTGCAACCCAGTTCGTCCGGTCGGAATTCGGCATCGACGCGCGGTTGGCCGGAGTGTCGATCACACCGGGCAGCAGGGCGTTCGAGCGGATGTGGTCCTTCTTGTACTCGACAGCGATGGACTCGGCCAGTGCCAGGACGGCGGCCTTCGACGTGCTGTAGGCGGTGCCACCCGGGAAGGGCTTCAGGGCAGCCCCGGACGACATCGATACCACCGACCCGCCGCCGTTCGCGATGAGGTGCGGAAGTCCTTCGCGCAGAACCGCATACGTGGTGAGTACGTTCAGGTGCAACTGGCGGTCGATCGCCTCGGCGTCGGCCTCGTGGGTGCGCGGACCGGACTCGAAGCCGCCGACGAGATTGACCAGCGCAGTCAGTGGCGCGTCGGAGGCGCCGGCTGCGACCGAGACGGCCTCGGAGAGTTCGGTGGGAACGGACACGTTGCACCGGATCAGTTCGAGGCGATCGTGACTCTCCAAACGGGTCACCTCGGACGGTTCGATGAACGGCACCACGACTCGCCATCCCAGGGAAAGCAGGTGATTGGTGACGGCGACGCCGAGAGCGCCCGTCCCACCAGTGACGAAAGCTGTTCCAGTCATCTTCGGATCCTTCATGATTTCAGGGTCGGTGCCGGCCGAACACGGGCAGCGACCGGTGCGGGGGCGCCAGGCGCCCGTTTCAGCGATGTGCGGATGCGACCCAGCCGTTGAACAGGAAGTCGACGAACTCGTCGGCGAGTTTGATGCCGTCCACGTCGGGGTCGCCGTCACACGTGTAGTTCGAGTTCAGAACGGAGCGGAATGCGACGGCGGCGAGCGCCACGTCCATGTCCCGGAACGTGCCGTCGTCGACGCCTGCCCTGATGATCCGCTCCACCGCGTCGGCCCACCGTTGGCGCTTGACCTGGACCTCGGCGAGTTGGGCGCCGTTGAGCCGCATCCATTCCCGCTCGAACACCTTCGCGGCATCCGGGTTGGCCATGGACCAGCGCAGATGGATGCGGGCGAGCATGCGGAGCTTGTCGATCGCGCCGACGTCCGATGCCTCGACCCGCAGGAGTGCGGCCTCGCCACTCTCCGCAATCTCGCCGACGATCTGGTAGAGCAGGTCTTCCTTGCTCTTGATGTGCACGTAGAGGCTGCCGGCATGCACGCCGACGAGGGAGCCGATGTCCCGCATCGACGTCCCGTCATACCCGCTCTCGGCGAATCGTCGAACGGCCGCCTCGCGAATCTTCGTCAGAAACGCGGACTTGGCGTCGTCGGACGGTCGATCGTTCGTTGGCTTCCGATCGAGTTTCGACGGCATGTTCACGGCCCTTCTGCGACGCGGCAGCGCGCGAACGCCCGCTGGTTCCAAAGCTTCGGTCATCATGGCAGGAGAACCGCACTACCAGCAACAAGCGTTTGCTGTACCGCGTGTCCGGTTCGCGTCAGTGGATCGTGTCGACCGCGTCGACGAGGCCCCAGTCGAGTGCGGTGCCGACGTCGAGGCGCGCGCCGGTCACGAACAGGTGCATCGCGCGCCACCGCCCGATCCGCCGCGGAATGCTTGCCGTCCCACCTGCTCCCGGGATCAAACCCATCTCGACCTCGGGTAGTCGGAACCACGCGTCCGGGCTCGCCACCACGCGTCCCGCGAACGCCGGAATCTCGATTCCACCACCGACACAGGCTCCGTGAACGCGAACTTCGATCCGCCCGGCCAGTGCGTGGACGAGGAGCCCCGCCCCGCCGCGGGTGCGGATCAGATGTGCCAGCGCGAGATCGGGCGTGGTGCCGAACTCGTCGAGATCGCCGCCGGCGCAAAAAGACGGTCCGGCACCGTCGAGCACGACGCGGGAGACGGACGGATCCGATGTCGCGACGATCAACGCGCTGGTGAGAGCGTCGCGTAGTCGGGCTCCGTAGGCATTCCGGCGTTCCGGGCGGTTCAGCGTCACCCAGAGCTCGTCACCGTCGCGAACTGTCAGGACCGGGTCGTCGGTGGGTGTCGGAGGCAGTGGTCGGGGTCCGCGATGCGCGAGCCAGCGCGCGAACTCGGGTCCACCGAGCAGCGTGGAGTAGGCCAGCGATTCGACGTCCATGGCTGCGGGCACGTCGAGGCCGTTACCGGCCCGGACAACCTGCCGCAGGACGACGGAGGCCTGCGGATTCGCGCCGACGCGGGCCGCGAAAGCCGTGACAGCGTCGTCCGGATCGGGGGCGTGGACGACCGAGCGGTGGGCGTTCCGGCCGAGGTCGGGGTCGTCGGTGTACGTCACGTCGAGCGACTGTGTGATTGCGGTCAGTCCGCCGCCTTCGCCGACTGGGCGAGGGCCTCGGTGAACTCCGAGGAGGATCCGGTCGGCCTGGTGCGCGCGCCGGGCCGCGGCTGCGAGTACTTCGGGGTCGTCGACTCCGTCGGAGCCCGGGGTCAGGTCGACGACCATCAGGGGCGTGTCGATCGCGGCGCCGTCGTCGAGTAACGGCGCATCGGCGATGCCGTCGGCGAGTTGGCGGGCCGTGATGTGTGGTGCGTGGGAGTCCATCCGGTCCTCGTGGATCGAAAAGCTTTGTGCAAGTGTGAGTGTGTGGAGTATAGAACACGGTTCTCGACGATTGCGTGGTTGTGCCCCTGAGGCGGCGGAGGATGACGGCGAACCTCGTTCCAGTGTTTGACGAGGCTCACACGGGCTGCCATAGTGGCGTGCAACAAACGTTTGCTCGGATTTCTGAAGCCGGGCTGTGTCGGCCGGGCACCGATGTTGTTTCCGTGTGCCCGAGAGTATCGACCTCGAATCACCTCAAGGAGTCATTCTCATGCAGTTGCGTGTCGGAGCCAGATTGCGAAGCACCACGTCAGCGGCCGAACTGATCGTGATCCGGGTACCCGGTGGCGACGTCGACATCTGTTGTGACGGCGCACCGATGGTCGCCCCGGAGCAGGCCGGCGATCCCTCGGGTGGCACGAGCGGGGAACTCCAGCTCGGCAAGCGTTACAGCAACGCAGAGGGCACCGTCGAGTTGCTCTGCACCAAGCCCGGATCCGGTGTCCTCACCGCAGACGGAGAACCGCTGGGTGTCAAGGCGCCCAAAGCGATGCCCGCATCCGACTGAGGAGCCAGATGAACATCCTGACCCTTCTCGAGATCGCCGCCGGCGCGGACGGCGACCGAGTTGCCATCGGCGACAAGCACGACGGCCTCACCTACGCCCGCTTGCTCGAACTGGCGGGCGCGTTCGCGGCCGGCCGCACGGATGCCGCCGAGCAGACAGTCTTGTACGGATCGACGGCCTCTCCGGCTTTCCCGATCGCGCTGTTCGGTTCGGCGTGGAGCGGAGTCCCCTTCGCGCCGATCAGCTATCGACTCGCCGACGAACCCCTGCGCCGACTCGTCGAAGGGCGGGCGCCCGCCCTCCTCGTCGCCGACGGCACCGTCGCCGACATCGGCGCGCAGGTGGACGGTGTCGAGACCGTGGGCCCGGTGGCGCTGGTCGAGAACCTCTGCGCCGCTCCCACTGTCGAGATCGCGCCCGCGGAGCAGGATCCCGAGGCGCCGGCGGTCCTGCTGCACACCAGCGGCACCACCGGCACGCCCAAGGTAGCGGTCCTGCGCCACCGGCATCTGGTCTCGTACGTCCTCGGTGGCACCGAACTGTTCAGCGCAGGACCTGACGAGGCCGCCCTCGTCAGCGTGCCCCCGTACCACATCGCGGGCGTTGCGGGACTGCTGACAGGTCTCTACAGCGGCCGTCGGATCGTGCAGATGCCGAACTTCGACGAGCGGGAGTGGGTCCGCCTCGTGCGCGAACAGGGGATCACCCACGCGATGGTCGTGCCGACGATGCTCGCCCGCATCGTGGATGTGCTGGCCGAGGACGGGCGCGGTCTGCCCTCGCTGCGCCACCTCTCCTACGGCGGCGGCCGCATGCCGTTGCCTGTCATCGAGAGGGCTCTGGAACTGCTGCCGGAGGTCGCCTTCGTCAACGGCTACGGACTGACCGAAACTTCCTCGTCCATCGCCGTTCTCGGACCCGCGGAGCATCGTGCCGCCGTCGAGGCTGTCGATCCGGTGATCCGGCGGAGGCTGGGATCGGTGGGCCTGCCCGTTCCCGATGTCGAGATCGTCGTTCGTGACGATGATGGGCTCGCCGTCCCGGCCGGGGAACGCGGCGAACTGTGGGTGCGCGGCGCGCAGGTGTCGGGGGAGTACGCCGGAGTCTCGATGCTCGATGCCGACGGTTGGTTCCGGACCAAGGACGGAGGCTGGATCGACGACGAGGGCTACGTCTTCGTGGAAGGACGCCTCGACGACGTCATCGTCCGCGGCGGCGAGAACTTGTCGCCCGGCGAGATCGAAGACGTGATCGGCGAGCACCCGCACGTCGAGGACGTCGTCGTCTACGGCGTCCCCGACGACCAGTGGGGTGAGGTCGTCGTCGCGGCCGTCGTGCCGCGGGCGGACGGAGCGGTCGACGCCGCCGAGATCCAGGCATGGGTGGGCGGCAGACTCCGGTCGTCTCGGGTACCGGCGCACGTCGAGTTCCGGACGGCCCTGCCCCGCACCGACCTCGGCAAGGTGCTGCGCCGCGTGCTGCGCGAGCAGTTCGTCCCCGTCACCGCCTGACGACCCCCCAGCGATCGAAAGGATCCACAGTGCAACAGCAGGATGTGCTGCTTCGGGATTTCCGCGTGGTCGACTTCTCCACGGGTATCGCAGGTTCCTACTGCACCAAGATGCTGGTGGACGCGGGCGCGGATGTCGTCAAGGTAGAGACCGGCGCCGACGGTGACCCGTTGCGGTGCTGGCGACAGAGCGGCGACACCGGCCCCGGCGACGGTGCCCTGTTCCAGTACCTGGCGGCAGGAAAGCGATCGATCCGCGGTTCGTTGCGCGACAGCCGCGTTCGCGAATTCGTCGCCGGCGCCGACCTCGTGGTCGAGTCCGGTGAATTGACTACGGATGACATCGAATTCGTCCGCCGGACAACCCCCGGCGTGGACATCTTGTCGGTCACCCCGTTCGGACGCACCGGACCGTGGGCCCACCTGCCGGCCACCGACTTCACTCTCCAGGCACTCGCGGGTTCGATGGCCATTCGCGGACCGGAGGGCCGGGAACCGCTACAGGCCGGAGGACGCCTCGGCGAGTGGATCGCCGGATCGTTCGCGGCAGCCACCGCGCTGGGCCTGCGGGTCGGGGCCGCCGGCCGCGGACGCGGCGGCGAGTGGGCGGATCTGTCGATGCTCGAATCCATGGGCGTCGCAATGGCTCTCTATCATCCCGTGACAGCCGTGTTGTCGGGTGCGCCCGGACGGCGCACGCCTCGGACGGTGGAGATCCCGTCGATCGAGCACGGTCTCGACGGCTATGTCGGCTTCTGCACGATCACCGCGCAGATGTTCGAGGACTTCCTGATCATGATCGACCGTGCCGACCTGCTCGCGGACGACTCGATCGTCGACGTGCGCAGGCGCCAGGAACGCTACGCCGAGTTCAAGTCGACGATCGAATCCTGGACCACGTCGATGCCGGTCGAGGCGATCGACGAGATTGCCAGTGCCATGCGGATTCCCGTCGCTCCGATCGGGACACCCGAGACGGTCACGCAGAACATGCACTTCGCCGAGCGCGGGGTGTTCGTCGAAAACCCCGCGGGCTTCGTCCAGCCCCGGCGGCCGTACCTGGTCGACGGCGCACTGCCCGATCCCGTCCGCGCCGCCCCGTCGCTCGGCGAACACGACAGCGATCGGCCGTGGAATCCGCGCACGCAACCCTCACGCACGCTCGACGAGACGGACGACGCACCCCTGGCCGGGGTCCGGGTCCTCGACCTGACCGCATTCTGGGCGGGTCCTGCTGCGACCCAACTGCTCGCGGGAATGGGCGCCGAGGTCATCAAGGTCGAGTCCGTGCAGCGTCCCGACGGGATGCGCTTCACCTCGACCAGATCGCCGGGCGAACCCGATTGGTGGGAGGCAGGTGGCGTCTATCAGGGTGCCAACGCGGGCAAACTCGGTGTGACACTGGACCTGAGTAGGCCCGAGGGTGTGGATGTGTTGCTCGAGATGATTCGCAACTCCGACATCGTCATCGAGAACTTCTCGCCCCGAGTCCTCGACAACTTCGGCCTCACCTGGGAGCGGATTCACGAGGCGAACCCCGCCGCGGTGTTCGTCCGGATGCCCGCGTTCGGGCTGTCGGGCCCCTGGCGGGACCGCACCGGATTCGCGCAGACGATGGAACAGGCCACCGGGCTGTCGTGGATGACGGGCTACCGCGACGGCAGCCCGATGGTCCTCAAGGGCCCGTGCGATCCCGTCGCCGGACTGCACGCCGTGGTCGCGACGCTCTCGGCGCTCGAACTTGCGCGATCCCGCGGCCGGGGCTGCTTCGTCGAGGTGCCCATGGTGGAAAGCGCGCTCAACGTGGCCGCCGAGATGGTGATCGAACACAGCGCCTACGGCAACGCCCTGTCCCGGGACGGAAATCGCGGCCCGATCGGAGCCCCGCAGGGTGTGTACCGGTGCGCGGGCGAGGAGAACTGGCTGGCGGTCGCGGTCACCGACGACGCCCGATGGGAGGCCGCGTGCGACGTTCTGGGTTTTCCGGACTCCGTGCTCGAACCCGAGTTCGCTTCCGCGAACGGTCGTCGTCGCCACCACGATCGCCTCGACGAACTGCTCACCGAGTTCTGCGCGGCCCGTGACGTCGATGAGCTCGAGGGGGCACTGACCTCGCGGGGCATCGCGGCCGCCCGCGTCGTCGACCCGAGCCGGATCCTCGACAACCCGCAGGTGCGGGCCCGCGGTTTCCCGGAGAAGCTCGACCACCCGGTCCTCGGCACATTCGAGATCCCGGGCCTCCCTGTGGTGTTCGCCTCGCACTCCGGACCGGCCTTCACCGTGCCGGCGCCCCTGCTCGGCCAGCACAACGCCGAGGTGCTCACCGCACTGGCCGGGGTGGACCCGGAGCGTCTCGTGCAGCTTTCCGATGCCGACGTGATCGGCCATCGCCCCCTTCATCTTTGATCCTGACAGGAGTACTCGATGTGAGCGCACATCCCTTTCGCGACGTGGTGATCGTCGCGGCCTACAACACCGAGCAGGCGCGGGTGTTGGAGGGCCACGACAGTTTCACGATCAGCCTCGATGCCGCACGCGGCGCCATTGCCGAGTCCGGTATCGACCCGACCACGATCGACGGCGTGTACAGCAAGACTGCGCCGCAGCTCATCTACTCGCTGGGCCTGGGCCCGGTCTGGAACGCGAACAACCCGGGCGGCATCACCGGCGTCCTGCACGCGGCGAGTGTCGTTGCCGCAGGACTGTGCGAGACCGTGCTCGTCGCCGACGGCGAGGCCGGCCGCTACACCGAACGTGAATCCACCGCACCGTGGACGCGACCGTCCAACGAGTTCGTCGCCCCGTTCGGCCTCTACACGGCTTCGGAGTTCGCGCTCATCGCCCGACGACACATGCACCAGCACGGCACGACACCGGAACAGATGGCATCGGTGGCCGCCCGGATCCGCAACAACGGCAACATCAATCCGGACGCGATCTACTACGGGCGTGGCCCGTTCACCGTCGAGGACATCCTGGCCTCGCGCATGATCGCGGATCCGTTCCACCTGCTCGACTGCGCCATGACGTCCGAGGGCGGCTGCGCGCTCATCATCACCACTGCCGAGCGTGCGAAGGATCTACCCGGCAAGCCCGTCTACGTTCTCGGCGGCGGACTGGACCACATGGGGCCGTCGTACCAGCACGCACCGAGCTGGGACCTCGGGAGCCGGTCCTCCGACATCCCCAACGGCTACGTCGGTCGTCGGGCGGCGCGTAAGTCGTTCGCGATGGCCGGACTGCAGCCTGCCGATGTGGACGTGGCCGAGCTCTACGATCCGTTCTCGTTCGAGATCATCAGGCAGTTCGAGGCTTTCGAGTTCTGTGGCGACGGCGACGGCGGCGAGTGGGTTGTCGAGAACGTCGCCGGCGACGATCCGAAACTCCCGATGACCACCGATGGCGGCTTGATGTCGTACAGCCACGGCGGTGGGATCGTGCAGCTGACTCAGCGCATCGCGCGGGGTGTGCACCAACTCCAAGGCGTGTGCGAGACCAACCAGGTGAACGACGCCGAGGTGGTGCTGTGCAGCAACGGCGGCGCCGGCGCCTTCTTCACCGACGTCCTGCTACTGGGAAGTGAGCGACCATGAGCGAGCACACGATCGTCACCGTGCTGGGCCCGCAGCGGGCCGGGATCCCGCTGCCGACCCCCACCGTGCTGTCCCGGCCGTTCTGGGAGGGTTGCGCCGAGGGAGAGCTGCGCTATCAGCGCTGCACCGCCTGCGGCCGTGCCGAATTCGACCCCAACATGCTCTGCCGCGGGTGCGGTTCGGATGACCTCGAGTGGCAGGTCAGCGCCGGCCGCGGCACCGTCTACAGCTACACCGAGGTCACGCGACCGCAGACGCCGGCGTTCACCAGTCCGTACGTCGTGGTGATCGTCGAACTGGACGAGGGCTACCACATGGTGTCCAACATCGTCGGCTGCACGACCGCCGATGTGCGGATCGGGATGCCGGTCGCCGTCGAGTTCCACGAGATCGACGGTGGCGTCGTCCTCCCGTACTTCGCCCCGACGGCCGGCGGGGTGAACCCGTGAGCGCCGACGCGACTCCGCATGTCGCCGTGGTCACCGGCGCGAGTCGCGGCATCGGACGTGCGATCGCCCGCCGATTCGCTGCGGACGGCATCCACGTCCTGGCGGTCTCGCGTTCGCTGCGGGCCGGCGACGGACGCCTGCAGGGTTCGCTCGAGGAGACGGTCGCGCAGATCGCCGCGGACGGCGGCGCCGCTGCCCCGCTCGTGTTCGACCTCGGTGACCCGTCCGCGGACCGTGCATCGGTGATCGCGCACGCCGAACAGACCTTCGGTGCGCCCGTGGACATCCTCGTCAACAACGCCGCGGCGACCCGCCGATTCGATCAGTTGTACGGCGAGATGACGCGCGAGTCCTTCTACGACTCGGTGGAGACGAACGTCTGGGCCGGCTGGGATCTCGCCACCGCGGCGGTGCCCGGCATGCGCAGTCGCGGCGCCGGGTGGATCCTGAGCATCTCGTCGACTCAGGCCGGCCCGCGCAAGGGGCCGCCGTTCGCGCCGAACTCGACCTTCGGCGCCTGCCTGTACGGCGGCACGAAGGCGATGATCGACCGCATCACGACCGGCGCGGCCATGGATCTGTACGACGACAACATCGCGGTGAACACCTTGGCACCGGAGTATTCGATCGCGACCGAGAACGCGCTGACCGTGCCGGGCGTCACCACGAACAATTCCGAACCGGAGGAAACCATCGCGGAGGCCGCGTTGGCGCTGTGTACCGGGGACCCCAAGGCGCTGACCGGAAAGATCACGCGCAACCTCGGCCTGCTCGTCGAGCTGAATCGCCCGGTCCGCACGCTCGACGGTACGTCGCTCGTTCCCGGGTGGCAGCCCGCGGACATCGACACGACGCGGATTCGGCCGGGATACCTCTCCGCCGTCATCTGACGTGGCGGACTCCGCGCACGATTTCGCGGATACCCGCCCCATTCTTTGCAACAATCGTTTGTTACAGACTTTTACAGGAGGCACGTCAATGCCACTCCAGCCGTGGATGAAGCTCGTCTCGGTCGATGACCACCTCATCGAGCACCCCACTGTGTGGGCCGACCGTCTGCCCACCAAATTCCTCGAGGCCGGCCCCCGCATCGTCGAGGAGCCTTCGCCGTCGGGTGGTGCGCCCATGCAGGTCTGGAACTACCAGGGCCGCCGTTTCCCCGCGATCGGGCTCAACGCGGTAGCGGGTAAGAATCCCGAGGACTTCGGGATGGAACCGGTCCGCTACTCCGACATGATCCCGGGTTGCTACGACCCCAAGGCTCGACTGGCCGACATGGACCTCGACGGCGTGTGGGCACAGACCTGCTTCCCGTCGTTCCCGCGCTTCGCCGGGGCACTGTTCACCGTCGAGAGCAAGGACATGGAGCTGGCGCTGCTGAGCGTCAAGGCTTACAACGACTACGTCCTCGACGAGTGGTGCGCGGCCGCGCCCGACCGGTTCATCCCGGTGATCATCCTGCCGCTGTGGGACATCGCGGAATGCGTCGAGGAGATTCAGCGCACTGCCGCGAAGGGCGCCAAGGGCATCACCTTCCCGGAGGATCCGGTTCCGCTCGGGCTGCCGTCGTACTACACCGACCACTGGGACCCGGTCTTCGCCGCCGCCCAGGACACGGGCATGCCGCTGTGTATGCACTTCGGCTCCTCGGGTCGTCCGCCGGCGACCGCGGAGGAGGCCCCGTACGCGGTGACCATCTCGCTGTACGCGACCAACATGATGTCCTCGACCTCGCACCTGCTGTTCTCGCCGGTGTTCCACAAGTTCCCGGGCCTCAAGGTGGCGCTGTCCGAGGGCAACATCGGTTGGGTGCCTTACATGCTCGAGCGGATCGACGCGGTTTGGGAGCGTCATCGTCACTACCAGAACGTCGTTCAGGATGTGGTGCCGTCGACGCTGTGGTTCAAGAATATGTACGGCTGCTTCATCGACGACGACTTCGGCCTGAAGAACCGGCATGTCGTCGGCCTCGACAACATCACCTGGGAGTGCGACTACCCGCACTCGGACTCCTACTGGCCCAACAGTCGCAAGCATGCCGAGTTCCGTTTCCAGGACGTGCCGGACGACGAGGTCGTCAAGATCGTCGAGACCAACGCCCGCCGACTGTTCAACTTCCACGACGACGGTGGGAAGGCGTGACCTCGCCCGATAAGTTCGGCTGGCAGCAACCCCCGATCACGCCGATGACGGCGGAGGAGCGGATCGAGGCCGACGACTGGGTCGAGCAGGACCTGCTCACCCGGGACCTGGCCGCCGAGCGCCTCGACGCCGTCGTCGCGCAGGCGACCGCGGAACTCGACCATCTCGAAAAGGTGGATGCCGATCCGGCGGCGATCGAGTTGGTACGCAAACGGATCACAGCGGCCGAGGCGTCCCGCCGCTACGTGGAGGAGGGCCGGAAGTGACGATCACGGCAACAGCACTGGTGCAGACCGGTCCGCGCGAGGTGCGGTTCGAGGAGATTCCGATTCCGGCCCTGGAGTCCGGCGCAGCACTGCTGCGGGTGGAGGCCAACGGCCTGTGCGCCAGCGACATCGACTCCTGGGAAGGCAAGCACTCGGCGTACGCGCCGGGCGTCTCGCCGTTCCCACGGATCAACGGACACGAGATCGTCGGCATCATCGAGGACATCGGCGGGGGAGTGCGTGCGGACGGGGTTCGCGTCGGCGACCGGGTCGCCGTCAACCCGTTCCTCTCGTGCGGCCGGTGCGAGGGCTGCCGCGAGGGAGCGACGATTCGCTGCACGGGGTTCCCGTTCCGGCCGAACGCTTACGGCTACATCCAGACCGGGCACGCGCCGTCGCTCTGGGGCGGTTACTCGACGCACGTCTACATCCATCCGAATGCGATCCTGCACCCGTTCCCGGAGACGACCGACCCGCTCGACGCGACGCTGTGGAATCCCCTGGCGGCCGGCATCGAATGGGCGGTCACCACTCCCGGCACCACTATCGGGACCACGTTCGCGGTGCTCGGGTGCGGTCAGCGCGGTCTGGCAGCGGTGGTGGCGGCGAAGGCTGCCGGTGCCGACGTGGTCCTCGCGACCGGGCTGGCGCGGGATCGGCACAAGTTGGACCTGGCCACCGAGTTCGGTGCCGATGTGGTGGTGGACGTCGAGACCGAGGATCTGCGCGAGGCGGCGCGGCAAGCGACAGGTGGACGCGGCTTCGACGTCGTGCTCGATACGTCCCCGCATGCGACCGGGCCGATCCTCGATGCGCTCGACATCGTGCGCAGCGGAGGGACCGTGGTGTCCGCGGGGCTCAAGACCCGGCCGATCGAGAACTTCCCGATCGACCTGTTGACGCTCAAGAACATTCGCCTGGTCGGGTGCGCGGGCTCGAGCGTCCGGTCCTACCAGCAGGCCGCGAGTATCGTCGCGTCGGGCCGATTTCCGCTCAGTCGCATGCGGACCCATGTGCTCGGGTTCGACCGCCTCGAGTACGGCATCGAGTTGCTCCGGGGCGACCACCCGCAGGAGCGCCCGATCAACATCGTGATCACCCCGACCCTGAGCGGAATCTGACAGGTCGAGGTTCCGTCCCGCGCGCAAGTTTGTCTCCCGCGCGCGCAATCGTGCGCGCGGGAGGTCGATTCGCGCGCGGGACGAATGCGACGCACTCGCCCGTCGATATAGACCTTTCGGTCGGTTTTGTCGGGGTTTCGCATCGCGCGACCAGAACGGTGCGGTATAACTGCGGCCGTAGATCAATCGGTGCCACCGGACGGTGGCCGTATCCGGGGGCTTTCGAAATGACGACATCTGGTGATCGACGCGTGCGCGGAAACAGGCGCGTACTGGTGGCGAGCGGGCTGGGCGCGGGCCTGATGCTCGTCGCAGGATTGACCGCCTGCGGCTCGTCCGACGACACGTCCGCGGCGGCAGTGCCGGCAACGAGCACAACGGTCGTCCCCGCGCCGGCGACATCGTCTGCGGCGCCCGCATCGAGCGCCGCCGTCACCCCCTCGGCAACGGCTCCCGTCGGAGTGCCGGCCGCAGCCCCTGCTCCGGCCGCTGCCCCCGCGCCGACACTCGTGCCCATGCCGAACGTGATGTGCATGAATCTCCAGGCCGCACAGAATCTCATCCAGGACGGCGGGGTCTTCTTCTCGCGCAGCACGGATGCCACCGGCAAGGGGCGGAACCAGGTTGTCGATTCGAACTGGATCGTTGTCGGTCAGACCCCCGCGGTGGGTGCACTGATCGGTGAGGGCGATGCCGTGCTTTCCGTCGTGAAGATCGGCGAACCGAGCCCCTGCTGACGGCAGACGACCCTACTGATCGTCGAGGTCGTCGAACAGCGACGGCTGGATGGGCTCCTGAACCGGACGGTGCTGTTCGGGCTTGTTGTCCGGCCGAGCATCCCGCAGCGGATCGGGGCTCTCAGCGGGGGACTCGGCCGCCGGGGGTGCCGGTGTTGGAGGATCGCCGACAGTGGCGGGAGGAACTTCCGAGAAGTGCAGGACGCCACCGAAGTGCGTCGCGAACTCCTCGTCGACACCGCCCAGGAACTCCCCGAGGTGCTCGACCATGTCGGCGAGGTGCTGTGGCACGTACGGGTCGGCGAGCATGTCGATCATCACTCGCAGTCTGTCCTCGTAGAGCGCGAACCGCAGGTACGGCCATCGGCGGTTGAGGTCGCCGATGAGTTCCGACGCACGGGTGCGCCCGCTGATGTCGCGGACCAGCGGTGCCCACAGCTGGATCTCGGGAGCGGCCTCGTTGGCGATCACCAGTGCGAGCGCCGTGCCGAACCGGAGGACGATATCGCCGTCCTGATCACGCTCTGGCGCGTGGCCGAGGATGTCGTGGACGGTGTGAGCGATCACCTCGCGTAGGTGTTCGGTGTCCCGGGGGCGGATCGACACGTATCGGTCGAGCGGCGCGGGGCGCGGCACCCCGTCAGGCGCCTCCGTAGGCACGGGGTCGACGTCCGCGCCGAGGTGATGCAGGGCCAGGAAGCTCGGGTGCGGGACGTCCCACAGATCCCGGAACACCGCGACGATCATCGCTGCGAGCTGGTCGGCCCACCGCGGCGCCTTCTCGACGAGGAGTGCGGGTTCGTCGCCGATGTCGAAGTCGTCGAACTGCAGCGGCGGTTCGACGGGGTTCGGTTCCGTCCAGCCGGCAGAGACCAGTCGGGCGCGGTCGGCGGCGGTCAGCCGTCGTCGTGGCGGCAGATTCAGGTCCGTCGGGATCTCGCAGCGAACGACTGCGCCGTCGGCGCTGTCCGTCACGCGGCACTGCACGAATGGGACACGACCGTCGGCATCGTCGGTTTCACACGTGGCTTCGAGGATCAACTGGTCGTCGACCGAGGCCGCAGCGATGCGGTCGGCGAGGCGTGACCGGTAGGAGTTCCACGCGTCGTCGACCGCACGATCGAAGTCGCTACCAACGAACCTGTTCGAGAACTCGGACACAGTAATACGGTATCGCGCCCGTCGAATGGAAATCGAAGCGGCGGTCCGAGACGAGCAATGACGCCGGGTTGACGGCGAATATCAGGTTTGTCCGATCGTTCGCTTAATGTCACCTTCGAGTACGAGACTTGGAGGTATGTGATGCGGGTCGTCCGCGATCAGGACAGAAGGAACGGTGCCCGATGGCGGCGGGGAGGGCCGGCCGGTGCGGCCGTGGGGCTGGGGGCCGCGGCGATGGTGCTGCTCCTGTCGGCGGGTATGGCGACCGCTGCTCCGAGTGACGGCAGTCTCGGTTCCGGCAGCCTGGGCAGCCTCGGAAGCCTGGCCGGCAGCTCGGGCGCGGGCAGTGTGGGCGCGGGGTCGTCGATCCCGGAAGGATTCCAGGAGGATCCGGGACCGCCGCCGGCGCTGCGTGACGACATCACCACCGCCGAGATCGTCGGCGAGAAGTCGCTCTCGGCTCAGGGCGTCCAGCTGACCGTCGCCTCACCCGCGCTGCGCCGTGATGTGACGGTCCAGGTCCTGTTGCCCGCGGACCGGTCCGTCCCGCGGCCCACGCTCTACATGCTCGACGGTGTGAGTGCGCGCAACAACGGCAGCGGATGGATGAGCGCGAGTCTCGGTGATGCGCCGACGTTCTTCCGGGACAAGGACGTCAACGTCGTCCTGATCAACGGCGGACGCGCGAGTCTCTACACAGACTGGGACGAGATCGATCCTCGGCTCGGCCTCAACAAGTGGGAGACCTACCTCACCCAGGAGCTTCCCGGGCTGATCGACAAGAAGCTGAAGACCAACGGCATCAACGCGATTGCGGGCAACTCGATGGGAGCGCAGTCGGCTGTCATGCTCGCGCACCGCAACCCCGAGCTGTACAGCGGCGTCGCAGCGTTCAGCGGTTGCTACTCCACGAACGACGCCCTGGGGCGGCTCACCGTGCAGACCACCGTCACCTCGCAGAGCGGTGATCCCGCCAACCTGTGGTCGGATCCGCAAGGCCCCGAGTGGCTCTCGCACGACTCCGTCCGCAACGCCGAGCAGTTGCGTGGCAAGCCGATCTACCTCTCGGTGTCCAACGGATTGCCCGGGACTTTCGAAGAGGGCTCCGAGGACACGCGCCGCCTGGTGCTCGGTGGTGTGATCGAGGCGAGTGCCAACGTGTGCACGCGGATCTTCGAGTCGCGCCTGAATCAGCTCGACATCCCGGTGACGGTTGACTACGCCGGCGCGGGTGTCCATGCCTGGGACTACTGGCGCGTCCAGTTGCCCAAGGCATGGCCGACCCTCGAAGAGGCGCTCGGCCTCTCCTGACGCGACGCGATCAGCCGGTGACGGCCTGGACCGACAGCTGGTTCAGGCCGTCACCTGTCTTCGAGCACCCTGTGGTCGAGTACGGCACGAAGATCGAGCCGGTGTCGTTGGGCGGGTAGACGCGCAGTCCCGAGACGGGGGTGGGCGCGCACGTGTCCTGGGGGTAGTTCCGCACCTCGACCGCGCGCACCATCGCGGTCGCCGCCGCGTTCGGCGCAAGCGTGACAGCCCCGGCCGACGATCCCGATCGCGTCGCCGCCGCACCCACCTGGGCCCCGTCCGCGCCACCCTGTACGTACGAGACGCCGGGGAATCCGTCGAGAACGCACGTGCGTCCGCTGACGTTCGTGAAGACGAGGGGGAGTTCGGCCGAGCCGGCGGCGCCCTGTCCCTGCCCGAGCGTCAGTCGGAGTTCACTTACCGCACAGCCGGACGTCTGCTGGGCAGTCGTGGTCCCGGCGGCCGCACTCGCAGCGGTCGATGCCGCGGCCGCCTTCGTCGTGGCGGCGGCCGCGGCCGCCGTGACGGACGTCGCCGTGCCGGGAACGGGTTCCGCGGTACCGCCCTCGTCGCTGCTGCACGCCGCTGTGGAGAGCGCCGCAGCGATCCCGACGGCACAGAGCGAGCGGGTCAGGGCGGGATTTCGTGGCATCGCGGAACTCCTGGAAGTCGTCGGATCACTTCCAGTGAATATCGCACGCAGGAGGAACCGCCGCAGGTCGGCTCGCCGAACGCTCGACCGGGCGCAACCTGAGCCGACACGAGATCGTCACTCCGTGTAGCTCGGATGTAACAGCAGCTCACCTAGCGTATACGGCAACGTATACATGATTGGGCCGCCAGCGCGGCCCGTGTGAGAAAGCGGCCACCGATGATGACATTCGACGTCTGCACCCCCACCGAACGAGCCCGAGCGGCCCTCGCGCGCATCGCCGAATGCGGTCGCCCGGAGGTGTGGATCCACGTGCGACCCGAGTCGGACGTCCTCGCCGACGCCGCCGCGGTCGAGCGGCGCCTCGTGGCGGGGGAGGCGCTGCCGCTCGCCGGAACGGTGTTCGCCGTCAAGGACAACATCGATGTGGCGGGGCTGCCGACGACAGCCGGCTGCCCGGAGTTCGCCTACGTTCCGCAGGTGTCGTCGCCCGCCGTGGATCGCCTCGTCGACGCCGGTGCCGTGGTCGTCGGCAAGACGAATCTCGACCAGTTCGCGACGGGACTCGTCGGCACGCGCAGCCCGTACGGCGCCGTGCGGGCCGCGCACCACCCCGACCGGGTCTCGGGCGGTTCGAGTTCCGGCTCCGGTGCCGCAGTGGGCCTCGGGCTGGTGGACTTCGCACTCGGCACCGACACCGCGGGGTCGGGCCGCGTTCCGGCCGCGTTCAACGGGGTGGTCGGAATCAAGCCCACTCTCGGGCTGGTCCCGACCCGGGGGGCCGTCCCGGCGTGCGCCGACTTCGACTGCATCACCGTCCTGGCGCCCACGGTCGACCTGGCCGGGCTCGCGATGTCGATCATGATCGGCCCCGACGCCGTCGATCCTCGCAGTCGCGTGTGGCCGTCCGACGTCGTGCTGGCCGCTCCGCAGCGTCCTCGCGTCGGTGTGCCGATCGAGGCGCAACTCGCGGTGCTCTCCGATAGCTACCGACGGAGTTTCGCGGCCACCGTGGCGCGGGCCGAAGAGGCCGGTCTCGACATCGTGCGTGTGGACATCGCCCCGCTGCTCGACGCCGCCCGGCTCCTCTACGACGGCGCCCTCGTCGCAGAGAGGTTCGCCGCGGTGGGCGACTTCGTCACCTCGAACCCGGACGCCTCGTTGGATCCGACGGTCGCCGCGATCGTGCGGCGTTCGGCTGAGCCGGCGGCGCACGAATTCGTTCGTGATGCAGGGACTCTCGTTGCAGCGGAGCATTATGCGGCAGGGCTGTTCGCCGACCTGGACGCGTTGCTGTTGCCGACGACGACCGAGCACCCGTTGATCGACGACGTGCTCGCGGATCCGGTCGAGATCAACCGCAGGCTCGGCACGTTCACCAACTTCTGCAATCTGCTGGACCTGGCCTCCGTCGCGGTGCCGATGGCGGGCGAGCCCGGTGAATCCTTCGGGGTGATGACCGTGACGCCGGCATTCGGTGACCAGGTCGCCCTCGACATCGCCGCCCGTGTCGTAGGGAGTGGCACCGCCGTCGTCGCGCCGGAATCCGGTGTGCTGCTAGCGGTGTTCGGCGCCCATCTGCGCGGACAGCCACTCCATCATCAGTTGGAGGCGCTCGGTGCCCGGTTCGAGCGGGACGTGGCGACCACGGACGACCACCTGATGGTGCGGCTGGATTCGGAGCCACCCAAGCCGGGTCTGGTCCGAGCGCCCGGCGGTGCGGGTCGCTCGCTTCCCGGGGAGCTGTACCGCCTGTCCTCCGCCGGTCTCGGCAGCTTCCTCGCCGCGCTGCCGGAGCCGATGGCACTCACCGCGATGACGCTGGCCGACGACACCCGTGCAGTCGGGTTCACCTGTACCCCGGCGGCCGCCGCGGCCGGGGTCGACATCACGGAGTTCGGCGGCTGGCGCGCCTTCATCGCCGGAGTGCCGGCATGACGTCGACGTAACGCGGACCGGGTCTCCTGGGCGGATTCGTTAACACTGCGAACACAACGCGGACCACGCCGCGTAACCCTGTCGGACGAGAGTATTCATCAGCGGATACAGCGCGGTATACCGGCTCAGTGCAGTGCATTTCGACGGTTCGATCCCCCAGGAGACCCCCATGACCCTACGTCCATTGCGGTGGCTCGCCATCGTTGCAGCAGGGATCGCGATGCTGTTGACCACGGCATGTAGCAACATCGATTCGACATTCGCCGCCCGGCCTGCCGGGGATGGTGACCGCACGAACGTCGTCAAGGTCGGAACGCTGCGGGGGCAGCCCCACCTTTTCCATCCCTTCTTCTACGAACGCTTCGCTCCGTCCGGAACCGCGGTGGACGTCGTGGTGTTCGACAGTTCGCCGGACATCAAGAATGCGCTCGTGAGCGGCGCGATCGACTTCGGTGTCGCCGGGGTTCCCGCCTTCCTCGCGGGTTCCGCTGCCGGGCAGGATGTTCGCCTCGTCGCGTCCGCTGCCGATGGGGGTACCGGCATCGTCGCTGCGCCGGAGATCGAGACGGTCGACGACCTGCGCGGGCAGAAGATCGGATTCCCGCTCGGCTCCTCGCAAGAGATCCTGTTGCGCCTGACACTGGCCCAGCAGGGCCTCGATCCCGCACGTGACGTTCAGTTGGTCAATCTGCCGTTCTCGGACATGGCGAAGGCCCTTGCCACCGGACAGATCTCGGCATTCGCCTCGGCGGAGCTCGGTCCGGCGACCGCGATCGAGGCCGGCGCCCACCGCCTGGTCTCGCCGTACGACACCCCGGTGGGCCGGGTGAACATCGGCCTGGCGACGACGCAGCGCACCATCGACGCGAAACCCGAACTGGTGCAGGCGATGGTCGACACCCATGTGCGGACCGCCGAGTTCATGGACGGCAATCGCGACGCATGGCACCAGGGTGTGGTCGAGGAGTTCGGCCTCAACCCCGCCGTCGCGCAGACCGCGATCGCGAACATCTGGCCGCGATCGGACCTGTCGGCCGACTACCGCAGTCAGGTGACCGCACTGACCCGTCAGATGGTGGGACTGGGCCAGATTCCGGTGGAGCCCGACCTCGAGACGTTCGTCGACGACTCGTTCCTGAAGGTCTCCGACGATGCGTGACATGTCCACCACGAACGCTGTCGCCCCACCCGTTCCACCCGCTGCCCGAGGAGTTCCCGTGGCCACCGTTACCGCTCCGATCGTCGCACTGAAGAAGAAGGCGGCCGTGCTCTACGGCCTGCCGGCACTGGCACTGCTTGCCGGATTCTGGAGTCTGGGAGTCCGCTTCGGGTGGACCCTCCCTCTCGGGATCCAGATGCAGTTCCTTCCGCCACCCGGTGAGGTGGCGGGCCGGATGTGGGACGTCGCGGTCGGCGGGGTCCACGACGACGCCTACAGCGGATCGCTGTGGCGCCACCTCGCCGCCAGCACGCTCCGGGTGCTCAACGGCTTCCTCCTCGCGGCCGTCTTCGCGATCCCGCTCGGTGTGCTGATGGGCCGATTCGCGCCGGTTCGCCGGGCTCTCGAGACGACGGTGAACCTGGTGCGTCCCATTCCCGTCACGGCGTGGGCACCGCTGACCCTGCTCATCATCGGCTACGGCGACCGGTCGACGATCTTCCTCATCTTCGTCGCCGCGTTCTTCCCCATCCTGCTCAACACGACCGTCGGCGTCGCCCAGGTACCGCCCCGGTTGCTCGAGGCCGCGGCCATGCTGGGCACTCCCAAGGCGAAGACTCTCTACAAGATCGTGATTCCCAGCGCGATGCAGAGCATCACCAGTGGTCTGCGGATCGCGCTCGGCCTGTCCTGGGTGGTGCTGGTTGTCGGCGAGACCGTCGGCATCTCCACCGGATTGGGTGCCATGATCACCCAGGCGCGCGACATGAGCCGCACCGATCTGATCATCGCGGGCATGGTCTTCATCGGCCTCGCCGGCTTCGCCACCGACCGCTTCATGGGGTGGCTCCTGCGGGTCGCGACCCGTGGTCGTCCCGGGTTGTCCTGACCCTCAGCATGATTCCCCACGACGAAAGGACACTCACCATGTCGTACGCAGTAGCGGCACCCGGCACGAACTCCACCGCGACGAAGGCCGCCGACATCGTCATCCGTGATCTCGCCAAGCAGTACGGCGAGGGGCCCGCCGCGGTGCGGGCGCTGGCAGGCGTCGACTTGACGATCGAGTCCGGCGAGTTCGTGTGCCTGGTGGGCGCCAGCGGTTGTGGCAAGAGCACGCTGCTCCGCATGCTCGCCGGATTCGAATCGCACAGCGGGGGCGAGCTTCTGGTGGGAGGCACCCCGGTCGCCGGGCCGGGGCCCGATCGCGGTGTCGTCTTCCAGGACTACGGACTGTTCCCGTGGATGTCGGTGCGCGAGAACGTCGCCTACGGCCCGCGGCAGCGTGGACTCGGCCGCGCCGAGGCGTCGGCTCAGGCCGACAAGTACATCCGTGCCGTGCAGCTCGAGCGGTTCGCCGATCAGTACCCGCACCAACTCTCCGGTGGCATGCAGCAGCGTGTCGCGATCGCGCGGGTCCTCGCCAACAACCCGGCCGTGATGCTCATGGACGAGCCGTTCGGCGCGCTGGATGCGCTGACCCGCACGACCCTCCAGCACGAGCTGGCGAGGATCCAGCGTGCGGAGGGCACCACCGTCATCTTCGTCACCCACAGCATCGAGGAGGCCGTGTACCTGTCGGATCGCGTGGTGGTGATGACCGGGGGTGCCTCGCACGGGGTACCCGGCCACATCCGCGACGTCGTCGACATCGATCTGGGCGACGAACGGGACGTGACGTCGGTGGCGTTCAATGATCTCGAACGCCGCATCGCTGCGATGGTCCACGAGTCGATTCGCTGACGGAAGAGGGAGGCCACACGAGATGACCACCTCGGGACAATCCACCATCGGCCTGGGGGAGCGGGTGTACCGGGAGCTGCGCGAGCAGATCATGAGCGGGAAGGTCTCCGCGCATGACCGACTGGTCGAGGGACGTCTGTGCGAGGCACTCGGCGTGTCGCGCACGCCGCTGCGGGAGGCGCTCGTCCGGCTGCACTCGGACGGCATCGTCACGCGGCGCGACGACGGCTACTACCCGATGTTCCCGGACCTCGACAGCATTCGGGACCTGTACGAGTTGCGGGTCACGCTGGAACTGCGGGGCATCGCCCGACACTTGGAGATCTCCGGGACCGCCGGGACCGCCGCGACCGCCGAACTCCGGTTCGACAGGCCTCTCCTCGAAGCCATTCGACGCCGGTGGCTCGATTTGAGGGCCGACCCGCCGGAACCGTCACCCGACATCGTCCAACTGGATCAGCAGTTCCACCTGGACCTGTCCACCGCCGCCGGCAACCCCGCGCTCACCCGAGCGCTCGCGACGGTGAACAGTCAGATTCGGCTGGTGCGGATGTACGACTACCAGACGCGGGACCGCGTCGACGCGACGGTGAGCGAGCACCTCGACATCGTCGAACAGATCCTCGACGGGGAGTTGGCCGGTGCGCTCGCGGCGTTGCACGCGCATGTCGGGGAATCGCTGGGTGTCGTGGAGGAGCGTGCCATCCGTGCGGTCACTGCGCACGCCCTGCACGGCAGACGCTGACGGACGATTGACACAACTGAGCCGCCTGCACCGGCGTGACCGAAGTCACGGGTGTGCGGGCGGCTCGGTGTGTGTTCGGGAGGTCGACTACCGCGCCGTCGCGGCGAGACGCGTGAGCATGCGGTCCAACACGGGTCCGTCGGACCCGAGGTCGTCGAAGGACGACGATCCGGTGCGGGGGGCGATCACGTCCACCGGGGCGAGGCTCCGGGCGAGGTCGCTGCGGCGCCTCACGGCTGCCATGATCAGGGCGTCCAGGTCGACGATCTCCTGCTCGAGGTGGTCGACCACGGCTGCTTCGGTTTCCCCGGTCGACATCGATCCGGATGCATGGACGGCGAACGCCTCGGTCTCAACGGACACATTGTCTCCTTCGGTCTCGTGCGCGCAGTGCCGCCGCTGCGACGCTGTCTCGTAGTTTGTCGCGGCAGCGCGCTACACGTTACTTCCGGTACGCAACCCGTGCATGACGCGAGGAGCGGCGTACAGTTGCACTGTGCAACACGAATCGCGAGGCGACGACGTCGCCGCCGTGCATGCCGAACTCGTCCAACTGGCGCGTGAACTGATCGCCGGCGGACGGGACGCGCAGGGCGGTCCGTCGTTCGCCCAGCATTCGGTGCTGTCCTTCGTGGCCCGCAATCCCGGGTGCCGGGCCACCGACATCTCCGATGCGTTCGGCGTCAACAGATCCACCGTGTCTCGACAGCTGCGCGGGTGTCTCGACTCGGGCTGGGTGCGCAGTGAGGTCGGCCCGCTCCGGGCCGGATATCCACTGCACCTGACCGATCAGGGCGCCGCCGTGCTCGCGGCCGCGGACCGGACGCGGCTGGACGAGGTTCGTGCCCGGGTGGACACCTGGTTGCCCACCGAGATCGCCCAGTTCGCGGACATCCTGCGCCGGTTCCGTGTTGCGCCCGTTGCGCCCGTTGCGCCCGTTGCGGCGGAAGCACCCGCCTTCGACCGAGATGACGCCTTCGACCGAGATGGAGATGACGCACATGCGTGAGTACGGCGCCGACGCCCGATTCACCGTCGGAGAGGACGAGTCGATCGTCCACACCGTGTTCGAGCACGCGCGGCGCAGTCCCGGGTTGGTGCTGTTCTCCCGGCCGATCGGTGACGAGTGGGTCGATGTCACCGCGGCCGAGTTCGCCGACCTCGTCACGGGCGTCGCGAAGGGTTTGGTGGCCGCCGGTGTGCAGTCCGGAGATCGTGTCGTGCTGCTCTCGCCCACCAGGTTCGAGTGGACGCTGTTCGACTTTGCGATCTGGGCGGCCGGCGCGGTGTCGGTGCCGATCTACGACTCGTCCTCGCCCGAGCAGATCGGTTGGATCGTGGAGGACTCCGGGGCGGTCCTGGCGATCGTCGAGCGTGCGAGTCACGCCGCAGGCTTCGCGGATGCCGGGCCGACGCTCACACGCGTGCTGCAGATCGAGGACCGGGCGGTCGAGAAACTGATCGCCGAGGGCGCCGGCCTCGACGACGACGTCGTCCACGGTCGGGTCGCCGCTGTGAGCGCCGACGACCTTGCGTCCCTGGTGTACACGTCCGGAACGACCGGGCGGCCCAAGGGCTGCATCCTCACGCACCGCAACTTTCTGTCCGAGGTACGCGGAATCCTCGTCGCATCGATCGGCGAGGTGGCGCAGCCCGGCAACCGCATGCTCACCTTCCTGCCCTTGGCGCACGTACTCGCGCGCGCCGTCTCGCTCGCGATGTTCGAGGCCGGTGGCACCCAGGCGCACTGGGCGAACTTCGGAACTGTCGCCGAACAGTTCGAGCGGTTTCGTCCCAACGTGATCCTCGGCGTTCCCCGGGTCTTCGAGAAGGTGCGCGACAGCGCGGCGCACACGGCTGCGAAGGCCGGACGCATCCCGCGGGCGGTCTTCGGATTCGCGGAGGCCACGGCCGTCGAGTACAGCGAATCCCTCGATGCCGGTGGGCCGTCCGCGCTGCTGAAGGCTCGGCACGCGGTGGCCGATCGGCTGGTGTTCCGGAAACTGCGCGCGGCGATGGGCAACGAGTGCTGGTGGGCCATCTCCGGTGGCGGGGCACTCATGCCGAGGCTCGGGCACTTCTTCCGCGGCGCGGGCATTCCGATCTTCGAGGGCTACGGCCTCACCGAGTCGACGGCCGCGCACTGCGTCAACGTGCCCGGAGCGCAGAAGATCGGAACGGTCGGCAGGCCCATGAGCGGCAACGCCGTGCGTATCGCACCGGACGGCGAGATCGAACTGGCGGGCGGCGTGGTATTCGGTGGCTACTGGCGCGACGCGCAAGCGACGGCGGACGTATTCGACGACGGCTGGATGCGGACGGGGGATCTGGGCGAACTCGACGACGATGGCTACCTGATCCTCACCGGCCGCAAGAAGGATCTGCTCGTGACCGCGGGCGGCAAGAACGTCTCTCCGGGCCCGCTCGAGGACCGACTCCGCTCAGATGTGCTGATCTCGCAGGCCGTGGTGGTGGGGGACGGCAGGCCGTTCATCGGGGCCCTGCTCACCCTCGATCCCGAACCGTTCGAGAACTGGAAGTCGGCGAACGGGAAGCCCGTCGCGGCCACCGTTGCCGAGATGGCCGATGACGCGGACCTGCGTGCGGCACTGCAAGCGGTTGTCGACGACGCCAATTCGACGGTCTCGCACGCCGAGGCGATCAAGCGGTTCGAGGTTTTGCCGCGAGATCTGAGCGAGGACGCGGGCGAACTCACCGCGACGCTCAAGATCAAGAGGAACGTGGTCTCCGAGCGTTTCGCAGACCAGATCGCCTCGATCTACGAGGGGCACTGAGCGCCCGCCCGAACTCATCCGGAAGACGAAGTCCGAACCGGTTGGTATACTAAGCCATACCGCGCAAATCGCCCAGTACGATCAATCGCGCTGAGCACACCGCCCTGACGCGCTATCGTCACGTCCGGCATTGGAGAAGTATCGCTCTTCGGTCGCCTGTGTCGTATCTCGAGGTGTGGCGTGAAGGGTCGTTGGGTTGGCGTCGGAACGGGTTTCTGCGAATTCGGTTTTCGTGGAATCGGATGAAACGAACAGTGGATCGATCGCGGACGGCGACGTCCTTCCCTTCTCCGCGGCCCAACGTGGAATCTGGTTCGCGCAGCATCTGATCGAGTCCGTGCCGATTGCGATCGCTCAGTACATCGAGATCGTTGGTGAACTGGAAGTCCATACCCTTTCGGCGGCCGCAGTCGCTGCGGCGCGGGAGCTGGGCACCGGAATGTTCCGGATCGTCGAGATCGACGGTGAGCCGTTCCAGCAGATCGACCTCTCGGTGAACACCCGGACCACGCACCTCGACTTCCGCGGCGCGGGCGATCCCGTTGCCGCGGCGCACGAATGGATGCGGCGCGAGTACAGCTCTCCCACCGATCTGCTCTCCGACAGGCTGTTCGAGTTCGCGACGTTGCGGATCGGGGACGCGCACTACTACTGGTACAACCGGATCCACCACATCGCGCTCGACGGTTTCGGCGCCATGACGTTCGTGAACCGGACTGCAGAGCGCTACACCACAGCGGTCACCGGCGAGAAACTCACGGACTGGAAGAACAGTGGTCCGCGGGAGATCGTCGAGGACGAGGCGCGGTACCGCACCTCGACTCGGTTCGAGACGGACCGTCGGTACTGGGCGGAGCGCACTCGCGATCTGCCGCACCCGATCAGCCTCGCCGGACGCTCTGCCGACGTCGGGCCGCATTCACTGCGGGTGACCGGTCCGCTGCCTGCGTCGGCCGAGTCGGCGATGCGGCAGATGCTGGCCGAGCACGACGGCATCACCTTTGCGGCGGTCGTGATCGCGGCGGTCGGCGCGTTCCTGTCCCGCCTCACCGGGGAGGACGATGTCGTCCTGAGTCTGCCCGTGACGGCCCGGACCACCGCGAAACTGCGACGTTCGGGCGGCATGGTCTCGAACGTCGTGCCGATCCGGCTCGACACCGGTGACGGCGTCAGTTGCGCGGAACTGTCACGCCGCGTCCAGGTGGAACTGACTGGCGTGCTGCGGCATCAGCGGTACCGGCACGAGGACATGCGACGTGATGCCGGGATGGGGGGCGGCCGCCGCGGGTTCTTCGGCCCGGCCGTGAACGTCATGATGTTCCACGACACGATTCGCCTGGGACACGACACCGGCCGACTCCATGTCCTCACGACCGGTCCGGTCGAGGATCTGTCCGTCAACATCTATCCGGCGGCGGCAGATGCAGGCGCGCACATCGACTTCGAGGCGAATCCCGACCTCTACGATCTCGACGATCTGACCTCGCATCACGATCGGTTCATCGAATTCCTCACGTACTTCGTCGAATCCGCGGGTTCGGCGGTGCACGACGTCGATGTCGTGCACGCCGACGAGCGGGCAGCACTGGTCCCGCTGCGGGGCCCGGCCGCGCGTGCACCGCAGCTACTGCCGGACCTTCTGTGTCGCGGCGTCCAGGGGCACCCCGGCAATGTCGCCGTGGCCTCGGCGTCCGGCGACGTCACCTATCGGGATCTCGACGCGACGTCCAGCCGGCTGGCTCGGCTGCTCATCGCAAGGGGCGCCGGTCCGGAATCCTTCGTCGCGATCGCGATGCCCCGATCGGCCGATGCGCTGGTCGCGGTGTGGGCCGTCGCGAAGACCGGTGCGGCGTTCGTGCCGATCGATCCGAGGCTCCCGGTCGACCGGATCGCTCACATGCTCGACGATTCGCGTGCCGGGATCGGACTTACCTGTGCGTCCGAACGTGCAGGGCTTCCCGACGACGGAACCGAGTGGATAGTCGTCGACGACGCGGTGACTTCCGTTGTCATCGAAGAATTCTCGCCCGAGATCGTCACCGACGCGGATCGTCTGTCGCCCGTCGGGATTGCGAACCCCGCCTACATGATCTACACGTCGGGCTCCACTGGACTGCCCAAGGGTGTGCTGGTGACCCACCAGGGCCTGTCGGTGTTCGAATCCGGAGCACGTCCGGAACTGGGCATCGGGCCGACTTCTCGGGTCCTGCGATTTTCGTCGGCAAGCTTCGACGCGTCGGTCTTCGAGATGATCCAGGCGTTCAGTGCCGGTGCGACCATGGTGGTCGCGCCTGCCGACATCCACGGCGGCGTCGAACTCGTGGATCTGCTGCGCGAACAGCGTGTCTCGCACATCATTTCGGCGCCCACGCTGATGAACACGGTCGACCCGCAAGGCTTGAGCGACCTCGAGGCCGTCGTCGTCGGCGGCGACGTGTGCACACCGGATCTCGTCGAGCGGTTCGGGGAGGTGTGCCGGTTCACCAACAGCTACGGCCCCACCGAGACGACCATCGTGATCACCGCGGGTGATCCGCTCCGACCCGGTGGCCCGATCACGATCGGCAGGCCGATCCAGGGCGCTGGCGCGCTCGTCCTCGACCGAAAGATGCGCCCGGTTCCCGTGGGCGTCGTCGGCGAGCTGTACCTCACCGGCCCCGGTCTGGCGCGCGGATACCATCGCCGCGGCGCGCTCAGCGCCGAGCGGTTCGTCGCAGACCCCTTCGGAACGCCCGGAACGCGCATGTACCGCACCGGCGACGAGGTCCGGTGGACGGCCGACCATCAGCTCGATTACGTGGGCCGGTCCGACTTCCAGGTCAAGATCCGCGGCTTCCGCATCGAACTCGGCGAGATCGATGCGGCGCTGCTCGGACAGGCCGGCGTGAACTTCGCCGCCACTGTCGCGCTTCAGCGCGCGTCGGGGCCCGTGCTGGTGTCCTACGTGCGGATGGACGCCGAGGTCGAATTCGACGCCGCCGCCCTCGTCGCGGGCGTAGCGCGCATCGTGCCGTCGCACATGGTGCCCGCCGCCGTCGTGCGCCTCGACCACGTTCCGGTGACCCCCGCCGGCAAACTCGATCGTCGAGCGCTGCCTGTTCCCGAGTTCGGGAGCGCCGCCGCCGAGTTCCGCGCGCCGTCGACACCGGCCGAGCAGACGATCGCGGCGATCGTCGCGGAGGTGCTCGGGCTCGAGCGCGTCGGAGCGAACGACTCGTTGTTCGCACTCGGCGGCGACAGCATCGTGGCGATGCAGATGGTCTCCCGTGCCCGCGCCGCAGGTCTGGCGTTCACCGCACGAGAAGTCTTCGAGCACAAGACAGTAGCTGCCATTGCTCGGGTCGCGGCGCCCGTCGAGGGCGGGTCGCCGGGGCGGATCGAGGAACTGCCGGGCGGCGGTGTGGGGCCGATCGTACCGACGCCGATCGTGTACGAGATGGTCGGACGCGGCCCGTTCGACGACTTCCACCAGTCGGTCCTGCTGACGCTGCCCGTCGGCGACGTCGACGAACAACGACTGTCTGCCACGCTCGGTGCGATCCTCGACCACCACGACGTTCTCCGCAGCCGCCTCGGTTCGGATACAGCAGGGGAGCCGACGCTGCGCGTGGACGCGCCCGGCAGCCTCGACGCGGCCGATCTCGTTTCCCGTGTCGCGGTGTCGTCCGTGCCGGGAACCCGCGCCTTCGACTCCGCAGTGATCGACGAATGTGACCGTGCTGCAGCACGGCTCGATCCGCAGGCCGGCGTCATGATGCAGGTCGTCTGGCTCGACGGCGGCGATCGGGGCGGACGCCTGCTCGTCGTCGCACACCACCTCGTCGTCGACGGCGTCTCGTGGCGGGTCCTCGTGCCGGACCTGGCAGTGGCATGGGCGCAGATCGCCGCCGGTAGCGAGGTTCTGCTTCCCGCCGTCGGCACGTCGTTGCGGCGTTGGGCCCACGGACTTCGCGACACCGTCGGCGCCGGAACGTATCGCCCCGAACTGGACAGGTGGCGCGAGATCCTGTCCGGCCCCGATCCGCTCGTCGGCTCGCGACCGCTCGATTCGGGCGTGGACACTGTCGCCACGACCGCCCGTGTCCACGTGGAGATCTCTGCGGCGGTGACGGATACGGTCCTCGGGCGTCTGCCCGACGTGTTCGGGTGCGGCGCCGCCGACGGCCTGCTGGCGGCGCTGACGATGGCGATCGTGCACTGGCGGCACGAGCACGGCCATCCGGAGCGGTCGGTGCTCCTCACGCTCGAGGGCCACGGCCGTGAGGAGGGCGCAGTCCCCGGAGCGGATCTGGCTCGCACGGTCGGCTGGTTCACCAGCGCCTTCCCTGCACGGTTCACGCTTCCGGATGCAGATCTCGGCGACGCATTCGCCGGGGGACCCGACGCGGGAGCGGTGATCAAGGCGGTCAAGGAACAGGCACTTGCCGTGCCCAGCCGCGGCATCGGCTTCGGCGTGTTGCGTCACCTCGACCCCGCGACGCGGGACGAGCTCGCAGCGCTGCCGCGTCCGCAGATCAGCTTCAACTATTTGGGACGACTCGGTGTCGGGGCGTCGGTCGACCCGGGTGTCGGCTGGCTGCCGGACCCGGCCGCCCCGGATCTCTTGGCCCGCAGCGGGTCCGCGATGGCAGTGGCCGCCGCGATCGACATCAACGCAATGGTCACCGACGGCCCCGAAGGCCCACGGTTGACGGCAACATTCGGCTTCCCTGCCGGGGTGCTCGGCGGCGCCGACGTGGCCGAGCTTGCCGATGTGTGGCGCCGTGCGCTCGAGGCGCTCGCAGCACATGCCGAGCTACCGGGTGCCGGTGGACTCACCCCATCGGATCTCCCTCTGGTCACGCTGTCGCAGAACGAGATCGAACGTTGGGAGCACCGATATCCAGGGGTCCGCGACGTGTGGTCGCTGTCGCCGCTGCAGTCGGGTCTGCTGTTCCACAGCGGCCTCGTCGCGGACGGGCTCGACGTGTACACCGCCCAGCTCCGCGTGAACCTCGCCGGGCGCGTCGACTCTGCCCGGCTCCGGTCCGCGCTCGCCGGGATCGTCGAGCGGCACGCGAACCTGCGCACGGCGTTCGTCTACGACGACAACGGCATCCCCGCGCAGGTGGTCGTCGAACATGTGGACGTCCCGTGGCACGAGGTCGATCTACGCGACGCGTCGGATGCCGATCAGGAGCTGTCGCAGCTTCTCGATGCCGACCGGCACGCGCGATTCGAGCTGGACCGTCCGCCGCTGTTGCGCGGCACCCTGGTGCGGCTCACCGAGTCGGAGTACGTACTCGCCCTGACGAACCACCACATCGTGCTCGACGGCTGGTCGATGCCGCTGCTCGTGCGCGAACTCCTGGTTCGCTACACGGCGGGCGACGGCGCCGCGCTGCCAGAGCCGCGGCCGTACCGCGACTTCCTCCACTGGCTTGCCGGTCGCGACGCGGAGGTGTCCCGTCGGGCATGGCAGACCGCGCTCGACGGTCTGGCCGAACCCGCGCTGCTGGCGGGCACCGACCGCGGCGGCGAAGCGGACGGGGTGCCGGCCGAAGTCGACGTCACGGGGACGGACTCATTGATCGGCGCGGTGGCCGACCTCGCGCATTCGCTCGGTATCACCGCCAACACCGTGGTTCAGGCAGCATGGGGAATTCTGCTGTCGAGCATGATGTCCCGATCCGATGTCGTGTTCGGCGCCACCGTCTCCGGGCGGCCGCCCCAACTGTCCGGGGTCGAGGACACGCTCGGCCTGTTCATCAACACGATTCCGGTGCGGGTTCGCACGGACGCCGCGGAAACCGTCGAGGCCATGCTGTCCCGACTGCAGGGGGAGCAGGCAGAGCTGCTCGATCACCACCATGTCGGTCTGGCTGGCATCCAGGCGGCGGCGGGACTCGGCGCACTGTTCGACACCCTGACCGTCTTCGAGTCGTACCCGATCGAACGCGCCGGGCTCGACGAGGACACCGATTTCGCGGGCATGCGCGTGTGCGGCGTGCAGGGCTTGGACGCGACGCACTTCCCGATCACGCTGATGACGTTGCCGGACATGCGGATGACGCTGCGCTATCAGCCGTCGGCATTCACACCCGCCGAGGCCACCGCCCTGGCCGGCCGGTTGGTACGGATCCTCGACGCAATCGTTGCGGACCCGGCACAGCCGGTGGGGGATATCGACGTCCTGACCCCCGCCGAGCACCTCGCGGTGGTCGAGACGTGGAACGCGACGCAGCATCCGGTTCCCGCGTCGACCCTGCCTGAACTGTTCGGAGCGCAGGTCGCGCGTACCCCCGATGCACCCGCCGTCTCCTACGGCGACGCGACGCTGTCCTACGCGGATTTCGACGCGCGCGTGAACCGGCTCGCTCGGTACCTCGTCGAAGCGGGCGTCGGTCCCGGGACGGCGGTGGGCATCGGGATGGACCGTTCGATCGACCTACTCGTGTCCGTCCACGCCGTCGTCACGGCAGGCGGCGCGTACGTACCGATCGACCCGACCCAGCCCGCGGACCGCATCGAGTACGTCATCGAGCAGGCCGAACCTGCTCTGGTGCTGACAGATTCGGTGAATCGGCGGCTGTTGCCGGGCGTGGCCCCGGTGGTGTCTCTGGACGCGGTCGACCTCGATCGGTTCGGCTCCGCGCCGCTGACGTCGAGCGACCGTCTGGGCACACCGCAACCACTCGACACCGCCTATGTGATCTTCACGTCGGGCTCCACGGGCCGTCCCAAGGGCGTCGCGGTCCCGCACTCCGGCATCGTGAACCGACTGTTGTGGATGCAGGACAGCTACACGCTGGACTCGTCCGACGTGGTGCTGCAGAAGACGCCCGTCACCTTCGACGTGTCGGTGTGGGAACTGTTCTGGCCGTTGCAGGTCGGCGCGCACCTCGTGATCGCCGAGCCGGACGGGCACCGGGACCCCGGCTATCTCGAGCAGGTGGTCCGCGACCACGGCGTCACCACCATCCATTTCGTCCCGTCGATGCTCGACGCGTTCCTCACCGGTGCGGACCTCGGTCGGTGCACGTCACTGCGGCGGATCTTCACCAGCGGTGAGGCTCTGCAACGGGGCACCGTCACGCGTGTGCACGAGTACGCCGACGTCGAACTGCACAACCTGTACGGGCCCACCGAGGCGTCGGTCGATGTGACGTACCACCGCACCGGTCCCGCCGACATCACGGTGCCGATCGGTGCTCCGGTGTGGAACACCGCCCTCTACGTGCTCGACTCGCGGCTGCGTCCGGTTCCGGTAGGCGTCGAGGGTGAGCTGTATCTGGCGGGCGCCCAGTTGGCGCGGGGATACGTGGGGCAGCCGGATCTGACCGCCGGCCGCTTCGTCGCCTGCCCACACGGCCCGGCCGGCGAGCGGATGTACCGCACCGGAGATCTGGTGCGGTGGACCGCCACCGGGGAACTCGAGTACATCGGCCGGACCGATTTCCAGGTGAAGTTGCGCGGACAGCGCATCGAACTCGGCGAGATCGAGGCCGCGCTGCTCGATCGGCCGGGCGTGGCCCAGGCCGTCGCGCTGCTGCTCGTGCACGAGATCGCGGGTGAGTACCTCGCGGGATACGTGGTGCCGCACGCCGGGGCCCAGCCAGCCGAGTCCGAGTTGCTGGACGCGCTCGGATCGGTTCTGCCCCGCTACATGGTGCCGACAGCCGTCGTCGTACTCGATGCGTTCCCCGTCACCGCGAACGGCAAGCTCGATCGCCGCGCGCTCCCCGCCCCGGAGTTCGCCAGCACCGCCGAGTATGCAGCGGCCACCACGCCCACCGAGTTCGCGATGGTCGACGTGTTCGGCGAGGTCCTCGGGCCCGAGTCGCCGATCGGCGTGTACGACAGCTTCTTCGACCTCGGTGGCAATTCGCTCGTCGCGACGCGGTTGCTCGCGCGCATCAACGCCGAGTTCGGTGTCCAACTCGGGGTGCGCGAACTGTTCGACGCCCCCACGGTCCGGGGGCTCGCCTCCGTCGTCGACGCGGCCTCCGCGGACGGGGTCCGCCCCGCTCTGGAATCCATGCCACGCCCCGCACGTATCCCGCTGTCGCCGGCACAGTCCAGAATGTGGTTCCTCAACCGGTTCGATCCGGGTTCCGGGGCATACAACGTGGCGGTCGCGTTGCGCCTGACCGGTGCTCTCGACCGTGACGCACTCGCCGCCGCGATCGCCGACATCGTCGATCGGCACGAACCGCTGCGTACGGTGTACCCGGACTCGGCCGACGGCCCGTTCCAGCGGATCCTCTCGACCGGAGAGGCGCTCGACGAACTGGCGCTCGATGAACTCGGTGCGGAGGAGGCCGGCCACGCGGACCTGGCAGCGCGCATCCGAGCGGCAGTGTCCGCGGGATTCGACGTCACCGCGGAGATCCCGATCGAGGTGACGCTCTTGAAGGACGCCGAGAGCGCAGACGGCCACGTGCTGGTCGTCGTCGTCCACCACATCAGCATCGACGGTTGGTCGATGAGCGTGCTCGCCTCCGACCTCGTGTTGGCGTATTCCGCGCGGGTCCGCGGCGGTGCGCCGACGTGGGAGCCGCTGCCGGTGCAGTACGCGGACTACGCGCTGTGGAAGCGGCGCGTGCTCGGCGCCGACGAGGATCCGACATCGCTGGCGGGCAAGCAGATTGCCTATTGGTCGGCCGAACTGGCCGGTGCTCCCGAGATGCTCGAGTTGCCCACCGACCGGAGCCGTCCCGCCACCCCGGGCTACTCCGGTGCCGTCGTCGACACCACGATCGAGGCCAACGTCTACGACGCGGTCCGTGCGCTCGCGCGTCGAGCCGACGCGACACCGTTCATGGTCCTGCACTCCGCGCTCGCGGTCCTGCTCGCGCGGCTGAGCGGTACCGACGACGTCTCGATCGGCACCCCTGTCGCCGGCCGAGGTGAACGGGAACTCGACGACGTGGTCGGCATGTTCGTCAACACCCTCGTGTTGCGCACCGAGATCGATCCGGCGATGTCGTTCGCGGACCTGCTCGCCGAGGTCCGCCGCACCGATCTCGCGGCCTACGCCCATGCGGACGTGCCCTTCGAGCAGTTGGTCGAGGTCATCAGCCCGGCTCGGTCGACGGCGCACCATCCCCTGTTCCAAGTGGTGCTGGCGTACGAGGGCCCGAGGGCGCGGTCGATTGCGCTTCCCGACGTCGAAATCGCCTCGGAGGAGCTCGATTTCGGGATCGCCAAGTTCGACCTGCAGGTGGAGGTGGCCGAGCAGATCGGTGCGGATGCCCGGGTGACGTTCACCTACGCGTGCGACCTGTTCGACGCCGCGACCGTGCGCCGGTTCGCGGAGCGCTTCGTGCGATTGCTCGCAGCGGCAGTGGCCGCCCCGACCGTGCCGGTCGGCGACCTCGACGTCCTCGACGCCGGCGAGCGGGCGGTTCTCGTCGCGGCCTCCGACACGGTCCCGGTGCGCCTGCTGCCGGACATTCTCGCCGGCGCCGTCGTCGATCGTGCCTCCATCGCGCTCGTCCACGGCGACACGGTCCTGACCTACGGCGACCTCGACGATTGTTCGAACCGTCTGGCGCGGGCGCTGATCGGGCGGGGCGTCGGACCCGAATCGTTCGTCGCGCTGGCACTGGCGCGGTCGGTCGAGTCGGTGTGCGCGGTGTGGGCCGTCGCGAAGACGGGGGCGGCCTTCGTGCCCGTCGACCCGACGTACCCGACGGAGCGGATCGCTCACATGCTCGCCGACTCTGGCGCGCGCGTAGGTATCACCATCTCCGATCAGCTCGACGGTCTGGCCGCCACGGTGGACTGGGTTGCCCTGGGCGCGCTGTCGTCGGACCTGTCCGCGGCCCCGATCACTGCTGACGAGCGTTCGGGGCCGCTCCGCCCGGAGAGCCCGGCGTACATGATCTACACGTCGGGCTCGACCGGTGTGCCCAAGGGCGTCGTGGTCACACATGTCGGCCTGGCCGCGTTCGTCGCCGAACAGCAGCGGCACTACCGAGTCGATTCGCGATCGCGGACACTGCATTTCGCGTCACCGAGCTTCGACGCCTCGATCCTCGAGCTACTCATGGCATTCGGGGGAGCGGCGACGGCCGTCGTGGTACCGATCGGGGTGTACGGCGGCGACGAACTCGCGGCGATCCTGCGCGCCGAGCGGGTGACACATGCGTTCGTCACACCCGGAGCGCTGGCGACCGTCGATCCGACAGGACTCGCCGACCTGGGCGTCGTCGTGGTCGGCGGCGACGCGTGCGACGGTGCGCTGGTGCAGCGCTGGGCCCCGGGGCGGCGGATGTTCAACGCCTACGGCCCCACCGAGTCGACGATCATGGCGACCCACCACGGTCCCATGGCCCCGGGCGAGGACGTCCTCATCGGAGGGCCGGTGCTGGGCACCGCGGTGCGGGTACTCGACCGGCGCCTGCACCCCGTCCCAGTGGGCGTGGCCGGTGAACTGTACGTGACGGGCCAGGGTCTGGCGCGCGGTTACCATCGCCGCGTCGCGCTGACCGCCGAGCGATTCGTCGCCGACCCGTATGCGGACGGCGGACGGAGGATGTACCGCACCGGCGATCTCGTGCGCCGGACGGCGACGGGGGAACTCGAGTTTCTGGGCCGCACCGACTTCCAGGTCAAGGTTCGTGGTCACCGCATCGAACTGCGCGAGGTGGATTCGGTTCTCACGTCGCATCGCTCGGTCGAGGTGGCCGTGACGGTGGGGCATCGCGGGGGCGGCGCAGACGCGCTCGTCTCGTACGTCGTGCCGACGCCCGGGCAATCCGTGGACCCGCACGAGGTGGTCGTGCACGCACGAGGCCGGCTCCCGGAATACATGGTCCCGTCGGTGGTCACCGTCATCGACGCGTTGCCGCTCACTCCGTCGGGCAAGCTCGACAGCCGGGCCTTGCCGGCACCGGTGTTCCCGACCCGTGAATTCGTCCAGCCGCGTACCCGGACCGAGGTGATCGTCGCGGACGTATTCGCCGACGTGCTCGGAATCGTCGGGGTGGGTGCGGAGGACGACTTCTTCGATCTCGGCGGTAACTCTCTCAGCGCCACCCGCGTCATCGCTCGTGTGAACGAGTTGCGCCGCACCAGGGTCGGCGTGAAGGAGCTGTTCGACGCCCCGACCGTCGCGGCGCTGGCGGCCCGCCTCGATCACACGCGACCGCAGGACGACCGACCCGCACTGGTGGCCGGCCCGCGCCCGGCGCAGCTGCCGCTCTCGCCCGCGCAGCAGCGCATGTGGTTCCTCAACCAGTTCGATCCCGCGTCGCCCGCCTACAACATCCCACTCGTGGTCCGACTGGCCGGCGCGCTCGACGTTTCGGCGCTGCAAGCCGCCATCGGCGACGTGCTGGTGCGGCACGAGTCGTTGCGCACGCGGTTCCCGCAGTCCGACGGCGGCCCGCATCAGGTGATCGTGCCCGCCGACGAGGTGATCCTCGACCTGGATCCGGTGACGGTGCCGGGGGAGGACGCGCTGCGGACGGCGATCGCGGACGAACTCGCGGGCGGCTTCGATGTCACGGCCGCCGTCCCGGTGCGCGGGCGGCTCCTGAGGATCGCCGACGACGTCGTGCTCGTCCTCGTCGTGCATCACATCAGCGCGGACGGCGTCTCGACGCTCCCGCTCGCGCGTGACGTGATGGCCGCGTACACCGCGCGTGCCGCGGGTCTGGAACCGTCGTGGACGCCGCTCGCGGTGCAGTACGCGGACTTCGCGCTGTGGCAGCGGCGGCTTCTCGGCGACGGCGCCGATCCCCGTTCGCTCGCAACGCAACAACTCGGCTACTGGAAGGACCGTCTCGACGGCGCTCCCGCGGTACTCGACCTGCCGCTGGATCGGCCGCGCCCGGCAGTCGCGTCGTATCGCGCTGAACGCGTGGACTTCACCATCGACGCCGTCACTGCCCGCCGACTCCAGGCCCTGGCGGCCGCGCACGCCACGACCCTGTTCATGGTGCTGCACGCGGGGCTTGCCGCGGTACTCGCACGGCTAGGCGCAACCTCCGACGTAACGGTGGGTACCCCGATCGCCGGACGCGGCGAGCGCGCGCTCGACGACCTCGTCGGCATGTTCGCGGGCACACTCGTGCTGCGCACCGAAGTCGATCCGGCCGAGCCGTGGGATCGGCTGCTCCGCCAGGTCCGTTCGGTCGATCTCGCGGCCTTCGCGCACTCGGACGTGCCGTTCGAGAGCGTCGTCGAGGTCGTCGATCCGCCACGATCGCAGGCGTACGCGCCGCTGTTCCAGGTGGCGCTGTCGTTGCAGAACCACGGCCGGGCCGTCCTCGAGCTTCCCGGTGTGACGGTCACCGTGGTCGACCCCCACGCAGATGTCGCGAAGTTCGACCTCGAGTTCACGCTCCGATCCGCGCCGTCCGAGGAACTGCTCGGCTCGCTGACCTTCGCGACGGATCTCTTCGATTCGGAGACCGCCGCCGCGATCGCGGACAAGCTGGTGCGGGTGCTCACGCACGTCGCGTCCGATCCGTCCGTCCCGGTCGGTGACATCGACCTGCTGGACGAGCGCGATCGAGCGCTCGCCGCGGTCGATCCGGTGCCGGTGTCGGCTCCCGCGCGGACGATGGCCGAGATCCTCACCGCCGGTGCGGCGTCGCACCCGGCCGCGACTGCCGTCCGCGGCGACGGCGTCGACCTCACCTACGCCGAGCTCGACCGGCGGTCGAATCGTCTGGCCCGGTTGCTGATCGAGCGGAAGGTCGGCCGCGAGCGGTTTGTCGCGCTGTCGTTCCCGCGGTCCGTCGATTCGATCGTCGCGATGTGGGCGGTGGTCAAGACCGGTGCCGCCTTCGTCCCGGTGGATCCGGCCCATCCCGCGGACCGGATCCGGCACATGCTCGCCGACTCCGGTGCCGACATCGGACTCGCGTCCGCCAGTGTGGTCGACACGCTGCCCACGTCGACGAAGTGGCTCGTGCTCGATTCCGCTGCACTCGAGGACCACTGCGCGGCGTTCTCGGACGGGCCCGTGAGCGACGTCGACCGCGGCGGCCCGATCGCACCGACCAACGCGGCGTACATGATCTACACGTCGGGCTCCACCGGCCTGCCCAAGGGCGTCGTCGTCGAGCACACGGGCCTGTCCTCGTTCAGCGCCGAGACGAGGACCGAGTTGGCCCTGACCCGGCACTCGCGGGTGCTGCGGTTCTCGTCGTCGAGCTTCGACGCATCGGTGTTCGAGATGCTCGCGGGCTTCAGCGCGGGCGCCACCCTCGTCGTCGTGCCACCGGGGGTGATCGGCGGACACGAACTTGCCGACGTGATCCGGGACGAGCGGGTCACGCACATCCTCACCGCACCGGCCGCGCTCGGCACGGTCGACGTCGACGGCCTCGACTCCCTCGAATCGGTGATCGTCGGCGGCGACGTGTGCCCGCCCGAGCTGGTCGAACGGTTCGCTCCGGGACGGCGATTCTTCAACAGCTACGGGCCCACCGAGACGACGATCATCATCACGATGACCGATCCGCTGTCGGCGGGCGAACGGATCACGATCGGCACGCCCATCGCGGGTGCTCGCGCGGCGATCCTCGACGCCCGCCTGCGCCCGATTCCGGCCGGCGTCATCGGTGAGCTGTATCTGTCGGGGCCGGGCGTCGCGCGCGGCTACCACCGGCGCGCGGGCCTGACGGCGTCGCGGTTCGTCGCGGGGCCCGGCGGTGAGCGTCTTTATCGCACCGGGGACCTGGTCCGGCGCACGCGCGACGGGTTGATCGACTTCGTAGGCCGACTCGACTCACAGGTCCAGTTGCGTGGCCTGCGGATCGAACTCGGAGAGATCGAGGCGGCACTCGCGGGATACGAGGGTGTCGCGCAGTCGGTGGCGGTGCTGCACAGTGACGGTCGTACCGGCGATCACCTCGTCGGCTATGTGGTGCCCGAGCCCGGCGTGGATCTCGATCCGGACGCACTGCGTGAGCAGGTCGCGGAATCGCTTCCCACGTACATGGTTCCGACCCGCATCCTCGTGCTCGACCTGCTGCCGGTGACTGCGGGCGGCAAGCTCGACCGCAGGGCACTGCCGGTGCCCGAGTTCGTCTCGACTCGGGAGTTCCGGGGTGCGTCGAATCCGGCGGAGGAGCAAGTCGTCGGAGTGTTCTCGGACCTGCTCGGACTGGCCCGAGTATCCGTGGACGACAGCTTCTTCGATCTCGGTGGCAATTCGCTGCTCGCAACCCGGCTGATCGCGCGGGTCAATGCGGTACTCGGTGCCGGACTGGGGATCCGGGAATTGTTCGAGTACCCGTCGGTGTCGGCGCTCGCGGCCCGCGCCGAATCGGCTCGGGGCACGGCCGGCCCCGAACTGGGCGCCATCGCCCGGCCCGACCGGATCCCGCTCTCGCCGGCCCAGCAGCGCATGTGGTTCCTCAACAGATTCGATCCGACGTCGGCCGCCGAGAACATCCCCATGGCGCTGCGACTGAACGGCGTCGTCGACGTCGCCGCGCTCCACGCGGCGATCGTGGCAACCGTGGAGCGGCACGAGGCGCTGCGGACGGTGTACCCCGATTCGTCGGAGGGGCCCCGCCAGGTGATCGTTTCTGCCGCGCAGGTGGTTCCGGCGTTCGATCCGATCGCTGTCGACGCAGACTCGATTCTGCCGACGGTGGCGGGACTGGCAGGCGCCGGATTCGACGTCACCATCGAGGTGCCGCTACGGGTGGCCCTTCTGCGGGTCGGGGCCGACGACCATGTGCTGGTGCTGGTCGTGCACCACATCGCCGCCGACGGTTTCTCCGTCGCGCCGCTCGCGCGGGATGTGATGGTCGCGTACGCGTCGTGCCGGCAGGGGCTCGAGCCGTCGTGGTCACCGCTGCCGGTCCAGTACGCGGACTACAGCCTGTGGCAGCGCGCGACACTCGGCGACGAGTCCGACGCCGAATCCGTCGCCTCCCGCCAGATCACTTACTGGGCAGACACACTCGCGGACCTTCCTGATCAGCTGGACCTACCGACGGATCGACCGCGGCCCGCCGTGCAGTCGTATCGCGGTCGGACCCATGCGTTCACGCTCGACGCATCGCTGCACCGCGCGTTGCTCAGCCTCGCGCGCAGGCAGGGATCGACGCTGTTCATGGTCGTGCACGCCGCGTTCGCTGCCCTGCTCGGCAGGCTCAGCGGTACCTCCGACATCACGATCGGTACGCCGATCGCCGGTCGCGGTGCACAAGCGCTCGACGACCTGGTGGGCATGTTCGTCAACACCCTCGCGCTGCGGACACAGGTGGACACCGGCGCCACGTTCGCAGACCTGCTGGAGCAGGTGCGGAGCACCGACCTGTCCGCGTTCGCCCACGCGGACGTGCCCTTCGAGCGGGTTGTCGAGGTGCTCGATCCGGAGCGTTCCACCGCGCGTCATCCGCTCTTCCAGGTGGCGCTGTCGCTGCAGAACTTGGCCCGCACCAGCTTCGAACTGCCGGGTCTCGAGATCGCGGCGGTCGATTCGGGATTCGAACCGGCGAAGTTCGATCTGCATCTGACGCTCGTCGACCATCACGACGACGACGGTGCGCCCGGCGACATCGCCGCGTCGTTCACGTACGCGTCGGATCTGTTCGACGACGCGACCATCGCGCGGTTCGCGCGCAGATTCGAGCGTCTGCTGCGCGGTGTCGTCGCGAACCGTCGGGTCGTGGTCGGGGACATCGACCTGCAGGGCGAGGCCGAGCGGCGCGCGGTGCTGGTCGATTGGAACGACACCCGGCACGATGTCCCGGCGGCGACGCTGCCCGAGCTGTTCGCCGAGCGTGTGCGGGAAAGTCCCGACGCGGTGGCCGTCGTGCTCGACGAACGCGAACTCACGTACGCCGAGTTCGACGCGCGCATCAACCGCCTCGCCCGCGAGCTCATCGCACAGGGCGTGGGCCCGGAGTCGCGGGTGGCACTCGCGATCCGACGTTCGCTGGACCTGCTCGTCGCGATGTATGCGGTGGCGAAGTCCGGTGGCGCGTACGTGCCGATCGACCTGGATCATCCCGCCGAACGGACGCAGTACGTCCTCGCCTCGGCGGCGCCTGCCGTCGTCCTCACCACGAGCGGTGAGCGCGTGTCGGTGCCCGAGTCCGCTGTCCGCATCGATGTCGACACGGTCGATCTCGATGCTCATTCTTCTGATCCGATCGCTGACGAGGAACGACGTACGACGCTGCGACCGGAGAACACGGCGTACGTGATCTACACGTCGGGCTCGACCGGTCGGCCCAAGGGCGTCGCCGTCCCGCACGCTGCGATCGCCAACCAGTTGTTGTGGAAGCAGGCGCGTTTCGCGCTCGACGACACCGACGCGGTGCTGCTGCGCACCGCGGCGACCTTCGACCTGTCGGTGTGGGAATTCTGGTGGGCACTCACCGCCGGAGCCCGGCTCGTCGTCGCGAAGGCCGGCGGTGAACGGGACCCGGACTATCTGGCGGGACTGATCCGCGACAGTCGGGTCACCACGGTCCACTTCGTGCCCTCGCTACTGACCGCGTTCCTGGCGGCGGCGAACCGCGAACAGCTCACGACGCTGCGCCGGGTGATCTGCATCGGCGAGGCGCTGCCGGGCGAGGCAGTTCGCCGGTTCGCCGACGTCAGCGATGCCGCGGTCTACAACCTGTACGGGCCGACCGAGGCCGCGGTGAGCGCCACGCATCACGAGTGTCGTCTCGACGACGGGCCGTCCGTGCCGATCGGCCTGCCCGAGTGGAACACCCGTGTGTATGTGCTCGATGCGCGCCTGCGCCCGGTTCCGGTCGGGGTTCCCGGCGAGTTGTACCTGGCGGGCAACCAGCTCGCGCGGGGGTACGTCGGACGCGCCGACCTCACGTCGGACCGTTTCGTGGCGGACCCGTTCGGCGGCGCCGGGGCCCGGATGTACCGCACCGGCGACCTCGTCCGCTGGCTGCCGCGCGGATCCGCTGCCACCCTGGACTATCTGGGACGCACCGATTTCCAGGTGAAGCTGCGCGGGTTCCGGATCGAACTCGGCGAGATCGAGGCGGCACTGTCCGCGCACCCCGACATCGACCGGTCGGTCGTGACAGTGCACCGGGCGTCCGGCGGCAGCGAGCATCTGGTCGGCTATGCGGTGCCGCGCGCCGGTAGGACCCCGGAGGTCGCTGCGTTGCTTCCATTCGTCGCCGAACGGGTGCCGGGCTACATGGTTCCCGCGACGGTCGTCCTGCTCGACGCACTGCCACTCGGTGTGACGGGCAAGCTGGATCGGCGAGCGCTGCCCGCGCCGGAGTTCTCGAGCACCAACGACTTCCGTGAGCCAGTCTCCGCTACCGAGGAGATCGTCGCGGGAATCTTTGCCGATCTGACCGACCGCCAGCGGGTGGGCGCAGACGACAGCTTCTTCGACATCGGTGGCAACTCGCTGTCCGCGACGCGCGCCACCGCCCGCATCAACGACGCGTTCGGGACCGCGCTGACGGTCCGCGAGTTCTTCGAGGCCGCGACCGTGTCGGCACTCGCGGAAAGCCTCGTCGCCCAGGCGGGCAGCGACCGTGCCCGCCTGACCGCGACCGAGCGTCCCGCGCGGATTCCGTTGGCGCCGGCGCAGGAGCGGATCTGGGTCGCCAATCAGCGGACGCGAAACGGCGAGTGGAACGTTCCGTTCGCGCTCCGGCTGCGCGGCGCGGTCGATGTCCAGATGCTCGGGGCGGCGGCGGGCGACGTCGTGGCCCGCCACGAGGCGCTGCGAACGCTGTACCCGGACACCGCCGACGGCCCAGTGCAGGTCATCGTGCCGGCCGCGGACGCCGTGCCGCGGATCGAGTGCGTTCCCGCGGAGGGCGATCTCCTCGACAGCGAGCTCACCGCGTTCCTGTGGGGCGACTTCGACGTTGCGGCCGATCTGCCGCTGCGGATGCGGCTGTTCCGGTCGGGCCCGGATGACCACGTGCTCGCGGTCGTGGTTCACCACATCGCCGCCGATGGATTCAGCGTCGCGCCGCTGACGCGTGATGTCGTCGTCGCATACGCCGCTCGCGCTGCGGGTGTGGCGCCCCAGTGGGATCCGCTTCCGGTGCAGTACGCCGACTACACGGCGTGGAAACATGCTCTGCTCGGAGACTTCGACGATCCGGCCGGTGAGGCATATCGCCAGCTCGCCTACTGGACCCGGACGCTGGCGGATCGACCCGAACTGCTCGATTTCCCGACGGATCGGCCCCGTCCGGCCGTGCGCTCGACCGTGGGAGCGGTCATGCCCGTCCACCTGGATGCCGGTACCCACGCGGCGCTGGTGGCGCTCGCACGGGCTTGTGGAGCGAGCCTGTTCATCGTGCTGCAGGCGGCGTTCGCGTTGTCCGTCAGCCGGTTCGCAAACGAGAAGGACGTGACCGTCGCGACCTCTATCGCAGGTCGCGGGGAGCCGGAACTCGAGGATCTGATCGGCAACTTCTCCGACGACGTCCTCATGAGAGTCGTCGTGGACGAGGGAGATTCGGTGGCCGGTCTCATCTCGGCGGTCCGGACGGCGGCGCTCGGCGCGTACGCGCATCCGGACGTGTCGAACCCCCGCCTCGAACGGGCGCTGGGCCTGGATGCCGACGTGCCCTGGAATCCGTTGTTCCAGGCGACACTGATCCTCCAGCGGGCCGGGTCGGGCCTCGGGGCGCAATTCCCGGGACTGTCGATCGAGGCGCATCAGGTGCCCACGATCGTCGCGAAGCACGAACTCGAGTTCAGCCTCAACGATCACTACGACACGGACGGCGCGCCGATGGGCGTCAGCGGTGGTTTGCTGTACCAGACGGCGCTGTTCGACGATTCGACGGCGAAGCGCGTAGTCGATGGATTCCTGGCAGTGCTGGAGGACATGGCGTCGTCGCCCGCTATGCCGGTGAACAATCTGGGACGTGCCGTTTCGGGCGGCGAGTGAGGATCGGGATGTCTGGGAGAACACCGGAACTGGTGTCGGTGATCGTGCCGGCCTACAACGCCCGGCACGTCATCGATGAGCAGCTCGAAGCTCTCGCGAATCAGGACTACGCCGGTCCGTTCGAGGTCGTCGTCGGCGACAATGGTTCCACCGACGGACTGCACGAGCACCTCGAAGCTCATCTCCTCCGCGACCGGCTGCACCTCCGGTGTGTGCCGGCACCCGAGGTGCGGGGCGCCTCGCATGCGCGCAACGCGGCCGTTGCAGCGGCGGCGGGCGACCTGCTGGCCTTCTGCGACGCCGACGACCGCGCCCATCCGGGGTGGCTGTCGGCGCTGGTGGAGGCGGCGTCGCAGTACGACATGGTCAGTGGCGCCCTGGAGAACATGTCACTGAACAGTCAGGAGGTGGCGGACCGAATGCTCATGCAGCCACCCGAGCAGGGGTTCGCGTTTCCCGGTTTCCTCCCGTTCGCAAACGGCTGTTCGTGTGCGGTGTGGCGTGATGCCTACGATCGGGCCGGCGGTTGGGACGAGTCGTACACGTTCGCGGGCGAAGACGTCGAATTCTCCTGGCGTGTTCAGTTGGTGGGCGGAACCTTCGGTCATGCTCCGCGGGCGCTCATGGCGTACCGCGTCCGTACCGCTTACCGGGAGTTGTGGAACCACAGCGCCCGGTACGGGGAAGCGGATCCTCGCCTGTTCAAGCAGTACCGGAGCAGGGGATTCACTCGGAACGTGTTCGCCTTCCCGGTGCTGTTTACTTTGCTGCTGCTTCGAAACCCGTTGTTGCCGAGAGCATTGACACGCCTGTCGACGGGGCAGTGGCTCATCTACGCCGGTCGCATGGTCGGTCGTGTGCGCGGGAGCATCCGATATCGGGTGTACTTCCTCTGATAGAGATCAGACGAAGTAGACCCGATACTTGAAGCTTCCGCGCACACGGCCTGCGGCGAACGCCGCGTAGTAGATCCAGCCGCCTGTCGACAGCCTGCTGATGAACGTAGGCACCACCGGGCACCGCGCGACCAGTGCCAGCGCGAACAGCAGCAGCGGCAGCGGTTTGGTGGGACGCAAGCCGTACGACCGGTAGTGGCGGTACAGTTCCGGCCCCGCCATGCCGTAAGCGAACGACTGTCGCCAGAGCGCGCGGTAGTTGTCGCGGAGGCGATACGCCACCATTGCTTTCGGCTCGTGGCCGAGGGTGAGTCCGGCGAGCTGGAGGCGCCAGGTGAAGTCGACGTCCTCACCAACCGTGAGAGATTCGTCGAATCCGCCGGTCGTGTCGAATGCGGTTCGCCACAGGCCGAGGTTGCCGGACAAGGCGAAGTCGAGGAATCCCGGTGTCTCCTCACGCTTGTCCGGCGGGGTCACCGGCCGCCACGACGCAACGTCGGGGGAGTTCAGCGTCGTCGTCTCCACAGGCCCTCCGACGGCGTCGTATTCGGCGGATGCCCGTACGAGCGCGGACAGCCAACCCGGGTGAACCCGGTCGTCGGCGTCGCAGAACGCGAGGAAGTCTCCCTTGGCGGCCGCGGCACCAGCGTTGCGGGCGTGCGGAGCACCCTTGATGAGGGACGAGTCGATGCACCGCAAGTCGAGGACCGTGTGCAGGGGGTGGTCCGCGAGGTGCTCCTCGAGGCCGTCGGTGGAGCCGTTGTCACTGACGACGACCTCGAATGTCCCGGAGTAATCCTGCTCGGCCAGCGCCGTCAACTGGACGTCGATGAGATTGCGCGCGTTGTGGGCCGGGATGACGACCGAGACCATCGTCGGCGCCCGGCGGACAGCGGAGTCAGACAAAGAACACTCGATTCTGCCAGGATGCCTTGAGTTTTCCCGCGAGGAACGCGGTCTGCGCGACCCACATTCCGCGCGGAACGCGTGCGACGAATCTCGGAACCAGTGGGTTGAGGAGTACGACACCGAGAATTGAGAGCCCCAGGGCCTTCGTCGATGCGCGCTTCGGGGTGTGTTCACGGAAGGCTAGATGGACCTGAACGGAGGTCCGCCCGTACGCGGACATCTGCTTCCACGTCCCTCGGTAGGTGTCGCGGAAACGATACGCCACCAACGCATCCGGAGCGTGCCCGAGCGTCAGCCCGGCCAGCTGAAGCTTCCACGACATCGCGACGTCCTCCCCGCCGCCCCGGAAGGACTCGTCGAATCCGCCTACCTTCTCCAGGCTCGACCGCCAGGCTCCGAAGTTGCAGCCGATTGCGTACGGCAGGAAGTCGGAGGCGCCGAACCGCTCGTCGGGCGCCGGCATGATCCGCCACGATGCGACCTCCGGTGTGTTGATCGATGCGGTTTCGACCGGGCCGCCGACAGCGTCGAAGCTCTCGGCCACGCATGTCAACGCCGTCAGCCAGCCTGGGTGGACACGATCGTCCTGATCGCAGAATGCGAGGAAGTCGCCATCAGTGGCCGCGATTCCGACGTTTCGTGCGTACGCCGTGCCTTGACCGTCTGAGCTGTCGACGTATCGCAGCTTCAATCGAGACGTCACCGGATGATCCGCGAGATGACCCGCAAGCCCGTCGGTCGACCCGTTGTCGCTGACCACAACCTCGAAGTCGCCCGTGTAGTCCTGGGCGGCCAGGGCGTCGAGCTGTTCGTCGATGAGATCGACAGCGTTGTACGCCGGGATGATCACGGAAACCAGTAGGGGAGCCACCGCCGGAGTTTATGGCACATATGTGGTTTGTCGCTCCGGATACAACTCGACTCTGCTACCGGTCGCCGCCGATCGCATCGACCAGGGCGGGAAGCCCCGTAGCTGCGGTAGTGCGCCAGGTGTGCGAGATGTGCCGGCTGAGGTCTGTTGCCTCCGGGTTGATCTCGACGACGGTGGCGCCGGTGCGCGCCGCAAGGATCGGCAGTTCCGCGGCGGGGTGGACCACCGCGGAGGTGCCCACGACGACCATGAGGTCGCACGTCTCGACGGCCGCGACCGCCCGCGTCCACGCATCCTCGGGCAGCGCTTCGCCGAACCACACCACGCCGGGACGAACTGCGCCTCCGCAGCTCTCACAGGACGGTGGCGCCAGTGGGCCGGTCGGTTCGGTGTCGACACCGCCGTCGGTGGGATGCGCTGCACCGCAACGGGAGCAGCGGGGTGAGAACAGGCTGCCGTGCAGGTGTGCGACGACGTCGGAGCCCGCTCGCTCGTGCAGATCGTCGACGTTCTGCGTGACGACGCTCAGCTGCGTCCGGCTTGCCCAGTCGGCGACGGCGCGGTGGCCGGCATGCGGCTGCACCCGCCGCACGAGTCCCGTCCGCCACTGGTACCAGGCCCACACCAGCCCGCTGTCGCGGTCCCAGGCCTCGGGCGTGGCCAGTTCGGTCGGATCGAACTGCGCCCACAGACCGGTCTGGGCGTCCCGGAAGGTCGGCACCCCGCTCTCCGCGGACATGCCGGCACCACTGAAGACAACCACCCGGCGTGCGGCCCGCGCCACGTCCACGAGCACTGGATCGACGGGGTGCGAGTTCATGCGGTCGATTGTGCAGGTCGTATTCCGCCGGTCCGCACCCGACTGACTCGTGTCGCGCTGATCGGGTTGAATTGACGTATGTCTACGAGCGCACGGATCCGATGACCGGTCAGTTGCTGCCGCATCCCGGGACGGGGAAGTCTTTCCCGTCTCCGGTTCCGCCCGGCACCGGGTGGCCCGGGGACCCCGCAGACGCGCAGACGCCGGTGGCGCGGACCGCCGAGGACGTCGTCGCGGTGGCGGCCGGTGCGAAGAACCTCCTCGAAATCGATGCCCGGATCAGTGTGTGTCGGGCCTGCCCGCGGCTGGTGGACTGGCGTGAGGAGGCCGCCGAGACCAAGCGCCGTTCCTTCGCGGACCAGCCCTATTGGGGTCGCCCGCTCGTCGGCTTCGGTGCCGACTTCCCGAAGCTGCTCATCATGGGCCTCGCCCCGGCCGCGAACGGTGGCAACCGCACCGGGCGGATGTTCACCGGCGATCAGGCCGGCGACTGGCTGTTCCGCGCACTGCACCGCGCTGGACTCGCGAGCAAGGAGACCGTCGAATACGCCGGCGACGGGCAGAAGTTGTTCGGGGTGCGGATGCTCTCGGCGGTAAGGTGCGCGCCGCCCGAGAACAAGCCGAGTACCGAAGAACGGGACTGCTGCGCCGGTTGGCTCGATGCAGAGTTGTCGAAGCTGCTGCCCTTCGCGCGAGCCATCGTCGCGCTCGGCGCCTTCGGCTGGGACGCGACGCTCGGCGCAGTACGACGGGCCGGTGGCACCGTGCCCACGCCGAAGCCGAAGTTCGGGCACGGTGCGGTGGCCGTACTCCACACCGCGGACGGCAAGCCGCTCAACGTCATCGGTTGCTATCACCCCAGCCAACAGAACACCTTCACCGGCAGGCTCACCGAGAAGATGCTCGACGACGTCCTGTCTCGCGGGCAGGAACTGGCGGGGCTCGGCTGGGGATGCGGCGGATCGGGTCGCTGACGACGCCCGGCCGGCGAGCCCGACCGCGCTCGATCCGTCCTCTCAGTGGGACGAGCGCTTGAACCACCACCGGTAGCGGTGGCTACCATCACACACCACGTCGAATGCCGTTGGAGGTGTGCATGAGTCTCGAGGTTCCCGAACCCGCAGTTCAGATGGGTTATGTGGTGGCGGATCTCGATGCCGCGATCGAGCACTGGGTCACCCACGCCGGTGTCGGACCGTGGACCGTGTTCCGTGGCGTGAGCCTCACCGGCCGCTACGCGGGACAGGACACCGTCGTGTCCATGGACGTCGCAATGGGTTACACCGGCGACCTCCAGATCGAACTCATGCAGATCACCTCGTCCACCCCGTCGCCCTACACGGACGCGGCGGGGAATCCGCTGGCCGGACCACACCACATCGCGTGGATCACCGACGATCTCGATTCCGCTCTCGCTGCCGCACGAGACCGCGGCCTCGAGGAGCTTTTCGTCGCCGAGGGTCCCGGCACCCGGGTCGCCTACGTGCATGCGCCTTCCCAGCCGGGTGTCGTCTTCGAATACATCCAGAGCGCCGGCATGCGCGAACTGATCGCCTACGGCATCGAACAGTCCCGTAGTTGGGACGGAACCAACCCTGTGCGTCCGGTCGGCTGACCGCGGCGCACCTCCCCAGGGGCCGCAAGGCCCCGATCTCCGCATCGACGAGGCGGAGAAACCGATCCGGCGTCGCCGGGAAAGGCTGAACGATGGTCAACTGGAACGAAGAATGTGACGTATTGGTGGCCGGGTCGGGCGCCGGTGGCGTCACCGGTGCCTACACCGCTGCCCGCGAGGGCCTGGACGTGATCCTGGTCGAGGCGACGGACAAGTTCGGCGGCACCACCGCGTACTCCGGTGGCGGTGGATTCTGGTTCCCGTGCAACCCGGTGCTGCAGCGCGCCGGCGTCGACGACACGATCGAGGACGCGCTCGAGTACTACCACGCCGTCGTCGGTGACCGGACCCCGCGCGAGCTGCAGGACACCTACGTCAAGGGTGGCGGCCCGCTGGTCGGGTACCTCGAGCAGGACGACGACCTGGAGTTCGCCACCTACCCGTGGCCGGACTACTTCGGCAAGGCACCCAAGGCCCGCAACGACGGACAGCGGCACACCATCCCGAGCCCGCTGCCGGTCTCCGAGGTCGGTGACCTGCACAAGCTGGTTCGCGGTCCCCTCGACTTCGACCGCCTCGGCGCGGAGCTGCCCGAGATGCTGATCGGTGGCCGCGCGCTGATCGGTCGCTTCCTCAAGGCGATCGGCAAGTACCCGAATGCGAAGCTGAACCTGAACACCCCGCTCGTCGAGCTGGTGGTCGAGGGCGGCGCCGTCGCCGGTGCGATCGTCGAGCGTGACGGCGAGCAGGTCGCGATCCGCGCCCGCAAGGGCGTCATCCTGGCCGCCGGCGGCTTCGAGGGCAACGACGAGCTCCGCCAGAAGTACGGCGTCCCGGGTGTCGCGCGCGACACGATGGGACCGTGGGGCAATGTCGGCAAGGCACACCAGGCCGGTATCGCCGTCGGCGCCGACACCGACCTGATGGGCGAGGCCTGGTGGTCGCCCGGCCTGACGCACCCGGACGGACGCTCGGCGTTCGCGCTGTGCTTCACCGGCGGCATCTTCGTCAACCAGGACGGCAAGCGCTTCGTCAACGAGTACGCGCCGTACGACCGCCTCGGCCGCGACGTCATCGCCGGCATGGAAGACGGTTCGGTCACGCTGCCGTACTGGATGATCTACGACGACCGCGCGGGCGAGCGGCCTCCGGTGGGCGCTTCGAACGTCTCGATGGTCGAGACCGAGAAGTACGTCGACGCCGGTCTGTGGCACACGGCCGACACCCTCGAGGAACTGGCCGCGAAGCTTGGTATCCCCGCCGACAACCTGGCGGCGACCGTCGAGCGCTTCAACGCGATGGCAGCCAACGACGTCGACGAGGACTTCGGTCGCGGCGAGGAGGCCTACGACCGTGCGTTCACCGGCGGCGGCCCGGCGCTCATCCCGATCGAGCAGGGCCCATTCCACGCTGCTGCGTTCGGCATCTCCGATCTCGGCACCAAGGGCGGTCTGCGCACCGACACCGCCGCGCGCGTCCTCGACACCTCGGGTAACCCGATCCCGGGCCTCTACGCGGCCGGTAACACCATGGCGGCCCCGAGCGGCACCACCTACCCCGGTGGCGGCAACCCGATCGGCACCAGCATGCTGTTCAGCCACATCGCCGCGATGAACATCGCCGGCAAGTAGGCCGCAACACACGCACGCGCCCCGCTGCCGGTCTTCCGGCAGCGGGGCGCGTGACGTTTCGGTGCAGTCGGCTCAGTTGTCGGTAACCGCGAAACCCCTGCCGACCGGGTTGGCCTGCGAGGCGATGCTGTCGAGTACCGCCGAGAAGTCGATGAATTCGAACGGTCCCCGAGTCATGCCCACCAACTGGGTGTCGTTGACGAACGCGGGCCCGCCGGAGTCGCCGCCGTTCGCGGTGGCGAGCGAGTTGATCCGCAGCGCCTCCTGCCCGTAGATCGCCCCGCAGGTGCGGCCCGTCCGCACGCCGGCCTTGCACAGCATGCCGTCGGGGTGCGACGGTCCGACGCTGTCGATCCGGGCCTCGGGCCCGTTCGAGGAGAGGACCGCGTCGGGGTTCAGTTCGATGACCACATAGTCGATCAGCGGATTGCGGTACGCGATGGTTCCGATCGGACTTCCCGTCCCGGTCGACCCGAAGCGGTACACCGTTGCCCCGTCGGGGAACTCGGTTGCGCCGCCGGCAGCCGCGGACACGCAGTGCGCCGCGGAGATTGCGATCTTGTTGCCGAGGTGGTCGGTGCCGACGACGCCGAGAGTGCAGTACTCCTGGTTCGTCATGGGATTCGACGGCCCGGCGTCGGGCTTCGCCGTCCAGGCGATGCCGTTCGAGACCGTTCCGGTGGCCGCCGATGCGGCAGGAGCGATGGCCAGCGCCGGCACGAGTGCGGCGAGGGCCGCAATCGCGGCCAGGAGAACTCGTTTCGTCATCGTGTACTTCCTGTCGGGTGCCGAGCACCCGCGATATGGAGGGGAGAACCGGCGCGGGGGCGATGAGCCTCAACCGACGGCCATAACGAAAGCGTAACGAGGAAGTCTCGATCCGTCGAGGCTCAGGGGACATTCATCTCGATCAGGCATGAACCGAACGGTTTCCCTTGAAGGGAAAGAACATTCGGGTATCGAAGCGACTGTCCGGTACGGCGCGTGCGGTCTCTGTCAGTCCGCCGATTCCTGCTCGGCGAGGGCCCGACGGGACTCCTCGTGTAGGACCTCGATGAGGTCGCGCTCGATCGCCGCGAACTCGGGCGACGTCACGATCGGCAACTCGCGGGGCCGGGGCAGGTCCACGATCACCTCGCGGCGAACCGTCGCGGGTCGCGCCGAGAGCACGACCACCCGGTCGGACAGGAACACCGCCTCGCGCACGTCATGGGTGATCATCAGGACGGTCCAGCGATATTGCTGCCACACGTCCTGCAGCCAGGTCTGCATCTCGGTGCGGGTCAGTGAATCCAACGCGCCGAACGGCTCGTCGAGCAGCAGCACCGATCGGTCCTGGACCACGGTGCGCAGCAGGGCGGCTCGCTGACGCATCCCGCCCGACAGCTGATGCGGCCGTGCGTCCTCGAAACCGGCGAGCCCGAACCGTGCGAACAGTTCACCGGCTCGGGCGCGGGCCTGCTTCTTCGGAACCCCCTGCACCTCGAGCCCGAGGGCGGTGTTGTCGAGCACCGATCGCCACGGGAACAGCAGGTCCTTCTGCGGCATGTGGGCGCAGGTGGGCGCGGACACGGTGCCCGAATCGGGGGCGTCGAGGCCCGCGACGATCCCGAAGACGGTGCTCTTGCCGCACCCGCTCGGTCCGATCACCGACACGAACTCGCCGGCGCGGACGTCGAGGTCGATGCGGTCGAGCACTCGTCTCGCACCGAATGACTTGGTGACGCCGGACAGTTCGACGACGGACGTCTCAGCCACGGTGTTCCTCCTGGCGCACCCAGGGGGCCACGACGCGCTCGATCGCGAATGTGCACAGATAGAGCGTCACGCTGATCACCGCCGTCACGGCGACGGCCGCCAGCACCAGATCGGTGCGGAACGAGTTCTTCTGGACGCTCATGTAGATGCCGAGCCCCGAACTCGCGCCGACATACTCGGCGAACACGGCACCGACGACCGCGTAGGTCACGCCGATGCGCAGCGCGGTGAAGAACCGGGGGAGGGCCGACGGTAGTCGCACGTAGCGGAACTGCTGCCACCGCGACGCACCCATGCTGCGCAGCAGCGCACCGGCCTCGCGGTCGGCGGACGCGAATCCCTCGATCAGGCCGATCGCCATCGGAAAGAACGTCGCGAGCGCGATCACGAGAACCTTGGGCAGCAGGCCGAATCCGAACCAGATGATCATCAGCGGTGCGATCGCGATGATCGGCAGCGTCTGGGACACCACGAACAGCGGGACGAAAGCCCGTCGGAGCGACGGCGAGAAGTCGACGAGGACCGCGAGTGTCCACGCCACGACCAGCGACACCGCGAACCCGACGAGCGTCACCTGCAGGGTGGACCACGCGTGGACGGCGATGTCGTCGCGGTGCGCCCACCCCTGCTCGAGTACTCGCCCGGGAGAGGGCAGCACCTGCGGACGGATCCCGCTGACCGTCACGTACACCTGCCACGCTGCCACGAGCGCGATCGCCAGGACCACGGCCGGGAGCAGACGGCGCACCGGGCCCGGGGTGGCGATCGCGTCGCGCTTACGGAGTCGCGAGGTACTCATCGGTGAAGTACGTCGACCAATCCGGTTCGGCGACCAGCGGTTTGCCGTCCGGTCCGGCGAGCAGTCCGTGCTCGTACAGGAAGCCGGAGTAGCCCGCCCACTGCTCCCGCGTCTGGGAGCCGACGCGTCCGGCGGTGTCCTTCATGTAGTCCGCGGCCAGCATTCGCTGGCTCTCGACCACCAACTGCTCGTCGCTGAAGACGCCGGGGTTCGCAGCGATGAGAGCCTTGGCGCCGCGATCGGGATCGTCGGCGGCCGTCTGGTAGCCGCGCTGCAGGGCCTGCACGAACTTGCGTGCCTGCTCGGGATGCTCGGCGAGCCACTTCTCGTTGCCGTTCACGACGATCGCGTAGGCGTCCGGGAAGCCGAAGTCGGTGTAGTGGAAGTAGCGCATCGGCGTGCCGCGGCGGGCCGCCTCGACGCCCTCCCACGCGAAGTACGACACCGTGAAGTCGGCCTGCCCGCCGTACACCGCCTCGTAGGCGGAGGTGCCGAGCACGACAGTCTCGAATTCGCCTGTGCCGCCGTCGTTCCGGATGACCTGGCGCAGGACCTCCCTCTCGCCGGGATCGCCGAACCCGGCGTACGTCTTGCCGTCGAGATCCTTGGGGCTCGCGATGTCGTCGCGGTCGGCCTTGATTCCGATACCCGTCGCCCAGTGCTGCAGCGGCGCGAGGACGGACACGGTCTGTGCGCCCGCGGCCCGGGAGAAGGTGGCTGAATCCTGGAAGCTGGTACCGAATTCGGCATTGCCCGCGTCGACGAGCGTGTCGGGCGACGTGTTGTTGTACGGCAGCACCTCGACGTCGAGTCCGGCGTCCGCGAAGAAGCCTTCCTGGAGCGCGACGTACAACCCGGTGTGGTTGGTGTTCGGCGTCCAGTCGAGGGCGAAGCGGATGGTGTCACCGGAGTCGGCGGTGCTGCCGCACCCGGTGAGGATGCTCATCGCCGACGCGACGATCGCGGAGGTGGCCAGGACGCGGCGCAGCCGCGACACCGACGTCACGATGCGGGCCAGGGCTGCGGGTTCAGGGCGGTGTCCCAGAACTGGAATTCGTAGCGCGTCGCGACGACGAACGCCTTCTCCATCGCATCACGCTGCGTGGTGGTCGCGGCGGCTGCGGCCGCGTCGACGAGACGGCGCGCGGTCGCGACGGACTCGTGGAATGCGGGGTCGTCGTACGTGGTCACCCACTGCGCGTACGGGTGCGACGGGTCGGTGGCGAGCACGTCGTGCGCGTCCGCGGCCAGCCGGCGGCCCACCTCGGCGTAGATCCAGAAACACGGCAGCACTGCCGCCGCGGCGACCGGGTACGGCTCGGTCGCGGCGGTGGCGGTCAGGTACGACACGTACCCGAGGCACGCCGGCGAATGCTCGGGCGTGCCCGCGCTCTCCGGCAGCGCACCGCTGCTCATCAGGCCCTCGTGCAGTTCGGTCTCGACCACCGCGGCGGTGGCGGCCGACGTCGCCCAGAAGGCCGCGGTCTGCGGATCCGGTGATCTCACCGCCAGCAGTGCGAGCGCCTTGGCGTATTCGGCCAGGTACAGCGCGTCCTGCTCGATGTACGTGCGGAACACGTCGAGCGGCAGCGTGCCGTCACCGAGACGGCGTAGGAACTCCATGTCGTCGATCGCGGCGCGCAGGACGGCCGTGCGCTCCCACAGTCGATCGGTGAAACGCGGCGCCCCGTCGGAGGCGGAGTTGACAGAGGCGGAGTGGACAGATGTGTCGTGGACAGGCGTGGTCATCGCCATGACATCCCTTCGTCAGCATTACCTGATGCAGGTTCCCGGGTGTGATCTCAGCCCCGCCTGTGCGGAGCACCCCGTGTCGTGAACGAGCCGACCTTAGCACCGCAGGATTGGTACCTTGGCAGTCGGCTGTCACCCTCGGTCGGCGGCCGCTCGGAGGTGAGGAGGGCCGCGCGATGGAAGCTGTGGAGATCGCCTCGGCGCAGGCGCCTGGAACCCTGGTGGTCGAGACGCCCAGCGGCCCCGTTCGCGGATATGCCGACGGTTCGGTTTACGCCTGGAAGGGGATTCCTTACGCGGCGCCGCCGATCGGGGACCTGCGCTTCCGCAGTCCGGCCCCGCCCGCACCGTGGGACGACGTGCTCGACGCGAACGCTTTCGGGGCGATGGCGCCGCAGGGACATGACACGTCCGTCCCCCTCGATCCGTCGATGCGGATCGACGAGGACTGCCTGACGATCAATGTGTGGGCCCCGCGACCGGACGGCACCCCCCGCCCGGTGATGGTGTGGATCCACGGCGGCGCGTACTGCCTGGGCTCGTCGGCCCAGCCGATCTACGACGGCCGCCTTCTGGCCGAACGCGGCGACGTCGTGCTGGTCAGCTTCAACTACCGCCTCGGGACCCTCGGCTTCCTCGATCTGTCGTCGTTCTCGACGGCGGATCGGACGTTCGAGTCGAATATCGGGCTGCGGGATCAGATCGCGGCCCTCGAGTGGGTGCGCGACAACATCGCGGCGTTCGGCGGTGACCCCGAGGACGTGACGGTGTTCGGCGAATCGTCCGGCGGCGGCGCGATCACGACGTTGATGACGGTGCCGCGGGCGGAGGGGCTGTTCCACCGGGCCATTGCGCAGAGTCCGCCGTCGACGTCGGTGTACGGCGCCGAGCGGGCGGCATCGGTCGCGGCCCGCTTCCTCGAGATCCTCGATCTTCCCGTCGACCGGATCGGCGAACTCGGCGAGATGCCGGTCGAACACTTGGTCAAGGCGGGCGACATGCTCGTCGACGAGGTGCCGACGAAGGTTCCGGGCACGCTCGCGATGGCGCCGGTGGTCGATCGTGACCTCGTTCCGCACTATCCGGTCGCCGCCTTCCAGAAGGGGTACTCGCACCGGATCCCGCTCATCATCGGATCCAACAAGGACGAGGCGTCGATCTTCAAGTTCATGCGCTCGCCGCTGCTGCCGGTGAGCGCCGAGGCGGTGCAGCAGATGTTCGTCGGGCTCGCCCAGGACAACCCGGGACTCTCGCCGCTGCGCCTGGCAGAGATCGTCGCTGCGTACCCGGATAGCGCGAAAGCGCGAGGGGTGCTTGCAATTTCGCGTGACGCGGCCTTTCGGATGCCCGCGCTGTGGGTGGCCGACGCGCACAGTCGGCACTCACCCACCTGGGTGTACCGGTTCGACCACGCCACCCCGCTGCTCAAGGCGGCCCGCGTCGGGGCCGGGCATGCCACCGAATTGCCGTACGTGTTCGGCAATTTCGGAACGCTCAGTCCCGACCCCACCTTCTGGCTGGGGGGCCGCAAGACTGCGATCGAGGTGTCCGGCCGCGTGCAGCGCCGGTGGCTGGCCTTCGCGCGGCACGGTGTCCCCGCCGCCCTCGACGGCTCCAAGCACTGGGCGCCGTATACCGAGGAGACCCGGTCGACGCTCCTGATCGACAGCCACGACAGTCTCGTGCCGGATCCCGACCACGCGATGCGGGTGGCGTGGGGCGACGAGGTAATGGGTTTCAGCTAGCCGTTCGGCACCTCGACGAAGCGGTTCCAGCTGCGCACCTCCTCGACGGGGCGGCGCGACGCGGGCTTGAAGTCCGTGCCGAGCGTGTACGCGATGGGGAAGAGGCCGACCTGGGTGTAGCCGTCCGGGATGCCGAGGACCTCGGCGATCTGGCGCTCCCGCAGCAGGTGGACCGTCGTCCATGCCGATCCCAGGCCCCGGGCCCGCAGTGCGAGCATGAAGCTCCACACCGCGGGAATGACCGACCCCCACCGGCTGGCCTGCATGAACACCTCCATGCCGCGCGCGTCGTCCTTCAGCACCGGAATCGCGAGGGCCGGGACCTCGTGCAGATGCTCGCCGAGATACTCGACGGACGGCCGGATTCGGCCGGACTGGGCAGGGTCGGGGTTGCGCATGTTCGTCCGCGCCATCGCCTCGGCCAGGCCCTCGCGGTACAGCTCGGCGACCTGCGCGCGCACGGCGGGATCGTCGACGATCACCCAGTGCCACAGTTGACGATTCGAGCCGTTGGGTGCCTGCAGCGCCAGCCGCAGGCACTCGTCGATCAGCTCGCGCGGAACGGGGCGGGAGAAGTCGAGGCGCTTGCGTACGGTCCGAGTGGTTGTCAGTGCAGTTTCGAGATCCACGGGTCCGGATCCTTTCGTCCGTGCCGTTTGCAACGATCGTTGCATTCGGCACGGACGATACCGCCGGCGCCCTGTCAGTGCTCGTTCGGCGCGACCCCGAGCTTGTCGCATGCCGCGCGGTACAGCGCGACCACCTCCGTGCGAATCGACGCCCGGTCGGTGACCGGTCCCAGCCACGGCACGTGCACGGTCCGCTCGGCGCCGTCGACGTCGGCGACCCATTCGCCGGCGTCGCCGTCGAGTCCGGTCATACGGGCGGCACTGGCGTTCGGCTGGGCGAAGGCGCGCACGATGAGCAGGTTGTCTTCGGTGTGGTCGCCATTCATGTGGCCGGTCACCGCGGTGATAACGGCGGCATCGAAGGTAGTCATGACGGTGAGCCTAACCTCACCGTCGGGGGCTTCCGGTCGGCGTCCAGTTCGCGCAGCACCGGCAGGGAGAAGCACACCGCGGCGACCGCGACCACCGGGATCGCGAGCACGAAGAACGTGGTGCGGATGCCGAGTTGATCGATGAGGGGTCCGGCCAGCAGGTAGCCGAGCGGCCCGGCCGCGTACGCGGTGGACGTCATCACGCCGACGACACGTCCGCGCATGTGCTCGGGACTGCGGGTCTGCATGGCCCAGTTGGCGATCGGGCCCACAGGCCCGTATACGAGGCCGATCACGACGGACAGGCCGAGCAGCACCCAGAGGGGTGGCAGGAACGCCATGCCGATCATCGCGAGGCCCAGTCCGGTGACCGCGACGAGCATCAGATTCCGGCGTTTGAGATAGGGCGCGAGGGCCCCGTAGGACAGCGCGCCCACGAGTCCGCCGATGCTCATCGCCATCAGTACCCAGCCGAGTTGGGCAGGCTCGCCGCGGTCGGTGAAGTACTTGGGGAACAACACCGATTCGATCGGCATGTACAGCGCGACGATGACCATGTCGACCAGTGCCAGGGTGCGCAGCAGGCGGTCCCGCCACACGAACTTCAGCCCCTCGAGCGTGCCCGTCCACATCGATGCCGGGCGGGTCGCATGGTCGGGCCGGCCCGCATTTTCGAGGCGCAGGAATGCGATCGTCACGAGCGACAGCACGAAGCAGATTGCGGTGACCCACAGCGTGCTCTCCGGTCCGATCAGTGCGATCAGCACGCCACCGACACCCGGACCGATCAGGTACGCCACGTTGTAGTTGGCCTCGTACAGGCTGTTGACGCGGTCGAGTCGCCACCCCGCTGCCTTGGTCGCGGCCGGCAGCATCGATTCGCGGGCCGAGATCCCGGCCGGGTCGAACGTCGCACCGAGCGCCGCGAGTGCCGCGAGGATCGGCACCGACAATCCCACCGTCCCCGCGACGACGGGAATCGCGGCCACCGACAATGCGGACAACGCGTCCGACACCAGTGACGTGGGTCGGCGGCCGAACCGGTCGACGACGGTGCCCGAGAACAGGCTCGCGAGCAGTAGCGGGAGGGTGGCCGCGCCCGCGACGATCGCGGCGTCGGTGGCGCGTCCGGTCTGTTCGAGAACCAGCCACGGCAGCGCGACGATCACGATGCCGTTGCCGGTGGCCGACAACAGCGTCGCGACGTTGAGCAGGATCAACGGTGCGAGACTGCGGGATGCGGTCACGTCGGGGGTGGTCACGGCACGGGCCTTCTGTCGAGCGGGCGTCGTTCCGAAGCTAACAGCGCGACAGGAAGCCGTGCGAGTGGTTTTCGCGGAGCGACCGTTGCGCGCAGATTCTGGAGGATCCCGCGCAAGCACCGAAGGCGTCGTCGCGGGCTATTGTTCCCCGCGCCGAGAGGCGGCGAAGGTGCCGTCAGCGTGTTGTGATGCGGGATCGTTCACGGATGCCGTCAGGGCGGTCGCAAACAGGCTCCATCCGAGGTAGGCGCTCAGGATGGCGCCGTTGACCCGGTCCCGGCGGGCCACATCGACGACTTCGGTGGCGAGAGCCACGTCGAGAGCCGCGATCACCGCCAGCGACAGTCGCTTGCTTCGGACTCCGAAGAAGGTATGCGGCCACACGGCATTCAAAGCAAGTTGAGTCCCGTGCAACGCCCACGTCCGACGCGGCGTCCCGGCGCCGACCATCCGCCAGCCCACGACACCGATGCCGGTGTAGAGCCCGGTCCAGACCGGACCGAACACGCTGGCAGGAGGCGCCCACGCCGGCTTCTCCAACTGCGCGTACACGTCCGGGGCTCGCCGGCTACCGAATGCTCCGATCGCGGCCGCTGCCGCCGGCGCTCCCACCGCGACCACGGACGCAAGCAAGGGCTTACGAGTTGTGAACGTCATGTACTCGCTCCTCTCCCGCAAGGTAGGAAAGCAATCACGCACCGGGTTTTCCGTTCATCATGACGCTACGCCTCGGGACGGCGGCCGGTTGCCGCGGCGGCAATCGTGAGTCCGACAGTGACTCTGTGCTTGTGCACGATTCGGGTCTGGGATGATCTCGGCGTGCCCCAGAACTGGATCCGAGGGATGACTGCGACTCTGTGGGGTCGAATCCGCGCGATCATGCGCCGATTGTCGTCGGCGTTCGGCCGCTCCAGCCTGGCCCTGACGGGACGCCGTGAGCAGTTCGATCCGGCCCATCCGTGGTTTCTCAGTGCTACTGAACGAGACAACAGCGACACCCGGATTCGGGAGTGGACCGACAGCAACGACGTCATCCCGCTGATTCATGGAAGGGTCTACTTCGCGGCGCTGGCGAAGGCGTTGGCCCGCGCCGGTTCCAACGACCTGGTGCTGTTCACGGATTGGCGCGGCGACGCCGACCAACAGCTCGTCGACGGCGTGACGGTGGCCGATGCATTTGCGGGCGCCGCGCGCAGGGGCGCGACGGTCCGGGGAATGATGTGGCGCTCGCACATCGAGACTCTCGGCTTTCCCGGTCGCCGCAACCGCAAGCTCGCGGAGGCCCTCGAGGCCGCCGGTGGCGAGGTGATCCTCGACCAGCGGGTTCCTGCGCTCGGCAGCCATCACCAGAAGTTCGTCGTGGTCCGCTATTCCGACGTGCACACTCCGGACGTCGCGTTCGTCGGCGGTATCGACCTGGCGCGGGCGCGCCGCGACGACGCCGACCACTTCGGCGACCCGCTGAGCCGGCCGTTTCCACCCGAGTACGGCGAGACCCCGGCGTGGCACGACGCGCAGTTGCAGATCCACGGCCCCGCCGTACGCGACGTCGAGGACGTGTTCCGAGAGCGTTGGGAGGATCCCGCCGCACTGTCCCGATTGCCGTGGCACGCGCTGCCGGACATCCTGCGCGGTCTCACCCGATCTCCGTCCGAACTGCCCCCTCCTGCAACACCACCCGAGCCCTGTGGAACCTGCTCGGTGCAATTGCTGCGAACCTATCCTCGCCGCCGGCCCGCGTACCCGTTTGCGAGGGAAGGGGAACGCAGCGCAGCCAAGGCCTACGCGAAGGTGCTGCACCGCGCGAAGAGCCTGGTGTACGTGGAGGATCAGTACCTGTGGTCGGTGGATGTGGCGCGCGTGTTTGCCGAGGCGCTGCGCCGCGAACCGCGACTGCGATTGGTGGCGGTCGTCCCCAAGTATCTCGACGACGACAGTCCCATCACCATTCCGTCCGCGTTGCTGGGGCACTCGTCGGCGCTCGAGACCATCCGTGATGCCGGTGGAGATCGGGTACTGGTTCTCGACCTCGAGAACGACCGTGGAATACCCGTGTACGTGCACTCCAAGGTGTGCATCGTCGACGACACCTGGGCAGCAGTGGGCAGTGACAACTTCAATCGGCGCTCCTGGACGCATGATTCGGAGTTGACGGCCGCCGTGGTGGACACCGCGCGGGACGTGCGAGCGCCTGTCGATCCGTCCGGACTCGGTGACGGCGCGCGTCGATTCGCCCGCGATCTGAGGCTCCAGTTGGCCCGGGAGCACCTCGGCAGGGACGACGATGACGACGCGGATCTGATCGACCCCGACCGATTCTTCGATGTCGTCACCGATAGCGTCGACGCGCTGGACCGCTGGCATACGGCGCCGTCGGCCGGTACCCGACCGCCGGGTCGGCTGCGGCGACACCACATCGACGTTCCACCGCAGTGGCAGCAGCGCGCCGCCGCCCTCGTCTACCGCCTGGTGGTCGACCCCGACGGGCGACCCTTCCGAATGCGGCTGCGCCGCACCTACTGAGCGGGCGGGCGGGCCGGCGTGCTGCGCAAAATGTTCGGTTAATTGGACAACCCGGGCGGCGTGCGCGGATTGCCGGGCAATAATGCGCACGCCGTCGAACGGATCGGGCGACGGTTCTTTCTCCTCAACCGTTTCCGTCAGATCGGGGTTCAATGACGACACTGGAACGAACCAGACAAATAGTAGCTTTTGCCGCGGCCGCGGCAGTCCTGTCGGCGGCCGGTGCATGCTCGGCCGACTCGGGTGGCAGCTCGGCGCCTCCGGAGAGCTCGTCGCCCCCGGTGGTGACGGAGAGCTTCCTCGGTCTGCCGTCCAGCTACGTGATCTCCGACGTGACGGACATGTTCGATGCGCCGTACGGGATCGCAGCGTCGCCCGACGGGAACTACCTCTACATCAGCGGCGGAAACGGCCCGCGCGCGTCGGTGGCACGCATCACCGGCGACCTCGACCACGTGACATGGCTCGACCCGGAGGAATCGGGATTCGACCTTCCCGGACAGATCAGCGTCGCCCCTGACGGCACCGTCTACGTCGTCAACCGAGGCAACAACTCCATCTCGATCGGTAGCGGCGAGCGGTGGCGGACAGTACCCGCTTCCCAGGGGCGATTCGACAGCCCCGAAGCCGCCGTGGGGCTGGCCGACGGAACGGTCTTCGTCACCAATACGGGCAACAGCACGGTCTCCGTGAGCCACGACGGCGGGGCCACCTGGGTGACCGTCGGCTCCGACACCGGTCACTTCGCCGCCCCGACCGCAGCTGCCGCATCCGACGCCGGTGAGGTCTTCGTCGCGAACGCGGGCGACGGATCGTTGTCGGTGACCCGAGATGCGGGAAGGTCGTGGGACTCGATACCTGCCGATCGGACCGGACTCGGAGCGCCGCACTCGATGGCGGTGGGGCCGGCCGGCGAAATCTACGTCACAGATCATTCTGCCGGCACCCTCACGCGCAGTCTCGACGGTGGGCGAACATGGTCCACCGATGGAGGTTTCGACAATATCTGGGGCGTCACTGTCGCCGATGACGGCGCCCTGTATCTCACCGATGCCATCAACACCGCGGTCGAGGTTCACTCCACAGCGGGCACGGCAACAGGGCTGACGGCGACCTGGAGTACTCCGGGGACCCTCGCCGTGAACTGGAAGCCGGCGCCGAACACGGGGGGAAGCGCGGTCCGTCGGTACGCCGTGACTGCCGAGCCGGATTTCACCGAGGAACAGCTCGTGGCGTTCCTCTCCGATCGGAAGGCCGGGTCACCCGAACCGTCCTGGACCGTCGAGACCGACACCGCCAGTGGCTCGACGGCGATCGAGGGCCTGCCGCCCGGGATCGCGGTCGACGTGACGGTCGTCGCTGTCAACGATGCCGGTTTCGGTGATCCCCTCACCGTGCGGGTGGATGCCCGATGACCGAATCTTCGAAAGGAATTGTGATGGGTCGTCGGCGAATCCTGGCACTGGTGCTCGGAATGGTCGTGTTCGCAGGGCTGTTCGCGGCAGCGGGTGTCCCGGCCGCGAACGCACAGACCTCGTCTGCTGCCACCCCCGCCGTCACCTCGTCGGCCCCGTCATGGAGCAAGCACCCGCTCCCTTGCGACAGCGCCACCACTCGGTGTCAGGTCTTCTTGAACGGTGCGACGGGCGACAGCGGCGAGCGGTACCTCCTCGGCACCAACCAGAACTTCCTCACGTCGAAGCTGCGTTGGTGGTCTGCCGCAGAACTTTCGGATCAGAGTCGGCGATCCGAGTTCAGCTGGAACATCGACACCGTCAGCACAACTCCGTACTTCATGGTGAGGCAGAATGCCGGTACCGGGAAGTGCCTGTACAACAAGTGGACCAGACTCGACTTCAGCCCCCTGAGCGCAAAGTGCGACTGGAACGACGACACATTCCTCTGGTACGTGCGTCCCGTCGACCAGAGTCCCGACGCGTTCCAGATCGTCAGCAAGAGTGCCGGTGAATGTTGGGACTACCACGGGCGGTCCGACCACTATTTGGGGACCTCGTTCTGTGACGCGAACAGCGCGTGGCAACGTATCGAGGCGGTCAACGAGTCGCAGCGCGCACTGCTCACGCAGCTTGCTCTGCGCTACGCCTATTGGTCGTGCACGGATCCCGCGACCGGCGCCGATACCGGCAAGTGCGAGTTCGCTGCGGACGGCCCGCCGTCTGCCGTGGCTCAACCCGTTGTCAGAACCGTCTGCCCCAGTGATCGGGCGGTGCCGAACCCGTATGTCAACGAGTCGACCGCACCCGTCCAGTTCACCACCGTCCGCGAGGCGACGAGTGAAGCGTCCTCCCAGTGGCGCGAGGCCGTGAAGGTGGGGGCTTCGGCGGACGGACTCTTCGCGAAGGTCCTCAAGGTCAGCGGCGAGTACACGAAGGAGTGGGGCGGGGCGAGGAAGGACGGGACGAGAAAGTCGGAGACCGTAGCCCTCACGGCACCTGCCCGCAGTGTCTTCTGGTTCTACGACCGCACCGTCGAACTCCCCATTCCCGGAACCTGGACCTTCGACAAGGGCACGGGCCACTCCTGGACCTACAAGGAGACGGTGAACGTTCCGGTCGTCGGTAAGGGCGGGGCATCGACGATGGTGGTGCAGAATTCCGCGCCGATCGCCGACTTCGACCGAAACACGTTCAACTGCACGATGAATGGCTCGCCCACTGTCCGGGACGGTGGCTCGCCCGCCGTCGACATCGGCCGTGGGCTCGCCGCGCCCGTCGTCGGGCAGTCCGTCACCGTCACCAATGGCACCTGGAACAGCACCGACACCGACTGGACCTATTCGTACCAATGGATGCGCGACGACGAACCGATCGTCGGAGCCACGGAGCGGGCTCTGGCCGTCTCGGAGGGCGAAGTCGGAAAGCGTCTGTGGGCCAAGGTCGCAGCGCATCACCCCGGATACCTGGACGGCCACGCCGATTCCGCGCGCACGGCACCCGTGGCGCCTGCTCCGAAGAAGGAGCTCGCCGCCACGACGACGTCGGCGCCTCCCACTACGGCGCCTTCCACTACGGCGCCTTCCACGACGGTGCCTCCCACTACGGTGCCTCCGACGACGGCGCCTTCCACGACGGTGCCTCTGACGACGACGTCGCCGGTGATCGAGCCCTCCATCCAGGCGTCGAGTACGGTTCCGCCGTCAGCCCCCGCGACGACCGCGGACACCGCCCCGGTGCCCGCGGACACCTCGATCGCGATCGCTGCCACCCGGCCCGGGTCGAGTACCGCCGATGATCCGTTGTCGCTGACCGTGCGCGTGTCGAGCCCGGCCTCGGGGTTGGTGGGAATCGTGACGCTCTACGAGGTGATGGGCGACGGAACTACCCGCGAGATCGATCGCGCAGCCGTCGGTGGCACCGGCGGCCGCAAGATCGCCACGGCCACCTTCGACCTGCCCGACGACCTGACCCCGGGCACGCATACCTTGCGGGTCGTGTTCACCCCGAACACCGCCGGTCACTCGCGGTCCGAGAGTCAGCAAGTCGTCAGCGCCGAGTGACAACACCTCGGGGTGGCCTGCCCGCAGGCCACCCCGAGGGACTATTCCCGGGTCCCGATTGCGGTCACCGGGTCCTGACGCAGCGCGGTCCGGGTGGGAATCGCGATCGCGCCGAGCCCCAACAGCACCGTCACCCCGAGGATGAGGGCGTAGACGAGGGGCGAGACGCTCGGGACCGGACGCCCCGACACCGCAGCCGCGACACCCGCGAGCGGGGGCAACGCAATGAGGGAGCCCACCACCGCGGCGACGGTCACCACGATTACCGATTCGGCGCGCATCATCGCGCGCACCTGCCGGGTGCTCGCGCCGACGAGTCGCAGCAACGCGAACTCGCGGCCGCGTTCGGCGGTGGCGAGTACGAGGGTGTTCACGACCGCGACAGCGAGGTAACCGAGAAGGACGGCGAGTGCGACGATGCTCACCCACGCCTGCGTGCGGCGCTGCTCCTGGCCGGCCGCGCCGAACTCCGCACGATCGGAGACCGCGACGCCGCCCAGTGCGGTGATCGTGGCCCGGGCCTCGTCGACCCGCCCGGGTTCCGCTGTCACCAGGAGCATGTCGGTCAGTCCGGTGGTGGTGTGCGCCTGCACCTGGCGCGTCGGGAGGGTGACGTCGCCGAAGCCGAGGCCGCGGCCGTATGTCGCGACGACGGTCGGGGCGATGCGGGTGCCGTCGCCGAGTCGCAGCGGAACCGTGTCGCCCACATCGGCGCTCATGCCGAATGCGGCGTCGGTGCTGAGCGCGACGGTGCCGTCCCGCAACTGGCCGAGGTCGCCGTCGCGGACGTCGAGGTCGAGGGTCGACGATGTGGCCGCGGGATCGATGCCCTGCACGGGGTACGGGTCGGTGGACGGGGACTCGCCGCCGGTCGTGAACAGGGCGTGGGTTCGGGTGATCGGATTCACCGCGCGCACAGCGGAAGTCGATGCGATCGTGTCGACCAGTGCGGGTGCCAGACCAGTCGGGGCGGTCACGACCAGATCGGCCGTGATGCCCGCGCGGGACTGGAAATCGGCAGCCGCGGCAATGGTGTCCTGCGTGAACAACTGGACCGAACCGATCGCAATCGCCAGCGCCAGGGGAGTGATGGCGGACGCCAGTCGCCGGGCTCGTGCGCCGGAGTTGGCGGCGGCGAGCACGAGTGCGGGCGAGGCACTGCGGCGCAGCGGCCCTCCGAAACGTCGGACCGCTCCCGCGACCAGCATCGGACCCAGAAGTGCCACCGAGATCACCAGCAGCACAGCGGAGGACCCTGCACCTGCGAGGGCGGCCTGCCCGGGAAGTACCGCGGGCAGGAGCGACGTGGCGAGACCGCCGGCGCCGAACACGAGACCGGTGACGAGTCGGCCCTTGCCGATGGAGGCCGGCTCGACGGCCGACTCCCGCAGGGCCTCGGTGGGATCCAGCCGGGCCGGACGTCGGGCGGCGACCGCGGCCGCGATCCGCGCGGTGACGACGGCGAGCGCCACGCCGACCACGGCGGGCACCGGGCTGTAGGCGAGCGCGAAGTCGGACGACAGCACGCCGGCCTCGGTGAACTGCGCGCCCAGGACCTGCGCGAGGGCGTAGCCGGGGCCCGCACCGAGCAGCGCGGCGACGCCCGCGACCAGCAGCACCTCACTGCCGATCAGGCGATGCACCTGGCCGGGGGTGGCACCCATCGCGCGCAGCAGTGCGAACTCGCGGCGCCGCTGCTGGATCGACAGCGACAGCGTGCTTGCGACCACGAACATCGCGATCAGGATGGCCAGGCCGGCGAACGATCCGCACAGCATCATCAGTTCGCTGCGGGCCGCACCGGCGTCGAGGTATTCGACATCGCCGCGCGCGTTGCCGGTGTAGGTGCGCACATCGAGTCCGGGCAGCTGGTCGCGAATCCGGTCGGCCAGCGCCGACGCGTCGAGGCCGCTGTCGGCGAGCAGACCCACCGCCGCGACGCGGTCGCCGTGCGGCCACAACTCGTGGGCGCGGGTGTCGGACACGAACACCGACGCGGGACGGTCCGACGGTTCGGGTGTCGGCGCGGAGGCGACTCCGACGACGGTGTACTGCTCGCCGATCCCGCCGTGCCGCAGCGTGATCCGATCACCGACCGAGCTCGATCCCGTCACGACCACCTCGTTCGACGACGTCGGCGCCCGCCCGGACGTCAGGGCGTACGGTGCCAGGGCGCTCGACGCCCAGCCGTGCGCGTCGAGCGCGGTGCCGTCGTCGGTGGTGAGCGGCACACCGATGTCGCCGACAGCGGCGCGGACACCGGGGATCGTGGCGAGTTCGTCCACGGCGGAGTCCGGCAGTAGCGCTCGTTCGACGTACGGCTGGTCGACGTCCTCGCGGACGTCGAGGGCCTGCGCCGCGCCGACCACGACGTCGGCGCCCGCGTAGCGGTGCGGGGTGACGCCGCCGCGGATCCCCGATTCGAACAGCACGCCGAGCGAGCAGGTGAGCAGGGCGGCGCAGAACACCGCGACGAACACTGCCGCAAACCCGCCGCGACGCTGCCGGATGTTGGCGCGCGCGAGCGAACGCAGGCCCGTCCCGTGTGTGTTGCCGGCGCGCATACTCACCACTCCCCGAGATGAGTCATGTGGTCGGCGACCGCGGCGGCGGTGGGCGAGTCCATCCGTCCGACGAGCCGTCCATCCGCGAGGAACAGGACCCGGTCGGCGTGCGCGGCCGCCACCGGATCGTGGGTGACCATGACGACGGTCTGGCCGAGTTCGGTGGTGGTGCGGCGCAGGAGGTCGAGCACCTGACGTCCGGTGCGGCTGTCGAGCGCGCCGGTGGGTTCGTCGGCGAACACCGCGTGCGGCTGGGTGATGAGAGCCCGCGCGATCGCGACGCGCTGCTGCTGACCGCCGGACATCTCGGCCGGACGCCGGTCCTGCTTGTCGGTCAGACCGACCGCGTCGAGGACGTGGTCGAGGTGCGCGCGGTCGGCCGTGCGGCCGGCGAGCAGCAGCGGCAGCGTCACGTTCTGTTCGACGGTCAGCGCCGCCATGAGGTTGTACGCCTGGAACACGAAGCCGATGTGATCGCGACGGAACACGGTGCGGGCCTTCGGCTTCAGTGTGCTGATCTCGGTGTCCCCGAGCCAGACCGAGCCTCGGGTCGGCTGGTCGAGGCCGGCGGCGCAGTGCAGGAACGTGCTCTTGCCGGAGCCGGACGGGCCCATGACCGCGGTGAAGCTGCCGGGCGCGAGGGTGAGGCTGACGTCGTCGAGGGCGGTGACCTGAGTGCGTCCGGAGCCGTACGTTCTGCTGACGTCGGCGAGGCGGACGGCGGCCCGCGGCGGGCTCTGCACGAGCGGCGATGTGGCGGTGTAGGAGGTCATGGTCGAAACGCTATGGAGCAGAAGAGCCCCGGAACATCCCGCTCGGTACCGGATCGATGGTGTACCCAGCTGTACCGACACCGCCGTCCCGGTGCGGCATGCTGGACCGATGACGTGGACCGAACGCCTGAACGTGCGATGGGGCGCCGTCCGCTTCCTCGCGGTGGAGGCCGTCGCCGCGCTCGTGTCACTGTGCCTCCTTGTCGTCGGCCTCGTGATCGCGGCGACGTTGATCCTGATCGTCGGGTGGCTCGCGGTGCCGGGGTACCTGCGGGCACTGCGGTGGTGGGCGGGCCTGGCACGCGAGCGGGCGGGGCGGTACACCGGAACGGTGGTGGGGGAGCGCTACCCGCCGATCCCGGACAGCCCGGGCTTCGACGACCTCCGACGCCTGCTCACCGCGCCGTCCACCCGGCGCGACTTCGGATGGGTCGCGGCACACTCGATCGCGGCGCTGACCGCCGGCCTGCTCGCGGTCGCGCTCCCGCTGGCGGCGCTCAACACGCTGGCCATTCCGTTCTACTGGTGGGCCCTGCCGCCGGACGAGCCTGTGAGCAGCATCTACCCGGTGACGTCGTGGTGGGGCGCGGCCCCGATGCCACTCGTCGCCGTCGGCTACGCGGTGCTCGGGTGGTGGCTGATCCCCGTGATGGCCCGGGGAATCAGCGGGCTCGCGGCGCGACTCCTCGCGCCGCGACGGGAAACCGAACTGTCCGAGCGGGTCTCGGCGCTCACCGCGAGCCGGGCAGCCGCCCTCGACGCCCACGCGGCGGAGCTGCGGCGCATCGAACGCGACTTGCACGACGGTGCCCAGAACCGGCTCGTGGCCGTCGTGATGATGCTGGGGCTGGCCGAACGCTCGCTGCGGGTGGCTCCCGAACAGGCTCTGCCACAACTCCTTCGCGCCCAGGACGCCGCGTCGGACGCGCTCTCCGAACTGCGGACCCTCGTGCACGACATCTACCCGCCCGTGCTCGACGAACTGGGTCTCGGCGGCGCCGTCTCCGCGCTCGCGGGCCGCAGCGCGGTGTCGTGCGTGCTCGACGTCGACGGCCTGCGCCGTGCTCCGGCGGCGGTGGAGGCCGCAGCGTACTTCGTCGTCGCCGAGGCCCTCACCAACGTCGCCAAGCACAGCGGCGCCGCGCACGTGCAGGTCACCATCGCGACCCGCGACGACGAGCGCGGGGCGACCATGGTGATCGACGTCCTCGACGACGGTGTGGGCGGTGCCGTCGAGAAGTCGGGCAGCGGATTGGCCGGCATCCGCCGTCGCGTGGCAGCGTTCGAGGGGACCGTGACGTTGGACAGCCCGCTCGGCGGGCCGACGAGACTCGAGGTGGAACTGCCGTGCGGATTCTGATTGCCGAGGACGATGCTCTGCTCCGGGAGGGCCTCGCGCTTCTGCTCGGCAGTGTCGGGATCGAGGTGACCGCCGCCGTCGACGACGCCGAGAAGTTCCTCGACGCGTTCGAGACCGACCCGCCCGATGGCGCGGTTCTCGATGTGCGGATGCCCCCGACGTTCACGAACGAGGGCCTGAAGGCCGCGATCGAGGCCCGGCGTCGGCGCCCGGGCTTTCCGGTGCTGGTGCTGTCGGCGTACGTCGAGGACCGCTACGCCGGCGATCTGCTCTCGGGTGGCGCGGGCGGCGTCGGGTACCTACTCAAGGAACGGGTCGGCAAGGTCGAGGAATTCGTCGACACGCTGCGACGGGTGGTCGACGGCGGCACCGTCATGGACCCCGAGGTGATCTCGCAGTTGATGAGCCGGCGCCGCGCCGACGACCCGATCCGGAGCCTGACGCCCCGCGAGTCGGAGGTGCTCGGGCTGATGGCCGAGGGGCTCGGAAACGCCGACATCGCCCGCAAGCTGGTGGTGAGCGACACCGCGGTGAGCAAGCACATCGGCAACATCTTCGCCAAGCTCGGGCTGGCGGCGTCGGACAGCGGTCATCGTCGCGTCCTCGCCGTGCTCGCGCACCTGCGGTCCTGACGCGGCGTCAGGCGCTCTCGAGCGCCTCGCCGACCTCGCGTAATGCGCGATGTCGCTGGTCCTCGGCGAGCGCGTGCCCGACGGCGATCGCCAGCGCCACCGGCCAGTCGATTACCTCGAGTGCTGCGAGAAGTCCGAGTGCGCCGAGGTAGGCGAGTTGTTCGGGCTTGGGAACACACACGTCGCCGATGATCGGGAGGCGGATCGCGAACCGCGAGCCTTGCGCTATTCGCTCCAGGGCGGCGCTGTGCGATTCGGTCCCGTGCGATGCGGTCCTGTGCGAATCCAGGTTGATCCCGCGGTCGAGGGTTGCTTCGGTCATAGTTCGCCCTGCCCATCCTCGTCGTTCACCTGCCGTACACCTACGGCGGTCATCGTGGGTGTCGTGATCGTTTCGTTATCCACGCTCTCCGCCTTCGTGTCCGCCGTCCGGCCGTCGGGTCCGGACCCGTTGACCGGTGCTGTCACGGCCGTGCTCACTCCGCCGCTGCGCCACGCGTACGCGGTGCTGTTGCGTACCGGGGTGCTCGTCGTCGACTGAGTCGTCGGCTCGTTTCTTGCCGACCACCAGGTGAGGGCGTGCGGTGCGAGCGCGGCGCCCGCGGTCGCGCCTGCCGCCGATCCGAGGGCCTGTGCCCATGCGATCGGACCCAGCGGAGTGCATCCGAGGAACTGACTCAGCCCGGGAACACTGATCACCCCGGCGAGCGCTGCCAACGATCCGACGGCCGTCGCCACCACCAGTGGGCTGCGGGAGTCGATGAGCGTCTGACCCAACTGGGCCCCCACCAGCGCGACCAGGCCCACCGTCGACGCGCGCCGGGGACGACCGGTGATCGACGCCATGCCCCACGCCACACCCGCGCCCGCCGCGGTCGCGGTGCCGCGGATCGCGACGGTCCGCCACAGCGCGGCGCGATCCGGCCCGCGACCGTCGTACGAGTGATTCCGATTGGGCGGACTCACCGCGAGTGCCGCGGCTGGGAGCGCATCGGTGAACAGGTTCACCAGCAGCAGTTGCCGCGCGTTGAGCGGTGCGCGCCCGCTGATCGCGCTCCCGATCAGCGCGAACGCGACCTCGCCGGCATTGCCGCCGAGCAGGACGGAGACCGCCGACTGCACGCGCTGCCACAGCTGTCGCCCCTCGTCGATGGCGTCGATGATGGCGTCGACGTGCCCGCCGATCAGGAGGATGTCCGCCGCGCTGCGCGCCGGATGGCTGCCGTGGGAAGTCACACCGATACCGATGCTCGCCGCCCGGATTGCGGCGGCGTCGTTGGCGCCGTCACCGACCATCGCGCACACGTGCCCGGCGCGCTCGAGTGTCTGCACGATCTGGACCTTCTGTTCCGGTGACATGCGGGCGAACACCCGCCGCTCCCGGACGGCGGCCTCCTGGTGCCGATGCGACAGGGCCTCCCATTCGCTTCCGCTCATCACGTCGTCGGCGGTCACGGCCAGTCCCAGGTCCCGGGCGATCGCCGCCGCGGTGACCGGATGGTCGCCGGTGATCAGGCGCACCGAGACACCGCGATCCTCCAGGTCCGGCAACAGCTCGGCCGCCTCCGGGCGGATGGTGTCCGACAGGCCCAGCAGTCCGATCGGTTCCATCCCACGGCCGCACAGGGATTCGACGACGTCCGGGTCCTGCGCGGCCCGCGCGGCCTCGGCGTCGGTCACGGTGCGGCGCGCCACCGCGATCACCCGCAGGCCGTCCTCCGCCATCGACTGGACGTCATCGACGATCGATTGGAGCGTGTTCGGTGCGGCGCCGGTGCAGGCCGCCAGGACCACCTCAGGTGCGCCCTTGACGACCAGTTCGTTCTCCTGCAGCGCCGCGGCGAACGGGCGGCCCGCCCGGAACGGCAGCAGCACCTCCGAGGTCAGGGCCTCCTCGGGTCGGTCCGCCGCGTCGACGACGGCGCGGTCCGTCGCGTGGGCCGCGGCGCGGCCGTCCGCCGTCACGGATGTACGGGCCGCGGAACGGATCACGCGATCGCGGTCGTGTCCACCGATCGGGCGAACCTCCGTCACCCGCAGCCGATCCTCGCTGAGGGTGCCGGTCTTGTCGAAGCACGCGACGTCGACCCGCCCGAGCGCCTCGACGGATCGTGGGGTCCGGACCAGTACAGAGGCATGCGTCAGACGTCGGGCGGCAGCCTGCTGTGCCAGGGTGGCGACGAGCGGAAGTCCCTCGGGCACAGCGGCGACCGCGACCGCGACCCCGCTCGTGACCGCGGAGCGCAAACCTCCGCCGCGCAGCATGGAGGTGACGGTGACGAGTGCGCCACCGCCGATGCTCACCGGCAGCACGCGGTCGGTGAGGGCTCGCAGTTGCGACTGCAGGCCCACTTTGTGGACCGGGGCGGGTGACAGTGCCGCGGCCCGCCCGGTCTCGGTGCCGTCGCCGACGGCGGTGACCAGTGCGGTCGCGGTCCCGGTCAGGACGGTGGTCCCGGCGAAGAGCATGCAGGTGCGTTCGGCCAGCGGGACGCCCGGCGTCGCATCGGTCTGCTTGTCGACCGGCATCGACTCCCCGGTGAGTGACGACTCGTCCACCTCGACTCCGTCTGCCTCGATCAGTCGGCCGTCGGCGGGCACCACTTCACCGGGCCGCACCTCGATCACGTCGCCGGGCTGCAAGAGGTGGGCGTCGATCGACTCGTAGCCGCCGCCCTCGCTGTCGACCCGACGTGCCGGTGCGTCCTGGACCGCGAGCAGGCGGGTGAGGAGCCGCTCGGCGTGCAAGCGCTGCGCGGCGGACAGTGCGGCGTTCCCGACCAGCACGGTTCCGACGAGGATCGCGTCGACGGGGGAGCCGAGTACTGCGCTGGCCGCCGACCCCGTAGCAAGGATCGGGGTGAGGGGATCGGACAGTTCGGTGCGCAGTGATCGACCGAAGTGCCACGCGACCGTGACGGGCCGGCGGATCCAGTCGACTGTGGTGCCGATGCGCCCGGACGCCGCCTCGGCGGTGAGCGGCTGCGGGGTGCCGACCAGCCGTCGAACACGGTCGACCGACATGGCGTGCCAATCCTGCTGCGGGTTCGGCCGTGGGGGCTCGGCCCCGAGCACGTGTCCGGCGAGCGTGTGCCCGGTCCACAGTGCCGCACCCGCACCCGCACTGACCGGACCCGGGCCGCCGCCGTGAGTTCCTGGAATCATCAGGAGCGAGCCGAGAAGGGAAGCACCGGAAGCGATCTCGATGCCCCTTCGGCTGGCGGTACGGGCCGCGGGCAGCGCGTGCACGACGCGCCAGGCCGCAGTGAGGTCCGGTACGAGCAGGTCGCAGGTCGGGGTAGCGGTGGCAGCTGCCAGGCAGACGCTCACGTCCGCCGCAGTCACCGCATCCGGACAGTCCTTGGCGAGGACGGCTACCGTCCCACCGGCCTCGCGGAGGCCTTCGACGGTTCCGACGAGATCCGAATCGACTGTTCCGCAGGGTTTTCGGAGGTCGTCGAATGCCGAGCGCAGGGTTCCGAGGGCTTCGTCGTCGATCGAGTGGACCGTGACCCCGGCCTGCCTCGCCTGCTCGAGCAGCGCACCGCCCAGTGCGTCGCGGACGGGGGAGATCAGCACCGCGGCATCGTCGTCGTCTCCCGGGCCGGCGCCGTTCGCGACGGCAGCCAGCGGATACCAGCCCTCGTCGAGGTCTCCCGAATCGATCGCGGTCCGCGCCGCCTCCCACACCACGGCGCGGCGGTCGTCGCGTACGCCTCGGATGCGGCTGACCCGGAGCTCGGAGGTGAGTAGCGCCCGCGGGTCGACGACGAGTGCCGTCACCGCGTCGAGGCGGCGCAGGACGTCGGGCCCGCGGCACAGGATGCCGTGATCGTCGGCGAGTCCACGACCCAGCGTGCTCGCGAAGGACTCACGGGCGATGCGGGCGGCCTTGGGTGCGGCGACGAGAGCGGCGGTTCCGGCCGCGCGCACGCTGCCCGTGGCGACGCCCACCGCTGCCGACCCGCCCAGTTGCGCCCACGCGGCGCGGGCGAGATGACGGTCGACGGGGCCGGCGGCGGCCGGGCTCGGGGAATCGTCGGATGGGGGTTGGTGGGGGCTGTTCTGCCACGCGCGCCGGTTGGCGAGGATCTCGCCGACCACCGACGCGCGCAGGAGCGCCTCGATCGCGAGCGGTGGCGGGGCCTGTACCAGCGTGAAACCGACCGCGGTCAGCGTCGACAGGAGCAGGTCCGTCCGGACGCGTCCGAGAGTGGATTCCAGTGCGCGGCGCACTGCCGGCTGGTAGTCGGCGAGCGTGACCGGCGCGGCGACCGCGAGGGGCAGTCGCGGGATGGGCAGCACCCGTCCGACGGTGGCGAGCCCGAACCCGAGGGAGTGTGCGGCGAGCGCGGTGATCCGTGCAGCGAGCACCGAATCATCCCAGGCTGGGGGCAGTGGTCGACGAGCGGCGACCGGGTCGGGAAGCCGGGTCGCCGACGCGAGCAGCCCGGTCAATACTCCCGCGGCGGCGGCGGTACCGACGGTGACGGTGGTCAGTGCGCCGTGGAGGGAACGTTCGGGCAGACTGCGCGCCCGTCCGATGATCGCCCCGACCCCCGCGATCCTCACCGAGTGGAACGCCCCCGCGGGCGGGACGTCGTGCTCTTCCGGGCGGCGGCTGACTTCGCCGCACCGCTCTTCGCCGCACCGCTCTTCGCCGCACCGCTCGTCGCCGCGGGCTTGGTGGCCTTCCTGGTGGTGGCTTTTCGAGTGGCAGTCTTTCGAGTGGCCGAGTTCAGGGCGGCGGTACCGTCGGCGTGTTCCTTCGGAGACTCGGCGACTGTGGTCGTTTTCATCGCCGCGGGTGGCCGAGCCGGGGGCGCGCCGCGCTCGTGGAGTTGCCTCAACACGAGCGCGGCGCCCCCGACGGTCAGGACCACCGGCCATTCGACGAGACCGACCGCACCTGCGGCGGCCATCGTCAATATGGCGGTGGGTGTGGAGTGGCTGCCTCGTTCGAGCCCGCGGCGGGTGCCGTCGGTGACGCCGCTGACGGCGCCCCGGACACCGCCGATCACACCGCCCACGGCCGCACCGCCGAGCGCGCCGATCGACGACGTGGTCACCTGTGCGATCCCGGACACCGTCCGCGCGGCGCCGTCTGTGAACGACGCCCGGCCGTTGCCGGAACTGCGGCCGTTATGCGAGGTGTTCCCTGTCTGTTCCATCGAACGCCCATCGTTCGGTTCACGGGTGGATCGACCCGGGCGCCTGCCACGGATCGTGTTGTCCCTCGCAGCCGAGTCTAAACCCGACCACTTGTGATGTGAACCTCTTCTCGTCGAGAGCGACACGAAATGTGCTGTGTGTCAACCGTTGTGTTCACGAAAAAGACAACCGGTGGATTCTCGACCGTCCGGTCCTAATGTTGCTCATCGTCATCCACTGAACGTGCCGGTCGAATCGACGTCGCGCGTTCGCATTTCATGTGTTCCCTTCCTCCGAGGAGTCTGAAGATGTTCCGTCTGCGCCGTCTGCCCCGAGTTGCTCTCGCGCTCGCGCTCGTTCCGCTGGCGGGCATGGCGGTGGCGTGCGGTAGCGGTGAGCAGGCCGAGGCGGCAGCAGGTGCTGCGACCGGTCCGACGTTCGCGCTCAAGGTGTACGACCCGGGCAACTCCGGAGCGATCGCCGTCGGCAAGCGCGACGGCGACTTCGAGCGGGCACTGGCTCCCCTCGGCGCCCGGATCGAATGGGTGAAGACCACACCGGGATTCAGCTCCAACCTCAAGCTGTTCAACACCGGCGAGCTGGACATCCAGACCGGCGCCTACAGCCCGGTGGTCGGCGCGCTGTCCAAGGACGTGGGGGTGCAGATCTTCGCGACGTCGGATCCGTACAACAAGGATCAGAGCGGCATCATCGCCACAGCCGGGTCGGGAATCTCGACGCTCGCGGACCTGAAGGGCAAGCGGGTCGCGGTGAACCCGGCCGCCAAGGGGGAGTACATCGTCCTCAAGGCGCTCACCGAGGCGAACATCCCGATCGACTCGGTCGAGCGGGTGCCGCTGCAGCAGACCGATGCGGCATCGGCCTTCTCGACGGGTCAGGTGGACGCGTGGGCGTCGTTCCTGGCGCCGTACCAGGAGGCGAAGTCCAAGGGCGCCAAGGAGATCGCGACCGAGGGTGACATCAAGTCGGTCGACAACACGATCATCGCCGGCCGCACCGCCGTGCTGCAGGCGCACCCCGAGGTGGTTCGGAAGTTCCTCGAGGTCACGCAGGACCTCACCCGGCGCCAACGCGAGAATCCGGCGGCGTTCGAGAACGTCTTCGAGCAGGCCGGTCCGCGCGCGCTGAGCGGTCAGCGCCTCGACGACGCCATCGCGCTCGGCGGCCAGGTCACCGACTTCCGGTACCCGACCACGGTCGACGAGGCCGACCTGCAGTCGGTGGCCGACCTGTTCTATCGCAACGGCGTCATTCAGCGGCAGATCACGGCGTCCGACCTCACGTTCGAGTTGCAGGACGCGGCCGCGGCGAAGCCGGGGGCTTGACGATGACCGTCACCGTGCACGCACCCGACGAAGCGGCGCCGCGGTCCGCGGGACCCCTCGCACTGGAGGAACCCGTCTATCGCAGGCAGAGTTGGCGCCCGCCGTGGCTGTCGCTGCCACTGCGCCTGCTGGTTCCCGCGGTGCTCCTCGCCGGGTGGTGGATCGGGTCGGCCACCGGCCTGATCTCCGAGGCCGTGCTCGCCCCGCCCGCGAAGGTGTGGGACGCGCTGGCCGAGCTGTATTCGACAGGACAGTTGGTGGACTTCTCGCTGGCGTCGCTGCAGCGGGCGGCAATCGGCGTGCTGTTCGGCACCGTGATCGGCCTGGTCCTCGGTGTGCTGTCGGGACTGTCCCGGCTCGGTGAGGAACTGATCGACTCGACGATGCAGATCAACCGGGCTGTCCCGTTCCTGGCGTTGGTGCCGCTGTTCATCGCGTGGTTCGGGATCGACGAGACGTTCAAGGTGGTACTCATCGCGGTCGCGACGGTGGCCCCGATGTACGCCTACACGTACCTCGGCGTTCGCAACGTGGATCGGAAGATGGTCGAGGCCGCGCGCGGATTCGGGCTCACCGGCTGGCGGCTCGTGGCGGAGGCGGTCCTGCCGGCGGCGCTGCCCGGCGTGCTGATGGGGTTGCGAATCTGCCTCTCGCTCAGCATTACCGGTCTCATCGCGGCCGAGCAGGTCGGCACCCGTGAAGGCATCGGCTACCTGGTCACCCTGGCACAGGAATACAACCGCACGGACTACATGGTGCTGTGCGTGGTCCTGTACGCGGCGCTCGGTCTCGTGTTCGACGCGATCGTGCGCGTCATCGAACGCTTCGCGATGCCGTGGCGACGACTGTCGGTGGTCCGATGAGCGCCGCGCAGGCCCCCCTGCCGCCGCTGGCTCAGCGCGAACGAAGCGCGACCACCGCGGCCGCCCGTCGATCCGGGGAACCGGTCGCCGTGCAGTTGCGGGACGTGCGGAAGAGTTTCGGGGACAAGACGATTCTCGGCGGCGTCGATCTCACGATCCACCGCGGCGAGTTCGTGGTGCTCCTCGGGCCCAGCGGCACGGGCAAGACCACACTGCTGCGCCTGCTCACGGGGCTCGAGCGCCCGGACGCTGGGGAGATCCGCGTCCCGCGCCAGCGGACCGTCGTCTACCAGGAGCCGAGACTCATCCCGTCCAAGCGGGTGCTGGGCAACGTCGTCGTCGGACAGCGCAGGTCCGCGTCTGTTCGCACGGCCGGCGCCAGGGCGCTCGAGGAGGTCGGGCTCGCCGGCAAGCACAAGGACTGGCCCGCGACCCTGTCCGGTGGCGAGGCGCAGCGCGTCGCCCTGGCCCGCGCGTTGGTCCGCGAGCCGCAACTGCTGCTGCTCGACGAACCGTTCGCCGCGCTCGATGCACTCACCCGGCTCCAGATGCAAGATCTCGTCGGTGATCTCGTCGCACGGCACCGACCGGCCGTCCTGCTCGTCACCCACGACGTCGACGAGGCCGTCCGGCTCGCCGACCGCGTCCTGATCCTCAATGAGGGTTCGTTCGCGGTCGATGTCGACATCGACCTGGCACGTCCCCGCGACCGCAACGATCCCGAGGCACTGCGCTACCGCGCGGCGTTCCTCGCGGAACTCGGCGTCGGCAGAACCGCCGACGACGCCCACCATCCCGGAAGGAGTACCCCGTGACCGCAACCGCATCACCCCTCGACACCCTTTGGTACACACGGTGCCCCGTTCCCACCGCGAGCGGACTCGCGCACTCGCTGGGCTGGCTCGCCGCGACTGCGGGCGACGCCGGGCTCGGGTTCGAGATCCTGCAGGACGCCGACGTGGAACTGGCCGAGCGCCACTTCGATCACGGGCTGTCGGGCCTGATCCGCGAGGGCGGCAACGTGCCCGCTCTCGCGGCCCGCGCCGAGGGCGCCCCTACCCGACTGATCGGACTGACCTGGATCGACGAGTCGCAGGCGATCCTCGTCGGGCCCGCCGCGTCCCTGGATTCGCCCGCCGAACTCGCGGGACTGCGGATCGGCATTCCCGCGTGGGCGGCCGACCGGGCCCGCAGCTTCCCCCGGGCGATGGCACTGCATGGCTTCGCGTCGGCGCTGCGCCTCGGTGGGCTCACCTTCGCCGACGTCGTGACCGTCGAGGTACCCGCCGATCCGAACCCTCAGGTGCGCACAGCATCCCGGACCCGCAGCACGACCTGGGGTGTCGAGGCGCTGCTGCGAGGCGACGTCGATGCCGTCTACGTCAAGGGTGCGCGGGCGCAGGAGGTGGCCCGCGAGCACGGCCTGCAGGTAGCCGTCGACCTCGATGCCACCGAGTCGAAGCGGCTGCGGGTCAACAACGGCACCCCGCGCCCCATCACGGTGCACGCCGACCTGCTCGAGTCCCGACCCGACCTGGTGACGGCGTTCCTCGTGCAGACGTTGCGCGCGGCGGACTGGGCAGCCGACAACCTCGACGAGGTCCGCGACGTGTTGGCTCGGGAAACCTTCGCCGGCGCAGCCGGGGTGGAGGCCGCCTACGGCGACACATTCCATCGCGGCCTGCACCCGACGCTGTCGGCGGAGCGGATCGAACTGCTCGACATCCAGAAGCAGTTCCTCTACGCGCACGGCTTCCTGGCCGCCGACTTCGACCTCGCGTCGTGGGTGGCACCGGAGCCGCTGCAGCGGGCCCACGAGCTGCTCGCATCCGATCGGAAGGTGGCATCGTGACGAAGTTCCTGTGGGAGTTGCCGGTCCGCGGCGACGGGCGGCATGTGGAGGCCGTCTCGGCGCGACGCGACGGTTTCGACTTCCTCGACCAGGCGATCCTCGCCGCCGAGCTGTCCGGGCTGGACGGCATCGTGATCCCGCACGACACCGAGGGCGACGACTCCTGGGTGGTGGCGGGGTCCGCGCTTCGTCGCACCCGGCACGCCCGGGTGACAGTCGAGTTCCATCCGGCGTTCGGCACCCCGGTGTACGCCGCGAAGCTGTCGGCGACGCTGCAGCGGCTGTCCGCGGGACGGCTCGATTGGCGGCTGCGGGTGGACGTCGATCCCGATGATGCGCAGTCGCGCGGTGACCGCGTCACCGGCGCCGATCGCTACCGCCGGGCCCGCGAGTTCCTCACCGTCGCGCGCGGAGTGTGGAACGACGATCAGGTGCTGCCCGGGCGGTTCGGGGGCACCGGGTTCGAATTCGCCGGTGAGTTCTACGACGTGATCGACGGCGGATTCCGCGGCATCCTGTCCGGACTGCCGTTCCCGACCGTGTACCTGTCGGGGACGTCGCCCGAGGCGATCGCGCTGTCCGCCGAGCACGCCGACGTGCACCTGCTCGACGAGCAGCCGCACGGTGTCGGGGCCACGATCGCCGAACTACGCAGCGCTGCGGCCGGGTTCGGACGCACTGTCCGGATCGGACTGGAGGTGCCGATCGTCGCGCGGGAGGACGCGGACGAGGCGTGGGCGCGCGTGCTGCGGCAATGGCGCGAGGTCCACCCGGAGGCCACCGTGGCCGACGTCAGGTCCCTCACGCTCGACGGCTCGCGCTGGGCCGGTTTCGACCGCATCGGCTACGGGCAGCAGGTGGGCCTGGTCGGCAGTTACGAGCAGGTGGCGCAGTCACTCTCGCGCTACCGCGAGCACGGCGTCGACACGTTCGTGCTGACCGGACACCCCCACCTCGAGGAACTGCATCGTGCCGGTGAGCACCTGCTGCACCTCGTCGACCCCGCCGGCCGCACGCTCGCTGGACAGGAGATCCCCGCATGAGCACCGACTTCTACTGGCGCATCGGGATGGAGGGCGATCATGCCTCGCTCCGCACCCCGCGCCGTTACAACCGTGGTCACGCGGGCGGGCACGGGCCCGGCAACATCGCGCCGGCAATTCGCGGTGGTGAACTCGACGGCTACAGCTACATCGACCACATCGCCGCAGTGGTGAAGGCGTCGGAGTCCGCCGGATTCGTGGGCGGCCTGCTGCCCTCGTTCCCGATCACGGAGGACCCGTGGGCGGCGGCGTCGGCATTGGCCCGCGAGAGTGATACCTACCGGTTCATGGTGGCGTTCCAGCCCGGATTCCTGCATCCCGTGCAGGCCGCACGGATGTCGGCGAGCCTGCAGCGGGCCACCGGCGGCCGTCTCGTCTACAACATCATCAGCGGCGGCGGGGGAGCACCGCAGCTGTGGTGGGGCGACAAGGTGGCACACGACGACCGCTACGCCCGCACCACCGAATTCCTCGACGTGCTGCGGGGGGTGTGGGACGGTGCGCCGTTCGACTACGACGGCCGCTTCTTCCGCACCGACGGTGCCGCCCTGCCACCGCTGCTGGCCGGTCAGCCGTTCCCGGAGGTGTTCTTCTCCGGGTCGTCCGGTGCCGCCGTGGCCGCGGCGGGACGGCACGCCGACTACTACCTGTCGTGGCTGGAGCCGTTCGCGGATCTACGGGCCAAGTTCGACGGCGTCCGTGAGCACTCCGCGAAGCTCGGCAGCACCCCCAAGTTCGCGGTCCGCATCGACATCGTCGCCCGGCACACCGAGGAAGCGGCGTGGGCCGAGATCGAGAAGGGCTGGGCGTTCGTCGACCGCGACGCCGCCAATCGTGCCGCGCAGGGTGATTCCGTCGGCGCCGCCCGCATCGCGGGCTGGGTGCCCGAGAACATCACCGGCTACCGCGATCTCGAGGTCCAGCCCAACGTGTGGTGCGGCTTCAGCCTCATCCGCGGCGGGCCCGCGTTCGGCCTTGTCGGCAGCTACGAGCAGGTCGCCGAACGGCTCGACCAACTGACCGACCTCGGCGTGGACGCGTTCATCCTCGCCGGCAACCCCCACCTCGAAGAGGCCTACCGCGTGGGCGAGGAGGTGCTGCCACTACTGCGCAGCACCACCCCCACCCAGGTCCGCAGTCTTTCCGCCCGATAGGAGCACTTCCCATGACCAGCACCGAAATTCGCATCAGCCCCGCCGTCGAGGCCTTCGTCGACGAGGCCCGGCGCGCCGCAGACACCGCCTTCCGGGTGTTCCGCGAGACCGGAACCGTCTCGGCCAACGGCACCGTCAACTTCGTCGAGCGAGTGCCCGGCGAGGATCTCGCCGTCGCCCTCAACGAGGCCGGCCCCTGGGCCGAGGATCGCAGCGCCAAACCGATTCTCGCGACGTTCGACGGCGAGGTGCTGTCCGGTGACGGCCCCGCCGGCTTCGTCACCGGCTACGCCAAGGTGTTCCGCGAACACCCCGAGATCACCTCGATCGTGCACGTGCACACTCCGTGGCTCGGCGGCTGGGCGCAGACCCACCGCACGCTGCGCATCAAGTACGCGGCCTCGCAGCGCCTGACGCTCTCGCGCGACATCCCGCCGCACATCGACCGCAGCCAGGCACCCGGCGACTTCATCCTCGACCGCCTCGTCGACGACCCCGATCTCGTCGCCATCTTCGAGGCCAACGGCGGCGTCAACGTCATCGGCCGCGCCGGGTTGCTCGAGCTCGCCAAGTTCGTCGTGCTTCTCGAGGAGGGTGCGCAGTACCAGGCACTCGGCGAACTCGTCGGCGGCACCGTCGACTTCGACGACACCAACCTCGTCGCGCAGTGGGGCCGCAGCGGTCTGCTCGACGAGGCCCGTCGCCGCGGACTCGTCTGAGTCCCGGACCGGCCAGGAGCATTCCCATGACGATTCGCGTCGGGTACTTCCCGAACAACAATTCCCTGTTCGCGCTGCGCCACAACGGCCTGCTCGAACTCCGCCGGCCCGACGTCGAGTGGGTCGACCTGCGAGACCTGCCTGCGACGCCACGGGTCGATCCGCGGCACGGTCTGCCGACGCTGCACTCGGACTGGCTCTTCGAGGACGGTGGGTACGACGTCATCGGCACCGGCTTCACCCCACCGATCACCGGGCTCGGTCAGAGCCGGGACCTGGTCTACGTGGGCATCTCGGCTCCTCGGGTCGAGAACGGGCGCCTCGTTGCGCTGTCGGAATCGGGGATTCACACGGTCTCCGACCTCCGCGGTAGGCGAGTCGGCGTCGCACACGGGTCGTGGCAGACCACGCTGGTCCTGCTCGCGCTCGACCGCGAGGGGCTGACCTGGGCGGACATCGTCCCGGTGGACGTCGACGTCGACCGCGGCGGAGCCGCTCTGCTGGCAGGGGAGATCGACGCCTGGGTGGGTGCGTATCCGGGCCTGGCCGAGGTGGAGGCGCAGACGAAGGTTCGCACCCTCGTCGACACCGACGGCCTGTTCAGCCATCCGTCGCTGTGGTTCGTGCGCCGCGAGTTCGCCGAGAACCACCGACAGGAACTCGAGTCCGTCATCGCTGCCTTGCAGGAGTCCGACGCATGGATCGTCGCCAATCCACGTGAAGCGGCCCGCTTCTTCGTCGAGGATGCCGAAAGGCATGGCGGCACTGCCGATCTCGACCGGTGGGAGGAGGCACTGCGCGGCAGGCCGTTCGGGATCGGTGCGGTGACCGACGAGTTCCTCGACGAGCAGCAGCGTGCGGCCGACCTACTGCACGTCAACGGTCTCCTACCGCGGGCCGTCACCGTGCGCGACGCGGTGCTGCCGTGGATCGGGGAGGTCGTCGAGGCAAGCGCCCGCGAGGCGGTCTGAGGGGAGGGAATCCGGCGGCCGCCCCGTCGCCGCCCACCGTTACCCTGGAGCTCGAGCGTCTGCTGAGGTTGCAGCGCTGTCGAGCAGCAGGGATGGCGTCGATGGGCAGGCAGCGGGGCGGCCGCAGGAGTGAGGACCGCGATCCTCGCGGCGACGGCGGTCCCGTCGCCGGTACCTACGAGATCGACACCGGAATGTGTGAGCTCGAGGAAGATCCGTTCGACCAACAGAGCTGGATCGTCAAGATCAACGGCGAACCCAGCTCGCACATCGACCTGGCAGATCCGCAGACGCTGGCCTTCGACTACATGCGATGGATCTCAGAACTCGCACGTTCCCAGTGGGATTCGTCGTCGAAGCTCCGTGCACTCCATCTGGGTGGCGGTGCCTGCACACTCGCACGGGCCTTCGCGTCGATGTATCCCGAGGCGCGGCAGGTAGTCGTCGAACTGGATGGGCGCCTCGCCGTGCTGGTGCGGGAGTGGTTCGACCTGCCTCGCGCGCCACTGCTGCGGGTGCGGGTGGGTGAGGCCCGCGCTGTCACCGAGACTCTGACCGACGACAGCCGTGACCTGATCGTTCGAGACGTCTTCGCGGGCAACAGCACGCCGCGGCCGCTGACCACACTCGAGTTCACCCGGCAGGCGCGGCGGGTCCTGGCGCCCGGCGGTATCTACGTCGTCAACTGCGGAGACACGCCGGATCTGCGCGGTGCGCGTGCCGAGGCTGCAACGATCGGCGCGGTGTTCGAGCACACCGCGATCATCGCGGACCCGGCGATGCTCAAGGGCAAGCGCGACGGCAACATCGTGATCGCCGGCAGCGACGTCCCGATCGCGACGTCGTCGGCCCTCGCCAGCCGGGTCCTCGGAGGCGGCACCCAGGCGCACGTGTGGCAGGACGCGCAGGTGCGGAAGTTCGCGGAGTCGGCGAAGGTCCTGCACGACGCTGTCACCCCCGCCACAGAATGACAAGGATGCTTGACACCTGATGTAAAGCGTTCTTTACTTCTTGTCGTGTCCGACAAGCCGCGGGTGAACCGCGTACGCGAGCATCGAAAGGCGGCCGGGATCACCCAGGCCGAGTTGGCGCGCGCCGGTGGAGTGAGCCGTCAGAGCATCGTGTCGGTGGAGGGCGGCGACTACGCGCCGAGCGTCTACCTGGCGTTGCGGCTGGCCCAGGCACTGGGAACCACGGTGGAGATCCTGTTCCCACTCGACGAGGAGGGTTGAGCGTGAGCGCATTCATAAGGGCCATGCGGGTGGTCGGGGATCTCGACGACGAGTTCTACCGGGACGAACGCCAGCGCGACGTGTGGAACGAGGCGGCGGCTGTCGGGCTTCAGCTGTTCCTGTGGGTGGCGCTGGTTGCCGCAGCGGTCCTGCCCTGGGCTGCCGACGTCGCCGGCGCCTGGATTGCCCTCGGGTTGCTGCTCGAGTCGCTGGTCATCTCCGCATGCGTTCTGGCTTTCGCGCGGAGCCGCAACGTGGATCCGCGCGAGACCGGGAGGATGGCCCGCCCGCGCGCGGTGCTTGCTCTCGCTCTCTATCTGACCGGTGCGGTCGGCATCATTGCCGGGCTGCTGACACCGTCCAGTGACGAACCGTCCGCGACCTGGGCTGGCGTTGCGGTCGGCGCGGTGGCGGGTGGCACTGCAGCCGCGATTGCGCTTCGTGCGAAGAGGCGGCGCTGGCAACGCGCCGAGGCTGAGGAGGCCTAGAGCGACGTCCCCATCTCGGTTCGATCGGCGAGTTGATATATGGGTAAGTACATTTCACCCGCATGTTCGCCGATGAGGCCGCGCGTGGTCCTGCGCGGTTGTGGTCGGGATGGGTTTCCGATACGGGCTTTGCCGCTACCGCCACCGGCTACTGCACCACTCCCACTGGCAAGTAACGATCGGCACCGGCCACCGCCCGTGGTTCACACCCCACCAGGCTCGCTGGACCTGCACGAGGTTGTCGAGGTCGGTTGGTCCGCCGTCTGCCCAGTGCTTCATGTGGTGGCCTTCGCAGCGGGCTGGTGGTGTGCCGCAGCCGGGGTCGCAGGCGAGTCGGCGTGCGGTGGTGATTGAGAGTCGGCCCGTCCAGGGCGCGTGAGCGATGTCTGGGTTGCCGAACAAGTCTGAATGTTCGTCGAACATTTCGGCGCGCCGGTTCCCGGGGCTCCGCATGTCGACGGAATTCGTCGGTTTCGTCAGCGAGGACAGTGCGGTGAGGAGCCTTTCGCCCGGCCACGGCGTCGAAGTCGCCCCGCTCGGGGAGACGGCGCAATATCGCCAGTCAGTTCGAACTAGTATTCGAGTCGACGGGGTGGTCTCCGGCGGAGATGACATCGCGTGCCGCCTGGACGCCGACCCGCGCCCCGATCAACGTAAACCCCAGCAGGCAGGCGGCGCCGACACCGGCGAGTGCCGTGTGTGCCGCCTCCGACATCGGAACCAGCACTGCGAGGCCGGTGACGACCGAGGCCGCTCCGCCGATCCCGGTCCACGCCCTGCTCGCGCGGTGTGCGGTGGCCCAGGTCTCGTCGCTGAACATGACCGTCGGTGTGCGGATGCCCAGATAGGGGTTTCGGCGGAGGCGACCGTTCGCTGCGGCCCATGAGGTCCAGGCGATTGTGACGCCTGCGATCACGAACGTCAGGCACAGGGCTATCTGCAGTCCGATCCCGTCCATGCAGCCACGGTAGATCACTGGCACCCCGAACCGGTCGATCCGGGCATGCCCGGTGGGTCGGTCAGGCCCCGGCCGGAAGCTTGGTGAAGTCCGCAGGCCGCCCTTCCGCGAACGCCGTGAGGGCTTCCCTGTTCGCCGGTCCGCCCAGCATCTCGCGGAAGCAGGCGTTCTCGCGCTCGCGCGCGTCCGCGATCGCCGCCCGGAGGGGGTCGGTCATCGTCCGCTTCACCGCGATCAGGCTCGAAATCGGCTTGGAAGCAAGCTTTTCCGCGTGTTCCCGGGCAACCCGCATGAGATCGTCGGGCGCGCACACCTGCCACGCCAGGCCGAACTCCTTCGCCTGCTCGGCGTCGATCCATTCCGAACTCATCAACAGCCATGCCGCGTTCTGGCGTCCGATCAACTGGGGCATGAGGAAGCTCGATGCGGCTTCGGGTGCGACACCGAGGTCGGTGAACGGGCACTTGAGGCGGGCCGTGCTGGACATGAACGTCAGGTCGGCGAATCCCAGAATTGTTGCGCCGGCACCCAGTCCGATGCCATTGACCGCGCAGATCAGCGGCTTGGGGAGGTTGACCAGGGCGTCGATCATGCCGTTGAAGCCATGCTTGCCGCGCTGGTAGTTCGGATCGGTCGTCAGTGCCTGCATCTCGCGCAGATCGGTGCCGGCGCTGAAGGCGCGGCCATTGCCGGTCAGCAGCACGACCGCGACGTTCGGGTCGTCGGCCGCGTCGAGGAGTGCCTCGGTAGTGGCGTCGTACAGCGCCTCGCTGAACGCGTTGAGTGCCTCGGGGCGGTCGAGAGTGAGAGTGCGGACGCGGACGCGGTCCTCGACAAGGATGCTCATGTCAGCAGATTAGAACGTGTTCTGATCTCGCGGTGGCTTTCTCCCACCGTCCGGCGGGTCGGCCGTTTGCTCGCAAATCGAGTTCCTGCTGCGGCGGGCGCTGGACGACGCGGGCCGGGCGCCGTTCGACGCGGAGCGGATGCGACGGCCGGGGCGGCCCCGCCAGGGCGAGGAACAGCAGCGAGGAACGAGACTGGGGCCCGGCGGTGAAAACCGCCGGGCCCCATCCGTATCCGATCAGCTGCGGGCGAACCGCGCCGGTTCTGTGCCCGGCACCTCGGCGACCTGGCCGCGGGCAACCAGATGTCGCAGGTGGGCTGCAGCCTCCGAGAGCGCCATGCCCTTCGCCATGGGGTGGAACTGGTCCCACGGCCGGTACCACTTCATCCGCTGGGCCACCTGCCACACCGTGATCTCGTCGTCGGCGAACTCCCCGTAGAGGTGATCGAGGCGTTCCTCGTGGTGCTCGATCAGTTCGCCGGCGCGACCGGCGACGTCCACGATGGGAAGACCGTGGGCGCCGAGGCCACGGGTGACGTCCATCTTCTGGACCCGTCGCAGCGACTCCATGAACTCGGCGAGCGCATCACGCTCCTCGAGCGGGTACACGAAGTTGCCGACGTGCGGCGTGGTCTTCTGGAGAACGTGGTCGCCCGTGAACATCACGTCGGCGTCCTCGAGGTAGAAGCACACATGGCCCGGGGTGTGGCCCGGGGTGAACACCGCACGCAGGCCTCGCCCGGTCAGGCCGATGATCTCGTCGTCGACGAGGATCCGGTCGGGTGCCGATTCCGGACCTACCGGCGGGTCGCCCTGCGCGGATTTCTCGAACGCCTCGCGGTCGGCCAGCGGGGCGCCGGCCCGCTCGAGATTGGACAGCTGGAAGTCCATCCACTCCTGGCCTCGACCGGACGACATCTTCTCGAACATGTCGTGGTCGGCCTGGTGCATCGCGATCCACGCGCCCGACGCCTCCCGGACGCGCCCGCACAGGCCGGTGTGATCGGGATGGAAGTGGGTGAGCACGACGCCCTCGATCTCGGACACCGAATGCCCGACCGACTCGAGGCCCGATGTCAGTCCGTCCCAGCCCTCGTCGCCGTCCCAGCCGGCATCGACGAGGATCAGGCCGCCCGGCGACTCCATTGCGTAGACGAGCGTGCTGCCCAGCGGATTGTGGGACATGGGGACCGTAATCTGGAAGATGCCATCTCCGATGGCCGAAGCATCACTCATTTTGGCGCAACCTCGTTGACTAGTTGAAACCCGTTCTACCTATGGCTTCATAGTTACCCCGTCGCCCGGGGACGCGGGGAGGCAGGTCCCACTCGACGGAAAATGGGTCAGGCAACCAGGTCTGCATACTCGGGGTGCGACTCGACGTACTTCGCGACGTACGAGCACGACGGCACGATCTTGAAGCCCTGATCGCGCGACGTGTCGAGCGCGGCCTTGACGACCTGTCCGGCAATGCCCTGGCCGCGGAAGTTCGGTTCGGTGACGGTGTGCCCGAAGTCGCGGACCCCGTTCGCCTCGACGTAATCGGCGTAGCCGGCGAGGGCGTCGTCGACATAGACCTCGAAGCGGTTCTGGTCGGCGTTGTGTTCGATCCTGTTCGCCACGGCCGGGCTCCTTTCGTTTTGCTTACGATCGCACGTTACCTCGGTACAAGGTCGAATCCTGGTCGGAGTATTCCCGTCGGCACCTTCGTCGATCGCCGCCCCGGCCCCACCCTTCGGTGCGATACTGACGGCACAACTCCGAGGCTCTTCCGTCCCAGGAAGCGAGGTCGTGCGGTGGACGACAAGGAACGCGGCGATTCGGATCTCGACGAGCTGGGCCCCATCGACTACGCGGTCGTCGAGTTTCCGGCCGATCGCAATCCCGACGGTTCGGCGCTGCCGATCCTGTGCGATCTGGTCGAACGGGGCATCATCCGGGTGCTCGATCTGGTGTTCGTGCGCAAGGACCACGACGGCTCGGTGGTCGGACTTGCGATCGAGGACTTCGGGTTCGGGGGCGAGGTCGACATCACGCTGTTCGCGGAGGCGTCGTCGGGTCTGCTCGATCGCTCGGACCTCGACGAGGCGGCCGTCGCGCTCGAACCGGGGAGATCCGGCGCGATTCTGGTCTACGAGAACAGTTGGGCCGCACCGTTCGCGTCGGCGTTGCGCCGTCAGGGCGCGCAACTCGTGGCGTCCGGACGCATTCCGGCACAGGGCATCCTCTCGACGCTCGACGCACTCGACGCCACCAGTTAGGAGCACATCATGCCGGGACTTCTCCGAGGTGTGGCCCGCACGGCCGTCGTTGCGGGCACGGCCACCGCGGTATCGAACCGCGTATCGCGCAGGCAGGGGCAGCGGTGGGCCGCGCAGCAGCCCGAGCCGCAGTACGTCGAGCCGCAGTACGCCGAGCCACAGTACGCTGCAGCGCCGCCACCGCCACCGCCTTCGCCAGCGCCGTCGTCCCCTCCCGTCGATCGCATCGGTGCGCTGAAGCAACTCGGCGAACTCAAGGCGCAGGGCGTTCTCACCGAGGGGGAGTTCGCTGCGGAGAAGGCCAGAATCCTGGCGTCGTGATCGGCACCCGAGGAGGGTCGAAGTATGGACAGCTTCTGGAGCGTCGTCGCGGTGATCTTCGCCTGTTTCGTGTTCGGCGCCTACCTCATCGTGCTGTTCGCGGTGTTCGCGGATCTGTTCCGTGACCACAAGACGTCGGGTATCGGGAAGGCACTATGGATCGTCTTCCTGATCGTGCTTCCGTTCGCTTCGACACTGGTCTACGTGATCCTGAAGGGCGACGAGATGGCGCGCCGCGCGCACTCGGACTTCGAGAGGATCGAGCACGCCGAGCAGGGCTATGTGGAACGGATCTCGCGGGGCTCCCGGGCACATCAGATCCACGAGGCCAAGCAGATGCTCGACGCCGGACTCATCAGCGAGGCCGACTTCCAGGAGCGGAAGCAAGACGCGCTGAGCTGATCGGGCGGTGCTACCGGGTGGGAGCGCTTCGCCTGGAATAGTGCCTGGCATGGAATCGGTTGTAGCGGCCGTGAAAGCGGCGGACTGAGGCATGCGTGCACTGCAAGTTCTGGCAGCATTCGTCGGATTCGTGCTCGGGCTGCTCACGTTGGCCGTCGTCACCCTCGTCGAGTGGGTGTGGCTGTCCGAGCCCACCCGGACCAACTTCGCGTACGTCGGCGACTACTCCTACGGCAGTGTCTCCGTGGCCATTCAGCCCTCGTACATTCTGGTTGCGCTCGCGTATCCGGTGGTGGGGGCACTACTGGGATGGCTGGCGGCCCGCATTGCGATTCGGTTCGGCTGGAAGCTCTCGCGCGGCGACTCGTGAATCGCGTGCGTTATCAGATGTTCCCCGATGCGTACGGGCAGCCGGTCGAGCACAGCGGCGAACTGTTGGACCGGAGCCGAGTCACCTTGTCGAGGATTCGATCTCGGACCCGGCTCTTCCCGGCTGATCCGCGTCGTTGCCCGCTGGATCGACCGCCGCCGGACGAGCCAGCAACTCCAGCAGCAGCAGAGCGATGACACCGCCGAGGACGATCCAGAACACGACGAGTCCGGTGGGATAGCGCCAGAAGACGAGCAGGAGCGCGGCGATCCCGATGATCGTGCACCGCAGCGGGACCCGTAGCTGCCGTGCCCACCGCTCGACACCGCTCGGTGTGTGGCCGTGGATGGGGCGCCGGACGAATTCGACGGATCGACCGAAGGCACGCCGGACCGCCAGCGCCGAGGATGAGCCCCCTGTCAGATAGGCGCCGACCGCGATCACCAGGCCCGCCACGGCGACGGCACGCAGACTGGTGCGCAGCGGCACGAGCACGGTGTCGATGACGGCCGTTGCCGCATCGGGCGAGAGGACATTCGATGGAATGTCGTCGAGATAGATCGCACGGGCCACCAGGGCCGTGATTGCAAGGACGAGCATGCCGAGCGCGATCGACAGCCCGGCCAGCGACAGGGTGTGCAGTCGCCGCCCGCGTGGTGTGAGCGCGACGGCTGCGGCGGCGCATGCGATACCCAGCCACGGCAGGATCGCCGACGCCTTGTCCAGGGCGTTGACCGCGCGCTGCGCCTTCACGAGGTTCGGCGACTCGAACAGCACGAACTGTTTGTCGATCGTGGGGATGTTCTGGGCGATCGTGAAACCGCGATCCGTCAGGGCGGTCTTCACGTTGTCGATGATCGTCGCGAGCGAGATGCTCACGGTGCCGCTCTGGTCGACCTCCACCGAACTGATTCCGTAGTTGCCGGTGACCACCGATACCAGAGCGCTGTGCGCCCGGCGGTTGGCCTGGTTCCACAGGTCCTCGAACTGTTGGGATTCGACGAACGTGGTGACAGTGTCGTGGACGAAGCTCTTCGCCTGCCCGGCAAGTACCGGCGAAAGACCCGAGAGGAGTTGGTTCACGCGCGGCGCGTTGGACGACAGGTTCGAGGCCTCGGTGAGCGCGGTGACCGCTTCCGCGGTGAGTGAGTCGATGTCGATCCGGGTGAAGATCTCGTCGGTGATCTGGTTCGTGACCTCGGCCTGGATTGCCGGGTCGTCGGCCAGCGGCGCGATGGTGGCGACGTAGCGGTCGGTGTCGAGGATCTGGCTTCGCACGAATCGGGACGTCACCGACACGATCGCCAGAGCCGCGACGAGCACGAGCAGCACGCTCACCCCGATCCAGCGCAGGGTGTGCCGGGGCGCGCGCGGCGCCGTCGTTGTCACGGAACCAGGTTCGGCGACCTGGGTGCGGAGGGTCGACACCTCGTCCCGAAGACGCTGGAGTTCGGCGCGCTCGTCGTTGTCGAGCGGTCTCTCGCGGTCGGCGTTGGTCATCGCGGTCGGGTCTCCTCGGGTTTCCAGGTGGCCACCGCCCAGATCACCACCGCGTTCAGCACGATGATCGAGATCGCCCACATCGGGTAGTTCGGCAGCCAGACGAAGTTGACGACGATCGACACCGCGCAGATCACCATCGCGGCCACCCGTGCCCAGGTCCTTCCGGTGAACAGTGCCGCGCCGGCCGCCGCGACGACCAGGCCGAGCACGAGGTGGATCCAGCCCCATCCGGTTTCGTTCAGCTGGAATCGGTAGTCGGCCTCGAGGACCAGGACGTCGTCTCCGGCGACCGCCGACAGGCCCTGGAACGCCTCGAGTAAGCCGACCGTCACCAGGAGGACGGCGCCGCCCAGCGCTGTCCCCTTCGCCACGGCCTGTTCGATGACCGTGTCGTCGGAGAGTCGGCCGTCGGCCCTGCTGTCGGACATGGCTGCCCCTTCCGTCGTCTCCCGAACGCTGCGAAACCACCGGTCGGACATGATTCTGCTCCGATCCGGCCGCCGCGGTACCGAGTTTGCGGAGGTATCAGGAGTGAGTCAGTCGGCGCCTCTGGGCTCGTGGTCGGATGGGTCGTGGGAGATCGCATCGCCGCCGGTGTGGTCGTCCGGCCCGTCGTCCACGATCCGTGCGCCGCCGAAGCGGGTCGCGAACGCGGTGTCGACGGAGGTGGCGAAGCGGCTCAACTGGTCGAGCGCATCGGCCAGATGCCGCGGTACGAAGGGATTAGCGGACACGTCGACCGACGCGTTCAGTCGGTCCTCGTCGAGGCTGAACCGGATTCCGGGCCAGCGCGGGGTGAGGTCGCAGATGAGTTCCGCGGCCCGTGTTCTACCGGTGATCGAGTGCAGCAGCGGCATCCATGCCCGTACCAGTGGCTGGTCCGGGTGCGCGATGACGAACACCGGTTGGTCCGCGAGGGTGAGCACGACGTCGCCGTCCTGGTCGCGTCGGGGCGTGAAGCCGAGGGCCTGTTCGATCGCCTGCGCGATGAGGACCCGCAACTCCTGCGGGTCGTCCGGAACGATCGAGCGAGTGTCGTCCACCGTCGACTCCGCGGGCTCGTCGTCGGCACCGGGGTCGGATGCTTCCAGCAGTTCGGTCCCGGCGGCCGTGCCGATGATCTCGGAACGCAGGAAACTCGGATGGACGACGCTCCATACCTCGCGCAGCGTCGTGACCGCCATCGCGGCACACTGGTCGGCCCACCGCTGCTCCCTGTCGATGAAGTGCGCCGACGAACCTTCGTCGGGATCCTCGTCCGGAAGGTGCGTCGGCGCGGACCAGCCCAGCGTTCGCATGAGGGCATCGGACGCCGGCGTCAGCTGGTGGCGGGGCGCAAGATACGTATTGGACGACACCTCGCCGCGCAGCATCACGTCGTCCCACACCAGGAACTGAATCCACGGGGCGAATCCCTCCACTGTGGATTCCTCGGCCCATTCGAGGATGAGGACGTCGTCGTTGCGCATCGCGGAGAGGTGGTCGGCGAGTCGGCGCTGGAATCGATTCCAGGACTGGTCGATTGCTGCGTCGAAGGTGTCTGAATCGAACATGAGCCCCCCTTGTCATGCCGGATGGAGCGTCGTTCCGGGACCGAATCCCACCCCCGAAGCGATGTCGGGATCAAGGTAGCGCGGACCCCCGACAGGATCGGGGACGGCGAGCTCGGCGTGTGGTCGGTCAGTCGGACACCAACGTCGCGGCGCCCGCGAGGAGTTCGGCGTCTACCCGTCGGCGGAAGATCTCGGCGGGCCGGCCGGCGCCTCCGCTCCGCAGCTGCCCGGTGGTCTCGAGTGCGTCGACCACCATCCGTCGGAACGAATCCTTGGGGAGTGGGCGCCCGTAGACGGCCTCGTAGAGCCTCCGTAGCTCGAGCACGGTGAACTCGTCGGGCAGGAGCCGCGACGGGTCGAGGTGCCGGGAGTAGCGGGCGCGCAGATCATCCACCGCGTAAGAGACCATGTGTGCGTGGTCGAACGCCAGTGGCTCGTCGGGTGTCCGGTCGTCGATCCGAACGAGTCGGGCGCCGCGGGGGAGGCCGTCCACGGGTAGTGCCGCTCCATGGGCCATCGAGAGGACCCAGCCGCGGTCGTCGCGGTCGGGTGCGTCGAACATCGTGAGCTGGTGGAAGTCCGCGCCGGCCAGCCCCGCCTTCGTGAGTAGGGCGCGTTCGGCGGCATCGGACAGTCGCTCGCCCGGCCGCAGGAAGGAGCCTGGAAGGGCGAGCCCGCGCGGGCCGTCGACTACGAGGACGCTCAGTTCGCGGGCTTCGACGGTGAGCACCGCGACGTCCACGGCCACGGAGGGGCGGGGGTAGTCGGTCAGCGACTTCCCGGCTGCGTCCACCCACTCCGATCCTGCTGCTCGCTGGTTCACCCTTGCAGATTAGCGCAATCATGATCTAACGTTTAGCTCAGAATCGATCTAAAGGGGCTGTTCGTGGAACTGAACGAGATTCGGGCCGACCGCGTTGCGGGCGTCCTGCCGGCCGCCGCGGCGGGGGATGCGCTCGGTGCGGGATACGAATTCACGACACCGCGTCCGGGCGCGGTGATCGCGATGATCGGCGGCGGAATCGGGTCGTTTGCGCCGGGGGAGTGGACCGACGACACGTCGATGGCGCTCGCGATCGCGGAAGTGGCGGCCACCGGTGTCGACATCTCGACCGGCGATGGTCTGGACGCCGTTGCCGCGCAGTTTGTTCGGTGGTACGACTCCGACCCGTCGGACATCGGTAACCAGACCAGGGCGGTGCTGTCGACTCGGCCGGGCAGCGCCGCCGAGATGCGAGAGCGGGCCCGGTCGCTGCCGGGCCGGAAGGGCGGCAACGGTTCGCTGATGCGCACCGCTCCGGTCGCGCTGGCCTGTCTCGACGACGAGGCCCGCTGCATCCGTGCTGCCCGCGCAATCGGGTTGCTCACCCACCACGACGAGCGGGCCGTCGAGGCATGCGAGATGTGGACGTTCGCGATCCGGCACGCGGTGCTGCACGGCACGTTCGACGGGGTGCGCGGCTACCTCGAGACCGCCGAGCCGAGCACCCGCGCGTATTGGTCCCCGCTGCTCGACGGTGCCGAGCGGGGCACGCCCGCCGACTTCCCGAACAACGGCTGGGTGGTCGATGCGCTGCTCACCGCATGGTGGGCGATCGCCGGAACCCCGGAGGGGCCCGACCAACTGCCGCACGCACTCGAGCGCGCCGTCCGCGCCGGCCACGACACCGACACCACCGCCGCCATCGCGGGCGGTCTGCTGGGTGCGCGGTGGGGTGCGTCGGCGGTGCCGGTCGAGTGGTCCCGGATGCTGCACGGCTGGCCGGGCTATCGGGGTGAGGACCTCGAGCGAATCGGCCTGCAGATCGCGGCCGGTGCAACCATGACCTCTCAGGGGGAGTCCGCATGACCGTCATCGACGTCGCCGAGGGCGACATCACCACGTTCCGAGTGGACGCGATCGTCAACGCGGCCAACTCTTCCCTGCTGGGCGGTGGGGGTGTGGACGGCGCCATTCACCGCCGCGGCGGGCCGGCGATTCTCGCCGAGTGCCGGAAGCTGCGGTCCACGACGCTGCCCGACGGGCTCGCGGAGGGGGCGGCAGTCGCCACCACTGCGGGCAATCTGCCGGCGTCGTGGGTGATTCACACCGTCGGACCGCGGTTCTCGCGGCACGAGGACCGGTCTGCGGTGCTGCGGTCCTGCTACAGCCGCAGTCTCGCGGTCGCGGACGGACTCGGCGCGCGGACCGTCGCGTTCCCGCTGATCTCGTCCGGTGCATTCGGGTGGCCGACGGAAGATGCGGTGAAACAGGCCGTTTCGGGGATCCGCGCGACGCGGACCTCGGTCGAAGTCGTCACGCTGGTCGCGTTCGAGCCGCACGTCGCGTCTCTGATGCGCCGAACCGTGCAGTGACTCAGGCGTCGTCGCGGACGCCCTCGTAGTAGCCGCGGATGTGACCGACGATCCGCTGTTGCGCGAGGGCGGCGTCGCCCTGTGTCACCGCCTCGATCAGACCGCGGTGCTCGTGACGCAGCCGAGTGCACGTGGTGGGCCACGCGAGGCGATCCACTCCGCCCACCACGTACGACTCGATCGACGCGCGCAGCCCCGCCATCATCGCGGCGATCACCTGGTTGCCGGCGGCGTCGGCCATTGCGACGTGGAACTGGGCGTCGAGGATCAGGAATTCGTCGGCGGTCAGCGTCGGTGCGTCCATCGAGTCGAGCAGTTCGACGGCCGTCGTGAGGTCGACCGTCGGCTGTCCGGCGAGCGTCCGCATCACCTCCGACTCGAGCACGAGACGGGTCTGCACGACGTCGGAGACCGGGAAGCCGTGCGCCGCGACCTGCATGCGCATGAGCATCGTCATGCCGCCGGTCGGGCGGGAGACGATCATGGCGCCCGCATTGGGGCCGGATCCGGTCTGCGCCTTGAGAAGTCCGAGGGCTTCCATGACACGCAGCGCCTCCCGGACGGACGACCGCCCGACACCGAGATCGGCGGCGAGGGTCCGTTCGCCCGGAAGGCGCTGGCCGGGGGACAACTCGCCCGAGACCATCATCTCCTCGACCTTGCTCAGCACCTGCTCCCACGCGCGCGGATGCGACGCGATCAGCAAGTCGGGGGGAGTGGGTTCGGACGACATGACAGGTCAGCCTAGGCGGTGTCGATCGTGCGTGGTCACGGCAGCATCCAGCTGAGGACCGGCGTGGACTGCAGGTAAACCAGGGTGCACAAAATCACCAGCATGCCGAGGCTGTACCCGATGACCTTGCGCAGCAGAATCGGCTCGCTGCCCGGGCGGCCGACCGCCGTCGCGGCGATCGTCAGATTCTGAGGGCTCACCAGCTTGCCGACCACACCGCCGGAGGTGTTGGCGGCCACCAACAGTGTCGGGTCGATGCCGGCTGTCTGTCCGGCGGTCTGCTGCAGCTTCGCGAACAGGGCGTTGGCCGAGGTGTCGGAACCGGTGACCGCGGTGCCGATCCAGCCCAGGATGGGGGAGAAGAACGCGAAGGCGGCGCCGGTGGCGGCGAGCCAGGTGCCGATCGCGACGGTCTGCCCGGACTGGTTCATCACGTAGCTCAGACCCAGGACCGTCGCGACCGTCGCGATGGCCAGACGCATCTTCACCAGCGTGACGCCGAAGGTAGCGACCGACGCGCGGGCGGTGAGCGTGAAGCGTCCGTCGTCCGTCCATGTCGCGTAGACGATCGTGACGATGATGCCGCAGATCAGCAGCAGCGTGCCGGGGTTGGACAGCCACGAGAACGTGTAGATCGCGCTGGATGCGGGATCGCCGCTGCCGGTCAGCAGGTTGCCGAACAGGCCCGGCCATTCCACCTTTCGGTCGGTGCCGGACAGCCACTTCGGGATGTCGACGCCGGCGGTCCACAGCTTGGCGATACCGAAGACGACGACCACCAGCAGGTACGGGAACAGCGCCATGAACACGCGCGACGGGCCGAGCGGTTCGGCCTCGACCTGCGAACGCTGATCGTCCGGGGTCTTGGGGCCCCAGAAGCGGAGCATGATCACCGCGGCGGCGAGGCCCGCGAGGGACGCGACGACGTCGGTCAGTTCGTACGAGAAGTGTGCCGAGCACCAGAACTGCGCGACGGCGAACACGGCGCCGGTGACGAGGGCGATCGGCCAGACCTGCTTCATGCCGCGGCGGCCGTCCACCAGGAACAGCAGGAGCAGCGGGACGAACAGCGCGAGGACCGGCGTCTGCCGACCGACGACGGCCGCGATCTCGGTGGCGGGGATGTCGGTGAGGTTGCCCGCGGTGGTGATCGGGATTGCCATGGCGCCGAAGGCGACCGGGGCGGTGTTGGCGACGAGGACGGTGACGGCGGCCCGGACCGGCGGCATCCCGAGGGCGATGAGCATCGCGCCCGTGATGGCGACGGGGGCGCCGAATCCGGCGAGGGCCTCGAGCATTCCACCGAAGCAGAAAGCGATCAGCATGGCCTGCACACGCATGTCGCCGCGGCCGATCGAGTTGAACACCCGGCGCAGGTCCTCGAACCGGCCGCTGACGACGGTGAGTTCGTAGAACCAGATCGCCGTCACCACGATCCACATGACGGGGAACAGGCCGAATGCGATGCCCTGGAGCGCGGACAGCCCGGTGAGGGCGGCCGGCATGTCGAAGCCGATGATCGCGACCAGCGCTGCGGCGGCGAGGGCGCCCAGGCCGGCATACCAGGCCTTGAGCTTGAATCCCGCCAGCAGGACGAAGAACGTGGCCAGCGGGACGAGGCCGACCAGGGCCGAGGCGGTGAGGCTGCCGCCGACGGCGTCGGTCGCGGGGGTGAAGGTCACCGCGAGGAACTCGGATTCCACATGAAACTCCTGGTTTGCGCCGGGATGACGGCGGCTCGGGGACAGGCCGGAGATGACCGCTGTGTGGTCAGACCACAGGACCGTACACCATGACCCCGATCACAATCGACGGCTGCACGAAAGTTGCGGCAGAAACGTGTCTGTTGTTGCATCGAGCCTGTGACCATGCGTTACTGTGGTCAGACCACACCGACGATCGCTGGAGAATCGCATGCGAATCGCGCTGTTCGCGACGTGCATGGGGGACACGATGTTCCCGAATGCCGCCAAGTCCACCGCACTGCTGTTGACCCGACTGGGGCACGAGGTCGTGTTCCCTCCCGGGCAGACGTGCTGCGGGCAGATGCACGTCAACACCGGCTACCAGCCCGACGCGCTGCCGCTGGTCGCGAACTACGCCGACAACTTCGGCGACACCTCGATCGACGCCGTCGTCGCGCCGTCGGGTTCGTGCGTCGGATCGGTGCGGCACCAGCACGAGATCGTCGCCTCCCGCTACGGCAGCGCGGCGCTGTGCGGGCAGGTCGAGACCGTCAAGGCCAAGACGTACGAGCTGTCGGAACTGCTCGTCGACGTCCTCGGGGTCACCGACGTCGGGGCCTACTACCCGCACCGTGTCACCTATCACCCCACGTGTCACTCGCTGCGGATGCTCGGAGTCGGGGACAAGCCGCTGCAGCTGCTGCGCGCGGTCCGCGAGATCGACCTCGTCGAACTGCCCGAGGCCGACTCGTGCTGCGGCTTCGGTGGCACCTTCGCGATCAAGAACGCCGAGACGTCCACGGCCATGCTGGCCGACAAGATCCGCAACATCGGCGACACCGGTGCCGAATACTGTTGCGCCAGTGACTCGTCGTGTCTGATGCACATCGGCGGCGGAATGACGCGGCTGCAGATGGGCACCCAGACGGTGCATCTGGCCGAGATCCTCGCCTCGGTCGAGTCCACCGTGGAGGTGAACGCATGAGCGACGTCGCACTCGGTCTGCCGGCATTCCCGCCGCGCGCGCCCAAGGGCGTGGGCTTCCTGCGCGGTACCGAGAAGTTCCCGGCCGCCGCGCACCACGAACTCGCGAACACGCAGCTGCGCAGCAACATCGGCAAGGCCACCCACACCATCCGGGCCAAGCGACTCGCGGTCACCGCCGAGCTGCCGGACTGGGAGGACCTGCGGGACGCCGGAGCGGCGATCAAGACCGACGTGATGAACCGGCTGCCGGAGCTGCTCGAACAGCTCGAGGCTGCCGTCGTCGCACGCGGCGGCGTCGTGCACTGGGCGGCCGATGCCAACGAGGCCAACGACATCGTCACCCGACTGGTGCGCGAAACCGGCTCCGACGAGGTCATCAAGGTCAAGTCGATGGCCACGCAGGAGATCGAACTCAACGAGCACCTCGAGGCCAACGGCATCCGCGCATACGAGACGGACCTGGCGGAGCTGATCGTCCAACTCGGCCACGACAAGCCGTCCCACATCCTCGTGCCCGCGATCCACCGCAACCGGGCGGAGATCCGGGAGATCTTCCTGCGCGAGATGGACGGCGTCGACCCCACGCTCGACGACAACCCCAAGCACCTCGCGGCCGCAGCCCGGAAGTTTCTGCGGCACAAGTTCATGACCGTTCCCGTCGCGATCTCCGGCGCCAACTTCGGCATCGCCGAGACCGGCACGCTCGGCGTCGTCGAATCCGAGGGCAACGGCCGCATGTGCCTGACTCTGCCGCAGACCCTCATCACCGTGATGGGCATCGAGAAGGTGATCCCCACGTACCGGGATCTCGAGGTGTTCCTGCAGCTGCTGCCGCGCTCGTCCACCGGTGAGCGCATGAACCCGTATACCTCGATGTGGACCGGCGTCACGCCCGACGACGGGCCGCAGAACTTCCACCTGGTGCTGCTCGACAACGGCCGCACCGCCGCGCTCGCCGACAGCGTCGGCCGCGAAGCCCTCAACTGCATCCGCTGCTCGGCGTGCCTCAACGTGTGCCCGGTCTACGAGCGCACCGGCGGCCACGCCTACGGCTCCACCTACCCGGGCCCGATCGGCGCCGTCCTCACCCCGCAGCTGGCGGGCATGGACGGCAAGGACGACCCCAACTCGACGCTGCCGTTCGCGTCCAGCCTGTGCGGTGCGTGCTTCGAGGCGTGCCCGGTCAAGATCGACATTCCGTCGCTGCTGGTCGAACTGCGCCACCAGAAGGTGCAGAAGTCCGGCTTCGGCGCCGAGGCAGCTGCGATGAAGGCGGCGTCGATCGCGATGTCCTCGGCCAAGCGATTCACGTTGGCGCAGAAGGCGGCCGGTCTCGGCCGTGTCGCGGCCGGCAGGAAGGGCAAGATCTCGAAACTGCCTCCGCCGCTCAGCGGATGGACCGATGCCCGCGACATTCCGGCGCCGCCGAAGCAGACGTTCCGGCAATGGTGGGATTCCGCAGAGGGTCGTGCCGCGATCGACGAGGCACGGAAGGACGGTCAGTGATGAGCTCGCGTGACGTGATCATGGGACGCATCCGCGACGCGCTGACGCTCGCACCCCCGAAGACCGTCGAGGTGCCGCGCGAGTACCGGACGGGTCGCACGATGCCCGACGCCGACCGCGTCGAGCTGCTGGTCGATCGGCTGGTGGACTACAAGGCCGTGGTGCATCGCAGTGGTCCTTCGGAGCTGCCCGACGTGCTCGCCCGCGTCTTGAGTGAGGTCGGTGCGCGTCGCGTCGGTGTGCCTGCCGGACTGGACGATTCGTGGCTCTCACGGTTCGGCGGCGAGGTCGTGGTGGACTCGTCGACCGTGCCGGCGCCCCAGCTGGGCGACCTGGACGGCGTCGTCACCGCGTCCGCCGTGTCGTGCGCCGAGACCGGCACCATCTTTCTCGACGGCCGCCCCGACCAGGGCCGTCGAGCACTCACTCTCGTGCCGGACCTGCACGTGTGCGTCGTGACCGTCGACAGCATCGAGGTAGGCGTGCCCGAGGCCATGGCACGGCTGGTGCCCGAGCGCCCCACCACCATGATCAGCGGGCCCTCGGCGACGTCGGACATCGAACTCGAGCGAGTCGAGGGCGTCCACGGGCCGCGGAATCTGCATGTGGTGATCGTGGGCTGACGCAGTCCAGTTCCTCGTCTGCGAAGTTGCGGGACACCGGGGGAGCCTTCAGCTACTTCGTGGTGAGCTGGGCCGAATACCGCTCCGGCATCTCCATGAACGGCGTGCGGAAGCGAGCCCAACTCGGCAGGTCGGCCGTTGAATAGATGTCCTGCTGGTTGCCTGGGCGCCGTGGCCACGACGGAATGTTGAGCCACAGTCGCATCAGGTGACGGCGTCGGTGGAGTTCGTCATGGTCCTCGTAAGGGGTACGGCCGTGGACGATCAGACGGTTGTTCAGGAACTGGATGTCGCCGGGCGCGATGTTCATGTCGAGGTAGAACTCGGGTGAGGCGGACAGTTCGCAGAACAGGTTCAACGCGTCTTCCTGCTCCGTGCTGATGGCGAAGTAGCCGGCTCGGGCGGCGTCGCGAATCTGGGCGACGTGAATACATGAACTGAAAACCCCGTCCGTTCGGGCGAAGAGCGCGACGTTGCCTGATGTCACGATCTTGCCGTCACCGCGTTCGGCGTCCATCTGACTACGCATCACCGGCATGCCCTCATACAGCACGCGGGCCAGGTCGGGATGTGTCTCGACCATGCGGTCGTGGACGGCTGCCGCACTGGCGATTCGGCTGGCGCCGCCTTCTTTCGCCTCTTGCAGGCAGAGGAGAGAGACCACGTCGTGGCCGTCGGAGTGCATGTTCATCGACTGGGCCGACCGGTAACCCCGGACCTGACCGTCGACCAGGTCGGCCACGTTCATCACATGGCCCAGGATCTCGCCGTTGCCCGACTGCGGGATGATGTCGCCCAGGTGCGCGCCCAGGCCGCAGTAGATCCGGGCGAGGTCGTCGTCGTCGTATCGCTCGCGTGACAGTCCTCGGATGAGCACGAACCCGCTGCCGGACCACAGCTCATCGCGTAGCCGGGACAGGAAAGAGCCGACGGAGCGCAGCGGGAAGGTGGCGGTGTCGATCTCGGTCAGGTCCAGATCACCATGCTCCTTCAGCGTGGTCAGCGCCGTGTCGATCTCGGCGAGTTCGGCCTCGGACAGCTGCCACAGGCCGTCCTGGCGGTAGTCCAGGGTGCTGCCGAGCCAGGCGGAGCGGCCGCCTACGGGTGTGTGCACGGGTCCTCCAGGGTGAGAGACGGATTGGTGTGTGCCGGTTCGGGCGCGGGATCCTAGACGTGGGCCGCCGTGGGTGCCGGGGGTGCAGGTTGCGCACCTCGAACCAGGCGGCCCGGCAAGGCGCCGGTGTGCCGTCCGTCGCGGGTGACGACCACGCCGTCGACGATGGTGGCGGTGTACCCGCGTGCGTCCTGCATCAGGCGTCGACCGCCGGCCGGCAGATCACGGACGACCCGAGGCAGGTCCAGTCCGAGGTTGTCCAGATCGATCACGTTCAGGTCGGCGCGGTAGCCCGGTGCGATCAGGCCGCGGTCCTGCAGGCCCATCATCTGTGCGCACCGCCTTGTCATCAGATGGATCAGGTAGGGCAGGGGCAACCGCTCACCCTGGGTGCGGTCCCTGCCCCAGTGGGTGAGGAGATGCGTGTAGATGCTGCCGTCGCAGATGACCCCGAGGTGTGCACCGCCGTCGCCCAGACCCGGAACGGCGTGGTCGTTGAGCAACATCTCGCGGGCCGGTTCCAGGGAGAAGCCGGCGTAGTTCGAGAACGCCAGATAGAGGATGTTGCGGCCGTCCTTGTCCAACAGTTTGTCGTAGACCAGGCTCTCGGGTGTCACGCCCAGGCGCTCGGCCTGCGCGCCGATGCTGCTCTCCTGCGAGGGCTCGTAGTCGAAGCCTTCGCCCATCTCGTAGAGCTGGCCGAAGTCGCGCACGCGCGTTCCGATCTGCATGGTTGGAGCAGGATCGTTGGTTTCGGTGAGAATGCGCGCCTTGATCTCCGGTTTGCGTAGTTCACGGACGCGGTCTGTCAGTGGCAGGTCGGCCATCGAAAGGTAGGTGGGGGTCGAGTAGAAGGGATTCAGGGTCAGCTCGAGACCCATCAGAACGCCCAACGGCCGCGGCAGAATCTGCATGGTCGCCTCGCCGCCGTCGGCGTTGAATGCGTCGAACTTGTTCAGGATCGTGCGCCAGATTTTCGGGTTCCCGTGGCTCTGCACCACCGACATACTGAAGGGGCGACGGAACGCCTTCGCTTGGCGCAGACCCATGTCCAGGACCTGCTCCCACCCGTCGCTGTACTCGATGACGAACTGGACGAGGCCCGCACCGGCCCGGTCGAGGGCAGCAGTCAGCCCGGCATACTCCTCCTCGGTCGCGGCCAGGGTCGGCGTGAGTTGGCCGTCGCTCGAACGATGGAACATCGTCTGCGACGTGCCGAAACCGAAGGCGCCCGCGCGGATCGCTTCCTCCAGGTGAGCGGCCATCTTCTCGATCTCTGCCGCTGTGGCCGGTTCGCGGTGAAAGGCCCGCTCGCCCATGACATATGTGCGCAGCGCCGCATGCGGGACGTAGCTACATATGTCCGCGTCGAATCGACGTCGCCCCAGGAAGTCGAGGTACTCGGGATAGCTGGTCCACTGCCAGTCGACGCCCTCGCTCAGTACGACATTGGGGATGTCCTCGACGCCCTCCATGAGCTTGATCAACATGTCGCGTTGCTCGGGTTCGCACGGCGCAAACCCGACACCACAGTTGCCCATGACGACAGTCGTCACGCCGTGGTTGGTCGACGGCACCAACCGGCTCTCCCAGGTGGCCTGACCGTCGTAGTGAGTGTGGACGTCGATGAAACCTGGTGTGACCAACTGGCCACGAGCATCGATCTCCTCGCGGCCGGTGCCGGCGACATCTCCCACCTCGACGATGACGCCGTCGCGGACGGCGACGTCGAGCAACTGCGGGGCACCGCCGGAGCCGTCGAGGACGGTGCCGTTGCGGATGACGAGATCGAGAGTATCCATTTCCACCTCTTCGACAACACGATCGCGAACGGGCTTGCTCGCTGAATCGCCCAGTGCTGCAGTAGAACCTGAATCCCTTGGTGGGATCCTCACCAGACTAGCCACATGGCTAAGAATGGGCAAGGGTGAATGCCGACTTCGGCGCTGTCGGTACCACGTCCCCGGCGCAACGCGGCCGGCACTCGACTGCGGACCGGTTCTGTTGAGGTAGCGCAGGATTGGATGTCGGGTCAGCTGGATGGAGCGATCACGGGCACATGGGTTCGAGCGAGAGCATGTCGATCTCGATGAGGGTCGGACCTTGCACCGTCAGCGCCTCCGCGAGTGCCGTGTCGAAGGCGGCCGCGGAAGTGACGTGGGTGGACCGAGCGCCGAACGATGTGGCCAGATCGGCGAAACGGGGAGTGACGAGGTCGACGTCGTGCAATTCGCCGTCGCCTGTTCGTGACTCGATGTTGCGGAGCATCTGATAGCCGCGGTCGTTGAAGAGGCAGATCACCACGGGGGCCGCCGCTTGGACTGCGGTCGCGAGTTCGCCGAGACTGAGCATGAAGCCGCCGTCGCCCTGCAAGACGATCGCGTGCTTGCGCGAGGCCAGACCGGCCCCGATCCCCAGTGGCAGTCCCGGGCCGATCCCGGCGGCGGTGGAGCGGATGGATGTGCGCGGTTCCCATATCTTCAGAAGGCTCTCGCCCCATACATAGGCGGGCACGGTCGCGTCACGAACGACGACGCCGTCACGGGGACGTCTGCGGTTGATCGACTCGCAGATCGCCCGCTGATCGCGACCGGCCTCGAGGCCCTTCTCCTCGCGCATCGCCGCTGCCGCCGACCGACCCAGTTCGAGATGGACGGTCCGCGTGTCGGCTTCGCCTATGGAGAGCGGGGGGAGCGCCTTGGTGAGCATCTCCAAGCCGATCTCGGCGTCGCCGACCAACGCGACCTCGGTCGGGTAGCTGCGTCCGATCACCGTCGGATCGATGTCGAGATGAACGAGACGCGAGGGGAAGGGCACGGTCCATTCGCCAGTCGGGTACTGCTGGAATCGAGTACCGACGGCAAGGAGCACGTCGCACTGCGCGATGAACGCCCGCATCTCCCTCGTGGTCGCCACCGCGCCCAGTGAGCGCTCTCCGTCCTCCGGGACGGCGCCGCGCCCCTCGCGACTCGTCAGGATCGGTGCGTTCCACTTCTCGGCGAGGCGGCTCAGGGCCGCGGCCGCCCCCGACCGGATCACGCCGCCGCCGGCCCAGATCAAGGGGCGCCGGGCGGTGGCGAGGACGGCGGCCGCCTCGTCGATCGTCTCCGTCACAGGCCGCGTTCGGGGTACTGGTGCTGCCGCGTCCTGCTGTAGTGCGGCGGCGGCGATCTCGAGACCTGCCTGCTCCAGGAGATCCGAGGGAATCTCGACGGCCACCGGTCGTGGCCGGCCCCGCACCGCCGTCCGACCCAACTGCACGATCGTCTCGGCGATCTCGTCGGCCCGCTCGATCGTCCGAACGTCGCCGCAGACGGTCCTGAGCATCGCAGCCTGGTTGTCTGCCTCGTGTACATAGCCGAATCCGCGCCCCAGATAACGTGTTTCGACCTGAGTTGTGATGAGCAGGATCGGCGACGACGCGTGGTGGGCTTCGTACATGCCGCCCATCGCGTTGGCGGTGCCAGGGCCGGTGCTCACGATGCCCACAGCCAAACGGCCTGTCGTTCGAGCGTATCCGTCCGCCGCGTGTACGACACCTTGTTCGTGCCGGCAACCGACGACGCGGATTCGGCCGCGCTGTCCTATCGCCTTCAGAATGGCCAGATTGTGTGCGCTCGGAATCGTGAATACGCATTCGATGTCGAGCGCCTCGAGGGCGAGCGCTGCGGCCAGTCCGCCGTTGCCGGTGACTGATTCGGGGAAGAGGGTGTTCGACATGCCCGATGATCCTTCCGAGGTGACTACGGCGGTGAAATGGTCCCGCACTGACGGAGCTGGAAGATCGCTGTGCACATGACCCGACCGAGAGGTGCACGTTGCCGGGGCGTTGCATTCACCGACAACGGAACGTTAGCCAGCGCCCGGTAGGCGTGAAAGCCGCCGAACCAGTGAGTGGGACGCCGGTGCCGATTCGCTGGTACGGATCTCGTGCTGTGGCCGACTCTCCCCAGGGTAGAATTCGAACGCCCGGCCTCGGCCGTGGGTGCCGGACGACGAAATGCGAGGCCCGAAGTGAGACCACGGCGATGACGTCGACGGCTCGTGAGCGCGTCGTTTCTCGGCTCATTGCCGCTGCCCGACCCCTTTTCGCGGAGAAGGGCCCGAGTCGAGTCTCACTTCGCGAGATCGCAGCGGCCGCGGACGTCAACTACGGCCTGATCCACCAGTACATCGGTACCAAGGACGACCTACTCAAACTCGTTCTGCAGCGGGCGTCGGCCGATTGGGCGGACATGTTCGCGGAAGCTGCCAGCGCGGATGACGCAATTGCGCACATCATGAGACCGAAATCGTCCGAGTATGCCCGCATAGTTGCGCAATCCGTGCTCGAGGGCAAGGCGCCGGAAACCCTACTCGGCAAGTCACCTGCGTTGGCGGAGTTGAGCAGACGGATCAAGAACGAGATCGAGCAGTCGCAGATGTCCGACGACGACGCTCGCCTTGCCGTCGCAGCCATTACGGGGCTCGCTCTCGGGTGGGGATTGTTCGGTCGATACGTCCAAGAGATCGCCGGGCTCGGGGATCTGCCGGAGGACGACGTCACCGAGGGTGTTTATGCGCTTCTTCGTCGGGCGATTTCCACCGATTAGACGACGCCGAAGCACGAATTGGGCTTGACCAGTTCGTGTGGGTCTCGGGCGCGGGCTTTCGCGGCGATTCCGGTCAGGGAGCACCTCAAACGGGCTGCATTACAGCCTGATTCAACATCAATGCTTGACACCGAGTGACGCCGGTCACTAGCGTGTCTAGCCACTGGGCTAGTGACGGGCTGTTCGTCGGCCAGGGCGTTCGTCGCTGACGGCGAACTCGATAGTGAATCTGCGCAGCAACCATCTTCGTAGTCGGTCCTTCTGAAGTCGCGCGAATGCATGCCTTACCGGCGCGCTCGTCCTCGGCATGCTGCGCTGCTCTCCCCTTCACCCACTCCCGCACCTACAAAAGTAGAGGTAGCCGTGAAAGCCTGTTGTAAAGGCCTGTGCCACAAGATCGTCATAGTCGCCGCGGCTGCGTTCCTGCTGGCAGGATGTGGCGGTGGAGGCCCGGTTGGGGTCGCGGACGCGGGGCCCGCCGGGGAATGGGACCCCGATGCCGTATTGGAAGTAGGTTTCGCGGGGGGAGCGAAGACTCTCGATCCGTACTTGCAGGACACGCTGGGGGGAACTGCCTTCCTGACGGTGCTTTACGACCGCCTGATCACCGTCGATTCGGAGGGGAACCTCGTTCCGGGATTGGCGGAAGCCTGGTCCTTCGCTACGGACGGCACGTACCTCGACCTGTCGCTACGGAAAGACGTGACATTCAACGACGGAGCACCGTTCGATGCGGCGGCGGTCGCGGCGAACATCGAACGCGGAAAGACCTTGGCAGGCAGTGTCGCTGCGCCGGTATTCAGGAACATCTCTGCGGTCTCGGCTGTCGATGATCACACCGCACGCCTGCATCTCGTACCAGGAACCGGTGTGGAGTTGCCCGGAGCATTCACCACCAACCTCGGGATGATGATCAGTCCCAAAGTGATCGCCGAGGGCGTCGACGTTCGAAACGGGGCCGCCGGGGCAGGATCCGGCGCCTACGTCGTCAGTGAGTTCGTGCCGTCGGAATCTCTCACGGTCACGCGATCTTCCCGTACCTATTGGGACCCCGAGGGCGGAAAGCTGGCCGGCCTCGAGATTACGACGATTCCGGAGGCCTCGACACGGATGAACGGTGTGCAGACGGGCGCCCTGGATCTCACCTGGGTGAGTTCGGCAAGCGAATCCGTGCAGGCGCAGGAGAACGCCGCACGGGGGGCGTTCAATGTGGACAAGGTGCCGTTCCGAAGCGTGCTCGGCATCAACGTTCGTGCCCGCGGTGACATGGCCGATCCCGAGCTGCGCCAGGCGCTCGCCTACGCGATCGATCCGGACGAGATCAATGCGTTGTTCTCGGGAAACTGTGCACCGTTCCGGCAGATGTACCCAGCCGCCAGCTGGGCAAACGATCCGTCGCTCGACTACCCGTACAGCTTCGATCCGGAGAAGGCAGCCCGACTCGTCGCGAAGGGGGGCGGGGCGCACCTGACGCTGACGTTCGGTGCCGGCAGCAATACCGAGAAGCCGGCGAACGTCATTCAGAGCCAACTCTCGGAGGCCGGTTTCGACGTCGAACTCAACGCTGTGCCTGTGACGCAGGTCGAGCCGCGCTACATGGCGGGGGACTTCGACGCGAGTGTGTCGAATGCGTTCGTGCCGAAGGCGGACCCGGCCGAGACGGTCACTCACTTCGTCCTCGGATCCTACGGGCACTCGAACGGCAACCCTCAGATCGAGGAGCTCGCAGTGAGGGCTGCCAATCCCACTCTGTCGCAGGAGGAGCGGGCGCCGATGTACAGCCAGATCTGGGATCTCACGTTGAAAGAGGCCATGTTCGTGCCGATCTGCAACCAGACCAACGTGACAGTGTTCACGAACAAGGTGGTCGGTGCGAACGAGATCCCGTGGGTCGATCTCGGGACGTTCGATCTGCGCCATGTGGGTATGAGGAAGTAGCGCCCCCGTCGACCACGAGGATTGCAGCACCGAGAAGTGCCGGGCCCGGTTCGTCTCGCAGTAGGTACCGCACAGCTCCCGGACGGGGGACCGGAACAGGTCGAGTGACTTCCCGGAACCTGCCGTACTAGTGTCGCGGGGCAGCCTGGCAACCGGTTGGCGGCCGCCCCGGAGCCGTCGGATTCGTCGGATCGGTGTGATAATGCTTGGCCGATGCTGCACAGCCGACGACACCGTAGGGAGATGCGCACTTGCTGACGTTGCACCGCGCCGAGAGCGCCGGAACGCTGGCGTCTGCGCTCGCTCAGGTGCTGGTCACGCCCCTCGCGGACCCTTTCGATCGCGAGGTGATCGCGGTCCCGGCGAAGGGTGTCGAACGGTGGTTGACGCAACGGCTGTCACACGTGCTGGGCGCGGGTGATTCCGGCCACGACGGCGTCGCCGCCAACATCGAGTTCCCGTCGCCGACCCGGCTGATCGACCAGGCCCTCGCAGCCGCCACCGGCTACGACGTCGACGACGATCCCTGGCATCCGTCGCGGATGCTGTGGACGCTGCTGCAGGTGATCGACGAGTGCCTGGCCGAGCCGTGGTGCACCGTCCTGGCCCGACATCTGGGTCACGGCGCGGACGACCACCGTGCCGACCACCGTGCCGGCCGCCGCTACGGCACCGCCGCGCACCTGGCCGAACTGTTCCGCGCCTACGGCTCGCAGCGCCCGGGGATGCTCGTCGACTGGGCGGCCGGCCGCGACACCGACGGGTCGGCGCCTCTCGACGACGATCTGTGCTGGCAGGCCCAGCTGTGGCGGCGACTGCGCGAGCGGATCGGCAGCCCCAGCCCTGCCGAGCGCCTCGACGGCGCCTGCACGCGACTACGCGACGAGCCGGACTTGCTCGAGCTGCCCGAACGGCTGTCGCTGTTCGGCCCCACCCGGCTGGCCGCCGACCAGATTGCGGTGCTGGCGGCCATCGGCGCCAACCGTGATGTGCACGTGTGGATTCCGCATCCGAGTATCGAGATGTGGGGGGAGCTTGCCGACACCGACCCGCCGCGTCTGCGCGCCGACGATGTGCGTGCGCTCGACGTCGCACACCCACTACTCGCCAGCCTCGCCCGCGACGTGCGCGAGCTGCAGTCGCGGCTCGGTTCCATCGGGATGGTCGACGTGCACCACCCGGGACCGTCGCGCCCGTCGACGCTGCTGGGACAGCTGCAGTCCGACATCGCCGCCGACCGGCAACCGTCGTCGTGGCCGGTGGACGACACCGTCGAGATCCACTCCTGCCACGGCCCGGCTCGGCAGGTGGAGGCGCTGCGGGAGCGCTTGCTGCACCTGTTCCAGAACGATCCGACGGTCGAGCCGCGCGACGTGGTGGTGATGTGCCCGGATGTCGAGACGTACGCGCCGCTCGTGCGGGCCGCGTTCGGGCAGGGCGTCCAGGGACCGCTCACCCATCCCGGCCATCGGCTGCGGGTGCGGCTCGCGGATCGTGCGTTGCACCAGACCAATCCGGTGTTGGGAGTGGTGGCGACGCTGCTCGACCTCGCGGACTCCCGGGTCACCGTCAGTCAGGTCCTCGATCTGGCGGCGACCGCGCCGGTGCGACGACGCTTCCGCTTCGACGACGACAACCTCGAACGCATGCGGGAGTGGACGGTTGCCGCGGGAGCGCGGTGGGGGATCGGCCGCCGTGAGCGCGGTGCGTTCGGGCTCGGCGACTTCGAACAGAACACCCTCAAATCCGCGCTCGACCGCATCCTGCTCGGCGCCGCGGCCGACGACGCCGACGGCGAATGGCTCTCGCTCGCACTACCTCTCGACGACGTCGAGAGCAACGACATCGACCTCACCGGCCGTCTCGCCGAGTACGTCGACCGGCTCGACGTGTCGCTGCGCGGACTCACCGGACCGCAGTCGGCCGAGCAGTGGTCAGCGGCGCTCGCCCGGGCGCTGGACCTGCTGGTCGACGTCGCCGAGGCCGACGCGTGGCAGCTGGGGCAGGCGCGCCGCGAGCTGGCCGCCGCCGTCGAACACGGCGGCGACACGCTGCTGCGGCTTGCGGACGTGCGGGCAATGCTCCGGTCGAGGCTCGCCGGCCGGCCCACCCGTGCCAACTTCCGTACCGGAGAGCTGACGGTGTGCACGATGGTGCCGATGCGTTCGGTGCCGCACCGGGTGGTGGTACTGCTCGGACTGGACGACGACGTCTTCCCCCGCGGCACCGGCATCGACGGTGACGACGTGCTGGCCCGCGATCCGCTACTGGGCGAACGCGATCCGCGCAGCGAGGACCGGCAGCTGCTACTGGACGCGATCATGTCCGCCAGCGAGCGGCTGCTGCTGTTCTACACCGGCGCCGACCCGGTCAACGGCACATCCCGCCCGCCCGCGGTGCCGCTCGCGGAACTGCGTGACGTGCTCGCGGCGATGGCGGGCGCGGATGTGGTGCAGCGGCATCCGTTGCAGCCCTTCGATCCCCGCAACTTCGACCCGGTGCGCCCGGGTAGCTTCGATCACGCCGCGCTCGGTGGGGCCCGCGCCGCGCAGCAGCCGTCGGTCCCGGCGCCCGCGTTCCTGCCGGAGCCGCTACCGCCGATCGAGCCCGGCGACGTCGATCTCGCGGATCTGATCTCGTTCCTGGAGAACCCGATCCAGGGTTTTCTGCGGCAGCGACTCGGGTTCCGGGTGCCTGATCTCGATGAGGACGTCGCCGATACCCTCGATCTGGAGCTCGACCCGTTGGCGCGCTGGGGAATCGGTGAACGGATGCTCGGCGCCCGGCTCGCCGGCGCCGATCCGGGCGCGTTCCGGGCGGCGGAGTGGCGGCGCGGCACCCTCCCGGCCGCCCGGCTCGGCGATGCCGCGCTGTCGGACATCGAGTGGACGGTGGATTCGCTGGCCCGGGCGTCGGCGCCGATGCACGCCGGACCGTCCGAGCCCGTGGACATCGACGTCGATCTCGGGGGACGGCGCCTGGTCGGCACCGTGGACGGGGTGCACGGTGAGGTCATCGCGCGCACCACGTTCTCCCGGCTGGCGCCCAAGCATCGGATCGGCGCGTGGGTGCGGCTGCTCGCGGTCACCGCCACGGGACGGTCCGGGAATCTGACGGCCGTCACCACCGGCCGCGGCAGTGGGCGCACCCCGGTGATGCGCTCGACGCTCGCGGCCCCGGAGAACGCGGCGGAGATCCTCACCCGGCTGGTCGAGATGCGGGATCGCGGACTGGTGGCACCGCTGCCGATGACCGCAGCGTCGTCGGCGGCATACGCGGACCAACGGTTCCGGGGCCGATCGATCGAGCTGGCGCTGGTGGCGGCGGAACGCTCGTGGACCGGCGACTTCGGTGACGGCAAGGACCGCCACGTCCGGTTCGTGCACGGGCCCGACGCGGAGCTGGCCGTGCTCACCGAGACGCCCGCGCCGCCGGGGGCGTACGAACCGAGCTGCTTCGGCACCGAGGCCGCCGTGCTGTGGGGGCCGCTGCTGGCGGCCGAGACCCTGGGGGAACCGTGACGGACACCGCGAGCCTGGACACCGTGAGCATCACCGACACCGCCTTCGACCTGTTCGCGCCGCTGCCGCAGGGCACCACCGTGCTCGAGGCCAGCGCCGGTACCGGCAAGACGTACGCGATCGTGGGGCTGGCGGCCCGGTTCGTGGCCGAGGAGGGCATCGACCTCTCGCGGCTGCTGCTGGTCACGTTCAGCCGCGCGGCCACCAAGGAACTGCGGGAACGCACCCGCGAGCGGTTCGCCTCCGCCGCAGCGGGTTTGGTGGACCCCGCCGCCGCCCGGATCAGCGACGACCCGCTCGTAGCGCACCTCGCCGACACCGACGACGCCGAAATCGCCCATCGTCGTCGACGGCTGATGCAGGCGCTGTCGGACTTCGACGCCGGCACCATCGTCACCACCCACAGCTTCTGCCAGCGCATGCTCGACGGCCTCGGCATCGCGGGCGAGCGCGACCCGGACGCGGTGCTGGTCGAGGAGGCCGAGGACCTGGTCGCCGAGGTGATCGCCGACCTGTTCCTGCACCGCTTCGCCCGCGCCGACTCGCGGACGCTGCGCCCCTCGGACGCCCGGGCCGCCGCCCGGGCCGCGATCTTCGACCCGCAGTCGGTGTTCGCGCCCGAGGACGCCGAGGGCACCCGCGCCGGGGACGCCGTCGCGTTCGCCACCGCGGTCCGCAAGGAGACCCAGCGCCGCAAGCGGCTCGCGGGCATCCGGGACTTCGACGACCTGCCCGCGCTGCTACACGGGGTGCTCACCGATCCCGAACACGGGGAGGCGGCGTGCCGACGGGTGCGCGACCGCTACCGCGTGGTGCTGGTCGACGAGTTCCAGGACACCGACCCGCAGCAGTGGGGGATCCTGCGTGCCGCGTTCCACGGGCATTCGACGCTGGTGCTGGTCGGCGACCCGAAGCAGGCCATCTATGCGTTCCGCGGCGCCGAGGTGCTCAGCTACCTCGACGCCGTCGGCTCCGCGCACAGCCACCAGGAGCTCACCACCAACTGGCGCAGCGACGCCGATCTGGTTGCCGCACTGGGACATCTGCACGGCGGCGCCGCACTCGGGCACCGCGACATCGTCGTGCATCCGGTGTCGGCGGCCAAACAGGGGTCGCGGCTGCAGGGGGCCGCGCCACTGCGGCTGCGGTACCTGTCCCGGGCGGGTGCCGGACGGCTCAACAACTCCGGCTATCCGGCCGTCGGGGCGCTGCGCACGCGGGTCGCGGCGGACGTGGCCGCCGACATCGTCGAACTACTCGGCAGCGGCGCCACTTTGGAACTGAACGGCGTCACGCGGGCCGTCGAGCCCGGTGACGTCGCGATCCTCGCCGGCACCAATGCCCAGATCGCGCTGGTGCGTGAGGCCCTGGACCGGGTCGGTGTGCCGTCCGTGCTGGCCGGTGGCACCAGCGTCTTCGAGACGCCCTCAGCGACGCACTGGCTGCAGGTGCTGCAAGCGCTCGAGCAGCCGCACCGTCCCGACCGGGTGCGGCTCGCCGCGCTCACGCCGCTCATCGGCTGGACCGCCGCCGACGTCGACGCTCGCAGCGACGAGGTGGTCGCCCGCGTGGGCGGGCAGTTGCGGGAGCTGGCGACGGTGTTCGCGCAGTCCGGGTTCGCCGCGCTGTTCGAGCGGCTCGCCGCCGAGTCCGGGCTCGAGGCGCGGCTGCTCACCATCGCGTCGGGCGAGCGCACGCTCACCGACCTGCGGCACATCGGGCAGTTGCTCGGCGCGGTCGCCGTCGACGAGTCCCTCGGCCTCACCGCGCTCACCGGCTGGCTCACCGACCGCATCAAGGACCCGAAATCCGGTGGCGGCGACCGCAGCCGACGCCTCGACAGCGACGCCGCCGCGGTGCAGATCGCGACCGTGCACGCCAGCAAGGGGCTCGAGTACCCGATCGTGTACGTGCCGTTCGGGTGGAGCACCGGCCGCTACGCCGACCCCAACCGGCTGCTGCTGCACGACGAGGACGGCCGCCGCATCCTCGACATCGGCGGCGAGGGCAGCCCCGGCTACGGCGACCGGCGACGTCGGCGCGACGCCGAGGCCGCGGGCGAGGACCTGCGGCTGCTGTACGTCGCGCTCACCCGCGCCCAGTGCCAGCTGGTGCTGTGGTGGGCGCCGGCGTACTCCACCAACGAGGCGCCGCTGCACCGCATGCTGTTCGGCCGCGAGCCGGGGGAGTCGGACGTCCCGCAGAAGGTGGCCGTGCCCGAGGATCCCGGTGTCGCGCAGGAGCTCACCCGCTGGGCCGCGTCCGCGCCGGTCACCGTGGAGGTGCAGGCCGTCGGCGCCGACCCGATCCCGCAGCCGTCGTGGACGCCGCCGCAGGAGGAGACCGGCGAACTCGCGGCCGCCGTCTTCAGTCGGGTGCTCGACGCCGGGTGGCGGCGCACGTCGTACACGGCGCTCACCGCGTCCGCCCACGAACATCCGGGCGTCACCAGCGAGGCCGAGGAACCCGAGATCGAGGACGAGCCGGAGGAGCCCGCGCTCATCGCGTCCGCGCCCGTCGAGGGCATCCCGTCGACCATGAACGGCATGCCCTACGGCGCGGTGTTCGGCACCCTGGTGCACGAGATCCTCGAACACGTCGACACCGCCGCCGACGACCTCGAGGCCGAACTGGTCCGGCACTGCCGCGAGGCCGTCGCCGCACGGATGTCGCAGGTCGACCCGGTGGCGCTGGCGGACGCGCTGCTGCCGGTGCTGCGAACCCCGCTCGCCGGGGGCGGCACCCTCGCCGAGATCACCCCGCGCGACCGGCTGCCGGAGTTGGACTTCGAGCTGCCGCTCGCGGGCGGCGACGATCCGGCCGCGCTCACCGTGACGCTGGACCGGATCGTGGACCTGTTGCGCACCCATCTGCCGGCCGACGACGTCCTCGCGCCGTACGCGGACCGGCTCGCCACCCTGGAGCCGACGCCACTGCGCGGTTACCTCACCGGCAGCATCGACGCGGTGCTGCGGCTCGAGGGTCCCCGGTTCGTGATCGTCGACTACAAGACCAACCGCATCGCACCGGGCGAGGTGACCACCGCCGACTTCACCCGCGAGTCGATGGCGGGGGAGATGATGCGCTCGCACTACCCACTGCAGGCGCTGCTGTATGCCGTTGCGCTGCACCGGTATCTGCGCTGGCGGCTGCCCGGCTACGACCCCGCGACGCATCTGGGCGGGGTGCAGTACCTGTTCGTGCGCGGCATGGTCGGACCCGACACCCCGGACGGGGCGGGCGTGTTCGACTGGGATCCGCCCGCCGCGCTGGTGGTGGAGCTGTCGGATCTGCTCGCGGCGAGTGTCGAGGAGACCGCATGATCGAGGCACGGGTCGCGCAGCGGGGCAAGGGTGTGCTGCGCCAGTTCAACGAGGCCGGGGTGCTCGAGGCCGCCGACGTGCACGTGGCGCTGCGGCTCGCGACGCTCGGCGGGGAGACCCGCGAGCCGGTGCACCTGGCGACGGCGCTCGCGGTGCGGGCCGTGCGGTCGGGCTCGGTGTGCCTGGACCTGAGCCGGATTCGTGAGGTGACGGTCGACGAGGCGTTCGAGGTCGATCCGGCGGCGCTGCCGTGGCCGGACGACGACGTGGTCGCCGAGGGGCTGGCGTCGAGCCCGCTGGTGGTCGGCGGGGATGCGGGACCGCTGCGGCCACTGCGACTGGTGGACGGGCTGCTGTACCTGGACCGGTACTACCGGCAGGAACAGGCGGTGCGCCGGATCCTGGACGAGCGCGCGCACGGGCACCCGAAGGTAGACGAGGACCTGCTGCGGGCCGGGCTGGACGAGTTGTTCCGGGACTTCGCCGATCCGTCGCGGCCGTCGGACGCCCCGGACCGGCAGCGGATAGCGGCGGCCGTCGCGGCCACGCACTGGACGTCGGTGATCGCGGGCGGGCCGGGCACCGGCAAGACGCACACGGTGGCGCGGGTGCTGGCGCTGCTGGAGCGGCAACAGCCGGGGCTGCGGATCGGGTTGGCGGCGCCCACCGGCAAGGCGGCGGCGCGGCTGCAGGAGTCGGTGCGTGAGCAGGCGGGGCTTGTCGGTCTGCGGTCGGAGTTGCCGGCGATGACGCTGCACCGGATGCTCGGCTGGCAGCGGGGGACCAGTCGGTTCCGGTTCAACGAGACCAACCATCTGCCCTACGACGTGATCGTGGTCGACGAGACGTCGATGGTGTCGCTGACGATGATGTGCCGGCTGCTCGAGGCGGTGCGGCCGGAGGCGCGGCTAGTGCTCGTCGGCGACCCGGACCAGTTGACGTCGGTGGACGCCGGCGCGGTGCTCGCCGACCTGGTCGCCAGGCCGGTGACCGGCGTGGAGAACCCGGCGCTGGCGCGGGTGGTGGGGCCGGATCTGTCGGCGTCCGACGACCCGGCCGAAGCGGCACTGAGTGGTTCGGAGCGGGACCGGTTGCGGGGCGGGGTGATTCGGCTCAGTCGTGGACGCCGGTTCGGTGGCGCGATCGCGCAGTTGGCGGTTGCGGTGCGGGACGGTCTTGAAGAGAGGGCGCTCGAGATTCTGCGCAGCGGGGCGGCGGACGTGTCGTTCGTCGACCCCGAGGACCTGGCCGGGCTGCGCGCCGATGTGGTGTCGACGTCGGCGGAGGTGACGGCGGCCGCGCTGGCCGGTGACGCGGCGGGCGCGGTGCGGGCGTCGGAGAAGCATCGGCTGCTGTGTGCGCACCGGGAGGGCCCGTTCGGGGCGTCGTGGTGGGCGCGCAACGCGATGACGTGGATCGGGGAGGCGACCGGCAGCAGGCTCGACCCGGAGCGCTGGTACGCCGGGCAGCCGCTGATGGTGACCGCGAACGACCACGAGATGCGGATCTACAACGGCGATACCGGGGTTGTGGTGGCCGACGGTTCTGACGGCTCGGATGGTGATCTGGTTGCTGCGTTCGCGCGCGGCGAGGAGCCGTATCTGGTGCACCTGAGTCACCTGGCGTCGGTGCAGACGGTGTACGCCATGACGATTCACCGCAGCCAGGGCAGCCAGTACGACGTGGTGTCGGTGATCCTGCCGGGCGAGGAGTCGTCGCTGCTCACGCGAGAGCTGCTCTACACCGCGATCACCCGCGCGCGGACGCACGTGCGAATCGTCGGGACCGAGGAGGCGGTGCGGGCGGCTGTGGGGCGACGAGTCCTGCGGGCGAGTGGGCTGCGGCGGGGGTGAGGCCCTGGTCCGTCGTTGAATTGGTAACGCGTTCAGTACAGTGCGTACGTGGCAGCAGCGTTGTAGATCGATGCCGAGCAACGTGCGGAGTTGGAGCGGATGCCGGCGTCTCTGCCGCATCGGCAGGTGCTACAGGCGCGTCGGTTGCTGTGGGCGGGTGACGAGGTATTGCGCAGAGCCGCGGCCGATCTGTCGCAGGCGAACCAGTCGGGAGAAGGCATTACCCGCCGAGGCCGACCGGGCCGCCAACGCGTTGTTCGATGCTCACCGCGACGATCCCGAGTTCGGTTACCGATTCCTTATCGAAGAGGCCAGCAGCTCTGGTGAACGCATGCGCGAGAGCACCGTATTGCGGATCTGCCGCGACAACGCCTGGTGGTCGGTGTTCGGCAAGAAACGCGGGAAGAACGGTGAGAAGCCCCGCTGAGCGACATTACGGAGCATCCCACCGCGGAGGGCAAGCTGTACATGTGCGTGATCAAGGACATCTGCTCCAACCGGATAGTTGGCTACTCGATCGACACACGGATGAGGGCCTCGCTCGCGGTGAACGCACTGGCAGTGACGTCGCCAGGTGCGGTGAAGTGGCGGGTTGCATCGTGCACAGCGACGGGGTCGCAATTTCGATCCTGAGAGTCCTTGCGCGAGTTGGACCGTCACGGACTGGTCGGCTCGAGGGGCTAGGTCGGCGCGGCCGGCGACAATACCGCCATGGAATCGTTCTTCGCGCTGCTGCAGAAGAACGTCCTGAACCGGCGGTCATGGGCTCTCGCGAGCTGCGGATCGTAATCGTCACATGGACCGAACGGTCCTATCGCCGCCGACGGTGTCGGCCCCGCCTCGATCGGTTGACCCCAGTCGAGTACGAGGCCATCATGACCACACCAGCCACTCAGTCTGCCGACCCACTCAGGCTGCCGACCCACCCTGTCACCTGATCGCGCAGCAGTCCCGTTCAACGCGGAGAAGGGGTTCGGGTTCACTACTCCCGACGACGGAAGTGGAGGATGTGTTCGTGAGCATGAGTGGGGTAGTGCGGCGGTGACAGTGTGGGGAGCGGAAGAACGGTGATGAACGAACAGAGTCGGGGCGCTGCGCGCAATCGTGGTGGGCGGTCACGGCCTGGTAAGCACTCACACGAGGAGGCGCTGCCGACGCGGCGCCTCGTATTGGCCGACGCGGCAAAGGCAATCACCGGTGATGCGCTCGCGGGGTGCGGTATCGCGCTTGGCTTCATCACGTTCGCGATGCTCGTTGCCTCTGCCGTGGTACCGGAAGCGCTGCATCCGGTGATGGACCGGGCGGGGAGGGGGATCGTCGGCGCAGCAGCAGTCGGAATTCTCGTGGTCGGTCTGCTTTACGGTTGCGTCGCAGCTGTGGCCAGGTTGGCGCTCGGGGCGTTTTACGCCGGTCTTGGTTCGAAGTCCCGCCAGCTGCGTGACACGTTGATTGTGCGGGGACACGCGAGTCCGGCGCCTTATGCTCCGGCATCGGCGAGCGCACTCGTTCTCGGGTCGTTCATGTTGTTCGCTGTCCTGGTGTGCGTGATTCTCGCGGCCGAGCATCGTGGACGGCTCGGGGATGAAATGCACCGCGCCGAGTTCACGGTGTGGGCGGTGTGGGCGGGTGTGTTCGCGGTAGTGACGGCGTGCTGCGCAGCCGCTGGATGGATGTTCTCGGTACTCAACCGCCGCTGGCAGGCCGGAGTGGGTTCGTCGCTCCCCAAGGGAGTCCTAGGGGACCGGGGACCGTCCGTGTGGGTCACGACTCGTGCGCAGCGGCGTGCGCAACGTCGATCGTGGCGGCCACTCGACTGGTCGGCTTGGGTGGGCAGACTCCTCGTCGGTGGTGGCGGCGGCGTCGTTTTCTTAGGCGTGTACTTACGCCAACCTGGTCTGTACGCCGACCGGATCACCTACAGCGACAACACCGAACGCGTCGTCGACGGCGCAACCGTCGTCGGCGGGGCGCTGTTTGTGCTGGGAATGCTGGTAGTCACCGGCGCCGGTGTGCTGGCCTTCAGGCAGACGATTCGCGCTCTTCGCCGTGCGAGCACCGACCCCATGCGGGTCTCTGATGATGATCGGAGGCGCATCCGGGCGGCTACAAGGACTCTGTCGAGCACTGCTTCCGCCGCCCTGGTCTGGTGGACGGTGTGCACCGTCTCCGTGATCGGCTGGTGGTTCGCCAACCACGTTCATATGCCGGCGGATGGTACGGCCGCAGCGATCCCGCTCCCTGTGTCGGCTTCATTCCTGATCGGGTGGGGTGTGATCGGACTTCTGCTCGTTGCTGCCCGTGTAGCGCTTGAAGCGGTGGGGCCGGTCGTGCGCAATCGCTTCGGCTACGACGTCGCTAGCGTCCCGGACGACCGGGAGTATCCGGATCTTGCGCAGTTCGGACAATAAACTTCGGGCGACGACGGAGGTGAACACACCCCGGCGCAGACGCTTGTCGGTCAAACCCTTGAACCAGTGTGTCGACCCGTCAGCCGGCAACTCCTCGCGTGTCAGCCGCAGAACCTTCTCGACCGTGCCCGGCGGCAGGCTCGGCTTACGCCCACGCTCCTTCGCGATCACCCCGACACGGACCAGTCTCTGCTCAGAGCATCGAGAACGCCAGCCCCACCATCCGCTCCAACTCCGCACGTTGCTCGGCATGATCGACAAGGCTGCTGCAACCAAGTAAGCAGTCTGCAGAACGCGTTACCAATTCAACGACGGACCACTAGTGCTCCTCGGTACGTTTGAGAAGCGGAATTCGTTCGGCGCCCATTGCCACCGCGGCGCGCGCGTACTTCGGGTGTGGGCTGTCGATGATCAGCCGGTTGCCGTCCTCACTGGTGGTCGCGCGGGCGAACTCGAGAAGCCATCGCGCGGAGGCTACGGTGACGACCAGCATGCCGAGCCCCGCGAGGAGCGAGAGCGCTACGAGGCCGTCTTGCGAGGATTCGGCCAGCACCCTCGGCACGGCGATGAGCAGGAGCAGCGCGACCACGAGCAGCGCCGCGGACCGGGCGCGCCGTCGGTGGAGCCAGCCGCGGCATGCGGCGCAGCCATATGTCGTGACGGTGGTCGAGTAGGCCGTCGCCAGGCGATCTACCTGTCGGACGACCCGGTCCCAGCTGAACATGAAATCGCGCAGAAACTGCGATCGACGTGACTTGCGATCGAAGTCGCTCGTGGGCCGTGAATAGCACCGGAAACGTTTCGACCACGTACCCGGCTCACCATGTGCCACACAGAGTTCAGGCATCGGTACCGCGACGAAGCGCATCACCGTCCGCGCCTGAGCATGATCCTTCCATCGGCCGAGTTCGTCCTCGGACCCCTCACACAGAGGGAAAGCGACCTGGTCCATCGTTGAGGGAGCCACGATCGGTATGCATAGCCGCCGATCGTGGCCCAGTGCAAGTCTTCCCGGCCCCACTGGTACGTTGCCAATGGTGTCGGCGCCCGGGGAGGGGCTCCGGCCGGAGATTGGGGGGATGCAGTGTTTGTCGATCCGAATGCGCTGGATACGTTCGCTGCCAAGTTGGGGGACCTCGCCGGGCAAGTATCGGAGGCCACGGCCTACCTCGAAGAGCACTTGTCGATCGGAATGGCCGACGGCCGCATCTTCCTGTCGGTTGCCCCCACGGTCTCCGCTGCCCGAACGCTCTTCGTGGACAACGCCGCCGCGATCGGGCGCCTGGTCGCAGCGTCAGGTGAGGAGATCACGCGTACCGCCGATCAATACCGGGCCACCGATTCGACGAACGCCACGGCATTGGACCGCGTGTACTGACCGCCACTGATCGACTTTCGGAAGGGGGCCCGATGACTGATGATCCACGAAGCGCGCTACAGAACCCGGTTGCCGAAGATCCGGTGCCGGATCCGCTCGAGAATGCCCTCAGCGGCTCCTATCTGAGCCCGAGCTATTGGCTGACCGCGCCCGTCATGGGGGCACTCGGAATCATTGGGGTGGAGAAGAACCCGGTCGACACGATCGCGGATTGGGTGGCCGGCGACTGGGCGGCAGTGCAGGAGGCCGGTCGTGCGGTGAACTCCCTCGGTGACTTCAACGCGATGATGTGCGAGGCGCTGTTGTCGGCGACGAGCACCGCTGTGCAGTCATGGGAGGGTGACGCCGCAGATTCTGCGGCCGGCTACTTCGACGAGTTGGTTCGCGCCGTCGAGTCTCAGCAGTACACGATCAATTCGATGGGCGCGGAACTGGAGACTGTGGCACTCGGCATGTACGAGTTCTCGCAGTCCGTCAAGGGGCTGTTGGGGACCGCGACGGATCTGATGATCCAGTTCCTGATCGAGTTGGCCGTGGCCGGTGCGTCGACCTTCGCCGCAGCGACCGGAGTCGGTGCGATCATCACCGCGAGCGCCTGGGCGGTCGCACTCGCCACCGGCTGGAAGGTCTTCCAGACGATCCAGAAGATCGTCGACGTACTCAACAAGGCCTTCATGGGCGCGCAGGCCGCGACGGGCCTGGTCACCGGCTACATGGGCGCAGTCGGAGCAACCAAGCTCCCGGCCCTGCCTGGTGCCGCGTACGGTCAAGGTGGGGTGTGACAGTGGCCGAAGATCGTCCGTTGCTTCCCGCGCACGAGAATGATCCGGCGATGGCGCTGCAACTGAGAAAGTCGCTACAGACACTGGCGGACGCCGCACCCGACCCGTCCTTCAAAAAGATGGTGGCCGATGTCCTCTCCGGACGGACGAGCTTGCGCGACGTCGTCGATTCGGCCACCTTCTCGAGCGTCGTCAATCCTCTCGTCACAGGGGCTGTCACCGAGTTGTCACAGTTGAGTGCCAAGGAGAAGGAAGCGCTCGCGGCGCAGGGACAGCGGCGGATTGAAGACGAGTACGCAGCCTCGATCGCCGAAGCTCCTGCGGACAGTGACGACGAGTACTTCGATGATCCGCCACCGATTTTGGGCACGGACTGGTAGCAGCCTCAGCGACGCTGGGGCGCCGGCGACTGCTCAAGGCGCCTCGAACCGCGCTTCGACGTGGGCGGTGATGCGGACCTTCTCGGGGTTGAGTTCGATCGCTGATCGTTCGGTGTCCTGGATAGGTGCCGACGCCGCCATCGCCCGCATGACCGGCGTACCGAAGTCCGGTCGCTGTCCCGCATTCAGCATGCCCGGGTCGGCCAGCGCCACGGCCTCGATCCGTTTGCAGCCCAGGCTCCGGGTGTAGCCCTTGGCCTTGGCGAGGGCGTCTCGGACGGCGAGATCCCGCACGCGCGACAGCGCTTTCGCGTGGGCCGTCCGGGTGAGCTTCCACTCCAGGTGGGCGACGTTGACTCCCTCGATCGCCGATGCCCGGTCGACGAACGAGGCGACGGCGTCGAGATCGCGGAACGTCACTGCTGCAGTGGCCGTCGAGCGGTAGTTCCACGGCAGCTTCTTGCCCTGCGGGTGGTACGGCCGGTAGCGCGAGTGCTGCACCTGGTCGAGCGACCACCGCCGCAGCGGCCGCGACGGGTCCTTGTCGAGCGAGCGGATCAGGTCGGTGAGTGCCGCGGCCGATGCGGTTGTGGCGTCTGCTGCCTCTGCCCGGGTGGCGGCGTCGAACTCGATGTTCATTTGCACCACACAGCGATTGGGTGCGATGGAGCGTTCGGCGTGGCCGGTGACGGTGATCGTGACGGGATTGGTCGGCATGAGGCCAGTGTCCCCGAGAACGCCGGCGGGTGGTTCAGAACAGTGTCGGCTCGGAGCGGGCCCCGCTGCGGGCCTCTTGCACCCGGGCGTTCCAGCGCTGCACCAGCCACATCTCGATCAGTTCCGGGGTCGTGCCCACCTGCATGGCCCACGCGTTGAGCAACTGCAGGTAGCGGTCGTACCGGCGGAGGGTGAAGCCGCTGACCGACGGCTCCTCGAGCCAGCCCTCGTGGATCAGCGTCGAGACGCCGTGCTGGTCGATCAGCTGCGCCCGCGCACCCTCTCGGTGCACACCCACCGCCCACAGATACAGCGCCATGAGCGACACTCCGATGCCTGGCATGTCGGGCCAGCCGGACCAGTTGTCGCCGCGAGGTTCGGGTAGCCGCTTCTCCTTCGCGCAGCGACCGAGAACGTGCTCGATCTTCGCCAGTGGCGTCTTCGGCGCGTACGGGTTGAATACGTCGGGCAGGCGTCGGGTCGCACGGCGGCTGGGGTGTGCGCTGCGCCAGGCCGCGCAGAGGAACAGCAGTCCGAGTGCGTCGTGCTCCGCTTCGACCAGGTCGCCGCCAAGTTGCAGGTCGTTGCGCTGCACCACGGCGGTGCCGCGCTCCACGACGCGGCCGTCGAGATCCCTTCCCCGAAGTCTGATCTCGTGCTTGCGCTCGCGGAGCTGGTGGTTCCACCAGTCGAGGTTCACGTGGGCGCTGTCGTCCAGCACGTGCAGGGGGTTGGCGCGTGCACGACACCACTGCACGCAGGCCTCCGGCGGCGCGAACCCCTCGTCGAGCAGATGCATGTGGCGATGATTGCACCAGGTACCGACAGCGGCGGGGCGCGACACGGTGGCAACCCGGCCAATGCGGGCATACCTTTGACGGTGAGGGCTCGATCGCGAGTGGCTACGCGAGGCGACCGGGCCCTCGCAGGTGAATGCTGATGGCTGCATTGGGTGTGTTGGCGCTGGTAGTGGGCGTGCTGCTGATCGTGATCGAGGCACACGTCCCGACCTACGGTGCCCTCGGCGTCGCGGGCACCCTGCTCTCCGCGACCGGGGTGTGGTTGCTGTTCACGTCCGGTGGGCTCGGCATGGAGATCGCCGTCCCCGCGGCCGCGGGCGTCGCCGTCGTCGGAATCGGCGCAGCCGCGGTGACCGGTCGGAAAGTGCTCAGCGCCCGCCGCGCACCCGTGCGAGCCGGGGCGGAATCGATGATCGGATCCGAGGGCACCGTCCGGAGCTGGGACGGCGACCACGGCCAGGTCGAGGCCGACGGCGGATTGTGGCGCGCCCGAATGGAGTTCGGCTACACCGAGGCCCCGCGAGCGGGGGAGCCTGTCGTCGTCGAGCACGTGCGTGGGCTCACGCTGAGCGTGCGTCGCCGTGAACCGTGGGAGTTGCCATGTTGATCACCATTGCTCTTGTCGTCATCGTCGTCGCGCTGCTCGCCGTGATTGTGGCGTCGGCCGCGGTTCGGGTGCTGCGCGAGTACGAACGCGGGGTGCTGTTCCGGCTCGGCCGGCTGGTCGACCTGCGCGGGCCGGGCCTGGTGCTGCTGATCCCGGCCGTCGACCGGATGGTGCGGGTGAGCCTGCGGACGGTCACGCTGAACGTGCCGATGCAGGAGGTGATCACCCGGGACAACGTGCCGGTGAAGGTCACCGCTGTCGCGTACTTCCGGGTCGTCGATGCGAATCGCGCGATCGTCGGCGTGGAGGACTACTTCGCCGCGACGTCGCAGATCGCGCAGACGACGCTGCGGTCGATCCTCGGCAAGGCCGAACTGGACTCGCTGCTGGCCGAGCGCGAGCGGCTCAACGAGGACCTGCAGAAGGTGATCGATCAGCAGACCGAGCCGTGGGGTGTGAAGGTCACCACCGTCGAGATCAAGGACGTCGAGATTCCGCGGGACATGCAGCGGGCCATCGCGCGGCAGGCGGAGGCCGAACGCGAGCGCCGCGCCAAGATCATCAATGCGGAGGCCGAGTACCAGGCGTCCACGAAGCTCGCCGCCGCCGCGGACGTCATCAGCCGCAACCCGACCACGCTGCAGCTGCGCTACCTGCAGACGCTGGGGGAGATGGGTGGGGAGAACAATTCGACCGTGGTCTTCCCGCTGCCGCTCGATCTGGTGCGGCCGTTCTTGAGGACGGGACCGGCGCCGGAGCCTGAGCACGCGGCGTTGCCCCCGGCGCGTACGGACATGGATGCGCTCATCTCGGCGTGGATGTCGCTGCAGCCCGACGCACAACGCGCGGGCAAGTAGCCCGGAAGCTACTCGCCCGCGCGTCGGCGGTTGATCAGTTGTTCGGCTGTCCGACCGGGATGGTTTCGCCCAGCTCGCCGGCGTCGTGGCCGTCGCCGCAGGCGCAGTCGTCACCGCAGCCGCCGCATCCGCCGGCGTAGGAGTCGTCGTCGGCGTCGCAGTCGAGGACGCCACCGAACTTGGCGGCAAAGTCGTCGTCGAGGTCGTGGGTGAGCTCGTGGATCTCGTCGACCAGGTTGATCAGGTGCTGCGGCGCGAACGGGTCGGCATCGACGATGGTCGAGACCAGCAGGTGCTCGTCCTCGAGGGTGAAGCGCATACGCGGCCACTCGGCGGACAGCTCGACGAGCTGCTCGACGGCCTTCGTGCGATCAGCGATGTCGGTGACGATCGAGGACCACACGTGCAGCTGCGGGCCGTCCTCCGCGACGGTGACGTAGACGCCGAAGCCGTGGACCGGGATCGCGATGTCGCCGTCCTCGTCGGTCTCCGGCGCGCTGCCGAGCAGCTCGGTGAGCGTCTGCACAGCCAGGGCCTGCAGCTGAGCGTGCTCCTCCGTGGCGATCGCGAGGGCGCCGTCGATCTGGAGCGGCTGTTCGGTGGTGTCGTGCTCGGTCATGATTCCCCTGTCCGGCGCCGGCCGGATCTACGGTTCGGGCGCTGCAAAGTCGGTGTCTCGTGGGTCTCAACGGTAGCGTGGGCGGCGCCGGGGATACGCAGGAGGACCGCCGACCCAAAGATGTATCGACGTCCGCGAGAGAACCCTGACGGGGTGTGCCAGCTTAGCGCCCGTTTGCGCCAAACGATAGTTAGCTCTGGTCTGTGGCCTGCAAATCAACTGAACCATGCGTATTCCCAGGGGATTTGGCATTCAATCCGTAGTGTAAGGGTGCGTACGACAACGCCTTGATGGAGACGGTCATGGCCTGTTCAGGACCATGATGCATCTGCACTCAGGTGTTCCATCGGGCTCGTACAAGACGATCTCCGACGTCGAGTTGGCCACCACGGGATGGGCGGACTGGTCCAATGCCCGCCGGCTCCATCTGAGCCTCGGGATGGCCACACGCAATCGGCCACGAGCACGCCTGCTACGTGGCTCTCACGACCGAGCCGAAGCCCGTATAAGAGGCATGCAGAACCTGGGGCGGTTCAACTTTCGATGAGCGCAAGCGAGCACTTTTGCTGGGCGTCATCACAGCCTTGACCCTGTACTTGATGGTGACCGACCTACGGGTGCTGGACATGATGACACCGCTTCCAGCGGAATCGGTGATCCCGCTCTCTCTGTGTCCACTACCCCTATAGAGCTTCGCTTCAGCGAGGCAAAGCATTGGTTCAAGATGGGGGCATGGCTGACCATCTTAGTAAGGCGGGTCGCTCGCGGAACATGGCCGCGATTAGATCGAAGGATACGAAACCGGAGCTGGAATTACGGTCGGGCCTGCAGCGCGCAGGAGCTACCGGGTATCGCTTGCACCGAAAGGACGTACCTGGCCGACCTGATGTCGCCTTCATCCGGTGGAAGGTCGCAGTCTTCGTCGATGGCGTTTTCTGGCACGGCCACCCTGACCACTGGGATCCGGAGAAGGCAGCGTCGAACTACTGGCGGCTGAAGATCGCCCGCAACATTGAGCGCGACCGAGTCGCGGATGCAATACTCGCTGAACTCGGCTGGCGCACCGTTCGTATCTGGGATCTTGATGTCCGTGATCATTTGGATGAATCCGTCGAAAAGGTACTCAGCGCCCTGCGCGCCGCCGGCAGGCCAGGGCTCTCCCAAATTGACACAGGGCAAGACACTGAGGGCTGAATCGGTGGCTCAAGCAGCCGTCTACCTCCATCAGGAGGGGAGCCGACCCGCGCCGTCCATTCCGAGCTGAGGTATCCCGTTGGCGATGACTTCGGCAGGGACTTCGAGCTTGCATGAGGCCCAGCTCCCATAGGGGCTGGTGTCGCGCGGCACGTTTGCGGCGATCCACGCGTTCGGAACGGAGCCGATACCGGCGATCTCAAAATCAGCCGTCAGGCGCACGGTGACAAGCACCCAATGGTGATCGCGCAGCATCACTTGATACTCGTTCCGCGAGAGGTACGCGGTGAAGCGCCCGAGCCGGGTGGTGCTCTTCACCTCCAGATGTGCGGAGATCTCTCCCAGAGAAACGTCGATGTCGTATCCAAATCCGTCGGACCGTGAGGAGACTTGATCGACACGGCCGTCCAATGTCTGACTAAGCAGAACGAGGAGAGCCGCCTCGCCTGCGGCGCCCACCCGCTCTCGAGCCGCGGTATCAACCTTGCCCCAGCTAGAGACAAGCTGCTCGTACACCGCGCTCGCGTCGAGGCCTAGTGCGGCTCCGGCCGAAATAATGTCCGTGGGCAGCTCGTCGGGCGACTGCACGAGTTCGTCGGCATCCTTTACCCAGGGCGGGGCGGCCTTTTCAAAGATCGCGCTCAGCACCTGGTTAGCCGCAGGGATCGGTGAACCCACGTTCACAAGTAGGTCGAGGTCGCGCACCCATGTGAGCGCGGTCGTGTACTGGGTGGGCGTCAAGTCGCTGTAGTGCGCGTGGGTCGTCAGCAGCGCATGGGCACGCGGAACTCCCCCGCTCGTGGGGAGAATCTCCAGCCAGCGTTTCGCAGCAAGCAGGACCGGATCAGGAGGAAGACGCACGCAGGTGCCCCATCAGCGCCTGAAGGTCGCCGCGGTCCAGACCCCCGCCGATTGTCGGCTCCTCGTCCAAATCGGCTAGCTGCTTCACTGCCGGGTCATCGAGGATCCCGCCCATGAACGTCAGCTTGTCGGCAAGGCGCGCCGCAACTACCTCATCGATGGTTCCCTGCGAGGCCAGAACGGTGATACGGGTTCTGGTGTCTCGACTGAGGCCAAGGCGGTGAATACGGTCGAGACTCTGCAGGAAGCGGCCTGCGGCGAAGTCCCGATCCACGTACACGGCGTCATGGCACTCGTGGTGGAGGCTAATCCCTTCGCCAAGCGTGGCGGGGTTGGAAAGCAGAACCATGCAATTCGGGTCGGTCCTGAACCGCCGGATCTGCTCGTCGCGGTCCGGGGTGCCGCCGTGTACCACCGCGGGACCAAACTGGGAAAGCACCCGCTGCATGGTGCTGAGGCTGCGGATGAAGGTCGACCATACAAGCGTCTTACGCCCCTGAGTAGCGTTCTCGGAGACCATGGCGAGAACCTCCTGGTACTTCGCGGACATCTCGTAGGCGGGAAGGTCCTGCATCAGCTGGTAGAGCGACGAGCGCTCCGGCACAGGAAGCGGCGGGACCTGGTATGCGAGCGGCTCATAGCGGGTGGTCCCGACTGCGAGGAGCGCAGGGCTGGTTGCAGCCATCAGCATATAGATCAGGATGCGGCCCAGCGCCTGGAAGTCCCCCTCGAATCCAGCTGCGCGGGCAGAGAACTGACCGACAAGCGCCTCGTAGATCTCGGCGTGAAGAGGTGGGAGTGGGATAGTTCGAAGTGTCGTCTCCACTGGCGGCAGGTCGAGCTCCCCCTTGGTTGTCCGGGTGAAGAGCGGCCGAAGCGCGCGGCTGGCATCAGCGAGGTCACCGCCGTCAACCGCCCGGAGAACGCTTTGGCGACCAGTCCCCGGCCACACGAATCCGAAGAGGTTCTCCAGATCCCGGACGCCATTCGGGGCAGGCGTGCCTGTCAGGATGAGGCGCCGCCTACTGCGGGGCCCGAGAGCGAGACACGCAGCACCGTACGCCCCGTCTGCCCCGAGCTTCATCCGATGAGCCTCGTCGAGAATGATCATCGACGGCCGCTCCGCGAGCCAGCGCCCAAAGTAACTCACCATATTGGGCAGGCGTTCGTAGTTGACGATGATGGCATGTGTAGTACTCGCCGGGATTCCGTCAGCGATCTCCATTGACATCGGCGGGTTCAGGCATTGGACGTTCTCGTGTTGCCACGCATCGTAGCTCGACTTTGGCCCGACGATGAGCAGCCGCTCAATCCCTTCCTGGCGGCGCAGCGCCTGAAACACGGCCAGACCGACTCTCGTCTTGCCGGCGCCAGGTACGGAGAAATTCGCTCCGTGGCGCAGCGACAGTAGCTTGGCAACGTCCCTCCGCTGGAACCAGGTAAGGTCTCCTACCCATTCCGGGCCTAGAAGGGCGGGCACTGACTCGGGACTGACCGCAGTCGGCACATCTGGGGTTCGCAGCTGGTCGGAAACTGTCTGGGCATCCTGGAGCGAGTCGACTACGAGCGCCTGTAGCTGCGCGTCCCAGGTAACCTCGCCATCCGCCTTGTGCGGCCAGCCATTGAGTATCTCGAGGTTGGTCAGGAGGTCGTCGAGCTCGACCTCGACACTGCCTGGCGACCGCTGGGTGCTCGTCTGGAAACTGACCGCGAGTCGGCGAAGATCGTCCTCCAGGCCCGGTCGCGCGATGAGACGCGCGCGCGTCACCTCGGCTGCGAGACCGATGGTGAGGCTGGGGCTGTCGGCTGCCATCACCTGGACCGGACGGCGTCGAGGAGCCAGGCGACACCTTCCCCCGGCGTCGGGTAGGTGCGTCCTGCCTGCCGTCCGAGTCTTTCGAGGCTTTCGCGGAGCACGATGAGAGCATCATCGAACGCCTCATCGTCGAGGGCACGTTTGGCCTTCGCCTCGGCGAACTCATTCGCACACTGTGTGACGTAGTCCGCCGCGTCGGTCAGGCGCTCGGGTACGGCCGTCTGGCGCTTCACCAGCTCCGCGTTCTGTCCGGCAAGCTTGACCGCGATATCGAACGTCTCGCGCGCCTGCTTCATCACCGACGACGCCTCTGCGACCTCTGCGGGGGACGCAATGCTGCCGTCGCGACACACGGCCTTTGCCCGCAACAGCTGGTTCGTCAAAGCCTCGGTGGCCGCGGAGTCGCTACTCGGACTCGGCAAGGTGGCCCCTGGAATGCCTGGCACCGAAATTGGCGCCAAAGCGGCCACCTTGGGCTTGAGGTCTTCAGGGAGGCGGCTCTCGATATACCGCGTGTGGAAGTCCGCCTCGGCGAGACGCAACGAGGTCTTCGGGTAGTCGAGAAGTACCATTGCCAGCCGCGACTGCATCAGGCGCTTCGCGGCGTCAGGGTCCGTTGTGGACAGCTTGGTGTAGTCGCGGTGGAGCTCACGCAACTTCTCCTGGTGCTGCTCGAAGTCGATCAGACGCAGGGACGCACCGTCGTCAGTTTTGCTGCGGTCGATGGAATCGAGGATCGCGTTGTAGACCCAACGGTCACGCTGCAGGGTCGCGGGCTTGATGTTGAAATCCTTGGCAACGTCGGCCTCGGAGCGTCCGCGGCCGAGTTCTTCGTCAATCGCAATCAGGCGGTTGATATACGAGTAGTCGCGCCGCCGGTCCTTGCGCAGCTGCAGCGAGAGCTCGACATTGTTAATGTCCTGACGCGACGTGTCGTCGGGGAGGACGCCGACCCGGATGTTTGGCTCGCCCAGATCGATCAGCGCTGCCGCCCGGGTGTTGCCATCGACGAGGATCCCGTGCGGGCTCACGATCCCGGGCTCGCGCTGGCCGACGTCATCGAGCTCGTCCATCAGAGCGGTGTAATCGGGGTCGGTCTGGTCTGGGTTGGCAGGCCGCTGCCTGAGTAGGTCGTGGAGGTAGCTTTGGGCTGCCTGCCCCCAGGGTTCTTCATCGATTGCCCTGTTTCGTACCGGGTCGAGAGCTCGTTGGGCGCGGATCCGGTGGGTGTCCGGATTGAAGTAGAGCATGTCGACCGGCATCGAGATCACATAGAGGTGGCGCGTCTCGCCCCGCCAGTCGATCGTGACCTTCGCGCCATCCTCGGTCATCGCCTGCTTAAGTCGCTGACTTATGACGGCCTTGATCTCCTCCCCCTTGGGAGGAATGCCGAAACCGGACATAGACGTACTCCTTGGGCTGAATACATGACGCTGAAACCAGTACGGCAGCATCATTGCAAACGAGTCCGACATTTCGTCGATATCGGTACGGTGAGCCTAGCGAAGAGAATTGGAGGATCCATCCGTGGAACAGCCAGTGTGGGATGACCCAGCGTGCTCGGTGGGAACCATGGTCCGCGGGGCACTGTGGCTCCTTCAGGTGGTCGGCGAAGGAAACACCTTCACCAAAAACCAGCTCCGAGACGCCTTCCCCGGCGTCTCCCAGATCGACCGCCGCGTCCGCGACCTACGGGACTACGGATGGGTCGTCTACTCAAGTACCGAGGACGCGTCGCTGCTGACCGAGGACCAGCGGTTCGTCAAGGCGGGTGTCGCCGTCTGGGACCCGAAAGCGCGGCGAGCCGCCGCGCCGCAGAAGGCGATGTCAAGCAAAGATCGCCAGGTCGTTCTGGCGCGGGACGGCTACATGTGCACACTGTGTGGCATCGCCGGGGGCGAGCTGTATCCCGACGACGCAATCATGACAGCCGTACTCTCTGTCTCCCGGCGCACAGTGACCGGCACCGATGGGCACAAGACGGAAGCTCTCGTCACTGAGTGCAAGCGATGCCGGTCCGGTCGCGGCGGCGCAGCTATCGACGTGAACGCGGCGGTTGCCGCTGCCAGTGGGCTCGGGCCAGGCGAATTCCGTCGCCTACTTCGGTGGCTGGAACGGGGCCGCCGCGGTGCTACCGAGCTCGACCGCGCCTGGATTGCCTGCCTCAGTGTGCCGCCCGAACAACGAGAGGGAGTCGCTGACCGGCTTCGCGCGCTGCAGATTTCACGCGCGTCGGATCTGTAGCAACCGTCATCAGGCGGCGTCTTCCTTCCCGTCGCGGCTGTGCTCACCCACAACAGCCAGGCACAGCCGCGGCGCGGATGGCTACACCGATCGCGCACGCGTCGGTAATGGGAATGCGTTACCCGTCGTCTTGTGGGCGATGACCCTGCGTAGTAACTCGTCGATCATCCACGTTGGAGAGGCCGGAGATGGCCGTGCCATGTCCGGCGTTTCTCGTAGATAGACATACCGCCCACCATACGTCCCATGTCGGTCGCGAACGTTACTGTCTGCCTTCCCGCGGACGTCACCTAGGCGCGTACCAGTTCCTCGGGTTATGTGCGCTAGCTTCGGAGCGTGCCGCCAAGAACACCTGTAGTGCCCCCCGGGTCTTCGTGCCAGCCGGACGAGCGGAATGGATTCAAGTCGTCATCACACTCAGTTCTTCATCCCGATCACGATCCTGAGCTGCAAGCGGTGTTTGAGTGGCTGACGGCGTTGCCGTTAGCGGATCGGCTCCGGGCGGCAGCGGATGACGCTGTGAGGTACGTCCTCGATGGGGCGCGCACATGGCGGTTCGATCTGCTCGACCCAAAGGTGGACTCCGATGAACGCTCGTCTGTCGGCACCAAGCTCCAGTATCACCTCATTGAGCGTCTCGGCTTGAAAAAGGTGCCCCCACTCGACACCGAGATCGTCGGCGTAGCCGTCGAGATCAAGGGATCAGTCCGGAATTCGACGGCGCCATGGATGATTCCGCGCGAAGGACAGTGTCAAGTCACGCTACTGATCCGCATCGACCCGAAGGCTAATCGGTTTGCAGCCTGGCTGATGCGGACTCATCGCGTGTGGTTGAGTGGCGGGAAAGGTAACCAGGACCTCAAACGGTCGCCTTTGGTCGACGCGTTTCGCGCATATGCGCTGCCACTTGTGGTGTGGAGCGACCTACCACCCCAGCCGCTCAGGCTTCTTAGCTTTGAACAGATCGAGACCGTGTTCGGCAGCGACGGTCTCCGCAAGCGGGCGACGGCGCTCTTCATCTACCTGCCCGAGGTCGTCATCCCAAGGTCGTCTCTGGTGACTGTTGGCGCAGGGCTCCATGATCCGATGAAGCGTGTGCGAGAGGCTAAGGCAACCCTGCGACGTGACCACGGCCTCATAGTGCTCGTCGGCAAGTGGGTTGATGAGCGCGAGGCCGCGCTCGCTTTCGGCCATGAGATTGGTCCAGAGGACTGGGTCGCCGTTCCGCGGGCGCGCTTTGCTGATTTGGGAGTCGAGATTCCGCCACTGCGGACATCGGGGTGACCAGGGCCAAGGGCGGCATCCTCGTGACCTGTGTTGCCTAGCCCGCAATGTGAGCGCGACCCTCGCCGCCAACTTGACGATCTGCGTACCCCCACGTCGGACTTGCTTGCGGGCACGCACTCCGCATACAGGTAGGATAGCGCGCCAGGCGCCGAGTAGTTGCCGTCGGGCGGCGATGCCTGGATCGTGCTCGTACCTGGCGTTTGATCTCAGAGGCAGGGCTTTGTCGGGGGCCGGCGGTACCGTGCACGCATGTTCGATACCCCTGAGTAGTTCGCCAACCACTTCGCTGCGCTACCCGGCGGTTGGTCTGGGGCGGGTGGGTCTACGGGAAGATGCTGATGCTGCTCGTCCGCATCGACAGGTTGCCAGACCTTCGAGGACTGTCTGCGTGATATTGGAAAGGAAGTAGCGGTGACTCTCGACCTCCGCGTCATCGAAATCTGTGCTGGTGCCGGTGGTCAGGCGCTCGGCCTTGAGCGTGCCGGATTCGAGCACGAACTCGCAGTCGAGCTAGACCACAACGCTGCTGCGACGCTCAGTCACAACCGCCCCGAGTGGAAGGTGGCCATCGGCGACGTCGCGAACCCGGAAGTCTGGAATCCCGCAGATTACGCTCCAAGCCATGGGCGCCAATCGATCGATCTTCTTGCCGGCGGAGTCCCTTGTCCACCATTCAGCATCGCAGGCAAACAGCTGGGCGCAAATGACGAACGTGACCTATTCGCGTGGGCGGTCGAGCAGGTCAGTGTTCTCCAGCCACGTGCGCTACTGCTTGAGAATGTCCGCGGCCTCAGCATGCCCCGCTTTGCCGGATACCGGCAACATGTCCTCGACCGCCTCCGTGAGTTTGGGTACTCGGCAGAATGGCGACTCCTCCATGCCTCCGATTTTGGTGTCCCTCAACTTCGCCCACGATTCGTCCTTGTTGCACTGAAATCCGAGGACTTTGCGTACTTCCACTGGCCTACTCCCCTCGGCAACGTCCCCACTGTCGGCGAAACACTGCTGCCGCTTATGTCTAGGAACAAGTGGCGGGGGGCAAAAGCCTGGGCGCGGCAGGCGAACTCCATCGCACCGACAATCGTCGGCGGATCAAAGAAGCATGGGGGCGCCGATCTAGGGCCAACCCGCGCCAAGCGTGCGTGGGCGGCACTGGGGGTGAATGGGCTCGGAATCGCAGACGCGCCTCCGGCTCGGGAGGATACGTTCGACGTTGGGCCAAAGCTGACGTGCGAAATGGTCGCGCGACTCCAGGGATGGGACGACGATGAATTTTGGTGGGAGTTCACGGGACGAAAGACGTCGGTTTATCGGCAGATCGGAAATGCGTTCCCGCCACCAGTTGCGCACGCAATCGGCAAGCAGATTGTCGATGCGCTCGCCCACCGCGGACATGTGCGTGCAGTAGACCCCGAACGCGATTCCGATCCGATTTACCGCGTACTGCGCGATGCCACTGATTTTCTGACTGCTCGACAGATAGTGAACAGGTCGGCAGTCAAGTTGGACGACCCAGAAATCGATCGCCGAATCAGCATCCTTGGCAGTGACTTCGAGATCGTGAAGGAGCAACGCTCGACCGGACTCGCATACAGGCTCCTCGGATTTCGCGGATTCGTGGGGCAGGATGATCACATCCGTCATGACTACCTTCGGACGAAGACATCGAAGGTTAGCTGACTACTCCACCGTGAGGTCGGGGGAGCAGCACGCGTGCCGACGAAGAGCGCATAGCTCGGGCGACGACCAAGGTTTGGGTCCGGCGGTGCGGTGCGCCGTATGCATGTCGAATCGGGCAGGGGGTAGGCTCAGAGACCCGGCAGTCCAGACGCCGTGGGCTGTGCTGGTGGCGATGGCGGTCTGCCGCACGGTTCTCACCGAAGGTCCGGCGCTCGAGATCTCTCTCAACTTCCCGGGCCACCGGGATCTTCGGTGGGCTGGGAGCCCTTTTCGCATCCTTCGGCGCCCTGGTGGTGTCGCGATTGATTCGACCGGGCGCCGTGCTGCCCGCGTCCGAGGGAATTCGGCACCCGGGCTGAAGCTTCGAGTCCTACCTGCCGTGGGAATCGGTGGCCAGGGTCAAGCGCTCGCCCATAATGGGCACCGGATGATCCTAGTGGTCGGATTCGCGAATGCACACTGGACCAGCCGCTGCAATACGCCGAACTGGCGAATCGACAAACTGCCCCGTTCCGATGATCGAGTTCGACTGCCGCAGCTTCTCGATGGACGATGTGGTGTTGCTTCACTTCGTGAGTGTCTACGCGATCAATCCTGCGATGCGCGTTGAGCTCGGGATTGATACTGCGCGAGGCGTTTCGATGCTCGCGACTTTGCGTGACGTCCGATCACGACAACACAGCACCCGGATTCAGGATCCCCAACGGATCGAGCGCGTTCTTGACCCGCCGATTCAACTCCATGACGTCCTCGCCCAGTTGATTCGGCAGCCAATCCCGCTTGAGCCGCCCGACACCGTGTTCACCGGAGATCGTGCCGCCCAAAGCGATTGCGAGATCCATGACGCGGGCGAAGGCGGTGCGGGCGCGATCGGTCATGTCGGGATCGGTGGGGTCGAAGACGATCAGCGGGTGAGTGTTGCCGTCGCCGGCGTGGGCGACGGTGCAGATGAGGACGTCGCAGTCCTCGGCGATCGCCTCGACGCCGGTGATGAGTGCGGGCAGCTGCTGCATCGGCACGCCGACGTCCTCGAGGAGGAGGCTGCCCATTGCCTGCACGGCGGGGAAGACGGATCGCCTTGCGGCGGTGAAGGCGTCGCCTTCGGCGGGGTCGTCGGTCGCGAACACTTCGGTGGCGCCGTTCTTTTCGCACGCCGCGACGATGGTCGCTACTTCCTGGGCGCCGGCGGCGCCGGGGGCGTCGGATTGGGCGAGTAGCAGCGCGCGGGCGTTGCGGTCCAGGCCCATGCGGACGGCGTCCTCGACCGCGTTGATGGAGGCGTGGTCCATGAATTCGAGCATCGCCGGGCGCATGTCCCGGGTGATCGCAAGGACGGCGTCGGCGGCCGACTCGACGGACTCGAACGACGCGACCACTGTCGACGCCGGCGGCTGCGCCGGGATCAGCCGCAGCGTCAGCTCGGTGATGATGCCGAGCGTGCCCTCGCTGCCGACGAACAGCTTGGTCAGCGACAGCCCGGCGACGTCCTTGAGTAGCGGGCCGCCGAGTCGGACGGCGGTGCCGTCGGCGAGGACCACCTGCATGCCGAGCACGTAGTCGGTGGTCACCCCGTACTTGACGCAGCACAACCCGCCGGCGTTGGTGGCGGCGTTGCCGCCGATCGAGCAGATCTCGTACGACGACGGGTCCGGCGGATACCAGAGCCCGTGCTCGGCGGCGGCGGTCTTCACCTCGGCGTTGAGCAGCCCGGGCTGGGTGACGGCGACCCTGGTGACGGGGTCGACGGTGATCTCCCGCATCCGCTCGGTGCTCAGCACGATCCCGCCGTCGACGGCGCTTGACCCGCCCGACAGTCCGGAGCCCGCGCCACGCGGCACCACCGCGATGCGTTGCTCCGACGCCCACCGCATCACCGCCTGCACGTCCTCGGTGCAGGTCGCGCGGACCACCGCGACCGGCGTGCCGGCGTTGGGGTCGGCGGCCCAGTCCTGGCGGTAGCCGGCGGTCATGTCCGGGTCGGTCAGCACGGCGCCGTCGGGCAGCGCGCCGATGAGTTGGGCGAGAACAGTCGGGTCCACCGTCATGTCTCCATCATGCCCGCGGGCGCCCGAAATGCGGCGGAAAGGAGCGACCGGGCGATAGCGTCGGAGGGACCGTACGTCGACGAGGGGGTTGTGGTGGCGGAGTTCGAGCAGGACCGGGATCTGTTGATCCGACTGTGGCGGATGTGGGCGAAGCGGGCCGCGGAGTTGTCCGACGAGCAGTGGACGACCGAGACGCGGCTGCCGGGTTGGGCCGTCCGCGACGTCTACGTGCACGTGACCCCGGACGTCCTGATCGCGATGCTGGCCGCGCCCGCCGCAGACGGCGATGCGAAGGTCACCAGCGCTGCGGAGATGCTTCGCGTCTTCAACGCCGACCCCGCCGCGACCGCCCCGATGCACGCACAGCTCGCCGAGATGGTCCGGCAGATGGCCGCCGATGTCGAGCGCGAATCCATCGTCGCGCGCTTCGAGTCGGAGCTGCCCGACGCGTTCGAGCGCCTTGCCGGTCTGAGCCGCGACACCGTCATCGCGCACCCCATTCTGGAGTCGGTGTCGCTCGGCGCCTTCCTGGACATGGCGATCATGGAAGCGACGGTCCACTGGCTCGACGTGATCGACGCCGTCGGCGGTGACGAGCCGGAGTCGATGGCTCTCGAGCGTTCGCGGGACGTACTCGCTGCGGTGCCCGATCCGCTGGCGTTCGTCGAGGCGGCGTCGGGACGGTCGGGCGGCCCGGTGTTGCCGGTGATGCGCTGAGGGTCGATAGCCTCGCGGCATGAGGACTGTCGGCATCGACCTTGCGGCCGAACCTGCGAAAACCGCTGTTGCGATGATCGATTGGGGTGAGGGATCGGCTCGGGTCGTCGGATTGCGGCTCGGGGCGGCGGACGACGACGTGGTGGAAGCGGTCCTGGGTGCCGACCGATCCGGGATCGACGCACCCTTCGGGTGGCCGGATGCGTTCGTCGACTTCGTAGTCGCGCATCACAATCGGGAACCACGCCGCGAGCTCGAGCTGAGTAGTCGTGCCGGGCGGCTGCCGCTGGTCCGACGGCGGACCGACCGGGTGGTGCACGAGGTGACGGGCATCGTCCCGCTCAGCGTGTCGGCTGATCTGATCGCGCACGTGGCGTTGCGGTGTGCCGGTCTGCTGGCGCGGCTCGCGGTCGAGGGCGTCGACACGGATCGCGTCGCGGGCACCGTTGCCGAGGTCTATCCGGCGGCCGCGCTGCAGCAATGGGGTCTGCCCTTCCGCGGATACAAGGGAGCAACCAATCGCGAGAAGCTGATGCAGTTGGTGGCGAGTTTCGATGATGCGACGCCGTACCTGGATCTCGCCGACTTCCGTGGACAGTGTGAAGCGTCGGATGACGCCTTCGACGCGGTGGTGGCTGCGGTGATCGCGCGCGCAGTCGCGGAAGGACAGACGGGGTTGCCACACGGAGTCGACGCCGAAGTTGCTGGTCGCGAGGGGTGGATCCACCTGCCGGAGGGTCCGCTGTCGGCGCTCGTGTGATCGAGAGCGTCGAGCCGGTGACGATTCTCGAGATCGAGGGAACCGAAGAGACCGAACCTGCGTCTGTCTAATGTGAAGCGGTCTGGAACGAGGGGAGGAGGTCCGGATGCGGGTAACTGCTGTGATCGGGCTGATCGGTGCTGGTCTGCTGCTGGCGGGGTGTGGGTCGGGCGCGGTCTCGGGGGACGCGGAAGCTGAGGGGACGGTAGCCGGGGAGCCGGTGTTCAGTCCGTGCGATGACATTCCAGATGACGAGATCGCGAAGCTTGGCTTTGATCCAATGACAGAAGATCGCGACATCATGGGAGTCAAGCAGCCTGGCTGGAACATCTGCGGGTGGATGGGCGCTGGTCCGGCGTTGTCGGTGTTCGCAACCACTTACACCCTCGACGATGTCCGCAAGAATGAGAAGAATGCCGAGTTCATCCCGGTCGAGTTGAATGGCCGGACTGCGTTTTCATACCGTGAGAAGAGCGACGAGCAGCGCCGCAGTTGCGATGTGGCGATCAGTACACGCGAGGGTGCGGCACTGATCTCCGTGTCCTATCTGGGAATCGATCCCGTGACCGAAGATCCGTGTTCGATTTCTGTGCGTGCTACCCGTGCTCTTGCCGCCTATTTGCCCGCCTGACTCAGAGAGGGGACACGTTTTCAATGCCGGATTTCGATGCGGATGCGGGTACGTGGAACCAACTCGCTGACGCTGCGGCGTCAGGGGATTTGATGCTCGAAGCCGGGGCCGCGGCCCGATGTGCCCAGCGGTGTTCGGATCTGATCGAGCAACTGGAGGCGCTGCAGGGAAAAGCACTGCGCCTTAACAAAGTTGAGGGTTTGGGGACCCTTCCATCTGGGATCGCACTTGCGGAGAAGTTTGGGCGCAAGGCCTCGGGCGGCGACTATCCGCTCGATCGGGCGCTCGTCGACCATATCGTGGTCATTGACCGGATGCGAGACGTCTTCCTCGCCATTGAAAGCCGCTACGCCGCAGCGGAGGAGTCGAATACCTCCGCCGCGACCGCTGTCGAATCGCAGATCAACTAACACTTCCGGGGCCGCGCCACTGAGGGGATGGCGTGGCCCCGGATCCGCCCCGGGCGGCGTCACCGGCCGAGGCAAACGACGAGGGGGACGAGGATGGGACTGCCGGATTTCGGGGGCTGGGTCGAAGGCATCAGCAAGGACATTGTCGAGTTCGGCAAGCATCCGGCGAACAAGGTGCTGGACCTGGTCACAGGCTACGACCTCAACGAACGCAGCCGCGTGCGCGACGAACAGGCCGCCGGCAATGCCGAGCGGGACGAGATCTACCTGCAGCAGGCCGGCCTCTACGGCCGGTTCAGCGGCCGATTCGACGACCCGGCGCTCGGCTCACCCGAAGCATTCGAAGCAATGTCCCACGAGGACATCAAAGCTGCCGTCGACGGAATGAACGGTGGATCCCTGCGCGCCAGCGCCGAAGGCTGGACCAAGATCGGCCAGTCACTCGAACAGGCCCTCAACGACTTCCGCGACTTCATCACCCGCGAAACCGACGGCAAATGGGAAGGCCTCGCGAAGGACTCCGCCGTCGCCGCAACCGGCAGATATGCCACCGAATCGGGGAAACTCGCCGAAGCCGGGAATCTCATCGGCACCAAGATCACCGAAGCGGCAACCGGTGTCGACCAGGTGAAAGCCACGGTCCCGCCGGTGTCCAAACGTTCCCTCCTCGAGGTGGTGTTCGACACCGCGATGCCCACGTCGGGCGCGCTCAAGCGGCTGATCCACGGCCAGGACGAGTCCCATCAAGAAGCCATCCAGATCATGCGGACCGTCTATACGCCGGTCATGCAGCAGGCGGACACAAGGGTGCCGAGGCTCCCCGAACCTCCCCGCGTCATCAACAGCGCCCCAGACGCAACACCGTCCAGCGGCGGCACACCCGGCACCGGCGCACCAGGCTTACCCATGCCGTACACCGGCGGTCCGAACTCGGGATCGCCGGCGATCCCGACGCCCAGTACCCCGCTCCCCGGCGGAACACCGGGCGCCAGCCCGGCTCCCGATACCTTCAACCCCATCACGCCGGGCAGTCAGCCCGCCACGGACAACCAGTTCGCTGCCCCCACCGACGCAACGACAACTCCCGCCTCCACCTGGACCGCACCCGCAGCGGCCACGGGACTCGACGGCTCCGGACTGGGACAGTCCGGCTTCGGCCTGCCCGGCACTGGCGCCGGAAGCTACTCCAGCGGAATCGGATCGAATGCCGGAAGCAGCTCAGGATCTGGAACGGGCGGTAGCGCAGGACTCGGCGGCTACGGCGCCGGCGGCATCTTCAGCGGCGGATATGGTTCCGGCGGAATGGGTTCCGGTGGTGGCGCAGGCTCCACACCTAGCGCGACCACAGGCGGAGCAACGCCGGGATCAACAGCCGCCGGCAGCACCGGCCGAGGAGGAGCAGCCACGGGCGGCATGATGCCAGGCGCCGGAGCGCGAGGGCGCGGGGGCGACGACGACAACGAGCACAAGACGCCCGGCTACCTCGTGAATGTCGACAACGGTAGCGAACTCATCGGCAACCTTCCGCTGGCCGCGCCACCCGTGATCGGCACCTGAAAGCGGAAAGAACTCACGCCTTCACCGGCCCCGCCCGGAGCACGTCGTCGAACCGGTCCCGAACTTCGGCGACGTGCTTGTCGAGGTCCTCGACCTGCCACCCGTCGGTGCTGATCGGCTCCAACACATCGACGTAGACCACGCCGGGATGCGCGACAAAAGAATTGCGCCACATCAGATCCCCTGCATTGTGGATGACGATCGGCACGATCGGCACCCCCGCCTGCATCGCCAGATGGAAGCCGCCCTTCTTGAACCGGCCAAGCCGGGGCGTGGGGGAGCGGGTGCCCTCCGGGGCAATCGCGATCGACGTCCCACCGCGCAGCTTGTCGACCGCCGGCTTCAACGCCTCCCGCGCCTGCGCGCTGTCCGTCCGGTCCACATACGCGACATCCAGCAGCATCCCCACGGCCGCGAACCGCGGATCGTGCGACGCCTCCTTCTTCGCCACCCCCGTCGCATCGCGCTGAATCACCTTGCCGACCAACAGCATGTCCAGCGAACTCTGATGGTTGAACATGAACACCGCCGGCCGGGCACTCCACGCGTTGTCCTCACCCGTGATGTGCACGTCGACGCCGCAGATCTTCAACGCCAGATCGGGCCCGTACGTCCCCACCAGATTGGCTGCCGTCCGCCGGTTCCCCGACAGCACTCCCGCCGTCGCGCCCAGCGCCGTCGTCGCCATCAGCGCGCTCAACGCCATCCCGGTCCGCGCCGTGGCGACGGGTGTCGCACCCCGCTCCGGCTTCGGCAACCGCACCGAGAGCCAACCCTCGGTCCGTGCGATGCCCGCCAACTTCCGATCCGGATTCAACGCCACCGAACGGCCCACCGAATCGAGCATCGGAACATCCTCGACGCCATTGGAATACGCGAATGCCTCCGACAGCGGGGTCCCGGCCTGTTCCGCGAACTCCCGCACCGCCTTCGCCTTCTCCGGGCCCCACAGTGCCGGGCCGGTGAGCTTGCCGGTGAGCATCCCGTCGACCACCTCGGGGCGGCTGCACAGGATCTCGTCGATCCCCAGGTCGTAGGCGACGTCCTGCGCCTGATACGTCGTGGCCGACGTCGCCATCACGATCCGGTGCCCGGCGCGGCGGTGGGCGTCGAGCAGTCGTCGGACATCGGGATAGATCATCGCGGCGATCTCCTGCCGGAACAGCCGCTGACTCCACTCGCGCAGCTCGTCCTCGCGCCGCCCGGCGAGCCCGGTTACGGCGATCTCCATGAGCCGCCCGACGTCGGCGCCCCGGAACTGGGTGTCGATCGCGGCGCCAGTGGTGCGGAGCAGCTCGGCGACATTGATGTCGAAGCGGCGCAGCCGGTCCCGGTAGACGGCGCTGGCGGTGTAGCCGGTGATGAGAGTGCCGTCGAGGTCGAACGCGGCCAGCGTCGTCGGGCCCTGCGGGGCCGCGGCGATCGCGGAGTAGAGGTCCTCGAGCCGGTTCACGATTCCGACCCCGTTCCGGCAGTTCCGTCGGCGACCTCCGCCACCGCATCGGTGCCCTTCACCTGATCGAGCTTGGCGTGGGCGCGCGCCCGGATCTCCCGCACCCGCCGCACGAGCGTGCGGATCTCCTCGGCGAAATCGCGGCGCCCCTCCAGCACGGACGGGTCGTCATTCTCGATCAGCCTGCGGTTGCGGGCCAGCTGCAGCGCGGTCGCGAACAGCTCCGACGAGATCGACTCGCTGCTCGCGATCTGCTGGCGGAGCCGACGCTGCTGGGCCAGCGCGAGGCACTCCGAAACAAACGCCTTCTCGTCGAAGTCCTTCGCGATGGGCGCGTCCAGCAGGTGATCGGCCACCACCTCGTACGCCTCGAGGAACGGCTGTAGCACCCGGTGCGCCAGGTAGGGGCGGACCTCGTCGAGGATGCACTGGACGTCCTCGGGGCTGGTGAGATCCTTCTGCCAGGCCGGATCGATGAGGCTCAGCTCCGACCGCAGCTCCTCGCGGAAGGTGTCCTTGTCGCTGAAGAAGAACTCGAATTTGAGCAGGTCCCGGATCCGCAGTGCTTCCGCCCAGCCGTCGGCCAGTGGGTCGGCGAAGCGTTCATCGACCGCGGCCTCGAGCACCATCTCCGCGATGGCCCGCACCAGCAGGAAGTGAATGGTGTTGTTGCGGTAGAACGCCGCGACCAGCCCCTGGTCCTTGCCGAGGTAGTACACGCGTTCGTCGCCCTCGTCGTACCGCTTGAGCACCCCCGAATCCAGGTGGGTGAACAGCGCCCGGCGGATCACCTGCGGGTTGGTGAGGTCGACGTCGCCGGCCGTCGGCAGCTTGCGGGCGACGATGTAGTCGACGAGCGGCCCGAGGATGAAGCCCAGCTCGGGGACGGTGAGCGCGCGGTCCTCGATCCCGAGGAACGCCAGCATCACCAGTGACGACGCGGTGATCGGGGTGACCTCGTTGATCCGGTGGCTCACCTCGATGCCGGTCTTCTGGATCGCCAACCGGAAGTCGTCCTCCTGCGCCAGCGAATCGCGCAGCGACAGTGGACGTCCCACGGTGACGTGCGCGACGCCGCGGCGCTGCCCCTGCGCGCGCACGTAGCCGACCATCCAGCGGAAGCTCTCCTTCCGCTTCTCCGCGCCGTGCGCCTCCGCGGCCATCGCGTTCACCTCGTACAACTGGTCGTAGACCAGCGAGACGGGCACGAGGTAGACGTCCGACGCCTCGGACGACTGGAACGCCTTCGCGAGGTACGTCAGCAGGCCGTACCGGGGCGGACGCAGCTTGCCGGTCCGGGAGCGCCCGCCCTCGATGTACCACTCGAGGTTGAACCGCTTGTTCATCAGGAACCGCATGTACTCGCGCAGCGTCCACTTGTAGATCTCGTCGCCGTCGAACTTACGGCGGATGAACACGGTGCCGCTGCGCTTGCTGATGGGGCCGATGGGCCAGAAGCTGACGTTGAGCCCGCCCATCACGTGGTTGAGCGGCAGATCGTTGGCGAGCAGCGCAGGCCGCAGCACCAGCGGATCCAGGTACGAGCGGTGACTCGGCAGGAACACCAGCGAATGCTCGCGGTTGAGTTCGCGCAGTTCCTCGAACCGGGTGGTGTCGACGTCGAGGCGGTAGGCGCGGGAGAAGTAGCGGCCCAGTTGATCCCACAGCGCGATGGCGCGTCGGCTCTGGGCGGCCACCATCTCATCGAGGTCGCCGCGGGCCCGCCGTTCGACGTCGACGACGGTGAGATTCAGTTGCGCCGCAAGCTTCTTCACGCCCGCGGTGAAGCGGCTGGTGTCGGTGATCTCCTCGACGACGAACCGCGACACCTTGTACTGCGTGCCCAGCAGGTGCCGTTCGGCGCGCTCGAGGGTGAGGGCGGCCTGCCGCCGGATGAAGTCGGGCAGCGAGCCCCCGCCTCGCTCGGCCAGACGGTCGCGCATCTCGCTGAGCTCTGCCGGATCACCCTCGATGACGCGGCAGCGCGTGGGGTCGGTGCGCAGCACCCGACGTTGCGCATTGGCTGCCAGGTGCAACGGGTCCCGCGTCGACAGCACCTCACGAAGCCGCTGCCCGCGATGGCCGTTGGTGGTGTCGGGCAGCCACACCACGCGCAGTGGCGTCAGCACCGGGTCGTCGTCGCGTCGAACCAGCGCCGACAACGCCTGCTCGGTGATGGCGACCGTGAATGTCCGATCTCCGGTCTCCGCCTCACGTCGCGCGAGCCACGTCCGCAGCACGCGGTCCTCGGTGTCGGTCATCTCCTCGGTGAGGTAGATCCGTGGATGCAGGTCCGGTTCGGTCATCGCGTCGCTCCCTCCGCGGCGTCCTCGGGTTCGCGACCCAGCGCCACCACCTCGTCGAGCCCCTCCTGCAGGCACCGCATGAACAGGGCGGGTTCGGTGACCGCCGCGGTGTCGATATTGACGCCGATGCAGCACGTGCCCACGTGCGAGACCATCGTCGCCATCACCGCGCACCCCGGTGCCGGCCCGAACGGGAACATCCGCTCGATCCGCGCACCCGCCAGATACACCGGGACCGGCACGCCCGCGACGTTGGACGCCTGCAGATCCAGCCCCGACGACTGCGACAGGTACCACTCGGCCAGCAGTCGTGTCGGCAGTCGCACCAGCAGCGGCGACGCGGCCTCGACGATGTCGAGGGCCGGTTCCTCGCGCAGCGCCAGCACGATCGCGCGCACCTTCCGGATCCGCTTCGCCGGGTCGGCCTCGGTGGCCGGACCGGCGAACCGCACCGCCGCGATCCGGTTCCCGCCCGACGGATCCGCCGCCGCCCGCATGCTGATCGGCATGCCCATCGGGACCTTGCCGACCTCCGCGCCCATCGCCTCGTGATAGCGGCGGAAGCCGCCGAGCAGCGCCGCAATGTACGCGTCGTTGACCGACCCGCCGGCCGCGTGCCCCGCGATCCGCAGTTCGTGCAGCCCCACCTCGAGCACCCCGAACCACCGTCCGAGCCCGCGCTCGCGTAACAGCGGCGAGCCTGTCACGGGAGGTGGCTGGATCACCCGGCGCAGCGAGCCGGCGTAGTCGAGCACCTCGCCGGCCGCGTCGAACGGGCGGGTCACGGCCGTGACCGCGGCACGCACCGACCCGGCCACCAGGTCCGAGAGCCGCCGCGGAGTGTTCCGGATACCGCCGATGACCTCACGGCGCAGCGCACTGATGTCGGACAGGTGCTCCGGCGGCGCGGGCTCCCGGTCCGGCTTGTCGGGTGTCGGTTCGGCGCGGCGACTGTGCAGCAGCGCCATCATCTGGATGCCGCCCATGCCGTCGGTGATGCTGTGGTGCGTCTTGACGACGTACACCGCCCGGCCGTCGTCGAGGCCCTCGATGAGCATCGCGACCCACGGCGGGCGGGCCTTGTCGAACGGCTCGGTCGCGAGATGTCGGCAGACCCGGAGCGCGTGATCGAGATCCGCCTTCTTCCCCGGCAGGCGCATCCGTCGTAGGTGGTAGTCGAGGTCGAACTCCGGATCGACCGACCACACCGGATTGCCCAGGCCGAAAGCGGGTTCCACCGCGCGCATCCGGATCCGGGGCACGATGTGCGACGCCCATTCGTGCGCGCGGACCAACCGGTCCCAGTCCGGGGCCTTGTCGAGGATGTCGACCGCGACGATGGGGGTCCGCAGTTCCGGGCGCACCTCCTCCATGCGCCACATGCCGGTCTCGAAATCCGACATGGTGCGGCTCTGGCCCCAGGCGACCGCGGACAGATCCACATCCACCGCGCTCGGTGGGACGAACGGTTGCCCATCGGCCATACGCGCTCCTCGGCAGGTGCGTGCTCGATTCGATTTCGACGTCGCTTCAAGTGTGGACCCGTTCGCGAGGCAGCGTCCCCGAATTCGGCGCTTCCGGGTTCGGACACCGTGGACAAGTCGGATCCCGCGCGCATGTGCCGGGTGTCCGTTAACGTTCGGGGCACTTCGATCCTTGCCCCGGCGAAAGGACGCAGTCATTCCTCTCTATCAGTTCCGATGTGCCGAGTGCGGTCCGTTCGACCGACACTTCCCGATGGCGGACGTCCCCGACACCTCCGGCTGTCCGCAGTGCGAGTGCGACGGGCGTCGGCAGATCACCGCGACCCGACTCGGCAGCGGCCGTTCGACGGCGATGCGACTGCTCGACGCGACCACCCGGTCCGCGAGCGAGCCCGCCGTCGTGTCCGGTCCCGCCCCCGGCGGACGGCGTACACCCCAGAAGGTCACCACCAACCCGCTCCACCGAAAGTTGCCCCGCCCCTGAGTAAACCGTCCGCCCGCGTTAGGAGGCTCGATGCCCGAGTTGCTGTTTCCGCTGGATTCGAACAAGAAGTTCACCGACCAGGAGAAGATCGGCCACAATCGGTGGCACCCCGACATCCCGGCGGCAGTCACCGTCAAACCGGGTGACTCGTTCCGGGTGCACTGCCGCGAATGGTTCGACGGCGCAATCCACAACGACGACTCGGCCGACGACATTCTGAATGCGCCGCTGACCACCGTGCACACGCTCTCCGGCCCGTTCGCGATCGAGGGTGCCAAGCCCGGTGACCTGCTGATCGTCGACATCCTCGACATCGGTGCGATCCCGCAGGAGGACTCGGGCCCGCTCGCCGGCCAAGGCTGGGGCTACACCGGCATCTTCCCGACCGACAACGGCGGCGGCTTCCTCACCGAGCAGTTCCCCGACGCCTACAAGGCGGTGTGGGACTTCGCCGGCCAGACCGCGACGTCGCGGCACGTGCCGCACGTGAAGTTCACCGGCATCGTGCACCCGGGCCTGATGGGCACCGCACCGTCGCACGCGCTACTCGGTAAGTGGAACACCCGTGAGGCCGCGTTGATCGCGACGGATCCCGACCGCGTGCCACCGCTGGCGCTACCGCCGGAACCGCGGGACGCGATCCTCGGCACCCTGTCCGGCACCGACTTCGACCGCGTGGCCGCCGAGGCCGCCCGCACCGCCCCGCCCCGCGAGAACGGCGGCAACCAGGACATCAAGAACCTCACCAAGGGCAGTCGGATCTTCTACCCGGTGTTCGTCGACGGCGCGAACCTGTCGGTGGGCGACCTGCACTTCTCGCAGGGCGACGGCGAGATCACCTTCTGCGGCGCGATCGAGATGGGCGGCTTCATCGATCTGCGCGTCGACCTCATCAAGGGCGGCATGGAGACGTACGGGGTGTCCGAGAACGCGATCTTCATGCCGGGCAACACCGACCCGCAGTACTCCGAGTGGCTCGCGTTCTCCGGAACATCGGTGACCCTCGACGGCGAGCAGCGGTACCTGGACTCGCAGCTGGCGTATCAGCGGGCGTGCCTGCACGCGATCGACTACCTCACCAAGTTCGGCTACAGCCCGGAGCAGGCGTACCTGCTGCTGGGCGCCGCGCCGATCGAGGGTCGGTTCTCGGGCGTCGTGGACATTCCGAACTCGTGCGCCACGGTGTACCTGCCGACCGCGATCTTCGATTTCCCCATCGAGCCGACCGCCAGCGGTCCCGTCAAGATCGATCCGGGGATCGGGGCGCCGCACTCGGCGCGTTAGCGGACACATTTTTACCGCACCGTCGACGACCACTCCGGTCGCCGGCGGTGCGTTTCTGCGTGCGCGGAGAGTACCAGGGCAAAGCGCCTTTTCGGGGTCCTACGGACACGCTGCATCCGAATTCTCTGTCCCAAGTTTCGTACGAATGAACCGGCAGGTGAACAGCAGGTTTCGTTATCCAATCGTGATGATCAAACAGTAACGCCCCAGTCATTCGTCACGTTAGCGTCGATCGCAATCGCGGAGTGCAATCGAAGCGTTACGCGACGACAAACCATCAACATTCTCGTCGCCCGGATCGTGATGTCCGACCGAGCGAGATCGGGCCGTCGGGGAGAAAGGGGCGCAGCATCGTGAGCGCTTCGTCGAACTGCATTCAGGACTACATCGCGGCCATGTTCGCGTACGAATTCATGGACGGTGGTGTCGACCTCGATTCGTTGGAACGCATCCACCGTGGCGATGTGCGCGACTGGGTCGGTGCCGTCGCCGGGTCCGGGCTGTTCACCAACGCTCAGGTCGCGCGGGTCGATGCCGGATGGCGTCACGATCCCAAGTCGCTCCTCGACACCCTGCTCTCCGAGGCGGACGAGATGACCGTCAAGCGCTGCGAGACGACATGGAGCGCGCTCGATCGCGTCCAGACGCCCGCTGAGCGTCGGGAGCTGGTCGCCGTGGGCGGCTACAGCACCGCCGTCGCATCGGCGTCCACCACGATCGCCTGATCGTCCGTCAACGTCCGATACGGAACCCCGGCCACCCGGCACGTCTCGATCATCCGAGACGCCTCGTCGCCGGGGTTTTGTGCATCCGGCGGCGGGTAGTGCGGCACGATCGCGAAGTCGACCAGGCCTAGACCGTCCCACCGGGCCGGTTCGCCGCACGTGGCCACGACCTCCGCGGGGTCGTCGGCGCTCTCGATCCCGGTCAGTGACGCGGCCATGACACACGCGCCCGCGCTGTAGCCGGCGTAGGCGAGCGCCCCGCCCCGCAACAGATCTGTGAGGATCCGGTCGCCCCCGCTGCGTGCCAACTGCGTTCGCAGCACGAACGTGTTGCCGCCGCGGACCCACACCGACCGGAACCGGGACAGTTCGACGGCGAGTGCGTCCGCCCGTCCGACGAAGTCGCGTAGATCGATCTCCTCCGCCGCGAACCCGAGCCTGCGGAGCGGTGCGACATCGCTCACGACAGCAGATTCACGTGCCCGCGGTGGCCACGCGTCGGCGGCATTGGCGATGACCGCGACGGGCCCCGGACCCCCGACGAGATCGACGTAGCGTTCGACGTGCGCGCCGAACCGGTACGACGCCAAGAACAGTCGCACCAGACGTCAGATCGTGAACGCGAGATTGTCGACGATCCGTTTGCCCACGTCGCCGTCTCCGCCGAGATCGATCTCCGACGCGTGGTCGGCCGCCTTGGTCCGTCCGGTGGCGAGCCTGGTGAACAGTCGCGAATCCATCGCGATGGTCGACGTCGCCGGACCGGACAGCGCCGACACCACGGCGGCCCGTCCGTCGACCTCGACGTGAATCGTGCGGGCCAGCGGGCCGGACAGCTCGAACGTCACCCGGGCCCCCTCCGGCGCCCGGCCGAGCTTCCCGACGATGAAGGCGATCGCTCCCGAGATCTCGGCGAACGCGAGTTCGCCACGGGCTCCGCCCTCGTCGCCGGCGGGAACGTCGAGCGCGTCGCGGATGTCGTGTTCGTGTATCCAGCAGTCGAACAGCCGGATGCGCATGAACCGGCCGTAGGTGGCCGGGCCGGCCGGCGTGAGTGCGGTGGCATCGAAGTCGGCCTGCGTCATGTCGCCGAGCACCTCGAGGCGGCTGGAGGTGACCTCGCGGAACATCGCCAGTATCTGTGCCCCGGTGTGCGCCCGCAGACCCTCGACCCAGCGCTCGTTGAGGGCGCCGATCTCGTTGCGCACGTGCGGGAACCCGTGAACGTCGATCGCGGTCGGCGGCGGCTCGAGTCCCGACAGCATCGACTCGGTCCCGATGATGTGCGAGACGATGTCGCGAACGGTCCAGCCCGGCAGCGCGGTGGGCGTGATCCAGGCATCGCCGTCGACGGTGGACAGCACGTCGTCGACCACGGCCCACTGCTCGGACAGTGCGTCGACCAGAATGCCCTGCGGAAACTCGCTCATGTGTCAGACTCCGATTTCAGTGACGAGAGGTCGACGACCTCGCCGCGATCGATGCTCTGCCAATCCCGCCCGCGCACATACGGTTCGAGCGCGCGTCCGATGTCGGCGACCTCGGACGGTCCCTTGATGCGCTGGATCTCGTAGACGCGCGGGAACTCGAGCAGTTCGGTCAGGGTATTCCACAGGCGGACGGCCGCCTCGCCCTCGGGCGCGTCGACCAGGACGGGTCCGAAGAACGCCGTGCCCTGGACGAACAGGGTCGGCACCCCGAAGCCGCCCGCTGCGATCACCCGGTCATGATCGGCGCGGACGTCGGCGTGCGTCGTGGGGTCGGCCAGCGCGGCCTCGAGCAGCCCCGGATCGAGCCCGAGTCGCTCGAGCAGCGCGCGGGCCACCGCGGGGTCGTGCGGTTTGCCGCCGTCGACGTGCAACAGGTGTCCGGTCGCGAAGTACCAGCGGTCCAGCAGATCCATGCTCTCGCGGCGCAACAGTGCGCCGATCCGCATGAGCGACCACCCGTACGACCACTCGCGCTCCCACGGGTGCTTCTGGTCGTCGCGGCGGTTGATCTCCTCGAGGCTGAAGAAGCGCCACGCGATGTCGATCGACGTCTCGGCACGCACGTGCCGGATCCACCGCGACGCGTGGAACGCGAACGGGCACATCGGGTCGAAGTGGAAGTCGACCGACGTGATCGGTGCGGCGCTCGCGTCCGTGGTCACCCTGTCACTCTATTGCCGATCGCCGCGACTTTCAGCGATAAACCGGTGTTCGCGCGATTCGGTCGAAACGGCCCCGCGGAGAGTGCGAAAGGTGGACCATCGACGCAAATCGATCGTGCGAATCTGCGTTCACATGAGGAGCCGCCGTGTTTCCGGGAAACTTCGTCGCATCCACGCCCGACAAGCCTGCGGTCATCAGGCCGGCGACCGGTGAACAGCTCACGTATCGCCAGCTCGACGAGCGTTCGCTGCGCCTGCCCGGTATCTGCAGTCGGCGGGCCTGCGGCCCGGGGATCACGTGGCCGTCGTCGCCGGGAACGATCTGCGGGTTCTCGAGGTGTACTGGGCGGCGCTGCGATCGGGCCTTTACATCACGGCCGTGAACTGGCATCTCACGCCGGCCGAGGCCGCGTATGTGGTCGACGACTGCGAGGCGTCGGTGCTCGTGGTGTCGGCCGATGCGGCGCAGACGATGCCGACCGCTCGGGACGAACTGCCCAAGGTTCGCCACCGACTCGTGTTCGGCGGACGCCTCGACGGCTACGACGACTACGAGACGGTGCTGGCGCAGCAGTCGGCCGAACCGCTCGAGTCCCAGCCGCGCGGGCAGGACATGCTGTACTCGTCGGGCACCACGGGCCGGCCCAAGGGGATCAAGCCGAAGCTGCCGGACGGGCAGGTGCACGAAACGGTGGACCCGTACACGGCGGTGTTCGCCCCGATGTACGGATTCGACGCCGACACCGTCTACCTGTGCCCGGCGCCGCTGTATCACGCTGCGCCGCTGCGATTCTGCGGCACGATCAACTCGGTCGGCGGGACGGTCATCGTGATGGACCGGTTCGATGCGCAAGAGGCACTCGAGCTGATCCAGCGATACGGAGTCACCCACAGTCAATGGGTGCCCACCATGTTCGTGCGAATGCTCAAGCTGCCCAGAGACGTTCGTGATCGCTACGACGTGTCGAGCATGCGCGTCGCGATCCACGCCGCGGCGCCGTGCCCCGTCGAGGTCAAGCGCGGGATGATCGACTGGTGGGGGCCGGTGATCCGCGAGTACTACGCGTCCACCGAGGGTTCCGGCGCGACGTTCATCGACAGCGCGCAGGCGCTCGCGCATCCGGGGTCCGTCGGCAGGGACGGGGTGCTCGGGATCGTCCACATCTGCGACGACGCGGGCCGTGAACTGCCGGTGGGGGAGATCGGCACCGTTTTCTGGGAGCGCGACGAACTGCCGTTCCAGTACCACAACGACCCGGCCAAGACCGCGGCCGCGCAGCACCCCGACCATCCGACGTGGACGACGAGCGGCGACATCGGATACATCGACGATGAGCGCTTCCTCTATCTCACCGATCGGGCTGCATTCACGATCATCTCCGGCGGCGTCAACATCTATCCGCAGGAATCCGAGAACGTCCTGACGCTGCATCCGAAGGTGTACGACGTCGCGGTCATCGGGGTGCCCGACGACGAGATGGGGGAGCAGGTCAAGGCCGTCGTCCAACTGGCGGACGGTGTGACGGGAAACGCCGACGTGGAACGCGAACTACTCGATTATCTCCGGGAACGGGTGGCGCACTACAAGGCGCCGCGGTCGATCGACTTCGTGGACGAGCTACCGCGCACGCCGACGGGCAAGCTGATCAAGCACTCCCTGCGTGCTCGCTACCTGCCGGTGTGACCGTCACGCGGTCTCCTCGAGGAACTGTCGGAGCACCGCCGCGTGACTGTGTTCGACGTCCTTGGTGGCGGTGAGCAGGACCAGTGGACGGTCCCCGGCGAGGTCCAGGACGCGCTCGACCGCGCTGCGTCCGTCAGTGGATTCCAGCTCTGCGAGATAGCGGGAGCGAAACTCGCCGAACTCTGCTACGTCGTGGCTGTACCAGTGCCGCAGGTCCGATGACGGCGCGAGGTCTTTCGCCCAGTCGTCGTAATGGAACGAATCCTTGCGCAATCCGCGCGGCCACAGTTTGTCCACGAAGACCCGAAAGCCCGCTTCCGCACCCGGGTGGTCGTACACACGTTCGATATCGACAGCTCTCGAGGGCATCTGAATCCTCCGTTTCTTGGGCTGATCCGAACCAAAAGTTACATCGATGTGAATTGGTGAGCTATATCACAAAAAGCGGCTCTTGCAGTGGTATACCTCTGTTCGGACTCGATTCAGACAAGTTCGGCGACTTGCGCGTGTTCCCTTGCTCACGGTAGTTCTGCTTACCATCGTGGACCACTTGCATCGTTCGGGTCATCGTCCGTCGATCGCTCGATAGTTGCCGCCCGTCGCGGCCGGCACACCATCTACCGCAGGAAGTCGAAACATTGGATACATCGAAGAGCGCGGCACAGGTGCGCCCATCGGTCGGCGTCGTTCGGGAGACGAGCGACGGCGAACGACGGGTCGCACTGGTGCCCAAGGTTGTGGCGTCACTGGCCGCCAAGGGAGTCGACGTCGTCGTCGAACCCGGGGCAGGTTTGGGCGCGCTGATTCCGGACGAGCTGTACAAGGAGGCGGGCGCCACCATCGGTGACGCGTGGGCTTGCGACGTCGTCGTCAAGGTCGCGCCGCCGTCCGACGGCGAGATCGGCAAGCTCCGTACGGGGCAGACGCTGATCGGCTTCCTGGCACCTCGCAACGCCGACAACCAGATCGGTGCGCTGACCGCGGCCGGTGTGAGCGCGTTCGCCGTGGAGGCGATCCCGCGTATCTCGCGTGCCCAGGTGATGGATGCGCTGTCGTCGCAGGCGAACGTGGCCGGCTACAAGGCCGTGCTGGTCGCCGCGTCGGAGTCCACCCGCTTCTTCCCGATGCTGACCACCGCGGCCGGCACCGTGAAGCCGGCGACGGTCCTCGTCCTCGGCGTGGGTGTCGCGGGTCTGCAGGCGCTGGCCACGGCGAAGCGTCTCGGTGGCCGCACCACGGGCTACGACGTGCGCCCCGAGGTGGCCGATCAGGTCCGCTCGGTGGGTGCGCAGTGGCTCGACCTCGGCATCGACGCCGCCGGTGAGGGTGGCTACGCCCGCGAGCTGACCGACGCCGAGCGTGCGCAGCAGCAGCAGGCGCTCGAGAACGCCATCAAGGGCTTCGACGTCGTCATCACCACCGCGCTGGTGCCGGGTCGTCCGGCGCCGCGTCTGGTGACCGCCGCGGCCGTCGAGGGCATGAAGCCCGGCAGCGTGATCATCGACCTGGCCGGCGAGACCGGCGGCAACTGCGAGCTCACCGAGCCAGGCCAGACGGCCGTCAAGCACGGTGTGACGATCTGCAGCCCGCTGAACCTCCCGGCGACGATGCCCGAGCACGCCTCGGAGCTGTACTCGAAGAACGTTGCGGCCCTGATCGAGCTGATGCTCGACGAGAGCGGCGCGCTGGCGCCCGACTTCTCGGACGAGATCCTCGCCGGTGCGTGCGTGACCGGATCGAAGGAGAACTCCTGATGTACACCGAACTGTTGGCGAACATCGCGATCCTGGTCCTGGCCGGGTTCGTGGGCTTCGCGGTCATCTCGAAGGTGCCGAACACGCTGCACACGCCGCTGATGTCGGGCACCAACGCCATCCACGGCATCGTGGTGCTCGGCGCGCTGGTCGTCCTCGGCCACCTGCCGTCGGACGCCCCGTGGTCGATCAAGATCATCTTGTTCGTCGCGCTCGTGTTCGGCACGCTGAACGTCGTCGGCGGCTTCGTCGTCACCGACCGCATGCTCGCGATGTTCAAGCCGAAGAAGGACGCTCCCAAGGCGGCCGAGAAGAACGGGGCTGACGTCTGATGAGCTACCTCGTCACGATCCTCTACATCGTCGCGTTCGCGATGTTCATCTACGGTCTCTCGGGCCTGACCGGCCCGAAGACCGCGGTGCGCGGCAACTACATCGCCGCAGTCGGCATGCTCGTCGCGGTCGTCGCGGTTCTGATCGACATCCGCGACACCGACAACTGGCTCCTCATCATCGGCGGTCTGCTCGTCGGTATCGTGCTCGGCGTTCCGCCGGCACTGCGCACCAAGATGACGGCGATGCCGCAGCTGGTCGCGCTGTTCAACGGTGTCGGTGGCGGCACGGTCGCGCTCATCGCGTGGGCCGAGTTCCTCAACTCCGACGGCTTCACCACCGTCGAGACGGTGCCTTCGGTGCCGTTCATCGTCGGCTCGCTGTTCGCCGCGATCATCGGCTCGGTCTCGTTCTGGGGCTCGCTGGTGGCGTTCGCGAAGCTGCAGGAACTGTTCAACAAGAACTTCGAGAAGAAGGTCGTCGCCTCGGCGAAGGCCTTCCAGCTGGCGAACATGATCCTCGCGGTCGTCTCGATCGGCATCGCGATCTACATCGGCATCCAGGCCGACCCGGCCAACGATCCGACGTCGGCGCTCTGGATCGTCGGCCTGCTGGTCGCCGCCGGTGTCATGGGTCTGTTCGTGGTGCTGCCGATCGGCGGCGCCGACATGCCCGTCGTCATCTCGCTGCTCAACGCGCTCACCGGTCTGTCGGCCGCGGCCGCGGGTCTCGCGCTCAACAACCAGGCGATGATCGTCGCCGGCATGATCGTCGGTGCGTCGGGCTCCATCCTGACCAACCTCATGGCCAAGGCCATGAACCGGTCGATCCCCGCGATCATCTTCGGTTCCTTCGGCGGCGGTGAGGCCGGCGGCGCCGGCATGACCGCAGCGGGCGGCACCGTCAAGGCGACGTCCGCGTCGGATGCGGCGATCCAGATGGCGTACGCCAACCAGGTCATCGTCGTCCCCGGCTACGGTCTCGCCGTTGCGCAGGCCCAGCACGCGGTCAAGGAGATGGCGGCCCTGCTCGAGGAGCGTGGCGTCGAGGTCAAGTACGCGATCCATCCGGTCGCCGGCCGCATGCCCGGTCACATGAACGTCCTGCTCGCCGAGGCCGACGTCGCGTACGACGCGATGAAGGAGATGGACGACATCAACGGTGAGTTCTCGCGCACCGATGTCACCGTCGTCATCGGCGCCAACGACGTCACCAACCCGGCCGCGCGCAACGATTCGAGTTCGCCGATCTACGGCATGCCGATCCTCAACGTCGACCAGTCCAAGTCGGTCATCGTGCTCAAGCGCTCGATGTCGTCGGGCTACGCCGGCATCGACAACCCGCTCTTCACCGCGGACGGCACGTCCATGCTGTTCGGCGATGCCAAGAAGATGGTCTCCGAGGTCACCGAGGAGCTCAAGGCCCTGTAGGCCTGCAGTCAGTCAGCTGAAGGGTCCCTTCACGCGCACACAGCGTGTGGAGGGACCCTTTCGCCGTCTCAGCCGACGGTCACCGGGTGCGTCGACGGACGTCCGACGATGCCGGCGAAGCGGGACGCGACCAGGACGCACGCGAGCGGCACCACCATCGCGACCGTCAGCGGCACCAGGTGCGTGAGCCAGCCGATGGTCGCGGGTCCCGCGAGGAACCCGATGTAGCCCATTCCCACCACCCGGGACATGTTGGCGCCGGCCGATCCGGAGTCGAGGTTGCCCGCGGAGGTGAAGATCTGCGGGACACACCCCGACAGCCCGAGCCCGAACAGTGCCCAGCCGAGCAGCGTCGTCGCCAGCCACGGCGACACGACGACCAGCGTCATCCCGGCCGCCGCGATCAGCGTCCCGTAGCGGACCACCGCGACCGGGCCCAGTGCCGAGCTGACCCTGTCCGCGGTGAACCGGCCCACGGTCATCGTCAGCGAGAACGCCCCGAACGCGAGTGCGGCGACGGACTCCGAGACGTCCAGGTGTTCCTTGACCTGCAGCGTGGTCCAGTCGTTGGCGACGCCCTCGGCGAGCATGAGCGCAAAGGCCACCGCGCCCAGCGCGAGCACCCGCGGTGAGTACCGTCCCCGCGGCCGTCGCGCACGGTGTTCCGGACGGGGATGCGCCGAGGGCGGCAGCAATCGGGGCGTGCACACTGCGATGACCACGACGCCCAGCACAGACGCCGCAGCCAGCGTGGTGGCCGGCGACCAGCCCGCCTTGATCGTCACCGCGCCCACGAGTGACCCGGCGACACCGCCGATCGAGAACATGCCGTGGAACGCCGACATGATCGGGCGGTGGTACTGCCGCTCGACGAGGACCGCCTGGGAGTTCATCGCCACGTCGAGCGCGCCGTTGCCGAACCCGAAGATCATCAGGGCCAGGCCCAGTTGCCACGCGGTCGATGCCAGACCCGGGCCGATCGCCGCGACGGACAGGAGCGTGCCACTGAGCGCGACCATGACTCGGCTGCCGAACCGGTCGGACAGCGGCCCCGACAGTTGCATGCCCGCGATCGCCCCGACCGCCAACAGCAGGAGCAACGAACCGAGTGTCGAATGCGCGATGTCGGTCCGAGTCTTGATGGCCGGGATCTGGACCACCCACATCGCGAGCAGGAACCCGTTGATCCCGAAGACACCGAAGATCGCGGCGCGGGAGGCCTGCAGGTTCGACGGCCGCTCGGTTGGAGTACGCACGTACCCCTTTGTACCGAACCCTGCCGGTCCGGTCAGATCAGCGCGAGCAGAGCCGGGACGGGGTCGGTGAGCATCGCACCGAGGTCCGCGAGGAACTTCGATGCCTGCTCGCCGTCGACGAGGCGGTGGTCGACGGTGACGCTCAGCGTCGTCACGTCCCGCGCCACGATCTCGTCGCCGTCCACCCACGGCCGCCGGGCGATCGCACCGAGCGCGAGGATCGCGGCCTCGCCCGGGTTCAGGATCGGCGTGCCGGTGTCGATCCCGTACACCCCGACATTGGTGATGGTGATCGTCCCGCCGGTGAGGTCCTCGGGCGTCGCGCGGCCGGCCCGGGCGGTGTCGCCGAGCGCGCCGATCGCGCGGCACAGGTCCGGCATCGGCAACCGGTCGGCGTCCTTGACGTTGGGGACCAGCAGTCCGCGCTCGGTGGCGGTCGCGATCCCGAGGTTCACATAGTGCTTGGTGACGATCTGCTGCGCGTCCTCGTCCCACGACGAGTTGAGCGTCGGGTGCGCGCGCAACGACGAGAGAAGAGTCTTCGCAACCAGCGTGAGCGGCGTCAGGTGCAGGCCGTCGAACGCGGCGGACGTGCGCAGGCGCCGCAGCAACTCCATCGACTCGGTGACGTCGACGGTGAGGAACTCGGTGACGTGCGGCGCGGTGGTGGCGCTCGCGACCATGGCCGCCGCCGTCTGTCGGCGCACCCCGCGGATCGGGGTGCGGGTCTCGCGGGCGTCGTCCGCGCCGCGGCGAGCGTGGACGGCGCCCGGACGAACGCGCGGCGCACGTGATCCGTTCGACGGCGGCCGTCGGCGCCTGCTGGCCGCGGGCGCGGCGGGGCCGTAGCCGACCAGAACGGGGTCGCGAGCGGGGGCATCGTCACCGGCGGTCTCGACGCGGATGATCGGCGTGCCGACCGGAACCGTCTCCCCGGGTTGCACCAGCACCTCGCGCACCACCCCGGCGAACGGGGACGGCAGCTCGACGAGGGCCTTGGCGGTCTCGACCTCGGCGATGACCGCGTTGAGTTCGACGGTGTCCCCGACGGCGACCGCCCACGACACCAGTTCCGCCTCGGTGAGCCCCTCGCCGAGGTCGGGCAGGCGGAACTCGTCGAGGCGGCTCATGCGAGCACCTCGTCGACGGCGCCGAGCAGACGGTCGGCGTCGGGCACGTGATGCCTCTCGAGCTTCGCCGGAGGATAGGGAATGTCGAAACCGCCGACCCGGCGGACCGGTGCCTCGAGTTGGTAGAAGCACCGCTCGGAGACGCGCGCCGCGATCTCCGCGCCGAGGCCTGCGAACACGGGCGCCTCGTGCGCGACGACGAGGCGTCCCGTCCGCCGCACCGAGTCCTCAACGGTGTCGAAGTCGATGGGGGAGAGCGAGCGCAGGTCGATCACCTCGAGCGACATGCCCTCGCCGTCGGCGATCTCCGCGGCCTGCAGCGCGGTGGGGACCATCGACCCGTACACGACGACGGTGACATCGGTGCCCGGCCTGGCGATCCGGGCTCGGTGCAGCGGCAGATCCGGCGGGGCATCGAGGTCGACGGGGCCGCGATCCCAGTACCGCCGCTTGGGCTCGAGGAACACGACGGGGTCGTCGAGCGCGATCGCCTGCCGGATCATCGTGAACGCGTCCGCCGGGGTGCTCGGGCTGACCACCCGCAGGCCCGCGGTGTGCGCGAAGTACGCCTCCGGGGACTCCGAGTGATGCTCGACCGCGCCGATCCCGCCGCCGTACGGGAGACGAATCGTCAACGGTGCCTTCACATGTCCGCGCGTTCGAAAGTGGATCTTCGCGACCTGCGAGACGATCTGGTCGAACGCGGGATAGACGAAGCCGTCGAACTGGATCTCGCACACCGGCCGGTACCCGCGCAGTGCGAGCCCGAAAGCCGTTCCCACGATCCCGGATTCGGCGAGCGGGGTGTCCATGACGCGGGCCGGCCCGAAGTCCTTCTGCAGCGTGTCGGTGATCCGGAAGACGCCGCCGAGCTTGCCGATGTCCTCGCCCATCAGGATCACCTTGGGGTCGTCCTCGAGGGCGCGGCGCAGGCCGGCGTTGAGGGCGGCACCGAGCGACAGGGTGGTCGGGGCGTTCACGGTGGTCATGACACTGCCTCCTCGCCGGCGGTCAGGGCGTCGAGGTAGGCCCGGTACTCGGCGCGCTCCTCGTCGATCAGCGGATGGTCGGTGGCGTACACGTGGTCGAACAACTCGTCCGGCCCCGGATCGGGCGCCTCCAGCGCTCCTGCCCGGAGCTCGGCCGCGACGTCGTCGGCCCGGGCCTGCACTCGAGCGTCGAAAGCGTCGTCGAACAGGCCCTCGCGTTCGAGGAGCCGCCGCATTCGGTCGATCGGGTCGCGGGCCCGCCACACCTCCGACTCGGCGGCCGTCCGGTACCGGGTCGGATCGTCGGACGTGGTGTGCGGACCCATCCGGTACGTGATGGCCTCGACGAACGAGGGCCCGCCGCCGTCGCGGGCACGACGGGCGGCCTCGCGCGTGACCGCCAGCACGGCGAGCACGTCGTTGCCGTCGACCTGGACCGCCGGCATGCCGTATCCCGCGGCCCGCGCCGCGATCGGGGTGGGACTCTGCAGGCGGACGGGCTCGCTGATGGCCCACTGGTTGTTCTGGCAGAAGAACACGACCGGCGCGGTGAGGCTGGTGGCGAAGCCCAGCGCCTCCGCGAGATCGCCCTGGCTGGTGGCGCCGTCGCCGAAGTACACGACGGTCGCGATCTCCGCGCCCTCCAGATGTGCCCCCAGCGCGTACCCCGTGGCGTGCAGTCCCTGCGAGCCGACCACGATCGCCGGATTGGTCATGTTGACCGTTGACGGATCCCAGCCCGAGAAGGCGCATCCGCGCCACATCCGGGTCATCACCGCCGGCTCGACGCCGCGGCAGTACGCGACCGCGTGCTCGCGGTAGCTGGTGAAGATGTAGTCGTCGGGGTTCAGCGCGTGGACGGAGCCCACCTGCGCGGCCTCCTGGCCCAGTAGCGGGGCCCAGATCCCGAGCTGGCCCTGGCGTTGCAGGGCCGTGGCCTCGGTGTCGATCCGGCGCGCGACCACCATGTCCTCGTACAGCGCGCGCAGTCGTGCGGGGTCCACGTCGGACACGAGCGCGGCATAGTCGGGACGGTGCACGCGCCGGCCGTCGGGTTGGACCAGCTGCACCGGGAGGGCGATCTTGTCGGCCATCGTCGGTCACCTCGTCGCATCGATCCGGGTCCGCCTCGTGAGCGAATGCCCGGATGTGAGTGCTCTACCTCACAGCATCCACCGTCTCGCGTTCTGCGCAAGCGCGGTTGCAACGATTCAGCACAATGCACACCCGCGGGGGCCGGCGGGCGGGCACACTGCGAAATATGAGCACTCTGGACGCCACCGATGCCCGCCTGCTGCTCGAACTGGCACGCAATCTGCGGGCGACCGGTGTGGAACTCGCGCAGCGCCTCGGACTGTCGCGGAACACCGTGCAGGCGAGGCTGTCCCGATGGGAGGGGTCCGGTGCCCTCGGCGGCTTCGACCGGCTCGTGGACCCGCGGGCGCTGGGCTATCCGCTCGCAGCGTTCGTGTCCACCAGGGTGGATCAGCATCAGCTCGACGCGGTGGTGGATGCGCTCGCCGACATCCCCGAGGTGGTCGAGGTGTACGGCATGACGGGGGTGACCGACCTGTCGGTCAAGGTCGTCGCGACCGACGCCGACGACCTGTATCGACTTGCCGGACAGATCCTCAAGATTCCGGGCGTCGAACGCACCAACATGGCGCTCGTCATGCGCGAGTTGGTGGGGCCACGCACCGCGCCGTTGCTCGCGCGTGCGGCGCACCAGTGAGCACTCCGTAATACCCGCGTAGTGCCGCCAGGGCGGCTAGCATCGGCGGACGGGCGCCGGGGGGCGCCGGGTGCGAAGTTGCGTATTGGTCGTTTTCAACCGTCCGAACGAAACGCACGAGACGGCAGGGGAGTGATGCGAAATGGGTGTTGTCGGCCTGAATGAGGACGCCGTTGCGACCTGGATCGCGGGACTCGGCGTCGGTGCGCTCGCGCCGCTGTCGTTCGAGAGAATCGGCGGCGGTCAATCGAATCTCACCTTCGCAGTGCGTGATTCGGGCGGTGGGCGTTGGGTGCTCCGGCGGCCCCCGCTCGGCCGGTTGCTCGCGTCCGCGCACGACGTGGAGCGTGAGTACCGGGTCCTGGCGGCCCTACAGGGGACCGGGGTGCCCGTTCCGAAAATGATCGCTCTGACAACGGATCCGGCGATCACGGATGCGCCGTTGGTCCTGATGAGTTTCGTGGACGGCATCGTGATCGACGACGAGGCGGTCGCCGAACAGCTTTCTCCGGAGCGCCGCCGCGCGATCGGACTGTCGCTGCCGAAGGCGCTGGCGAGTATCCATCGCGTCGACCTCGAACTGGCGGGTCTTTTGGATCTCGCCAGCCGTTCGTCGTACGCGGAACGTCAGCTCAAGCGCTGGTCGGCGCAGTGGGAGCAGTCCAAGACCCACGACCTGCCCGACATCGAGGACCTCGCGGCACGCCTTGCCCGCAACATTCCCGCGCAGACCGAGACGACGCTGGTGCACGGCGACTTCCATCTCAGCAACGTCATCACCTCACCCGACGACGGTCGGGTGGTCGCGGTGCTCGACTGGGAGTTGTGCACACTCGGCGACCCCCTCGCCGATCTCGGCGGTCTGCTCGCATACTGGCCGCAGCGCAGCGACGGCGTCCCGGGGCCGTTCATGGCATCGACCCTCGACGGTTTCCCGACGCGCGACGAACTGGTAGACGCCTACGTGCGCGAGACCAAGCGGGACACTTCGGCGCTCGGCTTCTGGCACGTACTCGCGCTGTGGAAACTCGCGATCATCGCCGAGGGAGTGCTGCGGCGCACCCTCGACGATCCGCGCAACAGGGCCGAACGAGGCGGCCCGACAGCAGAACTCATCGACGCCGTGGTGCGGCGAGCGGTAGCGACCGCGGACGAGGTCGGGTTGACCTGACACGCCCTAGTCATCCGAGACGGCGAGTAGTCTTGCAGCGCTGCGTATCTCGGGGGGAATCGGGACGGGGCTGCGGCTGTCGGGCTCGATGTACACGTGGACGAACCGGCCGGTGGCGGCCAGTTCCAGGAATCCGTCGGGGTCCTCCCGGAAGATCGCCAATGCGTACACGATGCTGGTGAGGTCGAGGCTTTCGACGGACAGGCCCACGTGCAGCTGGTCGGGAAACGACAGTTCGCGCACGAACCGGCACGACGTCTCCGCGACGATCCCGATCGCGGGCAGTTCGCGAATGTCGAGTCCGGTGCTGGCCATGAGCCATCCGTTGACCGCGGTGTCGAAGTACGAGTAGTAGGCGGCATGATCGACGTGCCCGTAGTGGTCGTTGTCCGCCCACCGTGTCGGCACCGGCCACAGCGCGGGGTAGGCCTCGGCGCGGGGTTCGGGCTCGTCTGGAGCTGCCATGAAACCGACGATAGTGCCTGGGAATCGGTCAGCGCAGCTGGTCGTCGCGACGCAGCAGCGCCGGCACGACGAACCACAGAGTTCCGAAGATCAGGGCCGTACAGGCGCCGATGAGCTTGGCGACCCAGCCGCCGACAGCGACCTCCGCGACGATCAGGACGGTGCCGACCATCGTCGCAGCGAGGAAGACCGAGCCCCCGAGCGCACAGCGGTTGGCCTGCCGCAGGATGTCCTCGCGTCGGCGATGCCGGAACAGGATGCGGTGCCAGACGGCCGGGGCGATGAGCAGTGCCGACGACACCGCCGCGCACAGCACCGTCACCAGGTGAAGCGTGCGCACGTAGGTGGACTGCTCCTCGTATGCCTCGGTGAACACGATCGCCAGGAGGAACGCGAAGAGGATCTGCACGCCCGCCTGCTGCACGCGAAGTTCCTGCAGCAACTCGCTGAAGTTCCTGGCGAGGCGCGTGCTCTGCGACTCGTCCGGATCGTGCGGCGGGAGGTCGGCCATCGGCGGTTCCTAGGCTTTCGAGGGAGCCCTCGAGAACTCCGACGCCCGCCGGATCTGCTCGTCCGTGGGGCGGACTCCGGTGTAGAGCGTGAACTGCTCGGCGGCCTGCAGCGCGATCACCTCGGCGCCGGTGACGACCGTCTTGCCGTGCTCGGTGGCGAGGCGGATCAGCGGGGTGTCGGGGGGCATCGCGACCACGTCGAAGACGGCCTCGGCGGCACGAACCGCAGCCTCGGGGAACGGCAAGGCGTTCGATTCGGGGGCGCCGGCCATCCCGATCGGGGTGGCGTTGACGAGCAACTGCGGGTGCGCCGCGCCGAGATCGGGCTGCCACTCGAAACCGTAGGTCTGGGCCAGGGCACGGCCGGATTCGTCGTTGCGGGCGATGACCGTGACGGTACGGAACCCGCTGTCGCGCAGCGCCGCCACGACCGCCTTGGCCATGCCGCCGCTGCCGGCGACCGCCACCGTCATCTCCGGGTTGAGGGCAGCGCGGTGCAGCAGATCCGCGACCGCCTGGTAGTCGGTGTTGTAGGCGTGGAGTTCGCCGTCCTCGTTGACGATCGTGTTCACCGAGTCGATGGCCGACGCCGACGGGTGCACCACGTCGACGTGCTCGATGCACGCCTCCTTGAATGGCATCGACACCCCGCACCCGCGGATGCCGAGCGCGCGGATCCCAGCGATCGCGGCGGGCAAGTCGGTGGTGGTGAACGCCTTGTAGACGAAGTCGAGGCCGAGTTCGTCGTACAGGTAGTTGTGGAAGCGGGTGCCGATGTTGCTGGGTCGGCCCGAGAGCGACATGCACAGTCGGGTGTCCTTGCTGACGGCGTCGGTGATCTCGCGGCTCACCCGTCCACGCTAACCGCCTTCTCGGCCGCGCGTCGGCGACTCGTCATCGGCATGTCTGCGCGACACCGGCGATCGCGTCCCGGTCGGCCGTGGTGATCGGCAGCCCGTAGCGGACCGCGACGCCGAGGTATTTGCCGACGTAGAAGCAGCGGAACGCTGGGTCCGACGGCAGCCAGCCCGACGGTGTGCTGTCCCGTTTCGCCTGGTTTTCCGGACCGCTGACAGCAAGCAGGTTGTATGTCGTGTCGTTCGCGAAGTCTCGGCGCCGCTCGATCGGCCATGCGGAAGCACCCATGTCCCACGCCGCGGCAAGCGGATAGACGTGGTCGATCTGCACCGCGTTCGCATTCTGCTTGCTGAACTCGACTGGGCGGCCCGAGTAGGGATCGGCCAGCGTGCCCGACACCACCACACAGTCGCGGGTGCCGTCGCGGAACGCGACGCGGGTGAGGTCCGTGGCCAGCACGTTGTTGCGGGTGTCGCAGCCGTCGTGGCCGCCCGGGCCCGAATGGTCGTCGGACCACGACGGACCGAACACGCACGCCTGCCCACCCCTGCAGCCGCGCTCGTAGCCGGGGACGTCGGCGCGGGTCGGCACCACCTGCGCGCGGGCGAGCAGGTTTTCGACGGCCGCGCGGGGCGGGCTGCCCGGAGCGGGCTCGTGGACGCCGGGCGCGGTGCCGCACCCGGCCGAAAGCCAGACCAGAGCGATGGTGGCGGTGCCCACCCGAACCCGACCACAAATCACCGCTGCCCCTCCCCGGACGGCTGCCTGTGCCGGTCAGTGTGCCGGACGGCACCGACAGGGGGCGGTCACGAATGTGGGAACTTCGCAGCGTGGATGGATCCGGCGTCGACGCCGTCGTGCCCGATGAGCCACGACCCACCGTTCTGGCGGCACTCGGCGATGGTGCCGAACACGCTCAGCAGGAAACCGATCGCCAGTTCCGGGGAGCGGGTGGTCGCCAGTCGGTGCGATTCGCCCTGTTTCGTGACATCGAGCCAGACGCCGGACTGGCCGTCGAGCCGCATGGCGACGATGTGATCGGCGTCGACGAACGCGACCTTGCGCTGCTGCCAGGGCGTCGAGGGCGAGTACACCTGTTCGAAGACTTGCAGCATGATCGTCATGGACGGAGGCCTCCCTCTGCGCCCAGTATGGGCGCGGTTGTGGGCGGAATCCAGGGATGTCGGTGCGGGCTGGTTGGATGGATCGCATGCTGCACGGGCTCTGGTCGCCGGGGGCGGGCCTCATGCTGTGGCGGGGCCCGGAGTCAGAGCTGCTCGATCTCCCCGAGCCGCTGGCCCGCGTCCTGCGCCGACGTTTCCGACGGCATCACACCGTGCACTTGCCGGCTGCGGTCGGTGTTCGCACCGAGCGGGTCCCGGTTCTCGCGCTCGCGCCGGCCGAGGCGGCCGACGTGCTGCTCGCCGTCCCCGACGAGGCGGCCGACATCTCCGGCGATCTGCGTTACCTCGCGCACGTGGCCCGTGGCGTCGAACAGTGGGCCCGCGCGGGGCGCGTCGTGCCCGAGCTGTATCGGACCGAGGGCCACTGGTGGCCGCGCTGGCGACTGCTCGGTGGCGAGCGTCAGCGCGCGTGGCTGGCAGAGCTGGCGTCCGCGATGCCGCCGGTGCAGCGGTACGAGGGCACGCCCCGCGAGATCCTCGACGACTTCGTCGGCGAGCTGACCGATGCCGTGGTGCGCGACCTGCTCGGCGATCGGGACGCGGAGCACCCGTTGCTGCGGGCACTGCTGCGCGGCGAACCGTTCGGCGACGGCAACCACAAGATGGCCACCGCGCTCGACACGTGGCGTGAGAGCCTCACCGCCGACGAGCCCGAACTGGTGTTGCGCCTACTCGAACCCGAACCCGAACCCGAACCCGAACCCGAGGCCGACGCCGAGGGTGAGGAACCCGAACTGGGTGCCGACGCCCTGTGGCGCCTGCAGGTGTGCCTGCGGGCCGAGGGGGAGGCGCCGTCGCCGATCCGACTGCACCGCACCGAGTCTCGCCTCGTCGAGATCGCTGTCCGCAGGCTGGCCCTCGCGGTCGGCGCCTATCCACGCCTGCGTGACCTGCCCGCGGACCCGGACAGCCTCGATCTGCTGCTGCCGACCGCCGTCGTGACCGACCTGGTGCTGCACGGGGCGCGGGCGTTGGAGCATGCGGGCATTCCGCTGCTGCTGCCGAGGGCGTGGGCTGCGGCATCGCCGTCGCTGCGGGTGCGGGTGTCGTCGCCCCCGGTGCCCGCCGCGGCCGAGGACCGCGCCGTCGGCATGAACGAGATCGTGGGATACGACTGGGAACTCGCGCTCGGCGACATCGTCCTCACCCCTGACGAGCTGATGCGACTCGCGGACACCCAGAGCGATCTGGTCCGGCTGCGCGGGCAGTGGGTGCAGGCGGACGCCACCGTCCTGGCGCAGGCCGCCCGCTATGTGACACAACGAAATTCCGGAGACGACGGGACGCTCGGCGGCCTGCTCGGACAGCTGGCCGAGGCGGAGCGCCCACCCGTTCCGGTCGACGAGGTGTACGCCACCGGTTGGGTCGGCACGCTCCTCGACGGCACCCTCGAGCCCGCCGCGGTGCCGAAACCGCCCGGGCTGCACGCGGACCTGCGGCACTACCAGCAGCGGGGACTGGACTGGCTGGCGTTCATGAGCGAGACCGGGCTGGGCGCCGTGCTGGCCGACGACATGGGCCTGGGCAAGACGGTGCAGCTACTGGCGTTGCTCGCGCACGAGCGCTCCGAGAAGCCGACGCTCCTGGTGTGCCCGATGTCGGTGGTCGGCAACTGGCAGCGCGAGGCCGCCCGGTTCGTGCCCGATCTGCGCGTGCACGTCCACCACGGCGCCGACCGAAGCCGCGGCGAGGACCTGGCCGCTGCGGTCCGCTCGTGCGACCTGTTCATCACCACCTATTCGCTGCTCGCCCGGGACGCCCCGGCGCTGGGTGAGCAGTCGTGGCGGCGGGTGGTGCTCGACGAGGCGCAGCACATCAAGAACTCCGCGACCGCGCAGGCGCGCGCCGCCCGGGCGATCCCGGCGGACCACCGCATCGCCCTCACCGGCACCCCGGTCGAGAACCGGCTCGACGAGCTGCGATCGATCCTGGACTTCGTCAACCGCGGAATGCTGGGCAGCCCACAGGCTTTCCGCGCCCGGTTCGCGGTACCGATCGAGCGGGAGCAGGACGAGGCCGCCGTCACCCGCCTGCGGGCGGTGACGTCGCCGTTCATCCTGCGTCGCGTCAAGACCGATCCCGTCGTGATCTCCGATCTGCCGGAGAAGCAGGAGATGACGGTGCGGGCGAACCTGACCGTCGAGCAGGCGTCGTTGTACCGGGCTGTCGTGGACGACATGCTGAAGAAGATCAAGGACACCGAGGGCATGCAGCGCAAGGGTGCGGTGCTCTCGGCGCTCACCCGGCTCAAGCAGGTGTGCAACCATCCCGCGCATTTCCTCGGCGACGGATCCGGGGTGCTGCGCCGCGGTCGGCACCGGTCCGGCAAGCTCGGCCTGGTCGAGGACATCCTCGACTCGGTGACGGCCGACGGCGAACGGGCGCTGCTGTTCACACAGTTCCGGGAGTTCGGCGACCTCGTGGTGCCCTACCTCGAGGAGCGGTTCGGCACCGACGTACCGTTCCTGCACGGCGGCGTTCCCAAGGCGCGCCGCGACCGGATGGTGGAGCGCTTCCAGAGTGTCGAGGGGCCACCGATCATGCTGCTCTCCCTCAAGGCCGGCGGTACCGGCCTGAACCTGACCGCCGCCAATCATGTGGTGCATCTGGATCGGTGGTGGAACCCGGCGGTCGAGAACCAGGCCACCGATCGCGCCTTCCGAATCGGCCAACGCCGCGACGTCCAGGTCCGCAAACTGGTGTGCGTCGGCACGCTCGAGGAGCGCATCGACGCGATGATCTCGAACAAGCAGGAACTGGCGGATCTCGCGATCGGGACCGGCGAGAAGTGGATCACCGAGATGAGTGCCGACCAACTGCACGAGCTGTTGATCCTCGGCGACGAGGCGGTGGGCGAATGAGCCCGCAGCGCGGTCGCCCGGACTTCAGTAGTTTCGGCAAGCGCCGACCTGTGGTTGGCGGGGTCGAATCAGCTTCCAAGCGTGGCGCGTTCGCGCGCGGCTGGTGGGGGAGGGCGCTGATCGAGGCGCTCGAAAAGGTCGGTGACACCGGCCGTCTCAGCCGCGGCCGCACCTACGCCCGCGGCGGTCAGGTCGTCGCCCTCGACATCGCGGCCGGGCGGGTCACCGGAGAGGTGCAGGGCAGCCAGCTCTCGCCGTTCACCGCCGTGCTCACGTTGCGCACACTCGACGAGGAGCACACCGCCGAACTGGTCGAGACGATCCGCGCGACACCGGGCACCCTCGCCGCCCTCGCCTCCGGCGCGGTGCCGCAGGAACTGGCGCCGATGCTGCTGCCCGACGGGGGACGCGAACTCGACTTCGACTGCACGTGTCCCGATCCCGGGTGGCCGTGTAAGCATGTCGCCGCGGTCGCGTACCTGCTCGCGGAGAAGGTGGACCGCGAACCGCTGACGATGCTGACCGTACGTGGACTCGAACTCGATCGGCTGATGCGGGCCGTCGGCGGCGAGAACGAGGAGGAGTCCGGCCGCGCGGCGGGCGACGACCACTTCGGCGACGATGTGCGGTACGCGCACCTGCCGGAGATCGAGTTCTGCGCGGCCCCGGAGGATCTGGACGCGGCTCTGCTGCGCAAGGTGCTGCGGGCCGGCGTCGACGACGAGTCGGAGGTCGCCGCGGCCCTGCGCGATCTCGACGAGTGCTATCGAGCCCTCGGGAGCGGGTTCCGGCGGAGGAGTTGACGGGATGGCGGCCAACCTGGCGATGCTCGCGCAGTCGGCCGCCGCCCGCGTCTGACGGCTACGACGCCGACGCGATCACCTCCGTGGCGCCGTGCGGGTGCACGACCTCGTCGACGACGATCACGGTGCTGTCCGAGTTCTCGGTTCGAAGCCCCACGATCTGCTGGTAGGCGTCCGATCGGTACCACTCCAGCGCTCGTTCCCGGTCCGGGAACTCGATGACGACGACGTCGCCGACCCAGTCGCCCTCGAGAACGGTCTTCTCCGATCCGTGGACGACGAAGCGGCCGGCGAACGGCGCGAGGGTGGCATCGATCCGTTCGAGATACTCGACGATGTCGGGACCGAAGTCGACGGAGCGTAGGTGGCCGATTGCGAAGGCGGACATGATCTCTCCTTGAGGGGTAGTCGTGGTCAGGCGGTGGGGACCTTGTCGAGGAACCCCAGGACCGTGCGCACCTTGCCGTCGGGATCACGCTCGAGGACGTCGAATCCGATGACGAGGGGGTCGTCGCCGGCGGGGCCGAGCGCCCACGTGAAGCGAGCCTGGTCGTGGTGGGCGTCGATGTCGCCGGCCAGCTCGAATCGCATGCCGTCGAACTGCTGTTGGACCGCCCCGATGAGTGCGGTGAGAGCGGCGTGGCCCTCGGCGCTGCCGATCGGGTCGACGTAACGGCCGTCCGCGGCCCACAGCTCCTCGACGAGGGCGGCGCGCTTGTCGGTGTCGGTCTCGTTCCAGGTGTCGAGGTAGCGCTGGATGACCGCGTCGAAGTCGTTCATGGTGAACCCCTTTGGTGGCCGGCCGCCGGGTGCGGCCTCTGCGAAGAATCCTGCGCCGGGGACCGCCGTCGGTCGATTACCTCAGAGGTAATGGGAGGCGTTCCCCGAACCGCCTAGGGTCGACGACATGACGCGAGCACAGCAACCGGTAGGGGACCAGATCCGGTGGTGGCGCGGGCATCGCCGGATGACACAACTCGACCTGGCCAATCGGGCCGAGGTCTCGACCCGACACGTGAGCTTTCTCGAGACGGGCCGGGCGAAGCCGACCCGGGCGATGCTGCTGCGACTCGGAGAGCACCTCGACATACCGCTTCGTGATCGGAACACGCTGTTGCACGCGGGCGGTTTCGCCCCGGCATTCCCGGAACACACTCTCGGCGACGTGCCGATGGCCGTCGTCTCCGACGCGATCCGGGCGATCCTCGCCGCGCATGCGCCGATGCCGGCGCTGGTCGTCGATCGGCACTGGAACCTCGTGGACGCCAACGACACCGTGGCGCTCCTGACGGCGGGCGCCGCCGATCGACTACTCGAACCGCCCGTCAACGTGCTGCGGCTGAGCCTGCACCCTGACGGCATGGCCCCGCGAATCGCCAACCTCGCCCAGTGGCGGGCACACGTGCTCCATCGACTCGACCGGCAGATCGACGCGACCGGCGACGACGTGCTCCGACTCCTCCGCGCCGAGCTCACCGAGTATCCGGGCGGTGTCGACCCGTCGGACCCGGGTCCGTCGCTCGTCGTGCCGCTTCGGGTACGTGTCGGAGATCGTGAACTGGCATTCCTCAGCACCACGACGGTGTTCGGCACCCCGCTCGACGTTGCGGTGTCCGAACTTGCCATCGAGACGTTCTTCCCCGCGGACGCCGAGACGGCCGAGTTCCTGCCTGTGCGCCGCTGAGGCAGCGACCAGCACCGTTCCGGAGTGCACCTACCCTGGGAACCTGCGATGTCGGGACGAGAGGGATCGCGTGACGGTTCGACGGGCGATGGGGCTGCTCGGCGCTGCGGCGCTGGGTGTCGCCGCGTTGTCCGCGTGCCACGGCTCGGTCGACCGCGACGCCCGCGCCGTCGTGTGGGAGCCGTGCACGGACCTGGCGGCGTACGTCGCCGATCTCGGCGTCGACGAGAGCACGATCGGCCGCCTGCAGTGCGCGTCGCTGGACGTTCCGCTGGACTACGACGATCCCGACGGCGAGACCGTCGAACTCGCACTGAGCCGCGTCGTGGGGACGGACCCGGCGGTGCCGACACTGTTCGTCAACCCGGGCGGGCCGGGGGTCGAGGGGCGCAGCATGGCCGCAAGCGTGGCAGCGGAACTCGGTCTCGGCGGCACCGTCGTCGGGATCGACCTGCGCGGGACGGGCTACTCGACGAGCATGGACTGCGCCGAACCCACAGAGCCGGACGTCCGCGACGACGGCACCCTCACCGAGTACGCCGACGACATCGCCGCAGCGAACCGCGACTGTGTCGACGCCGATCCGTCCTTCGTCGGGAGCCTGACGACGGCGACCGCGGCCCGCGACCTCGACACGGTCCGCCAGGCCCTCGGACTCGACACCATCGACTACCTCGGCGTCTCGTGGGGCACGGTCCTCGGCGCCGAACTGCAGTCCCGGTTCCCGGAGCATCTGCACCGCGTCGTCCTCGACAGCATGGACTACACCGGGACCTCTGCGGTCGACGCGCTGCGGGCGCTCGCGACGGCCGACCCGGACGTCCTGCCGGAGCTGGTGCCCGAACCTCTCGACGTCGGCGGTACCGAGGGTGACGACGGAATCACCCCCGACCAGCCCGACGTGCCGCCCGGCGACGTCCCGGCGCCCGACGACAACGACGCCCCGCTCGACCCCGACACCGTCAACTTCCTGGATCGCTCGTTCGACGCGACGGGCGGCACCGGATACATCTGCAACAGTCTCGAGCCAGTCGGGGACAGCGCTGTCCAGCTCGCGGAGCATCGCGACCTCAACGCCGAAGTGGGGCGGAACCCGCAGCGGCGCATCGAGTTCCCGGCCAGCTCCGACGTTCCTGGCGTCAGTCTGTGCAGCGGATGGTCGCTGCCCGCCGAGCCGACGGCGGTAGCGGACACCGGCACCGAGCTGTTGATCGTCGGTCACCGCGACGAGAACGTCACCCCGTACGTGTGGGCGCTCGACGCCCACGCCGCGATGGGCGGTCGACTCCTCACCATCGAGGACGGAGTCCACGGGTCGACCATTGCGTCGAGTTGCGGCGGGCTCGTAAAGGAGTTTCTCGCCTCCGGCAGGCTCGGGCAGGATACGTGCGATCCGCACTGACCCAGGAGCTGCCATGTCGCGCACGGAAGCCGACGATCTGACGTCCACGATCCTGGACTGTGCGGCCGGCGCGTCGTCGTTCACCGCGACCGCACGCTCCCGCGGCACCGCAGCCACCGCCGCGATGTCGCGCACCCTCGGCGCGCTACGAACTCCCCACCGGAATCGGAGTCAGCCCGCGAGCCGGCGTCGTCCCACACCGCTCCATCACGTCGAACAGCTTGGCGTGCATCCGCACGGCCTGGGCCGGGTCGAACTGGCTGAGGTTCAACGGGTTTGCGCGGTTGTGCATTTCGAGCGGATCGGCCTGTAGGTCGTACATCTCGAACTGCGGTGGAGTGACACCGGCCGGATCGAAGTAGGCCGAGTATTTCCACCGCTGTTCGCGGATGGTGCGCATGTGGTTGGGCTGGGTGACGATGCTCTGCCCGTCGGGGGTGGCGCAGTTCTGGTCGTCGTACGTGAAGTGGACGACGTCCTGCACGGCGGCCGTGGGCGCGGACGGGTTGGCGGACGCGTCGTTGACGACCGGCATCAGGTCGACGCCCTTGAAGTCCCACGCGGCCCGGTCGGGGACGTCGGCGAGAGACGCGAGCGTCGGCATCACATCGATCAGCGTGGCGAGGGCGCCGGTACGAACCGGGCCGGGGAAGAGCACGGGGTTGCTGATCACCATCGGCACCCGCAGGGTCTCCTCGTACGCGTTGAACACCTTCTGGCGCAGGCCACCGTGCGACATGCCCATCTCGCCGTGGTCGGACATCCGGATCACGACCGTCGAATCCCGCATTCCCGGACGGGATTCGAGAGCGTCGAGGACCGCGCCGATGTGCTCGTCGACCACCTTGTGCATGTACGCGTAGAAGTTCACGTAGTTGCGCGCCGCCTCCTGCCCGGGCAGCGGCCCGAGTCCGGCGGCGAGCAGCACCTGCGACTGCACCTGCGCCGTGGGCTTGAAGTTCAGGGCAAGGGACTCGTCGTATGTCGGCGGCAGCTCGATGCCCTGCTCGAAGATGCCGGGCGCATCGGATCCGTAGTTGTCGCAGGTTCCGTTGATCGCGTCCCACGTCTGCGGGTACGCGAGCACGTCGTGCGGGTTGACGAACGAGACGACCAGTGCGAACGGACGGTCGTCGGCGGGATCGAGACCGCGCAGGAAGTCGACGGCCTCGCCCGCGTACCGGCTGTCGAGATCGGCGCAGCCGCCGCCGAAGTGGTCGGGGTTGGTGTCTTGGCCGCCCTCGGGAGGAATCCAGCCCTGGAATCCGTACGCCGCCACATCGGCGCTGGACGGGTCACCGCCGGCGGCGCCTTTGCTCATGTGCCACTTACCGCGGTAGTGGACGTTGTAGCCGGCGGAGTCGAGCAGCTTGGCCATGTTCTGGAGGTCCAGCGGCAGCGTCGGTTCCGTGGGGGAGACCGTCCCGCCCTCGGTCAAGGTTGCGGTGACCCCGTGCTGGGCGGGATAGACACCGGTGAAGAACGTGCTGCGACTGGGGGAGCACATGGCTGCGTTGCAGAATGCGTTGTCGAACGACACTCCGGTGTCGGCCAATCGTTTCCGATTCGGCAGGTTCGCCTCGGCCCAGCCCGCGGGCCAGAACATCGGGGGGCGTTCCTGATCGGTGATCACGACGACGATGTTGGGCCGGTGCGGGAGACTGCCGGGTTCGGCGGCCGGCGCAGACTGCGCCGACGCCGTCGTGTGGGTAGTTGCCCCGGCCATGCCCGCGACGAGCAGGGCGCCGGCGCCACCGAGGAAGCTCCGTCGCGAGAACGGATGGTCGAGGCTGTCGAGAATCGGTTCGCTCAGGGAGTCCATCTGCCGATCTCCGTCCGGGAAGCGATCGCTGAAACCAGGCGTACGGATCGTCATTCTGTCCGATGATTCCGGCCTCTACCTGCGCTTCGGGTAAATGTCGGGATCAAACCCTGGACTTGCGTGGACTTCCAACTATAGGATGAGCGAGAAATAACGGAGTGACGTGCGTCTCCTTCGTGGCTCCGCGGCGACCAGCAAAGGACGGGTTCGGGCAATGAGCGTTCGAGAGCTCTCTCACTTCATCGGAGGCAAGCGAATCCCCGGAGGGTCCGGCAGATTCGCCGACGTCTTCGACCCCAACACCGGGCAGGTGCAGGCCCGTGTTCCGCTCGCCGACCAGGCCGAGACCGAGGCTGTCATCGCGAATGCGGTGGACGCGCAACGTGAGTGGGCGTCGTGGAATCCGCAGCGTCGGGCGCGGGTGCTGATGCGCTTCCTGCAACTGATCCAGGACGAGATGGATCCGCTTGCCCGACTGCTGTCGTCCGAGCACGGCAAGACGATCGCCGACGCGAAGGGTGACATCCAGCGCGGCCTCGAGGTCGTCGAGTTCGCGACCGGCATCCCGCACCTGCTCAAGGGCGAGTACACGGAGTCGGCGGGCAGTGGTATCGACGTCTACTCGATGCGTCAGCCGCTCGGCGTCGTCGCCGGCATCACCCCGTTCAATTTCCCGGCGATGATCCCGCTGTGGAAGGCCGCGCCCGCCCTGGCGTGCGGCAACGCCTTCATCCTCAAGCCGTCCGAGCGGGACCCGTCGGTGCCGTTGCGTCTCGCCGAACTGTTCCTCGAAGCGGGTCTGCCACCGGGAGTGTTCAACGTCGTCAACGGCGACAAGGGTGCCGTCGACGTACTGCTCACCGATCCGCGGGTCAAGGCCGTCGGGTTCGTCGGCTCCACCCCGATCGCGCAGTACATCTACGAGACCGCGGCTGCGCACGGAAAGCGTGCGCAGTGCTTCGGCGGCGCCAAGAATCACGCCATCGTCATGCCCGACGCCGATCTCGACCAGGTCGCCGACGCGCTCGTCGGCGCCGGCTACGGCTCCGCGGGTGAGCGGTGCATGGCCATCTCGGTCGCGGTGCCCGTCGGCGAGGAGACCGCCGACGCGCTCGTCGCGAAGCTCACCGAACGGGTCGAGAAGCTGAAGATCGGTCGCTCGGACGACGAGACCGCCGACTTCGGTCCGCTCGTCGGCGCCGACGCTCTCGCGCGGGTGAACGACTACGTCCGGATCGGTGTCGACGAGGGCGCCGAACTGATCGTCGACGGCCGGGGTTTCACGCTCGAGGGGTACGAGGACGGATTCTTCGCCGGCGCAACGCTGTTCGATCGCGTCACCCCGGACATGCGGATCTACAAGGAGGAGATCTTCGGTCCCGTCCTGCAGGTGGTCCGCGCGCACGACTACGAGGACGCGCTGCGCCTGCCGTCGGAGCACGAGTACGGCAACGGCGTCGCGATCTTCACCAGGGACGGCGACACCGCGCGCGACTTCTGCTCTCGCGTCGAGGTGGGCATGGTCGGCGTCAACGTCCCGATCCCGGTGCCGATCGCGTACCACACGTTCGGCGGCTGGAAGCATTCCGGATTCGGCGACCTCAACCAGCACGGGCCGGACTCGATCCGCTTCTACACCAAGACCAAGACGGTGACGCAGCGCTGGCCGTCGGGCTTCAAGGAGCACGCCGACCACTTCGTCATCCCGACGATGGACTGACGCGGTGAAGAAGTACGTGCCGGGCTGGCACGACTCCGAGGTCCGGGCGCTCTCCGAACTCGCGGCCGGGTTCTTCGAACGCGAGGTCGTCGCCCACAACGACAAGTGGGAGGCGCAGCGCCGCATCGATCGCGACGTGTGGCACACGGCGGGCAAGCTCGGACTGCTCTGCTGCTCGATTCCCGAGGAGTACGGCGGCGGCGGAGGCACGTTCGCACACGATCTCGCGGTGTTCGAGGCACAGGGGTATGCGGGCGACCTCGCGTTCGGGATCTCCGTGCACAGCGGAATCGTCGCGCACTACGTCAACGAGTACGGCACCGAGGAACAGAAGCGGACCTGGCTGCCCGGCATGGCGTCCGGGGAGATCCTCGGCGCCATCGGGATGACCGAGCCGGGCGCAGGTTCCGACCTCAAGGCCATCCGGACGTCCGCCGTCCGGGACGGCGACCACTACGTCGTCAACGGTGCCAAGACGTTCATCACCAACGGCTCCTCCGCCGACATGATCGTCCTCGCGGTCAAGACCGATCCCAAGGCCGGCGCCAGGGGAATCTCGTTGTTGATCGTCGACCTGCGGGATTGCCCCGGATTCACGGTGGGACGGGTGCTCGACAAGGTGGGGCAGCATGCCGCGGACACCTCCGAGTTGTCGTTCGTCGATGTGCGGGTTCCCGTGTCGAACGTGTTGGGGGCGGAGGGGCAGGGATTCGGTCAGCTCATCGCCCAACTCGTCCAGGAGCGGCTGATCATCGCCGCCCAGGCGTCGGGTGCGATGAATCGGGCCGTCGAGGAGACCGTCGCCTACGTCAAGTCTCGGCAGGCGTTCGGCCACAGCCTGTTCGAGTTCCAGAACACGGCTTTCGAACTCGCCGAGTGCCAGACCATCGCGCGCACGTGCGAGGTGTTCCTCGACCACTGCATCCAGGAGCACCTGCGCGGCGACCTCGACGCGGCCGAGGCGGCCATGGCGAAGTACTGGCTCACCGACAAACAGTGCGAGGTCGTCGACCGCTGTGTGCAGCTCTACGGCGGCTACGGGTACATGCGTGAGTACCTCGTTGCCCGCATGTACGAGGACGCGCGGGTGCAGGAGATCTACGCGGGTGCCAACGAGGTCCTGAAGGGGATCATCGCGAAATCTCTTTGACGACGGCAGCGACAGCGTCATACCGACGACGAACTAGAAACGAAGGCAACAATGTTCAGACTTTCCGACGACGAGCGAGCGATCAGCGAGACCGCGCGCGACTTCGCCGCGGAATACCTGGCACCCGACGCGATCGAGTGGGACCAGACCAAGCATTTCCCGGTGGACGTGCTCCGCAAGGCCGGGGCGCTCGGCATGGGCGGCATCTACATCCGCGAGGACGTGGGCGGATCGGGTCTCACCCGGCTCGACGGCGTCCGCATCTTCGAGCAACTCGCGACGGGCTGCCCGTCGATCGCCGCGTACATCTCGATCCACAACATGGTCACGTGGATGATCGACGAGTTCGGCGACGACGAGCAGCGTCGGCGCTGGGTGCCCGGCCTCGCGTCGATGGAGCAGCTCGGTAGCTACTGCCTCACCGAGCCCGGAGCCGGCTCCGATGCGGCGGCTCTGTCCACCAAGGCTGTTCGCGACGGCGACGACTACCTGCTCACCGGCGTCAAGCAGTTCATCTCCGGTGCCGGAACGTCCGACATCTACGTCGTGATGGCCCGCACCGGCGATAACGGGGCCCGGGGTATCTCGGCGTTCATTGTGCCGAAGGATTCGCCAGGGCTGTCGTTCGGCGCCAACGAGAAGAAGATGGGCTGGAACGCCCAGCCCACGCGGCAGGTGATCCTCGACGAGGTGCGGGTGCCGGCTGCGAACCTGCTCGGCGGCGAAGGCGAGGGCTTCCGCATCGCGATGAAGGGACTCAACGGTGGACGGCTCAACATCGCCGCGTGTTCGGTGGGTGGAGCGCAGGCCGCGCTCGCCAAGGCCGTCGGGTACCTGACGGAACGGAAGGCGTTCGGTGCGGCGCTCGTCGAATCGCAGGCGCTGCAGTTCCGATTGGCGGACATGAGGATCGAACTCGAGGCGGCGCGCACCCTGCTGTGGCGGGCCGCAGATGCGCTCGATGCGGACGCCGCGGACAAGGTGGAACTGTGCGCGATGGCCAAGCGCTTCGCGACCGATACCGGGTTCACGGTCGCGAACGAGGCACTGCAGATGCACGGCGGGTACGGCTACCTGGCGGAATACGGATTGGAGAAGATCGTGCGAGACCTGCGGGTGCACCAGATCCTGGAGGGGACCAACGAGATCATGCGGGTCGTCGTGGCCCGGTCGGTCGTGGGATCGGCGGGTGCGGCGTGAGCGAAGCAGAAGTTCTCGTCGAACGTGTCGGTGGCGTCGGCCGCCTCACCCTCAACCGGCCGAGGGCGATCAATGCGCTGAACCACTCGATGGTGCGGGCGATGGCGTCGGCGCTGCTGGAGTGGGCCGACGACGCGTCCGTCAAGGCCGTGCTTCTCACCGGCGCCGGTGAGCGCGGGCTGTGCGCGGGCGGCGACATCGTGTCGATCTACCACGACGCCCGTGAGGGCGGCAGCGGATCGAAAGATTTCTGGCGAGACGAGTACGTCCTCAACGCCGCGATTGCGCGTTACCCGAAGCCGTACGTCGCGATCATGGACGGCATCGTCATGGGCGGCGGTGTCGGTGTCTCGGCGCACGGCAACGTCCGGGTCGTCACCGAACGCTCGATGATCGGAATGCCCGAGGTGGGAATCGGATTCGTCCCGGATGTCGGCGGCACCCATCTGCTGTCGCGGGCACCCGGCGAACTGGGTACCCACATCGCGCTGACGACCGCTCGACTGTCGGCGGGCGACGCCGTCCACTGCGGCTTCGCCGACCACTTCGTGCCGTCGGACCGGCTCCGCGAGTTCGAGCAGGCACTCGCCGACGGTTCGGTGGACGACGCGGCCGCTCGCTTCGCGCAGCCGGCTCCGGAATCGGAACTGGCGGCGCAGCAGAGTTGGATCGACACCGCCTACGCGGCCGACACGGTCGAGGAGATCGTCGAAAACCTGCGATCGAGCGGCGTCCCTGAGGCCGCCGCAGCCGCTGAACAGATCCTCGCGAAGTCCCCGACCGCCGCGAAGGTGACGTTGCGGGCGCTGCGGCAGGCACGCGACCTCGACAGCCTCGAAGCGGTGCTCGACCAGGAGTACCGGGTGTCGTTGGCCTGCCTGCAATCCCACGATCTCGTGGAGGGCATCCGCGCGCAGGTGGTAGAGAAGGACCGTAACCCCGCATGGTCACCGTCGGCACTCGAGGCGGTCACCGACGAACACGTGGATCGATTCTTCGAGCCGCTGGGGGAGACCGAACTCGGTCTGGCCGCAGCGCTCGTGAGTGGGGAGGAACTGCGATGAGCAAGAGTGACATCACCGTCGGCTTCGTCGGCCTGGGTCACATGGGTGGGCCGATGGCGGCGAACCTCGTGAAGGCCGGATATCCGGTGCGTGGATTCGATCTCGCGCCCGCCGCACTCGAACAGGCCGGCCGGGACGGTGTCACCGTCGTGGGATCCGCGACGGAGGCGGCCACCGAGGCCGACGTCGTGATCACGATGCTGCCCAGTGGCAAGCACGTGCACGACCTCTACGAGGGTGGGCTGCTGGGGGCGGCGCGTCACGGCACGCTGTTCGTCGACTGCTCGACCATCGACGTCGCCGACGCGCGCACCGCCCACGAACTGGCCGAGCAGGCCGGACATCGCGGCATCGACGCGCCGGTGTCCGGGGGCGTGATGGGCGCGGCCGCCGGCACTCTCGCGTTCATGGTGGGCGGCGCCGACGAGGACTTCGAGGCGGTGCGCCCGCTGCTCGAGGTGATGGGGCGCAAGGTCGTCCACTGCGGTGGCCCGGGCGTCGGACAGGCCGCGAAGATCTGCAACAACATGATCCTCGGTGTCTCGATGATCGCGGTCGGCGAGGCGTTCGTGCTGGGGGAGAAGCTGGGGCTGAGCAACCAGGCGCTGTTCGACGTCGCCTCCAACGCGTCGGGCCAGTGCTGGGCGCTCACCACCAACTGCCCGGTGCCGGGTCCGGTGCCGACCAGTCCGGCGAACAACGACTACGAGCCGGGGTTCGCCGCCGCGCTCATGGACAAGGACCTCGGCCTCGCAGCGAGTGCGTTGCGTGCCAACGGCGTCGACGCCGAACTCGGCATGCGCGCCGCCGAACTGTACCGGCGCTTCCACGAGACCGGGCACGGCGGCGAGGACTTCTCGGCGATCATCAGGGACATCAGGGACAGATCGAACGGAGAGACTCGATGACGGACTACCAGACGATTCAGGTCGGACGCACCGGACGCGTGGGCATGATCACGCTGAACCGGCCGGAGGCGCTCAACGCCCTCAATGCGCAGTTGATGTCGGAGATGGTCGCCGCCGTCGACGACTTCGAGAAGGACCGGGGCATCGGCTCGATCCTCATCACCGGTTCGGAGCGGGCGTTCGCCGCCGGAGCCGACATCAAGGAGATGCAGAGCAAATCCTTCATCGACATGTACATCGACGACTGGTTCTCGGCTTGGGACCGGATCGCGGCAGCGCGCAAGCCGATCGTCGCGGCGGTCGCCGGATACGCGCTCGGCGGCGGTTGCGAACTCGCGATGATGTGCGACGTCCTGATCGCCGCCGACTCCGCCAAGTTCGGTCAGCCCGAGATCAAGCTCGGTGTGCTGCCCGGCATCGGCGGCTCGCAGCGTCTCACCCGCGCGATCGGGAAGGCCAAGGCGATGGACCTGTGCCTCACCGGCCGCACGATGGACGCCGAGGAAGCCGAGCGGGCGGGTCTGGTCGCGCGCGTCGTCCCCGCCATCGACCTGCTCGACGAGGCGATCGCGACGGCGTCGAAGATCGCCGACATGTCGCTGCCCATCGCGATGATGGTCAAGGAGTCCGTCAACCGCGCGTTCGAGTCGACGCTGTCCGAGGGCGTCCGCTTCGAGCGGCGCGTGTTCCACTCGGCCTTCGCGACGCAGGACCAGAAGGAAGGCATGGCCGCGTTCACCGAGAAGCGTGACCCGAGCTTCGGTCATCACTAGGAGCACTTCAGCGGAGCAGGAATTCGAGGGTGACGCGCTCGAACGCTTCCTTGGCCTCCACCATGACCCAGTGTCCGCAGTTGGGGAAGATGTGAAGCTCGGCATGCGGGACCAGCCGTAGCGGGACGAGTGGCATGTCCGGCGGGCACTGCCGGTCGTCGAGCCCCCACGTGAACAGGGTCGGGCACTGAATCTTGTGCATCATCGACCAGTACGGCGGGCGCGACGAGTCGGTCAGCATCAGTTGTCGTGCAGCGAGTGCTGCCGATCCGTGCACCGCGGCGAGGGTCCGATGTGATTGCGGGGCATTCGCAATTGCCCAACTTTCGTCGATCCTCTCCTCGGTGACGACTGCGGGGTCGTACACCATGCACTCGAGCCATCGAATCAGCTTTTCCCGGCTGGGATCGTCGGCGAAGTCGCGGAGCAGCCGTGAGCCTTCACTCGGACTCTGGCTGAAGATGTTCGGACCGACGCCACCGATCGTGACGAGCTTTCCGACGCGTTCCGGATGCTCCATCGCGACGTTCGCGCCGACGACGCCGCCCATCGAATTACCGATGATCGCAGCGGATTCGATGTCGAGTGCGTCCATGAATCTCGTCACCGAGGAGGCGGCGGTGATCACCGGATTGCCGTCGACCGGATCGCTGATGCCGAAGCCGGGGAACTCCAGCACGTAGCAATGGAAGTGCCGGGCGAAGGTATCGAGGTTGTCGCGGTAGTTGCGCCACCCGCTCACGCCGATTCCGGAGCCGTGCAGCAGGAGCAACGGCGGTCCGTCGCCGGCTTCGTGATAGCGCAGTATCCCTGTGTCGGTGGCGATCTCTCGCCGGCTCCCTTCGTAGGTGACGTCCACGTCCGTAGGGTCGGCCGTCTGTCCGCGCATGTGGATGCTCCTCTCGTGACAGTCCGGTGCGGTACCGGCTCTCGGGAAGGTAGCAACATTCTGTTATGTGTATGAGTGCTTTCATGTGAATGCATGCGGGTAGACGGCAACTGGCAAGAGCGCGGCCTGTCAGGTCTCGGAACACTTGGTCCGCCGGGTGAGGGTTCGCAATACTCTGACAACCCAGAGGATGCGTAGACGGAGGAGTTGAGTCGTTGACGGAGGATGCAGACATCGATCGCCTGTCCCAGGTGCTCGACGATCGGATCGGCACGCGCATTCGGCGAATTTCACAGCTGATCATCGAAGCCAAGGCGACTGCGCTGCGCCCGCTCGACATCACGGTCCCGCAGTATTCGACACTGCTGGCCGTCAAGCACCTCGAGCCCAGCTCCGCGGCGCAGCTCGCGCGAACCGGGTTGGGGACGCCGCAGTCGATCGCCACCATGTTGTCGACGCTCGAGAGCAAGGGTCTCGTCAGCCGCCGGGCGTCACCCTTGCATCAGAAGCTTGTCGAGGTCCGGCTGACCGCGCTCGGCGCGAAGACGATCGACGAGGCGGACGAACTCGCCGCCGACATCGAGGACAGGCTACGAGAAGGCATCGGCGAGGACCAGTTCGACAGTGTCGTCAGGATCGAGAAGGTCGCACGAGATCTCCTGCGATAGTGCGGCGGCCGGCTATTCGACGATCTGCGTCAGTGCCACTTGCCCGGCTGGTCGCCGGTGTCGAAATCGCCTGACTGATGGCGCAGTTCGGTGAGGATGCGGATGAGCGAGTCGAGCTTGTCCGGTGCCAATCCGGGCTCGGCGAACACCTTCTCGTTCAGGGACTCCGTCGCGCGACGCGAGATGTCCCGTCCCGCGTCGGTGATCTCGACGAGCGTCGCGCGACGGTCGGTGGGGTGCGGCACGCGTCTTACCAAGCCTGCGGCCTCGAGACGGTCGACGGCGTTGGTCACACTGGTCGGGTGAACCTGGAGGCGCGCACTGGCCTTCGCCATCGGCAGTGCACCACTGCGGGTGAAGGTCAGTAGCGTCAACAATTCGTAGCGCGAGAACGTGAGCCCGAAAGGCTTGAGGGCCTCGTCGACCCGCGCCATCATGATCTGCTGCGCCCGCACCACCGACGTCACGGCCGCCATCCCGTCGGCCACTGCGCCCCAACCGTGCTCGGTCCACTGGCGGTGCGCTTCCTCGATCGGATCCAAGGGCAGCGGTGACGATGACGGCATGCCCCGATCATCCCATGCGGGGCCTACGAATCGATCGTGGTCCCCTCCCCGAAATACGCCCGGACGTGCCCCGCGGGGAGATGGCGGCGGTATCCGGTCTGTCCGATTCCGCTAGGCTGGCACGGACCGTGTCCTGCGGATACAGAGCGTGAACGAGGAGGAATCTCATGGGATTTTGGGATCAGCTCAAGGCCAAGACTCAGGAAATGAGCGGACAGCTCCAGACGAAGACCGCACAGTTCAAGAACAAGGAATTCGCGAACGGTTCCATGGCGATGTGCGCGCTGATCGCGGCCGCCGACGGCAGCATCGATCCGGCCGAGCGTCAGAAGACGGCAGCCCTCATCATGAACAACCAGTCGCTCCAGGTGTTCGACTCGTCCGAACTGCGCGAGAAGTTCGACTGGTACTGCGACAAGTTGGCCGGCGACTTCGACTTCGGCAAGGTCGAGGCCACCGCCACCATCGGCAAGCTGAAGTCCAAGCCGGAGCAGGCCCGCGCGGTCATCCAGATCGGCATCATCATCGGTGGCGCCGACGGCAACTTCGACCAGCACGAGAAGGCTGCCGTCAAGGAAGCTTGCTTCGCGGTCGGCATCGACCCGTCCGAGTTCGACCTCTGATCTTCTGATCTCGTGCCCTCGGCGTTCGGTTGACTCACGAACGCCGGGGGCGTTGTTGTGTGCGGGGGTCGCCGTCAGCAGTGCCCGAGTTGGGCGCGGTAAGGAAGACGTTAGGGGACGGACAGAAGCGGCAGCGCACGTGACGTGCTCACGTGCGCTGCCGCTTCTGCGTTGTCGGAGCGAACCTACTTACGGCCGGCCTGCCACTGCATGCCCCATCCGTAGGCGGCGTCCAGGTCGGACTGGCTGCCGTTGATGTAGTTGACCAGACGGTTCACGGTGATGCCGCTGCCGTTGTTCTCGAGCATCGCGATCGCGCAGATGCGGGCGTTGTTGTCGGCCGAGTCGAGGCGGACCTCGATCTGTGGTCCCACCGTCGGGTACAACGTGACGACGCCGTCGACTGCGGCCCAGTTCGGGGCGCCCTCGTAGATCATGGCGAAGATCAGTACCCGCCGGATCATCTCCGGCCGGTCGAGATTGATGTGCATGTTCTCGCCACCGGAGACCGAACCGCTGCGGTCGTCACCGTCGAGCTGGATGAACGGCGCCGTGTTCAGTGAGCCGAAGCTGTTGCCCAGCGCCTGGATGACGCCCTTCGATCCGTCGGTCAGCTCGAACAGGCACGCGAGGTCGAGATCGACCCGGCCGCCTCCGGACAGTTTCGCGAAGAAGCCCTTCTTCTCCGGCTGCGTCTGCGACCAGTTCAGGTTCACGCGCATCGTGCCCTGGCGTTCGCCGGCCTTCGTGAGGCTGACGCTCGGTGCACTCTTGGTGAGGCTGATCTTGCTGAGGTTCACACCGCCCTGCGGCGCGGCGCCGGCCGGGGGAGTGTTGGGGCGGCGGGTGTAATCGATGGCCATCGTGGGCTCCTTCGGTTCGAGTCGGGTCAGCCGACTGCGGCGGGCGTGCGCTCGGGGACGTGGTCCCCGTCGCCGCCGTTGCCGGCCTTGCGGTTACGGATGACACTGGAGATGAATGCGGCCCCGATGAGGACGATTCCGACGAGGCCGGTGATGAGCTCGTTGACGTGCACGCCGATCGACACGAGCAGGATCACCGACAGGGCGCCGATGGCCCAGTGCGCGCCGTGCTCGAGGTAGACGTACTCCGAGAGGGTGCCCTTGCGGACGAGGAACACCGTGATCGAGCGGACGAACATTGCGCCGACGAAGCCGAGGCCGAGGGCGATGATGATCGGATCCGAGGTGATCGCGAATGCGCCGATCACACCGTCGAACGAGAAGGATGCGTCGAGGACCTCGAGATAGAGGAACAGGAAGAAGCCGGCCTTGCCGGTGGCCTTCGCCAGCTTCGTCGGACCGCCACGGGATTGCTCGGCCTCTTCGCCTTCCTCCGGCAGGTTGAACAGCTCGCCCAGTCCGTTGACGACGATGTAGAGGATCAGGCCGGCCACACCGGCCACCATGACCGTGCCACGGTTCTCGTCGTCCGCGAACAGGAACGAGGTGGCCAGCAGCAGGCCGCCGGCGACGACGACCTCGAGCTGATCGAGCTTCCCGATCTTGGCCAGCGGGCGCTCGAGCCAGCTGAGCCAGGTGATCTCGCGGGATTCGAAGATGAAGTTCAGGAACAGCATCAGCAGGAACATGCCGCCGAAAGCGGCGATCTGCGGATGCGCGTCGGTGAGGATCGTCTCGTAACTCGCGCTGCCGTCCGGGAAGTACGCAGCGTCGTCGGCGGGCGGGTTGAGCGCCAAGCGCATCGCCTCGACCGGGCCCAGACCGGAAGCGGCCCAGACGATCACCAGCGGGAAGACCAACCGCATGCCGAACACCGCGATCACGATGCCGATGGTGAGGAAGATCTTCTGCCAGAACTCACTCATCCTCTGCAGGACGGTGGCGTTGATGACGGCGTTGTCGAAGGACAGCGAGATCTCGAGGATGGACAGGATCGCGACCAGGAAGACGGCCTCGGGGCCGCCGTAGATCCCAGCCACGATGAGAGAGAGCACAGTGACGACGATGGAGATGCCGAATATGCGAAGAACCATGTGCGGCCGTTCTGTAGGGGTGCCGACCGTGGCGGCCGGCGTCAGAGTTAGGTGACTCGGTCAGCCGAGATTGACGCCGTAGTCGCGGGCGATCCCGGCCAGGCCGGACGCGTAGCCCTGCCCGATGGCGCGGAACTTCCATTCGGCGCCGCGGCGGTAGACCTCGCCGAAGACCATCGCGGTCTCGGTGGATGCGTCCTCGGACAGGTCGTAGCGGGCGAGCTCGATACCGGTGTTCAGATCGACGACGCGAATGTAGGCGTTGCGCACCTGGCCGAACGACTGGCCACGCGAATCCGCGTCGTGGATCGACACGGGGAAGAAGATGCTGGTCACCTCGGCGGGCAGGGCGATCAGGTCGACGTTGATGACCTCGTCGTCGCCGTCGCCGTCACCCGTGAGGTTGTCTCCGGTGTGCTCGACCGACCCGTCCGGTGATCGCAGGTTGTTGTAGAAGACGAAATGCCGGTCGGAGAGAACCTTGCCGGTCGCACCGGTCAGCAGGGCCGACGCGTCGAGGTCGTATGCGACTCCGGTGGAGGCTCGTTCATCCCAACCGAGGCCGACAGCGACGGTCGTCAGGTTGTCGGTCTGCTTCGAGAGGGAGACGTTGCCCCCCTTGGCGAGCGTGACGCTCATGGTCTGTTTCCTCTTGTGGCAGCGGGGTGTTCGGACACGGAGCGAGGATGCTCCGCGGAAACTGTTGCTGTGCAATGTGACCGGCCCGCCGCTGCGTCGGCGTTCCGGGGTTCCCGGCACGCGCGGCCGCGAAATCTACGTCGAGATCACGCGGCCGCACGCACAGGTGGAGCGGTGGAACGTGCCGGAACGACTAGACGTTGACGCCGTAGTCGCGGGCGATGCCGGACAGGCCGGAGGCGTAGCCCTGGCCGACCGCGCGGAACTTCCACTCGGCGCCGTGGCGGTACAGCTCGCCGAAGACCATCGCGGTCTCGGTCGAGGCATCCTCGGACAGGTCGTAGCGGGCCAGCTCGTTGCCGTTGGCGCGGTCGACAACGCGGATGTACGCGTTGCGGACCTGGCCGAACGACTGCGCGCGGGTATCGGCGTCGTAGATCGAGACCGGGAAGAAGATGCTCTCGATGGTCGCCGGAACGGCCGCGAGATCGACGTTGATGACCTCGTCGTCGCCGTCGCCCTCACCCGTGGTGTTGTCGCCGGCGTGCTCGATCGAGCCGTCGGGCGAGCGCAGGTTGTTGAAGAAGACGAAGTGCTGGTCGGAGATCACCTTCTTGTCGGCGCCCGCGGCGATCGCGCTGGCATCGAGATCGAAGTCCGTGCCGGTGGTGCTGCGCACGTCCCAGCCGAGGCCGACCGCAACCGCCGTGAGGTTCGGCGCCTCTTTCGTGAGGGAGACGTTTCCGCCCTTGGTCAAGCTGACACCCATCGAGGAGTCCTTTCGGTGGTGTGGAACCAGGCACTAACCTTCGGCCACGTGCCCGATATGTCGAGTTACAGCGATCGTGCAGCAACACCTTATCGGTGGGTCTGACATCGCGTTACACCACCGGTGGCCGGGCCGCGAATCGGGACAAACCAGTACGATGCAGCGGTGGCCGGTAGATGGTCGGGACGGCTCTTCGGAGAGTCCCGCGACGAGGACGAGGCGATGCGCCGTGCCCGCGAAGCCATGACCGCCGCGTTCCTCGACCTGGACGGCCGTCAGCGTATCGCCGAGTCGTCGGTTGCGGCATCGAATCGGCTCTATCCGGACAAAGGTGTCCACCGGCAGTGGCAGGCTGTGCGCGACAGCTGCTACGAGGTCGGCAGTCGCTACCTGGAACTGTGCGACGCCGCCGACGCCGGACGGGCCACGGTGTCCGACCTCGACGCGACCACCCGAGCGCTGATCGATGCGGCCCACCTGGTGGACGAGTTCTACGGCACCCACCGTGCGCACCTCGAGCATGCTGCGTCGTTGCTCGACGCGATTCCGCGGATAGCACGGGAGTCGCGGGCCGCCGCCGACGCGGCGCGGCGGAGCGCGGCCGGCCCGTTCGCCGGTTACTCGTCGATCCGGGCCGGTCTCGCCGCCGTCGACGAGGCCTCGCTGCTGCTGGCCGGCGCCGACGCCCAGGGCGACATCCGTGCGGTCCGCGATGCGGCCGCGCGACTCCACGACGCGGCGGCCGAGCTGGGATCCGCGTTGGCGGCCGCACCGGATCGGGAGCGTCAGGCGCGAAATGCGCTGTCGTCGGTCACGACACGGATCGCCGCGGTGCGTCATCGGGCCGGTGACCTCGGCCCGGCGTACTCGTCGATCCTGCGTGAGTTCAACGCTGCGAGTTCGGACGACCTGGTCGGCAACGACCGCGAGAGTGTGCGCCTGATCGATCGGTCCGCGGCGCTGTTCGCGGAGGCCGGGGCGGCGCTCGCTGCGGGCGACCCCGACCTCGCGTTGGAACTGACCGCGCGAGTGCGCGCAATGCTGGCGGACGCGGAGGGCCTCGTCGACGCGGTCACCGATCGGCTTCGGCTCCTGCGGGAGATACGCGCCGACCCGCGCTCGAAGGTCGATGCCGTACGCTTTCGGCTTCGAGACGCCCAGTTGCTCGCGGTCAATTCGGGGCTGGCCGCGGAGTGGGGTTCCGCACTGGACGCTCAGGTAGATCGGATCGAACGAGCCGTCGACCGTCTGACCGGAACTCATCCGGACTATTGGGCATTCATCACCGACCTCGACGCCGTGTCGAGTTTCGTCGCTGGAATTGTGCAACGCATGAGAGGGCAGAGCGCCACACCATGACATGGGGTACCACCACCGAGTCGTGCGCGATGAGGCATTTCCATCATCTCGACCCCGCCACCGCCGATGCGCTGTTCCTGCATCCGAGCGAGGCATTCGACGACAGCGCGGACCGGGACGTGTTGGCCGTCGCGCTCGGCGCGACGTTGTACGTGCCGGCCACGCGCGACGACCTCACTGCGACGATCCTGCGCCGCGGCGGTGAGGGCGTGTGCTCGATGGTGCTCGACCTCGAGGATGCCGTCGCGGACGACGAGGTCGAGGCGGGCATGGCCAATGTGGTTGCGACGCTGGACGAGCTCGCCGGGACCGCGGCGGCGAACATGTTGCTCTTCGTGCGGGTTCGGACGCCCGGCGGGATCCGGGCGATCACGGATGCGCTCACGACCGGTGTCGTCGCGTTGACCGGCTTCGTGGTCCCGAAGTTCACCAGCGCGAGCGGCGCCTACCTGGACGAGGTCGCGGAGGCGTCCGATCGGCTCGGGAAACACCTGTACGTGATGCCGGTCCTCGAGTCGCCGGAGCTGGTGCACCGGCAGAGCCGCGACGTCGAGTTGCACGCCGTCGGTGAACTGCTTGCGCACCATCGTGATCGCGTCCTCGCGGTCCGGCTGGGTGCGACCGACATGTGCAGTACGTTCGGGATCCGGCGGGACCGGGATCTCACCATCTACGACGTGCGGGTGGTCGTCGACGTGATCGCGGACGTCGTGAACTACCTGGGCCGCGCGGACGGGAGCGGATTCGTCATCACCGGTCCGGTGTGGGAGTACTTCGCCGACCACGAGCGAATGTTCCGGCCGATGCTCCGGGCCACGCCGTTCGCCGAGCACGACGCGGTGCTGTTCCGGCAGCAGCTCGTCAGCCGCGACCTCGACGGACTGCTGCGCGAGATCGCGCTGGACAGGGCCAACGGCATCCAGGGCAAGACCGTCATCCATCCGTCCCACGTGGCGGCGGTCCATGCGCTCTCCGCAGTGACCCACGAGGAATACCACGACGCACTCGACATCCTCGGCGGCGAGGCCGTCGGCGGTGTGCAGGCGTCGGGATACAGGAACAAGATGAACGAGGTTCGTCCACACCGCAATTGGGCCCACGCGACGATGTGTCGAGCCAGGGTCTTCGGGGTCACCAAGAAGGGCGTGACTTTCGTCGACCTGTTGACCGCACTGGTGACCCGGTGACGGCCGCGCCGGCCCAGCCGTGGGCGACACGCGAGTTCGGGCTGGCACTCGACCACCGCGACTCCGATGCCGGTTACACCGTCCCGCAGCTCGTCGAACCGGGCCTGCGCCGCAACCCGCGACGTGCGCACCTGCTGGTGTCGACGGTCCTCGGCAAGCACCTGCCCACGGTGCCGGACGCCGTCATCGCGGCCGGTGACCGACTCGGTGACCTGGTCCTCGCTGCGCTGGGAGTCCCCGCCGGTCCCGAATCCGAGGTGGGCGTCACGGTCCTGGGATTCGCCGAGACCGCGACCGGCCTGGGGCACTGCGTCGCGACGCGGATGCGGGCCCGGTGCTATCTGCATTCGACCCGGCGCGATGTGCCTGGAGCCGAGACCTTCGCGGGGTTCGAGGAGGGGCACTCCCACGCGACGAGTCATCTCCTGCAACCCACGTCGCCGACCCTGCTGGCCGACGACGGTCCGATGGTGCTCGTCGACGACGAGATCTCCACCGGAGCCACGGCCATCGACGCCATTCGGGCGCTGCACACACAGCATCCTCGCGGCCGCTACATCGTCGCGTCGCTGGTCGACATGCGGACGGGGCAACATCGTGACCAGACGGAGGCGGCCGCAGCCGAGCTCGGGGTCAGCATCGACTTCGTCAGCCTCGCCAGTGGGCGCACGGTCCTGCCGGAGGGGCTGACCGAGCGGGTCGTCGCGCTGCCGGACCCGGTTCTCAATCCGATCGCCGGCGACCGTGGCACGGTCGAGCGCATCGAGGTGCCGTGGCCGGCAGCCGTGCCGGACGGCGGACGCCACGGATTCCTGTACTCCGATGCCGCCGGCTTCGATGCGGCGATCGCCGCGGCCGCGACCGCGGTGGCATCCCGCATCGGCCGCGACCGCCCGGCCGTGGTGATCGGTCACGAAGAGATGATGTACCTGCCGCTGCGACTGGCCGCGGCGCTCGCGCAGCGCGGCCGGGCGGTCCGGTTCCAGACCACCACGCGCTCACCGGCATACGTGCTCGACGAGCCCGGCTACCCCCTGCGTCGCGGATACGCCTTCGTCGCGCCCGAACGGGACGACACGGCGGCCCGGTATCTGTACAACGCCCACTGGCCGGATGATCCGACGGCGCGTCCGCTGTTGATCGTCGTCGCCGATTCCCCCGCCGACACCGACCGGCTGCGCTGCTCGGGTGGGCTCCTCGACGTGCTCACCGCCGCCGGCAATGACGTCCTGCTCGCGGTGGTCCCGGCGTCGGACCCGCAGCTGCTCGCCCGCACGCGACAGGATCCGGCGTGACCGCGCCGCTGACCGGCCCAGGCTTCGGGTCCTACCCTGCGGCCGACGTTCGCTGGCTGCTCAAGGATCTGTCCGGGGTGGATCTCGAGGCGGACGTCGCCGAGCGCGAGCGGCGCATCCAGTCGGGCAGTGCCCACTACGCGGAATCGCTGCCCGTCGAGTACCAGCCCGACGCGCAGTACCGGGAGTTGTTCGACAAAGTCCTGGTCGAGAGTGCCGAGCGACTGGCCCGGGCGGTGGGCGTGGTCACCGAGCTCGTCCTCGCCGAGCGCGGCCACGACATCACGCTGGTCTCTCTCGCGCGCGCCGGGACCCCGATCGGGATCCTCATGCGTCGGTGGGCGATGTACCTGCACGGGCTCGACCTGCCGCACTACGCGGTGTCGATCGTCCGGGATCGGGGAATCGACACCGCGGCGCTGGACTATATTGCGGCCCATCATGATCCGGCATCCGTCGTGTTCGTCGACGGCTGGACCGGCAAGGGCGCGATCACGCGGGAGCTCGAGGCTGCACTGGCGGCCTACGCCGCGGCGGGCGGGGCGGTGTTCGATCCCGACCTCGCGGTGCTGGCCGATCCGGGCGCCTGCGCGCGTACTTACGGCACCCGCGACGACTTCCTCATCGCGTCGGCGTGCCTCAATTCGACGGTCTCCGGGCTCGTGTCACGCACCGTTCTCAACGATGCACTGATCGGTCCCGGTGAGTTTCACGGCGCCAAGTTCTATCGCGAACTCGCCGCCGCCGACGTCTCCAACGAGCTGCTCGACGTGATCGGTGCGTGCTTCATCGACGTGAAGGAGTCCGTCGCGGACGATCTCGCCGCGATCCGATCCTCCGATCGCACACCCACCTGGGCCGGATGGGTCTCGGTCGAGGCGATCCGCGCCCGGTACGACGTCTCCACGGTCAACTTCGTCAAACCCGGTGTGGGGGAGACCACCCGAGTGCTCCTGCGCAGGGTCCCCTGGAAGGTCCTGGTGCGCGATCTCGACGCCCCGGAGCACGCGCACATCCGACTGCTCGCGGGTGTCCGTGGGGTGCCGGTCGAGGTGGTGCCCGACCTTGCCTACTCCTGCATGGGCTTGATCAAGGACATGACATGACCTTTCTCGTCGCCACCGACCTCGATCGCACCATGATCTATTCGCGGGCCGCGATGGACCTGGATGCGGCCGCGGCCCGGTCGGAACTGCGGTGCGTCGAGATCTACGACGGCGCACCGCTGTCGTTCGTCACGGAGGCGGGGGCGGCGCTCCTGCAGGCGGTGGCGCGGACGGCGGCCCTGGTACCGACCACGACCCGGACGATCGAGCAGTTCCGGCGCATCACCCTGCCCGGCGGACCCTGGCGCTACGCGATCACCAGTAACGGCGGCAACATTCTCGTCGACGGGATCCCGGACGCGATGTGGCGCAGCGCTATCGATGACGACACGCATCGCGCGGGGGCGGGGCTCGAAGAGATCACCACCGAACTGCGGTCTCGGATCAGCGACGACTGGGTGCGCAACTTCCGGGTCGCGGACGAGCTCTTCTGCTATCTGGTGGTCGACCCCGCCACGTTGCCGGGCGACTTCCAGGCCGAGTGGGGTGCATGGTGTGCCGCGCGTGGCTGGAACGTCTCGCGACAGGGGCGCAAGATCTACACCATGCCCGACGCGGTGTCGAAGAGTTCTGCAGTCGCCGAGGTCCGCAGGCGGCTCATCGCGGACGGCTCGATCGCGGAGCGCTCGATGACGCTCGCGGCCGGCGACGGTGCTCTCGACGCCGACATGCTCGCGGCCGCCGACGCCGCGATCCGACCGCGCCACGGCGAACTCGACGCGCTCGACTGGCAGCATCCCCGCCTGACCGTCACCGCCGGGCGGGGAATCGCGGCGGGGGAGGAGATCCTGCGCTGGTTCCTCCGGCATGCCGACAACGACACGGTGGTACCGGCCGTGTCGGGCGGGTCGAACCCGTCGACCGGTGCCACTGCACGTATCTGACCGAGATCCCAACCGTCCACCAGTAGAGGATGATCGCCGTGCCCCAAGAGCTCACCAAGGGACAGAACGCCGCCCTGGCCGTGAACGATGTCGTCGTCTCGATCGCCCTCGCCGCGGCCGCCGACCTGTCCGCACTGTTGGTCACCGCGGACGGCAAGGTTCGTTCCGACGAGGATTTCGTGTTCTTCAACCAGCCCACCGGGCCCGGCGTGCGTCTGCAGCCAGGTGCGCCGGGGCGGACCGCGGAACTTGCGGTGTCACTGTCCGCTATTCCTGCAGATGTGGAGCAGGTGCGTGCGGTCATCACCCTCGACGACGCGACGAGCAGCTTCGGTCGCTCTGCGCCGCCGAGTGCCTGCCTTTCCGATACCGCCGGGAACGTGCTCTACGAGTACCGCATCGACGGGCTGGACACGGAATCGATCGTCATCGCGCTGGAGCTGTACCGGCGCCAGGGCTCGTGGAAGGTGCGCGCTGTCGGCCAGGGTTACGCCGGCGGGTTCGCCGCGCTGGTCACCGATCACGGTGTGTCCGTCGACGATGCACCTACTCCCGCACCGGAATCGACCCGCGCCGCCGCCGCGCCCGCCGTGCCGCCCGCACCGCCGGCGCCCGCACCGCCGCAGGCTCCCGAGATCAGCCTCACCAAGAAGAAGCGGGTGAATCTCAGCAAGGGGCAGAAGGTCACGCTCCGTAAGGACGGTGGCGTGGCGCTGACCCAGATCCGGATGGGACTGGGTTGGGATCCGGTCAGTAGCCGAGGACGCTTCGGGTCGCGTACCGCCAACATCGACCTGGACGCCTCGGCCGTGATGTTCGCCGGCACCAAGGTTGCCGACGTTGTCTACTTCGGCCAGTTGAAGTCCGATGACGCCTCGGTAGTGCACTCCGGGGACAATCTCACTGGAGACGGCGACGGCGACGACGAGGTGATCACCGTCGACCTCACCCGCGTCGCCCCCCGGGTGACCAGCATGCTCTTCCTCGTCACCTCGTTTCGCGGGCAGACGTTCGAGCAGGTCGCAAACGCGTTCTGCCGCTTGGTCGACGCGCCGCAGGGCACCGAACTGGCCCGGTTCACGTTGCAGGGTGGAATGCCCTTCACCGCTGCGGTCATGGCGAAGGTCTACCGCCAGGACGGTGTCTGGAAGTTGCAGGCGATCGGGGACGGCCTGAACGCGAAGACCGCGCAGAAGGCCGTCCCCCACCTCGACCGGTTCCTGGACACCTGAGTCGACGGACTACTTGTCGCAGGCGATGCCGTCCTTGTCGCGGTCCAGACTGGTCGAGTAGCCGGGCTCACCCTTGTAGATCGGAGCGGCACCCGCAGCCTTGGCCTCGCTGCAGTTCTTGAAGCTGACATTGCTCGGAGCCGGAGCCGGAGCCGGAGCCGGGGCCGGGGCGGGAGCGGGCGCCGGGGCCTGCTGAACCGGCGGCGGTGGAGCCGGCGTCGTGGTCGGGATCTGGACGGCCGCGGTGGCGGGGACTGTAGCCGCAGCGGGGACCGTCGTCGCGCGCGGCGACATTGTTGTCGACGACGCGGTGCTGGGAGCGACCTGGCTCGAGGACGTACTGGACTCGGGTGTGCTGTCGCCACTGTCATCGGACTGACCACCGCACGCGACGGCGCCGAACAGAAGGACGGCGGCGGCGCAGCCGGCGATTGGCCATTTCAGAAGTGGGGTTCGCTTCGACATGCTTGTATTCATCTTCTTCCTCGGGGGGTCAGGCGATTTCGCGCCTGCTCATCTCATGTGTGGGTAGTCGGGAGTGGAGCGATCCCTGTGAACGGCAGGAGAGGCATGGGAGAGTCCGCCTCGGTGTCGAGTATTGCGACAGTGCTCGTGGGGCCGAGGCCGAATGGACAATTCGGAAGTAGCTTCGTGACGCGGGCTAAGGTTTGTGACCGTGCCCAGCCTCGCGAATTCCCAGTGGTCGGAGTCGAGACGCGACGGGGCCGTGCACACGCCCTGGCGTCAGCATGCGCTGCTGCAGGCCGTGTTCTTCCTCATGGGCGGCGAGTTGTTCCTGATCTCGCCGCTGCTGCCCACCATTGCGGAGGGCTTCGGAACCGGCATCGCGGCCACCGCGCTGGTGGTGACCGCGTACGGACTGACGTATGCCGCGGCGAGCCCGCTGCTCGGTGCGCTCGCCGAACACCTGCCGCGCCGGCGAGTGATCCTCACCGGGCTGGCCGTCATGACGGTGGGCGAGGTGCTGTGCGCGCTGGCTCCGAACCTGCCACTTCTCGTGGCGGCCCGCATGATCGGCGGCCTCGGCGGTGCACTGATGGGCCCCGCGATCTGGGCGTACCTCGCGGAGACCGCCGCTCCGGCCGAGCGTGGCCGCGCGATCTCCCGCGGCGCCGCGGCCTATGCGGGCGGCCAGATCATCGGGGTCCCGCTCGGCACCCTCGTCGCCGCGAGCTTCGACTGGCGGTGGGCGTTCGCCGGTATCTCCGTCGTGATGGCGGCGACCGGTGTGGCGATCGCCGTCCGCCTGCGGGAACCGGAACGTCATGTGGTGCGCCCGGATCGCCGTATGGCGGCGCTGGGCGCGTCGTTCCTACTCTGGCGCAACCGGACGTTCCGTCTGATCATGCTCGGCAACCTCTGCGCACAGGCCGCTCGCCTCGGCACCTACGCGTATGCGGGTGCGCTGTTCGCCACCCGGTTCGGCTACAGCACCGAGACCCTCGGCCTGGTCGGTGCGCTCGTCGGCGTCGGATCCTTCATCGGATCGCTGACGGCGGGCCCGGTCGTGGATCGGTGGCGGGCGGCAGGCCGCCGCGAACCGGTCCTCTGCGTCGGCTGGGGACTGCTGCTCACCGCGTCGCTGGTGTTGGCAGTCTTCGCCCCGACCGGGTGGGCGAGCATCGCGGGGTTCATGATCGCGTTCGCCGCCGGGTCCGCCTTCTTCAGTACCGGGCAGGTCTATCTGACATCGGAGCTGGCCGAACGCCGGTCGGCCGCCGTGTCGTGGAACAACTCCGCGATGTACATCGGAACCGCCATCGGCACAGCAGTGCTCGGTGCCACCGGGTTCGGCAGTGTCGGCTTCGGGATCGGTGCCGCCCTCTTCGCATCGGCTGCGGTCGGCTGTAGTGCGCTGCTCAGCATGCGGCGTGACGGGATCAGGACTTCACACGCGCCACGGTGAGCATCAGTCCCAGCGCGATCGCGAGGCAGGCGGTCATGCTGGCGGCGACGGCCACACTGGTGTTTCCGAGCAGCCCGACGATCGGTGCGGTGAGCGCTCCGACCGCGTACTGAGTGGAACCGAGAAGCGCCGCAGCGCTTCCCGCGGCCTCGCGGTGCCGTGCCAATGCCAGCGCCGGAGCGTTCGGCAGCACGAAACACACCGCGCCGAGCATGATCCACAGAGCACCGACGAAGCCCACGATTCCGCCGATCTGGAACTGCGCCACCGCGATCACCACCACGCCGAACGCCACCGCCGCCGCGAGGGCTCGGATGACGATCTGCTGCGGGGTCCATCGCCGCAGTAGACGCACGTTGTACTGCGACGCGCCGATCATGGTGAAGGCGCCGGCGCTGAAGACGAGCGCGAAGTGCTGCTGGTCGAGGCCGAACTGGTCCTGATAGACGAACGGTGCGCCCGACACGTAGGCGAAGAGTGCCGCCATGACGACGCTCGCCACGAGTGTCAACGCCACGAACGAGCGGTCCCGCACGAGCATGCCGTAGGTGCGCACGACCGGGCCGAGCCCACCCGGCCGACGCCGCTCCGGGGGCAGCGTCTCCGGCAGGGCGAATGCCGCGACGAGTCCGGTCGCGACCCCGATCCCGGCCAGCACCACGAAGATTCCGCGCCAGTCCAGCGCGACCAGGAGAACCCCACCGATGCTGGGCGCGATCACCGGGGCCACGCCGAGCACCAGCATCAATCGGGACATGACGACCGCGACATCGCTGTCGGAGAACAGGTCCCGGACCATCGCCATCGTCACGACGGCGGCCGCGGCCGCGCCGATGCCCTGGAACACCCGGATCGCTCCGAGCATCACGATGCTGGTCGCGAACACCGCCGCGAGCGAACTGACGACATGCAGTGCGATGCCGGCGACCAGCGGACGTTTGCGGCCCAGGACGTCGGACAGCGGCCCCACGATCAACTGACCCAGGGCAAGTCCGATGAGCGTCCCGGTGATGGTGAGCTGAGCGCCGGACGGTGTCGAGTCGAGGGCCGACGCAAGGTCGGGCAGCGCCGGCAGATACATGTCGATCGTGAAGGGGCCCAGCGCCGTCATGGTGCCGAGCGCGGCGATGGTGCCGAGGCGCGCCTTCCCCTCACCGGTGGAGGTGGCCGCGGGCACTGCGCTGTTCGCCGGTCGGGGCTGTGGCTCGTCTTCGTCGACAGTCATGGTCAGACGATGCCGGAGGGGCGCATTGTGACGCGAGTCGCTTCCCGGATGGCGGAAGGCCGGTGCGCACGGGCAGGCCGGGAAAATGCGAAACGGGCCGGATCCCTGGGAATCCGGCCCGCCCTCGGTGCGACGAATCAGCTCATCGCGCCGAGCTGCTGGATGAGGGGGAGGACCGTCTTGACGATGTCGATGACGGCGCTGATCGTGGAGAAGGAGCCCATTTTTAGTCCTCTGGGTGTGCTGTGGATGTGGCCCGACGCCACTGGCGGTAAAAGTAGCAGGAGCGTGGTCGGTTTGTGCACTTTACGGCGAAGGGGTTGGACGTTAGTCCAATCGCGGGCCGTTGACGCAGCGCGGGGCCCTACATAGCGTGGCGAGAACACATTCAGGGGTGAGGGGGACGGGTATGGCGGAACGGATTTCGGCGTTCACTCGGGCGGGGCTGACCTTCGACGTCCGGGATTCGGGGCCCGTCGACGGCGATCCGGTTGTGCTGCTGCACGGGTTCCCGCAGGACTCGCGGTCGTGGGATCGCCTCACGCCTTTGCTGCACGCGAGGGGATTGCGCACACTCGCCGTCGATCAGCGCGGCTACTCTCCGGGCGCCCGCCCACGGTCGCGGCGTGCGTATCGACTCTCGGAACTCGCGGCCGACATCGTCGCGCTGATCGATCAGCACGCTCTGCGTTCGGTGCACGTCGTGGGGCATGACTGGGGAGCGGCCGTCGCCTGGACCCTCGCCGCCCGCAGGCCCGACCTGGTCCGGACGCTGACGGCGCTGTCGGTGCCGCATCCGGGGGCGTTCGCCCGCGCGGTGCTGACGAGCAGTCAGCTGTGGAAGTCGTGGTACATGCTGGTTTTCCAGCTGCCGGTGCTGCCCGAGCGCGCCTTCACGGCAACCGGATTCGCCCGTCGCGCGCTGCTCACCAGCGGAATGACGATGGCTCAGGCCGACCGCGACATCGCCGCAATGCAAGATCGGAGCCGGATTCGTGGGGCCGTGAACTGGTATCGCGCAATCGCGTTCACGACGCCGAAGTCCACCTCCGCACGGGTGCAAGTGCCCACTCTCTACGTGTGGAGCGACCGCGACATTGCCGTGGGTGCGGTCGCCGCCGGGCTCACCGAGCGATTCGTCACGGGCCCCTACACATTCGAGACCCTCTCCGGTGTCAGTCACTGGATTCCGGAGGAGGCGCCCGAGCAGGTCGATGCGCTGCTCGGTGCCCACCTCCGCTAGCGCTTCAGCCCCCGAGCCGGGTGCCGCGTGCGGCGGCCACGAGCGCCCGTCCGTCCTCGAACCGCAGGAACCCCGCGGTGACGGCACGGTCGGTGGCCGCGGCGAAGCGTGTCACGTACGCGTCCTGATGGGCATACAGCGATGCCAGAGTGTCCGCGTCGAGGGCCACCGTTGCTCCGTTGTTCGGAACGTGGACCGTCTCGCCCGTCAGGGATGCGGTGGGGACGTCGACGTGCGGTGTGCGCACCCCGCCCCGGGCATTGCCGAACTCGTCGCGGACGATGACGGTGTCGGTGGTCTCGATGGGCTCGGCAGACGGGGGAGCGGCGCCGTCGGTCACCCACGTGTTGAGCGAGCGGAGCGCCGCGGACACGACCTGCGCCTGCGGTCCGTCGTTGACGACGGGGATGGCGGCGCTCAGATCTCGGATGCTGCCGAACTGGGCCGTGTACTGCGGGTAGAGGATGCGTAGGGCGTGTGCGTCGGAGTGTGCGGTCCCGGCGATCTCCCACGTCCGGATCCGGTCGGTGTCGGGCTGGCGAGCGGCGACGAACGATCCCGGGCCGGGGCCGCCACCGAGTTCGAAGAGTTCGGTCTCGGTGACCACCTGGAACGTGGGAGTGGCGAGGTCGGTGCGGACGCGCGCCGGCGAGACCACCCTCGGCCCGTCCGGTCCGTCGAGCTTCGGCAGTCCCGTGCCGCTGCCGATCGGTGCACCGAATCCGGCCCGGCTGTGGATGAACAGTCCGTCGAACACGCGGGCCAGCGGGTGGATCGCGTTGGCGTATGTCAGCATACGCATCGCGGACTGGGACTGACCCACTGCGAGCAGGCGCTCCACGACGAGGCCCGCGAGCGGGTCCGCGCCACGCGGTGCGCGGAGCGCGGCACCCGCCTGCGAGAAGATGTCGTACGAGTACGCGTCGCCGGGGTGGTGCAGGGGACCGTACCGCTGCGGATCCCACGCCTTGAGCCCGACGACGTTGGGGCCCAGCGGGCTGCCCCCCGTGCTGTTGACACCGGCTGCCTGCGCGGAGACCCCCACCCAGGCGTACCCCTGCAGCAGTTCGGAGTGCATGTAGCCGAAGTCGACGTCCACGTCGACGTTCCCGCTGACGTTGAGCCACTCGACCACCACGGTGCCGTTGAACTTGCTGCGATCCTGTGGTGCTCGAACCAGAAGACGCGTCCGATATGGCGCCTGCCCGGCCTCGGCCACCGGCCAGCGGCCGTCCGACTCCCACGCCCCGTCCTCGCGGTACGCGGTGGCCGTGCCGCTCAGGAAGAACTCCTGCTCGGTGTAGCCCGCGGCCGCGAGATCGACGGAGGTGGCCGTTCCCGGCGAGCCGTGCACGCCCTCCGGGAGTCGGTCTCGGTCGGTGTCGAATCGTCTTGCGTGCAGGAACATTCGGATCGAGCCTCTCTGACAGGAGCCTGCGCCGTTGCAGTCTCCATGAAAGAAAGTTAACCCTGAATGTGGCGGCGGTCACAGTAGGGTCTCGCTAGGTGAGACTCTTTCTCGGTTCAGCCGCCCGCGTAGTCGCCGAAACGTGCGTCGACCTCGTCGGCGGTGAGCCCATACTCCTCGAGGGTGTACTTGTGGGCGGGCTTGCGACTACCCGACCGACTCTCCGCGTGCATGTCCTCCATCGCCCGGTGCGCCGACTCGGTCAGCGGGATCGAGAAGTGTGAGTAGATCTTCTCGACCGTGCCGAGCGGATCGCCCACGAAGTCCCCGTAGTCGACGTCGATGAACTGGGCGGAGTCGTACTTCGCACGTGCCGCGGTGAAGTCCTCGAGGCCCCGCGCCCACAGGTCCAGCTGGCTACGGCCGATGACCTCGCCACGGAACTTGTTCGACCAGCCCTCGGTGGCCTGCTCGGCAAGACTGCACACCGACGGCACGATGGTGCGCGGCGGGCGATGCGTCTGGATCACCAGAGCGTCGGGGTAGGCGGCCATCAGTTCGTCGAGCGCGAACAGGTGACTCGGGTTCTTCAGGACCCAGCGCCGGTCCTGATCGGGCAGGCCGATGAGTTGCAGATTCTTCTTGTGCCGGGCGTACGCGTTGGTCCAGTCCTGGCCCTCGAGCCATGTCGAGTACGTGGGCAGATTCGCCAGGCACTCGTACGACACCGACTTGAACGTCTGCCGCAGCAGCTGCCAGCACTCCTCGACCTCGCCGGCCGACATGAAGTGCACGCCCATGAACTCGGGGTGGTCGATGTGGTGCTGGCCGAACTGTTGCTCGATCGCCTGGTACACCGGGTTGGATTCCCACGTGTCCCGCGGGGGTCGCGGCTGCGGCATCTCCGTCAGCCACATCTCCAACCCCTGGTGTCCCGGGTCGACCGTGAGCAGACGGTGCAGTGCGGTGGTGCCGGTCCGGGGCAGGCCGGTGACGAAGATCGGGCGCTCGATCGGCACGTCGGCGTGCTCAGGGAACTGCTTCCACGCGGCCTCGCTGAGGAGTCGGGCCACCAGCGCGCCGCGCAGGAAGACCCGGGAGATCTTGCTGCCGAACGGCGTCAGGTCCTCGTCCCGCGCATACGAATCGAGGAGGACGCCGAGGGCCTCGGTGTAGTCATCGGTGCCGAAATCATCGAGGCCGGTCATCCGGGTTGCGGACGCGTGCAGATCCTCGACCGTCCCGACGGTCGTGCGTTCAGTCATGGTGCTCCTTCAGGGCCCAGCGCTAGTGGTGGAACTCGCCGCAGTTGACGTCGAGGCACTGGCCGGTGATCGCGCTCGCCATGGGCGAAGCCAGGAAGATCACCGCGTTTGCCACCTCGTCGGTGGTCGGAAGTCTCTTGAGATCACTGTTCGCGGCGGTGTGCTCATAGATCTGGTCGACCGTGATACCGAACTTCTCGGCCTGGTGCTCGAAGTACTTCTTCAGCGTGTCGCCCCAGATGTAGCCGGGGGCAACGGAGTTGACGCGAATGCCCTGCGGCCCGAGTTCGGTCGCAAGGGACTGCGACATCGCAAGCAGGGCCGACTTCGCCAGCTTGTAGCTGCCGTACCGCTCCTGCGAGTGCCGCAGCACCATCGAATTGACGTTGACGACCGCACCCTTGCTCTCGGCCAGGGCCGGCGTGAACAGTTGGGTCAGGCGCAGCGCGCCGAGGACGGTCAGCTCGATCGCGTCCCGGATGTGCTGGAAGTCTGTGCGCCCGAACGGCTTCATCGACGGCACCGTGAAGGCGTTGTTGATCAGACCGTCCACCTTGCCGTAGGCGTCCGTGGTGACGGCGAGGAGCTTCGCGGCCGACGCATCGTCGGTGATGTCGGTCGAGACGGTGACCGCCCGCCGGCCGAGGTCTGTGACCTCTTTCGCGACCTCGTCGAGTCGGGACTGGGTGCGAGCGGCCAGTACCAGGTCGGCGCCGGCTTCCGCGCACCGCAACGCGAGGGTGCGACCCAGCGCGGGCCCTACCCCCGAGATGACGATCACCTTGTCCTGCAGAAGATTTGTCATGTCCTACCCCAGCATTCGGTCGGCGACGGCGGACTGGCGCGCCGCGATGCGGGCAGCGAAATCCTCCGGCGTGATCTTGTTGTGCTCGTGGAACGGGAGTTTCGCGGCGATTTGGTCGAACTTGACCACCTCGACGGTGGGGCCGTCCTCGGCCGTGAACTCGCGAGACGTTCGCTGCCACCGGAACTGCAGGTAGCCGCGCGGGTGACCGAGGGCCTCGAGCCAGTTGGCGACGCCCGGGTTCCGCTCGCTGAGGACCATCCGGATCATGCCGTCCGGGTCGACCTGTGCCTGAGTGTTGTTCAGCGACGTCTGGTGGCTGATGTACTCGAACGAGATGTACCAGAGGCTGCCCAGCTGGAATCCCTGGTACGGCGCATCGGACTTCGGGACGGTGATGATCATCGCCTCGTCGTCGGCGAGCTCGTAGTGGCCCACCGACGAGTACTGCGTGGCCAGGCCTCCGGGCGTGAGCCGCGGGGCGGTCATCGTGTTCACCGGCAGGTTGTCGTAGAACCACTGCGGGAACTGCAGCCATGTCTTGACGCGGCTCACGAGCGCCTTGCCGGCGCGCGCGAAGCGCTTCTCGGTCTCTTCCTTCGTCAACGGCGGTACGGGGACGCCGATCCGGTCGGCGCGTTCGATCCGGATGGTGCCGCGCTGCTGGCTCCAGTCGCTGTAGACCTCGCGGACCACCAGTTGCGACGAACCAGGTGCGAGCGTGAAGTGGTTGCGGCGCCCGTCCGCGGGGCCCGGCCCGAACGTTGCGACGAACGTGCCGTCGTCCTCGATGTGCAGTTCGCGGTCGTCGAACGCGATCTCGCTGCCCGGCACGTTGGCGTTGGTGTAGTTGCCGCTGAGTACCTGGAAGCTCAGATCGGCGGTGGTGCCGCGAGTACCGGTGACGATGTATTCGACGTCGTCGTTGATCCGCGCGCCGAAGTACAGGGTGTCGGGGTTGTCGAGCCCCATCTTGGTGAACGGGCCGGTGCCCTGGATGAAGCCCGGATGGGTCTTCTCGGTGGCCCAGGCCGCGTGCACGGTCGCGAGGATGCCGCCGGCGAGGTACTGCATGCCCTCGAGGAGGTCCTGCTCCGACCGGATGTGGGGGGCGCTCTCGACGAGCTTCTCGGCCTCGGCGATCGCCTCGGCGAGTGGATCCGTCAGCACACCTTGCTCCTTCGATCCGTTGGTACAAATATGTACCTGGGTGGTAGAACATGCGATGGGTCAGACGATAGAACGTGTTTCAAGGAGTGGTCAATGACTTCAGGCATTGCCGAGTCCGGCGAGTCCCGCGGACGCCGTTCGCCGCCGACCGAACGGGTCGTCCAGATTCTGGACTTCCTCGTCGCCCGCGAGGAGCAGCGCTTCGGGCTGTCCGAACTGGCTCGGGCCCTGTCGATCAGCAAGCCCACGTGCCTGGGAATCCTCTCGGAACTGGTGTCGGGGGGATACCTCACGCGCGATCCGCTGTCGAAGACGTACGGCCTCGGTCCTGCGCTCATTGCCGCCGGGCGTGCCGCGCAGAGAGGCTTCGCCGTCGGGCCGATCGCGCGGGTTCAACTCGAGAACCTCGCTGACGAGTTCGGTGCCGTGTGCACCGCGTCCGCGGTGGTGGGCGACCAGGTCATGATCCTCGAGACCGTGACTCCGTCAGGAATGACGTTGGGCCGCACGGCCGCGCGGGCGGGTCAGGCGTATCCGTTCGCGCCGCCCGTCGGGCTCATGTACGTCATCTGGGGTGGCGACGACGATCTCGAGGCGTGGCTGCACCGCGAACCTGCGCTGCCGGTCGTCCTGGACCGTGACCTTCTCCAGCGCGTCGTCGACGACTGCCGGCATGTCGGGTATCTCGTCGAGCGACTGACTCCGGTCGGCCGCAAGCTCTTCTCGCTGATGGCGGGTGTCGCCGGGCGCGATCTGCCCGCGGAACTCCGTGAACTGATCGGGGAGATGGTGTCGAGCCTCGGCGAGCGCGTCTACCTCGGTGGTGAGACCGAGTCGGACGTCGACTATCCGGTGAGCCTGATCGCCGCGCCGGTCTACGACGCCGACGGCCACCAGTCGTTGGTGCTCACCCTGGACGTGGGCGGGTCGATCAACGGCGCAGAGATCGCCAAGCGAGGAGCGGCGCTCGTCGGGGCCGCAGACGCGGTGACCGCGGAAGTCGGCGGGCGGCGACCGGTCCGCCATTGACCGCGGGTGGAACCGGTTCTATTCTCGGCTCAGAGTCGAATTTCGAACCGACCCGGTACAAATGTGTACCGACCCGAGGAGTCGTGCGTGACACCACTGGCATCCCCGTCCACCTACGAGCTGTCCCACTTGCAGGCGCTCGAGGCCGAGGCGGTTCACATCTTCCGTGAGGTCGCCGCGACCTTCGAGCGCCCCGTCCTGCTGTTTTCCGGCGGCAAGGACTCGGTGGTGATGCTGCACGTCGCGGCGAAGGCGTTCTGGCCTGCGCCGCTGCCTCTGCCGGTGATGCACGTCGACACCGGCCACAACTTCGACGAGGTGATCGAGTTCCGCGACCGCACTGTGGGACGCCTGGGCTTGAGGCTCGTTGTGGCGAGCGTCGAGGACGACATCGCGGCCGGGCGAGTCATCGACGAGACCGGGCCGCGCGCCAGCCGGAACCGCCTGCAGACGCACTCGCTGCTGCGCGGCATCCGGGAGAACCGGTTCGACGCCGTGTTCGGCGGAGCGCGCCGCGACGAGGAGAAGGCCCGCGCCAAGGAGCGCGTCTTCAGCTTCCGCGACGAGTTCGGTCAGTGGGACCCCAAGTCGCAGCGCCCCGAACTGTGGAGCCTCTACAACGGCCGGCATCGCCGCGGCGAGCACATCCGGGTGTTCCCGCTGTCGAACTGGACCGAGCTCGACATCTGGCAGTACATCCTCGAGGAGGAGATCGAGCTGCCGTCGATCTATTACGCGCACCGCCGTCCGGTCGTCGAGCGCGACGGAATGCTGTTGGCGCACACGCGGTTCCTGACCCTGCTGCAAGGGGAGGAGACGCGTGACGAACTCGTGAGGTTCCGCACCGTCGGCGACGCGACGTGCACCGGCTGCGTCGAGTCGTCGGCGTCCACCGCCGCAGAAGTGGTGACCGAGGTTGCCGCCAGTCGCATCACCGAGCGCGGCGCCACCCGCGCGGACGACCGGATCTCCGAGGCCGGCATGGAAGATCGTAAGAAGGAGGGGTACTTCTGATGGCCCACACCCAGCAACTCCTCCGGGTCGCGACGGCGGGCAGCGTGGATGACGGCAAGTCGACGCTCATCGGACGGCTCCTGTACGACTCGAAGTCGATCTTCGAGGACCAACTCGAGGCCGTCGAACGCAGCAGCCGTGAGCGCGGTACCGAGTACACCGACCTGGCGCTGCTCACCGACGGGCTCCGCGCCGAGCGCGAACAGGGCATCACGATCGACGTCGCGCACCGCTACTTCGCGACGCCGCAGCGCAAGTTCATCATCGCCGATACCCCCGGCCACGAGCAGTACACCCGCAACATGGTCACCGGCGCCTCGACCGCCGATCTCGCGCTGATCCTCGTCGACGCCCGCAAGGGCGTGCTCGAGCAGACGCGTCGGCACGCGTTCCTGTCGACGCTCCTCGGGATCCCACACCTGGTCCTGTGCGTCAACAAGATGGATCTCGTCGACTGGTCGCAGGAGCGGTTCGAGGAGATCAAGGACGAGTTCGGTCAGTTCGCGACCAAACTCGACGTCCACGACCTCACGTTCATCCCGGTGTCGGCCCTCAAGGGCGACAACATCGTCACCCGCACCGAGAACATGCCGTGGTACGAGGGTTCGTCACTGCTGCACCACCTCGAGGACGTGCACATCGCGTCCGACCGCAACCTCATCGACGCCCGGCTGCCGGTGCAGTACGTCATCCGGCCGCAGCGGCAGACCGACGCCGAACTGCACGACTTCCGCGGCTACGCGGGCACCGTGGCCAGCGGCGTGTTCAAGCCCGGCGACGAGGTGGTCGCGTTGCCCTCGGGCTTCACGTCGACCATCGCCGCGATCTGGGGGCCCGGCGGCGAGCCCGTCAAGGAGGCGTTCGCGCCGTCTGCGGTGTGTGTGCAACTCGCCGACGACCTCGACGTGAGCCGCGGCGACACACTGTGTCGGCCCAATAACCGGCCGCTCGTCGGCCAGGAACTCGACGCGATGGTCTGCTGGCTCACCGAGCAGTCGTCGCTGAGGCCCGACGCTCGATACACCGTGCTGCACACCACCCGTGCCACCAAGGCGCAGGTGGTCCGACTCGATTACCGACTCGACGTCAACACCCTGCACCGCGACGAGACCGCACAGTCGCTGACGCTCAACGAGATCGGCCGCATCCAGCTCCGCACCCAGCAGCCGCTGCTGTTCGATCCGTACCGGCGCAACCGGGTGACCGGCAGCTTCATCCTCGTCGACGAGACGACCGGCAACACCGTCGCCGCCGGCATGATCACCGGACCCACCCTCAAGGAATCGAAGGTGGTGTGGCACTCGGCGGCGGTGTCCCGCGACGAGCGGGCCACCCGCGGGACGACGGTGTGGCTGACGGGACTGTCCGCATCCGGCAAGTCCACCGTCGCAGTGGAACTCGAACGTCGACTCGTCGCCGCCGGGGTGCCCGCGTATCGTCTCGACGGCGACAACCTGCGGCACGGCCTCAACGTCGACCTCGGGTTCAGTGCGCAGGACCGCGCCGAGAACGTCCGACGCGTCGGCGCCGTCGCGCAGTTGCTGGCCGACGGCGGCATGGTCGCGGTCGCGTCGCTCATCAGCCCGTACCGCGAGGATCGCGATCGGGTGCGCCGGCTGCACGAGGAGGCCGGCCTGCCGTTCGTCGAGGTGTTCGTCGACACCCCGATCGAAGAGTGCGAGGCGCGCGACCCCAAGGGCATGTACGCGAAGGCACGCGCAGGCGAAATCACCGGATTCACCGGCGTCGACGATCCGTACGAGGCGCCCGAGCACGCCGAGATGGTTCTGCGGCCCGAGGATGGGGACCCGGTCGCGCAGGCTGCCGCGATCATGGAGTATCTGAACCTGTGAGCACCGACGCCGAACTCGCCGCCGAACTCGCCGCCCGCGCGGGAGATCTCCTACTGGACCTGCGCGCCCGCGAACTGGGGGAGACTCCGCTCGACACCGCGGCCGCCAAGGAACTGGGCCGACGCGGCGACAAGGCCGCCAACGCCCTCCTGCTGGAGGCACTCGCGGCCGAACGTCCCGACGACGCCGTGCTGTCCGAGGAGTCTGCGGACGACGCTGCGCGACTGGAGAACCCGCGCGTGTGGATCATCGACCCGCTCGACGGCTCCCGCGAGTACGGCCTGGCCGGACGATCCGACTGGGCAGTACACGTCGCACTGTGGGATCGCGGAGCGGGCATCACCGCCGCCGCGGTCGCGCAACCCGCGCGCGGTGAGGTCTACGTCAGCGGAGTTGCGCGGGCGACGCCGTCGGGCCGCGACCGTCCCCGAATTCTGGTGAGCGACAGCCGGCCTCCGGAGTTCGTCGGTGCGCTTGCGCGCCGGGTGGGCGCCGATGTCGCACCCATGGGCTCGGCGGGGGCGAAGGCCATGGCGGTCCTGCGCGGCGACGCCGACGCGTACGTGCATGCCGGCGGGCAGTGGGAGTGGGATTCGGCCGCCCCGGTCGGCGTCGCACTCGCGGCCGGACTGCACTGCTCCCGCATCGACGGGACGCCGCTGCAGTACAACGAGGCGCACCCCTATCTGCCGGACCTGCTGATCTGCCGACGCGATCTCGCCGTGCCACTGCTCGCGGGCATCGCCGAGGAGACCGGCGGGCCCACCGACAGCCCACGTGTGGCGATGGCGCGCGAGTACCTCGACTCGCTCGTCACACACGACGCGAGCAAGGTGCGCCTCGCCCGGCACTGTCACCGCTACGAGAACGGCCAGCGCACAGGCGACTCCGGAGACGAGATCCGCTCGATGCTCGAGACCGGTGGGCAGTACCGGCCGATCAGCGGCATCCGGGATCTCGAGTTCCGCGAGTGGGGTGCCGATGTTGTCGCCCGATTCCTACTCGACATGACCGCCGGCCGCGATACCTTGACCGTCGCGATCACCGAGCACTTCGCTATCCCCAGCGCGGAGATCGAGGCGATCACCGCGATCATCGAACCCCGGCCGTAGAGTCATGCGCTCGGCGCCTCGCGCGCGAGTGAGGCGCCGAGCGCGTCGAGCAGCAGATTGGTGCCCTCCTCGCGGGACCGGGCGTTGTCGTGGCCGTCGAGGAACACGCCCTGCTCCGTCATGACCAGGCGGGTGCCGTTGCCGGACGAGAAGAACTCGATCGTCGCCAGTGACACCGACGTCCGGACGTCGTCCATGTGCATGTCGTACGTGTAGACGATCCGTTCGTTCGGGACGATGTCCTGGTACGTCGCGGAAAACGCGTGTACGGGGCCGCCTTTCGCGCCGCCGCTGACGGTTTCTCGCCCACCCACTCGGAAATCCATCGTGGCGGCGTTCGACACCCACTCGTCGGGGTGGGTGAACCAGCGCGCTTTCGCGTCGGGATCGGCGAACGCGTGGAACACGCGGGCGGGGCGGGCGTCGTAGACGCGTTCGATGACGAATGTGGAATGGGTGACAGATCGGGTGGTCACGGAGACTCCTCGATTCTCGGTGCAGCGTCAGGCTCGGCGAGGTACTCGCCGAGCCGGTCGAGGCGACGCTCGGTACTCGTGCGTCGCCCGGCAATCCACTGCCCGGCCCCGTCCAGGGCATCCGGCGCGAGATGGCAGGTCCGGGTGCGGCCGATCTTCTCCGACCGCACCAGGCCACTGGCCTCGAGTACCTGGAGATGCTGCACGACGGCGGGCAGCGACATGTCGAGCGGGGCCGCGAGTTCGCTGACCGTCGCCGGGCTGCGGCTCAGCCGCTCGACCATCCCGCGTCGACTCGGATCCGACAGAGCGTGGAACACCCCGTCGAGCGGCGCGGAATACTTAAGCACGTACTTAAGTATTCCCGCTCGGCGACCGAAGTCAAGGCGTCGAAGCGAAGGCGATGACTGTCAGAAGCGCAGCGCCATCGGACCCGGATTCCACAGCCCCGAGCGCCGCTCCGACACCGTCGTGACCTCGGCGGGTACCGCGGACTCGTCGCGCGGAGTGAACCGTTCGATCTGGCCCCAGTCGCGGCGCCAGTCGTGATTCAGATACGACGGGATCGTCTCGGCCGACAACAGCTGATCGGTCCAGCCCAGCGGGCCGCCGCCGTAGTGGTCCTGCCACCGGTTCGTCGAGACCGCGCCGGGGCGGTCGGGAAGGATTCGGTAGCCGGGAACCTCGGCGACACCGTTCAGGTGCGAGAAGGGCTGCTGGCACGGGAACTGGAGTCCCACGGCCCAGTCCGCGAGCACCGGGGTGTCGGAGCCGACGACCGCCTGGAGGGTTCGCGTCTGCGGAACGCGCGGCGGAGTGACCGCGAGCCATTGATCGGGATCGCGGTCCTCGTCGGCGGCGACGAGACGGACCGCGTCGGCTTCCCCGGGCAACTGATTCAGCGGGACCCGCACGTTGCGCCACGACGGCTCGGGCCCGATGTCGAAGGGCAGAGCCCGGCCCAGGACGTCCACCGAACCGTCGGGCCGGCGGACACCGTACTCGAGTTCCAGGTCCTGGCCGTACGTGACAATGCCGTCGGAGTCCGTCGAGCGGATCCGCCCGGCGACGGCAATCGAGACGATGTCGCCGCGGGTGCCGTCGTCGCCGACGGCCGGCAGACCGTACCAGCCGCTGACCAGCGTCGCGGCGGTCTGCTCGCCGGTGCGGTAGCTACCGAGCACGGGCGTGGTGGCGGGGTCGAGCCCGTACGGCAGCGCGACGGTGCTGCCGTTGATGCCCACCGAGCCCTCACCGCCGCCCGTTCCGGCCGCGGTGTCGGTCGTGGTGGTCGTCGTGTCGGGGTTGACCAGGTTCGCGGTGCCCGACGCCGCGGTCTCCGCATCGGCGCTGAGATCCGAGGCGACGCCGCCCGGTCGGAAGCCGGTGGACTCGGTGCCCGCGAGCGTGGTCGCCACGTCGCCCGAGAGCGGTCGCAGCATCGACGCGTTCGGATCGGACTCGAGCAGCACGTCGTTCGCGAGCCCGCAGTTCTGGCCACGCAGCGCATCGAAGTTCGATCTGCCGACCGAGTACGCGGGGTACTGGCTCACCGCGCCCTTCGCGAGTGAGAGCACCTCGAACAACACCATCGCGGCGGCGGCGATCGTCAGCGGCGGCAGCGCCCACAACCGCCTGGTGCGGGAACCCGGTGCGGGGACAGGGGACTCGCGGAGGTGACACCACGTCGCGACCCCGACCATCAGGATCGCCCCTCCGAACAGGACGGTCGCGGCGCCGGTGCCTGCGAGCGACGGCGGCTTGTCGAACCACGGCACACCCCACGCCGAGACGTACCAGTAGTTGTTCGTTCCGATGAAGGTCATCGCCAGGAGGAACAGGACTCCCGCTGCGAACAGTGCGCGGTTTCGGGGCGAGCGCAGCACGGCCGTGCCGACGGCGACGGCCGTGAGCACGGCGAGGGCACCCGCCAGTCCGGCGAAGATTCCGAGATGATGCGTCCACTTGGTGGGCGTGAACATCATCAGGGCGACGGCGCCGAGCGTGACTCCGATGATGCGGCGCGACGGACCGGCCGAGGTGCCGGGGATGCGTCCTCCCTTGCGGAGGATCGCGAGGATGCCGACCGCGAGTCCCAGGAACATCACGAAGATGCCGAACCGTCGCGAGAGGGAACCGTCGGCGGTGTCGTTGAGCAGCCACTGGTAGCGCAGGTTCTCGCTGAACCACTTCTCGCTCGGCCCGCCGGCGACGTGCGCGTCCTGCATGGCCGGGACGACCGCGAGTGTCTGGTCGGCGAAGATCGCGACGAGGATGACGGTGCCGGACGCCAGGATCGGCAGCAGCAGTGCCGCAAAGCCGACGGTCTTGGCGCGAGCGATGACGATCCGCAGCAGCGGGCGCAGCCCCGCGAGCAGTGCAGCGAAACAGATGACGCCGGACGGCCCGACCGAGAGTGTCGCCGCGGCGACGAGGATCGCAACCGCCACCGGCAGCAGTCGCCGGGTCGCGATCGCCCGTTCCACCGAGCACCAGGTGAGCAGCACGCCGGCCGCGACCATCGGTTCCGGACGCAGGCCGTTGTTGTACGGCAACCACACCGCGAGGAAGGCCAGGGCGCCGGTCCACAACACGATCCTGTTCGACCGCGCCGCCGCACCCAGTCGGGGCACCACCTCCCGGCTGAGCACCAGCCACGTCACGATGCCGGCGACCAGCGCAGGCAGGCGCACCCACACGCTGGCGTTCCAGATGTCGTCCAGCCAGCCGAAGACGTAGTAGTACGGGGTGCCGAACGGGGTCTCCGGCACGCCGAAGTAGCGGAAGTAGTTGGACATGTAGCCGGACGACTGCGCCGAGCGGGCCATCGTGTACTGGTAGCCGTCGTCGGCGGTGGTCGCCCCGATGAAGTGCCACAGCACCAGCGTTCCGATGACGGCGACGTCCACGACCCCGAAGCGCCACCACCGGGCGGGCAGGAATCGGCGTGCCCGACGGCCGTCCGTGAGGTCGAGTCGGTGCAGCGCGACCAGTGCCAGCAGCGTGGCCAGCACGGTCACGACCATCGCGAAGATCTTGACCAGCGTCGGCGTCGTCGAGAACCGAGTGTCGAGCGGAGCGGTCACTTCCAGGCCTGCCGGCGCGGCACCCTCGAGATCGCTGAACACGCCGACCATCTGCGGGCGGACATCGCTGTCGACGGTCTTCGTCGTCAACTCCCCGCCGGGACCGGTGATCGACGCCGTCGTCCTTACCGACGTGGACGAGACCACGATCGCGCAATCCTTGCCCCGCAGTTCCGAGAGCGGAGTCGAGATCAGCGACCTGTCGCGCAGGATCACGTCGAGGCGGGCGGGCGCGGACTCCGACCCGGCGACAGTCTTGGCGATGAGGCCGTACTGTTCGGTTCCCGGCGCGCCGGCGGGGATCGTCGAGACCAGCACGCCGCCGGAGTCGAGACCGGCGGCCGTCGCACACGGGATCCGCGCGTCGAAGGTGAAGGGCGCGTACGAGACCAGGGGCGCCTCGACGCTGCGCGTCGACCCGTTCTGAGGCCACGAGAGCGTCGACTGGTCCTGGTTGACCGGCAGCAGCGGGATCGCCACGGCCGACAGCACGCCGATGATGCCGGCGAGGATGGCAATCAGCCGTGCGCGCCGAACGTCCCACCACCCCTGCCGTGCAGGTTCGGGTTCTCGTGACGCCTTCTTTGCGGATGCATGTTCCGCCCCCACCATGCTGTCGACCACGAGAAGGGATGGTAACCGCAATCACACTTTCCGCCGCGCGCCCGCACCGTGCCGCCCCGGATTCCGGCAATTCGCCGGGTACAACGGACGGATGAAGGTCTACACCGGAACCGATCCCGCGATGAACCTGTCGGATGTGGCCGTCTTCGCGCGGCGCGCCGAAGCGACCGGCTACGACGGCTTGCACGTCTCGGAAACGGTGCACGACCCGTTCCTCCTCGCACTGCTGGCGCTGCAGGCGACCGAACGGATCGTGGTCCGCACCTCCATCGCGCTCGCCTTCGTGCGCAGTCCACTGCTGACCGCCTACACCGCCTGGGACCTGTCGAAGATGTCCGGCGGGCGATTCCACCTGGGCCTCGGCAGCCAGATCAAGCAGAACATCGAGGAGCGGTACGCGATGCCGTGGACCGCGCCCGCCGCGGCGATGCGCGAGTACGTCGGCGTCGTGCGGGCCTCGTTCGAGACGTTCCGGACCGGGGAACTCGTTGCGTACGAGGGGGATCGGTACCGCTTCACCCGGATGCAGCCGTACTTCAACCCGGGCCCGGACGACGACACCGCGGTCCCGCCGATCTATCTCGGTGGCGTCGGGCAGCGCATGTGCCGGGTCGTGGGGGAGTGCGCAGACGGCCTCGTGACCCACCCCACCAACTCCGATCCGCAGTACCTCGCCGAAGAATGCCTCCCCGCCGTCGCCGAGGGCGCAGCGGCGGTGGGGCGCTCACTCGACGGGTTCGACGTCGTCGCCGGGTTGCAGGTCATCACCGGGTCAACCGACGCGGACGTCGCCGACGAACGCGAACGACGCCGCAAACTGTTCGCGTTCCTGTACTCGACGCCCGCCTACCGCGGTGCGCTCGAGCGTCACGGGTTTCCCGGCCTCCAGGCACAACTCGCCGACCTGGTACGCCGTGCGGACTGGGACCGGTTGCGCGACATCGTGACCGACGACGTCCTCTCCGCGATCGTCCCGACCGCGCGCTACGACACTCTGGCCGCCGCGATCCGCGGACGTCTGGACGGCGTCGCACAGGGTGTCACGCTGGCGCTACCCGAGAACCCCGATCAGGATCGTCGGATGGCCGACGTGGTCGCCGAGTTGCAAACCGGATAGGGAGTGGAATGAGTCGTCTCGCTCGGATCGTGCCCGCGCTCGCGGCGTTGGTGTGCGGCGCGCTGGCCGGTCGCGTGCTGTGGTCGCCGGTGCCCGACGACTTCATCGGTGGCGAGAGCGCGCTGCCCGCGGTTCTCGTAGCGAACGGGGCTGGCGTCGCGTGTGCTGGTGTCATTGCCGTTCTGGTCACCGTGGCGCTGACACGACGGCGGTCGGTGACGCTGGTGGCGGCCACAGCCCTGGCGGGACTGCTGCTGCTCATGTTGCCGGATGTCTGGTTGTACCCCGAGGACCCAGCGGTTCTCCTGTACTCGAATGCCGTTGGCGCAGGCCTGGTCCTGGCGGCGATCTCACCTCTTGCCGCTCGCGACCGAAACTCTCAGGCAGGGCTCGCGGCGGGCGCCGTGAGCGCCTTCCTGCTGTCGGCCGCCTATGCCGAAGTGCGTGGCTTCAGGGCCGCGGACTTCGGTTGGACCGCCTACACCCCGCTGACGTCACGGGCGCCCGTGGAGCAGTCGGGTGTGGTGGGCCTGTGGCTAGTCGTCGTTGCGGCGGTTCTGGTCGTCCTGGCCGTTCTCCTCGACCGTGGAACGTCGTGGACGGGGCGGGTCGACACCCGATGGCTCGCAGTCGCCGTCGCACTGCCCGTCGCGGCTTTCGCGGCCAACTGGATCCTGATCGAGTCGGAAGCGCGGCCCGAGTGGTGGTATCCGTACGTCGGTGTGACGGTGGCGCTCGTCGCTTGGGTCGCGTGGCAGCTGCCGGGGCGCGACGGGCAGGTGGTGTTCGCCGGTGCCGCCGTTCTCGCCGCAGCGGTCGGGGGAACGCCGTGGATGAGCACCGAATGGTGGGCCCTCGCAATTCCCGCCGCGTTGATCATGGTCGGGCTGGTGGTGGGCCTCCGATGGCCGGTCCCGGCGGTCGGCTTCGGGCTCCTCGCGATCACTGCCGCGGTCTTGCTGGTGGACCCAGAATCGTCGTCGGACGTCCCCGCGATCGCCTACATGTTTCTGCTTCCCGTCGCCGCGGGATACGCGGTCGGGTCCTGCCTTCCCGCCTCGGCGCCGGCAGCGACGGTCGGACTGTCACTGCCGTTCACAGTCGGGATTCCGGGCGTGGTCGCAACGGCCTGGACGATGACCGGACGTTATGCGGATTATGCGCCCGCGTCGGTCTTCGAGCGGTCGGCGTCGGTGTCTGTGCCTGCCGCGCTCGCTGCAGTCGCAGTGATCGTCGTGTGCGGCGTGGGCGCGTGGGGTCTGGAACTGCGGTCGGGCGCACGCTGACGCGGCGAACAATCCCAGGAAACGGCTGAAGGCCCCACTCTCGAAAGAGTGGGGCCTTCTCTGTGCCCCCGGCAGGATTCGAACCTGCGGCCTTTCGCTCCGGAGGCGAACGCTCTATCCCCTGAGCTACGGGGGCGCACCGGAAATCCGGTGTGCCAGTGGGCGATGTTAGCGTAGCGCATTGTCGCCGATCGTCCACATCGGCTGCTAGACCGCCGTTTTTCTCGCGGCTCCGGCCCTGGTGCGGCGGCGCGGAACGAGTCCGGGCGGCGCACCCGCTGGGGGAGCGCCGCCCGGTGACGGTCGGTGGCCGATCTCTAGTTCATCGGCAGCGGAGCCGCGTTCCGCTCCGTCAGCATGCTCGTGATGAGCGTCGCCTCACCCTGCTGGGTCGAGACCATCTTCTTCGCGAGATTCCGGACCGCCGGAACGTCCGCGTACTGCTCGGCGTACTCCATCATCGGGAGACCGCCCTGATGGTGCCGCAGCATCAACTGCAGGAACATCACGTCCAGCGCCGGGCCCGAGGCCTGGCCGAGCGCGGCCATCTCCTCGGGGCTGGCCATGCCGGGCATCTTGCTGCTGTCGTGGCCTTCGGGGGCGCCGGCCGCGGCGGTGCCGTGGCCCGAATGTCCACCGTGCCCGTCGCTTTCGGTCATCCACGTCATGTAGCCGTCGGTCGGCAGCGGCGCCCGATCCCACAGCGCCAGCCAACCCTGCATCTGACCGACCTGGTTCTGCTGGCTGGTCAGGATGTCGAAGGCCAGACTCTTGACCTTCTGGTCGGTCGACTTCGTCAGCGCGATGGTCGCCATGTCGATCGCCTGATTGTGGTGAATGGTCATGTCCTGCGAGAACCCGACGTCAACCGAGTCTGCGGCGGGAATCGGCGCGCCATTCTCGTCGATCGGCAAGCGCGCGAAGAATCCCAGCGCGAAACCGATCGCGAGGACCCCGATCAGTCCGAGGACCGCGAGAGCAGTCCGCTGACTGCGCTTGCCCGGTTCGGTGGTGATCTCGGACGGCGTCTCGATATCGGTCATCGCGTCGATCAGCCGTTCCCGCCGGCAGCGGGCGCGGGAGCCTGCTGCAGCTCGGTCGGCATCGGGAGACCCGACGGCACGCCGGCCGCGCCGCCGACCTCGTTGGCGTCCGGCGTGATGCCACCGCCGTCCATCGGAACCGCGTCGGGGCCCGGGGCGCTCGCGTCGAACGCCGGCGGGTTGGCCGGGTCGAAGGAGCCGGGAATCGTCGAGCAGCTGGCGCCGACCTCGGGGTAGGCGTAGCGGTTGAGGCGCAGCGCCTTGATGAACTGGTCGATGCGCTCGTCGTCGGCGTTGTCGACCTTGAGCTGGTGGCCCCACGACTGCACCGAGATCGGCGAGTCCAGGCCCGGGTACGGCGACATCAGCATGTAGCCGTCGCGCGAGCTCGCGCGCTCCTCGAGCTGCTGGCGCTGGGCGTCGTCGAGCTTGTCGGGGTTGTACGCGATCCAGACGGCGCCGTGCTCGAGCGAGTGCACTGCGTTCTCGGTGCGGATCGGATCGGCGTACACGGTGCCGGTGCACGTTGCCCACACGGAGTCGTGCGGACCGCCGAACGGCGGGGTCTGGTCGTACGCGACCCGCTGGGTCGACTCGACGTGCACGCCCGCCGGGTAATCGACCTTCACGACACCGTCGATCGCCGTCGACGGATCCTGATTCGACTCCGACGGGGTGAACTTCGCCACCGCCTGCTGATCCTGGTACTTCGGGACGATGTTGACGGCAAGAATGCCGATCAGCCCGACGACTACGACGACTGCGCCGATGGTCAGCCAGGGAATCTGACGCGACGCGCCGCCTCCGCGCGTGGAAGCGGGCACACCGCCCTGCTTCTTCTTGGCTGCCTTGATCGCCTTGGCTGACTTGGCCCCCGTCTTGTTACTGCCGGGACCGCGATTTTCCGAACCGCTGGGCATCGATGTGTGCTCTTTCGGTGATGGGACACAGGGCGTCCCCGAAGGGTCGGGAGCCTCCCCGGTCCCCCTCAGGCTTCCCCACTGTACGTTCCGACCCTGAGGGAATCCTTGGAGAGAGGGTGATACTGGGTAAACGGCGCGCTGATCCAGGCAATAAGATGAACTCCTGTGACTCCAGCCGACCTTGCCGAACTGCTCCGAGGGACCGCCGCGAAGGTGCTCGCCGAGCACGGACTCGACGTTTCCGTACTGCCCGCGACACTGACGGTCGAGCGTCCCCGCAACCCCGAGCACGGCGACTATGCCACGAATGTGGCGATGCAGCTCGCCAAGAAGGTCGGCACGAATCCGCGTGATCTCGCCACCTGGCTCGCCGCGGCGCTGACCGCGTCCGCCGGAATCGAGTCCGCCGAGGTTGCCGGGCCCGGCTTCCTCAACATTCGCCTCGCCGCCGACGCGCAGGGCGCGATCGTCGCGAAGGCTCTGGAAGCCGGCGGCACGTTCGGCGCCGGCGACGCCCTCGCCGGCAAGCGCATCAACCTGGAGTTCGTCTCCGCGAATCCCACCGGACCCATCCATCTCGGTGGCACTCGCTGGGCCGCCGTCGGCGATGCACTCGGCCGGATCCTGGCGACGCAGGGTGCCGACGTCACCCGTGAGTACTACTTCAACGACCACGGCGCCCAGATCGACCGCTTCACGCGCTCGCTGATCGCGGCGGCAAAGGGTGAGCCCGCTCCCGAGGACGGGTACGCCGGTGCGTACATCGGCGACATCGCCACCGAGGTCCAGACGCAGGCCCCCGACGTTCTCGACCTGCCCGAGACCGAGCAGCACGAGACTTTCCGGTCCATCGGCGTCGAGTTGATGTTCGAGCACATCAAGCGCACGCTGCACGAATTCGGCGTCGATTTCGACGTCTACTTCCACGAGAACTCGCTGTTCGAGTCCGGTGCGGTGGAGAAGGCCGTCGAGACCCTCAAGGGCTCCGGCAACCTGTACCACGAGGACGGCGCCTGGTGGCTCAAGAGCACCGACTTCGGTGACGACAAGGATCGCGTCGTCATCAAGTCGGACGGCAACGCCGCGTACATCGCCGGCGACATCGCCTACTTCCAGGACAAGCGGGCCCGCGGCTTCGACCTGTGCATCTACATGCTCGGTGCCGACCACCACGGCTACATCGGCCGCCTCAAGGCCGCCGCGGCCGCGTTCGGCGACGACCCCGACACCGTCGAGGTCATGATCGGCCAGATGGTGAACCTCGTTCGCGGCGGCGTCGCCGTGAAGATGAGCAAGCGTGCCGGCACGGTCATCACGCTCGACGATCTGGTCGAGTCGATCGGCGTCGACGCCGCCCGCTACTCGCTGGTGCGCTCGTCGGTGGACCAGAGCATCGACATCGATCTCGAGCTGTGGGCCAGCACCACCAACGAGAATCCCGTCTACTACGTGCAGTACGCCCACGCGCGCCTCTGCTCGATCGCCCGCAACGCCGCCGACCTGGGGCTCAGTGCGGAGAACCCGAACCTCGGCCTGCTCACGCACGACCGCGAGGGCGATCTCATCCGGACCATCGGTGACTACCCGGGCGTGGTCGCGAAGGCGGCCGACCTGCGCGAGCCGCACCGCATCGCCCGCTACCTCGAGGAGCTGGCCGGCACCTACCACCGGTTCTACGACGCCTGCCGCGTCCTTCCTCAGGGCGACGAGGAGGCTGGCGAGCTGCACGCTGCGCGTCTGGCACTGTGCGCCGCGTCGCGTCAGGTCCTCGCCAACGGCCTCGCGCTGCTCGGCGTCAGCGCTCCGGAGCGGATGTGAACGCGCACCCCGCCGGCCCCCGGCACGCCGAGATCCAGCACGCCCCCGGACTGCCGCCGCGCCCCGCAGCGCCGTCGGAGATGACGACGCTGCCCGAAAAGGTGTGGCCACGCAGCGCGGAGCGCGGCGCCGACGGTGTCGTCCGTATCGCCGGTGTCCCGGTGACCGAACTGGCCGAGAAGTACGGCACGCCGCTGTTCGTGGTGGACGAGGACGACTTCCGGTCCCGCTGCCGCGAGATGGCGCGCGCCTTCGGCGGTGCCGATCGGGTGCACTACGCGTCGAAGGCGTTCCTGTCCGCCGAGATCGCGCGCTGGGTGCGCGACGAGGGCCTGTCGATGGACGTCGCGTCGGGGGGTGAACTGGCCGTCGCGCTGCACGCGGACTTCCCGGCCGAACGCATCACGATGCACGGCAACAACAAGTCTGTCGCCGAACTCGACACCGCAGTCGCCGCCGGCGTCGGCCACATCGTGCTCGACTCGATGGTCGAGATCGACCGGCTCGACGAGGTCGCCGCGCGACTCGGCGTCGTGCAGGACGTCCTGATCCGCATCACCGTCGGTGTCGAGGCCCACACGCACGAGTTCATCGCGACCGCCCACGAGGACCAGAAGTTCGGCTTCTCCCTGTCCGGCGGTAAGGCCATGGAGGCCGTCGAGCGTGTCTTCGCGACCGGCAACCTCCGCCTCGTGGGTTTGCACAGCCACATCGGTTCGCAGATCTTCGAGGTCGACGGCTTCGAGCTGGCCGCGCACCGCGTCATCGGGCTCATGCGGCAGATCGTCGACCGCTTCGGCGCCGAGAAGACGTCGCAGGTGTCGATCGTCGACCTCGGCGGCGGTCTCGGGATCTCGTACCTGTCCAGCGACAATCCGCCGCCGGTCGACGAGCTCGCGGCCAAGCTGGCGCACATCGTGGCCACCGAGTCCGCAGCGGCGAATCTGCCGGTGCCGACCCTCATGGTCGAGCCCGGCCGCGCCATCGCCGGCCCCGGGACCGTGACGCTGTACGAGGTGGGCACGATCAAGGACGTCACCCTCGACGGTGGCGCGACGCGGCGGTACATCAGCGTCGACGGCGGCATGAGTGACAACATTCGTACGTCGCTCTACCAGGCCGAATACGACGCCCGCCTCGTCTCGCGGGACAGCGCCGGCGCGCCGGTCGTCTCGCGTGTGGTGGGTAAGCACTGTGAGAGTGGCGACATCGTCATCCGCGATGCCTGGATGCCGGATGATCTAGGTCCAGGAGATTTGCTCGCCGTCGCCGCGACGGGCGCATACTGCTATTCGATGTCCAGCCGGTACAACCTGCTCACCCGTCCTGCGGTGGTGGCAGTGCGAGACGGCGCCTCACGCCTAATCTTGCGTAGGGAAACTGTGGAAGATCTGCTCAGCTTGGAGGTTTCGGAGTGACCAGCGAATCGGCGCAGCGCGCCATCGGGGTGGCTGTTCTCGGCCTCGGGACCGTGGGCAGCGAGGTGGCTCGCATCATCCGTGAGCACTCGACCGACCTGGAGGCCCGAGTCGGCGCGCGGCTGGAGCTGCGCGGTGTCGCGGTCCGCCGCATCGACGGTGACCGCGGCCTGCCGCCGGAACTGCTCACGACGGACGCCGAGTCGCTGGTGACCCGAGACGACGTCGATGTCGTCGTCGAGGTCATCGGTGGCATCGAGTTGCCGCGCAAGCTCGTGCTCGCGGCGCTCAACGCGGGCAAGTCCGTGGTGACCGCCAACAAGGCGCTGCTCGCGGAGTACACGGGCGAGCTCGCCGAGGCCGCAGAGCGTCAGAGCGTGGACCTGTACTTCGAGGCTTCGGTGGCCGGTGCGATCCCGGTGATCCGCCCGTTGACGCAGTCGCTCGCCGGTGATCGCGTGGACCGTGTCCTCGGCATCGTCAACGGCACCACCAACTTCATCCTCTCGGCGATGGACGAGACCGGCGCCGACTACGGCGAGACGCTCGCCGAGGCCGGCCGCCTGGGCTACGCCGAGGCGGATCCGACGGCCGACGTCGAGGGCTTCGACGCTGCCTCGAAGGCCGCGATCCTCGCGTCGATCGCGTTCCACACGCGGGTCACCGCGGGCGATGTATACCGCGAGGGCATCTCGAAGATCACGTCCGACGACCTCGACGCCGCCAAGTCGCTGGACTGCACGATCAAGCTGCTGTCGATCTGCGAGCGGATCGTCGATGCGGACGGCGGCGAGCGTGTCTCCGCCCGCGTGTACCCGGCCCTGGTCCCGCGTGAGCACCCGCTCGCCGGGGTCAACGGTGCGTACAACGCTGTCGTCGTCGAGTCGGCGAACGCCGGCCGCCTGATGTTCTACGGACAGGGTGCGGGCGGTGCCCCCACCGCGTCGGCCGTCATGGGCGACCTCGTCATGGCGGCCCGCAACAAGGTCCACGGTGGCCGTGGGCCGCGCGAGTCCAAGTACGCGAAGCTGCCGATCGCGCCGATGGGTGACATCCCGACCCGCTACTACGTGAACATGCAGGTGGCCGATCGTGCCGGCGTGCTGTCGGCGGTCTCCGCCGAGTTCGCCAACCGCGGCGTCAGCATCTCCACCGTTCGGCAGGAAGGCGCCGGCGACGGCGCCCGTCTGGTAGTCGTCACCCATCTCGCCAACGACGCGGCGCTGGCGGAAACGGTTGCCGCCCTTGCCGAACTCGAATCTGTAACCGCTGTGACCAGCGTGCTCCGACTGGAAGGTACCTCCGAATGACCGGCGCCAACGCCAAGGCCGTGACCAAGACGTCCCCCGTCCACACCCCGTGGCCGGGACTGATCGAGGCCTACCGCGACCGGCTCGCGATCGGACCGAACTGGAAGACCGTCACGCTGCGGGAGGGTGGCACGCCGCTGCTGCCCGCCGCACACCTGTCGGAGCTCACCGGCTGCGACGTGTACCTCAAGGTCGAGGGTCTCAACCCCACCGGTTCCTTCAAGGACCGCGGCATGACGATGGCCGTCACCGACGCCCTCGCCCGCGGTCAGCAGGCCGTGCTGTGTGCCTCCACCGGCAACACCTCCGCCTCCGCCGCGGCGTACGCCGCCAAGGCAGGTATGGGCTGCGCGGTGCTGGTGCCGCAGGGCAAGATCGCGATGGGCAAGCTCGCCCAGGCCGTCATGCACGGTGCGCGAATCATCCAGGTGCAGGGCAACTTCGACGATTGCCTGGAGTTGGCGCGGAAGACCACCGCCGAGTTCCCGACCATCGGTCTGGTCAACTCGGTCAACCCGGTCCGGATCGAGGGCCAGAAGACCGCGGCCTTCGAGATCTGCGACGCCCTGGGCAAGGCCCCCGACGTGCACGCGCTGCCCGTCGGCAATGCCGGCAACATCACCGCATACTGGCGCGGCTACTCCGAGTACTTCGCCGACGGCATCACCTCGGTGCGCCCGCGCATGCTCGGCGTCCAGGCCGCCGGTGCCGCGCCGCTGGTGCACGGCGCCCCGGTCAAGGATCCCGAGACCATCGCGACCGCGATCCGCATCGGCGCACCCGCGTCGTGGGACGGGGCCGTCGCCGCCAAGGAAGAGTCGAACGGTGCGTTCCGCGCCGCCACCGACGAGGAGATCCTCGAGGCCTACCGTCTGATCGCCAAGACCGAGGGTGTCTTCGTCGAGCCCGCATCGGCCGCCAGCGTCGCGGGCCTGCTCGCCGCCCGCAAGGAAGGCTGGCTGGACTCGGGCCTGACCGTCGTGTGCACCGTGACCGGTAACGGCCTCAAGGACCCGGACACCGCCCTCGCCGGCATGCCCGTCGTCCAGCCGATCCCGGTCGACCCGGTCGCCGTGGCCGCGGCGCTCGAGCTGGCATAGTGACCGCGGCTCCGGACACGGCAGTGGACCAGACGATGACACAGACCCTTCCGGCCGGGCTCACCGTGACCGCGCGCGTCCCCGCGTCGAGCGCCAACCTCGGCCCGGGCTTCGACACGCTGGGTCTGGCTCTCGGCCTGTACGACGAGATCACCGTCACCACCACCGATTCGGGTCTGACGATCCGGGTCGAGGGGGAGGGCGCCGACGACGTCCCGTGGGGTCCCTCGCACCTGGTGGTCCGCGCTATCGAACGGGGCCTCGAGGCTGCGGGCCTGTGGGCCGACGGACTGGATGTGGTGTGCCGTAACGCCATTCCTCATTCCCGTGGTCTCGGTTCGTCCGCGTCCGCTGCCGTGGGTGGTCTGGCCGCGGCCAACGGGCTGGCTCTCAAGGCCGCGCCGGAGCTGGCACTGACCGATGCGCAGCTGGTCCAGCTGTCGTCGGAGTTCGAGGGACATCCCGACAATGCCGCCGCGAGCGTGCTCGGTGGCGCAGTCGTGTCATGGAGCGAGCCCGGCGCGGACGACACGGCGCAGCACCGGTACAACGCCGTCCGACTGCCGGTGCACCCCGACGTCCGCGTCGTAGCGCTCGTGCCGTCGGAGCGTTCCTCGACGGCGCTCACTCGTGGCCTGCTTCCCGAGACGGTTCCGCACCGGGACGCGGCGTTCAACGTGAGCCGCGGCGCGCTCGCCGTCGTCGCGCTCACACAGCGGCCCGACCTGCTGATGACGGCAACCGAGGACAAGCTGCACCAGGCGCAGCGTGCCCCGGCCCTCCCGCTCACCACCACATGGATCGGCAAGCTACGCGACGCGGGCATCGCCGCGACGGTGTCGGGCGCCGGACCGACGGTGCTCGCGCTGTCCGACCGGGCGTTCCCGGATGCGCTGCGCCGTGAGGCCGAGGACAGCGGCCTGCGCGTGCTCGAACTCGAGGTCGCGGACGGCGTTCAGGTCAACTGACGGAACTCGCCCAGGATAGTTACTGCTCGGTTCTTGCCGAGTGAGGCATTCGCCGCTATCCTGGGCGTGTCCGTACATCGTGCGCTTCAGACGCCGGTGCTTTACCAGGGCACTCACTCCATTTCTTCGGGGTATACCTGGCATGATCCTCACGCGATTTCCTCGGCGCTGATCGATCGACAGCACCCGCCTTCTCGGGTGATGTGATGGGGGACAAGGCCGGAATTCCATCCAGCGGATACGGCACATCCGAGTTCAGTCAGTCAACTGAATTGCGGGACGAACCCTCGGCTTTGCGCGACGCGAGCGAGGGAAGGAAAGGACCTCCGTGACCGATACGGACCTGATTGCCACGCCTGTTCAAGATTCCTCGGCAGAGGCCGCGGGTACCCGGGCGGGCAATTCTCCACAGACTTCGGACGGCGAGTCGCGCGGAGGCGCGGTCGCTGCGTCCACCAACCGCGCCGACGCCCGACGCAGCGCAGGACTGTCCGGCATGGTGCTCGCCGAGCTTCGTTCGCTCGCGGGTGAACTCGGAATCAAGGGCACCTCCGGCATGCGTAAGGGCGACCTGATCGCCGCGATCAAGGAGCGCCAGGGTGGCGGCGCGGCCAATGCCGCTGCGTCTTCTCCGGCCGAGGCGCCCGCTCCGCGCAAGGAGCGTGCCGCAGCCCGGCCCGAGTCCGAGGCCCCGGCAGCCGCCGAGGCTTCCTCAGCAGGTGAGACAGGCGAGGCCGAGCAGGGCAGCCGTCGTAGCCGACAGCGTCGGGGTTCCTCGCGTCGTGCCGGTTCTCCCGAGGCGATCGATGCCGGAGCAGCCCCCTCGACCGAGGCGGCTCCCGCAGAGATCAAGACGGCTCCCGCCGAGACCAAGACGGCTCCCGCGGAGACCAAGCCTGCCAAGCAGAGCGAGGGTTCCGGGAAGCCGGACGAGTCGCGTGAGCAGGGCAAGGACCAGCCTGCCGAGGAACGTGGCGAGCGCGGCGGACGTCGTGAGCGTGGTGATCGGTCGCAGGGCGGAGATCGTGGCGAACGTGGCGATCGTTCCCAGGGCGGCGATCGTGGCGAGCGCGGAGAGCGCGGAGATCGGGCCCAGGGCGGCGATCGTTCGCAGGGCGGCAACGGACCCCGCGGCGAAGGCCGTGGCGAGCGCCGGGACGCTGATGACGAGGATGGCCGCGGACGTCGTGGCCGTCGTTTCCGCGAGCGCCGTCGCGGACGCGACCGTGGCGAGGGCGGCGAGGTCCGTGAGGGCCGCGAACCCGAGCTCCGGGAGGACGACGTCCTGCAGCCGGTCGCCGGCATTCTCGACGTCCTCGACAACTACGCGTTCGTGCGCACTTCCGGCTACCTGGCCGGCTCGAACGACGTCTACGTCTCGATGAATCTCGTTCGCAAGAACGGCCTGCGCCGCGGTGACGCGATCACCGGCGCAGTCCGGGTTCCGCGCGAAGGAGAGCAGCAGAGCAGCCAGCGCCAGAAGTTCAACCCGCTGGTGCGTCTCGACACCGTCAACGGCGGCGACGTCGAGGCCGCGCGCAAGCGTCCTGAGTTCAACAAGCTCACGCCGCTGTACCCGAACCAGCGCCTGCGTCTCGAAACCACGCCGAACATCCTGACCACCCGCGTCATCGACCTGGTCATGCCGATCGGCAAGGGTCAGCGTGCCCTCATCGTGTCGCCGCCGAAGGCCGGTAAGACCACGGTCCTGCAGGACATCGCGAACGCGATCACGGTGAACAACCCCGAGTGCTACCTCATGGTCGTCCTGGTCGACGAGCGTCCCGAAGAGGTCACCGACATGACGCGTTCGGTGAACGGCGAGGTCATCGCCTCGACGTTCGACCGTCCGCCGGCCGATCACACGTCGGTCGCCGAGTTGGCCATCGAGCGTGCGAAGCGTCTCGTGGAAGCGGGTCGTGACGTCGTCGTGCTGCTCGACTCGATCACCCGACTCGGCCGCGCCTACAACAACTCGTCGCCGGCGTCCGGACGCATCCTGTCCGGTGGCGTCGACTCGACGGCGCTGTACCCGCCCAAGCGTTTCCTCGGCGCGGCGCGCAACATCGAGAACGGTGGCTCGCTGACGATCATCGCCTCCGCGCTCGTGGAGACCGGTTCCACCGGCGACACGGTGATCTTCGAGGAGTTCAAGGGCACCGGCAACGCCGAGCTCAAGCTCGACCGCAAGATCGCCGAACGGCGGGTGTTCCCGGCTGTCGACGTCAACCTGTCGAGTACCCGTAAGGACGAGCTCCTCATGAGCCCGGACGAGTTCGCTGTCGTGCACAAGCTGCGTCGCGTGCTGTCCGGTCTGGACACGCATCAGGCGATCGACCTGCTCGTGGACCGGCTCAGGAAGAGCAAGAGCAACATCGAGTTCCTGATGCAGGTCTCGAAGACTGCACCCGGCGCCTTGGACGACTGATCTACGGGCGCTCTGTCGTTTGCTTCGTCCCCGCTGCGCCTCGCGCAGCGGGGACGACACGCATCTGCGGGGAATCATTCGGCCCGGGGGCGCGTTTATGAAGATGCGTCCGCCTCTGGCAGAATGGGCGGTCGCGTGACAATCATGTCCGGTTCCGGTTCACGGCCTCGAACGGCGAGGGCGACCCGGCGGCCATCGAAAGGGACACCATGAAGGCAGGAATCCATCCCGAGTACGTTGCAACCACCGTCGTGTGCGGTTGTGGCAACACGTTCGAGACTCACAGCACCGCGACCAGCGGACGTATCAACGTCGAGGTTTGCTCGCAGTGCCACCCGTTCTACACCGGCAAGCAGAAGATCCTCGACACCGGCGGCCGCGTGGCTCGCTTCGAGGCTCGTTACGGCAAGCGTGCCGGCTCGAAGGCCGCTGCCGACCAGTAGCTGTCCCGCCGACGCCCGTCCTGCGATTCGCAGGCCGGGCGTCGGCTTTTTTGTACCCCTTCCAGTCACGTTTCGCGCACTTGCAGTGATTCGGGAGGCCCCGAAACATCGATAGGTGCGCAATACGCGAAACAGATGTGGAGTCAACCCATGGCAGGGACGACGCAGCCGTCGGCGATCGACGACATCCTGGCCGAGCACGCGGGCCTCGAGCAGCAACTCTCCGATCCGGCACTGCACAACGATCCGGCAGCCGCGCGCAAGGCAGGTAAGCGCTTCGCCGAGTTGGCCCCGGTCATGGCGACGTACGCGAAGCTCCAGTCGGCGCAGGACGATCTCGACGCCGCCCGGGAGCTTGCTGCGGATGACTCGGCCTTCGCCGCCGAGATCCCAGGCCTCGAAGCGACGGTGATCGAGCTCGAGAAGACTCTCACCGACCTGCTGGCTCCGCGAGATCCGCATGACGGCGACGACGTGGTTCTCGAGCTCAAGTCTGGCGAGGGCGGCGAGGAGTCCGCGCTGTTCGCGTCCGATCTGGCCCGCATGTATGTCCGTTTCGCCGAGCGTGCCGGCTGGCGCGTCGAGATCCTCGATGCCAACGTCTCCGACCTCGGTGGATACAAGGACGCCACGATCTCGATCAAGTCGAAGGGCGACGCCCGGGACGGTGTCTGGTCGCGACTGAAGTTCGAGGGCGGCGTCCACCGTGTGCAGCGCGTCCCCGTCACCGAGTCGCAGGGCCGTGTCCATACTTCCGCTGCCGGTGTGCTCATCTACCCGGAGCCGGAGGAGGTCGAGGAGGTGCAGATCGACGAGACCGATCTGCGCATCGACGTCTACCGCTCGTCCGGCAAGGGCGGTCAGGGTGTCAACACCACCGACTCCGCTGTCCGGATCACCCACCTGCCCACCGGTATCGTCGTGACCTGCCAGAACGAGCGCTCACAGCTGCAGAACAAGGCGCGTGCGATGCAGGTCCTCGCGGCCCGACTGCAGGCTGCAGCCGAGGAGGCTGCGGACGCGGAGGCGTCGGCCGGACGTCAGAGCCAGGTCCGCACGGTCGACCGTTCCGAGCGAATCCGCACGTACAACTTCCCCGAGAACCGGATCACCGATCACCGCATCGGTTTCAAGGCACACAACCTCGACGCGGTGCTCGACGGCGACATGGACGCGCTGCTCGACGCGCTCGCCAAGGCCGACCGCGAAGCACGCCTCGCAGCCGAGTAGCCCGCGCGCCGGTCAGCTCACGACGGTGGTGGTGACTCCACCCTGTGCCAGCACACAAGGCTGGCCGGCACGGTTGGTGTAGACGCCGTCGAGCACGGTGACCACGGCGCCCGGACCGGTCTCGGCGACGAATTCGGCGCGGCTGTCGTTGTTCGTCAGTGTCGCGATGCCGTTGGCGCCGGTGGAGTTGTTGACCCACACGACCCTGCCCCCACCCGCGGGCGGGGGATCGTCGACACTGATCGAGAGCCGTCCACCGGGCAGGGGAGTGGCGTCGGCGACGCCCATCCCGCCGGGGCAGATCGCAGGTGCCGGCTGCACGTCGAAAGGGGCGGCGTACGCGAGCGTGGGGCCGATGACGGCGGCAACTGTCGTGATTGTTGCGGCGGTGAGTACGCGCGCCGCTGTGGCGGAGAACATGAACGTTCCTTCGTCCGACCTCGGTCCGGCGGTGTCCAGACCGGTCGTATTCTATCTCCGCAAGACGGAGGAAACGCCGAACGCAAGCTGTCCGGCACCTATCCGTGTTCTGTCCGTGACTGACGTGGCAGGCTGTAGCCCGTGAGTCGACAACCCATCCGCCTGGCCATCATCGAGGCAGCTGCAGAGTTGGAGCGCGCGGGTGTGCCCTCGGCGCGAGTGGACGCCGAACTTCTGGCTGCGCACCTGCTCGGCGTGGAGCGGACCCGGCTGGGGCTGGTGCCGTTGGTCGACCCGCCCGTCGTCGACGAATACCGCAAGCTCGTTGCCCGTCGGGCGGAGCGTATCCCGCTGCAATACATCACGGGATCCACTGCGATGGGCAATGTCTCGCTCGAGGTGGGGCCGGGTGTCTTCGTCCCTCGACCTGAGACCGAACTCCTGCTGGCATGGGCGCTCGCGCACCTCGAGGCGAGCGGCCTGCGGGCACCCGTCGTCCTGGATCTGTGCACGGGTACGGGCGCGCTTGCGCTCGCGATCGCGCACGCGCGCCCTGATGCGGTCGTGCATGCGGTCGAACTGCAGTCGCAGGCCCTCGCGTGGGCGCGCCGCAACGCGGACCGCAGGAGCGAGGCCGGTGATACCCCGATCAACCTGGTCCAGGGTGACGTGACCGATCGCGCCCTGTTCACCGAGCTCGAAGGCGGCGTCGATCTCATCGTCTCGAATCCGCCGTACATTCCGGAGGGCGCGGTCCTCGAACCCGAGGTGGCAGACCACGATCCGCACACCGCTCTGTTCGGCGGTGCCGACGGTCTGTCGGTGATCAAGCCGATGGTCAACAACATCGCCCGCTGGCTGCGGATCGGTGGGGCGGTGGGCGTCGAGCACGACGACAGCAACGGCGGCCAGGTGGCGGAGTTGTTCCGAGCGCGCCGCGTCTTCGACCATGTCGTGGAACACCCCGACCTCGCGGGTCGGCCCCGATTCGTCGTGGCGCACCGCGTGGCGACCGATGTCGAGGCGGCACGGTGAGGAGGCCTGTGGCGTGAGTGAAAGGATGGGGGAGTGAGCACTGTCTACGACTGCAAGCAACCCGACAATCGTGAAGCCGGACTGACCGCTGCGAAGAACTCGCTCAAGGCAGGCCGTCTCGTGGTCCTCCCCACGGACACCGTCTACGGTCTCGGCGCGGACGCGTTCGACGGCGACGCCGTGGCGAGCCTCCTGCGGGCCAAGGGGCGGGGTCGGGACATGCCGGTGCCCGTCTTGGTGGGCTCCTGGAACACGATCGACGGACTCGTGTACTCCGTCCGCCCGCAGGCGCGGGATCTGATCAAGGCGTTCTGGCCGGGTGGACTGAGCATCGTTGTGCAGCAAGCGCCTTCGCTCGCATGGGATCTCGGCGACAGCCGTGGCACGGTCATGCTCCGGATGCCGCTCCACCCCGTCGCCCTCGAGCTGCTGCGTGACGTCGGACCGATGGCGGTGTCGAGCGCCAACATCTCCGGACGTCCGCCGGCGACGACGGTCGACGAGGCCCGCGACCAATTGGGCGGCGCTGCCAGCGTCTATCTCGACGGTGGTCCGGCGACTCATGCGGTGGCGTCCACGATCGTCGACCTCACCGGTGACGAGCCTCGGATCCTGCGCGAAGGCGCAGTGGCGACCGCCGACGTCGCCGAGGCGCTCGGCGTCGCTGTGGAAAGCCTGCTGGGAAGGGCCTGACGGTGATGGGACTCGTCCTGATCAATCCCGGCTCCAGGCCGCTCGGCCGGTAGCGTCGACGAAGTGAGTTCTGCGGATACGGCGGCCTTGGCGCTCGCCCAGGCAGGCAACGGTGCGGGCGTGCCGTTGCGCGAGCTGCTGCTCGTGATGTTGACGGCCGCCGTGGTCACGTTCCTCGGGACGGGTGCGGTCCGCAAGCTCGCGATCCGGTTCGGCGCCGTCGCGGTCCCACGTGACCGCGACGTCCACGTCGAACCGACCCCGCGGCTCGGCGGCATCGGAATGTACGCCGGCATGCTCGTCGCGCTCCTTTTCGCGGGCCAGCTCCCTGCGCTGGCCCGAGGATTCGAGTTCTCGCAGGACATCACTGCGGTTCTCGTGGCGGGGTTCGTGATCGTGCTGGTCGGTGTGATCGACGACCGTTGGGGGCTCGACGCCCTCACCAAGTTCGTGGGGCAGGTGACCGCGGCGGGGATTCTCGTCGTCATGGGGGTCAGCTGGTACCTCATTCCGTTGCCGTTCGGCGAGAGCAGCACGGTGATCCTCGACCAACTCCAAGCGGGCCTGGTCACGGTCGGGGTCACCGTCGTGATGATCAACGCGATGAACTTCGTCGACGGGCTCGACGGTCTCGCCGCCGGTCTCGGGCTGATCGCCTCGCTCGCCATCTGCGCGTTCTCGGTGGGGCTTCTGCACGATCAGGGCGGCGACGTCAGCGTGTACCCCCCTGCGATGATCGCCGCGGCGCTCGCCGGTGCGTGCCTCGGGTTCCTGCCGCACAACTTCCAGCCCGCCCGCATCTTCATGGGGGACTCCGGGTCGATGCTCATCGGGCTGACCCTGGCTGCCGTGTCCACCAGCGCATCCGGGCGGATCAGCTTCACCGCGTACGGATCCCGCGATCTACTCGGCCTGCTGTCGCCGCTGCTGCTGGTCGGCGCCGTGATGTTCATCCCGATCCTGGACCTGCTCCTCGCGATCGTTCGGCGAACGCGCGCGGGAGTGAGCCCCTTCAGCCCGGACAAGATGCACCTGCACCATCGGCTCCTGCAGATAGGCCATTCGCACCGCCGGGTGGTCCTGCTCATCTACTTGTGGGTCGCCGTTCTCGCATTCGGCGCGGTCGGTTCCTCGCTGATCGATCGACGGGTCGTCGTGCTCCTCGTGGCGGGCGGTCTGGTATTCGCGCTGGTGGTCACCGCGGTGCCGTCCTGGCGTGGGTTGCGCCAGGGTAACCGCCGGTAGCCGGGGCAGGGGCAGAGGGGCGCTGCCGGTGTTCCTCTAACCTGGGTTGCGTGACTTCGACCCCAAAGCCCTATTCGGCCGATCCCACCGCAGCGCTCCGCAGCGGCCTTCGCTACGGACTACTCGGTTTGCTGGTGCTGGCCGTCGGTGGCGTGATCATCGCGAGCCTGGCCGCTGGTGTGGCCGGCCTGTGGGGTGCGCTGATCGGCGCAGCCGTCGGTGGCGGCTTCATCCTCTGCACAATGCTGGTCGTGCTGTTCACGGCCAAGCTGCCGGCCGTCACGGCCGGTGCGGTGCTTCTCGGCAGCTGGCTGCTCAAGATGATCCTGGCAATCGTCGTGCTGGCTGTCCTCGATCCGCTGGACTTCTACAACAAGCAGGCGATGGTGATCGTCATCGTGCTGTCGCTCGTCATCGTGTTGGGTGCGGAAACGTACGGCGTGCTTCAGACGAAGGTTCCGTACGTCACGCCCGCCGAACGGGACGAAGAATAGGGCGCCACGCCCCGCTCCGAAGATTCGGGAGCCGGTTCCGGCGACCGAAGGGGTACCCCATCTACACAACGTCGTAGATGTCTTGATAGTCTCTGGGCCAAGCGAGTGTGCAGACGCCGGGAAAGTCCAGATGGCTTGGCGTCCCGGTAGCGCTTGCAGGTGACAGAGGTTGTCGGAGTTGTCCGGATTTCAGATTCGGGCGGAACCAGCCTCCCGTTGCCGAGTCGACGACAGTCGCCGACACCGACAGACGCCAGGACCGGTTCGCCCGAGTCTCCAGCTGCTGACGAATACGCGAGCCGACCTGGTCGACTTGTTAGATCGTCAATGTCCGATCGAACCGCAGACAGGGATGCCTGCGGCCGACTACGGGAGAGACCGCTGAGCGTCACCTTCATGGCCGCGGATGAATACCATCCGCCGTCACTCGATGATTTCTACCCGCCCGCAGTGCTGTTCGAGGGCACCATCTTCGAACTCGACCGTCTGATGCTGATCCGTCTGTTGATGTCGGCGCTGGTGGCAGTGTTCTTCATCATCGCGATGCGCAGCCCGAAGATCGTTCCGCGCGGTGTCCAGAACGTCGGCGAGTATGCGCTCGATTTCGTGCGGATCAACATCGCGGAAGAGATCCTGGGCAAGGAGCAGGGCAAGCGCTTCCTGCCGGTCATCACGACCATCTTCTTCATCGTGCTGGCCAGCAACATCGCGAGTATCACGCCCTTCCTGAACATCTCGCCGAACGCGCGCATCGGCATGCCGCTCGTGCTTGCGGCACTGGCCTACATCACGTTCAACTACGTGGGCATCAAGAAGTACGGCTTCTTCAAGTACGTGAAGTCGAGCGTCGTGGTTCCGGGTGTGCCGCTTCCGCTGCACTTCCTGCTGATCCCGATCGAGTTCCTCTCGACGTTCGTGCTCCGGCCGTTCACGCTGATGGTGCGACTCATGGCCAACATGCTGGCCGGCCACATCCTGCTCGTGCTGTTCTTCAGCGCTACGCAGTACTTCTTCTTCACCTCCGGAGGGTTCCAGGCGATCTTCGGCGTGCCGTCGATCATCGCCGGCGTCGCCATGACGTTCTTCGAACTCCTGGTGATCGGTCTGCAGGCATACGTCTTCGCGCTGCTCACCGCCGTGTACATCGATTTGGCGCTCCACGCCGACTCGCACTGACCAACTCACATCGTTAGACCTGCCCCACTCGCCGTCCGGCAGTGGGCAACAGAAAGGGAACGGAACACCAAATGAGCGTTGCGCTTCAGGCAGTCGAGGTCCTCGCGCAGGAAGAGACCACTTTCAAGGGTCTCGGTGCAGTCGGCTACGGCCTCGCGGCCATCGGCCCCGGCATCGGCGTGGGCATCGTCGTCGGCAAGGCGATCGAGGGCATGGTCCGTCAGCCCGAGATGGCCGGCCAGGTTCGCACCACGATGTTCCTCGGTATTGCATTCACCGAGGCCCTGGCGCTGATCGGCCTCGTCGCCGGCTTCATCTTCTAAGAACACACCATGTCAACCACCATCGCATTGCTCGCGGCGGCCGAGGGGGAGACACACAACCCCCTCCTGCCCGCGACGTATGACATCACTTGGTCGATCGTTGCCCTGGTGGTCGTCGGGTTCGTCTTCTGGAAGTTCGTCCTTCCGATGTTCCAGAAGGTTCTCGCCGAGCGCACCGAGCAGATCGACGGCGGCATCAAGCGGGCCGAAGAGGCTCAGGCCGAGGCCAAGGCAGCGCTGGAGCAGTACCACGCCCAGCTCGCCGAGGCTCGCACCGAAGCCGCCCAGATCCGCGAGGAAGCACGCACTCAGGGCCAGCAGATCATCTCCGAGATGAAGGCGCAGGCCCAGGAGGAGAGCGACCGCATCGTCGCCGCCGGTCACAGCCAGCTCGTCGCTCAGCGGCAGCAGATCGTGACCGAGCTGCGGGCCGACCTCGGTAAGACCGCGGTCGATCTGGCCGAGAAGGTCATCGGGGAGTCTCTCGCCGACGACGTCAAGCGCGCCGGAACGGTCGATCGCTTCCTCAACGAGCTGGACGCGGTCAGCGCCGATTCCGCAGCAGGAAAGTGAGCACCATGTACGCAGCGAGCCGTGAAGCCCTGACGCAGACTCGTTCTGCGCTCACCGCGGCGTTGGATTCGGTTTCCCCCGGCGCGGCCACTGCGGCTGCGGCGCAGGCCGGATCCGAGCTGTTCTCGGTGGTCGAGGTACTCGACGGCCAGCGCACTCTCCGGAGTGCGCTCGCCGACGCGTCCACGCCTGCCGCTGGTCGACAGGGCCTGGCCCGCCAGGTGTTCTCGGGGAAGGTCGGCGCCGAGGCGCTGGCAGCCCTCGAGGCCGCCGCGGGCCAGGACTGGTCGACCACGGCGGATCTGCTGAACTCGCTGGTCACGGTCGGACGCGAGTCCTTGCTCCGTGCCGCGGCGGATCAGAACCAGAGCGATACGGTCGAGGACGAGCTTTTCCGCCTCGGCCGGATCGTTGCGGGTAATCCGCAGCTGGAGCAGGTCCTTTCGGATCGTTCGACGCCCGTCGCCGGCAAGCGTGAGCTGCTGTCGAAGCTGCTGTACGGCAAGGTCACCGCGATCACGGAGGCTCTTGCCATCCAGGCAGTGGGTCGCCTGCGTACCGCCCCGGCGGACGCACTCGACGAGCTGTCGGCTCTGGCCGCGGCCCTGCGAGACAAGGCCGTGGCGCATGTGCGTAGCGCGGCTGTGCTGTCGAGCGAGCAGGTCGAGCGGCTCGCGGCGACGCTGACCCGCACCTACGGCAAGCCCGTCACCGTGCACGTGGAGGTCGAACCGGCTCTCCTCAGCGGCATGGTCGTCCGGGTGGGCCACGAGGTCATCGACGGGAGCGCGGCCGGTCGCCTCGCTGCCCTGCGCAAGACCTTCAAGTAGCCGACGACCGAACACATACTCCCGATCTTTTCGAAGACCAGATACCGAGAGCAGGAAAAACATGGCGGAGCTGACGATCTCCTCCGACGAGATCCGTAGCGCGATCGAGAACTACACCGCGAGCTACTCACCGGAGGCCTCCCGCGAGGAGGTCGGCACGGTGTCCGACACCAGCGACGGCATCGCTCACATCACCGGCCTGCCGTCGGCGATGGCCAACGAGCTGCTGGAGTTCCCGGGCGGCGTGCTCGGCGTGGCGCTGAACCTGGACGCCACCGAGATCGGTGCAGTCGTCCTGGGCGACTACCAGCACATCGAAGAGGGCCAGGAAGTCAAGCGGACGGGCGACGTTCTGTCGGTGCCGGTCGGCGACGGCTACCTGGGTCGTGTCGTGGACCCGCTGGGTCGTCCGATCGACGGCCTCGGCGACATCGAGACCACCGAGACCCGCGCTCTCGAGCTGCAGGCCGCCTCGGTGCTCGAGCGTCAGCCCGTCGAGGAGCCGCTGCAGACGGGTATCAAGGCCATCGACGCCATGACCCCGATCGGCCGTGGCCAGCGTCAGCTCATCATCGGTGACCGCAAGACCGGCAAGACCGCGGTCTGCGTCGACGCCATCCTGAACCAGAAGGCGAACTGGGCGACCGGCGACCCGAAGCAGCAGGTTCGCTGCATCTACGTCGCGATCGGCCAGAAGGGCTCCACCATCGCCGGCGTGAAGCAGGCGCTCGAGGAGCAGGGCGCGATGGAGTACACCACCATCGTCGCCGCCCCGGCTTCCGACTCCGCCGGCTTCAAGTGGCTGGCCCCGTACACCGGTTCGGCCATCGGCCAGCACTGGATGTACCAGGGCAAGCACGTCCTCGTCGTGTTCGACGACCTGACCAAGCAGGCCGAGGCGTACCGCGCCATCTCGCTGCTGCTGCGTCGTCCGCCGGGACGTGAGGCTTACCCGGGTGACGTCTTCTACTTGCACTCCCGTCTGCTGGAGCGTTCGGCGAAGCTGTCCGATGAGCTCGGTGGCGGTTCGCTGACGGCTCTGCCGATCGTCGAGACGAAGGCCAACGACGTCTCCGCGTACATCCCGACCAACGTCATCTCGATCACCGACGGCCAGGTCTTCCTCGAGTCCGACCTGTTCAACAAGGGCATCCGCCCCGCGATCAACGTCGGTATCTCGGTTTCCCGAGTCGGTGGCGCCGCGCAGACCAAGGGCATGAAGAAGGTCTCCGGTTCGCTGCGTCTGGAGCTGGCTCAGTTCCGTGAGCTCGAGGCCTTCTCGGCCTTCGCTTCGGACCTGGACGCCGCGTCGAAGGCACAGCTCGAGCGCGGCCAGCGTCTGGTCGAGCTGCTCAAGCAGGACCAGTACTCGCCGATCGCGGTCGAGGATCAGATCGTCTCGATCTACCTCGCCGGTGAGGGCGTGTTCGACTCGGTGCCCGTCGGCGACGTGCGTCGCTTCGAGTCCGAGCTCCTCGAGGACCTGCACCGCAACGCGGCCGGCGTCTACGAGGCGATCAAGGGCGGCAAGGCCCTCGACGCGGATTCGATCACGGCCCTCATGGCTGCGACCGACAAGTTCAAGCAGGGCTTCCTCGCGTCGGATGGCAGCCGTGTCGTGAACGAGGCCGAGGCTGTGGCTCTCGACGCTTCCGCGGTCGGCCAGGAGAAGGTCACCGTCAAGCGCACCACTGTCAGCAAGTGAGCGTGGGCCTCATGACACAGCGTCACCCGAAGGGAGAGTGATCGACCGATGGCAAGCATCCGCGAACTGCGTTCTCGCATCAAGGCGACCAACTCGACCAAGAAGATCACCAAGGCGCAGGAACTGATCGCCACTTCGCGTATCACGAAGGCTCAGGCCCGAGTCGCGGCCTCCAAGCCGTACGCGGAGGAGATCACCAAGGTGCTCTCCGAGCTGGCGAGTGCTTCGGCGTCGCTCGATCATCCGCTGCTGAACGAGCGCACCAACCCGAAGCGCGCTGCGGTTCTGGTCGTCACCAGTGACCGCGGTATGTGTGGCGGTTACAACTCCAACGCTCTCAAGGAGGCGGAGGAGCTGTTCCAGCTGCTGCGCTCCGAGGGCAAGGAGCCGGTGATCTACGTGCTCGGCGCCAAGGGACTCGGCTACTACACCTTCCGTGGACGGAACGTGGGCGGATCGTGGACCGGCTTCTCCCAGGAGCCCGGTTACGCGGATGCCGCCAAGGCGAGCCGCCACCTGGTCGAGCTGTTCATGGCCGGTTCCGGCTCCGAGGTCGAGGCCCCGAACGGTGAGGGCACGATCGAGGGCGTCGACGAGCTCCACATCGTCTACACCCGCTTCATCTCGATGCTCACCCAGAAGCCGGAAGTCCGGCGGATGGCTCCGCTCGAGGTCGACTACACCGACGAGCACATCGAGCTGGGCGAGGACATGCTGTCCAACGGTCAGCACGACGGCAAGTCGGGTCCGACCGCGGTGTACAACTTCGAGCCCGAGGCCGGCACGCTGCTGTCGGCGTTGCTCCCGAAGTACGTCAGCACGCGGATCTACTCCGCGCTGCTGGACTCCGCGGCCTCGGAGTCTGCCGCCCGTCGTACCGCCATGAAGGCCGCGACGGATAATGCGAACGAACTGGTGAACACCCTGAGCCGTCAGGCAAACCAGGCTCGCCAGGCCCAGATCACCCAGGAAATCAGCGAGATCGTCGGTGGCGCGAATGCGCTGGCCTCGAGCGCAGGAAGTGACTAGCACATGACCGCAGCAGTAACCCAAACCAACGCGAACGGCGCGGACACCACGTCCGGCCGGGTCGTGCGGGTCATCGGTCCCGTTGTGGACGTTGAGTTCCCGCGCGGCCATGTTCCCGACCTGTTCAACGCCCTGCACTCGGAGATCACTCTCCCGTCCGTGGCGAAGACGCTGACCCTCGAGGTTGCGCAGCACCTGGGTGACAACCTGGTGCGCACCGTCTCGATGCAGCCGACCGACGGCCTGGTCCGCGGCGCTGCAGTGAACGACACGGGCAAGCCGATCTCGGTCCCCGTCGGTGACGTCGTCAAGGGCCACGTGTTCAACGCCCTCGGTGACTGCCTCGACGCTCCGGGCACCGGTCGTGACGGCGAGCAGTGGGGCATCCACCGCAAGCCCCCAGCCTTCGACCAGCTCGAGGGCAAGACCGAGATCCTCGAGACCGGCATCAAGGTCATCGACCTGCTGACCCCGTACGTCAAGGGCGGCAAGATCGGTCTGTTCGGTGGTGCCGGTGTCGGCAAGACCGTTCTGATCCAGGAGATGATCACCCGTATCGCCCGCGAGTTCTCCGGCACCTCGGTGTTCGCAGGCGTCGGTGAGCGCACCCGTGAGGGCACCGATCTTCACCTCGAGATGGAAGAGATGGGCGTCCTCCAGGACACGGCCCTTGTCTTCGGTCAGATGGATGAGCCGCCGGGAACGCGTATGCGCGTCGCCCTGTCCGCGCTGACGATGGCGGAGTACTTCCGCGACGTCCAGGGCCAGGACGTTCTGCTGTTCATCGACAACATCTTCCGGTTCACCCAGGCCGGTTCCGAGGTTTCGACCCTGCTGGGTCGTATGCCTTCGGCCGTGGGTTACCAGCCGACGCTGGCCGACGAGATGGGTGAGCTCCAGGAGCGCATCACCTCGACCCGTGGTCGCTCGATCACCTCGCTGCAGGCGATCTACGTCCCCGCCGACGACTACACCGACCCGGCGCCGGCCACCACCTTCGCGCACCTCGATGCGACCACCGAGCTCTCGCGTCCGATTTCGCAGATGGGTATCTACCCCGCTGTGGACCCGCTGACGTCGACCTCGCGCATCCTGGAGCCCGGCATCGTCGGTGCCGAGCACTTCCGCGTCGCGAACGAGGTCAAGCGGATCCTGCAGAAGTACAAGGAGCTGCAGGACATCATCGCCATTCTCGGTATGGACGAGCTGCAGGAAGAGGACAAGGTCCTCGTCGGCCGCGCGCGCCGTATCCAGAAGTTCCTCGGCCAGAACTTCATCGTCGCCGAGAAGTTCACCGGTGAGCCCGGCTCGGTCGTGCCGCTGCGCGACACCATCGAGGCGTTCGACCGCGTCTGCAAGGGCGAGTTCGATCACCTGCCGGAGCAGGCGTTCAACAGCTGCGGTGGACTCGACGACGTCGAGGCCGCTGCCAAGAAGATCGCCGGGAAGTAGACCGACATGGCTGAGATGACCGTTGAACTCGTTGCCGTCGAGCAGCGACTCTGGTCGGGATCGGCGAAGCTGGTCAGCGCCCAGACGACCGAGGGTGAGATCGGTGTCATGCCCGGGCACGAGCCGGTCCTCGGCCAGCTCGTCGAGGGCGGCGTGGTTTCGATCACGACCGTCGACGGCGAGCGTGTGGTCGCGGCCGTGCACGGCGGTTTCCTCTCGGTGACCGCTACTACGGTGACGATCCTTGCCGAGTCTGCTGACATGGCACAGGATGTCGACGTCGAGGCGGCCAAGGCCGTGCTCGCGGAGACCACCGAAGATCTCGAGGCGATCGCGATCGCCAAGGGTCAGCTGCGCGCGGTCGAGCGCGCGTAGTCAGTCCACGACGAGCCGCGACGGAGCCCACGAGTAGTGACGATCGGGATGGTTGTTCTCATCATTCTGGTTGTGCTGCTCGCGGCCTTCGTCGCGGCTTTCGTGTATCGGCTCACCGTTCTTCGGCGGGGCGGTACTGCAGCAATCCTGCGGGTGACGCCGGCGCCCGGCGGCAGTGGTTGGCGGCACGGAGTCGTGAGGTACGGCGAGGGCTCGCTGGTGTTCTTCAAGCTGTCGAGTCTTCGTCCGGGTCCGGATACGCGGATGAGCCGACAGGGGATCGAAGTCGGTTCGAGGCGCGGTCCTGTCGGCAACGAGTACGACATCATGACCGACGAGATCGTGATCCTGGAGATCTCGGATGGCGACGACACCTATGAGATCGCTCTGGATCGCGGAGCACTGACGGCTTTTCTCTCGTGGGTCGAGTCGAGGCCGTCGGGACGCTCGATGCGGGGTCGTCCCGCCTGACGGATCGTGGCGAATAGAAAAGGGAGGCCCTCGGGCCTCCCTTTCGTGTTTCGGTCGGTGCTACGCGCTGCCGGCCCCTGGCTTCCACAGAACGTCGCCGCCGGGGTTGGCGAGGCGACTGACGATGAACAACAGATCCGACAGGCGGTTGAGGTATTTCGCCGGCAGTGAACTCGTGTTCTCGGGGCTCGCTTCGGTGGCCGCCCACGCGGATCGCTCAGCACGACGAGTGATCGTTCGCGCCGCGTGCAGCAGCGCACCCAGGGGCGTTCCTCCCGGCAGGATGAACGAGTGCAGCGGTTCGAGCCGCTCGTTGAATTCGTCGCACCAACCCTCGAGGCGTTCGATGTACGCGTCCGTGACGCGGAGTGGGGGGTACTTGGGGTCCGCAACGATCGGGGTCGCAAGATCCGCGCCCGCGTCGAACAGGTCGTTCTGGATCTGGCGGAGGACATCGACGATCTCCTCGGGAGGCGCGCCCAGGGCGAGGGCGACGCCGATGCTCGCGTTCGTTTCGTCGCAGTCCGCGTAGGCGATGAGCCGGGGATCATTCTTCGACACGCGGGAGAAGTCGCTGAGCCCGGTGGTGCCGTCGTCGCCGGTCCGGGTGTAGATCCGCGTCAAGTGAACAGCCATGGAGCAACGGTACCGCCCAGCAGGTCCGGTGTTGTGCTGGCTAGGCTGTGCGACTGTGAGTGAACGCTTTCTTGTCGCTGGTGGGAACCGACTCGTCGGTGAGGTGGCAGTGGGCGGTGCGAAGAACAGCGTCCTGAAACTGATGGCCGCGGCGCTTCTGGCCGAAGGCACGACGGTCATCGAGAACTGCCCCGACATCCTTGATGTTCCCCTGATGGCGGACGTGTTGCGTGGTCTCGGTTGCGAGGTGTCCCTGGATGGGGACGTCGCCAGGATCACGACGCCCGCCCAACCCAAGTTCCACGCGGACTTCGCGGCAGTGCGGCAGTTCCGAGCCTCGGTGTGTGTCCTCGGCCCGCTGGTCGCGCGATGCCGGAAGGCGGTCGTCGCGCTTCCCGGTGGCGATGCAATCGGTTCGCGCCCCCTCGACATGCATCAGTCGGGACTACGACTGCTGGGCGCGCACAGCGAGATCGAGCACGGTTGTGTCGTGGCAGAGGCGGATGACCTGCACGGTGCGAACATCCGGCTCGCCTTCCCGTCTGTCGGTGCGACCGAGAACATCCTGATGGCTGCAGTGCTGGCCAGAGGGGAGACGGTCATCGACAACGCGGCCCGCGAGCCGGAGATCGTGGATCTGTGCAACATGCTGATCCGGATGGGCGCGAAGATCGGCGGCGCCGGATCGACGACGCTGACGATCCGCGGCGTCGACCGACTGCAGCCGACCTCTCATCGAGTGATCGGTGACCGGATCGTCGCAGCCACCTGGGGGATCGCTGCGGCGATGACTCGGGGCGACGTCGTCGTGCGGGGTGTGAATCCGAAGCACCTGAGCTTGGTGCTCGACAAGCTGCGCTCCGCCGGTTCGCAGATCACTGTCGAGGTGGACGGCTTCCGGGTCGTGCAGGAGGGCCGCCCACAGGCCGTCAACTTCGCAACCCTTCCGTACCCGGGATTCCCGACGGACCTGCAGCCCATGGCGATCGGCCTCGCGGCCATCGCGGAGGGCACATCGATGATCACCGAGAACGTGTTCGAGGCACGGTTCCGTTTCGTCGAGGAGATGATCCGTTTGGGCGCCGACGCTCGAACCGACGGTCATCACGCGGTGGTACGCGGTGTACCTGAACTGTCGAGTGCCCCGGTGTGGTCCTCCGACATCCGCGCCGGCGCAGGATTGGTCCTCGCGGGCCTGGTGGCTGACGGGATCACCGAGGTGCACGACGTCTACCACATCGATCGTGGCTACCCGCGATTCGTAGAGGACCTGGTCGGACTGGGCGGCGACATTCGCCGAGTTGCGGATGATCAAGCCCCCGAATAGCAGGTGTGCGGGGCGTCACAATTCGACTTCGGGTCGGAATTGCATCGATTCGAGCATTGCGACCTGCGGAAACGCCCACACGAACGCTTCCGACCAGGAAGTTTGACGCTCTGTTCATGCTCGCGTAACTTAGTCCAGGTCAGAGCGACACGGACACCGACCCGGACGCGATCTTCACAGGTCAGCGAGGGAAAACGAGGTTGTACGGGGAACGCCTGATACTCCCGGAAGTTGCTTTTCTTCTCTCGTGTAGAGTTGTGGAGCGCCTTCGGGTGGCCGAGAAAGTGTCGGATTTGCTTCCGGTGTGGGATCGGGTTAGGCTGGAACGGTTGCCCCGGAGCGAGAAATCTTAGGGTTTCGAGTGATGGTGTGCGCGTGTTCTTTGAGAACTCAACAGTGTG
>NZ_QAOW01000011.1 GCF_003051005.1 Rhodococcus sp. OK519
CACACTGTTGAGTTCTCAAAGAACACGCGCACACCATCACTCGAAACCCTAAGATTTCTCGCTCCGGGGCAACCGTTCCAGCCTAACCCGATCCCACACCGGAAGCAAATCCGACACTTTCTCGGCCACCCGAAGGCGCTCCACAACCCTACACGAGAGAAGAAAAGCAACTTCCAGGAGTATCAGGCGCTCCCCGTACAACCTCGTTTTCCCTCGCTGACCTGTGAAGATCGCGTCCGGGTCGGTGTCCGTGTCGCTCTGACTTGGAATAAGTTACGCGAACCTTGCGCAGAACACCAAATCGCCTGGTCAGAGGCCGTGAAGGCCGCATGCAGTGTCGACATTCGGTACATCCAGTCCTCCGGCGGCGCCGAAAGGTGGCCGTCAGGGCATCTCGACGGTCTCCGCCCGCGCGATCTCCCCGATCGCAGCCTTCAGATACCTGTGTGGCGATACGTCGGCTGCGGAGAGGAGGTCGGCGATGACCAGTATCGCGCTGCGGACGTATTCGGCCTGGCCGATCCGCTGGGCGTCGTCGGTCATCTCGGTCAGTCCCAGGGAACCCGTGAGGACTGCGGCGAGCGCGGAGACATCGAGACCGGGCAGCCAAACGAGAGCCGCACCGGCCACGCGAGTGAGCGCGTCCTGGATGTCGTCGCCGGAGAAGCCGTCGGGGTGGAGGTCTTCGAGGAGCGCCCGCACGACTCCGGCGTGCACCAGGGTCACCTGTTCGAACGGCAGCGCAGTCAGGTTCTCGATCTCCTCGGCGAACTGCTCACCGGAGGCGGCGCGGGCAGCGGTGATCGCGGCATCGGTCGCGACGGCGATCTGACGAGGCGTCGTCGGCCATTCACTCGGCCAGCTGGTGCTCATCGGCGTCACACTGCCGCGCTCAGGGCGACAGAGAGAGGAACGGCCGTCAGGCACAGCACCGCTGCGATCAGCAGGCCGATCACCAGACGCTTGTCCCACTGTCCCCTCGCCCCGCTCGCAGCCAGGACGAACAGTACGAATCCGATGCACACGGAGACGATCGTGACGAGGACCGGTGTCGAGAGCATGCCTGGATTGTGCCTCAGCCGCGTTTTGCCTGATCGGCCAGGAGTTGGGCCAGGTGAACGCCCTCACGTCGAGCCAGATCGGTGATCTGCGTCCGACACGAATAGCCGTCGGCCAGCACGACGGTCTCGGGGGTCGTCCTCTCGATGGTCGGCAGGAGTTGGTGCTCCGCGATGGCGACGGACACGTCGTAGTGCGCCTTCTCCACGCCGAAGTTGCCGGCGAGCCCGCAGCACCCGCCGAGGCGTTGGACCTGTGCCCCCGCACGCGTCAGCAACTCTGCATCCGCGTTCCACGTCATGACGGCGTGGTGGTGACAGTGGGGCTGCGCGAGGACGGTGGTCCCGGACAGGTCCGGGGGCTGCCAGCCGTCGCGGCCGGTGAGCAGTTCGGCGAGGGTGCGCGTGGAGTCGGCGACGGCCCGGGCGTCGTCGGTGCCGAGCAGTTCGAGGGCGTCGGCGCGCAGTACCGCCGTGCACGACGGTTCCATCCCGACGATCGGCACTCCTTCTTCCGCCAGCGCCGTCACGGTGCGACCGAGGATGCGGCGGGCCGCGTCGAGCTGGCCGGTGGTGATCCACGTCAGACCGCAGCACTGCCGTTTCGGGGTGAGGCGGGGCCGGAATCCGGCGTCCTCCAGTACCTGGACCGTCGCCATTGCGACCTCGGGCGTGAAGTGGTCGGTGAAGGTGTCGACGAACAGGACGACCGGGTCGCCCGTGTTGCGCCGCTCGGCGGCGGTCGCGGCGAACCAACGTCGAAAGGTCGTCGTCGCGAACTGCGGGACGTGGCGTCGTCGGTCCGCTCCCCCGAGCGTCAACGCGGTCGGGGCGACACCCGGAAGTCGGGTCATCGCGTTGACCAGGCGCGGCGCCCGTCCGGCGATCGCGGCCCAGCGCGGCAGCCACCCCAATGAATAGTGAGAGGCCGGGCGCAGCCGCTTCCTGTAGCTCTGGTGCAGGACCTCCGCCTTGTAGGAGGCCATGTCGACGCCCGTCGGGCAGTCCGACGCGCAGCCCTTGCACGACAGGCACAGGTCGAGGGCGTCGTGCACCTCCGGCGAACGCCAGCCCTCGCGCACGAGACCGCCGTTCACCATCTCCTGCAGGACGCGGGCGCGTCCGCGCGTCGAGTCCTTCTCTTCCCGCGTCGCCATATAAGACGGGCACATGACGCCACCGGAGCCGGTGATGTCGGCGCGGCACTTCCCGACACCCGTGCAGCGGTGCACGGCCTGGGCGAAGTCGCCGTCGTCGTCCCGGTAGGCGAGCGCGAGGTTCCGGCGCAGCGGCAGTGTCTGCGGGACACGCAGGTCGGCGACGGCCGGGCGGGGGTCGACAAGGACTCCGGGGTTGAGGATGTTGTCGGGGTCGAAGACGTGTTTGACGGCGCCGAAGAGGCGCAGCGCGTCGGGCGAGTACATGAGCGGTAGCAGTTCACTGCGGGCGCGGCCGTCGCCGTGCTCCCCCGACAACGAGCCGCCATAGCGCGCGACCAACTCAGCCGCGGCGACGAGGAAGCGTCGGAAGACGTCGGTGCCGGACGGCCGATCCAGCGGCAGGTCCAGGCGAATGTGCAGGCAGCCGTCGGCGAAATGCCCGTACGGCAGGCCGGTGAGACCGAATTCGGTGAGCAGTGCGTCGAAGTCGCGCAGGTAGGGGCCCATCCGGTCGGGCGGGACGGCGGCGTCCTCCCACCCCGCGTAGGCGGGCTTGCCGGCCGGGCTGCGTCCGGCCAGACCGGCGCCGTCCTCCCGGATCCGCCACAGCGCCGCCGCCCGCGCGGGATCGTCGACGACGAGCGCGTCGATCGCACCGCAACCCTTGGCCAGCGCCTGCGCCCGGTCGAGCACGTCGTCGCGGGACTCCCCCGCGATCTCGACGAACAGCCACGCCGCCCCGCGCGGCAGCGGGGGCACGGCCTGCGGCCCACGCCGTTCACGGACAACGTCGACCAGGCGCGAGTCGATGCCCTCGCACGCGGTGGGCCGGAACCCGAGGACCGCCTTGGAGTCGTCACCGGCGGCTGCGATGTCGGGGTAGCCCAGCGCGACCAGCACGCGGTGCGCCGGATCCCGCACCAGATTCACGGTGGCCTGCGTGACGATCCCGAGTGTGCCCTCGCTGCCGACGAGGAACTTCACGACGTCGAAGCCGTTCTCCGGCAGCAGGTGCTCGAGTGAGTACCCGGATGCCTGCCTGCCGAAGCGGCCGAATTCGGTTCGGATGGCGGCCAATCCGGTGTGGGTGACGGCGCGTAGACGATCGAGCGGCGGGGAGTCGGTCGCCGCCGGCAACGACAGCGCCTCCCCCACGCCGGTGAGCAACTCGAGCCCCACGACATTGTCGGAGGTCCGGCCGTACCCGAGAGTCCTTGCACCGCAAGCGTTGTTACCGATCATGCCGCCGACGGTGCAGCGGTTGTGCGTGGACGGATCGGGCCCGAAGCGCAGCCCGTGCGGGGCCGCCGCGCCCTCGAGCGCGGCGTGCACGACGCCGGGTTCGACGACCGCGGTGCGCGCCTCGGGGTCGACCTCGAGCACCCGGCCGAGGTGACGGCTGAAGTCGACGACCACACCCGACCCCACCGCATTGCCCGCGACGGACGTCCCCGCGCCGCGCGCGGTGATCGGGACACCCCGTGTGCGGCACACGTCGAGCACCGTCGCGACCTCGTCGATCGCGCGCGGGAACACCACCGTCGTGGGCGGCACCCGGTACAGCGAGGCGTCCGACGAATACATCGCCCGGGTGGTGCCGTCGTCGCGGACGTCCCGCACCCCGGCGCGGCGCAGCGCGTCGGAGATCGGCGTCCAATCCGGCATACGTGCAGCCTAGTGCCGTGTCGTGAGCACCACCGGGCCGTCGTCGGTGATCGCGACGGTGTGCTCGCTATGCGCGGCGCGGGCGCCGGACAAGGATCGCAGGGTCCAGCCGTCGGGATCGTGGCGATAGTCGTCGGAGCCGTCGGCGATGAGCATCGGCTCGATCGCGAGGACCAGTCCGGGACGCAACCGCATGCCCTTGCCGGCGCGCGCCTCGTTGGCCACGTGCGGATCCTCGTGCATGACGCGGCCGATGCCGTGACCACCGTGATCGGCGAGCAGTCCGTAGCCGAGGCGTCGGGTGTAGGCGCCGATCGCGGCACCGATGTCGCCGAGACGGTTTCCAGGCTGAGCGGCGGCGATGCCGCGTCGGAGCGCCTCGTCCGTGGCCGAGATGAGCGCCTCGTCGGCGGGATCCGCGGTGCCGACGACGAAACTGATGGCCGCGTCGCCGCACCAGCCGTCGAGCGTCGCGCCGCCGTCGATGCTCACCAGATCGCCGTCACGCAACCGGTAGTCCGACGGGATTCCGTGCGCGACGGCGTCGTTGACGGAGGCGCAGATGACGCCCGGGAACGGGTACGGCGCCGAGCTCGGTCGGTAGTTCAGGAACACCGGGCTGGCACCGGAGTCGGCGATGGTGCGCGCGGCGACGGCGTCGAGTTCGCGCAGACTCACCCCCACGCTCGCATTCGCGCGCACCGCGGCGAGCGCGTCGGCGACGACCCGCCCCGCCGCCCGCATCGCCTGGATCTCCACCTGGGTCTTGAGTTCGACCACGACTGACACCTTCCGGTTCAAATAATTATACCGGTATTACTATAGTCATCATGGTGCGCGTGCCGCTGACGGCGGAGGAACTCGAACGTGGGCGACGACTCGGTGAACTGCTGCGATCCGCGCGAGGCGAGACGAAGATGGTGCAGGTCGCGCTCGACGCGGGGATCTCCGTCGAGACCCTCCGCAAGATCGAGACGGGCCGCATCGCGACACCGGCGTTCTTCACGATCACCGCCGTCGCGCACGTCCTCGACATCTCCCTCGACGACATCGCCGCCGCCCTCGACGGCGACGCGGTCAGTCCGGATCGGGCGTCTCGGCGCGCATCTTGATCCGCTCGAGACGGCGGTCCCACCCGGACGCGATGCGCTCCAACTGAGCGGCAGCTTCGTTCAACCGCGCACCGACCGCGACGAACCGCACCTCACGGCCGTCACGCTGGGCCTCCACGAGTCCCACCTCCTGTAGCACCGCGAGGTGCTTCGCGATCGCCTGCCGCGACACGGGCAACTCCCGCGCCAGCGCGGATGCCGACGCCGGGGAACGTCCGAGTCGCAGCAGGATGTCCCAACGAGTGTCGTCCGCCAGCGCGGCGAACACGACCGGCGCAGCGGCTGATTCGTCAGCGCGCATCCACCGCCGCCTCCACATGACGCTTGGCGAGCCTCATCTCGATGCCCCAGCCCTCGACGTGGCTGTCGTACCGACTGCGCCGCTCCTTCTCCCCCTCCGGCAGCGATGCGAAGCCGGTCTCGACGACCGTCAGTACGACGCTCCCCGGCGAGGTCTCGACGATCCTGAACTCCACCAGCGTCGACGGCCCGTCCGCGGCGCCGGGTTCGACGAGCCAACGGAACGCCGCATACCGGGGTTCGTCGAGTTCGACGGTCGCGAACGCGAACTCGCCGTGCGCCGGATCGTGCACGACGTCCAACTCCCCACGTCGCTCGATCCGGTGTTCCACGATCCGCTCGTCGTTGATGTACCAGCCGGGTTCGCTGATCAGCTTCCACACCCGCGTTGCCGGGGCGTCGATCTCGATTTTCCGTTCGATTCGGTCCAGCACATCCATGGGTTCCGTCCCTCCGGTTCGACTTCTACCTGCAACTCCAGGATTGCAGCAACGACGATCATGCGCAACCCCCCGGTTGCACTATTGCGAACGCCGACCGGATCGTGACCCGGACGTCCCCTATGCCCGGTGTGCCGCCGGGCGCCACCGCTTCTCACAGCTAGGACCCAGCTAGCTGCGGTATTCTCGCCTCCGGCCTACCGACGGCTGCGCGGCGCCTCGCCCCCTCCGTCCAGCAACACGGAAGGGGCGATGTGAGCGAGATTCTGCAACTGTCAGACGGGACCACCTCGTCCGGATCCACGACGACTACAGCGGCGCAGTCGGTCGCCACCCGGGCACGAAGGATCCGGCTCGCACCGACCGACCTCGCCGCCGCCGCCTCGTTCCTCACCCTCGCCGTGTTCGTCCTCGGACGGCAGTGGAAGCACCTCGGCGACGGCTACCTGGTCCGCAGCGGCCAGGACCAGACGATGTGGGAGTGGTTCTTCGCGGTCACCGCGCACTCGCTCGCCAACTTCGACAATCCGCTGTCGAGCACGCTGCAGAACTACCCGCTCGGCGTGAACCTGATGGCCAACACCGCGATGTTCGGCGTCAGCATCCCGCTCGCCCCGATCACTCTGATCTTCGGGCCCACCGTGACATTCACGCTCGCGCTGACGCTGGGCCTGGCCGGGACCGCGACCGCCTGGTACTGGGTGCTGTCCCGCCACGTCGCGCAGTCCAGGTTCGCGGCAGCGGTCGGCGGCGTCTTCTGCGGCTTCGCGCCGGCGATGATCTCCCACACCAACGGCCACCCCAACTTCGTCGCGCTGTTCCTGTTGCCGTTCATCGCACTGCTGGTGATCCGTCTGGCCAGTGGCGAACGCCCGATCCGCAACGGCGTCGCCCTCGGATTGGCCGTCGCCTACCAGATTTTCCTCGGCGAGGAACCCCTGCTGATCTACTCGATGGCCTTCGTGATCTTCGGGATCGCCTACGGCGCATCGCGACCCGGCGCGGCGATCGCCGCCGTGCGCCGCGGATTCAAGGGCCTGTGCGTCGCCGGCGTCGTCGCGCTCGCGATCGTCGCGGTCCCGCTGTGGTGGCAGTTCCTCGGACCGCAGAGCTATCACTCGATCGAGCACGGCTCGGTCGGCAACGACGCCAACGCGTTCACCCGATTCCCGACCCAGTCCCTCGCCGGCGATCCCGGATCCGCGGCCGGGCTGTCGATGAACGCCACCGAGGAGAACGCGTTCTTCGGGTGGCCGCTGCTACTGCTCGTCGCGATGACCGCGGTGTGGCTGTGGCGCGTGCCGATGGCCCGGGCAGCCGCCGCGACCGTCGCCGTGATGGGTGTCCTCTCGCTCGGCGTGGAACTGACCGTCGCGCACACCGACACCGGGATCACACTGCCGTGGTCATGGTTCGCGAAACTGCCGCTCCTCGAATCGGTTCTCGAATCCCGCTTCGCGATGGGCTGCATCCCCGCGATCGCGATCCTGCTCGCCCTCGGCACCGATCGGGCCATCACCACCGGACGAGTCGGGCAACGCTCCACCACCCTGCTGTGGCTGGGCTGGCTCGCCGTCTCGCTGCTGCCGCTGGCGCCGGCGCCCCTCGAGGTCGCCCATCGTGCGCCGGTGCCGGCGTTCTTCGCCGACGGCACCTGGCGCTCCTACGTGTCCGACGGGTCCGTCGTCACCGTTCCGCTCCCCCGGCCCGAGGACGCGAAGGCACTGCTGTGGCAGACGGAGGAACGGTTCGGGTATCCGATTGCCGGCGGCTACTTCGTCGGCCCCGCCGGCCCCGAGGACAAGGGTAAGTACGGACCCGACGACCGTCCCACCGCACTGCTGCTCGCCAAGACGCAGGGCAGCGGGGTGGCTCCGACGATCGACGACGCCACCCGCGCCACCACGCTCGAGGACCTGCGGTTCTGGAACGCCGACGTCGTGGTGTTGCCACCGGGCAAGAACCAGCAGGCACTGCACACCACCCTCGAACGACTCCTCGGCGTCGACGGCCGCTGGGTGGACGGTGTGTGGGTCTGGGACGTGCGGAATCTGACGTGACCCGCCGGCTCACCTAGAGTCGACTCTCGTGCCAGACGACGTGACCGCCCCCAACTCGGCCGACTCGAGCGCCCCCGCGAAGGAGGTGCGAAACGCCCGCCTCGTCGCGATCGTCACCGGCCTGCTCGGCGCGATCCTGGCGATCGCGACGCCGTTCCTGCCCGTGCAGCAGGACGCCGCCTCGATCAGCTGGCCCCAGAACGGCAGCCTCACGAGCGTCGAGGCCCCGCTCATCTCGTACACGCCGCAGCAACTGCATGTGAGCATCCCGTGCACCGCCGTCGGCCAGTTGCCCGAAAGCGGCGGCGCACTCGTCGCGACGACCCCGACCTCGGCAGGCCGCGCCGAGGCCGACGGCCTCGTCATCAAGGTGGACGCCGCATCGGGCAGTGAACCTGCCCGCCTGCGGGCGATCCTGCGCGACACCGAGTTGCTGTCACTGCCAGTCGACACGCTGCAGGGCTGCACCGAGATCGTGGTCACGTCCGATCCGCAGGGCACCACCGCCGCCGTAGCCGGACTCCCCGACCAGGAGGCGACCACCGTGACCGGCGACGTCCGGCCGCAGGTGGTGGGTGTCTTCACCGATCTGACGGGCGCCCCGCCCGCGGGCCTCGACGTCCGCGCCGACATCGACTCCAGGTTCTCGTCGAGCCCCACGCTGATCAAGCTGGTCGCGATGATCGGCGCGGTGCTCGCGACGCTGGTCTCGCTGGTGGCGCTGCATCGACTCGACAGCGTCGACGGCCGCCGCGCACGCCGCTTCCTGCCCGCCCGCTGGTGGCGGTTCACCGGCATCGACGCGGTCGTCATCGGCGGACTACTGCTGTGGCACGTCATCGGCGCCAACACGTCCGACGACGGCTACCTGCTCAACATGGCCCGCGTCTCCGAGCACGCCGGCTACATGGCCAACTACTTCCGCTGGTTCGGCGTCCCCGAGGCGCCGTTCGGCTGGTACTACGACGTCCTCGTGCTGTTCACGAAGGTCAGCACCACCAGCATCTGGATGCGTCTGCCCGCGCTGATCGCCGGAATCCTCTGCTGGATGATCATCAGCCGCGAGGTGATTCCGCGCCTCGGCCGCATGGTGCGCCGCAACGCGATCGCGATGTGGACCGCCGGCCTGGTGTTCCTGGCGTTCTGGCTGCCGTTCAACAACGGCCTGCGCCCCGAACCGATCATCGCGCTCGGCGCGCTGCTCACGTGGTGTTCGATCGAACGCGCGATCGCGACCGGACGCATGCTGCCCGCCGCCGTCGCCGTGCTGATCGCGGCGTTCTCGCTCGCCGCCGGACCCTCCGGCCTGATCGCGATCGCCGCACTGATCGCCGGCGCCCGGTCGATCGTGCAGATCGCCGTCCGGCGCGCCCGCAAGACCTGGTTCCTCAGCCTGATCGCACCGGTCCTCGCGTCCGGCACCGTCGTGCTGGTGGCAGTGTTCGCCGACCAGACCCTCGCCTCGGTGCTCGAGGCGACCCGCGTGCGCACCGCCGTCGGCCCCAACGTCGCATGGTTCGACGAGCGCGTGCGCTGGGACGCCCTGCTCAACATCTCCCCCGACGGCTCGCTGGCCCGACGCTTCGGCGTCTTCGTCATGCTGCTCTGCCTGATCGTGTGCGTGATGATGCTGCTGCGCCGCGGCGGAAAGATTCCGGGCACCGCGACGGGCCCGTCCCGCCGCATCCTCGGCATCATCTTCGCGTCGCTGCTGCTGATGAGCTTCACCCCCACCAAGTGGACGCACCACTTCGGCGTGTACGCGGGGCTCGCGGGATCCGCCGCTGCCCTGACCGCCGTCGCGGTGGCCGGCGCGAGCCTGCGCTCCAAGCGCAACCGCACACTGTTCGCGGCCGCCGTCCTGTTCATCCTCACGATGTCGTTCACCGGATCCAACGGCTGGTGGTACGTCTCCAGCTACGGCGTGCCGTGGTGGGACAAGCCGCCGTCCATCGGCGGCAAGTCCTTCGCCACCGGGTTCCTCGCATTGACCGTCCTCGCGCTGCTGTTGGCCGCCTGGTACCACATCCGCGAGCCGTACGAGAGAGACAAGAACTCCGAGAACTCGACTGCCGCGCTCGGCAACGGAAGCAGGCTCGCCCGGATCCGACGCTGGTCGCCCGCCCCACTCACCCTGGCCGCGGCCGTCGTCGTGCTGTTCGAGGTGCTCTCGCTCCTCAAGGGCGCCGTCGCGCAGTACCCGTCGTACTCGATCGCGAAGGCGAACCTGCAGTCGGTTACCGGCGACTCGTGCGCACTCGCCGACTACGTCCTCGTGGAGGACGACACCAACGCCTCAGTGCTGCGACTCGCGTCGCCGCCCGAGGATCTCGCCGGCGCAGGCGCGTTCGGCGCCACCGAGTCGACCGGCTTCACTGCGAACGGCGTGGCCCGCGACCTCACTGCGGACAAGGAGAACGTCGCGACCGGCGGCGCGAACTCCGTCGACGCCGACTCCGACTCGGGCCAGAGCACCACCGGAACCGGAGCCGGGACGGGCGGCGGCACCGAAGCGTCCACCGGCGTCAACGGCAGCAGCGTGTCCCTGCCGTTCGGCCTCGACCCGGCGACCACGCCGGTCCTCGGCAGCTACCAGTCCGGGGCTCAGCAGAAGTCCGACCTCGTCACCGGCTGGTACGGGCTGCCCGAGCGCAGCGACGACGCCCCGATCCTCACGATCGCTGCCGCCGGACGCATCCACTCCGTCGACCCCGACGGCGTCGTCACCGAGGGGCAGGTGCTCGACGTCGAATACGGCACCCGCACCGCCGACGGCGGCGTCGACGTCCTCGGCCGCGTCGCCCCGATCGACATCGGTCCGGCACCGTCGTGGCGGAACCTGCGGGTGCCGCTCGACCAGCTGCCCGCCGAGGCGAACACCGTCCGACTCGTCGCCTCCGACACCGGACTCGCACCCGACCAGTGGCTCGCCGTCACCCCGCCGCGGGTGCCGCACATGCGGACGCTGCAGTCCGTCGTCGGAAGCACCGCCCCGGTGCTGATCGACTGGTCTGTGGGCCTGGCGTTCCCGTGCCAGCGTCCGTTCGCCCACCAGGACGGCGTCGCCGAGATCCCCGAGTACCGCATCCTCCCCGACCGGGTGGGCGCTCAGGCCACCAATGCGTGGCAGGACGCGATCGGCGGCGGCCCGCTCGGCTGGACCTCGCTGCTGCTGACCGCCCAGACCATCCCCACCTACCTGGACGACGACTGGCGCCGGGACTGGGGCTCGCTGGAACGATTCGCCCCGATCGTCGAATCGGCGCAGCCCGCGCAGGTCGACGTCGAGCAGGTCACACGCTCGGGGCTGTGGTCCCCGGGCCCGATCCGGGAGACGCCACCCGCCTGACCAGCCTGTGAAGTCGCTGAGAGGCACCGACCTGGTTCGGGTAACGAAAACATCTCGCCTACGATCGACAAACGTGCCCGACGTTGTGACAGCCCCCGTGCCCGGACCCGAGGCCAGTGCTCCGCCCCCGGCTTCTCGACCCAGCAACGCGGATGTCCGCAACGCTCGGTTGATTGCAGTCGTCACGGGCCTGCTCGGCGTGTTGCTGGCCCTCGCGACGCCGTTCCTCCCGGTCACCCAGACCGCGGCGACGGTGTCGTGGCCCGAGAACGGCGTCGCCGCCGATGTCGAGGCACCGCTGATGTCGCAGGTGCCGGTCTCGCTGTCGGCGTCGATCCCGTGTCGGGCCGTCGCCGAACTGCCCGAGGCCGGCGGCATCCTGCTCTCCACCGCGCCTGCCCAGGGTGAGAACGCGCCCGTCAACGCGATGTTCGTGCGCGTGTCCAGCGAGTCCGTCGACGTCCTCAACCGGAACGTCATCATCGCGACCGCGCCACGCGCCGACGTCGAGTCGGGCTGCAGCGCGATCGCGATCGAGTCCGATGTCGACGGCACCACCGCCGAGTTCGTCGGCCTCACCGACGACGACGGCAAGCCCGTCAAGGGCGAGATGCCGTTCGACTACCGTCCGCAGATCGTCGGCATCTTCAGCGATCTCGACGGCAAGAACGTGCCCGGCCTGCAGTTCACGATGGACATCGACTCGCGGTTCTCGTCGAGCCCGAGCCCGGTCAAGCTGATCGCGATGATCGGCGCCGTCCTGGCCACCCTCGTGTCGCTCGTCGCGCTGCACCGACTCGACGGCACCGACGGCCGCCGCGCCCGCCGCTTCCTGCCCGCCCGCTGGTGGAAGATCACCGGCGTCGACGGCGTCGTCGTCGGCACCCTCGTCGGCTGGCACTTCTTCGGCGCCAACACCGCCGACGACGGCTACCTGCTCACCATGGCCCGCGCGTCGGAGCACTCCGGCTACATGGCCAACTACTTCCGCTGGTTCGGCGTCCCCGAGGCGCCGTTCGGCTGGTACTACGACGTCCTCGCGCTCATGGCGAAGATCTCCACCGCCAGCCCGTGGATGCGCCTACCTGCGCTCCTCGCCGCGATCCTGTGCTGGATGGTGATCAGCCGCGAGGTCATGCCGCGCCTCGGCCGCGCGGTGCGCCACAACCAGGTCGCCCTGTGGACCGGCGGGCTCGTGTTCCTCGCTTTCTGGCTGCCCTACAACAACGGCCTGCGCCCGGAACCGATCGTCGCGGTCGGTGCACTGCTCACCTGGTGCTCGATCGAACGCGCCATCGGCACGAGACGCCTGCTGCCCGCCGCGATCGCCGCCCTCGTCGGCGCGTTCACGCTGGCCGCCGCCCCCACCGGTCTGATGTGTATCGCGGCGCTGCTGGCCGGCCTGCGCCCCATCACCCGGCTCATCGTCCGGCGCCGCAAGAGAGTCGGCACGTTCTCGCAGCTGCTGCCGCTCGCCGCGGCCGGGACCCTAGTGCTCGTCGTCGTGTTCGCCGACCAGACCTTCTCCACCGTCATGGAGGCCACCCGGGTCCGCACGATCATCGGCCCGAACCTCGAATGGTTCCAGGACTACCAGCGCTACTACTTCCTGTTCGTCCAGACCACCGACGGCTCGCTCGCGCGCCGTTTCGCGTTCCTGACGATGCTGCTGTGCCTGTTCACCGTGCTGTTCGTGTTCCTGCGTCGCAAGCGGATCCCCGGCGTCGCCACCGGACCGTCGTGGCGGCTGATGGGCATCGTCTTCGGAACGATGTTCTTCATGATGTTCAACCCCACGAAGTGGACCCACCACTTCGGGGCCTACGCGGGCATCGCCGGTTCCCTGGCCGCCCTGACCGCCGTCGTCGTATCTGCGAGCGCACTACGGTCCCGCCGCAACCGGAGCATGTTCCTCGCCGGACTCCTGTTCGTCCTGGCGCTGTCGTTCTCCGGTATCAACGGCTATTGGTACGTCTCCAGTTACGGCGTGCCGTGGTTCGACAAGACCGTCCAGCTCAGCGGGCGCGAATCCAGCACCCTTTTCCTGGTGCTGTTCGGTCTGTCCGTCGCGCTCGTCGCATGGCAGTACCTGCGTGAGGGCTATGCGCCGCCGCCCGCGAAGCCCGGCACCCCCAAGGGTCGACGGATCCGCAAGTTCGCGGCCGCACCGCTGACCGTCATCGCCGGCGTCATGGTGCTGTTCGAGGTCCTGTCGATGCTCAAGGGCGCCGTGACGCAGTACCCCGCGTACTCGCTCGGGCGCTCCAATATCGAGGCCCTCGCCGGCAAGACGTGCGGCCTCGCCGAGGACGTGCTGGTCGAGAAGGACCCCAACGCAGGCGCCCTCACCCCGATCGCCGACCCCGCCAAGCCGCTCGCCGACCCCAACGATCCGCTCGCAGGCGCCAAGCCCGTCGGCTTCACGCCCAACGGCGTGCCCGACGACCTGACCGCCGACTTCGTCGAGGTCAAGGCCGGCATGGGCAACACCGACAGTCAGAGCATCGGCCCCAGCTTCGAAACCGGCGGCGGCTCCGGCACCACCGGCGGCGTCGGCGCGCTCGGCGTCAACGGCAGCACTGTCAAACTGCCGTTCGGGCTCGATCCGGCCCGCACGCCCATCCTCGGCAGCTACCAGGACGGCATCCAGCAGCAGGCCTCGGTCGTGTCCAGCTGGTACCAGCTGCCCGAACGCAGCGACGACGCCCCGCTCGTCGTGCTGTCGGCCGCCGGCCGCATCTGGTCCGTCGACCAGATCACCGGGCAGACCAACTACGGCCAGTCCCTCGTCGTCGAATACGGCAAGCGGCAGCCGAACGGCACCGTCGACATCCAAGGCACCGCCGTGCCCCGCGACATCGGCCCCGCCCCGTCATGGCGAAACCTGCGGGTCCCCATCGACGAACTGCCCGCCGACACCGACGTCGTGCGGATCAGCGCCAGCGACCCCAACCTCACCGGCGACCAGTGGCTCGCCTTCACACCGCCGCGCGTGCCCACGCTCGAGTCGCTGGGCAGCGTGGTCGGTACCGAGCAGCCCGTTCTGCTGGACTGGGCCGTCGGACTGCAGTTCCCCTGCCAGCGTCCGTTCAACCACCTCAACGGTGTCGCCGAGATGCCCACCTTCCGGATCCTGCCGGACCGGCCCCTCGCGGTCAGCTCCACCGACACCTGGCAGTCCCTCGAAAACGGCGGCCCGCTCGGCTGGACCGAGATGCTCGCCAGCGCCACCACCGTCCCGACCTACCTGAACCACGACTGGGGCCGCGACTGGGGCTCACTCGAGCGGTACGACCGGTTCTACCCCGACGCCACCACCGTGCCCGTCGAGACGGAACAGGTGAACCGGTCCGGCTTCTGGTCGCCCGGCACCATGCGGGTGTACGAGCCGTAAGTCTGTTCGGTCCTTTCAGCTGAAGGGTCCGTTCATGCGCTCCCAGCGTATGAACGGACCCTTCAGCTTTATCCACAGGCGTGCATCCATCCACAGGCGAGCGGCCGCGTCCACAGCTCCGAATGCGGCCACGGTCGGCCCACTGAACAGCTGAAGGGACCCATTCATGCGCTGTGAGCGCACAAAGGGTCCCTTCAGCTGGGAGACGAAAGCGTCAGAACGGAAGCAAGTGGTGCTTTCGCGGGTTCTTGAAGATCGTCTTGCCGCGGAGCAACTGGAGCGCCTTGCGGATCTCCAGGCGGGTGGTCGACGGCTCGATGACCGCGTCGACGTAGCCACGCTCGGCCGCGATGTACGGCGTCGCGACGTGCTCGTTGTAGAAGTTGATGAGCTGCGCGCGGACCGCTGGCGCGTTGTCGCCGGCGGCCTCGATCTGACGCCGACCGATGAGGTTGACAGCACCCTCGGCACCCATGACCGCGATGCGGGCAGTGGGCCAGGCCAGGTTGACGTCGGCGCCGAGCTGCTTGGAACCCATCACCGCGTAGGCGCCGCCGTACGCCTTGCGCACGACGACGGTGACCTTCGGAACGGTCGCCTCGACGTACGAGAACAGGAAGCGGCCACCGCGCTTGATGACGCCGACCTTCTCCTGTTCCACACCGACCAGGAAGCCGGGGGTGTCGACGACGAACACCAGCGGGATGTCGTACGCGTTGCACACCCGCACGAAGTGCGCGCCCTTGTCCGACGCCGCCGCATCCAGCGCGCCCGACAGGTGCATCGGCTGGTTCGCGACCACGCCGACCGGACGGCCGTCGACGCGCGCGTAGCCGGTGATGATGTTGCGCGCGGACTCCGCGCGAACCTCGAGGAACTCGCCGTCGTCGAAGATCTTCAGCAGGACGTCGTGCATGTCGTAGCCCGAGTTGTCGGCATCCGGCATGAACGTGTCGAGCGACAGATCGTCCTCGGTGATCTCCGGTTCGAGACCCGGGTTGATGATCGGGGGCTGTTCGGTGCAGCTCGACGGCATGTAGCTCAGGTACTGGCGGGCGTACTCGAACGCCGCCTTCTCGTCGGCCGCAACGTGATGGATGTTGCCGTACTCGGCCTGGTTGCGGGCGCCACCGAGCTCGTCGAGGCTGACGTCCTCACCGGTGACGGACTTGATGACGTCCGGGCCGGTGACGAACATGTACGACTCTTCGGTCGCGATCACGATGTCGGTGTTGATGGGTGCGTACACCGCACCGCCCGCGCACTTGCCGAGGATGATCGAAATCTGCGGGCACATGCCCGACAGCGGCTCCTGACGGCGACCCATCTCGGCGTACCACGCGAGCGATGTCACAGCGTCCTGGATGCGCGCGCCCGCGGACTCGTTGATGCCGACGACCGGGCAACCGATCTTGATGGCGAAGTCCCCGATGGCCGCGACCTTGCGGCCGAACATCTCGCCGGCCGCACCACCGAACACGGTCTGGTCGTGTGCGAACACCGCGACCGGACGGCCGTCCACCAGTCCGTGACCGGTGACGACACCGTCGCCGTACGGGTTGGACTCGTCGCCGGGTTGGCGAGCGAGCTGTCCCATCTCGACGAACGTCCCCGGATCGAGCAGCATGTCGATCCGCTCGCGCGGCGTCGGCAGGCCCTTGTCCTTGCGCTTCTGGATCGCCTTGGGGTTACCCGGGGCCTTCGACCGCTCGAGCTTTTCGTGTAGTTCCGCAAGCTTTTCCGCGGTGGTGGTGCTCACTCAGTTGCTCCGCTTCTCGATCTCGGTCAGCTTGTTCGACAGGTCCGCGCCTACCTTGGAGATGTAGGGCTCGTCGACGATCTGGATGTGGTCGCCGCCGATGTAGACGACCTCGAGGTTCTGCGCTGCCTCACCCCAGCCGCCGTCGGGCTGACGGGTCGCGAACGCAGGTTCGAGTTCGATCGCGCCTTCGTGGTACTTGTCGGCCATGTACAGCACGACGTCGCCGTCGTACGGCTCGAGCTTCGTCGTCTGGATGGCCCGGTTGTCGAGCCACGACGTGCGCTGGTGCTCGATGATGCCGCCCGGGATCTTCGCGCCGCTCAGCTTCAGCAGGTCCATGAGGATCCCGATCTGCTCCTCGTCGCTCTCGGCCGCCGCGAGCTTGTCGTACGGCAGCGGCGCCTCGACACCGTAGGTCTCCTTCGCGAAGGCCGCGTACCGCTGCCAGCGCTTACGGATCTCCTCCGGGGTGTCCTCGACCTGCTCGCCCGCCATGACGGTGTCGAGCAATCCGACGATCCGGACATCGGCGCCCTGCTCGCGCAGGATGCGGGCCACCGCGTAGGCGAGAACACCGCCGAGCGACCAGCCGCACAGCACGTACGGGCCGTCGCCCTGGATCTCCCGCATCAGCGGCACGTACGCCGCGGCGCGGTCGTCGATGGGGCCCTCGACACGTTCGAGGCCGAACATCGGGGTGTGCGACGGCAGGCGCTTGAGCAGCGGTTCGTACGCCACCGTCGACCCACCCGCCGGATGGAACACGAACACCGGCACCGCATCCGAGCCCTCGGCCCGCGGACGCAACGTCCGCACCAGACCGTCGATCTTCAACCCGTCCTCGAGATGCTGACGCACCGTCTCGGCCAACTGTTCGATCGTCTCCGCGTCGAGCACGTCGTCGACAGTGATCTCGCCGCCCGACCGCTCCGTCAGACGCGCCGCCAACTTCTCCGCCGACTCGTCGTCGAGGATCGGCAGCGTCCCGAAGATGCCCTTCGCCGCCTTACCGGTCACCACGGCCCACGACGCGAACGTCAACCGCTCCGCCGCATCACGCGGCGGCACATCGACCTCGCCGGACTCAGCCGCGGCATCTTCGACCACAGCAGCATCGGGAATCTCCGGGGCCGCCGCCGAAACGGTCTCCCCGGCATCCTTCTCCACCTGCTGCTGCGCGGCCATCGCCGCGACCTCCTCGCGGTTCTCCACCGCGTACCGCAGATACTTCGCGACGTCCTGCAGACACGCGTCCTTCACCGCCGCCAACTGCAGCTGCGGAATGTCGAACTCGTACTCCACACGATTCTTGATCCGCACCGCCATCAGCGAATCCAGACCCAACTCGATCAACGGGATCTCCGCCGGCAGATCCTCCGGCGCATAACCCATCGACTCCGCCACGACGATCGTCAACCGATCCTCGAGCGACTGGGAACTCGTCGGATCCCAACGGTCCGCAAAAACCTCAGCAGGTTCGTCCGCTATGTCGTCGGATACACGGGACTGCGCGGCAGGTGCGGCGACAACCGGCTCCGGCAGCGCCTCACCCGACGACACGACGGCGTCGTACAGCAACGCGAAACCATTGCCGAGCGCATTCCCCGTCGCTCCGCTCGCCTGCCCCTTGGCATGCACCTGCACCGACGCGCCACCGAGGTGCGGCACCAGCGTCGTGGTCAGGGTCCCGGCGGACGGCACGTCGCCGTGCGCGACGGCACCGGTCAGCGCGACGTCCGCGAACAGCTGCGTCGCGGCGGCGGTGACGAGCGCCCCGAGGTCGGTGACGGCGGACGCCTGCACCTCCCAGGCGTGGCGGCCGTCGGGCAGCGCGACGTGCGCACCCGGAACTCGGGTGTTGCCCGCCGACGAGACGCGCGCGTCGATCCAGTGCCGCTTGCGCAGGAACGCGGTGCGCGGCAGGTCGGCGAAGTCGCCGGCCGGCAGGAGTGACGACAGGTCGACGGCGTGCCCGTGGACGTACAGATGCGCGAGGGCGGTGAGCACGCCGAGCGGCTCGTCCTCCTTGCGCTTGAGCGTCTGGATCAGCTGCGAGTCGGCGATCCCGGCGGCCCACGCGGTCGCGGCGACGGACATCAGCGTCACCGGGTTGGGTGCGAGTTCGACGAACGTGGTGTGGCCGGCGTCCACCGCGGCCTTGACGGCGCCCGTGAAGTACACGCTGTGCCGCAGACCCTTGGTCCAGTAATCGACCGGGTGGATCGGGGCGTGACCCGCCGGGTAGAACGCGTCCTGATCGACCGACGAATACTGGCCGACCTTCAGCGTGTGCGGCTCGATGCCGGCCAGTTCGGCCGCCAGCTCACCGAGCAGTGGGTCCACCTGCGACGTGTGGCTCGCGCCCTTCGTCTGCAGGACGCGGGCCAGCTTCTCCTCCGACTCGGCGCGCGCGACGATCGCGTTCACCTCGGGCTCGGGGCCACCGATCACGGTGTGGGTGGGGGCCGCGTAGACGCACACCTCGAGGTTCGGGAAGTCCGGCAGGACCTTCTCGATCTCCTCGGAGCTGTACTCGACGAGCGCCATCAGACGGATGGCGTCGCCCTCGAGCAGCCCCTCGGCCTCGCCCATGAGACGCGAACGCGAGCAGATGACGCGGACGGCATCCTCGAGCGACAGTCCGCCCGAGACGTACGCGGCGGCGGCCTCGCCCATCGAATGTCCGACCAGCGCCGCGGGATCGGCACCGTGATGGCGCAGCGTCTTCGCGAGCGCCACCTGGATCGTGAAGATGCCGACCTGCGACGTCTCGACGTCGTAGTCGATCGAGTCGTCGAGGAACTTCTCCTTCATGGAGTAGCCGGCCTCGTCCTCGATCAGCACGTCGACCTCGTCGACGGCCGCGCGGAACACCGAGTTTTCGATGTACAGCTGCTTGGCCATCTTGCGGTGCTGTGAGCCGTAGCCCGAGAACACCCAGACCGGGCCCTTCGCGGCGGGGGCGTCGGCGGTCAGCACGCCCGGGGCGGGCTTGCCGGCGGCGACGGCGCGCAGGCCGGTGACGGCCTCGGCGCGGTCCTTCGCGATGACCACAGCGCGGGAGCGGCCGTGGTTGCGCTTGGCGAGGGTGCGCGCGACGGCGGCGAGCGGCGTGCGGCTGCCCTCCTCGGTCTCGAGCCAGTTGGCCAGGTCCTCGGCGGCGCGACGACGGCGGGACGGCATCGACGCCGACACGGCCAGCAGGACCGCGGTCTCCGCGATCTCGACGGCGTCCGACGCCTCGTCGAGCCCGACGGAGGCGGCGGCCTCGGCGAGCATCCGCTCGGCCTCGGCCTCGATGGTGGTGTTCTCGTTGTCCAGGTCGACCTCGGGGGAGGTCTCCGCCGGGGTCTCGACCTTGCTGTACTCGCGCACGACGACGTGCGCGTTGGTGCCACCGAAACCGAAACCGGACACGCCCGCGACGGCCTGACCGGTGTAGCGCGGCCACGCCGTCGCCTCCGGGACCACCTGCAGGTGCGCCTTGTCGAACGGGATGTACGGGTTGGGGCCCGCGTAGTTGAGCGACGCCGGAATGACGTCCTCCTGCATCGCGAGCACGACCTTGATCAGGCCCGCAGCGCCTGCGGCGGCCTCGAGGTGACCGAAGTTGGTCTTCGCGGAGCCGAGCAGCGCCGGCTTGTCGTCGTCGCGACCGCGGCCGACGACGCGTCCGAGCGCGTCCGCCTCGATCGGGTCGCCGAGGATCGTGCCGGTGCCGTGCGCCTCGATGTAGTCGACGCCGGTCGGAACGATGCCCGCGTCGCGGTACGCGTGCCGCAGGCAGTCGGCCTGCGCATCCGGGTTGGGGGCGAGCAGACCGTTGGAGCGGCCGTCCTGGTTGACGGCGGTACCGGCGACGACCGCGAGGATCGTGTCGCCGTCACGCTCGGCGTCCTCGAGACGCTTGAGCACGACGACACCGCCGCCCTCGGCGCGGACGATGCCGCTCGCATCGGACGAGAAGGCCTTGATCTTGCCGTCCTCGGTGAGGACACCACCCTCGTCGAAGCCGAGCGTCGCGGGCGGCGCGAGCAGCATGTTGACACCGCCGGCCAGCGCGATCTCGGATTCGCCCGAACGCAGGCTGCGCACCGCCTGATGTACGGCGACGAGCGACGACGAGCACGCGGTGTCGAGCGCGATCGACGGCCCGCGGAAGTCGTAGAAGTACGAGACACGGTTCGCGACGATCGCCGTCGATGTGCCGGTGAGCGCGTACGGGTGGGCCGACGCCGGATCGCTCACCGCGATCAGCTGGTAGTCGTTGGCCGACGAGCCGAGGAACACACCGACCTCGCGACCCTTGAGGTCACTCGCCGGGATGTGCGCGTGCTCGAGCGCCTCCCACGTCAGCTCCAGAGCCAGACGCTGCTGCGGATCCACGTTCTGGACCTCGAGCGGCGACATCGCGAAGAACTCGGCGTCGAAGCCCTGCACGTCGTCGAGGTAGCCACCCTTGGTGGCGGCCTTCTCGACGGCGGCCGCCACGTAGGGATCGGCCGTGAACTCCGCCCAGCGGCCCTCGGGCAGATCGGTGACCGCATCGCGGCCCTCGATCAGCAGCTTCCACATGTCCTGCGGGGTGTGACCGGCGCCCGGGAACCGGGTAGCCAGGCCGACGATCGCGATGTCGTGCGACTGCCCGGCCGGGACACCACCGCGGTAGTACCCGGCGTCCTCGGCGTCCGTGGGCAGCTCCGGCTCGCCCTCGATGATGCGGGTGGCCAACGAGGCGATGGTGGGATGCTGGTACACGATCGTGGCGGAGAGCGTGGCTCCCACGAGATCCTCGATCTCCCCCGACAACGCGACCGCGTCGCGGGAGGAGAGTCCGAACTCCTCCAGGGGTCGATCGTCCGATATCGCCGACACCGGTTGCCCGGTTGCCGCAGCGATCCAGTTACGCATCCATTCGCGCAGCTGCGCGACCGTCATCTCGTGTTCAGCCATCAAATCACCAAGCTATCCGTCAGGAAGGGACTAGTCGGAAACGCTATCGGGGAAAGCGGTCTGGACGTGACCGCCGCGCAGCGTCCCCTCGACGTATGCCGCCTTGCACGCACGGCGGGCCAGCTTGCCACTGGACGTACGGGGAATCGAACCGGCAGGAACCAGCAGGACGTCGCGGGCGGTGACGCCGTGACGCGACGAGATGGCCGCACGGACGTTGTCGGCGATCGGCTGAGGATCGGCCTTGCCGGCACCCGGCGCGCGCTCCGCGACGATGACCAGCTGCTCGGACGCGTCGTCCTGGTCGAACACCAGTCCGGAGTGCGAGTTCTCGAACACCTGCGGCGGCAGCTGGTTCGCCGGGACAGCGAACGCGGCGACGAAGCCGGGGCGCAGCGCGGCGCTGGCTTCCTGGGCCGAGTACTCGAGGTCCTGCGGGTAGTGGTTGCGGCCGTCGACGATCACCAGGTCCTTGACGCGACCGGTGATGTACAGCTCGCCGTCGACGAAAACGCCGTAGTCGCCGGTGCGCAGCCAGTTGCCGTCGTCCGGCGCGCCCTCGGCGTGCGAGCTCTCCGGCAACCGCTCGAGGAGCTTGTTGTGGAACGTCTCGGCGGTCTCGCGCTCGCGACCCCAGTAGCCCTGGCCGATGTTGTCGCCGTGCAGCCAGATCTCACCGACATACCCGTCGGGACGCTCCGACGCGGTGTCCGGATCGACGATCGTCGCCCACTGGCTGCGCGCGATGGCGCCACAGGCCACCTGGGCGACGGCGCCCGGCGCGTCCTGGTCGACCTGGACCATGCGCCCGGCGTTGAGCTGGTCGCGGTCGACGTACATGACCTTGGCCTCGTCCGACGGATGCGTGGTCGAGACGAACAGCGTGGCCTCCGCCATGCCGTACGACGGCTTGATCGCCGTCTTGGGCAGGCCGTACGGCGCGAATGCCTCGTTGAACTTACGCATCGACGACACCGTGACCGGCTCGCTGCCGTTGATCAGGCCGATGACGTTGCTCAGGTCGAGGTGCTCGCCTTCCTTCGGCAGACCGCGGACCGCAGCGTGCTCGAAGGCGAAGTTGGGGGCGGCCGCATATGTGCCGGCGCCGTCGGCGATCGCCGCGAGCTCCTTGATCCAGCGGTACGGACGCGCCACGAACGCGCGCGGGCTCATGATCGTGATGTACTGCCCGCCCAGTGCGGGCAGGATCACCGTCAGCAGACCCATGTCGTGGTAGAGCGGCAGCCACGTGACGCCGCGCGAGTGCTCGCTGAGCCCGAGGGAGTCGACCATCTGCAGCACGTTGGTGGCGACACCGCGGTGCGTGATCTCGACGCCCGCGGGAGTCCGGGTGGAGCCCGACGTGTACTGCAGGTACGCGATGTCGTCGAGGCCGATCGCGGGACGAACCCACGTGTCGCCGACGCTGTCCGGGATCGCGTCGACCGCGATGATGCGGGGACGCTTCGCGGCGGGCAGCGAACGGAAGAACTGACGCACCCCGGCCGCCGACGATGTCGAGGTGAGGATCGCGGACGGCTCGCAGTCGCCGAGCACGGCGTGCAGACGGTCGGTGTGGCCCGGCTCGTCCGGATCGAACAGCGGAACCGCGATACGGCCGGCGTGGATGGCGGCGAAGAAGGAAGTGACGTAGTCGAGGCCCTGCGGAGCGAGGATCGCGACGCGGTCGCCGTACTCGGTGACCTGCTGGAGCCGGGCCGCGACCGCGCGAAGACGCAGACCGAACTGCCCCCACGTCAACTCCTGGGCCTCGCCGTCACGCTCTCGCGAGTAATCGACATAGCGGTACACCAGATCGCCCGCGTTGTTGCGGGTGTGCTCGTCGACGTAGTCGATGAGCGTGTGCCCCGGTATGAGCCGGATGTGGCCGTGTTCGTCGAGGTAGTCGTCGAACATCGCGTTCATTCCTTCTCCTGTCGAAGCGATCACACAACCATCAACCGACATGGTTGCGCCCCAGACTTCCTTCGCCGCGCGGATTCATCGTTCGTTCTCTGTTTCGTCGGTCCTGGCCTGCTTCTGATCGTTGCTCATAGCTACCCTCATCCTTTGTAGCTACTGGCAACTTTCGGGACGTAGACGACACGCCTACGAGTCGGTCCATCGACTCGAAACCAGCAACATGTTACAGATGCGCATCTGTCTACTCGCCTCGGAGCAATGGGATCACCGGCGCGAATGCTTCCATCTGAGTCGGAAAGACGCCCACATATGACATCGACGTCTTCTCCCGTACGTTACGGATCTGATCCGCGATCTCCTCGTACGACCCGATGGCCACGTAGGGCGAATTCAAGATCTCTTCGACCGAGAGTTTGACGTCTACCTCGACGTTCGGCGGAAAACCCTGGTCGAGTGCAGCCAGTGCCATCTCGGCCGCCTGCTCACGGTCGTCAGTGACGAGGATCATCGTGATGGTCCAGTTGAGTTCGATGTCGTCGAACCGGTCGCCGGCCGCGTCGCGGATGCGCTCGACCCGCTCGATGGTCTTCTCCATCGTGATGCCCGACAGCAGGAGTCGTCCGTCCTTGCTGGTCGGCGTGGCCACCGAGATGATGTCCGCGTACTTGGCCGCGAGCGCCAGCATCTTGGGTCCGCCGGCGCCGACCGCGATCGGCGGGCGCGGGCCCTGCCGCGGTCGCGGACTGCCCTTGAGCCCGCTGATCCGGTAGTGCTCGCCCTCGAAGTTGCATTCCTGACCGCGCAGCAGCGTGTCGAGAATCTGCAGCGACTCTTCGAGTTTCGCAATTCGGACACCGGGGCGCTCGTAGTCGATGCCGCCCTTGTCGAACTCTTCCTTCATCCATCCGGCGCCGACACCGAGTTCGAGACGGCCGCCCGAGAGGACGTCGATGGTCGCCGCGTCCTTCGCGAGCACCGCGGGATGCCGGAAGCCGTTCGCGAGGACGGCCGTTCCCAGCCGGATCTTGTCCGTGGCCACCGCGAGTGCGCCCAGCGCCGCGATCGGTCCCACCTGATTGCCCAGGTGGTCCGGGATCATGAAGCTGTCGTAGCCGAGTTCCTCGGCCTTCTGCGCGAGCTTGACGAATCGACGAGCACCACCCTCTTCGGCATTACCCTCGCCGCCGGCCGCGAACCGAAACCTGCGCGGCACGCGGACGTCCGAGACGTCGGTGGAACCCATCAAAGCCTTCTTCCTCGTTCACGCTGGCGGCCTGGCGGCCTGTACAGGCACAACCCACCAAGCATAGGGACCCACCCCCGTAACCCGTGATCGGGTCGCGAGGACGGACATTACCGCTCGTAGGTCCCTCGAGGAGTCGGTTCGGACGACTGGATCACGCGCGTCACTCGTGCGCGGGAGTGGGCGCCTCGTCGATCTTGTCGGCAGCCCAGTTCGCCATCCACTGCGTCGCGGTGGTTCCGTTCCCGTCGACGACGAACGAGTTGTACATCGCGTGTACAGGATTGTTGTAGTACTCGGTCAGGCGCGACGCGCTGCTGAGCCAGTTTCCGACCTTCAGAGCGTCTGCCGGCGCGTCACAGATCCCGTCGCTGGGCGCACAGATCTGAACCGTGCGATCGGCGAGCGCCCCGAATCCGCCCGGGCGCACGCCCGTCATCGTGATCCCCGGCAGCTTCAGCCCCGCCAGCGACAGTTCGGCACCGACGCCGCCGACCGACGGACCGATGGTCGGTGCGGCAGCCGGATCGCGCCGGCCGTCGGCGATGACGCCGACGCCCAGCACCAGGTCCGCCGGCACCGGGCCGTCGCCCGCGCCGATCCTCGCCGCGACATCGCCGGCGATCACCGCGCCCTGCGAGAAACCGGTCAGCAGATACGTCGTGAGCGGGCACTCCGTGTGCCGACGCTCGATGAGGTCGATCGTCGCCGCGGTGCCGGCCGCCCGCGAGTTGTTGTACGACTCCTGACCGTCCGGCGGCAGCGCGATCGGGTTGGAGAACTGCGCGACGTACGGGACGGTGTAGACGTCGGCACGCTCCGGCGAGAAACGCTCCTGCAGCGGCCTGGTGACGTTGAGCATGAGCGACGCGGGATTGGCCGTGGGACTGTACGGATCGTCCGCGGCGTTCGACTCCCACGTCCCGGGCACGGAGACCACCTGGACGTCCGGGCAATCCGCCGGCTGCGCGCTCGGTGGTGTCGGCCCCGGTGGCGTCGGTGGCGTCGACTCGGGCACCCGCCCGGCCAGCAGGTACCAGACTGCCAGGACGACGAGCACCAGGATCGTCGCAACGACAGCGACGAATCCGAAGCGCCTACGCCCTCGGTTCTTCCCGGACTTCCGCGTTCCGCGGCCGCTCACACTCACGCGCGACTACCGGCAGTACTCGGCCTGAGCGACCCGGATGTAGACCGCGGCGTTCTTGCCGGCCTGCTCGGGCGAAAGCTCCTGGCCTGCGGCGGTGGCTTCACTGCCGACGGCGGCGGTGACGAACGTGGAGATCTCCTCGTTCGAGCTGCCCTGCTCCTTGGCGGCGCAGATGTAGTCGGCGGTCGACACGGCGATGAGACCGTCGCTGGCGGGCGTGATGCCCTCCTTCTTCAGCGCATCGAGGAACCCCTGACCGCGGGAATCGATCGGCACCGCGGTGGGGCCCGGGAAGCCGCTCGGGACCGACTGCTGCTGCTCGACGGGCTCGCTGGCGACCTCGCCCGCACCACCCGACGACGGCGCGGGCGCCTTCGCCGTGTCGCCCGTCTTGGCGGTGGGCGCCTTGGTCGTGGTGGACGCGGCGGCGGACGTGGTCGTCGGATTCCCCGTAGCCGACGAATCGTCGTCGCCACAGGCGACCAGGAGCCCACCGGCCGCGAGTGCCAGCGCGCTCACCGCGACGGTGCGGGCGAGCGCGGAACGGGTACGGGAGAAGTGCGACATGTCAGTCCTCGAGTTTGCTGTGTCGAAACGATGTCTTGAAACAGGCTACATATGACGCGGGGCGGTGCCCGGATCGTTCGATCCGGTCACCGCCCCGCGCGTGGTCAGACCATCGTCAGCCGATGTTCGTCTTACCGTCCTTGATGCTGATCACACCGTGCTGGAAGTTCTGCTGTGTGCCACCCGGGACGTCGATCTGATCGCCGATCGGGTAGCCGAGACGGCCGTTCTCGTAGCCCACCGAAGCCCAGGCGTCGAAGATCGGGCCGTTCTTCACCGACCAGGCACCGCTCGCGGGGCTCCAGTAGATGTTGCCGTTCTGGAAGCGGTTGAACGCGCCGCGATCCTTGACGGGAACCTCGCTGGTGACCGGAAGGCCGAGCCAGCCGTTCTCCCAACCCAGTTCGCCGTACTTCTTCATGATCAGACCGCGAACTGCCTGCGCGCCGGTCGGCTGGCTCCAGTACATCGTGCCGATCTCGAAGCCCTGGGCCAGGCCGTCCTTGCCCTGCAGCTTGGTCTGGTCTGCGTTCGGGTAGCCGAGCGGCCCCGTCTCCCAACCCTGCTTGACCCACTCGTCCTTGATCGGGCCACTCACCGCGTGGGCGCCGGTCTGACCGGTCCAGTAGACCGAGCCCTTCTGGAAGTGGTTGAACCGACCACGGCCGTCGGGCGTTCCGAGCTCACCTGTGGTGGGGAACCCCAGCACGCCGGCCGGACCGTTCGCGCCCTGGTAGGCGCCACCGACACGACCCGCGACGGCGTGTGCACCGGTGCCGCCGGAGAAGAAGATGCGACCGAAGCGGTAGTCCTGCGCGACACCGCCGGCGACCGGGTACTCGCCGGTGAGGCAGTCGCCGATCCACTTGTTGCCGTTGGCGACCGGCGCAATCGCGCCGCCCACGCCACAGCCCGGCTTGTCAGCCTCGACACCGAGCGCGGTGGCGAGCTGCGGCCACAGCTGGTGCAGCTCGAACTCCCAGTACGGCCACGAGTGCGTACCCGACGGACGGTAGTTGACCGTGGCCGGGATGTTGAGCTTGCGCAGCTTGGTGGTGAACGTCTGCGACGTGAGGCGGGACAGGATCTCGAGACCCATACCCGCGTAGTTGGTGCTGATGCCCGGGATGCCCGACGGCTGATCGTACGGGCCCGTGGTGCCGCTGCCGCTCGAGATGTAGAGGCTCACGCCCTTGAGCTTGTCGGCCAGCAGGTACGGATCGTGCGCAGCCCACGCGTCGTTGGTGGGGTTACCCCACATGGCGTCGGCGTCGTAGCCGCCCGCGTCGCTCATCGCGTACGAGATGGCCTGCGGCATACCGAGCGTGGTGGTCGTGAGGATGCCCGACAGCGAACCCGCGAACTTGAAGAAGCCCGGGTTACGCGCCGCCAGCATCATCGCGGACGTGCCGCCCATCGACAGGCCGACGGCGCCACGCGTCTGCGTGGTCCGCCACTGGCTCTCGAGGATCGGCGGGAGTTCCTTGGTGAGGAAGGTCTCCCACTTGTAGTTCTGTCCGTTGTTCTGGTCGAGCCAGTCGGCGTAGAAGCTGGACTGGCCGCCGATCGGCATGACCACGTTGACGTTCTTGTCCGCGTAGAACGCCTCGGCGTCCGTCTCGATCGTCCAGCCGTTCTCGTCGTCACGCGCGCGCATGCCGTCGAGCATGTAGACGACGGGGAACTTCGCGTCGGGCTTGGCGTTCCAGTCCCGTGCCAGCAGCAGCTGAACCTGGATCGGAATACCCATCGACGGCGAGTTCACCCACACCGCGACGCGGCGATCGGTGAGCCAATCGACCTGGCTGATGGTTCCCGCGGGCCCCGACTGAACAGTCGAGTTACCTCCGGGCGTGCCGAGGGACTGTGCACCGGCGGTTCCGACCGAAGTCAGGCCTGCCGCGAGCGGCATGACGAGCGCGGCTGCGGCGACGCCGAGCGCCCTCCTGCGCCACCTACCTTCGGTGCCGGCGCGGCGCGACGACCGCTCGAGACCTGATCGCATCGAGACAACTCTCCTTCGTCGTGGCGGGCGCACCTCGGGGCCGAGAACGTCGCTTCCTTACTACATGGCAGAAGCGGCGATCCGGGGTTGCCTCGCTGGGCGGTAAGTGAAATTTTTCGAAACAGGCCGGGCGAAGACAACTGCGCCCGAACGCAGGACGCCCTCCCCGCACACGCGGTGTGGGGAAGGCGGCTCACGTCACATCATGTGGGTCACCACGCGTTCAGCGTGTTGAGGATCTGGCCGCGGGCCTTCCACAGCTCGTCGGACCAGTAGCCCCACGCGTGGGTGCCGTTGGCCGGGAAGCTGTAAGTCGCAGGAATCTTCAGCGAGGCGAGCTTGAGCTGGAAGGCGCGGGTGTTGACCAGCGACAACGCTTCCAGGCCCATCGCGTTCGCGGCGTTGTAGTAGTCGATCGCCTTCTTCGGGTTGTCGTACTTACCCGGGAGGCCGCTGGAGGCGGAGATGTACATCGACAGGCCCTCGAGCTTGGGCGCGAAGACGAACGGGTCGTTGCGCAGCCAGCTCGGGCTCCACGGCGGTCCCCACATGGAGTCGACGTTGAAGCGACCGGCGTCGAGCATCGCGATGCGGATGGCCTCACGCATGCCGGGTGCCGAGATGTGCAGGTAGCCCGAGAACGAGCCGGCGAACTTGAACTGGTCGCGGTGGTAGGCGGCGAGAGTCAGGGCAGCCGAGCCACCCATCGACAGTCCGAGGACGCCGTTGTTGGTGCGCGAGACGCCGCGGCTCTCGAGGTAGGCGGGGAGTTCCTTGGTCAGGAACGTCTCCCACTTGTACGTGACCTTCTGACCGTTGAAGTTACTGGGCGCGTACCAGTCCGTGTAGAAGCTCGACTGGCCACCGACCGGCATCACCAGGGTGAGGTTGTCGAGGCGGTACTGGTCGAGCGCGTTGGTCTCGAACGTCCAGGCGTTGGCGTCGTCGCGTGCCCGCAGGCCGTCGAGCAGATAGAGCGCCGCGTCGCCGCCGCGTGCAGCCCACTGGATCTGGACCTTGATCGGGCCCATGCTCGAGTCGACGAAGACTTCCTCGTAGCCGCCTGCCGGCGCGCGGTGCGCGGCTGGCGCGGCCGAGGCGACCGAGGTACCGACGACTCCGGCGACCACCGGCAGCACCAGCGCGACGGCGGAAACGCCGAGCAGTCGCTGCTTGAGGCGCCGGGTAAGCCTCTGTCGATCAAAACGCATGGATACTGCTCTCTTCTCGTCTTCGCCTGCGGCGCCGCTCGGAAGCGGGCCGACCGGATTCCGTTGGGGAACGAGGCCGCAACGCCCTTGCGGGAGATAACGATCCTGTTTCAGGTCACACTGCGCTCGGAGGACTTTATGTCACAGCGTGCACATAGACAAATGCCCTCGAAATGACAACGCGGACACCTGCTGCGCTCTTCTCGCCACGGGGTGGTCATCGAATCCGGGCAAATCTGCGTTACACAAAAGAGACAATTCCGCGGTCGTCAGGCGCGTCGCGCCCGACGATCAGGACTGCGGAACACCGAGTCCGCAGCGCTGGATCTCGTACGCCGGAACGCGGTCGATCCGGTAATCCGCGAACTCGAACGAGCGACGCAGATTCTGCTTGAACCTCGCCCACGTCAACTCGGAACGGTACGAGGCGAGCAGGTCCTGCGTCGCCGGACACGTCAGGGCCGTGCGGGCGTCGGCCACCCAGCGCTCGTCCATGAACGGTGGAATCCAGGGGTGCAGTCCCACCATGCCGGCGTCGGCCACCACCCAGTCGGGCGCCAGGTCCTTGTCGTGGCCGATGCGGCCGTCGGTGAGCCGATCGGTGTGCGCGGCAATCGGGTTCGCCAACCCGATGTTGTCGAGCACCCGGACGTCCAGTGAGGTGTTCATCGAGGCCATACCCAGCATCGGGAAGAAGACGGTATGGCCGACACCGCCTTCCGGCGCCTGGCCCGGGGGCGGGACGACGTACATGAAGTCGTGCGCACCCGCGGAGATGACGACGCCGCCGTTCGGGGTGGCGGAGATCGACTCCGCGATGGACCGCACCCGCGGGAAGTCGAGGTAGTCCTCGGCGCGAATGGGGTGTGCGTGACCGGTTTCGAGGGAGTAGAAGGCTCGCTCGTCGACGATGCCGTTCCGTCCGACGACGGTGCCGTTCGGCATGCCGGCCGATCCCGCTGCCCACAGCGCCCACCCGACGACACTCACCCAGGCCGCGAGGGAGACGGCGCTGACGATCGTCGCGCGGCGGTCTCCCCGGTCGCGGCGGGCCGGGAACCGGACCGGCACCACGGCGACGGGCAGCATCAGACAGAACAGCGCAGGCAACAGCGTGCGGCCGTGCATGAAGTCGCCGCCGACCCGAATCGAGTACACGGCCGAGACGATTCCGCTGCCGAGGACGAACACGACCACGGCAGCCGGACTGCGGAGCCAGATCCGGAATCGGAGCACGCGCGAGGCCTCGGCGACGGCGGGCGCACCGGACGGAGTCGCACCGCGCACTCGCCAGAGGACGACGGCCGCGACGACGAGGAGCAGGACCGGGACCCACAACTTGTAGGGGTCGACCAGATTCTGCAGGTAGTCGAAGCCCTGGCCCCACTCCGAGCCGCCGGCTTCCTTCGTCACCGCGGTGTTGGGGTAGGGCAGCCCGTAATAGCCCATGCGGAAGATCTGGTACCCCACGGGAACCGCGCCGGCGGCAGCGACGACGCCGACCCTGGTGCGCCAGCCGATTCCGGCCGCCAGCACCAGCATCAGCAGCGCAGCGGCACCCAGCAATGCCATTTCGGGCCGCACGAGCGGACCCAGTCCCGCGACGAAGGCCAGGACGAGGATCGACGCGGTCGACGGCGCGGTCGACTGCGCCCACCGCAGCAGCAGCAGCGCCAGCAGCGCGATCCAGAAGAGGACCAGGCAGGTTTCCAGCCCGGAGGTCGCGAAGTCGCGCGCCGGGGCCACCGCGATGTAGACCAGCGCGCCCGCGGGAAGCAGCACCGTGCTGCCCGACGCCGAGATCCGCGCCGCGTACAACCGCTTCGCGGTGATCATCGCGAGCACGATCGCAGCAGTCGAGAGCACGAGAGCGATACCGAGCACGACGTACTCGAGCCGGGCCTGGGTGATCCAGCCGAATGTGTAGACGAGGTACGTCCACAGCGTGCTGGTGTTGGCCTCCACCCGTTCGCCCGCGTTGAAGACGGGGCCGTTGCCGGCAAGCAGGTTGCGGACCGTGCGCAGCACGATCAGCCCGTCGTCGGCGATCCACCGTCGCTGCCACGCTCCCCACGCGAAGAGGAGAGCTGTCAGCGCGACACCGCCGACGAAGACCGCACGCGAGATCCACTCCCCCAGGGGGCGCGGCTCGGTGTCGGTCTCGTCGGCGGCAGAAGTCGGCTCAGACGAGGTAGACAGCGACACCTACTACTCCGATCCAGGCAATCGCGAGGAACTGGAGCACCCGGTCACCCAGTGCAATCTCTTCCGGTTCGCCGGCCTCGCCACCGTCGACATCCACCGCGTACCGGAGGATGGCGATCGTGAAGGGCACCATCGAGATGGCGAACCAGTTGGTGTCGTTGGCGCGGTCCTGTTCGAACGCCCACAGGCCGTAGCAGATCACGACCGCGGTCGCGGACAGCGTCCACACGAAGCGCAGGTAGGTGCCGGTGTAGTACTGCAACGACTTGCGGATCTTCGCACCGGTGCGCTCCGCCAACTGCAGCTCGGCGTAGCGCTTGCCGGCCGCCATGAACAGCGAACCGAACGCCATGATCAGCAGGAACCACTGCGACAGCGGAATTTCGGCGGCCACGCCACCGGCGATCGCGCGCAGCAGGAAGCCCGACGAGACGATGCAGATGTCGAGGACGGCCTGGTGCTTGAGCCCGAAGCAGTACGCCAGCTGGATCGCGATGTACACGGCCATGACGACGGCCAACTGCCAGTTCGCGGCGAACGACAGCACGATCGCGCCCGCGAGCAGGACGACCGCCATCGCGTATGCAATGTTGACCGGCAGCACGCCGGCCGCGATGGGCCGGAATCGCTTGGTCGGGTGCGCGCGGTCGGCCTCGACGTCCATCGCGTCGTTGACGAGATAGATGCCCGACGCGGCCATGCAGAACACGACGAACGCGAGCGCGACGGGAAGCAGCACATCGGTTTCGGTGACCGACCCTGCCGCGAGCGGTGCGGCGAGGACGAGAACGTTCTTGACCCACTGCCGCGGACGGACGGCCTTGACGATGCCGCCGGCCAGGGTCTTGGGGGGCCCGGTAACGACTGCCGGCTCCTCGCTCATTTGACTCCAAACTTCTGCTCGGCCCGCAGCACAGCGGCGGCGGACACGGCGCCGAGTGCCGATCCTGCGAGCACGTCGGTCGGGTAGTGCACTCCGAGAACGAGACGTGAGAGCAGCATCGGCGGGACCAGTACCGCAGGCAAGGGTAGCCCGGTGAGCCGTCCGAGCAGCACTGCCGCCGCCGTGGTGGAGGTGGCGTGCGACGACGGGAAGCTCAGTTTGCTCGGCGTCGAGACGTTGACCTGTACGGACGGGTCGTTCGGGCGGGGACGGCGGATGACACGCTTGATGACGATCGACGCGGCGTGAGCGCCCACCGCGCCCACCGCGACGCCTGCCCAGCGGCGTCGGCGCGGCTTGTCCAGCGCGGCGCCGACCCCGGCGACAGCGACCCAGCCGAGCGCGTGCTCACCGAAGTGCGACAGCCCCCGTGCCGCGCGGACCACCTGGGGCTTGGACCCGATCGTGGCCTGCACGGTCTGCAGGATCCGGACCTCAGATGCCGAAGACACGTTCCCACCTCTCCTTGCTGGTCAGTTCAGGCACGGCTGCCTTGTACTCGCGCTTGAGTTCCGGGAAACGCTCCGCGAGTTCGCGGCGCAGGCGCAGTGACTCCTTGAACAGTCGGGCAGCGATCCGCGGGTCCCGCTTGCGGTACACGACGCCGCGGCCGTCCGCGGTGGTGACGGTGACACCGTCGACCTGCGAGAGCAGGAACCAGCGGGCGTCGAGCGTCGGGACGTTGAGCTGCGGCTGATCGTGGTGCGCGGGCTTCGCCTTCTTGACGTTGTGGACCAGTCCCTTGACCAGCCGAGTCGCGACGGCGACCTTGTTGGTCGGGAGGCTGACGGCGCCCACGTCCTCGCGGGACGGGAGCGGCAGGCTCGTCGACGACGGCAGCACGACGGCGTCGGGGTACTCCTTGCGCAGCGCATGGACGGTACCCAGCGCGGTGGGCAGCAACTCGGCGACGTGCTCGGGGCCGGCCAGGAAGTCCTGGATCGCCAGGTTCTGGATCGCAACCGTCGAGTACTCGAGGCACAGCAGGTGCTTCACGGTGGCCTTGACGGTGTCGAGAACCAGCCCGGAACCGTTGCCCGGCATGTGCAGCGCCGCGACGACCAGGCGGTTGCGGAGGTGGAAGTACGCCTGCCAGTCGATGGCGTCGTCCTTGTCGCTCCACGCCATGTGCCAGATTGCCGCGCCCGGCATGGTCACCGTCGGGTAGCCGGCGTCCTTGGCCCGCAGACCGTATTCGGCGTCGTCCCACTTGATGAACAGCGGCAGCGGCTGCCCGATCTCCTCGGCGACCTGCCGCGGGATCATGCACATCCACCAGCCGTTGTAGTCGACGTCGATGCGGCGATGCAGCAGCTTCGACTCGCGCAGCGGCTTCTTGGAGAAGTCGTGGTCGTACTCGACGTGCGGCGCCGCGGTCCACATGAAGTTGTCCCGCCTGATCACCTCACCCATCACGTGCAGGTGACTGCGGTCCTGCAGGTTGAGCATCTGACCGCCGACGAGCATCGGGCTCTTCGCGAACCGGGACATCGCGAGTGCACGCAGGATCGAGTCGGGCTCGATCTCGATGTCGTCGTCCATGAAGAGGATGAAGTCACAGGCTGCGTCGCTCTTCCGCGTCGCGTCGCTCGCCTGGAAGGTCTTCAGCGCCTCGTACATGATCCGGCTGTAGCCGCCGGAGCCACCGAGGTTGCCCTGGTCGTGGATGGTCAGCTTGTCGCCCAGCGCGGCGGCGGCCTCTTCGAAGCCGGGCTCGTCGCGGACCTTGCGGGTGCCCTGATCGGGGATGATGACGTTCTTCACGACGTCCATCACCAGCGGATCCGACGCGAGCGCCGTCAGCGCCTTGACGCAGTCGGTGGGCCGGTTGAACGTGGGGATACCGACCGCGACATTCGCCTCACCGGGAGCGTCGATCGGCGCGTGCCAGCCTGCGCTCAGCAGCTCGACGTCTGTGTCGGTAGTGATGTCGAACCAGAGCCAGCCGCCGTCCTCGAAGGGCCCGAGATCGATCTCGAACTCGAGAGCCCCCTCGCGGAACTCCTTGCCCTCGACGTGGATTCGCGACCCATCGGCCTTGGAGCGGTAGACGTCGACACGGCCGTGCCCCTTCAGCTCGAGCCGCAGCAGGACCGATTCGAGGACGCTCCACCGACGCCAGTAGCTGGCCGGGAAGGCATTGAAGTAGCTGCAGAACGAGACCTCGGACTCGGCGCCGATCGACACCGACGTGCGCGACGTCGCGTGCGCGCGGCGCGCGTTGGTGGCCGACTCCTCGGTGTAGAGGCTGCGGACGTCGAGCGGCTCACCGGCACGGGGCAGCAGGATCCGCTGGAGCAACGCCGTCACGCGAGGTCCCCGGCGAGCGCCTCGCCCGACTCGAGATGCGGGCGCAGTGTGTTGTCGAACATCGACAGCGCGCTGGCGATCGCCATGTGCATGTCGAGGTACTGGTAGGTGCCGAGACGCCCGCCGAAGAGCACCTTCGAGTCTGCGGCCTCGGCCTTGGCGCGCGCCCGGTAGGCCTCGAGCTTGGCCCGGTCCTCGGGCGTGTTGATCGGGTAGTACGGCTCGTCGTCGCTCTCCGCGAAGCGGGAGAACTCGCGCATGACGACCGTCTTGTCCTTGGGGTACTCCCGCTCCGGGTGGAAATGACGGAACTCGTGGATGCGGGTGAACGGCACGTCGGCGTCGTTGTAGTTCATGACCGGGGTTCCCTGGAAGTCGCCGGTCGGCAGCACCTCGGTCTCGAAGTCGAGGGTGCGCCAGCCCAGCTCGCCCTCGGCGTAGTCGAAGTAGCGGTCCAGCGGGCCGGTGTACACGACGGGCGCGTCGGGGTTCGCGGCGCGGATGTCGTCGCGCACATCGAACCAGTCCGTGTTCACCCGGACCTCGATCTTGTCGTCCTTCGCCATGTTCTCGAGCCACGCGGTGTAGCCGTCGACGGGCAGACCCTCGTACGTGTCGTTGAAGTAGCGGTTGTCGAACGTGTACCGGACGGGCAGGCGGGTGATGTTCCCGGCGGGCAGGTTCTTCGGATCGGTCTGCCACTGCTTGGCGGTGTAATCCCGGACGAACGCCTCGTACAGGGGCCGGCCGATCAGCGAGATCGCCTTCTCCTCGAGGTTGGACGCGTCCTTGGACTCGATCTCGGCGGACTGCTCGGCGATGAGCGCCTTCGCCTCTTCCGGGCTGAAGTAGCGGCCGAAGAACTGGGAGACCAGCCCCAGGCCCATCGGGAACTGGTACGACTGGCCCTTGTGCATCGCGAAGACGCGGTGCTGGTAGCTGGTGAACTCGGTGAACTGGGTGACGTAATCCCACACCCGCTTGTTCGACGTATGGAACAGGTGGGCGCCGTACTTGTGGATCTCGATGCCGGTCTCGGGCTCGGCCTCGGAGTACGCATTGCCTCCCAGGTGGTGCCGGCGCTCGACGACCAGCACGCGCTTGCCGAGCTGCGTCGCAGCCCTCTCGGCGATCGTCAGACCGAAGAATCCGGATCCGACGACGATGAGGTCGTACTGACCGGCGGACGGCTGGGGCGCATTCGAGGCAGTGCTGGGGGCAGTCACGGAAAACAGGGTAGGCGACTCTGCCGCCTGTGCGCCTTTCCGGTAGCGCGAACCACCGAAAAGGCGCAGGGGCACGCAGCGCCTACAGGTCCATCGCGATCGCCAGCATGGCGTCCCGCACGAACTCCGCGGTGCCCTCCCCGTGCCGGTCGTAGTTCTGGGCGAACCGTGGATCCGACACGTACATCTCGCCCAGCCCCGCGAACGCGTCGGCGCCGGGCCGGCGTCCTTGCCAGCCCGCGACGACCCACTCGTAGTGGCGTCGAGTGATCTCCCGCACCTCGGGTGCGTCGGGCGCGAGTCCCGCGGCGTGAGCGCGTCCGAAGTCGGCCGCGATATCGAGCGCGCGTTGCTGGAAGCCTTCCTTGTCCGCGGCGGACAGGCCGCGCCACCAGCGGTCGCCGCGGTCGTAGGCGTCCCTCCCCCATCGCTCGACCACCTCCTCCTCGTAGCGCGCGTGATCGAATCCGTCGAACATCTCCTCGGCCATCAGTGACTCACCTCTCCTCGTCTTGTCCAGCGTGGTGCGTACCGACGCGATGCGGCGATGCAGCCGTTCCCGCTCCTGTTCGAGCAACTCCAGGTGGGCGGCGAGCGCGGACTCGGTGTCCGCGTCGCCGGCCAGGACCTCCGCGATCGCGGTCAGCCCCAGCCCCAGCTCGCGGAGCAACAGGATCCGCTGCAGCCGCACGAGCGCGGCCTGGTCGTAGTGGCGGTAGCCGCCCGCGCCGATGCGACTGGGCGTGAGCAGTCCGACACTGTCGTAGTGCCGCAGCGTCCGACTCGTGGTCCCGGTGATCCGCGCGAGTTGCTGGATCGACCACTCTCCGGTCCGGTTCACGTCGCCTCCTCGGTGTGTCGGTCCACCCAGCCTGCAGGTTGACGCTGCGTCAAGGTCAAGCGGAATTCGCCCGGCGATACAAAACAAATCGGGCAGGACCTCCGCGCATGGCGGTGGTCCTGCCCGATTCGGTGCTGTCCGGTGCCGTCCGGCGCTATCCGGCTTCCGTCGGCACCGGCTGCACCACGGTGCTCGCATCGACGACCTGGGTGCCGAGCGTCGGCGTCCACACGATCGTGCCGCCGGCGTAGGTCCGGAACTTGCCCGACTCGTCGACGAGCATCAGCTCGGGCCCGGTGGGTTCGCCGAGGTTTCCGGACGGTCCGCCGAGTTCCCGGTACTTCACGTCGATCGGGGATTCGGCATCCACGACGCCCGCCGCGGGCGCGGCGATGGGCTCGGCGATGGGCTCGGCGATCGCGTCACCCGCCGCAGCGGCGAACGGCAGCGGTGCGGCCGAGCCCGGCGGAAGCGGGGGCAGCGGCGGCAGCGGGAGCGACGCCACCGAGCCCGGGTCGAGCGGAGGCAACGGAGGCAGCGGGAGCGACTCCAGCGAACCCGGCGACAGTTCGGGGAGCGGCGGCAGCGGGAGCGACTCGAGCGAGCCCGGCGGGATGGGCAGACCCGGGATCGGTCCGGGCACACCGGCGCCTCCCACGGTGAACCAGTCGGACTTGAGTCCGAGCTTCCATCGCGCTTCGTCGCCCGACCCTTCCACGGTGTGCGACGTTCCGACGACGCGGACGCGGGTCACGCGGCCGCCGTCGGCCCCGAGATTGTTGCGGCCGATCACCTCGAAGGAGATGAGCTCTCCCACTCCATATCCTCTTGCGATGGCACCGGCGGTGACGGTCTGCGTCCAATTGCGATTCGGTGACACGGCGTCGCCCTCGTCGATCACGGCCGGGAAGACGCCGCCGGAGGTGAATCCGCCTGACGACGACGAGAACTCGGCCGCCATGATCTGGTTGCCGCGCTTCAGCACGGTTCCGGTCGTGGAGCGGACTGCTTCGGTGGTCCGCCAGTCCTCGTTCGACGATCCGCGGTACACCTGGCAGGACTGGGTGTCGCAGGTCTGCGCATACCCGTAGCGGCGCTCGGCCGCGGCGTACGAGCGTGCCGCGATCGCCTGGGCTCGCAACGCCTCCTTGCCGCCGGAGTCGGCCCACGACGGGACCGACTCGGCCGGCACGACACCGTAGAGATAGTCCTCCATCAGCACCCGATTGACGGTCCGCCAGGCGCCGTTGCCGTCGCGGGTGGCGTTCATCGCGCCGCGGAAGGGGACGTTGCCGTCGCACAGTCGCAGATGCTCGTTGGCCGGACGATTCCCGCCGAGATTGACCGGATCCACCCACGGATGGCTGGTGGAGCCTCGCCAGATCTCGCGGCCGTTGCAGCCGTCGGTGACGGTGACGTCGGCGCCGCCGGACGTCGGGACGACGTGTGCAGCCGAGTTGGGCCCGAAGTATCGACCGGCAACGTTGAGTCCGGCCTGCGAGTAGACGTCGAGCCGCTTGTCGTCGCGGCCCAGAAGACGTACCGCCACCCAGGGGTCGGCGACCTGGCCCAGTTGAGTGTTGCCGTAGTAGTGACCGACGATGCGTTCCGCCGTCCACCCGAAGTTCTTCGCATAGCCGTAGGCGCCGTACTGGCCCATGCCGCGCCCGTGTCCGTAGCCGTGGCCGCTCAACGTGATCGGTGTTTCGGCGGCGACTGCGGGAGCGATTGCCGGATCCGCGCCGCGATCGGCGACCGCCAACCCGACCGCGGCGCCGACGACCAGGGCCGGCGCCAACCCGAAGGCGGCGAGCCGCGAGAGCGACCGCCTCGGACGGCCGTCGACGCGGCGGCGACGCATCACACGATCTGCGGAAATGCGAAGGCGGGGGGTCGCCATAGGCTCGCTCCTCATCACTGGAGTCCGGGAAGAAAATGGGCCGTGCAGGGCCTGCGCGAGGTCCGGGGCGGGGATGGAACGGGAGCGCAGCGGCCCCCGACCTGCACAGTCACCAAAAGGCTCAAGCTAAGGTTGAGCGTTAAGGATTCTGCGACTAGTGTGGCAACTGTGACTGCTGTTGGCAACATCTGACACTGAAGTAACTGCAGTCACAGCGGTAACATCTGCATCACAAGTTGCAGACATCCTCGGATGATCTGTGGACTTCCTCCCGGGGCAGCCCCAGGATTCAGTCCGAAACCGAACCGCCCGGAATCGGCCGGCCGAGAGGTCGCTCGCAGCGCACGAAGACACCCCGCGCATTACCACGAGGAGATTCGCCTTGCCGCACCGTCGACCGAAGAACTCGATAGTCCTGGCCACAGTCGCAGCAGTCGCCGTCGCCACCCCCTTCGCTGTTCAGGCACTGAACAGCGGCCCTTCGGACGTTCTCTCGGCAAGCGATTCGGCTCCGTCGATTCCGACGCAGGTCGCGGAGGTCGTTCTCGCCTCCGTCCCGGACATCGTCATCCCCCTGAAGGAACTGACCGGGCTCGACCTGCCGGACGTCCGCCTCGGCGACCTTCCGCTCCCGACCCAGATCCCCCTCCCCGGCGGCGGGACGCTCCAGCTTCCCTCGCTCACGCCGATGACCCCGTCGGCCGTCCCGAGCGACATCGCCGATCCTGTTCCGACACCGGGCACGGCCTCCCCGGAGACCCTCGGCGCCACGGTCAAGGAGGTCACCCAGGACACCCCGTTCTCGATGGTCGGCGTCACCGCCGCCAATCTGGAGTCGTCGGTGACGCAGTTGCGCGCCCAGCTGGCCGACGGTTCGTGGGGCGCGTGGATCACGCCGGATCTCGTCGACGGCAGCAGCAACGGCAAGCAGGGCACCGAGCCCGTCTTCGTGGGCGAGACGAACGCTGTGCAGATCCTGGTGACACCCAAAGAAGGCACAGCAGGCACAGCAGGCGCGGCCGGCGCAGCAGGCACGGACGGCACCGCAGGCACGGCGACGCCGGCGACCCCCGCAGATCCCACCGACCCGGCCCTGCGCGCACCGGAGGCTCCGGCCACCGAAACGCCCGCTCCCCAGACGGATTCCGACTCCACGCAGCCGCTCGGCTACACCCCGGCGGCGCTGTCGAAGCCGCTGCGCGAGGCAACGCTGACCGCCAACGACGTCGCTGCGGTGCTGATCAATCCCGGTAGCGGACCGCAGGATGCGAATCTCGCGGACATCGCGACGCCGACCGCGGTGAACGGCGTCAACATCATCTCCCGCCGAGCATGGGGCGCGGACGAGGGAATCCGCTGCCAGAACCCGACGTACGACGACTCGACCGGCGGCGCAACGGTGCACCACACGGCCGAGAACAACAACTACTCGCGTGAGCAGTCGGCGGGCATCGTCCGCGGCATCTACGCCTACCACGCGAAGTCGCTCGGATGGTGCGATGTCGGCTACAACGTGCTCGTCGACCGCTTCGGACAGATCTTCGAGGGTCGCTTCGGCGGACTCGACCGCCCCGTCCAGGGCGCACACGCCGGTGGCTTCAACGAGAACACCGTCGGCATCGCAATGATGGGCAACTTCGTCAACGAGCCGGCCCCGGCCGCGGCGATCGAGTCTGTCGGCAAGTACCTCGGGTGGCGCCTGAAGCTGGCGAACCTGAACCCCAAGGGCCAGGTCACCATGTACTCCGAGGGCACGCAGTACTCGAAGTACGCCCAGGGCCAGCGGGTCGTCCTGCCGACGATCTTCGCGCACCGCGACGTCGGATACACGGAGTGCCCCGGCAGCGCGGCGTACGCCCAGATGGATCAGATCCGCAACATCGCCGCGGCCAACTACGGCGGACCTGTCGGCGGCGGCAATGGTGGTGGCGCGACGCCGCCGACCAACCCCAGCAACGGTGGTGGCGGCGGTGGCGGCGGCAACCCGGCCGCGTCGCTCGACCTGAACGCGCAGATCCCGGCAGTGGTCAACGGTATTCTGTCGATCGCCGACTCCAATCCCATCGCCCGCCAGTGGCTCTCGATGGGCGGTAACCGCAGCATGGTGGGTGACGCGATCACCGGCCTGCTGAACACGGCGACCGGCCAGGTGTACGCGTTCTTCCAGAACGGCGGCATCTTCACCTCGCCGCTCGGTGGTGTGGTCACGATGCTCGGAAAGATCTTCCAGACGTGGACTGCGGCCGGCGGCGTGATGGGTGACATCGGTCTGCCGATCAGCGACGAGTACACGGTCGACGGCGGCAAGCGTTCCGACTTCGAGCGCGGCTCGATGATCTTCGACGAGGCGACCGGCCAGGTCACCACGATCCTCAACGACGCGACTGCCCCCGCTGCAGCACCCGCACCGGCTCCGGCCGACGCGGTGTCCGAGGCTCCGGTCGCGATCAACTGACCGTCCGACCAAAAGGGCCTGCCCTCCACGAAGACGTGGAAGGCAGGCCCTTTTCGTTGTCTTCTCGGCTTTCCGGATTCGCCGAAGTTCAGCTCTTCCAGAGCCTTTCGAGCACCCGGGCGACACCGTCGTCCGAGTTCGTGGCGGTGACCTCGTCGGCCGCCGCCTTCGCCTCGGGATGTGCGTTCTCGACCGCGACGCCGTGGCGCGCCATCGCCAGCATCGGAATGTCATTGGGCATGTCGCCGAATGCGACGATGCTCTCGTGGGGCGTGCCGAGATGTTCCGCCATCAGCCGCAGGCCGGACGCCTTGGTCACCCCGGGGGCCGACACCTCGATGAGACCGTTGTTGGTCGAGTACGTGAGGTCGGCCCGCTCCCCCACCAGTGGACGCAGCTTCGCGGCCATCTCGGCGCTGCTCGCGCCGGGCAATCGGATCAGCATCTTGACGGCGGGCGCGGACAAGAGGTCCTCCGGCGCCATCTCCGTGTGGTCAGGATTGAGCCAGGCGTGCTCGTAGCCGGGTGCGCTGACGAACTGCGCGGTGGCAGTGTCGTGCGCGGTGGCGCCGATGCGCTCGGCCGCCAATCCGGCCCCCGGTAGTTCGTAGTCGACGAGATCGGCCAGCCACGCGAGTGTCTCCAGCGACAGCGTCGACGCGCTGATCACGCGATCCGCGTCGGCGTCGTAGAGCACCGCCCCGTTCGCGCACACGGCCAGCGGCGCGAAGCCGAGTCCATCGACGACCGGGCCGAGCCAGCGGGGTGGCCGTCCGGTAGCGAGGACGAAGGGCGTGCCGGAATCGACGACGGTCCGCACCGCCGCTCGGGTCCGGGCGGTGACGTTTTCGTCGTCGTCGATCAGGGTGCCGTCGACATCGCTGGCGACGAGGCTGGGCAGTTCGGTGGGCACCGGGCCATTCTGCCCCTTTCGGGCGACAATCTGCCGCTCCGTACCCGCCGGTGAGCGCTAATTCACCGGTCGGCTCCCCGATCTACGCTCCGCCGGCGTCCTTGCTGCGGCGGGCCGCAGCCTTGGCCTCCGCCTCCTCGGCGTCCATCCTGTTCGCCTCCTCGAGCGTCGGGGCGCCGCCCCCGAGGCGGGCCGGAACCCAGTACTCGCCCGCCGGGTGGTCGTAGTTCGCCTGCACGCCGCGCAGCAACTCCTCCATGCGTGTGTGCAGCAACGCCGTCATCTCGGATGCCGGCTCGAACGGCGCGATCGGCTCACCGACGGCAATGGAGATCGGGGTGTTGGTCCGCCCGAGACGCTTCGGAAATCCCTTGGTCCACACGCGCTGCGAGCCCCAGATCACCATCGGCACGATGGGGGTTCCGGACTCGATGGCCATCCGGGCCGCGCCCGACTTGAACTCCTTGAGTTCGAAGCTGCGACTGATCGTCGCCTCCGGGAACACGCCGACGAACTCGCCGTCACGCAGCGCCTGCACAGCCGCGCGGTACGAGTCGGCGCCCGCCGACCGGTCGACGGGGATGTGCTTCATCGCCCGCATCATGGGCCCGGAGATCTTGTTGACGAAGACCTCGTTCTTCGCCATGAACCGGATGTACCGCTTGGCGGGGCGGGCCGGCAGACCGGCATACGTGAAGTCCATGTATCCGGTGTGGTTGATGGCGATCACCGCACCTCCGGACGCGGGCAGGTGCTCCTCGCCGGTGACGGTGAACTTCAGTCCCTGGCCTGCGAACACTGCGCGGGCGACGCCGATGATCGTTCGGTAGAAGGGTTCCACGGTGAGAACAGTAGTCGGCGCACGTGAGCGGGACCACTTGCCGCCCGCCCACGTGCGGCTCGGTCACTCCCGGCCCTCCGGAGTAGACGGCCTTGACGTCACGCACACCCGCGGTCGGGAAGGCGTAGGTCAACACCGCCCTCCGGACACCGTCCGAGGTGTCCCGATCGGTGTCGCACCGTCATAGAACTGGACCGTGCCCGTCGCGTTCGACGGCGTCACAGCCGCGGACAGCAGCACCGATGCATGCAGCCCCGGGGGTGGACGCATGCCGGAACCGTGCTCAGGAGAACACGTTTGCCGAACTCGACCGACGCTCCCTCGACTCCGAACGCCTGCCACGCCTCACCCCAACTGCCCCGACGAATGATGTGCGATCACACGGTGTCGACGCGAGTCGGGACGATGGCGTGAAACAGATCGATCCGACCCGAACAGGCGTGAGGCCCCCGACCGAATGGGTCGAGGGCCTCACGTCGTGCCGGGTTGGGGAACTTCGGTCAGGAACCGAATCCCGAGCGGCCCACGCCGCTCAGTGAACCGAACAAGTTGCCGAGCGAGCCGGCGCTGCCGGTTCCCCCGCCGTCGCCGCCGTTGTCGGCCGGGGACACCTGGATTGTCTGCACCGGCGAGGTCGACGCCTTCGCGCCCTGGCCACCGGAGTAGCGGGCGGTGATCGCGTGCGCGCCCTCCGTGGTGAAGGTGTGTTGGAACGTCGCGATGCCGTCGACGAAGCCGATGTTGCCGCTGATCGCTGTGTCACCGTCGTAGAACTGGACGGTGCCGGGCAGATTCGTTCCGCCCGTCACCGACGCCGACACCGTCACCGTCTGTCCGGCGGTGGCCGTCTGCGGCACGGTCACGGTAGTGGTCGTGACGACATCGTCCGGGGTCGGGACGGACACCTGCACCGTCTGTGACGTGGCCGTCGAGTTCGTGAAGCCCGCCGCACCGGTGAAGGTGGCAGCGATGGTGTGCGCACCGGCCGTATCGAACGTGTGGGGCAGCGTGGCAACACCATTCGAGACTGCGATGGGGCCACCCAGGTTGTTACCGTCGACGAGGAACTGCACGGTGCCGGACGCGTTCGCAGGCGTCACCGTCGCGGACAGGATGACTTCGGATTCGGTCTGGGCATCCGACGGCGCCGACAGCGCCAGCGACGTCTGCACCACCGGGTTACTGACGGTCACCGTCTGCGCGGTGGACGTCGAGTTCTCGAAGCCGGCGCTGCCGGTGAAGACCGCGGTGATGCTGTGGCTTCCAGCTGCCGCAAACGTCGTCTGCGTCGTCGCCGTACCGCTCGCGACGGTGACCGGAGAACCGACGTTGGTGGCACCGACCTTGAACTGCACCGTGCCCGCCGCGTTGGCCGGATCCAGGGTCGCTGTCAGGGTTACCTGCTGACCGGTCTGCGCCGTCGGTGGAACGGTGAGCGTCGTGGTGGTGGTGATGTCCGCGACCACCGGGTCGGTAACCATGATCGACTTGGCAGCAGCCGTCGAGCCCAGAAAGCCCGTGCCGCCGGTGAACACGGCATTGATGCTGTGGTTGCCGGACGTTGCGAGCGAATGCTGCAGCGTGGCCGATCCGTTCGACACGGTGGCCGGGCCACCGATCGGTGTCTGTCCGTCCAGGAACTGGACGGTTCCGGCGGCGTTGGCCGGATTCACGGTCGCGGTGAGGGTGATGCTCGTTCCCTTCACTGTCGTCGCCGGCACGGTGAGCGCGGTGCTGGTCGCGGCGTCCGGAACCACCGGGTTACTGACGGTCACCGTCTGCGCGGTGGCGGTCGAGCTCACGAAGCCTGCGTTGCCTGTGAACACCGCGGTGACGCTGTGACTGCCGGACGAGGTGAATGAGTGCTGCAGGGTTGCAGCACCGTTGGACACCTGCACCGCGGAACCGATGTTGTTGCCGTTGTCCTTGAACTGGACCGTTCCGGACGCGTTCGCCGGATCGAGATTCGCGGTCAGTGTCACCTGCTGCGCAGGCTCGGCGGTCGGTGGGACCGTGAGCGTCGTCGTGGTCGCCTGATCCGGAACGCTCACGGTGATCGCCTGCGCCGCCGCAGTGGACGTGGCGAACCCGGGGGCACCGGAGAACACAGCCGTGATGCTGTGCTGCCCTCCCGTCGAGAACGTGTGCGGCAGTTGTGCGGTGCCACCCGAGAGCGAAACCGGCGCACCGAGGTCCGTCCCGTTGTCCTTGAATTGGACCGTGCCGCCGCCGGGACTCGGCGCGACACTCGCCGACAGCGTCACCTGAGTGCCGGTCTGCGCCGTCGGCGGGACCGTCAGCGTCGTCGTGGTCGCCTGATCCGGGACACTGACGTTGACCGTCTGTGCCGGAGCCGACGAGCCCACGAAGCCCGCACCGCTGAAGTCCGCGGTGATGCTGTGGCTACCCGCTGCCGAGAACGTGTGCTGCAGCGCTGCCACACCATTCGACACCTGCACCGGAGAGCCGATGTTCGCACCGTTGTCCTTGAACTGCACCGCGCCGACTGCATTCTGGGGCGTCACATTCGCCGACAACGTCACCGCCGTACCCGTCACCGCCGTCGCCGGCGCCGACACCGTCATCGACGTCTGCACCACCACCGACACCGGCTGCTGCGACGACTCCGACGGATTCGCCTTCGCCGTACCCAGATACTTCGCCTGCAACGGATGCACACCGGGCGATGTGAGTGTCCACGCGTACGTCGCGACACCCGACGCATTCAGGGCTCCCGAGCCCAGCTTCGTGGTCCCGTCGTAGAAGTCGACTGGATCACCCTGCGCGCCACCGGTCACCGTTGCGGTGAGCGTCACGGACTGCCCCGCCGTCACCGGACCTGAGACCGCCGCCAACGACGTCGTCGTGGCATTCTTGGCTACTGTGACGGCCGGCCCCTTGTCCGAGTAGGTTCCCGAACCCAACGATCCGCCGTAATGCATCGTCGTCATCAACGGCACACCACGGGCGCAATCGGCACCGACCCGATAGTTGAACTCGAAGGTCTGCGATTGCGGACTGATGTTCGGATATACCGGCCAATTACCGGTAACCCGAACATAATCCGAGGCAACCTCCGGGCCACCGGTATTGCCACTCACATACGTCAGACACGACGGATGGAGATCCTTCACCGCCTGGATCCACTCCACCGGAGTGCTGGTGCGCTCGAACTTGGTCGACACCGTGATGATGTCTCCCTCGTTCGGCGTCGCATTACTCACCGTCCGCGTGAACTTACTGCCCCCGTCCTGCCACGACACCACACCCTGCGCCGCACCAGCCGGACTCACGCCCACCGTCACTACGAACCCCGCAGCTACTGCACCGGCAGCTGCTGCGGCCACGATTGTCCGCGTTTTCGATCGGGCCATTTCGTTTCCCCTTCTTCAGAGCACTCTTCGGCCCCGCGGATTTCGTGAACCCGGCGGCTCGAGTGATCGCTTCGGATAGCACCATCCACGCCGGCCCGACCCCGGGCGCAGAGGTTTGGAACTGATTGAGCGGACTGTGTGGAGTCAGGAACCGAAACCACTCAGTGAGCCGAGCGAACCCATTCCTCCCCCGCCATCTCCGCCGCCCGCGGCGACCTGGACGGTCTGGGGTGCCGACGTTGACGCCTGCGACCCGGTTCCGCCGGAGTAGACCGCCGTGATCTGGTGCGCACCAATGGCGTTGAACGTGTGCGGGAGCACCGCCACACCGTTTTCGAGCGCGACCGCTGCGCCGACAGGCGTGGCGCCGTCGTAGAACTGGACTGTTCCAGTCAGCGCGCCGCTACTCGTGACGCGGGCCGAGAGGCTGATCTGCTGTCCCTGGGTGGCAGTTGCCGGAGCGGTCAGCGCCGTCGAAGTCACCACATCGCCGGGGGCAGGATCGGACACCTGGACCGATTGTGCCGTCGACGTCGAACCGGAGAACCCGGCACCGCCCGTGAAGACGGCGGTGATCGAATGGGATCCTGTCTCGGTGAATGTGTGCTGCAGTGCGGCGACACCGTTCACGACGGAGACCGACGATCCGATGTTGTCGTTGCCGTCCTTGAACTGCACGGTGCCCGACACATCGGCGGGGCTCACCGCCGCGGACAGTGCCACTGCCGACCCGGTCTGCGCCGTCGCCGGAACTGTTACGGCAGTATCGGTCTGGACATCGGGAACCTGCGGGTCGGTCGCGATCACCGACTTCGCGGGCGCCGTGGATCCGAGGAATCCTGGGCTGCCCGTGAACACGGCGGAGATGCTGTGGTTGCCTGCCTCTGTGAAGGTGTGGCTGAGCTGAGCCTTGCCACTTGCAACAGTCACCGGCGAGCCGATATTGCTGGCGCCGTCCTTGAACTGCACGGACCCGGACGCGTTTGCCGGGGTGAGGTTGGCCGTCAGAATCACGGGCGTTCCGGTCTCCGCGGTGGAGGGTACCTGGAGCGAGGCGGTCGTCTGGACGTCCGGATTGTTCACTGCCACCGGCTGCGGAGCGGACGTCGCGGTGGCGAAGCCCGCGCCTGTGAATTCGGCCGTGATACTGCGGTTACCGGCCGTCGTGAAGGTGTACTGCGTCGTCGCGACACCATTCGTCACAGCGACCGGAGAGCCGATGTTCGCACCGTTGTCCTTGAACTGCACCGTGCCCGACGCGTTCGAGGGAGTCACATTCGCCGACAACGTCACCGCAGTACCCGTCAACGCCGTCGCCGGCGCCGACACCGTCATCGACGTCTGCACCACCACCGACACCGGCTGCTGCGACGACTCCGACGGATTCGCCTTCGCCGTACCCAGATACTTCGCCTGCAACGAACGCGCGCCCGACGTCGTCGGCGTCCATGTCAGCGTCGCAACACCCGAACCGTTCAACGCACCAGAGCCGACCTTGGTAGCACCGTCGAAGAAATCAACCGAGTCACCCTGCGCGCCTTTGGTCACCGTCGCAGTGAGCGTGACGGACTGACCTGACGTCACCGGGCCGGGGACTGCAGCGAGCGTCGTCGTCGTGACGTTCTTACTCACCGTGATCGCCGGGCCCTTGTCCGAGTAGGTTCCCGAACCCAACGACCCGCCGTAATGCATCGACGTCGCCAACGGCACACCACGGTCGCAATCCGCACCCACCCGATAGCTGAACTCGAAGGTCCGCGACTTCGGATTGATGTTCGGGTACACATCCCAATTGCCCGTCACCCGAACATAATCCGGCTTTATCTCCGGGTTGGAAGTATTACCACTGACATATGTGAGACACGACGGATGGAGATCCTTCACCGCCTGGATCCACTCCACCGGAGTGCTGGTGCGCTCGAACTTGGTCGACACCGTGATGATGTCTCCCTCGTTCGGCGTCGTATTGCTCACCGTCCGAGTGAACCGACTATTGCCGTCATCCCACGTCACGGACCCCGACGCCGCACCCGCGGCACCGACACCAAACGCAACCGCGCATCCTGCAGCAACCGCGGCCGCAGCACCCGCCGCCATCCAGCGAACTCTTTTGTCAGACATAGGTTCCCTCTCGACGGCTGGCGTTGCCGGCCGTTTCTGCAATCGACTGGTAGACCCCTCGTCCGGCCTCGAGCTCAGGCCGGACGAGGAGTGAGATCCTGGCGTGGACTATCCGCCGAGCGAGCCGAATCCGCCGCCGAGCGAGCCGGCGCTGCCGCCTTCTCCTCCGTCACCACCGTTGGTGGCGGGAGCCACGGAAACCGACAGATCATCGTTCGAGGCATTGACCGTTCCGGCGCCCGAGTACTCGGCCCGGATCACGCGCTGACCCTCGACCGCCGGGGTCCAACTCAGCGATGCGACGCCGTTGCCGTCGAGATTGGCCGTCCCGATGACGGTGTCGCCGTCCTTGAATGTCACAGTGCCGCCGGCATTCCCCGGAGTCACCTGCGCCGAGATATTCTGCGCTACACCGACCTTTGCTCCGACAATGTTCGCGATCGCGGTGGCCGATTCGCTGTTGTCAATGGGCTTGGCCGCCACGTTCACCGTTGCAGTTCCGGTCGATCCGACGACGCCGTCCCGGCCCGAGAAGACCGCGGCGATCGTGTGGCTACCCGCGGTTGTCGGCGTCCACTGGTAGGCGGCCTTGCCGGCACCGTTCACGGCAACCTGGGCCAGCACCTCGGCGCCGTCCTTGAACAGGACGGTGCCGCCCGCACCCGCCGGCGAAACGGTGGCCTCGAGGGTCGACGCCCGCCCCACCTGAGCGCCCGTGACAGCGCCGATCGCGGTGTTCGACCCTGCATCCACCTGAGCGACATCGATGGTCTGCTGTCCGGACTGAGAGGCGTTCGCCCGCACCGTTCCGGGGAACTTCGCCATGACTGTGTGCGAACCGCGGGTCGACGGGGTCCAGGCGTAGGTTGCAGTGCCGTTGGCGTCGAGGTTGCCCGTTCCGACCTTGGTGTTGCCGTCGAAGAACTCGACCGCGTCGCCCTGTGCTCCGCCTGTCACGGTCGCCACCAGATTCGTGGCCTGACCGACCTGAGCGCTCGCGATCTGGGCGAGGTTCGTCGAGGTGGTGTTCTTGCTGACCGTGATCGACGGACCCTTGTTCGAGTAGGTTCCCGAACCCAGCGAACCGCCGTAGTGCATCGTCGTCGACAGCGGCACACCACGAGCACAGTCGGCACCGACCCGATAGTTGAACTCGAAGGTCTGCGACTTCGGGCTGATGTTCGGATACACCGGCCAATTACCGGTCACCCGAACATAATCCGAGGCAACCTCCGGGCCACCGGTATTACCGCTGACATAGGTCAGGCACGACGGATGCAGATCCTTGACTGCCTGGATCCACTCCACCACACCGCCGGTACGCTCGAACTTCGTCGACACCGTGACGATGTCGCCCTCGCTCGGCGTCGTATTGCTCACCGTACGCGTGTACTTGCTGCTGCCATCGTTCCACGTCACCGAACCCGGCGCTGCGCCAGCGACTCCCACACCGGCGGTGACCGCAAATCCTGCTGCCACTGCGAACGCGCTGAGTCCCCCGACGAACCGACGGATATTCCTGTCAGACATGCAATTCCTCTCGACGCCGACCCTCGATGAATGCCGATCCGAAAGGTGTCGCCGATGGCGTCGTGTACCGGGCCATGTCCCGACCCCCTCCAGAGCACGGTCCCGCGGTTTCGGCTCACCTGCCCACCGACCCCACGGGTTCTACGCCCAGGGTGCGGCCCGACTCCGGTCACCTGGCCGTTTCGCCTCGACGGCGTGCATCGAGCGAAACGCGACTTACTGTATCGGACGTGCGTCCAGGTCGGTTCGGAAACGGCAGAAACGTAAATCGAGGCCCCCACGCTGCACGTGAGGGCCTCGATTCGACTGTCGGTCAGGAACCGAACATCGAGCTTCCGTTGCCCAAGCTGCCGAGACTGCCGGCGCCCCCGGGCGGCGTCGGGGCATCGGCAACCTGGACGGTCTGTGCAACGGACGCCGAGCCGTCGACACCCGCACCACCCGTGTAGGCAGCGCTGATCTGGTGCGCACCCGACACGTCGAATACGTAGTCGAGTGCGACGACACCGTTCCCGACGGGCAGCCGCGGCCCGATCGGCGTGCCCCCGTCGTAGAACTGCACCGTCCCCGGCAGGGTCAGGGCAGTCGACGAGACCTGTGCGGACAGGCGCACCGCAACACCGACCGTTGCGGTCTGCGGTGCAGTCATGATCGTGCTCGACTCGACGTCGTCCTGGCCTCGGACGGACACCTCCACGATGCGTCCGGGCGAGGTCGAGTTGGAGAATCCGCCACTACCCGCGAACGTCGCGGTGATCGGCTTGGATCCCGCCGTTGCGAAGGTGTGTGACGTCGAGGCGATTCCGTTGACCACCGGAATGGGCGAACCGATGTTCGTGATGCCGTCCTTGAACTGCACGGTGCCGGTCGCGTTCGCCGGGGAAACCGAAGCCGAGAGCTGGACGGAATCGCCCGTCTTCGCGCTCGGCGGCACCGTCACCGTGGCGCTGGTCGCGGTGGACGCCTGCTGAACGGACAGGTTCAACCCGCTCAACGGATTCCACCGCTGCGTGTCATTGAAGGAGTAGATGTTGAACTCCATGCCGGTGGTTCGAGGTCCGGGCTGAGCGTTCGCCGCAACCTTGTAGGTGAACGTCAGGGTCGCGCCCTTGTCGAGCAGTGCCAGCTTGCAGGCCGCACCGATGCAGTTCCCACTGGCGGTCCAGCTGAGCCGGACAGCGCCCGAGACCGGGTCCTGGGCCGGAGTCCCGTCGAAGGTGCCACCCTTGCCGAAGCCTCCGGCAACAGGCCCGCTCCGCCAGACTTTGCCGCTGACCGATTGGAGTACGTAGTCGGCCGGTGGGAAGTCCGTGAAGTTCTGCATGTACCGGCTACCGCTCGCACTGAACGTGACGGTGGTCGTCACGGTGTCGCCCGGGAACGGGTTGGGGTTGTCCACCGTCTTGGTGGCACTGATGTTCGACGTCGTCACCGTTTGTGACATCGGATCGGCGGAGGCGACACCACCACCCAGCAACGCCTGACCGACACCGAGCGCGGCAACGGCCAACGTCCCGACAAATACCTTCGACACAGCTCGCCGCATGACCGATCGGGCCATTCCGACTCCTTCCAGAGCGTTAGCGCGCGCGGGCGGATTGTCCACCGACGCAGAGCAGGACGCATGCGTTTGAGTACCTGTCGAAACCCGGCCCGACTCCGGTGTTCGACAGTGCCCTGAGTACCGCGGTCGGCACACAGAACTCATTCGGACTTTATAGAACAAACGTCCAACTTCGGACAGTTTTCGCTACAGACGGATCAGGGGCGGACGCTCGCACATCCGCCCCAGTCCGTCAGGAACCGAAGGGAAGCCCGGCGAGGCTGCCGAGCCCCGGCGTGCCGCCGGGCGTCGACTCGGTGGCACCGACCTCGACGGTGCGAGCCTCCGAGGTGGACCCCCTCAGCCCCTCCGCGCCCGAATACACCGCAGAGATCGCGTGCGCACCGGATGTGGTGAAGGAGTGCTGCAGAGTCGCGGCGCCGTCGACCAGTTCCACGGCCTCACCGATCGGGGTGGCGCCGTCGAAGAACTGGATCGTCCCGCGAACCGGACCTGACGACACCGCGGATGCCCACAGCGTCACCGTGGCGCCACTGGCCGCCGAAGCCGGCACGGTCAGCGCCGTCGCGGTCTCGACGTCGGTCGGTGCCGGGACGGTCACGTTCACGATCCGGATTTCTGCCGTCGAGCCGTCGAGGGCGGGAGTTCCGGAGAAGACCGCCGAAATGGAGTGCGCACCCGCCACGGTGAACGTGTGCGGCAGGCGCGCGACGCCCGCGTTCACTGCGACCGCGTCACCGATCGCCTGACCGCCGTCACGGAACTGGACGGTGCCGCCGTCGACGAGCGCACCGGCGGGGGTCCGAACGGTGACCCACAGATCGGTGGTTCCGCCGGTCTTGGCCTCTCCGGGCACACTGAGCAGGGTCACGGTGCCCCGGGGGGACACCACCGGGTCGGTGACGGACACGGGCCGGACTGATGAGGTCGAGGGCTCGAATCCTGCTGCGCCCGAGTACACCGCGGTGAGGGAGTGGTTACCGACGGATGCGAACGTGTGCTCGAGCGTGGCCACGCCGTTCTCCATCTCGACTGGCCCGCCGATCGGCGTGACACCGTCCTTGAACTGGACCGTTCCACCGTTCGGGGCCGGGCTGATCGACGCCGACAGCGTCACCGGCGCGCCCGTCTGCGCCGAGGCCGGCGCGCCGACCGTGGTGGTCGTGACCAGATCCGGGACCGTCACCGTGATCGTCTGCGGTCCGGCCGTGGACGAGACGAAGCCCGCGCCCGCGAACACCGCGGAGATCGGGTGCACGCCCGCCGTCGTGAACGCGTGCGGCAACGTGGCGATGCCGCCCGAGACAGACACCGGCGCACCGAGGTTCGTGTTTCCGTCCTTGAACTGCACCGTGCCCGAAGCCGTGTTCGGGGTGACGGTTGCGGACAGCGTCACCGCCGTGCCGGTGAGGGCGCTCGGGGGAACCGTGAGCAACGTGGTGGTCGGGACGTCCGGCACCGACACGTTCACCGTCTGAGCCCCCGACGTGGACCCCTCGTATGCCGTGGCGCCCGAGTACACCGCGGTGATGCTGTGTGTGCCCGGCGCACTGAAGGTGTGCGACAACGAAGCCGTGCCCGACGCGAGGGAGACCGGCGCGCCGATGTTCGTGCCGCCGTCCTTGAACTGAAGGGTACCGGTGGCTGACGCCGGATCGACTGTGGCAGACAGGTTCACGGGCGTACCTGTAAGGGCGCCGGCCGGGGCCGTCACCGCCGTCGCCGACGTCGCCTGCCGCACGATCACTGACGGACCCATCGAGGACTGGTCCGTCGACGACTGGAAGCCGTTACCCATCACTGTGCCCTTGGCGGTCATGCCACTGTTCGCTGCGCCCATGGCGCAGGCGTCGGACACTCGGTAGCTCGCCTTCAAGGTCAACGAGTTGTTCGAATTGACCAGCCAGCCCCCGGAAGTCACCTTGGTCGTGGTGGCGCCGGTCTCCGGATCCACCGACGACTCGCTCTGCCCGGAGCCGACCTTGAAGACGGCCACCTTGGCGGAACCATCGACGTAGGTGAAGCACGCCGGGTGTACGTCGACGAGCGTGTTGATGTAGCCGTCGATGCCGGTCTTGGACACCACGGTGGTGTAGGTGATCGTGTCACCCACGCGTGGGGAATCGACATCTGTGGTGCGGGTGAAGGTGTACTTGCCCTCGTTCACCGCGACCGCATCCGCGATCCCCGCTCCCAACGTCGCAGTGATGGCCACCGACAGCGCGGCAACGCCTGCCGCGGCCGTCAGTCGCCTCGTCCTACTCGTCATGACGCTCGTCCGTTCTTCTCTCGCCGACTCGGCATTTCGCTGTCGCATCGTGGCCTCCGCCGTCACGAGCCGAACGAGAGGCTGCCGGTGCCGGCGCCTGTCGTTCCGCCGGGCTCAGCGATCACGAGCACATCCGCGACCGAAGATGATTCGGTGAATCCCGCTGCACCGCTGTACTTCGCGACGATCGTGTGCGATCCGGTTCCTGTGAAGGCGTGCGTGAGGCTCGCCCGGCCATCGACGAGGTCAACCGCCGCACCGAGCGGCTTGTCGCCATCGAAGAACTGCACGGTGCCGTGCGGTGCCCCCGGGGTAACGACGCGCGCCGACAGGGTGACCGGGGTTCCCGGGGTGCCGCCGCCTGGCAGCACCAGTTCGGTGGCCGTCGCGAGATCCGCGACCGACGCGAGGGTCACGTTGACGCCCTGGGCGTCGGCGTTCGACGCCGTGTATGCGCCCATTCCGTTGAAGGTGGCCGTGATCGAGTGGGCACCGGTCGCGCCGAACGTGTGCGTGACCTTGGCGAACCCTTCGACGACGGGGGCGGGGTTGCCGATCGGTGCTCCGCCGTCACGGAACTGGACCGTGCCGCCGTCGGGCACCTGGACTCCGTCGACGAGATCGAACACGCTCGCCCACAGGTCGACCGGCTGACCGGCCTTCGCCTCACCGGGCACGTTGAGCAACGTGACGGTTCCGAGGCTCGACGCCGTGACGGCCACGGTCACCGGGGTCGCCGTCGAGCCCAGCGAGCCGACGCCACCGCTGTACACCGCGGTTATCGGATGCGATCCGCCCCGGGCGAAGGTATGGGACAGGCTTGCAGCTCCGCCGGAAACCAACACGGGCGAACCGAGATTCGTCGCGCCGTCCCGGAACTGCACGGTGCCGTCGATAGGCGTCGGAGACACGGTGGCCGAGATCGTTACCGGGGTACCGACCTCCGCGGTAGCGGGAGCCGAGACCGTCGTGGTGGTCGCGACGGCGTCGGGCATGGGCTCCGAGACCGTCACCGTTCGCGCACTCGACGTCGACGGACCGAATCCTGTGCCGCCGGAGTAGACGGCGGTGATGCTGTGCGCACCTGTTGTGATGAAGGGGTGCGAGAGGGTCGCCAGTCCCCCGGCAACCGGCACGGGCGCACCGAGATTCGCGGCACCGTCCTTGAACTGCACCGTTCCTGTGGCACCGGCCGGGCTGACAGCCGCAACGAGATCGACCGCGAGACCTGTGGTCGCGTTGGGCGGCACCGTAACCGAGGTTGTCGTGGTCACCACCGGGGGTGTCACCGTCACGGTCCGAGCCTCCGAGGTCGACGACGCGAAGCCGGTCGCGCCCGAGTAGACCGCGGTGATGCTGTGCGCGCCGGAGGATCCGAACGCATAAGACACGCTCGCCGACCCGTTGTTCACGGGCGCGGCCGCGCCGATGTTCGTCCCGCCGTCCTTGAACTGCACGGTGCCGGACGCCCCTGCGGGCGCAACCGCCGCGGTGAGCTCAACGGCCGCGCCGGTGGCGGCGGTGTCCGGAACCGTCAGTGTCGTCGTGGTGGCGGCGTCCGGCACGGCGATACGGATGGTCGCCAGCGGGTTGGCGCCCGCGTTCAGTCCGGCGCCTTCGGAGTTGCGCGGGCTGCAGCGTGTGGGAGCCCACTGCACGCCGAGGAAGGATGCCTTGGCGAGCTGCGTGCTGAAGTTCTTGTCGTTGTTGAAGCTGCCCGCGGCCCCACCGGTGCGGATTTTGGGCTGGACGGTGCCGGACCCACCGGCCACCATCGTCACGTCGATCGCCGGCAGCCGGAACCAGGAGTCGCCGCTGCCGTTGTTGCTACCGTCGATGTTCTTCTCGAGCTTGGGCGCCAAGATGCCGCCCTCGCTGTTGGTGCTGTTCGACGCACCGTTGCCGATGACCTCGTTGTTGCCCGAGATCCTGAGAAGCGTGCCGTTCGCGTCGGCGGCTCCGTTGTCGTTGACGCGGATGACACTCGGAGCGACGCCGCTCAGGTTCACCGCGGTGTTCGGAACGATCGACGCGCTGACGAAGGTCGCGTTCGCAGGGATCTCGAAGTCGTTCTTGAGGCGCGACAGGTTCGTCGTGCTCGCACCGGAATCGGAGTCCGGGAAGGATTGCGCATTCGTCTGCATCCGGAAGGTGAAGGTCTCACCCGGGGCGACGGTGTCGGGTGCGCTCACGGTGACCGATGCGGCCGGAGTCTTGGTGACGTTGATGGTCGCCGAGGCGCGACACGTGGTGGTGAAATCGGTCGTGGTGGTCGCGGCGGTCGCCGGCTGAGCGATCAATAGCGATCCGGTGATCAACGCGGACCCGGTGAGCGCCACAGTGCAGCGCCTCCGTAACGAGGAACTCATCAGACTCCTGAAACAACGGTTTGACAGGCGCTGTGGGCACAGCGCTCCGAGTCAGTCACGATAGACCGCCGAACTGGAACGTGTGTCAGTTTTGCCGGACAAATGTCCAGTTGATTTCCAGGGGACGTCGAAACGGCGAATGGCCCCTGCCACAGAGGCAGGGGCCATTCGTCCGTCCGGAATCAGGCGCCGAGGCGGAACCCGCTCAGACTCCCCAGCGACCCGAAGTCCATCGAGCCGCTACCGCCGGTACCGCCGCCGGAGTCGACGACGTCGAGTACCTGAATCGGCGATGTCGAACCTGCGACACCCGTACCACCCGAGTACACCGCATGAATCTGGTGCGGTCCGTCCGACGTGAACGTGTGGACCAGCTCGGCCACGCCGTTCACCACCGGGACCGGTCCGCCGATCTCGACACCGCCATCGAAGAACTGCACCGTGCCCGGCAACGACGGCGCGCCGATCACCTGTGCCTTCAACGTGAACGACGTCCCTGCGGTCGCCGACTGGGCCGACGACACCACTACCGACGACACCACATCCGACGGATTCGGAGCGGACACCACCACCGGACGCTGCGTCGATGTCGACCCTTCGAACCCGGCATCAGCTGTGTACACCGCGGACACTTGGTGTGTCCCCGCCGCCGTGAAGGTGTGGCCGAGGGAGGCAGATCCATTCACCAGCGCCACCGGCGACCCGATCGGGCTGCCGTTGTCACGGAACTGCACCGAACCGGTCGGCACCGCCGTCCCCGACTGCGCCTGCACCGTTGCCGACAACGTCGTCTCCACACCCGTCGTCGCCGAACCCGGAGCACCGACCAGCGTCGACGTCACAACATCGACCGGCGCTGGATCCGACACCGTCACGTTCTGGACTGGCGCCGTCGAGCCGGCGAAACCCGTTGTGCCGGAGTACACGGCCGACACGGCAAACGGACCAGCCACGTTGAAGGTGTACTGCATGCCCGCGTGACCGCTGCCGTCCACCGCGACCGGAACACCCACATCGACTCCGGCCACCTTGAACTGGACGGTGCCGGCGGTCGGAACCGGCGACACCGCCGCCGAGAGAGTCACCTGCTGGCCGGTCTCCGCGGTCGTGGGAGCGGTCACCGTCGTGGTGGTGTTCTCGTCCGGAACAACCGGAACGGAAACCGTCACGTTCTGAGCCGAAGCCGTCGAATTCGTGAACCCGGCAGCACCGGTGAACTCGGCCGTGACCGCGTAGGTGTCAGCAGCATTGAACGTGTACGGCAGGGTCACCGTGCCGCCACTGACCGCCTGAGACGCACCCACCGGAGCGCCGTTCACCTTGAACTGCACCGACCCCTGGGCTCCCGGCGGGGTGACCGTCGCCGACAAACTCACCGACTGACCCGTGGCGGCCGCGGCCGGCGCAGTCACCGACAGCGACGTCTCGACATCCGGATCGGCAACCGTGATCGAACCCGGCGCATTCGCCGACACATCAGCGAAGCCGGATCCACCCGTGAACAAGGCACCGATGCTGTGCGAACCCGTACCCGTGAAGGTGTGCGGAAGCGTCGCAACACCATTCACCACCGCAACCGGAGAACCGATTGGCGCACCATTGTCCGTGAACTGAACAGTGCCGACCGCATTGGACGGGCTGACCGTCGCCGACAGATCCACCGACGAACCAGTCGTCGCCGAACCCGGCACCTGAACCGTCATCGAAGTCAACACATCCGGATCGGTAACCGCCACGGTCTGCGCCGACGCAGACGAGTTCGTGAACCCGGCAGCACCGATGAACTCAGCCGTCACCGCGAACGAGCCAGCCGCGTTGAACGTGTGAGACAAGCTCGCCGAACCACCGGACACGGCTTGCGGCGCACCCACAGGATTGCCGTTCACCTTGAACTGCACCGAACCCTGAGCATTCGACGGGCTGACCGTCGCCGACAGAGACACCGACTCACCCGTCTCGGCCGAACCCGGCGCAGTCACCGAAAGCGACGTCGTCACATCAGGATCCGACACCGTCACCGTCTGCGCCGTCGCCGACGAATTCACGAACCCGGCAGCGCCGGTGAACTCTGCAGTAACCACGAACGAACCAGCGGCATCGAACGTATGCGGCACCGACGCCACACCACCGGTCACCGTCACCGGCGAACCAACAGCGACGCCACCGACCTTGAACTGCACCGCACCCTGAGCATTCGACGGGCTGACCGTCGCCGACAGAGACACCGACTCACCCGTCTCGGCCGAACCTGGTGCAGTCACCGAAAGCGACGTCGTCACATCAGGATCCGACACCGTCACCGTCTGCGCTGCCGCCGACGAGTTCACGAACCCGGGCCCCGCAACGAAGTTCGCGGCAACACTGTGCGAACCCGCACCCGTAAACGTATGCGGGAGCATCGCAGATCCATTGGTCACAGGAACCGGAGAACCGATCGGAGAGCCGTTATCGGTGAACTGCACCGTGCCCTGAGCATTGGACGGGCTGACCGTTGCGGTCAGGTCCACCGACGAACCCGTCGTCGCCGAGCCCGGAAGACTCAGCGAAAGTGACGTCGTCACATCCGGGTTCGAAACAGCGACGGACTGCGGCGCAGCGGCGGAAGAGGCAAATCCGGGTCCGGCGATGAACTCTGCCGTGATGTCATGCGAGCCTGCAGCACCGAACGTGTGCTGTACCGATGCCTGACCGGCGGCGACGGCGACCGGTGATCCGATGGCCGTTCCGTTGTCCTTGAACTGCACCGCGCCCGCGGCATTCGCCGGCGTCACCGATGCCGACAATGTCACCGGCGTGCCCGTCGACGCGGACGCCGGCACTTGAAGCGTCGTCGACGTAGAGGCGTTCACCGTCACGGTTTGCGCCGAAGCCGAGGAGTTCACGAATCCGCTCCCCGCCACGAAATCCGCGGTGATGCTGTGCGCACCTGTGGTCGTGAACGTGTGCGGCAGTGTCGCCTGGCCGCCCGCCACCGACACCGGCGAACCGATGTTCGCCCCGTTGTCCTTGAACTGCACCGTCCCCGCCGCATTCGACGGGGTCAGCGACGCCGACAGTGTCACCGGTGCACCCGCCACCGCCGTGGCCGGCACCGACACCGACACACCGGTGGTCACCGGCGCATTCACCTGGACATTCTGCGCCGCCGACTGCGACGAGTTCGCGATCACCGTGCCCGGGAACTTCGCCGTCAGACTGCGCGCACCGGCCGTGGTCGGCGTCCACGCGTAAGTCGCAACCCCCGACGCATTCGACAAGCCCTGCCCGAGCTTCGTCGTCCCGTCGTAGAACTCGATCGTGCTGCCCTGCCCCGCACCGGTCACTGAGCCGGTCAGAGTGACCGACTGTCCCGTCAGCATTGGTGTCGGCACCGCGGACAGCGTCGTGGTGGTGGCATCCTTCGCCACCGTGATCGTCGGCCCCTTGTCCGAGTAGGTGCCGCTACCGAGGCTGCCCCCGTAGTGCATCGTGGTCATCAGAGGAGTCGCGCGGGCACAACTCGCGTTGACCAGGTAGTTGAACGTGAAGGTCTGCGACTTCGGGCTGATGTTTGGATACACAGGCCAGTTACCCGTCACGCGGGTGTAGTCCGCTGCGACCTCCGGGCCGGAGGTATTGCCACTGACATACGTCAGGCACGCCGGGTGGAGGTCCTTCACGGCCTGAATCCACTCCACCGCGCCACCGGTGCGCTCGAACTTTGTGGAGACCGCGACGGTCTCCCCCACCGACGGAGTCGAATTGCTGACCGTGCGGGTGAATTTGCTGTTGCCGTCGGACCAAGTCACCGACCCCTCCGCCGCCCCGGCCGATCCGATGCCCACTGTCGCCGCGAATCCCGCGGCCAGCGCGAAAACGCTTACTCCGCCGACTATTCGGCGTATTTCCCTGCCAACCATGCACTTCCCTCTCGACGACGGCAGTCGGCCGCCAACTCAACGGATCAGGTCTCGACCTGGGACACTGCGCCGATGAGATTAGAGCCCGGGGCGCGCTGCAGGGCCCATGCCAACCCCTGCAGCCAAACCGCAGCCCGACTCCGCGTCTGTCTGAAATGCGAGTCGAACTCTATAGGACAAACGTCCAGGTCGAGGAGGATTGGCCAGAAACGACTGTGGCCCCCCGCGCACTAGCGCGGAGGGCCGCAGCATATTTCACACGTCAGGCATCAGGATCCGAAACGGAATCCGCTCAGGCTGCCGAGGGACCCGAAATCCAGAGACCCGGCACCACCAGCGCCTCCACCGGACTGCACGACGTCGAGGGTCTTCGTCTCCGACGTCGAGCCCGCTACGCCGATGCCGCCCGAGTACACCGCATGAATCTGACGCGGTCCGCTCTGCGTGAAGCTGTGGGTGAGCTCGGCGAACCCGTCGACCACCGGAACCGGGCTACCGATCTCGATGCCACCGTCGAAGAACTGCACCGTGCCCGGCAACGTCGCCGCACCGATCACCTGTGCCTTCAACACGTACGGCGTGCCTACCGTCGGCGTCTGCGTCGACGCGATCACCACCGACGACACCACATCCGACGGATTCGGCGCCGACACCACCACCGGACGATCCATCGACGTCGACCCCACGAACCCGGCATCCGCGGTGTACGCCGCGGACACCTGGCGCGTCCCCACCGAAGTGAAGATGTGGTCGATCGAAGCTGAACCGTTCACCAGCGTCACCGGCAACCCGATCGGGCTGCCGTTCTCACGGAACTGCGCCGAACCCGTCGGCGCCGCCGTGCCCGACTGCGCCTGCACCGTGACCGACAACGTCGTCTGCGTACCCGTCGTCGCCGAGCCCGGAACACCGACCAACGTCGATGTCGCGACATCGACCGGAGCCGGATCCGTCACTGTCACGGTCTGCGCTGACGCCGTCGAGTTCGTGAACCCGGCAGCACCGGAGAACTCGGCGGTCACCGCGAACGAGCCCGCGGCGTTGAACGTATGCGGCAGCGATGCCACACCACCGGACACCGTCTGCGGCGAACCGACAGCCACACCGCCGATCATGAATTGCACCGTGCCCTGCGCACTCGACGGCGACACCGTCGCCGACAGGCTCACCGATTCACCGGTCGTGGCCGTGGCCGGCGCAGTCACCGACAGCGACGTCTGCTGATCGGGGTCGGCGACCACGATCGATCCCGGCGTGGTCGCCGACGCATCCGCGAAGCCCGTACCACCCGTGAACGATGCACCGATGCTGTGCGACCCCGCCGCGAACGTGTGCGGCAGCGTCGCAACGCCATTCACCACCGAAACCGGAGAACCGATCGGGTTCCCGTTGTCAGTGAACTGCACCTCACCCTGCGCACTCTGCGGGGTCAGGTTCGCAACCAGGTTCACCGGTGAACCGGTCGTCGCCGAGCCCGGAACCTCGACCGTCAACGACGTCTGCTGATCGGGATCCGAAACGACCACGCTTTGCGCGGACGCCGACGAGTCCGTGAACCCGGCAGCGCCGGAGAACTCAGCGGTCACCGCGAACGAACCCGCGGCGTTGAACGTCCACGGCAGGCTCGCCGTGCCGCTGGACACCGTCACCGGCGCACCGACATCGACACCACCGACCTTGAACTGCACAGTGCCACCGGACGGAGCCGGAGCAACCGTTGCCTCCAACGTCACCGCCGTGCCCGTCTGCGCCATGCCCGGCACCGTCACCGTGGTGGTCGTCTGCTGATCCGGATCACTGACCACGATCGACGCCGGCGACGAGGCCGACGCATCCGTGAAGCCCGGCCCGCCGGTGAACGACGCGCCGATGCTGTGTGAACCGGCCGTGAACGTATGCGACAGTGTGGCAACACCATTCACCACCGAAACCGGCGATCCGATCGGGTTCCCGCCGTCGGTGAACTGCACCAAGCCCTGAGCGCCCGCCGGTGACACCGCCGCCGTCAGGTTTACCGAGGTTCCGGTGACCGCGGTCGCCGGAACATTCAATGTCAACGAGGTGACCGCATCCGGAACGGACACCGCCACGGTCTGAGCAGCGGCCGTCGCGTTGGTGAACCCGGCGGCACCGGCGAACTCGGCTGTCACCTCGAAGGAGCCAGCCGCGCTGAACGTGTACGGCAGGCTCGCGGCACCACCGGAGACGGCCTGCGGCGTACCCACCGGGTTACCGTTGACCCTGAACTGCACCTCGCCCTGCGCCGTCGACGGCGTCACCTGCGCCGAGAACGTGAGGGACTCACCCGTCTCGGCCGCGCCCGGCGCCGTCACCGACAACGACGTCTCGACATCCGGATCCGCCACCGTCACGGTCTGCGCAGTCGCCGACGAGGTCGTGTAACCAGCTCCGGCGACGAACTCGGCGCCAACACTGTGCGCGCCCGAAGAACCGAACGTGTGCGAAAGCGTCGCAACACCGTTCGCCACCGAAATCGGGCCACCGATCGGATTACCGTTATCGGTGAACTGCACCGCACCCTGCGCGCCCGACGGAGTCACCGTTGCCGCGAGATCGACCGACGAACCTGTCACGGCCGACGCCGGAACATCCAGCGTCAACGAAGTCACCACATCCGGGTCCGAAACCGTCACCGACTGCGGGCTCGACGTCGAACCACCGAAACCCGCAACCCCCGAGTACACCGCCGTCACCTCGAACGGGCCAGCGGCGTTGAACGTGTACGGCATCGTCGCGTTACCCGAACCGTCGACGTTCACCGGAGTACCCACCAGGCCACCGGCCACCGTGAACTGAACCGTGCCACCCGCTGGAACCGGAGACACACTGGCAGACAACGAGACCGACTCACCCGTCAGTGCAGAAACCGGCGTCGACACGGTCGTCACCGTCTGCTGATCGCTGACCGTGACGGTCTGCGGGACGGACGTCGAGCTGGAGTAGCCACTACCTGCGACGAACTCGGCGGTGATCGTGTGCCCGCCGCTCGTCGGGAAGATGTGCGAATGGGTCGCCACACCGTTGACCGGGGTTACCGGTGAACCGATGTTGGTGCCGCCGTCCTTGAATTGCACCTGGCCATTTGCGGCGGACGGGTTCACGGTGGCCGTGAACGTCACAGGCTGCCCCGTGGTGGCCGTAGCCGGAACTTGCAGCGTCGTGGAAGTGGCCACGATCGGATCCGCGACCTCGACCTTGACGCCGAACGGGTTGGCGCCAAACTGATTACAGCCGCCACCGACCTTGTAATTGCAGTAATTGATGCCGCTGTCGTACACCCCGAACGGCTGGGTGGCCGGCACCAGGTAGGTGACGTCGAAGATCAGGCCCTGACCGGACTTGACGACGAAACCGCCCCCGAGGGCCGAGCAACCACCGTTGCACTTCGCTTCGACCACATTGGTGCCGAGTCCACTGATCGTCGCCCGGTTCGTGACACCGGTGTACGTCAACGTTGCGCTCTGAGCCACGAACCCGGCCGGCGCGGTGTCGCGCACCCACGTTGTCCACTTCTCGGGAGTGCCGCCCGTGTGATTGATTACCGTCTTGTAGGTGACCAGGTCACCCGGGTGAACCGTCGACGGACCGACCACCGACTTGGTGTAGTTCATCAGGTCCTGCGTCGCCGTGTTCGTGGTCGGGAAGGTGGCCGCGGTTGCCGGGGCCAGACCACCCACCGCCAGCCCGACGGCGGCGATACCTGCCAACAGCGGCGTTGCCACTCTTCGGCGTTTCATGGCTACCGCCACCACGGTCGACACGAATAATCGTGCCCTTGTTCGGGACATTCGAATTCCTTTCCTCACACAGTGATCTCGATGGCGATCGGTGTCGCCTTCTGGTTGATCACCCGTCCCGACCGCGGATGGTCACCCGACCTGATTCGTTGACAAACGGCCCCGGGCGAGGCCCCGTCTCCGTGAAGAGACGAGACCCCGCCCAGCCGTCAGGTACTACCTACGAGCCGAAATTCAGGTTGCCGAGCAGGCCCCCCAGGATTCCGCTCAGGCTGCCGAAGATGCCGCCCGAGCTGCCGCCGGAGACCTGGATCGTCTGCGAACCCGAGGTCGAGTCCGCCACGCCCTGGCCGCCGCTGAACACCACATGGACGCTGTGGGCACCTGCCGTGGTGAAGGTGTGGCTCAGCACTGCCGTGCCGTTGACAACCTGAATCGCATCTCCGATCGGGGTGGCCCCGTCGAAGAACTGCACGGTGCCACTGACCGGCACGTTGCCGGCACCGGTCACCTGAGCCGAGAGCTCCACCGCCGTGCCCGTCGCCGCATTGGCCGGCACCGTCAGGACGGTGGCCGTCTGGACGTCGACCGGTGTCGGAACCGTGACCGAGACCTGCTTCGCAGTAGCGGTGGAACCGGCGAACCCGGTGGTGCCACTGAAGGTCGCAGTGATGGTGTGGGTGCCCGTCGTGGTGAAGGTGTGCGACAGCGTGGCGAGACCGTCGATCACCGGAGCGGTTCCGAGCGAGGTTGCGCCGTCGAAGAACTCGACGGTGCCACCGCTCGGGACGACCTCTGAGGTTGTGGAGTTGTACACGGTGGCGTACAGGTCTTCGGCCTCACCGGTCTTGGCGTTGCCGGGGACACTCAGCATCGTTGTCGTGACGACATCGATCGGGGTGGGGTCGGACACCGTGACGGTCTGCGCCGTCGCGGTCGAATTCGCGAATCCGGCAGCACCCGTGAATGCCGCGGTCACCGACTTCGCACCGGCCGTGGCGAAGGTGTGCGACAGCGTCGCCACACCACCGGACACCGTCACCGGAGCCTCGATCGGGCTGCCGTTCACCGAGAATTGCACCGTGCCAGCAGCATTCGACGGCGTGACCGTCACGGTCAGATCCGCAGCCACACCGGTCTCGGCCGTAGCCGGAACCTGCAGCCCCAGAGCCGTCTCCACATCCTGCGGAGCCGGATCCGACACCGCCACCGTCTGCGCCGACGCGGACGAAGCCGCGAACCCGGCGGTACCCGAGAACTCGGCCGTCACCGCGTACGAACCGGCCGCATCGAACGTGTACGGCATGGTCGCGTGGCCCGAGCTGTCGACGTTCACCGCAGCACCGACATTGGCACCGGCAACCTTGAACTGCACCGTACCGCCGGTCGGAACCGGAGCCACCGTCGCCGACAGGGTCACCGAGTCACCCGACTCCGCAGTCGCCGGCACCGACACCGTGGTCGCCGTCTGCGTATCCGGCACAACCGGATCCGACACCGTCACCGACTGCGCACCCGCGGTCGAGTTCGCGAACCCGGTAGCACCGGTGAACGCCGCGGTCACCGACTTCGCACCCGCCGAAGCGAACGCGTGCGACAGAGTCGCGGTACCACCCGACACCGCCACCGGAGCACCCACCGGCGAACCATCCACCGAGAACTGCACCGTGCCCTGAGCATTGGCCGGGTTCACCGTTGCCGTGAGGTCGATGTCAGCACCGGTCTCAGCAGTCGCCGAGACGGTGACACCCAGCGTGGTCTCCACATCCGACGGCGCCGGATCCGACACCGTGACCGACTGCGCGGATGCGGTCGACGTCGCGAACCCGCCAGTTCCCGAGTAGACAGCCGAAACATCGTATGCACCAGTTGCGTTGAACGTGTACGGCATGCTTGCGTGGCCCGCGCCGTCAACGTTCACCGCAGTACCGACGTTGCTACCGGCAACCTTGAACTGCACCGTGCCGCCGGTCGGGGCCGGAGCCACCGCTGCGGACAGCGTCACCGAAGTTCCGGTCTCGGCAGTGGTCGGCACCGATACCGTCGTCGTGGTCTCCGCGTCCTGGACGATCGGGTCGGTGACCGTCACGGTCTGAGCCGCGGCCGACGAACCGGCAAACCCGGCGCCGCCGCTGAATGTCGCGGTGATGCTGTGCGAGCCTGCGGCGGTGAAGGCATGCGACAGGGTCGCAACACCATTCGACACTGCTACGGCATTACCGATATCGGTGCCGTTGTCCTGGAACTGCACCGTGCCGGTCGCGCCGGTCGGCGAGACATTCGCAGTCAGGTCTACCGCAGTGCCCGTCTCGGCATTCTGCGGAACGGTCAGCGAGGTCGTGGACGCTACATCCGGATCCGTCACAGTGACGTTTTGGGTCTGCGAGGCAACGGAGGCCGCGAAGCCGGCGTCACCCGTGAATGCGGCACCGATCGCCTGGACACCGGCTGCCTGGAACGTGTGCTGCAGCGTCGCAACGCCGTTCGACACCGCCGCCGGCGAACCGATGTTGTTGCCGTTCTCCGTGAACTGGACCGTACCGGTCGCGGTCGCCGGAGTGACGTTGGCCGTCAGTGTGACCGAGGCGCCCGTCGCCGCACTCGGCGGCACAGACACCGACGTCGCGGTTTCCACATCCGGAACCACAGGAACCGTGACGTTCACGGTCTGGGCACCGGCGGTCGAACCCGTGAATCCGGGTGCGCCCGTGAACTCGGCGGTGATTGCGTGAGAACCGGCAGCAGAGAAGCTGTGCGACAGCGTCGCCGCACCCGCGGCAACCGTCACCGGGGTACCGATGTTGTCGCCACCGTCCTTGAACTGAACCGTGCCCTGCGCGTTCGACGGGGTCACGTCGGCAGTCAGGTCGACAGCCGTGCCGGTCTCCGCGTTCTGCGGAACCGTCAGTCCGAGCGTCGTCGCCACGTCGACCGGGGTCGGATCCGACACGGTCACGGTCGAGGCCGCCGATGTCGAACCGGTGAAACTACCGGTAGCGGTGAACACCGCGGTCACCGAGTGCGAACCGGCCGAGGTGAAGGTGTGGTTCAGGCTGGCTGCGCCGCCCGAGACCGCTACCGCCGAACCGATGTCGTTCGCACCATCCTTGAACTGGACCGTACCGGACGCATTACTCGGCGCGACGGTGGCGGTCAGCGTGACCTGGGCACCGGTCTCCGCGTTCGCCGGTGCCGACAGCGTCGTGGTGGTCGATGCTTGCGCGGCCGCGACATTGATCGTCGCGAGCGGCCCGGCGCCTGCGTTGAGCGGAGCAGTCTTGGTGTCCCGGGGAGTGCATCGGGTGGGCGCCCACTGCGTACCGAGGAAACTGGCTTTGGCCAACGAAGTGCTGAACGACTCCTGAGCGCCGTGATTGGCAGCGTTGCCCTTGATACGAACACGCGGCGTGACAACCCCCGCGTTCAACGCCTTGACCGTGACGTCGACGGCGGGCAGGCGGAACCATGTTTCGCCGTTGCCGTTGGTCGAACCATCGAGGTTCTTCTTGGACTTCGGTACTCGAATGCCACCCTCGGAGTTCTGGCTGGTGCTCGGGCCATTCCCGATGGTCTGGTTGTTTCCGGACAGTCGAATGACCCGGCCGTTCGCGTCAGGCTGACCGGAGTCGTTCACAAGCAGAACGTTTGGTGCCACGTTGTCGAGGCCGATCGCTGTACCAGACACCACCGCGCCACTCACCCACTCGGTGTTGTCCGGAAGCTCGTAGTCGTACTTCAGCCGGGACAGGTTGGTCGTGGTCGCACCGGACTGCTTGTCCGGGTATGAGGAGGCATTCGGCTGAATCCGGTACGTGAAGACTTCGCCGGGCCCGACCTGACTGGGTGCGTCGACAGTCATCGACGCACCGACGTTCTGATCCTGATCGCCGATGAGACTGCCGGCCACGCACGCACTCGTGAAGTTCGTCGTGGTGGTCACCGCGTTGGCCGGGGCACCGACCAACATCACGCCTGCCACGAGCGCTGCGCCTGTTACGGGCGCAGCGCACCGTCTGAGTATCGAATTCTGCATACACACTTCCTTTGAAGAAGCTGCGGATAGGGGGGAGGGAATCCGCATAGGTCGGTACACCATAACGACGCGATTACGCCCCTGTATCGCTTTTTGATTCAAACGTCCAAATGTTGCCGAAGGTTAGCTGTGGATCTAACCGGACTACTCGCCAGTAGCCTACGAGGAGGAGGCCCGGCCCGAGTCGGTGCCGCCAAACCACAAACCAGTGCGCTTACCTGCCAGAACATGACTGGACACCAGTCCAATATCACGCCAAACGAACGTTTGCATGCAGAATGCCTTCTTTCACCCTTGAGTTAGCCCTATCGGGCGCCGAGTGGCCGAAAAGACCCCGAACTTCACGTCCGCGGACCGCACACCCTCCGCCCGTGGACCGGAGGCGGGCGGGAATGTACGGAACAAACAATTGGGCCCAAAGATTTCGTCGACGGAATTCTGAATTCAATTCTATTTCTTCACGGTCGGTCGACTACCCCGCCCTCGGCCGCCGGCGCGGTAGCGTCCGGGGCGTGTCCACCGAACGCCAGCGCACCTACACCTGGAACGACCCGACCCCGATTGCGGAGGCCAACCGGAACCTCAGCGGTCTCGAGTTCGTCCGCGGACTCGTCGACGGCACCGTCCCGCACCACCCGACCGCGTCGACGCTCGGGTTCCGCGTCACCGACGCCCGCGAGGGGTTCGTCGAGATCACTGCCGAACCACAGGAGTGGCAGTACAACGCCGTCGGCAGCGTCCACGGCGGCGTGATCGCCACGATGATCGACACCGCGATGGGATTTTCGGTGTCGAGCACCCTGCCTGCCGGCGTCGGCTACACCACGCTCGACATCACCGTCCGGTACATCCGCGGAGTCAAAGGCGACGGCGGACCCATTCGCGTGCACGGCTATTCGGAACACACCGGCCGCACCACCGCCACCGCGCGGGCCGAGGTCCGCGACGAGCAGGACCGCCTGCTGGCGACGGCCTCGACCACCTGCCTGATCCTGCGCTGACGACTACCCACGAACGACTGAAGGGCCCCTCCATGCGCCGGGAGCGCACGAAGGGACCCTTCAGTTGGTGATCCGGCACTACGGCGCCGTCAGCACCTCACGCCCCACGAAGGGGACGAGTGCGGCGGGGACGCGCACGGATCCGTCTGCCTGCTGGTGGTTTTCGAGGATCGCGACGAGCCAGCGGGTAGTCGCGAGGGTGCCGTTGAGCGTCGCGGCGGTCTGCGGCTTGCCGTTCTCGTCGCGGTACCGCACGTGGAGGCGACGCGCCTGGTAAGTGGTGCAGTTCGACGTCGAGGTGAGCTCGCGGTACGCCTGCTGCGTGGGAACCCATGCCTCGCAGTCGAACTTGCGGGCCGCAGACGAACCGAGGTCGCCGCCGGCGACGTCGATGACGCGGTACGGGAGCCCCATCGCGTCCAGCATGTCGCGCTCCCACGCGAGCAGGCGCTGGTGCTCGGCGTCGGCGTCCTCGGGCTTGCAGTACGTGAACATCTCCACCTTGTCGAACTGGTGGACGCGAATGATGCCGCGGGTGTCCTTGCCGTAGCTGCCGGCCTCGCGGCGGAAGCACGACGACCAGCCGGCGTACCGCTTGGGGCCGTTCGCCAGGTCCAGGATTTCGCCCGAGTGGTAGCCGGCCAGCGGCACCTCGGAGGTGCCGACGAGGTAGAGGTCGTCGTCGGCCAGGTGGTAGACCTCGTCGGCGTGCTGGCCGAGGAAGCCGGTGCCCTGCATGATCTCGGACCGGACGAGCACCGGCGGGATCATCATCGTGAACCCGTTGGCCATCGCCTTCTGCGCCGCCAACTGCAGCATGCCCAGTTGGAGCATCGCGCCGAAGCCGGTGAGGAAGTAGAACCGCGAACCCGACACCTTGGCGCCGCGCTCCATGTCGATCAAGCCCAGCGACTCTCCGAGCTCGAGGTGGTCCTTGGGCTCGAAGTCGAACGTCGGGATCTCGCCGACCGTCTCGAGGGTGATGAAGTCGTCCTCACCGCCGGCGGGGGCGCCGTCCTGCACGATATTCGAGATCGCGCGATGCGCGGCCTCCATCGCGGCCTGCGCCTCGTGCTGGGTGGCCTCGGCGTCCTTGACCTTCTGAGCCAGCTCCTTGGAGCCCTCGAGCAGCGCCGAGCGCTCCTCCGGGGACGCCTGTCCCACCTTCTTGCCGAATGCCTTCTGTTCGGCGCGCAGCGTGTCGCCCGCAAGGATCGCGGCGCGGCGGGATGCGTCGGCCTCGAGCAGCGCGTCGACCAGACCGGGGTCTTCGCCGCGGGTGCGCTGCGAGGTGCGGACGGCGTCAGGATTCTCGCGAAGGAACTTGAGGTCAATCACGACCACAAACCCTACTTGGTTACGCCGCGCTCACTCCGGGTGCTTCCCCAATATCTGCAGATAATCGTCCCGTCCGAACATGCGTGCGGCATCGAGCGCCGACGGTTGTCCGGCCGCCGCGTCGGCTCCGGCCGCGACCAGCGCGGTCACCACCTCGTCCTCGCCTTTGAACACGGCACCGGCCAGCGGGGTCTGTCCGCGGTCGTTGGGCCGATTCACGTCCGCGCCCCGGTCGGCCAGCGCACGGACCGTGCCGGCATGGCCGTGGTACGCCGCGAGCATCACCAGCGTGTCGCCGCTGCCGTTCGTCAGGTTCACCGGGACACCGGCGTCGACGTATTGCGCCAGCGTGGTCGTGTCGCCGGACCGGGCCATGTCGAACATGCGGCCCGCCAACTCCTGCACGTCCGCCTGCTCCTCACCGTCCCGCCGATCAGGAGATTGCTCACTCATGCCGCACGAACCTACGCGGAAACTTCGGCATCCGCGCCCGATGCGGGCATTATGTAGGCGATGTCCGACGAGCAACCGCAGCCGACTCCACGCCCGGAGCGGGGCCGACACCTGTCCGCGCCCGTGACCAGGCGCGCTCTCGCGCTCGTCGCGATCGGCGCCGTCCTGGCCGCGATCGCCACCATCTTCCTGGCCGGCGGCTTCGACCGTGGCGAGAAGCTTCCGGTGCACACCAACGGTGTCGGGCCGCAGCCCACCGGCGCTGTCGCGGGCGATGCCTTCGGGTCGGCGACCACGGGCGACTGCCTCACGTGGTCCGAGGCCGATGCGAGCGACCTCGGGCAGGTGGACTGCGCACAGCCGCACCAGTTCGAGGTGGCCACCGACGTCGACCTGAGCCTGTATCCGGGCACCGAGTTCGGTCCCGGCGCCAAGTTCCCCGGGGTCCTGCGCTTCTCCGAACTACGCGACGAGCAGTGCGCCCCGGCGGTCAACACCTATCTGAACGGGCGGTTCGACCCCAAGGGCAAATTCAGCGTCGGGCTGATCAACCCTGGCGAGGCCGGCTGGTCGGCGGGCGAGCGCACCATCCGCTGCGGCCTGCAGTTCTCCGGGGTGACCGGGGCGCTGCTCCCGATCCAGGGGCTCGTGGCGCAGCAGGACCAGTCGAAGACGTGGAACGTGGCGACCTGCGTGGGCATCAACCAGAACGTGCCGTCCGATCCCGTCGACTGCACGCAACCGCACGCGTTCGAGGTGGTCGGTGTCATCGACCTGGCCAGCCAGTTCCCCGGCGGCATGCCGTCGGTCGAGGACCAGGACCGATTCCTCGAGAAGGCATGCACCGACGCCAGCACCGGCTACCTGGGCTCCCCCGACGTGCTGCGCGACAAGACGCTCACGCTGTTCTGGGACAACCTGGACCTCGACAGCTGGCTCGTCGGCAGCCGCAAGATCAACTGCTCGATCGGCAAGGAGGTCGACGGCAGCGGCTTCGCGACGATCGTCGGCAGCGCCAAGGGCGAGATCCTGATCAACGGTCAGGCCCCGGTCCCGCCGCCGACGGCACCCGACGGCCGCTCCGCGCCCACCCCGCTTCCCGGCGCCGCGCCGCTTCCGGGAGCCTGATGTGTCGGTGACCATGACGACCGACCGATTCGAGGAACTGGTCTCGGAGGCGCTCGACCTCATCCCGCCGGAGCTGGCACGCGCGATCGACAACGTCGTCGTACTGGTCGAGCCCCGCAACGACGAGGAGCCGACCCTGCTCGGGCTCTATCACGGCATCGCGCTGACCGAGCGGGACAGCCACTACGGCGGCGCACTGCCCGACACGATCACCATCTACCGCGACGCGATCCTCGACGTGTGCGAGACGGACGAGGACGTGGTCCACGAGGTCATGGTGACCGTGATTCACGAGGTGGCGCACTACTTCGGCATCGATGAGGACCGCCTGCACGAACTCGGCTGGGGCTGACCGCCCCCGCACTTTCCGTCGGTTTCACATGGAACCGACCGGCCTCCTCCGGCGTCCAATCCATCGAGGAACGAAATCGACCCGCTCGTTCCGGTTGCCGCCGTCCCCGATGCGAGGAGTTCACCGCCATGTCGGACCACGTGTTTGTCGACCCGGACGTCCTCCTTGCCGCAGCCGGGGAGATCGATGCTCTCGTCACCCGCCTGCAGACCTCCCTCGCGCTCCACTCACCCGCGCTCAGCGTCGCGCCGTCCGGCGCCGAGGAGGTGTCGGTGCTGGCCGCCGGCTACTTCAACCGGTTGGCGGGCAGTTTCGGACCGGCCACGGGCCGCGGGATCGAGGAACTGATCGCGGCCGCGGCCATGCTCCGCGCGCAGGCTGCCGCGTACCGGGACGAGGACCGGACGCTCGGCACCTCACTCAGCGCCGGCATGTGACCACCCCGACCACCCGACAGTCGATCTCGAGGAGGAACGCACCATGACTATCGGTGTCACCGGCGTCGTCTGGATGCCGCGCGGTGCAACGGTCAACTCGGCCACGCTCACGGCCGGGGCCGGCCCCGGCCCGCTGGGTGCGGCGAGCCCCGCCTGGGCGGCGCTGTCGGGAAGCCTCGTCGACGCGGGCGCCACGCTCAACCGCGTGATGACGGAACTGCGCGCGGGTTGGGAGGGCCTGGCGGCCGAGGCCGCACTCGCCAAGCTCGCCCCGTTCACCGCGTGGGTCGAGCAGTCTGCGGCACTCGCCGCCGAGACATCGGGCAAGGCGTCCACCCAGGCCGGCGCGTACACCACCGCGGCACTGACCATGCCGAGCCTGCCCGAGATCACCGCGGTCAAGACCGCCAAGACGGCGGCGTACAGCACGGGCGGCGTGCTCAACGGCTCCGCCGCCGCAGCCGAGGCCGCCGACCGGGCGATGGATTTCCGGGCCGGAATGGTGATGGAGGCGTACGAGGCGGCATCGAGCGTCGTCGCAACCCCCGAATCGTTCACCCAGCCGCCACCACTCACCAACGGGCCGACGGCAGGACTCGAGGCCCGGGACAGCGGCGAAATCGCACGTCGTCGGCTCGAAGACGACTTCCGCACCGACCCCGTCGGGACGGTGGCGGCCGTCGCCACCGCCTTCGCGCAGAGTCCCGGGGTGACGACAGCGGCCTCGCAGATCGGCACGGTCGCCGGTACCGTCTCCTCGGCCACGTCGGCCGCCGCGAACCTCGGTGGCACCGTCCTCGGCGGCCTCGGCGGGGGCGCGCCCGCAATCCTGAACACCGGCAACGGATCGTCCCCGGACGTGCGCTCCGGCACCACCCGCGGCAACGTCGGTGCGTCCGGCGCGACCGCTTCCCGGCCCGCGGGGATCGGCGGCGGCACCGGTGGCGCGCGTGCCGCCCTGCCCGACGGCTGGGCCCAGGCCGGACAACTCGACGGTTCGGCCGCGAGAGGGGGCTCCGGGAACGCCGGCGCCGCCACTGGGGCAGTCGCGCCGGCCGACGCGTTGCGCACCGATGCCGCGGCGGCCGCGACCCGGAACGCGGGCGCCACGTCAGCCCCGATGGGCGGCCGACTCGGGGCGGTCGACGCCGACGAGACCGAGCACAGCACGCCCGGCTACCTGAGGAACTTCGAGCACTTCACCGACGGGCGCACAGTGATCCCGTCGGTGATCGGCGCCGACCTGTCCGAGGACGGGCGGTGATCGATTTGGGCATCGACCCCGTGGACACCGCGCTGCCGTCGGTGGCACTCACCCTCGACGAACTCGATCTGCTGGTGCATCTACTGGACGTCGACGTCCTGCCGGTGGTGCTCGACGCCGGACCGCGCTTCGAGTCGCCGATCGCGCGCGACGACGCCTTCGGCCGGGCACACGACATGCTCACGGCGGCCGGACTGCTCGACGTCGCCACCGTGCACCCCGAACTGGCGCGGTGGCTGCGCGTCCTGGCCCGGCCCCGCAGCGAGATCGCGGCACGCCGGTTCACGGCCGGCACCGTCTCGCGACTCTGCCTGGCGCGGGACGAGGACGGTGCGGTCCTGGCACTGCGCGGCGGCGCCGACATCGCCGTGCAGTACCTGCGGCACGACGTGGTCGGCCCGGTCGTGCACGCTCTGGGCCCGGCGGAACCCCTCGCGTTCGGGGTGGTCAACCGGCCCACGGACCTGCTCGGCGCGGCGCTCGACCGTCTCGTCGACCCGGAACGTGCCGCGGCCGAACTGGCGGGGATCGGGGTGCCGACCGCCGACGCCGCCGTGATCGGTCCGGCGTTCGCGGACTGCCCCGCGTTCACCGAGATCGTCGGCATCGTCCACGAAGACGGCCGTCCGGACCTGATGCACGGTCCGGTCACGGTGTTCGACACCGTGGTCGGGAGGATCGTCGGCACCACCAGCGTCGCCGCCGACGGCGTCCGGTGGACGTCGCTCAGTCCCGGTCACCCCGGGCGGCTCCGTCAGGCGCTCCTCGGCCTGCTCGGCCAACTGGACTGAGTCGTCAGCCCATCGGGTCGTCGGTGGCGCCGGCCGCTTCCGGCTCGAACCACGGGCGCTGCGGGGTCGCATCGAACGGCGGATCGTAGGTGCCCCACCGGACGCACCGCCAGCCTTCGTCCGTGGGCACCAGCTCCACCGTCGAGGTGTTCTCCAGATGCCGGTCCGCCGCAAACGCGCCCGGCACACCCGCCAGGTAGGCGCCGACCAGGCGGATCGCCGCGCCGTGACTGACCACCACCACGTCGCCGCCCATCCCGGGATCGGTCAGATACTCCTCGCGCAACGAATCAATCACCGGCACATAGCGTTCGACGAGGTCGTGGCCCGACTCGCCGCCCGGGATCCGCGCGGACAGGTCACCGGTGTGCCACGTATGGAACACCTTTGCGAACATCTTGTGCGACTCGAGGTCGGAGCGGTCCTCGAGCTCACCGGCCTGCGCTTCGTGCAGGCCGGCGCGCACCTGCAGTGCGATACCGGACTCCGTCTCCACGAACCCCGCCGTCTCCCGCGCCCGCAGCGCCTGCGACGACACCAGTGCGGTCGGCGGACGCGCCGCCAATCGGGTGCCGAGCGATAGTGCCTGCGTCCTACCGAGTTCCGTCAAACGCGCACCCGGCAGCCGGGTGTCGAGTCGGCGTTCGACGTTCGCCTCCGTCTGACCGTGCCGGACCAGGATGAGCCGCCCGCTCATGCTCCGGCCTCCCCGCGGCGCAGACGCTCGAGCCAGTCGGCGTCGTCCGCGTCGGGCATCGGCGCGCCACCTCCCGGCACCGCCGACGGCCACGACCCCAGGAAGCGGACCTCACTGAAGCGGTGCAGCGCCTTGAGTGCCTCCGCAACCAGACCGTCGTCGATGTGGCCGACGCAATCCAGATGGAACAGATAGGTCCCGAATTCCTTACGCGTGGGACGTGATTCGATGCGGGTGAGATCGATGCCGCGGGTAGCGAACTCGGTCATCGCCCGCACGAGGGAGCCGGGGACGTTGTCGAGGTGCAGCACCACGCTGGTGCGGTCGTTGCCGGTCCGGGCCGGCGCCGGGCCGGGCGCGGTGACCAGCACGAAGCGGGTGCGGGCGCCCTCGTAGTCGGCGACACCTGACGCGAGCGTGGTCAGACCCAGCCGCTCCCCCGCCAGCGCGGTGGACACCCCGGCGTCCGCGACACCGGCGGCGACATCCTCGGCGGCACCGGCATTCGACGCCGCCGGTTCCACCACGGCGTTCGGCAGATTACGGTCGAGCCAGGCCTGCACCTGGACGGTCGCGACCGGGTAGGCGCGGACGGTGCGGACGTCGCCGAGGGTGGCGCCGGGGCGGCCGACGATCGTGAACGCGACATCGAGTTCGGTCTCGGCCATGATCTGCAGCCGGTCGCCGAGCGCGAGCGCGTCCATGGTCGGGCGGATCGACCCCTCCACCGAACTCTCTATCGGGACGACGGCACCCTCGACTTCACCGCGCCGCACCATCTCGAGCGCGGCGGGCTGACTTACCGCGGCGATCCGTTCCACCTCACCGGCGAACGTCCCGGCCGCCTCGAGCCGGGCGAGGGCCATCTCGGTGAAGGTTCCGGTGGGTCCGAAGTACGCGATACGTGGCACGACTACGAGGTTACGCAATCGCCCCCGGCGCATTCCCGCGATCGGTCCCGGTTCCGTTACAGCAGACCGGCGTCGGCGAGCACGCGGTCGACCTCGTGCGGGTCGGGGACCTCGATGCCGAGCAGCACGCCGCGCACGGCCTCGGCGGCGTCCGGGATGAGCGCGGCCAGTGCCGCGAGATCCGGAGCCGCGAGAGCGGCCCGGACGTCGTCGCCGCGCAGCGACGCGACGGTGCCGGCGAGCAGCGCGAGCACCTCGGCGCCGTCGTTCGCGCGGGCGACGAACCCGACGGAGGTGTGGGTGAGGACCGCGAGGAAATCGGCGACGGCCTCGACGGGCTGTCCCGCGATCAGGCCCGGGCTGTGCCCGGCATCGGCAAGAAGCTGCGCCGATTCGGCGAGCGTCGCGACGGAGTCGTCGGGCGTCACGAAGACGGCGACCGGCGCAGACAGGCGCAGATCGACGGCGTCCTCGATCTGTTCGGGCGGGCAGTCCACGTGGTAGCGGACGGCACGGTGGTCGATCGCGCTCTGCAGCGCCCGTGGTGCGACGTCGAGTTCGACGATCACGGCACCGGCGTCGGCGTCGGTTCCGACGGCGGCCGTCAGCACCGACGCGGCCACGACGGGGTGACCGGTGGTGACGGCGTCCCGGACAACGGTCGGGACGGCGGCCTCTCGCCGCTGGTGGAGCAGCCCCGCGACAAGCGGCCGCGGCGCGCTGTTGCGCGACGGAAGGGCCGGCATCGACAGGGATACAGGGATCGACACACCACCACGTTAGCCCGGACCGGCGGAAACTCTCGATTCCGAGCCGAGGGGTTGCCGCGACGCCCCCAAGGAATTAGCTTAGGTTTACCTCACTTGCTGCTTCATCCCGCGTCACACGAACCGAAGGATGCCGCCATGACCCGCACCACCGGACCGTCCACCGCCGAACGGATGCGCAGCGCGAGCGCGCGGGCCACCGACGCCGTCCTGGCCGTCGCCGGCACCGACCCGGTCGTCACCTCCCTGCATCATCTGCGCGCCGACGGCACCGCGGTCCTCGTCGCCCCGTCCGACTCGGCGGCGACTGCGCTGGCCTGGCAGTCCGGGCCGGGTGGTCTGCCCGCGCTCCTCGAACTCACCGACCTCGCACCCCTCACGCTGCGGGAACCGGTCCGATCGCTCGTGTGGCTGCGCGGCAACCTCGTCGCAGTGCCCGACGAGCAGGCACGACAGCTCGCCGACGCCGTCGCCGCCGAGAACCCGCACCCGGCGCTGCTCGACCTCGGCCACGGCGCCGCCCTACTGAAGCTGCACCTCGCGTCGGCCGTCGTCGCCGACAGCAGCGGGGCCGAGTCCGTCGCCGTCGAAGACCTGCTCGGCGCCACCCCCGACCCGTTCTGGGACGTCGAGACCGAGTGGCTGCAGCACCTCGATGAGGATCACGCCGACCTCGTCGAGATGCTGGCCAGGCGTCTGCCGTCGGTGCTGCGCACCGGCCGGGTGCGCCCGCTCGGCATCGACCGGTACGGGGTGCGCCTGCGGATCGAGGGTGCCGGCGGCGACCACGACGTGCGCCTCGACTTCACCGAACCGGTCGACGACGCCCTCGCCCTGGGCCGGGCGCTGCGGGTCCTCGTCGGCTGCCCGTTCGTGAACGGACTGCGCGCGCGGCCCTGATCGCGGAATCACCGTCACACTCGGGCTGTTCTACAGGTAAGCACCGAGGTCGCATCGGGCGATCTCGACAGACTTCGGAAGTTCGCTGGAGATGACTGCCGCAGTACCGCGTCGTGCCTCGGGCGGGAAGCCCCGCCGGAAGCCCGGCAAGACGGTGTATCGACCACCGACGACGATGCTGGTCGACCCGCGCTTCGAGGCGCTCGCCACCCAGTTCTTCCACCTGTTCCATCGCGCCCGCGACGGCGGCGGGGCCCTTTCCGTGTATCTGCACGGCCGGCCCGTCCTCGACGTGTGGGCAGGCTGGGCGTCGCCGATCCGCAAGTGGGACTCCGAGACCGTCACGCTGTCGTTCTCGACCGGCAAGGGCGTCGCCAGCACCGTCCTGCACCGCCTCGCGCAGCGCGGGCTCATCGATTACGACACCCCCGTCGCGTCGTACTGGCCCGAGTTCGGTGAGGCCGGCAAGGACGCGATCACCGTCCGCGAACTGCTCAGCCATCGCGCCGGACTGCACCGGATCCGCGGCCTGGTCCCGGGCCGTCTCGCACTGCTCGACCACGACCGGGTCACCGCCGCCCTCGCCGCCGCCGTCCCGGACCCGCGGCGCACCAGGATGCCCGGCTATCACGCGGTCACCTACGGCTCGCTCATCGCGGAACTGACCGCGCGGGCGTCAGGCAAGTCGTTCACGGAACTGGTGCGCACCGAGATCGCCGAACCGCTCGGCATCCCCGAGTTCTGGTTCCAGGTCCCCGAGTCCGAGAAGGGCCGCATCGCGAAGGTGTTTCCGCACATCAACCCGTACGGGGTGCCGTGGGGGCTGACGTCCATGACGCTGTCGCTGCTGCCGCGGCTGAAGGACATCGCCGACGCCGGCATGCCCGAGGGCTTCGACATGCTGGTGCGCGATCCGACGATCCACGACTTCGTGATGCCCGGCTGGAACGGGGTGTTCAGCGCCCGCGCGCTGGCCCGCATGTATGCGGCGTTCGCGAACGACGGCGTCGTCGACGGCCTCCGGTTCCTCGAACCCGACACGCTCGCCCAGTTGAGCGAGGTGCAGACCCGGGCCCGCGACTACGTGCTCGGCATCCGGATGAACTGGCGCCTCGGCTACCACGCGGCACTGGTCGCAGCCCGCACACAGCACTCGGGCGCCTTCGGGCACTACGGCATGGGCGGTTCCGGCGCGTTCGCGGACCCGGAGACCGGTCTGTCGGTGGCGTTCGTGACGAACCGGCTCGGCAACGCGCTGACACCGTTCGCGGACCTGCGGCTGCCCAGCCTCGGTGCCCGCGCCGAATCGCTCGCCCACCACCTCTGACGCGGATTGCGGCTAGCGTCGGCGGGGTGATCACCCGCACGACCGTCGACTCGTGGCTGCGCCCCTCCTCGCCGACACCGCCCGCGCCACTGCTCGACGCCCGTGAACGACGCGCGCTGTGGTTCGAGATCACGATCGTCCTGCTGGTCACGTTCGGACTCAACGGCGTCTACAGCGCGCTGTCGCTGCTCGAGTCGGCGCTGCAGCCGGGCGGCCTGTCCGAGCAGGCGGTCGCGCTCAACCCGTCCCGGTCGACGCAGTCGTTCATCGATCTGGCCCGGCAACTACTCGGCGTCGTCAAGCTCGCGGCGTGGGCGGCGCTCGGGTTGTATCTGTTGTGGCGCAGCGGCCTCGGACCCCGCCGGATCGGGCTCGGCCGGACCGGACTGCGCGACGGGATCCTCCCCGGTGTCGGGCTCGCCGCCCTGATCGGGCTGCCCGGGCTGGCGTTCTATCTCACCGCGGTCGCACTCGACATGAATCTCACGGTGATGCCGAGCACCATCGACGATCACTGGTGGCGTCTGCCGGTGCTGGTGCTGTGGGCGATCGCGAACTCGGCTGCCGAGGAAATTCTGGTGGTCGCGTACCTGATCTCGCGGCTGCGCCGGCTCGGCTGGAGCGAGAACTCGTCACTGCTGGCGTCGGCGCTGTTGCGCGGCAGCTACCACCTCTACCAGGGACTCGGTGGCGGTCTCGGCAACATCCTGATGGGTCTGATCTTCGGCCGCTACTGGCAGCGCACGGGCAAACTGTGGCCGCTGGTGATCGCGCACGCCCTGATCGACACCGTCGCGTTCGTGGGCTACGCACTGCTCCGAGGGCACCTGTCGTGGCTGCCGTGACCCCCACTCGCCGTTATCGTGCGTATTCTCGGATGTCGTGAACGGCGAGACCCCCGACAGACGTCAGCCGGGCCCGCCGCAACGCGGTCGGCCCCAGCCGCCGCGCAACGTTCCACCGCCGCCCCGTCGCGGCGGCCCCCCGCCGCAGCGGCCCCCGCACAACCCCGAGGGCACCCAGGTCATCCGTCGCGACGGCCGATCCGGTGGCCCCACCCAGCGCCCGGCACCAGCCCGCGCCTGGTCGCAGGCGCCGGAGCCGGAGGCGTACTCGCAGGGTCAGGGCGGCCAGCACCGCGGCCCTGGGCACGCGCCCACGCAGACGCCGCGGCCATACGCCGAACCGCGTCGCGTCCCGCCGCCGCCACGTAACCCCCCGCCGCCGAGACCCCCGGCCGCTCCCGCCGAGCCCCCCAAGCAGCGACGGCCTCGCCGGCGCGGGACCTGGCTGCGGCGCGTCGCGCTCACCCTCGTCGTGCTCCTGGTGGCGTCCGTGGGCGGTGTGGTGTTCCTCGACACCAAGCTGAACCGCGTCGACGCCCTCGCCGACTATCCCGGCCGGGTCGCCGACACCCCGGGCACCAACTGGCTACTCGTCGGCTCGGACAGCCGTGCCGGACTGTCCGCCGAGCAGGATCGCGAACTCTCCGGCGGCGGCGACATCGACGGCAAACGCACCGACACGATCATGCTGATCCACGTGCCCAAGAGCGGCGCGACCACGATGGTCTCGATTCCCCGGGACTCGTACGTCAACATCCCCGGCATGGGCCGCGGCAAGATCAACGCGGCGTTCTCGGAGCCCGACGGCGAGCAGTTGCTGGTGCAGACGGTCGAGGAAGCGACCGGCCTACGCATCGACCACTACGCCGAGATCGGTTTCGGTGGATTCGCCGGCATCGTCGACGCCCTCGGCGGCGTCAACATGTGCGTGCCTTATCCCATCGACGACCCGCTCGCGGGCATCAACCTGCAGGAAGGCTGTCAGGATCTGTCGGGCCCGGAGGCCCTCGGCTTCGTCCGTAGCCGGGCGACGGCGATGGCCGACCTGGACCGCATGAACAACCAGCGAGCGTTCATGAGCGCGCTGCTCGAGAAGACGACATCCCCCACCACGCTGATCAACCCGTTGCGCCTGTGGCCGATGATGACGAAAACGGCCGATTCGTTGCAGGTCGACGACGGCGACCACCTGTGGAATCTCGCCGGGCTCGCGTGGGCGCTGCGCGGCAAGATGGTGACCACGACCGTGCCGGTCGGCGGATTCGACGTCGTCGGCGGATGGGGTGACGTTCTCTTGTGGGATCGGGAAAGAGCGTCCGAATTCTTCGACGCGCTTGCAAATGATCGACAGATTCCGTCGAGTCTGCTCACCGGCACACCGTGATGCTCGTCGCTGTAGTGACATCGCCGTCACTACAGCGGCAATGCGGACGGTAATGTTTCCGCCATGACTGAAGTGGCGCACACGAGCGAGTTCCATCAACTGTTGCAGGCCCAGATCCGTAACGAATTCACCGCCTCGCAGCAGTACACCGCGGTCGCCGTCTACTTCGATTCGCACGATCTGCCACAGCTGGCCGGGCGCTTCTATCGTCAGGCCGGCGAGGAACGCGATCACGCGATGATGATGATCCAGTACCTCATCGACAACGACCTGCCGGTGACAGTGCCCGGCGTCGACGCCGTCGTCACGGAGTTCGAGTCGGTGCGCGCACCCGTCGCCCTCGCCCTCGCACAGGAGAAGAAGGTGACCGAGCAGGTCACTCGCCTCGCACGCACGGCCCGCGACACCGGCGACTACCTCGGTGAGCAATTCGTCCAGTGGTTCCTCAAGGAACAGGTCGAGGAGGTTGCGAGCATGACGACGCTGCTGACCATCGTCGATCGCGCCGGGGACAACTACTTCAACGTCGAGGACTTCGTGGCCCGCGAGATGAGCTCCGCGGTGAAGGCGGACTCCACGGCTCCCCGAATCGCCGGCGCGAACGCCTGAAATCGGCCCGCTGCAATTGCCGATTTTCCCCGGCAATTGCAGCGAAACGGAACTGCCGGACAACCTGCCCAATATAGGCAACGCTAATTGAGGCAATACTAGGCTTAATTAGGTTCCACTTGGATGACAGTTCGATCTGATCAGCTATATCGTGAATCCATGAGTGCTGCAGACGATTCCCTTCGGACGAAATTCCACGCACTTCTCCACGATCAGATCCGCAACGAATTCAACGCATCGCATCAGTACCTGGCGACCGCAGTCTATTTCGACAACGCAGATCTACCCCAGCTGGCCCGGCACTTCTACAAGCAGGGCAACGAGGAACGCAATCACGCGATGATGATCATCCAGTACTTCCTGGATCGGGACATCGCGATCGAACTCACCGGGGTCGACCCGGCGCGCAGCCATTTCGAGGATGCCCGGGAGCCCATCGCCCTCGCCCTCGCGCAGGAGCAGGCGGTCACCGAGCAGATCGTGGCCCTCGCCCGCACGGCCCGCGACGACGGCGACTACCTGGGCGAGCAGTTCATGCAGTGGTTCCTGAAGGAACAGGTCGAGGAGGTCGCGCGCATGACGACGCTGCTGACCATCGCCGACCGCGCCGGCTCCAACCTGTTCGACCTCGAGGACTTCGTCGCCCGCGAGATGAGCAGCGTCGACGCGTCGGGCGCCCCACCGGCCGCCGGCGGCACGATCTAGACAAAAGCCGAAGGCCCCCTGAACGCACTCACAGCGCGTGACGGGGGCCTTCGGTCGTCATGAACTCAGCGCAGAGTGACCTGGCGGCTGCGCAGGCCGTCGCGGGCACCGCGCTCGGCCACGGTCAGCGGAGCATCCACGGTCAGCGCCTCAGCGAGGCGCTCGCCCAGCTCTGCGGTGGGCGCGGCCCACTCGTTGGCGTGCATCTCCGGATCGAGATCGAAGACCGGGACGAGCAGGCCGTGCGTGCGGAACGAGCCCGCGAAGCGCGAACCCTCGCCGAGGTGCAGACCACCCGCGGCGTGAACGCGAGCGAGCGCCAGCATCAGCGTGTCCTCGTCCTCGGGACGCACCCAGCGCAGATGCGCCTTCTCACCGGCGTCCACCCACCACGCGGCCACGACGCCGTCGGCCTCGAGGCGCGCCGTCGGCATGATCGCCTGATTCGCCTGCACGACGGTCGCGGCGACGTCGGCTGCCGGCTGGACACCCTCCGGGATCCACCAGTCGAAGGTCTGGTGCACGGTGATCTTCGGGAGCACGTCGGCGATGAGGACGTCGGCCAGGCGCGGGCTGTCGGCCTGGGGGTCGGCGAAGCTCAGCGAGGTGCCCGCTTCGGCGGCCTGCGCCCACGTCACCGCGGCGCCGAGGTCGGCACCGGGATCACCGGTGTGGGCCTGGACCTGCAACCCGACGTAACGACCGGGGCTGCCGGCCTCGTCGCGCACCAGCGCGGCGACGGCACCGGGCAACACGGTGGCCGCGGTCACCGGAGTGGCGGCATCGCGGACGGGGAGTTCGACGAGTGCGGACGGCACGAACTCGCGCAGGGCGACGAGGTCGCACTCGGCAGCCAGCCCCGCGAAGGGGCGGGTCGGCGCGGACACCTCGGCCTCGCGCTCGAGGCGGCGCTGCTCGAGCTTCGCGACGCGGGCGCTGCCCGGCTTGGGACCACTGTTTCTCTTGCTCTTCTTACCCACGAGGCCAAAACCTACACGGACACGCCGGTTCCCTCAGCCGCCCAGCCAATTCTTGGTGCGCCCCGGATGGTTGGTGGCCACCCAGCTGACCCCGAGTTCCCTGCACAGCGCCACGTCCTCGTGGTCGTCGACCGTCCAGCAGTAGGTGGCGCGGCCCGCTGCGGCGGCCTTGTCGACGATCTCGGGGTGCTCGCGCAGCGTCTTGATCGACGGGCCCACCGCGGTGGCGCCGACGGTGGTGGCGGCACCGCCCCCGAGGTAACGGGACGCGTCGCCCAGCAGGACCGTGGGGAGCAGCGGCGCCGCTCGGCGGATCCGCCACACCGCGCTCGCCGCGAACGACATCACGACCGCCCGCGAGTGGTCCGCGGACGCGGGGGCGGCCAGGCCGAAGCGGGCCAGTTCCGCGAGCACCTTGCTCTCGACCAGACCGCCGTAGCGGACGGGATGCTTGGTCTCGATGAACAGCTTGGTGGGCCGCGACGTCCAGTCGAGGACCAGCGTGATGAGGTCCGCCAGGGTGAGCAGCCCGGCCGGCTCGTCGCCGTGGCCGTAATCGAATTCACCGAGCGAGCTCAGCGTCATCTCGCTGACCACGCCGCTCCCGGACGACGTGCGGTCGACCCGCCGATCGTGGACGCACACGAGGTGGCCGTCACGGGTGAGCCGGACGTCGCATTCGAGGCCGTCGGCGCCCTCGGCGAGCGCCAGTTCGTAGGCGGCGAGGGTGTGTTCGGGACGGGAGGCGGAGGCGCCGCGGTGTGCGACGACCAGCGGTCCACGACGATCGGGGCTCATCCCGCCATCGCCTCCTCCGGCCGGGACGCGTTGATCCACCGCGTGACGCGGTGTGGCCGTCCGAGTAGGTCGCGTCCGTCGAACCGCCGGATCACGAGCAGTGCCAGTAGGGCGGTGACGAGTCCGACGGCCGCCGTGATCGCCGACAGCACCACGCCGTCGGCGCGGGCCTGCAGCGAATCCTGGTTACGCCACAGCACGTTGGCCACCACGAGGATGCCCCCGGCGATCCAGGACGTCCACCAGAGCCGGACCGCGCGCCGCAGGCGTCGATCACCGTCCACGATCTCGGTGAGGTACACGCCGGGCATCACGAGGTTGAGTCCGGGGAGCAGGACGCCCACGAGCAACTCGCGCAGCGAGCGGGGGTCGGCGAGACCGCGTTCGGCGAACACGCGGGCCCGTTCGACGCGCAGGCGGCACGCAACCGCGAACGCTGCAGCGACGGCGACGAGCGGCGCGGACAGCTGGGTCGACCACACCATCGCGTCGGAGATCGCGAGGGTGAGCGGGTCGACGAGACGGACGCGGTTGAACACGAGGAGCCCGTACCGGAAGCACTCGGCCACGGTCGCGAGACCGAACACGAGGGCCGCGCATGCGAGCAGCGTCGGGGCGAGATCGGCGACCACCTCGGTGCGACCGACACGCTCGTCGCGCTCCTCGGGCGGCGGATCGAGGAGCCCCCACCGCGGGATGTACCGGTATCGCGGGGTGGGCCCGCGCGAGGCGCGACCGCGGCGCCGAACCTCGGGCGGATAGGGGCTGCGCGCCACCCAGCGGAAGTTGCGTCCCGACGGCGGCGCCGGACGGCGGGTGTCGACGGGAGAGAGAAGGACGCCCTGGCAGCGCGGGCACCACTGCGCGGGTGCACCGGCCACCGGCCACTGCGACGCGCACCGAGCGCACACCTGGACGACGGTCATCTAGAAGATCTTCGCCGTGCCGGGGTCGCCGTCCGAGGTGAGCGGTAGGCCCGCGACCTGCCACGCGACCATGCCGCCGTCGACGTGATAGGCGTCGAACCCCACCGAGTTGAGGAACTCGACGGCGACGATCGAGCGCCCGCCCTGTCGGCAGACGACGTACACCTCGGCGTCGATGTCGATCTCGTCCATCCGAGCGGGCAGATCGACGAGCGCAATGTGCTGCGCCGTGGGCGCATGGCCGAGCGCCCACTCGTCGTCCTCACGCACGTCCAACAGCACGACGGTCTCATCGGATTCCACCGGGAGATCCGTCAGGTGAACGGTAGGAACGTGCGGAGTGGTCACACCGTCGATTCTGGCACGGCCCCCGTCGAAAGAGGCGCGTCCGGCGTTACGCGACAACGTGGTTCGTGACCGGACCGAGACTGTAGCGCAGATCACACTACCGAAATGAGTGTTCAAATGTGACCTGCGCCACTTGCACTGGCGAGTTATCCACAGTTTCCACAGGTTCATCCACAGTTTTGGGTGGTCGTCGCGGACGTCATCCACAGGTCAAGGCCGTGCTGTGAGTGAGTTGCTGACAACTTGTGCACCGAGAGACTCGCGGCCATCCACAGCCTGTGTGGACCACCCCCCCTGCGGACGGCCGCGAGCAGGCACGGACCGGAACTCCCCCACCGGGACGCGTGCCCACGTCCCGGACCCTGAGTCCCGGCCCGGCCCTCCCCCCTCGTCGGGACGCTCCCATCCCGACATCTGATCTGACGCGGGGGCACGCGATTCGGTTCCCACGAATCCGTCCCGACTCCGACGCACGTCACACTCGCAGGTGGGGCACAGTGGACTGCATGGACCTGAGAATCTTCACCGAACCGCAGCAGGGTGCGACCTACGACGATCTCCTCGCGGTGGCGAAGGCCGCAGAACAGTTCGGATACGACGCCTTCTTCCGGTCCGACCACTACCTCGCCATGAACGTCGACGGCCTGCCCGGCCCCACCGACGCGTGGATCACCCTCGCGGGACTGGCCCGCGACACGTCGACGATCCGCCTCGGCACGCTCGTCACGTCGGCGACGTTCCGCTACCCCGGCCCGCTCGCGATCTCGGTCGCGCAGGTCGACGCGATGAGCGGCGGCCGGATCGAACTCGGACTCGGCGCCGGCTGGTTCGCGGAGGAGCACAGCGCGTACGGCATCCCGTTCCCGCCGCTCGGTGAGCGCTTCGACCGCCTCGAGGAATCGCTTGCGGTCATCACCGGACTGTGGGGGACGCCGGTGGGGCAGACGTTCACCCACGAGGGCGCGCACTTCCCCATCGTCGACTCACCCGCGCTCCCCAAGCCGGTCCAGTCGCCGCGCCCGCCGATCGTGATGGGCGGCATGGGCAAGCGCCGTACCCCCGCAATGGCGGCCCGCTACGCCGACGAGTTCAACCTGCCGTTCGTCTCGATCGACGACACCGTCGCGCAGTTCGGACGCGTTCGGGAGGCATGCCGGTCCGCGGATCGCGACCCCGAGTCGCTCGTCTACTCCAATGCGCTGGTGCTGTGCTGCGGCCGGACCGACGAGGAGATCGCCCGGCGCGCGGCGAAGATCGGCCGCGAGGTCGACGAACTTCGGGAGAACGGACTGGCGGGAAGCCCGGCCGAACTCGTCGACAAGATCGGCCGCTACCGCGAGGTCGGCACGCAGCGGGTGTACCTGCAAATGCTCGATCTCGCCGACCTCGCCCACATCGAACTGGTCGCGTCGGAGGTCGTCCCGCAGCTCGGCTGAGCCGACAAACGAACGCCCGACCAACAACTTCACAAATCGGACATGCCAACGGCGACAGTGCGTTTGCGTTCCCGAAGCTCGATATCGAAGTGCACCCCCGGCGCGACCGCGGGTGCACTTCGCCGTTTCGTCACCTCCCCGAAAACTAGTGTTCCGTTCAACGGGAGGTCTATCTGTGATCGCGTCCGCACCATCTGTAATGGGCGTCACATCGTGTGACTCGGACCACACATCGCAGAAAGGCGTTACATGTCAGGAACTCTCGGCACCGCGGCCACCAGCCCGCGGGCCGTCTTCGGAAGCGGCTGGAACCCACGGCTCGTGCTGTCGCTGGTCTCGATCGCTCTCGTCCTCGAGATCGTCTCTCTCAGTTCGACGATGGCTGCGGTCGCGATGATGCCGATCGGCGAACATTTCCAGACGGACCAGGTCGCTTGGGTGACGACGGCCTACCTGCTGGCCGCCGCAGTAGCCTGCCCGCTGGCCGGCAAGCTCGCCGACATTCACGGTAAGCGCAAAGTGTTCCTGATCTGTATGGCCATCGCCGCCGTCGGCGCCCTGATGTCCGCGGCCGCACCCAATTTCCTGGTCCTCGTGATCGGCCGCGGCCTGTTCGGCGTCCTCATCGCCTGCATGTTCCTGGGCTTCTCTCTCATGCGAGACGTCTTCCCGCCCAACACCCTCGCGCTCGCGGTCAGCATCGCGGCCGGCGGCATGGGCCTGATGACGATCCCGGCACCGTTCATCACCGGCGTGCTGGTCGACGCGTGGGGCTTCCGCTCCCTCTTCTGGTTCCTGCTGATCTCCCTCGCGGTGCTCGCCCCGCTGGTCATGCTCACCACTCCCGAGTCGCCCGTCCGTAACAACGCACGCCTCGACTACCTCGGTGGCGCACTCCTCGGTGGCGGCCTCGCCGCGATCCTGGCCGGCATCAGCTTCGGCCCCTCGTGGGGATGGACCGACGGCGGAACCCTGCTGCTGATCCTCGGCGGCTTCGCGCTCATTGCGATCTGGGTCCCGATCGCACTGCGCACCACCGACCCGATCGTCGACCTGCGGTTCTTCCGTCACGGCCCGATGCTCCGCATCTGTCTGTCGGCCGGCCTCGCCTACGGCACCATCTCGCTGTACGCGACGCTCATCCCGATGATGTGCATGACGCCGTCCGCGCTCGGCCTCGGCTACGGCTTCGGCGTGGACGCCAAGGGTGTCGGCCTGCTCCAGATCCCGATGGGCGTCGGCAGCGTCGTCGCCGGCATCGCCGTCGGACGCATCCTCCGCACCAAGTTCCCGACCCTCACACTCGCCGGTGGCGCTGCGCTGATGCTGGTCGCGTCCGTGGTCACCTCTTTCTGGCACGTCGGCAAGGTCGAGGTCCTCTTCGGCATCCTGCTCTTCGGCCTCGGCATGGGCGCCACCACAGCCTCCATCCCGAACCTGGTGATCGCCTCGGTGCCGCCGTCGGTCCAGGCATCGATGTCGAGCATGGTGCAGGCGTCGCAGACCCTGATCGCGTCGGTCCTACCGGTCATCGCGTTCGCGGTCCTCAACTCCAACGTCGCCACCGTCGTCGGGGGCTACGGCTTCTACACGGACGGCAGCTTCGGCATCGCCTACCTGATCTCGGCTGCGTCGTCGCTACTCGCCATCGTCGTGGTCCTGTCGCTGCACCGCCGCCGCAAGGCGATCGCGGAGCAGGTCGCAGCGGACTCCGCTTCGGACACTGCTGACCGAGAGCCGGTGACCGCAGCCTGATCGCTGCACGCGTGGGGCCGGTGCCGTTTCGGCACCGGCCCCACGTCGCGTTCTGTGCCCGTTCGCTGTTCGTCGACTCTGATCGAAAAGCTCAGGCGCCCAATCCAACCGGGCAGCTGACCCCCGTCGCGTGCACGGGGCAGTAGCCGCCGGGGTTCTTTGCCAGGTACTGCTGGTGATAATCCTCGGCGTAGTAGAAGGTGTCGAGCGGCGCTATTTCCGTGGTGATCTCGCCGTAGCCTGCAGCGGCCAGACGCTTGCCGAACGCCTCCGCGGTGGCCCGCGCCGCCGCTGCCTGCTCGTCCGAATCGGTGTAGATAACCGAGCGGTACTGGGTGCCGTGATCGTTGCCCTGACGCATGCCCTGCGTCGGGTCGTGGTTCTCCCAGAACTGCTTGAGAATGCCCTCGTACGAGATCTTCTCCGGATCGAACACCACCAACACCACCTCGGTGTGCCCCGTGCGGCCCGAGCAGACCTCTTCGTAGGTGGGGTTGGGCGTGTAGCCGCCCGCGTAGCCGACGGCGGTGGAGTGGACGCCGTCCAGCTCCCAGAATTCCTTCTCCGCGCCCCAGAAGCAGCCCATACCCACGACGACGGACTGCATGCCGTCCGGGAACGGGGGCTTCAACGGGTGTCCGTTGACGTAGTGGGCGTCGGGCACCGACATCGGGGTCTCGCGTCCCGGCAGCGCCTGATCCGGTGTAACCATCACGGATTTCGTTCCGGCGCGGGCGACGAGGTCATCGAACCAAGACATAGGACGATGCTACGCGCGGTCGCGTGTCGCCACCGGGTCGTCGGCCTGTTCGGCGCTCGAGTCGGGGCGCCTGGTGCGCCCGGTCAGCCACCGTGCGGCGGGCACCTCGACCCACCTGTACAGCACCTCCGACACCAGCGCCGTGACGACCAGGAACACGACGACCGCACCGGTCCGGCCCAACGGCCCCACCGCGTTCTCGTACACCCGGTACAGGATCAGGGTGTGGACGAGATAGATCGCGTAGCTACGTGTCGCGGTCCAGCGGATCACAGCCCAGCGCGTCGGGCTGCCGCGCCACCGTCCGAGCGCCACCACCAGCACCGTCACCGCGGTGATCGTCCACAGGTAGCGGTCGCCCGCCCAGTACACCCGAACTTCGGTCGCGAGACGGATCACCTCGATCTGCGCGAGAACGCCGACGATGATCCATCGCCAGTTCGACAGCCGGGCCCACCACAGGTACATCAGCTGACCGAGGAACACTGCCGGCAGCGTCGCCGCCACCTTCGACAGCATCGGCACCGTGTACGGGTGCGGCGCATAGAGGTTGTAGAGCAACACCAGCGCGCAGACCGCCGCGCCGACGAGCGGGACGGCGACGGGACGCGTCCGGAGCACGGGCCGCATCGCGACGCAGTACAGGTAGAACAGCATCTGCACGACCAGCGTCCAAGCGACCCCCAGGACCGCGACCTCGGGCTTGAGGAAGAACCCGCCGAGCACGAAACTGAGCGCGGCCTCCCCATTCGAGACGCCTGGTTGTCCGCTGAACATGCCGTTGACACCCGCGCGGACCAGCAGGATCGCGGCCGCGATGGCGACCCAGAATGCCGGGAGCAGTCGACCGATCCGGTCGAGCAGGAACCGGCCTGGCGAGTGTCGGATCGCAGACCGGGTGATGACCGCACCGGTCAGCATCATGAAGATCGCGACGCCGACGAACGAGAGGTGCTGATTGAGGCCCAACCCCTCGACGAACACGGCGTAGACGCCGTCGATCAGCCACCAACCGTCGCCGAGATCGTCGATGAGATAGAAGGAAATGTGCGAATAGACGACGGCGAGCACCGCGATCGCACGTAGGAGATTCGCCCCTGTCAGTTCCACACGTGGCGCCCGCGAGGCCCCCGAGGATGGAGCGGGCGTCACGGAAGGCACCGCTCGATATTAGTGTTCCGTTCACGTCACGTTCCAATTTCAGCCGTCGACCGTAATGTCCGGCACACCGAGAATCCCCCAGTTTCAGGGTGCCCTAACTTTTTTGTGAGGGCATTCCCACCTGAGCGGTCTGCTTGCGCACGGTGTACCAATGAGATTGGGTTAATCCCGCGCACGATTCACGAACTCACACGTCAGGGCGTCACGCCCGCGAAGAAGGGATTCACGTGTCTGTCTACACGCTGCCCGATCTGCCCTACGACTACGCCGCCCTCGAGCCCCACATCTCCGGCAAGATCATGGAACTCCACCACGACAAGCACCACGCCGCCTACGTCGCCGGCGCCAACGCCGCCCTCGACAAGCTCGCCGAACT
>NZ_QAOW01000012.1 GCF_003051005.1 Rhodococcus sp. OK519
GGCGGCATGTGCGTGCCGGTCGACGGCGGTTACAAGTTCTCCGGCAAGTGGTCGTTCTCCTCCGGAACCGACCACTGCGACTGGGCCTTCCTCGGCGCCTGGTTAACCGATGCCGACGGGCAGATGGCCATGCCACCGACGGGCCTGCACGTGATCATCCCCCGCAGCGACTACGAGATCATCGAGGACTCGTGGGACGTCGTCGGCCTGCGCGGTACCGGCTCCAAAGACCTTGTCGTCAAAGACGTCTTCGTGCCCACGCATCGCGTCATGGACGCGGCTGAGGTCATCGACGGCACCGCCGTCCGCAAGTACGGCCGCACCGAGTCCCTCTTCCTCATGCCGTGGTCGGTGATGTTCCCGCTCGGCATCACGTCGGCCACGATCGGCATCTGTGAAGGCGTGCTGCACCACGCCAACGAGTACCAGCGCGAGCGAATCAACCCGCAGGGCACCGCCATCAAGGACGATCCGTACACGATGTTCGCGGTCGGAGAGGCCACCGCGAAGCTGCAGTCGGCCCGGGACTCCCTGCTGGCCAACGTCGATCGCATGTGGGATCTGGTCGACGCCGGCAAGACCCCGACGTTCGAGCAGCGCGCTCAGGGCCGCGAGACCCAGGTCAACGCCGCATGGCAGGCCGTGCAGGCCATCGACGCCGTTTACGCCCGCTGCGGCGGCAACGCGCTGCGCATGGACAAGCCGATGCAGCGGTTCTGGCGTGACGCACACGCCGGCCTGCACCACGCGATCCACGTGCCGGGCACCGTGTACCACGCGGCGACGCTGAGCGGTCTCGGCGTCGACCCGCAGGGCCCGCTGCGCGTCATGATCTGACATTCGAACCACGAAGGGACACCAACTGTGACCGATCTGAAGAGCCTGGGCTATGTCACGGTGCAGACCGCCGACATCGACCGCTGGCGAGCATTCGCTTTCGACGTTCTGGGATTCGCCGAGGGTAGCGGCCCCGACGAGGACACGCTCTACCTGAGAATGGATGAGCGGGCGGCTCGAATCGCCGTGAAGAAGGGCGACGCCGACCGTGTCGTCACCGTCGGCTGGGAGGTCCGCGACCATGCCGCGCTCGCCCGCGTGCAGAGTGCCGTCGAGGCCGCAGGTATCGCCGTCAAGCCGCTGTCCGTCGAAGAGGCCGATGCGCGGCGCGTCGAGGAAGTGATCACCTTCCAGGATCCCGCCGGCACCACGCTCGAGGTCTTCCACGGCGCAGTCCTCGACCACAGCCCGGTCGTCACCCCCTTCGGCGCCACGTTCGTCACCGGCGCACAGGGCCTCGGGCACGTGGTCCTGCCTGTCACGGATCCGAAGGCATCGTTGGATTTCTACACCGACGTGCTCGGCTTCCTGCCACGCGGCGCGTTCCGCCTTCCCGCTCCACCGGAGTTCGGTCCGTTGCGAATTCGGTTCCTGGGCATCAACGAGCGGCACCACAGCCTCGCCCTGTGTCCGTTCCCCGAGAGCGGCGACCCGGGACTGATCCATCTGATGGTGGAGGTCGACACTCTCGACGCCGTCGGCCAGGCCCTCGACCGTGTCACGAAGGCCGGATTCTCGGTGTCATCGACGCTGGGCCGGCACACCAACGACAAGATGGTGTCGTTCTATGTCGGGGCACCCGGCGGGTGGGACATCGAGTTCGGGACCGAGGGCATGAAGGTGGACGAGACCTTCTACACAGCCGAGGAGATCACCGCCGACAGCTACTGGGGCCACGCGTGGTCGCGCACCGAGCTGTAGTTCCTGCAGCACGTAACTCTCGCGCCGTGCCTCCGTTTCGCCGATCGCCTGGCGGTACGGACGCACGGCGCGTTCGGCAACCGGCCCGGCCCACGCCCGGTGCGGCGATTACACTATTGGATCCACCGCACAAAGTGTGCCGCGCGAGGAGGGGCCGTTGTCCGACGAGGCCAGGCAGACCGGGAAGACGCGCCGGAGCGCTCCCGCCTCCGAACGAGCGACCAATCGAGTTACCGACGAGCTCCGGCGGATGATCATCACCGGCGAACTCTCTCCCGGCCAGCAGATCCGGCAGGAGACCATGGCCGAACAGCTCGGCGTGAGCCGACTGCCCATTCGCGAGGCCCTGCGCCAGCTGACCGCAGACGGGTTGGTCGAACACGTACACAACGTCGGGTACACCGTCGCCCGGCTCGCCGAGTCCGAGCTTGACCAGATCTATCTGATGCGCGCCGCACTGGAACGAGAAACCCTACGGGCCCTACCGCTTTTCGACTCCGCCACGGTCGACGAGATCTCCACGTTGAACGACGAGGTGAAGGCGGCCGCCGAACGCATGGACTTCCTCGACATGCGACTCCGAAACCAGGCGTTCCACTTCGCCATCTTCGAACAGTCCGGCCTGGACCTGGTGGTCGGCGAGTTACGGCGGCTCTGGACCCTTGCAATGCCGTACCACGCGGTCTACCTGTACGACCCGGAAGGCCGCGCGCGGGTGATACGCGAACACGAGGAAATGCTCGACGCACTACGGGCCCACGACAATGACCGCCTCATCGAGCTGATGGACGGTCACCGGCAGGGCGGGCAGGCGAGCGCGAACCTCGCTCTCCGTCCACGAACCGAGAAGCACTGACGCACGTTCGATCTTCCCATGTAATCCTTTCCCGCCCAACGGTCTTTTCGATTTCCGATCACGTGTTCCGGCACTACGTTCTGATGCATGACCGGAAGAATATTCGTCATCGACAGAGTCGTCACCGAACCCGGTAGAGCCCGGGAGTTCGTGGCTTCGTACACCAGCGAGTACGTACCCGGCGGGCGAGCGCGCGGAATGACGCTTGCGCACATACTCGTCAGCCCACCGATCTGGCTGGACGACGATTCGAACACCGTCACCGCCACCTGGACGGTCGACAACGTCGCGGCCTGGTGGGACATGACCCGGATGGGCCGGCCCGATCCGACCCTCGGCGAGTGGTGGAACCGGGTGGACGAACTGATCGTGGAGCGGTCACGATCCATGGCCGCGCCGACGGAGGATGTCGAGGTGCTGTGCAATGTATAACGTGACGAAGGTGGTGCACTTTCGCACGGCGGCGGGCGCCGAAGAGCGACAGGCACTCACCTGTGAGCTTCGCGAGGTAGCCACCGGCGCGAACCACCATCTCGTGGCGCCGACACTGTCGGGCGTCATCAACGGCGGCGATCTGATCGTCCATCTCCAGTACTCGGATCGGGAGAATTGGCAACGACACCGTTCGTCGGTCGAGTCCGTCCTGGGCGCAACAGAAGTCGACAAGGTATACGGCGTGGAGTATCCCTCCGGTGTCACCGAACGAGCCGTAGGCGCACCCCGAGCCTCCGTGTACCGAACGTTGCTGCTGCGAGTGCACCCGACTGCCGACGACGACGCGATAGACAGGTTCGAGCGAGACCTTCTGTCCATGCCGAAACACATCTCGTCGATCAGGGCCTGGCGCCTGAGCCGCGTCCTCGAGTCCACCGGCCCGGTCGAGTGGACACATGTGTGGGAGCAGGAATTCACCGGACACTCTGCCGTCACGGGACAGTACCTCGATCATCCCGTCCACTGGGCAGTGGTGGACCGCTGGTTCGATCCCGAATGCATCGAGGTGGTGGTCCGTGACCGGGTGTGCCACACCTTCTGCGAGCTGGAAAACAGTGTCCTACACCCGCAATTGCAGTGCGCCGCCCCCGCGAAGCGGCCTGCAGCGGAGGCGTCGTAGCTACCGTTCCTGATCGTCGACGCCGACGGCCGCCAAGACCTGACGCTCACCCTCGAAAACGGATTCGGCCCCGGTCGACACACCTCGTGTCGACCGGGGCCGAAGCGCTTGTCACGTCGGTCACTTCAGGCGGGGGTAAATGTGAAGTCCTCGATCGTGGGCTGACGGAGCATCGTCCAGTAGTCGACCAGTCGCCACGGGCACGAGACGACGACACGCCCCTTCTTGTTTCGGTAGTAGCCGGTGGCGGCCTCGCCGGGGTGTGCCCAGACCGTGAGGTCGAGTGCCGCATCGACCTTGTTGTTGTACTCTTCCTGCACCTCCGCCTTGACATCCATCGATGCATTCCCGCTCTCGACCAGGTGCTGCAGGCACTCCACGATGTAGTGGACCTGCTCCTCGCTCAGGAGGTTGTGTCCGGCACCGTGATTCGGAGCCGCATTCGGGCCGGCGGTGACGAACAGGTTGGGGAACCCGGATACCTGAATTCCCAAGTACGCCCGCGGATCGTCGCCGTCGTCCCAGAGGTCGGCCAGCTTCTGCCCCCCACGCCCCGTGATGTCGATGTAGGACGCGAACTGGAGCTTGAATCCGGTAGCGAAGATGATGACGTCGGCCTCGATGAAGTCACCCGCAGTGGTCGTCACACCGTTGTGGTGCACACGCGCGAACGACGCACGGTGCAGGGCCACATTCTCCCGATTGAGTGCGGCAAAGAAGCCCGGGTCCTTGACGATTCGCTTGGCGTACGGCCGGAAGTCCGGCGTCAGCTTCTCGATCAGATCCGGACGATCAGGGAAGGAGGTGGCGAGGTGCTGCAGGGCGGTCTGCAGTACCCGATCGTTGGCCTGCGACGCTGACAGGTGAGTTGCCGCCCACTCCGGATCGATCCGTGGCATGGGGTAGAGGTTGTCCGACGCGAGCCAGTACGCCTTGAGCCGGAACCATTCCTGATAGAAGGGCAGGTGGCGCATCGCCCACCGCTCCCCCTCCGGCACCTCGTTGACGACGGCCTTCTCGGGGACTATCCAGTGTGGGCTTCGCACCACTGCGTCAAGACTTGCCACCTGGTCGACGATGTTCGCCACCACCTGGACCGCGGTGCACCCCGTGCCGAGGATCACCACGCGCTTACCGGACAGATCCAACTCCGGATCCCACTCCGCGGTGTGCACTATCTTCCCCTCGAACGTGCCCAGACCCTCGATGTCGGGGATGTTCGGGGCGTTGAGCATCCCGAGCGCCGTAACCACCGCTGCGGCCGTGTGCTGCTGTGTGGCCCCGTCTGCCGATCGGGTCACCACGGTCCACCGCTGGTCGGGTTCGTTCCAGTCGGCCGACAGAACCTCGGTCGAGAGCGAGATCTTGGAATGCAGCCCATATTTGTCGGCGACGGAGCGCATGTACTCGAGATACTCGGGCCCCGGGGGGTAGTACTTTGTCCAGTGGGGATTCAGTTCGAACGAGTACGAGTAGTAGTGACTCGGTGTATCGACCGCTGCACCGGGATACGTGTTGCGCCACCATGTTCCACCGATGCCGTCGGCAGCCTCGAACACTGTGTACCGAAAACCTGCCTCTTCGAGCTTGATCGCGGCGTTGAGACCGACCATGCCTGCGCCGATCACGATCACGTCCAGGTTCGCCGGGGGCGACTTGGTCACGGGAACGCAGCGCTGACTCTTCTGGAACCCGGCCTGCTCGAGAAGAAGCGGGATGAACTCCTCGTTCACGATGCTCGCGGTGCACAGCGCTGCCATTCTCCGGAAGAGTGCAGGATCCGGGCAATCGATCGCAACGGGTAAATCGGTGGTCAATACCTCCGCAGCCCGAGCCCGCACCTCGTCTGCGATGACCCCCGGAAACTGTCCCGGTGGGACCGCGTTGGCACCGGACTGAACTCCGTAGTGGGTCGCCGACGCCGCGGTGTCCGTGTTCGCCGTACGGGTCGCTGCGTCGAGTTTGCCTTCGAACTCGACGAGCAGCGACAGGTCACCGGTCGCATGCACCATCGCCATCAGCAGGGCACCCGGATCCGCGGCATCGATCGCCATCTCGAGGTCGGCATCTGTCACGCTCGCGCGCGCGTCGGTCGCCCCGTCGGACGTCCAGGTCAAAGTCATGATGAATCCCCTTCATTGTCGAGCATCGACAGCACTCCACAGGCCTGCGACGCATCGCGATCGAGCCCTCGGCGAGCCGATATACCGTCAACCAACCGCACATCGGAACCGGCGCACAGTGCGTTCGTCCGCTCAGCGGACGAACACCTCCCCGGCCGGGAAGCGTGGCGCACGATGGGCTCCGGAAGACGCTCCCCTCTACCCGATCACGCTTGTGCGCGAACAGAGTCGACCCGCTCCTGCCATTTGTCCAGCCACTCCGGGTGGGGGAAGATATGAGTTTTCCGTGCGGCCATCCCCTGCACTACCAGGTCGGCGATTCTCTCCGTGGACATCCCCTCCTCGGTGATCGCCCTGCTGACCTTCGCGCGAAGGTCTGCCAGATCCGGGTCGGCTTCCGCCCGTGGGATGTACGCGGCGGGTGCGTTCCGCTCGTCGTTGCCGATCGCGGTCGCCGTGTATGCCGGGCACAGCACTGCCACATCGATGTGGGGGTACTCGTGTGCAAATTCGTTGGACAAACTCTCGGAGAGCGCCACGACCGCAGCCTTGGTGACCTTGTACGGCGCCTGATAGGGGCCGGTCGTGAAACCGGCCATCGACGCCGTGTTGACGATGTACGCCTGGTCCTGAGCCGCCAGAATAGGAAGGAACACCCGGCAACCGTGGACAACTCCCCACAAGTTGACGCCCACCGTCCACTCCCAGGTGAGCTGATCGATGGTCGAGAACCGCTGCATCCCGCCGACGCCGGCGTTGTTGCACAGGACGTGCACGGCACCGAACCGGGCGACGGCAGCATCGGCCAGCCGTTGCACCGAATCTACTTCGGCGACATCTGTTTCCACGGCGAGGACATCGCCGAGCGGCGCGAGTTCGCTCTCGGCCCGGAGGAGGTCCGGGACGGAATTGTCGGCGATGACGACGTTCATTCCTTCTTGGAGAAACCGCCGCGCCAGACCTGCGCCGATACCGTTGGCTCCCCCGGTGACAACCGCGACGCGACCGACCAGATCCTGCATGTTCGTACTCCCGAGTGATCGAGGCTGCTGCCGTGTGCCGGACGCGTCAGCGGCCGGAGAATGAGCCGCCGTTGAGGTGAATCGTCTGCCCCGATACGAATTCACCGGCATCGGAACAGAGCCACAGACATGCCGCACCGACGTCCTCACCGGTACCGATCCGCTGCATTACATTGCCTTCCCAGATTGCGTTCAACATCGGGGAGGCCTTGGATTCGATGACGTCGCGCAACTTCTCCATGAGTCCGAGTGCGAGGGTGTTGACCGTGACACCCATCGGACCGACTTCGGTCGCGATGTGGCGCACCGCGCCTTCGATGCCCGCCTTGCTCGCGCCGTAGAAGGTACCTCCCAAGCCCCGACTGGCCACCGATCCCGAACCCGACGAAATCTGGACGACGCGGCCCCAGCCCTGCTCGATCATTCCGGGGAGGAGAGCATGCATCATGTGCAGCGACCCGTAGATGTTGATGTCCAGGTACGGATTCCATTCGTTCCGCGGGGTATCGAGGAAGGGCAGCATCTGACTGCCCGCCGGTAACCCCGCGTTGTTGACCAAGATGTCGATCCGGCCGATGTCACTACGAACCCGCTTCATCGCGGAGACGACGTCCTCGTACGAGGTGATGTCGAACGGCGCGGCGGTCGCCGATCCGCCTGCCTCCCGAACAGATGCGGCGGCCTCCTCTGCCCTCTCCGCGGCAATGTCGTTGACGATCACGTGTGCACCGGCTGCGGCGAGTGTGTGAGCGATGCCGAGCCCGGTGTTCTGCCCACCACCGGTGACGACGGCGACTCTGTCCTTCAGCGAGAAGCTGGTAACCATGCCGAGAACCTCCTGAGGTCAGTTGTGCGCAATCGCGAGAGTGTCACGCATCAGCGCCCAGATCTCCTCGCGCGCAGGCGCAGTGAACGAGAGCGACGGGATCGTCAGGAACCCGTGGAACAGCCCGTCGAAGCGGCGGTGCCGGACCGGTACGCCGTCGGATGCCAGGCGCCGCGCAAAGTCGTCGCCGGCGGAACACGGCGGGTCCAACTCGGCGGTCACGACGACGGCGGGGGGCAACCCCGAAAGAGTCGCTGCCCGAGTGGGGACCACCCGCGCGTCACCGGTTCCGCTCGGCGCGTATTGCTGCCAGTACCATTTCATCGCCGTCGTGGTGTTGTAGTACCCGCTGCCGAAGCGGCGGTAGGACTCGGTCTCGAAATCGTCGTCGATAACCGGGTAGAGAAGCACCTGCGCCGACACCGCCGGGCCGCCACGGTCCCGTGCTGCGATCGCAACCGTCGCGGCCAGGTTCCCCCCGGCGCTGTCGCCGGCCAGTACGACAAGGGTTGAGTCCCCGTCATACTCGGCCGCGTTCTCAACCGCCCACTCGAGCGCGGCGTAGACATCCTCGTGAGCTGCCGGTGCGGGGAACTCGGGCGCGAGCCGATAGTCCACGGCCACCACCACGGCTCCGACGCCCTGTGCCATCGCTCGACAGAACTCGTCGTGACTGTCGAGGTCACAGAACACGAAGCCGCCACCGTGCGCGAATACGACGACCGGCAGGCCGGCGTCCTCGTGGTGCGGCACGAAGACCCTCAGTGGCAGTGCCCCGCCCGGCCCGTCGATCGTGAGGTCGTGGACCGCGGTCATATCGGGCAGTCGCTGCAAGGGTGCCCGTCGACTGCGGATGAGCTCTCGCAGTTCGAGCGGAGGAACGGTAGTGACGTCGGGGAATCCCGCATCGAGAGCGGCCAGCAGGGCAGCGACTTCGGGGTGAATAGTCATGGCGAATCTCCTCGAGAATCAGGGGGACTAGGACGCGGCGCGGTCGGCAGTGGCGGTGGCGGTGGCGGTGGCGGTGGGGGTGGCGGTGGCGGTGGGGGCCGCGAGTGTGAAACCCCGATACCCCTCGTCGGCAACCTCGTTCAAGATGCGCCCGTAGACGGCGAACCCGCCGATATAGGGCATGAACACTCGCGGCTTGTCTGGAATGTTCGCGCCCATGTACCACGAGTTCGCGCCGGGGAAGAGTGTTTTCGCGGCGAGGGAGTTGCACTCCGCCACCCACGCCTCCACAGCATCGGAGTCGGCCTCGATCGTGGTGACGCCCTGATCACGCAGGTAACCCATGCAATTCGAGACCCAGTCGACGTGCTGCTCTGCACCGAGGACCATGTTCGCGAGCGGACCGGGGCTACCGGGACCGGTCAGGACGAACATGTTCGGGAAACCGTGCACGCCCAGCCCCAGGTAGGTTCGCGGACCGGCCGACCACTCTTCCTTCAACGCACGTCCGCCCCTCCCCCGAATGTCGATGCGGTTGAGCGCACCGGTCATCGCATCGAACCCGGTTGCGTAGACGATCACATCGAGCTCGTACTCACGGTCTGTGGTCCTGATGCCACCGGGCGTAATCGCATCGATCGGCGACTCTCGCAGATCCACGAGCGTGACGTTGTCACGATTGAAGGTCTGGTAGTAGCCACTGTCGGTGACAATGCGCTTGGTGCCGATCGGGTGGTCGCCCGGGGTCAACTTCTCGGTCAAGCTCGGATCCTCCACCAGTTCACGGATCTTCGCCTCCCAATAGGTTCGGGCGGTGTCGTTCGCGTCGATATTCGACAACTGATCCGGGAAGGCCTTGCTGAACAGCACTCCCCCACGCTGCCACCACTCGTCGTACACCCGGGTACGTTCGGCCTCGGTCACTTCGAGCGCGCCCTTGGGGTACGGAGTGAACGGGGATCCCCCTCCGCTCGAACGGGCCTCACGACGGCGCTGTGCGTAATTCTCCTTGATCTCACGCATCGCGGTCTCGCCGAAAGGCCGGTTCCCTGCCGGAATCGAATAGTTGGCGGAGCGCTGGAACACGAAGAGGTGGTCCGCCTCCTGCGCGATCAAGGGGATCGACTGCATGCCTGAGGATCCTGTTCCGATCACTCCCACTCGTTTGCCAGAGAAGTCGACGCCGCGGTGCGGCCATTCGCCGGTGTGGTAAGCCTCTCCCGCGAAGTCGTCGCGACCCGCGATATCAGGAGTGTTGGCCGCGGAGAGGCATCCTGTCGCGAACAGACAGAACCGAGCAACAACCTCGTCGCCGCCGTCGGTCCGCACGGTCCACAGGGCGGTGTCCTCATCGAAGACCGCGGACGTGACCCGCGTGGAGAACCGGAAACTACGGGCCAGATCGAAGCGGTCGGCGACGTGTTCGAGATAGGCCAGGATCTCCGGTTGCGTCGCAAACCGCTCCGTCCAGGTCCATTCCTGTTGCAACTCCTCGGAGAACGAGAAGGAGTAGTCCACGCTTTCGATATCGCAGCGCGCACCGGGATACCGGTTGTGATACCAGGTTCCGCCTATACCTGCGGCCGCTTCGAATCCACATACCGACATTCCCCGCTGCCGCAGGCTGTGCACCGCGTACATGCCCGCCACGCCGGCCCCGACAACGACTGCGTCGAACTGACTGCTGGTCGCACTCACGAAAACACGCCCTTCTTCCACTACTTGCACGATGGTTCCCGGATCGATCGGGCACCGTCCACGCTAGGGAGTATCAACGGCACGAAGAAGACGACTTTCCCGGCCAGTGGTCACTTTGATCCGAGTGCGGGGTCACGACCTCGCACCCATTTTCCCCCGGGCTCGATCGAACGATGTTGCAGGACTGAACATACCGACGATCGTCGAACTCAGAAGACGATCAGTCCGCGGATCGATTCAGCCCTCCGCATGTCCTCGAATCCGGTGTTGATGTCGTCGAGTGCATATGTCTTGGTGATCATCTCGTCGAGCAGGATCCGTCCCTCCATGTACATGCGGAGCAGGAGCGGGATATCCGATCTGGGATTCGCGTTGCCGTACCACGAACCTGTGAGGGTCTTGCGCATGGACGTCAGATCGATGAGGCTCAGTTCCACTGCGGTCTCGGCCGGGTCGCCGACCGAGACCTGGACACAGGTGCCACCCTTGCCGAGCAATGACATCGCGGGAGCAAGCAATCCACCGGTCATCACGCCGACCGTGATGACGACAACGTCGGCCATCGCGCCCCAGGTCAATTCCTGGACGAGCGCTCTGGCCTCCTCGACAGTCCCCGCCGTGTGCGTGGCGCCGAACCTCTTCGCCTCCGCCCGCTTGAACGGGGAGGGATCGACGACGACCACATGCCTGGCACCGGACAGGGCTGCACCTTGAACTGCGCCACAGCCGACTCCTCCCATGCCGAGGACGACGACCGAGTCACCGGAGGTGACCTTCCCGACGTACACGGACGACCCCCAGCCCGTGGGGATGCCGCAGCCCACCAACGCTGCCTTGTCCAAGGGCACGTCGGGCGTGATCTTCACGCACGACGCCTGGTTCACCACGGTGTGCTCGGCGAACGTTCCCACGACACACATCAGGCGCGCATCTTCACCGCGTACGCGATGGCGAGACGTACCGTCGGAGATCTGGGTCCCGACGCCGATGTGCGCGCCCATGTCGCACACGCTCGACATCCCCTTGGCGCAGGCACGACACTTCCCGCACGCAGGAATGAAGCTGAACACCACGGGGTCGCCGGGCACGAGCTCGGTGACCCCGGGTCCGACCCGTTCGACGATCCCGGATCCTTCGTGACCACCGATGAACGGATAGCCGATCACGCTCGTTCCGTCCCGGAAGTGCTCATCCGAATGGCACAGACCACTGGCGGTCAGCTTGACGAGCACCTCCCCGGTTCGGGGTTCGTCGAGGTCGATCTCCTCGATCGACCAAGGCTCTCCCGGTGCCCACAGCACCGCCGCACGAGTCTTCATGCTCCGACCTTCCGTTCTCGGGATTCGACGTAGATCGACTGGTATTCGACGAACGCATCGAGGCCCTCGGGACCGAGTTCGCGACCGAGACCGCTCGACTTGGTTCCGCCGAACGGCGCCCCGAGATCCATCTGGTAGTAGTTCACTCCGAAAGTGCCCGTTCGGATTCGACGTGCAACCTCTACCCCTCGGTCCTCGTCGCGGGTCCAGACCGTTCCCGCGAGCCCGTAGGGGTTGTCGTTCGCGATCGCGACGGCATCATCCAAGTTTTCGTAGGGAATCACTGCGACGACGGGCCCGAACACCTCATCCTGTGCCAGCCGGCTGCGCGGATCGACGTCCGCGAAGACAGTCGGTTCGACGAACCAGCCGGCCCCGTCGAGCGCCTGCCCGCCGGTGACCAGACGGGCTCCCGACACGCGCGCCGCCTCGATATATCCGAGCACGCGGTCGCGATGAGCCTGCGAGACCATCGGCCCGCAGGTGACATCGGGTTCCAGCGGGTTGCCGACCACGAGTGATCGAGCAGTCTCGGCAACGGTACGCACGACCTCCTCGTACAGCGCACGGGGCGCGAGGATGCGTGAATGCAGTACGCAGGCCTGCCCATTGTTGATGAACGAGGTAGTCGCGAGCTGAGCGGCGAACACGTCCAGATCCGCATCGTCGAGCACGATCGAAGCCGACTTACCACCCAGTTCGAGGGTGACCGGGCGGAGCAGTCTGCCGCACACCTCGCCGATGTGGCGCCCCGCGCCGGTGCTGCCTGTGAAGGACACCTTGTCGACACCGGGGTGAGCTACCAGTGCAGCGCTCGCATCCCGTTCGGCAGGGACGATGTTGACAACGCCGTCAGGAAGGCCGACCGCCTCGGCGGCGTCCGCGAGCACATAGGCATCGAGTGCAGTCTCCGGTGAGGGCTTCACGACGACAGTGCATCCGGCCGCGAGCGCCGGCGCGATCTTCGCCATCGCGATCAGCTGCGGAAAGTTCCACGGCACGATCGCGGCCACAACACCCACGGGCGCCCTGCGCACGATGGTTGCACCGCGCGCGCTCGGCCGAACCTCTTCCAACCGGCCGGACTCGATCAGGTCCGCATACCTGTGCAGAAGCGCTACCGGGACAGACACATTGGATCCCCGGGATACGGCTGACGGCATGCCGTTCTCACGGGTCACCAGTTCAGCGGTGAAGTCCCCCCGCCGGTCCAGTTCCGCCGCCCACGCACGCAGCATCGCGGCGCGCTCAGCGACCGGCATCGAAGGCCACGGGCCCGAATCGAATGCGGCACGCGCCGCACACACCGCCGTGTCGATGTCGTCCGCGTCTGCCAGAGGTGCGGTGCCGAGCAGTTCCCCCGTTGCCGCTTCGTATACGGGTCGCGTATCGGTGGAGTGCGGCACGATCCATCGACCGCCGATGAACAGACACTGACGGGTGTAGTCCGGCACCGTCATGAACGCATCTCCGACATAGCATTACCCACGTCGATCGAGGCGCCTCGAGAGGCGAACTTGGCACGCACGAGCGCGCCGATCTCGGCGAGCGCAGCGTCGGCGCGTGCGAACGATCCGATCTGGACGAGGAAGCCGTGTCCGACACCGGGATACCGCAGCAGCGCGGTCTCGACCCCGGCGTCGCGCAAGCGCACACCGAACTCCTCGACTCCGTCGCGCAGCGGGTCGAACCGGGCAGACACCACGACTGCGGCCGGCAGACCCGACAGGTCGGTTGCCAGTGCGGGTACACCGTACGAATCGTCGGCCTCGGGGTCCTCGCCCAGGTACAGCGACTTCATCCAATCCACATCCGTCGCACAAAGGAAAGGGCTGTCCCCGAACTCGACCATCGACGCTCGCGCCGACCGACGCTCGATACCCGGATACACCAGCACCTGTTGAACCAGCGCCGGCCCACCGTCGTCGCGCGCACGCAGGGCTGCCGCGGCTGCGAGTGACCCACCTGCGCTGTCGCCGCCCACCGCGATGCGTGCGGGATCCACACCGAGAGAGGCATGCTGTGCGGCAACCCATTCGACGGCGGCATACGCTTCGTCGTTGGCAACCGGATACCGGTGTTCCGGCGCGAGGCGGTATCCGACGTTGACCACGACCGCACCGGACGCGACGGCCAGTGCCCGGGCAAGGTGATCCCACGACTCGAGGGAACCCATGATCATGCCGCCACCGTGGAACCAGACCAGCGCCGGCGCAGGTGAATCGCAGCCCTCGGGCGTGTAGAGGCGGACCGGCACGGAGCCGTGCGGTCCGTCGAACTCCGTCGACCGCACGCTGCGCATCTCGGGCCCGTGTCGTCGGGGAGCTTGTTCGAGCATGTTGCGGCACCGCTCGACACCGAGCTCCTGCAACGTCGGCCTCGCCTGACGAGCCGCGAGCACTGCCTGCACGTCATCGTCCCACTGCAGCACCGTCGTCTCCTCTCGGTCGCCCATGTCCGCGGTGAGTTCCACTGTCACGTCAGCCTTGCTCGCCACTGTCGACCCGCCAATCGATTTGTCCATCTCCCGGACGAATCGGTGCCGTTCCCGTCACCAACCCCCACAGATCGCCATCGAACCCGTGCACCAGATCGGCGATTCGACTCCACCAACGGAGCTCGTTTCCGTACTCGTCACGCCAGGCCCACAGGCGAGTGGTGAACGCGCCGAGCGAGTGCTCCATCGTGAACCCGATCGCCCCGTGTGCCTGGTGTGCCGCGGACGCGATCGGCCCGGCGAGCGAGGACGCCTCGGCCTTTGCAGCCGAGACGAGTAGTTCAGCTTGGGGATCCTCGTCGACGAGGGCGAGAACGGCTGCCTCCGAAGCCACTTCGACCGTCACAACGTCCGCGGCCAAACGCGCCAACTGGTGCTGGACTGCCTGGAAGGCAACCAGTGGGCGGCCGAACTGGTTTCGCACATGGACGTACTCGCGGGTTGCTGCGAGAACCGCGCCGGCGGCGCCCGCCATCTGAACGGCACGCGCGGTGGCACCGAGCAGTTCGAACCTCCGGAACCAGTCGGCGCCACCCAGATCTTCGATGGCAGCGACCCTGACCCGGTCGAGCAGGGCCGTCCCGCGCGGTTCACCGGCAAGGTTGCGTCCCTGAACCACTGTGAATCCGGCCTCCCCGGTCGAGACGAGGGCGACCGAGTCACGCCCGTCACGCCGCACCAGCAGCACGGCGTGGTCGGCTCCCGAGATCCAGGGCACTCCGCGCAACACACCGGACAGATGCCAGCCGTCGCCGTCACGACCGAGTTCCACGTTCTCGGCGGCCGCGGCGGTTATCGGGCCTTGTGGAAGCGACAATCCGGCGGCAGTGAGCAGCGGACCGACCAGAAAGAGCGTTTCTGCCAACGGCGCTGCAGCGGTGACGGACTCGCGCACGATCACGGCGGCGTCGAGTAGATCTCCCCCGGATCCTCCGAGCTCGAGCGGCACGGTCAACGATGTGAAACCGAGTTCCTCCAGGTCCTTCCACAGCGGGCCGTCGACGTCGTCGACCGGCCGGGAGTCGGTTCGGCGGCGAGTGCCCAGGACGGCCCGCACGGCGTTCCCGAGTTCGGCATGATGTTCCCGCATCGCTGTCACAGTCCCTTCGCCACGACCGAGCGCAGCACTTCGTTCGTTCCGCCGCGCAGGGTGAAGGCCGGCGAATGAAGCACGGACTGCGCCAACAGCCTGGCCAGAGGGTCGCCGGCATCGTCCGACTCCGGGCCGGCATGCCGCCGGACGACATTCACGACGTCGCCCTCGTACTGGGTGCCGAGATCCTTGACCAGCGCCGCTTCCGCCACCGGACTCTCGCCTGCGCGTAGTCGGTCGGCAACTGCGAGCGACAGTTGACGCAACACCGTCATGCGGCCGACCAACCGTCCCAGTTCCAGCCGCTCGACCGGCGAAGCCTCGGTGGATTCCCGGCTCGCCCACGCCGTCAGCAGTGGGAGGGTACTCAAGATCCTTTCGGGACCTGAACGTTCGTTCGACAACTCCGCGGTCACTTGGCGCCAGCCGTCGCCACGCCTGCCGAGCAGACTGGTCGCGGGAATCACAGCATCCTCGAACACGACCTCGTTGAAGTGATGCTCACCGTCGATCGTGACGATCGGCCGGATGTGAATGTCCGGGTGCGGCAGATCCACCAGGAACTGCGACATACCCTCGTGTCGGGACTCGCCGCGATCGGTTCGGGCCAGGACGACGATGTCGGTCGCGACGTGCGCCGCGCTTGTCCACACCTTGGTGCCCGACAGCTTCCAGCCGCTCTCCACCTCCACGGCCCGGGTTCGAATGGACGCCAGGTCCGAGCCGGAATCCGGCTCGCTCATGCCGATCGCGAAGAACCTCTCCCCCCTCGCGATTCCCGGCAGGCACGCCTGCTTCTGCGCTTCCGATCCGTTCCGAAGGATGCCCGGCGCCATTTGCCGGTCCGCGATCCAGTGTGCGGCCACCGGCGCACCCGCGGCCAGCAGTTCCTCGGTGACGACGTAACGCTCCAAGGCCGTGAGTCCGTGGCCTCCGTACTCGACTGGAATGGTCATCCCGATCCACCCGCGGGCGGCGAGCCGCCCGCTGAAGTCGATGTCGATTCCCGACATCCACGCGTCGGCCTCGGTCCGAATACGACCGGACTCGATCTCCTCCCGCAGGAATTCGCGAACCTCGCGACGCAACGCGACGAGTTCGTCGGCGATGCCGCCTACCGCTGCCAATGTGAGCAATGAACTACCTTCCGACAACGCACCGTGCCCGCCCGCTCCGGTAAGCCGTCCACGACTGCGCACTCCGCGCGCAGACTGTCCGGCACCGGCACCCGACCGCCGCGATGGCGGCGTGAGATCTGGGAAGGTAAGTCGGCGAACACCGTTCGCCCTACCGAGCCTTCATTCAAGGTGGGTGGCGGCACTTTGTCAACAGATTGGATCCAATCTTGTAATCCAATCTCCGGTGCTGCATTCTGGACCGGCCCGTGCGATCCGATCGCGCCGGGACCACCGAGTCGACATCATCACGCGAGGTTGCCCATGCCCGAATCCCCGGCCACCCCCCGGGTGCTGTTCGCCGTCGAGAACTCGATAGCGCAGATCACCCTCGACAACCCGGATCGCAAGGGCGCGATCACCATCCGAATGGCGACACAGATCGCCGAGTACTGCGACCGGATCGAACGAGACGAGTCGATCGGCGCGGCGGTCGTCGCCTCCCGCGGCCGGTACTTCTGCAGTGGCGCAGACACCCGCGATCTCGCGATCTCGTCTGCCGATCCCGCCTCGTCCGAGGCAGTGGCGAGGGTATCCGCCGTGTACGGCGCCTTCGTGCGGATCGGCAATCTGCCGGTGCCCACGGTGTCCGCAGTCGTCGGAGGCGCGGTGGGCGCCGGCCTGAACCTTGCTCTCGCGACCGACGTCATGCTCGTCACGCCGGACGCGGTGCTCGACAGCGGATTCCTCGCGCGCCACATCCATCCCGGCGGCGGACACCTGGCGCTACTCGGCCGCGCCGTCGGACGTCAGCAGGCACTCGCGATGGGCGTACTCGGCGCGGCGCTCTCCGGCACCGATGCGGTGCGGCGCGGACTCGCCTGGGACACCACCGGCCCCGACGAGATCCTGGGCAAGGCGATCGAACTGGTTTCGATCGCAGCACAGGATCCAGTTCTCGCGCGACGCATCAAGAACAGTGCGCGCCTCGAACTCGATCCGCCCGGAGTTCCGTGGCCTGCGGCCGTCGAGATCGAACGCGGAGTGCAGATGTGGTCGATGGGCCGCAAGGGCGAAACCGCTTGGAATACCAAGCCGAACAAGCCCAGCGTCGCCGGCGGTCACGCGTGAGCACCCACACCGGCCCGCTCGGCGGCATCCGCGTCCTCGACTTCACCACGACGTTCTCGGGCCCGTACTGCACGCAACTGCTGGCCGAGATGGGAGCGGACGTCATCAAGATCGAGGCACCGGGCGGCGACATCACCCGCAACCTCGGCACGACTCGTACACCCGGTATGGCAAGTGTCTTCGTGGCAAGCAACCGGGACAAGTCGAGCATCGAAATGGATCTGAAGTCATCCGAGGCGCGAGCGACTGTCCGGGCGCTGATCGAGAAGGCGGACTGCCTGGTTCACAATATGCGCCAGACGGCCGCTGACCGACTCGGCATCGGGCCCGAGACCGCACTGGAGATCAATCCACGACTGATCCACGCGGCCATAACCGGATACGGCAGCAATGGGCCGTACGCGGGGCGGCCTGCGTACGACGATTGCATCCAGGCGGCCTCGGGGCTGGCATGGCTGCAAACCCTTGTGGCACAAAAGCCTTCCTACATGTCGTCGCCGATCGCCGACAAGGTCGCAGGGCTCGCGACAGCGAACGCCATCACGGCAGCACTGTTCTGGCGCGAGCGCTCCGGACTCGGGCAGTCGATCGAGGTTCCGATGTTCGAGACCCTCGTCGGCTTCACCCTGATGGAGCAGTGGGGTGGGCGGGCGTTCCTCCCACCGGAGGGACCCACAGGGTATGCGCGCATGCGATCGGAGCATCGTCGGCCGTACCGGACGTCGGACGGACTGATCTCCGTCGTCGTCTACCACGAGGGCCACTGGCGCCGGTTCCTGGAATTCGTGGACATGCCCGAACTACTCGACCAGGACCGCTACCGGACCGTCGAGGCACGGAACCGGAACATCGACGAGTTGTACGTCATTCTCGAGGAACTGCTCGAGAAGCGGTCCACCGGGGAATGGTTGAAGATCCTCGACGAACTCGACGTGCCCGCCATGCCGATCACCGGTGTCGATGACCTGTTCTCCGACGAACACCTCGCGGCCGTGGACTTCTTTCAGGAGGTCCGGGACTCCTCGGGCGAGGCATATCTCGTTTCGCGACCGGCAGCGCGATTCAGCGCCTCCACGTTGGAATCGCCCCGCAATGCGCCGAGCTTGCACCGCCTCGGTGCAGGCGCTGCCGCCGTCGATCGCTGGCTGGCAAGCGACAGCGATGTCTCCACGAGCAGGCGTACCGTGACCTGAGAAGACCGAAAGAAGGTCGCGGATGGCACCCGCCGTGCGAGGCAAGGTCGGCAACCTGCCTCAGGATCTGACCAGTTTCGTCGGTCGGCGCCGCGAGGTGACCGAGACGAGACGACTGCTGGGGATGTCGCGGCTGGTGACGCTCACCGGGATAGGCGGGGTCGGAAAGACTCGACTCGCGCTGCGCGCGGCGGCCGACTCGCAGCGGGCGTTCGACGACGGCGTCTGGCTCGTCGAGTTCGGGGAGCGGCGCGACCCCCAGTTGGTCGCCGAGACCGTGGCCGCGGCACTGGGGCTGCGCGAGCAGTCGACGGTCCCGACCACCCAGGTGCTCACCGATTATCTGGCATCGCGAAAGCTCCTGCTCGTTCTCGACAACTGCGAACACCTGATCGACGACGTGGCGAAACTCGCCGAAACCCTGCTCCGTGGGAGCCCCGAGCTCCGGATACTGGCGACGAGCCGCGAGCCCCTCGCGATCGGTGGCGAGATGGTGCTCCGCGTCCCGCCCCTCACCGTTCCGGTACCCGACGAATCGACGCCCCTCCGGGCGCTCGCTCAGTACGAGGCGATCAGTCTCTTCACCGAGCGGGCTGCCGCCGCGGTGCCCGGCTTCGAGCTCACCGACGACAACCGCGAGTCGGTGGTGGCGATCTGCTCCGAACTGGACGGGCTTCCCCTGCCGATCGAACTCGCGGCGGCGCGGCTGCGGGCGATGTCGGTCGACCAGGTGCTCGAGCACCTCACCGATCGGTTCCGTCTGCTCACAGGAGGAAGTCGCGCGGCCCCCGACCGGCAGCAGACGCTGCGGATGAGTGTCGATTGGAGCCATGACCTCTGCAATCCGACCGAACAGGAAGTGTGGCGGCGGGTTGCGGTGTTCCCGCACGGTTTCGAACTCGACGCGGCCGAGGCGATCGCCGCCGGCGACCTCGCCCCGGACGACCTGCTCGATGTCGTTGCTTCCCTTGTCGACAAATCGATCCTGATCAGAGAGGAACACACCGGGGTCGTGCGATATCGGCTGCTCGAAATCCTGCGCGACTACGGCCTCGAACGCCTGCACGAGGCAGGCGAATACGCAGACCTGCGCCGACGCCACCGTGATTGGTACCAGGCACTGACCCGGCGGTGCGAGGAGGAATGGATCGGACCGAACCAGCCTGTCTGGGTTGCCCGGCTCGGGCGGGAGCGTCCGAATCTGGGCGATGCGCTCGAGTACTGCATGACCGAACCCGGCGAGGCAGAGAACGGCCTACGCATCGCCAACGTGCTCTACATCTTCTGGATCTCCCGGGGCCTCCTCAACGAGGGGCGCCTGTGGCTCGGGCGGGTGCTCGCCGCACAAGGTCAGGATCCGACTGCGGAGCGGGCAAAGGCGCTGGCCGCCGCCTCGATTCTCGCCGCGAACCAGGGCGATGTGGCCACGGGGCTCACTCTCGTCGCCGCAGCACACGAAGTGGCGGCCCGGATCGAGGACCGGGAAACCGAAATCGTCGCCATCCATGCAGCCGGACATCTACAGATCTATGCGGGTGATCCGACCGAAGCGATCCGACTCCTCGGAAGCATCCTCGCCGAGGTCCGCACCGGCCGGAACCTGTTACGTCACATCTCGACTGTCCTCGGTCTCGCCACGGCGACTGCGATTCTGCGTGAAAGCGAGGCGACCGCCGAGTACACGGACGAGGTCCTCGAGATCACCCGCGCCCACGGCGAATCGATCTACCGCTCGTACGCGCTGTGCATGCGAGGGCTCTCCCAGTGGCACGACGACCCGTACCTGGCGCGGCCGCTGTTCGAGAAGGCGGTGAAGCTGAGCGACGGCGTCGACGACCTGCTCGGAACGGCGATCTCGATGGAGGGGCTCTCCTGGACGGCAACCGCGACCAGGCAGTTCCAGCGGGCCGCGATCCTGCTGGGCGGCGCCGACGCCCTGTGGTCCGCGGCCGGCAATCCGGGCGTCGTGATTCCCGCCCTGCGCCACAACCGTGAAGAAGCCCGCGACCTGTGCCGGAACGCTCTCGGCGACCAGGCGTTCGATGCCGCCGTACGCAAGGGCCGCAGGTTGGCGCGGGACGAGGTGGTGAGCTTCGCCGTCGACGATCAGCTTCCTCAGGAGGCGCCCGTGGAGCGATCGGCGACCAACCTGACGCCCCGGGAGCAGGAGGTCGCCGAACTGGTGGCGCAGGGGCTGACAAACAAGGCGATCGCCGAGAAACTGGTCATCTCGCAGCGCACCGTCCAGGGCCACGTCGAGCATGCTCTGGCGAAACTCGGCTTCAACTCGCGCACCCAGATCGCCGCGTGGATCGTCGAACAGGGCAGACAGGCCGACAGCGATGCCTCCTGAACTGGGGTTTTACCGCTCCCAGGTACGTGCCCGCAGGAAACAGGTATGGGCCCGGGTACTTCTGCCGTCGTGACGTTGCAGTTCTCTTGGAACTGTGGGAGCCGGACAACCCAAGCTTCACGAAGTCGAGGTCTCCCGATGCACACTCAGACTCTTCCCCCCGCCACCACCGTGGACAGCTTCACGATCGGCCGCTGCGACGCCTGCGGCACCCTGCTCGCCCCCGACGCGACCACGTGCTCGTCCTGCCGAAACACCGCGATCAGCCGGACGTCGTCCGAGGGCACCGGGTCGATCGTGTCCTGGACCGTCATCGAGATCTCCCCCAGCAGGACATGCACGGACTTCACCCCGTACACGATTGCGATCGTCGCCCTCGACGAAGGACCGTGGACGTACGCCTGGATCGAGGGAGCCCTCGACGGAAACCAGAAGCGAGCCCGCGTCCGCTACGACCGCATGATCGCCGGCGAACCCTACCCGCTGTTCGTGTGCCAGTAGCGCAGGCAGAGAACCTCGACGCACACCCGGTCAGGGCGTTTCGGGGCCCTGCGCGTTCGGGTCCTGTGCACTCGGGCACGGAGAGGTCAGCAACGGCACGTACGGGAACGGCACGTTCTGGAAAGGCTCGTTCAGGCACTGAGCAGCCGGGGCCGGCTGATAGGGGGTCGTGAGTGCGACGCCGATCAGGCCGCCGAGGGCGCCGAGCGAGCCCAGGGACCCCAGCCCCAACGAGCCCAGGGCCAGCGGCGCCAGAGCGAACAATGCCCCCTCCGTCGATCCCAGTGCGGCCGGCAGGATCGCGCTCCCGGCGAAGTCGCCGGCGCAGTCCGTGACGACCCGCGCCGCTGACGGCGCCGACGCGACCGGGCCGGGGTCGACGCCGGTCGCCCGGGCCTCGTTGGTGATGAGACAGGCAGCCTGATCCTCGTCGGTCACCTCGTACTCGGCAGTACAGGTCGTCGTTTGCCCGGGGTCGAGTGTCGTCGCCTGGCATTCGGCGTCCGGCGCCCCGCCGGAACCCGAGAACGCGAGTTCCTCCACGGCAATATCGGAGACCGCAGTTGCCCCGTTATTCGTCACCACGAACGTGTAGCTGACCGTGTCCCCCGATTCGAGACCAATCGTCGGGGAGGCCGTCTTCGCCAGCGAGAGGCCGCCTGCAGGAGGCTGAGCGATGCTGATCGGACCGAAGACCACCGTCGTCAGCGCAACCAGACCGGTGAGCACCGTGACGGCCAGAATTCGGAAAGCTGTACCGGAATTACGCACGCTGGAAACTCCTTTTCGCCACATTCAGGACAAATCGGGTTCGAACTCAGGTGCCGCGTATTACAAGCGTTTCGGAAGATACTGGATATTCGCGATGAATGCGCGCGAATGGAAACCGACGGGTGGGGGTTCACGAATCCCGGATATCTCCACGAATGCCGAAACGGGCACGCCCCCACACCATCGCGGAGACGTGCCCGTCAGGGCTCGAGCGTCACACATTGTCGAGCGACTCGTCCTTGGTCTCGCGCATGATCAGCAGCGCGACGAAGGTGAGCGCCGAGGCGATCAGCAGGTAGATGCCGACCCAGCCGACGCCGTAGCTGGTGGCCAGCCAGGTGGCGATGAACGGGGCGACGGCCGCACCGAGAATGCTCGCGGTGTTGTAGGCGATACCCGAACCCGTGTAGCGGACGTTCGTGGGGAACAGCTCCGGCAGCACGGCGCTCATCGGACCGAACGTGAAGCCCATCAGCACCATGCCGATGACGAGGAACAACAGCATCCGGGCATCGCTCATGCCGTCGGCCGCGAGCAGGAGCCCGAACGTCAGACCGAAGACCATCATCGCGCCGGTGATGACGAGCAGCGTGATGCGACGGCCGAAGCGGTCTGCGAGCCAGCCGGCAACCGGGATGGTCGCCGCGAAGAACAGCACCGCCACCAGCTGCAGCACCAGGAACTCGCGGTACTGGAACCCCGCGCCGTACCCGCCGTCGTCCGCGGTCTTGCCGGTGCCGTAGCTGAGCACCCATGTGGTCATGATGTAGAAGAGCGTGTACGTCGCGAGCATCACGAACGTGCCGATGATCAGCTGACGCCAGCTGGTCTTGAAGACCTCCTTGAGCGGGGTCTTGACCTTCTCCCCGTTCGCGACGGCCCGGGCGAAGACCGGCGTCTCCTCGATCTTGAGGCGCACGTACAGACCGATCATCACCATCAGCGCGCTCAGCAGGAACGGGATGCGCCAGCCCCAGGTGAGGAACGCGCTGTCCAGATCGGGAGACGAACTGCTGGTGTAGCCGAGCGCCAGCGTGAGGAGCAGGAACAGTCCGTTCGCGAAGAAGAAGCCGATCGGCGCACCCAGCTGCGGCCACATCGCCGCCCAGGCCCGCTTACCGCCCTTCGCGGTCTCCGTCGCGAGCAGTGCCGCGCCGGACCATTCACCGCCGAGGCCGAGACCCTGACAGAACCGCATCAACGCCAGCAGAGCCGGCGCCCACAGGCCGACCGCGTGATAGGTCGGCAGGAGGCCGATCAGGAACGTCGCGACGCCCATCGTGAGCAGCGAGCCGACCAGCGTGGCCTTGCGCCCGATGCGATCACCGAAATGACCGAACAGGATCGAACCCAGCGGACGCGCGACGAACGCGAGACCGAACGTCGCGAACGACGCCAACAGCGCCGTCGTGTCGTTGCCCTTCGGGAAGAACAGGTGCGGGAACACCGACACCGCAGCCGTCGCATAGATGTAGAAGTCGTAGAACTCGATCGACGTGCCGACCATGCTGGCCACCACGATCCGGCTCCGGGGGACACCCCCGACGGTCCCGTCGTCCGGGGCCGCCAGCTCGCCCTGTCCGCGCTCGGCGGACTCCACACCCTTGCTCACGTGTCCTTCTCCTGCACCGATATCCCCCGAGATCCCGTGTGGACGTTTCCACTGAGTGGAAGTCCGTCCCAAACCGTAGGAATTGAACACCGCCACCAGAAGTGCCGCAAGCGGCGCTTTCGGACTGATCGGTTGCAATGAACGCGTTAAGATCTAGGAGGAGTGCCGGGAAGTCTGGTCGGCGATGGTCTTGCTGTGCCCGACGAAACCCCAGGTGAGAGGCTTTCCTTGATTTCTGCCGCACGCTCCGAACTCGGCCGCTATCTCCGCACGGAGACGGTCGGCGGATCCATCCTCCTGATAGCTGCCGCCGTCGCCCTCGTGTGGGCAAACTCTCCCTTGTCGGACGCCTACTTCGATCTGCGCGACTGGCAGATCGGCCCCAGTGCGCTCCACCTGAATCTCAGCGTCGGCACCTGGGCGCAGGACGGCCTGCTGGCGATCTTCTTCTTCGTGGCGGGCCTCGAACTCAAACGTGAACTCGTCGTCGGCGAACTCGCCGATCGGAAGAAGGCGCTGCTCCCGATCATCGCCGCGTGCGGCGGTGTGCTGGTGCCCGCGATCATCGCGGCCACCGTCGGCGCCGGCACCCCCGGCATGGACCGAGGTTGGGCCATCCCCGTCGCCACCGACATCGCATTCGCCCTCGGCGTGCTCGCCCTCACCGGATCGCGAATCCCCGCGAGTGCGCGCGTGTTCCTCCTCAGTCTTGCCGTGGTCGACGACCTGCTCGCGATCATCCTCATCGCGGTGCTGTTCACGACGTCGCTCGCGATGATGTGGATCCTGTCCGCGATCGCCTGCTTCGCCGCCTACTGGTACGCGCAGCACCGCCGGATCACCACACCGTTCCTCTACGTCCCGCTCGTCCTGCTCACCTGGTACAGCGTCCACGAGGCCGGCATCCACGCGACCCTTGCCGGCGTCGCACTCGGACTCCTCACCCGCGTCCGCACCGACCCGGGCGAGGAACATGCGCCCGCGACGAGGCTCGAGCACCGCATCCAGCCCTGGTCCGCGGCCATCTGCGTCCCACTGTTCGCACTGTTCGCGTCCGGTGTGCCCATCAACGGCGACGTCCTGGGCAAGCTGTTCACCGACCGGGTCAGCCTCGCGATCATCCTGGGCCTGCTCGTCGGCAAGACCGTCGGCATCTTCGGCGTCTCGTGGCTCGCGATCCGTCTGGGCATCGCCACGAAGCCGCGGAACCTGGGTCTGCGCGACATGTTCGCCCTCTCGGTGCTCGGCGCGATCGGGTTCACCGTTAGCCTGCTTGTGGCCGATCTTGCACTCGCAGGAATCGGCGACGGCAGCGAAGCGGACATCGCGAAGGTCGCCGTGCTCGTAACATCGTTGGCTGCATCACTGATCGGATCGGCGCTACTGTTGCGACGCGGACGGGTTCATCAGGCCCGCGCCGCTGCCACGGATGTGTGAGGTCGACTTGCGCATCGCAGCTACCAGCGCGTCAGAGCTACCTGGAGGGGTCGAGAAGTGAGTGTCACCAGCGGCAGTGGAGTCACCGGCAACGGCAGCCGGGCGGGCGACGGGGTTCCGACGACGATCTCCTCGATCCCCCTCTCCGATCCCCACAATCCGGAGACGGCGTCGATCGGCACACTGGTGCGCGACGCGACCGCACAGGTCTCGACGCTCTTCCGCGCTGAGGTGGAGCTCGCGAAGTCCGAGGTGACCAGCGAGGTCAAGAAGGGCCTGCAGGGCAGCCTGTTCTTCATCCTGGCGCTCTCCGTGCTGATCTTCAGCGCGTTCTTCTTCTTCTTCTTCCTCGCCGAACTCCTCAGCGTGTGGCTCGATCGGTGGGCCTCGTTCCTGATCGTGTTCGTGCTGATGCTCGTCGTCACCGGCGTCCTCGCGCTGCTCGGTTACCTGCGGGTGCGCAAGCTCCGAGCACCGAACAAGACCATCGACTCCCTCAAGCAGGCCGCCACGGTGCTGCCCGGTCAGCATCCGGAGGCAGGCTCCCCGCTGGGCACCGGAACGGGCACCGCGCGCTGACCCTGTCGTGGCCAGACAAGTGACACAGCCAGATCCGTCCACGGTCCGTTTCGACGGACCGTGGACCCACCGGGACTTCCACGCCAACGGCATCCGCATCCACGCGGCCGAGGCCGGGCCCTCCCACTCCGACGCCCCACTCGTCGTGCTGTTGCACGGCTTCGCCGACTTCTGGTGGTCGTGGCGGCACCAGTTGACCGCGCTGGCCGACTCCGGTTTCCGAACCGTCGCGGTCGACCTGCGCGGCTACGGCGACACCGACACCCCGCCTCGCGGCTACGACGGCTGGACCCTCGCCGGCGACATCGCCGGCCTGATCCGCTCGATGGGGCACACCGATGCGACCCTGATCGGTCACGCCGACGGCGGACTGGTCTGCTGGGCGACAGCGCTGCTGCATCCGCGGCTCGTACGGTCCATCGGCCTGGTCAGTTCGCCGCACCCGATGGCCCTGAAGGAATCAGTGCTGCGGGACCGTCGCCAGCGGGCGGCACTGCTGCCGACGTTCATCCGCCACCAGGTTCCGTGGCGTCCTGAGCGCCATCTCCTGCGCTCCGAGGGTGCCGAGGTCGAGCGGCTGCTGCGGGCCCGATCCGGACCCGCCTGGGTGCAGTCCGACGAGTTCCCCGAGGTGGTGCGGCGCCTGCGTTCGGCGATCCGAATCCCGGGCGTCGCGCACTCCGCGCTGGAGTATCAGCGATGGGCGTTCCGCAGCCAGTTCCGCCCCGACGGTCACCGATTCATGACCGCGATGGACCACACACTGCGGATTCCCGTCCTGCAGATCCACGGCGATCTCGACCCCTACGTGCTGACCAGTACCGTCGAGCGGTCCATCCGTCACGCACCCGGGCAGCAGTTGCACTCGATCCCCGGGGTGGGTCACTTCGCGCACCAAGAGGCACCGGACGAGGTGACGGCGCAGTTGCTGCGCTTCGCCCTCGCATCACGCTGACACCGGTGCGGGACACCTCCCGTCCGGGTCAGGCGATGCAGACGCCCGTGCCGACCGCGACGCGGGCCTGCCCCGCCTGCTCGAGCTGGCGGGACACCTCGTCCGCGGTGAGGACGAATCCGGTGTCGCTGTCGTCGACGGCGGCACCGAACACGACGCCGAGGACACGCCCCTGCTCGTCGACCAGCGGTCCACCCGAGTTGCCCTGACGGATCGATCCGCGGACCGTGTACACCTCGCGCTCGACGTTGCCGGAGCGGTAGATGTCGGGGCCGCGCAGATCCAGCACCTCACGGATGCGGGCCGCGCTGGCCGTGTACGGGCCACCGCCCGGGTAGCCCAGCACGATCGCGCTGTCACCGGTGCGCGCCTTCTCCGGGGCGAACTGCAGCGCCTCCGCGTTGAGGCCGGGGACGGCGAGCACCGCGACGTCGACCGCCGGATCGAACACGACGACACTCGCGTCGAGCGGTCCCGCGGCAGTGTCGACGGTGACCGACGACGTACCCGCCACGACATGCGCGTTGGTCATGACCCGTTCGCGGCCGACGACGAACCCTGATCCCTCGAGCGCCTTCTGACAGCTCGGCGCCGCCCCGCGGATCCGCAGGACGCTCGACTGCAGCTGCTGCGCCACCGGGCTCGCGAGGACGCTGGCGTCGGGGGCCTCCACATTCGTGATGGGTGTGCGTCCGAACGGACCGATGACGTCGGGCAGGCCGGATGTGTCGAGCAGTGCCGAGAACTCGCTCGGGACCTGACGTAACCAGTCCGGGGCGACGTCGTCGACGGTGTTGAGCACCTTCGAACCGCGGACCGCGGTTGCCACGTTGGTCTGTGTCGAGGTGGTGAGCGGGATCGCGAGCAGCCACGCCGCGACCAGGACCGCCGTCAACTGCAGGCCGGCGCCGACGACACTGTCGACCGAACGCGCGACCGGGCTGTGCATGCCACTCCGCGCGGCCCGGCCCAGCACCATGCCCGCGACCTCGCCGATCACGACCAGGACCACGATCAGCGCGATACCGGCGAGCACCCGGGCCCGTCCCTCGTCGACGTGCACCAGCACGTGCGGCGCGATGAGGATGCCCGCGACCGCGCCGAGCACGACGCCGAGGAACGCGAGCGCCGACGCGACCGCGCCCTGCCGCCAGCCCGAGGAGGCGGCCAGCAACGCGATCAGGACCACGGCCAGGTCGATCCATCCGGATCCGCTCAACGCTCCCCCATCTCCCTTGCCGGGCGGTGCCCGAAGTCGCTGGTGACATCGTTCTCGTCCACGCCGGTGGCAACCCGGGTGAGCGTGACGTCGAGGTCCCGGATGTCGTGGTGGTCCCACTCGAGTTCCCACCCGGACACCGCGAACAGTCCCGCGAGCACACCGGCGGTGAAGCCCCACACGAGCATTCCGTCGACCTCGAACGCCGGTCCCTCATAGCCGGCGCGATGCCGGACCTGGAACCGGTTGTCGGGGTCGATCAGGTCGCGCACCGGCACCCGGACAACGCGTTCGGCCTCCGCCGCGTCGACCACGCCCACGGGGCTGGGATCGCGCCAGTAGGCGAGAACCGGAGTGACGTCGAACCCGGACGGCGGGATGAAGATCTCGGGCAGTGTCACGAGCGGCTGCACGCCGCCGCGCTCGAGCCCGGTCTCCTCCTCTGCCTCGCGCAGTGCGGTGTCGACCGGACCGTCGTCCTCGGGATCGGCGGCGCCGCCGGGGAACGCGACCTGGCCGCTGTGCTGCCGCATCGTCGACGCCCGCTGGGTCAGCAGCACGTCGGCGTCGGCGGGCAGGCCGCCGACGGCGAGCGGATCGGATTCGAACGATCCACCGAACAGCACCAGCACCGACGCGGGCCGCACGGCTGCGCCCTTGGGCGAGCGCCGGTTCAGGACCGGATTGACGCGGTTGGGGTCGGCGGGCGGGGTGTGCGTGACCGCGCGCAGCCACTCAGGGGCGGCCGTGGGATTCAGTGGGTGCGACCGGAAGCTCATGTGGCGACGCCGAGGTACTGCTCGACGACGTCGGCGATCTCGTCGACGCTGCGGAACGGCTGCGGCAGGATCTTGGCGACCGCGCCGTCGGGGCGGATCAACACCGACACCGGCAGCACCGCGGGGGATCCGACGGCGGCCTGCACGCGCGCCGACCCGTCCTGGACGCCGGGCAGGTGGACGTCGTACTCGGCGAGACGGGCAAGAGCGTTCGCCTCGTTGGGATCGGTGTGCACCGTCAGTACGGTAACCGCGTCACCCGCCCGATCCGCGTACTGCTGCAGATACGGCAGTTCTTCCCGGCACGGCCCACACCAGTAGGCCCACAGGTTGAGCAGGACCGGCTTGTCGGCCACCGCGGCCGCGAGGTCGACGCGACTCCCGTCGCCGACGCATTCGAGCGTGATCCCGCTGAGCACCGACGACTCCGGCGCGGGACCGCCCGGTGCGGGACACGGTTCCAGTGCGGCGTCGGCCCGCGCCGCCGCGAGCGCCTCGGGAGTGTCCGCGACACGCCGTTCCTGCGACGCCGGACGGTCGGCGCCGGGGTAGGTCCCGACGTCGACGGGTTCGTCGCCTCCGCGCGGCCAGATTGCCACGATCAGCCCCACCACCACCACGAGCGCGACCAGGCTCCATCGCGCGCCACTCGACATCCGCATACCGCTCACATACCTGCCAGTTCGAGAAGATGCTCGGTCTCGGGCCCCTTCACGAGGGCGGCCGCCGCGACCTTGTCCGTGGGCCCGGTGCCGTACGACGGGCAGTCCTTCGCGAGCACGCACACCCCGCACGCGGGCTTGCGGGCATGACACACCCGTCGGCCGTGGAAGATCACGCGGTGCGACAGGTCGGTCCATTCCTTGCGCTCGATGAGCTCACCGATCGCATGCTCGACCTTGACGGGGTCGGTCTCCTCGGTCCACTTCCACCGCCGGACGAGCCGTCCGAAATGGGTATCGACTGTGATTCCCGGCACGCCGAACGCGTTACCGAGGACGACGTTGGCCGTCTTGCGACCGACACCCGGCAACGTCACGAGGTCCTTCAGTTTGTTCGGCACCTCGCCGTCGTAGCGCTCGAGCAGTGCCTGCCCGAGACCGATGATCGAGTTCGCCTTGTTGCGGTAGAAACCGGTCGACCTGATGTACTCCTCGAGCTCCACGCGGTCGGCCTCGGCGTAGGCGCGGGCGTCGCGATAGCGGGCGAACAGTGCGGGAGTTACCTGGTTGACGCGCACATCCGTGCATTGCGCCGACAGGATGGTCGCGACGGTCAGTTCGAGCGGTGTGGTGAAGTCCAGCTCGCAGTAGACGTGGGGAAACGCGTCCTTCAGGCGGCGGTTCATGCGCCGGGCCCGGCGCACCAGCGCCAGTCGGGACTCACCCCCCGTGGCGGGTTCTACGTCCGGTTTCGGGCCGCCGGCTGAGGTCGCATGCACCCCGACAACTCTACGGACTCGGCGTCCGATCGGATTCCGGACCGTGTCGCTTCTGAGACCTTCGTTGTGTTTACTTCCGGTTATGCAAGGTCTGGCTGTGGTGCTGTTTCCTGTGCTGCTGATGCTGTTCGCACTGGCCATGGAGCGCGTCGAGTTCCGTCTCCGCCGACTCACTGTCCGCGAGCAGGAGGTCGAGGAGTTCCTCGACCAGGCGAGCCAGTCGGAAGTCGCGACACTCGCCTCCGACGGCTTCCCGCACGCACTGGCCCGTTTCAACCGGCGTCGGCGGCGCAGCCACGACGGCGACGAGGACATCCCCGCGCGGCGCGCCAGCTGACGCACGGCGACCGCGCCGCGTCCACACCCCACCGACGGTAGGTTTTCGCTCCCGCGGGGTATCCGCGGTCTTGTGACCGAAACCAACGCTCCACCGATCGCCACGCATGGCCACTGGGTGCTCGCGCGGCTGAGTTCTCGACGCCCGTCCCGAGAGACGGCGTCGTGATCGTCGGTGTGGTCGCCGATCCCGGCTTCTCGACGCACCTGGCGCAGATCCTCACCGCTCGTCTGCCCGAACTGCTGCGCGCGTGCTCGACCGACCGACCCGCCGAGATCGAGGTCGAGATGATCGCGCTCCCTCTCCCACCGGCCCGCGACGGCTCACCCGCACTGGACGAGTGGTGGGACGTCCTGCACCACCGCTTCGACCTGGTGCTCGTCGTCTCGGAGATGCCGCGAAGACTGTCTTCCCGATCCGTTGTGGCGGAGGTCTTCCGCGACAGGATGTGCGTGTTCTACACGCCGTCGTTCGGAGTTCTCGGCACGGCCCGCCGGCTGCTACGCACCGCCGCAGACATGCTGCCGTGTCTCATCGGAACCGGATCGTCGATGCCGACCCCAGCAGGAACGCGCTGGACCAACGCCGAAGACGGGGTCAGAAGTCTCCTGTCGACCTCCCCACTCGGCCGGGTCCGACTGGTTGCCGGGATGGTGCGGGGCAACCGCCCTTGGCGTCTCATCCCGGCGCTGTCGGGGGCCTTCGGCGCCGCGAGCGCAGCGTCCGCGTTCGGCGTCTTCTACGCGAGCATCTGGCAGATGGCGGCATCGATGACAGTCGCCCGACTGACGCTGGTGACGCTGGCCGTCCTGATGGCCATCAGCACCTGGCTGATCGTGCCCAACGGACTGTGGGAGCGACCGAATTTTCGGAGCACCCGAGCGGACCGAGTGCTGTACAACTCCGCCACCCTCGGCACCGTCGTGGCGGGGGCGATCTGCATGTACGGGCTACTTCTCCTCGCGGTGCTGCTCGCGGCCGTCGTCGTGGTGCCCGACGATTATCTTGCGGAGCAGCTCGGCGCGCCCGCGACCCTCGCGACCTACGTCAAGCTCGCATGGCTCGCCGCCTCGCTGGGGATTGCGGCGGGCGCGGTCGGATCCACGACCTCGGACCGCACCGAGATCCTCCGCGCCACCTACGGACGCAGGGAGGTCGAGCGACGACAGGACGCCGATCGAGAAAAAGATGCAGAGCCATGACGACGTCCGAGAGCCCCCGTAGGCTCGGTCTGGAGACTCTCGCCGGGTCCGTCGACACGACATCGACACGAACTCGCAGAACTCACTGTGGTGTCCGTGACTCGTCACACAGGCGCGGCAAGTAGACTTTGTTTGCGTACTCGTTGCATGAGACCCCCGTCATGTGCAGCAATTTGCATCGATGAACAGTTTTTCCCAAAGGAGCGCACGTGGACGAGGTCCTGGCCAGAGCCGGCATCTTCCAAGGAGTCGAGCCCTCGGCGGTGGCTGCGCTGGTCAAGCAGCTGCAGCCCGTCGATTTCCCGCGCGGGCACGTCATCTTCAACGAGGGTGAGCCGGGCGACCGTCTCTACATCATCGTGTCCGGCAAGGTGAAGCTCGGCCGCCGCTCCCCGGACGGACGCGAAAACCTGCTGACCATCATGGGCCCGTCCGACATGTTCGGCGAGCTGTCCATCTTCGACCCGGGTCCGCGTACCTCCACCGCGACCACGGTCACCGAGGTGCGCGCGGTGCAGATGGACCGCGACGCCCTCAAGTCGTGGATCGACCAGCGCCCGGAGATCGCGGAGCAGCTGCTGCGCGTGCTGGCCCGTCGCCTGCGCCGCACCAACAACAACCTCGCAGACCTCATCTTCACCGACGTTCCCGGTCGTGTCGCGAAGGCGCTGCTGCAGCTCGCGCAGCGCTTCGGCACCCAGGAGGCCGGCTCGCTCCGCGTGACGCACGACCTCACGCAGGAAGAGATCGCGCAGCTCGTCGGCGCGTCCCGCGAGACCGTCAACAAGGCGCTGGCCGACTTCGCGCACCGCGGCTGGCTGCGCCTCGAGGGCAAGAGCGTACTGATCTCCGACTCGGAGCGTCTGGCGCGTCGCGCTCGCTGATCGCCTCCGGCGGCAGCACCGAACGACTCGAAGCCGTCCGATCCCCTCCGGGATCGGACGGCTTCGTCGTTGATCGAACGATCCGATATGCCAATAAAGGTATATCTCAACTCGAATTTCGCATTCGACAGGCATTCGGTGCGCCCCAGAGGATGGGACGGTGACCGACGCGCAGATCGACGCGGACTACAACGTCCGCAACACCATCTCCCCCGAACTGTTCGACGCGACCATCGAGGAGTACCGGCGGCGTTCACGGGAGGCCGTCGACGGCCTCGACGGTTTCGCCGATCTGCGATACGACCCGGACAGCATCGAGTGCCTCGACGTCTGGGGAACCGGGAGCGGCCTACGACCGGCCTTCGTGGCGATCCACGGCGGCTACTGGCGAGCGCTGTCCCGACATCACACCGCGTTCATGGCGCGCATGCTCGACGCCGCGGGCATCGCCACAGTCTCGGTCGACTACGGCCTCGCGCCCGACACTCCCCTCGAGGAGATCGTCCGGCAGGTGCGGGCGGCGGTCGCGTGGGTGTACCACCACGGTGCCGATCATGGCCTCGACCCGAATCGGATCGTCGTGGGCGGCAGTTCCGCCGGCGGCCATCTCACTGCCACGACGATGGTGCCCGGCTGGCAGGGCCCGCTCGACCTCCCGGACGACGTGGTGCGGGCGGCGATGCCGATCAGCGGACTGTTCGACATCCGCCCGCTCGTGAACTCGTTCGCCAACGAGTGGTTGGGCCTCGACGACACGCGTGCGAGCGCGCTGAGCCCGATGCTGCAGGCGGACCGCGTGGGTCCGCGTGCCGTGGTCGCGGTCGCAGAGCACGACGGCGTCGGGTTCCTCGAACAGAGCCGAATGTTCCACGACGCGTGGGCGCGTCGCTCGGAGAGCGAACTGCTGATGATCCCGGGCCGCAATCACTACGACGTCTTCCTCGATCTCGCCGATCCGGACACGGCGCTGAGTCGCGCGCTGCTCGGTCTGTTCGCCGACCTCGGACGCACATCCTGACGGGCTCGAAAGCTGCTTCACCGCAGTACGGTTGCGCTTCGCAACCACCTATTCGCTGACGGTATACGCGGGTCACGGACGTCGCTAGGATTCCTCCATGGACATGCCCAAACTGCTGGACGGGCGCCTCAAGCTCCGCCACCTGCTCCTCGTCGACGCACTGACCAGTCAGGGCAGCGTCGTCGCGGCGGCCGCAGCCCTGCATGTCACACAGCCGGTCGCGACGCGCAGCCTGCACGACATCGAGTCGATTCTCGGTGTCTCCCTGTATGACCGGGGCCCGCGTGGAATCACCCCGACGATCTTCGGTGAGGCGTTCACTGTCCACGCCCGAGCGGTGATCGCACAGCTCACCCAGGCGGGACGGCACGTCGTCGAACTCGCGGACGCCGATCGCGGAACCGTCGTCGTAGGAACGCATCTCGCCGGCTCGAACGTCCTGCTGCCCGGGGCCATCGCCAGACTCAAGTCCGAGCGACCGCTGCTCACCGTCGTGGTGCGGGAGGGCACGCCGGAAATGCTGCTCACCGAACTGCAGTCGGGACGAATCGATCTCATCGTCGGCCGCCTCACTTCGCCCACCGACGAGATGGCCGTGCGACGCACGCTGTACGCCGAGTCGGTGGAACTCGTGACGCGGCGCGGCCATCCCCTCGCGGGCCGACCGAGTGTGCAGTTGAGCGACCTCACCGAGTATCCGTGGATCCTGCCCGGCGTCGAGACTGCGCTGCGCCGGGAGTTGGAGGAGTTCTTCGCCCGCAACAGCCTGTCCCTGCCGGAGAACCGGGTGGAGGCGACGTCGTTCCTGACGGTGCGCCAACTCCTGCTCGAGACCGACATGGTGGCCGTGCTGCCCAGCCTCATCCCCCGCGACGACGCCCGGCTCACCACGCTGCCGGTCACTTTGGATCCGATCGGCCACAGCGTCGGAATCACGCTGTCGGCGGGACGGACGCTGAGCCCGTCTGCCTCGGCGCTGGTGGACTTTCTCGCCGAGTTCGCGGCCGAGATCGCGCCCGACCGCACCTGACCAAAGACGAGCGGGAGCCGTCCACCATGGTGGACGGCTCCCGCTCCCCCGACAAGATCAGGCGCGCACGGCGACCGGCGCCTCCTCGTGCTGCAAACCACGCGACGAGTCCGGGACCACCCGGAACAGGGCGATCGCGCCGACGAGGCTGATCGCACACACGATCGCGAGGTACAGGGTGACGCCGGTGGACGATCCGGTGGCGTCGAGCAGTGCGGTGGCGATCATCGGTGCCAGTCCGCCGCCCAGGATGGCGCCGCTCTGCAGGATCAGCGACGATCCCGAGTAGCGCACCTTCGCCGGGAACGTGTCGGCGATGATGCTGCCCTGCACGCAGTGCGTGACCGGCACGATCAAGCCCATGCCGAGGAACGCGATCACGGCGATCACCGAGTTCTCGGTGTTGAGCAGCGGGAAGAACACGATGCACCACACCAGGATCGCTGCCGAGCCGGCGATGAACATCGTGCGCCGGCCGTGCTTGTCGGCAAACCTGGTCCACACGGGAATCGATGCGAACCACAGCACCGCCGCGGCGGTCACGCACAGGATCAGGAACTGCTTGTCGTAGCCGAGATGCTGGCTGCCGTACGACAGCGAGAACACCATGAAGGCGTACGCCACCGCAGAGTTCGCGAGGACGGCGAGCAGGGTGAGCGACAGGCGCGGGAACCCGACCTTCAGCGACTCGCGGAGCGGGAACTTCGACACCTCGTTGTTCGCGACGATGCCGGTGAACGACGGGGATTCGGTGACCCGCAGTCGAATGACCAGACCGATGGCGACGAGAACGAAGCTCAGCAGGAACGGGATGCGCCAGCCCCACGACGCGAATGCACTGTCCGACATCACCGAACTGATGGTGAGGAAGATACCGTTGGCGAGCACCAGGCCGGCGGGCGTGCCCATCTGGGGGAAGCCGGCATAGAGGTTCTTCTTCCCGGCAGGCGCATGCTCCATCGACATCAACGTCGCGCCGGCGCCCTCACCGCCCAATCCGATGCCCTGCACAACGCGCATCGCGACGAGCAGAATCGGGGCCCACACGCCGATCGCGTCGTAGTTCGGAATGAGGCCGATCAGGGTCGACCCGATGCCCATCATCACGAGTGAGACCACGAGCGTCGCCTTGCGCCCGATCCGGTCGCCGAAGTGTCCGAACACGAGACCACCGAGCGGGCGGGCGATGAACCCGACCGCGAATGTGCTGAAGGCGGCGAGCGTTCCGGCAGTAGGGCTGAGTCCGGGGAAGAACTGCTTGTTGAAGATCAGTGCGGCGGCGGTGCCGTAGAGGAAGAAGTCGTACCACTCGAGGGTGGTGCCGGCCAGGGTCGCCATGGCGACGCGGCTGCGCGCGGCCGCGACGGGGGCGGCGCCCCGGCCTCGTGTCGTGCTGTCGGTCATCGCAGATACCTATCGGGTGTCGGGGAGGCGGGCGGACATTCGAGATCCGCTCTTCGCCAAGAGAATCCAGCGGCCCCTTGGGGCTTGTGAGAAGAAGTCTGCACGAGTGAGACATGACTCACAAATGCCGAATCGGCCGCTGGGTATCTCAATTTGGCTATGCCTCAAGCGATGTCGGAGATTCCGAGGAAACGCTCGGCATTGCCGCGCTGGATCAGACTGCGTGAGGCCTCGTCGAGGAACTCGCTCTTGCGCACCACTTCGCCTACCGGCCGCTCCCCCAGCGGGTACGGGTAGTCGCTGCCCACCATCACGCGATCGACGCCGACCGTGTCGACAAGCAGACGCAGGGCGCGGTCGTCGAACACCACCGAGTCCACATAGAAGCGGCCGAGGTAGTGCGACGGCGGCATCTCGGACGTGCCGATGATGTCGTTGCGTCGATGCCAGGCATTCTCCATCCGGCCGAGCCAGAACGCGAAAGATCCTCCGCCGTGTGCGAATCCGATCTTCAAGCGCTCGTCGATGCGATCGAAGACGCCGCCGAGGATCAGGGCGAGGATCGACAGGTGGGTCTCGGCCGGCATCGCGGTGAGCCACTGCGCCATCCACCGGTCCAGACGCGGCGACGAGTCCATGTCCCACGGGTGGACGAACACCGGGATGTCGAGCGAGGCACAGTGCTGCAGGAAGGTCACCACACCCTCGCTGTCGAGGTCGCGGTCGCCCACATGGTTGCCGATCTCGACTCCGCGATGACCATTGGCAGCGCACCGTTCGACCTCGCGGCACGCCGCATCGGCGTCCTGGAGCGGAACTTGGCAGAACGGGATCAGCCGATCCGGAGCGGGCGCGACGATCTCGAGTGCGAGGTCGTTGAAGATCCGCGAGATGCGGGCCGCCTGCTCGCCGGTGCGTCCGTAGTTGAAGAACGCCGGTGTCGGCGAGACGACCTGGGTACGGACACCGTCCGCATCCATGTCCCGCAGCCGGGTCTCCGCGTCCCACGCGTCGGACTGGATCCGACGGAACTCTTTGGAGCCCATCATGATGACGGCCTCCGACTCGCTCTCCACCTTGAGCCACGGCGCCTGCGGCCCGGCGTCCGCAGTGAGATCCGGCCACCCCTTGGGGACGTAGTGGGTGTGAATGTCGATGATGCCGCTCACGTCAGCCCTTTCCGGGATGCAGGGCGCCGCAGTTGGTGCACGTGCGCGCCTGCTCGTCCTCGTAGAACTGGACGAACACCGGAGGCAGGTCGGCGACGATGTCGCGAACCTGCAGTTCGATCTCGTGGATCAGGTGGTTGCAGTCGAGGCAGTACCACTGGAACTTCTCGAGAGTGCCCTCGCGTCGGACCCGCTCGATGACCAGACCGATCGAACCGGCGGTCGGACGCTGCGGCGAATGCGGCAGATTGCCGGGAAGCAGCCAGGTCTCACCCTCACGGATGTGGACTCGTTGCGGGCCGTCCTCGGTCATGACGTCGACGTGGATGTCGCCCTCGATCTGGTAGAACCACTCCTCGTAGGGGTCGAGGTGGTAGTCGGTGCGCTGGTTGGGGCCGCCGACGACCTGGACGATGAAGTCGTCACCGAGCGCCATCGTCTGATTGTTCACCGGCGGCGCGAGCAGGTGGCGGTTCTCGGCGATCCACTTCTGGAAGTCGATGACGGGCGGGATACGGGTCATGAGTGGTCCTCCGAGGTTGCCGATACGGTGGGGTTGCTGCGTCGGTCGGCGGGCACGTATGCCACGCCCTGAATCTCGATGAGCAGGTGCGGATGCGGAAGCTGGTGCACCGCAACGGTGGTGCGTGTGGGGCCGAACTCGTCGAACATCTCGGCATACACCTCGTTGTATCCGCCGAAGTCGTTCATCGAGACAAGGTACGACGTGACCTGGACGAGGTCGCTCAGGTCACCGCCGACCTCGGCGAGGATCGCCGCGATGTTCTCGATCACCGCACGCGTCTGCGCCCGGATATCGAGGTTGGTGGTGCCCATCTCGTCGACCTCGACACCGACGAACGTGTTGTCCGGACGACGCGAACTGGTGCCCGAGACGTAGACGAAGTCGCCGACCACCTTCACGTGCGGGAAACGCCCGCGCGGGGTGGCGAGGGTTTCGATCACCTTGGATGCGTTGTCACTCATGCGATTCCCTTCACCGTCACACGACCGAGTCCGTCGATCTCGCACTCCGCGAGACCGGCGGTGAGCGGGATCGCGGCGGTCGCGGCGCCTGCGAGGACGACGTCACCGGCACGCAGCGGGATGCGACGGCGCCGGCTCATGTCGAGCAGCGCGTGCAATGCGTTGACGGGATCGTCGAGGATCGCGGCGGTCGAACCGGTGACGGACGCGTCCCCCGCCGCGAGGCGCACCGCGAGATCCCCTACGGGTCGCACGGGCCGCCACGGCCCGATCACGTAGGCGGCGGCAGAGGTGTTGTCCGCGACGACGTCGGTGTACGTGAAGCGGAAGTCCCGGTATCGGGAGTCGATGATCTCCATCGCGGGAGCGACGGCGTCGACACAAGATTCGATATCGACGGTGGGGTCGTCGAGGTCGACGTCCTGCGACAGCCGGTACGCGATCTCGGGCTCGATCTTGGGGTGGATGAACCGGTGCAGGTCCAGTTCGCCCCCGTCCTCGACGCACATCGCATCGGTAAGCCGGCCGACGATCACGTCGGAGACACCCATCTGGGCCATCTTCGCCTTGCTGGTGAATCCGAGTTTGACGCCGACGAGGGACTCACCGCGTTCCTGACGCCGACCGACCAGTACTTCCTGGATCCGGTAGGCGTCGTCGATGCCGAGGTCGACGTCGTCCGCGAGGCTGAGGGTGTCGTGCACCCCGGTCTGCGCCTCGTCGAGCCGGATCGCCAGCGCCTCGATCTCGTTGCCGTTCAATGTCTTCGATGCCTTCGATGCCACAGTCATCACTCCTCGAGGGGTTACAGCGCCACACACACGTTGGTCGGTTCGGTGTAGAAGTGCAACGAGGATTCGCCGCCCTCCCGCCCGATACCGGAGAGCCCGACACCTCCGAAGGGCGAGCGCAGTTCGCGTGTGAACCACGTGTTGACCCACGAGATCCCGACCCGCATCCTCTGTGCGACACGGTGTCCGCGCCGGAGGTCGTTGGTCCACACCGCCGCCGCGAGGCCGTACTTGGTGTCGTTGGCGAGCGCGATTGCCTCCTCCTCGGTATCGAAGGGCACCAGCGCCGCCACCGGCCCGAAGATCTCCTCGCGGAGCACCGGGTCGTCGTTGGTCAACCCGGTCCAGAGCGTGGGCTCGATCCACGAGCCGAACGCGAGCTTCGAGCCCAGGTCCGGGATCCCACCGCCGGTGAGCACGTTCGCGCCCGACTGTTCGGCCATCTTGAAGAAGCTCAACACCTTGTCGCGGTGCGCCTGCGAGATCAGCGGCCCGGTGGTGGTGCTCTCCGAGTTCGGATCCCCGAGACGCAAGCCCTGGGCTCGTTCAGCCAGACCCGCGGCGACGTCATCGAAGATGGAGCGGTGCACATACACCCGCTCGGTGCACAGGCACACCTGTCCGGTGTTGGTGAAGACCGACTTGGTGAGCCCGGTGAGCGCCTCGTCGAGGTCTACGTCGTCGAACACGATGGCCGCGTTCTTGCCGCCGAGCTCGAACGAGACCGGACGTACTCGCGGCGCAACGGTTTTCATGACATGAGAGCCGGTCGCGGACGACCCGGTGAAGGTGACGCCGTCGATGCCCGGGTGCGTGGTGAGGTATTCACCGGCGGAGTTGCCACCGAAGCCGTGCACCACGTTGTACACACCGGGGGGCAGGCCCACCTCGGCGAGCACTTCCGCGAGCAGCGTCGCAGTTGCGGGGGTCTCCTCGCTCGGCTTGACCACCACCGCGTTGCCGCACGCCAGCGCGGGCGCCACCTTCCAGGTGAGCAGCAGCAACGGCAGGTTCCACGGCACGATCACCGCGACCACGCCGAGTGGCTTGCGCACGGCGTAGTTGAGCGCCTGCCGTCCACCGGCGAGATCGGTCATGAACGATTCCTGACCGGCGGCGGCCGCGACATCGGCGAAGGTCCGGAAGTTGGTGAGGGCACGGGCGACGTCGAGTTCGCGGGCCTGCGTGATCGGCTTGCCGGTGTCCGCCATCTCGGCGGCCACGAATTCCTCGAACCGCTCCTCGATGCGGTCGGCGGCCCGACGCAGCAGCGCGGTGCGCTCGCGGACCGGGGTGTCGGCCCAGCCGTTGTCGAGCGCGCGCCGCGCGGAGGTCACAGCCCGGTCGACCAGTACCTGATCGGCCTCGTGGACCTGGGCGAGGACCCGCCCGGTCGCAGGGTCGATCTGATCGAATCCGCGCTGCGGGTCGGGTTCGACGAAGGTGCCGTCGACGAAGTTGCGGATCCAGCCGTCGAGGGTTGAAGTCATGGCTCAATGGTCGAGCCCCAATCCATGCCGAACAAATGCCAAATCAGCTTCTCCCCATACCCTTATGGGCATACGAGCCGGTTAGGCGCCCGGGAGGACACGTTGCCCGCCCGTCAGTCCGCGGACAGCTCGCGTGAGATCCCGTCGAGCAGCTTGGTGAGCCCGTACTCGAACGCTCCGTCCGGGTCTGCGGGCGCCTGGTACAGCTCGCCGACCGTCGCGCCCACCCGCGACGACAACGGAAACAGACTCGGCGGCATGACCGCGGCGAACAACGGCCCGTGCACCCCCCACCACTGGGCGTCGCTCGTGTGCCGCGCGGCATCGGCCGCCGCGACCGCCACTCGGGCATTGCCGGTGGCGAACTCCGACAGCACCGCGATCACCCGGTCCATCGCGACGTCCGACAGGCCGATGCCCTCGATCGCGGCGAGCTGCAGTTCGTATCGGCGCATGCGCCCGGGGCCGAGAACGAGCCGCCAGGGCGGCACCTCCAGGAGCCAGGGGTGCGCGATCAGCTCGGCACGGACCTGACGGGCGATGGCGACCATCCGTTCGCGCGGTGCGAGCCTTCCCGGAATAGGGGTGGCGTCCTCGTCGGCGACGGCGTCGACCATGAGGATCGTGAGCGCGTCCTTGCTGGGGACGTAGGTGTACAGACTCATCGGCCGCAGGCCCAGCTCGGTGGCGACCGAGCGGATGGAGACGCTCGAGTAGCCCTCCCTGTCGGCGAGCGCGATCGCCGCGGCGACCACCGCGTCGACAGTGACCGTCTGCTTCGGACCACGCCGGGCGGGCTGCGGCGGAAGCTCGTGCCGCCACAACAGGTTGACCACCTGTTTCGCCTGCTCGGTGCTGATCTCCTCGCTCACGGAGCCCCTTCGGAACAAATCCAGTGCGGTGTACGTTGTCAGAGATACTCCGTACACCATACGCTACTTCCGGGGGTCTCCTCTGCCCAGCACAAACGCCACCTACCTGCCGGATCGGCACATGTTCGCGCTCTGGACATGGACAGGCCGCGGCACCGGCCCGGCGCCGCGCGTCCTCGGTGACCGCGAAACCCTCGCGCTCGCGCTCCCGGTCGGCGCGGACGGCGCGATCGAGGTTGCCGACGTCGACACCACGATCGTGGACACCGCGGCCCTCGTCGGACTGACGCTCGACACTGCGGGAGAGTCCGTGGTGCAGTGGCAGGACGCGGTCCGCGCCACGGCCGGCGACCCGCGCACCGCTTCCACCGCCGAGAGGCCACCGCTTCCCGTCGCGGCCCACGCGGTGCCGAACGCTACGGGCACCGCGATCGTATCGGCCGCACACGCCGTTCGCGTCCTGCACGACTCCGAGGCGGTGACATCGGAACTCCGCTCGACGCTGCGGGCGCAACTGCGGCCCTACCAGGCACGCGGCATCGGCTGGTTGAGGGAGACCGTCGCCGCGCACGGCGGCGCAGTGCTCGCCGACGAAATGGGACTCGGCAAGACCGTTCAGGCCATCGGCTTCCTACTCGGCCGCGCGGACGCCGAGCCGCAACTCGTGGTCTGCCCGACCTCGCTCGTCGGGAACTGGGCACACGAGATCGAGCGATTCGCGCCGGGGCTGCACGCGACAGTGTGGCGCGGCGGGGAGGTCCCCGTCGAACCGGGAACCGTCGTCATCGTGGGATATCCGACCTTGCGCTTGCACGGCGAGATGCTGGCCGAACAGCTCTGGAGCACGGTGGTTTTCGACGAGGCGCAGGCGCTGAAGAACCCCCGCACCCAGACCTCGAAGGCCGCGCGGGCATTGAACGGCGCAGCGAAGGTCGCGCTGACCGGAACACCGGTCGAGAACCACCTCGACGAGCTGTGGGCGCTGATACACCTGGTGTCGCCCCGGGTGCTCGGGCACCGGGCACAGTTCCGACGACGGTTCGTCCAACCGATCCAGGAAGGCTCGGTCCCCGCCGCGGCCCGACTGCGGGACACCATCGAACCGATCGTGCTCGCGCGCAGGAAGAGCCAGGTAGCTGCGGCACTGCCCCCGAAGATCCACAACGACCTGCTCTGCGATCTCACCGCCGAGCAGGAGGAACTCTACGACCTGCTCCTCACTGAGGCCGTCGACGACGGATTCGGTTCCGGATTCGAACGCCACGGGCGCATCCTGGCAGTGCTGACCTCACTGAAGCAGGTCTGCAATCATCCCGGGCTCGTCACCGGCGAACTCGGAACCCTGACCGGCCGATCCGGAAAGCTCGACCTGTGCACCGACATCGTGGCCACCAATCTGGAAACCGCCAGCCCGACACTGGTGTTCACCCAGTATCGACGCACAGGCGAACTGCTCGTGCGTCATCTCGCCGACCAGTTCGCCATCACGGCACCATTCCTGCACGGCGGACTGAACCAGGCCGAACGCGCCGACATCGTCTCTCGCTTCCAGGCCGAGAACGGACCGCCGGTGGTGATCCTGAGCCTGCGCGCCGCCGGCACCGGACTGACACTGACCCGTGCCGCCGATGTCATCCACTTCGACCGCTGGTGGAATCCCGCAGTCGAGGCGCAGGCCTCCGACCGGGCACACCGGATCGGCCAGACCCGCACGGTCACCGTCACCACTCTCACCTCGACCACCACCGTCGAGGAGCACATCGCGGGCATGCACGACCGCAAGGCCGCACTCACCGATCTCAGTGACACGGCGGGCATCGCGGCGCTCGCGGGACTCGACGACGACCAACTGACCGAGATCCTTCGACGCAAGAGGGAGAGCTGATGGCGGACAACGAATTCGGATACACCGCATGGGGCAGGGACTGGGTGCGCCTCGCCCAGCCGCTGCAGCAGAGCGGACCGGCGCGCCTGCTGCTTCCCCGCGCCCGCAGCCTGGCACGCAACAATCTCGTGCAGGCCACCGTCGAGGGGCGGACCGTGCGCGCCTCCATCCACCGCGGAGGTCAGGCGTCCGTGACCCAACTGGAGGTGGCGCCGCTGACCAGGGAGTCGATCATCGGTATTGCGGCGATCGCGCCGGACAGTACCGTGCTCACCGACGACACCCACCGCGCCATCGTCTCCGCTGGTATCGCGCTCGCGCCCGTCCTGGCGGACACCGACTGCTCGTGTTCGGCGCGTTCCGCGCCCTGCCTGCACCTGCTCGCCGTACTCTACGAAGTCGCCCGTCGCGTGGACGAAAGCCCCCAGATGGCCCTGGAGATCCAGGGCTATACAACTGCGGCAGTGCATGATTCGGGCACTCCGGCGCCGACCGCGCGTTGGACACCTGTCAGCGAGCTCGATCCGGCGGCCTTCTTCGAGAGGGCGTCGGGCTGAGCCGTCCGATGACGCTCGCCGCTCGTTCGGCGTCGAGGTCCCGCTGCGAAGGAAGGCCTGGGTGCGCAGACATGGACGGGGCCCCGGCGCCTGTACGGCGCCGGGGCCCTAGGGGATTCACTTACCTGTTCCCCGCCTCGGCGGACGGAACGCGATCGTGTCGAAGCTGACCGTGCACCACCTCCCAGTCGAGTGTTTCCGATGTTCCGGAGCAGCGATCTCGCTACCGCCCCGTCTGCGGCCACCAGCACCGCATGTCCTGCAACTACCTTTTCCCTGCGTTTTCCTTACCGGGCCGATCCGACCACCCGGTAGACGGCGGGACGCATCGAGTCCTTCCGAAACACATCAACACACCTTCTCGACGCGTCCCGCCCTACTACTAACCAGTCGTGCCTTCATGCGGGCAGTTCGTCCTCTACCACGCTTTTTGGACCCGTCTCTCGTTTACGAATGGAAGATTACAACAGCCAAACATGATTGTCTACAGTCGCCACTACAGACTTTCTGTGATGGTGACCACCCATATGTCGGGTCGCGGCACCGATCGAACCATGCGAAGATGGCCAGTTCTGCCTGACCGACCATCCGCCACCAGCCCTGCGCCTTCCTCGGTCGGTCCCGTAAGGGCCGTTGATCGATTGCCATGGATCGGCTCCCTCTCAGTGGGAGAGCCCGCAGACTTCGCGGACCTGTTCGCTTTACCTGGATCCGACGAGAGGGCGCGCAGAATGAACAATTGTTTGGACGGCAAGAGGTTCGTCGTGACGGGCGGCGCGAGCGGGATCGGACGCGCCTGCGCAATCGAGGCGGCGCGTGCCGGGGCGGCGGTGCTGGTCGCCGATCGCAACCCCGATGCCGCCGGGGAGACGGCGGAGTCGATCCGGGCCCAGGGTGGGCGGGCCGAGTCGTTCGCCGTAGATGTCACCGATGCGCGTCGCTGCGAGGAGATGGCCGACTACACCGCACAGGTTTTCGGCGGCGTCGACGGCCTGATTGCCGCCGCCGGAATCAGTGCGGCCGCCGCGCCGGGTGATCCCACCGACCACGACGGTTCCGCGGCCGGCCTCGACTGGTCCTCCGACGTGTGGCGACGTGTTCTCGACGTCAACCTCGACGGCCTGATGTACTGCAATCGCGCCGTCGCCCGGCACATGATCGCCGCCGGCAGCGGTGGTTCGATCGTCAACATCGCGTCCATCTCGGCGGCGTGGGCCAGCGGAAACGCGTCGGCCTACTCGGTCTCGAAGGCCGGAGCCTGGATGCTCACGAAGACCCTGTCGATCGAGTTCGCGAAGCACGGTATCCGCGTCAATGCGGTGGGCCCCGGCTTCACCGAGACACCCATGACGGCTGCGACGCGCGAGGACGACTCTTCCCGGAACGAGATCGTCGGGCGGACACCGTTGCGCCGCTTCGGGAAACCCGAGGAAATCGCCGCCCCCGCCCTTTTCCTCGCTAGCGACGCGGCGTCGTTCGTGACGGGGACGATCCTCTATGCCGACGGCGGCTTCAACGCCTACGCGCGGTAGGCCGTCAGCCGAGCAGGTACTCCAACTGCACGCGCACCGACTGCTCGGCCGCGGGCCAGAGCGTCTTGTCGACGTCGGTGTAGACGTGCTCGACCACCGCTCGCACGTCGGCGTCGGCGCCGAGGAGGGCGAGAGCGCCGCGGACCTGCGCGAGCCGCTCCTCGCGGTGCGCCCGGTAGTAGCGGGCCACCTTCTCCAGGTCGGGCAGTTCCGGGCCGTGCCCGGGAAGGACGGTGCGGCCCGGGCCGAGTTCGATGAGCAGATCCAGCGAGCCCAGGTAGTCGCGAAGGTTGCCGTCGGACGCGTCGAGGACGGTGGTGCCGCGCCCGAGGATGGTGTCGGCGGTGAGGACCGATCCCTCGTCCTCGATGACGAACGACACCGAGTCGTCGGTGTGCCCCGGCGTCCACAGCACCCGCACCGTGAGCCCGGCCGCTTCGATCACTTCGTCGTGCGCCAGTCCGCCACCGCCGCCGCGGCGGAACTCCTCGCGCACGGCCCGCACCGGGGCACCGGTCAGTTCGTGGAACCGGTCGATGCCGCCGGTGTGGTCGTGATGGCGGTGCGAGATGAGGGTCAGCACGACGGTCCCGACGCCGGCGACGCGCGCCAGGTGCTCGGGATCGTCGTCGCCCGGATCGACCACGATGCACTCGTCGCTACCCGGGGCGCGCAGGATCCAGGTGTTGGTGCCGTCGAGCGAGTACATGCTGGGGTTGTTCTCGAGCATGACCGCCGCGATGGGCGTGACCTGGCGCAACTGTGCGTACGCGGGGTGCTGGAGCGTCATGGGCGCGCCTTTCGTGACGGACCGACAGCGGACCCGGAGAAACCGGGCACACGAAACCGACATCACTGTACGGCCCCGATCCACTGCCGGGCGCACGACCCGACACCTGGTGCGGCGCAAGCGCACTCACATGTGCGTGCCGCCGTCGATCCGGATCTCGGTGCCGGTGACGAACGCACCGTCGTCGGACGCGAGCATCGCGACGACGCCGGCGACGGTCTCGGGGCCCGCGAAGCCCTCGCCGATCCACGGGTACAGCTTGCCGATCAGGCTCGCGTCCACGCCCTCCGGGAAACCCGGGTTGCTGGTCATGCCGGATGCGATGCTGCCCGGTGCGACAGCGACGGCTCGCAGGCCCTGCTTGGCGTACTCGAGCGCGATGGCGTGTGTGAACGACTGGATGCCGCCCTTCGACGCCGCGTACGCCGCCATGTAGGGGTGCGCGAACTGCGCCGACGTGGAACTGAAGTTGACGACGACGCCCTTGCCGGTCTCGAGCAGCGCGGGCAGCGCCTGCCGGGTCACGAGGAACGTGCCGGTGAGGTTGGTGCCGATGACCTTGTTCCAGAAGTCCAGTTCGGTCTCGTGCGTGTGCGACGCGCGCAGGATGCCGGCGGCATTGACCAGGGCGTCGAGTCCGCCGAGGTCGGCGATCGCGCCGCCGATGTTCTCCCGGACGGAGTCCTCGCTGGAGATGTCGGCGGTGACGGTGCGCAGTCGGTCGGCGACGCCCGCCTGCTCGGCGCGCTCACGCGTGACGGCCAGTCCGGTTTCGACGACATCGACTCCTGCGACGGTGCCGCCCTCGTCGAGGATGCGGGCGACGACGGCCTGGCCGATGCCGGATCCCGCGCCGGTGACCAGTACGCGACGGCCTTCGAATCGCTTCATGTTCTCTCCCATTCGCTTACAGTGGTGTGGTGCAACCCACTGGCACAGTAAGCCGATATGGCACGTTGTGTCACGCATTTCTTCCGAAAAGAACCGGTAGTCTGCGATCGGAGACGAGCGGAGGACCCGACATGCCCGGCCTGCAGCCCGTGACATCGCTGACCGAGCGACGCAAGGCGGCGACACAACTGGAGATCTCGCGCCGCGCGGCCGAACTGTTTTCGACCCGTGGCGCCTCCGCGGTGACCGCCGAGGAGATCGCGGCCGCGGCCGGCATCGGACTGCGCACGTTCTACCGCTACTTCCGCACCAAGGAGGAGGCCGTCGCGCCCCTGCTCGCGGGCGGCGTCACCGGATGGATCGCGTATCTCACCGAGGACGCCGACGTCGAGATGTCGGTGCGTGGGGCGATCGAACGCGCGACCGAGCGCGCACTCACGCCGACCGACGACGTCGCTGACGAAATGCTCGAGTGGACGCGCGGGCTGCTGCGGACGGTGCACGACGAGCCCGGGTTGCACGCGGTGTGGCTTCGGGTACAACACGATTCGGAGGAGGGACTGGTCGGCGCGCTCGCCGCACTGATGGGCCCGGACGCCGATCCCCTGATCGTCCGGCTCACGGCCGCGTCCGTGAATGCCGCAATGCGGATCGCGGTCGAGACGTGGGCGGAGACGGACGCCCCCACGACCGGTCCGGGCGGTCCCGCGGGACTGGCGGAACGGTGCATGCGCACGCTCCTCGACCACCCCGCCCTCACCGCCGAAAACAACTGAGCCGCATCCCCTTCTCGGGAATGCGGCTCAGCAGGTGCCGGGCGCGGTCAGCGCACCTCGGCGATGATCTCCACCTCGACGGGCGAGCCGAGCGGCAGTTCCGCCACACCGACGGCCGAACGGGCGTGGATGCCGGCGTCGCCGAAGACCTCACCGAGGAACTCCGACGCTCCGTTGATCACACCGGGCTGACCCGTGTACCCCTCGGCCGAGGCCACGAAGCCGACGACCTTGACGATCCGCACGATCGAATCGAGTCCGACGAGCGCGTCCACCGCGGCGAGCGCGTTCAGCGCGCACGTGCGGGCGGCGGCCTTCGCGTCGGCGTCGGACACATCCGCGCCGAGCTTGCCGGTGAGCGGCAGCTTGCCGTCCACGAACGGCAACTGACCGGAGGTGTACACGTGGTCACCGGTACGCACGGCCGGCACGTAGGCCGCGACCGGGGCGGCGACCGGGGGCAGTTCGATGCCGAGCTCGGCCAGGCGCGCAGTCCAGGACTGTGCAGTGTCCGTCACGCGCCTCAGCCCTTCGGACGCTTGAGGTACGCGACGTGCTGCTCACCGGTCGGACCGGGCAACACCGTGACCAGTTCCCAGCCGTCGGCACCCCACTGATCGAGGATCGCCTTCGTCGCGTGCGTCAGCAGCGGCACGGTCGCATACTCCCAGGTAGTCAATTCGCTCATGCCGCTGAGCCTATCCCCCACACATTTCCGCCCAACGACTTATAGGCTCGTGCCCGTGGCAGCACCGACAGACACAGCCGCGCAGGGGCGGCCCGACGGCAACGAGCAGGCTTGGCCGCCCGTCGCCGACGCGGCGCGACTGCACTTCGTCTCCGGCAAGGGCGGGACGGGGAAGTCCACCGTGGCCGCAGCCCTGGCGCTCGCGCTGGCCGCCGGGGGCCGACGCGTCCTACTGGTCGAGGTCGAGGGACGGCAGGGCATCGCGCAGCTGTTCGACGTGCCCCCGCTGCCGCCGCAGGAGACCAAGATCGCGACCGCCGAGGGCGGCGGCGAGGTGTTCGCGCTCGCGGTGGACCTCGAGACGGCGTTCCTCGAGTACCTCGACATGTTCTACAACCTCGGTTTCGCGGGCCGCGCGATGAAGAAGATCGGCGCCGTCGAGTTCGCGACCACCCTCGCGCCGGGCCTGCGCGACGTGCTGCTCACCGGCAAGATCAAGGAGTGCGTGGTCCGCACCGACAAGTCCGGCCGGAACGTGTACGACGCCGTCGTCGTCGACGCTCCCCCGACCGGCCGGATCGGCAAGTTCCTCGACGTCACCCGCGCTATGTCGGAACTGGCGAAGGGTGGGCCCATCCACTCTCAGAGCCAGGGCGTGGTGCGTCTGCTGCACTCGGAGCAGACCGTCGTGCATCTGGTGACCCTGCTCGAGGCGCTGCCCGTGCAGGAGACCGCCGACGCGGTGGCCGAACTCCAGTCCGCCGACCTCCATCTCGGGACGGTCATCGTCAACCGCAACGACAGCCGCTTCCTGCCGCAGGACGCGCAAGCCGATGCCGCGGAGGGCCTGATCGACGCCGACGCGGTCCGGGCCGGGCTCGCGAAGGCCGGCATCGAACTCTCCGACGACGACTTCGCCGGCCTGCTGACGGAGACCATCGAGCACGCGGCCACGCTGGCCGCGCAGGACGAGAGCGCAACCCAACTCGACGAGGTGAAGGTGGCCCGCATGCATCTGCCCGCGCTGGTGGACGGCGTCGACCTCGGGGGGCTCTACGAGCTGGCCGAGCGGCTCACCGAGCAGGGCGTGCGATGAACCCGCCGCGCAAAGCCGCCGCCCTCGACCTGTCCGGCATCCTCGACGACCCGAAGACTCGGATCGTCGTGTGCTGCGGCGCGGGCGGTGTCGGTAAGACGACCACGGCGGCATCGATGGCGCTGCGGGCCGCCGAGCGGGGCCGACGCGTCGCGGTGCTGACGATCGATCCGGCCCGCCGACTCGCGCAGGCCCTCGGCGTGCAGGACCTCGACAACGAACCCCAACTGGTGCAGCTCGCACCCGGTTCGACCGGGGAACTGCACGCGATGATGCTGAACATGCGGCGCACGTTCGACGAGATGGTGCTCGAGCACTCCGCGCCGGACAAGGCCCAGCAGATTCTCGCCAACCCCTTCTACCAAACCGTCGCCACGTCGTTCTCCGGCACGCAGGAGTACATGGCGATGGAGAAGCTCGGCCAGCTTGCGGCCGACGACCGGTGGGACCTGGTGATCGTGGACACCCCGCCGTCGCGCAACGCCCTCGACTTCCTCGATGCGCCGCAGCGCCTGGGCGCGTTCCTCGACGGTCGGATGATCCGGCTGCTCACCGCGCCGGGCCGCGGCATCGGACGTCTCGTGACCGGAGCAATGGGGCTGGCACTGAAGGGGGTGTCCACCGTTGTGGGCAGCCAGATGCTGTCCGACGCGTCCGCATTCGTGCAGTCGCTGGACTCGATGTTCGGGGGCTTCCGGGAGCGCGCGGGCCGCACGTACGAACTGCTGCGCCAGGAGGGCACGCAGTTCGTGGTGATCGCGGCCGCCGAACCCGACGCACTGCGCGAGGCCGCGTTCTTCGTCGACCGGTTGTCGGGCGACCACATGCCGCTCGCGGGGCTCGTGCTGAACCGGACGCATCCCACCCTGTGTTCGCTGCCCGCCGATCACGCTCTCACCGGGGCGGACCTGCTGGACGAGAAGGCCCCCGACGATCCGGGGGCAGCGCTGACGTCGGCGATCCTGCGGGTACACGGGGATCGCGCGGTGATGGCGAAGCGAGAGGTGCGGCTGCTCGGCCGGTTCACCGCGTCGCATCCGACGGTGCCCATCATCGGTGTCCCGTCGCTGCCATTCGAGGTGTCGGATCTCGAGGCGCTGCGCGCCGTCGGCGACCAACTCACCCGGCAGGGCTGACGCGGCGGCGCTCGACCCGACCGGTCGCGCAGCGGCACCGAGCGCGCCGCTGTGCCCGTCGAATGTTCGTGTTGTTGCAGTCGGTCCTACTCCCCGACGAGGGCCGACTCGATGTTCGCGGTCAGACCGCGGACTGGTGGTGACGCTGCGCTTCGAAGAACTCCGCCCAGGACTCCACCTCCGGGTGCTGCTTGAGCAGCGCCCGACGCTGACGTTCGGTCATGCCTCCCCAGACCCCGAACTCGACGCGATTGTCGAGAGCGTCGGCACCGCACTGCATGAGAACCGGGCAGTGACGGCAGATGGTGGCGGCCTTGCGCTGCGCGGCGCCGCGTACGAACAGCTGATCGGGATCCACTTCTCGGCATCGTGCCTGCGCGACCCACTGAATGCGCGCTTCCGCCTGCTCGTAATCGAGCCGGGTCGCGGGACTGGTCATGTGCATTCGGTTCCCCTTCGTCCGAACGCCGTTCCCCACGGCGCCCGAAATGCTCGAGCATTCCTCGCAATTAGCACGTGAGGACTGCACCACATTCCTAATCCAGTGTTAGCTGTATCACACTGACTTGAGTCAATCTAGGTAAAGAGAGCGCGAAGCGCAAGATCAGGTCGGCACTTTCTGGTACGAGCGTGCATACTTCGCGACAATTGCCCGGCTCTACGGCAAAGTTCATACCGAGTTCACCCGCGACCGACCGGCCTGTTCGAGTCGTCCACCAGGGCACACGGTCCGTTCGACGTACTCTGTACATCGTGTCGAGAGCCAAAACGATCGCCAAGCTCGCGGGATGTTCCGCACTCGCCGGTGTTCTGCTCGCGGGAGCGATGTTTCCGCTGGCAGGAGGATTCGGTTTCGCCTCCAACCGTGCCGCGGACGCCGTCGACAACGTCTCCGCCGAGCTCGTGGAGGGCACGGTCCCCGCGGTCTCGACGATGACCGACGTCGCCGGCAACCCCATCGCGTGGCTGTACGAGCAGAGACGTTTCGAAGTCCCCAGCGACCAGATCTCCAACGAGATGAAACTCGCGATCGTCTCGATCGAGGACAAGCGCTTCGCGGACCATCACGGCGTCGACTGGCAGGGCACGCTGCGCGCGGCGATGACCAACACCACCAGCGGCGAGGTCCAGCAGGGCGCGTCGACGATCGACCAGCAGTACGTGAAGAACTATCAGCTGCTGGTGGTCGCGCGGAACGATGCCGAACGCCGGGCCGCGATCGAGACCACCCCGGCCCGCAAGATCCGCGAGATCCGGATGGCGCTCACGCTCGACAAGAAGCTGTCCAAGGACGAGATCCTCACCCGCTACCTGAACCTGGTCCCGTTCGGCAACGGATCGTTCGGTGTGCAGGACGCCGCGCAGACGTACTTCGGGGTCGACGCGAAGGACCTGAACCTGACGCAGGCCGCGATGCTCGCCGGCATGGTGCAGTCCAGTTCGGCCCTCAACCCGTACACCAACCCCGACGGCGTGACCGAGCGGCGCGACACCGTGCTCGACACGATGATCGCGAACATCCCGGACCGGGCCACCGAGATCCGGGCCGCCAAGACGGCCCCGCTCGGCGTGCTGCCGCAGCCGAATTCCCTGCCCCGCGGATGTATCGCGGCCGGTGACCGCGGCTTCTTCTGCGACTACGCGCTGCAGTACCTGGCCGCGTCGGGCGTCAGCCGCGAGCAGATCAACAAGGGCGGCTACACGATCAAGACGACACTCGACCCCGTCGTACAGGACTCGGTGAAGACGGCCCTGGTCAAGAACGCCGACCCGAAGCTCGACGGCATCGCGAACGTCATGAACGTCGTCCAGCCGGGCCAGGACCAGCACCGCGTGCTCGCGATGGGCTCCAGCCGCACCTACGGCCTGGACACCTCCAAGGAGGAGACCGTCCAGCCACAGCCGTACACGCTCGTCGGTCACGGCGCCGGCTCGATCTTCAAGGTCTTCACGACGGCCGCCGCGATGGAGAAGGGTCTCGGCACCAGCGCGGTGCTCGACGTGCCCCGACGCTTCGAGGCGCGCGGCATGGGCAACGGTGGCGCCCGCGGATGCCCCGCGGCCACGTACTGCGTCGAGAACGCCAGCCCCAACTATCCGGCGAAGATGCCGGTGACCGATGCGCTCGCGCAGTCACCCAACACCGCGTTCGTCAAGCTCATCGAGTCCACCGGCGTCACCCCGACCGTCGACATGGCCGTCCGACTGGGCCTGCGCTCCTACACCGCCAGCGGGTCGTCCGGTTTCGGCGACCAGAGCATGGCCGAGATGCAGAAGTCGCAGAACCTCGGCTCGTTCACACTGGGCCCCACGTGGGTCAACCCGCTCGAACTCGCGAACGTCGCGGCCACGCTGGCCTCGCACGGCAAATGGTGCCCGCCCACCCCGATCGACTCCATCACCGACCGCGAGGGCAAGCAGGTGTCGCTGACGCAGCAGGCCTGTGAGCAGGTGGTCGATCCCGGTCTCGCGGACACACTGTCAGTGGCGCTGAGCAAGGACGACGCCCCCGGCGGCACCTCGTTCGGCGCGGCCAGCGCGGCAGGCTGGAAGCTCCCGATGTCGGGCAAGACGGGAACCACCGAGTCCCACATGTCGTCCGGCTTCCTCGGATTCACCAACAACTTGGCGGCCAGCGTCCTGGTGTACGGCGACTCCCCCACCCCGGGCGAGATCTGCTCCGGGCCGCTGCGCCCGTGCGGCGACGGCAACCTGTACGGCGGCACCGAACCCGCCCGCACCTGGTTCGACGCACTGATGCCGGTGGTGGGCAATTTCGGTCCGACGACGTTGCCGGCCGTCGACGACAGGTACGTCAGGGGTTCGCAGAACGCCCAGGTACCCGACGTTGTCGGGCAGACCCAGGACGCGGCGACCGCAGCACTGAAGGCGGCCGGTTTCACGGTGAACCCGGTATCGACCAAGTCGGACGCGCCGAAGGGCAACGTCACGGGCAGCGCACCGTCGGGCCTGGCGGTGCCGGGATCGGCGGTCACGATCTACGTCAGTGACGGGTCGGTCCTGGCGGCGGCGCCCGGTTCCGCAGCGCCGCGCACGTCGACGCCCGGCGGCTGATCCGCGGACACACCAGGCGGTTTGAGGTCCCCGCGCACGGGGTAATCCTGATGCGCGGGGACCCGTCGGGTCTCCTCGACCGGATCGAGGTCCGTCATGATCGTTCTCGGTTTGATATTGCTGCTGATCGGCTTCCTGACAGGCATCTCGATCCTGTGGACGATCGGGATCATCCTGTTGGTGATCGGCGTGATCCTGGCGATTCTGGGCGCGACCGGCCGCGCCGTCGGCGGTCGACGCTACTGGTACTGATCGACCTGCCCGCTCCTCTCCCCAGCGGCGGCGACGGCAGTCGCCGCCGTGACCGACGTTGTTTATCGCGCCGCGTTCTCGGGTAGTCGAACCGGATGAACCTTCGACATCTGTACAACCGCGCCGAGTCCGCAGCGTTCCTCGACGGCGTCAGCGCCGCCCTGCAGCACCGAATACAAGCGGGGTTGGGCCGCACCGTGATCGGCGATCGGCTTCGCGGCGACTGGCTCGGCCATCCCGTCCACCCCAGCCTGGTCGCGATACCGATCGGCGCGTGGACCAGTTCACTGCTCTTCGATGTCGTCCTCCGCGATCACCGGACGGCACGTCGCCTGATCGGCGTGGGACTGATCGCCGTTCCGCCGACGCTCGCGACCGGATGGGCCGATTGGAGCGAGCGCGACGTACGTCAGCGCCGCGTCGGCCTGCTGCACGCCGGTGCCAATGCGGCGGGAATCGTGTTGATGCTCGCCTCGTTCCGTCGGCGTCGGCGAGATCCGGCCGCATCGGACGCCCTGGCGACGGCACTGTCTCTCACCGCGCTCGGTGCGGTCGGAGCGGGCGGTGCGCTGGGCGGGCATCTCGTCTTCGGACAGGGCGCGGGCCTCGCGATGACGCCCGCCAACGACGGTCCCGCGTTCGATCCCGTCCTCGCCGAGATCGATACCCGAGCCGAACCGGCGCCCTCGAACGGCCATCTCGCCCACACCGGGCTACACCGAAAGGAACACCCGTGACCGACGACCGAGCACTCACCGGCCGCACCATCGCAATCCTCGCGACCGACGGCGTCGAGGAAGTCGAACTCGTTCAGCCCCGCGCGGCGGCCGTGGAGGCCGGCGCCGACGTGCGTCTGATCTCATTGTCCGACGGCCAGATTCAGGCCATGAACGGCGATGTACACGAAGCCGGACGATACGACGTCGACCTCACCGTCGGCGGCGCGTCCGTCGACGACTTCGACGCGCTGATCCTGCCCGGCGGCACCACCAATCCGGACCAGCTGCGCCAAGACGACGGAGCGGTGTCGTTCGTGCGCGACTTCGTCCGGTCGGGCAAGCCCGTCGGCGTCATCTGCCACGGACCGTGGATGCTCGTCGAGGCGGACGTGGTTCGGGGCAGGACGCTGACGTCGTATCCGAGCGTCCGAACCGACATTCGCAACGCCGGTGGCAATGTCGTCGACCGGGAGGTGGTCATCGACGGCGTGCTCGTCTCGAGCCGCAACCCCCACGATCTGCCGGCGTTCTGCGAGGCGATCGTGGACGTCTTCTCGTCGGCCTCGACGCGGGTGTGAGACCTATCCGCGCCCGACGGTCACCTGAACACCGCCGCCGATCGCCGCGGCGTCGTTGACGATGCCGCCGAAGCACGTGAGGTTCGGCCTGCGCGGCGCCACGAGAACCGGTGTACCGGTGTAGTCGATCGGCGTCGAATACGCCGTCGGGGTCCCGAGACGCACCCGGGCATGCGGAACCTCGGCGCACGAACCCGATGCCCCGTGGAAGCCGACGGACTGATAGCCGAACGGCATCATGCGGCGCAGTTCGTTCCAGATCTGCACCCCACTGAGCCACCGCTGCACGGAACCGTCTCCGACATACGCCTGCCAGTAGTTGGACCCCATCTGTTCCACTCGCAGCGTGTAGGTCTTGCCGAGGGCGAAGTCGAAGAAGTCGCTGCGACAGGTCGTCCCACCGGGTCCGGGGAAGATGGGGCCGCACCCGGCCTGCTGGACATCGGGACCGTAGTAGCTGAAGACCGTGCGGGCGATGAGCGGAGCATCGGCCGCGGGTCGCTGGACCTCGAGCCCGATGTAGCCGCCCTGCCAGTTCTGGAAATTGAAATGCTGCCCCACAGAGAGCGTCTGCCCGGGTCCGGTCACACCGATCTCGTCGATCGTGACGGGAAACGCGAACTCGGAGATGCCCTTGGTGCCTGCGTTGGTGGCGAGCCAGTCGATCTGGACCAACTCACCCGGAACAACGGCCGCAGTCGCAGTCGCCGGTGCCGCCACCACGACGGCCGCGGCCGCCGCCGCAGCAGCCATCAGAACCCGTACCGTCCCAGAACCGCTCCACCCCATGCCGATCTCCTCCCCGTGGAGGGCCTCAGCAGCCCTCGGTCATGATGATGATCTTGCACGGGGATTCGGTCGTTACGGACAGAAACGACCAGACGCCGCATTCGGATCGGTCAGAGCAGGCCGCGCCGGATTGCGGCCTCGACTGCCTGGTCTCGGCTCGAGACGTCCAGCTTCCGATACAGGTTGCGAGCGTGGGTACGGACCGTATTCACGGACAGGTGCATTTCCTTCGCGATCTCCTTGAGCATCCTCCGTGTCTGTAGTTGCGCGAGGACCTGTTTCTCGGTGGGTGTCAGGCCGGGATTGCGCCCCGCGGAGACGACGAGCAGTTTGGAGCGCACGGCGTCCAGGAACTGCTGTGAGACGCCCTGCCCCGGCCGGATCGCGGTCAGTAGCTCGGCGACGTCTCCGGCGAAGTTCATGAAGGGCCGCAGGATCACATGCTCTTCCGCCAACTTGAGCGCCCGCCGGATCGACGAGACGGCATCCGTCTGGCGCCTGCTGCGGGCCTCGGCCACGGCGAGGAGCACCCAGGTTTGGACGGCCAGAATCCGGGACTGCGGCGGCCCCGATTCGAGGACCGAGCGCAGGATTCGCTCGGCGATGGCGGTGGCCCCCACATCCAGCGCGAGGAGTGCCCGCGCCACCTGGACGTCCGGGCTCGATCCGAAGATCTCGGAGGCGCCGCGCACGATGTCCTCCGCGAGTGCCGACCTGCCCGATTCCAGTAGCACCGCAACCGAGGTGACGACGTAGTTACTGGTGGAACCCTTGTGCGGGCCGCGCATCATCACCGCGAGCATTGCTCGACCGACAGCATCCACATCCTCGTCGGTGGTCTCCGGGAGGCAGCGGGCCCGGACGATCGAGAACGCGACTTGCGAATGATTGCCGATCACCGGCTCGGTGGTTCCGTCCGGTCGTACACGAACCGCCGTGTTTGCCAGCGCGCCGTGCAGGGGACTGTCTTCCGCCAAGATCTCGCCGCGGTGATACGTGCACATGCATGCGATCGCGGCGCACTGTGCGGCATCGATCCGCTCCGCCAAGTCGTGTTCGGCCGCGTAGTCGACGGCATGCTCGGCGCGTGAGGACATCGTCACCAACTCGCCTCTCATCGCGGCGAGGATCGCCAGTCGCGCCAGGCAGCGCAGGACGAGACGTGGATGTCCACCGAGATCGGCAAGCGCCAAAGCATCTTTCAACACACGCTCACTTCGAGCGAACCGCCCGGACAGCATGTGAGCGGCGGCGCACTGAACGAGGATGTAGCAATCCAGATCGATACTCTTTGTACCGCGGTGGTTTTCGACCGCCTCGATCGTTTCTTCCGAAATCGGTGCGCCGCCGATCAGGTCGGCCTCCACCCGGAGAGCGGCCGCAAAACACCCGGCAGCAGGCGAGAGCACCCGTCCGGCCGGTGAAGAAGCAGCCTTGCGAAGATGTGCCCGGGCAGCATTCGGATCGTTCGCCTCGAGCGCGACGAGCGCGCGCAGGAGCTGCACACACGACAGGCGCCCGTTGCGGGCGCCGATCGCTTCGAGCACGGTTTCGCCCAGGCCGGCGAACACTGCGGCCGGGCCGTACCGCTGGACGAAGTCCTCGATGATGTGTTCGTCCGACACCGCCGCCAGTTGGGTGAACGCTGTGAGGGTGTGTCCGGCCTCGGCGAGCGAGCGGGCGGCAGCAACGTTCAATGCCGCGTAATGCTCCGGGTCGGATTCTCGCAGAACCGCTCTCATGTGAGTCCGCACGAGTGGGTGCCACGAGTAGGTGAGTTCGCCGTCGACTACCTCGCGCCGCACCGGTATGCCCGACCGCTCGCACTCGTACAGGCGCAGATCGGCATTCCCTCCGACGAGGTCCTCGAGCAACGCTCCCGTGAACCGCTCCACGACACTCGTCGACAGGACGAACCGCACGAGGTCCGCAGGAAGTTGCGCGAGCATCTCACCCACGACATACCCGGACACCTGTTGGGGCCGCCCCAGCAGCGCGGTGATGTCGCCCCGCACGTCGCCCCCCGACCCTACGAGCAGTGCCGCGCTGCGGACGGCGCCGGCCCACCCGGCGGTGAGCTCGAGCACGGTCTCCAATTCGTCTTCGGACAGGGGCCCGTGATGGGCTGCGAAGATGCTCGCGATCGAGTCCCGCTCCAGGGCAAGCTCTTCACAGCCGAGAAACGTCAGGGAGCCGTCCGATGCGTACTTCGGCCACGGCAGATCGGGTGCACGGCGAGCCGACACGACCACCGTGATGCGCGCGGGTACCGACTCGACGAAGGCGGTCAGGTGAGCCAGCGCACCGGTGTCGGTGACCGTGTGCGTGTCGTCGAGGACCAGCACACCGGTCCCGTCCTGCAACTCGATACTCACCAGCGCGTCGCGCACCCTGCGCTGCAGCTGAGCGGCGTCGTTGTCGGCGGGATCGAGCGTCAGCCATGCCGCATTCGGTGCCGGATCCGAACCCGCGTGACTCGCGATCCAGGCCTCGAGCAACGTGGTCTTGCCCGCTCCCGCCGGCGCACATACCAGGACCTTGGCGGCGGACGCCGTGGCGACGGCCGCATCCAGGATCCGGAAGACCTCGTCGCGGCGCGGGACGGCGGTCCGCGCTTCGGACCACGCAAGGAGAGACACCGGCTCCCCTCGGACCGTGTTCGCCGTCGCACAGCTTCGTTTCATCACCCCTCCTGCCCGTCGGACCGACCGACCCGTACTCTGCCGGACGAACGGGACGCCCGTGAGATTCACCCCCATGCGGTCGATCCGAGGGCCGGCGTGGGACGGGACCGCTCCACCCCACGCCGACGCTGTCAGTGTGCGAACGCCTGAACCGAACGCCCCGCCCCGCGGATGGACCGTAGGGTCGTGACCACCTCGTTGATCGCGACCGCGAGGCGATGCGCCAGATCTCGGCTGAAGCCTTCTCGCAGCACTATTCGGAGAACGGCAACATCTTCCGCATCGGCCGGCATGGTGTAGGCGGGCACCTGGAAGCCTCTCGCCCGGAGTTCGTGCGAGACGTCGAACACGGTGAAGCCCGGATCACCGACCACTTCGAACGAGAGGACCGGAATCGCGGAGCCGTCCGTGATGATACTCATCTCCTCGATCTTGGAGATCTCCGCGGACAGCATCAGGGCGGTGTCCCGTAGCGACTCCATGATCTGGGTGTAACCGGCCACGCCGAGACGGATGAAGTTGTAGTACTGCCCCACCACCTGATTACCCGGCCTGGAAAAGTTGAGGGTGAAGGTCGGCATGTCGCCGCCCAGGTAGTTCACCCGGAACACCAGATCCTCCGGCAGGTAGTCCTTCGAGCGCCACACGACGAAACCGATACCCGGATAGGTCATCCCGTACTTGTGGCCGCTGACGTTGATGGAGACCACCCGCGGAAGCCGGAAGTCCCACTTCAATTCCGGGTGCAGGAAGGGGACGACGAACCCACCGGATGCTCCGTCCACGTGGATCGGTACATCGGGGCCGCCGGCGGCTGCGATCTCGTCGAGCACCTGCGCGATCTCCGCGACCGGTTCCAGCTCGCCGGTGAAGGTGGTTCCGAGGATCGCGACCACACCGATGGTGTTCTCGTCGACAGCCTCGCGCACCTGCTCCGGAGTGATGACGTAGCGTCCCTTCGCCATCGGCAGATACTTGGGCTCGACATCGAAGTAGCGGCAGAACTTCTCCCACACGACCTGGACATTGCTGCCGAGAATGAGGTTCGGCCGGCTCGCATCCTTACCCGCGTCGGTGCGCGCCTGCCGCCAGCGCCACTTGAGGGCCAATCCGGCGAGCATGACGGCTTCCGACGAGCCGACGGTCGATACACCGGTGGCGGATGCGGGGTCGGTCTCGGAGAGCCCCTCCGCGTGGAACAGGTCGGCCACCATGTTCACGCAACGCGTCTCGATCTCGGCGGTGGCCGGGTACTCGTCCTTGTCGATCATGTTCTTGTCGAACGTCTCCGCCATCAGACGGTCGGCCTGCGGATCCATCCATGTGGTCACGAACGTCGCCAGGTTGAGGCGGGAGCTGCCGTCGAGCATGAGCTCGTCGTGGATGAACCGGTAGGCAGCCTCCGGGTCGGTTTCCGATTTGGGCATTCGTAGGGCAGGGACCGCATCGGTCCCCAGTCGGCCGGTATAGGCCGGGGCGAGGGTTTCTGCTGGGGCGGCAAAGCTGTCTGACATCTTGTCCTCCACTTCTCCGAACTGGTGATCAGCGGACCGCTCGCGGTCACGTGGAAACTCGTTGACGGGTTGCAACACGAACGATTCAGACCTCGATGGGCGGATACAGCCGCTCCATCGTGTACCGGCGGTTGCGCCGGACGGACAGGGCGCTCGCGGTGAGCGACGCGAGCAGGATGCCCACGAGGACCGCGATCGCGATCCAAAGCCGCGAGTCGACCTGTTCGCCCACGGTGAGCTGGCGAAGACCGTTGACCGTATAGGTCATCGGGTCGAACGGATGGATGTACTGGAACGGTTTCGCGGTTGTCGGCACTGGATAGATGCCACCCGCGGATACCAACTGCAGCATGAGGAACGCAAGCGTCACGACACGGCCGACCGCAACCCCGAACACCGCATTGAAGGCCTGGATCATCGCGAGGTACGTCGCCGATACAAGCATGAGGAACAGGACCGTGCCGAGCACGTGCCTGACGTCGAGGCCGACTCCGAAGTGAACCACGGTGTACATCACGATCACCTGTAGGACACCGACGAGCAGGGCCGGCCAGTACGACGCCAGTACCGTTCGATACAGTCCGACGCCTCCAACGGTGGGGCGGGATTGCAAGGGTGTCAGCAACATCCACGTGATGATGCCGCCGACGAACAGCGCGAGGGACAGGAAGAAAGGCGCAAAACCGGTCCCGAAGGTCGACGCGACGTTGGTGAAGTCCTGCTTGAGGGCCACCGGGGTCGACAGTGTGTCGGCGGTCGCGGTGCGTTGCTCGTCTGTCCAGCTCGGGACCTGGCCGGCGCCCTGTTCGAGCGCGTCCGCGAGTTTGTCGGAGCCGGCCTGTAGCGCCACCATGCCCGACGCGAGCTGGCCTGCTCCACTCGAGAGCTGGACGCTCCCGTCCGTCAGCTGGACGAGGCCCGAGTTCAACGTCTTTGCGCCGCTGCTCAGTTCGTCGGCACCGTCCCGCAACTGCCGTACATCCGAGGCGAGGCCACCGTTCTGCAGCATCGCCAGGCCGCTCTGCAGAGGGCTGGAGGGATCGGTGAGCTGGTATTCGAGCTCCCGCGCATCTCCCCCGAGACGTTGCAGTTCCGCGCGCAACGCATCCGTGTCGTTCTGCAGCTGCGGTGCCGCCAACGGCGTCAGCGCGGCGACTGCGCGCTGGACGACGGGATCGGGGATTCCGCCCAGCAGGTCGATCGCCGTCGTCACCACGCCCGGCGTCGACGGCGGAGGCGCCTGCGGCAGCATGCCGCCGAGGGCCTCCAGTGACTGTCGGAGCTGCGCCACCTGCCCGCCCAGATCGGGCACCGCGGTGCCGTCGAGGGCAGTCGACAACGGCCCTGTGACGCCGTCGATGGCCGTCGCGAGCTGAGCCGCCCCGCTCGCGAGCTGCGCGGAGCCGTCCCGGGCGGTGACCATGTTGGTCGACAGCTCCTTCGCACCCGAGGCGAGCTGATCGGCACCGCTCTTCGCGGTATCGATGCCGTCGGCGAGCTGGCCCGCGCCGTCGGCCGCCTGTTTCAGGCCCGTGCCTGCGCTCTCCAGGCCGGTGAGGACCTGCCCCACGCCCTGCGCACCGATCGTGGTGTTGACCTGGTTGATGACCTGCTCCGACGCGTCCTGGCCGATGATGGTCGCCAGATAGTTGTTGGCGTCGTTGAACGTGAAGATCAGGTCGGCTTTCTCCGGATGATCTCCGTTGGGAGACTCGACGGCCTCGGTGAAGTTCTCCGGAATCGTGATGGTGTAGTAGTACTTTCCGCTGGAGAGTCCCTCGGCAGCCTTCTCTGCCGAGACCTCGTCGAGGTCGAGTTGACCGGATTCGATCAGCGACGTGACCACTTGGTCGCCCGCGTCGACGCGTTGGCCGTCCGCGGTGAGTCCGGTGTCGCTGTTGACGATCGCAGCCGGAATCTTGTCCACCGCGCCGAACGGATTCCAGAAGGCCCACAGATACATGGCCCCGTACAGGAGCGGCATGAGGATGATCGTGAAGATCGCGATCCGCGGCATCGTTCCGCGGAAGTATCGCTTCGAATCACTTCCCAGTGAGACACCGGCAAGCATCGCTCACCTCGCCTTCGTCATGATGCCGATGTCCCCGGCGCCGAGGAGACCGTGCAGGTCGACCACCCCGCGAATGCCGCAGTGGGACGGAACCGGGTTCACGTCCGCCGTGATGACGGACTGCGAATCGCCGATAGCCACAAGTCGTTCCAGCACAGCAGACCGCTCGTCGTCGTCCGCGATCTTGTCCAACCGGCCCACCACCAACAGCGGTGGACGACGGGTGTTCGCGACGGCAATGCGAAGAAGTAGTTGCTGGATCTCAGGGAGGTCGTCCACGAACGCGTGTGGCGCCGGGCGCTCGATCTCGCCGAACACGTCGGCGCACATCTCCTCGACGCCACTCTCATCGACGCGCGGGACCAGCTTGTACCAGGGCGAATTCCAGCGCAGCTGCTCGGTCACGAGGTCTTGGACCGTCACCGACGGTCGCACCTCGTCGAGCTCGTTGAGACAGGCTATCGCCGAATTGGCGAACACCTTGGTCGGCTTGTTCGCGTACCCGAGCACGGTCAGGGACCCTCGCGTGAGCCGCATCCTGCCGCACAACGCCATCAGGAGCGCGGTTCGTGCCGCGCCCGCCTGTGCGGCGAGAACCGTCACGCCACCACTGTCGATATCGAGATCGATAGGACCGAACACGTGCCCCCAGGGCCCGTGCAGTTCGATCCCCCTGGCGGACACGAGGTCCCCCTCTACCTGTTGCCGGGAGGTGTATTCCCCCTCCACGAATGTCTCGACCAACTCGAACCCCCGTTTCCACGCCGTCACCGAGGGACGGCACTTCGAGAAGAGCTATTCGCATGACACTTCGAGTTCGACGACGTCCCGGCCGGGAGCGTCACAGGACGTTCTTGACCACTTGCCCGTTCTTGACGATCACCGACAGGTTCTTCGCGGGATCGGCCAGCAGACTCAGGTCCTCGAGCGGGTTCCCGTCCACCAGTAGCACGTCGGCCCACGCGCCCTTCTCGATCGTTCCGAACTTGGCCTGTCGGTACGGATCCCGCTCGCCGGCCATCCGGAACAGTTCGGCGTTGCCGGAGGTGAGCATGCGGAGGGCCTCGAGATTGCTGTAATGATCTCCGAGGCGTGCCGCCATCTCGCTCTGCCGGGGAGCCAACTGCGGCTCGAGCAGGAGGTCGGTCCCCCACGCGGTCTTGACGCCGTGCTTCTTCGCCCAGGCGTAGACATGGTCCGTCCCGGAGCAGATCTCCCGATCCTTGCCGGCACGTTCGGGGTCGGGGTAGTGATGATCGCCGAGTGCGAACGGCTGCATCGACAACCACACACCCTTCTCGGCCATGAGCGCAACGGTCGGCTCATCGGCGAGGTGTCCGTGCTCGATCGACTTGACGCCGGCATCGAGCGCACGCCGAATACCCGTGACGTTGTAGACGTGAGTCGCGACGTAGGTGCCGTAGTCGGTGGCGGCGTGGACCGCGGCGCGCAGTTCGTCGTCGACGAACTGCACCGTGTACAGGGGGTCGTACATCGACGCGGCGCCACCGCCGACCATGAGCTTGATCTGCGACGCGCCCTTCTTCAACTGCTCCCGGACTGCCGCCAGAACACGGTCCGGGCCGTCGGCAACACGCATGAAGCCGATCTGTTCGGCACGACTCTGGTTGCCGCCGAGCGCAGTCGGACACTCGTACACGAAGCCGAAGTCGCCATGTCCGCCCGTCTGGGAGATCGCCGCCTGGGACGGATAGATCCGCGGACCTTCGAAGAGCCCGCGATCGATCACCGACTTGATGCTGCCGGTGTCACCCGCCATGTCGCGCACGGCGGTGAAGCCGCGGTGCAGCATGTTCCTCGCTTCCGCGAGTCCGTTGAGCGCAATGTGGGCCTCCGTGCCCATCACCATGTCGATGTAGGAGTTGGCATTGCCGACGAGGTGTACGTGGGCGTCGCTCATGCCCGGCATGAGGACCCGGCCACCGCCGTCCACGACGGTCGTCTTCCTGGCCGGATCATCGCCGACGGGCGACTCCGCGACTGCTGCGATGAAGGTGCCGTCGATGAGCACGTCACCACTGACAAGATCTGCCGATGATCCGTCGAACACACGAACGTTACGGAACAGCAGACGATTACTGGTCTCCGAGGTGGCCGTCATCTCCGGGACGCTAGCAGCGCCTTTCGGACATCGTTCGCGGAACGAACGCTTCCGGCCCCAACCTCATCCCCAATATCACCCGTCCTCGGCCATCGTCCCGCCGCCCCGAAAGCGCTGGAAGGCGCGCCGATTGCCGCGCCACCGACCACGTCGTACGAGATGCACTGCGCAACTGGGCCAAATCTTGTTCGCTTTCGATTTACACTGCGGCGCATGTTGATTCATCCGACACTGCGAATGCAGTCATGGGGGTTCGTGATCGGCGCAGCGCTCTTCGCCCTGGGCTCCGCTCCCGGACTGTCGGTGCTGCTGGGCACGGCGGGCGCAAACACCGCGTTCTTCGTCGGTTCGTGGTTCTTCACCGCCGCGGCTTTCGTCCAGTTGATACTCAGCGGTTCGGCGACGACCTCCGACGAACGAGGTACCGCGATCCGCGCGGTGTGGCTGTCCGCCGCAATTCAGTTCCTCGGCACCATCCTGTTCAACATCAGCACCGGCGCCGCCCTGCACGCACACACGATCAAGGGCGACATGCACCTCGTCTGGAATCCGAACGCCGAGGGTTCGGTCGCGTTTCTCGTCTCGAGCGGCCTGGCGGTGCTCGTCCTGCGGCGGGCCGGCAGCTACTGGGAGCCACGCTCGAAGGATTGGCAGAGCGTCTGGCTGAACACACTCGGTTCCATCGCCTTCGGCGTGTCCGCTGCCGGGGCCTTCATCCTGCAGGACGGCACGAGCCTCGACCCGAATCTCGCCAACGTCGGCACCTTCGTCGGGGCCGTGTGTTTCCTCGCCGCCTCGGCTCTCTACCTCGGCAGCCGTCCGACGGCGGTGCCCGCAATGACAACCGCCTCGTGACCGGGCGCGCGGACGCAGCCGATCACGAGGCGGGGAAGCCGGTTTGTATGAAACCTACAGCCGGTCCTTGACCGCCTTGGAGATGCGCGAGCCGTCGGCCTTGCCGGCGGCGATAGCCGTGGCGGCCTTCATGACCTGACCCATCTGCCGCATGCCGGGGCGCTCGCCGATCTCCTCGGCGATCTGTGCGATCGCGGTGTCCGCGACATCGGCGAGTTCCGCGTCGGTGAGCGGCGTCGGCAGGTACTCGTCGATGACCTGGGCCTCGGCCCGCTCGTTGGCGGCGAGTTCGCCGCGCCCGGCCTCGGTGTAGAACTCTGCGGCCTCGCCGCGCTTCTTCGATTCCTTGGCCAGCACCTTGACGACCTCGTCGTCGGTGAGCTCGCGGGCTTCCTTGCCGGACGTCTCCTCGGTCTGGATCGCGGCCATGATCATGCGCAGCGTCGCGAGTCGCAGTGTGTCCTTCGCCTTCATCGCGGCGGTGAGGTCGGCGCGGAGCGTGGATTTGAGGGTGGGAGCGGTGTCGGCCATGCGCCGAACGGTACGCGCCCGGTGCGGTGTCCTGCACCTTCATTGCAGACACCCGTATTCTGAAATGGTGTCTGATCTGTATCGCCGCCTCCCCCACCGCAGCACCCTGAATCGTGCCGCGCTCGCCACCGCGGGCGCCGCCGCACTGGGCATCGGCTATGCCTCGCTCATCGAGCGCAACGCCTTCACTTTGCGCGAGGCCACGATGCCGGTCCTGGCGCCCGGCTCGGCGACTCTGCGGGTGCTGCACATCAGCGATCTACACATGATGCCGAACCAGAAACTCAAGCAGAACTGGCTGCGCGAGCTGGATCGTCTCGACCCGGACCTGGTGGTCAACACCGGCGACAACCTCTCGCATCTGAAGTCGGTCCCGGCCGTCGTGCAGTCGATGGGCGGCCTGCTGGCCCGTCCCGGCCTGTTCGTGTTCGGTAGCAACGACTACTTCGCGCCCAAGCCGAAGAACCCCTTGAAGTACTTCAAGAAGGAGCACCGCCGGGTCCACGGCGCGCCGTTGCCGTGGGCAGATCTGCGGGCCGCGTTCACCGAGCGCGGCTGGCTCGACGTCACCCACATGCACCGCGAACTCGAGGTCGCCGGCGTGCGGATCGACGCAGCCGGTGTCGACGACCCGCACCTGAAGCGGGATCGCTACGACACGATCGCCGGCCCGCCGAACCCGCTGGCACAGCTCAAGCTGGGCATCACGCACTCCCCCGAGCCGCGCGTCCTCGATCGCTTCGCCGACGACGGCTACGACCTGATCCTCGCGGGCCACACCCACGGCGGCCAGCTGTGCCTGCCGTTCTACGGCGCGCTCGTCACCAACTGCCAGCTCGACCGTTCGCGGGTGAAGGGCCCGTCGCGGTGGGGTGCGCACACGCGCCTGCACGTGTCCGCCGGCATCGGTACCTCGCCGTACGCGCCGGCGCGATTCTGCTGCCGTCCCGAGGCAACGCTCCTGACACTCGTCCCCGCACCGCGCGAGGAGACCAGGTCCGGTCGCGGCTCAGCCGCCGTCGAAAGTGCCGTTTTGGGCCGTTGACCAGCCGATTTAACCCCCGCGAGATCGGTCATGTAAGCTAACCGAGGTTCAACACGGGGTGTGGCGCAGCTTGGTAGCGCGCTTCGTTCGGGACGAAGAGGTCGTGGGTTCAAATCCCGCCACCCCGACAGTGAAGAACAGAAAGACCCGGTCCGATCACTCGGACCGGGTCTTTTTCTTTACATCGGCCGCCATGCCGTCCCGCCGGAAAGTTCACCGAACCCGCAGGCTAGCCTGACCTAATGTTCGTTCGAACCTCCCTGCGCAAGCGAACCTCGGTTCGCGTTGCGATGGTCGCCCTCGCGACCGTCTTCGCCGCCACCGCGTGCGGCTCCTCCGACACCGCCGCCGACGGCCCGGCCGGCAACACCGACGTCGCGACGGGCGGCCGCCTGTTCGCCACTGCCGACACCGCGACCGCGGAACTGGGCAGCGACGCGCAGCCCGGTCAGTTCCCGCGCACCGTCACGCACGCGCTCGGCGAGACCGTCATCGAGAAGAAGCCCGAGCGCGTGGTCGTGCTCGACGGCGGCGAACTCGACGACGTCCTGTCGCTCGGCATCACGCCGGTCGGCATCGCGAGCCCCGAGGGCGCCGCGGGGCAGCCGTCGTACCTGGCGGACAAGCTGGCGGGCGTTCCCGACGTGGGCACCACCAACAACCTCAACCTCGAGGCCATCGTCGCGCTGCAGCCCGACCTGATCCTCGGCAGCAAGCTGCGCGCCGACAAGACGTACCCGCGGCTGGCGGAGATCGCGCCGACGGTGTTCAGCATCCGTCCCGGCTTCCCGTGGAAGGAGAACTTCCTGCTCGTCGCCGACACCCTCGGTGAGGAGACGAAGGCCGACTCGGTGCTCAACGACTACCAGACCCGTGCCGACGAGGTCCGGGACGGCATCCAGGGCGATCCGTCGATCTCGCTGGTGCGCTTCATGAGCGGCAAGACTCGCCTGTACGGCAACCTGTCGTTCATCGGCGTGATCCTGCAGGACGTCGGGCTGCGTCGCCCCGACCTCCAGAACATCGACGAGCTGGCCGTCGAGGTGAGCCCCGAGACCATCACGCAGGCCGACGGCGACTGGATCTTCTACTCCACCTACGGCAAGCCCGACACCACCGCCGAGGCCCAGGTCCTGGGCGGGCCGCTGTGGTCCGGCATGAGTGCCGTCAAGAACGGCAAGGCCGTTCCCGTCTCCGACGAGACGTGGTTCCTCGCCCTGGGCCCGACCGGCGCGATGATCGTGCTCGACGACCTGCAGAACCTGTTGGGCGGCAAGCAGTAACCGTTCCACCCACAACGAGGCCCGGCACCGATTTCGGTGTCGGGCCTCGTCGTTGCGCAGCTCCTCGGCTCTCCTCTAGCCGGCCACATCCTCTTCGAGGAACCGGTCGAGCACGCGGAAGAACAGCTCCGGTTCGTCCAGCTGAGGAAAGTGCCCTGCGCGAGGGAATATCTCGACACGACTACGGGGAACTACGCGACGGAGGTTGTCTGCGTGCGAGGCCGGGATCATTCTGTCCTTGCCACCCCATACCAGAAGCGACGGAAGCGATTCGAACCTCGGAAAGTGCTGCGCGGCACTGACCGTCTGACCGCGCAGTCCCACGACCGCGCGGGTGGATGCGAGGAATGCATCTCTGGTCGGCTTGTCGGACACCGTCTTGAACGTCCGCCAGGTTTCCGCGGCACTGCGACTCGGCTGCGCGGGGAATCCGAACCGGCCCAGATGCCTGCCCAACTGATCGAGCACGCCCTCGGTGTTGCGCCGAACCCAGTCGGAAGCCAGGACGGGCAGTACCAGCTCGCTGCCGGGCAGGGTAGCTGCCTTGAGGAGCAGGCTGACCTCGGGTCCGAGTCCGCCACTGCCCACCAGACACAGACCGGCGACTCGCTCGGGAAACAAGTACGTCAGCTGCATCACGATTCCGCCGCCGAGCGAATGACCCACGAACGACGCCGAGGCGATTCCGAGATGCTCCATCAGGTCCCGAAGGGTGGCTGCGTGGGAACTCAACGAGTAGTCGCCGGGCGGTTTGTCGGATTGCCCGTGACCGAAGAGGTCTGGGGCAATGACTCGGTACTTCTCCGACAGGTTGCCGATCTGCGGACCCCACGATTCGTGGGAACCGAGTAGACCGTGCACAAGCACCACCGGAGGTCCGGAACCGACGTCGACGAACCTCAGAACGTCGCCGTGCAGGACCACGGACTCGAGCTCGTCAGACACCACTGTGCCCTCCCGTCTCGCCCTTCGACCAGCAGAAAGCGTCGAACGCACCCACAAACGACTCGACCCGTCCGATTCTCCCACGCGAGCACGACGCGGGCACGGCGTCATCCCAGGCGTAGCGGACCGGCGACTCGGTCGCCTCACGGCGAAAGGCGCAACGCAGCTCCAGCCGAACGGAACTCTGCGGAGGCGGTCAAATTGAGCCCGGGGGACACGGAGCCGCCGATCCGTACTGAACAACAGCGACCGCCGCGGTGCTATTCCGGGCAGTACAGGAAGTGTTCTGCGTCATGATTCGACCTCGTCGTGGCCGGATCAACCCCACCGGTAACCACAACTGACCCAAGCGAATTCGACCCCACCCGGGGCTACCGGACAGAGCTCACGGACTGTTCAGGGCGCGACGAGACAGAGCGGCCCGAGTGGTATCGCAGGGTTGACCGTGACCTTCTCCACGGGCCCGCCCGCCGACGTCTGGTACGCCATGATCGCGTGTTCGCCCGGGGCCGTGGGGGTCCAGAATGTGAAGGCGTGGTCGAAGATCACCGGGTTCTGCCAGTAGGGCGAGATGTGGTCCCACGCAAACTCGTGCGGGAAGAACGTCGACGCACGGTTGTAGTCGACGATCCCGACGCCTTGGTCGCTCGGCGTCCACTCCGAGTCCGCGGTCCTGGCCACCACGAGATACGTGCACCCGGCGCCGTACGGGGTCGTGGGTCCGACGCTCAGCCCCGGCAGGACCGTGACATCGGTGACGTCCGCCGCGGCCGAGGGGGCACCCCAGGCCGCGGCGGCGGCAAGCATGACCGCCGAGAGGGAGACGGTCCGGATAATTCGGGAATTTTTCATACCCTTTGGTCTACTACGGGAGGGCCACCGTTACAGCCGACACCGCGGCCGGGTTACGGCAGCAGCCGATCGTGGAAGCTGTTGGCGAAGACGCGGTGCGGATCGTGCGCGTTGAGGGACGCCCGAGCGGCCGCGAAGTTGCCCGACGCCGGGATCCCCTGGGTGTAGGCGGCCGGGAGGGTCTGGGTGAGCCATTCGTCGTCCCGGTGGCCGCCCTGGTCGGTGAAGGCCCAGCCCTTGGCCCACTCCGAACGGAACGTCGCGTAGTCCCCCGAATAGTGCTGCGCCATCCAGCGTTCCATCTCACGGAAGTACTCGCCGGCGCCCGGCGTGCCGGGGAGGGTGACGACGTTCATCCAGATGCAGGTGTCCCACTCGGGATGATCCGGGCGTGGACGCACCGCCGACAGGTTCGGCGGGCCTGCGGACTCGACGAGCACCTCCGCCTGGTCGTCGACCTTGCACATGCGAACCTCGAAGGGGCCGTTGATCGGATACTTCCCCTCCGCCGCCAGCGCCGACATCCGGCCGTTGTGCCACGTGGTGAACTCGTTGATGACCCGCTGGATGTTGGCACGCTTGGTGACGACGACGCCGCCGCCCGCGGTGACCCGCATCGTGGTGTGCCGCAAGTAGAACAGCACGTCCTTGGACCAGCCCCAGAGGTCGTCGGTGTCGGTGAGTGCGAGTCCCGCCTGTACCGCCACCAGCTGCCCGATACCGAACGCCGGGGTGGCGGCCTGGATGCCTGCCGCCACCTGGCCCAGCAGGTCGGTGAGCGGTTCGGGGAGGTTGTCGGTGAAGAAGTAGTTGTAGGGCCCGAACACTTCCCGGGACTCCGGCGGCTTCACCGGCGACGGGCTCCAGATCTTGAGCCACGGCTTGTCGGTGAACGGGAACCAGATCGCCTCGACGCGGCCCGACTGATCGACGAATCGCTCGTAGGTCCGGCCCGGGGATCCGGTAGGCGCGAACATCTCCTGCCACGGGATATCCATGATGCTCTGGCAGCGCAGGCGGGTGTTCGCACCGGCCTGGAGGGTCACCGAGGTGACGAAGCTGCGACCCAGGTGGGTGAGCAGTGCGGTGATCTCGGGATCGGCGCGGGTGAAGTCGCGCAGCACGAAACGGTCGGTGGCGTCGTCCCACACCACCGCCGTCATCGCGGTGACGAGATTGGACAGCGACCCGAACGACTGGCCGGGTGTGACCGTCTCTCCCGCCGCCGGATAGGTGGCGCCGTGCGCGCCGATCGCGAGGATGCCGGCGATCGAGAGGTCACCGATCGCGGGCGAGTTCGCCCACCCGAGGCCGTGTTCCTGCAGCGCAGTGAGAATCGATTCGAGACTGGCGCCGCCGCCGGCCGTCACGGTCGCCGGCGTACCGGCCGGGTTCACGCTCACCCCGTTCAGGTGGGTCATCGTGTTGACGAGGAGCATCTTCTCGACGTTCTCGCCGGGTACGACGGTGAGCGGACTCCAGCCGTGCATGGTGCCCTTCGCGCGGACCCGGAAGCCGTTATCCTTGGCCCAGTTCGCGATCCGGACGACGTCGTCCGGGGTGCGGGCCGTCGCGGTCCACACGGCATCGAAACGGATGTCCTTGGCCCAGTTGACGTAGCCCTGCTGCGACAGCGGGATGTCCTGCGGGAACGCGGGCGGGACCGGGAGGTTGGAGACCGGACCACCACCCGATCCGGCGGAACCGGCCGGCGGTAACGCGAACGCCGGGGTCCATCCGATCCCGGTCAGCGCCGCGGCACCGGCCGCGACCCCTGCAGCCCGACCGAGGAAGCCCCTGCGGGACACCTCGTTCCGCGGCGTGCCCGTCGTGTTCTTGCTCCGCTCAGCATCCACGGGTTCGACTCCGATCGTCTCGTCAGGGAAGGCGGCCGCATCGGCTCGCCGCGCACTCTGGGAGTCAAACTAGAACAGGTTCCGTTCCGATGCCAGTGGTTCCGTAATATTCGTCGGCTCAGCGGGACCTGCGCGTTGACGGCGGCACAACCCCTCGTTACTGTCCGCAGAAAATGAAACCTGATTCCAGGGAGACGCAGTGACGGCTGAGTGCACGTTCGTCGAGGCCGGAGGCGTGCTGTGCTGACGCCCTTCGACGACTACCCCATCCACCAGACCCCGCTGCCGGTCGCGCACGCGGGCGACGGGCACCCCAACCACTACGACCGCTACTGGTTCAACGGCTACGCCGAGGACGTCTACTTCGCGGTCGGACTCGGGGTCTACCCCAACCGCGGCATCATCGACGCGTCGTTCAGCGTCGTCCACAACGGGGTGCAGCGCTCGGTGTTCGCCTCCGGACTCGCCCCCCTCGACCGCACCGAGACCAAGATCGGGCCGATCAGCATCGAGGTCGTCGAGCCGCTGCGCGTGAACCGCATCAGGGTGGACGCCGAGGAGTTCGGCCTGGTCGCCGACCTCACCTACCGGGCCCGCACGTCGGCCCACGAAGAGCCTCGGCAGACAATGCATTCCGGCTCGTCGTTGATGATGGACGTCACCCGCCTCACCCAGCTCGGCACCTGGAGCGGCACGCTGCGCAGCGGCGACGAGAACATTTCGCTGGACCGCCGGGTCTTCGGGACCAAGGACCGCTCGTGGGGCATCCGGCCGGTTGGCCAGCCCGCACCGGCGGCACCCCAGGCCCGCAAGCACCAGGTGTTCTTCTTGTACGCACCGCTGCACTTCGAGGACCAGTGCCTGCACTACATGGTGTTCGAGGACGAACGCGGTTCCCGCTGGGCGGAGACATCGGTGGTGCTGCCGGTGATCGGCGACGACGGTCCGGTCGTCGGCGCGGATCTGCCCGTCACGCACGTGCACGTCGAGCACGAGATCCGTTGGGCGCCTGGTCTGCGACGTTCGGACGGGGCGACGCTGCAGGTGCGCGGCGGCGACGGGGACGCCGGCCGGATCGAACTCGAGCCGCTGCTCACCTTCCGGCAGCGGGGTGTGGGCTATTCCCACCCGACCTGGGGCCACGGCAACTGGCACGGCGACTTCGCCGTCGGCGGTGAGGAGTTCGCCGTCGAGGACCTCGACAACACGGCCGCGGAGAACATCCATGTCCAGCAGGTCATGCGGGTGCAGTGGGGCGACCGGCAGGGCCTGGGCGTCCTCGAACAGCTCGCCATCGGCCCCCACGCACCGAGCGGGTTCGAGGGCTACTTCGACGGTGCGCGCGCATAGTTCCGGGCAGTCGAACGTCGGAAGCCACCCTTCGGGGTGGCTTCCGGCCTATTCGCCCCCCGTCTGAACGGAGTTCCGCAGGGCGTCGGTGATCGCCTCGGGTGCCCCGTCCACCGCCCACACCGCGAGACCGACCGCCACGAGCGTCAACGCCGGACCGAGGAAGGCGCGTTCGAACCCACCGCCGGCACGGATCGCGAGGAACGACGGCAAGCGCAGTTCCCACCACCGGCGACCGCCGAGGGGGACGAACGGCGCCAGGAACGGCACCCCTTCCTTGGTGATCATGTCGCCGAGGCAATGCGTCGCACACCCCAGCGCGACCGCAACCCCGAGTCCCGTCGAGCCCACCTGGTCCGGAAACCACTGCCACGTCAGGATCGACAGGAACGCGGACACGGCGGTGACGATGAGCCATCCCTTGTCCCGCGCCCAGCCCCCGAACAGTCCCCGCAGCGCGAGGCCCAGAGTGAAGAAGAGCGTGACGATGATGGCGGGGCGACCGAACTGTCCCACCAGCGCCGAGATGCCGGCCCCGAGGCCGATCGCGAACAGCGCGGTGTGGGTGAACGTGCGATGCCCACCTCGTCGGTTGGCGTCCTTGCGCCCCTTCGTCACCCGGTAGACGCCGAGGGACAGCGTGTCGATGCCCGCGGCGAGAGCCCGCGAGATCGGTCCGAACGAACGCGCGACCGTGGACTGGTTGGTATCGAGATCCGGTAACAGCGCGGCGCCGGCGCACACGCCCGCAAACGCGAACGTCTCGGCGGTGGACGTGGGCCCACCCCAATCGGTCGGGAGGAGATCCGCGACGGCGAGGCCGACGACAGCACCGGACATTGCATGGGTTGCACCCATCACCATGTGGAGACAGCACCTTTCGAGCACCAACAACAGAGCACCAACAACAGAGCAGCAACAACAGAGCAGCAACAGCGAAGGGGTCCGACGTGACCGCCTCGGACCCCTCACGTAAGACGCTAGCAACGACCTCCGACACGCCGCCGACACAGCGTCTTCCGCCAGGTCGCTGGCCTACATTGACGCCATGACGGCCCCCAGCACCTCCACGGCGTCGCCCCCACGGCTCAGCGCCGCGACCATCCGCGGCTACGCGCTGGGGTCGGTCGGCACCGGCGGCTTCGCGACCCTGCCCGGCCTCGTGCTGGCGTACTACCTCACCGACACGCTCGGGGTCGCGGCCGCGCTGGCCACCGTCGTGGTGTTCGCGCCCAAGGCCCTCGACGTGTTCCTCAATCCGGCGATCGGCGGGTGGAGCGACGCCTCGGCCCGGCGGACCGGCAGCCGACGCCGGTTCCTCACGGTCGGCGCGGCACTGCTGCCGATCTTCTTCGCCCTCACCTTCGCCGTGCCCGACAGCGTCGGCGCGGGCGCCGGTGCGGTGTGGGTGGCGGTGGCGTTCATCGCGTCGGCGGTGGCGTTCAGCCTCTTCCAGGTTCCCTATATCGCGTTGCCCGCCGAGCTGACCGACGACTACCACGAGCGGGCCCGCCTGATGGCATGGCGTGTGGCCATTCTCGCGGTCGCGATCCTGCTGTTCGGCGCGGGCGGCCCCCAACTCCGTGAACTCGGTGGTGGCGGGCACTGGGGTTATCTGGTGATGGGTGTCGTGGCCGGCATCGTGTTGGGGCTCGGCATGTTCGCGGCGTCCCGGGTGGCGCCGATCAACCCGCCGACCGTGTCCGATGGTGACGAGAACGTGTCGTTCGCCGCGTCGCTGCTCGTCGTCCGGTCGAGCGCGCCGTTCCGGGCGCTGTTGGCGGCGTTCGCGCTCCAGGCCCTCGCGACGGGCACGATGCTCGCCGGTGCGCAGTACGTGGCCACGTACGTGCTCGGCAACGAGGATTCGGTGTCGATCCTGTTCGCGGCGCTGGTCGGTCCGGCGATCGCAGTGATGCCGTTGTGGTCCAAGCTGGTCCGGGCCTGGGGCAAGCGCCGGACGTACCTGCTGGCGTCGGCGATGTTCCTGATCGCCTCCGTCGCGCTGCTGGGTCTGCTGGCCGGCACCGGATGGTGGGTGTACGCCGTCGTGGCGCTCGGCGGTGTCGGCTACGCGGGCATGCAGATGCTGCCGATGTCGATGCTGCCCGATATCATCAGCGATCACGAGCGTGCCGAGAACGGCACCGCACGCGCCGGGGTGTTCAGCGGCGTGTGGACGGCCGTCGAAACCATCGGGCTCGCACTCGGTCCCGCGCTGGTGCTCGCGATCCTCGCCGTCACCGGGTTCGTCTCCTCCACCGGCGACGAGCACGCCGCTCAGTCCGCGACTGCACTCGACGGCATCATCCTCGCCTTCTCGGCCGCCCCCGCGATCCTCACCGCCCTCAGCGTCGCCGCGCTCGCGCGCTATCGACTCGCCGTCGAGGACGCCCACGCACAGAACGGAAACCACTGATGCAGTTCCGACTCGAGCCCACCGAGATCCTCGCCCGCCTCGACGCACTGCGCGCCGCGGACGCCCCGACGTCGGGTGGACGTCTGCTGTCGTACGTGTACGACCCGGGCGTCGCCGAACTCTCCGACCTCGCGGGCGCAGCCGCCCTGCGCGGTCAGTCACTGAACGGGTTGGATCCCACCACGTTCCCGTCGATCGCGGCGATGGAACGGGACCTCGTCGCGCTCGGCCGCGACGTGCTCGCGGGCGGCGATCCCGACGTGGTCGGCAGCGTCACGAGTGGCGGCACCGAGAGTTGCACGCTCGCTGTGAAGTCCGCGCGCGACACATGGCGGGCCCGGACCGGCGCCGAGCACCGGCCGACGCTGCTGATCGGTGCGACCGCGCATGCCGCGTTCCACAAGGCGGCGCACCTGCTGGATCTGAAGCTCGAGGTGCTGCCGGTCGATCCGGTCACCGCCCGCCTGCGCCCCGACGACGTGGCCGCCGCCCTGTCCCCCGACGTCGCGCTGGTGGTCGCGAGCGCGCCGTCGTATCCGCACGGGGCGCTCGATCCGATCGCCGAGATCGCGGATCTGTGTGCGGCCCGAGACGTCGCGTTGCACGTCGACGGCTGCATTGGCGGCTGGGTGCTGCCGTGGTGGCCGGACCCGGAGAACCGCCGCTGGGATCTGACGGTGCCCGGGGTCTCGAGCCTGTCGGTGGATCTGCACAAGTATGGGTACGCCCCGAAGGGTGTGTCGCTGTTGTTGTTCCGCGACCGCGACCGGCATCGCGCGCACTGGTTCGCGACCACCCGCTGGCCCGGGTACGCGGTGGTGAACCCGACGCTGCTGGGCTCGCGCAGCGCAATGCCGATCGCGGCCGGGTGGGCGGTGGCGCAGGCGTTGGGCGAGCAGGGGTTCGAGGAACTGGTGGCGCCGATGGCCCGCGCGACACGGCGGATCCGGGAGACGATCGAGGGCATCGAGGGCCTGCGCGTGGTCGGAGATCCCGTCAGCCCGCTGCTGGCGATCGCGTCGGACGACGCCCTGCCCGACGAGCGCCGCGTCGACCCGCACCGCTGGTCCGACGCCGCCGGCGGCGACGGGTGGGCGCTGCAGCCGCAGCCGCGGCACGTCCAGTCCGACGGCACCGTCCTGCCCCGCACCACCCACCTGACGATCACGCCGGTCACCGAGACCGTCGTCGACGATCTGATCGCCGCGCTCACCAAGGCCGCGGACCGGGTCCGCGGCGTCGCCGGCGCAAGCGCACCCATCGAGTTCGTGCAGGCCGCCGCCCTCATCGATCCCGCGGAGTTGACGAGCGAGATCAGCGCCGGGGTCCTCGCGCTGGCCGGTCTCGACCCGAAAGCCGGACTCGACGGGCCCAAGGCCGACATCCTCGCGCTCGTCGAGGAGCTGCCGGCGCCGGTCGCCGAACGCCTACTGATCGAGTTCCTGGCCCGGTTCCTGGAGCCCTGAGGTGACCTGCACAGTTTCGGTGATCGGCACCACCAAGAACTTCGTCACCACCAGCATCCCAGTCGGCTCCGGACTGATAGAAGCGGCAATCACCCCCGACGGCCGACACGCCTACGTCACCAATTGCGCCGGCAGCACGGTCTCGGTGGCTGCTGCACGGTTCACCTTTGTCTGGTGTGCCGGCCCTTCACCACTGGGTCTGCCGCGTGAACCCGATGTGCAATTGTCGCTGCGGTAGTGAACCTGGAGCAGACTTCGATCTTGGAGATCTGTCGGCAACGACGCTTGGACGCTCGAACGCTGGTGCAGCGCCCAGGGCCATCAGGTGTTGCCGGGCCACTGCCATCGTCAGCGACGGTCGTCGAGGATGGGAATTGACCCTGATCCCCGACACCGGAGACCAGGGCCTGCTATCTAGCTACGGCAGCTGAGCCGTCAGGAACGCGGACGAATCCTCCGTGAACACGACGACCTCGACGCTGAGCACCGCCGACTGTCGTCCGAATCCTGACTTCGGTCATGGCGTTCGGACACGGTCGCTACCGAGGTCGATCACAACCGCAGACCTGTGCACACCACTGCTGACATCCGTGCAGTCAACTTCTGAAAATGACACACGGACGTGGGCCCCGGCGCCTGTACGGCGCCGGGGCCCAAGGGGATTCACTTGAACAGACCGGCCATCAGGCCGGGATACTTACCTGTGCCCC
>NZ_QAOW01000013.1 GCF_003051005.1 Rhodococcus sp. OK519
GCGAAGACCACCAGCTTGGTGCCGAAGGCGTGGATCGAGTGCGGCTTGCCGTCGCGCAGGTCGCGCGTCAGCCCGACGCAGTGCCAGCCGCGCGCGAAGCGCTCCGGAGCCACGCCGGCCTCGATCATCCGAACTTCTTCGTTCTCCGTATCCATCGTCGTCATGACCGCTCCCCAAGTCCCTTTCAGTGAAAACGTTCGACCACCGATATCAATCATCCGTTTGATGATGTGTTCTGCTTCACACTGAAACACGTGTCAGTCGACTGTGGCACGAATCTCACTCAACGGGACCGAATCGGACCGTTTGTCCGCGATCGGTGACCAAAGTCCATACCGAAACGGCGATAACAGCTTCCGGCGACCATTCGGCCGAGCATCGTATTAGCCAGCACTGGGTACACATTCCACGATCTGGAAGGACCCGAAACCATGCCCGACACGCCAGACTTCCCGCACCCCGTTGTCGACGCTCCGCCGGTCATGTTCATCCACGGCCTGTGGCTGGCCGCGTCCTCGTGGGATCCGTGGCAAACGAGATTCGGCGCCGCTGGATTCCACACGCTGGCACCCACGTGGCCCGGTGAGGCGCCGAGCGTCACCGATGCCCGCGCGCATGCCTCCGACCAGGCCGGCAACGGCATCGACGAGGTCACCGCCCACTTCGCGGAGGCGATCGCACCACTGGATCGGAAGCCGATCGTGATCGGTCATTCGTTCGGCGGCCTGATCGCGCAGATACTGCTGGCCGCGGATGTCGCCGCGGCGGCCGTGGCGATCGACCCTGCACAGATCCAGGGCGTCAAGGCGCTGCCCCTCGCCCAACTCCGTGCATCATTTCCGGTCCTCGGCAATCCCGCGAACGCCAGGCGCAGCGTCACCCTCACCCCGGACGCCTTCGCGTACGGCTTCGGAAACACGCTCGAACGCAGCGAGTCCGACGCTCTCTACGAGCACTGGGCCATCCCTTCCCCTGGCCGCCCGCTGTTTCAGGCGGCGCTCGCGAACTTCCTGCCCGGATCCCCCGCCCACGTCGACACGACCGCACGGCGCGGGCCGCTCCTGATCCTGGGCGGCGGCCAGGATCACACCGTCCCCGAATCGGTGAGCCGATCTGCGCACCACCGCTATCACAAGGCCGACACCGACAACGACTACATCGTGCTGGCCGACCGCGGCCACTCGCTCACCGTCGACCACGGCTGGCCGGACGTGGCCGACACCGTGCTGGACTGGCTCGCGCAGAAGGGCTTCGGAGCCCCCGTCAGTCACTGACCTCGGCCAGTCACTGACCGCGGGCGGCGTCAGCCCGCGGTGCCCGCGATCTCGTCGAGCAGACGGGACGCCCGGTCGATCGCATAATTCGCCGAGCGTCCCTCGCCCTGCACGGCCCCCACCACGAGGCGGCCGGAAGCACCGACCTTCGCCGCAAACAGGAACACCCCGCCCGCCTCGTCGGTCGTGCCCGTCTTGAGTCCCACCACACCCGGTCGGCCGAGGAGCCAGTTGGTGTTTCGGACCACCCCGACACCGGACAGCGTCGCCGAGTCCCGCGCAACGATCTCGGCGATCACCGGATGCCGCACGGCCGCCGCCGCGAGCAGCGTGAGATCGCGCGCGGTGCTCTTCGTCGTCGCCGAGAAGCCGCTCGCATCGGCGCCCACCGTCGTCGAACTCATACCCAGTGACCGCACCAACTCGTCTGCGGCCGTCCGATATTCGTCGAGTGAACCGAACACCCACACCGCCAGGGTGTCCGCCAGATTATTGGCAGACGGCAGCAGCATGCCGACGAGCATCTCGTACTCCGTCAGCTCCTGTCCGGCACCTACCGCAACCGCCGAACCGCCCCGCGCGGCGTAGTCGCGATAGAGGTCGGCGTCGGCCTCGGTCATCGTCAGCGTCGGACCGTCCTCACCGAGCGCCAGCGGCATTCGCGCGAGCACGGTCAGTGCGGTGATGATCTTCGCGGTGCTCGCGGCGGGTTGCGGACGCTGCTGGCGCACCCCACCCGTGCGGATCTCCCCGTTCGCGTCGTCGACGAAGGTGTACGCCGTCGTCGCGCCGTGCCGGGACAGGCTCATCGGTCCGCCCGAGCCCGGGCGCGCCATCACGTCGACGAACCACAACGTGGCCCCCACCAGCAGGATCACAACGGCGATCGGGAGGGCGACTCCCCTACGAATAGTGTGCATGGGTTCACCGTCGCGTCCGCGTGTCCGGATTCTGCGGGTGTTCTGTCACCGTTCTGCTACAAGGTGTGGCGCCGATTGTGCCGGCGCCTGTGGCCCGGAGGATGGGCGCCATGACTGCGGTGCTGCTGATCGAGGACGACGACAACCTGCGCGACGCGCTGAGCCTCGCCCTGCACCGCTACGGACACACGGTGACACTTGCCGCGAGCGGTGAGGCGGGACTGTCGGCACTGGCGGACGGGCCCGTCGACATCGTCGTGCTGGACGTGATGCTGCCCGGCGTCGACGGGTTCGAGGTGTGCCGGCGGATCCGCGGCCGCAGCACGGTCCCGATCATCATGCTCACCGCACGCGGTGAGGACGTCGACGTCGTGTCCGGGCTCGAGACGGGCGCCGACGACTACGTCGTCAAACCGGTCCAGCCCCGCATCCTCGACGCCCGGATCAAGGCCGTGCTGCGCCGCGCCGCGGTGGTGGCCGTGCCCGCCGTCGACCGCGAGGTGCACGGCGACCTCGTCATCGACCGTGACGCCCTGACGATCACCGAGGGCGATCGGCAGCCCGAACTCACCCGAACCGAATGGCAATTGCTACTGGCCCTCTCGGAGCGACCCGGTCAGGTGTTCTCCCGCGAGCAGCTTCTCGAGAGGGTGTGGGGTTTCGATCATCTCGGTGGCTCGCGACTGGTCGATGCGTGCGTGCAGCGGCTGCGGGCGAAGCTCGAGAAGGAGCCGTCCAATCCGCGCTACGTGCAGACGGTGCGCGGATTCGGCTACCGGTTCGGCCCTGTCGCATGAACATTCGACGTCCGGGGCTGCAGGCCCGGCTCACGGCCCTGGTCGCCGCGGTCGCGCTGATCGCCGCGGTGGCGACCTCCGCCGCGGTGTACCTGCAGGCGCGGTCCAACATCTTCTCGACCGCACAGGACCAGATCCTGAGCGGGTTCACCGACACGCTCGATTCGGCGATTCCGTGGTTCGAGCAGATGCAGCCCGAGCGAGACCTGTACGAGTTCTCGGGCATCGGCGACGGGAGCACGGCCTGGTCGGGCGACATCCACATCGATACGTGGCCCCCCGGTACTCCCGAGCCGCCGCAGGAACTGCTCGCCCGTCTGCAGCAGTCGGACCTTCCGGTGTTCCAGCGCGTCGACAGCGGGGGCTCGCCGCTGTTCTACGTCGGAGGCCGCGTCGGGGAGCGCGATCTGCCGTTGGGGGCGCCCACGTACGTCACCGCCGTGTTCGGCCTGGGCGAGGCACAGGCGCAGATCGATTCGCTGGAACGCCGCGCGGCCGCGGTTGCCGTCGTCGTCTCGGCGCTGGCCGCACTGATCGGGCTGTGGACCGCACGGCGACTGGTGTTGCCGCTGCGCCGGCTCAATGCCGCCGCGGCATCGCTGGTACCCGGCCAGCCGCGACAGGAACTCACCGCCGGAGCCAGCCACGAACTCGCAGAACTGGTGGCGACATTCAACCGTGCCGCGGCCGAACTCGACCGCACCGTTGCCGATCTCGCCGCCAAGGAGGCCGACGCACGACGCTTCGTCGCCGACGTCTTCCACGAACTCCGCACGCCCATCGCGGCGCTGGTGGCGGTCGCCGAGGTCCTCGACGAGGATGCCGAGTCGATGGATGCCGACACGGCACGGGCCGCACGCATCGTCAGCCGCGGCACCGAGCGACTGTCCCGGCTCACCGAAGACGTCATCGAGATCTCGCGCTTCGATTCCGGCCGTGCGGGTCTCGTCACCGAACCGCACGACCTCGTCGAGGTCGTGCGGGAATCGTTGCACACCCGCGGATTCGATTCCCGGGTGCACCTGGACGTCGACGGCCCCGTCGTGGCCGTAGCGGATCGGAGACGCATCGACATCGTGCTCGGAAACCTCGTGGCCAATGCGTTCGCGCACGGGCGTCCTCCGGTGCAGGTCAGCTTGCACGCCGACGGCCACGACGCGGTAATCACCGTGACCGATCACGGCATCCCCATCTCGGCGGACGTGCGCGCGCACCTCTTCGAGCGGTTCTACAAGGCCGACGCATCCCGCGGCCGGACCGACGGCAGCGGAATCGGGCTGGCACTCGCCCAGGAGAACGTGACTCTCCACGGCGGAACCATCTCTGTGACCTCGGATTCCACGGGCAACACCTTCACAGTCCGGCTACCCCGCGCAGCACACGTGGCAACAGCGGATCCGCGGGATTGACCGGCGTCCGGATGACGCGACCGGTCAAACATGCTCGCAGCCGGGCGATCCGGCTCTTGCGACATCCCGAGTCCGTAGTCGACGAGTGAAGCACCACCGGGTGTCCGCCGAACCAGTTGCGCGCGTACGACACGGCGGATTCCACGGCCTCCGCCACCGACGCCGCCGAGAGCCGTCCGCGCGGGCCGGTGCTCAACCCGTGCCCCGGAAGATCGAGCAACACCACGTCGAAGCCGTCGCGGGCCAGCGCCGCCGCGGTGTTCGTCAGGTAGCGCGCGTGCAAACCCGGCGGCGCCGGAACCACCAGGGTGCGTCCGCTCCGCTCCGCTCCCGCGGCATGGATCTCCAGGTGCACGGACCCGCCACGGACGTCGACCTGCGCATGCTCGACCCGGCCGGTCTCGGCAGCTGTGAAGGTGGTGGCCGGTTCCAGCGCAGCCTCGCACGCCACTCTCCGCCTGAGCGCATCCACGTCGCGCAACAACGACTTGCCCCGCAGCAGGATCATCACGGCCGCGGCCTCGCGCGCGCTCAGCGTCGGCCTCCATCCCGTCGCTTCGGCGAATCGCCGCGAGCTGACGACCGTCTCACCGGCGGTCACCCACTGCCCGGAGAATGGACTCAGACCCAGCCGGAACGCGATGTTCGCGACCACGATCGCGGGCCCCTCCGGCACGTCGAGCAGACGCTGCCCCTGCATGGCCGCCAGCTCACGCACCATCACCCAACCGTCGGGTCCCACGTTGAACGGTCCGACCAGGTCGCGTTTGACGGCCCGATGGAAGGCGTCGGCGAGGTCACGCTCGTGCAGGAACTGGTAGGCCGCCTCGTCGGCGCGGGGGAAGGCGCCCACCGGCGCGGTGAGTTGGTCGATGCCGTCGTTCGAGAAGCTGGGCCCCACGACGTACGTGCACCGCAGCAGCGACACCGCCATCTCGCCGGGATGCCGGCGTAGCCACCACTCGACGTAGTGTTCCACCTCGGCCTTGTCGTGAAAGTAGTAGCGGTCGGGATCACCTGCCGGGTAGACGCTCTCGTCCACGGGCTTCGGGCGCAGTTCGGGACCGTACGCGTTGACGCTCGACGCCACCACTACCCGTCGGACACCCGCGCGGTGCGCGGAATCGATCACGTTGCGGGAGCCCCGCAAGTTGATGTCGTGCGTCTGCGCCTTGTCCCGGATCTCCTCCACCACGAACGCAAGGTGGACCACCACGTCGCAGCCGCGGAACACCTCGACGAGCCGTTCCTCCCGGATGTCCATCGCAACGGACTCGAGCTTGTCGTCGACGATCCTCGGCGCTCGGCGAGCAATGCCGACAACAGATTCCACCTCGGGATCAGCCAGCAGGACCGGCAGGATCACGGCGGCGAAGTCGCTCGTCGCGCCGGTCACAGCGACCCTCAAACTCATTTCGCGCCCTCGGCCACGGTCTGCGAGATGACGTCCACGGCGGACCGGAGGTGGTCGTCGGTGTGGGACGCCATGACGCACAGCCGGAGCATCGCGCCCGTTCTCGGCACCGCCGGATGCAACGCGGCGCTCGTGAAGATGCCTCGATCGAACAGACTGCGCCACAGCGCAATCGCTTCCATCTCGTCACCGACGTGCAACGCGATGATCGGAGACGTGGCGGTGCCGCCGTCAGGAACCGGGGACTCTGCCCCGACGTCGAGCCCCGCCTCCACCAATCCGGTACGCAACGTCGACGCGTTCGCGAGCGCACGATCGGCGCGTTGGGCACCCTCCTCGCTTCGGATCAGGCGAACCGCTGCCAGAGAGGCGCCCACGGCGGCGGGAACGCCGGACGTCGTGAAGAGGAAAGCCCGCGCATGGATCCGCAGCGAATCGAGCAGATCGTCCGATCCGGCGATGAATCCACCTGTGGAACTGGGGCTCTTCGAGAGCGACGCCATGCGGATGTCGGTGTCGTCGGCGACGCCGAACAGTTCGGCAGCTCCGGTGCGCCGGTCGCCGAAGATGCCGAGGCTGTGCGCCTCGTCGATCATGAGTGCCGCGCGGTGCCGCGTGCACACCGCCGTGATCTCCGCGAGCGGAGCCAGATCGCCCTCCATCGAATACAACCCGTCGACGATGACGAGCACCGCGCCGCCACCCTCGATCGGCTCGGACAGCACGCTGTCCAGGTCTGCGACATCGTTGTGCCGGAACTTTCGCACGGTGGCACCCGACAGCACCGCGCCGTCACGGATCGACGCGTGCGCCGCCGCGTCGACGACGATCATGTCGCCCTTGCCCGCGACCGCGCTGATCGTCCCGAGATTGGTCTGATAGCCGGTGGTGAAGACGATGGCGCCGTCGGTGCCGTGCCAGTCCGCGATTTCGGCCTCGAGCTCGAGATGGAGATCCATGGTGCCGTTGAGGAGTCGGCTTCCGGTCACGGCGCCGCCGAAACGATCGAGCGCGTCCTGCGCTCCCCGCCGGATCGCCGGGTGATCCGCCAAACCCAGGTAATTGTTCGAGCCGAGCATGATCTTGTCGGTGCCTTCCACCCGGACGACGGGCCCGGTCGCCGATTCCATCACCCGGAAGTAAGGGTTCACATCGGATTCGCGGGCCGCCCGCAGCAGGTCCACCCGCTCGTCGCCGTCCAATCGCCGTATCAGCCGGTTCATCGCCATCGTTTCGAATCTCCTGACAGTCGTCTGGTTTCGAGTGCTCCGGCGAGTGATTCGGAACGCAGACACGTCTGGATGGGCAGACGAACAAAGAGGGGTGATTTGGGAGCGATGTCCGAAACATGAGGAAATGCCGTTGATTTGGATCCCCGTCGACGCGGACAGACCCATCCGAACCCGCCCACGCTCCGAACCACAAATTGCACGATCCGCCGACCGGACGCACCGAGCTGTCCGGTCCCGACCGCAGAGGAGTGCCATGACCCGCCTGCTGAGCCGCGAACGCGAAACGCTGCAGTCGTACCTGCCCGGTCTCGTCGACTACCTGGACCGCACCCCGTTGCTCGAACTCGAGCGCAGGGGAAGCGACGCGATCGCACAGTTCCGTGACAGCGGAGGAACCGCACTGACCATTCCCGCCGAAGAAGGCGGGTTGGGCGCGTCCGCGTTGGAAGCGGTTCGGGCGCAGCGGGCGATCGGAAGTCGCTCTCCGTCCCTCGGGGCCGCGAGCACGATGCATCACCTCTCGTTGGCGACGTTGGCCGAGTACGCCCGCAGTTCCACCGAGGAGGACCGCGCCCTGGTCCGATCTCTCGTCGAACAGCGCACCGTCGTCGCGTCCGGATTTTCGGAGGGCGTCACGGGCGGCAGCGTTTTCGTCCCGACGATGCGGGCCGAACGCCGCGGCGACACCTATGTGGTGAACGGGAGCAAGAAGCCGTGCAGTCTGTCGACGTCGATGGACCTGCTCACGGCCAGTGTGGCGGTCGAATCCGGGGAACGCGCGATCGCGTTGATTCCCGCGACCGCGGCGGGGATCACGGTGCGCCCCTTCTGGGACAGCCCCGTCCTCGCAGGCGCGGAGAGCGACGAGGTGCTCCTCGAGGACGTCGAGATTCCCGCCGATTTCGTATTACTCAACGGCGCCGATGATCCGGACGGCCGGCACGAGATGACCGGCTATCTGTGGTTCGGAATGTTGGTGACCGCAAACTATCTGGGGGCGGCGAGCGCACTGCTCGAGCGTCTTCTCGACGCCGACAAGGGCGACTTCGAGGGCTACACCCGAGCCGCCGCCGACATCGAGAACGGCATGGCCGCCGTCGAGAGCATCGCCCGAGCAGTCGACGCCGGCGAGCGCGGACAGGACATCTCCGTACGTCTCCTGCTGTGCCGCATTGCTATCCGCGAGTCACTGGTGCGCGCTACCGCTGTGGCCATCGAATCCCTCGGCGGCATCGCGTTCATCAAGTCCCCCGACATCGCCTACCTCGCGGCGGCGATCCACGCCTTCGCATTTCATCCGCCGTCACGGCGATCGGTCTCCGAGTCGCTCGCCCGGTATCACGCGGGCGACGAGTTCGCGTTCGTGTAGCGACTCGACCGCCTGCCGTCCCGGGAATCGCGACCCCGGGACGGCTTTCGCATCAGCTACCCACGAACGCCGTCAGTGAACCGAGGTCCAGCGCCACCGCCGAACCTGTGCACGACAACCCGAACGTCGCGGACGAGAACGGGGACGACGACGCCGAACCCAGGCCCGACGAGAGGGACCCGGTCGAGGCCGATCCCGTCGCACAGTCGTTCGGTTCGAACTCCTGCGCGGGTGGCGCGGCAATCGCCAGCGTGTGATAGTCACCGCCTGCGATCGCGGTGTACCGCAGGCCTTCCGGTGCCGACTCGAACTCGCCGGCCTGCCCGTGCCAGTTCTTGCCCCAGCCGACGATACCGCCGTCCGAGGTGAGCGCCAGCGAATGGTACTGACCTGCCGCGACTGCGGTGAAGGTCTGGCCCTCGGGCGGTTCCGGCGCCGCGTCCTGGCCGTAGCGTGCGTAGCCTCCGGCGACGACGCGGCCGTCCGACGTCAGCGCCAGCGAATGCGACTCGCCCGTCGCGATCGCGACGTACCGCTGTCCCTCCGGTGCGGCAGGCAGATGAATGTTCGACGTGTTCGCACCGCCTGCCCAGTCCTGACCGGCACCGACGACCTCGCCGGTCGATGTCAAGCCGAGCGAGAAGTGCTCGCCCGCCGCGATCGCGGTGTACGTACGGTCGGTCGGCAGGTCATTCTCGTCGAACTCGCCTGATCCGAACGCCCGCGCCTGACCGGACTCCGTGAGCGCGAGGGAGTGCTCGTAGCCCGCGGCGATCGCCGTGAACCTCTCGGTCGAATCCGCCGGGCCCGAGCATTGACCGGATGTGTCGTCGCCGAAGCACACGACATCGCCGGTCGAGGTGAGGGCGAGCGAATAGTCCGGGCCCGCAGAGATCGCCGTGAACCGTTCACCGGTCGGCGTCGGCGGGGCGGTCGACTGCGGAGCGCTCCCGACACCCACGATCCGGCCGGACGACGTGAGCGCAATCGAGTGCTCACGCCCGCCTGCGATCGCGGTGTACGTCTCGCCGGTCGCCAAGGCCGGAAAACCGAGTTGTCCGAAGTCGCGTTCACCTTCGTAGTCGTCGGGTTGCCCACCCCAGGCGTGGATCTCACCACCCGGCGTCACCGGCACGCCGACGGGCGCGCCGGCAGCCGGCGCCGCCAGCACCGACAATCCCGCAACCGCGAGCACTGGGGCCGCCAGCCCGCGCATCAGCCGGCGTCGTGTCTCGAGCTCCACGTGCACTTCCTCCCGACGAGTCCGATTGGCGCCGACGGGTACTCCCGGCCGGCACTCGCATCATGACGCGCGGAGACAGTCGAATATCGAAGAATCAGACGAATTGCCGCTCAGTGCGCGAGGCTTCGGAGCAGGTCGTTGAGGTGCGTGCACGTATCCACTCCCCGGAACTCGCGCCGCACCTCCGCCTCGACGTCGCTGAGCGCGACCCCGACCAGTCGACCCGCACTGCCCACCGCACCCGGGCAGTCGGACCACGGCAACACGCGAGGCGTCGCCACCGCATCCCGGATGACGCCGGTCGCGGCATCGGCGGTGACGGCGAGTTCGTACTCGTGGATCACCGTCTCGACACCGTCGACACGCATGTACGTGTCACGGAACATCGCGTCGATCCGGATTTCACCGTTCTCGGTCCAGCGGTCGATCCTGCGCCGCCGACGCATCGCGTGAATTCCCAACTTCGGAGGCGTGCGCCGGAAGGCGTCGTCGAGCGGTGGCGCGACCGGACCGTCCGCGACCGGCCCGCGCCCACGCACCGCAATCGTCGCGATGAGCGCCCCTCCGCTCGCGTAGCCGGCGCATTGGTCGCCGACGGGTACGTAGCCGGTCCCACCGGCACCGGCACGCGGGTCCAGTTCGCGTTCGGCCGACACCGCGTGACCCGAGATCAAGGTGCCCACCGGAACGTCGTCGAGCAACAGGGCGAGCGGCGCATTCTTCTCGGAAGCGCCACCAGCAACGACGGACCCGACACGTCCGCGGAAACCCGCGATCGCCGACGACCCGACGAGGGTGTCCAGTCCCGACAGGTGAGGCGAGGTCTCGAGACGGGTGATCGTGCGTCCGTCGTGATAGTCGACGGTGGCCTCGAGAGTCGCTCCCGCGCGAACGGACTCCGCCGCAGCCGCATCGATCTCGAAGTACCGGGCCCACCCGCTCAGTTCGAGTGGGCCGGCCGCCCCGCCCCGACGCACAAGATCGAGACGCGTGACGAGACGCGTCGAATTCGCTCGAGCGACCGGCACATCGGCGCGCGGCCCACGAACAACGCCGTGCAACGCGGGATCCGGATCGTGCTCACTCATAGGATCGACCGTGCCCCATGCCGACGACCTGATCAACCGAAGGTCCCATCGGACGGAAGTCGAGGGTAGCGAGTGTCCCGGATGGTGCAGTTTGCAATGATCGTATGAAATAGGTTGTCGAGAGACCTCCCGAACCCGCCGTCGTCATGGGGATCGTGTGAGCCGAAACCGAGGGTGGTTTCCAGATGAGAGAGCGCCGAGAGAGCAGCGCCACGGGCCCGAAGCTCAGCCGCGGTGCCACATGGGTGCCGCCGCGCAAGCGGCTCCTTGCGCGTCTGGACCGGAACTCACCGATCACGGTGATCCGTGCACCACGGGGTTTCGGCAAGGTCGATCTCGTCGTGTCGTGGCTCGATTCTGCTCGATCGGAATTTCGTGCAGTGCTGTGGATTCCCGCGCCCGCGGAACCGATCACGTCGGAGGCGTTCTGGCAGTCCGTGATCGAACGCCTACGCTCGGCGGGCATCGTCGCGGAGGATTCCGGCCCGAGCTCCGACGGCATGCCCGCGGCCGGGAAGGTGCGAGAGTCGCTGGCTCGCAGCGGGGCACCGGTGCTGCTCGTGCTGGCCCGCGTCGATCTGGTTCACGACGGCCGGATCGAGGACGAGATCCTGCATCTGCTCGATCGGTGCCACAACGTCAACGTCGTTGCGACCGCCTGCGACCGGTCACTGTTCGGCGATCCCGTCACCATGGAGCCGACCCACGAACTGATTCTCGCCCGAGACCTGCTCTACACCCGCGAGGATGCGGCCGAACTGTTCGATCACGCCGAAATCGCGCTCAAGCACGGCGAACTGGATTACATACGCGAACGCGTCGGATCGTTGCCCGCCCTCATGCGCATCGCGGTCGTCGTCGTCAAGAACCTGCCCGACGTCCCGGAACGGCGTGAGCTGCTCGCGCACCGCCTCGACAGCACGATTGCCCGGTACGTGCAATCGACTGTGCTCGAACATCCTTCGATTGACGGTTACCGGGATTTCGTCATCTCCGTCGCGACCGCGCGGGTCATCACGGTGGACGTCGCCCGACGCCTCACCGGTGTCGGCGACGCCGCACAGCGCCTCCAGGTTCTTGAAACAGCCGGAATCGTCAACCATTGCGAGACGACGATCGAGGACGCGTGGGAGTTCGCGCCGGCCGTCCGGGACTGTCTCCTCGCCGCGCAGGAGCAGGCGGGTATCGACCGCGTCGAGAAGTTGACCCTTCTGGCCGAGCATGGCGTGCAGCGCGGGGACATCGCATCTGGACTCGCGTACGCCGTCGAGGCGGAGAACTGGGACCTCGCACTCGACCTGATCAACGACCACTGGGTCGGGCTCGTCGACTGCCACTTCGGCCAGCTGCGTTCGACTCTACGTCGGCTGCCGTCGGACCGACTCGATGCGTATCCCGCGATCAAGGCCGGACGCGACCTGTTCGTCCTGCTGGGCGCCCAGCCGACCATCCCCGCCGACGCGCTGCCGAACCAGCCCGCGGCGCTCGAGCAACTCGGCACCACCGAGAAGGCTCGGGACGCACTCAGCGTCGGGTGCGTCCAGACGATGATGCTCAGGCTCGGCGGCGAACACGAACGTGCGGCCGCATTGGCACGGCGGCTCACCCATCTGGTGCGGGGAGCGCTCGACACCAGGCCCGACGACATCGCCGGCCAGTTGCCGGTGATGCGCCTGCAGTGGGGCATCACGTACGAGCTTGCCGGAGCGTTCTCGGAATCCGCGGTGGAACTGAGGCTGGCACACCGCGGTGCGCTGGCGCAGGGAGTCGGCTTCGTCGCGCGCAACGCCGCAGGCAACTCGGCCATGAACTGGGCGGTGATCGGCGAACCACGTCGCGCCGAGGAATGGCTCGAACTCGAGGACGCACACCCCGACCCCGACGGCTGGCTCGAGCCCATGGTGAAGGTCGGCGGGCTCGTCGCCCGAGCCCTGGTGGCGATCGACCGACTGGACGTCGCGACCGCGGACCGTTGGCTCGACGAGCTCGGCGAGGCGTCTGAACGCGCCGAACTCTGGCCCTTCATCACCCTGGCGCACTGCCACCACGCACTGGCGACCGGACAGGCCTACACGGGCATGGCGGTGCTGCAGCGCGCGATCACATCGCACGCCGCGATCCTCCGCCCGGACTCGTTGATCGCGACAGTGATGGTGGCCCTCGAGATCGAACTTCGCCTGGCCCTGGGCGAAGGCAACCGCGCGCTGTCGATGCTCGGCGAGCGCAGCCTCGACGAGCCGGTACTGATCATCGCGGCGGCCCGCACCCACTTGCTTACCGGTAACCCCTCGACCGCCCTGGCGCTGTGCCGCAAGTGCGACTGGTTCAGCTACCCGTTCACCCGCAACCAACTCGAGGCGCTGCTCATCGAGACCGCCGCACACCGTGCCTTGAGCGAGCACGCCGCGGCGGCCCGGGCCTGGGCGCAGGCCGCCGCGATCGCGGACCGTACCGGACTCCTGGGGACGCTCGCGACGGTTCCGCGCGCATTGCTGGTCGAACTCGACGGGGCAGCGCAGACCCGGTCCACCGCGGTGGCCGCCTTCCTGGCGTCGGATGCTCGCGAGATATTCCCCGCGGCCGTCCATCACGTAGAACTCACCGAACGCGAGCGTGCCGTCCTCGCCGAACTCGCGAAGGGCCTGTCGACGCTCGAGATCGCGCGCACGCTGTTCGTGTCGACCAACACCGTCAAGAGCCAGTTGCGAACCCTGTACCGGAAGATCGACGCGCACTCTCGCGACGAAGCCCTCGAGATCGCGTACCGGACGGGTCTGATCGACTGAGGCCGATCGGCCCCGGGGATCGGCCCGGCCCTGCTTCAATCAGGTATGCCTGAAAGCACCGGGCATCGAACGGGTTCCCGGGCAATGCTCGTCCTGGCGACACTGTCGGCAGGACAGTTCCTCATGACCCTGGACAGTTCGGTCATGAACGTGTCGATGGCCATGGTCGCGTCCGACCTCGGCACCACGATCACCGGAATCCAGACCGCGATCACGTTGTACACACTCGTCATGGCCACGCTGATGATCACCGGCGGCAAGCTGGGGAGCATCATGGGCCGCCGCCGGGCGTTCGGCATCGGCCTCGTCATCTACGGCGCCGGGTCGCTGACGACGGCCCTGGCCCCCAACCTCGGCGTCCTGCTCGTGGGCTGGTCCCTGCTCGAGGGCCTCGGCGCCGCACTCATCATGCCCGCGATCGTCGCCCTCGTCGCCTCCAACTTCGCTCCCGAGAAACGTTCGGGTGCCTACGGTTTGATCGCGGCATCGGGGGCCGTCGCGGTGGCAGCCGGTCCACTGATCGGTGGGGCGGTCACGACATTCGCCTCGTGGAGGTACGTGTTCGCGGGAGAGGTCGTGATCGTGCTCCTGATCCTGCCGGTGCTGCGCCGGATCGAGGACGCGCCACCCAAGCGGGTTCGACTCGACGGTGTCGGGTCGGCTCTGTCCGTGATCGGCCTGGGGCTGGTGGTGTACGGCGTGCTGCGGTCCGGTGAATGGGGATGGCTGCGCAGCCGGCCCGGAGGCCCGGAGATCCTGGGTCTGTCCCCGGTCTTCTGGCTGGTCCTCGGCGGCATGCTCGTCGTCTACGCGTTCACGAGATGGGAGGCGTACCTGCTGCACCGCGGCCGTGAACCGCTCCTCGACACCCGGCTTCTCGGTAACCGGCAACTGTCCGGCGGGCTGACGATGTTCTTCGCACAGTTCATGGTTCAGGCAGGTGTCTTCTTCGCCGTCCCGCTGTTCCTGTCGGTGGTGCTCGAACTCAGCGCACTGCAGACCGGCATCCGGTTGCTCCCACTGTCCGTCGCCCTTCTCGTCACAGCGGTCGGCATCCCGAGGGTGTGGCCGCACGCCTCGCCGCGGCGGGTGGTCCGGATCGGGCTCGGCGCGATGACGGTGGGGATCGCCATCCTGGCCGGCGGCATGGATCCGGGCGCGAACGCCGGCATCGTCGCCGTGCCGATGCTGTTGATGGGCCTCGGACTGGGGGCACTGGCGTCCCAGCTCGGCGCGGTCACCGTCTCCGCGGTTCCCGACTCACGCAGCGCCGAGGTGGGCGGATTGCAGAACACCGCAACCAATCTCGGCGCGTCGCTGGGAACCGCGCTCATCGGATCGGTCCTCATCGCGACGCTCAGCGCGTCGATCGTCGCCGGAATCCAGAACGACCCGCGGGTGCCCGATGCCGTCCAGGAGCAGGCCACCACCGACCTCGCGAGCGGTGTGCCGTTCCTCAGCGACACCCAACTGTCGGGGGCGCTGAGCGACGCCGGCGTCGACCCGGCCGTCGCCGAGGCCGTCGTATCCGCGAACACCGACGCCCGCCTCGAGGCGCTGCAGGCCGCGCTCTCGGTCGCGGCACTGCTCGCCGTCGGGGCGCTGTTCTTCACCGGTCGAATTCCACGCCGACCCGTGGGTGCCGGCGACAGGGACGCCGACGACTGATCGGTCAGGTCCGCCGTATGTGCGGCGCCGGCACCCCGATCAGCAGGCGCCGCGCCGCGTCCCACGACCGGCGGACCACCTCGGTGACCGACTCGGTGTCCGGTCCGAGCACGCGAACCCACGCGCCGCAGTCGTCGGGCAGGACGCTCACGCCACCCCTGACCCCGTCTGCCGCAACCTCGAGCGCGGCGTGCAGGGTGTCGGCCAGAGCACGGGCATCGGCCAGCGGGGTGATCACGTAGAGCGTGCCCATGACGTCGTGGTCGCCGAAGACCGCAGGACCGGTCACGCCACCGTCCGACGGCTGCAACCTGACGGTGTCCACCGCGAGCAGGGTGCCGTCCGGACGGGAGATCTCGAGATCCGACGCGAACACGTCGTACTCGTGTCGCTCGTCGCGCGCCAACCGCCCCGCGAGGACGGTCTCACCGAACACGACCGTCGCCGACGGATCCACCGTGACCTCGGTCCGTTGATGCAGGCGCGCCCCGCCGAACGGGATGAGCGGCTCGGGCAGGTACTCGACGAAGGCCCCCTCCGCTGCCGTCAGTCGTACCGTCTGCGTCGCGTAGTCGGTGTCCATGCGCTGCACCTTCGTCGATGCCTGCGTCGTCAGATGCACGGATGTTCCGGGACCACAGTCGAATTCGAATCGCATTCGGTCACCCTGCACCAATCCGCCGCCCGTCGACATCAGGTACACGACGGGCAGGTCGGGCCGCTCGGGATCGACGTACAGCGGTCGCATGATCTGCAGCGGCGGCTGTTGCAGGCGGTGGGACATCTCCGTCCGATCGCCGATCAGGACGAAACCGAGTTCGAGGACACCGTTCTTACCGGGACTGCCCGGCGGCAGCGTCTCGGGTGTGCCGGCGTATCCGGCCACGATCTCCGGAACGTCGTCCTCGCGCGGCCCGATCACGGTTGTTTCCTGAACGTGTCGAGGAAGTCCGCGATCGCCTCGAGTCCTTGCCCCGTGAGGCAGTTGGTCAACTGGACGGGTCGGCCGTCGCGAACGCGGTACGCGTCGGACTCCATGACGGCGACGTCGGCGCGGACGTACCGCGCGATGTCGATCTTGTTGATCACCAACAGATCCGACTCGGTGATCCCGGGTCCACGCTTGCGGGGCATCTTCTCCCCCTCCGCGGTGTCGAGGACGAACAAGAACAGATCCACCAGGACCGGGCTGAAGGTCAGCGTCAGGTTGTCGCCGCCCGACTCGTAGAGCAGCGTGTCGACATCCGGGAACTGTTCCAGCAGTTCGGCACCCGCAGCCAGATTCATCGTCGGGTCGTCGCGCACCGCGGTGTGCGGGCACGCCCCCGTCTCGACGCCCACGACGCGGGCCGGGTCGAGGATGCCGTCGAGGGTGCGCCGGACGTGTTCGGCGTCCTCCTGCGTGTAGATGTCGTTGGTGATCACCGCCGGGCTGTACCCCCGCGCGGTCAGCACCGGGACCAGCGCCTCGATCAACGCGGTCTTGCCGGACCCCACGGGTCCGCCGATTCCGACCCTGAGAACATCGGTCATGCCTTCTCCTTCCACTGGTGTCAGCTGACGAACAGGCGGGCATCGGCCCGCTCGTGTCCGGCCGACATCACGTCGGCGACGGGCGTGCACCCGCCGAGATCGTTCAGGTTGCGACGCAACGCAGCAGCGGTGACCTCTTCGATCACGGGCGCCACGTCGGCCAGGATCCGTTGCGCTCGCAGATGATCGGTGAGCCGGAGTCGCAGTGCGGCACCGACGAGACTCGCCGCGAAGGCGAACAAATCCCCCGCCACGGCCTGTGCCGCGCCCACTCCACACGCCGCGGCAACCACCCCGGCCACCACCGGCTGAGTGCCGGGGGTCCGCTTGGCGGCCACGTCCTCTGCGAAGCGGTCGATCCTGTCGCGCTCGAACGTCTGTCGCGCGACGGACAGCATCTGGTGCCCGGTCCGGGTGCAGGCGCGCCGCAGTTCCCGGTTGAGTTTGGTCGCGTGCAGGCGCCGGTCCACGCGGAGCAGACCTTCGTGGTCGCCCGCCACGATGGCGGCGTGCGCGAGTGCCAACGCGGTCGCGTCGGCCGGACCCACCGAGTGGCGCAACAGATCCACCAGCAGAAAGGGAAGCGTCTCGGGCGTCACCGATCTGGTCTGCGAGTACCCCTCGAGGCCGTGCGAGAGCGTGTAGAAGCCTGCCGGGAACGACGAATCGGTGAGTTGCAGGGTCACGAGGAGGGTGGCCACGTCGATCATGACGCCCTCACACTATGTAGAACAGCTGGGTGAGCGGAAGGCGTTGCGCCGGTGCGATCGTCACCGTCTCGCCGTCGGCACGAACGTGATAGGTGTCCGGGTCCACGGTGATGTGCGGTGTCGCGGTGTTGCGGACCATGTCCTTCTTGCCGACCGAACGACATCCCCGCACCGCGACGACGGGACTCTGCAGACCGAGTTTCCCGGGCACGCCCGCATCGAGCGCAGCCTGCGACACGAATGTCAGACGGGTCGCCTTCATCGCCGCACCCAGCGACCCGTACATCGGCCGGTAGCGCACCGGTTGCGGTGTGGAGATCGATCCGTTGGGATCACCCATCAGCGACCAGCAGATCAGGCCGCCCTTGAGGATCAGGCTGGGCTTCGCTCCGAACGAGTGCACGGGCCACAGCACGATGTCCGCCAACTTGCCCGGCTCGAGCGACCCGACATGGTCGGCGACACCCGCCGCGAGCGCCGGATTGATCGTCGTCTTCGCGACATACCGCAGGATACGGTGGTTGTCGTTGCGGGACGTGCCGTCGGCGGCGGTGTCCTCGGGCAGCGGGCCGCGCTGGTCCTTGCAGTGGTGGGCAGTCTGGATCGCGCGGGTCCACGTCTCGCCGACGCGGCCCATCGCCTGCGAGTCGGACGAGAAGATCGAGATGACGCCGTCGTCGTGCAGCACCGTCTCGGCGGCGATCGTCTCCGCGCGCACCCGCGAGTCCGCGAACGAGACGTCCTCGGGGATGTCGTGGCGCAGGTGATGGCACACCATCACCATGTCGAGCAGTTCGTCGACCGAGTTGATCGTGTACGGCAGCGTCGGATTGGTCGACGCCGGAAGGACGTTCGGCTCGCCCGCGATCCGCAGGATGTCCGGCGCGTGACCGCCGCCGGCGCCCTCGGTGTGGAACGTGTGGATCGTCCGGCCGTCGATAGCGGCCAGCGTGTCCTCGTAGAAACCCGACTCGTTGAGGGTGTCGGCGTGGATCGCGACCTGGACGTCCATGTCGTCCGCGACACGCAATGCGGCATCGATGGTGGCGGGCGTCGCACCCCAGTCCTCGTGGATCTTGATCCCGCACAGTCCCGCCGCGATCTGCTCGGCCATCGCGGCCGGCAGCGACGTCGCCTTGCCGAGCAATCCGACGTTCACCGGCAGTTCCTCGAGGGCCTGCAGCATTCGGCCGATGTGCCACGCGCCGGGCGTGCAGGTGGTGCCCTTGCTGCCGTCGGCGGGGCCCGTGCCGCCGCCGATCATCGTGGTGACACCGTTGCTCAGCGCCTCCTCGACCTGCTGCGGGGCGAGGAAGTGGACGTGGGTGTCCACCGCGCCCGCAGTCGCGATCAGGTGCTCCCCCGAGATCACCTCGGTGCCCGGACCGATCACCAGATCCGGGTCCACGCCGTCCTGCGTGCGGGGGTTCCCGGCCTTGCCGATCCCGACGATGCGACCGGCGCGCACCCCCACATCACCCTTGACGACGCCGAGAACGCCGTCGAGGACCACGACATTGGTGATCACCAGATCCAGTACGCCGGATGCTTCCGTCGCGGTCGGATCCTGGGCCATGCCGTCCCGGATCGCCTTGCCGCCGCCGTAGACGGCCTCGTCGCCGAAGGCACCGAAATTGCAGTCGCGCTCGACCTCGACGACGAGGTTGGTGTCGGCGAGGGTGAACCGGTCGCCGACCGACGGACCGAACAGATCCACGTACGTGCGACGAGGCAGTACCGCAGGCTTCGGTTCCGGTCGGGCGACCGCTCGGTCGGGGCCGGATTCGTCGGCGGCGGAGACGAATCCGCGCTCACGGGCGCGACGAATTGCCTGCTCGCGGATGTCGGCATCGTCGAGGGGCATGACATCGTCTCCCCCGCCGTCGACCAGTCCGGCAAAGCCCGCAAGTTCACGTGTGCCGCCGTACTGGCACAGCGTGACCGTGCGGGTGTCGCCCGGTTCGAACCGGACCGCGGTGCCCGACGCGATGTCGAGGTGCATCCCGTAGGCGGCGGCGCGGTCGAACCGCAGCACCCGGTTGACCTCGAAGAAGTGGTAGTGCGAGCCCACCTGCACCGCGCGGTCGCCGACGTTCGACACGGTGACCACGACTCGGCGGCGGCCCGCATTGAGGGGCACCGGCTCGTCGGCGTACAGGTACTTCGCTCCCTCCGTCATGGGGGTGTCGCGTCCTTTCTAGTGGGTGTGGCCGTGACCGTGACCGTGAGCGTGACCGATGCCGGGGCCGGGGCCGTGGCTGTGGGCGAATCCCTGGCCGTGCTCGGCGCCCAGACCGTGGTCGATTCCGTCGTTCCCGTGTCCCGCCAGGTGGAGAGCGTCGGTCACCCGCGCCTCGACGACTCCGCGCAGCGCCGCGTCGCCGAGCAGGGGTCCGCCGTCGACCACTCCGTGGCGTGCAGGGAGACCGAGCCACGCAGGGACGACGGTGATCTCGGCGGCGCCCAACCGCCGGCATCGGTCGATCCCGTCGGCGAGGTCGGGGTCGCCGCCCAACAGCGCCACCTCCACCAGACCGACGGGTCCGAATTGTCGCACCAGCCTGGCGATTCGGAACAACTCGGCGTCCTCGAACGGGCTTCCCGCGGGTGCGCTGATCAGCAGCGCGTCGGTCGACGCCGCGACCGCGCGTCCGCGCAGCCATCCGACCAGGTGATCGGACTCCCCGAGCGGCCGCGCGAGCATCACCGGAGGTGAATCCGATTCCCTGCGAGCCCAACTCGCTGCGCGGGCCGCGTCCGCCACCAGGCCCGGATCGCGCCCGAGGGTCATCGGCACCACGCAGACCGGAGCGGACGACCCCACCCGCACCGCGTCGATCGCCTCGGTCAGGGCGCGCCCACCTGCGACGACGATCCACTTCGGATCGATCCGGCGCAGGTACGCGGGGTCCGGGCACTCGTGACCACACACGAGGATCACGTTCACGGCGGTCATCGACTCACCCGCCGATCGGATCGTGACACGACACGAGCTTCGTGCCGTCGACGAAGGTGGCCTCCACCTGCACCAACTGGGTCATGTCCCGCACGCCGGGCATCACATCGTCGCTGGTCAGCACGTGTCGCCCCAGCTGCATGCACTCGGAGACGGTGCGGCCGTCGCGCGCGCCCTCGACAATGGCCTCGCTGATGAGCGCGACCGCCTCGCCGTGGTTGAGCTCGAGCCCCCGCGCACGGCGGCGTCGCGCCAGGTCGGCCACGACGTGGATGTAGAGCTTGTCCATCTCCCGAGGACTGAGGTTCATGTGCGGGCACTGTCCGTTCTCATCCGCGAAGGGATGCCTCGTAGGTGGGTGCCGCGAACCAGGAGAAGCGAACGGGATGACCCGATCGCGAGCGCATGCAGCAGCTTCTGTTCCTGGAATCTGGCGGCGCCCAACATCTTACAGATTCGCCACGAGCTATCAAGCTCAGCCCTACCGGCGGGGATTCCCTACGGGGAGGAGTGGCGTCACATCGATGAGTCCGGAATGTGGCCGTACCGAGCCGAATTCGACGATCCGACTTGCGCACGGCTGCTACCTTCTCATCTGAACAGCCCTTCAGATATCGGCTACGTTCTCCCCTTCTCCACATCCACCCTCGGGAGGATCATGAAACTCGTTCCAGCTCTTTCTCTTTTCTCACTCGTTCCGATCGCCCTGGCCGGCTGCAGCGCGCCGGCGTCATCGGAGGACGGCGACGACACCGCGCTCGTCCTCGCCGACGGCTACGAACTCGGCAACTACAACCCCGTCGCCGGCTTCGGCGAGGCCGGTGAGGCCAAGGTCTACGACGGTCTCGTCCGACTCGACGGTGGCCGGGACACCGGAATCCCCACGCTCGAGCCCGCACTCGCATCGCAGATGCCCGTCCCGGACTCCGACGCGAAGGTGTGGACCGTCCGGGTCCGCGACGGCGTGCGGTTCACCGACGGCACGACGTTGGGCCCCGAGGACGTCGTCGCGACCTACCGGGCGATCCTCGATCCCGCATCGGCGTCGCCGCTGGCCACGTCCTACGACATGCTCGAGGCGGTGGAGGCGACCGGACCCGACACCGTCGAGTTCCGGCTGGCGTACCCGTACGCGCCTTGGCCCACCAAACTGCTACTCGGCATCGCGCCGTCCGAACGTCTCACCGGCGGTCCGGCCGAGCAGTCGCCCCTCAACAGCGATCCGGTGGGCACCGGCCCCTACAAGCTCGTCTTGCTGCGTCCCGACCAGGCGATCTACGAGGCCAACGAGGACTACTGGGACGGCGCGCCGCAGGTGAAGAAGCTCACCGTGGTCTACGTGCCCGACGACAACGCCCGGGCGCAGCGGATGGCGGCCGGCGAACTCGACGGCGCGAACATCCCACCGCTCCTGGCGAACACATTCACCGATCGCTCCGGATACCAGGTGGTCGCCAACACGTCGGCGGACTGGCGCGGGGTGACGATGCCTGCCGACAACCCGGTCACCGCGGACCCGACGATGCGGATGGCCCTCAACCTTGCGGTGGATCGGCGGGGGATGGTCGACAACATCCTCGGCGGTCACGGCCGCGCGGCGTCGACCCCGGTGCCGGATGTGTACGGCGACGCCTACGCGCCGTCTGCGACCTTCGCGTTCGATCGCGCTCGCGCCGAGCAACTGCTGACCGACGACGGCTGGATCCCGGGCGACGACGGGGTCCGCGCCAAGGACGGCGTCCGCGCCGAGTTCACCGTCATGTACTTCCCACAGGACACCCTCCGCCGGGACCTGTCGCAGGCGTTCGCGTCCGACGCGTCGAGGATCGGGGTGCGTGTGAACGTCGAGGCGGTGGATCGCGGCGTCTTCCCCGGCCAGCTCACCGCCAAGGCCGGACTGCTCGGCGGCGGCGACCTGCCGTACGACCCGGACACGCAGTTGTACTCGACGCTGCACTCGTCGTACGCGCGGCCGGGGGTGGGCAGCGGCTACGACAATGCGTCCGACTACGTGAACCCGCAGATCGACCGCGCGCTCGACGACGCCCGGCGCAGCACCGACTCCGCGGCCCGCGCCGCCGACTACCGCACGGTGCAGACCTCGTACGTCGCCGATCCCGGCTACGTGATGCTGGTGTTTCTCGACCACACCTACGTGCAGCGTGAGAGCGACTGGACCGGATCGGCGCCGATCCTCGAGCCGCACAGCCACGGCGTCGATTGGGGCCCGTGGTGGAACCTGCGGGACTGGGCCCGTCCGTGACGACGACGTCCGCCCCTCCCGAGGCCGTGCCCGCCGAGCCCCGGCGCGGCCTCCGGGTCCGGCGTCGTGAGGTGGCCCGAATGGCATTGCGCCGGGTCGCTTTCGCGGCGCCGCTGCTCGTGGTGGTGTCGGCGGGGCTGTTCGCACTCGCGTCCCTCTCACCGTTCGATCCGCTCGCCGGGTATCTCGGCGACCGCTACCTCACCACCAGCGACGCCGATCGCGCGCGCCTGGCGAGCGAACTGGGTCTGCACGACCCGTGGTGGACCACCTACGGGCACTGGGTGAGCGGGCTGCTGTCCGGCGATCTCGGCGTCTCCCGCAGCTTCGGGCAACCGGTGTCGACGGTGATCGGCGAACGGCTGCCGTGGACGCTGCTGCTCGCGGGCCTGGGACTGGGCCTGGCCATCGGGCTCTCGTTCGTGCTCGGGGTGTGGTCCGGCGCCCGTCCGAGCGGTCTGCTGGACCGGGTGGTGGCCCCGCTCGCCTCCGTCATACAGGCCACCCCGCCATTCGTGCTGTCACTCGGCGCGGTCGCAGTCTTCGCGCTCTCGCTCGGCTGGCTACCCGTCGCGGGCCTCACCGACGCCGGCACCGATCCGACGGTCGGTCAGGTCGCCGAACACCTCGTGCTGCCGATGGTCGTGCTCGCGGTCTCTCAGGTGCCGTGGCTCGCGATGTCGGTACGCCAGTCGGTACGCGACACGATCGGGTCCGACGCCGTCCGCGGTGCCCGCGCCCGCGGCATCCCCGAACGCACCATCCTGCTGCGCCACATCGTCCCGGTCGCGCTGGGACCGTTCGCGACCGTCATCGGCCTGCGTCTGCCCGAGATCATCGTCGGCGCGGCCATCGTCGAGGAGGTGTTCTCGTGGCCCGGGATCGCGGGAGCGGTGGTCACGTCCGCGCGCGAACTCGACTTCCCGCTGCTTGCAGCGCTCACCGTCGGCACGACGCTGATCGTGCTGACCGGATCCCTGCTCGCCGATGTGGCCCTGACACTGCTGGACCCGCGGGTGAGCGCCGATGGGTAGGTTCGCTCGCATCGACCGACGACTGCTCCTGTCGGCGATCGTGCTCGTCGCGATCGTCGCGTACGCGCTCCTGGTGCCGTGGCTGGCCGGCGTCGACGATCGACTCACGGATTTCGCCGATGCACGACACGCTCCCAGCGGCGAGCACTGGTTCGGCACCGACAACGCCGGACGCGACCTGTTCGTCCGCGTCGCCGCCGGTCTGCGGATCTCGCTGCTCATCGCCGCGGTGTGTGCTGTGGCCTCGACCGTGCTCGGCACCGGGATCGGCGTGGCCGCCGCAACTTTCGGCGGCCGGACCGACCGTCTGGTGATGCGCGCTGTCGACGGCATCAATGCACTCCCACACCTGCTCCTGGGCATCGTGATCGTGGCCCTGTTCCGGGGGAACATTCCGGCGATCATCGCCTCGATCGCACTCACCCACTGGACGCAGGTCGCGCGCATCGCCCGCTCCGAGGTCCTCGGGGTGCGCGGTCGCGAGTACGTGGACGCCGCCCACCTCGCCGGCGCTGGACGTCTACATGTGATGCGACACCATCTCGCCCCGGCCGCGGCCGGACAGGCGCTCATCGCCGTCGTACTGCTGCTGCCGCACGCCATCTGGCACGAGACGACGCTGTCGTTCCTCGGTCTCGGCCTGCCACCCCACCAGCCTTCACTGGGAACGCTTCTGCAGGAGGCACGTTCGACGCTGCTCCTCGGCGGCTGGTGGACGCTGGCGTTTCCGTCGCTGCTGCTGATCGCGGCCACGCTCGCGGTTGCCGGGATCGGGGCTGCGCTGCGCGACCGGATCAGCCCACCGATCGTCGAGAGGACTCCACGATGACCGCTGCCCTCACCGTCGACGGCCTCACCGTCCGGATCCCGGTCGGTAGCGGAGTTGTGCACGCCACCACCGACGTGAGCCTCGACCTCGATGCCGGGCGCGTCCACGCCCTCGTCGGCGAATCCGGTTGCGGCAAATCGATCGTCGCCTCGGCCGCCTGCGGACTACTGCCGTCGCACGCGCGGGTGTCCGGGTCGATACGACTGAACGCAGACGGCGACTCGGTGGAGATGGTCGGCGCACCCGAGCGCGCACTACGGCCCGTGCGTGGACGCAGGATCGCCCTCGTTCCACAGTCGGCGGCGACGTACCTGACGCCCGTCCGCACCGTGGGCTCCCAACTGGACGAGACGAGGCGGCATCTCGAAAGCCGTTTCGGTGTAGTAGAACTTCTCGATCGCGTCGGACTGGCCGCCGGCTGCCGCGACCTGTACCCGCACGAGCTGTCCGGCGGGATGGCCCAGCGAGCGGCGATCGCGTTCGCGTTGGCGGGTGACCCGGAGGTGATCGTCGCGGACGAACCGACGTCGAGCCTGGACCCCGCTCTCACCGAGAAGATCCTGACCTTGCTCGACGCCTGCGCCGCCGCGGGGGCAGCCGTCCTGCTCATCACGCACGACATCGCCGCTGTCGCCGGGCACGCGGATACCGCCTCCGTGATGTATGCCGGACGGATCCTCGAATCCGGTCCGGCTGCAGAGGTTCTCGATGATCCCTGGCACGACTATACGAGGGACCTGATGGCCGCACTACCCCACAACGGGCTGCACCCCATGCCGGGATCGCCGCCCGAACTGACCGACCTGCCCGACGACTGCGTCTACCACCTGCGCCGACCCGGCTCCACGTTCTCGGGCGGCCCGACGCACCTGCTGCGCTCCGGCGACCGTGTGGTGCGCACGCGAGTGGGAGGCCGGCCGTGAGCCTGATCGCCGAGAACATCCGTGCCGGACACGATCCGGCGTCTCCCGTGCTCGACGGCATGTGCATCGAGATTCCACGCGGCCGAACGATGGGCCTGACCGGACCGTCGGGTGTCGGCAAGACCACGCTGGCCCGGGTGTGCGCACTGCTGCACCGCCCATGGTCGGGAACGGTGTGCGTCGACGGGGTGGAGGTGCCGACCCGCGCGGACGCACCGCCCGAGACCCGACGGTCCATCGCGATGCTGTTCCAGTCGCCGCGCCAGTCCACGTCGCCGCGTCTGACGCTCGATCGGATCATCGCGGAGCCACTCGCGCTGTCCCGCACACCACGCGGCGAACGGGATCCGGTGGTGCGTGACGCCGCTGCACGAGTCGGGCTCACCGCCGATCTATTGCGCCGGCGGCCGCATCAGGTGAGCGACGGACAGCTGCAACGCGTTTGCCTTGCACGAGCTCTGGTGCAGCGACCGCGCTACCTCATCTGCGACGAGATGACCGCGATGCTCGACCCTGCGACCACCGCGGCCCTCGTCGCGGTGCTACGTGAGGAGACGCGAGCAGGGCTCGGCGTGCTGGCCGTCAGCCACGACCACGCCCTGCTGAGCGCGTGGGCCGACCACGTCGTCGAACTCCCGGTCAGCGACGCGCGTACTCGGTGACCGCAACGCCGGACTCGAACGTCCGGGTGTCGACCACATTGAATGCACCGGGGCGGTAGGCGCCCGGCGCGAACATCGGGATGCCGTCGCCGAACAGCACCGGATGACGTTTGACGACGATCCGGTCGATCTCGTCGACGAGCAGGCTCGCGAGGACGCCGCCGCCGCACAGCCAGATGTCCGCACCGTCCGCACGCTTGATTTCGCGCACCAACTCGACCGGATCGGCGCCGGTCGCCTCGAGATTCTCGCCCTCGGCAGTGTTGTTGCGCGAGAACACGATCTGGCGAAGATGGCGGTACGGGCTCCGCACGCCGGGCAGACCGACCGCGTAGGTGTTCCACCCCATGAGCACGGTGTCGAACCCGGTGCACGGCTGCGCGATGCCGAGGTGCGCTGCGCCGTCGGTGGGCAGCGCGTCGGCGAAGCGTGCGAGGTCCGCCATGTGGTCGCCCTCGAGGTCGAACGCATCGAACTGCCCACCGGGACCGGCGATGTAGCCGTCGAGACTGGCGGCGACGTAGTACACGAGCTCACGCATTCCGACTCCAATCACTACAACTGTTGTGGACGACAACGTACAACACATGTAGTGGTTCCGCTAGCATGTCCCGCATGGTGCGCAACGACGAGCGTCGGCAGGCCCTCGCCGACGCGGGCCTGACGGTCCTGGCCAACCAGGGCGCCCGGGGGCTCACCCACCGTGCGGTCGATCGCGAGGCCGGCGTGCCCGCGGGGACGACATCCAACTACTTCCGCAGCCGGGACGCACTCGTCGCCGGGTTGGTCGAACGCATCGGCGAGCGACTGACGCCCGACGAGACGGTGCTGGCCGGGCTCTCCGCCCGGAAACCGAGTCGCGAACTGTTCGCCGACTACCTGCGCGACATCGTCCGGCGGCTCACCGAGAATCGCGAAGTGACCGTGGCACTGTTCGAACTCCGGCTCGAGAGCACCCGCAACCCGGAGGTCGCTGCGATGATGTCCGATTGGGGCAGAACGGGTTTCGAGGCCGATGTCGCGTACAACTCGGCCGCCGGTCTGCCCGGTGGCGCGCGCGAGATCGCGCTGTTCCACTACGCCGTCGACGGCCTCCTCCTCGACCGACTCACCACGCCGCTCATGCCCGACACCCCGACGGACGAGATCGTCGACGCCCTGGTCGCCGGGCTCCTGCCCTGATCGGCGGGATCGACTGCAGAACAGTCAGTTCCGGAACATCGACCCGGTCTCGTTGAACCGCTCGTGGAACGAGAGAGCCTCGCGGAGCAGGTGCGGGGTGTGGCCGGACGCCGGGGAACGCTCGGCCCGGTCGACGTAGTCGAGCAGCATCGCCCGGTACTCCGGGTGCGCGCACTTGTCGATGACGACGCGCGAGCGCTTGCGCGGGGACAGGCCGCGCAGATCCGCGAGACCCTGCTCGGTGACGAGCACCTGGACGTCGTGCTCGGTGTGATCGACGTGCGGGACCATCGGCACGATCGACGAGATCGCGCCGCCCTTCGCGGTGGATGGGCTCAGGAACATCGACAGGTAGCCGTTGCGGGCGAAATCGCCTGAGCCACCGATACCGTTCATGATCTTGGTACCCATGACGTGCGTCGAGTTCACGTTGCCGTAGATATCCGCCTCGAGCATGCCGTTCATCGCGATGATGCCGAGGCGCCGGACCACCTCCGGGTGGTTGCTGATCTCCTGCGGCCGCAACACGATGTGCTTGCGGTAGAAGTCGATGTTCGACATCAGTTCGTCGATGCCGGCCTCCGACAGCGCCAACGACGTCGCCGACGCATACCGCACCGTGCCGTGCTTGATGAGGTGCAGCATCCCGTCCTGGATCACCTCGGAGAAGCAGGTGAGCCCTCTGTGCGGCCCGGCGTCGAGACCCTGCAGCACCGCGTTGGCAACGTTGCCGATGCCGGACTGCAGCGGCAGCAGGCCGTCGGCGGGCAGGCGGCCCTTCGACACCTCGTACTCGAAGAAGTCGAGCACGTGCGCGGCGATGGCCTGGCTCACCTCGTCGGGTGGGGTGAGCGGGCTCGCACTGTCGCGGGCGTTGGTCTCGACGACCGCGACCACCTTCCTCGGATCGACCCGCAGCGTCGGTTGACCGATGCGGTCCTCGACCGAGGTGATCTGGATCGGCTTGCGGTACGGGGGCAGCGCGGTGCCGTAGTAGACGTCGTGGATGCCGGTCATCGCCTCGGGCACCCACGAGTTGACCTCGAGGATGACCTTGTCGGCGACGTCGAGCCAGGTCTTGTTGTTGCCGATCGACGCGGACGGGATCAGCTCACCCGACTCGGTGATGCCCGCGACCTCGACGACCGCCACATCGACGTTGCCGTAGTAGCCCTCCCACACCTGCTGCGCGACGTGCGACAGATGGATGTCGACGTAGTCCATCCGGCCGCTGTTGATGTTGCGGCGCGCGGTCGGCTCCGACTGGTAAGGCATCCGCAGTGCGATGCCGTCGACCTCGGCGAGCAGTCGCTCGGTGCCCACGGACACCGAGGCACCCGTCAGGAGGTTGATCGTGAAGTTCGATCCGGCGCCCCGCACGGCATGGATGCGGTCGGCGAGGGCCGGGACGATCGCCTTCGGCGTGCCCGCGCTCGCGAAGCCGCTGATCGCGACGGTGTCGTGGGGATGGATGAATTCGACGGCGGCCTGGGCGGAGGTCACCTTGTTCCGGAACACCGAGCTGCGGATCCTGCCCCCGCCCGAGGCGGCGTTCGACAGCGATCCGGATTCATCCACGTGCGACGTCACAGTGACAAGGCTAACTCCCGACACGCCGGTGAATTGCCCGCCTCACATCCATGAAAACCCTCTGACATGCGATTTTCGGCCCACGGCGCGTGTTCGGTGTCGACGACGCGGCCGGTCTGTGCGACGAGCGTGCGGATTCTCGCGACGAACAGCGTTCTTCAGTTCAGCCGAACACCCAGTTGGCAAGAACCATGTAAGCGGCAGTGCCCCCGACGATGCTGAGCAGCGCGTGCCGCCGCCACAGGTGCAGACCGATCGTCACGGCGAGCGCGACGGACGCGGGCACGAGCGACGACGGCGCGACCGAGACGTTCCGCAGCGTGTAGACCGCGAGGATCAGCATGATGCCGACGGGCATGTGGGCGCCGAGGTAGTTCACCAGTGCGGACGAGCGCAGTGGCGCGATCACCGCGAACGGCACGGCCCGCAGCGCGAAGGTGACCGCCATGATCACCGCGAGCGCCGACAGGATGTACGGGATGTCAGGCACGGGCCCGCCTCCGCCGCTCGAGCGCGAACCGGGCCAGCAGTGCCGCCACGAACAGCGCCATCGCGACCACCAGCATCTGCTCGCGCGCCACCACCAGCGCCACGAGCGCGCTCAGCAGCGCCAGGACCGGGGTCGGCACGTCGGAGCGCACCCGGAACGCGTCGACGGCCAGCACCACGAACAGCGCGGTGAGCGCGAAGTCGAGTCCGGCGAGCTGCATCGGGATCGCGTTGCCGACGACTGCACCGACGACACCGCCGAGCACCCAGTACAGCTGACAGAACACCTGAATGAAAAGGATGTGCCGGCTGCTCAGGGAACGGGGATCCTTGGCCGCGGCAACGGCGTACGCCTCGTCGGTGAGGGCGTACATGCTGTAGAGCCGCGCCACTGGCCCCTTCACCCGATGCAGCGGGAAGGACAGTCCGTAGAACACGTGCCGGAAATTGACGAGAAACGTTGTCATCGCCACCGACGCAAGCGGCGTGAGCGCCAGCACCAGACCGATCGCGAGGAACTCGAGGGAGCCCGCGTAGATCGTCAGCGAGAAGATGGGCGCCCACCACCAGTCGAACCCGGACTGGACGAGCAGCAGCCCGAACGCCAGGCCGAGCGGGAACAGTCCGAACCCGACGGAGACGGTGTCGCGGGCTGCGGCACGGATGTCGGACCGGTGCGAGAGGTCGGGCGTGGTCTCGAGGCCCGAAACGGGAAACGCGCTGGTCACGAGGAAATAATAGTGCCGAGCGCATGGCATGTGGTTGCCGGATATTGCCCAACGAGCCCGCTCGGCGCAATATTCTGCTGTGGATGATCTCGATCGCGCAATATTGCGTGAGCTGCACGCGAATGCGCGGCTCACGAACGCCGAACTGGCCGACCGCGTCGGGCTGACGCCGTCCCCCTGCCTGCGCCGGGTGCGACGGCTCGAGGCCGACGGGGTCATCGTCGGATACCGGGCCGTCGTGAACCCGGATGCCGTCGGACGCGGCTGCGAGGTGATCGTCAACGCCGAGATCGTCTCGCAGGACCGCAAGACCGTCGAGGCGTTCGAATCCCAAGTCGGCGCATTCGACGAGGTAGTCGAGTTCCGCCGGATGATCGGTCTGCCCGACTACTTCATCCGCGTCGCCGTCGCCGACCTCAATGCGTTCGAGGTGTTCCTGCGCACCAAGCTCATGGAACAGCCGGCGATCTCCAAGATCGAGTCGCACCTGACGATGAAGAAGCTCAAGGGGTAGGCCCGGATCCACCCGCTCCGAAGCGGCTCCCATCCGGCGGCCCCGCGTCCCAGTGCGGGGTCGAATTCGCGCGTCACCCTGCCGGACAGCGGGAGATCGCTGTCACATTCCGACCGTGCGGGCTGACAAGCCCGGCGTCGAAACCGCGCCTTTCGCGCGTCCGAACACGACCGTCCAGCCTGAATCTGTGTCACAGTGACGTAATTCTTCTCCCGCGATGGCTGACGGCGTCCTGACCTCGTACCACGCCGGCCCGACCCTCGATAACGACCGGTTGGCCCCAAGCTTGTTTCCGGCATTCGGACGCCCGAACTCGGCCGCCCAAACGCGCTGACCTGCGACTTTCCTGAATACCGGTCGGTTCTTACCTCATCAAGATAAAGATTCGATCACGGTGGACGAGTCGATACCTCTTTGTTACTTTTCCGTGACGAAAGACCCGAGGTCGCGGTTCCCGACTGGGCCGACCAGAGACACAAAAGAGGTAACCACTGTGGCCACTCCCCACAGGACGATGAGTTTCGAAAGCTTGACCGTCGCCCCGAAGTCCCTGCTCGGCCGCCGCTCCTTCAAGGCAACGGCAGTCGCCGTCACCACGGGCGCCCTCCTTGCCGGCAGCGTGCAGATCGGCGCGGCCACCGCGGCCGCCTCTCCCCTGCGCCTTCCCGCCGGCGACAACGTCCAACTACAGCTTCCCGCAGGCCAGTTCCTGCCCGGACTGAACGTCCCGTCGCTCGCGGATGCCTCGGGGACCGGACCGCACCAGTGGACCCCGACATCGGCCGCCTGGTGGAAGCCCGCGCCCAAGCTGCAGGCACCCGCCCCGGCGCCCGAGCCGCAGGCCGTCCCGATTCCGGCCCCGATGCCCGCGCCGCTTCCGCTGCCCGTCCCCGAGGCGGCTCCGGTCCCGGCCCCCATGCCGGCCCCCGTGCTGCTGCCGCCCCGCCCGGCCGTCGTCCAGCCGGTCGCCGGATTCCTGACCTCGAGCTACGGCCCGCGCTGGGGCACGCACCACAACGGCATCGACATCGGAGCCGACATGGGCACGCCGATCCTCTCGGCAGCCGACGGCGTCATCGTCGACGCCGGCCCGGCATCCGGCTTCGGACTGTGGGTTCGCGTCCAGCACACCGACGGCACCATCACCGTCTACGGTCACGTCGACACCTTCGTCGTGAATGTCGGCCAGCCCGTCCTCGCCGGTGATCTGATCGCCACCGTCGGCAACAGGGGACAGTCCACCGGACCGCACCTGCACCTCGAGGTCTGGAATCCGAGCGGCTATCAGGTCGATCCGCTGATCTGGTTGCACGACAGCGGAGTTGCCATCACCTGGTGACGGATACCCCCGCCACCTCGATCCACGCACGACGGCCCGGTCCCCCACATCAGGCGGGGCCGGGCCGCCGGACGCCGTCAGACCGGATCGAGCTCGGTCCGGAGCTCCCGCTTGAGCAGCTTGCCACTCTGATTGCGCGGTAGCGCCGCCACGAAGCGAATTCGCTTGGGTACCTTGAACGGTGCGATCCTGTCCCGAACATGATCGACGAGCACGTCGGCGGTCACCGCGTCCGGATCGACGTCGTCACGCAGTACGACGACGGCCGTCACCGCCTCGATCCACTTCTCGTCGGGCACCCCGATCACCGCCACCTCCGCGACCGCGGGATGCGTGTAGAGAGCATCCTCCACCTCGCGGGAGGCGACGAGGATGCCACCGGTGTTGATGACGTCCTTGATCCGGTCCACGACCGTGATGTACCCGGCGGCGTCCCGGGTCACCATGTCGCCCGAATGGAACCAGCCGTCCCGGAACGCCTCTGCGGTGGCCTCGGGATTCTCCCAATATCCCTGGCACAGTTGCGGAGAACGGTAGAGAACCTCCCCCGGTTCACCGTCGGGCACGTCGTTGCCGTCCGGGTCCACCACCCGGGTCTCGACGAAGAACACCGCACGCCCACACGACGACGGCCGCTGCTCGTGCTCGTCCGGGCCCAGAACCGTTGCGAGCGGACCGATCTCCGACTGCCCGAAGCAGTTGTAGAACCCCAGCGCAGGGTAACGCTCCCGTAGCCGGTTGAGCACGGTGACGGGCATGATCGACGCACCGTACTGCGCCTTCCTCAGCGAGGAGAGATCGCGCGTGTCGAGATCGGGGTGGGCCGCGAGTGGCACCCAGACCGTCGGCGCGAGAAACAGCGAGCCGATCCGATCGGCCTCGATCCGACGCAGAATCTCGGGAATGTCGGGCGACTGCATCAGGTGCACGGTCGCCCCGACCGACAGGTAGGGAAGCATGAACACATGCATCCCCGCCGAGTGGTACAGCGGCATGCAGATCAGCGGGTTGTCGTCGCAGCTCAGTCCCAGTGCGATCACCGACGACACGTACTCGTGTACCAGCGCGCCGTGAGTCATCATGGCGCCCTTGGGCTTCGATGTGGTTCCCGACGTGTAGAGCAGCTGAACGAGGTCGCCACCCGATGCTGCCGCGGCCACCTCCGGAAGGTCGCCGGCACGCGCCCACTCGAGCAGGGACGCGTCCTCGTCGCGGAGAGCGACGACGTGGTCGACCTCGACGTCGGCGCGCACCGATTCCAGGGTTGCCCGCAGCGCCGGGTCCACCAGCACGGCACGCGCGCCGGACTGCGACAGCAGGTAGTGCAGTTCGTCGCCGGTGAGCGCGTAGTTCACCGGGACGTGGACCAGACCGGCGCGGGCACAGGCCAGGAACCCGATGACGTACGCGTCCGAGTTGACGCCGTACCCGGCCACCCGGCCGCCGGGCGCCAGCCCGAGTCCGAGCAGGCGCCCGGCGGCGCGGGTGACGGCGTCGTCGAGTTCGCGGTAAGTCCAGTGGCGGTTGCCGAAGATCAGCGCAGTGCGATCGGGTTGCCTGGCGGCGGCCCGTCGGAGTACTCCGTCGACGGTATCGAGACGCGGATCCTCACTCATGTGACGCAGGTTATAGGACGTCCAACTATCGCGTAAGGGGTTTCTTTCCCGCCACCGTTTGTGTAGCTTCGCGGACCCCGCGCGCGAGGTCAGCCCCCGAACGCCGCGGTGATCGCTCCCATGTCGAAGTAGTCCCGCCATGCGGCGATCTTGCCGTCGACCACCTCGAACACACCCATCACCGGCAGCGGCGTCTCCTTGCCGAGTCCGCGGAGGACGTCGGTGCGCTCGTTCATCACGATGCCGTCGGACTCGACCTGCTTGTGGATCTGGAAGTCGATGCCGTCGAATGCGGCGAGGAAGCCCTCCAGGAACTCCTCGATCGCGTCGCGGCCCTTCACTGGATCCATCGGAATATTGTGGTACACCGCATCTTCGGTGAAGTAGCCGGCTATCACGGCGGGGTCCGGGTTCGACCACAATGCACAGAATTCGGTGACCAGTTCCTCGGCAGCGCTCATGCGTTCACTCCTGTTCGCGTATCCAGTTCCCGAGCGGTTCGGGTGAGGCTCTCCATGTAATGCGCCCGCTCGTCGCGGGTGACCGCGGATCTCAGCGGGCCGATCTGCAACTCCCACGCCGGGCGGCCGTCCGCCCCGAACACCGGCGCCACGAGATAGCTGACGGGGTGCGTCCGATCGCTCGCGAGATCAGCTGCGCTGTAGGGCCTTCCGCTGATACTGCCGAGCAGGTCCACCACACGACCGCGCAGCGCATTCCGCGAGGGGTCCTCGCCGAGATGTTCCACCACCTCAGCCAGCACGTCCAGCATTCCCGGGTCGGCCGCGCCGATCCCCCACATGCCGACCCCCGTGGTCCGGATCTGCTCGAGCACCTCCGCGGTCTCGGCGCGGACTGCGGCGGGTGCGGTGTCGAGCCAGGCCCGACGGCGTGCCGGGTCGGCAAACGCGATCACCGCCGCGCCCGCGGGCGCCCGCAGCGGCAACCCGGTGCCGGCGGAGATGCCCGCCGGTAGCCGTCCCCGGCCCGCGTCGACCGCGAGGAACGTCATCTCGCTGGTCGTCACGACGCCGAGCGCCGCACCGCAGTCGACCTGCGCCGCCAGCCTGGCGAGTGCCGCATCGAGCCCGGCGGGCACACCGGCCGCAACGCGCGCGGCCTCGCCCACGCCCGCGAGGCGCGGACCCAGTCGGTACCGAAGATCGGCATCGCGCCTCGCCCACCCGTGGGTGTCCAGGGAACCCAGCACAGCCCCCACGGTCGACCGGCTGAGACCGAGGGCGTCGGCCACTTCCGCGATGGTGCACGCGTCGTCCCGTCCGGCCAGCAATTCCATGATCGCCACCACCCGATCGGTGGGCGGCGATCCGGTTGCACCCTTGTCACGGTCCATGTTTCCTCCCACCCTCGCCACAGTAACCGATATTCGCCTACTGCGACACGAATATTCGTGTCGCTGCGTGGATGATCCCTTCGATGGCGACCGGTCCGGTACCGGGAAAGACATTGCAGGGCATGGCCGGCCGGGAGCATCGCGGCAACCGCGCCATCGTGTCGCCGCCGAACAGGCGCGGGTCGCCAGCCAGGTCGGTGCCGCACTGCGCGGACCCAATTCCCCGCTGGTGTAGTGGAATCAGCAGTAACGGCACACAGTAGCGGGACAATGGCGGTATGACTTCGTCTCGCCGCCTCGCACTCGTTTTTGCCATCGCGGTCGGCGCCTGGGGTATCTGGCCGGTTGATCCGGCCACTCACCGGGGCAGCACGCCGTTCAACAGGATGTCCACGAGCGACGACGCGAGCCGCCCCTGGTCCTCCACGTCGCGCACCGACTGAGCGAATATCGCGGTGCCCGCGATGAGGTCGAGTAGCACGTCGGGGTCGATGCCGTCGCGTAGTTCCCCCGCGTCGACTGCTCGAGAAAGCCGATTACCCAGTTCCTCACGGATCACCTCGAGTTGATCGGTGATGAGCGCCTTTCGCAGCTCGGGGTCTCGACGCCCCTCACTCATCAAGCCCGGCACTGCTTCTCGAGCCGCGGGGCCGCCGAACAGCGCCACCGCGCCGTAGGCGAGCCTGCCCAATTCCTCGGAGATCTCCTGATCGGAGACGTTCTCGGACTCCATCACCGGGTACACCGCGTCGTGCACGATGTGCGCCTTCGACGGCCAACGACGGTAGATCGCGGGACGGCCGACGCCGGCGCGGGTGGCGATCTTGTCGATCGAGGTTCCGGCATAACCGTTCTCGACCAGAAGTTCACGCGTTGCCTGCAGGACGGCCTCGTCGATCGCGGGGTTTCGTTGCGGCCCAAGCCGGTGTTGCGCTTGCCGCTGCCTGGACATCGAATGAAACCCCTTGCGTCGAAGTGTGATGGCCGTTACATTGTGTCACGTCGTAGTCGATACGCAATGTATCGACTAGAGCCGTCGCGCCCCGCGGACACCCCGAGGCTGTCGACCGATCTGCCGTTGGACCGCTCCACCGCAGCACGCCGCTCTCACCATGCTTCCCCGACCATCGAAGGGTCGCCCATGAGTTTCGAATACACGACCGAGGATCGCGACTACTCGGAGATGGCCAGGCCCGGCCAATCCCGAACGGATCCCGCCGAGCTGGCCCGTCGCCTGCAGGCCTGGCTGCGCACCAAGCTGCCCGCCGACGCCGAACCCGAGGTCACCGACGTCCAGGTGCCGGCCGCGAACGGCATGTCCAACGAGACGATCCTGTTCGACGCCGTGTGGCACGACGACGGCGAACGACGTCACCACTACCTGGTGGCCCGCATCGCGCCGGCGCCGTCGGGGGTGCCGATCTTCCCGTCCTACGACCTGGACCAGCAGTTCGAGGTGATCAAGGCCGTCGGCGCCCACTCGCCGGTGCCGGTGCCACGCGTCTACTGGTCCGAGACCTCACCGGACGCACTCGGCGGCGAGTTCTTCGTGATGGAACGCCTCGACGGCGTGGTTCCGCCGGACGTGATGCCGTACAACTTCGGCGACTCCTGGCTGTTCGCAGGCTCCCCCGCCGACCGCACCCGCCTGCAGGACGCGTCGGTGCGCATCCTGGCCGATCTCCACGCGATAGCCGCACCCGCGCAACTGTTTCCGAGCCTCGTTCCCGAGGCCGGCGCCGACGAGGTCACCGCGGATGCCGCGCTGCGCGCGCACGTCGACGGCCAGCGCCGCTACTACGAGTGGGCCACCGCGACCGGTCCCCGCTCACCGCTCATCGAGCGCGGCCTCGCTTGGCTGGACGCCAACTGGCCCACCGTCACCGGCCCCGCCGTACTGTGCTGGGGCGATTCGCGGATCGGCAACATCATCTACCGCGACTTCGAACCGGCGGCAGTGCTCGACTGGGAGATGGCCACCCTCGGCCCCCGCGAGATGGACCTGGCCTGGATGATCTTCATCCACAGGTTCTTCGAGGACCTGGCCACGATGGCCGGACTTCCGGGACTGCCCGACTTCCTGCGCCGCGACGACGTCGCGGGCACGTACCGTGACCTCACCGGACACGAGGCTCGCGACCTCGACTTCTACACGCTGTATGCCGCCTTGCGGCACGCAATCATCATGTTCCGCGTGCAGAGTCGCGCAGTCGCGTTCGGCCAGGCCGAGGCGCCCGCGGATCCGGACGACATGATCCTGCACCGGAAGACGCTCGAGGAGATGCTCGACGGCGTCTACTGGGACCGCATCGACAGCGAAGGAGCGGCGTGATGCTTTCACCCATGGACGACTACCCGGTGCACCAGATCGCCGAACCGATCCGTCACGTCGGCACGTCCGACCGTAATTTCTACGACCGCTACTACTTCAACTGTCACCCCGGCCTCGATTACGACGGCGAACCACTGTTCCTCATCGTCGGGCTCGGTCAGTATCCGAATCTCGGTGTGACGGACGGGTTCGCGGTACTGCGACGCGGAAACGACCACATCGTGGCCCGGGCGTCCAAGGCGCTCGGCTCCGACCGCATGGACGTCACGGTGGGGCCGCTACGGCTCGAGGTGCTCGAGGGCCTGCACCGTCTGCGTGTGGTGCTCGAGCCCACCCCCGAGGCGCCGGACCTCTCCTTCGACCTGACGTTCGAGTCGGACGTGCCGGCGTCGCTGGAGGCCAGACACTTCCACCGTCAGCTCGAGCGGGTCACGTTCGACACGCAGCGCTTCGTGCAGACCGGACGCTGGGCCGGAACCCTCACTGTGGATGGCGAGATCATCGAGGTGACCCCGGATACGTGGCGCGGCAACCGCGATCGCTCGTGGGGCGTGCGGCCGGTGGGTGAGGCGGAACCGCCCGGGCGCCGGGCCGATCCGTCGATCGCGGGTGAGCAGAACTTCTTCTGGATCTACTCGATCATGCAGTTCGAGGAGTTCTCGATCGTCGCGATCATGCAGGAGGACCGGCAGGGTCGCCGCGTCGTACAGGACGCGACCCGCATCTGGGCCGACCGGACGCGTGAGCCGGAATGGCTGGGCCGTCCGGAACACGACCTCACGTTCATCCCGGGGGGACGCGAGGTGGCGGCGGCCACGCTGACGTTCCACCGCCCGCAGGGCTACGGGAAGCCGGACCAGATCCTCACCGTTGCTTGTGAACCCGTCCTACCCCACTACCTCGGCGTGGGCACCGGCTACGGGCTGGAACAGGACTGGCGGCACGGCATGTGGCAGGGCGAACTCGTGGTCCAGGGCGTGCGCGAGAAGGTCGCAGACATCGAACCGTGGAAGAAGATGTTCTGTCCGGTCGACAATCTCGCTCGATTCACCCTCACCGAGAACGGCGAGCAGACCGTGGGCTCAGGCCTGTTCGAGGTCGCGATCATCGGGCCGTGCGATCGATACGGCTTCACCGGAATGGCTGACGTCGCGAACTGATTCACCCCACCCCCCGAAAGGACCCACAATGCGGATCGGTTCTTCACGAATGCTTGTGCGGACGGCAAGTTCCGCCACCACCGTTCTCCTCGCCGGTGGGCTGTTGTTCGCCGGGACGGGCGCCGCAACCGCACTCGATTTCGGCTCGCTCGCCACCGGTTCGTCCGGCTCCCTCGGCACCGGCTCCTCCAGCACACCAATCGATCCGACGGATCGTCTCGCCTCGATCGCGAACTTTCGCGACGTCGGCGGCAACGAGGGACACGGCTATGCAATCGGCTTCGGACAGCACCTGAAGCGCGGCGTCGTCTACCGGGCCAACGCCCTCTCGTCCGCCACTGACGCCGACCTGCAGACGCTCACCGATCTCGGCCTGATCTCCGTCCTCGACATGCGCGGCCAATCGGAGATCGACAACCCGTTCGTCGGTGGCCCCGACAAGATCCCGGCGGGCGCCGACTACAGCCATATCCCCATCGAGTTCGGGGATCTGGTCCAACTGGCGCAGACCATCCAGTCACCCGAGCAGGGCCGCCAGTACATGGTGGACGCGAACCGCAGCTTTGTGACAGACCCCCTCAAGCGAGCCGCATTCAAGCAGGTACTCACCGACATCGCGGACGCCCCCGGCCCGGCGGTGTTCCACTGCTCGGCAGGTAAGGACCGCACCGGATGGGTCGCGGCGCTGCTGCAGCAGATCGGCGGCGCGTCTGCCGACACCGTCATGGCGGACTACCTGCTCAGCAACGACTACCTGGCGGGGGTGAACGCGCGGACGCTCGCACAGATCAGCGGCGCCCTCGGTGAACAGGCCGCGCTCAACCTGACACCCGTTCTCGGTGTCGACGCGAGCTACCTCGAGGCCGGGCTCGCGCAGATCCGCGCCGACTATGGCAATGTCCTCGGCTACCTGACCGACGGGCTGGGTCTCGATACCGGGACGCTCGCGAAGTTGGCGATCAAGATGCGGGCCTGAGCTCGACAGAACTTTCGGAGCTCGGCCGGTCCTGCCCCCGATCGGGACCGGCCGGGCTCCGATTCATCTCAACGACCGACCAGAGCGCGGCGGCGCACCAGGACGGCCGTGAGCACGGCGAGCGCCGCGACCGGGGCAGGGCAGCGAGGGCCGAACCGGCCCGGTCGATGATCATCACCCGGCCGAACCTATCCGCGCCGGGCCATATCGGCGGTAGCGTCGTGCTGCGACACGATCGAGCACGTACCGGCGAACCTCAGGAGTATCCCGTGGCCTCTCGTCTCAACCCGTACATCAGCTTTCCCGGCACCGCGCGCGACGCGATGGAGTTCTACAAGGGCGTGTTCGGCGGCACCCTGAACATGAGCACGTTCGGCGAGTTCGGCGCGCCCGCCCCCGAGGACCAGATCATGCACGGCATGCTCGAGACCGGCAGCGGCTTCACGATCATGGGTGCGGACATCCCGCCCGGTATGGAACGCACGCCCGGCACCGACATGGCGGTCAGCCTCAGCGGCGACGACGCCGACGAACTGCGCGGCTACTGGACCGCGTTGTCCGGTTCCGGAACCGTCGACGTGCCCCTGGAGAAGCAGATGTGGGGCGACACGTTCGGAGCGTGCACCGACCGTTTCGGCGTCTCGTGGATGGTGAACATCACGGAACCGGCGTCCTGACTGCGACAACGGCCCAGGTGAGTTGCCATTGCCTGCATTCATGACCACACTCGCCTTTGCCCTAGACGACAGAGCGTGATCAGGAAGGTCCCATGGACAGCAGCTCGCCGAAGACGACCATCGTTGTGCCCACGTACAACGAGCGCGACAATCTGCCGAAGCTCGTCGAGCTGCTGGCGGCGCTGGAGGTCCCGGACCTGCACCTGCTCGTGGTCGACGACAACTCCCCCGACGGCACGGGTGAGATCGCGGAGAAGCTCGCGATCGATGCCACGTTCCCCATCGGGGTGCTGCACCGCACCGAGAAGGACGGCCTGGGGCGCGCCTACGTCGCCGGGATGACCCGTGCGCTCGCGGAGGGCGCAGACATCGTCGTGCAGATGGACGCCGACCTGTCGCACCCGGCCCACGTCATCCCCACCATGATCCGCACCCTCACGACCACCGACGCGGCTGTCGTCCTCGGCTCGCGGTACGTCCCGGGCGGCGCCGTGGCGAGCGACTGGCCGTGGCACCGCAAGGCGCTCTCCGCGTGGGCCAACTTCTACGTCAACGCGATCCTGCGCCTCGGCGTCAAAGACGCGACCGCCGGCTTCAAGGCGTGGCACGCCCGCACCCTCGAGGCCATCGACGTCGCGTCGATCCACAGCAACGGCTACTCGTTCCAGGTGGAGATGAACTACCGGACCACCAGCCGCGGCATGCGGATCGCGGAGGTCCCGATCCGGTTCGAGGAGCGCATCGAGGGCGTCTCGAAGATGAGCCTCGGTGTGCAGCTCGAGTCGGCACTCGTGCCGTGGAAGCTTCGATTCGGCAAGAAGCGCTGATCGGGGTCGATTTCACCCGATCCGGGTGAAAGAGCCGACGGGGCCGTGCCGATAGCGTGGCGGTGACGAACGATCCACCGTCGTCGACGTCGACACGAAGGGGTTCGTATGAGCTTCCCGCGCACGTCTGTCACCGTGGCCGCGCTGGCCGGCGCCGCGTGCCTGGCCTTCGCGCCCAGCGCCGCCGCGGCAACGACGTACCAGGTGACCGTGGTGCCGCCGATCGGCACCGTCTTCAGCAGCACGATCACGACACTCGCGGTGGTCGTGTCCCCCGCCCCGGGGGGCGCCGACGCCACCACCCCTGCGGTCCTGGACATCACCGAACCCGACGGCGACACGACCACCCTCACCGTTCCGCTGACACTCGGCGGCGCGACCCAGGCCATCCGGGTCCACGAGGCGGGCCGCTACACGGTGGTCGCCACATTCGCCCCGCCGACGAGCGAACCCGCCACCAGCACCATGCTGTTCGACGTGACACCGTCGCCGTTCGGTAGCGCGTCCTGAGCCAATTGGACTGCAGTGCAATGATTTGTGGGTCGATTCGTCTGCCGGAAACGCGGCTAATGCGCCAGCGGGGCGTTTACTGTCGCGAGGTATGAACTCCTCTCGGCTGTGGCCGACGCTCATTGTTGCAGCCGCCGCGATGGTGGCGGCCGGGTGCTCGTCCGCTGACCCGGCGGCGGAATCTTCAGCAAGTGAAGCGGTATCGGTGACCGTCGAGCCGGTCGCAGAATCAGACGGATGTGCCGCCGCACCGACGCTGCAGGACGCTCTGTACGGGCGCGACTGGCTTGACGCCTACAGACTGGACTCCTCCGCGGTTGCAACCCTTCGGCGGTGCCACTACTCGAGCACCGCGCAGGACCGAATCGACCTCGTGCCGCCGTCATCGGCCATCACCGACGGTGTCGAGGTGCAGCGGATCATCCTCTCGCTCCCTGAGTCGACCGACGTCGGCCACCGCTGCGGCCCTGGTGGAGACTTCGTCTACAACTTCGACGAGTACACCGTGCTCGACCAGTCCGAAACACCAGTCGCGGCATTCCAGATCAGCGAGAACGGCCCCTGCGGGATCAACAACGTGGTCCCTTCCAAGTGATGCCGTGGCAGGTCTAACCGGATCCCGTTCGATCGCCGAGGCGATAGGCCCTGCGCGCGTTTCCCTCGGCGATCATCCGCGCGACCCTGATCGCATCCGATTCCGTCCATTGATCCTGAGCAACCACGGTTTCCAGATACTCGGACAGCGCTTGCCGAAACACTTGCGCGCCGACGTGGAACAACTCGGGCAGTCCGTATCCGTCGGTGGAGAACAGCACCGAGCCGAAAGGGGCCAGCTCGAGCAGTTCCCCGAGAATCCGTGCTGCACCGGCAGTCCCGACGTTGTGTAGCGAAAGACCGACGTCGACGAACACATGGTCGAACACCTGCGCCAGGTAGCCGGCGTGGCGATGGAACGGGTAGTTGTGCAGCAGCATGATCGGGACGTTCAGGGCCGCCGTCGCGCGTAGCAGCGGCATCAGCAGGAGCGGATCGGCGCGGGCGAGGTCGATGTCGGCATCGCCGTAGCCCACATGAAACTGGATCGGCACTCGCGTGTCGAGGGCCGTCCAGATCAGGAACCGGGTGAGAGTCTCGTCGACCATTCGGGGCGGTAGACCACGCTCGATGTCCGACGCCCACCGCACCGACGCGGTGAAAACCGCAGCATCCGAAGGATGTTCGGGAGCGAGGTCCAGCCCCACCCGGTAGGCGGCGACGGTCTTGAACGCCACGGCCGTCCGGGCGGCCCGCTTCACCTGTTCACGGCACCGATCGGCGAAGTCCCGCGGACCGTGTTCGATCATCACTTGTTCGGCCAGCGCCTCGAGGCGGACCACCTCGTGCGCAGTGGCCCCAGTGCACGCCGCCAGTTCCTCGGGTGTGGTCGAGTGTTCCGGTGAAAAGCCCGTGTCGACGAGATACTCGGTCACGCCGGTCGAGCGCAGCAGCAGACGATTCACCTCGTCGGGGCCCAACTCCGCTCGGCGCGCGAGATAGGTGTCGGGGTCGGCGTGCGGCTCGAGGCCCAGCACCGGCGCGCACAGCCTGCGCACTGCAAACCCGATCTGGGTGTCGAAGAGGCTGCCGTGCCACGGTCCGGGGCCGTCGGCCTCGCACAGCAGCGACTCGAACTCGGGGCGAGTGAGCGGCGTGCGCACGATCCCGTGGCAGTGATGGTCGACGAGCGGGACAGCTCCGACCAGCGCCGCAATCCGGTCTCCACCGTGATTTCCGCGCGTATCGTCTCGGAATGGCGCCATCAGTGTCATTGTGCCGCCGATCGGGCCCGGTGCGAGGGGAATGCGATGGATCGACACGAACGTGACCGCAGGGCCCTCGAGGCCGCGCGGCTGACCCGGCAACTAACGGGGCGCGGTGTCGTGGGCGTCGCCCTCGTCTGGGTGGACAACAGCGGCGTCAGCCGGACCAAGGCCGTTCCGGTAGAGCGGTTCGAACGGGCCGCGACGTGGGGCGTGGGCGCCTCCCCCGTGTTCGACGCGTTCACCCCCGACGACACCATCGTCGCCGGCCGGTATGCGGGCGGCCCCGTCGGCGATCTGCGACTGCTCCCGGACCTCGATCGGGTCACGGTGCTGACCGCACTGCCGGGATGGGCGTGGGCGCCCGTCGACCGGTACACGCAGGACGGCGACCTGCATCCGCAGGACTCCCGCGGACTGCTGCGTCGTGCCGTCACGCAACTCGCCGAGGACGACCTGACGGCGAAGGCCGCGTTCGAGATCGAATGGGTGATCGGACGCGACGAGGACGACTTCGTGCCGGGCGCCCGCGGCCCCGCCTACGGGTTCACCCGATTCACGGAGCAGTCGGGCTACCTGGCCGACGTGTTGTCGGCTCTGCGTGACCAGGACGTCCGGGTGGAACAGATCCATCCAGAGTATGCGGCCGGCCAGTTCGAGGTGTCGGTGGCGGCGGAGGATCCGCTCGGCGCTGCGGACACGTCCGTACTGGTGCGCGAGACGATCCGAGCGGTCAGCATGCGGCACGGGCTGCGAGCGTCGTTTTCCCCCATGGTCGTTGCCGGCGGTGTCGGGAACGGCGGCCACGTACACCTGTCGCTGTGGCGGGAGGGAATCAATCTCCACAGCGGAGGAGACGGGCCGTGCGGGATCACCGATACCGCCGAGTCTTTCGCGGCGGGAGTGCTGGAGCGACTGCCCGCGCTCCTGGCCGTCGGGGCGCCGTCGGCCGCCAGCTACCTGCGCCTGGTGCCGGGCGCGTGGGCGGCCCCCTTCCAAGCCGTAGGGTACGAGAACCGTGAGGCCGCAGTGCGTTTGATCACCGGCAGCCTCGGCGACGAGAGCTGTTCCGCGAACCTCGAGGTGAAGGTGCTCGACCAGTCGGCCAACCCGTACCAGTGCCTCGCGAGCCTGCTGTTCGCCGGAATGTGGGGTGTTCGGGCAGGTCTGCGACTGCCTGAGTTGGTGGATGTCGATCCGGCAACACTGTCGGAAGAGGAACGCCTTCGCCGCGGAATCCGGCGCCTACCCGCATCGCTCACGGAGGCGACCGACGCGTTCGAGGCCGACGGGGTGCTCACACACGCATTCGGCAGCGAGCTCGCGGCCACTATCGTCGACGTCCGCCGCGCCGAGATCGCACGGTTCGCGGACGCGACCGACGAGGACATCGCCGCGGCGCTGCGGTGGGCGTTCTGAGGAACGCCCACCGATCAACCGTCGGCGAGTTCGACTACGATCCTCTTGTCGTTCCCGGGATCCTCGGGGTCGTACCAGAGCCGTGTCGACTGTCCGTCGACGACGGGAGACGCCGCGTGAATCACCATGTGGCGCTGTACCCATCGTTGGATGTTCGCATTGTCGGTGAAAGTGAAGGTCACGGTGGTCAAGATGCGATCGCTCTCCCGGAAAGCGGTATATCCCCTGTCGCTGACTACTGCAGTCGCAGTCGTTCCGGTCTGCCGCGCCTCCTGGTTGCGGACTCCACGCACACGTCTGCGGCGCGCTGTGACCAACCCACCTGCCAGACAGAGCGTCGCGACCAGCAGGCACCCGTATCCGACAGCAGACACGAGCGGAGCATCACCCATCTCCTGCCCGGCAACAAGCGCACCGGTCCCGGCGCCCGCCCAGGCCGCCGCAAACCCGTAGAGCAGACCGAAATGACGGGCCTTCAGCAGGATCGAAGCCCAGACGAGGAATCCGCTGATCGTCACCGGCAGACCGGCGAGTACGCCGACGAAGGCGAGCACCGACGGATTGAACGACTCGGGATCGACCCAACCGCCGAACATCGTCGGCCACCCATAACCGAGGCCCGCACCGCCCACGAACAGCAGGATCAGCGCAGTACCGATCCGTACTGCGCTCGGCGGACGGTTCGCGCGTGCGCGTCGTGCCGCGACCGGATCGATCGTGCTCATCGAACTTCCCCCTCGTTCCGCTCAGAGGCAGGCCCCTGACGGAGCATAGGCATCGCCTATGCGACAGCGCAGCACCGGACTCGGTGGAAGAGCTTCAGGAATCCAAGCGCCCGAACCCGACGACGGCACCGTCGGACTGCCAATCGAGGTCGTGCACCCGAATCTTGCCGAGTTCGTTTCCGCCGACCGTTGTGGCGGTGTCGCCGTCGACAGCGATCACGAAGTTGGTGTGCTGACCCAGGCGGAATTCGTTGTCGTACAGCACCACATCACCGGTCTTCGGTTGGTAGCCGTTGCCGACGGGCTCGAAGCGACCCTGCGACTCGTAGTACTCCTGCAGCGTGTAGACACCGGGGATGCGCCACGATCCGGAGTTCGGGTTCGAGAACGGCTCCCCGGCCTCCCTCATGACCCAGCTGACGAAGTTGGCGCACCACGGTTCCTTCACGCCCTCCGAGTAGAAGGTGCCGGGCCGCTGTTCGTCATGCTCGGCCGCGAGCAGGTCGACCACCTTCGCCTGCGGCACCGTCAGCGCCGTTCGGTCCACATCGGGGAAGGACGCCGTGTCCCACGGCAGGTAACGCGCGGGAGCGAACCACAGCACGGCACCCGCCACCAGGATCAGCACCGCGACCGCGGAGGCGATCCACGCGGCGAGGCGACGTCGGCGGGCGACGGGTTGTGCGCTCATACTCTCGAATGTAGCCGGAAACGCGACGATAGCCGGGTGACCACGGACTTTCTCACCAAAAACACAAAGTAGACGCCGTTACCCGAACCGTGGGCGCCGGCCCCTCTCAGCCCAACTCGACGATCAGTCGGGGCGGATCGTCCACGGCAACAACCTCGAACGCAACATGATCGTCACCGATCCCTATGAAGGACTGTGTGATTCCGTTCGTATCCCTGGCATCGGGTAGTAGATAGAGCTGAGTCACCCGGGCCCCTTCCGGACCCACGAGCGGTGTTGGTTCACCGTAGAGATGCCGCGCGGGCAGCGCGGTATCCATGATGTCGACCTGCAGGATCGACCGTCCGGCAACCGAGAGTTGCGGGCCACCGCGATACGGATGGGCCTCGGCGACATAGCCCACCTTCCAGAACGGGATGCCCGCGCCGGCGAATCGGTAGACGACGCGCTCGATGCCGGTTTGCGGATCGACTTCCACCCGCACATCGTCGACAGCGGCCGTGGAGATTGTCCCCGGCGCGGACACCAGGTCAGTCGAGGACGGCGGTGGAGTTGGGCCGAAATGGACACGGCCGGTGCGGTCTGCCGGGATCGACTCGGTTACCGAACCAGACTGCAGCGCTTCCTGACCGGCGGCGCAGCCCGGTAGAGCTGCCACACAGACAACCATGCAGACGACCACGAGCTTCACCCTCGACACGGCTCCCCCTCCGGATACACGCGACGTTACACTCACACCCGCGATCGTCTGGGAAGCTTCGAAGCATGGAACAGCCGGGATACGACGCCCTCGCGAATCTGTACGCGGAGACCTTTCCGAACCCATATCTGACACCACTCGAACGTCAGGTCATCGCCGCCTTCGCCGACCTCGTGCAGGAATCCCCCACTGAGGGAGTTGTGCTGGATGTGGGATGCGGGACCGGCGATGTCACGGCCGATCTCGCCGACAAGGGCCTCGACGTCCTCGGTATCGATCCGAGCATCGAGATGCTCTCGATCGCCCGGCGCAAGTACCCACACCTCGACTTCATCCACGGCGACGCACACCTCGACGAGCTCCCTGATGTGACGATCCGGGCCATCCTGGCAAGGTTCAGCCTTATTCACATACCTCCGTCGGAAGTGGCTGCGGTACTGGACTACTGGTCCACACGGATATCGTCCGGCGCGCTCGTTGTGGTCGCCTGCCAGAGCACCGACGCCGCCGGCGAGGTCATCGAGTTCGACCACGTCGTTGCACGGGCCTGGCGCTGGCACCCTGATCGACTTGCCGCGACACTTGCCGACGCCGGATTCGACGAGGTCTGGCGGACAGTCAGCCGACCGGACGCGAACCATCGATTCCCCGAAGTGCACCTCGTTGCACGACGCCGATGAACGACGGCTCCACTCCTGTCTTGCGTCAAGAAGGTGGCAGAGATCCGGCTAATGACTCACGTAGCGCGTCGCCGTGTATCTCGCGTCCCTGGTCTGGCGTCCCTCTCACTCTAGGGTTGGAGAATGACGGATTGGACCGAGGTTCTAGCGGCGCTCAGCGAGGGGCCTGATCTCCCACTTAGAGGGACGATTCGGGAACTCGGCACCCCAGCGAAGCCCGACCGGGTCCTCTTCGCGGGTGAGGGCCCACCCATTGTGGTGAGACCCGGAAACGGGTGTCGAATTTGGCGGGACGGTGGTCGGCTACGTATCGAGCACCCTGACGGGCGCCCGATCTTCATCACCGACGGCGCCCAGGCGTGGCAATTCACCGCTGACGACGGGCAACGTCCGCGTACTGCCGCTCTGGACAGTGTCCGCTTCCTGGGCCTCAACCAGTACTTGGTGCGGCGACGAACCCCTGCAGAGTGGGCTGGGGAGCACCTCACCCACCCACTCGGCGCTGTTGTTGACGCAGAAGTTGAAGGACGGCGTTGCTGGACAGTTGAGCTCGCTCCGCCGACAGACGAAGCAGAGCTTCTGCGGGTCTGGGTCGACACCGAATCCGGCCACGTACTTCGTTTCCGCGCCGAGCCCTCAGGCCAGGAGTCGCAATACGTCGACCTCACTGTTGGCGAGCAGCTCGTCGACGAGTTGTTCACTTGGGGTGGACCAGTATTCACCCCCGAGGAATACGAACAGATACTCCGCGAACGACGTCACGTCCGCGAACAGGAGCAGCTGGAATGGTTTACCGAAACCATCGCACCGTCACCGATTGCCGCTCGGGCACAGGTGGACTTCAGCCCAACCTGGGTGCCATTCCTCAACCCCGAAACCGGGGCATTCGACGCATCCGGACATCGGACGATGCTGGCACGCCGCCCACGCAGGAGCGAAAGCTGGCTCCCACCCTGGGGCACGGTCCACTACGTCTGGTCGACACCTCAGTGGGATTGGGCCGCCGCAGTCTTCGACGCCGAACTCGACGACGAGGCGATCAGCCAGCTCCAACAGCAGCTCCATGCCGGGGACACCGTAGACCGACAACGCCGGATTGATCCGGACGAGTAGGGCCGTTTGGACGAAATACGCGGCCCTCATGTGCTGCTACGTCTCCCGCAGAGGTAGGCATGTTGCGGAGTCTGATTGGACAGCGCCTGGTGCGGACGGATGCTGTTGTAGATATGGCGGTAGCGGTGGACTTCCATGTCGAGGGCGTCGCCATCGCCGATGATGCCGCGGTAGAGGTGCTCGTATTTCAATGTGCCGGAGAATCTCTCGATCACACCGTTGGTTTGCGGTGATCGGACGCGGGTGCGGACGTGGCGTAGCAGTGGATCGTCGCCGGTGAACAGTCCAGCGAAGGTGCCGCTGCGGAAGCAGGGGCCGTTGTCGGAGACGAGAGCGATCGGTGCCGGGGCCTGGCCGCACGGTGTCGGTGTCGTCGACGACGACGACGACCATCACGCCGCGGTCGCCGCGCAGGTCGCCCAGCTCGAGAACCCGCTGCGCTTCGGTGACCGCGAGATCGACGCACGCGACGGCGTCGGCGGCGGTGGCGGTCGGGGTGACCGTGATGGCGAGGCAGTATTTGGTGGCGTAGTCGATGACCGCGCAGATCCGCCAGATCCCGCCGCCGGTGGTTTCAAACTCGAAGAAGTCGGTCTGCCACACCCGGTTCCTGACCGTCGGCGGATTCGTGAACACCCTCCGCCGAAGTTTCGCCCAGACCCTGCGGTCGGCGCGGAACCCGGTCGGCAGCAGCAGCCCGCGACGCCGCAAAGCCCGCTCGACGGTCGAGTCCGACACCTCGTGGCCGTCGGCGCGCATGAGGGCGGCGATCTTGCGGTGCCCCCAGGCTGGCCAGTCCTGCGCGTACTTCGCGGACAGTGCCTCGTAGCGGTCGACCTTCGGTGCCGGCCACGGCCCCTTCACCGGGTCGCCGCCGCGGTGTCGGGTGAGGCGGCGGCGGTAGGTGCGTTCAGGGATCTGTGCGAGTGGTGCGAACCTCGAAACCGGCAGCCCGGCTGCCTCTCTCAGGGATTCGAGGGTTGCGAAGGGACCTCGTCGACCAGCTTCGCGCCGTGCTGCCAGATCCGCAGCTGCACCGTCGCCTCCGCCAACGCCAGCTTCAGCTGCTCGTTCTCACTGCGCAGACGGCGCTCCTCGACGCTGCCGCGGCGTCCAGCCGGGCCGGACGGTTGTTCCTCGAGCCGCTGCCGGCCGGCATCGACGAACTGCTGCTTCCACTTCGACACCGACATGTCCGACACCCCGTGCCGGCGGGCCGCCTCGGCACCGGACATCTCCCCGGACAGCACCGCCAGTACCACCCGCATCTTCACCTCGACCGGGATCTTCGTTCGCCGTGACCTCGCCATACGCCTCCCGCTTCCGGCTCGTGCCCGGATCGTAAACACCGGGACCCTGCCAGAAAGTCTGACGCAGCAGAACCCCATTGACTCGAACATAAGTTCGAAATAGACTCAGAGCATGAATCCGGGGGGAATCATCGAACCAAGCGCAGCGCTATCGCTGAACGCCGACGACGCGCGCCGTCTCCCCGAGGCGCAGATGTTGCAGTCCACTCTCGACATCTCACACGAGATCGAGCGCCTGGAAGCATTGCGGGTCACCATGGTCGCCGAAATCGACCAACGGCCAGTCTCATTCGACACCCTCGGGTTCCGCAGCGTCAAACTCTGGCTCGCAGCGAACAC
>NZ_QAOW01000014.1 GCF_003051005.1 Rhodococcus sp. OK519
CACACTGTTGAGTTCTCAAAGAACACGCGCACACCATCACTCGAAACCCTAAGATTTCTCACTCCGGGGCAACCGTTCCAGCCTAACCCGATCCCGCACCGGAAGCAAATCCGGCACTTTCTCGGCCACCCGAAGGCGCTCCACAACCCTACACGAGAGAAGAAAAGCAACTTCCAGGAGTATCAGGCGCTCCCCGTACAACCTCGTTTTCCCTCGCTGACCTGTGAAGATCGCGTCCGGGTCGGTGTCCGTGTCGCTCTGACTTGGAATAAGTTACGCGAACCGTCCGAAGAATGCCAAATCGCCTGGTCGAGCCACATGGATCGCCTGAAAGTGCGTCCCACGGTCCGCCCTGGCGACTACAGAGTCAAGGAACCCAGTACTTGGTCGCCAACGCCTCGACGAGCGGGTCGTTCTCCGCCACCTCGTCGAGGGCTGCCAGGTCCGAGTCGATCGCGACCAGGCGCGGATCATCGCTCTCGACTTCTTCCACGGGGTGCCCCCCGTTCTCGGACAGCTGGCGCAGGAGTTTCTCGCGAACGCGGGCCTTCAGCGAATCGCTCACCTCCCGAGCATGCCGTCTCGCGCGCCGACCTGTCGAGGCCTTTCGTCACGAGTCGTCGTCGGATCGACGGAACGTCCTCCTCGCTACCGGTATCAACGTCACCAACGCGCCTATGAGGAGGATCAGCCAGAAGATCTCCATCCACACGACCGACCACCTCCTTCCCGGGGAGGGCCGGCCGCGTATCCGCCGGCTGCACTGTCCATCGTCCCCTAGCCGGCCCTCCCTCGCCGACGGCTGGCGACCCACGTCTCGCCACACTGCGAAGCGCAGTGAGCAGGCCCCGGAATGCCGAAGGGCCCCTCACCTGGTTTCCCAGGTGAGGGGCCCTTGCGGAGCTGCCTGCGAGAATCGAACTCGCGACCTTTTCATTACGAGTGAAATGCTCTACCGACTGAGCTAAGGCAGCGTGCCTTTCGGCGCGTGCGAGTCTAGCGCGAACCCCCGGCCCTAATGCAAATCGGGCGTCGGTCTACCTGAACTGCGCGCCCAGGCGGGCGACAAGTGCGTCGACCGCGAACTTGGGCTTGACGTTCTGATCGAGTGCCTCTCGACAGTCGAGGATCGCCTCGATGCACCGCAACAGTCCCTCACGGGACGTCCGCCCAGACAGTTCCGCCGCGTGTTCGGCCATGTCCGGATGGTTCGGTGTCGCGGACGACCCGAAGGAGTAGGCCAGCGCATCACGGTAGAGGCCGGCCAGGTCGATCAAGGCGCGATCGAGCGAATCGCGTCCGGTTCGGGTCGCACGCGACTTCTGACGTCGTTCGAGGTCCTTGAGCACTCCCGCCGATCCGCGTAGTGCGCCTGCCGCACCTTTACCGGTGCCGCCGGCACCGAGGGCCGTCCTCATCTCCTCGGTCTCACGCTCGTCGCGCTCGGCCGTCAGCGCCTTGGCCTCGAGTTCCGCCGCCCGCACCAAGTCCTCCGCCGCCGCGTACGCGGTGCCCGGTCGCAGCGCCGCGTGTGCGAACTCGAGCGCGCGCTTGCGTCGTGCTCTGGCGTCCTCGTCTCGAGCGAGGCGCCGAGCCCGTCCGACATGTCCGCCACAGACCGACGCCGCCCAAGCTGCGGTGTCGGCATCCAAGTGGTCACGCTCCTGCAAGACCTGTGCAATCGCTTCCACCGTCGGCGTCACCAACGGAACGTGCCGACACCGCGAACGCAGAGTCACCGAGATGTCCTGGGGGTCCACCGAAGGAGCACACAAAAGGAACACCGTCCGCTCCGGCGGTTCCTCGACGACCTTGAGCAATGCATTGGCTGCGCCCTCGGTGAGACGGTCGGCGTCCTCGACGACCACTACCTGCCATCGACCGGTACTGGGCCGCCGCGATGCGGTCTGCACGATGCCGCGCATCTCGCTGACACTGATACTCAGTCCCTCGGGCACCACCCTGCGGACATCACCGTGGGTGCCGGCCATGGTCGTCTTGCAGGCCTGGCATTCCCCGCAGCCGGGGGCGCCGTCGGATGTGCACTGCAGCGCCGCGGCGAAACACAGTGCCGCGACCGAACGGCCCGACCCGGGGGGACCGGTGAACAGCCACGAGTGCGTCATCCGTGAACCCGCATTGCCGCCGCGGGCGGCGGTCGCGGCAGCCGTCAGCTCGGCCTCGACGTACTCCTGGCCGACCAGTCGATCGAATACACCCGCCACGCGCCGAGCCTAACGGTCGATGCCGACAACCACGGCGCGGCCGCTCACGACTTCTTCGCCGCAGCCTTCTTGGCCGGAGCCTTCTTGGCAGCGGTCTTCTTCGCCGCAGCCTTCTTGGCCGGAGCCTTCTTCGCGGCAGCCTTCTTCTTCACCGGTCCGCGGGCACGGCGATCGGCGAGCAGTTCGGAAGCACGCTCGTCGGTGATGGACTCGACCTCGTCGCCCTTGCGCAGGCTCGCGTTGGTCTCACCATCGGTGACATAGGGGCCGAATCGTCCGTCCTTGATGACCATCGGCTTTCCCGTGGCGGCATCGTTGCCGAGTTCACGCAGCGCTGCCGCAGCCGAAGCCTGCCGTCCACGCCGCTTGGGCTCGGCGTAGATCTTCAGCGCGTCCTCGAGGGTCACGGTGAACATCTGATCCTCGTTCTCCAGGGAACGGGAGTCGGTGCCCTTCTTCAGATACGGGCCGTAACGGCCGTTCTGCGCGGTGATCTCTTCCTTCGACTCCGGATCGACACCGACGACACGCGGCAGCGAGAGCAGCTTGAGCGCGTCCTCCAGCGTCACGGTCTCCAGGTCCATCGACTTGAGCAGCGAGCCGGTGCGCGGCTTCGGACCGGCAGCCTTCTTCGCGGCCTTCTTCGCGGGAGCCTTCTTGGCGGGTGCCTTCGTCTTGGTCGTACCGTCAGCCGCAGTCTCGACCGGGACGATGTCCGGTGTGGGCTCGGGAGCCGGCTCGGGAAGGATCTCGGTGACGTACGGGCCGAACCGGCCTTCCTTCGCAACGATCTCGTGCCCGGTCAGTGGGTCGACGCCGAGCTTCCGTCCCTCCTGCGGGGTCGCGAACAACTTCTCCGCGTACTCCGGAGTGAGCTCATCCGGCGGCAAGTCGTCGGGCAGGTTCGCACGCTGCGAGACGAGATCCCCGTCGGGATCGTCGGGGTTCTGGACCATCCGCTCGAGGTACGGCCCGAAGCGTCCGACGCGCACATGGACCTCACGACCCTCGGCGTCATCGAACAGACGGATCGAGTTGATCTCGCGAGCGTCGATGTCTTCGAGGTTCTCGCCGACCATCTTCTTGAGACCACCGGCACGCGCGATCGAATCGTCCGCCGCGGCCGTGTCACCGAAGTAGAAGCTCGACAGCCAGTTGCCACGCTGCTCGCGACCACCGGCGATCTCATCGAGATCGTCTTCCATCGCAGCAGTGAAGTCGAAGTCGACGAGCCGACCGAAGTGAGTCTCGAGCAGTCCGATGACCGCGAACGCGACCCAGGACGGGACGAGCGCGCTGCCGCGCTTGTAGACGTAGCCGCGGTCGAGGATGGTCTTGATGATCGACGAGTACGTCGACGGGCGACCGATCCCGAGTTCTTCGAGGGTCTTGATGAGGCTCGCCTCGGTATAGCGGGCGGGCGGGTTGGTCGTGTGACCGTCCGGATCGAGCTTGGTGGCGGTCACGCCTTGACCCTGAGACAGCGCCGGGAGGCGCGACTCGGCGTCATCGGACTGGCCGCCGGCCTCCTCGTCGACGCTCTCGACGTACGCCTTGAGGAAGCCCGCGAACGTGATGGTGCGACCGGACGACGAGAACGTGCACTCCTCGCCCGTGCCGGCGGTGCCGGTGATGCGCAACGTGAGCGTGGTGCCGCGCGCGTCGGCCATCTGCGATGCGACGGTGCGCTGCCAAATCAGCTCGTACAGGCGGTACTCGTCGTGCTCGAGTCGCGAATGCAGCTGGCCGGGCGTCTGGAAGACATCGCCCGCGGGGCGGATCGCCTCGTGTGCTTCCTGCGCATTCTTGACCTTGCGCGTGTACTGGCGCGGGGTGGCATTGACGTACTCGGCGCCGTACAACTCGGTGGCCTGGGCACGTGCTGCGGTGATGGCCGACTGCGACAGCGTCGTCGAGTCGGTACGCATGTACGTGATGTAACCGTTCTCGTACAAGCGCTGCGCGACGCGCATCGTCCGCTCCGACGAGAAGCGCAGCTTGCGCGCGGCCTCCTGCTGCAACGTGGACGTCATGAACGGCGCGTAAGGCTTGCGCGTGTACGGCTTGTCCTCGGCGGACGAGACGACGAGGTCGACACCTTCGAGCGCGTCGGCGAGACGACGGGCGTGTGCCTCGTCCAACACGGTGACGCCGGTGGACTTGAGGAGGCCGTCGGGTCCGAAATCGCGGCCGGCCGCGACGCGGGAGCCGTCGACCGAGACGAGACGTGCACCGAAGGCGCGGGGGCTGGCAGAGGCGCCGGCGTCGAGCGTGGCCGAGATGTCCCAGTACTCCGCCGAGCGGAAGGCCATCCGCTCACGCTCGCGCTGCACGATGACGCGCGTCGCGACGGACTGCACGCGGCCCGCCGACAGCCTCGGCATGACCTTCTTCCACAGGACCGGGCTGACCTCGTAGCCGTAGAGGCGATCGAGGATGCGGCGGGTCTCCTGCGCGTCGACCAGATCGTTGTCGAGATCGCGGGTGTCCTCGGCGGCCGCGCGGATCGCGGGCTCGGTGATCTCGTGGAACACCATCCGGCGGACCGGGATCTTGGGCTTGAGCGTCTCGAGGAGATGCCAGGCGATGGCCTCGCCCTCGCGGTCGGGGTCGGTCGCGAGGTACAGCTCGTCGGCGTCCTTGAGGAGGCTCTTGAGCTCGGTGACCTTCGACTTCTTCTCCGGGCTGACGACGTACAGCGGCTCGAAGTCGTGATCGACATTGACGCCGAGACGGGCCCACGGCTCGCCCTTGTACTTCGCGGGTACGTCCGCCGCACCTCGCGGCAGGTCACGGATATGGCCGACCGATGCCTCCACGACATAGTTCTTGCCGAGGTAGGGCGCGATCTTCTTGGCCTTCGTCGGTGACTCGACGATGACGAGGCGGCGCGTGCCGGACGCTCCGTCCGCCGTGCTCTTCTCCCGTGATGCCACCTGTTGTCCGCACCTTTCCTGCTCGATCAGTGCTGCCGCAGCACCTGATGCGAATCTCGTCTCCGTCCCCGTTATACCGGGTCCGGTCAGTAACAGGGTGTCACACCGGGAAGCCGAAGACGTAGATCCGTCCCCGTCCGTTCGCTCAAATGTGCGGCCAGTTGCGGCGAGCGTCCGGATCGTCGGGTGGCTCGCCGATGTTCTCCGCCAGGTGCATCAGCCGCCTTCTCCCGGAAATACGCAATCCCGGCGCGGATCCCCTGATTCCGACAATCGTCGGCGCGACGCCGGCTCGCATGAGCGACTGCGCCAGGACGACATGGGTATCGGGCGCATGCGGATCCAGGCCGAGTAGATAGCGCTGACCGTCCGCTTCCACCCGACCGGCCGCCAGCACCCACGCTCGCTGTTCCCGCGCGCCGGGAATCCACCCCGCAGGAACCGACTTGACCGCACCCCGCGTCCATCGGGCGGCAAGATCGGCCAAATGGGGCACCGGCGCGGTGCGGACGAGTGGCCGTCCCTCCTCGGACCTGCCGATCTCGGCGTCGAGCTCTGCCTCGTTCATCAACGCAGCGATGGCATCGGCGCGCCAGAGGCTGTCGACGACGACGGACACCCGCGCGCCGTCCCTCGACGAGACCACCTGCCCCTGGGCCGCCAGTAACCCACCGAGGTCGGTGACCGCAGGGGGCACCGACTCGGCGGAGAAGAACGAAAGCTGGGCCACAAGTGGACACTAGGCCACCCGTTCGCGTTGTTCGCGTGGATCGCGCATCTGAATGGGCGCGTTTACGTAGCGAACCGATTCGGCGCGAATAGTCCGCGGACAACGGCACAGGTCTCGAACGCAGTAGTCCCCCACTGCCGAGAATGGGCAGCGGGGGACTACTCAGACAATGGCCCTAGCGGCCTGTTTTGCCTGTCGTTCAGTTCTGTCGTTCGTCAAGAACGAATCAGATAGCGCGAACGCCGGTGGCCTGCGGGCCCTTGGTGCCCTGGCCGACCTCGAACTCGACGCGCTGGTTCTCTTCCAGGGTGCGGAAACCGCTGCCCTGAATCTCGGAGTAGTGGACGAAGACGTCAGCGGAGCCGTCCTCGGGAGCGATGAAGCCGAAGCCCTTTTCCGCGTTAAACCACTTCACAGTGCCCTGTGCCATGCTTTTCCTTCTCTTTCTTACACCGGATTCGATGGACAGCACATCCGGTCCACCGGGCCGGTTCCGACCGCTGTACTTTCTCGATTCCCCCTCAGGAACGCACAAGCACCGCGCTCGCAACATCGATCCTGCGGGCGTGTAAACGAACACAGAAGCTGCGACCAGGTCATAGTCAACCACGTCCGACCCGCCCGCAACAGTCGAAAGACGAACAAAAACTGCAAATAGATGATCTTGCACGGAGTGCCACTTCGACTACTCCCCGGTACACCCCTCGCCGATATTCGACCCCGGTCGCAGATAGGATGAAAACCGCAGGTCCAACGCGTAACCGACACCCAGTGCACGCACCGACGACATTTTCCGAGAGGCCCCCGTGAATCCCCCGCCCTACCCTCGGCGCGCCGACGAAATCGGCGACGACACGTACGGAGGGATGCTTCTCGATCGAATTCTGGCGGGTACCCCGGCAGGCGAGCGCCCGCTCACCTTCACCGCGGAACTACCACCCCGCGTGTCGAGCTACTCCGAATGGCCGGAATGGGCGGACCCGGCGGTCGTGCGCGCACTCGAATCGGCCGGAGTCCCGCGACCGTGGAGCCACCAGGCCGCGGCCGCGTCGATCGCGGCGGCAGGGGAACACGTCGTGGTCTCGACGGGAACCGCGTCAGGTAAGTCGCTGGCCTATCAGCTTCCCGTCCTCACCGACCTCGCGGGCGACTCCCGAGGTACCGCGCTGTACCTCTCGCCGACCAAGGCGCTGGGCGCCGACCAACTCCGTGCGGCCGTGACCCTCACAGAATCCGAACCGGTGCTGCGGTCGATCCACCCGAGCGCCTTCGACGGCGACACCTCGACCGAGCTCCGGCAGTGGGCCCGGTCGAACTCACGCTGGATCTTCACCAACCCCGACATGCTGCACCTCGGGATCCTGAGATCACACCAGCGGTGGGCGCACGTGCTGCGCAACCTCCGCTACGTCGTGGTCGACGAATGTCATTCGTATCGCGGCGTGTTCGGATCCAACGTCGCGTTGGTGCTGCGGCGACTGCGCCGCATCGCTGCGCGTTACGGCGCACACCCGGTCTTCGTGCTCGCCAGCGCCACCACGGCCGACCCAGGCGCGGCCGCATCCCGACTGATCGGGGCCCCGTGCGCGCAGGTCACCGAGGACGGCTCACCACACGGCCCCCGCACGATCGCGCTGTGGGAACCCCCGTTGCTCACCTCGGTCACGGGAGAGAACGGGGCCCCGGTCCGGCGGCCGGCGGCCTCGGAGGCGTCGCGCATCATGGCAGACCTGCTGGTCGAGGGCGCCCGTACCTTGACCTTCGTCCGGTCCCGACGGGGCGCCGAACTCACCGCGATCGGCGCACGACGCGCGCTGTCCGAGGTAGATCCCGATCTGGCCGACCGGGTCGCCGCGTACCGCGCCGGATACCTCGCCGAGGATCGCCGCGAGCTCGAGGCCGCCCTCGGCGACGGTCGACTCCTCGGCGTCGCGACCACCAATGCCCTGGAACTCGGAGTCGACATCGCCGGCCTGGACGCCGTCGTCGTAGCCGGCTTTCCCGGGACCATCGCGTCGTTCTGGCAACAGGCCGGACGCTCCGGTCGGCGGGGCGAGGGCTCTCTTGTCGTGCTCGTCGCGCGCGACGACCCACTCGACACGTATCTCGTGCACCATCCCTCAGCACTGCTCGACCGCCCCGTCGAGGCAACCGTCACCGACCCGACGAATCCGTATGTGCTCGGACCGCAACTGCTCTGCGCGGCGCTCGAACTGCCCCTGACCGACGCCGAAGTGGCGGACTTCGGCGCGATCGACGTACTGACCGAGTTGGCGGAACAGGGCCTCATTCGACGTCGCGCGCACGGCTGGTTCGTGACCGCCGAATCGGATCCGCACAGCTCACTCGACATCCGGGGCGGCATCGGCAAGCAGGTCGCGATCGTCGACGGCGAGTCCGGCCGACTCCTGGGCACGGTGGATGCCGGCCGCGCGCCGGCGACCGCCCATCCGGGCGCCGTCCACATCCATCAAGGGGAATCGTTCGTCGTCGACCATCTCGACCTCGAGGAGGGCCTCGCCCTCGTCCATCCCGAGGAACCCGACTGGACGACGTCCGCCCGCGAGACGACCGACATCGCGATCGCCGACATCGCCGAACACAAGCCGTACGGAGATGTCGGCGTCGCGCTGGTGCAGGTCGAGGTGACGCATCAGGTGGTGGGCTACCTGAGACGGCTCTCGTCGGGCGAGGTACTCGATTCGGTGGAGCTCGACATGCCCGCGCAGACCCTGCGCACCCGCGCCGTGATGTACACGATCACCCCGGAACTGCTCGAGGAACACGGTATCGGCGCCGACCGGGTCCCCGGCGCCCTGCACGCCGCCGAGCACGCCGCCATCGGGCTGCTGCCACTCGTGGCGACGTGTGACCGCGGCGACATCGGCGGCGTCTCGACCGCGCTGCACCCGGACACCGGACTGCCGACCGTGTTCGTCTACGACGGACACCCGGGCGGAGCCGGGTTCGCCGACCGCGGGCACGCCGAACTGGTCCGCTGGCTCAGCGCGACGCGGGACGCGATCGAGTCGTGCGAGTGCGCGGCCGGATGTCCGTCGTGCGTGCACTCCCCCAAGTGCGGCAACGGCAACCATCCTCTCGACAAGGACGGCGCCGTCCGGGTCCTGACCGCGATCCTCGACGCCGTGTCACCGTCCCCGAACCCTGCGGTCTGACGGATCACTCGACGGGGCCGGCCCGCGCGACGGCGCGGGCCGGCCCGATCGGGAACACACCCGAACTCGTCGCAGCCGCCGTCGACACAACGACCTCCCAGCCGTCGACCGAGCAGTCAGCAAGTTCGACGCGCATCCGACGGGCGATGGTCGATGCTGCGGCGCAGGCGGATTCGTCACCACTTCCGAGTGCGTACGCGGCAGCGAGGGCCGAGAGATCGGCTGCGGACTGAGCACGATGCCGATTGACGACGACACCGCCGAGGTGGGCAAACGCTGCCGTCACCACCACGAGTCCGGCCAGGGCGAAGCACGCAAGCACTGTCGCGCCACCGGACTCGTCCCGCAGCAGTCGCGTCCTTCTCATCCGGTCTCCGACCTGGGTTCCCGAGCGGCAACCGCCTCGGCGGACAGTTCGACGAGAGGGAACAGCGCCGCCCGGGCACGGACCGTCGCGACGACGAACTCGCCGTCGTCGCGGACCGCGATATCCGCATTGCCCGGGGCGACCCGGCGGGCCACGACGACCGCGTTCGCACGGTCGTCCCGTGCGGCCAGCCGAGCAGCCTCCCGAGCAGCGTCGATGCAGCGCACCTGCGTGGACACGGCCGCGATCGCCCCGATACAGAGCACGACGACCGTCACGATGGAGGCGATAGCGATCGCCGCCTCCACCGTGACCGCGCCGGCATCCGCACGAAGACCGGCGCGCGTCGTCACACCGACGTCGCGAGCGCCTTGTCGATGATCCCGGTCAACGCAGACACAATAGAATCCCCGGTCACCACTGTGTACAGCACCGCGCCGAACGCGGCGGCAGCGATAGTGCCGATCGCATATTCGGCCGTGGACATGCCGTCGTCGCCCGTCGAAGCCAGCATGATCCGCGCCTGGATCCCCCGAAACATCTTCGACCACATTGTCGTCCCCCTTCATCCTTACCGGCACGGCGAGTCCGCACCGAGGTATTTCGTTCCGCTCACAGCAGCCCACCCTCGAGCACTCGACCGGCCAACCCGATCACCACCGGGACGATGCCCAGGCAGACGAACGCGGGCAGGAAGCACAGGCCCAACGGCCCACCGATCAGCACGCCGGCCTTCTCCACGGCGGCGATCGCGCGGTCCTCGGCCTCGGTTCGCTGCTGGGTCGCGAGTTCTGCCATCGCCGACGACAGAGCTGCACCCGAACGCGCGGACCGTCGGGCCATCCGGGCCAGCGCCTCGGTGGCAGGCTCCGACTCCACGACGTCCCACGCTGTTGCCGGATCCGCACCGAGCGCGATCCGATCTGCAGTTCGCCGGAGCGACTGCCCCAACGGTTCGGGCGCCGACCGTGCCACCGCGACGATCGCCTCAGACACGGGCAGACCTGCCTTCAGGCAGGCGGCCAGCAGGTCGAAGGTGCCTGCGACAGCGAGCGGATCCGGCGGGCCGGGAGACGATCCCGGAGCGGCCCGACCGTCGTCGGAGCTCGTGACCTCGGGGCTACCCCCGACACGCAGACGCCTTCGGATGCGATCGCTGCCCGGCACGGCCACCACCGCCGCCGCCAGCAACAGTGCGGACACCCACATCACGGCACCGCTCGGTCGACGATGCGGTCGGTCCACGCGAGGCCGAGCGCGACCAGGACCGTTCCCGCCACCAGCAACGCGCTGCCGAGGCCACCCCCGGCCAGAACCCGCACGGGTGCCGCTCCCATCAGTTGCCCCAGGCCGATCCCCAGCACCGGGAGCCCCGCCAGCACCGCACCGGTGGCCCGCGCACCGGCGAGGCCGGCATCGGCGCGTGACCGGAATCTACTGCGGCCCTGCAGATCCGAACGCGCCGCCTGCAGCAGTTCGGCAAGTGGAAGTCCACGGGACTCGGCGACCGACCACGCCTCGGCCAGTCGCGACAATTCGTCGGCGACAACGCTGCCCGGCAGCGACAGACCGCCGGCCGCCGACCCACCCAGGCGCGCTCGCCCCGCGGCCGTTCGCAGCGCCGTCGACGCGTCACCGTGACAGTCCTGTGCGGCCGCGTCGCACGCGACCGCAGGGTGGGCGCCGACGCCCAGTTCGCCGATCACGGCTTCGAGGCCGGCCAGCACCTGCGCCCGTTCACGGTCACGAGACCGGGCCGCGGCGCCGCGGCGGTGACGTCGGCGCACGGTGGCCACGACGACCACGACAGCGAAGGCGGGGCCTATCGCCCCGATGACCGCGACCGGCACGCATGCCACGAAGGCGGCGTCGAACGGCGAGAGTCGGCGCCACACGGGCGGGCGCGGCGGCGTCCCGCCGGACCTCGGCGGCAGCGCGGACCGCAGTCGCCCGACTGCCCCGCGAGTGGGCACCATCAGGAGAGCCGCGGCGAGCGTGAGCACGATCGCGCTCACGCTGCATTTCTCCGAACCAGCATGTCGTGCAGAATTTTTCCTGCCGGGCCCTCTCCCCCGTGCCGCGTCCACGCAGGCACCACCTCGACCACCCCCGCCGCATCCCGGCACAGGACCGCGATCTCCACCAGGCGCCGGCGCCCCTGCGCGTCACGTTCTACGTGAAGCACGACCTGAACCGCAGCCGACAACTGGCTGTGCAACGCGGGCCGGTCGAGTCCACCGAGAGCCGCCAGTGCCTCGAGCCTTGCCGGTAGTTCGCGCGGCGAATTGGCGTGCACCGTGCCGGCACCACCATCGTGGCCCGTGTTGAGCGCCGTGAGGAGGTCGACCACCTCCGCACCTCGCACCTCACCGACGACGATGCGGTCGGGACGCATCCGCAACGACTGCCGCACGAGATCGCGGACAGTCACCTCGCCGACGCCTTCGACATTCGGGACCCTCGCGACCAACCGCACCACGTGCGGGTGCGCCGGCGCCAACTCGGCCGCGTCCTCGACACACACGATCCGCTCGGTCGGATCGACCCGACCGAGCAGCGCCGCCAAGATCGTCGTCTTGCCTGCACCGGTGCCACCCGTCACCAGAAACGCCAAACGCGCCAGGATGATTCGCTCGAGAAGATCTCGGGATTCTCGCGTCACCGCACCTGACGCCGCGAGCTCCTCGAAACCTTGTGTGGCTTGCCGGAGCACCCGCAGCGAGAGGCAGGTCCCGGCCTGCGCGACCGGCGCGAGGACGGCGTGCAAGCGAACACCGAAGTCCCCGTTGCCGACTGCGGGGAGTCGGCCGTCCACCCAGGGCTGCGCATCGTCCAGGCGGCGCCCGGCCGACAACGCGAGACGCTGGGCCAGCCTGCGCACCGACGCTTCGTCCACGAACGTCACATCGGTGCGTTCGAGCCCCGCACCCCGATCGACCCAGACCTCGTCCGGTGCGGTGACCAGGACGTCGGTAACCCCCGACAGTTCGAGTAGAACCTCGAGTGGTCCTGCGCCGGTCAGCTCGGTCCTGAGTACCCGCAGTGCGGCCAACAGGTCCGTGTCCGCGAGCACGCCGCCCGACTCCGAGCGGATGGCGGCGGCAACGGTCGCCGGCGTCGGCTCACCGTCCGCGGCGGCGAGGCGCTCCCGCACACGGTCCAGCAGTTCCGTCGAGAACAGCGCGCTCATGCGGCCCACCGCCCCGGTCGGGGACGCGCGTCGAGCACATCGAGCACCGCACGTGCCGCGGCAGCAAGCGGCGAACGACGCCCCAGGTCCAGCCCGCCGTGTTCGAGCGAAGCATCGAGGCGTGGGGCCGGCCGCATGGCCGCGATCACCGGCACGGACAAGGTTTCGGCAAGGTCACCGCCACGCAGACCGCCCGGCGCCGGGCCGCGAACCACGATGCCCCGGTGCGGGTTTCGTCGACCGATCCACGACAGGACACGCTCGGACGCCACACCACCGCGCACGGTGGCCGGAACCACCACCACTACCAGATCAGCAAGGTCGACGAGGCTGTCACCGACCTCGCAGGGATGACGAGCGACGTCGCACACCACAAGACTCCCCGCCCGGCGACCGGCCTCGGAGACAGCTGCCGCCGCAGCAGACGTCGGACCTCCGGCGGAGCTGCCGCGGCCACACGCGAGAACACTTACACCCGCTCGTGAGGGCAGCGCAGCGTGAAGGGCGTCCGCGAACACCCGTCCGCCCTCGACCGAGAGTCCGGACCACCGCAAGCCGGGTGCCGATTCCACACCCAGGAGCAGGTCGAGTCCACTCCCCAGCGGATCCGCATCGATCAGCAGTACTCCCGGCGCCCGCTCCGCCTTTCGAACCCGCGCGGCTTCGAGGGCGACCGCCGCCGCCATCGTCGACGCCCCGGCACCGCCGGCGCCCGCAACAACGGCTATGACCGCGCCACCCGCCTGCTGCCGGGTACCGCGTTCGGCGAAGACGGCGACAAGAACATCCTCGTCGTCCGGGATGCCGAGGACCCGATCGGCACCGACCTCCGCGCCGGCCTGCCAGTCCGCGATGGTCGGTACGCCCGCACAGACGACGACCACTCGGTCACGCCGAGGAAGGCGTGCGGCGCACTCGCGCGCAGCCGAGGCGTCGAGCACCACCAGATCCGCCGACACCCATGCACTGCGCCCGATCGGCTCCGCCGACTCGACAAACGATTGATCAGTAGCAGCGGCGACAGATCTGAGACTGTCCGTCACGGCGCGCTCTCGTGTCGCGACGAGCACCCCGCGACTGTCCGGGGCCCGCACGGCGAGGGGTTCGGTGGTCATGCTCGTCAGCCTGCGGCCTCGGCGCGCGTTCGAGGAGGCCGATCCGACGAATGTGGACGAAATCGGGGGCTGTGGATAACTTTTCGTACGTACGTACCACTTTTACGCGACGGAGTTGCCCTGGAAGGGGTCTCGCCTGCAAAGAAGGGGACGCCCGGAACATTCGGGCTGAGAAAAGGGACGACCCCCGCCAGGGGGGGAGGAGGCGGGGGTCGTCAGAGTTCAGCCCCGGGGGGTCGGGCTGAACACGCCTGGATCGCGTCCAGGTAGAAGCAATACTACACCCACGTCCACGATTGATTGCAAGTTCAGCGATCAATCCGACGCGCCCGGATCGCCGGGAACGTCCGGAAGCCTGTACCCGACCGAAGCCGCATCCACTCCCCTATTCTTGGTCAGGTGACCGCCGACCCGAGCGACCTCACCCAGCGCGGACGCGTCGCCGCGTTCTTCGACCTGGACAAGACGATCATCGCCAAGTCCAGCGCCCTCGCCTTCAGCAAGCCGTTCTTCGCCCAGGGACTCATCACCCGGCGGTCGGTGCTGCAGAGCAGCTACGCGCAGTTCCTCTTCGTCCTCTCGGGTGCCGACCACGACCAGATGGAGCGCATGCGCGCCAACCTGACGAACATGACCGCCGGCTGGGACGTCGAGCAGATCCGGGCCATCGTCGCCGAGACACTGCACGACATCGTCGATCCCCTGGTCTTCGCGGAGGCCGCGGACCTCATCGCAGACCACAAACTCCGCGGCCACGACGTCGTGATCGTCTCGGCGTCGGGCGAGGAGGTCGTCACTCCCATCGCCGCCGCCCTCGGCGTATCTCACAGCTGCGCGACACGCATGGTCGTCGAGGACGGCCGCTACACCGGAGAACTCGGGTTCTACTGCTACGGCAACGGCAAGGTCGAGGCAATGCGCGAACTCGCCGCACGAGAGGGCTACGACCTCTCCCGCTGCTATGCGTACTCGGATTCCGTGACCGATCTTCCGATGCTCGAGGCCGTCGGACACCCGACCGCCGTCAACCCCGATCGCGGCCTCCGCCGGGTCGCCATCGAAAGCGGTTGGCCCGTATTGTCTTTCTCGAATCCGGTATCGCTGCGTGCCCGATTGCAGGCACCCTCACGGTCGACGGTCACCGCCGCAGCAGCGGTGCTGTCGACCGCCGCAGTGGCCGGCGCGTTCACCTACGGGATGCGGCGGAGGAAACGGTGAACCCGCGTCTGCCACAAAGGAAAATTGCCTCTTGAAGTGGGTCGGAGCACAGGGTACAAAGGAGTTACGGAAGGCCGGAAAGCCAGGATCGATCCGGAAGAGAAGGACTGATCCCCCGAACGGACTTCCCAGCACGGGCACCAGGTACCCACGCGAAGCACAAGCCACTATAAGGGCAGAAGCGTTGTGGGCTTGCGTGACTCGGATGACTGACGGCAAGGACCCAGCACACGTTGCCGGGACGATCCGCCACCGCCCGAGCCCACGCCGAGGCCGTTGACACACAACCCACCTTGCACGCTTGGTAACCCGGCAGTCCGTGCTAGCGGGTGGCGGCACCGACAAAGATCGGTGGCACCACCCGCTTCGTATGCGCCGACCCGCCGCGCGACTTTTCCGCCTCAGCCGGCAGCGGCGGCATCGGCGATGGACATCGCCTCACGGGCACCCGCCTCCAGTGCGCCGCAGCACAGGATCAACCAACTGCCGACCCCCTCGGGCGTCGCCGACTCGAATCCGGCGATCCCGTCCAGGTACGCCGGCGCGCGGCGCATCCAGCTCACCTCGGGCACGCCCAGGTTGTGCGGGTCGAGGCCGGTCGACGTGGCAACCAGTCGGGATGCGGCGCGGGCCACGATGCCGTCGGCCACCCCGAACGGCCGCAGTGCCAGGAGTTCACCGTGCACGATCGCGGCCACCACCGGCGCCGGCGCGTTCGTTCCGCCGGTGACCAGTTGCGCCAGCATGTCGAGCCGCTCCCCTACGCCGGGATCCGTTCGGGGCCGTCCGAGCGTCGCAGCGTCGTCGACGAGGTCGGCGGCTGCCAATAGGTGCAGACGGGCCAGCGCCTGCAACGGCGCACGTTGCCACGTCTGCAGGATGATCGTGAGCGCCTCCCCGTCGAGCGCTTGTGCGACCCGCAACGCCCCGGACAGGATCGGATCGCCCACCGTTCCCGGCACAGGCAGTTCGGTAGATCCGCCGTCGATGGATGCGGACGCGCGAGCAGCGCGGACGGACGCTTCGGTGGCCGTCTTGGGCCAGTCCCGACGATTGGTCCGGTGCCGATGCACCTCGCCGAGTGCGTCACGCGCGCGGTCCGCCGCATCGACGACGCCCGGGAGGTCCAGCAGCGGCTGCAAGGGATCGGTCACGCGTCAGACGCTACCCGTCTGCGCGTAGCCGGAAGCCGCCCGGTACGGCGTCGAGGGCAATTCCCGTGCCGTGCGACGCGTCGCCTCTGGAACCTCGCCGACGCGAGCCGGGAGCTGCAGCCCACTCATCCGGCGTAGACGACCCGGCCGTCCACGAGAACCGTTCCCACGGCAGCAGAGTCGGGCGATCCGAGCATCTCGCGCAGGGGCACGTCGAGCACCACCAGGTCGGCAGACACCCCCGGGCGGACGCGCCGCGGCACACCACCAGGGTTGTCCGGTGGGGCGAGGTACGCCTCGAGCGCCCGCGGCGGATCGATCCGCTCGGACTCGCCGAGCACGACACCGGACTCGGTGCGACGACCGACCGCTGCGGCGATCACCGTCCACGGATCCAGAGGGCCGTAGGGGGCATCACTCGAAAGCGCCAGGGCCACTCCGGCATCGAGTAGGCTGCGGCACCGGTACAGGTCCGGGTGGTCCCGCTCGTCGACCCGGGCACGGTAGTCGTCGCCCCGGTCGGCAATGAATCCCGGCTGCGTGACGATCGTCAACCCGCGCTCACGCAGTACGCCGACGACCTCGGCCGGCACGATCGAAGCGTGCTCGATGCGATCCCCCGGCACGCACCCGACCTCGTCGAAGGCGGCGAGCAGTATCATCAACGATTCCCGCGTCACGCTGTGCACGGCCACGGCACGGCCCTCGGAGTGGACGCGGGTGATCGTGTCCATCAGTCCGACCAGGTCCGGCGGCTCGGAGTCCGCGAGCACGATCTTGTACGGCCCCACGGTCACCCGGGTGCCCCGCTCCGGGACCGGAGTGGAGCCGGGCGGTACCCCCAATAGGTGGAGACGCTGTGGCAGTTGGCCGTTCGCGGCATCAGCCATGAGCGCAGCGAGCGATCCGGGAGCCAGATCGGGAGTGGCGTCCGTGACCGCGGTGACGCCGAGGCGTGCGAGATCACGCCCGACACCGGCGAGACCGGGCGGTTTCCCGGAGGGCAGTCGTTCCCGCAGCGCGTCGTCGGCGCGCCACACACGCCCGGTCGGCTGCCCCTCCGAATCGCGTTCGACCCCGGGATGCCGCACGTCGACGAGGCCCGTGGCGCGCAGCGCCGCACTGTTGAGCATCCACAACGCGCCGCTGCGATGCTGAACGCGAACGGGCCGTGCCGAATGCAGGCGATCGAGCATCGCGGCGTCGAGCAGGCCCGCGACCGTCTCGACGTACCCGACGCCGCGGACCCATCCGCCGTCGTCCTCGGATTCGGCCTCGGAAAGGGCGCGGGCCAGGTCGTCCGGCCCCCGGACGTCGGGCGGGCCACACCGGACTGACATCCGCGACGCCGCCAGCGCGTGCAGATGCAGGTGGTGGTCGACCAGGCCGGGCAGCACCGCGCCACCGCGGGCGTCGAGTGTGTCTCCGCGCGGAGGCCGAAGTCCCACACCGATCTCGGCGACCCGACCGTCGACGATCCACACGTCGAGGCCCGGCCGGCCGGCCACCTCTGCGTTGCGGATGACGAATTCGCCTATCACGCAGAGATCCCCATCTCGCGCAGCACCCGGACGGTGTCGCGGCCCGAGTCGGGCGCATGCCCGGCCGAGCCCGGCCGCCGAGCCGGAGCCGCGATCTCGACGTCCTCGGATTCGGCGGCGACCATCCAGCGGCCGCGGCGGCGGAACGTCACAGGCGACGGCTCGCCGGGCGGACTCGAGGTGGATGCGACGACGTCGGACATCGAGACCTCCCACAGCTGCCCGCCGCCGGTGGGCGGCTCGGTCATGGCGCAGACCGCGGCGGTGAGACCCGTGAGCGGATCGGCGATCGCGTCACCGACGAACGTCGGCCATCCGCCCGCGTCGCGAGCGACGAGTCCACTCGACGCGGCGACGTCGTCGCCGAAACCGATTGCATCGCTGTCACGTCCACGGGCCGTGATCGACACCCACGCGGTGCCGGCTGCGGCTGCCGCATGCGCGTCGAGCCCGAACCTCGCCAGCGCGCGTGGGCGCGATGCCTCGACGACGATATCGGCGGCCGCGACCAGACGCGCCATGGCCGTGCGCCCACTGGCCGTTGCCGGATCGAGAACCACGGACTCGTGGCCGGCGTGCAGCAGGTCGTAGAAGTCGCGATTGCCGAATCTGGCCCCGTCCGGACGGTTCGGGGTCTCTACCTTGACCACCCTGGCCCCGGCGGCACCGAGCAGATGCGAGCACAGCGGCCCGGCCCACAGCGCACTGAAGTCGACCACCAGCATCCCCTCCACCGAGCGGGGACGGACGGCGGCCGGGACCACTGCGGCGCTCGTCTTCCGGACCACCGGGGCAGCGGCGACGCCCAACAGTTCGGCGCGCTCGAGCAGATCCGCACCGGAGTGCTCGAGCAACCACGCCCGGACGTACGGCCAGGGATCGTCGTCGACGTCGTGCCCGACCAGCGCTCCGAGGAGGACGGGATCGTCCGGACGGGCGCACGAGACCGCAGCCCAACCGTCGGCAGTGGGCAGCAGTCGACAGTGCCGTCCGACCGACACGGACCCGCCCCGGACGCCTCCCGTGTACGCGGCGCGTTCGGACAGCAGTCGGGCACCATCCACGTGGACCGGATGTGCGGTGTCACGAGTCGCGGCAGCGATCCAGTCGGTGAGTTCGCGCGCATACGAGGCCGCCCGACCCGGCGGTAAGACGGGCGGGCCGTCGGCACGACCGGTCAGGGCCACCACGCCGCTCTCGGCCCAGTCCCCGATCCGGTCCCTGCGGTCTCTCACCGATGCGGCCGGCAGCCGTGTTCCGCACTCCACACAGCCACTCTTGCACAGGGCATTTCGATCGGAGCGGCGCTACTCTCCCGAACCCCGCCGACGACCGGACGGGACGGCGTCGAGCAGGCGTCGGGTGTACTCGTGCCCGGGACGCTCGAACACGTCTTCCGCGGCCGCCTCCTCCACCACCCGCCCGCCGTGCATCACCACCACCCGGTCGGCGATCCGCCGCACCACCGCCAAGTCGTGGCTGACGAACACGTACGTCAGGCCCAGGTCGCGCTGCAGGTCGTCGAGCAGCCGCAAGATCTGGTCCTGCACCACGACGTCGAGGGCCGAGACCGCCTCGTCGCACACGAGCAGTTCCGGCCCGGGAGCGAGCGCACGGGCGATCGCAACCCGCTGCCGCTGCCCACCGGACAGTTCGGCAGGGAACCGGCGCGACAGATCGGCGGGCAGGGCGACGCGGTCGAGGAGTTCGCGGACCCGCCGGGCGCGCTCGACGCGGCCACCGATGCGGTGCACCCGAAGCGGTTCCTCCACGATCCGAAACACCGAGTACGTCGGGTCGAGGCTGCCGTAGGGGTCTTGGAACACGGGCTGGACCCGGCGCCGGAACGCCTTCTCTCCGCGACCGAGCGCGGCCGGGTCGGTGCCGTCGAACAGGACCGAGCCGCCGTCGGGAGGCAGCAGTCCGAGGATCATCCGCGACACCGTGGTCTTGCCCGATCCGGACTCGCCGACGATCGCGGTGGTGGTCCCGCGGTGCACGGTGAACGAGACGTCGTCGACAGCGGTCACCTCGGTCCGTCTGCTGCGGAATACCTTTCGCAGGCCGTCGACGACGAGCAGCGGAGCCGCGTCAGGGGACGCGACTGGCCGGGTCCGTTCGATGCCGAGCGATGGTGCCGCGGCCACGAGCCGCCGGGTATACGGATGCTCGGGTTCAGTGAGGATCCGTTCCGGAGAACCGGATTCGACGACCGTCCCCTCGTGCATCACGACGACGTGTTCGGCGCGTTCGGCGGCGACCCCGAGGTCGTGCGTGATGAGCAGGACCGCAGTGCCCAATTCACCCGCCAGGTGCTCGAGATGGTCGAGGACGCGTTGCTGGACGGTCACGTCGAGGGCCGACGTCGGCTCGTCGGCAATGAGCAGACGCGGGCGGGCCGCGAGACCGATCGCGATGAGAACCCGCTGTCGCATCCCGCCCGAGAACTCGTGCGGGTAGCGGCCGGCGCGGGCCTCGGCGTCGTCGAGTCCGGCTTCCGCGAGCAACTCGGCCGCCCGCCGACGGGCGGCCCGCCCCTTCGCCACCCCGTTGGCCGACAACGTCTCCCGCACCTGGAACCCGATCTTCCAGACCGGATCGAGGTTGGTCGCGGGATCCTGCGGCACGAATCCGATTCCGCTCCCACGGATCCCGACGAACACTCGTTCCGGCGCGTGAGTCAGGTTGCGCCCTTCGAATGCGATGCGCCCGCCGGTCACGCGGCCGCCGCCGGGCAGCAGGCCGATCAGCGCGTGGGCGAGCGTCGACTTCCCGGAACCGGACTCGCCGACGATCGCGACAGTCTGCCCGGGCTCTACCGTCAGATCGACGCCGCGGACCGCGCGCACCGCGGTGGCGCCGGATCCGAAGCTCACTTCGAGCCCCTCGAGGGCGAGCAGTGGCGCGGTCATCGGCGTCTCGCTCTCGTCGGATCCAGAGCGTCGCGCAGGGAGTCCCCGAGCAGGACGAAGCCGAGCACCGTGATCGCGAGGGCGCCGGCCGGATAGAACAGAATCGTCGACCCACGCCGCAGCGTCACCTGCGCGGTACTGATGTCGCCGCCCCACGACACCGTGGTGGACGGCAGCCCGATCCCGAGGAACGACAGCGTCGCCTCCGTGACGATGAACGTCCCGAGCGACATGGTGGCGACGACGATGATCGGAGCGAGCGCGTTGGGCAGCACGTGCCGCACGAGGATCGACGGGCTCGACATTCCCACTGCACGGGCAGCGAGTACGTAGTCGTGGGACTTGGCCGAGATGACTGCTCCACGAGCGATTCTCGCCATCTGCGGCCATCCGAACAGGGCAAGCACCGCCACCACCGTCCAGATCGTCCGCTGGGCGAACAACTGCATCAATACAATCGCGGCGAGGATCAGCGGAATGCCGAAGAAGATATCGGTGATACGCGAGAGCACCGAATCGGCCCAGCCACCGTAGTAGCCGGAGAGGGCGCCGAACAGGACCCCGATCGCCAGGACGGCCGCGGTGACGCACACCCCGACGGTGACGGAGGGGCGGGCGCCGTAGATCGTGCGCGCGTACACGTCACATCCCTGTCGGTCGAAGCCGAACCAGTGTCCCGAACGCGGCGGTCCGAGACTGTCGGCGATGTTGCAGTAGCGCGGGTCGACACTCGTGAACAGCCCCGGGAACAGCGCGATCGCGACCACGACGAGCAGGATGACGCACGCCACCAGGAACATCGGCCGCCGACGCAGTCGACGCCACGCCGATCCCCACATCCCACGCTCGTCAGGCATAGCGAATCCGCGGATCGAGGACGGCGTACAGCAGGTCCACCAGAAGGTTCGCGATCAGATACACCACGACGAGGACGCTGACGAAGGACACGACCGTGGGTGCCTCGCCGCGGATGACGGCCTGGTAGATGGTGCCCCCTACCCCGTTGATGTTGAAGATGCCCTCGGTGACCACCGCGCCGCCCATCAGCGCCGCAAGGTCCACACCCAGGAACGTGACGACCGGGATCAGAGAATTGCGCAGCACGTGCACCCACACGACCCGCGGCCGCGACAACCCCTTCGCCGTGGCGGTCCGCACGAAGTCGGCGTGCAGCGTCGTCGCGACCGATGTGCGCGTCAAGCGCAGGACGTACGCGAACGAGACGGCCGCGAGCACGCACGCCGGCAGTATCAACCGCGGCAGGCTGGTGTCAGCGCCTACCGTGGGAGGCGCCAGGCCCCACCGGATCCCGATGAAGAACTGTGCGAGGAAGCCGAGGACGAACACCGGGATCGCGATGAGGACGAGGCTCAGGATCAGGACGGTGCCGTCGAACACGCCACCCTGCCGGAGACCGGCGATCAGTCCGGCCCCGACGCCGAGCACCGTCTCGATGACGATGGCCGTGAGCGCGAGCTTCAAGGTGATCGGGAAGGCCTGCGCCAGCACCTCACCGACGGGCCGGCCGGAGAACGACGTACCGAAGTCGAGCGTCACGAGCCCCTTCAGGTACAGCAGATACTGCACCAGGAACGGTTGGTCCAGGTGGTACCGGGCTCGCAACTGCTCCGTCACCGCGGGGGTGAGCGCCCGGTCCCCGGCGAGGGCAGCGACAGGATCACCGGGCAGCAGGAACACCAGCGCGTAGATCAGGAAGGTGGTTCCGAGGAACACCGGAATCATCTGCAGCACACGCCTGCCGGTATAGCGAAGCATTGCTACCCCTTCTCGACGAGGTAGTAGAGCGGCACGCCATCCCACCCGATTCGCACGTTCGTGACGTACTCCGACCACCCGCCCGACGCGTTGCGATTCCAGTTCGGCACCGCGGGCAGATCACGCAGGAGGATCTCCTGCGCGCGATCGATCAGCCGCTGTGACTCCTCCGGGTCGGTCGCACCGGCCGACGCCCGCAGCAGAGCGTCGAACTCCGGGTTGGAGTATTCGCCGTCGTTGGAACTGCCTCCCGTCTGGTAGTTCTGGGCCAGGAACCCGTACTGCTGCGGGTAGTCCGCCTGCCAACCCGATCGGAATGCGGTCCGGATGGTCCGTTCGGTGGCCTCGGTCCGCAGTTGCGCGAACGTCGGATACGGCGCGCCCCGCGCGTCGATGCCGAGCGTGTTGCGGATGCTGTTGCTCACCGCATCCACCCAATCCTGATGTCCGCCGTCGGAGTTGTAGGCGATCGCGAACGTCCCGCTCCACGGCGATATCGCGTCGGCCTGCGCCCACAGCGCCCGCGCACGATCGGGGACGAAGTCGAGATTTCCCGATCCGGACAGGCTCGGCGTCCAGCCTGGAACAGCCGGGCTGGTGAAGTCGCGCGCCGGTGTACGGGTGCTCGCGAACAACCGTTCGGTGATCTGCTCGCGGTCGATCGCCTGCGAGATCGCCTGCCGGCGCAGCCGTCCCTCCTCGCCACCGAAGTGCGGCAGCCGTTCCGGGATGGTGAATGTCTCGATCGTCGCGGACGGCTGGTTGACCGTGCGGCCCGGCAGGTCCTCTTCGAACGTGTCCAGTGCGCTGGACGGGACACCGTCGAGGACGTCGAGGTTGTTCGACAGCAGGTCGGTGTAGGCGGTGTCGAGGTTGCTGTACATCACGAAGGTCAGCCCCTCGTTGCGCGCGACCCGTGCGCCCCGATAGTCGGGGTTCGTCGTCAGGTCGATGCGCACATTATGTTGCCACGCATCGTCGTTCGTGAACCGGTACGGGCCGTTGCCGATCGGGTGCTGCCCGAACGCGGCCATGTCGGCATACGCGGCCTGCGGCAGCGGGTAGTACGCGGCAAACCCCAACCGTTTCGGGAACGCCGATTCGGGTTGCTTCAGCGTGATCGTGAACGTCCGATCGTCGAGCACCTCGAGCCCGGACATCGTCGTCGCGGTCGGGTTCGCGGCGGCTACCTCGTCGTAGCCCCGAATCGGATCGAAGAACGACGACTGCAGTTGCGCGTTGGTGGACAACGCGCCGTAGTTCCACGCGTCGACGAACGAGTTTGCCGTGACCGGGGTTCCGTCAGTGAAGGTCCACCCGTCCTCGAGCGTGACGGTGTAGCGCTGCCCGTCGAACGTCTCGATCGATTGCGCCACCTCGTTCTCGACGTCTCCTTCGGCGGTGTACGACACCAGGCCGGCGAACAGCGCATCGAGCACCCGTCCACCCGTGTTCTCCCCGGTGTCGGTCGGGACCAACGGGTTCTGTGGCTCGCCGCTCCAGGCATAGATGGTGTGCGCACTCGGAGCAGTGCTCCCTGTGCACGCCACGAGCAGCGCCGACGCCAGCACCACGACAAGCGCCGACGCCCCCGCAGTCGACCGCCGAACAGCCACCGCTCACCTCCCGAAACACTCGGTTGGTTCCTGTGACGATAGGCAGCGACCGTGGTGGCCGTCGGAGTCCAGGCGCTCCCGGACTGGATCGGCACCCGTTCGAGGCCCGATCGCAACGTCCCACACGGCAACGACCGCCCGTCGCACCGTTTCGACCGATCGGCGCACGTGGCGACCGCTCGATGGGAGGGAATCATGCGACCCCCGCCACCTGTGACTACCCTCACACGTGCGACAACTGTCGATTTCGACCCGGAAAGAAGGCAAGCCGAGATGACGAGCAGTGCTACCGACGCACCCCAGGTGTACCCGCCCAGCGCGGAGTTCACGGCCGCGGCGAACGCAGGCCCCGAGTTGCAGGCCGAGGCCGACCGCGACCGCCTCGCCTTCTGGGACACCCAGGCCCGGCGCCTGGACTGGGCCACTCCGTGGACCGAGGTCCTCGACTGGTCGGACGCGCCCGTCGCCAAGTGGTTCGTCGGCGGCGAACTGAACGTCGCCTACAACTGCGTCGACCGGCACGTGATCGCCGGCAACGGCGACCGGGTCGCGATCCACTTCGAAGGCGAGCCCGGCGACAGCCGCGACATCACCTACAACGACCTGCTGGCCGAAGTAAGCCGCGCGGCAAACGCTTTCACCGAACTCGGCCTCGTCGCGGGTGACCGCGTCGCGATCTACATGCCGATGATCCCCGAAGCCATCGTGACGATGCTGGCGTGCGCCCGACTCGGCCTCACCCACTCGGTGGTGTTCGCCGGATTCTCGGCGACCGCGCTGCGCTCACGTATCGACGACGCCGCCGCCAAGCTCGTCGTCACCGTCGACGGGCAGTGGCGTCGCGGCCAGGCCGCCCCACTCAAGCCCGCCGTCGACGAGGCCGTCTCCGGCGCCGAATCCGTACGGAACGTGTTGGTGGTCAAGCGAACCGGCATCGACGTCGACATCACCGAGGGCAGGGACCTGTGGTGGCACGACACCGTCGAGAAGGCGTCCGACACGCACGAGGTGCAGGCCTTCGACGCCGAACACCCGCTGTTCATCCTCTACACGTCCGGCACGACGGGTAAGCCCAAGGGCATCATCCACACCTCCGGCGGCTACCTGACGCAGGCGTCGTACACGCATCACAACGTGTTCGACCACAAGGCCGGCCAGGACGTCTACTGGTGCACCGCCGACATCGGCTGGGTCACCGGGCACAGCTACATCGTCTACGGCCCGCTGAGCAACGGCGTCACGCAGGTGGTCTACGAGGGCACCCCCAACTCCCCCGACGAGCACCGGCACTTCCAGATCATCGAGAAGTACGGCGTCTCCATCTACTACACCGCGCCGACGCTGGTGCGCACGTTCATGAAGTGGGGCCGCGAGATCCCCGACGCGCACGACCTGTCGTCGATCCGCCTGCTCGGCTCGGTGGGCGAGCCCATCAACCCGGAGGCGTGGCGCTGGTTCCGCGACGTCATCGGCGGCGGCACCGCGCCGATCGTCGACACGTGGTGGCAGACCGAGACCGGCGCGATCATGATCTCGCCACTGCCCGGCATCACCGCCACCAAGCCCGGTTCCGCGATGGCCCCGCTGCCCGGCATCTCCGCGAAGATCGTCGACGACGAGGCCCACGAACTCGGCGCCGGCGGCAGCGGCTACCTGGTCCTCGACGAGCCGTGGCCGGCGATGCTACGCGGCATCTGGGGCGACATGGAGCGCTACAAGGACACCTACTGGTCGCGCTACGCCGAAGAGGGCTGGTACTTCGCCGGCGACGGCGCCAAGTACGACGAGGACGGCGCCCTGTGGGTGCTCGGGCGCGTCGACGACGTCATGAACATCTCCGGTCACCGCATCTCGACGTCCGAGGTGGAGTCGGCGCTCGTCGGGCATCCGTCGGTCGCCGAAGCCGCCGTCGTCGGCGCCGCCGACGAGACCACCGGTCAGGGCATCGTCGCATTCGTGATCCTGCGCGAAGGTATGGAGAACACCGGCGAGGCGCTGATCGCCGAACTGCGCTCACAGGTGTCCACCGAGATCTCCCCGATCGCGAAGCCGCGGCAGATCACGGTCGTACCCGAACTGCCGAAGACCCGCTCCGGCAAGATCATGCGTCGTCTGCTGCGCGACGTCGCCGAGGGCCGCGATCTGGGCGACACCTCGACGCTGGTCGATCCCAAGGTGTTCGACGCCATCCGCGGCAAGTAGCCACCGAACACACGGGGGTCCTGCAGTCCGAACCGGACTGCAGGACCCCCGTTCTGCGTTTCCCGATCAGGACACGGGGAGGAACCCGTCCAGGCCACCCTGCGGGCGCATCACCTCGAGGCCGTCCGGCAGATTCGGATTCACCATCGGCGCGAGGGGCGCGATCGCCGTCGACGTCATCGCGCCGAGCGTCGAGAACATCCTGCCGTCGGGTGCGACCGCGAGCAGACCCTCGGTGCTGTCACTGGCGATCGCGACGGTGCGACGCGCAACCCCCGTCGCCGGGTCGAGTTCCACGATCGCGGCCTTCACCGGTACCGAGACCGGATAGCCCTGCACCGGAACGTCGTAGCCGAAGTACACCTCGATCAGCACGGCATCGTTCACCACGGTGGGATTGCCGTTGCCCCGCACGATGGGCGCGCCGTACACGTCGTTGACCGGCAACGCAGCGGCGGTGACCGCGGACAGGTCCGCGTCCCACAGCTTTTCACCGGTCTCGTCGAAGGCCGACGCGACACCGGGGTTCGTCAGGACGTAGATGTCCCCACCGGCATCCACCGTCACCGCGGCGGCGGCGGCATTCGACGGAGCACTCCACACCTGTTCTCCCGTCGACGCATCGAAGGCGTAGAGCAGGCCCTCGTCGTCGCACGTGTAGACCAGGCGCCCGTCCGGCGAGAGCACGGGACTGGACCCGCTACCCGGACCCATCTGCGCCGAAAAGCCGATCGACACCGACCCCGGCTGCCCAGCCCGCGGGGGTGTCACGTCCAACCCGTAGAGCGCACCCTTGTCCTGCACGACGTCGGTCGCCGCAACGAACACGCGCCCCGTCCGCTCGTCGACGGCAGGCGTGTTGGCGCTCTGCACGATTCCACCCATGATGATCTGGAAGATGGGGTCCCGGACCGCCGGATCCATGATTCCGTCGGACCACATACTCGGCGACATCGCGGTCTTCGTATGTCTCTTGGCCAACGTGCCCGGCAACTGCAGGATCGGCGCGCGCAGCTCACCGGTAGCGCGATCGACGACGACCACCTGACCGAACGCGGTGGTCCCGAGGACACCGCCGTCCTTCGTGAAAACGGCGGTGACAAAGGGATTGATCGGCCGCGCTCCGGTGGCGAAGGGATTGGGCGTCGGGGCGGCAGGCAGGTCGATCACCCACCGCAGACTGCCTCCGCTCGTGTACGACCAGAACTGGTCGGCGTCTGCGATGTAGATGTTGCCGTCGACGTCGACGATGGGCGACGACATGATCGCGGCGGAATCGACACCGTCCTTGCCACTCCACCCTGGCGCTTCCCACACCGTATTGCCGAGCCGGTCGAGGATATGGAGATTCGCGTTGCCCTCGGCCTTACCGGTGGTCACCGCGAGGTTTCCGTTGGGCAGCAGCACGGGCGCGGTGAGAACCGCCGCGCCTTCGAGGGCGGTCCAGCGCGTGTACTCGGCGGCTGTGTCCACCCCCAACTGCTGCTTACGATTGGCCGGATCGCCATGCAGTGTCACCCATCCGGTGTCCGCGTACGGCCACATTCCACTCCCCTCGGCGCTTCCCGACCCGAGGCTTCCACTCCCGAGACTCCCACTTCCGAGACTGCCCGTCGCGCCGGCAGCACCGACACCCGAACCGATCGCCGCGGCCAGCGTCGCCGCCGCCACGACGAGTCGTCCGATTCGTCTCCTGCGGGCTACTTCGATCGGATGCATTAATACTCCTTATTAGTAGTACCTCGGGAAGCTACACTGCCCGCATGAGCCAGGAGACCGTTTCGACGAAACAGAAACTCCTCGAGGTCGCCGAGGAGTTGTTCGCGACCCGAGGCGTGGAGGCAACCCTCGTCGGCGACATCGTCACCGGTGCAGGACAACGCAATCCGTCCGCGCTGCGATACCACTTCGGCTCCCGCGAAGGCGTCCTTCAGGCGATCCGCGAGAAGTACCTCACCCGTATCGAGGAGCGCCGCGCCAAGCTGCTGTCCGACTGGCCGGCACCGGGCCCCCGTGATCCGCGCGACGCCGTCGAACTCGCCGTGATCCCCCTGGCCGAAATGCTGTCGAACGACTCCGGGCGACGGTATCTGCGCATCCTGGGTCAGACCATGTACGAACTGACGCCGGAACAGATGGACGGCGTCGAGAAGTATCCGAGCCTGGCGGCAACCATCGCGCTGATGCGTGCCGGTATCGACGACCTGCCACCTCGTGTCGCCGACGAGCGCATCCAGGGGACACTGCTCCTCATTTCGGCAATGCTGGCCATTCGAGCCCGCGACATGGCGAACCGCCGTCGGCCACCTCTGCCGCTCGAGACCTTCAGGCGCAACGTGATCGCCATGGCGACATCCACGCTCACCGCACCTCTCGCCGAGGACTGACACCGCACAGTAGCGCCGCAGAAATGTCCTGCACCAGCGGATGACCCGCGAGCGTCAGCCCGCGGAGAGGTAGTCGAAATAGTGCGGCGAGTGCGTCACCCGTAGCCGGGTGAGCCTGCGGTAGCCGATCAGCCACCGGCCCTCGATCCTGCGGTACTCCTCGTGGTAGTGGCCGTAGCCGTGCAGGTGCTCCTCGATATCACCGTTGGTCCACCACAGCTCGTCCTCCATGGCCCAGATGCCGGTAGCCGTGGTGTCCGAGGTCAGCGTGATCTCGGGTGTGTGCCCGTGGTGGACCGAGGTCACGAACACGCTGCCGTCCAATACATTCCGGATAGCCTCCGTGAGATCTGCGCGACCGACCACCGATCCACCGGCACCGAAGGTGTCGCTGACGACGTCCGGCGTGTGCACACTGCCGTAGAGATCCCACTGTTTGGTGTCCATGATCCGGAGTCGGCTCGCGAACAGTCGTTGAATCTCATCGATCGCGGCTGCCTGCTCGGCGGCCGGAAGCATGACCGGACCGCTAGCATGGCCCAGGGTTGTCGAATCCATACGTTTTCATCCTTCTCTGATTCGAGCAGTTTCCGCTCAGGGCTGGCGATCGCTCCCGAATTGGCCGTTGACGACCTTGGTGGGCGCGATGAACCGCATCTCGTCCTGGCTCGGGTTGGGCCCGTGACTGTCGGCGCTGAAGTTGTAGCGCGCGAAGAACGCCGTCTCCGCGGTCTCCTGGACCTCGTCGGTCTCGATCGCCTGCGCGAGCTTCCCCGCATCGGTGGTGGTACCCGCCTTCTCGGCACCGGCGGCCACCAGTGGGAACGCGTCGTAGTTGCCTGCGACGACAAGTGTCGACGGGATCGTGCCGATCGATGCCATGGTGTCGACCATCCGGTTCACGGCCTCGCTGTCGGCGTCGTGCACAGTACTCGTGAAGACCTGCACCACGAGATTCTCGACCTGCGGTGTGCCGAGAACACCGGTCGGGGGCTCGTTCGCGACCAGATTCGTGGCCCCGACCGAGATGTTGCCGATGAGCGGCACGTCCCAGCCCAGGCGCTGCATGTTCTGCAGGATGTAGCCCAGCGGCGCGCCGTAGGCATCCACTGCGACCGCCTCGGCGCCCGCGTTCTTCAGCGACTGCAGCTGCGCTGTCATGTCGAGGGCTGTCGCCTCGTACTCCTCGTTGCCGGCCTGCCTCAGGCCCGCCTTCTCGAGCGTCGAGGTCATCTCCTTGCCGAACAGCTCGCCGTACGCGGTACTGCCGTGGATGACACCGATGCTGTCGTAGCCCTTCTCCTTCGCGTGACCGACGATGCCGCGGGCGCTCTCCGGCGCACCGATGCCGAGGTCGAAATTGAGCGGGAACTTCGCCGCGTCCGTCGAGTCCGGAGTCGGCGCCACTCCGAATGACAGAATGTCGTTCTGGTTCAGGATGGGCAGAACCGCTGCGCTCACCGACGAGGGGCCGGAGCTGAGGAACAAGTCGGGCTTCTTCGCACTGATCGCCTTGCGTAGCTCGGTCACCGCCTTCGTCGGATCGCCGCCGTCATCGACGATCGTCAGTTCGATCCTGCGCCCCCCGATGCCACCGGACTCGTTCTGCACTCGTGCGCCGGCCTGGGCGGCAAGAATCGCAGTCTGCGCATTCGCCGCGAGGACGCCCTGCGCGCTGATTCCACCCGTCACCAGCACGCGGTACGGCTCATCGGCACCGCCGGTCTCCGCGGGGTCGGCACGCCCGCACCCCACGATGGCCAATGCAGTAGCGGCGGAAAGCGCTACCGCCGCTAGTGGACGACGAGTCTTCATGTTCCCTCCGGAAGGATGATCAGGCTGGATGTGGGGCACCACTAGTCGTCGACCGCGACGCCCATGCGCTCGAGCATGAGTCGGGGGTCCGGTGGTGGTGCCAGGTCGAGCAACTGCCGGGCCCGTTGGGTCGCGATCTCGACACATTTCTCGTCATTCGAGAAGACCCAGAAATCCCCGCGCGCAATCGCCTCGGTCATATGTCGGGCTGCGACAACGGGATCGAGACCCGCCTCGACATTGTCGCGTTGCATGGCGGCGAACACTGCATTCGCCGTCGCATTGTCACACGGGGCGTCCTTCTGGGCCGCCAGAAAAATCTGGCTGCGAATCGAGTGGGGTAGCACCGCAGACACCTGGATCGGCGCCTCGACGAGTGAGAGTTCCTGGTGCAGGCACTCCGTCAATGCAAGCACGGCATGCTTGCTGACGATGTATGGGGCCTGGACGGCGACACTGTTCAGGCCGCCTACCGACGACAGGTTCGCGATACATGTCGGCGAGCCGACCCCGATCATCCGGGGCACGAAGGAACGCAGACAGTGGAATACGCCGTCGACGTTGATCTCCATGACCCGCTTCCAGCGATCGAGTCCGACCTCCCACAGAAGGCCGGCATTCTCCACCCCCGCGTTGTTGATCAGGAGTTCGACGCTGCCGTACCGCGCGAAGACCTCCTCGGCCATCGCGTCCACCGCCGCCGGGTCGGTCACGTCGACCCGATACGGGTACGCCGAACCGCCGGAACCGATCACGTCGGCCGCAACGTCCATCGCCCGCCGGTGGTCTATGTCGGCGACCACGACAGTCATCCCGAGTTCCGCGAGATGGCGAACGAACCCCTCGCCGATTCCGGCCGCACCGCCCGTGACAACTGCAGTGCCCGTAGAGAATCTGATCTGGGCTGTGGACACTAACTCTCCTTGATCCAATGGTCCCGGCCACGAAGACGAGGTCGGGTTGCGTAGCCGATGAGGCTCATTCCTGCGTGGCGGCGGGGCTCCCCAGCGAACCCGAGAGAAACCGCACAGTACGGTCGAAAACGCGGCGCGCCTGCGGCAGTGCCGTCAGCAGCGTCGCGAAGCCGTGCATCATCCCGTCGTAGCGGTCGAGTTCCACCTGCACTCCCGATGCAGCCATGCGACGCGCATAGTCCTCAGTGGCGTCCCGCGTCGGGTCCACCTCTGCGGTGACGATGAAAGTGGGTGGCAATCCGGTGACATCGGCGGCGAGACCCGGGCTGACGTCGGGGTGCAGGCGCGAGCGAACGTCCGGGGCGTACAGGTCCCAGAACCGGTGGCAGTCCTCCGGAGAGGACAGCAGACTGGCCTCATCCGGGTTCGACACCCGCATCTCGGCCGCACCGTAGAAGCTGACCTGCGCGGTCGGGAGGGGGCGTCCGCCATCGCGGAGTTGTTGAGTGAGTGCGAAGGTCAGGGTTCCGCCGGCGCTCTCCCCTGCCACGGCCACACGGTCGACGTCCGCAGCCAGTTCACCCGGGGCGCCCTCGAGCCACTCCCACACCGCACGACAGTCGTCCAGTGCGGCCGGATGTGGATGTTCCGGCGCCAGGCGGTAGTCCACCGAGACGATCACGACAGAGGCAGCAGCACTCAGCTTCCGCAGGTACTCGTCGTTCTGATCCAGGCCGCCGATCACACATCCACCGCTGTGCAGCCACATGACTACGGGAAGGCTCGTGTCGGCACTCGGACGGTAGATGCGCACCGGCACACCTCCGGTGCCCGACGGCACCGTGAGGTCGAGCACTTCGTGGATCACCGTCGTTGCCGGCACTGCCCGTGCCGAGTATGCGGCGCGCAATTCTTCGACCGACATCTCGTACATCGGTACGCGCATGCGAGATGCCACGTCGTCGATGACTCGTTGTGCCTCAACAGCCAGGGGCATGATCAATCCTCGTTCTCGTGAGGTGGGAGTTCACCCACGCGACCCGGTTACGTCCGTGGGTCAGTGGACTCGCGACGCCGATGCCGATGTGGCGCCCGCCGGCAGATCCGAATAACGGACCGATTCGCGCGTATCGAGCACTACTTCGAGTCGCTGCAGCGCGATGCCATCGGAGGTCACCCGCGCCGACCCGTGCACGATTCCGCTCGAGAGCGAATACGGTCGGCCCTCGATGATCTTGGTGACGAAGATGTACGACGAGAACGTGATTGCGGAGTCCCCGACGCCTGTGATGAAGATGTTGGCACCGTTGTGGCGCAACGGATATGGACTGTTGATGCGGTGCTCTTCCTGCCAGGCCATCACCTCGTCCACTCCGCGCAGGTCACACGTGATGAAGTCCTCGTAGGCCGTGGCACCGGTGTCACTGCGGCAACTGAACGCGAAGTCGTCGGTGACGAGCGAACGGAGCACCGCCGGATTCCACTCGTCGTAGTAGAACCACCACTTCGCCACTGCCTGTGCCACCGATTCGGGTGCGATGTCGCGCTGAACCATCAATTCCTCCGTCTGTCGTGTCGGACTGCTACAGGCCTGCCGGCCGGATGTTCGGGTTACTCCAGGCCGGCGGCTCTCGTCGTGGCAATTCGGTCTGCCCGTCCAGTGTCATCACCGGAAGCCTCTGGCTCCAGGGGAAATGGAGGCTGAAGGCGACATGCCCGGTCCGCTCCGCGGCAGGAAGTACGCACATCGCCAGCACCGTCTCGGCGAGGTACTCGACGGGCTCGGTCTCGTAGCCCTCGGGGATGAGCGACGCGGCACCGGGGGTCATGATCGCTGTGGACGGCCCCACCGAGTTCACCGCGATGTCGGCGTCGAGCAGTTCGGCGGCGAGTCCCTGGGTGAAGCGGTGCAACGCGGCCTTCATGGACCCGTACACCACATCGCCCGACGTCTTGTTGTAGTCCCGGAACGGCCGGATCGGGTCGAGCCCCGTCGAGGATCCGATATTGACGATCCATCCGCCGCCCTGCTTGCGCATGTGTGGGATCGCCGCGCGGGAGAGCACGAACGGCACCCGCAGGTAGTGGTCGACTGTCCGATCGAAGGTCGCCAGTTCCATGTCCTCGACCACCGAGTAGTCGGCGAAGCCCGCATTGTTGACCAGAATGTCGATGCCTCCCAACTCCTCGACGACACGATCGACGAGCCCGTCGCGGGCCTCGGCATCCTCGAGATCAGCGGGAATGGCGAGTGCCCGGCCCCCCGCGGCCTCGATCAACGCAACCGTCTCGTCCAAGCTGCCGGCGATCGTCGTGCTACGCCCCGCCCGTACCGACTCCGAGGCATGCGCGGCCCTCGCGGTCACGACAACCGTGGCGCCCTCGGCCGCCAACCGCTGTGCGATGCCGCGACCGATCCCCCTGCTGCTTCCGGTGACCAGGGCCGTCCTGCCGGTCAAGGCTTGCGCCATATTTCCTCCCTAGCTCGGTCGGCATATCGATATCGAAATCCGATGTTCCCCAGCATTGTTGGTCGGGAATACGCTCGCAGCCCCTCTGTCCACTGAGCGGACGAGCCGGTGCAGAATCCACCGGCACGGGAGCCTCGTCAGCCGGCTTGCGCGCCGTCGACAGCGGCCCGAAGCGTGCGGGTGCTTCGCTGCAGTACGAGACCCGCCGCGACCACTCCCGCTGCAATGAGGGTGGCGCCGGCCGAGATCCAGAACATCGCAGCGAAGGCGCCGAAACTCGGGTACGTACCGCCGTCGGCATGAACAAAGGACACGGCCGCGACAGCGGCCATCGTGGCGCTCGCGCTGGATGTACCCACCGACCTCAGGAGCGCGTTGACCCCATTCGCCGATGCCGTCTGCGCGACGGGTACTGCCTGAATCGTGAGAGTGGGGATCGCCGCTTGTGCGAGGGAAAGGCCCACTGCGACCAGGCCTGCCCCGGCGAGCACCTGCCAAAGCTCCTCACTGAAAAAGACTCTCAGACCGAAGGAACCGGATATCTGGACGGCAGCGACCAGCAGGGTGAGGCGTGCACCGAAGCGCCTGATCGCACTCGCAGCGACGGGCGCCATGACGACACCCACCAGCGTTGGCGGGATCATCCACAGGCCGGCTTCCACCATGCCCATACCGAACCCGGAACCGGTGACGCGTGGGATCTGTAGCTGCTGGATAGTCACGAGGGTATTGCTGAACAGCGCGAAGCCGATCAGGAGTGAGCACGTGTTGACGGACAGCACCGCCGGCCTCGAAGCGAGACGCAGATCCACCACAGGCGATCGGGAGCGTAGCTCGACCGGAACCCACACAATCGCGAGCGCGCAGCCGACGACGAGCAGCAGCCGCGTGCGCGGCTCACCCCAACCCCACTGGTTTCCCTTCGTGAGGACGAGAAGCACCGAGGTCAGTGCACCCGCGAGGACGACGGCCCCCAGATAGTCGAACGAGTCCCGTGAGCTCACCGGGCCGTCGGGAATCACCCTGACGACCGCCATCAGAAGGAGCGCGCCGCTCGCGGCAGTGACCCAGAATATTCCGTGCCAGTCCAGGTACAGGACGACCAGTCCGGCAATCGGTAGTCCCGCTGCGGAACCGACCGCCAGGGACGCGCCCATCGCCGCCGCACCGCCCGGAACGCGATCGCGCGGGAGGACATCTCGCATGATCGAGATCGCAACCGGTACCAGCGCGAGACCACACCCCTGCATCGCACGCGCGACGATGAGAGCAGGAATCGACGCACTCACGCCGCCGAGGAGCGAACCGGCCACGACCACCGACAGAGTGATCATCACCAGCCGCTTCTTGCCGAACGAATCGGCCAGACGTCCGACCAGTGGCGTCACGACCGCACCGGTGACCAACGTCGCCGTCACCAACCATGATGCGGTGGTGGAAGAGGTGCCCAGCAGGCTCGGCAACGCCGGCAACAGCGGCAGAATCATGGTCTGCTGCAGCGTCATGACGGCGCCGCAAACTACGAGCACCAACACTACAGATCTTGCCGCTCCGGCTCCGGGGCCGAGTTCCGGCGCCTCGGACGCGACCTCCGCGTCCGAGGCGGTTCCTGGGCTCACTGCACGCACCCGCTCACAGAGCACTTCCAGTCGAACCCAAATGTCGCCGAATGGCGGACGTCACCGTATCCGACACTCTCCGGACACCTTCGCGCCACACTGATCACTCTCTACCACAGCCTAATTCGTGTTGATTGCCAATGAACTACACGACCCGGTCGGCGCGACGTGCCCAGCGCGAGGACGGATCGGTCACCGCTCTGTCCCTTCGATCGTTTCGATCACCCTCGTGCGCGTGGACATATCCGTCAACTCGGGTGTCCGATCATCGGACAGATTTCCCCTCCACACGGAGGACACCGGCCATCGACCGGTCGCCGGTGAGCACTTCGTGTCCATTGAGCGGGAAAACCTTGTTGTCCAAATCGGTTCGCGGATGGGGTAATCCGCGAACGGCTCACAGAAGTGACCCACCCCGTACCCGCGGCCGGACAGGGGCTCACACAGTCCGTCCACCTCTCGATACTCCGGCGTATTCCTTCCACGCCGGTCCGCAGTGCACGTCGAACATTCGAGGATTCCGATGACCAGTTCCAGTCGATTCGCGTTCACCAAAGTTTTCGTCGACAACCTTCCCGCGCAGGCGAGGTTCTACCAATCCGCCTTCGGCCTCACCGAGAAGGCGCGACTCGCTGTCGGCGAGGGCGCGAATGCGCTGGAGGAGATCATCCTCACCAGCGGCCGCGGAGACGATTCGACGCTGGTTCTGTGGCGATTTCTCGAAAGACCCACTCCCGCAGCCGGTGAGGCTGTTCTCGGGTTCAACGTCACCGACGCCGAAGGCACCGTACGGAACGTCGAGAGCGCCGGAGGAGTCGTCGTCGACCCGGTGAGAGAGATGACCGACCACCGGGTTCTCGTCGCTTTCGTGAAGGACCCCGAAGGTCACCTCCTCGAGATTGTCCAAAACCTATGACCCACTTCGTTCGTGACTCGTCACCATCTCCAAGGAGCACTCGTTGAAGATTCGTTCTCGCACCGCAGCTGTGCTGAGCGCCGGCGCGGCGCTCACCCTCCTCGTCACCGCCTGCTCGGGTGAGTCGACCGCGACCACAGGTGGGCCTGCCGGTGACCCGCAACGCGGAGGCACGCTGACCATGGCGTTCAACACGGACGCGCAGTCCGTCGACCCGGTCACCTGCGCAATCGGTATCGGTCTCGGGCCGTGCCAGGCGATCTACGGCGCCCTGCTGTATTACGACCTCGACGCTGACGAGATCACCCCCGGCATGGCGGAGTCGTTCAGTTCGGAGGACGGCAAGGTATGGACGCTGAAATTGCGCCCCGGCATGACCTTCACCGACGGGACCCCGTTCGATACCGAAGCCGTCGCCTTCAACTGGAACCGCATACTCGACCCCGCGCTGCTGTCGCCCAGTATGGCTGCAGCGAAGTCGATCACGTGGAACGTTGTCGACGACACCACCCTGACGGTGACCTCCAACGAGGTCAACCATCAGCTGCCGTTCCTTCTCAGCGAGCCCCTCGCGTTCGTGGCCTCACCGACCGCCATCTCCGGGAAGGGTGCAGACTTCGGTAATTCACCGGTCGGCGCCGGGCCGTTCGTTCTCAGCTCGTGGGCTCGCGGCACGGAGATGGTCCTCGACCGCAACTCCGGCTACTGGGACCAGCCCCGGCCCTATGCGGACCGTCTCGTGGTCAAGACCATTCCGGCCGATGACCTCCGCTTCAACGCTCTCCAGGCAGGCGAACTCGATGTCGCAGTTGTCGTCAGCGAGAAGTACGCGAAGCGCGCAGAAGCTGCTGGAATGACCGTCGTCCAGTCGCAACAACTCGGCGGCAACGGGATACGCCTGAGCAGCCGCGGCACCCTTGCCGATCCCGACGTGCGGACGGCGATCGGCAAACTCGTCGACGGCGACCAGATCATGGCCGCCGCCTTCCCTGACGACCCCAAGGCAACACACTTCATGCCGGAGGACAGCCCCCTCTACGACGCGAACGCCACCTGGCCGGACAAGGACATCGCCGGGGCCCAGACACTGATCGACGGCTACCGCGCCCGTAACGGCGGAGACGAGGTGACGCTCTCGTACATCACGACGGCCGGAAGCCCGAACCTCAATCGTGTCGCCGAGGTTTTGCAGTCGCAACTCCAGCAGGTGAACGGCCTGAAGCTCGAGATCAAGCCCTTGGACGGTGCCGGCTTCGCGACCGCACTCGTCTCCGGAAACTACGACCTCATCCTCAATTCGCTAGGCGGAGCACACCCGGACAACCTCTACAAGGTGTTCCACACCAACGGTTCGGGGAACAGCGCCGGCTACTCGAACCCAGCAGTCGACGAGGCGCTGAATCTGACCCACACCTCCGACGACCCCGCCGTGGTGAACCAGGCCTTCAAGACGGCGATCCAGGAGATCATCGACACCACCGCGTACCGATTCTGGCGGCCCTCCGAAACAACCCTGATGTCGCCCGCGTCGGTCCACGGTGTGCAGCCCGCGTACCAGTACTGGTTCCGGCCCGAACTCGCGTGGAAGCAGCAGTGACCGTGGGGGCCGTGAGCGAGCGGACCGTGAGCGACCGGCGGCGGTGTCCGAGATGGTGAGGGGCAGAATCGGACTGGTGAACGCGGCGAAGCTCGTCGTGGTCCTGTTCCTCGTCAGCGTCGTGACCTTCCTGCTCCTCGAGATGATTCCGGGCGACCCGTTGGCGGCGATGTTGCCCGAGGGCGCCACACCCGAGATGCGTGCAGCCGCGGCGGAACGCTTCGGCCTCGACGGCCCGCTGGTGCAGCGCTATCTCGAGTGGGTGGGTAACGCGCTGCACGGAGATCTGGGGCGATCCATGCAGTCCCAGGTCCCGGTGACCGACGCAATCCTCGATCGGCTCCCGGTCACCCTGCAACTCGCCGGACTGTCCATCGTGGTCGCGTTGCTGATCGCGATGCCGATCGGCATCTACTCCGGCTACAGGCCGGGCGGCATCGTCGACCGGTTCGCCACGTTCGTCTGCTCCGTCACCCTGTCGATCCCCAGCTTCCTCCTCGGTGTCCTGCTGGTGTTCGTATTCGCAGTGACGTTGCATGCGCTTCCCGTGACCGGTTGGACGCCGCTGTCTGCCGGACTGGTCCCGCACCTGCGAGGCCTGGTACTTCCGGTGATGACGCTGGCATCGATCGAGGCCGTGGCGTTCATCCGGTTGCTCCGTAACGACATGGTCGCAACGCTCCAGCAGGACTTCGTGCTGTCGGCCCGCGCGCGCGGCATCCCGACCACGAAGATCCTCACCGTCCACGCCCTGCGGCCGTCGGCGTTCTCGCTCGTGACGGTGCTGGGGGTGTCGTTGGGCCGGCTGATCGGCGGCACCGTGATCGTCGAATCCCTCTTCGCTCTGCCAGGGCTGGGATCACTCGTCGTCACCGCCATCAACGGCCGGGACTTCCTGCTGGTGCAGGGAATCGTGCTGGTAGTCGCCGTCGCGTACGTGCTACTGAACACCCTGGTCGACCTGACGTACCCGCTGCTGGACCCGAGAGTGAGATCCGCATGAGTACGAATACCGATACCGCGGATCAACGCCCGGTTGTCCCGGACCTCGAACCCGTCGCCGCACACCCACCCCCCGGCGGTGACGAGCAGGGCACCTGGAGCGGCGGGAAGGAACCGAAGGTCCGCCGGCGCAGGAGTAGACGCGGACGCAACACGGTTGCGGCGCTGGGTGCGCTGTGGCTTGTGCTGATTGCGCTGGCTGCGATATTCGCGTCGCTACTTCCGCTGCCCGCACCTGATGCGATCGGTGATCAGTACTCGCTACCACCCTTCCGAAGTGCGGCACACATTCTCGGGACCGATCAACTCGGTCGAGACCAGTTGAGCCGAGTCGTCTACGGCGCACAGGTTTCCTTGTCCGTGGCAATTGGAGCCACACTTCTGGCGCTGGTCATCGGAACACTGTTGGGGATAGTCGCCGGCTACTTCCGGGGACCCTTGGACGTACTGTTCGACATCGGCACGAATACCGTCCTCGCCTTTCCTCCGCTGATCCTGTTGATTGCTCTCGTAGCCGTCATGCAACCGAGTGCGACGACTCTGGCGCTGGGCCTCGGCGTGGTCGGCGTGCCGACCTTCGCGCGGATCGCACGGGCGAACACCATCGCCTTCTCGGGCCGGGAGTTCGTCACAGCGTCGAAATCCCTGGGGTCGAGCACCGCTCGGGTACTTGTTCGCGAGATCCTGCCGAACATCCTGCTTCCCGTGATCTCCTTCGCCACTGTCGTCGCTGCGTCCCTGGTCGTAGCAGAGGGTTCGTTGAGCTTCCTGGGTCTCGGAATTCCTCCGCCCGCCCCCAGTTGGGGCGGAATGATCGCTGCCGGCCGCGAGAGCCTGTACGAGGAACCACATCTCGTCCTGGTTCCCGGACTGTTCTTCTTCCTGACCGTGTTCTCTCTCAACCTGACCGGGGACTGGGCCCGCGATCGAGTCGGACGGGAGTCCTCCCTGTGAACAACACCGAAAGTCACGAAGTGTTCGCCGAGTCCACCACCATGGTTCTTTCGCCACTGAACGAAGTGACGACAGCGGCCCTCTCGGTGAGGAATCTGCGGGTGTGGTTCGACACCGCGAGGGGGACGGTCCGTGCGGTCGACGGCGTGGACATGGAAGTCTCTCCCGGAAGAACACTCGGCATCGTCGGAGAATCCGGATCCGGCAAGTCGGTGTTCTCCCGCGCCGTGATGAACATCCTTCCCCCCAGCGCTCGCATCGAGCCCGGCTCACGAATCGAGATCGAGGGCCGGAACACCGCGTCCCTCGACCGTCGAGAGGCGCGCGAACTCTGGGGATCGCGGGTCGCCATGGTGTTCCAGGACCCGATGACGTCACTCACCCCGGTCCTAACCATCGGGCATCAACTGACCGAGACGCTGCGCCAGCACCTACAGCTGAGCAAATCCGAGGCGCTCACCCGCGCCGAGGAATTGCTGCGATGGGTGGGGATTCCCGAGCCCGGGAAACGACTCGGCCAGTATCCGCACAACCTGTCCGGCGGTATGCGTCAACGAGTGGTCATCGCCCTCGCTCTGGCCTGCTCGCCCAGACTTCTCATCGCCGACGAACCGACCACGGCGCTCGATGTGACGGTGCAGCATCAGATCCTCTCGCTTCTGGCTCGTCTGCAACGCGAGACCGGTATGGCGATGATCCTGATCACGCACGACCTCGGCGTCGTGGCAGCACGCACCGACGACATCGCGGTGATGTATGCGGGTCGGGTGGTGGAGCGTGCACCCACCAAGGTGCTGTTCCGCTCGACCCGGCACCCGTACACACGTGCGTTGCTCCGGTCGATCCCGCGGATCAGCGACCCGAGTCATACACGGTTGGAATCGATCCCAGGACGTCCACCCACCGTGATCGACCCACCACCAGGATGCGCCTTCGCGCCACGCTGCCTCCATGCCCGGCCCCGGTGTCTGTCCGAGACGCCGGAATTGGCACTCGACCCGACGCCCGGCGAATACCACCAGGTTGCGTGCTTCTACCCGGTCGGGACACCCGCGGGCGATGAGGCCTACGCGGCCAATGCGGTCGAGGGACGCTCGGCCGCCGGACTACCAGTGGATCCCAGGAGCGAGCTCTGATGGCTGGAACAGGTACCGCGCATCTGCGCACCGAGCACGAAGGCGACGTGATCCTCAGCGTTCACAACCTGGTCGTCGAGTACGCCACCGCCTCCGGCAAGGTGCATGCGGTCTCGGACGTGAGTCTCGATATCCGGCGAGGTGAAACCCTCGGCCTCGTAGGTGAATCCGGCTGCGGAAAGTCGACTCTTGCCAAAGCGGTGATGCAACTTCCACCACCGACATCCGGTGAAGTGATCATCGACGGACGTGATCTCACCGCGATATCGGGGCGGGAGCTCCGAACGGCACGCCAGCCGGTGCAGATGATCTTCCAGGACCCCATCTCATCGCTGAACCCGTTGCGCAAGGTCCGCCATATCGTCGCCGAGGGCCTCGAGGTCGCCGGCGGCCGCACCCGCGCGGAACGGACGTCGATGGTGGACGAGATGCTGAGCGTCGTCGGTCTCGATCCTGCAGCGGCAGGAGATCGGCGACCACACGAGTTCTCCGGCGGCCAGTGCCAGCGAATCTCGATTGCCCGCGCCATGGTCGTGAATCCGGAGTTGGTGATCTGCGACGAACCCGTCTCTGCTCTCGACGTATCGGTGCAGGCACAGATCCTCAACCTGTTGGAGGACATGAAGGAACGTTACGGCCTCACCATGCTGTTCATCGCTCACGACCTCGCGGTGATCAAGAACATCAGCGACCGCGTAGTCGTGATGTACCTGGGAAAGATCTGCGAGGTAGCCGATCCCGACCAGATGTACGCGACACCCCTACACCCTTACACCGCGGCGTTGCTCTCGGCCGTCCCCGAACCGGACCCGGAGATCCCGCCCGCCGAACTCGCACTGTCCGGCGACCTGCCGTCACCACACGATCCGCCGTCGGGCTGCCGGTTCCGCACTCGATGCCCCCGCGCCGAAGCACTGTGTGCCGAGCGTGAACCGGAGATTCGCGAACTACGACCACAGCATTTCGTTGCCTGCCACTTCCCGTCCACCATCTGACCCACTGTCCGCCCAGTGGGAAATCGACCTTCTCCGCCGACCGGGCCACTCGCGAGCATGCAGGTGCAGCCCCGATCGTCACGGTTACCGGTACACCCCACCGATCTGTAAACCCTGGAAAGGAATTCGCATGACGGCGACCACTCGGCATCCTATGACTCCGCTCGTGCCCCCCACCTTCGTCACCGACATCTACACCCCGGAAGAGCAGGAGATCCTCTTCGACGTGGTACGCCGCAACGGCCCCTGGCAGTTGACCGTCGCGCATCACTTCAAGACGGCCGAGGAGTACATGGCCGTTTCCGGGCCGAAGGATCTGGACCCGAATGTAAAGCTGGAGCTCTCGGACCTGTTGACCCCCACCTTCCGCGGATACCTCGGCAACTTCGGCGTCGCGTACGAGCACGAGGTGCACGACATCTACTTCAGCCGCAAGATGCTGGACATGATCAAGGGCATGCACGGCGCGGAATACGCGGTGCCGCACACCTTCCTGTTCAACATCCGGCCTCCGGCGCACAGTTTCGACGCCGGGCACTTCGACGGCGCGAGCTGGCGCGGCGTGAACCTCAACAACACCCCCCTGTGGCTCATCAGTGTGATGGCCAAGTCCGGACTTTTCGAGCGTTGGGCAGTCAAGGCCGGCCAAGTCATCGCCTACTACTACGACTCCGACATCGACGGCGGTTTCACCTACTGGCCGGACGGACCAGATCTGGCACCTCAGCGATTCGCTCCGCCGTTCTGGAACAGCGGCCTGCTCACCGACAACGAGAAGATGTTCCACCGGGGCGAGGCCAACGGGCCACGCGAGAGGCGGAAGATCGCCGATCTGCAGCTCCACTCGCGGATCTCCGGAGAGGGCGACGACGAATGGGTCGTGCGTAACGACGGCACCGAGATCGCGCGGTACCACAACAACGACATGCGCTTCCTGGTTCACTACAGTGCCCACGTCTTCGACGACCGGGCCGACGTCAAACGGTACTTCGAGCACACCGACGATCTCACGGTCGAGAAGGCCCTCGGCATGCTCATTGCGGATATGAAGTCCCGCGGCATCCAGTTCGAGGAGCCGACGGAGCCCCTGCACGACAGCAAGTTCGTCACTCTTCTCACCCAGACCTATGCAATGGCACCCGCCCAGTACCCGGAGGAGGCTCCGCTCGACAGAGTCGGCGCGGTGTGACGCACGGGCCACGCATACAGCACTTCTCGGTTTGCCGGGCGGCCCATGCCCCGCTCGGCAACCGGGAGGGGCGCTCGGGTAGCAAGGAGCTCCATCGAATGACCCTCCACGACCTCGACACCGTCCCGAACACGGTCCTCGACCGCGTCGAACTGGTGCTCGGCGCCCTCGCCGGCGCCGGCGGCACGACCGTGGCGGACGTGGTCGGACGAACCGGCATCCCACGCTCGTCGGCACACCGCTTGATGGAACGACTGGTCCAACTGGGGTGGCTCCGACGAGACGGACACGGGTACGGACTCGGGCTTGCGATGCTCGAGTTGGGCACGCTCGCGATTCATCAGGACCCGCTTCGGGCCACCGCCCTGCCCCATTTGCACGAGCTTCATCGCAAGACGCGGCTGATGGTCCATCTCGCCGTGCTCGACGGAGACGATGTGATCTATCTGGACAAGATCGGCGGTCCTCGTTTGGAGTCGGCCCGCACTCGAGTCGGTGGACGCAGTCCCGCTCGCGAGAGCGTCATCGGGCAGGCGCTCATCGCGAACACCTCCGCCGAAGGCATTGATTCCGACCGAATCCGAGAGCGGGGCTTTGTAATCGACCGCGGCGCCGCAACCGGTTACGGAGCAATCGGAGCTGTGGTGGGGCCGACCGGTTCGCGCGTCGGTATCTCCATCTCCGGACCACGCTCACACCTGCATTTCGATCCTCGGCACGTCTTCCCCCTGAGATCCGCTGCAAACGCGATCTGGCGGGCTGCCGACCCCGCTATCCGCACTCGTCACCGGTGGCAGACAAGCCTGTCCCACTCTGCATGCCGCGCCTGACCTCGGAGCGCTGCCGCACCTGGTGTTCGGCCCGCCAACCTGCACGGTTGTGATTTGGATCACCCAATGGCAGACTCTGCCATATAGGCAGAATCTGACCCTGGAGGTCTCCTTTGACTGTGACCAATCGCGACGACTCACCGAACGCCGTTGTCGATCGAGTCATCTCGGTCCTCAGCGCTTTCTCCGGATCCGATGCGTTGACCTCGTCCCGGATCGCGCACAGGACCGGACTTCCGCGCTCGTCCGTGCATCGCCTGCTCCAGCGACTCGTGGAATTGGGCATCGTCAAGCGGGATGGCTTCGACTACCGCGTCGGCCTGAAACTCTTCGAACTCGGCAGTGTCGCTCTGGCGCAGCACGACGTGCACCAGGTCGCGATGCCGTACATGACCCGTCTCAGCCGCGCCACCGGAATGAGCGTCCACCTCGCGACGCTCTCCGACACCGACGTGGTGTACATCGACGAGGTGTGGACCGACTGGGCCGGGCCGCTCCGTCGCGGCATCGCCCAGCCCGCGCACCAGACGGCATGCGGAAAGATACTCATGGCGTGCCTGCCGCCTGATGCCCGCCCGAGTATCGACTTCTCCGATGTCACTCCGAAAACCCGTTACAGCATCAATTCCCAACGCGATCTCGATCGGGAATTGCGCGGCGTACGGGAGGCCGGACTCGCAACGACGCGCGAGGAGTACTTCCTCGGGTCCATGTCGATTGCCGTACAGATCGGCCCCTTCGACCATGCGTCCACCGCGCTCTCACTCTGGGGGCCGATCGAGCGAATGCGTCAGGCCGAGATCGTGAGTCATCTCCGTCAGGCCAGTCGTGCAATCTGGAGTGCCGCACAGCAGGGGCCGGGTTGGGAGCGGCGAAAGTCGGTAATCAGGCCCCTACCCCATTCCAGCACTGAGCATTTCAGTCGCTCGACGAACTACCGTCCCGCCCGGCGGGAAAACTCGTCCAGCGATTTGTAGAGCGCACCCAGCCTTGCCGCAGACACCGAAACCGTCGCGTCGTCGGCCGCGGCGGCGAACCCGGGCAGCCGGCATCAAGGAGGAGTTGCAATGGCCTCGAGCCCCATACGGCAGGGACTCGCATTCGGATACATCACAGCGAACGATGCTGCCGAACACGGCTGACACCCGGCACGATGAGGGGCCGACTGCGGAGACGACCGAGTCCCACTCGTCCCGAGCGCCGCTCCTCGACCGAACTGCAACTGTACTCGGCGCGTTCGACAGGCGGGGCCGGCTGACCATGTCCGACGTCGCGCACCACACGGGTCTCCCACGCTCGTCGGCCCACCGGATTCTGGATCAACTCGTTCGGATCGGCTGGCTCGCCCGCGACGACATGTTCTACTCGCTGGGAACACGGTTGATGGAGCTGGGATCCTTTGCCGTGGAACAAAACCAGATACTCGATGCCGCCGGCCCGTACCTGCGCCGACTCCATGATCGGACGGCACTCGTCGTTCATCTCGCAGTGCTCGACGGTACCGACGTGGTGTATCTGGGCAAGGTCGGCGATGTCCTCGCCAGACTGTCCCCGGTTCGCGCGGGAAGTCGCATGCCGGCCGGTCGGACAGCACTCGGCAAGGTCCTGACGGCCTACTCCGGAGCACCGGGCAGCGAGTACGACGCGATTCGCGAAGCGGGGATCGCATTCGACCGCGACGGGAACGGGGTGGGGCTCGCCTGCATAGCGGCTCCCGTCGGGGCAGTGGGCTGCGTGCGAGCTGCTGTGTCGGTGTGCGGGCCCGCAGAGCACGTTGCCGTCACCGGACAACTCGTCACCGGCGTGCAGGACACGGCACGGGCAATTCTGCGTCGACTCGAGGATCGTCGAGCGCACGTGTGAGCGCTGCACCGGACCATGCGATCGGCCTTCCCGGCCGTAGAATGGGTGCGGCTCATCGGCAGGTAGAACGAATATGGTGCGGAAGGACAGACGATGCGGAGTGGGCACGCGGGCACGCTCGCCGAACGTCGGTACGCCGACGTCCGACTGGCGGTCGCGATAGCCGCACGCGATCTCTTCATCGAGAACCACTCCACAGCTGTCACGGTCGAGGCCATCGCCCAGCGAGCGGGCGTCTCCGAGCGGACCTTCTACCGACACTTCCCGTCGAAAGCGGACCTCGTCACGCCACTGTTCGAGAGGTCCGCGCGGTGGCTGGTCGATGCTCTGCACCAGACCGAGCCGCCGCCCGCCGGGGTTGTACACGCGCTGGTCGACGTACTGACCGAACAGATGACGTCGGACTCCGAGGATTGGCGCGAACTCCTGGAACTGCTTGTACAGACTCCCGAGTACCGGCTCCGCTGGGAGTGCGTCGACGTCTACCTCGTCGACGCACTCGCGGACTGGCTGGCAGCCAACTCGGTACATGACGACGACATCTTCACCCGGCGGGTAACTGCCCTTCTCATCCTGACGGCATCGCGCGCGTCCTATTCGGAATGGCTACTCCGACGGGACAACGCGGGAACCGACGAGTTGCGCACGCTCCACTTCACCGCGCTACGCGCGATCGATCTGGGTTGGCAGCCCCGCTAGCACCGACCTACCGACCGCAGCACCTCGCGGAGGCCGCATCCCCCCGGCCCCGCTGGCGACGATCCGTCCGCTTCGCCTACTCAGTCTTCCCGATGTTCGAGAACTGTTCCATCCAGCGGGCAATCGCTCTTCTGTCGTGCCCGGTTCGGCACTGACGATGCGGTTGACACTTCTGCTGTCGGAGAAGTCGGTTCGTCTCACCGACGGCAGCACAGCCCACGGAGGACACCATGACTACAAGCCCGACGGAGATGTCACCGACCGACGAGGTTCGGATGATCGAGGCAGCTGCGGCGCCCACCCGTTTCGCCCGCGGATGGCACTGTCTCGGCCTCACGAAGGCGTTTCGTGACGGAAAGCCACATCAGGTCGACGCCTTCGGCACCAGCCTCGTGGTGTTCGAAGATTCGAAGGGGAACCTGAACGTCCTCGACGCATACTGCCGCCACATGGGCGGGAATCTCGCCCAGGGGTCCATCAAAGGCGATTCGGTCGCCTGTCCCTTTCACGATTGGCGTTGGGGCGGCAACGGCAAGTGCACCGACATCCCCTACGCCCGCCGCGTACCGCCGCTCGCGAAGACCCGTGCGTGGACGTCCCTGGAGAAGAACGGCCAACTCTTCGTCTGGCACGACCCGGAGGGGAACCCCCCGCCGGCCGAGGTGACCATCCCGGACATCGAGGGCTACGGCTCCGACGAGTGGACCGACTGGACGTGGAAATCGATCCACATCGAGGGTTCGCACTGCCGCGAGATCGTGGACAACGTTGTCGACATGGCGCACTTCTTCTACGTCCACTACTCCTTCCCGAAGTACTTCAAGAACGTCTTCGAGGGCCACACTGCGACCCAGTACATGCGCTCGACCGCCCGGGGCGACATCATGCTCGGCACCAACTACGACGACCCTGATGCCGAAGGCCGCTCGGATGCGACGTACTTCGGCCCGTCGTACATGATCGACTGGCTGGAGAACGACTCGAACGGCCAGACGATGCGCACCGTCCTGATCAACTGCCACTACCCCGTCACCTCGGACTCTTTCGTGCTGCAGTACGGCGTGATGGTCGAGAAGCTTCCGGGCCTGTCCGACGACGAGGCCGCCGGCATCGCCGCACAGTTTGCGCAGGGGGTCGAGACGGGCTTCGAGCAGGACGTCGAGATCTGGAAGAACAAGGCGCCCATCGACAACCCGCTGCTGTCCGAAGAGGACGGCCCCGTTTACCAGCTGCGTCGCTGGTACCAGCAGTTCTACGTCGACGTCGAGAACGTCACCGAGGACATGACCAAGCGCTTCGAGTTCGAGATCGACACCAC
>NZ_QAOW01000015.1 GCF_003051005.1 Rhodococcus sp. OK519
GGCTTCACCCCCGATGAGAGCGGTGACGTCGAGTTCTGGCAGGTGTTTGCCGGATCTGCGACGGTGCGAGGCATTGCGGACCCGTTGTGGTTGGCACGTCAATCCTGCATAGGCATGAATGCCGGCTGGAGTCCCTCAGTGCGCTGGACCCCAGCGGTTCGTCCTCACCGTTAGGTCTCCGTGAGTCTGTAGATGTGTTGCCCAGCCGGGCAACGGTCTTTTGGGCTGGACTTCGTCAGACGGTCAGCGACCGTTGCGTCGATTAGGGCGGTGACGATTTCGCCGAGACCGTGGTTCCACTCGTGGGTCACGGTCCGGGTCAGAGGTCGAGGATTCGACTCTCCTGCGGGGGAACGGCCGTGGACGTGGCCGGGGGCGCGGTGAGCATGCGAAGCCGATTGCAGTCGCCTACGGCGCAATTCGGATCGACCAGCGCGGTTCCGGCGAACGACGCGACAACCTTCGACGGGTCGGATCCGTCCACCACGTCGATCTTGTCCAGCGTCGCCGGGACCGGCGTCGCATTGGTCAGCTGCAGGTCGTAGGCCACGTGGTACTTGCCGTCACTGCCCAGGAAGGGGAACGTGGGATCGCCGATCGGGGCGAGGACCAGCCCCGTGTACGCCTCCGGCACGATCACGTTCGCGAGATCGGCTGCCGCCGTCGATGTTTCGCTCGCCGGAGTCTCGCCCCCGCCCGACGAGCAGTCGGCCGCGAGCACTGCCAGCGCGACAGCGGCAATCGCCCCGGATCGAAGGGGCCGTTTCACGGTGGCAGACAACGCTGTGCCCATTTTCCGTCCCTCGGTCTGGATGGAGCCGGCAAGCAAGAATCCCTGTTGCAGGGGCCCAGTAACGCGCCGCCGGGGCCGCTGTATGCACTAATGCACACTTTCACCTTTGACAATGATTTTCATTACCGGATAAACCTTGCGGCATGATCCGCATCGAACCCATACCCCGACGCCTCACCCTCGCCGCCTCGGTCGCGACGTGCGCCGCCCTGCTAGCCGGCTGCTCGAGCGCCGACGACGGCACCACCACCGCGACCGCAGCAGCGGCCGCCAGCCCCGAGTCCACCTCCGCCAAGCCCGCGCAGACCCGCTCCGCGACACCGCGGCTGGCCGTCACCTACGACGGCGGCATCCTCGTCCTCGACGCCGAATCCCTCTCGGTGGTAGGCGAATCCGAGCTGGCCGGGTTCAACCGCCTCAACCCGGCCGGGGACGAGCGACACGTGATCGTCTCCACCGAGAACGGCTTCCGCGTCCTCGACACCGGGGCGTGGTCGGAGGCGCACGGCGATCATGCGCACCACTACACCGCCGCCCCGGCCCTCACCGACGTCACGTTCGCCGCCGACAAGCCCGGCCACGTCGTCCGGCACGCGGGCCGCACCGTCCTGTTCGACGACGGCACCGGCCGCGTCGAGTCGTTCGACCCGGAGACCCTGGCCGACGGCAAGCCGCAGACGTCGTCGTTCACCACACCCGCGCACCACGGCGTCGCCGTGGAACTCGCCGACGGCGGACTCATCACCACACTCGGCGACGACAAGACCCGCACCGGCATCGTCGTCTACGACGCCGCCCGTACCGAGATCGCCCGCAGCGAGCAGTGCCCGGGTGTGCACGGCGAGGCCGTGGCCGCCGACGAGACCGTGGTCTTCGGCTGCCAGGACGGCCTGCTGATCTACCGGAACGGCGCGATCACCAAGGTCACCAGCCCCGACCCGTACGGGCGGATCGGCAACCAGGCCGGCTCCGAGGAGTCCAGCGTGGTGCTCGGCGACTACAAGACCGACCCCGGCGCCGACCTCGAGCGTCCGCAGCGGGTGTCGCTCACGAACACCGTCACGGGCGAGCTGCGCCTGGTCGATCTGGGCACCAGCTACACGTTCCGGTCCCTCGGCCGCGGCGCGTTCGGAGAGGCCCTGGTCCTCGGCACCGACGGCGCGCTGCACGTGCTCGATCCGGCCTCCGGCACCGTCGTCCGCACGGTCCCGGTGCTCGAACCGTGGACCGAACCGCAGGAGTGGCAGACGGCCCGTCCGGCGCTGTTCGTGCAGGGTTTCACCGCGTATGTGACCGATCCGTCCACCGACCGGATCCTCGCTGTCGACTACGAGAAGGGGCAGATCACCACCACTGCGGACCTGCCGCACACTCCCGACGAGATGACCGGTGTGCGCGGCTGACGTTCAGTCCGAGGGTTGCGTGTATCCGGGAGTCGCGCTTAGACTCCTCGGTCATGCAGCGCATCCAGGTAGTAGTTCACCGCCGTAGCGGGGTCTGATTCGGACCGACCCCTCGCTGCGGGTCGTTGAGCTATCTACTTGTCGGTCCTTCCTTCACTTCAGGAAGACCCCCGAAAATGCGCACCTCCCAGGCTCTCGCCACCACCACGTTCTCGAACGATCCGTTCTTCCAGCGTTTCGGCACACACCTGCCGCGCGACCTGCGCGCCCAGGCGCAGGGCCTGAGCTGGACGGAGTTCGCCCAGCGCTTCGCCCCCACCGGCGGCCCGGTCCGTCTGGGCAGCTGGACGTCGGAGCATCTCGGCGCCGGCCGGCACACGTTCACCGCCACCCTCGGGCTCGGCGACTGCATCTCCTCGGCTTCGGCGACCGCCACCGGCCCCATCGCCGCGCTCACGTCGATGCTGTTCGACGCCGGTTTCCAGCTCGAGATCCTGTCGTTCCACCAGCAGCGCACGTCGGAGGGCACGGCGACGTTCATCCTCGCCGAGCACGACGGACAGCGCCGCTGGGCGATGGCCATCGCCGAGGACTGCAATGCGTCGGCGCGGGCCGCGATCATCGCCGGCGCCAATCTGCTGCACCGCTGAGAAGAAAGTGATCATCCGGACCGATCCGGGTGGGAGGCGGCTCCGAATACCGGGTGACCGCCTCCCCTCGGAAAGGACCGCCCCATGCGCGCCACCAGGAAAATCACCGCCGGACTGTTCGCTGCTGCCGCCGCGGCACTGCTCGTCAGTGCGCCCGCCTCGGCCCAGCCCACCGGATCGGCAGATCTGTGGCAGCCGCTCGCCCCGATCCCGTCGCTCGACGTCGAACGCTACGTCGGCACCTGGTACCAGCTCGCCGCGGTGCCGCAGCCGTTCAACCTCGACTGCGCGCGCGACACCCGCGCCACGTACGGCGTGATCGACGCATCCAATGTCAGCGTGAACAACACCTGCACCACATGGAGCGGCGGGACCAACGGCATCGTGGGCAACGCCCGCGTCAACGATCCGACGACCAACGCCCAGCTGCACGTGAGCTTTCCGTCGGTCCCGTTCCAGAACTCGCCCGACGGCCCCACCAACTACGTAGTCACCTACATCGCCGACGACTACTCATGGGCGTTCGTGGGCGACCCGGCCCGCGTCTCCGGCTTCGTGCTCTCACGCACGCCCGCCGTGAGCGCCGAGGGCTGGCAGCAGATCCGCAGCGTCGTCGAGTCGCGCGGCTACAACTCGTGCCTGGTGCTCACCTCGCCCGCGACCGGCGGACGCTCCGACATCGCCCCGCTCTGCACGGTCTGACGAGATCCCGACCACGCCGTACCACCACGCCGCCGAACAGACGGCCCGGCTCGCGCCATTGGCCTGAGTGCCCACTCTTTTCTCTTGTACGCGGGATCCCGCGGATCGGGGCTGGGAGTGGGCGCTCCGGCTGGGTGACTCAGTGCTGTCAATCCCTATTCGGCGGCCGCGTACTCACGGGCCGCGGCACCGGTGATGTTGGCGAGCATGCCCTTGAAGATGACTCCGTGGAACGGCAGGATCGAGTACCAGTACAGCCTGCCCGCAATGCCTTTCGGGAAGAAGATGGCCCGCTGCTCGAGCCGGGACCGGTACGGACCGTCGGGCACCACCCGCCACTCGAGCCACGCCCCTCCCGGTGTCCGCATCTCGGCCCGCAGCCGCAGCAGGCGCCCGCGATCGATCTCCTCGACGCGCCAGAAGTCCAGCGGGTCACCGGTGTTGAGGCGTCGCGCGTCCCGTCGTCCGCGGGTGAGGCCGACGCCACCCACCAACCGGTCGAGCCACCCGCGGATCACCCACGCAAGCGGGAAGGAATACCACCCGTTCTCGCCGCCGATGCTCTCGAGCACCCGCCACAGGGTGTCGGCGTCCGCGTCGCATCCGGCACTGCGCTCGTCGGTGTAGACCACCTCGCCCGCCCAGTCCGGGTCGGACGGCAGCGGATCGGACGGCGCACCCACCGGCGACGCGTTCGCCCAATTGGTCTCGACCTCACCGTTCTTCATACGACGCAGCGCCAACTGCACCGCCCGCCGGTACGGCGTCAGCCCCTCCTCCGGCGGCGGGATCACGTCGTCGATGTCGTGGTCGGTGACGACGGCGTCGTTGTGCAGCGACTCGATGAGCGCCCGGCCAAGCGAACTCGGGATGGGCGTCACCAAGCCGATCCACAGGCCCGCCAGGCGCGGCGTGAGCACCGGCAGCACCAGCACCCGACGCCGTCGCAAGTCCGCGACCTCGGCGTACACCTTCATCATGTCGCCATAGGTGAGGACGTCGGGGCCACCGATGTCGAACGTTCGACTGTGCGGCAGCGGCGCGGTGGCCGCCGCAACCAGGTAGTACAGGACGTCGCGCACCGCGATCGGCTGGATCCGGTTGTTCACCCACTTGGGCGTCGTCATCACCGGCAGCCGGTTCGTCAGGTGCCGGATCATCTCGAAGGACGCCGACCCCGACCCGATGACGACACCGGCCTGCAACACCATCGTCGGCACCCCGGAATCCATCAGGATGCGTCCCACCTGCGCGCGCGAGCGCATGTGCGGCGACAGGTCGGTGTCCTCCGGATGCAGCCCACCGAGATAGACGATGCGGCCGACGCCGCTCGCCTTCGCCGCGGCCGCCATGTTCGACGCGCCCCTCCGCTCGGCCTCCACGAACTCCTCGGAGCCGCCCATCGAGTGCACCAGGAAGTACACGACGTCCATGTCCTCGGTCGCCGACGCCAGCGACTCCGGATCCGTGAGATCGCCTCGGACGATCTCCACCTGCCGGGCCCACGGGATGTCCCGCAGCTTCTCGGGAGAGCGCACCATCACCCGGACGTCGTGTCCGGCGGCGAGCAGACGTGGGGCCAGACGCCCACCGATGTAACCGGTGGCGCCGGTGACGAGCACCCGCAGTCGCGACATCACTCCACGGTAGCCTCGACAGTCATGAGCGCGCTCGACGAACCGGTCCTCCTCGACACCGACGACGTGTACGGATACCTGCACCGTCCGACCGGCGACGCGGTCGGCAAACTGGTTCTCGCGCACGGCGCGGGCGGCGATCTCGACGCAAAACTACTGCAGGCCATGGCTTCCGGATTCGCCGAGCGCGGCTTCCTGGTTCTGCGCTACAACCTGCCGTTCCGTCGGCGTCGCTCGGGCCCACCGAACCGGGCGCACGCCGGCGAGGACCGGGCCGGCATCGTCGCCGCCGCCGACGCGATCCGCGACCTCGCGGGCGGGCCGCTGATCCTGTCCGGGCACTCGTACGGCGGACGGCAGTCGACGATGCTCGCGGCCGAGAACCCCGACATCGCGGACGGCCTTGTGCTGCTGTCCTACCCTCTGCACTCGCCCGGCAAGCCGGAGAAGCAGCGCACCGAACACCTTCCGGAACTACGCACTCCGTCGCTGTTCGTGCACGGCGACCGCGACCCGTTCGGCACGCCGGACGAGATGCGCGCGGCCCTCGACCTGATCCCGGTCGCGCACCCACTGCTGCTCATCGAGGGCGGACGGCACGGCCTCGACCCGGACCGCGCCGACGTCGTGGCACGGACTGTCACGGCGGCGACGGAGCTGTTCGGCATTCGGTGACAGCGAGGGCGAGGGCGCAGCCAGTCCGCGCCACTGCTCGATGTTGACGAAGGTTCGTTCGGCGCCGTTGCGGCCCTTCATCTTTTCGAGCGATCGCACCCATTCAACTACCGAAAATCGATTCGAAGGATCCGGTCGTGGGCGGGTCGACCACCGGTGTGGCGGTGACAGTCACCGTGAAGGTCCCCGTACCCGTCGTCAGGACGTCGCCCGTCACGCTGGTGACGGCGCAGGTCACGGTGCTCGGGCCGGCAGGGAACACTGTCCCGGAGGCAGGGGTGCAGGCGCCCAGGGTCAATCCGGTGGGCATGTCAGGGGTGATCCAGGTCGCGGGGGCGCCGGCCGCGGATTGCGCGGCCACGGTGATGTTGTTCGGGATTGCCGACGTGCCGGTCAGGTTCGCGCCGGTCAGGGTTACGCCGGTCAGGTCTGCGCCCTCGAGGTTCGCACCGGCCAAATTCGCGTGGTACAGGTCCACACCGGTCAGGTTCGCGCCGGCAAGGTCTGTACCGGTCAGGTTCGCGCCGGTCAGGTTCGCGCCGGTCAGGTTCGCGCCGGTCAAGTCTTTGCCGGAACAATCGCTGAAGCTCCCCGGGGCGGGGTTGGCGACGTAGCTTCCGCATACCGTGGTGATGATCTGGGCGGGGGTTTCTGTGGCGGCGGTGATGGTGCCACTGACCTGCAGGGTTGCATCAGGAGCGGTGCCATTGGCGGCAGTGATCGTGAACCAGAACGGCCCGGCGGTCGTCGGCGTCCCGGAGAGCGCCCCTGCAGCACTCAGGGCGAGACCGTCCGGCAGAGCGCCGGCAGTCACGCTGACCTGCGGAGCAGGTGCCCCGTTGACAGCGAACGTGCGCGTCAGTTCGGTGTCGACGGTCCCGGCCAGAGTGACCGGTGCGGTATCGGCGAAGGCGGGGGCCACGGCGTAGGGGTCGACGGTGACCGTGAGGGTTCCCCTACCACCAGTGGGGCCGGTGCTCGAGATGGCACAGGTGAGGGTCGTAGTCCCGACGGGGTATAGGTACGGGACCCCGAGCGGGATTGCGATGTCGGTCGGTCTGGTGCATCCGGCGAGATACCGTCCGTACTCGCCGGAAATGGTGACGGACGCGCCGGCGGGCGACGATGCGGCGACGTGGCGATTCTGGGGCATCTCGGTCGACCCGGTGAAGTTCGCGCCAGTCAGGATCGTTTGGTACATGTTCGAGTCGGTCATGTTGGTGTCGGTCAGGTCCGCGCCGGACAGGTTCGCGCCGGACAGATACGCGCCGGTCAGGTTCGCACCGGACAGGTCCGCGGTGGTCAGTGTCGAGTTGGACAGGTCCGTCCCGGCCAGGTTCGCGCCGGCCAGATTCGCGCCCGGCCAGTTTGCGCCGGACAGCCGGGCGCCGGTGAGATCCCGGCCGGCCAGATTTATGGAGAATGCGTACGTGCCGCCCAGGTCCGTGCCGGTCAGGAGCGCGCCGTTCAGAATCGTGCCGTCCAGGACCGCGCCGTTCAGGTTCGCGTTGGCCAGGTTCGCGCCGTTCAGGTTCGCGTTGGTCAGGTTCGCGTTGGCCAGGTTCGCGCCGAGGAGGTTCGCGCCGGTCAGACCGGCACCGGTCAGATCTGCGAAGGTGCAGTCGCTCTGCCGAGGGGGATCGGCCCACAGGTCCGGGGACGGCTCGTAGTGGTTGCAGGCAGCGGCAAGGATTTCCTCAGGTGTCTGAGCGGTGGCGACACCGGCACCTGCGGTCACAATCGAGGCTGCCGCGAAGATGCCGGCACCTGACGCCGCAACGACGCGAGAACGGGCCCGGCGGCCATGAGGAGTCGGGGTTGTCATGTCGGCGACCTTCCTGAACTGGTTCCGTACGGTGAGGGAAGGCCACCACCAGCAGTAGCCACCTCGCGAAAGCTACTGGATGCCGAGGCGTCAAAGGCCCAAACCGGGCGGCCACTTTAGGCCACTGACCTTGCGTGGCCACAAATGCCCCGCCTGTGTCCGGCTGGGGAGATCGTCTACCGCTCTCCGGCCGTCGCGCTAGTCGTCGATACGGGCGCGCATGAGGATGACGGTGTAGTCCAACCACGTCGAGATCGTGAAATACAACTCGTTCTCGGTTGTGGTGAATCCGGTTCGCGCACAACGATGGCGGTCTTCACGGTGTCCAGATACGACATCCGCCGCTTCCAGGTGACGCCGTCGTGGTCGAGCACGATCTACAGGTCGGATCGACGGCCAGGTGTCAGGGCATCAGCGCCGAACTGCCGGCACTGACGTCCAGCGAGGTCCCGGTGACGTACCGCGCCTGCTCCGACACCAGGTACAGCACCGCGTGCGCGATGTCCTCCGGCGCCACCCACGGCACCCGCATCGGCGTGATCGATGCGTACCGCGACTCGACGGTCTCCCGGGTCGGGTTCTCGACGTCCGGAGCGAACAGCCCGTAGAACGCCTCGTTGTGCACCATCGGGGTGTCCACCGATCCCGGGCACACCGCGTTGACGGTGATGCCGTGGCGGGCGAGTTCCAGCGCCAGCGTCTTCACCAGGCCGATCACACCCCACTTGGCCGCGACGTAGTGTGCGAGGTTGGGGATGCCGGTGTGCCCGCCCATCGACGACGTCGCGACGATCCGTCCGTACCCCCGTTCGATCATGTGGGGCGCGACGGCCCGCAGGGTCTTGAACACCCCCGTCAGGTTGGTGTCGACGACAGCGCCCCACATCTCGTCGGTGAGGTCCCACGTCTTCGCGAACGCGCACACACCGGCATTCGCGACACAGATGTCGATCTTGCCGAGTTCGGCGATCGCCGCTGCCACGGCACCGTCGACGGCCGCGCCGTCCCGCACGTCGACCACCTCGGTGCGGCACCGGACGCCGGCCTGTTCGACCAGTTCGCGCGTCTCCCCGAGTTCCTCGACCGTCGCCAACGGGTACGGCACCGTCGTGACGTCGGCGCAGATGTCGATCGCGTACACGTCGGCCCCCTCGGCGGCGAGCGCCAATGCGTGCGCACGCCCCTGACCGCGCGCGGCACCGGTGACGAACGCGACCCGTCCCTCGAGCTGTCCCATATCTCCTCCAAGTCTCAACTGCCCCAGATCATTACCGATCGAACACCCACCCCGTCCAGGGTCTCTTCCACAGAGCGGGCGACGGACCTGCCCGCGACCGGTCGACAGCGGCGTCGACAAACCCCTGCCGCTGGAACACCTGGCTGGGTACGCTGAAAATCGACCAACTACCGGGAGGTCGAGGAATGCTCTACAGCGATATTCCGAGTCATGCCGAGGTTCGCCGGCTCGCCGAGGTGGAGGGTCGCACCTGCATCTCGATCTACACGCCCACCGAGGACGACATTCACGATCCGGGTAAGAGCCGCATCGAATTCACCAACCAGGTCAAGTCCGCGCTCGAACAGATCGACGACCACAAGGAGCGCGCGGCGTTCGAGCAAGCGTTCGACGACCTGATCGAGGACGAGTCGTTCTGGTGGTACCAGGCGCGCACGCTGGTCGTGCTCGCGACCGCGGACCGGGTGCGGCGCTACCGGCTACCCAACCGACTCGGGGCGTGCGCCATCGTCAGCGATCGGTTCTACATGAAGCCGCTGCTGCGGACGGTGACCTTTCCGCAGACCGCATTCGTGCTGGCCCTCGCCGAGGGATCCGTGCGATTGGTCGAGGTGACGGCCGACCAGCCGCCGTCGAAGGTCGACGTTCCGGGACTCCCCAAGGACGCCGCGAGCTACGCCGGAGTGTCGTCGCTCGGCAGGACCACCGGCGCCCGCGTGCACGGCCGCGGCGGATCCGCTGCGGGCGCCGCGACCGGGCGGGCTGCGCCCGCCCGCGCACCCGCGCGCGTGCAGGGCGAGGAGGGCAAGAAGCTCCGCGTGCGCGAGTACGCCCGCGCGATCGACCACGAACTGCGCAGCGTGCTCACCGGCCGGGACATTCCGCTGGTCCTGGCCGCCGCCGAACCGACGGCCTCGATCTACCGTTCGGTGAACAACTACCACAAGCTGCTCGACGAGGGCATTCAAGGCAATCCGGAGGAAATGACCGACGAGCAGATCGCAAAGGCCACTCGCGCGGTCCTCGACGGCTACTACGCCCAGCAACTCGCGGACACCCGCAAGCAGTTCGACAACCTGCGGTCGAAGGGCCGGGCTCAGGTCGAGATCTCCGACGTCGCACGGTCGGCGACGTTCGGCCGGGTCGAGACGCTGTTCGTCGACATCGAGGGCATCGTGCCGGGCACCGTCGATCCCGATACCGGCGCGGTATCACTCGCCGAACTGGACGGCAACCACGCGTACGGCGTGGTGGACGAGATCGCCCGGCGGGCACTGCTGACGGGTGCGAAGGTGCTCGCCGTCCGATCGGGCGACGTGCCCGACGAGGTGCCCGCCGCGGCGATCCTGCGGTTCGCCGAATAGCGGTCGTGGGCGGCTACTGTCCCGGCTCCTGTGCGGCGAGGAGGACGGCCAGCATCTCCACGACGTAGGCGTCGACGGCGTCCTTGTCGACACCCAGGTCGGCGAGGACGCCGGCGTGGTCCTCCTGCTCGAGCAACGCCAGAAGGATGTGCTCGGTGCCGATGTAGTTGTGCCCCAGCCGGAGCGCCTCGCGGAATGTGAGCTCGAGTGCCTTGCGCGCGGCGGCGTCGAAGGGGATGAGGTCCGGCAACTCGTCCACTCGCGGGGGAAGGACGGCGACCGCGGCATCCCGCACGCCATCCGGCTCGACACCCTGAGCGGCAAGCGCTTTCATGGCGATAGAGTCCGGCTCCGACAGAAGGCCGAGCACCAGGTGTTCCGGGGCGATCAGGTGGTTGCCGGCCGCGCGCGCCGCATTCTGCGCCGCCATGACGACATTGCGCGCACGCGGGGTGTACCGGCTGAACCCCTGACTGGCATCGAGATCCGAAGGTTCCTCCGGCCCCTTCGGCACGAACCGCTTCTGGGCGGCCTGCTTGGTGACGCCCATACTGCGGCCGATGTCAGTCCAGGAGGCGCCCGAGCGTCGGGCCTGGTCCACGAAGTGCCCGATCAGGTGGTCGGCGACCTCGTCGAGGTGCTCCGCGGCGAGAACGGCGTCGGTCAGCTGCTCGAGAGCATCGCCGTGAACCTTCTTGATGGCTTCGATGAGATCGTCGAGCCGCACGGGGTTCGACATACGCGTGGGATCGGTCATGCCGACAACCGTAGGTTGACACTATCGGATCGTCAACCCCTGGTTGTCGATACATGAATACCGGATACGTGAACACCGATGGTGCGCCTATCGTGAGAGGGACGGACCGTCACCGACGAAGGAGTCCGCTGTGCCCGATTACGGCAAGCCCATCCGATTCGGCTACTTCCTGGTCCCTGACGCGAGCGCCGCGCAGGGCATCCTCGACACCGCGGTCGTGCTGGACCGTGTCGGCTTCGACCTCGTCGGGATCCAGGACCATCCCTACCAACGCCGCTTTCTCGATGCATGGACGCTGTTGTCCGCCATCGCCGCCCGCACCGAGAACCTCACGGTGTTCCCCGACGTCGCGAGCCTGCCACTGCGCCCGCCCGCAGTGCTCGCGAAGGCGGCCGCCAGCCTCGATCTGCTCTCCGAGGGCCGGGTCGAACTCGGACTGGGCACGGGCGCCTTCTGGGACGCCATCGAGGCAATGGGCGGACCACGACGGTCGCCCGGCGAATCGGTCCGGGCACTGCGCGAGGCGGTCACGGTCATCCGCCTGATGTGGAGCGGCGAGCGATCCGTCCGGTTCGACGGTGACTTCTACTCCGTGAACGGGGCCCACCCCGGACCCGTCCCTGTCCATCCGATCGGCATCTGGGTCGGGGGATACAAGCCGCGCATGTTGCGCCTGATCGGCGAGACCGCCGACGGGTGGCTGCCGTCGCTCGGCTACATCGACGACGACGGCATCGCCACGGCGAGTGCCGCCATCGACGAGGCCGCGGCCGCGGCGGGTCGCGACCCGTCGCGCATCCGGCGAATCCTCAACGTCGGCGACGACATCTCCCCCGCCGAACTCCCCGGACGTCTGACCGCACTTGCGCTCCAGCACGGCATCGACACCTTCGTCCTGGGCGGCCCCGCCAGCGACGAACAACTGACGTACCTCGCGCGGAACGTCTTCCCCCGCGTGCGCGACGACGTGGCGGCCGGGCGCTGAGGACGCGGACCCGGACCCGGACCCGCGTCCCCGCACCTGTCAGACGAGCGCCATCGCCGCGAACGCCGCGAGGGCGACGAGGCCGGCGCCGGTGACCACCTGGACGCGGCGATCGATCACGCACATCGCCGACAGGAATCCCGGCATGGAGCCACCGCGACGGGTGTGCACGATCGCGAGCAGGCTCGGCATGCAGCGACCGAGACTGACCGTTGTGAACAGCGCGGCACCCAGCACGGGCGATCCGGCCGCGATCACACCCAGCGCCAGCAGGTAGTACGCGCTCGAGCGGATGAAGATCACGAAGCCGGGACCGATCATGGCACCGAACAGCAGCGACACCTTCCACGGCTCCATCGACCTCCGCAGGTGCCGGGGCAGTTGCTTGCGCCGCATCGGCGCCGGCAGCGTGACCAGCCCCATCTCGTGCAGGCCGTACGCGAGCGCGAGCACCGCCCACACCCCGACGGCCCACGCGATCGGCACCGCGCCCGCGACGACGGCGCCCAGCGCGCCGAGGAGCGCACCGGTGGGCGCGCCCGTGGCGATCGACCCGAGCGCGTGCCAGCCCAGGCGGCGGACCGGCGTCGAAGATCCCTTGCGCCCCGGCTGTTTCGGTGCGGCGACCACCCCGGCCACCGACATGCCGCACGTCGACCAGTTGGCGGCGAGCGCGGTGAGCGCGCCCGCACCGATCACCGACGCGAGCAACGCGGGCCCCGCTGCCGGCGCGACGAGGGCACCGACCCCCGCACCGACAGCCGCGGCACCACCGACGAGTGCGGCGCGGGCCGGCATCGACACCGCCTTCTGCAGCGTGGGCCGGATTTCCGGGACGTCGGTCGCTATGGGGGCGTGCGCGAGCGACCCGCGCGTGAGTGTTTCCGTCATCGAAATCCCTCTTCCATGTGAACGAATTGGTGTGTACGTCAACCGGTCACGGTGACGGTGCCGGTCATGTACCGATGGACCGAGCAGTGGTACTCGTAGACGCCCGGGGCGTCGAAGGTGTGTTCGTAGCTCCCTTCGCTCGTAATGCCGCTGTCGAATTCGCCGTCGGATCCGACTTGGTGGAGCAGAGCGCCGTCCTCGAACCGCCACTGCACCGTGCCCCCGACCGGCACGGTGACGTCCATGGGTGCGAAGTGCACGTTCTGCACCACCACGACGGCCGGCGGATCCGGGGCCTGGGGGCCACCGCACGAGACGACCAGCGGCAACAGTGCCGCCGTGCCCCAGATGCGTCGTGTCGCCACTACTGGACGACGACCGTGCCGACCATCATCGGGTGCGGCGTGCAGTGGTAGTCGAAGGTGCCGGCCTCGTCGAAGGTGTACTCGTAGGTGCCCTCGGTGAGCAGGTCGCTCTTCAACTCACCCTGCAGCGACCCCTCACCCGCGACGTCGTGCGGCAGGCCGGAGTCGTCGAACTTCCACTGCACCGTCTGCCCCTTCTCGATGGTGACCTGGGCCGGTGAGTAGGCCATGTTCTTGACCTCGATCACCACCGCCGGTCCGCTGCTGCCACCGTCCTCGCCGCTGCCGCAGCCTGTGACCAGTGCCGCCGCCGCGACGACGCCTGCGGCCAATGCGATGAGCTTCTTCATGATCGGTCCTCTCACCGGATGTACCGCAGGTTCGCGGTCATTCCGGCCTCGAAGTGATATGCATTGTGGCAGTGGAACATCCACTCGCCCGGATTGTCGGCGTCGAACTCGATCGCCAACTCGGTGCCGGGCAGCACGTTGACGGTGTCGCGGCGCAGCCCGCCGTACGCGGGGACCGCGAAGGTGTGCCCGTGCGTGTGCATCGGATGCCACATCGTCGACGAGTTGACCATCGTGATGCGCACCCGCTCGCCCTGTTTCATCACGAGCTTGCCCGCGTCCGCTCCGGCCATGCCCCACACGTAGCGGTCGCCGGCCTGGATAAGTTCGACGCGGTAGTCACGGTCCGGGGCGCGATCCACGAGGCGCACCGCGTCCACGGGACGCAGCTCGCTCTCCGGCACCAGTCGGCCGACGAGTTCCGGGATCCTCCCGCCGACATCCGGATTCGCAATCGGCACCGCATCAGGAGTCCGCAGAATCGTCGAGGCATACCCCTCGCGTCCCTCGACCTTCGCGACCACCGGCCACACACCCGACCGGACGGTGACCAGGACGTCGACGCGCTGCGCCATGCCGACGATCACGGCGTCCGTGGCGACCGGGCGGACGTCGAAGCCGTCGACCGCCACCACCGTCAGTTCGTGCCCGGCAACCGCAAACCGGTACGGAGTCTCCGCCGCCGCGTTGATGATTCGCAGCCGCAATCGCTGTCCAGCCGGCGCCTCGACGACCGCGGGGTCGTTCGGGGGCCGTCCGTTCACCAGGTGCAGCGGGTAGGCGATGTGCTGGGTCATGCCGCCCAGCGCCGCCGAGTCGCCATGACCCTGCGACACCAGGTCCTGCGCTACGCCCATCTCGGTGTCGGAGTGCGACATCGGAGCGGCCCCGCCCCCACCGTGCCCGCCGTGCCCCCCGGAGATCGCCGGGTTGAGCGCCATCAAGATCGCATCCGGCGTGGTCCCGAGCCCGTCGATCCAATCATCGAGCACCAGAACCGCATCCGCATCGGCCCCGGTCCGGTCGTCGGGATCCTCGACGATCATCGCGCCGAACAACCCCCGGTCCGCCTGCAGACCGCTGTGCGAGTGATACCAGTACGTGCCGGGATCGGGGGCGACGAAGTCGTACTGGAACGTGCCCCCGTTCGCGCCGATCGCGGTTTGCGTCACCGGGGCCGCACCGTCCATGTCGTTGCGGATCCGGATGCCGTGCCAGTGCAGCGTCGTATCCGCGGGCAGGCCGTTGTCGACCGACACCCGCACCCGGTCGCCCTTGCCGAGACGTAGTTCGGGGGCCACCGCGCTGCCGCCGTACGTCCACGTGTTCACCAGTCGGCCACCGAGATCGACGGTGCCGGCGGCGGCCGCGAGAGCGAACGACGCGGTGGTCCCACTCGTGGCGCGGGCGGCCTCCGCCTGCGCGACCTCCGGAGCGGTGGGCAGGATGTAGTCGAAGTCGCCGGTCGTCGGGCCGGCCGACGCCCCCGAACTGCATCCCGTGGTGACCAGCCCGAGGGCCCCGAGCCCGACCGCGCCGACGCCGAGCGAACTCAGACGCAGGAATCGGCGGCGGTCGAGCACGAAGCCGCGGTCGGGACGGGTCATCGGATCACCTGGGGCGTGATGAGCGTGCCGATGTCCTCGACGGTGCCGGTGACCGGGACGCCACTGACCTTGTCGCCGTTCGACGCGTCGATGCCGACGATGGTCTTCTCCGTCTCGCCGTCCGCCTCCGGGCCCTCGCCGAGCACGTACAGCGTCCGACCGTCCACCGAGTACGCCATGCTGTCGATGCCGGTGAGGCCGAGCGCGGTGAGATCGAGCGTCTTGACCGGCGCGAAGGTGGACGCGTCGTGCAGTTCGATCTTCACGACGTCGCCGCCGCGGGCGGAGTGCGGGTGGATCTCGGTGTCGGTGTACTCGATCGCGATGCGGGTGCCGGTGTTGTCGATCGCATTCCCGGCGAAGCGGCCGCCGTCCTGTCCGGCATTGCCGATCGGGGCCACCGTCGACGACGGCAGTCCATTCGCGAAGTCGAACACGTACACGTCCCCGTTGCCACCCACCAGCAGCGCCTTCTTCGCGTCCGCCGCCCACGTGACTTCGCGGGCACTGACGAAGTCGCCGGGCAGCACCTTCGCCCGCTTCGTCTCGGTGGGGACGCCGGCGTCGTCGATGGAGATCTGGATCAGTTCGCGGGTCTCCTCGCACACGCTGTAGAGCTCGTGGCCGTCGAGCCACGTGAACGGCCCGCATCCGATGATCTGCAGGGCGCCGCTCTCCTTCTTTGCCGCGAGATCGACGACCCGCACGCCGTACAGCCCGTCGTCCCACGTGACGAAGTACTTGCCGTCCGACGTCACCGCGCTCGACCCCGGACGGGAGTGGACGCGGGCGTAGTCCGGCAGCAGTGCCTCGGCGGGTTCGAGGAGGTTCCCCGAGTACGTCGTCACCGTGAAGTCGGCTGCCCCGCGGGAGCCCCGTGGACGCCACACCTCGGCGGCCAGAACAGCCGGGTCGCTGGTCTTCTCGCCCACGAATCCGTGAATCACCGGATCCCAGATACCGGGGCCCACCACGATCCGGCCCGCCGCGACGCCGGTCGCGGGGTCGATGACGTTGACGCCTACCTCGAGATTGCCGAATCCCCCTGCCACGGCCAGGAGTTCGTTCGATCGGGCCGGCTGCACCTCACCGACGTGCAGCGGTTCGGGGATGGTCGTGCCGATCGCCTGGTCGTCGCGTCCCAGCGAGATGCCCTCGCCCGGCGCCGTGTACGGGACGCTCGGGTACGTGACCTCACCGGCAGTAGGCTCCGCCTCGCTCCCGGCGGCGTCGGACGAGCACGCGGCGAGCGAGAGCACGAGGGCGACGGGAACGGCGGCCGCGGCACCACGGACGAGCCGACGCGAGACAACGGTCATGATCCGGCTCCGACCTTGGGACGGGCGGCAGGACGGGTCTGGCAGTCCTCGCCGATGATCGGCGCCATCGTGCAGGTGTACGACTGGGATTCGTCGGACACGCACCAGATGATCTCCTGGTCGTAGCTGCCCGAGACGGGGTTGTACATGATCGCCTGCATGTCCGGCTCACCACAGAACGCGTTGGAGCACGACGGTGCACCGCAGCAGTCGTAGTACGCGATGAGGTATGTCTTGCCGGTGTCGGGATTGGTGCAGCATCCCACCCAGAACTCGGCTCCCGGCTTGCTGCCCGGGGCGCACGTGGTGACGCCGCCGCCGTTGCAGGCCGCACACGACGTGCCGTCCATGTTGCACCAGCGCCAGTACTCGCACTCGGCCGGATCCTTGCCGTCGTACACCGGCATCAGCGGATCCTTCGCCGGCTGCGGCCCGGGCGCGGGTGGCGCCTCCTGCGCGACCGCGCTGCGCGTGACCGGCAGCGAACTGATCAGCGCCACACCGGATACACCCATCGTCCACCGGCCCACCTTGCTGATCATGGACCGCCGCGACACCCGCTCCGACATGCGGCGACCGGCCCGGCTGACCAGGCTGCCACCGTCGCCGGCCATCCACGCGGCCTGCGCCTGCACGGTCTCCTCGTCGACGGGATACCGGTTCTCGTACATCTCCGGTTCGTGTATCGGCTTGTCGGACATGGATTCTCTCCGTTTCTCGATAGGGATTTTCACACGCGCGCGGCGAGGTTGACCTTCGCCTGCTCGTGCAGGTGCTGCAGCGACGGTGTTCCGGATTCAAGTGCGTTGAGCAGACTTTCGACCTGCGCCATGTGGTTGCACAGCCCCTTCGAACGGATCTTGCCGTGCTCGTCGAGGATGACGCCGTACGGCGTCGTGCCCACCTGGTAGGCGATGCCGACATCTCGACCGTCGACGTAGCTGAGCTCGCTGCCGATGCCGGATCCGGCGAGGAACTGCTCGTGCTCGGCGGGAGTGCCGTCCGAGATGATGACGACCTCGAGGTCCGTCTCCGCCTTGGCCATCGCGCGCAGGCCGGGGAGCAGGCTCTTGCAGGTGGAGCAGGTGGGTGCCGTGAACAGCAGCAACTGCGGCGTGGCGCGGTGGCCGCCCACGCCCACGGTGCGCCCCAGGTGGTCGGTGAGACCCCGGAAGGACGGGGCGACCTCCTCCACCTTGGGCCCGGTGTCCATCATGCGAGCGCCCAGCGGGCCGAGCCGGACCTGCACACGACCGATCTCCCGGGCCAGGGCCAGCACCATGAGGAACAGCACCGCGACGGCGACCGCGAGGATGACGGTGGCGATGAGGAGGAAAGTGTTCATTGTCGATCCTTGTCGTCAGGGGACGTCGGTCAGTAGCGCGAAATCGCCGATGCGACACGCAGTTCGATGGAGGCTTTGCTCAGGTGCTCGTCCACGGGCCGACGGCCCAGGTGGACGATCGAGCGCAGTTGCACGGCGGCCACCACGGCGGCGAGCACGACGAGCACCGCCGCGACCGCGAGGACGTGCTCACCGGGCGGCGGCGGACCGTAGGCCGTGGCCGCGAGCGCCCCGGCCACGACGGTCAACACGGCTGCCCGCAGGGCGTGGAACCACCCGATCCGCGGTGCGTCGTTCTCCTGACCGAAAGCAAAACAGCCACAATCGAGTTCGCGGCGCCCCTGCAACAGATTGACGGTGAGGCCGGCGCAGAAGCCGGCGAACAGCACCGCTGCCACCGCCGCGGCAACCCGCCCCGCGAATCCCGCGATCAGGGCGACCCCGAGCGCGATCTCCACCGACGGCAGCGTCGCCGCGACGAAGCGTTCCAGCGGCGCCGGCAGGATCCGGTAGCCCCGGACCACCCGCAGCAGGCCCTCCCGGTCGCGCACCTTCGGCACCCCGGCGAGCAGCAGTACGCCCCCGACAGCCGACGCGATCATCGTCCACAGCATGCGTCGATTCACCTCCTTCTCCAACGGCGTGGACCCATCGTCGCCAGCCCGGAAGTCGTCCTGGCGACGGTGGTGAAACGTTCCGTCGCACCACGAGTGGGGCCGTGGAGAAGGCGATTCCCACTTGCGAATCGCACATTGTTCGCAAAGGTAACCGGGCGGAAACACAGCGGGACTAGCTTGCGTCGTGTACCACCGGGCGTACAGACGGGACGAGACTCGTGACAGCTGCACTCCGGGCAGCGATTGCCCGCGCACAGGATGCGGAAGGCCCACCGGAGCAGGTGTATTCGCCGCTCCGCGCACTCGGGCGCCGACGGCTGACCTTGATCGACCTCATCGGCCAGTCGCTGTCGACGATCGCGCCGGCCACCGGGATGGTCTTCATCGCGCTGTGGATGACGGCGTACCGGCCCGGGCCCGGCGGGGTGCTCGTCATCGCGGTGACGACGGCGGCCGTCGGCATGGTCGCGGTGTGTATCACCCAGTTCACGCGTCGCCTCGCGGCCGCCGGTTCGCTCTACAGTTTCGTGTTCCAGGGGCTCGGTGTCCGCGCGGCACTGCTGACAGGCGCGGCACTGATCGTCGGCTACCTCGGAATCTCGATCTCGGTGATGTCGCAGGCCGCGCGCAGCCTGCTCGACATCGCAGATCTGCTCGGCCTGAGACTCGGTGGTGCGGGGCCGTGGGTCGCCACCATCGCGCTGCTGGCGGCGGCCGTCGGTGCGATCACCGTGCGGGGGGTGCGGTTCGCGACCCGGGCGATCCTGGTGATCGAACTCCTCTCGCTCATCCTGATCGTCGCGATCATGCTCGGCACTCCCTCCGAAGCCGTTGCCACCACCGCCGGCACCGATGCGCTCCCGTCGGCGCCGGTGAGCCTGCTGCCCTTCCTGGCGATGCTCACGGTGTTGTCGATGGCGGGGTTCGAGAGTGCCGCGTTCTTCGGCCCCGAGGCCAAGCGTCCGCTCGTGACGGTGACCCACACCGTCCTCGTCACCCCCATTCTCATCGGCATCCTGTTCGTGTTCGCCGCCGCGGCGTCCCTGCTCGGCCACGGTTCGGTGATCGTCGGCGCCTACTTCGACGGCACCGCGTCCGGCGCATCGTGGGGCGTCGTCCTCGCGGTGAAGGCGGGCATGACGTGCTCGTGGTTCGCGTCCACGCTCGGTTGCGCGCAGGCCGGATCGAGGCTGCTGTACTCGATGGGTGTCGAACGCGTACTGCCGCCGGCGCTATCGCACGTGCACCGCCGCTTCCGCACACCCGACGTCGCGGTCGCGTTGTTCACGTCCGCGAGCCTGGCGGGGGCGGTGTTCTACGCCGTACGCGCCCAGGCGGACTCGGCGATCTTCGACGGCGTCGTCGAGGTCGGCCTGGTCACCGCCTACACACTCGTCGCGTTCGCGTCCCTCCGGTTCCTGCGCCGCATCGGCGAACACACGGTCCTGACCCGGGCCGCCGCCGGTTTCGTCACCGTCCTCGGCGCCGGCCTGCTCGCGTGCATCGCCGTCGACAGCACCGTGCACCATGCCTGGATGGTGCCCGCCACGCTGGCACTCGTCGGCTCGTCCGGCGTCGTGTGGCACGAGGTGCTCCGCCGGTCCCGGCCCGACAGCCTCATCACGGTCGGTGCCTTCGACTCGGTCGAGACGTCCGACATCCTCCCGGGCGCAGGTGTTCTCGTGGTGGACGAGGACGGTCGACGACACATCGTCGCGAGCGGCGGCCACGACGTGCGGCGGGCGAGAGACGGCGGGCAGTGATGCCGTCCCGCGCCCCGGTCCGCAACGAGGACGCGCATTTCAGCGGTCAGCAACCACAGGCCGTCCAGAAGGCACTCGGGATGTTGGAGGCGGTGGCGCACCTCGGCCCCGGGACGACGGCGAAGGAGATCGCCCGGTTCGCGGGCGTGCCCGCGGCCACCGCCTACCGAATGCTCAATCTCCTCGTCGCCGAGGGATTCCTCGTGCGGGTGCCCGACCTGTCCGGCTTCGCGCTGGGCCGACGCACCGCAGAACTCGCGCAGGCCGCGGCCGAATCCAGTCCGCCTCCCTCGCTGCACGAGACGGTGGAGGAACTGCGGTCGCGGACCCGGTTCGCGCTCCACGTCGCGTCGTTTGCGGGTGGGCGCTTACGGATCGTCGACCGGGATCCCGACCACGAGATCGCGGCAGTCGGGACGCTGTCCAAGCATCTGCACGCCAACGCGCTGGGGAAGGTGCTTCTCGCGTTCGTCCCGGCGGTGGTTCCGGAAACCGAGCTGCGACGCCTTACCGAGTACACGATCTGCGACCCCGACGAGTTGACCCGGCACCTGCACGCCGTGGTGCGGGGCGGCTTCGCCCACGAATGCCAGGAGTCTCGGATCGGCCGCGCCGCGCTCGCGGTACCGCTCCGCGACCACTCCGCACACGTCGTCGGCGGCCTCTACCTCCAAGGCGCCGACGGACGGGTCAACCCGGACGACGCCCTGATCGGATTCCTCGTCGATGGAGCGGAACGCCTCACCGGGAGGGTGTGATTCAGCCCTCGGCCGTCACGAACCCCTGCTCGACGAGCCACTGTCGGGCCACCGCCGCGGGATCCTTGCCCTCGACGTCCACCTGCTTGTTGAGTTCGGTGATCACGTCGTCGGTCAGCACCGCCGAGATGGGCGCCATCACTTCGGCGACCTCCGGATACTGCTCGGCGAAGTCCTGGCGCATCGTCAATGCGGGGTTGTACTTGGGGAAGAACTGCCGGTCGTCCTCGAGTACCACCAGGTCGAGTGCGGCGATCCGGCCGTCGGTGGTGAACACCTCACCGAACTTGCACTGACTACCGTCCGCGGTCGCCTGGTAGATGATGCCGGTCTGCAGAATGCGCCGCTCGGCGCGGGCCGGGTCGAATCCGTACGCCGCCGCCATGCCGGGGAAGCCGTCCTGCCGGACGTTGAACTCCGTCTCCACGCACGTCGCCGCCGCGGCCGGATCGCGTTCCACCAGAGCGGCGTAATCCGACAGCGTCCGCACCCCGGTGCGTTCCGCGGTGGCGCGGCTCGTGGCAAGCGCGTACGTGTTGTTCATCGGCGCCGGGTCCGTCCACACCATCCCGTTGCGCTCGAGGTCCTCGTCGCGGACGGCCTCGAACTGAGCCCGCGAGTCGGGGATCGGTTGTTCGTGGCCGAGATAGTTGATCCACCCGGTGCCGGTGTATTCGTAGCTGACGTCGATCTGGCCCGCCAACTGCGCGTCCCGGGTGCTGTTGGAGCCCTGGATGTTCGTCAGATCTCGCACGTCGGCGCCGGCCGCGGACAGCGCGAACTCGATCATGTAGCCGAGGATCACCTGCTCGGTGAAGTCTTTGGAGCCGACCGTGATCCGCGCACCCTCGAGTTCCGGGACGGGCGCAATGCTGCCGGGGCCGACCTTCAGGGGCAGGGCGCCACCGGATTCGAGGCCGCACGACGCCAACAGTGTCGTCGCGAGCACCACCGCCGTTCCGGCCAGGACACGTCGCATCACCGTCATGTCAGCGCAACCCCTTCGGTCCGAGGTACGTCTCCGCGAGGGCGCCCAGCCAGTCGACGAGCAGCGCGAGCGCCACCGCGAGGACGGCGCCGACCACCAGGGTCACGTTGTCGCGCAGCTTGTATCCGGTGTCGATGAGGATGCCGAGGCCGCCGGCGCTCACCAGGAAGCACAGCGTCGCCGTGCCGACCGCGAGAACCAGCGAGGTACGCAGGCCGGCGAGGATGTACGGCACCGCCAGCGGAAACTCCACACGTCGCAGCACCGTCAGCGCCGACATGCCCTGGCCGCGTCCGGCGTCGACGAGTGCCGGGTCCACCTCCTGGTACCCGAGGATCGTGTTCCGCAGCACCGGGAGCAGCGAGTAGAACGCGATCGGGAGCACACCGATCCAGAATCCCGTGGTCCGGGTCGCGAGGTAGAACAGCACCAGCAGTCCGATCGCGGGTGCCGCCGCACCGATGTTCGCGATGCCCACGAAGATCGGTGCCAGTCTGGTGAATCCGGGACGGGTGAGCAGCGTGCCCAGCGGGACTGCGACGGCCAGCACGATCAGCACCACCACGACCGTGATGAGCACGTGCTGCCACGTGAGCGTCACGATGTTGGCGACGTTCATGCTCGCCTTCTGCGTCGCATTGAGGTCCCGGCTGAACGCCCAGCCCAGCACGCCGGCGACCAGGATCAGCACCAGCATCGGCTGCACCAGCAGCCGCATGCGTTCGGCCCGGGCCGTTGCCTGCTGTCCGGTGGTCGCGGTCATGGCGTCGGTTCCTCCGCCGAACGTTCCTCGGCGGGATGATCGTCGGCGGGATGATCGTCGGCGTGCTCCTCCCGCACCTCCTGAAGCGCGTGGACGAGCGTGTCGATCGTGATGATGCCCGCGTACTCGCCGCGGCGTCCGGTCACGGCGGCCGACGCGCTGGCCTGCACCAGCAGCGCCTCGAGGGCATCCTGCAGCGTCGAGGTGAGCGACACGTTCTCGCCCAGCGGATCCCCGACGTCCTCGAGCGAACCGGCCGACGCGAGCTGTTCGGGTGAGACCCACCGCAGTGGCCGGTCACGCCGGTCCAGGATCAACCCCCAGGGCGCGTCCTGCTCGGCCAGGTCGCGGCGCAGGTCGGCGACCGAACCGTCCCGGTAGGCGGTGGGGCACTGCGCCAGTTCGATATTGCTGACCCGGGAGAGGGTCAACTGCTTGAGCGATGCGTCGGCGCCGATGAACCCGGCGACCATGTCGTTGGCCGGATTGGCGAGGATCGCTTCCGGGGTGTCGTACTGCATGATGTGGGACTGATTGCCCAGCACCGCGATTCGGTCTCCGATCTTGACCGCCTCGTTGAAGTCGTGGGTGACGAACACGATCGTCTTGCCGAGATCGGACTGCAGCCGCATCAACTCGTCCTGCAGCAGTCCCCTCGTGATCGGGTCCACCGCGCCGAAGGGCTCGTCCATCAACAGCACCGGCGGATCCGCCGCGAGTGCTCGTGCAACGCCGACACGCTGCTGCTGGCCGCCCGACAACTGCCGCGGGTAGCGGTCCCGGTACGTGTCCGGATCGAGTCCCACCAGGTCGAGCATCTCGTCGACGCGGTCGGTGGTGCGCTTCTTGTCCCACCCGACGAGGCCCGGGACCGTAGCGACGTTCTTCGCGACCGTGAGGTGAGGGAACAGCCCGGCCTGCTGGATCGAGTAACCGATGCCGCGGCGCAAACGGTCCGCGTCGATCGAGTGGGTGTCCCGGCCGGCGATCGTGATCTTGCCCGACGTCGGCTCGATGAGCCGGTTGATCATCCGCATCGTCGTGGTCTTGCCGCACCCGGACGGCCCCACGAACACGACGGTCTCGCCGGCGGGAATGGTCATCGACACGTGATCGACGGCCGGGTCGTCCTGACCGGCGTAGCGCTTGACGACGTCGTCGAGCACGATCTCGACGCCGGTGCCGGTGCGTTCTTCGGCAGGTAGAAGGTCAGTCACGAAGCCCCCTCGAGGTGGTGAGGCGCCCGAGCAGGACCAGAAGTCCGTCGAGGACGAGCGCCAGGATGACGATGAGAACGGTGCCGGTGAGGGCCTGCGGAACCGCGGTGGGACTGCCCACGCGGGACAACCCCGAGAAGATGAGATTGCCCAGGCCGGGCCCCTTCGCGTAGGCCGCGATCGCGAGGATGCCCATGAGCATCTGGGTGCTGACCCGGATGCCCGCCAGAATCGACGGCCAGGCCAGCGGCAACTCGATGCGGCCGAGCACCCGGAGACGGTTCATTCCGACCCCGCGGGCGGCGTCGGTGATCGCCGGGTCCACCGCGGCCAGCCCGATGATCGTGTTCCGGATGATCGGCAACAGCCCGTACAGGACCAGGGCCGTCACGGTGGGTGCGACGCCGAGGCCGAGGATCGGGATGAGCAGACCGAGCAGGGCGAACGACGGCAGCGTGAGCACCGTGCTGGCCAGGCCCGTCGCCACCGCCGACCCGATCGGACTGCGATAGACGGCGATCCCGACGAGGACCGCGATGACACCCGCGATCACCACCGACTGGACGACCGCGCTGACATGGAGATACGAGTCCGTGAGCAACTGTTGCCGCCGCTCGTACACGAAATCCCACAGGGTCTGGAAATCCAATCCAGAACCTCCCTTCAGCCGCCAGAAAGCCCGAGGAGGGCCCGTCCACTCACTGCAGACGGGCCCTCCTCGGGCCGCGCGGCACTGCGCTTGCCTCCAACACTGCCCCGAATCGGCGAGTTCTGCATGGCAATCGGCAGACTGTGCCAGTGCCGACCCGTCGGTTCTGCCGCCGAGGTCCGCTACCGGACGCTGTCCAGGTGGGAGAGGGGCCGCACCGCGATCCGGACCAGGGCGAGCGGATTGTCGTCGCCCGCGACACGGTTGGCGCCCATGACGCCGCACGCGCCGCACCGGTGGATGATCGACCATTCCCCCTCCCCGCGCACGGAGATGGAGATCGGATCCATCCGCCCACCGCACGACGACGCGCGATCGCCGGGCACCGCCCGGTCGACATGCCTGCTGCACAGGCATGTCGGGCAGTGGTTGCGGTGCGCGGTTCCGGGCGCCCACATCGGGACGTCCAATCCGCAACCGACGCAACGGAAGGACGTACCGCGGCGCGCCGGTCCGTCCCGATGGACGGGTTTGGCGCGCTGTCGGCGCTCGGTTCTACCGTTCCTGCGGGACATGTCGAACCACCTCCCGCGTCAGATCTGCGCGAGATGTTCGAGCGGGAACGGCGGCTGCGCCAACGGTTTCACCGCGATCCGGATCAACAACAGTTGATTGTCGTCCGAGGCGACCGGACCCGCCTCGAGGCGGTCGCAACCGGTGCAGCGATGGATCAGCATCCAGGCACCGTCGCGTTGCACCGCAACGGCGATCGGATGGGTGCGGGCATCGCACCGCCCGTGCCTGCCGGCGAGGCAGTTGGGGCAGTGCGTCCGCCTCTGGGCGCTCGGCGTCGCGGCGGACGCCGTGAGCCCGCAACGGATGCAGGTGAACGTGGACAGGTGTGAAAAGGACGTGCCACTGTGGGACACGGGTGTACTCCTCTGTGAGATCGACTGAGCGGCAGAATGTGCCGAGCACGATCGAGCCCGCGGAAGCATCACACCGGACAGGGGATCCGATGTCGGGTACGGATCACCGGCCGGAGCGGTTCGCGGGATCGCGAAGGAGCTCGGCTGCTGTCCGGGGCATAATTCACCACTTCCATACGTGTAGGAACCCGGCGGCCGTGCCGGATGCGCGCAACCCTAGGCACCGCGCCCGCGGGTGCGCAATCGAATTACCGCTCGACGCCGCCGAGCACCATGGATTCTGCTGCGCGCGAGCCCTTCAGCTCGTCGAGCGTCACGATGTCGTGCAGCCACACCGGTCGATCGTGCGGACGATCCGCCAGACGTCGTACCGCCTAGGCGGTGATCGCGGCCGTCGCCTTCGACTGCCCGGATCCGGTGGCCCACAGCGCGCGCCCGTCCGCGGCGCGCACCTGCACGACCCATCGCTCACTCCCCCACATCCGGGTCGGGGCGAGGGACCGCAGCGCCGGAGCCCGCGTCAGTGTCGCCAACCCGAGCGTCGCGAGGCGTGAGTCCATCCGCAGGTAGGTACGGACCGGGACGCCCAGCCATGTCGTGAGCGCATGCTGATCGGCGAAGTCCGCACGCAGCGCGGGGAAGGCGGGATAGTCGCCGGATACCAGGAATGGGTGCTCGCCACCGTCGCAGCCGCCGCCGGGCTCCGACCCGCGAGCACTCAGGACAGGTAGCGCGGCTGGGGCTCGCTCTTGTGCGACCAGTCCCAGCCGACCTCGTGCTGCGTGCCCCCGTCGAGGTGTTCCTCATGCACCGTGCCGGCAGGCTCGAGTCGCACGATGATCGACTTGGATGTGGGGCAATTGCTCTTGAGCGCAGTCGAATCCAGCGGGACCAGCGGATTGGTCTCGGGATAGTAGGCCGCGGAGGTGCCGCGCGGGATGTCGTATTCGACGATCCGGAAGCCTGTCGCGTAGCGCATGCAGTCGTCGTCGTCCCACTTGGTCAGAAGATCCACCTTGTCGCCGTCGTCGTAGCCGAATGCGGCAATGTCGTCGCGGTGCATGAAGATCACGCGACGGCCCCCTTCGATCCCGCGGTAGCGATCGCTCAGGCCGTAGATGGTGGTGTTGAACTGGTCGTGGCTGCGTAGCGTCTGCAGAAGCAGGTGACCGGGTGGGGCCTGCATGACCTCGATCGGTGCGACATCGAATTCCGCCTTACCCGAACCGGTCTCGAAGGACCGTGAATCTCGGGGCGGGTGCGGGAGGATGAAGCCACCGGGCCGCCGCACGTTCACCTCGTAGCCCTCACAGCCCGGCACCACCTTCGAGATGTGCAGCCGGATCTTGGCGTAGTCGTCGCGCATACCCATCCAGTCGATGCCGTAGCGGTCGCCCAGCGTCGCGTACGCGATCTGGGTGACGATGGCCGTCTCCGACTCGAGGTGCGGGCTCGCCGGATCCAGCGGGCCGCGGGACGCGTGCACGGCGCACACCGAGTCCTCGACCGAGATGAACTGCGGCCCGCTCGCTCGGACATCCTTCTCCGTGCGCCCCAGCGTCGGCAGAATGAGCGCGGTCTCGCCGGTCACCAGGTGTGAACGGTTGAGTTTGGTCGAAATCTGCACCGACATGCCGGTGTTGCGCATCGCGGCCGCCGTCACCCGGGAATCCGGTGCGGCCTCGACGAAGTTGCCGCCCAGGCCCATGAAGAACCTCGCCTTACCGTCTCGCATGGCGCGGATCGAATCGACTGTGTCGTAGCCGTATTCACGGGGTGGATCGAATCCGAACTCGCGCTCGAGGGCATCGAGGAAGCTCTGTGGCGGACGTTCCCAGATGCCCATGGTGCGGTCGCCCTGGACGTTGGAGTGGCCGCGCAGCGGTAGCAGGCCGGCGCCGGGCCGGCCGATGTTGCCCTGCGCGAACGCGACGTTGCACACCTCCTTGATGATCGCGACCGCGTTGCGGTGCTGGGTCAGACCCATCGCCCAGCAGAAGACCGTGGCCTTCGACTCCCGCAGCATCTGTGCGGCCCTGGTGATCTCGGGGCGGGAGAGCCCGGTCGACGCCGTGACCGCGTCCCAATCGAGTTGCGACACGTGATCGCGCCACGCCTCGAAGCCATGCGTGTACGCCTCGATGAACTCGTGGTCGAGCGCATCCCACTCGACGAGCAGCGAGCCGATCGCTTGCATCAGCGCCAGATCGCCGCCGGGCTTGATCTGCAGGTGGAAGTCGGAGAGATCCGTTCCCCGGCCGATCACTCCGTTCGGGGTCTGCGGGTTCTGGAAGTGGAGCAGCCCGGCTTCCTTGAGCGGGTTGATCGACAGGATCTTGGCCCCACGCTTCTTCGCCACCTCGAGGTGGGTGAGCATCCGTGGATGGTTGGTCCCGGGGTTGTGGCCCTGCAACACGATCAGGTCCGCCTCGTGGACGTCCTCGAAGACGACGCTGGCCTTGCCGATGCCGATGGATTCGGCGAGCGCGATCGACGTCGACTCGTGGCACATGTTCGAGCAGTCGGGCAGGTTGTTGGTGCCGTAGGCCCGGACGAAGAGTTGGTAGGCGAATGCCGCCTCGTTCGAGGCCCGCCCCGATGTGTAGAAGATCGCCTCGTCGGGATCGAGCGACTGCAATTCGCGCCCGATCAGGGCATAGGCCTCGGACCACTCGATCGGCTCGTAGTGCGACGATCCGGGGCGCTTGATCATCGGGTGCGTGATTCGCCCCTGTTCGTTCAACCAGTACTCGCTGCGCGAGGCGAGGTCGGCGACGGAGTGCCGCGCGAAGAACTCGGGTGTCACGCGGCGCAGGGTGGCCTCGTTCGCGACAGCCTTCGCGCCGTTCTCGCAGAACTCGGCCGGGTGCCGGTGCCCTGGCTCCGGGTCGGGCCACGCGCAGCTCATACAGTCATAGCCGCCGACCTTGTTGAGCTCGAACAACGTTTCGCCGGTGCGGACGATCCCCATGTTCTCGAGGGCCCGCTTCATCGACACCGCGACGGCCGTTACACCCGCCGCCTTCTTCTTCGGCTTGCCGACCCGCAGATCGGATTCGTCGTAATCCGGACGTTCCGACTGGTTTCGTCTGCCCATGATCTCGACCTCCAGTGTTGGCCTCGCATCCACGGTAGGACACTTTCGGCGGGCAGGTGCGATACCGGGCAGGACGCGTGCTCACCCGTCCCGCGCGGCCGCCCCGTTCACCGGAGCGGCGATCCCGTCGAGCACGAGTCGGACGAGGAAGTCGACCAACTCGCCCTCGCTCCACTGCGGCCGCGTCAGCGGAAGCATGGTCAACGCGCCCCGCAGCGTGTCGAGCACGAGAGCGCCGTCGGCGTCGGGCCGGATCTCACCGGATTCGATTGCACGATCGAACACTTCGATGTACCGGGATCGGACCGGTGCGATGAACCGCTGCTCGGCCTCCTCCTGCAGGGCGGGGTCGGCGACCAGATCGGCGATCAGCCCCGGCATCCCACGCCGGTACTCCGGCAGCGAATGCAGCGCGACCATGTCCCGCACCATCGCGGTGAACGTGACCGAGAACGGCGCATCGGCCGGAACCTCACGCGCCGCCACCGGTTCGCGCCGGAACAGCGTCTCCTGCACGAGCGCGGCTTTCGATCCCCACCACTGATACAGCAACGGGCGCCCGACCTCGGCACGCCGGGCTACCGCCGCGAGCGTGAGCGCTTCGTACCCGTCCTCGATCAACAGCTCCGCGGTCGCCTCGAGCACCGCGCGGTGGCGCACCGGATCGCGACGCCGTCCGCGTGAAGGGCCGTCCTCGACCACGTCGACGCTCCCTTCTCGTGCACACTCCCACCGAAAACGCTGCCAAATTACCTTACATCGTGTATGGCTAATAGTCGGACGATTCGAACGAAGCGGAGCCCGAATGACTTTGATCGACATCGCACGCCCGACGCCGGACGTTGCGATCCTCACCCTGAGCCGCCCGGAACGCCTCAACGCGCTCAGCTTCGCCCTGGTCGAGGAATTCCACGGCGCCCTCACCGCGCTCGAGCGCGACAACACGTGCCGCGTCGTGATCCTCACCGGCGCGGGCCGCGGATTCAGCGCCGGGCTGGATCTCAAGGATCCGGTCCGCGCGGCGCCGACCGCGGCCGGGCTCACCGGACCCGCGGCCGGGATGCGCACGCAGGAATACATCGCCTCGCTCGTCCCGCGGATCCAGCGGCTCCCTCAGACGGTGATCGCCGCGATCAACGGCCCGGCCTTCGGCGGCGGACTCGCACTCGCGGCGGCATGCGATCTACGGATCGCATCGGCGTCGGCGCGATTCGGCGTGCAGTTCATCAAGATCGGAATCTCGGGCTGCGACATCGGGATCAGTTACACGCTGCCCCGCATCGTCGGCGCGGGCCGGGCCACCGAACTCATCACCACCGGCCGCGAGTTCGATGCCGCCGAGGCCGAGCGGATCGGCTTCGTCACCCGCACGGTCGAGAACGCCGAACTGATCGACGCCGCAACCGAACTTGCCACCACTCTGTGTAACCACAGCCCCTTCGCGCTGGCGATGACCAAACAGGTCCTCACCGCCAACGCGTCCGCCGGGAGCGTGGACGCGGCCATCGCACTCGAGAACCGCACCCAGATCCTGGCCGGCACCGGCGGTGAGTTCGCGGAAGCCGTCACGGCTTTCGCGGAGCGCCGCGCACCGTCGTGGGTCCGCTGACCCACATGTCCACCCCAGAGAGGAACCATCGATCGTGAACCGCGACAAGCTCGGCACTCTGTTCGATCTCACCGGCCGCACCGCGGTCGTCACCGGCGGCACCCGTGGCATCGGACTCGCGCTCGCCGAGGCCTACGTGTCCGCGGGCGCGAATGTCGTGGCGGCCAGCCGCAAACCCGAGGCGTGCGCCAAGGTCGAGCAGCATCTTCGGAACTTGGGAGGCAACGCGATCGGAGTGCCGACACACCTCGGCGAACTCGACGACCTGACCGCACTCGTCGACCGCGCAGTGGGCGAGTTCGGCGGCATCGACATCCTCGTCAACGCGGCCGCGAATCCGCTGACGCAACCGCTGGGCCAGTTCACCGCCGACGCGTGGGCCAAGTCGTACGACGTGAATCTGCGCGGCCCGGTGTTTCTCACGCAGGCCGCACTGCCGCACCTCGAGGCCAGCGAGCACGCCGCCGTGCTCAACGTGATCTCCGTCGGCGCGTTCATGTTCTCGCCCAGCGTCGCCATGTACGCGGCGGGAAAGAGCGCGCTGCTGTCGTTCACCCGGTCGATGGCCGCCGACTTCGCACCCCGCGGCATCCGAGTCAACGCCCTCGCGCCGGGCTCGGTGGACACCCACATGGTCCGCAACAACCCGCCCGAGGCGATCGAGGCGATGCGGCAGATGTCGCTGCAGAAGCGTATCGCCGAACCCGACGAGATGGTCGGGCCCGCACTGCTGCTCACGTCCGACGCGGGCAGCTACATCACCGGTCAGGTGATCATCGCCGACGGCGGATCCGTCGTGCACTGAAACCCACCCGAGCACCCGGACGTGACCCGTGCCACTGAGCGAGAAGCGCCCTTCCATTCGTCCGTCGATGACGCCATGGTCCGTTGCAGGCCGGAAACTCCGGCGTGCAACGGATTTCGGAGGTCATATGGCACGGCTCGAGGGCAAGGTCGCGATCATCACCGGCGCGGCGCAGGGCATGGGCGCCGCCACCGCGCGCCTGTTCGTGCAGGAAGGTGCCCGCGTGGTACTCGGTGACGTGCTCGAGGACAAGGGACGCGCACTGGCGGCCGAACTCGGGGAAGCCGCGGTCTTCACGCCGCTCGACGTGAGCCGCGAGGAATCGTGGGAGGCGGCCACCGCGCTCGGCGTCGACCGGTTCGGCGGCCTCGACGTCCTCGTCAACAACGCGGGCGTGATGCACTGGGCGCCCATCGAGGACATAGACGTCGAGAAGACCGAACGCCTGCTCGATATCAACGTCCTCGGGAACCTCCTCGGCGCCAAGGCCGTCGTACCGACCATGAAGAAGGCCGGTCGCGGCGTCATCGTCAACATCTCCTCCGTCGACGGACTGCGTGGCGTCAACGGTCTCGCCGCGTACACCGCGAGCAAGTGGGCGGTGCGCGGCCTCACCAAGGCCCTCGCCTACGAACTGGGTCCGGCGGGCATCCGGGTGTGCTCTGTACATCCCGGCGGCGTGGACACCACGCTCGGCAATCCGGGCGGCCTGGTCGGCGACGACCTGCAGAGCAAGTACGTGGGCGTGCCACTGCAGCGCATCGGCGAGTCCGAGGACGTCGCGCGGGCCACCCTGTTCGTCGCGAGCGACGAGGCGTCGTACATCTCGGGCGCCGAACTCGCCGTGGACGGCGGCTGGTCGGCGGGCACCTACTACCCGGGCCTGCCGGGCACGCCGTCGGCGCTGATGCCGAGCTGACCACCGCGGGCCGGCCTGGTTCGTGACCGTCGTCGCGTTCCTGGCCGGTTTCGTCCGGGACCGGTTCGGCGGCTACGACGCCGCCTTCTACGTCGCCGGCGGGACCGTGCGCGATCGCGGCCGTGATGGCCCTCGCGATCTCCCAGCACGCGACCGATGCACGTGAAGGTGACGAACCGGTCGCGCCGGTGGTGCCCGCATCCCGCGACTCGTAACGTAGGGCGGGGCACATGCTTCCGGACCACGCGAGGAGTCCACATGAGCGACAAGCGAGTACTCATCGTCGTCACGAGCGTCGGCGAATACGAGAGCGTCGGCTACCGGACCGGGCTGTGGCTGGGCGAGCTGACGCATTTCTGGGACTACCTGCACGACGCGGGCGGCACCGCGACCGTCGCCAGCATCGCCGGCGGTGTCGTGCCGCTCGACCCGGAGAGTCTCACCCAGGAAGTCCTGAACGACCTGGATACCGGAACCCGCTACGCGGACCGGGCATTCATGGACCTGCTGGACCACACGGTCGCGGTCGCGGACGTGTCCGTCGACGACTACGACGCGATCTACCTCACCGGTGGGCACGGCGTGATGTTCGACTTCCCGGACAGCCCCGATCTGGCTCGCCTGCTGCGGGAGTTCCACGAGGCCGGCAAGATCGTCTCGGCGGTCTGCCACGGCCCCGCTGGGCTGCTGGGCGCAAAGCTCGGTAACGGCGACTACCTGATCGCGGGGAGAAACGTCACCGGATTCTCCTGGCCCGAGGAGGAACTCGCGCAACGCGCCGACGCCGTGCCGTTCAGCCTGCAGGAGCGACTGGAGGACCGCGGCGCCGTCTACTCGTTCGCCGCCCAACCGTTCGCACCGCACGTCGTCGAGGACGGCCGCCTGATCACCGGGCAGAACCCGGGCAGCGCCCGGCCCGTAGCCGAAGCCGTTCTGAGGCAACTCGGCTGAGCGTCACCCACATGGACCAACCGCGACCACGCCGCCGACGCAAGACCGTCATGGCCCTGCGCATCGCGACGGCCACCGTGGCGGCTGCGGCGCTGGCGGTGACCGGCCTGGGATGGGCTGCCCACCATCAGTTGACGTCGGGGCTCCTCCGCTCCAGCGCCCTCGACATCCTCACCGGCGGCGACCGCACCTCGCAACACGGCGATTCGAACATTCTCCTCATCGGTTTGGACAGCCGAAAAGACATGCACGGCAACGATCTGCCGCCGGAGTTCGTCACCGACGAACTGCATGCCGGGGACAGCGACGCCGGCGGGTACAACACCAACACCCTGATCCTGCTGCACGTGCCCGGCGACGGCAGCCGGGCCACTGCCGCCGCCATCCCCCGCGACGACTACGTCGACATACCCGGGTACGGCAAGAACAAGATCAAGGAGGCGTACGGGATGGCGAAGGCGGACGCCGACGCCGAACTCGAGGAACAGGGGGTGACAGATCCGACCGAACGCGAACAGCGGTCTCGCGACGCCGGCCGCCGTTCGACGCTCGCCACCGTGCAGAAGCTGCTGCGCGTGCCCATCGACCACTTCGCCGAGGTCAACCTCGTCGGCTTCTACGACATCGCCAAGGCTCTGGGCCCACTCGAGGTGTGCCTCAACGCCCCGGTCGACGACCCGTACTCCGGCGCACACTTCCCGGCGGGACGGCAGTCCCTCGACGCGTCGCAGGCGCTGTCCTTCGTGCGGCAGCGCCACGGCCTCGACAACGGGGACCTCGATCGCACCCGCCGCCAGCAGGCGTACCTGACCGCCGTCCTCCGCAATCTCGATTCGACCGGCGTCCTCGGCAGCGTGGCAAAGATGCGCGGACTGTTCGACACCGTGAAGAGCGACGTAGTCATGGACGACGATCTCGACCCGGTCGCCTTCGCGGCGCAGGCACGCAACCTCACGCGAGGGAAACTCGACTTCTACACCCTCCCGGTCGAGGGATACGACACCGTGGACGGCGGGGCCGTCAACATAGTCGACCCGAACCGGCTGCGCACCGAGATCGCCCGACTGTTCGCGGGCGAAGGACCGGCACCCACGACGACTTCGACCGCTACGACCGCCACCCCGACGACCACGGCGGCACCTACGACGTCGAGATCGGCGCGATCGGGTTCGCACACCACGACGACCACCGAGGACACGAGCATTCCGCTCGAGGCCCCACCGACGGAAGTACCTGTCGTTGCGGACGATCCGGATGGCATTCCCTGCGTCGACTGATGCCGGGACTGTCTACTGATGTCGGGACTGTCTACTGATGTCGGGACTACGGCAAGAGCACGAATTTTCCTCGGGCGTGCGGTGCCAGCAGTGCCCGGTGGGCGTCCGCCGCTTCCGTGAGCGGGAACCGGGTGCCCACCACGACGTCGAGGCCGCCGTGCGCGGCCATGTCGACCAACAACGGGCGCGCCTCACGCCGGATACGGGCGCTGTTCTCGTTCGGTCCACCGATCGCGAGGAAACCATCCTGTGCGGCACGACCGAAAGCGACAAGACTGACGATCCGCTCCGGTTCGACGCCCAGCGCGAGAGACTCGTCGATCACCTCGTCGGTGCCGACGGTATCGACGACAGCGTCTACGCCGTCGGGGGCGATCTCGTGAATCCGGGCAGGCAGATCCGGACCCGGCAGCACGGGGATGGCGCCCAGGGTGCGGAGGAAATCGTGGTGGGCGGACCACGCCACCCCGATGGTCACGGCGCCCCGGGCCACCGCCAGTTGAACGGTCAATTCACCGACGCCCCCCGCCGCGCCCTGGACGACGACGGCCTCACCCGCCATGACCTTGGTGACTTCGAGGGCCTCATAGGCCGTGGTCCCCGCGACGAGCAGACACGCCGCACTCTCCCACGTCATCGAGTCCGGTTTCGGCAGAACATCATCCGCCGAGAGCAGCACCAGATCCGAGTAGGCGCCCTCGCCTACGTAGGCGAGGACCTCGTCGCCGACCCGAACGGACTGGACGTCGGCGCCGACCTGGAGGACGACGCCGGCCCCCTCCACACCCAACCGGATCGGCAGACGAGCGGGGTCGGTGCCGAACGCCCCGCTGTAGACCTTGGCGTCGAGCGGGTTGACTCCCACGGCACGCATCTCGACGACCACCTCACCCGCGCCCGGAGGCGGGATGTCCTGGTCGATCACCTCGAGGACCTCGGGTCCCCCGTACGCGGTCGCGACCTATTCCCGCGAGGGAACCGGTCAGTTCGATGCGGCCGATTCCGCCACGCGGCGCTCGAGATTCTCGGCGACCTCACGCCGCCAGGCCGCGACCGGCTTGGTGGTGTCCATCTCGAACTCGAACCGGTTGGTCATGTCCGGGGTGATGTCGGCGACGTCGACGTAGAACTG
>NZ_QAOW01000016.1 GCF_003051005.1 Rhodococcus sp. OK519
CGTGCATGCCAGGAGTACGCCAGCGAAGCACATCCGCGCGGATGCCTCGTCAACAGCGCACCCGAGCTCACCGGCAATCGCAACCAGAACCGCGCAATCACCGCAGATCAACTACGGAAAGTCGCAATCGACACGGAAACGAGCATCGACGCCGAAGCACTCGCCGCCTTCACCCACGCTCTGCTCGTGGGCCTGTCGTCCTACGCTCGCGACGGCGCCGATGAGGAGCAGCTGCGCCGCGTGGCCGAGCTGGCCATGCGCGTGACGAGGGCGTGAGCGGTACCCCTTCTACCTCGCCGCCGCGGTTCTGAATGCAGCCTGAAAGTTCCGTATGAAGTGCACCCGGAAGCGCTGCCACGAAGCACCACTGAACTGTTGTGTCACAGCAGCTTCAACCCGGCATGCGCTTCAGAGACGACCAGGTGCCCTCCCGACAGACCGCGTCCCCGCAACCCGACCAGGAACTCACGCCAGAACTCGAACGACTCCGAGTCGCCGACCGCAGTCCCGAGGACCCCCCGGGTGCCGTCGATGACATCCCCGTCGCCACCACCAAGGCATGGGAGACCACATGCGCCCCGACCCGCATGTTGGCAATAGGTCGCGTCGAGGTCGAGGAGGTCGTCGACGCTGCGGGTTGAGATGCCGTGCACATACGCATCCATGACCACCGCATGCAGGGCCTTGTCGATCCGCCGGCGGCGTTCGAGCAGCGACGGGACGATCCCGCGCGGAGCTTGAGATCTTCAGGTCGACGTCGCCGCTGGTCGTCGACATCGTCTTCGACCGGTGCCCGTTGCGATGCGTGATCTGGCCCTCGGTGCGTTCGTAGCGGCCGTCGCCCAACGTTTCGGTGGCCTCGGTCTCGATCAGTTCTTGCAGGCCGGCGCGGATCAGTTCGGCGAACACGGACGCCACATCGGCGCCCTTGAGGGCGTTGAGGCGGGCCAGCAGTGCAAATGCTCATGGGTCATCGAGTGGTCCTTCGAGTCGAGTCACTTTGGTCGGTAACTCGTTCACCTCTACGCGGTGGCCCATCCTCGGTGCGGGACCGACACGCGGCATATCCTGCCGATCAGGGCCTCAACCGATGCCCACCATCCCAGAGGACTCTCCCCTGCGTGCAGGGAGGCGCCCCCACCGACAAGGCGCTCGCCGAGATGACCGAATGGGCAGCATGACTGTTGGATTCGGTGTATCCGGCGGAAGTTCATCGATGCCATCCACGTCAAGGTCCGCGACGGCCAGGTCACGAACCGGCCGGTCTATGTGGCGATCGGGGTGAGCGTGGACGGGCACCGCGACATCCGCGCCCAAACACTGCGTGCAGTGAGGGACCCCCGGGGACTGTGGGCCGGTGACGGCGGCAAGGGCGCGAAGTTCTGGCTCGCCGTGCTGACGGAGATCAAGAACCGCGACACCGGGGACGTGTGCACCGTGGTCTGCAACGGGCGGAAGGGTTACCCAGGGCGATCACCAAGTTCTGGGAGCTAGCGCTCGTCCAGACCTGCGGGATCCACCTGCTCCGCAACACCTTCCGCTATGCATCACGCTGCTGTTGGGACGAGATGTCGCGGGAACTGCGTCCGGTCTGCGCCGCAGCCATCGAGGCCGCGGCGCAACAGCGGTTCGACGAGTTCGTCACCAACTGGGGCCCGCGATACCCGGCGATCGTCCGGCTGTGGCGCAGCGCCTGGAGCGGGTTCGTGCCGTTCCTCGACTACGACCCGGAAATCAGGCGAGTCATCTGTAGTATTAACGCGATCGAGTTGATCAACGCGAGATATCGGCGTGCGATCCGCGCCCGCGGGCACTCCCCCAACGAGCAAGCCGAGATCAAGTGCCTGTTTCTGGCGACACGGGCACTGCACCCGGGACAGGAAGACCACGATGGGCAGCAGGGTGGAAGCCTGCACTCAACGAATTCGCCATCACGTTCGAAGGCGGGGTCGCCCCGGGTGAGACTAAACCGATGCACCAGAACCGGATCCACCGGAAAAACTGACACGACCTACGGGCACTGAGCAGGCGTCTTCGGACCCAGGTTCGGCGGGCAACTTGCCGGCGCCGACCCATGGCCAGCCAAAAGTTCCCGCGACTACAACGGATTCTGGGTCCGGTGCGGCACCTGCGGTGCTATCAGTCAAGGGCCGGCAACCAATGTCGGTCGCGTCGAAGGGGACGGATCGGTCGAGATTTCGCCTAGCCCCTCTGCCGTTTTCTCAAGTGCTGCAACAGTTTCTGAATAGAATCGCCACGCCAGCACCGTTGTGATGCGCGGTGCGTCGACAACGGGTACCGCAACGTGATCCGGCCACTGCCACGCCCTGCTCGACGCCGGAATGACAATTACGGTCCTGCCGAGCGACACCAACTGCGCCAAAGCGGATTGCGTGTGAATTTCGGGTCCCGGTCCGTCGGGGTAACTGCCGTCCAAGCGTGGCCACCGCGCCATCGGTAGATCAGGCACCGAGCTGACCTCTGCCAGAGTCAGTTCAGTCCGTGAGGCGAGCGGGTGTCTGCCGGGGAGTATTGCAACCTGGCCCTCGGTGACGAGGTCTCGGTATCGACAGCCGGTCAGATCGTCGACAGGACGATGCATGATCGCCACGTCCGCGCTGCCGTCACGCAGCAAACCCGCTTGTTCGCCAACCTCGCACAGCAGAACATCGATCGGGTCGGGATGCTGTTCGAGTAGTCGTTGCAGCAGACCATGGGACGCCCCTGCTTTCGTGGCCAGAACAAGAGGTGTCGACGCCCGAACGGTCAGCCGCCCGGCAGCGGCGACTGCATCCAAAGCGATACGCGCCTCCCGATGGAGCACAGATCCGGCTTCGGTGAGCGAGACACCGCGACGGTCACGCACGAACAACTGAACTCCGAGTTGATGTTCGAGCTGTCGGATCGCCCTCGACAACGGAGGTTGAGCGATGTGCAGCTTGTCGGCGGCTCGTCCGAAGTGGAGAGCCTCGGCGACGGCAAGGAAGTAGCGCAGCTGACGTGTCTCGAGATCCTCCACTCGACCACCTTAATACCCGGTAGGTATCACCATCGCCGGAAAGGGTAATGGACAGCTGCGCCCCAGGCATCGAACATGGCTGTCGTGAACGATACGAAAACTGCGCTGGTCACCGGCGCGAACAAGGGAATCGGTTTCGCCATCTCCGAGGGCCTCAGCAGACTCGGCTTCAAGGTCGTGATCGGTGCACGCGACGAGGAGCGAGGCAACACCGCTGCGGCACAGCTGAGAGAGCGTGGACTCGATGCAGTGGCGGTGGTGCTCGATGTGACGGACGCCGACAGTGTCTCCGCAGCCGCGGAGAAGTTCGATCGTCTCGATGTTCTCGTCAACAATGCCGGGATCGGTGGCCGGACCAGTTCCGGCGCGCAGAATCCGACCACCCTCGATCACGACGTTCTACAAACAGTTCTGGATACCAACGTGTTCGGTGTCATACGAGTGACCAACGCATTCGTCCCGTTGTTGCGTCGATCACCCGCACCACGGATCGTGAATGTTTCAAGCAACATGGGATCACTTGCACTGCAGACGGGTCCGCAGATGGCCGCCTATGCGCCGTCGAAGACGATGCTCAACAGCATCACGGCACAGTACGCGCGAGAACTCGCCGACACCGGCATCATCGTGAACGCGTGCTGCCCGGGTTACGTCGCCACCGACTTCACCGGACACCAATCTACGCGGACGCCCGAGGAGGGCGCCGCTATTGCGATCAGGCTCGCAACCCTCCCCGATGACGGACCACGCGGAGGATTCTTCGACGACAACGGAATCGTGCCGTGGTGAAGCACCACACGCTGTCGCGAACACCCCTACCATCAAATGAAGTGAGATTTCACGTTGCCACGCCTATGCCACGTACGTGAAGAACTACCCACTCAACGACACTGACTGCGCCCGATCGTTCGAAGGAACTGAGCAGGGTCGACCAAGCGCCCGCCCACTCCCCACCGGGACCCTAAGAGATGAAACCATTACCCGCTTCGGCTACAACGCCATACAGCTCGCAGGCCGGCGGGTGTGCAGCCCGCGGACGGCCGGCCCCCACAAAGAACTGGGCGGGGCACCTGCAACGTTCGTGATGGAGACGTTCGTGATGGAAGTGGTGGCGCTACTCGCCGTCGTCATCTGGCGGAAGTCCTCTCCGACGAGGACGCCTCTAGTGGGTGGGGCCGGAACGGTCGGAGCAGCCGGATGCCGTCCTCGATGGAACCGTCGATCAATTCGAGCATCTGCGGGAAGAGTTCCCGCATCCGCAGTGCCCCCAGATGGGCGTCGAGCAGCTCGCGCTGCTCGTAGCGCTCGTAGATGATGAACGTGCCAGGCTCGCATGCAGTAGTTGGTGCCGACGGGGACGCCATCGATGAACGGATGGGGCTGGTCGTCCGGCACCACCGAGCTGTTTGGGGTGGCCCAGCGCGCGGGCGGCGGAACCGAAGCGCACGGCGATGCTCACCGCGGTGATGCGGAACATGGAGGAGAAGGCGACCGACGAGGCCCTGGACCTGTTCCAGGTCCTGATGGCCACCCGGTTGCTAAACACCGCGAAACGGAAGACGGAGGAGGAGCGGCTGTCGACGCTGTAACCATGGCATCCCAGCACCTCCGCCGAAGAGACGACACGACACCTCGTCCCCGCCGCGAAACACCGCCCCACACCTGAACAGCGGAAACACGCCCGCCATTCTCGGAAAGACAACGGCTTCTAAGCGAGCCGTCAGCCGGATGTCAGTCAGCTGACGGAGGCTGTCGGCACGGTCGCCGAGCCATTCTCGTGGAGACATCGAAACCGCCCGGTACCCGGGCGAGACCACGAGGAGCACACCATGAACACCATCGCGCAGCACTGGATCAACGGACAGTGGACCGGCTCCGGCTCTGTTCTGGAATCGATCAACCCGGCCGACGGCACAGTCGTCGGCTCGTTCTACGACGGTGGCGAGGCGGAGGCCTCGGCCGCAGTGGACGCCGCCGCCGCCGCGTTCGAGACCACCGAATGGCCGCGTAATCCCTCGCTTCGGGCGACCGCACTCAGTCGACTGGCCGACGCCCTCGAGGCCCGGGTGCCCGAGGTTGCGGCCATGTTGTCCCGGGAGAACGGCAAGCTACTGGGTGAGACCACATGGGAAGTCAGCGGCGCGGTCGGGTGGCTGCGGTACGCGGCGGCCTCTGCGCACACCCAGAACACCGGGCGCGCCGCCGAGACGGCACCTGGCCAGTACACCCACACGGTGCCCGAGCCGCTCGGTGTCGCCGGGATCATCTCTCCCTGGAACTCCCCCATCATGCTGACCGTGCGGGCACTGGGCCCGGCGCTGGCCGCCGGCTGCACTGTCGTCGTCAAGCTTCCGGCTCAGACGGCGCTGACCAATGAGCTTTTCGCGCAGGTCCTGGCCTCGGTCACGGAGATCCCGGCGGGCGTGCTCAGCGTGTTCACTGAGTCCGGCAACACCGGGGCACCGTTCCTAGTCTCCTCGGACAAGGTCGACGTGATCAACTACACCGGCAGCACGCCGGTCGGGCGTCGTATCGCGGCCGCAGCCTCCACCACGCTCAAGCGGCTCGGGCTGGAACTGGGCGGCAAGGCTCCGATGGTGATCTTTCCCGACGCCGATCTGGACATGGTGATCCCGACCGTGGTGCAGTCGCTGGTGCTGATGAACGGGCAGTTCTGCTGCACCGGCTCCCGTGTACTGGTTCACCGGGACATCGCCGACCAGGTGCGCACCCGACTCACCAACGCGCTCGCGCAGGTGCGGCTCGGCTCGGGCGACGACAAGGATGCCCAGCTCGGCCCGGTGATCGACAGGGCGTCCGCCCAGCGGATGGACGCGATCGTCGAGGAAGCCACCTCGTACGGCACGGTACTGCTGCGCGGCGGCGTGGTCACCGACGGCCCCCTGGCCGCCGGTGCGTTCTACCGGCCGAGCCTGATCGAGGTGGACCGCACCGACGTCCGGATCGTGCAGGAAGAGGTCTTCGGTCCGGTCCAGACGTTCGAGATCTTCGACGACGAGGACGACGCCGTGGCCAAGGCGAACGCCACCATCTACGGCCTGGCCGCCTCGGTGTTCAGCTCGGACTCGATGAAGGCCCGCCGGATCGCCCGGCGCATCCGTACCGGCACTGTATGGATCAACACCTGGGGAGCCATCAGCGAGGACTTTGAGGAGGGCGGCGTCAAGGGCAGCGGTTACGGCTATCTGTGCGGCCCGCGAGCGATTGAGGAGTTCCAGGCCCTCAAGGTGTATGTGGAGCAGGACCACACCCAGTCCACTCACTGATCAGATCATGACCCGGTCGGCGCCCGCCGGGCCCGGGCCCGGGCTCCGCACAAGGAGGCCGCACCATGCCGTCGATTCTGATCACCGGCGCGACGAATGGTCTTGGTCTCGTTCTGGCAGAGGAGCTTGCGGAAGCCAGGCACCGGTTTGCTTCTGCGCGATCGCAACCCGCAGTAACCGGTGCCGATCGCGCAACGTTTCAGGGCTGAGCAATACAACGCCGAGTTGTCCGCTCCGGCCGAAGACCCAGCGACATGCGGCCGAAGTGGGGGCGAGACACCAGCGGCGGCGGGCGGTGAACCATCTAGTCCTGTGCTGTTCAGCTGGCACTGCTGCCGCTGTTGCACAGGCAGTCCATCACGCAGCGCCAGCATCGCCTCGGTTGTGCAAGAACCGATGGAATCAGAACGCAGCATTTCGATTTGGAGTGGTCGATGAACGAGAGAATTGTTTCCCATGCCTACGGTGCCGATAGTCCTGGGCTGCCAAGCCCACCGGCAGGGACAGACATCCGGGACACGCTCCGGGAGCAGAGCCGGAACGCGTTCGCGAACGCCGAATCCCGGCTCGGCCCCACCGTTCCGGCCGCCGTCCGGCGTTGGAAGCTGTGGTTGCTCACCGTGTGCGCTATCTACCCCACCATCGTCCTTCTGGGCCTGGCCACGAACCCTGTTCTGGAGGATGTGTACCTGCCGGTGCGTCTCGCTGTTCTCGTCCCGGCGGCGGCAGCGGCGATGGTCTGGCAGATCAATCCCCGACTGCAGCGGCATTTCGGAGCTTGGCTCAGCAGATGACAAGCAGCCCGGCTCCGCCGCCGGTGTGCTCCGCGGCGCCCGCACACCCCAGACCGCTGCGCAGGCTCACTGCGCGAGGACGCGACGAGACCCACCGCGGCGTCTCCTCACTGGAACTCTTCTTCGACCTGTGCTTCATCGTGGCTATAGCCCAGGTAGGCGCCCAGTTGGTGCACGCCATAGTCGAGGGACACACGGGCGAGGGGATTCTCAACTACTTGATGATCTTCTTCGCCATCTGGTGGGCGTGGATGAACTTCACGTGGTTCGCCTCGGCTTACGACAACGACGACGTGCTGTACCGGATCGTCACGCTGATCCAGATAGCCGGCGTGCTCGTCCTGACGGCGGGCGTCTCCCAGGCGTTCGAAGAACACGCGTACCCGGTCGTCATCCTGGGCTATGTGATCATGCGGCTCGCCATGACGGCGCAGTGGCTGCGCGTGGCGCGGTCGAGCCAGGGCCCCGAGCGAACGATGGCGCTGCGGTACGCCATCGGGCTGTGCCAGATCGGCTGGCTGGGGCTACTGGCCCTGCCGGAGGCAGACCGCCCGTGGGTCTTTCTGGTGATGGCGCTGTTGGAGATGGCCGTACCGCTGTATGCGGAGCGAGCCCACCCGACGCCCTGGCACCCCCATCACATCGCCGAACGGTACGGGCTGCTCACGCTCATCGTGCTCGGCGAGACCATCGCAGCGGCCACCGTCGCCGTGAAGTCGGGGATCGACGAGCACGAGGCCCTGGGTGAGTTGGTGCCCATCGCCGCCGGCGGACTGCTGATCATCTTCGCCGCCTGGTGGGTGTACTTCGCGGTCCCCATCCACGGGCACCTGCGGTCCAACCGGCAGTCCTTCCTATGGGGCTACGGCCATTACCTGATCTTCGTCTCAGGTGCCGCGATTGGGGCCGGCCTGGAGGTGGCGGTGGAGCAGGCGGTGGGCAAGGCGCACCTTTCGGCGCTGTCGGCGTCGGCGGCGGTGACACTGCCGACAGCGCTGTTCCTGCTCACGGTGTGGGCGCTGCACTCGCGCTTCTACAAGGTGGGGATCGCGCAGCAGTCGGTGCTGCCGGCCACGGCTCTGCTGGTGGTCGTCTGTACGTTCCTGGGCAACTGGGCGGTGCTCGCGGCGGGGCTGGTGGCGGCGCTGGCGGTGGCAGCCGGGGTGACGCTGACCGCGCTCGGGGCGAGCCCGGAGCGTGGGAAGGGCGGGGAAAGCGCCGCGGTGCCAGTTCTGTGAGGGAACCCTCGCCGCCTCGGGAGCTTGGCCGGCACGGTGTACGAGGGTGCCCGTACCGTGCGCTCGGTGCACCTGCTCGACGACGGCGGCACGTTGTTCACGTCGAAGACGCGGACGCACCCGCTGGCCCTGGACGACATCCTCACGGAGCCTCCGGCTCCGCAGCAGGGCCACGTCACCATCAACGAGGCAGACCTGATCGTTGCCGACAAGCCCTTCCCGGTCCTCGAGCGCACTCCTGCGGTTCGGTCGCTGCGCCCATGTGCCCGGCAGGGTCTGCCGCTGGAGCCGCCGTCCGATGACGCCGACTTCCATCAGCACTGCGGGCTGAATGTCGGGAAGGCTGCCGGCGGAGGCGCCCATATCGTCCGGGTATTTGCCGGACGGGGGATGACGGCGCGATGATCCGCGTGACCTTCGTGCTGTCGCTGCGGTGAGGCTGAAACGCCCGGCTGTGTTCTGCGTGATCTTCGTCTGGGGGCTGCGAGTGTCGGCGAAGCGAATGGCTTGACGGTTCGTTTGCCAGTGGATGCGACAATTGCTGGTCAGGTGCGCGGCTGGTGGTTCGACTGCTTCGCGCGGTACGACGAAGGACGCGGCGGATGTGGGCGAAGTCAAGGGCAGGCATGAGCGTCGGCCCGGCCGGACTGGTCGGTCGGGAGGGCGAGCTCGCCGAGCTTGCGGCGTTCCTGGACATGGCCGGGACGAACGGAGCCGCCCTGCTGCTCACCGGTGATCCGGGTGTGGGGAAGACTGCGCTCCTGGACGCGACAGCCGAGCTGGCGGTGGCGAAGGGAGTGCGGGTCGTCTGCGGGAGCGGCGTCGAGTACGAGACTGACATCAGCTTCGCGGGGCTTCATCAGCTCGTCGGTTCGCTGGCGGACGAGCTTGGTCGTCTGCCGCGTTCCACGCGGGAGGCTCTTGAGGTCGCCCTCGGTGTCGCCGCCGGGCCCGTGGGGAGCCGGATCGCCGTCCTGAACGCGGCACTGGCCCTGTTCGACGAGGCTGCGAAGGACCGGCCGTTGTTACTGGTGGTCGATGACCTTCATGCCGTCGACGAGGCGAGCCAGGCTGCGGTGGGTTTCGTCGCCAGACGACTTGGCGGTCGCCGCATCGGGCTGCTCGGAGCACAGCGAGACGAGTCCGACGAATCCTTCCGGCCCACCGGTCTGCCAGAGCTCGAGATCGCGCCGCTGGACGACGCGGACGCCCTGCGACTGCTGTCCCGGCGCTTCGCCCACCTTCCCCGCCGGGTCCTTTCGGCCGTGGCGCACGAGGCACAGGGAAACCCCCTTGCTCTGCTTGAGTTTGCCGGGTCCACGGAGGCGTCCGGCGAAAACCAACACGGCCTAGGGGCGGGGTGGGCGAGCGGCCCGGGGCGGGACGTGCGCGCTCTGTACGGCGCCCGCGTCGGACGATTGCCGCGGAGAACGCGCGAGGTACTGCTCCTCGCGGCTCTCGAGGGTTCCGGCGACATCGGCATTCTCGAGGCTGCCGGTGGGCCGGGCAGCCTCGAGCAACTCGCCCCGGCGGAGCGTGACCACCTGGTCATGGTCGCGGAGAACGGCCGCGCGGTGCGCTTCAGGCACCCGCTGGTCAGGTCCGCGGTGGTCGACGGTTCCACCGGCGACCAGCGGCGCAGCGCCCACAGCCGACTGGCCGACGCGCTGGGCGACCAGCCCGAGCGGCGCGGTGATCACCTCGCGAGAGCCACGACGGCGCCCGTCGAGACGGTCGCCGTCGTTGTGGAGTCGGCGGCCTGGAGCAGCCTGCAACGCGGTGACGCCGACGGCGCGATCGCGAGGCTGCGGCGCGCGGCCGAACTGAGTCCCGACCGAGAGGTCCGCAGGCGCCGCCTGTCGAAGGCCGCCTACGTCGCTGCCTGGGTCGCGGGCCATCTGGAGGTCAGCCACGAGATCATGCGTGAGGTGGAGGGCGATCCGGCGGCTCGGTCGCTCTCGGCGGCCGCGGCGGCCGGCTTCCTCGTGCTCGTCACGGAAGGCGATGCCGATACGGCGCACGCGCTCCTGATGGAGGCGGTCGGGCAGGCCTCGGTGATGCCCGAACCACCGCAGGAGTTGGAGACCGCGCTCTTCACTCTCACCCTCGCCAGCCAGTACTCGGGCCGGCCCGAACACTGGCAGCCTCTGGTCGATGTGCTCGACCGGTTCCCCAAGGCATCGCCCGCCGCCGCGGCATCGCTGGGGTGCGTTCACCACGACCTCGGTTCCGTCACTGACGTCATGCTGCGCCGCCTGGACGAGGAGATCTCGCGGCTGAGGGACCAGAGTGACGCCGACGTGGTCGTTCGCACCGCCCTGACCGCCTCGTACCACGACCGGCTTCCGGGCTGTCGTGAGGCCGTGTCCCGGGTCATACGCGACGGCGGCGCGGTGGGGTCGAGCATGCCGGCCCTGATGTTCGTCGCCCTGGACAACCTGTACGCCGGCCGGTGGCAGCCGGCGGCCGACGCCGCGGACGAGCTCATCGCACTGTCCGAGGAGACGGGATACCACTTGTTCGCCCAAGTGGGACACTACGTCGCCGCAATGACCGCGGCCCAGCGCGGCGACCTCGACGCGTGCCGCCGCCACTGTGAAGCAGTCTGGGCGTGGTCGAGGCCCAGGGGACTGCAACGGCTGGAGAACTGCGCCCACCAGGCGGCGGCCCGGGCAGCCCTCGGCGCCGCCGACTTCGAGACGGCCTTCCGGCACGCCACAGCGATCTGCGCCCCGGGTGTGCTGCCGCCGTTCAACCCCGAGGCCGTGTGGTCCGCGCCAGACCTCGTCGAGGCCGCCGTGCGCACCGGGCGGCACGCGGAGGCGCGACGGCACGCGGACGCGCTGCGCGACGCCGGTGTCGGCCACCTCTCGTCGCGACTCGCGCTGAGCTCGGCCATGGTCACGGCGATGACATCAACTGCCGAGGACATGGTCCGGTGCTTCGAGGAGGCACTCGGACTGCCGGGCGTCGAGCAGTGGCCCTTCGAGGTCGGCCATGCTCGTCTGGCGTACGGCGAAGCGCTTCGCCGGCAAGGACTCAACCGTGACGCCCGGGTGCAGCTGGCCTCCGCCCGTGACCGCTTCGAGGAACTCGGGGCCCGTTCGTGGGAGGCCCGGGCCGCTGCGGAGCTCCGCGCCACCGGCATGACGCGGACCGGCCGGGGCAAGGCCGGTGAGGCCCTCACCCCCCAGGAGCTGGAGGTCGCCAGGCTGGCGGCGACGGGGCTGTCCAATCCGCAGATCGCGTCGCGTCTGTTCCTTTCGCCGCGGACCGTCTCGTCGCATCTCTACCATGTGTTCCCGAAGCTGGGGATCACGTCGCGGGCCGAACTCCGCGAGGCTCTGGAGGCGCTGCCACCCGCGCCTTCGGCCACGCAGCCGTGAAAGCTACCGCTCGGGTCTCAACACTGCCCCGGCACTGACGTAAGCGATCCGCCGGCGGATGTCAGTCAGCTGACGGAAGCTGTCGGTACGGTGGCCGAGCCATCCTCGTGGAGACATCGAAACCGCCCGGTACCCGGGCGAGACCACGAGGAGCACACCATGCCGTTCGTCACCGTCAGCGACGGAACCGAAATCTTCTACAAGGACTGGGGCTCGGGCCGGCCGGTCATGTTCCACCACGGCTGGCCGCTGAGCTCGGACGACTGGGACGCCCAGCTGCTGTTCCTCGTCCAGCGGGGCTACCGTGTCATCGCCCACGACCGCCGCGGGCACGGGCGCTCCGCCCAGGTCGGCGACGGGCACGACATGGACCACTATGCGGCGGACGCCGCCGCCGTGGTGGCGCACCTCGGCCTGCGCGAGGTCGTCCACGTCGGCCACTCCACCGGTGGTGGAGAGGTCGCCCGGTACGTCGCCAGGCACGGTGCGGGGCGGGTCGCCAAGGCCGTCCTCATCGGAGCGGTCCCGCCGCTCATGGTCCAGACCGAATCGAACCCAGGAGGGCTGCCGGCCGAGGTCTTCGACGGCTTCCGCGAGGCCGTGGCCACCAACCGCTCCCAGTTCTACCTCGACCTCGCCTCCGGGCCGTTCTACGGGTTCAACCGCCCGGGCGCGGATATCTCCCAGGGCGTCATCCAGAATTGGTGGCGTCAGGGAATGACCGGCAGTGCGCAGGCGCACTACGAAGGGATCCAGGCGTTCTCGGAGACCGACTTCACCGACGACCTCCGGGCGATCGACGTGCCCACGCTCATCATGCACGGCGACGACGACCAAATCGTCCCGATCGCCAACTCCGCCGAGACAGCGGTCACGCTGGTCAAGAACGCGCGTCTGAAGGTCTACACGGGGCTGTCGCACGGCATGTGCACCGTGAACGCCGACACCGTCAACGCCGACCTCCTCGACTTCATCGAGAGCTGACACCGGCCCGGTACCGACACACAGCCTGTCAGCACGGAACAGAAAAGGAATCATTATGACCGCAACACCCACCAGCTACGTGACCGTCGTCTGGGACGCGAAGGCCAAGGCCGGCAAGGAGGCCGACCTCAAGACGTTCATCACCGCCGCCGTCACCCCCTCACGCAACGACCCGGGCAACATCGACTACGAGGCATACGAAGTCGAGGGCAAGCCCTGCGAATTCGTCATCTACGAACGCTGGGAGACCCGCGCCCACCTCGACGCCCACCTCGCCGCGCCCCGAATGCGGGAACTCATCCCGCAGATGCTCGAACTGATCGACGGATCCATCGAGGACGGCATCCGCCTCCTGCGCCCGTTCCGTCCCGCCCACTAGCGCTGGACGCCCGCCGGCACCGGCGCCGGCGGGCCGCACCAGCGCGAACCTACCCCGCGGGTGCTCCCGGCGACCGCTTCTGCGGGAGCACCCGCTCCGACGTCACGCATAGGAGAGACACGATGTGACCACCACAATGATCACCGGCGGCAACAGGGGCTCGGCCCCGAGATCGCGCGCGGACTTGTCCAGGCGGGCAAGACGGGTTGGATCGGAGCCCGGGACGCCGAGAACGGACGCAAGGCCGCCGACCGGCTCGGCGCCGACTTCGTCCAGCTGGACGTGACCGACGACGCGTCGGTCAAGACGCTGCGCGCGGATTGGCCACCTGGACATTCTCGTCAACAACGCCGGCATCCTCGGTGAAGTGACGGCCCCCGAGGACATGATGGCCGACCAGATCCGCCACGTCTACGACGTCCTCGGACTGGTCCGCGTCACGCACGCGTTCCTGCCGCTGCTGCGGAAAGCGGCCGCCCCGTCCGTCGTCAACGTCACCCGCGGCCTCGGCTCGTTCACGCTGACCCCACGACCCGGAGCGGGGTCGAGTCGCAGTATCCGTTCGCTGCCTACGGCTCGTTAAAGAGGGCGGTCACCATGCTGACCACGCAGTACGCCAGGACGATCCCCGACGTCCGCTTCAACGCGGTAGACCCCGGCCAGACCGCGACCGAGTTCACCGGCCGCATCGGGCAGAGCGTCGAGGCGGCAGTGCGTATCGCCGCCCTTGGGCCCACACGCCCACCGGCACGGGGTGACCGACCGCACCGGCGTGCTCCCCTGATGACGGCGGCAGACCCGACGCCTGGAGAGGCTTGTCAACCGCCCTCGCCCGTACCGCACTTCCCGGGCGCGGGCCGCATCAGCTGCTGAGCGTCTCTCTCATCGATCGCTCCTGCCCGCCTGATTCCTTTGCCGCGCCTCCGTGCGCGTTCGGCGAGCCTGTTGATGTGCCCGTTACGCGGGGCGAAGGAGGCATCCCGACACCACGACTGACCGCGAACGAGTCGACGTCGCCGTCGCTCACATTCCAGATGCCGCTGTGTGTGCCCTGCTCGGCGTTGGTGGCCTGGGTGAGGATCATGCTGGGTGTTGCTGACTCCGGCGATGTGTTCTTTACGGTGACCGGGAAGTAGACGCTCACGGGATTCCGAGGCAGGTCAAACGGGATGATCGCGAACTCACTCAGCTCGAACTCGACCGGAGCGCCCACGGTGGTCTCCAGCTGTAACTCGCCCGACCGCGCCCTTCTGCTGTAGATCGCGGTCTGGCCGAACTTGCATGGATCACTGAACAGTCCAGTCGTGTCGCAGATCATCGCGTCAGCCGACGACGAGGGTTCCGCTTGCAACTCCTGGGCGGGCTGCGGGGACTGCTCGGCGTTCGCGGCCGCTACAGCATCGGCCGTGGACGGATCGCTGTCGTCTTCCAGTATCGCCCCGACGGTCATGATTCCGGCCAGGATGACACCGACGCCGCCGAGTGCGGCCCACAATCGCCAGGGGGTCTTCGACTTTGGTCGACGGAAGGTCATCGTGGTTCGCAGGCCGCCCTTCTGCTGGGTGACCAGCTCCCAGCCCTCCTACTGCTTGTTTGTGATCGTTCTCGACTCAGTGCCCCGAATCGCCTTGATCTCAGTGACCTCGTACCGTGTTCCCTCGCCGGTCATGCCTCTTCCCGTTCTTCGATAGCGGTGTTGTGGGTGAGCCCGTGCCCAAGGACGGGGGAATCCAGGTGCAGTTTGCACTATCCGGTCGGCGTCTCCGATGCCATCCAAGGAACGACCGCTACTTCACCGCCCGCCTGCTCGACCACTGCTGAGCCGTGTGTGGCGCCAATCGCCAAGTGAGGGGGCGGACGGTCGTGAGCCGATAGCGCCGCCCGACTCGCCGACCGGAACACCTCAGTCTGGGCGAGTACGTCTGCGTAGGCGACGACGTAGTTGAATGAGCAGCCTCGGAAATGCTCAGTTGCGGCAGGCTTCGTAATGTCCCGACCGTGGCCTGGCATGAACGGATTCAACGTTCCACCGCCCGAGGTTCTTCGAGATTCCACCCGCACCTCGCGGGTTCGCTAAACACGCTGTGCTGCAATGTTCTTCAGCGAAGTTCGTCGGGCATCTGGGTTCCGTAGACGCCGAGAGGGTCTCCATCGAGCCACTGCTGGTTCTGAATCTCTGCGCGAGCTGCTATTTCACTGTTGAGCAGGCGTTGTATGCCGCGCCGTTCGAAGACCGCCCACACTCCGGCACCGAGCAGTATCGCGATAGACGGCAGCGTGTTGACGTAGTGGGTTTGAATCACATTCGCCACGATGGCAACGGCGCCGATAGCCATTGCAGCCAGGGCGGTGCCTAAGCGTCGCCGTCGCCGGACCATCGCGTCTGATGGGGTGTAGAACCGCTTGACGTGTGGAAACGCGTACCAGCCGAGGATGAATGGCCAGAACATCAACACGAGGATGATCTTCACCACCGTCGGCATCCCAGCTAAACCCGAACCACTCCCCTGCTCGCTCATCGCGCGGATCCTTCACAGAATGAGCGCAGACGCTCCATAATTCACTCCCCCTCCCGCCGATGATATCGAAGCGCCATCGGCGGGAGACCAGTATTCGCGCAAACCGAAGGATGAAGACCAAGACCATCGCGGGGAGCGCGTTCTTCGCGTATGTCGCTGCGATGCCCCAAAGGACCACACCTTCTCTCGTTAGGAGCCGGAGAAGCTGCCGAGTGATCCCGCGAACCCCTCGAGCGATGCAGCGGATGCTTGTAGCGAGCCCGAAAGCGAGCCGTTCAACGGCGTCAGGGGACCACCATTGAAGAGGTCGTACAGCCAGAACAGGATGTCCATAGTCGACTCCGTACTCCTTGATGCGAATGACCGCCCATTCGACCACACGCATGGACTGAATGTCCCGTAGGAGTGACGTTCAAAGCGCGAACCGCCCGCTCTTCGACGCAGTAGTGAACGTGCGCCTGACGCACCGACGAGGGGCCGCCCCGACGCCTTCGCCGGCTGCGATCGCCAATCCCGAGTACGCGGCCTACTTCGTGTTTCGCGATGGAGGAGACTTCGGCCGCAACTCCTGGACGTCCTGCTGGTCATCACCAGTTTGCTGCTGATCCTGCTGATCCTGCTGCATCGCGGTAAGGGCGGCGGCCTGTCCAGCCTGTTCGGTGGCGGTGTCCAGTCGAGCCTGGCCGGATCGAGCGTCGTCGAGAAGAACCTCGACCGCATGACGGTCTTCACCGCGGCGATCTCGCTGATCGCGATCCTGGGCATCGGGCTCGAGATCAAGTTCAGCTGACGATCCCCGGGTACACCACTCCGCCGCGAGCCCGGGTGTCGCAAGGTGGGCAATCGGCTGCACGATCTCGGGCCAACTGTCGCGCGCAATCCTCCTCGATCGTGCGGTCAGGTCCTGCGTCGGGGAACCTTTCGACTTCACAGTCGCCGATGCCCACGAAGGAGCCCACCTCGCGAACGTCATCGCAGCCGACCACGCTGTCCGCGAAGCCGCTGAGCTCCGTCGGACAGACTGCCCGCCCTACGCCTTTGCCGTCTTGCCAATCTCGACGTGATCGAGCCAGATTCGCTTCGTGAAGCCACCACGGGCTGCGCGCTTCCGGTCGGCCCCGTCCTTCACCTCGGAACTCGTTATCCCGATCTCCGTCATCAAGGCGGCGGCGACTTCGAACAGATCGGCCAACTCATCGATCCGATTCTCCGGCGACGCATCCTGCAGCTCCCTAGCCTCCTCGACAAGCTTGGCCAGCAGTGCCGACGGGTAGTCCGAATCGTCGACGATAGGTCGCCAGTGCGGACGGTCACCGTTGGCGAGAATCACGTCAGGAATGTTGTCTCGGAACAGCTTCCGATGGACCTCTACCGCGTCAATGCTTCCCATCCGCTGATTCAAACATCTGGGCCGATGTGCAGGCGCCCCCCTGTTTACGGGATCGCTCCGAGCCTGCATCAGCGAGTCCAGAAGTCCTGTGAGCGGCGGCCTGGCGTGAGCCATTAGTACTCGCCGCGGGTAGGCCGAGAGCCGCGGGGTCGAGCTCGGACTCGAACTGTCGTGGCTGCCCGCCGCTCTGGCCGTAGTGGGCGTGTTCAGTCAGGTAATGCTGATGGAATCGAGAATTCCCACCCTCGATTCGTGACCGACTGCCCATATGTCAGCGTAGGGTCCCGCCTCCGAGCCGCGGTCACCGCACAGGGCCAGTCCAGTCTCAGGCCTCGACGGTGAACGCGTGCGTGTAGTCGATGCCGCCGAGGTGTTCGTAGACGTGCGTGGTCGTTAGCCTGTTCCAGTGGTGTCCAAGGAGTACCGCTAGGCCAAGGGGACCAATCAGAAACAGATGCAGGTCGCCCTTTCGTGCATGGCGGCGGGCGAGGTCGCGAATCGCGATGGCAAGGCTGTTTGCGGCGGCCGCGTTTGAGACGGCCTTTGGCCCTACACCTGCAATGGGTGTGACAGTAAGGATTTCGGAGACGGGGAGGGCGGACTGTCGAATCCATTCGATAGTGTCGCCTGCCGCTTCCGCCGCGACGCTGACGATGATCGCTGTGCCGGGTGCCCCGTACTTGCGGTGTGGGGTGAGAACGACGAGATCTTCGGCCCGGCCGGTGCCGAAGCTTTCCGGAGGGACGTGCCCCATGCGCGCGTCGAGTTGGTGGACGGCGGTCACTTTCTTCTCGAATCCAACCTCGATGAGGTTGTCCGCGTTATCGATGAGTGGCGCAGCAGCTTCTAGTTCGTCTTCTCGACGGGCGCAATTCTTTGCCGTCGCAGAAACTCGAGTCTCAGCAGGACCCTGAAGATCGAAAGGCAGTCGATGAACATTTTCATCATCGGAATCACCGGACGAATCGGCCGGCTACTCACCGATCACCTGACGGATCGAGGCGATACCGTCAGGGGCCTCACGCGGTCGACCCGCGACCAGGCCGAGTTCGCCGCCGCCGGCATCGACACGCACGTTGCTGATCTGGGCGCAATGACGCCGCAGGAGGTCGCAGCGGCTGTCGCCGACGCAGACGTGATCGTGTTCGCCGCGGGATCGAACGGCGGAGGAAGATCCGTCACCGAAGCGGTCGACCGCGACGGTGTCACCAAGACCATCGAGGCAGCTCATCTGGCCGGCGTTCGTCGAGTCGCACTCGTGTCCGTCTTCCCTGAGGCGTGGAGAGAACGCCAGCTGCCCGCCGACGAGGAGTACTACTTCGCAGCCAAGAAGGAAGCGGAGGTCGCTCTCACCCACAGCAACCTCGACTGGCTCATCCTGCGTCCCTCCCTCTTGGCGGACGACGCAGGCACCGGCCTCATCGCACTCGGACCTGCTGAAGCACACGGACAGATCAGTCGGGGCGACGTCGCCTCGACGCTCGCTCAAATTCTGCACGAGCCCCGTATCAACAGGCAGATCCTCGAACTCGACAACGGTGACATGCGCATCGACGTCGCCGTGTCGCGTGCCGCGCAGAACCGAGATAGGCAGGATGGGCGCTAGCGGCCTCGGGGTGCGCGGGCGATCCGGGGTCGCGCGTTGCCCGTGCCGATATCTTGGCGGACGCGACCCGGAGCGGGGCAATGAATCTGGCTGCGTTCAACCGCTCGCCGCAGTGGCCCCTAGTGTTCGTCGACGTACCGGCGCACCTTCATTTGTTGACGCCAGGCCGAAATGCGGCAGCATTCGGCGGCGCCGAAGCCTGCCGGAGTCCTCGACACGACAGAGAGCAACCTCGTCATGTCACGCCGGGGTGCCACGGCGTGCATTTCGGGTGACAGATGCTGCGCTACAACGTCATACGGTCATATTGCGGAAGGGTGCCGCGTCGGGTTGAGGGACGCTGCGCCGACGGCATGCTCGCGTGAGGCGCTCCAGGCGGCGCCGAGTGAGAATTGGCTCGACACGCCGTAGTGGCGCATGGCGTCGGCGACCCGACGCCGTCCTGTTCGGGCAGTCAATCCGAGGGCGGTCGATGCGGATTCCATCGTCATTCCCGAATTCATCAGTCGCAGAATCGGATCCCACGGGTTCTCCCATGAGTGATTGTGTCCGGTGACCGGTACCGCTTCCTCCCAGATGCGCTCGTAGATCCACGTCATCGTGGCTGCGAGTGTGGGGGATTGGATCGACATGACGCTGCTGGGCCATGCCTCTCCCCAGGTGAAGGGGATGCCCACACTCGTTTGGTCGAGTATCCAGAAGAAGCTCGGTGGGTTGGGGTGCATCCGAACCTGCGAGCCGGCGTCGATCTCATACGTGATCTGGCTGCGTCCGAGCTCGGAGTTTGCGTCGGCGGCGCTGACGATCATGCGGATGTCGTGGCCGGGTGCGGCGTTGTCCTCCCAGTACGAGCCGTAGTTGGCGGCGCGGAGAACTTCGAACAGTGGTCTGGTGTCGGGCAGGCACGAGTAGGAGGCGCGGGGTTTGGCGCGTGCGGCCTGCAGCCGGTACATGTCCGGGGCCGCAAACGGGCCGTGCATGACGTCGATGGGTAGGTCGTGGGCATCGGTGTTGCCGTGCTGCCAGGCCTGCAGCAGCTTCGGCAGTGTGCGGAGTATTCCTTGGGTCTTCGCAATGCTCGAGTCGAGATCATGCGAGAGGCCGGTGAGGATCTGGTGAGTGACGTCGGCGATGGTGGCGTCAGGGCGCCGATAGGTGATGACTCCGTCTGCGAGGGAGAGGAATCCGAGCTCACTGAGTCGCGAGACTTCCTGCTCCGTCGCCTCGACGCTGCGGCCTGTGGCCTCGGCGAGTTCGGCGATCGTCTCGATCCGGCGGCGCAGTGCGATGTCGAGGAATTCTGCGAGTTCGGTGGTGCGGTTCATTCACAAGCTCCTGCGTCGGGGGTGGTCCTCACGGCTGCGCTGCACGGTGCATGAACGATGTATGGCCGAATGTGTCCATCGTCGAAGACCGGCCACAAATCGCACTATATCCATGTCGTCTCCGATGTTTGTTTCACTGCCCGGTTCCTCGCCGGCGGGTTTGCCGCGTCATCGAACGTGTCTTCCAACGCTCAATCCATCACTGGCTCGAGCGCGGAGTGCCTGGACAGCCATGCGCTGCCGCGATCTGCAGATGTTGGCCATTACCGGCCAAACTTGTTTCGTGGCCACTAAAGCCCTCGTTTTCACTGTTATGGTGCGAATTCGTTGGGCCGACCATCCGGTTTTCTATTCGTTTTCGTGTGCGGTCTCGGCTCTTCACCGTCTTCACCCCTGCGGACACCACCAGAGAAGGCAACACCACGATGACGACAACCGGACACCACCGATCCCGTAGGCGCACGGTCCACAGACCAATCAGCGCTGCGCTCGGCGTGATAGCTCTCGCAGCCTCAATAATGTTCGGGACAGCGGTCGTACCCGCCTCGGCCCAGCCCGAGGTTCTGAACGGCGTCCAGTTCATCACCAGAGTGTGCGGAAATTACGTCGCCAACCCCACCCTCGGGAACGCGACCGATTGCACTGGCAAGGATCTCAGGAACTGGACCCTGGGCGACGTGAACCTGAACTTTGCGAAGATGACCGGCGCGGACCTGCGTGGCTCGACCCTGTACGGCGCAACCCTGATCAGCGCGGAACTGAACGGCGCGAACCTCACCGGCACGGGCCTGACCGGCGCGGGTCTGACCAACGCATCGCTGAGCGGCGCGAACCTGACCAACGCATTGCTGGATGGCACGCACCTAGACGGCGCGAACCTGGCCGACGCGACCCTGGACGGCGCGAACCTGGGCGGCGCGAACCTGACCCGCGCGAACCTGACCGGCGCGACTCTGGCCCGCGCGAGCCTGGCCCGCGCGAACCTGACTGGCGCGAGCCTGGCCGGCGCGAACCTGACCGGCGTGAACCTGACCGATGCGAGACTGACCGGTACATCTGCAATTCCGGCCAATATCACTGCGACCACCGAATCCACAGACGGCGCCGTCGTCACCTGGGGCTCACCCGTCATGCCCGTCGGACTGACGTTCGGCGAGTGCGACCCTCCCTCCGGGACGATGTTCCACGTCTATCTCCCGACCGCGACCGTGACCTGCACCGTCACCAGCTCGTTCGACGGCGCTCCGACAACAGGCACCGGTACCTTCACCGTCAGGGTCGACCCCCTATTTGTCGCACCCGTCTTCACCAACCCCCCACAAGCGCCGCTGAAGGCTGGAGTCGGCGTGCCTTTCACCTACACGTTCGATGTCACCGGAATACCCGAGCCCACCCTCGCCCTCACCGTCTACAGCCGACCCGACTGGTTCACCCTTACCGGCAGAACCCTCACCGGAACACCCGATGCTGCCGGTAGCTACCCCGTCACCATCACCGCACGTAACGGCTACGACCCGTACGGCACAGTCCTGAACTTCACCATCGAAGTCACCGTCGAGACTCCCGCCCAGACGATTGCCAGGGTGTGTGGAAACTATGTTCCCAACCCCACACCCCAGAGTTTCACCGATTGTTCCGGTAAAGACTTGACCGGAACACGACTGAGCGACATGAACGCGAAATTGAACCTGAACTACGCGAATCTGGACAACGCGGTCCTGGCCGGCGCGAACCTGTCCTTCGCGAAACTGACCAGAGCGAGACTGACCAACGCGACACTGACCAACGCGACCCTCGACGGCGCGGACCTGGACGGCGCGACCCTGGCCGGAGCGAACTTGGCCGGCGCGAACCTGTACTTCACGGACCTGACCGGCGCGAACCTGACCGGCGCGAGCCTGTCCGGCGCGAACCTGAACCGCGCGTACCTGACCGATGCAAACCTGACTGGCGCGAACCTGGCCGACGCGAACCTGACCGACGCGGAACTGTCCGACGCGAACCTGACGGGTTCCTCTGTAATTCCGTCCGACATCACGGTCACCGCCGCATCCGCCGACGGCGCCGCCGTCACCTGGGTCACCCCCGCCATGCCCACCGGACTGGCGTTCGGTATCTGCACCCCGGCCTCCGGAACAACGTTCCCGGTCGGTCGCACCTCCGTCACCTGCACCGTTATCGGCATGTTCAACGGCACTCCGACGACAGGTTCCGGTACCGCCACCGTCACCGTCAACGCTGCCCCCGCTGCCCCCGCCTTCGCCGACAGCACTCCAGTGACGTTGTCAGGGACCGTCGGAACCGAATTGCCGCACACGTTCACCGTCACCGGAACACCTGTCCCGCAGGTCAGCGTCACTGCCGGTGAACTACCCGACGGCTTGACCTTGAGCACTGCCGGCGTCCTGTCCGGAATACCCACTACTCCCGGACTCATCTCCTTCACGATCACCGCCGCCAACGGCACCGCCCCCGACGCGACCTTGCAGGTCAACGCGACCATCGCCCCCGCGCCCGAGACGCCCGCGCAGATCATCGCCAGGGTGTGCGGAAATTACGTTCCCAGCCCCACCCCCGAGAGCTTCACCGATTGTTCCGGTAGGGACCTGACCGGCACCAACCTCACAGGTGCAACCCTCACCGGCGCCAACCTCGCGGGCACGGATCTGACCGGTGCCGACCTGACCGCCGCAGATCTTTACCACGCCAATCTGACCGGTGCGGACCTCGAAGGCGCGACCCTCACCGGCGTCACCCTCACCGGTGCGAACCTGACGGGCACATCCGCAATGCCGGCCGACATCACCCAGACCGCCGAATCCCCTGCAGCCGCCACCACCTGGACTACCCCCACCGTGCCCACCGGACTGACCTTCGGTACCTGCACCCCGGCCTCAGGGACGGTATTCCCCGTCGGCACCACCACCGTCACCTGCACTGTCACCAGTGTGACCGGTGACGTCCTGACAACAGGTACGGGTACGTTCACCGTTACCTCGACACCGGCGGTTGAGCCGCCCGCAGCCGGGTTCCTCGGCTCACTGGGCCCGATCTTCGCAAGCTGACATGAGTTGAGTCAGCCCTTCACGAACACTTCCGGAGATACCGGCGATGCCCCTCACCACATGTCGTGAGGGGCATCGCCAGCTTTTGCCGAACGGCGGTTGACTGCTTGTACAGGTGGACCGGTCGCCGCGCGAGAACTGATTGCTCCTCGCAACGTTGGTTGTCATCGAGTCGGGACCTGCTCCTCGAGGAACTGCTGCGTCGACTCGGCAATTGCGGCCGTGTGGGCGTGGAACAGATAGTGGTGGCTGTCCATGATCGCGACCTGCTGGATTGCCGGGTTGCTGATCGCAGCGCGATGCGCGGATTCCCATTCCGGTTCCAGTTCGAGCGAGGAGACGGCGAGGATCGACAGGGCGGGCAGGGTGGTCGGGAACATGAAACCCTCAGCCGCTCGGACATTTTCAGCGTTCCGTGCCATCTCGTCCAGCACGGTCGGATTCAGCACCCACGAGTACGCGCGCAGGTACAGCTCCTGCTGCTCCGGGGTGTATTCGGCCGCGTCGCCGAGGCTCTCCCGGTAGTCGGCCACCAGCCCCAGGTAGTCGGTGCTGTTGTCCAGTGCGATGAGGTCTCGGGTGCCACCGACGGCGTTGACGGCGGCCATCCACTTCGGCCAGTCCGGGGAGTCCTGGGCGCCGCCGGAGGTGTAGCGCTCGTCGTCGAGACCGACTACGGCAGCGACCTCGTTCGGGTGGTGTGTGGTCCACCACATTGCGTACAGGCCCGAAATGGAATGGGGCATGAGGACGTACGGGCCGTCGAGGTCCAGTGTCGTCAGCGCGGAACGGATCTCGTCGACGATCGCCTCGCTGGTGCGGGGAGTGTCGGTGCCGTCGCTCAGTCCCAGTCCGAAGGGTTCGACGGTGACCACCGTGTTCTGCTCAGCCAGACGCTCTGCGAGAGGGGCGAATCCGATAATCGGTTCCGGCGTGCCCAGGCCGGGCAGCAGAACGATGGTTCGCGGTCCCGAACCCTGCACCCTCACGCTCATCCGATGCCCGTCCACCTCGACATATCGGTGTTCGGCGCCGATAAACTGCTCGATGGCCTGCTTGTCGCGCGGTGTCCGCCACCAGTGGAATCCCGCCGAAACAGTCACGGCCACAACGATTGCCAGGACCAGTCCAGCGAACATCCATCGCACCACACGAAACAGGCGACGCTTCGGCTTCGGAGATGGCGATTCCACTGTTCCGCTTGATGATTCGTTGTCGATCCGCCCGTCGGATGGCGTCTCGGCGACGGTTGGATCAGGCCTCCCCGGTATCCCCATGAGGCCAACCTATCCGACGTCGGCCCCGCGGCGGAGAGGTTTTACTACATTGCGTAGTAATAGGAGGGCTACCGACTACGTCATGCAGACAGCAGGTGCACCGACGAGATCAGGGCGGCCGCAACGGCCCGTCCGGCGTCGAGTACCAGCGGCGCACACCGCTCGAGGCGTGCGGTGTCGGCGAGCGTGCCGCACAGCGACACTGCCGCGAGGGTCCCGCCGTCGACGCGGACGGGGGCGCCGACGCAGGCGGACGTGCTCGACGATTCGGCCCGGGCGAACGCCACCCCGCGGCGGGCCCGGGTGCGGCCCAGGTCGCGGTGCAGTGCGGGCAGGTCCGCGATCGTCCGGTCGGTGCAGCGGCGCAACGGTTCGCTGCCGTACACGAGGTCGACCTGCTCGGGGACGAGGCTCGCCAGGATCGTCTTCCCGGCGGCCGTTGCATGCGCCGGAACCCGGCCCCCAACACGGGCATTCGTCGGCGAGTCGGGCCGCACCCCGATCCGGTCGAGACAGAGGGTATCGGTGCCCTCGAGCACGCCGAGGTACACGACCATGCCGGTCCGGTGGTGCAGTTCGTTGAGGACCGGCGCCGCGGCCGCGCGGATCTCGCCGTGGTGTCCCTCGCCGCTGCCGAGGCGGTGCAGGCGCGGACCCAGGTGGTAGCCGCCGGGGGAGTGCTCGACCCAGCCGAGACGCAGGAGCGAGTCGAGGATGCGGTGCACGGTCGACCGCGGCAGGCGGGTGCGCCGGGCCAGTTCCTCGAGCGGTACGCGCGAGGAGAACCCGCCGAAGGCGTCGAGGATGACCGTCATCCGGTCGACCATCGACGGCGGCACCGCACCGCCCACCGGTGGGATGCGAGATCCCTGATCGATTGTCGTCACGATCGTTCCTTTCCGTGCTCCCCCGGTCGAATCGTGGTGCGGGGCTACCAGGTCTGGTCGCCGCGCAGGACGGCGTCGGCGCCACCGTCGACGAAGATCACTTGACCCGTCACGTGCGAGTTCTCGGGGGAGGTGAGCCAGGCCAGTAGCGGAGCGACCTGTTCCGGGCGGGCGTGGCCGTGCAGCGGCATCGGGACGGCGCCGTCGATGGCCTGCCGTCCGGCCTCGGTGTCGAGCATCGCCTGGATCATCGGGGTGACGATGGTGCCCGGGGCGATCGCGTTGAGCGGGATGCCCGCGCCCGCCCATTCGGGGGTGATCGCAGCGCGGCGTACCCAGCGCGCGATCGCGGCCTTCGACGAGCCGTAGACCAGGGCGCCCGCGCCGCTGTCGACCGCGGCGCGGGCCGCGTCCACCGCGGCGGCCTCGTCGCCGGCCAGGGCGGCGTCGACGATCGCGGGATCGTTCGGGTGCACCGACGCGACGGACGAGATCACGACCGCGCGCGGATCGGACCCGGCGGCGAGCAGGGGGCGCAGGCCCTCGAGCGTCGCGACCGCGCCGAAGTAGTTGACCTTGATGGTGAGGGGATCGAAGAGGGCCACGCCGGCGCATGCGACGACGCCGTCGAGGCGTCCGCCGGTGAGTTCGCGAGCCTGCTCCACGAGGGCCGCGCGACCCTCCGGGGTGGCGAGGTCGGCCGTGATGTCGGCGTCACGCAGGTCCGCGCCGATCACGTGGATGCCCTGCTCGCGCAGGTGAGCGGTGGTTGCGGCGCCGATTCCGGAGGCGCTGCCGGTGACGAGGAATGTGCGGGGCATGTCCTGCCCTTTCGACTCGGGGGATGGCCTGGGGGTGACCGGCCTCACGAACCAATTGCCAGTCTGTGCCATATTGCCAGTCTGTGCCACCCTGCTACTGTGTGTCAAGACACATTCGGAGGTATCTCGTGGAACGCGACCAGCGCGGATTGGCCGAGCGGCGGCGTGATGCTGTGCGCATGGACATTGCGAAGGCCGCCGCGAAACTGTTCATCGCCGACGGCTTCGATTCGACGTCCGTCGAGGACATCGCCCAGCGCGCGGGGATCTCGGTGCGCACGTTCTACCGGCACTGCGAGGCCAAGGAGGACACCATCACGCCGGTGCTCACCTCCGGCATCAGGGACTTCGCGGGAAACCTCGCGGGCCGTCCGGCCGACGAGTCCGTGGCGACCGCCGTGCACGAGGCCTTCGTCGAGTGCCTGCGTCAGGATCGGTACGCGGGACTCGTCTCCACCCGGGACCTCTTCGTGATCCTGACGTCCGTGCCGGGCATTCGAGCCCGGTGGATGGTCGCGGCCCACGATCTCGCCGACGACATGCGCGCCCACCTCGCGGAGCGGGCGGGGCTGGACCCGTCGGGCATCGAGGCGAGACTGTTGTCGCACACGCTCATCGGGGCCCTCACCGTTGCTCTCGAATACTGGGTGACGTGCGACCCCGGCGATCCCGCCGGTCCCGCCGACGTCGCGGAGCTGGCGGCGTCGGCCCTCTCGGTCCTGCGTCTCGACTTCGATCGAAGCGCTTGATTTCCAACCACATCGGAAGTAGTTCACCAGAAACGGAGACACACATGGCCCGATCACTCGTACGCAGCATCACCGTCGCGGCCGACGCGGACAGCGTCTGGTCCCACATCGGCAACTTCGACGGCCTCGGCACCTGGCATCCCAGCGTTCCGCCGGCCGAAATCGAGGGCGACCCGACGCAGGTCGGTTCGATCCGCACCTTCTCGGTGGACGGCCGAGTCGTCGCGCGCGAAGAGCTCGTCGCCCGCGATCCCGAGGCACGCAGCTACAGCTACGAGGTGCTCGATCCGATGCTGCCGATCAGCGACTACGTCGCCACACTCGCGGTGGTCCCGCAGGGCGACAAGTCCGAGATCCGTTGGAGCGCAGAGTACAAGTCCGAGGACGAGGCAGTCGCCACCGTGGAGCAGATCTTCGGCGACGGCGTCTACGTCGCGGGCCTGCAGGCGGTGCAGGAGCACTTCGCCTGATCTGTTCCGGAAACCAACTGAAGGGTCCCTTCACGCGCTGACCGCGCATGAAGGGACCCTTCAGCTCTACTCGGGGTGGGGGTCGGGATCGGGCGACGGCATCTGAAGGATCGGGACGAGGTCCCGGTTGGCTGGGTCTGCGTACGGGTCGGGTTGGATCCAGCGGACGTCGCCCCGGGTGCGGGTCTCGAGGTCCACCGATTGTGTGGTGCCGCTGGGGGATCGGGCGGTGAGCCCGCCGTGGGCGACCCACTCCGTGCCGTCGGGGCCGCGGGCGATGTCGGCCCGACGGGCGGCAGCACGTACCCGTGCGACGGTGTCCGGGTCGTCCACTGCGGTCAGTTGCCGGTCGTCGTCGAGTACGCGGACGGGATGGGGCGGCGGGTCGACGCGCACCACCCCATACCGGCGGTCGAGTCGCATGTGCGGCTTGGTCGTGTCGAGTAGATACAGGCGCCCGTCGTCGACGACGCTTCGCCCGCCCTCGGTGCACACCCGCTCGACGCTCACCGACCCGTCGTCCGCCCGATCGCAGCGGAACACGTCGTGGTCGGACGTGATCCAGCAGCCGTCGCGGTCGGCATGCACGGTGCGGGTCCAGATCACGCGCGGCTGTTCGGCGGTCATCGGCAGTAGGTATTCGACCACCCGCGGCGGTGTCGCCGCGGTATCAACATGCAGCAGAACGGGATCGGCTCGGTCCATCACCCACACGTCGGTCCCGGAGATCGATACCGCGCCGGCGACGAACCGGGGGTCGGTCGCGGGGACGTCGTCGAGGTCCAGGTCGACGAGTACGCCCGTCAAGACGTACGGGTCGTCCTCCGTTGCGGGCTCCTGGCTCGACCAGAAGATGCGCGGCGTCGCCTCGGCGTCGGTCAGGCGCTCGCTGCCGTGGACGAGGCGGGTGCCGGTCGGTGTCCGTTCCCGTCGGTGGCTCACCACTTGCACCTGCCGCACCCGTCCGTGCACGGGCGGGGGACTGTCGGGCCCCACGGTCAAGTCGGCGAAGAGGGTTCCGGGGACCTCGACCCGCCCGGTCGTCGGCCGGTTCGACCACCAGTTGGCAGCCCAGCCGTCGCCGGACAACTCGTGCAGCCAGCGTAGGCCGCTCTCCGGATCGCCTCCGGGCATGTGCCCGTACGCCGGACGCGCGGTGGCCCGGAAGGTCTGCGCATACGACGCGGGTGGGGTCTCCGCCTCACCGAACGTGAGGGGTGTTTCGACGAGGTCGCCCACTGCCGGCGGGGCGAGGGATCGGTCGTCGAGGATCCAGCCGGGAACGAACACGGTGAGCGTGCGATGGGCCGATGCGGTTGTCATCGAAAGAACCCCGCGCACTCGGGAAGGCCGACGGGCGACGCCGTCGGGCGCGGGGGCACCTGGTCGGACCTTACACCGAAGCCTGCCGCCGAGACGTCCTTATCTGGATTTAATCGTTCTTTTGACTTATTCCAGAAAAGGTGCATACTAGGTTCATGCAACAAGGAGAGCACGACTTCGACCCGCGCGCTCGGCTTCGCGACGCCGGTCTACGGGTCACTGCTCCACGCGTTGCGGTTCTGAACACCGTTGCCGCCAATCCGCATTCGGATGCGGACACGATCGCCACCGAGGTGCGCCGCCAGCTCGGCTCGGTCTCGACCCAGGCGATCTACGACGTGCTCGGGGCCTGTGTCCGCGTGGGGTTGCTGCGCCGCATCGAGCCCGCGGGTTCGCCGGCGCGGTACGAGACCCGCACCGCGGACAACCATCACCACCTGGTGTGCCGCTCGTGCGGCACGGTCGTCGACGTCGACTGCGTCGTCGGCCACGCTCCCTGCCTGGAGCCCTCGGACAACCACGGTTTCGAGATCGACGAGGCCGAGGTCGTGTTCTGGGGTCTGTGCGCCCAATGCCGAAGTGATTCGGCGAAAACCGGGGCGCAGGACGTTACCAGCTCACAGAATCAAGACGATGTGCCCGGATCGGGTGGGTCGATCACTTCGAAGACAGCCACAGCCCGTCAGCGCCAAGGAGGCTTCGCAAAATGACGTCCGCACAATCACGTCCGACGACGAACAACTTCGGAATTCCCGTCGCGAGTGACGACGAGTCGCTCACCGCGGGAACGCAGGGCCCGATTCTGCTGCACGACCACTACCTGATCGAGAAGCTGGCGCAGTTCAATCGCGAGCGCGTGCCGGAGCGCATCGTGCACGCCAAGGGCGGCGGCGCTTTCGGCGAACTGGTCATCACCGGTGACGTCAGCAAGTACACCAAGGCGAAGTTCCTGCAGCCCGGTAAGAAGACCGAGTCGCTGGTGCGCTTCTCCACCGTCGCCGGCGAACAGGGCAGCCCCGACACGTGGCGCGACCCGCGCGGTTTCGCGATGAAGTTCTACACCGAGGAAGGCAACTACGACCTCGTCGGCAACAACACGCCGGTCTTCTTCATCAAGGATCCGATCAAGTTCCCCGACTTCATCCGCTCGCAGAAGCGGCTGCCGGGATCGGGCCTGCGCGACCACGACATGCAGTGGGACTTCTGGACGCTGCGTCCCGAGACCGCGCACCAGGTGACGTGGCTGATGGGCGATCGCGGCATCCCGAAGTCGTGGCGGAACATGGACGGTTTCGGTTCGCACACCTACCAGTGGGTGAACGCGGCCGGCGAACGCTTCTGGGTGAAGTACCACTTCAAGACCGACCAGGGCATCGAGTTCCTCACCCAGGCCGAGGCCGACACCCTCGCCGGCTCGGATCCGGACTACCACCGCGCCGACCTGTACAACGCGATCGATCGAGGTGAGTTCCCCAGCTGGACGATGAACGTGCAGATCATGCCGGTCGCGGACGCGGAGGGCTACCGCTTCAACCCGTTCGACCTGACGAAGGTGTGGTCCCAGAAGGACTACCCGCTCATCGAGGTCGGCAAGTGGACGCTCAACCGGAACCCGGAGAACTTCTTCGCGCAGATCGAGCAGGCGTCGTTCGAGCCGTCGAACGTGGTGCCCGGCATCGGATTCAGCCCCGACAAGATGCTGCTGGGCCGCGTCTTCTCGTACGCCGACGCGCACCGGTACCGCATCGGCACCAACTACGCGGACCTGCCGGTGAACGCGCCCAAGGCGCCCGTGAACTCCTACTCCAAGGAGGGCGCGATGCGCTACACGTTCAACACCGCCGACACCCCGGTGTATGCGCCCAACTCGTACGGCGGGCCGCACGCGGATCCGGCGGCGGCCGGTGACGAGGGCCTGTGGGCGTTCGACGGTCATGCGGTGCGCGCCGGATACATCGAGCACCCGGAGGACGGCGACTTCACGCAGGCCGGAACCCTGGTCCGCGAGGTGCTCGACGACGCCGCCCGCGAGCGTCTGGTGAGCAACATCGTCGGCCATGCGCTCGCCGGTGTCAGCGAGCCCGTGCTGCAGCGGGTCTTCGAGTACTGGAAGAACGTGGACGCTGAACTGGGCAAGAAGGTCGAGGAAGGCGTGCGCGCCGGCCAGAAGTGACCGACTGACGAGGAAGGACCCGCTCCGGAGCGTTCTCGGAGCGGGTCCTTCGTCCTTTACTCGTCCGTCAGGGGAGCAGGCCGAACCAGTAGATGACCGTTGCCGCCAGCCACAGAAGCAGAGTGTCCATAACCGCCTCCCGGGTACTAGAGCTTTGTCTCCATCATGCTCCCCGTCGGCGGCCCTGGACAACGGACGCGATCGCTAAGACGGCAAGGGCGCCGACGATCCACGCGGTCAGCACGAGGATCGCGGCCGAGACGCCGTCGTCGTCGAAGCAGGTCCTGGTTGCGCAGATCGTGCGCGTGCTGCGTTGACGTAAGGCGGTTGGCACTCGCCGGTGGGGGAGCCAGTGGGTCCCGCAGGCAGGTCAGGTTCCCCGGCTGGAGGGCCTCGGCGATTTCGGTCTGGGGCATGCCGCCCTCGCGCATTGCGGGCCTGCCTGATCCGGCTGTCGGTCATCTTCCGGGGGCGGCCGCCGACCTTGCCCCGGGCGCGGGCTGCGGCGAGCCCGGCGGAGGTCCGTTCCCGGATGAGGTCCCGTTCGAAGCTGGCGAGGGCGCCGAAGATACTGAAGATGATTTTGCTGCCGGCGGTGGCGGTGGTGTCGCGTTCCTCGAGGTCGGTGATCGTCTGCAGCAGGTGCGGCAGGTTCCGACCGAGTCTGTCGAGCCGCCACACGACGAGGGTGTCACCGTCGCGCAGATGCGAGAACAGGCCGCCGAGTTCGGGCCGGGACGTCGTCGCGCCGCTCGGGGTGTCGGTCCAGATCCGTGAACAGCCCGCAGCGCGCAGTGCGTCGCTCTGCAGATTGAGAGTCCGAGACCCTCGCGTAGCCCAAAAGTTCGCTGACGGGGCGCTGGCGGGGCAAGGATGTTCCATAACCTACCGACAGACGACTTTTCGACGCCGAGGGTGCGCCAGTGGCGGGTCAGGACGAAGGTCAGCTCGTCGTGGGATAGGGGTCGGTAGTGGTGGGCGAACCCGACACGGCTGTAGAGCTGGGCGTGGCGGGAGAAGCGCTTTTCGATGCCGGGCATGCCGATGAGGATCAGCCCGTGTGTACATCGGCCATGCCTTAGTCGGTGGTGTCCCCAGGGGGCTCAGCCTGGCTCGAGTGTTGTTGCGCCTGGCGGAGTTCGGTGTTGATGCGCTCAGCTTCGCTGAGTTGGTCTTCGAGGATGATGATGCGGCAGGCGGACTCGATCGGGGTGCCCTGGTCGATGAGTTCGCGGGCGCGGGCGGCGATGCGGAGCTGGTAGCGGGAGTAGCGGCGGTGACCGCCCTCGGATCGCAGCGGAGTGATCAGTTTCGCGGTGTCGAGGCTACGGAGGAAGGCTTGGGTGACACCGAGGAGTTCGGCGGCCCGGCCCATGCTGTAGGCCGGGAAGTCCTCGTCGTCGAACTTGTCTCCCGGGCTGCTGCTATCTGAGTTCGGTGGAATGTGCGTGTCGCCTTTCGTATGCACGGACGTGGGCCCCGGCGCCTGTACGGCGCCGGGGCCCAAGGGGATTCACTTGAACAGACCGGCCATCAGGCCGGGATACTTACCTGTGCCCC
>NZ_QAOW01000017.1 GCF_003051005.1 Rhodococcus sp. OK519
GCGCATGCACCTGTTTGAGGACACGGCAGCGACGGCTGCGGCGTTCGCAGCCTAGGTGTACTGAGCCATCGGGTTGGTGACACTCGGGCTGCGGGCGTGAGGCCGTGGCCCGAGTGGACCCGGCCAATATCGTCGTACTCGGAAGGGCTGGGCACGAGCTTCGGCGCGCTGTTGGGCGATAGGTAGAACTGATCGGACTGACCGAGGCCAAGATCGTTGGTCCCCAATGAATTCCGCCACTAGGGTATGGCGGATAAACGGTAGCGGCGCAGCATGCGGCTGATCACAGCTCAGTGAGGAATCGCGTGTCGACCGGTTTGTCCGGCGACACCAGGCTGGATGACCGTTCCGCGCGGAGGAGCAGTTTGCGTTTGCTAGATAATACAGGTTATCTAGCAAAAGTCCGTCTGGGCACGACGAATCTTCTCGCGGGTGGGTTTTAGTGCGCGATCTCCCGGACGTCGAACGGGTCCCGGACGTCGAAGACCCTGACGCCGGACGAGATCCAGCCGCAGGCCAGCGCCGTCGGGTCGACCGGGCGATCGGCGGCGCAGTAGTGCGAGTCGTACTTGATGTGGGCTCCATGTCACCGCTGCGCCTGCGGCGAGATTCCCGACCTAGCCTTCGCGCTTCGATGTGCTGCTACGTGGATGCTGACTCCTAATAGCCAGCAGCGGCGCCTTTCGGAGCTTTATGCTGGCGCATCAATGACGCGATCAACGCCGAATCGCTCCAAGAACGCCGCGACCAATTCCGTTAGTGCTTCTTCGGCGGCGTCGGCATCCTTGTCGATGTCGGCGGCGGCCACCATAAAGTCCGTCACACCGCAGGTGACGAGTGCCGTCGCCCCGTTCATCGTACGCTCGAGGTCGATTGAGCCGTCGGTGGCGCGTTCGATGCCGAGTCGGCCCCGGACCTGGAGCGAATTCGGGTCGCGGCCAGCCTCTTCGAAGCTGCGTCGCAGCAGATTCGTTCCCGCTGCGAGGTCGTCGTTTCCGGCGCCCATGATCGGGATCCAGCCGTCACCCCACGTTGTCACGCGACGCACGACTGGCTTCGACAACGAGCCGGCCACCCAGATCGGGATGTTGCGACCCGGCGCCGGCCGCGGCGAGCAGTACACGTCCGCGAATGACGCGCTTGACGTGGACACCTCAGCGGGCGCGCTGGACCAGAGGGCACGCAGCACCGCCAGGGTGTCGTCGAGCAGCGGCCCACGCTTGGCGAAGTCCAGCCCGGCTGCCTCGTACTCCCGTTCCTGCCAGCCCGTTCCGACCCCCAGATCGAGTCGACCCCCGGAGATCAGGTCGAGCGTCGCGGCCGTCTTCGCAAGGACCGCACCGCCGCGCAACGCCGCCATCACGATTCCGGTGCCGAGGCGCGCACGCTCAGTCTTGCCAGCGAGCAGCGCCAGCATCGTCAACGGCTCGAGCCACACCGCGTCGGGTTCGGTCGGGAACGTTGACCACGTGTAGCCCGAGGTGTCCGAGCCCATCACGACATGATCGGTGACCTGGATGCGGTCGAAACCAGCCTGGTCTGCTGCGACACAGAACCGCACGAACCGGCCGTAGTCGTCACCCGCCAGAAACGAGCCGAAGTTTGGGACATTGATACTGAGTGTGGGCAGTGACAACTCAGCCGCCGGGGTGGTCGGCATCATCGCTCTCCTCTCGATGAACGGTCTGCGGGGCTGCAGGTACGGCGCTGCGGGATATCTGGGCCGCGCGTCTACCCGGTCGTTCGAACGGTGCTGTGCTCGCGCTCTCATGCACGCGCACAGGGCTCCTCCTGCTCCGGAGAAAGGAATTGGAATCAGTACTCGCGCTTGCAGACGAAGCCGCACAAGTCACTGTCTCCAGGCTCGGGAACTCGCGGTGGGCTCCATCATTACGTTGAACCCCCTCGTGAAGTCGAGGTAATCGGTGACGTCCGTCCTGACGATGTCGGGACTAATGTCGTGCGCGTAGTAGCGCTCACAGTAGTCGTCCACCGAATCGAACCAGAGCTCCGAGATCGCCTCGATCGCGGCGACGCCCTCCCCCTGGCTATCGACGACAATGTTCTGGACGTACCGCGTCACCGCTGGATGGTGAGTCCGCACGATCTCCGCGTGCGCGGAGTACCGGCGTTCGAACTCCGCCCGGTTGACATCCGCCCGGCGCGCGACAAAACAGACCTGCTTAATGGCGGTTCCTTCGGACGAGGCCCCCCTGTGGTCCCAGCAAACCGACTCGGTCAGCGTCAACATCGCTGTGTCTCCGAGTCCGACCGGCTTCGCCTCCAGTTCGCCCCAAGACCACAGAACCGACCGAAATGGGACGTCATCCGATTGCGGTGCAACGGAGGTGGATCGGAAGATGCCGGGCCGATGGGTGTCGACCACGAACGGCCCATCCATCCGAACCTGTGTGGCGTCTACGCATTCAGCGGATACGTACGCGCGTTTCGTCCGCGTCCATAACATGGTGACTCCCTTTCATCGAGTCGCTGACCTCCACGGATAGGAAGCCCTGTAGCACTGCGCAAGCCTTTGACTGATGTTTCCTGCACGACAGATCAAGTGACGCGACAGAGTCGCCATCCGGGATGATCCGAAGTGCCGCGGAGCTGGACATGACGGTCGACAGGTGCTGTCGCTCCGCCCGGCGCTGCCCATATCACTTCGAATCACGCATCTGCTGCTGTATGACCCCATACACAATCAGGTAAGACCGTTGACCGGAGGAGCCTTCTCGTTGAGAGGGAGATCGTTCGGCTCACCGGCACACTTCACGCCGATCACTCTGGAGATCCTGAGATCGCGGATTCGGGGAGTCCAGTCGCAGCATCAAAGAGAATCCCGGGGGTCTGCGCGGAGACGTTGACGCGAACCCTCTGGTTCTGGGCCGCGGGAGCTGATCGGCACAATGCCGCCGCGACTTTGTCTGTGACCCGCTGACAGCGCACTTGATGGTCTCACAACGTCGTTGACTCGAATACCACGCGATTGCCGAGGGGGGAACTTCGCACAGCCACTCTGGCCGCCAGAGGTTCACCGCGTGTCATAAGCTCGATCGCGTCGAGATCATTCGTTTCGGTACAGGCGACGAATCGCTCACCGGTGACATCCATGCGCCCCACAACGATTCCGCTTCGGGTGTGGTCCTTGTCGAACCGGACCGTGTAGGTTTCGACGGTTCCCGTTCCCTGGGCTCGGTCGACCAGTGCAATGCCGGGCTTCGAGTCCAGATCACGCTGGATGTCGGCGCTGCGGTCGCGGCGCCAACGGACCGGCGTGGTCGAGTAGACGCCCACCGAATACTTCGAGAGCATCCCGCCGTTGGCTCCGACAAAGCCGAAACTCCCTGGTGTTCTACGGCACCGAGCGGCCGTCTCGACGATTGCGTGCATCGAATAGTTGTTGCCGGGACCACCGAAGAACGGAAGTCCTCCGGTCACTGTCAGCCCTCGCGGGTCGTCGTCGGCAATGCCTAGCCCCTCGGCCACGTTCGAGACTGCCACCGGGAAGCAACTGTAAAGATCGAGAGTCGACAGGTCGGTAGCGGCGATTCCGGCAACCTCCAATGCGTGTCGGCTCGCCATCACGGCGGCAGGGCTCTCACCGAGGTCTTCCCGCTCGAGCAGGCTTCGATCCTGTAGATCGGCGTGCCCGTGGAGGAAGACCCACTTGTCCTGCGGCACCCCCAGCCGCTGTGCCGCACCGACGGACATGACGAGAACCGCAGCTCCCTGGTTGACCTGGTCCCTCGCCACGACGAAACGGAGATAGGGTTCGGAGATTGGCCGGTTGCGCTCACTCGGTTCCATCAAGTCGGTAGCAGTGCGGTGGGTGCGGACTGCGGCATGAGGGTTTTGGGCTGCCACGGTGGTGAACGGCGCCAACAGCCTTCCCATGCCATCGGCGTGCTCTTCTCGCGTCAGCCCGAGTCGGGCGCGGCGAGCGTTCTCCATCAGTGCGAACTGGCTCGCGGCGTCGGTGAGACCGTGGTCGATCGCGGCCTGCGACATGAGCGCTTCGCTGCCGAGGCCCCGATCGTCGAGATCGCCGTCGATGGTCTCGGAGAAGTTCGGCTGGGACACTGCCGAGACCAGATGGCGAGCGGTAGATATCGCATCGGCGCCCACAACGACCACAACCTCCCCACTCCCCTCCGCGACCGCGCCCGCGAGTTCGGTGACCAGATGCTGGGGGCCGTGGCCCCCAGCGACTTCGAGAATCGCGCGTGCCGGAGACGCCCCGATACGCTGGGCGACCGACCGGGGGTAGTTGTTCGACCGCCCCAGCGGCGCTGCTAGACCCGGGACCGAGTTCTCGAACTGTCGGATGGCGGCGACCGTATCGATGGCAGACACAATCCGGCCATCTGAGTCGCCCGCATCGGCTAGAGCCGCCGCCACCGCCTGGGCTCCGAGGTCGACGGCTGACATGCCGCGGTAGTGCCGATCGTCGATGCGCTCCGACGCCTGCCCGACACCGACGATCACGGGCGTTCTAGCGTCGATTCCGCCGTTCATCGAATTCTCCTCCTCTTCCCAGACAGAGGGACGCCTTCGTCCGGTGTCGTCACTGCCCCCGGCCGCCCATCGGATCCTGCCAAGTCCGGCCGCGAAGGTAGTAGGGGTTGCGTTCGCCCCCGTACGTCGCGTACATCGACACCGGGTATGACCACGGGATCTCACTCGCCCGATCCAGTAGCTCGATCTCACTCTCGTCGAGCACGATCGAGGCAGCACGGAGATTCTCGACGAGTTGCTCCTCGTTCTTGGCGCCGATGAGGACGGAGCTGACACCAGGCTTGTGGAGGATGTAGCTGAGAGCGATCTGCCCTGCGGTCGCGCCGTGTCGGCCGGCAAGGTCCAGCAGCAAATCTGTCATGTCGTGGACGCGCGCCAGTTGACCGTGCGATACGGCACCCGATAGGCGGGATCCTTCCGGAGCGGGCACATCGCGCCGATACTTCCCGGACAAGAGCCCTCCCTCGAGGGGGCTCCAGACGATGACCCCGACACCCTGATCGAGTGACAGGGGGACCAGCTCGGCCTCGATCTCACGTGAGAGCAGTGAGTACTTCACCTGTTGGCTACAGAACCTGCTCACCCGCAGCCTGTCCGAGATCCCAAGGGCCTTCATCAGGTGCCAGGCCGCATAGTTAGAGACTCCGATGTACCGAACTTTGCCAGATCGCACCAGCGATTCGAGGGCGGCGAGGGTTTCCTCGAGCGGAGTCATAGAGTCGAAGTTGTGCAGCTGATAGAGGTCGATATAGTCGGTCCCCAGTCGGCGAAGGCTCTCCTCACATGCGCGTACAAGATAGTTCCGTCCCGCGCCGATATTGTTGGGACCTGGCGCGATTCGGGCGAATCCCTTGGTTGCAACGATCGCTTGATCACGCTTCGAACCGATGGCCTTCCCAAGGATGGTCTCGGACGCACCGGCAGAGTACGAATTCGCCGTGTCGAAGAAGAAGATGCCGTTATCTAGGCATGCGGATACCATGCTGTTTGCAGCGTCCTGGTCGAGGGATCCGATGCGAGTGTATCGGCCACCACCACCGAACGTCATCGCCCCGAGCCCGAGGGCTGAAATCTGCAACCCGCTGTTGCCCAATGGTCGTGTCTCGACGGTTACCAAGATTCCTCCAGAACTCCCGTGTCCCGCGCTTCCGGCGAAGCGAGCGGGGCAGTCAAAACGATGATCAAGATGATGCTCCGAGTTCGAAGGACCTCAGGCGCCCACCACCCAGCGATCTCAGCGTCTCCGTCAATGAAACGTGTGTTGCCCATCAGGTCCCGCTTCGCCACCCGCGAAGAACAACAACCGAACGGATATCATCCAAGGATCCTTGACATAGCCCATCGCCTGAGATGCCGCTACCAGTTTGACAAGCTCATCCGAGCTGCCAGCAGATCGGTTGCAGAACAATGCCTTACTAAGCGAGCTCGCCTTCGGCTCCCGGGTCAAGTTCCGTTCCCCTCCGGCTACGGTCGCCATGCGGCAATCGAGTTACCCACGTCGGTCTCCTTCGACAGCGTGGGCTAGATGCGCTCGATGATGGTGACGTTCGCGGTTCCACCACCCTCACAGATGGTCTCGAGTGCAAAGCGCCCACGTCGGCGCTCGAGTTCGTTGAGCATGGTCGTGAAGAGTTTGGTGCCAGTCGCTGCCAACGGATGGCCTAGAGCGATGGCGCCACCGTTGACGTTTACCTTGTCCGCGTCGGCGCCGATTTCCTTGATCCACGCGAGCACCACCGGAGCGAAGGCCTCGTTGATCTCGACCAAGTCGATGTCGTCGATTGTCATGCCCGCCCGGACGAGTGCATCCCGCGTCGCTCGGATCGGTGCACTGAGCATCAGGATTGGGTCGTCGCCGCGGGCGCTGACATGGTGGATACGAGCCCGTGGTTCTAGACGGTGGCGAACCACGGCGGCCTCGGACGCGAGCAGTACCGCGCTGGCGCCGTCCGAGATCTGACTCGAGGTCGCCGCAGTCAGTCGACCCCCCTCGACGAGGGTCGGCAATGTCGCCATCTTCGCGAGGCTGGTCTCCCGCGGTCCTTCATCGACCGCAAAGCCTTCGACCGGCACAATCTCGCCCGCAAAGCGGCCCGCGTCGATGGCCGCCCTGGCACGTTCATGGCTGCGCATGGCCCATTCTTCCATCGCCACTCGGCTGATGCCCCACTTGTCGGCGATAAGCTCTGCGCCGTGGAACTGGGAGACCTCCTCGTTGCCGTAGCGTTCCCGCCACAGCTTCGACCCGCTCGTTGGTGTATCGAAACCGAACTGCTGGCCGACCGTCATCGCGGCACCGAGTGGTATCTGGCTCATGTTCTGGACGCCACCGGCAAGAATGAAGTCCGCTGTGCCGCTGAGGATTGCTTGCGCACCGAACTGTAGTGCCTGCTGGCTGGAGCCACATTGGCGGTCGACGGTGACACCTGGAACGGACTCGGGGTAGCCTGCCGCGAGCCACGATGTCCGGGCGATGTTGCCGGCCTGACCGCCGATGGATTCGACGCCTCCGAAGATTACATCGTCGATCGCGGCGGGATCGATCGGTACACGGTCCATGATCGAGCGAATGATGGTTGCCCCGAGATCCACGGGATGGACGTCTGCCAGGCCGCCGTTCCGTTTCCCCACCGCTGTGCGGACTGCATCGACTACGTAGACCTCTGGCATGTGCTGCTCCTGCTTTCATACTGTTGAGCGCGGGTTCTTTTGGGCTGCAGGCCAACCAATGGCCTGCGCGGGCAATCGTTAGATCGCCTTGGTGATTCGAAGAATCCGGAAGTGGCGTTCTCCCTGATCAACTGAGCGTGCGGGTGACGATCAAGTAGGGGGCCGTGGACTTTGCGGCACGTCTGGGGGTAGTGCCCGATGCCATGGAGGTACTCCTCGCGGCTCGTGCGGCCAAAGGATCGTGCCCAACATGTCCGGACACCGTGAGCCTCTGCATCCGACAGTAACTCAACTCCCGGCATGCGCCCGCAATCGACCCGGGTAACCAAAACTGGGCCACCACCTGACGTATCGGCTCTGAGGAACGTTGATAGCGGATGGACCTGCCCGGTCGCCGTAGCCGGCGATGGCTTGGTGTTCCTCCAGAAGTTCCATCCACGTGTCGTCGCGATCGTCGTCGGCATGGAAGCTGCGGTCGTGATCCCCGCTCCTTAGTGTCCATCCAGCGAAGCCGACCGGCGAACAGTCGCTCCATCTCGTCAACCATCAGGGCGCCTATTCGCCGACTGCCAACGACATCGTTCCGACGCCTGCGACTTCAGTACTGGACATGACCGATTGTCCGATTACATGGTTGGGGACAACGATGTGCTTCACACCGTCCACCCTCGCGCGGGTGCGAACTCTGCTCGGGCGCCGGATATCACGCAGCCTTCCTCGCCGTGCACCTCGTAGGAGGCTCCGCCGGGTCCGGACCATCCACGAATGGTGAGCCGATCCCCGGGGAAGACCGGCGCCACGAAGCGGCCCTGCAGCTCGGTCAGGTCGGCCGGGTGCACGCCCAATTCCTTGGCGAGCGGCAGCGTCGACGCGGCGAGCGTGCACAGGCCGTGCATGATCGGACGCGGCTGGCCGATGCCCGCGGCGGCGGCCGGATCGATGTGGATGTGGTGGCGGTCGCCCGTGAGGCGGTACAGCGCGGCCACGTTGAACGCGGTCTCGAGCTGAGCCGTCACGTTGGCCTCGCCCTCCGGTGCCGGCGGCTTGGACGGGCCACGCTCGCCACCGAATCCGCCTGCGCCCGGGGCGAACAGGGACCAGGTCGCGACGAAGTGCTCGCACTCGACCTTGACCTCGAACACCGCCGCGGCGCCCTTGTCCCAGACCTCGCCGACGCTGGCCTTCAGCGTGACCTCACCGCTGCGGGGCAGCGGTGCGAGCACCTTCAGCTCCTGCGAGCCGTGCAGCGACGTAGCCTGATCGATTCCTCCACGATTGCCGAGTTCGTCGGGGGCCCACTGGGCCAGCGTCAGCGCGAACGTCGGCAGCACCCGCAGCCGGTCCTCCATCACGAGGTCCAGATCGGTGGCCTTCGCACCCACGGCGAGCGCGTACAGGATCGCGTCGCGCTCGTCGTAGCTCACCGTGCGGCTACCGAGGTCGACCCCACGCCACGCGCCGGCCGACTTCTGCTCCACTGCCGTCATTCTCTCGGTCCTTCCAAATAATTCGGGTCAGGCGACGCCGAGAATCAGGCCGGACGTGGGAACCGCGGTTCCCGCCGTGACGAGCATGTTCTCGACGTTCTCGGGCTGGTTGGTGGACGTCCCCCGCAGCACCCGGACCGCCTCGGCGATGCCGTTGACGCCGTGCAGGTACGCCTCACCGACCTGGCCACCGTGCGTGTTGCTCGGCAGCCGTCCACCGATCTCCAGGTTGCCCTCGCGGATGAAGTCCTTGGCCTCGCCGGGACGGCAGAAACCGAGTTCCTCGAGCTGCGGGAGCACCAGAGGGGTGAAGTGGTCGTAGAGGATCGCCGCATTGATGTCGTCCGGCGTCAGACCGGCCTGCGCGTACAGCTGACGACCGACCAGACCCATCTCCGGGATACCGGTGATGTCGGGTCGGTAGTAGCTGGTCATCGAGTGCTGGTCCTTGCCGCTGCCCTGCGCGGCGCCCTTGATGATCGCGGGCTTCTGGCGCAGGTCCTTGGCGCGCTCGGCCGAGACGATGACGAGGGCCTGGCCGCCGTCGGTCTCCTGGCAGCAGTCGAGCAGGTGCAGCGGTTCGGCGATCCACCGGGAGTTCTGGTGGTCCTCGAGCGTGATCGGCTTGCCGTAGAACCACGCCTTCGGGTTGTTCGCGGCATGCTTGCGGTCCACGACAGCAACCCGGCCGAAATCCTCACTCGTGGCACCGTATTGGTACATGTACCGGCGAGCGAACATCGCGACCCACTGGGCGGGAGTCGCCAGTCCCTGCGGAGTCAGCCATGCGTAAGCTGCACGGTCCGCGGTCGAATCCATCGGACGGTCGTGCTGCCCAAGCCCGAACCTGACCCCGGACCGTTCGTTGAACGCTCGGTAGACCACCACGACGTCGGCGACACCGGTCGCGACGGCCATCGCGGCCTGCTGCACCGACGCGCACGCCGCGCCGCCGCCGTAGCCGATCCGGGAGAAGAACTTGAGCTCTCCCAGACCGCAGTTGCGGGCGACGAGGATCTCGCCGTTGGTCTCCATCGTGAAGGTCGTCAGACCGTCGACCTCGGACGGATCGATCCCCGCATCCGCGAGGGCGGCGGTGACGGCCTCACACGCGAGCTGCAGCTCCGAGCGACCGGACTTCTTGGAGAACTCGGTGGCGCCGATACCGACGATCGCGGCGGCACCCGAGAGCGGGCTGACAGCCATCAGGCGTCCTTCCCTTCAGCGGCGGGGTAGGCGACCGTGACCGAACCGGCGAGGTGGTTGCCGAGGCTGTTCGCGCCGACGACCTTCACCTCGACGAGGCCGTTCTCCTTGGCGACCACCTCACCGGTCATCGTCATGGTGTCGCCCGGGTAATTCGGGGCACCGAGGCGGATCTTCACGCGACGCACGGTCGCGACCGGTCCGGCCCAGTCCGTCACGAACCGTCCGGCCAGCCCGTTGCTGGTGAGGATGTTCATGAACATGTCCTTGGAGCCGCGCTCGCGCGCCAGCTCGGGATCGTGGTGCACATCCTGGAAGTCGCGCGTCGCGATCGCGGTCGACACGATCAGCGTGCGGGTCAGCGGGATCGCCAGCTCCGGCAGCACGTCGCCGACAGTGATGTAGTCGTAGCTGCGGCCTTCGAGCGCAGTCATCGTCGTCGTCATCGGTTCACCGCCGCTGTCGTCGAGTCCAGTCCCATCAGATGTCCTTCCGTACAACCGACCGGAACGCGGGCAGCGTCAGATCCGGGTCGGCGTCGATCCAGTCCAGTTCCACCGGCATGCCGATCTCGACATCGTCCGGCGAGATGCCGGTCATGTTCGCGATCAGGCGGGTGCCCTCTTCGAGTTCGATCGTCGCCACGATGAGCGGGTACTCGAATCCGGGGATCTGCGGGTGGTGGTTGACGACGAAGCTGTAGACGATGCCTCGGCCCGAGGCGTCGACGGTGTCCCAGTCGAGGGACTGGCACGCGCCGCACATCGGACCCGTGGGGTGGCGCAGCACGCCGCAGTTCGCGCAGCGCTGGATCACCAGGCGGTGCTCCTTGGCGGCCTCGAACCAGAAAGCGTTGTCAACATTGAGGGCCGGGCGCGGACGTAGTGCCCGCTGCGGTTCGGGAACGGACTCGGCCTCGAGCGGCCGGAACCGAAGATTGCGCCAACGCTGCGTCGCGACTACCTCACCCGCACCGTTGCGGTAGGTCTTGACGGTGCTCACGAAGTGCCCCGAACCGAGTCCGGTCTTCTTCTCCTCGGAGATCGACTCGATCACCTCGGTGAGCGAAATCCGATCACCGAGAGACAGTTCCGAGAAGAACTCGAAGTCCGAGTCCGTCGCCACGACGGACGTGAAGCCCTCGTCGTCGAAGGCCGCGATCAGATCGGTCCACACCGGCGACGGATCGTTGTTCGCCATCTTGTCGACGAAAGTGCGCATCACCCATGTCTGAGCCATCAGCGCCGGCGCGACGACGCCGTCACGACCCGTCGCCCGCGCCGCCTCGTCGTCCAGGTGGATCGGACTGGTGTCGCCCATCGTCTCGACCCAGTGCCGGATCATCGGGGTGTTCACCGCGTCCGGACCCCACACTGTCGGCACCAGTGTCTGCCCTTCGAACTTCTTCAGCCGGGTGTAGAAGTCGGCCATTGTGTCCTCCATTCGTCATCGCCGAGTCGGACGAGCAGTCACGACTGGGCACCCATCAGCCGCTGACGGCCATGACGGGCGAATTCCTCTTCCAGAGAGCGCTTGTCGTCCGCCGACATCACGCGGAAGTCGACCTCCCCGCGCCCTCTCCACTGGTAGACCAGGTCGCTGCAGGTCCACCCCTGCGCCTGAAGTGCCTTCTTCTGAACCTTGTTCGATCCCGTCGTCGGCAGATGCGCCGACACCCGGAGGAATCGGGGCATGCCCTTCGCGCCCAGGTCGGGCTGACCGGCAACGAATTTGGCTAGCAGTGCAACGTCGAACGCCGCCGGGTCCTCGACCTCGATCGCGGCCATCACCTGGTCACCGGACCGGGGATCGGGAATGCCGTACACCGCCGCCGCGAGCACGCCGTCGAACCGGCGGATGATGCGCTCGATCAGCAGCGCCGAGATGTTCTCGCCGTCGACGCGGATCCAGTCGCCCTTGCGACCCGCGAAGTAGATGAACCCGTCCTCGTCGACATAACCGAGGTCACCGGTCCAGTACCAGCCGTTCCGGATGCGGTCCGCATCCGCGACCTCGTTCTTGTAGTAGCCCTCGAAAGCGCGGGCGCCTTCCTTGTTGATCATCTCCCCGATGGCACTGTCGGCATTAATCACCCGCCCGTGCTCGTCGAGCACGGCCCGCTCGCACTCCTGCAGGGTGTCCGGGTCGACGACGACGATCCCGGCGTGCGCCGGACGCCCCAGCGCGCCGGCCGGGGCCTGGCGGTCCAGCCGGATCGACCCGGCCCCCTCACTCGATCCGTAGCCCTCGTAGAGGACCGCGCCGAAGCGGCGCTGGAAATCGGTCTGGTCCTCGGGCGAGGCCTCGGTACCGAAGCCCCGTTCGAGGGTATTTTCGGCGTCGTCGCGCTGCTCCGGCGTCGCCATCAGGTAGCCGAGTGCCTTGCCGACGTAGGTGAAGAAGGTGGCGCCGAAGAAGCGGACGTCGGGAAGGAAACCGGACGCCGAGAACTTCGGGGTGACACAGACCGTCGCCCCGTTGCGTAGCGCCGGCGCCCACAGGGCCATCAACGCGTTGCCGTGATAGAGCGGCATGCAGCAGTAGTCGACCTCGTCCCGCGTATGCCCGTACTTGGCGGTGTTAGCATGGGCGAGCCGGGACAGCCGGCCCTGGCTGCACCTGACGGCCTTCGACCTTCCGGTCGTCCCCGAGGTGAAGAGCAGCAGGAACAGGGAGGACTCGTCGACGCCAGGTGCGATGGACGGCTCCGTCCGATGCTGCTCGACCTGGTGAAGGTATCCGGGCTCGTCGATCACCAGTATCCGGCCGTCGTCCAGGCCGAGGTCCAGTTCGTCGAGCACTGCCTTGCCGGAAGCATCCGTCACGATGAGCTGGCAGTCGACGTGCCGGATCTCGGCTTCGAGTTCCATGCCTCGGTGTGTCGGATTGATGCCGACGATCGTGGCCCCGACCAGCGCGGCAGCGCCTAGCCACAGAACGAACTCCGGATCGTTGTCGAGAAGAACTCCAATATGGAACGGGCCATCAGTCCTCAGCCGCTCCGCCAATGCGCCGCGTGCAGCACTCTCGTGCACGACCTCGTTCCATGTCCACGATCGGTCACGACTACGCAGGCCAAGGTGCTCATCGCCGACGCGATCGAGCAGCATCTCGGCTATAGTTTCGCGTTCCACTCCAGTTCCTCCTCCATGACACATCGACGGATGGCTGCCCGAGCGTCAGCTGATCTTCACGCCGTGAACGCCGGACTGGTAGCCGGTATAGCTGTGCAGTATGCGGACAGCTGCGACCTGGACGATGTGCGCTAGCTGCTTGTTGAACTGCACGGTGTAGGGGGCACAGATCGACAGGGCTGCCACCACATCACGGCCAGATCCGACCGGTGCTGCGATGCAGCCGAACCCCGGCGCTGGGTCGTCGACCATACTGCAGAATCCTCTGCTCAGGATGCCGCGTCGCTCCTGCACTGACAGCGACCCGCCGAAACTGCTGTGAGCCAGAAGCACTCTTCCCAAAGCAGTTTCGGACGCTGGCCGGCGATCACCGACACGTGTCGGCAGATCGATACCAGCGAATCCGCCAACTTTCTCGAGCAACACGATGCCGGAACCGTCGAGCACCGCGAGATGAACCACCAACCGTGTAGCCCGATACAAGTCCTGCATGTGACTTATCGCCGCACGTCGCACACGGTCTTGCCCTACCGCGTGCGCCCCCAACTCGATCATACGAATGCCGAGCCTGTAGAACTGGCCCTGCCGCCGCGCCCAGCCCAGAGCGATCAGCGAGTCGAGAATCCGGTGGGTCGACGACCTGGGTAGGCCTGTCCATCTCGCGATCTGCGACAAGGTCATACCTGTCGGCTCCGCTAGTGCATCGAGCACCAAGGACGCGCGCTGCAGGAGGGCGGTAGGTGGCAAGTCTTCGGGCTCATCCACATCGACACCTTCTTCTCGACAAGGCCCCTCCGACCCCACGGTCAGGCCGTTGGTGCGCATAGGCTTGATTACGTTGGCGATCGTTCAAACCAGTAACCCTGCCCGTGACGCCTTCCTGCCTGTCTGCCTGTAGCCGTGCGAGAGGTTCCGAGACTTGCGGGTTCGCGACGAGGGGCGCGTGGAAGGCAGTAACCGCGGGAAGCGAAAGTCAGCCCACGGACGTCGATTTCGCGGTGAGCGCCGCGCCCAATCCCGACAATTCGGACCGCGCACCCCCCAGCGTTCTGGCCAGCTGGTGCCCCCACAGGTAGTACCGATGAATCGGTGAATCGACGTCGACCCCGACACCGCCGTGCACATGCACGGTGGTGTCGACCACCTTTGCGCCCTGCTCGTCGGACCACCACTTCGCGATGCGGGACGCCGTCTCGTCGCGCTCATCGGAATCGATCGCTTCGACCGCTCGCCACAGGCACACACGCATCGCATCGATTCCCATGTAGCTGTCGGCCAGTTGGTGCTGTACCGCCTGGAACGTACCGAGTGGGCGCCCGAACTGTTCACGACTGGTGACGTACTTTGCCGACAATTCCAACGACCTTTCGGCAACTCCGAGTTGCAGCGCCGCCACCGCAACCCTTGCACGTTCCAAGGCCCAGCCGAGAACGCCAGAGCGGCCCTCCCCCACCAGAACCGCTGTTGCGTTCTCCAACAACAGGTTTCCCGACCCGTCTCGCCCGGTCGTATCCACCGCCTCCCACCGCACGCCGGCAGTATCAGCCTCGATCAGAAATAGGCCCGGCCCGGAACCCATTTCCGCGGAAACCATGACGAGATCGGCGCCTTTGAACGACGGGACGACAGCCTTGGCCCCGGACAGCTTCCATGAGTCCGATTCCCTGCGCGCAGAGCAGCGGGGAGTGGAACAGTCGTAGCTCCCGAACTCCTCGACAGCTACCGTAATGCGAGTTCGCCCATCCACTACTGTCGGCACGATCTGTGCGGCTAGGTCGGCAGGACCGAATTCGAGGAGAGTCATCGCAGCCACCACCGTGGTCCACACCGGCACCTGAGCAAGATGCGCTCCCTGTTCGATCAGAACCGAGCACAGCCCACCGAAACCGAGTCCCGCACCGTCTACCGACTCGGGAAGTGCAACACCAAGCAATCCCGCCTTCGCGAGTTCGCCCCATAGCCGCAGGTCGAAACCGTCACCACTATCATCTACTTCGCGAATCCGTTCGAGCGTCGATTCGCGAGTGAAAATGGAACGCGCAAGATCTCTAGCATCGATCAACTCTTCGTCGTAGGTAAAATTCATCGATCATCCCATCCGGCGAGTCAAGAGTCGACTGCACCTTGATTCGTTGAATAATTTCTCACACTTCGAATCATCCGTCAACAGCACTATAGAGTCATCTCTATACAGATGTTCAACACGGGCCCAGGTGCTCTTCGGACCGTCTTAGTACACGTATACACTGCACTCATGAAATCGGACCGCGAACCCGTCAGCCCCCTCGTCGTTCAGAGAATCCTGTCGCCGGCACAGGCAGCGGCACGCACGGCCCTCATCGACGCCGCAATCGAACTGGCCACCGAAGGCGGATACAACGCCGTCGACATGCGGGAGGTCGCCAAGCGCGCCGGCATGTCCGTCGCGAAGGCTTACCAGCAGGTCGGGACCAAGGATCAGCTCCTTCTGTCCGCGTTGATGGAACTTGGCGAACGCTCTGGCGAGACCGTCCATCAGCGACTTTCAGCGGGTGATACTCCCGCCGACCGAGTCGCCTCGACCTTCGCACGGATCATGAAGCACGTCGCTCACAAGCCCCTGCTCTACCGCGCCGTCTATCGTGCCTACGTGGCCAGCTCCCCCGCGCTCGGCGAACTCGTCGGATCGGCAGGGTTCGGCCCGGAGCGCACCGGGTGGATCGGCGAGGCGATGCGGGCCGGCGACCTTCACGGCCACTCAGAGGAGGACATGAACTCTGCTGCCCGCATCCTGAGTTGCCTGTTCCAGGGAGCGATGGTCACGGTCGCTGCGGGCCGCGATGTCGACGACGTAACCTCGCTTCTGGCCGACGCCGCCCATCGACTTCTCCCCAACCCGTAGTCGGCTGGTCGATGATTGGGTGGGAGCGGGCACCGTGGAGTCGAGGCCCCCGCTCCCACCCGATCATGCGAACATTCCGCCGTCCATGAAGAGTGAGCGCCCGGTCATCAGCGCCGAATCATCGCTCGCGAGGAATACTGCGGCACCGACAAGCTCTTTCGGTTCCGCAATTCTCCCACGGAGCGTCTCGGACGCCATCTTCTCGACAAATCTCTCCCGCGCATTCTCGTCGCGAGGAAGAATCATGTCGGTCCCTACTGGCCCCGGCACCAGAGAATTGACCCGAACACCTTGCCGCGTCCATTCCATGGCCATGGTTGTCGTCCAATTCTCCAGCGCAGCCTTTACTGCACAATAGGCACCGATTCCAGCAATAGGGTGATGCGCACCGAGAGCTGAGATGTTGATGATCGATCCGCGTCCGCTGCGCTTCAGGTAGGGAAAGGCGCAAGCCGACAGGAACACCGGAGCCTTCAGATTGACATCGATGATGCTGTCGAGTTCCTCCTCCCGGACCTTGATCGTTTCGTGCGGCTTGAGCACTGCCGCATTATTGACCAGCACGTCGATCCCGCCGAAATCAGCGACGGCACGTTCGACAAGTTCGGTTCTGCCCGCTTCGGTCCCGACATCGACGGGAACAGCGATCGCTACCCCGCCGGAAGCTGCGATGTCCGCGACGACTTCGGCACAGGACCCTGCTGATCTCGCACTGACGACCACCCGTGCACCGGCAGCGGCCAGTCCGATACACAGCGCCTTCCCGATTCCGCGACTACCACCGGTTACGATCGCCACTCGATTGTCGAGGCTGCGCGCACCGGAGCCTGTCATCACGCTTCCCTCGGCTTGCCGGCGGTGACACCGCCGTCGACCACATAGTCGGCGCCCGTGCAGAACGACGAGTTCTCGGAGGCGAGGAACAGGCAGACGGCGGCGATCTCGTCCGCCGCCGCCATCCGGCCGAGCGGGTATCCGCCATACACTGCGTCGTAATCGGCGTCAGTCCACCCCTTGCGCTGCGTCATCTCCGTTCGGGTGGGCCCCGGAGCAACGGTATTGACACGAATCCCCAAGGGCCCCAGCTCGATAGCTGCAGTCTTGGTCATGCCGCGGACGCCGAACTTGGATGCGGTGTAGGCCGGCATCCCGTAACGGCCTTCGATGCCCTGCGCCGACGAGAAGTTCACGATCGATCCACCGCCGCGCCGACTCATCGAGTCGATCACCGCTCTCATTCCGAGGAACGGACCAACCAGATTCGTGTCGAGGACTTTCCGGAACGTCGCTTCGTCACAGTCGACGATCGGCTTGACACGCATGATGCCCGCGTTGTTCACCAGAACATCAACGCCGCCGAACGTCTCCTCCGCGACCGCGACCGCCGCTGCCCAATCCTGCTCTGATGTGACGTCGAGCGAGACGTAGCGGGCACTGCCAGGCCAGGCGGCGTTGATCTTGTCGCTGACCTCGGCACCCACATCGTCGCGTTTGTCGGCAATGAGAACTCGTGCACCATTCTCGACGAACAGCCGAGCGGTGGCGGCGCCGATTCCACGCGCACCCCCGGTGACGATCGCGACCTTGTCCTCGAGTAGACGGCCCTCATCGAGTGACAATGCGATCACCCTTCACGAAGGCGTCACGGGCCTGCGGTCCATCACCGTGCAGGTTGAGCTCATACGTGTGGCCTTGTTCCAGGCGGTAGTTCTTCTCGAGTTCGTAGATGTCGATCTCGTTGAGCGCCACCTTGGCGGCGCGGACCACGCGCTGCTGCTTGCGCGCAATCTGGCGGGCGGTCTCGAGGGCGGTCTCGAGCAGATCCTCGGGCTCGGTGAGCTTGTACACCGTCCCCCACTCGTGCAGTTGCTGAGCCGAGATCGGCTCGCACGTGAACACCATCTGACGCAGCTTCATCGGCGGCACCAGCTTCGCCAGGTGGGAGGCACATCCGAGTGCACCGTTGTCCACCTCGGGCAACGCGAATCGGGCCTTGGTCGAGGCGATCACGATGTCGCAGCTGCCGACGATCCCGACGCCGAGGCCCATGGCGAAGCCGTTCACGGCTGCGATCACCGGGACGGGCGTCCGATAGATCTGATCGAATGCTGCGAAGCACGCGGCGCCCGAGCCGAGCAGGAACTCGAATCCTTCGGTCGACTGCATTTCCTTGATGTCGATGCCGGCGTTGAACCCCTTGCCCTCCGCCGTGAGGACGACGGCGCGGATTTCGGGATTGGTGCTCAGATCGGCAAAGATGTCACGCAGACTCCACGTGTCACCGACCGTGATGGCATTGACAGGAGGGTTGCTCATCGTGACAACGGCGATTCCATCGGTGCCGATTTCGAGTTCGACGCTCATGCCTGGTTCTCCTTGATAGTTGTTCTCGGGTCGCGCAGTGGCGACATGTAGTAGCGGGCGAGTTCCGGTTCGATGACGAAAGCAAGACGCTCTGACCATCTCCGGCGCGGAAAGCCGGTGCCGAGGTACTTCATCGACATCTGGTCCATTACTGCGAGGTCATCGTCGGGCCGCACTTCGACGACCCTGCCCCGGATCGAGACCTGCTCGTACGGATTGTCGAAGGCATTGACAGCCAGTGCAACTCGAGGATCTCGCCTCATGTTCACTGCCTTGATCGACTTACCGTCGGTCGCGATCAGGATGTTGGCTCCTTCGCGTAGAATCCACACCGAGTCGACTTTCGGTGAGCCGTCGGCCATCAGCGTCGAGAGTTGCGCGTAGTTCACGTCGTCGAGAATTCGCTGCGCATCGGGATCGAATCGAGCTGTCATGGGTGTTGTCCTCCAACTGAGATTACTTCGCCGGCCATGTATGTGGAGTAGTCGCTCGCGAGAAAGACGATCACGTCGGCGATCTCCTCGGGGCGGGCCGCACGACCTTGGGGTTGGCGTTCGGCCCACATGGCGAGCACGTCCGGATCGCTCACCTTGGACAGGAACGCGTGCATCGCCAGAGTGGGCGCCACGGCGTTGACCCTCACGCCGAACGGAGCGGCTTCGACACCGGCACAACGCGTGAGCGCCATCACTCCGGCCTTCGCTGCGGCGTAATGCGCCTGCCCGGCTTCGGCACGCCATCCGGTCACCGACGCCACGTTGACGATTGCGCCACGACCGCGGGGAATCATCCGCTGCATCGCCGCCCGAGTGCCCTGGAACGCGGAACCGAGGGTGACGTCCTGGACTCGCTGCCACTGGTCGTTCGTCATGTCGACCACCGCCGCGGAACCACCGAGGCCGGCATTGTTGATCAGCACGTCGACTGGACCGACCTCTGATTCGACGGTGTCGAGGAGAGTGTCGAAGGCGCCGTCCGCGGTGACATCGCACGGGACGCCCAGTACGCCCATCTCCTCCGATCTCCGGCGCAATCGTGCCTCGTGGATGTCGCTGATGACGACGCTGGCGCCCTCGAGGCGGCAACGTTCTGCTGTTGCGGAGCCGATGCCTGTCCCGGCTGCAGCCGTCACCACGACGACTTTGCCCTCCAGAAGGCCTTTGCCTGGGCGGATCTCGTCTGTCTGCATCACTGCACTCCGATCGGAGCGAACTGCGCGGCCGCATCGTCGGCCTCGCGCATGATTCTCTCGAGAAGCTCTGCGCACGAGGGAATGTCAGAGATCAATCCGACGACCTGGCCTGAGCTCATCACGCCGACGTCGGTTCGGCCGTCCACCATCGCAGCACGACAGAGCATGGGCGCGTTAGCGGCCATCACCAGTTGCCGCAGGCTGTAGCTGTGCTCCTTGCGGAGCACCATTCCCTGCTTCACCATCCCCGCCCACGACCTGCCGGCGAGCCGACGGAACTTCGCCGCATTCTCTGCTGCCGACACCAGCCCCCTAACGTGTCCGCTCGACAGCAACTGGTCGATGAACTCAGTTCGGATGACCCGGTGAGGGTGACCGTCGATCTGGTCGGTGACGACGGTGTCGTTGACCCCGTAGTTCAGGTACTCCCGCTTCATGCTCTCAGGAACAGGTGACTCCTTCGTCAGCATGAAGCGGGTCCCCATCGCGACGCCGCACGCGCCGTAGGCGAGCGCGGAAACGAGTCCACGTCCGTCGAAGTAGCCGCCCGCCGCGACCACCGGAATGTCGACCGAGTCGACAACCTGCGGCAACAGCAGCGAGGTCGGCACCGGGCCGGTGTGGCCACCTCCCTCACCGCCCTGGACGATGACGGCGTCCGCGCCCCACCCGGCGACCTTTTCGGCGTGCCGGCGTGCACCGACCGACGGAATGCAGATCACTCCTGCTTCCTTCAGCGTCTCCATGATCTGGCGGCTCGGTGCCAGGGCGAACGAGGCCACTTTGACCCCGCCGTCGATCATCAGTCTCGCCCGGTCCTCGAGATCGGGAGCATCAGAGCGGATGTTGACTCCGAACGGCCTGTCCGTGCTGTCTTTCACCGACTGGATTGCCGCTTCCAACTCGCTTAGGTTCATCATTGCGGCGGCGACGACGCCAAGTCCGCCAGCCTCCGAAACCGCTCCGGCGAGTGCGGCATTCGATACGTATCCCATCCCGGTCGATACGATCGGGAAGTCGATCCCGACCAACTCGCACAGGCGTTGCCCCATTGACGTGCCACTCATCCACGGACCTCCGATCTGGTGCTCTTGAATTCGTGCAGCGGTGAGGAGACGTCCCGCCCGGTCTGCACTCTGTGCCGGTCCACTTCGACGGCGGTCAGTGGTTCGGCGGGTCGCAGGCTTGCCAAACTCCTCACTGCCAGGTTCTGGTAAACCCGAAGTCCGTTCGCCTTCCAGGCGAGGGTCTGATCGTCGAGGGTTCGCACTACCTTCGCCGGATTGCCGGCGACGAGGGATCTCGGCGGAATCACAGTTCCTGCGGGAACGAAGCTGTTGGCGCCGACCAGTGACTCTTCACCGACGACCGCGTCGTCCATGACGACCGCGTTCATCCCGATCATCACTTTCGTTTCTACGGTGCATCCGTGGAGGACGGCGGCATGTCCGATGTGACTTTCCGGCGCTAGCGTCAGATCTCGCCCAGGGAAGGAATGCAGAACACAGCAGTCCTGGACGTTGGAGCCGGCTCCGACGATGATGCGACCGAGATCGCCGCGCAGCGAGGCCAACGGACCGATGTAGCATCCTGACTCCACGATGACATCACCGATGAGGACGGCGTCGGGGTGCACGTACGCGTTCGGTTCGACGACGGGTACGACTCCGTCGATTTCGTAGCAGGGCAATCGGATTCCTTACTGTGAAGAGCGAGTCGACCATCTACCGGATCGGCTCAGTTTTGCTGGGGCCCACCGAACTGTCCGTTGACGCGGACGGAAGGCGGGACGAAGGCGAGTTGATCAACGGGAATGTCGAAGGAATGAGAGGACGGCGAGAACGAGTAGTGCGGGATGATGGCGGTGCTCGCCTTCGCCGTCACCTGCGGGTCTTCGAGGGACGCGGCGATCTTGCTCGGATCGGTTGATCCGGCTGCGTCCGCGGCGGCCTGTACCAGCGGGAGCGCGTCATAGTTGTAGGCCACGCCGAGCGTCGACTCGATCGAGCCCAACGCTGCCATCGCCTCCACAGCGGCGTTGGTGACTGTTGCTGACGGGTCGAAGCGAGCGCTCGCGGCGACCTGCATCGTGAGATTCTTGACCGAGGGTGTCCCGACCAGGCCTTCCGGCGGCAGAGATGAGACCAGTTCGGTCGCGGCCACGGAAACATCGCCGATCAGCGGCACGTTCCAACCTAGCTTGGTCAGATCTCTGAGGATGAAGCCCAGAGGTGATCCATAGGCATCGATCACGAGTACGTCAGGGCGTCCGGACTGTAGTCGGACGAGCTGCGAGGTCATGTCCAGCGCCGCACCGTCGTACTGCTCGTTGCCGGTGATCGCGACGCCGGCATTCGCGGCGGCCGTGGCTAGCGAGGTTCCGAACAGTTCACCGGTGGCCGAACTACCGTGGATGACGCCGATCGATCGATAGCCCGTGTCCTTGGCGTGCGCGACGATTCCGGCCGCGAAGCTGGAAATACTGGGTGCGAGGTCGAAGTTCAGTGGAAAGGTTTCGGGGTTCCCGGAATCCGCGGTGGGTGCGATATTGAAGGACAGGACGCTTTTCTGATCGAGGATGGGAAGTACCGCGGCCGAGACCGTCGACGGCCCCGAGCTGAGGTACAGGTCTGGCTTCCCCGAGGATGTGAGCGCCTGACGTAGTTTGGTGACTGCGGTACTCGGTTCGCCCGCATCATCGACCACGGTCAACTCGACTTGTCGACCACCGATACCGCCCGCGTTGTTGATCTGCTCCACGCCAGCTCTCGCGGCAAGCACCGACGTCGCGGCGTTGTTAGCCAATGGCCCCACCGAACTCAACCCAGCGCTGATCATCACACGATAGACATCGTCTGTTTCTGCTTCCGAGCTGCTACATGCGGGCGTGATCGCGACGGCCAGCACTGTCAGCGCCATCAGGGTCTTCTTCACCAATCGCTCCTCTCAGGGACGTACGCGGTATCAGATCCGGCGGTAACCGGCCCGGTCAGTCGTTCGAAGTTGCCGCTCGCGACGAGCGCTCGCTCCGAGTCGGTCAGCGGCAGAGTTCGAAGAACCGATACCGCGTCGGCAGCCCTTCGGTGCGGCTCCTGCGCCGATCGGTGATCCGGCACGATGTCGCAGAAAGGAAAGTTGCTGCCGTAGAGAACACGATCTATACCGATTCGACGAAGGTGTTCGACCATCTCCATCGGTGAGACCGCACCTGATGCAACGTCGTTGAACCTCAACGACACATCGGTATATACACCTTCGAAGCGGGTGGCGAGGTCGAGCACCTCAGCATCGCCGGCCTCTCCGAGGGTCGAGCTGTGGCCCATGTGCGCGAAAATCACTGTCAAATCGGGGAACTCGCGCAAAGCGGCCTCGAAGTATCGTGGACGCCCTGGTGATGTCTCGCGACTCCCGCTCTCGGAAAGTAACGGGACCTGGTGCCGTGCACACCAGTCGTAGACGGGCCACAGCCGCTCGTCCGCACCGGTGATCTGTAGGTCGAACGGCACGATCTTGACCCCACGCGCACCTGCGGCGCGAGTGCGGTCGAGTTCGGCGATCAGCTCCGATTCGCGCATCAGAACCGGATCGACACCACAGAAGAACGACAGGCCGGCCGCCTGCGCACAGGTAGCGGCCGCCCACGTGTTGTTGTCGCTGATCCGATCGCAAACTCTGTGACGCAACTCGACCATCGCCCGACCGCGCGCACTGGCTCGGTCCGGCAGAACCCGGAGGCCGTCTCTCCAATAGCGACCGGACCACGTAAACATGAGTATGTTCGCGTGTACGACACCAAGATCCGACATCATCGCAAGCAGATCGGAAGTTGTTCCATGCGTAGGTGGTTCAGCTTCAAACCCGTTCATCGGCGTCCGGGAGAGAAAGTACTCCCACAGCTCCTGGCCGTGATCGGTCGACCGTTGAACGTGGGTATGGCAGTCGATCACTTGCAAGCTGGGATCGCCGTGCAACTCGACAGTCACGCCGTCCTGCGCATTCTCGGTAACTGCAAGCCGTCAGTGGCCACGATATCGCGCATCACCTCGTTGACGCCCCCACCGAATGTGTTGACAATGCCCTGACGAAGAATGTGCTCGACCTCGCCGGAAATCGCTGCTCCGGGGGAACCTCGACGAACGCGTCCTGCAGCTCCGAGGACCGAGATGAGGATGCGCTGCACCTCGAGATGAGTCTCGGTACCGAATACCTTGGCAGCACTGGCCTGCGCCGCTGTGAGTTCGTCATCTGCCACCGCGCAGGCCATCTTCCAGTTGATAAGGTGCATCGCCTCGAGTTTCGCCTGCGCGAGTGCGAGATCTCTTTGTACCCACTCCTGGTCGATGACACCGTTGTCGCGCGCCCAGTCGACGACCTGCTCCCACAGCGCGATCATGCGCCCCCCCACTGCGGCGAGACCGATTCGCTCGTGGTTCAGCTGGGTGGTGATCAGGGACCAGCCACCGTCAACCTCGCCGACGAGGTTTCCACTGGGAACGTGAACGTCGTGGTAGTAGGTCGCGGTGGTGACATTGCCCGCCATCAACGGTATCGGGGTCCACGAGAATCCCGGATCACTCGTGGGAACCATCAGGATGGAGATGCCGCGATGCCTGACCGCTTCAGGATTCGTACGACACGCCAGCCAGACATAGTCGGCCGTGTTCGCACCGGTCGTGAACACCTTGTTGCCGTTGACAACCCATCCACCATCGCGGCGCACCGCCCTCGTCTTCAGTGCAGCAAGATCGGTCCCGGCGTCCGGTTCGGTGTAGCCGATCGAGAACACGATGTCACCAGCAAGGATGCCAGGCAGGAATCGCCTCTTCTGCTCCTCGGTTCCCCGGGCCATCAACGTTGGGCCGACAGTATTGATCGTCACGAACGGGAACGGAATCCCCGCGCGCTGGAGCTCGTCGAAGAACACGTACTGATCCTCGATCGATCTACCCTGACCCCCGTACTCCGTGGGCCAGCCAAGTCCGAGCCAGCCGTCATCTCCCATCTGCTTGACAATGGTGCGGAATCGGTCGCCACCGACCGCTTGCTCGTTGACGAGGACGCGTTCTTCTGGCGTCAGCAACCCGTCGAAGTACGCGCGCAACTCCTTGCGGAGTGCGCCATGCGCTGTCGATTCACGGAGTTTCATTGGGCCTCACCATCAGCTCTCTGATCGCCCTACAGGGGTGATCGGAACTCTAGCCACGAATCACACTCCTGTCTATAGACATCTCTATTCACGAGTACGAGACAGCTCTAGAGTGGTACCCATGAGAACCTCGAAGCTCGTTGTACGCAGGCAGCTGACTCCAGCTCAAGCGGCAACTCGGGATCAATTGATCCAGGTTGCAATCGAACTCGCGTCCGAAGGGGGATACCAAGGCGTCTCCGTTCGACTCATCGCAGACAAGCTCGGAATGTCACCGGCAACGGTCTACCAGCACGCCGGCTCGAAGAACCAACTACTACTGGACGTCCTCTCCGAGCTGAGCCGCCGGGTCAGCCGGAGCATCGAGAAGCGGGGGGTATTGCCCCAATCGCCGGCGGATCGCCTTCTGACGGTGTTCACATCGATACTCCGCCAGGTGTCCGAGAACCCCCCGCTCTACCGGGCACTGTTCGTCGCATACTTGAGCGCTTCACCCGACGTGGACGGTGACATCTCCGAACTGATCGGCTTCGGACCCGAGCGCACGCCGTGGATCGGCGCTGCACTGCGGGCAGGGTCACCCGATGCCTACGATCTGGAACGACAGGAATCGACCGCGCGCTTGATGTCAACGATGTTCCTCGGAGCGATCATCGGTGTGACCGTAGGCCGGAACGTGAACGAGTCGATAGACCTGCTCGACGATGCCGCACATCGCCTCCTCGGCAACGCCTGCGACCAGGGGAAGGACCATGGCAGCGCGGAAGATGGAGCCGGCCCACGATGGGATTCCGCACCCATCGTCGATCCGTGACCCATGACACCTATCGGCTCGTTCACGATTCAACACCCGGCGCTCTTGTTAGGACGCAAGCCTGGGAAAGTTCGAGGTCTCCCAGCCACCGTCGACCATGAGCGCAGTGCCTGTGATGTAGCTAGCGTCGGCGCTGGCCATGAACAGGCACGCTGCTGCGATCTCGTCGGGAGTTGCGGCGCGAGCCATCGGGATACGCTCCAGGTACGCCTCTCGCATGGGTATGTTCGAGTTCAGGGATGCCGACATCGGAGTATCCACAAGCCCGGGAAGGACCGCGTTCACGCGAATCCCGAACTGGGCAAGCTCCAAAGCTGCATTCTTGCTGAACATTTCGACACCGGCCTTCGCTGTCGAGTATGCGCTACCTCCGAAGGACGGCATTCGACCATTGAACGACCCGACGTTGACGATCGCGCCCGGTTTCCCTGTCTCACGCATGTGTCGACCACTGTGCTTGGTGCAGAAGAACACTCCCTTCTGAACGAGATCGACGGTGAAGTCCCAGTCGGTCTCATCCAGGTCGAGTACCAGTGCACCCCTGGCCGCACCCGCAACGTTGAAGTCCAACCGCAGCGGGCCGTATCGCTCCACTGCTGCCTCAACGGCCCGTGCCACATCGGACTCCACCGTGACGTCCGCGAGAACTCCCGTGAAGGAGTCACCCAAGGCCTCCTCCATGTGCCGAAGTCCACCCTCCGCCACATCCAATCCGGCAACGGAGGCCCCCTCCGCCACCAGCCTGGTGGCAATGGCGGCACCGATTCCAGATGCAGCACCCGTCACTACAGCGCACATTCCCTCGAAGCGCTTCACGCGCATGATGGTTCCTTCCTTGTTGTGATTTGCCCTCACCAGTCGGCAGGTACATTTCCGACGCCCCATGCCCATGGCAAGCTCCAAGCGAACGGCTCGGCAGTACGGGCAGGCGGTTGACTCGCTGTGCCACACAATGTTCCAGCACAGGATTTGATTGACGTGATCCGCATTACAACATAGGGTCTGCTTGTTCGGCCATCGGTTCAGCCGCAGCAAGCTGTCGAACCGCACACGTGGCGACACCTCATCGAAGATGATCCCACGCCATTCGCGCATCCGAGCAGGCATGGCGTCCCACTACCTGTCCATGGAACCGCGCACAGCGCCTTCCATCGGAATCTGTTGTCCGAGGAGTCATTTTGGCAGATCGATTGACCATATCGATTCACATGCGCATCAGTCCGTCATCGCATGCCGAGTTTCCAATGCGGTACTCCTGCCCTGAGGAGGTCCCGGGATGACCATTCTGTGGTCGGGGCTCGCCCTCGGCGCTGTGTACGTGCTCGTTGCCATCGGGTACAACATCGTGTTCGTCTCGTCGAACACCTTCAACTTCGCGCAGGCGCAGTTGATGATGGTCGGCACGTTCGTCGCTTACACGGGTCTGGTGACCCTGAAGCTTCCCGTGCTGGTGGTGGCCGTCATGGCCACCGTGACAGTGATGATCCTCGCGGCTGTCGAGGAGATGGTCGCGATCAGACCGGTCGCCGATCACCAGAACCAATTGGTCACGACATTGGGTGCGGCGACGCTACTCAACGGTGCGACGCAGTTGATCTGGGGCAGTGAGCCGCTCACGGTGCCGTTCTTCGGGTCCAACGATCCGATCACGCTGCTCGGTGGCCGCACGTATCCGGTCGAGATCGCGCTGCTGGTGCTGTCGATCGTCCTCGTGATCGGACTGGGTCAGCTGAGCAAGCGGACTATGACGGGTCTGGCGCTGATGGGTGTCTCGGAGGACCGCGAGGCCGCGATGCTCCGCGGTGTGAACGTGCGTCGGATCGCGATGGGCGCGTTCGCGTTCTCCGGTGCGCTCGCCGGTGTCCTCGGACTGTTCGTGGGCCCCAAGACGTTCGCGGTCGCGACGCTCGGTGCCGCGCTGGCACTGAAGGGCTTCGTGGCGCTGGCGATCGGTGGCTTCGGTTCGCTACCGGGCGCACTGATCGGCGGCCTGACGGTCGGCCTGGTCGAGTCGTTCACCGCGCTGTGGTTCGGTAGCCAGTACAGCAACATCGCGGTGTTCACGGTGTTGATCGTCATCCTGATGGTCAAGCCCGCCGGATTGTTCGGCACGGTGAAAGAACGGGTGGTGTAGCCATGCAGATCTGGCGGACTCTCCGCGCGATCCCCAGCTGGATCTTCGCGCTCGTCTTCGGTGCCGTGGTCTTCCTCGCGCCGATGCTCGGAATGGACGCGACCAATACGCGTCAGCTCCAGCTCGCGTGCATCCTGGCACTGGTCGTCAGCGGCCTGAACCTCAGCCTCGGCTATGCAGGTGAACTCGCACTCGGCCAGGCCGCGATGTACGCGGCCGGCGCCTACACGGCCGGTCTGATGTCGCAGGCCGGGCACACCGAGATCCTGCTGCAACTGGTGGCCGCGGGTGCTGTCGCACTCGTGGTCGGCATCGTCACCGGCATTCCCGGTCTGCGACTGGGCAGCTGGTCGCTGGCGATGACGTCGTTCTTCCTGATCCTCTTGGTGCCCGACATCCTGGCGATCTTCGGTGGCAAGACCGGTGGCCGTAACGGCCTGTCCGGCATGGAGCCTCCGACGCTGTTCGGCCAGGACATCGACAAGGACTTCTACTACGTCGTCGTCGGTGTGACGATCCTGTGGTTCGTGGTGATGCGCAACCTGGTGGTCTCGCGTCACGGCAT
>NZ_QAOW01000018.1 GCF_003051005.1 Rhodococcus sp. OK519
GTGTTCGCGGCGAGCCACAGTTTGACGCTGCGAAACCCGAGGGTGTCGAATGAGACTGGCCGTTGGTCGATCTCGGCGACCATGGTGACACGCAAGACTTCGAGCCGTTCGATCTCGTGTGAGATGTCGAGAGTGGACTGCAACATCTGCGCCTCGGGGAGACGGCGCGCGTCGTCGGCGTTCAGCGATAGCGATGCGTTTGGTTCGATGATTCCCCCCGGATTCATGTACCCAGATTAGTTCGAACGGGTGTTCGAGTCAATGGAATCTTCGGCTGCTGGTGGAGCGAGTCGCCGTGGTGGGGTCAGGCAGCGACGCTTCTTCGCAGGAATGCTTTGCCGCTACCCGCAACCAGTCCTCATAGCGCTGCGTGAGCAGCTCGCGGCAGACAGGCCGACATGTGAGGGATTGTCCGTCGATGTGCGGACCAGAACGTGACGGGGGAAACTCATCCCCTTCCACTATCAACTTATAACGCACTGGGGGCCTTGCGGCAAGGCCCCGGGTATGCCGCAGAATCGCTGGCCGAAGCCGGAATCTCGGTCAGGACTCCGGCAGGGTCGGCGTGAACAGCGAGGGATCGCCGACCCGGGAAGGTGAGGGCACGTGTCAACTCGAGAGTACGAAGACGAACTGCGGTCCGAGCAGAGCTATGTGGCAGGGCTCTACTCGCGACTCGACGCCGAGCGGGCGCGCGTGAAGGGGCAATACAGCGCGACGTTGCGGAGCGACATCGACGCCGAGAACGGCAGCAGCCTGGTGGAACGGGATGCGGGCGTGCGCGCGCTGGCGCGGGAGATCACGCGACTGGACGTCGCGGATCACGGCCTGTGTTTCGGACGATTGGACAGCCTGTCGGGTGAGACGTCGTACATCGGCCGAATCGGTCTGTTCGACGAGTCGAACGAGTACGAACCTCTGCTGCTCGATTGGCGGGCGCCGGCGGCACGACCGTTCTATGTCGCGACGGCCGCGCATCCCGAGAACATGCGTCGGCGGCGTCAGTTCCACAGCCGCGGGCGTGAGGTGATCGAGTTCACCGACGAGATCCTCGGCCGACCGGACGGGGACGAGCAGGGCGACGGCGTGGACCGGGTCGACGCGGCGCTGCTCGCGGCCGTCAACGCTCCGCGTGGCGGCGGTATGCGCGACATCGTGGCGACCATCCAGGCCGAGCAGGACCGGATCATCCGCCTCGACCATTCCGGGGTCCTGGTGATCGAAGGTGGCCCGGGCACCGGCAAGACCGTGGTGGCACTGCACCGCGTCGCCTACCTGCTCTACATGCAGCGGGAGCGGGTCGAGCATCACGGCGTCCTCGTCATCGGGCCCAACCCGGCGTTCCTCCACCACATCGATCGCGTCCTGCCATCGCTGGGGGAGTCCAACGTGGTGTTCATGACCACCGGTGACCTGCTGCCGGGTCTGCAGGTCACCGCGGAGGACGCGCCCGACGTCGCCCGGTTCAAAGGCTCGCTGCAGATCCTGGGCGTGTTGGCGGCAGCGATCGCGGATCGGCAGCGACTGCCCGACGATCCGCTGTCGATCGACCTGGCGGACGTCACGGTGCGGATCGACGCCGAGACCGCACAGTGGGGAATCGAGGAGGCGCGCGCGAGCGGACTTCCACACAACGAGGCGCGCGCGGTGTTCCGCGACATCGTCACGTACGTTCTCACCGAGCGGGCGATCGGACGGATCGGGCGAGGCTGGCTCACACGTACGGACCGCGACGCGTGGGAGCGGGTGCGGGCGGACCTCGTGGAAGAGCTGGCGGAGAACGAGCGGTTCACCGCTGCGCTGGACGACCTGTGGCCGATCCTCGCGCCGGAACCCTTTCTGGCGCAGCTGTACACATCCCCCGAGCGGCTGCGCGCGGCGGGTGCCGACGCCGCGCTGTGGCGCGCCGACGGTGGCGCGTGGACGGTCTCGGACATCCCACTGCTCGACGAACTGTTCGACCTACTGGGTGTCGACCCGACGGTCGAGCTGGCCGCCGAGCGGCAACGGAAGACCGAGACCGAGGCGGAGGCCGCCTACGCCGCGGGCGTGCTCGATCTGATGGTCGGCCGCGAGGACCACATGGACGACGACGACCACCTGTTCGCCACGGATCTGCTCCACGCGGAGGACCTGGCCGAGCGTTTCGTGGAGCGTGACACGCGGGAACTCGCCGAACGCGCTGCCGCGGACCGGGGCTGGACCTACCGGCATGTCGTCGTCGACGAGGCGCAGGAGCTCTCCCAGATGGACTGGCGGGTGCTGATGCGACGTTGCCCCAGTCGGTCCTTCACCGTGGTCGGCGATCTCGCCCAACGACGGTCCGCGGCCGGTGCGACGTCGTGGGACGAGATGCTGGCACCGTACGTGCCCGGTCGCTGGGTCTACCGGTCGCTGTCCGTGAACTATCGGACGCCGGCCGAGATCATGGCTGTCGCCGCGGCGGTCCTCGCCGAGTTCGCGCCCGGCGTCACACCACCGGAATCGGTGCGCGCCAGTGGTGTGCAGCCGTGGTCCAGACGCGTCACCGACGGCGAACTCGACCCCGCCATAGAGGAATTCGTCCGAGACGAGGACGCCCGTGAGGGAACCAGCATCGTGATCGGGCCGCCGGACGTGCCCGGTGCGGTGGCGGCGTCGGAGACGAAGGGACTCGAGTTCGACGCCGTCCTCGTGGTGGATCCGGACCGGATCCTCGCCGACGGCCCACGAGGTGCGGCCGAACTGTACGTCGCACTCACCCGCGCGACGCAGCGTCTCGGTGTGCTGCACCGGGACCCGTTGCCGCAGGTCCTGACCAGGCTCTCCGAAGTGGACGAGCACGCCGGGGCAGAGACCTAGGGACGTTCAGCCTGCCGGTCGCACCCACTCGAAAGCTCGTGCCTCCGAGCGGGTGCCCTCGGCGGTGCGCGATCGGTTGGGCTCGCCCAGTTCGGTGAGCATCGGCACGGCGATGTCCACCAGTCCGGCGAGTGTCGTCGGCGTGAGCCACTCGGGACGTGTCGCGAACGCGATGTCCTCCGTCGACGTGTTGCCGCTCGCGCCGGGCGCGAACGGGCAACCGCCAAGCCCGCCGAGCGAGCCGTCGACCACGGTCGCCCCGGCGCCGATCGCGGCGAGCGTGTTCGCCACGCCGAGCCCCCACGTGTCATGACCGTGGAAGACGATGCGCCGCTTCGGGCTGTCGGCGACAACCCGACCCACCAGTGCGGCAACCTGCGCGGGAACCGCCTGTCCGAGGGTGTCGGCCAGGACGATGTCGTCGGCGCCGTCGCCGCGCGGGTCGTTCGCGATCGCGAGCACGCGTTCGGCCGGCACCTCGCCTTCGAACGGGCACGTGAACGATGTCGCGATGCACAACTGGATGCGCCCCCCGACCGCCCGGGTCAACTCGACGGCCGCCGGCATCGCGGCGAGACTGTCGTCGGTCGACCGTCCGATATTGGCGCGGTTGTGGGATTCCGACGCCGAGAAGCAGTACTGGAAGTTTCGGGCGCCGGCGGCCGCGGCCTTCTCCACGTGGCGGGGCGTGGCGACCCACACCCAGCAACGGTCCAGTTCCTCGGGTGTCAGCTCGCCGATCAACTCCAGGGTGTTCGCCATCGGCGGCACCAGATCCGGGCGCGCCATCGACCCGATCTCGAGTTCGGGCACCCCGAGGGCCAGCAGGCCGCGGGCAATCTCGAGCTTGCTTTCGGTCGGCAGCACCTTGCCGGTCAGCTGCAGTCCGTCACGCAGCGTCACGTCACGCAGAATCGACTGGGGTGCAAAGGAGTAACTCATCAGGACTCCGTCTCCGTGACGATTCGGTCGATCTCGGCGTCGGGCAGGCCGAGCACCGTTGCCAGCACCTCGCGGGTGTGCTCGCCGAGATCCGGTCCGATGTGATCGATGGGCAGCGACCTGTCGCCGATCACGGGCACGATTCCCGGGAAGCCCACCGGCTGTGGCGATTCTGCGCCGGTATCGACGTCGAAGGTCTGGATCATGTTGCGTGCGTTGTATTGCTCGTCGTCGACGATGTCGGCGGCGGTGTAGATCGGGCCGCACGGAACGTTCGCGTCGTCGAGGATGCGCAGGGCCTCGTCACGAGTGTGGCGCGAGGTCCATGCACCGATCGCGGCGTCGAGTTCGTCGCGGCGCGTCCACCGTCCGGCGTTGGTGAGCAGTTCCGGGTCGGCTGCCAGGTCGGGGCGCTCGATCGTCTCCATGTAACGCTGGAAGATGGCGTCGCCGTTGCCGGAGATGATGATGCTGGCCCCGTCGCTGCACGGATACGCGTTGGACGGCGCGATGCCCTCCATCCGGCCGCCCACCCGTTCCCGCTTGACGCCGTAGGCCAGGTAGTCGGGAATCAGGGATTCCATCATCGACATGATCGACTCGTTGAGTGCGACGTCGATGATCCGCTGGGACAGTGCGAGCGATTCACCGGCGCGGGACTGCCGCTGGAACAACGCCATCACCGATCCGAAGGCGGCGTACAGACCGGCAATGGAGTCCCCGATGGACACACCGACGCGCACGGGCGGACGGTCCGGGTCGCCGACGAGTTCACGGAAACCCCCGACGGCCTCGGCGACCGCCGCGAACCCGGGCCGCTCCGAGAGCGGTCCGGTCTGCCCGAACGCGGAGATCCGGGTGATCACCAGGTCGGGGTTCACCGCGTTCAACTGCTCGGGCCCGATGCCCCACTTCTCCAGGGTTCCGGGCCGGAAGTTCTCGAGCAGGATGTCGCACTTCGCCGCGAGATCGAGGACCAGTCGACGGCCCTCCTCGGACCGCAGATCCAGCACGATCGACTTCTTGTTCCGGTTGATCGTGCGATACAGCATCGAGGTACTGCCCGAGTACAGGCGCCAGTTGCGCAGTTCGTCGCCGGTGCGGGGACGTTCGACCTTGATCACCTCGGCGCCGAAGTCGGCGAGCAGTCGGCCCGCCGTGGGGGCGGCGATGTAGTTGCCGAGTTCGAGTACGCGCACACCGTCGAGCGGCCGCGCCGGGATGTCCTGCGTCATGCCCCGATTCAAGCAGCTTCCGCGTTGTCATGGTTTTCCCGTCCATTGGGAAGTGACATGCACGGACACGCCCGCTTACGGTGTGCTGAATGAGACGTGGGCCACACCATCCGGGTGGTCTCCCGACAAGGGTTGGAGTTGATGGTGGGTCTGAGTTCGGATCGGATCGTGGTGGTCACCGGCGCAAGTCGCGGCGCGGGTAAGGGAATCGCGCTGGCGCTCGCCGAGAGCGGCGCCAAGGTGTATGTCACCGGGCGGACGCAGACCGAGGGTGATGCGCCGTTGCCGGGCACGGTGTTCGCTACGGCCGAGGAGATCACTCGCCGCGGTGGGACGGGTGTCCCGGTAGTCCTCGACCACAGCGACGACGCGCAGGTCGAAGCCTTCTTCGCTCGGCTGGCCGAGGAGCACGGCCGCCTGGACATTCTCGTCAACAACGCGCTGAACGTGCCGGACGAGCTGACGAAGAAGGGCCCGTTCTGGGAGAAGTCGCTCTCGCTGCTCGACGTCCTGGACGTCGGCATGCGGTCGAGCTACGTCTCGAGCTACTACGCCGCGCCTCTGCTCGCCGCCAACGGCGAGGGCCTCGTCGTCAACACGTCGTCGTTCGGCGGTACCTGCTACATGCACGGACCCGCGTACGGGGCCGGCAAGGCGGCGGTGGACAAGATGGCCCACGACATGGCCGTGGACTTCCGGCCCTTCAATGTGGCGGTCGTCTCGCTGTGGATGGGTCTGCTCATGACCGAACGTACGAAGGCCGGGTTCGACGCGAACCCGGGCGCGTACGACGGACTGGCGGCGACCGCGGAGTCGGCAGAGTTCCCCGGACGCGTCATCGACGCCCTCGCCCGCGATCCCGAGCTGATGAAGCGCAGCGGTCAGGTGCTGGTCGGCGCCGAGGTCGCGGAGGAACTCGGCGTGAAGGACCTGGAGGGCAAGCAGCCGCCGTCGCATCGTCAGTTCCTCGGCAACCCCCCGGTGTTCTCCGAGGCGGTCATCGACTGACAACCGATCTGCAGCGGACTCGTATCGGATCGGTATCGGCATGCCGCGCCCGACGTGTCGCTCCCGCGTGGGGAGCGGCCGTCGGGGCTACCGTTCGCGTCTGATGTGAAGTGCTGGACGTGAAGCCCGCGGAGCTGTCGCGTCCGAAAACCTGAGTCGAAATCACGCGTCGGGACCTGTGAGGGAGTCGTCATGGAGTCTGCTGCAGTCAAATTCGTTCTGTCGAGTCTGTTCCTGGTCGGGGTGATCGTGGCCGGCGTCGGGTTGGTCGAGTTGCATGTGCACGCCGCCGTCGCCGCGCTGATCGTCGCGTCGGTGTCGGGTCTGCTGCTCCTGCGTGTCCGTGCCGAGTCGCATGGGCGCCTCGAATCGCGTCACAGCATGATGGGCTGAGGGCCGGTTCCGGAGCCGGGTCGACCGCGTCGAGCCGCAGTTTCTGGAACAGTGGTGGGCGAAACCTCTTCGAGGAGGCATCATGCCCGCACCTGAACCGACCGCGGCCGAGCGTCGTGCTCGGATCGACGAGCACGTGCGCTACTGGTGCGAGCGTGCGCGACTCGACGGCCACCATCCGCCACTGTCCGATGATGCGGCGGTGCTCGTCGCCGCAGGCCGCGTGGACGGGCCCACCCGGGAGATCCTGGGCGCGCGTCGGCGCGCGGGGAAGACGACTCCGCCGATCGGCGGATTCGCCGGGTTGCGTCTGGTGTCGGACGAATACGTCCGCCTCACCGCGAAGGCGCGATCGTTGCGGCCCGGCCCGGTCCAGCTGGCCTACCGTTATCGGGTCGCGGAGCTGGGTAAACGCCTCTCCGGTCTGCAGTCGGCGGTCACGATGTCCGCTGCGCACTACGGCGGCGGCGTGCGGGCCATCCGGCGCGACCGCCGCGATGGGGTGTATCTGGATCCGGCACAGCGCGACACCCTGTTCGCCGCGTTGCGGCGGACGCCTGCGCCGCTCCCGGAACGGCGCCAGCAACTGCACGACCTACGCAATGCGCTGCTCGAGTCCACCGCCCGACGCGTCGTGCGCGTGTCCGAACACACCAGGGCGGAGGACGTCGGCCGGCGAACGTCCGAGGCGTTGGAGCACGCCATCGAGCCCGATGACGACCGGTTCGTCGACCGCTACGACACCTTGCTGTTCCTCTCGGGCACGCTCTACGACCGGATCGAGGGGGCCCCGGTCTGGCACTCCGAGCACTTCGCGATCCAACGCGCGCAGCTGGATCTGGCCGACGAGCTCACACAGATCGCGGTCGACACGATAGCGCTGCAGGGGATCGTCGGTGAACTCGACGGCGCGCTGCTGTCCAGTCCGGAGGCCCGCCGGCACGTCCAGTCCCGCCGGGACGCGCTCGCCCCGGTCTGGGATCAACTCGTCGTCCGGGTCGCGGCACTGGCGCGAATCGGTGATCTGCTCACCCAGGTGGAATCCCATGTGCGCGCGATGGAATCTATGCGCTGGGCCACGAGCCTCGATACCCGTATCGACGACCTCATCGCACGGTCGGGCAGCCGGGAGCTGTCTGCGGACAACACTCACCATGTCGGGGACCAGTTCGACGGCGTCGAGGAACTCATGGGTGCCTATCGCAGTGAGTTGGGCGGAGACATTGCCCAACTCACTGCGCGGGGCGGGGGGCCTGTGGGAGCCGGCTGACGTCAGCTCGTTCGCTCGATGAACCGCGCGCGCACCGCGTCCGGGGAAACGGTCCCGGCACGCTCGCCGGCGCGTGGATAGCCCTGCGACACCTCGAGGTGCTTCAACGCGGTCTCCCGGGCGCCCGCGGCGTCGCCGTCCGCGATCTGCTCGATCAGCGTCAGATGTTCGCCGAGTGCGTGCAGTCGTTCCTTTCGGGGGATGTTCACAGACTTGGCGTCGCGGTTGGCCCAGGTCGACTCGTGCGACGACCACAGCGACTCCAGCGCTCCCGCGAGGATGGACAACGACTCGTTACCGCACAGTTCGACGATGGCTTCGTGGAACATGCGCGACAGCGTCGTGACCTCGACGAGGTCGCCGACCGCCCGGATCGCTCGCTCGTGCAGCATCTTCAGCACCGGCACGACTACTTCGTTGCGGTCGGCCCGCTGCGCGCAGGCCTCGGCGCAGGCCGGTTCGACGGCGCGGAGCGCGATGCCGATGTCGCCGATGTCGACCTTGCGGCCGGCCAGCACGAGCCCGAGGCTGTAGGCGACATGCTCGGCCGTCGGGCGGTGCACCACCGCACCGCCCACGGAACCGCGTCGGACGGTGACCAGGCCCTCGGCCTCGAGCACCCGCATCGCTTCGCGGAGCGTCGGTTTGCTGACCGGGTACATCGCCCGAAGCTCCTCCTCGATGGGAAGCTCGGAGCCGTCGGAGAGGTCGCCGACGAGGATCCGGTTGCGCAAATCGTCGGCGATCTGTTCCGCCAGCCTCGTGAACCTGACGAGACCGTGGGAACTGCCCTCGCGTGCGGCCATGACTTTCCTTCCTGCGCCCAGTGGGCGATTACCGGACTGAACGGCTAGACAAACCTACTCGTGTCGGTCGTCGCCGGGGGTGCCGTCTCCGTCGAACCAGTCCCAGCGCCACGGTGTGATCGTCTCGAGCGCACCGTCGAAGAGCAGGGTTCCGCTACGTTCGTGCAGGGCGGCGGCCCACTCGGCGGCCGGATCGCTCAGGAGCGACAGCACGTGGGACGGGTCCGCGTCCTCCACCGCGGTCAGGGTCACGATCAGAGTGTCCTCCTCGGAGGTGGCACCCTCTCGGCTCTGCCACAGCGGCGGCGCAAGTTCTGGTGCGCTCACCAGTGACCACGCCGCGCTGACCCCCGGTACGCCGACGAGCGTGGGCACCACGGTCTCCGCCTCGCGGCGCAACTGCTCGTGCAGCTCGGCGCGGGCCAGGCCGGGCCCGAATGCCCGCACGTGCAGCAGCATGCCCGTGACCGGGCGAAAGCAGACGGCGCGCGGAGTCACCCGCACGTGCGGTGCGATGGCGCTCGCGACGCGCTGGAAGAAGCCCATGTAGGGCCGTTCGAGCAGTCCGATGTCCGGTCGGCGCCCCTCGCGGAACGTGCTCTCGGCCAGGGCCGCCCACGTGTCGATCGCGGGGCCTGCAGGATCGTCGAACCAGTACAGGTTGGCGTAGTGGAAGTTGTCGAACGAGCCTGCTGCGGTGGCGATCTCCCGGCCGCGCGGGGTGAGCACGAAACGTTCCCCTGTGGTGACTCCCGGCAGCGCGAGGTTCTCCGGTCGATGGTCGAGCTGGTGCCACGCGTTCACGGTGCGATGGTGCTGCGGTTCCACGACGCGCGACATGCTCAGAAACGCAGTGTTCGGGGCGGTACTCATGGGTTCTCCTGGGGATGCCGTTTCGGGGGATCGGCCGGTGTGGAGCGCTCGATCTTCGTGGGGCTCGCGGATCAGTATTGCCCAAAGTTGCCGAGACTGTTGACTTTGATGTCCTAAATGTTTTAGAACATTCACCTGAGTAGAACTTCTAGAACATTCCGGCGGTTCGGATCGGAGTGGATCACCCACGGCGCCAGGCCGCGAGCTTCGGGGTGAACTGCACGTCTCCGCAGACATCTCGAGCGTTGTGCGGACTTCAGCTCACCGAACTTCACGTCTCAGGAGGACATCGATGACGGGTACTACGACGAACGGCACCGACTCGGGCGCTGGGGCGCCGCGGCGCGGCGGACTCGAGGTGTGGGCCCCGTCGGTGATGCCGCCGATCACAGACGGTGACCTCACCGACGAGCAGAATCTGGCCGCCGCATTCCGAGTTCTGGCTCGGGAAGGCTTCTCGGAGAACCTCGCCGGCCACATCACCTGGCAGCGACCAGGCGGCACGAACATGCTGGTCAATCCGTGGGGTCTGTGGTGGCGGGAACTCACCGCATCCGACATCTGTGAGGTCGACGAGGACGCGGCCGTGGTCGGCGGCAAGTGGGACGTCACGCCGGCGATCCACATCCACACCGAACTGCACCGGGCCCGGCCCGACGCCCGCGTCGTGATCCACAACCACCCGTACCACGTGTGCGTCATTGCGGCACTGGGCATCCTGCCCGAACTGCTGCACCAGACCGGGGCGATGTACCTCGACGATCTGGTCTTCGTGGAGGAGTACTCGGGCGAGATCGACACCCCGCTGCTGGCGCGGGAACTCGCCGAGCAGATCGGTGACGCCAAAGTGGCCGTGCTCGGCAGTCACGGCGTGATCGTGACGGGAGCCGATCTGATCGAAGCGACCTATCGCGCGGCATCGTTCGAACGGGTCTGCCGTCTGGCGTACGACATCATGGTCACCGGCCGAAAGCCTTTGGCATTGAGCCGATCGGTCATGGTCGGGATGAAGGCGTCCCTTCTGGAGCGGGCCGCGGAGGTGTACTGGGGAGGCTCCGTGCGCGCGCTGCTCGCGGACGAGCCCGGGGTGTTGAGCTGAGCGCCGACACCGCCCGCGCCGCGCGGCTGTCCACGGTGGACGATGCGCGACGGGCGGCGCGACGACGTGTGCCGTTGCCCGTGTTCGACGTTGTCGACGGCGCCGCCGACGGCGAGGTCACCTCGGCACGCAATCGGGCGGCGTTCGACGACGTCACGTGGGTCCATCGCGCGGCCCGTGCGGTAGGGAACCCTCGGCTCGGTACCAGCATTCTCGGCGAATCCTTCGCGCTTCCAGTGGTGTTGGCGCCCTGCGGACTCGTGGGCTCGGTCCGTCCGGCCGCTGAGCCCGCGGTCTTCAGGGCGGCGGCGCGGGCGGGAGTTCCGGCGGTGTCGAGTACCTGCGCGACCGCGTCCTTGGAGCGGATCGCGCGCGAGGGCGGCGCGGGGGACAAGTGGTTCCAGCTGTACTTCCTCGGCGGACGCAAGGGTGCCGAGGCTCTGGTCGATCGCGCCGCGGACGCCGGATACCGGACGTTGGTAGTCACTGTCGACACGCCGGTGTCGGGTCACCGGGAGCGGGACAGCCGGCACGGCGTCTCGCTCCCGGTGGACTTCGGGATCCGGAACGTCGCGCGGGTCGCCCCACACGTCATCGGGCGTCCCGGATGGCTGTGGCGACTGGCGCGAGATCGCCGATCCATCGAGATGGGGAACCTGTCGCAGGGCGATCGCACCGGCCTCGGCTCGCTGTTCGAGGAGCCCCCGACGTGGCGCGACCTCGACTGGATTCGTCGGCGCTGGAACGGGCCGCTCGTCGTCAAGGGACTGATGTCGGCCGACGACGCACGGACGGCGGTGGAGTGCGGCGCGGATGCGGTAGTCGTCTCCAATCATGGTGGGCGCCAGCTCGACGGTCTGCCCGCGAGCCTCGACGCGCTTCCGGCGGTTGTTGCTGCAGTCGGGGACCACGCGGAGGTCTACGTCGACGGCGGCGTGCGTCGCGGCTCCGATGTCGCGAAGGCGCTTGCGCTGGGCGCGCGGGCGGTGTTGATCGGGCGGGCGTACCTCTACGGGCTCGCCGCGGCGGGGGAGCCCGGCGTCGATCGGGTGCTCGAGATCTTCGCCGAGGAACTGCGTCGCACGCTCGTGCTGCTCGGTTGCGATGGTGTCGACGAGCTCGGTCCGGGTGTCTTCGGCAACGACGTTCCCGTGCGGAGCGGGCGGTGCTGACCCGGACCTGCGCAGGCCCGACGGTGAGGCAGGTCGGCCTGCTCCAGCCCGGTCGCCTGCACGGCGACGGCACCGGCGAGGCCGCCGCGCAGCGGCTCCGCGCGCAGTATCCGGAAATCGACTTCGTCCGGATTCCGTACGAGTGCCCCTCCGGTCGCTCTGTGCGCCCCGATTCCCTGCCCGTGCACGTGCGTGAACGGCTCGCGGACGTCGACGTGGTCCTGTGCCTGGATCTGCCGCCGGACATCGAGGCGTGGGCTCCCGGTCTGCACTGGATCCAGTCAGTGGCTACCGGTACGGAGTCGCTGCCCGTGCAACGTTTGCGGGAGGCCGGGATTCGCGTGACCAACGCGGCCGGCACCGCGGCACCGGAGATCGCCGAGTTCGTGTTCGCTCGAATCCTCGAGCACCGGAAGCGGCTTCCCGAGCTGGCGACGGTCGCACAGGGGCAGGCATGGACACCGATCTACGGACGCGGGCTCGAAGGGGCCGCACTCGGGCTGCTCGGCTTCGGCGAGATCAACCGTCGCGTGGCCCGCGTCGCGGCCGCGTTCGGAATGTCGACGCACGTGTGCCGTCGTTCGGTCGGTGAGACGCCCGACGGTGTGGCCGAGGTGGCAGCGCTGAGCGACCTGCCCGGGTTCCTCGGCCGGTGCGAGATCGTGGTGGCAGCCCTACCCGACACTTCCGAGACCCGAGGGCTTCTGGACCGAAAGGCGCTGTCCGCCATGCCGGACGGCGCGTTGCTGATCAATGTCGGCCGCGGCTCCCTCGTGGACGAGGCGGCACTGCTCGACGAATTGCAGTCGGGCCGAATCTCGGTGGCGCTGGACGTGGTCGCCGAGGAGCCTCTCGGAGCGGCCTCGCCGCTGTGGGACAGCGGTGCTCGGATCTCCGCTCATTGCGCGAGCGTCCCGGCGATGAGTATCGAGCGGGTCGTCGACCTCTTCGCCGCGAATATCGGTCGGCTACTGGCGGGACGTGACCTCATCAATCAGATCGAAGACCGATCCAACGAAACGGAGTTGAGATGAATCCCAGTGGTGTCGAGGCCTATGTGCTCGGCCGGAGCTACGACGTCATGCCCATCCCGATGGACCCCGAGTTCTGTGTGGAGGTGTCGGCCGGTCCGCTGAAGTTCGTCGTCGAATCCCGTCGGCTCACCGACGATGCCATCAACACGAACGCGCTGGATCGGGGACGGCCGGACGCGACGTACGACACGGGCATCGAGGACGGTGGCGCGTGCGTGCACGTCCTGAGTGCGGCAGACGGCCTGGAGCACCTGCGATTCGACTGCTTCGACAACGAACCGCACTACCACTACATCGACAACACGGCGCAGGCCAACGTCGTCGTTCGGTTCGATCAGTTCGCCGAGGGCGACCCGCAGGAGTGGACGCTCGGGCGTCTGCGCAACCGACTCCCGCACATGCTCGACCACCTGGGTCTGGTGGACCTCGCCGCTGCCGTGCGCGCCGCGGACCTCGAGCCCGCCATCGCCGAGGTCGAACGCCTCCTCGGTGTGGCCGGAGCTCCCGTCGTCGGCTGAGATCTTGGCAGTTTGAAACCAAATCTTCTAGAACTTAGTGGAGGCATGTCTAGTGAAGGTTCATTCGCTCGGTTACCTGGTTGTCAGCTCCACCGACATTCCCGCGTGGCGCACATTCGGGACCGAGATCCTCGGTCTCATGGCCGGCGTCCGGGATGACGAATCCGAACTCTGGCTGCGCGCCGACGAACGCTGCCACCGCATCGTCGTCGAAGCCGGTGACACCGACGAGGTCTCGGCGATCGGATGGGAACTGCGCAACGACGTGGCATTCGAGAACCTCCTCGCCGACCTGGACGAGGCGGACGTCGCCTACGAACGGGTCGACGAGCTGGCGGCGCGCCGCGGGGTCGAGGACCTGGTGCGTGTGGTCGATCCGGCGGGCTATGTCCTGGAGTTCTATTGGGGCATGCAGGTCGCGCAGTCCGATTTTGCTTCGCCGGCAGGAGTTTCCGGGTTCAAGACCGGCGACCAGGGGCTCGGGCACGTGGTCCTGGCGGCCGCCCCGTTCGAGGATTCCAACCGGTTCTACCGCCGGACCCTGGGCTTCGGGCTCACCGACTTCGCCGACATGGGCGGAACGCCCGGTCACTTCTTGCACACGAATGCGCGCCACCACAGCCTCGCACTGATCGGCTGCGACAAGAGTGCATGGTTCGTCAAGGGTGGTCTGATCCACCTGATGGTCGAGATGAAGTCGATTCCGGACGTCGGCCTGGCCCTCACCCGCGCCACCGAGGCGGGTTGCGAGTTCTTCGAGACGCTCGGTCAGCATGCCAACGATCGCATGTTCTCGTTCTACCTGCATTCGCCGGCCGGTTTCCCGATCGAGATCGGCGCGGGCGCGATCGAGGTCGATCCCGAGACCTGGACCTCGGTCAACATCCCCTTCCCCGATTTGTGGGGTCACGAGGTTCTCGGCCTCCCCGAGCAGTGATCTCGGCCTGATCAACCCTTCCGGCCCCACCTCTCGACCCGGTTCCACCCCCATCCCATTCCCCCGTGAGGATCGAACATGAGCAGCGCAGTCATCGAGAACATCGAGAAGATCAAGGGTCGGATCACCGACCTTGCCGAAGAGGCCGAGCGGCTCGGTCGGCTGCCCGACGAGTCGGTCCGGCTCCTCAAGAGCACCGGCCTGACCCGAATGATGCAGCCCCGTGCCTACGGCGGCAGCGAGGCGCATCCGGGGGAGTATCTCGAAGCGGTGATGGCGGCAGGTTCGATCGGCTGCTCTGCCACCGGCTGGGTGGGCGGCGTCGTCGGGTTGCATCCGTGGGAGGTCGGGGTCATGGACCCGAAAGCGCAGGAGGAGGTGTGGGGGCAGGATCAGGACGCGTGGATCGCCTCCCCGTACGTCGCCCTTGGGCGTGCTCGACGGGTCGACGGCGGGTTCGTCTTCAACGGTCACTGGACCTTCTCGTCGGGCAGCGATCATGCCGAGTGGGTGCACCTGGGTGGACTCATCCTCGGCGACGACGGGGAAGCGATCCCGGGTAGCGACCATCACTTCCTCATCCCGCGCGGCGACTTCGAGATCGTCGACGATTCGTGGAACACGGTGGGACTGAAAGGCACCGGTTCCAACGACATCGTGGTGAAGGACGCGTTCGTTCCGGCGCACCGCGCACTGGAGTACGCGACCGTCGTGGACGGGACCGCCGCCGCAGCGGTGGGCAAGGGCGACAACCCGCTGTACGCGATGCCGTGGTTCGTCCTGTTCGGCAATGCCGTCAGTGCCACCGTGATCGGCATCTGCGAAGGCGCGCTGGCCGCGACACTGGACTACCAGCGTGATCGCGCAAACGTATTCGGTACCAAAGTAACTCAGGACTCCTTCACCCTGCCCAGCATCGGTGAGGCGGCGTCGGAGATCCGAGCCAGCAGGCTGCAGGTCCTCGACAACGTCAACCGTGTCTACGACGTCCTCGACAAGGGCGGGGTGCCGTCGCTCTCGATGCGTGCGGAGGCGCGGCGCGACCAGATCCGCGCCAGCTGGCGTGCGGTCGCTGCCGTCGATCAACTCTTCGCCCGCACTGGTGGCAACGCGCTGCGTGCGGACAAGCCGTTGCAGCGGCTGTGGCGCGACGCGCACGCGGGCCTCAACCATGCGGTCAACATGCCGGGGATGTCTTACCAGGTGGCCGCTCTCGCGATGATGGGCATCGAGCCGCAGCCGGGCGCGATGCTCTGATCCGCGTCCCCTCCCGCCCCTCCTGTCACCTCCGAGAGTTCCCTTCCAGCACATGGAGATCCCATGCACACCTCGTTGTCTTCCCGCCCTGCCCGCATCCTCGTCGGTGGCGCTTCCGCACTCGCACTAGGACTCTCGCTGACCGCCTGCGGCAGCGCGTCCGGGAGCACCGACGGCGGCGCCGCCCGGATGGCCTTCGCAAACGGATTCTCCGGAGGCGGACCGGTGGACGAGTTCATTGCCGGCCTCAACTGCTACGCGGAGAAGAACGGGCTCGACACACCCGTGGTGACCATCGCCGACGGTGACGTGAACAAGCAGCTCAACGACATCGACAGCCTCATCGCCCGGGCGAACAAGATCGACGGCATCTTCGTGATCCCGGTCGACCCCAACGCGCTGCGGTCGAGCTACAGCCGTGCTCAGGAGTCGGGTATGGCGGTCATCGACCCCATCTCGCCAGATGCGGACGGCAAGTTCGCGACCGCCGCCTCCAGCCACGTTGCCCCCGACGACCTGGGGGTCCCGCAAATGGTGGTCGACTACCTCGTCGCCGAGCAACCCGGCACGAAGAAGGTCGTCATCCTGTCGCCGCCGCCCGGACAGAAGATGTCCGACGATCGGGCCACGAACTTCCGGGCGGCCGCAGAGGCCGCTGGGCTGACCGTCGTCGGCGAGATCAACATGGACAAGCTGACCACCGAGGAGGCTCAGAAGAAGATGGAGGACTTCCTCACCAAGAACCGTGACGTGCAGGCCGTGTTCGCGCAGAACGGTGCGATGGGCCGCGGTGCGGCGCTGGCCGGCCGGAGCCAGGGCATCGACCTTGTCGTGACGTCGCTGGACAGCGATTCCGAAACCATGGCCGCGGTCAAGAGCGGAGACATCGACGCGGCGTTCGGCGCCGACCTGTTCGCGGTGGCCTACAAGGCATCCCAGCAGGCCGAGACGATCAAGGCCGGTGGGCAGGTCGAGTTCGAGTCGGCGCCATACCAGATCTACACGCAGAGCAGCACCGCCCAGTCGTCGCCCGCGGCTCGCTGCGACCAGTACTGATTCCCTTCCAGAGCGGAGAACATGATGACGACTACTCGGGATGCCGTGCCCGAAACCCCCGGTGCGCCCGCCGTAGTTCCGCGGGAGACCGGCGTACGACGACTGCTGCAGAAAGCTCCGCCGTGGTCCGGCATCGGAGTTCTCGTGGTCGCACTGATCGTGGCCATGGCGGTCTACGACGACTACTTCCTCACATACGCGAACCTCAACAACGTCATGCGTGGTGCCGTCGTGCCGTTGCTGCTGGCGATCGGAACCACGTTCGTCCTGACGACGGGAATGATCGACCTCTCGCTCGGTTCGCTGATGGCACTCAACACGGTCATCATGCTCGGCTTCATGGATGCCGGCCTGCCGGTTCCGATTGCGGTCATCGCGGTGATCGTGGCCTCGGCCGCCCTCGGTGGTCTGGTGAACGGGCTTCTGATCGCCAAGTTCCAGCTGTTCTTCATGGTGGTCACACTCGGGACGATGTCGGTCTTCCGATCCATCGCCCAACTGCGCACCGACGGAAACTCGGTCCAGCTGCACGACCGTGAGGGCTTCGACTTCGTCGTCTGGCTCGGTGACGGATCGATCGGTCCGGTGTCCGTCCCGGTCGCGATGGCCGTCATTCTGCTGCTCGGCTCGATGGCGCTCATGCGGTACACCACCTTCGGCCGAAATCTCCTCGCGGTCGGCGGCAACACCGGTGCCGCCCGGCTGGCGGGCATCCCCGTCGAGCGGGTGCAGATGATCGCGTTCGGACTCAACGGCGCGTTCATCGGCATCGCGGCAGTGGTCATGTCGGGGCGCATCGAGGCGGCGTCGCCCAGCATCGGTACCGGAATCGAACTTCAGGTCATCGCCGCGGTCCTGCTCGGTGGTTCGTCCTTCATGGGTGGCAAGAGCACGTTCGTGGGCACGTTGGTCGGTGTCGTGTTCGTACAGATCCTCGCGAACGCCCTGAACCTGCTCGACGTGCAGATGTTCTGGCAGGGGATGGTCACCGGCGCCGTCCTCATCGCGGCCGTCGCGATCGACCGCATGCGGGCCAGGAGTAGCAGCTGATGGGCGGCCGACTCCAGATCGGGGGAGTCCGCAAGCAGTACGGCGGAACCGTGGCGCTGTCCGACTTCGGTCTCGATGTCGAGCCGGGTGAGGTGCGCGGACTCATCGGCGAGAACGGCTCCGGCAAGAGTACCGCGATGAAAGTGCTCTCCGGGGAGGTTGCGCCGGACCTGGGCACCGTCGAGGTCAACGGTGTCGCGCTGCCGGCGCTGGATCCCACGTCGCGCCTGCGGGCCGGTGTCGGGGTCGTGATGCAGGATCCGCATCTGTGCGACGAGCTGTCGGTGGCGGAGAACCTTGCCCTCGGCCGGACCGGGCGCAAGGGGCTGGTGTCCTGGAAGCGGTTACACGACGATGCGCAGCGGGTACTCGCTTCTGCCGGAATCGATCTCGACTCGCGGGCCCGTGTCGGTGAACTGTCGCAGGACGAGAAGCACATGGTCGAGGTGGCCCGTGTCCTCGCGTGGGAATGCAGCGTGATCGGATTCGACGAGACGACCGCATCGCTCACCGAGGACTACGTCGATCGTCTGTTCGGGATCATGCGCACGCTGCGTGAGAGAGGCGCAGCCCAGGTCTTCATCAGCCACCGACTGCCCGAGATCATGACGATCTGCGACACCGTCACCGTGCTGCGCGACGGCAAGGTGGTCGGCACCGTCCGGGTGGCGGAAACCACCGAGGCCCGGTTGATCGAGATGATGGTCGGCCGCAAGGTCGACGACCGGTACAGCCGACGGCCGGCCCAGGTGGGCGACGTGGTCGCCCACCTGGAGGGAATGCGGCCACTGGCGAATCGCGGCGCAGTCGACCTCGAGATCCGGGCAGGGGAGGTGGTGGGCATCGGTGGCCTGGTGGGAAGCGGCCGGTCGGAGATCCTGGAGGCCGTGTACGGCCTGCAGCCCCGCACGGGAGTGGTGCGGATCGGCGCGCGGACGGTCCGTCCCGGTCATCCGCGCGCCGCGATCGCTGCCGGCATGGGGCTTGTACCCGAGGATCGTCGAACACGCGGAGTGGCGATGGATCAGTCGGTGCGCGCGAATGCCACGATGGTGATGGACGGTGCCCGGCCGATGTGGTCGCGTACGGATGTCGCGGCACAGAACGACATCCTGGACATCATGTACAGGCGGATGAAGCTGAAGGCCGCCGACGACTCGATTGCGGTACATGCTCTGTCCGGCGGAAATCAGCAGAAGATCGTGCTCGGTCGCTGGCTCGCGCATCGCCCGCGGCTGCTGTTGCTGGACGAGCCGACCCGCGGGATCGACGTGGGGGCGAAGCGTGAAATCTATGCGCTGATCGAGGAGTTGGCCGGTGAGGGCATGGCGATCCTGCTCGTCTCGTCCGAACTGCCAGAGCTGACCGGTCTCTGCGATCGGATCCTCATGATGCACGAGGGTGCCGTCGTGGGTGAGTTCGGTCGCGAGGCTACCGAACTCGAGTTGCTCACGGCGGCGGCCGGGCAGGTTGCCTGAGCGACCGCGACCTAGTCGAATTTCGTTGAACTGCAAAGGATCAGAAGATGAGTTCCGAGAACTACGATTACGCCCGGACGTCCCGCACCGTGACCGTCGACGGCCGGCGGGTCCACTACAACGAGGCCGGCGACGGGCCGGTGGCGATCCTTCTCCACGGCGCCGGACCCGGTGTGTCCGGGTGGGCGAATTTCGAGCACAACCTTCCGGTTTTCGCCGAATCGTTCCGCACCCTGGTCATCGATCAGCCCGGTTTCGGTGACAGCGAGGGAACCGATTTCGAGGGCGACTACTACACCCACAGCGCGGAGACCGTAGTCGGTCTCATGGACGAACTCGGTATCGACAAGGCACACCTGGTGGGTAACTCCCTGGGCGGAGGGGTTGCGCTCCGGCTGGCCCTGAACAACCCGGACCGGGTCGATCGGCTCGCGCTGATGGGTCCCGGCGGCTTGACCACGCGGCTGTTCACCCCCGAGCCGACCCTCGGGCACACCCGGTTGTACGAGTACACCGCCCCGCCCGGGCCGACCCGGGACAAGCTGGCAGTGTTCATGCGCGGGATGGTCTTCGACGAGAAGTTCGTCACCGAGGACATGATCGACGACCGTTTCGAGCGTTCCCAGCGTCCCGGTGCCGCCGAATCGTTCGAGCGCATGCGGGTGAGCTTCCTGTCGGCGGAGGGCAAGCTCGCGCTCGAACTGTGGCGTGAGGCGAGCAGGGTGCAGCACGAGACACTGATGTTGTGGGGTCGTGAAGACCTGATCAATCCGTACGACGGTGGACTCTTCGCCTTCTCGCAGATGCCGAACGCCAGCCTGCACGTCATGTCGCGGTGCGGCCATTGGGCGCAGATCGAGCGGGCGGACGAGTTCAACCGGACGGTACTGGGGTTCCTCCTCGAGGCCGAGTGAGCGGGTGCTTCGGCGGCGCACCCGCCCGCGCCGCCGAAGCGTCATTCGGATCTCGGTTACCGGAGCCGACATTGTCGCGGTGAGCGGGGATGTGGTGCAGGATCACCAACGGGGATCGGGGATCGTAGGACCGCCCCGCGATCGAGCGTGTGCTCGCGTCCCACCGAACGCCGCGGAAGGGCTGAGATGTTCGAACCGACCTGGGAATCCGTGTCCACCCGCGTGCTTCCGTCGTGGTACGACGATGCGAAGCTCGGCATCTTCGTCCACTGGGGCCTGTACTCGGTGCCGCGCTGGGCGCCGCAGGTGACCGACATCCAGCAGTTGCTGCGGGATCAGGGCCCCAAAGGCATGCTGCGCAACAACCCCTATGCCGAGTGGTACCTCAACACGATGCGCATCGAGGGCAGCCCCACCCGAAGCCATCACGAGCAGACCTACGGAATCGACTACCCGTACGACAATTTCGTCGAGGAGTTCGATCAGGAGTCCGCCGCGGCCGACCTCGACGCCCTGGCAGGACTGTGTGCCGGGTCCGGTGCGGGCTACGTCATCCTGACTACCAAGCATCACGACGGATTCACCCTCTGGCCCTCCAGCCTGTCGCATCCCAGCAAGGGTGACTATCACGCGAAACGTGACCTGGTGGGTGACTTCACCGCCGCGGTTCGATCACACGGTATGCGGATGGGCCTGTACTACTCGGGCGGCTACGACTGGCCGTACAACGACGTCGTCATGAGCAGTCCGACGGACGTCGCACTCGCCGTTCCCGCGGGTGACGACTATCGGGACTACGCGACCGCCCATGTGCGAGAGCTGATCGACACCTACCGACCCTCGATGCTGTGGAACGACATCGGCTGGCCTGCCGGCGGAAATCTCGCGGGCTTGTTCGCGCATTACTACAACACCGTCGAGGACGGTGTCGTCAACGATCGGTGGGCGCAGGCCGACATCAAGCGGGACAGGGTGTCCGAGGCGCTGTTGCGTGGCGCGGGTGAGCTTGCGCAGCGGTTCTGGCGTTTCGTGCCCGACGACAAGAAGGAACTCGCCTTCCCCGCATCGGAGCACTACGACTTCAAGACTCCGGAGTATGCGCAGTTCGATACGGTCGTCGACGAGAAGTGGGAATCCACTCGCGGCGTGGGGCATTCGTTCGCGGCGAATCGAAACGAACGCCCCGAGGACATCGTCACCGCCACCGAATTGATTCGATCGTTCGTCGACATCGTCAGCAAGAACGGGAATCTGCTGATCGGTATCGGGCCCGGACCCGACGGCACGATCCCGGAGGAACAACAGGCGCCGCTGCGAGGGTTGGGCCAGTGGATGGCCATCAATCGGGACGCGGTGATCGGGAGCCGGCCCTGGACGACCGCGGCGGGTACGACGTCGGAGGGCACCCAGGTCCGATACACCCGCAAGGGCTCCGACGTGTTCGTGTTCCTTCTGGATCTACCCGGGACACGACGTTTCGCCCTGCGTGGAGTCGACCTGCGCGGAGTGCGTGGGGTCGAACTGCTCGGTGGCCCCGCCGCGCTCGACTTCTCCACGATCGACGGACTGCTCTCCGTCGAACTTCCTCCGCAGGTGTCTGTTTCGGCCACCCACGTGCTGCGACTGACGGGCGCGGCCGGCTAGTCGGCCACGCCCCGGTCAGATCACCAGCCGCGCTCGGCGAGGCGGTGGGGCTGGGGAATGTCGTCGACGTTGATGCCGACCATGGCCTCGCCCAGGCCACGCGAGACCTTCGCGAGGACGTCGGGGTCGTCGTGGAAGGTGGTGGCCTTGAC
>NZ_QAOW01000019.1 GCF_003051005.1 Rhodococcus sp. OK519
CGCCTTCTGGAACATCGTCAACTGGAACGACGTCACCGACCGCTTCACCAAGGCACGCACCCAGACCGCCGGACTCATCGTCCCCGCCTGATCCGTCTGATCCGTCTGATCCGTCTGATCTGGCCCTCCCCTCCCCCCGCGTTTTGCGCACTTGTCGCGGTTCCGGACCCCGGAACCTCGCGATAAGTGCGCAAAATGCGGGTACAGAAGTTGTGGATCGGCACACTCGTGCCGGGGTGCACGCTCTACCGCCAGGTAACCTCGTACCCGATGTCCGAGACAGCAGAAGAGACGGCTCACGAGCCGCTCCCCACGCAGACCCGCACCCTCACCGGCTGGGGGCGCACCGCGCCCACCACCGCACAGGTGCTGTCCACGCCCGACGTCGAGGTGATCGCCAAGGCGGTCGCCCAGGTGGCGGAGCAGAACGAGTCGAAGCCGTCGCACCTGCGACGCGGCGTCATCGCGCGCGGCATGGGCCGCTCGTACGGTGACCCGGCGCAGAATGCCGGCGGACTCGTCATCGACATGAACGCGCTGAAGCGGATCCACAACATCGACTCCAACAGCCGTCTGGTGACGGTGGACGCCGGTGTGAACCTGGATCAGCTGATGCGCGCCGCACTGCCGTTCGGCCTGTGGGTTCCGGTGCTGCCGGGCACCCGCCAGGTCACCATCGGCGGCGCGATCGCGTCCGACATCCACGGCAAGAACCATCACAGCGCCGGCAGCTTCGGTAATCATGTGCGCTCGATGGATCTGCTCACTGCGGACGGCCAGATCCGCACCCTCACCCCGGCCGGCAGGAACGCGAAGCTGTTCTGGGCCACGGTCGGCGGCATGGGCCTCACGGGCATCATCCTCAAGGCGACCATCGAGATGACGCCGACCGAGACGGCGTACTTCATCGCCGACGGCGACGTCACCCACACACTCGACGAGACCATCGCGCTGCACAGCGACGGCAGCGAGGCCGACTACGACTACTCGAGCGCCTGGTTCGACGCCATCGCGCCCGAGCCCAGGCTGGGTCGCGCCGCGATCTCGCGGGGCAGCCTCGCCAAGCTGGATCAGCTGCCGACGAAGCTGCAGAAGAATCCGCTGAAGTTCGACGCGCCGACCCTGCTGACGTTTCCGGACGTGTTCCCGAACGGCCTGGCCAACAAGTTCAACTTCTCGGCGATCGGCGAGGTCTGGTTCCGCAAGGCGGGTAACTACCGCGGCAAGGTCCAGAATCTGACGCAGTTCTACCACCCGCTCGACATGTTCGGTGAGTGGAACCGCGCCTATGGCTCCAACGGATTCCTGCAGTACCAGTTCGTGGTGCCGCCGGAGGCCGTGGGCGAGTTCAAGCAGATCATCCGCGACATCCAGTCGTCCGGCCATCACTCGTTCCTCAACGTGTTCAAGCTGTTCGGCGAGGGCAACAAGGCGCCGCTCAGCTTCCCGATGGCCGGCTGGAACATCTGCGTCGACTTCCGGATCAAGCCGGGGCTGAACGAGTTCGTCACCGAACTCGACAAGCGCGTGCTCGAGTTCGGCGGCCGCCTGTACACCGCGAAGGACTCGCGGACCACGGCCGAGACGTTCCATGCCATGTACCCGCGCATCGGCGAGTGGATCAAGGTCCGCCGATCCGTCGACCCCACAGGCGTTTTCGCCTCCGACATGTCCAGAAGGTTGGAACTGCAGTGATCAACGCCGTCGGCAATCCCCAGACCGTACTGCTCCTCGGTGGTACGTCAGAGATCGGTCTGGCGATCTGCGAGGAGTACCTGAAGAAGTCACCCCTGCGCGTGATTCTCGCTGCGCTGCCGAACGATCCGGGCCGTGACGCCGCCGTCGCGCAGATGAAGGCGGCGGGTGCGACGCAGGTCGACCTGATCGACTTCGACGCACTCGACACCGACGGTCACCCCAAGGTGATCGACGAGGCCTTTTCCAAGGGCGACGTGGACGTCGCGATCGTCGCGTTCGCCCTCGATGGCGATGCCGAGGAACTGTGGCAGAACCAGCGCAAGGCCGTGCTGGTCGCGAACGTCAACTACACCGCGTCCGTCTCGGTGGGCGTCCTGCTCGGCGAGAAGATGAAGGCGCAGGGCTTCGGACGCATCGTCGCGATGTCGTCGGTGGCCGGCGAGCGCGTCAAGCGCGCCAACTTCGTCTACGGCTCCACCAAGGCCGGCCTCGACGGCTTCTACCTCGGTCTCGGCGAGGCGCTGGCACCGTTCGGCCCCAAGGTCACCGTCGTGCGTCCGGGCATGGTTCGCACCAAGTTCAGCGCGCACGTCAAGGAAGCGCCGCTGACGGTGAACAAGGAGGACGTCGCCGCGCTCGCGGTGGCAGCGTCCGACAAAGGCAAGGAAATCGTCTGGACCCCGGGTCCGTGGCGTTTCGTGATGATGGCGCTGCGGCACGTCCCGCGCGCGATCTTCCGCAAGCTGCCCATCTAGGTACGGCATCACGAAGCGGCCCGCCACAGTGCACTGTGGCGGGCCGCTTCGTATTCCGAGGTACCTGGGTCCTACATCGCCGAGCGGGGCTGAGCGGGGACGGCCCGCATGTCGTTACCGGTACCCGACTTGACGCGCAGCCACGTGCCGTCGCTCTTGCAGGTCTGGTAGGTGCCGTCCGGGTGGTAGACCTTGCTGCCGACGCTGTAGTCCTTGCCGTCGTAGACGCACACGGTGGTCTGGGTTCCGTCGGGGGCGGTACGGATGTCGGCGTGGGCCACTGCGGCCTGCGCGCCGAGCACGCCGCCGGCGACGAGAAGCGAAGCAGCGAGGGTCTTTACGGTTCGAGAGATCATGTGCGGTCCTTCTGATCGGTGTCGGGTCCAGGTGGACTACTACCAATATCCGGCCTCACCGCCGCCGCAACCAGACACCCGAGGATGCAACTTCACCCACCCCCGGAGGGCACCGCCTCACCCCCGAAGGTCTCGTTCGCGTGCGACACAACGTCAGGCCGCGGACTTCCAGGCCGTGTCGAACAGGATGATGTCGGTGACGGTGCGCTTGACGCCGTGCACCGTCGGCTCCCACGCGGTCAGGACCGGTGCCGGTCCCCAGAGAACATAGGGCACGGTCTCGTTCGCGTACCGCTGGACGTTGCTGATCGCCTCCCGTTTGTCATCGTCGGTCGGCGCCGTCTGCACTTCGAGAAGCAGACGATCCATGTCGGGATCGGCGAATCCGGTGGCGTTGTTGCGAGAGTCGCTACCCATGCTTCCGTAGAGGTTGAGGAACGGCGCCTCGTCACCGATCGGCGCGCCCCCTCGGGTGAGATCGAAGTCGTGGTCCCGGTAGACCTTCCGAACGAGATCGGTCGTATCGGTCGCGTAGTCGACGGTGACATCGAACCCGATCGCCTGGAGTGCCGCCTGCACGGTGAGCGCCGTCGCCTGCTGGCTCGGATCGTGAGTCGACAGGTACGAGATGTGACCGTCGAACCCGTCCGCCTTCGCCTCGTCGAGAAGCTGTCGGGCCCGGTCGGGATCGGCCGGGATTCCCTCCGTGCCGTTGTGCCATCGGGATCCCTCGGGCACGAGTTCCGAACTGGCCGTACCAAGTCCGGCATTGGCGCGCTGGTTGATCGCCTCGGGGTCGACACCGTAGGCAATGGCCTGTCGCACTCGGACGTCGGAGCCCGGCCGCTCGGGTCTGCTGTTGATGACGCCGATGCCGTTCTGCCCGGTCGGGCTGAGGAAGCCGGCGTATCCGTCACCGAGCGCCCGGCTGATGACCTGCTCGTCGCGAAGGATATACGTCATGTCGAACTGGCCGCTTCGCATGGACTCGTACTGGGCCTGCGCTCCCGCCGTCGGCACGAACCGCAGCGTGTCCAGAAGCGGCTTTCCGCCGACGTAGTCGGCTCGCGCGGTGAGCAGCAACTCTTCGCGTGGCGCGAACTTCGTCACCGTGAACGGCCCGGCCCCCACTGGCGAGAACGTGCCGTCCTTCTCCGAACCTGCACCGACGATCATTCCCGCTCCCGTGCTGAGGAGTACTGGAAAATCGCCCCAGGGCCGCTTCAACTCGAAGACGACGGTTCGATCGTCCGGCGTGTCGATACTGTCGACGATGTTCGTCCACGTCTGGGAGGCATCGGCTTTCGCCGCAACGAACCGCTCGATGCTCCACTTGACCGCGCGGGCGTCGAGGACATTGCCGTCGCTGAACCGGGTGCCGGGGCGCAGTGTCACGGTGTAGGTCTCGCGGTCGTCGGTGCTGTCGAGCGACTCCGCCAGTTGCGGTACGAACTCGTGACTTTCGAAGTCGTGACGGACGAGAGTGTCGTATACAGCCGCCATCTCGGTGCCGCCCGTAGACCCCGCGGACTGTGTCCGCGCGGGATCGAGCACCGTTGGGAGCGAATAGGATCCGAAAGTCAGCGAGCCGCCGGGGGCGGGTCGGGCGTCATCTGCCTGTTCGCCGACGAAACCTGACTGCCGCTGGGGCGCGCCGTCAGTCGCGGCACCGGAGTCGCCGGACGAACATCCGGCGAGCAGAACAGCGAGCGCGGTGATGCCGCCCCACAGCAGTCGAGAGGGCGGGAAGGCCGGGTAGTGCACGGTGTCCTCCGATATCGGATGGGTCGACGCATCGGCACGGTCCTCCCGCAGCGGATGCCGCGGAAGGACCGTGCGAAAAGCCGAGTGGCTCAGATCTTGACAACCTTCGCCGTCGGAATCGGATGCGAGTCCGCCTTGATCCAACGCATCGCCCACGTGCCCTCGGTGTGGCCGTCGGTGCTGATCCAGTTTCCGTAGCCGGGATCCTTGGCCGCGACGACGATCGTGAGCGTCCCGTCGTCGTTGAGCTTCGCGGTGTGGTTGTTGATGTAGATGTTCGCGCGCTGGTAGTCGAGGGACTCCACCCAGAAGTTCTGCAGCACGAAGTTGTAGTACTCGCAGTTGGGGATCTCGGTCTCGATCACCCACGCCTCGTCCTCGGCCAGCTTCCAGTAGCCGTGGAAGTAGAAGATCGTCGGGTCGCCACCGGCGTTCTGGAAGTAGTCCTGGCCCCAGTCGAAGATCTCGTTGGCGTGCGGCATGAACTTACGCGACCACTCGAGGAAGGTGCCGGCGGTGCCGCGGAACATGCCGATGGCCTTGTCCAGTCGCTGGCCGATCTCCTCGGGGCTCAGCGGGACGAACTCGCCGTCGGGGTTCAGGCACTCGATGGAGAGTTCGGCGATCACCTCGTTGCGGCGGTCCTTGTACGTCTGCCGGACCGAGATGAGGTTGCTCTCCGGATCCATCGGCAGCCAAGCGGTGCCGTCCGCCGGCTTCTCCGCGCTCGCGATGAATTCGAAACGACCGTGCTCGTCGACCTCGAGGTCGTGAATGTGCAGGTCACCGGTCTGCAGCATGGTGCCGTCGATGTGGTACCGATTGATCCGCGACCCGAACGTCACGAGCGGCACCGTGCCGCGGGTGCCCGTGATCCGATACGTGTACTTGCCGGAGATGTTGGCGCGCATGTAGACGTTGTCCGGGTTGTCGGCGCCGATCTTCGTCATCATGTTCGGGTTCGGCGCCGAGGTGAACTGGGGCCAGCGCGGATCGGTGTACTCGACGCAGTTGATCGTCGAGTAGCGCAGCAGGCGTGAGAGGTAGCGCACCCCCTCGGCCTGCGTCAGCGGATCCTGCGGCACGATCGGGTCCGACAAGATCTCCCCGACGTCGAGCAGGTCGTTGCAGAACTTCTCCCAAGTGGCGTTCATCGTGAATTCCTATCTGTGGCAATCGGTCAGAGGGTGGCGAACTTGGCATCGACCTCGGCTGCGGTGACGCCGAAATCCTCGAGCGAGTACTTGTGCGACGGCCGCCGGTGGTCGGCGAGGCTGGCCTCGTGGGCATCGGTGATCGCGCGGCGCGCCTCGTCGGAGAACGGCATGGCGAACTGGGTGTAGACCTTCTCGGCCGTCCCGATCGGGTCGGCCACGAAGTCCCGGTAGTCGATGTCGATGAACTGCTCGGGGTTGTGGCGAGCCCGGGCCTCATGGAAATTCGCGTTCCCGCGCGCCCACAGATCCAACTGGGTCCGCCCGATGGTCTTGCGGTCGAAGGCCTTCGACATGCCGTGCCCGCCCTGCTCCGCGAGGCTGAAGGTCGACGCCATGGAGGTGTGCTGGTCGCGGAAGGTGCGAACGAACAGCGCATCCGGGAAGACCTTCAAGATGTCGTCGATCGCGAAGACGTGGCTCGGGCTCTTGAGCACCCAGCGGCGATCACGATCGTTCATACCGATCAGCTGCAGGTTCTTCTTGTACCGGGCATAGGTGTCGGTCCAGTCCTGCTTCGCCAGCCAGTCCGTGTACGACGGCACGTACGCGATGGTGTCGAACGAGGTCGACAGCATCGTCTGCTGGAGCAGTCGCCAGCATTCCTCGACCTCCTCGGCACCCATGAAGTGCACCTTCATCAGGTCTGCCTCGTTCGCCTGACGCGCCCGGTAGAAGGCGTCGCACCGCAGGAAATCGGGGTTCTCGGACCAGCTTTCACGGGCGGGACGGGGCTGCGGCGCCTCGGCCAGCCACATCTCGACACCCTGGTTGGCAGGGTCTGCGCTGAGGAGGCGATGCAGCGCGGTGGTGCCGGTGCGGGTCAGACCGCACATGAAGATCGGGCGTTCGATCGGAACGTCCACGTGCTCGGGGTGCCGCGCGAACGCAGCCTCGCTGATCGCACGGCCGGCGAGCGCTCCGACGATCATCTTGCGCGCGATGATCTTCCCGTGCGGCGTCAGGTCGGCCTCCCGTTCGAACGAATCCAGCAGGACCCGCAGGCCCTCGAGGTATTCGTCGCTGCCGAAGTCGTCGTATCCGGTCGCCTGCCGGGCCTCGGCGTGCAGCTCCTCGATCGAGCCGACACCGTCGATCTGCTGTGTCATCGATGTTTCCTTGTCGTTGGTAGGTCAGTGATGCGTGTGCCCGCAGTTGACGTCGACGCACTGGCCGGCGACGGCCCGCGCGAAGTCCGAGGCCAGGAACACCACGGTGTCGGCGATGTCGTCGGGTTCGGGCAGCCGGCGCAGGTCGGTGTCCACCGCCACCTCGTCGTAGACCTGCTGGAACGGAACGCCCCGGGCCGCTGCCTGCTTCTCGAACATCTTCTTCACGGAATCCGCCCAGATGTATCCCGGCGCCACCGAATTCACGCGGACGCCGAGGGGACCCAACTCCACCGAGAGGCCGCGGGCCAGTGCGAGCAGACCGGACTTCATGATGCGGTAGGCCCCCATGCTCGGGAGCTGGTTACGCAGCACCACCGAGTTGATCATCACGACCGAGCCCTGCGACTCGATCAGTGCGGGCGCGAGCTTGCGCGTCAGGTCGAGCGCCGCCAGCAGATTGATGTCCATGCCCTGACGGACGGAGTCGAAGGCCGCGTCCAGCAGCCGCTCGTGCGGCGGTTGCACGAAGGCATTGTTGACGAGTGCATCGACCCTGCCGAACTCGGCGAGCGCGGCGTCCGCCAGCGCGGACACCGAGTCGCCGTTCGTGAGATCCGTAGGCACGGTGAGGGCGACCCCGCCCAGTTCCCGGACCTCGTCCGCCACCGCAGCCAAACGGGCCTCGGTTCGGGCAGCCAGGACGACCTTGGCGCCGGCCATCGCGCTACGCACCGCGATCGCACGTCCCAGTCCGGGTCCGACTCCCGACACCACGACAACTTTGTCCTCGAGCATCGGGAGCGCGGCCCGGACGGCGGGCGCCGTCGTCTCCGCGGTCATACCCGCGCCTCCGGATCCAGAACCACACTGAGCGAGACGATCTTGCAGTTCTCGTCGAACTCGAAGAGATCTGTGGCGGCGAAGTCCGGTATGCCGTCGCGGTGGACGCGGACCTGCATGGCCGCGAACCGGCCCGTCACGGTGATGGGTGACAGCAACGACACCGAGAACGGCACCTGGGCGCACTTCTCGTCGAAGGCCCGGATCTCGTCGAGGCCCCGGTAGCTTTGCGCGCCGAGGGGCTCGTGCTGAACCGCCCCCTCAGCGAACAGGCCGACGAGCTTGTCGACGTCGTGATTGCCCAGGTGTTCGATGTAAGACTCCACGGTTGTGCAGATTTCACTTCGATTCGGCAAGAATCACTCCTTCATGTCTCGGTTTGACGATCGGCGGAACTCTTTCTGCAGGACAAGCTCTCAGGTGATGATGCCGCGCTGACGGAGCAGCTCGACGATTCGATCGGCGGCCTGCTCCGGCGAGATGTCGGTGGTGTCGATCCGGATCTCCGGCGACGGGGGGGCCTCGTACGGCGAGTCGACGCCCGTGAAGTTGGCCAATTCGCCGCTACGCGCCTTTCGGTAGAGCCCCTTGGGGTCCCGCTGCTCGGCCACCTCGATCGGGGTGTCGACGAACACCTCGCAGAAGCGGTCCGGCCCGATCAACTCACGAGCGGCATCGCGCTCGGCACGGAACGGTGAGATGAACGACGCGAGGACGATCAGCCCGGCGTCGGCCATCAGTCGTGCCACCTCCGTGACCCGGCGGATGTTCTCCACGCGGTCGGCCTCGGTGAACCCCAGGTCCCGCCCCAGCCCGTGTCGGACGTTGTCACCGTCGAGAAGATAGGTGTGGCACCCGAGGGCGTACAACCGTCGCTCGAGCTCGTTGGCGATGGTCGACTTTCCCGAGCCCGAGAGTCCCGTGAACCAGATGATCTGTGGTCGATGGCCTTTGAGCAGCGATCGGGCCTCGTCGTCGACGTCGACGGCTTGCCAGTGGATGTTGTCCGATCGGCGCAACGAGTGCGCGATCATGCCGGCACCGACAGTGGTGTTGGTCAGGCGGTCGATGAGGATGAAGCCGCCGGTGTCGCGGTTTTCGACATAGGGATCGAACGGCACCGGCCGGTCGAAGCTGATGTTGCAGACGCCGATCTCGTTGAGAGCCAGCGTGTTGGTCGCGGTCTGCTCGAGCGTGTTGACGTTGACCTTGTACTTGGGCCGGGTGATCCGCGCCTGGACGGTCATCGTGCCGATCTGGCACACGTACGGACGCTCGGGCAGCATGTCGTGCTCACCCATCCACACCAGTTGCGCCTCGAACTGGTCGGCGACGCATGGGAGGGCGTCCGCCCTGGCGAGGACGTCGCCGCGGCTGACGTCGATCTCGTCGGCGAGGGTGATGGTGACCGATCGGCCGGCAACGGCTTCGTCGAGGTCGCCGTCCATCGTCACGATCCGTTCCACGGTGGATTCGCGGCCGCTCGGCAGCGCGCGAACGCGGTCCCCGGGACGCACGACTCCACTCAGGATCTGGCCCGAGAAACCGCGGAAGTCGAGGTCCGGCCGGTTCACCCATTGCACGGGCATCCGGAAGGGCGCCGTCTGCAGCGCGTCCTCGATCTCCACCGTCTCGAGGTGCTCGATCAGTGTCGGGCCCTGGTACCACGGCGTGTTCGGGCTGTGATCGGTGAGGTTGTCACCCATGTACGCGGACATGGGGATCGGGACAACCTGGTCGAGTCCGATCTCGGCGGCGAACGCCGCATAGTCGCCGACGATCCCCTCGAACACCTCCTGTGAGTAGTCGACGAGATCGAGCTTGTTGACGGCGAGGACCACGTGCCGGATGCCGAGCAGCGAGACGAGGTACGAGTGCCGCCGGGTCTGCGTGAGCACGCCCTTGCGCGCATCGACGAGAATCACCGCGAGATCCGCTGTCGAGGCACCCGTCACCATGTTGCGTGTGTACTGCTCGTGCCCCGGAGTGTCGGCGACGACGAACTTGCGCCGCTCGGTGGTGAAGTACCGGTATGCGACATCGATCGTGATGCCCTGCTCGCGCTCGGCGGCCAGGCCGTCGACGAGCAGCGCGAAGTCGAGACCCTCGCCCTGGGTACCGACCTTCTTCGAGTCGCTTTCGAGGGCGCTGAGCTGGTCCTCGAAAACCAGCTTCGACTCGTACAGCAGCCGGCCGATCAGAGTGCTCTTACCGTCGTCGACGCTGCCGCACGTGATGAAGCGCAGCATGGACTTGGTCGCGTGGCGTTCGAGGTACTGCTCGATGTCGTCGGCGATCAGGTTGGACGCGTGGGCCATCAGAAGTACCCTTCCTGCTTCTTCTTCTCCATCGAGGCGCTGCTGTCGTGGTCGATCACCCGTCCCTGCCGTTCGGAGGTGGTGGTGAGCAGCATTTCCTGGATGACATCGGTGAGGGTCGCGGCCGTGGACTCGACCGCGCCGGTGAGCGGATAGCACCCGAGTGTGCGGAAGCGCACGCTCTTGAGTTCGGGAACTTCGCCGGGGCGCAACGGCATTCGATCGTCGTCGACCATGATCAACGTGCCGTCTCGCTCGACGACCGGACGCTCGGCCGCGAAGTACAGCGGCACGATCGGAATCTGCTCCTGCCGGATGTACTCCCAGACGTCGAGTTCGGTCCAGTTCGACAGCGGGAACACCCGCAGCGTCTCTCCGGGCGACTTACGGACGTTGTACATGTGCCACAACTCCGGGCGCTGCCGCTTCGGGTCCCACCGGTGTTCCGCCGAGCGCACCGAGAAGACGCGTTCCTTCGCACGGGACTTCTCCTCGTCGCGGCGCGCGCCACCGAATGCGGTGTCGAACTTGTGGAGGTCGAGGGCTTGCTTGAGGCCCTCGGTCTTCCACATGTCGGTGTGAGCCGCGGACCCGTGCGTGAACGGGTTGATCCCCTTCTCCACGCACTCGGGGTTCTTGTGTACCAGTAGATCGAAATCACCTGCGGCAGCGGACTCGTCGCGCAGCTTGTACATCTCGCGGAACTTCCACGTCGTGTCGACGTGCAGCAACGGGAACGGCAGCCGGGACGGGTAGAACGCCTTGCGGGCAAGGTGCAGCATCACCGCACTGTCCTTGCCGACCGAGTACAGCATCACGGGATTCTCGCTCCCCGCCACTGCCTCTCGCATGATGTGGATGCTCTCGGCCTCGAGTCTCTCGAGGTGGGTCAGCGCACGTGTCATCGTGCAAGTACCTCCAGTGCTTTGTCTGCCCATTCGGGGCGACAGATCAACAGATCGGGCAACCAAGGGTTCGCCTGGTTGTAGACGAGTTCGGAACCGTCTATGCGTGAAACATGAAGTCCGGCAGCACGGGCCACGGCGACCGGGGCTGCCGAATCCCACTCGTACTGACCCCCCGCGTGGGCGTAGATGTCGACGTCGCCGCGCACCACCGCCATCGCCTTCGCTCCCGCCGAACCCATCTCGATCAGTTCGGCGTCGAGAGCAGCGGCCAATGCCATCACCGGTTCCGGACGCCGAGTGCGGCTGACGACAACCCGGGGCGCGCTCCGCAGTTGCGGCTGGACGCGAGGTACATCCAGAGTCGAGTAGGTGATCTCCGCAGCCGGCATCGCGACCGCACCAACGGTGAGCACGCCGCGTTCGACCAGGGCGACATGGACGGCCCAGTCGGCGCGGTCGGCTTCCCCGAACTCCCGAGTGCCGTCGAGCGGGTCGACGATCCACACCCGATCCGCCTCGAGCCGCGCCTGGTCGTCCGCGCCTTCCTCCGACAGCACCGCATCGTCTGGGAACCGCTCCCGCAGCGCACCGGAGATGTACTCATGACTCAGCCGGTCTCCGACGGATTTGATCTTCACCGGATCGGCACCCGGGAAACTCAACTGCTCCCGCAGTCCGAGCAGCAGTTGTCCTGCCTTCGTTGCGATTTCGACGGCCGCAGGAGCATCCGGTCCCGCCTCGGCGGCGGCGTCGGAAGTGGTCGAGGTTGCGGCGCGAGTGGTCATGAGAGTGACTGTAGCCACAGAATGAACCATGTTCAATCCCAAAACGAACATTGTTCATTCTTGGTGGCGGAACGGGAGCACGGCTACGGTGTTGCGGTGGGTGAATCGAGCGGAGGATCGATCTACGGCGACGCGGGAGCCCGGCGACGCCGGACGCTCGATGCTGCGGCGGCGCTATTGGACGAGGGCGGGTACTCCGCGCTGACGATCCGGTCGGTCGCGAAGCGCGCCGGAACGAGTACCGGACTCATCTACCAGTACTTCGCGGACAAGCAGGACATCTTCATGGCCCTCCTCGACGAGAACATCGTCGAGTCGACCAAGGCCGTCGCCGCACTCCCTCGGGACCGCGGCGTGACGGCACTGGTCGCCGCGATCATCGACGAGTCCGCACGGCGGTGGGGACGCCTCGGGCGCATGTCCCAGGTGTGGCGCGACGCCGAAGGTGCCGCGGACATGGAGCGTGAATCGCTTCGCGCAGTTCATGATTCCGGCACCCGCTACGACGAGGCGGTCCTCGAAGCCGTCACCGAGGCTGCAGCGAAGGAGGGGCGCGTACTGCGTGGGGAGACCGCGGTACTGCCCTTTCTGCTGTCCGGCATGCAGGGCGTCGCCGCCAGCATCGTCAACAACTGGGCGTCATACCTCGACTCCGACGAGTTCGCTCAGTTCTCGGCGGCCGCGCTCACTCGTGCCGTCACCCGCACCGAACCCGCCCCCTGACCCCGCGTTTTGCGCACTTCTCGCGCCCACGACGACCGGACTCCGACGACAAGTGCGCAAAACGCGGTCAGGACGAGGCAGCCCAGGCGGCGAGCACGGTGCGAATGCCGGTGACCAGCGCGAGGGGCTGGTCGATCATCGTGTGGTGGCCCGCGTCGGGGATCTCGGTGACGATGGCGGACCGCCCGAACCGCTCCCGCATCTGCGCCATCAACTCGTCGGAGACGATGCCGTGCTGCGCACGGAAGTAGGCGATCGGGCAACGCGGCTGGGCGACGGCCAGCGTGTCGCCACCCGAGCGAGTGAACATCGTGGGATCGAACTTCCACGACCAACCACCCTCGACGGACATGAGCGACGTCTCGGCGATGTGCTCGCGCACGCACGGCACCGCGGCGTCCTGCGGCGGCACGAACCGGAAGCGGGCGAGGGCCTCTTCCCTCGTCGGGTAGACCTTCTTGGGCCCGAACGCGGCCTTTCGGCGGGCCGCCTCCTCCTCGGGAGTGCGCTGACGGATCGGCGAGTCGATGATCTGCACCCCGGCCAACCGGTCACCGTGCAGATGCGCGGCCACGAACGCCACGATGCCGCCCATGCTGTGGCCCACCACCACCGGTCGCCCCTCGATGCCCGACGCCGCCGCCACCGCCGCCACCTCGTTCGCCCACAGATCGAGCGAGTAGTGCTCGCGGGTGTCGCTGTCTCCGTGGCCACTCATGTCGAGCGCGACGACGCGCCGATCGCCTGCGAGCTGCGGACCGATGTGGTCCCACCACCGGGAGTGGGCCGCGCCGCCGTGCACCAGGACGAGCCCCGGCAGGCCCGGGTCACCCCATGCCCGGAACCGGATGTCGGCGCCGTCGACAGCCACCTTCCCGGTCTCCACCGGAGCCGCCAGTGCCTCACGGAACCACTGCGGTGTCTGCGCGTACTCGTCACTCATCCCTCGAACCTACTGAAACCCGGTTCGGAGATCCCACCCAAGTAAGCTCGGGCCGTGTCGCAATCAGGTGCAAATCCCCTCGCAGCGCCGCGAGTCGCCCCTGCCCGACTGGCCGGTGGAACCGTCGTCGAGATGATCCTCGGGGCCCTCGTGGCCGCGATCGTCGCCGCGGTGGGACTGTTCGCCTTCGGTCGGGTGTCGTGGCCTGCGTTTCCGTCGTCCAACGTCACGCAGGCCGTCACGACAGTGGGGCAGGTCGTCACGATCGCCGTACTTGCGTTGTGTGTCGTCCTTTTCCGTGCCCGACGGTGGATGCGCGCGGCGACGGTGTTGTCGTGGGCCGGGCTGTCCGGGTTCGTGACGGTGACGCTCGGGATGCCGTTGAGTGCGACCAAGCTGTATCTGCACGGCATTTCGGTCGATCAGGAGTTCCGCACCGAATACCTCACGCGCCTCACCGATTCCGCGGCCCTGCACGACATGACCTACGCGGATCTGCCGCCCTACTACCCGGCCGGCTGGTTCTGGATCGGTGGACGCGTCGCGAATCTGCTCGGCATGGACGGGTGGGAGGTCTTCAAGCCGTACGCAATCGGTTCGATCGCCGTCGCCGCCGTCCTCGCTCTGGTGTTGTGGACCAAACTGATTCGCACCGACCGCGCGGTGGTCGTCGCGCTCGCGACGGCCGCGCTCGTGGTCGCCTACGGATCGGCCGAACCGTACGGCGCGGTCATCGCGGTGCTCATCCCGCCGGTGCTGGTGCTCGCGTGGGGCGGGCTGCACCGGCCCGAAAAGACGGCCCGCGACGGCTGGGGCGCCGTCGTCGGGGCCGGAGCCTTCCTGGGTATCGCCGCCGCCTTCTACACCCTCTACCTGGGACTGGCGGCGTTCGCGGTCACCCTCATGGCTCTCGTCGCGGCCGGGCTCGCCGTCCGTGCGCGAGGTTCGTGGCGCGGCGCTGTGGATCCACTCGTGCGACTGGCCGTCATGGCGGTGATCGCGGTCGCAATCGCTCTCACCGTCTGGTTGCCCTATCTGCTCGAGGCGCTTCACGGCATTCCCTCCGACAGCGGAACCGCGACGCACTACCTGCCCGACGCCGGTGCGCACCTGCCGCTTCCGATGCTCCAGGTATCGCTCGCCGGGGCGCTGTGCCTGCTCGGCACGATCTGGCTGGTGTTCCGGGTGACGTCGTCGCGCCGGGCGCAGGCGCTCGCCATCGGGGTGATCGCGATCTACCTGTGGTCGCTCATGTCGATGGCGTTCACCGTGATCGGCGGCACCCTGCTGTCGTTCCGCCTCGAACCGGTGCTCATCCTGCTGCTCGGCACCGCGGGAGTGTTCGGCCTCTTCGACTTCGGCCGCTGGCTGGTGCTGGCGACGAGCGAGAATCCGCGAGTGAAGGCGTCGATCGTCGTGATCGGACTCGCCGGCCTGATCGCGTTCGCGCAGAACATCCCCCAGGTGCTCTCGAACGACATCACCATCGCCTACACCGACACCGACGGCGACGGTGTCCGCGGCGACCAGCGGTCACCGGGCGCCGCCTCGTACTACGGCGACATCGATCGCATCATCATGGAACGACGCCCGGGTGAACGCCACGACACCGTCGTGCTGACCTCCGACACGAGCCTCCTCAGCTACTACCCGTATTACGGGTTCCAGGCGCTCACGTCGCACTACGCGAACCCGCTGGCGCAGTTCCGGGAGCGCTCCGAGGCGATCGAGAGCTGGACCGACCTCGAGACCCCCGACCAGTTGATCCAGACGCTCGACGGTCTGCCGTGGCGGGCGCCGGACGTGTTCGTCTTCCGTAAGAGCGCGGACGGATACACACTGCGCCTGGCGGAGGACGTCTACCCGAACGACCCGAACGTCCGGCGCTACAGCGTCGCGTTCCCCAAGTCGCTGTTCGACGATCCGCGGTTCACCGTCGATGAGGTGGGACCGTTCGCGATCGTCACGCGCACAGGTTGATTCAGGCGAGGTGGTGACGATCGGTGCGGCTGATCGTCACCGCCGCGATGAGCACGCCGATGACGACCCCGATGAGCGTGTCGAGGATTCGAGTCATTCCCGCCTCGGGCGAAATCGGTGAAGTAAGTCCTGTCAGCACCAGTGCCATCGGGGTGACCGCAAGCGTGGTGAGGGCGTAGTTCACGAGCACCATCAGTTCCGCGGCGGTCTGCAGGACGACGACCGCGACGACGGCCTGCCAGAATCCCAGCGACGCGGCGATGAGTCCGGCCGCGATCACCGCGCCGCCGATATTGCCGATCAGACGCTGAATTCCACGCTGAACGGTGTGGGTGAAGCTGAGGCCCTGCAGCGCCGCGATGGCGCCCATCGTCGCCCACAACGGGTGCTCGAGCCCACACGCGAGAGCGATCCAGCCTGCCGCGGCGGAGGCGAGAGTGACCCGAATCGCGGTGTGCCGCAACGCGGCGGAACCGAGGTTGGATCGTGCCGCGCGCAGGAGCCGGGCAGGCGCCGGGAGTTCCGTACGAGGAGTGGTCCGATCACCCACACCGCCTACGAACCCGGATCGCTTCACCCTGCGCAGTTCGCGCTCGTGTTGTGCGATGTCGCGGATCAGGGTGGGGTCACCGTCGGCCACCCAGACGTCGATCGCGTCGTCGGCCACGTCCAGCAGCAGCGCGAGATCCCGACCGTGACCGCGCCGTGCGCGCGTGTGTCCGCTCGCCGCCAGAACTTCACGGGCACGATCGAGTGCTGATCGTGCAGCCGGAACCCCTTCGGCTCCTGTTCTTTCGAGAGATCCGACGACTACGAGCGCACGAGCCGCAGCCAGCCGGGCAGGCCCCAGCGGAAGAAGGAGACCGGGCAGCATCGCTGCGACCCATCCGACGACGACGCCTGCTGCGGCTGCCGACGCCACGGCGACGACGTCACCCGCCGACGATGAGTAGCCGGCGGCGCCGGTGGCCGCGAAGATGAGGATCACCGGGCCCGGCCCGACCAGCTGGAAGGCATTCATGTACGCCGACGCCATGCCGGCCGCGAGCGACAGGATCCCGATGAGGACCCCAGCCGGCAGTGCCGCCGCGCCCAGCGCGCCCCCGAATGCCACGAAGCAGACCAGGGCAACGCCCACGAGCGCCAGTTTGCCCGCCAGTCGCGGGTACGGCTCGTAGCGCCCGAAGGCCGCTGCAAGCGATCCCAGCGCTGCGAAGCCGGCAAGTTCTCGGTATCCGAGCAGACCACCGGCGACGAAAACCGCGGCAGAGGCAAGGCCGACTCGGAGCGCGGGAGCAATCGTCGCGTCGGCCGTACGCAACTCGAACGCACGGCGCCACGTACTCGGCACGACGGTGTGCGCGAGCGCGCCCCGCGCGTGGTCGAGCCTTGAGGAGTCCAGCGTTTCGAGTGCAGTCACTTCGACCAGTGTACGCGTACTACTTCACAAGTAAAATACTAATGAAGTGAACGGGCGCCCTGGCTAGGATGGGGAAGTGGATCCGACCGCCAGCCCCGAGCCCGACTTCATCGACAAGGTCCGTCAGGAATGGGCGTCGACCTACCCGGACATCGACACGTCTCCTATCGAGGTTCTCGGACGAATCACCCGGATCAGCTCCCAGGCACTGCACCGACTCGATCGGGCCCTGGGCCCCTCCGGTGTCTCGCGCGCGGAGTTCGAGGTGCTGTGTGCCCTCGCCCGCAGCGGGCGCCCCCTGCGCGCCAGCGAAGTGACGGCGGTGACGATGGTCAGCGGGGCCGCAACAACGAAGCATGCGGATCGCCTCGTGAAGTTGGGACTGGTGGAGCGCGAGCGTTTCGAGCGGGACGGACGCGTGGTCCTACTCAAGGTGACGGATGCCGGACGCGCGATGGTCGACGAGGAGTTTCCGAGACGCGTCGACCGCGATCGCCAACTGCTGACCGGCCTCGACGACGCCGAGCGCGAGATCCTGGCCCGGCTGCTGCAGCGGATTGCGCGTAATTCGGACGACGCCGAACGCCCGTAAGGGTTCGGCGGTGCCGGCACCGTGCCGGCATTCCGAAGCAATTGCAATAGATGCGGAAATGCCGAAGGCCCCCACCCTGACGGGTGGGGGCCTTCGGTTGAAAGGTGTTCGGCGGTGTCCTACTCTCCCACACCCTGTCGAGTGCAGTACCATCGGCGCTGGAGGGCTTAGCTTCCGGGTTCGGAATGAGACCGGGCGTT
>NZ_QAOW01000020.1 GCF_003051005.1 Rhodococcus sp. OK519
GCGCATGCACCTGTTTGAGGACACGGCAGCGACGGCTGCGGCGTTCGCAGCCTAGGTGTACTGAGCCATCGGGTTGGTGACACTCGGGCTGCGGGCGTGAGGCCGTGGCCCGAGTGGACCCGGCCAGTATTGTCGTGCTCGGGAGGCCTTGGGCACCGCAACATCCTTCCAGGCCGCCTCGCGGGGAAAGCTAGATCAGATGTCACCCACTCGAGCACCAGCCGCGTGCATCTTCGGCAACCTGCCGGCCGGATCCGACCTGACAACGAGTGCGTCCCACACGCGCACGTGGACCCCCTCGGGTCGCCGAAAATCCCTCTTTTGCGGTCGCTCTGCGCCCGTACTCGTCAGGTAGCCGTGGGCGCGACGTCGATCTGCTGTCGTACACGGTCGACACGATCCTGCCAGTAGTCCAGCCACTCCGGTGAGGGAAAGGTGTGGGTCTTTCGGGCGGCCATGCCCGCCACCACGAGGTCGGCAACGTATCCGGTGGAGACGCCCTTGTCGATGTCCTTGTTTACCTGCGTGCGTAGTTCTTGCAACTTTGGATCCGCCAGAGCACGGGGAATGTGTCCAGCGGGCGCGTTGCGTTCGTCGTTGCCAATGGAGGTGGCGGTGTAGGCGGGGCAGAGAACCGCCACGCCCACGTGCGGAAGCTCTGTGGTGCACACGTGCGCCATCGTTTCCGACAGTGCCACCACGGCTGCTTTGGACGCCACGTACGGGTGCAGCGGAGCGGTGGTCATGAATCCGGCCATCGATGCGGTGTTCACGATGTAGGCCTCGTCCTGCGCGGCCAACAGTGGAAGGAAGATGTTGCAGCCGTAGATGACACCCCAGGCATGCGAAGAATGGTTATGCCTACTCCGCCCGCAGCGCGAGTAGCAGGTCATCAAGGTCGAAGCGAGTCTGCGCATCAGGCGAGCCGAAAAGCTCGTTCATCAGGAGCACCTCAGGCTGATAGGCCAGCGCACGTGCAATCGCAACGCGCTGCTGCATTCCTCCCGAGAGCTCCCATGGGTACTTCTTGACAGCAACGGACAGGCCGACCTCAGCCAGCGCCCATCTGACCCGCGCATAACGCACGGCCCACGCGTGGTGCGTGGCGACCAGTATCGACCTGATGGCCAGCTCCGTAGCCGGGTTCGCATAGTGCATCGAGGCGCTTCTCGCCTCTTTCGAGCTGGCAGCATTCGAGGCGTCGGCCGAGATGAGTGTGCCGTGGGACAGCGACACCATCGACTCGCGCCCGTAACGTTTCTGATCCCGGACGGGAGCTTGGGTTCGTGGAGCAACGTAATCCAGCCTGCGAAAAGCTGCGATTCATCGCTGAGGAAAAGAGCGCGGGGCAACGGCAGACCCCAGCCGGTCGGCTGGACCGCGGCCTTGATCTGGGTCGACGAACGTCACCTCGGCCGGGTCAACGTGAAGAAGCGGAACAGCTCCTCCCACCCAATCTCCGGGACCTCCGAAGGGACGTCAACTCTTCCTGGTCTGCCACCCGCATTTCCTGGCTGGGTACGAAGATTCCCAGTTCAGAATGTTATTTGGGAGTATCCGTACGATCTTCTCGAGTACTACCGCTAGCCGAACGGGCGCCGCGCTTCAGGGCATGGACACCTTGCGCTACACGGTCCTCGTTGCGAACTTGGCTGGTGAGCTCTGTGCGACGGCAGTGTGATCGGTGAGACGAAAGATGCTGACTTGCTACTACCGGCCCAGTGCGGATGCGATGAGGATCTCCGCTGCGGTACGGGCCTGGGCCGCGGGCTCCGTGGTGCCCGCGATGGCGGCCGTGGTCTGCGCGCCTTCCGCAAGGATGGCGAGCTGCGGCGCGAGGGACTCGGGGCCACCGGCGTCGGCTACGAGACGTGCGACGTAGCGCTGGAAGCCGGTCTTGTGCTCGCGCACGATCTCGGCCACGCGCGGATTCGAGGGTCCGAGTTCGCCGAAGGCGTTGATGAATCCGCAGCCGCGGAAGTCGTCGTCACAGAACCAGTCGCTCAGGAAGTCGTAGACGGCCAGGAGTCGGGTTACCGGATCGGTGATCGCATCGACCTTCGCCTCGACACCCCGCGTCCACATGTCACGGCGACCGGCTAGGACTGCGACGATCAGCTCGTCCTTCGAGGGGAACTCCTTGTACAGCGCGCGTAACGACACACCGGCGGCGTCGCGCACGGCATCCATGCCGACCTCACCGAAGCCGCGGGCGTAGAAGAGCGCATCGGCGGCCGCGACGACGCGGGAGCGGATCTCCTCGTTCACGCACCTCACTGTACACACTCCCGAGAACGTTGGTTCTCCCGGCTGTGGTGGCTCAATCAGTCCCGCCGGCGGCGTCCTCGTCGGCAGCTCGGTGCGCGAGCGCCTTGCCCATATGGGCTTCGGCCCAGAGTTTGAGCTGCCGCACGGTGTCGTGGAGCGACAGGCCGAGGGTCGTCAGTTCGTACGAGACGGGTCTCCCGAGAGAGCGCCGGGGCAACTGGCTCGACTTGACTGCGAGAACGATCGTTCTCTACTGTCTGACGCCGAGTGAGAACGTTCGTTCTCGCTCGGCCTTGCCACCGACCGGAAGGAAACGTGCACCATGTCCGCCAATCCCAGGAACATCACTCTCGAGCCGGCTGCCCAGGCGTTCGTCGAAGCGACGGCCAAACCGCCGTACCTCTACCAGCTCGCACCCGAAGAGGGCCGGAAGGCCGTCGACGGCGTGCAGGACGAGCCGATCTTCAAGCCGGAGGTCGACGAGGATTGGATCGAGATCCCCGGCGGCCCGACCGGGACCGTCCAGGTACGCATCGTGCGCCCGGCGGGGGCCACGGGCGCGCTGCCGGTCATCCTCTACACCCACGGCGCCGGATGGGTCTTCGGCGACGCCCACACGCACGACCGCCTCGTGCGCGACCTCGCCGTCGGTGCGCGCGCCGCCGTGGTCTTCCCCGAGTACGATCGCTCGCCTGAAGTGCGCTACCCGCACGCGATCGAGCAGGTGTGGGCGACCGCACAGTGGATCGTGACCGCGGGTGCCGAGAAGGAACTCGACGGCACCCACCTGTGCGTCGCCGGCGACTCGGTCGGCGGCAACATGACTGCGGCGCTCACCCTGCTCGCCAAGGAGCGCGGCGGCCTCGACATCGCCGCTCAGCTCCTTTTCTACCCCGTCACTGACGCCGCGTTCGAGACCGGCAGCTACGACGAGTTCGCCGAGGGGTACTTCCTAAGCCGGGAGGGCATGAAGTGGTTCTGGGACCAATATACGACTGACGAGGCCGAGCGCGCCCAGATCACCGCCTCACCGCTGCGCGCCACCACCGATCAGCTCAGCGGGCTGCCCCGGGCGCTCGTGATCACGGCCGAGGCCGACGTGCTGCGTGACGAGGGCGAGGCCTACGCCGCCAAGCTCCGCCGGGCGGGTGTCCCGACGACAGCGGTGCGTTATCAGGGCATCATTCACGACTTCGTGATGGTCAACGCCTTGCATGACACGTACGCCGCAAAGGCTGCGGTCGCTCAGGCCGTCGTCTTTCTCCGGGACGCGCTCCAGGGGTAACCGACCTCCACGAGGAGGGCGGAGTGGCTCGGGCCCTTGGCGTGGCATGGGCTTCAAACCCGCAGCAGCAACACGTTCGCGAGCCGCTCGGCGCCGAGCGGCTCGCGAACGTCCTCCTCGCCGGCCCTGCGTGGGTTGCATGAGAAGCAAGTTGCGGTCCAACGACATGCGGTCGGTGTAACCGTCCAGAAGGCATGCAACAGTTCTACGCGTCGAACTGCTCGAGTTGTTGGCTACTAGAGAGATGTGAATCTCCAGCTCCACATCGGGGCGCGACGGACCGCGAACACACCGTAAGCGGCGCCGACGAAGAGCGCACTTCTTCCTCGATGACGGCTGGCTCGGTTCTGCTCTCGACGAGATCGCCGGTCTAATCGGCAAGGTGCACCTGCCACGACTATCGGGGACCTGCCAATTGCCGATTATGCGGCTGCGTCCATGCCTGTGCGTCTGATCCGCGCGCAGGTGACACGGGGAACCTGAAGTCAAGATGTTTACCCGACGAGCAGTCAACCGAGTCGGTCTGCGGCGGTTCGCGTGAAGGTGAGCAGTCCCTCGACCCGGGCGCGGGTGGGTATCAGATGCAGTAGCTCGACCGTAGCGGGTGGAGCATCTGAGCAAGCCACATATGTGGCGTGCGGATGGATGTAGAACTCGGCGGTGGTCGACGAGGTCACGCCGAAGCGTTCGGGGGCGGCCGCGATGGTGTTGATCCATGTGAGCGGGTTTCGCGCGCGGATCGGTTCGCCTTGGTAGTGGCCCCAAAGGTCGTCGGGGACCGTGCGTCCGAGTTCACTGATTACCGCCTGTCCTCGAGCGCAGACTTCGGCGAGTGTCACCGACGAACGTGTCGCCAGCGGGTGCCGGGAGTTGATGAGGATCACGCGCGGCTCAGTGGATACGAACGCGGTTCTGACGTGCGGCGGCGGCTCCCAACCCTCGGGTCGTCGAATAAGGGCCAGGTCGGCTCGGCTATGTTCTAGTTCGGCGAATGGGTCGTCGCATTGGACCAGATCGACCGCCGCGCCCCCGGCATGACGCCACATCTCCAACAGCTGTTCTAGGCCCGGAGTCAGACCACCCCATGTGTAGGCGACCCGGACCGTGTCGACGTCTGCGGCGTCGGAAGCGAACAGCGTGTCGTGATCAGCGATGAGTCGCTCGATCCGCGCCAACACGTCGGCTGCGGCGGCAGCTAGTTGCACGCCGGCGGGCAGCCGCTCGAATAGGCTGCGCCCGAGTCTTCTTTCCGTCTCTGCTACTGCGCGACTGACGGTCGGTTGTGAGACGCCGAGAGTGCGCGCAGCCTGACCGATTCCGCTCTCGCGCGCCACCGCAACCACGTAACGCAATCGGTCGATGTCTCCCATACGCCAACTGTATGGGCATGTCTGCGATGGCACTACAACGACGGGGCGTCGATGCCTAGCGTCGAGCGCGTGAATCTCACCCTGTCTGACCTCTCGCGGGCGAAACGTATTGCGCCGCCCGCCCTTCTGCTCGTTCTCTGGTCGAGTGGAGCCGTTGCCGTGTCCTACGGCTTGGAAGCTGTTTCACCCCAGCTGTTTCTGTTGATCAGGGCTGCCGGGACCGCGACGCTTGCGTGGGTGCTGGTGAGAACCACTGCGCAGTCAGTTCCTCGCGGCACCGAGCTGCGCCGGACAATTGTGGCCGGACTGCTGCTTCAAGTCGTCTACCAAGGTGGTTTCTTCCTCGCCTTGGACCACGGCATCGGTGCAGGACTCGTCTCGATCATCCTCTCCGCTCAACCGCTCCTGACGGTTGTCGCGGCACGGGCCGCATCGGCGAGAAGCCTGGCGGGTGTGCTAATCGGTATGACGGGCGTTGCGATTGCGGTGGGCGCCGACCTCACCTCCGGTGGAGCGAACGCTACCGCTGTCTCCTTCGCGGTGGTGGCCCTTGTCGCTATCACCGCGGGCACCATCGCGCAATCGCATGCCGCCGACGCAGGGGTGTGGGCGTGCCTGGCCATGCAGTCGACGGTGAGCACCGCGGTGTACGGGATCGCAGTGGCCGTCGCAGGGCCGGGGAGCGTGCGGCTCTCTCCAAGTTCTATCGCCGCGATCGGTTGGGTCGTTGTGGTCATCAGCCTTGGGGCCACCGCGTTGTTGTATCGACTTGCTCACACCCGCGGTGCCGTCACCGTCAGTGGACTGTTCCTGTTGGTTCCCGCCGGCGCTGCGCTGGAAGACTTCGTTATCCGGGGCGCCACCTTGTCCCCTTCCGTCCTTCTCGGCGGCGCGGTCGCAGCAGTGGGCCTCGCCCTCATCCTTCCCCGCAACGGCGCAGTGGCATCCATGGCGGAACCGCCTGCCGGACCAGGCGGAGGTGTCCGGCTACCACTGCCTGAGCGAGGGACTCCGTCGCATCAGGGTGTGTAGCGCGCCCCATATGCGGGTCGATGACAGCTATCAGGCCCGCCGGAAGGGGTGCTGTCAGTGAGATACTTTCTAATCGATCGTGTGACTGTTCGTACTGCCGTTCCGTGCAGCAATCATGCGCCACGATGAATACGAGACGGGGCAATATTGGTGAGGGTAGGTGTCGATCCGACCGCACTGGTAGGTAGAGACCGCGAACTTGCCGAGCTCACAGAGTTCGTGGGTAGTGCGGCGACGGATGGCGCAGCCGTGCTACTCACCGGAGATCCAGGAGTGGGGAAGACCGCGCTCCTGGACGCGACCGCTGACCTTGCGCGCACAAAATCTATGCGGGTCATCCGAGGCAGTGGCGACGAGTATGAGACGGACATCAGTTTCGCGGGTCTTCACGAACTCGTGGCCTCGCTCTCTCGCGAGATCAACGCTTTGCCCGACGCCATGCGAGAGGTTCTCGAAGTTGCGCTCGGTCTCGGTATCGGCCCCATGCCCAACCGAATCGCTGTACTGAACGCAGCGCTATTGCTGTTCAGTCAGGCCGCAACGAAACAGCCGCTACTTGTCATCGTCGACGACCTCCACGCCCTCGACGACGCCAGCCAAGCCACCTTGTCATTCGTCGCCAGGAGACTCGCGGGCCGCCGAATCGGACTGCTCGGTGCCTGGCGCACCGAGACTGCCGGCTCGTTCCGGTCGACAGGCCTCACTGAGCTCGCGATCGCGCCTCTCAGCGACACGGACGCGCGGCGGCTGCTCTCCAGAAGTTTCGTTCATCTACCTCCTCGAATCCTGCAGACGGTGGCGCAGGAGGCCCAGGGGAACCCGCTCGCCCTGCTCGAGTTCGCCGGTGCCACCAGCGTGTCCGGAGACAGGGACCTTCGTGGATCAGGGTGCATAAGCGGGCAGGGGCGAGATGTCCGCAGTCTGTATGCGGCCCGCGTTGAGCGACTACCTCAGAGAACCCGCGACCTACTCCTGCTCGCAGCTCTCGAAGGCTCGGGCGATCTCGGTCTACTCGCGGCGGCCGGTGGCCCCAGCACACTGGATGGCCTCGCTCCTGCCGAACGCGACCACCTTCTCGAGGTTGCCGAAGATGCTCGCAGCGTTCGATTTCGGCACCCGCTAGTCAGGTCCGCCGTGGTCGACGGCGCAACCGGTGAGCAGAGGCGCAGCGCGCATCACCGCTTGGCTGATGCGCTGATCGGCCAACCCGAACGTCGCGGTGATCACCTCGCGCGAGCCACGACGGTGCCCGACGAGGCGGTGGCCTCGGTAGTCGAGACCGCGGCGCAGAGCAGTTTACGGCGCGGTGACGCCGCCGGCGCCGTAGCTCGCCTGCGGCGAGCCGCCCAACTGAGTCCAGACTCGGGGAACCGAACACGCCGACTCTCCCGCGCGGCCTACATCGCAGCATGGGTGGCCGGCCATCTGGACACCTCGTCCGAGATCATGCGCGAGATGCACGAGGATCAGCCGGAGGTACCGTCTCTGGCAACGGCCGCGGCCGCTGCCCTTCTGGTGCTCGTCACTCAGGGGGATGCAGATGCCGCCCACGCGTTGTTGATGAAGCTGGTCGAGGATGGTCTGGACCCGTCGGAGCTGACGCGTGGCGAACTCGAGACCGCGCTCTTCACGCTGACCCTCGCCAGCCACTACTCGGGACGCGACGAGCATTGGCGACCCCTGATCGACATCCTCGGCCCGCTTCCCGACGATTCCCCCGCGGCGGCGGTGTCCGTGGGGCGCATCCACTACGCCCCAGGATCGGTCACCGACGCCATGCTCCGTCGACTGGACGACGAGATCTCCCACCTGAAAGACCAGACCGACGCCGACATCGTCGTCCGCACCGCCCTAGCCGCTTCGTACCTCGACCGGCTTTCAGGCTGCCGCGAGGCTGTTTCTCGGATCGTCGGCAATGACGGCGTGGTAGGCGCGAGTATGCCCGGGCTCATGTTCGTCGCTCTGGACGACCTGCACAGCGGCAGGTGGCAGTCATCGGCCGACGCTGCAGCCGACCTCATCGCGTTGTGCGAGGAGACCGGTTACCACCTGTTCGGTCAGGTTGGCCGCTACGTCGCCGCGATGGTCGAAGCCCAGCGCGGCGACCTCGATGCCTGCCGTGCCCACTGTCAGGACATCTGGAGCTGGTCGGAACCCAGGAGGCTACGGCGGTTGGAGAACTGCGCTCACCAGGCTGCCGCCCGCGCGGCAATCGGCGCTGCGGACTTCGACACAGCCTTCCAGCACGCCGCGGCGGTTTGCCCACCCGGCGCGTTACCGCCCTTCAACCCCGAAGCGCTCTGGTGTGCAACAGATCTCATCGAGTCGGCAATGCGTACCGGGCGCGTTGCTGAGGCGCGACTGCACTCCGACGCGCTGCGCTCGACGGGTATCGAGCGAGTGTCACCACGATGGGCGCTGAGCGCAGCGACGGCCACCGCAATGACATCCCAGCCCGACGACATGGTCCAGAGGTTCGACGAGGCGCTCGCGCTGCCGGGCATCGAGCGATGGCCCTTCGAGGCAGGCCGCGCGCATCTGGCGTACGGCGAGGAACTGCGCAGAAGAGGACGTACCCGTGACGCGCGGGTGCAGTTGAACGCTGCCTGTGGCCAGTTCGAGCGAGTCAGCGCCAAGCCCTGGGAAGCCCGGGCGAAGGCAGAGCTCCGCGCCACGGGGATGACCCGCGCGTCCCGAGGTAACGCCGGCACAAGGCTCACGCCACAGGAGCTGGAGGTCGCCAGGCTCGCAGCGACGGGGCTGTCGAATCCGCAGATCGCCTCGCAACTCTTCCTGTCGCCGCGGACCGTTTCGTCGCATCTCTATCGGTTGTTTCCGAAGCTGGGGATCACATCCCGTGGCGCTCTCCGAGACGCTCTCGACGCTCTGCCTCCCGAGGCGCCGACCGCCGGGTAAGTCAGGACGGCCATGAATGGCAGTCAACTGACGGAAGCTGCCACGACCACGCTGAGCGACGCTGGTGGAGTCAACAATTCGCCCGGTATCCGGGCCGAATGCGAGGAGTCCACCATGCCCTTCGTCACTACAGATGACGGGGTCGAGATCTTCTACAAGGACTGGGGCACCGGTCAGCCGATCATGTTTCATCACGGCTGGCCTCTGAGTTCGGACGGCTGGGATGCTCAGCTGCTGTTCTTCGTCCATCACGGATACCGAGTCGTCGCGCACGACCGGCGCGGGCACGGGCGCTCTGCCCACGTCGGCTACGGACACGAGATGGACCGCTACGCCTCAGACGTCGCTGCCATCGTGACACACCTCGACCTGCACGACGTCGTACATGTCGGCCACTCCGCCGGTGGCGGAGAAGTAGCTCGTTACGTTGCCAGGCACGGTGGTCGGCGAGTAGCCAAAGCAGTCCTGATCGGAGCAGTCCCACCGACCATGGTTCTGACCGAATCGAACCCAGGAGGGTTGCCGATCGAGGGGTTCGACGGATACCGGGAGCGCTTGGCCACCAACCGTTCCCAGTTCTACCTCGACGTCGCGACCGGCCCGTTCTACGGGTTCAATCGCCCGGGCGCGAAGCCGTCCCAGGGCGCCATCCTGCACTGTTGGCGCCAGGGAATGGCAGGTAACGCGCAGGCACACTACGAAAGCATCGAAGCCTTCTCGGAAACTGATTTCACCGAGGACCTCCAGGCGATCGACATTCCGACGCTTCTCCTGCACGGCGCCGACGACCAAATCGTTCCCATCGCCGACTCGTCGGAGCTTTCGGCGGCATTGATCAAAAGCGCGACCCTGAAGGTCTATCCAGGCCTCTCTCACGGAATGTGCACGGTGAACAGCGAGACCATCAACGCCGACCTACTCGACTTCGTCGAGAGCTGACCCCGCCACACCTCCAGCAAACTTCAGCCAAGCCGGGCACCAGCACCGGACCGGCAGAAGTCCTCAACGAGAGCGAGAAACGAACATGACTGCCACACCCAACGGATACGTGACCGTGATCTGGGAAGCGCGCGCGAAAGCCGGCAGAGAGGCCGACCTGAAGAACTTCATCACCGCGGCAGTCACGCCATCACGGAACGACCCCGGCAACATCGACTACGAGGCACACGAAGTCGACGGCGAGCCCGGAACGTTCATCATCTACGAACGTTGGGAGCGCCGTGAGCAGCTCGACGCACATCTGAGCGCACCACGGATGCAGGAACTCGTTCCGCAGATGCTCGAACTGATCGACGGTTCCATCGAGGACGGCATCCGGCTGCTGCGGCCATTCCGCCCCACCCACTAGAGGAGTCTCTTCGGCGGGGACTTCCCCCCCAGGGACGACGGCGAATATCGCCACCATTTCCACCACGAACGTTGTCCATCACGAATGTTGCCGGTGCCCCGCGCATTTCTTCGTGCGGGCACCGGCACCGCCAAATGCCATGAAAGAGGAACATGACGACCACACTGATCACCGGCGGCAACAGGGGTCTCGGCTACGAAGTGGGCCGCCGCCTCATCCAGGCCGGCCACACCGTCTGGATCGGAGCCCGCGACGCCGAGAACGGCCGCGAATCCGCCGACCGGCTCGGTGCTCACTTCGTCCAACTGGACGTGACCGACGACGCGTCCGTCGACGCCGCGGTCGAGACGCTGCGCCGGCAAGCCGGCCACCTTGACATCCTCGTCAACAACGCCGGAATCCTCGGGGAAGTCACCGCACCCGAAGACATGACGGCCGACCAGATCCGCCACGTCTACGAAACCAACGTCTTCGGGCTGGTTCGCGTCACGCACGCATTCCTGCCCCTGCTACGGGCCGCGACCGACCCCTCGGTCATCAATGTCACCAGCGGACTCGGATCGTTCACGATGACCCAGGATCCGGAACGAGTCGAATCGCAGTACCCGCTCGCCGCCTACGGCTCATCGAAGAGCGCGGTCACGATGCTGACCATGCAATACGCCAAGACCACCCCCGACGTTCGCTTCAACGCGGTGGACCCCGGCCAGACCGCGACCGAATTCACCGGCCGGGTCGGGCACAGCGTGGAGGACGGCGCCGAAGCAGCGGTGCGCATCGCCACCCTCGGAGCCGACACGCCCACCGGCACGGTCACCGACCGCGCCGGAGTGCTCCCCTGGTGAAACGACAGACCCGGCGCGGCGACCCGGAGGGCAAACGGGCGGCGCCGCTGGAGTTGTTCTACGACCTTGTGTTCGTCTTCGCCCTCAGCCAGGTCTCCCACCTACTACTAGAGCACCTGACCATGGCAAGCGCAGGCCGAGCGGTGATGATCCTCCTCGCGGTCTGGTGGTCATGGAACTACACCACGTGGGCCACCAACGAGCTCGACCCGGAAACCAACGCCGTGCGCATCCTGTTGATCGCACTGATGCTTGCAAGTCTGCTCATGGCAATCGCAGCGCCGGAGGCATTCGGCAGCAAAGGACTGCTGTTCGCGGGTGCCTACGTCTCGATCCAGGTCGGCCGCCACCTCTTTCTGACGTTCGTCGTCGCTGCGAAAGGCACGATCGAGCGCGAGCGAGCCGGCCGGATCCTCATCTGGCTGACCGTCGCTGGCGTGTTCTGGATTGCTGGCGGCGTCGCGAGTGATGTCGCACGCGTGGGTTTATGGATCGTCGCGCTCGCGCTCGACTACTCCGCGCCGCTCTTCTACTTCCGCGTCCCCGGCAGGCCTCGGTTAGCGGGCGAGACATGGGATCTGGCCACCGACCACTTCGTCGAACGGTTCGGACTCTTCGTCATCGCAGCCCTCGGAGAGACAATTGTCATCACCGGTACGACCGTGGCCGATCTTCCGCTCGACGTGATGACTGTGACCGCGTTTGGCGGGGCGTTCGTCGGAACTGCGGCCTTGTGGTGGTTGTACTTCACCTCGACCCGTGAACTTGCCCAGAACACCCTCAGCGAATCGTCTTCTCGAACACAATCGGCCCGCGACTCCTACACCTACGGGCACGTCCTGGTCATCGCGGGCATCATTCTGACGGCAGTCGGCGACGAGTTGGTCATCGCGCACCCCAGCGACCGCCTATTGCCCGCACAGATGATCGCGGTCGTCGGCGGACCCACCGTCTACCTCGTTGCCCAAACTGCACTTCGGCTACGGGCCACACGAAAGGCCGGCGGTCCACTGGCGAGTGGTGCAATTGCATGCCTCGTCATCGGGATCGTCGGCGCGGCACTGCCAGGCGTGGCCGTCAGCGCGCTCCTTGTCACCATCTTGGTTGTCGTCGCCGTCATTCAGGAAGCGCGACGTAAGAGGCTCACACAAGATGTCCGGTATGGCTCTTCTGGAGCGTGACGTCCGGCGAAAACGGTGTAGGTCGACTCAGGAGTTGAGTGAGCGTGAACATCACCTGGCGACAAGGGAATCGGTGCCGCTGCAGCCACCGTGTAATCTGTTCGCGTCTCCTGGTGGAGTCCGCTCTGAGGGGTAATGGCCCGGGGTGGGCAGTTGCTGTCTCGGATTGAAGTTGATCAGAGATGGATTTCCCGCTGATCTACTGGCTCTTAACGCCGTTCCTCTTATCGGAGGAGGCCCGGATGTGGATGCGAGACAACGCCCCCTGCGCCGGCCGTCTCATCCGGCTCCGGCTCGTACACCATATTCATGGACGCAACCTCGTGTCGTCGTCGTACCGGGTACATGCACTCGTCACCGAGACGGACCGCGCTCCTCGTCGCACACTGATGTTGGGGCCGGACCACCAGTGGTGATTAGCACCGCACCGCAGCCCTCTTTCGAAAGGTTCGAAAGGGTGTTATCTTTCTTTCGAAAGAAGGAGTGGTGATGGTGGCGCAGCCGTTGGATCAGCACACATATCTTCCGGAGTCGTCGCAGGATGCCGGGCTGGCCGAAGTGGTCAGCTTCCTCGCCGCACACGAACTCCGCCATGGCGACCAGATCGAGCCGAGGTACCTGCTGGTCGGTGCCACCGAGGGCGATCAGGTACAGCTGCCGGCCGAGGTGCACGCAGCGCTCAAGCAGGTCGTTTCGGCGCTGTTGGCCGGCCGAGCGGTGACGGTGGCACCACACACGACGAAGCTGACGACCCAACAGGCGGCAGACTTGTTGGGGGTGAGCCGTCCGACGGTCAAGCGGCTGATCGATGTAGGAGAGCTGCGGGCGGAGAAGGTCGGAACCCGGCACCGTCTGGTGCTGCGTGACGTCCTCGACTACCAGCAGCAGCGCCGTGAGCGGCAGTATGAGGCGCTGGCGAGCACGTCGGTGGCAATCGAAGACGAGGACGATCCTGCGGTGGTCACCGAGCAGTTGAAGGCAGCGCGGAAGGCTGCAGCAGCACGCCGCCGGTTAAGAAGCTCGACGGCGTAGCTCGACTGTCTGCCTGCGCCTGCCAGGCGGATACGCTGCGCGGATGTTCGCGGCGGTTCTTGATACCTGTGTGCTGTGGCCGAGTTTGCAGCGCGATTTCTTGCTGTCGCTGGCGGTTGAGGGCCTGTACCGGCCTCTGTGGTCGGACGCGATTCTCGATGAGCTCGAGTATCACGAGGCTGCCAAACTCGTCGACCGCGGCGGGGCGCCGGCGGACTCGGAGGTGGCCGCAGCTCGTCTGGTCGCGACGATGCGTACTGCCTTCGACGATGCCTTGGTGAATGGATGGGAACCTCTCGACGGTTCCTACGGGCTGCCTGACCCGGACGATGAGCATGTGGTCGCGGCCGCGGTCGTCGGCAATGCGGGTGCGATCGTGACGGCCAACGGCAAGGACTTTCCGCGAGAACACGTTCCGATGCACATCCGGGTGATCTCGGCAGCCGAATTCGCAGCGGATACGGTCGCGGTGTCCCATCCGCTGCGCAACGGGCGCTCGACGCGATCGCGACACGGTTCCGCCGTCCCCCGAGGACTGCCGACGAGATCCTGGATCTGCTGGTGAGCCGTTATGGGATGGGCGAGGTCGCCCATCTGCTACGGGACCGCTGACCGACGCGGGGCCGCGAGGCGGTCACCGGCCGATGACCGATTCCTCGCGGTGGGGGCGTCATCGGTGTACTCGTCTTCGCAGAGTTTCAAAAGTCTGGCCGGGCCATGTCGACGTAGTAGCGGGTCGTGGGCGCATTGAAGGGCCTAGCTGTACTGCCCAGGGACGTTGGTTAAGCGACTGAAGGGAACGTTTCTGCCGATGGCGGAGTGTTGCCGGTGGTGATTGTAGGTGTGCAGCCACCCCATCAACGCCGTCCGTCGGGCTTGTTCTGACTGGTGGTCCCGGGCGAATGCCCATTCGGCGGCCATGGTGCGGTGGCAGCGTTTGCGCTTGCCGTCCGTCTGGGTCTGGGTCCATGCGTATCAGTGACATCGCTCAAGCAGCGGACACCACGGCTCGTACCGTCCGGCACTGTCACCGATTGGGCCTGCTCGACGAGCCTAAGCGTCTCGCGAACGGCTATCACGCGTACGACATGGCCGACCTCGTCCGACTCATGCGGGTTCGCTGGCTCGCGGGAGCAGGTGTCCCGCTCGGGTCGGTGTCTTCGATGATTGCCGCGACCACGGACGACACCGCCGACGCCGACTTTCGCCGCGCTGATCGATGCCATCGAAGCCGAGCGACGGGTATTGGCGACAAAGAACGGCCAGCTGCAGCAGGTGCTCGCGGTGCACCGTGCGGGCAGACCGGTGTCCCCGCTACCCAAAGGTCTCGCTGTCCTGTTCTCCGAACTGATTGGCCGCCGGACGGCCCGACCCGGGCGGGGTCGCCGCGCTCGGCGACGTCGTGATGGTCCCGGAAGTCCTCGCCGCCCGCGAGCGCGGCGCCCTGACCGCGCAGCCGATGTTCTACCGCCTCACCCGAGACGGCATCGCCTGGGGCGAGCGCCGCCAGCACGCCGACGTCGTGTTGTGGGCCGCCGGATTCCGGCCCGGCCCTCGCCCACCTGCGCCCACTACGGCTGCGTGGGCCTGACGGAACCGTTCCCACCGCCGGCACCCGCGCCCTCAAGGAACCCCATCTGCACCTGCTCGGTTACGGACACTGGACCGGGCCCGGATCGGCCACCATCCTCGGCGTCGGCCGCACCGCGAAATCCGCTGTCGCCGAACTCGACCTCGACGACTGACCCACTCTTCCCGAAAGGACACCTGCGATGAGCGCACCATCGGTGCTGTTCATGTGCGCGAAGAACGGCGGCAAGTCCCAGATGGCCGCCGGACTGATGCGCGCCGCCGCCGACAACACCGTCGACGTCCATGCTGAGATCGACCGTACGCTCATCGCGCTTCCGCTGGGGCGATCGCGCCCGGCGACTGGCCGTGGACCGGACGAGTCGTGTTTCGGTTGGTGGGCGGGCACTACGGTGACGCACGCGACTGGCACGCTATCGATAACTGGGCTGCCGATATCTGCACCAGATTGTGAGAAGTCCCTCTCCGTTTAGTCGCTATTCCACCCGATCCTCGCTATCGATCCAGGCTGACGCCTTCGTCGATGGCACCGGCTTTCTCACCCGGCGCCGGGCCGGCGGCGGCCGCCGTTGCCGCGGCGGTGTGTGGGCACAGGGAACGCCACTCAGCATGGGCGGCGGGAGGTCGAATGCCGGCAGCGGATAAACCCGTCCACCAGCACACGGAGACACGCCACGGGTGTGATCGGTATCGACCCGCACAAGTCCACCCACACCGCGACCGCAGTTCCGGAGGAGGGCCGCCATGCCGACGCCCCAGTTAAGCAGTGTCCAGGGCGACATCCGAAGTGGGGCGCCCCGGACCTCAAGGGATCTTCCGCTAGCGCTTGCCGACCCGCTTCACGGGCACCGATTGCAGGCCGAGGGAGTTGACGCTCTCTCTCCAGCGGATCTCCGTCCCGCGCTCGATCTGCATGTCCGGGAACTCGGTCAGGAGCCACGCTACGGCAATATGCCCTTCCAACCGGGCGAGTGGTGCTCCGATGCAGTGGTGCAGACCGTGCCCGAAGGCTATGTGCCCGCGCGCATCGCGTCGCGGGTCGAACACGTCGGGCTCGGTGAAGCGTCCAGCATCTCGGTTGGCGCTCGCGAGAGAAGCCAGAACGAGGTCGCCGGCGCCGATGTCGTGGTCCCCGAAGCGGAAGTCCTGGGTCGCTACGCGCAGGGTGGTGGACTGCAGCGGAGGCTGGTATCGCAGGGACTCCTCGATGTAGGCCTCGAGTTGGGTCTCGTTCAGTGGCGGACCTTCCGGCATCACTTCGGGTTGGGTGAGAAGTGTGTGGAAGGTGTTGCCGATCAAGTTCGTGGTGGTCTCGTGCCCTGCAACGAGCAGGAGTGCGACCGTTGAGAACACCTCCCTGAGTGTCATCTGACCAGCGGCTCGCGCCTCGGCAAGGTCGCTCAGTAGGGTAAGTCCCCTGGGGTGGTGGGAATCGGGTGAGGCGTTGCCGGACCTGGTCGGGGGTGTGTCGCTCCCCGGCTGAGGGTGGGCCATCGCGTAGTGGTGAACGAGTTACCTACCACAGTGACTCACGCACAGGAGCTACGCGATGACCCATGAGCATTCTGCCCTGCTGGCCCGCCTCGACGCGCTCAAGGGCGCCGATGCGGCGTCCGTGTTCGCCGAATTGACCCGCGCCGGCCTGCAGGAACTGATCGAGGCCGAGGCCACCGAAACGTTGGGCGCCGGCCGAAGACAATATCCACGACCAGTGGCGATGTGGAGGTGAAGATCCCGAAGCTGCGGTCCGGGTCGTTCTTCCCGTCGCTGCTCGAACGGCGCCGGCGGATCGACAAGGCGCTGCATGCGGTGATCATGGAGGCCTACGTGCACGGCGTCTCGACCCGCAGCGTCGACGACCTCGTCGTCGCGACCGGGGTGTCGATCGACGGCACCCGCGAGGTCCTCGGGACCGCGGTCGGCGACAGCGAGTCGTTCGAGTTCTGGCGCGAGTTCGTCGCTAGCCTCAAGGCCCGTGGTCTATCGGGGGTGCACCTGGTTGTTTCCGATGCCCACTCAGGATTGAAGCCGCTGTCACACAACAGTTCACCGGCGCTTCGTGGCAGCGCTGCCGGGTACATTTCATGCGGAACCTGCAAGGCGTCGTGTCGCCGAAGCACGTGCCGCCGGTG
>NZ_QAOW01000021.1 GCF_003051005.1 Rhodococcus sp. OK519
TCGATTGCCGCAGGGGTAAGACCGGGCAACGACACCGTCCGAACCGTGTAGTGCTGTCCCGCGGGAAACATCCCGTCGAGGGCATGCAGCGCCTGAGCGGGCGTGGCCGAGTGTACCTCGGACATCAGCGGCGTTCCGAGCTTCTCCGCAGCCTGCACCCACGGCACCCCCTCCCGGGCATCACCGCTCCACTGCACCGCCATGAGCAACGCAGGGTTGCCGTCAGGGCCGCTCGTAATCGCGGGGCGCAGTGCGAGCTCGTCCGGAACGCTGGGAAGCAGCCGATCGAACCTGGTGAGGACGTCTCGGATCTCGTTCGTACCGAAGGCGATAACACCTGCAAGAACTTCAGGCAGTTCGGTAAGGCCAATCTCGAGCGACGTGACGACACCGAAGTTTCCACCCCCGCCCCGAAGCGCCCACAACAGGTCCGCGTTCTCGTCCGCCGATGCCCTCGTGATCGATCCGTCAGCGAGCACGACGTCTGCGGAGATGATGTTGTCGGCGGCAAGACCTATGGTGCCAAGGTAGGGCCCGTAGCCCCCGCCCAGTGTGAGCCCGATCACGCCAACCTCATTGACCGTCCCGACCGCCGCAGCCAGACCGTGCTCGCCGGCAGCGTCCATCAAATCATCCAGCCGTGCACCGCCTTCCACGCGAGCGGTCCGGGCGTCGACGTCAATCTGAACGTCACGCATCTGCGACAGGTCGATAGTGATCCCACCCTCGGCGTGCGCACTGCCTGCCCAATCGTGCCCGCGACCGCGGATGCCGACGCGGGCTGCCAGAGGGGTCGCCTGCAGAACGCGCTGCACATCCGGGGCACCAGCCACTCGTGCAATGAGTGCGGGACGGCGCGGCCGACGTGCGCTCCACAGAGCAGCACTTCCCTCGAACGCTTCATCAGCGGGCGCAATGACCTGCCCATCAATGGATGCGCTCAGCGATGCTGCCAGCTGGTCCCAGTCATGTTCTGCCTGCATTGTCTCTCCTGTCATCCTTGCGCCGCGGCGGTCGCGGCGCCGGCCGAATCGTGTGACGCGGGGCGTCACAGACTGCACTTTGCCTGCTCCGGAGGCGACTCGAGGTCGACGAGATAGTCGGCGACTATGTCGTCAACACATTCGTTGGTTCCGTCGACTGCGATGGTGTGCTGCTTACCGTCTACGGTGAGCAGGCTCCCGCCCAGTGTGTCGGCAAGGCTCGCGCCGCCGTCGTAGGGCGTCGTCGGATCACCGGTGATCGAGATGGTGAGCGTGTCGGGTAGTCCACTGATACCAGTGGCGTATGGATAGTCCAGATCTGGTTCAACGGGCCACGATTCGCACGCATCACGCGCTCCGTCGGCGCCGAGTCCGGCATCAGTAAACGGCGCCACCTCGTGGATTCTGCGTTTGAGTTCGACTTCCTGTTCCGGCGTGTGGCGCTGCTCATCCATACAGTTGATCGCGAAGTTTGCTTCGGAAGAATTGGGGTAAAGACCGTCCTCGCCGCGTCCGCCGAACACGTCGCTGATCTGCAGCAGCGTATCCGGTGATCCGTTGCGCACTTCACCGATTCCCTTGGTGATGACCGGCCACACCCTGGAGTCGAACAGACCCGCCGTCACCGCGCCATATGCGGCGTCGAAATCCATAAGCCGGCCCTCGGCCGTCACAATCGGATTCTCGATCAGTGGTCGCGCGATGCTGTGGAAGACATCTACGGCTCGGCTCGGGTCAGTTCCGAGCGCACAATCCGGCGTCAACGCGCAGTCGACTGCCATGTCGTCGAAGGCCTTTTGGAACTGCTGGAATTGCGCCACTCGGCGTTCGGCCGTGCCCAGATGTGGGTCGATGCCGCCGTCAAACACCATCGCCCTGACGTTGGCTGGGAACATCTCGGCGTACACCGCGCCCAGCCTGGTGCCGTAACTACGTCCTAGGAAGGTCAGCCGATCGTCACCGAGCACTGCGCGAAGGACGTCCATATCGCGGGCAGCGTTGCGGGTTCCGACCGCAGAGAGGACATCGTCTCCGCCGGACCGTTGCGAGCAGCGTTCCACGATCGTCCGGGTGTCCGATTCGGTCCAGGACCCGGATCCGGTCAACACTGTCGTAGTGCCCTGTCCCGCATCGATTTCCGCGTCCGTGAAGCAATCGATCGCAGGTGCGGACGCCGCGACACCGCGCGGATCGAAACCGACCAGGTCAAATTTCTCCGTCACTCGGCTCTGGCTCAGCGACCCCGCCGCGAGCGCAGCCATGCCCATGCCCGCTCCCCCAGGGCCTCCGGGATTGAGTACCAGCGACCCGATGGGTTCACCCCTGGCGGGCGCCTTCAACAGTGCAATCGACGCCGTCTTCCCTTCTGGATCGCGGTAGTCCAGTGGCACTTCCATACGGGCGCATCGGAACCTGGGGTCCAGGGTGAACGAGGCCCGGTCTGCAGAGGTCGTCGCATATCCCTCGCACGCCTCGAACGTCAGGGTCTGGTCGTAGAACCGATGCAGCTCGGTCGACGGTTCCGGTTCGGGGCTTTGTGCGCCCGTGCCCGCCGAGCCGGAACTGCACGCGCTAAGAGCCACGCACATCGTCGACGCTATCGCCACCGCGGCAGCCGCGAGCTTTCGTCGGGATTTGAACATGGGTGTAGAACTCCACTCGAGAGACAGGGTGAATCGTGCTTCGTCGGGTTGTCGTCAGTCGCGCAGGCCGAGACCCACGCGGCGCAAGACGTCGAGCTGGGCGGGGTTGTAGAGCTCGGACATCACATCCATGACGTCCTGCATCGTGCGTTGGCCGCCGGCGGTGAGTCCTGCGATCACGCCGGGGTGCTTGTCTGTCAGTGCCGCCACCTCCGGAATCATGCGGACAGCGAGGTCGGCCCGCGTCGATTCGTCTGCGTCGGTTGGTAATTCATCGAAGTCCGCACCGGCTGGCGTGGCGGGGGTGCGAAGTATTTCGGTGTACGCGTCAAGGGCAGGCGGGTCGAGCACGCTGCTCAGGTAGGTAGCGAAAGACTGGTCGGCATCGGTCAATTCACCGTTTCGATTCGCCAAGGCAATGTCCCGGGGCAGATCCGGTCGGGCAGAATGCCGCAGAATCAGCTCCAATTCAACCCGCGCCCGCTGCAACCGTTCGATCGTCGCCTCCAGCTCGGCGTCCAGCGCGCGCAGGGCGTGCTCGGGATGACTCACCTCCTCGCCCATCGCCGCAATCTGAGCGAGCGAGAAACCGAGCGCCGTCAGACGCTTGATCTGCAACACCCGGAGCAGGTGCGCGACACCGTACTGCTTGTACCCATTAGAGGCCCTAGCCGGCTGATCGAGGACACCGATGTCGTGGTAGTGCCGGACTGCCTTCACGGTGGCCCCCGCGAGTTCAGCGAGTTCGCGAGTGCTCCATCCCATGTCGTCTCCCGTGCTCTGGTGTCCGTCATCAAATGACAACATTCTGAACCGTGCCCTAAGGGCACAGTCAACCGCCGCGCGAAGGCATCAACGCCACCGCAGGGGCACGCCCGTCGAGGAAGCGATGATGAGCAGGAGGGGAACGATCTGCGTCATCTCTAACAGAGGCAGTACTACCCGCTCGCCGCGGCATCGACGCTGCCGCCCTCAGGAGACGGCGCTGGTGAGCTGAGCGACGATACCCGACAGTAGGCCGGCCACTGCCTCGTGACTGGTCATCGTCATGCGCAGCCGACCGCCACGGGTGATGACTCCCAGGATCTGCTCGTGATCAACCTGGGTACTCATCACCGGACCCCAGATCGCCTGCTCCAGAGCATTGTCCGTTTCGGAATCCACGATCCCGAGATTCGTGATCTCGATGTCGGCGTTCGTAGCAGCAAGCATCGCCTGTTCGGCGTCATCGGCATCGCCCACATCCAGCGAAGCCAGAGCAAGGACCGAGTTTCGGGCGGCATCCCGGATGCGCGCGGCAGCGAGCTGCGCGGCGGCTGCCGCGGCGAGTTCCCAGAAGTCCGGCAGCGACGGGCGACAGAGAACGACGCAGGTCGCAGTGAAGCGGACGGCGACATCGTCCTCGAGACCGACCGCCCGGCGCAGGTCGATCGGCACGTTGATTCGCACCCTCTGCCGGTCCGAGCCCTCAAACAGCGTCAACGCTGCAGCCGCGCACAGCATCGATTGCACCGTGCAGGAACGAGAACGAGCGCTTCGGCGGATCCGTAGCATTGTGGCCTCGTCGAGTTCTGCATGTTCCACCGCGGGGGGCGTGTTCTCGTCGAACGGACGCAGTCGGGCTGCAGGGCGGGGCGCAGGGTGTTCGCCGCCCGCAGCCTCGTTCTGCTCGGATGGTTCGGGTTCCGTGTCGAGCTGGCGCATCAAATCTTCCTGCGCCCTGGGTAGGTTACGGACGCCGATATCACGGCCTCCCACAGCGGCGAGAAGATCGTGCGCGGCGCGCAGAGCACCACGGCCGTCCGTGACCTGGTGCGAGAATGTCAACACGATGGTCGTACGCTCGGGCGTCGGAGCGTCGGGAAGAAGGACAACGCGCACCAGTGGTCCCGGTGACGGCGCGATGGCCTTGGACTGCTCGACAGCTGCCTGCTCCTGCCACGTCGAATCGAGCGCGATGCGCACACCGATGGCGCCGTCGGTATGCCGGAACACCGGCCGACTTCCGCTCCGGTCGATCATCGCGGCGAGTAGGGGGTGCGCCGTTTGCAGACGACTCAGCGCCACCTTGACCTCCGATTCGGACACGACGCGACCACACTCGACTGCGAGTGAGAACTGAACAGGGTTGCGATACATGTAAAGATCGATGATGCGCTCGAACGCCCCCAGCGGACGCAACTCGCGCCCTGACACGACAGTATTCATCGAAGTCCTTTCCTTTCCTAGCATCGACCGCCGAGTTGTGGTGCCGAGAGGCACTGTTTCCCAAAGTATTCCGAATCGCGTCCATTCCAGACCGTGCCCTAGGGGCAGGGTCAAGCCCGTCTCCGACGCGGCGCTTGACCACCCGGGACCACGACAACGAGATCAGAGCCAGCAGATGTCGTCTGAAGGTCAGAGCATCCGGATGCCGGACGGACGAGTGCTATAGGTCGCCGCGGTCGGCACCACGTACGGAAACACCAGCACTCATCCCGACGAACCCGGCGAAGTCACCGTCATGAATCGGGGCATCGAAGGAGTCGGCGTGGCCTATCGCAACGGCGACGAACGCAGGGTTTAAGCAGCACCGACAAGACCGTCGCGAAGCAGAAAGCAATTCCCGAACTCCGATAGACCGCAGGGCCCAAGCTCCGCGTCCCGTCGGCCGGCAAGGCTGTCATCCAGCCTCCTGCGCCAATACCAGTCCGGCGACGGCGCCGAAGGTGGTCGAGTCACCTATTCATGGAGTCGGGCGCTAGCAGCGCCGCCACACCCACGTCGTAGCCAGCGCACAGCGCGGGATACCACCTTGGCAGCCGTGACGATGAGCCTCGCTCGTGTGCGAGGTCGAAAGCGGCATGCGCAAGCCATCCACCTGCGATCACACGGGCGGACCAGGGTTTTGGCAGGAACGCTGCACCAAGAGACAGAGTGGTAGTCGCGAGCACTGCGATCCACTCGCGGGTAAGGATGTCCGAATGTGCGCGCCGCCCCAGGTGTGCGGTCGGATACACAACTGCCGCGCCCACCAACCCCGCGGCATAGGCCGTCACTCGGCGCGATGAAGTCTGCTTTGCAAGAGGCCGGTCACTGGCGATGCTCAGAATGCCACCCGCGGCAAACGCAGCGAGGTGGACGCGTAGCCCTCGTAACTCGTTCATCGAGTACAACTGAACCAGAATCGCACACCTCGACGCGCCGAAATGCGTCAGCAGGGCGGCGTACCCGCCGAACGCGAGCGCCCCGGCGCAGAGAACGACACTGGCCAGGGTGTTCGCGATGGTCCCCGCAGACAGTCCGGGGTGGTCAGCGACCACATGTGGGCGGTCGGCACGGACGAGTACTTCGCGTACATCGAGGTGGGGATGTCCGCGGCGTCCGGTTTCGTGAACCGACAGCGCCACTCCTGCCGAAACGCCCCTCAGCGCCAGTAGGTTCTCCGCGGAACCGAGCCTTCTGGGGCCCCGAGGTTTCGGCTTTACACCGCGCGAATGCAGAACGGGTGCCCGGCCGGGCTGGCGTACACACGCGAACCTCCTTGCGCGGGGGCGACGGGATCGTCTGTCGGCCGCAGCCGTCGACCGCCGGCGTCGAGAACACGCGTGTCCGCGGCCAGCGCGTCATCCGTGCTGAGGTCGAAGTGGATTTGTTGAGGCGTCCCGTCAGGCCATTGCGGCGGAACATGCTGCGGTGCATGCTGGACCACGATCACCGGGAGTCCATCGGCCTGCAGAAAATGATGCGTTTCCGCTCTGGTGATCGATCCGCCGAGCAAGCTGTGCCAGAACGCACTTTCGCTCTCCAGATCGCCGGAATCCACAACCAGTGATGCCAGGGAAAAGTTCATGGTGTTTCTCCTCGTTCCTTGTGGGATGGTGCGGCTCAGACCGTGGGGATGATGCCGCCGTCGACGCGGAATTGGGCGCCGGTGAGCCACTTGCCGCGGCTCGACGCAAGGAACGCGATCATCTCTGCGATGTCCTCGGGTTCGCCGGGGCGCCCCATCGGCACCTTCAGGTGGTCCACGATCTGCTGGGTGATGCCGTCGATATCGGCGCCCTGACTGTCGGCCATCTGCTGGAGGTGTTGGCGCGCACCCTCGGTGACGATGAAGCCCGGCAGAACGCACACCACGCGTACGCCGTGCCCGCCCACTGCCGTTGCCAACTCGCGGCTGTAGGCATTGAGTGCCGCCTTGGACGCGGCGTAGGAAGCCTCGGCTGGCTGGGGCAGATGGCTCGCTATCGAGGACACGTGCACGACGACACCCGAGCCGCGTTCGATCATTCCGGGAACCAGCGCGCGGTCGAGGCGCACCGCGCTGAGCAGGTTCATCTCCAGATCCGCCAGCCAGGAGGCATCGGACCGCTCCAGGGTCGGCATCGGCCCGGTGGCCGCGCCTGCGTTGTTGACCACGATGTCGACACCTCCGACGCTGTCCACTACTCGCCGGCCGAGGTCTGCCACCCCCTCCTCCGACCGCAGGTCGGCGCGGATGAAGGTCGCGGGTAGGTCGTCCGGAGGCGGAGTTCGAGAGGCGGTCAGCACCGTGGCTCCGGCGGAGGCGAAGCGCCGAGCCGTCGCCTCCCCCAGGCCCCGACTGCCGCCCGTCACCAGCACCCGGAGGCCGCCGAACTCGTCGTTCGCGATCGCCATTGACGCACTCCTTCAGTAATGTGAACCAGACTCCGGAAACCGTACACGTAAACGGAGTCGGACTCACCTTTTGGAGGAATCGATCTTGCCGTCACCACGCCCGCTGCGTGCCGATGCCCGCCGCAACCGCGAATCACTCCTCACTGCAGCGCGGCAGGCCTTCCTCGGCGACGAGACCGCCCATGTCGACGAGATCGCCCGCCGAGCCGGTGTGTCCATCGGCACGCTGTACCGGCACTTCGACACACGCGAGGCACTCGTAGCGGAGGTTTACCGCCAGGAAGTCGAGACGCTCTGCGCAACCTCTGGGCAGCTTCTCGAACAGCACGCCCCGGACGACGCCCTACGCGTCTTCCTCCTCTCGCTCGTGGAGCACGCGGCAGTCGGGAGGGGAATGGGGGAAGCCCTCGAGAGCATCATGGCTACCGACTCCCCCGTCTTCGAGGACGCACGCGACGAGATGGCCCGCGCCCTCGACGAACTACTCGCTGCCGGGGCCGCTGCCGGTCTCATCCGCGCCGACGTCGACGGGCGCATCGTTCTGCGCGCTCTCGGCGGAATCTGCGGGATCCGCACGGAAGGGTGGAGGGAAGACGCGGAGCGGATTGCTTCGATCCTGCACGACGGCTTGTGCAACTCACCGACCCGAGGGCAGTGAGGGGCAATGGATGGATATAGCGGGTAGGCCTTTGGTGGGGATTCCGCCTGCGCCATGGCGTCGCACCCAGTCCTGATGGGTCGCATGGGGCTGTGACAAATTCTGGAGTGACCCGATCCCGTGCGGACAGTCCCCCGGATAGAGGTGTGCCCCGGCGTCCGGGGGTGGACTGCCGGGGCACGGTGCGGGTATCCGGTGGCAGACTCTCCCGCGAGCCGGCGACGCTGCCGGATGCTCCGACGAGAACGTCGCCTCCGGGGCGCTCACGTCACTGGTGGCGCCGGTGTGGGTGTGCTCATGGCCTGTTCGATCCTTGTGCACCACAGTCGGTTCAGTGCCGGCGAACGGAAGCGCGCAGCGCGATCGGGCCGCAGGTCAGGTTCCTAGACGGCAGCGCGCACCCTCGTCCGGCAGCTCGAGGTTGACCAGATAGTCGGCGACAATCCCGTCGATACATTCGTTGCGAGAGATGACTGTCCCGTGCTGGTTGCCATCGACGGTGAGTAGCCGTGCCCCGAGGACCTCGGCCAAGCTGACACCGCCTTCGTGAGGCGTCACCGGGTCTCCGGTTGCCGAGACCACGAGTACCTCCGGAAGCCCGTCGATATCCGTGGCGTAGGGGTAGCCGAGTGTCGGTTCAGCAGGCCAGAACTCGCATCCGTCTTGAGTTGCGGGACTGGTTCCCGGGTCCAGGAATGGCGCTGCTTCGTTCAACTCGTCGCCGAGCTGAGCCATCTCCTCCGCGGTGAACCGTTCTTCGTCGAGGCAGTTGATGGCGAACAGCGCTTCGTAGGCATTCGTGTACTCACCGCTGTCGGATCGACCGTAGTACCCGTCTCGCAGCGCTAGGAGAGCATCGGGCCGGCCTGCTTGCATCTCCGTGAGCCCCGCGATGATGGCAGGCCAGCTCGCTTCGGAATACAGGCCGACGATGATTCCCTCGCTCACGGCGAGGAAGCCGACCTCCCGCCCGTCAGCGGCGATCAGCGGCTCATCTACGAGCGGCCTGAGGAGTTCCTGCGCCGCCGTGGTGGCCTGTGCCGGGTCGGTACCGAGCGGGCACGCGGCCTGGGTCATGCAATAGTCGGCGAAACGCTGGAACGACGCTTGAAGCCCCTCGCTGAGCTGGATCCTGCGATCCGGGGTGTTCATGAGAGGATCCACCGCGCCGTCGAGAACGAGGGCCCGGACATTCTGGGGAAACATCTCGGCATACACCGCTCCGAGGCGCGTGCCGTAGCTCACACCGGCGAAGGTGAGCTTGTCATCACCGAGCGCGGAACGGAGTACGTCCATGTCGCGCACGGCATCTCGCGTTCCGAGATGGCCAAGCATCTCTTTACTTCCCGAGCCGTCTGCGCACTGGTCCACGATCGCTCGTGCGGACTCTCCCGTCCATTCTCCAAGCGCCGAGAGAGGCGCGTCGGCGTCACGCTCCTCGTCGGTGTAACAATCGACCGCCGGACGGCTGAGACCGACTCCGCGCGGATCGAAGCCGACGATGTCGAAGCGCTCGGTGATCGGCCCGCCGGTCCACAGCGCGGCGACCAGCGGGCCGAACGTCGTCGACTGAAAGCCGGGGCCGCCTGGATTCAACATCACAGAGCCGATGCGGTCGGCGCCGGTGGCGGCATTCCGCGTGACGGCGATCTCGAGAGTCTCGCCCTCGAGGTCTTCATAGTCCATCGGCACCGTGAGTGTGGCGCACTCAGCTCTCTGTGCCGCCTCGATAACCTCGGGAACGGGAGGTTGGGAGCTCACGATCGTGGGGTCGCAAGGCCCGAACTCGAGTTCCTGCTCCATGAACTGTTCGAGCCCCGTATCGCTCAAGTTTTCGCGGTCAGCCGGTGCGGCGCCGGCGCAGCCGGCGAGCAGCAGCAGCGAAGCCCCGGCGACCACCGCCCGGCCTGGCAGCGAAGCTGCGGCGACCACCGCCCGGCCTCTCTTCGTCCATCGCCTACGTTCGTCGTCTTTCCATCGGCTACGCATCGGCGTGCTGTTCGGCACAGTCTTCCTTTCGTGGGTTTCAGCTAGCGAGTTCGTCATCCAGTTCGGTCGCATCCAGACAGGCTGCAAGTCGGCGATCTGCGCGCAACATCCGGCGAGATGTGGGCCTGCCTCAGCAGGTCGATCAATACGGCGACATCGAGTGATGGACCGGCACGCCGCCCTGCAGAACTCGATGTCCAGACGCTAGCACGTTGTACTAGTACAGTGTGTCACTGTGGATGGCAGGTGTGCCGCGGAGGAGGGCATCGGGACCAGCCGAAATCGCGCGCCTGATCGCTTGTGGCGTACGACCTGATATGCGGCCCCCGCCTGACCTGTCCACTTCCCAAGATGAACTTTCATCACGAAACGGAGGCAAAGGTGCCCGTGAACTTTCGCTGCCGGTCGAACAGCAACAGATCAGACCGTCCACCACGCCTGATCGGCATCGCCGCAATGCTGCTGCCGGCTGCGCTACTCGCGGCGGCCTGCACGTCCGCGGGGCCCGACCCGGCTCCCGGCGACAGTGCCGACGCGGCAGATATCGAGCAGTTCCGTACCCAGAGTCTCGATTTCGGATCGTGCCAGGGATACGGCACCGCCCTCGCTGACCAGATCTTCGCTGTCATCGATCGGACTGAGTGCGCCCGGCTCACCGTCCCTCTCGATTACGGCGATCCGATCGGCGATACCGCGCAGCTCGCCGCCACGCGCCTACCTGCGCGAGGTGAGGCGATCGGATCGTTGATCGTCAACCCGGGTGGCCCCGGGGGGTCGGGCGCACTGCAGGCAGTCGCGTCGGCGGAGGGGTTGAAGGGCACCGACATCGTCGACAGCTTCGACATCGTGGGATTCGACCCGCGCGGTGTCGGCGCATCGACCCCGGCCATCGACTGTCTGAGCGACGAGCAGTCAGATCAGGACGGGATCGTTTTTCCCATGGCAGCGAACCAAGGGGAGTGGACGGCCGACGACACCGAGACGCTTGTGGACCAGTGCATCAGCCGCACCGGCAGCGAAGCCCTGCTCGCCAACGTCGGCACCCGGGACGTCGCGCGCGACATGGACATCCTGCGCTCCGTGCTGGGAGACGAGCAGTTGACCTATCTGGGGCAGAGTTATGGCACCCGATTGGGCGCCGTCTACGCCGAGATGTTTCCCGACCGTGTCCGCGCGATGGTGCTCGACGGCGCACTGGATCCGGCACTCGGCACCACGGAACGCCGCCTGACCCAGTACGCCGGCTTCCAGCGGGCGTTCGATCTGATGGCCGCCAGTTGCGCACAGTCCCCGGACTGTGTGCTCGGTACCGACCCGGCCGAATCGACGGCACGGTTTCACGCCATCATGCGTCCGCTGATCGACGCCGCGATCGTCACCGATAGTGGCCGGCCGGTCACGTACAACATCGCGGTCGGCGCGGTGATCGCCGCCCTGTATCAGGAGGCCAGCTGGCCACAGGTGTTGGCGGGCATCGCCGAAGTAGAACAAGGCCGCGGCGAGATTCTGCTCGCTCTCAACGACACGTTCGCCGAACGCGGCGCAGACGGAGTGTGGTCGAACTACTTGGAGGCGAACTTCGCCATCAACTGCATCGACGAACAACGACGCACCCCCGAACAGGAAGAGAACCTGCGCGCAGGCGTCTACGAGGCTGCACCCTTCATGGATCCGGGAGTCGGCGTCTCCGGTGCCCGAGACGGTTGCGAATCCTGGCCCGCCGAAAACGATCTGACCTATCCGTACGCCACCGACGTCGAAGGTCTGCCGAACAGCCTGACGATCTCGATCACCGGTGACCCCACGACCCCCTATCAGGGCGGCGTCTCTCTCGCCGACACCCTCGGCGGATCGCTACTCACCGTCGAAGGCGAGCAGCACACCATCGCCATGTCCGGCACCAGCGAATGCGTCAACGCAATCGTCACCGCCTACCTGACAGACCTCCGCACCCCCGAGCAGGGCTCATCGTGCACATTGGGCTGAACTCACGCCGAAGGCTGAAACCATCTGGGATGGAACACGCCCTGGGGGCTGAATGCAGTTGGGCGCACGGCTCACCTCGATGACTGATGGGCTGTCCGAGTGGCCGATCGTCTCACGCTGGGCTCTCCGCGGGCCAGTTGGTCAGCAGGGAGTCCAGCGCATCCAGGGTTCGCATCCAGGATTGCTGCGAATCCGGGGGGCTGTGGCTGAAGGCGCCACTCATTTCCAAGCTGGCGTAGCCGTGGAACACGCTTCCCATCAGGCGAATCGCATGCACCTGTTCCGGTTCGGCGATGTGGTAGCCGCGGAGGATCGCTTGCATCATCTGCGTGTGGCGCGGGCCGGCGCTGGCGACGGCGGTGTCGGCGTCGAGCGGCATCCGGGCCGCAGCATATCGGCCGGGATTAGCTCCGGCGTAGTCACGATATGCATTCGCAAAAGCGATCAATGCGTCCCGGCCCGCGCGGCCGGCCACCGCTTCGCCGGCCAGGTTCGCCATCTCCTCGAGCGCGAGTAGCGCGATCCGGGTCTTGAGGTCCTGCGAACTCTTCAGATGGGAGTACAGGCTGGCGGCTTTGACATCGAACAAGCGCGCAACCGCCGAGACTGTCACCTGCTCGAAGCCGACGTCGTCGGCCAGCTCCGCGGCAGCCCGCGTTAGTCGTTCCAGGGTCAGTCCCACTCGCGCCATAGCCCACATCCTTCACATCTGGGGACAGTACCTATAACCTATAGGTAAAATCCTATTACCCGTAGGCCGTCGCTGACAGGAGCCGGCGGCCTCGGGACATCGACAGTCGATCCATCAGGTGGAAATCATGCACAGTCGGACCCAGTGGACAACCACACGCCTCAGTGAGGACTTCGTGGCCGGCGCCCTCGAACTCGAGCGCACCGATCACGGCCTGCTCCCGCATCGGCTTCCGCGGCAGGCGCGAAGCCAATGCACGGACGGCCAACTGGCCATGGCGGAGTCCCAGCCGTCCGGTGTGCGTTTGGTGTTCCGCACCTGCGCAACCGTTGTCGAACTCGACACCCTGCGCACCAGGCGGGTGTACCTCGGCGCCCCGCCACGCCCTGCCGGCATGTACGACCTGCTCGTCGACGGCCACCTCGTCGCGCAAGCTGGCGGTTCGGGTGGAAACACTGTGTCCATCGAGCTGTCCACCGGGACGACCAGTCGAGAGTCCGGGCCAATCGGAACGGTTCGCTTCACCGATCTGCCCGCCGGCATGAAGAGGGTCGAGATCTGGTTGCCGCATAACGAGACCACGGAGCTGGTCAGTTTGCGCACGAATGCGCCGATCGAACCGGCGTCAGGCGAGGGCCGCCGAGTGTGGTTGCACCACGGCAGTTCGATCAGCCAGGGGTCCAACGCGGCGAGCCCGTCCTCGACCTGGCCGGCGCTCGCAGCAGCCCTCGGGGGTGTGGACCTGGTCAACCTCGGATTCGGTGGCAGCGCCCTGCTCGACCCGTTCACTGCCCGTGCCCTGCGTGACACCCGCGCGGACCTGATCAGCATCAAGATCGGGATCAATCTCGTCAACGCCGACCTGATGCGCATGCGCGCATTCGGCCCGGCAGTGCACGGCTTCCTCGACACCATCCGAGACGGCCATCCCGACACGCCGTTGATGGTCGTCTCGCCGATCTTCTGCCCGATCCACGAAGACACCCCCGGCCCCGGCGCCTTCGACACGGATGCGCTGCGCAACGGGCACCTTCGGTTCGTCGCAACAGGCAACCCCACAGATCGAGCGGCCGGAAAGCTCACCCTCCGCGCCATCCGTGCCGAGCTGGAAGCCATCGTCACGAAACGTGCCGCGGAAGACCAGCACCTGCACTACCTCGACGGATCCGAGCTCTATGGCGAAGCCGACTACGCGGAACTGCCACTGCCGGACCGACTCCACCCGGATGCCGCCACCCACCGGCTCATCGGGGAGCGCTTCGCCAAAAGGACCTTCACCAACAACGGAGCCTTTGCGCCTACCGCGTAGATGCCGATGTCCCAGTAGGGCTTTGCGCGAAATTGGTGATCTCCAAGTCTGCTTCAGTGACGGTGAGCATCGCAGCTGGCGTCGACGGGGTCGAGCGAAGCGAGTATCAATGCGGTCTCACGCGCCGCGGCGCGTGCAACTCACAGCTGGGCTGTTGCATCTTGAGCGAGGGCAACCTGGGCATCTCGGGTGCCGGTACACCATCCGCGGTCGCGATCCGGGGTCCGATCATGGCGACGCAAGTCCGCGATGAATCTATCCTCGGCGCCATCGCGCACGGTGGACGACTACGACGTGTGCTGGCAACTCACCGCGACAGCAAAGCGCGCGCCGCCACGATCGCCGAGCTCCTCGCGTAACCGTCAGTCCCACAGGCGGAGTCGACGTCTGGGATGTTTGCCGGCCGGTCTCGTCGGTTGAGATATCCAGAACGTTCCGGCCCCGACAAGCTTCCATCGCGGCCATCACAGATGTCCTAGTCGGAGCTCTATTACGCCGTGCTAATACAGTGTGCTAATGTTGCCCGATCATGACGATAGTACGGCGTGCTAATTGGTATGACGGCGCCGACGACGAGGAAGGAATGCCATGAAACTCCGGTCGTACCGCCAGTCGGCAGCGGCAGCGGCAGCGGCAGTGGCGGTGATCTGCCTACTCGTGACCGGCTGCTCTCAGCCGTCCACGCCGGGTACAGCAGAGCCAGAACCGGCGCCGATCCTCTCGTGGGGTACATGCCCCGCTGGCGTCGAAAACCCCGCGGACGGTCCGGCTCGGCTGCAGTGCACCACCCTGCCCGTGCCGCTGGACTACGACGATGCCGAAGGGGAGCAGATCGACCTCACGATCTCGCGATTGCCGTCGAGCAATCCCGAGCAACGTCGAGGTGTGCTGTTACTCAATCCTGGTGGCCCCGGCGGCACCGGACTCGATCAACCCAAATTTCTCGAGTCCCTGGGTATGCCGAAGGACGTTCTCAACAGCTACGACCTGATCGGTATGGATCTGCGTGGCGTCGGACATTCGGCTGCGATCAGTTGCGGGTTCACCGATGACCTGCAGTATTACGGCGCAGTGCCGCCGTTTGCATACGATGAGGCAGCGTTCGACGAGCAAGTGGCGACCTCGAAGAAGGTGGCCGAGCGCTGCGCGGCCAATGATGTCGATGGTCGACTCGAGCACATCAGCACGGCCAACATCGCCCGGGATCTGGATCGGATTCGCGCCGCGTTGGGTGAGGAGAAGGCGAGTTTCCTCGGCTACTCGTACGGCACTGCGCTCGGTGCCGCCTATGCGTCGATGTTCCCGGATGCATCGGACCGGATCGTCCTCGACAGCAATGTCGGTGACACTCACCTCGATCGCGAGGGTATGCGCCGGTACGGACTGGGCATGGAGGAGACTTTCCCGGACTTCGCGAAATGGGCTGCAGAGCGCAATGATCGGTTCGGCCTCGGGGCGACGCCAGACGAGGTGCGCAGCACGTACTTCGAGATCGCCGATCGGTTGGATAGGGCTTGGTTCGAGGGCACGAACGGTCGGGCATTTCGGCTCGCGACGTTCGCATCGCTGTACAACCCGCGCTCGTACGAAGGTCTCGCGCAATTTTGGCAATCTGCTCGGACTGCGCCGGATTCGATGCTGGTGCCTGAGCCACCGACGCTCGATTCGACGCCCTCTGTGGGCGACAACAGTTGGTCGGTGTTTCTGGCGGTGACGTGCAACGACGTTCAATGGTCGGAAGACATCGCCGATTACCGGCAAGCAGTGGCCGAAGACAGCCAGAGGTACCCGTTGTTCGGTGCGGCGACCGCGAACATCATGCCCTGCGCTTTCTGGAAGAGCGAGCCTGCCGAGGCACCGGTTGCCGTCGAGACCAAGGGACCGAGCAATGTCCTCATCGCCCAGAACCGACGCGACCCGGTCACTCCGCTGCGTGGCGGCGAAATCATGCACGAGAAGTTCGGTGATCGATCAACACTTCTCACCGTCGACGGCAGCGGACACGGGGTCTACGTTCTCGGCACCAACCCGTGCGCCCAGGACGCCATTACCGAGTTTCTGGTCAACGGCACCATGCCCGCGGAGGGCACCATCTGCTGAGGCCCACCCCGCGTTGCCCTGGGTGCTCGCTGATCGGGGTGCATTGCACCATCGCAGCATGCAGCAGCGTGATTGCCGACGCCGCGATGGCCCGAGCCCGGCCTTCGCGGCGTTCGGCAAACCGGCCCGCGCACTCATCAACGTCGCGAGCCCGGGTCACGCTCGCAGGGTCAGTCTCGTCGAACCGTGCACCGAGACTTGGTGGGCAGCGTACGCACGTTGATGCGCGGATCACCGGTCGGCGGTGCATCGACCAGCTCGTCCAAAGTGACACCGTACGCACGGGCGACAGCCAGGTTCGAGCCGAGATAGGCCGGTGCCCCATTCGAATCCCTAAGTGTTCGTTCGGGAATCGATCGCCCCGGAACTCATCCGCGCTATCGAAGGCCCTCTCGCCGCGATTCGCCGCGCTGATCCCTATGACGACGAGAACACTTCGATCCGCCTGACCGCATTCGGTCCAGCAACGCTCGCCCGTCGCGAGACAAGCGACGAATGCTGTTGTGCTGCATACGCACTTCTCGGACGAGACCGTGATCCGCTGCGTTGACGGTTCGTGATGCGGCAGAGAAGGCGGGCCGCGACCCCTCTCCGATTCACATCTGGTCGTGCTACGCAGCGGTCGCTGACCGCCTGACGAAGTCCAGCCCAAAAGACCGTTGCCCGGCTGGACATATCTACAGACCACGGAGACCTAACGGTGAGGACGATCCGCTGGGGTCCAGCGAACTGAGGGACTCCAGCCGGTCATCCATCCCTATGCAGGACTGACGCGCCAACCACAACGGGTCCGCAATGCCTCGCACCGTCGCAGATCCGGCAAACACCTGCCAGAACTCGACGTCACCGCTCTCATCGGGGGTGAAGCC
>NZ_QAOW01000022.1 GCF_003051005.1 Rhodococcus sp. OK519
CAGTTCTACGTCGACGTCGCCGACATCACCCCGGACATGACCAACCGGTTCGAGTTCGAGATGGACACCACCAAGCCGGTCGCGGCCTGGCGGCGAGAGGTCGCCGAGAATCTCGAGCGTCGAGCAACCGAAATCGTCTCGTCGAACTGAAGATACGGGTACGGGCCGCGGAATCCCCGCGGCCCGTATCCGTATCCACTACTGGTCGCCGAGAACCAGCCGGCTCACGTCCTGGACGTTTCGGAGGGCCTCGGGGAATCCGATCCGCCCGGTCGTCCACAGGACGAGAGAGTTGAGCATCGTGCTGCCGATCGACAGTGAAGCCAGCCGGGCTCGTTCGGCGGGCACACCGTCCATCAACTCGAACAGCGCCTTCCTGTTGACCGCTGATCGCTCGTCGAGCGTGTCGCGGACGTAGGCGTCGTCGGAGGTCTGCAGTTCCACCTCGAGACGCGCGAAGTTCGGGCCACGCTGAAATGCCTTCATCTGTCGCGTGTAGAGGTCGATGACCCGCTCGAGGACCGAACCGTGTGCCCGACCGCGTGTGCCCGCGGCCCGCTCCTCGACGAGTCGATCCGCGAGAATGTCGTTCCACGCCGCCATCGACGCCGCCAGCAAATGCTGCTTGGCAGGGAAGTACCGATAGAGGGTGCCCAGCGCGACCCCCGACCGATCCGACACCTCGCGCATCTGGATCCGGTCCGGACTCGTCTCGCCGAGCATCGCGATGACGGTGTCGAGCAGGTGCCGCCGACGTTCCCGCTGGGCGTCGGTCATGTCGTCGGGGCTCAGCGGCGCGGCAACGGATTCGCTCACACGTCCAGCTTAGCGGTCGTCAACCCACCACAACCTGGCCCGTTGCCGCCTGACGGACGAAGTGACCGCCGAGGACGTCGTGCAACTCGTCCTGGCTCCACCGCGATGCCGAGCGGAGACTCGATTCGACGGTCGGCGCCGACATCACGTCGATGCGGTCGCCATACGCCACGAGGACGCGTCCGGTGATCGGATCCGCGTCCGGAGAGGCGAGGTAGACCACGAGCGGGGTGACGTTCTCCACGGACAGCGGATCCTCGCCTGCCTCCGGTGCGTCACCGAACACGTCGGTGGTCATCTCGGTGCGTGCGCGCGGACAGATCGCGTTCGCCCGCACTCCGAACGAACCACACCCACGCGCGGTCGACAGCGTCAGCGCCACGACACCGGCCTTCGACGCCGCGTAGTTGGCCGCACCGGGCGGCCCGGTCGCGTACGCCTCCGACGACGTGTTAACGATCCGCGCGTAGGCCGGCGCACCGGACTCCTTGGAGTGCCGCCGCCAATGGTCGGTCGCGGCGCGCGTCGTCAGGAACGTGCCCCGGAGGTTGACCCGCAGCACGGCGTCCCACTCTTCGGGAGACATGTTGAACACCATGCGATCCCGGATGATCCCCGCGTTGTTGACCAGAATGTCGAGACCGCCGAACGCCTCGACGGCACAGTCGACGAGGCGCTCGGCCGTGGACTGATCCCCCACGTCTCCGACTACCGTGACGGCGTCGCCACCGGCTCGTCGGATCTCGTCGGCGACGTCGTGGACGCGCTCACTGCGCGCATTCATCACCACGCGCGCGCCGGCCCCCGCGAGGGCGAGGGCTTCGGCACGGCCGAGTCCCTCGCTCGCTCCGGTGACGATCGCAACCCGGCCGTCGAGGGGCCGTGCGCTCATCGAGGCTCCCTGGGCAACCCGAGAATCTGCTCCGAGATGACGTTGAGCTGGATCTCGAGAGTGCCACCGCCGATGAGCAGCGACGGCGTCGACAGGTACGCCTTGGCCGCGCGCCCGCCACCGATCACCTCGGCGCCCAAGCTGCCGACGGCGGCATCCGGCCCGAACCACTCGAGCACCTGCGCCGTCGCCTCGGTGATATGGGTCGCGGAGGCGGCCTTGAGAGCGCTCGCCTCCACGCCGGGATTCAGGCCGGAGAGTCGCTTGAGGACACTGCGGTGCGCCAGCGCGTCGAGCGCACCGGTGGTGGAAGTGATCCGCCCGAGTGCCGGTAGCGCGTCCCGTTGCCGCGCCGGATCCAGAGAGCGAACCACCGCTACCGGATCGAAGCGGTACTTGCCCGCGACCGGCGTATTACCCATCGCGACCCGCTCGTTCGCGAGGGTCGTGCGGGCCACCTTCCAGCCCTCCCCCGGCGCGCCGACCAGGTTGGCGTCCGACACGAAGACCCCGTCGAGAATCACCTCGTTGAACATGCTGTCGCCGTTCGCTTCTCGCAGCGGCCGCACCTCGACGCCCGTCGCGTTCATGTCGACGAGAAAGAAGCTGATGCCGCGATGCTTGGGCGCCTCACGATCGGTCCGGGCCAGGCAGATGCCCCAATGCGCCTCGTGTGCCTTGGAGTTCCACACTTTGCTGCCGTCGATACGCCAGCCGCCGTCGACCTTCGTCGCGAATGTCGTCAACGCCGCGAGATCGGAGCCCGCACCTGGTTCGGAGAACAACTGGCACCAGATGATCTCGCCGCGCAACGTCGGGGCGACCAGGCGTTCCATCTGCTCGCTCGTCCCGTACTGGAGGATCGACGGTAGCGCCCACTCGCCGATGACCGTTGTCGGCTGCGTCATCGCGGCGCGGTCGAACTCCTCGGCGATGATCAACTGGCCCGCCGTGTCCGCACCCACACCGTACGGCTCGGGATAGTGCGGCGAGACCAACCCCCGATCGGCCAGCAGCACGCGTGCCGCCTGCGGGTCGAGCCGCCCGGCCTCCGCGATGGTCGCGGCGATCCGCGCCCGGAATTCGGGCCGGTCCTCGACACCGAGATCCGCATGTCGCTCGGTCGTCAACGCGAGTTCACCCGCACGCCGGGCCCATTCGTCCGACGAGCCTCCGAGGGCGAGAAGGCTCACCGCGCGCCGCCAGTACAGGTGGATGTCATGTTCCCACGTGTTGCCGATGCCACCGAGCAGCGTCAGACAGTCCAGAACCACGTCCACGACCTCACGGCGACACGCGGTCGCCGCGCGTGCCGCGGCCAGCGCCGCCTGCTCACGATCGCTGCCGTCCGCCGCCGTCGCCGCGTCCCACACCGCGCTCGTCATCACCTCGACGCGGATGAACAGTTGCGCGCATTTGTGCTTGATCGCCTGGAAAGATCCGATCGGCCTGCCGAACTGCTCGCGGATCTTCGCGTATGCCAGGCTCGTCTCCTGCGCCCAGCGGGCGATGCCGACGGCCTCGGCACACTGCAGCACCGCCGCGAGGGACGCCACCTCCTCCGGAAGAGCACCGAGGATGTGATCCGCGGGAATCCTCGCCTCCGACAGATGGATCCGTCCGATGTCACGAGTGAGGTCGACGCCCTCCTCGGAGACCCGGCTGACACCGTCCGCATCGGAGGAGACCACGAACCACACCGGCTTCTCACCGCATTGGCCCGCCAGCACCAGGATGTCGGCGCCGATCGCGCCGAGGACGGGCGCCGTGACGCCCGACGCGACGATGTCGTCGCCGTCACCCTCGAGCGTGACGGTTCCGGGTTCGAGACCGCACGCGCCGATCGCACCCGCCGCGAATCGTGGCAGCAGCGCCTTACGTGCGGCGTCGGTTCCGTGGGCCTGGACCACGGCGCTCGCGGTCACGGTCGGGAGCAACGGGCCCGGGATGAGCCCGTACCCCGACTGTTCGAGCGCCACCGCAAGTTCCAGCAGGCCCGCGCCCGCGCCGTCGTATTCCTCGGCGAGGTGCAACGACAGAATTCCCATGCTCACGAGCCCATCCCAATGGGCCGGCCGCTCACCCCGGCCGAGGTTCTCGAGCCGTGTGCGGGTCCGCTCCACCGGTGTCTCCCTCGCGGCGAACCGCGTGAGTGTGTCGGCGAGTGCGGCGTGGTCTGCTCCGATACCGATCGGCATGTCCGATCAACCTTTCAGTTTCAACACCTTGCGGGCGTTCTCGTGCAGGAACTTGGGCCACACCTCGTCCTTGAACGGCACGTGCGGCATGTCGCCGAAGATGCGATCCAGGCTCAGTCCCGCCGGAAAGTATCCGGCGTAGACGATCTTGTCGGCGCCGCGGGTGTTTGCGTAGTCGACGATCGCCGTGGGGTAGTGCTTGGGCGCGAACGCGGAGGTCGAGTAGTAGAGGTTGGGCCATTTGAGCATCAGTTTGATCGCCAGATCCTCCCACGGTTCACAGCCGTGCCGCGTGACGAATACCAGATCTGGGAAATCGAACATCACGTCGTCGATGAGTTCGACGTGTTGGACGGCGGACTTGAGGCGCGGTCCCGCGATGCCGGCACACGCGAAGATCGGGATGTCCAGTTCCACGCACTTGGCGTAGATCGGGTACATCTGTGGGGCGTTGAGCGCGACCTGCGGGAATGTGCCTGCCGCAAACGAACTCACCGAGACGATGCCGAACTCCTCGTACTCCCGAGTCATCCGGTCGAGCGTGCCCATGATGTCGTTGGGGTCTACCGCGGAACCCTGCGGCACGAACCGGTCCGGGAACATTCGCACCGCGCGCTGCCCGGACTCCTTGGCCATGCTGACCATGCCGATCTCGATGCCGTGCTTGTCCATCTGGTGCAACGTCACCGAGATCGGATCGTCGGTCTCGAGGTCCGGAACACCCTTGAACATGTACTGCGCGGGCATGCTGAACTGGTCGCGGCTCTGCCGGTCCTTCGTCTGCTGTGTGATGAAGGCGTACTCGTCGTACCCGGCCTCGCGGAACCCGATGTGCGTGTCGACGATCGGGATACCGTCGTAAGGCGTCATGCGTTCTGCTCCTTCGCGACAGGCCTGCCGTCAAGGCCGTGAACCGTGACCTTCTCACGTTCGAGGATGTCCAGGCTCGCCTCGACGTTGCCGGTGTAGTGCGGCGCCACATCGCACAACCACATCACCGCTTCCACCATCTCCTCGAGCGACTCCGGGACGAACCACTGCGAGCCGACCATGCTCGACGCCACCGTCATCGCGCCGGCAGTGGCGACCGCCGAACGGGGACGCACTGCGTTGACCCGGATCCCGGTGCCGTTCAACTCGGCGGCCAGACCGGCAGTCATCCGGTCCTGCGCTGCCTTGCTCATGCCGTACAGACTGGTGCCGTGGATGTCGGCGTCCAGATCCGTCTCTCCTGACGGCAGTGGCTCCACCGGACGGATCCGCGCGGTGCCACTGGTGATGTTGACGATCCAGCCCTCGCCCCGCCCACGCATCCCGGGAATGACCCGCTGTGCGAGGTCCAACGGCGCATGGACGTTCACCTCGAACGTCAGGTGCGCTCTCTTGGCCGGGTAATCGCGCAGTGGCTGGAAGATTGCGGCCGCCGCGTTGTTGACCAGAATGTCGATCGGTCCCCCCAGCGCCTGCTCCGCCTCCGGGACGATCCGCGCACGGGAGTCGACGTCCTCCAACGCGGCCGGCACGATCGCGACCGTGCCACCGGATTCACGGATCAGACGCGCGGTCTCGGCCAGCGTGCCCTCGAACCCGCGATCAGGTTCGTCGACGGTGCGAGCCACGATCGCGACGGCCGCGCCCTCCGCCGCGAGACGACGGGCGATACCGGCGCCGATGCCGCGGCTGGCGCCTGTGACGATCGCCCGCCGCCCCTCCAGACGGCCCGTCATACGCTGAGCTCCGCCTCGAGTTGCTTGGCGAAGGATTCACGCAGCAGAACGTCGTTCGGCTCGTCCGGCAGCTCGGTGAGCGGCTGCGCGACCTCGGACGGCGTGGGTCCGTACTTCGCTGCCAGCGGGGCCAGCGCATCCAGGTCGAAGTCGTACAGCTCGGCAGCGTTCGCCGCGAACAACTTCCGCAGCTCAGCCTCGTCCACGTCGTGCATCACCTGGCGGATGCACTCGCGTGTGAACGGGTAGGTGCCCTCGTTGTGCGGGTAGTCGCTGCCCCACATGAACTTGCCGTCGCCGAGGGTGTCGCGCGACGCCATGTCCTGAGCCGACGGCATCGTCGCGCCGACCCACACGTTGCGCCGGAAGTACTCGCTCGGACGCAGCGGAAGCTGCTCGTCCTCGCTGTAGAACAGCTCGCCGATCCGCCCGGTGCGCTTGACTCGCAGATCGACGGTGTCGAGCTGACGCATCAGATCCGGCGCCCACGCACAGCCCTGTTCGGAGACGGCGAACTTGAGCTTCGGGAAGCGCTCGAAGACACCCGAGAGGATCATCTGCACCAGCGGACGCATCGAGTAGAAGCCCACCTCGTTGATGTAGAGCAGCGACGACGTCTTGTAGCGGCCGTAGTCGGGCAGGCCGGTTCCGGCATGGCTGTTCACAGGCACGCCGAGGTCCTCACAGACCTTCCACAACCGGTCGTACTCGGGGTCGTACAGCGGCTTGACCCACTTGATGTCGGGCGCCAGATTCGGCAGCAGGATGCCGCCGCGCAGCCCGTTCTCCTTGACCCACTCGACATCCTTGACCGCCTCGTCGACGTCGTTGAGGAACACCTGTGCAACGCCGGCACGCTGGGCGGGAGCGTCGTTGCAGAAATCCTTCAGCCAGCGGTTGTGTGCCCGTACACCCGCGAGACGCTTCTCGAAGTCCTCGGCCCGCGGCGGACCCGCCAGCACGGCCGCGCTGGGGAAGAAGGGCGGGACGGTGTTCGGGAACAACACCTCGCCGACCGTGCCGTCGCCCTGCGTCTCGCGCAGGCGACGCTCGTTGTCCCAGTTGCGGGTTCGGCCGTCGTCGACGAGGTCGCGGTAGGGGTTCTTGTACTTCCCGCGCCACGCGTCGAACTCCGCGTGCCACTTCGATTCGAGGTACGAGCGATAGGTGGCGTGATCGGCGCCGGCGTGGCTGTCCGCGGAGATGAGGATGTAGGGCGTTTCGTTCGTCACGATGGGCACTCCTGATCTGACTCTCGATATGAAACCGTGTTCTATCTCGTTGCCTTCGAGATTAGCGAGGTAGGGCCGAATGTCAAGCCGAAGTCTCGATATGATGTAGAACCAGGTTCCATACCCAGGAGGGCCGGGATCGCGGACGCCCGAGAACGCAACGAGCCCCCGACTCGGAAGTCGGGGGCTCGGGTGCGAGGCGAGGCTGCGCTGGCGGAAAACGTCTCCTACCTGCGCACTAGGACTACGGCACTACAACTGCGTCACTACAACTGCGGCACTACGCCTGCGGCGCGACGAACTTGGACGCGAATGCGTGGATGCTCGCCACCACGTGATCGAGTTCCTCGTCGGTGGTGCCGTGGCTCATCCCGAGGGACATACCGCGCTCGAACACCTCGTCCGCGAAGGGCAGGCCGTCCTCCGGGGTGCGGTACTCGACATTGCGCATCATCGGGTGGCGGGTGACATTGCCACTCCACACCGTTCGAGTGTCGATACCCGCACCCTCGAGCGACTCCTGCAGGTCCGAACGCTCGAAGCCGGCATCCTCGCGGATCGTGACGGGATAGCACAGCCACGCGGTGTAGAAGCCCGGGAGCGGCTTGGGCAGACGGAACAGCGACGGGTAGGCGCCGAAGGCAGCGGTGAACGCATCGAAGATCTCGTGCCGGCGCTTGTAGTTCACGTCGAGCTTGCTCAGCTGAACCAGACCGAACGCGGAGCCCAGCTCGGACGGCTCGAAGTTCCACGGCAGGACGTCGAAGATGAAGTCGTTGTCGTACGCGACGCCGTCGAGGCTCTCACGGAACACGCGCCCGGTCCGCGCCTGCTCGGACCCGAACAGGTGCGGCTCCGACCGGCGACCCCAGCGCCGCAGCATCAGGCCCTTGTCACGCAGCTTCTCGTCGTCCAGGCAGACCATGCCGCCGTTGCCGGCGCATGTGATGATGTGGGACATCGCGAAGCTGGTGACGGTGATATCGGACCGCGAACCGGTCTTGGTGCCGTTCAGGGTCGTTCCGATGCAGTCGCACGAATCCTCGATGACCTTGAGGTCGTGACGGTCGGCGATCTCGCGGATGGCGTCCCAGTCCGGGGCATTGCCCGCAAGGTTCGGGACCAGGATCGCCTTGGTCTTGTCGGTGATCAGCGCCTCGATCTTGGACGCATCCACGTTGTACGTGTCCGGCTCGACATCGACGAACACCGGAATCCAGCCGCCGCGAACGATCGGCGAGACGTCCGTGGAGAACGTCAGCGGCGACGTGATGACCTCGGAGCCCTTCGGCAGGTCGAGCAACTCGAGTGCCAGGTACAGCGCGGACGAACCCGAGTTGCACATCAGGCCAAGCTTCTTGCCGTAGAGATCGGCAACCCTGCGCTCCATCTCGGCAACATTCTTGCCGATCTTGAGGGCGAACGGGCCGCCCCGCAACACCTCGAGACACGCATCGATCTCGGCCTCATCGTGAACACTTCGGGCGTAGACAACCCTGGTCATGGGATCTCCTCGGTTGATTTCTCGGAAGGCGTCCGGCGGTGTCGGGTTTCGACACCTCACACGCCCTCGTGTGGCGATCGCAGCGCAGACGGCCGCGGAAGACTTTGAACACCTTCACCGTTCGCGCAGGCTGAGGTGGAGGTGCGGCAGCGAGCCCGCGCTCGCGACAACCACCTTCATATCCGAATGGCGCTCATTGAACGTTCATTCAAGGCGAATATAGAACGGCTACTCGGAGCAGTCAAGACGGAACGCGATTACGCTGCACAGGGGCGTAGGCGCCGGTCACGGCACCCACGGCGGCCCGCTTTTGACCGGCCGCACCGGGCAGCACTATGGTTTGAATGATTGTTCAATAGGAAAGGAACGCGCGTGCCCGAAGCCCACGACAGGCGGTCCGAAATACTCGACGCCGCCGCTGTCCTGTTCGCCGCGCGCGGGATCGCCGGAACCTCGATGCGAGAGATCGGTGACGAGGTCGGCATCAACGCGGGCGCGCTCTACCACTACTTCCGGTCGAAGGGCGCGATCGTCAACGAGCTGGTCACCGCGTTTCTGTCGGATCTCCTCGCAAACTATCGGGCGGCCGGGCTCGAACAGCTCGAGCCACGCGCCCGAGTGAAGGCGATCGTGGACGTATCCCTCGCGATGGGCGCCGTCCGCCCCGACGCGACGAAGGTCTATCACGCGGAGTTCCCCAATCTGCGCAAGCTGCGCGACTTCACCGAAGCGAATGCGCTCGCGGACGAGATCCAGACGATCTGGCTCGATGCCATCGAGGCAGGCAAGGACGCCGGGGTTCTCCGGAAGGACGTGCCCTCCAGGGTGTTCCACCGCTTTCTCCGAGACTCGGTGTGGTTCACCGTCTATTGGCGCAGGCCCGACGACACCTACACGCTCGGCGAACTCTCCGAAGACTGCATCTCCGTATTCCTCGACGGCATGGCAGCACACCCCGAGCGCTGAGCCTTTCTCTCACTCCTCCAATTTTTCCAGCAAAGGACGGATCGAACCGTGAGCACTTCTGACACCACCCCCACTGGGTCATCCCCCGTCGCGTCGCTCGCCCAGGTCGGCACTGCACGCGTCAAGCGGGGCATGGCCGAGATGCTCAAGGGCGGCGTCATCATGGACGTGGTCACCGCCGAGCAGGCCAAGATCGCCGAGG
>NZ_QAOW01000023.1 GCF_003051005.1 Rhodococcus sp. OK519
CGTGACGCACACGCCGGCCTGCACCACGCGATCCACGTGCCGGGCACCGTGTACCACGCGGCGACGCTGAGCGGTCTCGGCGTCGACCCGCAGGGTCCGCTGCGCGCGATGATCTGACCGTACCCACACTCGAAACCACAACGGAGACAACATGACGAACCCTGATATCGGAGGCTTCGGCACCGACATCCGTGGTCTGGGCTACGTGAAGGTCCAGACCAACGACATCGAGCGCTGGCGCACCTTCGCGTTCGACGTGCTCGGCTTCGCGAAGGGCAGCGGCCCGGACCCCGACGCCCTCTACCTGCGGATGGACGAGCGCGCGGCACGCATCATCGTCGTCCCCGGTGAGACCGACGAGGTCGTCACCATCGGCTGGGAGGTCCGTGACCACAACGCCCTCGTGCGCGTCACCGAGGCCGTCGAGCGGGCGGGTATCGCCGTCAAGCCGCTCGCGCTCGAAGAGGCCGACGCCCGCCGCGTCGAAGAGGTCGTGACGTTCCAGGATCCGTCGGGCGCCACGCTCGAGATCTTCCACGGCGCGGTCCTCGACCACAGCCCGGTCGTCACCCCGTTCGGATCCACGTTCGTCACCGGCGCACAGGGTCTCGGCCACGTCGTGCTCCCGACGATGGACCCGAACGGCACGTTCGAGTTCTACACCGACGTGCTCGGCTTCCTGCCGCGCGGCGCCTTCCGCATCCCGGCGCCGCCGGAGTTCGGCCCGCTGCGGGTGCGCTTCCTGGGTGTCAACGAGCGCCACCACAGCCTCGCGCTGTGCCCGTCGCCGCACGGTGGCGCCCCCGGCCTGGTGCACATCATGGTCGAGGTCGACACGCTCGACGCCGTCGGCCAGGCACTCGATCGCGTCGTGAAGGACGGCTTCTCGGTGTCGTCGACGCTGGGCCGGCACACCAACGACAAGATGGTGTCCTTCTACGTCCGCGCACCCGGCGGCTGGGATGTCGAGTTCGGCACCGCCGGCAAGAAGGTCGACGAGCGGTACTACTCGGCCGAGGAGATCACCGCCGACAGCTACTGGGGCCACGACTGGTCCGGTAGCGAGCCGCTCGCGGCGATGTAAACCCCTCTTCACAACCGCATATCGCTCCCGTCAGGGGGAACCCCCGTCCACCAGGACTGCAGGGTTCCCCCTTTCGGCATATACCGATCTTGGTGATCCACTTCACAAATCTCGATTCGTGTGCGATTATTCCTAATCGAAACACCCACGTCAGATGGGTCTCGCCGCGATGCACGCCAAAAGTGAGGGAGACATCGATGACCGCACACGACTCCGCAGACGCGGCCCCGACCGCAATTCTGGAGCGGGTCTCGCTCGTCCTGGACACCTTCGACGGCCCCGGGCGCCTCACCCTCGCCCAGGTCGTCAAGCGCACCGGCCTCCCGCGGTCGTCGGCGCACCGGATCCTCGAGCGACTCGTCGAGATGCGCTGGCTGCGCCGCGAGGGCCGTGACTACGAGCTGGGCATCCGACTGATGGAACTCGGCTCGATCGCCGTCCACCAGAATCGCCTGCACACCGCTGCGGCGCCGATCCTGCAAGAACTGCACCGCGTCACCGGATACGTCGTTCACCTGGGCGTCCTCGACGGCACCGATGTGCTCTACCTCGACAAGGTGGGCGGCCGCCTCGCCGCCGAACTGCCCACCCGCGTCGGCAGCCGCTACCCCGCCCGCAACTCGGCGATCGGCAAGGCACTGCTCGCGTACACGCCGAACGGCAACGACAGCCTCACCGACTTCACGCCCGAACTACACAAGGTCCGCGAGATGGGCGTCGCGTACGAGGTCAGCCAGATCTCCGGCGGGATCGGCATGATCGCCGTCCCGATCGGCCCCATCGGCGGGGCCACCGCCGCCATCTCGATCTGTGGACCCACCACGCACCTCAAGTTCGACCACCGGCACACCGCACCTGTGCGCATGGCTGCCGGCTCGATCCTGCAGTCCATCACCGGACGCACCCACGGCGCCGCCCCGATCTCCCACCGCAACCGGCTGCAGAGCCTGCCCACCGCGGCACCGCGCACCCGGCTGCAGTACGCCTGACCCCGAACTCCGTCGCTGTCGGTCACGCAGGTGGCGCGTAAGCCACCGTGGGCAGACCTCGAGGCGATCCTGTCGCCGGCGTCGAACTGAGTGGCCTGAAGGAAGGGCGGGGGTTCAGCCCCGCTCGCTCTTCCCCAGGCCCTCGACGAAATCCTCGACATCACGCCAGGAACCGGCCACTTCGGGGATCGGATTGCCCAGTTCGTCGCGCTCACGCACCCGTGAGAGTGTCTGCGCGGCATCGTCGATGTCGTCGAGCAGTTGCCTCGCCAGGTCGATCTCTGCCTGGTAGTAACGCTCCGCCCAGATCAGGCTCATCTTCGAGAAGGCCCACGCGGGCTCCCGGGTGGCGTGGTCGCCGTGCAGCTTGGCACGCTCGCGGAGCTCTTCCATGTTCTCGATGTGCGACTGCACCAACACTTTGAGCTGCTCGGGCTCGTTGAGGTGCCCCATCCACATCCGGAGCAGTAAGCCGTGCTTGAGTACCGGTTGATCGACCGGCGCATCGCGCGACCAGTTCCGCACGGCCCGCGTCCCGCGCTCGGTGATCCGATAGACGCGCCGTCCGCGTTCGCCGGGCTCGGACACCATCTCGGACTCCACCAAACCGGCGGTCTCGAGCTTCTTGAGCTCGCCGTACACCTGACTGATCGACGGGCTCCAGTAGAAGAACCCGATGCTCCAGTCCGCCCACTTCTTGAGGTCGTATCCGGTGAGCCCCTCACCGAGGGTCAGCATCCCCAGAACCGCCCAACTTGTCGCGGGCAGCGACGGATAACCGGCGTCGAGGGCGTCGTTGACGGGCTCGGTTTCGGGCATGACGGAAGCCTAACAGCCCAGGTAGATGGTGGTTACAGGCGAGTAGCATCTGTCCACTCACCGGGAGCGCGCCTCCCGCTCGGTGGGAGAAGTGCAGACGCATCCTGCAATAGTGACTACCGTCACCGATGGAGTCAGGAGGCCCGCCCATGGAAAGCGTCCGCTGCAACACCTGCGGCAACCGAGTTCTGGTCGAGAAGTACAGCGATGCGCACACGAGCATCCAGTGGCTCGACGAGGCAGACAACGCGTGCCCCGAGTTCGCCGAAGCGCGAACCCAGGACGGTCGTGCCTGGGTCCCCACCTGTCGCAAACTGCAGGAGACGATCGACGACCTGACCATCTCCGGTCAGCTCGGCCTGTCCCTGCGCAGCTACCCGGTGCCCGGCCGCCTCGAGTGAATCGAAGGAGTGGCGGTCTCTACTACCGGGATCGCCCACTCCCCCACACCGATTCGTGCCCTATGTTCGACTGATGAAGTGGGCATTGCCGGGCGCGATGATCGCGACCCCCGAGCTGATCGAACTGGCGCGCGTGGCCGACGAGTGTGGCTACGACGCGATCGCCATGCCGGACTCGGTGTTCTACCCCGAACACGTCTCGGCCGACTATCCGTACTCGCCGGACGGCAAGCGCATGTGGTCTCCCGAGACCCCGATGCCGGACCCGTTCATCGCGATGACCGCGATGGCCGCGGTCACCCAGCGAATCGGCCTCTACACCAACGTGTTGAAGCTGCCACTGCGTGATCCGCTGCTCACCGCGAAGCAGGTCGCGACGATGGCGGTGATGTCGGGCAACCGGATCGCGATCGGCGTCGGCCTGTCGTGGATTCCCGAGGAGTTCCGCTTCACCGGCACGGAGATGCGCACCCGCGGCGTCCGCACCGACGAGGCCATCCAGGTGATCCGGGCGGTCTGCGCGGGCAACGGCCCCGAGTGGGTCGAATTCCACGGCAAGCACTACGACTTCGACCGGTTGATGATCAGCCCCGCTCCCGACCGGCCGGTGCCGATCTACGGCGGCGGCCACAGCGAGGCCGGCCTGCGCCGTGCCGCACGCCATGCCGACGGCTGGATTTCCGTCAACACCGACACCGCGCAGTTGAAGGACGCCATCGCGCGCCTGACCGAACTGCGCACCGAATACGGCCGCGAGAACGAGCACTTCGAGATCGACGCCTCCCCCACCGACGTCTCCGACATCGACGGCTACCGCGCCCTCGCCGACGTCGGGGTCACGCGGATCCGCGTCTCGCCGTGGCGCCTCTACGGAGCTGATCCGTCCGATCCCCAGGCCCGCCTCGACGCGGTCCGCCGCTTCGCCGACGAGGCTGCCCTCGCCTGAACCTGCGCCCTACCGCCGCCCGCCGAGGGCAACCAGCCACGTGAGGAACCCGTCGATGTCGTCGGCACCGACGTCGAGGGCCGACGGGCGCACCAGCACGGTGTCGACACCGAGGTCCGCGGCCTCCTTCGCCGACGCCGTCATCGCGTCGAAGTCCACGCCGCCGGAGCCGTTCTCGATGGTCGGCAGCATGATCTGCACCTCGGCGGTGCGCGGGTCGCGGCCCTGCTCCTCGAAGCAGTTGCGCAACAGCGTGATGCTGTCCTCGAGGCGGTCCATGTCGGCGGGTGCCGCGGTCCAGCCGTCGCCGACGCGCGCGATGCGGTCGAAGTTGCGCTTCGACGGCGCCATCCCGAAGATCACCGGCACCCGGGTCTGCACGGGCCGCGGCAGGCTGTGGAAGTCGGAGAACGCGTAGCCCGTTCCCGTGAACGACGCCGGCGGCACGCCCCACAGTTCGCGGCACGCGGCCACCGTCTCCTCCAACCGGCCGAAGCGCCGCTCGAACGGGATGCCCGCGGCCGCGTACTCGGCCTCCTGCCAGCCCACGCCCATCCCGATCCGGGTCCGGCCCCGCGACAGCACGTCCAGGGTCGCGATCTGCTTGGCGAGCAGCAGCGCCGGACGCAGCGGCGCGACGAGCACGTACACACCGAGGTCGGCGCGCTCGGTCACCGCGGCGATCGCCGACAGCAGTGACATCGGCTCGAGCCACGGGTGCTCGAGTTCGAACGGGAAACCGTTGTCGCGCACGCGCTCGGCGTGGGCCTCGCGGGAGAAGCCGAGATGGTCCGAGGTCGTGATCAGGTCGACGCCGCGACGGTCGGCCTCCGCAGCGAGTTCGAGCACGGCGCGGTGGTCGCCGCCGTAGAACCGTTCGGCGCCGAAGACGTCCAGTCCGATCTTCATGTGTCCTTCTCCTCGTATCCGTGAAACACCGAGCGGGAGTCCGCTGCACGTTTCGCGATGCGAAGCGTGCAGCGAACTCCCGCTGCGGCGTTGTCGATCAGACGCGTCCGAAGTACGCGTCCTTGAGCACTGCGATGTCGTCGATCTCCGACGCCGGTGAGTCCATGACGACTTTGCCGATGTCGAGAACGGTGACGTGGTCGGCGACGCTCATGGCCGCCTCGACGGCCTGCTCGACGAGGAGGACGGCCAGGCCGGTCTCCTTGAGCAGCTGCACGCGCTCCATCACCTCGTTGACGATGACGGGGGCCAGACCGCCGGACGGCTCGTCGAGCAGCAGCAGCCGCGGGTTCGACATCAGCGCCGCACCGATCGCCAGCATCTGCTGCTGACCACCGGACATCGAGCCGGCCAACAGGTTCCGCTTCTCACCGAGGATCGGGAACATCTCGTAGATGCGCTCGACGTCCGGCTTGAGCGCACCTCGCCGCATCTTCCGGGTGTAGCCGCCGAGCAGCAGATTCTGCTCGATGGTCTGCTTGTGGAAGACGCGCTTGCCTTCCTGCACGTACGCCATCCCACGGCGCACCCGCTGGTGTGCGGCGACCCCGGAGATGTCCTGGCCGTCCATCTCGATGCTGCCGCCGTGGACCTTGTTCAGGCCCGAGATGGCGCGCAGGGTACTGGTCTTGCCGGCACCGTTACGCCCGAGCAGCGCCGTCACCTGGCCGGGGAACACGTCGAACGAGACGTCCCAGACCACGCGCAGGTCACCGTAACCGGACTGCAGATTCCGAACGCTCAGAACCGGTTTCATCACTCCACCTTCTCCAGCTCGGCGGCCGTTCCGCTGTCGGGATCGACACCGAGGTACTCGCTGAGCACCCGCGGGTGGTGCTCGATCTCCTCGGGCGGCCCGGACGCGATGACCTGTCCCTGCGCCAGCACGACGATGGTGTCGGCGAGCGAGAGGACCAGTCGGAAGTTGTGCTCCACCAGCAGGACCGTGGCCCCGGCGTCACGCAGTGCCCGGATGAGCACCGACAGCCGTACCAGTTCGTCCTCGTCCATGCCGGACGCGATCTCGTCGAGCAGCAGCACGCGCGGCTCTGCGATCACGGCACGCGCGACCTCGAGCATGCGCCGCATGCCCAGGGGCAGCGAGGTGGCGACCTCGTTGCGCAGGTGCGACATTCCGACGAGTTCGAGGACTCGCTCGGCCTCGACGATGTCCGCCTTCGCGACCTTGCGGAAGTTCGGCAGGCGGAAGATCGCGGAGATCATCGAGGCACGGTTGGTCATGTACCGGCCCGACGCGACGGCCTCGAGCACGGTGACGTTCTCGGGGATGTTCGGCGTCTGGAACGTGCGGGCCACGCCCTCACGCGCCACGCGGTGCGACGAGAACTTCTGCACCTCGGTGTCGCCGATGACGATCCGTCCCGCGTCCGCGGTGTAGAAGCCGCAGATCATGTTCAGCATCGTCGTCTTACCGGAGCCGTTGGGTCCGATCAGCGCGGTCACCTGTCCCGGCTCGGCGCGCAGCGTCGCCGACCTCAGGGCCTGGTTGCCGCCGAACGCCTTCGAAATTCCGTCGACCTCGAGCGTGGATCCGGCGATCGGCGCCACGACGGGCACCTCGTTCGGATCCCGCGGCTCCGGTCGCTCCGCCACCCCGATGCCCGCCTTGCGGTCGATCCTGGCGGCCAGGGAGCGGAACACCTTCGTCAGACCACCCGAGAGCAGCACGCCGCCGATGATCAGGAAGCCGCCGTAGAACAGCAGCGAGTACTCCTGGAACGCGGTCGACTGGTTGGGGCCGAACTGCATGATGGCCGCACCGATGACCGCGC
>NZ_QAOW01000024.1 GCF_003051005.1 Rhodococcus sp. OK519
CCACGCTCTGCTCGTGGGCCTGTCGTCCTACGCTCGCGACGGCGCCGATGAGGAGCAGCTGCGCCGCGTGGCCGAGCTGGCCATGCGCGTGACGACGGCATGAGTTGGCCGAACCTGAGGCGTGGGCGCGGGCGGTGTTCGCCGATGAGGAGCGGATCTATCTTCTCGGCGGCGTCGATGCCGACACCGGACGTCCCCAGTTCGGCCTGGTCCCCTACCGCCTCTACCTCGACGACCGTGGTGCCCCGATCACGATGCACCACTACTGGGTACTTCCTCTGGACTGACCGGCCGGTCGATGGCCGAAAACGCGATGGCCCCCGCCGTCCAGGCGGGGGCCATCGTGGTGGGTTCGGTGGGGCGGGTCAGCTACCGAGTCCGGTAGGCAGTCCGCCGAGTGAGCAGCCGATCGGATGCGGGGCGGTCATTCACATGCGGCGCCGTCGAGGTCCCGGTCGAGCTTGGTGCTGTAGCCGGGTTGTCCGGCGTACAGGGGTGCTGTGCCTGCTGCGCGCACAGCGTCGCAGTTCTTGTAGATCGGGGCGCAGATCGAACAAGGTCACCTCCGGTCCTGGGGTGCATCGGTTCTCGACGGCATCCTGGTAGCGGAGGACGAACCGGAGGCCCACGGCGTTGTCGACCACGGGCAGCGCGCTCAAATCGACCGAGAAGGGAACGGCTGCGCTCCCTGACGCGGCCGCGGGCAGGGAGACCTCCGCGACGGGTGCGCCGTCCGCTCTCTCGATCTCCACCCGCTCGGGACCAGAGTTCTGCGGCGGCCGTATCTGGCCGGTGAGGGTGAGAGTACGCGTGCCGCGAGGCACGGGGAGCGTGAAGTCCCGGGTGGCGGCGGTATCGAGCTTCACAGACGGGGACATTCCCAGCTGTGACCATGACAGCACGGTTTCCCCTACGAAGGCGCCGGGGGTCGGCGCAGGTTGCGCATGTGCCGGCGCGGGGCCGAGCCCGATCGTTGTCGCGGTGACGACCGTCAGCATGGCCGCGATGAGCGGCGTCCTGGCTTACCTCTTCGTCTGTCACGATCTCGCCCTCATCGAGGTGATCGCCGACCGGGTGATGGTGATGAAGTCCGGTGCGGTCGTCGAGACCGAGCTACACCCGGACGCTGCTGGACGCCATACCCGCACCGATCCCACGATCGGTACGCGTGGTCTGACCCGCTGCTCGGCGAAAGGGTTCGAAATCCATTTGTTTCGGCAGTGATCGGACCGACTACGAACACACTCGAGGAGTGTTGAATGGGTGCCACAGGCGAGGTCCCCGGCTTATCTAGGTCGAGGCAATCGCGGATCCCTTCCTGAGTAGGCGAGCACCGAGTTCCACACGATCCAGCTTCCCGCGCTCAACTCCCGACGCAGCGTTCGTCGGGAGCTGAGCGCCGGTGGGCGTGTCGGCGCTGGGCTTCCGCGTCTCCGGCGGCAGGACCTTCACCTGGACCGCCACGGCCGACGGCCTCCTGCCTGTAGAACACATGAAGTTTGGTGACGCCGCCCGAGGCGACAGGGAAGCGATCGAACGCGGCACTCGGGGCGTCCGGACTGACACTGCACAACACGTAGGCCTCCGACCCGCACCGGAATGAGAGAAGGATGCGGAGCTCTGCCAGAAGTTGGTCGCTGCCACGACGCAGGCGGGGTATCCACGATCAGCGACCAACCCGACCACATCGGCTCCCCTCCGCGCACGCCACTCTGCCGGATACCCAATGGACCCAAGAAGTACTGGAACACAGCGTTATCCGTAACCTATGGCGCCGGTATCCCTACAGAAGCCGCGGCCTCGGGCGCGACGTTGCACCCTTCCGCGATCAGCGCCGCGACGGTCTGTGCATCGAGGAGCACCGACGTGGCCGTCGACGGCCAAAACGAGTAGCGCTCATCGCCCGAAAGGGCCTACATCAGAGACGAGTTTGAATATTTGGCCTTCGACACACTGCCTCGATGGCAGCCACCTCGCGGAACCGGCGCATCATCAGAGGGGGCGAACGCGAGAGACACTCCCGCAACCCTTTCGCCGAAGTCACAGATGCGTCTCTGCTGCAACGGACACGCGGATCGCGCGCACCCGCAGGCAACACCCGTGTCTCCCCGCTCGTTGACTCCACAATAACCAGTCCCCGAAGGGACGTTGGACGCTCGCCGAGCCATACGGTGCTTCAGTGGGGTGTGCGATCTACAGCGCGGTGGCGATCTTCCATGCCGAGTGGACCGCGCCCTCGATGTAGTCGACCGAGCCAGCGTCGCCGACGACGTGGACGTCGACACCTGATGCGGAAAGGTCCTCCGCCAGTGGGGCGGCGGCCGATACACCCGTGGCGACGATCACCATCGATGCACGCACCGACAGCGTTTCGCCACCTGCAATGAACTCGACAGTCTTGCGTGTGATCCGCTTCAAGGTGGCATCACGGTAAATGTTGACTCCGTTCTCGCGGGCATGCTTGACCGCGGTCCACCGGCGCGGCATCGCCATCGGCACGCCGAGCTGGCCGCCTTCGGCGACAAGGGTCACGCGGCTGCCGCGTTCGGCGAGGAACTCGGCCAACTCGAGGCCGACGAGAGACCCGCCGACCACGACGACGTTGCGGGTCATCGGAAGAAGCTTGAGGAACTTGCTGCTCAGGTAGCGAATCTTGTCGGGGCTCTTGGTGATTCCGGTGAGGCCGCCGAGCCGACCCATGATTCGCAGCAGCGGGGACTGGCCGGTGGCGTCGCCGGAGCCGGTCATGAGCGCGCGCATTGTATCGCCGGTGTGGACGTGCGGCAGGTCGCCACCAGGGACGGCGGGGCGCTCGCGGACTGCGCCGGTCGCGACGACGACCACGTCGGGTGAGAGTGCCCGAACCGAGTCCGCGGTGGCCGTGGTGGTGAGACGGATGTCGATTCCGAGGCGGGTGGCCTCGTTCTGCAGCCAGGTCAACAGGCGCCCGTTGTCTGGGGTGGTCAGCGTGGAGAACCACAAGGTGCCACCGACCCGGTCGGCCTTCTCGAGCACGATGACCGTGCAGGCGGTGGAGGGACTCGCTCAGCCGCTCGCCGCCGCGCAGGGAGTCGAGCTGAAGGTCGTCGACCACGCGCCGCTCGCTGCGGACGACCCCACCGGAACAGGGCTGTTCTACCTCGTCATGGTCTGCACGATCGTCGGCTACCTCACCATCACGGTGCTGTCCCAGGTCGCGCCGCGGATGCGGTTGCGACAGCAACTGGGTGTGCTGGGTGTGATGTCGGCGATCGGCACGGTCCTCGCCTACCTCATCTCGGCCATCTTCGTCGGCTTCTACGGCGCCTCGTTCGCTGCCAACCTGGCCATGCTGGCGGTGGTGATCGCCTACACGGTCACGGTCGGACTGGTGAGCATCCTGGTCAATCGGATCTTCGGTCAGGCCGCGATCATGGTCGTCATGGTGCTGATGATCTTCGTGAACTTCCCGAGTGCTGGCGGCGCGTTCCCTGCTGACTTCCTACCGGGATTCTGGTCGGCGTTGAATAACTTCTGGATCGGGGCGGGTGCTCTCGACGCCGTCCGTTCGATCATCTACTTCGGCAGCACCGGTGTGGGCCACGGACTCTTTATCCTCGCCGGGTGGTTCGTCGTGACCGCCATCCTGCTCGCGCTCACACAACTGCGCAAGCCTGCCCCGGCACACCACGAAGCTCACTAATACACAACTCGAGCGCACAAATCTAATCTGCGCTTATCCCCGAGCGCCGCCCAGAAGCACCCTGGGCGGCGCTCGGGGATAAGCCCGCATCACAGCGGGGAGTGTCCGATGAATGGCGGATCCAGGTTGGCGCCGGTAGGTGGATGCGTCTTTCGAAAGTGATCGCGAAGGCGTTCAGTGCATTCTTCTACCTGACTGCCCATGGTGACCTACCTTGGCCCGTCGGGTTCAGAGCCCGAGTCGCGAGTGCCGAAGCGGCGACGGTTCGGCGGGGTGGCAATCTCCTGGTTGGCTGCAGGCGCGGCACCCCGGCACACGATCAAAGAGGTGCCACGAGTGGCCATTAGTCGCGTTGCCTTTAGGTCAGTACGAGGCGAATTGCATGAGCCTTGAGGCGTGTCCCATTTCTTTTGGCAAACATGGGGGTTCGCGTTCGCGTCGGGGACGATGCCGCCTATTTGCATCCGGGTCACCGCGCGGAACCGACCCCTGCTTGCATGAGGGAACGCCGCGTGCCTGCCACCTCACTCCGCACAAGTCCGCCTGCTCCCCGCCGTCCCCGCACCGCGCTGATCTCTGTCGCCGCGGCTCTGGTCTGTCGTTGACTGCCTGCGACGCGCTGACTGATCCGGCCGCTACGTCGGCGGCCGCAAGCCCCGCCACCGCCACGACCGTTGCCGCGGGGGCATCTTCGTCGTCGGAGACTGCGCTACCGACGCTCACTCCTAAAAGTCAGCGACGAGGATGCCACCCGGGCGGCCGGTGCGGCACCGATCATGCGCGGCGAGTCGGCTACAGCAACGAGCTTGACCGCGACAACGACGGCGTCGCGTGCGAATCGCACCGCAGGACAAGCGCTGCTACAGACGCGGCAGCGGTGTCCACCAGCATCGATTGGCAGACCGGACGGACGCCCGCGGAGCTGTGGGCGGACGGCATCCCACACCTAAGAGCGTTCATCACCGAGCACGGGCACACCTGTGTCTTCGCGGGTTTCGTGTGCGAGGACGGGATGCAGCCGGGCGCATGGGTGATGCACCGCCGCCGGGACCGGCGCCTCGGCGCAGATCGTCTAATCCCGGAGCGGGTCGCCAGCTCGACGCCCTCGGCGTCGACTGGGGCACTGCCACTATCCGCGGCGGGATGGACGGCAGCGGTGGGCGGCCAGTATCACCCGCCTCGGCGACTGCACCGCCGAGCCCCGGCACACCATGTCTCACAACACTCACCTGCAGCGACGGATTCCTGCTCGGAACACGAGCCGCGCGACGACGCACCGAACGCCGCCGCGACACACCATCGCTGACAACCGCACACTTCACCGAACTCGCCGACCTCGGCTTCGACTGGGGCACCACCGTTTCGTTGGCGCGAAGGGATTCCTCGGTCAGCTCCGCGGAAAACGAATCGTGCGCCCCACACCATTGGGTCGGCCAGCCGCACACTGCTCAGCAGCGAAATGTGTGAGCCTGGCGAGCACCTCCGGGGGCAGCGGAGTAGTCCTTCTCGTCTCGAGGTCCACGTGCAGGTCCAACTGCTCGGGAACGGCTACCCGCGTTTGGTCGTCGAGATTGCGTACTTCGTGGAAGAAGTGCAGCCGTTTGGCGTCCACGCCCAGTAGCCAGGAATCGACGGCGAGCCGTGCCCCGCGCCGTACCTCGCGTTCGTAGGTCATTGCGGTTTGCACCACGACCTTCCCGAACCCGGTCGCCCGGACGTAATCGTCACCCAGGCCTAGAGCGTCGGTGAACGCGGCGTGTGCGCGGTAGACCACGATCCCGTAGTACTGGGCGTTCATGTGGTCATTGATGTCGATCCATGTTGTGTCGACGTCACATTCGAGGGTCCGCAATTCGCACCTTCTGCATCTCGTCGTAGCGGCGGTTTTCGGCCATTGGTGCAGTTGTCATGGTGTAAGTAGCTGTGCACTGCCGGCCGGGATCATAGTCAATGAGGCGGTTGCCCCGCCCCGGCTCGTTCAGCAGAGTCGCGAAAGATGTCGATTGCGCCGAGGGGCAATGACCATGACCGTCTCAGGTTAGAAGCGGGTCTACTTCGGCTGGGCAGAGTGACCCGATGCGAAGCCAGTCCGTATTCGGCCACGGTCCGGCGGCCCGGGTCGACAGCTCGTGGTGACGTGCAGGTTCGAGGGCCTCGGCTGCGGTCACTCGCCAATCTTGCACCAAGCAATTGCTTGGTGCAAGCTGGGGTGATCCAATGATCTTGGGCAACGAATCTCGGGATGAGAGAGGATCTGTACATGACCGAGCAGCGTGGTCAGTTCATCCCACAGTCCAAGGCTGAAGCGGCGCAAATGGTTGTCGGACTGAGGCGTGCACTCACAACAGTTCACCGGCGCTTCGTGGCAGCGCTGCCGGGTACATTTCATGCGGAACCTGCAAGGCGTCGTGTCGCCGAAGCACGTGCCGCCGGTG
>NZ_QAOW01000025.1 GCF_003051005.1 Rhodococcus sp. OK519
ACGGGCAATCCGGATTGTCTACAGTCGCCACTGCAGACTTTCTATGACGGTGGTCACTCGTGCGAATCTGCAGGTCACGGCGCCGAAAGCGGTTCCGGAGGCGGCGCATTCGTGGGGCGGAGGGTGGAGTCCGGATGTCCCGCCTCGGGCGCCCTTCGGTGAACCGCTCACCGACAGAATGGAACCCATGCCCCTCACCCCCGATGCAGCGTTCTGGCGCCGCGTGCATGCGGACCGACAGCGCGTGCGCGACGAGCGGGAACGGGTGACCCGAACAGGGTCGTTTGCCCCTGAACGACGCGTCGCCCCACTGGGTTCGGCGACGCGGCGGCGGCCCGGGAGGCAGTCCGCCCCTGGAGCCGGGCAGTCCCCGTATGGGCGGTCTATCGTGTCAGGTGTCGGGTGATTGAAGCGCAACAACGATCGACGCGGAGGGCGCGGTGACACCGGTCATGATTTCGACGGATCGCTCGAGTCGTGGCGTGTACGGCATCTCGGTAACCTCGGAACTGTCCGGGGTGGGCCCGCAGACTCTGCGACTCTACGAGCGGCGGGGCCTGATCTCGCCCACCCGCACGATGGGCGGAACCCGGCGCTACAGCCCGAACGACCTGCAGCGCCTCGAGCGGATCGGCGAGCTCGTCGAACTGGGGGTGAACCTCGTCGGCATCGCCCGCATCCTCGAACTCGAAGACACCCAGGTGCGCCTGGTCGAGGAAAACACGCTCCTCGCGAATTCGGCTGCACAGCTGCAGTTTTCCCGATAGTACGAAACACGTCAGGCCCCGCCCCCTGTGTGGGGGGCGGGGCCCGACGTTGCCTCACATCCCCGCGAGGGGGAGAGCGGGGTGGATCAGATTACGGTGATGCCGGTTGCCTGAGGGCCCTTGGCGCCCTGGCCGATCTCGAACCGCACCTGCTGGTTCTCCTCGAGGCTGCGGAACCCGCCGCTCTGAATCTCCGAAAAGTGCGCGAAGACGTCAGCGGAACCGTCCGAAGGTGCGATGAAGCCGAACCCCTTCTCGGAGTTGAACCACTTCACGGTGCCCTCTGCCATGTATTTCTCCTCTTGTCATGCTCAACAGCTCTGCCGAAAAATGGGCAGGGCTGGGCCGGTATCACACCACGGCGATTCCTGAACAGGAGATCCATCCGCCCGCAATAAGCATTTGCGAGCGTGGCAAAACGCGAACAAAAACTACGACCAACAACAGTTAACCACACATTGTGCGGGAAGTCGTCTCGAACGGAATTCACACCCCAGGCGGCAAGGACGAAAACCCAGTGCCCGGGAAGCGAGTGGCAGCCGCTGATTACGGGGCGCGTCTTACCGGGGCGCGTCGCCGTCGGTCCGGCCGATGGCCTCGACAGGGGACGGATTGTCGACATACTGAGGGCAATGTTTCACTCGGACTGGACTTTCGGAAATAGAGAATTACCGGTGGCTACTGCGCACTGAACAGCGCGCGATGAATTTCCTCGCTGGTCTTCCGCTGAGGAGTCAGGAGGGCGGTGGTGGACCCGGCCACTGCTCGTGCCGGTTCGTTGTTCTCGGGGCCGACGCTGGCCCGGGGGTTGGAGAAAAGCACTCCGTTGACGCCATGTTTGCTGTTCATAGTGGTCCTTTGTCGTCGTGCAGCAAGTCAGCAGCGACTCGCTCAGGATCGATACCGGCCCCGGGTCAGCCCGAGGAAAGTCCGAAAAAAGGACCGTATCGAGACGCCGTACATGAGGCCCGGATACTCGATCACCGAGACGAGTTTCCAGCGCGCTGAGATCGCCAGGGCAGAGAAATTCACCTGGCTCGAACCCCACTGTACGGCTTCCCCGAAAAAGCGGGCGCTGATAGCCTCGCCTCCGCTCACCGGCCGACGTTCACGGGCGGGCGATGTTTGCGCTACCAGCTGGGGCCTCCGCCCTGCGTAAGCTCGTCGGTTGCGAGATCGCCCTCGACGGGATCCGGTTCACCCCGACGGCGCCCAAAACCCAGAGCGTCTTGATGATCGTCAGCCCCGCCGGTACTCGCGCCGGAGGGGCATCGACTGCCACTGCCGGGCGCCGGCGCCCCGGCTGCGCACCCCGCCACACGCCGGCAACGAGTTGGCACTCGGGGTTGCCGAGTGTCAGAAGTGGTGGTTATCATCCACTCGCACAGTAAATTTCGGTCGCCCGTCGAGGTGGCGGGGACCTTTCTATGACATGGGAGGTGTGTTGCTGTGCTTCGTTTGGATCCCTTCACTGACATCGACCTGATCGCCAAGTCTCTGCTTGCCCCAGGGACCGGCAGTGCGCGAAGTCCGCGGTTCATGCCGATGGACCTCTACAAGGTCGATGATCACTACCTCCTGCACGCCGATCTCCCCGGCGTCGATCCAGGATCGGTAGATGTCCGTGTCGACGGTTCGACCTTGACGTTGACCGCGCACCGCAGTGCATCACCGGAAGACGGTGTGACGTGGCTGGCCGGTGAACGATTTGCCGGCACCTACAAGCGTCAGGTGTCCATCAGCGACGACATCGACAGCGAGCGTATCGCCGCGTCCTACGAGAACGGTGTACTGACGGTGAGCTTGCCGATCGCGGAGAAGGCGAAGCCGCGTCGCATCGAGATCACCTCCGGCCCACCGAGTCGTGCCGGCACAGCCGGCGGGCAAGTTCAGATCGAAGCCTGATCTCCTCGGCCTGAGCACAACCATGGCGGGGGAGGCCCGAACCGTGTGCCGGTTCTCGGGCCTCCCCCGCCATCGTTATCTCGCCGATGCTCGGCCCCTGGTGAGCGTCAGCCGCTGGATTTGTCGCTGTCCGATCCGCGCACGATGTCGGGGGCGTTCTCCCGTGTGGCCATGCCACCGTCCCGACCATGATCGACAGGTCCCGGCGCGTCGGTGCGCGCCCGGTCACCAGTTACTTCTTCATCTTTCGGCTGTTCCATCGTCTGCCTCCACTGGGTGCGGTCAGTTGGTGCCTGTACCTCTTGTCTACCCCGACCGGAGACATTGGACACGGCAGCACAAGCGCGCGAAGTGGCACCGCGAGTACGACTCTCCTCGGCAGAGGCCCGGTCGGGCCTGCCGGTGTTACGGGTGCACTGGTACGACTCGGCCCGCACCGGCCTCCCGGATCCACAGCAGGAGCGCATCGGCGAGCTCCTCTAGGTCAAGCTCCAGCTCGGACTGCTCGGACTGCTCGGACTGCTCGGACTGCTCGGCGTAAACGGCGAGCAGAAGGGTATCGACCTGCACATCGGCCTAGACCTCGTGGCCCACGCCCGCAACGGCGCATCCGATGTGTACTTCCTCGTCTCGGGTGACGATGACCTGGCCGACGCAGTCGAAGCGGCTCAGGTGCACAGGGCGCAGGTCGTGCTGCCCGCTATGCCGACCGTCGACGGCTACCCCATGGCGTGAGCCGGCACCTGGTCAGGGCCACTGAAGGCCAGGGTTGGAGCACAAAGCCGAACCTGTTGTGCACCAACCACTCCTGACGGGAAGCGGCAGAATCAGAGACCGGACAGATCGAGGTCGAGCCCATTCAGGCGAAGACAGCTCGAGTGGCACTCTGCTAGACGGGCACTGCCATGGCCTTCCTCCTGGCGACTTCATGAAGGCCGGTGCGCGGATGCTTTTCGTCAGCCGCATGAGATCTGCCGGAAGCATGTGATACTGCTCGCATCCGGTCATGCCGTGGTCTGCGCAGCGGAAGAAGCGTGCGGGAGCGCGAGCGCATCCAGACCTGCATCTTCTGTTGCTGCCGGCGCCTGGTTCCTGGAGTGTTACTCCGGGTCGTCCGCGGTGTGACGTCGATTCGGTCGCATCCTGTTGATGGCCGATTTCTCATATCGTTGTACCTAGTGGCCTGCGTCGACAGCTGACGCCGGTGAACCATCTACCCCAACGGAGGAACCCTGGGTGGCCATCACCAACATCAACGAGTTCGCTCACCTCACCGACGTCGACATCGACGCACTCGGGCGCGAGTTGGATGCGATCCGTCGCGACGTCGAGGAGTCTCGGGGCTTACGCGATGCCCGGTATATCCGGCGAACGATCAAGCTGCAGCGCTCGTTGGAGTTCGGTGGCCGGGTCGTGCTCGTCGCCGGCCGAAGAAAGCCCGTGTGGGTTCTCGGTACGGCGATGCTCTCGCTCGCCAAGATCATCGAGAACATGGAGCTCGGGCACAACGTGATGCACGGGCAGTGGGACTGGATGAACGATCCCGAGATCCATTCCACGACGTGGGAGTGGGACCAGACCGGCCCGTCAGAGCACTGGAAGCGGGCGCACAACTACTCGCACCACACGTACACCAACATCGTCGGGATGGACGACGACGTGGGATTCGGCATCCTGCGGATGACGCGTGACGAGGAGTGGAAGCCGATCAATCTGCTGCAGCCGATCGCGAACGTGATCCTGGCGGCGACGTTCGAGTGGGGCATCGCGCTGCACGACCTCGAGGCGCAGCAAAAGCGCGAGGGCGTCGACCCGATGCAGTGGAACTCGGGGCCCAACAAGGAGTTCGCGCTCAAGATCGTCCGTCAGGTCGGGAAGGATTTCGTGTTGTTCCCGGCGCTGACGGGCCGGGGGTGGAAGGCCACGCTGGCGGCGAACGCGACCGCGAACCTGGTGCGGAATCTGTGGGCGTACGCGGTGATCTTCTGTGGTCACTTCCCGGACGGCGCCGAGAAGTTCACTGCCGAGCAGTTCGAGAACGAGACGCGGGCGCAGTGGTATCTGCGGCAGATGCTCGGCAGCGCGAACATCGACGCCGGCCCGGTCATGGGATTCCTGACCGGCAACCTGAGCTATCAGATCGAGCACCACCTGTTCCCGGACCTGCCGTCGAACAGGTACCCAGAGATCGCGGTGCGGGTGCGCGCGCTATGCGCGAAGTACGACCTGCCCTACACCAGCGGGCCCCTCACCCGGCAGTACCTGCTCGCGCTGCGCACGATCCACAAGCTTGCCCTGCCGGACCGCTTCCTGAAGCGGACCTCGGACGACGCTCCCGAGACGTCGTCGGAGCACAAGTTCCACGCGAGCGGTTCGCAGATCGCGGAGGCGCTGCGGATCGACCCTGAAACCGGGCGCCGCCGCGGGCTGGTCTCAGCGCTGCACGCACACGCCGAAACACGCAGGTTCACGCGCGGGAAGTGAAAGGCGGCATAAGGTTCCCGCCGCCAAGGCAGGCCGAGCAAGTGGACCCATCGAATCGCGGCCACCATGACCGCACCGGCCGCTCAGGTCATGAGACGGGCTCTGCAGTGGTTGAGATGGGGTCCAACCGCGAGTAGGCGCTGAGGTGCGACCCCAGCCGAGGGGGTGTACCGGAGTCAGACGACCCCTTCCACGCACTGTCGGTCCGCATGCACGCGGCGCCAGAACGCTGCATCGGGGGTGAGGGGCATGGGTTCCATTCTGTCGGTGAGCGGTTCATCGAAGGGCACCGGAGGCGGGATATCCGCCCTCTGTCCCGCGAATGCGCCCCCGCCCGAACCGCTTTCGGCGCCGTGACCTGCAGATTCGCACGAGTGACCACCGTCATAGAAAGTCTGCAGTGGCGACTGTAGACAATCCGGATTGCCCGT
>NZ_QAOW01000026.1 GCF_003051005.1 Rhodococcus sp. OK519
GGGATCGGGTTAGGCTGGAACGGTTGCCCCGGAGCGAGAAATCTTAGGGTTTCGAGTGATGGTGTGCGCGTGTTCTTTGAGAACTCAACAGTGTGTCGATGAATGTCAGTGCCAAATTATTTGGTACTCCGCATCACTTTTTGGTGGTGTGGGTATTTGCTGATCGTTCCATTCTTCCGTCTGGGATGGTCAGTGTTTAGAGCTAGTTGAGTTTTTTTGCTAGTGATTTGACTCGATGTCTATGACTGATTGCCGGCTTGCCGGCCAATCTAGAGTCTTCAACGGAGAGTTTGATCCTGGCTCAGGACGAACGCTGGCGGCGTGCTTAACACATGCAAGTCGAACGGTAAGGCCCCTTCGGGGGTACACGAGTGGCGAACGGGTGAGTAACACGTGGGTGATCTGCCCTGCACTCTGGGATAAGCCTGGGAAACTGGGTCTAATACCGGATATGACCTTGAACTGCATGGTTCTTGGTGGAAAGGTTTACTGGTGCAGGATGGGCCCGCGGCCTATCAGCTTGTTGGTGGGGTAATGGCCTACCAAGGCGACGACGGGTAGCCGGCCTGAGAGGGCGACCGGCCACACTGGGACTGAGACACGGCCCAGACTCCTACGGGAGGCAGCAGTGGGGAATATTGCACAATGGGCGAAAGCCTGATGCAGCGACGCCGCGTGAGGGATGAAGGCCTTCGGGTTGTAAACCTCTTTCAGCAGGGACGAAGCGAGAGTGACGGTACCTGCAGAAGAAGCACCGGCTAACTACGTGCCAGCAGCCGCGGTAATACGTAGGGTGCGAGCGTTGTCCGGAATTACTGGGCGTAAAGAGTTCGTAGGCGGTTTGTCACGTCGTTTGTGAAAACTCACAGCTCAACTGTGAGCCTGCAGGCGATACGGGCAGACTTGAGTACTGCAGGGGAGACTGGAATTCCTGGTGTAGCGGTGAAATGCGCAGATATCAGGAGGAACACCGGTGGCGAAGGCGGGTCTCTGGGCAGTAACTGACGCTGAGGAACGAAAGCGTGGGTAGCAAACAGGATTAGATACCCTGGTAGTCCACGCCGTAAACGGTGGGCGCTAGGTGTGGGTTCCTTCCACGGGATCTGTGCCGTAGCTAACGCATTAAGCGCCCCGCCTGGGGAGTACGGCCGCAAGGCTAAAACTCAAAGGAATTGACGGGGGCCCGCACAAGCGGCGGAGCATGTGGATTAATTCGATGCAACGCGAAGAACCTTACCTGGGTTTGACATATACCGGAAAGCCGTAGAGATACGGCCCCCCTTGTGGTCGGTATACAGGTGGTGCATGGCTGTCGTCAGCTCGTGTCGTGAGATGTTGGGTTAAGTCCCGCAACGAGCGCAACCCTTGTCCTGTGTTGCCAGCGCGTAATGGCGGGGACTCGCAGGAGACTGCCGGGGTCAACTCGGAGGAAGGTGGGGACGACGTCAAGTCATCATGCCCCTTATGTCCAGGGCTTCACACATGCTACAATGGCCAGTACAGAGGGCTGCGAGACCGTGAGGTGGAGCGAATCCCTTAAAGCTGGTCTCAGTTCGGATTGGGGTCTGCAACTCGACCCCATGAAGTCGGAGTCGCTAGTAATCGCAGATCAGCAACGCTGCGGTGAATACGTTCCCGGGCCTTGTACACACCGCCCGTCACGTCATGAAAGTCGGTAACACCCGAAGCCGGTGGCCTAACCCTTGTGGAGGGAGCCGTCGAAGGTGGGATCGGCGATTGGGACGAAGTCGTAACAAGGTAGCCGTACCGGAAGGTGCGGCTGGATCACCTCCTTTCTAAGGAGCGTTCTCCGATCGATCACTCACACAGGTGGGTCGATGGTCGGCAGAGGCCGTTTCTGCTCCCACATGTGGAGCGGCGGTTGCTCATGGGTGGAACACTGACAAACATTTTCTTCGTTACTGCCGGCCTCTGTGTTGGTGGGAAGAGAGTTATATCGACATACTGTTGGGTCCTGAGAGAACACGCGAGTGTTTTTCTCCAGGAAGAAACGGACAATGCCTGGGCGTGGTCATACCGCGGTGGATGTGAATCTGCCGGCTGGTGCCACACGAGTTCGGGTGTTGTGTGTTGTTTGAGAACTGCACAGTGGACGCGAGCATCTTTGTTGTAAGTAATTAAGAGCGCACGGTGGATGCCTTGGCACCAGGAGCCGATGAAGGACGTAGGAGGCTGCGATAAGCCTCGGGGAGCTGTCAACCGAGCTGAGATCCGAGGATTTCCGAATGGGGAAACCCAGCCACAGTGATGTGTGGTTACCCACGCCTGAATATATAGGGCGTGTGGAGGGAACGTGGGGAAGTGAAACATCTCAGTACCCACAGGAAGAGAAAACAACATGTGATTCCGTGAGTAGTGGCGAGCGAAAGCGGAAGAGGCTAAACCATGGGTGTGTGATAGCCGGCGGGCGTTGCATTCGTGGGGTTGTGGGATCCATTTTGTCAATTCTGCCGGATTGGCCAACAGTAAGAAATCATCGTGTTAGTCGAAGTGGTCTGGAACGGCCTGTCGTAGAGGGTGAGAGTCCCGTAGACGAAAACTTGATGACTGTTGTAGTGGACACCCGAGTAGCAGCGGGCCCGTGAAATCTGCTGTGAATCTGTCGGGACCACCCGATAAGCCTGAATACTCCCTGGTGACCGATAGCGGACTAGTACCGTGAGGGAAAGGTGAAAAGTACCCCGGGAGGGGAGTGAAATAGTACCTGAAACCGTGCGCTTACAATCCGTCAGAGCCTGCGCCACTTCGGTGGGTGGGTGATGGCGTGCCTTTTGAAGAATGAGCCTGCGAGTTAGTGGCATGTCGCGAGGTTAACCCGTGTGGGGTAGCCGTAGCGAAAGCGAGTCTGAATAGGGCGACGCAGTGGCATGTTCTAGACCCGAAGCGGAGTGATCTACCCATGGCCAGGGTGAAGCGACGGTAAGACGTCGTGGAGGCCCGAACCCACTTAGGTTGAAAACTGAGGGGATGAGTTGTGGGTAGGGGTGAAAGGCCAATCAAACTCCGTGATAGCTGGTTCTCCCCGAAATGCATTTAGGTGCAGCGTCGCGTGTTTCACTCTGGAGGTAGAGCTACTGGATGGCCGATGGGCCCTACAAGGTTACTGACGTCAGCCAAACTCCGAATGCCAGAGTGTGAGAGCGCGGCAGTGAGACTGCGGGGGATAAGCTTCGTAGTCGAGAGGGAAACAGCCCAGATCGCCAGCTAAGGTCCCTAAGCGTGTACTAAGTGGAAAAGGATGTGGGGTCGCGAAGACAACCAGGAGGTTGGCTTAGAAGCAGCCACCCTTGAAAGAGTGCGTAATAGCTCACTGGTCAAGTGATCCTGCGCCGACAATGTAGCGGGGCTCAAGTACACCACCGAAGCTGCGGCATTCACATAACACCCATGCGGGTCTACGGATCTGTGTGCAGTGGTGTGGATGGGTAGGGGAGCGTCGTGCAGCCATGGAAGCGCCGGAGTGATCCAGGTGTGGAGGCTGCACGAGTGAGAATGCAGGCATGAGTAGCGAAAGACGAGTGAGAAACTCGTCCGCCGAATGACCAAGGGTTCCTGGGCCAGGTTAATCCGCCCAGGGTGAGTCGGGACCTAAGGCGAGGCCGACAGGCGTAGTCGATGGACAACGGGTTGATATTCCCGTACCCGTGTGAACGCGCCCCTGGTGAATCAGTGATACTAACCGTCCTGAAGCGTCCTTACTTCCCTTCGGGGAACCTGGATGTGGATGCACGGGACCTGATCTGGTAGTAGCCAAGCGATGGGGTGACGCAGGAAGGTAGCTGAGCCAGTCAGTGGTAATACTGGTGTAAGCGTGTAGGGCGTGACCTAGGCAAATCCGGGTCACATACAGCCTGAGACGTGATGCGTAGCCGATTGAGGCGAATTCAGTGATCCTATGCTGCCGAGAAAAGCCTCTAGCGAGCTTTCACACGGCCCGTACCCCAAACCGACACAGGTGGTCAGGTAGAGAATACTAAGGCGATCGAGATAACTATGGTTAAGGAACTCGGCAAAATGCCCCCGTAACTTCGGGAGAAGGGGGGCCTCGTCTGGTGATCCAACTTGCTTGGTGAGCTGGGTGGGGCCGCAGAGACCAGTGAGAAGCGACTGTTTACTAAAAACACAGGTCCGTGCGAAGTCGTAAGACGATGTATACGGACTGACGCCTGCCCGGTGCTGGAAGGTTAAGAGGACCGGTTAGCCAGTAATGGCGAAGCTGAGAATTTAAGCCCCAGTAAACGGCGGTGGTAACTATAACCATCCTAAGGTAGCGAAATTCCTTGTCGGGTAAGTTCCGACCTGCACGAATGGCGTAACGACTTCTCAGCTGTCTCAACCATAGACTCGGCGAAATTGCATTACGAGTAAAGATGCTCGTTACGCGCGGCAGGACGAAAAGACCCCGGGACCTTCACTATAGCTTGGTATTGTTGTTCGGTTCGGTTTGTGTAGGATAGGTGGGAGACTGTGAAGCGGGCACGCCAGTGTCTGTGGAGTCATTGTTGAAATACCACTCTGATCGTATTGGACATCTAACCTCGGACCATGATCTGGTTCAGGGACAGTGCCTGGTGGGTAGTTTAACTGGGGCGGTTGCCTCCCAAAATGTAACGGAGGCGCCCAAAGGTTCCCTCAGCCTGGTTGGCAATCAGGTGTTGAGTGCAAGTGCACAAGGGAGCTTGACTGTGAGACTGACAAGTCGAGCAGGGACGAAAGTCGGGACTAGTGATCCGGCACCGGCAAGTGGAAGCGGTGTCGCTCAACGGATAAAAGGTACCCCGGGGATAACAGGCTGATCTTCCCCAAGAGTCCATATCGACGGGATGGTTTGGCACCTCGATGTCGGCTCGTCGCATCCTGGGGCTGGAGTAGGTCCCAAGGGTTGGGCTGTTCGCCCATTAAAGCGGCACGCGAGCTGGGTTTAGAACGTCGTGAGACAGTTCGGTCTCTATCCGCCGCGCGCGTTAGAAACTTGAGGAAGGCTGTCCCTAGTACGAGAGGACCGGGACGGACGAACCTCTGGTGTGCCAGTTGTTCCGCCAGGAGCACTGCTGGTTAGCTACGTTCGGAAGGGATAACCGCTGAAAGCATCTAAGCGGGAAGCCTGTTCCAAGATGAGGTTTCTCACCCCCTCGAGGGGGTAAGGCCCCCGGCAGACCACCGGGTTGATAGGCCAGAACTGGAAGTCCGGTAACGGATGGAGGTGACTGGTACTAATAGGCCGAGGACTTACCACAAAGAAGCTACGCGTCCACTGTGCGGTATCTGAAACAACACACAGATATCATTCACCCCCAACACCCCTGTGCCCTTTTTGTGGCGGGCGGGTGGTTCGGGCGGGGGGATCGAATGTGTGACAGTTTCATAGAGTTACGGCGGCCATAGCGGAGGGGAAACGCCCGGTCTCATTCCGAACCCGGAAGCTAAGCCCTCCAGCGCCGATGGTACTGCACTCGACAGGGTGTGGGAGAGTAGGACACCGCCGAACA
>NZ_QAOW01000027.1 GCF_003051005.1 Rhodococcus sp. OK519
GCCGGCAGGTAGTCGTTCCGCGGACATCGGCGCCCTGGCGCGATTGGCGGCCGAGATCGATAGGTAAGAGGAACAGCCTGAACCAGCGTCGAGATGCCGCGATAGCAGGCTCTGCGCGCTGTCGGGATCCGACGAGAACAAGAATCAATCACGACGACACTGTCTCGTTGTTGGACTTGCAGTAACTGGGAGAATCGATGGGGCGAGCACCGCAATACTGTCGTACGAGGACCACCGGTACCCGACCGAAATCATCAATCACTGCGTGTGGTTGTACTTTCGGCCCCCGCTCAGCTTCCATGAGGTCGAAAAGATGATGCTTCAACGCGGTGTCGTGGTCAGCTGCGAGACGATCCGGCGGTGGTGCACCCATTCCGAGGCAACTCCTCAGGCTGTAGGCCGCGTCGTCGAGCGACGGCAGCGAAGCGATCGGCGGCCCGAGCCCAGACATCGCGGCCCTCGAAGTCGCCGGCGCACGCGTGACCGGTTGAGCTTGCGATGAATTGCTGATATCGGACCATCAGAATTTCGTTATCCAGGCATTCGGGGTCTTCTCCGAGCATGAGTTCTGTCGGCATAGTTGTCCTGTCTGACATGGCGTTTACACATATGGACGTCTTCCGTCCCTCGGGGTCGGAGATGATCGACCCTCGGCGTCGCTCGCGAAGATTCCGGTTGGGGCAGTGGGTGAATCGAGTCCGTCGGGGAAGATCACGGATGCGCCCCCACCGCCCCGCCCGTACCAGTTGTCCGTTCTCTGTGATTGCATCGCGCAGCGCGGGAGCATGCCGTCGATGCCCTCATCCTCCACGGGTCTGGGCTCAGGCACACTCTCTCGGATGTCGCGATGCGTCCTCCAGATATGTGGCGGCCAACGTGTGCGCCTCCCGATGGGATGCACCGCACCCTTCCGTCTCGAAACTGTGCCGGTGTCGACCTTCATCCACAACGTGTGAGACAGAGAGCTGTTCGTAGAAGACTCCGACGACACGACTTCCGCGTCGTCGAAGTCGCACGCGCAGATTCCAGATGAGCTGTCTGCACGACTCCCGCCCCTTCCGTCTCAGCCCCTCAGCGGAAAGGCATCGAAGGCAGGAGGTGAAGGCATGCTCATGTACGCGATCGCAGTCCAGGTTGTGTCGACCGGGCCGCGAGGGACGGTCTGCCGTGTAATGACTGTCCCGAGGCTGACTCTGCTTCAGCGTGGCGCGGTGGGAGGCGACATTTGCTCAGGGTCGCTGGCCGGGTCGAGTACGCAGGAGGGGGCCGGGGTCTTCACCGGTCCCGTGTAGCCGAGCCCACGATCCGGTTTGCTGGAAACGCTGATCAAGATGGTGTACCCCTGTGGAATGTTTCGTCCAATGACGATGGAATCACCTGCCGTGTAGGGAGCATCCCACTCGACACCGTCGAAATAGTCGGCCGGTTCCACATACGACGAGCAGTCGTCTGTCATCGCTACTGCCGTAGCTCGCACACCGAGTCGCTGCAATTCTGCATTGGCGGCATCCACAGCTTTGACATCTTCGATCGACACGGTGACGGTGCCGTCGGTGTTTGGAGTGACTGCATACGCCGGGCTGTCGGTACCCGTCAGGGCAATAGCGGACACGGCCCCTGCGACAGCGAGCCCGCTGGCTGCGAAGGCCAGAGGTCGAGCGGTCCGCCGGCGGTGTGACTCGGCTCGCTTCATCGTTGTCAGCGTTGCCGAATGCTTGTTCATCAATTCGTCGAGCAGACTGTCATCAAACTTAGTCATCAGTTCCATCTCCTTATGGTCGTTGCGCCGTAGTACGCAGTTTGTTTCGTGCCCGAAAGAGCCTGATACGCAGAGCACCCGGCGACTGCCCCAGTGCTGCTGCGGCGTCCTTGGGTGTCAGGCCTGCCAGATCAACCAATTCGATGACATCGCGATCAGCGGAAGAGAGCGCAGCCAGCTCATCGAGCAGGCGCCGTCCTTGAGTCTCCGCATCAATACGGTCGACGAGCTCGGCTATTTCGTCTGGATCCAGCGCACGTCGGCCATTCAATCGCCCGTCAGCGTCGGATCGACGCGCTGCGCTTTCACAGTGCTGGGCGAAAACTCGGCGAGCTATGCCGAAAATCCAGCCGCCCGCCGCGCCTCGAGCCGGGTCGAACGAGTCAAACGAAGCGATCGCTTCGGTGAAGGTATCTCCCGTCAAATCCGCGACCACTTGCGGATCGGAGGTACGACGGGAAAAATACCTGGTCACCGCATGCACATGCGCCCGGTACAACTGCTCGAACTCCCCGACACGTCCCTGCGGATCATCCCCCGCTCCAGCGCCCAGAATCGTCAATCCTCTCGCCGCCGACCTCCCCCCGCTCACTTCTTGCTCAAAAGCCAGCACTGCTTTACACCCTGATCGGTGCCACCCGAATGGGTGGACGTCTTCGTTGTCAACTCCCTCATACTTACTTCTTGCTCAAAAGCCAGTTCTGCGTTACGCCCGCAACCGCCAAGGCCTCGGCACGGTCGTCAGTGATGCCCACTGAGCAGTGGTTTCACCGCTGGAGGAGCCTGGATTGGGGGCAGGCACTGCCGTCTCGGTATGCAACTCCCGCGTCGACATCCTGGCCACCAAGGTCGATGCCGGCTTCCGCTTCCCTCACGCCACACAGGTTCTGCAGGTCCGTCGAACTGTCACCCAGGTAGAGGTGGCACCACCGCCGCGACCCGCTCTGCGCAATCGCGCTACTTCACACCCTCTGACACGCAATTACACGACTTTGCAGGGGCGCTGGATGGTGACCGTGTCAAAGGCCACTGACAGACTCACCTTACTTGCGGCTACCGAAAGCGGTTGAGACGGTGCCGGACTCGGTCGGCCGCGGCGACAAATGCCGGTAGAGGGCGGAACGGGTCAGACCGGTCTTGGCGACGATCTCGGCGACCGTGGCCCGGTATCGCGGAGGTGGGTCGCGTGGGCGATCTGGGATTCGGTGACCACCGACGGGCGGCCGGTGCGCCGGCCCTTCGCGGTGGCGACCTGGCGGGCGTGGGCGGCGCGTTCGAGGGTGTAGGTACGTTCCATCTGCGCGGACAGTGCCAGCAGTACGACAGCCAGCTGTGCCATCGGGCCGTCCGGGTTGCTCGAGTCGATGCGGATCGGATCGGCGAAGTTCCGCACTCCGATTCCGCGTTCGCGCAGATCGTGGATCAGGTTCAGGGTGTCGCGCACGTTCCGGCCGAGCCGGTCGAGGGTGTGCGCGGTTTCGACACGACGTTTCGGGATTATCTTGTGAGACGTTGCGAGCTGGGGTGATCCGGCCCGGCGTCTGCCGCACCAGAACCTGTGATCTTCAGCTGTAAGTAACGTGGTTCTGACAGCTGAAAGTGGCAGGTATCCGCCGTCTACGGCCTACCTTCGTCTCGTCAAGGAGCGGCGAGGTTTGGATAGCGCCCCGTGGGGTGGTGGACTTCGGATCAGGTGCGAGATCGCGTAGTGATCAACGAGTCGTGTTGAATGCTAGCTGATTTCGAGGGCCTCCCTGACCGTCTGGAGTGGTTCGGTCGCGACGTGTTCCTTCGCGGCGATCACGGCCCGTAGTTCGTCCATCGAAATGTCGGAGACGTAACGCCGGGTG
>NZ_QAOW01000028.1 GCF_003051005.1 Rhodococcus sp. OK519
GCGCGCGGCTGGCACTGCGTCGGGCTGACGCGCGACCTGCGCGACGGCAAGCCGCACTCGATCCACGCCTTCGGCACCAAGCTGGTGGTCTTCGCCGACAGCCAGGGCGAGCTGCAGGTGCTCGACGCCTACTGCCGACACATGGGTGGCGATCTGAGCCAGGGTGAGATCAAGGGCGACTCGGTCGCATGCCCGTTCCACGACTGGCGCTGGAACGGCAAGGGCCGCTGCACCGACATCCCCTACGCCCGCCGCGTGCCGCCGCTCGCGAAGACCCGCGCGTGGACCACGATGGAGAACGACGGCCTGCTGTTCGTCTGGCACGACCCCGAGGGCAACCCGCCGCCGGCCGAGGTCTCCATCCCGGCGATGAGCGCGCCCGGTGAGGAGTGGACCGACTGGGTGTGGAAGCAGATCACCATCGACACCAACTGTCGCGAGATCATCGACAACGTCGTCGACATGGCGCACTTCTTCTACGTGCACTACGGCTTCCCGATCAAGTTCAAGAACATCTTCGAGGGCCACACCGCCACCCAGTACCACGAGGGCGTCGGACGCGAGGACATGGCTCGCCCCACCAAGGACGGTCAGGTGGCGTCGACGGGCAACACCTCGGTCGCCGCGTACTACGGCCCGTCCTTCATGATCGACGAGTTGACGTACCACTACCCGGATTTCGACATCGACTCGATCCTGATCAACTGCCACTACCCGATCGCGCCGGACAAGTTCGTGCTCATGTACGGCATCAAGATCAAGCAGAGCGAGGCGATCAGCGGTGAGAAGGCCCGGGCCCTGGCGTGCGGCATGGCAAAGTTCATCACGATCGGTTTCGAGCAGGACGTCGCGATCTGGAAGAACAAGACGCGCATCGAGAATCCGCTGCTGTGCGAGGAAGACGGCCCGGTCTACCAGCTGCGCCGCTGGTACGAGCAGTTCTACGTCGACGTCGCCGACATCACCCCGGACATGACCAACCGGTTCGAGTTCGAGATGGACACCACCAAGCCGGTCGCGGCCTGGCGGCG